>NZ_CABPSH010000001.1 GCF_902459725.1 Pandoraea eparura
CTCCCTATCTCCCTATCTCCCTATCTCCCTATCTCCCTATCTCCCTATCTCCCTATCTCCCTATCTCCCTATCTCCCTATCTCCCCATCTCCCCATCTCCCCATCTCCCCATCTCCCGATCTCCCCATCTGACCATCTCTCCATCCCCCAATCGCTCCCCCTAACCGCGGAGCCCCCGACGAGCGATGCTCCCGGGATACGAACCTCGAATACGTCACATTCGGCAGGTTTCGGTTGACCGTGTCATCCGTCCCTCGTACGATCCGCGCGACGGATTTCCTACCCTTCGCACCGGGGCGCACGACTCGCCCGCAGGAGTTTTCGATGAAGCAGTTTCTAATGCTTGCGGCAGCACTCGCGCCGCTTGCCGCCCACGCCGCCAACCCGCTTGTGACGGACGACACCGGCACACAAGACACCGGTAACTGGCAACTCGAGCTGAACAGCGAGTGGATGACGCTGCCGAGCGCGCGGCAGCAGCAATGGAACAACACGCTGACGTACGGCGTGATGCCCAACCTCGACGTCGCCATCCAAGCGCCCTACCAACGCACGCGACCGGATGGCGATGGCTGGACCAGCGGCGTCACCGACCTTCAGTTGCAAGCCAAATGGCGCTTTCTCGAAACCGAGCAATGGAGCCTCGGCCTGAAACCGTTCATCTCGCTGCCGACGGCCAGTCAGGATCGCGGTCTCGGCAACGGTCGTGCCACCTCCGGTGCCAACCTGTTGATGCAATACAACCTCGATCGCTGGACACTCCTCGCGAATGCGGGCTACACCTGGAACAACAACGGCATCGGCAACCGACAGAGCCTGTGGAGCGCGTCCACGGCCGTGCTCTTCTGCGCGACGGAAAAGCTGCGCCTGGTCGCCGACATCGGTCTTGCGACCAATCCAGACGCCACGACCCAGACGAAGCCCGCTTACGCGCTGGTGGGCGCGATCTATAGCCCGACGAAGGACCTCGATCTCGATGTCGGTTACAAACGCGGCCTGAACCCCGCGTCGCTTTCCCACTCGCTACAGGCGGGTACCACGATCCGCTGGTGACCTCGGTGACAAGGCCGGCCTGTACCCGACGTCGCTCTCCCACTCGGTACCGACGGGCGCCACGATCCGCTGGTGAGCACCGCGCGCCGCCTCGGCGCGACGTTGATTCCTGAATGACGAGGCATGCGCGCAGCAGGCCGCGAAAATGCACACGTCGCGCATATTTTTCGAGGACCTACAAACTTAATGTCATAAATGCTTGACACGATGCGCGGAATTATCGTACTATTCATTTCTCAGACGCGGGGTGGAGCAGTCTGGCAGCTCGTCGGGCTCATAACCCGAAGGTCACAGGTTCAAATCCTGTCCCCGCAACCAAATTCGAAAGCCCGTTGGCCGCAAGGTCGACGGGCTTTTGTCATTTCAGACGCGCCTCCTCGTCGATAAATGCCGATACGGCCTACCCTTGGCCCGCCTAGAATGAAAAGCCGGCGGGGTAAACCGGGGCCCGCGTCAACGCATTCCAGGGGGCATCATGGCCGAGCCCGACAAGGTCTTTGCAGGGTCGATTCCGAAGTGCTACGACACGCTGATGGTGCCATTGATCTTCGAGACCTACGCCATCGATACGGCAACGCTTGTGGCAGCAACTTCGCCCAAGTCGGTCCTGGAGACCGCAGCCGGCAGCGGTGCGGTCACGCGAGCACTTGCCCCGAAACTCGGCCCCGACGCACGCTACGTGGTGACCGATCTCAATCAGCCGATGCTCGACTATGCCGCCAGCCGGCAACCGGCCGACGCCCGGATCAAATGGCAACAGGCCGACGCACTCGCCCTGCCGTTCGACGACGCGTCGTTCGATGTCGTCGTCTGCCAGTTCGGCGCGATGTTTTTCCCCGACAAGGCGGCTGGCTATGCCGAGGCGCGTCGCATGCTGAGAGCGGGTGGGCGCTTCGTCTTCAGCGTCTGGGATCGAATCGAAGAGAACGCCTTCGCCGACGAGGTCACCGAGGCCGTCGGGGCATTGTTTGCGCATGACCCGCCAAGATTCCTCGCCCGCACGCCGCATGGCTATTACGACCTCGCTCGGATCCGGGAAGATCTGAGCCACGCCGGGTTTATCCATATCGAGATCGAGACCCGCGAAAAGATGAGCTATGCGGCGTCGGCCCGCGACGCCGCCACGGCCTATTGCTTCGGAACCCCGCTGCGCAACGAAATCGAAGCGCGCGATGCCAGCTTGCTACAACTCGCCACCGACCGGGCGACGACGGCCATAGCCCGACGTCACGGTCACGGTCCGGTGGCCGGAAAAATTCAGGCACACGTGATCGTAGCCGCGAGATAGCGGCGGTGCGGTGACGGTGACGCGGTGGCGGTGGCGTGATGGCGGCAGTGCGATGGCGGCAGTGCGGTTGCGGCGGCGCGGCGGCGCGGTGGCGCGGTGGCGACGGTGCTATGGCGGTGCTGCGGTGCGGTGGCGGCAGTGCGGTGGCAGTGGTGCGGTGGCAGTGGTGCGATGGCGGCGGCACGTTAGCAGAATAACGGCGGCTTCTGCGCCGCCGATGCATCGCGATAGCTCACGCGGGCATTCGACTGCCCGCGGCGGCCTCAGGAAGCGAGCGCTATGACGACGCGCCGCCCGCGCGACGGCAGAACCGTTGCTCGACAACCCGGCTCCCCCATTGCTCACCCTCGAACTCGTCGGTCAACGCAAAGCCGAACGACTCGTACAGATGCCGCGCGGCATCAAGTCCCTTGAACGTCCATAGGTACGTCTCGCGATAGCGCGCATCGACGAACGCCATGGCCTGCGCCATCAGACGCCGCCCGACCCCGGCCCCACGCAGCGAATCGTCAACGATGAACCAGCGCAAATGCGCGACACCCGCCTCAAGGTCACCGTCGATCGCGAGCGAGGCGAGCGTGCGCGCATTCTCGACATGGCGCCACAGCGCTTTGCCATCAGCGGGTAACGCGCTGGCGAACGTCGCCAGTTCCGTCGCCACCTTCGTCTCGAAAAACGCCCCAAACCCCCAGTGCTGCCCGTAAAAGCGCGCGTGCAGGCTGGCAATGTCGCCGATACATCCCGGCTGATAGCCTTCGAGCACCTGCGCGCAGACTTCCCCCTCGACGGCGCCTTTGGCCGAGTTGTCGTGCGCAAGCGCGTCCGCGTACAGGGCAAGCGCCCGAACCAGGGCCGCCTGATCCGCAGGCACGATGCGCCGTAGCGCACTGGACACCTGATCGGTCGCAAAGCGGTCGATCTTGCTGCGAAGCCGTTGCCCCGCTTCGGTCAGGAAGAGTTCGGAGGCGCGCGCGTCGTTGCTCGCCGTCGTGCGCCTCACGAGTCCACTGGCCTCGAGCTTCGCCACTTGCCGGCTCGTGTTCGATTTGTCCAGACGCAGGAGATTGCCGAGATCCTTGGCACTGATCCCCGGCGTCGCCCCAATTTCGATAATGGCGTGAACCGCGGACGGCGCGAGATCACTGTCGGCCAACGTCGTTCGCATGAAGCCCAGTTCGCGAACCAGCCGGCGGGAGAAGTCGCGGAGTTCCAGAATCTCCGCTTCGCGAGGCTTGCCAGGTAGATCGACGATATCCATATCTCACCCCCTATCAGTTGCGCATCGCAACCAATATAGTTGCGACGCGCAACTTACGCAAGTCACTTATTGCGCCTGACGGTGCTCTGAAAGGGAGTCAGACCACCCAGTGTCACGGAACCCCGCCGTCATGGCGTCATTGACCGCCGCCCAGCAAATCGTGGGCATCCAGGATGGCGTAAGCGATACCCGGACGACTATCGAGACATCGGCGAACCGCGGCCGGGATCGACGCCTGGATCTTCCGGCAAAGCCCGGGCTTTGCCACCAACCGAATACTGATGCCTCGGACCGTCCGGACTTCGTTCGCGCTCGGGGCGATCTCCAGCGAAATGCCGAGTTGCGCCTGCATCAGATCGGCGACGCGCTGCAAATCGGCGTAACTGGTCACGGCTTCGATGCGCGCAATCAGCCGCTTCTCCTCCGCCTGCGTCAAGCGCAGGATGCGGCGATCACCGTGAGGGTCTTGCATGAGGCTTTCCCGGTCACACGTGCAAGCCCCCGGGGGGCACTCCTTGCGGATTGGGAAGCGGGTCTCGTCGACCATAGAATACGAACAGGGGGCGTTGGCGGGACTGACATCGACATTGCATTATCGATCGTTCAAGTGTCCGTAATCCGATCGCTTGAATCAATTAGGGATGTCATCGAAGCCGGACCGTGATCGCCGCGCCCTGTCATGGGCGCTCCGCTGCCCGGAAAAATCCTTCGGCAGCGATATAATTTCGCGCTTTTATCCCCTTCGTCGGCCTTTCAGGACCCATCGACATGAGCACTTTGCCCGCTTGCCCGAAATGCAACTCCGAATTCACCTACGAAGATGGGGGTGTCTACATTTGCCCCGAGTGTGCGCATGAATGGTCGGCACAGGCCGCCGCATCAACGGAACCCACGGAACGCGTCTATCGCGACGCCACCGGAACGCGCTTGCAAAACGGCGACACGGTCACCGTCATCAAGGACTTGAAGCCAAAGGGGTCGGGCGGCGTGATCAAGATGGGCACCAAGGTGAAGAACATTCGGCTGGTGGACAGCGACCACGATATCGACTGCAAGATCGACGGCTTTGGCGCGATGAGCCTGAAATCCGAATTCGTCAAAAAGGTCTGACCCGGTTCCAGCGCCCGTCGACATCGCGCTCGACGGGCAACAGACGACGGACGACGCCCGCACACGCCGCCGAGCGGCGGACCTGACGTTCATTGCCCGGGCGGCGGCACCACCCCGAGCTGCACCATCATCCCGAGCGTGTCCATCAGGAGGCGCGTCTGCCGGATGCGGCCCCGATCCACCCGATCGATCACCATTCCCCAGACACGTACCGGCCGGCCGGTGGCCGGCACCCCGAGAAAATCGCCCCGGTGCGTCCCCGTCCACTCGAATCGGGTCAGCACGCGATCGCCCTCGACAAGTTGCTCGTCAATGCGCCAGTGCATGTCGGGAAACGCAGCACGCATGCCACGCAGAACAGCTTTGAGACCGTCAATCCCAGCCCCCTGACCGGGGAAGGGGACTTGCTCCACCACGTCGTCCCAGAAGTAACGATCGGTGGCGTCGATGTGGCCCTGGTTCAGCACGTCATCGACGAACGCGAGAACGACGTCACGAATATCGCTCATGGGCATGATGGCCTCCGGCCAGTCGGGAGATTGGGCGCAATCAGCGCGCCCGCAACCCTTCGGACGCCGCCCTTCATTCTAGTCGCGGCGCACCGAAATCACCGTGCCCGAATGTCGAATCCGTCGACGTAAGCGCGCAAATCGCCAGCACTGGCCGCATCCCAGACCTTGCCGTCGCAAAGCACCTCGTGCGCAGGCGATGCGACCACCGGCACGGCCTCGGCACGTGCCGCTGCCTGGTACAACGCCGTCTGGCTCACCGCTGCCGCCGTCTGCGCGGCGGCAGCCACCGCCGCGTCGCCCACCATCCCCCAGCGACGATATTGCGCGATGAACCACATGCCATCCGAAGGATGCGGGTAGTTCACCACGCCTTCGTCGAAGAAGCTCACGGGCAGCAAGGCATGCCGTCCCTGCAGACGGCCGAAGTCGCCCAACAGACGCGCCGCGATCAGATCGCGTGGCGCCCCGACCCACGCCGGCTCTGCCAGCCATCCTGCCGCTTCCGCACGGTGTCCAGGCATATCCAGCCAGCGGCACGCGCTGAGCAGCGTGCGCACCAGCGCCTGTGCCGTTCTCGGATAACGCGTCACGAAATCCCGACGGCAAGCCAGCACCTTCTCAGGATGATTCGGCCAGATGTCGCTCGATACCGTGACTGTGCGCCCCAGCCCGCGCGCCTGCGCCACCGCATGCCAGGGCTCGCCACAGCAAAAGCCGTCGAGTCCGCCCTCTTCCATCGCGGCAACCATATGCGCCGGAGGAATCACGATACTGGTAACCTCGGTGAGCGGATCGATGCCCTGCGCGGCAAGCCAGTAATTGAGGAACATCGCGTGCGTGCCTGTCGGAAACGTCTGTGCGAAGACCGGCTTGCGCCCGAGCGACGCCAGCGCTTCGCGCAAGTCGCCCGTGTGCACCATTGCCTCGGCCAGCGACGGCGTGACCGTAACCGCCTGTCCGTTGCGATTGAGCACCATGAGCACGGCCATGTCTTCACGCGGCCCACCAATGCCCAACTGCACGCCATACACGAGACCATACAGCGAGTGCGCGGCATCCAGCTCGCCCGTGAGCAGCTTGTCGCGCACGGCCGCCCACGACGATTCGCGGCTCAGTTCGAGGGTCAGCCCATGCTCGTGCCCCAGCTCCAGGCGCTTCGCCACGACCAGCGGCGCCGCATCGGACAGCGCGATGAACCCCACGCGCAGATGACGTTTTTCTGGCGCACCGTTCGGCGATTGCGCATCAGAAGCCAACCATGATGACGTCGACATGAGCTGTGTCTATCCCAATAATTCGGCGATCGAGACGAGTTGGCGCGCCACTTCGACGAGCTTCTCGCCTTGATCCATCGCCCGTTTGCGCAGGATGGCATAAGCCTCCTGCTCGGAAATCTTGCGTCGGTCCATGAGCAGCCGCTTGGCACGGTCGATCAGCTTGCGGTCGGCCAGCTCGGTCTCGGCCTTGGCCAGACGCGCGCGCAGCTTTTCCTCATGGGCGAAGCGCGCGAGCGCGACTTCGAGAATCGGCGCGAGCCGGTCGGCCGCCAGTCCCTCGACGGAGTAGGCTGTCACGCCCGCATCGACGGCCGCGCGAATCAGCGCTTGATTGCCGTCGGCCGAGAACATCAATACCGGGCGCGGTGCCGCCGCGTTCATCACGGCGAGCTGTTCAAGCGTGTCGCGCGAGGGCGATTCGGTGTCGATGATGACGACGTCCGGGCGCTCGCTCTCCACCACGCGTGGCAACGCCTGCGGCTTGGCCACTTCCACCAGCATTTCGCACCCCAGACGCGCGAGCGCTGCGCGCAGCTCGCCAATCGGCTTGTCCGTATCCGTGACGAGCAGCACGCGCAGCATGCCGTGCGCCCCCGGCACCGCAACGGGGGCGACAGGGGCAACAGCGGTGGCGGCGGCACCAGGAACGGCGGGTTTGCGGGACGTATCGGCCTGAGGATCGACGTCCCCGGCATCCGGTGTTTTCGGCAAGTTCGTGGGGGCCAACGCGGTTGGCCTGTCAGTGAAAATCCATCCACGACGCCGTCGCGGGGCGGCATCGGCTACGCCCCGTCGGCAACGTCTCGTGCGCTATTCGAACACGCGCTGTTCAGTATAGGTAGTGACGATACAACGCATCAGGCCGCTCTGGCGATGACGTCGTGCACAGCGTGCGCGGCGACATCGCCGTGATCGGCGCCCGTCGCCACGCTCGGCGCGACTGCCGCGAGCGCCGCTTCACCGACCGCGCCGCCCACGAGCAGGACGGTCGGACTGGCAAACCCCGCGGCGCGCACGTCCGCCGCCAGCCGGCCCAGCGACGTGACCATTCGCCGCTCTTGCGGCGAGCCCGCCCACTGGACCGCCCCCGCCGGCGTGGCCGCATCGAGATGCGTCAGCAGTGTCTCGCTCAGTTCCTCGACCCGATGCAAGCCCATGTAGATCGCCAGCGTGGTGCCGGTCGCCGCGAGCGCCGCCCAGTTGGGCGCACTGCCGTCCTGCCGGTGCGCGGTGACGAACGTCACGCCCGCACAGTGCTCGCGATGCGTGAGCGACATGCCCAGGCCGGCGGCCGCCGCGAACGCCGACGACACCCCGTTGACGATCTCCACCGGCACCCCCGCGCGACGCAGCGCCGAGATCTCCTCGCCCGCACGCCCGAACATCAGCGCGTCGCCGCCCTTCACCCGCACCACATGCACGCCGCGACGCGCAAAGCGACACATCAGCCGCTCGATGAAAGCCTGCGGCGTCGAGCGACAGCCGCCGCGCTTGCCCACGGCAATCACGCGGGCCTGCGGCGCGAGCGTGGCGATTTCTGGGTTGGCCAGATCGTCGACGAGCAGCACATCGGCCTCGCCGAGCACGCGCGCCGCGCGCAACGTCAGCAGATCGAGCGCGCCGGGACCCGCGCTCAGCAGGGTGACTTTGCCGTTCTTCATGATCGTTCTCCCTCAATTCCTCGATGTTCTGCCTGTCGCCCAATTCATATCCTGTCGGAAGGTTCGCGATGCAATGCCCGTGCCCTGGGCTCAGGCCGCGTTCGTCGCGAACGGCGGCGTCATTGCCTTGCCCGGCGCAGCGCACATGCGCTGCAACTCCGGCACGCACGAGCCGCAGACTGTTCCACAGCCGAGCCTCGCCTTGAGCTGCGACACGTCCGCCCCCGCGCCGATGGCTGCGTTGATGCTCGACGCCGTGACCGATTTGCACTGACACACCGTGCGATCGCGCGGCGCGGCCGGCCCGCTGTCGGCCACGAAGACCGCATGGCGCGCGCGCGTCCACGGCGCCGTTTCGCGAACGCGCGCGAGCAGCGACGTCGACGCAGCGACATCGGCTTCGCTGCCCGCCACCAGTACGCCGTCGATCAGCGTGTCGCGCCATGCCACGCGCTTGGTCATCGACCGGCGCGCATCGCGATACTCCAGCAGCGACTCGTCGCGCGGCAGGGCCAGCGCCGTGTGCAGGCGCTCCAGCCAGTCGGCGTCGGGCTCGTTATCGGCGGCCATCACCACGATCCGGTCGTCGCCCTCCAGACGCACGGTCGCGAAGCGCCGCTCGGCCAGCAGCGGCTGCACCGACGCGTGCAATTGCAGCGCGTCGCCACGTCGCACTGCCGCCACGCGCCACGCCAGCGTGAGCGGGTCGACGCGCACAGCGGCATGCTTCAGTTCCGGTTGCTTCGAATACTTGTCGACGGCGCCGAGGGTGGTGTCGTTCACGCCCCCGCCACCGAGAAATTGTCCGCTCCAGTGCATCGGCACGAACACCGTGCCCGAGGCGACATCGTCGCTCACGGCCAGCGTCAACACCCGCTCGCCGCGACGGCTCGACAGCTGCACGAATTCGCCCGCGCGCAGGCCACGGCGCGCCGCGTCGGCCGGATGCATGGTGAGTGCCGGTTCCGGCGCGTGCTCGAACAACTGTCCCACACGCCCCGTGCGGCTCATGCCGTGCCACTGATCGCGCAGGCGGCCGGTAATCAGGCGCAACGGATGGCGGGCGTTGATCGGCTCGGCCACCGGCCGGTATTCAAAGGCGTGAAACCGTGCGCGGCCGTCGCCCGTGGCGAACACGCCATCCTCGTAGCGCCGTGCGGCCCCATTCGCCGCTCCTGCCGGGAACGGCCATTGTTGCGGCCCGCGCTGCTCGAGCAACGCATAATCGATACCGCCGATATCGAGGTCGCGTCCCACCGTCAGGGCGCGATGCTCGTCGAAAATCGTCTCGATCGACGAGAACGCGAACGGCTCGGGCGATGCATCGAGCTTTGGCGCAAGACGTCGGGCGACCTCGCCGGCAATCCACCAGTCGGCCCGGGTCTGCCCCGGCGCGGCGACGGCCGCGCGCACGCGCGAGATGCGCCGCTCCGAATTCGTGACCGTGCCCGCCTTCTCGCCCCAACTCGTCGCGGGAAGCAGCACGTCGGCGTACGGAACGGTATCGGTCTGGTGAAACACCTCCTGCACCACCACGAATTCCGCGGCGGCGAGCGCTTCACGCACGCGCTCGCTGTCCGGCATCGAATGCACTGGGTTCGTGCACGCGATCCAGATCGCCTTGATACGGCCGTCGCGCACGGCGTCGAACATCTCCACGGCGGGCAGACCCGGCTTGTCGGATAGTCCCCGCACGCCCCAAAGCTGCTCGACCTCGGCGCGATGGGCTGCGTTGCCGATCTCGCGATGCGCCGCAAGCATGGTGGACAGCCCGCCCACTTCACGTCCGCCCATCGCATTGGGCTGACCGGTGAGCGAGAACGGCCCGGCGCCCGGGCGTCCGATCTGCGCGGTGGCCAGATGCAGATGGATGAGCGCGAGATTCTTCTCAGTGCCGTGGCTCGACTGATTCAAGCCCATGCAATACAGGGACAGCGCCGCCGGGCTTTCGCCAAACCAGTCGGCCGCCTGACGCAAGGCCGACTCCTCGATGCCGCAGATATCGGCTGCGAGTTGCGGCGTATAGCCGCGCAGCATCTGCTTAAGGGCATCGAAGCCTTCGGTATGAACGTCGATATAGCGCCGGTCGATGCGTCCTTCCCAGATCAGGTGATGCAGCATGCCGTGAAACAGCGCAACGTCGGTGCCCGGCACGATGGCCAGATGCAGATCGGCCATCGCCGCCGTGTCGGTGCGGCGCGGATCGACGACGATCCAGCGAATCGACGGATCGGCCGCCTTGGCCGCTTCGAGTCGACGGAACAGCACCGGGTGCGCGTAGGCCATGTTGCTGCCCGCGAACAGTACGGTGCTGGCCGCTTCGAGATCGTCGTAGCAGGTGGGCGGACCGTCCGCGCCGAGCGCCATCTTGTAGGCACTCACGGCGCTCGACATGCACAGTCGCGAGTTCGTGTCGATGTTGTTGGTGCGCACCAGCCCCTTGGCGAGCTTGTTGAAGACGTAGTAGTCCTCGGTCAACAACTGTCCCGACACGTAGAACGCGACGGCGTCCGGGCCATGCCGGCGGATGACGTCGGCAAAGCGCGACGCCACCGTCTCGAGCGCGTCGTCCCAACTGGCGGGCGCGCGCTCGGCGTCGCGCGTGGTGCGCAGCTCGGGCGCCAGCACGCGTCCGGCAAGCGACTGTGCAGTAAGCGGCAATGTCATACCCTTGCTGCACAGCCGCCCGAAGTTTGCCGGGTGCGCCGGGTCGCCCTGCACACCGACGATGCGCTCGCCGTCGCTCTCGACGAGCATGCCGCAACCGACGCCGCAGTAGCAACAGGTGGTTTGCGTGAGGGTTGTCATGGGGGGCTCCGGCAATAGCGAGGGGTCAGGGGGTCGAGGGGTGCGGGTCAAGCGGCAGCCGTCGCTGCACTCGCCTCGGTACCGATCGCCTCGTCGAGCGATACATACACCTCGCCCGCGTCGATCCGCACGGCAAAGCGCTCTGCGCAGCCCACATCCGGGGCGCAGGCTTCGCCGGTCGTCAGGTCGATGTTCCAGGCGTGCAGCGGGCAGGTGACCTTCTCACCATGCACGATGCCCTGCGAGAGCGCACCGCCCTTGTGCGGGCACTTGTCGCGCAGCGCGAAGACCTTGTCGCTTTCGGAGCGAAAGAGCGCGATGTCGCCGCTCGGATGGGTCAGCACGCGCGTGCCCAGGCGCGGGATCGCGCCCACGTCGCAAACATGCAGCCAGATCGGTTTGGATTGCGTCATGGTGTTCTCCTCAGGCAGTCTCGGGCTCGACGCCCACCGGCACGATCGAGGTCAGCGGACGATATTCATTGGCTTGCGCCCCGTTGATGCGCGCTTGCCACGGATCGGGCAGGCCATCGAGCGAGAAGAGCAGCCGCTCGTACAGCGCCCGACGATTGGCGGCATCGTTCACCACGCGTTGTTTCACGTAGTCGAGCCCCACCCGGTCGAGGTAATGCACCGTGCGATCGAGGTAATAGGCTTCCTCGCGATAGAGCTGCAGGAACGCGCCCGTGTACTCCTTGACCTCGTCAGCCGTTTTCACCTTCACGAGGAATTGCGCGACTTCGGTCTTGATGCCGCCGTTACCGCCCACATACAGCTCCCAGCCCGAATCGACGGCGATCACGCCCACGTCCTTGATCCCGGCCTCGGCGCAATTGCGCGGGCAGCCGGACACGGCGAGCTTGACCTTGTGGGGCGACCACATGTTCGCGAGCATGGTCTCGAGATCGATGCCCATCTGCGTGCTGTTCTGTGTGCCGAAGCGGCAGAACTCGCTGCCCACGCACGTCTTCACGGTGCGGATCGACTTGCCATAGGCGTGTCCCGACGGCATGCCGAGGTCGCGCCAGACGCTCACGAGGTCTTCCTTCTTCACACCGAGCAAATCGATACGCTGACCGCCCGTGACCTTGACCATCGGAATCTGGTACTTGTCCGCCACGTCGGCGATGCGACGCAGCTCGCTCGGGTTCGTCACGCCGCCCTTCATCTGCGGGATGACGGAGAACGTGTTGTCCTTCTGGATGTTGGCGTGCACACGCTCGTTGACGAAACGGCTTTGCGGATCGTCGACGGCTTCCTTCGGCCACGTGCTGAGCATGTAGTAGTTCAGCGCGGGACGACACGTGGCGCACCCGTTGGGCGTGCGCCATTCGAGGAAGTCGAAGGCGGCACGATGGGTCGTGAGGTGATGCTCGCGCACCGCGCGACGCACGTCGGCATGCGACAGATCCGTGCAACCGCACACGGCCTTTTCCTTCGGCGCTGCGTCGTAGGTCGAGCCCAGCGTGCTCATCAGAATCTGTTCGCACAGCCCGGCGCACGACCCGCACGAGCTGGCGGCCTTCGTATGCTTCTTGACTTCATCGAGCGTGAACAGGCCCTTCTCGGTGATCGCCTTGACGATGGTGCCCTTGCACACGCCGTTGCAGCCGCACACTTCATCGGTATCGGACATGGCCGACGCGCGGTTCTGGCCTTGCGTGCCCACGTCACCCACGCTCGACTCGCCGAACATGATGCGCTCGCGCAGTTCACCCAGCGCGCGCCCTTCGCGCAGCAGCTTGAAGTACCATGCGCCGTCGGCCGTATCGCCATACAGGCAAGCGCCGACGAGTTTGTCGTCGCGAATCACCAGCTTCTTGTAGACGCCGCTCGCGGGATCGGACAACACGATCTCCTCGGTGCCTTCGCCGCCGAGAAAGTCGCCCGCCGAGAACAGGTCGATGCCTGTGACCTTGAGCTTCGTCGACAGCACCGAGCCGCGATAGCTGCCGATGCCCATGAGCGCGAGGTGGTTGGCACAGACCTTGGCCTGCTCGAACAGCGGGGCCACAAGACCATAGGCCACGCCGCGATGGCTCACGCATTCGCCGACGGCGTAAATGCGCGGATCGTAGGTTTGCAGCGTGTCGGACACGACAATGCCGCGGGCGCAATGCAGGCCGGCCGCTTCGGCCAGCGTGGTGTTCGGGCGGATCCCGGCGGCCATCACGACGAGGTCGGCCGCGATTTCTTCGCCGTTGCTGAACCTCACGGCCCGCACGCTGCCGTTGCCGTCGTCGAGAATCGCCGCCGTTTGATGCGACAGGCGGAACGCGAGACCGCGCGCTTCGAGCGACTGTTGCAGCAGCTTGCCCGCCGTGCTGTCGAGCTGGCGTTCGAGCAGCGTGTCGGCCAGGTGCACCACGGTGACGTCCATGCCACGCAGCTTGAGACCGTTGGCCGCCTCGAGGCCGAGCAGGCCGCCGCCGATCACGACCGCATGACGCTTCATGCTCGCCGTCTCGATCATGATCTCGGTGTCGCGAATGTCGCGGTAGCTGATCACGCCGTCGAGATCCTTGCCGGGCACCGGCAGGATGAACGGGCTGGAGCCGGTGGCAATCAGCAGACGGTCGTACGGCGCCTCGGTGCCGTCGGCGCAACGCACGACGCGGCGCGGTCGATCGATCTGGGTGACTTCCTTGCCCAGATGCAACGTGATGCCCTTCTGGGCATACCAATCCAGCGGATTGAGCACGATGTCGGCGAACGACTGCTCACCGGCAAGCACCGGCGAGAGCAGGATCCGGTTGTAGTTCGGATGCGGCTCGGCACCGAATACGGTGATGTCGTACTGATTCGGTGCGATTTCCAGCAGCTCTTCGAGCGTGCGGATGCCGGCCATGCCGTTGCCGATGACGACCAGACGAGGTTTGCGCATGCTGTCTTCTCCTGTTGCAGCGCTTGCAGCGCCCGAAAAACAAAACGGCGTCCGACCATGCCGAAGCATGGAGGGACGCCGTTGTCCTGTAGGTACGTCGCAGGCGCTCTCGCCTGACGCCGTACCGGAATTCATGGCCGGCGACGTCTTTGCCGCTGGCTCACACAGTTACGCAACAAGCGTGCCAGGTAGCACAAGACGATCGGCAAAGCGTTGCCAGGCAACGCAGAACGGGAGATTTGTCTATGGGAAATGCCCGAAAGTCAGGTTAAATCTGCTGCACCGCAGCAGTGCAAGGCGGTCCGGCATCGGCCTCACGCGCACCAGCATGATGCGCCGCGTGAGCGCCGCCGCGCATCGCCGAAGGTCGCGCCGCCTCAATCGTCCTGCATCAGGGCACGCCCGATAATCAATTGCTGAATTTGCGTGGTGCCTTCATAAAGTCGCAACAGGCGCACGTCGCGATAGAAGCGCTCGACCTTGTATTCGTTGATGTAACCTGCACCGCCGTGCACCTGCACGCCACGATCGGCCACGCGCCCGACCATCTCGGTGCAAAACAGCTTGGCGCACGAGGCCCGCATGCTGACATCGGCATCGCGCTTGCCTTGGGGCTTCGTGTCGTAACGCTGGGCGCAGTCCTGCACCATCGACCATCCGGCGTACAGTTCGGCCCGACTGTCCGCGAGCATCGCCTGCACGAGCTGGAAGTCGCCAATGCGCTGCCCGAATTGCTTGCGCTCGCGCGCATACGCGACGGACTCGTCGAGAATTCGCTGCGCCATGCCGCACGCGAGCGCCGCCACATGCAAGCGCCCACGGTCGAGGACCTTCATGGCCGTCTTGAAGCCCTTGCCCGCCTCGCCGCCGATGATGTTCTGCGCCGGCACGCGCGCGCCTTGCAGCACGACGTCGCAGGTCTTCGTTCCGCGCTGCCCCATCTTCTTGTCGGGCTTGCCAAGCGACAGGCCCGGCGTGTCGGCCGGTACGATGAAGGCCGAGATGCCGCCCGCGCCCTCGCCGCCCGTGCGCGCCATCAGCGTGAATGCCCCGGCCCGCGGCGCGTTGGTGATGAAGCGCTTCACGCCGTCGAGCACATAGGTGTCGCCGTCGAGCACGGCGCGCGTCTTGAGGGCGGCCGGGTCGGACCCCGCGTCCGGCTCGGTGAGCGCGAACGACATGATCAAGTCCCCGCTCGCTACGCGCGGCAGCAGCTCGCGCTTCTGCGCCTCGGTGCCATCCATCAGGATGCCCTGCGAGCCGATGCCCACGTTGGTGCCGAATACGGAGCGGAAGGCCAGCGACGTCTGCCCGAACTCGTAGGCCACTCGCACTTCCTGCGACATCGACAGCCCGATGCCGCCGAACGCCTCGGGGATCGACAGGCCGAACAGGCCCATCTCCTTCATCTCATCGACGAGCGTGGCCGGCACGTCGTCGTGCGCCTCCACGTCGTTCTCGGCAGGCACCAGCCGCTCGCGAATGAAACGTTGCACCGCCGCGAGCAACAGCTCGAACGATTCGCTATCCAGTCCCTTCGATGTCATCGACCTTTCGTCCTTGAAGAATGGCGCGCCGCGCCAGGGCGTTCACTCGCCCGTTTGCAGCATCTCGCGTAATTTGAACTTCTGTATCTTACCCGTGGGGGTCGTCGGCAGCGCCTCGCGCACTTCGAGGCGTTCCGGCCAATACTGCCGGGCGACCTTGTGCGAGGCCAGGAAGCCAGTGAGCGCCGGCAGATCGACCGACTGCCCCGGGCGCGGCACCACGACCGCACACGCGCGCTCGCCGAGGCGCTCGTCCGGATACGCGACGATGGCCACCGTCTCGATCGCCGGATGCCGGTACAGCAGCGCCTCGATCTCGACGACGGGAATGTTCTCGCCGCCCCGAATGATCACGTCCTTGCTGCGCCCGGCGATGCGCACGTAGCCGGTGGCATCGAGCCAGGCCATGTCGCCGGTGTCGAACCATCCCGCCTCGTCGGTGCCGTTCCACTGCGCCCGCTTGAGATAGCCGCCGAAATTCGAGCACGAGCGCACGAGCAAGCGGCCGGTCTCGCCCGTCGGCAGATCGCGATCCTGCGCATCGACGACGCGCAGCTCGACGCCCGGCAATGGGCAGCCGTCCGTCGTCGACGCCCGCGCATCGTCGTCGTCCAGACGCGTGAGCGTCACGGCGCCGTTCTCGGTCATGCCCCACGCCGACACAATTTTCGCGCCGAGCACCTTGCGCGCCTTCTCCACCACCGGCCCCGGAATCGGCGCCCCCGCGCACAGGAAGGCACGCAAGCTCGGCACGGTCTCGCCGCTGGCCGCCACCGCCTTGGTCAGATCGGCGAGAAAGGGGGTGGACGCCATCGTGAAGGTCACCCCGTGCGCCTGAATCAGGCCCACGGCAGTCGCCGGATCCCACACGTCGAGCATGACTGCGCTCGCGCCGAGCACGATCGGCATCATCAGTCCGTACATGAAGCCGGTCTGGTGCGCGAGCGGCGAGCCCATCAAAATCACGTCGTCGCGACCGAGACGCATGCGCTGCGCGTAGGCCTCGATGTTCGAGAACGTGGTGTTCGCACTGTGCATCACGCCCTTCGGCTCGCCCGTGGTGCCGGAGGTGTACATCAATTGCATCACGTCGTCCGGACGTGCGCGCGATGCTTGCATCTGCGCGCGCTCCGCGTCGGTCGCCGCCGGTTCGCCAGCCATGAGCACGGCATCGAAACTCTCCTGCGTGGCAGCCTCCCCGACGACGATCACGTGCCGGAGCGCGGCAAGCTCGCGCTGCAACGCGCGCGCCATCGCCGCGTGATCGAAGCCGCGAAACTGCTTGGGCACGAGGAACACCTTCGCCTCGCCATGGCGCAGCATGAACGATAGTTCGCGCTCGCGGAAGATGTGCATGAGCGGATTGAGCACCGCGCCGATACGGGCGCAAGCCAGGTAGGTCACCGCGAACGGCCAGCCGTTGGGTAGTTGGCACGCGACCACGTCGCCGCGCCCGACGCCACGCCGCAACAGGCCCAGCGCAAGTCGCTCTGCGGCATCGGCGAGTGCGGCGTAGGTCAGCGATGTGGTCTGGCCGGTGGCCGTCGAGACCGCCGTGAGTGCGACCTTGTCTGGCCACGCCGCAAGCGCCGCGTCGAGCGCATCGTTGATCGTGCGTTCGGGCCACCAGCCACGCGCCACGCTGTGCTCGCGCCGAGGGGGAAGCAATACCGCATCGAACTCCATCACATCGTCTCCTTGACTGTCGCGGATTTCACGCCGTTAGGGTCTTGCCCTTGCCTTGCCCTGACACCAATGAGCGCCGCCGTCCGGTCAAACCGGCACCGCCTGACGGCCGGCGCGGGCGCGCGCGATGATCGTCTTCATGATCTGCGCGGTGCCGTCACCGATCTGGAAACCGAGTACGTCGCGCAAACGCTGCTCCATCACGCCCCGGTCGTAGCCGCCGTGGCCGAACATCAGCAGACATTGATGGATGACGTCGTAAGCGAGCTTCGGCCCCCACCACTTGCACATGGCCGCCTCGGCGCTGTGCGGCAGGCCGCGATCCTTGAGCCACAGCGTTTGAAGACAGAGCAGCCGCCCCGCCTCGACCTGCGTGTCGAAATCCGCCAGCGGGTGCGAGACGCCCTGAAACGCCGACAGCGGTTTGCCAAACGCCTCGCGCTGGGCCACGTATTCCCATGTCTCGTCGAGCGAGGCGCGGGCGACGGCCAGCACCTGCAAGCCGATGAGCGCGCGAGAGAAGTCGAAGCCCTGCATCACTTGCACGAAGCCCTCGCCCGGCGCGCCCAGTACGTGGTCGGCCGGGATCTTCACGTTCTCGAAGAACAGCGAGCCGCGGCCGATGGCGCGCTGCCCATGGCAATCAAAGCGTTGTCGAGTGATGCCCGGCAGGTCGAGCGGCACGAGGAACGCCGAGATGCCGCGTGCGCCCGACGCCACGTCGCCCGTACGCGCGAACACGACGGCGGCGTCGGCCTGATCGGCGGCAGAGATGGATGTCTTCTCCCCATTGAGCACGTAATGCGTCCCGTCGAACTCGGCCCGCATGCGCAGGTTGGCAGCGTCCGATCCGCCGCGCGGTTCGGTCAGCGCGATGGCGAGCAGCGTTTCGCCGCGCGTGAGCTTGCGCAGCCAGGGCAGGACGACCTCAGGCTGTCCATGGGCCGCGAGAATCTGGCCATTGAGCGAGGCCAGCAGGTTGACGTAGGACAGGCTCAGGTCCGCGCGCGCAATCGCTTCGTGGATCACGCCCGCCGCGAGACGCCCCATGCCCTGCCCACCGAACGCTTCCGGCAGCTCCGGCGCGATCAGGCCAAGCTCGCCCATCTCGCGCATGAGCGTACGATCGAGCACGCGGGTCTTGTCTCGCTCGAGAAAACCGGGAGCGACACGCGCCTGGGCGAAACGCCGCGTGTGCTCGGCCAGCGCGACGAGATCGTCGTCGAGATACGGAGTTTGCATCGCGTATGCCTCGCTTATTTGGCGTATTTGCGGAACTCGGGCTTGCGCTTCTCCTGGAACGCCCGCACGCCTTCGCGCGACTCTTCCGTCTCGTAATAGAGTTTGAGCGCGTACATGCCCATGCCCGCGATGCCCGCCTGCTGCGCCGTGTCCATGTTGAACGAGCGCTTCGCAATGGCAATCGCCGTCGGGCTGCGCTCGAGAATCTCGTCGCACCATTTCTGGACTTCCGCATCGAGTTGATCGTGCGGCACAACGGTGTTCACGAGTCCCATCGCCAGCGCTTGTGCCGCCGGATAGCGACGGCACAGATACCAGATCTCGCGCGCCTTCTTCTCGCCGACGACACGCGCGAGAAACGCGGTGCCGAAGCCCGGATCGACCGAGCCGACCTTCGGGCCGACCTGCCCGAACACGGCGTTCTCGGACGCAATCGTGAAGTCGCACAAGGTGCAGATCACGTTGCCGCCGCCGATGGCATAGCCTTGCACGCGGGCAATGACGGGCTTGGGCACGTCGCGGATGGCGTTGTGCAGCTCCTCCATCGGCAGCCCGATGGTGCCGCGGCCGTCGTACTGCCCTTCGTGCGCCGACTGATCGCCCCCGGTGCAGAACGCCTTCTCGCCAGCGCCGGCAAGCACGATGCTGGCAATCTCACGGTCGTAGCCGGCCTTGTTGATGGCATGGATCAGCTCGTCGCAGGTGCGCCCACGAAAGGCGTTCATCTTGTCCGGACGGTTGATCGTGATCCACGCCGCGCCGTTGCGCACTTCATACAGGATGTCTTCGTATTGCATGGTTTCGCTCCTTGCCGCTGCGCGTCGCTGGCTGTTGTGGGTTGTCGTTGGCAGCCCTGACGCGCGCCAGCGGTGATATCGATAAACGAGGTCGGGGAATGCCCTGAAATGGCCCGGAATGGCCCGGGTCAGCCGCACATCGTGAGGCCGCCCGAGACGCTCAACACCTGACCGGTGACGAACGCGGCGTCGTCGCTCGCGAAGAAGGCAATGGCCCCCGGCAAGTCGTCCGGCTGACCGATGCGGCCAAGCGGAATGGACTTGGTGAACGCTTCCACCAGCTTTTCCGGATTGCCCGCGCCCTCCTTGTAATCGGCAAAGAGCGCGGTGTCGGTCGGCCCCGGGCACACCACATTGACGGTGATACCGTGGCGCGCGTGCTCGCGGGCAAGCGTCTTCGAGAATGCGACGAGCCCGCCTTTGCAGGCGGCGTACACCGCTTCGCCCGACGACCCGACACGCGCCGCGTCCGACGCGATATTCACGATGCGTCCGCTGCGCCGTGCCACCATCTCGGGCAACACCGCGTGATGCATATGCAGCGTCCCCACGAGGTTGATGGCGATGAGCGACTCCCATTGCGCCGGGGTCGTCTTGGTGAAGGGTTTGAAGATGTCCCACCCGGCGTTGTTGACCAGGACGTCCACGGGCCCCAACGCGGTCGATACCGCAGCAACGGCAGCGTCTACCTGCTCACGCACGGTGATGTCGCATGCGAACGCCAGCGCGCGCGCGCCCGACGCCACGATCTCGCCCGCGCAGCGCTCGGCCGCCGCCAGGTCGCGGTCGAACACCGCCACCGCCGCCCCCTCCCTGGCCAGACGGCGACACGTCGCGCCGCCGATCCCGCCTCCGCCGCCCGTCACGATGACGGTCTTGCCCTCGAATCGCTGCATGTCTCGCCTCCAGAGTCACCGGCGGGCGCGGTATCCTTGCTGACCTCGGAGATCCCGGCCCACCCATTAAATTGCGTCAATATATTGACGTATACTAGACGCGAGATTCGCGATGCGCAAGCGGGCGAAAGTGGAGATATTGATATGGAAAACCCTAGTAATAATGCGGAAATCACGCGCATGGAACTGGCGAATCGGCTGTTCTTCCGGCTCTATCAATGCGCCAATATGTTGCACAAAACCGGTACGCGAGCGGTGGAAAGCCTTGGCCTGACGACGCAGCAATGGGCCGTCCTCGGCGCCCTTTCGCGCCCGGAGGTGCCCGACGGCATGAGCGTGGGCGATCTGGCGCGTTATCTGATGGTGAGTCGCCAGAATCTGTCGGGCTTGATCGGCCGCATGGAGCGCGACGGCCATATCACCAGCGCACCGGACGGCCGCGACCGGCGATCGCGCCGCATCACCATGACCGAGCACGGGCACGCGGTCTGGCACCGTGAGGCGGTGCCGCGCATCCACGGGTATTACGCGCAGGCGCTCGACGACTTCTCGACCCGCGACATGACCCACACGCTGCACTATCTACTCAAACTGCTCGATAACATGAAGCGAATCGACGACGCGGCGGGTGGCCCTTCCGAGGGGGGGCACGAGGGGGAAAGCGATGAGAGAAGCGCGAGAGAAAACGCGCGCGAAGGCGGCGGTCGCCGGAGCCCCTGACGCCCTCGAATCAAAAATAAAACCGGCGAACGACGCCGAAATCACACGCCAACGCGTCGCCAAGCAATACAACGATTCTCAGAAAACCCAATACTGGCAAGGATTTTCGGCGATCACACCGTCTGACGCAATACGGCATTAACTAGCATCCTAATTATTAGTTAACATATAATCTATCCCATGACTTCCCTAGAATCGCTCCGATTTGTCTTCACCAGCCATTTGCTGCTGGCCGGCAAACAGTGGCGCCAGTTATCGCAGGGCGCGATCGTCGAATACGGTATTTCGGCGGCGAGCGCCGGTCCCCTGCTGTTCATCCGCCGGCTCGGCCAGGGGGTGCGGCAGGTCGAGCTTGCCGAATACGTCGGGCTCGAAGGCGCGTCGCTCGTACGACTGCTCGATCAGTTGTGCGGGGCCGGTCTGGTGCTGCGCGAAGTCGACGCGAGCGACCGCCGCGCCAACGCGCTGCGTCTGACAGCGGCTGGCGAAGCGCTCGCCGAAAAGCTTGAAATCGAACTCAGCGAGCTGCGTGCAAAGGTTTTCGCCGACATTCCGCGCGAGGATTTCGAAGCGGTGTTGCGCGTGTTCGAAGTACTTTCTCGCGCGGCGGGCCCCGATGGGTCCATCCTCGCGCTCGCTCCTCCCAAGAAGTAAACCGTGCTCACCTGGCCTTCCTACCGCGACTGGATTTTCTCGATCAAGGCGTTCCTCGCCTCGATGCTGGCGCTTTATATCGCGCTCGCACTTGGCTTGCCGCGCCCCTACTGGGCGATGGCCACCGTCTACATCGTGTCGCACCCGCTCACCGGCGCCACGCGCTCCAAGGCACTGTATCGCGTGCTTGGCACGCTGCTCGGCGCCACGGCGTCCATCGTCTTCGTGCCGGCCCTCGTCGACACGCCCGAGCTGCTGATGGCGGCCGTCGGGTTGTGGACGGGCACGCTGCTCTATATCTCGCTGCTGCATCGCTCGCCGCGCAGCTATGTGTTCCTGCTTGCCTCGTACACGCTGCCGCTGATCGCCCTGCCGGCCGTCAGTACGCCCGGCGTCATCTTCGATATCGCCGTGGCACGCTCCGAAGAGATCATCCTCGGCATCGTCTGCGCGAGCGTGATCGGTGCCGTGATCCTGCCCACGAGCGTGGCCAAGGTTCTGCACGACCGATCGGCGCGCTGGTTGACCGACGCCGCGCGCTGGACGACCGACATGCTCTCGGCAGACCCCGACGGCAAGGCAACGCGCCACATGAGCCGTCACCGCATGGCGGCGGACATTCTGGCGCTCGACCAGTTGATCAGCCAGCTCTCGTATGACGCCGACACGTCGGAGCGCGTGCGCGACGCGCAGGAATTGCGCGGGCGCATGACGATGATGATGCCTGTGCTCGCGACGGTGGCGTCGCTCGTGCACGCGTTGCGCGAGCACCCAAACGGTGCGCCCGACGCGCTCGAAGCGAAGATGGCGGACGTGGTTGCCTGGCTGCGGCGCGGTGCGCCGATGCCCGCCCCGGCGCATTTGCTGAGTCCGGCGCCATCGGCCGGCGAAGCCTCGGACTGGTATGGCGCGCTGGTCGCGGCCACGGAAGACCGTCTGCGCTCGCTCGTGCAGCTCTGGCAGGATTGCGCGTCGCTGCAACGCCGCTTCGGCCAGCGCGAGGATCACGCGGGCGAGCGCGAATGGACGCCCGCTTTCCAGTACTGGGAACTTGGCGGCGCGCGCCATTACGACCACGGCCTGCTGCTGTTTTCGACGGTTTCGGCCGCGCTGTGCACGTTCCTCATGGGCATGGCGTGGATTTACACCGGCTGGAACGATGGCGCCGCCGGCGTCGCGCTCGGTGCGGTGGCCTGCTGCTTCTTCGCGGCGATGGACGAGCCCGCACCGTTCATCCGCTCGTTCTTCTGGGCGACGGCCGTCTGCGTGGTGTTCGCGGCCGTGTACGTGTTCTTCATCCTGACGAATGCGCACGACTTCGGCCTGCTCGTTGCGCTCTTCGCCGTCCCGTATCTGCTGCTGGGCACGTTGATTCCGCAACCGCGCTTTACGATGGTGGCCATGCTCGTCGCGGTGAATACGGCGAGCTTCGTGGGCATTCAGGGCGGATACAGCGCCGACTTCCAGGCGTTCTTCAACGGGAATCTCGCCGGACTCGCCGGCGTGCTGTTCGCCTTGCTCTGGACGTTGCAGACGCGCCCGTTCGGCACGCGCGTGGCCATGCGCCGACTGATTCATTCGAGCTGGCGCGATATCGCGCGCAACGCGCTCGGGCGCTCCGTTGCAGAACATAACCGGCTGCGCACGCGTCTGCTCGACCGACTGGGTCAGCTCGTGCCGCGCCTGGCCGCGAGCGAGAGCGAAACGTCGAGCGACGGCTTTACCGAAGTGCGCGTTGAACTCTCAGCGCTCGCGTTGCAGCGTGAGCTGCCGCATCTGAATGCACCGCAGCGCAGCGCCGTCGAGGCCGTGCTCACCGACGTGGCGCGCTTTTATCAGGCGCGACTCGACGCCTCGGCGAGCACCCCCGACGCCACGCTGCACGACAAACTGCTGGGCGCCGTGCGCTCGTTGGTGGCCCATACCGATCAGGCGTCGCGCAGCGCGCGCGCATCGCTCATGGACATCCATGTCGCTCTGTTCCCCACCACACGCCCCGGGAGTGCCCAATGAGCGGAGAAATCGATATCTACGGCGTGTTCGTGCCGACGCTACTGGTGCTGATGGTCGTGGCCTTCGTGCTGACCGGCGTGCTGCGCTTCGTGCTCGCGCGCCTGGGCTTTTACAAGCTCGTCTGGCACCGTTCCCTGTTCAATCTTGCTGTGTACATCATCGCGCTGGGCGGCATTGTCGCCGTCGCGCACGCCTGTCAACCATGAAACTGAAACTTCGCTCCCTCGGCCCCGTCGCGCTGACGCTCGCGGTATCCTGCGTCGCGGTGTTCGTCTTGCTGCATCTGTGGGACTACTACACCGTCGCCCCCTGGACGCGCGACGGCCGCATTCGCGCCGACATCGTGCAGGTCGCCCCCGACGTGTCCGGCCTCATTACCGATGTCGAGGTCAAAGACAATCAGCCGGTGCACCGCGGCGATCTGCTGTTCGTGATCGACCGCGACCGCTACACGCTGGCGGTGCAGCAGGCCGAGGCCAACGTCGCGGCGCTGCGCGCCACGCTCGCACAGGCGCGCCGTGAAAATGCGCGCAACCATCAATTGACGGAAGTGGTCGCCAAGGAAGTGATCGAAGCCGGCCAGACCAAGGTCGAATCGGGCGAGGCGGCGGTAGCGCAAGCCGAGACCGCCGTGCGACTGGCGAAACTCAACCTCGCGCGCACCCGGGTGCTCGCGCCCGCCGACGGCTACCTGAACGATCGCCTGCCACGCGTCGGTGACTACGTGAGCACCGGCCGCCCAGTGCTCTCGATGGTCGATGCCAACTCGCTGCACGTGGAAGGCTATTTCGAAGAGACGAAGATGCGTGGCATCCACATCGGCGACAAGGTCGACGTGCGCCTGATGGGCGAGCGCCAGGTACTGCACGGTCATGTCCAGAGCATCGTCGCCGGCATCGAGGATCGCGACCGCACGAGCGGTGCGTCGATGCTGCCCAACATCAACCCGACCTTCAACTGGGTGCGTCTCGCCCAGCGCATTCCGGTGCGCATTGCGCTCGACGAGGTGCCCAAGGACATGCGTCTGGTCGCCGGACGCACCGCGACCGTGACGGTCATGCAAGGTCAGCAGGACACCGCCGGTCAATCGCAACCGTCGACCCCTTCGCCTTCGTCGGCCACCTCGGCCACCTCGGCCGAGGCCGCTCAACCGGGAGTCCAGCGGTGAAAGCACGCTTATGCCTGTTGAGCGCCGTGGCAGCAGCCGCTGCGCTCGTAGCCGGATGCACGACCGTTGGGCCTGACTATCACCTGCCGGACCACGCCGTCATGCGCTCGCCCGAAGCCAATGGCCCCATCACGACCGCGGCGCAACACGGTGTCTCGATCGGCGCCGTGCCCGACGACTGGTGGCAACTCTACGACGACCCCAAGCTCGACGCACTCGTGAAAGCCGCGCTGGCTGCCAACACGAACGTTCGCGTGGCCGCCGCCAACGTGCAGCGCGCCCTCGCGATGTACCACGAAGTCGAATCGGAGAATCTGCCGCAAGGCGGCGTGCAAGCCGAAGCCGCACGCGCCCAGATCTCCGGCGAGAGTTTCCTGAAGGAAGAAAAATTGCCGGTGGTCAATCTGGCCGCCGCCGCCCTGTCCATCTCGTATCAGATCGACTTCTTCGGGAAACTGGCGCGCGCCGACGAGGCTGCGCTGGCCGCCGCCGAAGCCAGTCAGGCAGCCCTCGACGTCGTGCGCGTTAGCGTGGCCGCCGAAACGGTGCGTGCCTATGTGCAAGGCTGCGCCGCCAACCACGAGTTCGACATCGCCAACGAGCAACTGACGTTGCAGGAAAAGAGCGTCGCCATTACACGCAAGCTCGTCGACGCCGGGCGCGATCAGCCAACCGATCTGCTGCGCGCGCAAGCGCAGGCCGACACCTTGCGTGCCGCCCTGCCGCATTTCCAGGCACAGCACGACGCAGCGACCTACCGGCTGGCCGTCATGCTCGGCAAGGTGCCGGGCACGCTCGACCCAAGCGCCGCGCAATGCCGTCGCATTCCGCAACTCGCGCAACCGCTGCCGGTCGGCGACGGTACCGCGCTGCTCAAGCGCCGCCCGGACGTGCGTCAGGCCGAGCGCGAACTCGCCTCCGCCACAGCAAAGATCGGTGTCGCCACGGCGGACCTCTACCCCTCGATCCGCATCGGTGCGTCGATCGGGGCGAGCGGTGTCCTGGAACACTTCGGACAAGGCCGCACCGAGCAGTGGAGCGTGGGACCGATGATCACGTGGTCGCTACCGACCAACGGCGTGCGGTCGCACATCAAGGGCATGGAAGCCGGGGCGGATGCCGCGCTCGCGCATTTCGACGGTGTTGTGCTCAAAGCCCTGCAAGAAACGCAGACGTCGCTGTCGGCATACACGCATGAGTTGCAGCGCGATGACGCCCTGCGCGATGCCCGGGACAAGTCGCGCGCCGCCGCCGAGCAGAACCACAAGCTTTACCAGGCCGGCCGCGCGCCGTATCTGACAAGTCTTGACGCCGAGCGCACGCACGCCAGTGCCGAGGCCGCGCTGGCCGCCTCCGAGACGCAAGTCGCGCTTGACCAGGTCAACCTGTTCCTGGCGTTGGGCGGTGGCTGGCAATCGAGCGCCGTTAGCGCAGCTAACGCTGCGAGCACCGCGAACGCGACTCTCGAGAAGGCGTCGCCGGCGGCATCCCACAAGACGGCCGCAAGCGACGACACGCCGGCAACCTCCACGGCATCTTCCGCATCCCTACATTGAGATGAGGCGGGTGGCGTCTTCGTGACGCCGCGCCTCCAGAAACACACAAGCCCCGTCGGGAACGATTCCTCGGGCGGGGCTGTGGCATGACGCGCTACGGCGTCGGTGGGGTGATTCGCACGGCGCAGGCGGGACTCGGTAACGAGTCAGGCGGGCCGTCGGCGAATCCGGGAACTGCCATCGATAACCTGTTGACGGTTATCGCATCAACTTCAGTTGGCGACCGGTGCGGCCGTCTGATTGCGCGCTTCGATCTTGGCCGTCAGGTTCTGCAACTGAACCGACTGCTCATAGGTGTACGGGAAGTTGAATTCCGTCACGGGCGAGAGACCCAGTTCACGGGCCGCCTGAAGTTCGGCGCGCACGTGGGCGCGGGTGACACCGCTCGTTTGGGCCTGACCTTCGGCAAATACCGAGCCGGCAGCCATCGTCAAGCCAGCCAGGGCGACAGCGCTCAACAGGTTCTTTTTCATGGAAAACTCCTTTTATCGTTCATTGGTTACGCATGGACACGAAAACCGCTACTTGATCAGTTTTCGCCATGAGTAAATTATAGTTTTCCCTCATTAATGAACCAGCCCTAAAGCGACAACACACTGTTTCATAAACGCGCTGAAATCCGTGCAATGCGATGACGGAATCAGGCAAAAAGCGAAACGACATCGGGGCGAGGATGACAGGCGAAGCGGCCGCGCGAGCGTCAAGCCGAGGACGCTCACGGAAGATGCAGGTATCGACGGCACCTCAGGGCGATATCGCCCCACTGCTGATCGCGGCGGCAATGGCCTGATGTCGATTGACCGCACCGAGCTTGCGCTTGGCGTTATTGAGGTGAAACGTCACCGTGTGCTCGGAGATACTCAGGATCAAGCCGATCTCCCACGCCGTTTTGCCCCGCGCTGCCCACAGCAGACTTTCGATCTCACGTGGGCTGAGCTTGCCGGCACTGCGGCTCGCCACCCACTGCATGTCGAGCTGCTGGATCGCCTGGTGAAAGTAAATCGCCGTCAGATAGACCTCGCCGACCATGCGCGCCTCGTGCTCGGCCGACGCTTCCGGCGACGCGGCCGTCGCGGCGCTGAAAATGGCTCGCTCGCCGGTGGCGCCATAGATGGGGATCGACAGGCCGGAAGCGAGACCGTGTGCGCGAGCGTCCGCGAAGATGGGGTGCGGCGACGCCTGCGCGAGGAAGGTTCGCCAAAGAATTGGCAGCGGCGACAGATTGGCGGCAATCAGTACCGGATCGACCTCTGCATACCCCACGCTTTGATAGCGCTCGATCCACGCAGCGGGAAAGGTCGTGAAGATGTGACGGCTCGGCATGCCCTGCGCGGTAATGCGCTGGTCGTCCAACTGAAATGCGGCCGCTGCGCGTTCGCGACGTGGCGACAACGGCGCATAGAACAACGCTTCGTAACCCAGGGATTGCGTGAGCTGCTGAAACTCGGCGTCGAGCGCCTCGACCGAACGGGCACCGAGCAGCCCTTCATATCGATAAGGATGATGATGCATTACGAGTTGCGCGCTTCTTGAGGGTTGCCGGCGAATTGCCGGTATTCTCGCGTGGTAGTCCTATCTTTACGCGTTACAGCCGGCAATTCTACGTCACAAACCGTCAAACCGATTCACCCCGGATGACCGATCATTCCCGCATCGGCGTCAGGCGGCGTCCCCCAATGCCTCCAGTGCCGACATGACCTTGCGCAATCCCGGGGTCAGCGGTTTGTCCTGGCGCACGACGATCGCCAGCGTTCTCGTCAATGCCGGCGTGAGCGCGCAGACACGCAATCCCCGCCGATGATGCGCCGCATTGACGGACAGCCGCGGCACGATGCTGTAGCCCAATCCGGCCGCCACCATCTCCTTGATGGCTTCGATGCTGCCCAGGGCCATGACCGGACGCACACGCAACCCCGCTTGCAGGAACCACTCGTCGATCAACAACCGAGTGCTGCTTCCCGGCTCGAACGCCACCATCGGTGCCGCGGCGAGCCAGTGCGGCGTGATCTCTTGCACCCACTGCGCATCGCGCGCCGGCGCGATGGCGACGAACGCGTCGCACAACACTGGCGTGACATGCAGGCTGCGCCCGGCGGTCGGCAACGTGACAAGACCGATATCGAGCCGGTTCTCGCTGACGGCGGCAACCACGTCGTCGGTGTTCCCGGTGCTCACCCGAATGTCGAGCATCGGGTGGCGCTTGCGCATGGCACGCAGGATCGGCGGCAGCAAATGAATGCAGGCCGTCGCCCCGGTGCCGATCGCCACTTCGCCGACGTCGCCGCTCGCATGGCTCGACAGCGCATGCATGGCGTCTTCGACGACGGCATCGATGCGGCGGGCATGATCGAGCAACGTCAGCCCGGCGGACGTCGGTTTGAGCCGCTTGCCGACGCGCTCGATCAGCCTGACGCTCAATCGCTGTTCCAGTTGACGAACCTGCAAGCTCACGGCGGGCTGCGACAGATCGAGCCGAGCGGCGGCGGCGGAGAAACTGCCGGCGTCGACGACTTCGGAAAACGTGTGAAGCTGGTCCAGATTCAGGCGGCGCATCTCAAAGTTTTCCTTATGAGCCGATGAGCATGCCAAGACTTTACCAAGAGAAACCATCGATGCGCCATGCCGGTGCTCAGTTCGTCATCCGGCGCCTGCCCGCCGTCTCACGACGCGTCGCCCTCCGGCCGCCATCCCCCACCCAACGCTCGGTATAGCGCCACATGATTGACGAGCACCCGCTGCTTCACCTCGATCAACTGCTGCGCGGCCTCGAACGCACTGCGCTGCGCGTCGAGCAGTTCGAGGTAGCTCGCTACGCCGTTGGTGTAACGATGATTGGCCAGACGAAGCCTGTCGCGCTCGCCGTCCGACACACGCTTTTGCGCCTGGAACTGGCGCGATAACAGCCCCTGCGCGGCCAAGGCGTCGTCCACTTCGGCAAACGCCGTCTGAATCGCACGCTCGTACGACACGACGGCCATCTCCTTGCGCACGTTCGCCAACGTCAGCCCCTGGCGGAGACGGCCGCCTTCGAAGATCGGCACGGTAATCTGCGGCAGGAACGACCACACGCCGGTGCCGGCGCCGAACAGATCCGCAAAGCTCGCACTGGCGGTACCGATGTCCGTCGTCAACTTGATCGAGGGAAAAAACGCCGCGCGCGCCGCGCCGATATCCGCGTTGGCCGCACGTAGTTGCGCTTCCGCCTGTCGAATATCCGGACGACGCATCAACAACGACGACGGCAATCCTGCCGCCACGGGCACGACGAATGCGTCGTCAAGCGATGCCGCCGCAACCGGCTTCGCACTCACATCGCCGGTCAGCACCTGCAACGCATGCACGATCTCGCTGCGTTGCCGCTCGCGCTCGGCGAGCGATGCCCGCGCGACTTCGACCTGCGTGGTCTCGGCATTCAGGTCAAGGTCGTCGATCAACCCCCGCTCGGCGCGCAGGCGAACCACGCGAATGCTCGCCTCGCGCGCCGCCAGCACCTCGCGCGCATAGGCGATCTGTTCGTTGATGGCCACCAGCCCGATGTAGGACGTGGCTACTTCCGCCACGAGACTCACTTGCGCCGCCCGTTGCGCTTCCTCGCTGGCCAGATACGCTTGCAGGGCCGCATCGCGCAGGCTGCGCACGCGTCCGAAGAAATCGAGTTCGAAAGCGCTCACGCCGAGCGTCGCCCGCCAGTCGTTGGCAACGTAACCGTCTGGGGTGCTGCCACCGTCGGGCAGGCCGG
The DNA here is from genome assembly GCF_902459725.1 of Pandoraea eparura. Taxonomy (GTDB): domain Bacteria; phylum Pseudomonadota; class Gammaproteobacteria; order Burkholderiales; family Burkholderiaceae; genus Pandoraea; species Pandoraea eparura. Next base: position 29,869 of record NZ_CABPSH010000001.1, read on the forward strand.
CCGCCCCCGAGTACCGCTGGCGGGAGAACGCGCCGCCCGCCTGCACGCTCGGCAGCAGGCTGGCCGCTTCGATGCCGTACAGGGCGCGCGCTTCCTGTACACGCAGCGACGCCAGACGCAAGTCGCGATTCTGCGCGAGCGAGCGGCGGATCAGCGTCTGCAAGTCCGGATCGGTGAACACGTCGGCCCAATCCGCGTCGGCCGCAAGCGGCTCGGCGAGCGCCAGACGCGCACCGGTGCCCGAAGGGGCCGCCTCATACGTCGTCGGCACCGGCGCTGCGGGGCGTTCAAAGGTCGGCGCGAACGTGCATCCGCCGAGCAACGCCAGCAGGCACACGCCGGGCACCGCTATCCCGCGCATGCGGGGTCGAAACATCGTCATACCTTCCCCTCGATGGCCGGTGCGGCATCGCCCGACGCATTCGTCTCTGGTCGGCGCACGAAGCGACCGACCCACAGGAAAAACAACGGCACCAGAAAGATTGCCAGCACCGTGGCCGTCACGATCCCGCCGAGCACCGCCACCCCGATAGCGCGCTGCGCCCCCGACGCCGGACCCGAGGCGATGGCCAGCGGCACGACGCCGAAGCCGAACGCCAGCGACGTCATCACGATCGGGCGCAGACGCAGACGCGCGGCTTCGACCGCGGCCTCGCCCCAGGCCATGCCCTGCTTCGTCATATCGTTGGCCACCTCCACGATCAGGATGGCGTTCTTCGCCGACAAGCCGATGGTCGCGATCAGTCCTACCTTGAAGTAGATGTCGTTGGGCATGCCCAGCAGGCTCACTGCGCCGAGCGCGCCAATCACGCCGAGCGGCACCACCATGATCACGGCTGCCGGAATCGCCCAGCTCTCGTACAAGGCCGCGAGCGCGAGGAACACGACCAGCACCGACAACGCGAACAGCATCGGCGCCTGTGCGCCCGAAATACGCTCTTCAAGCGACTGGCCGCTCCACTCATAGCCGATGCCCTGAGGCAGATCGGCCATCAGTCGCTCCATGCGCGCCATCGCCTCGCCGCTGCTCTTGCCCGGTGCCGCCTCACCCTGGATCGTGAACGACGGGTAGCCGTTGAAGCGCCGGAGCTGCGGCGAGCCGAGCTTCCACTTGAGCGAGACGAATGCCGACAGCGGCACCATCTCGCCGTTCGCGTTGCGCACGCGCAGATGGCCGATATCCTCCGGAGACACGCGCTGACGTCCGTCCGCCTGCACGATCACACGGCGATTCTCCGCGCCCAGCATGAAATCACCGACGTAGTCGGAGCCGAACATCGTCGCGAGTGTCGCGTTGACGTCGTCCATGTTGACGCCGAGCGCTTCCATCTTGTGACGGTCGATGGCGACGTCAATTTGTGGCACATCGCCTTGTCCGGCAAAGATCACATTCCTGAGCACCGGATCTTTCGCGGCCTTCTGGAGCAGCGCGTCACGTGCGGCGGTGAGCGCGTCCTTGCCCACACCGGCCCGGTCCTGCAACCGCAGATTGAAGCCGTTCGACGAGCCCAGTTCGGGCAGCGCCGGACTGTTCATCGCCATCACCATGCGGTCGGGCTGACCGCCAAACTTGTCGTTGACGCGCTCGACGATGGCGTTGACCTCGTCGCGCGCGGACGTACGCGCTTGCCAGTCCTTGAGCGTGACGAACAGCATGCCGCCGCCCGGACCGGAACCGAACTCGTTCCATCCGCCCAACGCAAAGACGTGTTTGACCGGCTCGTGCAGCATCAGGTAGGTCTCGATGCGTTCGAGCGCCGTCATCGCCTCGGGCAGCGTGGCGCCCTGCGGCTCGGACGCCATCACCATGAAGCTGCCGGTGTCCTCGTCGGGAATGAACGACGACGGCAGACGCATGAACGCGAGCGGCACGGCAATCAACACCGCGCCGTACACCAGCATTGCGCGCCACGGACGACGCAGCGTCTTGCTCACGGTCCGTGTGTAGCGCTCGGTCCCCAGTGCGAAGGTGCGATTGAACCAGCCGAAGAAACCTCGCTTGTCGTGATGATCGGCTGCGACCGGCCGCAGCAGCGTGGCGCACAGCGCGGGTGTGAGCGAGAGGGCAAGGAACGCCGAGAAGGCAATCGACACCGCGAGCGTGATCGCAAACTGACGGTAGATGTTGCCCACGGCGCCGGGGAAGAACGCCATCGGCACGAACACCGCCACCAGCACCACCGTGATCCCCACGATGGCTCCGCTGATCTGCTTCATCGCCTTGACTGTCGCGGCGTAGGGCGAGAGGCCCTCTTCCACCATGATTCGCTCGGTGTTCTCGACGACGACGATCGCGTCATCGACGAGAATGCCGATGGCGAGCACCATGCCGAACATCGTGAGCGTGTTGATCGAATAGCCGAGTCCCAGCAACACCCCGAAGGTGCCGAGCAACGCGACCGGCACCACCAGCGTGGGGATAAGCGTGGCGCGCAGGTTCTGCATGAACAGGTACATCACCAGGAACACGAGCACCACGGCTTCGAGCAGCGTCTTCACCACCTTCTGGATCGACACCTTGACGAACGATGCGGTCTCGTAGGGAATCTGGTACGAGACACCGGCCGGAAACAGCGCCGCCTGGGCGTCCATCACCTGGCGCACCGCCTTCATCACCGCGACGGCGTTCGAGCCGGCCGCCAGCTTGATGCCCATCGCCGTTGCCGGCATGCCGTCCACGCGTGACGAATACGCGTAATCAGCCGCGCCCAATTCCACGCGGGCGACATCGCCAAGCCGGATGGCCGAACCGTCGGCACGCACGCGCAGCGCAATCCTGGCAAAGGCTTCGGGTGAGGCGAGCGAGCCGTCCGACACAACGTTGGCGTTGATCGGGGCCGATGCAGGCGTCGAGCCTGCGCCGATGTCGCCGATAGTCACGCGCGCGTTGTACGCCCGGATCTTCGAGACAATGTCCGCCGCACTCAGGTCGAGTGCGGCGAGCTTCGCCGTGTCGGGCCAGATGCGAATCGCCTTCTCGGTGCCCCAGAACTGCACCTGTCCGACGCCCGGCACACGCTTGAGCTGGTTGATGACCTGCGCCGCGGCGATCTCGCCGAGATCGGCCTCGCCAATCGCGGGGTTGGCCGAGGCCAGCGTGACCACCATATGAATATTGTCGGCGGCGCGCTCGACGACGACGCCATCGCGGCGCACGACTTCGGGCAAGCGCGATTCGACCGTCTTCAAGCGGTTTTGCACCTCGACGGCGGCCAGGTCGAGGCTGGTGCCCTGCCGGAACGTGAGATTGACCGACGAGCGGCCGTTGCCGCTGGACGCCGATGTGTACATCAGCCCCGGCGCGCCGTTCATCTGGCGTTCGATGATCGCCGTCACGGAATCTTCGACCACCTTGGCCGACGCGCCCGGATAGCTGCTCCAGACGCTGACCGTCGGCGGGGCGATGTCGGGATACTGCGCCACGGGCAGCGCCCGGATCGCGAGCACGCCGACGAGCGTAATCAACAGGGCGATCACCCAGGCAAAGACCGGGCGATCGATAAAGAAACGAGCCATGGTTATTGCGTCTCCGCGTGGGAGGCCGGTCCGGCGCGCGCAGGCTCGACCGGACCGCCGTTGTCCTGGGGCTTCGCATCTCGGGACGTTGCGCGCATCGCCGTCGTGTCAGCGCTGTCCGAGGCCTCGGCCTTGACCTTGACGTGCATGCCATCGGAGAACTGCGCGACGTTCTGCACGATGACCCTCTCGCCGCCCGCCAGGCCCTCCGTGACGAGCCAATCGCGCCCGTCGATCGTATCGGCATGCACTTTCGTGTCGCGCACCGTGCCCTGTGCGTCGACCACACGCACGACGGCGCCGTTGGCCGTGCGCGTGAGCGCCTCGCGGGGCACGCGCACGATGTTCGGATTCACGGCCCCCTGCACGCGCACCTGCACGAACGCGCCGGGCAGCAACACGCCGTCGGGGTTTGGCAGCACGGCGCGCATGGCGATGGTGTCCGTGCCCGGGTCGACCGCCAGATCGGTAAAGAGCAACTTGCCGGGCAGCGTGTATTCCCGGCCGTCGGGCAACGTCACATGCACCTGCGGCGCGGCCGATACGTCGCCGTGCTGCAACTTGCCCGCACGCAGATCGCGGGTCATGGCATACACCTCGGCGGCCGGTTGGGAGAAGTTCACGTAGATCGGATCGATCTGCTCCACGCGCGTGAGCAGCGTGGCGGCATCGAGACCGACCAGCGCCCCTTCGGTGACTTCCGCACGACGCACACGCCCGGCGATGGGCGAGACGACGCTCGTATAACCGAGATTGAGTTCCGCCTTGCGCACGTCTGCACGGGCCGCCAGCACCTCGGCACGCGCACGCGCTTCGTCCGAGCGCGACTCGGCATCTTCCCGTGCGCTGATGGCACGCGCGTCGAGCAGGCCGCGATATCGCTCGACCTTGTCGCGGGCCGAGTCGTGCTCGGCCTGGGCCTTGGCGAGTGCACCGCGCGCGGCATCCAGCGCGGCCGACAACGGTTGCGGGTCGATACGGAACAGCACGTCGCCCTTGGCGACGGTCTGCCCTTCCTGATAGCGACGCTCGATGACGACGCCCCCCGCCCGCGCGCGCACGTCGGCGCTGCGGTAGGCGGCCAGGCGGCCCGGCTGCTCGATCGTAAGGGTCTGCGCACGACGCTCAACGGTGCGCACGACCGCTTCCGACGTCGCCTCGGCGTCGTCCTTCGGATCTCGGTCGGCGCAGGCGGCGAGGACGAGAACACTGGCAATCAGGCTGGCGGACACGCCGGTTAGCCGTCCGAAGCGAGTTTGGCAATTGATTTTCGATGACATGTAAGCACGTTGGATTGACGACATCCGGTCGGGGTGCCGAGACCGCGTTGGTTGTGCGGCGTCGGCCCGTGGCTGGGCCAGGAATGGGCAACCGGGGGCCCGCATCTCTTCGGGGACGCCGTAGGCGGCATGTGCGCGTTGCGCAAAGGGGTCGGTGCCCGAAACCACCGGACCGGGACATCCGGTCGTCTACCGCGTCGCCTATGTTGGCGATTCCCTCTGGCGTCCTACCTTGGAGAAGGGCGATTCTGCCGTGGAATTTCCGTTAGAAAAAGTTGGAACCTATCGATAAAATGGATGAATGAACTGGACAATAGAGCAATTGCGCTACTTTGTGGCCGCGGCAGACGAAGGATCGATATCCGCTGCCGCCCGAAGACTCGGCAAAGCCCAGTCGGCGTTGAGTACGGCGATATCGCTGCTCGAAGCGGATTTGGGATTTGAACTATTCGATCGGAGCCGTCGTAACGCGAGACTCACCGCGCAGGGGGAGGTGATGCTGCTCGAGGCCAAAGAGTTGTTGCGCCAGACCGAGGGCTTGAATCATCGCGCGAATGCGCTGGCGTTCGGCGAGCAGCCACAGTTGTCGCTGGCGATCGACGAAGCGTTGCCGTATCAGGCCGTGAGTGAGCTGGTGCGCGATCTGGCGTACCAATTCGCTTATCTGGAACTGACGTTGCTTAACGGCACGTCGACGGAAGTGGCCGAGTATGTGGAGACGCAGCGCGCGGACATCGGCTTTCACGTGGATCGCGGCGCGATCTCGCCGGCGCTCGGGCACAAGTACGTGGGCTCGGCCGTGCAGGGAGTCTTCGTCGCGGGCGACCATCCCCTCGCCTACCGCGATCAGGTCACGCGCGGCGACCTGGCCAAGTACCGGCAGATTCTGCTGCAGATGGACGATTTCACCCCTTGGCAACTAAGTCCGTCGATCTGGCGGGCGGACAGTTCGTACGTGATCGCCAGCATGGTGGTCGACAAGCTCGGATGGGCCGTGCTGCCCCTCGATATTGCGCAGTACGAGGATCTTCACGAACTGCGCTGCGACGATCTCGGCCTGCCGCCATTGCCCGTGCGCATGCTTTGGCGTTTTGGGCGAGAGCCCAACGACGTGATGCAATGGTGCAACGCCCGGTTTGCAGAACTGTTGCGGGCGAGTTCCGAAGTCGATTAAACGCGCATTCGTGTGAATTCCGGCGTCACGCTGACGGCGCGGCGGATGGGTACTCGATTCCCGTGAAATGGCGATGGCCGGTCGTTCCCAAGGCTGGCGTGTCGCGACTTTTCGTCGCGAACCGCCTACCGGGGCGACGCGCGATGACGGGCGAGGAAACGATCGAGTTGTGCGGCGAACGATTTGCTGTCGCGCGGGCTGAAGGGGGCGGGACCCCCGGTCTCGATGCCCGCGTTTCGCAGTTGGTCCATCATGTCGCGAACGCTCAGGCGTTCCTCGATGTTTTCTCGCGTGAACCAATTCCCGCGCGGATCGAGCGCCAGCCCCCCCTTGTTGAGCACCGAGGCGGCAAGCGGGATGTCTGCGGTAATCACCAAATCGCCCAGGACGACAAGCTCGACGATGCGGGTATCGGCCACATCGAAGCCCGCCGGCACCTGAATTGCTTTGATGAACGGCGACGGCGGCGTGCGCAGGAATTGGTTCGCGACCAGCGTCACCAGAACTTCCTCGCGTCGCGCGGCCCGGAACAATATCTCCTTGACGGCGAAGGGACAGGCGTCAGCGTCGACGAAAACTTGCATGGGAGGGGCATTCCGGGGGAGTCAAAGACCTTCCATCATATGCCAATCGTCGGCTTCCCCATGCGCAGCGGCGTGATGGCCGCCCCACGGACACGACCTCGTCGCAAGTCGCACGATGCACGACGCACGACGCTCATGCGCACCTCGGCAAGGTGGATCTCGCTCGCATCGCACGCGTCACGACCTATCTCGCCCCGTCCGGCCTCAGCCCGTATCGCCGCCGGCGACAGGCAACACGGTGCCGGTGATGTATCCGGCGTCATCGGAGGCCAGGAAAAGAATGGGGGCGACTTGCTCGTCGAGGGTGCCGTAGCGCTTGACGAACGTCGATTCGGTTACCTGTGCGACCGCCTCGTTCATCCACGCGATCTCTTGATCGCTATCGCCAGCGGCATTACGCGGGATGCGGCGGGGCGGCGCCGTGGTGCCCCCCGGCGCGGTCGCCGCGACGCGGATATTGTGTTCGGCGTATTCCATCGCCAGCGATTGCGTGATGGCGTTCACCCCGCCCTTCGCCGCGGAATACGGCACGCGTCGAATGCCCCGCGTCGCATTCGACGAGACGTTGACGATCGTGCCGCCGCCGCGCTTGAGCAGGTAAGGCAGCACCGCGTGGCAGGTGTAGAGCGTTGGCATCAGCGAGCGGCGAATCTCCGCGTCGATCTGCGCCGGCTCGAACTCGGCGAACGGACGCATGCGAATCGCCCCGCCCACGCCGTTGATCAGAATGTCGATGCCCCCGAAGCGTTCGTTGGCGAACGCCATGGCCGCGGCAGCGCCTTCATAGGTCTCGAGATCGGCGACGAATCCTGCCGACTCGCCGGCCGCTTCGGCCGCCACTTCGGCAACGAATTCCGCACGATCCACAAAGACCACACGCGCCCCTTCGGCCGCCGCGCGCAGCGCAACCCCGCGACCGATGCCTTGGGCCGCGCCGGTCACGACCATGACCTTGCCGGCAAATCTTGGCGTCGTCATGCGTTCACCGTGGCAGCGTTGGGTGTGAATTTCTCGTAATGAAAGCTGTTGGGCTTCACGCCGTTGTCATCGAAGTATTTGCGCACGGCGTCGACCATCGGCGGCGGTCCGCACAAATAGACGTCGACGTTGCCGTCGTTGAGCGCGTCCGCCGGGATATGTTGCGTCGCCCAGCCCGTGCGCGGATGCTTCGATTCGGCGTCCGCCACCACCGTCGCATAGCTGAAGTTCGGCAGCTTGGCCGTGTAAGCCTCGATCGCCTCGACCTGGACCAGATCGAGATCGCGCGTCACGCCGTAGATCAGATGCACGCGCTGTTGCGACGACGTGCGCGCAAGGACTTCGAGCATCGACAGGAACGGCGCCAGCCCCGTGCCGCCCGCGAGGAACAGCAACGGGCGCTCGACGGCGCGCAGATAGAAGCTGCCGAGCGGGCCGGTCATCTCGACCGCATTACCGGGTTGCGCATGATCGAGCCACGAACTCATGGCCCCGCCCGCAATCTTCTTGATGAGAAAGCCGATACGCGACTCGCCCGGCGCGGACGAGAACGAATACGAGCGACGCACACCGCTACCGGGCACATCGATGTTGACGTACTGGCCGGGCAGGAACACGGGCGCGGCGGCGCCCACATCGAGTTCGAGCACGACCGCCGCGTCGTTGTGCGTCTCGACCTTGGTGACGGTCGCGGCAAATCGGCTCTGCTCGGTCTTGCACGCCGTGGACGACGCCGGCACCGCAATCACGCAATCGCTCTGCGGCACCATCTGGCAAGTGAGGACGAGGCCGCTGTCCTTCTCGTCCGCGCTCAGGGCGTCTTCGATGTAGTCGTCGCCCATGTCGTAACTGCCGCTCTCGGCACGGCACTTGCACGTACCGCAGACACCGTCGGAGCAATCCATCGGCAGATTGATCTTGGCACGGAAGGCGGCGTCGAGCACCTTTTCGCCGGCCTTGCATTCGACGAAGCGGGTCACCCCGTCTTCGAAATTGAGCGCTACGTTATAGCTGGACATATAGCCTCCTCGACTCCCAGTCCTGATGCGATACACAACGTCAAACGTGATAAACGTCGAGTACCTGACGGATATAGTCGTTCTTCAAAACGATCTTCTTGTTGGCGATCAACAGCGCATCGCCAGCCTGGCGCAACGTGACGAACATCGTGCCGAAGAATTGATCGGTCACCTTGTAGCGATGGCTGAGCGTGCTGAAGTTGTAGCGCACGTCGACTTCGTCGTCGCGCTGGGCCAGCACCTCCACATTCGCGACGGTATGCGCGGTGCGGGGCTCCGGCATCGACGCACTGCTGCGCTCGGTCTTGATGCGGAACACGCGATCCTCCAACCCGCCACGGTCCGGGTAGTACATCAGCGATATCTGGCTCTGCGGGTCATCGGTCAGTCGATCGTCGTCGTCCCACGCCGGCATCCAGTACTTGACGTCCGTGGCATAGCAGGCCAGCCACTCATCCCACTGACGGTCGTCGAGCAGACGAGCTTCGCGATACAGCGTGGCGCAAATCGTTGCGTAATCGAAGCTCATGCCGTGGCCTCCGCCTGTTCTTTTTTGAGGGCGTCGCGCATCACGTCGACCCAATATTCGTGCTGGCAGACGAACAACCCTTCGTCTTCGCTGCGCTCGCCGGACAGGCGCGGTGTCAGGCCCATCTTGCGGGCGTTGTCGTCCGGTCCGTCAATCCACAGCGGCGCGCCGCGCGACAGGTCGTTCCACAGCGCCGTGGTGCCGGCATACCCCGCCTGGCAGGCACGGAATTCTTCGAGATCGTCCGCCGTGCCCATGCCCGTAACGTTGAAGAAATCCTCGTACTGGCGGATGCGGTGGGCGCGCACTTCGGCACTCTCGCCCTTCGGGGCGAAGCAGAAGATCGAGACTTCCGTCTGGTCGACGCTGAGCGGGCGCACCACGCGAATCTGCGTGCTGAACTGGTCCATCAGGAACACGTTCGGGTAAAGGCAGAGGTTGCGCGTCTGGTTGACGATGAAATCGGCCTTGACGTCGCCGACGCGGGCCCTGATCTCGTCACGATGCGCGTACACGGGGCGAACTTCCGGATTCATCGTGTTGGTCCACAACAGGATGTGGCCATGATCAAAGCCATAGACGCCCGCCACCGACTTGCTCCAGCTGTTGGCGTCGACGGCCTTCGTGCCCTCGTCCTTGCGTCGGCCCATCGTGGCCGCGTAGTTCCAGTGAACGGTGCTGACGTGATACCCGTCGCAGCCGTTTTCCATCTGCATCTTCCAGTTGCCGTCATAGACGTACGAGGAATTGCCGCGCACGACTTCCAGCCCTTGCGGCGCCTGGTCGACGATCTGGTCGATGATCACGCGGGTCTCGCCGAGGTAGTCCGCGAGCGACATCGAATCGGGATTGAGGCTGCCGAACAGGAAGCCGCGGTAGGTCTCGAAGCGCGCGACCTTGCGCAGATCATGCGAGCCGTGCGTATTGAATTGCACTGGGTACTGCGTGGTCTTCTCTTCCTTCACCTTGAGCAGCTTGCCGGTGTTGGAGAACGTCCATCCGTGGAACGGGCATGTGAAGCTCCCCTTGTTACCGTGCTTTCGACGGCACAGCATGGCCCCCTTGTGCGCGCAGGCATTGATGACCGCGTGCAGCTCACCGTTCTTGTCGCGCGTGACGACCACGGGCTGGCGTCCGATCCACGTCGTGTAGTAGTCGTTGTTGTTCGGGATCTGGCTTTCATGGGCCAGATAGACCCAGTTGCTCTCGAAGATGTGCTTCATCTCGAGTTCGAACAACTCGGCGTTGGTAAAGATGTCGCGACGGCAGCGGAAGACGCCGGCCTGCTTGTCGTCCTGGACGGCCGTATCGAGCAGCGCGTCCAGCGGCGAGCGGTTTTGGGTGATGGAGGACATGGGGGCTCTCCCCGCGCGCGCTCCCGCCAGGGAGCCATCGCGTCGGTATCAAAGGTGGAACGATGAGATGGGCGGCTGCGAACGGGCGCCGCCGCCGGGGCGCGCGGTTATGCCGACGCCGAGGCACGCAGGCGCTGGACGATCTGGTTGTCCTTGCCGTGCATGAGCGGGCTCAACTGGATATCGAATTCGATTTCCTTGTAGGTGTCCGCCTTCAGGCCGAGCGCAGCGCCGCCAGTCTTCTCGACCACGTGCGGAATCAGGTCCTCGCGCGTGGCGTAGGCGAAGTCGTCCCAGATCAGCGGATCGCCCTCGATGTTGATTTGCGTCGTGAGCTTGCGGTGCTGCTCGCTGGTCACGAAAAAGTGCACGTGCGCCGGACGGTTGCCGTGACGGGCCAGCGCGTCGAGCAGTTGCTGCGTGGCGCCCTGTGGCGGGCAACCGTAGCCCACCGGCATCAGCGTGCGGAATTCGTACGTGCCTTGCGCATCGGTGCGCACGGCACCGCGCAGATTGAACGGCGATTGCGCGCCGGTCGGATCGAAGTGCGAATAGAAGCCGTTCGAGTTGGCGTGCCAGCACTCGACGACAGCGCTCGCCACCGGTTGTCCGTCAGGGCCGGTCACCTTGCCGCGAATCACCAGCGGGCCTGCGTCGGCATCCGCATCGAGGTCGATCTTCGACACCGCGTCGCGCAGCGGCGCGCCGGCGACATAGAGCGGGCCTTCGATGGTGCGAGGCGTGCCGCCGTCAATCTCGGCGGCCCGGTCCTCGGCGTCCATGCGCACGTCGAGATACTTCTCCAGACCGAGGCCGGCGGCCAGAAGCGCCGCCTCGCCGTCCTGGCCCAGTTTGTTGAAATAGTTGACGCCGGCCCAGATCTCATCCGGCGTGATGTCGAGGTCGTCGATCGCCTTGAAAAGGTCGCTCAGCAAGCGATGGACGATCTGCTTGGTGCGTGCATCGCCGGCCTGATTTCCGAGATTGGCAGCGGCGCTCAACAGCGCTTGCACTTCGCTCGTGTCGAATACTTTCACGCTCATGTCTTCTCCTACCTCTATGCGAATTTCGCTGGGGTTAACCCTCGCACCAAGCCGTCTTCGTCCATACGCGATAGGTATAATCGAGCACTGATGCAGAGCATGAAGTCAGGATAATGACGGGGTATAGCACCGTCCAACACCGATTTAGTATCGGCGCGATATCCGAAAGGTATGAAATGAATATTGAGTTGCGTCATATGCGCTACTTCGTGGCGGTTGCGGAAGAACGCAACTTCACGCGCGCCGCCGCACGGCTGCATATCGCGCAGCCGCCGCTCAGTCGCCAGATCCAGCAACTCGAAGCGTTGCTTGGCGTGCAACTGTTCGAGCGCGATTCGCGTCCGCTCAAGCTGACCGACACTGGGCGCTTCTTCTATTCGCACGCGGTGCAGTTGCTCGCGCAAACCTCCGAACTCGAATCGATGACGCGGCGGGTGGGCAAGATCGATCGCAGCCTCTCGGTCGGGTTTGTCGGATCGACGCTCTACGGCATGCTGCCGAAGATCATCCGGCGTTTTCGTGAAGAGAACAGCACGGTTGCGCTGAGTCTGCACGAGATGTCGACGATGGATCAGATCCAGGCCCTCAAGGAAGGCCGCATCGATGTCGGCTTCGGACGCATTCGTCACGAGGACCCGAGCATTCGTCGCGTGGTGCTGCGCGAGGAGCGCATGATCGTCGCCCTGCCGCTCGGCCATCCGCTGATCGATAGCAAACCCGTGCTGTCGCTGCACGACCTCGTGCCCGAGACGCTGATCATCTTTCCCCAGGCCCCGCGTCCCAGCTTCGCCGATCAGGTGCTGGCCGTCTTCCACGATCGCGCGCTCAAGCCGGAGCGTGTGTACGAGACGCGCGAATTGCAGATTGCCCTCGGACTGGTCGCTGCCGGCGAAGGCATCGCGATCGTGCCGCGCAGCGTCAACGGCCTCAAACGCGACGACGTTGCCTACAAGGAACTCGACGATCCCAACCTCGTGTCGCCGATCATCCTGAGCATGCGCTTGCTCGACGAGTCGCCCGATATTCGCGCCATGCTCGAATTGATCTACGACCTTTACGTCGAGGGGAACATGGAGCATCTTCCGCCTTCGGACCTCGGCTCACCATAATCGACACCATACCCGGCAGGTATTGAACGAGACGTCATCGGTCTTGGACAGGGGCATAACGCGGCTTGCATACTGCGAATCACTGTCCAACTGTATCTCCCGGGTATGAAACCAACCGTCAGCTCCATCGAGGCCATTCTGGTCGACCTGCCGACGATTCGCGCGCATCAGCTCGCGATGACGACGATGCAGAAGCAAACGCTGGTGATCGTCAAGCTGCGCTGCAGCGACGGCATCGAAGGCATTGGCGAGGCCACCACCATCGGTGGGTTGTCCTACGGCGAGGAAAGCCCGGAGGGCATCAAGCTCGCGATCGACACGTATCTCGCCCCCGCGTTGAGCGAAGTGGACGCCACCAACGTGCATGCGGCCATGGTGCGTCTCGACAAGGTCGCGCGCGGCAATCGTTTCGCCAAATCCGCGCTGGAGACGGCTCTGCTCGATGCGCAGGCGAAGCGTCTTGGCGTGCCGCTCGTCACGCTCCTCGGCGGCGCGGTGCGCGAGACGCTCGCGACGCTGTGGACGCTGGCCAGTGGCGATACCGCACGTGATATCGACGAGGCCGAACGCCTGTTGGCCGAGCGTCGTCACAACACCTTCAAGCTCAAGATCGGACGGCGCGCCGTGAGCGACGACGTGGCCCACGTGGCTGCGATCAAGCGCGCCCTCGGCGACCGCGCGCGCGTCACGGTGGACGTCAACCAGGCATGGAACGAAGCGGAGGCGGCCACGGGCATCGCCGCGCTCGAAGCCGCCGGCGTCGACCTGATCGAGCAGCCGATTCCGCGCGACCAACGTACCGGCCTGGCGCGCCTGGCCGCTCGCTTTGTCGTGCCGATCATGGCCGACGAAGCGATCCTCGGCGCCGAGGATGCCGTGGAACTCGTGCGAGGCGGTTGTGCCGACGTGTTCGCATTGAAGATCGCCAAGGCCGGCGGCCTTTACGGCACGCTGCGCGCCGCCGCCGTCGGCGACGCCGCGGGTGTCGCGCTCTATGGCGGCACGATGCTCGAGGGCACGATCGGCTCGATCGCGGCGGCGCATTGCTTCTGCACGCTGCGTCAGCTCGCCTGGGGCACCGAACTGTTCGGTCCGCTGTTGCTCAAGGACGATATCGTCGTCGAGCGGCCGACCTACCGCGAGTTCGCCCTGCATCTGCCCACCGGCGTGGGTCTTGGCGTCACGATCGACGAAGACAAGCTCGCCCACTACCGTCGCGACGCCCAGCGCGTTGTCACTGGCGCTCGGTAAGCCGGGCTCCGCGAGCGACCTGCGCGCCGGGCTCCGCGAGCCGTCAGGTGTTGTGCCCCGAACGGCACGGGTGCGCGCCCATCGCCTTCCATCCAATCCATGGCGGATCGAATGGCGGCATGCACTTGCCGCCTTTCCCGCCGACCTGAGAGAGACACCGTATGTCCGCCATCCTCGACACGGCGATTGAAACACCCAGCGACATGTCCATCGAAACGAGAAACGGCCGCTTTCGCGTCGCGATTTCCGGCCCCGCATCCGCGCCGGTGCTGGTGCTGAGCAACTCGCTCGGTACGACGCTGGAGATGTGGGACGCGCAGGTGACGGGTTTGTCGCGCGACTTCCGTGTCGTGCGATACGACACGAGAGGGCATGGCGGCAGCGTCGTCACGCAGGGGCCTTACACATTCGACCAGTTGGGCGATGACGTCGTCGCGCTACTCGACGCGCTGGATGTGCAGCGCGCGAGCTTCTGCGGGGTGTCGATGGGCGGGCATACGGGCCTGTGGCTGGGTCTGCACGCAGCGGCCCGCTTGAACGCGATTGCCGTGTGCAACAGCGCCGCCAGGATCGGGACGACCGAGGGGTGGACGGCCCGCGCCACGCAGGTCCGTACAGAAGGGAAGGCCGCGATGGCGGTGTTGGCCGCGTCCTCGCCGTCGCGCTGGTTTACCGAGGGCTTCATCGCGCGCGAGCCCAAGCGCGTGGCGCTTGCACAGGCCGGGATGGCGACGCTTGCGCCGGAAGGCTACGCGTCGTGCTGCGACGCCCTAGCGACGTCGGACCTCAGAGACGAGATCTCGGCCATCAAGGTGCCGACGCTGCTGATCGCCGGCGATTTCGACCCGGTGACGACGGTGGCCGATGCGCAGGCGATGCAACGCGCCATCGCTGGATCGACGGTGGTGTCGGTGCCGGCCTCGCATCTCTCGAACATCGAGGCGCCGATACCGTTCGAAGCCGCGCTGGGCCAGTTCCTCGCACAGGCACTGGCCTGACGCGAGGTGCCTCGTCGGTCACACCGGGGTCGGTGCGATCGATATCACGGTCATCGTGGCGCAGCCCCACGTGTCACAGTCAAGGGCACTAGGCCCGTGTTTCAAGGAGAGTGAGATGCTGTACCTGGTTCATATGGTCGTTCGGATTCCCGATACGGTGCCGGCGGAAGAGGCTGCGCGTATCAAGGCGGCGGAAAAGGAGTATTCGCAATCGCTGCAACGCTCGGGCAAGTGGCCCAGCATCTGGCGCGTGGTCGGGGAATATGCCAATTACAGCGTCTTCGATGTCGAGAGCAACGACGAGCTGCACACGCTGCTGAGCCAGTTGCCCCTGTTCCCATACATGGACATCTCGGTGACGCCGCTGGCGCGCCATCCGTCGGCGATTTGAGTTGGGGGCGGCGCGCCTGTCGCCGCCTTCGTCAGACAAGCCAGAGGGAAATCCCGGCGCTACGCTCGCTCCCCCAGCACCGTGGCCCGCGTGAATGCCTCGATATTGTCCAGCAGCGCGTCGAGCGCTTCGCCCGCGCGCTTCACTTCGCCCGCGGCAATCGCTTCAGCGACTTCGGCATGCAGCCGTGCCATCGTGGGCAAATCGGCTGCTTCCTTGTAGTGGTAGTACCAGAACCGGCGCGCCAGTCCGTGCAACAAGCGCATCGCGCCCTCGGCGAACTCGTTGCGCGCAGCCACCAGACACAATTCGTTGAACTCGCGGTCCGCCCGGACGAACTCCACATCCTTGCCGCTGCGGGCCGAACTCTTGAAGGCCCTCGCCAAACGCGTGAAATGCTCGCGCTGTTCGGCCGTCGCCTTCTTCGCCGCACTTCGCGCAATCAAGCGCTCCACCTCACGTCGCGTCTCAAGCAAACGCAGTTGCTTGGCCACATCCATCGGCGGGATGAGTAGCCCGCGTTGTGGCAACACCACGATCAAGTGCTCGCGGGCCAGTCGCTGGACGGCTTCCCGGATCGGCGTTCGGCCAAAGCCCGTCATCTCGCTCAGTTGCAGCTCCGACAAGGTCGACCCCGGCGCGAGCCGCAACGTCACGATCGCCTCTTCAATCCACTCGTAAGCCATATCGACCATCCGGCCTCGCGGGATGGGTTCCCGTGCGTCTTCCGGTACGTGGGTCGCTGGCTTCCCCGCGCGTTGCGTCGCTTTTTTTGTCGCCATTGGGTCGATGCTTCAGAGCAAATATTAATTGTATATCACCTGCACCCACGCCCTCGACGGCGCCCCGCGAGCAGGGCGTGCGCGGTACACGGCGCCGCGCCCCATCGTTCTTCCCTCGCGCCACCCCCGAGTTTTCCCTCGGTGCTGGCGACTTGTTTTCACAAACTGACATGCTATTATTAATCAACTAATATATTACTCAAAGAGGGGCACGCGATGGATGTTCGCCGGATAGGAAAGCCCAATGGCTTCCCGGTTGTCGCTCTGCATGGCATTCAAGGCACGAGCGAGTCCTGGATCCCCGTCGCAACCGCGTTGGCAGACGCATTCCATTTCGTCTTGCCCAACATGCCCGGCCGCGGCGACGCCGAGCCACCTGACGACCCAAGAGCCTGTGGCCTCGACAATTTCGCGCGACTTGCCAGCTTGTCGATTGAAGACGATGTCGGCGCTCGTCCGTATGCGCTGGCTGGCTGGAGCATGGGCGTCTCGGTCATCCTGGAGTTGATGGCGCAGATGGCGAACGGCACGGCGCGTCATCACGCGCCCGCGGCCATCGTGCTGCTGTCCGGCACCGCGCAGTTGGATGAGGTTGCCTGGTTCCAGGCAACGGACGCAACGGCCCTCCTCGACGAAATCCAGCAACGACAGATCCGTTTGGGCCTGAGGCACGCGGCTGATCCGCGCACGGTGTCGTGGACATGGAACGCGATGAAGCGGATATCCCATCTCCCGAATCTGGCGCACGTGGGCGTACCTGCGTTGCTCATCCATGGGAGCAAAGACGAAGACTGTCCCATCGATCACGCATACCGCATGCGCGACGGAATTCGCCACGCGACGCTGCACGAGATTCCGGGCGCGCGCCATTCGATCCTGACGCAGAACACGCAAGAGGTCTGCGTCGCCATGCGCCACTTTCTCACGCAACACCGCACGGCATCCCGATGCCCGAACACCCCGGAGACGACTTCATGAGGCTTGACGATTGCATCCACTTTTGCGCCCCTTCCCGACTGATCATCGAACGTGGCTACCGTCAAAAGCTTCCCCGTCTTTTGCACAGCATCGGCTATCGGCACGGATGGCTCGTCACCGATCGCTTCTTCGCCGAGCAAACGTCCTGGGTGACCGACTACGTGACGGCCTGCAAGCGCCTCGGCATTCACGTCGATGTCTTTGCCGGCGGCCAGCCGGACCCCACCACCGATCTGTGCGACCAAACAACGGCGGACCTGCGCGTCAAGCTGGACGGTCGTCTGCCCGATCACATCGTTTCCCTGGGCGGCGGCAGCAATATCGATCTTGCCAAGGCGCTGTGCGTCACGCTGCCTTCGGGGCGGCCCGTTCGCGACTTCGGCGCCGGCATCACGAGCGATACGCCGATCATCGACCACATATCGATGCCGACGACGGCCGGCACAGGCTCCGAGCTGACGCCCGGCACCATACTGTTCGACACGAAAACCGGCATCAAGACCGCCGTGATGGACAACCGGCTTCGCCCGGTCATCGCCGCCGTCGACCCCGAACTCACCTTCACCTGCCCGCCCAAGGTCACGGCGGAATCCGGCATCGATGCGCTCACGCACGCCCTTGAGTCGTTCGTCACCCTTGACTCGAGCCGGTTCGAGCGAGGCGGCAGCGTCGACCCGGGCTATAGCGGCCGCAGCAGCTTGACGATGTTGTTCGCACGCGAATCCATCCAGCTCTGTGCGCAATATCTGCTGCGTTGCTATCGGGACGGCAACGACGTCGAGGCGCGCGTCGGCATGTGCTACGCCAGCGTCTACGCGGCCATGTCCTATGGCAGCGCGGGGCTGAATGCGGTGCATGGCATCGCCTATGGCGTCGCCGCCCTCACACATCAATCCCACGGCGCGACGAATGCCGTTGTGTTGCCCTATGTCATCGACGCCCTGAGCGCGTCGCGACACGCCGAGCTTCTGGAGGTTGCCAGAATGTTCGGTATCCAGACGAATGACGAACGCCAGGCGGTGCGCGCGTTGCCGCGCAAATTGCGCGACCTGGTCGGCCAGCTCGGGATTCCCACCGATCTCAACGCGTTCGGGATCTCACAGACATCCTTACAGGATTTGCTCACCGATTCGCTTGGCGTGACTCGGTTGGCGAAAGCGTTCCCGGTTGGGAATATTGAAGACAGCTATGCGGGCATCATTCATAACGCATGGCGTGGCCGTCTTCAAGACGAGACGACAGAGAGATTCGCTGCCGACTGAGCGTTTCCGCCCGGTGCCGAAGCGACGCAAAGCTACCCATAGAAACCTGGCCGGACCTACCGGCCTCTTTGCGCCTCGATGTCTAACATGTTAGCTGATTATCAGTAGCATATATTGGAGGAGACACAAGCATGGATATGTCCACCGCCGCGTCGCGGCTGGGTGTTGGGGTCGCTGCGCGTTTAGAGCGGCTGCCGATGACCCGCTACCAGAGAACCCTGTTCTCGATCATTGCCACCGCCTGGTTCTTCGATTCGATGGACCTGGGTCTGATGACCTTTGTCCTGGGGTCGATCAAGACCGAATTCGGCCTGTCGGCCGCGCAGGCCGGGCTGCTGGCCAGCGCCAGCTTCCTTGGGATGTTCGCCGGCGCCGCCATCGCCGGTCTGCTGGCGGACAAGTTCGGTAGAAAGCCGATCTTCCAGATCAGCATGATTTTCTGGGGCGTCGGTAGTCTGATGTGCGGCTTCGCACACAACGTCGATTCGCTGATGGTGTACCGCGTACTCCTGGGCTTCGGCATGGGCATGGAGTTCCCCATCGGCCTGTCGATGGTCTCGGAGATCGTGCCGGCCAAGAGCCGCGGCAGATACGTTGCGATCCTGGAAGGTTTCTGGCCGATCGGGTTCATCGTGGCTGGCGCCTTCGCGTACTTCATGCTTCCGGTCATCGGCTGGCGCGGCATTTTCATCGCCTTGTCGGTCCCGGCCGTGTTTGTGTTCGTCATCCGGCGCATGGTGCCCGAGTCGCCGCGGTGGCTCGAAGACACCGGGCGCATGAAAGCGGCGTCGGACGTGATGAACACCATCGAGGCCAAGGTGGAACAAGCCTATGGACGCCAGTTGCCAGCGCCCACGATGACACCGAGCGCGCCTCGCGCCCAATCCGGCAGGAAGGCACGCTTCGCAGAGCTTTGGACCGGCATCTACGCCAAACGAACCGCCATGCTCTGGACCACCTGGTTCTTTGCCTTGCTCGGCTACTACGGACTGACGACATGGCTGGGGGCGCTGCTGCAACAGGCCGGCTATGAACTGACCAAATCGGTGCTCTATACGGTCTACATCTCGCTGGCGGGGATTCCCGGGTTCATGTTCGCGGCATGGTTGCTGGAAAAGTGGGGCCGCAAGCCAACATGCGCGCTGATGCTGCTGGGACGTGCCGCGGCCGCTTATCTTTACGGCCAGGCGGCCGGCGCCAGGGCCCCCGTCGAGCAGTTGATTGCCGCAGGGCTGATGATGCAGTTCTTCCTGTTCGGCATGTGGTCGGTACTGTATGCCTACACGCCAGAGCTTTACCCGACCCGCACGCGTGCGACGGGTTCCGGCTTCGCATCGTCCATCGGCCGCATCGGGTCTCTGGCCGGCCCGTCTGCCATTGGCATACTGCTTCCTTCATGGGGGCAGGCCGGCGTCTTTACCATGGGCGCGCTCTCCTTCGTCATCGCCGCCCTTGCCGTGTTGCTGCTGGGCGTGGAAACCAAAGGCCGATCGCTCGAAGACGTTTCACATTGACTTTTCACATTAAGGCGCGCCGATCGGCGGGCAACCGTTCCCGCCGATCTCCCCCGTAGCGCCGCATGACCGGCGGCGGGCCGAAGCAGGCCGCCGTGTCATCCCGCGCATCGTCTGGCGCATGGCAGTCCCCCGCCGTGCTTTCACCGATTCAATTGCCATCCCGAGCCATGCACGCAATCCGGTTGACTTTTGCGCTCGAACAACTAATATGTTAGTTGTCTATTTGCCATTTCCCATTGATTCAAACGCAGGAGACAAACCATGATTACCGAACGTCAACTGAAATTCCGAGAGCAGTACAAGTCCGACATCAGCCCGATGTATAACGGCCTTTTGCATATCGTCGTGATGTATATCGTGGCGATCGGTGCGGTCGTCTATGCGGTCAGTCGATTGCAGCACCCGACGTGGGAATGGCTGTTGATGATTCCTGTCTTCCTGGCGGGCAACTTCGTGGAGTGGTTCATGCATCGCTTTGTCATGCACCGCCGCGTGAACGTCTGGGGATTACGCGAGATCTACAATCGCCACACTCGCCAGCATCACCAATACTTCAGCGACCAGTTGTCGACGATCGACACGACGCGCGAATTCCGCATCGTCTTCTTTCCGTGGCGCGTGCTGATGACGCTGGGTGTGGGCGGCGGCGCCCTGGGCTATGTGACCTCACTGATCCTGGGCACGAACGCCGGCTGGATGGTCTTTCTGACGATGGTCGGCCAGTATGTGATCTACGAGACGTTCCATTACTGCTGCCACTGTCATGAGAATTGGTTCGTACGCAACATGCCGTTCATCAATACGATTCGCCGGCATCACACCGCCCACCACAACATGGGCATCATGATGAAGTACAACATGAACCTGACGTTCCCGATTGCCGACTGGTACATGGGAAGCAGTGACTTGCGTCGGGGTCTGCTCGGTCATCTGTTCAACGGCTACAGCGAAAAGCACATCAAGAGCGAGCTGAAGCCGATCATCGCGAAGTTCAAGGACGACCACTCGCAAGTCACCCTGGATGGCCCTATCCTCACGGCGGAAGAGCGCGAAGCGATGACGGCGATCTGAGGTCGTGAGGTGTGTGGGAGACCGCACGCCGGGGAGTGGATCGAGGCCGCAGCCTGTCATTACGGTCCTATGTGTGCTCTCGCTCTTCGAACAAGCGGCCGGACTGCTCAAGCAGTTGCGGCTGCGCCTGCCGAATCTGTTATCGTTCGAACCGATGAGGCGTGACCTCCTCGACGCCGGCGCCACGCCTGCGCAATTGAGGCCGCCGTTCCCGATGTCATTTCCGATGTACGTGCTGGGGCAGACGCTGGGCTTCTCCGCCGAAGACGATCAGGCACGCCCCGATGCGGCACTGTGCGACATGCTGGAGAAGACGCTCGTGGAGCACGTGATCGTTGCCCAATCGCTCGATCATGCACGACGTGCTGCGCGAAGACTTCCTGCACGTCATCACGACGGACATGTCGCTGACCGAGGCGCTTCACCGCTTCAGGCAGCACCAGGGCGAGCGCCTGCCCGCCGTCGATGCCACCACTCGCCAGTTGCTTGGCGTCGTCCACAAATCCCCCCCTGCTCGACGCCTGCATGCAATTGAGCGACTTGCCGATCGCGCCGGCGTGCAGGTGACTATGGGCCGGGCCGACAGTTCCGGCCCCACATCACCGGCATGCGCCGTTCGCTGGGTCCCAGCCGAATGCGAAAGCGTGGCCATAAGCACGCGCCGCCGCATTGAATCACAACATCCGGTACCGGATGCCCGCTGCGGTGCGTTTGCTTACCGCAGCAGGCTGGCGTCAGAACGACGTCCGCAGACCGGCGGTGAAGGCCCACGGGTCGAAGCCCGGCGTGACCGTCCCGTAGGCCGAGTTCAGCAGGGCGAAGCCCTGCGTCGACTTGCCGTTGTTCTGGATATACGAGCCATACGCGTACAACTGCGTGCGCTTGGACAGGAAGTACACGTAACCCAGGCTGTACGCCATTGCACGGGCGCCGTTAGCCTCGATCCGACGCGCAATGCCGATGTTCACGTCGCTGTAGGTCAGCGGAATGCGCGCGTTGATCATCTCTGCCGAAGCGAACCAGTTCGTGGTCGGATCGGTGCGCTTGGAGTAAAGGTAGTTGCCGCCGAGCACGACCGGACCAAAGTCGTAGGTCGCCGACAAAACCTGCGTGAGTTGCGAAGACGGCGTCGTCGTCATCAGATCGCCGTAGTATTGATAGCGGTTGAAGCCGTATCCGACCCACAGCTTGTTGTGCTTGTACTGGGTGTTGAAGCCCATGTTGCGGCCGTCGGCCGTCTGGCCCGTGGCGTTCTGGCTGCCGAACGAGTAGCCCAGCTCGGCCGTCAGGCCGCGATAGTCGGGTGTTCGGTAGCGAACGGCGTTCTTGTAAAAGCCACCCGTGCCCGACGTTCCCAACGTGACCGAGTGCTCGAGGCTCATGATCGCGGCCGGGTTGGCCAGGCCATAGGTCGCGACGTCGGACCCCAGGAACGCCCAGTAGATAGGCAGGTACAGATAGCCGACGTCCACGCTGCCGAACGGTCCGGACAAGCCCACGGCAGCGCCACGGTTCCACTCGGTCGTGCCACCGCCCACACCGGTGTAGGTGTTGAAGCCCGTTTCCAGCTGGAAGTTGGCACGATAGCCTCCGCCCATATCCTCCGAGCCGCGGAAGCCCATGCGGGACGCCTGCAGGTTGCCGCTCGCGGCACTCGCCGTGGCCGGCACCCCCTTGTCGAACTTTACGTATTGCAGCGCGGCGTCGACGATACCGTAGATCGTCACCGACGACTGCGCGTGCGCCGCGCCTGCCGCTGCCAACAAGCCAAGTCCGGCCACCCAACCCTTGATCTGACGATGCACCATGCGAGTCTCCTGATGTTGTTATGTGCGTCACGTTGTGTTGGCGGGCTCGTTTATACAACGCCCGCTTGCGCTTTTGACGGTCAATTTTCAACCGCCAGAATGATACCGCTACCATTTCAAGGCAAAATTTTTGGTAGCGCTATCAATTTGAGTTGTATCGTAGAGGCAATATTCGGCATATGACAGCCGGGAAAACCCGCTGCCGCCGTGCCATGCGGCACTTTTACGACACTTTGCGGGGGTGGGCGCACGGGCATGCGGGACGCGTGCGCCACCCATGCCTTGCCCTCCGACAGGTACCCCGCCCTGTCGGATTCGATCACGCGCGGCAATGGCTCTCAGCCGACCACCGACACCTGGGCGAGACCGGCGTCGACGATCAGGCTCTGGCCGGTCACCGCTGCGGATTGCTCCGAGGCGAGGAACAGCGCCATGTCCGCGATGTGTTTCGGCTCGACGCGGAACTTCAGGCATTGCAGATCAATGAACTGCTGATCGGCCGAATCATCTCGCCACAGCGCGGCCTGACGATCGGTGACGACAGCGCCCGGCAGCAGCGCGTTGACGCGAATGTTCTCGCCACCGAGTTCGCGGGCGAGCGTGCGCGAAATGCCACTGATCGCGGCCTTTGATGCGGTGTACCCGACCAGGTTCGGGCGACCGCGCAGCCACGATATCGAGCCCAGGTTGATGATCGAACCGCCGCCGGCGGCGGCCATGCCAGGTGCCACGCGCTGGATGGCGAAGACATGGTGCGACAGGTTCACCGACAGGCATTCGTTCCAGCGCTCGGGCGTGAGCTCGGCAAGCGTGTGGCGATCGTCGCGCCCGGCGTTGTTCACGAGCACCGTGATCGGGCCGAGCGCGGCAGCCGCGTCGTCGAGCACGCGGCGCAGCGCCTCGATATCACGCACGTCGCACGGCGCGAACCACGGGCGCACGGTCGCGTCGTGTTGCTCGCACAGTGCCGCGCCGGCAGCGGCGTCGATGTCGCAGAAGGCAACGCGGGCGCCCTGTCCAACGAAGGCGTTGACAAGCGACGCGCCGATGCCCGAGGCACCGCCCGAGACGAAGACGACGCGGTTGGCGAGACTGGAGTAGGTTGCTGCCTGTGTCATGGTGATTCCTGACCTGAATGCTGAAGTGACGTGGGGGCTCAGCCCCCGGTAAAACCGTTTGGCGACGTGCGTGGCGACAGCGTGAACGTCATGCCTGCCCGGCATGTCCGACCCGGCGCCAGTGTCTGCATGCCAATGGCCCGAACATCGCCACCAGGCAGTCCGTTGAGCGCGCCATTGGTGTGTGAGACCGGCTCGAACGCGAAGAAGTCCTGGCCCTGCGGGCGGAAGAACACCACGGCGGGTGTGCCGTGCGCGCGAATTTCCATTTGGTAGGTGCGCTCTTCGACAAGCGCTACGCCGTGCCAGCCGGTAAAGCAGTTGTCGACAACGACATCCTGCAACGCGCGGCCCCGGCGGAAATCGAGTGCCTCGGGCACCGGCACCACGGCCGTCGGCATCTTATCTGCGCCGTTGACCAGCATGGCCGTCCAGGGCACCGTAAGACGCGTGGCGTCGGTGAGCGGGAAAAACGGATGCCAACCGAGCCCCGCCGGCATGTCTCGGGTATCGCGATTGGTCAGGGCCAGCGAGAATTCGAGCGTATCGCCGTCGATGGAGATACGTTGCGTGACGTCGCAGGCGAACGGCCAGTCGGCGTCGCCCGCGTGTGAGAGTTGCATCGTCACCGCGTTCGCCTCGCGCTCGGTCACCTGCCAGGCGCGTTGCCAGGCGAATCCGTGCAGCGCATGCGGCTCGCCCGCGAAGTTCTGGCGCAGTACGTAACGCGCCCCTTGCCACGTGAACACGCCCTCTCGCACCCGGTTCGAATACGGCACCAGCGGATAGCTGGCCGTACGACGCACGTTCGGCACAGCGGCAGGCGTGCCCGGCACGGGCGTGTCGCCCAGGGCTTCGCCGCGCCGGTCGCGCATTACGATATGCTCACGCCAGCGCGCCGTGAGCACGGTGCCGCCAAGCGCGGGCAGCAATTCCACCTGCCAGCCGTCGGCCGCCAACGCCAGGATTTCGAGGTCTGCGTGTTCGCCCTTCGTCATGCCTATCCTTTGAGTCCACCCGAGGTCAGTCCGCCAATGACGCGCTCCTGGAACAGCGCCATCAGGGCTGCCACCGGCACGATCGCCACCACCAGCGCCGCTGCGATCAGCGGCCACGGGAAGGCATATTCGCCCTGATACAGGGTAATGCCAACCGGCAGCGTACGATACGCCGGCGCAGAGTTCAGCGAAAGCGCCAACAGGAATTCGTCCCACGCGTTGACGAACGCCAGGATAGCCGCCGTGAAAACGCCCGGGGCCGACAGCGGAAACACAATACGCACCAGCGCGCCGAGTCGAGTGCAGCCGTCGAGCATGGCGGCACTCTCCAGATCGCGCGGAATCGCCTGGAAAAAGCTCACCAGCACCAGCGTGCACACCGGCAGGCTCAGCACCGTATAAGGCAGCACGAGGGCCGCATAGGTGTTGAGCAGGTTCAGACTGCGCATGATCTGGAAGATCGGAACGAGCAGCGTCACGAGCGGAAACATCGACGAGGCGATGATTGCCGACAGGATCAGCCCGCGCCAGCGCAGATCGAGCCGCGCAATCGCATACGCGGCACCGGCCGCCACCACCACGGCCAGTGCCGTGGAAGCCAATGCCACGATCGCACTGTTCATCAGGAACAGCAGCAGCGGTTGATCGCCGAACGCGTGCACGTAGTTTGACAGCGTCGGGGCGTGCGGCAGATACGTGATCGGTTTGGCGACGAGTTCGGCTTCGTTCTTGAGCGACGTCAGCAGTATCCACAACGCCGGAAAAAAGCCGTTGACAACCACCAGCGCACCGGCGATCCAGCGCAGGCGTGCGCCGCCGAAAAGGGTCTCGAATGCTTTCATTTGTCACCCCCGCCACGCACGAAGCGCAGGTAGAACACGCTGATCGCCAGCGAAATCAGAAACATGAAGGCCGCCTGGGCGGACCCATAACCCACGTCGAGGTAGTCGATCGTGGTGGTGTTGATCAGCATGGCCAATGTCATGGTGCTGTTGCCCGGGCCGCCGTGCGTCATCGTGAAGGGAATGTCGAACGTCTGCAGCGCGGTGATCGTGCGGAAGATCATCGCCACGACAATCGACGGCACGAGCATCGGCAGCGTGATGTAGCGGAACTGCTGCCACTTGCTCGCGCCGTCGACCTCGGCGGCCTCGTACAGCGAACGCGGAATGGTTTGCAGCCCGGCGAGCAGAATCAGCGCGACGAACGACGACGTCTTCCATATCGTGGTCAGGCACACGGCCGCGAACGCCCAGCCCGGCATCAGCAGGAACGATACCGGTGCGAAGCCGAGTCGGCGCAGGATGTCGTTGACGATGCCGTAGTCCGTGTTGAAGAACCACGCGAAGATCAGGCCCGAAAACGCCAGCGGCAGCGCCCACGGCATCAAGAGCGCCAGCCGGATCGGCCAGCGCAGCTTGAACGGCATGTTGGCCAGCAGCGCCAGCGGCAGGCCGACCAGAAACGCGCCCGGCACCGTGATCGCCGCGATCAGCAACGTGTTGCGGGTGGCGTTCCAGAAGTCCGGATCGTGCAGCACGTCGATGAAGTTGCGCAGGCCAACGAATGCCGGCACGGCATCAACGCCCGAGAGCCGGATGTCGAAGAATGCGTTATAGAGCAGCCGCCCGATCGGATACACCACGATCAGGCCGAGCAGCAGCGCCGCCGGCAGCAACAGGAGCACGGCAAGCTGCCCGTCGCTTGGGTCGGCCAGGCTACGCGTCGGGCGCATCGCGCGCACCGGCGCCGGGCCGGGCGCGCTGTCGGGAGTCAAGGTTGGCATGATGGCGATACCCTCTTGTCAGTGCGAAGTCCCGCCGCTCAGCGCAGCACACGCCGCAGGCGAGCTTCGATCTGGTCAATCCCATCGGTCGCGGGAAGCGAACGGCCGAGGATGGCCGACGTATTGGTGCGGATCACGTCGGACACTTCGCTGTAGCGCGGCGTGACCGGACGCGCACGGCCGGTCTGATTCAAAATCAGGCCCGCCGACTGGAACCACGGGTTCTTCGCCAGCACGTCCGCATCCTGATACGTGACCGGAAATACGGGCATCAGCGAGCCCTGCACGGCAAGCATCTTGGCGACTTCAGGCGACGACAGGTAGCGGATCAACTTGGCCGCTTCGGGCTTGCGCTTCGAGAAGTTCGACACGGCCCATTGCCAGCCGCCGACGCACGTGGCGGACTTGCCGCCCGCCATGGCCGGCAGCGGCATCACGCCGACCTTGCCCTTGACCACGGAATCCTTGTCGGCTTCGAAGTGGTTCCACGCAAAGCCCCAGTTGACCGCGAACACGGCCTGCCCTGCCTTGAATTCGTTGACGGTATCGCCCGTCTTCACTTCAGCAACGTTCTTCTTGATGACGCCTTGATCCATCATGGCGGTCCACATGTTCATGCCGGCCACCGCAGCATGCTTGTCGAGCGTCATGCGACCGCTCGCGTCGGTCAGTTCCTTGCCCTGGCTCCAGTACGGCAGCAGGAAGGTGCAGACGGCACCTTCGATCGGCGCCCCCTGGATCGACAGCCCCTGCAGGTTGGCATTGCCTTCCTTCGACTGGATCGTCTTCGCGGCGGCGGACAGCTCGTCCCACGTCTTCGGCTCGGCGATGTGGTACCTGGCGAGCAGGTCCTTGCGGTAGTACATGAACATGCCGTCGGCGAAGCCAGGTAGCGCGGCGACCTTGCCGTCGACGACATCGGCGCGCGCATAGACCGGCAGATAGCCCTTGAGCGCTTCGGCGGCCGGGCCGACGTAGGCGTCCAGCGGCGCGATCCAACCCGCCGTCAGGTATTGGGCCGGGTTGACGATGTCGATCATGAACACGTCCAGCGAGCTGTCCTTGGCGTTGAGCAGCGTGGACAGGTACTGGCGTTGTTGATCCGACGTGGCACCGCCGGTCTCCATCGCCACCTTCACGCCAGGGTTGTGCTTTTCATAGTCGTCGAGCGCTTTGCGCACGAGGTCCGGGCGCTGGCCGGAGCCACCGGCAAACACCTTGAGCGTCACGGTTTCGGCATGGGCCTGGGCGGCACCGGCAACGAGCACAGCGGCAAGCGTGGCGGCGGCGAGGCGAGCGGACGGATGGATCATGGTTGTCTCCTGATCAGACGATGTCGTTATTTATGGGATGCAATGCCGAAATCACTGTCTCGGCGAAAGGCGTGTCGGGGCGACTTCAGGCGGCCTGGCGCGCACCGACAATTGCGCAGAGCACATTGCCGTCGACCGCGTCGAACCAATGAGTGCGTTCTGCGTCGAGTTGCAGCGATACTTCGTCGCCGGGCACCAGGCGCACTTCCGGGGCGAGCCGCGCGACCAGCGCCTGCCCCGCCACCTCGAAGGTGCAGACGGTTTCCGCGCCCATCGGCTCGACCACCGTCACGCGCCCGCTCACGCGCAGTCTGCCCTCGGCGGGACCGTGCGCGAGCGCCACGTTCTCGGGGCGCACGCCAAAGATCACTTCTGCGCGATCGCCCAGCGCCGTGCGTACCTGCACCGGCAGCGGCAGCGCCACCCCGTTGCCGCTCGCGATGCCCGCGCTGGCCTGCAAACGCAGCAGGTTCATCGGCGGCGAGCCGGTGAACCCTGCCACGAATGTGTTGGCCGGTGCGTGATAGATCTCGTCGGGCGTGCCGTACTGCATCACGTAGCCGCCGTTGAGCACGGCGATCCGATCGGCCAGTGTCATCGCCTCGACCTGATCGTGAGTCACGTAGATCATCGTGGCCCCGAGTTTTCGGTGCAGCTTCTTGATCTCCACGCGCATCTCGTTGCGCAGCTTAGCGTCGAGGTTGGAGAGCGGTTCGTCAAACAGGAATACCTTCGCGTCGCGCACGATCGCACGCCCCATTGCCACCCGCTGGCGCTGGCCGCCCGAAAGGTTGCGCGGCTTGCGCTCGAGCAGATGGCCGAGCTTGAGCATGTCGGCCGCTTCACGCACGCGCCGCTCGATCTCGGCCTTGGGCGTCTTGCGCAGACGCAGGCCGAAGGCCATGTTCTCGAACACGGTCTTGTGCGGATACAGCGCGTAATCCTGGAACACCATCGCAATGTCGCGCTCGCGCGGCGCCAGGCCTTCGATGCGCCGTCCATCAATGGAAATGCCGCCATCGCTGAGCGTCTCCAGACCGGCCAGCATGCGCATGAGCGTGGACTTGCCGCAACCGGACGGCCCCACGAACACCACGAACTCGCCGCTCTTCACGTCGAGGTTGATGTCGTGCAGCACGGTCACGCCGTTGTCGTAAGCCTTGACCACGCGTTCGAAATTCACCGTCGCCATCGTCGTCTCCTGAACCCGCATCGCCTGCCCGGGGCAGACGTTGAGGTCTTGCTTGTCGTTATGTCATGTCGGTGCGGGTTTACCGCACCCGTGCAATCCTTGCAGCCCGTGCCCCTCCTCGGACCCGGGCCGCGGTTCTGCCGTCAGTACGGGCCGGCCTGGGGTACCGCGGCGCGCGTGGCGCCCTTGAGTTCCGCGAGGAATGCGTTGGCCTGGCGCATCATCATGCCGAGGTCCGACGCGATGGCCACGAACGTGTAACCCATCTCGACGAACTGGCTCACCATTTGCGGGTTCGGACCAACGATGCCGATCGGCTTGCCGATGGCGCGCGCGCGATGTGCCGCATCGGCAATCAGTGCCTGCACTTCGGCATCGGCGATGTTGCCAATCTTGCCCAGCGCGGCCGACAGGTCGCCCGGACCGACGAACAGCGCGTCGACGCCCGGCACTGCCGCGATCTCCTCAAGACGGCCGATGGCCTCCGGCGTTTCGAGCTGGACGATGCACGTCACGGTGGCGTTGACCTGCTCGCCATAGCCGGCCCACGTGCCGTAGCGGCTGCCGCGGTGCATGGCGGCGTAGCCGCGCTCGCCCTGCGGCGGATACCGGCATGCCGACACGGCGCGCTGCGCGTCTTCGACGGTTTGCACGAACGGAATCATCAGCGACGGTGCCCCCATGTCGAGTGCGCGCTTGATCATCACCGGGTCGTTGCCGGCCAGACGTACCACCGGCATCGCCCCGGTACCAGTGATGGCCTGCAGCATCTGCAGCGTGTCGCGAAACTCGTACGGTACGTGTTCCATGTCGACC
The DNA here is from genome assembly GCF_902459725.1 of Pandoraea eparura. Taxonomy (GTDB): domain Bacteria; phylum Pseudomonadota; class Gammaproteobacteria; order Burkholderiales; family Burkholderiaceae; genus Pandoraea; species Pandoraea eparura. Next base: position 59,737 of record NZ_CABPSH010000001.1, read on the forward strand.
ACGAGCCAGTCGAAGCCGGCGTAACCGAGTGCTTCGGCGGTGCTTGATGTCCCTGACATCACCCACGTGCCCAGTGGCACCGGTGCGGCCGAGATAGCCTTCAGAAAGCGATTTTCGGGAGCTTGGCTCATCGGGGAATCCTCAGAAGATGGCGGGTTCGACGGGCGTCTCGTGGCCCATCAGGAAGTCGAAGTCGCAGCCCTCGTCGGCCTGCTTGACGTGTTCGACGTACAGCTTGGTGTAGCCGCGCTGACGCGTCCCCGGCGGCGGCGTCCACTCGGCGCGGCGACGCGCCAGTTCCTCGTCCGACACACGCATGTCGAGACGGCCGGCGGCCACGTCGAGCACGACAATATCGCCCGTGCGGATGAGCGCGAGCGGGCCACCCGCAGCCGCTTCCGGCGCGATGTGCAGCACACAGGTGCCATAGTGGGTGCCGCTCATGCGCGCGTCCGACAGACGCACCATGTCGCGCACGCCGGCGGCGAGCAGCTTCTTCGGAATGGGCAGGTTGCCCCACTCCGGCATGCCAGGCGCGCCCAACGGACCACCGCCGCGCAACACCAGCACGGTGTTTTCGTCCACGTCCAGTTCGGGGTCGTGGATGCGACGGTTCATCTCGGCGATTGAGTCGAACACCAGCGCCGGGCCCTCGTGTTTGAGGAACTTATCGCTCGCCGCGCTCGGCTTGATCACCGCGCCGGACGGCGCCAGGTTGCCGCGCAGCACGGCCAGCGCCCGGCCCTGGGTCACCGGGTTGTCGAGCGGGCGTACCGTGGTCGGGTCGACGTTCGGGATATCGGCGATGTTCTCGCCCAGCGTCTTGCCGGTCACCGTCAGACAATCCAGATCGAGGTGTTCACGAATCTGGTTGAGCAGCGCCGGCAGGCCGCCGGCGTAATAGAAGTCTTCCATCAGTCGGTCGCCCGAGGGGAACACGTTGGCCAGTACGGGGACGCCCTCCCCCTGGCGGTGAAGGTCGTCGAGCGTAAGCTTCACACCGCCGCGGCCGGCAATGGCGATCAGGTGAATGGCGGCATTGGTCGAGCCACCCAGCGCCATGTACGTGGCGATGCCGTTGGCCACCGAGCGCTCGTTGAAGAACGTGCTGGGCTTGAGGTCTTCCCAAACCATGTCGACGATGCGCTCGCCGGCCTGCGATGCCATGCGCGGGTGCGCCGCGTCCATCGCGGGAATGCTGGTGGCGCCCGGCAGCGTGAAGCCCATCGCCTCGACGATCGAGGTCATGGTGCTGGCCGTGCCCATCGTGTTGCAGGTGCCCGGCGCACGCGTCATGCGCGCTTCGAGGGCAATCCATTCGCTTTGCTCGATGTTGCCGGCCTGGTATTCGTCCCAGAACTTCTTGGTGTGCGTGCCCGCGCCCACGGCCAGGCCGCGGTGACGGTCGTTGAGCATCGGCCCGGCCGGCACGAACAGGCACGGCAGGTCAGCCGACAGCGCACCCATCAACAGGCCCGGCGTGGTCTTGTCGCAGCCGCCCATCAGCACCGCGCCGTCGATCGGCAGCGAGCGCAGCAGCTCCTCGCTCTCCATGGCCAGGAAGTTGCGATAGATCATCGTGGTCGGCTTGACCATCACCTCGCCCAGCGACATCGCCGGCAGCTCGAACGGTATGCCGCCCGCCGCGAGAATGCCGCGACGCACAGCGTCGGCGCGCTCGCGCAAGTGCGCATGGCATGGAGACAGGTCGCTCCAGGTGTTGATGATGGCGATGACCGGGCGGGTCATGAATTCTTCGCGTCGCAGGCCCATCTGCTGCAGCCGTTGGCGATGCGCGAACGATCGCATGTCGTCCGGGGCGAACCAGCGCTGGCTGCGCAGGTCTTCAAGGCGTTTGCGTGGCTTGTTCACTGTCTTTGTCTCGTTCGTCATGCTGACTGGCTCTCCCGTGCCATCCGTCGCGTAGCGGGGGCGGCTCGCGGTGTCGACCGGGGCACTGCGTCGATTGCAGTCTCGATTTGTTACCGCTAACATTGGTTAGTATCTGTTACCGCTCTCATCCCGTCAATCAACCGACACTAGAGGAATACCCGAATCTCATGAATGCCCCTTCCCGCAAGCGGCGCGGTTCCGGCCGCATCAAACTTCGCGATGTCGCGGAGCTGGCTGGCGTGTCGCCGATGACGGTGTCGCGCTACTTCGGTCAGCGCGAACTGGTCGCGCAGGAGGCGCAGCAACGCATTGCGCAGGCCATCGAGCAGACCGGCTACGTGCCGAATGTGTTCGCGGGCGGCCTGGCCTCGGCGCGTGGCAAGGTGGTGGGCATGGTGATTCCGAACATCGCGGGCGGCGTGTTCGGCGAGACGGTTCAGGGCGTGACCGACACGCTTCGGCCGCACGGCTACCAGTTGCTGCTGGCGTCGAGCAATTATTCGAGCGCCGAAGAGGAAGAGGCGGTGCGCGCCTTCATCGGCTGGTCGCCCGCCGCACTCATCCTCATCGGTCACCAGCACACGCGCGGCACGGAAGACCTGCTGGACAAGGCCAACATCCCGGTGGTGCAGACGTGGGACTACAAGCCCCATGCGAAGCGTATCCAGGTGGGCTTCTCGCACTTCGACGTGGGTCGCGATTCGGCGCAGTACCTGTACGACAAGGGTTATCGCCGCATCGTTTTCGTGCATACGGGCCAGCCGGAAGACGTACGCGCCATGGAGCGTGCGCAAGGCTATGCCCGGGCGATGGAATCGCTGGGGCTGACGCCGTCGACGTATCAGGCGCCGATGCAGGCACCGCTGGAAGCCGGCAAGGAAGCGCTGGACACGCTGCGCAAAGGCCGCTGGCCGGCCGAGGCCATCATCTTCGCGAACGATAATCTGGCGGCGGGCGCCCTGCTGCACGGCCTGCGTGCCGGCATTGCCATTCCGGGCGACTGCGCGATCATGGGCTTCGGCGACCTGAGCATCGCGGACAAGCTGCTGCCGAGTCTGACCACCATCCGCCCGCCGCGCTACGAGATGGGCCGCGTGGCCGCCCTGCGCGTACTCGACGCACTGCGCACGGAAGACGGCGAGGCGCCGGCCGAGCACGTGCAACGCGACAATCCGATGGAATACGAGTTGATCGAGCGCGAAAGCACCTGACCCACCCGCGTCAACCGGCGCGACGGGGTGCGCGACTCAGCGCAGCGCCGTCAGGGCGGGAACGACGAGGCTCGTGCCCGCGCCCAGCAACAGTGCAAACACCACCCGCCGCACCATCGTCGGGGACCAGCCCGGCGGATAGCGACGCGCACACCACGTCAGCCCCAGCACCACCGGCAGCGCCTCCAGACTCAGCGCGATCGATGCATCGTCGAAATGGTGCTGCGAGACCACCATGATCAGGCGCAGCACGGCGTTGACTGCAAACAGCAGCACCAGCGTTTCCTTGACGGTCTGCGCTTCCAACGGCTGCCGGTACATGTGGAACACCATCGGCGGCCCGGCGCTTGCGAAGATGCCCCCCATCACGCCGGACAGGCCTGCATAACCGACGAACGCCAGCGGGCCGGACATCGACGCGCGCTTGCGCATGCTCGCCACCAGCAGGAAGCTGCACACGACGATCGCGACACCCAGCGTGAGGCGCAGCACGTTCGACGCATTGGTCGACAGCCACGTCAGCATCCAGACGCCGACGGCCACGCCGATCAGGCTGGTGCCGAGAATCAGCTCCAGCGTGCGGCCAGGCAGTTGCGGACGGCGCCGAACCACCATCACCGCATTGACCAGCACCATCATCGTCACCACGTTCGCCGCCACAGGCAGCGAGGCGATATGGAATGCGCCGACCAGGCCCAGCAGGACGAGGCCGAACGCGAACCCGGTGAGGTTCTGGATATAGGTGGCCAGCGCCACGCACGCAATGAATGCGAGGTGCTGACCCAACGAGACACTACCGAACATGCAAGACGCTCCCTTTCCGACGTGTAACGTGCTTACGCCTTGGCAATGGCCAGCAGCGCCGCTTCGTTGGCGCTGCCCGCACGCACGAACACCGGCGGCTGACCCAGCGGGGCCGCCACGTCGACACGCGCCCCGCCCTCGAACGTCTCGCCCGACCACACGTGCGTCCAGCGCGCACCGGCGGGCAGGTAGGGCCGCCAACGCTCGGCACCCGCCGCATGCACGGGCGCGACCAGCAAGTCGGGGCCATACAGGTACTGATCGTGGATATCGTAGGTGGCGCGATCGTCCTCGAAATGCAGGAACATTGGACGTTGCAGCGGCAGGCCGCGCGCCTCGGCGTCGTCGACCAGCGTGCGCACGTACGGCGCGAGCGCCCGATACACGCGCGTCATCTGTGCGAAGTGGCTCAGCACGCCGGCGTCTTGCCAGAACTGGAAGTTCTCGTCTGGACGATTGCCTTCGTGCGTGCGCATAACCGGTGTGAACGCGGCCATTTCCGCCCAGCGCATGAACAACTCCGGCGTGCGCGTGTTGCCGAACAGGCTCGTGTAACCGCCGATGTCGCTGTGGTGGTACGGATTGCCCAGCAGGCCCGACGACAGCGCGCCCGTGACAACCGTCTGCAGGCCGTCGTGTCGTGTGAAGTCGACAGACTGGTCACCCGCCCACAGCAGCGGACAGTACTTCTGTACGCCCGTGTAGCCGGCGCGCATAAAGAACAGCGCATCCCCCGTACGGCCGCGCGACGCGACCGCATCGGCGTTGACCTTGGCCCACAGCGTCGGCCAGGCGTTGTGCATCAGCATGGCGTCGACACCGTTGGCGAGCTTGACGTCGGTCGGCAGGTATTCGCCGAAGTCGGCCATCCATCCGTCCAGGCCGGCGTCGAGCATCTCTTTGCCGATCACGCGCTCGGCAAACCAGTCTGAGGCGGCCGGGTTCGTGAAGTCCACCACGCCGCACCAAAATTCGCCGAAGTCGACCAGATAGTCCCCGCCGTCCAGACGCGTCGCGAGATAGCCAGCGTCGCGGGCTTCGGCATAGAGCGTGCCGTCATTGCAAAGGTACGGATTGACGTAGCCGAGGAAGCGCACGCCGTCGGCGCGCAGCGTCGCCGCCCACGCCTTGCCGCCCGGATAGCGCGTTTCGTTCCACTTCCAGTCCCAGAACAACCGCTTGCCGAACGAGGTGATGCGCAGGCCCACCCAGTCTTCACACCACAGACCGGCGACCGCGACACCGGCTTCGCGACTCTTGGCGAGCAGCGTGTCGGCGTGATCGCGGCCGTTCTTCAGACCGAGAATGGCGCCGTTGAACACCCAATCCGGCAGGCGCGGCGGCTTGCCGAAGCGGGCAGCGATACGCTCGACCAGATCGACGAACGTTCGGGCGGTCAGCAGCTCGATGCGCTCGGGCACGGCCCAGAATTGCAGTTCATGGAAGCCGCCGCGTCGGAAATCGAAGTCTGCATAGGCCGTGGTCTGCGCATGCAGACAGTAGCGTGTGGACGACACGTAGGTCGGCTGCGGATAGTTCGTGTGATAGTAGTCGCCACCGGCGCGCGACGTCACGTCGGCCTGCCAGGTCAGATGCGTGCGCTTGTCGCGACCGACGCCCGGCTCGGACGTCCACAGCGGGAAATGACGCCCGCGCAGGTTGAAGTACGACATCTGCTCGCCGCAGCCCCATACGGCCTCGTCGGACTCCGCCTGCACGCGCCACCACAGGCGGTTGATGCCCGGCGCCGCGTACTCGAAGTCGATCGTGGCGCCCTGCTCATCTGCCTTGACGCGCAGGATCAGGTCGGCGCGACCGCCCGCCACGCGGGCCAGCGACACGCGCAGGCTGTCGTCGGTGGCGTCGAACGAGGCATGGGCGAGTGCCACGCGCTCCTCGACGTAATCGGAGATGTCAAAGTTGCCGCGATACATCTCCACGGTCTCCTGGCCATGGCCGACGAAGCAGCACGGTTGGCCGGGAGCGTGGGCGATGACGGTGCGGCCGTTGTGGCGCAAGGCCCAGGAAGTCGCGTCGTGTACAAGTTCCATGAGTGTCGGGGGTCGTAGCTGGCGCGCGCTCAGTCTTGACTGGCGCGCGCCGGGTTCAGGAAAGCGCTCAAGCAGTTCGGGCCGCGCGGGCCGAGGCGTTCGAGCGGCCGGCAAAGCGCCAGGCCAGCACGATCGCCACACACCACACGGCCGCCATCAGCTTGCCGTAGGCCGCGCCCGGCCCGTTCGCATTGGCCAGGCCAAGCGGCGAGAACGTCAGGTACACACTCACCAGGAATGCAATCAGGAACGTGCTCATGCTGCTGGCATAGCGCCACGGGGTGGTGTCGCCATGCGCACGCGGCGTCGGCGAGTACGGCGTCTCGCGGGCGAAGCGGCGGCTCAGGAACAGCATCAGCGCCACTTCCAGCACGAACAGCGTGCCCATCAAGTGGATGAAGTGAAAGCCATAGCGCTTGTCCACGTCGAGCACGAACACCAGAAGCGAATAGACGATCACATGTGAGATCAGCACGATCTTGGCCGGCGTGGCACCCACCTGTCGGTTGAAGAAGCCCACCAGCACCACCGCGATGATCGGGATATTGAAGAAGCCGGTGAAACGGCGCATCACCGCGTAGATACCATCCGGTGCGTACATCAGCATCGGTGCGATCAGCAGCGAGACCACGGCGATCGCGATGCTCGCCCGCTTGCCCACACGAATGAGTTGCTCATCGGTTGCCGACGGCTTCCACGGCTTGTAGAAGTCAAAGGCGATCAGCGTCGCGGTCGAATTGATCACCGCGTTGAAGTGGCTCATCACGGTACCGAACAGCACGGCCACGAAGAAGCCCTTGGCCCAGAACGGCAGCAGGTCGGTGACCAGTTGCGGGTACGCCAGATCGGGGCGCGTCAGTGCGCTGCCGCCGGCGTAGATGTGATACGCGATCACGCCGGGCATCAGCATGATCAGCGGCACCAGCAGCTTGAGCAGGCCCGAGATCAGCACGCCCTTCTGCCCTTCGGCCAGGCTTTTCGCGGCGAACGTACGCTGCACGATCGACTGGTTGGTACACCAGTAGAACAGGTTGGCGAAGATCATGCCCGTGAACAGGGTGCCGAACGGCACGCTGTCGTGGGCACCGCCAATGGCATTGAGCTTCTCCGGTGCGGCATGCAGCACGGTGTGCAGACCGGCCAACGCATCGCCGTGCCCCAGGGCAAACAGGCCCAGCACCGGAATCATCAGGCCGGCGATCAGCAGGCCGATGCCATTGATGGTGTCGGACACTGCCACGCCGCGCAGACCGCCGAACACGGCGTAGAGCGCGCCGATGGCGCCGCTGGCGACCACCAGCAGCGAAATCGTTGCCGGATACGACAGGCCGAACAATGGCTGCACGCCGAAGATCTGGTTGAACGTGATCGCGCCCAGATAAAGGCCCGACGGATTCACCACCAGCGTATAGCCGATGATGAACAGTCCGCTGACAATGCGTCGCGTGCGGGCGTCGAAACGCTCTTCGAGGAACTGCGGCAACGTGGTGAAGCCGCCACGCAGGTAGCGCGGCAGGAAGAACATTGCCAGCGCGACGGTCGAAATCGCGGCCGTGCACTCCCAGGCCATCGCGCTCAGGTTGTGTGCGTAGGCGTCGCCATTCAGGCCGACGAGCTGTTCGACCGACAGGTTCGTCAGCATCATCGAACCCGCGATGAACCAGCCCGACAGGCCGCCGCTCGCCATGAAGTAGCCGCGAGCGCCCACATCCTTGGCCCGACGCGTAATGGCCCATGACACCAGGCCGACCAGTGCCGTGAATACGGCGAAACTGGCCAAGGTAAAGATTTCCGTCTCCATATCCTGCTCTTGTCTTCTTTGGGGAATGCCCGACGCTCGCCCCTCTCGGGGCTGGCGCCGTTGGACTACTGAACCGCGCTACGTCAACCGCCTCAGGACAGGCCCATGCAGAGGTATTTGAGTTCGAGATATTCGTCGATGCCGTACTTCGAGCCCTCGCGCCCCAGACCGGATTGTTTCACACCGCCGAACGGGGCTTCCGCCGTCGAAATGAGACCGGTGTTGATGCCGACCATGCCGAACTCGAGCGCCTCGGCCACGCGCCACACGCGGGCCAGATCGCGGCTGTAGAAATAGCTCGCCAGACCGTACTCGGTGTCGTTGGCCAGCGCGATCACATCGCTTTCCGTCTCGAAGCGAATCACGGGAGCGATCGGGCCGAAGATTTCTTCACGGGCAACGCGCATCGAAGGCGTCACGTTGGTGAGCAGCGCCGGCGAGAAGAACTGTGGCGACAGACCGTCGCGCTCGATCGCGTGGCCCTCGACCACGGCCGTGGCGCCTTGCGCCAGCGCATCGTCATAAAGCGCCAGCGTCTTGGCCATCGCCTTCGTATCGATCAGCGGGCCGATATGCACGTCGGCTTCGGTGCCCGCGCCGACGCGCAACCCGCGCACGCGCTCGGCCAGCTTCTCGACGAAGGCATCGTGTACGCCGGCCTGCACGTACAGGCGGTTCGCGCACACGCACGTCTGGCCGGCGTTGCGGTACTTCGAAATCATGGCGCCGTCGACGGCCGCATCCAGATCCGCATCGTCGAACACGATGAACGGCGCGTTGCCACCCAGTTCCAGCGACAGCTTCTGGATGTTCGCGGCGCCGGCCGCCATCAAGCGTGCGCCGATGGCGGTCGAGCCCGTGAACGTGAGCTTGCGCACGGTCGGGTTGGTCGACATTTCATGGGCGATCGGCTCGGCCGAGCCCGTGACCACTGAGAACAGCCCCTTCGGCAGACCCGCGCGCTCGGCCAGCACGGCCATCGCGAGTGCCGAGTATGGCGTCTGCATCGCGGGCTTGAGCACCATGGCGCAACCGGCGGCAAACGCCGGGCCGGCCTTGCGGGTGATCATGGCTGCCGGGAAATTCCATGGCGTAATGGCCGCGCACACGCCGACGGGCTGCTTGATCGTGAGCAAACGGCGATCCGATGCGGGCGTCGCGATCACGTCGCCATCGACGCGGCGGGCTTCTTCCGCAAACCACTCGATGAAGCTGGCGGCGAAACCGATTTCGCCGCGCGCTTCGGCCAGCGGCTTACCTTGTTCGGCCGTCATGATCTGCGCCAGATCTTCCTGGTTGGCGAGCATCAGGTCGTGCCACTTGCGCAGCACGGCAGCGCGCGTCTTGGCGGTGGTCTGGCGCCATTCGGCCTGTGCCGTGGCGGCCGCGGCGATCGCACGACGCGTTTCGTCTGCGCCCATCGCCGGCGCGGTGCCAATCACGGCGCCCGTGGCCGGGTTGACCACATTGAGCGTGGCGCCGTTGTCGGCATCGCACCATTGGCCACCAATGTAGGCCTGCTGGCGCAGCAGATCAGGATCTTGCAGTGTGAACATCGCTAATTCTCCATTGCGGGGATGCGTGGCCGCATCCGTCATCAAGTCTTTCGCCGCCAGGGGCAGCGGTCGCGCAAAATCAGTCCGTGGTGGTGCGCAGCGCGCTGCGCGGCTCGGGCAGGCCCGGCACATCCACGTGCATGGCGAATAGCCGGCCGGCGTGCGGCTGGCGGGCCAGCTCATCGGCAGGACGCCCGGCGCGAGCCGTCGTCACGTACAGCGTGCGCAAGTCGTCGCCACCGAAGGCGCACATCGTCGGGCACTGCACCGGCAGCGCATATTCAGCGAGCACCTTGCCTTGCGGCGAGATGCGCACCACACGGCCGCCTTCGTACAGCGCACTCCAGTAGCAGCCCTCGGCGTCTACCGCTGCGCCGTCCGGGCGAGCGCGATCGGTCTCGGTCGGCGTGAAGGTGAGCCACGTCTCGCGCGGGCCGACATTGCCCGTGGCGGCGTCGAACGCGCGGCGATAGACCTTGTAGCGTGGGGTATCCGAGTAGTAGAGCCAGCGGCCGTCGGGGCTGAATGCCAGGCCGTTGCCGGTCATGAAGCCTGTGTCGATGCGCGCCATCGCTTCGCCCTGCGCGCCGCTCACGCAGTACAGCGAGGCGTCGCCGCAGGCTTTTGCCTCGTCGACGGTGCTCACCCAGAAGCGGCCGGCCGTATCGCAGCGTCCGTCGTTGAAGCGGTGCGTGGCGGTGTCTTCGCCGAGCGCATGCAGTTGGCGGACCTTGCGGCCCTCGCCGTCGAGCAGCCAGACGCCGCTGCGCATGCCGGCGATGAAGCCGCCGTCCTCGGTCAGCGCGAAGCAACCGATGTCTTCGTCCATGCTCAGCGTACGCACGTCGCCGGAGGCTGGCGTCAACGCATGCAGCGCGGGCGCGACAATGTCGACCCACCACAGCACACCGCGACGCTCGTCCCAACGCGGGCATTCGCCCAGTTGCGCGACGACGTCCGCCACCGGGGCCAGCGTCGAGGTTCGGGAAAGGTCCATGGTCACATCCGTCATGCCTGTATCGATGCCGTTACCGGCGTCGCACGTGATGGCCGCGCCACGCTTGCCTCGCTTGCCATGTTCGCTCGGGGAGCGTCGTGGGAGGCATTGATGGTACCGCTACCATTCGTTATTCAAAAAAACAGCGCATCGCGCTTTGTGGTTTCGTGAAATGGAAGCGAGTACTGACACCAACGCCACTTCACGATGCTCGCATTATCGCTTCGCCGCGCCAACTGCACAACACTAGGGCAAACCCTTGATTTCGGCGGCGTGGGAATCGGGGCATCGGGGGTCTGCCCGGAACGTTTCGCACCAATGGCATCTAGAGCTAACGGCGAATCGCGGACACAAAACATGCATCGCAGACCGAAGTTCGCGCAATCAAATGAAATCGCATAGCAGCTGGCCTGCCCAGAGGGATTCGAACCCCCGACCGTCGGCTTAGAAGGCCGAACAACATCTAAGTGACCGAGATTGATCGGCGCCCAACAATCAATTCAAGCCACTGATTTTATTAGTAAAATAATAATTTCCGAAATTTCTGGCGTTGATCGATGGTGACTAAAACGGATAGAATCCGCCTACACAGCACCTACATGGATCAGGGATGAACAAGGTCAACTTCACCAGTGAACGGGTCGCAAATTTCAGCTCAGAACCCGGGAAGCAGCAAACGCTTCATTGGGATGCGAAGATACCTGGCCTAGGCGTCCGCGTAACGTCGAATGGAGCCAAGTCCTTCATCTTCGAAGGACGCCTCAACGGCAAGACAATTCGAATCACGATCGGCGACACCCGTACGTGGACGATTGCGAAGGCCCAAACTGAGGCAACGCGCCTTAAGCTCCTAACAGACCAAGGACGCGATCCTCGAGCGGAAAAAGCCGAGGCGCAGGCAGCGGCAAGAACGGCCGAGCTCCAGATGAAGAGAGAACAAGCGACGGTCGCTCAGGCGTGGGCGAAGTATCTAGAAGCAAACAAATCGAACTGGGGGGAGCGTCATCTGCAAGACCACATCAATCTGGCGCAGCCCGGCGGGGGAGCCAAGATTCGCGGAAAAGGACTAACCAGACCTGGTCCGCTCGCACCGCTGATGCAACTTCGGCTGGCGGAACTCACTCCCGATACAGTTTCGAAATGGCTCGCAACCGAATCAGCAGATCGCCCAACCGGAGCGGAACAGTCATATAGAAAACTGCGAGCGTTTCTGCGTTGGTGCGATGAGCAACCTGCGTTTGCGAGCATCGCGCATGCGAAGGCATGCTCCGCTCGCGCGGTGAAAGAGTCGGTACCACGCCCGCAAGTGAAGACGGACTGCCTACAGCGCGAGCAGTTGAAACTCTGGTTCGCCGAAGTACGGAAGATCCCCAATCCAGTCATCTCCGCGTACCTTCAGGCCCTGCTTATTACGGGCGCTCGACGCGAAGAGTTGGCGCAGTTGAAATGGACCGATGTGGATTTTCAATGGGGGAGCCTGTCACTCGCAGACAAAATCGAAGCGGCAGGCAGAGTAATCCCGTTGACGCCATACGTCGCTCAGATGCTTGAGCAGCTGCCGCGCATCAACGAGTGGGTCTTTAGCAGCCCAACGGCCGAAGATGGAAGAATTGTCGAGCCGAGAAAAGCTCACATGAAAGCGCTGAACCATGCCAAGCTGCCGCACATCAGCGTACATGGCCTGCGCCGGTCCTTCGGGACGCTGTGCGAGTGGATTGAGATGCCCGCTGGCGTGTCAGCCCAGATCATGGGGCACAAGCCTAGTGCACTAGCGGAGAAGCACTATCGGCGACGCCCCCTGGACATGCTTCGCATGTGGCACAAGAGAATTGAGAACTGGATTTTAGAACAAGCAAGCATCAGGCTTGAGACTGAAAGTTAGCTGTGTAAGTCGGGACCTGATCTCTCAGTCAGCGTCAGATCAGGTCCAAGATTGCTTGGACGTCAAGTCATCAAGGGCCGTGTTCGACCCTCGCTGTGTGGAAACATCGACAGAACCGTAATATGACGCGCTGCTCTTACACCGTCTGGCGTAGATAACTGCCTCGGCGGCCAATGCGGCACGACGCACGATTGAACGGCTCTGAGGCCCTATAAAACGGTATTGGGAGGCCGTTTTAGGACCAATGAAGTGCTCACGCACCCGCCAGCCGCATCGCTTTCATTGTCTTCTTGAACCCGAGGATTCTCAGGACTCGCATGAGATTGTAGGCAAGTACGTTCAGACTCATCTCGGTCCCCACGTTGGGCAGCCTGCGTGTCAGGAAGTGTGTGTGGCCCATCCAGTGCTTGAACGTCCCAAAGACGTGTTCAACGGTCTGCCTGCGTACCGCCATCGCGTCCGGTGTCTTGTTGAGCCGACGCTGGACCGCCTCGAGCACCGACTCATGTTCCCATCGGGTAATTCGCCGATACTGACTTGGCGTGCATCGCGACTTCATGGGGCACTGAGGACAGGAACTGCTCCAGTAGCGACGCAGTTGCATGCCATGCTCCTCTCCGGTGAAACGGTAGATCGCACGTTCGCCCGCGGGACATTGGTATTCATCGTCGCGGGCGATGTAGATGAAGTCGGCCCTGTCGAATCGACCATGAGCTTTTGCGCTTGATGTCGTGGGCTTCGGCAACATGACTGCAATGCCCGCATCCGCGCACTCCTTGATCTGAGGCGCACTGTAGTAGCCACGATCGGCGACTGCCCGCAGCTTGCTCCTACCCATCGCATTGCGTGCAGCTTTAGCCATAGGGCTGAGCTGAGCCCGGTCGCTGCCAGAGTTTGTGACCTCATGAGCAACGATAAGGTGGTGTTTTGCGTCTACTGCCACCTGTACGTTGTAGCCCACCATTCCCGAGCCTCTGCCGCTCGTCGCCATGGAACGCGCGTCGGGATCGGTCATCGATAGCTGACCATCAGGCTGCGTCTTGAGTTGCTCCTTGATCTGGTCGAGGCTGCGCATCTTCTCGCGCAAGCGCGCGATCTTGTCCTGTAGTCGACTTGTCTTCGCTTCCAGCTCAGCAGGTTGCGTCCGATCGGCAGTCTCCAGCGCACTCAGATACCGCTGGATGCTCTCCTCGATCTGCTTCTGGCGCTTGTCGACCTTACCCTCGGTGAAGTTGCGATCACGCGTGTTGACCGCCTTTAACTTGCTGCCATCGATCGCAACAAGCGCTTGCGAGAACAGCTTCAGCTCACGGCATAGCACCACAAAGCGGTGACATACATTGTGGATGCCTTTGCCGTTGTCACGACGGAAGTCGGCGATGGTTTTGAAGTCCGGCGCCAGACGGCCCGTGAGCCACATCAACTCAACATTGCGTTGGCACTCACGCTCCAGGCGACGGCTCGACTGAACCCGGTTCAGGTAGCCGTAGATATAAATCTTCAACAGCACGGCGGGATGATAGGACGGGCGCCCCGTAGTCACCGGCATGGCGCCATCGAAGCCCAATGATCCAAGGTCAAGCTCGTCAACGAACGCCTCGATGATCCTGACCGGATTGTCCTCGGCCACGAAGTCATCGAGGCATTCTGGAAGCAACGTCAATTGCTTGCGGTCTTCGCCTTCTATGAATCGCTTCATCCGGTCACCCTAGCTGAAGGAGTTGAACCTGTTTAGGCGATCAACGCGTTTTCACACAGCCTGGACCCAAAGCGGACCACACTTATCCTGAAACGCACGACCGCAAAGCTTCCTGCACCGGTTATTCCACGCTGATTCTAGAAACGCATCTAGCATCGATGCCTCGACGTTGCTAGATGCGTGCTGAAACGACATCGTCGAGCGCAGCACAGGCCGAGAGGATGTTGTCGGGCCGGAGATTTGTTATGCTGAAAAGGAGGCCGTTCCTTGCGAGCTCGGACCGCAGGTGCCATGTAGAGAGCGCGGACGGTGCAAGGTTTTGCTTTCGTGCGTAATGAACGATTTCTCGGTCATCGACGCCGTCAGGCAGCTTGACAATAAGACCCAATCCCGACACCACGACTTTCGAAAATCTATTGCTGTCTACGTAACCGGCAGCACCCCAGAAAGCCTCGTTAAAACGATGAAGCGCGATTATGTGGCCTACATGCCCGAGCTTGATGCCGTGGCGACTGTGCGCAATCTGACCGCCCCGATCGATCATTACAGCGAGCATCATTCACACAGCACGCTGAAATATCGCCCAACTCGCAAGTTTCGGCGCAAAACTAGCGCATCAACTCAAGATTGAGATTGTGTTCGACGATATGGATGCAAATCCAACTTCACTCTAGCTTCTTAGCGCCCAGGGAAATCAGGGGGCTTCAGAAAGCACCCTACTGATACGGTTACGTCATCGCTCATAATGAAAAACGCCGAATTCAAATCCACGCTGGAATCACAGCGGTTGGCCATTCTTCGCGAACTAAACATACTAGACTCTCCGCCATCGGACGAGCTTGATCGTATTACCCGTATTGCATGCCAGGTCTTCGATATACCGATTGCACTAGTGTCCCTAATCGACTGCGATCGTCAGTGGTTTAAGTCACGCACCGGTCTCGAAGTCCCCGAAACGGCACGAGACATATCATTCTGCACCCACGCCGTGGAAGCTGACGCTACATTCGTCGTCCGCGACGCGCTCGCCGACGCTCGCTTTATCAAGAATCCTTTGGTTACAGGTGAGCCTGCTATACGGTTTTACGCCGGTCGGCCGCTGCGCTCACTTAGTGGCGTACCAATCGGCACTCTGTGCATCATCGATCGCAAATCGCGCGAGTTTTCATCGCATGACGAAGGATTGCTCGATGACCTGGCAACGATGGCCGAGCACTTTTTCCATTCACTGGAGTCCCATCAACGCTCCGAACGCGCCCGTCACGCTCGCCAGCGTACTGAGGCACTCTATACTCGAATCGTCGAGCAGGCCTCGGTAGGAATCGCCCTTCTGTCCGCGGAGTCAGCCGACGGGACGTGGCTCGAGGTCAATGCTGGGTTTGCCAAAATGCTGGGCTACCCACTGGACCGCATGCGGGGTATGCGGTTTGAACAAATTACGTATGCCGATGATTTGCAAGCGAACCTGGCAGCATTCGAAAGCCTCATAGCTGGAAAAGTTCATTCTTATAACCTAGAAAAGCGCTTCATTCGCGCCGACGGTAAGCCGCTTTGGGTCGAGGTGTCGGTTTCCCGACTTACGGACAGCGAGAGCACGGAACCCCGTTTTGTCATGGTCGTGAGCGATATCGATGCTCGCAAGAAGACTGAGCTTAAGCTGGTCGAGCTTGGCGCCCAGCTCGAAGCGATGGTTATCGACCGCACTAGTCAACTGAATAACGCAGTTGCCTCGCTTGCAATCGAGGCACAGCAAAGACGTCAGGCCGAAATGCGAGCTTCCTCAGAGCGGGAGCGCCTACGAGCAACACTTGAAAACGCGACGGATGCTTTTATAGAGGCCAACGAAGACGGACGGATTCAGATGTGGAACCGGTCCGCGGAGCAAACATTCGGTTGGCGCGCAGATGAGGTCATTGGCAAGGACATTGCTGAACTTATCGTACCCCTGTCTCAGCGCAGTGCGCACCAGCACGCGTTCACGGCTGCAGTGGCCACCCAAAACTGGAGTCTAGTTGGAAAGCGGATTGAGATGACGGCTCAGCGTCGCTCGGGTGAATTGTTCCCCGTCGAGATGACGCTTGCAGTTACCTCTTTCGAAGGCCGATCTCTTGTAAGCGCGTTTATTCACGACATCTCGAAAAGAAAGCAAGACGAGCAGACAATCCGTGTGGCAGCGACACGGCTTAAAACGATTACCGACAATATTCCGGCGCTTATCGGATATCTGGATGACAGGGAAATATACCGGTTCCACAACAGTCAGCACGAAACCTTCCTCGGCGTGGAAACGACAAAAATCGCCAACCGGCACGTCCGGCATATTTTTGGCAACGCACTGTACAGTAGGGCGCAACCATACATCCAGCAAGCACTTTCTGGCGACGAAATCTCCTTCGAATTTCAGTCGAGCCAACAACGTGGCTCCCGCTGGTTCTCCATTCATCTCGTACCTGATCGGCAGCACGACAGCGATGGCGCCCAAGATCGTATTGCAGGCGCGTATATGCTCGCCACCGATATTACCGATCGCAAGCGCGGGGAGCACCGTCTTCGGCACGCGGCAACCCACGACTTCCTGACCGGTTTGCCAAATCGGCGGGCATTTGTCGCGAGGCTCGACGAAGTCATAATCCGCGCCAGAGCTGAGGGGACGAAGTTCGCGGTCATTTTTATCGATCTCGACGATTTTAAGCAAATAAATGACAGGTGCGGGCATGATGTGGGAGATGCCCTGCTTCGTGAGTTCGCCAAGTTAGCACGCGACGGCTTCCGGACAACAGATTTTGTTGCGCGTCTTGCAGGTGATGAGTTTGTCGCAGTCGTGGAAGACTTGCCGGCCTCGGGCAATGAACCCGAATCGATTCTTCAGCGATTGCGCGAAAAGTTGGATGCTGATCTCGTGTTGGGTGAGCAGTTGATACGGATTTCCGCCAGCATCGGAGCCGCAGTTTCCGATGGCACTACAGACAGCACAAGCCTGCTTCGCCGTGCCGACCAGGCGATGTACCGAGCAAAACAGCAAGGAAAGAATCAAACGATCATTTCGCAATAGTCGCGGAGCCTAGCATGGCAGGATACAAGCTGATCAAAAGCCTTCATGCGCGGATTCTTCTAGTGATCTGCGCTGCTGCATTCCCGCTGCTCATCGGAAGCGCTTATTACCTGCAAAGGCAGACGGAGCTGCTTCGCAATAGTACCCGTCTGGAGTCAACCCAATTTCTCAGGCTAGCTGCAGGTTATACGAAGTCAGAAATTTCCGGGACGGGGGAGACGCTTGCAGCTATCTCGGTGAGTCCGGCTATCCATAGTCGCAACTGGCCGCTTTGCAACAGCTACCTCAATAGGCTCGTTACACAGCGCTCGGACCGATACTCCAACGTCGGCGTGATCGACCTTGATGGTCGCGTCCTGTGTAGCGGCGTTCATCCCGGCGCCGGTAACTTCCCAAATCTAGGAGACCGCACCTATTTCCGCCGCGCTCTGATACATCCCGGTTTGGCTATCGGGGACTATCAACAGGGGAGGCTAACCGGCTTGCCGTCGATCGCAGTCTCCACAGCGCTGCGTGACGAAAGCGGAAGGCCCTTTGCCGTGGTATTTGCCTCGTTGCGCCTGGGATCTCTAGAACGCATGGGCGCCGCCCCAGGCGACCGAGACGCAAACATCACAATCCTTGATAGAAATGGAACGATCCTGGTTGCATCAGACCCGTTAATCGGGCGCGTCGGCGAGCCGCTTCATAACGTGCAGCTTCGCCGCGCAATCATGGAGCAATCCCAAGGCGTTCAGCTTTCGACAGGTTCCTCTGGAGATTTTCGTCTCGTAGGCTCGACACTGGCGGGATCTCCCGATGACCCTTCAGCCATTATTGTTCTCTATACATCCCGCGGATCAAGCGTATTCGCCAGCCTGCGGCGCGACCTGTGGCTCGGAACGCTTGTTGCGGCTGCATTGATTTTGTTGGCCGTCGGTGCGGGGTGGACTGGTACGAACGCGCTGATAGGGCGGAACATCCGTCGCATCGCTAATGCCGCAGCGCGGCTGCGCGAGCGGGATTTCAGCACGCGGGTGGCCTCTGAAGTTTCCGGTAGCGAATTTCAGTTGATCGCGATCCAGTTGGATGAAATGGCCAAGGAACTGGACCTTCGTGAACGCGACTGGCAGACATCGATCGACAGGCAGTCCCATCAGGTTGAACTTCTGCGACGCATCGCTCAAACGGAACCACTCAATGGGATCCTGGAGTCAATTTGCGAGTTTGCCGAAGAGCAGGTGCCCGGATCACGCGCATCGTTGCTGCTTGTTGACGACGACCATTTTGTCGTCAGTTGCGTCGCGCCAGGGCTGCCCGAGGCGTTCCGGGAAGGTCTCATCGACGCTCGCGCGGTGCACAGCGCTGGATCTTGCGGAACAGCAATTGCAGAGCACCGAGCAGTGATATCCGAGGACATTGAAAACGACCCGCTGTGGGCAAACTATCGTGATCTCGCGTCTGCGCATAACCTACGCGCCTGCTGGTCGTATCCCGTGGTCTCGACGGGGGACCGCGTGTCCGGTTCGTTTGCACTCTATTTCAGCGAACACAGAACGCCGGGCTCAAACGAGCTGCCGGTTAGCCAGATGGCTGCCGAACTCGCCGCAGTCGCGATTGATCGGCACAGGACCGGCGAGGCTCTGTCTCAGTCGGAGGCGGAATACCGGTCGTTATTCGACACCAACCCATATCCCATGTGGGTATCGGATAAGGTAACTGGCAGGTTTCTTGCCGTGAACGATAGTGCGATCACACAATACGGATATCCGCGTGAAGCGCTTCTCGGCATGCAGGTCAGCGAGCTTGATGTGTCGTATGGGGAAGCGGAGGAAGAAGATTCGGTGCATAGCGCCCACGCCCCGGCACTCCACGCAAAGAGCGTGAAGCTACATCGTGACGCACGGGGCGGCATGCTTGAAGTCGAGGTTGCTTATTTCCCCCTTGTCTTTAAGGGTAGAAATGCAACGCTTGCTCTGATTTCCGATGTCACATATCGCAGCAAGCTTACTCACACAATCCAGGAGCAGAAGGCGCTTTTCTCGCTGCTGATGGATTCCACGGTCGAAGCCATCTACGGCGTAGATCAAAACGGACTCTGTACTTTCGCGAATGCCGCTTGCGAACGGCTGCTCGGTTATAGCGCAGCCTATATGGCGGGCCAATCGATGCATACGCTCGTTCACCACAGGCGCGAAGACGGCTCAACTTATGATCCAGCCGCGTGCCGTATCCATAACAGCATTGAATCCGGGTCTCATGTGCACGTTGACGACGAAGTGTTCTGGAAGAGCGACGGCTCACCGATGCCAGTCGAGTACTGGGCGTATCCGATTGTTCGGGACGGTAAGGTGAACGGGTCGATCGTAACGTTCATCGATACAACGGAGCGCCGCAGGCAACAGGAGGAGCTACGTCGCCGCGCCACTTATGACGGCCTGACAGGACTTCTGAACCGTTCCAGCTTTGTCCTCGCGCTTGAGTCCCGGCTTGCTCGAGCCGATGCGCATAATCGACGTCCAGTCGTGGCCATACTCGATCTTGACGGATTCAAGGAAATAAACGACTCACTGGGGCATGCGGCAGGTGACAATCTCCTTCGTGACGTGGCCGAACGGTTGTGTAATGTGATTGACTCATCAGGCGACGTTGGTCGGCTCGGTGGCGACGAGTTCGTTTTCGTTCTTGACGAAATCGACGCACGATCGATCAACACAAGCGTCGAGGCTGTTCTAGAAGCAATACGCCAGCCGTTTAGCATTTCCGGCCTAGATGTCCAGATTAGCGGCAGCATCGGCGCCGCGCGATTTCCCGGAGCCGGCCTCGACGCGGACACGCTGCTGCGCAGCGCGGACGCAGCGATGTACGCGGCCAAAAAAGACGGGCATGGGTTCACTCTGACAGAGCGGGTAGACTCTGGAATTCCCCGTCCATTTCTGATGAGCGAATTGCGACACGCCCTGCAGAAAAATGAATTCGTCCTATATTTTCAACCGAAGGTTTCGCTGCAGGGGCAGACGCGCATCGGTTTCGAGGCCCTCTTGCGCTGGAATCACCCCGAACTTGGAATGGTCGGTCCAGGCGAGTTCATGCCGATGATTGAGCTCAGCGACCTAATCCATCCGCTCACAGATTGGGTCATTGACTCAGCCGTGTCCCAGTTCAGAGCCGTCGTCGATACGTGGCCTGATGCGTTTATTGCAGTCAACGTGTCGATGCGCAACCTCATCGACCAGCAGTTTGCATCGCGGGTTCGCGCGCTGCTTGAGTTGCACCACTTCCCAATGGATCGCCTGAAGCTAGAGGTGACAGAGTGAATCGCCCCGGATTTGGAGGAGGCTCCAACTCTTGAGAAAATGGAGCCATGAACAAGAAATCGAGCAAGTTTTCCCCGGAAGTCCGGGAGCGCGCAGTGCGCCTGGTGCGCGAGCAGCGTAGCGAGCATCCCTCGCTGTGGGCGGCAGTCGAGTCGATTGCACCGATGATCGGCTGCACGCCGCAAACACTGAACGATTGGGTCAAGCGCGACGAGATCGATAACGGCGAACGTGCCGGCCTGACCACGAGCGAACGCGAGCGCCTGAAAACACTGGAGCGCGAGAACAAGGAATTGCGCAAGACCAACGAGATTCTCAAACTGGCCAGCGCGTTTTTCGCCCAGGCGGAACTCGACCGCCGTATCAAGTCCTGAAAGCCTTCATCGATCAGCATCGCGACACCTTCGGGGTCGAGTCGATCTGCAAGGTCTTGCGGATTGCCCCGTCGGGTTACTGGCGCCATGCTGCCCAGCTTCGCGATCCGTCGAAGCGCTGCGCCCGAGTCAAGCGTGATGACGTGCTGTGCCCGGAAATCCAGCGTATCTGGCACGCCAACATGCGGGTCTACGGCGCAGACAAGGTCTGGAGGCAGATGAACCGGGAGCAAATTCGTGTGGCCCGCTGCACGGTCGAGAGATTGATGCAGCGGCTGGGATTGCAAGGCGCGGTTCGCGGCAAACGGGTTCGCACGACGATTCCAGATGTCTCGGCACCTCGCGCGCTGGACCGGGTCAATCGCCAATTTACGGCCGACCGGCCGAATCAGCTTTGGGTTTCCGATTTCACCTACGTTTCGACGTGGCAGGGCTGGCTGTACGTGGCGTTCGTCATCGACGTGTTTGCGCGGCGCATCGTTGGCTGGCGGGTGAGTCGGACGATGCGCACCGACTTCGTACTCGATGCGCTTGAACAGGCGCTGTATGCCCGCCAACCGGGCGGCGACGGGTCGCTGATCCATCACTCCGACAGGGGATCGCAATATGTTTCCATTCGGTACACCGAGCGACTTGCCGAAGCGGGCATTGAGCCATCGGTCGGCAGCCGCGGCGACAGCTATGACAACGCCCTGGCGGAAACGATCAACGGTCTATACAAAACGGAACTGATTCACCGGCGAGCGCCTTGGAAAACAAGGGAATCCGTCGAGCTCGCCACCCTGGAATGGGTGGCCTGGTACAACCATCATCGGCTGATGGAACCGCTGGGCTATATCCCGCCAGCCGAGGCTGAGGCAAACTATTACAGGCAACTCAGAAATACTGCTGAAGCGCCCGCGATAACTTAAACCAACCGGCCTCCTACAAAGCCGGGGCGATTCAGAGAGTGCGGTAATGACCGATCCAGAGCGCACTTTGAAAGTTCTCGAAGAACTCCATAATTGGGGCGTTCGGATCGCCATCGATGACTTTGGCACAGGATACTCGTCTCTCGCGTACCTCCAGAAGCTGCCCGTCGATGACCTCAAGATTGATCGCTCCTTCGTCCGTGGCATGTCTGACAGTTACGCTTCAAGGGCAATTGTTCTCTCGATTATTTCCCTTGCGCATAGTCTGGGCATCGCGGTAACTGCCGAAGGCATCGAGACACGGGAAGTCATGGATATGCTTCGTGCGGATGGCTGCGATTTTGGCCAAGGCTACTACATCGGCCGTCCGATGCCATTTCACTTGTTGCATGAGTGGCTCGCTGGGCCGGCCAGAGTTTCATAGATGCTGGCGCCGATGTAGTTTTTTCGAGGTCCGTTTTAGCGTTCTGCATCCGATGAGATTATTTCGAGAGAAAGGCGCACGACACTATCCGTTATTGCCATACAGAACCTCAATGAACTTTCAAGTCGTCCAAATGCTTGCCAGCCTGACAGCAGCAGGTTGCATGCGCTATCCCTACGCGTCCGGCCACCTTATTCGTACTGGGGAGACAAGCACCTGCCTCGCCGCTCTGCTGGGCCTGAACACAGCGGACCGGGAACGCATACGCCTCGCCGCCCCCGTGCATGACATAGGGAAGCTGGCTATCCCGGACGATGTACTTCTCAAGCCCGGCAGACTCGATCCGCCAGAGCGCACCATCATTGAGCGTCATTCAAGTATCGGCGCCGAACTGCTTGCTGGTGGGGCAGACGAGCTTCTGCAGTTTGCCTCACAGATTGCTCGCTATCATCACGAGCACTTCGATGGCAACGGATACCCCGCGGGCCTGTGCGGAGAGCGTATCCCACTGGCCGCCCGTATCGTGGCGGTCGCAGATGCGTTCGACGCCATGACTGAGCCGCGCAGTTACCGGCCTGCGATGACGGATGACGAAGCGCTATCCGTCATCGCAAGTGGCAGTGGCACGCATTTTGACCCACACATCGCACAGACTTTCCAGGAAGGCATCTCGGAGATATTACGCGTCCGGGAGGCTACCAATAGGGCACTCGCGTCGGGCGACGATATGGAACTCGTTGCCAGGTTTTATGGATTACGCTTGCATGCAAATGGGGGGCTCAGAGCCATAGCGCCGTAGCCATCTCGACACCGAGTTTGCTGTCACCTCGAACGGGCTCAGTGCAGATTTCCAGACCAACTGTCGAGCATCCGCGCTAAAGTTCTATTTATCTCAGCCGATAACATGTTATGTGGGATTTTTTCCTGCCAACCCGTTTTGCCGGTGTTTGCCGGAGGCTGGTGTTACGTGATGATTGGCTAAATGGTCGGAAAAATCAAAGTTGGTGAAGTGAGTCCAGGTAGGGGGAAGCGTGGGCAATGAATTTGAAGAGGTGCGAATAACAGAGCTGGCTGAATTGGGTGCCGAGGGGGTAGATGCATTTTCATTCGGCGTAATCGGATTTGCGCCGGATGCGATGGTCACGGTCTACAACGCCACCGAGTCGAGAAATGCCGGACTGAGCCCGCAGCGAGTTCTAGGCAAGCATCTTTTTGAAGAGGTTGCGCCATGCATGAACAACTTCATGGTCGCGCAACGCTTCGATGACGCGGATGAGCTTGACGATATTATTCCCTACGTCTTGACCTTGCGCATGCGCCCGACCCCGGTGCGGTTGAGGCTGCTGAAGGCGCCGGGCTGCGCGACCCGATTTGTCCTGATTGAGCGGAGGACAGCAAATTGAGCGCGCCGAACACGGACAAGAACGACCTGGAGTCTGAGTACGAAGCATTACTCTCATTCATGTATCTATCGCCGGTCGGGATTGTCCGCAGCGACAAATCAGGCTTCGTTGACATGATGAACCCGCTTGCCGCGCAACTGCTCATGCCTCTGGTAAGAGGTGGGAGTATCGAGAATATTTTCGACAGCCTTGCGTCGGTCGCCCCAGAACTTCGCAATCTGGTGGCCAGTTTCGAGGCGGAGCGAGGGCCTGTCTGTGAAAACCATCGGGTTTTTGTGACGCCAGCCAAGGATGACGCTGTCGTTCTAGCATGTTCCATCATCAAGGTGAATGCGGATGTGCTGATGATGGTGTTGACGGACATCTCTCGCCAGGTCGCCGCTGAGCGTCGAGCGCGACAGACTGAGTCATGGCTCGCCGGAATCTATACGGGTGTCAACGATTTTGCGTTTTTTACGCTAGATGCTCAAGGCTGCATCGACAGCTGGAATCCATCTGTTGAACGCTTGACGGGCTTTGGTGAGGTGGAAGTTATCGGGCATATGCTGTCGCGCTTTTATGCCAACGATGAGATTGTCTTGCACCGTTTACCTGAGCACATCGCGCTGACGCGCGACGATGGCTGGCACGTGGAGGAGTTCTGGTGCGAGACGAAAGCTGGTCGGCGCTATTGGGGGCAAGTTCTCATTTCTGTGCTCCGTGAGGAGGACGGTGAGATTTCTGGGTATTCGGTGGTTTTGAGGGATATTACAGAGCGGAAAGTTCACAGCGACAACCTCGCACGTCTTCTGACGACAGACCATCTGACTGGCGTTACGAACCGCGCTCACTTCTTTGAAATTGCAGAATCTGAGGTTGCCCGGGCCGAACGGCATGCCCGCGCATTGTCGCTGGTCATGCTGGACGCCGACCATTTCAAGCGTATAAATGACACGGCCGGGCATCAGGCTGGCGACGAAGTCTTGAGGAGGATTGCAGGTGAAGCGAAAGCGCTTCTACGAAGGTCCGACATTGTCGCGAGACTCGGTGGAGAGGAATTCGTTCTGCTGCTTCCGTCTACATCAGCAAGCGAGGCGATGGTAGTCGCGGAGCGATTACGTGTTGCCGTCGAGCAAGCACTCATTGAAACAGCTGTCGGACAACTGAAAGCGACGATTAGTCTTGGCGTAGCAAGTCTAGGCGATGAAAACCAGACGCTCCAGGACCTGTTAGCTGCCGCAGACCACGCCCTCTATGACGCAAAACAAGCAGGGCGAAATTGCGTGCGCTGCGCCATTGCGGAACCAGAGGACGTATCCCTATCTGTCAGCGAAGAAGGTAACACGGTTCCAACTTGACCGATGCCGGGCCACGGCGCCAGTAGATGCAGTCCCAAACAGCAAATAAAAACGGTTCATAGACAGATGGCTTCTTTCAAGATTCATAGCCACGACGAGGTGGCCAGTCAATCGAAAAAATGTTCTGGATGCAAGGACACGACGCCCTTGCCAGTCGAGATAGATTTTGCATTTCAGCCAATCGTTGACGTTAGCGCCAGGGCGGTGTTCGCTTGCGAGGCGTTGGTACGTGGTGCGAACGGGGAGTCCGCGCATTCCGTGCTATCGCAAATTGATGATGGAGTGAAATACCAGTTCGACCAACAATGCCGGAAGACGGCAATCGCCAGTGCTGCTGCGTTAGGTCTTGAAGCGTTTCTGTCCATCAATTTCATGCCTAACGCGGTCTATCGACCGGAGGTCTGTATAAGGAGCACCCTGGACGCAGCGCACGCGAATGGTTTCCCGATTGAAAGAATCATATTCGAGACGGTCGAGGGCGAGCATCTGGCCGACCGCACTCACCTGGTCCATATTTTCAGGGCCTACAAGGAATACGGCTTTCTGACCGCGATTGATGATTTTGGGGCTGGTTACTCGGGGCTTGCGCTTCTGGTGGATTTTCAGCCCGACATCATCAAGCTCGATATGGGGCTTCTCCGCGGCATCGACACCGACTCGGTGCGTCAGCGCATCGTGCGAAGTGTCATATCAATGTGCCACGACCTTGGCATCCGTGTGGTCGCGGAAGGCATCGAGACCAAAGGCGAGCGCGACTTCTTTGTTGCGCATGGAGTGAGTCTGATGCAAGGCTATTTTTTCGCGAAACCGGCTTTCAAATCGATTCCAACAATCGATGAAATGTCGTATTTCGCCTGATGGCAAGTCACCATCCGACTGCCTGAATGCGACCGTCTTGCTCGTAGGTCATATTTTCCGGCACAACATTTCAGCGCCTCAACGTCGCCGCGTATGTTCATCGCGCACGGGAAGGCACTGTCGGCCACGAACCGTCACTTACCGGTGGGGTGCATCGGACGTTCGAGCGTTGGCTACGCTCAGATAACGGGCATTCTGTTGGCGAGGTTGCCCGCCCTCAGTGACTCGTTCTGAGCGGGGCTCAAGAGAAAATTGGTCTATCATCAGCGACTGTTATCCGGCAGGCATGCAAGACGCGCATCCAGTAAATAAATTGAATGAATCTCCAACCGGCAGCGCGCACAGGGGACGTCTTGACTCTACCTCAAGTTCGGACAAGCTTCGCCGTTAACGCAGTTGAGCCGAACAGCTGGCTTGGGACCCGTAGAATAAAACTCTAAACCTGAAGGCCTTATGGAAATCGTTACGTTTGGCAAAGATGATATCGAAAACGTACTTGGGCGAATGAGCTCAACCCAACTCGATGGGCTATCGTTTGGAGCAATCGAGGTCGATTCGACGGGGAAAATTCTGAAATATAACGCCACGGAAGGTGCGATCACCGGGCGCGACCCAAAAGCGATGGCGGGTAAGAATTTTTTCCGGGACGTGGCCCCGTGTACAAACCGTCCGGAATTCAGGGGCGTATTTGACGCAGGGGTAAAAAGTGGGGATCTGAGCACGCTGTTCGAATATGTATTCGACCATCAGATGGTACCCACCAAGGTGAAAGTTCACATGAAGAAAGCCATCTCTGGCGACACCTACTGGATCTTTGTGAAGCGGATCTAAAATTGAGCTCGTCACTGTTGCCGTCTACCAGCGAATGGTACGAACCACGCGGAGCATTGGCGCGATTTCTGGCGGACTGACCTCCCCCCGAAAAACCGTAGCACCGAAAGCTGGAGATTTCTGGCAAATTTGAAGCCCTGACGGGCGGGAGGTTTGCATGAAGAAATCGAGGTACACGGAAGAGCAGATCGCGTTTGCGCTGAAGCAGGCCGAACTGGGTACCACCGTGGCAGAAGTGTGTCGGAAGATGGGTATTTCCGAAGCCACGTTCTACAACTGGAAGAAGAAGTACGGCGGCCTCGGGGTTTCTGAGTTGCGGCGCCTAAAGCAACTCGAAGAGGAGAACGCCCGACTCAAGCGCATGGTTGCCGATCTCAGCCTGGACAAGCAGATGCTTCAGGAGGTGGTGCAAAAAAAGCTGTGAAGCCAGCCCGTAAGCGCGAGCTGGCTGATTTTTTGATTCAAGCGTATCGGGTGAGCATCCGGCGGGCGACAGCACTATTGCAGCTACGCCAGGCCACGTACTTCTATGTGCCGAGCCCACGTGATGACCGTGCTGAGCGTCGGCGCATCCGAGAGATTGCCGAAACTCGGATACGTTATGGCGTAGAGCGCATTCACGTTCTACTGCGACGCGAAGGCTGGTTGATCAATCACAAGAAGACCTACCGAATCTACTGTGAAGAGGGGCTGAACCTAAGGCGTAAGCGGCCTCGCCGTCGTGTGGCTGCCGCACACCGTATGGAGCGCCCCGAAATCTCTACGGTGAATGCGTGCTGGAGCATGGATTTCGTTGCCGATCAGTTGTTCAACGGGCAGAAAATCCGGGCCTTAACTGTGGTCGATAACTTTAGTCGGGAGAGCTTGGCGATCACCGTCGATTACGCCTTGAAGGCTGCCGATGTGGTGGCAACGATGGGACATCTAAAAGCGCTGCGAGGTACCCCGAAACGGATACAGGTCGATAATGGGAGCGAATTTATTTCTCATGCGCTGGATCACTGGGCGTATGAAAATGGCGTAACGTTGGACTTCTCCCGTCCCGGCAAACCCACGGACAATCCGTTCATCGAGTCATTTAATGGCAGTTTTCGGGATGAATGCCTGAACGTGCATTGGTTTTTGTCACTGGACGATGCCCGAGAAAAGATAGAAGGCTGGCGACAGGATTACAACGACTTCAGACCGCATAGTTCGCTAGGCGATTTGACTCCGGGTGAGTTCCGACTTGCCCACCTTGAAGCCGGAAATCTCTAGGCCAAAGTGCTCGGTTATCCGGGGGGAGGTCAGCTGGTTGCCCGTTATGCTGGAGCGCTTCCTGGAGGGGTATCCGGGGTGACATCAACCGCCCCTTGCCCCCCCGAACTGGCGCAAGCGCTTACTGCCGAAAGTGGCCTGCAGCGTCTGATGCAGATATATGGAAGCTCCGAGACTGCAGGCGTTGGTTTTCGTGATACATCCATGCAGCCCTTCCAACTGATGCCTTTTTGGCTTCGGGACGCTACGAATCCCCTGCGTCTTATCCGACGGGCAAGCGACGGTGGTGAAAGAAACGTAACGCTGCAAGACCGGTTGGAATGGACAGATCAGGGGCACTTCACAATTTGTGCCCGACTTGACAATGCGGTCCAGGTAGCGGGCGTCAATGTCTTCCCGGAGCACGTCCGCGAAGTGCTATTGCGACATCCGCAGGTCGAAGACGCCGCCGTCCGCCTGATGAAGCAGCACGAAGGTGAGCGACTCAAGGCATTCGTTGTCCCAGTGGCGGGGGCTGATCAGGCGGTACTTATTGCCGACCTTTCGCGCTGGACGTCAGCTCGCCTCTCCGCTCCCGAGAGGCCGAAATCTTTTGCGATTGGCGCGAAACTGCCTGTAGATGAGCGTTCCAAGCTGGCGGACTGGCCTGTATAGGGTGCAGATCGCCGGTCGTCCGGCCAAGAGACACAGACGACAAACCATCAACGTCTGAGCGCACCGTCGAGATACTAATGGATTACGAATTGTGGTTGCGTCTCTTCGAGCTGTCCAGACAACACTTAAAGCAGCATCGAACCCGGCGATACAGTTCAGTTGCAGTAATCGATCGGGACAGCCACCGCTATTTCGCGAGCCACCTGGCGGCACCGACGATGGGCGCAGTGCTAATGGGGGATGCGGCTATTTTCTTGGACTGATTTACGTTGTTAACCCGAGGCTTTCACGGTACTCGATGGGGCTGAGATAGCCAAGGGAGCCCTTGATCCGCTTTTCGTTGTACCAGCGAATGTAGGCGTTCAGTGCCTCTGCGAATTGCGCGATGGTCGTCGAACGCCAGTCCCCTGGATAGAACATCTCGGTCTTCAGCCTTCCGAAGAATCCTTCACAGGCCGCGTTGTCTGGTGAGCAGGCTTTACGCGACATGGATCGAATCAGATTAGCCTTTGCAACTCGCGATAGCCAGCCTGGCCAACGGTAGTGGCCACCCCGATCGGAATGCACGACCGGCTTCTCATCGTCCTCGGTCACGGTCTCGATAGCCGCATCTAACATGGTATTCACGAGCTCGGCGTCGGGGCTTGTGCCAATCGACCAACTGACTACCATGCCATCGAAGCAGTCGATCATGGGCGATAGATATACCTTCCCGGCCGGGATCTGGAACTCGGAGATATCCGTCAGCCACTTTTCGTTGGGGGCGGTAGCGTGGAAATCGCGATTGATGATGTTATCTGGGGCAGGGCTAATTTCCCCGACATAAGAACGATATCGGCGCCGCTTGGGCCTCGCCGCGTAGAGGCCGCCTTGTTTCATGAGGCGACGCACGACTTTCTCCGATAGGAACACCCGTTGTCTGCTGAGCGCTGCCTGCACCCGACGATAGCCGTAGGATCGGTGATTGTCCTCGAAGATTTCCGCAACGGTACGACGAACTTCGGCATATTTGTCGGCAACCCGCATGGGCGACCGATGGTAGAAATAGGAGCTGCGCGCCAAGTCCAGTTGCTCAAGCAGCTCAGCCAAAACGTACTGCTCTCTCAGGGCGTCAACCAGCGTCGTCTTCTCCCGGTTGCTCAGGAGTTGCAGGTCGACGCCCAGGTCATTTTTTTAGGAGTTCATTCGCCTTCTTCAACAGGTCCTGTTCAAGCTGCAGATTGCGAATGTTGCGCTGGAGCGCTTCGACCTGCCGTTCCAGTTCGTCCCGATCTGTCTCTGCGGGCGAGCCTTTGTCGCGTTTCATGGATGCAGGAGCCTCTCGGCCGAGTAACTGGTTCTTCCAGTTGTACAGCGTCACCCTGTCGACGTCCAGCTTTCGGGCCACCGCCTCTGCACTTCCTTCCCGTGTGCACAATTCGTACACCGCAGCCTGCTTGGACACCAATGCAGCAGTTGGTTGACCGGCCTTGCCAACCACGCATTTCCTGGTTTCCGGATAGCGCTCGCGAACCCACTCCGTTAGTATCTGGCGACAGGGATAGCCCAATGTCCTGAGGGTGAAGGCGAAGCAGCGCCCGTGATTGACGTAATGCTCGAGTGCTACGTTCTTCTGTTCTTCTGAGTACTTCGGCTTTACGCGAACATACCCCCTCTGCAGATCGCCACTCTTCTCGAATTCGTTACACCACGCCTTGAGAGAATTCTTCGTCGGGTAACCCAACTGGCGAATGGTCGCTTTGCTGCGTTTCCCGAGTTTCAGGTACAACTCGACCGCCCGAACGCGTTCTTGGTATGAATACATGGACTACCTCCAAAGTAGTCCAAGATTTTGTCCGCATCCCCATCGAAGATGCCTACGAAAGGCTGGCCGGTCCAGACAGCCTGTCACAGAGACAATAGGTCAGTGCCGGTGTCAAATCACCGAGGAATCTGAATCGGTGCTCCTGTCGTCAAGTGTGACGAACTGCTCAAGCAGCTCGGACGAAATCGCCGGAAGATCTACCTGCTCAGCTTTTGGTTTGCGAGGCATACGTTCTCCTTGGCTGACCTTTCCCCTTTCGCGTCACATGCACCCGCGGCGAAATTTTCCGGGGTTCCTGCCCCCTTCTGAGACGTTTAACCCAGCACTTTTTCAAACGCACGTTTGGTCTGGTAGGGTATTCCTTAGCTTTTCCGCGAGCTATTACGCATAGACTGGCATGACCGTGACGCAATGTCGTGCCCCCCGCTCCACGGATTTGTGGCCCATCCATCGAGATGGGCCTTTTTCGTCGTGGTGGAGCGGCCACGCTGTTTCCTTGATCGCGCTCCCACCAGTTCTGCAATGCCGTTGAGGCGTTCGAGGTGCGAGGTTGAGATGCGCCTCAAGTTCCTGAGTGTTGGTGCGGACAGGCCTCCGGCCCAGGCGCAATCGGGAACGACGCTCGCCCTGAGGCTGACGAAGCGTGCCCCGTCTCGGTCAGCACGCTCAGTGAACAAGGTGGTGGTTCGATTGAAATCGCGATGACGTATGCGTGGGATACACTGACAGGCAACAACAAGAATACGCTTTGGGATTCATATGAACGGGTCAGATGTATGGGGCTGGCGCGGGGCGAACGTTTGGAGCATCTCCGAGAGGCCGCCGGAAAGGGAGCAGGCGCTACTGCGCATATTTCTGAGCCCGCTTGCGCTGCTCGCCTATCTGTTCGTCACTTTGTTTGAACATACGCAAGAGGCCTACGCACTACTCTGGGCGTGCGTCTTCTACCTTGTCTTTAGCCTGGTGACGTATGCGTCCATCAACGTCATGCCGGCTCCGTCACGAATACGCTTGGTCACTTCGACCGTCATTGACCAAGCCTCGGTTGTAATGGCGTTAGCCGTAGGCGGGCGGGTTGCCTTGCCCATGCTCTGGGCTTTTTTCTGGTTCCTGGTCGGCGCAGGCTGCCGGTATGGCAAACGCATGTTGGCGCTCTCGTGCGCGGTTGCGCTTGTGGGCCTCGCGGGCCTGATGCGGTGGGAACCTTGGTGGCAAACGAACCCCTTAGCCGGCCTGGGCATAGTTTTGGGCGTCGCTGCAACCTCAATCTATTTGGCGGTGTTGGTTCATAGGCTCGAAAAGCGAGCGGCCACCGACCCCCTGACCGGCCTTAGCAATCGTCTGTGCCTCGAGCAGTCCATTGCACAGGCGCTTCGCACCCCGGATGGCGAGGCGGGGCAAGCGGCCCTTTTGCTCGTCGATTTGGACGGCTTTAAGGAAGTGAACGACGCATATGGGCATGGTGTGGGGGACAAACTGCTTCAGCACTTTGCCCACGCGTTACGTGCCCGGATGCGCCGAGGCGATACGCTCTCTCGTTTGGGAGGCGATGAGTTCGTGATTTTGGCGCGCCAGGTACATGGCAGCTCGGACGCACGAACCATTGCCGAGGGTGTTCACTCGATTTTGAAGGGCATCCATACCATCGACGAACATCCCATTTCCGTTTCAGCCAGCATCGGCGTCTGCCTGCTGTCTGTCGGCGCCGAGGACGAGCCTCTCGATATTCCCTCCATCATGCGGCGCACTGATAGCGCGATGTACCGAGCCAAAGCGCTCGGTAAAGATCAGACGGTTTTCGCCCATGAGACATCCCTCTGATAGGTCTCCCGACTCCCTGGGAGACTCACCCTCGAAAGCACGATAACGAGCCTGTTCTCATCGACGTCGACAAGCTCTATTCGCCCGTCCGGCCACTCTCGCACCAAATCGATGCGCTACGTCGGGCCGCGTATTACAAGCCTGTGACGTCAGCGTCGAAGGTGGGCGCCCTCCCCGGGCTGGCGTCATACACAAGACAAGCCGCAGCCAAATCCTCGAGCGCCGTACCGACCGATTTGTAAACCGTAATATCCGACTTCGATTGGCGTCCTGGATGCCGCTTGCTGCACAGGTCTTCGAGCGTCGCAAGTACGTCTTGCCGCGTGAGCACGCCAGCGTGGATCGGACCAAGCAGGTCGCCGGCCTTAAGGAGAGCCTCCTCTGTATCGATAAACACCCGGGTGTTTCGGTAGCAGTCGTCATCCGACTCTCGCATCTCCGGGGTGAATCCGCCAATGAGGTCCAAGTGCACACCAGGTTGCAGCCAGGCCCCAAGAATCAGCGGTTCCCGCGAAAGGGTCGCGCAGGTAATGATGTCCGCATGGCGAGCGGCCCCCTCCAGCGACCCAGCCACGTTGGCATCAAATCCATCTGCCCGAAGACGAATCACCATTTGTTCGGCCAGCGTCCTGTCGATGTCCCAGACGTCGACGTTGCGAATGTCGCGCACCGCGCGATATGCGTCGGGCAGCAAGCTGGCGACCCGTCCCGCCCCCACGACAAGTAAACGTCGTGCAGATTCATTGGCTAGCATCGACGCGGCGAGCGCCGAGGCCGCGGCTGTGCGTCGTGACGTGATCTCGTTGCCGTCGATCTGCGCGAGCGGAACGCCAGTACTGGCATCGTAGAGGAGATAGGAAGAATGCAGCGCCGGGATACCCGTACCTGCATTCGATGGGAAAACGTTCACGAGTTTGAGCCCGAGTCTTCCCCCTTTTCTCCATGCTGGCATCAGCAGCATCGTCGCCGCATCGCCCGTGGTGTCGATGCGGTGGATGTGACGCGTGGGCACCTCACATCCCTCGATGAACATGGCCCTCAACGCCTGAACTAGGGCATCGAAGGGGAGCCGCGAGCGCGTTTGCTCAGGATCGATGATTTGCATGGTCAGTCCTTATCGATATCAAATGACTTATTGAGGAGAGGTCTTGATGGCGCAGCCGCCGCGTGCGCGGCGCGCAGGCCCAGTAACGTGACGAGGGAGTAGGCAGGAAGCGCGAAGCCCCAACTGTGCGTCTGATCCCGCAGCATCCCGAACAGAAATGGCGCAGATGCGGAAATCGTGTAGCCAAGCAACTGCGTGCTGAACCCAAGGGCGCGGGCATCGGCAGAATTCCCGGCGCGCAAAACGACCAGATGCAATGCCACGCTGAATGTGCCCCCTTGTCCGAGCCCCAACAAGACAGCCGCACACCAATTCCATGGCGCGTGGAGTTGTGTACAGCCAGCGAACCCTGCCAGCCCGAGGCCGTACATGCTGGCCATCACCGCTCGCTGGTTCGACATCCGATTCGCCACCCAAGGGCCGAACAGCGCCGTCAACAGTTGCGCCACCATCAACGTCGCGAGGAATCCGCCAGCGTCCTGTCGAGTGAGACCATGAGAGACGAGAACGGTCGGCAGCCACGCCGTGGTGGCCTGCGAGAGAAACGACTGGGCGGCCATGTTCAACCCGAGCGCGATGGCGAGAGGACTCAGGCTCAGGCGGGCGGGCCGCGCAGCCACATCCGAGGGCGCTTGCTGCACGCCGTGTAGTCGCCACCACACGACTGCGCAGACTGCCGCCGGGATGGCCCAGACCGCAAGCGCTGGCGCCCAGCGGTTTCCCAAGAAGCTGGATATCATCGGCGACACAATCGCCGCTAGTGCCCCTCCAAGGCACAACGTGACATTCAGCAATCCCGCCGCGGCGACCTGCGAGGGCGGCCGCAACGGCTTGATGATGGCTGGTAACGTCGCGTTCGCCGCCCCGAGGCACGTGCCGAGCACCACCGTTCCCAGCACGAAACAGGACCACCCCAGCGGTCCGGCACCCGCGAGTGACCTGAGCACGATGCCCAGGCATGCCCCCGCCATGGCCAGGGCGACGACACGGCAAGCACTGATCGACCGGGCCAGCCTGCCGCTGACCGCAGGCGCCAAACCCAACAGCAGTACCGGTAGGGAGATCACCAGCCCTGCGTGGGCAGCGGAAAGCTGCAAGTCCGACTGAATCGCAGGCAGTAGCGGCGTGACCGCCATCAAGGATGCGCGCAGGTTCACCCCCACGAGCGCCAGTGCACAGATAACCATCGCCGCTGACTGCATGTGGAGGGGGCCGGATTTTTACGAGCTATCAGGGAGCGAGCCGGAAGGCCGGCAGCGGATAGCGCTTCACCGTCTCGGGATCCGACGCCAGCACCACGCGAGCCCCGATCGTGGGGATGCCATCGAGAACCCTTGCCAGCATGGCGACGTTCTCCTCCAGGAGAATTTCAGCCAGCACGATCGGCACCTCATCGTTGAATACCGGGTGATTGGGGCGGCGCACCAGGCTGAACGATACTACCGTACCCACGCCTCCGGCCTCATCCCACAGCAGTGAGTCGCTCCAGCAATGCGGACACATCGGCCGTGGATAGAAGACAGCTCGGTCGCAGCAAGCACAGCGCTGCAGCATCAACTTTCCGCTGCGCCATCCCCGCAGGTACGTTGCGTTCTCAGGCGTTTCACGGGGTTGCGGATAAGGCTTCGTAAGCGTGGCAGTCACTTTGTGTTCTCCAGGATCATGGCACTACTGGAAAGTCCATGGCCGTATCCGACCATGCCGTAGCCGGAGACGAGACAACAACGCGCGCTCTCGACCTGGAAGTCCCCAGCCTCGCCGCGCAATTGACGAATCGCTTCCGTTAGCCCGATCATCCCCCCCCCTGCCCCGGCCTGTCCGCACGAGAGCTGCCCACCGTTGGTGTTCAGTGGAAAGCTGCCGTCGAATGCGAAATCATGCTTGTCGAGAAACTCGCCGACTTTTCCCTTTTCGCAGAAGCCAAGATCCTCAAGTTGGATCGCTACCATGATCGGGTAGTCGTCATAGGCCTGAACCAGGTCTATCTGGGCGTGGTCCTTGCCCGCCTCGGAAAATAGCCGATCCCGGAATCCGGTCCAGCCGCCATGCAACGGTGCGATCTCGCCGGCCGGGTCATTGTGCCTTTCATGGCCGGAGAGAATACGCACCCGCTTGTCGCTAGGTACGCGATCCAGGGCCGTCACGATGACAGCCTCGGCACCGGTGCAAGGCAGCACGCAGTCGTACAAGCCGATGGGGTCCGCGATCATCCGCGCCTCAAGGTACTCGTCCAAGGTCAGGGGGCCGCGCAGGAGCGCATTCGGATTCCTTTGTGCGCTGCGCCGCTGCCCGATGGAAATCCGTCCGAGCTGCGAGCGCCGTGTCCCGTAAGTGAGCATGTGCTTTCGCTGAACGATGCCGAAAAGGCCGTTTGCGCCGCCAAACCCGTTGGGGGTTCCATAGGAACTCAGAGCCGAATTGAATTGGTCCATCAGCGAGTAATGGCCCGCGATGTCGTAGTTGTCACCCGCCAGGCAGAGCACGGTGGTGGCGCGCCCCGCCTCGATGGCACGAACCGCATCCAACACGGCCGCGACCGGGCCTGCGCCACCGGCAGTGCCGTAGTAGCCCCAGTTGATCGCCAGGCCAAACTGCTCCGCGAGGGTAACTGCATTGTCTGGCGGCAGGACGAAGGAACACACCGACAGTCCGTCGATATCGCCCTTACTCAGGCCAGAACTGTGCAATGCACGGCGCGCCGCATCGGCAAACAAGCCGATCAGCGTGCGATCGGTTTTCTTTTCGTATAACGTCTGGCCGTAGCCCACGATACCGACTTCACCGCTGAGATGGGTGGTCATCAGATCACCCCCGCAGTGCGCAATGCGGCCAGGCGCTGCGCGCCCAGCGGGAACACAGTGCCAAACACTTCGTCGTTATCCGTTCCCGGGCAACCGCCCGCCCACTTGATCTCTCCCGGCGTGTCGGAGAGCTTCGGCACCGGCGAGGGCATGCGAAGCGGCCCCGCGTCGTGATCTTGCACGGTCGCGATGGCACCTCGCGCAGCGTAGTGTGTATTCGAAAAAATGTCCTCGATGTCCAGGATGGGGCCGGCCACCACGCCATGGTGGTCAAGCACACGCATCGCCTCGTCCACCGACTGCCCGGCAATCCATTGCGCCACCTCGGCATCGATCGCCTCCCGATGCTGGACGCGCAGCGACATGGTGACGAACCGCGCGTCGGTGAGCAGGTCCGGACGATCCATCGCCCTCGTCAGGTTCTCGTAGATGCGCTGCGAACCGCAACTGATGGCGATGGCCTTGCCGTCGCTGGTGGCGTATACGTTTCGTGGCACGTCTTCCTCCATCTGGTTGCCCAGCCTGGGCTTCTTCTCACCCGTCTGGTCGTAGCGCAGGACCACCGATTCGGTGATCCGGAAAAGAGGCTCGAACAGGCTCACGTCAACCACTTGGCCACGCTTGGAGGTCAGGCGGTTGTGAATCGCGGCCAAGGCGCCGAACGCGCCGAAGATGCCTGCCAGGTAGTCCCCCATGGGAAAGGCCGAGACCGACGGCCCGTTTTGGGGAAAGCCCGTGAAAGATGCCAGCCCGCTAAATCCCTCCGCGATGGTGGCGTAGCCACCTCGTTGCGACATGGGGCCAGACTGCCCGTAGCCGCTGACGCGGACCCAGACGATTTCGGGGAACTGCTGTGCCAACACGTCCGGGCCAAGGCCCCAGCGCTCAAGCGTGCCAGGCTTGAAGTTCTCGATGACAATGTCGGTGTCCTGCAGCATCTCCAGGAGCACCTCGCGACCTTCGGCGCGCGAAATATCGAGGGTCACCAACCGCTTGTTGCGCGCCATTGACTTCCACCATAGCGGCTGATCCCCCTTGTGAGGCGGCCATTCGCGCAGTGGATCCGGCTTGCCGGGCTTTTCAACCTTGATCACACGGGCGCCGAAATCTGCCAGCATGGTGCCAACGAACGGACCTGCGAGCATCGAGCCGAGTTCAAGGACCTTCAGGTCCGAAAGCGCTCCGCGCGGTTCCCGGCTGCGGGCATCGCCGAACATATCAAATGTAGCCACCGATTCTTCTCCTTCGTGTCAACCCGCGTTGATGCGGTCTATTCCAAAAACCCAGTCGATCACCAGCACGACGGCCACGGCCACGTAGATGGTCCCCGCGGAAACGGCGGCGATCATTGGGTCGATCGAGTACTGAACATAGTTGAACAATTTCACAGGCAACGGCATGAGCGCAGCAGTCGAATGGAAGATGCTCAACTCGACGTTGACCCAGGAAATGATCAGTCCAAACAGAGCGCCAGCAATCACGCCCGGCTTCATGATCGGAAGCGTCACCAGGAAAAAGGTCTGCACGCGCGCCGCGCCCAGATCCTGTGCGGCCTCCTCCAGCGATAACTGGAACCCCGCGAGCGAGGCCAGGCCAGTTCGAACGACGTAGGGGATCACCAGGACGCAGTGGCCGACGTAGAGCGCAAACCAGGTGCGAGCAAATCCAAACTTGGTAGCGAACTGCAACAGCGCCGCCCCGATCACGATAGTGGGTAGCGCCAGCGGTGACAGGAACAGCGCAGCGATGGCGGTATTGACCCGGTTCTTCGACCGTGCCAGTACCAGCGCTACCGGGATGCCTAGCACCAGGGCCGTGGCCGTCGCGGCCACAGCCAGTTGCGCGCTAAGTCCGATGGACTGCAGATAAGAGCTGTCCTGCAAGAACTGGGCATACCAGCGCAGCGTCAATCCTCGTGGCGGAAACGCGAGATACTCCGTCGCCGTAAAGGATGCTGATACGATGACCACGAGCGGCAGCGCCAGGAATATCACACCCAGCGCGGCCGCGCCGCCAAGGAGCCATCGACCAAGGGGATTGGCGTTCATACCGTCGCTCCTAAGAGTTTTCGCTTTCCCGGGCGCAGCGACGATGCGATGGAAGACAGCGCAAGCAGCACCAGCGTCGTCAGCAGCAGCGCCACGGCCAGGGCGGCGCCGAAGTGGAAATCGAAAATGCTGGCGTATTGCTGATAGATCAGCATCGACATCACCGTCTTCTTGCCGCCGCTCAGGATGCTAGGAGTCACGTAAGCGCTGACGCTCAGCGTAAACACGATCAGCGAGCCGGCGATCACTCCCGGCATGCTCAGCGGAAAGGTGACTTTCAGGAATGAGACAACCGGTGTCGCCCCAAGATCCTGCGCGGCATGCTCAAGCGTCCGATCGATGTTCTGAAGCACCGCAGCAATCGTCAGCACCATGAAGGGAGTCATGATGTAACTCATACCAATGACGATACTCAGCTCGCTGTTCAACAGCGCGAGTGGTCGATCGATGATGCCTCCCAACAAGAGGGACTGGTTCACGAGGCCCTCTCGGCCCAGGATGATCATCCACCCGAACGAGCGCACGATGTTGCTGGTGAAGAGCGGCGTGATCACCGCGATGTACAGCAGACGACGAAGCCACCGCCGCTGGACCATGCGCGTCATCACGTACGCCAGGACATACCCAATCACGAAGGACACCAGCGTGACCCACAACGACACCCGCAAGGTGAACCACAGCACGTCGAAGTAGTACCAGTCGCTCAGAAGCTTCGCATACTGGCTCACCCCAAAACCACCGTCGCCGGCACTCAGGCTGTCGACCATGACGACCGCGAACGGGACTGCGAAGAAAGCCAGCAGAAAAAGTAGAGGGATCGCCAGCAAGACGGCTGCTGCCCGCCAATCGATTTGCATAGCTCAGCGCCCCGCAAGATTGATGTAGTAGTCCAGAAGCGGTGCGTGCTGCTGGCAGCCGTACATGTCAGACTCGCCGAATGCCCCCTGCGCAAGGGGACGCCGCAAGGTCAGCTTGATCGCTCGGCCTCGCGGTACCGCGAAGATGGAGGTCACCGAGGCTTCATCGACATCGAACAGCTTCGCGACGTTATGGCGGGTAAAGCTGCCTCCCGCCCACACCGCCTGGAAATCGTCGTCGCTATCAAACATCACGTCGAAGGTCAGCAGAAACGGGCCAGCATTCTTGCTCCGGATGATCGAAGCAATTTCTCGAAGAGGAGTGGTTTTCATCAGGCGACAACCTCAATTTGGACGGGGAAATGCGCTGTGGCGGACGCCACCTTCATGAGATGGTAGGCGGAGAACTCGTAGACTGGCCCGGCGTCCAACTCCGAGGGCGAATAGGGAAATGCCAGGTTGCCGGCGGTGTTGAACTGCCCGTTCCAGCTGACATGGAGCAGCGAGCCGCTGATG
This sequence comes from Pandoraea eparura, assembly GCF_902459725.1. Classification (GTDB taxonomy): domain Bacteria; phylum Pseudomonadota; class Gammaproteobacteria; order Burkholderiales; family Burkholderiaceae; genus Pandoraea; species Pandoraea eparura. Next base: position 98,980 of record NZ_CABPSH010000001.1, read on the forward strand.
AAGTGGGCAGCGGCGTGCGCATCCTGTTGCTCGCTATCGACCACGTCGATGATCAGCCCCAGTTCGTGAGGCACATTTCCCTTGACCGGCTCTAAGGCCCCCATGACGCCGTTGCAGCCATACAGATGGAAGTGAATCTTCAGGCTCGGCCTCGCGAAATACGCCAGTGCGTTGCGCTTGGCATCTTCGAGTAACTGGTCGATGCGCGAGATCATGGTTGGGCAACGAACGCCAGCGATCGAGATCGAGCGGTAGCCGACGCAGCGGGCCCCCTCCAGCTTGACCCAATAGTCGGGCGTCGCCGAGAAGCGAGAGCCGGTGACACGCACCTGACGCTCGTTGATCTGTTCGAACGCGCATTCGCTGAGGTCCAATTGATGGCCTGGCCCCGCTTGCAGGAACGGGTTTTCGCGCTCATACAAGGTATGCGCCGCCACCGAGGTCAGGGACGCCCGACGGTTGACGCTCCCTGGCTCGAGGGTGAATCCGTGGTCATCCACAAACGCCATCATCACGTCGGTGCCATGCGGCTCGGCCGAGAACGCACCACACTCAAGAATCTTGCCCATGTGAATTGCCAGGCCAGGATCCGCCCCCTTCCAGATCGGGAAGGCAGCGATCACTGAATCGTCGCAGGCTCGTCCGGCGATAATGACTTGCGCACCTTGCTCCAAGGCTTCCACGATGGGTTCGTGCCCCATCTGCGCGACAATCGTCTCGCTTGCCAAGGCAACCTCTTCAGAAAGCGCGACTCCCGCCTCGAAGTCCGCGACCTCGCCTTTGCGCACTGCGGCAGCGACGACCTCACTCGGAATGTCGGAATAGATTTTGGCGAGCTTGAACGTCAGGCCGTTCTCCCGGCCGACCTCCCTGGCAATCTCGGCTACGTCATCGACGTGACGCCGAGTGCCTGCGCCACCGGTGCTGCCAACGATGAGCGGGATCTTGGCTGCGCAAGCGGCCTTGATGAGCTGCGTCAGCTCCCGCTTGATTCCGAAACGCGAAACCAGGGGCTCGCCAGAGCCCAGGTAATGGGGGCCAGGGTCGGTCGATCCAGCATCGACGGCGATGACATCGGGTCGCAGCGACATACCGCGGGCGAGCGCTTCTGGATCGAAGCCGTACCCGAGGGTGCAGGTCGGCGTCAGGATGCATATTGGCTTGTTCATGATTTCGTGGCTTTCGTTAAAGGAGCGCATCAATGCGTGAGAATCCGGGCGTCGCTGCTCGACCACGCAAAAGGCAGCGATTCGCCGATAGAAAATTGCCGCTGCGTGCTCTTGTGCGACACCACAATTTCGTCGGCGATGTCGCAGGAAACGTAGATCCGCGTGATTGGACCGGCATACACAACGTCGCGGACAATGCCGGTGAAGTGCAGGAGATCCGGATTCCTGGTTCCCTCCACGACCTGGATGCGTTCGGGTCGGACCATCAGCGTGACGTCTTGCTCGCGCGGGGACGTGGTGCCGTAAGGAAGCACCACGTCGCCCCGATGGGTTCGCAGCACGCCCGATGCATCCACGCGGCAGGCAATCAGGTTGGCCTCACCGATGAAATCCGCCACGAACCGGCTCGCCGGGTTGTCGTAGATATCTTCCCCGGTGCCGACCTGCTCGATACGCCCGTTCGACATGACGACGATGCGATCGGCCATGACCAAGGCTTCTTCCTGGTCGTGTGTGACGATCACGAAGGTCATGCCCAGTCGCTCGTGCAGCCGCTTAAGCTCCAGTTGCATTCGCTTTCGCAGCTTCAGGTCCAAGGCAGCGAGCGGTTCATCCAACAAAAGCACCTTCGGCCGGTTGACAACCGCGCGGGCAAGCGCCACACGCTGTTGTTGGCCACCCGACAATTGCGCCGGATAGCGGTCCGCAAACTTCTCCATGCCGACCAGTACGAGCGCGTTCATGACCTGCTCGTCGAGTTCGACGCCGCGAATGCCGAGCCGGCGCAAACCGAAGGCGACGTTGTTATTCACCGTCATGTGCGGGAACAGCGCATAGTTCTGGAACACCGTGTTCACCGGCCGTCGGTGCGGCGGATCCGCCAGCACCGAGCGGCTGTCGATCGTCAGATCCCCTGAGGTAGGCGTCACGAAACCTGCGATGGTTCTCAGAAGCGTCGTCTTTCCACACCCGCTGGGGCCCAGCAGTGCGAGAAACTCGCCGGCATGGATGTCCAGGTTCACGTTGTCGAGAACCGTGGAAGCCCCGTATTGCTTGACGATCCGGTCGAGTCGGATCAGCGGCGGTCGATGACTCGTGGCGCTCATGGCGTGTGGATGGGGGTAAAGGTCAGCGCGCAATTGCTTTGTTCCACTGATCGTTGATGGAAGCACGCTGGGCGTTCACGGCATTCCAGTCCGGGATCACCAGGTTCTTGACCGAGCCAGTCGGCCCCCAGGGCATGCGCGCCTTGGCCTCAGGCGTCAGCACAACATCGCTCGTGGCAGGACCGATGAAAAGCCGGTTGCTCATACAGGCAGCGCGGGCGGGTGCGATCGCAAAGTCGATGAAGGCGCGAGCCGCGTCCGCGTTCTTGGTCCCGCGAATCAGGTGCAACCGGATATCGCCCCCCAGTGCGCCTTCCTTGGGAACGACGTAGGCGATCGGCAACTGCTTGGCCACCATCGACCAGGCGGCGGACGCATAGTGCGCGCCGACCGTCACCTCGCCGGACTGGAAGCTGTTCGTCGCGGTCCCCGAGGAATCGAAGAATGCGAAGGACTTGAGCGCCTTCATCCGGCTGATCCCTTTGCTTTGGTCAGTCGGCGTTCCGCCGGCGATGGAATTGATCATCATCAGAAACGGAATGCCCATCGCGTTCGCGGGGCTGGGCACGGTGACAATGCCGGCATACTGCGGCGACCAGAGATCGCTCCAGGACGTGGGCGGTGTCTTCACTTCCTTGGTGTTGTAAACCAGGCCCAGCGCATAGAAGCCGGTGCTGACGGCGTAGGGCTTTCCATCGGCAGCGCGGTACAGGCCTTCCGGAATAATCTTGCCCAGGCCCGGCATTCGCGCCGAGTCGAGGGTATCGAGCACGCCTGCTTCGGCGGCAAGCTCCGAGACGCCGCCATCCAGCCATGCGACGTCAATGGTCGGATTTCCACGTTGCTGCTTGAGCTTGGCGAGTGTCACGCCGGATACGCCCGGCTCGGGAGTCACGGTGATGCCGGTTGACTTGGTGAACGGCTGCGAGATGCAGTCCCTGATAGCGTCGCCCCACTCGCCCCCGTACGTTGCCACGGTGATATTCGCGGAATGGGCAAGGGATGCCGCAGAGATGCCTGCGACAGCTGCGGCCACTTTCTTCAAATTGAATCTTGTCGACATGTTGCTCCTCTTGTAGGTAAAGAATTCACATCGAGTGGTCACGACCGCAACCTGAGCGTTAGTCCCCATGCTCGCGATTCGTTAAGGGCAGTGTCATTAAATCCCCCATAGATTTCAACTGATATTATTTGGGTGTTCCATTCTCTGAGGTTATGCAATGTGGCAAATAAGGCAAATCGAGGCCTTCGCAGCCGTAGTAAAGGAAGGGGGGCTGACACGGGCCGCTGAGAAGCTGCACATTTCGCAGCCGGCGGTGAGCAAACTCGTGTCGTCCCTTGAGCGGAGTTGCGGGTTCAAGTTGTTCCACCGGAATGGCAACCGGCTGACAATGACGGCGGAGGGGGACCTGCTTTTCGCAGAGGTGCAGCAGATGATGGTGAGCACCGAGGAGATACGTAACAAGGCCGAGGAGATTCGCGAGAAGCGATTCGGGTCGCTTCACGTCGCAGCGTTTCCCGCCCTGAGCGCCCATGCGCTACCGACCATCGTGAGCGATTTCATCCGCATGCATCCTGGCGTGCGGCCCTTGGTTACGAGCCGCAGTTCGTCGTACCTGATCGACTGGGTGACAGCTCAGAGAAGCGACCTCGGGGTGGCCCTGCTTGCCCAGGAGCGCCCGGGCCTCGCTTTCACACGAATACTCGAAGTGGAAGGGGTTTGCGTGCTGCCGCCCAATCACCGCCTCAAGCGCGCCCGGGTCATCCGTCCCAGTGATATAGACCGGGAGCCCTTCATCTCTCTGAGCACCAACGACAGATCACGCTTCCTGGTCGAAGAGTTCTTTCGTGGCCGCGAGCATCTGCGTAACATCGTGGCCGAGATGCAGATGTCGCAGGGCGCTTGCCAGATGGTCACCGACGGTACCGGCGTGTCCATCGTCGAACCGTTCTCGGCCATGAGCTTTGCGCCGGGATCATTTCTGATCAAGCGAATCGAACCCAAGGTCTACTTCGACGTTTGGTTGATGTACCCGACGCACAGGCCCATGTCGAAGATTGCCGCTGCGTTTGCCCGGTTCCTGCATGCGGAACTCGAGCGCAGGCTGACCGAATTTCGGGTCGGATTTCAGTCGTTCCCGATGGATCTCGATCAAACGTGACAAGCGGCTCGCCAAGCGAGCCCGCAACACGGAACCCGACGCGGCGGAATCAAGGATTCGGCGACTGGGCTACCTCAGCCTCGATCCATCGTCGGAACGCCTGCAGGGGCGGATAGTCTTCCCGTGCGATCGGCCAGGCGAGGTAGTAGTTGTCAGTGCTCTGCATTGGCCAGTCGACGGCGGGCACCAGATCGCCACGCGACAGTTCATCCTGGATAAGTAGGGTGGGCAGCAGCGCAACGCCCAGCCCTGCGACTGCAGCCTGCGTGGCCACCGAGAACTGGTCCACCAGCATGCCGTGCACCTCGTCGAACCCCACGCCGGCGGCCTGCAACCAGCGCTCCCATGCGTCCGGACGACTGACGAGGTGAACCAGCGGAGCCCGCAGCAGATCATCAGGCTTCTGCACCTTGTATTGCGACCGAAAGGCCGGGCTGCAGGCTGGGAGAATGGTCTCCTTCATCAGGCAATCGAGCCGCGCGCCTGCCCACTCGGGCGCGCCGTAGTGGATGGCCGCGTCCAGCTGGTCCACCTTGAAATCGAAAGGCGCCAAACGCGTTGCCAGGTTGATCGTCACGCCGGGATGGGCAGCGAGGAACTTCGGCAGCCGGGGCACGAGCCAGCGCGCCCCGAAGGTCGGAAGGATCGCGAGGTTGAGCGTACCGCCTTGCGGGTTCGCACGAAAGCCCAACGTTGCCGTGGCGATCAGTTGGAGTGCGCAACGGATCTCCTGCGCATAGATTTCACCTGAGACGGTCAGGCGGACTGTCTGCCGGTCTCTCACGAAGAGTTCCGCGCCGAGTTTCTCCTCCAGGCTTCGAATCTGCCGACTGACCGCGCTCTGGGTCAGATTCAACTCCTCGGCCGCTGCGGTGAAGCTCTGCAACCTGGCGGCAGCCTCGAAGGCCGTCAGCACGTTCATCGGCGCGAGAAATCGACGAGGGAGCAACGGCATGGTCATTCCTTGCAAGCATGATATTGGACCGAAATATCGTTTGCCATTGTAGTGATTGATTTCGAGAATCGTGCCACCAACAACCCTCCAGTGATTCGGCCAAAGAATGATCGACGCAACTTTTAGCGCCCCCCCTTCCCGACGCATGCGCAAAACGAATGAGCGGCTCGTTGCGATCGACGAAATGCGCGCGCGCTTCGCCAGCGCCTTATCGACCTTGCACCACAGCAAAATTTCGCGGTACGGCACGACGGTCGGCCAAACCAATGCGGACGCCGTTCATTGCCCCTTCGGGAGGCGGCCCGGCCGGAATGTCAAGGCGGCACCCGCCATCCACCGGTTACGGGTCATCAATTCCCTGCACCGGCTGGAATTGGCCACCGCCCCCGCACGCCGAAACACAGCTGCGCGAATCCCAGGCAAGCGTAACATCTTCACGCCACAAGCGCTGACACACGCCGACCTGTATGGAATCGCGCCGACATCCGGCGATGTCTTCGCTGCTCCACAGCCATTCGAAAACTTGATTGGAGCGGCCCAATGAACGGCGACCCGAATTCACATGGCCTGTGGGAAGCATCTGCACCGACGTGCCCGGCATCTGGTGCATTGCGCGAGCACATCGAGGTCGAAGTGGCGATCATCGGCGCAGGATTCACCGGCACGTCCGCAGCGCTGCATCTGGCGGAAGGCGGGATGCGTGTCGCCATCCTGGAAGCGCAGGAGGTCGGTTTTGGCGCCTCGGGGAGAAACGTCGGCCTGGTCAATGCGGGGATGTGGGTCATGCCCTCCGTCCTGATGGAGCATCTCGGCACCGACCACGGCAAGCGGCTACTGGAGCTACTCGGGAACGCACCTTCCGTGGTATTCGAACTAGTGCGGCGCCACGGCATAGCGTGCGAACCGGTACGCAACGGGACGTTGCATTGCGCGGTCGGCAACGCCGGCGTTGTGGAGGTGACGGAACGTACACGCCAATGGATGGCGCTGGGCGCGCCCGTAGAGTTGTGCGACGCGCAACGCACACGAGCGCTGACAGGGACCGGCGCTTACAAGGCTTCGCTGCTAGATCGAAGGGCGGGCACGATCCAGCCGCTGGCTTATGTGCGGGGTCTGGCAACCGCCGCAATGCAGGCAGGCGCAAGCCTTTACACCCACACCTGGGTGACGGGCGCTCGAAAGGAAGGCGAGAACTGGCACCTGGAGACCGCCAGCGGTGCGTCTGTGTCCGCCAAGTGGGTCATTGTTGCCACGGACGCGTACACGGCAACCAACGGCTTGTGGTCAGGCATCCGAACCGAGCAGGTCAAACTGCCCTACTTCAATCTGGCAACGTCCCCTTTGCCGCGCCACCTCAGCGAGTCGATCCTGCCGCTACGGCATGGACTGTGGGACACCCGCCACGTACTGTCGTCGCTAAGGTTTGATGCGGCAGGGCGTCTGGTGTTTGGCAGCGTGGGTTCCCTGCGCGGCGCCGGCCGCGCCATCCACCACGACTGGGGGCGGCGCGCGCTCGCTCGCCTTTTTCCTGCGCTCAAGGACATCCAGTTCGAACATGAGTGGTACGGCACGATCGGCATGACTCAGGATGCCCTGCCGCGCTTGCACTTTCTCGATCACAACGTCGTTTCTTTCAGCGGCTTCAACGGCAGAGGCATTGCTCCGGGTACCGTTTTTGGAAGAGAGCTGGCGAGGCTCATTCTCGGCGATATCCATGTGTCCGATCTGCCGCTCCCGGTAACGCCCGTGACCCGGGCAAACCTGCGTATATTGCGGGAGCTTGGCTACGAAACCGGAGCGAAGCTGTTTCACGCGGTGGATGCGCGTATTTGAGGGCAAGCATGACTGTAGTGGCCTGATGAATCCAGACACTGATTTAGGCCAGAATACTCGCCATGAAGATGTGTCTGATGACCCAGCAACGCGCACGTTTTCCCGGGAGTTCAAACCACAAGCTGCGATTCTGGTACTCGACTAGGGTTACCCCAGCCGCTATCCTCAATCGCTTCGCACACCTCAGCCCGCCGCGACCGTCGCAATGCAATCAATCCGCCCGTGGTGAGGGGCATTACGATCTTAACCTACTTGTGCAACAAACGCTGAACATCGCGACGAAACCCGGCCGTCGAAGACATTATAAAGACTGGGCATGAGCACCGAGGTCCGCTGGGCGAGATTGGAGGCCAACAGGCCTCCAATCATTAGCGCTATCAGGACTGGCCTGAGAACAAACTCACGCGAGCTTTTCCTTCAGGAACGCCATGAGATACGGAGTAGCGGCGGCGGCCACCGTCGATGCGGTGGACGGGTCGATGCCCATTCTCCCCGCGAGCGACTCAGCCACCCGGCCGGTCAGGATACCTTCCCCACCTTCGGTCAGTGACTTGAAAAATCCGTCGCCTCGGACCAGGCCTGAGGCGAAGGCTGCAAAAAAGCTCCGCCCCGCATGCTCGCCCATCAGACCACCACTCTGCTCTTCAACGTGGGCGTGCGCGGTCTCTGCGGCCTGGCTCAGCATTTGCTGTGCGTCATCCGCACCGATGCCTTGCGCCGCCAGTGCTTGGGCGGCCTGGCTCCCATGCTCGGAGGCCAGAAATTCAGAAACGAGTTGCCCTAGCCGACGTAGATGAAGTGCCGTCTCATCGTGACCAGCGCGAAATGTTCGGTTTCGAGCAGATCAAGATCGACAGACACATCATGACTCTCGAAGAGGACGAGCGCCGGCAGCGCCTGACAGCGGTGGTCAGTGCTGTTCGTCCTTTAGGGGGCGCCATGGTTGCGCAAGGCGTAGAGAGCGCCAATAATCATGCAGTGGTCAGCCAGGCAGAGATTGAACTGGTGCGGGGATTCTTTTGCGGGCGAACCATGCCCCTAAGCCTTTTGCTCACATGTCTGGAGGCCGCCGGGGTATCGCTTCGGATGCGAAAGAAAGGTCGCTGGAAATAACACCAAGGCTACTCAGGTCGAGAATTCGGAAACGGGAGGGAACGTTTATGAAATGTCCACCAGAACTGAAGACGGAGCCAGAAAGGCTGAAGGCCCTATCCGCGTATGAGCTCGGCACTGAGCGGCCGCTACCCAGCCTGGACCCTGTCGTCAGGATTGCGGCCCGCATGTTCAACATGCCCGTCGCTGCGGTGAATATGATCGGCAGCGACCACGTTTTCTTTGCCGCTAGCATTGGCCTGGAGGGTGGAGAAGTTAACATGAGCCGCGACGTCTCCTTCTGCGCACATGCGATTACGCAGGGCAGCGTTATGGTGGTGCCCGACGCCATGCTCGATGAACGGTTTCACGACAACCCTTTGGTCACGGGACAGGCCAATGTGCGCTTTTATGCCGGCGTCCCACTGTTGTCACCTGATGGTCACGCGCTCGGTACGCTTTGCGTGATCGACAACAAGCCGCATCACGATTTTTCTCCGGACGACGGTGAGCGCCTGGCCGAATTGGCAAAAATGGCCGCCGACAGGCTTGAGTTGCGCCGCGTGGAAATGGCAATGCAACCGGCCGCGCGTCCCTTCCGGGAAATTGACCTCAACCAGTCCGGTGCCCTTGTACAGTTCGATGAGAGGCGCGCCGTGATTGCCTGGGACGATGCAGCTGCCGCCCTGTATGGATACGGACCAGATGACGGGTTTGCCCCATCCATCGATGCTCTCGTTCCCGAGCGCGAGAGGGACACCGTGCGCGACCTCGTTGCGCGTTCGGCGGCTGGCCTGACCGACGACAGGCTGCCCATGACGGCAAACCTGCGAGGGTTGCGTAAGGACGGATCGGAATTTGAACTCAAGCTATGCCTGAGTCATGGCCGCCGGAACGGTAGCCCGATATTTAACGCATTCCTGATCGATCAGGCCGCACTGCGACGCGAGCAGGAGGAGTTGCAGCGTCTGGCCCACACTGACAGTCTCACCGGGTTGGTCAACCGGGCTGGCTTTTATCGGCGTGTAGAACAGGCACTCAAGGATACGTCGTCCTGCGCCCTGTTAATGATCGACCTAGATGCCTTCAAGGACATCAATGCCACGTTAGGCAACGCGATAGGCGACGGAATCCTTTGCGAAGTAGCTCGCCGCCTGGAGAAAATCATACCGCAGAAAGATTTGGTGGCGCGCATCGGCGGAGACGAGTTTACGATTCTGCTGGAAGACGCCAGCGCCGCACAGGCGAACGAGACGGCCAGTGCCGTCATGAGCAATGTTTGCGAACCGATCATTATCGCCGGACATGAAATGCGCTTGACGGCCTGCTGCGGCATAGCGACGGCGCCACTTCATGCATTGGAAGCGGTACAGCTCATCGGCAATGCAGGCCTGGCGCTTTCGAAGGCAAAAAGGCTCGGCCGCGGCAGATCGGTATCGTTTGTCAACGCACTGAGGGAAACCGCGGTGGTGAATCAACGCTACAACATGGAGTTGCATCGGGCCGTCAATGATGGCGAATTCGTCCTCTTCTATCAACCGCAGATCCGTCTGGCAGACGGTACCCTTGCCGGAGCGGAGGCGCTCATACGCTGGCTGCATCCGCAGCATGGTCTTCTCTCGCCCGCAGCTTTTCTTCCCGCGTTGGAAAGTGGCCCGCTGGCAGCGGCGGTGGGATGGTGGGTCCTTGATGAAGCCTGTGCGCAAGCGGCACTCTGGCGCAGAAGCGGCGCGAAGGACTTCCGGATTGGCGTCAATCTGTTCGCCGCGCAGATTATCACGAACGGCGACCTTGATTCGCAAGTCTTCTCCGTTCTGGAGCGGCATGGCCTGCCGCCACAAGCGCTCGAACTGGAAGTCACCGAAAACACCGTGTTCGACCGCGACGACGCCGTGCTGGAATCACTTGAGAAACTAAGGACGCGTGGCGTCGGGATTGCCCTTGACGATTTCGGAACCGGCTATGCTTCGCCAAGTCTGCTTAAGCGCTGTCCAGTCACACGGATCAAGATTGACCAGTCTTTCGTGCAAGGCATGCTCGAATCGGAACGTGATGCGGCGGTAATCCGCGCCATTCTTCATGTGGCGCACAGTTTCAGGATGGAGACGATTGCCGAAGGTGTTGAAAGCGAGCAGCAACGTGAGGTCCTGAAAAGCCTGGGCTGCCATGAGGGCCAAGGATTTCTGTTCGGCCGTCCTGCCCCCGCCCCCCGATTCGCGGCCGCTTTCGGGATTGAGCTGCCCACCCGGCTCTTGGCACACGCATAAACGTGCGCAACCGAGGCCAGTCGGGACGAGGAAGTAAAAAGTCTGCAGTGCGAGAGGGCGAAGCGCTTTATGGGAGTTGGCGTAGCTCTAGCGCTTTTTCCACAGCTTTAATCAATGCGGCGTCGTTGAACGGTTTTTTTCAGGTAATCCGGTGGATTGCCCGCGGTAGCTCGCGCACCTCCGGCATTGGCGTGAGTTCCTAAACCTGCTGGAGGTCAAGAGAGGTCGAGACTGGACGGGGCGCGGCGTTGTGACTTGTCAGGCTGATGGCGCCGAGCGGTCAAAATGCTGCGCGGATGTAAATCGGTCTGCCCCGTGAGTCTGACTCACGGTGACGCGCCGTGGCAGGCGACCGTTGCGGGGGTGGCGCGCGGGGCCCAGCGGTCAGCGGCAGGCCGTCGGCGAGGCGCGCAGTGACCTCGCCGTGCTGCAGCCTTTTTATGGGAGGCACCCCGCAGCGCAGCCCCCGGCGCGCGCCCGGTCATGACCCCGCCGCGCCTGCCCGCTTGATGCAACACTTTTTATGCACTTTTGTGCCAACCGCTGAGGCCCGCCAGTACGGGCGTGGTGGGGCATTTCGAGGTGCATGGAAAGTCTGCACTTTCATTGGCCACGCTTATGCACGGCATTTCGTCTCCTGGTGGTTTCCCCATGAACTAGTCACATGTATTGGTAGCTAGAATCAAACCAATGCTCATCGCCCCCCCCAATATCGATGACGCAGGTTCCGCCCGCAGCTCACCCTGCGGGCGATTTTTTTGCGGAGACCGGGATCCGAAAGTGGTTCCGGTCGCGTAACAGATCGCCCGCAGCTGTTTCGCCATAGATTGCAAAGGCTGGTGATGGGCTACGTGTTCTCACGTCGCCGCCCGCTCAATGCCCAGAACACAAGCTGGATGCGGGGTTATGTGCGGTTTGACGCTGTAGGATCCCAGAAAAGTTGATGTTCTTCACAAATAAGTGAAGCGATCTGAGCTGGTGGTTGCTGTAGGTTGTCAGATCGACTTCCTTAACATTTCTGTAGGGAACCGGAATCGTAGGGCGCCAGAGTATGTGCGACTGGCGCCACAGTTTTGCGACTGTGCGACGAAATTGTCGCGACTGCCCTAGGTTTTTCGTTGCGAGGCCAGTTGTCAGGTTTACGGACTCTTAATTCGTAGGTCGAGTGTTCGAGTCACTCTCGCCCCACCAAAGATATCAAGCACTTAGCCCACCTTTTAGGTGGGCTTTTTGCTTTCTGGCCATTTATTGCTGCAATTCTGCTGCACTGAGAATTTGCAGCAAGCCTGCTGCACCTGCCAATCATGCCCTCGCGGCGACGCTACACTTTAATTCGGGAGTAGCGACCGCATGGCAACAATCAACAACCGTGGCCCTCATCAATGGCAGGCCATCGTCCGACGCAAAGGGTATGTCGTTTCGAGGCATGGTCAAATTACTGGCGGCAACTCGCCAGGGGGGCCGCCGAATCAGTCATAACCTAAACCAACCGGCCTCCTCGAAAGCCGGGGCGATTCAATTACTTCAACGGACAGTTGAGCAAAAGAAGCGCCACCGGAGCCCGTCCGGTAACGTCATTCAACTCAATTGATCGAGCACGCGATACCAGTTCACCGCAGCCGAGAAATACAGACGCTGCAAGTCGTGGAAGGGAATCGGCCGGATGGGCGTGACAGGGAAACGCAATGCCGAGTGCCCGGTGAGGTGCCCGGCCAGTTCACGCCCGAGCGCCGTCGCCATGGCGATGCCGCGGCCGTTGTAACCGAGCGAGATCGTCAGACCGGGGGCCGGCGCGTGAACGTGCGGCATCGCGTCCGGTGTCACCGCCACACGCCCCGCCCAGCGATACTCGATGGGTACGCCCTGCGTCTGCGGAAATAGGCGAACCAGCGCGCGCTCGAGATGCCGCCATGCGCTCGCCGAGCCCGGGTCTGAAAACGAGCCGCGGCCGCCGAGCAGCAATCGGCCAGCGGCGTCCTTGCGAAAGTACAGCAACAGTCGGCGCGCATCCGAGGCGACTTCGCCGCCTGGCAGCACAGTGGCCGCAATGTGCTCCGGTAACGGCGCCGTAGCGACGATGAAACTGTTCGCGGCGATTAGGGTACGGCGTAGCCCGGGCCATAGGTCGTCGGTATAGCCGTTGGTCGCGATCAGCACACGCGCGGCGTCGATCGTGTGGCCCGACGCCGTGCTCACCTGCCAGCGCCCCACCACTGCTCGCAGGCCGGTCACCTGTGTGTTCCCGTGAATCGTCGCACCCTGCCCGGTCGCTGCCCGCACCAGGCCTCGTAGATAACTCAGCGGATGCAGGCTGCCCGCACGCCGGTCGATCCAGCCACCCTGGTAAATGGGGCTGCCGATGCGTGATGTCACAGCATCGCGATCGAGCATCTCGACGGGTGCCCCTCGCGTGCGCCATTGCGCGACTCGCATGCGTTGGGCCGCCAGCATCGCGGCAGAATGCGCCGGCTGTATCCAGCCTTCGCGCCGCGCATCGCAGTCGATGCCGTAGCGCGCAATAAGGTCGAAGACGACGTCGGCCGCCCCGCCAATCATGTCGACGAGCGCGACGCCCTGCTCCCCAGGAAAGCGCTTCATCAGCGCATCCGGATCGTGCTTGAGTCCCGGAATCACTTGACCGCCATTGCGCCCCGACGCGCCCCATCCGGGCTCACCGGCGTCAAGCACACAAACGTCGACGCCGGCTTCTGCCAAATGCAGCGCAGCGGAAACCCCCGTGAACCCGCCGCCGATCACCGCCACGTCCACGCGTCGCGACGCGTGGAGCGCGGGAGTCGCCAACGCAGGCGTCGCGGTGGCCGACCAGAGCGACGGGAACGCGCCGATCGGACCGGCGTCGCCGCGCCGCGCGCCATTGCCTGCGGTATCGCTGCGCACGCCGGTGGTGGCAGTCATCGCGTCATGGGCGGCCAGACGGGCATGCTCGCGTGTCGTCATTCGCTTTCTCCTGATTGTGAGGTGGCGGTGCCTGCCGCGAGACGCATTGCTTCATGGTTCGGGTTCGGCAGCACTCGTGTGCGCACGCGCTGCCAGAGTGCGACAACGCTGCCGACAACGCCGTCGCGCAGGAACAGCACCGTGACGATGAACAGCAGTCCGGTCACGATGGTGACGGATTCGCCCAGACGAGCGAATGCGTCGATACGGGTGAGTGCCGCGAGCACATCGCCGATGTCGCCGAGCTTGGTCTCCAGCCCCGTGATGACCACAGCGCCGACGACGGGCCCCCAGCGCGTTGCCATCCCGCCGACCAGCGTCATCAGGATGACGGCCCCGGACATCGACCAGTGCATGTCGGTCAGCGTCTCGAAGCCGAGCACCAGCACCTTGAGCGCCCCCGCCAGGCCGGCTAGCGCAGCCGACAGCACGAAGGCGAGCCACTTGAAGCGATCGACGTCGTAGCCGAGCGACATGGCGCGCGGCTCGTTCTCCTTGATGGCCGTGAGCACCGCACCGTAAGGCGATGCGACAATGCGGCCGATCAGCAGGAACGCCGCCGCCACGATGGCGAGTACGACGTAGTACAACGTGTGATCGTCATCGAGTGGCAACACCCCGAACAGTCGACCGCGCGGCACTGCCTGCAAGCCGTCTTCGCCGCCGGTGAACGGCGCCTGCAACAACACGAAATAGACGATTTGCGCGAGGGCGAGCGTGACCATCGCGAAATAGATGCCCTTGCGTCGAATCGCCAGTCCGCCCATGACGGCGCCGAGCCCCGCACCGGTCAGTGCGCCGAGCAACAGGCCGGCTTCCGGCGATACGTCCCACGCCTTCATCGCATAGCCGGCCACGTAACCGGCGCCGCCGAAAAGGGCGGCATGCCCGAACGACAGCAGCCCCGCATGCCCGAGCAGCAGATCGAACGCACAGGCGAACAGCGCGAAGCAGAGGACTTTCATGACGAACACCGGATACGCCCCTGCAAACGGTGCGGCCAGCAGGGCCAGGAGAACCAGCCAGGGTAGCCATCGTTTTTCCATACCGAACTCCTACGATTCCTTGCCAAACAATCCCGCCGGGCGCACGAGCAGCACCAGCACCATGACCACGAAGACGACCGTCGACGACGCCTCGGGATAGACGACCTTGGTCAGTCCTTCGATCACGCCGAGCCCGAGCCCGGTGGCGACGGCTCCGAGAATCGATCCCATTCCGCCGATCACGACTACGGCAAACACGACGATGATCAGGTTCTGCCCCATGAGCGGTGACACCTGGATGACTGGCGCGGCGAGCACGCCTCCGAGTGCCGCGAGCGCGACACCGAAGGCATAGGTCAGCGTAATCATCAGCGGCACGTTGACACCGAACGACGCGACGATCTTCGGGTTCTCCGTACCGGCCCGCAGGCGTGCACCGAGCGGCGTCTTCTCGATCAGCAGCCAGGTCCCCAGACAGACGGAAAGCGACGCCGCGACCACCCACGCGCGGTAGTTCGGCAACACCATGAAACCGACGTCGGTCGCGCCGGTCAGCCCGTCGGGTGTCGCGTACGGCAATCCTGAAACGCCATACCCTGCGCGCAAAGTGCCTTCGAGCAGGAGCGTGATACCGAGCGTCAGCAGAAGTCCGTAGAGGTGATCGAGCTTGTATATCCAGCGCAGCAGTACAAGCTCCATCACGACACCGAGTCCGGCGACGATGAGCGGCGCGAGCAGCAGCATGGTCCAGTACCCCAGCCCCAGGTACTCCATACCCATCCACGCCAACACGGCGCCCAGCATGAACAGTGCACCATGCGCAAAGTTGATCACGCCCAGTAATCCGAAGATGACTGCTAGACCCAGACTGAGCATCGCGTAGAACGAGCCGTTGACAAGTCCGAGCAATAGCTGGGACAGCAACGCAGGCAAGGGAATCTCGAACAGATGCATGGAAGACCTCAAACGCCGAGCAATTGGTGGAGGGCCTGCGCGCGCTGCGGCAACTCGCTGGCGACGAAGTGCTCGACGATGCGACCGTGCTCCATCACATAGAACCGGTCGGCCAGTGGCGCGGCGAAGCGGAAGTTTTGTTCGACCATGACGATCGTGTAACCCCTTTGCTTGAGCGCACGGATCATGCGCGCAAGGCTCTGCACGATCACAGGGGCGAGCCCTTCGGAAATCTCGTCGAGCAAAAGGAGATTCGCACCGGTGCGCAGAATTCGCGCCATCGCCAGCATCTGCTGTTCACCGCCCGAGAGTCGGGTCCCCTGGCTGTGACGTCGCTCCCAGAGATTTGGGAACAGTTTATAGATCTCGTCTTCACTCATGCCCGCGAGGGAATCGTTACCCCGTCTGGAGCCGAGTCGCGGTGGGAGTCGCAGATTCTCCTCACATGACAGGCTCGCGAAGATGGCGCGCTCCTCGGGGCAGTAGCCAACGCCGAATCCCGCGATATGGTGTGTCGGCAAACCGATCGTCTCGCTCCCGTCGATGCGGATCGAACCGCGTCGCGTTCCGATCAGTCCCATGATGGCGCGCAACGTCGTCGTGCGCCCCGCTCCGTTGCGGCCCAGCAGCGTGACTACTTCCCCGCGATCCACGTGCAGATCGACGCCGTGCAGGATGTGCGATTCGCCGTACCACCCGTGTAGGCCTTCGATGTGCAGCGCAGGGGGAGAAAGCGTGGTTGTCATCGTGTTGTCGTTCCCATCAGTTGACGGCTTCCTGATCGGCCGTTCCCATATACGCTTCCATCACCCGGGCGTCCTGCGAAACCTCGGCGTAGGTGCCCTGCGCGAGAATCGCCCCGCGTTGCAGCACCGTGACCCGATCGGCAATGGACGAAATCACGTTCATGTTGTGTTCGACCATCAGGACCGTGCGCCCAGCGCTGACTCGCCGGATCAATGCCGTGACGCTTGCAACGTCCTCGTGCCCCATGCCCTGCGTTGGCTCGTCGAGCAGCATCAACTCGGGTTCCATCGCGAGCGTGGTGGCGATTTCGAGTGCCCGCTTGCGGCCGTACGGCAGATTCAACGTCAGCGTGTTAGCGAAATCGGACAGGCCGACCTCCCCCAGCAAGGCGAGCGCACGCGCATCGAGGGCGTCGAGGGCGCGTGCGCTGCGCCAGAACTGCCAACTCATGCCCGACCGCCGTTGCAACGCGACACGCACGTTCTGGCGCGCGGTGAGATGCGGAAAGACCGCTGAGATCTGGAATGAACGGATGACGCCCCGGCGCGCGATCTGGGCGGGCTTCTCGCGCGTGATATCGATGCCGTTGAAGACGATGCTGCCGGCGCTCGGCGTCAGGAACTTGGTCAGCAGATTGAAGCAGGTCGTCTTGCCGGCGCCGTTCGGGCCGATCAGCGCGTGGATGGAGCCGCGCCGGACTTCGAGGTTGACGTCGGTTACTGCTGAGAATCCCTTGAAGGATTTGGTCAGCGCGTGGGTTCGCAGAATCAGGTCTTCGTGAGGCATACCGCTCGCCGGAAAATGAATTGCGTGACAGTCGGTCGGCAAAACCCGGGCCGAGCGCGGGCCCCTCGCGCCAAACGCGCAAGGTGACCCGCGTCTGGCGCGCGGGGCTTATCCCTGACTGGAATCGATCAGCGCGACGCCGTGCTCTTCTTGAGCGCCCGGCACTGGCTTTGCGATGCCGGCAGGAACACCTGCTCGCCCGGAAGCACCTTTTGCAGGGTGTACAGATCCCACGGTCCTTTCGACTCCTTCGGCGACTTCACCTTGAAGTAGTAGTAGTCGTGGATCATGCGGCCATCGGCACGCAGCGTCGCGTTGCGCACCACGTCATCCTTAATGGGAAGCTCGTGCATTTTGCGCATGACGAGTGCCGGGTCCTTCGAGTCGGCGGCGACGACTGCCTTGAGATAGTGGTAGACGGACGAATACACGCCGGCGTGCGTGAGCGACGGCGGTCCCTTCTTGTACAGCTCCATGAAGCGCTTGCTGAAGCGGCGGGTACCGTCATCCAGGTCCCAGTAGAAGCTCTCCGGGAACTGGAGGCCCTGTGCCTGCGCGAGCCCGATGCCCTTGATTTCGTAGACGGTCGGGAAAAACGCTGCTAGTTGTTTCTTCGCGCCGAGCTGGAACTCGCTGGCGGTCTTGATCGAATTGGCTGCGTCGGCGCCCGAGTTCGCGAACGCCACGACATCGGCCTTCGACTGCTGGGCCGCGATGATCTGCGAAGACATGTCGCTGGTGTTGAGCGGATGCTTGGACTCGCCGACTGTCTGTGCGCCGATCGCGTCGAGCTGCTTGCGCGCCTCTGCCGTAGCGGCAAGACCGTAGGCGTAATCGACCGTCACGAAGTACCAGCCCTGCTTGGGCTTGGCCAGCCCCTTGATCGCCGCCGCAGTCTGCGAGTAGGTATCCCACATCCACTGCACCGCGTACTCGGGCTGACAGTTCTCGTTGGTGATGCTGAGGGGACCGCCGACAAACAGGGCGATCTTCTTCTTTTGCACCGCCAGATTCTCCATGGCCAGCGCAACCGCCGAGTTGACCATGTCAGCGTAGGCGTCCACGTGTTCGACGTCTGCCCACTCACGCGCCTTGGAAAGCGCAATATCGGTCTTGTTCTGGTGATCCGCCGTGAGAAGCTGGATCTTCAGGCCCTTGCATTCCTTGGCGAGGCAGTCGTCGATGGCCAATTGCGCGGCAACGACCGAGCCTTGCCCGGAGAACTGCGAGAAGGCACCGCTCATGTCGGTGAGCAGGCCGATCTTGACGGTATTGCCCTCGATTCCCGCATGGGCGGCGCCCGATGCGATCATTGCCGCTGTGGCCGTCACCGTGGCGATGCACAGGCTGCTCAGGCGAAGTCTCCCGGTCAAATGCTTTTTCATTGTCATGCCCTCCATTGTGTGTGGACTCACTGAGTGACCATACCGTCTTCGATATCGGCTTCGCGCAGCGCTCGCGGACGCTCGGCAGCATCGCCATAGCCGCCGCCACCGCCCATGTAGACCTTGACGCGGTCGCCGCGATTGAGCGTGACCATTGATTTCGACGCAATGCGCTCTGTCACGCCGTTGCGTGTGAGTTCGCAGTAGCCCCGCTCACCGGCCCCGCCGCCGAACAGTCCCTGCGGTGCGTACCGGTGACGGTCAGCATAGATCGCAAAGACCACGCCGTCCTTGAGCACGCTGTACTCCCGGCTGAACCCCGCGCCGCCCCGATATTTCCCGCTACCGAACGAGTCGGGCTCCAGCGTGTAGCGTTCCAGGCGGAAGAAGTCGTATTCCATATCCAGCGCTTCGACCGGCGTATTGGCGCAGTTCGACAGCGGCGAGTCGACCGCATCGCAGCCATCGCCGTGTTGCGAGCCGCCGTAGCCGCCCCCGAAGATTTCCAGATAGACGCTGTAACTTTCGTCACGCTGTAACGAGAAGCAGGCGGCGGTCAGCGTATCAAAGCCCGTCGCAATCACCTTCTCCGGTGCGACCGGTGCGAGCGCCCGCATGATGGCGTTATAGATCCGGTAGTTGGCCTCCAGCCGTGCGCGCACCGGCGAAGGCGGCGCCGGATTGAGGATCGAGCCGTACGGCGCGCTGATTCGTACCGCGCGCAGAATGCCGTCGTTGAAGGGAATATCCGGCGACGTCAGCACCGATTTGACGCATGTGACCGCCGCCGACACCGTGCAGGAGAATGGCGAGTTCAGGTTGCGCCGCACCTGCGGGCTGCTGCCGGTGAAGTCGATGTCGATGGCGTCCCCACGCACTTCGACCTTGACCTTGATGAGCAGCGGCTCGTCGGTCACACCGTCGTCGTCGATCACGTCTTCCCCGTAGTACACGCCGTCGGGCAGTTGCGTGATGGCAGCTCGGAATCGTCGTTCCGAGTAGTTCACCATTTCGGCCATTACTTCGGTCACGGCGTCCGCGCCGTATTTGTCGCAAAGCTGGGCCACGCGCGCGGCGGCGATCGCGTTGGCGGCGAACATGGCATTCATGTCGCCGATGGTCAGATCCGGCACACGGATATTTGCCCGCACCAGTTGTTCAAGCGGTCCGCCGTTCCAGTCGCGGCTCTGCGACCACTTGGTCGGCGGCAGGCGCAAGCCTTCCTGATAAATGTCCGTGGCCCCAGGATCGAGGCCCGGCGCACCGCCGCCGAAGTCGATCTGATGGGCGACGCTCGCCGAAAATCCGATCAAGCGCTCGCCGTAGAAAATCGGGCAGAAGATGTAGACATCCGGAAGGTGTTGGCCGCCGGAGTACGGATCGTTGGTGATCATGAAATCGTCCGGCGTAATCGTCTCCACGGGAAAACGCGCCAGACACTGCTTCAGCGTGATGCCGATCGGGCCGAGCTGGATCGGGATCAATTCGGCTTGTGCAACGATATCTCCTTGCAGGTTGCTGATGGCGGCCGAGCCGTCGCTCGCTTCGCGCAGAATGGTCGAGTACGCGGAGCGGATCAGCTTCACGCCCATTTCGCGGGCGGCGGCCAGCACGCTCTGGCTGATGATGGCGTTGTCGAACGGATTGACAGGCATCGTCAAACCTCCTTGGAGAGAATCAGGTTGGATTGCGTGTCCACGCTGGCCTGCCAGCCCGCCGGCACGAGTACGGTGGTGGTGTAGTCCTCCAGCACCGCCGGGCCGCTCAACGCTGCGCCGTCCGCACCCAGCGCAGCGACCGTGCGACGGCGGCATGGCATCCAGTTTCGGCCGTCATACAGCGCAGGTTCGCCCGGCGCAGCGTCCAGACTGCCCGTGACGCTTGCCGTCGCGCTGACGTGCGGCGTGACGAGCGTGGCGCCGACGCGAAGCGCCACGACCTCGATCGGACGCCCCGTCTTGTCCGCATGGAAGTAGATACGCTCGTGTGCCTCGGTGAAGCCCTCGCTCAGCGAATTGCGCTCAAGTGCGGCAAGCGCCGCGGCGTCGAGTTCGAGCGGCACTTCGAAGGCCTGCCCCACGTAGCGCATTTCAAGCGTGAAGCTGAATTCCAGCGGCTGGTCGAACGCCATCCGCACGAACTGCGCTTGCAGATCGGCTTTCATCCCGGCGAAGCGCTCGCGCAACTGGTCGCAGGTGTCGTCTGCGACCTGCACGCGGTACGTCTGCGTTTCGTACTTGATGAAATCGGACGCCAGCAGGCCGTGGGCCGACGTCACCCCGGGGTTCGGCGGCGCCACTACCGTGCCGATGCCGAGGTCTTCGGCAATCTGGGCGGCCTGCATCGGACCCGCACCGCCGAACGGCACGAGTACGTAGTCGCGTGGGTCCCGGCCTCGCTCGGTCGACACGAGCTGGATGGCGCGAACAATGTTGGCGTTGGCCAGGCGCACGGCATTGTGGGCAACAGCCTCGACCGACAGGCCAAAGTGCGCTGCCAGCCGGTCGAAGGCGCGATGCGCGGCGGCTACATCGAGGGCCATCTGACCGCCGAGAAACGCTTCGGCCCGCACCGTGCCGAGCACCACGTGAGCATCCGTAATGGTTGGTTCGGTGCCGCCGCGACCGTAACAGGCCGGCCCCGGTTGAGCGCCGGCGCTCTTCGGGCCGACACGCAACATGCCGCCGTTGTCGACCCAGATCAGGCTGCCACCGCCGGCGCCGACCGTGACGATGTCGAGGACAGGCGTACGCACGGGCAGGCCGTCGATCTCGGTTTCGGACGCGAGCGTAGGCTTGCTGTCCTGCACGAGACATACATCGGAGCTGGTGCCGCCCATGTCGAAGGTGATGACGTTGCGATAACCGGAGCGCACGACCTGGCGCACGGCGCCAACTACGCCGGCGGCCGGCCCCGAGAACAGTGCGCTGATGGCGTTCTCTCGCATGGCGTCGGCAGGCAAACGGCCGCCGTTCGACTGCATCACGGAGAAGCGGCCGCGAAAACCCTCGCGCTCCAGCGCCTGCGTCAGTCGGCCCAGATAGCCGGCAATGACCGGCTGCACGAAGGCGGAGAGCGTGGCCGTGCTGGCGCGCTCGTATTCGCGGAACTCGCAAGCCACCTGATGCGAGCAGGTTACCGTCACATTCGGCAGCGCGGCGCGAATCAGTTGGGCCAGACGCAGCTCGTGGGCCGGATTGCGATATGCATTGAGCAGGCAGATGGCGACGGCGTCGTAGGCGCCCCGCTCCAGTTGCGGCAGCACTTCGCTGCGAAAGCGCGCTTCGTCGAGTGCCGTGTCGACGCTTCCGTCGGTCAGGATTCGCTCTTTGGCTTCGAAGCAGGCGCGACGCTGCACCGGCGGCGATGGCTTCTTGTAGAACAGGTCGTAGATATGCTTTCGATCATGACGTTGCAGGAACAGGATGTCGCGAAACCCCTGCGTCGCGACGAAGGCGACCTTGCCGCCTTTACGTTCGAGCACGGCATTGGTGGCGACGGTCGAACCGTGCGCGAAGTCCTCGATCGTGGCGAAATCGATGCCCGCCGTCCGAAGGGCGTCGAGCACCCCGATATCCGGCGAGGCCGGCGTGCTGGGTACCTTGATGACGCGAATCCGGCCATTGTCATGTGCGACCAGATCCGTGAACGTCCCCCCCACTTCAACTCCGACTTTCATTGGCGTTCCCTTCGTCCCGACCTCGGGACGGCTTTCGATGATGAACAACGCCCCCGTCAATCGATACGGGAAGACGCCGACTCGATGGCCGCTAAAACACACATTGATAATCGATAATCGATATGCGATACAATCAATTCATAAAGCGGTTGGTTTCAGTGTATTCACACACTAAGATTCGGTAAACGCCTATCAATAATCGATAAGCGATTTATTTGTAACAAGAAGGAGCAGTGCAATGGACAAGGATTCACCGATGTTCAACCAGTCTGTAGACAAGGGATTGGCGATTCTGGCGGCGTTTGGCGCGCGCAATCGTCAGATGAGCCTCGCGCAAATCGCAGAGGCGGTCGGCATCACACGCAGCTCGGCACAGCGCATCGTGTTCACACTCGACACGCTGGGGTACGTGACTAAGGATCCGTACACGCGACGGTACGAGCTAGCCAACAAGGTGATGGAGATCGGCTGCAATTACGTTGCTGCGAACCCGCTGATCGAGAGCGCCAATCCGTTTCTCTCCGCGATGAACAGCACGTGCGACGAAACCGTGGCGCTCACGGAGCCGTGCGGTACGAACATGGTCTACGTCGCATCGTTTACGAGTCGCAAGCCCATCGTCGCGCACATGGCGATCGGCAGCCGCATGCCGATGTATTGCACCTCGGCGGGCCGGGCCTATCTCGCCGGTTTACCCGATGAGGAAGCGCGCGCACTGCTGCGCGAATCGGAAATCAAGGCGCTCACCCCGGCGACGCTGCTCGACCCGGAGACGATCCTCACGCATGTTGTCGAAAGCCGCGCGCGCGGCTTCTCGATGAACTTCGAGGAGTACATGCTGGGGCACATGAATGTGGGCGCGCCTGTGTACAACAAGCACGGCCGAGCCATCGCCGCAGTACACGTCGTGGCCCCCAGCAGTCGCTGGACGCGTGACGACGTGACAGGCAAGTTGGGGGCAATGGTGCGCGAATGCGCGGGCGCCATCACGAACGCCGTACGCGCGCATTGACCTGCGTGCGTGGCAGCATGACCGGGTGACGACCGCGCCTTGCCGTTACCGCGTGCGCACGCCGTCGCGCAATCGCTGCCGGCGCAGACGCCCCGATCCGGCTCGTAAGCCCCGAGGCGCTTGGGTGGGCTGCCGCTTGTTCGTCGGTCAGCTCCGGAATCTGGATGCCGGTCGAGTGCAACTACTCTGGCGCTGCCGTAGGTTAGTCGCGAGAACTATGGTGTTGTCAAATCCGCCTATTGGCGATCACGACGGCAACTCGTTGATTTATCTGGGTCTATAGTCGCATGGACAGTGGCGCCCTATGAGTGAAGCGATCTGGGCTGGTGGGTTGCTGTAGGTTATCAGATCGATTTCCTTAAAATTTCGCGCGACTGCAAAAAGGCCGCCGTAAGGCGCCACAGTTCTGCGACTGTGGCGACGAAGCTGATTCGACTGACTTACCTGTCGAGTACCATGTCTTATCTCTTGGGGACCCCAGGCGCGGAATTCACATTTTTTCGCGTCCGCGAAAATCCAGTCGATTCGCGGGGCATCGCCCCGCACCCCACCGGGGGCCGCCCCGGACGCTCTGGGGCGGGGGCAAAAGCACCCTGCCCCAGAGCTGCTAGGCTGATCCGCCCCATCCAGCATCAAGGGTTCTCCTCGGACGGCCCGTGTCCTCGCCCTCGGCTGCGGGCCGCACCGGCCGACCAGGACCGCTGCGCGCCCGTGACACTGACTGCGGCTGGATTCTTGCCAGACAAACGATACGGCGCTTTTTTTGGGGTCTCCGAATTCCGCTGTTAGTTTGTCATTGCGCGGCGTATTTAAAGCTGCCTTATGCATAGTGTTAGCCGGAGCAGTAACGTGAGAATTTGGGCGGCTTTAGGCGACAGCCCGCACGAACACGCCGGCCGCCGCCAGAAGTTCCACAGCCTTCTCGACGGAGATGCGCAACGTCGTTGCGACGCTTTGGGCGTAGGCCGCCTCATTCGACATCCGGCGCCCTGGTTCTTGCCATGTATTCAAGAGTATCGTCGCCTCGCTGGGCGCAACATGCACGCCTGTCTTGCGAACGGCGGACCAGAACCGCGATGTATCGACATCGCCGCGTGCCCAGCAGTATCCGAGGGGGGCGGTCTTCGAGGCCCTGGCTTTGGCATCCGAGCTCGGCACTCGCGTCTCGTCACCGAGTACGTCCCAAAGGATTTCGAACTCCTGCCGCACGCACCGACGCAGATAGTCCGCTTGCTCGAGCGCGGAAAAATAATCCCAGACGGCGACGCGCACGGAGGTCGATTCCGACGAGGCGATGTCGTAACGCTCAATCAGCCAATCGGCGACCGCCTCGACGGTTATTCTTTGATTTGGGTTTCGCGCGCGCCGCCGGAGAATGTGCCTGCGAAACACATCGGCCTGCCATATGCGGGTAGACACCTTGATGGCAGAGCCCCCCCGCACATCATGCCCGAGGATGGCGGGCCAAGCCGTGACGGGCTTGCCCAGTTTTGTCACGAGGAACGCCAGCTTCTGGGCGGATGTGGCGGACCGGAAACGGGCGTTGGCCATTTCAATCTTCACGAGGCGGTCCGTTATTGCGTCAGCGCGCGCGGCGTTGAGCGCAGCGTCAAGTCGACGTTCTTCCCGGTACACCTCGTCGAGCGAGGCGTATTCTGCGGCATCGCGCCGATTCCGCAAGGCTTCCAGCCGGGCCCTTGCCTCGGCCTCTCTTGGATAGAACAGCCAGCACTTGCCCTCAGCTGCGTCAAGCACGAGTCGCCGGACTTCCGACGCCGTCACGTCGCGCGGCACGGCCGACAAGTCGATTTCCAGGGCCGGTGTTTGAAGTCGCTTCAGCGCCTCCAGTTTTGGACGGTCCGGCTCGTGCGTGACCGTCACCTCGACGAAAATGGTCTCGCCCTGGCAAACACCCCGAAAATCCGGCCGGATGCCGTCGACCCAGACTTCCGCCTCACCCGCTACGTCCCAGCGGAGTGTATGCTCGACGCACAGCGTGATGTCTTCACCGCTCGGTTGCTCGTGCAACTGGCACACCAGCGCTGGCGCACGCAGGGTGTCGCTTTCAACCAGAATCTGCTTGGCAAGGATATGCAGCGCTGTCTCGAACGCCGTTGTGCAGGAAGCCTCGGCCTTGTGCGCGAAGTGCCAGACACGCGCGTCGCCCTGCTTTCGCGTCACGAGCTGTTTGCACTCGGCGCAGCGAAAGGTGCCCTCGACGGATGGCGGCACATCGTGAATATCGACGATGCGCCCTTTCCCATCAAGTGCAAACGGAATCTTCAATTGAGAATGAAAGCGAAAGTGTCGTGGATGACCATGGTAGCAGTATCACGGAGACAAGCCCCCGGTGACGCGGCGAGCTCGGCGGTGAGACGGCAATCTTCCACAATGCTTTCCAACTTTTCACCCGTTGATTCCCAAGGCCGAGAGAGCGTTATCTAAAGGGCCAGAAAATCTCACGTTATGGGTCTTGCTACGCTGCGGGAATGGTCAATGCGGAGAGGGACATGCATTAGTTGGCGGTGTTCGTGACCTGCACCACGCGCGCCAAATTCTTTCAAGGCAGCGGAGAATGCCGACACCTACCAGCAAATATGGATGTTTTTTGGGGCAACCTTATCGCCCTTCCGTCAGGCTCGCCGGCTGTGTTGCGGACTTTGGGCTGGAGGCGGTGTCAAGGGCGGCACCGGAAGCCGCAGCGGAGCGCAGCCGCACGTGAGCACCGAACGGATGAGGGTGTCAGCGTAGCGAACCCTTAATGCCGATGGAAGTCATACAGCCTAGCGGCAAGGGGCAGGTCTGAGCGTAGCGGTGCCCTGCTCTCGCCGCCTGTCGGGCAAGGTCCGAAGCGGGGGTGCAGCCCTAAGGGGGGCCAAGCCCGAATGGCGCGGATGGGGCGCATCTCTGCCTTGGCACATAGTCGGACGAGAAGATAGTCCCGCGGGCGTGAGCCGTTCGCAGCGCGGGAAATTTGGCGGCCGGATTTAGCAAGGCAGTTCACAAACATACTTTCAAGCTTGCGCCTTCCGATGCCCTCATTGCAATTCGCCAAGTATGCGTCATGGCCACCCAAAAAACGTAGCGATGACGCATTGTGACTCTGGTCAACCTAGGCAACGGAGCGGTTTTCCGCCGAGCCAAATGCCCTAACGACCAGATTTATAGACAAGAAGAGCTAACAGCACAACTAATAGGGAAAACGGGCAACCGCCCGCATGGCCAATTTATGAAAGGGTTGAGGGCACTGCCGCGCCGCGTTTTCGGGAACGATGACATGCAACGTCGGGAATGATGACACTCATTATAGGGAGCGGTGTCACATGGATAAATGCGATTATCCCCACGCCCGCCCTAGTCAGCGTCGCCACCTGGGTCCGAACTTCCTCGTCGAAGCAGTCGCTGATGCGCTTGTAGAACAACAATGCGAACACGTAGCCACGGAATTCCGAGTGGTCGGCGTTGCCGCGCAAGACGCCGGCGGCCTTGTCGAGGTAGCTTTCAAGCTCGCCTCGGGTGGTAATGCCCCCCGTTTTCCACAGTCGGCAGAAGTAGAAACTAAGCGGCCATGGCCAGCCGCTGCTTCGGGGTAAAACCGCCCAATGCCATATTTGGGCGCTCGTGATTGTAAGTCCACATCCAGTCGGCCGCTGCCTGCCGAACCTGCTCCAGGTCTTCCCACAGATATTGCGAGAGCCATTCGTATCGAGCGGTCCGATTGAACCGTTCGATGTACGCGTTCCCTCGTCACTGCAACGTTAATGTGGCATCCGCCCGATAACGTACTGCCGCACTGTCATTCTGAGAATGACGGGGCCGGACGCCAAAAAATCCGGACTTAACGTACTGCCGAGAAAGCAGAATCGGCATAGGGGGTAGCCGTTAAAGCTACACCCCTGCCACACCACATGGCATGCGGGTCCGCACCGGGCGGTTCGAGCAGTTGAGGTTATGAGAGTCGAGGCACGCCAAGCCGGTCGAAGTGGGCAACGGGTAGCGCTCGGTTCAACAGCAGGTAGCTATTACGCCACCACCTGCGGCTGTTCGCGGCCACCCTGCGGGCGTCCGCCTCCGAGGCACCCAGCGCCAGCAACTCCCGGTACATCGTTGTGCCTCGTCGCCAGTGCTTGAGCTGCATCGCACGCAGCCGGTGTCTGATCCACTCGTCGAGTTTGCGGAACACCTTGGGCGTCTGCGCCAGATGGAAGTACGCTTTCCAACCCGTCATATAGGCCCGCAGTCGCTGCGCCACCTCCAGCAGACTTCGCCCGCCCGAGCGCCGGGTCATCTACCGAATGCGTTGCTTGAATGCCTCCAACGCCTTTCCGGCCACCGCGCATTTGATCCGGTCGTGCGCGCTGCGCCACAACTCGTAGCCCAGAAACCTGCGACCAGGCGCCTGCGCAACCGCCGTCTTGACCTCGTTGACCTTCAAGCGGAGCCGGTCATAGAGCTTGCGCATGCCCTCCAGCACCCGTTCGCCCGCTCGCACACTGCGCACGTACACGTTGCAGTCGTCGGCGTAGCGCACGAAGCGGTGGCCTCGCGTCTCCAGTTCCCGGTCCACCTCGTCCAACAGCACATTGGCCAGTAGCGGCGACAGCGGCCCGCCCTGCGGCGTACCCTCGTGACGCTCCATGACCACCCCGCCATCCATGATCCCGGCCACAAGGTACTGACGCACCAGCCGTAGCACGGCCTTATCGTCTATCCGTCTCGATAACCTCTGCATCAGAATGTCGTGATTGACCCGGTCGAAGAACCTCTCCAGATCCACATCGATCACCACCCGGTAGCCCTCCTGCACATACCGCTGTGCCCTCAGCACCGCATCACGCGCACGACGTCCCGGCCGGAAACCGTAACTGTGTTCGGAAAAGGTCGGATCAATAATGGGCTGCAAGACTTGCAGCAGGGCTTGCTGGATCAATCGATCCGTCACCGTCGGTATCCCCAATTCACGCACTCCGCCTCCGCGTTTCGGGATCTGGACTCGCCGCACCGGCTCAGGCCGGTAGCTTCCATCCAGTAACGCTTCCCGAATCCGAGGCCAGTGCGTCTTGAGTTCGTCCGCCGTCTCGGCCATCGACTTCCCATCCACCCCAGCACTGCCGCGATTGGCTTTGACGCGTTTCCACGCCTTCACCAGATTCGCTCTCGCGAGCGCCTGCCCTAACAGGCCGTCTCGCCCCGGGCTTCCAGTTTCGTCGTGCACCGACCGTGCCTCATCACGCGACGCTCCCGGCTCGGCTTCACCTCGCCTTCGCGCGTCACGCTCCGCTTTCGCGGACTTCTGATGCACTGCACGTTCGAGCACCACGGCCTTCGGCCCTCCTACGCGTTCGGCCCTTCGCCCCATACCGGCAGCTACTACGACCTCGGCTGACTTCTCGCTCCGGTTCAACACCGTCGCCCTTTCAGGCACAAGGCGAGATCTCCCCAGGTAAGAACGCACTCCTTCATCGCACAACCGCCGCATTTACGCCACTTCGCCTTGGTCACGAGAGCTTCGCGGTCCATTGCCCGCTCGCCCTGCTCGGCAGCGCCTTCTATACGGTTCTTGTTCATCGGCTCACGATTTACGCTCCACGCTTCCTCCCCACAATCGGTCGCCCTCATGCAGTTGCGCTTCACTTCATTCGCTGTGACCAGCTTATGGCGGGACTTGCACCCGCAGGAGTGCGCCCATGCTGGGCGCACAACGAAAAAAGCCCCACCAGTGGCGGGGCTTTGCTCGAACTGGGCACTGTTTCATCAGTGTCCCAAAAGTACTGGCGGAGCGGTGAGTCTGGGCATGGTTTATCTCACGGCACGCCCCCTGCTAACAGGGAAATTTGCAGGGAATTCTGACCTTTCCGCCCCCCCCCTACTCCAGCCATGTGCCAGATGCTTTGCGGGCTGCCACGCGCGGCTGGCCGTTACGACCGACTCGGAACAGCGAATAACAGGGAAACATCCGAGACGAGGGCCGCGGCTTATAGGATCATCGTGAGGTACCGTCATGCGGTTTCAATAACATGCGCCAGATAGTTCGTCAAAAGCGTTCCTGTGGCTGATCGTCATTGCTTAGTCAACGGCAATTGGGGCGTGCACGCCATCATGAGGAGGCCGCTGTCGGTCAGGATGCGAGCCGGTTCTGCCTATGCCCTTACGCGTCGAACCGCCA
Source organism: Pandoraea eparura (assembly GCF_902459725.1). Lineage (GTDB taxonomy): Bacteria > Pseudomonadota > Gammaproteobacteria > Burkholderiales > Burkholderiaceae > Pandoraea > Pandoraea eparura. The sequence goes on from NZ_CABPSH010000001.1 coordinate 128,237, forward strand.
ACTCCAGCAGAAGCAATGCCACCGTCAATATGATCAGGAACGAACTGATGGAAGCGATGACCGGCTCCATGTTCATGACGAGGCTGTTCCAGATGCGCACGGGCAGCGTTTCCGTCTCGACGCCTGACAGGAAGAGTGAAATCACCAACTCGTCAAAGGACGTCAGGAAGCTGAAGAATGCAGCCGAAACCACACCGGGAGCCGTCATGGGCAAAATGACCCTCAGGAATGTATAAGTACGCGACGCACCCAGGCTTTCCGCCGCTCGCTCCACAGAAATGTCGATCCCCTGGAGTGTACTGATGAGGATCAGCAATACGATCGGCAATGCCAGCGATGAATGGCACACGGCGATCCAGACTTTAGATCCGACCAGCTCCAACGGGACCGAAGCGAAGTACAGGGCTACCGACGTAATGATCGTCGGGACGATCAACGGCAACAGGCAGAACGAGACGATCAGCTTCTTGTGCCCATATCGGCCACGCACCAGCGAGTAGGCGCCCAGGAAGCCAAGCGTGGTCGCGATTGCGCTCGCCAGTATGGCGATCAGCAAGCTGGATCCCAACGAACTCATCCATTCCGGGCTGGAAAAGAACTCGTCATACCACCGTAACGAGAAGCTGGTGGGTGGAAAGATCATGTAGCTGCTCTTGCCGAATGAAACGGTCATGACGATCAGAATCGGCACGATCATCAACGAGCAGATGACCCACGTCAGCACTTGCGCCACTGGGATTTTTTCAATGAATTTCATGTCGCCCCTCACGACTTGCCGAGCATTTTGTCCAGGTCGGTATACCGGCAGTAGACCGCATAGATGACCAACGTGATGACCAACAGGAAAAGCGACAACGCACACGCCAGCGGCCAGTTCATCGTGACCTCGATGTTGCGCTGGATGAGCATGGCCATCATCACGTCGTTCGGCCCCCCCATCAGCGCGGGCGTGATGAAGAAGCCGATCGCGAGGATGTAGACGATCAGGAACCCCGAGATCACGCCAGGCATGCTGAGCGGGAAGAATATCTTGCGAAACGCGTGGATACGCGACGCCCCCATGCTGTGGGCGGCCTGAAGCAAGCGCGTATCGATGCCCTTCATCGTGGCGAACAACGTCAATACAAAATACGGCAGCAGCACATAGGTCATGCCGATCACTACGCCGGTCATGTTGTACATGAGATTGAGCGGCGTATCGATCAACCCGATCGATATCAGGAATTTGTTGAGTACCCCCTTCGTGCCGAGGATGATCATCCACGAATAGGTCCTGACAATGATCGACGTGAAGTAAGGCACCACGACACAAATGACCACCAGGGTGAACTTGAACGACCGGATCTGCGTAAGCGTGAAGGCGACCGGGTACGCCGCCAGCAGCGCAAGCAGCGTTACTACCAAGGAAATCCACACTGTCTTCCAGGCAACCGTGATGAACATCGGCGATGTGAACGTCTCATACAGCATCACCGCGAAATTGCCATCGAAATCCAGCGCCGACTTGATGAAGAACCATGCGATGGGCAGCACGAAGAACACGGTGAGGAAGCCCAGCACGGGGTAGATAAGCTTGTCCGTCCCGAGGGAGGGGGGCTTCACGTCGATGCGTTGCACTTTATCGAGGGCGATTTCAGCCATGTTGGAGGATCCTCGCGTCCGACGTCTTCTTCCATTGGATGCTCACCGGATCGCCAACGACAAACGCATGGGCATCGGCAACATTGCTGGAATCGGCATAGATCTTCGTGCGCTCGCCAAGGGCGACCTGATACCGGATGATGTGCCCGAGAAAGGAGATGTTCAGGATCCTGCCCTGTAGCGGATCGGGCTGTGCGCTGGCACGTTCACGCACCGGGTGGAGCTCGACGCGCTCCGGGCGAATGAACAAGTGGTCTCCGTCGCGCATGCCCATGCCCTGGCGATAGCGCGAATCCAGGTGCGCGTAAGGCAGGATGTTGGCCTCGCCGAGAAAGCCTGCGGCGAACACATTACACGGGGATTCGTAGACATCCCTGGGCGTACCCACCTGCTCGATCCGGCCATTGTTCATGATCGCAATGCGGTCAGACATGTTCATCGCCTCTTCCTGGTCATGGGTAACGAAGACGACGGTCATGTCGAGTGCGCGCTGCAGTTCCTTGATCTCCATCTGCATCTGGTATCGAAGGTTCTTGTCCAGCGCGCCGAGCGGTTCGTCCATCAGCACCACTTTCGGGTGGAACACGATCGCACGCGCCAGCGCGACACGTTGTTGCTGTCCGCCGGAGAGCTCCTTCGGGAGTCGCTTGGCAAAGGCCGACAGGCGCACGAGGTCAATCGCCCATTGCGCACGCTCCAGGCACGCCTTGCTGCCGAACTTGCGCACCTTGAGCGGAAACATCACGTTCTCCAGCACGCTCATGTGCGGGAACAACGCGTAGTTCTGGAACACCATGCCCAGGTTGCGCTGCTGGGGGCTCATGTAGCTGATGTCGGTGTCGTCAAGCATGACATGGCCTGCATCCGGCGTCGCAAAGCCGGCCAGCATCATCAGCGTGGTGGTCTTTCCCGACCCGCTCGGCCCCAGCAGGGAAAAGAACTCGCCAGGTTCGATACTGAGGTTCAAGTCATCGACCACGGCCTGATCGCCGTATCTCTTTGTGACGTTGCGAAAGCGGATGCGCCCGCTCGATTTCACGAATTCAGCGACCATTTTGCCCACTCCTTGCCGACTACTGCCCGATTATCTGCCCACCATTTCGCGTCCAGCAAGAAGCCGTGCTGGCGCGTGCGATCACCGCCCGGGATCTTGTCGCGCAAGGCCGGTGTCAGTGATTCATATGCCGTCTTCGTCACGGGGCCGCTGTTCCACAGGGCGCTGAACTTGCTCTGGACCTCCTTGCTCAGGCAGAAGTCGACCAGCTTTTGCGCGTTCTCGAAGTTTTTCGCCTTCTTTAAAACGGCATAGGCCTGGACGTGTACGCCGTGCTGATTCCAGTTGATCTCCAGGGGCGCATTGTTCGCGATGCCGTTGAGAATACGCGTGCTCCAAACGGAGCTCAGGTCCGCTTCGCGTGTCGAGAGCATCTGCACGGACAGCGCGCCGGACGACCAGAACTTGGTGATCCCCGGCTTGATGCGCGAGAGTGCCTTGAACGCGCGTGGCAGGTCCAGCGGATACAGCTTGTCCATCGGCACGCCGTCGGCGAGCAGTGCGAATTCGAGATTCGGCGCGCCGCTGTCCATGTCGGCGAGTGCCCGGGTGGACGGATATTTCTTGAAATCCCAGAAATCGGCCCAGCTCTTCGGAACGGTGTCCTGCTTCCACTTGCCCAGGTTATAACCCATGACGTCCGCGTAGACGAAATTGCCCACGTACTTGTCATGCTTGTATTCCGGCAGGATGTCGGCCGGGTCGGTAAACTTGAAGCCGGCGTAGTTCAGCGGAGCCAGGGCATCTTCCCATTGGAGAAGCACGCTGTCGTCGTTGTCGATGATGTCGAGTTCAAGATGGCCGGACTTGATCATCGCCTCGAGCTTGCCGGTGGTCGTAGCCACCGGAATCACGCGAATGCCGGTCTTTGCCGTGAACGGGTCATAGATCAGCTTGCGGCGGATCTCGTCATATGCACCGCCGGGCGAGCGGATCACCACGGTTTCCTGTGCCGCCTCAGTGTTCTTTACCCAGATCATCGGGGCGATGGCCACCGCCCCCGCAAGTTTCAATACCGATCGGCGCCCCATGCTGGTGATGGGTTCCCCATGTCTTTTGTTCATGATCGTCTCCTAGAAGCGACTGATGTCGTAGGGTGCTACATCGATGCTATTGCGGGTCCCGGTGATCATGTTGGCCAAGATCTCCGCGGACGCGGGTGCGCCGGTGATGCCGGTGTGGCCGTGTCCAAACCCGAGATACAGGCCCGGCATTGCGGCGATTTCGCCCAGCACAGGCAAACTGTCGGGCGTCGACGGCCGGAAGCCGAGCCAGAAGCTTTTCTTGCGGCTGACATCGAGCGCCGGAAACAACCGCTGCGCCTGGGCAATGAGTGCGGCTTCGCGCTGCATGTCAGGCTGTGCGTCGAGTCCGGCAATTTCCACGAAGCCCGCTACGCGGATGTTGTCGACCATCGGCGTGATGCCGAAGGCGCGCTCCTTGTGCAGCACGGGAAGCGGAACATCGAGGGCGGATTGATCGAACGCCACGTGGTAGCCCCGCTCCGTCTCGAGCGGCACCTGTATGCCCACCCCCTGGAGCAGGCGGCTGGACCACGCGCCGCAACACACGACCAGGCGCTGTGCGCTCAGGTCGCTGCAGGTGGTGATCATGCGATAGCCCTGGCCATCCGGCAAGGGACTCACGCCGTTGACCTTTTGCCGCAGGAACTCTCCCCCGTTGGAAATGAAAATATCGAGCAGGCGCTGCACGAGCAGATATGGATTCGCAACGTAACCGTTCTTGTCGTAGTACTGCGCACGGTTGATGACGCGGCTCATGCCCGGCACGATGTCGAAGATCTCCTCGCCCGCCAGTTCTCGCACGACGACACCGTTCTCGGCGCGGAGTCTGTCGGCAAGGATTTCCCCTGCGGATTTCTGCCGGCTTTCCCAGACGTGCAGTTGTCCCGATACCCGAATGGCCTGGCTGAAATCCTCCGGCCCGAGCAGCGTCCTGTATTTCTCGATCGCATCCTTGTGCAGTTGCCGCAACGCCGAGGCGATGGCGGATACGCTTTTCAGGCTCGCCCCGGAGCGAATCCACTTCATCAGCCACGGCGCTGCCTTAGGGACGTACGCCGGGCGGACACTCAGCGGGCCGGTCGAATCGGCAAGCCACCTGGGCACGTTGCGCAGCATGCCGGGCATGGCGATGGGGATGCAGCTGTCGATACTGACCAGGCCCGCGTTGCCGAACGACGTACCGGTACCGGGTTCGCGTTCGTCGATGATGCGTACCGGTACGCCGAGCTGCTGAAGCCTGACCGCGGTACACATGCCGACGATGCCGGCCCCGATGATACTGACTTGATCCATCACGGCTCCGCTTTATGCCTTGAGTGCCTGCACGACAATTTCGATCAGGCAGTGCTGACCCAGCAATTCCTTGACGACCACCGTGGCGCGATTGGGGTAAGGGGGTGCGCTGAAATACCGTCGGTAGACCCGGTTCATCATCTCGGCATGGTCCTTGTCGACGAGGTAGATGGTCATCTGTACCACATGGCGCAGGCTCGAGCCGGCGCATTCGAGGACGTGAGCGAGCTGATCGAACACCCGGGCGGCCTGCACCTCGATGTCTCCATCCCCGCTCGGCGCGAGGGTTTCCGGATCCCTCGGGACCTGGACCGTGTAGATGAGATTGCCGGCGGCGACGGCATTGCTGATGGGCACGGTGGGTGGGTTGCGGATTTTCGACGTGACTGCCTGCAGTCCGGTGTCCGTGGTGTTCATGCTCGATCTCCGATGAGTTCTCGTTGAAAGCGCTGCATTTGCATGCCGACAGCCAGCCTGCGGATCGGGTCTGGCGGGATGAAGGAGGGGCGACTGAACACGAGTGTTTCGCCCAGCAATGGCGAGTGGGTCCCACAGGCGAGCTCGGCCAGCAGATGGCCGAGCGCAGTCATCTTCAGGATGCCGGAGGCGTTGCAGCCGGAGACGGCATACAGGCCATCTGCAAGCTGCCGCAGGATGGGGGCGTCATTTCGGGTCAGGCTGACCGCGCCGCCCCAGGCGTGCTCGAATGCGTCCGGGGGCAGCCCGGGGTAACGGGCCATCAGGCTGGCCGTGAGCGCCGCCCGCACCCTGCGTGGCTCGAGTTCGTGCCTGTAGGAAAAGCCGACCCGCAGCATGAGCCGATTGCCGCTGACCTTGCGACTGGTCGCTTCCAGGCGCTCCACCGGCGTCACGCCCCAGTCGGGTCCATCGCCCAGGCGCGAGGACTCCGCGGCGGTCAGCTCGCGCGTGAGTCCGGCATAGGTGTAGGCGGTGAGCTGACGGTACTTTGCGTACCCGAAGCCGGGAAGGTCGGTATTCACACACAACAGCACGCAGCGTGCCTTGACACGATGGCCTCCGGCGCAAAGTTCGTACATCTGCGTGCGGCGCAGGTCCGTCACCGGAGTCTCGAAGCAGGCCTGCACGTTGCCTGGCAGCGCTGCCAGAAGTCCATGCACCAACTCCGCGGGTTGCACCAGGGCGCAATGGCGCAGCCAGATGGCCGCCGTATAGTGAGACGTACCGAGCTCACGCCGGATATCGTCGGGCGTGAGCATCCGGTACTCGACGCCGTGTGCATCGAGCGTGCCGGCCAGTGCGGCCAGTTTCCTGCTGCCGCCGACTGTCGTTGCTGCCTTGTAATGCCCGATATCCCGCCAGTCGCACCGGATGCCAGCGGCATCCACCGCCTCACGCAGCGCTCGCCTTCCGTAACCGAGGAGCCGGGTCTGCCAGTCGCGCTGCGCGGGGTCCGAACTGGCGGAAATCTTCGCGAACGGCAGGTCGATCATGAAGCCGGAGTTGCGACCGGAACTTCCTTCGCCCGGCCGGCCTGCATCGAGCAGCAGGATCTTGTCGTCGGGAAAGCGTTCAGCCAGATCCCGTGCGGCGGCAAGCCCTGCGTAGCCAGCCCCTACCACCACGAAGCTCGCCGTTACGTCAGCGTGCAGCCTTGTATGGCTTGCCGGCCTTCGTGCGATGGCGTTCCATCCGCTGGGCGAGGCATATCTGCAATGTTCGATCACAACCGTCCCCTCGTTGCATTGCGCATTCCCCGACGGCGTGAAGACCGTTTACTGCTCGGGCGCGCTGTTGATGACTCACTATGCTTGGGGGCGAGTGATATGTAAAATGAGAAAAAAACGGGGCGTTAAGTCGCAAAATTCATGAGCACCGACGACCGACCATCGACATGAATCTCAAGCAGCTCTCCCACGTCCTCGCGCTTGCCGATACGCTCAACTTCAACAAGGCAGCGCAGCGCATGCACCTGAGCCAGTCGGCGCTGAGCAAGAGCATTGCGGCGCTGGAAGCGGAGCTCGGCATACAGATTTTCGAACGCAATACCGCCCGGGTGGAGATCGCGCCGACGGGGCAGCATGTGGTCTTGCACGCGCGGCATCTCGTGTCGGAGGCGACCAACTTCCGCAAGAACATCGAGTATCTGAAAACCGGTGAGCTGGGCAGCGTCGCGCTCGGGTCCGGTCCATTTCCCGCTGCCTGCTTCCTCGACACCGGGATCAAGGAGTTCCACCGGCGTCATCCCACGGTGTCGTTGAACCTGCGTATCGACAACTGGGGCAATCTGCTGCGGGGTCTCCTGGCCGGAGAGCTGGATTTCTTCATGGCTGATATCCGGAACCTCGAGGACGACGCGAGGCTGGACATCACGCCCTTGGGGGGAGTGACGGTTACCTTATGCTGTTGTCGTCATCATCCGCTGGTGGCCGGTGATCCGACGCGCGTCATCCCGCCAAGGGAACTGCTCGACTACGCGTTCGCGACGGTCAAGTTGCCACCGCTGATGTTTCTCGAGCTCAAGCAGAGCATGGGGCTTGACCGGAGCGACACGTTCGCGGTGAACATCGAATGCGATGACATATCCCTGCTGAACCGAATAGTGCCGGGCAGCGACATTATCCTGGCGACGGGCAACCTCTTGATGGCGGACTGTTTCCGGAACCCAGAGGTCGTCAAGCTGAACGTGCCGATGTCCCGGAATCGTTTCGGCGAGTGGGCTTTGGTGCGGATCAAGGACCGTACGCTCACTCCGAGTGCCGCATTGCTGGCCGACCTACTGACCGAACTCATCCGCGCAGGCAGCCTGGCCGACGACGCACGTTACGGCATCGCGGAAAACCATCCGCTCAATTTTGTCGCGTAACCGCAGTCCTCTGCGCTCGCCCGCCCCTCCGACCGCGGCGACACGTGACGTTCCAGCAGGCCGATGTCGTCGCGCGCAGCGTTTTCACATCCACCGGCGGCGCGCTCGCCGCGCCAAACACGCCTGCCGCGCGCGCCTGCAACGGCCGCTTCCATTCCGTGATCTGGTTCGGTGCGCATCGAACTGCTGCGCCAATTCGGCCAACGTCCGCTCGCCGTTGACCTCTGTCCTCACCACTTTCGAGTGGAACACAACTGAGTGCGCCCGTCTGGTTCTCTTCGTCATTTTCTCGGTTCCCGTTCCAGCATCATCGCAGGCTCAGGCCCCGGCAGCCCCACTTATCGGCCCGTCCGAGTTTTCGCGCCCACATCTGTCGCCGGTCACATTGACGCGCCAAGCCGGGCATACGCATCAAGCACCGATGACTTGTGGACAACTCCGAGTAAAGTACCGCACATTCCGTCCACCACCGGCAGGCGCTCGCCCGGATGTGTCATGAAACGCTGTAACGCGTCCGCGAGCCCCATGTTGGGTGAAATCACATGGACGTCGTCACGGCGCAGTAAATTCCGGGCGGTCAAGGCATCGCCCTCCCGGCGCTTCAGCATGACGCGTACTAAGTCACCTAAGGCTAATACCCCTTGATAACGCCCCGCCTCGTCCACGACATAGACATACTTGACCGGGTACTCCAGGAACATGCTCGATATCTGGTCAAACCCAGCGGTCATCGGCAGCACCGTCTCGGTCGGACGGATGAGCATCCGCATTTGCATGCCACGCAATCGCAGGCGGTCTGTAGCGTCCCGGTGTCGCTTGATGGTCACATCGTACATCGACACATCGCTGATCGAGCGCGCGACAAAGTAGGCGACCACGCACGACACAATTAGCGGGAGAACGACCTGATAGCTCAGTGTCATTTCGAAAATCATCAAGATGGCCATGAGCGGCGCACTGGTTGACGCCGCCAGAAACGCCCCCATCCCGACCATCGCGTAGGCAAACGGATCCGATGTCGCGTGTGGCCACAACCCATGGGCTACAAGCCCGGACAAATATCCTAGCGCCGCGCCCACGAACAAAGTCGGCGTGAAAACGCCCCCAACTGCCCCCGCCCCAATGGTGAGCGCCGTTGCGATGATCTTTAAAACAAGCACGACGACTACGAAACTCCATACCCATTGCGCATGCAGCAGTGAATTCACCACGCTGTAGCCGTTACCCCAAACCTCCGGCACCCAGATCGAGATGATGCCAACCCCAAGGCCACCAATGGCAAGCTTCAACGGCACCGGCAACGTCATGCGCTGAAACTCCTTCCTGGAACGGTTGAGCAGCCGCAGAAATTGTGGGGATATCACGCCGCAAAACGCGCCAAGCGCGATGAAAAGCACGACCTCTACGCCGAAAATCGCTGGAAACGCCGGCATTTCATAGGCCGGCCTGTAGCCCGGAAGCTCGCGCATTGTGATATTCGCAACTACCGATGCCACCAGAATCGGGCCGAAGTGCCGCATGACGATCGAACCAATCACGATTTCCGTCACGAAGAATGCACCCGCAATTGGGGCGTTGTAGGCACTGGTCAGTCCCGCCGCAGCCCCGCACGCCACCAGGATACGCAACTGCTCGGCATCAAAATTCCGCAGACGCCCGAGGAGCGACGCCACCAAGGCCGCCAACTGGACCATCGAGCCTTCACGGCCGATGGCCCCTCCAGATGCGATGGTGAACAGGGATGACAGGCTGCGCAGCAAGCTTTGACGCATCGGCAGCCGGCCATCGCCTATCGTTACAGCCTCCATATAGTCGGACATGGCGCCGGCCGGCACTCGCCTCGACCAGATCAGAAACAGTCCCGCGACAAGCCCCCCGGCGGCCGGCATTACCACACGCCAATACCAAGGCAGCGCCTTGGCCATTTCCACGAGCGAGCCCGAGTGCCCGCTCAATACGAACTGAATCGCGTGGATGCTCTCCCTAAACGCAATCGTCGCCAACGCCCCGAGCAGCCCCGCCAGGGCCGCCCAGGGCAGCAACGCGTAGCCCTCGGAGGTGCTCAGCAAGGCTTTGAGGCGCAAGCGCGCCTTCAGCACCCAGATCACGTGGCGACGAACCATAATGAACAATTAATGACGCGTTAAAAGCTCGTCACCATCCCCAGCGCAAGGACCGTCGTATTCAGGCCTAGAGCCCCGGTCGGCGTCGGTACCGCGCCAAACGGCGCGTATGCCCCGTGCGCATCGTTCTTCAGGTACGCCAGGTTGGCAAACAGCTTGGTGCGCTTGGACACGTAATAGTCATAACCGATCTCGAACATCTGGGCCCCCGTCTGGCCTCCGCTCGTAGCTTGGCCGGCATACAGCGCGGGATTGGCCTGGACTTGCCCAGTTGGCGTCGTCGACAATGCCTGCAGGCTGCCGCTGCCGCTCCCGGCTCGGGTATATGCGACGTTAACCGCCCCCGATCCCACAGGATAGCTGCCAAAAACCGACCAGTTGTTGACCCGCAGACCCCGCTGGCCGCCGTTGACCACGCGCTGGTAGGAGAGTTGAGTGAAGATCGCCCCCAACTTGGCGTGACCGATGAGCCAATCGCCGTACAGAGCTAGTCCGCGATCATTGGTGCCAAAGCCTCCGTAATCGTGGTGCGTCTCGTAGGCGGCCATGAGATTGAAGGGGCCCCCAGCGTATGATCCGCGCATCGACAGCAGGTGTGCGCCATTGCCCCCGGTCGTGCCGTCGTTAATGCCGTAGTGCACCCTAGCCTGGAAACCGTGAAGCGTCGGCGACCAATAAGCAACGGTATTGGTCTGGCGCCGCTCGAACGACCCCGGTGCCGGCCCGTTCCCCACGGTGTTGCCAATGCCGTTGCCCATCAATTGTCCAGCGTCGAGCGTCGACCCTGGGAACGGCAGTCGAATCAGCAGGTCTCGGAACGGAGTGTCCCACACGCCCAAGAATACGGTTCCATACCGCTGACTCTCCAGGCCCACCCGTGTGTTGCGTGAGCCGAACGGATTGAATCCCGGAGGCTGTACACCGTTCAGGAATACATAACTCTCGATCTGGAAGGTCGCCGCAAGGTCACCGTCGATCGACTCCCTACCTCGAAACCCGATGAACGATCCGTAGCTCGGGATCCGGCTGGTGCTGGTAGCCGGGCTGGCAACGGCGCTCGAAGCGTCTGCGCCGCTAATGTGGTACTGCTCGTAGGCTGCCTGCAGCACGCCGTAGATCTGTAGGCTTTCCTGTGCGGCGCAGGGGTAGCCGGTCAGTGCCAGCAGGCAAACGCCGCCCCAGGCAACTAGCTTGTGTGCCTTCATCATGTCTCCTCCTCGATGGGATACTATTTTTTGGGCGCAGCACTCCCTTGCCCCCGGCCATAGCGGAAGAGGGGAATGCCACAAGGTTTTCATAATGGCGCGCGAGCGCGCCGGCCCTCCGGGTTCAGCGCATGAACTGCAGTGGCCAGAGCGGGATACTGGGGAACGCGATGATCAGGGCAAGCGCAACGACGCTGGCGACCAGAAACGGGATCGTGCCGGCAAAGATCGTCCTCACTGACAACTCGGGCATCACGGCCTTAACCATGAAGACGTTCATGCCCACTGGAGGATGGATCAGTCCGATCTCGATCATCATCGCAATGAAGATGCCGAACCAGATGAGGTCCACGCCAAGCGGCTGCACCACTGCTGCAAACACCGGCACGGTCAGGAGCATCATTGAGATGGCCTCCATCAGCGAGCCGAGTACCACGTAGATCAGCACGATGACCAGGATCACACCAATGGTCGGAAGGTGAAGCGACTGAATCCACGCGACCAGCGTCGTGGTCAGGCCCGACATCGTAATGAAGTTTGCAAACACGAGCCCGCCGAAGGCAATGATGAAGATCATGGCCGTGGTCCGCCCTGCCTCCACCAGCGCTTCGAGAAGCGTGCGGCGACTGATCTTGCCGCGCGCCGAAGCAAACGCCAGGGCCCCCATGGCACCGATGCCGCCTGCCTCCGTCGCCGTGAATAATCCGCTGTACAGTCCGCCAACTACTAGTAGGAACAGCGCCAGCACACCCCAGACCTTGGAAATGCGCTGCAGGCGCGTCTTCCAGCCGACATAGTCGCCTGCAGGTCCCTTGGCCGGGTTGCGATGCACGGTCCACCAAACGGCCGTCATGAACAGCAGGCCCAGCAGAATGCCGGGCGTGATGCCGGCGGCAAACAGCTTGCCAATGTCCTGCTGCGTGATGATGCCGTAGATCAACAGCGGCACGCTGGGTGGAATCAGCGCGCCGAGCGTACCCGCCGAACTCACGCAGCCGCTCGCCAGGCTGTCGGAATACCCGCGACGGCGCATCGGCGGCATGGCCACCTTGGTCATAGTCGCCGCAGTGGCAATCGAGCTCCCCGAAATCGCTGCAAAGCCGGCACTGGCGAGCACCGTCGCATAGGCGAGGCCGCCCTTGCGATGGCCCAGCAACGAGTGTGCGGCGTCGTAAAGCTCTTCGGCCAAATTAGCGCGATAGATGAACGTTCCCATGAGAATGAACATCGGCACGACAGATAGGGCGTCGTTGGCGGCCATGGAGGAAATCGTCTGTCCCGCCATGATCATGGCCGGGTCGAACCCTCGCAGCAGCGCGAAAAAACCTACGCCTACCGTGAGCATCGAGAACCCCAGCGGAATACCGATGAAGGCCAGGATCAGGACCGTGGCAAAGCCGATCAATGCGATTGTCATGCCGATTTCTCCTCAGCGCCACGGCCAGCCTTGCGGCAGTGCCCGACGACAAGAACCAGTGCCGCCATGCCGGCTACCGCCGACAAGGCGCTCATTGCATAGGCGAGCGGCCCGAGGTACCAACCCAGCACCATGGTCGACATGCCGCTGTTGCCCAGGTACGCCCCCTCCTCCGCCAATTGCCACGCGATGGCGAAACAGGTTGCGGTGTCGATCGCTAGGATGATCAGCCGATGCACCCAACCGCTCGTCCCGTGCAACCTGCCGTGCAGCAGGCTCACAGTGATGTGCTTCTCGTGGTAGGTCACAAGCGGAAAGGCCGCGAAGATCAGCAAGGCCATGGCGAACTGCACCATTTCCGCGCTGCCCTTAATCGGCGACGACACCAAGTAGCGCATGACTACGTCGGTGAACGTCAGCACCATGATGAACAGGATGGCGATGGCCACGATGCCCTGCAGCACGCCTTCGGCCCAGGCGACCCATTTGATGCGCACCGGCATCGGCGTGGCAGGGGTTTCCAGCATATTGATCTCCGCACTCATTGATCGGTCCTCCCGGCTTCCTCACGATAGAAGGCCAGCGCTGCCGCACCGTCGACGTTTGCCCGCGCGGCGCGCCCCAGCCATGCCGTCTCCAGCGGCACGGCCAGTTGCTTCAACGCCTCGACGAACTGCGGAGACGCCTCGCTCACGCGCAGCCCATCGGCCGCCGCTTTCTTTCGCGCACCGGCGTTGATCTGGTCGAATATCGCCAGGCGCTGGGCAAACGCTTCACCCGATACCTTCATAATCGCGGCGCGATCCTGAGGCGAAATGGATTGCCACTTCTTCTTGTTTAATATCAATGAGAAGCTCGGCGACGTGAGCGCTCCCGGCACCACGGTCTCGTACCTGGCGTACCGGATGACTTTCAGCGCCCCCGCATCCATCTCGGGAATGCCGGCGAAGCCGTCGACCATGCCGCTGGCCACGATCTCGCTGATCTTCGCCGCCGGGGTCGACATCACGCCGGCGCCCGCGGCCTCCATGACCTGCGCGGCCACACCGGGCAGCGCCCAGACCTTATTGCCCTGGAGATCGGCAAGCGAGTTGAGGGGATGCTTCAGGCCGTACAATTGCCCCCCGGGGAAGGCGAAGAGCGCCAGCAACTCAACGTCCCGGTATTCATTGGCGCTCTTGAAATAGCGCTGGTACGTGCGCCACAGCGCGACCGACATGCCGCGCGCCGTGGTGGAGCCCAGCGGCAGGTGCGCGATCTGCATCAGCGGCAGTTGTCGATAAAAGTTGCCGTTGAATACATAGGCACCGTCTACCACGCCACCTGTGACCGCTTCCCATAGTTGTTGCGGCGCCGCTAGGCTGGCCGGCGGGATCAGGATCCTGACCCGCCCTTCGGTGACACGTGCGACGTCATCAGCCCACGCCTTGAGGACGTGGCTGTTCAGCGGGTATTTGGGTGGCAGGTAGGTGTTGATGACCAATGTGGTCGTGGCCGTCGTCGTTGCCGGTGCGGCCCCTGCCGGCAACAAGCCCAGACTGCCATACAGGAGCAGTGCGAACAATGCACCGCTTAGCCATGTGCGCGCCTTCATGATGTCTCCTTCGGTGATTTTTTGTCGTTGAACGGGCTGCGGGCGCAGCCCGGGATGTACCGTCTCGTCCCGCTACCAGGCGCAGATGTGGATGCCGGCCTCCTGCTCCTTGCGTGTCCAGGCCGCCATGCGCGGATAGCTGACCGTCGGATGGATCTTGCGGTGGCGCAGCCACTCGAACAGGCGCTCGCGCGCGCGCTCGCGTACGACCGCGTAGGTCGGATCGGCACCGAGGTCGTGAAACTCGTCGGGGTCGTTCTCAAGGTCGAAGAGCTGCGGGCGCAGATCGTCGAAGAACACGCATTTCCAGCGTTCGTCGCTGACCATATAGCCGTGGCACCGCTCGATCGGCTGCTGGATCGGCAGGCGCACGAAATCACGGAAGGCGTAGTTCATCTCGCTGAAGACCGCGTCGCGCCAATCGGCGATGGCCTCGCCGTGAAGCAGCGGTTGCAGCGAGCGGCCCTCGAGGATGTGCTCCTGCGGCATGACACCCAGGGCCGTCAGGATCGTCGGTACGACGTCGATCGACTCGACCAGGCGTGATTCCACGCGCCCGCGCGTGATGTCGGCTTCGCGGCTCGGGTCATAGACGATTAGCGGTACGCGCGCGACAGTGTCGTGGAACAGCTCCTTCTCCGCGAGATAGTGGTCGCCGAGGTAGTCCCCGTGGTCGCTGCAAAAAACGATCATCGTGTCCTCGAGCCGGCCCGCCTGCTCGAGATGGGCCATCAGGCGTCCGATCTCATCGTCGAGCTGCTTGACCAGTCCCATGTACACGGGGATCACGTGCTTGCGGACGGCTTCCTGCGAGAAATTCTCGGCCCCCGCAAAGCGCTGGAATCCCTGCATCACCGGGTGTGCATCGTCGCCGCGCTCGGCCGAATGCTGCTTGACGGGCAATACGTCTTCGGCCTTGTACATGTCGTGGTAAGGCGCGGGCGCGACGTAGGGCCAGTGGGGCTTGATGTACGACAAATGCAGGCACCAGGGTGACTCGCCCTGCTCGCGGATGAAGTCAATGGCCCGATCGGTCATGTACGGCGTCTCGGAATGCTCGGCCTTGACGCGCGCGGGCAGGTTCGCGTAACGCATCTCCCATCCTGAGAGCACCTCCCCGTTAGGGCTCGCGGCAGAGTTGGCGAAGTCGTGCCACGGATTGTCGCTGACGTAGCCGTGTTTCTTGAGGAAAGCCGTGTATTGGTTGTGCTCGCTGACGAAGCCCGGCGGCCAGACGCCATCGTCACGGTCGAACGGCTCGAAGCCCAGTTGCTCGGCCAGCACACCCTGCTCGCTGGTGCGCTCGATGCCGAGCCGGGCCATGCCGGCGACGTCCGGCTCCATGTGCGTCTTGCCTGCCACCGCCGTGCGGATGCCGTGCGGGCGCAGGTAATCGCCGAGCCCCTGCTCACGTACCGATACGGGCACGAAATTCCATATCGCGCCGTGGCTCGTTACGTACCGGCCCGTGTAGTAAGACATTCGGGACGGGCCGCACACGGGACCCTGGACGTACGCCCGGTCGAACCGAACGCCACGCTTGGCGAGCGCATCGAGGTGAGGCGTGTGCAGGGTCGGATGCCCGTAGCAGGACAAATAGTCCCGCCGCAGTTGATCCGCCATGATGAAAAGGACGTTTCGCACGGTCCTGTCGTGGGGGCCAGGCATGAGTTGTCTCCGTCTATGAGTATCAGGTTTGTATTACCGGTTTGCGTTGAGTTTCGTCGGCGATGGTGGCCGGCCTGCGCTCAATCCGGCGCGAACAGCGGCGACATGTCTGGCACCGGCGAAGGCGCGAGCCATTGGTAATCGCAGCGGATGGCGAACGGTGCCAGCGCCTCGAGGAAGGACCGCCAGCGCGGTGAACCGCCTAATGCCGTCCGGTGCGCCGCCCAAGCGGCGGCATCGGGCAGGCATCGATAGATCCGTATCTGGTTCAATGCACCGGCAATGCTGCCGAACGCGCCAAGCAGCCCCGTCATGACGGCCGCATCGTCATGCAGCTCGAATCGGCCGACAGCCTCCCAGCACGCCGGTACGCCGCCCGGCGTAAAGGTCAACGTGGTTTGCTCTACCACCTCAGGCTTGCGCCGCCTGCCGAGCGGCGCGTCCGCGCCGGGCAACGCATCGCGGCCGTTGCCCCACAAAGGCGTGAGCTCGGGCAACGGCGCGGGAACGAGGAACTGGCTCTCCTGCTGAACGATCAAAGGCCTGACGGCGCGGAAATAAGGCTGCAGCAATTCATTGCCGTAAACACCGAACAGGCGCGTATGCCAGTCGTCGAAGCTGTCGTAACGGTACAGGCTCGTGATCTGGTCGCTTGCACCGGAGCGCGCCGCGAAGGCACCGATCAGACGCTCGAGGAGCGGGCGCAGCGCGTGCTCGCCGCGCGCCTGCTGCGTCGCCCAGAACCGTTCGGTGGCGCCGGGTCGCAGGGTGTAGGTTCGGTGTTCGATCAACATTGGGCACGCACCTCGTGAGGGTCAATGATCATGGGAGCGATGTCGCATCAAAGCGCCGCAGCGCCGTCATACGCTCGCTGCAGCAGCTCGCGTACGGGCGTGCGGTCGATTGGCCGCGGATTCGGATAAGGCGTCTCGACGACCAGGTCCGCGGCCAGCTCCAGGCCGTCCGCAGGCATGCCCAGCTCGCGCAGCGAACGCGGGACCTGCAGCGCGGCCACGAGCGCCTCGAGCCCGGCCACGGCGCCCTCGCTGCCGAGTGCCCGCGCGATGCGCGACATCGCCTGCGGCGCCACTGCGGCGTTGTAGGCCAGTGCGTGGGGCAGGATCACCGTGTGCACCTCGGCATGCGGCAAGTTGAAACTGCCGCCAAGCGTGTGGCACAGCTTGTGATGCAAACCCATCTGGACCGCGCCGAGCACCGTGCCGCAAAGCCATGAACCGTATAGCGCCCCAGTGCGCGCGTCGATGTCGTCGGCGTGCGTCCGCAAGCGCGGCAACGCGCCGGCCAGCGCGGCGATGCCGGCCTCGGCCATCAGCGCGTGCACAGGACTCGCGTTGTGGCCGTACAGGGCTTCGGCCGCATGCGCCACGGCGTTAAGTCCGCTGGTCATCGAAAGCCCGACCGGCAGCGACACAGTCAACTCCGGGTCGTACACCACACAGCGCGGCAGCACGCGCCAGTCCCGCCCCGTCTTCTTGATGCCCGCTTCGGTGAGGCCATACAGCGGCGTCATTTCGGATCCGGCGTAGGTGGTCGGCAGCGCCACAATCGGCATGACCGATTCGAGGGCGATCGCCTTGGCCAGGCCGATGGTCGATCCGCCGCCAACGGCCACGCACCCCTGGGCGTCCACCTCTCGTGCATACGCGAGCGCTGCGCGCGCCACGTCCGCCGGCACGTGCATGACGGCCTTGGCGTAGACGCCGGCACAGCGCGTGCCAAGCGTCGCGCCGATCGCGCGACCCAGGCTTTCCTGCTCGGGCGTGGTGAGGATCAAGGCGCGCCGGATGCCGAGCGCGTCAAGTTCGGCCGTCAGGTTGTGGCGGCTACCGGCGCCGAACACGACGCGGGCATTATGGGTTTCATGGATGAACGATTGCATGATTAGTCCCCTGCCCGCGTCACGGATGAGCCGCGCCCGACCCGGCGCACGTGTCAAGCAGCAACGCGCGCGCCCACTTGATTTCCTCGGCGCGAATGCCGTGTTCGGTTCCCGCGGCAATACGCAAGGTGACCTGCGCGCCGGCCGCGTCGAACCACCGCGCCGCCTCGCGCACGCTGTCTTGCGGTACGTAGGGATCGTCATCCCAGGTGGACAGCAGCACCGGCATGCCCGCCAACGTCTGATGCGTCATATCGCGCGCCGCGCCGGGCGGACCGATCAGCGCGCCCGTGAAGGCCACCAGCGCGCGATAGCGGCGCTGCCGGCGCCAGACATACTCACTGCACAGGCAGGCCCCCTGCGAAAAGCCCATCAGCACCTGCGATTCGTAAGGGAATCCTTGCGCGCACAGCGATTCGGTCAACGCGTCGAGGCACGCTAGCGCCTGGGACAGGCGCGGCTCGTTGGCGTCAACCGGTTCGAGAAAGCGCGCCGGATACCAACTACCGTCGGCGGCGGCCGGTGCACACCAGGCCATCCCGGGCAGCGCCATGCGACGCACGATCATGTCGTGCACCCAGTCGGGCGACTGGGCACGCCCATGCACGAGGATCACGGCAAGCGACGCCTCGCCCGGCGGCGCGCCGAACACGCGCACGGGCGCCTGCAAGTGGGGATTCCCGTTCGACATGACGGCCTCAATACTTCAGTGCTTCGAGCGACGCCAGGATCTCCGTGCGCTGGCTCTCGAACTGCGGCGCGATCTGCACCTTACCGCCCAGTTGCTCGTATGCCTCGTCGATCAAGAAGCCTTCGGGCTTGGAGACGGTCGCCTCGAACATCGCACCGCTCGGCGTGCGCACGTAGATCGATTCGAAATAGCCGCGATCCTTGCGCTCGGACGTGTCCGTAAAGCCCATCCCTTCCAGATTCGCCTTGACGCGATCCTGCACGCCGTGGTCGGCGACCTGAAACGCGCAGTGATGAATGGTGCCCTCGCCGTAGGTCCAGGTGCCCTGCGCCATCTCGCGCGTCAGCGCATAGTCAACGAACTTTCCCGAACCGCCCTCCCCGAACGCGAATCGCACATACCGGCCGTCGCGGGCGACCTCACGCGCGGACCAGCCGTCATGCATGAATTCCTGTGACGGTTCCATTTCATGGACGTTGACGGCAATGGTATGGAGCCCGCGGATCGCGAACTCGGCCGGCACTTCGCCGTTCGAGAATGGCTTGCGGTCGTCATCGGCGATGCCGATGAGTTCGTATTCGATGCCGCAGGGATGCGCGAACGTAAGCACCGATTCGCCGAAGCGTTCGGAGCGCTTGACCTCGAAGCCGCAGCCGGCCAGACGGCGCTCCCAGAACGGGATCGCCGAGACCGGCACCGACAGTGCGAGGTTACCGATCTGGCCGGCGCCGCCATGTCCCTTGCGGCCGAAGTGCGCAACCGGGAAGCAGGTGATCAGCGTGCTTTCCTCGCCTAGGTCGTTGCCGTAGTAGAGATGGTAGAAAGGCGCCACGCCGTCGTAGATCAAAGTTTTCTTGACGCTCTTGAGCGAGAGCACCTTGGTGTGGAAGTCGTAGTCCTGCTGCGCCGTGCCGACGCACAGCGTGATGTGATGGTGGCGCTGGATGATGGGGGTAGCTGCTCGCATGATTGTCTCCTTTGATGCGTGAATACGTGAATGCGTGATTGTGGGCGCGCGGACCGGCTACGGTGTCGGCACCGGTGCGCCACGACGGCCAGCAGGTTCGTCAACGGGTTCGGCATGCTCTGACATGGCACCGTCCACGAGATCCCATATGAAGCGCCCCGACGGATCACGCTGTTCCTCGGCAATGTGGGCGATGAGCCCCGCCGCGCGTCCCAGCACCGCAAAGCCGCGCATGAGCGGCGCCGGGATACCGATGTCGCCGAGCACCGCAGCGATGGCGCCGGTTGCGTTGATGGTGATGTGGCGCCCGACCACCGCGTCGATCTCGGCGGACAGCAGTGCCAGGGCCCGGCAGCGGCGGCCGTTGGTGTCGCATTCGCGTGCCAGCGCCAGCAGTGCCGCCGCGCGAGGGTCGTCCGGGCGATGCAGGTGATGCCCGAAGCCTGGCACCGCCACCCGACGCTGGCGGAAGTCCTGCGCGATCCGGCGAGCGTACTCCCGGGACAGCGTCTCGTCCTCCCTGTCGCCGCCTGCCGTGACGATCGCTTCGAGCAATTCGGCGGCCGGCTCCATGGTTCCGACGAAGCGGCTCGCCACGGCGAGCAGCCCGGCCGCCACGCCGGCCTGCAGGTTTTCTGGCGAACTCGCGTAGATCATGCGCGCGGCAATCGCACTCGGCGTCATGCCGTGTTCCATCAGCGTCACGAGTACAGCTTCGATGACGCGGCGCTGCGTGACGCTCGGCGCCACGCCGAACGTCTGCTTCATGAAGACGTCCACGAAGCCCGTCTTGCCGAGCAGATCGCCGACGAGGTCCTCGTCGCCGTACCAGACGGCCTTCTCGTTGTAGCGACACAGCTTCGAGCGCGGCACGTGAGTGTGCAACGTCGTAGTCATGAGCGGCTCCTGTCGGTGAGGATGGCTTCGCGAATCGCGGGCTTGAGAACCTTGCCCACGGCGCTGCGCGGCAGCACGTCGAACAGATGCACCTGCTTGGGCGTCTTGACCGAGCCCAGCTCGCGCTTGACTTCGGCAATCAGGGCCTCAACGTCCACGTGCATTCCGGGCCGCACCTGGATCGCGGCGTGGACCGCCTCGCCCCACTTGTCGTCGGGCACGCCCACCACCGAGCAGTCGGCGATGGCCGGATGCGCAGAGAGCACGACCTCGACGTCGCTCGGGTAGACGTTAAACCCGCCGGTGATGATCACGTCGCGGATCCGGTCGCGCAGGAACAGATAGCCGCGCTCGTCGAACACGCCCGCGTCGCCGGTGCGCAACCAGCCGTTCACAAGCGTCTTGCGCGTTTCCGCCTCGGCTTTGAAATAGCCGGTCATGACGAGATCGCCGCGCACCGCGATTTCTCCCGCTTCGCCGGCCGGCAGCGGGTTACCGTCCTTGTCGACGATCGCCACGCGCGTGAGCAGCGTCGGCTTGCCGATCGAGGCGAGCAGTTCCCCCACCATCGCCTCGGGCCGCAGGAACGTGATGATCTGCGGCGCCTCCGTCTGGCCGAACGAGGTGCACAGCACCTGACCGAACACCGCTTGCGCGCCGCGAATCTGCTCGGGCCGCATGGGTGCGCCGCCATAGACGAGATAGCGCAGCGCAGACAGATCGCGCGGCGCACTGCGCTGCTCGTCGACCAGCGCGAGCACCAGCGTGGGCGGCACGAAGAACAGTGTGACGCGATGGTGCGCGGCGGCGTCGAGCAGCGCGGCCGGCTTGGCCTGCTCGGGGAAGACCAGCGCGCCACCGACGGCCAGCAGCGGCAGCATGTACGTCGACGTGCCGTGCGTGATCGGCGCCGCGACAAGATAGCGATCCTCGGGCGTGAGACCAAGTTCGTGGATCTGCGTAACGATATTGGCGTTCCAGGCGCGCAAGGGCTGCATCACTCCCTTGGGAACGCCGGTGGTGCCGCCGGTGAATTTGATCGCCTGAGGTGCGTTGACGCTCACGCCACCGCTCGCATTGGGCCCTATCGCCACGGCGTGGGCCGCGCTGGCACCTCCAAGCCCGCCGTGCGCCAGTTCGTCGAGCGTGCGCACAGGCGCGCTGACGCCCCCCAGACGGGCGGCCATGTCGACGTCAGCCAGCACCAGCGACGGCTCGGAAAACTCGACGATGCGGTGCAGCTCGGGGTCGCCGTTGCGCGGATTGAGCGGAATCCAGACCTTGCCGGCGGCCAGGATGGACAGGATCGCCACCAGATGGTCGACGGTATTGGCAGCGCCCACGCAGACACGCGTGCCCGGGCCGGGGTCGATGGCAGTGAGGGCCGTGGCGCGCTCAAGCACGCGGCGGGCGAGATCGGCAAAACTCAGGTTGCCTTCCGGGCTGACGATGGCCGTGCGGTTCGGAAACCGTTCCGCGGCGCGCCACAGGAAGTCGATCGGGTACATGCGCTGTCTTCTCCTGGATTGCGTGTTGCGACGTCCCATCCCGAGGGAATGGCATCGAACACCACTTTCGATGCCTAAACTTTATTAAACATTCGAACGTTCGAATATCAATGAAAACCCGTACAGCTCCAGTTCCGGCTATCATTCGAATGACTGGATCCCTCAGGGAGAAGCCGCTTGACCAAAGAAGACAACCCGAAACACGTGGCGATGGCCGGGCGCATCACGGCGCGGATACAGGCCGGCGAGTGGCCCGTCGGCTCGCTGCTGCCGTCCGAGCAAGTGCTGTGCGAGCAGTTGGGCCTGAGTCGCTATGCCTTGCGCGAAGTTGCCGGCGTTCTCGAGCGCACCGGCATCGTCTCTCGCCAACAAGGCATTGGCACGCGCGTTATTTCGGACCGCCCGGCCAGCCATTACACGCAGACCATGCGCGATCTCGGCGACCTGGCACAGTATGCGAAGGGCACGACGTTCGACGTACTCGACAAGCGCTTCGAGGACACCAGCGACGCCTTGAAGGCGGTATTGCCGAGCCCGTTGTCCGGACAATGGCTGCGCATTCGCGGGATACGTTCGGCGGGCGCCGCGGGCGAGCCGATCACGTACGCGGACATCTACGTGCGCAAGCCATACGCCGCCTTTGGCGTTGTTGGCGAGCAGCTCCACACGCCCATCTACAAGCTCATCGAAGCGGCCTACGGCATCCGCATCACGCACGTCGAGCAGGAGCTTTCCGCCGCCAGCCTTACTGGCGAAGCGGCGCACGCGCTGAAGGTCGCCAACGACGCCCCCGGCATGCGCATCGTTCGCACGTATTACCGCGGCGACGAAATCGTCGAGGTGACCGTGAGCTTGCACCCGGAGAACCGGTTTTCCTACAGGATGCGTTTCGAACTGCAGGACAGCCTCGGGAATACCGCCGCGCCCCCTGGCGTGCTGTGATGTCCCCGCGTCGCGGGGCGGCACCGCAGCGCGCGCGTGCGCGCCGTCCATCTCAGCCCGTCTCCGCCTCGGTATTGACGATGAAATACGGCGGCACGTCCGGCCCCCAGAGGTAGAGGGCATCCTCCGGCGGATGGTCGCCCGCGGGCCACGCCTGGCCTGGCGGCACGTAGTCGATATCCGCCGAATACTCGCAGAACGATCCCCACGGATCGCGCACGTAGTGGAAATAGTTAGAGCCCAGCACGTGCCGCCCCACACCCCAGCCTTGCGCATATCCAGCCGCTTGCATCTGCATCTTGCCGAGTCCGACGTCGTCCACGGAAGGGACGTCCCAAGCGGCGTGATGCCAGCCCTTTGCGCTTGACTGCACGAACGCCACCATGTGATGGTCGCTGCCGTGGCGCCCATGCAAGAACGCGACTATGCCCGCGGAGCCGTCGGAGTAACGCAAACCAAGCCCGTCCCGATAAAACGCGATGGCGCGGTCAATATCAGGAGTGAACAACAGCACATGCGAAAGACGCTGTGGCCGCACGCTCAGCACCGACGCGTGATCGGCTACGCCCCGCAACGCGCGACGCGCGGACGGCGCCGCCGATGACCTGTGGCTCGGCGAGACCCGTGCAGCAGCCTTTACCTGAATAAGGTTCCCGTCAGGATCGTGGAACCAGAAGCCGGCGCCGCTGACGCCCCCTCCCACCGCGGTAGGTAAGGATGATGTTTCACGACCGCCAACCGCTTTGATCTGCGCGCGCAGCACATCAATGTCATCGGCAAAGGCGCTGAACGACAGGTAAGCCAACCGCTTGCGTGATCCGGGCAACATCCGCGCCCATACGTGCGCCCCCCCAGTCGTCCGCACGGCCAAGCCGCCGGCTTCGTGCGTCACGTCGAGGCCGAACGCTGCATGAAACGTCTCGGCTAGTTCCAGGCTAGGAACCTCTAACGCATAGTGGTCGATTGAGTGGACGCCGGTGCTTGCCGGCGACGATGCATTCGCATTGTTGAACATGGCTTCGCCTCCCTCCCGATCACGCAATTAACATAGACGGTGAGCGCGCCGCCTCGTGGGCATCGGCCGGTGCCTTGCCAAGAATGTCAGCAAGCACTTGCCGCAGCGCCGCCTCAGGATCGGCGGCCAGTGTCATCGACCGATACGCGACGAAGCGGTCCGGGCGGACCAGCAGGCAACCGTCTTCCTCAATCTCGCGCAACTCGCGCCAACGTCCGTACGTGTCGAGTGCATCGCCGCCATAGCCTATCAGCGCCACACGCAGATCAATGCCGAAGTCTTCGCCGACACGGCGTGCCGCGTCGAGCCATGCCTGCCCGCCGGGCCCGGTCAGGACAGTGAAGGCACCCCGACCGACGAGATCGAGCGTAGACACGGCCGCACCATCATGCTCGAGCCAAGCATGCGGCAAGCATGCGCCCGGCGTGGTGGTCGGCTGGTAATACAGTTCCGGTTCAGCCAGCGGTGTGGGCTGCGGCAACCCGTCCTTGATAACGGCCGCCGACGCGTAGCGCTGTCCAAGCTCCACGCCATGGCAGTTGAATTGATAATGCTGCAACTCCACGGCTTCGGCCAGCGCCTGGCGCCTGCGACGCCCCTGCTCGGTATCAGCGAACAGTTCGTCGAGCGACGCCTGCCCCTCGCGCACGCTCTGCCCCTCGCGGAAACCCAGCGCATCTGAAATGGGATGCATGTCGACCACCGACTTCATGGCACGCTCCACGATCTGGCGCGCGACGGGCTGGCGCTCGTCCGAGTAACTCTGCAGCAGCGCTGGCGAGGCCTGCCCCTTGACGATCATCGCGAGCTTCCACGCGAGGTTGAAGGCATCCTGCACCGAGGTGTTCGAACCGAGCCCGTTGGCGGGCGGATGCCGGTGTGCGGCATCGCCGGCGATCGCCACCCGGCCCTTGACCATCTGGCGCGCGAACATCTTGTTGATAGTCCACTTCGACACCGACTTGACCTTGATCGCGACGTCCGGATCGCCAATGGTCGCGCGCGCTCTCGCAATGACTGCCTCGTCGCTGAGATCCGGCTCGCCCGCCTGCGGGTTGTACATGAACAGCATGACCCACTCGTTCCATGGCCGCACGCAGATGAAGGTGCCGCTGCCGACCCAGTAGTCGCTGCCCGGCTGTGCGATCCAATACAGAACGCCAGGCCGGTGTTCGCAATACTTCGTTAGGTCCACCTCGAGCCAGCAATTGACCGCGCAACCGAGCCCCATCTCGCCTTCGAGATCGAAGCCGATGTCAGTGACGACACGGCTTTGCGCGCCGTCTGCGCCGACAGCATAGTCGGCCACGATTTCGGTTTCCTCGCCCGTTATGCGGTCGACGACCTGCGCATGCACTGCGTCGTCGGTTTGTCGGATCGACACGAGTTCGGTATTGAACAGCAGGCGCGCCCCGAATTCGCGCGCTGCGGTCAGGATGACCGGTTCGAGCAGGTGCTGCGGCGCATTGCACATGTGGGAGGGGCTCGCCAGCGCATAGTCAGCCGCGCGCCGTTCGCCCGTGCCCCACGCCTGCAGTCGCGCAAGCTCAGGACCAGCGAAGCTCGTGGCCCATACATTGTTGCGCATCTGTGCCACGGGCGTCGCCACGCTCATTACGCGCTCCTCGATGCCCAGGTCGCGAAATACTTCGACGGCGCGCTGGTTCGTGATATGCGCTCGCGGCGAGTTGGCCGTGCCGGGATAGCGCGTGATGGCGAGTACGTCGACGCCATACTTGGCAAGCAACGCGGCTGTCGTCAGTCCTGCTGGACCGGCACCGACAACCAGTACAGGCACTCGAATCTGTTTCATGTCTCCTCCGTTTCGTTTCTGTGCGCCGCTCAGGCGGCTTCGTCCTGTACCAGGTTGCGCAGCACGCCGAGTCCCTCGATGGCGACTTCGCAGACGTCCCCATGGCGCATGATGAGCTTCGGCTCGCGGGCCCAGCCAATGCCGGCCGGTGTGCCGGTCACGATGACGTCGCCGGGCTCGAGCGTTACCGCCTCGCTCAGAATGGAGATCAGCGTAGCGACGTCGTAGATCATGTCGCTCGTGTTGGCCGACTGGACCACGCGCCCATTCAGGCGGGTCTCGAGATGCAGTCCCACACCGCCCGGCGGCAGCGAGTCGGGCGTGACCAGCGTCGGACCAAATGCGCCGGTGCCATCGAAGTTCTTGCCGATCGTCCATTGCGGCGACTTGAACTGATACTCGCGCACGGAACCGTCGTTGAAGATGGAATAGCCGGCGACACACTCAAGCGCGCGCGCCTTCGGAATGTGGCGGCCGCCGCTGCCCAGTATGACCGCCAGTTCGCCCTCGAAGTCGAGCGAGTCCGACACGCGCGGCCGAATCATCGGCGCGCCGTGCCCCATCAGGCTGGAATTGAAGCGGGGAAAGATGGTCGGGTAAGTAGGTTGCTCGTAGGGGCTTTCGCCGGTGTGATCGGCGTAATTTAGGCCGACGCAGATGATCTTGCCCGGGCGTGTAAGCGGGGGCAGGTAGGTGACGGCCTCAGCGGCATACTCGTTGCCGGTCGCCCGATGAGCCTTGGCGAATGCCGTCAGGTCCACGCCGGCGGCCAGCAGATCTTCGAGGCGGATGGCCCCTAGCGAGTGGATCGTAGCTCCACTCAACAGACCGAGCAGCCGCTGTTGGCCGTCGGGTGAAAAATGAACGTATTGCATGATGACTCCTGCCAACGGATTTCGAAGTTTTGCACGACATGTTGCCGCGTTCGAGTAAATATATACAAAAAATAAAAACATATGTATTTTTTGTTTTAGTTGTTAACCCTAGGAATATATATAATCAACCGTAAACACGAGGAGCCGACCGAGATGGGCGACGAACAGATCAGCGAAGCAAACGGCGGCGCAAGAACAATGGCCTCGACACTGGCCGAGTCGATCTTGCGCGACATAGTGAAGGGGGTACTGCGTCCCGGCTCGAAGTTAAAGGTGCGGGAGTTAAGCGATCGGTATCGGGCTGGCCCGATACCAGTGCGTGAGGCTCTCTCGCGCCTTGCCATGAGCGGTTTTGTCGACGCGGAGGACCAACGCGGTTTTCGCGTCACGGCGATTTCGAAAGAGGATCTCGCGGACATCACGCGCGTGCGTCAGCGCCTTGAAACCGACGCGCTGCGCGATGCGATGACATTCGGCGGTGTGGCGTGGGAAGGCGCGGTGCTCGCGGCTTATCACCAGTTGACGTGTGTTCCAATCACGCTACCTAGCGATCCCTCAGCCATGAATCCCGCATGGGAACGGGCCCATGACCAATTTCACGAGACTCTGCTGTCGGGCTCGCGCTCCCGGTGGCTAAAGCAGTTCGCCTCAACCCTGCGAATCCAGACCGCGCGCTACCGCCATCAATCCATTCGCAGTGAGCACGCGACCGAACGTGACGTCGTCAAGGAGCATGACAACATCATTCAGGCCGTATTAGCACGCGACGCTGACCTCGCCTGCGATCTGCTGGCCAAGCACTTTGATGCCACTGCGAATCTCCTAATGTCGGACTAAGCGCCGGCCGCCACGCATTAAGCTAGGTGTTAGTGTCGAGGGGATGCGGCCAAAATCTTGAACTACCAGGAGGTAGTTCACCTACTCATACGAAGGCAGCATTCGAGCGGTTGGGCTCTACTCGAGGTTGCGGAGACGTCGCAGTAGCGACGGCAGAATCCATGACACAAGAGTAGGCTGGTGAGCGAACCCCGTGGCGCGCACCGGTTGATCGCGAACGTACCGCAATAATTCAAGACGCAGGCTGGGCATAGTCCCCATAACCCAAGCTCCAAGATGGAGGAACCATGAGCGAGAATTTGGAGCTGGACGCCGCCGCCCTGCAGATCAAAACAATTCGCGCCAGAGGCAGACCGATGCTCACTCGGGCAGAGGTCGTCGAACTCCTCAAACGCCCGATTTACTTGGGTGTGCCGAAACCGATTCCG
Source organism: Pandoraea eparura (assembly GCF_902459725.1). Lineage (GTDB taxonomy): Bacteria > Pseudomonadota > Gammaproteobacteria > Burkholderiales > Burkholderiaceae > Pandoraea > Pandoraea eparura. The sequence goes on from NZ_CABPSH010000001.1 coordinate 155,975, forward strand.
CAAAATAAGCCCGGCAGAAAGCCAAAACGGGTACTCACGCAGTGCGACGTCTCGTAACAACTGCGTCGAGGCTTGATCTACCAACTGAAGGGGCTTCCATGCCTGACGGTGGACATGAGGACAATCCAGCACGGCGAAATTGAGCGCCTGTTTCAAGAGCAGCTCGATCGAGGCACCGTTCCCCGGAAGTTGGTCTCCGCGGTGCTCGCTGACCTGCAAAAAGACCCAACGAAGCCCTGCCCCGATCCCCGCACGCTCCGAAGAATCCTCGCGACGATTCGCTCGAATTTCCTGAAATGATCTGTCCGCCTGGGGGCGGGAGACCGCGATGTAATGGCCAGGTGATCCGGAATGGACCGGACGCTTCACCTGGAGCGACACATAGCAACCACTGTACGCAAAGACCGGCAACGCCAAGCCACGTCCCCTTGATATCACCTATCGGTCGGCCGAGGCCCTGCGCCCCGATCCCCGCAACGCGCGGATGCACAACCCGCGTCAGCTCAGACACCGAACGCAGAGCATCAAAGCCTTCGGCTTCAACTTGCCGATCCTGATCGACGCCGACGATCGCGTCCTGGCCGGCCACACCCGCCTCCTGGCCGCTCGGGAATTGGGACTCAAGCAAGTACCCACCCTCCGTCTGGAGCACCTGACACCCGAGCAAGCCCGCGCCTTCCAGATCGCCGACAACCGCCTGACCGAGCTCGCCGACTGGGATGACCGACTCCTCGCCGAGCAGTTGCAGGAGCTCGCGGCCGTCGATCTGGACTTCAGCATCGAGGCCAAGCCGCCGAAGGCTAACCAGTTCCACAAGGGCGAGTCGGGCAATCCCAAGGGCCGTCCCAAGGGGCGGCGCAACCTCGCGACCAAGCTCCATCTTGCCCTGAACGAGGAAGTCACTGTAGTCGAAAACGGCGTACGCCGGCGGCGAACCAAACGCGCCATCCTCTGCCGCCACCAAGGCGTTGTTTGCCCGGCTCTCCGGACTCAACCATGATGCCGAAGCAGAGGACACACCATGACGCTCTCCCCGCCTCGCCTCTCAGCGCTCGATATGGCCCGGCTGATGCGATCTGACTTCGCCAGCTTCCTTGCCGCGGCGTTTGTCGAACTCAACCCTGGCACGCCGTACCTGCACAACTGGCATATCGACGTACTCGCCGCTCGGCTGACCGCGTTTGCGCTGGGCAAGGCGACGCGCCAGGTCATCATGCTGCCGCCGCGCAGCCTGAAGTCTCACTGCGCGAGCGTCAGCCTGACGGCGTGGCTGTTGGGGCTGGCCCCGACCAGGCGCATTATCTGTGCAAGTTACTCGCAGGATCTGGCGGATTTTCACGCACGTGCCTGCCTCAAGCTGATGCTCTCGCCCCTCTAACTAGACATCAGAGGGCAGGGTTTTCGTCTGATGAGAGCGGTCGCAGCCACCAACTGACCGGCAGCTATCGCCCCAAACCCGCCGCTACCAGCACATCGACGGCAACTTCCTAAGCATGATAAGTCGTTCGCGCCAGATCGGCTTCGGGCGATTGCCGCCATGCGCCCGGTTGACCGCGCAATCCATCAGAGCAATTGCCTGGGGCCACTGGGAAACGCCCCCTACGAGGATCTGGACGGGCGGCGAATCGTTTTGTAGGCGAAATCGATAAGGTAATCGTTCAGGGTGAGGGAAGCTTGCTCGGCGGCCTGCGGATCGCTGGCGAGGATCGCGCGCAGAATCGCGAGATGATGCGCCGTGCCATTTCTAATCTCGTCCTGCTCGTCGCGCACGTTGGCCAGCCAGAACCGGCGCGAGAGGCCCTGGAGAGGGGCCATGGCGTCAGCAAGGTACTCGTTGTGGCCGGCTGTTGCGACCATCTGGTGCGTATCCTTGAGCGTTTCGGCGTACTCGGCCAACGATACTGGATCCCCCGATAGACGACGCACCATGGCGTCCATGCGCGCCCGGTCGGCCGCGGAGGCGTCGTGGCAGGCCAGACGCACGGCGAGCACCTCAAGAACACGCCGCACCTCAAGCATGCGGAGTTGTGCCTCCACTGAGGCCGGCGGAATGAGTACCCCACGGCTGGGGTGGATCTCAACCATGCGGTTTCGGGCCAACTGCTGGAGGGCTTCGCGGATTGGGGTGCGACCGAGTCCCGTCTTCTCCATGAGCACGGCCTCAGACACCAAAGTGCCTGGCGCCAACTCCTCGGACACGATCAACTTCTCAATCTCATGGTAGGCCTGTCCGGCCTTGCCTTGGTTCATCATCACGCTCCTACCGCCGCTAGTGTGGGTATGAAAGGTGAAGCATAGCTCAACGCCGACCAATAGGGTATACATCCATTATCCATCCGATATATCGGTAGCATACTGGCCACTCCATCAACAACTTGGAGGTCCCCATGACGAAGACCGCCACCATCGAACGGCGCTCGATTGACTTCATTCCTGCAGAAGAACGGCACGGGTCACCGCGCAGCCTCTTCTTCGTATGGTTCGCCGCCAATACGTCTATCACTGCCGTGGTGACTGGGGCGCTGTTCGTAATCTTGGGCAACAGCGCGTTGTGGTCCATCCCCGCCATCGTGCTCGGCAACGCAGTCGGCGGCTTCTTCACGTCCCTGCACTCAGCCCAGGGGCCGAAGCTCGGCGTACCGCAGATGATCCAGAGCCGGGCCCAGTTCGGCTACTACGGGGCAATCCTGCCGCTGGTGCTGGCCCTGATGATCTACGTCGGCTTCTACGCCACCGGGCTGGTATTGGGCGGCCAAGCCATGAGTGCCCTATTCCACATCCCCACCCAGGCCGGCGCCGTCGTGTTCGCACTGATGTCGACCGTCCTGGCCATCGTCGGCTACCGGTACATCCACCGGTTCTCACGGGTAGCCGCAGTCCTAAGCGGTGTCGCGTTTGCCATCCTGCTGGTCCGAATCATCGCGGACGGCAATATGCCCACCGCTATCGCGACCCACGGCTTTGCGGCCGCACCGTTCGCGCTCGGCATCTCAATCTCGGCCTCCTGGCAGCTCACTTTCGGACCCTATATCGCCGACTACTCCCGCTACCTGCCCGCGGAGACCCCGAAGCAAGCGACCATCGGCTGGACGTTCCTCGGCAGTGTGCTTGGGGGCTCCGTCGCGATGATCCTCGGCGCACTCGCTGCTGCCCTCGGCGGTGCCGCGTTCAGCAACGACCAGGTGGGCTACCTTGCCGGCCTCGGCGGGGCGATCTGGCCGCTGGTCCTGCTCGCCGTGATTTGCGGCAAGCTCACCGGCAATACCCTGAGTTCCTACGGCGGATGCATGTCGCTCACCACTATCGTCACCAGCCTGACCGGCCAAGACCGTGTGAGTCCCCGGCAGCGCGCAGCCTTCGTCGGCATCATCTCCGCGATTGCGCTAGGCATCGCCCTCGCAGCCAGCAGCAACTTTCTGTCCAATTTCATGAACTTTCTGCTGTTCCTGCTCTACTTCATGACTCCGTGGTCAGCTATCAATCTTGTTGACTATTACTGGGTGCGGCGCGAGCGCTACAAGGTCACCCAATTCTTCGTCCAGGACGGAGAGTACGGGCGAGTCAGGGTGGGCGCCTTTGTCGCGTACTTCCTTGGCGTGTTGATCCAGATCCCGTTCATGAACAGTTCGCTCTACGTCGGCCCCATCGCCCATCTGCTCGGCGGCGCCGAAATCGCCTGGGTGATTGGGCTCGTCGTCGCCGGTGGCCTCTATTACGCCTCCACCGGCTCCATCCGACGGGTGATAACCGCGACGTCCGCGAACCAAAGCACTTAATCGATTTCCGTATCCCTACCACCATCCGGAGCCTCTATGAAGTACGACCCGTCCCACGAAAAAAGCCCTCTCCCCTTTTCGCCGTTCAAGAGCTGCACCGTACCGCGTCCCATCGGCTGGCTCTCCAGTAGCAGTCCTGACGGCATCGACAATCTGGCGCCATACAGCCAGTGGCAGAATCTAACGTTCGACCCGCCGATGGTGATGTTCGCGGCGAACCAGTACCCGGACGGGCGTCGCAAGGACACTGTACTTAACGCCGAGCAGACCGGCTGGTTCGTCTGGAATATGGCAACCTACGACCTGCGCGAGGCAGTCAATATCAGCGCCATGGCCCTGCCGCGAGGAGAGAGTGAGTTCGACCGCGTCGGCGTCACCCGGCGACGCGCCGATCTCAGCAATGTTCAAATGGTCGCCGAGAGCCCCGTGCACTTCGAGTGCCGCTACATCTCCACTCATCGCTTCACCGGCAACTCGAACGTAGGCACCATTGACGTGGTCTTCGCGCAGGTGGAGCGAATCCACATAAACGAGAACTTCATCACGCACGAGGGAAAACTCGACATCCCACGCATCCGACCGCTGGCGCGGCTGGGCTACTACGATTACACCAGCGTCACCGAGGTCTTTGAAATGCGGATCCCGAACGCCAGCGACGAGGAAGCCAATGGGCTCGAAGGGGCGGCCGGCTGACCATCGCTCGAAGGTATTGCGCCCCCCGCTTTATCCATGGCGGCACGCCGGAATTTCGAGCAACCCGCCATGCAGACGCCCGACCTTGAGCGAGCCCGGCAAGCTCAGGGGCTCTGCAAAATCCTCGGACAACTAGGCGGTCACCACCGGCCTGCCTCACAGACTTGCCCCCACTGTCTTTCGCCCCGCCTGGCCTCTCGCCGGTGGGGGGCGCCTTGCTTGGTCGCTCTGGTCCGACTCTCGGGGAAGCTCTGCTCCAGAATTTTATAGTCACATATCACCGTCTTGAAGCAGAGTAGGTCCGGCTTTCGCCGGACCTACTTGTCACATCACTTTATACGGAGATTGAGATGACGATTCAATGCCCCCGCTGTCAATCAGGACGGTATGAAGACCTCGATCGCGCAGCACGAATCGGCGGTGCTTTCGGGGCGCTTGCTGGCGCTGCCGGCGGTGCTGCAGCGACGCTAGCTGGCGCCGAGACAGGTGCAGCAATTGGCATGGTGATAGGCCCCGCTGGCGCCGCATTAGGCAGTCTCACCGGCGCGATTCTCGGGTGCCTCCTCAGCGGAACAACAGGCTGTGCCGTCGGCGCGGCACTTGGCCAAGCCGTTGATACGAACGTGCTCAACAACATCCGCTGCCTTGACTGCGGACGCACGTTCCGCAATTGCTAGCATCCCAAATTACCTACCCAGTAAGCCAGCATAAAGCCCGGCCTTTGCGCCGGGCTTTATGCTTTTCAGGAGCAAATTTCATGCATCTCGTCAAATCGATGGCCTATGTCGGCGATCAACCGTGGCACGGCCTTGGCAACCGACTACCCCCCAAACAATCGCTCGACGTCTGGGCAAAAGCCGCCGGTATGGACTGGCATATCGAAGAAGCCGAAGTGCGCTTCGTCGCTTCCGGCAGCCGTGATCTTAGCTCGATCCACACGTTTCCCGATCAGAAAGTCCTCTACCGCTCCGATACTAAGGCTCCGCTGTCTGTCGTGTCCGCCCGCTATCAGGTCGTACAGCCCTCCGAAATCTTGGACTTTTACAAGGATCTAACGGAAGTCGGTGGGTTCGAGCTTGAGACGGCGGGCGTCCTCAAGGAGGGGCGCAAACTGTGGGCACTCGCACGCACGGGTCAAAGCGGCACGCTCAAAGACCGCGATCAGGTCAACGGCTATCTGTTGTTAGCAACTGCCTGCGACGGCACGCTCGCAACAACCGCTCAATTCACATCGGTTCGTGTCGTCTGTAATAACACGCTGGCGATTGCGCTGGATAACAACGTCGGCGCGGTCAAGGTCCCTCACCGCTCGCAGTTCAACGCTCAAGCCGTCAAACGCCAGCTCGGCATCGCAGTCTCGTCGTGGGACGCCTTCATGGTCCGCACCAAGGCGTTGGCAGAACGCAAAGTCTCCGACACCACCGCAGAGGCATTTTTCCGCCGGGTGCTCACCTATTCCACTACGAGTACAGCCGATCGTGATGCGATTGCTGTGAATGAACGTGCCGTCAAGGCGGTTGGGGAGTTGTACGCCGGTCGCGGTAAAGGCGCAACGCTGGCGTCCGCAGCGGGCACGGCCTGGGGGTTGGTCAATGCCATCACCGAACATGTGGATCACCATCGACGTGCTCGCAGCGACGATCACCGGCGCGACGCCGCCTGGTTCGGCGCCGGTGCGGCGCTCAAGCAACAAGCCTGGGACGAAGCGATGAAGCTGGTTGCCTAAATCCTCGCCCACCACGTCATATCGTCATACGGCCCGGCCGGGATCTTCCCCGCCGGGCGTTCTTATTTTGGGAGATTGCCATGCCACACCCTGAACCCGCCAGCCGTAACCGGCATCGTCCAGCGCTTCGGTTGGTCGACACCACCTCCCTGTCCCGCGAGGATTGGCTGTCGGTGAGAAAAACCGGGATTGGCGGCTCCGACGCCGCTGCCGCCGTAGGACTGAGTCCCTACATGAGTCCTCTGGAATTGTGGATGATCAAGACCGGGCGAGACGCCGATCTGCCTTCGCCCGATCCCGATGACACCACCGATCCCGTGTATTGGGGCACGTTGCTTGAACCGGTCGTCGCAGCGGCCTACACCAAGCAGACCGGACGTCGAGTGCGGCGCGTCAACGCTGTGCTCCGGCATCCCACCGTTGCCTGGATACTCGCCAATATCGACCGGGAGATCGTCGGAGCTCCCGAAGTGTCGATTCTCGAATGCAAGACGGCGGGAGAATTCGGCGCTCGGCTGTGGCGCGACGGGGTGCCGGAATACGTTCAGCTTCAGATCCAACACCAGTTGGCCGTCACCGGGAAACTCGCCGCCGACGTGGCGGTGCTGCTATGCGGTCAGACGCTCGAAGTCCACCGGATTGTCCGCGACGACGCATTGATTGCACGGCTGATCGAGCTCGAAGCGGCGTTCTGGCATTACGTGCAGACCGATACTCCACCGCCCGCCGACGGCTCGGCATCGGCCGATCGGGCATTGCGCTGCCTCTATCCAGGCACAGGCGCCACAGTGGATTTCACGGGCGACCGTGCGCTCTCTGCAACGTTTGCCGATCTCGTCTCGGTTCGAGCGGAGATTGAAGCCCGCCAGACGATCGAAGCGCAATTGAAACATACGCTCACCCAAGCGATGGGCGACGCGGATCGTGCGCAGTTTGAGACCGGCTCCGTTTCTTACAAACGCAGCAAGGACGGCACCGGCATCGACCTCAAGCGGCTGCTGGCCGACCACCCCGAACTCTCCACCCAGTATGGCATCACGAAACCGGGTTCGCGCCGCTTCCTCGTGCAGGGCTAGATCGTCAAGCTCGTTCGCAGCTTCGTATACCTCCCATCTCCAGTTTCATTTCTCAGTCTCTAATTGGAGTCCTTACATGCTCAAAGGTCTTGCGATTACCCCGCCCGTCGTTGGGCGAATCTCCATCGGTCGTGTCGTCGAGAAGAACGGCAAACGTCTTCCTGAAAAGGATGACCAGTTCACCCTGACCACCCAGATCCAGCAACGCGACGGCTGGATGCTGCATCCCCTGAACGAATCCCTGCGCAAAGCCAATACCGGCAAGCTGCGCTCGATCCCCGTTCGGTTTCTGTTTAACGACCCAGACCTAAATCTTCGAGCCGAATACGCCTGCTTCGACCGCGAGTCCGGCCGTCCGGTGTGCGTCGGTAATGGCGAGACCTGTCGCCGCGCCGGTGAAGCCGGCATCGCAGAATTGCCGTGCCCGTCCCCCGACGGATGCGCCTTCGGTAAATCGGGAGCTTGCAAGCCCTATGGGCGTTTGAACGTCCTGATCGGCGACGAAGACGAAATGGGCTCGTTCATTTTCCGCACCACTTCGTACAACTCGATCCTCACGCTGGCCGCGCGCCTGCATTACTTCAGTGCAGTATCCGGCAACCGGCTCGCGTGCCTGCCGCTGGAGCTCAAGCTGCGAGGCAAGTCGACCACGCAGAGCTATCGCTCGCCCATCTACTACGCAGACATTGGCGTAAGTAGCGGTAGTGCGCTGGTAGATGCCATTGCCGAAGCCGTCGAACTGGCTACACAGCGCAAGACGGCCGGGTTCGACCAAAACGCACTGGACGACGCAGCGCGGGCGGGATTTCGCAATGGCGCGTTCGAGGAAAGCGTCGAAGATAGGGCAGCCGTTGCGGAAGAGTTCTATCCCGCCGAGCCATCTGAGAACCAGCCGTCTAACAAGGAAGATGCTCCGGATTCTCCTGCGCAGTCTAGTCTCAAGGACCGGCTGGATCGGCGGGCCGCACGGCTGGGTACCCACCACGAAGGCCGGGCAGCATGACGCGGGGCCGCCCGGCTGAACGTCTGGCGTTTTGGCTGGCGGTCGCGGCAACGGCCACCGCCATCAGCATTTCGATCATTGCTGGCGGGCAACGCGGCGGAATGCTAGCCGAGCGAGTCGTGTGGGTCACGTTAGGCGTCGTGCTGGTAATGAGCGCCCATCTGTTACCCGCGTTGCTGCGAGGTGCTACGGGGGGCATCCGGTGGGTAGGCTACTGGCTGTGGGCCGCATGCATGCTCGCGACCATCAACAGTCACGCCTACTTCCTCCTGTTCGCCCAGCAGCACGCCGCACAGATCCGCGCAAGCGCTGAGCCCATTGTCCTGGCGGCACCTGTGAAGCGCAGTCTTACCATCGTCATGGGAGAACGAGCGGACGTCTTGGCACGACTGGCGGTCGCTAACACCCAGTCGTGTTCCGGTAAATGCACAACGCTGGCGGTACGCCGCAACACACTTTTCGCCAGACTCGAGGCACTTGACGCGGAAGCCAGCGATGTTCGTCGCGCGCAAGCGTCGGACGACCGCGCCATCGCCCAACTCGACCCGTTGTCGACGGATCCCGTGACTGCGCGACTCGCGGCGTTACTCGGCACGACCGGTGTGCGCGTCGATCTGCTGACGGGTCTGGCTTTTGCGGCAGTACTGGAAGGTGTCGCGTGCCTGCTCTGGCGCCTTGCCTTTCAACCTCTCTCGGCACGGCCAGTCGCGCCTCCAGTCACGCAGAGTCACGATGGTAACGACAGAGATCGTGCTGTTCGTGTCCTGCACGACGCCGCCATCTCGCAGTCACCGGCACCGGAGACCGGTAGTCACGACGTGAAGCAACTTGCTCAGGACATCGCAGCCGGACGGCTACGCCCCACCGTCACTGACATTCGTCGTCACCTCGGCTGCTCACAAGCTCGGGCTATCGCCCTGCGCCGTCGGTTAGCCGATCTGTCCTAGCTCGCTGATCGTGACATCACGGCATAAGCGCCGGGCACGCTGCCCGGCACTTATGCCCGTTCTCATCTTTCCCGTTCAAACCAAACCCACCATGCCCCATGGACACCACCGACCTCGTCAAGAGCATCAGCATCGCCAACCTCGCCAATCAGCGCACCGCTATCGTCGAGCGCATCCACGCCGCGCTCGACCTGCTCGGCGAAGCCCAACAACTCGCCACCGTAGCGCATCTACGATTTCCCCGGCTTGTCCTCGACGAAAGTTATGGCTGCCGCGGTCGTCCCAGCGTCACCGGCGACTACGCCAAACGCGACGAAGCCCAAGCCGCCATGGTGCGTCTCATCGACGCCCATGGCTGGAATTACCTGCTGTCGGAATCCGGTATGCGTACGTTCATGGACGCCAAGGCACGTGAGCAGTGGAGCCGGCAGATCGCAGAGGGCGACGTGCCAGAACTCACCGCCGCCAATATCGAAGCCACGTTCGCCCAGCTCTACGGCGCACGCGGCGATATGTTCGAGCGCGGCGTGCTTCAGTGCTTTCGCCGGCTGTCGTGGGACTACAAATCCAATTCGCCGTTCAGGTTCGGCAAGCGCATCATCGTGCGCTATCTCCTCTCGCAAGGGAGCTCAAATTATCACATCACCAACGAACTGGACGATCTAACGCGAGTGTTCAGCGTGCTCGATGGCAAGCCCGAGCCGGATCATCGGCATGGCCTATCGTCGCTCATTTCGCACGCCCAGCGTCTACGCAAGTCAGAGGCCGAGAACGCCTATTTCCAGTTGCGTTGGTTCAAGAACGGAAATGGCCATTTGACGTTCCTGCGCGCCGATCTCGTCGACCGAATGAACAAGATTCTCGCCAAGCACTACCCCAACGCGCTCGCATCCGAAGTGCGCTAGTTACCGCACCAACCATCACCTACGGACGCGTTCTGCGTCTGGCATTTCCCCATTGGTTCCATTCAACGGCACGTCCGATTCGTTCGGAGGCCGCTGCTCGCCCCTATCTAGGAGGATATTTCGATGAATTCCACTTTACCCATCCGACGCGCTCGCCTGCCACTCGGCCGCTTGTTGGCAACGCCTGCCGCCGTCGATGCGATCCAGTCGGCTGGCGCCTCGATCTTTACCTTGGTCAACCGCCATGCTCGCGGCGACTGGGGCGACCTACCTGAAGCCGATCGGGAGCAAAACGACCTGTCGGTCGTGGCAGGGCGACGTGTGCTGTCCTGCTACCCGCTCGGCGGCGAACAGAAGGTGTGGATCATCACCGAAGCTGATCGGTTGACCACCACCATCCTGCTGCCTGATGAGTATTGATCATGGTGATTCACAAATTTCATCCGGCCATCCGGCTCGGTCAGCAACCGGTCGTCGCTCAAACCGGCAACCCACTGTTCAGTCGGCAAGGCCATTGGGACGGCGGCAGCACGTTGCACTGTGCTGCCATGGCGCTCGCGCTTCTTGGCAAACTGACAGATCCGGTGTATCTGCCGTACCACGGCAAGGGGGCTGAGCAAAAAGTTTGGGACGACGTCTGGCCGCATTACCTCAACGGGATGACACTCGCCGAACTTGCTAGCTTTGTCGCGAAGTTGAATCTTGGGGTACGACCTGCGACGTGTACGGCCTCAGGACATGACCTATTGTGCTTTGTGCAACGTGAGCTCGACTCCGGATGGCCGGTCATCATCGGCTGGCAGCAGCGGCATCCCGTCAAACGGCGCGCGGCGCTCGTTATCGGTATTGAGGGACGCCAGAACGCTCGCACCTTCGATACGCAAGGATTACTGCTGATCGACCCAACGGGAAATGAACCCGGTCTTGCAGGGTTCAATGCACGTGTTGCTCGACACAACGACACGCTATTTCGCTATCAGTCGCCATCAGCTTCCCGAGGCGTCAAATTGCTTGGAGGTGTCTCGATCCGAGATATCGCTAGCGCAAACGCTGACGCTTGATTTCTGGCGGGGTTGCCGCATTTGCGCGGCGTGTACCCGTCGGCGCCAGGGACACCTTACCAAGCGGCTCGAATAGCTCGGCGAGCGTTACACCCAACACATGGCAAATGTTGGCGATCGTCTCAATTGATGGGTTCGCCACGCCGCGCTCTATCGCAGAGATATACGTCCGATCCACGTGCGCCTCAAACGCCAGTGTTTCCTGTGATTTCTCTATGGCATGCCGGCACTGCTTAATCCGCTTGCCCAATGCAAGCGAAATAGGGGCCGGTTGGCGGACACCAATGGCGTCCTGTCGTTTGGCAGTCATGAACGGCAGGATGCCCGCTTGATGACTAATTAACGACGCTGTAAACACATCAATTAATGATGACTATATACTTCAAAAATATTGTGATCCTTTGCCCTGCGAATCCGCCGTGACGCGGAGGTCAGTGGGCAGGGCGAGGGTTTGCCGGCATTTGTAGAGTAAACACATCAAACTTTCAAGGAGAAAGGTGCTTCATGACGGATTCATGGCATTACGAAAAGAACGGTCAGCGTATCGGCGCCATTAGCGCCACCGAGATCGGAGCGTTGATTCAGAACCGCACTATCGATGGGAAGACCCTAGTCTGGTCGCAAGGCTTGGCAGATTGGACGCCGCTTGCCGAGACTGATCTGGCCGTGCATTTGCGTCAGGCGAGTGCGCCGCCGGTGCTGCCAGCTACACGCATTAGCAACACTATCGTGTGGATCCTCGCGTTTGCGCCGATCATCGGGGCATTTCTCGAGGCGACCTTTGCCGCCGCTATTGCCCCTGACTATTTGGCAAGTACGGCAGCTACCGCAGCGTTGCGGTCGAACCAGTACTGGTACATCACGTTGTTGGTCAACATTGGCTTAAGCCTGCTGGACGATCGGCAACTCAAGCGCGCAGGCGTGGATACGTCTTCTTTCGGCAAGTTCGCATTCATCGTGCCCGTGTACCTGTGGAGGCGGGCCGCCTCGTTGCGCCAGCCCAAAGCGTACTTCTGGGTTTGGATTGCAACTTTCGTCCTCATTGGACTTATCTGACCGGCTCGAAAAGCGGCAGATCAGCACCTCAATCGCTCTATCACTACAAGGAACATCATGAAGAAGATCACCACAGTCATGGCTATCGCCATCGGCTTTGCCTGCTCGGCGACCGCATTCGCTGCCAACCACGTTGGGCAGTGCGTATTCCCCAAGACAAAAGTGGGCGCGGGAGGTCGGTTTGTCATGAAATCGCCGATCAATCTCGCCGACGCACCGAATACCAGCTCAGGCAAACGTGTACTCACCTCGATGGAGGCGTTCACCATCAAGGCACAGGCGCCTGGCGGCTTTGTACAGTTGGCGACCGTTCCTGACTACGATAAACCAAACCCGAACCAGAATGCGGGGCGTGTCGTCGGATGGGCCAAGTTGAGTGACTTTGACTTCCAGGATCAGCGTAACTGCAATTAAGGCAATACCCCACAGCCCCTCAAATGCACTTGGATACCGTCGGACGCCAGATCAGCACCACTGACGGGGTAAGCGGCGACACCGCAGTGCCGCTGGCCGACGCAACGACGAGGTCCTGCGTCCGAAATTTCCACTCTTGGAAGGACTACAAATGTCCGTCGACATTCAAAAATTTGCCGCCGACGAACTCGGCGGAGAACGACTCAACCAACTCATTGGTGCTCGCGCATCGTTCCAAGTCGTGGGCGTCGCCGATATCGGCAAGGTCGTCGAGGTGATCGAAGGAAGAATCGAAAAGTCCGATTTGGAATGCCGCGTATACACGGAATACCGCTCCGCCTCCCTGGCAACGATATTTAGCCCGGCGGCTATCTTCGGCGTAGGTGCGGCTATCGGAATTGCCGCACACAATCTCGCCACCTACGACCCGGATTATGAGATCGGGAAGAACAAGGTGACAGGTACCGTGACCGTCAAGTACATGAAGTAGCCTGCCCAAAGCGAGAAGCGCCCGATCGGGCGCTTCTCACTGAATAGCGAATCTTTTTTTTGCCAGACGGCCGGCAATCATACGAGTTGGCATATCGCCCGCGCATGCTGCGCCGTTGCTAGATCGGCTCAGCTTATTGCAGTCGTGGACTCAAAGCCATCTTCGCAACCGGGACACGCTCAAAGGCATCGGCATAAACATCACTGAAGTCTTTCCACTCAGGATTCGCGCGACGGGCCTGGCCATCGTCTACGGTCTGGGTGTGTCCGTGCTCGGGGGATTCGCACAGTTCATCGCGACGTGGCCCATTGGCGTGACCGGCTCCAAGCTCGCGCCGGCCGGCTACGTCATCGCGGTCAGCCCGGTCTCGATGGTGGCGGTGTTCATGAGCCGCGAAATGAAGGGGACGGCGCTGGCGTAAGCGCCATCGGGAACGAGCCGACATCGGCTCGCCAAGCCCGCTGCACCGCGGCACCGCGGCACCCCGAGGAACGACCTCACCATTGGAAAAGATTATTTGACAGAATGTCAACGCCTCTTGTGATTGTTTAAAGCAATCGAATTCTCCAGAATGTGTGTCATCCCATTGACAGCATTTCAGGAGTGGCAGATGGCTCTCGATCAGGAAACATTCCACCTTCTTCAGGCCAGCGTGGAGCGGTTCATTCAGGAGCGGCTCGTCCCCGCGGAAGACATCGTCGAAGAACAGGACGACGTTCCTGCAGACATCGTGGACGACATGCGCACGCTGGGGCTGTTCGGCCTCTCGATTCCGGAGGAATTCGGGGGCATCGGCCTGTCGATGAGCCAGGAAGTTCAAGTCGCCTACGCGCTCGGGCAAACGGCGCTTGCCTTCCGATCCGTCGTGGGCACCAACATCGGCATCGGATCGCAGGGCATTCTGATGGACGGCACGCCCGAGCAGAAGGCGGCCTTTCTGCCGCGAATCGCCAGCGGTGAGTTGATCGTATCGTTTGCGCTCACGGAACCGGACGCAGGATCCGACGCGGCGTCGCTGCGCACGCGAGCCGTTCGCGATGGCGACGACTACCTGCTGACGGGAACGAAACGATTCATCACCAATGCGCCGCGTGCCGGGGCCTTCACGCTCATGGCCCGAACCGGCGACGCCGGGGCCGGAGGCATCAGTGCGTTCATCGTGCCCGCTGGCCTCCCCGGACTGAGCCTGGGCAAGCCCGACAAGAAGATGGGGCAGCGCGGGACCAAAACCTGCGACGTGAATCTCGATGGCGTCAGAGTGCCGGCGGCCAACATCATCGGCGGCGTGCCCGGCATGGGTTTCAAGACGGCAATGAAGATCATCGATCGCGGCCGCCTCCACGTTTCGGCGCTGGCCTGCGGCATGGCGAACCGGATTCTGAGCGAAAGCATCGCCTACGCCGCGCAGCGAAAGCAATTCGGCAAACGCATCGGCGACTTCCAGCTCGTTCAGGCAATGCTTGCCGATAGCCAGGCAGAGTTGCTCGCCGGATGGTCGCTCGTTCAAGCCGCGGCCAGTAAGTACGACGCCAAGCCCGTTGGCGTGAGCGACCCGGAGGTCAGCATGCAGGCGTCGTGCGCCAAGATGTTCACGACGGAAATGGTTGGCCGTGTCGCGGATCGCGGCGTGCAGATCCACGGCGGCGCCGGCTACATCAACGAGTACAAGGTCGAGCGCTTCTATCGCGATGTTCGCTTGCTGCGACTGTACGAGGGCACCACGCAAATTCAGCAGTTGGTCATCGGCAAGCATCTGATGCGTGCCGGCTGACTCCGCCCCCCCGTCGATTCGCGAACCCTCGATACCGCTCGCTCATGTACACCGTCAGTCAAGGCATCGCCGTCGTTTCTCTCGACCATCCGCCGGTCAACAGCCTGAATCACTCGCTGCGCGCCAACATCGTCGAGCAAGTGCGCCTCGCGCAAACCGATCCGTCCGTCAGGGGCATAGTGCTCGCCGGCACGGCCAAGGCCTTCTCTGCCGGCGCTGACGTGACAGAATTTGGCACGCCGCGCCAACTGTGCGCCCCCATACTCCGGGACGTTCTCGAACATATTGAAAATTCGTCGAAGCCCGTTGTGGCCGCCATCGACGGCGTTGCGCTGGGCGGCGGACTGGAACTCGCCCTTGCCTGCCACGCACGGGTCGCGCTTGCGTCGG
Source organism: Pandoraea eparura (assembly GCF_902459725.1). Classification (GTDB taxonomy): domain Bacteria; phylum Pseudomonadota; class Gammaproteobacteria; order Burkholderiales; family Burkholderiaceae; genus Pandoraea; species Pandoraea eparura. Next base: position 171,283 of record NZ_CABPSH010000001.1, read on the forward strand.
CCCGTATCGGCCTGCCCGAGATCCATCTGGGATTGATTCCCGGCAGCGGCGGCACCCAACGGCTGCCGCGACTGATCGGTATCGAACGTGCCGCCGAACTGGTACTGGGCGGACAGCCCGTCCTTGCGAAGTCCCTTTCGGACACAGCACTGTTCCACGACGTCGTCGAAACCGACACGTTGAGCGCCGCCCTCGCCTGTGCCATTTCGCTTGCCAACAGCGACGAGCCACTCCCCCAAGCGCGCCGGTCCCGTCTGGATCCGACCGCAGTGAATGCGCTGATCGAGGCAAAGCGTGCGTCTCTGAGCGCACGCCAGAAGCTTCAACCGGCGTACGCTGCCACACTGACCGCCTTGGCCGCATCCGCACAGGCGTGGGATGATGGCCTAAAGATTGAGCGCGAGCAATTCCTGCATTTGCTGGCGACCCCGGAAGCCGAAGCGTTGCGCTATCAGTTCAAGGCAGAGCGCCAGGCGACACGGGTTCCCGACGAGGCAAAGACACCCGCGCAGCCACTCGCACGGGTCGCCGTGATCGGCGCGGGAACGATGGGCACGGGCATTGCGATAGCGCTGTTGGACGCGGGCATCCGCGTCACGTTGCTGGACCAGGACGACGCCGCGGTCGAACGGGGCAAGACGCGTATCGTGACGCATTACAAAGACCGCACGAACGCCAAGAAGATGGCCGCCGAGGTGGCGGAAGCCCGCACTTCCGCACTGACGGCAACCACCGATTGGGACACGCTCTCCGCGGTCGATCTGGTCATCGAAGCGGTGTTCGAGGCGCTCGACGTCAAACGCGACGTTTTCAAGAAGATTGATCGCTATGCGCGCCCCGGCGCCATTCTCGCGACGAACACGTCGTACCTGGACGTCGATGCGATCGCCGAGGCAACGCAACGCCCCGAAGCTGTCCTCGGGCTCCACTTCTTCAGTCCCGCCAACGTGATGAGGCTGCTCGAAGTGGTGCGCGCGACGAAGACGTCGCCGGAGGCGATCGGCGTCGGCATGGCGCTCGGAGCTCGCCTGCGCAAAGTCCCCGTGCTGACAAGAAACGCGTTCGGCTTCATTGGCAACCGGATCTATCAGGCCTACCGGCGCGAATGCGAATTCATGCTCGAAGATGGCGCCTGGCCGGAAGATATCGACAACGCGCTCACGGCGCTGGGATTCGCGATGGGGCCGTTTGCGGTTGCGGATCTGTCCGGACTCGACATTGCGTGGCGTATGCGCAAAGCACAAGCACCGACGCGTGACCCGCGCGTCAGGTACGTGTCGATTCCCGACACGCTATGCGAGCAGGGCCGACTGGGGCGGAAAAGCGGCGCGGGCTACTACACCTACGCCAACGGCAACGCCTCTGGCACCACGGATTCCACGGTGCGTGCCGTCATCGAACAGGCGCGCCGCGACCGGAATCGCGCGCGTCAGGCACTGACGCCAGAGACCATTCAACGACGGGCACTGCTCGCCATGGTCAACGAGGCCGGGCTCCTGTTGACCGAAGGTGTCGCCCACCGTCCGAGCGATGTCGACGTCGTGATGGTGCACGGCTATGGCTTTCCCCGTTGGCTCGGCGGCCCCGTCTGGTGGGCAAGACAGCAGCCCGAAGCCCAACTGACGCGAGACCTGCGAGCGCTCGGTGAGACGACAGGATTCGGCTTTGCAGAAGCAGATTTGTCCGCATTGCTGACCGACTGACAACGCCGGGAACCGCACCATGGCATCGTCGTCGATCCCTCGCGATGCCTTACATCCATTGAGAGAAAGCATGAAAATTCTTGTCGCAGTCAAGCGAGTCGTCGATTACAACGTGAAGATTCGCGTCAAGGCCGACCAAAGTGGCGTCGACCTGGCGAACGTGAAAATGAGCGTCAATCCGTTCGACGAAATCGCCATCGAACAAGCGGTGCGATGGAAGGAAGCCGGCGCCGCCACGGAAGTCGTCGCGGTGTCGTGCGGTACGGCACAGTCCCAGGAGTCTTTGCGGACGGCCTTGGCCATCGGCGCCGATCGTGGCGTGCTCATCGAAACGGCCGCCGAGTTGCAGCCGCTCGCCGTTGCCAAACTGCTCAAAGCCATCGTCGAGAAAGAGCAGCCGGACATCATTGTTCTGGGCAAGCAGGCGATCGACGACGATGCTAACCAGACAGGCCAGATGCTTGCCGCGCTGCTGGATCTGCCACAGGCGACCTTCGCCTCCCGAATCGACGTCACCCCCGGAGAGATCACGGTGACGAGAGAGGTGGACGGCGGACTGGAAACCATTGCCATGTCGCTTCCGGCAGTCGTCACCACCGATCTGCGACTCAACGAGCCCCGGTATGTCACGCTGCCCAACATCATGAAGGCGAAGAAGAAGCCGCTCGACGTGACGTCGCCCGACGCCCTCGGGGTGGATGTCCGGCCCCGACTGACGACGCTCAAGGTCGAAGAACCGGCGCGCCGCGCTGCGGGCATCAAGGTCGCGGACGTCCCGGCATTGCTGGACAAGCTCACGAATACGGCAAAGGTCATTTAAGGGAGCAACGCTCATGACGACACTCGTTATCGCAGATCACGACAATCACGCCCTCCAGAGCCCCACAAGCCACGCCGTCAGTGCGGCGCGCGCATGCGCCGACGACGTGCATCTGCTCGTCGCCGGCTATCGATCCGACGCCGTGGCACAAGCGGCGGCTCGCCTGCAGGGGATCAGCCGGGTGCTGCACGCCGACGCACCCGAACTGGCGCACGGGATGGCAGAACCCTTGGCAGCGCAGGTACTCGCGATCGCGCATCGCTATTCGCATATCGTTTTCTCCACGACGGCTTTCGGGAAAAACGTGTCGCCCCGCGTCGCAGCCAAGCTCGATGTCGCACAAGTCAGCGACGTCATCGACGTCGTGACGCCGGCAACGTTCCGCCGCCCGATCTACGCGGGCAATGCGATTTCGACGGTTGAATCGTCAGACCCGATCAAAGTGTTGACGGTGCGAACCACGAGCTTCCCGGCGACAACGTCGGGAGACACCTCCGTGGAGATCGAGACGCTTGTCGTCGCGGCGTCGACGACCCAGTCCCGCTTCGTTGGCCGCGAGACTACGACATCCGATCGGCCGGAGTTGACGGCCGCCCGCGTTGTCGTCTCCGGTGGACGCGCGCTCGGCAGCCGAGAGAAGTTCGACGAGGTCATCACGCCGTTGGCGGATGCGTTGGGTGCGGCGATCGGTGCGAGCCGGGCCGCCGTGGATTCCGGCTACGCCCCCAACGACCTTCAGGTGGGTCAGACGGGCAAGATCGTGGCGCCGGATCTCTATATTGCGGCGGGCATCTCCGGTGCCATTCAGCATCTGGCCGGCATGAAGGATTCGAAGGTCATCGTGGCCATCAACCAGGATCCGGAAGCGCCCATTTTCAGCATCGCGGATTACGGTCTGGAAGCCGATCTGTTCACAGCGGTGCCCGAACTTACCCATGCGTTGGAAGCGCGACAACACGCTTGATACCTATCGGGAAGGTGGCCGAGGGAAGAACGTTGCAACATGTTCGGCCCTCGGCCGAAGAGCGTAGCGAATAGCCTGGCGCCTGTATAGGTGACGCTTGCAAACCGCCTATGCACAAATCGCCGGTTCCCCAATCGTTGAGGTTTGAGCACGTCGAATCGCGGCTACTGTGCCCAGGTCCGCACGCGACCGACGACGAAATCGATCAGCGTACGCGCTGCAAGCGTCTGGTACCGCCCCGGCATCCGCAGAAGGAACATGCGCGTACCAAATATGCTCAATCGCCACTCGGGCAGCGCGGTGACCATGCGTCCTTCGAGCAGATCCTGCTTGACGACATAGTCCGGCACCAACCCGACACCCAGCCCGCCCAGCACGGCTTCGCGCAGGAACTGGAAATTCTCGGAAGCCAGCGTCGGCCGCAGCGAGACCTCGCGTCGCTCATCACCCAGATAAGCGGACACCCGTAGCTCCCGTCCCCCAACTGCCGACGTAATTAACGGCACGGACGCGATATCTTCAAGCGCCGTCGGCATGCGGTTGGACGCGGCATATTCGCTGGTGGCACAAAGCACGTAGCGAACCTTGGCCAGCTCGATCGCGACCATTTGTTGCGGGGGTTCGGACATCACGCGAATGGCGATATCGACCTCCTCCCGGAGCAGATCGTCTACCCGGTTTTCAAACAGCAATTCCAGTGAAATGTCGGGATAGGTTCGCTTGAACTCGATGAGCCAATCCGACATGACCAGGTGGCCGAAGCCCGTCGGAAGACTCAGCCGAATGGCACCGTGCAGCCCCTTGCCCAGCGACGCCACGGATTCGCGCGCGGCGAGCAGTTCATCGCGAATCACGCGGCCGTGTTGAAAGAGCTGCAGTCCGACTTCCGTCGGCTCGACGCGGCGTGTGGTCCGTCGCAACAGTTGCAGACCCAGCGACTGTTCGAGATGCGCGAGGTGGTAGCTGATGTTGGCGCGGCTCATTTTGAGCTTTCGCGCGGCCAGGCTGAGGTTGCCCGCCTCGATGATGTCTACGAGGAGAATGAGCGATTGTGCATCCATGGCGTCATCCGTCAAATTGATTTGACAGAATCTCAACTGCGCCGGGAATTGTCCAGCGAAATCGAAGCTTGACGGACGCGCCCCCCGTTCGCCTGACATGGCCGCAAATTCGCCGGTGATCCGGCGCAGCGCGCTGCGCCAAATCGTGCCTGGATCACGAGAACGAAACGTTGCTTCCGCAAGCCTGCGAAACTCGTATGCTCGTTTCCACAAGACACTTGATAGCCTTGGCCCTGATTCGTGCGACATCCGCGCTCGCGCCGATCAAGGTCAGACAAGCGACCGCTTCCTCCTGAACGTCGAGTATCGGCGCGCTGATCGCCGCAAGACCGGGAATCAGGACCGATTCGGCTTCATCGTATCCGCGCTTGCGAATCTCTTGCAGGCGCTCGAGCAACTTTGCCGGCGGCCGCTCGAGATTTCGGGAGACGGCCAACTCGATAAGGTGATCCCGGACCTTCTCCGGCATGAACGCCAGCATCACCCGTCCCGTGGCCGAATTCGTCAACTGGAACGTCGATCCGACCGATAGCGTGGTGATGAACGGAACGTAACTGCGCTCCCAACGAATGATGGTCGGCCCCCGATCGCCCAGGACGTTGAGCAGCGTGGGAAGTCCCGTGCTCTCCACCAGTTGCGGCATGGCTTCGCCGGCAAGGCGCAGGGGATCCAGACGGCCGAGCGCCGAAGCACCGATGCGAAGCGCGGTAGGTCCCAGGTCATAAAGACCTGTGATCTCGTCCTGGACCGCGAGCCCGCTCGCCATCAGACTCGCCAGATAGCGATGCGCGAGGCTGTTCGGCATGCCGACCGCGCGCGCCAAATCGCGCAAGGGCGCCGCTTTTCCTGCCTCGACAAGCGCGAGCAGAACTTCCGTCGCCTTGTCAGCCGACTGAATGCGGCGGCGTCCTCCGCCGCTGCCGGCGGAAGCCGAGGCAGCGTCGTCCGCTGGCACCTCAGTGGGGGGTGCGACTCGCTTTTTCGTTTCTGACAATCTCGTCTATCCCTCTCGATGGGGTTCGGTCCGCGACCCCGTGTGCGCCCCCACGAAGAGAGCTTGTTTCATCAAGGCGCACGGGAATCACGCTGACAGGCGCACGAGTTTACCATGTCGATTCCACGGGCCGATGCCGTCGAAACGCTCGCGGGCGCATGGCAAATGCTTCCGCGATCCCGGCATCACGAGATCGAAAATCCACCATCCACCGCGAAAATCTGGCCGGTCGTGGTCTTTGATTCGTCCGACGCGAGGAATAGCGCAGTCATCGCCACTTCCTCCGGCTTGACGAGTCCAAGTAGCTGTCGCTCGCTGGTTTTGCCCAACACGTCCGGCTGCTGTTCGATGAGGGTAAGCACGCGGCCGGTTGTCGTTACCGCGGGAGCCAGCGCGTTCACGCGAATCTGATATGGCGCGTATTCGACGGCCATCGAGCGCGTGATCGATGCGATCCCGCCTTTCGCGGCCGTGTAGGCATCCTTCCCGCGCGTACCGATCAGCGCAAAGACCGAGCAGCTATTGATGACCGATCCGCCGCCGGTCTTCAACATCGATGCGATGCCATACTTGCACGTGACCCAGGTCCCGAACAGGTCGAGCTTGACGGCACGCCAGAACTCGTCTGTCGGGCAGTCCGTCACACGGGCATCGACAGCGCTTGATCCGCCCGCGTTGTTATACAGGACATCGATTTTTCCGGCGAACCTGACGGCGGCGTCGATCGACTCACGCACACTGTCTTCGCTCGTGACATCCACATGAAAGAACCTCGCCCTTCCCCCTTCTGCATTGATCGCCTCGGCGACCAACTCGCCGTTATCGGCATTGAATTCCGCGATGACGATCGTGGCGCCTTCACGGGCAAACCGTTCCGCGGCGGCGCGTCCGATGCCCGCGCCAGCGCCCGTAATGAATGCAACCTTTCCCGCCAGTCGGCCGTTTACGTTGATCATGCTAGTCAGTTCCGAAGTCTGTCGATGCACTGAAGGGAGACCCGCGCCGCAGTCGTATTGGCGATGCGACGCATTCGCCGGGTCACCACGTAGATCCAAGTCAAGGAAGGCACGCCTTTTCAGCGGACAATCCGTCAACGCCGCGGCTTCGCCAGGGGAAAATCGCGGCGCCGCGCTACGGTCCTTTAGTCCACCCCAGCCATGCAAATGACGCGCGCATCGGCATTACGCCGGCGAAGCGGCAAGATGGTCTGATACGCCGTCGAGGCATACCAGTCTTCCGCCTTCTCCTGGCTCTCGAATTCCAGGACAACGATGGTGCCCGTGTCCGTCTCGCCTTCCAGCACGTTTTGGGTACCGCCCCGGATCAGGAAGATGCCGCCATATGCGTCCAGCGTCGCCTGGACTTTGCTGCTGTATTCGTTCCATTCCGCTCCGGGCGAACGAATGGTCACTTCGGCGAAGATATAGCCTTTGGTCATGTCTGAAATTGCCCTACGCTTGATTGGGTATGACAACGCAAAGTTGTCGATGCGTTGGCTTGCCGATGGCGTCCGCTGTCAATCGGTTCCGACCTCAGCGCTGCGCGACAAAATTCTCGGGCGGCTCGCACGCCACCGTTCCCATCTTCGCCGGCACCGAGACTTCAAGAAGCTCGAAATCTTCCGATATCGCAAGTTCGTTGTGCTTGAGACCGCCCGGAATATGCAGGGACTCTCCGGCACTGACGCGGATCTGGCGACCGTCTTCGAAGACGAGATCGACCCAACCGCGCAACGTATAGATGAACTGCGACTCGCAGAGGTGGTAGTGCCATCCTGTCTGCTGCATTTCGCCCGTTGCGATGGTGAGCTGAGCGCGCATTCGCCCATTCGTGGCGTCCGTGACGCCGAGGTCGCGGTACTTGAAAAACGTTCGGCGGCCCGGCACGAGCGGCGCCGTCTCCGGCGTAGCGTAGGCAAGTTTCCCCATCAGATTGGCGGCATCATTGGCCGTCGAGGGAAAATCGAGTTTCTCCGTGTTTGAATCCATTGTCTTCTCCATAGGTATACGAAATTTTTTGAAACGGATTTAGGATGCTTTGGCGCCCGTTGGTCGTGGTGCGCCCCGAACCAGGACGTTGCTGCGCGCCTCGACGAGCTTGATGATCGACGTGAAATCGTCGCCACCGCGACCTTGTTCCAAGGCCGCATGCCAAAGGCTTCTCGCCTGATCCAGCACGGGAACGGGAACGTCCAGGGCGCGCGCCTCGGCGATGGCCAGTTCCACGTCCTTTGCGACAATCGAAATATGTGCGCCGAAATCGAATGCCGCGGGGATCGCGAAGCGAGCAAGAATATCCGCCGCTGCGCTCTGTCCCGTACTGGATTTGATGACGTCGATCATCGCGTCGGCGTCCAAGCCGGCTTTGGCGCCCATCGCAAGCGCTTCTGACGCGACCGCCATATTGGCGGCCAGCATGATGTTGTTCACCAGCTTCATCGCCTGCGCCTGACCGGGTCGATCGCCTATCTTGTGAAGCGTCTTCGCGATGTGACCGAGCCAAGGCATGGCCCGTGCGATGTCATCGCTGGATCCCGCCACCATGATGGACAGCGTGCCGGCACGCGCCGCTGACGGACCACCGCTGACCGGCGCATCAATCGTGACGATGCGGTTGTCCGCGAGCCGCTTCGCAATCGACGAGACGGCGGTCGGTCCGATCGTCGACATCTCGACATAGGTGTGTACGGCCTTGCCGGCCGCCACGCCCTCCGGACCGAAGATCGCGGCTTCGCAAGCGTCGATGCTCGGCAGGCAGGCCATGACGACATCGGCCGAATCCGCGACCGAGCGAGGACTGGTATGCGCGATCGCGCCCGCTTCCACGAGCTGCGCTACCGCCGCGGGGTTGAGGTCGAAAACGTGAACTTTCGATTCAGGTTGAATGAGCCGCATGGCCATTGCGGCGCCCATGTTTCCAAGGCCAAGAAAGCCGACGTGCGTTATTGCGCTCACGTTCGTATGTCTCCAAAAATTTTCCCGCGTCATGCGCATGGCGCCCACGCCATGCCACGCCTCGGGTGGAATCCGCCACTTGCGGCGGGCAACGCCTCATCAAATCAGCAGCTCGATCAGGAATGGCCCGTTTTGACGGAAGCTCTGCCGCATCAGATCGGCGCACGCTTCGAGCGTCGTGGCACGCGCGGCTTCGACGCCCATGCCGTTCGCCAGCTTGACCCAATCGAGATCGGGATTCGACAGATCGAGCATGCCCATGGCCGTCGGCCCGGGGATGGCCCCGACGTTCTCGTATTCGCCGATCAGGATGTTGTACTTGCGATTACTGAGCAAAATCGTCGTACACGGCAGTTTTTCGCGCGCTTGCGTCCACAACGATTGAAGCGAATACATCGCCGAGCCGTCAGCCTGCAGGCTGATCACTCTTCGCGAGCCCCCGCAGGCGACCGCGGCACCGGTCGCCACGGGAAGGCCGTCGCCGATAGCGCCGCCAGTGAGCGGCAGCCAGTCATGCGGTGCCGCTGCGTGGGTGAACTTGTAGAAGCCGCGTCCATACGAGATGCTTTCATCCGACACAATCGCGTTTTCCGGCATCAAGGCCGCGAGGGTTTGGGCAAGACCTTCCGGCGTCGGCGCGCCGCTGCCGGCTTCAGCGCACGGCCCGGCACCCGGCATCGCGACAACCGGCGCATCAAGCGCTTCCGCCAGGGCGCGCAGGGCCGCCTCCGGGTCTTGATCGACGCGCGACAGCGTGTGCAACTGCGCGCCGCTGGCGTACTGCGTCGAGGGTTTGCCGGGATACGCGAAGAACCCGACGGTAGGTTCAATGAGTCGCTGCAACAGCCTCGCATAGTTTATCGGCCGGAGACATGAAGCCCAATGTCTTTCTGGGCCTTTCATTGAGCCGCGCTGCGATCTTGTTCAATTCCGCCTGCGAGTATTGATCAAGTTGCGTACCGTGCGGCAAGTACTGACGCAGGAGTCGGTTCGTGTTTTCGTTGGTACCACGTTGCCAAGGACTTCGCGGGTCGCAGAAGTAGACCTTCACGTCCGTCGCGATCGTGAAGTCTTTGTGGTTCGCCAGTTCCATGCCGCGGTCCCAGGTGAGCGACTTGCGTAGATGCTGCGGCAACCGCTTAACCTCGCGCTTCAGGCCCGCCACAACGCTCACCGTGTCTTTTCCCTTTACCTTGACGATGATGGTGAACCTCGAGCGTCGCTCGACCAAAGTGGCGACATGAGTATTGTTGGCGCCACTGACGAGATCTCCTTCCCAGTGACCCGGCACCGCACGGTCGGCTGCTTCAGGCGGTCGCTCGTGAATCGAAACCGCGTCAGCAATCTTATTGCGAGCGCCCTTCGTGCTGGACGAGCGTGAGTGACGCATCTTCCGCTGGGTCCGCAAGTGATACTGCAGTTCCTTCTTCAGAACGCCGCGCGCTTGCACAAACAGGCTGCGATATATCGTCTCGTGAGACACGCGCATCGCCTCGTCATCGGCATATCGGTTCTTAAGCCAACCGCTCACTTGCTCTGGAGACCATTCGCGGCAAAGCTTACGCTCGACCGCATAGCGCAAGCGCCGGTTCTGCTCCAGAAGGCAGCGTTTGGGTCGCAGAGCAGCCTGCAAGGCTCGCTCATCCGCTTCCAGAGCTCGATAGTGGCCCGTTCCGCCGTTACGCGCAATCTCACGGGAAATCGTGGAAGGCGCGCGGTTCAACTGGCGGGCAATCGCTCGAATTGAACGTCCAGCCGAGACACCACGCGAGATCTCTTCACGTTCACTCAAGGTTAATGCCCGCAACGACCGCTTACGAGCAGCAGGGGTGTACCCTCCGCATAGTCGGATCACGCCGTAGATCGAGCCTGCAGGCTTGCCTAGCGCCTTCCCGATACCAAGAAACGATTCACCTGCCCGCCACCGCCGCCAAACCTCGGACTTGCCTTCTGGCGACAACCCCGGCCGTCCCATTTGTGCCATTCGTCAACCCTCCCTCATTCGATATTAATAGGAAGGTGTTGCAACGATCGATTGAACCTACCACTGGCGGCTTCGCATTGACGAGAATGATGTGCTGGAACGGTGCCAGCACTTTGATCGCCTGGTCGATGTTGTACGGCACGCGTTCGACCGGCAGACGACCCCGTCCACGCGCGATGCGTCCATTCACATATTCGTACTTCAGCGTCGCGCCCGTTGCGCTGGCAATTCGCCACGCCTGCGCCTGGACCGTCGGATGCGCGCAGCCCCCCCCCAGGAGAATCAACACGTGCTTCTCCTGGCGCAGAATTCGCGCCGCGTTTTCGACGGCGAACGGGTCGATGGCCGGGGCGGCCGGGACCGGAAGCGCGCGCGCGGCGACGCCCCCCGCATCCCACGACGTATCGGACGGCAGGATCAGGGTGGTGATCTGTCCCGGCGCGGTGCGGGCAGCGGCCACCGCGGCCGCCGCGTCACGGCCGACATCGGCGGCGTGCCGGCTGGTGCGAACCCAGTGCGATACGGCGCCCGCGAGCCCGGCGGTGTCAGCGGTCAGCGGTGCGTCGTAGGGATAGTGATACGTCGCCTGATCGCCCACGATATTGACGATCCCGCTATTTGCCCTGCGCGCATTGTGCAGGTTGGCCCAGCCATTGGCGAGGCCCGGCCCGCAATGCAACAGCGTGCTCGCCGGCTTTCCGGCGATGCGATAGTAGCCATCCGCCATGCCGGTCACAATGTTTTCCTGAAGGCCCAGCACGCAGCGCATGCCGGGAATCTGATCCAGGGCAGCGACAAAGTGCATCTCACTGGTGCCCGGGTTGGCAAAGCAGGTGTCGATCCCTGACTCCAGCAGTGTGGTGACCAAACTTTCAGCGCCGTTCATTCTGTACTTTCTCCGGTTCAACAATGTGCGAGTCGGGGTGCATGACAACACTTCACCAACGCGCGATTCAACACGATCCAGGACAACACTCCCGCTATATGACCGAGTCCCGGCGCAGCGCCTGAATACGTTCATGGGTCAGGCCGCCAAGCGATGCCAGCACCTCATCCGTGTGCTGGCCCAACGTGGGAGGTGGTGTGTCGTAGCCCACCGGCGACGCGGACATATGGATCGGGCTCGCCACGCTCGGGACCGTCCCCGAAAGGGGGTGCGGGATATCGACCTTCATTTTGCGATGCTTGACCTGCGGATGTTCAAACGCTTGCGCGATGCTATTGATCGGGCCGGCAGGTACGCCTTTCTCATTGAACTGCGTCGTCCATTCTTCGACGGTTCGTGTGGACATGACTTTCTGAAGCATCGGAACGAGGGTGTCGCGGTGCGTCACGCGCGCCGCGTTCGTAGCGAACCTCGGATCGATCGCAAGATCGAGACAGTCCGCGATCTCGCAGAACTTCCCGAACTGACTGTCGTTACCGACGGCAATCACCATTTGACCGTCCCTGGCATCGAAGACCTGATAGGGAACAATATTCGCGTGCGCGTTACCCTGGCGCTGCGGCGTCTTGCCCGAAACGAGGTAGTTCAGGTTCATGTTGGCCATGGTGGCGACCTGAACATCGAGCAATGCCATGTCGATGTACTGCCCTTTGCCGGTCGTCGCGCGCTGTGTTATGGCCGCGAGAATGGCCACCGTCGAATACATTCCGGTCATGATGTCGGCGAACGCCACGCCGACCTTTTGCGGTCCGCCGCCGGGGCGCTCGTCGCTTTCACCGGTAATGCTCATCAGGCCGCCTATGCCCTGCACGATGAAGTCGTAGCCGGCGAGCGAGGCCAGCGGCCCGGTCTGTCCGAACCCGGTCACCGAGCAATAGATGAGACGCGGATTGATCTCGCGGAGGTCTTCATACGACAGGCCATATCGGGCCATGTCGCCGACCTTGTAATTCTCGATGAAGACATCGGCCTGCGACGCCAGCTTGCGAATGATGGCCTGGCCTTCGCTGTGCGCGATATTGAGCGTGACCGACTTTTTTCCGCGATTGGCGGCAAGGTAGTAGGCAGCCTCGCCGGTGGGATTGCCCTGCGCATCCTTGAGGTAAGGCGGCCCCCAACCGCGGGTGTCGTCTCCGGTTTCGGGCCGTTCGATCTTGATCACTTCCGCGCCAAGATCCGCCAGCGTTTGACTGGCCCAAGGTCCTGCGAGCACTCGCGACAGATCGAGTACGCGTACCCCGGTTAGTGCTTTGGACATCTTCCGTCTCCTGATGGAACCTGTTCGATGATTGCGGTCGTGTTGCTGATGGCACACGTCACTGATGCGTGCCGGTGGAGCCCGCCCAACCCGAAACAGCCTTGACCTCCAGGAATTCCTCGATGCCCCAGACGCCGCCTTCACGGGCGCGTCCCGATGCCTTGATGCCGCCGAAGGGCGAGCCCGGGCCGCGCGGTCTACCGTTCATTTCGACCATCCCGGAGCGCAGCCGGCCTGCGACGCGATTGCGCTTCTCGCCGTCAGTGGACTGCACATAGTTCGCGAGACCATACGGCGTGTCGTTGGCGATGGCGATCGCTTCCTCTTCGCTGTCGAACGGCAGGATCGAGAGCACGGGTCCGAAGATCTCCTCGCGGGCAAGGGCCATCTGGTTGTTAACATCGGCGAATACGGTTGGCCGGACGAAGTAGCCGGTGGCATGTCCCTCGGGCCGACCCAGGCCACCCGCGACAAGCCGTGCCCCCTCGCCAATGCCTTTCTCGATCATCTCCTGCACTTTCAGGAACTGCGCTTCGGAGGCCAGCGGCCCCATATGCTTGCCGGGCGCGTGAGCCGCATCGACGCAAACGCGCTCCGCAATCACGCGCGCTTCATCGACGACGCGCTCATAAATGGCGCGCTCGACCAGCATGCGCGTAGGGGCGTTGCAGCTCTGCCCAGTGTTCTTGAAGCAATGGAGCACGCCGCGTTTGACCGCATTGGCATCCGCATCGGCAAAGATGAGGTTCGCCCCCTTGCCGCCGAGTTCGAGCGCCACACGCTTGAGCGTGTCGGCGGCGGCTTTCGAGATGGCGATGCCGGCGCGCGTCGAGCCGGTGAAGCTGATCATGTCGACGTCGGGATGCGAAGAAAGGCGCGCGCCAACGCCGATGCCGTCACCGTTGACGAGATTGAACACCCCCTTCGGGAAACCGGCTTCATCGACGTACTCGGCAAAGAGCATCGACGAGAGCGGTGCGATTTCCGATGGCTTGAGCACCGTCGTGCATCCCGCCAGTAATGCCGGCACGACCTTGAGCGCGACCTGATTCATCGGCCAGTTCCACGGGGTAATCAGTCCGGCGACGCCGATCGGCTCCATCAGGATGCGATCGTCGGGGGCATGCGGCCCTAGGGGGCGTTCGAACCGGAACTCGCGAAACGCCGCGATGAAGTTCCTGATGTGATAAGCCCCGGCGCCGACGTGATCGGACAGCGCCATGTCGATCGGCGCGCCCATTTCCATACTGATCATTCGCGCCATTTCGGCGGCGCGTCGCTCATAGATGTCGAGAAGCCGCTCCACTCGCTGAAGACGGTCGGCGGGTTCGGTGACCGACCAAGTCTCGAGTGCCTGCCGGGCAGCCTTCACCGCACGATCGGCGTGCGCCGCATCGCCGATGGAAATGACAGCGCAAGGCTGTTCGGTCGAGGGATCGATCACAGGGAGTTCGCGGGCGTTCTCAGGTGCTACCCACTTCCCTTCGATATAAAACTGTCTCTTATCAAGCACGATTTCTCTCAGTCTTCGGATGCAGAACAGTTGGGCTTTCGGACGACTTCCGCACGTATGCAATGCAGATCGGGAACCGGAAAGTGTCAATGACTGAACGGTAAACCGACTGATCGGCTTTGTAAATAGGGATATAACGTTGTCTATAGGATAATTATTCAGGGTTTTCCCGAGGAATATCCGACCTCCGCCCCCTAGCGAGTCAGCGAACACTTGGCGTGGAATCCGCGCTACGCCATCCACCAAAAAATTATCCTATGGGTAACTCAATAACCCTATTTACAAAAAAGGGAGTCCGTTTACCGTTTGGTCACTGGGACTTGTCGTGCCTCGAACGGCATCACGCGTTCGGCTTTCCAGCCTGCTGCAATGGGTCGATGCGCTGCGCGGATACGCTCAGGCAGGATTCGTCGCTCGGAGGCATTCGCTTGTTCGCGGACGCAAATTCGGTCCTCCGGGCACGCGTCGCCCTTTGTCGTGCGGCTCTCGCATGGGACGCGGATTTCGCGAGCAGACATCGGCGGATGAGCCTGCGTCGCGATCAATCTCTGGAGGGAACTGCCGTCATGGCGTTGAGACTTTTCGACCGAGACGAAACGAGGCGTTTCGTGCCGAAGTGCCCGGCGTTCTGCGCGCGTCCATGCCGGCGCGCGGGGAGCACCGCTGCGACAGACGGATGTGACCGCATTACCAGCGGATTGCGGAGTTCTTGATTCGTTGTACATAACACGGCGACTGGCGCAATGCCGGCGGCCGATATCACTCGAAGATAGAGGTGGAGACTTGTATGGCCCTGATGATTGTCCTTTGTTCGCTGGCTTTTCTGATGCTGGCCGCCTACCGCGGCTATAGCGTCATTCTCTTTGCGCCAATCGCCGCACTAGGCGCCGTGTTGTTGACCGAGCCCTCGGCCGTAGCCCCCGTGTTTTCAGGCATCTTCCTGGAAAAGATGGTGGGCTTCGTCAAGCTCTATTTCCCCGTGTTTCTGCTGGGCGCGTTGTTCGGAAAAGTCATCGAGTTATCGGGCTTTGCGGCGGCGATCGTCGCGGCCGCGATTCGCTTTATTGGCCGATCGCGTGCGAATGTGGTGATTATCGCCGTGTGCGCACTCCTGACGTACGGTGGCGTGTCAGTGTTTGTCGTCGTATTCGCGGTGTATCCGTTCGCGGCGGAGCTGTATCGACAAAGCAACATTCCAAAGCGACTCATGCCTGGCGTGATTGCGCTCGGCGCTTTTTGCTTCACGATGGATTCGCTTCCGGGCACGCCGCAAATTCAGAACATCATTCCGACCACGTTCTTCAAAACCACTGGTTGGGCTGCGCCGACGCTTGGCACGGTCGGGTCGATCTTCATGCTCATCGTGGGCCTGATCTATCTGGAATGGCGCCGCAAAAGCGTGATGGCGAAGGGCGAAGGCTACGGTAGCGCGCTCGTGAACGAACCGGTTCGCATTGAAGAGAATGCGCTGCCCAATCCCGTGCTCGCGATCATGCCGCTCATACTGGTGGGCGTCGCAAACTATCTGTTCACGAAATGGATTCCGCACTGGTACGGCGCGTCTTATACCGTTGCGCCGCACGTACTCCCCGGCGTTCTCGCTCCGGTGACCACATCGATCAAGACCGTGACTGCCATCTGGGCCGTCGAGGCAGCACTGATTCTCGGCATTGCGTTTGTGGTCATCTCGGCATATCGACGTGTTATCCCCGCGTTTGCCGAGGGCACGCGGGTCGCAGCGGGCGGTGCGTTGCTGGCGGCGATGAATACGGCATCGGAGTATGGATTCGGCGCGGTGATCGCAGCATTGTCGGGCTTCGTCGTCATCGGCGATGCGCTCAAGAACATTCCCAATCCGCTCGTGAATGCCGCCGTATCGGTGAGTACGTTGGCCGGCATTACCGGATCCGCCTCGGGCGGCATGAGCATCGCACTTGCCGCCACCTCGGAAATGCTGATCAAGAACGCACAAGCCGCACACATTCCGATGGACGTATTGCATCGTGTCGTTGCCATGGCCAGCGGCGGCATGGACACGCTGCCGCACAACGGCGGGGTGATCACGCTGCTGGCGGTGACGGGGCTGACTCACCGGCAGTCGTATCCCGAAATCTTCGCCGTGACGCTAATCAAGACGATTGCGGTCGCGTTCGTGATTGTTGTCTATTACGCGACCGGGCTGGTCTGAAATTCGCGTAAGTGGCCCAAGGGTTGGCGGTGCAGAAGCAGTTGATCAAAGCACTTCACGTTGAGCAGTACCGTCTTGCCTGGGCAACCGGCTACGACCCGCGGCGGCGCGCGCACCGCGCTGCGCGTTTTCACGCTGGCAATGCGCCGCCGCATGGGTTTCACCAACACGCCGCCTCAAAAATGGGGGGCGATTTACCTTCGAAATTTGTGCTTCTTTAAAGTGCGCGGCACGGCGCCTCGACGCGGGTAGGATTTCCCCCGATGACGGTCACTGCCCGCGTGGAGGACAATCAGAGTTTAGCTTAAGCCATCCGTACACTGGAGACGCGGCTTGTGGGCCAACTGATTGCACCGGATGAAGTGCCCCTCTGGATACCCGGCGAGTTGACGCTCAATAGCGCGACAGCCGGATGGGAGCACGTGGCGCTCAAGGGCTATCGTTATGGCTCGCTCGACGTCGCCATTCCGTCCATGCGCGACTACATGATCGTCAGCTACAAAGGCAGCGATGCCATGATGAGCCGGCGGGCCGGTGGTCCCTGGCGCAGCGAGCAGGTCGGGCGCGGCGTGTGTTCCCTGCTGACCCGCGGCGAGTCGTCGCAGTGGAAGTGGGACCGCCCGATCGACGTCACCCACATCTATGTGGCACAGACGGAGTTGTGCCGTGTCGCAGAGGACGTCTTCGAGCACAGCATCAGTGACGTCGGAATGGAAGACTGCGTCCGCGTCGAGGACAGCATCCTGCCAAGCCTGGCGTCCGCCTTCGAGGAGGAGCTGACGAGTGGCGGCCTTGGCGGAAATCTCTATCGGTCTGCCTTGGTGAATCAGCTTTGCATCCACCTGCTGCGCCGCTATGCCAAGGCTCGCGTGCGGGAGGTGCCGTTGGCGGTTCGCATGGCCGATTGGCAACGCCGACGCTTGGTCCAGTTCATCGAGGACAACCTGGACCGCAATTTCAAGCTCGAAGAAATGGCCGGGGAGGTTGGCGTCAGCGTCTCCGGGCTGATCCGCAAGTTCCGCGCAGAGTTCGGCTGCTCCCCCCATGCCTACGTTTTGCGCCAGCGCCTGGAGCGGGCTCGGCAACTGCTCAGCCGTCCAGTGGCCACGCCCCTGAAGTGCATCGCGACGGACTGTGGCTTTTCCGACCAAAGCCATCTGGTGCGCCACTTCAAGCGCGCGTTCGAGCAGACACCTGCGGATTACCGCAGCACGGTCACCGGGCGCCCCCTACCGCCGCCCGAGCCCGACCCGCAGAGCCGATAGCGGGCCGGCATCGGTGGCTTACCGCCGCCACCACGGGACTTTGGAGCGCCCTTTCCGTGATCGGAGTCCCCGGTTCAATGCCGGGACGACCGTCGACAGGCCTGATTCGCGGGGCGCAGAACCCGCTGTGATGTGGCGAGACCAAGTCGGTAGCCACCAGCCGCGAGCGTCAAGCCACGCGTTTGATCCCGTGGACTTCAACTGCAGCCAGTGATGCCTACGGTCTCTGCCTCCGCTCGGCGGCGGCCTGCCCTTCAGTTGAGTTGCGACACAAACTTTGTGGTCAGGTAGCCATCGAAGGTTTCGCTGCCGCCCTCACTGCCATAGCCACTGGCCTTCACGCCACCAAACGGCGTCTCGGCAAGCGCCAGCCCGATGTGGTTGATGGACACCATGCCGGCATCCAACCCGCGAGAGACCTGATGGGCGTTCTGCAGCGAGCTCGTGAACGCATAGGACGCCAGGCCGAAGGGCAGACTGTTCGCGCGTGCGAGGGCCTCCTCCATCGTCTTGAATCGCACAATGCCGGCGATCGGGCCGAAGGGCTCCTCCGTCATGAGCCGCGAGTCGTCAGGAAGGTCGATCATCACGGTCGGGGCAAAGAAATTGCCCTCACCCGGTAGGCGCCGCCCGCCAGTCAGCACCTTGCCGCCGCGATGGCGTGCGTCGCCGACGAAGCCCTCCATCGCCGTGACGCGACGGCCCTGTGCCAATGGCCCCATCCGGCTCGCCGCGTCCAGGCCGTCACCCACCTTCAGGGCTTCAGCGCGCCCAGCAAAGCGTTCAACGAAACGGGCGTAGGCACCCTCCTGCACGTAGAAGCGCGTAGGGGAGATGCAGACCTGCCCCGCGTTGCGGAACTTGAAGGCCGCGAGCACGTCCGCTGCCCGGTCGATGTCTGCGTCGTCACAGACAATCACCGGCGCGTGACCGCCGAGTTCCATCGTACTGCGCTTCATCATCGCCCCGGCAAGCGCGGCGAGCTGCTGGCCCACCGGGGTGGAGCCGGTGAAAGACACCTTGCGGACGATGGGCGAGCGGATCAGGTACTCCGAGATCATGCCGGCGTCGCCTGACACCAGGTTCAGCACGCCGGGCGGCAAGCCTGCGTCATGGAAAAGTTCGGCGATTGCGAGCACCGAAGCCGGTGTGTCGCTGGAGCCCTTGAGGATAACGGCGCAGCCCGCGCCGATTGCGGCGACCACTTTGCGAAAGGCTTGGCTGAACGGGAAGTTCCAGGGCGAGAAGGCCACGCAAACGCCGATAGGCTCACGCAGCACAGTCTGCTGCACGCGGGGATCGCGAGGGGGAATCAGCCGGCCATAAATGCGCCTGCATTCCTCCGCATGCCACTCGGCATGTTCGACGCAGCTCGTGACTTCGCCCACGGCTTCGGCCAGGGTCTTGCCTTGCTCGAGGGTGAGGTTGCGGCCGATCGCGGGCGCCCGTTCGCGGATCAGACCGGCGACCTGGTTCAGCACCTGGGCACGCTGCAGGGCCGAGCTAGTGCGCCAGGCCGAGAAGGCGCGCTCTGCTGCCGATAGCGCCAGGTCCAGATCGGCATGCGTGGCATGCGGCAGGTGGCCAATCACCTCATTGCTGGCCGGGCTCAGGACCTCCTGCTCACGGCGCCCCGCACCGTTCAGGAACTGCCCATCGATGTATAGGCTGAGTTGGGGGTACATAACGGTTCTTTCAAAAGTTCACGGCAGCAGCACGGCACGGCCGATCACTTGGCCGCGGTGGAGGTCGTCAATCACTTGGCTCACCTGGCTCATCGGGCGGCGCGACACGGGGATGGACTTCATGCCGGTGCGCCTCACCAGGTCGACAAGTTCGCGGAGCTCGGACAGGGTGCCCACATAGCTGCCCTCGATACACAGCGGTCGCAAGGGGATCGTGGCCAGCGGCAGCGTGAGCTCGCCGCCCATCAGCCCGCAGATGACGATGTGTCCGCCGCGCCGCGCGCTTTGCATCGCCAGCGACACGGTGGCCGATGAGCCCACCAGATCCAGTATCTGCCCCGCCCCGCCCTGGGTGGCTGCGATGAGTTGTTTCGCGGCATCCACAGCCTTCCCATCCACTACCGCGAGCGCGCCAGCGGCCAGCGCGGCTTCACGCTTGGCGGGATCAATGTCGACCACAATAGCGCCCTGCCCGCCTAGCGCGCGCAACACCTCGATGGCCATCAGGCCCAAGCCTCCCGCACCGATGATGACGACCGGCTCATGGTGGATGCCGTCACCCAGCTTCCGGATCGCGCTGTAGGTGGTTACGCCGGCGCAAGCCAGCGGTGCGGCCTCCGCGTCGTTCAGGCCGTCGATGTCGACCAGGTAGCGGGGGTGAGGCACCAGCACGTAGTCGGCGAACCCGCCTGGCCTGGCCACGCCGAGGGGGCGGCTCTTCAGGCAGATGTTCTCGTCGCCGCGCAGGCAGGTCGGGCATTCGCCACAGCCGATCCACGGGTGGACCACGAAGCGACCGCCCAGCTTCACGTCGCCGGCGCCCTCGCCCGCGGACACCACCTCGCCACAGATCTCGTGGCTGAGCACAATGGGAGGCGTGATGCCACGATCTGACAGGTTCAGCCGCTTACCGCCACCGAGGTCGTAGTAGCCCTCCCAGATGTGCAGGTCGGTGTGGCACAGACCCGCAGCCGTGACCCGTACGAGTACCTCGGTACCCGCGGGTTTGGGCACGTCTTTCTCGACGAGCTCCAGCGGCTGGCCGTGATGCATGACGCAATAGCAGCGCATGGTGTGTATCTCCTTCAATTCGGCAGATTTCAGATTCGAATGCGGCGTCAGAACAGCGTCAGCAACCGCAGGTTGACCTGGTTGTTGATCTTGAAACCTTCGCGCACCTTGATGTCACGGCCGTAGGTCGCGATCAGCTGAACGGTGGGCGCCACAAACCAGGCCGCACCGACATTGAATTTGGTGGTGACCTGCCGGTCGCCCTGATTCACCCCACCCAGTTCAGTTTCCCCGCCAAAGGTATGGAACAGGCCGACGCGCAGGTCCAGCACCGGGGTGAGCTGATAGCGCAGATGGGTCTGGAACTCGTACAGCGCTTTCTGTTTCAGCGTGGTCGCGCCACCCTGGCCGTCGTTCGCGTCGGTGTTCTTTCCGAACAGCGTGACGTCGCCGGCCAGATCCCAGATGACGCGAGGTGCCAGTTCCGTGCTGTAGCCGGCTTGGAGCGCGAACTTGTAGCGGTGCTCGCCGAGGCTAAGGGGTTGGTTACGGTCGTAAGTCCCGGTCGGCAGCCACAGGTAGGGGGTGATAGCGAAATGGGTCTTGTCGCCGGGCCTGGTGAACCAGAACGCGGACGCGAGGATCAGGTCACCTACACCGCTCTTCGAGCCCAGCGCGGAGATGTCGTCCTTGGCGCTCAACCGGCCGAACGGCAGCAGGAATTGCGGATCGATGATGTGGCCACCGACGTCCATGAAGTGCACCCCGCGCAGGATGCCGATATCCGAGTCGAGCCTCGGATGGATGGGCACTTGGCTGCCCTTGCTGTAAAGCTCGTCGCGCGTGGCATGTTGGCCATAAATTACCAGCGCGTTGGTGCCGCCCGGCAACGCAGTGTAGTCACCGGCATCGAGGTCGACGGCGCTTGCGGGCGCAGCCAGCGTCAGCGCCAGAAAGGCGACAGCCAGTGCGGCCAGTTGCTTGGAAGCTTGTTTCAAGATTTGTCTCCTAATTTTTTTGTCATGCTTCACCGCAGGGCGCAGGTGAAAGGATTCGAGAACTGGGGGCGGCTCCGAGGTATGGACGCAGCGCGGCGAGCGCATTCGACGCGAAAGGCTAGGCAAAGGGACGACAGTCGCCCCCCCCCCCTGCATCGATGAACGTGTGGGGTACCCGCACCGCCCCGCTGAAAGGGCTGCGCGCCTGCCGCAGCCTCTGTTCAGCGCGTGGAGCCCAAAGCGGGGAGATGTCTAGCGTTGGTCGAGGGCGAACCCTTCGTAGCCGGCGCTACGGACAGCCTCGAGTTGCTGTCGGTAGGCACCAAGTCCGGCCATGTAAAACATGACCGTGCTCTTCTTGCCGGGGATGTTGGCGCCGAAGATCCACGACTCAACCTTCGGGAAGAGCGTCATGTTGGCAATGTCCAGACAGGTCTTCGTCCAGCTCTCTTCGGCCTGCCGGGTCGGCTCGAGGGTGGCGAGCTTCGAGTGCTCGACATGGCGAATCGCGTCCCCAATCCACTGAACCTGCGCTTCAATGCTCGGTGGCAGGTTGGTGAACGGGCCGTTGGGCCCGAGGATCATGAACATGTTCGGGAAACCGTGCGTGGACAACCCCAGATAGCTGGTAGGCCCCTCGGCCCAGTGGTCGTTGATGTGCCGCCCGCCGCGACCGCGCAGATTCATCGAGCGGTAGTTGCCGTCCACCGCGTCGAAACCGGTGGCGAAAACCAGCACATCAAGCTTGTGCTCGACGCCGTCGGCCGTCAGCACCCCGTTGGACGTGATGCGCTCGATCGGGTTCTCCTTGATCGAGACCAGGCTGACGTTGTCGCGGTTGAAGGTCTCGTAGTAGCCCTCGTTGCACAGCGGGCGCTTGGCATACAGGCCGCTCGGCGTGAGCTTGCGGGCCGTCTCGGGATCCTTGACGATTTCCTTGATCTTCGAACGGATGAAGGCGGCTGCGGCCTCGTTGGCATGCGGGTTGGTTGCGATGTCGCAGAAGGTGCCAAACATGAACCGGAAGCCGTTGCCCTTGTCCCAGTTCTCCTGAAAAATGCGATCCCGCTCGGCCTCGGAGACCTTCATCGCCTCGATGCCGCTCTCCTGGAAGCCGAAGGCGACCACGGAATTGCGCACTTGGTCCCAGATTGCATCGAAGTTCCTCTTGGTCTCGGCGACCTCAGCGGCATCGACCGGGCCGTTGCCGGACGGCACGCAATACTGGGGCGAGCGTTGGAACACCGTCAGATGGCCCGCCATATTGGCAGCGGCAATGATGAACTGGGTGCCGGTGGAGCCGGTACCGATGACGCCAACGCGCTTGCCGGTGATGTCCAGATCCTCGGGCCAGGCATTGGTGTGTACCATCCTGCCGGCAAAGCTGTCGCGCCCAGGAATGTCAGGGATATTGCTTTTGGCGAGCAAGCCAAGCGCCGTCACCAGGTAGCGGCAGGTGAACGCCTCGCCGGTGCTGGTGCGGATCTGCCAGCGCTTGCGCTGCTCGTCGAACACCGCGCTCGTCACCTCGGTATTGATCTGGATGTCGCGGCGCAGGTCATACCGGTCGACGACGTGGTTGAGATAGGTCTCGATGTCGGCCTGTTCCAGGTAGCGGGTATTCCAGTCCCATTCCTGAAGTAGGTCCTTGTCGAAGGAATAGCGGTAGACGAAGCCCTCCGTGTCGGACTTGGCGCCGGGGTAGCGGTTGAAGTACCAAGTTCCGCCTACACCGCCGCCCTTCTCGAACGCACGGGTCTTCAGCCCGAGCTCGTTGCGCAGTTTGTGCAGCATGTAGATGCCGCCAAAGCCGCTGCCAATGACGATGGCATCGAAGTTTTGCTCGTTGTCCATGGTGTTGTCTCCTGTAATCATTTTTTAATCGCGTGCGCCGCTCAGCTGCGCTTGAACCACTGGGCTATGCGGCGCAGTTCGTCGTCTGCCTCGGGGGCCCGGCCTGCCAGAAACGGGAAGACATGCTGCATGCCGTCAACCACGGACAAGGTGACGTCGACGCCGGCCGCCTTGGCAATGCGCGCTAGATCCTGCGCGTTATCCAGTAGGGTTTCGACCGCGCCGGCATTGATGTAGAGGCGCGGGAAGCCGCGGAAGTCTGCTTTCAGGGGGTTGGCAAGGGGGTCCGTGCGCGAGCCCTTCTCGCCGAGGAACATGCCCGACATGCCCTCAAGCACGGCCTTGCTGACCAGAGCGTCGGTGGCCGCGTTGGTCTGCAAGGTCTTGCCGACGTGTTCCATGTCGAGCCAAGGGGAGAAGGCGATGACCGCAGCGGGCAGTGCCACCCCATCCTGGCGCAGTTTCAGCACCGTCGAAATGGCCAAGTTGCCACCGGCGGAGTCACCGCTGGTAATGATGTCGGCCGGCTTGAAGCCGCGCGCCAGCAGTTCTTTGTAAACCGCCGTCGAGTCCTCGATCTGGGCCGGAAAGGGATGCTCGGGCGCACGCCGGTAATCAATAACCACGGCCGTCACGCCCAGTTGCTTGGCCAAGTGCCCGACGAGCTTGCGGTGGCTATCGGTCGATCCCACGGCAAAGCCGCCGCCGTGGGTATAGAGGATGACCTGCTCGGTATTGGCGCCTTCCGGCAGCGTCCAGATGGCATCGATGCCAGAGAGCCGGGCCGACTTATAAGTCACGCCCTCCGGCTCGAGTGTCGGCTGGTGCCACTCGTCAAACAGGCTGCGCAGGTCGGCAATGGTCAGACCTGGGTTGGCTGCCATGCGGTCCGACCACGACTGGTACAGCGCCCTCAAAAAATCCGATTGGGGTGAGATTCCCATGCTTGTCTCCGTCTGTTGTCATGTGGGATGACTCAATGGTCGGAGCAAACGCACGTGCGGTATTGAACGTCCTGGTCATCCGTGTTGAAGGAAATGCGCAATGCGGGACGCCGAGGCTGTCGTCGAAACCGAGACTGCATGCCGTCGGCCGGCCGCGGTGCGTCAGATTCAGTGCGCCGTGTGGGTTGTGCCGTCAGGCCACAGCCGGCGCCGGCTGACGCGCGGATGTTTTATCGCTGATGTAATGACCCACTGAAAACCTGCTCAGGTGTTAACCTTCGAGGACAAACACATGAGCATGAAGATGGAAGACGAGATCAAGCGGTGGACGGCCAAGCGCAAAAGCGCGTTGGTGCTCGACATTATTCAAGGCAAAACGACGATATCTGAGGCGAGCCGGTCGTTTGACCTCGCACCCTCGGAAGTCGAATCGTGGGTCGAAGACGGCAAGCGGGGCATGGAAAATGCGCTGCGAGCAAACCCGCTGGACGTTCGGGAGCAATACGAGCGGCAACTCTAAGACCTGCAAGAGGCATACGGCGAGGCAATGCTGGAGCTGCGTGTGACCTCCCCCCGCTTAACCGAGCACCTTGACCTAGAGATTTCCGGCGTCAAGGTGTGCGAGTCGGAACTCCCCCGGAGTCAAATCGCCTAGCGAGCTATGCGGTCTGAAGTCGTTGTAGTCCCGTCGCCAGTCCTCGATCTTTTCACGAGCGTCGTCCAATGACAGGAACCAATGCACGTTCAGGCATTCATCCCGGAAACTGCCATTGAACGACTCGATGAACGGATTGTCCGTGGGTTTTCCTGGCCGAGAGAAATCCAAGGTTACGCCATTTTCATACGCCCAGTGATCTAGCGCATGCGAAATGAATTCGCTTCCGTTATCGACCTGTATGCGTTTCGGCGTACCTCGCAGCGCTTTCACATGCCCCATCTTGGCCACCACATCTGCCGCCTTCAAGGCGTAATCGACAGTGATCGCCAAGCTCTCCGTGAATCGCCCCCGGGGCGATTCACGGCCCCCGCATGCAAAGAACGCTCAGATAATTTTTTCCACTATCGGCAAGAGTATGAGACGTCACTGTACGCCCCTCCCATACCCCTTGGTGCGACATTGCTACCAAGTGGTTGGATAGCCAGCCATCTGGAAAAACCAGCCAAGCAAATGAGCACTAAGAGTAATCCCACTCAGAAATGAGGAAGTGCGTGTCCAACGCGGTGAAGAATCAGATGTTTATCAACCTGCCCTTCATCTGCAGATTGCGGTCCAAGCAATCGAACACCGCCACAACTTCGAGCGAATATCACCCCCGTCCAGGCTAACTGGCAGGACAACAGTCAGGCCTGCCTACGCGCGCATACAGCAGGGATTGGGCCTTACGGCATAGATGCGGCGCACGCCGGCCGTGCGCCGAAATGTTATGGGACCGAGATCTTCATCCTTCACATATACATAGTGCTCAGACGCGTTCGAAGGCGGTGAAGAAATGACTGGCAACTCTCAACGCTCGCCTATCACGCGCCGCGTGAACGCGTCACGTCCCCATCCAAAGCGGTGGCTGGACGAATCCAAGTTCTCAATGCAGTGAACTATTGAACGCCTTTCACTGATGCGAACACTGTCAAACTGCATCGAGGTAAATCGCTTTGAAGCGATTAGAAACCAGGCGCTTCGCGACACGCACAACTCACTACGACTCGTCATGGCACCAGACGTGCAATGAACATCGACCTCTGGAGACAGGATGTCTATTATCGATCGATATGAATCAAACTGAATCGTCGCGAATCCGGCTCTTGAACTATGACGCCCAAAGGATTGCCGTGTACCTCGAGCAACCGAGCACAGTCGCCACTCGCGTTCACAAGGCAGTCGACGAAACTTGAGTGCGAATGTGCTAGACGCGAACAACGGCAAACCTAAGAACGAAAAAGGACGATGTCGCGGGATCGCGACCCACGGCAGAAATGGCGGGGATAGGAAATGGGGAAATTACGCGCCACCCGCCCCTCGGAAGAAGCGAGAGTGCTCGGGAGCGTGACCAGCAAGAATGGCGGAGAGGTGATTCTGAAACGGCGAAAGCTGCGCAGCCCGAATACAATGCTGTATTCGGGCTATCTGTCGCGGCAAGATGCCTAACGCGTCTGCAACACGATTCGATTGGTTGATATATCCGGCGCGCAGGTATCCGTACGCGCGGATTTAGCGGGGACGATTAATACTTGAACTGACTTTCATAGGTGGTCATCGAAGCACCATACTTGCCATGCTCCGGGTATTTGTAGCCGGATACGTGTGCGCGCATCTGTTCAACGTTGGGCGTGCGCTGATTCGCGTCACCGCTCACAGTCGTTAGTGGGCCGTTGACATTGCCACCAGCAGGCACCCCGTACCGGCGCTGCGAGGCATTGACCGACTGCTCCGACTGCGGGACTACACCGCTCGGCATTGCAGGGCTCGCGGCAATGAAATTATTTGCTGCTACCGGCCCTGAGCCTTCAACGACATAGTTGGCTCGCGATTGAGCACCCGACCGGTTTGCGCGGCGCATGGGAATATTTTTCTCGTCGCAGATTCGGCGCCACGCAGTTTTGAACGTAGACAACTTGATCGCAAGACCATGGCGATTCAACGAATCGACGATGGCTGCGTCAGTGACACCATACTCAAGAATGGCGACTTTAATCCAGTCTGAGTAGTCGCGGATCGTATCAGTCATGCTGCGGGAGTGCGCCGACAACTTTTGCAGATCTGCCAAAAAACCATTTACATCCAACATCCTCACCTCCGAGTGCTTTGGTTCCACGGGGCGCTAACGGTGGCCGCGCCCGATCGTTTTTAACTGGACGGTTTTACGTGCGCTCTTATGCTGCCCCGTGCATCAATGCGCGCTCGATGCCATCAACCGGCCATGCAAGTTTGCGCGATGCCAGACGCGTAGGACGGATGCCGGCGTACTCACCGTAAATGCAATGACTCTTGCGCATCGTCTGCGGCTTGACAAGCAGGATTGCCGCCGCCTCTTTGGTGCTAATGTGGGTACGGTTCAGACACACTTCGGACAAGTTCTTGACATGCATTTCAATCGACTCCGCAACTCCCGAACGGGAGTGGTTTAAGGATTGCCCACGAGACGTTCGCTGCAAGCCAACCTGCGCTTACCAGTCGTTCCCGCCGGGACAGTTCGTGAGTCGAATTTGATATGGCGGAGACGCCGACACCGATGCCTCCGCGATTGGAGTCCCTTTTGCGCCAATGACTTAGCCACGTGGTGACCGCATTTCCCTCCCCCAAAATCAAAAAAACCTCCGCAATCTCAGTCTGCGGAGGCTATCGAATTTAGTAGGCGAAAAAGTAGGGGCGACGCTAGAGACAGACTGCTTTCAATCCGAAACCGCGGGGCATGTCTGCGCCATCCTGCAGAGCGCAAGCTAGAACTTCATGACACCGTTGGCAGCACTGTAATCCTTCAAGACCTCGGCCTTGCGCTCCCAGTCTTCGCGCCATACTGCAAGTTCTACGGTCGTCTCAAAAACGCGACTGAGCCTTTCGAGGCCAACCGTACGCGTCGTGAAATAGCCTTCATGTGCTGGAGATGCGAGTTCTCCCTTGCTGAGCTTCTTATTCACCCCGAGGTACAGAGCCGATGCGAGCTCAATTGGATTCCAAAGGGCGCCGGAAGTGCCCACGCCACCGACTGACTTCCTAGCTTCCACGAGCCATTTCGTTGTGCCCGGATCCTTAAGCTTGACTGACCACTCACGCATTGACCAAATGCAACCGTCAAACGCTTTTGCGATTACCCCCGAGGAAGGGTAATGCTCGAGCGGCTTCTCCTTCGTCACGACAGCTTCAATTTGAGCACTTCCGCTTGCCTTGCGCGTTGTCCACGTCTCCGACTCATTGGCAGGGGAAGACGCCGGGATGCCCCAGTGGCTCAAAAGAAATGGTGCCAGCGCTTTTTCGCAGGCCGCTTTGAGTCGAGACGGGTCCGAGAACCGTTCAGGATCGTCGACAGTCATGAAGCGCGGCGCCACTTGGGCAACTCGCTTCACAAACCAATCAGCTTCCTTGATGTTCCGATACTTGCACCACAGGAGAAATGCGTTCGGGGTCGGACATATCGAACCGAACGGCTCACTTTTCCATAGCGAAAAGATCCGCTCGGCGGTCTCGAAGTTCGAGCTCATTATCGCCAGGTCCCGGCAGTCCTCCAAGGTGAGAAACTTCCCATTAGATGCCACCGGAAACTGCTTACATACGAGCAAGGCACCCTCCAACGGCGACCATTTCTTCATGGCCATCGCATTGATGATATCCTCGTCGTTCGTTGTCCTAACCGCCATCACCATTCTTCTTCCTCAGTTCTAGAAATCGGGACCGCAATCATACCTCGACCAAATCGGCCCGGCTTGGCGCTCGCAACAAATAGGCACGGCAAACTAACTTGACGCCTCCCCGTCCGCCAATGCTCTCGGCTTAGAAGAGACTTCGGAAAATTACATCCTTCCAAAATAGTCATTTGCAATACGAACTTATTGACGTCAACGGCTGTCGCGCTCAAGCGCAGAAGCGCAGAAGCGCAGAAGCGCAGAAGCGCAGAAGCGCAGAAGCGCAGAAGCGCAGAAGCGCAGAAGCGCAGAAGCAGTGTAGGACTTTGGGATCAATAGCTGCAACGCCAAAGCAGGGGTTTGATTCGCCACCGGAGGTGACGTTGATCATGGTTGACTTAATTTGATCGAAAACGCCTACACAGCACCTACACCGCCTGCAGACAAAGTCCCATCGAAACAAATGCAACGTTTAAACCATTGATTTTACTGGCCTGCCCAGAGGGATTCGAACCCCCGACCGTCGGCTTAGAAGGCCGATGCTCTATCCAACTGAGCTATGGGCAGTGCGTGATGGCGGCGACAGGAAGTCGCTGCCGGCGGGTCCGGGTGTGACGACATATCACGCGTCACGCCCGAGCAATCGGCAATTATAACGCACGCGCATGCCAATTTCATCGGCATTGCTTCAGGAGATGTCCCCCTTTGCGCGCCGTCTCGTTCGCCTTTAGACTGGCAACGTGGAGGAGCGCGAGCATGAACGAAATCGAACGCGAACAACGCTTTGGCGCCCACAACTACGCGCCGCTGCCCGTCGTGCTTTCGCACGCCAAGGGCGTCTGGGTCTGGGATGTCGAAGGCAATCGCTATCTCGACATGATGAGCGCCTACTCCGCCGTCAGCCACGGCCATGCGCATCCTCGCCTGGTCGCCGCCCTCACCACGCAGGCCCAACGCCTCGCCGTCGTCTCCCGCGCCTTCTACACCGACCGGCTCGGTGCCTTCCTCGAACGGCTGTGCGACCTCACCACGCTCGGCGGCGCCCTGCCGATGAACACCGGCGCGGAAGCCGTCGAAACCGCCATCAAGGCCGCCCGCCGCTGGGGCTACAGCGTCAAGCGCATCCCCGCCGATAAAGCCGAAATCATCGTCGCCGACGGCAACTTCCACGGACGCACCACCACCATCGTCGGCTTCTCATCCGAACCCGCCTATCGCGCCGACTTCGGCCCGTTCTCCCCCGGATTCGTCCGCGTGCCCTTCGGCGATATCGATGCCGTGCGCGCCGCCATCACCCCCAACACCTGCGCCGTCCTGTTCGAAACGATTCAGGGCGAAGGCGGCATCGTGCTCCCGCCCGACGGCTTCCTGCGCGCACTTCGCCAGCTCTGCACAGAAAACAACGTGCTCATGCTGCTCGACGAAATCCAGTCAGGTCTGGGACGCACCGGCCGCTGGTTCGCCTATCAGCATGAAGATATCGTGCCCGACGGCGTCATGCTCGGCAAAGCACTCGGCGGCGGCCTGCTGCCCGTGTCCGCCTTCGTGGCGCGACGCGACATCATCGACCTGTTCGAGCCCGGCAGCCACGGCTCGACCTTCGGCGGCAACCCGCTCGCCGCGACCGTCGCGCTCGAAGCGCTCGACGTCATGGCCGACGAAGATCTGCCGGGAAACAGCGCCGAAATGGGGGAATACCTGCTGTCGCGATTGCATGCGATTCACTCACCGCTCATTCGCGAAGTCCGCGGCCGTGGCCTCTGGGCCGGCATCGAAATCGACCCCGCACGCGCCGACGCCCACGACCTGTCCATGCGGATGCTGCGCCGTCGCGTGCTGGCCAAGGAAACACGCGCGACCGTGCTGCGCCTCGCTCCGCCGCTGGTGATCGAACGCACCGAAATCGACACCTGCATCTCCGCCCTCAAGGCCGTGCTGGCCGAAGCGGAAAACGAGGCCCGACACGAGGCGTGACACGAGGCATGGCACGAGGCCGAACCAGGCGCAAGGGCGCATGAGCGCCAGAGCACCCGTTCCCCCGAGCACAGCGGCGCGTCAATGCGCCGACGACTTCGACCAGAGATTCATCACCAGGACGCCCGCGATGATGAGCGCCATGCCGATGAGCGCGGGGGCGTCGAGCTTCTGACCGAACAGCACGCGTGCGGCAATCGAGATGAGCACGATGCCGAGTCCCGACCACATCGCATAAGCCACGCCCACGGGAATCGTGCGCAGCGTGAGCGACAGCATGTAGAACGCCACGCCGTAACCCGCCACAACCAACGCAACCGGCCCAACGCGCGTGAATCCCTCCGAGGCCTTCAGCGCCGACGTGGCAATCACCTCGGCCACGATCGCCACCAACAGGTATAGATACGCCATCGACTCTCCTTTTCCTCGAACTCGCGGCCGCCCATCATAACCGACAGGGTTCTGCGCCCCACCCTGCAAAATTCACTTGCCCAAGCCCCCCGCGCCGCGCTACAGTCGCCGTCACGGTGTGGCCAGCACATCGGCGTCGCTCGGACGGTTCCGGGCGCTTACGTTCCAGGATCATCATGTCCAGCTCTCAGGGCTCGCGCAGCTTTGCGCGCATCAATCGTCTTCCCCCTTACGTTTTCAATATCACCGCCGAGCTGAAGATGGCCGCACGCCGCCGTGGCGAGGACATCATCGACCTTTCGATGGGCAATCCCGACGGGGCCACCCCGGCGCACATCGTCAACAAGCTCGTCGAAGTCGCGCAACGCCCCGACACGCACGGGTATTCGACGTCACGCGGCATTCCGCGTCTGCGCCGCGCGATCACACGCTGGTACAAGGATCGTTACGACGTCGATCTCGACCCCGAGCGCGAAGCCATCGTCACCATCGGCTCGAAGGAAGGCCTCGCTCACCTGATGCTCGCCACGCTCGATCAAGGCGACACGGTGCTCGTGCCGAATCCGTCTTACCCGATTCACATCTACGGCGCGGTCATCGCAGGCGCGAACATCCGCTCCGTGCCAATGACGCCCGGCATCGACTTCTTTACCGAACTCGAGCGCGGCATTCGCGAAAGCCATCCGAAGCCGAAGATGGTGATACTCGGCTTCCCGTCGAACCCCACGGCCCAGTGCGTCGAACTCGAATTCTTCGAGCGTGTCGTCGACCTCGCGCGCAAGCACGACATTCTCGTGGTGCACGATCTGGCCTACGCCGATATCGTCTACGACGGCTACAAGGCGCCCTCGATCATGCAGGTGCCCGGCGCGCAGGACGTGGCGGTCGAATTCTTCACGCTCTCGAAGAGCTACAACATGGCCGGCTGGCGCATCGGCTTCATGGTCGGCAATGCCGAACTCGTCGCCGCGCTCGCGCGCATCAAGAGCTATCACGACTACGGCACATTCACGCCGGTACAGGTCGCCGCCATCGCCGCGCTCGAAGGCGATCAGCATTGCGTCGAAGAAATTCGCGAGCAATATCAGCGCCGCCGCGACGTGCTCTACAAAGGGTTGACGGAAGCCGGTTGGGAGGTTGATCTGCCACGCGCGTCGATGTACATCTGGGCCCGCATTCCCGAACCCTATCGCGCACTCGGCTCACTCGAATTCGCGAAGAAGCTGCTTGCGCAGGCCAAGGTCTCGGTCTCGCCGGGCATCGGCTTCGGCGAGTATGGCGACGACTATGTGCGCTTTGCCCTGATCGAGAACGAGTCGCGCATTCGTCAGGCGGTACGCGGCATCAAGCACATGTTCCGTGAAGACGGACTGGTGCACCCGACGACGCCCTGAGTCGCTTCCGAACACGCCACAACGTCACGGGGAGTCCGAAGACTCCCCGTTGGCCTTTCCCGGCACGTCACGCACGACACCTAGGCCGGCAACCACTCCTGCAGCGTCACTTCGATGGTGATGAACGAGAGGTTGGCGCCGCGCACGAAGCGCCCGGCGAACATGCGCCCCGCGGTGTCCGCGACCATGCCGTGCAGCATGGGCAGCTCACTCGCGGCATCGGTCCGTACGTCGACCTCGCCGAACACATTGAGGATTTCCACCCCGGGGCCGCTCACCCGTTGCTCGCGCCAGCCATCGCCCGAGCGAAACGCCAGACGCGCATCGATCAGGCTCCCCACGGCACCGCGCACGATGGCGCGCGAGATGGCATGCTCGGCGCACAGCGCTTCAATGCTCTCCGTCAAGTCCTGATTCGGTTTGAGGCGGGCCACGACCAACCTGCCCAGCGTGCCGTTCTCGATGGCGACGGGGATATCGAGTGCGGCGCTCATGAGAGATCTCCCGCCACGGGATGCAGCAACCGGAAACGCGTTTCCTCGTCATCCGCGCTCACATAGCCGCCTCGCTCGAACAAGCACAGGCGAATCACCACGGGCTCGTCGCCGGCCCAGGTGTGATCGAGAATCAGGTGCCCGCCGTGCAGCTCGCCGCCCGGATCGGCAAACCCCGCATGGCAATGGAGCAGCGTGGCGCCATCGGACGTGCGGCCCACGGTGATCGCGCCACCGATCAGATCCACCTCCCGGATTTCGTCAACCGGCGCCCCGTAGCCGAAGGGACGCTCCGTGTCTGCGGTGGTCTCGATCATGTGATACCGCAGACCTCGCGCGGTGCCCGCGCAGAAACGGCCGACGCCGCCACCATACGCATAGCGGGATAACGCTTCGCGTAAGGACTCACCCAGATTCGCACCCGACCGGATCGTGACGCGCAGTTCGTGCTGCCCGCTCAACACACAGTCTTCCACACGGGGTAACGTGGGGGCGCCTGCATGTCGATAGATCCGTGAAAGCGCAGGTTTCATAGTCGATAGTCTCCTTGCTCTTCGAGCATCGTCTTGATTTGCTTCTTCACGATCTTGCCGTAGCCCGACTTGGGCATGGCACTCCAGAATACGAAGCGGCGCGGCCACTTGTAGCGGGCGATACGCGCTTCGAGATGTCCGAGCAGTTCATCGGCCTGAGCGGCCATGCCTTCCCGGGCAACCACCACGGCAAGCCCGCTCTCACCCCATTTGGGGTCGGGCACGCCGAGCACCGCGCACTCCGACACGGCCGGGTGCGTGAGCAACGCTTCCTCGATCTCGCGCGGGTAGACGTTCGAGCCGCCCGAGATGTACATGTCCGATGCCCGGCCCGTGATGTACAGGAATCCCTGTGCGTCAACGTGTCCGAGATCGCCGGTATGGAACCAGTCGTCCTTGAACGCCTTGGCGTTTGCCTCCGGATTGTTGTGATATCCCATGAAGACGGCCGGGCCGCGCACGCAAATCTCGCCCGACGCGAACGGCGGCTGGCGCTCGCCGTGCTCATCGAGAATCGCCACCTCCATGCCGGTACGCGGCATGCCGCAGGTGCCCACGCGCGCATCGGGCGCGTCGTCGTCATCGGTGTGCAGCCACGGCGGCAACACGGTGATGTTGCCCGTCACCTCGCCCAGCCCGTAGTACTGCACCAGCACCAGACCCAGCTTCTGCAATGCGAATTTCTGATCGGCGCGATACATCGGCGCGCCGGCGTAAATCACGAACCGCAGCGAGCGATGGTCGTAGCGATCCACGGCCGGATCTTCGACCAGCATCTTGACGATGGTCGGTACTGTGAACATGTTGTCGACGCCATGACGCTCGATGGCCTGCCAGACTTGTTCGGCATCCATTTTCTCTCCTGGCAGCAACACGCTGGCCGCCCCACGCGCCGTATTGACGATGGCGTGAATGCCCGCGCCGTGCGAAAGCGGCGCCACCACCATCGAGCGGCTGCGATATGTGATGCCGGGCATCAGGTCGGCCAGATGATTCGTCACGACGAACGCCATCTGTCCATGCGAGAGCACCCCCGCCTTCGGATGCCCGGTCGTGCCCGACGTGTAGAAGAACCACAGCGGATCCTCGTACTCGACTTCCGCCTCGTAGCCGGGCGCACCGCGATGTTCCGCGAGCAGCGTCTCGTAATGCATTTCCCCCGCGCGCGGCACACCCAGTGCGATCACATGGCGCAATGCCGGCGACGCGGCACGCACGGCGTCGACATGCCCTTCGAAGCCGATGTCGTAGATCATCACGCACGCACCACTCGATTGGCCCAGATACGCCGCCTCGGGTGCGGTAATACGAAAGTTCGTCGGCACCCACACCGCGCCCAGTCGAAAGGCAATCCACGCACTCTCGAAAATCGGCAAGTTGTTGCGCGAGTGCACCAGCAGCTTGTCGCCCTTGCCCACGCCCAGCTTGCGCAGCGCCTCGACGGCGGCGTTCACGCGCGCATCGATCTCTGCCCACGTGCTGACCTTGTCGCCGACGATCAGACCGGGTTCGTCCGGATGACGCCGGGCAACGTCGGCCAGCAGGCGGCCGAGATTCATGACCTTCTTGAGCATATCGCTCGTCTCCTCGTTCCTTTTCTCAGTGCTGCCCGGCATACGCCGGGCAGCCTGCCTGAGCGCGTTTGCAGCGACCGTTCAACGCGCTTCGAGAATGCTCACGTAATTGGCGACGGCCGCGCCGCCCATGTTGAACACGCCCGCGAGCCGCGCGTTGGGGATCTGCATCTCGCCCGCGGTCCCCGTCAGTTGCATCGCGGCCATCACGTGCATCGACACGCCCGTGGCGCCGACGGGATGGCCCTTCGCTTTCAGCCCCCCCGACGGATTGACCGGCAGCAGGCCATGCTTCTCGGTCAGGCCCTCGGCCACCACGCCTGCGCCCTGCCCCGGTTTGGCCAACCCCATGGCTTCGTACTCGATCAGCTCGGCGATCGTGAAGCAGTCGTGCGTCTCGACCAGCGACAGATCCTTCAACGCGACACCGGCGACCCCCAGCGCCTGACGCCACGCATGCTGGCCGCCTTCAAACGCCAGCGGATCGCGACGCGAGAGCGGCAGGTAGTCGTTGACCTGCACCGCCGCACGAAAGCCGACCGCCTTCGGCATCGTGCGCGCCACGTCGGCCTTCGAGATCACGAGCGCAGCGGCGCCATCCGACACCATCGAACAGTCGGTGCGCTTGAGCGGCCCGGCCACAAACGGATTCTTCTCGGAGACGTTGCGGCAGAAGTCGTAGCCGAAGTCGCGACGCATATGCGCGTACGGATTCACCGACCCATTGCGATGATTCTTCGCGGCAATGCGCGCAAGCGCATCGGACTGATCGCCATAGCGGTCGAAATAGGCCTGCGCGATGGTGCCGAATACGCCCGCGAAGCCACCCGGAATGTCGGCCTCCTCGCGCGCGTATGAACACTTGAGCAGCACTTCGCCCACCTGGGGCGTCGCCAACTCGGTCATCTTTTCGAAGCCGATCACGAGCACATGGGTGGCCTTGCCCGCCTCGATCGACTGCAAGCCGCCATGCACGGCAGCCGATCCCGTTGCGCACGCATTTTCGTAGCGAGTGGCCGGTTTGAAGCGCAGGCCGGGAATGCGATTGAAGACGAGCGACGACGGAAAGTCCTGATAGAGGAAGCCGCCATTGAAGGTGCCGACGTGAATGGAGTCGATTTGCTCGGGCGCAAGGCCCGCGTCGTCGAGTGCGGTCTGGGCGATATCGGCCAGCAAAACTTCGGCATCGACGTTATCGAGTTTTCCGAACTGGGAGTGGGCCCAGCCGGTGAGGCATGCAGCAACCATGAAGTGTCTCCGGAAAAATGAGGTCATCCAGACTCCGGTGAGCAATTTCGATGCCAGACCCGTGCGTCGCAGTCTCGCCTTGCGCTATTCAGGGCGCCCATGACGCCATGCCTCTGCGTTGGGTCCCCATCCTGACGTTCGCTCGCGCGCCATTGACGTAAGCGTAAAGCCACCGTCGCCAGCCCATCAAGCGAATTCATCGGCGTGTCAGGGCGCACGTCTTTTGCTGCGCCGCAATGCGACATCGCGCACCCCGAAGCCAGCGACACCTGT
Source organism: Pandoraea eparura (assembly GCF_902459725.1). GTDB lineage: Bacteria > Pseudomonadota > Gammaproteobacteria > Burkholderiales > Burkholderiaceae > Pandoraea > Pandoraea eparura. Next base: position 207,661 of record NZ_CABPSH010000001.1, read on the forward strand.
CGCATCGTCGTCGCCGCTCGCATGCGACAGGTGTCGCAAGATGGGCTACCGATGCGACAGGTGTCGCACGGCCGGCCGCCCAACCCGGCCATCCGCATGGCGTCAGAGACCAAAAATGCTTAATAACGTAAGGGTTTTCCCGTTCGGACGGCGATCTGGCACTCGATTTGCGTAAGATAGCCAAGCCACTTGCGAGCCGCATCACGCTCGCGTTACGAGATGGCCGAGGCGTTGCAGGGCAACACGTCCACCACCTCGCGCTTCAGACGCAGTCACCAAACCAATAAACAGGAGACATGCAGTATGAGCAACATGGATCGCCGCCACTTCATCAAAGTCGTCGCAGCCACGTCGGCCGCCGCCGCCACGGGCTTGTATCAGACGCAAGCGCACGCTGCCGAATTCACGCTGAAGTTCGCCAACAACCTTCCCGCCAGCCACCCGATGAACGTTCGCGCCAAAGAGATGGCGCAAAAGATCGCGGAGCAGTCCAAAGGTCGCATCGACTTCCAGATTTACCCGAACAACCAGTTGGGCAGCGACAGCGACATGCTGAGCCAGGTTCGCTCGGGCGCCATCGACTACTTCACGCTCTCGCCACTGATTCTCGGCACGCTCGTGCCCTCGGCGCAGATCTCCGGCGTGGGCTTCGCGTTCAAGGACTACAGCCAGGTATGGGCCGCGATGGACGGCGACCTTGGCGCCCATGTGCGCAGCCAGATCGCGAAGACCTCGGTATTTGCCTTCGACAAGATCTGGGAAAACGGTTATCGCCAGATCACCACGAGCAGCCGCCCAATCAATTCGCCGGTCGACCTCAAGGGCCTGAAGATTCGCGTGCCGACGAGCCCGCTGTGGACATCGATGTTCCGCTCGTTCGACTCGGCGCCCACGTCGATCAACTTCTCCGAAGTGTATTCGGCCCTGCAAACGCACATCGTCGAAGCGCAGGAAAATCCGCTGGCCATTTTGGCCACGGCCAAGCTGTACGAAGTGCAGAAGTACGTGTCAATGACAAACCACATGTGGGACGGCTTCTGGTTTCTCGCCAACAAACAAAAGTGGGACAAGCTGCCGAAGGACCTGCAGGCGATCGTCACCGCCAACGTGAACGCGGCCGCTCTGGCGCAACGCGACGATGTTCGCAAGCTCAACGAAAGCCTGACGACCGAACTCAAGCAGAAGGGCCTGGTGTTCAACGCACCGAACAACGAGCAGTTCCGCGACAAGCTTCGCGCCGCGGGATTCTATGCCGAATGGCACAAGAAGTTCGGCGACGAAGCATGGTCGATGCTGGAGAAGTACACCGGGAAGCTTGCGTAAATGGAAACGTTGACGATGACGGCCGAGCCGACGCACGCGCTTGCCCGCCTCTTCTGCCACGTCAACCGTGCGGTGATGAAAGTCACCGAAGCGGTTGCCGTGCTGCTGGTGGTGGCGGAGACTCTCATCCTGCTCGCGGGGGTGATCTCGCGATATGGGTTCGACAATCCGCTCACGTGGTCGGACGAACTGGCACAGATCCTCTTCATCTGGCTGTCGATGCTCGGTGCCGTGCTCGCGCTCGATCGGGGCGAGCACATGCGGCTGTCCGCCATCGTCAACAAACTCCCGGTGGCATGGCGCGACTGGTTCCAGACCATGGCCGCGCTCACGGTCTGCGTCTTCGTCGCACTCATTATCGTGCCCGCCTATTCCCATGCCATCGAGCAGATGGACATCACGACGCCCGCGCTCGAAATACCCGACGGGCTGCGCGCCGCGGCCCTGCCGGTGGGGGCGGTGCTGATGCTGATCGCCGCCGTCTCGCGGCTGGCGCGCTGCTCGAGCCTGCGTCAGCTCGGTCTCGGTGTGCTGGTCGTGGCCGCGCTGGGCGCCGCGCTGTGGCTCGGGCGCCCCGCGCTCATCGCCATGGGCAATTACAACTTGCTGGTGTTCTTCGTGCTGATCGTCGGTGTGTGCGTGGCCGGCGGCATCCCGATCGCCTTTGCCTTCGGGACGGCAACGCTGGCGTATCTGGCGCTCGTGACCGACGCGCCGTTGCAGATCGTCGTCAGCCGCATGGACGAAGGGATGTCGGGCCTCATCCTGTTGTCGGTGCCGCTGTTCGTGCTGCTCGGCGCGCTCATCGAGATGAGCGGGCTGGCCCGCAGCCTCATCGAATTCATGACCGCCCTGCTCGGTCACGTGCGCGGTGGCCTGCAATACGTGCTGCTCGGCGCGATGTTCCTGGTCTCGGGGATTTCCGGATCGAAGGCCGCCGACATGGCAGCGGTCGCACCCGCGCTCTTCCCCGAGATGCAACGGCGCGGCTCGAAACCGGAAGATCTCGTGGCCTTGCTCTCGTCGACTGGCGCCATGACGGAGACGATCCCGCCGAGCCTCGTCCTCATCACGATCGGCGCCGTGTGCGGCGTGTCGATCACCTCGCTCTTCGTCGGCGGCCTGCTGCCCGCGGTCATCGCCACGCTCGCCATTGTCATCGTGTGTTTCGCGCGTTCGCGCAAAGAAGCACCGAGTGCGGCCCGCCGTGCGCCGTGGCGCGTGATCGGCAAGACCTTCATCGTGGCCCTGCCCGCGCTTGCCCTGCCAATTCTCATCCGCACGGCCGTGATCGAAGGCGCCGCGACCGCCACCGAAGTCTCGACCGTCGGTATTGCCTACACGGTCGTGATCGGCTTGATCGTGCATGCGTTCAAGAAGCACCTGAACTTCAAGCGCCTGTACCCGCTGTTGACGGAAACTGCAGCGCTCTCGGGGGCGATCCTGTTGATTATCGGCATGGCCACGGCCATGGCCTGGGCACTCACGCAGTCCGGGTTCTCCGCCGCACTGGTCAGCCTGATGCACGGCATGCCGGGCGGACAGGTCGGCTTCCTGCTCATCTCGATGGTCGTCTTCATCATCCTGGGCAGCGTGCTTGAAGGCATTCCCGCCATCGTGCTGTTCGGACCGCTGCTGTTCCCGGTGGCTCGCTCCCTGGGCATTCACGACGTGCATTACGCGATGGTCGTGATCCTGTCGATGGGCATGGGACTCTTCGCCCCGCCGCTGGGCGTTGGCTTCTACGCCGCGTGCGCCATCGGCAAGACATCGCCCGACAAGGTGTTCAACCGGATGTGGACCTACATGGGCGCGCTGTTCATTGCGCTGCTTCTCGTGGTGCTCGTCCCCTGGATCTCGATCGGCTTCCTGAAGTAAGGCGAATCCGCCAGCGATTTCGCAATATCACCGACGGGCTCCGCCGCAAAGCTGGCGGCGGAGCCCGATCTGTAAAAATCATTAAATTTAGGAGTCCATATCATGACGGAGAAGGTAGCGGTAGTGACGGGCGGCGCAATGGGCATTGGCGCCGCCATCTGCGAGCGCCTGATGAATGACGGCATGACCGTGGTGGTCGCCGATCTGAACGAAGCCGCAGCCTCGGAGACGGCGGCCACGCTGAGCGCTGCGGGCGGCAACGCCTGGGCGCTGGGCATGAATGTGGGCGACGCCGCATCGATTGCCGACGGCTTCGCACGGATCGCGCAGCGCCATGGCCGCTGCGACGTGCTCGTGAACAACGCGGGTATCGCCAAAACGTTTCCGTTTTTCGACTATCCGCTCGATCACTGGCATCAGGTCATGGCCGTGAATCTGACGGGCACCTTTCTGTGCGGGCAGCACGCCGCGCGACTCATGCGTGAGCAGCGTTGGGGGCGTATCGTCAATCTGGCATCCGTGGCGGGCATTCTGGCCAGCGCGGGGCGCACGGCCTACGGCACCTCGAAAGCCGCCGTGATCGGGCTCACGCGCCAGATGGCCATCGAACTCGCACCGTTCGGCATTACCGCCAACGGCATCGCCCCCGGCCCCGTCGACACGCCGCTCACGCAGGCGCTGCACTCCGACATTTCGCGCCGTCACTACACAGAGACGACGCCACTGGGCCGCTATGGGCAGCCGCGCGAGATCGCCGGCGCGGTGAGCTTTCTCGCATCGGACGACGCCTCGTATGTGACCGGCCATATCCTGCCGGTCGACGGCGGCTTCGTCGCCGCCGGCATTCTGGAAATCTGACCTCGCGCTGGTTTCCCGCGTCGTTTTCAGTGCGCGCTGGTGTCCGGGCTGTCGGGCACCAGCCGTGCGCCCCGCGCGCGCTGCATGTCGTGCCATACCGCGCGCGCATTCTCGACAAACGTCTCGACACACGGATTGTGATTGTCGCGGCTCCACAGCAGCGCCACTTCCGCCACCGGTGCATTGCGCAACGGTCTGAAAACCGCATTGCCGAACGCGCTCGTGCTGCTCATCGACATCGGCACCATTGCCACCCCCAGGCCTTCGCCCACGAGGTTGATAATCGTCTGCTGCAGATTGGTTTCGAGCCGGATGTGCGGCGAAAAGCCCGCACGGCGGCAATGATCGACGACCAGATCGTAGACGAGCGGCGCGATCTCGCGCGGAATGCTCACGAACGACTCCTCGGCCAGTTGCGCGGCGTCGAGCACACGCGCCTTTCCCAACGGGTGCGTGCGCGGCAGCACGGCCACCATTTCCTCGCGAAACACGGTCGCCGTATTGAGCCCGGTCAGGTCTTCCGGGCGATACATGATGCCGACGTCGGTCCGCCCAGCCCGCACGGCTTCCGCCAGCAGATTCGGTAACGTCTCCGCCAGTTTCATGTCAACGCGCGCATAGGCGGCGGCATACGTGCGCGTGAGCGCGGGCAGGATGTTGTACGCCGAGGACATCATGAAGCCGACCGTGATCGCGCCGTCTTCGCCGCGGCTCGCCGCCACGACATTGCGGCGCGCCCGGTCGACCGAGTTGAGGATGTCCACCGCATCCTGATAAAAGCGCGCGCCGGCCCGCGTGAGCCGCACACTGCGCCGCGTGCGCTCGAAAAGCTGCACGCCCAGCTCCGCCTCCATCAACGCGATCTGACGCGACAGCGGCGGCTGCGAGATATGCAATTGCTGGGCTGCGCGACCGAAGTGAAGGGTCTCCGCGAGCACCACAAAGTACTGGAAATGACGCAGCTCGATCATCTGATACCTCAAAGGTATTAATAGCGCATCTATATTGTATTGGATGTTATGACTGTCCAGTCGTATGCTGCATTAGCGGTTGGCCACCCGAGCCGGCTGCGACATAAAGAGACGTCAGGAATCGCCAGGCCACAAGCCCCCGACGGCGCCCTTTCGTACCGATACGAGAAGGAGACAAGTCATGCCCGCTCACCTTGCTGTAGCGCACGCCCCCGCTCGACCTGTCGGCCACACCAGTCCCCTTGGCGCCGCCACGGCCAACACCGCCTTCAACAACATTGCCGCCCTGGCCGAGCGCATCGTGCGCGTACCGGCCGCCGCTGCCGTCGCTGCCGCCGCCCCGCAGATGCGCCCCGACTATCTCGCCATCGACGACCTGTGCGGCACCGACGCCCGCATGCGCGACTTGCTCGCGCGCGGCAAGCGCTTCGTCGATCGCGGACTGCCGGTGTTGATCCTCGGTGAGACGGGAACGGGCAAGGAGTTTCTGGCCAGAGCGCTGCATGCGTATAGCGAGCGGCGCGCGCAAGCGTTCGTCGCGATCAATACGGCATCGCTGCCGGAGCCTCTCGTCGAGAGCGAACTGTTCGGCTATCAGCGCGGCGCGTTTTCGGGTGCCCTGCCCGGCGGGATGAAGGGAAAATTGCAGCAGGCCGATGGCGGCACGCTGTTTCTCGACGAAATCGGCGACATGCCCCACGCGCTGCAGACGCGACTGCTGCGCGTGCTCTCGGAGCGTGAGGTCACGCCGCTGGGGGCGAGTCAACCGGTGCCCGTCAACGTGCAACTGATCTGCGCCACGCATCAGGATCTCGCCGGCGCTGTGGCACAGGGCACGTTCCGCGAAGATCTTTATTACCGCATTGCCGTGGGCGTGCTCACGCTGCCGACGCTGCGCGAGCGTGACGACAAGCGCGAATTGATCGCCCACATGCTGTGCGACGAGTGGCCGGGGCTGCGCGCCGAGCAGGCACTGGCGCGCCTGTCGCCGGAGGCCTTGGTGTGTCTGCTGGCCCACGCATGGCCGGGGAATCTACGTCAGATGCGCGCGGCATTGCGATACGCGTGCGCAGTGATGAGCGGCCATGTGCTGTGCATGGACGACCTGCCGCCGGAGCTCGTCATGCCGTCGACGGCGCCCCGATCGGAAGGCACCATCGCGATGCGCGCGCCGCAAGTGCGAGATGCCGTTGTGTCGCGCCACGCCGCCAAGTCGGTCGACACCCGTGCGCAAGCGTCACCGAACGATCACGAGCGTGAGCGCATTCTGCAGGCCCTCGCGCAACATCGCTGGAACATCTCGGCAGCAGCGCGCACGCTCGGCTTCTGTCGGGCATCGCTGTATCGCAAGCTCAAGCAGTTGCGCATTCCCCACGTGCGCGATTGCGGCGACGTCCTCAGCGCGGGCCACTACGCGTAGCCGAAAACGCAGCAGCAACACGACGAAAACGCGACGAAAATGACGAACAAAAAAAAGCGCGGCCAATAAGGCCGCGCCAAGGTTTGGAGACTTTTCACTCAATGCAAAAGTCTACTTCTCGCGGAACGTAGTATAGGGTCTGGCCTCTCGAATCATTCTCATCATTCGGCGCAATGCAGTATTCGGCGACTCGCAATAGTCCGTAAAACACTATGTATAAAGGACTTTTTGACGCGAGTCGTTCATTCACGCTGGCCAGCATCTAGGATTTTCCTCATCTGGCGAGCGCCATTGCTTCCGATGACGAGACCCTGATGACCGCCAGATGCGGTCTCGAATAGGTCTGTTGATATCGCTGCCGCAATACCCGATGTGTGTCGCATCGATGAGCGCCCGATATCGGCGGCAGTCGCAAACATCGACGACATGAATTCGCTCGGTGTTTGACGCTCGCGTCAATGCGTGCCGCGACGCGTTCTCGCGTCGCCGGAACTTAATCCGTCAATCCCGGTCGCGTGCAAATCCAGTACTGGCAATACTTCACGCGCGATCGTGCATCGCTTGTGCATTGTCTCCCACGCGCAACACACGTCGCTTGCGTGGCGATTTATGGCCTAGGCTTAATCAAGCCAATCCCTTATCTGACAACGCTTTCGGGCACCTTCGGCGCATTCTTCCCGTATCCGAAATAGATTCTTGCGGATTCTGAAATAGGTGCGAGCCACGCTCACTCATACACTGCCCCCTGTCAACAGAGCAGTGCCGATACCTGATCGGGTTCGCGAATGACAAACCGTCACCTCGACATGTTCTGTTTCGCCGCGTTCTGTTTTCACGCGAATTCTGCGATTCGTGTCACGTTACTGGAGCTTAGACCATGAAAAAAACTCTTCTTGCCGCTGCCGTTGTCGGCGCGTTCTCCGCGAGCGCCCAAGCACAAAGCAGCGTCACCCTGTACGGCTTGATCGACGCCGGCGTCGCTTACACCAGCAACTCGACGACCTCGACGGCTTCGGGTTCGAAGAACTTCCGCGCAACGAGCGGCCTGATCAACGGCAGCCGTTGGGGCCTGAAGGGTGCGGAAGACCTCGGTGGCGGCAACAAGGCCATCTTCGTGCTGGAAAACGGCTTCTCGATCAACAACGGCACGTCGGGCCAGAACGGTCGCATGTTTGGCCGTCAGGCATTCGTTGGCCTGCAGAACGACAAGTTCGGCTCGGTGACGATCGGTCGTCAATACGACTCGCTGGTTGACTACCTGGCACCGCTGACGCTGAACGGCTCGTCGTTCGGCGGCACGATCGCAGCGCACCCGTACGATAACGACAACACGAACAACTCGTTCCGTGTGAACAACTCGGTCAAGTACTCGAGCGCCAACTACAACGGCCTGACCTTCGGCGGCCTGTATGGCTTCTCGAACAAGGCTGGCGACTTCGCCAACAACCGTGCCTTCAGCGCCGGCGTGAACTACGCCAACGGCCCGCTGACCGTGGCCGCCGCCTACCTGGAACGCCAGGGCAACACGGGCGCCAACAACACCAGCGGCGCCGTCGACACGTCGGCTGGCGGTGACTCGGTGTTCGCCGCCTCGAAGCAACGCGTCTGGGGTATCGGTGGTAACTACGCCTTCGGCCCGGCAACCGTCGGCCTGGTGTACACCCACACGCAACTCCAAGGCCTGACCGGCCTGAACTTCAACAGCACCGCTGTTGCCTTCGGCAACGACGGCCTGAAGTTCGACAACTTCGAAGTCAACGGTCGCTACATGCTGACCCCGGCAGTCTCGCTGTCCGCCGCGTACACGTACACGATGGCCAAGCAAGATTCGACCGACAAGAAGCCGAAGTTCCACACTGTGACGCTGCAAGCCGACTACCGTCTGTCGAAGCGCACCGATGTGTACCTGACCGGTTCGTACCAGCACATCTCCGACAACGAAGGCACGGGCCTCCAAGCCGGTGTCGGCGCTGCCGGCGGTATGTCGTCGACCAGCTCGCAAACCGTTGTGGGCACGGGCATCCGTCACCGCTTCTAATCGATGCGGCGCGAGCACCGGAGGCAGTATTCCGGTGCTTCGGATAGAAAAATGGGCAGCCTCGCGGCTGCCCATTTTTCATGGAATCGATCGCAACGCGGTCAACCATGCGGTCAAACGCGCGATCGGCAGTTCAATCAGAAGCGCGTTTCGCGCGCGGCGCGCAGGAAGTTGTCGAGCACCGGCGTGCAATCAAGATACTCCGGCCCGCCCGCCCGGTGAAATTCCGGGTGCCATTGCAGCCCCATCACGAACGGTGCCTTGCGATAGCGAATGGCTTCCACCACACCATCTTCCGAACACACCGCCTCCACACTCAGATCGCGCCCAAGTGTGCGCACCGACTGGTGGTGGATGGAGTTGACGATCGGCACATCGACCGGCCCCAACATCTGAGCGAGCGATGACCCCTCCGGGAAGGTCAGCGTGTGACGGTTGTGTTCGTAGGTATCGGTCACGTGCGGAATCGCATCGGGCAGATCCGTGGCGATATCCTGGTGCAGCGTGCCGCCAAACGCCACGTTGATGAGCTGGCAGCCGCGACACACGCCAAGAATCGGCTTGCCCTGCTCCACGAACTCATGCAGCAATTCGAGTTCGTACATGTCGCGCATGCGGTCGCCCTGCCATTCGTGACGCGTCGCCACCTCCGAATAGCTTTGCGGCGAGACATCCGCCCCGCCCTGCAACACCAACCCGTCGAGATGCTTCGCATAGTCATGCAGACGGATATGACTCGGGTGCAGCAGACCCTGCGTGTCGACCGTGGGAATCATGAACACCAGCACGTCGCGCGACATTACCCAGTGCGCGATCGACTCTTCGAGGTACTGCAGCGTCTTGCTGCGCAACCCCTTCGACCCCGGCTCCGGATGGAAGATGCGCGCCGAGATGCCGATCTTCAGCGTGCGCTGCGTGATGCGCTGTCCCGCGCGTTCGTACCACGCGCGGAACCGCGCCGACGTGATGCGACGCAGCACCGACCACGGTGAATCGCCCGCCTGCAGATAGGACGGCTGCGTCCCCATCGACGCGGGGCTGCCGGGACGCGCCGCGCCCGGGCCAAAGGTCGGTTGATGCAGCGGCTCGTCGCCACCGCCCATGCCGGTGACCCCCGCCCCCCCGGTCTCTCCCTCGCCTTCGCTCGGCTTCGGTGACGAGGCGCCAATCGGATTGCGCTCCGCTGCCACTTCGGCGGTCGGCGCCTGGAACGGAGGTTTCATCGCTGCCGTCGCTGCCGCCTCTGGTGCCGGCGGGGTGTCCGGCGCGTGCGCCGGGCGCGTGAGTGTGTCAGGATTTGCCGGCATGTCGCTGGAAGCCTCGGCCGTGCCAGCGACGGGCTTCGCCGTCGGATGCGGCGTCGCCGCGGTGGCCGGCGCTACATAATCGGATCCCCGCGGCGAAGCCGGCGTGGCAGCGGCGCCCGCCTCGGTGGCGGGCGGTGTCAGGGGTGGGGTTGCGCTCTTGCTCGTATCGGACTCGGTCTTGTTCGGCTGCTGCGGCGATTTCGGATCTTGAGCGTCGGTCATGGTGGCGTTTGGATGGCGTCCGCGAAGGGGAAAAATGGATGGACCACTGCGGCTGGCAAATTATCCCGCTGGCCCGATCCCGCCGCAACCTGGAAAGCCAATCGACCGCCAGATCGGGCGCGAGGGCACCCTACGCGTGTCGATGCATCGATGAAACCGACCCGGTTCGGTAGGGTCGAAGCAGAATGTCACGTATCGTGCGCCATCGCCAGCACCCGACAGGTCGCAAAGCCAATCATGACAATAGACACACGATACAATCACTTAACGAAGCGATTGGCGACGTTTCCGACAATTCAATGAAGCCATCCGCCTCGCCCGGCGGCAATATTCGTCCAGGAGCCTGCAAGTGAAGCGTTTTCTGCGTCTGTGGCAAGTCGCCCGCCACGATTTTCGCGTGCTCTGGCACGCGGCCCGCGATCCGCGCCGCCCGCGCTGGCTGCTGCCCGCGCTGGCGCTGCTCGCCGTCTATCTGATCAGTCCGTTCGACCTGATCCCCGACTTCGTGCCGGTGTTCGGCCTGCTTGACGACGTCGTCGTGATCGGGCTGGTCGTGCATTGGCTCATCAAGCGCCTGCCCGCCAACGTGCGCGAGGATGCACGCGCTCACGCCCACGCTCCCGTCTTCAAGCAGCGCGCCTGAATTCAGCAGCCCCCGACGGCGTCGTCGGCGACACGCCATGGATAAGTTCCTGGCGGCCGGCGACGACTGGACTGACACCCAGCGATGGGGGGCGCTTCATATCTCCCCAGCGTTGGCACCATCCACCGCCACTCAGGGCATGAGCAACGTCGACCCCGTGGTCTTTCGCGCCTCGAGATCGCGATGGGCCTGGGCCACGTCGGCCAATGCGTAGCGCTGATTGACCTCGATCTTGACCGCGCCCTTGCCGACGATGTCGAATAACTCGTTGGCCGTGGCTTCCAGGTCGGCACGCTTGGCCGTGTAGTTGAACAAGGTCGGGCGCGTGAAGAACAGCGAGCCGCGCGACACGAGATCGGCCGTGTTGATCTGCGCGACCGGGCCGGATGCGCTCCCGAAGTTCACCATCATGCCGAGCGGGCGCAAGCAGTCGAGCGAGCCGATGAACGTGTCCTTGCCGATGGAATCGTAGACCACCGGTACCCCTTCGCCGCCCGTGATCTCCTTCACGCGTTCGACGAAATTCTCACGCGTGTAGACGATGGGATGGTCGCAGCCGTGCTTGCGCACGAGCGCCGCCTTCTCATCGGAGCCGACCGTGCCGATCACCGTCGCGCCGAGCGCCTTGGCCCATTGGCACACGATAAGACCCACGCCACCGGCGGCCGCGTGGATGAGGATCGTGTCGCCGGCCTTGACCGGGTAGGTGCGGCGCAGCAGGTATTGCGCGGTCATGCCTTGCAGCATCATGGCGGCGGCCTGGTCGTCGCTGATGGCATCCGGCACTCGCACCAGCGAGGCCGCGGGCATCACGCGGGCCTGCGCGTAGGCGCCGCACGGACGGCTGGCATAGGCCACGCAATCGCCCGCCTTGACGTGCGTCACGCCCTCACCCACGGCCTCGACCACGCCCGCAGCTTCCATGCCCAAACCGGCCGGCAGCGGCTGCGGGTACAGACCGGTGCGGAAATACACGTCGATATAGTTCAGCCCGACGGCGTTGTGGCGCACACGCGCTTCGCCCGGTCCGGGGTCGCCGACTTCGACGTCGACATACTTCATCACTTCCGGGCCGCCATTCTGTTCGATGCGAATTGCCTTGGTCATCCTCGCTCCTCTCACGCTTGTGAAGTGTGTCGTGATGTGTTGGTTCCCGGCGTCACGCCGCCGGTTGTGCGGCCAGACGCGCGATCAACTGTTCGAGCAGCATGCGCGCCGTGGCGCTGTTGGTCGCGCACGGCACGTTGTGCACGTCGCAAGCCCGCACGAGGGCGTTGATATCGGGTTCGTGCGGCTGCGGCGTCATCGGGTCGCGCAGGAACAGCACCATGTCGACGCGCCCCTCGGCCAGTTGCGCGCCGATCTGGAGGTCGCCGCCGTGCGGTCCCGAGAGCATGCGCTCGACGTCCAGGCCCAGCTCGGTGGCGATGCGTCCGCCCGTCGTGCCCGTCGCGACGAGCTGACACTGGCGCAGCACGTCGACGTAATCGCTCGCCACCGCCAGAATGTCGTCCTTCTTCATGTCGTGCGCGATCAGCGCAATCCGGACCTTCGGTACCGTCGATACTGTCATTGGAGCCATCTCAAAAGGGTTAAAACGTGCCCGGATACGCGCCGCCGTCGATCAGCACGTTCTGTCCGGTAATGTAGCCCGCCTGTGCGCTGCAGAGAAACGCGCAGGTCGCGCCGAACTCGTCCGGCTGCCCGAAGCGGCGGGCCGGAATGGCGGCAGCGCGCTTCGCGCGGGCCGATTCCAGCGTCTGTCCGTTCTTGGCCGCCCATGCCTGAAGGGTGTGCGCAAGGCGGTCGGTATCAAAAGCGCCCGGCAGCAGGTTGTTGATGGTGACGTTGTGGCCTACGGTCGTGCGCGCCAGCCCGGCGACGAACCCGGTCAGCCCGGAGCGGGCACCATTGGACAGCCCGAGGATATCGATGGGCGCCTTCACGGCCGACGACGTGATGTTCACGATGCGCCCGAAACCGCGCGCGATCATGCCGTCCACGCTCGCCTTGATCAGTTCGATGGGCGTGAGCATGTTCGCGTCGAGCGCTCGAATCCAGTCGTCGCGTTGCCAGTCGCGGAAGTCGCCCGGCGGCGGCCCGCCCGCGTTGGTCACGAGAATGTCGAGGGGTTCGCACGCCGCAAGCGCCTGCGCGCGCCCCTCGGGCGTGGTGATGTCGCAAGCCACGGGGGTGACGCGCACGCCGGTGGCCACGCGAATCTCGTCGGCCGCCGCCGTGAGCGTCTGAGCCGTGCGGGCAACGATCACAACGTTCGCCCCCGCTTCGGCCAGCGCCTGCGCACACGCCCGTCCCAGCCCCTTGCTCGCACCGCAGACCAGCGCGGTGCGCCCCTTGATTCCCAGATCCATGTTCAGCCTTCGACAAGTGAAACGTTGGACAACTGCGGCCGCGCCGCGTCTTGCAGCGATTCTAAGGGAATCGTGCGGGCTCCGCTTTGTCGGGCGCGCGCCTGGGCGATCGCCCCCTGCGGCGTCGAAACCCGGACCGGCGGCGCCCGCATCGGCTAAAATCGCGGCCATGCGGGCCACACCGGCCCTGCCTCCGATTGCCTGCCATGAAACAAGACTCCCGCTTCCCGAATCTCTATATCTGCGATCACCCGCTGATCCAGCACAAGCTCTCGCATATGCGCGACAAGGAAACGTCGACGCGCACGTTCCGCGGTCTGCTGCGCGAAATCACCTTGCTCATGGGCTACGAGATCACCCGCGACCTGCCGCTCACGACCGAGCACATCGACACGCCGATGGTCGCCATGGACGCGCCCGTCATCGCAGGCAAAAAGCTCGCCATCGTGCCGGTGTTGCGCGCCGGCGTGGGAATGAGCGACGGCCTGCTCGATCTGGTGCCATCGGCACGCGTCGGTCACATCGGCGTGTATCGCGACGAGCAGCATCGTCCAGTCGAATATCTGGTGCGCCTGCCCGATGTGGCCGACCGCCGTTTCATTCTGTGCGACCCGATGGTGGCGACCGGCTATTCGGCCGTGCACGCCGTTGACGTGCTGCGCAAGCGCGGCGTGGCGGCGGAGAATATCGCGTTCCTCGCGCTCGTGGCCGCGCCCGAAGGCGTGAAGGTGCTCCATGATGCGCATCCGGACGTGAAGCTGTATGTCGCGTCGCTCGACGAGCGTCTGGACGATCACGCTTACATCATTCCGGGTCTGGGCGACGCGGGCGACCGCCTGTTCGGCACCAAGAACTGACACGCGCCAGACGCCAGATCGCACGCCCCGGCCATCGCGTGCCGGGGCCTGCTTCCCGCGCCCTAACGGGCCTTGCGCCGCGTGGCCATCGCCACCCCAACGGCCGCCAGCCCCATCCCTCCCCACGCGAGTGGCGGCATGTGTTCGCCGACCATGAGCCACGCCGCGAGCGCCGCCGACGGCGGCACGAGGAAAAACAGCGCCGAGACGCGCGACGCCTCGCCGCGCCGGATCATCGCCAGCAGCAATGAAATCGCGACGATCGAGTTGCCGATCACAAGATAGACGAGCGACGCGCCGAGCTGCCATGTCCAATCGATACGCATCGGCTCCAGCCACCCGGCAAGCGGCAGGGTCACCGCAAAGCCCACGGCGTACTGCACCAGATTGGCCGTGACCGGGTGCTGACCCACGCCGAAGCGTTTTTCGTAGAGCGTGCCGCAGGTGATCGCGCCCAGCGCCACGAACGTCAGCGCCAGCCCCAGCGCCGAGGTCACCTCTACCGCCGAGCGCGCCACGATGACCAGCGCCGCCCCCGCCAGCCCCAGCGCGAGTCCTATCCAGTTCAGACCGCTTACGCGCTCGCCCACCAGATGCGGCACGGCCAGCGCCACGAGAATCGGTTGCAGCGACGTAATCAGCGCGACGCTACCGGCCGACACGCCCAGACGCAGCGCCAGATACGTCATGCTGAAGTACAGCGCCTGGATGAGCAGACCGATGACGATGAGATGGCCCCACGCGGCCGCCGTCTTCGGTAAGGGCGGGCGCATGACGATCGCCAGCGGCGCGAGCAGCACGAGCACCAGCCCGTAGCGCAACGCGAGAAACGTGAGCGGATCGGCGTACGCCAGACCTATCTTGGCGACGGTAAAGCCGACCGACCACAGAAACAGAAAGATGAGCGGCGCGGCGCGCAGCCACAACGGATCGTGGGCGACGCCGGTGCGCACCGGTTCCAGCGAAGATTTCAGCGACATGGAGGCATGAGGAAACGTTGAGCGAGAGACGGTGCCGGCGGCACGTCAGCAGCGCGGCACAAGGCAATCACGGCCGAGCGTTGGCCCGTTGCCTTGCCGCGACGTCCGGCGAACACGGTCATCGGCGCCTGCTGCCGCCGAGAATGCTGCCCAGCACACCGCGCACGATCTCCCGGCCCAACTGACTGCCGATCGTGCGCGCCGTACTCTTGACCATCGCTTCGACCACCGTATCCTTGCGTCGCGAGCTGCCGGAACCGCCCAGCAAGCCGCCGAGCGAGTCCCTCACGGCATCGAGCAGCCCCCCGCCGGATGTCTCAGCGTCATTTGGCGCTTGCGGCGCGGCGCCGTCCGCGGAAACGGGCGGAGCGTCAGCCTGACGCATCTGGGTGCGCCCGACAAGGCGCTCGTAAGCCGACTCGCGATCCACCGCCTTTTCGTACACGCCGGCCACAAGCGACGCGGCGATGAGCGATGCGCGTTCCTGTGGCGTAATCGGTCCAATACGCGAGGCCGGCGGCGCGATGTACGCACGCTCGGTCACGGCCGGGCGGCCCTTCTCGTCGAGCAACGACACCAGCGCTTCGCCCACGCCCAATTCGCCGATCGCCGCTTCGATGTCGAGCGATGGATTGGCACGCATGGTCTGCGCCGCCACCTTGACCGCCTTCTGATCGCGTGGTGAGTAGGCCCGCAGCGCATGCTGCACGCGATTGCCCAACTGGCCGAGCACGGTGTCCGGTACGTCAACCGGGTTTTGCGTCACAAAGTACACGCCAACGCCCTTCGAACGAATCAGACGCACCATCTGCTCGATGCGCTCGAGCAACGGCTTCGGCGCCTCGTTGAACAGCAGATGCGCCTCGTCGAAGAAGAAGACGAGTTTGGGCTTGTCGGGATCGCCCACTTCCGGCAGACGCTCGAACAGCTCGGCGAGCAGCCACAACAGGAAGGTGGCGTAAATGCGCGGCGCGGCCAGCAGTTTGTCGGCCGCGAGGATGTTGACGATGCCGCGCCCTTGCGCATCCGTCTGCATGAAGTCGTCGATATCGAGCATCGGCTCGCCGAAGAACTTGTCGGCGCCCTGTTGCTCGAGTGTGAGCAGCCCACGCTGGATCGCCCCAACCGACGCGGCCGAGATGTTGCCGTATTGCGTGGTGAAGGTCGACGCGTTCTCGCCCACGTGCTGAAGCATGGCGCGCAGGTCCTTGCTGTCGAGCAGCAGCAGGCCGTTGTCGTCGGCGATCTTGAAGACGAGGTTGAGCACGCCGGTCTGTGTCTCGTTCAGGCCCAGCAGTCGCGAGAGCAACAGGGGGCCGAGATCGGAGACCGTCGCGCGCACGGGATGGCCCTGCTCGCCGAACACGTCCCAAAGCGTGGCCGGGCTACCGTGCCAATCGGGCGTATCGAAACCGAACTGGGCGATGCGCGCCTTGAGCTTGGGTGTCTCGACGCCGGGCTGCGTGATGCCGGTCAGGTCGCCCTTCACGTCGGCGAGGAACACCGGCACCCCGATGTCGGAGAAGGCCTGCGCCATGACCTGAAGCGTGACGGTCTTGCCCGTGCCCGTTGCCCCGGTAATCAACCCGTGGCGATTGCCCATGGCGGGCAGCAGGCCGAGTAGATGCTGGTCGTTACGCGCAATAAGGAGCCGGTCGCCGGGCTCGCCGCCGGCGCTCGAGGCAGCCGGGGCGTGTGCGGTGGCGTGGGAAGGGGAAGATGCCGCTGGGGAGGCAGCAAGCGACGAGGGCGGCGGCAGCACGGGCTTCTGGGGCATTGAGAGTCCTCGGCGGTAGTCGCGGCGTAGCACGTGACACGGCGCAGCAAACACCCGTGGCACGGTGCGGCGGCATGATAAAATTGCCTCCGATTATAGCGGCAGGTTGCCGCTCGGACTTCGCCGCTCAATGCGGCACGACGGAGAAATTCATGGCGGGTCATTCCAAATGGGCCAACATCAAACACAAGAAGGCCGCGGCAGATGCCAAGCGCGGTAAAGTCTGGACACGCCTGATCAAGGAAATCACGGTGGCCGCGCGTCTGGGCGGCGGTGACGTCGACAGCAACCCGCGCCTGCGCCTGGCCGTGGAAAAGGCGGCCGACGCGAACATGCCCAAGGACAACGTCAAACGCGCGATCGATCGCGGCGTTGGCGGTCTGGACGGCGCCAACTACGAAGAAATCCGCTACGAAGGCTATGGCATCAACGGTGCGGCCGTGATCGTCGACACCATGACGGACAACCGCGTGCGCACCGTCGCGGAAGTGCGTCATGCGTTCTCGAAGTTTGGCGGCAACATGGGCACCGACGGTTCGGTGGCCTTCCTCTTCACGCATTGCGGCCAGTTCCTGTTCTCGCCGGAAACGCCGGAAGACAAGTTGATGGAAGTGGCGCTCGACGCCGGCGCCGATGACGTGATCGGCAACGACGACGGCAGCTTCGAAGTCATCTGCCCGGCGAACGACTTCCAGGCGGTGAAGGGCAAGCTCGAAGCGGCCGGCCTGAAGGCCGAAGTCGCGGAAGTCACGATGAAGCCGCAAACCGAAGTGGTCTTCACCGGCGAAGACGCCGTGAAGATGCAAAAGCTGCTCGACGCGCTCGAAAACCTCGACGACGTGCAGGAAGTA
Source organism: Pandoraea eparura (assembly GCF_902459725.1). Taxonomy (GTDB): domain Bacteria; phylum Pseudomonadota; class Gammaproteobacteria; order Burkholderiales; family Burkholderiaceae; genus Pandoraea; species Pandoraea eparura. Next base: position 225,158 of record NZ_CABPSH010000001.1, read on the forward strand.
TTCACCAACGCCGTCATCGAGGAATAAGATGAAGATTCTGGTTGTCGGCTCGGGCGGCCGCGAACACGCGCTGGCGTGGAAGCTTGCCCAATCGCCGCGTATTCAATTGGTTTATGTCGCGCCAGGTAACGGCGGCACAGCGCTCGACGAGCGCCTGCGCAATGTGCCGATCAGCGATCCGAACGTGCTCGCCGAGTTCGCCGCGCGCGAAGGCATCGCGCTGACGGTGGTCGGCCCGGAAACGCCGCTCGCCGCCGGTATCGTCAATATCTTCCGCGCCCGTGGCCTGAAGATCTTCGGCCCGACCAAGGAAGCTGCCCAGCTCGAATCCTCGAAGGACTTCGCCAAGGCGTTCATGAAGCGTCATGGCATTCCCACCGCCGATTACGAAACGTTCTCCGACGCGGTCAGCGCGCATGCCTACATCGACGCCAAGGGCGCACCGATCGTCATCAAGGCGGATGGCCTCGCCGCAGGCAAGGGCGTGGTCGTGGCGATGTCGCTTGACGAAGCCCATCACGCTGTCGACATGATGCTCGCGGACAACAAGCTCGGCGACGCCGGTGCCCGCGTGGTGATCGAGGAGTTCCTGCAAGGCGAGGAAGCCAGCTTCATCGTGATGGTCGACGGCAAGAACGTGCTGCCGCTTGCCACGTCGCAGGATCACAAGCGTTTGCTCGATAACGATCAGGGCCCCAACACGGGCGGCATGGGCGCCTATTCGCCCGCGCCGATCGTCACGCCGCAGATCCATGCGCGCGTGATGCGCGAGATCATTCTGCCGACCGTGCGCGGCATGGAAACCGACGGCATCCGCTTTACGGGCTTCCTGTATGCCGGCCTGATGATCGACGCCCAAGGCAACGTCAAGACGCTCGAATTCAACTGCCGTATGGGCGACCCTGAGACGCAGCCGATCATGGCGCGCCTGAAGGGCGACTTCTCTGTGGTGGTCGAGCACGCGATTGCCGGCACGCTCGACAAGGTCGAACTCGACTGGGATCGCCGTTACGCGCTGGGCGTAGTGCTTGCCGCGCACGGGTATCCTGACACCCCGCGCAAGGGCGACCGGATCTCCGAAGTGCCCGCCGAGACGGCCGATTGCGTGACGTTCCACGCGGGTACCCAGCTTGAGAACGACGTGCTGACAGTGACCGGCGGGCGCGTGCTGTGCGTGGTCGGCCTGTCCGACACGGTGCGCGGCGCGCAGAGCGTGGCGTACCAGACCGTCAATCAGATCAGTTTCGACGGCATGCAGTATCGCCACGACATCGGCAACCGTGCACTGGCGCGCAAACCGGAGTAAGGGGGTCGACGTCAGTGGGTCGAAGTCAGTGGGTCGAAGTCAGTCAGTCGGTGTCTGTCCGGGCGCGCCTCAAGGGAGACCTTGCAGTGCCGGATATGCGCTGAACAAGCGCTGAGCAAGCGCCGAACCGTTGTGTCACGGCCCGGGGGACGTCATGTCGCCCGGGCCGTTGTCGTTTTGGCGGCGTCCCCGCGCGCCGCACGCCGCCGGACACCGTCACACGGTCGCGATTGACAAGCGCGGGGCAAGTTGGCACGCTGACACCGCGCGGGCGCGTCAGTCCTTGCCTGCCGCGCGTCCGGCCAGCCCCGGCGGATGTCATGCAGTTTTCCCGACAGACCCTCGCTCGACGGAGACTTTCATGTTCGATCTCGACAAGCTGGTCAACGATTACCTGATGCCCTTCGGCCTGAAGATTCTGATGGCCGTCGTCATCTGGATAGTCGGCGGTATCGTCATCAATGTGGTGGCGCGGCTCGTGCGCAGCGCCATGACCCGACGCGCCATCGATCCCACCCTCGTTCGCTACACCGAATCGACACTGCGCATCGCCCTGCGCATTGCCCTGATCATTTCCATCCTCAGCGTCTGCGGTATCGAGACGACGTCGTTCGCCGCGTTGCTCGCCGCCGCCGGCATCGCCATCGGCGCCGCTTGGTCCGGACTCCTGTCGAACTTCGCCTCGGGCATCTTCCTCATCGTGCTGCGCCCGTTCAAGACCGGCGACATGATCAGCGCAGGCGGCGTGACCGGGGTGGTCGACGAGATCGGCCTGTTCGTCACCACGCTCACGACGGCCGACAATCTGCGCGTGTATGTGGGCAACACGAAGGTCTTCGGCGACAACATCACGGTGTATGACGCCAACGCGTTCCGCCGCGTCGACCTGACAGCGCAGCTCGCCCACACGGTCGATGTGCAGGACGCGATGGCGCGCCTGAAGGCACGCATCGCCCAGATCCCGAACGTGATGGGCACGCCGGCCGTCGACGTAGCGATTCTCGAATTCACGCCGGCCGGGCCGGTGCTCGCGGTGCGCCCGTATTGCCACAACCGCGACTACTGGCAGGTGTATTTCGATACCAACCGGGCCATCGCCGAGGTCGGTGGCACGGCGCAGTGGCCGGTGCCGACGACGCGCCAGATCCTCATGCCCCCGCCGGGCGACCTCAACAAGGGAATGTCCCCTGCGTCTGCGGGCGGCGTGGCCGCGGCCAGTCCGCTGCCCAATGCCCCCGCGCCCTGATCGACGGGGTTTGATGCAGGTCATCCGGGCCGCATCCGGCGCGACGGTTTGCCGCGCCGGCCCGCCCCCCGAACGCGTGGCTGCCGGTACAATCGCGGTATTACCACGCATCGGGACGTCACAGCATGACAGCGCAAGACGCCGCACCAGCACCGGATACGGGTGCGGTGCGTACTTATCTGCTCGGGCTTCAGGACCGCATTGTCGAGACGCTCGCGCGCCTTGACGGCAAACGCTTCCTCGCCGACGACTGGCAACGCCCGGCCGATGGCGCGCTGCGCGGCGACGGTCGCACCCGCGTGCTCGACGACGGCGACTTCTTCGAGCGCGGCGGCGTGAACTTCTCCCATGTGGTCGGCGACAAGCTGCCGGGCTCGGCCAGCGCGTCCCGCCCCGAGTTGGCCGGGCGCGGCTTCGAAGCCCTCGGCGTCTCGCTGGTGTTGCACCCGCGCAATCCATACTGCCCGACCGTGCACTTCAATGTGCGCATCCTGATCGCCACGGCGCCCGGCCAGTTGCCCGCGTTCTGGTTCGGCGGCGGCATGGATCTCACGCCCTACTATGCGTTCGAAGAGGACTGCCGGCACTTTCACCAGACCTGCAAGGACGCGCTCGATCCGTTCGACACCACGTGGTATCCGCGCTTCAAGACGTGGTGCGATGAGTACTTCTACCTGAAGCACCGCCAGGAGCCGCGCGGCATCGGCGGCATCTTCTTCGACGATTTCTCGGGGGGGGGCTTCGATACGGGCTTTGCCGTCATGCAAAGCGTGGGAGACGCCTTCCTCGACGCGTATGTGCCGATCGTCGAGCGCCGTCGCGGCATGCCCTACGGCGAGCGCGAGCGCGATTTCCAGGCCCACCGACGCGGCCGGTACGTCGAATTCAACCTGGTCTGGGACCGTGGCACCCATTTCGGCCTGCAATCGGGGGGCCGCACCGAATCGATCCTGATGTCGATGCCGCCGATCGTGAAATGGCACTACGACTGGAAGCCCGAGCCGGACACGCCGGAAGCGATGCTCTATACCGACTTCCTCGTTCGCCGCGAGTGGGTGTGAAGGCCGGCCCCGCATGAGCGTCTCGTCCCCTGCCTCGCCACACGCCACGCACGCGTCGCCCGCCGGTTCGATCCCGCGCATCGGCGTGCTGGGCGGCACGTTCGATCCCATTCACACCGGCCACCTCGCGCTGGGTGCGCTGTTCGCCCGCACGCTCGCGCTCGACGAACTGATCCTGATGCCCGCCGGCCAGCAGCCACAGAAGCAAGGCAGCACCCCGGCCGAGCATCGGCTGGCCATGACGCGTCTGGCCGCGACGCAGCTCGCCGCCGAGTTGGCCCGCACGCAACCGACCACGCGACTGAGCGTCAGCACGCGCGAAATCGAGCGGGCCGGACCGAGCTATACCGTCGACACGCTGCGTGAGATGCGCCGCGACATCGGCCCGCAAGCGTCGCTGTCGCTGCTCATCGGCTCCGACCAACTGGTGCGCCTGGACACCTGGCACGCCTGGCGCGAACTGTTCGACTACGCCCACGTCTGCGCGGCCGCACGCCCCGGTTTCCGGTGGGCCAGCGCCTCCTTGCCGCTGCGCCAGGTCTTCGCCGAACGGGAGAAGTCCGCACTCAGGGTACAATCCACGCCATGCGGCGGCATCCTGATCGACAACTCACTGGCTGTCGACATCTCCGCCACCGAGTTGCGCGCCACACTGGCGCAAGCGCGAGACGCGGCCACGCCCCCGGCGAACCTGCCCGAACCCGTGTGGCATTACATCCGCGCGCAACACCTGTATCGCGCCTGACGGCCCTTGCCGGGCCGCCGCCTCGGCGCCCCCTGTTTCACCAAAAAGACGCACTATGGATATTCGTAAACTTCAGCGCCTGATCGTCGACGCCCTCGATGACGTCAAGGCCCAGGACATCAAGGTGTTCAACACCGAGCACCTCACCGCCCTGTTCGAGCGCGTGATCATCGCGAGCGGCACGTCCAATCGCCAGACCAAGGCGCTCGCCGCCAGCGTGCGCGACAAGGTCAAGGCCGCCGGCGGCGACATCGTCAGCATGGAAGGCGAAGACGTGGGCGAATGGGTGCTGGTCGACACGGGCGACGCCATCGTCCACATCATGCAGCCGGCTCTGCGCCAGTATTACAACCTCGAAGAAATCTGGGGCGAAAAGCCGGTGCGCCTGAAAGCCGCCGGCACCAAGGCCGGCGCCAAGGCCAGCGTGGAAGATCACGAAGACGAAGTGGAAGAAGCGCACGACGCGCTCGACGCCCCGGCCCCTGCCCGCCGCAAGGCAAAGTAAGCCGGCGCTGCGCGGGAGTCTGCCGTCATGCGTCTGTTCATTCTCGCGGTCGGGCACAAGATGCCCGGCTGGATCGAGACCGCTTTCGCCGAGTACGCCAAGCGCATGCCGCCCGAGCTGCGCATCGAACTCAAGGAAATCAAGCCGGAGCAACGCTCCAACTCCCGCACGGCCGAGACCGTCATGGCGGCCGAGGCGCAGCGTATCGACGCGGCCCTGCCGCGTGGCTGCCGTCTCGTGTGCCTGGACGAACGCGGACAGGACCTCACGACGATGCGTCTGGCCCAGTCGCTCACCGGCTGGCAGCAGGACGGACGCGACGTCGCGTTCGTGATCGGCGGTGCCGACGGGCTCGACCCAGCTCTCAAGGCGCGCGCCGACACCCTCATCCGACTTTCCAGCCTCACCATGCCCCACGGCATGGTGCGGGTATTGCTCGCCGAGCAGCTCTACCGCGCGTGGAGCATCAATGCCAATCACCCCTATCACCGCGTCTGACAACGCCGCATGTCAGAAATAAGTCGAAAATAAGTCGATTCACGTTGTGCGGCGCAATGCCACGTTGCGCCGAACCTCAAACGACGCGCAACGCGTCGCCGCCCGCCCCCCCATGCGCGATTGTCAATCCCCCATCGACGCCTCCATGCAACACGCGTTGTGCGCTGCGGGTGGAAAAAACACAGTGACGTGGTAGTCTACGCCGCGCTACACAGTTCGCACCGCGAACAACAATTAGACTTCTCGTGAACCCCCGGAGATTGGCATGAAGCAACCGTCCCTGCGAAGTATCGTCCTGGCCGGCGTTGGCGCTGCAATGACGTTCGGCATGAGCACGTCGGCCCTGGCCGCGACCGAGATTCAGTTCTGGCACTCCATGGAATCGGCCCTTGGCGAGCGCGTCAACCAGATCGCCAACGATTTCAACGCGTCGCAAAGCGATTACAAGATTGTCCCGATCTACAAGGGCAACTACGAGCAAGGGCTGGCGGCCGGTATCGCCGCGTTCCGCGCCGGCAATGCCCCCGCCATTCTTCAGGTGTACGAAGTGGGCACGGCCACGATGATGCAGGCCAAGAAGGCCGTCAAGCCGGTGTGGCAAGTTATGAAGGACGCCGGCGAGCCGTTCAACGAAGCGGCGTTCGTGCCGACCGTGGCGAGCTACTACGCCGACAGCAAGACCAATCATCTCGTGTCGATGCCGTTCAACAGCTCGACGCCGGTGCTGTACTACAACAAGGACGCCTTCAAGAAGGCGGGTCTCGATCCGAACGCCCCGCCGAAGACCTGGGCCGACGTGAAGACCGATGCCGAGAAGCTCAAGGCTGCCGGCATGTCGTGCGGTTTCAGCACGGGCTGGCAGGGCTGGACGCAGCTCGAGAACTACAGCGCCTGGCATGCCCTGCCGTTCGCCACGAAGAACAACGGTTTCGACGGTCTTGACGCCAAGCTGAACTTCAACGGCCCGCAGCAGATCAAGCACATCCAGTTCCTGGCCGACATGGCCAAGGAAGGCACGTTCACCTACGTGGGCCGCAAGGACGAAGTGACGTCGAAGTTCTACAGCGGCGACTGCGGCATTGCGATGACCACCTCGGGGGCCCTCGCCAATATCGCCAAGTACGCCAAGTTCAACTACGGCGTGGGCATGATGCCGTACGACGCCGACGTGAAGGGTGCGCCGCAGAATGCCATCATCGGTGGCGCCAGCCTGTGGGTACTCGCCGGCAAGTCGTCCGCCGAGTACAAGGGTGTGGCCAAGTTTCTGAACTACCTTGCGTCGCCGGCCGTGGCGGCGAAGTGGCACCAGGACACCGGTTATCTGCCGGTGACGAAGGCCGCCTACGAACTGACCGAGAAGCAGGGCTTCTACGCGAAGCATCCTGGCGCCGACATGGCCATCAAGCAGATGCTCAACAAGCCGCCCCTGCCGTTCACGCGAGGTCTGCGCCTGGGCAACATGCCGCAGATTCGCACGGTGGTCGACGAAGAACTCGAAGGCGTGTGGAGCGGCAAGCAAACGCCCAAAGCCGCTCTGGACAAGGCGGTCACCCGTGGCGACGAACTGCTGCGCCGCTTCGAGAAGCAGGGCAGCTAAGCGGCCCGCAGCGCACGATGGCGCGCGCGACGCCGGCAACTTGACCGCGTTCGCCGCGCACATCGTGACGTTAGAATCGTGACGTTACCCTGACCACCCGGCCCCGTCGACGACATGGGCCGGGTTGGTTTTTTCCGCTCATTACGTTATGGCGCATACCTCCAGAGAACGCCCTCGCTTCGGCACCGGCTGGCTGCCCTACGCGCTCGTCGCCCCGCAGCTGCTCATCACCGTCGTGTTCTTCCTGTGGCCCGCGGGCGAAGCCCTGTGGCAATCGACCTCGGCGCAGGACGCCTTCGGGCTGTCCAGCCAGTTCGTCGGCCTGGACAACTTCGTTTCGCTGTGGCGCGACCCGCTCTACCTCGCGTCGTTTCGCACCACGATGGTCTTCAGCGGGCTGGTGACGGTCTGCGGACTGGTCATCTCGTTGCTGCTCGCGGCCATGGCCGACCGCGTCACGCGCGGCAAGCGCACGTACCAGACACTGCTCATCTGGCCTTACGCCGTAGCACCCGCCATTGCGGCCGTGCTGTGGGCGTTCCTGTTCAATCCGAGTATCGGTCTCGTCACCTACGGCCTGGCGAAGCTCGGCATCGAGTGGAATCACGCGCTCAACGGCGGCCAGGCGATGTTCCTCGTCGTGCTCGCTTCGATCTGGAAGCAGATCAGCTACAACTTCCTGTTCTTCTATGCGGGCTTGCAGGCGATTCCGCGCTCGCTCGTGGAAGCGGCGGCGATCGACGGCGCCGGGCCGATCCGGCGGTTCTTCGGACTGGTGTTGCCGCTGATCTCGCCGACGACGTTCTTCCTGCTGGTGGTCAACCTCGTGTACTCGTTCTTCGACACCTTCCCGGTGATCGATGCCGCGACCGGCGGCGGTCCGGGTCAGTCGACCATGACGCTGATCTACAAGATTTACTCGGAAGGGTTCAAGGGGCTCGACCTCGGCAGCTCGGCTGCCCAGTCGGTAGTGCTGATGGCCATCGTCATCGTGCTCACGGTCGTGCAGTTCCGTTTCATCGAACGCAAGGTGCAATACGCATGATCGAGAACCGTCGCGGCCTGGATATCTTCTGCCACGTCATGCTGGTCATCGGCGTGCTGCTGGTGGTCTTCCCGCTCTATGTGGCGTTCGTCGCCGCCACCATGAACGAGCGCGAGATCTTCAACGTTCCCTTGTCGCTCATCCCGAGCACGCACCTGCTGCAGAACCTCGCTACCGTCTGGAACCAGGGCACGGGCGATTCCGCAATGCCGTTCGGGCTGATGCTCGGCAACAGCCTGTTCATGGCGCTAGTCATCACCTTCGGCAAGATCTCGGTGTCGATCCTGTCGGCCTTCGCCATCGTGTACTTCCGCTTCCCGTTGCGCAATCTGTTCTTCTGGCTGATCTTCGTCACGCTGATGCTGCCGGTCGAGGTTCGCATATTCCCGACGGTGCAGGTGATCTCGACGCTCGGCCTCATCAACAGCTATACGGGCCTCACGCTGCCGCTCATCGCCTCGGCCACGGCCACGTTCCTGTTCCGGCAGTTCTTCATGACGCTGCCCGACGAACTCGTCGAAGCCGCGCGCATCGACGGCGCCGGCCCGATGCGGTTCTTCTTCGATGTGGTGCTGCCGCTGTCGAAGACGAATATCGCGGCGCTGTTCGTCATCACCTTCATCTATGGCTGGAATCAGTACCTGTGGCCGATTCTGGTGACCAATGCCCCGTCGATGACGACGGCCGTGGTCGGCATCAAGAGCATGATCGGCAGCGGCGACACCGCCACCCAATGGCAACTCGTCATGAGCGCCACGCTGCTCGCCATGCTGCCGCCGCTCGCGGTGGTGTTGCTCATGCAACGTTGGTTCGTGCGCGGTCTGGTCGATTCGGAAAAGTAATCATGGCAAATCTCAAACTCCATCACGTCAAGAAAACCTACGACCGGAAAAACTATGTCCTGCACGGGGTCGACATCGACATCGAAGACGGCGAATTCGTCGTCATCGTCGGTCCCTCGGGCTGCGGCAAGTCGACGCTGCTGCGCATGGTCGCCGGCCTCGAATCGGTCAGCGAAGGCAGCATCCTGATCGGCTCGCAGGTCGTCAATGAACTGGAGCCGAAGGACCGCAACATCGCGATGGTGTTCCAGAACTATGCGCTGTATCCGCACATGGATGTGCGCCAGAACATGTCGTATGGCCTGAAGATCCGCGGCATCGCCAAGGCGACCATCGACGAGCGCGTACTCGCCGCCGCGCGCATTCTGGAACTGGAACCCCTGCTCGCCCGCAAGCCGCGCGAACTCTCGGGCGGTCAGCGTCAGCGTGTGGCCATGGGCCGCGCGATCGTGCGCGAGCCCGCGGTATTCCTGTTCGACGAGCCGCTCTCGAACCTCGACGCCAAGCTGCGCGTGCAAATGCGCCTGGAAATCCAGCGACTGCACGCCCGCCTGAAAACCACCAGTCTGTATGTCACGCACGATCAGATCGAAGCGATGACGCTGGCCGATCGCGTGATCGTCATGAACAAGGGCTACGCGGAACAGATCGGCACACCGACGGACGTGTACGAGCGCCCGGCGTCGCTGTTCGTGGCGAGCTTCATGGGCTCGCCCGCCATGAACCTGCTCAAGGGCCGTGTCGACACGGAAGGTCGCACGTTCCAGGTCGACGGCGGCGGACCGGCCCTGCGCCTGCCGCCCACGAGCATGGCGTACGCCAACCGTGAGCTCGTGCTTGGCGTGCGCCCCGAGCATCTGGTGCCCGCCGATCCGCAAAACGGCCTGGGGGCCTTTGCCGCGCAGACGAGTATCCTCGTCGATCAGCTCGAACTGCTCGGCGCCGACAATCTGGCCCACGGCCGCTGGGGCGAGCAGCCCGTTACGGTGCGTCTGCCGCACGAGATGCGTCCGGCGGCGGGCACCGTGGTGCCGCTGGCCATCTCGGCCAAGGCCTTGCATCTGTTCGATCCGGCCACCGGCAAGCGAGTCGAAGCATGAGCGATCGCTCGACACCGGCCCCGCTTTGGCCCACCTGGCCCTATCCGCGCATCGTCGCGCACCGTGGCGGCGGCAAGCTGGCGCCGGAAAACACGCTGGCCGCCTTCGAGACGGGCGCGTCGCTCGGCCTGCGCATGGTCGAGTTCGATGCCAAGCTCTCGGCGGATAACACTGTCTTCCTGCTGCACGACGACACCGTCGATCGCACGAGCAACGGCCACGGTGCCGCCGCGCAGATGACTTACGCCGACATCGCGAAGCTCGACGCCGGCAGTTGGTTCGGCGCACGCTTCGCAGGGCAGGTGATGCCGACCCTCGCCCAGGTGGCCGAGCGCTGTATGGCGCTGGGGCTGGCGGCGAACGTCGAGATCAAGCCGTGCCCGGGCCGCGAGGCGGAAACGGGCAAGCGGGTCGCCGAGGCCGTTCAGGCGCTGTGGGCGGGCCAGGCCCTGCCGCCTCTGCTCTCGTCGTTCTCCTACGAGGCCCTCGAAGCGGCAGCTGCCGCTGCCCCCGACCTGCCGCGCGGCATGCTGTATGAAGCCGTTCCGGTGCATTGGCGCGAGGACGCCCGCAAGCTCGGCACGGTCTCGCTGCACGCAAGCCATCAGCCGCTCGACGGCCCGCAGGTCGCACAAATCAAGGCGGCCGGCCTGCAGATGCTGGTCTACACGGTCAACGATCCGGTCCGCGCGCGCGAACTGGCGGCGTGGGGGGTCGATGCCATCTGCACCGACCGCATCGACCTGATCGGCGCCGATTTCCTCGACGACGCCTGAGCCTCTGCCGGGGAACCATCGACGGCAGTCCGCCCGTTTTCCGGTCCATGTCCGCGTCGAAGTCCCCTCCTATGCCGCTGTCCACCCGCCCTGCGCGCTGGCGGGCATGGGCGCAAGGCGGCATAATAGGACGTTCCCCTCGCCCAGCCCATCCCGCGGCCCGGTGCACGCGATTGCAGATCGTTGCGAAGTCGTGTGCCGGGTTGGACGAATTCAAGCCAAGCCGCCATGCCGTACATCTATCTCGCGTCGCAAAGCCCCCGCCGTCAGGAACTGCTGCAGCAGCTCGGCGTTCGCTTCGAAATGCTGCTGCCGGCGGCCCACGAGGACGCCGAAGCGCTCGAAGCCGTGCTGCCGGGTGAGCCGCCCGACGACTACGTGCAGCGCGTCACGCGCGCCAAGGCCGAGGCGGCTATCGCTCGCCTGGCCCGCGCCGGCCTGCCCGGCGCCCCCATTCTTGCCGCCGATACGACGGTGTGCCTGGACGGCACCATCCTCGGCAAGCCGTTCGACGACGCCGACGCCTGCGCCGTGCTCGCTCGTCTGTCGGGCACGCGCCATCGCGTGCTGACCGCCGTCGCCGTGTGCGCCGACGGCCAGATCCATCAGGCAGTGAACATTTCTCACGTCTGGTTCCGGCCGATGCGCCGTGAGGAGATCGAGCGCTACGTCGCCTCGGGCGAGCCGAGGGGCAAAGCGGGCGCTTACGGGATTCAGGGCAGGGCCGCCGAATTCGTGCTGCGTATCGACGGCAGCTACTCCGGCATCATGGGGCTACCGTTGTGCGAGACCGCCGCGCTGTTGCGCCAGGCCGGCGTCGACTTCTGACACCCACCGAATTTGCCAAGCCTACCGAGTCCGGTCGACACTTTATGAACGAAGACATTCTGGTCAACATCACGCCACAGGAAACCCGTGTGGCGCTCATGCAGCTCGGAGCGGTGCAGGAATTGCACATCGAGCGCACGCTCTCGCGCGGTCTGGTCGGCAACATCTACCTGGGCAAGGTCGTGCGCGTGCTGCCGGGCATGCAATCGGCGTTCATCGATATCGGGCTGGAGCGCGCGGCGTTCCTGCACGTGGCCGATATCTGGCATCCGCGCACGAGCAACGACACGTCCACGCCGCACCCGCAGCCGCCCATCGAGAAGACGGTGTTCGAGGGGCAGACGCTGATGGTGCAGGTCATCAAGGACCCGATCGGCACCAAGGGCGCGCGCCTGTCGACGCAAATCAGCATTGCCGGGCGCACGCTCGTCTACCTGCCGCAGGAGCCCCATATCGGTATTTCGCAGCGTATCGAGAGCGAAGCGGAGCGCGAGGCGTTGCGCAGCAAGATCCAGGCGCTCGTGCCGGCCGACGAGAAAGGCGGCTTCATCGTGCGCACGATTGCGGAAGACGCGGCCGACGCCGAACTGGCGAACGACATCGCCTATCTGCGCAAGTCCTGGCAGACCATCGGCGAGCAGAGCACACGCATGCCGGCGCCGGCGCTGCTGTACCAGGATCTGAACCTCGCCCAGCGCGTGCTGCGCGACTTCGTGCACGAGGAAACCGGCAAGATATTGGTCGACTCGCGCGAGACGTTCCAGAAACTGGCGGAATTCGCGACAACGTACACACCGGCGGTGCTCGGCAAGCTCACGCATTACACCGGCGAGCGGCCGCTCTTCGACCTGTACAACGTCGAGACGGAAATCGAGCGCGCGCTGTCGCGCCGTGTCGATCTCAAGTCCGGCGGGTATCTGATGATCGATCAGACCGAGGCGATGACGACCATCGACGTGAACACCGGTGGCTATGTCGGTGCGCGCAACTTCGACGACACGATCTTCAAGACGAACCTCGAAGCGGCATTGATGATCGCGCGCCAGTTGCGGCTGCGCAATCTGGGCGGGATCATCATCATCGACTTCATCGACATGGAGAACACCGAGCACCGCGACTCGGTGCTGGCCGAGCTGAAGAAGGCGCTCGCGCGCGACCGCACACGCATCACCGTGAATGGCTTCTCCCAGCTCGGGCTGGTCGAGATGACCCGCAAGCGCACACGCGAATCGCTCGCCCATGTACTGTGCGAGCCATGTGCCGTCTGCCAGGGCAAGGGACAGGTCAAAACGCCGCGCACGCTGTGCTATGACATCCTGCGCGAGATTCTGCGCGAATCGCGCCAGTTCAACCCGCGCGAATTCCGTCTGATCGCTTCGCAGGCGGTCGTCGACTTGTTCCTGGAGGAAGAGTCGCAGCATCTCGCGATGCTCATCGACTTCGTCGGCAAGCCGATTTCGCTGCAGGTGGAATCGTCGTTCCATCAGGAGCAGTACGACATCATCCTGGTGTAACCCAACGCAGCGCTCGCACGTTCCGACGTCATGCCCTACTCGAACTACGATAACCTGGCAGCCTCGAGCGAGGCGCTCGACAAGCATGCCGTCGCACGTCATACGACCTGGGTCAGCATCTGGGTCAACATCTTGCTCACGACGGCGCAGATCGTCATCGGCATCTTCGCCCGTTCGCAGGCGTTGATTGCCGACGGCATTCACTCGCTCTCGGACATCGTCTCGGACTTCGTCGTGCTGGCTGCCGCGCGCGGCAGCGCCCGCGCGCCGGACGCCGATCACCCCTACGGCCATAGCCGTTACGAGAACGCGGCGTCGTTGTTTCTCGGCGTCATTCTGCTCGTCGTGGGAGCAGGCATGCTGTGGCGCGGCATCGAGCGGTTGCTGCACCCCGAAGACATTCCGGAAGTGCACACGATCGCGCTGGTCGTCGCCGTTCTGGTGCTGGTCAGCAAGGAAGGGCTGTTTCGCTACATGCTGCGCGCCGCGCAACGCGTGCGCTCGGCGATGCTCGTGGCCAACGCGTGGCACGCGCGCTCCGACGCGCTGTCGTCGCTCGTCGTGGCGTTCGGTATTCTGGGCAACCTCGCGGGCTACCGCATTCTCGACCCGCTCGCCGCCGCCCTCGTGGGCCTGATGATCGGACGCACCGGCTGGAAGTTCGGCTGGAACGCGTTGCAGGACCTCATCGATCGCGGCGTGGACGACGCCACGACCGTCACCATTCGGGAGCGTCTGCTCGCGACGCCCGGCGTGCGCACCATCGACATGCTGCGCACGCGCCGCATGGGCGACGAGATCGTGGTCGACGTGCACATCCTCGTCGATGCGCGATTGTCGGTGTCCGAGGGACACTACATCGCGGAACAGGCACGCGCGACGGTCATGCTCGAGCCGCAGATTCTCGATGTGCTCGTACACGTCGATCCCGAGAGCGACACCAAGGGCACTGCGTTGCAGCAATGGCCTGCGCGCTCGGTCGTGGTCGGCGCGGCAGAGGCACTGTGCCGCGCCAATGCGCTGGCGCTGCACGACGTCAAACTGCATTACCTGAACAACGGGCTGGAGGCCGACGTGATTGTCGAAGGGCTGCGTGACCCGGCGCGCTCTGGCACCTCGGGGGCGGATGGCTCACCCGTTGGCGGCGGCACGGAACCGTCATCGCAGAGCGTGGCGGACGCACTCAGCGCGCGCTTTGGTCTGCGCGCCGTCAGAGTGCTGCGGGTGACGGGCGACACGTCCGCCGCGCCGGGTGAGGGCGACGTCGCCAGCATTGCCGACATTGCCGACATCCCGACGACGCCTGCAAAAGCAACGGCCGCCGGACCCGCCGTCGATTGACGACCGGGCCGCGACGGCCGGAGGCAACGCGTACGGGACATGGTCCCGTACGGGGCATCACGCTTCGTGCCGGAAGTCCGAGAACAGCATGCCCTGCCGATCCTTGTCCGAGACGTTCGGCGTGATGCCGTCGAGCGGCCAGGGAATCGCGAGCGTCGGGTCGTCCCAGCGAATGCAGCGTTCGAACTGCGGCGCCCAATAGTCCGTGGTCTTGTACAGCACTTCGGCCGTCTCCGACGTGACGACAAAACCGTGCGCGAAGCCCGCAGGAATCCACAACTGTTTCTTGTTTTCGGCGCTCAGCACTTCCGCGACCCACTGGCCGAAGGTCGGCGAGCCTTCACGGATATCGACCGCGACATCGTAAATTTCGCCGTGCAGCACGCGCACGAGCTTGCCCTGCGGTTGCTTGACCTGGTAGTGCAGCCCGCGCAGCACGCCTCGGGCCGAGCGCGACTGGTTGTCCTGCACGAACGTGAGCGTCTCGCCCAGCGCGTTGTCGAAGTTGCGCTGGTTGAAGCTCTCGAAGAAATGGCCGCGGGCGTCGCCAAAGACCTTGGGTTCGATCACGCAAACGGCGGGAATGGCGGTGGGAATCACTTGCATAGCGAGATACCGGTAAGAATCGAAGGAGTGCGATGCGGCAGACTCAGAACAACCGCTCGCGCAGCATCGAGAGCAGGTATTGGCCGTAACCGGTCTTGGCGAGCGGCTGCGCGAGCGCCTCGATCGCGGCGGCGTCGATCCAGCCACGCCGGTAGGCGATCTCCTCGGGGCACGCGACCTTCAAGCCCTGACGGCTTTCGATCGTCTGGATGAACGTACTCGCTTCGAGCATCGATTCATGCGTGCCGGTATCCAGCCATGCATATCCGCGACCCATGATCTGGACGTTGAGCTTGCCGCGACGCAGATACTCGTTGTTCACGTCGGTGATTTCCAGCTCACCGCGCGCCGACGGCTTGATCGACCGTGCGATCTCGATCACGTCGTTATCGCAGAAGTACAAACCGGTCACGGCGTAACGCGACTTCGGCTCCTTGGGTTTCTCGACGAGTTCGATGGCCTTGCCCTTCTCATCGAACGTCACTACGCCGTATCGCTCCGGATCGTGCACGCGATACGCGAACACGGAGGCTCCATCCGTCTGGCTATTCGCTGCCGAAAGCAGTGACGCGAAATCGTGACCGTAGAACAGATTGTCGCCGAGCACCAACGCGCACGGATCGCGACCGATGAAGTCCGCGCCGATCAGGAATGCCTGCGCCAGTCCGTCCGGCGACGGTTGCACGGCGTATTGCAGGTTCAGGCCCCACTGGCTGCCGTCGCCCAGCAGTTGCTCGAAGCGCGGCGTGTCCTGCGGCGTCGAGATGATCAGCACGTCGCGAATCCCCGCCAGCATCAGCGTGGTCAGCGGGTAGTAGATCATCGGCTTGTCGTACACCGGGAGCAACTGCTTGGAGACGGCCAGCGTCGCCGGATACAGTCGCGTACCGGAGCCGCCGGCGAGGATGATGCCCTTGCGCTTGATACTCATGCGTGCCTCAGTCGTTCTTTTGATAGTGTGTCTCGATCCAGCGCTGGTATTCGCCCGACTGCACCTGGCGCACCCACTCTCCGTTGGCGAGGTACCACTGCACCGTCTTGCGCATGCCGGTCTCGAACGTCTCGGCTGGGCGCCAGCCCAGTTCGCGCTCAAGCTTGCGCGCGTCGATGGCATAGCGACGGTCGTGGCCCGGACGATCGGTGACAAACGTGATCTGATCGCCATACGACTTTCCGTCGGCACGCGGCGATAGTTCGTCGAGCAATGCGCACAGATGCTTCACGACCGAGAGGTTGTTCTGCTCGTTCCAGCCGCCCACGTTGTAGACCTCGCCCACGACGCCTCTGGCAAGCACCTCGCGAATGGCGGCGCAATGGTCACCGACGTACAGCCAGTCGCGCACGTTGCTGCCGTCGCCATAGATCGGCAGCGGCTTGCCGGCCAGCGCATTGGCAATCACCAGCGGAATGAGCTTTTCGGGGAATTGGTACGGGCCGTAGTTGTTCGAGCAGTTGGTCGTGAGTACCGGCAGACCATACGTGTGGTGATAGGCTCGCACCAGATGGTCGGACCCGGCCTTGGACGCCGAGTACGGGCTGTTGGGCGCGTAAGGCGTGGTCTCGGTGAATGCCGGATCGCTCGGGCTCAGCGAGCCATAGACTTCGTCCGTCGAGACGTGCAGGAAGCGGAAGGCATCGCGCGCCTCGCCGTCGAGCGTTCCCCAATAGGCGCGTGCGGCTTCGAGCATCGTGAATGTGCCGACGATGTTCGTCTGCACGAAGTCGCCAGGGCCATGAATGGAACGGTCGACATGGCTTTCCGCCGCGAAGTGCAGCACCGCGCGCGGGCGATGCTCGGCATACAGTCGATCGAGCGCGTCGCGGTCGCAGATATCAACTTGGGCAAAGCGATGTCGCCGGTCATGCTCGATACTGGCAAGATTGGCGAGATTGCCCGCGTAAGTCAGCTTGTCGATGGTCAACACCGGCTCGTCATGTTGCGCGAGCCAGTCAAGAATGAAATTCGCGCCGATAAATCCGGCACCGCCAGTCACAAAAATCATGGGCTGAAAATTAAGGAGTGCGGAGGCGGCCCTACTTGCGCGGCACGCGTCCCATCAAAAAGAATTCGTCGTTAGGCCGCATCGAGATGGCATTGGCGATGCGGTTGGACATGCCGAAAAACGCCGTGATCGCGGCGATGTCCCAGATGTCCTCATCGTCGAGGCCGTGTCGGCGCAACGCCGCGTAATCGTCGTCGCCGACTTCGTGGGAGCGCTCGCACACTTTCATCGCGTAACCGAGGATCGCCCGCTGGCGCTCGCTCAGGTCGGCCTTGAGGTAGTTGACGGCCACCTGATCGGCAAGCAACGGCTGCTTTTCATAGATGCGCACCAGCGCACCGTGCGCAACGACACAATACAGACACTGATTCACTGCGCTCGTGGCAACCACGATCATCTCGCGTTCGCCTTTGCTGAGATTGCCCGCTTTGACCATCAGCGCATCGTGATACGCGAAAAATGCGCGGAATTCGTCGGGGCGATGCGCCAGCGTGAGGAACACGTTCGGGATGAAGCCGGCCTTCTCCTGCACTTCGTCGATACGTGCGCGAATATCGGCCGGCAACGTGGCAAGGTCGGGCACGGGGAAACGGCTGATCGGCGGCTGACTCATCGTGATCCTCTTCAAGACAGGCGGGTATGGGCTGACGTTCGCGACGCTTCGACGACGTCAGGCGTCCTGCTGCTGTGCGTACTGAATGCGGTGCAAATGCGCGTAGAGGCCATTATGCGCCACCAACGCCTGGTGCGAGCCCTGCTCCACGATGCGCCCGTGCTCGAGCACGACGATGCGATCCGCGCGCTCGATGGTCGAGAGGCGGTGCGCAATCACCAGCGTGGTGCGTCCTTCCATCAGCACTTCCAACGCCGCCTGCACGTGACGCTCCGACTCCGAATCCAGCGCGGAGGTCGCTTCGTCCAGAATCAGGATCGGCGCATCCTTGTATATCGCGCGCGCGATCGCCAGACGTTGACGCTGACCACCCGACAGACGCATGCCGTTGTCGCCCACGAGCGTCTCGACGCCGTCTGGCATGGCCGCGACCGCATCGGCCAGATTGGCCGCCCGCAGCGCCGCCTGCACACGCTCGGCGTCGATCTCCTGGCCGTAGGCCACGTTTGCGGCGATGGTGTCGTTGAACAGCACGACGTCCTGGCTCACGAACGCAATCTGACGACGCAGATCGGCCAGGCGCAGGTCGGTGAGCGGAATGTCGTCGAGCAGGATGCGGCCACCGGTCGGATCGTAGAAACGCGGCACCAGGTTGACCATCGTCGTCTTGCCGCTGCCGGACGGCCCCACCAGCGCCACCATCTCACCGGGCGCCACCTCCAGCGAAATCCTGTCGAGCGTCGGACGCTCGCTGGCACCGTAGTGGAAGCTGACCTGATCGAACGTCACTCGGCCCTTGGCGCGCTCCAGTGTGCGCTCGCCGCCGGTCGGCTCGACGTCGACGTCCATGACTTCGAAAATCAGCTCGGCGGCCGTCACACCGCGCTGCAGCGGCTGGTTGACGTCCATCAGGTGCTTGAGCGGGGAGACGACGAGCAGCAGCGCCGTCACGAAGGCCGTAAAGCCGCCCACGGTCATCTCGCCCGACGACGACTCGATCATCGCCACCGTAATGACGATGGCCAGCGCCAGCGAGGCAAGGGCCTGTGTCACCGGCTGCGCCAGGCCGCCGGAGACCGTCACGCGCATGGCATAGCCGCGCAGCGTGCTGGTCATCTTGTCGAAGCGCGACTTTTCATACGCTTCGCCGTTGTGGATCTTAACCACCTTGTAGCCGCCCACCGCTTCTTCGACCACGTAAGACAGCGCGTTGGTCAGCGTCTGCTGCTCGCGGTTCAGGCGACGCAGGCGACGATTGATCTTGCCGACGAGCCAGCCGATGAACGGCAGAATCACGGCCACGACGAGCGTGAGGCGCCAGTTCAGGTAGAACAGATAGCCCAGCAGGCCAACGACGGTGAGCGAATCGCGCACGAGCGTGATGAGCACCGTGGTGAGGACGCCGAGCACCTGGTTGACTTCGTAGACGAGCGCATTGATGAGCGTGCTCGTCGTCTCGCGTTGAAAGAAGGCGGCCGGCGCATGCAGCAGACGCTCGAACATGCGCACGCGCAGGTCGAGCAGCACGCGGTTGGACACCCACGAGAGCATGTAGTTGGCCGAATATTGCGCCAGCCCCCGGATGACGGCCAGGCCGATCACGGCGGCGGGCACGTACCACAGATTCCACGGATCCTGGCCCGAGAACCCCTTGTCGAGCACCGGCTTGAGCACGGCCGGAATGGCCGCTTCGGTGCCGGCCACGAGCGCCATGGCGAGAACGGCCAGCAGGCCCATATGCCAATATGGCTGAAGGTAGCCCAGCAGACGTCGAAGAATCGGTCCGACGGGCTTGTGCGGTGCGCTCATGTAGATGGGGGACGGCGGAAAAACCGCTATTCTAACGTACCGGCCGGTCTTGCCGGGACACGTCCGAGCCGGGCTCGGACGCCGCCGCGAAATTCGCCACGATGGCCGCGATCGGAGGGCGATGGTGCGCCGCGGCCGGGGGGAACCGGTATACTCCCGCCCATGGCAAGCGCACTCGAAGTCCTCCGTACCGTATTCGGCTATAACGCATTCCGTGGCGATCAGGCCGCTATCGTCGACCACGTGGCCGACGGGGGTGACGCGCTCGTGCTGATGCCCACTGGCGGCGGCAAGTCGCTGTGCTACCAGATCCCCGCGATGCTGCGCCCCGGCCTGGGTATCGTCGTCTCGCCGCTCATTGCGCTCATGCAGGACCAGGTCGATGCCTTGCTGCAAGCGGGGGTGCGCGCCGCCTATCTGAATTCCAGCCTCGGCTTCGAGGAAGCGCTCGATACCGAGCGCCGCGCCGCCCGCGGCGAACTCGATCTGCTCTACGTGGCGCCCGAGCGTCTGCTGACCGATCGCTTTCTCGATTTGCTCGACCGCCTGGACGAGCGCGGGCAACTGGCGTTGTTCGCCATCGACGAGGCGCATTGCGTCTCGCAATGGGGGCATGACTTCCGTCCCGAATACATCCAGCTCTCGGCGCTGCACGAACGTTATCCGCGCGTGCCGCGCATCGCGCTGACCGCCACGGCGGACGGCGCAACGCGCGAGGATATTCAGACGCGGCTCGGCCTGACCGAGGCACGGTTGTTCGTCTCCAGCTTCGATCGGCCCAACATTCGCTACGAGATCGTCGATCGCGACAATCCCCGCAAGCAGTTGCTCGCCTTTCTGGGGCGGCATCGGGGCGAGGCGGGCATCGTCTATTGCCTGTCGCGCAAGAAAGTGGAAGAAACCGCCGCCTGGCTCGAGACGCAGGGCATTCCGGCGCTGCCTTATCACGCCGGGCTCGATGCGGACGTGCGCCGCACGCACCAGCAGCGCTTCCTGCGCGAAGAAGGGCTGGTGATGTCGGCCACGGTCGCGTTCGGCATGGGCATCGACAAGCCCGATGTGCGCTTCGTCGCGCACCTGGATTTACCCAAAAGCCTCGAGGCCTATTACCAGGAGACGGGACGCGCAGGGCGCGACGGCGAACCCGCCGAAGCCTGGATGACTTACGGGCTGAACGACGTTGTGGTGCACCGCAGCCGCATCGACGAGTCGAATGCCCCCGAACAGCAAAAGCGCATCGAACGCCAGAAACTCGATGCCCTGCTCGGCTATTGCGAAGCACCGCGTTGCCGGCGTACCGTGCTGCTGTCGTACTTCGGCGAGTCGAGCGAGCCGTGCGGCAATTGCGACGTCTGCCTGAATCCGCCCGAAGTGTTCGACGGGACCATCGCCGCCCAGAAGGCGCTCTCGGCCATTCTGCGTACGGGCCAGCGCTTCGGCGCCGGGCATCTGGTCGATCTGCTGCGCGGGCGCAGCACCGACAAGATTCGTCAGTTCGGGCACGAGGCCCTGCCGACGTTCGGCGTCGGCGGCGAACTCGACGATCAGGGCTGGCGCGCGGTGTTCCGGCAATTGATCGCGCATGGCATCATCGAGCCCGACAGCAGCCAGTACGGCGCGCTGACGCTTAACGCCGCGGCACGGCCAGTGCTCAAGGGCGAGACGACACTGTCACTGCGACGCCAGCGGGCCGCCGTCGGCAAGAAGAGTCGTTTTGCCGGGTACGCGTCGTCGCAAGCCATCGAGCTGGATCCCGCCGATCAGCAATTGTTCGACAAGCTGCGGGCCTGGCGGCAGGACATCGCCAAGACACAGCAGGTGCCCGCCTACGTTATCCTGCACGACCGTACGCTGCGCGAACTCGCCCAGCGCCGTCCCCGCCATCGGGAAGGGTTGGCCGATATCACCGGGCTGGGCGAAGCCAAGATCGAACGCTACGGTGAAGCGCTTGTCGAGTTGCTCAACCACGTCGCCAACGCCTGATCGCTGCCCGAGTCCGAATTTCGGATGCCGCCATTTCGTGAATTGTCATGATGGAAGCCACACCGCCTGTCTCGTCGTCACCGCACCTGCCGCTTACGGTCACGATTCTCACGCGCAACGAGCACCACAACATTGCCGAGTGCATCGCGTCGGTGCAATCGCTGGCGTCGCAGATTGTTG
The DNA here is from genome assembly GCF_902459725.1 of Pandoraea eparura. Lineage (GTDB taxonomy): Bacteria > Pseudomonadota > Gammaproteobacteria > Burkholderiales > Burkholderiaceae > Pandoraea > Pandoraea eparura. Next base: position 246,756 of record NZ_CABPSH010000001.1, read on the forward strand.
TCCTGGACAACGCGAGCACGGATGGCACGGTCGATATCGCCCGCGCCGCGGGTGCGGAGGTGCACGTCACCGCGGACTGGCCCGGTTTCGGTCCGCAGAAGAATCGCGCCTTGTCGCATGCGACACAGCCCTGGGTGCTGTCGATCGACGCCGATGAGCGCGTCACGCCCGAACTGGCGGCCGACATTGCAGCGGCGATTGCCCACGGCGGCCACGCGGGCTACCGCATCCCTCGCCTGTCGCAGTTCCTCGGACACTGGGTGCGGCATTGCGGCTGGTACCCCGACTACGTGCTGCGACTGTTTCGTCGCGAAGCCGGGCGCTTCTCCGACAACCTTGTGCACGAGCGCGTGATCGTTGATGGCGAGATCGGGACGCTCGCGCATCACTTGCTGCATTACAGCTATACCGAGGTTCGTCAGATCGAGGACAAGGTTCAGCGGTATGCGCGCGCGGGCGCGAAGGAGATGGCGCTGCGCGGCAAACGCGTCTCGCCGCTGAAGCCGTGGGTCAATGGCGGGTGGGCGTTCGTGCGCACTTACCTGCTGCGCCGAGGGTTTCTCGACGGTGCCACCGGCGCTGCGATTGCGCGGATGAATGCCCGCAGTGCCTTTCTGAAGTACGCGCTGCTGCGACGCGGAGACGCCTGATGCAGTCGCAGGTCATCCGCAAATCACGACGTTTTAGGTGCGAAATGTTAATTGCGTAAGTGCGAATGGCGACGGGCTAAGGGCTAAGTGGTAAGTGCGAAGTCCCAAATGCGACTTGCTACACACAACTATCGAAACGCACAGCGGCCGGTTGCGAACGGCTGACCATGAATCGCTAGCCGCGAAAGCAAAACGGACGCCGAGGGCGTCCGTTTTGCTTCCTCCAACGTCGGCGCTACTTGGCGAGTGCCCGCTTCACCCGTGAGCGGAACCGTTCCCAGCGCAGCTTGCCGTCATCGACCGGCTCAGGCAGCCGTCCGTCGTTACCTGCCGGCACCGGCTTGCCGCGGCGCAAGTAATAGCGGTCGAAAATGGACTGTGTCACGCCCCACTTGCGCAGAAACTGCGTGCGGCCGTCGTTCTTCACCACCTTGCCCGTGCTCTTGCACTGAAAGTGGTACACAAGGCTTTCGCCGACACCGACGAACCGACGCGCGCCCGCCGCCCACATCTTCATCGAGAAGTCGTTGTCGCTGCTCATGCCCGGGCTAAGCTCGGTGCTGTAGCCACCGACGAGAAACCACCAATCGCGGTGCACGAGCGTCGGCGGCCAGGTCGCGCCGAACCAGTCTGCCTTGCGATAGGTCGGGACAGCGGCGAGCAACCCCGTTTCGTCGAACGTGTCGACATCTCGGCCGAAGTCCTGCACGAGCACGCACGGATTTCCCGTATCGACCGGCTCGATCATGGTGCCCGAAAGCATGAACGCCTTGTCGGGCATGGCCTCGGCACGTTCGATCAACGCGCGATCCCACCCGGGGCAGCAATACATGTCGTCGTTCAGATAAACGATGTACTTTTCCCGCGCGAGCGCCGCCGCCTGATTCACGGCGTAACAGATGCCGATGTTCTCCGGCGACGCCGTATGCTCGATCCCCTCGGCCCGCACCCAGTCAAGCGACCCGTCCGAGCCGTCGTTCACGTGGACGATGATCTGGTGCGCATAACTCGAATTCTGGCGAATGCTGCGCACGCAAAGTTGCAGCAAGGCGAGGTTGTTCCAGGTCGGAACGATGATCGAAAACATCCGGATTTCCTTGTTGTGTCGCAAATTGGGCGGTATTGGGCAGCATTGGGCGGCATCGCGCCGTCATGCAACGCCGCGCCGCCTCGCCTGCCTCAATAGATGACTTGCACCGAATCGGCCGTCAGCCACTGGCGAAGCTCGCCGAGCAGTTCGTCGCCCGGCTGGACCTTCCAGTCGTCGCCCAGTCGCGACTCGCATTCGGCGTCCGGACGGCGATACACGATGTGCACCGGCAAGCCGTTCTGCTTGTCGTTTTCACCCTCGTCATGGCGTCGGCCGAAGCCGCCGCCCCGTCCTCCCCCGCCGCCACCACCGCCGCCATTGAAGCCGCCGCCTCCGCCATGAGAGCCGCCGCCCGCGCCTGCCGTTGCCGCAACGCGGTACATCGTGCAGTGCGGTTGCAACGTCGCACGTAGACGCGTCCAGTCGGCATTGCCGTTGAACGACAGCTTGAGCGCACGCGCGAAACGCGCACGCGCTCGGCCGAGATCCATCAGGCTTTCCACGGTGAAGCGCAAGCCACCAGTGAAGCTGTCCGGGCGGGCGTTGCCGTGCACGATCAACAGTTCGTCCTCCTTGAACAAATGCTTGTTCGCTTCGAACTGCTCGTTGAAGATCGTGACTTCGAGCGTCGCGGTGCCGTCGTCGAGCTGCACGATCAGCATCTTGCCGCGCTGAGTCATCATCGTGCGCATGCTGGAAATCACGCCGGCAACCAGCCGGTCGCGGCCCTCGGACAAGTCCTTGATGCGCGTACGGACAAAGCGCCGCACTTCCTCCGCGTAGGCGTCGAACATATGCCCCGACAGGTAGAAGCCGAGCGCCTGCTTCTCCTCCTGCAACTTGCGCTTGTCGGTCCAGGCCGGCTCGTCAGCCAGCTCCAGCGGCGCTTGCAGGCTTTCGTCGCCCAGATCGAACAGGCTGACCTGATTGGCCGCCGCACTCGCCTGCTCGGCGGCCTCCATCGCCATGGGCACCGACGCCATCAACTGCGCGCGATTGGCGTGAATACTGTCGAAAGCTCCGGCACGAATCAGTGCTTCGATGGTGCGACGATTCACCACGCGACGATCGATACGCGCGCAGAAGTCGAATAGATCGGTGAACGGCTTTCCTTCGCGCGCGCGCAGGATTTCTTCAATGGCCGACTGACCGCTCCCCTTGATCGCGCCCAGACCGTAACGCACAGTCTTCGCGTCGGCCGGCTCGAACCGGTAGGCCGAGACATTCACGTCGGGCGGCAACACGCCCAGGCCGTTGGCACTGGTCAGGCAGTCTTCGTAGAGAATCTTGACCTTGTCCGTGTCGTCCATGGCCAAGCTCATGTTGGCGGCCATGAATTCGGCGGGGTGGTGCGCCTTGAGCCACGCGGTGTAATACGCCAGCAGCGCGTAGGCAGCCGCGTGCGACTTGTTGAAACCGTAGCCCGCGAACTTCTCCATCAAGTCGAAGATTTCGTCAGACTTCTCGCGCGTCAGGCCATTCGCCGCGGCACCCTGCGCGAAAATCTCGCGGTGCTGGGCCATTTCCTCGGCCTTCTTTTTACCCATCGCACGACGCAAGAGGTCGGCGCCACCGAGCGAGTAGCCGCCGATGATCTGCGCCATCTGCATCACCTGCTCCTGGTAGACCATGATGCCGTAGGTCTCCTGGAGCACCGGCTCGACGCGCGGATCCGGATATTCCACCTTCTCGCGGCCGTGCTTACGGGCGCAGAAGCTCGGGATCAGGTCCATCGGACCCGGACGATACAACGCCACCAGCGCGATGATGTCCTCGAAGCGGTCCGGCTGGGCGTCCTTCAACATGCCCTGCATGCCGCGGCTTTCCAACTGGAACACCGCCACCGTGTTGGCTTTCTTGAGGATGCTGAAGGCGGCCGGATCCGTGAGCGAGACCTGGTCTAGCGACCAGTCCGCCATCTCCGGATGCAGCCGCTTGATGTAGCGCTCGGCCCAATTCAGGATCGTCAGCGTGGTCAACCCCAGGAAGTCGAACTTCACCAGGCCGACGGCTTCCACGTCGTCCTTGTCGTACTGGCTCACCACGCCGCTGGCATCTTCGCCGCTGCCCTGCGTGTACAGGGGACAGAAATCCGTCAGCTTGCCCGGTGCGATCAACACGCCGCCCGCGTGCATGCCGACGTTACGCGTGAGGCCCTCGACGCGCTGCGCAAGTTCGATCAACTGCTTGACTTCGTCCTCGGTCTGAAAGCGCTCTGCGAGTTGCGGCTCTTCCTTGAGTGCGTCGTCAATCGTGACGTGCTTGCCCGGCTTGAACGGAATCAGCTTGGAGATACCGTCAACGAAGTTGTAGCCCAGATCGAGCACACGGCCGACGTCGCGCACCGCCGCCTTGGCAGCCATCGAGCCGAACGTCGCGATCTGCGACACGGCGTCTGCGCCGTACTTGTCCTTCACATACTGAATGACGCGATCGCGGCCGTCCTGGCAGAAGTCGATGTCGAAGTCAGGCATCGAGACGCGTTCCGGATTCAGGAAACGCTCGAACAGCAGGTTGTACTTGAGCGGGTCGAGATCGGTGATGCCCAGCGCGTAAGCGACAAGCGAACCCGCCCCCGAGCCACGGCCCGGCCCCACCGGCACGCCGTTGTTCTTCGCCCACTGGATGAAGTCCGCCACGATCAGGAAGTAGCCAGGAAAGCCCATCTTGATGATCGTGCCGGTCTCGAAGTCGAGCCGCTTGTAATACTCGGGACGCTGCGCGTCACGCTCGGCGTCGTCCGGGAACAGTTGGCCGAGACGCGTCTCCAATCCCTCCTTGGACAGATGCACGAGATAGTCGTCGAGCGACATGCCGTCCGGGGTGGGGAACAGCGGCAACTTCGGCTTGCCGAGTTCGAGCGTCAGGTTGCAGCGCTTGGCGATCTCAACGGTGTTGGCCAGTGCCGAGGGCACGTCGTCGAACGCGGCGAGCATGTCGTCCTGCGTGCGGAAGCTCTGATCCTGCGTGAATCGGCGCACACGGCGCGCGTTGCCCAGCATCTCGCCTTCCGAAATGCACACGCGCGCCTCGTGCGCGGTGAAGTCGTCGGACGTCATGAACTGAATCGGATGCGTGGCGACGACCGGCAGGCCCGCTTTGGCCGCCAGTTGCACCGCCTGCTGTACGTACGTCTCCATGCCCGCCTGACCGGTGCGCTGCAACTCGATGTAGAACGCGCCGGGGAAAACGCTAGCCCAGTGCTGCGCACATTGCAGCGCCTGCTCCGGGTTGCCAGCCGCCAGCGCCGCGCCGACATCCCCCATCTGCGCGCCGGACAGCGCCAGCAGGCCGCGCGCGAGGCCATCGGCCTGCAGCCACGACGACTCGATCTCCGCCCGCCCGCGCCATTGATTGCCAAGCCAGGCCTTGGAGAGCAACTGGCACAGGTTCAAATAGCCTTCCCTGTCGCGCGCGAGCAGCAGCAGTCGCGACGGCTTGTCGCGATCGGCCGGATTCGTGATCCAGGCGTCGCAGCCGATGATCGGCTTGACGCCCTTGCTGCGGGCTTCCTTGTAAAAACGGATGGCGCCGAACATGTTCGCGAGGTCGGTCAGCGCGAGCGCGCCCTGACCATCCTTGGCGGCGGCCTTGACGACGTCGTCGAGCCGCACAATGCCATCGGCGATCGAGTATTCGGAATGGAGACGGAGGTGGACGAAGCGAGGTTCTGACATGGGCCGTATTGTAACGCGCCGTCCCTCGGATACAGCGCCTCGCGTCGCGAATCGTGCCGCTTTGCCGCGCTTTTCGGATGAGGCCGGGCGGGCGCTCGGAATTTTTCCCCGCCGTGACCGGGATGCCGTCCGATTCGGTGAAATCCGGGGTGAAATCAAAGTGCGTTCGCGCCGAATCGGCGATAATGGCGTTTTATTGCTTCACGCTTTTGCGAAATCCCGTTGCCATGTCCATCGTCAACATCGCTGCGTACAAGTTCGTCACGCTCGACGACATCGCGACCCTGCGTCCGGCCCTGCAGGCAACCTGCCAGGCGCTCGACCTGAAGGGCACCATCCTGTTGGCGCCCGAGGGCATCAACCTGTTCCTGGCGGGCGGGCGCGAGGCCATCGACGCCTTCCTCGCCGAACTGCGCGCCGATGCGCGGTTCGCCGACCTGGCTGTCAAGGAAAGCCTCTCGGAAACACAGCCGTTCCGCCGGATGCTGGTGCGCCCGAAGAAAGAAATCATCACGATGAAGATGCCGGTCATCAAGCCGGCAGACGGGCGCGCGCCCGGCATCGATCCCGTCACGCTCAAGCGCTGGCTCGACGCCGGCCGGGACGACGACGGCCGCCCGGTGGTGATGCTCGACACCCGCAATGACTTCGAAGTGGATGTCGGCACGTTCGACAATGCCATCGACTATCGTCTGACCAAGTTCTCGGAATTTCCCGACATCGTCGCGTCTCACCGCGAGGACTTCGAAGGCAAGACCATCGTGTCGTTCTGCACCGGCGGCATTCGCTGCGAGAAGGCCGCGATCTATATGCGCGACATAGGCCTCGAGCATACCTATCAGCTCGACGGCGGCATCCTCAAATACTTCGAGGACGTAGGCGGCGCGCACTATCAGGGCGACTGCTTCGTGTTCGATTACCGCACGGCGCTGACGCCCGACCTCACGCCGTCGACGACCAAGCAGTGCTTCGCCTGTCGTGCCGTCGTCACGGCCGAGGATCAACGCAGCCCCGCTTACGTCGAAGGCGCTCAGTGTCCGGCGTGCGCGGACAGCCGCGCTGACGCCGACACGCTGGAGAACGCGCCCCCTGCCGCCACGCCTGCCCTCTCTGCCTGAGGGCGTCGGTGGCTCACGCTTTCACGCACGACGCCACGCCGCCCGCCCGCTCTGAGCCGCGCTACCGGGGCCGTTTCGCCCCCTCCCCGACCGGGCCGCTCCACCGCGGCTCGCTCGTCACGGCGCTGGCCAGTTGGCTGGATGCGCGTGCGCACGACGGCATCTGGATCGTCCGCATGGAAGATCTGGACGAACCGCGATGCGTGCCGGGGGCGGCCGACACCATTCTCGCAACGCTCTCGCGCCTGGGCCTGCACTCGGACGAACCGGTTGTCTGGCAAAGCCAGCGACACGCGCAGTATGAGCAAGCGCTCGCCTCGCTCACGGCGCGCGGACTCGTGTATCCCTGCGGCTGTACTCGTCGCGAAATTGCCGATTCGCTCACACGCGTGCACGCGCGCCACAGCACACTCGCCTATCCGGGGACGTGCCGCCACGGCCTGCATGGCAAAACCCCGCGGGCCTGGCGGTTGCGCGTGCCGGACGGCGAAGCGGCGCGCATCCGTTTCGACGATCGCTGGATGGGCCCACAGACACAGGACCTGGCGACGGAAGTCGGTGACTTCGTGCTCAAACGTGCCGACGGCCAGTGGGCCTACCAGTTGGCCGTGGTTGTCGATGATCAGGCGCAGGGCATGACCCATATCGTGCGCGGGGCGGATTTGCTGGATTCGACGGCACGTCAGATCTATCTGCAGGCATGCCTCGATGCGCCGACACCGCGCTATCTCCACGTGCCGCTCGTCCTCGCGGACGACAGCGAAAAGCTGAGCAAACAGAACGGCGCGGCGCCGCTCGTCACCGACACGCCTGAGGCCGCACTCGCCGCGCTCAAGGACGCCGCGACGCATCTCGGATTACCTGCATCGCTTGCCCACGCCGCCCACCGCGAAGACTTCTATGCCGCGGCGACACAGGCGTGGCGGGTTCAGCACGGGGAGTGAAGGCCCGCCCCTGCCTTCGTTGGCGCTCCCAAAATGAAAAAGCCAGCGCAACCACGCTGGCTTTTCACCTTCATCGAGCAACTTCAACGCACCGCTTCAGCGCGCGAAGTTCGCGACGCCGTCAGTCGGCGCTCAATGACTCGCCTTGCGCGGGAAACCCGCGAGCAACGCGGCCACCTGGCGCTTCGGTGCCTTGTCGGGCAACCCGCCAAATGACGTCGGCACGCCGGACTCCTGCGACGAGCGGTCGTCGCGTTGGGCGTCACTCGTTGACGGCGACGGCTCGTACGGTTTGTAGAAAAATTCATCTTCCGGACGGACACGACGCGGTGCCACGCTGCCGCCGCTACGGCCGGCGCGCAGACCGTCGTGGCGGCCATGGCGCTCGCTTCGGTCGCTACGATCAAAGCGGTCGCTACGCTCGCCGCGCTCGCTACGGTCGTCGCGCGGACGGCTGCGGCGCTCGAGCACCAGTTCGCCACGCTTGAGTTCGCGCTTGATCAGCTTCTCGATTTCCACGATCTGCTTGCGCTCGTCGGGAGCACACAGCGAAATCGCCTCGCCCGACGCGCCCGCACGGCCCGTGCGTCCGATACGGTGCACATAGTCTTCCGGGTTGTACGGCAGGTCGTAGTTGATCACGCCAGGCAGATCGGAGATGTCCAGGCCGCGCGCCGCGACATCGGTGGCCACGAGCGCCTGGATACCGCCCTGCTTGAACGCTTCGAGCGCCTGCATGCGCTCGTTCTGCGACTTGTCGCCGTGAATCGCGGCCGTGACAACGCCTTCGCGCTCCAACTGACGCGCCAGACGGCTCGCCCCCACCTTGCTGTTGACGAACACGATGACCTGCTTGAGATCGCGCTCCTTCAGAATCTGCACCACGGCGGCACGCTTGTCGTCTTCAGCCACTTCATAGACGACCTGCTCGACCTTGTCAGCCGTGGCGTTGCGACGGGCAACCTCGATCGTGAGCGGATTCGTGAGATAGCTCGAGGCGAGCTTCTTGATCTCGTTCGAGAAAGTGGCCGAGAACAGCAGCGTCTGGCGCTGTTTCGGGAGCAAATTCAGAATGCGCTGAAGGTCGGGCAGAAAGCCCATATCCAGCATGCGGTCGGCCTCGTCGAGCACGAGCATCTTCACCTGGCTCAGATTCACGGTCTTCTGTTCGACGTGATCGAGCAATCGACCGGGCGTGGCAATCAGGATCTCGACGCCGCGTCGCAGCGCGTCCTTCTGCGGATTCATGTCGACGCCGCCGAACACCACCGTGTTGCGCAACGGCGTATGCGCCGCGTAGGCGCGCACGTTGTCGGCGACCTGGTCGGCGAGTTCGCGCGTTGGCGTGAGAATCAGCGCACGCACCGGGTGACGCGCGGGCGAGGCACTCGTATTGGCATCAGGCAGCAGACGCTGGATGATCGGCAGCGAGAAGCTGGCGGTCTTGCCCGTTCCCGTTTGCGCGGCGCCCATGACGTCACGTCCGGACAGCACCACCGGGATGGCTTGCGCCTGGATCGGCGTCGGCTGGGTGTAGCCCTGCTCGGCGATGGCCCGCAAGATGTCCGCATGCAGCCCAAAGCTATCGAAGCCGGGGGTCGGAACAGCATTTACATCAGCCATGATGAAGGGACATCTCTTTTAAAAAACGGGGGCCGCCACGCGGAAGGATTCCGCATCAAAGCTCACTCGCGAAGATTCAAGGGGCGCTGTGCGCCATGCTCGGGGCTGGCGCGAGAGGGGCCTGTCGAGGGACAGATGCGTCGGGCGCCGCCGGACCAGGGAGGTCATGAAGAAGCAAAACAAGCGCAATTCTAGCACTTGCACACGACCAACGTGTGACAGTTGCCCTTGATGGGCCGCCTTCTGCTCGCATTCGAGCCCGGATTTTGCCTGGATTCCGCTGTCAGCGACCCGCGCCGGCGTTGGCGCCGCTCTCGGACTTGGTGTCGGCCACGGCAGGCTTGGGGCCGCCAGCCCTCACCCGCTTGCCCGCCTGTGCCGCGCGCTGACGATTGGCGTAGCGCTGCGCGAGCACCGCGCACACCATCAGTTGCATCTGATGAAACAGCATCAACGGCAGCACGATGGCGCCGAGGGGTCCGGTCGCGAAAAGCACCTTGGCCATCGGAATCCCACTCGCGAGACTCTTCTTCGAACCGCAGAAGACGATGGTGATCTCGTCCTCGCGGGAGAAACCGAGCCAACGGGCCGAATAAGTGGTGAAGCCGAGCATGATGGCCAGGATCACTGCACAGCACCCCAGCAGGCCGACCAACGCCAGCGGCGGAATCTGGTGCCACAAGCCCGTGTTCACGGCTTCGCTGAACGCGGTGTAGACGACCAGCAGAATCGAGCCCTGATCGACGATCTTGAGCAATGCGCGATTGCGCTCGACCCACTTGCCGATGGCCTTGCGCGACACCTGGCCAGCGATGAACGGCACAAGCAACTGCAGCATGATGTTGCCGATCGAGTCGAACGGCGACGTGCCGGACGCGCCGTTGTGATGGATGACCACCAGGCCGACAAGCAGCGGTGTGATGAAAATGCCGAACAGACTCGACGCCGACGCGCTGCACACCGCGGCCGGAACATTGCCCCGGGCGATCGAGGTGAACGCGATGGCGGACTGCACCGTCGCCGGCAGCGTGCACAGGAACAGGATGCCCAGATACAACTCCGGGGTCACCATCCACGAGAGCACCGGCTTGAGCGCCAGACCGACGATCGGGAACACCGCAAACGTGCTGCCGAACACCAGCAGGTGCAGGCGCCAGTGCGTGGCGCCGGCGAGCACCGCCTCGCGCGAGAGCTTCGCACCGTGCAGGAAAAACAGGGCGGCAATGGCCACGTTGGTGAGCAGGTTGAAGGCGACTTCGCCTTCGCCGTGCGCCGGCAGGAAGCTGGCAAGCGCGACGGTCGTCACAAGCATCAACGTGAAATTGTCGGGAAGGTAACGCGGTCTGGCCATCGTCGATCTCGGATGCGTCGGAAAAGACAAAGCCCGTCCGCCAGAACACGGGACGCGACGGCGTGGCGGCCGCCAGCGATCGTCCGTCAGTCGATCGGCAGGCGATCGAGGGTGACCGGAAGTGTGCGCTCGCGATACGGGTTTTTACGTATTAGAGCGCAAGGGCAGTTAAAATACAAATTCATTTAAAAAATTTATTCATACCAATCACGCATGAATATCTCGCTGCGCCAGCTCAAGGTGTTCCTCGCAGTGGCCGAACACGGGAGTTTCAGCCGTGCCGGCGAGGACATCGGCCTGACCCAGCCGGCCGTCAGCCGCTGCATACGGGAATTGGAGCAAGAACTCGGGCTCAAGCTGGTGGACCGCACCACGCGCGAGGTCACGCTGACCGAAGTGGGCACTAGCCTCTCCGCAACGCTCGCTCGGGTGCTCGATGAGTTGGAAAGCGCCCTGCGCGACACGCACGGATTGGCCGAGGAGCGGCGCGGCCGGGTGCGCGTCGCGAGCGCGCCGACCATCTCCGCCAATCTGATGCCCGAATGCATCTCTGCCTGCGCGGCCCGCTATCCGGACATTACCTTCATGCTGCGCGATCAGGTGCAGACGCTCGCCAGCGACAGCGTGCGGCACGGTGAAGTCGACTTCGGCGTCATCGTGGCCTCGGAGGGTACGGACGACCTGGTCGGCGAGCCCATCATGGTGGAGCCGTTTCTCGTGGTGTGCGACCGGTCACATCGCTTCGCCAAGCAGACGCAGGTGACGTGGGAGGAACTCAACGGCGAGAAGCTGGTGCTGCTCGACTACGCGTCGGGCAGCCGGCCGCTGATCGACCGAGCGCTGGCCGAGCATGGCGCCTATTGTCAGGTGGCGCAGGAAGTCGGCCATGCCATCACCGTCTTCCGAATGATCGAGGCGGGCATCGGCATCAGCATCATGCCGGCTCTGGCCCTGCCCGCGATGCCTGGGCCGCCGACGCAAGGCGGGCGCCTCGTCGCCCTGCCACTCGTGCCGCAACTCGACCGCACCATCATGCTCGTGCGCCGCAAGAACCGCACGCTCTCTCCCGCTGCCCAGACGGTCTGGACGTTGATCCAGCAAATCACGGCCGGGACCTCTCACACCATGACCGCCCCGCCCGGAAAAAATGGGCCAACGGGCGACGCACCACCTCGACCCTGACATCATGGGAGATGCGATGCGATCTTGAAATTTCGGGGAGAATTACGCGATATTCGGCGAAATTTTCCTGCCACCGATCGCCTCCCGACACCACAAAGTGAGTGAGCGCCTGCTACAATACGCGGACGTCGACTCCCCCAAGTGCGTGACTGTGCCATCGGGCGACCGCCCCGCCATCGTGCCTCGACGACATGCCCGCGCCCTGCGGGCATTGTGTTTCCGGTATGGCGTCATGGACTTGTTCATCAAATACTTCAGCCCGCTGTGGCTCTTCCACGCGGCGGCCGATCTGTCGTTCTGGCAGCGGCATCAACTCGACGCACGCATGCATGTCGTCAGTCGCTTCATGTGGCGCTATGTCATGCGCTGGTGTGTCGTGAGCACAATGTTGCTCGTCCCGGCCGCGGTGATGGCGCATGGCATGGCGGCCACCAGTCTCGCGCTGGCAGGCGGGGTATCGGCGAGTGTCACGGTGCTGATCGCTGCACTCGCGCTCGGCTGCCTCATCGGCTCGCGCTTGCGCTAATCGTTCGGGGCGGCACACGCGCCACGGGCCGACGCCTATTCGGCGGCCCGTCCACGCCAGGCAGGCGTGCGAGCGCCCTCATGGGGGCGCATCGCTGCGCCGCGCACTTGCCCCCTACGAATTCAGTGTTTCGCCCTTGGCGTCGACTATCATGGAACGGCTCGCCTCGCGCGGCGAACTGCCCGTGACGCCAGCCTCTCTCGACCCCTAAGGAGATTCACATGGCCAACGCCAAGATCCTGGTGGTGTTCTACAGCATGTTCGGGCACATCCACACGATGGCCGAAGCCGTCGCCGAGGGCGCACGCAGCGTTGCTGGCACCGACGTCACCGTCATGCAAGTGCCTGAGCTGGTTCCCGACGAAGTGCTTGAAAAGAGTGGCGCAAAAGCCGCGCGCGCCGCGTTCGCGAACGTGCCCATCGCCCGCGCCGACCAGCTTGCCGACTACGATGCCATCCTTTTCGGCACCCCGACGCGTTTTGGCAACATGACCGCGCAGATGCGCAACTTCCTCGACCAGACCGGGGGCCTGTGGGCCAAGGGCGCGCTCGTGGGCAAAGTCGGCAGCGTTTTCGCGAGCACGGGAACGCAGCACGGCGGACAGGAAACAACGATTACCAGCTTTCACACGACGCTGCTCCACCACGGCATGGTCATCGTCGGCGTGCCCTACACCGAGCCGGGCCTCACCAACATGGGTGAAATTACCGGCGGCACGCCGTACGGGGCGACAACGCTCGCCGCGGCCGATGGCTCGCGCAGGCCCAGTGAGAACGAGTTGAAGATCGCTAGGACGCAAGGCCGTCACGTGGCGGAAATCGCCGCCGCCCTCAAGCACGGACGCACGTTGTAACTCGCTACCACCGCGCACGGGCGGCGTCGACCGCCTGTCGCGCGATGCTGCCACGTCGACGATGGGCTTTTCCATTTGATTCGCAATCCTTATTTACTGGAATGACTTCTGGAAGACAAAAGCGTTGTGCGTGGCGGCGGCCGGGTACCCGATTAGGGGAGCGTTTGCCGCATCGTCCGCGTTTGCGCAGGCACAACGCAACGCTACCGTAACTTACGTAACCGCCTTATCATCGGCGCACCGCATCTGAAGATTCCCCTTGGATTCCGCCGCGTCAGCAGCCGCCGTGCGCTGACCGGTGCGACGCGATTCCCCTCGACGCCATGACCGACACCCGTCTACCACGCAGCTCGCCTCCCGTCGCGTCGTCCACTACGTCTTCCACCACGTCTTCCATTGCGTATTCCAGTGCGTATTCCAGTGCGTCTGCCATGACGCATTCCAACGACGCGGGAACCGGGACGCCGACGCTCGTCGTCCGCCTTGACGCGCCGCACCATGTCGACGGCCAACCGGTGCGATATCAGAGTCTGTGGCTGTTGATGCGGGTCTACTATGCGGCGCATTTCGAACCGTCGCCGGTCTCGCTCGCCGCGTTGAAGATCCGCTTCGGCCAATCGGGCGCAGCAGGCGATCTGCGCATGCTGGTCAGCCGCGCGTTCTCGGACTTCGCACGCTGGGGCGTCACCGTAGGCTGGGGCGATGATGTCCAGATCGATGCGCGGCTGCTGCCGACGCGCGGGCGCAGCAAAGGACCGTTCTGGCTCGCGCGAGACGAGATGTCGCGTATCGTCGTGACGATCGGGGACGCGACGCCCACCGATCCGCGACGCGCCATTGCCTCGTTTCTTGGACTGGCACAAGACGCCGCCCCGGATACGCCATCGCCCGCGCTCGAATACGTCATGCAGGACATTGCGTTCTGGCATCACCTCACGCTTGGCAAGCGCGATATGCAGGACGGCGTGTTCTTCGCGCCGCCCCAAGCGCCGTCGCATGGCGAGGTGCGGCGCCAGCCGCGCACCGGAGCGATTCCCTCGTTTCATGCGGCGCAGGTGTGCGCCGTCGACGACGTGCAACGCGGCATCGCGCTGCTTGCCGAGACGATCGCCTGGCGTCGCATGGGAGACGCGGCGCGCACGAATCGAACGCTCGCAACGCTCGCCGCGACCTTTGGCGCGAACCCGCCGGGCTCGCCCACGTTACGCGCCATGCACTGGGTCGTACAGGCGTGGCAAGCGTACGCATTGCGCGACGAAGCCGGCGCATTCGCCCATCTGCAACGCATTACCGACGACGCCACGCTCGCGCCCTGTCTCGTCTACAACCCGCGCATCCGCTTCGAGAGTCGCAACCTGCAAGCGCTACTGCACAAGTCGCACGCCGCGCGCAGCGGCCCGATGCCGGCACGGGCCCAGTCGGCGGCCGACGCGCTGGCCGCCTTTTCGGACGCCCTGCAAGCCGCGTTCGAAGCCGACTCCCTCGAACTCGCGCAACACGTCGCAGCCAACATCGGGCTGTCGTTGTGGTTGTTTTGGCAAGGCGCGCTCATCGATCCCGGCCGGCGACTTGCCGCGGTCGACGTCCAGCGGCAGGCGCTGCGCTGGATCGGGCTGTCGGAGTGGATCTGCGACCGGTTTGGGGTCGGAGGCAATTCGGTCTGGAATACCGTGTTCCTGCTGCGCATTGCGCGCGGTGCCGTGCCCACGCGGCGCGACCCCGATCTGGCGACGCTGCGCGCGAGCACGCCGCTGAGCGTCGACGCGTTTCTCGACGCTGTGCAGCCGTTCGGGGCGCCGTTCTCGCGGGCGAAGGGATTCCTGCGCTGGACCGATGTGCTGGCAACGACGCTCGCCGACCATGAAGAGGGACGCATCTGCTTCGAGCCGTTGCAGCTCGCCAACCTGTGGTTCGAGATGTTGTGGTTCGCGCTACACCAGGACGGCGACTCGCCGCAGGCATTGCACGCCGCCCACTCGCTGGGCCGCGTGCTGCCTGTGTTGCCGCCGCCCGACCGGCGCTTTTTCCGCGATGCGTTGCGTTGGATGCCGCGCGACTTTCAGCGCGAAGTGCGTCTGGCGCCATGACGTCGGCGCCAGAACACGCTTCGCGTCGGGCACGCCCTTAGCGCACGCCCTGCGGCGCCTTCGGCAGCGGCGCGCGAAATGCAATCGCCATACGGTTCCACGCGTTGATCGTGGCGACGGCGAACGTCATGTCGGCGATCTGCTTGTCGTCGTAATGCGCGCGCAGGTCGGCGAACACGGGGTCCGGCACGTGCCCGTCCTGCACGTTGGTGACGGCTTCCGTCCATGCCAGCGCGGCGCGTTCGGCCGGCGAGTACAGCTCGGTCTCGCGCCAGGCGTCGAGCAGATGCAGACGACGCGGCTCGATGCCCATCTTCAGGGCGTCGGTCACGTGCATGTCAATGCAGAACGCGCACCCGTTGAGTTGCGACGCGCGCAACCAAAGCAGCTCGACCAGGCCGTCCGGCAGGCCGCAGTCGTGAAAGTACTGGCTCAGCGCACCCATATGTTCGTATGGGCGCGGAGCGGCCTTGATGTAGTTCAGTCGTAGCATGAGTCAATTCTCCATTCCGTTCAGGATCGGCTTCACAAAGAGGACGCATGCCGTGCTCACGCATGCGACGTATTCATGCCTTTGAAGATACGCACCCCTTGTCTCATCCGGAAGAGCCAAAATCGAATAAAATCGTTAGGCCAAAGTGAGCCAAGCGAACCCCCGAGCGTGCAGCGTCCGGCGCGCCCGATGCCAGACGCTCCCCACGCCATCCCAGGGATTGCCTCATGACCGACAAACCCAGTCCTCCCGCGCTGGCGGCGCTGCATCTGGCCGCTGCCGCACAAACCGTCGGGGTGCCGACTTATCGGGCGCTATACGAGCGCATTCGCGACGGCATTCTCTCGGGCAAGCTCGCGCCGTCGACCCGGTTGCCGTCCACGCGCTCGCTCGCCAGTGAGCTGGGCGTGGCGCGCGGCACCGTCGAGGCGGCGTACGAGCGGCTGGTCGCGGAAGGCTTCGTGATCGGACGCGGCGCAGCGGGCAGCCGCGTCAACCCGCAGTTGGACACCGCACGGCTCGGGGCGGCCGCGAATGCGATACCGGCGGGGGCGGGGCCACGAACCGTCGGGCCCGGAACACTTCGGCCCGCCTGTGTCGTCGATGAACGCGCCGAGGCGCCGGGCGGGCTCGGCGGCGATCTCGCCGACAACCCGGACACGATCCCGCTGAACCCGGTCGGCATGCCATTCCCGCTGCAAAACGGTCTGCCCGCCCTCGATGAATTCCCGCGCAAATTATGGGCTCGGCTGGCGGCGCGTCGTGCCCGTCATCTCTCCCACGAAGACCTGCATTACCAGAATGCCACCGGCTGGGCGCCGCTGCGCGAAGCCATCGCCGGCTATCTCGCGATCGCACGAGGCATTCATTGCGACCCGGGGCAGATCGTCGTCACGGCAGGCTATCAGGGCGCACTCGCCTTGGTCGCGGGCGTGATCCTGCGCCCGGGCGATGCCGTATGGTGCGAGGATCCGGGCTATTTCCGCGCGCAAGACGCGCTGAAACTGGCGCGCGCAACGCTGGTGCCCATACCGGTCGATCAGGACGGACTCGACGTCGCGGCGGGCGAACGCACGGCGCCCAACGCGCGACTGGCGATCGTCACGCCATCGCACCAGTCACCGCTGTCCGTGGCGCTGCCGCTTGCGCGTCGTCTCGCGCTGCTGGCATGGGCGCAGGCAAATGAGGCGTGGATCGTCGAAGACGACTACGACAGCGAATTCCGCTACACCGGCGCCCCGCTGCCGGCGCTCAAGAGTCTGGATGGCGGCGAGCGCGTGGTCTACGCCGGGTCATTCAGCAAAGTGCTGTTTCCGGGCTTGCGACTCGGCTATCTCGTCGTTCCCCCCTCGCTGGCCGACGCCTTCACCGCCCACGCATCGCTCGCCTGCCCGGCACAAGGTTTGATTGAACAGGCCACCGTCACCGATTTCATCACCCAGGGGCATTTCAGCCGCCACATCAAGCGCATGCGCCAACTTTACGCGCAGCGCCGGGCCGCCCTTGCCGATGCCCTGCGCCAGCACCTCGCGGGACGCATCGAGCTGGCGCACCAGGCCGGCGGCATGCATCTGCTCGGCTGGCTCGAGACGCAGCTCGACGACCGCACCGTCTGCCGGATCGCGTTGCGCCATGGACTGGCACCGGGCGCGCTAACGCGCTTCTGCCTCGCCCGTGCGCTGCCACCAGCGCTGGTGATGAGCTTTACCAACGTGCCCGAGACGCTGGCCGGTGACGTCGCGCAACGATTGGCGCGCACGCTCGACGCCGCCGCCGGCATACCCCCGGTCTCCTGAGATCGCCGCTGGACGCGAGTTGGCAAGCGCTCGCACCGTTGCATGCGGCAGCGCACCATCGGCCGTTCACGTTTTTCGGGACGGATCGTGCTTGTGTTTGCCGGGCATGTCGGTGTATTGTTGCCGCAAAGCTAGCGCAGGGGTCCTGCAACGTGAGTTGTGGGTGAGAAATACCCTTAGAACCTGATCTGGATAATGCCAGCGCAGGGAGCGTAGAAGTTCCTCGCCCCCGTTCATGCTCCTGAGCCGCTTTTCGCCGAAATTGTCGGCGTCAACACGTGCCCCGCCAGGAGACATTGCATGAACGCCAATCCGAAGTTCCTCTCAGCCAATGCGCGCGTGGACGAAGCCGCGATCGCACCGCTGCCGAATTCCCGCAAGATCTACGTCAGCGGCTCGCGCCCCGACCTCCGTGTGCCGATGCGCGAAATCTCGCAAGCCGACACACCGACGAGCTTTGGCGGTGAGAAGAACCCGCCGATCTTCGTGTACGACACGTCCGGTCCGTACACCGATCCGGACGCCCGCATCGACATTCGCTCCGGCCTGCCCGCCCTGCGTGCGGCATGGATCGAAGAGCGCGGCGACACCGAAGCCCTGCCGGGCATGACATCCGCCTACGGTCGCGAGCGCGCCGCCGACGACGCCACGGCCGACCTGCGCTTCCCGGGCCTGCATCGCACGCCGCGCCGCGCCAAGGCCGGCAAGAACGTGACGCAGATGCACTACGCGCGTCAGGGCATCATCACGCCCGAGATGGAATACATCGCCATTCGCGAAAACCTGCGCCGTCAGGAATACATCGAGAGCGTGCGCAACGCCGGCCCGCAGGGCGAGCGCCTGGCCAAGCTGCTCTCGCGCCAGCATCCGGGGCAGCATTTCGGTGCGAGCCTGCCCGCCGAAATCACGCCGGAATTCGTGCGCAGCGAGATCGCCCGCGGTCGCGCCATCATCCCGAACAACATCAACCACCCGGAATCGGAGCCGATGATCATCGGCCGCAACTTCCTCGTGAAGATCAACGCGAACATCGGCAATTCGGCCGTGACGTCGTCGATCGGCGAGGAAGTGGACAAGATGACGTGGGCGATCCGCTGGGGCGGCGACACGGTGATGGATCTGTCGACCGGCAAGCACATTCACGAAACGCGTGAATGGATTCTGCGCAACAGCCCGGTGCCCATCGGCACAGTGCCGATCTATCAGGCACTCGAGAAGGTCAACGGCAAGGCCGAAGACCTGACCTGGGAAATGTTCCGCGACACGCTCATCGAACAGGCCGAACAGGGCGTCGACTACTTCACGATTCACGCCGGCGTGCGCCTTGCCTACGTGCCGATGACCGCCAACCGCATGACCGGCATCGTGAGCCGTGGCGGCTCGATCATGGCCAAGTGGTGCCTCGCGCATCACAAGGAAAGCTTCCTGTACACGCACTTCGAAGAGATCTGCGAAATCATGAAGGCGTATGACGTCGCGTTCTCGCTGGGCGACGGTCTGCGTCCGGGCTCGATCTACGACGCCAACGACGAAGCGCAACTCTCCGAGCTGAAGACGCTGGGCGAACTCACGCAGATCGCCTGGAAACACGATGTGCAGGTGATGATCGAAGGCCCGGGCCACGTGCCGATGCAGCTCATCAAGGAGAACATGGATCTCCAGCTCGAGTACTGCGACGAAGCCCCGTTCTACACGCTCGGACCGCTGACGACGGACATCGCCCCCGGCTACGACCACATCACGTCGGGCATCGGCGCGGCCACCATCGGCTGGTACGGCACCGCCATGCTGTGCTACGTCACGCCGAAGGAACACCTTGGCTTGCCGAACAAGGACGACGTGAAGGAAGGCATCATCACGTACAAGCTGGCCGCGCACGCCGCCGATCTCGCCAAGGGCCACCCCGGCGCGCAGATTCGCGACAACGCGTTGTCGAAGGCGCGTTTCGAGTTCCGTTGGGAAGACCAGTTCAACCTGGGTCTCGATCCGGACAAGGCGCGTGAATTCCACGACGAGACGCTGCCGAAGGACTCGGCCAAGGTTGCCCACTTCTGCTCGATGTGCGGGCCGCACTTCTGCTCGATGAAGATCACGCAGGACGTGCGCGATTACGCCGCCAAGCAAGGCCTTACCGACGAAGCCGCCCTCAAGCAGGGCATGGAAGTCAAGGCCGTGGAGTTCGTCAAGAGCGGCGCCGAAATCTATCGTCGCACCTGACGATGCGCACGCGGCGGCGGCGACGTTGTCATGCCGCCCCGCCGACACGCTTTGCGTCGTCGCCGGCGACAGCCAACGCGCCCGGGTCACCCCGGGCGCGTTTTTTCATGGCTGACGCTTGCCCGGCCGGGCGGTCGGCGCGCTTAGCCGTTCGTTGACGGATCGATCGTGGTGCTGGCCGAGACCGTCGGCACACCCCGCATCGCCAGCTGGTTGCGCAGGCGCTGCGTGGCGATATGCGGCGGGCGCGACGACATCGACGTCGCCAGGGCCGTAAAGGCCTTCGTGTTCGTCGCGGGCAGCGCCGCGGCGTCCATCACCTCCGTGTGACGAAGCTCCCAGTGTCGCTCACCGAGTTGTTCGACGCCCAGGGCGAGCTTGACCCACTCGTCAGTGCCCAGCCCGACAGACGGCGGCAGATCCGCGCGCACCATGGCCTGATGCATCGGCAAGCCGTCGGCGAACCCCACGCGAAGCATCCATTCGGTGCTCTCGCGCGAGGGCAGAATGCGAGCCCCCTGGTGCAACCGCTCGTTCACCTTCGCGATGAACGTGGCGGGCGACTCCAGTTCCTCGCACGCCTTCGACCATTCCTTTTTACCTGCCAGTGCCGGTTTGCCCGTCCATCGGCGGGCGGTATCCGCGACGATCGTCGTCACGTCGTCGCGGCCGGTGTCGAACGCCACCGTACCGTTGCGACCGCCCGTGCCGAGCAGCGAGCCGCTCACAATGTCGCGGCAGATCTGTGCCCGCTCACTGCGACCGTCGGGCATGAAGACCGGATGATTGCGACCGTCCGGCGATACCCCGCGTGTATGGGTGGTCTGCGCGCTGGCGCACACATGAAGCGTCTGCACGGCGGACGGGCTCAGGACCGGTTGCGCACCACGCGCGGGGCCACTCGTCGGACCGGCGAGCACGAGTGCGGCCAGTTCGCCGCTGTCAATGCCGTCGCCCTCGGAAATGAACTGGCCCGAAGCCTCGACTTCCGCCGACGCGCCCAGGAAGTCATTGCCGAATGTCTTGTCCATGCCACGAGACACCGGCACGGCACGCACCTCGCGCGCCGTCCATGGGTGCGCCAGACTCTCGGCGCGCGCGTTGGCGATGCGCACCAGCGGAATGCCGGCGGCGTTGGCGAGTCCCGCCCCCGGCGCCAACGCGATGGGGGCCGCTGCCGCAACGTTGCCCAACCCCGGCGAATAGTGGAATGCCTGGATGCCATTCATCATCGTGAAATCCTCAGTAGGGAGAAACGTGGCCCATCGCCACGGCGCCGACAAGGTGTCGATGCGAGGCTCACGATGCCCGAGGCGGTGTGCCGCCATTGTCGGTTCTGTACACGGTGTCTCGCAGCTCGCGCACGCCACCGTCCGAAAGTAGACAGCAGCGCGCCCCGGCGCACGCCCAATCGTTGGGGCGCGGGTGTCGAGGTGCCCCGAACTTATGGCATGCTATCGGACAGCGGCACAGCCGACGCGGCTGACGCGGCCCGCCAACATGGCGTCGGCGGCACCTTGGGTCCGCCGGCGACACCGCGCCGGGTACGCGCCATCCGCGCGCCCGCCTGAAGGCATCTCAAAATGACGGCCCACCGGGCTTGTTTTGAAATGTCTCCCTGCCCACCGAACCCTTCGCCATGCGAATCGGTCCGGACAGCGTCGCGGCTGTGTACTCGCCTTCGCATTTACAGGGATGACAACATGAGTGGTTACGGCTTTCTTTTCAGTATCTTCTTGCTGATTCTGGCGAGTGCGTTCTTTTCCGCCGCCGAAATCTCGCTGACCGCCGCCAAGCGCACCAAGCTGCACGTGCTCATGGAAAAGGGCGATCCACAGGCGATCAAGGTCCTGGCGCTCAAGGAGCAGCCCGGCAATTTCTTCACCGTCGTGCAGATCGGCGTGAACGCGGTCGCCGTGCTCGGCGGTGTGCTCGGCGAGAGTTTTCTGACCGGCTATCTGTTCGCATGGCTCTCGCCGCTCGCCGATCAGGCACTGGCCTTGCGCCTGGCGGGCATCGGCTCGTTCCTGTTCATCACCATCGCCTTCATCCAGTTTGCCGACCTGATCCCCAAGCGTCTCGCGATGGTCAACCCCGAGCGCGTTGCCATGGGCATCATCGATCCGATGCTGCTGTGCCTGAAGGTGCTGCGGCCCCTCGTCTACCTCTTCAACGGCGTCGCGAACCTGTTTCTTCGCCTGTTCAAGTTGCCGACGCATGCCATCGAGAACATCACGTCCGAAGACGTCGCGGCGATGGTCGGCGCGGGCGCGCAAGCCGGCGTGGTGCGCAAGGAGGAACTCCATTTGATCGAGAACGTCTTCGAGCTGGAATCGCGCACCGTCGGGTCGGTCATGACATTTCGCGACGACGTGGTGTACTTCACCATCGCCGAGGAAGAGCGCAGCATTCGCGAGAAGATCATCCAAAGCCCGCATTCGAAGTACCTCGTGTGCCGCGACGAAATCGACAACGTGCTCGGTTACGTCGACTCGAAGGATTTGCTTCAGCGGATTGCGAGCGAAGACCTGTCGAGCGTGATTCGCAATCTCGACCGCCTGTATGCGAAGAAGCTGCTGGTGATCCCCGACACCCTGAATCTTTCCGAAGCGCTGGCACGTTTCAAGGAAACGCGCGAAGGCTTTGCCGTGATCATCAACGAATACGGACTGGTGGTCGGCGTGGTGACGCTCAACGACATTGTGGGCGCGCTCATGGGCAACGTGATTCACCCGGCGGACGAAGATCAGATCGTGCAGCGCGACGAGCATTCGTGGCTCGTCGACGGTGTCACGTCGGTCGAAGACGTGAAGAAGGCGCTCGATATCGACGAGCTGCCCGGCGAAGGCGAATTCGAGACCATCGCGGGGTTCATGATCTATCAGCTCAAGCGCATTCCGAAAAAATCGGAGGCCACCGAAGCGGCGGGCTACAAGTTCGAAGTGGTCGACATCGACAACTACAAGATCGACCAGTTGCTTGTCACACGGCTGGGCTCGGTGGCCGAGGCCGCTATCGCGGCGGCGGCACAGACATCCAAGCCGGCGTCGTAGCCAGTACCTCCCGCAAGCGGTCGGTCAATCCGCCGTCGCGCTGCGTGGGCCGCGCGATGGCCGAGGCGACCACCTGCCACGGCGCGTAGAGCCATACCTGACGGCGCGCTCGCGTCACCCCCGTATAGACCAATTCCCTTGACAACACTCGGCTCGACTGCTCCGGCAACACCATGGCCACCTGCTCGAATTCCGAGCCCTGCGACTTGTGAATCGTCATGGCGAACGCGGTTTCATGCGCCGGCAGACTGGCCGGCGAATAAAGTCGGTACGCGCCGTCCGGCGTGGCAAATGCCACTCGCAGCGTACCGGACGGCCCGAGCGGCAACGCGATGCCGATGTCGCCGTTGAACAGGTTCAGCGCGTATTCGTTTTGCGTCACCAACACCGGGCGCCCCGCAAACCATGCGCCGCCGCCGGCGCCAAGCGCCATGCCGGCCCGACGTGCGATCAACGCCGTCAGTTGCGCCCCAAGAAATTCGACGCCGCGCCGACCGCCGCGGGTGGCACACAACACACGGAACTGACCGAACGCCGCAAACACCGGCTGCGCGACCATGGCCACGTCTGCGGCGGTGGCCGCCGCCGGATCGCCAAGTTGCCCGATCATCGTCACCGCCCCGGCAAGCGCTGCGAGGTACGCCGAATACCCGTCCGCCAGCGCGTTCAGATGCGCGGCAGACAACTGCACGCCGCTGTCCTCACTGAACATCACGCGGTCCTCGTCGGCCGCGGCGGTAACGTTCGCCGAACGGATGCCGGCGAGCGTGACGTCATCCGCGACGGTGCACGCCTTGCGCGCCTCGATGACCTTGCCGGCCTTGATGGCGGTTGCAAGACGGCCAATCGCCGAGTTCTCCCCGAAACGATACGTCCGCTCCAACCAGACGACGGTGTCCTCCAGGCCTTGCGACTTTCGAACACCTCCGCCGGCGACACCCGTCACCCCCGTCTCGACGACGGTTAGTGGCCCTGAGCGCGGCGGTGCGTCGGCGGGCCAATCCAGCGCGGACAACAGTTGTAGGCGCATATCCGACGAGAACATGCGTTGTGCGCTCAACTCCCCGAAGACGGCCCCCGCCTCGACGGCCGCCAGTTGGTCCTTGTCGCCCAACAGAATCAGGCGCGCGTCTTCGGGCACCGCTTCGAGCAATTGCGTCGCCATCGACAGATCGATCATCGACGCCTCATCCACGACGATCAGATCGTAGGGCAGCGGATTGCCGGCGTGATGGCGAAAGCGCCGACCCACTTGCTCGGCCGATTCCGGCAAGACGCCCAGCAACCGGTGCAATGTCACGGCCGCCTCCGGCAATGCCCGGCGGACCGTCTCCGGGAGATCCTGGCGCGCCGTCAATGCCTCCTGCATGCGCTGCGCCGCTTTCCCCGTGGGCGCGGCGAGCGCCACGCGCAGGTTCGCGTCCCGCTCGAGCAGACATGCCAGCAAGCCCACCACGGTGGTCGTCTTGCCCGTGCCCGGCCCGCCGCTGAGGACAACCAGCCGGCGTTGCAGCGCCAGCGCTGCGGCCGCCATCTGCCAGTTCGGTTCCCACTGCCCATCGGACGACGCCAGCACGCCCTCGCCAAAGTAACGGCGCAGACGCGCGCGGTCCTCAGCGGTGACCGGCGTGCGCTCGGTGAGCGACAACTTGCGCCCGAGCGCCGCCGCCAGCCGCGCTTCGTAGCTGTAATAGCGCGCCAGGTAGAGACGGTCGTGGTCGTCGAGCAGCAAGGGATAGGCGTCGGCCTGCGCGTCGCCGGGGAGCGCCAGCGCCAAGTTGGCGGGGGCACACAAGCCACTGGCAAAGAGCGCCTCACGCCAGACAGACAATGCGGGCGCGTCGCCGGGAAACAATTCGCCGCTGGCTTGCCCGTCGAGCAGGTTATCGAGCGGCACGCAGACGTGACCTTCCGCCGTGGCGAGACTGACCGCGAGGGCGGCACGCCAGACATGGCGGCATGTGGACTCGTCCGCCCCGTGTCCGCGCGCGAGCATCGCCATTCGACGCGCGAAGCCCTGCGCCAATCGCACCACGCCACTGTCGGCCAGCGGCGCGCCGGACGCTTCTGTCCGATGTCGCATATCGCTCATGGGCGCTCCCCGTCGGCACCGGCGCCGTTGCCCGGCACGTCGAGCGACAGCGCTTGTGCCAGCGCGGTATTTTCGCCCGCGGCGAACAGCCGGTCGAGTGCATCGACCATCTCGCGCGACGGTTTGTCGAAGAACACCCCAGGGACATCGTCGCCGGTCAGATGCGCACTCGCCCAGTCGGGCCGAACGCCTCGGACAAACAGATAGAGGCTCCCCCCCATATCGCGGTCGTAATCGTAGTCAGCCAGGCGGCGCTGCAAGTAGCGATGCAATGCCAGCGTGTAGAGCAGATATTGGAGGTGATAGCCGTGCTCGGCCATCGCTTCGCGCAAACCCTCTGCACCGTAGTTTTCCGGTGCGGTTCCGAGGTAGTTCGACTTCCAGTCGAGGATCCACCACTGCCTACCGTGACGGAATACCAGGTCGATGAAGCCCTTGAGGTAGCCGCGCAACACCGTCGCGTCGAGCGGCAAATCGGGATAACCGAACTGGCGCAACACGCCGCGCAATGCCTCGAGCGACACGGCATCGGCCGGATACGTGAATTCCATTTCGGTGAGCCGTTCGGCCAGCGCCACGTCGGCCAGTTGCAGACCGGGACGCAGTGGGGTGGAGAGGGTATCGGCCAGCATGTTCATCATCATGGCGCGCCAAGTCTCGTTTTGCTCGGCCCCACGCCCGGGCGGTCGCTCGCGCAAGGCGCGCGACACGGCATGCGGCCATTGCGCACGCGCCTGAAAGTCAGCCAGTTCGAACACCCGGTGCAGGCTCTCGCCGGCGGCCGGCCCACGCGGAAAACGCAGAATGTCGTCGGCCGGCGGCCAGGCGTCGTCCCCCTCCGGCGGCAACGCGAACGTCGGCCCGGCATTGGCCTGCGCATCGTAATCGGGACGCGTGCGCTCCGGCGCACTGAGTTGACCGCCGCCCAGTTGCGAACCGGTGTGCATCCCCGCCAACAGTCCCGAGAAGCTGCCGATCCGCCAGACTTCGCGCAGCGCGCGAGCACTCGCGCGTGGGCTGAGCTGCGGCGACGCCTCGTGGACGATACGCGTGTCGGCCTCCAACGCGTCCCCCATCGGCAACGGCACAACGGCGATCGGGCCACCGGCCAACGTCTTCCACGCCAAGCGGATGGCGGCCACGCGCTCGTCGGTATCGAGCGTCGACGACACCCATGTGTCAAAACTATTGCCCTGACCCGCCGCAAGCCAGTTGAGCATGCCGCCGCACCCCTCCTTGACGCTGCGTCGCGAGGTATAGATGCCCGCCGCCAGATAGCAACGGTAGACCGCGCGCGTGAGCGCGACGTACAACAGTCGCGCCTGCTCCGCCGATTGCTCCTGCCGCAGCGCGGCAGCGGCGGGCGAACCCTTGCCCGTGGCGTCGGTGAAGTCGATGACGGCGGTCGGCCCATCGTGATATTCGAGTCCGTCGAGACTGCCGCCGTCACGCACCGCGCCGTCCCACAGAAATGGACAGAAGACCACGCTGTACTCAAGTCCCTTCGACTTGTGAACGGTCACGATCTGCACCAGATTCTGATCCGACTCGAGACGCAACTGCGCGTCCTCGCCACCGCTCGCATTGCGCTGCGACGCGAGCCAGCGCAGCAGCGCGGGCATGCCCGGCTGCTCGGCCCAGCGGGTCTGTGCAAGCTCCGCCAGATGCATGAAGTTCGTCAGACGCCGTTCGCCACCGGGCTGCGCGACCAATCGCGCAGCGAGACCCAACTCACGCATCAGCGTGCGCCACATCGCCGCGAAGCCGCGATCCATCCATAGCTGGCGATAGCGCTGAAGGCGTTCGATCCAGGCGATCGCTTCGGCGTCGGAGGCTTCGCTGGTCTGCATGCGATACAACGCCGTGGCGTCGAGCCCGAACAGTTCGGTCGCCAGCGCCGCACGCAGCGCCCGCACGTCGCCGGGGGACTCCACCGCGCGCAGCACCCGCAACAGCGTTTGCGCGTCCTCGCTCGCAAACACCGAGTCCTGTGTCAGCTCCACACTGCCTACGGCATGCTCGGCAAGCATCGCCTTCATCAGCGCGCCCTGCCGGTGCGTCTGCACGATCACGGCGATGTCGCCAGGCGCCAATGCTCGGTCGCCCACCCGCACGTCGCCGCGCGACGCCCCAGCCAGCAAGCGCGCCACCTCGGCCGCCGTTGCGCGCGCGCACGCCTGCTGCGCGTCGTCCTTCGACAGCGGCTCGTCATCGTCGGGCAGCCACCAGACGGTGACATCGGCCACGTCGCGCGCATCCGTGAACGGCGCACGCTGCCGCGCCCCCGCCCGCACCGGCCGATAGTCGAGCCCTTCGAGCACGAACGCCCGATCGTTGGCACCGAACAGACGATTGCCCGCCGCGATGATGGCGGGCGTGGAGCGTTGATTCACCGCCAGCGTGTACGCCGCGTCGGCGCGCTCGCGCGCCGCCAGATAGGTATGCAGATCGGCGGCCCGGAAGCTGTAGATCGCCTGCTTCGGATCGCCCACCATGAACATCGGCCCGCGTCCGGTGGTAGGTAACGCCGCCTCCCGCTGCCCATACACTGCGCTGAAAATATCGAATTGCAGCGGGTCGGTATCCTGAAACTCGTCGATCAGGGCGCAGGGATATCGCTCGCGCAAGGCCTGCGCCAGATCGGGGTGCTGGACCAGTGCCCGTGCAATATTGCCGAGCAGGTCGTCGAACGAGACCACACGCAACTCGCGCTTGCGAAGCGCCAATTCGTCGGGCGCCTGCATCAGCCACTCGCGCAATATCCGCAGCCACTGCATGGCGTAGCGCGCGTGCGCATCGGCACGCGCTTGCACCAGCGCATCGGCCATGCCGAAGAAGCGGTGGTCGGGTGGCGTCTCGCCCTTTTTGATGTCCTTGCCGAGGCGCGTCGTCGTGAGCAATTCCGCCTTCGGACTCAGCAGCGCCCCGGCATCGCGCGCACCCAGATAGCGTTGCCAGGCCGCCACGGCTTGCGCGAGCGAGGCCTCGTGATAAATGTTCTTCTTGTACGAGGGTAACGCGGCACGCATCAGATCGGCAATCACCGAGGCTTCGGCGTCCCAGCAATCGCACGCTGCCGCGTAGGTCGCAAGCCATGCCGGATCCGCCGCGCTTTGCGCGTCCGCCTCCACCGCCGCCGGCCAGCGCAATTCGGACATCGGCTTCTTCAGCCGACGCGCCAACTGGTCCGTGAGCGTGCCCGGGGAGCGTTTGGCATCGACCAGCCACGCCGCAAATCCGTCGTCCTGTGCGGCCAGCGGTTCGACCTCGCGGCGCCAGAATTCGACCGCCAGATCGTGGCGCACGCCGTTGTCGTCCGGCACCAGCTCGTAGGCGAAAGGCAATCCGGCAGCAAACGGCACCTCAGCGAGCGCACGTTGGCAAAAGCCGTGAATGGTGTGAATCGAGGCCTGATCGAAGCCGCGCAACGCGGTTTGCAGACAAGCGCGGATGGCCTTTGGCGTCATGTCACCGCGCTCGATCAACCCCGCGATCATCACGCTGAACAAGGGGTCGTCGCTCGCGTCGGGATCGAAGTCGGGGAATTCATCACCCGCTTCGGTTCCCGTCGCATCGTCCTCCTCCCCGAAGACCGGTGCTATCGCGGCGACCAGTCCGGCCAGCCGTGTGCGAATCCGTTCACGCAATTCCGCCGTGGCGGCATTGGTAAAGGTCACGACAAGAATCTGCTCGACCGTCAATTGCTTTTCGAGCAGCAACCGCACGTAAAGCGCGCAGATGTTCCAGGTCTTGCCGGTGCCGGCCGACGCTTCGATCAAACAAACGCCGTCGAGGTCGCAACCGAAGACGTCGAGGTCGATGAGTTGCGTCATGCGCCCTCCACCATGTCGAGGTGTTGCGCCACCGGGCCGAACAACAGATTGGCGAGCCGATCGAACGGCGACGCCAGCGGGTCCTCCACGCCGCGCCAGATCAGTCGCGTGTAGGGATCGTCCACGTCACCGCGGGCGAATGCGGAACCGAGCCACGCGCTTTGCGCCTCACCCGGCTTGCCGGTGCTCGCCAACTTCCAGGCACTTCGTACGAAGAACGGCAACGGCCGCGTCTGGCCGAGGCGGTACAGCGCCACCCATTGCCCCAACAGCGCGGCCGCGTCTTCCACAGGCCGCAACGCAAACGTCTCGTCCTCGCCGTACCAGAGCGTTCTGGCGGCCACGTCCAGCCCGGCGTGCTCAGGCTGCTGCAAATGCGCACAGAGTGCCAGATGGGATAGCCATGCGGCCAGCAAATCGCTCGGACGCATGCTGCCGTACCGATACATCACCAGGCCGTAACGCGACACCGGCGCCAAGCGCCCCTGCAACAGGCATTCCGCGCGCAGTGTGGCATCGCCGTGCCACGCGGTATCCGTCGATTCAAGCCATGACGGCGGCAGCGCCGGCGTCAACGGAAGCGTCACCAGCAAGTCCTGCGTGCCTTCTGCCTGCACCTCGCGCACCTGCGATGCCAGCGCCCGCAGGGCGCCCAGTTCTCTGCGCCGCCAGACGGCACCGGTCGCCCCACCCGGCAACTCATGACTGACCTTCGCAATCCGCTCGATCGCGTCGGTACTCGCGTGCCCCTCCCGCACACCGCGTCCATCTTGGCGCAACAGGCGCGGCAGCAGACGCGCCGCCAGCGCATCGCGTCCGGCCCAGTCGAGCACGAACGGCTCTTCGTCGTCGACCTCCGTGAGCAGCTCACCGAGCGAGAGCCCTAGCCGGTCGCGCGCCCAGGCTCGGCCCGGGTGACGCCAGAAACGCAGCAGGTCATCCAACGTCAGATGGGTTTGGACGATGGCGGGCAACGGTTCGCGCACGAAGGGAGCGGCGGGGGCCTCCGGCGCGGGGGACGCCAGTTGATCCGCCAATTGCTGCGCCGCCTCGCCATTAGCCGCGTCGTAGCTATAGAGCGACGCATCGTGCCCGTCGAAATACGCCGGAGAAAACGGCTGAAGCGGATGCGACACGGCAAGACGCTCGCGGGCTTCGCGCTGGTCGTCGAGGCTGTACCCCTGCAACACCGGTGCGAGCAACTGCCCGGCGAAGTCAAGCAATTCATCCACCGCCGTCGATGGCGGCAATGGGGCGTTGTCACGCACGCTTCGCCCCGTGTAAGTGATCAGGAATCGATCCTGCGCGCTCAACATGAGATCGAGGAAGAGATTGCGCTCGTCGTCGCGTCGCTGGCGATCGCCGCGTTGCGGCAACGCGCGCATGAGGTCGAATTCGTCGGCCCGCACGCGCCCCGGCAATACGCCATCGTCCATGCCGATCATGCACACGACCCGATACGGCAGCAGGCGCAGACTGGGGATCGCCGCAAACGTCACGCGCCCCGACGGCACGCCACCGCGGGTCGGGTCATCGAGCGCATTGGCCAACACGCGCGCCACCACATCGACGGGCACCTGCACGTCGGGTGCGCCATCGGCAATGGCCGAGCCGATCTGCTCGATGGCCATGCGCACCTCGGCAACATCATCGGCAAAGCGTGGCTCGTCGGAGAAGAATTGCTCCAGCATCGCCAGCAACTGGTCGCGCCAGGCGAGCCCAGTGCGCGCCGTTTGCAGCGTCACGGCATTGGCATCGAGATCGTCGATGAGCCGCGCCAACTGCCCGAGCCACTCGGCACGCCCGCCCTCGATGCCCCCCACAGGAAGCCAATCGGCGACCGGCAACGCGTCGTCAGGCAAGGCGTAGCCGAGAAACAGCCGCATCATGGCATCGCCCAGCGTGTGTCGCTCCAACACCGGCGAGGCTTCCGTATCGGAGAGCGCCGACGACGGCGGCGCGTCGAGCCGCAGCAGGGCGTCGCCGCGCCAGCCGCGTCGCGCGCCCGCGGCATGCAACCAGTCCTGAATGGCGTCGAGCACGTTGCCGCCGAGGTCGTAGCGTTGCGCGATGGCCTCCGTGCGTGCCAGCTCCACCAGGCTCGACGCGGCCACCCGCTGCTGCGCCAAGGCGAGGATCGCGGCAAACGCACGCGCGACGGGGTTGGTCCGCGTCGGCGGCAGCCCGGTCACGAGATAGGGGATGCGAGGTGTCGCGGTACCAAACACGGCATCGATGAGCGGGGCCGCGCGCCCGAGATCCGGCACGGTCACGAGCACGTCGTCGGGACGCAAATCGGGAATCTCGTCGAAGCACGCCAGCAACCGGTCATGCAGCACTTCGATCTGACGCGCCAGGCTATGGCACACGTGCACCTGCACCGAACCGTCGGCACCCACGCCGTCGGGCGCGCCGTGGCGGCCGTCGTCCAGCGTGAGAATGCCGTTCTGCAGGGCGGCAAGCAGGGTCGGAGCGGCATTGGGCTGGAACAACGCCCGGTCCTCCACCGCCTGCGGCGCGAGGTCGGCATACAGCGCATCGATATGCGATTGCGTCTGGCGTCCCCACTCGGCCAGCAAGGGATGCCCCACTTCCCGATGCGCCGCCCCGTCACGCCGTGCCAGATAAGACAGACGCGACGGCGGCACGATGTCGAACCAGTAGCTCTCGCACGGATTGAGGGCGTACAGGCGCACGTCGATCAGACGGGACATCGCCTTGAGCAGCGCCATCGAGAGCGGCGGCATCGACGACAGTGCAAACACCGACACGCGCGACGGCCAGCCGGCAGGCACGGTTTCTGGCGTCAATGCCTCGATCCGGTCGATGGCGCGCAACGTCGGATGCCGCTCGCGAATCTCGAGATGTGTCAACACCTGCCGCCACAGGGCGCTCTGCCACGCTTCGTCGGCACGCTGCACGTCGCCCCAGCCCGTGGCCGCCCCCGGCGCGATCGCATCGCCGGATTGCCAGCGCTCGAGCCAGTTCGGCCGATACGTCAGATATTGGTCGTAGAGATGCGCCAGACGGTCGGCCAGCTCGAAGCGCATGACCTCGTCCGCCCCCGCCAGATAGCCCGCCAGTCGTGGCGAGGTCGTCACCCATGGCTGGCCGAGACACTGATACAGCGGCCAGACGAGCCGGTCCGGCGCAAACGGCGAACTCTCGGGCACCGTGAGCAACTGACCCGCCATATCCCACAGCCACTGCGCGAGGTACGTGAGACGAACGTTCGCGCACACGCCAAACACGTCCGCATAGTCCAGTTCGAGCCGGCGCCGCACCGCCACACTTGGCACGACGATGGTTTCCGTCTCGAACGGATGGCCGGATTTCCCCGCGCTACCGGGCGCCTGTGCGAGATCGCGCAGCAGGGCGGCTTCGAGGGTCGTGAACCGGTTGGAAAAGAATAGATGGAGCATGCGGGCGTGGCGGCTGAGCGAGTCTGTTCGCAAGCATAACAAAAGCCTCCCCGCGAAACCGATCGGGCGGATCCGAAAACCTGCCCCGTCATGCGTGACGTCTACGTTGCACGTCGTGGCCAGCCCGTCGGCACGCCGAGTGCCACGCGCCGCCCCCCTCTTCGCGGCGTGCAGGGCTTCGGCTAGACTCTCACTGCACCGCGCCTGCCCCCGCCGCGCGGCCGGCTTTGCTGCGGAACCCTCGCCCCCGACGCATGGACTACCAGACCGATATCAAGAAGTTCCTTTACAGCCACTACTTTTTCACCGGCACCCGTCAGGCCCTGGGGGTCGTATTGCCGGCGCTCGTGCTCTTCTGGGGGATGGACCAGCACCTGCTCGGCATCGAGGTCGCCTCGGGAGCGCTGTGCGCGAGCGTGGTCGACATCAACGGACCGCTGCGTCACAAGCACGCGGAACTGCTCAGTTGCACGCTGCTCGGCGCCCTCACGGTGCTGATCACGGGCATGGCCACCGCCGCACAGCCGTGGCAGCTCTGGATCACGTCGTTGATCCTGACGTTCGGTCTGTCGATGCTCGTGATCTATGGCTATCGCGCGTCGCTCGTGAGTTTCGCCTGCCTGATGATGATGGTGCTCAACGTCGAGGGCGACCTCACCCGGCATCAGGCCGTGCTCGATGCCGGTGCCGTGCTCGCCGGGGGGCTCTGGTACACCTACTTCAGTCTCGTCGTCTGCCGAGTCTGGTGGTTTCGCATCGAACAGCAAACGCTCGCCGAATGCTTCTTCGTCACGGCGCAGTACTTGGAAGCCAAGGCGGCGTTCTACGACACGTCGACCGACATCGACGATTGCTACCGGCGACTGATCGCCGCGCAGGTCAACGTCGTGGAAAAGCAGCAGGCGGCGCGCGAGATCATTCTTCGCAACCTGCCCCGCCTGCGCACCGGCACGCTGGAGCCGCGCCGCACGATGCTGTTCAACCTGTTCATCAACATCGTCGATCTGCATGAGGTCGTGGTCTCGGTGCATACCGATTATCCGATGCTGCGCAGGGAGTTCGCCGACCATGACGTGCTCCTGTTCTTCCGCGACATGATCCGAAAAATCGCCAACGAAGTCGATGCCATCGGCTATGCCATCGCCACCAACGAGCCGTCGCGGGCGCAGCGCAGTTGGCGTGCGGAATTTCGGGCCATCGAGTACGAGATCGAGTTGATGCGCAAGCAGTCGTTGCCGCAGCGCTCGCCCGAAGCCTATCAAGCGCTGACGAGCACCTTCCGTCGGGTCTGGAGCAGCACGCGCGTCGTGGAACGCATGCACCGCAACACGAATCTCGCC
Organism: Pandoraea eparura; assembly: GCF_902459725.1. Classification (GTDB taxonomy): domain Bacteria; phylum Pseudomonadota; class Gammaproteobacteria; order Burkholderiales; family Burkholderiaceae; genus Pandoraea; species Pandoraea eparura. The sequence goes on from NZ_CABPSH010000001.1 coordinate 280,104, forward strand.
ACGGCGGGCGCGGCCACCGAGGTGCAGATCGATCAGGCGCTTGTTCGCTTCACGTCGCGACAGAGCTATTCTCCGAAATTGCTCTGGAAGAATCTGACGTTTTCCTCACCGAGCTTTCGCCATGCCTTGCGGGTGACGATTGCCATCACGGCGGGGATGATCATTTGCGAGAACTGGTCGCTCCTCGCCGGGCAGGCGCACAGTTACTGGGTGCTGCTCACGATCATCGTGATTCTGAAGCCCGGCTTCAGCCTGACCAAGCAGAAGAACGCCCAGCGTCTGACTGGCACGCTCGTGGGGTGCGTCAGCGTGCTGATCATTCTGGCCTTCGTGCACAAGGCGTGGGTGCTGCTCGCCCTCATGTTCTTCTGCATGGTCATGGGCAACAGCCTGTCCCTGTTCAATTACGGCCTGTCGGTCGTCTTCATGTCGTCTTACGTGCTGTTGCTGTTCCATTTCCTGCTCCCCGGGTCGCTGTCCGTGATCGGCGAGCGCGCGATCGACACGCTGATCGGCTCCGCCGTGGCGCTGGTGTGCTCGTATCTCTTCCCGTACTGGGAGTACCGCCTGATGGGGCCGCTTATCCGGCAAGCGGTACAGTCGACGCGTGCCTATCTGGAATCTTGCGCCGGTCGCGACGGCAAGCGCGACGACCTCGCCTATCGCATGGCGCGCAAGGACATGCACATTGCGTTCGGCAATTTCGGCGCGGCGTTCAGGCGCATGATGCTGGAGCCCAAGTCCAAACAGGTCTCGGTCGGGGAACTCAACGATCTGCTGGTGCAGAACCATGTGATGGCGTCGTACATCACGGGGATGTCGGACGTGCTGCCGCGTCAGATTGCGGCGGACAAGAGCGGCGAGCTGGGACAGGTCGTCTCCGCGATCAGCGATCTGCTCTCTCAGGCGGTGGCGGCCCCGGCCGCGTCGGTGCCGACGGATACGCAGGCCGCGAGCGAGGCGATGCGCGACTATACGCGGCGCCTCGATGCGTTGGTCGTCGCCCAGGAGCAGCAGCCCGGCGCCCCCGAGGCCCACGTGCAGGAGATCAAGCAGGTGGTGCATCAACTCAAGCAAATGCTCCGGGCCGGTGAGCTGATCCTGCGTGATATGCGGGCCGTTCGCCTGCCGGCCTGACCTGGGCGGCGGCGCTGCCACGCCGCCGCGACGCCCCGGCTGGCGGGTTCCCCCGATCCGTCAGGTGATACCCGTGCGGGTGGCGTAGTGATAAAGATCGACGTCTCGATCCAGACCGAGTTTGCGCATGGCGTTGGTCTTCTGCGAACTGACAGTCTTGACACTGCGGCTGAGCTGGAACGCGATCTCGCTGATGGTGAGCCCGGAGACAAACAACCGCACCACTTCCACTTCGCGGCCCGATAGCTTCGATGCATCGATCTCGGCGTCGTCGACCACCGAGTCGTGCAGCCGCGTCGCCAGCCCCGCCGGAATGTAGCGGCTACCGTCCGCCACCACGCAAACGATGTCGGCAATCGAACTCTGCTCGTCGAGCTTCGAGAGAATGGAATGCACCCCAAGCTTGAGCATGCCGCGAAGAATCGCCAGATTCTCCAACATCGTCACGACGATGATCTTGATGTGCGGGAAATAGCGGCGCACATAGCCGATCAGAAACAGTCCGTCCTTGAAATTCCCCCCCGGCATCGAGAAATCGGTCACGAGAATGTCGCATGGCGCTTTTGCCAGCAAATTCACAAGTTCCGACGAATTGGCCGCCTCGCCGACCAGATGAATCATTTCCCGCTCTTCAAGCAGACGTCGTATTCCATAGCGCACAATCGGATGGTCATCCGCGACCACGACATTGATCGTCATCGTTGCCCCCTCCCCTTATTCGTCATCTGGCAGCACCGTCATCGCCGCACAACACGTACGGTGCTTCGCGCCTGCCATCGCGGCGAAGCGAGTCCATTCTGGCAAAAAGGGATCATGCCGACCGGCTGGGAAACGTCACATAGACGGTGCGCACGCGCCGCCTTGCCACGCGGCGTGGTCAATGCGCGAGCGCCCCGCATGCTGCCCGATAGCGCGGGCACTGCCGCCTAAGCGCTTGATGGGACTCGCCCGGAGGTGAAATTGCTCAGACGCCCCGCAGCGCAGTCTGTGCTACTCGCGTTACCGGTATTCGGAAGATTCGCCACGCGCCCTTCCGACATTCCAATCACGAAGTTCGGAATTACCTTAAACACCGACGGCCGATTTAGTGATCGGCTCGTTGCGGGCATCGGAAGATGCGTAGTCGGAGGCGGCAGGCATGCCGAGGGGTCGCCGGTCGAGCCTCGGCTCGACCGGGAAGTGACGCGGGGTTCCGAATCGGGCGTTACTTCTGCCCGTTGCCGCCAGTGGCGGGGCTGGCGGCGGGGCTGAGCGCAGCGGACGCCTTCATCGCAGGCGACTCGGCATCGGCACCGCCCTCGGACGGCAACGCGTGCCAGCCACCGCCGAGCGCCGTGACGAGCAGCACGTTGGCCGTGAACTGACGGCCGAGAATCGTCAGCGCCGTACGCTCCGCGGTGTACGCAGTCGTTTGTGCCGTCAGGACATTCTGAAACCCGACGGTGCCCGCCTTGTACTGATTGAGGATGAGTTGCAGCGCCTCGCGCGATGACTGCACCGCCTGGTCCTGCACGGCGGCCTCGCGTCCCAGATAGTTCAACGCGGCGAGGTTATCCTCGACCGACTGGAAGGCCGTGAGCACCGTCTGACGGTAGGTCGCGACCTGCGCGTCGTACGCCGCGATGGCCGCGTCGGTCTGCGCGCGGCGCAGGCCACCGTCAAAGAGCGTGGCCGCCAGCGCCGGGCCCACCGACCAGAAGCGGCTTGGCAGCGTCAGCCAGTCGGCGAAGCTGCTGCTTTGGAACCCGCCCGTGGCCGAGAGCGAAAGTGTCGGAAAAAAGGCCGCCTTGGCCACGCCGATCTTCGCGTTCGCTGCGGCCACCGAGCGCTCGGCGGCCGCAATGTCGGGTCGGCGCTCCAGCAACGTCGACGGCAGGGTCACCGGAACCCCTGGTAACGCGGCGCGCAATGGCGCCGGCGCAAGCGAGAACACGGCCGGGGCCTTGCCGACGAGCAGCGCGATCGCATGCTCCAGTTGGGCGCGCGTCACTTCGATATCGAGCGCCGAGGCTTGCGCCGATTGCAGTTGCGTCTGCGCCTGGATCACGTCGGAGCGCTGTGCCACGCCGACGGCATACTGATTCTGCGTAAGCTTAAGCGTCTCTGCATACGCCGCGACCGTACGATCGAGCAGCGCCTTCTGCGCATCCGTCACCCGCAGGTCGAAGTAGTTCTGCGCGAGCAGCGCTTGCGCCGACAGACGCGCATTGGCCAGATCGGCCGCACTCGCCTCGGCGCTCGCATTGCCGGCCTCGACCGAGCGGCGCACGCTGCCCCAGATGTCGGGTTCCCAGCTCGCCGTGCCCGACAGGCTATAGCTGTTCGAGATGCCGCCCGCCCCCGATCCGCTCACCGCCGTGCTGCTCACGCGCGAGCTGGCCCGCGTGAGACCGGCATCGGCGCCGATCGTCGGGAAAAACGCCGAGCGGGCTTGCGAGGCCACGGCCAGCGCTTGCCGATAGTTGGCCTCGGCGACCTTGATGTTCTGATTGTCGACATTGACTTGCGCCATCAACTCGGCGAGCACCGGGTCCTGGTAGATGGCCCACCACGCGCCCTTGGACGCCGCATCGCTGGGTTCGGCAAGCTTCCAGTCGCCGGTCTCCTTGAACGCGGTGGGGGTATCGATGCTCGGACGCACGTAGTCCGGCCCTACGGCACAGCCCGCGAGCCACAGCACAGCACTCGCCGCGAGCCACGTGACGGCCCGACGCAGGCGCGGCGACGTCTGCATACGGCGCCCTTGTCTCACAGCCGCCGCAGCTGCGGCAGGCGCACGAGAACCCACAGTGGCAACTTGACGATTCAGGATACGGGACATGGCACACATCGGCCCTTCGGCCGGAACAGAAGTTTCAAAAGGCACACGAGAACGCGACGCACCGGAACACGCGCGGCGCTGGCGACGCGCGGCATCAGCCATGCGTCACCTCCGCAGCATCGCCCCGACCACCCCTTGCACGCCACCGCGCCCAGCGCAGCCGCAAGCGGTCGAGATACAGATAGACGACCGGCGTCGTATAAAGCGTGAGCACCTGGCTGACGAGCAGGCCGCCCACGATGGAGATGCCCAGCGGCTGGCGCAACTCCGCGCCGTCGCCCGTGCCCAGCGCGAGCGGAATCGCACCGAGCATGGCGGCCATCGTCGTCATCATGATCGGGCGAAAACGCAGCAGACAGGCATGGTAGATGGCCTCGCGCGGCGACATGTTCTGGCGCCGCTCGGCATCGAGCGCGAAGTCGATCATCATGATCGCGTTCTTCTTCACGATGCCGATCAGCAGAATCACCCCGATCAGCGCAATGATGCTGAACTCGGTATTGAAGAGCAGCAACGCCAACAATGCCCCCACACCTGCCGACGGCAGCGTCGACAGAATGGTGAGCGGATGAATGTAGCTCTCATAGAGCACACCCAGCACGATATACACCGTGAGCAGCGCTGTGAGGATCAGTATCGGCTGCGACGACAAGGCCGACTGGAACGCCTGCGCCGTGCCCTGGAAACTGCCATGCACCGACGTCGGCATGCCCAGCCGGGCCACGGCATCCTGGACCGACGCTTGCGCCGCCGACAACGACACGCCCGGCGGCAGGTTGAACGAAATCGTGCTCGCCGCGAACTGGCCCTGGTGCGAGACGCCCAACGCCGTGTTCGTCGGCCGGTAGCGCGCGAAGGCGGAGAGCGGCACCTGTGCCCCGGCCGAGGTCACCACATAAATGTCCTTGAGCGACTCGGGGCTTTGCCACCATTGCGGCGCGACTTCCATCACGACCTTGTACTGATTGAGCGGGTTGTAGATCGTGGAGACCTGCCGCTGCCCAAACGCATCATTGAGCACGCTATCGATCTGGCTCATCGTCAGTCCGAGGCGCGACGCCTGATCGCGATCGACGTCGAGGGTCGTCTGCAAGCCCTTGTCCTGCTGGTCGGTGTTGACATCGACGAGATTCGGCAGATGCGAGAGCGCATTGCGCACCTTGGGCTCCCACTCGCGCAACTGCTGGAGATCGTCCGCCTGCAGCGTGTATTGATACTGCGCGTTACTGGCCCGCCCGCCCACGCGAATATCCTGCACCGACTGCAGATAGAGCATCGCGCCCGGCTCCTTGGCCAGCTTGCCCCGCAATCGCGCGATGACCTGATCGGCCGAGAGCTTGCGCTGGCCCAGCGGCTTGAGCGTGACAAACATCAAGCCGCCGTTGCGGTTTGACCCACCGGTAAAGCCCGTGACGGTCGACACATCCGGATCGGCCTGCACGATCTTGATGAAGTCGGCCAGCTTCTTCTCCATGGCCTGGAACGAGATCGCCTGATCGGCCTGGATGAAGCCGATCATTCGCCCCGTGTCCTGCTGCGGGAAGAAACCCTTGGGCACGACGGTATAAAGCCAGACGTTCAGGCAGATCGTGGCCAACAGAATGCCCAGCATGAGTGGCCCGTGACGCAGCGCCCACGACAGCGAGCGTTCATATTCGCGCAGCATGCCGTCGAACACGCGCTCGCTCCATCCGCCCATGCGCGACCAGACGGATGGGCGCGGCGGCGGCTCGCAGGCGTGCGACAGCGTGTCCTCCGGCAAACCAGGTTCACGCGGTGCAGGCTTGCCCTTGAGCAAACGCGCACACATCATCGGCGTGGCCGTGAGCGAGACGACCAGCGAGACCAGGATGGCGGCCGAGAGCGTCACGGCGAACTCGCGGAACAGCCGCCCCACGATGCCGCCCATGAGCAGCAGCGGGATGAACACCGCCACCAGCGAAATGCTCATCGAGAGCACCGTGAAGCCGACTTCGCGCGTGCCCTTGAGCGCAGCGGCGAACGGACTCAGCCCGTCTTCGATATGGCGGGAGATATTTTCCAGCACCACAATGGCATCGTCGACCACGAAGCCGGTCGCAATGGTCAGCGCCATGAGCGACAGGTTATCGAGGCTGAAGCCGCACAGGTACATCACCGCGAACGTACCGATCAGCGAGACGGGCACCGCCACGCTGGGAATGAGCGTCGCGCGCCAGTTCCGCAGGAAGAGGAACACCACCATGATGACGAGCGCAATCGAGATCAGCAACGTGCGCTCGACTTCCTTGAGCGATGCCCGGATGGTCGGCGTGCGGTCCATCGCCACGTCCAGATTGATGGCCGCCGGGATCGAGGCGCGCAGCACGGGCAGTATCTTGTTGATGCCGTCGACCGTCTTGATGATGTTCGCGCCCGGCTGCGTCGTGATGATGAGCACGACCGACGGCTTGCCGTTGACCGACCCGGCGTTGCGCAAGTCCTGCACGGAATCGACGACGTCGGCGATATCGGACAGACGCACCGGTCGGCCGTCCCGATAGCTGACGACGACCGGCAGATAGTCCTTGGCGGTCTTCGCCTGATCGTTGGCGAGGATCTGCCAGCGCCGGTCGCCGTCTTCGAGCGCGCCCTTCGGCCGGTTCGCGTTGGTCGCCTGAATCGTCGTGCGCACCGTCTCGAGCGGGATCTGGTACTTGTTGAGTGCCGTCGGGTTGAGTTCGACGCGCACCGCCGGCAGCGAGCTGCCGCCCACGGTCACGTCGCCCACGCCATCGAGCTGGGATATCTTCTGCGCGAGGATGGTCGATGCGGCGTCGTACATCTGCCCGCGCGTCATGCTGTCCGACGTCAGCGCAAGAATCATCACCGGCGCACTCGCGGGATTCACCTTGCGATAGGTCGGGTTGCTCGGCAGGCCCGACGGCAGCAGACTGCGCGCCGCATTGATGGCCGCCTGCACGTCGCGCGCCGCGCCGTTGATGTCGCGCGAGAGGTCGAACTGGAGCGTGATGCGGGTCGAGCCCAGCGAGCTGCTCGACGTCATCTCGGTCACCCCGGCAATACGACCGAGCGAGCGCTCCAGCGGCGTGGCCACGCTCGCGGCCATCGTCTCTGGACTCGCGCCGGGCAGCGACGCCGAGACGGAGATTGTCGGGAAATCGACCTGCGGCAACGGCGAGACGGGCAGCAGGCCGAACGCGACGATGCCCGCCAGCGTCACGCCGATGGTCAGCAGAACGGTCGCGACCGAGCGCTTGATGAAGACGGCCGACAGGTTCATCGCGCCGGGCCGCCTGTCGTTGCCGGGTCATCACCGCCGCCACCGCCCGGGTGGCCGTGATCGCCATGCCCCGGATCGTCCGGCGGCCCCGAGGGGTCGAAACGCCGATCGCGCCAGGCGCGCGCACGCGCAGCCAGACGGTCGAACCACAGGTAGATGACCGGCGTGGTGAACAGCGTGAGCACCTGACTGACCATCAGCCCGCCCACCATCGTGATGCCGAGCGGCTGACGCAACTCGGAACCCACGCCCGAGCCGAGCATCAGTGGGAGCGCGCCCAGCAGGGCAGCCATCGTCGTCATCAGAATCGGCCGGAAACGCAACAGACACGCCTGATAAATCGCCTCGCGCGGCGCCATGCCCTGTTCGCGCTCGGCCTCCAGCGCAAAGTCGATCATCATGATCGCGTTCTTCTTCACGATGCCGATCAGCAGGATGATGCCGATGATCGCAATGATGCTGATATCGTTGCCCGAGACCATCAGGGCGAGCAGCGCACCGACACCGGCCGACGGCAGCGTCGAGAGGATTGTGATGGGATGGATATAGCTCTCGTAGAGCACGCCCAGCACGATGTACATCGTCACGACCGCCGCGAGAATCAGCCACAGCGTGTTGGAGAGCGAGGCCTGGAATGCCTGCGCCGCGCCCTGGAACGTCGTCTGCGTGCTCACCGGCAGCCCGATGGACGCCTCGGCCGCGGTGATCGCCTTCACGGCGTCGCCGAGCGACGCGCCCTTGGCGAGGTTGAACGAGATCGTGGCGGCCGGGAACTGGGCCTGGTGGTTGATCGCGAGCGGGGTGGGCTTCTCCACGATCTTCGCGAACGACGTGAGCGGCACCTGCACCCCGGAGGTCGACGCCACGTAAATGCCCGTGAGCGCGTCGGGCCCGCGCTGGAAGTCGTTGCCCACTTCGAGCACCACGCGGTACTGCGACGCCTGTGTGTAAATTGTCGAAATCAGTCGCTGACCGAACGCGCTGTAGAGCGTCTGGTCGACGGCTGCGGGCGTCACGCCCAGGCGGCTCGCCGTATCGCGGTCAATGTCCACATACGCCTGCAAGCCATTGACCTGCAGATCGCTCGTCACGTCAGCCAGTTGCGGCACGTGTTGCAGCGTGTCGACGAGTTTCGGCACCCAGATACCGAGCGTATCGAGACTGGGGTCCTGCAGGGTGAACTGATACTGCGTTCGGCTGATGCGGTCTTCGATGGTCAGATCCTGCACCGGCTGCATATAGAGCGCGATGCCTGGCACGTTCGCGACCTCGGGCTGAATCCGGCGGATCACTTCCGAGGCATCGAGTCCGCGCACGGCCTTGTCTTTCAGATTGATGAGCAGGCGCCCGCTGTTGAGCGTGGTATTCACCCCGTCCACCCCGATGAACGAGGAGACCGATTCGACGGCCGGATCCTTGAGCACCGCGGCGACCAACGCCTGCTGGCGCTCGCCCATCGCCGCGAACGAGATCGACTGCGGCGCTTCGGAAATTCCCTGAATCACTCCCGTGTCCTGCACCGGGAAGAAGCCCTTCGGCACCCACAGGTACAGCAGCACCGTGAGCACGAGCGTGGCGAGCGCCACAAACAGCGTGGCGGTTTGACGATCGAGCACCCACGTGAGCCACTCGCCATACTTGGCAATGATGCGATCGAACATCTTGCCGGTCTTGCGGTAGAACTTGCCCTGCTTCTCCTCGGGCACATGACGCAGCAGCTTCGCGCACATCATCGGCGTAAGCGTGAGCGACACCACGGCCGAGATCAGGATCGACACCGCCAGCGTGATCGCAAACTCGCGGAACAGACGGCCGACGACGTCCCCCATGAACAGCAGCGGAATCAGCACGGCGATCAGCGAGAACGTGAGCGAAATGATGGTGAAGCCGATCTGCTCCGCGCCCTTGAGCGCCGCCTGCAGCGGCTTTTCGCCCTGCTCCATGTAACGCGCGATGTTCTCGATCATCACGATGGCGTCGTCGACCACGAAGCCGGTCGCGATGGTAAGCGCCATGAGCGTGAGGTTGTTGACCGAGAAACCGGCCAGGTACATCACGCCGAACGTGCCGACGAGCGACAGCGGCACGGCCACGCTTGGGATGATCGTCGCCGAGACGTTGCGCAGGAACAGGAAGATCACCATCACCACCAGGGCAACGGCGAGCAGGAGTTCGAATTGCACGTCGGAGACCGAGGCGCGGATCGTCGTGGTGCGGTCGGTCAGCAACTTCACGTCGATGCTGCCCGGCAGCGAGGCCTGCAACTGCGGCAGCAGCGCCTTGACCCGGTTGACCGTCTCGATCACGTTAGCGCCCGGCTGCCGCTGCACGTTCAGCACGATGGCCGGCGTGGTATCGGCCCACGCGGCAAGCTTGGTGTTCTCGGCGCCGTCGATGACGTCGGCAATGTCGGACAGCCGGATCGGCCCGCCGTTCTTGTACGCGATGACCAGATTGCGATACTCGTCGGCCGACGCGAGCTGGTCGTTCGCGTCGATGGTCGACGCCCGCAGCGGGCCGTCGAAACTGCCCTTGGCCTGATTGACGTTGGCCGCCGCAATGGACGTGCGCACGTCCTCGATGTTCAGGCCGTACGACGTAATCGCGTGGGGGTTGACCTGAATGCGCACGGCCGGACGCTGCCCGCCCGACAGACTCACCAGGCCGATGCCGGGCAACTGCGAGATCTTCTGCGCCACGCGCGTGTCGACCAGATCCTCGAGCTTGGGCAGCGGCAGGGTCTTCGACATGATCGCCAGCGTCAGGATCGGCGTGTCGGCCGGATTGACCTTGCTGTAGATCGGCGGCATCGGCAGATCGCTGGGCAGCAAGTTGCTGGCGCTGTTGATCGCGGCCTGCACTTCCTGCTCGGCAACGTCGAGCCCGAGATTGAGCGAGAACTGCAGCGTGATCACCGATGCACCGCCCGAACTGGTAGACGACATCTGGTTCAGGCCGGGCATCTGGCCAAACTGACGCTCCAGCGGGGCCGTCACCGACGAGGTCATCACGTCCGGGCTTGCGCCAGGATAGAGCGTGACCACCTGAATGGTCGGATAGTCGACCTCCGGCAGTGCCGAGAGCGGCAGCAGCCGGTAGGCGACGAAACCGGCAAGCAGGATCGCCACCATCAGCAACGATGTGGCGACCGGTCGGAGAATAAACGGGCGGGACGGATTCATTGGCTACGTCGAAGGGCGACTTTGGGGGCCGTGGGCCAAACGTGGGCGGGGCGTGGGCGCGCGAGGTCCTGCGACGTCACGCGAGACCGTCCTAGGGCGCCGAACGGCGATGCCCGCCGTTGCCGCTGCGCTTTTCCCCCGGCGCGGGTGGGGCAATCGCCGCCGCACGGCTCGCGGCCGTGATCACCTCGACCTTGGCGCCGTCGCGCAGCTTGTCCATGCCGTCGATCACGAGCTTCTCGCCCGGCGCGATGCCCGACTCGACCGCCACATGGGTGCCGTCGGTCGGCCCGAGCTTCACGGTCTTGAGCTTGACCGTCTGATCCGGCTGCACCGTATAAACGAAACTACCCTGCGTGCCGCGCTGCACCGCCGCGCTCGGAATCAGCGTGGCGCCCTTGAGCGTGTCGACGAGCATCTTCACGTTGACGAACTGGTTCGGGAACAACAGGCCGTCGCGATTGGCAAATTCCGCCTTGAGCTTGACGGTGCCGGTCGTCGTATCGATCTGGTTGTCGATGGAGGCGAGCTTGCCGGTGGCCAGCTTCACCTTGCCCGAGCGATCGAAGGCCTCGACCGGCAGCGTTTCCCCGTCACGCGAGCGCTTGATGACCTTCGGCAGGTTGTCTTCGGGAATGGTGTAGACGACGGTAATCGGTGTGACCTCGTTGATGATGACGATGCCGTTGGTGTCCGAGGCGTGAATGATGTTGCCCGGATCGACTTGACGCAGCCCCGCGAGCCCCGAGACCGGCGCGGTCACGCTTGCGTAGTTCAATTGCAGGCGAGCGTTGCCGAGCTGTCCTTCGTCTGATTTGACCGTTCCTTCGTACTGCTTGACGAGCGCGCGCTGCGTGTCCACGGTCTGGGCGGCGATCGAGTCCTGCTTGAGCAGCGTCTCGTAGCGGGCGAGGTCGATCTGCGCATTCTTGAGCAGCGCCTGATCGCGGGCGAGCTGACCTTCCATCTGGGTGACCTGCACCTGGAACGCCCGCGGATCGATTTCGGCAAGCAACTGGCCTTCCTTGACCATGTCGCCTTCCTTGAAATGCACCTTCATGAGCTGGCCATCGACGCGCGAATGCACGGTGACGCTGCGCGTGGGAACGACGGTGCCCAGCCCATTGAGGAAGACCGGCATATCGCCCGTCTTCGCCTCGACCGCCGTCACCGGCGTGGCGGCGCCGCCCATGCCGCCCGGCGGACCGCCGCGTCGCCCACCCGCCTGGGCCGGGCCCTGGGCGCTTTGCGAATGCAGACGGTAATACACGCCCCCGGCGATGAGCACGACGATCAGCCCGATCACGGTGGGCACGAGCCAGCGACGCGTGCGCGAGGCCGCGGGCGCTGGGCCGGTGTCGCGTTGTGTGCCGATGGTGGCGGACGCAGGCCGATCAGAACCGTTCGGTGGTTCGGAACCGTGGGGACCGTGCTCGGTCATGACTTCCTCGTTACAGCGCAGTAGTGGGTGGATTCGTCCCGTATGGACGCGTGTCTTGTGGCCGGATTGCCGCGGCGCAGCAAACCATCCGGAAGCCCCGGGGGCCGTGCCTCACGCCAGATTCGGCTGATCAGCATAGCAGACCGTCGCAAAAAGCCCGATAGGACGGCTGATTACATCAGCTTTCCCCGCGGGGGATCGATAGCGGCGCGGCAAAGAAGAGACCGACCGCGCGAGCGATGGTTCGCATGGAAGCGTTGGCGCTGCCCCTTGTGATGCGCTGCGTTGCCTTGTCGCAGCACTCTCGCGACGCGAGACGTACGACTGGGTGTGCGGATTTGGCCACCGACAGGGTCGGCTCGCCGGTTAGATCAAAGCTTACGCGATGGGGGCGAAATTCGTGTGTCACCGACGCTGGCTCTATTATTACGCAACGTTACGGGTGACCAATGCTGTAATGTCTGGAAACAAAACCCGCGTCAAGCCATGCGGGGAGGCCACTATCATGACAACACTACCTGTCCGAGCGAATATGAAGATTCTTGTTGTCGACGACGACCCCGATCTGCGCGACCTGCTGCGCGAGTACCTGAGCCGTCACGGCTTCTCGGTCGCCGTGATGCACGACGGCGACGGATTGGCGGCACGCCTGGAGCGTGAGCGCCCCGCCCTGATCGTGCTCGACCTGATGATGCCCAAGGTCGATGGCCTCACGGCCCTGCGGGACCTGCGCGCGCGCAACGATGATGTGCCGGTGATTCTGCTCACGGCGCGCAGCGACGAGATCGACCGCATCGTGGGGCTGGAAATCGGCGCCGACGACTATCTCGGCAAGCCGTTCAGCCCGCGCGAATTGCTGGCGCGGATCAATGCCGTGCTGCGCCGTCGCAAGATGCCCGACGCCGCGGTGCCCGAGCAGCGCGAAAACTATACGTTCGGTCCGTTCGTGCTCGACTTCCGCAGCCGCACGCTCACGCGCGATGCGCAACTGCTCACGCTGTCGGACGGCGAATACGGCTTGCTGCGCCTGCTGGTGAACCACGCCATGCAGGTGCTCTCGCGCGAGCGCATCATCGAATTGCTCTACGGTGCGGACAGCGACGTCAACGACCGCGGCATCGACGTGCAGATCTGGCGCCTGCGCCGCCTGCTCGACGAAGACGCACAGAGCCCTCGCTTCATCCAGACCGTGCGCGGACGCGGCTACATCTTCGTTCCCGACGGTCAACGCGCCGACATGGTCACCGGTTGATGGGCCGGTGCCAGACGCAACGCATGGATGTCGTCCCACTCGGCGACGTCATCCCCCGGTCTGACAAGGACGCCGGCATGGCGCCGCTACCGCTTACCCCAGCCTACAGGCGGAGTCCTGCATGAAAGGCCGTTTCGACACCTTGTTTGGCCGGCTCGCGTTGCTCATCATCGCGGCACTGGTCATCAGCCATTTCTCGTACCTCACGATCCTGCGCAGCGATCACGACGAGACGCGCGTGCAGAATGCCGCGGAGCAAATGGCCTTCATCATCAAGGCGGCGGCCGAAGTCCACGACGGCAACTCGACGCTCACGCTGCCCGATCTCGTGCAGGTCGTGCCGATCTCGTTCGCGCATGGCGACGTCTTCGAGCCTGTCAGCAAAAGCGCCCGGTTGACGACCGAACTCGCCCGGCGCCTGCCGGCCGGCACGCAGTTGCGCGTGGAGCGCACGCCACCGCCGCGTATCTGGGCACGCCTGCCGGGCCGCGACTACTGGATCGCCACGCCGGTGCTGTCGGTGCGCAACCCACCGGGTACCGCCACAATTCTGCCTGGCCTGGCGGCGGTTCTCGGCATTACGGTCATCTTTGCGTTGTTCGCGGCGTGGCAGTTGCAACGGCCGGTGCGGGACATGGCCGCGGCCGCCGAGCAACTCGCGACCCATCGGGTTCGCACCCAGGTCAAGGAGCGCGGCCCGCTGGAGTTGCGTCAATTGACCGAGCGTTTCAATCGCATGAGCCACGACATCGTGCAAACGGATCGGGAGCGAAACACCATGCTTGCCGGGATCGCGCACGATCTGAAGACACCGCTCGCCCGGTTGCGCCTGCGCGCCGAAATGATCGACGACGCGCAGATGAGCGAAGGCATTACGCGCGACGCCGAATCGATGACGCGCATCGTCGATCAGTTCCTGCTGTTTGCCCGGGGCATCGAGATGGAGAGTGCGGCGTCGCCGGTCGAAGCCCGCATTCCCGCCTTGATTGCGCCGTTCCTCGACCAGGGCTATGCCATCGAACTGGATCTGCAGGCCGGGCCGGGCTTCAAGCTTCGGCAGACCTATCTCGAGCGCATCGTCAACAACCTGCTCGATAACGCGGTGACTTACGGCCGCGCGCCGCTCGCGATCCGCACATCGCACGATGCCAGCGGCTGGCGTCTCGTGATCGAAGACAGCGGCCCGGGCATTGCCAACGAGGACATCAATCGCATCGTGCGGCCCTTCGTACGACTCGACCCGGCGCGCGGCGGCAATGCGCATTGCGGGCTGGGTCTCGCCATTGTCGACAAGCTCACCCAGCAACTGGGCGGACGCGTATCGTTCAGCAATCGACCCACCGGCGGCTTGCAGGTCACGCTGATGTTCCCGCCGGAGGATCCGGGCTCGGAATAAGCGGAGTCGGTGGAATCGGTGGAATCGGTGGAATCGAGGAAAGCGGGAAAGCGGGAAAGCGGGAAAGCGGGAGTTCGGGAGTTCGGGAGTTCGGGAGTTCGGGAGTTCGGCGGGAAGCATCGTGCATCGGCGCCCAGGCGTCTCACCCTGACACGCCGCAAACGCTCTTCGCATCACGCCTCGCACCATAAAAAAACCCGCCATCGGTGCACGAACGGCGGATTTTGTCTTTCACGGCACTGCATCACATCAAGCCACAGCCAGGCGATCCGGGTTTGGGGGGGCAATGCGACGACTGGGCTGCTGCGTTACTGCTCACTGGGACACGGCGCCGATAACCGGTCGCCGCGCACGTTGGGACGACGCGGCGACAGTGGCTCCCCGCCCCCTGACATGTGACCGGCAATACCCGTCCAGCCTGAGCCTGGGAATTACTTGATCAGGAATTTCTCTTTGTTCTTGCCGACCCACTTCGGGGCGCGGCCACGGCCCGACCACGTTTCGCCCGTGGCCGGATTCATGTACTTCGGCGCAATCTGGGCGCGCGCGGCGCGGCGGCGACCATCTGTCGCAGCAAGTCCCAGATCCTTGGCGGACAGTTCATATTCCTGAATCTTCTGTTTGACTTCAGCGATGACCTGAGCCACTTCACGGGCACGGGCCTCTTCGATTTGTTTTTCGATCTTTTCGCGCTGCGCGACGAGTTCTTTATAGCTTGCCATCTGGCGTGTCCTTAGGTTGTTAAAATGGATCGCCACTTAAAATAGCACGAGTTTTAATAATTTGAAAACCGCATTTCCAGAGAGTGCGTCTGTGAATGCCGAAATCGCATTGAATCGTCCCATCGATGCTTCAGAAAATGCACAGCATCTGGGCATGAATCCGGGATTACCATTGAATCCGCCACGTCCATATCGGTGGATAAGCGCAGCCAATCGCCTCATCATCCGGGGCAATTGCCGACCACCGCGTGCCGAACACGACACGACGCGACAAGTTCACGCATTCTCCTGCAAGGTTTGGTAAGTCTTTTCCGTCGAAAAAGGGCAATGTCCGAGACACCGACGCCCGCCGTCATCGAGAACTCAAGCGATACGATCGCAAGCCGTCGAGCACCATCCGATCATTCCGGCATCCGAAAGACTTCACCGATTCGGATTCTTCGCATTGGAGCGCCGTAATTTACGGATACGCGGAGGCGACCCTGGATCCTGGAGATTCACCGAGCATCGTCTGGCGCGAGATCAGCAGCTTGAATCACCGGCATCATCGGGCGATTCTCGATTTGGTAACGTCGATATTCGACTCAATCGAGAAAAATTCGTGTCATTCCCGCTATTGACCTGGAACATCAAACGCAGGCTTCGACGTCATTTCCTGAATCGAGCGCCATTTCGCAAGGGGGGCGCGGTCGGCCGAACACTACCGCTCGCCACGATCCGTATGGCAGTATTGACGCACACGGACGCAACATTCGCGCGAACCGAATTAAGTCAACACAGAATTGTCACAATCGGCGATTTGTCATTCGAATTCATACGAATTCAACCTGGATCTTGAACGCATGAGCACGTCGACCATGGCTGAGAATTCTCATTCACCTTTCGGCACGCCCGCGCCGACGTTAAGCACCGAGCGCACGATCCTGCGTCAGTGGTGCCCCGAGGACTTGCCGCTTTTCGCCGCGCTCAACGCCGACCGAGACGTCATGCGCCACTTTCCGACGACCCTCGACCGGGCCCAGAGCGACGCCATCGCGCACCGGCTGGCACAGCATATCGAGACCCATGGCTACGGCCCCTGGGCACTGGAGATTCCGGGCGTGACGCCGTTCGCGGGGTTCGTCGGGCTGATGCGCGTGGGTTTCGACGCCCCTTTCGTGCCGGCCGTGGAGATCGGCTGGCGGCTGGCGCGCGCCTGGTGGTCGAAGGGATACGCGACGGAGGCGGCCATCGCCGTCGCCCAATTCGCCTTTGAAACGCTCGATCTGGAGGCCCTGGTCTCGTTCACCGTGCCCGCCAACGTCCGCTCGCGCGCGGTCATGGAACGCATCGGCATGCGCCACTGCCCCGGCGAAGACTTTCTGCATCCGTTGGTGCCGCCGGGCCACCGGATGCGCCGTCATGTGCTGTATCGGCTCGACGCCCACGAATTGGCGGCCAACAAGGGCTAGACGTCGCCTCAGCGATTGAAGCGTCTGCTTAAATCGTGGGACAATTCGATTCTTTGCGCCAGCCGTTTCCCCCATTGTGTCGCGCGCCGTCATCATTCCGCTCATCATCGCTTGCGCCCTGTTCATGGAGAACATCGACGCCACGGTGATCACCACCTCGTTGCCCGCCATGGCGCGAGACCTGCATCAAGACCCGATTTCGCTGAAGATGGCCCTCACCGCCTACGTGGTCGGGCTGGGCATCTTCATTCCGATCTGCGGCTGGGTCTCCGACCGCTTTGGCGCGCGCAATGTCTTCCGCACGGCGATCGGCATCTTCATGGCCGGTTCGATCCTCTGCGCACTGTCGTTTTCGCTGACAACATTCGTGTTCGCGCGCTTCCTGCAGGGCGTGGGCGGCGCGATGATGGTGCCGGTCGGTCGTCTCGTGATCTTTCGTGCGGTGCCCAAGCACGATCTGGTCAAGGCCATTGGCTACCTGACGATGCCCGCGCTGCTCGGCCCAGTCATCGGCCCGCCACTCGGCGGCGCGATCACGGCCTACCTGCACTGGCGCTGGATCTTCTTCGTCAATATTCCCGTGAGCCTGCTCGGCATCTACCTCGCGGGCAAATACATCGACAACGAGCGCGGCGGCGACGCCGGACGCCTCGACACGCTCGGCTTCCTCCTCTCCGCGCTCGGCAGCGGCCTGCTCATGCTGGGGCTGGCCATGATCGGTGAGCCGCATATCGACGGCAGCGTTGTCGTCACCTTGTGTGCCGTGGGGGCTATCTTTGTCTACGCCTACTGGCACCACGCCAATCGTGTGGACGCGCCCCTGCTCGACCTGCGGTTACTGCGTATTCCGACATTCCACGCCAGTGTCGTCGGCGGCTCGCTCTTTCGCATCGGACTGGGGGCCGTGCCCTTTCTGCTGCCGTTGGCGCTGCAGGAAGGGCTGCATATGGATCCGTTCGAATCCGGCATGATTACCTGCGCATCGGCGTTCGGGGCGATCTTCATGAAGGCGATTGCGCAGCGCGTGCTGGCGCAATTCGGCTTTCGTCGCGTGCTGATCGTCAATGCGGCGCTGGCCGGTTTGGCGCTGTCGTCTTACGGGCTCTTCACGCATGACACACCGGTGATCGTGATGATCGCGGTCGTGGCCTTTGGCGGCTTCTTCCCGTCGCTGCAATTCACTTGCCTGAACTCGATCGTGTACGCCGATATCGCCAGCGCCGACGCCAGCCGCGCGACGAGTCTGGCGAGTGTGGTTCAGCAGTTGTCGCTCGGGCTGGGTGTGACGATCTCGGGGATGGTGCTGCAGGCGAGCAGCCGGCTCGCCGGTCACGAACACCTGACCACCCGCGATTTCCTGCCGGCGTTCCTCGTGATCGGGCTGTTCGCGTGGCTGTCGATCCCGGTTACCCGCCATCTGGCCGCCGACGCGGGCACGGAGCTGGCGAGAATGCGCTGAGTCGCGCACGACTTTGCGCGACTTCGCGCGACGTCGCGTTACTTCGTGTCGCCGCGCGTCACGATCGCGTGCAGCGCCATGCCGGCAACCATGGCGACGACAAACAACAATCCCTTGCCCGACCCCGCGCCAAGCAGCACCAGTGCGGGTCCCGGACAAATCCCGGCGATCCCCCAGCCGACGCCGAACGTCAACGCCCCGAGCACCAGCCGTTTGTCGAGACCCTTTGCCCCCGGCCAAGCGCGCGGCTCGCCGGTCCATGCCAGCGCCCGCGAACGCGCCAGCCGGAACCCGACCAGCCCCACGGCGATGGCACCACCCATCACGAACGCCAGCGACGGATCCCACTGACCGGCCAGGTCAAGAAAGCCCAGTACCTTCGCCGGATTCGCCATGCCTGCGAGAATCAGGCCAAGCCCGAAGACGAGGCCGCCAATGAACGCAAACAGCAGCTTTTTCATGCCGCACCTCCGAGGTTGAGCACATGACGCACGACGAACACCGTCAGGAAGCCCATCGCCATGAAACACAGCGTGGCGACGAGCGAGCGCCACGACAGGCGCGACAACCCGCAGACGCCGTGGCCGCTCGTGCAGCCCGATCCGAGTCGCGTGCCAAAGCCGACCAGTACGCCCGCCGTGATGAGCATGGCGGCACTGGCGTCGATCTGCGCCGCGGGCACGACGGCCACCGCGCGATACGCCCACGGTGCCGCCATCAATCCGACGACGAAGGCGACGCGCCAGCCCACATCGCCCGAGACGGGGCGCAGCAGGCCACCCGCGATGCCGGAGATGCCCGCGATGCGCCCGGTCGCCAGCATCAGCCAGACGGCAGCAACGCCAATCAGCACACCGCCGGCCAGCGCGGTCCATGGAGTGAAGTGAAGGGTATCGAGGGTCATGAGCGGAATGTCCCGTTAAGTCATCAGGATTTCGGACAAAACTGGTCGTAGAGGCAAGCCAGCACCGCAAGCACCGCGCCATCGGCGACCGAATAGTAAATGCGCTTGCCGTCCCGCCGGGTCGTCACGAGCGACTCGGCACGCAATACGGCGAGCTGCTGCGAGAGCGTCGGTTGTCGGATGTCGAGCTGCGCCTCCAGCGCTCCCACGGACAACTCGCCTTGCGTCAGCTGACAAAGAATCAGCAGACGGTCTTCGTTGGCCAGCGCGCGCAGCAGCGCCGTGGCATCGCACGCGGCAGCGCGCAACCGCGCGACATCCAGCGAAGCGGCTTCCGGCGGGACGGCATCCAGCGGCGCGACGTCCGCAGGAACGCTCGCCCGGTCGTCAGGGGATAGCGCAGTCACTCTTGGCATGGCAGGATCGACACAAATGAGACATTGTGGCGCGACGAGATGTCGCCTCGCCACAATCAATTTACTTGATTATAATATATGAATTAATAAATTAATGCAGGAGCCGATCATGTCAGCCACGCCAGCGAACATCGAAGCCTTCTTCGACACCACCACCTCCACGGTGACCTATGTCGTGTTCGATGCACCGGGCTCTCGCGCGGCCATCATCGATCCGGTGCTCGACTACGATCCCAAGGCGGGCCGAACGCACACGGCATCGGCCGAGCGCGTGCTCGACTTCCTGGCCGCGAACCAACTCTCTGTGGACTGGATTCTCGAGACGCATGCGCACGCCGATCACCTGTCGGCGGCGCGCTGGCTCAAGGAACGCGTGGGCGGACGCATCGCCATCGGCGCGCACATCCGCGAGGTACAGCACGTCTTCAAGGCGCTGTTCCATCTGGGCGCTGACGTGCCCCCCGATGGCTCGCAATTCGATCACTTGTTCGAAGATGGCGAGGCGTTCGCGATTGGCGCCCTGCAAGCCGAAGCGATGTTCGTTCCGGGCCATACGCCGGCCGACATGGCCTATCGCGTGGGGGATGCCGTGTTCGTCGGCGACACGCTCTTCATGCCCGACGTCGGCACGGCGCGCTGCGACTTTCCTGGCGGCAATGCCCATACGCTGTTCCGCTCGATCCGCCGTCTGCTGGCGCTGCCAGCGTCAACGCGACTGTTCATGTGCCACGACTATCCGCCAGCCGGACGCGCCGCGAACTGGCAGACGACCGTGGGCGAGCAACGGCGCGCCAACATCCATGTGCACGACGGCATCGACGAACACGCCTTCGTCGCCATGCGTGAAGCCCGTGACAAGACGCTCGACATGCCGACGCTGATCCTGCCCGCCGTGCAGGTCAATATTCGTGCGGGTGACATGCCCGCGCCGGAAGCCAACGGCACGCGCTATCTGAAGATCCCGCTCAACGTGCTGTGAGGTGCGCCGCCAACGCCTCGCGCGCCTGCGTGACCCACTCGGGTTCGCCACGGCGCGCGGGAAGCAGATGAAACTCAGCCTCAGGCAGCGGGGGTAAGCGTCGCCCCGGCATCAACGTCGCAATACGCGCAAGCGACGGGCCAGCCGCCGACGCATTCAGGCATGCGACCCCGAGTCCCGCGCTCAACGCCAACTGCAGCCCCGCCACTCCCGACGCCACGTGCGCAATCGTGTAAGGCACGCGGTGCTCATCAAGCCATTGCGTGGTGAAGCGATGCAATGCGCAGGTGTCGGGCAGCACCAGCAATGGCAACGGCGTGCCCACCACCGGAGCGAGGTCTGGCGACGCAACCCATTCGAGCGGCTCGCGTCCCAAGGCTCGCGTGCCCGGCACCGTCTCGCGACCGAGGGCCTTGCCGAGCACGCGCATCGACAGACCGATGTCGAAGTCGCCCGTGTCGTAGCCCGACTCGATCTCGCCACTTTTCAGAATCGTGACGTGAATGCGCAGTGACGAATACGCGACGCCAAGATGTCGCAACAGGCGAGCCACGTCGGCAGGTCGGAAGTAGTCGGTAATCGCCAGCCGCAGCTCGCCCGCGAGAGAAAAACCACGTACGTCGTGCCACGCTCGCTCCGACTGCGCGAGCAACTGCCGCGCGTGTCCGAGCAGACGCTCGCCCGCCGGCGTCGTTGTCACGCCTTGCTTGCCACGCGTGAACAGCGTCACGCCAACGCGCTCCTCCAGTTTGCGAACCTGCTCGCTCACCGACGACTGCGACAGGAACACGCGCGGCGCAGCGGCCGACAGGCTACCCGCCTCGGCCACCGCAACGAAGGTACGTAACTGGTCGAAATCGAATCCGGGCACCATGATTCCATCCATTGATAAAACCGATGGATCAAATCTTAAATTCCCGCTTTTCCGATGTCAATCCACTCCCTAGACTGAAGTCGTTGTCTGCACCCCTTATGCCCCTTCATTCAACGTCAGGGAGTCACACCATGCCGCACCTCGTTCTGCAACTCTCGGGCACGCCCGACGACACCCTCACCCGCAACGCCGTTCGCGCAGTCTCGCAACTGACCGTCGATACGCTGCACAAGGCGCCGGACGTCATCGCCGTCACGGTCGACTACATTCCGCATGCCCGCTGGTTCATCGGCGGCGCGCCGCTGTCGGAGCAAGGGAAGAACGCCTTCCATCTGGACATCAGCGTGACCGACGAGACGAACACGAAAGCGGAGAAGGCGCAATTCATTGCTCAGGTGTTCGAAACGTTGTCGGGTCTGCTCGGCAATGTTCACGAATGCTCGTACATCCACGTGATCGATGCGCGCGGCGCGGCCTATGGTTACGGCGGGCGCACGCAGGAATATCGTCATCAGCACGCGTCGAAGTCGTGACACCTCGGTGTTGACATTGACTGGCGGGACGCCGCCCAAGGACTGCCAGTCGATGCGAATACCCCGGCCACGCCATGTTTCGCCAAACAAAACAAAACAATTCCAACACTTTCTTACGACTATTCGCTTCGCGGCAGACGCGGCTCCTCGTACGATGAAGACGTACCCAAAATCGAACTCAAAGGGAGCCATCATGAAAAAACTCACGCTGACCGTTGCCCTCGTTGCCGCCACGCTCGGGGGCATTGCCACGGCCCCGGCGCACGCCCAGGTGGGGGTGTCCATCAGCATCGGCGCGCCGCCGGCACCGCGCTATGAACCGGTGCCGCCGCCGCGCGTCGGGTATGTCTGGGCACCGGGCTTCTGGGACTGGGACGGTCATCGCCATGAATGGCGCGGCGGACACTGGGAACGGGCGCGCCCAGGCTATGCGTATCGTGCGCCGGCCTGGCATCAGGGCCCGCACGGTTGGGAGCTCAACCGTGGCGGCTGGGATCACGGCGATCGCGGCCGGGGACCGGATCATCGTGACAACCGTGGCCATGACCGTGGCCATGACCGGGGTCGCGACCACGGCCGCGACCACCACGGCTGATTCACACCATTTGACGTACAAACGACAAGGCCCCGGCGCAGCCGGCAGCGCATCGGATCGATGCGTCTGCCAAACCGGCCGGGGCCTTGAGTGGCGCTCACCCCCAGGGAATCGTCCCCGGATGTGAGCGCCGTGGGAACCTCAGTCGTGATTGGCCTGAATGACGGTCAGCGCCGTCATGTTGATGATGCGTCGCACGGTCGAACTCGACGTCAGCACATTGACCGGTGCCCCCACCCCCAACAGGAACGGTCCCACCGCCACGTTGCTGCCCGCGCCCGTCTTGAGCAGGTTGTAGGCGATGTTGCCGGAATCCACGTTCGGGCACACCAGCAGATTCGCCGCGCCCTTCAGATGCGACTGCGGCAGGATGCGGCTGCGCAGACCTTCATCAAGCGCGCAGTCGCCGTGCATTTCGCCGTCGATTTCCAGGTCCGGCGCCTGTGACTTGACCAACTCCAGCACACGACGCATCTTCGTGCCCGACGCGGCACTGCCCGAGCCGAAGTTCGAGCGCGAGAGCAGCGCGACCTTCGGGTTGAGGTTCAGCCACGACATCTGCTTGGCGGCGGCCAGCGTGAACTCCGCAATCTGTTCGGCCGTCGGGTCGTCGTTGACGTGCGTGTCCACGAGCGCCACGGTGCGCTTGTCGAGCAGCAGGATATTCATCGCCGCATAGGTATTCGCGCCCGCCTGCTTGCCGATGACCTCATCGACGAAGCGCAGGTGGTCGTGATAGGCGCCCACGGTGCCGCAAATCATGCCATCGGCGTCGCCCAGACGCACCATCATCGCGCCGATCAGCGTCAGGCGGCGGCGCATCTCGACGCGCGCCATTTCCTTCGTGATGCCGTCACGGCAACGCAGTTCCCAGTAGTTGGTCCAGTATTGGTGGAAGCGCTCGTCATAGTACGGGTTGGTGACTTCGACGTCCTCGCCCAAACGCAGACGCAGACCGAACTTCTCGATGCGCGCGAGCAGCACTTCCGGGCGGCCCACCAGGATCGGACGCGCCAGCTTTTCGTCGACGATCACCTGCACGGCACGCAGCACGCGCTCTTCCTCACCTTCCGCGAACACGATGCGCGACTTGCCGCCATCGCGCACGAGTTGCTTGGCCGCCGAGAAGATCGGCTTCATGAACGCGCCCGAGTGATACACGAACTGTTGCAACTGGTCCGCATACGCGTCGAAGTCGGCGATCGGGCGCGTGGCCACGCCATCTTCCATGGCGGCGCGCGCCACGGCCGGGGCAATGCGCACGATCAGACGCGAATCGAACGGCTTCGGAATCAGGTATTCCGGCCCAAAAGAGAGGTCATACGCCCCATAGGCGGTCGCCACGGAGTCGTTCGGCTCTTCCTGCGCCAGCGCGGCAATCGCGTGTACAGCGGCGATTTCCATGTTGCGCGTGATCGTGGTCGCGCCCACGTCGAGCGCACCGCGGAAGATATACGGGAAGCACAGCACGTTGTTGACCTGGTTCGGGAAGTCCGAACGGCCGGTGGCAAGCACCACGTCGTCGCGTGCGGCGCGGGCTTCTTCCGGGAAGATTTCCGGCGTCGGGTTGGCCAGCGCGAGAATCAGCGGACGCGCTGCCATCGTCTTGAGCATCGCCGGCTTGAGCACGCCGCCAGCGGACAGACCGATGAACACATCGGCGCCTTCGATCACTTCCGCGAGGGTGCGCTGGTCGGTCTTCTGCGCGAAGCGGGCCTTGTCCGGGTCCATGCCGACCGCGCGACCTTCGTAGACCACGCCATCGATATCCGTCGCCCAGACATTCTCTACCGGCAGCCCCAGGTCGACCATCAGATCCAGACAGGCGAGTGCGGCGGCGCCAGCGCCCGAGGTCACGACCTTCACTTCGCGGATGTCCTTGCCCACGACCTTCAGGCCGTTGATGAACGCGGCGCAAACAGTGATGGCGGTGCCGTGCTGATCGTCGTGGAAGACGGGAATCTTCATCCGTTCACGCAGCTTGCGCTCGACGGTGAAGCACTCCGGGGCCTTGATGTCTTCGAGGTTGATACCGCCGAACGTGGCCTCAAGGCTCGCGATGATGTCGACGAGCTTGTCCGGGTCGCTCTCGGTGATTTCGATGTCGAACACATCGATCCCGGCAAATTTCTTGAAGAGGACGGCCTTGCCTTCCATCACCGGCTTTGAGGCAAGCGCGCCGATGTTGCCCAGACCGAGCACGGCCGAGCCATTCGTGATCACGCCGACCAGGTTGCCGCGACCGGTGTACTTGAACGACTGCGCCGGATCAGCCGCGATTTCCTGGCACGGGATGGCGACGCCGGGGGTATAGGCGAGCGCCAGATCGCGCTGCGTGACGAGCGGCTTGCTGGCTGTGACGGAAATCTTGCCCGGGGTCGGGAACTGGTGATATTCCAGGGCTGCCTGGTGATCGTTGCTTTGGCTCATGGGGGTGTCGTCCTCGGTCGATGTCTCGGCTCTGCCTTGCGCCGCGGCCCGTTCTGCAGACGGTTGCCGCTCGGGCGCATCAGAGGTGAGGCCATTCTAGGGAGCCGCCAGCGGGGGACGATTCTGAATTACTATGGGGGCATCATGTTTTCGTTATAAGCCCGGAGCATCGGGGGTTTCAGGGGATTGGGGACAGATGGCGGCGGTGCCTTTCGATACGGGAGAAGTGGTCCGACGGTTGACCACTCGGCTCAAGATGCGTCATCTCGTGCTGTTGCTGCAAATACAGCAGCACGGCTCGCTCACGCGGGTCGCCGAGCACATGGCGACGAGCCAGCCGGCGGTCACGAGCGCGCTCGCGGAACTCGAGGGCATGCTCGGCGGGCCGCTTTTCGACCGCACGCCGCGCGGCATGACGCCCACGCCACTGGGCGATGTCGTGCTCGCCCGGGCGCAGGCGATGGTGCACGACCTGGACCACCTGACCCGCGATATCGAGGCTGTGATGGCCGGGCATGCCGCGCGGCTGCAGGTGGGCGTGATCCCCTACATCTCTGGCAAGACGCTTGCCGCCGCGATTCAGCAAACGCTCGCCCAGATCCCCCAACGGCTGACCGTCACACTCCATGAAGGCACCAGCGAATCGCTGATGGCACAACTGCGCGACCACTCGCTTGACGTCGTGATCGGACGCGCTGCGGCCGGCCTCGACCTGACGCAGGTGCAATTCGAAGTGCTGCATCACCAGATGCCGCGTGTGGTTGCCAACCGCCGTCTGGCCGCCCGGCTCGGCCGCAGCGCCCCGGTGTGGGCGCAGCTCGCCGAACTCGACTGGGTGATGGGCGCGCCGCATACGCCAATGCGTGACCAGTTGTCCGATCTGTTCCTACATGCGGGCGTGGTGCCGCCGGTGCCGGTGGTCGAGAGTTTTTCGTCCCGGCTGACGGGGGAGTTGCTCGCCAGCAGCGAGCGCGCGGTGTCGTTGCTGCCGGCCGACATTGCCGAGGAATTGGTGCGCATTGCGGGTGTCGCGATCGTGCCCTGGTCGCTCGCGTGGACGCTGCCACCCGTGGCGATGTTCACGCGTCGGGAAAGTCCGCGCGAGACCCATCGCCTGTTCACGCAGGCGCTGCGCGCGCAATATCAGGTGGTGGCTGGCGCGGCCTGAGCGTTTGCCTCTGCCTCTGCCTCTGCCTCTGCCTCTACCTCTGCCCTCGCCCTCGCCCTCGCCCTCGCCCTTGCCTTTGCCCTTGCGTCCGCCTCTGCCGTTACGGGGGCGGTTACGGGTGCGGGTGCGAAGCGGTTCCTTTCGCGTCGGGCTGTAGATCAGGCGTGGTGTCGTCGAACGCGTCCGCGGGCTCGTTGCCGGACGGTTTGCCGAAAGGGTCTGAAAGGCCCTTCGCCCCCCCCAAACCGGCCAATTTCCTGAAATAGACCCGTTTCGGCTCATTTGCTGCGCGATCGAGCCCGCGATGTCCCGCGTAAGGTGTCGGGCATGACCCAAGCCGCCCCTGCCCCGCCTCACACCGATACCGCGCCCGACGCCCCTTCGCCGGTGGTCACGCCGTTTGTGCCCTCACCGCACCAGATATTCCTGTCGCCGGCCCTGCTGCCCACGCAAGTCGGCCCGGCCGGCCTGCGCTTCGACTTCAATGACGGCGCGCGCGTGGTGATTCCCGATTTTGGTCAGCCGCTGCCGTGGCGTGTGCGGATCAGCGACCTGCGAGACGACAGCACGCTCGCCGACGTCTCGCTGTCCTCGGGGGTGGTGCGCAGTCCGGCCAAGTATTTCGTGCCGTACGGCATCACGATCTGGCTGAACGATGTGGAGGTCTTCGCGCATCGGTACGATGCGCGCGATCAGGCGGTGCTGATCCAGTTTCCGTTGGCCGCCCTGGGCGACGTGCTCGGCTGGCTGCCCTACGCGCTGCGTTTTGCGCAGGTGCACGGATGTCGGCTCGCCTGCGTCGTCACCCCAGGGGTGGCGGCCTTGTTCCGCGACGCTTACCCGGACGTCGATTTCGTCGCACAGGACAAGGTCGAGCGACGCAAGTATTACGCGACGTACAACGTCGGCCTCTTCTTCGACGACGTGGCACTCGTGAAGCAACCGCGCGACTTCCGCGCGTCGGGACTGCATCGCACAGCGGCACACATCCTTGGCGTGGACGACGCCGAGGCGCGCGCGAAAACGGCGTTGCCGGACGTCTCGCGGCCAATGGCGGCGCCTTACGTCTGCATCGCCGTGCAAAGTACCGCGCAGTGCAAGTACTGGAATCGGCCGGGTGGATGGGATGCCGTTGTGGCCGGGCTACACGAGCGCGGCGTGCAAGTGGTGTGTATCGATCAGAAGGCACGGCATGGCAAAGGGGATTTCTGGCAGTCGATCCCGGCGGGCGCGATCGATGCCACAGGCGACCTGCCGTTGACGGAACGCGCGCGCTGGCTGATGCACGCGAGTGCCTTTATCGGCTTGTCGAGCGGACTGTCGTGGCTCGCGTGGACGATGGGCACGCCCACGGTGCTGATCTCGGGTTTCACCCTGCCGCACAACGAGTTCGCCACGCCCTACCGGGTGAGTGCGCGCGACGTCTGCACCGGCTGCTGGCACGACCCGGCACTGCGCTACAACCACGACGACTTTCACTGGTGCCCACGGCATCGCGACACGCCGCGCGCGTTCGAGTGCACGCGGGAGATTCGCCCGGAAGATGTGTTGGCCGCGCTAGATCGCGTGCCAGGGTAAAGGAAGCGCTTCGCTATGAATGTTTCCGGAAATTGAATTGCAGCCGGTTGTCGATGAACGGCAGACTGCTTAGGGCGTCCTCGCCGACTTCTGCGTCGATGAGGGCATTCAGTTTGCCGTTCATCGCAAGCAGCTCGGTCCCATATCGCCCCGGCTGCGACGCCAGATTATTCATTTCGTCCGGGTCCGATTGAAGATCGTAAAGTTCCAGATCGTTGTGTTGCATCAAAGCATCCAATGTCGTCGGACGATTGAAATCCGACAACGCAAAATACCGGCTGAAACGATAACGACCGTCAAATACACTCCGTATTGCCCCCCTGAGTGTTAGATTGGGTTGCAGGGCGCGTGCGCGTCGATGCATCTCCTGCGGCGGCACACCGCGTTGCCGCATGGTGTTGAACTCCGCGAGCATCCATTCGCTGTCGTAATACAGCAGCATCGCATAATTGAACAGCGCGGCAGGACGAACGGCGTCCATGGGCGCTGCGTCCGGCGCCTTCAACAAATGCGCGAAACTGCGGCCGACCGATGCTTTTCCAGCGATGGCGCGCACCTTTTCCTCCGGCAACCCAGTCAATGCCAGCAACGTGGGCGCTATGTCGACGTGTGATGTGATGGCCGAGCATTGTTTCCCACCTTCGTATGCCGGGTGCGCAACGATGAATGGCACATGGTTTTGTTGGCGGTAGGCGTTCGCCCCCTTGTCAATCATTTGATGGTATCCGCCAAGCTCCCCATGATCTGACGTCAGGATCACGACGGTCTGATCGGCAATGCCGAGGTTGTCCAATTCTTCCAGAATCCGTGCGACGTGCCGATCGCAATCGCGAATGCAATTCAAGTAATTGTCTTGATAGAGGCCGACACTCCTGTCGCTGAAGTCGAACCTGCCGATCAGTGCTGCGTGCGCCGCGCCGTACATCGCATGTGCTGCCGGTCGCCCCTGACCGTTCAGTGGTTGCTTGCGCGACGGCGGTAGTGGCACATTTCGCCATTGCGCTTCATACAGCTTGTCTTTTGGCGCGCCACGGGTAGGCAGCAACCCCGCATGCCCTTTGTCGCTCGGTGCAGGGTCGAACCACATCGCGTCGTGCGGATTCACCAGATTGACCGCGAGAAACCAAGGCTTGGCTGACGTTTCGGAGGTGCTCGCGTTCGGTCGGCGATTTCGAAGCCATGTCACCGCCGCCTCGGTCGTCGTGCCATCGTACATATAACCACCAAGAGCGGCCCCGACAAGATCGCCCACGCCAAAGTAATCGTCAAAGCCATATGCCCGCATCGTCTTCGCATAATCCGCGACGGGGGCATCGTAAGGGCTGCGCGACTCATGCATGGTCGTGCTGAGATGCCATTTGCCGAAGTACGCCGAGTGATAGCCGGCATCTTTCATCATATGCCCGACCGTGCGGACGTCTTGCCCCAGATCGGGTTGCCATGGCAGTCCCGCATTGTCGAAGATGCCGGTGTGCTGCATATGGCGGCCCGTGTAGATGTTCGATCTTGACGGCGAACACACACACGACGCGATCTGATGATTGACGAACGAAATCCCGCGCCGCTTCAACTTTTCTCGTCCGGGCACTGGCATCGGCCACTCCTCAAAGTAGCGTTCCTGATCGACGAGGATGAACAGGACGTTGTAACCCGTCGGTGGCGAGGCAGGAGGGGATTTTGCGATGTGCTGCGTCGGAGCGGCGGCGGCAGGCACGAGATTGCTGATCGATGTGGACAGAAGCGCGGCTCCCGTTGTCTTCAGGAACGCGCGTCGGCGCTCACCCTCCGGCCGTAAATCGGCATCGGTCTCTGTCGTGCTCCGAGTATCCATTTGCTTCCTTTGTTTTACGTGTGAAACAGTGATTCACAATTGAGAAATTGTAGCCATCACGACCTCCCCTTTCGCTACTGGTGAAATCACTAGCATCTCGGAAATTTTGAGTATGCAACCATCCGCTTCGAAATCTACAATTTTGTTCTATGTGTTCATATTTGAACATTACACAACACCATCTCGACTAACTGACGAAGTCTCGATTTGTCCGGACTTCCGTTTCGAATCGACGGGGAAATATGAAGGTCTCGATCGCAACTGGATTACTGATGTGCTCACTCGCCGGCAATGTGTCGGCGCAAACTGGTGTCACGATGTACGGGAGCTTGGACGCGGGGGGCGCTTATGTCAGTAACAGCGCTGGCAGTGCCCTGTTCAAATTCAACCAGAGCAATATGCAGCCGGATCGATGGGGCTTCAAAGGCGTTGAATATCTCGGGGGCGGCCTACATACCGTTTTTCAACTGGAAAACGGCTTTTTCACCGGCAGCGGTGCATCCGTCTCAAGCGGGACAATGTGGAATCGCCAGGCATACGTGGGACTCGCCTCGCCGACCGCAGGCACCCTTACCGTCGGGCACCAAAGTTCCTTGAACTTCGATTTGCTCACCCCGCTCAGTAACGCCTATCTCGCGCAGTCATGGAACGCGTTCCATCCTGGCAATATCGACAATCTCGCAAACTCGGCGACGTCATCGGTCAACAACGCGATCAAGTATCGTTCTGCAAGCTATCACGGACTCTCTGCTAGCTCGTTGATCGGGCTCGGCAATACGACCAATTTTGGTTTCGGCAACACGTTCAGCGCCGGCGTTAATTTCGCGTCGGGGAATCTGAAAACGGCAGCAATCTACTCCAACCAGCACAACCGCGCTTTTGGTGTGGCGGCAACGGGGCTCGCAACATTTCAAGGAAGCCCTGCTTCCGCATACATTGCAGACCGTTCAGAGACATTTGGCGCAGGTCTCCTGTACACATTCGGCAGTCTTCGCGTACATGGACTTTACACGCGCGTTCGCCTTGAGAAGGGCACCGCCTCCGACGTCTATCAGAGCTACGAGGCTGGTGCCGAGTATCAGCTAACGCTCGCCAATCAAGTTACCGGAGGCGTTGCGACGACGACGATGTCTGGTCACCGATGGTCGCAGATCGAGGTGGGATACATCTACTCACTGTCCCGGTCGACGCAACTCTATCTGCAAGCGCTGTGCGAGCACACCAACGCCGGGACAAAGGCATATCTGTCCATCGCGGGGCAATCCAGCAATGAGAATCAGGTGATTGTTCTGAGCGGCATGCACCATACCTTCTGAGGAAATCAGGCATTAGGCCTCTCACGGCGCCCAATAGCAGGCGTCACGCGGCAACCATGGCGTGTGTTCAAGATAATCGGTGCAACGCCTATCGTTGTTAGCGCCTGTCGTTTTCTCGTCGAGCGCATTGTCACACCGCCCCCAGTGTTACGCCTAAACTAGCCGGATGTCGTCTGCGCCGTTGGAACCCATGGCCCCTCGCGAATGCCGTCGTGACCCGTTGCCTGCCTCGTCGCCCGTGCCCGGCGCCGGGCCGGCGGATGGCGCGCCGTTGGAAGACCCGGCCTTGCTGCGGCGTCTGCTGCGCGCCAAAGACCGCATGGACGCGGCCTCGCACGAGGCCTGGCCCGTCAAACGCCTGGCTGCGGTCAGCGGCACTTCCGAAGCGCACTTCGCGCGCTCGTTCAAGCGAGCCTTCGGCATTCCTCCGCATCGCTACCTGCTGACGCGGCGCATCGAGCAGGCCAATACCCTGTTGCGGGACACCGACCTCAGCATCACTGATATTGCCTTCGCCACCGGTTGGGAGAGCGTGGGCACGTTTGGCCGCATCTTCCGTGACATCAACGGACAAAGCCCGAGCACCGTTCGTCAGGCCGCGCGCAATGCCACGCCCCATTGCCTGGATCGTGTCCCGGCCTGCGTCGTGAAAGCGGCGCAGCGGCCCGATCTCAAGATCGCAGTTTTGGAGAAGCGCCGCCGCGTGGCCGAGGGTACAGTCCCTCCATCCACCAAGGAGGACTTATGAATCTGACGAACCAAGGAATACAAGTGGTCGGCGTGTACGTCGACGACCAGGATGAAGCGCTTGCCTTTTACGTCGAGGCACTCGGATTCCGCGTCCACACGGACGTGCGCAACGGTGCGTTCCGATGGCTGACCGTCCAGCATCCGGACCAGCCCTCGTTCCAGCTAGGCCTGTTCACCCCGGGCCCGCCGATTCACGACGAGGCGACCGCCCAAACGTTGCGGGCGATGGTCGCCAAGGGCGCCATGCCGCCCCTGGTGCTTCACGTATCCGATTGCCGGGAGCGCTACGAGGCGCTGAAAGCCCGCGGCGTCGAATTCACCCAGGCGCCGGTCGAGCGCTATGGCAGCGTCGACGCGGGCTTTCGCGACCCGGCCGGCAACGGGTGGAAGATGATTCAAGCCGCGCCGAACGCAAAGTGAACCGCCGGTTGTGACGTCGTTATCCGACCTGTCGCCGTCAATCCGGCCGCCGCCGAAACGCCCACGCGCCGGCGGCGGCGGTCCCGGTGGCGACGATGCCGACCAGGACCCAGAAGCCATGCGGGTGATCGGCGAGCGGGATGCCGCCCACGTTCATGCCGAAAAAGCCCGCCACAATATTGATGGGCAAGGCGAGCACGGTCACGACGGTAAGCGTGTAGATCGTGCGCTCGGTGCGCTCGCTGACCATCGCAGCGATCTCTTCCTGCAACAACTTGATGCGCTCGAGCAACGCCGTCAAGTCGTTGAGCACGACGGCAAATTCCTCGGTTGCCTGGCGAAATTCCTGCACGTCCTCGACATGCCCCCAGACCGGGGGACGGCTCAACAAACGAAAGAGCGCCGCCGGTTCAGGCGCCAGCAAACGTTGCAAACGCACAAGCACCCGGCGCAACGACCCCAGGTCGGCGCGATTGCTCTCGATACGCTGCTGCAACAACCGGTCCTCCACCGTATCCACGCGGGCGCTCGTCTCGCGCACGATGCGCTCGAGCACATCCGCCTGATCGCGCAGCAAATGCACCAGCAATGCCAGCGGCGAACGAAACGCTTCACCGCGTTTGACCGATGCCCGCAACTTGTCGATCGATCGCAACGGTTTCACCCGACCGGTGACCAGCAGCCGCGCATTGGCGGCGACGCGCAGCGTTGAAATCTCCGACTGCGCGATGTCGAATGCGAAAATCACATCGTTGATGACGGCCAGCAGCCAATCGTCGGAATGCTCGATGCGCGTGGAACGCGAGCCTTCAGCAAGATGCTCGTAGAACTCGTCCGGCAGGCGCAGATGCTGCTGCAACCACCGCTCGCACGCGGCATGCGCGAAATTGAAGTGCAGCCACAGGAATCCCTGCGCACGCTCGCCCTGCGCCAGCCACGCGAGTGCCTCGCGCGAATCGATGGGTTCGGGCGGGGTGCCGTCGATAAATCGATAGCCGTAGATCAGACCCGCCTGATCGCAGCCATAAGCGTTGTGAACCAAGTCGGCGAACATGCGCGCGGTATGTGGGCAACCATGGGGAATAACGTGAACCTCGCCGCAACGCGACGCAATGCGCACGGGCGTGACATCATGACCCCGTCATATTGCGTTTTTGTGACAATACCGCACCCCGCGCACCGTCCACGAACACCGCTTTCGCCCATCAGGCAGGGCTGAATGGGAACGTCGCGGCACAGGATTCGTCAACGCCACGCCAGTGTCATAAAATCGTCGCAGACTTGGGCTCATCCTCGGGTGCGCCCCGCACGCGCTGACACGCCGTGCTCCCGCCCGCCGTCGCCCATGCCTTACGGGCGCCTTCCGTATTTTTTGCTCCGCAAGAGATCGTCGCCATGACCCAATTCGATTCCGACGCCGACCGCGACGCCTCGTTGGCGCGTCGCCTCCAGGACGACCTGATCGACAGCTACGACGAAGAGATCGAAATGGAGATCGACGATCTTCGTCTGCCCGGCCTGAACGACCTGACCGACGCCGCCCGCAGCGACCGTTTGCACTATTTCCGCGAACTGTTCCGCCTGCAGGGCGAACTCGTCAAATTGCAGGACTGGGTCATCCGCAGCCGCCACCGGCTCGTCGTGATCTTCGAAGGCCGCGATGCGGCCGGCAAGGGCGGCGCGATCAAGCGAATCACGCAACGGCTCAACCCCCGCGTGTGCCGCGTGGCCGCCCTGCCCGCCCCCAACGACCGTGAACGCACGCAATGGTATTTCCAGCGTTACGTCCAGCATCTGCCCGCCGCCGGCGAGATCGTGCTGTTCGACCGCAGTTGGTATAACCGCGCGGGCGTGGAACACGTCATGGGGTTCTGCACCGAGAGCGAATATGAAGAGTTCTTCCGCTCGGTGCCCGAGTTCGAAAAGATGCTCGTTCGCAGCGGCATCCAGATCGTGAAGTACTGGTTCTCGATCTCGGACGACGAACAGGAGGCGCGCTTCCTCGCGCGAATTCAGGACCCGCTCAAGCAATGGAAGCTCAGCCCGATGGATCTGGAAAGCCGTCGTCGCTGGGAAAGCTACACGCGCGCGAAGGAAGTGATGCTCGAGCGCACCCACATTCCGGAAGCCCCGTGGTGGGTCGTACAGGCCGACGACAAGAAGCGGGCGCGCCTGAACTGCATGCATCATCTGCTCGCGCAAGTGCCGTATCACGACGTGGAGCGCTCGTCGGTGATCTTGCCCGAACGCGCCCGCAGCGAAGACTATATGCGTCAGCCGGTGCCCGATGAAATGATCGTGCCGGAGATTTACTGACGCGGTGTGATCGGCGACGGTTCAGGGCGGCATCGTGCCACCTGAGCCACCTGAGCCACCTGAGCCACCTGAGCCACCTGAGCCACCTGAGCCGCTTGAGCCGCCTGAGCCGCTTGAGCCGCCTGAGCCGCTTGAGCCGCTTGAGCCGCTTGAGCCGCTTGAGCCGCGTAAGCCGCGTAAGCCGCCTAAGCTTGCTGAGCTTACTGAGTCACCCTGGCAGCCTCACGCGCCCGCAAGCCCAGCGGCCGGGGTGACCGGCAGGCACAGGGTGACACGCAGCCCGCCGTCCGGCGACTTACCCAGACGCACGGTGCCGCCCAGCCCTTCGACCAATCGCGCGACGAGCGACAGACCGAGTCCGCAATGGCCCTCGCCGCCGCGCGACGAATCGAGCCGCACGAATGGCCGCATCGCCAGCGCCGCCTGATCGTCCGGAATCCCCGCCCCGCAATCGCTGACTTCGATATACCCCACCGCCCCCTCGCACCACGTCGCCAGACGCACCGGCGGTTCGCCGTGCTCAAGCGCGTTGTCGACGAGATTCATCATCACCCGGTCGAGCAGCGTGCGCGGCAACCGGAAACCCGGACCCGCGCACAAATGACTGGCGAACAACGACGCGCTCTCGCTCGATTCACTCAGATCACTCGATGCACTCGTATCATTCAGCGCGCTCGAAGGTTTCGACATGTCCAACGCGTTCGGCACCGCCGCGGCGGACGCCGTCGTGGCGACATCGTGCTCGCCCTCCCCCACGGGAAATTGTTCGCGCAAGAACGCATCGACGCCGACGAGCGGACTCGTATCGGCCTCGTCGCGCGCGTAGGCGAGAAACTGCTGGACGATGTGGTCGATCGACGCGATATCGCGCACAAACCCGTCGCGTGAGCTGTCGCTGTCGATCAAGTCGGCGCGAAGACGCAGGCGCGTGAGCGGCGACTTCAGATCGTGGGCAATCCCCGCGAGCATGATCGCCTGGTTGTCCTCCGCTTCCGCCAGGCGCTTGGCCATGTCATTGAACGCATGCGTGAGATCGCGCAACTCGTGCGGCCCTTGCTCGGGCAGCAGGGCCGGACGCCGTCCACGTGCGATCACACGCGCGGCGTGTGCCACGCGCGCGATCGGCCGCTGCATCTGCCAGGCGACCAGCAACGCCAGCAACACCGCGCCGATCAGAATGCCCACCGTCTCACGTACAAAGGGGGGCGTCGGCGGCAAGTCGAGCCCGATGACGATCCACTCGCTTCGCTGGGGCAACAACACCCATAAACTCCCCCGCTTGCGCTCATCGACCAGATGCAATTGCGTCCCCGCCGGCAGGCGCGAGAGCAGTTCGTGGCGCAGGCGTGCCGCGCGTTCGTCGTCTACGCGATCGACAAACGTCGGGGCGTCGGCCAGTGGCACGCGCCGCAGGCCGCGCGGCGGCACAAGGCTGCCGGGGTCCACGGCGCGTTGATCCACACTCTGAATGGCGATGAGCAGGCCGCGCGCAAATCCGTCCACTTGCTGACGCGGACGCTGGTAGAACACCAGCGCACTCCATACCAGATGCATCACCAACAGCACGGCAATACCCAGCCCTGCCATGCGCGCGAAGAGCGAGTCGCGCAGCAGCCAACGCCGTTTCACGCCGCCGACTCCCGCCAGCCGCGCACCGTACGCTTGACCACCCGCGCCGGCGAGGCGAGCGCCTGCCCGTTGTCGTGACCGCCTACACCACCTGAGCCTGACCGCTCGCACGCATCGGACGTGCCGCTTTCTGCCAACTCGCCACCCGGCACGAAGACGTACCCCTTGCCGCGAATCGTCTGGATATAGCGCGGCTCGGACGGATCGGCTTCGATGAGCCGACGCAGACGCCACACCGGCACATCGAGGCTGCGATCGCGAAACGTAATGCCGTCGCCATAGAGCATGGCGTGGAGCTTCACACGCGGCAGCACCTGCATTGGGTGCTGCGTAAAGGCCTTGAGCATGGCGAATTCGGTATCGCGCAGCGGCAGTCGCTCGCCCTCGCGCTGCAACGTGCGCAGCGAGTAATCGAGCTCAAAGGGGCCGAAGCGGTACGGTGCACGCACATCGGGCGCGCTGGCGGCGACCGGCCCGCGACGACGCAACACCGCGTGAATGCGGGCGAGCAACTCGCGCGGGTCGAACGGCTTGGCCAGATAGTCGTCCGCGCCAAGTTCGAGGCCGAGCGCCCGGTCGAGCGGGCCGCCGCGCGCGGAGAGCATGATCACTGGAATGTCTTCGCCGGCCGCGCGCAAATCCTGCAACGCACGCAAGCCATCGCGCTCCGGCATCATGATATCGAGCAGAATCACCGAGGGCCGTTCGAGTTCGAGTCGGCGCATCAGCGACGCGCCGTTGTGCAGCACCGAGACCTGCATGCCGTTGGCATGCAGCAATTCGCGCAAGAGGTCGCGTACGACAGGATCGTCGTCGACCAGCAGGACATGCAGACTCATGAAATTCTCTAGGTAATTTAAGGTTGGCGCCGTGCGCTCGCGGCTTGCGACAGTGTCACGGCACTGTCTTGCGTCACAGCGGATGGTGCTGGCGTGCTGGACAGCGCCCGCAGCGCATTCGTGAATCGCTCCGGCGCCGACGACGCGCGACGCGTGCCGAGCGTTGCGGCCGGCCCCTGTCCTGGCAAACGCCAGGCGCGATGTAGCGCCGACCCCGGCGCGCCAATGCCTGTGGACATGATGTGTGCTCCCTTGGTGTCGAGATACACCGAAGTGTGCGTGTCCGCCCAGGCCGGCGTTGACCGAAGCATCTTACAGAATGGCGCTCAATCCTTATTTCAGAAAGGATTGGAAAGATGCGTCGACATCCGGGGCGTGCCGTGGCCACAAAGCCCCCGAAGAAAATCCGGAATTTCGCAGACGTAAAGCGACATAGCTGGCAATTATATCCACGTTGTCGCATGCGCACCCGCACCACGGCGTTTTCCCGTTAGTCGAGACGCCGATGCGGGGCCGACATGCGCGGCGCAATCTTCACACTGTGCAGTCGCATCGCGACGACGAGCGTGGCGAGCGTTGTTGTGGTCGCGCCCCCGCTATGTGCGCCTGGCGCCCAGTCTCGCGGGGCTGACGGCGCTTGCGGGCCTGCCGCTGGCACGGTCGCGCCTGCAACACCGCAAAACGTCGGCCACGATTCGTGTCTCCACATTTTCGCGGCCATGGTCGACTGCCCTACCCCACTCGGCGCCGCCGTGTGCGAATCGGACGGGTAGGCAGGTGGGCATCCGCGCAGTGGAGACGCCTAAGCAAGGAGCGTCTTGACCAGTTCGTGCGTCGTAGGAACGTCAAACTTCTTCAAGAGCTTCCCCCGGAAGACCTCCACGGTTCGCGGACTGATCCCCAGGGCGATGCCAATTTCCTTGGCGGTCTGGTTCTGAATGAGCAATGCCGCCACATCGCGCTCGCGCTTTGTCATGGAATGCTTGGTCTCTGCGAGCCGCTTGTTGGCGGCACTTGCGCCACCGGACAGGCTTATGCTCGCTCCCATCTCCGAAAAGAACCAGAGTGCCTCCCGGTACGGGTCGTCCCGGTGCTCGCTGACGCCCGTCACATTCACCCAGAACAATTGCCCATCGAGCCGCTGCATGGCTCGCGGTTCCATGATTCGCCCGAACTTTTTCAGAGCGGGAATCACACGCGCACCAAATCGATCGAACGCCACCTGGTTGGGGTACAGGACGCGAACCGACTGGCCGATCACGGCGTCGCCGCTCGTACGAAACATGTCCAGAAATTGCTTGTTGCAGGCGCATATCACTCGCCTGCGGGTCACCATGAGCGCGACCGGTACGTTCGCGAACACCTGTTCATAGTCGATCGGTTCAGACGCGAGCGCGCCGGCCGTCATGTCGTCCATGCCATCTCCTTGCCGTCAGGGTGATTCCGTACGTAATCGATACGTATATATGTACGTATGCTGCACCACTAGACTCTTAAGTGCAATGTTGCTCAACTCATTGAATTGGAGTCAAAAATGGACGATTACCAAAACCGCTCTTATGGGGCTGTCGGAATTGGCATGAAGGGGAAAGTCGGAATTGTCGTGGTGGACTATCAACTGGCGTTCACCGAGCCGAAATACCCGCTTGGCGGCGCACCGCTGGTCATGCGTGGGCTTGCCAATACCGAGCGCCTGCTCAAGGTTGCCCGCGCGCACAACGTTCCGATCGCGACGTGCTTCACCGCCTACAAAAATGAGCGCGACATGCCTCACTGGAAAATTGCCGCGGTTCGCGATCAGTTCAGGCTCGATCATCCCAGCTCTGCCCTCGATCCCCGGATCTACGACAAGGACTACGACGTGGTCGTGTGCAAGTATGGCCCATCGATTTTCTTCCAGACGCCGGTTGTGCCGTACTTCGTGAAAGAGGGCGTCGAGACGGTCATCATCACGGGCTGCAACACGAGCGGATGCATTCGCGCTTCGACGATCGACAGCTTTCAATGGGGCTTCCGCACCATTGTTCCGGAAGACTGCGTCGGCGACATCGAGGAAGGTCCGCACCGCGACAATTTGCGCGACGTCGGCCGGCGCTATGCAGACGTGTCGAGCGCAGACGAAGTGATTGCCTATATCCGTCAGTCGATGGCCTGAACGGCGGCGTGCTGCGACGGGTATCCGCCAATTTTCGGACGCTGGGAGCCCCCTTCCAGCGTTCGGCTTCGGGTGGCGGGTCGACCTGGCAAGGCGCCCCGCGTTCTCGACGCCTTGAACGGTCAACTCGCCGTACCCGCATGCGCCGCCACGATTGTTCCCCCAACCGTGTCCAGTCCCGTCGACAGCGTTCGGTGACCGGCTCGCGCCCCCTGTCCTCATGGAGGATTCCATGAATCAAACACACACTGTTGAGCGCCCGCTCGAAGCGAACGAAGCCAACAAAAACGAGCGCAGCATCAAAACCATTGCCATCGCGAGCGTCATCGGCACGACGGTCGAATGGTACGACCTGTTCGTGTTCGCAACCGCCTCGGCGCTGGTGTTCAACAAGGTCTTCTTTCCAAGCTTTGTCCCGCTGATCGGCACCCTGCTCGCCTTCGGCACCTTCGCGTCCGCGTACCTTGCACGTATGGTGGGTGCCGCGCTGTTCGGCCATTTCGGCGATCGGCTAGGACGCAAGTCGATGTTGCTCGTCTCGCTGGTCATGATGGGCATCTCCACGTTCTGCATTGGCCTGCTGCCGGACTACGCGTCGATCGGCATCTGGGGACCGCTTCTGCTCCTCACACTTCGCATCGTGCAGGGCCTGGCGCTGGGCGGCGAATGGGGTGGCGCGGTGTTGATGGCGGTCGAACACGCGCCTGGGCATCAGCGCGGGCTTTACGGGTCATGGGTCCAGATCGGGGTGCCGGCAGGCACGTTGATCGCCAATCTCGTGTTTCTCTTTAGCAACGTCATGCTGCCCGATGGCGCCCTGCTCGCCTGGGGTTGGCGCATTCCGTTCCTGATCAGCGTATTACTGGTCTTTGTCGGACTCTATGTTCGACTGAACACCTCCGAGACGCCCTCGTTCCGCCGAATTCAGAAAGCCAATGCGCAGGTCAAGGTGCCGCTGGCCGCGTTGCTCAGCAAGCACTGGAAACGCGTGCTGCTCGGCGGTATCGCCACCATGTCGACGGGCACGTCCTTCAACCTGATCGTTGCGTTCGGGCTGACATATGGAACCCAAACCCTGGGCTTTTCGAGTGGCGCAATGCTGACGATCGCGCTCATCGCCTGCGCGCTTTGTCTCCTGTTGTTGCCCGCCTTTGGATGGCTCTCCGATCGGATCGGCCGCAGGCCCGTGATCATGGGCGGAATCGTCGCCGAGGCGCTGCTGGCATTTCCACTGTTCTGGCTGCTCGACGCCCGCGAGTTCTCCCTGGCGTTGCTCGGTTATTTGCTGATGATGACCGCCTTCGCTGCCAACTATGGGCCGATCGCGACGTTTCTCGCGGAACTGTTCGGCCCCGAGATTCGCTACTCCGGCCTATCGGTGAGCTACATGCTGTCCGGCTTGCTGGGCAGCGCGGCGACCCCCATCGTCACGACGGCCTTGCTTTCCGTAACCGGGAAGGGCTCGTCGGTCGCCTGGTTCATGGTGGGGTCGGCGGTCATATCGGCGACCGCGTTGTGGCGGCTCGGGGCGAGCGTGGCGAGCAGTACCGCCACGTCGGGATACCGCAAGCGATAGCCGAGTTCGCGCTTGAGTCGCGTGTTGACGAGCCGTCGCGACTCAGACATGAACGACAGCAGCGTCGGCTCCAGCACACGCCGGGCTTCGTCGCGCGACACACGCGGCGGCCGGGGCAGCCCCAGGGCGTCGGCCACATGGTCGAAATACTCGCCCATGCGCCACTCGGTGTCGTCGCTCGCATGCACAATCCGCTGCGCCTTGCCGCGCCACATCGCGCGCACCAGGATCGCGGCGAGATCGTCGGCATGAATATGGTTGGTAAAGACGTCGTCGGCCGCCTGCAACGCCGGCGTGCCCTTCTGCAAACGCGTGACCGGAAGCCGATCCGCCGCGTAAATCCCCGGAATGCGCACAAGCGTCGTTCGCCACGGCACGCGCGCACGCTCGGTGAAACGCCAGGCGGCATGCGTGGCGCTCGTCGATGCCGCGCGCGCGCGCGCCGGGCCGGCGGCCAGCACACGATGCGCGTTCCGGGCGTGCGTCGACGGTCGGCCGAGCGTGCGCACCGTGCGCTCCGCATCCACACGACGCTGGCCACGCGGCGAGCGCGGCCACGGTGTGCGCGTTTCATCCACATGGGCGCCGCCGCAGTCGCCGTACACGCCGCTGGTGCTCGCGTAGACGAGAATGCAACGCGGCGCTCGAGGCAGGCGCGACAGGGCGTGCCGCCCTCCCTCGGGTACAATTGTGGGCTTCGGCGGCTGGGTGAGCGCCGCGCGCAAACGGCGCGTACGCCGGTCCAGAGTGCCGCTGCCGGCAACCCCGGCGGGCGGCGCGAGATGCAACACTCGCGGCGCCAGACGGCCGATGCGATGCAGGCTCGCCGCGTCGTCCAGATTGGCGACAACGGGCACGGCCCCCGCCGCGCGCAATGCCGCATGGCGAGCATCGCTCGACGTGACCGCGAAGACACGAAAGCGTTTGACGAGGGCCGGCAGCGCGCGCATGCCGACGTCGCCGCAGCCCACCACCAGCAGGCGCGGACGACCGAAGGGTTTTGACGATTTATTCATTTTTCGGATTGTAGTATGGCTTACAACGTTACCCTCGTGCCGAGCGGGCGCGAGTTCCAGGTCGAAGACGGCGAGGCCGTGCTCAGCGCTGCGCTGCGTCAAGGCGTCGGCCTGCCTTACGGCTGCAAGAACGGCGGTTGTGGTTCCTGCAAGGCCAAGCTGGTCGAGGGCAGCGTCGAGCATGGCACGCATTCCAGCTCCGCCCTCTCGAAGGACGAAGAGACGCGCGGTTTTGCACTGCTTTGCTGCGCCCATGCCAAGGGCAACCTCGTTGTCGAATCGCGCGAAGTCAAAGGCTTCGGCGATATCCCGGTCAAACGCTTGCCGTGCCGCGTGAACGCACTGGAGCGCCGTGCCGACGATGTCATCGTCATGCGCCTGCAATTGCCCGCCAACGAACGTTTCCAGTATCTCGCCGGGCAGTACATCGAGTTCATCCTGAAAGACGGCAAGCGGCGCAGCTATTCGATGGCGACCGCGCCGCACGAAGAAGGCTTCCTCGAGCTTCACCTGCGTCACATGCCCGGCGGCGTGTTCACCGACCACGTGTTCCATCACATGAAGGAGCGCGAAATCCTGCGCTTCGAAGGGCCGCTGGGCACGTTCTTCCTGCGCGAAGACAGCGACAAGCCGATCGTGCTGCTCGCGTCGGGCACGGGCTTCGCGCCGATCAAGGCCATCGTCGAACATGCCGCGCACAAGGGGCTCGCGCGACCCATGACGCTGTACTGGGGCGCACGACAATTGAAGGACATCTACCTGCGCGAGCTGGCCGAACAGTGGGCACGCGAGATTCCCGGCTTCACGTTCGTGCCGGTGCTCTCCGACGCCGCGCCGGAAGACCAGTGGCAGGGCCGCACCGGGTTCGTGCATCGCGCCGTGGTGGAAGACCTGCCGGACCTGTCGGACTACGAGGTCTACGCCTGCGGGGCCCCCGTGATGGTGGAGTCGGCGCGCCGCGACTTCATCGCGCATCACCACCTGCCCGAAGCGGCCTTCTTCGCCGATGCGTTCACCACCGAGGCCGACAACCCGGGCGGCGGTCAGTGAACCGTATCGATCGAACGATGCCGACGCGGCGCCGCGCGGCGTGCGCGCCACAGCGCGACCGTACCCTTTGACAAGCGCCGCGTCACCGACTTATGCTTGCCGTCATGAACCTGATTGCCATCGCCTCGATCCGACGTCGCCGTACGCTGCCCCAACCGGGATGCCGCGCGGCACGCTATCGACTGCGATAACTCGCAAGTTCTCAAGTACAGCGAAGCCACGGGCAACCCCCGTGGCTTTTTTTATGCTTCCGTCTCGCCCACCCTTGTCCTTCGGAGACCGTCATGTCGCTTGCCACGCCTTCCGCCGCCGGATCGCCCACTGCCCCCACCTCGCCCAGCGCGTCCACCGCGTCCAAGGCAGCACGCCACGCCAGGTTCTCGGAATTTGCGACCGGGGCGTTGCTGCCCATCACGTCGCGCCCCGACCTCGTCTTCACGCACGGCAAGGGCGGCTGGCTGTATGACCACGAAGGCAAGCGATATCTCGACTTCATCCAGGGCTGGGCCGTCAACAGCCTCGGCCATTGCCATCCGGTGATGCGCGACGCGCTCGCCACGCAAAGTGGCCTGTTGCTCAACCCAAGCCCCGCGTACTACAACGTGCCGATGATCGAGCTCGCCGACCTGCTCGCCACGCTCTCGGGCCTTGGCAAGGTTTTTTTCGCGAACAGCGGCGCCGAGGCAAACGAGAGCGCGATCAAGCTCGCCCGCAAGTGGGGGCAATTGCATCCGAATGCGTCGGGCGGTGCGCGCTTCGAGATCATCACGTTCAGGGACGCCTTCCACGGCCGCACGCTCGCCACCATGTCGGCGAGCGGCAAGCCAGGCTGGGACACGATCTTCGCCCCGCAGGTGCCGGGCTTCCCGAAGGCCGAACTGAACAATCTCGCGTCCGTCGAAGCCCTCATCGGCCCCGACACTGTCGCCGTGATGCTCGAACCGATTCAGGGCGAAGCCGGTGTCGTGCCGGCCACCGACACGTTTCTGAAGGAACTGCGCACCCTCACCAAATCTCGTGGACTGCTGCTGATCGTGGATGAAGTGCAGACCGGCTGCGGACGCACCGGCACGCTCTTCGCGCATCAGCAGGCCGGCATCGTGCCGGACATCATGACGCTCGGCAAAGGCATTGGCGGCGGCGTGCCGCTCGCGGCGATGCTCTGCGGCGACGAATTCGCCGTCTTCCAGCCGGGCGACCAGGGCGGCACGTACAACGGCAATCCGCTCATGTGCGCGGTCGGTCTCGCGGTCATGCGCACCGTCAGTGCGCCGGGCTTCCTCGAATTCGTGCGCGCGCAGGCCGACTACCTCAGCGCCGGATTAGACCACCTGTCATCGCGCTACGGCGGCGAGGGCGAGCGCGGGGCCGGACTGCTGCGCGCATTGCTGCTTGGCCGAGACATCGGCCCGCAACTGGTGGAAGCTGCGCGCGACATGACCCCCGACGGGCTGCTGCTCAATTCGGCGCGTCCGAACCTACTGCGCTTCATGCCCGCCCTGAACGTGAGCCGCGACGAGATCGACCAGATGCTGTCGATGCTCGACGCGCTGCTCGCCAAACACGTTTAACGCATCGGCTCGATGCACGCTGCGGCATGCCCGGCGCCTCCCGGGCAGCGCGGCGCGCCCCCATCGCACAGGAGACACCCTCAATGAACGATCTGAGTCACGGGCATCCAACACCGCCCGCCGACGCCATCGTCGACATCTCGTCCGATCCGGCGCGGCTCGACATCGGCTTCATCCATCACGCGCTCTCGACGCAAACGCATTGGGCGAAGGACATCCCACGCGTCACGCTCATGCGCGCCATCGCCCACTCGCTGTGCTTTGGCGCCTATGCCACACATGTCGAGGGGGGCGCTGCCCGTCAGGTGGGCTTCGCTCGTGTGATTACCGATCGCGCAACGTTTGCGTATCTGGCCGACGTGTTCGTCGATCCGTCGATGCGCGGGCTCGGCATCGGCAAGCGCTTGTGCGAGAGCGTGCTCGCGCATCCCGCCCTGC
The DNA here is from genome assembly GCF_902459725.1 of Pandoraea eparura. Taxonomy (GTDB): domain Bacteria; phylum Pseudomonadota; class Gammaproteobacteria; order Burkholderiales; family Burkholderiaceae; genus Pandoraea; species Pandoraea eparura. Next base: position 324,611 of record NZ_CABPSH010000001.1, read on the forward strand.
AAGGACTGCGGCGCTTCCTGCTCGCCACCACCGACGCGGCGGGCCTTTACGCCCGCTACGGGTTCGAGCCGCTCGACCCGGTAAACAAAATGATGCAGATCCACCGGCCCGACATCTACACCGGACCACAGGACGCGCCATGATCGCCACATTCGCCGACGTTCACATCCGCGGTTTCGACGATGCGGATACCGACGCCGTGCTCGCGCTCTGGCGCGACGCGTTTCCCGAATATCTCGCGGCCGACAAACCGCATCGCGAACCGCGCCGATCGATCGCCAACAAGGTCGCCATGCGTGACGGGTTGTTTTTCGTCGCCGTGTGCGAGCGGCAAATTGTCGGCACGGTCATGGCCGGATATGACGGTCATCGCGGCTGGGTCTACTCCCTGGCGGTGGCGCGTGCGCTGCGACGCCGTGGCGTGGCGAGCACCCTGCTGCAACATGCGGAGTGCGCGCTGGCCGAGCGAGGCTGCCTCAAGCTCAATCTGCAGGTGCTCACCCAATCGCGCGAGGCGCTGGCGTTCTACACCGCGCATGGCTACGCCGCCGACGATGTCGTGAGTCTCGGCAAACGGCTGCCGCTCACGCCGGGCACGTCGCTGTCGACGCCCCGGTAGCTCAGGTCGGTAACCTTTGGAACACCCGGAGCGCATGGAACGCTCGCAGCGCGAATATCGTTCAACGAAAACACGAAGGGCGCCGGAGTTGCCTGCGGCGCCCTTCGCTTGACGTCCGGCTTGCGCCGCACGCTCACACTCGCTTATTCCCCCAGATACGCGGCGCGCACCTTCGGATCGTCGAGCATGTCTTTCGCATCACCGGTCATGGTGACCAGACCGCTGTCCATCACGTAGCCGCGGTGCGCGGCTTGCAGGGCCAGACGCGCGTTCTGCTCCACGAGCAGCACCGTCACGCCTTCGCCCGACACCGTGCGCACCACCTCGAAGATCTTCTCGACCATGATCGGCGAGAGCCCCATCGACGGCTCGTCGAGCAGCAGCAGCTTGGGCTGACTCATGAGCGCGCGCGCCATGGCCAGCATCTGCTGCTCACCGCCCGAGAGTGTGCCTGCGAGCTGGTCACGGCGCTCCTGCAGACGCGGGAAGATGCCGAACATCTTGTCGACGTCGCGCTTGATCCCCGCGGTGTCGTTGCGCAGATACGCCCCCATCTGCATGTTCTCGAGAATGGTCATGCGCGTGAAGATGCCGCGCCCTTCCGGCACCATCGCGAGACCCAGCTTGAGCAGATCGAACGCCTTCACGCCGCGAATCGACTTGCCCAGATACTCGATGTCGCCCTCAGCCCAGGGCAGCAGACCGGTGATCGCCTTCATCGTGGTCGTCTTGCCTGCGCCGTTCGCGCCGATAAGCGTGACCAGTTCGCCCGGCTGAATGCTCAGGTCGATGCCCTTGACCGCCTTGATCCCGCCGTAAGCGACTTTCAGGCCCTTGATCGTCAACATTGCGCTCATCAATGGCCTCCCGAACCCAGATACGCTTCAATCACCGCCGGATTTTTCTGCACATCCTGCGGCAAACCCTCGGCAATCACCTTGCCGTAATCCAGCACCGTCATGCGGTTGCACAAGCCCATCACCAGCTTCACGTCGTGCTCGATGAGCAGAATCGTCTTGCCGTCGCTACGGATCTTGTCGAGCAAGCCGCGCAACTCGACCTTCTCGGTCGCGTTCATGCCGGCGGCCGGTTCGTCGAGCGCGAGCAGCTTCGGGTCGGTCGCCAACGCACGCGCGATTTCCAGACGACGTTGGTGGCCGTACGAGAGGTTCGCCGCCGTGTAGTTGGCATACTTCGCCACGCCCACGTATTCGAGCAGTTCCATCGCGCGCTCGCGAATGGCTCGCTCCTCGGCCCTCGCGCCCGGATACCGGACGATCGCGCCGATCACGCCCATCTTGGTTCGCACGTGACGGCCGACCATCACGTTCTCGACCACGGTCATGCCGCCGAACAGACGAATATTCTGGAACGTGCGGGCAATCCCCGCCTTCGCCACTTCGTGCACGGCGGTCGGCTTGTAGGCCGAGCCGTCGAGTCTGAATTCGCCCGAGTCCGGCGTATAGAGACCGGTGATCACATTGAAGAACGTGGTCTTGCCGGCGCCGTTCGGGCCGATCAGCCCATAGATTTGCCCCGGTTTGATCTCCAGGCCCACATCGGTGAGGGCCTGCAGACCGCCGAAGCGCTTGTTCACGCCCTTGACGGACAGAAGAATTTGTTCGCTCATAGTCAGGTCATCTCCCTCAACTTACAGTGTCCGCTCTTCTGGACGCGGCGACGGCCACAGGCCGGCCGGACGGTACAGCATGATCAGGATCATGGCCAGACCGTACAGCAACTGCCGGATCACTTCGGGATCGACGATGACGCTGCCAAACAGGCTCGTTTGCAACGGGCCCATGGTCGAGCGCAGGATTTCCGGGAAGGCCGAGAGCAGAATACCGCCCAGGATCACGCCCGGAATGTGGCCCATGCCGCCGAGCACCACCATCGAGAGCACGATGATCGACTCCCAGAACGTGAATGACTCGGGCGAGACAAAGCCCTGGAACGCCGAGAACATGCCGCCGGCCACACCGCCGAACGACGCGCCCATGGCAAACGCGAGCAACTTGATGTTGCGCGTGTTGATACCCATCGCCTTGGCGGCGATTTCATCTTCACGGATGGCCACCCAGGCACGTCCAATGCGCGAGTGCTGCAAACGCACGCAGACGAACGCGATGAACAGCGCCAGAAAGACGAACAGGTAGTAATACATGTACACCGAGCTGACCTGGATCCCGAAGAAGTTGTGCGCCTTCGAGAAGTCGAAGCCACCGAGCGAGGCGGGCTCGATGCCGGTGATCCCCTTCGGGCCGTTGGTGATGTTGACCGGCCGGTCCAGGTTGTTCATGAAGATACGGATGATTTCCCCGAAGCCCAACGTCACGATGGCCAGGTAATCGCCGCGCAGACGCAGCGTCGGTGCACCCAGCAGAATACCGAAGGTGGCGGCAACCGCTGCGCCGATCGGAATCGTGAACCACACCGGCACATGCAGTCCGCCTGGGAACAGATGCGCGATCCATGCGAAGTGCAGCGTGAGGTGAGGTGAGCTGAGGAAAGCGGTGACGTACGCGCCCACGGCATAGAACGCGATGTAGCCCAAGTCGAGCAGGCCGGCAAAGCCCACCACGATGTTCAGGCCCAGCGCGAGCATGATGTAGAGCAGCGCGAAGTCGAGCACGCGCACCCAGTAGTTGCCGCCGGCGTAGCCGACCAGCACTGGCGCGACAATCGCCGCGATGAGGAAGAACGCGAGACCGCGATAGGCCTTGCGAGCCGCGGCCGCTTCCGTGAGCGGCGTCGCGGCGCCGGAGGAGGTTTGTACGGGTTGAGTCATGATGTCGTTCCTCCCCGCTTATGCACGATCCGCCACGCGCTCGCCGAGCAAACCACTCGGACGGAACACGAGCACCGCAATCAGGACAATGAAAGCGAACACGTCCTGATAGTTACTGCCAAACACGCCCCCGGTCAGATCGCCGATATACCCGGCGCCAAGCGCTTCGATCAGGCCGAGCAGCACACCGCCGACCATCGCGCCCTGCAGGTTGCCGATACCGCCGAGCACCGCCGCCGTGAACGCTTTCATCCCGGGAATGAAACCCATGTAGAAGTGCACGTTGCCGTAGTTCGACGCCATCATCACGCCTGCGAGCGCCGCGAGTCCACCGCCCAGCGCGAACGTGGCGGAGATCACGAAGTTCGGGTTCACGCCCATGAGGCCGGCAACGTTACGGTTTTCCGCGGTCGCCCGCATGGCGCGGCCGAGCTTGGTGCGGTTCACGAGCTGTGTGAGCCCGAACATCACGAGGAAGGCAACGACCACGATCACGACGCCGGTGCCATTGGTCACGGCGCCGATTTGGTCGCCGTGCTGCGGAATCACGGTCATGGCGTCGGTCGGCAGCAGTTGCGGGAACGAGAGGGGGTTACGCGACCAGATCAGCATGGCGATAGTCTGCAGAAGCAGCGACACACCGATGGCGGTGATCAGCGGCGCCAGACGCGGCGCATTGCGCAACGGCCGGTAGGCCACACGCTCGATCACGAAGTTGGTCAAGGCACACACGGGCATACACACGAGCGTGGCAATGGCCAGCATGAGTGCCGGGTTCATGTCCGGCGCAATTTTCAACAACAGGTTGATGGTGGAGAGCGCGACCATCGCGCCGATCATCATCACATCGGCGTGGGCAAAGTTGATGATGCCCAAAATGCCATAAACCATCGTATAGCCGAGTGCAATGATCGCGTAGACGCTGCCAAGCACGAGGCCGTTCAAGATTTGTTGGATAAAGATATCCATGAAGCTAACTCCTTGTCCCGAGAACGGGCTCTCGACACGCTTGCCCGATCGGGCGCGCGAGGGGGTCGAGAGAACTGCGGGTAATGAGGCGTAATCCTGTGTCAGGAGGGGGGGCCGTGCCCGTCATGCAGGCACGGCGTCTTTCCGCAGAGATAGGAACGGCACCGAACGGGTAGGCAACGGTGCCGTTTCATGGCGCGAGCGCCCTAGAGTTACATCTTCACCACGTCGAGCACGCTCTTCTTCTTGTCCTTGTAGTTGTAGAGCGTGATCACCGGCTCCTTCATGTCGCCCTTGCTGTCGAAGGCGATGTGGCCGATAACGCCCTTGTAATCGGTGGCCGGCATGGCTGCCAGGATCTTGGCCGGATCGGTCGAGTTGGCACGCTTCATGGCGTCGATGATCACGTTGACGGCGTCATACGTGAACGGGGCGTAGATCTGGATCGGCTGGTTGAAACGGGCTTCGTAACGCTTCGAGAAGTCCGCACCGCCTTCCATCTTCGACAGCGCCATACCCGCTTCCGAGCAGACGATGTTGTCAATGGCGTCGCCGGCCAGTTCGGCCACCTTGTCGGTACACACGCCGTCGCCGGCCAGCACCTTGGCACCGATGCCCAGTTCCTTCGACTGCTTGGCGAACGGGCCGCCGGTCGCATCCATACCACCGTACATGATGATGTCCGGACGCTCACCCTTGATCTTCGTCAGAATGGCGCGGAAGTCCGTAGCCTTGTCGTTGGTCGCGTCGTGCGAGAGCACCTTCAGGCCGTTGGCCTTGGCGGTCTTCTCGAACTCGTCGGCCAAGCCCTTGCCGTACGCGGTCGCGTCGTCGACGATGGCCACCGACTTGGCGCCCAACGCCTTGGTGGCGTAGTTGGCCAGTGCCGGACCCTGCTGGGCATCGGTCGCCACCACGCGGTAGGCCGTCTTGAAGCCCTGCTGCGTGTAGGCCGGGTTGGTGGCCGACGGGGAGATCTGCACGATGCCGGCATCGCTATAGATCTTCGATGCCGGGATCGTCGTGCCCGAATTCAAGTGGCCCACCACGGCAACGACCTTCTCGTCGACGAGTTTCTGGGCGACCTGCGTTGCGGTCTTCGGATCGGCCGCATCATCTTCAGCCAGCAGTTCGAGCTTGACCGGCTTGCCGTCGATGACCAGACCCGCCTTGTTGGCTTCTTCGACAGCGAGGCGTGCACCATTTTCGTTATCTTTGCCCAAGTGAGCAATTTGGCCCGTCAGCGGCGCAACGTGACCAATTTTGACTACAACCGCATCACCGCCCCCGCTGGCGGCAGTCGTCGCGGCGGGCGCCGAAGCGGCACCCGAATCGGCCTGCTTTTCTTCCTTCTGACCGCATGCCGCCAACAGCGTCACTGCGGCTACAACGGGCAGTACCTTCGCGAACTTGAGTTGCATGTGATTATCTCCAGATTGTCGGCGGATGAATAACGCCAGTAACGCCAATTCAACGTTTCGTATGCGAAACGCGCGCATTGTAACTCCATTCTTTGCGGATGCGATGCTCGCCGCCACAGGGTTTTCCATAATGGAGGCCTAAGGTTTTATACCGACTTGTGCAACCCGATTTTTTCAAAAGCGCAACCCTGGATTGGATAAAGGTTTTATACACCCGTGCTCACCTGCCCGGGTAACGTCATGGTGCAAGCGGCGCACCATTCATGGGCCAGACCATTGCAACACCTAAAAGAGCAATTTGCATGCCACATAATTTTGAGCGTCCTCTCTAATTAAGGAAGCAAATAAATAATTGACTTTCGGAAAGTCAATTACGCATTTGGGCACCAATTCAATATTCACTGAATTGCAGATTGCGGCAGGGAGTTTTATCTACCGAGACATCGAAAACAGCGAAATTCGACGTGCGGATTTTTTGCAAAAATAAATTCGATAATGCGCGAATTCCGCACGACAAATCGATGGCGCGACCGGCGATCCAGCGAGTGACGCCGGACGTACGTCAGGGGGGCCTGACGCGCACCGTCTTGGGGAGCCGGCCTGAAGCGAGGAGGCGCAGGAATGCGGCATAAAAAAACCGGGGCCGTACAAGACGACACCCGGTTCGGCAGCCATGCGGGGTTGCCGCTGGCCGATCGGTCTGACTGCGATGATGGCGCTTAAGCGGCACTCACCGGCACAAGGCCCTTGGGAAGGGGAAACGCAATATTCTCTTCCACGCCATCGAGCACCTTGACCTGATTGACACCCAGCTCGCGCAGACGCGAAACGATGGATTGCGCCAACACTTCCGGGGCGGACGCTCCGGCCGTCACACCAATCCGGCGCTTGCCGTCGAACCACTCCGGCTTGAGTTGCTCCGGTGCGTCGATCATATAGGCGGGCACACCCATCTTCTCGGCGACTTCGCGCAGGCGATTCGAGTTGGAACTGTTCGGGCTGCCGACCACCACGACCACGTCGCACTGCGGCGCCATGAACTTCACGGCATCCTGGCGATTCTGCGTGGCGTAACAGATATCCTGCTTTTTCGGCTCGGTAATCAGCGGGAAGCGCTGCTTGAGCGCGTTGATGACCTCGGCAGCATCGTCGACGGACAGCGTCGTCTGCGTCACATAGGCGAGCTTGCCCTCGTCTGCGACCTGCAGCGCCAGCACGTCGTCGATCGTCTCGACGAGGAACATACCCTCGCCCGACTGGCCCATCGTGCCTTCCACTTCCGGATGCCCCTTGTGGCCGATCATGATGATCTCGAGCCCCTGGCTGCGCATCTTCGCAACTTCGACGTGCACCTTCGTGACAAGCGGGCAGGTTGCGTCGAAGATGCGCAGACCGCGCGCGTCCGCTTCGGCGCGCACCGCCTGCGATACCCCGTGGGCGCTGAAAATCAGCGTGTTGCCCGCCGGCACGTCGGTCAGCGCTTCGACGAAAATCGCGCCCTTCTTGCGCAGGTTGTCGACGACATACGCGTTGTGCACGATCTCATGGCGCACGTAAATCGGCGCGCCGTACATCGCGAGCGCGCGCTCGACAATCTCGATTGCACGGTCGACGCCCGCGCAAAAGCCGCGCGGCTGAGCCAGCAGGATTTCCGCATCCGACAGGGTCGGTGCTACAACTTGGGTGGCGCTCATCTCGATTCCTACAGAATGCCGATAATCTGGACTTCGAACACGATCGGCTGGCCGGCCAGCGGGTGATTGAAGTCGAACAAGGCCCAGCCATCGCCCAGCTCACGCAGGATGCCCGCATAGCGGCCGCCGCTCGGCGCATTGAACTCGACCAGATCGCCAACGCTATAGGCTTCGCCGAAGTTGCTGTTTTCTTCCAGCGTCTTCATCGAAACGCGTTGCAGCAGCTCCGGGTTGCGCGGGCCGAACGCGTTTTCCGGCGCCAGGTCGATCCGGCGCCGCTCCCCCACCGCCATGCCCAGCAGCGCCTGTTCCAACGTCGGCGCCATCTGGCCGCCGCCCAGTTGCAGCGTCGCCGGCGTACCTTCAAAAGTGTTGACAATGTCCGCACCGTCGGGCGCGGCGATCCGGTAGTGGAGCGTCAGATAGGAATCATCTTGAACCACTGGGGTTACGGCAGAACTCATGGGGGTCTCACAGCAAGGTCAAGCTATTATTGTAAATGACGGCGCGTTGCGCGTCCGGCTCCCCATCGAAGCGGCCCCGATTTTTTCCCGTCGACGGCCCTGTTTGTGATTCGTGACACCCGCGATCATGCGCGCGACCGTGTCCGCCCCAGGAGTCGTCATGTCCATCGCTCAATGGCCGCTCGCCGAGCGGCCCCGTGAAAAAATGCTGGCCCGCGGCGCCGGCGCCCTGTCCGATGCCGAGCTGCTCGCGATCTTGCTGCGTACGGGCTCGCACGGGCGCAACGCCGTCGATCTCGGTCGCGACCTGCTGGCGCGAAGCGGATCGCTCACCCGGCTGCTCGCCACGCCTTTCGAGACGTTGCGCCAAATTCCCGGGCTGGGGCAAGCCAAAGTTCTGCAATTTCAGGCGGCCCTCGAAGTGGCGCGCCGCATGCTGGGCGAAGGTATGCAGTCCGGCAGTCTGCTCGACTCCCCGTCGCGCGTGCATGACTATCTGCGGCTCACGCTGCAGGATCGGTCGCGCGAGCGTTTTGCCTGCCTGTTTCTCGACGCCGCCCACCGGCTGATCAGCACCCGCATCATGTTCGAGGGCACGCTCACGCAAACCTGCGCCTATCCACGCGAGATCGTGCGCGCCGCGCTCGACGTGCACGCCGCGGCGGTCATCGTCGCGCACAATCATCCGTCCGGCGTTCCCACCCCGAGCGCGGCCGATCTGGCGCTCACCCGCCAATTGGGCGATGCGCTGGCCTTGCTGGAAATCCGGCTGCTCGACCATTTCATCGTGGCCGGGGCCGGCGTGTACTCTCTCGCGGAGCATGGCGATCTGTGACGCCTTACAACACTTGCCCAGAATTTTGGCAGTCGGGTCGCGTTCGCGGCGCGCTTGCGCTATAATCCGTCCCTTCCCCGAATCTCCGACAGACGTTTCCCGCCAGGGACTCGCATCCTACATCGCGAAAGCGATTGATTTGTCTGGGATTTTTGTGGTATCATCGCGGTCTGTCTTTTCGACTCACCTTTTTTTACACAGAATTCTGGGTTAGGAGTGCTTCATGGCACGCGTATGTCAAGTGACCGGGAAAGCGCCGATGGTCGGCAACAACGTTTCCCACGCCAACAACAAAACCAAGCGTCGTTTTCTTCCGAACTTGCAAAATCGCCGGTTCTGGGTTGAGAGCGAAAACCGCTTTGTGCGCCTGCGCATTTCGAAGGCCGGCCTGCGCCTGATCGACAAGAACGGCATCGACGCCGTTCTGGCGGACCTGCGTTCGCGCAGCGCCATCTAAGTTTTAGGAGATCATCATGGCAAAAGGCGCTCGCGACAAGATTAAGCTGGAATCGACCGCTGGCACGGGTCATTTCTACACGACCACCAAGAACAAGCGCACCCATCCGGAAAAGATGGAAATCAGCAAGTTCGATCCGGTGGCTCGTAAGCACGTGGCCTACAAGGAAACCAAGATCAAATAAGATCAACAGGTTTTCTCGCAGCGGTTCGCTGCTGCGTTCGATACCCCGCCCCTGGCGGGGTTTTTCGTTTGGGCGTCCCGAAATTCGCGACGCTACGCTATGCGTAGTCACGCAACGCAGAATTTCTCCGATGTGCGCATAGGGTCATGTGTCGCGCGCGTATTGACTCGCTATACTGGCTCATTTCCCATCACGTGAATCACACCACGCCCGTGGCGTCGATTCCAGAGAGCGCGCGTATCATGAATTTCGATGTCGTCATCGTCGGCAGTGGGCTCGCCGGCCAGTCTGTCGCCCTGCATCTGGCCAAAACCTGCCGCGTGGCGCTGGTCGCCAAACGCCCCATGCCCGAAGGGGCAAGCGACTGGGCACAAGGCGGCATCGCCGCCGTGCTCGACTCGACCGATAGCGTCGACGAGCATGTCGCGGACACCCTCGTTGCCGGTGCCGACCTGTGCGACGAAGCCGCCACGCGATTCATCGTCGAACACAGCCGCGAAGCCATCGAGTGGCTCATCGCGCAAGGCGTGCCGTTCACCCGCGACGATGCCGCCGAACTCGGCTTCCACCTGACGCGCGAAGGCGGCCATAGCCACCGCCGCATCATTCATGCCGCCGACGCCACCGGGCACGCCGTGATCGCCACGCTCACCGAGCGCGTGCGCCAGCATCCGAACATCACCGTGTTCGAAAACCACTTCGCGGTCGATCTGATCACCTCCGACCGTGCCGATGCGGCACCGACGGCCGGCCGTCACTGCCAAGGCCTGTACGTGCAGGATCTCGGCACCGGCGAAGTCCACGCCATGACGGCGCGGCACACGGTGCTGGCCACGGGCGGCGCGGGTAAGGTGTATCTCTACACAACCAACCCCGACACCGCGACCGGCGACGGTATCGCAATGGCCTGGCGTGCCGGTTGCCGCATCGCGAACATGGAGTTCATCCAGTTCCACCCGACCTGTCTTTATCATCCGTATGCCAAGTCGTTCCTGATCACGGAAGCCGTGCGCGGTGAAGGCGGACGCCTGGTGTTGCCAGACGGCACGCGCTTCATGCCACAACACGACCCGCGCGCCGAACTGGCGCCGCGTGACATCGTGGCCCGCGCCATCGACTTCGAGATGAAGAAGCACGGCCTGGACTGCGTGTATCTCGACATCAGTCATCAAAGCCCCGAATTCCTGCACGAGCACTTTCCTACGATCCTGGCACGCTGCGCCGAACTGGGCATCGATATCACGAAGCAACCGATTCCGGTGGTGCCGGCAGCGCACTATACGTGCGGCGGCATCGTCACCGACATGCGCGGGCGCACCGACCTGCCCGGGCTCTACGCCGTCGGCGAAGCCACGTACACCGGTCTGCATGGCGCCAACCGTCTCGCCAGCAACTCGCTGCTCGAATGCCTGGTGCTCGGCAAAGCCGCGGCCGAAGATATCCAGCGAGGGGAAGCAACGGTAGCCACGCCGGAAGATGTCCCCGCATGGGACGAAAGCCGCGTCTCGGATGCCGACGAGGAAGTCGTCGTCGCCCATAACTGGGACGAACTGCGTCGCATGATGTGGAACTACGTCGGCATTGTGCGCACGACCAAGCGGCTGGAGCGGGCGCAGCATCGCATCGCCCTGTTGCGCGAGGAGATTGCCGAGTACTACGCGAACTTCCGCGTGAGCCGCGATCTACTGGAATTGCGCAATCTGGTCGACGTGGCGTCGTTGATCGTCGACAGCGCGCTGTCGCGCCACGAGAGCCGCGGCCTGCACTTCTCGAGAGACTTCCCGGATACCTTGCCGAAAGCCCTGCCGACCGTGCTTTCCCCCGCGTTGCCGCGCCGCGCTCGCTGACCGGCGGGCGATCGCTCGCACCGCGCCAACGGTGAAAGCAAAAAGGCCGCAGGGGGACCCCTGCGGCCTTCGTTTTTCTCGCGTGACAAGCGGACAAGCGCGAACGGCGCTTACCCCACCGTCTCCAGAATTCGCATCGAGTAATCGGTCGCGCGAACATCCTTGGTGAGTCCACCGACGGAAATCCGGTCGACGCCCGTCTCCGCAATGGCCCGCAACGTTTCGAGATTGATTCCGCCCGACGCCTCCAGCACCGCGCGGCCATCCGTCACGCGCGCCGCTTCACGCATCATTTCCAAGGTGAAGTTGTCGAGCAGGATCGAGGTCGCACCGCATTCCAGCGCCGTTTCCAGCTCTTCGAGCGACTCCACCTCGATCTGCACCGACGCGCCATCGGCCAGACGGTCGGCGTTCGCCAACACCTGACGAATACCGCCCGCCGCCGCGATGTGGTTTTCCTTGATGAGGATACCGTCGTAGAGCGCCAGACGCTGATTCGCCCCGCCGCCCACGCGCACCGCGAATTTCTGGGCGAGACGCAGGCCGGGCAATGTCTTGCGCGTGTCGAGCACCCGCGCCTTCGTGCCCTCGACGATATCGGCATAACGACGCACCGCCGTCGCCACGCCGGAGAGCAACTGGAGGAAGTTCATCGATGTGCGCTCGCCCGTGAGCAGCGCGCGCGCCGGGCCATGAATGTCGCACACCGCCGAGTCGGGCGCCATGCGCTCGCCTTCCCGGTAGTGCCACTGAACGCGCACCGACGCATCGACGCCTTGCATGCAGCGCTCGAACCAGCGCACACCGCACAGCACCGCCGACTCACGCACGATGATGCGTGCGTGCGCCATTTCCTCAGACGGCACGAGCAGGCCGGTCAAATCGCCCGCGCCGATGTCTTCGTCGAGCGCATCGCGCACATTGCGGGCGAGCGCCGCGTGGAGCGGCTCGCCAAAGGCAGCGAATTCGGGTGAAACGGCCTCGTCGGTACTCAGGATTTTGGATGACGTCATCATGCGGGGCCCACACCGGCAAACAGCGCGCCGTCACGCGCGAAATCACCGCTGGCGCGAACGTTCTGCTTGCGCGCCTCGGCGAACTTCAACATCCGGTCAATACAGGTATGGGCGCGACGGCCGGTCTCTGCATCGACGTGAATCTCGTTGCTACCGGACGCCAGCACGTCAGCCAGGTTCTGCAGACTGTTCATGGCCATCCACGGGCAATGTGCGCAGCTCTTGCACGTAGCACTGTTGCCGGCTGTCGGCGCTTCAATGAAATGTTTGCCCGGCGCCGCGGCACGCATCTTGTGCAGAATGCCGTTGTCGGTCGCCACGATGAATTCCGTCGCATCCATCGTCTGGGCGGCCGTGATCATCTGCGACGTCGAACCAACCACGTCGGCCTGCTCCACCACAGAGGCGGGCGACTCCGGATGCACCAACACCTTGGCGTTCGGAAACTCGCGACGCAGCAATTCCAGCTCGGTGCCCTTGAACTCGTCGTGCACGAGGCAGGCGCCCTGCCACAGCAGCATGTCGGCGCCCGTCTGCTTCTGGACGTAACTGCCCAGATGACGATCCGGCGCCCAGAGAATCTTCTTGCCCTGCGCATGGAGATGCGCAACGATTTCCAGCCCGATCGACGACGTCACCATCCAGTCCGCCCGCGCCTTCACGGCGGCGCTGGTATTCGCGTAGACGACGACTGTACGGTCGGGGTGTGCATCACAGAAGGCTGCGAACTCGTCGGCGGGACAGCCCAGGTCGAGCGAGCAGGTCGCGTCGAGGTCCGGCATCAAAATGCGTTTTTCGGGACTGAGAATCTTCGAGGTCTCGCCCATGAAGCGCACGCCGGCCACCACCAGCGTCTTGGCCGGATGGTTGCGGCCGAAGCGCGCCATCTCGAGCGAGTCGGCCACGCAGCCGCCTGTCTCCTCGGCGAGATCCTGCAAGTCGGCATCGACGTAGTAATGGGCCACCAGCACGGCGTCCTGCTCCACGAGCAAGCGCTTGATTCGGGCCTTGAGCGCCGCGCGTTCTGCTTGCGACGGCGCATCCGGGACACGTGCCCACGCATGGGCAACGCACGTGGCGCCGCTCGGTGCGGGGCGCTCGAATGCTACGGATTTGATTGAAGCGTTCATTTTCGCGTGGCCCGCGGGGGGACCGGGAATGACAAAACCCCGCCTTGGCGGGGTTTCGATTATGCGTCAAAAATGGATTTCTGGCTGAGCCCGTTCACGCGTAGCGGCGCAGACGTGTCGCAAACTCCTGCAGCGCGTGAATACCGCTCTGCTCGGCGCGATGGCACCAATTCTGCAACTGGCTCAGAAGCTGTTCGCGCGACGCATTCGAGCGCTCCCAGATGCCGGCCAGTTCGCGGCGCAGCTCGTAGTAGGTCTTCACGGCGTTGCTGTGCGCGAAGATCTCGCCCAACTGCTGCTTTTGCGGCTCTTGAAGCGAGGCTTCGTCATGGTGCAGCCACTTGCTGGCACCGCGCAGCAACTGATACTCGCCATGCTGACGCTTTTCCTTGAAGCGCGCCAGTTCCTGGCCGTAGGCACGCTTGAATGTCTTGGCGTAGCGCTCCATCACCTCATAGCGGTTCGAGAGCACGGCCTGCAGCGTGTCGTCATCGCATGCCGCCTTGTTCTTCGCGAGCTTCGGCGTCGGTGCGATCTTCTTCACCTTCGCCAGGCCCAGGGCCGACAGCACGCGGATATACAACCAGCCGATGTCGAACTCGTACCACTTGTTCGAGAGCTTGGCCGACGTCGCGTAGGTGTGGTGATTGTTGTGCAGCTCCTCACCGCCGATGATGATGCCCCACGGCAGCAGGTTCGTCGACGCGTCCGCGCAATTGAAGTTGCGATAACCCCAATAATGGCCCAGGCCGTTGACCACGCCGGCGGCCCAGAACGGAATCCAGACCATCTGCACGGCCCACACGGTCAGACCGATGGCGCCGAACAGAGCGATGTCGATAATCATCATCAGGCTCACGCCAAGAATCGGATAGCGCTTATAGACATGGTTCTCGATCCAGTCGTTCGGCGTGCCGTGGCTGAACTTGCGCAGCGTTTCTTCGTTCTTCGCTTCGGCGCGATAGAGTTCGGCCCCTTCGGCCAGCACCTTCCACAGACCACGCGTTTGCGGGCTATGCGGATCTTCCGGCGTTTCGCACTTGGCGTGGTGCTTGCGGTGAATGGCCGCCCACTCGCTGGTGACCATGCCGGTCGTCATCCACAGCCAGAAACGGAAGAAATGGGCGACGATCGGATGTACGTCCAGCGCGCGATGCGCCTGGCAGCGGTGCAGATAGATGGTCACGCCGGCAATCGTCACATGGGTGACGGCCAGGGTAAACAGCGTGATCTTCCAGCCGCTCCAGCCGAGCAGGCCGGTCGAGATAAAACCAAGGAGACTGTCCAGCAAAATATCACTCCAAACTAATCAATACGGTAGCAATCACGGCAATGCTGCCGTGGCTTGTCTTGTCGGGCCGATAGGGCATCGATGGCCGTCGCGTCAGGTGTCGTTCTTGCGCTCGCTTGACGCTTGGATTCGCTGGAGTTCGGCAAGTTGCTGAATGCCGGGGCGAGATGGGCGGAAAACGTGCCAGTGAACGTCGGTTTATTATCGTTTGGGCAGCATTTTACCTGACGGACTGTCGCCCGTGTGTAACGCGCCCGCCACACATTTTGTCGCAGGTCAACCCGTGCCCCCGGCAAAATCGCCCAATGGCCGTCTACGCGGGCTTCTGCACGACGTCATCGGCAGGGGATGGCGCCCGTTCAGGCGATTCCGCCATCACGCCCGGCGCAGGCGCCCCCCCGACCGGCAAGCCGTCGGTCCAATCATTGAGAATGCGTATTTCGCGCTGCGCATACGGAATTTCAATACCATGTTCGCGAAATGTGCGCCAAATCCGCAAATTGATCTCGGAACGGATCGCCCCACTGCCTTGCGCGGGATCTTGCACCCAGAAGCCCATTTCGAGATCCATCCCATCGGCGCCGAAATTCAACAGCAGCGCCGAGGGTGCCGGATCGGCCAACACCCGGGGAATGCCCACGGCCGCCTTGAGCATCAGCGACATCGCCAGTTCGACATCGGCGCTGTAGGCCACCTGCACGTTCACCTTGGCACGCCCGCGCGTCTCGGTAAATGAGTGATTCTGGACGACGTTCGTCACCAGTTGCTCGTTCGGCACCAGGGCTTCGACACCATCCAGGCCACGCACAACCGTATAGCGCGTATTGATCTGCGAAACGGTGCCGTGATACGGACTCACCGTAATCAGGTCACCAATGCGCACCGAGCGATCGAGCAGGATGATGAAGCCCGACACGAGATTCGACGCGATCTTCTGCAACCCGAAGCCCAGCCCGACGCCCAGCGCGCCGCCGAACACGCCGAGCACCGTAATGTCGATGCCCACGAACGACAACGTCGTGAGCACGGCGATCAGCGTCAACACCCCCTTGATCAGCCGCGAGAGCACCACTTTCAGATTGCCGTCGAGCGTGGTCGTGCGCATGATCCGATCTTCGACCAGCGCCCCGACCCACATCGCGAGCACCAGCGTCACGCCGATCCAGAGCAGGCCGGAGAGGATCGAGAGCAACGTCAGATGGCTCGAGCCGACGGCGAAGCGCACGCTGGCGAGCCACTTCAGAATGTCATCGTGCACACCGAGCACATACGCCAGCATCGACAGCCAGGCGATCGCCGTGAACACCCGCTCGAAGACTTTGAGCAGCCCCGACGCGTGGGGCGAGGTGGCGAACAATCGGCGCGCGAGATAGAACGCCAGATAGATGAGCGCGGTGCCGAACAACGGGACTTCCGCGAGCTTCAGCAGCGAGACGTGCGTGTAATCCTGGAGCACCACGCGAGTGAGCGCCACGCAGATCCAGCCGAAGATCGGGAAGAAGGCGCGACGCAGGCTCGATGACCCCGCCCGACGCGCGGGGGCGACACGCTCGAAATGACGTTCGAGCCGGCCGATCATCCAGCGTCGCAGCACGAACGCGACGGCCAGCGCGCCCACGAGCGCGACGACCTGCCAGACGATTTGCGGCTCGCCGACGTCACGCACGACGTCACGCACCAATCTCGCGAAAGCCGGACTTTCCTGCATTGCTCTCTCTCTCTCTCTCTCTCTCTCTCTCTCTCTCTTCTTCTTGTTGTTAGCCGACGCCGAGCACTGCCAATACCGCCATCACCGCCAACACTACCTTACGCCGGCCGACGTTCGAACACGGCAGCGAAAAAGCCGTCGGTCGCGTTGCGGTTCGGCAGCAATTCGAGATACTTGCCCGTGTCGAGGTCGATTTTCTGAGAGGCCAGCAACGTGTTCGCCGGCACCAGCACGAAATCGGGGTGCGCGGCGGCAAATGCCTCGGCGATGGCGCTGTTCTCTTCGGTCAGCAGGCTGCACGTCGCGTACACGAGACGGCCGCCCGGCTTCACCAGTCGCGCCGCGCTCGCGAGGATCGACGCCTGCTTCTGCGTGAGTTCCGCCACCGACTGCGGCGACTGACGCCATTTCAGATCCGGATTGCGACGCAGCGTGCCGAGCCCGCTACACGGGGCGTCGACCAGCACGCGGTCGATCTTGCCCGCCAAGCGCTTGATCTTGCTGTCGTTCTCGCTGTCGATCATCACCGGATAGACGTTCGACAGGCCGCTGCGCGCCAAACGCGGCTTGAGCTTGGCCAGGCGCTTCTCCGAAATGTCGAACGCGTAAAGCCGGCCCGTGGAGCGCATTTGCGCGCCGATGGCGAGCGTCTTGCCGCCGGCACCGGCGCAGAAGTCGACGATCATTTCCCCGCGACGCGGCGCAACCAGTTGGCACAGCAACTGGCTGCCCTCGTCCTGCACTTCGATCGCGCCGGACATGAACAGCGGGTGCTTCTGCAGCGCAGGCTTGCCCGACAGACGGATGCCGTTGGGGGCGAGCGGCGTCGCTTCGGCCGAAAAGCCGTCTTCGCGCAGCTTCGCGAGCACGTCGTCGCGATTGGCCTTGATCACGTTCACACGGCAGTCGAGCGGCGCGGCCTGATTCAGTGCGGCGGCGAGGGCTTCGAGTTCGGTGCCGTCGAATCGCTTGGCCAGACGCTCGTAGAGCCATTCCGGCAAATTGGTGCGCACGCGTGCCGACAGGCTTGCCGGGTCGATCTGACCGACGTGCTCGAGCCACGTGAGTTCATCGGGCGTTGCCACCAGTTGCACCGACGCCAGACCGCGCGTGAACGCCAGCCCGAGCAGTGCCAGCCGGCGTTCCAGCGGCCCGGAGCCGCTGCCCGCGTGCTGACCGAATTCGAGCTTGCGGCGCAGAATGGCGAAGACCGTTTCCGCCAGCACGCCGCGCTCGCGGTGGCCCAGCTTGGCGTTGGCGCGGAAGTAGGTGCTCACGAGCGTATCGGCCGGGCCGCTGAACGTCAACACGCTGCCGAGCAGTCGTTGCGTGTGTTCGAAGAGGGCGGGCGACAGGTGCTCGCCGCGCATGCGGGCCGACTCGGCGGGCGGCGCCTCCGGGCGACGATCGTTGCGCGAGCGGTCGTAGCGATCGGGGCGGACATATCGCTCGTGACGCTCTCCCGGCTGCCCGCCCTTGGGCGGCTGACGGGTATCGGTGGATCGGCCGCCGGCGCGGTGACCGGCTTGATTGGCGCCATCGCGGCGCTGTGTCGGGCGGGTGCTCATGCGTCCTCACCAAAAAGCCATTGCGGATCGGGCGTGCCGTCGGGCGCGGGAGACACCGTCACGCGGCCATCGGCCGCGACCAGACGGTCTTCCACGAACCAGCGCACGGCGCGCGGATAAATGATGTGTTCCAGCGGCAGGATACGCTCGGCCAGCGTCTCGGGGGTGTCCCCTGCCCGCACGGGCAAGGCGGCCTGCAGAATGTATGGACCGTGATCCAGTTCGGCCGTCACGAAATGCACGGTCGCCCCGACGACCTTGCAGCCGGCTTCCAGCGCACGGGCATGCGTTTGCAGGCCCGGGAAGGCGGGCAACAGCGACGGATGAATGTTCAGGAGCCGGCCGGCGTAGTGTGCGGTAAAGGCCGGCGTGAGAATGCGCATGAAGCCGGCGAGCACGACCAGATCGGGCTGGTGGCGGTCGATCTCGGCGGCGAGTTCGGCGTCGAAAGCCTCGCGAGTCTTGCCCTGGCTGGGCACCACGGCCGTGGCAATGCCGTTTGCCTGGGCAAAGGCCAGGCCTTCGGCATCGGCGCGATTGGCGATGATGGCTGCCACGCGGGCCGGCCAGCCTTCTGCAGTACAGGCGCGGACGATGGCCTGCATGTTGCTGCCTCGTCCGGAAATCAGGATGACAATGTTCTTCATCGCAGGATTTTATCATTGGTGCGACGCACCAGACAGGTCGCATTGGCCGCGTCGTACGCCGCGATGGTCGCGAAGCGTTTATAATTCAACGTTCTGCGGCGCCGCAATGTCGGATCGGCCGTCCTGCGCCATGCCGGGCCTGTCCCGCTGCCGCAGGCCGGCACGTTCTGCCGGCGGTGCCACGCGGTTCATTCACCAACGCTCAACTCAACGTCCTGATCTGACGCTTCCTTTATCGTGCGAGTCTTCCGGGGTCTACCGAACGCGCAGAGCAAAGCGCCCTGCGTGCTGACGATCGGCAATTTCGACGGCGTGCACCTGGGCCACCAGGCGCTGCTGGCGCGCGTACGCGCGGCGGCCGCCGCGCGCGGTCTGCCGGTGTGCGTCATGACGTTCGAGCCGCATCCCCGCGAGTATTTCATGCCCGACCGGGCGCCGGCGCGCATTTCCAATCTGCGCGACAAGTTCGAGGCGCTTCGCTCGCATGGGGTCGACCGTCTCGTGGTGGAGCATTTCAACGCCCATTTCGCCGGCCAATCGCCCGAGGCGTTTGTGCGCAATATCATCGTCGACGGCTTGCACACTCGCTGGCTGCTCGTGGGCGACGACTTCCGCTTTGGCGCGAAGCGCGCGGGCGACATTGAATATTTGCGCGATGCGGGCCGTCGCTTCGACTTCGTTGTCGAGCAAATGCCGACCATCGCGCACGACGGCGTGCGGATTTCCAGCTCGGAAGTGCGCACAGCGCTCGCCGACGGCAACTTCGAGCGCGCTCACGCGCTGCTCGGCCGTCCGTACGCAATCACTGGCCACGTGGTGCATGGCATGAAGCTCGGCCGCCAACTGGGCTTCCCGACGCTCAACCTTCGCATCGCCCACAAGCATCCGGCGCTGACGGGGATTTTCGTCGTGCAGGTGCATGGTCTGGCGGACCGGCCGCTGCCCGCTGTGGCCAGCCTGGGTTGGCGCCCGACGGTGGACGACTCCGGGCGCGTGCTGCTCGAAGTGCATCTGCTCGATTTCGACGGCGATTGTTACGGCAAGCTGGTGCGCGTGGAGTTTTTGCAGAAGCTGCGTGACGAAGCCAAATTCGACGGGCTGGCGGAACTGGAGGCGGCCATCGCGCAGGACACGCGCGAGGCGCGCGCCTACTTCGCGCATGCGCTCGACGCCAACGGCCCGAGCGCACGACGCGACTTCGCCACCTCGGCCACCGACCGAATTAGTTGATCTTCGCCCGCGTGCGCCGGCGCCCAGCGCCTCGCGCGCGGCCCGCCGCCGCCGGCACCTGCCCGGGCCCACATGGGCTGCCGGCAACGCCACCGGCGCAAGCGCCCTACCCCGACATTCCAAATTCGTAGCGAAGCCCCATGAGCGAAAAGAAAGCCCCGAGCAAATATCCCGTCAACCTGCTGGACACGCCGTTCCCGATGCGCGGCGACCTGCCCAAGCGCGAGCCGCTGTGGGTCAAGCAATGGCAGGAGAAGAAGATCTACGAGAAGATCCGGCGCGCCAGCAAGGGGCGTCCGAAGTTCATCCTGCACGACGGCCCGCCGTACGCGAACGGTGACATCCACATTGGCCACGCGGTCAACAAGATCCTCAAGGACATGATCGTCAAGGCGCGCAGCCTTGGGGGCTTCGACGCTGCCTACGTGCCGGGCTGGGACTGCCACGGCATGCCCATCGAGATCCAGATCGAAAAGCAGTTCGGCAAGCACCTGCCGGTGCGCGAAGTGCAGGAAAAGGCGCGCGCCTATGCCGCCGTGCAGATCGAGCGCCAGAAGGCGGACTTCGAGCGCCTGGGCGTGCTTGGCGAGTGGGACAACCCGTACAAGACCATGAACTTCTCGAACGAAGCGAACGAGCTTCGGGCGCTCGCGAAGATCATGGAAAACGGCTATGTGTACCGTGGCCTGAAGCCGGTGAACTGGTGCTTCGACTGCGGCTCGGCACTCGCCGAAGCGGAAGTCGAGTACAAGGACAAGACCGATCTGGCCATCGACGTCGGCTTTGCCTTCGCCGAGCCGGAGAAGGTCGCGAAGGCGTTCGGCCTGCCGAAGCTGCCGCGCGACGACGGCTATATCGTCATCTGGACGACCACGCCCTGGACGATCCCGTCGAACCAGGCGCTCAACGTGCATCCGGAGGTCGAATACGCGCTGGTCTCGACCGATCGCGGCCTGCTGATTCTCGCGACCGAACGCGTCGAGGAGTGCCTGAAAACGTACGGCCTGCACGGTGACATCATCGCCCGCACGAAGGGCGAAGCGCTCTCGCTGATCCGTTTCCATCACCCGCTCTCGACGGCCGACGCCGGCTACGCGCGCACCTCGCCGATCTATCTGGGCGAGTACGTGACGACCGACACCGGTACGGGCATCGTCCACTCGGCGCCGGCTTACGGCGTGGAAGACTTTATCTCGTGCAAGTCGCACGACATGCCGGACTCGGAAATCCGCATGCCGGTGCTGGGCGACGGCCGCTACCAGGACAGCCTGCCGCTGTTCGGCGGCCAGTCGATCTGGGATGCCAACCCGCAGATCGTCGACGCGCTTCGTGAAGCGGGCTCGCTGTTCCATTCGTTCAAGTACACGCACAGCTACATGCACTGCTGGCGTCACAAGTCGCCAATCATCTATCGCGCGACCAACCAGTGGTTCGCGGGCATGGACGTGAAGCCGGTCGACGGCGCGCCGGGCGGCGGCAAGACCCTGCGCGAAATCGCGCTCGCCGGCATCGAGGCCACCGAGTTCTTCCCGTCGTGGGGCAAGCAGCGTCTGCACAACATGATCGCGCACCGCCCGGACTGGACGCTCTCGCGTCAGCGCCAGTGGGGTGTGCCGATGGCGTTCTTCGTGCACAAGGCAACCGGCGCGCTGCATCCGCGCACGCCCGAACTGCTCGAAGCCGTGGCCAAGCGCGTGGAAACCGAGGGCATCGAAGCGTGGCAGACGCTCGATCCAGTCGAACTGCTCGGCGACGAAGCCAACGATTACGTGAAGAACCGCGACACGCTCGACGTGTGGTTCGACTCGGGCACCACGCACTGGCACGTGCTGCGCGGCTCGCACGCGCATGAACTGGCGTTCCCCGCCGACCTGTACCTGGAAGGCTCGGACCAGCATCGCGGCTGGTTCCATTCGTCGCTGCTCACCGCGTCGATGCTCGACGGCCGCCCGCCTTACAAGGCGCTGCTCACGCACGGCTTCACCGTCGACGGCCAGGGCCGCAAGATGTCGAAGTCGGTGGGCAACACCATCGTCCCGCAGGAAGTCGCGGGCAAGCTCGGCGCGGAAATCATTCGCCTGTGGGTGGCATCGACCGATTATTCGGGCGAATTGTCAATCTCGGACGAGATTCTCAAGCGCGTGGTCGAGAGCTATCGCCGTATTCGCAACACGCTGCGCTTCCTGCTCGCGAACCTGGCCGATTACGACCACGCGAAGCACGCGATGCCGACAGATCAATGGCTCGAGATCGACCGCTATGCCGTGGCGCTGGCCCAGTCGCTGCAGACCGAAGTGCTCGGCCACTACGACCGCTACGAGTTCCACCCGGTCGTGGCCAAGCTCCAGACGTTCTGCTCCGAGGATCTCGGTGGCTTCTATCTCGACATCCTGAAGGATCGTCTGTACACGAGCGCGCCGGACGCCCCGGCACGCCGCGCCGCCCAAAACGCGCTCTACCACATCACGCACGGCCTGCTCAAGCTCATGGCCCCGTTCCTGTCGTTCACGGCGGAGGAGGCGTGGCAAGTGTTCCAGCCGGGCAACGACACGATTTTCACCGAGACGTACTACGCTTATCCGGACGTCGCGGAAGGCTCGCGCCTGCTCGAGAAGTGGTACCTGCTGCGCACGGTGCGCGGCGACGTCACCAAGGCACTCGAAGAGGCACGCGCGGCGGAACAGATCGGTTCGTCGCTGCAGGCCGAAGTGGACGTGCGCGTCTCGGGACGCAAGTACGAGGTGCTGGCCAGCCTCGGCGACGATCTGCGCTTCGTGCTGATCACGTCGGCGGCGGCGGTCACGCAGGTGGCGACCGAAGCCGACGAAGGCGTGGTGGTCACACCGTCCTCGCACCAGAAGTGCGAGCGTTGCTGGCACTATCGTGAAGACGTGGGCGCAGACGCCGCCCATCCCACCCTTTGCGGCCGTTGCGTGTCGAATCTGTTCGGCAGCGGCGAACACCGGAGCGCGGCATAATGGCAACGAAAGCAGGTGCCCGTACGGGGGCACGTCGCAGCAATGGCAACGGTGGCGCGCGTGGCGGCGCCACGTTTGGTCTGGCCCCGTGGCTCGGGGTTGCGGTCATTGCGATCCTGCTCGATCAGGTCACCAAGCTCACGGTCCTGAAGACATTCCAGTACGGCGAGTTTCATCCGCTGACGTCGTTCTTCAACCTGGTGCTGGTGTACAACAAGGGCGCGGCGTTCAGTTTCCTGGCGGCCGCGGGCGGCTGGCAGCGCTGGTTCTTCACGCTGCTCGGCCTGGTCGCGGCAACCGTGATCATCTGGCTGCTCAAGCGTCATAACGGCCAGAAGATGTTCTGCCTGTCGCTCTCGCTGATTCTTGGCGGCGCGTTGGGCAACGTGATCGATCGGGTGATCTACGGCCACGTGATCGACTTTCTGGACTTTCATGTCGGCGGCTGGCACTGGCCGGCGTTCAACGTCGCCGACTCGGCCATTTGCGTGGGCGCGGTCCTGCTGGTGATCGACGAGTTGCGCCGCGTGAGGCGCGGCAAGTAGCGCCTGGCGCCGTGCGCCGCGGGCTCCCTGCGGCGCGACCCGCCCCGACGCCACGGCGCGGGGCGCGGATCGAGGAAAAACACCGTCGCGGCGCCCAGGAGGCGCCGCGCAGCACTTTGGAGGGGACACTCCCTATGGAACACGGTGAACTTGCGGGCAAGACCATCGTTCTCGGCCTGACCGGCGGCATCGCCTGCTACAAGTCGGCCGAACTCACCCGGTTGCTCATCAAGGCCGGTGCGACGGTGCAGGTCGTGATGACCGAGGCCGCCACGCAATTCATCACGCCGCTCACGATGCAGGCGCTTTCGGGCCGCCCGGTCTTCACCAGTCAATGGGATGGGCGCATCGACAACAACATGGCGCACATCGACCTCTCGCGCGAGGCCGACGCCATTCTCATCGCCCCGGCCTCCACCGACTTCCTCGCCAAGCTCGCGCACGGCATGGCGGACGATCTGCTCTCGACGCTGTGCGTGGCGCGCGATTGCCCGCTGCTGGTAGCGCCCGCGATGAACCGTCAGATGTGGGCCCATCCGGCGACCCAGCGCAATGCGGCGACGCTGCGCGGCGACGGCGTCACGATCCTCGGCCCCGGCAGCGGCGAGCAGGCCTGCGGCGAAATCGGCGACGGGCGGATGCTCGAACCGGAAGACCTCTTCGAGGCGCTCGCCGGCTTCTTTCAGCCGAAGCGTCTCGCCGGGCGTCGTGTGCTCGTTACCGCCGGCCCGACCTTCGAGCCCATCGACCCAGTGCGCGGCCTGACCAACCTGTCCAGCGGCAAGATGGGCTTTGCGCTCGCGCGCGCGGCGGCGCAGGCCGGTGCCGATGTGCATCTGATTGCCGGCCCGTGTGCACTGGCGACGCCCTACGGCGTGACACGCAGCAACGTTCAGACCGCGCAGCAAATGTACGACGCCGTGATGGCCGACCTATCACACGGGCCGCACCACGATATCTTCATTGCGGTGGCTGCCGTCGCCGATTGGCGCGTGCGCGATGTGGCCCGCGACAAGATCAAGAAGGCGGGCGACGCCGACGTGCCCACGCTCGAATTTGTGCAGAACCCCGACATCCTGGCGGCCGTCGCGCAGTTGCCGACGCCGCCCTACTGTGTGGGGTTCGCTGCCGAATCGGGCGATCTGGAAACGCACGGCGCCCAGAAGCGCAAACGCAAGCAGGTGCCGTTGCTCGTCGGCAATCTCGGGCCGGCAACGTTCGGGCAGGACGACAACGAAGTCATCCTGTTCGACGAGGCCGGGCAGCAACGCCTGCCGCGCGCCAACAAGGCGTCGCTCGCCCAACGCCTGATCGCTGAAATCGCGACCCGCCTTCCGTCGCGCGCGCCAGGCTGACGGCCGTCTGCGCCAAACCGCACGGCGCACACCGTCTCATCGGTGTCTCGTCTGTCATCGTCGTTGTCCGGCGACGCTGGCAGACTGGCGGCGACGCTCGACGTCACGGCCTCAGCCCTACGGTACTTCGGTACTTCGGTACTTCGGTACTTCGGCCATTGAGTCTCGAAGGCCATCGCAAACGATAACAAGCCCAATGACGCAACCTCCCACCCCTGCGCGACCCGCCGTCAGTGTCTACGGGACACTGAGCATGCTCGCCGCGATCATGTTCTTCGGCTTCATGACGATCGGCATGCCACTGCCCGTCCTGCCGGTCTACGTGCATGAAACGCTCGGCTACGGCTCGTTCGTGGTCGGGGTGACCATCGGCATCCAGTCGGTCGTCACGCTGCTGCTGCGCTCTTACGCCGGACGCACCGTCGACACTCGCGGCCCGCGCCGCGCCGTATTGACCGGCCTGTGCGGCTGCGGCGCGGCGGGTGTGCTGTACCTGGCCGCGTCGATGGTGCCGAACCCGGCGCTCGCGCTGGGCATCCTCATTGCGGGGCGCGTCGTGCTCGGCTTCGGCGAAAGCCTGATCCTGACCGGTGGCATGTCGTGGGGCATCGGCCTGCTCGGCGCCGCCCACGCCAGCAAGGCGATTTCGTGGCAGGGCGTGTCGATGTACACGGCGATCGCCATCGGCGCGCCGTTCGGGGCGTATCTGCTGCAAGCGGCGGGCTTTACGGCGGTCTCGCTCGTGAACATCGCCCTGCCCGCCATCGCCTTCGCGATCGCGCTGCGTCTGCCGGCGGCCGCGCCCGTGGGCGGCCATCGGCTGCCGTTCTTCCGGGTCGTGGGGCTGGTGTGGCGGCCCGGGCTGGCGATGACGCTGGGCAGCATCGGCTACGCCGTTATCGCCGCGTTCATCACGCTCTACTATGCGAGTCACGGCTGGTCGGGCGCCGCCTTCGCGCTCACGCTGTACAGCGCCTGTTTCATCGGTATGCGGATCGTGCTGGCGCACGCCGTCGATCGCTTCGGCGGACGCCGTGTCGCGATGGCCTCGCTCGTGTTCAGCGCCATCGGCCAGTTTCTGCTGTGGGGCGCGGTGAACCCGGATATGGCCCTCGTGGGCGCGGGACTCACCGGCGTGGGCTTCTCGCTGGTGTTCCCGGCGCTTGGGGTGGAAGCCCTGCGCCAGGTGCCACCGCAAAACCGCGGCGCGGCGCTGGCGGCCTACTCGGCGTTCTTCGATCTGGCGCTTGGGCTGATCGGTCCGATGGCCGGACTCGTCGCCAACTATTTCGGCTATGCGTCGATCTTCCTGTGCGGTGCCCTCGGCGGCATCGTCGCGATTCTGATGATTGCACGCCTGCCGCATGCAGGCCCGGTGGCCACGCCGGTGGACTCGTCCGCCGGCAGCGGCCACTGACCGACACAATGACGTGTCGACGACGCCGTGTCGTCGACCTGGAGCCCCTCACTCATGACGCCTACGGCAACGGCACGCATCAAGCTGTCGATCCTCGACCAAACACCCGTGATTCACGGTCACAGTGTGGCCGATGCCATCGCGGCCACCGTCGAGCTGGCGCAGGCCGCCGACGACCTGGGTTACACGCGCTACTGGTGCGCAGAGCATCACGGGTTGCGCGGCGTGGCCAATCCGGCACCGGAGGTCATGATCGCGCGCCTCGCCAGCGTGACGAAACACCTGCGGGTCGGCTCGGGCGGTGTGATGCTGCCCTATTACAGTCCGTTCAAGTTGGCCGAGCAGTTTCTGATGCTCGAGGCGCTGTTTCCGAATCGCATCGACCTGGGCGTCGGACGCGCACCCGGCGGCGACATGCGCACGGCGCGCGCCGTTGCCAAGGGGCCTTACGATGCCGGCGAGCATTTTCCGCAACAGGTGGCCGAACTGGCTGGCCTCTTCGATGACACGCTGGCCGACGATCACCCATTGCGTGGCGTGCTGCTGCAACCGGCAGTGACAACGCGCCCCGAGCTGTGGGTGTTGGGCTCGAGCGAGTTCGGCGGCCTGCTGGCCGCGCAGCTCGGCCTGCGCTACTGCTTCGCCCACTTCATCAATGCCCATGACGGCCATCGCGTCACGCAGGCGTATCGCGAGCGCTTTACCCCGGCCACGCTTGGCAAGCCCTATTGCGCAGTGGCGCTCTTCGTGATCTGCGCCGACACCGACGCCGAGGCGAAAGCGTTGGAAGCCGGCGTTGACCTGCGCCGCGTGCAGATGGCCTATGGCATGAACGAACCGATTCCGAGCCTTGAACAGGGCGCGCAGGCCACGGCACAGTATCGTGAACGGGAATTGTCGGTGATTGCGCGCGAGAAGCCGCGTAGTATCATCGGCACCCCGGAGCGCGTGACGGAGCGCGTACTGGCATTGCAGGAACAGTTCGAGGCCGACGAAATCGTCGTATTGACCGTGGCCGGCAGTTATCGCGCCCGGCTGCGCTCACACGAATTGCTCGCGCAAGCGTTTTCGTTGCGCAGCGCCGACTGATACGGGCACCTGAGACGCTCGCCTGAGCCCGCCGCGTCTCCGGCTGCATTTTTCGACTGCCATCCCTCCAACCATCGCCACAAGACCATGAACCTCGACGTCAAGATTCTCGATGAGCGCCTGCGCTCGCAGTTGCCCGCCTATGCCACACCGGGTAGCGCCGGACTCGATCTGCGCGCATGCCTTGACGCGCCGCTGACGATTGAACCCGGCCAGACGGTGCTCGTGCCGACGGGGCTGGCGATCCATCTGTCCGATCCGGGCTACGCCGCGTTGATCCTGCCGCGCTCGGGTCTCGGCCACAAGCACGGCATCGTGCTCGGCAACCTGGTTGGGCTGATCGACTCGGATTACCAGGGCCAACTGATGGTCTCGACCTGGAATCGCGGCCATGCACCGTTTGTGCTGAATCCGTTCGAGCGTCTGGCGCAACTGGTGATCGTTCCGGTCGTGCAGGCGACGTTCAACCTCGTCGACGAATTCCCCGAGAGCGATCGCGGCGCGGGCGGCTTCGGCAGCACAGGCAAGCACTGACGTCACGCCGGCGCGGCCTTGCAGCGTCGCCGCAGTGCGAACAGGCCAAGAGAACCACGGAAACACGGAAACACGAAAAAGCGCCGCATGAAGCGGCGCTTTTTCATTGGGTGACGCGGGCCAATTACTCGACTTCGGCGGCTTCCGGTTCCGCACGGGCGTTGCCGTCCTGCGGGAAGGACAGTTGCACCTGATCGTGCTCGTCCAGATCCACCGTGACGCGCCCGCCGCTGGTCAGACGGCCGAACAGCAATTCGTCGGCCAGCGCACGACGGATCGTGTCCTGGATCAGACGCTGCATCGGACGCGCGCCCATGAGCGGATCGAAACCCTTCTTCGCCAGGAACGCGCGCAGCTTGTCGGTGAAGACCACCTCGACCTTCTTCTCGTGCAACTGGTCTTCCAGCTGGATGAGGAACTTGTCGACCACGCGCAGGATGATCTGCTCGTCGAGCGGCTTGAAGCTGATGATCGCGTCCAGACGATTGCGGAACTCCGGCGTGAACATGCGCTTGATGTCGGCCATTTCGTCGCCGGCCTGACGCTCGTTCGTGAAGCCGATGCTCGCACGGTTGATCGTCTCGGCGCCCGCATTCGTCGTCATGATGACGATGACGTTACGGAAATCCGCCTTGCGACCGTTGTTGTCGGTAAGCGTGCCGTGATCCATCACCTGGAGCAGCACGTTGAAGATGTCAGGATGTGCCTTCTCGATTTCGTCGAGCAGCAGCACGCAATGCGGCTTCTTCGTGACGGCTTCGGTCAGCAGACCACCCTGGTCGAACCCCACATACCCCGGAGGCGCACCGATCAGACGGCTCACCGCGTGACGTTCCATGTACTCCGACATATCGAAGCGGATCAGCTCGATGCCCAGCGTGAAGGCGAGCTGCTTCGCGACTTCGGTCTTGCCGACACCGGTCGGGCCCGAGAACAGGAACGCGCCGATCGGCTTGTCCGTCTTGCCCAGCCCGGCACGCGACATCTTGATCGCGGCCGACAAGGCATCGATGGCCGGGTCTTGCCCGAACACCACGCTCTTGAGGTCGCGGTCGAGCGTCTGCAGCTTGCCGCGGTCATCCGCCGAGACGCTCTGCGCCGGAATGCGCGCAATCTTCGACACGATGTCCTCGATCTCGCCCTTGCCGATCGTCTTCTTCTGCTTGGACTTCGGCAGGATGCGCTGGGCGGCGCCGGCCTCGTCGATCACGTCGATCGCCTTGTCAGGCAGGTGACGGTCGGTGATGAACTTGGCGGACAGCTCGGCGGCAGCCGACAGCGCACTCGACGAGTACTTCACGCCGTGGTGCTCTTCGAAACGCGACTTCAGCCCGCGCAGAATCTGCACCGTCTGCTCGATGGTCGGCTCATTCACGTCGATCTTCTGGAAGCGACGCGACAGGGCGGCGTCCTTCTCGAAGATGCCGCGATACTCGGTGAAAGTCGTGGCACCGATGCACTTGAGCTGCCCCGACGACAACGCCGGCTTGAGCAGGTTCGAGGCGTCGAGCGTGCCGCCCGATGCGGCGCCCGCGCCGATCAGCGTATGAATCTCGTCGATGAACAGGATCGCGTTGTTGCGCTCCTTGAGTTCCTTGAGCACCGCCTTCAGGCGTTGCTCGAAGTCGCCGCGATACTTCGTGCCGGCGAGCAACGCGCCCATGTCCAGCGAGTAGACGGCGGCGTCCTGCAGAATCTCGGGCACTTCGCCACGCGTCACGCGCCAGGCGAGGCCTTCGGCGATGGCCGTCTTGCCCACGCCGGCTTCGCCGACAAGCAGCGGATTGTTCTTGCGGCGGCGGCACAGCACCTGCACCACGCGCTCGACTTCTGCCTCGCGCCCGATGAGCGGATCGATCTTGCCGTCGCGCGCCAGTTGGTTGAGGTTCTGGGTGTACTGCGCGAGCGGGCTTTCCTTCGCGTTGGCGCCCTCTTCCCCTTCGGCACTGCCTTCGCCAGCTTTGGCCGACTCGCCGGGCGCGCCCGTCTTGGTAATGCCGTGGGAGATGAAATTGACGACGTCCAGACGCGTCACGCCCTGCTGCTGCAGGTAATAGACCGCGTGGGAATCCTTCTCGCCGAAGATGGCGACCAGCACGTTGGCGCCCGTCACTTCCTTCTTGCCGTTGGACGTCGATTGCACGTGCATGATGGCGCGTTGAATCACGCGCTGGAACCCGAGCGTGGGCTGTGTGTCGACCTCGTCGCTTCCCGGCACCGTCGGCGTATTGTCCGCGATGAAGTTGCGCAGGTTCTGCCGTAAATCCTCAAGATTTGCGGCGCAGGCGCGCAACACTTCGGCAGCGGTCGGGTTATCCAACAGGGCGAGCAACAGGTGCTCGACCGTGATGAACTCGTGTCGTGCCTGGCGCGCTTCCATAAACGCCATGTGCAGGCTGACTTCCAATTCCTGGGCAATCATGCTTCCTCCATCACGCACTGCAGCGGGTGCCCGGACTGCCTTGCATGGCTAACAACTTGCTCAACTTTGGTCGCCGCGACGTCGCGCGTAAAGACCCCACAAACTCCCCTGCCCTCGCGGTGAACCTTGAGCATGATCTGCGTGGCAGACTCCCGGTCCTTATTGAAATATTCCTGAATGACCATCACCACGAATTCCATCGGGGTGAAATCGTCATTCAACAGTACCACCTTGTACATCGATGGCGGCTTGAGCTGCTGCTCTTGCCGCTCCTGTACGGTGTCGTCATGCGTTGTCGGTAAGGTTGCCATACGTGGATTCTAAACAACTCCCGGGTGCAGGAAGCAATCGGAGCCCCTATTGCCGCCTGCCGTCCGGTCGTCCACCGGAATGCCAACACTCGTCGATCGTCGCGCGCGTTGTCCAGCAAGGCGCCGCAGCCCCGACCACCGGGACGTGCCACACCCATATGAGTCAGCTTAACCCAAATTTCAAGGGCGTGTCTCCGCACGCCCGACGCCCGCTCGGACATCAGGGTAAAACCTGATCGAGCACAACTTCTATCGTTCAAAAAGGGCTTGACACTGTTGGTAGTTAGCGAAAACAATCATCGTGGCGCTTTTCCTCTATAAGCGTTTTAAAAGAAAAGATGCCTGGGTGAGCCTAAGAAGCCGCCGCCAGCCGGCGGGATTTTCAGATGTGCTCGTTGTTGCGGTGATGTGTAGTAGTCGTAATTGTTGAGGGGAAGTTAGTATGGCAACCGGTACGGTCAAATGGTTTAACGACGCCAAGGGTTTTGGTTTCATCACGCCGGATGAGGGCGGCGAAGATCTGTTCGCTCACTTCTCGGCAATCCAGATGAACGGCTTCAAGACCCTCAAGGAAGGTCAAAAGGTCCAGTTCGAGGTCGTCCAGGGCCCGAAGGGCAAGCAGGCTTCGAACATCCAGGCACCTGCCTGAGGTAGCGCCGTTCGACGCATTGAAGACCCGGCTTCGGCCGGGTTTTTTATTGCGCCGCAGCAATGCATCGTGTGCCGATACATTTTTTGGGATCCATTCCGGAATGCCAAAAGCGACGCCAGTTTCCACTCGCTCGTAAAAGTTTTATGAAATTTATCGGCGCTTAATCCCTTATCCAGTTTGCTTCGTCGATATATTCCACTCCGTTATTAAAATGTCACTCCGCAATCTTGTACTGCGGAAATCCATTACGCACCCTGCTTATTTGGCTCAGTATTCTACGCAGCCGGCCGGTCAACCGATGCCCGATAGGCGCGAGTTAAGCATCGGAAAGAATGTATTGTTTAACGCGTCGACCCACGGAATCCAGTGCAGCCATGCGAATCACGCATGAATAACGTTTGTTTCTCGCGAATTTTTCATGAAACAAATGATTCTCCATCGTTTGACTGGCGAACTTCTCTGCCGACCTACCTCCCCCTCACCGCATCACCGCATCACCGCATCACCACATCACCACATCACCACATCACCACATCACCACACCGCCACACCGCCACACCGCCGCATCACCGCATCCCCACGCCGCCACATCGCGGCTTTGCCGCCTCCCCACATCCCCACATCCCCCACATCGTCGGTTCGCCGGTTCGTCGGTTCGTCGGTTCGTCGGTTCGCCGGCGCGTGCGTCCTGTCGTGAAAATGCGACGGGCCGCCCGAACCCTCTCAAGTTCGATAGGCGGCCCATAGGGATGCGCTACCCCAAGATGGGGCAACGCATCGGTCGCGGCGGCGGTGTCAGCCCAGATCGACGTAAACCTTATCGGCCTCGATACGGATCGGATAACGTCTCACCGCCTCGGTGAGCGGCGCACACATCGCCTCGCCGGTTCGCACGTCGAACTTCCCCTGATGCAGCGGACACTCGATCTCGTGCCCATCGAGAAAGCCATCGCACAGGCGTGCGTTGCCATGCGTGCAGGCGTTGTCTGTCGCAAACACCTCGCCGTTCACGTCGTACAGGGCGATCTCCCGCCCACCCACGAGCACCCCGATCACGTCGTCCTCGGGAATGGCGTCGCGCGACGCCGCCTCCATCCAGTTGCCACTCATGATGTGCCTCGTTTCAGATCGGATAGATCAGCGAGTTGGGAATCATCTCGCTGTCGAAAATGCATTGGCGCGACGCGAATTTCCATCCGTCGCCCGTTCGTTTGACGATGTCCAGATAGCGCCCGACCGACAGGATGTCGGTGAGTTGGTCCGGCTTCGTGCGAAATACCGCGTAGTTGGCCTCGACCTGCAGAGTGTCGTCGTCGAGTCGCCGAATGGCCGGCAGTCCGATCACGTGGCGCTGGTAGTACGGATCGTGGAACAGCGTGTCGCGAATGCCGTAGATGCGATCGCGCAGCATGCCCCGGCTCTCGAACGACAGGGTCGCCAGTGGCAGGCCCATCTCGAAGTTCTCGCGCGGCTGCACGCGATAGACGCAGTCGTCCAGGAAGAAGTCGGGCCAGGCATCCCACTGCTGCGTATCGAGCGCCGCCGCATAAGCGGCATTGAGCTCGATCACGGCCTGAAACGTTGCAAAATCCACCATCGCGTTGTCTCCTCAAACGCCCATGACACGGCGCCAATAGGCGTACATGCCGCGAATCAGGGTCTCCGTCACCATGTGTTCCGTGTTCTCCACCCCCGTGCCGCCCAACTCGGCGAGGGCGCGGTGCCAGGGCTTTTGCGCAAACCCTTCCTGCGAGCACTCGATGGCTTCGCCGTCGTCGGCCGACACGAAGCCGGCCGGGCCGAACAGGTTCGCCTGACGCAGACGGCGCTGCGTCATTTCCTCGGTGTCGTCTTCGAAGCCGAAATGCGTCCACACGAAATCGAACGCATCATGGCCGCGCGGCTGGATGTGGCGCGTCGAGACCGAATTGACCTGCTGCTGCAGGATCACGCTGGGGAAGAGCGTCATGAGCACGGCCGTCGGCCCTTTCCACCAGTCTTCCTGCACGATGTCGAGAAAGCGCGTGTCGTTGAGCGACATCGACGCCTTGAAGCTCGACACCCCCGAGGTCACTTCCCCGCCGCCGCCCTGCCCGCGCGTGGACACCATCGCGGCGTGACGCCCGTGCGCGTCCATCACCAGACGCGATTGGTTATCGGCGCGCCACAATCCGAACGTGACGAACCACGTGTGCAACAGCCCCGGGTGGTAAGGGTCCTTGATGTTCTCCTGCATCAGCTTCCAGTTCCCCGGAATGCGCTGCTTGTTGTAGCCGAGCAGTTTGAGCTTTCGCCCGTTGAACAGACGATCGAAGTAGGCGCAGATTTCCGGCCCGAGAAAGTCCTCGAGCGATTCGATGTCGTGATCGAACGATGCGAAGATCACGCCCCCGCGCGTGGCGATCTTGAGTCGGGTGAGGCCGTGATCTTCCGGCTTGAAGTCCTTCGGCATGCCGCCGTTGATCTTGCCGTCCTGCTTCACGCCCCGCCGGAACGGCACGCCCTGCAGATTGCCCTTCAGGTCGTAGTTCCACTGGTGATACGGGCAGTGGAAGTCCGTGCGGTTGCCGCGCTTCTCGCGACAGAACTTCATGCCGCGATGCGCGCAGACGTTTTCGACGACGTTGATGTCGCCCGCGGCATCCCGCGTCACGATGACGGAGCGCTCACCGATCACCGTGCGCTTGAAATCGCCCGGATTCGGCACTTCGGCTTCCAGCCCGACGTAGTTCCAGTGGTTGCGGTAGAAGCACGCGTCCAGCTCGCGCCGATACAGTTCCGCGTCCGTATAAACGCGAAAGGGAATGCGGCTCGAGCCCTCGGCGGGCCAGACGTCCGACGGCCGCGCGCCGGCGCACAGCGCCGGGTCGAACTCGGCGGTCTGCGGTGTGGTACTCATGATCGTCTCCTGAGGGGGATGCGGGGAAGGCCGGGGAGGCCGGGCAGGTGCCAGTGCGCTGCCGGCTGGAACTTCACCGGCGGTCATGCTGCCTTCGCGTAAAACGCGTCGGCGTAGATATGGGCGGCATCGATACCGCGCTCGCGCAGCAGCCGGGTGGCGGCGTCGACCATCGGCGGCGCGCCGCACAGATAAGCGCGCCAGCCCGAAAGCGCTTCGGGGGCGGCGTAATCGGCAGCGAGCGCATCCGTGACGTGCCCAAGGCGGAACCCCGGATTCAGTGCCTCGGGTGCGTCGGGTGCACCGGGTGCGCCGGGTGCGCCGAATGCTTCGGAGGCAGCGGAGGCGCCGGATGCAATGGATGTGATGGGTGCGCCCGGGGCATCCGCGGCGTCGGTCGTCGTCACGACTTGCAGGCGAATCCCGTCGTGACGCGACGCGAGTTCGCGCAGCCACGCAAGGCCATACACGTCCGCTGGCGAGCGCGCGCCGACATAGATGTCGATGGGGTTGGTCATGCCACGGGCGAGCGCCCCGCGCACGATCGACAGCACCGGCGCCAGGCCGGTGCCGCCGGCGACGCAAAGCATCGGCCCGTCGTGCCGCGTGCGCAGATACGACGTGCCCAGCGGGCCCGACACCCGCACGGCATCGCCGACCTTGAGCTGTTCGTCGACATAGCCGGTCACGGCCCCACCGGGCACCCGGCGGATATGGAATTCGAGCGTGTCGTCGGCGTCGAGTCCCGCCATCGAATACGGCCGGATATGCGCGGGGGTGAATTGCAGCGTGGCGTACTGGCCGGGCGAGAAGCTGAGCGGCTTCGCCGGCTTGAGCAGCAGGCGCTTGATGTCGTGGGTCAACGGCTCGATCGCGAGTACCGTCGCCTTGAGAATTTTCGCGGGATGCACGACCACTTCATCGACTTCCGGCAAGGCGATCTCGCAGTCGCCGTGGACAGTCGACTGGCATGCGAGCACGTAACGCGCAGGCGATGGCGTGCTTTCCGCCTGCCCCGCCGGGCCATTGCCATTGCCATTGCCATTGCCATTGCCATTGCCATTGCCATCGTGATGACGATATTCGACGCCTTCGGCTTCGCGCACCTCCCCCGAAACGACGCGACAGCGGCAGGTGCCGCAGCGTCCGGACAGGCAACTGTGCGACACCGGGATCTGACGATCGATGAGGGCTTTCAGCAAATTGTCGCCGGGCGCGACCTCGAAGCGTTTGCCGAGTGGCTGCACGTGAACTTGCATGGGGATAGTCTCCGTTCTGACGGCACCCGCCTAGGGCACCGCGTGTGGCGTTAGGACGCCGTTTGCAAGAAGCATCGCGCAAGCCGCGTTATAAACCAATAGAATTCAATTTATATGTCGTATAAATTTCAGTGATTTAACCGAGCATCGAGACGCGTTCCTCCCCATGGACCTGCATTCCGTCGACCTGAACCTGCTGGTGGTCTTCCAACATCTGTACAACGCTCGACGCGTGTCTCGCGTGGCAGAGACGCTTGGCGTGACGCAACCCGCGATCAGCAATTCGCTCGCGCGTCTGCGCAAGTTGTTCAACGACGAGTTGTTCATCCGCACATCGCGCGGCATGCTGCCGACCCCAATGGCCATCGAACTGGCCGAACCGGTCGCCGCGGCGCTGGATGCGCTACACGGGGTCTTCAATCGTGAGCTTGCCTTCGATCCGGCAACGAGCCAGCGTGCGTTTCAAATCGCCATGACGGACATCGGTGAAGTGCACTTC
The DNA here is from genome assembly GCF_902459725.1 of Pandoraea eparura. Lineage (GTDB taxonomy): Bacteria > Pseudomonadota > Gammaproteobacteria > Burkholderiales > Burkholderiaceae > Pandoraea > Pandoraea eparura. Next base: position 360,439 of record NZ_CABPSH010000001.1, read on the forward strand.
CTGCCGAAGCTCATGCACGCGCTGGGCGAGCGGGCCCCCGGCATTACGATCAGCACGGTGCGCAACACGGCGGTCAACTTGCAGGAGGAGATGGCGGCGGGTCAGGTGGATCTTGCCGTGGGGCATCTGCCGGATCTGACGACCGAGTTTTTCCAGCGGCGTCTGTTCCGCCAGAAATATGTGTGCATGTTTCGCCCCGGGCATCCGCTCGACCGGCCGACCAAGTCGCGAATGGCGCGGATGGCCCTCGAGGATTTCGAGCACGCCGAGCAGGTGATGGTGGTCGCCGCCGGGACCGGGCACGGCCGGGTCGACGATTTCATGGCGCGCGCTCACGTACAGCGCAACATCCGGCTGCGGGTGCCGCACTTCGTCGCGCTTGCCGACATTCTGCACGCCACGGATCTCATCGCCACGGTGACGGAGAAATTTGCCCAGCGCAGCGCGCAGCACTTCGGCTTGCGTTACGTCGACCATCCGCTGGACCTACCCGACGTGCAGATCAACCTGTTCTGGCACGCGCGCTATCACCGCGAACCGGCAAGCCAGTGGATGCGCGCGCTACTGTTCGAGCTGTTCTCGGAGTGAGGCGGCGAGCCGCCGCCCCGTTCCGAATCACGCGTTGAAACCGCCATCGATGGTCAGGCTGGCACCCGTCACGAAACCCGCCTCGTCGCTGGCGACATAAGCCACCATCGCTGCGATTTCCTCGGGATGCGCATGACGCTTGAGCGCCATCAGGTCGTGCATCATCGCCGCGAAATCCCCGGTAGCGGGATTCATGTCGGTATTCGTCGGGCCCGGCTGCACGTTGTTGACCGTAATGCCGCGCGGCCCAAGGTCACGCGCCATGCCCTTGACGAGGCCGACCAGTGCCGCCTTGCTCATCGCATACGTCGCGGCGCCCGCAAACGGCATGCGCTCCGCGTTGCACGAGCCGATATTGATGATGCGACCGCCCTCGCCCATGTGCGCGAGCACCGCCTTCGAGGCCACGAACACAGCGCGCACGTTCACGTCTAGCATGCGGTCGAATTCCTCCAGCGCAAGGTCGGCCACCGATGCCATCGAAAACACGCCGGCATTGTTCACCAGAATGTCGATCTTGCCGAGCGCGTGGGCCGCGTCGTTGATTGCCTGCGTCAGGGCGGCGGCGTCTGCTGCATCCACATGCAAGGCCATGGCGCGCCCGCCGGACGCCTGAATGCGCTCGACCAGATCCTGCGCCGCAGCCTTCGATCCCTTATAGGTGAACGCGACCGCCGCACCGCCATGCGCGAGCCGCTGCACAATCGCCGCGCCGATACCGCGCGAGCCGCCTGTCACGAAAGCCACCTTGCCTTGAAAGTTCGTTGCCATCTCATTGCTCCATTCGGTTAAGAGGTGAAGCCAGTATCGCGGGCAAATTACGCCTGAACTAGACCATAATCCCTATCATCACTTTCAACTTCATGGAATAGATGAACGATGGACGCCTTGCATCTGATCGAATCATTTGTCCTGAGTGCGCGTGCGGGCAGTTTCTCGGCAGCCGCGCGGCGACTGGGGATGACCCCTGCAGCGGTGAGCAAGAATGTGGCGCGGCTGGAGGGGCAGCTCGGCTTGCGGCTGTTTCACCGCAGCACTCGCAGCCTGACATTGACGGCGGGCGGCGAGCGATTCCTGCTGGACGTCGAAGGCCCGTTCGCGGCCCTGAACGACGCCTTTTCACGCGCCGCCGAGCGTGAGGGCACCCCGTCCGGTGTCCTCAAGGTGAGCGTGGCCCATGCCTTCGGCCGCCAGTATCTCGTGCCCCTGCTGGGCGACTTTCTTGCCCGCTATCCGGATGTCGTGCCGGATTGGCGATTCGATAACCGGGGCGTGGATGTGGTGAGCGAGGGCTTCGACGCCGCGATAGGCGGTGGCATCGAACTCACCCCCGGCGTCATTGCCCGGCGGCTGGCACCGACGTACGCCGTGATTTGCGCGTCGTCCGACTATATGCGCGCGCGTCAGGTACCGGGGCATCCCGCCGAACTCGCCACGTTCGACGCGATCGTCCGCCGCTCCGGAACGTCGGGCCGGCTGCGCGCATGGGATTTGCGAAACGCAATCGGTGAGCGGGTCAACGTCGAGGCGCGAACCCGCATGATTTTCGACGACCCGGAGGCGATGGCGCATGCCGTCGCGCTGGGCTATGGCGTGGCGTTGCTACCGATGCCGCATGCCGCGCCCCTGCTCGCGTCCGGTCGCATTCAACGGCTGTTGCCGGGCTGGTTCGAGGAATACGGTGGGGTGTCCATCTACTATTCGAACAAGAAGCAGCTACCGCTGCGCACACGCGTGTTCGTGGATCACGTTGTCCACGCGTTCGAAACCCAACGCCTCGCCGCGTATTTCGACGGGCGGTGAGTGGCCTCGGCAGCATCGCTCCCTCGTGCGCATTGCAACCAGCCGTGCGTGAGGCTACCGAGTCGAAGACCCAGCGGGTCGCGCACGTCGGCGCGCTGCGCGGCCCCTCGCGAAAAAGCGTGGCACAAAGACCCGACGCGCCCGTCCCTTGCGTTACGCGTACGCATGCACTGTAATGAAAGCGTTGTGCCGACGGCTTGTGCGGGCGCGGAGAACGCCCACTTGTCGGCCGCGAAAGGGGGTTGGGAGGTCCGGCATGGACACCACGACAACCGCATGGCGAGCCATGGTGCTCATCGCGTGCCTGCTGACGGCGGGCGCGACGCATGCACAGTCAGCGTATCCTCCGCCGACCCTCGCGGTGAGCGTGGGCGTCGGCGAGAAGGTGGCGATCTGGGTGCAACCCAATTTCAGCGTGCTTTGCCGCTCGATGGGCCAGCCGACGTTCGAACTCGACTCGACGCCCGCACTGGGTGAAGTCACGCCGGAATGGATCGACTACGTGGTTCCAGACGGACAACGCTGCGAGACGATGCATTTTCCCGGCATGGTCGTCTGGTACCAGGCGGGATCGTCGCCGGGCACGGACACCGTCGTCTGGACCGTCGGCTTTCCGCGCGAACTGACGAGCCGTGTGCCGAGCACCGGCGATCACCGCGTGAGCACCACTATCGTCGTGCATTAGGCCGAGCGCTCCCAGACGGAAGCGTCAGCGTTGCCAGGCGAGCGGCGGCACATCAGCGGCAAGCCCGCGGTGCGTTACATGTTGGCGATCATCACGTTGCCGAAGCCCGAGCACGACACCTGCGTCGCCCCTTCCATCAGACGGGCAAAGTCGTAGGTCACCTGCTTCGACAGGATCGACTTTTCCATCGACGCGATAATCAGATCCGCCGCTTCCGTCCAGCCCATGTGCCGCAGCATCATCTCGGCCGAGAGAATCTCCGACCCAGGATTCACATAGTCCTTGCCCGCGTATTTCGGCGCCGTGCCGTGCGTCGCTTCGAACATCGCAACCGAGTCGGACAGGTTCGCCCCCGGGGCGATTCCGATGCCCCCCACCTGCGCGGCGAGCGCATCGGAGATGTAGTCGCCGTTCAGGTTGAGCGTGGCGATCACGTCATATTCCGCCGGTCGCAGCAGAATTTGTTGCAGGAAGGCGTCCGCGATCGAGTCCTTGATCGTGATCTCCTTGCCCGTCTTGGGGTGCTTCAGTTTGCACCACGGACCGCCGTCGATCTCCGTCGCGCCGAATTCGTTCCTGGCGAGCGCGTATCCCCAATCGCGGAACCCCCCCTCGGTGAACTTCATGATGTTGCCCTTGTGAACGAGCGTCACCGAGTCGCGGTTGTTGTCGATCGCATACTGAATGGCCTTGCGCACCAATCGCTCCGTGCCCTCGCGCGAGACCGGCTTGATACCGATGCCAGACGTCTTCGGAAAGCGAATCTTGTTCACGCCCATCTCGTCCTGCAGGAAGGCGATCAGTTTTTTCGCGCCGGCCGATTCCGCCTCCCACTCGATGCCCGCGTAGATGTCCTCGGAGTTTTCGCGGAAGATCACCATGTCGATCTTCTCGGGTTGACGCACCGGCGACGGAACGCCCTTGAAATACTGCACCGGGCGCAGACACACATAAAGGTCGAGCTGCTGGCGCAACGCGACGTTGAGCGATCGAATGCCACCGCCCACGGGGGTCGTCAGCGGCCCCTTGATCGATACTACGTAGTCCTTGACAACCTGAAGCGTTTCATCGGGCAGCCATACATCCGGCCCGTAGACCCGCGTCGATTTTTCGCCGGCGTAGACTTCCATCCAATGGATCTTTCGCTTGTCGCCATACGCTTTGGCCACCGCCGCGTCGACGACCTTGAGCATCACCGGCGTAATATCCACGCCGGTGCCGTCGCCCTCGATGTACGGGATGATCGGATTGTCCGGCACGTTCAGGGAGAAATCCTGGTTGACCGTGATCTTCTCGCCTGCCGGGACCTTGATGTGCTGATACGACATGGTGGGCTCCAATGGGATGAATCGGACTGTGCGCGTCGAACGGGACGAAGGATGCCACCGCTCGCCGCAATACGGCTTTATTGTAGTCACAGCGTTCTATGGCGCGTTGACGCAAATCAAGTCTTATATAAGACATAAGACTGACGCTCTCGATTATGCATTAACATGACGGGGCTGACCAGCGCCGCACGCGCTCGGCGGGTGTAGCGCCATGGGGTCGAGCCCGGGTCGAGCGCCTGTCGAGCGCCGATCGCGCCCGACGGCATCGGCGACTTTCGATTCTCTTCCTTCGGTATGACACTTCTCGCACTCAACAAGCCCTTCGGCACGATCTGCCAGTTTTCGCCGCATCCGACGCGTCCCACGCTCGCCGAGTGCGTGACGCGCCCGGGCGTCTATCCGGCCGGACGGCTCGACGCCGACAGCGAGGGACTCCTGCTGCTCACCGACGACGGTCGTCTGCAGGCCCGCATCGCGGAGCCGGAACGCAAATTGCCGAAGACGTATTGGGCGCAGGTCGAGGGCGAGTACGACGAGGCGGCCGTCGCACGTCTGCGCGCCGGCCTCGATCTGGGCGATTTCGTTACGCTGCCGTGCGAGGCGCGTGAGATCGCAGAACCCGCCCACCTCTGGCCACGTCACCCGCCGATTCGCTATCGCGCCAGCATTCCGACCCACTGGCTCGAAATCACGCTCGTCGAAGGCAAGAACCGCCAGGTCAGACGCATGACCGCCGCCATCGGCAAACCGACGCTGCGACTGGTTCGTATTGCGATCGGACCGGTCGACGTCTTTTCGTTGAAGCTCGCCCCGGGGCAATGGTGCGAATTGCCGCAACAAATACTTACACTTCCCGGTCAACGAAGCCGTCGCGCCCCCCGTTGAGGGAACAGGTGCGCAACATACGCACCACACCGAAACGAGGAAACCAAGTCATGAACAAACTGCTGCTTGCCCTGAGCGCCGGCCTGATTGTGTCCGGCGCCGCGATGGCCCAACAATCGGCGCCGGCCACGGCGCCCCTCGCACCGGCGGCACCCGCAGCAGCGGCACCCGCAGCAGCGGCGCCCGCGATGGCGGCACCGGCGGCGGCACCGGTGGCGGATCACGCAGCCCCCGCAAAAATGGCTCCCAAGCACAAGACACGTCACCACAAGAAGTCGCACCACAAGAAGTATCACCACAAGTATCCGGCCACCAAGCAACCGGCCGTCGGTAACAAGCCGTAATACGTTTCATCGAGAAAATCCGCGAGTGGGTTGTCAACCGATGTCCTGAACGGGCGTTATAGGAAATGACTCACTTCGCGGGTCAACGAGTACATCACCCCAACATCGAGCTTCAACGAGGAATCTCATGAAAAAACTGATCGCTGCCCTGGTCGCTGGCCTGTTCGCAACGGGCGTGTTCGCCCAAGCTTCGGCTCCGGCCGCTGACGCTGCTGCTCCGGCAGCTGCCATGAAGCCGGCTGCCAAGTCGACTCACAAGAAGGCCCACAAGAAGTCGCACAAGAAGTCGCACAAGAAGGCTGCTGCTGCCGAAGCGCCGGCCGCTGCCAGCAAGTAAGTGCCACGTCGCGCAGCCTGGCTGCGCAACGCATGGTAATAAGCAGGTTGCTCACGCAGCCTGCTTTTTTTTCGCCCGGCGGCTACAATGGCTCGCCACGAATCTGACGTTCCCCCGATCTTTCCAGGAGCCGTTTGTGATCCGGATTCCACGTCAACTGGCCGCGCTCGCCGCCAGCACCACGTTTGCCGCCATCGCTGCCGTCATGGCCCTTGCGCCGGCCAGCGCCGCGGCGCAAATCAAGCAGGCCGGGCAGTTCCCGACCCTCCAGCTCTCCGCCGGCATGTATCTCATCAAGGCCGAGGTCGCCGCCAACGAGGCCGACCGCGAACAGGGCCTGATGTATCGCACCTCGATGCCCGCCAACGCCGGCATGCTCTTCGTGTTCGAACAACGCGCCGGCCACTGCTTCTGGATGAAGAACACCGATCTGCCACTGTCGATTGCGTTTCTGGCCGACGACGGCACGATCGTCAACATCGAAGACATGGCACCGCAGACCGAAGACAACCATTGCCCGCGCGCCGCCGTGCGTTACGCACTGGAAATGAATCAGGGCTGGTTCAAGAGCAAGCACATCGGCCCGGGCGCAAAGATCTCCGGCCTGCCGCGCTGAGCGTCCTTGAGCGTTCTTGGTCGCTCCCGCAGCGACCGACGCGTCGCGTTCAGTACGCGCCGCTCGATAGCGCCAATGCCGGCCCGAGTGAGCGCTCGAGAAAGCGATCCAACAACCACGGATCGAAGTGACGCCCGCGCTCGGCGAGCATCGCCTCGACGATCTGCGTGGGACTGAGCGCCGCGCGATACGGACGGTGACTGGCGAGTGCGTCGAATACATCGACCAGCGCCACGATGCGTCCGGCCAACGGAATACGATTGCCTGACAGCCCTCTCGGATAGCCGCCACCATCGTATTGCTCGTGATGTGTACAGGCGACGGTCGCGGCCAGCTCACATGCCGCGCCTCCGAGCGCGCTGAGCATCTCGGCCCCCACTCGCGGATGCGAGCGCATCACGCGCACCTCATCGGGCGTCAGCTTGCCCGGCTTTTCCAGTATCGTGTTCGGCACACACAGCTTGCCGGTGTCGTGCAACGCCGCCGCAAGCCCGAGGGCCTGCGCCTCGACGGCGCGAATTCCCAGGGCTTGGGCGAAACGCCAGGTAAGCGCACCGACACGCCACATATGCGTGGCCGTACCGCCACGCTTGTGTTCGGCCAGCCGAAAGAGTGTCCACGCCGCTGGGGGCAGGCTGCGCATGAGACGGGCGTCGGCAAGCCAATGACGGGGCGAGCCGTGTCGCGTGCCGTCATGGAAGGTATCGTTGCAGGGCGCTTGACGCGAGGCATCGCGGGCGCCGGGGGAGATGGCGAAGCGGATAGCGCGCGATGATGCAGGGTCGGGCATACGTCGTTCGATCGGTTTGAAGCGCACACTCTAACGACGCGCAAGCCCGCAAATATTGATCGCGATCAAGCCGGCAGCAGACGCCTGCCATCCGGTAACCGTTGAAAACCAAAAGCCCATCGCAAGCGATGGGCTTTTGTCTTGCCGGCGACGCCGGACGCTCGGGTTGGGCGCCTGACGTCACCTGGGTGACGCGTCGCCGGCATCCACTGTGCCGACTGCGTCGAGCGGCAACATCCGGGTGCCTCGATTACGCGAAGTTCTTCGCGGCGAAGTCCCAGTTGACCAGATTCCAGAATGCCTCGACGAACTTCGGACGGGCATTGCGGTAGTCGATGTAGTACGCGTGTTCCCACACGTCGATCGTGATCAGCGGCTTGTCCGCGCCGGTGAGCGGCGTGGCGGCGTTGCTGGTGTTGACGATGTCGACCGAACCGTCGGCCTTCTTCACGAGCCACGTCCAGCCCGAACCGAAGTTGCCCACGGCCGACTTCGAGAACGTTTCCTTGAAGGCGTCGAACGAGCCGAACTTCGCGTCAATGGCCTTGGCCAGATCGCCCGACGGCGCACCGCCGCCATTCGGCGACAGCGTGTTCCAGAAGAACGTGTGGTTCCACACCTGCGCGGCGTTGTTGAACACGCCACCCGACGACTTCTTGATGATGTCTTCAAGGCTGGCGTTTTCGAATTCGGTGCCCTTGATCAGGTTGTTCAAGTTGGTCACATAGGCTTGGTGATGCTTGCCGTAGTGATACTCCATCGTTTCCTTGGAGATGGTCGGCGCCAGTGCATCGATGGCGTACGGCAGTTCAGGGAGCTTGTGTTCCATGGCAATTGTCCTTTGTGCTCTGAGGGGAACCCGATTTTGCGTTATCCGGAGCCATCGATTCTAGGGCAGATGCGATAACCCCGCAAACCGCACGGGTACTCGCTGGCCCGCACGTGCCTGCGCCCAGGTGGCGATTGCTGGCCAATATCGCCTGATCGATGCACGATGCCCGCGATTGGCCCGCATTATCGAATCGACGCGGCTAAAAAGTATCGTCTAGCCTGACCTGAACGTCACCAATGCCCACATCGGCGGCGCCGTCGGCCAGATGCATCGTCACGTGCTGGCCGCGCTGGAGTTTGCGCGGGTCGCGCAACGGTTGCCCCTTGGCGTCTAGCACGGCGGCATAGCCGCGCTGCAGCGTGCGGCGCGGGTTGAGCAATTCGAGTTGCGCCGTGGCGTCGGTCAGCCGTTGTGCCGAGCGCTCCGCACGGCGCGACATCGCGTTTTGCAGGCGCTGCGCGAGGAGTGCGACACGCTCGTGCTGCGGGGCGACATCGGGCACCGCGCGCGCCAGGCGCAGACGCAGCATCTCGAAACGACTGCGGCGCTGGGCCAACGGGCGTTCGAGCGCGTGACGCAACCGGTCGCTCAGATGCGCCAGCTCGCCGCGCTGGCGGGCCAGACGCTCACGCGGCGACACCAGGGCGCGCGACAGGCTGTCGAGTTGCTGGGCGCGCTGCTCGAGTGTGCGCCGCATGGCCCGCGTCAGACGCTGGCGCTCGCGGTCGACCTCGCGCAGGCACTCGTCGCGCGACGCGCTGATCAGCTCAGCCGCTGCCGTGGGCGTGGGCGCCCGGACGTCCGCCACGAAGTCGGCAATTGTGAAATCGGTTTCATGCCCCACGCCGGACACCACGGGCAGTTCACTGCGGGCGATCGCGTGGGCCAGCACTTCCTCGTTGAACGCCCACAGGTCTTCGATGGAGCCACCACCCCGGCACAGCAGCAGCGTGTCGACCTCGCGGCGCGCATTGGCCGTGTCGAGCGCTGCGGCCAGTCGCGTGGCGGCATCGGCGCCCTGCACCGGCGCCGGATACACCACCACCGAGACGTGCGGCGCGCGTCGGGCAAGCGTCGTGAGCACGTCGCGCAAAGCCGCCGCCTGCAATGACGTCACGACGCCCACACGGCGGGCGTATCGTGGTAACGCGCGTTTGCGTGCCGCATCGAATAGCCCGGCAGCAGCGAGCGTCTCCTTGAGTCGCAAAAACGCCTCATACAGATTGCCTTGCCCGGCCCTGCGGATCGCTTCGACATTGAGCTGGACTTCGCCGCGCGGCACATACATCGAGAGCAGCGCGCGAACTTCCACCCGATCGCCCTCCTTCGGCGAGAAATCGGCGTGTTGGGCACGCCCGCGAAACATCACGCAGCGCATTTGCGCCTGGGCGTCCTTGATCGAGAAATACCAGTGGCCGCTGGCCGCGCGCGTGAAGTTCGAAATTTCGCCGCTGACCCACGCCAGCGGAAAGCTTCGCTCCAGCACGCCGGCCACGGCTTTGTTCAAATCCGAAACACTTAGCACGCGATCCGCGCCACCGGTGGGCCGAACGTCGTCGAAAGATAGGTTCATGCGTGTTGGCTGGCAAAAATCTGTCCACAGGCCCGCTAATTTAAGGGTTTTCTCGACCGGTCGCCGCATTTTTCCTGCCCCCGGATGCCAAACCCTTGATTTATCGGCCCTTACGAAGCACTTCGTGACGGTTCAGCGAAGCCATTTCAATGACTTCGTGAGATTAGGTCCCAACGGACCGACATGTACACATAGTTATCCACAGGCTGTCGTCTATTCGATGGGATGCTTGAGTTTGCGGATGTGTTCATTTCTGAAACGTTTTCCTGCTTATTTTTTCATCACGGAGGAAAAAGTCATGGCGAGTCAATCAGTTGCCCAAGGTATCCCAAGCTTGTCCACATCCTTGTGCGCCGGTCGTGTGGAAAACGGTGCTTGCCCATCCCCCCCCTGCACGCTACAGTTCGGACTCGCTTGCCCCATCCCCCGCAATAAGTAAGAGGTCGTCTTTGTTTGCCGTCATCCAGGCCGCCGGCTGGCCCATCTGGCCACTTCTCATCGCCTCCGTTTTCGCACTCGCCCTGATTGTCGAGCGCGCCCTGTCGCTGCGCCGGGCGCGTGTGCTGCCGAGCGGTGTGCTCGAAAACGCCATCACCCTCGCCCGACGCGGTTCGGCCAAACAGGACGCGACCGAAGCGCTCGCGCGCAGTTCGTTGCTCGGGCGCGTGCTCGCCACGGGCGTTCGCTATGTCGCGCACAACCCGCAGGGGCCCCGCGATGGCGCGAAGGAAGCACTCGAAGAGACCGGGCGTGCCGTCGCGCACGAACTGGAGCGGTTTCTGCCCGCGCTGGGCACGATCGCGTCGGTTGCCCCGCTGATGGGCCTGTTCGGCACGGTCGTCGGCATGATCGAGATCTTCGGCGCCCAGGACGCCTCGGGCACGGATCCCGCGCAGTTGGCGCACGGTATTTCGGTCGCGCTCTATAACACGGGCTTCGGCCTGATGATCGCGATTCCCGCGATGATCTTTTATCGCTACTACCGCACGCGCGTGGACGCGTTTCTGGTCGAACTCGAGACGCAGGCGGTCCATTTTCTCGATGCCACGCTGCCGCGGCACTGATCCGAGAGACGCACGATGAATTTCCGTCGAGGTCTTTCCACGCGCGACGAGCCGGAGATCAATCTGATCCCGCTCATCGATGTGCTGCTCGTCATCCTGATCTTCCTGATGGTCACCACGACCTACACGCGTTACACCGCGCTGAAGGTCAACCTCCCGACGGCCGATGCGCAGAAGGCCGTCGTGCCGCCGCGTCAGATTGTCGTCTCGGTCGGTGCCGACGGCAGTTACGCCATTGACCGGCATGCACTTGCACAACGCGATGTCGCTAGCCTCACGGCAGCGCTGCGTCAGGCGGCCGGTACGGTCAACAGCGAGGCGGAATCGCCGGTCGTCGTGGTCAACGCCGACGCCAAGAGCGCCCATCAGTCGGTCATCAACGTCATGGAAGCCGCCCGCGAGGCCGGCTTGTCGCGGCTGACCTTCGCCGCCCGCTCGACGACGGCGCATGGCGCCGCCGGTCAACCGCCCCGATGACAACGCCCTCGTCACGTCCGAGCGCTACCGACGGCGTGCGCTCGCGCGCACTGGTGCCGCGGCTATCGGGCTCGCTCGTACATTGGGTCAGTGCGCAATGGCAGCGACGTGGGCTCCTTGCCTGGCTGCTGTGGCCCGTGTCGTGGCTGTTTGCCGCAATGGCGGCCTGGCGGCGCCTGAGCTTTCGTCGAGGATGGAGCAAGTCGACGCGCCTGCCGGTGCCTGTCGTGGTCGTCGGCAATCTCACCGTCGGTGGCACCGGCAAGACGCCCACCGTCATTGCGCTCGTCGGCGCACTACGCGCGCTCGGCTATACGCCCGGCGTGTTGTCGCGAGGCTATGGGGCAAGGCTGTCACGTCCGACCGAAGTCAGTCCAACGGCGCGCCCCGACGCGGTCGGCGACGAGCCGCTGCTGATCGCCCGGCGCACGGGCGTACCGGTGTGGGTGTGGCCGTCCCGCGTCGAGGGCGGGCGCGCGCTGCTGGCCGCGCATCCGGCATGCGACGTCATCGTTTGCGACGACGGCCTGCAGCATTACGCGCTGGCGCGCGACGTCGAGATCGCCGTATTCGACCACCGGCTGGGCGGCAACGGCTTCCTGCTGCCCGCCGGGCCGTTGCGCGAGCCGCTGTCGCGCCGACGCGATGCCAATCTGATCAACGATCCCTACGGCAGAACGCTCCCCGACTGGCCCGACACCTGGCGGCTCACGCTCACGCTCGGCGACGCCTGGTGCGTGAGCCAGCCAACCCTGACGCGGGCGCTAACGCACTTCTCGGGCAAGCGCGTCCTGGCTGCGGCCGGTATCGGCGCGCCCGAACGCTTCTTCGCCGCGCTGCGTGCCGCCGGCCTGCAGATCGCGACGCTGGCCTTGCCCGATCATTACGACTTTGCGACGAATCCGTTCGACGGCGTCGCCGCCGATGCCATCCTGATCACCGAAAAGGATGCAGTAAAATGCGTCACCTGGTCCGACCCGCGCGTGTGGGCCGTGCCTGCGGAGGCAGCGCTCGATGCGCGCCTCGTATCCCTGGTAGTGGAGAAATTGCGTGGACAACCGACTGTTTGAGATTCTCGTCTGCCCGTTGTGCAAGGGCCCCCTGGAGTACGACAAGAAAGCCCAGGAGCTGATTTGCCACGCCGACAAGCTCGCTTACCCGATTCGCGACGGCATCCCCGTCATGCTGGCCGATGAGGCGCGTCAGTCCGTCGAAGGCACGCCCGTGCCGCTGAGCGGCGACAAGCCGGCATCGTGAGCGATGCGATGAACACCGTCGACTTTGTTGCCGTGGTGCCGGCGCGCCTTGCCTCGACGCGGCTGCCGAACAAGCCGCTCGCCGATATCGGCGGCAAGCCGATGGTCGTGCGCGTCGCGGAGCGGGCGCGCGAGTCGGGGGCCAGTCAGGTGGTTGTCGCCACCGACGCGCAGCGCGTGGCCGATGCCGTGGCCGCGCATGGCTTCGATGTCGCATTGACGCGAACGGATCATCCAACGGGCACGGATCGTCTGGCCGAGGTGGCCGTCCAGCAAGGCTGGTCCGACGACACCATCGTCGTCAACGTGCAAGGCGACGAGCCGCTCATCGATCCGCGCCTTGTGCACGCGGTGGCGGCGCATCTGGCCGAACATCCGGAATGCGCCCTGTCGACGGCGGCGCACCCGATCACCGACAACGCGGAAATCTTCTCGCCGAACGTGGTCAAGGTCGTGCTCGACGCGCACAGCCGCGCGCTCTATTTCTCGCGCGCGCCCATTCCATGGTCGCGCGATGCGTGGTCCGCCGGGTTGGCTCATCGCGCAACCCTGCCCGCGGCGAGCACCCCCGTCTTTCGACACATCGGGCTTTACGCCTATCGCGCCAAATTCCTGCGCACCTATCCGAGCCTGCCGCAGGCCCCGATCGAGACCGCCGAGTCGCTCGAGCAACTGCGTGCGCTCTGGCATGGCGAACGCATTGCCGTGCTCGTGACCGCCGACGCGCCGCTGCCGGGGGTCGACACGGCGGAAGATCTCGAACGCGTTCGCGCATTGCTGCGAAGCTAACGCCCGATCCCGCGCGAATTCGGGCGTTGACGCGCCAGCCGATGGCCGGCAGGTGTGTCTCGGAAATCGCACCGGTACGACGCGCATCGGTCGGCAAAACGCCGCCAGGCGGACTCATCGTGGCATAATCGCTCTGATTCTCGCGAGCAGCCCCTTCGGTCGCGCGCGACGCGCCCTGCCGGCGCGTTGCCGGCGCGCCGCGCGGTTGGCCGGTCACTGGACCCGCAATCGCCGCAGAGTACCGAAGACGCGCCTGCCTGCCGCACGCACAGCATTCACAAATCACAAACTTTCAGGAGTCATTGATGCGTCTGATTTTGTTGGGGGCACCCGGGGCCGGCAAAGGCACCCAAGCCACTTTCATCAAAGAGAAATTCGGCATCCCGCAAATCTCGACCGGCGACATGCTGCGCGCCGCGATCAAGGAAGGCACCCAGCTCGGCCTCGAAGCCAAGCGCTACATGGACGCGGGCGACCTCGTGCCGGACGCGGTCATCATCGGCATGGTGCGTGAGCGCCTCACCGCCGACGACTGCAAGAGCGGCTACCTGTTCGACGGCTTCCCGCGCACGATCGCGCAGGCCGAAGCCATGAAGGACGCCGGTGTCGCCATCGACTTCGTGCTCGAAATCGACGTGCCGTTCGACGAAATCATCACGCGCATGAGCGGTCGTCGTACGCATCCGGCGTCGGGCCGTACCTATCACGTCACGTTCAACCCGCCCAAGGTCGAAGGCAAGGACGACGTCACCGGCGAGCCGCTCGTGCAGCGTGACGACGACAAGGAAGAGACCGTCAAGAAGCGCCTGACCGTGTACGAATCGCAAACCAAGCCGCTCGTGGCCTACTACTCGGATTGGGCGAAGCACGGCAGCCCGGGCGCGAGCGTCGCGGCACCGCAGTATCGCAAGATCTCGGGCCAGGGCAGCGTGGACGAAATCCGTGCGCGCGTGTTCGACGCACTGAAGTAAGCGCGTTATCGTTGCTTCGTCGTCCCGTTGCCCTAGCTCGGCATTCGCTGTGCCCGAGGACGGGTCGACGTGAGCGACAGTGTTGAAAAAGGCGGCCAGTTCATGCTGGGCCGCCTTTTTTGCCAGTGGCAGGCGATGCCGTTCGTGAAGCGTCCGTGGTTGCCGAGTCAGATTGTCGCGGCGCAGCAAATTGTCGTGCCGGCGATGACTACAATGGAGTGCCGAGCGCAGCTTGCGGTCGGCGCGGTCGCCGACGCTGTCGGTGGCAAACCCGCATTCCCCCCGTCCCCAAGGCAGGAGGCTCGCATGAAATCACTGGCGCAACAGATGTCGTTCTACCAGCGGTATCACCGCAGTGCCAAGAATCGCCTGACCCATTTCTTCGGCGTTCCCATGATCATCCTGGCAGTGATGCAGGCGCTTTCCTGGCTGCCGCTCGGCCCGAGCGGCCTGAACGTCGCCCATGTGACCGTGCTGGTGCTGCTCACGTACTACTTCCTGCTCGATGTCCCGCTGGCGCTCGCCATGACGGCTTTCTTTGCGGTATTGCTGGCTATTACCCAGCACCTGGCGACGTTGTCATGGCCGTGGGCGCTGGGCGTCTTCGGCGTGCTGTTCGTCGGCGGCTGGATCATCCAATTGATCGGTCACCATTTCGAAGGACGCAAGCCCGCGCTGCTCGACAACCTCTTCCAGCTCTTTATCGCCCCGATGTTCCTGATGGCGGAGGTGTTCTTTCACTTCGGCTACAAACCCGGGCTGCAGCGGCGAGTTCAGGAATTGGCGGCGCAGTCGGCGTGATCGCGCACGGCTTCCGAAGAACGACGCGCGACATCGCAACGCCAGCCGAATTGGCTGGCGCTGCGCATTCAAGACATTGAAAAACGAGCGGGACCGGCCGTTATCCGTGACTGCCTGGGCGACGGCTCAGATCGTCGAGGATCTGACGAATCGCGTTGGCGTCTTCCGCGTCGGGACGCGCCCCCAGATAACCCTCCAGATCGTCCTGCGCCGGACGCACCAGTCCTAGACGTGCATACGCCAACCCGCGATCTCGTTTTTCGACCGGTTGGTCGGGCAAGACGAGCACCATGCGCTCCTGCACGGACAGCACCCGCTCCCATCGCTCGCTTTGCGTGTAGATCGCTCGCAGATTGCGCAGCATCCGGGCCAGGATTTCGCGCGGCGTCGCCGGCTCCAGGAAGGGGTGCAGCAACGCCCACAGCGCCAGCTCCTGAATTGGCTCGGCACTCTCGTCGCGGTAGTGCTTCAAATACGGCTCGACCATTTCCAGCAGTCGCTGCGGCGAGAGCGAATTGCCCGAGATCGGGTCGATGACCACATCGCCGGCCGGCACGGCAAGCCGTAGCAGGAAATGCCCCGGGAACGACAGGCCGCGCAGCGGCAGGCCGATCTGGTTGCCGATTTCCATGCACAGCACAGCCAGCGAAATCGGAATACCGCGACGCCGGTCGAGCACCACATGCAGGTGACTGTTGTCCGGGTCGTAGTAATCGTTCTGGTTGACCGAGAACCCAAGTTCGCGGAAGAAGAAGTGATCGAGCAGTTGCAGCTTCTGCAGCGGCCCGGCATCGGGCGGCAGGCGCTTGGCCAGACGCGCGGCAAGCGCGTCGATCCGGGTCAGCGTGTCCTGCACGTCGAGATCGGGATAGACATCCTGCGCGATGGCGATGGCCGCTTCGGTCAGCGGCAAACCATCGTCGGATGCGACCAGCGCTGCAAAGTACTCGAGAAATCGATTCGCCATGCGCGATCCGTGAAGTCTGCCGTGGCGGTGGCGGCCCGCGAGCGAATCGCTAGCGGGTGCGGCGACGGAAGAACGAGAAGTTGAAACCCATGAGGAATAATGCCCCGAAATACACCACGGCGCATAGCACCAGACTGGCGCCAAGCAGCGCAATGCGCGAGAGCGGGCGCGCGCTCATCGCCACCCAGTCGAAACTTTGGGTGAACCACAACAACAAGCCCGCCAGAATCAGACACGCGGCCAGCAATTGCACGAAGAACAGACGCCATCCGGGCGCCGGCCGATAGATGCCGCGCTGGTACAGCCCCGCGAACAGCAGCGCCGCGTTCATGCACGCACCCACGCCGATCGACAGCGACAGCCCCGCGTGGGCGAACCAGCGCACGAAGAGCAGGTTGGAGAGCTGCGTCGCCACAAGCACCACGACGGCGATCTTCACCGGCGTCTTGATGTCTTGCTTGGCATAGAAGCCCGGCGCCAGAATCTTGATGAGAATCAGGCCAACCAACCCGACGCCGTAGGCCGTCAGCGCATGCGCGGTCATCGCGACGTCGGTCGCGTCGAATCGCCCATATTGATAGAGCGTTGCGGTCAGCGGCTCGGCGTAGACGAACAGCGCGACGGCACTCGGCATCGCCAGCAGGAACGTCAGGCGCAGGCCCCAGTCCAGCAGGGCGGAATATTCGGTGGCGTCGCCGTCGGCGTGAGCGCGCGAGAGACTCGGCAGCAGAATGGTGCCCAGCGCCACGCCGAGCAACGCCGTCGGGAACTCCATCAGCCGGTCGGCATACGCCAGCCACGACACACTGCCCTGCGCGAGGCGCGACGCGATGTTCGTGTTGATGATGAGGCTCACCTGCGCCACCGACACGGCCAGCGTGGCGGGCACCATCTTCGCCAGCACCCGCTTCACCCCCTTGTTGCGCAGCGCCGCCGCGATATTGATCGTGATGCGCGGCAACATGCCGATGCGCGCGAGCGCCGGGAGCTGGATGAGCAATTGCAGCACACCGCCGACGATCACCGCGAAGGCCAGCGCGTAGACCGGTTTCGCCAAGTGCGGCGCGACCCACAGTGCAGCGACGATCGAACACAGATTGAGCAGCACGGGCGCGAACGCCGGCATCGAGAACTGTCGCCAGGTGTTGAGCACCCCGGCGGCGAGCGTCGTGATCGAGATGAGCGTGATGTACGGGAACATCACACGGGTCATGAAGACGGCCGAGTCGAACGTGCCGTTCTCGCGCGAGAGCCCCGTCGCCACGGCGTAGACGACCCCGGACGCGCCGAGCACCCCAGCAATCGTGATGGCCAACAATCCCCAGAACAGGACGGTGGTCACGGAATCGACGAGGGTTTTCGTCTCCTCATGACTGCGCTGCGACTTGAATTCGGCCAGAATCGGCACGAATGCCTGCGAAAACGCGCCTTCGGCGGACAGACGGCGCAGCAGGTTGGGAATGCGGAACGCGACGTTGTACGCGTCGGTCATGGGACCGGCACCGAACATGCGCGCGATAAGGATTTCACGGACCAGACCGGTGATGCGCGAGAGCATCGTGAAACCGCTGACCGTAGCGAGAGCTTTGAGCAAATTCATGTTGCGCGTATTATACGCACAGCCTTGCAGCAAAGAAGTTGCAATTTCCATTGGCGTTCGGCTATAATCGACGGTTTCGAAGTCAATGGATTGCTTCCTGGCCACCGTGTCTCCCAGGGAGCCGAGCCAAACTGCATAGAAGCCGCATCAGGCGGAGCAATTCAAGGAATTCACCGAACATGGCAAATACCGCACAAGCACGCAAGCGCGCGCGTCAAACCGTTAAGATCAACGCCCACAACTCGGCACTGCGCTCGCGTCTGCGCACGGCAGTCAAGGCCGTTCGCAAGGCCATCGCCGCTGGCGACCAAGCGGCCGCCAAGGAAGTGCTGCGCACGTCGGCCAAGACGATCGACATCATTGCCGACAAGAAGATCGTTCACAAGAACACCGCGGCTCGCCAAAAGAGCCGCCTGTCGGCCGCCATCAAGGCGATGTCGGCAGCTGCCTAACAGCGCAAGCTGTCAAGCAGACGCCATTGCTTGCCGGTTCCGACTCCGGTCGGAACACAAGAAAAGCCCGCTTTATGCGGGCTTTTTCTTTTCCATGCCATGCAACGTCGATCCACGCCCACGCGACGCGAGCGCAAGTCACTGCGGCATTGCGGCGCGGCGAGAAACATTGGGAACGAAGACGCTGACGGCGACGAGAACAGCAAAGAGAATCATGAGAACCACGACGACAGTCGCCACGAAACGGCCAACGACAGGGAGATCGACGGTGAGTCGGGGCCAAAGGCCCGGCACTCACGTCTGGCCGGAAAACGGCCATGGGGGAATTACTTGACGTCGGGAACGAAGCAGGCTTCGGTCAGTTGCAAGTCGTTGTCACGGGCGAAGTTCATCACGAAATCGAACGCCATCGGCTCGATGTCGCGCAACCGCTCGTCAACGACGACACACTTGACGTCGCCCACCATGATCGGACGCACATAGGGGGAGTACTGCATGTATGCGTTCGGGCCGGTATCGCTCCGGCCACAGAACGACACGGCGCCGCACAGACGCTCCGCCCAGTCACTCGGACGGAACTTCCTGCCACCCCGGGTGAGCCCCTGGATGAAATACTCGCGCGCGGGAACCTGGTCGGTCATATCGCTCAATCACCTCAAAAAACACCTGGACAGCCATACGCGGGTAGCGTCGCTGACAGAGCCAGTATTATATCTTATATAAGACTCAAACCTGTCCCCCACCCACGCTGCCGGTGTTTTTTTCGGTCTTGCCAGCCGTTTTTGGCTGTGCAGCATCGCGCTCGATCATACGCTTTTCGTGTGACGGCAAAACGATTTGGTAGACTAGGGCCTGTTCCCCTGATGCCAGCAACCGGTAGAACACCTTCATGCGCCTGACCGGGGGACAGGCCTCAAGGCTTGTTCGTCGTGCCGCAAGCGTGCAAGTTCCCTTGGAATTGCCGCGCTATCGGCCTCCAGCAGAACATCCAAATGACCACCGCCAAACCCATCAAGCATTACCTTCAGTTTTCGGATTTGACGCTCGACGAGTACGACTACGTGCTCGAGCGCACCCGCATCCTCAAGAAGAAATTCAAGAACTACGAGACCTACCATCCGCTGCACGACCGCACGCTGGCGATGATTTTCGAGAAAAGCTCGACACGCACGCGACTGTCGTTCGAAGCCGGCATTCACCAGTTGGGCGGCCATGCTGTGTTCCTGAACACGCGCGACACGCAACTCGGCCGCGGCGAGCCCATCGAAGACGCGGCCCAGGTGATCTCGCGCATGACCGACATCATTATGATCCGCACGTTCGGCCAGGAGATCATCGAGCGCTTCGCGCAACATTCACGCGTGCCGGTGATCAATGGGCTGACCAACGAATATCACCCGTGCCAGGTGATGGCGGACATTTTCACGTACTACGAGCATCGTGGCCCGATCAAGGGCAAGACCGTAACGTGGATCGGCGACGCGAACAACATGTCGTACACGTGGATTCAAGCCGCCGAGATCTTCGGCTTCCAGTTCAACATCTCCACGCCGCCGGGCTACCGGCTCGATCAGGCGATGGTGGCCGAGTCGAGCCGTCCGTTCGTGCGAGAGTTCGACGACCCGCGCGAGGCCTGCGAAGGCGCGGATCTCGTGTCGACCGACGTCTGGACGAGCATGGGTTACGAAGCGGAGAACGAGGCGCGTAAAGCGGCCTTCGCCCAGTGGTGCGTGAACGCCGACCTTATGCAACGCGCCAAACCCGACGCCCTGTTCATGCACTGCCTGCCCGCGCACCGTGGCGAGGAAGTGTCGGCCGACGTGATCGACGGGGCGCAAAGCGTTGTCTGGGACGAAGCCGAGAACCGTCTGCACGTGCAGAAGGCGCTCATGGAGTACCTGATGCTGGGTCGCGTGTAACGCGGCACAGATCACACCACGCCCGGACCGGCACAACGCCGTCCGGGCGTTATCGCCCCCTTTTCCTCCCCCCTTATCGCGGCCGATCTGCTGGCGCCGCCCTACTCCGCCACCGTGTACCTCGCCGCCGCTTCCCCCACCGCGAGTCGCGTTCCGCTATCATCGCTGACGCGCAGGCGTCCCTCGTAGACGCGCGCTTCATCGCCGCACGCCGCAGTTCGTACCCTCCGTCAGAACATTTCGCAATTTGCACCACGACGGGGCAAATTTGTTGTGCATTGCACAAATGGCAAACGGGTGGACGTTCGAAACGTGCTAGCATGATTTCACGCTTGCCCCGTCGGGACA
This sequence comes from Pandoraea eparura, assembly GCF_902459725.1. Lineage (GTDB taxonomy): Bacteria > Pseudomonadota > Gammaproteobacteria > Burkholderiales > Burkholderiaceae > Pandoraea > Pandoraea eparura. Next base: position 380,864 of record NZ_CABPSH010000001.1, read on the forward strand.
GGCCTATCGACCCATCATCGCGACTTTCCATCGCATTCGACTCCGCATTCGGTCATGACGCAAAACGCAACGCAGTTCGACAACGTTTCCGTAATCAAGCGCGCCAACACCTATTTCGACGGCAAGTGCGTTTCGCACACCGTGCTGTTCCCGGACGGCACCCGCAAGACGCTGGGCGTGATCTTCCCGGCCACGCTCCAGTTCGGCACCGATGCCCCCGAAATCATGGAAGTCACGGGCGGCCGCTGCCGCATCCGTCTGGCCGGCGAGGCCGAGTGGCAGGAATACGCCGCCGGTCAGCAGTTCTCCGTACCAGGCAACAGCAAGTTCGATATCGAGGTCGTGGAGACGCTCGATTACGTCTGCCATTACGGCTAACCGACCAGCCCAGCATTGCGACGGCGTGGGATCTCCCGCGCCATCGCCCTCTCGGCCGGTTCAGCGCGGCCCGGCGCCGCTACCCACTATGTCGCGTCTGCCCCCCGAATCCGTCGACGATGCTACCGGCAACCGATCTTCTGTCGCACCTGCCGATGCGCAGCCCACCGCTGCGGCGCCCCCATCGACCTCTTCGACCTCTTCGACCTCTTCGCCTTCATCGACTGCACCGACCGCATCGGCCAGTCCGTCGGAATCCGCGGCCACCGCGGTGAATGGCACGAGCACCGATCTCGAGCCGAGCGATGTCCCCCTGCTCCCGCCGGATGGCCTCACCCGCCCGGCACGTACCGGCAACGTGGCAAAGCAGTCCGCTGCCCCTCATGCACGCAAGCGCACGTCCGTCAGCGCCGATGACGCCAGCGATGCCATCACGGCAAAAGGCGGCGCACAAACACCCGAGGCTCCCCGTTCGCGTGCCCCCGCGAAGTCCACGAAACCCAGCCGACGCCGCCAGCCGAAGCGAAAAGGCATCGACCTCGGACTGCAAGGGGGCGGTGCGCACGGCGCCTATACGTGGGGCGTGCTCGACAAATTGCTGGAAGACGGACGTCTGGAGTTCGAGGGCATCAGCGGCGCCTCCGCAGGCACGATGAATGCCGTGGTCCTGGCGCACGGCCTGCTCGACCGCCCAGGCGTCGATCCGCGCGAGAAGGCGCGTGAGGCGCTGCACAGCTTCTGGCTCGGCGTGTCGCAGGCGGGCTCCTCGGCGACCGCCTGGGCGCAGACCGTCTTCAGTTGGCTCAACGGCCGTCCGACCGAGTACCCCGTCTGGCACGACTGGATGCAGAGCATGCAGCAGTTGATGGCGCCGTTCTCGCAGCCCCCGGCGGAAATCAACCCGCTGCGCACCGTGCTGGAAGCGCAGGTCGATTTCGAACGGTTGCGCGAGAGCACCGCGACGCGTCTGTTCGTCTCCGCGACCAACGTGCGCACCGGCAACATCCACATCTTCCGCACGCACGAAATCACGCTCGACGTCGCGATGGCGTCGGCGTGCCTGCCGTGGCTCTTCAAGCCGGTGAAAATCGACGAGGACTTTTACTGGGATGGCGGCTATCTCGGCAACCCGCCGCTCTACCCGTTCTATTACGAGACGCTCACGAGCGACATCCTGATCGTTCACATCAATCCGATCGAGCGCAAGGAGAAGCCAGTGCTGCCGGGGCAGATCATGAACCGCGTGAACGAGATCACGTTCAACGCGTCGTTGCAGCGCGAATTCCGCGCCATTTCCTTCGTGCACAAACTGATCGACGAAGGATGGCTCAAGCCCGAGTTTCGCAAGCGCCTGAAATACCCGCTGATTCACTCGATTCGCGCGGACAAGGAACTGTACGACTTGTCGTCATCGACGAAATTCGTGACCGACTGGCATTTCCTCACCACGTTGCGCGACCGCGGCCGCGAGGCGGCGAGCCGCTGGCTCGAGGCGCATTTCGCCGACGTCGGTGTCCGCTCCACCGTCGATTTGCGGCGCGACTACCTGCAACGTCTGCCCGACGCCACCGCCATCAAAGCATGAGCGGTTCGGGTTCGAGCGCGATGCCGAAGCGTGCCTGCACGCTGTCCTGCACGGCGCGCGCGAGCGCCACGATCTCCGCGCCACTCGCGCCGCCGCGATTGACGAGCACCAGTGCCTGACGCTCATGCACCCCCGCGTGGCCGAGCGACTTGCCGCGCCAGCCGCACTGGTCGATGAGCCAGCCCGCCGCGACTTTCCAGGTGCCGTCCGGCTGGACATAGCCAACCGCCTGCGGACAACGCTCGCGCAGCGCGGCGAACCTTGCGGCATCCACCACGGGGTTCTTGAAGAAGCTTCCGGCATTGCCGAGGTCGGCCGGATCGGGCAGTTTGCGACGGCGAATGTCCACGACGGCCTCGAAGATTTGCCGCGCATTCGGCTGCGCGATGCCTGCCTGGGCAAGCATGTGCGACACGTCCGCATAGCCGGTCACGGGTTGCCACGGCTGCGGCAGCCGCAAGGTGACCGAGACGATGATGTAGCGCCCGGGCTCGCGCTTGAAGCACGAATCGCGATAGCCGAACGCGCACGCCTCGCGCGAGAGCAAGACGAACGTGCCCGTGGCCGTATCGAGTGCGCGCACCTCGGCAAAGCGCTCGGCCAGTTCCAGCCCGTAGGCGCCGATATTCTGAATGGGCGCCGCGCCGAGGGTGCCGGGGATCAGGGCGAGGTTCTCCAGGCCCGGGCAGTCCTGCGAAAGCGTCCAGTCGACGAAGTCGTGCCAGACCTCGCCGGCGCCGCCGCGCACATAACGCGCGTGGGCGTCGTGCGCGAGTCGCTCGCGGCCGCGAATCGCCATTCGGAACACCACGCCGTCGAAGTCGCGCGTGAGCACGACGTTGCTGCCACCGCCGAGCACGAGACGCGGCAGGCCCGCCAGTTCGGGCATGGCGAGCGCATCGAGAAGCGCCGCCTCGCTATCGATCGTCACGACGAAGCGGGCGGTGGCGGGCAGGCCGAAGGTATTGAATTCGCGCAGGCTGACGTCGCGTTGCAACTGAGGCATGAAGTCTCGGAAGAAGTCCGTGGGTGATCCGTGGGCGCCGCCGCCCCCCAGCGTCAGGAAGGGACGCGGGACCGGTGGCTGAATTACAATATCGGGCGAAAGAATTTTGCGCACCATTATAACGGCCGCGTGGCCGAGGCCCGTGCTGCGCGCATGCGACGGTACCGCCGTCCCCTCGCAGGACACGCCAGGCGTGCCCTTTCACGAACCCTTTACATTTCAGGAGAGCCAGATGCCATCGTTCGACGTGGTTAGCGAAGCCAACATGGTCGAGGTCAAGAACGCCATCGAGCAGGCCAACAAGGAAATCTCGACGCGATTCGACTTCAAGGGGTCTGACTCGCGCGTCGAGCACAAGGAGCAGGAACTCACGCTCTTCGCCGACGACAACTTCAAGCTCGAGCAGGTCACGCAGGTGCTCATCAGCAAGATGGCCAAGCGCAACGTGGACGTGCGCTTCCTCGATTACGGCAAGGTCGAAAAGGTCAGCGGCGACAAGGTCAAGCAGGTCGTCAAGGTGAAGAAAGGCGTCGAAGGCGACCTGGCCAAGAAGATCGTGCGTCTGATCAAGGACAGCAAGATGAAGGTGCAGGCGAGCATCCAGGGCGACAGCGTGCGCATCTCGGGCGCCAAGCGCGACGACCTGCAAAGCGCCATGGCCCTGCTGCGCAAGGACGTGACCGACACGCCGCTCGACTTCAACAACTTCCGCGACTGAGCGCGCGCGGCAAGCCCACACCCGATCCGCAGACCGGCACTGACGCCATCCCGTTGGACGGTCGGAGAGGCTGAGGCTGACAGTGACAGGGCTGAGTTCTGTATTGCACAGGACGCAGCCCTTTTCGTTCACGCTTGAGGCGATCGCCGCTGCAACACGCCGCTACTGCGCCGCCACGTAGCCACGCTGCGACCTCGACCTTACTTCTTCTGCCCGATGCGGCTTTCCTTGCCCGTCATCAGCTTGCCAATGTTCGCGCGGTGCCGGTAGACCAGCAGGATCGCCATGACGATCACCGCCGGGGCATACGGCCCGAAGCCGGACATGAAGACGTAGTAAAGCGGGGCGAACACGGCCGCCACCAGTGCGGCGAGCGACGAATAGCGGAAGAAGACCGCGATGATGAGCCACGTGGCGAGCACGGCGAGCCCCAGCACCGGGTGAATGGCGAACAGCACGCCGGCCGCTGTCGCCACGCCTTTGCCGCCCGCGAAGCGCAGGAACACCGGGTACAGATGGCCGAGGAAGACCGCGAGAGCCACGGCCGCCAGACCGAAGTCACCAACGCCCCACGTATCGGCGAAGCGTTGGGCGAGGTATACCGCGAGCCAGCCCTTGAGGGCGTCGCCGATCAGCGTCAGCACGGCGGCCTTCTTGTTGCCGGAGCGCAGCACGTTTGTGGCGCCCGGGTTGCCCGAGCCGTAACTGCGCGGATCGGCGAGACCCATCGTGCGGCTGACGATCACCGCAAACGGCAACGAGCCGATCAGGTACGCGAGAACGATAAAAACCAGTGTGGCCATGAACTTCGAGCGTGAGCAGAATGTGTAATGGCCGCCATTCTACTTGACCGGCCTCGTCCCCCCATTCTGGCAAACACGGGTTGCGCCGGGATCGAAGCGACCGCGCCGCGGTGATGCCTACTCGTCGCTCAGCGCACACGACACCGGCTTGGCGGCCAGCGTGTTGAGCAGCACCTGCGGCGCAATGCCGATCAAGTACCCGCGCCGCCCCCCATTGATGAAGATCTGCGGCAGATCGAGAATCGACGCCTCCACATACACCGTCATCGCCCGCTTGGTGCCGAACGGCGACGTGCCGCCCACCAGGTATCCCGAATGACGCTGGGCGACTTCCGGCTTGCAGGGCTCCACCCGCTTGGCGCCGATCTGGCGCGCGAGGTTCTTGGTCGAGACGGTCCGGTCGCCGTGCATGAGCACGATCAGCGGCCGGGCCTTCTCGTCCTCCATGACAAGCGTCTTGACGACGGCATGCTCGTGCACGCCCAACTGGCGTGCCGACTCGCCGGTGCCGCCATGCTCGACGTACTCGTAGATGTGTTCGGTGAAGGCCACTTTCTTTTGCTTCAGAAACTGCGTGGCCGGCGTTTCCGAGACATGTTTGGTCTTGCTCATGGGCGCCTATTGTAATGAAACGCTCGGGAACTGCGGTCCCGGAATGCGCGCACTGCCGCCGGCCGGGGCGGCCTTTGCGCTGCCCGAGGACGGCGAGCGCATTACAATGCCGCCATGATCGCCTCTCCTGCCCCCTCGTCTGCGGGCAGCGTCGCCGACTGCTTGCTTGCGACGCTGCCCGCACGCATCGACACGCTGCCCGCGCGCATCGCCGCGCACGCGCCCACGCGCATCGCCCTGATCGATGACTTCGGCCGCCTGACCTACGGCGCGTTGACCAATACCGTGAGCGCATGCGCCGAGCGCCTGCGCGCTCACGGCGTGCGAGGCGGCGATCGGGTGATGATCGTCGGCGAGAACGGCATCGCCTACGTGGTGCTGTTACTTGCCGTGGCCGCCCTCGACGCCTGGCCGCTGCTGTGCAACGCACGGCTCTCCGGCACGGAATTGAACGTGATCCGCGATCACGCCCAGCCGCGCTGCGCGATCTACACCGTCGACGCCTCGCCCGACGCCGCAGCGCACGCCCGGGTGGACGCCGCCAAGATTGCCTGGACCGATCTCGCGCTCGGTGCCGTGGCGGTGTCCGACGCCGATCCCGACAGCCTGGCCGAGCCGGTGCTCGCCGATCCGGCATTGCAATGCGCGGCGCTCATCTACACGACCGGCACGACCGGTACGCCCAAGGGCGTTCGTCTCTCGCATCGCAATCTGATGTTCATCGCCGCGGTGTCGAGCACACTGCGACGCGTCGGTGCCGACGATATTGCCTACGGCGTGCTGCCGATCTCGCATGTCTATGGCCTGACGTCAGTCTGTCTGGGCACGCTGTACGCCGGCGGCACGTTGCGGCTTGCCGCGCGCTTCACCCCCGAGGCCGTGCTCGACTCGCTCGCCCACGACGGGCTGACGATCCTGCAAGGGGTGCCCGCCATGCACGCGCGCCTGATGGCGTACGTGTCAGCGCAAAACCGGCCGCTCATCGCACCGCGCCTGCGCTTCGTCTACTCGGGCGGCTCGCCTCTCGACGCGGCGCTCAAGACGCGTGTCGAAGCGTTCTATGGCCTGCCGATTCACAACGGGTACGGATTGACCGAGAGCAGCCCGACGGTCTCGCAAACGCTGCTCGACGCCCCGCGCGACGACTGCGCGGTGGGGCCGGCCATTCCCGGCGTGGCGGTACGTATTGTCGATGGCGACGGGCATGACCTGCCGGACGGTGAGGTCGGCGAACTCTGGGTGCGCGGCCCGAACGTGATGCTCGGTTACTACCGCGCGCCGGCGCTCACGGCCGCCGCCGTGACCGAAGACGGCTGGCTGCGCACCGGCGATCTTGCACGCCGCGCCGCCGACGGCGCGCTCTTTCTCGCAGGACGCGCCAAGGAACTCATCATCCACTCCGGCTTCAACGTCTATCCGCTCGAAGTCGAGCAGGCGCTGGCGAGTCATCCGGATGTGCTGCAGGCGGCCGTCCTCGGTCGCGCCGACAACGGCAACGAGCAAGTGATCGCGTTCGTGGAAGCGCGCCCCGGCCATGCCATCGACGTGGCCGCGCTGACAACGTGGGCGGCGACGCGGCTTGCGCCGTACAAGCGGCCGGCACAGATTCGCGTGCTGGACGCCCTGCCGGCAGCATCGACGGGCAAGGTGCTCAAGCACAAGCTCAAAGCACTGCTTTGAAGCCGTCGCGTCGCTGCCCGTCTATCGACTACCTCGCGCGCGGATCGCCCGAGGTAGCGCAGCACGCACAGCCAGCACTGGCGTGGCACATCGCGCTCACCCACGCGGGTGATGTTGCGCATGCAGCGATTTGAGGCGCTCGCGCGCGACGTGTGTGTAGATCTGCGTGGTGGAGATATCGGCGTGACCGAGCAACAACTGCACCACGCGCAGATCGGCGCCGTGATTGATCAGATGCGTCGCGAAGGCATGACGCAGCGTATGCGGCGAGAGCGGCGCACGAATGTCCGCCTGCAACGCATAGCGTTTGATCAGATACCAGAACGCCTGCCGCGTCATCCCCTCGCCCCGTTGCGTGACGAACAGCGTGTCGCAGGCGCGACCGGCGAGCAGCACACCACGACTTTCTGACAGATAGCGTGTGAGCCAGGCGTTGGCCTCCTCGCCGAACGGCACCAGCCGCTCCTTTGCGCCCTTGCCGAAGATGCGCAGCACGCCTTCGTTCAATCCCACTTCAATCGTCTTGAGCGCGACCAGTTCCGACACGCGCAGACCGCTCGCGTACATCAATTCGAGCATCGCCCGATCGCGCAACCCGAGCGGCTGGGCCAGATCGGGGGCGGCCAGCAGTGCTTCGACCTGCGCCTCGGACAACGTCGAAGGCAAGCGCTGGGCGCGCTTGGCCGATGCGATGCGCAAACACGGATCGGTGTGCACAACGTGCTCGCGCAGCGCCCATTGATAGAACCGTTTGAAGACCGACAGACGGCGGTTGACGCTGCTCGCCAGACTCTCGCGACGCCACGCCAGATAGGCGACGAGCGCCGCCTCGTCCACGCCGTCGAGTGAGGCTTCGCGCTTGGCGGCAAGCCACTGCGCAAAGAGGCGCAAATCGCGCCGGTAAGCGTCGAGCGTGTTGCGCGAAAGACCGTCTTCGAGCCAGATCGTGTCGCAGAACTGGTCGATGAGCGTGGTGCTGCGCACGTAGGTCGCGCCGTCGGGATCGAAGGTGAGCGTCGACGACGAGTCGTCTACCGTATCGGGATCGTCGAGGTCGTCGCGCGCGGCGGGGGTGTCCTTGCTCAAGCCGTGTCTCCTTCCTGGGTCAGCGCCCATTCAACATGTTCGCGTACGAGCGCCGAAGGATGATCGCGTCGCGCCAACAGGGCATCGCGCAACGGCGCGCGCGCGGCCGCGTCCGCCGTGTCGCGCAGCGCGTTGCCGAGCCCGACGGCCAGATTGCGCAGCCATCGCTCATGGCCGATGCGACGAATGGGACTGCCGGCCAGCTTGTCCATGAATTGCGCCTCGCTCCAGGCGAACAGTTCGACGAGCGAAGCGCAATCGAGTCGGTTGCGCGCAGCGAAATCGGCGAGCGGCGACGGCTGGGCAAACTTGTTCCACGGGCAGTAGAGCTGACAGTCGTCGCAACCATAGATGCGATTGCCCATCTTCGCGCGCAAGTCCTCGGGAATCGCGCCTTTGTGCTCGATCGTCAAATACGAGATGCACAAGCGCGCATCGACGCGAAACGCTTCGGTGATGGCGCCGGTCGGACAGACCTCGCGGCATCGCTGGCATTGCCCGCAGTGCTCGCCGCGTTGCAGGCCGCGGCCCGGCCCGTTGTCGTCGTGCGCATGGCCCGACGCTCGCCCGTCGTCGACATCCACAGGCAGCGGCACGTCGACAAAGATCTCGCCGAGAAAGAAGAGCGATCCCGCGTCGCGCGAGAGCAACAGGGTGTGCTTGCCGCGCCAGCCCAGTCCGGCCTTCTGCGCGAGTTCGACTTCGAGCACCGGGGCGGAATCGGTGAATGCGCGGTAGCCGAACGGCCCGATAGCCTGCGTAATGCGCTCGGCCAGCTGTTGCAACCGATGGCGGATGACCTTGTGATAGTCACGTCCGCGCGCATAGATCGACACGACCGCTTCGGCGGGCATCGCCGCGCGCGCGGCTTCGCGCGCACGCCAGTTCGCCTTGTCGGTATCGTTCGGGAGATAGTTCATGCGGGCGCTGATGACGCGCACCGTGCCGGGGACCAGTTCGGCGGGTCGCGCGCGCTTCATGCCGTGCGCCGCCATGTAGTCCATATCGCCATGACAGCCGTCGTCGAGCCACTGTTGCAGCCCCGCTTCGGCGTGCGAGAGATCGATGTCCGTGATACCGACCCGGTCGAAGCCGAGTTCACTCGCCCAAACGCGAATCTGACCGGCAAGCGCCGCCAGGCGCTCGGTATCGAGGGCAGGAGACGTCGCATTGTCGCGCGAGGGCGACACTTCCGAGGCATTCGGAGGGGCCGTTGACTCGACTTGTGCGGCGGTAGCGGGGAAAATCACGGAAGCTTTCATCGACTCCATTTTACGCAATGCCAGATTCATCGACGCCGTCGCCCCTGGGCGAGCGCATCTTTGCGCTGCCGGACGAAACCGCCACCGAGGCCTTCGCCGGCGCACTCGCGCGCGCCATCATGGAGCGCGCGGCCCACACCGACGCGGCACACGCGGGCCTGCACGTGCAGCTCTCGGGCGACCTCGGCGCAGGGAAAACCACCCTCGTGCGCGCCCTGCTGCGCGCGCTGGGCCACACGGGTCGCGTGAAAAGCCCCACGTACGCGTTGTGTGAACCTTACAACATCGATACCCCACGAGGCGTGTTGCCGGTCTATCATTTCGACCTGTACCGCTTTGCCGATCCGGCCGAATGGCACGACACGGGCTTTCGGGAGCACTTTGCAGGCGACGCCCTGTGCCTCGTCGAGTGGCCGGAGAAAGCCGAAGGTCTCCTGGGCCCCCCCGATTTGGGCCTTTGGCTGGAACCTGTTGGCAACAGCCGCCGTCTGACGACGAGCGCCTACACGCCGGCCGGTCTTGCTTGCCTGAACTCATGCTGATCAAACGCTTCGCCCGTTCCGACGACGCCTCATCGCCCAATGCCGGCCGCCGCCGCGCATTGCGCGCCGGTGCATCGACGCTCGTCCTCGCCCTCACGGGCCCTCGCCTTGCCTTCGCCAATGCCATCGTGGCCGTGCGCGTCTGGCCGGCCAGGGACTACACCCGCGTCACGCTCGAGACCGACAACCCGGTCAAGTTCCAGCAGCAACTCATGGAGAGTCCGAACCGTTTCGTCATCGATCTGGACGAAGTGGATCTGAGTCCGGCGCTGCGCGATCTGGTGTCCAAGATTCAGCCGAACGACCCGCAGATCATGCAGGTGCGCGTGGGGCAGTTCAAGCCCGGCGTCGTGCGCATGGTCTTCGACCTGAAGGCCGGTGTGAAGCCGCAATCCTTCACGTTGCCGCCGGTCGCGGGCTACAAGTACCGCACGGTGTTCGACCTGTATCCGGCCGTCGAGCCCGATCCGCTCATGGAACTGCTCGCCAAATCCGGTCACAAGGCCGAAGCGTTGGCGCAGAACACGCCGCCCTCGCGCCCCTCATCCGGCACCGGCACGCCGAGCACGGAAGAGAGCGAAGCGTTCTTCCAGCGTTACGCGCAGCGCGACGCGGGGCCGCGAGCCTCACGCCCCGCGTCGCCCCCTGCGGGCGACAGAATGCCGTCGCTTGCCCAACGCAACGACGACGGGTTGCTCACGCTGCCGTCACGCGGCCCGAAGACCGCTCGCCTGCTCACCATCGCCCTCGACCCCGGCCATGGCGGGGAAGACCCGGGTGCGATCGGCAGCAGCGGCACGTATGAGAAAGTGGTGGTGTTGCAGATCGCGAAACGGTTGCGCGAGAAGATCGATGCGCAACCCAATATGCGGGCGATGATGACGCGCGACGCCGACTTCTTCGTGCCGCTCGGTGTACGGGTGCAGAAGGCCCGTCGCGTGGACGCCGATCTGTTCATGTCGATTCACGCCGATGCGTTCACGTCGCCGTCGGCGAACGGGGCTTCGGTGTTCGCCTTGTCGGAGCGCGGCGCCACGAGCGCGACAGCGCGTCTGCTCGAGAAAACGCAAAACGCCTCCGACCTGATCGGTGGCGTCAATATCAAGACCAACGACCGCGCCGTGGCGCATGCGCTTCTCGACATGTCGACGACGGCGCAGATCCGCGACAGCAAGGTGTTCGGCACAGCGCTGCTCGCCGAGATCGGCACTGTCGCGGACCGGCTGCACAGCAAGTACGTCGAACAGGCAGCCTTCGCGGTGCTCAAGGCGCCCGACATCCCGTCGGTGCTCGTCGAGACGGCCTTCATCAGCAACCCCAAGGAAGAGCAGTCGTTGAACGATCCGGCCTACCAGGAGCGGCTCGCCAACGCGTTGCTCAAGGGCATCAAGGCCTACTTCGCCAAAAATCCGCCGCTCGCGAAGAATCGAACGGCCTGAAGCCGCCTCACAACGGGCGACAGACGTCAGCCCAAACAACAATGGCGCGCCCGGTCACCCGGACGCGCCATTGTTCATCGAATCGGCCAAATCGACAGTCTGGTTGGCCGACCGAGCGCCGAGCTTACTCGCTCTGGCCTTGCGCCACGCGGCGACGACCGCGCGTGACGAGCTTCCACAGCGCGCCGAGCGCAATCGGCACCACCGCCGCCGAAATGCCCACCAGCACGATGACGTTCAGGTATTGCTTGACGACCGGCAGGTTGCCGAACAGGTAGCCGCCGCCCACGAGCAGCGTCACCCAGATCAGCGCGCCGAGCAGGTTATAAAGCTGGAAGCGCCCCCACGACATGGCCGACACGCCTGCCACGAACGGCGCGAATGTGCGCACGACCGGCACGAAACGCGCGATCACGATGGTCTTGCCGCCGTGATGCTCGTAAAAGTCGTGGGTCTTGCGCAAGGCATCGCGGTCGAGGAAACGCCAGTTCTTCTCGTACACTCTCGGCCCGATCTTCGAGCCGATCCAGAAGTTGAGCGTGTTGCCGGTCACGGCCGCGATGAAGAGCAGTACGCCGAGCAACCACGGATCCATGGCCCCGGTCGCCGCAAACGCGCCGCCGATGAACAGCAGGGAATCGCCCGGCAGGAACGGAAAGAGCACCAGCCCTGTTTCCACGAACACGATCATGAACAGGAACAGATACACCCAGTTTCCGTACTGATCGATAAACACCCCCAGATGTTTATCGATATGGAGCACCATCTCCAGCAATTGCACCAAAGTATCCAAGTCGATTCCTCAAGATAAAGGACGCCGGCCCATCCCCGCGGGCATGCGACGAATCGCATGATACCAGCGCAAACGTCGGGCGTCGTGAAGTCCCCGTGACGGTCGAAATTCCTCCGCCCGGGTGTGTCGAATCCCACCTCAAGCCTACGACCTTCCCATGACAGGAATGGGTCGCGCCGCTTCAGGTGCCACTTCAGGTGCCGCTGCAGGTGCCTGCGCGGCTGCCTGTGTGAGTGCCCGAGCGAGTCTTACGGGCTAAAACGTGGGTCAACCTATGTCTTTGAGGGCTACCTTTATAATGGTTCCCATGTCTGCGACCCCGACCCCCGCCCCCTCTGAACACGCCCCGGCCGGCGTGCCCGACCGCGCGCTCACCGACGCCCCCGAGCGCCGTCCCGGCCCCATGCCGGCGGGCCTCGCCCCGCAACGTGCCATCCAGGTCCTTCCCGACCAGTTGATCAGCCAGATCGCCGCGGGCGAGGTGGTGGAACGCCCGGCGTCCGTCGTCAAGGAATTGCTCGAAAACGCGCTGGATGCCGGCGCCCGAGCCCTCCAGATCAAGCTCGAAGAAGGCGGCGTGCGCCGCATCGCGATCACCGACGACGGCGGCGGCATGTCCGCCGAGCAGTTGCCGCTCGCGCTCACGCGCCACGCGACGAGCAAGATTCGCACGCTCGACGAGCTGGAATCAGTACTCACGCTGGGGTTCCGGGGCGAAGCGCTCGCCTCCATCGCGTCGGTGGCCCAGATCACACTGTCGAGCCGCCGGGCCGATGCCCCGCACGCGAGCGCCATCGACGGCAATACCGGTGCGCTCACGCCTGCCGCGGGCCCCGTGGGCACGACGGTCGACGTGCGCGACCTGTACTTCAACACCCCCGCGCGCCGCAAATTCCTGAAGACCGAGCAGACCGAATTCGGTCATTGCATGGACGTCATTCGCCGCAGCGCACTCGCGCGCCCGGATGTCGGCTTCTCGATCCTGCACAACAACCGGGCGGTGGAGCACTGGAATGCGTCCGACGCCGCGACACGCGTCTCGCGCGTGCTCGGTAACGACTTTGCCGGCGCCCATCTGGCGCTGGACGAAGGCGCGGCCGAGCTGCGCCTGTCGGGCTTCGTCGGGTTGCCCACCGCCAGCCGTGGCCGCGCCGACCAGCAGTTCTTCTTCGTGAACGGCCGCTTTGTGCGCGACAAGCTGCTCACCCACGCCGTGCGCGCCGCCTACGAAGACGTGCTTCACGGCGACCGTTATCCCGCTTACGTGCTGTATTTCGAACTGCCGCCGCAGTTGGTTGACGTCAACGTCCACCCGTCGAAGATCGAAGTCCGGTTTCGCGATGCCCGCAGCGTCCACCAGTTCGTGTTCCACGTCGTGCAACGTGCGCTGGCCCGCGCGGCGGGCAGTGGCGGCGCAACGCACGCCGCCCACCTGACCGACGGCGGTGGTCTCGCCGCCGGGCCGGGTGCCTCCTTGGGCGGCGGCATGATGGCCGCGCGCCCGGCCGCTGGCGTCGGTGGCGTCGGCGGATTCGGTGCGCCGGGCGGCAGCAGTTGGAGCCCGCGCATGCAGCAAGGCACGCTGCCGGTGGCGCAACCGCTGTCCGTCTACGACAACCTGTTCGGCCGCACTGCGCCCCCGGCCCCGCGTCCGTATGGTCAGCCGGGCGTGACGGATGCGCCCCCACCGACGTACGGCAGTGCCGGGACAGCACAAGACGGCACGACGCTCACCGTTGGCCTCGACGCCTTGCCGTCCGGCGCCAACGGCAGCAGCACGGCCGACGCTATGGCGCTGGAGCAACCGCTCGGGTTCGCGCTCGGCCAATTGCACGGTATCTATATCCTTGCGCAGAACGCTTACGGCCTCGTGCTCGTCGACATGCACGCGGCGCACGAGCGCATTTTGTACGAACGCTTCAAGCAGGCTCTGGTGGAGCGCAGCGTGCCGGTGCAGCCGCTGCTCATCCCTGTGACCTTCTTCGCCGATCCGGTGGAAATCGGCACGACGGAAGAGCATCAGGAGACGCTCACCGCGCTGGGCTTCGACCTTGCGGCAATGTCGCCGACCACGCTCGCCGTGCGCGCGATTCCCGCCCTGCTCGACGGGGCCGACGCGCAAGCCCTGGCCCGTGCCGTGCTCGCCGATTTGCGCCAGTACGGTGGGTCGCGCGTGCTCACGGAGCGCCAGCACGAACTGCTCGGCACGCTGGCCTGCCACACGGCCGTGCGCGCGAATCGGCGTCTCACGCACGAGGAAATGAACGCACTGCTGCGCCAGATGGAAGCCACCGAGCGCGCCGATCAGTGCAATCACGGGCGTCCCACCTGGTACCAGCTCACGCTCGGCGATCTGGACAAATTGTTCATGCGGGGACGTTGAGCCGGTCATGAAGTCACCTCCCCCGATCGTCTGCCTGCTGGGCCCGACGGCATCCGGCAAGACCGCGGCCGCCCTCGCGCTGGCACAGGACACCCCGCTCGAGATCATCAGTGTCGACTCCGCGCTCGTCTATCGCGAGATGAACATCGGCACGGCCAAGCCGAGCGCGGCCGAGCTCGCGGCCGTCCCCCATCATCTGATCGACATCATCGATCCGCGCGACGTCTATTCCGCCGCGCAGTTCCGGGAAGACGCACTGCGTCTTGTCGACGAGATCGCCGCCCGCGGTCGCCGGCCGCTGCTCGTCGGCGGCACGATGCTGTACTACAAGGCACTTACGCAGGGCCTCTCGCCGCTGCCGTCGGCCAATGCCGAGGTGCGCACCCAGCTCGACGAAGACGCCGCACGCGAGGGATGGCCGGCGATGCACGCACGGCTGGCAAGCGTCGATCCCGTGACCGCGGCCCGTCTCGCGCCGAATGACGCGCAGCGCATTCAGCGCGCGCTGGAAATCTTCCTGCTGTCGGGCAAGCCGATGTCGCAATGGCTTGCCGAACAAGCCCGGACGCCGGCCACGCCACCGGCCCACACGTTCGTGCCGGTCGCGCTGGAGCCGGGCGAGCGCGCGGTGTTGCACGCGCGTATCGCCGAGCGGTTTCGTCTCATGCTCGCCGCAGGCTTCGTCGAGGAAGTTGAACACCTGCGCGCACGTGGCGATCTCGATCCGAGTCTGCCGTCGATGCGCTGCGTCGGTTATCGCCAGGTGTGGGAATACCTCGACGGCGAGATCGATTACGACACGATGCGCGACAAGGGCATCTTCGCGACCCGTCAGTTGTGCAAGCGTCAGCTCACGTGGCTGCGCTCGATGCCCGAACGTCACATCGTCGACTGCACGGCCGCCAACGCCTCGCAGCACGCCCTCGCGACCGTGCGTGCGCTCTGGCAGGTCTGAGCACGCGGCCATCCCCCGCTGCCCTCGTGCCCGACAACGCTTCGCCACCCCGCCGACGAAGCGTTTCACGGCCCCGCCCGTCGCGCGTATCGAAACCCGCATCGCCTCACCGCATCGCCGCATCGACCGCATCGCCGCATCGACCGCATCGACCGCATCGACCGCTACCGATCACCGTCGATCGCCATCGACTGCTGTCGACTGCTGTCGACCGCCATCGACCGCCATCGACCACCCGCGGCCTCCGTTGAAACCCTGACAGCTTTCCGGTTTGCATGACGATTTTGATATGCTAATTTGCATATCAACGTTTCATGCAATGCAAATTTGCATCGAATCCACGATACCGGGAAGGACGCCAATGACGCAGACTTCGATGGAGCCAAGTGGGGTGGCGGGTGATGGGCTGCGGCGTCCGACAGGCGGTGCGCGGCGCGTACCCGTCGCGAAATGGGCGGTGCGCGCCGGGGTCACGCTGATCTATCTGTTCATGCTCAGCCCGCTGATTTTCGTCGTCTGGCTGAGCTTCTTCAAAGACGCGATCATCACGTTCCCGCCCAGTGGCTACACGGTCTCGTGGTACCTGAATGCATGGCGCAACGCCGCGTTCGCCGACGGCTTCCTGCTCTCGCTTCAACTCGCCGCCTGCGCGGCCATCGGCGGCGTGATCCTCGGTGTCGCCGCCTCGCTCGCCCTCGCGCGTTATCGCTTCCCCGGGCGCCGCACACTCGGCAATGTGTTGCTGCTGCCGCTCGTGGTCCCGGGCATTGTCGCGGGCATCGCCACTTACCTCTTCTACCTGCGCGCCGAGAACGCGCTCGACATGGACATCGTCGGCACCTTCGGCGGTCTCGTGATCGCGCACATCTGCCTGACCATTCCCTGGACGATGCGTCTCGTGGGCGCGAGCCTGGCGCAGATCGACGGCACCATCGAGGAAGCCGCCCGCAATCTCGGCGCGGGCCCGTGGCGCACGCTGTGGCGCGTCACGCTGCCGATGCTGCGCCCCGCCGTCGTGGCGGCCGGGCTGTTCAGCTTCATCGTGTCGTTCGAAAACCTCGAACTTACCTTGCCGCTGGTGGGCCCCGGCAAGACCACCTTGCCCATCGCGATCATGCAGTACCTCGAATTCAACCTCGATCCGACGATTGCCGCCGTCTCCGCGGCGCAGATCGTCCTGCTCGGCATCGTCATGCTGATCACCGATCGTTTCGTCAAACTCAGCCAGGTGATCTGACATGGCCAACGTTTCGTTGCGCAACCTGCGCAAGCAATACGGCAACGCCGCTGCCGTGGCGGACTTCTCACTGGAGATCGCCGACGGCGAACTCGTCGCCTTCCTCGGCCCGAGCGGCTGTGGCAAGACCACGACGCTGCGCATGGTCGCGGGCTTCGTCGAGCCGACAGCCGGCGAAATCTGGATCGGCGGCAAGGAGGTCTCGCGCCTGCCCGCGCATCGCCGCAACACCGGCATGGTGTTCCAGCGCTATGCGCTCTTTCCGCACATGACCGTGGCCGAGAACGTGGCGTTCGGCCTCGAAATGCGACACGTGTCCAGCGCCGAGCGCGTCACGCGAATTCGCGAAGCGCTCGACATGGTGCGCCTCACGTCGCTCGCGGATCGCTATCCGCGTCAGCTCTCCGGCGGGCAGCAGCAACGTGTGGCGATTGCCCGCGCGCTGGCGATTCGTCCCGACGTCTTCCTGCTCGACGAACCGCTGTCCAACCTCGACGCCAAGCTGCGCACCGACGTGCGCGAAGAGATCCGCGCGTTGCAGCGTCGGCTTGGCCTGACGACGATCTTCGTCACCCACGATCAGGAAGAAGCGTTGGCGATTGCCGACCGTCTGGCCGTGATGCACGACGGCTGCGTGCAGCAGATCGGCACCGCCGACGCACTTTACGAGCGCCCGGCCAATCCGTTCGTGGCGAACTTCCTCGGCAAAATGAATTTCCTCGCCGGGCGAATGACCGACGGCCATTTCGTGACCGCCAAAGGCGAGCGTCTGGCACTGCCGAGTGCCGCCCCCGACGCCACGACGCTCGGCATTCGCCCCGAGCGTTTGCGCCTGAGCGACGCCCCCGCCCGCGACGAGACGGCCATGCCGGTCACGGTGGATCAGACGATCTACCTGGGCTCCACACTCGAACTCCGTCTGAAGAGCCCACAAGGTGAGACGCTTGTCGCGCACGTGCAGAACACTGCGCGCGACGACGTCGGCCGCTACGCGCCGGGTCGTGCGCTCAACGCGTGCTTCGCAAGCACGGACTGCCTGTTTTTCAACGCCTGACGATACTGCCTCACTCCCACCCGCTTCGGCCCATGGATTGGCCAACCTCACGGCCAACGTTTTGAAGGATGACGACATGACGCATGCTCTGAACCGCCGCTCGTTTCTGAAGACCGCTTCCGGTCTGGTGATCGCCCCCGCGCTCGGCCTCGATGCGCTCTCGGCCCACGCGGCCGCCGCGTGCCCGAACGTGGTCGTCGGCACGTGGGGGGGCGACTATCTGAATCTGCTCGAACAGAACATCGGCAAGCCGATCATCGAAGCCGCCGGCGGCAAGGTGACCTACGACTCTGCCGGGCAGGTCGAGCGCATGACGAAGCTGCGTGCCGAGAAGGCGTCGCGGCGCGGCTCGCTCGACGTCGCCTGCCTGGCCGATCTCGATATGTACGACATCAACCGCTCGGGCATTCTCGAAGCGGTCGACGCCAAGGTCGTCCCGAACCTGGTGAACGCGCTGGAGGCGCTGCGCCGTCCGTACTCGATCCCGCACATCTTCAGCGCGATGGTGATCGTCTACAACCCCGAGAAGCTCGGCACGAAACCCGACTCGTTTACCGCCGCGCTCGACTCCAAGCTCAAGGGCCGCGTGGGCTTCTCCGACATCCTCTATAACTTCAACGTGGTGAGCAGCTCGCTCGCGGCCGGCCACAAGGACGGCGACATGGCCGGTGGCGTGCAATTCCTGCGTGAGCTGCGCAAGACGCAGCAGCCCAAGGTGTATCCGTCGAACGAAGCCGTGGCCTCCGCGCTCAAGAGCGGCGACATCTGGTTCACCTGCATGTGGAAAGCGCGCGCGCTGCAATGGAAGAAGGCGGGCGTGCCGATCGACTATGTGGTGCCCAAGGAAGGCGCCGTACCGGTGACGTTCGAGGCCGCCGTGCCGAAGAATTCGCAGTCCAAACTGTGTGGTTTCAACTATCTGAACGCAATGCTCGACCCGCGCGCGCAAATCGGCTTTGCGGAGACGATGGGCTATGCGCCGACCGTGACGAACGCGAATCTGCCGCCGTCGCTGCAGGAAAGCGTGGGCTTCACCCGCGCCGAACTCGATCGCATGGTCAAGCTCGATTACGCGCGCTTTACCGCCGACAAGCCCGCCTTGCTCGATTTCTGGAACAAGGAATTCAAGGTGGGGCTGTGACCCTTGCCGACACCCCAGAGCCCGCGATGACGCCGCAAACGCCAGCCTCCCAAGCCGCCGAAGCCTCCGAATCCACCCGGGCCGCCACCGCACGCGCGGTGCGCGGCGCGCTCACCGGCGGCTCGCTCGCCACGCCCGCCACGCTCGTGGTGTTGCTCGTGATCGTGCTGCCCGGGCTGCAACTGGTGCGCTACAGCTTCAACCGGTTCGATCCCGTCGACATGATGCAGGCGGCCCTGACCGGCGCGAACTACGTCAAGTTCTTCACCGATCCGTACTACCTGTCGGTGCTCTGGACCACGATCAAGGTCGCCTCGCTGTGCACCGCGCTCGCGCTCGTGTTCGGCTTTCCTGTCGCCTACGTGCTCGCCCGCACGCAAACGCGCTTCAAGAGCCTGCTGGTGATGCTGCTGGTCTTCCCGTTGCTGGTCGGCAACGTCGTGCGCGCGGCCGGCTGGATGGTAATGCTCGGCACCGCCGGTTTCGTCAACTCGTTGCTGGTGTCGCTGGATATCGTGCCCCAGCCGATTCGTTTGCTGTACACGCCGTTCGCGGTCGTGGTGGGGACCACCGCCGTGGTGCTGCCGTACATGATTCTCACGTTGCAGAGCGTGCTCGAAGGCATGGACTTCTCCGTCGAAGAAGCGGCGCGCAATCTGGGCGCCACGTTCCGCCAGACACTCACGCGCGTGATTCTGCCGATGGCCGCACCGGGCATCGCGGCGGGCACCATGCTCGTGTTCATTCTGTGCATGAACGCCTATGCCACGCCGGTGCTGCTCGGCGGCACCGGCATCACGATGATGACGCCCACGATCTACGACCAGATCGCGAAGGCGAACAACTGGCCGTTCGGCGCGGTGCTCTCCATCGTCTCGATGGTGGTGACGTTCGTGCTCGCCATCGCCTCGCACTGGATCATCCATCGCCGTTATGCGAAGACGATGATGACCTGACGCGCCCAAGTGCACTCGCCACGCGTGCGGCCCGCTCGCGCGATGCCGCAGCAGGCGTCGCGCTTGCGCCGGCTGACATTCACCGACATTACGCAACACATTGCCGATAAGGATTTCGCCATGCCGACACTGTCTCATGCCACACGTCAGTACCGCCGCGGCCTGATGAACGACCTCATGGACCGCGCGCGTGTCGATGCGCTCGTGTTCACCGCCGCCGACTTCTTCCAGTGGGCCACGAACTTTCACGTCGATGTTCAGACGTGGGAGCGCCCCATTGCCATTTGTGTGCCGCGTAACGGCGAGCCTTTCGCGGTGATGAACGAGTTGTCCACCCACCATCTGATGATGGCGCGCGAGCGCGGTCATCTCTGGCTCGATCTCGATCGCGTCACCCTCTACGCCGAGCATCCGCGCGTGACGCAACGCCAGCCGCTGCTCGCCGAAGTCCCGGCGCTGATGGCCGACACGCTGCGCGCCGCCGGCCTGGCCACCTCGCGCATCGGCGTCGATGCGGCCGGCGGTCCGCTGGCGCGCGCAGGCACCCTGCTGCCCGACGCGAAGCTCGTGCCCATGCTCGCCGAGATGCGCGCCCTGCGCTGGGTCAAGCACGACGAGGAGATCGCCATCATGCGCGCCGCCGCCGAGTTGGCCGACTGGGTGCAGGACCGATATCGCGAGAACATTCGCCCGGGGCGCCTGGTGCAGGAACTCGACTACGCAATGGCTGCGCTGATGGTCACCGAAGGGGCGAAGCGCTTCCCTGGCGAAAACCTCGAAGTGATGCGCTGCTGGACGCTCTCCGGCCCCGCCTCGGCCTCGCCGCATGGCGATGGCGCTTCGTGCGGCGCGCGCATCAGCGCGGGCGACGGCATGGTCAACATCGTGATTCCGCGACTGAACGGACTCGTCATCGAGAACGAACGCACGTGGTTCTGCGGCAAGCCATCGAGCGATCAGGCGCGCTATTACGAGGTCGCACGCGCCGCCAATGAAGCCGCAGTGAACGCCGCCGTGACCGGCAAACCCGTCTCGGGGATCGACGCCGCCGCGCAGGCCGTCATCGAGAAGGCCGGGTGCGGCGAGTACATCCGACATCGCACAGGTCATGGCATGGGCATCATCGGTCATGAGTACCCGGACGACATGGCGTTCAACCATCGTCCGCTGCTCGCGAACGAGGTCTATTCTGCCGAGCCCGGCATCTATGTCTACGGCCTCGGCGGCTTCCGTCTGGACGACTCGGTCGTCACCGGCGACACCCCCGAGATGCTCACGCGCACACCGCGCACGCTCGCCCACGCCACCATCGATTGAACACAAGACAGGGTTGCCCGGCGCCCCGGGCAACGCCGGACACACCATCCTGGAGGAGAGGTCATGGAGTCGATTCTGTTGTCGAATTGCGCGCTGCTCGACCCGGTCAAGGGCGAGCTGCGCGAAGACCACGCCGTGCTCATCGAAGGCGGACGCATCAAGGAGGTGTCCGACAAACCGATTCGCGCAGCGTCCGCGCGCGAGATCGATGCGCACGGGCGCACCGTGATGCCGGGACTGATCGATCTGCACGTGCACGTCCACGCCACGCAGCTCGATCTGGCCGCACAGGCCCATCTGCCGAACGTGCTTGTCACGCTCAAGTCGGTGCCGATTCTGCAGGGTATGCTGCGCCGCGGCTTCACCACCGTGCGTGACGCCGGCGGCGCGGGACACGCCATCAAGCACGCGGTCGAAAGTGGACTGGCCGAAGGGCCGCGCCTGTTCGTGTCGGGTCGAGCGATCAGCCAGACCGGCGGACACGGCGACGGACGCGCGCGCACCGACTACGTCGGCACCGACGGCCCCTGCCCGTGCTGCGTGCGCGTCGGCGCCCTCTCACGCGTGGCCGATGGCGTCGACGAAGTGCGACGCGCCGTGCGCGAAGAGCTGCAAATGGGCGCCGATCAGATCAAGATCATGGCCTCGGGCGGCGTGGCATCGCCCACCGATCCGGTCGGTGCCTGGGGCTACTCGGAAGACGAAATCCGCGCCATTGTCGCGGAAGCGCGCGCACGCGGCACGTATGTGCTCGCCCACGCCTACACGGCATCGGCCATCGAGCGCGCGGTGCGCTGCGGAGTGCGCACCATCGAACACGGCAACCTCGTCGACGTTCCCACCGCGCGCTACATGGCCGAGCAAGGCGCTTACGTGGTCCCCACGCTGGTGACCTACGATGCCCTCGCGAACGAAGGCAAGTCGCTCGGGCTGCCTGACGATAGCGTTGCGAAGATCGCCAACGTCCACGCGGCGGGCCTGCGCTCGCTCGAGATCTTCCGCGAGGCCGGGGTGAAGATGGGGTACGGCTCGGATCTGCTGGGCGAGTCGCAGCGTCTGCAAAGCGACGAATTCCGCCTGCGCGCCGAAGTGCTCTCGCCGGCGGAGATTCTGCGCAGCGCGACGCTTATCGGCGCCGAGGTGCTCGGCCAATCGGGACAGTTGGGCGAGATCGTGCCCGGTGCGCACGCCGACGTGCTGATCGTCGACGGCAATCCGCTCGCATCGCTCGACTGTCTGCTCGGTCAGGGCGAGCGGATTCCGATGGTGATGAAGGGCGGTAGAATCCACGCTTTCGCGCTGTAGGCCCCATGCGCAAGGGCCCCGACAGCTAACCCTTCCGTGGAGAATCGATGGATTTTCGGCACATCGACGCCTTTCGGGCGCTGATGCTCACGCGCACGACCACCAAGGCGGCGCAGGTGCTCGGTACGTCGCAGTCCGCGGTCAGCCGTCTCGTGGCCGATCTCGAACGCTCGACGCGCCTCACGCTGTTCGATCGCGCGCGCGGTCGGCTCGAACCCACGGCCGAGGCGTTCGCGCTGTTCGAGGAAGTCGAGCGCCGCTACGCCGGCCTCGACAACATCCGCGAGTTCGCCCTCAATCTGCGCAACCCCGACAAGGCCGTCATACGCGTGGGGTCGGTCGTATCGTTCGGCCTCGGCTTCTTCGCGCGCGTGATGGCCGGCTTCCGGGCGATGCACCCGAGCGTGCAGCTTGCGCTGACCACCGGGGCCTCCGATCTCATTCGCGATCAGGTCGTCACGCATCAGCTCGCGCTGGGTCTAGTGACCAACACCATCGACGTGGCCGCGACCGATGCCGTCTCGTTCGCCAAGCTCGACGCGATCTGCGCCTTGCCTGCCGGTCATCCTCTCGCGCGCAAGAAGGTGATTCGCCTGGCCGATCTGAAGGGGCAGCCGATCCTGTCATACGAGCCGACCGACATGGTGCGCTGGGGCATGGATCAACTCTTCGCCGAGGGCAATCTGCATCAACAGGTGGTCGCGACGGCGCGCTATTCGATCAACATCGGCACGATGGTCAAGGAAAACGTCGGTATCGGCTGGCTGCATCCGGTGTCGGCGTACGACTTCCTCGACTCCGATCTGGTGTTGCGCCGCTTTGAGCCGTCGATGCCATTCCACACGCTGCGGGTGACGCCACGCGCCGCCGCCCCCAGCGCGCAACTCGACGACCTCGTGCGCGTGATGGAAACCACGCTGGAGGATGTGCTGCGGGCCGTGGAGGCGCGCATGAAGGCCGCCTGAAGGTCACACGAAGGCCACGTGAACCCCAGATGCAGGCTGGATGCAGGCTGGATGCAGGGATAAGGCCACCGAACGCGCCACACAAAAAGCAAAGCCCGCCGGGCGATGCGCCGGCGGGCTTGCTAGGGTACGTTGCTGCGAGGGCTTGCTGCGAGGGCGCGACCGCCCTCGCTGGCCGCTTACGACACGATCGTCTGCGCTTCGCCTTCCTTGCGCTCGCGGATCGTGCCCAGACGGTAGACCGTCTCGCCCGAGGCTTCGAGGTGCTTGACGGCTGCATCGGCGTCGGCGGCCGACACGATCACCGCCATGCCGATACCGCAGTTGAACACGCGGTGCATTTCGGCGTCGGCCACCTTGCCATGCTGCTGCAACCACTGAAACAGCGGCGGCAGCGTCCAGGCGTCTTGCTGGATGTCGGCCGTCAGGTGGTCCTGCAGCACACGCGGAATGTTCTCGACGATACCGCCGCCCGTGATGTGGGCCATGCCCTTGACCGGCAGCGTCTGCATCAGAGCCAGCAGCGGCTTGACGTAGATGCGCGTCGGGGCCATCAGCACGTCGCGCAGCGGTTGGCCGTGGAAGTCGGCGTCCAGATCCGGCTTGGCGACGTCAATGATCTTGCGCACCAGCGAATAACCGTTCGAGTGCGCGCCCGACGACGCCAGACCCAGCACGATGTCGCCCGGCACGATGGTCGTGCCGTCGATGATCTTGCTCTTCTCGACCGCGCCGACGGCGAAGCCGGCCAGATCGTACTCGCCGTCCGGGTACATGCTCGGCATTTCGGCCGTCTCGCCGCCGATCAGGGCGCAGCCCGCCAGCTCACAGCCCTGGGCGATGCCCTTGACAACGGTGGCCGCCGTGGCCACGTCGAGCTTGCCGCAGGCGAAGTAGTCGAGGAAAAACAGCGGCTCGGCACCCTGCACCAGAATGTCGTTCACGCTCATGGCCACCAGATCCTGGCCGACCGTGTCGTGCTTGTTCAGCGTGAAGGCCAGCTTGAGCTTGGTGCCCACGCCGTCGGTCCCCGAAACGAGCACCGGCTCCTTGTAGCGCTTGGGCACTTCGAACAGTGCGCCAAAGCCGCCAATGCCGCCCAGCACGCCGTCGCGCAGGGTTTTTTTGGCAAACGGCTTGATCGCTTCGACCAATGCGTCGCCCGCTTCGATGTCGACGCCAGCGTCGCGATAGGAAAGGCCGGAAGTTTCGTTAGGGTGTGACATGACGGGAATGCATCAAGGTTCGGTAAAATGCGATTTTACCCGATGCGCGTGACCTTTCGGCACGCAAACCGGATATCGGACGCCAGCCGACGCCGGCGTGCCCTGCAAACCGTACTCCGCCGGCCTTCTGCCGGCTTTTCATCGTTCGTGATCCAGCAACTGTTTCTCGACCTCGGCACACCGCCGCCCGCCACGTTCGACAATTTCATTGTCGGGCCCAATCGCGAGGCGGCGCAAACGCTCGCCGGCCTGCCCGCCGAACTCTCGGCCGGCACGGCGCGCGACCGCGGCATCTACCTCTGGGGGACGGCCGGATCGGGCCGCACCCACCTGATGGAAGCCCTGTGCCATGCCATCGGCCCGAGCGCGCGCTATCTGCGCCCGAACAGCCCGCTGGCCGCCTTCACGTTCGACGACGCGAGCACGGTCTACTGCGTCGACGACTGCGACCATCTCTCGCCCACCCAGCAGATCGCCGCCTTCAACCTGTTCAACGAGACGCGCGCCCGCCCGCACTGCGCCTTCGTGGCCGCCGGCGCGCAGCCCCCCGTCGACATGCCGCTGCGCGAAGACCTGCGCACCCGCCTCGGCTGGGGCCTCGTGTTTCACATTGTGGGACTCGACGATAACGGCAAGAAACAGGCGTTGCAGAATGCCGCCCGCGAGCGCGGTTTGCAGTTGGCGAGCGACGTGCCCGCCTATCTGCTCACGCACTTCGAGCGCGACATGTCGAGCCTGATGGCGTTGCTCGACCGCCTCGACCGCTTCTCGATGGAGCAGAAGCGCGCGGTGACCCTGCCGTTGCTGCGCCAGATGCTCACCCACACCGATCCGGGCGCCTCCGACGGGAAAAACTGACCGGTGTTGCGTCGGTTCAGGTAAGCAGGCCGTAGCTTCAGGTAAAATTCGCGCAATGACCAATTTAGCCCTCTTCGATCTCGACCACACTCTGCTGCCCACGGACAGCGATAAGGAGTGGGGCCGTTTCCTCGTGCGCCAGGGCGCCGTCGAGCGTGATACGTACGCGCAGGCCAACGAGGCGTTCTACCAGGATTACCGCGCCGGCCGGCTCGATATGCCGGCCTATCTGCGTTTCTGCCTCGCGCCGCTCGCGCGCTATCCGCGCGACCAGCTCGACGCGTGGCACACGCAGTACATGGAAGAAGCCATCCTGCCGCATATTCGTCCCGAAGCGCTCGCGCTGCTCGACACGCACCGCCAGGCGGGCGACCTGTGCGCCATCGTGACGGCCACCAACACGTTCGTCACGCGCCCGATCGCCCGGGCATTCGGCGTCGACCATCTGATCGGCACCGAGCCGGCAGTGGCCGGCGACGATCCGAACGCGCCGAACGCACGCTATACCGGTGACTACGTCGGTACGCCAAGCTTCCGCGAAGGCAAGATCACGCGCACCGAAGCCTGGCTCGCCAGCCTCGACAAGACGTGGGACGATTTCGACCACGTCTTTTTCTATAGCGATTCCGCCAACGACGTCCCCCTGATGGAGAAGGTGAATCATCCGGTGGCAACGAACCCCGATGAGGCGCTGCGCGATATCGCGCTGGCGCGTCGCTGGCCCATTCTCGAGTTGTTCCAGTGATCCGCAAACTCATCAAAAAACTGCTTGGCAAAGACAGCCAGGCCGAAGGCAGCGCAGGCAGCCTGCCCCCGACCGGCAAGCCGGTCGTCATTCCCGTCTCGGTCCACGGCATCGATCCGAGCCTGCTCTCGAAGAACGCCGTGCGCGTGACCGACACGCTGCAACAAGCCGGGTTCGAGGCCTTCATCGTCGGCGGCGCCGTGCGCGATCTGCTGCTGGGCATTGCCCCGAAGGACTTCGACGTCGCCACCAGCGCCACGCCCGAACAGGTTCAGCGCCTGTTCCGCCGCGCGCGCATCATCGGCCGGCGCTTCCAGATCGTGCACGTGCAGTTCGGGCAGGAGATCATCGAGACCTCCACGTTCCGGGCGCTGGTCGATGCCGTCGACAGTGAGCAGATCGGCGCACGTCGTCCGAAAAAGGGCGAACTCGACCGCAAGACGCACGTCACCGACGAATCGGGCCGCGTGCTGCGCGACAACGTCTGGGGTGAGCAGGAAGAGGACGCCGCTCGGCGCGACTTCACCGTCAATGCCATGTATTACGATCCGGCAGCCCAGACGGTGCACGACTACCACCACGGCTGGGAAGATATTCAGAAGCGCGTGCTGCGCATGATCGGCGACCCGGCCACGCGCTACCGCGAAGACCCCGTGCGCATGCTGCGTGTGGTGCGTTTCGCGGCAAAGCTCGGCTTCAAGATCGACGACGCGACGGCCGCACCGATTCCGCAGCTCGCGCCGCTCATCGACAATGTGCCGGCAGCGCGTCTGTTCGACGAAATGCTCAAGCTGCTGCTCTCGGGCCACGCGTGGGCCTGCGTGCAGCAACTGCGTGAGCAGGGCCTGCATCACGGCCTGCTGCCGTTGCTCGACGTGGTGCTGGAGCAGCCGCTGGGTGAGAAATTCGTCATGCTGGCGCTGGCCAACACCGATGCGCGCATTCGCGCGGGCAAGCCGGTCTCGCCGGGTTTCCTGTTCGCCGCCCTGCTTTGGCATCTCGTGCTCGAAAAGTGGCAGGCCTATCAAAGTGCCGGCGAGTATCCGATTCCGGCGCTGCATCTCGCGATGGACGACGTGCTCGATGCGCAAACCGGCAAGCTGGCGATCCAGCGCCGATTTGTCGCCGACATGAAAGAAATCTGGGGCTTGCAGGTGCGTCTGGACAAACGCGTGGGCCGCACGCCGCTGCGCATGCTCGAGCATCCGCGCCTTCGCGCCGGTTACGACTTCCTGCTGTTGCGTTGCGAATCCGGTGAAGTCCCGGCCGAAGCCGGCCAGTGGTGGACGGATTTCCTCGAAGGCGACGCCGCCGCACGCGATGCCCTGCTTTCCCAGGGCAGCGGCCCCGGCACCACGCCCGCCGCCAAGCGCCGCCGCCGTCGTCGCAAGCCGACCGGCGGACGCGGTGGCGAAGGCTCGGGCAGCGTTGAAGGCTCCGGCGGTGGCGAACGTGGCGACGGCGCAAGCGGCAATGAGACCGCGACGAGCGAGAATCAGGGCAAGCGGGTATCATCGCGACAGCATGGTTCCGAAGGTGCTTCATGACTGTTGCCTACATCGGGCTCGGCGCGAATCTCGGTGACGCCCGCCAATCGATCAAGGACGCCATCGTCTGCCTGGCGCAGCAGATCGGCGTCACCATCATTGGCAAGTCGGACCTGTATCGCACGGCGCCTATCGAATCGAGCGGCGACGACTATCTCAATTGCGCCGTCGCCGTCGAGACGAGCCTCAGCGCGCGTCAGTTGCTCGCGCTGTGCCTGAAGATCGAATTGCATTTCGGCCGTGAGCGGCCGTTCAAGAATGCGCCGCGCACGCTCGATCTCGATGTGCTGCTGTACGGCAACGAGTGCATCGCCGAACCCGACCTGATCGTCCCGCACCCGCGCATGGCCTCGCGCGCCTTCGTGCTGCGCCCGCTCGCGGATCTGGCCCCCGAACTCGACATCCCTGGCATGGGGCGTGTGAGCGCCCTGCTGCTGGACGTCGCCGACCAGCGCATCGAGCGCGTCGCGCAGTGCTGCTGCCCGACGAAGCGCGCCGTCGCCTCATGAGATCGCCCGCCCTCGGGCGTTTTCGATACCTGGCGGTCGAAGGCCCGATCGGCGTGGGCAAGACCTCGCTGGCGCAACGCCTGGCCAACGCCGCCGGTGCCGACGTCATGCTCGAGCAGCCCACGCGCAACCCCTTTCTCGAACGTTTTTACCGCGACAGCGCGCGCTACGCGATGCCCGCACAGTTGTCGTTCTGTTTGCAGCGGGTGGACGAAGCGACGGAAATCGCCCGCCGCGAGATCGACGGCAAACCGATCTTCACCGACTTCCTTCCCGAGAAGGACGGTCTGTTCGCGCGCCTCACGCTCGCGGCCGACGAACTCGATCTGTATCGCAAGCTGGTCACGCACATCGAGCGCCCGCACCGGGCGCCGGACCTCGTGATTCATCTGCAGGCGAGTCCCGAAACGCTGTTCGCGCGCATTCAGAAACGCGCCATTCCGATGGAACAGCAAATTCCCGACACGTATCTGCGCGCGCTGTGCGACATCTACGGTGAATTCTTCTATCATTACGCCGCTGCGCCGGTGTTGACCGTCGATACGGAACAATTCGATCCGGCGCATAACGACAACGACTTCGCCCTGCTGGTGGAGCGCATCGATCAGATGCGCGGACGCAAGGAAGTCTTCGTCAAGGGCGCTCGCCCCTGATCGTCTCCCGCCCGGCGCGGGCGCACGGGCGACACCTCATGAACCGAGGCTGACATGAGTTATCTGCAAGAATCCAATCGCAAGGCCGTGACCGTTCCCGGCCTTGCCCAGATGCGCGAGCGGGGCGAGAAGATCGCCATGCTCACCGCGTACGATGCGAGTTTCGCCGCGCTGCTCGACCGTGTGGGCGTCGATGCCATTCTGATCGGCGACTCGCTCGGCAATGTGATTCAAGGCCAGCGCACGACGTTGCCCGTCACGTTGCGCGACATCTGTTATCACACCGAATGCGTGGCGCGCAGCGTCGACAAGGCGCTGGTGCTGGCCGACCTGCCGTTCGGCACTTATGGCACGAAGGAACAGGCGTATCAGAGCGCCGTGACCGTCATGCAGGCCGGCGCGCAAATGGTGAAGATCGAGGGCGGCGCGTGGCTCGCCGAGACCGTGCGCTTTCTGGTGGAGCGTAGTATCCCCGTGTGCGCGCACCTGGGGCTCACGCCGCAGTCGGTGCATGCGTTCGGTGGATTCAAGGTTCAGGCGCGCGAGGATGCCGCGCAAGCGCAATTGATCGACGATGCCCGTACGCTGCAAGCCGCAGGCGCGCAGTTGGTCGTGCTCGAAGCGATTCCGGCGGCCGTCGCGGCACGCGTCACGCCGGAAGTGCCGACGATGCCGACCATCGGCATCGGAGCCGGTCCCGACTGCGACGGACAAGTGCTGGTGTTGCAGGACATGCTGGGCGTGTTCCCCGGCAAGTCGCCGAAGTTCTCGATGAACTTCATGGAAAGCCAACCGAGCATTGCGGCCGCCATCGAAGCGTACGTGCAAGCGGTCAAGCACGGCACGTTCCCGGCCCAAGCGCATTGCTTCTGAGCGAGCGAACACCTCGCTCGCGATGACAAACCGGCGGCTCGGCGACGAGCCGCTGCCGCTGTCCGCGCTGCATTTCCACTCGCGCACGAACGTCCCGCGATCCTTCCCCGCGGCGTCAGCCCCTCGTCCCCCTTGCGCAATCCTTTCGCACGCTGTCAGCCGCTCGTCCGCCGCCTTTCCGCGATCCTTTCGCACGTCGTCAGCCCGTCGTCCGCCCCCTTCCGCGATCCTTTCGCACGTCGTCAGCCCGTCGTCCGCCCCCTTCCGCACTCCCGTCGCGTTCATCCTGCCATCGGCAGCGTCAATACGACGGCGAATCCCCCGTCGTGCCCGCGCTCGAACGTCATCGCTCCGCCGTGCGCAAGCATCACCTCGGCCACCATCGCCAAGCCCAGGCTCGCCCCTTCGCGACCGTCGGCGCGCGATGAGAACGGCGTGCGCACACGCTGCCATTCCGACTCGGGGATGCCCGGCCCATCGTCGAAGAACCGCACGCGCCATTGATCGTCGACGCCCGTCACGTCGACATGAAGTCGATGCGGTGCGCCATACGCCAGCGCGTTGACCAGCACGTTCTTGATCGCTTCACGCAGGCTCAGGGCATCCCCGACGATCATGCAGGGCGTCGGGGGTGCGTGAAGGGCAACATCGATATCGCGGGTCGCATACGAGAGCGTCTCGCGCATCGCCTCCGGCAACAGCGCGTTCAGATCGACAGGCGTGGGCGCCACGCTGTCGGCGCGATGCTGCACCATCGCGTGATTGATCAACTGGTGAATGAGTCCGCCCAGCCCCCGCGCCTGCTTCTGGATGCGCGCGATATGCGCCTGACGCGCCGCCTCGTCCTGCGTCTGCGTGAGCATTTCCGCTTGCGCGGTGAGCGCCGTCACCGGCGTGCGCAATTGATGCGCGGCGTCGCCGATGACACGACGCATCAGTGCGCGCGAGGTGGCCAGCCGCTGCATGAAGTCGTTGATCGCCCCGACGAGCGCCAGCGTCTCGGCCGGCGCCGTCACCGCCAGCGGCACAAGGTCGTTCGAATCGCGCGCCCGGATCGCCGACTCGATCTGCTTGAGCGGCGCGAGCGCCTGACGCAATGTCCACAGCGCCGCGAGCATCGTCAGCACGCCGGTGGCGATGGTGATGAGCAGCGTGTTGTCCGCCAGGCCGCGCGTGAACCGCACTCGCGCATTCTGCGTGTGCGCCAGCGCCACCACGGCCCACGGATGCGGCGCCGTCACCGGCATGCGACGCCCGACGATGGCGATGCGGATGGGCATCTCCTGGTAGGTGCCGTCGACCACGACCGGCCCGTCGGCCAGCTTGTCCCACGGAATGTCGGGACGGAACTCCGAATCGCCCGCGACCGAGCGGCCGTTCGGATCGAGCACGTTGTAGAAGATCTGATCGCCGGGCGCGAGGGCGGAAAAGGCGGCGAGCGGCACGTCGACGTTGACCTCACCGTTCTGATACCACGTGTTTTCCGCGACCTGCAGCGCGCTGCCGAGCAACCAGCGGTCGTACGCGCGGTCGACGGCCGCACGCGTCGAGAACCAGATGCCGAGCAGCACGGCCGCCACGGCGAGCGCCAGCACGGCGCCCATGCGCACGACCAGTCGCAGATACAGGGAACGGCCAGGGACGATCATGACAGCACAAGCTGATAGCCCAGTCCGCGCAACGTGCGGATCTGGAATTGCGCGCCGGCGAGCTTCTTGCGCAGGCGTGCCACATATTGCTCGATGGCATTGGCGTTCGGCGCGGGCTCGTCGCCATACAGGCGATCCATGAGTTCGTCCTTGCCGAAGATGCGTCCCGGGCGCGCCGCGAGAATTTCAAGCAGTGTCACCTCACGGCGCGTGAGTTCGATCGGCAACCCATCGACTTCGACGCCGCGACTCTTGCGATCCAGTGTGAGATTGGCGCACGTCAGCCGGTTCGTGGCGTCCTGCCCGGTGCGACGCATGAGCGCACGCACACGCGCCTCCAGCTCGCGAAAATCGAACGGCTTGGTGAGGTAATCGTCGGCCCCGAGATCGAGCGCGCGCACTCGCTCTTCGATCTCCGCGCAGGCGGTAAGCATGAGCACGCGCGTGGACAAGCCGCGCTCGCGCACGCGTCGCAGCAACTCGAAGCCGTCGATGTGCGGCAGCATGACGTCGAGGATCAACAGGTCGTAATCGTCGCCGATGCGTGCCGCGGCGGCCGCGCCGTCGGTCTCGCAATCGAGCGCGTGGCCGAGCCTGCGCAACTGGGTGGCAATCGCTTCGGCGACATCGGCGGTGTCTTCCACCAGCATGATGCGCATGGTTCCTGAGTCTCCTTCGATGGTGATCACGGACGGCCCGGTAGTTCCCGCTATTGCCTGCGATTGCCCGGCGGATGTCCGTGATGGTCTCGGGATTCTCTCGGAAATCGTCGGCGACTTCCTCGGGGTTTCCCCTGACTTTGGGCGCCACGCGCCCGGCATGTCAGCTTCGCTACAGCTTCGCTGCTTAGCATGGGAACCGATTATAAAAGCATCCCTCAGGAGACACGCAATGCACAACGCCCCCCATGCGGGCGCCACCGGGACCGCTGCGTCCTCGGTGCCGCCATTGCTCGAAATCGACGGCGTCACGCTGCAGTACAAGACCGACGATTACCTGGTAACCGCCGCGCAGCAAGTGAGCTTCAACGTCTATCCGGGCGACCGGTTCGTGTTGCTCGGCCCGTCGGGCTGCGGCAAATCGACGTTGCTCAAGGCGATCGGCGGCTATCTGCCGCCGGTCCACGGCGAGATTCGCCTCAAGGGCCGCACGATCGCCGAGCCCGGCCCCGATCGCATGATGGTGTTCCAGGAATTCGATCAGTTGCTGCCGTGGAAGACCGTGCGCCAGAACGTGGAGTTCGCGCTCATCGCCAGCGGCCGCCTCAAACGACGCGAAGCCGCCGAGCGCGCTGCGCACTACATCGAAAAGGTCGGACTCGCGAAGTTCATCGACAGCTATCCGCATACGCTCTCGGGCGGCATGAAGCAGCGCGTGTCCATCGCGCGCGGCATGGCGATGGAGCCCGACGTCCTGCTCATGGACGAGCCCTTCGCCGCGCTGGACGCCCTCACCCGCCGCAAGATGCAGGACGAGCTGCTGCGCCTGTGGGACGACACGCGTTTCACGGTGCTGTTCGTCACGCACGGCATCGACGAAGCGATTCGCATCGGCACGCGCATTCTGCTGCTCTCGCCGCACCCTGGCCAGGTGAAGGCCGAACTCAATAGCATCGCCCCCGAGCAGCTCGGCACGGCGCACCAGAGCGCGCTCGAGACGCGCATCGATCAACTGCTGTTCGCAGCCCACTGAGGAGACGGCCATGAACGCCATGACCTCGCAACACTCCCCTTCGTCCCCGCAAGCGCCCCTTGAAGCTGCCCTTGAGGCGCCCCTCGAACCGGTCTACCGTCCGGAATTCGTGCTGGAACCGACGCCCGCCGAGCTGTCCTCGATTCAGCGTCCGCTCTCGACCTTCGAGACGCTGTATCGCCTGAGCTGGCTGCGCAAGACCCTCATCCTGTGCGTGCTCGCCCTGATCTGGGAGATCTACGGCCGCTGGCTCGACAACGCGCTGCTCTTCCCGAGTTTCACCGACACGGTCACCGCCTTCGCCGGCGGGCTGACGAGCGGTGTGCTGCTGCTGCGCGCGGCTGTCTCGCTCAAAACACTGCTCATCGGCTACAGCATCGGCATCGGGCTCGCGGCGGTGCTCACCACCGTCGCCATCAGCTCGAAGATCGGCAACGACCTGCTCGAGACGCTCACCGCCATGTTCAACCCGCTGCCGGCCATCGCGCTGTTGCCGCTTGCGCTGATCTGGTTCGGCCTCGGCAACGGCAGTGTGATCTTCGTGCTCGTGCACTCGGTGCTGTGGGCCGTGGCGCTCAACACGCACAGCGGCTTTCGCGGGGTATCGAAAACGCTGCGCATGGTCGGGCAAAACTACGGGCTCAAGCGTTTCGCACTGGTTCGGCATGTGCTCATCCCGGCCGCGTTCCCGAGCATTCTCACCGGGCTGAAGGTGGGCTGGGCGTTTGCGTGGCGCACGCTGATCGCCGCGGAACTGGTGTTCGGCGTGTCGTCGGGGTCGGGCGGTCTTGGCTGGTACATCTTCGAGAACCGCAACTCGCTGGAGACGGCCAATGTGTTCGCCGGGCTGTTCTTTGTGATTCTGATCGGGCTCGCGGTCGAGAACCTGCTGTTCGCCCGCATCGAAAAGCGCACCCTGCACCGCTGGGGCATGCAGCACTGACACACGGTGCAAAGACGGATCAAGCACGATTTACGCACCGTTCACCCACGATTTTTTGCGGCTGTGTCTGATTGACGCCCCTTCGGGGGTATGAATAATTCCAACTATCCGGAGACAACAACACCATGAATCGACGCCATTTCACCCGTTGGGCAAGCGCGCTGACGCTCGCCGCCACGACCGCCCTCTCCACGCTCGGCAACGTGGCGCACGCCGAAGCGAGCACCGTGCGCTTGTCGCACGGCTACGGCATTCTCTATCTGCCGCTGATGGTCATGCGTGACCAGCATCTCGTGGAGAAGCACGCGAAAGCGCTGGGCCTGGGCGACGTGAAGACGACGTGGACCGTTCTCGACGGCGGCAACGTCATCAACGACGCCATGCTCGCCGGCAATCTCGATGTCGCGGGTACGGGCGCGCCGGGCTTCGTCACGCTGTGGTCGAAGGCACACGGCATTCCGCGCTCGGAAGTGATCGGTCTGTCGGCCCTCTCGAGCGGCCCGCTCTGGCTCAACACGAACAACCCGAACATCA
This sequence comes from Pandoraea eparura, assembly GCF_902459725.1. Lineage (GTDB taxonomy): Bacteria > Pseudomonadota > Gammaproteobacteria > Burkholderiales > Burkholderiaceae > Pandoraea > Pandoraea eparura. Next base: position 415,310 of record NZ_CABPSH010000001.1, read on the forward strand.
AGTCGCTCAAGGACTTCACCGCGAAGGACAAGATCGCGATTCCGGGCATCAAGACGTCGCTGTCCGCCGTGCTGCTGCAAATGGCGGCGGCCAAAGCCTTCGGCATCGAGAACTACGCGAAGCTCGATCCGCTCACGGTCAGCCTGAGCCATCCCGAAGCCGTCAGCGCCCTGCTCTCCGGCAAGACGGAAATCACGGCGCACTTCACCTCGCCGCCATTCTCGTACCAGGAACTGAAGGACCCGCGCATCAAGCGCGTGCTGAATTCCACCGACGTGCTCGGCAACATCACCATCGACGTGGTATTCGCGCCGAAGCAGTTCACCGTGCAGAATCCGAAGCTGGTGCAGGCAATCCTGGACGCTCAGGATGAAGCCGCCGCGTACATCGCCAAGGATCGCGTCGGTGCCGCGCAGACGTACCTGCGTGTGTCGAAGATGAACGTGCCGCAAGCCGACATCGAGCAGATTCTGGCCGACCCGGGCATGAAGTTCACCACCACGCCCAATGGCCTGATGCAGTATGTCGAGTTCATGAGCCGCGCGGGCACGATCAAGACGCGTCCGTCGAAGTGGAACGAACTGTTCGTACCGCAGATGGCCGCGCGTCAGGGCAGTTGATGGCATGACGCATGGCGGCGCATTTTGGCGCCGCCATGCGTCTGTCGCTTCCCGTCGTCGGTGTCCCTGTTGACGGTGTCGTCGTCGCTATCGTCGCTGTCGTCGTCCGCATCGTCGTCGGTGGCAGCGGCGTCATTGGCGTCATTGGCGTTGTCAGCGTCGTCGCCGTCAGCGGCATCGATGACGGCGTCAATCAATCCGCCAGCAGCATCGCAGGCAGCGGCCCGCGCAGCGCATTGCACACCACGATCGCCTGCGCGCTCAGCACGTCGTCGCGCGTGAGCACGGCTTCCACCGCCGACCACTTCGGGTCATCGAGCATCACGCCGCGCATCACGCCCGGCAGCACGCCGCACGACAGCGGCGGCGTCATCCAGATGCCGTCTCGCTTGACGAACACATTGCTGCGCCCGCCCTCGGTGAGCTCGCCACGCTCATTGAAGCACAGCACGTCGAACGCCCCTTTCGCTTCTGCGCCCTTCCACGCCGCATCGTAACGCGCACGCACCGTTGTCTTGTGTCGCAGGAACAGGTCGTTCGCGCGCGTCGTGCACGCGGGATCGCTGGCCGCCGCCAGCAACACCTTGACGGGGTCGCCCGGTAGCGGTGCCAGCACGGCGTGCGTCATCGCGACCGTGCCGTCATGCGAGAGCGCGAGACGCACACGGTGAACGCCTTCTTCGCCCAGCGTGGCGACGACCGCGTCGATCTGCGCCTGCAAGTCCGCTTCGTCGAAGCGAAAGCCGAAGCACTTCGCTGACGCCGCCAGGCGCGCCAGATGCCGTCCAAGATGGGCCACGCCGCACGCCTGCGTGGCCTGCATCGTCTCGAAGAGTTGAAAGCCCGGATCGAGCGCGCTCAGGAAGCACGCCTTGAGCTTGCACTCTTCGCGCTCCTCGTCCGCCCGGCTGTCGAGCACGATACCCGCCCCGACGCCCAACCGTCCGCGCCGCAGTCCGCTGGCGTCCGGGGCCTCGAGTTCGAGCGTGCGGATGGCGACGGACAGGCAAAAGTCGCCGAGCGCCTGCGGGTCGTCTTCCCGCGCATCGAGCCAGCCGATCGCGCCGGTGTAGAGCCCGCGCGGCGACGCCTCGAGTTCGCCGATCAGTTGCATCGCCCGATGTTTCGGCGCGCCGGTAATCGACCCGCAGGGATACAGCGCGCGCAGCACGTCGGCAAACGTTGCCGCCGGCGGCAGCGTGGCCGTGACGGTCGATGTCATCTGCAGGACGCTCGCGAAGCGCGTCACCTCGAAGCGCTTCGGCACCTTGACCGAGCCGGGGATTGCGAGGCGTCCGAGATCGTTGCGCAACAGATCGACGATCATCACGTTCTCGGCGCGGTTCTTCTCGTCGGCCGCGAGCGCGGCACTGCGTTCGGCGTCGACCGATGCGTCGCCGCTGGCTGGCGCCGTGCCTTTCATCGGACGCGCTTCCATCTCGCCGCACGAATGGCGCAGGAACAGTTCCGGCGAGAGCGAGAGAATCGCCCGGCCGGCCACGCCCGACGCGCCGGGTAGCATCACAAGCGCGCCGTACGGCACCGGCTGACGCGCACGCAACCGGCGATACAAGGCGACCGGCGAGCCGAACGCGTCGAAATTGAGACGGTAGGTGTAGTTGATCTGATAGCACTCGCCTTGCGCGAGCCAGTCGTGGATGCGGGCGATGGCGTCGTCGAAGGCGGCGTCGCTCACATCGCTGTGCAGCGCCGCGACGCCCGCCACGCCAGGCGTTGCGATGCCATCGCCGTTGCCGTTGCCCTTGCCGTTGCCGCTTCCGTTGCCGGTGCCATAGCTTCCGGCCGCTGCCGCCGCCGCGTCGCCGGCATCCGCCGCTTCGCGCTGCGACAACCAGGCCTGCGTTTGCGTGGCGTCGAGCCGCTGCAACTCACGAAACAGCAGGGTGCGCAATCGTCCCCGCGCGCGGCGCGTCGCCACCGTGTGCACGCCGGCCAGGCGTACACCGAATTCGTAGTCGGCCAGCAGCACGGCATGCAGGCCGTGGCGCGTGGCGTCTTCCACTTCGCGAAGCGCGTCCGAAAGCAAATCGGGCTCGTCGCAAGTCACCTCGCGTACGAGCCCGGTATACAGACGCGCCCCGCCGGCCGGATCCGCGCTGTCGTCCAACAGCGCGAACGCGGCCAAGGGGGCTTCACATGACATGGAATTACTCGAAGAACTGCTTCACGCGGTCGAACCAACCCTTCGTCTGCGGACTGTGGCGAGCGCCGCCAGCCTTGAGTGCCGTGTCGAAGTCGCGCAACATTTGCTTCTGCTTGTCGTCGAGCTTGACCGGCGTTTCCACCTGCACATGCACGTACAGATCGCCGGGATAGCTCGCGCGCAGGCCCTTGATGCCCTTGCCCCGCAGGCGGAACGTCTTGCCCGTCTGCGTGCCTTCCGGCACTTCGAACGTCGCCTTGCCGTGCAGCGTCGGCGCGTCGATGTCGCCGCCGAGGGCCGCCGTCGCGAACGAAATCGGCATCTGGCAATGCAGGTCGTCGCCGTCGCGCTCGAACACGTTGTGCGCCTTGATGTGGATTTCCACATACAGGTCGCCCGCCGGACCGCCGTTCACGCCCGGCTCGCCGTTGCCGGCCGAGCGGATGCGCATGCCGTCTTCGATACCCGCCGGGATCTTGATCTCCAGCGTCTTGGTCTTCTTGATCTTGCCCGAGCCGTGGCAGTTCGTGCAGGGGTCGGGCAGGTAAGAGCCGGTGCCGTGACACTTCGGGCAGGTCTGCTGAATGCTGAAGAAGCCCTGCGACATGCGCACCGCGCCCGATCCGTTACAGGTCGGACAGGTCTCGGGCTTCGTGCCCGGCTTCGCGCCGTTACCGTGGCAGATCTCGCATTCGTCCCAGCTCGGCACGCGAATCTGCGTGTCGAAGCCGTTCGCGGCCTGCTCGAGCGTAATCTCCATGTTGTAGCGCAGATCGGCGCCGCGATACACCTGCGGACCGCCGCGACCACCCCGGCCGGCCGCACCGCCCGGACCACCCTGGCCGAAGATGTCGCCGAAGATATCGCCGAACGCGTCCGCGAAGCCGCCGAAGCCCTGTCCGCCCGCCCCGCCGAAGCCGCCCATATTGGGGTCGACGCCCGCGTGACCGTACTGGTCGTACGCAGCGCGCTTCTCCGGCTCGGAGAGCATCTCGTAAGCCTCTTTGACTTCCTTGAACTTCTCTTCGGCGTCCTTGCTGTCCGGATTGCGGTCCGGATGGTACTTCATCGCCAGCTTGCGATACGCCTTCTTGATTTCGTCGTCGGCGGCGTTCTTGGCAACGCCAAGCACTTCGTAGTAATCACGTTTGGCCATAAGTCTTTCCAATGTTGGCGCATGTCGCCATCAGGCAAAAAGCCGGGTCGAGATTCCCTTGGCAGAGAACTTCGATACCCGGCCTACACGCGACGCACACTCGCGTGCGTCGCGCGCCATGCACGCCTTACTTCTTGTCGGTGACGTCCTTCACTTCGGCGTCGACGACGTTATCGTCATGCGGCTTGCCCGGCTCGGCGCCCGCGGCACCCGCAGCACCGGCTTGCGCCTGCATGTCGGCATACATCTTTTCGCCGAGCTTCTGGCTGGCCGTGCCCAGCGCCTCGACCTTGGCATCGATGTCTGCCTTGTCCGAACCGCGCAGCGCATCTTCCAGTGCCGTGATGGCCGATTCGATCGCTTCCTTTTCCGAGGCTTCGATCTTGTCGCCGTACTCGGTCAGCGCCTTGCGGGTGCTGTGGACCAGGGCGTCGCCCTGATTGCGGGCGTCGGCCAGTTCGCGCGCCTTCTTGTCTTCCTCGGCATTGAGCTCGGCATCCTTGACCATCTGCTCGATCTCGGCGTCCGACAGACCCGAGTTCGCCTTGATGACGATCTTGTTTTCCTTGCCCGTCGCCTTGTCCTTCGCGCCGACGTGCAAAATGCCGTTGGCGTCGATGTCGAAGGTCACTTCGATCTGCGGCGTACCGCGTGCGGCGGGCGGAATGCCCTCGAGGTTGAACTCGCCCAGCGACTTGTTGCCGGCGGCCATCTCGCGCTCACCCTGATACACCTTGATCGTCACGGCCGGCTGGTTGTCGTCGGCCGTCGAGAACACTTGCGAGTGCTTCGTCGGAATCGTGGTGTTCTTCGTGATCATCTTCGTCATCACGCCGCCGAGCGTTTCGATACCCAGCGAGAGCGGCGTCACGTCGAGAAGCAGCACGTCCTTGCGGTCGCCCGAGAGGACCGAGCCCTGAATCGAGGCGCCTGCCGCCACGGCTTCATCCGGGTTCACGTCCTTGCGCGGTTCCTTGCCGAAGAACTCCTTGACCTTCTCCTGCACCTTCGGCATGCGCGTCATACCGCCGACCAGAATCACGTCGTCGATGTCGCTCACCTTCACGCCGGCATCCTTGATGGCCAGACGGCACGGCTCGATCGTGCGGGCGATCAGCTCTTCGACCAGCGCTTCGAGCTTGGCGCGCGTAATCTTCAGGTTCAAGTGCTTCGGACCCGAGGCGTCAGCCGTGATGTACGGCAGGTTGATTTCGGTCTGCTGGCTCGACGACAGCTCGATCTTGGCCTTTTCGGCAGCTTCCTTCAGGCGTTGCAGCGCGAGCACGTCCTTCGACAGATCGACGCCTTGTTCCTTCTTGAACTCACCGATGATGTAGTCGATGATGCGCTGGTCGAAGTCTTCGCCACCGAGGAACGTGTCGCCGTTGGTCGACAGCACTTCGAACTGGTGTTCGCCGTCCACATCCGCGATTTCGATGATCGAAATGTCGAACGTGCCGCCACCCAGGTCATACACCGCGATCTTGCGGTCGCCGCCTTCCTTCTTGTCCAGACCGAATGCCAATGCGGCAGCGGTCGGCTCGTTGATGATGCGCTTGACTTCCAGACCGGCGATACGACCCGCGTCCTTCGTCGCCTGACGCTGACTGTCGTTGAAGTAGGCCGGCACCGTGATCACGGCTTCCGTGACCGGCTCGCCCAGGTAATCCTCGGCGGTCTTCTTCATCTTGCGCAGCACTTCGGCGGAAATCTGCGGCGGGGCCAGCTTCTGGTCGCGCACTTCCACCCAGGCGTCGCCATTGTCAGCCTTGACAATCTTGTAAGGCATCAGGCCGATGTCCTTCTGCACTTCCTTTTCTTCGAAGCGACGGCCGATCAGGCGCTTGACGGCGTACAGCGTGTTCTTCGGATTGGTCACCGCCTGGCGCTTGGCCGGCGCGCCGACCAGAATCTCGCCGTCTTCCATATAGGCGATGATCGACGGCGTGGTGCGGGCACCTTCCGCGTTCTCGATGATCTTGACCTGATTGCCTTCCATGACGGCCACGCACGAGTTCGTGGTGCCCAAGTCGATACCGATGATTTTGCCCATGACTATTTCTCCTAGCGTCCTTTGCGTCGTTCCGTGGGGCCTGTAGCCCGCTTAAATCGTTGATCTGCACGTCATATGGGTGCAGCCCGGTCCATTTCAAGACCCTTCTTGTCGTCCGGTTTTGCAGCGCCCCGTGCCGACGTCGCCATCCGCGGGAAACCCGTGCAGCGCCGGGGTCCCGCCGGTCGTGCCGCCTGCCGGAACGTCGAAGCTTGCCATGATGTCATGGCGCTCGACGCCGGCCCGGCGCCGTGAATTACTTGGCCGCGGCGACGGTCACGAGCGCCGGGCGCAGCACGCGCTCGGCGATCAGGTACCCCTTTTGCAGCACCGTCACGACCGTGTTCGGCTCTTGCTCGGAGGGCACCATCGAGATGGCCTGATGCTGATGCGGATCGAACTTCACGCCGGCCGCGTCGATGACCGTCACCCGGCTGCGCTCGAGCGCCGAGACGAGCTGGCGCAACGTCAGGGCAACCCCTTCCTGCAGCTTGGCCACGTCGCCGCTCTGGTCGGCCGCGGCAGCTTCCAGACTGTCGATCACCGGCAACAGGTTCTCTGCGAAGCTCTCGACGGCGAATTTACGGGCCTTCGCCACATCCTCTTCCGCACGGCGGCGGACGTTCTCCATCTCGGCGCGCGCGCGCAGGGCGTCGTCGCGCAGGGCAGCCGCCTCGGCCTGTGCCGCCAGAAGTTGCGCCTCGACCGAGGGCAGCGCGTCGTTCGCGCCCGCAGCGTCGGTCGGGGCCGCTTCGGCCTGGGACGGAATCGGCTGATCGGGGGTGTTTTGCGGTTCAGTCATGAGCTTGAGTCGTCAAAAGGTTCTTGCGGCGCACCACGACGATGCGCCACCGGTTCAAATCCCTTTGCATAGTAGGGGCGTTCACACCGATTTCAAGGGCTGGCGGGCATGTTGTGCGCCATACCGGTGCGCGCCGCGTGCCGGCAAACATCCGGTTACACGCGTTACGAGTCCGCTATTGTATCGGCCGTTGCTGCGACCTAACATGAAATACGGTTTGGCGAATGCATGTGCCGCGCCGAACCCGGCCGCTCGCCGGACATCCCCGGTTCGCACGAGTGTTCTCTCAGGAGCGCATCATGAAGCTGCCACTGGCTGTTGTCTTCATCCTTGCGTTGGTGACGACGGTAACGATTACGATCTGCTTGTCCGGCGCAGTCACGCCCCGCGATACCGAGTACGGTGGCGTACGGGCGGTGCTGTATCACGACTTCGAAATGCCGGGCGTTCCGGTGAATTCGTCCAATACCGGCATTCCTTCGCGCTAGTCACCCGAGAGCGCGGCCGTCGCAGCGACAGGCCAGCGCTCTCGCACGTCCTCCCACGCTGCGCCCCATTACGCCACGTCCCCTACTCGCCAACGCCGCCGAGACGCCGCCGATCCCGTTTGGTCGGTCGCCCATGCAGTTGCGCAGCGGGCTCCTGAAAGAGACGCCGACGCTCACTCTCGTCGGCACGCGCGCGCCGACTGGCGTCGGTCTCTTCATACAGCGACTGTGCCACCGGGGCCGAGCCCCGAACTTCCGCGATGGCTTTCACACGCACTTCCCAGCGCGTGCTGCCGTTGTCCACCGTGACGAGATCTCCCGGGCGGACGTCGCGCGCCGGTTTGACGCGTGCGTCGTTGCACAGCACTCGACCACGATCCACCGCCTGTGTGGCGAGCGAGCGTGTCTTGAAGAAACGCGCCGCCCACAACCATTTGTCGATGCGCGTGGCGGCCTGCGGAGAATCGTCGACCTTGACCGTCATGTGCTCGCTCCCGGCTGGCCCGGTGCCGATGCGGCCGATGCCACCGATGCAGCCGCCGCGGCGTTGGCTTCGTCGAACGCCGCCACGGCCGCCACTTGCCGCTGCCGGGTCGAGGCCACCGCCGCCGCCGAGGCCTGGGCCGCGCCCTCGGGCGTCAGCACCGGCCACCCTTGCAGGTGGCGCGCCGCAATTTCGCCAAGCGCCGTGATCCAGGCGCTCGCACCGTTCAGACACGGAATGAAGTGGAACGCCTTACCGCCGGCGGACAGATATGCTTGGCGGCCTTCCATATTGATTTCTTCAAGCGTCTCGAGACAGTCGGAGGTGAAGCCCGGGCAGAACACGTCGACCCGCGGCGTACCGCCACGGCCCAACTCTTCGAGCGTGGGCGCCGTGTACGGCTGCAGCCATTCGGCCTTGCCGAAACGCGACTGGAAGGTGAGGCGGCAGGTCGTCTCGTCGAGGCCCAGCGCGGCGGCCAGCGCACGCGCGGTCTTCACGCACTGGTCGTGATACGGGTCGCCCAGGTCGAGCGTGCGGCGCGGCACGCCGTGAAAGCTCAGCAACAGCCGCTCGCCCGCCGAGAAGTCGGGCCGGCCATGCTGCTGCCAATAGCCTTCCACCTGCTGGCGCAGTGCCTCGATGTACGCCGGATGATCGTGGTAGTCGCGCACCGTGCGCACGTCGGGCTGATTGCGCAGCCGGCCGAGCACACGGAACACGGCGTCGGTCGCGGTGGCGGTCGTACTGCTCGAATACTGCGGATAGAGCGGCAGCACCAGAATGCGCTCCACCCCGTTTTGCCGCAGCGCGCGAATGCGCTCCGGAATCGACGGATTGCCATAGCGCATGGCGTAGTCGACGACGACGTCGTAATCGTTGGCATGCAGCAAGGCGCGCAACGCGTTCGTCTGGTACTCGGTGTTGACCTTGAGCGGCGAGCCGTCGCGGCTCCAGATCGTCGCGTATTTCCGCGCCGACTGACGCGAGCGCAACGGCAGGATCACCAGCCGCAGCAACGGCTGCCATATCAGCGGGGGAATTTCCACGACGCGAGGATCCGACAGGAACTCGCGCAAATAGCGGCGCACGGCCGCGGGACGCGGCTCGTCGGGTGTGCCGAGGTTGATCAGCAGAACGGCAGTCTTGCCGGTCTGGCCATGCGAAATGGGTTCGGGATCGAAGCGCATGGAGCGTACTTTACCGCAAGGCGGGCGGAGGGTGCCGCGCCCCACCGCCGGCGCGCCGACTCGGCACCTCTGAACGAAGGCCGGTGCCGGCATCGCCGAGGCGATGCCGCCTAGTGCTGGCTGAGCGCGTTGGAAAGCAGCTTGGCCGTGATGTCGACGATCGGAATCACGCGCTCGTAGGCCATGCGGGTCGGGCCGATCACGCCCAGCGTGCCGACCACTTCGCCGTCGACTTCATAAGGTGCCGTGATGACCGTCATCTCCTCGATCGGCACGAGACTCGACTCGCCGCCAATGAAAATCTGCACGCCCTGCGCGCGGCTAGAGACATCGAGCAACTGCAGCAGGCCGGTCTTCGACTCGAACACGTCGAACAGCTTGCGCAGGCGCGCCATGTTCGACGACAGATCTTCCACGCCCAGCAGATTGCGCTCGCCCGAGATCAGCACGCTCTCGCGCGAGGTGTCGGCCATGGCGTCGCTGCCGGCCTGAACGGCCGCCTGCATCAGGGCACTCATGTCGGAGCGCAGGGCATCGAGTTCGCCGCGCAAGGACGCGCGCACCTCATCGAAGCTTTGGCCGCCGAAATGGGCGTTCAGATAGTTCGCCGCCTCGACCAGTTGCGCCGGGGAATGATCCTTTTCCGTCAGGATGATGCGGTTCTGCACGTCGCCGTCGGGGGTGACGATGATCAGCAGCACGCGCTTGTCCGAGAGCCGCAGAAATTCGATCTGCCGGAAGGTCTGGCTGCGGCGCGGCGTCAGCACCACGCCCGCGAACTGCGAGAGATTCGAGAGCACTTCCGCGGCCGAGGCGACCAGTTGCTGCGGTCCCGCCGGCTGCAGCCGCGTCTGCACCTGCGACGCCAACTGATGTGCGGCATCGCCAAGCGGGCGAACCGTGAGCATGGTGTCGACGAACAACCGGTAGGCGCGCGGCGTGGGGATGCGTCCGGCAGACGTATGGGGGCTGGCCACGAAACCGAGCGCCTCGAGGTCGGCCATCGCATTGCGAATGGTCGCCGGCGACAGGTCGAGCCCGGAGTATCGGGAAAGCGTGCGCGACCCCACCGGCTGGCCATCGGCGATGTACCGTTCGATCAGGGTTTTGAGTAGCGTTTGCGCACGTTGATCTAGCATGGCGAAAATTGTAACGCGAAATGTACAACCACGGCGTGCGGCAAACCCCGACGGGGTTGGCAAGGCCACGCGTGCCGATGGTTGCTGTCATCGACTTATGGTGTAATGGCGGCATGAAAACAGGGAGCCCCTTCAAGACCGTGGCGCTCGTCGGGAAGTACCATGCCGACGGCGTCGCCGAACCGTTGCTCACGCTGGCGGCCTGCATTGCCCAGCGGGGGCATCACGTCGTGTTCGAGCGAGATACGGCGCACAACATCGGCGCGGCCGCCGATCCTTACCGTCCCCTCGATATTCAGGAGATCGGTACGCAGGCCGACGTGGCAGTGGTCATCGGCGGCGACGGGACGATGCTCGGCGTCGGCCGCCAGCTCGCCGCGTCGAAGGTGCCGCTCATCGGCGTGAACCACGGACGCGTCGGTTTCATCACCGATATTCCGCTCGACGAGATGCGCCAGGTCGTGCCGGCCATGCTCGAAGGGCATTTCGAAGCCGAGCAGCGCACGCTGCTGGCCGCGCGCATCGAGCGCGACGGCCAGACGCTGTTCGAGACACTCGCGTTCAACGACGTGGTCGTGAACCGCTCGGGCATCTCGGGCATGGTCGAGCTGCGCGTCGATGTCGACGGGCGCTTCATGTACAAGCAGCGCTCGGACGGCCTGATCGTCGCCACGCCCACCGGCTCGACCGCGTATGCACTTTCGGCCACCGGCCCGATCCTGCATCCGCGCCTTGGCGGCGTGGTGCTCGTGCCGATCGCCCCGCACGCGCTGTCGAATCGCCCGATTGTGCTCCCCGATTCGAGCGACATCGTCATCACGATCACCGGCGGGCGCGAAGTCGGCGCCAACTTCGACATGCAGTCGTTTGCCGAGTTGCGTCAGGGCGACCGCATTCTGTTGGGCCGCTCCGAACACCAGGTGACGTTCCTGCATCCGGTCGGCTACAACTACTACGCGACGCTGCGCCGCAAACTGCACTGGAACGAGCATATCTCCGACGAAGATTCGCCGCAGACCTGACTTCACGCCCTCTCCGACCTCCCATGCTACGCAGTCTCTCGATTCGCGATTTCGTGATCGTCGATCGTCTCGACCTGGAATTCTCCGCCGGCTTCACCGTGTTCTCGGGGGAGACCGGCGCAGGCAAATCGATTCTGATCGACGCGCTGGCGCTGGCGATGGGCGAGCGCGGCGACGCCAGCATGGTGCGCGCCGGACAGACGCGCGCCGACATCACCGCTGAATTCGCCGCCGACGCCGCGGCCCGTCCCGATCTCGAAGCCTGGCTTCAGGCGCAAGCGCTCACGCTCGAAGAACACGGCGGCGTGTTGCTGCGCCGCGTGCTCGACTCGGGCGGACGCTCGCGCGCCTTTGTCAACGGCACGCCCGCCACCCTCGCCCAACTGCGCGAACTCGGCGAGATGCTGGTCGACATTCACGGGCAGCACGCCCATCAGCAGTTGCTGCGCCCCGACGCGCAACGCCGTCTGCTCGACGCCCATGCCGGCGCCACCGCGCTCACGGCAGACACGGCGGCGGCGCACAAGGAATGGCGGCGTCTCGTCAAACGTTGTGAAGAAGCCCACGGGCGCGACCGCGAGTTGCAGCTCGAGCGCGAACGCCTCGAATGGCAGACGGCCGAACTCGACAAGCTCAATCCTCAGGTCGGCGAATGGGACGACGTGAACGCCGAGCATCGTCGCCTGTCGCATGCCGCCAGCCTCATCAACGGTGTGCAGGGCGCGCTCGACGTGCTCGCGGAAGCCGACGGCGCGATCGTCCCGTCGCTCGGACACGTGGTGCACCAGATTCGCGAGCTGGCCGAGATCGACGCCGGGCTGGCCGACGCGCTCGCCGCGCTGGAGCCGGCCGAAATTCAGCTTCGTGAAGCCGTCCACTCGCTCACGCATTACGCGCAACGCATCGATCTCGATCCCGAACGCCTGGCGGTGGTCGAGCAACGTCTCGATGCGCTGCATTCCGCGGCCCGCAAGTTCCGCGTCTCTCCCGAGCAACTGCCCGCCGAGCAGGCCGAACGCCGTGCCCAACTGGAAGAACTGACCGCATCGCAGGACACGGCGGCCATGCAGGCGGCAGCCGACGCCGCACACGCGACCTATCTGAGACTGGCGGCGGCATTGTCGAAGGCGCGCGCGGCGGCGGCGGCGTCGCTCTCACGCGAAGTCACGCGCGCCATGCAGGATCTCTCGATGCCGGGCGGACGCTTCGAAGTCGCCCTGAGTCCGACGCCCGAGCCACAGTCGTTCGGTCTGGAGACGGTCGAATTTCTCGTCGCGGGTCACCCGGGCGTGCCCACGCGGCCGTTGGCGAAGGTGGCGTCGGGCGGCGAGCTGGCCCGTATCAGCCTGGCATTGCAGGTGATTGCCAGCAGCGTGAGCCTCACGCCAACCCTGATTTTCGACGAAGTCGATTCCGGCATCGGCGGCGCCGTGGCGGAAGTGGTCGGCCGTCTGCTGCGGGAATTGGGTCAGGGACGGCAAGTGTTGTGCGTCACCCACCTGCCCCAGGTCGCCGCGCTCGGCCACCAGCATCTGCGTGTGAAGAAACGCAGCGACGGCGATACGACCATGAGTGAGATCGAACCGCTCGGCCGCACCGAACGCGTCGAGGAGATCGCCCGAATGCTCGGCGGCGTGGAAATCACCGCGACGACGCGCAAGCACGCACGGGAAATGCTCGCGCTCTGAGCGCCCTTCATGTCCACCGATCGGGCACGCGTCGTGCACCGACCGCACGCAGGGCAATGACGGGCGGCGCATCATCGGCCGCCCGCGACCCCCATCAGACCGGCCCTGCGCTGGAAAACACCGAATCCCACAGCGCCATGACCGCATGGCGTTCGGCCGCGACATCGTCGGCCGGCACGCGCGCCGCTTCCACGCCATCGAGCCGCAACTTGTGCTGGCGCTTGCGATAAGTCCGATAAGCGGCGGCCGCACCGTCGGCCAGCGTCGCGTCGATCAGCCCGAGCTGCGCGGCTTCGCGCAGCAGCGCGATGTTCCCCGCATTGCGCTGCAGCGACGGATGCGCCCCCGAATGCAGCAGCACCAGGTATTGCACGGTGAACTCGATGTCCACCATGCCGCCGCGGTCGTGCTTCAGATCGAAGAGCGGTGTCGGGTTCGGATGCCCTTCCAGCACCTTGCGTCGCATCGCCACGATTTCCTGCGCGAGCGGCAGTGCCTCGCGCGGCGTGGCGAGTACCTGCGCACGGATCTTCTCGAACGTCGCACCGATCGCTTCGTCGCCGGCACAGAAGCGCGCGCGCGTGAGCGCCTGGTGCTCCCAGACCCACGCGGTGTTCGCATTGCCCTCGCGGAACTGGTACTGACGGAAACTCTCGACGCTCGTCACCAGCAAGCCCGACAAGCCGTTCGGCCGCAAGCGCAGATCAACGTCGAAGAGCGTGCCCGCTCCCGTGTGTGTCGTGAGCCACGTCACGAACCGGCGGGCGAGCGCGGCATAGGCGTCGGGCGCGCGGTCGTCATCGTCGTCGTAGAGGAAGATCAGATCGAGGTCGGACACATAACCGAGCTCCTTGCCGCCCAGCTTGCCGTACGCGATGACCGAGAAGCGCGGCACCTCGCGGTGACGCGTGGCCACGTGCGGCCAGACCGTCGAGATCGTCACGTCAACGATGATGTCCGCCAGCTCCGAGAGCCGGTCGCCGATCGCTTCGACCGACAGCGTGCCCTGCAAATCGAGCAGCAGGATGCGGAACACCTCGGCGTGATGCGCCCGCCGCAGAATGTCCATCTGCACTTCGACGTTGCCGGCCGCGCCCGAGGCGTTCAGGCTCAGCAGCAACTGCGTCTTGAACGACGCCCAGTCGAACGGCGCGGCGAGCGCTTCGTCGTCGAGCAGTTCGTCGAGCAATTGCGGGTGACGGATCAGGTAGCCCGCCGCCCAGCGCGAGCCGGCCAGCACCTTGACGACGCGCTCCAGCGCGCGCGGATACTCGGTGAGCAGCGCCAGATACGAACTGCGGCGGCTGATGGTCGCGAGCAGATCGAGCATGCGCGCGAGCACGGCATCGGCCTCACCCGTGCCCGCCGCTCCCTGCACGGCGCGCTGCACGAGTTGATCGAAGCGACGCCGGCTGGTCTCGCCCAGCGCCTTGTAGCGCGACGACGTCCAGACGGCGCGCAGCCGGTCGAGGGCGCCGTCGGCGTCGGCGAAGCCGAGGCGCGCGAGTTGATTGCCGAGATCGCCCGTCTGCGTCTCGTCGGCCAGACACTCGCTCCACAATTCCGACGGGCATTCGCAATCGCCCGCGCCCGACGCGGCCGTGCGCCCGCTGCCGCCCGCCTTGTCCGCGAAGATCTCGTCGAACTGCGCGGCGACAAACTCGCGATGCTCGTCGAGCACCGTCATGAAGCTCGCCTCGTCGGGGAAGCCCATGGCGCGCGCGACCGCGAGACGATCGTCGCCGGGAGCCGGCAGGATGTGCGTCTGCGCGTCGTCCAGATACTGGATGCGGTGTTCGAGCTTGCGCAGAAAGACGTAGGCGTTGGCCAGTTCGTCGGCCACGTTCTGCGCGAGCCAGCCGCGTCGCGCCGCCACGCCCAGCACGGCGAGCGTCGGCCGCACGCGCAGTTCCGGCTCCTGCCCGCCGCGGATCAGTTGGAACACTTGCGCGGAGAACTCCACTTCACGGATGCCGCCGCGCCCAAGCTTGATATCGTTGATGCGTGCCGGTTTGGCGCGCGCGCGGCGCTCCGCCTCGTGACGAATCTGCTCGTGCAGCGCGCGAATCGCGCCGATCACGCCGTAATCCAGGTACCGGCGGAACACGAACGGCTGAACCAGCGACGCGAGCAGGCGCTCGATGCGCTTGCCCGGCTCGCTTGCCACCTCGGACACCAGCCGCCCCTTGATCCACGCGTAGCGCTCCCACTCGCGCCCCTGCACATAGAAATACTCTTCGAGCATGGGCAGGCTGCACACGAGCGGCCCCGAATCGCCATTGGGGCGCAGGCGCATGTCCACGCGAAACACATAGCCGTCCGGCGTGAGTTCGGAAATCATGCCGATCAGCTTGCGGCCGAGCTTGGTGAAGAATTCGTGGTTGGAGAGCACTCGCAGGCGGCTCGCCGTCGCCGGATCGGCGTCGTCGGGGGCCGACGTGTCGCCGTCGTCTTCATAAACGAAGATCAGGTCGATGTCCGACGAGACGTTCAGTTCGCGCCCGCCCAGCTTGCCCATGCCGACCACCGCGAGCGTCTGGCGCTGCCCTTCCGCATTGCGCGGCACGCCGTGGATGGCTTCGAGCTCGCGCGAGAGCACGGCGATGCCCGCCTGCACGGCGAACTCGGCAAGCGCTGTCATGGCCTCGGTGACCTCGGACAACTCGGCGCGGCCGTCCAGGTCGCGCTGCATGACCGCGCACAGCGCTTCGGCGCGCAGCACGCGCAACGCGCGGGCCAGGCCCGCCTCGTCAACACCCGCGGCGCCCGAGGGTTGCTCGGGCGGCGAGAGCTGCGCGCCGGTGATGGCTTCGAAGCGATGCGCGAGCCAGCGCGCGTCCACGGGGTGCTCGGCCAGGGCGGGCAATGCCTCGGCGAGCGCGGGACGGCTCGCCAGCATGCGCGCGGCATAGCGCGAGTAGGACGCGATATCAGCGGGGCTAGCGGATCGGCTAGCGGATCGGATATCGGACGGGATGTCGATCGGGTTTTCGGGTGAACTCACTGGCGGGGTTCCGGTCAGCAATGAGAATGAAGAGACTTTCGAAGGCTTACCCGTGCGCGAGATAACGCCGGATCACCCGTCTGTTTCTCCTACGGCCGGGCCGTCGGGCGGCCTTGGGCTTGTGTTACAGTCTTTGCCACAGAAACTACCACATTCCCTCGTAGACGCGCAGCATGACCGACCGTAAGCCGCCCGCCTCGTCCACCGGCAACCGGTCCTGGTTCTCGTCACTGCCGCGTGGCTTGCGACTGGGCCTGGAATGGCTGCTGGCGCTCGTCGTCATCGTCTATTTCGGACTCGGCGCCGTCGTCCTCACGACCCGCTATGTCATCCTGCCCCGGGTGTCGGATTACCGCCCGCAGATCGAAGCGGCCGCCTCGCGCGCCATCGGCCTGCCCGTCACCATCGGCCGCATCGACGCCGTCTGGCACGGCTGGCACCCCTACCTGACGCTCGAAGACGTTCGTATTACACGACCGGCACGCCCCGCGCACGCGCCCGCCATCACGTCACTCGCTTCACTCGCCTCCCGCGCGGCGCAGGCAACGCGTGCGACGAACCCCGCACGTGCCACGCCGAACGCGCCGAACGCGCCGAACACGCCGCCCGGCGCGCCGCCGCCCGCCGAGCCCAGCCTGACGCTTCACCGGCTCGACGCGGTGCTCTCGTGGACCAGTCTGATCCACCTCGACGTGCGCCTGTCGAATCTCACGCTATCTGAACCCGATCTGACCATCGAGCGCCTCGCCGATGGCACGATCCTCGTCGCGGGCATGCCGGTGACTGGCAGCGGCGGCACGACCGACTCGACCCCCGCCGACTGGCTCATGCGTCAGTCGCGCGTCGTGATTCGCAACGGCACCCTGCGCTGGCGCGATGCCACGCGCGATGCGCCCGATGTCGTCGTCACGCAGGTCAACGCCATGCTGCGCAATCGCGGCTTCGAGCATCGCTTCGGCATGCAGGCGACGCCGCCGACGGGCGTCGTGGCACCGCTCGACATTCGCGCGCGATTCACCCATGCGCTGTTTGCGCGCCCCGGCGAAGTCAAGCGCTGGCGCGGTCAGCTCTATGGCGAGGTCGGCACGCTCGACCTGACCGAACTGGCCCGCTACGTCGACTTGCCGGGCAAGGACTCACGCGGTCGCATTGCCGCTCGGGCATGGGTCGACTTCGACGGCGGCGCGATCACGGGGGCGACGCTGCGCGCCGCGGGCGCGAACACGTCGGTCCAGTTGGCCGACAATCTGCCGCCGCTGACCTTCGACGCCACGCAGGGACGCATCGACGTCACCCGCGCGGGGCCGCAGTCCAACGCCGGCTGGCAACTGCGCGCCCGCGATCTGACCTTGCAGGCCGCGGGGCGCCCGACGCTCGACGTGCCCGATTTACGTGGCACCTACGCGCCGGCCACGACCGAACACGGCCTTCACGTTGCCTTCGCGGGCCAGCGCTTCGACATCGGCGCCGCGATGGCGCTGGTGCCGTCGTTGCCGCTCGATGCGCAAACGCGCGATGCGCTCGCGAGCTTCCAGCCGCGCGGCCGGTTGGCCAATTTCGACATCAGCTACCAGGCCCCGAAGCCCCACGGCCCAAGCAACTGGCGCGACCTGCCGGGGATCCGGCAACTGCCGCCCGAACGCGAACGCTACCGGGTGGTCGCCGACTTCGATGATCTCGGCATCGATAGCGCGCCCAGTACGCATCCGCCGGCGGATCCGGGGTCGCCCAATGCCGGGCGTCCCGGTTTCGCCCATCTGGGCGGACACATCGATGCCGACCAGTCGCGCGGCAGCCTGACGCTCGATGCAAAGCACGCCTCGCTCGACTTCCCCGGCCGCTTCGACCAGCCGCGCATCGACCTCGACTCGCTCACCGCGCGCACCTCGTGGCGCGTCTCGCACTCGGCGACCCAGCGCGACGCCCCGGCGAACGTGCAGGTGCGCGTCGACGCCCTGCACCTGCAAAATGCCGAGCTGACGGGCGATGTGAGCGGTACGTGGCATAACGGCGGCAAGGGCAACGGCATCGTCGACCTGAAAGGCAACATCGTGCGCGCGAACGCCAGCGCGGTGCCGCGCTACCTGCCGACCGACATCGGCGCGAGCGTGCGCGATTACCTGCAACGCGCGCTGCTCGCGGGCACGGTGCAGAACGCGCCGTTCGAGGTGCAGGGCGACCTCGACGACTTCCCTTACCCCAAGGGCGGCGGCAAGTTCCGCATCGACATACCGCTCGCGGACGTCACTTTCAACCCGTCGCCGCTGCGTCCCGGCCATACCGAAGTCTGGCCGGCCTTCGAGAAGGTGCGCGGCAATCTGCGCTTCAACGCCGACAAGCTGCACATCGCCATCGACAGCGGCACGGTCTTCGGCGTGACGCTCACGCAGGTAGTGGGCGACATCAACGACATCGGCCAGGACGATTCCGTGCTCACGCTCAAGGGCGACGCCCGCGGCCCCGCGGCGGACTTCGTGAAGTACCTGAACGGCAGCCCGGTCGGGCATTGGATCGGCGACTTTACCGACGAGACCCGCGCGAGCGGCACCACACAGCTCGCGTTGCAGTTGTCGATGCCGCTCGATCACACCGATCGATCGAAGGTCACCGGACGCGCACGCTTTTTGCGCAACGACATCACGCTGCTGAGCGGCTTGCCGACCTTCGGTGCGGTAGACGGCGACCTGGCATTCACCGAGCGCGGCATCACGCTGAACAATCTGCGCGGCACATTCCTGGGCGGCGACGTGCGCGCCTCAGGCGGCAGCCGCGACGACGGCACCATCGCGCTGAACATCGCTGGCGCCTTGACCGCGCAAGGGCTGCGTGACAATCGGGAGAGCGCGTCGGTCGCGCAACTGGCCAAGCGCATGACGGGCAGCACCCCCTACACGGCGACGGTCACGGTACGTCAGGGGATGACCGAGGTGGCCGTGCAATCCACGCTCACCGGCCTGGCCGTGAGCCTGCCCGCGCCACTCGGCAAGAGCGCGGAGACCTCACTGCCCGCGCGCTTCACGCTGCGCCCCCTGGCCAACCCGGGCGGCCGACGCATCGAGACGCTCGACTTCGCCATCGGCAGCGTTCAGGGCAATTACGTACAGCAGCGCACCGGGGGAAGCGCAGGGAGTGGCGCACGCGTCGAGGTACTGCGTGGCGGCATCGGCATCAATCAGCCCGTGCCCGCACCGCGCGAGGGCGTACAGGCGGCGGCCCAGTTCGATACGCTCGACGTTGACGCCTGGCGCGGCGTTATCGCGTCGCTCAGCAGCGACGCCGGAACGGCCAGCGCACAAGACCCCAAGGGCACTGACGGCGCTGTAGGTAGCGGCAGCACATCCCCCGCGCCGGCGGCCGCGTCAGCCACAGCCACGACGGCACGCGACGAATTCGGCGCGCTCACGCCGTACCTGCCGACGCGTATCGCGCTGCATGCGAAGCAGGTGCGGCTGATGTCGCGCCAGTGGCCAGAACTGGTGCTGGGCGCACAGCGCGACGATCGCGACTGGCAGGTCAGCCTGGCCTCCGATCTCGTTTCCGGTTTCGCCGAGTGGCATGCGCCCGATGCAAAGAACCCATCGGGCACCGTGCGCGCACGGCTCGCGAAGCTGGTGATTCCGCGCGAGGACCACGGCAACGACGTCCTCACGCAAGTGCTCGACGAACCGAGCGACGAATTCCCGGCCATCGACGTCGTGGCGAACGATTTCGTCCTGCGCGACAAGCCGCTGGGCCGGCTGGAGTTGAATGCACACAACGATGTCGAGGACGGCGTGCCCGTGTGGCAGCTCACCCAACTGTCGCTGAGCAACAGCGCCGCCACGCTCAACGTCAAAGGTAACTGGCGGACCTCGCGTCGCCGCGCGGCCGCCGCGGGCAGCGATGTCGTGCCGCGCCGCACCGTGCTCGATTTCCATCTCGACGTGAAGGATGCCGGCGGCCTGCTCGACCGCCTGGGGCTGCCCAAAACGCTCAAGGACGGCTCGGGCACGGTCTCGGGCCGCTTCGGCTGGCGCGGCGGTCCCGATGCGATCGATTATCCGACGCTCGGTGGCCGCGTGGCGATCGACCTCAAGCGCGGGCAGATCCTGAAGGCCGACCCCGGACTGGCCAAGCTGCTGGGCATTCTGTCGGTGCAAACGCTCGCCAAGATCCTGACGTTCGACTTCAACAGCGTGATCGGCAGCGGCCTGCCGTTCGACAGCATCGACGGGAACGCCACAATGCAGGGCGGCGTGGCCAACACCACCGATCTGACGATCAACGCCAATGCGGCGACCATCAGAATCGATGGCCATACCGACCTCGCGCGCGAGACGCAGGACCTGAACGTGCTGGTGCTGCCGAAGATCAATGCGGCGTCGGCCTCGCTCGCGTGGGCGATTGTCAACCCGGCACTGGGCATCGGTTCGTTTTTCGCGCAACTGGCGCTGGGCGAGCAGCTCTCGCGCACGCTCTCGACGACCTATCGCGTGAGCGGCTCCTGGGACAATCCCGTCATCGAACAGGTCGACAGCAATAAGAGTAAGATCGATGCATCCCTGGAAACCCGGCCCAGCGCGCAAAATATCGCGCAGCCGGGCGGCTTGCGCGGCAATTGAGGGTCGATTCGATACGCCTGACGCGTTTGGTGTGCCCGCCATGACCGCCATGACCGACATGACCGACATGACCGATATGCCCGATATGTCCGATATGCCGATACTCGGTTCCGCACTGAATCCACCCCTGACATGACGAGTTTCGACACGCCATCCGCCACCAAGTCCGCCACCGCTGCGGCGATGCCAGACGGACACTGGAAGCGCTCCTTGCCGGCGCGCCGGATGGCCGCGTGGGCCAGCCGGGCTTGCCGGGGGGCGTGTCGGGCGTGTCGGACAACGACGACCTGCGTTTTCCCGAGTTGTCCCGTGTCACGGGCGACGGTACGCTCGACGTCGTACCCGCCGCCCGCGTCTGCTCGACGGGCCGCGCGCACGGCGATCGGTTGCGGTACGCTGGGGCCACCGAGACGCCGAGCCACAGGCGCGTGCGCGCGCCGGGCGGCATCGCGTGCCGCAGGGTTGATTTCGTCGCTTTCGCCCTCATCTACCGAATACATTTCCTTGGCCTGACACCGCATGAAAATCATCGACACCGGCATCCAGAACCTGGCCACCGCCCGTGAGCTGCTGCTCACGCCGTACGGCCTCGACGAAAGCCACCTGCAACGCGCGCTGGGCGACATCTTCACGCACCGCGTGGACTACGCCGACCTGTACTTCCAGTACACGCGCAGCGAAGCGTGGAGCCTCGAGGAAGGCATCGTCAAATCGGGTTCGTTTTCGATCGATCAGGGCGTGGGCGTGCGCGCCATCGTGGGCGACCGCACCGCGTTCGCCTACTCCGACGACATCTCCGACATCGCGCTCAAGGACGCCGCCGCCGCCACGCGCAGCATCGCCACGGCCGGGCGCGGGCGTGTGAAAGTCGGCAGCAAGCTCTCGAATACCAGCGGTCACGGGCTGTACCTGCCGTCCGATCCGCTCGCCTCGCTCGACGCGAATGGCAAGGTGGCGTTGCTCGAACGCATCGAAAAGCTCGCCCGCGCGCGCGATCCGCGCGTGTCGCAGGTGATGGCCGGACTGGCCGGCGAGTACGACGTCGTGCTGGTCGCGCGCAGCGACGGCGTGATCGCCGCCGACGTGCGACCGCTGGTGCGTGTGTCAGTCACGGTCATCGTCGAATCCAACGGCCGCCGTGAAATGGGCAACAGCGGCGGCGGTGCGCGGCTGGACTACGCGTTCTTCACCGACGATCTGCTCGAAAAATACGTCAAGGAAGCGGTCGACGGCGCCATCGTCAAGCTCGACGCCCGTCCGGCGCCGGCCGGCGCGATGACCGTCGTGCTCGGCCCGGGCTGGCCCGGTGTGCTGCTGCACGAAGCCATCGGCCACGGCCTGGAAGGCGACTTCAACCGCAAGGGCTCGTCGGCCTTCTCCGGACGCCTCGGCGAGCGTGTCGCCGCCAAGGGCGTCACGGTGGTCGACGACGGCACGCTCTCCAACCGTCGCGGCTCGCTGAACATCGACGACGAAGGCAATCCGACGCAGTGCACCACGCTCATCGAAGACGGGATTCTGCGCGGCTACATGCAGGACAGCCTGAACGCGCGTCTGATGAAGATGCCGGTGACGGGCAACGGCCGCCGCGAATCGTATGCCGCGCTGCCGATGCCGCGTATGACCAACACGTACATGCTCGGCGGCGACAAGGATCCCGGGGAGATCATCGCGTCGGTCAAGCACGGGCTGTATGCCGTGAACTTCGGCGGCGGTCAGGTCGACATCACCAACGGCAAGTTCGTGTTCTCGATGTCCGAGGCTTACATGATCGAGGACGGCAAGATCACGTATCCGGTCAAGGGCGCCACGCTCATCGGCAACGGCCCGGAATCGCTCAAGGACGTCACCATGATCGGCAACGACATGTCGCTGGACTCAGGCGTGGGCGTTTGCGGCAAGGAAGGCCAGAGCGTGCCGGTGGGCGTCGGACAGCCCACGCTGCGCATGGAGAACATGACGGTCGGCGGTACGGCCTGACACCGGCATGGTCCATGCACAACGCAGCACATTGCAGCGTTAGCAAGGCCTGCGGCGCGTGCCGTGTCACGCGTCGGATGGCGCACCGCAAAAAATGCGTCAAGCATAGCAAAGCGCCCGGCTCAAACCGGGCGTTTTCGCGCATTTTTTGAAAAACACAGTTATTCAACGCAATTCTTGATATCGGAATGCGGAAATTCTGCGCGTTTTCCGGTCAGATAGCGGCTATCGCGGTTGCGGCGCCATTCGATTAGGCGTATAAAGTGGTTCCTGTGCACGGCAAACGCGTGCAATGCAATGTCGAAGACGCCTCTCATGACCGCCCATTCGTTTTACTTTTATTTTTTTGCGATTCTCACACCGCTGGCGGAAGGAGAGGGGCAGTTGCAGCAGTAAGCACCGAAACGAATCCTGAAAAACCGCCAGCCAGTCTGGCGGTTTTTTTTTGACCCGAATCCCGAGAAACGAACCGCAGCTCGAACTGCCCAGGAGAAATACCATGCCTCCCCACAACACCGATGATGTCCGTATTCGCGAGCTCAAGGAACTGACGCCGCCGGCGCATCTGATTCGCGAATACCCGTGCTCGGACAAGAGCGCGGACCTCATCCATCGCTCGCGCGGCGCCATTCACCGCGTGCTGCACGGCATGGAAGACCGTCTCGTCGTCATCATCGGCCCGTGCTCGATCCACGATCCGAAAGCCGCGATGGAATACGCGGCGCGTCTGGTCGAACAGCGCGAGCGCCTGAAGTGCGAACTCGAAATCGTGATGCGTGTGTACTTCGAGAAGCCGCGTACGACGGTGGGCTGGAAGGGTCTGATCAACGACCCGCACATGGACAACAGCTTCAAGATCAACGACGGGCTGCGCCTCGCGCGCGACCTGCTGGCCCAGATCAACGAACTGGGTCTGCCCGCCGGCACCGAGTACCTCGACATGATCAGCCCGCAGTACATCGCCGATCTCGTGTCGTGGGGCGCCATCGGCGCGCGCACCACCGAATCGCAGGTGCACCGCGAACTGGCGTCGGGCCTGTCGTGCCCGGTCGGGTTCAAGAACGGCACCGACGGCAACGTCAAGATCGCCGTCGACGCCATCAAGGCCGCGTCGCAGCCGCACCATTTCCTGTCGGTGACGAAGGGCGGTCATTCGGCCATCGTGTCGACCGCAGGTAACGAGGACTGCCATCTGATCCTGCGTGGCGGCAAAACGCCGAACTACGACGCCGCCAGCGTGCAAACCGCCTGCGACGACATCGCCAAGTCCGGCCTGGCCGCGCGCGTGATGGTCGACGCGTCGCACGCGAACAGCCAGAAGAAGCACGAGAACCAGATCCCGGTCTGCGAGGACATTGCCCGCCAGATCGCCGCGGGCGACGACCGCATCATCGGCGTGATGGTCGAGTCGAACCTTGTGGCCGGGCGCCAGGATCACGTGCCGGGCAAGCCTCTGACCTACGGCCAGAGCATCACCGATGCCTGCATCGACTGGGAAGACAGCCTGAAGGTGCTCGATACGCTGGCCGAGGCCGTGCGGGCGCGCCGTCTGGCACGTGGCGCAGGCAACTAAGGCGCAGGCAATGCCGGGCATGGGCGGCCAGTGGCCGCCAGATTTCCCCGCCTGACCGTAACCAGCGCGCAGGGCGGTCGAGTGTGCCCGTGTCCGGTCGCTTGATTACGCCCCGCCCTCGGCTCGGTCGTGCCGCCACAGCACGTCGGTGCCGCCGCCGGCCCGGTTGAGCACCCGCGCGAGCACGAACATCAGATCGGACAGACGGTTGACGTACTGACGCGGCGCGGGGGCCACCGTTTCCTCGGCGCCGAGCGCCACCATGGCGCGTTCCGCGCGCCGGGCCACGGTTCGGACCACATGCGCGAGCGCCGCCGCGCGCGTGCCGCCCGGCAGGATGAACTCCTTGAGCGACGGCAGATCGGCGTTGTATTGCGCGATCCAATCGTCGAGTCTGGCCACCTGAGCGTCGCCGATCAGCGTATGACGCGGCATGCTCAGTTCCCCGCCAAGGTCGAACAGATCGTGCTGAATCTCGAGAAGCACGGCGTGCACGTCGGGCGGCAGGGCTTCGCACAGCAGGACGCCGATGTGCGAGTTGGTCTCGTCGATCTCGCCGATGGCGACGATACGCGTGCTGAACTTGTCGACGCGTGCGCCGTCCCCAAGACCGGTCTTGCCCCCGTCGCCCGTACGCGTGACGATCTTGCTCAAACGATTCCCCATCTTCTGATCCCTACCCTTCGCGGCACGGCTTGCCCGCCAGCCCGCCATCCGGGCGCGGACCGACCTGCCTGCGTTGATTGAAATGGACCGCACACACCCCGGATGCCTGCTTTTCGGGCAATTCCGATGTCGCGCAGTCGCGGCAAGTCCGTATGATATGACGCAAAGGGTGGGGAAAAACGCCGCCACAGCGTAAAATCCCCGCTCATAAGACGTCAGGACGTGCGCCCCGGCATCATGTTGCTCCAGGCCATGCCCGAGACCTCGCCCCTGACTTGGAGACGGCCGCCGCTGATCGGCGCTGGCCGCCCGGAGACCCGAAGGAGAAAGCCGTGAATCACCCCCATCTGCCATTCGCCGCCAAGCGTGCGTTTCCCGACGTGCTGCTCACCGAGCTGAAAGCGCTGCTGGGGGAGCGCGTGAGCACCCAGACGGCGCTGCGCGAACACCACGGCCGGGACGAGTCTCCGTTCGACCCCATGCTGCCCGACGCCGTCGCCTTCGCGCACAGTACCGACGAGGTCTCGCAGATCGTCAAGCTGTGCGCCAAATACCACGTCCCCATCATTCCGTACGGCGCGGGATCGTCGCTCGAGGGGCACCTGCTCGCGGTCGAGGGGGGCCTGTCGCTCGACCTCTCGGAGATGAACGAGGTCGTCTCGATCAACGCGGAAGACCTGACCGTCACCACACAGCCGGGCATCTCGCGCAAGGCGCTCAACGAAGCGCTGCGCGACACGGGCCTGTTCTTTCCGATCGACCCGGGCGCCGACGCCAGCATCGGCGGCATGTGCGCCACGCGCGCGTCGGGCACCAATGCCGTGCGCTACGGCACCATGCGCGAGAACGTGCTGGCGTTGACCGTCGTGCTCGCTGACGGCCGCGTGATCCATACCGGCACGCGCGCGCGCAAGTCCTCGGCCGGCTACGACCTGACGCGCCTGTTCGTCGGCAGCGAAGGCACGCTGGGCATCATTACCGAGGTGACGGTGCGTTTGTATCCGCAGCCCGAGGCCGTGTCGGCCGCGATCTGCGCGTTCCCCACCATGACCGATGCAGT
Organism: Pandoraea eparura; assembly: GCF_902459725.1. Lineage (GTDB taxonomy): Bacteria > Pseudomonadota > Gammaproteobacteria > Burkholderiales > Burkholderiaceae > Pandoraea > Pandoraea eparura. The sequence goes on from NZ_CABPSH010000001.1 coordinate 441,000, forward strand.
GAATTGCGTCATCCAGACGATTCAGTTGGGCGTGCCGGTTGCGCGCGTCGAGTTCGTCGACGCGCTGGCCGTGCGCGCCATCAACAAGCATTCCAAGATGACGTTGCCCGAGACGCAAACGCTGTTCTTCGAATTCCACGGCAGCGAGGCCGGCGTGAAGGAGCAGGCGGAGACCGTCGAAGCCCTGGCCAAGGAAAACAGCGGGACCGGCTTCGAATGGGCCACCCGCACCGAAGACCGCAACCGCCTGTGGAGCGCGCGGCATAACGCGTACTTTGCGATGCTGCAACTCCGGCCGGGTTGCCGCGCAGTCACCACAGACGTTTGCGTGCCGATCTCGCGCCTGGCGGAGTGCGTGGGCGAGACCGAACAGGACCTGCGGGCGTCGAGCCTGCCCTGCCCGATCGTCGGTCACGTGGGCGATGGCAATTTCCACGTCGCGATCCTGATCGACCCGGACAAGCCCGACGACATCGAGGAGGCCGAGCGGCTCAACCGGCGCATTGTCGAGCGCGCGATTCGCATGGGCGGCACGTGCACCGGCGAACACGGCGTGGGCCTGCACAAGATGGGCTTTCTCGTCACCGAACACGGGGAAGGCGCCATCGACGTCATGCGTGCGATCAAGCTGTCGCTCGATCCGCACAATCTGCTCAATCCGGGCAAGATTTTCCAGTTGCACCCGGCGGACTGAACGCCGCATGAATGCTCCCGCCACCCCGCACGGACAATCCGGCCCGCTTCCGGCGGGTGCCGCGACCGATGACGCCGACGCCCTGAACACGCGTCAGCGTCACTTGCTCGACGCGCTCTCGCAGATTCTGCCGCCGCATTGCATTCTGCATCGACGCGAGGACACCACGCCATACGAGTGCGATGGTCTCGCTGCGTATCGACGCGTGCCGCTCGCCGTCGTGCTGCCCGAGTCCGAATCGCAGGTGCAGCGCATTCTGCAGGCCTGTCATCAGCTCGGCATTCCGGTCGTGCCGCGTGGCGCGGGCACCAGCCTCTCCGGCGGGGCAATGCCCATCGCCGACGGCCTGGTGCTCTCGCTCGCCAAGTTCAAGAAGATCGTTGAAGTCGATCCCTATGCCCGTACCGCCACGGTGCAGCCCGGCGTTCGCAATCTGGCGATTTCCGAAGCCGCCGCGCCGTACGGCCTGTATTACGCGCCTGATCCGTCGTCGCAGATCGCCTGCACCATCGGTGGCAACATCGCCGAGAATTCCGGCGGTGTGCACTGCCTGAAGTACGGGTTGACCGTGCACAACGTGCTGCGCGTGCGCGCCATCACGATGTCCGGCGAGGCCATCGAGTTCGGCTCGCTCGGCCCCGACGCCCCCGGTCTCGACCTGCTCTCGGTCTTCATCGGCAGCGAGGGCATGTTCGGCGTGGTGACCGAAATCACCGTCAAGCTGGTGCCCAAGGCGCAGACGGCACAGCTCATCATGGCGAGCTTCGACGACGTGGAGACCGGCGGCAACGCCGTGGCCGCCATCATCGCGGCGGGCATCATCCCGGCGGGGCTCGAAATGATGGACAAGCCGGCCACCCAGGCCGTCGAATCGTTTGTCCACGCCGGCTACGATCTCGACGCCGCCGCCATCCTGCTGTGCGAATCGGATGGCACGCCGGAAGAGGTCGCCGAGGAAATCATGCGCATCTCCCATGTGCTGCGCACCTCGGGCGCGACGCGGTTGCAGATTTCCCGCAGCGAAGAAGAGCGCCTGCGCTTCTGGTCGGGACGCAAGAACGCATTCCCCGCCGCCGGACGCATTTCGCCTGACTATTACTGCATGGACGGCACGATTCCGCGCCGCGCGATTGGGACGTTGCTCAAACGCATCGAGGGTCTGGAACAACAGTACGGGTTGCGCTGTATTAACGTCTTTCATGCGGGAGACGGCAATATGCATCCACTCATTCTTTTCAACGGCAACGACCTCGACGAGTGGCATCGCGCCGAGGCGTTCGGGAGCGACATTCTCGAAGCATGTGTTGAACTTGGCGGCACGATCACAGGCGAACACGGCGTGGGCATCGAGAAGATCAACTCGATGTGCGTGCAGTTCTCGCCCGACGAGCGCGACGCGTTCTTCGGGGTGAAGCGCGCGTTCGACCCGGTCGGACTGCTCAACCCCGACAAGGGCATTCCCACGCGCGCGCGTTGCGCCGAATACGGCAAGCTGCACGTGCGCGGCGGTCTGTTACCGCATCCCGACCTGCCGAGGTTCTGACATGCGCGCGCTGTCGGAATGGCTGCCGCACGATTGGCGGCAGCGGCTCTACGTCATCATCTTCGAGGCCGACACGCGCCAGGGCCGCCTGTTCGACATCGCACTGCTCATCGCCATCGTGCTGTCGGTGCTCACGGTCATCGTGTCGAGCGTGCCGGCCGTGCAGGCTACCGCCTCGCTGCCGATGGCGATTCTCGAGTGGTTCTTCACGCTGCTCTTCACCGCCGAGTACCTCGCGCGACTGCTCAGCGCGCACCGGCCGGTGCGTTACGCACTGTCGTTCTACGGCGTCATCGATCTGCTGGCGATCCTGCCGACCTACCTCGCGATTCTGGTGCCCGAGCTGCACGGCCTGATCGACGTGCGCCTGCTGCGCCTGATGCGCGCGTTCCGGATTCTCAAGCTCACGGCGTATGTGAACGAAGCCGGGGTACTCAGCGTTGCGCTCTATAATGCACGCCGCAAGATCCTCGTGTTTCTCGGGTTCATCTCGATCATCGTAGTGATCTTTGGCACGCTCATGCACATCATCGAGGGACCGGAGCACGGTTTCACGAGCATTCCCGTGGGCATCTACTGGGCCATCGTCACGCTCACGACCACCGGCTATGGCGACGTGGTACCCGTCACCGCACTGGGCAAGGCGATCACCGGCTTCGTCATGTTGCTCGGCTACAGCGTGATTGCGATTCCCACCGGCATCATGGGTGCCGAAATTCATTCGGCGATGCGCAAGCGAGCGATCACCACACGCACCTGCCAACAGTGCCACACCGAAGGGCACGACCCCGATGCCCGCTACTGCAAGGATTGCGGCAGCGAGCTGGGGCCCTATCAATCCGACCCGCCACCGCCACCAGAACCCAGTTGATGACCGATACGAACGACACACTCGAGCACTTCCGCGCCGTCATCGAGCACGCCACGGCGCACCGCGCGCCGCTTCAACTGCGCGGCGGCGGTACCAAGGCCTGGTACGGCCAGCAACGCGTGGGCGACGTGCTGGACACACGCGCCTACAGCGGCATCGTCGCCTACGACCCGGCGGAACTGGTCATCACCGCCCGGTGCGGCACGCCACTGGCCGACGTCGAAGCGGCGCTCGCCGAACGCAATCAGTTGCTGCCGTTCGAGCCGCCCTACTTCGGTCATGGCGCCACCCTCGGCGGCGCGGTGGCCGCCGGGCTTGCCGGGCCGCGTCGCAGCGCCGTGGGCGCCGTGCGCGACTTTGTGCTCGGTGCCAAGTTGATGGATGGTCGGGGTCACGTGCTGAACTTCGGCGGACAGGTGATGAAGAACGTCGCCGGTTACGACGTCTCGCGCATGCTCGCCGGCTCGCTCGGCACGCTGGGCCTGATTCTCGAGGTGTCGATCAAGGTGCTGCCGCTGCCATTCGCCGAGCTGACGCTGCAATTCGAGATGAACGCCATCGATGCCGTGCGCAAGCTCAACGAATGGGGCGGGCAGCCGCTGCCGATCACCGGCAGTGCGTGGCGCAACGAGTTGCTGGTGATTCGTCTGGCGGGGGCGTCGGCGGCGATCAAGGCCGCGCGCGTGAAGATGGGGGGCGAGCTGGTCGATGCCATACATGCCGCCAAGTTCTGGCATGCCATCCGTGAGCAGACCGACAATTTCTTCGCCGACGCGGGACCGGGGCAGGCGCTGTGGCGCCTGGCAGTGCCGTCGACGGCCGAGCCGCACCGGCTGCCGGGCAAGCAACTGATTGAGTGGGGCGGCGCGCAGCGCTGGTGGATCACCGATGCCGACGCGCAAATCGTGCGCTCGGCGGCGCGGCAGGACGGCGGGCATGCCACGCTCTTCCGCTACGGCGAGCCTGGCGTGAGCGTCTTCACGCCGCTCCCCGCACCGGTCATGCGCATTCACCGCAATCTGAAGTCGGTATTCGACCCCGCCGGCATCTTCAACCCGGGACGGATGTATCCCGAGTTCTGAACCCGATGGCGCGGCGCTTGGCTTGGCCGGGCGTAGCGGCATCACTCACGCCCGAGCGTTCAGCGCTTCGCGTCCAGCAGGCGTGTGACCTCGGTCGCGAGCGTGCGCACCGCTGAGTCGATCTCGCGCGTGAATGGCTGGCCGCCGTTGATGCGCAGAAAGTGATCGTAGCGCGCCGAGTTGGAAAACAGACTGCCCGGCGCCACGCGAATCCCCTTGGCGAGCGCCGCGTCGAACAGTCGCTCCGAGCTGACGCCGCCGGGCATCTCCACCCACAGACTCAATCCGCCCGCGGGCAACGTCAGGCGCGTGCCCGCCGGGAAGTAGGTCGCGATCGCTTCGGCCATCGCCGCGCGATGCTCGCGCAACTGGGCGCGCAGACGACGCAGGTGACGATCGTAACGGGGCGAGTCGATGAACTCCCCCATCGCCATCTGGGCGAGCACTTCGTTGGGCCGCGTCTGCGCATATTTGAGCATCTCCACACGCCCCTGCCACTTGCCGCCCGCTATCCAGCCCAGGCGCATGCCCGGCGCCAGGGTCTTGTGCAGCGATGCGCAATGAATCACGTTGCCGGTTGTGTCCCATGAGCGAACCGCGGCAGGGATATTGCCGTCGTCGCCAAGCGCCGAATAGGTGTCGTCCTCGATGATTGCGATGCCGCGCGATGCCGCCCACCTCACGAGCCGCGCCTTGTGCGCATCCGGCATCACCGACCCGAGCGGATTCTGGAAATGCGGCACGACGATGACCGCCTTGATGTTCTCGTAGGTCTCGCTCGCCAACTCGAGCGCCTCGAGCGAGATGCCGGTCTGCGGACTGGTGGGAATTTCGAGCGCCCGCATGCCCATGCTCTCCAGCGTCTGCAGCAGCGCGTAGTAGGTCGGCGACTCGACGGCCACGACGTCGCCAGTGCCGGCCACCGCCCGCAGCGCGAGATTGATCGCCTCGATACACCCGTGCGTGACGACGATCTCCTCGGGATTGATATTCATGCGCGCGTCCAGGGCACGGCGGGCAATCGCCGCGCGAAACCGCGCCTCGCCGCCGCCCGGCGGAGGCGTGCCGTAGAGCAGCGGATGATCGCGCAACGCGCGAATCGTGGCCTGGCGCAGCGCGTTGACCGGATAAAGCGACGGGGACCCGTGGGCGACGGCGAGGTTGATCTTGACCTCGGCCTGCAGCCCTCGCGCAAGGATCGACGACACCCGCTGATTGATGCCGACGTATTGCCTCAGGTCGGGCACCCAGGGCCGCGGCTCGGCCACCGGCACGAGACTCGCCCGGGCCGGCGCACGCACGAAGTAACCCGAGCGGGGACGCGCCTCGAGCAGGCCTTGTGCCTCCAGGTGACGGCACATCTGCAACGCCGTCGACAGGCTGACCTGGTGCCGCTCCATCAACATGCGCACGCTCGGCATGCGGTCGCCCGGCGCGAGCGTGCCCGCCTCGATGGCATGACGGTAATGACCGGCGAGCTGGCGGTAGAGCGGCGCGCGCTCCTGCGGGACGGCGACAGGCGGGGCCATCGGATCGCCCGCGCTCAGCGGCAGCGTGTCGTCCGAAGCAACCAAGGGGAGTGTGACGGCATTCATGCGCCAATGATCCGGTATGGCACGCGACCATAACAGATACAGATTCGATGAATTGGGATCGTAACAGATTGCCCGGTGCCGCTCTGTTGCGGGCGAAACGGGTCCCCTGTGTGCCTACCGGGGCGGACCAGCGACCGATACGCTTGACTCACCCGTTCAACGCCCCGGAGTCCGTCATGACCAAGCCCTCCACGCCCCCGCTGCCGTCGTTGCCCACCCTGTCCTCGCTGTCCTCGCTGTCCTCGCTGCCGCCCGCGTCTTCCGATGTCGGGCTCGCGCGACGTCACGTCGAGGCTGAATCGTCCAGCGGATGCATTGCCCTCCCCCGAACCGCCCCTCGCCCGGCCGGCACACACGGCGATACGTCGGGCACGCGAGCCGCGCCGCTTACGTTGGCGCGCGGGCAATCGTTCCATGCCTATGCAAGCCGCGACACGGTGTTCCATGTCCAGCAAGGTCGGGTCGCGTTCAGGCTCGCACCGCGCTGGCTGTCGGGGCGCGTTTGGCGAGACGCCGTCGCGCTGACGGCGGGGCAGGTGTATGTGGTCGAGACGTCCGGCTGGTTGGCGCTGACCAGCGACGCCGGCGCGAAGATCGCCCTGCGCGAGGACGCGAACCCGACGCGTCGTCTTGCCGAGCCGCAGGGCCACATCATGCGTCGTTGGCGACAGATGTGCGAGCGTTTCGGCTTCTGAGTCGATCCGCACAACGGTCTGACGGGGGCGGCGCCGTCAGACCGTGCCAACGCTCAGGCGGGAAGCCGCTTTTCGATGTCGGCGCGAATGTCTTCGGGTTTCGCCGTCGGGGCATAGCGCGCCACGACCTGCCCCGTCGCATCGACAAGGAACTTCGTGAAATTCCACTTGATTGCCTTCGTGCCCAGCACGCCGGGCTTCTCCTGCGTCAGGTAGGCATAGAGCGGCGCGGCATTCGGCCCTTTGACGTCGACCTTGGCGAACATCGGAAACGTGACGTGAAAGCGCAGATCGCAGAAGCTGCGAATGGCCTGCGCGTCGCCCGGTTCCTGCTTGCCGAATTGATTGCACGGGAACGCGAGGACTTCGAAGCCGCGCGGGCCGAGCTGTTCGTATAGCGCTTGCAGGCCGGCGTACTGCGGCGTGAATCCGCATTCGCTCGCCGTGTTGACGATGAGCAGCACCTTGCCGCGATACTGCGACAGACTGACGGTCTCGCCCGCGAGCGTCTGGACGGAAAAATCGTACACTTGCTGCGAATTCGCGCGCATCTCTGGCTCCGAGTGAAGGTTGGCACCGCGCAGTCTGCCACAAGCCGCGCGCCGGGGCGGGTCAGCGTGCGCCGGGCCTGCCCGGTCGGCGCGCCGGCGCGGGTAGCACCTCGATTTTTCTCGGGTAGCACCTCAAGTGCGGGCACGGCTATAATCATTGACCTGCAACGTCTTTGCCATGCGCCCCGCGCCAACGACACCGCCTCACCGACGCTCGAACCCGCCTCATGTCGACCATTGCCGCTCATCTCGACGACGTGCTTTCCCGGATTGCCCGTGCCACCGACGCTGCTGGCCGACCAGCGGGCAGCGTGCGCTTGCTCGCGGTCTCGAAGACCTTCGGCGCCGATGCCGTGCGCGATGCGCTGGCGGCCGGCCAGCGGGCATTCGGTGAGAATTATGTGCAGGAGGCGCTCGACAAGATCGCCGCGCTGTCCAGCGAGAGCGTTCACGGCGAACCGCTCGAATGGCATTTCATCGGCCCGCTGCAAAGTAACAAGACACGCCCGGTGGCGGAACACTTCGACTGGGTGCATTCGGTCGACCGTCTGAAGATCGCGGAGCGCCTGAGTGCGCAGCGCCCGACGGATCTACCGCCCTTGCAGGTGTGTCTGCAGGTCAACATCAGCGGCGAAGCAAGCAAGAGCGGCGTGGCGCCGGCAGACGTGCCCGCCGTGGCGCGCGCCATCGCGGCGCTGCCGAATCTGCAATTGCGCGGCCTGATGGCGATTCCCGAACCCGAGGACGATCCGGCGCGCCAGCGCGCGCCGTTCAAGGCCGTGCGCGACTTGTTCGACGCCTTGCGCGCCGACGGCCTGGCGATCGATACGCTGTCGATGGGCATGTCCGGCGATCTCGAAGCGGCGATTGCCGAGGGTGCGACAATGGTGCGTATCGGCACTGCGATTTTCGGCGCACGCGATTACGGCTCTCGAGCCTGATCGTGGCGTGCCCGGCGGCGAGCGTCCCTTGACGGCTCGCCGGGGCAAGAGGGAACGACGGTAACGTCAGACACGTCGGCAACGACTTACGCAACGCAAAGGATGGTTATGAGAATTGCATTCATCGGCGGCGGCAATATGGCCAATGCCCTGATCGGCGGACTCGTCAAGCGCGGCACGGCCCCGCGCGACATTCTCGCGATCGACGTCAACGAATCGACCCGCGACGGCCTCGTCAAGCAGTATGGCGTCGACACCGCCAGCGCCCCGAACGATCGCCTGCGCGATTACGATACGATCGTGCTGGCCGTCAAACCGCAGGTGCTCAAGGACGTCGCGCAAGCGCTCCAGCCGCACCTGAACGGTCAACTGGTGATCAGCATCGCGGCGGGCATTCGCGCGTCCGACCTGGCGCGCTGGCTTGGCGGTCACAATCAGATCGTGCGCTGCATGCCGAACACGCCCGCCCTGATCGGCATGGGCATTACCGGTCTGGCGGCCCTCTCGGGGGTCGATTCGGACCAGCGCAAGCGCGCCGAGACCGTGCTGGGCGCCGCGGGTCAGATTGTCTGGGTGGAGAAGGAAAGTCAGCTCGACGCCGTAACGGCCATCTCCGGCAGCGGTCCGGCGTACGTGTTCTATTTCATCGAAGCGCTCGAGCAAGCCGCGCATGAGCTGGGCTTTTCGTCCGAGCAGGCACGGCAGTTGGCCATCGCCACATTTACCGGTGCCTCGCAACTGGCGGCGCAGTCGAGTGAACCCGCGAGCGTGCTGCGCGAGCGTGTGACGTCCAAGGGCGGCACGACGTTTGCCGCCCTCAGTTCGTTCGAGCGCGACGCCATCAAGGCAGCCATCGTGCGCGGTGTGCATGCGGCCAATACCCGCGCCAAGGAACTCGGCGACGAATTGGGCGACGCCTGATCGGCGGCCAGTCGCGCCAGCCGCATCGGTCGAATCCGTCAGATCCGTCAGATCTGTCACATCGGACGCATCCGTCGCGTTGGTCGCGTTGGTCGCGTTGGTCGCGTTGGTCGCGTTGGTCGCGTTGGTCGCATTGATCGCATTGATTGGCCCTCGTAACGACAAACGGACCGCAGGTGAGCCGCCCCACTTCGGGGGTTCGGTTCACCTGCGGTCCGTTGTCATTTCATCGGCAAACGTCCGCTTCGGCGTGCGCGCCTACGCCAAAAACTACCCCTGCGCGCTCAGCAGGTAGTGCCCGGCGATGCCCGCGAACACGGCGGCACCGAGCCAGTTGTTGTGACGGAACGCGGCGAAGCACGGCATGCGCTCGCGTCCGCGAATCAGAAAGTAGTGGTAGACGGCGAAACTCACCGCCACCGCCATGCCGAGCCAGAACGGCCAGCCGAAGCCGAGATACACGCCCACGCCCGCCTGAATGCCGAGCGCGCCTGCGTAGCAGAGCATGATCGCCGACACGTCGAAACGGCCGAATGTGATCGCCGACGTCTTGATGCCGATCTTGAGATCGTCGTCGCGATCGACCATCGCATATTCGGTGTCGTAGGCCACCGACCAGAACACATTCGAGAGCAGCAGCACCCACGCGATGACCGGCACCTGATTCTGCACCGCGGCAAAGGCCATCGGAATGCCGAAGCCGAAGGCCACGCCAAGATACGCCTGCGGAATCGCCAGAAAGCGCTTGGTGAACGGATAGGTGCCCGCCACGAACAATGCCGGGATGGAGAGCCACTTGGTCAGCGCGTTGAGCGGCAGAATCAGCAGAAAGCTCGCCAGGGCAAGCGTGGCCGCCACGGCCACGGCTTCCCACGCGCGAATGCGTCCCGACGTGATCGGCCGGTCCTTCGTGCGCTTGACGAACTTGTCGAAGTCGCGGTCGGCGTAATCGTTGATGGCACAGCCCGCTGAGCGCATCAGGAACGTGCCGAGCGTGAAGATCGCCAACAGCCAGAGGCCAGGATGCCCGTTGGACGCGATCCACAACGCCGCAAGCATTGGCCACAGCAGCAGCACGGTGCCGATCGGCTTGTCGAGACGAACGAGGCGGAAATACAGCGGGAGACGTTGAGCGAGCAACATGGGCGTCACACAGAAAGACTTGTGGCGACATTGTAGGCCACGGGCTGCAACGCGCCAATGCGCGCGCGCCGGGCGTCACCAGATCCAGAACATCAACAGCCAGAGCCAGTTGACCAGCGCCAGCGCCGCCACGATGCCGACCATCCCGGCCAGACGCCGCCCCAGCGTGCGCGCATGCCGTCCGGTCACACGCCAGCCGAGCCACAGACTCCACAGCGTGGTCGCGGCGAGAATCGTCGCGCGCACGTCGTTCGCCCAATACACCGGCAGATGCTCGGCGCGCAGCAGGCTGATCGTCGTGGCCGAAAGACCGATGAACACCCCAGCCCCGGCAATCGGAATCAGCGACTGCACCAGGTGATTGAAGCGCGACGTCTGCCACGGCCCCATCGCCCGGTTCGCCAGCGCGAAGATCAGCGTGAAAGCCAAGCCCAGCAGCAGGCCGTTGCCGAGGATGTACGTGACGACCATGCCGCCGTCGAGCCACGAGAAGACATCGCTCTGGTCGGGGTAGTTGGTGAAGATGAACCACGGCGCGTTCGTCTCGAACGGCCACATGATGTTGTGATCGATGAGCCACGTGGCGAGCATCGTCTTGGTCGCCACGAACCACGGATTCGCCGTCCAGTGGAAGGCGCCGATGGCCACGCCGAGCAGGCCATACATGACGAGTACGCTGTCCCACACGCTGTTGTTCTCGGTCGCCCCGAACTTCACGATCTCGTCGCTCGGCGAGCGGCTCGTGAGCGCGATGGCGTCGCGGTGCCCGGCGCAGCGCCCGCACATATGGCACTCTGCGCCGCCCTTCATATTGCGCAGCGGCACGAGCGGCGCGCAATTGACCGGGATGATCTTGTGGCCGTTGGTGTGATACGACCGACGCCAGGCGTCTTCGTTGACCTTGAAGTGAAATGGCGCCAGACGCGCGAGCAACGAGAACACGCCATTGACCGGGCACAGGTACTTGCACCACACGCGTTTGTCGCGGCCGTAGAAATAACCGATCACCATCGCGCCGAGGGTCGAGCCGCCAAGCACCAGCAGCACCGCCTTCGGATATTGATACACGCTGACCATCTGGCCGTAGAGCGTGGTGCCGGCAAAGGCCACAAACGGCCAGCCGCCCCAGCGCATCCAGCGCGGAATGGCGCGCCCGCGTCCGTGACGGCTCGCAAATTCCGAGAGCGTGCCTTCCGGGCACAGCACGCCGCACCAGACACGGCCCATCAAGACCATGCTGATGAGCACGAACGGCCACCAGATGCCCCAGAACGTGAACTGCGCGAAGACGGTGAGGTTATTGAGGATGTGCGCCGTCTCGTCGGGCAGCGGCAGCATGACCGGCACGCCGATGAGGAACACGTACACGAGCACGATGCCCCACTGCACGCCACGGATCAGCTTGCCGTGACGTTGCATCCAAAGCCCTGCACGGGCCAGTCGGTTCGGGACAGGTATGGCGATGCTCATGCTCAACTCGTACGTCGGGGGATAACCTTGTCAGGCTGTCGGATCGTGTCGATGCCGGGGCGCTTGTGACGCTGGCACGTGCCGGTCCGGACAGACCGTTGTGGTGCACCGGCGGGCAATTCACGCCCCCGGTGCACGCGGCCCGCTCAGGCGGGCTTGACCTGCTTGGCGGGCCCGTCTGCCCGCTTGAGCAGCGCCCAGATGAACAGCCAGTACGCACCATACACCACCAGGTTCATGCCGGCCGGATGCGCGCGATAGCCCGTCAGCGTGGCGACCAGACTACCGAACGGGCTGGCGTCGTCTAGCAGTGCGGACGTGTCCCACAGTTGATCGACCAGCGTCGGCACCAGATCGAGCGAGATCAGGCGATCGAGCCCTGACTCCAGCAACCCTGCGGCGAGGAACAGCAGCATGATTTCGGTCACGCGGAAGAACAGGCGCCACGAGAAGATCTTGCCGCCCAGTTGCAGCAGCCAGAACGTGGCAAGCGCCAGCGCGAAGCCGATCAGCACCGCGAGCCACATCGACGGCGGCACGCTGCCTTGCTGACCGAAGCCAATGCCGTACAGGAAAATGGTCGTCTCGCTACCTTCGCGGGCGATGGCCAGCGCCACCAACACGAGCACACCCCACCAGGTGCCCTGATCCTGATTCCTGCGCAGCGACGATTCCATGTCGCGCTTGAGCGTTCGGCCGTGACGCTTCATCCAGAAGACCATTTGCACGATCAGCACACAGGCGACCAGCACCATGGCGGTCTGGAAGTAGTCCTGCGCGTCGCCCGAGAGGACCTCGGTAAAGCCGACGAGCGCGGCCCCCAGCGCCACCGCCGCCGCGATCCCGAGCACCACACCGCCCCACAGATAAGGCAGGCCGCGCTTGGCTCCGTGCTCCGGGTTGGCCAGCCAGGCATGGAGAATGCCGACAACCAGCAATGCCTCGACGCTTTCGCGCCAGACGATGAACATGACCTGACCCATCGTGTGATTCCTCTCGTGATGCGTGTCTTACTGTGTGTCCAGAACGACTTCGGCCGGCTTACTTGGCAACGATCACGCCTTGCGCCTGCTGATGGAAATCGTCGAAAAACTTGTACTCGCCCGGTTGCATCGGCGCGATCACCACAAACGACTGCGCGCCCGGTGCCAGCACCTTCTCCTTGCGAAGCTGCAGACTCTCGAACTCGACGGCGTTCGTGCCGGTGTTGTGCACCTCGATCTTGATGCGCTTGCCGGCCGGCACCTCGATGCGGGCCGGGTTGAGCTTGCCGTTGTTCATCTCCAGCCGGAAGGTGGGCAAGTCATCCGCGCGGGCGAGAGTCGGCCCGCCCAACACGAACAAGGTCGCCACCACGGCGGTCATCGACGCCAGCAGGCGCGCGATGCGCTGATTCATCCTTCTGCTCCAAACGAAAACAGCGCCGGCCCGAAGGCCAACGCCGAGTCAAGGTGACGCGGGCGGCTTAGTACCCGCCCTTCTTGCCGATGCCCGAGAACGTGAAATCCACTTCCTTGGTGATCGGCTTGAACCACGGGCCCACGCCGGTTTCCTTGTCGACGTGACGGCCAAAGCACCATGGCCCCATGCCGCCGTGCGCCGCGTGGGCACCGGCCGCGGGCATGCTGCCCATCTTGCAACCGAATTCCTGCAGCGTGCCCGGCGCGTTCACGACCATCGTGAGCTTGTACTTGCCGACGCCGGCCAGCTTGACGTTGTCGCCATAGTGCGGACCATCGCTCGCGACCATCGGCATCATCAGACCGTCGATGGGCGCGCCATCCGGGGTCTTGCCGTCGCTCTTCATCTTTTGCAGCTTGTACGTGATTTCCAGACCGGGAACCCAATCGCCCTCGGCATACCCATTCGGGTTCTTGGCGATCGCGTGAATATCCGCTTCGAGGTGAATATCCGACTTGGCGGCGTCGCGCATCATGCCGGCCGGCTCCATCGTGATCGGCTGGAGATACACCGTGTTGATTTCCATACCCGCCACATTCAGCGGCTTTCCGATGGGAAATTCGGCGGCATTCGCCAGGGTGGCGGCACCGGCAAACAGCGCCACGGCCACGAGGGATTTCACGCGCATACGCACTCCAGAGAGACAAAGAAGTTAATGCAAACAATTCTCAGTAATTTTAGCACTAACGTATTCGTCCGACAAACGCACGACGTCAAGACCCCACAGGGAAATGGGGGGAAATTCGCTGACGGCGCGAGCGCCGGCGGGGGTGCGGCCCGATTCTTGGTCACTGGTTACGGAAAATTACCGAGCGACGCTCAGGGCAGCACGCCGCCCCGGTCGATCTTGCGGGCGAGCACGACTGACGTCGTGGTGCGCGTGACGCCGTCGATCTCACCAATGGTGTCGAGCAGCGCGTCGAGCTGGTCTGGCGAGGCCGCATGCAGCCAGGCCACATAGTCGAACTCGCCGCTGACGGTGCACAGCAGGTGAATCTCCGGCATCTTGTTCAGGCGGCGCAACACGTCGCGCCCCGAGCGAGGCTGCACGCTGATGCCGACACAGGCCTGCAACCCGCCGCCGGCGGCGTCCTGCCCAAGTCGCACCGTATAGCCGGCGATCACGCCCGCCTGCTCGAGCCGCGCCAGGCGGGCCACCACGGTCGTTCGCGCCACACCGAGCCGACGCGCCAGATTGGCCGTGCTCTCGCGCGCATTCACCCGCAGCAGGGCAAGCAAGTGGCGGTCGAGTTCGTCGAGTGCGGTCGCGGACAGCGTCATCGGGTTTCGCCTTGATTGTTACGGTCGGATTGGTCAAGCGCGATTATAGAACCGCACCGCCGCGCCAGACGCTTCCCCTCAATGGCTGGCAGCAAGAGATACGATGACGCACGGACCCAATCCGTCGCCATCAACCCGTCGTTGAGATCGCTTCACGCCGCCCGCGACGGCTTTTCCCACGCGCCCAAACACCCTTTAACCCCTTCCCCGACAAGGCGATATACAAGGGTATCCCCCCAATCCCCCACTATTGACAATGCCGATCCTCGATGCGCAAAATCGCATCACTTATATGACGACGTACAAGAAAGACCGTTCACGGCGATTGCGGATGTCATGACCGCAACGAACTGCCTGGCGCGTCGGCCCCGAACGTCACCGGAGACAGGCGCTTGCCATGCATTTCTCGTTGAATTTCGCCCCGCTGGTTCCCTATTGGCCGGTGTTCCTGGACGGCGCGTGGCTCACGCTGAAGATGACGGTGATCGCGGTCGTCATCGGCACCGTCGTCGGCACGCTGATCGCCTTCGCCAAGCGCAGCCGCCACCGCTGGCTCGCCCGCCTGTGCGGCATTTATATTGAAGCCGTACGCAACACGCCGTTCCTCGTCCAGATCTTCCTGCTGTATTTCGGCCTGGCCAGCGTGGGCGTGCACATGCCGACGTTCGCCGCGTCGGTCATTGCGATGGTGATCAACATCGGCGCGTACGCCGCGGAGATCATTCGCGCGGGGCTCGAATCGGTGCCGCGCGGCCAGATCGAGGCCGCCGAGTGCCTGGGGCTGTCGACATGGCGCATCGCGTGGCACGTCATGCTCCAACCGTCCATCGAGAAGGTGTATCCGGCGCTCACCACCCAGTTCATCCTGATGATGCAGGCCTCCGCCATGGCCTCGCAGATTTCGGCCGAAGAACTGACGGCCGTGGCCAACACCGTGCAGTCGGACACGTTCCGCTCGCTCGAGACCTACATCGTCGTGGCCGCGCTTTATCTTTGCCTCTCGCTGCTGGTGAAGCTCGTGGCGTGGGCCGCCGGCGAGTACTTCTTCAAGCGCCGCCGCATCGTGCGACGCGCCGCGGCGCAGACCGCGCAGGCGGCACGCCGACGGGCCGCGGTGTCGCGCGCCGCCGGTCCGAATGCCCCGGGCAATGCCGGCAACGTTGGAACGCCGGGCGCGTCCGGCCAATCCGGCACCCACGCCGCGCAACGGAGCGCCTCATGATCGGCAACTTCTCCTGGACCTATTTCAGCTACATGGTGCAGTCCATTGGCTGGACGCTCGTGCTCTCGCTCATCGCCTTCGTTCTCGGCAGTGCGGGGGGCTTTCTCGTGATGCTCGGACGCATCTCGCCGCGCCGGTGGCTGCGCTTGCCGGCCCAAGTGTTCATCGAGGCGATTCAGGGTATTCCGCTGCTGATCCTGCTGTTCATCGTCTACTTCGGCCTGTCCGTCTATGGCTTCGAGCTGCCCGCCATCGTGGCGGCCGCGCTGGCGCTGATGGTCTATACCAGCGCCTACCTGGGCGACATCTGGCGCGGCTGCGTCGAAGCAATGCCACGGGCGCAATGGGAGGCCGCCGAGTGCCTGTCGCTCTCGCGCTGGCAGACGCTGCGCCTGGTCATCATTCCGCAGGCGGTGCGCCTGTCGCTGCCTCCGACCATCGGCTTCCTGGTGCAGATCATCAAGATGACGTCGCTCGCGTCGGTGATCGGCTTCGTGGAGCTCACGCGTGCCGGACAGATCATCAACAACTCGATTTTCCAACCCTTCCTCGTGTTCTCGCTGGTCGGGGTGTTTTATTTCGTGCTGTGCTACCCGCTCTCGCGCTGGAGCGCATCACTGGAGGACAAGCTCAATGTCGGCAATCGTTAAGGTCAACCAGATTCACAAGCGCTTCGGCGACAACCCGGTGCTCAAGGGCGTGTCGTTCGAAGTGGCGCGCGGCCAGATGGTGGCGGTCATTGGCGCCAGCGGCTCCGGCAAGAGCACGGCGCTGCGCTGCATCGATCGCCTGGAAACCATCGACGAAGGCTCGATCGAAGTGTGCGGCATTCGCGTGGAAGACCCGCACATCGACCTGCATCAACTGCGTCGCGAAGTCGGCATCGTCTTCCAGAGCTACAACCTGTTTCCCCATCTGAACGTGCGCGAGAACATCATGCTCGCGCTGCGGCACGTCAAGCGCATGGCGCGCGGCGAAGCGCAGGAGGTCGCCAAACGCGTGCTCGCCCAGGTTGGCCTCTCCGACAAGGCCGACAGCTATCCCGAGCAGCTCTCGGGCGGCCAGCAGCAGCGCGTAGCGATTGCCCGCTCGCTTGCCATGTCGCCGAAGGTCATGCTGTTCGACGAAGTGACGTCGGCACTCGACCCGCAGCTCACGGGCGAAGTGCTGCGCGTGATGGAAGACCTGGCGGCGGACGGCATGACGATGGTGCTCGTCACGCACGAGATGGCGTTCGCCAAGCGCGTCGCCGACCAGATCATCTACATGCATCAGGGCAAGGTGTGGGAAGTGGGTCCGGGCGACATGCTCGACAACCCGCAAACGCCCGAATTGCGTGCGTTCCTCGCCAACGGCCTGTAACCCGACCACGCAAGACAATCGATTACTCCAAGGAGACTGCTGCATGAAACTCAAGACGTTCCTCACCCAGGCCTGCGCCGCCGTCATGCTTGGCGCCATCGCGCACGCCGCCATGGCCGATCAGCTCGACGACATCAAGAAGGCGGGCAAGATCCGTATTGCCATCGCCATGGGCACGCCGCTGTACTCCTATGCCGATGCCAATCTGCAACCGGTGGGCTCGGACGTCGAAACGGCCAAGCTGCTGGCGCAGGATCTGGGCGTGAAGCTCGATATCGTGTCCGTGACGAACGCGGCGCGCATCCCGACGCTGCAATCGAACCGCGCCGATATTGTGGTGGCCGATCTCGCCATCTCGCCGGAGCGTGAGAAGGTGATCGATTTTTCGATGCCGTACGCGGTCATCTCGATCATCGTCGGCGCCCCCAAGAGCATGGTGATCAAAGGCTATGACGACCTGAACGGCAAGCGCATCGGCCTTACCCGCGCGACCGTCAACGACACGCTCACCACGCAGAACGCCAAGGGCGCGCAGATTGTGCGCTACGAAGACGACGCCACGCTCATTACGTCGATGGTGACCGGTCAGGTCGATATCTTCTCGAGCACCCCGTCGAATCTCGGCGAAATGCAAAAGCGCGCACCGGACAAGCATCTCGAACTGAAGTTTGCGCAGACGGAATTCAATCTGGGCATCGCGCTCAACAAGAATCAGCCGGCGCTCAAGGCGTGGATCAACAACTGGGTGAAGACCAATCTTAAGAATGGCAAGCTCAACGCGATCTACAAGAAGTACCACGGTCGCGATCTGCCGGAGAGTGTGATCAAGGGCGCCGCGTAAGACGGCTGCCGCCAACAGCACCTGGCCGTCGATGCGCGTGCGTCGACCGGCCATGCGCCGCGGAACATCGCACGACGGTCGCGACACGATGTCGCACCGTCGTCGCATGGGAATCGCTGGTCGCGCCGGGCGGAACGCGGTAATTTAGCGGCTTGCCTTCGACACGTCCCCCGCTGCGCCCCAACGATGACCGCCCGCTCCGTTTTCCCGACTGTGTACCGCTCTCCCCTCACACGTGCCGCACGCCGCTGGCGCGGTGCGACGATGCTCGCGCTGCTCTGCGCGCTCACCCCATTGACCCCGCGCGCCGCGCCGGCCATGGCCGCAGGCGACGTCGAGGCGGGCAAGACATTGTTTGCGGCACGCTGCGCGTCGTGCCATGCGGTCGGACCGATGGCGACATCGGGCTTCGGCCCGCAACTCAATCACATTTTCAACCGCCGCGCGGGCAGCCTGCCGGACTATGATTACTCGACGGCGATGAAGCAGTCCGGCATTGTGTGGGACGACAAGACACTCGCCACATTCATCGCCAGCCCGGGCAACACGGTGCCAGGCACGAAGATGCGCTTCTGGGGTATCGGCAACGAGCGCAAGGTGGCCGACCTGCTGGCCTACCTGCACACGTTCAAGTGATGGGATGCGGCCCGCCGACGAGCGCGTCAGGCCTCGACGAGACTGACGCCGGCGCGCTCGAGCAGATGCAGATTGCGCGGCGAGAGATTGACGAAGCGCAGGCTTCGGCCCGACGTCCGATAGCGCTCGCGCAGCGCCTCGAACGCCACGATCGCCGAGTGATCCGCCACGTGCAAATGGCGGCAATCCACGACGACGCGGTACACATCCGTCAACGGCTGGAACAGGTCCTGGAAATGGGCGGTCGACGCGAAGAACAGCGTGCCATGCAGGACATAGGTGCGGGCGTCATCGCCGCTCTCCTGCACGTCCGCGCGAATCTCGCGGGCATGTTGCCAGGCGAAGTTCAGCGCGGCGATGACGATGCCGCACATCACCGCAACGGCCAGATCGGTGAAGACCGTGATGACCGTCACCGCGACGATCACGAGAGCGTCGTTGCGGGGCACTTTGCCCAGCACGCGAAGCGAGCCCCAGGCGAACGTCTGCTGGGCGACGACAAACATTACCCCGACGAGCGCCGCCAGCGGAATCCGCTCGATGAGCGGCGACAGGCACAGCACGAACAGCAGAATCATGATGCCGGCCGTCGCCCCCGAGACGCGGCTGCGGCCGCCCGAACTCAGGTTGATCATGGTCTGGCCGATCATCGCGCAGCCGCCCATGCCCCCGAACATCCCCGACACCACGTTGGACACGCCGAGTGCGAGGCATTCGCGATTCGGGCGCCCGCGCGTTTGCGTAATTTCGTCGGTGAGGTTGAAGGTGAGCAGCGTCTCCAGCAGACCCACCATCGCCATGAGCGCTGCATAGGGCAAGACGATTCGCAGCGTCTCCAGATCGAACGGCACCTGCGGCAGATGCAGGGACGGCAGCGTCCCGGCAATGTGCGCCATGTCGCCGAGCGTGCGCGTGGGCAGATGCAGCGCCTGGCTGAGGAGCCCAACGCCGACGATGGCGACCAGCGCGGGAGGCACGGCTTTCGTTAGGCGCGGCAGCCCGTAGACGATCAGCATCGTAAGCGCGACCAGCGCGCACATGATCACCAGGGGCGCGCCTTGAAGCCAGACCTCGCCTTGCGGGGTGGCGCGCTTGAAATGCTCCAGTTGCGCCATCGCGATGATGATCGCGAGCCCGTTCACGAAACCGATCATCACCGGGTGCGGCACCATGCGAATCAGCTTGCCCAGACGCAGCAGGCCGAAGAGCATCATGAGCACGCCGCCCAGCACGACGGTCGCGAGCAGGTATTGCACACCGTGCTGGACGACCAGGGCGACGATGACCACCGCCATCGATCCGGCAGCGCCCGAGATCATGCCCGGGCGACCACCGAAGATGGCGGTGAGCGCGCACAGGATGAAGGCCCCATAGAGGCCCATAAGCGGGTTGACTTGAGCGACCAGCGCGAACGCGATGCACTCGGGCACCAGCGCGAACGCCGTGGTAAGACCGGCAAGTACGTTACCGGGGAGATTCGGGAGCCACTGCTCCCGAAGCGTTTGAGACTTCATAAAATGACGTTCCATAGGGGACGCGCATTTTACCAGCCCCGGTGTTTTCTCACGGATTCACGACAGTCCTTCACGACACAAGCGACTCAGCGCACGAGGCACGGACGCTTGTTGTCGAACGTCCAGTTCGGAATCAGGTACTGCATCGCGACGCCGTCATCGCGCGCGCCGAGGCCGTGCTGCTGGTACAGCGCGTGCGCCTTCTCGACTTCGTCCATATCGAGTTCGACGCCGAGGCCCGGCACTTCCGGCACCTTCACCTTGCCGCCGACGATCTGCAGCGGATCGCGCGTGAGGCGCTGGCCGTCCTGCCAGATCCAGTGTGTGTCGATCGCGGTGATCTTGCCCGGCGCGGCTGCCGCGACGTGTGTGAACATCGCCAGCGACACGTCGAAGTGATTGTTCGAGTGCGAGCCCCACGTGAGCCCCCAGTCGTTACACATCTGCGCGACGCGCACCGAGCCCTGCATCGTCCAGAAGTGCGGATCGGCCAGCGGAATGTCGACGGATTGCAGTTGAATCGCATGGCCCATCTGACGCCAGTCGGTCGCGATCATGTTGGTCGCCGTCGGCAGGCCGGTGGCGCGACGGAACTCGGCCATCACTTCGCGGCCCGAATAGCCGTTCTCGGCGCCGCACGGGTCTTCCGCGTAGGCGAGCACGTCGTGCTTGTCACGGCACAGGCGGATCGCTTCGGCGAGCGACCACGCGCCATTCGGATCGAGCGTCACACGCGCTTCCGGGAAGCACTCGGCGAGCGCGGTGGCCGCTTCCATTTCCGCGTCGCCGGAGAGCACGCCGCCCTTGAGCTTGAAATCGTTGAAGCCGTAGCGCGCCTTCGCAGCCTGCGCCAGACGCACCACCGCTTCCGGCGTCAGGGCGACTTCGGTACGCAGACGCTCCCAGTCGTCGCGCCCTTGCGCGCCCGATACGTACGGCAGATCGGTCTTGGTGCGATCGCCGACGTAGAACAGGTAGCCGAGCATCTCGACCTCGTCGCGCTGCTGGCCTTCGCCGAGCAAGGCGGCGACCGGCACGCCAAGGTGCTGGCCGAGCAGGTCGAGCAGCGCGGCTTCGAGCGCGGTGACGGCGTGGATCGTCGTGCGCAGGTCGAAGGTCTGCAGACCGCGACCGCCGACGTCGCGATCGGCGAAGGCCGTGCGCACGCGATTCAGGATGGCTTGCAGGTTGCCGATCGATTGGCCGACGACGTAGTCACGCGCGTCGTCGATCGTCTTGCGGATGCTCTCGCCACCCGGCACTTCGCCTACGCCCGTGTTCCCTGCGCTGTCCGTGAGGATCACGATGTTGCGCGTGAAGAACGGGCCATGCGCGCCCGAGAGATTCATCAGCATGCTGTCACGCCCGGCGACGGGGATGACGCGCAGTTCGGTGACGGTGGGCGTAGCGTTGACGCGAGTGAGAGTCGTAGACATGAACGAAGTACCAGTAGTTGAGGGAAGCCGGCGAGCGTCGTGACGATCAGACGGCGCCCTCGGCTTCCACGTAAAGCGAATAAAGCGAATGCGAACTTGCCATATACAGCCGGTTGTTCTTCGGGCCGCCGAACGTCGGGTTCGCACAACGTTCCGGCAGGCGGATGAAGCCGATCGCCTGACCGCTCGCATTGAAAACCGTCACACCGTCGAGGTCGGCGGAACTGACGCCGGCAGCGCCATCCCAGCCCCAACCGCACCACAGGTTGCCGTCCGTATCATCGCCGCCGCCTCGATGAACAGCGCTGGCTCGTGCAATCCGCGGGGCGTGCTCACGCGGCTCTCCTTGCCATGGGGGCGACCGGGGCGGCGCGTACGCGTTACTCGGCCAGCTCGAAGCGCTGAATCTTGCCGACGACGAACAGATAGCACACGATCGCAATCAGCGCGTTGGCGCTCACGAAGACCAGTGCCGCCGCGAACGAGCCGGTGTCCTGCACGAGATAGCCGATGACGATCGGCGTCGTGATGCCGGCCGTGTTACCGAACGTATTGAAGAGCCCCGCGCACAGTCCGCTCGCCTGCTTCGGCGCCGTATCCGACACAACGGCCCAGCCCAGCGCTCCGATGCCCTTGCCGAAGAACGCCGCCGCCATGATGCCGACCACGACCCACTGGTTGTCGACGTAGTTGCAGGCGATCATGCACGTCGAGAGCAGCAGCCCGACGACGATCGGCACCTTGCGTGCGGTCGACGTCGAGAAGCCGTGCTTTAACATCCGGTCCGACACCACGCCGCCGAGCAAGCCGCCGAGGAAACCGGCGATGGCCGGGATCGACGAGACGAAGCCCGCCTTCAGAATCGACATGTGGCGTTCCTGCACGAGGTAGATCGGGAACCACGTCAGGAAGAAGTACGTCAGCGTCGTGATGCAGTATTGCGCGATGAACACACCGAGCATCATGCGGCTCTTGAGCAGTTGCGAGAAGATCTTGCGACCCTGCGCACCGCCGTTCGACCCCGCCGCCTCGGCGCGATGCTGCGCGGCGACTTGTTTGTCCTCGAGGTCGATCATCGCGCCGTGATCGGCAATGAAACGGACTTCGGCGTCGTTCGCGAGCGGATGCTGGCGCGGCGCATAGATGGTCTTGAGCCATACGCCGGTGAGCACGATCCCCAGCGCGCCCATCACATAGAACACGTACTGCCATCCATACGCATGCGTGATCCAGCCCATGAGCGGCGTGAACAGCACGGCGGCGAAATATTGCGACGAATTGAAGATCGCCGACGCCGTGCCGCGCTCGGCCGTCGGGAACCACGTCGCGGTCATGCGCGAGTTGCCCGGGAATGCCGGCGCCTCGGCCGCGCCCACGAAAAAGCGCAGCGCGAACAGCGTGATGACGGCCATCGCGACCGGCAGCCCCGCGACCAGCCCCTGCAGCGCCGTCACCAGCGACCAGAAGAAGATACTGCAGGCATACACCCGCTTGGTGCCAAAGCGGTCGAGCAGCCAGCCGCCGGGGATCTGCGCGGCGACATAGGCCCACGCGAACGACGAGAACAGATAGCCCATCGCAACCGGCGAAATGCCGAGTTGGTGCTGTATGGCCGTGCCCGTAATCGAAAGCGTTCCGCGGTCGGCGTAGTTGACCGTCGTAATCAGGAAAAGCATGAAGACGACCAGATACCGCGCCCGGCTGCGCCCCGCATAACGACTGTCGACGCCGCCCGCCGTCGTGGCCGCCTTGCCACTCGCCTCATTTCGGGTCAGCGCTGCCCGGGTCACGCCATTTTCCACATTCGTCTCCACAATGTTGTCTGATGTCCT
The DNA here is from genome assembly GCF_902459725.1 of Pandoraea eparura. GTDB lineage: Bacteria > Pseudomonadota > Gammaproteobacteria > Burkholderiales > Burkholderiaceae > Pandoraea > Pandoraea eparura. The sequence goes on from NZ_CABPSH010000001.1 coordinate 464,091, forward strand.
ATATGTTGGAAGGATAAATTAGGGAAAACGGGTCGAAAATACGGGTTTTCCCGACACTAATACATATGACGTCATATATCATGAGGTGCACCAATGTTGTCCCGTTGCTGATTGAACGGAGGGTGCGAGGATCGCGGTGAGCACAGTTGCACCGGGGCATCCGGCCTTGTCGGCGGTTCGCATCGACGGGGCGATGATCTGACAACTTGCCGAACCCAGGCGAACGCGCGCATGATGGCGCGTTTGCCGCTTGAACGACTCGACGACACCTGCCATGCCCGCTGCTCTGGACACCGCCACCCTGATCGATCTTGCACAGCGCGCGGAGGCCAGCGCGCCCGGTCCGTGCGCGTGCACGAGAACACCGCTCGACGGCTGGCAATCCCAGCCGATTTCCCTCGACGAAACGCAGTTGCGAGAGATCGGCACCCTGCTCACGGAAGACGATCCGGAGCCGACCGTTGCCGAATACCTGCCAGGCAAGACGACGTATTGGTCGAACGACGCGCCGATCGCCCCGCGCTATTTCCCGTATAACCGTTGCAGTGTGTGGGAATGCCTGTCGTGCGCACGGCTGTATCTGCGCTACACGGAAGGCGGCGGCTATTTCGTCGACAGACGGATACGCGCACTGCGCCTGGCCTTGATCGAAGACATCCCGCTGTGAGCAGCGCTGTCACTGGCACACGGCAGCGCTCAACAGGCTGCCCTGAAGGTCACTTCGCGCCGGCGTCCAACGGTTGACCCGATGCGTCGGCGCGGCGCCACCGACCTGATGCCGGGCAGACACCGACCCTTTCGCCGTTGCGCTGCACTTGCGCCTCATTCACCGTCATCGCGGTCGACGGGGCGACGTCGAAGGCGACGTTGAGCGCTCTTGCGACATGCGCCACCTCGATGGGAATCTCCCAAGTCAGGAAGACCTGCGTGCCATTGTCGTCGGCGGGGAAATCGTTCGCGTCGAAGGCATGGCTTCCGCGTTGAATCACCCCATGCGGCTGACAGGTATCGAATATCAGCACCGTCCCCCGCTTCAGCGGGATTCGAAGGCCCAACGCCGGGAAATGGACGTCCTGCCCCTTGTCTTCGCTCAGGAACAAATTACAGAAGGCCGCGCCGCCGTATTGTTCTCCGTCGTGGTGATACCTCGCGCCACGGCACGCCATGAGCGCCACGTCCGTCGAGGCGAGCGCCTCGGGCAACCCTAGTGAGTTCGTCCAATCGGACACGGCCTGCACGCAGTGCGAGTAGTCCGGCCAGCGCGCTCGCGCGCGTGCCAGCGGCATCACCTCGACATCCCCCGCGTCCAGCGTCATGCGCAACGATATCTCCCGCGACCAATCCGCGAGCAGCCGCGCCGGCAGTTCGGGAACGTCGACCGTGCCTGACAGCACAACGTCGCTCACGCGCCGGCTGCGGATGACGTCGCCACGCCAGAAATATGAGGTGAGGTGGTCTTGGATGTGAGGTTGTGGAAAGTCTGAGCGCATGGATAGCAGTGTAATGCGGCGGCCTGGATCGCTCGCCCAACGTGGCAATGACGCGCCCTTTCCGCCATACCCTCTCCCCGCCCTTCCCACTCTTCCCGCCCCCATTTCCGTCGGTCCGCAATTGACGATCAAGGGGAAGCGCCCCTGCCGGATTTCCGCCGACGAGCGCATTCGAGGGAACGACGTTGGTGACGACCGGGCGATCCCCCGCAGCCGCGTCCGGGCTACGGGGAATGCCGCGCGAGATATTACGCCAGGTCGAACCGGTCGGCGTTCATGACCTTCGTCCAGGCGGCAACGAAGTCCTGCACGAACTTCTCCTTGTTATCGTCCTGCGCGTAGACCTCCGCGTAGGCACGCAGCACCGAGTTCGAGCCGAAGACCAGATCGACGCGCGTGGCCGTCCATTTCACCGCACCGGACTTTCGATCGCGGATTTCGTACAGGTTGTTACCCGCCGGTTTCCACATGTTCGCCATGTCGGTCAGGTTGACGAAGAAGTCATTCGTCAACGCGCCAACACGGTTCGTGAGCACACCGTGCTGAGTGCCCCCGTGGTTGGTGCCCAATACGCGCATGCCCCCCAACAAAGCGGTCATTTCGCACGCCGTCAGCCGCATCAACTGGGCGCGATCGAGCAGCAGTTCCTCAGGGCTCACCACGTACTCCTGCTTCAGCCAATTGCGGAAACCATCCGCCACGGGCTCCAGCACGTCGAACGTCGCCACATCGGTTTGCGCTTGCGTGGCATCGCCACGCCCCGGGGCAAAAGGAACGGTCACATCAAAGCCTGCCGCCTTGGCGGCCTGCTCCACACCGACGTTACCTGCCAACACGATCACATCGGCCACGCTGGCCCCCGTCTCGGCGGCGATCTTCTCGAGCACGGCCAACACGCCGGCAAGACGCGCCGGCTCGTTGCCCTCCCAATCCTTCTGCGGAGCCAGACGGATGCGCGCACCGTTGGCGCCCCCGCGCTTGTCGGAACCACGGAAGGTGCGGGCGCTGTCCCATGCCGTCATCACCAGATCACCGATGCCGAGGCCGCTGGCGACGATCCTGGCCTTCACGGCGGCCACGTCGTAGTCCTTGCGGCCTGCGGGGACCGGGTCTTGCCAGATCAAGTCTTCCTTCGGCACATCCGGACCGATGTAGCGGGACTTCGGCCCCATGTCGCGATGGGTCAGTTTGAACCACGCGCGCGCGAAAACTTCCGAGAGATATGCCGGATCCTGATGGAATCGTTCGGCTATCTTGCGATATTCCGGATCCATCTTCATCGCCATGTCGGCGTCGGTCATGATCGGCTTGTGGCGAATCGACGGGTCTTCGACATCCACCGGCATCGCCGCTTCGTCGATGTCGACCGGCTGCCACTGCCAAGCGCCGGCGGGCGACTTCTGCAATGCCCACTCATGGCCAAGGAGCATCTCGAAATAGCCGCCGTCCCACTTCGTCGGGTGCGTAGTCCAGGCGCCTTCGATGCCACTGGTGACCGTGTCGCGACCCACGCCTCGACTGACCTGGTTGATCCAGCCCAGGCCCTGCGCGTCGACATCCGCGCCTTCCGGCGCCGGGCCAAGATTGGCCGCGTTTCCATTGCCGTGCGTCTTGCCGACGGTGTGTCCACCCGCGGTCAGGGCGACCGTTTCCTCGTCGTTCATCGCCATGCGCGCGAAGGTCTCGCGCACGTCGCGGGCCGTCTTCAGCGGATCGGGCTTGCCATCCACGCCCTCCGGGTTCACGTAGATCAGCCCCATCATGACGGCCGCCAGCGGGTTCTCCAACTCACGCTCGCCGGAGTAGCGGCTGTTGGGGTTGTCGGTGGGTGCGAGCCACGCCTTCTCGGATCCCCAGTAGATATCCTTTTCCGGGTGCCAGATGTCTTCACGGCCAAACCCGAAGCCAAAGGTCTTCAACCCCATCGACTCGTAGGCGATCGTGCCGGCGAGGATGATCAGGTCGGCCCAGCTCAGCTTGTTGCCGTATTTTTTCTTGATCGGCCACAGCAGACGGCGGGCCTTGTCGAGATTGGCGTTATCAGGCCAGGAATTGAGCGGGGCAAATCGCTGATTGCCCGTGCCGCCACCGCCGCGTCCGTCGGCAATGCGGTAGGTGCCTGCCGAGTGCCAGGCCATGCGAATCATCAGGCCGCCATAGTGCCCCCAGTCCGCAGGCCACCAGTCCTGGCTGTCGGTCATCAGGGCCGTGAGATCCTTCTTGAGTGCGTCGACGTCGAGCGTTTTGACGGCTTCCTGGTAGTTGAAGGACATCCCCATCGGGTTGGTCTTGGTGTCGTGCTGGTGCAGGATGTCGAGGTTCAGCGCCTTGGGCCACCAATCCATGTGAGACATCTCCACGGACGTGACACCACCGTGCATGACCGGACACTTGCCGGAAGAACTCGCGCTATTGCTATCCATTTCTCGCTCCTTACGTTGCATGAAACCAGACAATCGGATTTGCATCCGGGCACAGAGACTTAAAAAGTACCAGATTTGGCGACGATAGGTGCGGGAAGGCGTCGGGGGGCCACCGGAAGACAAAAAGCCCTGACGCGTCAGGGCTTCTGATGTGGGGAACGACTGGTACCGGGGACCGGACTTGAACCGGCAAGCCCGAAGGCGGCGGATTTTAAGTCCGCTATGTTTACCAATTTCATCACCCCGGCAGGGGCACGCATTCTAACATCCCCAACGAGATACGTCAGTTGGGTATCATAGGACCACGCACGCGCTGCGCGCGCCATCGGAGATCGCCCCATGCTGGAGAATCTCGACCGCATTGCCCTGTCGCTCGACGCCATCGAAGCCGCCGCCCGCGACCTCGCCATGCAATCCCCCCAGAACGCGCAAGCCCTCTACACCGCGCTCATGGAAATTCGCAACGCCATCGCGCTCGTCGCCCAGGAAGTCGTCCGCCTCGAACACGAACTCCACGGCCCCACCGGCAACGGGCAATCGTGACTTCGCCGCCGCGAAGCCCCACGACGCACGAGGGGCACGCAACGGGTCTACAATAGGCAGCACGTTTCACAACACGGCGCGTCCCCCCATGGCCCTCCCCTGTTGTACGTCGCAAGCCGAGGCGCCCTCCGCCACCTCCACCAGTCTGCTCCGCCCGCACACCGAACGCGATGGCACGACGGGTCTCGTCACGCCCTTGCCGAAACCGCTGCACGCGCGTTACGACACCGTACGCGCCGCCTCGGTCGCCTTCGCCCAAGGCCTCTCCGACGCCGACGCCACCGTGCAGTCGATGCCCGACGCCAGCCCCATCAAGTGGCATCTCGCACACACCACGTGGTTCTTCGAAACCTTCCTGCTGAACGAGTGCGACGCCCTGGCCGACAGCCACTACCGCCCCTACGATCCGCGCTTCGCCTACCTCTTCAATTCCTATTACGAAGCCGCCGGTCCGCGTCACCCTCGCCCGCAACGCGGCTTGCTCACGCGCCCCACACTCGATGACGTGCTGCGCTATCGCCGCCATGTCGACGCCGCCATGCACGAACGCCTGCTCCATGGCGACCTGTCGCCTGACGTGCTCGCCCTGATCACCCTCGGTCTGCATCACGAGGAACAGCACCAGGAGCTGATGCACACCGACTTGTTGCATCTGTTCGCGCAAAATCCGTTGCGCCCCGCGCATCGCGAACCGGCCTGCGCGGGCGACATCGCCGGGCCGCTGCAATGGATTGCTCACAGCGGCGGGCAGCATCGCGTCGGGCACGAGAGCGAATCGAGCGGACCCTTTGCGTTCGACTGCGAAACCCCCGCGCATGACGTCTTGCTCCGCCCCTTCGCGATCGCGTCGCGCGTGGTGACGAACGGCGAGTGGTGCGCGTTCATCGACGACGGCGGCTATCGCACGGCGGGACTCTGGCTGTCCGATGGCTGGGCGACGGTGCAACGCGACGGATGGGGACATCCGCTTTACTGGGAGTTTCACGACGGCGAATGGCAATCGATGACACTCGCCGGCATGCAACCGATCGACGACGACGCCCCCGTGCGGCACGTGAGCTATTTCGAAGCGGACGCCTTCGCGCGATGGGCCGGCAAGCGTCTGCCGACAGAATACGAATGGGAGGTCGCGGCAAGGGCCGCTGCGTCGTCTCAGCCCGCGATGACCCAACGCTTTGGCCCGGTATGGCAATGGACCGCCAGCCCATACGTTGCCTATCCGGGATTCCGGACGGCGGCGGGGGCCGTCGGCGAATACAACGGCAAGTTCATGTGCGGACAATTCGTGCTGCGCGGCGGATCGCTCGCCACGCCGCCGGGGCACGCGCGCGCCACCTATCGCAACTTCTTTTACCCGCATCAGCGCTGGCAATTCTGCGGCCTGAGGCTCGCGGAGGATCGTTGATGTCGCAAGCCCCCCAAGCCACACCGTTCGTCTGTCCGTCACTGCCGGATAACGCCTTCGCAACCGACGTGCTCGCCGGTCTCGGCCACACACCCAAGTCGCTGCCCAGCATCTGGCTCTACGACCGGCGCGGCAGCGAGCTGTTCGAAGCCATCACCGGCCTGGATGAGTATTACCAGACCCGCACCGAAACGGCCCTGCTCGGCGAATGCGCCGCCGCCATCGCGGATGTCATCGGCCCCGATGCCGTGGTCGTCGAATTTGGCAGCGGCTCGAGCCGCAAGACGCCGCTGCTGCTCGACGCGCTCGTCACACCGCGCGCCTATGTGCCTGTCGATATTGCCGACGACTTTCTCGACGACGCCGTCGCCACGTTGGCCCGCCGCTGCCCGGGCATTCCCATGCTGCCGGTGCGCGCCGACTTCACCCGGCCGTTCCGTCTGCCACCGCAGTTGCAGGCCACGCAAGGGCCGCGCCTGGGCTTCTTTCCCGGCTCGACGATCGGCAACTTCGCGCCCGGCCAGGCCGCCGCGTTTCTCGCTCACGTCGGCAAGATGCTCGGCCCGCGCCGCCGCATGGTCGTCGGCGTGGACGCCTGCAAGGACCCCGCCGTACTGCTGCCCGCCTACGACGATGCACGCGGCGTGACCGCCCAGTTCGATCTGAACGTGCTCGCACGCATCAACCGCGAACTCGACGGCGACCTGCCGCTCGACGCCTTCCGCCACGAAGCCCGTTTCAACGCGGGCGCCAGCCGCATCGAAATGCATCTCGTCGCGCAGCGCCCTTTCCGGGCGAGTGTGCTCGGCCACGGCTTCGACTTCGCAACAGGCGAATCCATCCACACGGAGAACTCGTACAAGTACGGCCAAACCGAGTTTCGTGCCCTGGCAAGCTCCGCGGGGTGGGATGTCGAGCGTGTCTGGCTCGATGCGCGTGCGCGCTTCGCCGTCTATCTGCTGCGCCCGGCCACGGGAAGTTGACACCGCGCAGGCCACCGCGCACGACACCATGTAAATAGTCCGCCTCGCCAACCTAAAGTTTTGGCGTCGCCATGCCGTTGATGCATGCAGACTCCTGCTGCCCACCCTCCGAAATGTGAATTTCATGGGGGGATGATGGAGACGCGGGGGTTCGCCAACCTTGGTTACGCTAGAATCGCCGCCATAAACGCCATGGGATGCGGCACGCCGAGAGGCAGGCACGCGTTTCCTCAAGGGCCACCTTCACAGCGCGCGGCCACGACCGCAGCGCACCGTTGACACGTATCGCTGCACATGACTTCACGCGCATTGGAGAGGCACGTGGCACGAGCTTCGGCGACAGCGCCTGGGGCTCGCGGCACGGGCACGGACACACGACTGGCTCGCGCTCAAGCGCACCCGCATCGGCTTTGCGTCGTCGTCGCGGCGCCTGGGAGCGCGCCGCGATGAGCCGCATTTCGCTAACCCTCTCCGACATCGCGCTGGCGGATCTGAAAAAAGACTTCGACGCGTTCGTGCGCATCTCCGCCGCCGTCGACCGCCACTTCACACCGCCGCCCTTCGACGACTTCCTGCGCGCCCGCCTGCTCGACAGCACCGTACCGCTCACCGAAGCCGCCGTCGCCCAATTGCTCGCCGGCGGTCATTACGCGTGGGCCAAGCGCACGTTCGACAAGCAGTTCCCGGACGTCGTCTCGATCATCCTGAACCAGGCGCGTCAACACGGGTTCTATTTCGTCTCCCGCCCCGAATGGACGCGCGAGGATATGTCGCGCCAGGCGAGCCGCTGGGCCGAAGGGATCGTGCGCGAAGCGAAGGGCGAGGAACGCATCGTGGAATCGCTCGCGGGACAAATTGTCAGCTCGGCGCAAGACCTGCGCGCCTTGGAAGCGTCGTTGCAGACGCCGGCGTGGCGCGCCGCCTCCGTGCTGCGCGAGCGCGTATTCGACGCCAAGCGCAGCGTGGAGACCGCTCGTTCGTTACAGGCGCGCGAGCGGCTCGGCGAGCTGCGCGCGCTGCTCGATCTCGCGGTGATCTACGGGTCGGTCGGTGCTCAGGAAGCCGAACAGATTCTGGACTACCTGCGGGTGCTACGCCCGGAGTTGTTCAACGACGACCCGGGCATCTTCGAGCGACTTGCCGCCTGGCTGCGGCGCTTGCTCACGCCGGCCCTGCCACGCCCGGCCGTGGCGACGCAAGCCCCGCCGTCCGGCATGGGGACGGACGCGTCACGCCAGAACCCCGACTCCCTGCAACCGCCCCTCACGCGCTGACGACCGGGCCGCGCCCAAGCGCCTGCCCCGTCCTCGCTCATCGGTTGAAAATCAACGCGACGCCCGCGCTCGCGATCAGCGCGCCCCACCAGGCGCCCGCCGCCGGACGCTGCCGGGTACGAATCCACATGAGCGGCAACACCACGACAGGCGTGGTCGCCGAGAGCGTGGCAATGACACCGGTGTTGCCGTGCCCCATGCCATAGAGCAGCAGCGTCATGCCGAGCGCCACGCCGACGAAGCCCGACAGTGCCGTCAGCGCCAACGTGCCCGGCGTGAACCCCGAGAAGACGGCGCGCCCGCGCCTCGCCGCGAGCATCGTCAGCCCGATCGCAGACACGCCCACGCGCACCGCCGACGCGCTCACCGGATCGACGCCAGCTGCCATGACCGGCTTGGCGATGAGCGTTCCGACGGAGTGGCACAGCGCCGCCGTCAAACCGATGGCGACGCCCACGCGCATATCGCCGCGCACGGACTCCCAGTGATGGGCGTCCTCGCGCCGGCCACCGAACGCGACCGCAAGCGCCACCCCCGCCGTGACCAGCGCCACCCCGATGACCGCTCGCCAGCCGAGCGCCTCGCCGAGCCAGACATAGCCGAGCACGGCCGTCATCGGGGCGTTCGTCGCGAAGAGGATGGCGTTGCGCCGAGGCCCGAGACGGCCGAGCGACGTGTAGAGAATTGTGTCGCCCACGAGAATGCCGATCAGTCCCGACGCCGTGAGCCGCAGCCACTGTTCCGAGGTGAGCGACGGCCAGCCGCGCAGCACCGCCACCGCGATGAGCAACATCGCGAAGACCAGCAGCATGCGGGCGTAATTGAAGGGGAAGGAACCCGCACGGCGCACGGGCGTAATGGCGATCATGCCGCTGAAGGCCCAGCAAAGGGCCGCACCGAGCGCGGCGAGGTAGGCGAGTTGGGTTGTCATGGTCAGGGGACAGACGGCGCACAGGCGCCACCGCCCCCGCCGATCGGACGCCATTATACGAGTCACATGCCCCATTGGGGGGCATGGGCCGTGCGCTGACCTCAGATATCCTCGTCCAGACGATGCAGGGCGTCGAACATGACCCGATAGGCCGCCGCAACGCCATAGGCCCCGCGCAGCATGCGCAAGCGCGACGCCACATCGGGCTCACCAGCCTCCTCCACCCATTGCGAGAGCAACGACGTTGCGCCGCAGACGCTTGCATCGTGCCGCGCGTGCGCACCGACCGCCCGAAACCCCTCGGCGGCCGACGGATAGCGCTGTGCCAGCGCGTCGAACTGCGCCTCGATCTCGCTGGCCGCGCGCACGGTGGCCGGGGCCTGACTGAGTGCGCAGCAACCCACATAGGCGGGCATGTCGCCCGCCGCGCCAATGATGAAGTCGATGAGCGCGTGCGTCGCGTCGAACGCACCGCTGTCGAGGAAGGTGCGCGCCGCCGGGCCGCAGCGCAGCAGCCCAGCGGCGAGCATCGTCGCCTGCCCGCGCTGCTCGCGGTATTGGCGCAACAGCAACGGTCGCAGCGCCGCATCGGTGCAGCGCTCGACCGCGATGCGATTGTGCACATCCGCGCCCGCCGCGCGATGGTAGTGCTGCGCAAGAAACGCCAGCACCTGGATGTCGCTCGATTCGCCCGCAAGAAAGCGGGCCCAGAACGGCGCAGCGAAAATGCCCCGCACCCAGTCGTCGCAAATCCGCCCGAACGCCGGCACCATCTCGCCCTGCGTGGCGGGCAGCACCTGCACCAGCGCTTCGTCGACCAGCGTGGCGAGCCAGGTGCCCGGCGACGGCGCCTCGGCAAGCAACACGCCATGGCGCATCCTGTCGAGCCACATCGCGGTCTCGGCGGGCGCGCCGTGCAACGTGCAGGACACCTCGTACGACGACACGGCGACGGCCTTCGCCTCGGTCGTCCATCGCGCGTGTGGCGAGGTGATGACCCAGACGGGCGCGTTGCACGCGTCGGTGGCCTGCGGCGCGCGCGGTGCGGCAGTCGACGGAGCGGCGTCAGAAGCAACGGAAGCAGCGACGGGCGACGCGATCGGCGCACTCATCGGACGATGGCCCCAAGCAGCGCCACCCGCGCGGGATCGATGCGCCTGACGACCTCCGCGCGAAGTGCCTCCCCGTCATCGCCCGGCGACAGGCCCGGCACGTGCTGCATTGCGCCCGCATGACGGCGGCACGCGGCGCGCCCTTTGCCCCGCGACGTGTCCGTGGCGCCACGCGTCAATCGGCGTGAGGCCGTCTCGGGCGCGCGAGCGGCGCCGTCGGGCGGGGACATGGCGCGGCCTTGCGCCCCGACGGGCGACTCAAGGACGACAGGAAGAAAAGGAAACGGTGACGGCGGCGCATTGGACGGCATGTCGGCTCCTTTCGAAATTCGGGGGCGCGGACACCCGCGCCTCGTGCAAGACGGTCGCGCAGGCCGCGCATGCCATGCCGGGCATGAACGCAAACGCCTGCGGGCCAAACATCTACCTTAGGAATCCCTTCGGGATACGAAAAAGAATCGCGACTCTAGAACTGCGCAATCAACGTAGTCACTTCGCACCGCGGCCTCTTCGCCAACGCGACGCGAATGACCGGCCGCGGCCCGAGGGATGACGACGATTCGACGTCGGCCGCCATCGTGAACGGCAAATGCGGACAACGCCGCTCAAACACGCAAATTCAAGACTTTTCCCAAGAACTGGGGGCGTTGATACCGGGATGCGATGTCATGGCCGCACGTCTTCCTCGTAGCGTCGTCGGCCGGTGGGGTGTGGCTACCGGTCAGACCGAACGCTCGGCGCCGCGACGCGAGCGACTCAGCGCCACGCACAAGCGTTCGTTCACTTGAAGTACCATGACCGTTTCCGATGCTGCGCCACGGGGAGTGACTCTCATGCATCTTTATCAGCGTCTGCCGATCTTCGTTTTCGAGATCGAAGCCTGCGAAAACCTGAAGTTCATCACGATGGCGATTCGCTTCAATCTGGATCGCAATGGCCAGCACCTATCGCTGGCCGACTGGCAACGGCTGCCCCAGGCGACGCGCGAAGCGCTGGCGTCATGCCGGCCGGGCGACGACGATTTTGCCGCGCGTCTCGATGACGCCGCCCGCGACCATCTCGGGCAAGCGGTGGCGCGAAGTGTCGACCCAGCCCCCACCGCCTGGCAGGACACGAATGCGCTGCCGCCGGGACTGCTCAGGCAATGCGAACTGGCCGACCTGCTGCCGCCCGACGTGGGCGACTGGGCCACGCTCACGCCGTTCCGGCGCTACGTGCTCGCGAAGCTCTCGCGACGCGACACGCTTAATCATTGCTTTGTCCCGGCCATGCTCGAGTTCGGGCTGGCGCGCGCGCCAGCCGACCTCTGAGTTGCTGCCGCCGAATCAGGTCACCGGCGCCGGGTTGAACAGGACCAGCGCGTTGTGCAGACCCCAGCGCTCTGCCCAGGTCTTCTCGCCGCTCGCTACGGCGAGCATCAGGTGAAAGAGCTGCCAGCCCACGTCTTCGATGCTCGCCTCGCCCGTGGCGATGCGCCCGGCGTCGACATCCATCAGGTCATGCCAGCGACGCGCCAGATCGGAGCGCGTCGCCACCTTGACGACCGGCACCTCGGCCAGCCCGTAAGGCGTGCCGCGACCGGTTGTGAAGACGTGCATATTGATCCCGGCCGCGAGTTGCAAGGTGCCGCAGATGAAATCGCTCGCCGGGGTGGCGGCGTAAATCAGCCCGCGCTGGCGCGTGCGGTCGAGCTTGGCGCCCGGTGCAATCACGCCGTGAATCGGGCCCGTGCCTGACTTCACGATCGATCCCATCGCCTTTTCCACGATGTTCGACAACCCGCCGCGCTTGTTGCCCGGTGTGGTGTTGGCGCTGCGATCGACGCGGCCGCGCTCGAGATAGGCGTCGTACCAGGCCATCTCGCGAATCATCGCGTCGGCCACTTCGGGCGTCGCCGCGCGCGAGGTGAGCTGATCGATCCCGTCGCGCACCTCGGTGACCTCGGAGAACATGACCGTCGCACCTGCGCGCACGAGCAGATCCGTGGCGAAGCCCACCGCCGGGTTCGCCGTGACGCCAGAGAACGCATCGCTGCCGCCGCACTGCACGCCCACCACCAGCTCCGAGGCCGGCACCGTCTCACGCTGGCGCGCGTTGAGCCGTTCCAGATGCGTGCGCGCCGTTGCCAGGATCGAATCGATCATCGACAGGAAGCCGACGTGCGCGTCGTCCTGCAGACAGACGGTATCGGGCTTGCCGTCCGCGTTGGCACTGCCGATGGGAATGCTGCCCGCCGGCAAGAGACGCTCGGGCTGAAGCTTCTCGCAACCCAGGCTCACGACCATCACTTCGCCGCCGAAATTCGGATTCGTGGAGATGTTGCGCAGCGTGCGAATCGGCACGTCGGCATCCGGCGCATCGATGGCCACGCCGCAGCCGTAGGTGTGCTCCAGCCCGACCACGTCGTCGACGTTCGGATACTGCGGCAGCAACGTCTCCTTGATCCGTTTGACGGCGAATTCGACCACGCCGGCCACGCACTGCACCGTGGTCGTGATCGCCAGAATGTTGCGGGTGCCGACCGACCCGTCGGCGTTGCGATAGCCCTGAAAGGTGAAGCCCTCGAGCGGCGGCAACGTCGCGGGGACGCGTGTGCCGATCGGCAGGCGATCCAGCGACGGCGCCTCCGGCATGTTGAGGTTGCGCTCGTTCACCCAACTCCCGGCAGGCAACGCACGCGCCGCGTAGCCGATCACCACGCCGTAGCGAATCACCGGTGCGCCTTCGACCAGATCGGTCAGCGCGACCTTGTGGCCCTGCGGCACGGCGTCGACGAGCGTGAGCCCGTCGGCAAACCGGCTGCCGGCGGGCAACCCGCCGTCGTTCACGACGATGGCGACGTTGTCGTCAGCCTGCATCCGGATATAGCGCGGCACATCCCTCGCCCCCGCCCCGGATGCTCCCGCGGCGGCAGTGCGGCCCGCGTCCGTCATTGATGCCATGTTGCTCACTCCTTCCTGTTTCCTGATGAGAGGCGACGCCCGCACGGATTGACACCTGCGATTCGCCATCGACGCTAAAGACTATCGCGCAAAACGGCGGTGAATATCGACGTTGGCGCGGCACTCCGTTACTTATGCGTCATCATACATCTAGATTTGCACCATGCGTAGCCCTCATGGCTGCCGTGAGAATCGGGAAAAACCCGGGAAGAGCCCTTTTCAATCTGTGTCCGGGTTTATCCCACTGACATTCTTTTCGACAGCCTCTTGCCCGACCTCACGACATGTTATACGATGACATATAACTAAGCGCCGAGCGCTGGTTTGCGTCCCTTCTTCCCTTATCGAATCCGGCTCTGTGGCCGACAGGAACTCTTGACATGACCGCTCCTCAAGAACTCAAGCAGATCGTCTCCGACGGCTTGTTGTCTTTCCCCGTCACCGACTTCGACGCCAACGGCGACTTCAATGCGCGCGGCTATGCGGCCCGCCTGGAGTGGCTGGCACCGTTTGGCGCGACGGCGCTGTTCGCGGCGGGCGGCACGGGTGAATTCTTCTCGCTCACCCCGCGCGATTACAGCGCGGTGATCAAGACGGCCGTCGACACCTGCGCAGGCAAGGTGCCGATTCTGGCCGGTGCCGGCGGCCCGACGCGTCTGGCCATCGAATACGCTCAGGAAGCCGAGCGCCTTGGCGCCAAGGGCGTGCTGCTCATGCCGCACTACCTGACGGAAGCGAGCCTGGACGGGATTGCCGCGCACGTCGAGCAGGTCTGCCGCTCGGTCAACATCGGCGTGATCGTCTACAACCGCGCCAATTCGAAGCTCGGCGCCGACCAGCTCGAGCGTCTGGCCGAGACGTGCCCGAACCTGATCGGCTTCAAGGACGGCGTGGGCGATATCGAGCGCATGGTGCAAATCCGCCGCCGCATGGGCGAGCGCTTCTCCTATCTGGGTGGCCTGCCGACGGCTGAAGTCTATGCCGCCGCCTACCGCGCGCTGGGCGTGCCGGTGTACTCGTCGGCGGTCTTCAACTTCATTCCGAAGACGGCGATGGCGTTCTATCACGCCGTGTGCCAGAACGACGAGGCCACGATCGGCCGCCTGCTCGACACGTTCTTCCTGCCGTACCTGGAAATCCGCAACCGCCGCGCCGGCTACGCCGTGAGTATCGTCAAGGCGGGCGCGAGGCTCGTCGGCCACGATGCCGGTCCGGTGCGCGCGCCGCTGACCGACCTGCTGCCGAACGAGCTTGAAATGCTCGACGCGCTGATCAAGAAGGTCGAAGGCTAAGGAGCCCACGCATGCAAATTACCGGTGAGATGTTGATCGGCCAGGCCGACGTGAGGGGTAGCGCGGGAACGCTCGAGGCATTCGATCCGTCGCGCGGCGAGCGGCTCACGCCCGCGTTCGGCGCGGGCACCGTGCAGGACGTCGAACGCGCTTGCGCGCTGGCCGGCGCCGCGTTCGATCCGTTCCGCGCGTTGCCGCTCGCCAAACGCGCCGAGTTCCTGGAAGCCGTCGCCCAGGCCATTCTCGATCTGGGCGACGCCCTCGTCGAGCGCGCCCATGCCGAGACCGGACTGCCCATCGCCCGCCTGCAAGGCGAGCGCGGGCGCACCGTCGGCCAACTGCGCCTGTTCGCCCGTGTGGTGCGCTACGGACACTTTCTCGACGCCACCGTCGATCCCGCGCAGCCGGCGCGCGAACCGTTGCCGCGCAGCGACTTGCGTCTGGCCAAGATCGGTCTCGGCCCCGTGGCCGTGTTCGGGGCGAGCAACTTCCCGCTGGCGTTCTCGGTGGCGGGCGGCGACACCGCATCGGCCTTTGCCGCGGGTTGCCCGGTGGTCGTGAAGGCACACTCGGCGCACCTGGGCACGTCGGAACTCGTGGCGCGCGCCATTCGGTCGGCAGTGCAGGCACTTGGCCTGCCGGAAGGGGTGTTCTCGCTGCTCGTCGGCGAACGCGCCGTGGGCGAAGCGCTGGTCGCACATCCCGCGATTGCCGCGGTGGGCTTCACCGGTTCGCGCACCGGCGGTCTCGCGCTGCAACGCATTGCGCAGTCACGTGCCGTGCCGATTCCGGTCTATGCCGAGATGAGCAGTATCAATCCGGTGTATTTGCTGCCCGAGGCGCTCAGCGCGCGCGGCGACGCCATCGCCAAGGGCTTCGTCGATTCGCTGACGATGGGCGTCGGTCAGTTCTGCACGAACCCGGGGATGGTGCTGGGCATCGCGGGGAACGCACTCGATCGCTTCTGCCGCACGGCCACCGAAGCCCTCGGCGCGAAAGCCGCGGGCACGATGCTGACGCCCGGCATTCATCAGGCCTACGACAAAGGCGTGACGCGACTGGTCGACGAGCCAAACGTGACACTGCTCGCGCGGGGTCAGGCCGGGGGCGCATGTCAGGGCCAGGCCGCGCTCTTCCGCACGACGGCCGCCGAATTCCTCGCCACACCGGCACTGCATGAGGAAGTCTTCGGCCCGGCATCGGTCGTAATTGCCTGCGATACCGTCGACGAAATGATCGCGATCACCGAGCGTCTGGAAGGACAACTGACGGCAACGTTGCAGCTCGATGCCGGCGATATCGAGTCGGCACGCCGCCTGCTACCGAGTCTGGAGCGTCGCGCCGGGCGCATTCTCGCCAATGGATTCCCGACCGGTGTCGAGGTGTGTCACGCGATGGTTCACGGCGGTCCGTTCCCGGCCACGTCGAACGCGATGTTCACGTCGGTGGGCGCCACGGCCATCGACCGGTTCCTGCGCCCGGTCTGCTATCAGGACTTGCCCGACACGCTGTTGCCGCAAGCCCTTCAGGAAAGCAATCCGCTGGGCTTGTGGCGACTTCGCGACGGCGCCATGTCGCAGGCATGACACGCAGACCCGGCGCATAGCAAACGCGAGCGCAGCAACGACAAACGCCCTCGGTTTGCACTGCCCCTCAAGCGTTGGACATCACGCCAACCCTTGGGGGCATTTCAGTTCTGGGGCGTTAGCTTTTTGGGCGCGACGCACGGGACATCACTATGACGCCGCGTGCGCACGCGTGAGCGAGGGCAGTGTCACCAGACCGTACAACGGTGTGGTTTGTCCGTGCGCCAACCCCTTGGCCACCGCCTTCAGGTCGACCGACCCCGGCGCCCCGATGAGCGCGTAGCCGATCTGTCCCTTGCGCCACGTCACCACGCCCATCCGATCGATCTGCTGCGCCGCCACGTCCTGGTCCGGACGCGGATCTCGCACCACGCACAGCGCGACGGGATCGCCCGTCTCCGGCAAGTACACCATCTGCACCAACGTACGATCCTGCCAGCGCAGACGTTGCACACCCTTGAAGGTGAGTCCCTGCGCGCGCAAGTCGGGCACGCTGATATCGAGCTTGTCGTCCTGACGAATATCGCTCACGGTGCGCGCGATGTCGCCCTCGTCCACCCGCACCGACGCAATGGTGTCGCGCACATAGAGCTGCTGGTATTCGGCTGCGGCGCGCACCCACGTCGTGCCTTGCGGCGACTTCGGCGGGGCCGTCACCGACGCCGTCATCAGTCCGCCGCCGCCAGCGCCCGATCGGTTCAGTGCACCCGGCAACCAGGGCAAGGTGATCGCGGTGACGGTCACGCCCGCGGCAAACGCGGCAACGAGCCAACCGGCGCGCACGCGGCGTCCGGCAGGCGCATCGTTCGCCGCGGACGGGCGACGCGACTCATCGACACGCACGGACGCGGCCGGCGAGACGGAACTCACCTGACTCTCCAACTTCATCTGACTCACCGGATTCACCGGATTCACCGGATTCACCGGACTCATCGGGCGCTCCAGACTCTCTGGGCTCTCCGAACGCTCCGGATTCTCCGAATTCATCGGTCGCTCCGGACTCCCCAGATGCACTGTGCGCGTCGGATCCACCGGTTTCGCGGCATGGGCATCGTCCTGCGTCGCTGGCGTATGCCGCTGCGCATGCGCGCGCAGCAGTGCCTCGAGGTTCGCGCTCAGGCTGGCCGGCACGGGTGGGATGACTTGTGCGGCGAACGTCTCCCGATACGGCAGGCGCGACGCGCGCAACGATTCGACCGCGTCGGCCAATTCGGGCGACGCATGAATGGCCGCTTCGACCTGCGCCCGCTCGGCAGCGGGGAGTGTCTCGTCGACGTACGCGAGCAGGCGGATATCGTCTTCGTTCATCACGCATCCTCCTCACGTGCGCCGGAGACAGGGCCGACACTGTCGGCACGGCGGGGTTGCCCCTTGGGTTGACGGAACTGGTCGCCGACCGTTCGGCGTGCGCGCGACAAGCGGCTCATGACCGTACCGATCGGCACGTCGAGCACGAGCGCCGCCTCCTGGTAGCTCAGCCCTTCGACGGCGACGAGCAGCACCACGAGCCGCTGCGCTTCGGGCAGCCGGTCGACGGCGCCGAACACCTGGTGATAACTGGCCAGGTCTTCAGGCGTCGACGCCTGAAGGTCGGGAATCGCTTCGACGTCGGCATCGTCCCAGGCCAGACTGCCGCGCGAGCGGACACGACGCGCACGGATCTCGTTGATCCACGTGGTATGCACGATGCGGTACATCCAGCTCAACGCCGAGGTGCCGGGCTGCCACTGATGTACGCGCTCGAGCCCGTGCAGGCAAGCGCGTTGCACGAGATCCTCGGCATCGTGGCGATCGCCCGTGACGCGCAGAGCGAATGCCCACAGGCGCGGGAGCAAGCCAGGGAGCAAGCTGGGCAAATCCTGACCGGTCATCGGCGAATGTCCTGGCGGAGGGTGTCTGGCATCAAGCCAGTCCGAAGCATCGCCGACGAAAACCGCCGGCGCTTGCCGCGAAATTATACTGAGCCGGCGCCACTTTGCACTGCGCCGCGTGGCCGGCCAGACCGCCAACACCCCTCGCTCCCTGTCGGATCGGCTTGCGCGCCCGCTCAGGGCTTGACGACGTGCCAAATATCCTTGAAGCCGTTGCCCTTCTGGTCGCCCTGGGCGGTGTCCTTCGCAAAGCGGTACATCGGCTTGCCCTTGTAGGCCCATTGCATGGTGCCGTCGTCACGCGTGATGACGGTGTAATCGCCTTCCGCCTTCGCGCCCGGCGCCGCCATCACCGGCGGCCAGGCGTCGGCGCACGGGCCGTTGCAGGTGCTCTTGCCGCTGCCGGCCACATCTTTGTCAAACGAATAGACGGTGCGGTTCTGGCTGTCGACCATCATGCCGCCCATCGCCTTGAGCGGGGTTTCGGCATGGGCGGCGGCCGCGGCGAACAGACCGGCAGCGGCCACGAGCGCGGCAAGCACGGAAGACATCGATTGACGTTGGTTCATGACATTGGCTCCTGAGTGAAATGTGTCGGGGACGACACTCTCAGAACACCCGGTCGCGATACTTTATTCCGTCGGATGCCGGCAATTTTATTGGTGCGTCGCAACACGGCGAAGGAAGGAGGCGACAAGTCCGACAGGAAGCGGCGACGGAACCGCGAGGAAAGCCGACGGCAAGACGTGGGAGAGGCGGGAAATGCGGGAAGCGCGGAAAATGGCCGTGGAAGACGCGGGTGCGGCAAGGGCAGCCGCAAGTGCCGCGCATCCCCCTGGAACGACCGAGGCGATGGCGGCACCCGCACGGCTTACTCTCCCTTCGGCGCTTCCTTGACGCGGCTCACGAGCTGCGTCGGGCTCACGAATTGCAGCGCGATGAGCACCCACAACAGCGTGATCGCCATATAGATCATGGCCATGGCGTCGATGGACTGCGGCGCCCGCACGCCGGTCGAGAACACTGCGTAGTACAGCGCGACGACGAGCGTCTGCGTGTCGGGACCGGCCGTGAAGAACGTCAGCTCGAACATGCCGATGGTGCGCACGAGCACCAGCAACCCCGCCGCGAGAATCCCCGGCACCAGCAGCGGCAGCAACACGTGACGGAAATACTTCAACGTGTTGGCCCCGAAGATACGCGCGGCCGCTTCGAGATTCGGATCGATCTGCTCAATGAAAGGCGTCATCACGAGAATCACGAACGGCAGCGACGGCACGAGGTTCGCGAGAATCACCCCCGTGAGCGTGCCGCCCAGCCCGACCTTGTAGAGCACCGTCGCCATCGGAATGCCGTACGTGACCGGCGGCACCATCAACGGCAACAGAAACACCAGCATCGCGAGCTTCTTGCCGGGGAACTGCGCACGGGCCAGCGCATACGCGGCCGGCACGCCCAGCGCAATCGACAGCAGCACGACCGCGCCCACAACCTCCATGGTGACCCACAGCACGTCGCCGAGCTGGAAGTCGCGCCACGCCTGCGCATACCAATGCAGCGTGAAGCCTTCCGGCAGCGGCGTGCCGAACCAGCGGGTCGCCAGCGAGTTCATCGTGACGGTAGCGATCATCAGCCCCACGTTCACGAGGAAGAAGATCATCGCGCCCCACACCAGCACGCGCCAAAGCCGCGAGCCGGGTCCTTCGCGGCGCATCTTGCGTCGCGTCGTGGGAGCAGCCGCCGGCGAACTCACGGGCGAAGGCGTCGTCATGAAATCTCCGTTCTGCGCGGCCAGGGTTCCGGCCAAAGGCTTGTTGGTGGCGTTCATCCCTTGCCTCCCGTGGTCGGACCGCTATAAAACGCGCGGCGGGCGCCCAGCATGCCTGCCACGATCAGCAACTGCACAAAGCCCATCACGATCGCCACGCACGACGCCAGCGAGTAGTCATAGCTCTCGAACGCCGCTTCATACGCCGCAATCGACACCACGCGCGTGGCGCCGGCCGGCACACCGAGCAGCACTGCGGACGGAAACACCGAGAAGGCTTGCACGAACGACAGGCACGCCGCCATCGTCAATCCCGGCACCAGCAGCGGCAGATAGATCAGCCGGAACTGTTGCCACGGCCCGGCGCCGAGCGTGCCGGCCGCACGCGCGAGCGTCGGATCGATGCCCGTCACGTACGACAGGATCAGCAGGAACGCAAACGGGAAACCGGAAATCACCAGCGAGATCAGCACGCCCCAATAATTGTGCGTCAGACGCACTTCGTCGCTGTACAGATGCAGCGCGTGCAACGCCTGCGGGAACCAGCCGTTCGGCCCATAGTACGTCAGCATGCCGTCGGCGATCAGCACCGTGCCTAGCGTGACGGGCACCACCAGCAGCATCGTCACGAACTTCGACGCGCGGGTGCTTTTGCGCAGCGCGAAGGCGGCCGGAATCGACGCGCCCACGTTGATCAAGGTGGCCGGCACGGCGAGCTTGAGCGTGATGAGCACGGTCGGCCACAGTGTCGGATCGGTGAAGAACTTCAGGTAGTTCGCGAAGACACCGCCCTCCATCGGCTGAAACGACAGGAACAGGCCGTAGGCGAACGGATACACGAACATCGCGAGCAGGCACACGAGCGCCGGGGCGACCAGCCACCCGCGCCCGTCGAAGCGCGCGGCCGGCGCAAGCGATGGGGAAGACGCGGCGGCACTCATGCGCGTTCTCCGGCGTAGACGAGCGTGCGCTCGGCCGGCACGCAAAGCGGCACGCGCTCGCCGACGGCATAGTCGCCAGGCAGGCGCGCGTACAGCGGGCCGAAGGGCGACGCCACGCGCAGCAACGAATCGCGACCACCGTATTCGACGGTCTCCACGACCGTATCGAAGGCGTTGTCGTTAGCGGCCTGCGCACGCTCGAAGTCATCGGGACGAATCGCCACGCTGACCTTGCCCTCGCTGCCCGGCGACTCCATGAGCACACCGTCGAACGACGCGCCGCCACTCGACACGCGCGCGTGATCGCCCTGTGCTGAGGTGATCGACACGTCGAACACGTTGCGATAGCCCATGAAGCGCGCCACATGCAGATTGCGCGGGCGGCAATAGACGTCGCGCGGGGCACCGATCTGCTGCACGACGCCCTCCTTCATCACCACGATGCGGTCGGCCATCGAGAGCGCTTCGTCCTGATCGTGCGTCACGTAGATCGTGGCGCGGTCGAGTTCGCCGTGAATGCGACGAATCTCGGCACGCATCTCGATGCGCAGCTTCGCATCGAGGTTCGAGAGCGGTTCGTCCATCAGCACAACGGGCGGTTCGATCACGATGGCGCGAGCGATGGCCACGCGCTGCTGCTGCCCGCCCGAGAGCTGGCCCGGCAGCTTGCGCTCGTGCCCGACAAGCTGCACGAGTTGCAATGCCGCACGGGCTCGCGTCTCGATCTCCGCACGCGGCATGCCGCGCATGCGCAGGCCGAAGCCCACGTTATCGAGCACGCTCATGTGCGGAAACAGCGCGTAGTTCTGAAAGACCATGCCGAAGCCGCGCTTCTCGCTGGGCAGCACGTCGATGCGCTCGTCGTCGAGCCAGATGGCGCCGCCGGTCAGCGGCGTGAGTCCGGCAATACAGTTGAGCGCGGTCGATTTACCGCACCCCGAAGGCCCCAGCAGCGCGATGAATTCGCCTCGCTCGATGGTCAGGTCCAGGCCGTTCAGGGCGGCCACGGACTGCCCTTCCGCGTTGGTGAAAGCGCGCGCGACGTTATCGAGGCGCAGGTGTTGAAAGTTGTGCTTCATGGACGACTCCGATCACTCCGGTCACTTCGATTTCAGCGAGCCGATCTCGGCATCCCACTTCTGGAATGCGGCGACCATCGCGGTCGCGTCGAGCGGCACGGCATGCGGGAATTCGGCGATGAGCTTCGCGTATTCCGGACGGCCGTATTTCGCGATCACTTCCTGGCTCTTCGCCGGCGCAGCGGACAGCGGGACATCCTTCACGGCGGGGCCCGGGTAGAAGTAGCCGTCGTCGTAGGTCATGGCCTGTTGTGCAGGTTCAAGCATGAAGTTGATCAGCTTGAGAATGACGTCCATCTTGTCTTTGGCAACGCCCTTGGGCACGACGATGTAATGCGCATCATTGACCCATGTGAACTTGTCGAACGCCTGCACCTTGAAGCTCGCCGGCACGATGCCCAAGGCTCGCGGATTAATGTCCCAACCCGTCATGGTCACGGTCATGTCGCGGCTACCCTCACCCAGTTCCTTCATCACCGCCGACGTGCCGCCCGGGTAATAGGGAATGCACGAATCGAGCTCCTTCAGGAAAGCCCACGTCTTGTCCCAGCCCTTGATCGGATCGTGCGGATCCTTGTCGCCCAGCAGATACGGCAACCCCATGAGGAATGCGCGGCCCGGCCCCGAGTTGGCCGGACGTGCATAAATCAGCTTTCCCGGGTTGGCCTTGCACCACGAAAGCAGTTCGGCGGCCGTCTTCGGCGGATGGCTTACCTTGGCCGGGTTGTATTCAATGAGCGGTCCGCCCGGGCTATACGTCACGGTAAGACCGTAGCCCTTTGAGAGCTCCTGCATCGCACGCACGTTAGGCGAGTACTTGTCGAGTACGCCCGGCAGCTTTGCGCTGTAGTCGGGCAACAGACGCTGCCATAGGTTTTGCTGAATGCCGGCGGCAAGCGCATCGGTACCCGTGAGCACGATGTCGATGTCGGAACGACCCGCGGCTTGCATGGCCTTGATCTTGCCCGGCAGTTGCGGTGCGGGCGCGTTGGTGAACGTGATCCTGGACACGAGATCCGGGTACTTGTCGCGGAAGGCCTCGAAGCCCTTCTGCGTAAGTGCGAGATTGCCGGCGACGTCGACAACGTTCAGCGCGACCGGCGCCGCGCTTGCCGTACTCGCGATGCTTCCCAATACGGCCGCACATGCCACTGCGCCAAGCGTGCGTTGCCAAAATCCTCTGCGACTGAAGGCCATGCTGTCTCCTAGTTGTGTTGAATTTCTCGTAAGTCATCATATGACTGGAGGGGTGAATTTGCAATCAGGAGACACGCTGAAACACCCCAGAGGTTTCCCTAAGTGATGCCTATTCACTTGTTTATTGGCGCATTTTTTCGCGATTCCAATAGAATCTCCGGTCATTCGTCAGGGATTTCACCGATAGAGAAACGCCCCTCCCGTCACCTAAATTACGACCAGTCATACGATGACGTAAAAGTAGTCCACAGAACGCAATTTTGCGTTTCCGTCCCTTGCCCTGCTCCCCCGGAGCCGGAGGATGAGTCGCTGTGAAAATTCACCGTATCACGATCACCCCCATCGCTTTTCGCGACCCGCCGCTGCTCAACGCGGCCGGCATTCACGAGCCGTATGCGCTGCGCTCGATCCTCGAGATCGAGACCGATAACGGTCACGTGGGACTGGGCGAAACCTACGGCGATGCGCCGGTCCTGGCGTTGCTGGAAAGCACCCGAGCCCATCTGATCGGCATGGATCCGTTCGACACCAACGGCCTGCGCGCGCGCGTCGCGGCGATGGTACGTCAAGGCGTGCGCGGCGAGCGCGTGGAATATGAACTCGCGCCGGGCACCGATCCGCGCAAGGACGCCGAGAAGATCTACTCCGCGTTCGAGGTGCCCTTCCTCGATCTGCAGGCGCGGCATCTGGGCATTCCGTTGGTCGAACTGCTCGGCGGCGCCGTCCGGCCGGAGGTGCCCTACAGCGCGTATCTGTTCTTCAAGTACGCGCAGCATATCGACATGCCGGCCACCGACTATCCGCTCGACCCGTGGGGGGAAACGCTGAGCGCCGAGCAACTCGTCGCCCAGGCACGCACGATGATCGACGCCCACGGCTTCGGCAGTATCAAGCTCAAGGCCGGGGTGCTCGAGCCGTCGGAAGAAGTGAAGTGCCTCAAGGCGCTCAAGCGCGCCTTCCCGGACAAGCCGTTGCGTATCGATCCGAACGGCAACTGGTCGCTCGCCACCGCGATCGCGATGGGCCGCGACCTCGCCGGCGATCTCGAGTACTACGAAGATCCCACGCCCACGCTCGAAGGCATGGCCGAACTGCATCGCGCCACGGGCATGCCGCTCGCCACGAACATGGTGGTGACCGACCTTCGCCAATTCCGCGAGAACGTGCGGCTCAACGGCGCGCAGATCATTCTTTCCGATCACCACTACTGGGGCGGGTTGCGCGACACGCAACTGCTCGCGCGCATGTGCGAGACGTTCGATCTCGGCCTGTCGATGCACTCCAATTCGCACCTCGGCATCAGCCTGATGGCCATGACGCACCTGGCCGCCAGCGTGCCGCGCCTGTCGTACGCCTGCGACACGCATTACCCGTGGCAGGCCCCCGACGAGGAAGTTGTGCGCGGCGGCAAGATCGCCATTCGCAACGGCGCGGTCGCCGTGACCCAGGCCCCGGGGCTCGGTCTCGAGATCGATCAGGACCAGTTGGCTAAGTTGCACGAACAGTATCTGCGTTGCGGACTGCGCACCCGCAACGACACCCTCCAGATGCGCAAATACCAACCCGACTGGAGCGGCAGGGCACCCCGTTTCCAGTCCCCGTGAGCATGTCACCCCGTTTCAAGCGAAGTCCAAGAAAACACACCACAAGAGGAGAAGTCGTGAGACATTCGAAATTGTTTGCCGGGCTTGTATTGGCCGGACTCGCCGCTGGCGCCGTCCCGGCGTTTGCGCAGACAAGCGTAACGCTGTACGGCATCGTTGACGACGCCGTGGCCTACAGCAGCAACCAGAACGGCAAGTCGAACACCTATCTGCGCAGCGGCAACCTGGCGGGTAGCCGCTGGGGCCTGCGCGGCACCGAAGACCTCGGCGGCGGCACCAAGGCGCTGTTCCAGTTGGAAAACGGCTTCGACATCAACAACGGCGCATTCGGCTCGTCGGGCCAGATGTTCAATCGTCAGGCCTTCGTCGGCCTGAAGAACGATCGGCTCGGCACGGTCACGATCGGCCGTCAGTACACGCCGTACTACATGATGGTCGGCACCCTCGGCCCGACGACCTACGTGACGGGCGCGACCGGCGCACACCCGGGCGATATCGACGGTCTCGACACCACCATCCGCATCAACAACTCGGTGACGTATACATCGCCGGTGATGTGGGGTGTGACGGCCAGCCTGCAATACGGCTTCGGTGGCCAGGCCGGGGCGTTCAGCAAGGGCAACACGTATTCCGGCGCGCTGCGCTACGACGGCGGCCCGCTCTCGCTGGCGGCCGGGTATCTGCGCCTGAACAACGTGGGCGGCAGCGGGGCGACGTGGAACGGTGCCTCGACCGGCACGCCGGGCACGTCTTCCCTCAACCAGGGCTATGTCACCGCCGACGTGCTGCAACACATCGCCGTGGCCGGTATCTACACGATCGGCAAAGTCACGGTCGGCGCGACCTACAGCAACGTGCAGTACAAGCCGGGCGCGGCGTCGCTGTTCCATGACACCGCCATCTTCAACACGGCCGGCGTGCACGCGTCGTGGGTCGTGTCTCCGCAGTGGCGTCTGGCGGCGGCGTACAGCTACACGGCGGCCTCGAAGGCGAACGGCATCACCGATGCCGCGACGTACCATCAGGTCTCGCTCGCACAGGTGTACTCGCTCTCGAAGCGCACCTCGCTGTACGCACTCGAAGCCTGGCAGCACGCCAATGGCAAGTCGCTCTCGGCCAATGCTGCGAGCATCATCAACGCCGGCCCGGCCGTCGGCGATTCGCAGAACAGCACGCCGTCGGCGACAAGTTCGCAGGTGGTCGGCATGCTGGGGATCCGCGTCGATTTCTGACGCCGGTCCGCCGGTAGGAAAGCTGTCCGGGGCGGCGCCGTGCGCGTGCCGGTCCGGACAGTCATGAGTGGTCGCGAGAAGTCGCACGAGGATGTACTTCCGGCCGCCAATGCCCGGTATCGATTGGGGCAAGGCATTGGCGGTCGATTCTTATCGGTTGTCGTATGTATGCGACCGGCGATAAGGTAAACTGAGGGTGTTTTGTCGTCACCCATCATTCCAACCCACACCATGCCCATGACCAGCCCGTTGCCCGCACTTCCTCGCCGCAAGTCTCGCAGCCTCACGGAAGAGGTTGTGAGCGCCTTGTCCGAGCAGATTCGCAGCGGGACGTTCCGCCCCGGCGACAAGCTGCCGACTGAGTCGGCCATCATGGAAAGCCTGGGCGTGAGCCGCACGGTGGTCCGCGAGGCGATCTCGCGACTGCAAGCCGCGCAACTGGTGGAAACGCGTCACGGCATTGGCACCTTTGTGCTCGAAGCCCCGCGTGAGAACTCGTTACAGGTCGACACCAATCGCATCCTCACGATGCTCGACGTGATGGCGATCCTGGAGTTGCGTATTTCGCTGGAGACCGAAGCGGCGGGGCTGGCGGCGAATCGCCGCACCGACACGCAGCTCAAGCTGATGCGCCAGGCACTGGACGACTTCGAGATGCACGTGCGCCAACGTACGGGCAATGCGGTGACGGCCGACGTCGCCTTCCATCTGCAAGTGGCGAACGCCACCGGCAACCGCTATTTCCACGACATTCTCGAGCAGCTCGGCAACACGATCATTCCGCGCACGCGCGTGAATTCCGCCGAGCTCGCCGACGACGACCAGGTGTCGTATCTCAATCGCGTGAATCGCGAGCACGAAGACATCTACAACGCCATCGCGCGGCACGATCCGGAAGCGGCGCGTGCGGCCATGCGCACACACCTCACCAACAGCCGCGAGCGTCTGCGTCGCGCCCAGGAATCGGCCGGCACGCAAGGGTAACGTCGCGGGCCTGGCACGCGGGCGCGGCGCGTTTGACGGGGGATCTTCGCTCGCGCGCCTCGTGGTAGTTCCGCCGCGCCCGTTCGCCGCCAATTGCTAACAGGTGACTCGCTACTTGCTACTCGCCGTCCGGGCCTTCGGCCGCCCGTGGCTTGCCGAATACCGGCAGTCCCCAGCCGAAGCGCAGCGACGCGAGACGCAACGCGACGCAGGCAAACGTGGCAAACCACGGCGTCCACCAGTCCGTCCATCCCGCATAGAAGAAGCCGACTTGCACGCCCGCGCCGACGAGTGCCGCCGAGGCGTAGATTTCCCGGTCCAGGATGGATGGCACGCGAGATAGCAGGACATCGCGCATCACGCCGCCACCGACCGCGCTCACGATCCCCATCAGCATCGCCAACTCGGCACTGTGACTGAAGACCAGCGCTTTCTGCGCGCCCGAGACGGCAAACAGGCCGAGTCCGATCGCGTCGAAGAAGAGCACCGGGTGGCGCATCCGGCGCACCGGCGCGTAGGCGACAATCACCAGGGCGGACGCCAGCAACGACACCGCGAGATAGCGCCAGTTGGAGAGTCCGGTGGGCGGAATCGCGCCGATGCAGACATCGCGCAGAATACCGCCGCCGCACGCCACCATGAACGAGACCGCGGCAATGCCGAAGAGGTCGAGCCGCCGCTGGCGCGCCGCGACCGCGCCACTCAGCGCGAAGGCAAAGGTCCCGATCAGGTCGAGGACAAGGTAGACGGTGTGGGAATTCATGCGGGTTGTGTCGTGTGGGACCAGCCAGCGTCGGGATCCGGCCCTGAATAGAGGTTTTTCATTGTAGAGAAGAGTTCACAGACAAACTAGTCGGGACGATTGGCCGCGCCTGTCCCGAGGCGAAGCGCCGTGCGGACTTGTTCAAAGATATCCGACGGCAACCGCGCACCCACAACCACTCCCATCCCCACCCCCACTCGCACGCCCACTCGCACGCCCACTCGCACGCCCACTCGCACCTAGGGTGGCGCGGAAATTCCGGCAATGGCATTGGCCGAAAGCGCGCCACCCCTCTACCCTACGGAGGGTGTACGCGATGAGCGAGATCAGGCGTCCACCTTATCCCGCGCTCCCAGGAAAAAGGTCCATGTCAACCAACGTGAGAACGAAGATCCTTCATCAAATCCCCCGCAGTGTGTGGATACTCGGCTTCGTGAGTCTGTTCATGGATATTTCATCCGAAATCATCCACAGCCTCCTGCCGATGTTTCTGATGGCGAGTCTTGGCGCCAGTGCAACGGCGATCGGTGTCATCGAAGGGATTGCCGAAGCGACCGCCCCGATCGTGAAGGTGTTCTCCGGAACGCTCAGCGACTATCTGGGCAACCGCAAGTGGCTCGCGGTCGCGGGGTACAGCCTCGGGGCGATCAGCAAACCGTTGTTTGCCATCGCCCCCACGATTGGCGTTGTCGTAACCGCGCGCGTGCTCGATCGTGTTGGCAAGGGCGTGCGCGGCGCACCGCGTGACGCGCTGGTGGCCGACATCACGCCGCCCCAACTGCGCGGCGCGGCGTTCGGCTTGCGGCAGGCACTGGACACGGTAGGGGCGTTCCTGGGACCGTTGCTGGCGGTTGTCATCATGCTCGCCGGATCGGACAACTTTCGGCTCGCCTTCTGGCTGGCCGTGATTCCCGGCATGCTCGCGGTCGCGCTGCTGACGTTCGGCATTTCAGAACCCGCGCACGACACCCGCGCCAAGCGTGTCAATCCGGTTCGCTGGGAGAACGCAAAACAGCTCGGACGCCCATATTGGTGGGTGGTCGGCATCGGTGGCGTCTTCGCGCTGGCGCGGTTCAGCGAGGCATTCCTTGTATTGCGGGCGATGGGCAGCGGCGTGCCTGTGGCGTGGGTGCCGCTGGTGATGGTGGCGATGAACGCCGTCTACGCGCTGTCGGCCTATCCCTTCGGGAAACTCGCCGACCGAATGAGCCACACCCGATTGCTCATCGCCGGTCTCGTGATGTTGTTCGCGTCCGACATCGTGCTCGCCCATGGCGCGCATTGGACGGTACTGCTCATCGGCGTCGCCCTGTGGGGATTGCATATGGGCATGACCCAGGGACTGCTGGCCACGATGGTCGCCCACGCGGCCCCGGCCCAACTGCGGGGCACGGCCTTCGGCATTTTCAATCTGGTCAGTGGCATCGTCACGCTCGGGTCGAGCGTCATTGCCGGCATGCTGTGGGATCGCGTTGGCGCCATGGCAACCTTTTACGCAGGCGCAGGCTTTTGCGTGCTGACGGTGCTCCTGCTGTTGTCGCGACGCGGCGCGGCACGTCCGTCAAACCGTTGAAGCCATGGCGGGGTGAACGCGAATCACGATGCGAACCACCCAGAACCTGCCCCGCAGGCGCCATGTCGAGCAACGAGGATGACATCGTGTCGGGCGGGGCGCTCGACGTTCACGTCGTCCCCCGGCAACCATTCACGCTAAGCGCCCTGGCTTGCCGGGGCCAAATCGAAAATCTCGACGGTCGATTGCAGCATGATCGACTGCTCGCTCAACGACTGTCCTGCCGCCGCCGCCTCTTCCACGAGGGCCGCGTTTTGCTGTACGTCGGCGTCCATCGAACCGAGCGACCCGTTGATGCGTTGCAGGCCGCTGTTCTGTGCCTCCGAGGCATCGGTGATGTTCAGTATCAGGTCGTTGACGCGCTCGACCGACTCCCCGATCGAGCGGGTCGCCTCACCTGCCCGCTCCACGCGCGTTCGGCCCTCCTCCACTTGCGCCGATGCGTGGGCGATCAGCGCCGCGATTTCGCGTGCGGCCGTCGCCGTTCGCTGTGACAGCACCCGGACTTCCGCCGCCACGACGGCGAAACCTCGCCCCAACTCCCCCGCCCGAGCCGCTTCGATGGCGGCGTTGATCGCCAGGATATTCGTCTGCGCGGCGATGCCGTCGATCAGATGCGAGATCTCAGCGATTTTTCCCGATTTTTCGGCGGCCGACCGAATTGCCGCAATCGCATCGGCCATTTGCTTGCCGCCCTCGCGGACCATCGCCGCGGTGTCGTTGGAGATTCGCCTCGCGTCCTGACCGAGCGCGGTATTGCTCTCGACCGCATCGGTCAGCGCGCGTAGTTCGGCGACCGAAGACTGCAAGGCCAACGCCGTCTTTTCCGTGCGCTGTGACAGGTCATCGTTGCCCGACGCAACCTGCGCCATGGCCGACGTCAGCTCCCGCGCCCCGCGATCGATACTGGAGACAATCTGCACAAAGCTCGCGCGCGTCATGTTGAGCGCACGCACGAACGGTGCGAAGACGTCGGCAACGCGCATGTCGAACTGCGCCAGCAAATCACCGGAAGCGATCCGGTAAAGGTGGTCCGTGATGTGCGTGACGGGAAGCACAAACTGCCGCGCGAGCGATCGACTGTGCAGGACAAGCGCGATCATCGCGCAGAGGAAGGCTCCCCAGGCGAACGCGACCGCTGCGGCAGACACGGGCTCGCCGGGCGCATGTCCCTCGGCCCACGGAACAACGCCCGGCGTGAGCGCGACAAGCGCCGCGAGAAAGCAGACCGCAACCATCCACAGTGAAGCGCTTCGTTTCGCGCGCCCGAGCGCACCGATCAGCCAGCGCGCGCAGCGAGCGGGGAACCCCTTCCTGACGAGACGTCCTTGCTCGATGAAGTACTTGTCGCCGCCCGGCCCGTTCAGGGTGTCGAACATGTGCTGCGTCTGCTCGACCATCGACGACGGCACGGGCGTGCGAAGCGACGTGAAGCCGATCAGTCGACCGTCGAGCCAGCGGGGCGCCACGCTGGTGATCGTCCACAGGCGCTGGCCATCGCGGCACAGGTTGACGGCCACCCCTTCCCAGCGCTTGCCGGCGTCGATGGTCTTGCGCACGTCCATGAACGCGGCGCGCGGACTTTCCGGGGGGACGAGCTTTGCATAAGGTTGGCCGATCAGATCCGCCACGTCGTATCCCAGCGCACGCGCAAACGCGTCGCTGACATACGTCACATTGCCTTTCAGGTCCGTGCGCGAGATAAGAATGCCTTCCGCAGCAATGGTCCGAGAAATCGATGTCTCACTCATATGGATGTCCGCCTTCTGCCGTTCTCGGGTGCCCCAGGTTGTGACATGTGACGGGTCGCCATTTGTCTTACTGGCGAAACGTCTACCCATATATGTAACGACAAAATGAAATCAAACTTGAGGCGAAAGTCTGCAGTCCCTGTCGCAAGGGGTACGGATATGAGTTCAAAAGGGGTATTGACCGCTCAATGCCGGAAGATGAAATCGCCGGCTGAAGCCTTCGCGCTCGCCACAACGCCTGTGCAGGTTTTACTGGGCGTGGCATCCGTGGAATCCACACTTTTGCGAACGGCAGGGGGACTTGACGCGCAGGGTCACGGTGGCAGCGTTCGTGAACCTATTCTTCGAGACAGCGGTACCGCGGGCAAGCAACGCTCGATCGATCGGTGCCGGTGGTCAGGCGCGGCGGTCAGATCGGGCGCAGCGCGCTTCAATCTGACCGTCTGCCTCACATGCCGATACGGCGTGACTCAGAATTTATGCCGGATCCCCATCGACGCAGACAGTTGCTGGCGTGAGTTCGACGGCGAGTTGTAGTAGATCTGCGCGACCTTCGCGTCCCCTGCGGCCTTCTGGAAAATACCGACGATGAACACGTCGGTTCGCTTCGAGAGGTACCAGTCGAGGCCCACGTCCACCTGATGCCACTGCGGCTTTTTACCTGTCGGCGAATCGTGGCCGTCCGTAAAGATATAGCCGAGACCCGCAAGCAGCGATGGCGTCACGAAATAGGTCGCCGTGGCTTCGTAGTTGCTCAGACCCAGCCTCGACGCATCGAGATAGTCGAACTGGGAATGCGTGAACATGAGCGAGAACTTTGCCTTGCCCAGGGCATACGAACCGCCCACCCCATACATCTGCTGCTTGCTGACCGACGCGCCTGTCCCGCTGGTCACGAACGGTGAGCTGAAACCGTAGTCCCCATACACCGCGCCAGCCGTATTCGTGGCGCTGTTCGGCATGTTGACAACGTGATAGGCCAGCCCTGCGCTAAGCGGCCCGTTGGCGTACGTCAATGCGGCGTTGAAGTCCCGGTTGTTGGAAAAGTTGCCGGCCGTGTTGGCGAACGCGTATTGCGACAGCACCTGAACGCCAGCGATGTTCACACTCTTGTACTGGACGGCGTTGCTCAGGCGGAAAGTGGGAAAGACGTTGTCGTTGTCGCCAATAGGCGGTCCATACGTCGCGAATTGCACCGCGGCCTCATATTGCCCCAGGCTTTGCGCCATCGTGTCGATTTGGCGACCGATCGTCACCTGTCCCCACCTGTCGTTTGCCAGGCCGACGAATGCCTGTCGGCCGAAAAGACGTCCGCCTTGACCCAGTGTGCCGTTGCCCAGACTGAACCCGCTCTCCAACGTAAAGATCGTGCGATTGCCGCCCCCCAGATCTTCACTCCCTGTCAGTCCAAAGCGCGGCGATTGCTGAATGCCGCTCGCCAACTGCCACTGCGAGTGCCCGCCAGCGTTGTTGGTGTACATCACCCCTTCGGAAAGTACGCCGTACAGCGTCACACTGTTCTGGGCGCACACAGGCCCCGCCATAACCAATGTTACGCAAGACAGCAGCAAACAACGTTTCATTCCCCTTCCCCTTGATCGTCGAGTTGGCGCCCCCACGGCGTCACTTCATGACGAACAGTAAACTTTATAAAATTTATAGTCTATATAAATTATGTGTTTTTAATGAAAACTCGCGTTTTCCCTGATGACGAGCCAAATGTGTATACTTGGCTGGCAAGCGTAGACGGCATCGTGGAGGCGGAAACATGAATCAGAAGGCGCACGCGGCACAACGCACGCGGGTGGAGACGCCGAAAGCGACCCTTTCGGAACAGGCGTACGAGTACCTGCAGAACGACCTGCTTGCCGGGCTCTTTTCGCCTGGCGAGAAGTTACGGCCTCAGGCATTGCAGGAGCGATATGGGGTAGGGATCAGCCCCATCCGCGAGGCGCTCATGCTGCTCAGTTGTGATGGCCTGGTCACCAATGAAGGCCAGCGCGGCTTCCGGGTGGCCGAAGCGTCCCGCGAAGATCTGTTGGACATCCTCGACGCGCGCAAGAAGATCGAAACGGAACTGCTTGCCGACGCCATCCAGCATGGCGACGACGAATGGGGTGCGCAGATTACCGCGGCGTTCTACAAGCTGGTGCATACCCCGCTGCCGGTGCCCGACGACATCCCGTCGGCCCATCGATGGGAACTGGCCCATCGGCGTTTCCATTTCGCATTACTGAGTGCCGCGCGCTCCACTTGGCTGCGCCGTATCGATGAACAACTGGTTCGACACTCTGAACGCTACCGCCGCATGCGAATCGCCGGGCCGCTGCCGCACGATGTTTTGGCGCGCGATATCGTGCGGGAGCACCAGGAGCTGATGGATGCGACGCTGAGCCGCGACACCGAGCGCGCATGCACATTGCTGCTGGCACACATCGACGAGACCGCGCGGGCCGTGTCGCAATTCCTGGAATAAGGTCCGTGAACCAGGAAGGGGGCGGCTGCGCCCCCCGATTGCCTGACCGATTGCCTGACCGATTGCCTGACCGATTGCCTGACCGATTGCCTGACCGATTGACCGTCCGATTGACCGACCAATTGACCGACCGTCCGACGACCGTCGGCCTGACGGTCGTCTGATCCGCTAGCTGACCGAACGAGGTTCGGTCTTGATGCGCTGACGTCGGACGTCCGGAAACGGAAGGGTCGCGGCCAGTACCGCGGCCGTGGCGACGCTGGCGGCCATGAAGAACAGGGCGTTTGAAAAATCGGGGGAATGTCCGCGAATCCAGCCGATGGCGTAGGGCCCCAGGAAGCCGGAGAATCCGCTAATAACGTTGACCAGCGCGAGCCCTCCCGCGGCTGCGCGGCCTGTCAGAAACGACGACGGGATTGACCAGAAGACGCTGAGCGAGGCGCCGATCCCCACCAGCGCGACACACACCCACGCGAGTTCCATCATGGCGGAATGGCCCATGGCACTCGCGGCAAGTCCCACACTGCCAATCGCAAGCGGCAGCGACAGATGCCAACGGCGCTCGAGCGTCCGGTCCGAGTGACGGCCGTTCAGGACCATCGATACCGCCCCCAGCAAGAACGGTAGCGCGCTCAACATGCCGACCCTGAGTGTCGACATTCCCGAGATTTGCTTAATGATCTGCGGGAGCCACAACGTAATGCCAAAGAACCCAATCCCGACCAGCAGGTACAGCAAGCCCAGCAGCCACACAATCGGCTGACGCAGCGCGACGCCGAACTTCTCCGTCCCCATGGAGGCAGCCTGCTCGCTGTCGCGCTTCATGGTAGCGAGCAACCATTCACGCTCATCGTTGTGCAGCCACCTGGCATTCGCCGGTTCGCCCGCGAGAAAGAAATACGTGAACACGCCAAGCATGACCGCCGGTACCGCTTCGATGATGAACACCCACTGCCATCCGGCCAGCCCGCCGACGTTGTTCATCGA
This sequence comes from Pandoraea eparura, assembly GCF_902459725.1. GTDB lineage: Bacteria > Pseudomonadota > Gammaproteobacteria > Burkholderiales > Burkholderiaceae > Pandoraea > Pandoraea eparura. The sequence continues at coordinate 498,298 of NZ_CABPSH010000001.1, forward strand.
CATCACCAGCGTTGACAGCGGCGCGCCGATGACCACGGCGATCATATTGGCAGACATAACCTGTCCAATCGCCCGTGCGCGCTGTTCCGTCGGAAACCATCGCGTCAGGTAGTACAAAACGCCCGGCAGAAATCCCGCCTCGGCGACGCCCAACAGAAAGCGAACGGCCACGAAGCTCGTCTCGTTGAAGATGAACGCCTGCAGCCCCGACACGATGCCCCATGTGACGATGATCCGCGTGAGCCACACGCGCGCGCCGAACCGTTGCAGCGCAAGATTGCTCGGAATCTCGAACAGGATGTATCCGATGAAGAAGATGCCTGCGCCAAAGCCATAGACCTCGGGCGTGAAATGAAACGCTTTCGTCATATCGAGCGCGGCAAAGCTGATATTGACCCGGTCCAGAAAATTCACGAGCCACAGCACGAAAAGCAGCGGCACGATCCTGAGCGTCACTTTGCGCATGACGCGCGTGCCCAAAGGTTGATCCATCGATGTCTCCTGAAGCAGTTGATTGGTCTTCCGGCGCGGTTACGTCGCCGCCAGGCGGGTGCATCGCTGCAGCCCGCCCGCGGCCACCGGCTTGCGCATGACAATCATTCTTCGCTCGTAAAAAATCCTCGTCAATATAAATTTTTATATTTATATAAAATATGATGTGTTTTATGATGAAACGGCGCCCACTCGGTGGCGCCGTTCGACGTGCGTCGAGCGTCCACGGTGACCTTGGGAGTTCAAGTGAGAGAGGAGATTTTTCAGTTGGCGGAGCAAATGCCTTTGCCGACTGTGGCCGCCCAGCGCTATGCCAGCATCGTGCTGTCGTGGGCGACGCAGGTGCCCGAGCCACTTTGCTCGGCGCGCAATGTCCCGTACGGGCCGGATCGGCAACAAACGTATGACGTTTTTTATCCGCAGAACGCGAATCGTGTGCCCGTCGTGATCTTTTGGCATGGTGGGGGGTGGACGAACGGGTTCAAGGAATGGAGTTGGTTCATGGCGGAGCATGTCACGCGTCTTGGCGCCGCGCTGGTTCTGCCCAACTATCGTCTCGCCCCGGCGCATCGCATGCCTGCCGCGTTCGATGACGGCCTCCTGCTGCTCCGTTCGCTGGCGGCGTCGCCGTCATTTTCCGGCGATATGCGCAACGTCTACTTCGGCGGGCATTCGGCTGGGGGGCATCTGGCGGCGTTGACGGCATTGCGCTTCCGGCACGCGGGCACAGCAGAATGCGACGACATCGTCATTCGTGGCTGCGCCCCCATCAGCGGCATCATGGACCTATCCCATCCCGAACCGGCGCCCGAGAGTCTGGAGGCTCGCGTGTACGACATGGTGCTCAGGCAAGCCGACGACGACGTCATATTCAGCCCCATCTGCTGGACAGCCGGTAACCGCGTGCCATTTGTACTGACCTACGGCGAAAACGATTCGCCCCGGGTCATCCGATCGAATCGTCGTCTGGCCGCGCTGCTCGCCTGCCAGTCGGCATCCGTCACTCGCCACGTGGAGAAAGGCCGTGACCACTTCGACACTCACCTTATGCTGCGGGATCCGCATAGCCCCTGGTATCACGCTTTGGAGAACATGATGAACGGAGAGCGCTCATGAAAGAAGTCATCGACGTAGGATTGCCGGCGCCGGGCCAGCCGTTTTCATGGGCGGTGCGGGCGGGCGGCATGGTGTTCACGGCGCACGGACCGGTGCGTCGTGATGGCTCGATCGACACGGGGCCGATCGAAGACCAGGCACGCCTGACGTTCGCGAATCTCGAGCGTGCGATGGTCGCCGCGGGAGGCTCCCTTGACGATGTCGTGCAAGTGTTGATTCAGATGATCGACATCGCGGACATGCCAGTGATTGACAGCGTCTACCGGGAGTTTTTCAACGCACCCTATCCCAATCGTTCGAGTGCTGCAGTCAAAGCCCTGGTTGTGCCCGGGATGCGCGTGGAGATCGTGGCCAACGCCGTCATCTCGCGCTGAGCCCCGGCGGCGATGACACGCGCAGCCCTCCCCCCCCCCCCGAACGATCGGCGGGAGCAAGCGCGCGGCGCCAGGCCAGCGCTTAGGATGCCCGATTAGCGCCCTCCACCGCCAGCATCGTCTCCCCGCCCCGAAAGGGGCGCCCGATTCCCCCGGCAAGCCGCGCCGATGTGCGTTAAAAATGCGGTATACGTCGGATTGGAATCCATATTCGATCATGCCGCGTCCATGCCGTCCACGAACGATGGCGTGCGCCGACCCTGCGCCGCCGTCGCGGTTCGTATTCCGACATTGAAACCCACAGATATAGTTTGATAAGATCGAAAAAACGTAATTGTTCAATGCACCTGCGCGACTGCCCGGTCGGCGCGAGCCGGGCCGCCATCCGGCGCGAACAGATGCGCATCGAGCTTTGCCGCGAACGGCGAAGCGTATGGTCCGGCGCGGCAATGGGTATCTGTCATCGAGCGCCGTCTCACTTATGCGATTTATTGGCGGGTCTCGCCCATGCATGACGACACCGACGGTGAAATACTCGAAGTCCATCTAGGCACGCGCAGTCCTTATTGGCGCCTGGGCATCGACAGCAACGCGCTCGAGCTTGCCGCCGTTCGCGGTTTGACGAACGTCGCCGTGGCGCTCGATTCCGCTCAGGCCGCCACGATTCGCGCCTTGACCGGCGTCACATCGTCCTTCGAACTCGAAATCGCATTGTTCGGCGACCGGCTGCGCCTGCACATGGTCGGCAAGAAACTCGATGCCACCCATTGGGCTGGCACCGCCTCTGCCTATTCGGATACCCGTGCCGTCGCGCGCGACCTCGCGCAAGGCCTCGCCTTTGCCGAACAAGTCGTCTCCGAAGTCAATTCGCTCGTCGTGGTGCTCAACCGCCACGGCATCCTCCAGCGTTTCAATCGCCTAGCCGAAGAGGTGCTTGGCAAACGCGAGGAGGACGTCATCGGCCGGAGCGCCTTCGAGCTGTTCATGACCGCAGAGCAAGGCGAGAAGTCGAGCCAAAACATCAAGGGTTTCTTCGAGAACGACAAGCCCTTCGCGGTCGAGCGCTACATCAATACGGTCAACGGCCCGCGCCTGTATCAGTTTCGCAACAAGTTCGTACAGAGCGGCAGCGGCGTCGACGAGCGGTTTCTGATCTGCTCGGGCGTCGACATCACCGAGGAGCGCAACGCGCAGCAGCGCCTGACCGTGCTCGCGAATACCGACGTGCTGACAGGGCTGCCGAATCGGCATGCCGTCACGGAGATGATCCGCGACGCGCTGGCCAGCGGCGCGAACGAGGCACCGCGGCAGGTCGGCATCCTGTTTCTCGACCTCGACAACTTCAAGCACGTGAACGATCACTATGGACATATCACCGGGGACCGCCTGCTGTCTCAGGTGTCCGAGATCGTCAGAAGTTGCTTACCCGAATGCGCGACACTCGCGCGTCTCGGCGGCGACGAATTCCTGGTGCTGTTCGAGGACGCCACGCTCGATCTGCTCGAAGCCACTGCGAAGACGATCATCGACCGGTTCGACACGTCGGTTCGCATGGACCTGATGGAGGTCTACACGAGTTGCTCGATCGGCATCACGATGCATCCGCAACACGGCGACACCATGGAGACGCTGATTCGCAACGCCGATACGGCGATGTACGTGGCGAAGGAAGCCGGCAAGCATACGTATCGCGTGTTCACACAGGAGATGAACCAGAAGGTCGCGAAGGCGATGTGGCTCGATACGAATCTGCGCAAGGCGCTCGAGGAAAAGCAGTTCGTCTTGCACTACCAGCCGCTCGTCGACGTCGCGACGGGCGACATACAGAGTGTCGAGGCCCTGATCCGCTGGCAATCGCCGGAACGTGGACTGGTCGGGCCTGTCGAGTTCATTCGCCATGCCGAGGAATTCGGCCTGATCGGGGCGCTCGGACGCTGGGTGATGGAAGAGGCGGCGAATCAGATCATCCGGTGGCAGGCGAAGGGCCTGAATATGCGCGTATCGATCAATGTGTCCGCGCGTCAGTTGAGCGACGGGAACGTCGCGAACCATTTTGGCGAGATCTGCGAGCGCGCCGGACTGGCACAGGGTCTGCTCGACATCGAGCTGACCGAGAGTTGCTTCATCGAGGACGAAGGCCGCGTGCGGCGGCTGATGGAGCAGTTCCGAGAGCTCGGCGCGCGGATTTATCTCGACGACTTCGGCACCGGTTATTCGTCGCTGGCGCAGCTCGCACGACTGCCCTTCGATGTGATCAAGCTCGACCGCAGTTTCGTGACCGGTGTCGACAGCGACACGAGTGCCCAGGCACTGGTGTCCTCAGTCTTCACGCTGGCAAAAGCACTGGGGTTTTCGGTGGTGGCGGAAGGCGTCGAGACCAACGCGCAGGCGGCCTTCATTCGGCAGGCCGGGATTGGATATGCGCAAGGCTACCTCTATGCGAAACCGATGCCCGCACAGGACCTCGAGGCCTGGGTACTCGAAAAAAGAAAGCTCAGGCTGATTGCCTGAGCTTTCCCGGTTCGCTAAATCACCTTACGCTCGCCGTGCCTCAAGAGACCGTGCGGAACTTGGAAACACGGCGGTTCTGAAGCGTCACCAGGCGCTCCATGTAGGCGAGATCCTTCGCCTCGATCGTGAACGTCGCGTTGACCCAGTCCTCGGTAATGTCCATCAGCTCGGCGCGGGACAAGGGCAGCACGCGTTGACGCGTGCGGATCAGCGCCCGCATCGCATTCAGCTTCGGCCGGATCACGTCGATAAACGTGCGTGTCGCGATGAACGCCTCTCCGGGCTCGAATAGCTGATCGACGAGCCCTTTCTCCGCGAACCACTCGGCCGTATGCGATTCTCCGGTGCTGATCAGGGCTTCGGCCACGGCCATGCCGGCCTTGCGGGCGACCAGCGAATAGCCGCCCATGCCGGGGAACAGATTGAACGCGACCTCCGGAAAGCCGAGCTTCACGCCGTTCTGCGCAAGGATGTAGTGATGCGCGAGGGCGGCCTCGAGTCCGCCGCCAAGCGCACTGCCCTCGACCATCGCGATCGAGATCGCACCGGTCCCGTAACCGTTGTACATCTCCCAGATGCAATCGATGCACGAGCGCGCGTAAGCCATCATCGTGTCGCGCTGCCCCGTGCGAATCGCATCGGCGAAGAAGTTGAGGTCGCCGCCAACGTTGAACAGCTCGGGAACCAGCGATCCGGTGACCCAAAAATCGAAGCGCAGTCCGGATTCGCGCGCGGTTCGCGCAAGATGCATGATTTCGGAGAGGAGTCCCTGATTGAAGCAAGGACGGGGGTCGGCACGAAGCATCATCCACATGATGTTGCGGCTTTCTTCATAGTACGCGGCCAGTTGCGACATGTTCCCGGCTTCGTGGAACGGGCGGCACGAGGGGTAGTTTTGAAGGTGCATGTATATTCCTGTGTAGCTGTGGTTTGCGGTTGAATGTCGCCGTGACATGCCATGGGCAAAAGTTGCCGAAATGGCCGTACGGCACCGCTATTTTTGCGTGCGCACAACTAACGGAAATGCAAAATCTTTAATTTCCCTTCGCCAAAATGTCAGCCCGAGCGGCCACAGGCTCGGAGGTTCCGCCATCGGCATCGAGCCACATTCCGGGCAGCCAGATCGGGCGCTGCCCGTGCATGAACACAACCCACAATGCGCTGAAGTCCTGAATATGGCGCTGGCGCCACTCGCGGGAAACCGGAAATCGACGTTGACGCGGAAAAAGAAAAAGCCCTGACAAGTCAGGGCTTTTGAATTTTGGAGGCGGGAGTCGGAATCGAACCGGCGTACACGGCTTTGCAGGCCGCTGCATGACCACTCTGCCATCCCGCCATTGGGATATGCCGCATTGTAACCGCTCGCTGTTGCCATCGAGGGCGCCCGTCGGATCGATCGCCGTGGGCTTTTCGGCAAATAAAAAGGGAAGCCAGGCTTCCCTCTGGATTTGGAGCGGGAGACGAGTCTCGAACTCGCGACCTCAACCTTGGCAAGGTTGCGCTCTACCAACTGAGCTACTCCCGCATTGTCATGCGTACTACCAATCCAACCGCTTCTTAAAACTTCGCTGCCGGGCTAGCGCCGTAGCAGCGAGAAGGAGATTATGTCCAAACCAGGATTCAGTGTCAAGCACCTGCACTGAAAATATGTGAAGATTTTTCTCCGCCACCGCGCAAATCCCGCGCCTTCAGGCCCTTATGCTCACATCTTGCCCGCGCCGCGTTCGCGAATCTGCGGCCACGCGCGGCGCAGATAATACAGCATCGACCACAAGGTGAGAATTGCCGCCACGTAGATCAGCCACGTTCCCCAGAACCGCGAGTCGATGCGCCATCCCCCCCAGGCCACCGTGCCGTTGAACAGCAACAACGGAATCGCCACCATCTGCGCCGCTGTCTTGACCTTGCCCAACTGATGCACCGCCACGCTGCGCGACGCGCCAATCTGCGCCATCCACTCACGCAACGCCGAAATCGTAATCTCCCGGCCAATGATGATCAACGCCACCAACGCATTGATCCGCCCCATCTGCAACAGCATCAGCAGCGCCGCCGCCACCATCAGCTTGTCCGCCACCGGATCGAGGAACGCCCCAAACGCTGACGTCTGATTCCAGCGCCGCGCCAGAAACCCGTCGAACCAGTCGGTCAGCGCCGCCAATATGAACACGCCGCTCGCCACCCAATTCATCTCGACTGGCGACAGCCAGGTCGTCGGCAGGTAATAGACGCCGACCACCAGCGGGATCAGCACGATCCGGAGCCAGGTCAGAAAGATGGGGACGTTAAAAGGCATGGCAGCATGAGTTCGGCAAACGGCGGTCGACACACGGCGCGCTCGGCAGCCGTACCAGACCCGCATTGTGCCGTGTCTGCCCCGCAGCGACAAGGCCGAGGCCCCGCGCAGCGGTTGACATGTGCGCCGGTGTGCCCCTATCTTGCTTGCAACCCTCCGCCATTCGCGCCGATCTCGTGAAACTGCCCTGGCCCCTGCCCGCACCGCGACGACCGCTGTTGCCCCCCCACATCCTCATCGCGGCACTGGTCGGGATGGATGGTCTCCTGCTCGTCGCGTCCGTGCTGCTGCGCGTGCCAGGCTCATTGCTCATGGATCTCTTCGTGCACGGTGACCTCTCGGCGCTCGGGCGCATCGAAGCCAGTCACCTGCCCCGGCTGCTCTTCGGATTGAACGCCATCGAGCGCATCGACTTCTCGCACCTGCCCCGCGCGCTCGCCGGCCTGACACTCGTTGCGCTCGCTTGCGGACTCGTCATCCGCGCGCGCACCGCCTGGGCCTTCACGCTCGTCATGCTCGTGCTGGCCGCTGCCATCAATTTCCACCTGAACATCCGCTTTGACCTGATGTTCGCGCTCTCGCTCGCGTGCATTGCGCTGCTGCTCTGGTATTGGCGCGAATTCGACCGCGTGAGCTTCGCTGCCGCCACGCTCTACACGCTGGTGGCGGCGTTCGCGTTGCTCGTCTACGCCACATTCGGCACGATGTACCTCGGCCACGAGTTCGTGCCGCCCGTCACCGACCTGGCCACGGCGTTCTACTTCTCCATCGTCACGATGGCGACCGTCGGCTACGGCGACATCGTGCCGCAAAGCACCGATGCGCGACTCTTCACCGCGTCGCTCATCATTTTCGGGATCAGTGTGTTCGCGACGTCACTGACCGTCGTCATCGGCCCGCTCGTCGGCGGCAACCTTAGGAAAATTCTCTCGGGGAGGTTCACACACGTGATCCGCAAGAACCACTTCATCGTGGCCGGCGCCTCGCCGCTCGCCATCAATGTGCACCATGAACTCACCAAGCGCGGCTGGTTGGTGACGGTCATCATCGCGAGCGGCGGGGACAACCCATTTCCGGAAGAAGCGGATGTCGTGCATGGCGACGCCAGCGACAACACCGTGCTCACCCAGGCCGGGATCGAACACGCCAAGGCCGTGCTTGCCCTGCGTGCCGACGATTCTGAGAACGCCTTTATCGTGCTCGCCGCGAAGGAGATCGCGCCGACGGTGCGCACCATCGCGTCAGTCAATGACAGCAAGCATCTGAGCAAGCTCAAACGGGTTCAGCCCGACATGATTTTCGCGCCGCCCGTCGTCGGCGGCGAGCTACTCGCCCGGACCTTGTCGGGCGAGACGGTCGACAACGAGACCGTGATGCGCCTGCTGTTCCACGGCGATACGTGAAACGCCCCGCGCGTCAGTGCCGTTGACGGTAGATTTGCACGGCGAATGTCGTCGAGATGCCGTCGCCGCTGGCCATGATGCGCCTGCGATGCCATAGCGGTACGCGAAGCACCTCGCGCGTCAGTGCAATTGACGGTAGATTTGCTCGGCCAGCGTCGTCGAGATGCCATCGACGCTGGCCAGTTCGTCGACGCTGGCCGACGCCACCCCTTGCAATCCACCGAACCGCATCAGTAACCGCTGACGGCGCTTCGCCCCGATGCCTTCGATCTCCTCGAGCCGTGAGGTCTGACGCGCCTTTGCACGCTTGGCCCGCATGCCCGTGATCGCAAATCGGTGCGCCTCGTCGCGGATCTGCGCGATCAGCATCAGCACCGCACTCTCACGTCCCAATTCCAGCGGCGCGCGTCCATCGGCAAAGATCAGCGTCTCGAGCCCCACTTTACGGCCCTCGCCCTTCGCCACGCCGACCAACCGGCCAATGTCGATCCCCAGTTCGACGAACACCTGACGCGCCACCTCGACCTGTCCCTTGCCGCCGTCGATCAGCACCAATTGCGGCAAATTCGCTTCGCCGTCGGACGCTTCGGTTGCGGCCGACGCACCGCCGGCATCGGCAGACTCGCCAGCTTGCAGCGCCGCCCCGTCGTCCGACAGCACGCGCGTCTCGGCTTCGGCACGCGCCACATCGGCCGCCACAGACGACGGATCGGCCGCATCGCTCACGTGCGCGGCAGCCGCTTCCATCAAGCGGCCATAGCGGCGCGTAAGCACCTGGCGCATCGCCGCATAGTCGTCGCCCGGCGTAATGCCCGCGATGTTGTAGCGCCGGTATTCGCTCGTCTGCATCTTGTGATGATGGAACACCACGCACGACGCCTGCGTCGCCTCGCCTTGGGTGTGGCTGATGTCGAAGCATTCCACCCGCAGGCGCGCCGGATCGTCGATGTCGAGCCCGATCGTTTGCACCAGCTCGCGCGTGCGGGCCTGTTGGCTGCCCTGCTCCGTCAACAGGCGCGTGAGCGCAAGCTGCGCGCCCTGCAGCGCCATGTCGAGCCAGGCGCGCCGTTGTCCCTGCGGTTGACGCACCATTGCAATGCGCCGCCCCGCCTGCTCGGACAACGCCGCGAGCAACTCATCGCTCGGCAAGGCATGGCTCACGACCAGCACGGGTGGCACCGACTGTCCCAGGTAGTGCTGCGCGACGAAGGCTTCGAGCAGACGCGATTCGAGCGATGCCGACGGGGTGTCCGACGGTATGTCGTTGGCAATCTCGTCGGCTGCGGGAGCCGCATCGTTCACGTTGGGCTCGGACGTTGCCGACGCAAGCGCCGCGTCCTGCTCGAATTCATCCGCAATCCCGCCTTCGACACCGCGCTCCACGTGCGCCGGGAAATACGCCTTGTCGCCAAGGTGGCGTCCGCCACGCACCATCGCGAGATTCACACACGCGCGGCCGCCCGCGTACGCGACAGCGAGAATATCGGCGTCGACGTCCCCGGCGGTCTCGACGGACTGCTGCTGGAGCACGCCCGAGAGCGCCTGCATCTGATTGCGCACCACGGCGGCCTGCTCGAACTGGAGCGCCTCGGCGTACGCCATCATCTTCGCTTCGAGCGCGCTCAGGACTTCTTTCTGACGTCCCGACAGAAACGCCGCCGCGTTGCTCACATCGCGCGCGTAGTCTTCATCCTGAATGGCGCCGACACACGGCGCGCTGCACCGCTCGATCTGGTGCAACAGGCACGGACGCGTGCGGTTCGTGAAGACGGAGTCCTCGCAGGTGCGCAACTGGAACACCTTCTGCAGGATCTGAATGCTCTCGCGCACGGCCCACGCGCTGGGGAATGGGCCGAAATACTGTCCACGACGATCCACCGAGCCGCGGTAATACGCCATGCGCGGATATTTGTGCTGCGTGAGCTTGAGAAACGGATACGACTTGTCGTCGCGAAACAGGATGTTGTAGCGCGGATGCAGCGCCTTGATCAGATTGTTCTCAAGCAGCAGCGCCTCGGTTTCCGAGCGCGTGACGGTCGTCTCCAGCTTGGCGATGCGCGCGACCATCAGCGCGATGCGCGGCGAAAGCTGCGTCTTGTTGAAGTAGCTCGACACGCGCTTCTTCAGATTGCGTGCCTTGCCGACGTACAGCACGCTGCCCGTCGCGTCGTAGTAGCGATAGACGCCGGGCAGGTTCGGCAACTGGGCGAGTGCCTTGCGAGCGTCGAACGCCGCACGCTCGGGCGGCGTCTGCGTCGAGGGCGGAGCAACCTCCGCGGCTGAGGCGGTAGCTTTGGTGGCTTTGGTGGTTTTGGTGGCTTTGGTAGCGGCGACGGTGGCCGCGTTATCGGTAGCGGTGGTCTCGGAGGCTCCGGTGGTCTCGGTGGCTCCGGTGGCTCCGGTGGCTCCGGTGGCTGCGGTGGTGGCTGTGGCAGCCGTGCCAGTCGTGGCGGACCTGGCGTTGCGGGGCTTGCGCGGCGGCGGGACGTCGTGGGCGTCTTCGGTCATGAACTCTGGCATCGGAGCGTCCCGGCGGCGAAACCGTGCGGTCGCGGCCGCTCGCACACCATGCGCGAAGGCAACGTCGCACATCGCAGGCGGGCTCGCAGGGACTAGAATCCGAAGTTTAGACCAATCCGCGTCGCCGCTTCTCAATGTCCCTGCCCACTTCCGCCTCTCCCGCCGCCAGCGCCCTGCCCCTCGTGCCACGCTGCGACCTGTTCTGCACCGTCGTGGACAATTTCGGTGACATCGGTGTGTGCTGGCGGCTCGCGCGGCAACTCGTGCGCGAACACGGCTGGTCGGTGCGGCTGTGGGTCGACGATCTCGCGAGCTTTCGGCACCTGCGTCCCGACCTCGATGCCTCGCTGGCTCGGCAACGCTGCGATGGTGTGGAGGTGCGCCGCTGGGATGCCGACTTCGGCCCGATCACCGACGACAATGCACCGGGCGATATCGTCATCGAAGCATTTGCCTGCCAGATTCCCGACGCCTGCGTTCAGGCGATGCATGCGCGCAAGCTGGCGGGCAACCCACCGGTCTGGATCAACCTCGAGTACCTGAGCGCCGAAGATTGGGTCGAGGGATGTCATCTGCAAAAATCGCTACATCCGCAACTGGGGCTCGTCAAAACGTTCTTCTTCCCGGGCTTCACGGAACGCACGGGCGGGCTTGCGCGAGAGCGGGAGCTATTCTCGCGGCGAGACGCTTTCCTGGCGTCCCCCGAGCTTCGCGACGCCTGGTGGCAGCGCACGCTCGGACTGCCGGCGGCCCCGAAGGGCGCGTTGGTCGTATCGCTCTTCGCCTATGAAAATGTCGCGCTGCCCGCGTTGCTGGCCCAGTGGGCCGCCAGTCAGACGCCCATCGTCTGCCTGGTGCCGCAAGGTCGCGTTGCCCCGTTGGTCGGGGCGTGGTTTGGCCGCGAGGCGCTCGCGCCGCGCGAATGCGCAACGCAGGGTGCGCTGACGGTGTACGGGCTGCCGTTCGTTCCGCAAGTCGAGTTCGACGCGCTGTTGTGGGCGTGCGATCTCAATTTCGTGCGTGGGGAAGATTCATTCGTGCGCGCGCAATGGGCGGCGAAACCGCTCGTCTGGCATATCTACCCGCAAGACGACAACGCCCACCACGTAAAGCTCGACGCGTTTCTCGACCGGTACCTGCGAGATCGGCCCGGGCCCGCCGACACGCCGGACGCCAGGCCGCTGGCGCGCGACGCACGCGAGGCGCTGCGCACCTTCTGGCATCTCTGGAACGGCTACGCCAGCACGCCGCCCGACTGGCCGGCGCTGGCCGCCGCACTGCCCGCACTGACTCGCCACGCCCAAGCGTGGGCGAGCGCGCAGGCGGGCCTGCCGGACCTCGCGCGACAGTTGGCAAGCTTCACCGAAAATCAGGTAAAATAGCTGGTTTTTCAACGCTTTGCTGCTGAACCTGCTGCACCGGACCGTTTCCAGGCGGGCGCGGGAATCAAGCGGCGAATGGGCGTATGGAAGCGCTCAACAAGCGGCAAATCGCTTATTTCGTCACAGGATCTCGTTTTTTATGAAAACCGCTCAAGAACTCCGCGTCGGTAACGTCGTCATGATCGACGGTGAGCCCAATGTCGTGCTGAAGACCGAATACGTCAAGTCGGGTCGTAACTCCAGCGTCGTCAAGATGAAGTACAAGAAGCTGATGGGCGAAGGCCGCGGCGAATTCGCCTACAAGGCGGACGACAAGTTCGACGTCGTTGTGCTCGACAAGAAGGAAGTCACCTACTCGTACTTCGCCGACCCGATGTACGTGTTCATGGACGCCGACTACAACCAGTACGAAGTCGAAGCCGAAAACATGGGCGACGCGATCAAGTACCTGGAAGACGGCATGCAGTGCGAAGTCGTTTTCTACAATGAAAAGGCCATCTCGGTCGACCTGCCGACCTCGCTCGTGCGCGTTGTGGAATACACCGAACCGGCCGTCAAGGGCGATACGTCGTCGGGCCGCGTGCTGAAGAACGCCAAGATCAACGATCTTCTGGAAATCCAGGTGCCGCTGTTCGTCAACACCGGCGACAAGATCGAAATCGATACGCGTACCGACGAGTACCGCAGCCGCGTCTAAGCGATTGCGACACCGCCCGCGCCGTCCACGGACGACGCGGCGCGATGCGATTGCCAGACAACAAAAAAGCGCTCTTCCCGTCAGGGTCGAGCGCTTTTTGTTTGGCGGGCGCGTCGCGGGAGGCCGGGCATCTGGCCGACTTGTCCTTGCCCGTCCTTATGCGTCCTTATGCGTCCTTACGTACGCGTCCTGGTGCGTTCTGGTGCGTCCTCACCCGCCGAATCCCACGCGGAACTACGCGCCGAACGTCTGCGCGATCAAACGCTTCGCCGCCTGATACTCCGGCTGCGCGAGCATCTTCTCCCAGCCGTGCACCTTACCGCGGCCCTGCAGATGCTTGATGCGACGCTGCGACGCGGCATCGGGCACCGACGTCATTTCATGCAGCAATCGGTCCGCCTTTTCCGGGCTGTTGCAGATGAGCACCATGTCACAGCCCGCCGCCATCGCGGCATGCGCCGCCGTCACGACATCGCCCGCCGCGCTCGCGCCCTGCATCGACAGGTCGTCGCTGAAAATCACGCCGTCGAACGCATACTTGCCGCGCAGGATCTCCTTGAGCCACTTGGCCGAGAACCCCGCCGGGTTCGGATCGACCTGCGGGTAGATCACGTGCGCCGGCATGACCGCCGCCAGCGACATGCCGAGCCAGTCATACGGTTGAGCATCGACGCTGAGAATCTCGTCGAGCGAACGCTCATCGATCGGGATCTCGTGGTGCGAGTCGGCCGCCACGAAACCATGCCCCGGGAAGTGCTTGCCGCAGTTCGCCATGCCGGCGAGGAGCAGACCGTGATTGAGGCTCTTGGCCAGCATGGCCACCACACGCGGATCGGCGTCGAAGGCGCGGTCGCCGATCACCGCGGACGTCCCGTAGTCGAGATCCAGCACAGGGGTGAAGCTCAGGTCGATATCGCACGCGCGCAACTCTGCCGCCAGCACATAGCCCACGGCCGTCGCCACACGCGTGGCCTGGAACACGTCGTCGTGCCAAAGCTTGCCCAGCTTGCCCATCGCGGGCAGATGCGTGAAGCCGTCGGTACGAAAGCGCTGCACACGCCCGCCTTCATGATCGACGGCGATCACGATGTCGTCGCGCACGTCGCGAATCTGCTTCGTGAGCGCGCACAACTGCGCGCGATCGTCAAAGTTGCGGGCGAACAGGATGACACCCCCGGTCAGCGGATGGTCGATGCGACGGATGTCGTCCTCGCTGAGGGTCAGCCCGACGACGTCCAGCATCACCGGTCCCGGCCTGCGCTTCGTCATTGCGTTTTCTCCGATGCAATATTGCGAATGTTGCCTACATTACGTGACGCGATCGCGAAGGCGACCGCGTACTCTTTTTCGTCCGTGATCGAAATCTCGATCGACAGTTGTCGCTCGGCCAGCCACTGCACCAACTCGCCCGATGCCACCACGACCGGTTTGCCGGACGGCGCGTTGAGCGTTTGCACGGCGCGCCACGTCATCGGCCAGCGCATGCCGAGCCCAATGGCCTTCGACACGGCCTCCTTCGCGGCGAAGCGCGTGCACAGGTAGGCGAGTCCGCGCACGGCGGATCGGCTCTGACGCGCGTGATAAACCTTGAGTTCCTCGGGCCCCAGCACGCGCTCGGCGAAGCGCCCATCGGTGCGCGTCATGACGCCGACGACGCGGCTGATCTGGAGGATGTCCGTGCCCACGCCGTAAATGACCGTGGCCCCTGACGCGGGTGCAACGGCCTGCCCGCCGGTCGGCGGCACGTCGGCAGTCGAAGCTGGCGATGGGGACAAAGGGGACGAAGGCGACGGCAACGTCGGATCGCTCATGGGGCGGCGCCTGATGATGGGATGGGACGGTCGCGACTCAGCCGCGCGCCGCGATGCGGCTTGCGACCATGATGGCCTTCATCTCGCGCACGGCGTTCTCCCAGCCCGCAAAGAGGGCGTGGGCCACGATCGCGTGTCCGATGTTCAGTTCGGAAATGCCTTCGATGGCGGCGATCGGCTGCACGTTTTCATAATGCAAGCCGTGCCCGGCGTTGACGCGCAGTCCCAGAGACAGACCAAGGACAACGGCGCGTTCGATGCGCGCAAACTCGGCCTCACGCGTTGCCTCGTCGTGCGCCTGTGCGTAGCGGCCCGTGTGCAGCTCGACCACCGGCGCGCCCATGCGAGCCGCCGCGCGAATCGGCGCTTCATCCGGATCGATGAACAGCGACACGCGACTGCCCGCCTCGCCTAGCTGGTGCGTCGCCGCGGCCACGCGGTCGTACAGACCCACGACATCCAGCCCGCCTTCGGTCGTCAGTTCCTGACGACGCTCCGGCACCAGGCAGACGTCGTGCGGCTTGACGCGGCACGCAATCGCCAGCATCTCGTCGGTCACGGCACACTCGAGGTTCATGCGCGTGAGCAGCTTGTCGCGCAGATTCGTCACATCGTCGTCGCGAATATGGCGACGGTCCTCACGCAGATGCAGCGTGATGACATCGGCCCCCGCCGCTTCGGCCAGCAGCGCCGCCTTGATCGGGTCGGGATAAGCCGTGCCGCGCGCGTTGCGCACCGTTGCGACGTGATCGATGTTCACCCCGAGGTCGATGGGGTTGCCGTGAAAGAAGAGGCTCATAGTTTTTGCAGATCGAGCAGGATCTGCCGCGTGTTGAGCGGAACGCCGCCCAAGTGATGGTTGAGAAGAAAGCGCATGAGCAGTTTGCTTTGCTGCACGGTCTGCGCCCGGGAATAATCGTCTTGCTCCATGTCGAGCAGTGTCTGCCCGCTGACGACCGGCCAGTCGGACGGCTCGTCCCCTCCTGCCGGACGCACCCCCCGGTCGGGATGAAACACGTAGTGGCGCTCGGGCGCGACCTTGCCGCGCGTCTGCGTGCACCGGTCGAACGCCACGGCGTACCCGGTCTCGCGCAGCAGCACGCGCTCGAACGCGCGCAGGATGATGCCCGCCGGCTCGCCATGCGCGAGATGATGCAGCGTAGTCAGATAGTGCTGGAACAGTTTGTCGTGGGCGTCGTCGCGCGCGCAGAACTTCACCAGCAATTCGTTCAGATAGAAGCCGGAGAGCAGCGCGTCGCCTTCGAGCGGACGCAGCCCGCCAACCCATTCGGCCTTGGTCAGCGTGCGCAGTTCCCCTTTGCCAAGCCAGGCCAGCGAGAGCGGCTGGAAGGTCTGGAGCGCACCGCGCAACGCCGAATGCGGACGCTTGGCACCTTTCGCCACGAGTGCAACGCGACCGTGGTCGCGCGTGAGAACGTCGATGATCAGGCTGGTTTCGCGGTAGGGATAGCTGTGCAGCACAAAGCCGGGCTGTTCGGTCACCCGGCTCTGCTCGCGCTCGGCCGCCCGGGCAGGCGACGGCGCACGACGCGCGCGTTTGGCGTCGCGCTTGACGGTCTCCGGGGACACGTCGGCGTGCTGGAACGCTTCCGACGCCTCGTCGTCCACGCTCCGCGCGCGGGTGCCGCGTGCCTGGCGCGCCGGCCGGGCCCCGACCGCCCCGGCGTGCGGGGTATGCGAAGCGGATGAAGTCGACGCAGAGACCGAGGAGGTCGAAGATTTCGAAGGGGTCGAGGCAAGCGACGTCAGCGGAGCAGCGGCCGCCGACGCGACGCCTGACGCCGCAATATCGTCACGCAGGGTATCGGGTTCACTCGTAGCCATATGCCCGCAGGCCGGCCTCGTTGTCGGCCCAGCCGCCCTTGACCTTGATCCAGACTTCCAGATACACGGGCCCGTCGAAGAGCTTCGCCATATCGAGGCGGGCATCGGTCGAAATCTGCTTGAGCTTCGCCCCCTTGTTGCCGATGATCATCGCCTTGTGGCTATCGCGATCCACCAGAATCGTCGCAAAGATCCGGCGCAGATTGCCTTCCTGCTCAAACTTGTCGATGATCACGGTGCTCGTGTACGGCAGCTCGTCGCCCGTCCAGCGGAACACCTTTTCGCGCAGGATTTCGGCCGCCATGAACCGCTCGCTGCGATCGGTCAGATCGTCTTCACCGTAGATCGGCTCGCCTTCGAGCAGGTAAGGACGCAACACGCCGAGCAAACGCTTGATGTCATCCGCACGCTTCGCCGACAGCGGCACGATTTCGCGGAAGTCGCGCACCTCGCCGACCTGCTTAAGGAACGGCAGCATTTCCGCTCTGTCGGTGATGCGATCGAGCTTGTTGACGATGAGCAGCACCGGCGTGTTCTCAGGCAGGAGCTTGAGCACCTTCTCGTCGTCCGGGCCGAAGTTGCCCGCTTCGATGACGAACAGCACGACATCGACGCTGGAGAGCGTGGACGTCACCGCGCGATTGAGCGACCGGTTCAGCGCCGTGGCGTGACGCGTCTGAAAGCCCGGGGTATCGACGAAGATATACTGCGCGTCGTCCGTGGTGCAAATGCCGGTAATGCGATGCCGCGTCGTCTGCGCCTTGCGCGACGTGATGCTGATCTTCTGACCGACGAGGGCATTGAGCAACGTCGATTTGCCGACGTTCGGACGCCCGACGATCGCCACGGTCCCGCAGCGAAAATCCGTCTTATCGTTCATGTTTGGAAACTCTCTTGAAAGGGGGCCGGCGCATCGCGCCCTCCCCTTGAATGGGGCTCAGGCGGCGGCCGGGGGTTGTTTGGCGGCGTCGGACTTCTCGGCAGGCTTTTCGGCAACCTTCTCGGCGGTCTTTTCCGCGGGCGCAGCCGGCGGGCGAGCCACACCATTGCCGACAGACGCCGTCATGGCCGGCGCGGCACTCGCCTGCCCGGCAGGCTCGGCCATTTTTGCCTCGGATGCCGCCGCCTTCGCCGCGCGCTTCTTCGCGGCCTTCGGCTTGGCAAGTGCCGGCATCTTCTGCACTTCCTCAAGCGCCTTCTTGGCGGCCGCTTGTTCTGCCGCCCGTCGGCTCGCCCCCGACCCGCCCGCCTTGATATCGAGCTTCGGAACCGTACACTCGACCTCGAACTGCTGGTTGTGTGCGGCGCCGTGCGTCGCGATCACCGTGTATTGAGGCAGCGCGATCTTGTGGCCTTGCAGGTACTCCTGGAGCAATGTCTTGGCGTCCTTGCCCAGCGTTTTCGGATCGACATGTTCAAGCACCGGCGTGTACAAGCGCTCGATCACGGCATACGCCGCTTCGAACCCACCATCGAGGTACATCGCACCAAACAGTGCCTCCAGCGTGTCGGCCAGAATCGACGGGCGGCGGAAACCGCCGCTCTTGAGTTCGCCTTCGCCCAGACGCAGGAAATCGGAGATGCCGAGCGTCTGCGCAATTTCGTACAGCGACTGCTGCTTGACGAGATTGGCGCGCACACGCGAGAGGTCGCCTTCGTCGAGCTTGCCGTAGCGACGGAACAGAATCGCTGCGACCGAACAGTTGAGGATGGAATCGCCGAGAAACTCCAGCCGCTCGTTATTGGCGGCACTATGGCTACGGTGCGTCAGTGCTTGGCAAAGCAATTCCGCATCGTGGAAGCGGTACTGGAGACGTTCTTCCAGTGGGTTCAGAGATTGAGGCATGGCGCAAGTATAGCGCGACGCTCCCGCCCCGGCGCGCGTCGTCGCCAAGAAACGACGGGCTTGACCGCCTTCCCACGGGCTTTTCGGACTCGCGGGACAGGGGGATCGGACATTTCCGAGGCGACGAGGCATCGAACGCCTCAGCGCCTCCGGTCAGTCGCGCCAATTAATTCAATTCACAAAATAATAATGCGGAAATCAGCGTTTTATCGCCAATTTCCGCATCAATCAGACGGGGCTGCCCAGGAAGATCACCGCCCCGGTTGGCCGGCAGGCTTACTGGAAGCGGCCCAGACGCTTTAGGCTCGAGAAGTTCATCCAGATGAAGAATGCCCGACCCACGATGTTCTTCTCGGGCACGAAGCCCCAGTAGCGGCTGTCCGCGCTGTTGTCGCGGTTGTCGCCCATCATGAAGTAGTTGCCCGGCGGTACCTTGCAGATCACACCCTCGCTGTTGTACTGGCAGTTCTGCTTGTTCGGGAAGTCGTCGGCGCCCAGGATGTACGGCGGCACGTTCGGGTCGTTCAGAATGCGGTGCTTCACCCCGCCCACCGTCTCTTCGAACTGCTTGAAGTAGGCGATGTGCTCCTCGTCGAAGTAGTCTGGCATGGCGGTCTCCGGCACCGGCTGACCGTTCACCGTGAGCTTCTTGTTCTCATACGCCACCACGTCGCCCGGCACGCCGATCACGCGCTTGATGTAGTCCATCGACTCATCCTTCGGGTAACGAAACACCATCACGTCACCCCGCTTCGGCTCACCCAGCGAAACGATCTTCGTATTGATCACCGGCAGGCGGATGCCGTAATCGAACTTGTTCACGAGGATGAAGTCGCCAACGAGTAGCGTCGGAATCATCGAGCCCGACGGGATCTTGAACGGCTCGACCACGAACGAGCGCAGCACGAACACCGCGAGGATCACCGGGAAGAAGCTCGCGGAATACTCGAGCCACCACGGTTGACGCAGCTTGTCGTCGCGCACTTTGGCGCGCGCGCTGGCGAGCGCGCCGCCTTCCTGCGTGCCGGAGCCCTGGACGCCGGCGCCCTGCATGGCAAGCTGCTGTTGATCGAATTGCGCCAGGGCGTGCTGCGCTGCCCGGCGGCGCGCCGGTTGAAACACCAACTTGTCGGCCACCCAGGCCACCCCGGTCACCAGCACCAGGATCAAAAGAATCAGGGCGAAATTCATGCGGGACCTGTCGCTACGTTATTTGTCTTCGACTTGCAAAATGGCAAGGAACGCTTCCTGAGGAATCTCGACACTCCCCACCTGCTTCATGCGCTTCTTGCCTTCCTTCTGTTTCTCAAGCAGCTTCTTCTTGCGCGAGATGTCGCCACCATAGCACTTCGCCAGCACGTTCTTGCGCAAAGCCTTGATGTTCTCACGGGCAATGATGTTCGCGCCGATGGCCGCCTGAATCGCCACGTCGTACATTTGGCGCGGAATGATCTCGCGCATCTTCGAAGCAACCTGTGCGCCACGGCGGCGGCTCTCCGAGCGGTGCACGATGATCGACAGCGCATCGACCTTGTCGCCGTTGATGAGCATGTCGACCTTAACCACGTCCGACGTGCGGTATTCCTTGAACTCGTAGTCCATCGACGCGTAACCGCGCGACACCGACTTCAGACGATCGAAGAAGTCGAGCACGATTTCGGCCATCGGAATTTCGTAAATCAGGCGCACCTGACGGCCGTGGTACTGCATGTCGATCTGCACGCCACGCTTTTGCTGACACAGCGTAACCACCGACCCGACATACTCCTGCGGCATGTACAGGTTGACCGTGACGATCGGCTCGCGCACTTCTTCAATGCGGCCCGGATCCGGCATCTTCGACGGGTTTTCCACCGTGGTGACCGTGCCATCGCGCTCGACCACCTCATAGATCACGGTCGGTGCCGTGGTGATGAGGTCCATGTCGAACTCGCGCTCCAGGCGCTCCTGCACGATTTCCATGTGCAGCAGCCCCAGGAAGCCACAACGGAAACCGAAGCCCAGCGCCTGCGAGACTTCCGGTTCGTATTGCAGCGAGGCGTCGTTGAGCTTGAGCTTTTCGAGCGATTCGCGCAGTGCGTCGTACTGGTTCGCCTCGACCGGGTAGAGGCCGGCGAACACCTGCGGTTTGACTTCCTTGAAGCCCGGCAGCGGTTCGGTAGCCGGCTTGGTCGTGGTCGTCAGCGCATGCGTGACAGTGTCGCCGACCTTCGCGGCGCCCAATTCCTTGATGCCCGAGATGATGAAACCCACCTGGCCGGCCGACAGCGACGGACGCGACTGCGACTTCGGCGTGAAGACCCCCACTTGCTCGACCGGATAGGTCGCGCCCGTGGCCATCAACTGAATCTTTTCCTTCGGCTTGAGCGTGCCGTTGACGATACGCACCAGCATGACCACGCCTACGTAGTTGTCGAACCACGAGTCGATGATCAGCGCCTGCAGCGCGGCGGTGGCGTCGCCCTTGGGCGGTGGCACCTTGGCAATGAGGGCTTCGAGCACGTCTTCCACGCCGAAACCGGTCTTGGCGGAGCAACGCACGGCGTCGGTCGCCTCGATACCGATCACGTCCTCGATTTCCTGGATCGCGTTCTCCGGTTCCGCCGACGGCAGGTCGATCTTGTTGAGCACCGGCACGACTTCCACGCCCAGCTCGATCGCCGTGTAGCAGTTCGCCACGGTCTGCGCTTCCACGCCCTGCGAGGCGTCGACGACAAGCAGCGCGCCCTCGCATGCGGACAACGAGCGACTCACCTCGTACGAAAAGTCGACGTGCCCCGGCGTATCGATGAGATTCAGGTTATAGACCTTGCCGTCACGCGCCTTGTATTCCAGCGCGGCGGTCTGCGCCTTGATGGTGATGCCACGCTCTCGCTCGAGATCCATCGAGTCGAGGACCCGGGATTCCATTTCACGATCGGACAGACCGCCACTCAACTGGATGATGCGATCGGCCAGGGTCGATTTCCCGTGGTCGATGTGGGCGATGATCGAAAAATTGCGAATATGGTCCATGAGGCGGGCTAGAGAAGAGTCGGTGCCATCGGATTCGGCTCGGCAGCGACTTTCGAGAGAATCGGCAAACACGATATTTTAGCCGAAAGCGTGGCGATACCGTCCGGAATCGCATGCATCGCGGCAGTCCATCGAAAATGGCGGGAAGCGGAAAGGCTCGGGCGTCGTTCGTGGCAGACAGAGGCGCGGGCGAAACGTCAACCCGACTGCAAGGCGGCAGCAACCGCCGCCGCGTCGAGCCGATACCGGCACAACTCGCGCTCGCCCAGCGCCAGCACCGGCACGATCTCGTCGTATTGCGCCTCCAGCGCCGGGTCGCTGTCGACGTCGATGACCGTGATCGAGAAATCCCACGCCGGACGCATGGCTTCGAGCGCCGCAAGCATGTCATCGCAAAGATGACACCACTTGCGGCCATAGAGCGTCAGCGCCGGCACAGGCATGAGACAGCCCGGTTACTTGCCGGGCGCGCGCGGGCGCAGCGGCACGAATTGCGTGGCGTCGCCGCGGCGCACGAGAATCGGCACGAGGCGCTTCGGATCGAGCGCCTTGACCACGTCCTCGAATTGCTTCGCGCTGACGATGTCGGCATCGCCCACGCGCAGGATGATGTCGCCCTGCTGCAAACCGGCGCGGCCCGCAGGGCCTTCCGCCAGCTCCACCTGCACGCCACCACGCAACTTCATGTCCTTCTTCTGCGATTCGGTCAGGTCGGAAACCACCAGGCCCAGCGCATTCGGGTGCGGCATGTCGGCACTGCCGCTCTGCGCCTTCGACGCTTTCGGCGTATCGGTATCGGCTTCCGCAATCGTGACGCGCAAGTCCTGGTTCTTGCCCTTGCGCAGCACCTGCAGCATCGCGCTCGACCCCGGCTTGGTCTCGCCAACCATGCGCGGCAGGTCGGTCGCGTGATCGACGGCGCGGCCCTCGAACTTCATGATGATGT
The DNA here is from genome assembly GCF_902459725.1 of Pandoraea eparura. GTDB lineage: Bacteria > Pseudomonadota > Gammaproteobacteria > Burkholderiales > Burkholderiaceae > Pandoraea > Pandoraea eparura. The sequence continues at coordinate 520,552 of NZ_CABPSH010000001.1, forward strand.
CACCCGGCTGCACGCCCGCCTTCTCGGCCGGGCTACCGGGCTCAATGCTGCGCACCAGCGCGCCTTGCGCCCGCGGCAACCCCAGCGAATCGGCCACTTCCTTGCTGACTTCGCTGATGGCCACGCCGATGCGCCCACGCACCACCTTGCCGCTCTTCTTGAGCTGATCGGCCACGCGCATGACTTCGTCGATCGGAATCGCAAACGAAATGCCCATGAAGCCGCCGGTCTGGCTGTAGATCATCGAATTGATGCCCACCACCTCGCCGCGCATGTTGATGAGCGGGCCGCCCGAATTGCCGGGATTCACGGCCACGTCCGTCTGGATGAACGGCAGGTAATCACCGGTATCGCGCCCCTTGGCCGACACGATGCCGGCCGTCACCGTATTGTCGAGACCGAACGGCGAGCCGATAGCCACCACCCATTCGCCGACGCGCAGCTTGTTCGAGTCGCCCACGGGCACGGTCGGCAGGTCCTTGGCGTCGACCTTGACCACGGCGACGTCGGTGCGCTTGTCCGCGCCAATCAGCTTCGCCTTGAACTCGCGCTTGTCGGTGAGCGTGACGTAGATGCTGTCCGCGCCATCGACCACGTGCGCGTTGGTCAGAATATAGCCGTCGGCCGAGACAATGAAGCCCGACCCGACGCCGCTGTTCTGCTCTTCGTCGGGCTGCGGCTGGCTGCGTCGCGGCGTACCGCCCTTCGGGCCCGGCTGCTGCGGGAGCGGCACACCGAAAAAGCGGCGGAACAGTTCGGCCATGTCGCCGTCCATGCCGGGCGGCAAGCCACTCTGGCTGCGGCTGACGCGCTCGGTCGTCCGAATGTTGACGACGGCCGGGCCGACACGGTCGACCAATTGGGTGAAATCGGGAAGATTGCTCACGAGCGGCGCCGGCGCCGCCGACGCCGGTGCGGCAAAGGCAGCGGGCGCTCCCGCCAATTGCGCGGCAATGGCGCCGCCAAGGATGACACGAAGCAGGAAGGTCTTCTTCATTGGAAGATCGTGGTGCGCGATAGTCTCGGAATGCTTGAAGGCAGTCTGGCCCCCCGACAGGGCATCGCGTCTGTCGGCGCCTCGCTGCCTGGACCGCACCGTCACCGGTTGCGGCCCACCCGACAGCCGGTCACTTCGCCGGCTGTTTGTACTCGACGCTGGAAGCGAACTGCTCCAACGTTGCCTGCGGCACTTCGCCAAGCAAGGTCAGCCAGTAATCACCATAGCGCTTGATGAGGATGTTCGTCGCGCCGGCGCTGCCGTGGCCTTCCTTGCGCTCGCGCGTGGCCGGCTCGATAAATACCGAAAGTCCGGCCATGCCGTCTGAATATACCACCTGCTGGACTTCCAGCGGCTTGCCGTCGGCGCTCGAGCGCATCGTGCGGCGCACTTCACGCACCGCCTTGAACCCCGGTACTTTCTTGTCGACGTCGATGCGCCAACCGGCATCCGCCACATGTGTGGGGACGATTTGCGGCTTGATCACGTGCCAGCCGTGCGTTGCCTGGATGGCGTGCACAATGCGCGCCTTCTCGCTTGGCACGCCGATCGAGATCTGCGAAAACGCCGCCTGCTCGAGCAGATGGCCTTCGGCATCGAGGGTCTGTGCGCGCAGCAACAGGCCCGTATTGCGATCGGCCCACAACCGGTAGCCGAAACGGTATTCGTCCCTCGGCGTGAGTTCGATCACCATGCAGTCGAAGCCCGCCATGCGCTCGTTCGGCAGCACCTTGGGGGCGTAATAGTCGAGCACATCGCGATTGGGCGTGGCGAGCAAGGCAGGAAACGAATCCTTGCTCTCGCGCTTTTCCAGGAACACGGTCTTTTGCTCGGGGATGAGCGTGTAGACATCGTCGTTCTGGCGCAGAATACGGCGCTGACGGCCGTCCAGCGTCTCGAGCGCCTCATACTCGTTGCCCTTGTCGGCGAAGTGACTGATCTTCGACGAGCGCATGGTCGAACCACGCTGATAAACAAAGGTCCCGATGTAGTTTTGTGTCTGCGCCGCGCGGTGAATCTTGGTGAGCCAGGCGCCGACTTCACGCCGCTCGATCAGCGGATCGTTGGACGGCGCGGACACCTGCGCCCACGCCTGCGATTGCAGCGTGGTCGCCAGCAGCAAAGCGAACAGGAAGACAGTGCGCCCGATGGGCGCACGCGGCAAGGATTCGATACTCAGGCGCTGCATTTATTCGTCCGCTTGCGCCGAGGCTCGCATGTAGGGCGAAACGCCCTGACCGATCGGCGTCGGCGCATATTGCTGGTGCGCCGCCAGGTACTGGTCGAGACGCGCATCGCGCAGCACGATCAGATCATTCGGCGCGCCGGCGCTGGCCCCGTTGGCCCCATTGGCCCCATTGGCCGCGACGGCGGCTTGCGGCGACTGCGAGAGCGTCACGCGCGTGAGATTGCTGCCCCCGGTGGCCGGCGTAGCCGATGTTGCCGCCTGGGCCAGCACCTGCGGTTGCGCGCCGCCGGCCGGATGATCCTGCAGACGCGGCACCACGACCCATGACAGCGCCGCCACGGCCGCCGCCGCCGCTGCCGTCGGCAGCACGCGGCGCACGCGCAGGAACGGATTGATACGGGTGACGCGTGCGCCGGCGGACCTGGCAGCTTGTGCGGCGCTTGCCTGCGCGTCGGCCAGTGCGGTCGGCGCGAGCAGGTGCGGCTCAGCGTCAAGGCGTGCCGCGAAGGCCGCCATGAAAGCCGACTCGGAGCGCGGCAAGGTCAGTTCATCGGAACGCAGGGCGTCCCCGATCAGGTGGTAGTCGTCCCACAAAGGCCGGCCAGAGGTGTCAGCCTCATCCAGCAGGGCAGCCAGCTCGTCCGAATCGAATTCCCCGTCCACCAACGCGGAAATTCGCTCGGCTTGCAGCCCCCGCTGCGTTTGCACCGTCGCTGATCCCATGATATCCCCTAACGAAAATGACTTCCCCGGCGGCGCGCTTACCAGCGCTTGCCGTCAGGCGTGTCCAGCAGCGGCCGGAGCCGGCTGGCAATCGCTTCACGCGCCCGGAAAATTCGCGAACGGACCGTTCCGATCGGGCACCCCATGGCTTCGGCGATCTCTTCGTAGCTCAACCCTTCGATTTCTCGCAGGGTAATCGCCGTTCGAAGCTCATCGGGCAAAGCCTCCATCGCCGTGTTGACCGTTTGAGCAATCTGCTTGCTCATCAGCATCGACTCGGGCGTGTTGATATCCCTTAGTTGATCGGCTTCGGCAAAAGTTTCCGCTTCTTCAGCGTTCGCTTCCGTCGAAGTCGGTGCACGACGCCCCTGCGTTGCCAGGTGGTTCTTCGCCGTGTTCACAGCAATACGATACAGCCAGGTATAGAACGCCGACTCGCCGCGAAACTGCGGCAAGGCACGGTAGGCCTTGATGAAGGCCTCCTGCGTCACATCCTCGACCTCGGCGGCGTCGCGCACGAGCCGCGATACGAGGCGGATGATCTTGCGGTGATATTTCGCGACCAGCAACTCGAAGGCGGCTTTGTCGCCTTTTTGCACGCGCTCGACGAGCGCCTGGTCGATTTCTCGTTCACTCACCTGATTGGGATCCGTATTTTCTCTGGCGGCCAGGCCCCGGTCGGGCCTGATGGCGCCACGGCAGCCCATGCCACCGCAGCGAACAGTGTCTTTGACGCCGCACGCCCGGGGCACACGCGCCGGAGCGTGGGTCAGCGGAACGGGACACCTGCGCGGCGTCCCGCAAACTTAGACGCGCTGGAAGACCAGCGTGCCGTTAGTCCCGCCGAATCCGAAAGAGTTCTTCAATGCGACATCAATTTTCAGGTCACGCGCGACGTTTGCGCAGTAATCCAGGTCGCAGGCGGGATCCTGATTGAAGATGTTGATCGTCGGCGGCGACTTCTGGTGATGGACGGCCAGCACGGTAAACACCGACTCCAGGCCGCCCGCGCCACCCAACAGGTGACCGGTCATCGACTTGGTCGAGTTCACCACGACGTTCCGGGCCGCATCGCCCATCAGGCGCTTGACGGCAACCGTCTCGGCGATATCGCCCAACGGGGTCGACGTGCCGTGCGCATTCACATAGTTCACGGTGTCCGCATTGATGCCGGCATCGCGCAGCGCGTTCGTCATGGCGCGCAGGGCGCCGTCGCCGTCTTCGCACGGGGCGGTCATGTGATACGCGTCGGCACTCATGCCGAAGCCCGTCAACTCGGCGTAGATCTTCGCACCGCGCGCCTTGGCGTGCTCGTACTCTTCGACCATCATCACGCCGGCGCCTTCGCCCAGCACGAAGCCATCACGATCCTTGTCCCACGGACGGCTCGCCGTCGCCGGATCGTCGTTGCGCGTGGACAGCGCGGTCATGGCGGCAAAACCGCCGATGCCCAGCGGCGACACGGTCGACTCGGCACCCCCGGCGAGCACCGCGTCGGCGTCGCCGTACTGGATCATGCGCGCGGCCTGACCGATACAGTGCAGACCGGTCGTGCAGGCGGTGACGATCGCGAGGTTCGGGCCTTTCAGGCCGTACTTGATCGACAGGTGGCCCGAGATCATGTTGATGATCGAGCCCGGCACGAAGAACGGGGAGATCTTGCGCGGACCGCCTTTGAGCAAATCGTCATGCGTGTCTTCGATCATCGGCAGACCGCCAATGCCCGAACCGACCAGCACGCCAATACGTTCCGCGTTCGCTTCGGTGACGACGAGGCCACTGTCTTCGAACGCCTGAATGCCTGCGGCGAGGCCGTAATGGATAAAGGTATCCATACGGCGCGCTTCTTTGGCCGACAGATACTTCTCGGTCTCGAAGTTTTTGACTTCGCCGGCGAATTGCACCTTGAATTCGCTCGCATCGAACTTCGTGATGTTGGCGATGCCCGAACGGCCTGCGACCAGATTCTCCCAACCCTCGGCAACAGTGTTGCCGACCGGCGAGATCAGGCCCAGACCGGTAATGACGACGCGACGACGACTCACGATACTCCCCTTCTTCTGCTGGGTCTTACAAAACAAAAGCCACAGAGGCGACAGGGTTCGACCCTGCGCTCCCTGCGGCTGACAGGCATGCCTGGCGCCGGGAACCGGTCGGCACCCCAGCCGTCCAGGCGACTCTCCGCGGGCCTCTTAGGCCTTGGAATTGCCTTGAACGTAATCGATGGCCTGCTGCACGGTGGTGATCTTTTCAGCTTGCTCGTCCGGGATTTCCGTCTCGAACTCTTCTTCCAGTGCCATCACCAGCTCAACCGTGTCGAGCGAGTCGGCGCCGAGATCGTTCACAAAGCTGGATTCGTTCTTGACGTCAGCTTCGTTCACACCAAGTTGTTCGGCGACGATCTTCTTGACGCGTTGCTCAATGTTATCCATTCAAACCCTCCGGGGTAGTTAGTTCAGACAAGTGCGCGCATTTTAACAGGTTTGCCAAGCAAAGTTAGCCTGCGCCAAATAATGTTCAATATCGCTCAAAATTGCACAATTCCAGCACAATTGTCACGAAATTCCCTTAATTCATGAACATTCCACCGTTCACGTGCAGCGTCGTGCCGGTGATGTAGCCGGCCTGCGGCGAGGCAAGGAACGCCACCGCATTGGCGATGTCTTCCGGCGCACCGAGGCGGCCCAGCGGAATCCGGGCCTTGAGCGCCTCATGCTGCGCTTCGCCCAGTGCCTTGGTCATATCGGTGTCGATGAAGCCCGGCGCGACACAGTTGACGGTGATGTTCCGGCTGCCGATCTCGGCGGCGAGCGAACGAGCCATCCCGGCAACGCCGGCCTTGGCGGCCGCGTAATTGGCCTGCCCCGGGTTGCCCGCCGACCCGACGACCGACGTCACGTTGATGATGCGGCCGCTGCGCGCCTTCATCATCGGCTTGATGACTGCGCGCGACAAACGGAAGATCGCCTTGAGGTTCGTGTCGATCACGTCATCCCACTCGTCGTCCTTCATCCGCATCGCGAGATTGTCGCGCGTGATGCCCGCGTTATTGACGAGGATGTCGAGCTTGCCGTACTGCTTGAGGATGTCGTCGAGGGCTGCTGCCACGCCTTCGGCGTCGGTCACATTCAGGACGATGCCCTTGCCCGCCACACCGGCTTCGGTGAAATACGCTGAAATGCCTTGCGCACCGGCTTCGCTGGTGGCGGTGCCCACGACTGTCGCCCCCTGGCGCGCGAGTTCGAGGGCAATGGCACGACCGATGCCGCGCGAAGCGCCGGTCACCAGCGCCACGTGGTTGTCGAGTTGCTTGCTCATGAGAGAAATACCCTTGACTGTGTACGGTGTCTTACGAGAGTTGCGCGCGCACGTCGGCGAGCGACGCCGGGTCGGTAATCGCGAGCCCCGTGAGCGTGCCGTCGATACGCTTGGTCAGGCCACTCAACACCTTGCCCGGACCGCACTCGACGACTTGCGTCACGCCTTGTGCCGCGAGCCACTTGACCGATTCGACCCAGCGCACCGGCGCGGCGGCCTGACGCACCAGCGCATCCTTGATGCGGGCCACGTCGGTCTCGACAGCGACATCGACGTTATTGACCAGCGGAATCTGCGGCGCGCTGAACGTCACGTCGGCCAGATATTCGCGCAGACGATCGGACGCCGGCTTGAGCAGCGACGAGTGGAACGGCGCCGACACCGGCAGCACGAGCGCACGCTTCGCCCCCGCGGCCTTGGCCAGTTCGCAGGCCTTTTCCACGCCCGCCTTCGCGCCCGCGATCACCACTTGCGCCGGCGCGTTGAAGTTGACGGCCTCGACGACGCCCGCCGCCGAGGCTTCGGCGCAGACATTGCGAACGGTGTCGTCATCCAGGCCCAGAATCGCCGCCATGCCGCCCTGCCCGACGGGCACGGCCTCCTGCATGGCCTGCGCACGAAAACGCACGAGCGGCACGGCATCCTTGAACGCGATCACGCCCGCGGCGACCAGCGCCGTGTATTCACCCAGGCTGTGGCCCGCGACGAACGCAGGCTGGGCACCGCCCTCGGCCAGCCAAGCGCGATACATCGCGTACGCGGCCGTGAGCATCACCGGCTGCGTGTTGGTCGTCAGATTGAGGTCTTCGGCCGGGCCAGCGGCAATCAGCTTGGCCATGTCTTGCCCGAGGGCATCCGAAGCTTCGGCGAGGGTCTCACGCACAACAGCGTTGTCTGTGAAGGCATCGAGCATGCCCACCGATTGGGAACCCTGTCCCGGGAAAACGAAAGCGAATGTCATAGCGCCTGGTTTTGCAGTCAGATTCAGAAACATTGCGGCGCCTATGTTGCGCACCGACTTGAGGGGCGAGGGCATGACCACCGCGGCGCCCCGAAGGTCCACCGTCAAATGCGCGCGGCGCCCGTGCGCCGCGCCGGCTTACATGCGGAACAGCACCGCGCCCCACGTAAAGCCGCCACCCACACCCTCGATCATGACGTTCTGGCCGGGCTTGATACGCCCGTCGCGAACCGCGACATCGAGCGCCAGCGGAATCGACGCGGCCGACGTATTACCATGCTGGTCGACGGTCACGACCATCTTCTCTTCCGGGAGCCCCAGCTTGCGGGCCGTGCTCGTCATGATGCGCAGGTTGGCCTGGTGCGGAATCAGCCAGTCGATCGCCGACGACGCCAATCCGGCTTTCTCGAGCGCCTCGTTGGCCACTTTTTCCAGCACCCGCACCGCCAGCTTGAACACGGCCTGGCCGTCCATGTAGAGGAACGCTTCGCCTTGCACCGCGCCGCCGTTCACATTGCCCGGTACGCAAAGAATGTTCGCGTGGCTACCGTCCGCGTGCAGCGCGCTCGCCAGGATGCCCGGCTCGCTGGACGCCTGCAAGACCACCGCGCCCGCGCCGTCTCCGAACAGCACGCACGTCGTGCGGTCGGTGAAATCGAGAATACGCGAGAAGGTTTCGGCACCGATCACGAGGACATTGCGATACGCGCCAGAGCGAATGAAGTTGTCGGCCGTTGCCATGGCGTAGGCAAAGCCCGAGCAAACCGCCTGAATGTCGAAGGCCGCGCAACCGTTGTCGATGCCGAGCTTGTTCTGCACGAGGCAGGCGGTGCTCGGAAACACGAAATCGGGCGTCGACGTGGCGACGATGATGAGGTCGAGCTGGTCGGCGCTCAAACCCGCCATGTCGAGCGCGCGCTTGGCGGCTTCCACGGCCATGTCGCTGCTCGTCTGGTCTGGCGCGGCGAAATGGCGGGCCTGGATACCGGTGCGAGCGACGATCCACTCGTCACTCGTCTCGATGCCACGGGTGGCCAGCTCGTCGGCCAACTGCTGATTGGTCACGCGGCGCGCCGGCAGGTAGCTGCCGGTGCCAACGACGCGGGAATGAATCGCGGACTGAGTCATCTTATGATCGGTTAGAGCGCCGGAGCGAGGCTGCCGGCGTCAGAGCGCCGGAATGACGCCCACCGGCTTGTTGTCCTGGAGCTGGGTCTGATTCTCTTGCATGGCGTGCGACAAACGGTCGAGCACGCCATTGCGAACTGCATCATAGCCGCGTTTGATGGCCCATTCAAACGAGTAGGCATCGGCGGAACCGTGGCTCTTGATGACGAGCGCCCGCAACCCGAGCAACGCCGCCCCGTTGTAACGACGGTGATCGACGCGGCTCTTGAAGCGCGTGAGAATCGGCAGCGCAACGACAGCGATCACCTTCGTCCACCAAGTGCGGGTGAATTCTTCGCGGATCATGTCGCCGAGCATTTGTGCCAGGCCTTCGGAAGTCTTGAGGGCGACGTTGCCGACGAAGCCATCGCACACGACGATGTCGGTCGTGCCGCGATAAATGTCGTTGCCCTCCACGTTGCCGTAGAAGTTCAGCGTGGAGCCTCGCAGCAGTTCACCCGCCTGCCGGATGACGTCGTTGCCTTTGATGACTTCTTCGCCGATGTTGAGCAGGCCGATCGACGGACGCTCCTTGCCATCGACCGCCGCGACGAGCGCATGGCCCATCTCGGCGAATTGCAGCAGGTGCGTCGGCTCGCAATCGACGTTCGCGCCGAGGTCGAGCATCGTGGTGTAGCCGCCCTTCTGGTTCGGCAACACCGTGGCGATCGCCGGCCGCTCGATGCCCGGCAGCGTCTTGAGCACATAGCGCGAGACGGCCATCAGCGCACCGGTATTGCCGGCGGACACGCAGGCCTGCGCGCGCGCGTCCTTGACCAGGTTGAGCGCCACACGCATCGAGGAGTCTTTCTTCCTGCGCAGGGCGGTCTCGACGGAGTCGTCCATCGCGACGACTTCGGTCGCGTTGACCACGGACAGGCGTGGGTGATCCGTCGCGCGCAACTTCGCAAGCTGCGCGTTGATGATCTCCTGCTGTCCGACCAGCACAAGTTCGACATCGTCGGTGGATTGCACGAAGTGAACCGCGGCCGGCACCGTCACCGATGGGCCGTGGTCTCCGCCCATGCAATCGATCGTCAGGGTGACTGTCATGTCGACGTGATTGGCTTGCGGTTCAGGTAACAAAAAAAGCGGCAGGATAAGTGCCGCTTTTGCCACATCGGACGATCAAACGGCGCCATGCTGGGCGCGTATCGCCTGGAGGGCCGAGTTAGTCGTTCTTGGTCTTGATGACCTTGCGACCACGGTAGAAACCGTTCGGCGAGATGTGGTGACGCAGGTGCGTCTCACCCGACGTCGGCTCGACGGCGGTCGACGGTGCGGTCAGGAAATCGTGCGAACGGTGCATGCCGCGCTTCGACGGCGACTTCTTGTTCTGTTGAACGGCCATGATAACTCCTCAAAATATCGCGAAATTTTAACACAGTTCGAGCGCCGCCCTACGGTGTCGGCCTGTCGGCCCGACCTGTGCGACTAACGCAAACATGTACTTTGGTGAGCCGGAAACCCGGCCGCACATTACTTTCCGTCCTTGTCCGGCGAGCGCTTGAGCGCTGCCAGCGCCGCGAACGGAGACGGCTTATCCTCTTCTTCTGGCGGCGGGGGCGGTTCAGTCAACCCATCGTCGCCCGTGGCCAGGCTCTCGTGCACACTCGGACAAACCTCATGCTTGGGCACGATTGGCAAAGCCAACAGCAATTCTTCCTCGATCAGCTCGCGCAGATCGAAATGTCTGGTGCCGACCAGCGCCTCGAATTCGTCTTCATCGAGGGGGCGGGCTTCCGCGGCCGCTTCGTCGCGCACGATCTCGAAGGTGGTCTCCGAGTCGAGCGGCTCCTGGTACGGCGTGAGGCATCGCTGACATTCAAGCCACATCGGACCTTCGACCGACAGCGTCAGGAACTGCGCCACCGTGGGTTTTCCGTCGGCGCGCAGCACCTGTTTCTCGATGCCTTCGGCGCGCCAGTGGAACACACCCTGGGCACGTCCGGACGCCGAGACTTCGGCAGGCACTTCGGTTACCATGCGCGGCAATGCCGCAAGTTGCACGTCACCTTCCGCCACCCGGCCGGTACGCGCGAATTCGAACAGATCGACGATATATTCGTTCATCACGCTCATCCTTGCCTTGGCGCATCTGCGCGCGTTTTCAACGTTCCCTGCCACTCGCAGCGCCTTGATCCGACGCCATTTCCGGGCGTTTTGACCAGTACCGCGCAGACTGGCGGGACCGAGCGCCAGATTGCAAAAGCCGTGAATTCTAAATAGTTTTTCGTTTCTCGTCAAACACTTAAACCCGATGACCGTACAGCCCCCGCCACCGTTGATCCTGGCCTCCGGATCGCGCTATCGACGTGAACTGCTCGCGCGCCTGCGCCTGCCGTTTTCAGTCGACGTCCCGGACATCGACGAAACCCCCGCCCTTGGCGAAACGCCGCACGACACGTCACTGCGCCTGGCCCGCCAGAAGGCGCAAGCGGTCGCCGATCGCCAACCGGGCGCCCTCATCATTGGCTCCGACCAGGTCGCGACCTTCGAAGGCCGCCAGATTGGCAAGCCCGGCAATTTCGAGAACGCCATGACGCAGTTGCGCGACATGCGCGGCAAGATTGTCGAGTTTCACTCCGCCCTGTGCGTGTTTGATGCCCGCAACGGCGAAAGCCAGGCCAGAGACGTCGTGACGCGGGTGAAGTTCCGCAACCTGCCGGACGACGTGCTGGCCGCCTACCTGCTTGCCGAGACTCCCTACGACTGCGCCGGCGCCGCCAAATCCGAAGGGCTCGGCATCATGCTGCTCGACACCATCGAGAACGATGACCCGACAGCGCTCATCGGGTTGCCGCTGATTGCGCTCACGACCATGCTGATGCACGCAGGCATTTCCCTGCCTGGGCCTGGCGCAACAGGAGCAACGGCATGAGCGGCACCCTGTATCTGATCCCGAATACGCTTGGCGCGAACACTCGCGGCGGTCTGCCGGCAGTGCTGCCCGAAGACGTCCGCAACGTGACGGCCGGCCTGAAGTATTTCGTCGGCGAGCAGGCCAAGAGCACGCGGGCGTTTTTGAAACGGGTCGGGGTGAGCACGCCGATCCAGGAAATCGATATCCGCGAATTGAACGTCAACACGCCGGAAGCGGCCATCGACGCCTTGCTTGCCCCCCTGCTGGCCGGCGCCGATGGCGGGCTCGTCTCGGAGGCCGGCTGCCCGGCCGTGGCGGACCCTGGAGCGTTGCTGGTGCGGCGGGCACACGAGAAAGGCGTGCGCGTGGTGCCGTTCGTCGGACCGAGTTCAATTCTGCTGGCCTTGATGGCGAGCGGACTGAACGGCCAGAGCTTCGCCTTCCACGGCTACCTGCCGACGGACGCCGCCGAGCGTGCGAAGCGCTTGCGCGAACTCGAACAACGCTCGCGCAAGGAAAAGCAGACGCAAATCTTCATCGAGACGCCCTATCGCAACAAGGCCATGCTCGACGCGCTGCTGCAAACCTGCGACGCTGCCACCCTGCTTTGCGTCGCCGTCGACGTCACACAGGAGGCCGAGCAGATCGTCACGCATCGGGTCAAGGGATGGCCTCAGGCGCGCGTCGATCTGCACAAGCGCCCCGCCATTTTCCTGTTTTTGGGCCAGTAACGCCCAAAATCGGCGTCGGCAAGCGACAACGCCACGGAGATCATCCGTGGCGTTGTCGCGTTTTGCGCTGACGCAGCGCGACGCAGCGTTACTTGAACGACAGGGACGCCCCGATCATCATCGTCTTCATCGCGGCGGTACCCACGGCCGCACCGAAACGTCGCGCCACCCGCTCAGGCAAGTTTTCCTTGACGGTGTAGTCGACCAGATTGGGCGCCTTGAGCACGTCGCGGGCCACCGAGTCGACCGTCCCGAGGCTATCCGCCAAGCCCAGCTCGATCGAGCGCTGGCCCGTCCAGAACAAACCGCTGAACAGATCCGGGTCGTCCTTCAGTCGATTGCCACGCCCCTTCTTCACGGCGCCAATGAACTGTTGATGGACCTGTTCGAGCATATCGAGGGCGTACGCCTTTTGCTGGTCCGTCTGCGGCGAGAACGGGTCGAGGAATCCCTTGTTGCGCCCAGCCGTCAGCAACCGCCGCTCCACGCCGAGCTTGTCCATCAGCCCGGTGAAGCCGAAGCCGTCCATCAACACACCGATGGAGCCGACGATGCTCGCCTTGTCGACGTAAATCTTGTCGGCAGCCGCCGCGACATAGTAGCCGCCGGAGGCGCAAATTTCCTCGACCACCACATACAACGGCTTCTTCGGGTATTTCGCCCGCAAGCGCATGATGTCGTCGTAGATCATGCCTGCCTGCACCGGACTGCCACCCGGGCTGTTGATGCGCAGAATCACGCCCGCCGCCGACGCATCGTCGAACGCCGATTCGAGCGCGGCGTTGATCTTCCGGGCGCTCGCCTGACCGTCGGGCGCAATCTCGCCGCTCAGCGTGACCAGCGCGGTGTGCTTGCCACTGGCGGCACCGACCGTCGTCGGGCCGCCGTCAAAATCGGAAATCGACCAGACAACGAGCGCGAAGATCGCCAACACCAGCAGCCGGAAGAAGATTTTCCAGCGACGTGACGCACGTTGCTCGCGAATGCCGGCCATCAACACCTTTTCCAGCATTTCGCGCTCCCAGGGCTTGACCTCGCCGGCATCGCGACCGACGCCACCCGCCGCGGCCGACGACGACCGCCCGCCGGGCGGAGGAAAACCGGGTTCGGTGCGGGGCGAATCGGGCGGCAGAGCGTCGGCCATAGGGTATCCAGAGAACTTGGGGTAAAAGGCGAAAACAGCGATCGAATTCGGGATGCCGTGCCGTCAGTGCGCCGGCGGTTCGGGCGCTTCGATATACGCGTCGGGCCACCAGACGACGGTCGTGCGAGTGGCGTCGCCCCCGTCCGGGTCGGTCAGCCGCTCCTCGACGCGCACGGGCTGCAGGGCACCACCGCGGCACGGACCGCCGATGCAGTGCCCGGTGTCGGGCTCATAGGTCGCGCCATGCGTCGCGCACATCAAGTATAAGCCGGACGTCTCGAAGAACTGACCTTCCGACCAGTCGAGTTCCATCGGCACATGGGCGCACTGATTGAGATATCCGTAGACGTGGCCACCGTAGCGAATCACGAATGCCGGGGTGCGACGACCGCTGACGGACACCTCGAAACGCACGCCGCGCCCCCCATCCTCGAGCGCAGCCCCCGGGCAGATCGGCAACGGCACGGCGCAATCGCTCACACGCGCTCCAGTAGCCAGTCGCGCAGCTCCGTCACACTCCCCGCGCAATACGCGGGCTCCAGCGCCACCAGTTGCTCTCGCGGATGCGCACCGCCATAGGCGACGCCAACGGCAGCCGCTCCGGCGCTGCGGGCCATCTGCAAATCGTGCGTGGTGTCGCCAATCATGACCGTGCGACGCAGGTCCTGCCCCAGTTCGCGCGTCAGTTCTTGCAGCATCGCCGGATGCGGCTTCGAAAATGTCTCATCGGCGCAACGCGTCGCATCGAACATCCGCATCAGGCCAGCGGCTTCGAGCGCCCGGTTCAGGCCAACCCGGGACTTGCCCGTCGCGACGGCGAGAAAACGGCCGCGCGCGCGCAAGGCTTCGAGCAGCTCACGAATCCCCGTGAACAGCACGGTTTCCTTGTCACCTATCAAATAATGGAAGCGATAGCGCTCTGACAGCCGCGGATAGTGGGCCGGGTCGAGCGACGGCACGGCCATTTGCAAGGCGTCGCGCAGGCCGAGGCCGATCACGTGGCTCGCAATCTCGTCAGACGGCACGGGCAGCCCCAGATCACGGCAGGCCGCCTGAATGCAGCGGGTAATGGTGGGCGTCGAGTCCATCAACGTCCCATCCCAGTCAAATACGACCAGGTCGAACTCAGGGCTTGGCATCGGCAGAAGCGCCTCGAAGTTGGTTCAGAAATTGCTCACATTCTGGCGGTAACGCTGCTTCCAACGCAATCGGCGTATCCAAAACCGGATGGTTGAACTTCAGGCGCCATGCGTGCAGAAACATTCGCTTGATGCCAGGACGGGTGCCGGGACGGGCAAGTGTCTTGTTCAGCGTGAAGTCGCCGTACTTGTCGTCGCCGACGATCGGCGTACCGCAATGCGCCAGGTGAACGCGGATCTGATGGGTTCGCCCCGTTTTCAGTTCCGCTTCGAGCAATGTATAGGGCGGATGCGATTCCATCATGCGAAATACCGTATGCGACGCCTGACCGTCTTCCTGCACCCGCACACGGCGCTCGCCTTCCGCCGTCACATACTTATACAGCGGCGCCTTGACCGCGCGCTGACGATCCCGCCATTCCCCCGTGACACAGGCCAGATAACGCTTGTCCATCCGGTTGTGCCGGATCTGCTCGTGCATGCCGACGAGCGCCGAGCGCTTTTTCGCAAGCAGCAGAATGCCAGACGTTTCGCGATCGAGCCGATGCACCAACTCAAGAAACTTCAGGTGCGGCAGGGCCCGGCGCAGTTGCTCGATCACGCCGAACGACACCCCGCTGCCGCCATGCACGGCCACTCCAGCAGGCTTATCGATCGCCATGAGGTAATCGTCTTCGAACAACACGGGAAAGGTGGCGGCGGGCACATGCGTCGGCGCGTCGGCGGCCGGCGCGGCCACGCGAACCGGCGGAATCCGTACCACATCACCAAGAACGAGTCGATAGGCCGCGTCTATCCGTCCTTTGTTCACGCGCACCTCGCCGCTACGCAAAATGCGGTAAATGTGACTTTTCGGCACCCCTTTGCACTCGCGCAAGAGGAAATTATCGATCCGCTGACCGGCCGAGCCGTCGTCGACCTCGACGAGTCGAACCTGCGGCGCGGACGCCGGCGAAACCATTTTCTGCCGATTTTTGCCTAACTCATTCATTATGAATATAATTTGCCCTACAGAGGTGGCGGTAGCGGGAATCATGCCAAATCCGCGCCTCTGTCGGTGCTTACCTCAAAACGGTATTTTACTTGCACCCCGGACAGGCTGCTCGTCCGGTGACCCTGGAGCAGCGAGCGCACGCACATCACGCAGCGTCGGCAGGAAGTGGGCCCACAGGCCGCTTCGGTCGCAGCGCGCGGGATGCGGATAGAGTTGGTGGTTATAGAATTTTTTGGCGGTCAGCCCGGGTTCGATTGTCCGGGCTGATCGCTTTGCTGAATATCGTTCGCGCAAGAGTCTTGGTGAGGCGCCGTCACAAGAAGAAAAAGTGTCGGCAGGCGCCCCGAGAAAACACTGATGAAGTTTCTCGTCCAGTATCTCTTGGTAGGGACTGCAAGCCCGAAGTGATCCGCGCCGGGCCGGAATTTTCCGGTGTCTCGGCGGATTCGGGTGAGCGCGATAACGTATTCGCTGGCGCCATTGCGTCCGTCGGCCTCATCGCCCGGACCCCCCGGCAATTCTTCCACCCCCGGCTCGAACCTCGCGTGTTGGATAACTCGAGTGATACGTGCCCGACGCACTGCACATTGGCAACTGCGGCGGGTGGGAGTCGTTTTCATGAAACGCATGTTGTTCAACGCCACGCAGCAGGAAGAACTGCGCGTGGCAATTGTCGATGGGCAGAAACTCATCGATATCGATATCGAGACGGCCGGCCGCGAACAGCGTAAAGGCAATATCTACAAGGGTATTATTACCCGTATCGAACCTTCCCTCGAAGCCTGCTTCGTCAACTACGGCGAAGGCCGCCACGGCTTCCTGCCGTTCAAGGAAGTCGCCCGTGCGTACTTCCGCGAAGGCGCCGATGTGCGCAATGCGCGCATTCAGGACGCCCTCTCCGAAGGCCAGGAACTCATCGTTCAGGTCGAAAAGGAAGAGCGCGGCAACAAGGGCGCCGCCCTCACGACCTTCATTTCCCTGGCCGGCCGTTACCTCGTGCTGATGCCGAACAACCCGCGTGGCGGTGGCGTGTCGCGCCGCATCGAGGGTGAAGACCGCCAGGAACTGCGCGAGACGATGGGCCAGCTCGAACTGCCGGAAGGCATGAGCATCATTGCCCGCACCGCCGGCATCGGCCGCTCGGCCGAAGAACTGCAGTGGGACCTGAACTACCTGCTGCAACTCTGGCACGCCGTCGAAAGCGCCGCTGCCAATATCGAACTGCCGCGTGACTCGGCGCTGATCTATCTCGAGTCGAGTCTCGTCATTCGCGCGATCCGAGACTATTTCCAACCCGATATCGGTGAAATCCTCATCGATACGGAAGAAATTTCCGAGCAGGCACGTAACTTCATGCAGGTGGTCATGCCCGATCACCTCAATCGCGTGAAGCAATATCGCGACGACGTGCCGCTGTTCTCGCGTTTCCAGATCGAACATCAGATCGAAACGGCATACTCGCGTCAGGTGCCGCTGCCCTCGGGCGGCGCGATCGTGATCGATCACACCGAAGCGCTGGTGTCGATCGACGTGAACTCGGCGCGCGCTACCAAGGGCGCCGACATCGAGGAAACGGCCCTTCGCACCAACCTGGAAGCGGCGGACGAAGTTGCGCGCCAGCTGCGTCTGCGCGACCTCGGCGGCCTGATCGTGATCGACTTCATCGACATGGAGTCGGCCAAGAGCCAGCGTGAAGTCGAACAACGCGTCAAGGATTCGCTCAAGCACGATCGCGCCCGCGTCCAGATGGGCAAGATCTCGCGCTTCGGCCTGATGGAGCTGTCGCGCCAGCGCCTGCGCCCGTCGCTCTCGGAAGGCACGCACGTGACCTGCCCGCGCTGTAACGGCACCGGCCATATCCGCGACGCCGAATCGTCGGCGCTGCAAGTCCTGCGTATCATCCAGGAAGAGGCGATGAAGGAGCACACGGCAGCCATCCACTGCCAGGTGCCGGTCGAAGTCTCCGCGTTCCTCCTCAACGAAAAGCGCCAGGAAATCAACAAGATCGAGGCTCGCTTCAAGGTCGGCGTGCTGCTGATCCCGAACAAGCACCTCGAGACGCCGCACTACAAGCTCGAGCGCCTGCGCTTCGACGATCCGCGCCTGGATACCCCGAAAGCCAGCTACGCCCTCGCGGAAGAAGCCGCGCGTGCCCTGGAAGAAGATCCGGCGGCTTACAGCAAGAAGAAGGAAGACGCCCGTCCGCGCCAGGAAGCCGCCGTCAAGGGCATCACGCCCGAGCAGCCGGCACCGGCCGCGCAACCGCGCCCGGAACCCGTCGCCGCCGCACCGGCCGTCGCAGCCCCTGCACGCAGCGGTGGCTTCATCGGCTTCGTGAAGCGCCTGCTGGGTCTCGAGCCCGCGGCACCGGCACCGGTCAAGGAGGAAGCGCCGGCCAAGCCGACCGCACGCCCGCCGCGTGAGCGCCACGAACGTCCGCATCAGCAAAACCGTAATCGTCGCGGCAATGCCCGTGACGAGAACAAGGCGGGCAAGGACACCGCCGGCCAACCGGCGCGCGAGGGTCGTGAGGGTCGTGCCGCCCGTCCGGAACGCGCCGAGCGTGCGGATCGTGGTGAGCGGGCCGAACGCGGCGAACGTGGCGATCGCAATGAGCGTCAGGAAGGTCGCGACAAGCGTGAGCGCGACGAGGCGCAGCAGCGTCAGCCGGCGCAGGACGTCCGCGCAGAAGAAGGTCGCGAGCCGCGCGAAGGCCGCGAACGCGGTGGCCGTCGCGATCGCAACGAGCGTCGTGAGCGTCGTCAACCCGAGGGGGCAGACGGCCAGCAAGCCGTGCCGCAGCGTGTCGCCCAGGCCGCGGCACCGCTCGTCGCCGAGTCGGAGGATCTTGAGCAGGATCGTCTGACCGCGCAGGTCGAAGGCGCCCCGGTTCTGGCAGGCGAAGAAGGCGAGCAAGGGGGTGAAGAGCGCCGCCGCAGCCGTCGTCGCGGTCGTCGCGGTGGCCGTCGCGAGCGTGAAGCCAATGAGCAGCAACTCCATGTCGAAGGCGAGCCGGCCGAAGGCGCGACGTCGACCGATGGGGAAATCGCGCATGCCCAAGTGCCGACGAACGAAGCCGTCGACACCGTAGCCGCCGATGACCAGGCCTATGCAGCAGCGCCGGCCGCTCCGGAAACCGCCACGACGGTGGCCCAAGCCCCCGCCGTGGGCGTCGAGTCGACGCCCGTCCCGGTTCACGCCGAGCCGGCGGAAGCCCCGGTCAGCGAAGCCCCGATCGCAAGCGTGACCGAAGCGGCACCGGCAGCACTGCCGGAAATTCCGTCGCCGGTGATCGCCGAGCCGGTCGCCCCGGTGAACGTGGCACCGCTGCCCGCCGCCGAAGTCGCCGCTCCGGTGGTCCCGCCGGTCAGCGCACCGCTACCTGCGGCCACGCAAATTCCGGCGCAGCCCGTCGTGCCGGCCGAAGCGCTGACCGAGATTGCCGCCACGGCCGTGATCGCCAGCACCCCGGCCGAAGTCAGCCCGGCGCCGGCGACTGCCGCGTCGGCGACGCCGGCCCAGAGGGTGGAAACGGCGACACCGGTGCATGCACCGGCCCCGGCCCAGGTCGTTGCGGCGCAAGCCGTGCCGGCCGCAACGGAAGTCGTGACGTCGCAACCTGCCACGCCCCCCGCGCCGACGCTGGAAAGCAGCGCGCTTGAGTCGACGCTGGCAAGCGCCGGTCTGGTCTGGGTCCACACGGACGCCGACAAACACCGCGCCGCCAAGGAAGCGGCCGCGCAGGTCGCCCCGGCACCGCGCGTGGCGCGTGAGCGCCGTCCGTCGACGCCTCTCAACAGTGGGCCGATGGAGCAAGTGGAAACGCGCGATTCATCGAATCACACGGCTTGAGCGCGACAGCGTGGCATAACGTGACGCTCAGGCGGCGGGCCCAGACCATCCGCCTGACATGACGTCGAAAAAGGAGGCTCCGGCCTCCTTTTTTGCCAATAGGCACCGCGTGTTTCGCATCGAACCCCGCGTTGTCCCGACTTGTGTCCCCCCCGGCCCACCCCGTAACGTGTCGCTAAGTACGGGTTTGACGTCCCGCAACGAAGGTTTGGGTACCGATATCCGATGCCTGTTTCGTCGGCGTGGGCGGCCAACCGGCCAATTCGTTAGAATGGAGACGCAAGCCAAGACCCCACCATGACCGAAACGATCATCCGACTGACTGATCTGCGTAGCGACGCACGATATGCGACGTATTCCCCGCAGGCGCCCGCACAGGTGCGCACCGCCACCGGCCATCTCGAAGATGCGTTGGCACGGCCGCTGCACGACCTGCGGATTTCGGTGACGGATCGTTGCAACTTCCGCTGCGTCTACTGCATGCCGAAAGACGTGTTCGGCAAGGACTACACCTTCCTCCCGCAATCGTCCCTGTTGTCGTTCGAAGAAATCGAGCGCGCGGCGCGCCTGTTCGTCGAACACGGCGTGGAGAAGTTGCGACTCACGGGGGGCGAACCGCTGCTGCGCAAGCACATCGAACGTCTGATCGAGATGCTGGCCCGCCTGCGCACGCCGTCGGGCAAACCGCTCGACATCACGCTCACGACCAATGGGTCGCTGCTGGCGCGCCGGGCGCAATCGCTCAAGGACGCCGGGCTCACGCGCGTGACGGTCAGCCTGGACAGCCTCGACGACACGATCTTCCGACAGATGAACGATGTCGACTTCCCAGTCGACACGGTGCTCGAAGGCATTGCGCAAGCCCAACACGTCGGCCTTGGCCCCGTGAAGGTCAACATGGTGGTCAAACGTGGCACCAATGATGCCGACATCGTGCCCATGGCGCGGCATTTTCACGGCAGCGGTGTCATGTTGCGGTTCATCGAATACATGGACGTCGGCACGTCGAACGGCTGGCGGATGGACGAAGTGCTGCCGTCGGCGGACGTCATCGCCCGGCTGAACGAGGCCCTGCCGCTCGAACCGCTCGAACCGAACTATCCCGGCGAGACGGCGCAGCGCTGGCGGTATCGCGACGGTGGCGGCGAAGTCGGTGTCATTTCGTCGGTCACGCGCGCTTTTTGCGGCACTTGTTCACGCGCCCGCCTGTCTACGGAAGGCAAGCTGTATCTGTGCCTGTTCGCGAGCGCCGGGTACGACTTGCGCACGTTGTTGCGCAACGGCGCGAGCGACGCACAGATCTCGACCGTCATCGGCGACATCTGGCAGGGTCGCACCGACCGTTACTCCGCCATGCGCACGGCGGCCACCGGCCTGCCCGAAAACGCCCCCCCGAAAGTGGAGATGTCCTACATCGGCGGTTGAGCGTTCCGGGCGCGCTGCCCGAACACTCGTCCGTACGCTTTCGTACTATCGAATTCTCACTCGACTCATGATTTTTACCGCCCCGGACGTTGATGGCGTCCGAGACTCCCTGAAGACTTCCCGGCGTGTCTCGCCCCTGCGCTCGCGCCTTGTCGCGCGGAGCGTTATTGTCGCCAGCCTGAGCACCCTGACGCTGCTGTTGACCGCCCTCGCCCCGTCGATGGCGCGTGCCGATTGCGATCCCGCCGGCCGCGATATCGCGAACCGTCTGATGACCTACACCGGCCAGCTCGGCGAGCGCAATCCGTTGCGGCTGGTGCTGCGCCCGTCGTCGGGCGGCAAACTCGAAGGCCGCTATGCCAATGCCTCATCGCTGAGTGATACGTACCTCACGGGCAAGCTGGAGAACAAGTCGCGCCTGCATTTGACCGAATTCGATGCGGGCGGCATGCCGCGGGCGACCTTCGAAGGCGATTTCACCGCCAACGACGACGTCAACCGTCAGCGTGGTGCAGCGTCGAGTTGCGAAGTCATTTCCGGTCAGTGGAAGGACCTGCGCAATGGCCGCTCGGTGCCGTTCGAGCTGGCGCTCGCCAGCATCCAGTCTGGGAAGATCGATCATCTTTACGGCGTTGCCGGCGTGAGCGACGACGACACGCTCAACCGAGCGGCCACCCAGTTCCGCAAGGGCGTACTCGACGACCGTCGCGACGTTGTCGCGCAGTCGATGCGTTATCCGCTGCGCGTATCGTTGCACGGCAAAACCTTGATGCTTCGGAACCCGAAGTCGCTGCTCGCGCGATACAACGAGATATTCACCGATGCGTACGTGCGCACCATTGGCGCTGCCGTGCCCCGACTGATGTTCGCACGCGACCAGGGCGTGATGCTCGGCGAGGGCGCCGTCTGGTTCGATGCGTCTGGCCGGGTCATCGCGCTGAACCGCTCCTAGCCTGTCTCTTGCCCGCCTACCGACCTGGAACCCAGCGCTCATGACTGCCTTGCCGATCCCGCGTAGTGCCATGACCGGCCTGGTGCTCGCGGGGGGCCGGGGCCAGCGCATGGGCGGACGTGACAAAGGCTTGCAGCGCCTGGCCGGACGAGCGCTTGCCGAACACGTCATGGAACGGATGCGGCCGCAGGTCGAGACGCTGCTCATCAGTGCCAATCGGAATCGCGATGCCTATGCGGCCTTCGGCGCGCCCGTGGTGAGCGACGAGACGCAGGCGTTCGCCGGCCCGCTTGCCGGCATGCTGGCGGGTCTTCGGGTGACGCACACGGACTACCTCCTCACGGCACCGTGCGACTCGCCCTACCTCCCCGAGGACCTTGGCGAGCGGCTGGCGGCGGCCCTGGCCGCGGCGATCGGCGACGCCGCCTGCCCGCCGCTCGCGGCCTATGCCGTCACGGCACAGGGGCCGCATCCGGTCTTCGCCCTCTTGCATCGCTCGCTCGCCGACGATCTTGCCGCCACGCTCGCGGCCGGGGAACATCGCGTGCGGGCGTGGTTGGCGCGCCACAGGGCAGTACAAGTTCACTTCGGTGACGAGCGTCCGTTTTACAATATCAACACGCTGGACGACCTCCAACCCGATACATCCGAGATATCCGATACGCCGCGCGTGCCCTGAGCTTCCGGGCACCGACGCGGCCCGATCCGTCGCCACCGCTGTTACGGGATTCACGCCGGGGACATGCCGGATGACGACGCCACACCGATGACAACACTTGACGAAGCCCTGGCCGGCTTGCCGGACTACGACCCCGACCACATGACGGTCGAATTGGCGCGCGCCATCATTGCGCGCACCGCGCGGCCGGTATCCGCCGTCGAGCAGATTGCTGTGCGCAGCGCGCTGGGCCGGGTGCTTGGTCGCGACGTCATCTCTGCGCTCGATGTTCCCGCTTTCGACAACGCCGCCATGGACGGCTATGCCTTCGCAGGCAGCGCCCTGGCCACCGGTGGCGACGTGCGTTTGCGCGTGGCAGGCCGCTCGTTCGCCGGCCATCCGTTCCAGCGCGCGGCAGCACCCGGCGAGTGCGTGCGCATCATGACCGGCGCCCTGCTGCCCGCGGGCTGCGACACCGTCATCCCGCAGGAACAGGTGCAGCGCGAAGGCGACACCGAGATTGTCACCTTTGCGGCCAACGCCGTCTCGCCCGGCCGCCATGTGCGCCACATCGGCGAGGATCTGGCCGCCGGCCAGACGGCACTGCACGCGGGCAAGCGGCTGCGTCCGGCCGCGCTTGGCCTGCTCGCCTCGCTGGGCATCGGCGAAGTGCCGGTGCGTCGTCGCATCCGCGTCGCGTTCTTCTCGACGGGCGACGAACTTCGCTCGGTCGGCGAGTCGCTCGCGCCGGGCAACCTCTACGACAGCAACCGCTACACGCTGTTCGGCATGCTGCAACGGCTGGGCGCCGAGGTGCTCGATCTGGGCGTCGTGCGCGACGACCCGCAAGCAATCGAGGACACCCTGCGCACTGCTTGCCGCGACGCCGATGCCGTGATCACGTCCGGCGGCGTCTCCGTCGGCGAAGCCGATTTCACGCGCGAGATGATGACGCGCCTGGGCAACGTCGTCTTCTGGAAGATGGCGATGCGCCCGGGCCGCCCGTTCGCCTTCGGCGAACTCGAGGCCGACGGTCATCGCGCGCTGCTCTTTGGCTTGCCGGGCAACCCGGCCGCCGTGATGGCGTCGTTCTACCATCTGGTGCGCGACGGCCTGTTCGCACTGATGGGCGCCGAACCGCAAGTCACGCCGAGCCTGCCCGTGCCGACGACGACAGCCATTGCCAAGCGCCCCGGCCGCACCGAATTCCTGCGTGGGATTCTTGCGGCGGACGCACAGGGCTGCTGGCGGGTGACGGTGGCCGATGCGCAAGGTGCCGGTATTCTGCGCACGATGAGCGAAGCGAACTGCTTTGTCACGCTCGGCACGGCGCGCGGCGATGTCGCGGCAGGTGAACTGGTCGACGTCATTGCCTTCGACGGACTGGTGTAGCGCGAGCCCTACTGGATTCCCCCCAAAGCGAAGCAGCGAAGTTGCAAAATATAGCCGGCGTTGGCGCTTCGACGACATCGGCACCCAACCGAAAACACACGTCAATGACAACAAGAAAACAGATCACGTATATCAGTCCCGGCCAGACGGCCAAAGCGCTGGTGCTGGTCTATCTCACTTTCAGTATTCCGCTGGTGTTGCTCGCCTTCCTGGCCGCGTTTTTGCGTTACGGCGAGTTGCCGGGTCTCGCGTTCATTTCCGCGCTGGTCCTGAACGCCATCGTCGGTTTCGTGCTGCTTTGGATCGCCTGCCATGCCTACAATTGGGTCGCCGAGCGCTTTGGCGGCATCGAAGTCGCACTGGGCGACGTCCCCGAAGAAGAGTGCTGACGTTCGCACCAGCGATCGCTTGAGCCCGGGCATTTAGCGCATCGGCTGCATTGAGTGTATCGGGTGTATCGGCTGCATCGGCTGCATCGGCTGCATTGAGTGCATCGGCTGTATCGGCTGTATCGGGTGCGTAGGGTGCATCGGGTGCATCTAATGCATATGCTGCACCCAGCGCCACCAGCCCTCAACCTTACTGTCTCCTAATTATCTTGTCCCCCATGTCCCTGACCCTGTGTGCCGCCAAGGCTGACGACGTCGGCGCGATTTACGGCCTGATGCGAGAACTGGCCGTTTATGAAAAGCTGCTCGATATTTTCGAAGCGACGCCTCACAGCGTGCACGAGGCGCTGTTCGGGCCTACCCCGGCAGCCGAGTGCCTGATGGCGAAATGGGACGGCGCGGCAGTCGGCTACGCGCTGTACTTTCACAATTTCTCGACGTTCCTCGGTCGGCGTGGCCTGTATCTCGAAGACGTCTACGTGCAACCGTCGATGCGCGGCAAGGGCGTGGGGCAGGCGCTTTTGCGTGAATTGGCCGGCATCGCCGTCGAACGGCGCTGCGGACGCTTCGAGTGGACCGTGCTCGACTGGAACCAGCCGGCAATCGACTTCTATACGTCGCAGGGCGCGACGGTGCTGCCCGACTGGCGTGTGGTTCGCATGACTGGCGAGGCACTCAAACGGTTCGCCAATCGCGACGACTCCCCGGCGCCCTGAGCGTTCTGAGCGTTCTGAGCGTTCTGAGCTTTCCGAGCGCCTTGAGTGCCTTGAGTGCCTTGAGTGCCTTGAGTGCCTTGAGTGCCTTGAGTGCCTTGAGCATGCAACGGGGCAGGACATTCGGGAGCGCAACGAACGCCCTTTACGTCGGGACGGTCAGGCGCGTCCTGAGTCCCCAAGTTCCCGTAAGCGACTACCCCCACCGGCACTCACGCCTCGTCGTCGGTCTCCATCTCCACACCGAGCAGTTCGACCGCCTGCTCACCGGGCAGGGCTTCCACGGACTTGAGCTGACGCGCCATCGCGCGCGTGCGCACCTCGGCCTTGTCGATCGAACGGGTCACCGTCTCCAGTTGCGCCTTGGTCTTGGCGAGTACGTCACCGAATTTGGTGAACTCCGTTTTTACGGCACCAAGCACCTGCCACACCTCGCTGGAACGGCGTTCGATGGCAAGCGTGCGAAAACCCATCTGCAGGCTGTTGAGCAAGGCAGTCAACGTTGTCGGGCCCGCCACCGTCACGCGATACTCGCGTTGCAGCAGGTCAGAGAGTCCCGGACGCCGCAGCACTTCGGCGTATAACCCTTCCGTCGGCAGGAACAGCAGCGCGAAGTCGGTCGTGTGCGGCGGCGCGAGATACTTGTCTGCGATGGTCTTGGCCTCCAGGCGGATGCGCGTCTCCAGCGCCTTCGATGCCTCCTCCACCGCTGCCGGATCGGCACGCTCCTGCGCGTCGAGCAGACGCTCGTAATCCTCCCGCGGGAACTTGGCGTCGATGGGCAGCCAGACCGGCGTATTGCTGTCGCCATTCTGACCTGGCAGCGCAATCGCGAACTCCACCCGCTCGGCACTGCCCGGTTTGGTCGCAACGTTCTTGGCAAATTGGTCGGGCGTGAGCAGTTGCTCGAGCAACGCCTGCAATTGCACTTCGCCCCAGATGCCTCGCGTCTTCACATTGGTCAGCACGCGCTTGAGATCGCCCACGCCGGCGGCGAGCGTCTGCATCTCACCCAGGCCGCGATGCACCTGCTCCAGGCGGTCCGAGACCAGCTTGAACGACTCGCCGAGTCGCTGCTCCAGCGTGGCATGGAGCTTCTCGTCAACCGTGCGGCGCATCTCTTCGAGCTTCGCTGCGTTGTTGACCTCGATGTCCTTGAGCTTCTGTTCGAGCGTGGCGCGCACTTCGGCCAACCGCCGTTCGTTGCCCTCGGCCAGTTGCGTGAGTTGCTGGTGCTGCGCCTCACCGAAGCGGCGCAACGTCGACGACTGCTCTTCGCGCATCTGCTGGCCGTTGAGCACCAGGCTCTGACGCACCGCGTCGAGTTGGGCCGCGTTCGTCTCGGTCAGCTTTGCCAGTTGCTGCGCAAACCCGTCGATCTGGGTGTTCTGCACCGTGGCCACGCTCGTCATCTGCGCGGCCAGCGTCTGCTGGAACTGCGCCATCTGGGCGCTTTGTTCCCCGCGCCCGGCGCGTGCCGTTTCCGCGAACTCCTGGCGCAGGCCGCGCTCGCTACGATCCGCGGCCTGCAGCAAGTCGTCCCGGACGTGGGTCAGCGTGTCGACGAGCGTCTCGCGCAACATCGTGTCGCCGCCACGCTGCCAGACCTTCACCGCAATCGCGATCAACACCAACAAATTCAGCGCTGCCAGCGCCACCAGTCCCATCTCTACCATCGCGTTGCGACTCCCGTTGACACCTTTTGATCCTGCTGGCTGCGCCTACCGACGCCCGCCTTGCGCCGGGCTCGCGCCCGCGTTGTATCGGCCTTGTACCGGCCTTGTGCCGGCCTTGTGCTCACCTTGTGCTCACCTTGTGCTCACCTTGTGCTCACCTTGCGCCCACCTTGTGCCCACCTTGTGCTCACCTTGTGCTCACCTTGTGCTCACCTTGCGCCCACCTTGTGCCCACCTTGTACCTGCCTTGTACCGGCCCTGTGCCGCTACGACTGGCGCGCGGCCGGATTCAGCAGACAGGGCGGCTTGCCCGCCGCCGCCCCGAATCCCAAGGCCGCAATCAGATTGTCGGCTGCCAGACTGGCCATGCCGCGACGCGTCGCCACGGACGCACTCGCGATATGCGGCGTCAGCACGGCGTTCGGCACCTTGAGCAAATCGGGATGCACCTTCGGCTCGCCCTCGAAGACGTCGAGACCGGCCGCCGCAATCTGCCGGTTCGCAAGTGCAACCGCGAGCGCCGCGTCGTCGACAATGCCGCCGCGCGCCAGATTGACCAGCGTTGCCGTCGACTTCATGACGGCCAGCTCGGCGGCGCCGATTGTGTGATGCGTTGCGTTCGAGTAGGGCAACACGAGGATCACATGATCCGCTGTACGCAGCAGCGTGTCCTTGTCGACGTAGCTCGCCTGGCAGGCCGCTTCCGTTGCCGCATCGAGACGCGAGCGGTTGTGATACACGACGCGCATGTTGAAGCCCATCGCACGGCGCGCAATCGCTTGTCCGATACGCCCCATGCCGACAACGCCCAACGTGCTGCCATGTACGTCGGCGCCGAGAAACCCATCGTACGCCCACTTATCCCAATGCCCTTCGCGCAACCAACGTTCCGACTCGGTCACGCGACGCGCCGTCGCCATCAACAGCGCCCAGCCGAAGTCGGCGGTCGTCTCGTTGAGCACATCGGGCGTGTTCGTCGCCATGACGCCGGCGGCGGTCATCGCCTCGATATCGAAATTGTTGTAGCCCACGGCCATGTTGGCCACCACGCGCAAATGCGGCGCGCCGGCGAGCACCGACGCATCGATGCGCTCGCTCGCCGTGGTGATTGCGCCGGCCTTGTCAGCCAGACGCGCACGCAGTTCGTCGCTCGAATACACCGTATCGGCGTCGTTGCGCTCGACATCGAAATACTGCGCCAGACGCTCGATCACGTCGGGGAAAATGGCTCGGGCTACCAGGATCTTCGGTTTCACCAGTTGTCTCGCAAAGGTTGACCGCGTCACGATTTCGCGGCTCAGAAGAATATCAGCGTCATCACTACGAACAGCGGCAGCAGAATAGCGCCCGACCACAGCATATAGCCAAAGAAGCTCGGCATGCGAATGCCGCGTTGCTCCGCGATGGCTTTGACCATGAAGTTCGGCGCGTTACCGATGTAAGTGTTCGCGCCCATGAACACCGCGCCGGCCGAAATCGCCGCCAGCGTTGCGGCACCGCTGGTCATCAGCGTGGTGGCGTCGCCGCCGGCCGTATTGAAGAACACCAGGTAGGTCGGCGCATTGTCGAGGAATGACGAGAGCAGACCCGTCGCCCAGAAATACATGACGTTGTCCGGCACCCCGCCCGGCCCCGTGACCAGACGAATCACCCAGCCAAGCGCCCCGGCTTCGCCCGCGCGCAGAATGGCGACCACCGGAATGATCGTCAGGAAAATGCCGGCGAACAGCTTGGCGACCTCCTTCATCGGCTCCCAATTGAAACTGTTACCCTCACGCGCCGTGCGCGGCGTGATGGCCAGCGACATCAGTGTCACCACGATCAGTCCCACGTCGCGTGCCAGGTTCTGCAAGGCAACCGGCGTGCCGAAAACATCGAACTCGACGCCCGGCTTCCAGACCCCGCTCATCAGCACAAGCCCCACAGCGGCGGCGAGCAGCACAAAGTTGCGCTTGCCTTCGAGTCGCAGCGGCACGGCATGTGGGGTCGGGTCCAGCGCGTCGATCCGACGCTCCTCCTTCTGCCAGAAATAGTAAGCATCAATCAGGAAGAACGTTACCAGCAGCAACGAGCAGACAAACAGCGTCTCGGGCCAGAGGTGGGCTGTCGTCCAGAAGAAGTCGACCCCTTGCAGGAAGCCGAGGAAGAGCGGCGGATCGCCCAGGGGCGTCAGCGAGCCCCCGGCGTTCGCCACGAGGAAGATGAAGAACACGACGACGTGCACGTTGTGTTTGCGGTTGTCGTTGGCGCGGATGAGCGGGCGGATCAGCAACATCGCCGCGCCCGTCGTGCCCATGATGCTCGCGAGCACGGTGCCCAGCGCCAGCAGCCCGGTGTTCAGCCAAGGCCCGCCGCGCAGGTTGCCATGCACGCAGATGCCGCCGGCGGCGGTAAACAACGCGGTGAGCAGAACGACGAACGGAATGTACTCCGCAACAACGGCATGCACCGCGCCGTACCAGGCCGCGCCCACCCCAAACACCAGCGCGAACGGCAGCAGGAACGCCGCCCCCCAGAACGCCGCGATCTTGCCGAAATGGTGATGCCAGAAGGCCGGTGCCAGCAGCGGCCCGACGGCGATCGAAAGCAGCAACCCGGCAAACGGCACGCCCCACCAGGCGACGAGTTGTGCGCCGTCCGGTCCGGCCGCGAACGCCGCAGGGCTTGCCAATGTCAACCCTACCGCCCCCAACGCGCCCAAAATCCCCTTGTGCATTGTTCTTGATTCCTGTTGATTGATAGTCGACGACTTACGAGTCGTCCCCGGCGCAGGAGTGCCCGAAGTCATGCAACCTTGGGAAATATCTCAAACCAAGGCCGCACACCGCCTGGAAGATCAAATACCGAAGCCCGCAGTCGATTCTCGAAAGCCTTCCCGCCATCGCGAATCGGAATACGCGCTGGTGCCAGGCGTCTTTCGGTGATGACCCGCGCTCGCGGGTCGACTTGACAGCGTCTTGCTTCAGACGCCGTCGACGATGATGAGGTGCACGCGGTACGGGCCATGGGCACCCAGTACCAGCGTCTGTTCGATATCGGCAGTACGGGATGGCCCGGCAATGAAGTTGGTCGCGCGAGCGAGTTGACCGCGTTCGCTGCGCATGAGCGCGAAGCCGTCCTCATGCCCGGCCACGATGCGCGACGCGGGCACCACCGCAATGTGTGTCTCGGGCAGCAGGGTGGCCGAGGCAAAGGTCTCCGGCCCCGACATCATCATCAGCGCGCCGGTCTCGGCAATGGCGCAGAAACAACCGGTGATGCCGACCAGATCGTCGCCCTGCGGCTTGCGGAATTCCACGCGACACCCCGCCCCCACCCAGTCGAGTTCGCGCAATGTGGGCCATGCCACCGCCTGAACGGTGAGACCGTTGGCCTGCAGATAGGTCGCTGCCGCAGACGGCACGTCAGTCATGCCCGGCACGCGCGCGATCGTGGTCGAGAGCGCCTGCGCCTTGTCGATGAACGTGGCGATGAGATCGGCCGACATGGCCGGACGCGGCCCCTGCGGATGCCGTGCCAGGTAGTCCTCGGCCGCCGCCAGCTCATTCGCGCGCGCGGCATCGGGACGATGCTGGGCATGGCGAATGCGGGCAAAGATGCGCTTGCGGGCGTCGGAGGTATCCATGGGCTGTCCTGTGAGGCCGACGTGCCGGTCTACGGCCGACGTCGTCGCTGATCGTCTCTCGAAAGGCCGCCAGTGCAAATCCGGCGGGCGATGCGCAATTATAGCGGCTGCCCCCACGGGCGCGACGCACGTTCGCGCACTATCGGAATGGTCTGCCCTGCCGCTCGGACGACGTCGCCGGCGGCGGGCATCACGCGATCAAGCGCCGGCCGCCGGCTCCGGTGCGATCTCGAATACCTGACGCAGATAGGCCAGATAGGCATCGTCTTCGCACATGTTCTTGCCCGGCGAATCCGAGAGCTTCGCCACCGGCTGACCGTTGCAGCGCACCATCTTGATGACGATCTGCAGTGGCTGATAGCCCAGGTCGTTGGTGAGGTTCGTTCCCACGCCAAAGGCAAGCTTGCAACGGTCGCGAAACCGTTCGAAAAGCTGAAGCACCTTGGGAATGTCCAGGCCATCGGAGAAGATCATGGTCTTCGTATGCGCGTCGACACGGTTTTGCGCGTAATGCGCCAGCAGGCGCTCGCCCCAGGCGAACGGATCGCCGGAATCATGGCGCGCACCGTCGAAGAGCTTGCAGAAATACATATCGAAGTCGCGCAGGAAGGCGGACATGCCGTAGACATCCGAGAGCGCGATACCGAGGTCGCCACGATATTCCTTCGCCCACGTCTCGAAGCCGAAGATCTGCGAGTCGCGCAGGCGCGGCCCGAGCGCCTGACACGCCTGAAGATACTCGTGGGCCATCGTGCCGAGCGGCGTGAGACCGAGCTTCAACGCGTAGTACACGTTGCTGGTACCCGCGAACTGCTCGCCCAGTTCGTCGCGCAGCGTAAGAATGACTTCCTCGTGCCACTCCTTCGAGAAGCGGCGCCGCGTGCCGTAATCGGCGATCTTGCAGTCGCGATAATCGGCGCGACCGGCGAGCATGCCGATCTTGTCCTTGAGCCGTTGCCGACCTTCCTCATAGGCCGGCTTGCGCTGCGTATTGCGGAAATACACTTCGTTGACGATGGCGAGCACCGGAATCTCGAAGAGGATCGTATGCAGCCACGGCCCGCGAATGGTGATGTCGATTTCGCCGTTGGCCTTGGGCGAGGGCTGCACCGTGATGTACTTCTCGTTGAGATGAAAGAGGTCGAGAAAGTCGACGAAATCGCTCTTGATGAAGCGCATCGCACCGAGATAACGCAGCTCGGAGTCGGTAAAGCGCAGCCCGCACAGCAGGCGGATTTCGTCGCGAATCTCATCGACATACGGCGTGAGGTCCACGCCTTCGGTGCGGCACTTGAAGCGATACTCGACCTGCGCTGCGGGAAAATGATGCAGCACCACCTGCATCATCGTGAACTTGTAGAGATCGGTATCGAGCAGCGACGTGATGATCATGACGGCAGACTTCGCGAGGAACACGCAACGGTAAGCAGCGCACGCTACCAATCGGCCAGGCAGCCACGCGGCAGCGCACGGGAAGAGCGATCATCGTACCGCAAAGCGGCGTCACGCATGACAACTGTGCCGGATGCCGGGTGCCACCGGGTGCCGCCAGGGCATGCGTGAGGTGTGCGTGAGGTGTGCGTGAGGTGTGCGTGAGGTGTGCGCGGGGTGAGCTTGGGCTGTGCCTGGGGTGTGCGCGGGGTGTGGGGGATGCGCTTCGGCGCTCGCACCGGGCGCCGCGGGCTGCGTTACAATAGCGGCTTTAACGGCCGCTCGAAGCCGTTTCGCGCCCTACTCTGGAGTTGTTGGCATGACGCACGTTGTCACCGAAAGCTGCATCAAATGTAAATTCACCGATTGCGTGGACGTTTGCCCCGTGGACTGCTTCCGCGAAGGCCCGAACTTTCTGTCGATCGATCCGGACGAGTGCATCGATTGCGCCGTCTGCGTGGCCGAGTGCCCGGTGAAC
Organism: Pandoraea eparura; assembly: GCF_902459725.1. Lineage (GTDB taxonomy): Bacteria > Pseudomonadota > Gammaproteobacteria > Burkholderiales > Burkholderiaceae > Pandoraea > Pandoraea eparura. The sequence goes on from NZ_CABPSH010000001.1 coordinate 552,369, forward strand.
GCCATTTATGCCGAAGAGGACGTGCCGGGCGACCAGCAAGCCTTCATTGCCCTGAACGCCGAACTGTCCCCGAACTGGCCGAGCATCACGAAGACCAAGCCGTCGCTGCCCGACGCGGATCAGTGGAAGGACGTCACCGAAAAGCTTCACCTGCTCGAGCGCTGAGCGTCGGACGCGAGGGGCGAATGTCGCGCGCTGGGCGTAGAAAAAATACACCCGAGTGTTGACAGTGTGCGAAAGCCACCCCTATAATCGCTTTCTCTTTTGATCCCCGATAGCTCAGTTGGTAGAGCGCCGGACTGTTAATCCGTAGGTCCCTGGTTCGAGCCCAGGTCGGGGAGCCAAGCATTTCAAAGCGATGGCCTCGCGCACGCGAGGCTTTTGTTTTCGTCGGTGCATCGTAACAGCGATGCGCGGCACCCAAGTTTGATCCTCGATAGCTCAGTTGGTAGAGCGCCGGACTGTTAATCCGTAGGTCCCTGGTTCGAGCCCAGGTCGAGGAGCCAAAACGCAAAAAGCCTCGCCAATCGGCGAGGCTTTTTTGTTTCCGGCCACGACATCACGTCGAACGTTCCCGCCGCTTCCGTGCCCCGTCCCCGTCCCACCGTACGTACAAACCAAAACGGGGTGCCGTCGCCAGCACCCCGCTCTGTTACCTCTTGAACCACTTGCCCATTCGCTGGCTTACTCGCTGGCGGGTGCCCCCATCGCGACCGAACGGCTCACAGACGCTTGCCCCTCGTTGCTGTTCACGCTCTCGATCCAGCGGCGACGCATCGGCGCGAGCACGAACTTCGCAGCGATCGCCGCCGCAATGCTGATTACGGCCGCCGCGATGAACACACGATCCCAGTGACCGCCAACGGCGAGTACCGATGCCAGCGGAACCAGCAACGATGCCGTGCCCTTGGCCGTGTACAGCGTGCCCGCGTTGGACGCGGCATTCTTGCTGCCGAACGTATCCGCACACAGCGCCGGGAAGATCGAGAAGATCTCGCCCCAGCACAGGAAGGTCATCGCAGCGAAGAACACGAACATGTACGGGTTCTGGCCGAAGTGCATCAGACCCAGCATTGCCAGTCCTTCACCCAGGAAGATGATGAACATGGCGTTCTCACGACCGATCTTGTCCGAGACGAATCCGCACAGCGGGCGCGTGAAGCCGTTGCACAGGTTGTCGATCGACAGCGTCATCGTGAGCAGCGGCAACGTCGCACCGAAGAGCGTCATCGGCATCGAAGCAATGCCATAGTCCTTTGCGATCGGCCCGATCTGCGCCGTTGCCATCAGACCACCCGCGGCCACGGCGACAAAGCACACGTAGATCACCCAGAACACCGGCGTACGCACCATCTGACCCGAGGTGTAGTCCACCTTCGTCGCCAGATTGCGACGCGACACGGTCACACCCTTCGGGGTACGCGGCTTCACGAGCAACAGCGCCAGGATGAAGATCGCGACGCCCTGCACAATGCCGAAGTTGAAGAACGCAGCCTCGTAACCCGACCCGCGGATCATGTTGGCAATCGGAATCACGGTGATCGCGGCACCGGCACCGAAGCCGGCAGCCGTCAGACCGGCAGCCAGACCGCGCTTGTCCGGGAACCACTTGAGTGCGTTACCCACACAGGTGCCGTACACGCAACCGGCGCCGACACCGGCGATCACGGCCGCCGTGTAAAGCACCGCGAGCGTTTCGGCATACGAATACATGATCCACGACAACCCGACGCAAATCGCGCCCCCTGCCACCACCGGCCGCGGCCCGAAGCGGTCGACCAGCCAACCTTCGATGGGCACGAGCCAGGTTTCCACCACGATGAAGATCGAGAACGCCACCTGAATGGCGGCGATGCCCCAGTGGTGCTTCGCCTGCATCGGCTCGACGAACAACGTCCACGAATACTGCAGATTGGCCACCAGGCCCATACAGATGATGCCGATCACCAGTTGTGACCAGCGCCCTCCCAGAAAAGAGGTCTTCTCCTCCGGTTGTCCATTTGCTTGCATGACTTGCCTCCTGTTCCTGTCAGACGATTGACGCCGGTCCGCGCTTCGTTGTGCGGTACCCGCCGTCATCGCGTGTCGACTCGCGCCCCACCGTGGGGGAATCGCGCATACGGCACGCCTCCTGGCGTTACATGCGGCTCATGCGTGGCCGCTTGATCACGGAACGCTGCCTGGCGGCGCGCTCGCAGGGCTCGAGCCCCGGCTGACTGACTTTCGGAAGCGCCAAAGGACACTTCCGGCCCCCGCTTCGGCGCGGCGACGCAGGCTTTAGGCCCGCGCCGGCAAGTTGCCGGCTGCCGAAGGGTGACGGGTAAATCGATTCGAGTGGGGAACGGCTTGCGCTGTCAGAGGGTCGCGATGGATTCCCTTGAGTCTCATCGCAGGCCATATCCCATCACTCAGGCGAGCGCGCCTCGCAGACGCGTGATCGCCGGATCGCCCGCCCGCAACAGGCGGCAGGGAGATGAGGAACACCGCAGCGCTGACCCACAACCTCAGACGCCAACGGCGGATACGACAGGGCAGCCGGTACTGATGAACCGTCGCACGAATGCTGCCCGAAAGGAAATGCGTGCTTACCCAACGAATGTCTCCAGTAAATACTGCGTCGACTCGGCCTTTGCCCGCGCAAATTCGCAGGTCTTGTTAAGGTCGGCTCGCCGCTTTTCTTCTGATATACAAGATTCAATATATCGAATTAAGTATTTTTATGGTTCCAAAATTAGTCCATGACCGGGTCACTGTCAACCCGAGAGCGCCCGCATTCCAGTTGACGTCGGCGACGGGAAGACCGCCGGATCGGGATCGAGGTAAGCGTCCGATAACCGGCAAACGTAAGGAAATCAGGCCATTGCGGGATGTTTTGCACCAGAACGGAATGCCAGGCGTGCGCCAGCGGCCTCTCGCCGCCGGGGGCCGGCTCAGGGAAAACGATGACGTTTCACGCAGAGATTGTTGGCCGTCAGCAGGGGCCTTCGTTGACCGGAAAAATCCGGTCAGACTGGCTCGACGTCGCCTGAGTGGTTGCGGATGAAGGTCAGATGTTCACGCAGCGAGCGTTGCGCGAGGGTGGCGTCGTGCGATGCCACGGCCGTGAAGATGCGGCGGTGCTGGTCAATCAGCTCGGCCAGATCGGCACCATGGCCGACGATGGCGCGATAGTTGTCGACCACCGAGCCGCGCAACAGCTCGAAGATCGCGTGCATCAGGTGTACCAGCACGAGGTTGTGCGTCGCTTCCGCCAGCGCCAGATGGAAATGCGCGTCGAGCTCGGGCACTCGGGTGAGCAGTGACTGCCCCCGCGCGTCGCCCTCGCCATCCAGACCGTCCCGTCCTGCGGCGTAGGCGAGCTCGAGCGCTTCGAGCGCCTGCGCAAGGCGTGCGATGTCCTCTGGCGTTGCGCGCGCGGCCGCCAGTTCCACGGCCTTGGCTTCGAGCACTTCGCGCATCTCCAGAACATCGTCAACGGTTTTGCTGTGGCGCGACATCAATTGCGACAGCGGCTCGGCGAGCAGCGGCTGGCTGGCATTGGCGACCAAGTACCCGCCCCCGGCGCGGCCGACGATCAGACCGCGCGACTCCAGCCGCAGCAACGCTTCGCGAAGGGATGGACGCGACACCCCCATCTGCTGCGCCAGATCGCGCTCGGACGGCAGCGCCGAGCCCGGAGCGAGCCGGCCTTCGACGACCATCGTCTCCAGTTGCTCGTACACCATGTCGGACAGGCGCAGACGCGGCGGCGGCGTGACCGGCGCAAAACTCGCGACGGCGCCCGGAGATTCGCTGGTGGGTAAGGAAGACATAGGCAAGGACGACTCGTTGGACGACATGTCGGCTTCGGTTCTCGACGAAAAAATCACAGGTACGACGATACAGGATGACGCCCCGCTCAGGGCAGACGCATGCCCCGATGCCCACCATCGTCAGGGGATTCCCCTCGGAACACGGGTTAACCCGGTAACCCAAATCGGATCATTCCCTTTACGATAGCATCATTCGACATCTGGTCGACCAGTCTACCAGTAGACCACCGATCAGTGAAACACCACGACACGTCAACGATTGTCCGAGAGGCCACCTGATGACATCGAATGCGTTGCCCCCTTCTCCGGCCGCTTCTCCGACCCCCTCCTCCGCCGCGTCGCTGAGTCCGCCGCACCCGGTCCCGTCGTCGCCGTCATCCTCGCCGCCGACGCCCGTGCGCGTTGCCGACGAGCCCGTCTTCGAGACGATTGACGACGCCACGCGCGCCGCCCGGCTTGCGGCACTGCGTGCCGCCGTGCCTGACGCCCAGTGGCTGACCGACCGCGAACAGATCACGCCATACGAATGCGATGGCCTTGCCGCCTATCGCAAGCTGCCGCTTGCCGTGGTACTGCCGGCCGACGAGGACCAGGTGTGCCGCATCCTGCGGGCCTGCCACGCGCACAACGTGCCCGTCGTGCCACGCGGGGCGGGCACCGGGCTGTCCGGCGGGGCCATGCCGATCACCGACGGCATCGTGCTCTCGCTCGCCCGATTCAAACGCATTCTCGACGTCGACGCTTACGCCCGCACCGCCACCGTGCAGCCCGGCGTGCGCAACCTCGCCGTCTCTGAAGCGGCTGCGCCTTACGGGCTTTACTACGCCCCCGACCCCTCTTCGCAGATCGCCTGCACCATCGGCGGCAACGTCTCCGAGAACTCGGGCGGCGTCCATTGCCTGAAATATGGCCTGACGGTGCACAACGTCCTGCGGGTGCGCGCCGTGACGATGGACGGCGAGATCGTGGAATTCGGCTCGCACGCCCTCGATGCCGCGGGCCTCGACCTGCTGTCCGTGTTCATCGGTAGCGAAGGGATGTTCTGCGTGGTCACGGAAATTACCGTGAAGCTCGTGCCGAAGCCGCAAGTACAGCAGGTCATCATGGCGAGCTTCGACGACGTCGAGGCCGGCGGCGACGCCGTCGCGGCGATCATCGCCGCGGGCATCATCCCCGCCGGACTCGAGATGATGGACAAGCCGGCCACTCAGGCGGTGGAAGCGTTCGTTCACGCAGGCTACGACCTGGACGCCGCCGCCATCCTGCTGTGCGAGTCCGATGGCACGCCCGAAGAAGTCGCGGAAGAAATCGCCCGGGTCTCGGCCGTGCTGCGCGCGTCGGGCGCCACCCGCATCCAGGTGTCCGCATCGGAAGCCGAACGTCTGCGCTTCTGGTCCGGACGCAAGAACGCCTTCCCCGCCGCCGGACGCCTCTCGCCGGACTACTACTGTATGGACGGCACGATCCCGCGCCGGACCATCGGCACGCTGCTCAAGCGCATCGAGGCGATGGAAGTGCAATACGGTCTGCGCTGCATCAACGTCTTCCACGCCGGCGACGGCAACATGCACCCGCTCATTCTCTTCAACGGCAACGATCTGGACGAGTGGCACCGCGCCGAAGCGTTCGGCAGCGACATCCTCGAAGCTTGCGTGGCGCTGGGGGGCACGGTGACTGGCGAGCATGGCGTCGGGATCGAAAAGATCAACGCGATGTGCGTGCAATTCTCCCCCGAGGAGCGCGATGCGTTCTTTGGCGTGAAGCGCGCCTTCGACCCCGCCGGCCTGCTCAACGCCGACAAGGGCATTCCCACGCGTGCGCGCTGCGCCGAGTACGGCAAGATGCACGTGCGCGGCGGCCTGCTGCCTCACCCCGATTTGCCGAGGTTCTGATGTCGTCAGCCCCCTCCTCTACCGTCTTCCTCGCTTCGCCCGACGCGGATACGCCAGCGGCCGCCCAGGCGCTCGCCACGATTCGCGAGCGTGTGCTCGCCGCCACCGCCCGCGGCACGCCCCTGGATATCCAGGGCGGCAACACCAAGCGCTGGTACGGGCAGACGCCCGCCGGCGAGCCGCTCGACATGCGCATGTATCGGGGCATTGTGTCGTACGATCCGGCCGAACTTGTCATCACCGCCCGCGCGGGCACGCCGCTCGCGGAAATCGAAGCCACCCTGGCCGAGCGCGGTCAGATCCTGCCGTTCGAGCCACCGCACTTCGGCCCTGGCGCAACGCTTGGCGGCTGCATTGCGGCCGGCCTGGCCGGCCCTCGCCGGCCACACGTCGGCGCACCGCGCGACTTCGTCCTTGGCGCCGTCATCATGAACGGTCAGGGACAAGTGCTGCATTTCGGCGGGCAAGTCATGAAGAACGTCGCGGGTTACGACGTCTCTCGCGTGCTGGCGGGCGCGCTCGGCACGCTGGGCGTGCTGCTCGAACTCTCGATCAAGGTGCTGCCCTGTCCGGTGGCTGAGGCGACGCTGCGCTTCGCGCTGCCGCAGGCGCAAGCGATCGAGCAGCTCAACCGCTGGGGCGGGCAGCCGCTGCCGCTCATGGGTTCGGCCTGGCATGACGGCGTGCTGCACGTGCGCCTTGGTGGTGCCGCGGCGGCCGTCGCCGCTGCACGCGCCACGTTGGGCGGCGAGCCCGTCGATGCCATGGAGGCCCACGCGTTCTGGCAGTCGCTGCGCGAGCAGTCGCACCCGTTCTTCGCGAATGCGCCGCTCATGGGAGACGGCCAACCCCTTTGGCGCTTGTCGGTACCCCCGACCACGCCGCCGCTCGCCCACAGCGACGAGCACCTGATCGAATGGGGGGGTGCGCAACGCTGGTGGATCACGCCGCGCGCCGCCGCCGATGTGCGCGCGATTGCCGCAGCGGCGGGCGGGCATGCTACGCTGTTTCGCCATGGCGACAAGTTGGCCGGCGTATTTACCCCGCCACCGGCCGCGCTGCGCGCTATCGGCGAGCGTTTGCAGCACGCGTTCGACCCGAGCCGCATCTTCAACCGCCAACGGCTGTACCGCTAAAGACGACGATGCAAACCAACCTCGCAGACTTTCTCCGTCAGACGCCGGACGGCGACGAAGCCGAAGCCATCCTCCGCAAATGCGTGCATTGCGGTTTTTGCACTGCCACGTGCCCGACCTATCAGTTACTGGGCGATGAACTCGACGGGCCGCGCGGCCGGATCTATCTGATCAAGCAGATGGTCGAGGGCCAACCCGTGACGCGCGAAACGCAGCGTCACCTGGATCGGTGCCTGACCTGCCGCAGTTGTGAGTCGACCTGCCCGTCGGGGGTGCAATATGGCCGGTTGGTCGAGATCGGCCGTCGTCATGTCGACGCCAAGGTCGGTCGCCCCGCCGGCGAGCGTGCGCTGCGCTGGACGCTCGCCCGCGTGCTGCCCAATCGCACACTGTTCTCGCCCGCCCTTCGTCTTGGGCAGCAATTCCGGTCGGTGCTTCCGCGCGCGCTGCGCGAGAAGGTGCCGCATCGCCAGCGCTCGGGCAGTTGGCCACAAGGCACGCACACGCGTCGCATGCTGATGCTCGAAGGCTGCGTACAGCCGGCCATGCTGCCGAACGTCAACAAGGCCACCGCGCGCGTGCTCGACGCCCTCGGCATCGAAATGGTGCGCCCGGCAGCGGCCGGCTGCTGCGGCGCTATCCGACTGCACCTGAACTATCAGGATGGTGGCCTCGACGACGCGCGTCGCAACATCGACGCCTGGTGGCCCGAGATCGAAGCAGGCGCGCAAGCGATCGTGATCAACGCGTCGGGCTGCGGCGCGACGGTCAAGGAGTATGGCCATCTGCTGCGTCACGATTCGCAATACGCCGGCAAGGCGCAACGCGTCTCGGAACTCGCACGCGATCTGTCCGAAGTGCTGCTCGACAACCTGGAAGCCTTGCAGCAACGCGTGCCCAGCCGCAAGACCGGCAAGGTCGCCTACCATCCGCCGTGCACGCTGCAGCACGGGCAGCAGCTCAAGGGCGTGGTGGAGAAGGTGCTCGCCGGCGTGGGCGTGAACGTCGTGCTGCCGCAGGACAGCCATATCTGCTGCGGCTCCGCCGGCACCTATTCCGTCACACAGCCGGCGCTGTCGCATCAACTGCGCGATGCCAAGTGGAAGTCGCTCGACGCCCTCGAACCCGAATTGGTCGTCTCGGCCAATGTCGGTTGCATCTGCCATTTGCAGGCCACTGCCAAGGGCGAGCACGCACGCGATCACGCCCCGGTTCACCACTGGATCGAACTGCTCGACCGCATGATTGCGTCGACCTGAGCGAGAACACCGGTCACCGCACGCACGTCCGCGAATCCGATTGATTGTCCTGATAAAAGGGACAATCAATCCCCGATCTGCCCGTTTATCTAAACGATGGCGCTCCCTAGAATCGAGGTCAAGTCAGTCGTCGCATCGACGGCTGAGCCGCCCCTTACTTCGATTCCTTCACCGGAGCCTGTCATGATCGACACCAAAACCGCCCCCTACGCCGCACTGCTGCTGCGCGTGTCGCTGGGTATCCTCTTCCTCGCGCACCTGTCGCTCAAGGTGTTCGTGTTTACCGTCCCCGGCTTCGTGGGCTTCATGGGCTCGCTGGGTCTGCCGCCGTTCGTGGCTTATGTCACGATGGCGTTGGAACTCATTGGCGGCCTGATGCTGATCACGGGCTTCTACGCGCGCTGGGCGGCGCTGCCGCTGGCTGCGCTGATGCTCGGCACCATTGTCTCGGTGCATGGCCACAACGGCTGGATGTTCGCCAACAAGGGCGGCGGCTGGGAATTCCCGGCGTTCTGGCTGGTGGCGCTGCTCGTCGTGGCCCTGCTCGGCGACGGCGCCTGCGCGATTCGCCGCGCGCGCACCGCCTGATCGCCCCATCGGTTTCTCGTTAGCGTTCTTTTGCCGGAGTCATCGCCATGTCTGCCCTGCCGACCCTGTTCGTCTCTCACGGCTCACCGTTGCTCGCGGTCGATCCGGGCCGCACCGGCCCGCTGTTGACGGCGTTGGGGCGCGCGGTGCCGCGTCCGCGGGAGATCCTTGTGATCTCGCCGCATTGGTCGACGCCGACACCGCGCGTGGGCAACCTGGTGCAACAGCGCACAATCCACGATTTCGGCGGCTTCCCGCGCGAGTTGTATACGCTGGAATACCCGGCCGCCGGCGCGCCGGAACTCGCCGAGCGCACGGTGCAAATCCTGCGCGACGCGGGCCTGCCCGCGGCCACCGACGACCAGTGGGGCCTCGATCACGGCGCGTGGGTACCGCTGCGCTATCTGTATCCGGACGCCGATGTGCCGGTCACCCAGTTATCGCTGCAACGGCATGCGCGTCCCGAGACGCAATATCGACTCGGACAGCTTCTGGCGCCGCTCGCTCAGGAAGGCACACTTATCATTGCGTCGGGCAGCTTTACGCACAACCTGCATGAAGTGTTTCGCGCCCCGTCGGAAGACCGGGCCGAAGCGCCTTATCTGGCCGAGTTTGTCGCGTGGTTCACCGAGCATCTCGCGGCGATGGATCTGGATGCCTTGTTCGACTATCGTGCTCGCGCCCCGTATGCCGAACGCGCCCATCCGACCGACGAGCATCTGCTGCCGCTCTACATTGCGCTGGGGGCGGCCGACAACGCCGGGCGCCAGACGCACTTCGACACCGGCGCCACCTACGGCGCGCTGCGCATGGACGCCTTCGCGTTCGGCAATGCCGCCCCGTCGCTCGCCGACGTGAACGCGCTGGCACAATAACGACATTGGCACCGGGGGTGACGCGGCGGGAAGGCCGCCGCATCCCCCTCGACGCAGTGATCGCAGTGATCGCAGTCGTCGCAGACGTTAGACGTTAGTCGGGCCACCGGCCTGTTCGCGCATCGCACGGCGCATTCCTGAGGAGCAACGCCCCGGCATGAACAAACTTCGCGAGATCGAAAGCTTCATCGCCGTGGTCGAGTCGGGCAGCTTCGTGAAGGCCGCCTCGACGCTGGGCATCTCCAAGACCGCCATCTCGCGTTATGTCGCCGATCTCGAGGCACGTCTGGGTACGCGTTTGCTCCAGCGCACCACCCGGCGCCTGTCGCTCACCGAGCCGGGTCAGCGATATGTCGAGCGATGCCGTCAGATCCTCACGGAACTCGACGAGGCCGACGCCATGGCGGGCGAGCAGGATGGACTGCCCGCCGGGCCGCTGCGCATCAATGCCCCGCACACCTTCGGCGTGCTGCACCTCGCGCCGCTCTGGCCGACGTTTCTCGCGCGGCATCCGCAAGTCTCGCTCGATATCACGCTGAGCGATCGTCTCGTCGATATCGTCGACGAAGGCTACGACCTGGCCATCCGAATCACGCGTCTGCCCGATTCGTCGCTCGTGCATCGCCGACTCGCGGGGACGCGGCTGGTGCTGTGCGCCTCGCCCGACTACCTCGCGCAGCACGGCACGCCGCAGCACCCCAGCGAACTCGCGCATCATGAGACGGTCGGCTACAGCTATTTCTCGCACCGGCGCGAATGGCGCTTCGACGGTCCTGACGGCCCCGTGTCCGTGCGTACCCGTGCGCGACTCATCGCCGATAACGGCGATACCTGTCTGGCCGCCGCCGTGGCTGGATCGGGCATCGTCCTGCAACCGGCGTTTCTCGTTCAGGATGCCCTGCGCGACGGCCAGCTCGTCGAGTTTCTGCCCGAGTACACGCAGGGCGAGATGGGTGTCTATGTTGTCTATCCCACCCGCAAATACCTGAGCGCCAAGGTCCGCGCCCTTATCGACTTTCTCGTCGACGCCTTCGCCATGCCTGGCTGGCGGGCCATCGACCGCCGCTGAGCGGAACGGGCTTACCTGCATCCGCCGCGAAAGCCCCGCGAATCCCCGGCAACCGGCAGACAAAACACCGGAACGTCTCCGTGATTTCTGGTCTCGGGCGAATGTCACTTATACTGACGGGCCTGATGTCTCATTTCATTTATTTTGGAAAACCTTTTACTGATCGTCGCCGCGATGCTGCTGGTGTTGCTCAACGGCTTCTTCGTGGCGGCGGAATTCGGCCTCGTCAAACTGCGCCAGACGCGCGTTCATGTCATTGCCCGCCAACGCGGTTGGCGCGGCCGTATCCTGGCCAGGGTGCACGGTCAGCTCGATACCTACCTCTCGGCGTGCCAGCTCGGCATCACCCTCGCCTCGCTCGGTCTGGGCTGGATCGGTGAGCCTGCGTTCGCGCGCATTCTCACGCCGCTGTTCGCCGCGCTGGGCGTCAGCTCGGCGGAGTTGATCCACGCGCTGGCCTTCTTCATCGCCTTCTTCACGATTTCCTATCTACACATCGTCGTGGGCGAGCTCGCGCCAAAGTCGATGGCGCTGCGCATGCCGGAAGCCATCTCCGTCTGGACGGCCGCCCCGCTCTACGGTTTTTACTGGCTGATGTATCCGGCGATCTGGATCCTCAACCACAGCGCCAACCGCCTGCTGCGCTGGACCGGACTCGACCCGTCGCACGGCAACGATGCGCATTATTCCGCCGATGAAATCAAGCTGATCATGCGCCGCGGGGCATCGAGCGAAAAACTGTCGCGCGACGACTGGAACGTGGTCGCTTATGCCATCGACTTCAGCGATCTGAGCGTCTCCGATCTCATGCATCCGATGAGCGAAGTCGCCGCCTTTCGCCGCAATGCGACCTTCGCGCAGAACATGGATACCGCCTACCGTCACCGCTACAGCCGTTATCCGTTCTTCGACAACGACGGCGAAACCCTGCTTGGCGTGGTGCACCTGAAAGACCTGTTCCTCGCGGAGCACCACGGCCAGTCGATCGAGGATCTGGGCGCCATGGCGCGGCCGGTGGAACGCGTGAAGCCCGACATGCCGGCGCGCGAGCTGTTCCGTCGATTTCGCCGGGGCGCGCCGCACTTTGCCGTGGTGGGATGGCCAGACCAGAAGCCCATCGGTTTCCTGACGCTCGACAACCTGCTCTCAGCGCTGGTCGGCAAGATCCGCGACGAATTCCGTCAGACGGAAGACGATTGGACGCGCATGGAAGATGGCACGCTTATCGGCCGCGGCAGCTTGCCCATCCTGACGCTGGAACGCTCGCTGGGCATCGAGATTCCGAGCGAGCATGCGGAATCGGTGGGGGGCCTGATCATGAACGCGCTGGGCTATCTGCCGCACGAGGGCCAGAAGGTCGACTTCGAAGGCTTCTCGGTCGTCGTCAAGAAGATGCAGGGGCCGCGCATCGTGCTGGTGCGCATCTATCCCGACGGCGTGCGCGAAGCCCGTGGCGAACCGCCTCACGCTGCCGCGCAGCGACGCGACGATTGATGCGCGATTGATGTTCGCGGCATCGCTGCCCGCACGCGCCATTTGCAGGCACCGGCGGCCACGGGCGTGTCGGCAACGATCCCGGCGCTGCGGATCCCCGTGCCGGGTTGATTGCATCACACCGAACGCTCACCCGCGCGCGAATGCCTTGCGATTGAGTTCGAGTTGTGTGATGAGCTTTTGCAGGCGCGACTCGGCCGTACGCGAGAGGGCGATGAAGCGGCAGCCGATGTGATACTCGACGTCCTTCGCCAGCGGTACGGTGCGAATGGCACAGACTTCGAGATCCACCTGGACAGTGCCGTAGTCGCGCAATTCGATCTCGACGTGCATGAGCATCGAGCCCTTCGGGATCTCGGCTGCGGCTTCGGCCTTCGTGCGCAAGCCGACGCCGCCAAGCGAGAGGTCGAACACCGATAGGCGCATCGGCGTGTCGTCGGGGAATTTGACCGTGCACGGGTACGGATCGAGAATCGGCGTCTTCACGCGGAAGTAATCGCGGCGCTGCAAACGCACGAGCGTTTCCGGATACGAGGCATAAAACGCGGGATAACCTTCGTACTCGCGCTCTTCGACATCGCCGATGGGGAAATGCACCTGAATGCCTTCGGGCACGCCAACGAATAACGCACGCTTGTTGGCCAACAGCGCCCGGTTCTCCGCCTCCACCCCGCCCCAATCGAAATAGAAGCCGCGCGCTTGCGGCTCGACCTTGAGCAGGCGCGTGACGAGCTGACGCTGGCCGTTCGAGAAGTAGACTGTCATGAAATCGCCGCGGGTCGCCAGATGGCGCAGCACGCCGCCAATCTCCAGCGGATTGCTGATGCGATACGAGTCATGCAGTTGCGTTTCGTTGTCCGTGGGCGCCGGTGTCACCTGCGGTTCTGTCGTTTCCATACCTGATCTTCTAATTGTCCCCGTGACGACCGCGCCGGGCGGCGCAAGCCGTACGTAATAAAGCCTTTGCAACGCGTGACGTCTCGGAACGTCACTGCGCGAATGCGTGCCTGTCGGCGCTCGCGCACCGTCTCATGTATCTGGTCAGAATCGTTAACGGTCGCGCGGCGGAAATATTGAGGGCTCCGGCACACAAACCTGCGGCCACCCGTATCGCGCGCCACACCCCGGACACGCCCTCGGGCCTTTGCCGCATGCCACGGTCAACTCAGCGATGCACCGCGGCCATCAACGCGCCGAAGCCCATGAACACGCCGCCGCTGATGCGGTTGAATGCCTTGAGCACACGCGCTTCGCGCAAGTACGGTGCGATGCGCAGACCGCCCGTGGCGTAGACCAGGTACCAGCTCACCTCGATCACGGCGAACGTGCCGAGCAGCATCGCGAACTGCGGCAGCTTGGCAGCCGTCGGATCGATGAACTGGGGCAGGAAGGCAGCGGCGAAGAGAATGGCCTTCGGGTTGCTGGCTGCCACCAGGAAGCCCGATTTGAAGAGCTTGCCGAAGCTCGAATCAACCGCAATGGCCGACTCACCGAGCGAGGCCGCGGCGGCGTTCGTATCCACGGGCGAGCGCCAGCTCTTGTAGCCGAGATAAACGAGATACGCCGCGCCGACATAGCGCAGCGTATCGAACACCATCGGCCACGCCCTGAGCACCGCGCCGAGTCCGGCCGCGGAAATCGACATCATGGCGATGAGTGCCGTCATGCAACCGGCCATCGTCCCGAGCGACGGACGCAGCCCGTGACGCGCGCCATGCGTCATGACGAGCAGCATGTTCGGTCCCGGCGTCGCCGAGACGAAAAAGACGGTGACGACGTAAAGCCACCACGTTTGCAGGCTCATGATTGCCTCGAAAAAAGACTCACGCGAGGGCTCACGCGAATTCGATCAGGCATTGTAGCGTTGAACCGTGGCGGTCGCATCGCCTGCGTGCACGTCTCCTGCGAATCAAAACGGAGGGCAAATAAACGGACGGCAAAAACAAACAGGCCCGATGACTCTCGTCATCGGGCCTGTTGATCTCGGGACGCCGCCTCGCCCTAAGGCTGGCGCGGCATCACGGGAATGCGGTCAAGCCAATTAGATGGGCTTGATGTTCGCAGCTTGCTTGCCCTTCGGGCCAGTCTTGACTTCGAACGACACGCGTTGGTTTTCTTGCAGCGACTTGAAGCCGTCAACCTTCACTTCCGAGAAGTGAGCGAACAGGTCTTCACCGCCGGCGTCCGGGGTGATGAAGCCGAAGCCCTTTGCGTCGTTGAACCACTTAACAATACCGGTTTCCATGTTTTTTCCTAATAAAACAATAGCTTGGAGTCGGAATGACCCCGTGAACGCTGACAATCAAGGGAAAATGAAGGACTAGAAACCAGCGAGAAGCAGGAAAACTACGTCTGACAACAACTTCGCGGCTTGACAATCTGCAGTTGGTTTTATACGTGTAGATACGTCGCTTGTCAACAGGGTAAATACGGCAAATCCAGTCACCATTTCTTAGCGCGACGCGGAATTTGGGCACGCTTCGGCTGTTCGCGCCGGGGTCGCTGCCCGTACAATGGGCGTTTTGTCCCGCGCTCGTACCCTTGCCGCACATCCGGCTCGTGTTTTGTACTGCCCAACGCCGTTTTCAGGTGATTTTCCCCTAGTCAACGCGCATTGTCCGGTGCATACCCCTGCCGCCATGTCAGGCATCCGATCGCGCGCCACTTACCCCACCCCCTGCCTACGGATGGAGCCTATTCGCCTCATGCGACCCTCGCCGTCGCCGTCTGACGTTCGTCCGTCAAGCCCATCGGCTTGGCTCACCCGTTGCCGCACGCATGCGCTCGGCCTGGCCGTTTGCCTGACGCTTGCCGCCTGCGCCGGCTCGCCGACCTATGGCCCGGTGCCCGCCGGCAGCTATCGCGTGCAGTCCGGCGACACGCTCTATGGTATTGCGCGCGCCAACAATGCCAGTACCGCCGATCTGGTGCGCTGGAACACCCTGGCCGATCCCGACAAGATCGAAGTTGGCCAGGTGCTGCGCGTCGCGCCGCCCGCCGGGGCATCGGGCGCTGCGGTTACCTCGTCCGGCGCCGCCAGACCCCGACCGCAACCAGCCCGGCCCGCCCCGAAGGTCGAGCCCGCACCGCGCGCCGCAACCAACAAGATTCCGATGGTCTGGCCCGCCAACGGCCCGGTGCTGGCAAATTACAACGGCAGCAGCAACAAGGGCGTCGACATTGGCGGCAAGTCCGGCGATCCCATCTACGCAGCGGCTGCCGGCAAGGTGGTCTATGCTGGCAGCGGCTTGCGTGGATACGGCAACCTGGTGATGCTGCAGCACGAAAACGGGTACCTCACCGCCTACGCGCACAACCGCGCCATTCTGGTCAAGGAAGGGGCGTCGGTCAGCAAGGGCCAGAAGATTGCCGAGATGGGCGACACCGATTCGCATGGCACCGTCAAGCTGCACTTCGAGGTGCGTCAGAAGGGCACGCCGTTCAATCCGCGCGACTTCCTGCCTTCGCGTTGACCCGCGGCGCTCATCGCCGCGTCGGTCGCCGCGGGCGAGCACCGCAAAAGCAAAAACGGCAAGGCGCCTCGCCTTGCCGTTTTCTCATGACATTGTCCGTCTGACGTCGTTTGGCCCTCAGGCCGACGCGAGAAAGCCCTGCGACAGTCCGTTGGTGCGCGCGTCGCGCCAATCGCGATGCGCCCGCGGATCCGTCCACACGAGCAGATGAAGGGCGGCCAGCGCGCGCGGATCGTTGAGCAACTCCCACTTCTGCGTGTTCGTCAGCTTCGCCGGCCCCTTGAGCAGCGCGGTCTCGACACGACCGGCACGCCGGGCGTCACGCTTCGCGTCGTCGAGGGTCGGCACGACACTTGCGGCCACGAGGGCGTTGGCCATCGGATCGACCACGGCGTCGACGAAATCGACGTACTTGCCCGACGCCTCGGTGTACTTCTGCGTCATGCGCAGCTCCTTGGGCGGCCACGACTCTTCCGGGATCAGGAACAGCCGTGCCCGCTTGAGCGCGCGCCCCAGCGACACCCGGCTGGAGAATACCGACACGGGAATCGAGATCGCCATCGAGCCGACGATGGGCATCAGCCACCAGATGAAGTCTGGATTGAGCCAGTAGACGACGCCGCCCCACCCCAGTCCGATCAACGTATGCAGGCCGTGGCGGCGAATCGCTTCGCCCCAGTGCGTCTCGGCGTCTTCGCGCGGCGGCGACTTCCATTGAATCGCGATGCCGGTGAGCGCCGCCAGCACGAACTGCGTGTGAAACAGCATGCGCACCGGCGCGAGCACGGCCGAGAACACCAATTCGATCAGCATGCTCACGGTTACCGCGAACGCACCGCCGAAACGCTTCGCCCCCTTGGCCCAGATCAGCACCACGGCCAGTATCTTCGGCAGGAAGAGCAGCGTTGCCGTGGCCGAGAACAGCGCGAGCGCGCGCTCGGGATGCCACTCCGGCCAGACCGGGAACAGTTGTCGCGGCGCCGTGAAATATTCGGGCACGACGAGCGTGTGCTTGGCGAGCAGGCAGGTCGAGAGAATCAGGAAGATGAACCACAGCGGCGCGGACACGTACGCCATCGCGCCGGTGACGAACACCGCGCGGTGCACCGGATGCATGCCCTCGGCGAGGAACAGCCGGAAATTCATCAGGTTGCCCTGACACCAGCGACGGTCGCGCTTGAGTTCGTCGAGCAGATTCGGCGGCATTTCCTCGTAGCTGCCGGGCAGGTCGTAGGCAATCCACACGCCCCAGCCGGCCCGCCGCATCAGGGCCGCCTCAACGAAGTCGTGCGACAGAATCGCGCCGGACATCGCGCCCTTGCCCGGCAGCGGGGCGAGCGCGCAATGGGCCATGAACGGCGCCATGCGAATGATCGCGTTGTGCCCCCAGTAGTGCGATTCGCCCAATTGCCAATAGTGCAGGCCGGCCGTGAACAGCGGGCCGTACACGCGACCGGCGAACTGCTGCAGGCGCGCGTAAAACGTTTCGCGGCCGGCCGCGAGCGGCGCGGTCTGAATCAGGCCGGCACTCGGATGCGCCTCCATCATGCGCACCAGCTTCGTCAGGCATTCCCCGCTCATCACGCTGTCGGCGTCGAGCACGAGCATGTAGCGATAATCGCTGCCCCAGCGGCGGCAGAAGTCGTCGAGGTTACCGCTCTTGCGCTTCACGCGGCGCTGACGACGGCGATAGAAGATGCGGCCGAAGCCGTCGACCTCGCGACACAGCGCCTGCCACGCGTCGACTTCGGCCGTGCAGTTGTCGGCCTCGTTCGAATCGGACAGGATGAAGAAATCGAAGCGTTCGAGCGAATCGGTCTTGGCAAGCGATTCGTAGGTCGCGCGCAACCCCGCGAAAACGCGGCCGACATCTTCATTGCAAATCGGCATGACGAGCGCGGTGCGCGCGTCGGGCGCGATCGGCGCATCGCCGGCGGCCATCTTCGAGATCATGTGACGTTCGCCACCGAACAGCAACACGAAGAAGCCGAAGATCGCCGTCCAGAACCCGGCCGAGACCCAGCCGAAGAGAAGCACGAACAGCACCAGGACGGAGAATTCCAGCGGATCGGCCCCGTGATACGGCAGCACCGACGCCATGAAATGCGTCGCCAGCGCGGTCTGCGCGATCATCAGCGCGAGCAGCATCCAGCGACGACGACGCCCCGCTTGCGACCATCGGCCCTTCGGATCGGGGGCGTCGCGCATGAGCGGATCGGGATCTGGGCGGCCGGTCAGTTTGCGCCAAAGCCGCGCGAGCGGATTGAGCGACCAGACGCGCGGAATGAGCGACGTGCGGCGCACCGGCGGCGCGATGCGCAGGGTCTGTACGCCGCGCACGTCGCGCAATCCGGCCGCGGCGGCGAGCGAGCCGCCGTCCGTGAGCGCGAGACGCACCGGTTGCGAGGCCAGCACCGCGTCGCTGCCGGATTCGATCTCGGCAATATCGTGTGCGCGCCATGCGGCGCTCGCCACGGTGGCGGTCGTGGCGGTCGTGGTGGTCGTTGCTGCCGTTGCGGTCGCGTTAGTCGCGTTAGTCGCGTTAGCCGCAGTTGTCGCAGTGGTCGCAGTGGTCGCAGTGGTCGCAGTGGTCGCGGTGGTCGTGGCTGCAGTGGTGACGGGCGCGCCGGCCAGCCCGGCAGCCGCGTCGGACATCGCATTGACGGCGTCCGCTGTCGTCTCGCCGGCGCCGGGCGACACATCGCCCGCGCCGTTCATGGCGCGCGCGGCGAGCAGGCGCTGCAAGCGCGTGAGGACGTCAAGCGAATCGCCACCGTCACGCCTGGCTTGAGCCAGCAGGGCACGACGTTTCTCGGCGGGCAGAGGTAGCCGGTCGACGTACAGTTCATCGACCGGAATATCGGAACGGTCGCTCATTCGGGGGGTAACAGGTAGCTCCACGTTTCGGATAGGGTATTACTGCCGTTGCGCAAATAAGCGCGCATTTCGACGGGTTTTTCGGCATCGACACGGCGCATGCGGAGCATGACGCGATAGCCGCCCGTGACGTCATTGCGTTGCGTCTGCACTTCAAGGATCTTGCCATTGCCGTCGATGGATACGTTCCCTTCGACCTTGGCATCCTCCGGCAGTTTCTTGAGCGCGGGGCCCTCGAAATCCAGCGCGAACAGCAGACTGTCGTCGGGTTTGCCCCGGTAGCCGTGTCCCCGTCGGCTTTGCGACACCCACGCCATTGGCGGACGCTTGTCATTTTCCTTCTGCCACGATAGCCGGTATTCGATCGAATACGCTTGCTTGGGCTTGGGCGGCGCATCGGGCACCCAATACGCCACGATATTGTCGTTGGTCTCGTCGGGCGTGGGAATCTGCACCAACTCCACGCGACCCGCCCCCCACTTGCCCTTGGGCTCGACCCACGCGCTCGGGCGCGATTCGTAGCGATCGTCCAGGTCCTGGTAGTCGCCGAAGTCGCGGTCGCGCTGCTGCAGCCCGAACCCGGCCGGATTCGACAGGGCGAACGAGGACACGAGCAGACGCTTCGGATTGACCAGCGGGCGCCAGATCCACTCACCGGTGCCGGACTGGATGGACAGGCCATCCGAGTCATGCACTTCAGGACGATAGTCGGGTACCGCCGCCGGCTGGTTCTCCCCATAGAAGAACATGCTCGTGAGCGGCGCGATGCCCAGCTTGGTGACGTTCTCCCGCAGGAACAGCTCGGCCTTCACATCGACCGTCGTATCGACGCCCGGGCGCAGCGTGAAGCGATACGCGCCCGTCGCGCGCGGCGAATCGAGCAACGCGTAGATTGTCAGTTCCTTGGCGCCGGGCGCCGGGCGCTGGATCCAGAACTCGGTGAAGCGCGGAAACTCCTCGCCGGAATTGAGCGCGGTGTCGAGCGCCAGCCCGCGCGCGGACAGGCCATACGTCTGGTTCTTGCCCAGCGCGCGGAAATAGCTCGCGCCGAGGAACACCATCACTTCGTCCTTGTATTTCGGGGTGTTCACAGGGAAGTGGATGCGAAAACCCGCGAAGCCAAGGCCGCGCAACTGCTTCGGATCGACCTTCAGCGCACCGAAATCAAACATGTCCGGGCTGTAGCGCAGTTCATGCACCCGGTTGCCGGCCAGTTCGTTGATCTTCACCGGACGGTCGTAATACGAGCCCTCATGGAAGAACATCAGCTCGAACGGCAGCTTCTGCGCACGCCACAACGCCTTTTCGGGTTTGAAACGGATATTGCGATAGCGGTCGTAAGTCAGATTCTGCAACGCCTTGGGCAGATTCGGATCCTTCGGCTTATAGCGATTGTTCGCGAGCGTGCGCGCCTGCTTGGCGACGTCGTCGAACGAGAACGCATGCGCGGCGCCGGAGATCAAGGCGCAAACACTGAGTACGCTGGCAAGTGCCAGGCGCAAGGCACGGTGGGAAATCATGCGGGAAACGTGATTGGGCAGGAATTCCATCGGCAGTGGAGATAGCGTGTAACGCGCGTGCCGACCGTAGTCAGCGTGCGCCGAACGCGCAATTTTACCCGTTCAATTACCGATTGACTAAAGATGCATCGGCAAAACCTTCGAAGCGGGCACTCACATTATCTCAATCATCCGCCGGGACACCACGCCAAGCGCGTCACAAATTTGTGACGATTTGTGACCGATCGGCAAATGGGAAAGATTTCGCCGCCTTTTTCACCGCCTTTTCTACCGATTTCCCTCTGCGCCGTGCCGATGAGGTACCGGCCCGGCGGCTGATGGCTGATGGCTGATGGCTGATGGCTGATGGCTGATGGCTGACGACACATGTTGGCAGCTCGCCTTCGGTCGGCCAGGCGTCGCCTTGCCTGCATCCCCTGCATCCGCTCAGCTACTTGGCTTCGAACTTCACACCGGCCGCCGGCGTGGGGACAGCGCACCGCTGCATGCGCAGGTTATCGAGAAAACGCTGGATCAACGGCAACACCTTGGCCTCGATATCACCGTGCCCGTAGCCGAAACCGGCGAAGTTGAAATGCGTGGCGCCGTCGACCACGGCGAGCCAGTGACACCCGGCCGGCAGGTCCGCGTAGGGCTCGGTGCGCGACTGCCATTTGCCGTCCAGCGGCGCGTCGCGCGTGCCGGTCACGAGCAGCACCGGCTTGCGGATGTCATGCCATGCGTCCGACGGAAAAATCGGACCGGGCCCCTGCGGGGAGAGGGCGATGTAGCCGTCGAAACGGTCGTCGCTGCCGAGCCCGAGCTTGTTCCTGGCGCCCGCCTCGATCATCACTGTGGCCGCCCCCATGGAGTGGCCAGCGAAGACGGCCGGCCCGGACCGGCATTGCGTTCGCGCCCAATGCAGCGCCGCCCCAGTGTCTTCGAGTCGGTCGTCATACGCTTCGGGATCCGTAGTGAGTGCCAGCAAACCGTCGCGCAACCCACCGCTGCGCACGCGATCGCGCAAGGATTCGTGCCCGCTCTGCTTGTGGGCCATGGTCACGGTCAGCCAACCGTATTGCGAGAGCGCGCGCCCCAACCAGGAGAGCGCATCGCGGTCGTCACCCGCACCGGGACTCAGTACCGCCACGCCGCGACAGACCGATGGCGGCCGGAAGACATGCAGGTTGGCATACGCGCCATCGCTGCGCGGCGCGCGCTGGTCGACGCCGGTCGGCGGCACGGCCTTCGACGTTGCGGGTGCGATCGGGGTGGGAACCGGCGCGGCACCGACCGCCGGACGCTCCGGCAAGATCGTGTCGGCCGCCGCGGCGAGCGAGGGGAATGCTGCGAACAACGTCGCGCCGACGCTGCAGGCACCGAGCGCGACGAGCATCGTCCCGAACGATCGACCCACGGCCCTGCGCGACATTCCGAGCATCCGTTCTCCCTTGGTATCCAGCGGTGCGCCGGCCAAGCACGCCAAGCCGGCCGACGGGCCAGCCCCCAGGTCTCGTGCCAAAGGCCTGCTGCGACATCACACGACGATCCATCTTAGCGCGGATTGCGTAGGGACTCCGCAGGAATTTTGCCCAAGGAATACGTGTCTCGCGTGCGCAACGCACACGGCGTGCCGCACGCACATCAGGCCCGCACGTTAACCGGACTTCGAGCACACTTCAAGCGCACTTCGCGGGCAAGTCAGACGCGCAGTGGACGGCCGCCGGGTGCGTCGCGCGACAGGCGAAGCGCCGACGCATAGCCGGCAGGGTCGAAGCGCCAGGTCAGTGCGATCAGCGCGACGTTGAGCCCGATGAGCCCGATCCACGACGGCGTGAAACTGCCGGTGAGATCGAGCACCGCCCCGGCGACGAACGGCGCGAGCGCCGCGATGCAGAAACCCACGCCTTGCATGAACGCCGCCAGCGCTGCCGCATGACGCGGGTGCGTATGGTGATCGAGCGCGAGCACGAGCCCAAGCGAGAAGGTGCCGCCCAGCCCGAAGCCGATGGCGCCGATCCACGCCCACGCGGCGGTCACCGGCGCGAGCGCCAGCCCGACGAGTCCGCCGAGGGTGGCCGCGAGCGCGAGCGTGAGCCAGCGACGGCGATCGACACGACGGCGCGCCAGCCAGGGCAGCGTCAGTGCGGCGACGACCTGACAGGCCGTCAGTGCGGCCAGCAGCGCACCGCTGCGCGTCGCGCTCATGCCGTGCTGCTGATAGAACGGCGGCAGCCACGCGACCATCGTCGTATAGGTGCAGTTGATAAGGCCAAAGTACACGGCGAGCGTCCAGGCGCGGCGCTTGCGCAGCAGGTCGCGCATCGACGGCACACCGTCGGCCGGCGACGCGACACACTCGCTTGCCGCCTGGGAGGCCGCTCGCAAGTCCTTCGCCGTCGTCGCCGGCGAGGTCGCTGACGTCACCGCCGTGCGAACCAGCGGCGCGCGCCACCAGGCCAGCGCGGCGGCGCAGACGACCCCGAGCCATATCCCCAGCCCGACGCGCCAGTCACCCGCGTCGCGCGCCGCCCACGGGCTGATCGCGGCGCCAAGCCCGCCACCGCCCATGAGCGCCGCCGAGTACAACCCCATCATCGCGGTCATGCGCGCAGCGCTGTAGTTCGCCTTCACGATACCGGGCAGCAGCGCCTGGATGATGGCGATGCCGATGCCCGACGCAAGCGCCGTGGCAATCATCGTCGCGGTGTCATCGGCCACGAAACGCACACCGCACGCGAGGGCGAGCGCCGCCAGTCCGGCCAGCACGCCACGACGCTCACCGACGCGGCGCGTCAGTCCGCTCGCCGCAAACGCGCCCGCGCCCATCGCGAGCACCGGCAGCGACGTGAGCAATGCCGCCACGGGATAGGTCATTCCCGTAGCCGCGCGAATTTGCGGCAGCAGCGGGCTGATGGACGTGAGCGTCGGCCGCAGCGTCAGCCCGACCGCGACGATGGCCAGCCAGAGGGTCATACGGCCACGCCTTCACTCACCACGAGGTGGCCGTTCGCCACCACCCAGCGACGCGGCGCTCGCGTAACGATCGCCTGCGCGGCATTCACCGCATCGACGAGCACCAGGTCGGCGCGCGCCCCCACCTGCAGGCCGTAGTCGTCGAACCCGCAGACCCTCGCCCCCTGATAGGTGACGCAATTGAGCGCGATCTCCAGCTCGTCGTCGCGACGCAGGTTGTAACGCAGTCCGATCATCATGGCGCGCTCGAGCATGTCGGGCGAGCCGTAGGGCGTCCAGGTGTCGCGAATGCCGTCGTTGCCGCCCGCCAGCGCAACGCCAGCGCGGCGGCACGCCATGAGCGGCGGCACGATACGCGACGGCGGCGCCGTGGTGATCAGCGCGACGCCGGCATCGGCCAGACGCGCGAGCCACGCCTCGGTGCGCGCGGCATCCAGTTCTCCCAGACAAAACGCGTGCGACACCACGACCTTGCCTTGCATGCCAAGCGCGGCGATACGCTCGAGCATCAGTTCGAGCGAGAAGATCCCCATCTCGCCCGGCTCGTGCAGATGGATGTCGACGGGACACCCGTGCTTGTCGGCCAGCGCAAACATCGCGTCGAGCGAGGCCTTCGGGTCGCGGTCGATGGCACACGGATCGAGCCAGCCGAGCACGTCCGCGCCGCGCGCGAGCGCGTCGTCGAGCAAGGCCGCAGTGCCCGCGCGTTCGAGCACGCCCGACTGCGGGAACGCGACGATCTGCATGTCGAGGGTGTTCGCCAGCGCGTCGCGCGTGCCGAGCACGCCGTCGAGATGGCGCAGGCCCGCGTCGGTATCGATGTCGACGTGGGTGCGCAACCGCGTGGTGCCCGCCGCGAGGAACGCCCGAGCGAGCGCGAGCGACGCGACGCCCGCGTCATGTGCACTCTCGGCACGCCACTGGCGTTCGTTGTCGATGCGGTCGATGAGCCGCGCGCCGCACGCATTGACGTACCACGGCATGCCCCACACGGTCTTGTCCAGATGGGTGTGCGACTCCACGAGCCCGGGCAGCAGCAATGCGCCGCCCGCATCGATCTGGCGAACGCCGCCGCCCGCCCCGCTCACCTCGCCCGGCAGCGACGGCGCCAGTGCGGCGATCCGCCCGTGCTCGACGCGCACGTCGACCGGCGCGCCATCGAGGCCGCGTGCATTGCGAATCTCCAGTGTTGTCATGTCTTCCTCAATCTCCGCGTCAGGTGCCCTGCGGAACGCCTGCCGCCACGTTGCGCGAGCGCGTGAGCAAGCTGACGACCGCGAACGTCAGCGCATTCACCGCGAGCGCCACCAGCCCCATGTTGATCGATCCCACGGTATCCGATGCGCCGGGCATCAAGGTGCGCAGGTTGACGTCGAGCCCTACTGCTGCCGCCAGCACGAGCGCCCCGGCCCCAATCCCCGCGAACGCGCCGTACTTGTTGCCGAACGGACGCGGCAGCAGGCTTGACACGAACGACGGGAACAGTTGCGTGAGCAGGCTCGACGCGAACAGCGCGAGCGCCACGAACGTCGCCCCGCCACGCAGCACGAAGCCCACCGCCACCAGCCCGAAGACCGGCAGCACGCGCTTGGCGAGCTTACCCACGAAGGCGTCGCTCGCGCGCGGCGCAAAGCCGTCGCGGTAGATGTTCTTCGCGATCAGTGTCGACGCGTTGAGCAGAATCATCGAACCGGGCACCAGCGCGGTCAACACCCCGACGCCGCCGATCACGCCCACGAACCACGGCGAGAACGTCTGCTTGACGATGCGCAGCAGCGCCAGATCCGAATCCGCGCCGCTCAGGCCCGGCACTTGCAGGATCGCCGCAAAGCCCACGAAGAACATGAACGCGATGACCATCTGGTAGAGCGGCATCAGAATCGTGTTCTTGCGCACCGCACTTTCGGTCTTGGCCGCGTACACCGAGGTGAACACGTACGGATACAGGTAGTAGCCAAGCGACGTGAGAAGAATCGTGGAGTTGTACCAGGACAGTGTCAGGCCGCTCGTGGGCATCTGCAAAAAGCCCGGTCGCGCCGCCTCGATGCGGTCGAACATGGCGCCGAAACCGCCGAAGTAGTGCAGCGGCAGGTAGAGGCCGAGGAACACCGCGATCACGAGAATCAGGATGTCCTTGTAGATCGCAATGCTCGCGGAGCCGTGAATGCCCGACACCGTGATGTAGACCACCATCGCGATGGCGCCGCACCAGATCGCGACCACCGGGGGAATCGTGCCGTACGACGCCTCCGAGACGATGATGCCCAGGCCGCGCAACTGAATGATGAGCAGCGCGCTCATGCCGAGCACGGCCACCAGCGAGACGACGACACCCAGTGCCCGCGAGCGGTAGGCCGTCGCGAAGAAGTCGGAGAACGACACACAGCCGTGTCGCGTCGCATGACGCCACGCCGCCGGCAACATCCAGTAGCCGAGCAGATAGGCAAGCGCCCCGTAAGCGAGGATGTAAAAGGCGGGCGGCCCTTTGCTGTACGCCCATCCGCTCGCGCCAAGGAACGTAAATGTCGAGAACGCTTCGCCCGCCATCAGCAGGAAGACGAGCAGCGTGCCGAAGCCGCGCCCGCCCACGGCCCACTGCTCCAGGCTCATGGTGCGTCCGCGCCGGGCGCGCAACCCGATGAAGAGCGCAAAGGCGAGAAACGCCGCAATGACGGTCAGGGCGGCGTTCATGATGTCGCTCCGTCGCGCTCGCGCGCATCGTTCGTCGACGCCCGCGCCGCCTCACGCGAACCGTCGAAACGGAACATCACCCCCATGACCACCGACGTGAGCAACAACCAGACGATATTCCACGCCATCAGGAACGGCAGCCCCGCCAGACGGGTGCCCACGTGTTCGGCCAGCCAACCGCCGCTGTAAAAGGCCGCAATGGGAAGTGCGGCCAGGCAATGTACAGATTTCATGATGTCTCCAGACCCCAGGGGATACAACGTTCGGCCGCTCGACAGCGCGCGCGACCCACTCGATGGCTTGACCACTTCAACCGTGTCCGGCGGCATGACGCATCGCCTCGATTTGTCACATCATCAACCAAACACACATAAATGGTTAACCATTTTTGTTGACCATTATCGGCAACGATGTGCCGAAATGCAAGGTCGCAATGGCGGGAGGGTCAAAACCGAGGGTTTTCCGGGAGGCACCCCCGACAGGCGAAGGGGGCCGGGTACAATGCGCCCCACACCCACGTGAACCGCGTCTTTCAAGGAGATGAGGCTTGAGCCGCACCGCAGCACCGACGTCCCCGCCCGACGCGTCCCGCATCGAGGCTGCCCCGGATCTGCCGTCCGTCGACGACGGCATGCCGGGCAGCGCGGGGCAGCAGATCGAGGCACGCGTCTACGCGGCCATTTCGCAGGCGCTGCTCTCGGGCAAGCTGCGGCCGGGCATGCCGCTGCGCGAGCGCAATCTGGCGCAAGCGCTCGATTGCACCCGCGGCGCGGTGCGCAAGGTGCTCGCCCGGCTTGGCTTCGAAGGCAAGCTGGTGCTCGAACCCAACCGGGGCGCGTTCGTCCCGCAGCCGTCGCTCGACGACATCCGGCAGACCTACCGCGCGCGCCGCGTGCTGGAAAGCGGCGTGATCGCGAGCGTTTGCGGGCAATTGAGCGCCGCGCAGCTCGCGGCGCTCGACGCGCACGTGGCGCAGGAAGCCCGTTCGCATGCGGAGGGCACGCACGAGCGCTCGATTCGTCTGGCGGGCGAGTTTCATCTGACATTGATCGGCATGGCGCAGAGTGTCGAACTCGATACGTTCGCGCGCCAGCTCGTGGCCAAGACGGAGCTTTACAAGGCGCTCTACGATCCGGCGGAATTCATGCATTGCGCGCCGACCGAGCACGCCCAACTCGTCGGCCAGTTGCGCGACGGCAAGACGCAGGCCGCGATGGCGCTCGCCACGGCGCACCTCGACGAACTCGAAGCGCGGGTGCTCACCCGCGCGGCCGCCGCCGAGACACCGGACTTCCGCGCCATTTTTGCCGAAGCGTTCGCGGGCCCGGGGTCATAAGCGTCTGCCTGCCGTGCCCCGACGACGCACGCGATACACCAAGCCGTCGCCCGTCAAGCGGCGCGGCATTCCCACCACGGGTGTGGGGGATCGCGTGGCACACACCCCCGAATCGGGGGTATATTGCGCCTGTTTGCGACGGGTCTGCGCCCGCCAGCCACTTTCGCCCCCGCCCGATATACCCAAGCACGAAGCCCGAAGGAAGCCCATGTCCCATCTGGTAGTCCACGGCGGCCAGCCGCTACGCGGCCGCATTACCCCCTCCGCCAACAAGAATGCCGTTCTCCCGGTGCTGTGCGCCACGTTGCTTACCGATCAGCCCGTGCGCCTCATCGGCGTGCCCGAGATCACCGACGTTCGCAAGATCCTCGACATCTTCCGTCAGCTCGGCAGCGATGTCAGCGTCGATTTCGACACCGGCACGCTCGACATCCACCATCGCGATACGCGCTTCGATCCGCGCACCGACCATCTGCCCGAAGAGATGCGCTCGTCGATCATGCTCGTGCCGCCGCTGCTCGCGCGTTTCGGCGTTGCCCGCATCGAAGACAACATCAAGGGCTGCACGCTCGGCGTGCGCGAGATCGATCCGCATATCGAGGTGCTGCGGCATTTCGGCGGACGTGTCGAGCGCACCGAAGGCTCGCTGCTCATCCACGCCGACGAGACGCGCCCCGCGATCCATCACTGGCTCGATTACGCGTCGGTGACCACCACGGAAAACTTCGTGCTGTGCGCGGCAACGGCCAGGGGCCGCTCGCAACTGAACAACGCGGCGTCCGAGCCTCACGTGCAGGAATTCTGCCGCTTCATGCAAATGCTCGGCGTGCCCATCGAGGGCGTCGGCACGTCGCAGCTCGCGATCGAAGGCGTGGAGCGCTTCGGCGGCGGCGAATTCCGCTTCGCCGAAGACTTCCATGAGATCACCACGTTCCTGGCGCTTGGCGCCATCACCGGCGGCGAAATCACGGTCAAGAACACGGCGCCGGACCAGTTCCCGCTCATCGACCGCACGTTCGCGAAGTTCGGGGTGAAGGTCGAGCACCGCGACGGTTGGTCGACGGCCACCGCGCAGGGCAAGCTCAAGGTGCAGGCGCCGTTCACGCAGAACATCCTGACGAAAGTCGAAGCGGCGCCGTGGCCGTATTTCCCGGTCGACCTGCTGCCGATCTTCATCGCGCTGGGGGTCAAGGCCGAAGGCAGCGCCATGTTCTGGAACAAGGTCTATGACGGCGCGATGGGCTGGTCGACAGAACTGTCGAAGTTCGGCGCGCACGTGTTCCAGTCCGATCCGCACCGCCTGATCACGTTCGGCGGCGTGCCGCTCTCGCCGGCCGTCGTGGAGAGTCCGTACATCATCCGCGTGGCGATCGCGCTGCTGATGGTGGCGGCGAGCATCGACGGGCAATCGACGATCAAGAACGCCGATCCGATCCGGCGCGCGCATCCGCGCTTCGTCGAGAACCTGTGCTCGGTGGGCGCGAACGTCGTCTGGACGACGCAAGACTGAGTCCGCCCTGCTCTCAGGTTCGCGCCGTTGGCCGGCCCCCCCGGGGGGCCGGGCTCGCCAGATGGGACACGCCAGCGGTGGACGACCCCCCGATCGCCCCGCACCGGTCTTCGCCCCGGCGAACCCGACAAACGACCTTAACCGAGCCGCTCGCGTCAGCCACTGCCGTCCCTTTGCCCAACGGCATATCACGTTTGCCCGCGGGAAATATATTTCCCGCGGGCCGATACGCCCCTCCCTCGCGGCCAAGCGCGATCGGGCGAATGTGAAAGAATGGCGGCCATCATGAATGATCGTCCCCTGCCCCCGCCGCCGCGGGCCGCGCATGGCGCCCGACTTCCGGGCGACGCGTGGCCGGCCACACCGCATGCCCGCCAGTTGTCGGGCGTGCGCGTGCTCGTCGTCGACGACAACCAGGAAGACCGCATGCTGTTGATGGATTTCCTCAGCCAGCAGGGGTGTCGCGTCTACATCGCACACGATGGTCGCGATGGGTACACCAAGGCGCGCACCGTGCAGCCCGACCTGATTCTCATGGATATCCGCATGCCCGTGTGCGACGGGCTTGGCGCCTGCCGCCTGCTCAAGGCCGACCCCGGCACCCGGCACATTCCGCTGATCTTCCTGACGGCAGCCGCGCTGCCCGGCGAACGCGTGGCGGGACTGTCGGCCGGCGCGGTCGATTACGTCACCAAGCCTTACGATTTCGAAGAAGTGCGTCTGCGTCTGTCGATCCATCTGAAGGCGACGACACCCGTGCCAACGCCGGATGGTGCCGGCGAGAACAACAAGCTCACGCCACTGCCAGTGCAGGCGCACACGCTCGACGCCGTGCTCTTTCGCGCCACGCGCGCGCTGCTGCTCGACCGACTCGATGCGACGCCCGAACTCGCCGGTCTCGCCAGCGCGGTCGGCACCAACACGCGCCGCCTCAACCTGGCATTTCGACGGTGCGTCGGCGTGACCGTGTTCGACTTTCTGCGCGAAGAGCGCATGAAGGAAGCGCGCCGCTTGCTCTCGGAGACCTCGCTCGACGTGCAGGACATCGCCAGCGCGGTCGGCTTCGCGAGCGCCGCCAATTTCGCGACCGCGTTTCGCGAGCGCTTCGGCATGCCGCCAAGCGGCTTTCGCGAACATGCCGCGCAAGTCCCGCACCCGACTGACGCTGTGGGAGCGCCGCCCGCCCCATGAACGCGTTGCCCTCGCGCCTGCCGACGCACGGGCTGCGCCGGGTGGTCATCGCCTGGCGGGCCCTCGCGGCCCTCTTCCTCGCGCTGGTGCTGCACGCCGGGGCCGGCATGGCCGCACCGGCGAGCGCCTCCGCGTTCACGAGCGCGCCCATCGATCTCGCGAGCGCGGCGTCACCGCTCAAGCTTGACACCCAACTGCGATTGCTGGAAGACCCATCCGCGCGCCTCGACGCCGCGCAGGCGCTGGCCGCCCCCGGCTGGCGCGAGGTGTCCCCGCACATGCTCAATCCCGGCTACAGCCGCTCGGCGTTCTGGCTGACGGGCAGTGTCGAGAATCTCGGCACCGTGTCGGTCACGCGCTGGTTGAGCATTGGCATCGTGCGGCTGGAAGATGTGCGCTATTACACGATGCCCGTCGGCGGCCGGCAGCCGGATATCCAGTGGCTGGCCGGGCACACCATCCCGCTCGACCGGCACCCGATCGCATCGGAGACCTCCGTCTTCCCCATCACGCTCGCCCCGAGCGAGCGACTGACGTTCCTCGTGCGCGTAGAAACACGATCGTCGGTGAGCATGGTGCCGCAGCTCTGGCGTCCGGACGACTTCCGCCTGGCCGAATCACGCAATGCGATGGTCACCATGCTGCTGGTGGGCTCCATGCTTTCCGTCGCAATGTACGCCCTTGTCCTCGGCATTGCGCGACGCGATCCCGTGTTCGTGCTGCTCGCGCTCACTACGATGACACAGGTCGCACAAGACATGGCGTTCCAGGGCTTCCTGTATCGCTACCTCCTGCCGCAAGGCGGTGAATTCGTCGTGCGTGCGCCGAGCTTCTTCTCGACACTGACGGTGGCCTGCTTCAGTGCGATGGTGACCATCTTCGCCGGATTGAACCGCGTGCGGCTCTGGCGCTGGACCTATCGCGCCATGATCGCCCTCATGGGTGTGATGGCGGTCTGGGTGGCGTTCGGCGATCACCGGAGCGCCGCGTTCACACACCTGCAACTGCTCATGGTCTTCAACGTCGTCTGGATCGTATCGCTCGTCGACGGCTGGCGACGCGGCTTCGCCAATGCGCGGCTGTGTTTGCTGTCGTTCTCGCCGGGCTGCCTCGTGCTGTTCTGGCGGCTGGCGATCATCAACGGCCTGCTGCCGGAAGACTGGCTGGCCAACACGGCGATGGCGTGGAGCACGAACATCTCCGTGCTGCTCATGCTCACCATCCTCGTGGCGGGACGCTCGCGCGAACTCGTTCGCGAACAGCGGGCGGCGCAACGTGAAGTCCTGCAGACGCGTCGCGAGGAGCAGGCGCGACTCGCCAATGCCGTCGATGCGCGCACGCGTGAATTGCAGGCCGCGCTCATCGCCGCGGACGAGGCCAACAGCGCCAAGAGCGACTTCCTCGCACGCATCAGTCACGATCTGCGCACGCCGCTCACGTCCATCATTGGCTTTGCTGATCTGGTGCAGTCGGGCGGGCGCGAAGATGCCGACCGCGGACGCATCATCCGCCGCAGCGCGCATCACATGCTCGCCATGATCAACGACCTGATCGAGTACGCGAGCGGCGGCGCGGCCGACCCGCTGCATGTCGCGCCGGTCTACACCCATGCGTTCGTCGACGGCATGGCGCACGAGGGCATGAGCCTCGCGAGCAAGCACGGCAATGCCTTCCTGCTTGACGTGCGTGCCCCGTTGCCGCCCCTGCTCGCGTTCGATGCCAAGCGCGTACGCCAGGTGCTCGGCAATCTGCTGGACAACGCCGCGAAGTACACCGCCAACGGGACGATCACCCTCTCGCTCTCGGCGACGCCGGACGCGACACGTGCCGATATCGTGCAGGTGTGTTTCGGCGTGGAGGATTCCGGTTGCGGCATCGCCAAGGACGACCTGCCTCGCGTCTTCGAACCCTTTGCGAGACTCGACGGGGCGAGGCGCCTGCCGGGGGTGGGCCTCGGGCTGGCCATCGTGCGGCAATGGGTCGAACGCATGGACGGCACGATCATCGTCGACAGCACGCTCGATGTCGGCACCCGCGTCGCGTTCACGTTGCCGTTGCGCGTGGCACGCGAGGCCGATCTGGTGCCGCAGTGGCCCACCGGAGCGGCCCATGCGCTGCCGCCGATCGATGGCAACGGGCATCACGTCTGGCTCGCCGAAGACTCGCCGGAGATCCGGCAATTCCTGCGTGACGAACTCACGAGTCTCGGCTTCACGGTGCGCACGTTCGCCGACGGCGTGGCGCTGATCGCCGCGCTCGGCAATCCGCAGCAGACGGTGCCAGATCTCGTGCTCACCGATCACATGATGCCCAACGCCGACGGACTCGCCGTCGCCCGGGCCACGCGCCGCCACTGGCCCGACGTGCCCGTGCTGGCCGTCTCCGCCTCGCCGCAGATGGTGGCGGACAGCGGCTACGACGCCTGCCTGCTCAAGCCCATCGAACTTGCCGACCTGCGCAATACGCTCGCGCGCCTGCTCGATCTGCCGCGCGCCGACGCACCGGCAAGCGACGCGGATCGCGGCGCGGCAAGCCCGATGCGCGATGCCCCCTGTGTGCGGCCGTCGCGCGAGCATCTGGGCCAGGCCCGCCAGTTGATCGCGATGGGCGCCATGACCGATCTGATGGAGTGGGCGCGTGAACTGAGCGATCAGGCCCCGGCATTCGATGGCTTTGCCCGGTACGTTCACCAACTCGCGCAGCGCGGCGATCTGGCCGGGCTGACCGAGGTGTGCCAGACGCCTGCGGTACCGGCTTCCGCCTGAACGTCTGGCGCAACGTCTGGCGCAAAGCAAACGGCACGCCCGACGGCGTGCCGTTTGCCGGCCAGGGAGACCGATCCCTACGTCGTTAGTCCCTGAGCGGCAGGTGTGCGGTCTCGCGCGCGGCGAGGAGCGCGATGGCCGTGACGGCGAGCGCCGCCGTGACGTATAGCGACACCGAGATGGTCGTGCCAAATTCCTTGTACAGCGTCACGATGATGAGCGGGGCAAAGCCACCGCCGAGAATGCCGGCGAGCGTGTAGGCCAGCGACGAACCGGCGTAGCGCACCCGGGTCGGGAACTGCTCGGTGACGAAGGCAGCCTGCGGCCCGTACATGACCGCGTGAATCACCAGCCCGATGACCACGGACAGCACGATCAGCACGGGATGAGACGTATCGAGCAGCACGAAGAACCCATAGGCCCAGACCACCGCGCACAATACCCCAAACCCATACACCGGACGACGGCCGAGCTTGTCGGACAGCGCGCCGAACAGGGGCACCGTCAGCGCGTTGCATGCAGTGCCCACCAGCACCGCCGTGAGCGCAAGCGGACGCGACAGGTGCAGCGTGCCCGTCACATAGGTCAGCGTGAAGACGACCATCAGCGCATAAAGCACGTCCGAGCCGATGCGCGAGCCGCCGGCCACCAGCAGGTTGCGCCAGTGCGAACGGAACACGTCGGCAATCGGCATGTCCGCCTGACGCGCCGAGTGCTGTATCGCTTCGAACATCGGCGTCTCCTCCACGCCGCGACGCACCCACAGACCGAAGCCGACCAGCACGAGGCTCAGCAGGAACGGCAGGCGCCAGCCCCATGCGAGGAAGTCGTCGGGCGAAATCGATAGCGTGATGAGCGCGATGAGGCCGGTCGCGATCAGCGTGCCGAACGACGGGCCGACCTGCGTCCACGACGCATTCAGACCGCGCTTGCGCTGATCGCCATGCTCGACCGACAGCAGCACCGCCCCGGCCCATTCCCCCCCCAGCGCGACGCCTTGCACGAAGCGCAGGGCGACGAGCAGCACCGGGCTCCAGATGCCGATCGACGCGTACGTCGGCAGCAAGCCCATCAGGCCGGTGGTCAGGCCCATCACCACGAGCGTGAGCACCAGCACCGCGCGCCGCCCGATCTTGTCGCCCAGGTTGCCGAACACGAAGCCGCCGAGCGGTCGCGAGACATAACCCACGGCATAGGTCGACAGCGCGAGGATGGTGCCGACCAACGGATCGACCGACGGGAAGAACAGATGGTTGAAGACCAGCGCGGCCAGCGTGTTGTAGACGGTGAAGTCATACCACTCGAGCGTGGTGCCCACCATGCTGGCCGTCGCGAGGCGGCCCTTGTTCGCGCGCGGATTCGCGGTAGCTGAGGTGGCGGAAGAGGCGACGTCGGCTGGTCGAGCGTCGCGCGTATCGGAATAGGTGGTCATGGAGGTCTCCAGGGGGGCGCGAGATCGACCGGATGGCCCGATCCCGCAAGAGGATGGCGGGACGTCAGTCGTCGTTGGCGCCGAGACGCCACAGCATGGCGAAGCGGGTGACCTCGCCGGCCGGCACCCCGTAGGCAGCGGCGAGCGTTTGCGCAGCGGTGTGCACGGCATCGGGATCTGTGCCTTCGATCAGCACGACGGCATCGGCGGGCGGCAGCGGCGCGTCCTTGGCGGTGAGCGAGACGGACAGCGTCGGCACGGTGACCTGCAGCGTGGCGCGCACGATGCCGTCGCCCTGGGCGAGTTCGGCAAGCTGCGCGCCGAGACGCGCATGCGCCTGGGCAACGACAGCCTCGCTCAGCACGAACATGGCCAGCATGCCGCCCTGGCCTTCGCCCGCCTCGATATCGAGCGTGCCCACACGACGCTGCGTGCCCTGCATGCGCGCGAAGTTGCGCAGCGACCATTCGGTCTGATGCTGGAAGGCCTGGGCGTAGGGTTCGCTGGTAAAGACGCCGGCATCCCGCGTGCAGTAAAGCGCCAGGTAGGGGCGCGCGCAGTCGTGCAGGGCCTTGAAGCGACGGGCGAACTGGAAACCCGGAATCGCCACTCGCTCCTGCATGTGTTCGCGGTCGTACCAGCGGTTGAAGTCCGCCTCGAAGGCCGGATCGATATTCGTCCAAATGCAGAGTTGGGCGCGGGGGGCAGTCACAGTCATGAGGCATTCCATCGGTATTGACAATCGGGAGGCCGAACAACACGTCATGCGCGCGGGTCGACCGTCTTGCCGAGTGTGCAAAACGAGGGAAAACGCGTCCAACAAGAAATCAAATTCGCCGCGACAGAAAATTCTTATGAGCGACGCCAAACCGTTGCCGCGCTGGGTTTGCGCGTAGGTGGCAGCGGTGCCGAGAAAGGATCGCGCGCCGAAGGCTCAGGACTCGGCGGCCCCCCAGGCCGGGGCGGTCATGGCGGCGGCGGGCGGGATGGCGATGTCCGGTCCCATGTTCAAGGCGAATTCGCTGGCCGTGCGTTGCGCCAGACGCGCCACGTTTTCGGCGAGCAGCGCGCCGGTTCGGAATGAGCCGACGAGCGGTAAATTGGGGAAATTGGCGTTCACGCGCAGCAGATGCAGGCTGTGCTCGCCGAGTTCGCGCTGAATGATGGCCGGCGGCAACATTGCCACGCCGAAGCCGTCCGCGACCAGCCGGATGATGGCCGCGACCGACGTCATGCAGTTCACGCGCACCGGCCGCTCGGCCGCGACCGAGAACATGCGCTCGAGCGTCTTGTGCGGGCCGGAGTTGCGCGAAAAGCTCACCAGCGGGTACGCCGCCAGATCGGCCACGTCGAGCGTTTCGCCCTCCAGATTGAGCTTCGGGCTCGCCACCCAGCGCATCGGGAATTCGGCCAGCGGCAAATTCTCGATGCCGGCACCGTGCTGCACGTCGGTTTGCAGCACGAGGTCGAGCGTGCCGGCTTCGAGCTGCTTGCAGAGATTGATAGTCGTCTCGCTGGTGACCTCGATCTCGAGCTGCGGATATTCGCGGTGAATCCGCGCGGCCAGGTCCGGGAACCAGCTATGCACGATCGACTCGACCACACCGATCTTGAGCACGCCCGGCGGCATGTCCGGGTCGGTCAGCTCGCGTTTCATTTCCTGACCGAGCATGACGATGCGCTCCGCGTACGCCAACGCCTTCTGCCCCGCCGCCGTGAGCGTGACCTCCCGGGCGCTGCGATCGAACAGCCGTACCCCGAAGCTCTGCTCCAACGACGCGATCCGGCTGGACACGCCTGCCTGCGTGGTGTGCAGACGTTCGGCCGTGAGACGGAAGTTACGCAGCTTGGCAAGCCAGACGAAGGTTTCGAGAAAGCGAAGATTCATGCGGCGTGACAGGGGGCGAAGACGGCGGTAACTGGGGGCGTGAGGGCTGGCGCTGCCCCGATTTTAGCGGGAACAGAAAAACCGCATGCGGAAGGGCAGTGCGAGCAGCGGGTGGCTGGCGGCTGGCGGCTGGCGGCTGGCGGCTGGCGGCTGGTGGCTGGTGGCTGGTGGCTGGTGGCTGGTGGCTGGTGGCTGGTGGCTGGCATTGGGACGTGTTGTTACGTCCTTGCGTTCCCGTCGTGTTTCGTTTCCGTAACGTTTTACGCCGTGTGTCGACGGCGAGCATTGCCCAGGCCCTTACAAATCATGGACTTAATCAGCCCAGAAGGATTGGCATGGGATTTGCTCGATCTCTTGCAACGGCCCGACGAGGCCGGAGGGCCGAATTTCTGGAGACTGTCATGGCAACCGCCCATTTCCGCCGACCGCATCCGACCGTGGAACTCGCGCGCTGTGTGTTCCGGCAGCATTACATACGCATCATGCAGGCCGATCAGCCGGGCAACTATGCGGTGCTGGTCGATGTGTGGCCCATGGATGGCCGGACGTTCACCAGCATCGATCAGGCCAAGCACGCCGCCATGCTGTTCATCCGCGAGATGGAAAGCGACTGAGTCCACGTAAGCGATTCCGCGCCAGCGGCCCTGGCGCGGCCAACGAGACGAGACCCTCATTCATGAAACATTACGCCACCCGCCACAGCGCCGCCGAGCGCCATGTTCTCTCCGCCGTCCCGCGCTCGGTTGCCCGTCAGCCAGTCGTGCTGGACCCTGCGGGCGACCCGTATGCCCGGGTCGCCGTCGAAGCCTACGCCGAGGCCTGTGCCCATGAGCAACCGTGGCTGGCCGAGGCCCTGCAACGTCAATATCAGTTGAGCGGCGGTACCCCGTCGAGCGCCGCCGCCCTCTGGCGCGCGTTTCACGAGGCACAGCAACTGGCCCGCGAAGGGCAGTCGTACGACGAAGCCGCCTGGACTCACGTGGCGCTGCATCTGTGCGGCGTGCTGGGGGCAATGAATCTGTAGTCTTCGGGACAAGCGTCGCTCGCAACCCGATTTCAGGCGGAGGACGCAAAACCCGACCGTCGGGGACTGTTTCTGGCATACTTCTCGCTAATTTTTAGCAGAGCTGCCCTCAGTACCTCATGCCCCTCACTTCGACGTTGCCGTCCAGCATTCGACGGCGAGCGGTTACATCGATTCTAGGTGCATTGCTTCTTCTCTTTCCCGCTGCGACGCTAGTCGTACCTCGCGGGGGAAACGTCGTGATGTTCCTTCTGCTCGCGTGCAGTCTTTACGTGCTTGTCGCCGACGCGAGAACGCCATTGCCCAGGCCCTCGGCGACGGTCGTGCCGCGTCACGCCCTGACTGCCCTCACCATCGCGCTCTGCCTGCCGTTTGCTGCCGTGATGCTGAGCGAGTTGATCCACGGGCATGTCGCCGGCAACACGCTTGACTCGCCCTCCCGGTTTCTGATCGCGATCGTGCTCATGTTCGCGTTGCGGCGTTTGAGTGAGAACCTACCCGCCTGGGTGTCGTTCGGTTTGCCCATCGGAGCCTTCGCGGCAGCGGTGATGGCGTCGTATACGGTCATCGAATTCGCGGCTCGGGCAGAGAGTAGCTTCCTGAATCCGATTCATTTCGGTGACATTGCCTTGCTGCTGGGGGTGCTGTCGGCGCTCTCGATCAATTGGCTCAAACGCGACCACGTGATGGGGGTCATCATCAAACTGGCCGGCGCGTTGGCAGGCGGTTATGCGTCGTGGGCCAGTCTGTCGCGGGGGGGCTGGATTGCGCTACCGGTGATGGTCATCTTGTGCATCTGGATCGGCGGTAAAGCGCTGAATCGAAACGCACGCTGGGCGGCGATCGTCGTGCTGTGTGCCGCAATTGTGTTGCCCATCGGCCTCTCGCAGACCGTTCGCACTCGAATGTTCACGGATATTTCGCTCGATTTGTCGAACATGGCAAAGGGGCAACCCGATTCATCGGTTGGCATCCGGCTGGAATTGTACAAGGCAGCCCTTATCCTCATTGGCCAAAACCCCGCCATGGGATTAGGCGCGCACGGCTTCCACGATGCCATGGCGCCGATGGCAGAAAAAGGCATCATCACGCCAACGGCGGCTGAACTGGGACGTGGCGAAGTCCACAACCAGATCCTTGCCTACACGGTCGACTATGGCATCGGCGGCCTTATCGCCATGCTTGCCGTGTATTTGGTGCCGGCCTGGTTCTTCATCCTGTGTATTCGCCATGGAGACAAACGAGCCCGCCGCACCGGTCTGCTCGGCTTGCTCACCGCCGTGGCGTTCTTCATCTTTGGGCTGACCGTGGAGACATTCAATCTCAAGGTCACGACCGCGTTTTATGCGACGATGCTGGCGATATTCGCCGCCATTGCCTGCCCGGCGAGATCGAAAAGCGCAGAAACTGCGGCCACCTCACCTGAGCGCAAATAACCGCCCGCCGCCCCCTCATGCTAAGCATCCTGATTCCCACCTGGAACAACCTGCCTTTTCTGAAGCTGTGCATCGATAGCGTTCGCCGTCACTCCGGCGAAGCGCACGAGATCCTCGTTCACGTCAACGACGGGAGCGACGGCACGCTGGCATGGGTTCGGGAACAGGGGTTGCGTCACACCCACAGCGTCGGCAACGTGGGGGTCTGCCTGGCGTTGAATCAGCTCGCGCCGCTGGCATCGCACGACCAGTTGCTCTTCCTGAACGACGACATGTTCGTCACCCCCGGCTGGGACACCGCGCTCATCGACGCCGCGCGAGCCCTCGACACGCCGATCTATTACCTCTCGTCGGTGATGATCGAACCGAACGCCGGGGCCAGCAAACAGGTCGTATCGCAGGATTTCGGCACGACCACACAAACGTTTGACGAAGCCGCCCTGCTCGCCTTCGCCGCCTCGCTGAACCGCGACGACGTCAATGGCGTGCCGACGCAACCCACGCTCGTGAGCCGCAGTCTGTGGCATCTGGTGGGCGGCTACAGCATCGAATTCGGGCCGGGCATGAGCAGCGACGACGACTTCCTGATGAAGTTGTGGCTCGTCGGCTGCCGTACGTTCCGCATCGTGGGCAAGAGCGTCGTCTATCACTTCGGCTGCCGCTCGACAGGCCGTGTCGTGAAAAATCGCGGCAGTCGCGAGTTTCTGATGAAGTGGGGCATGACCCAGGCCGAGTTCAAGCGCGACTACCTCGATCTGGCCGGCACGCCGGCCGGCGCCTCGCTCCCCAACGTCCCCCGCCCGAGCGGCAAGAGCCGCATCAAGCGCGCGCTGCATGGCAGCAAGCCCTATCCGCTCGAGGATCTCGAGCGCTGGGACGCGAATGTGCCGCGGCACCTGAAGCTCGACTGAGCCGCCCGGTCAACGCCACTCCGGCGGCTGACGCGCGTCAGCCGCCGTGCTTGAATCTCGCTCGACTGCGCTGAGATGCCGGATATCCAGCCATCAGCGCATCAGTGTCGCGGGTGACGAATCCTCTCCCACGCGTGTTCGACGCGCTGCACCGCGCGATGATCGGGGTGGCGCGTCCACCACAGGCCGAGCTCCCACACCATCCCGGCCAGCAGCAGGATCACGGCCAGCGCGCCGATCGTGTACCACATCTCACCGAATGAAGTTGTCATGACCGCCTCCCGAAAAGGCATCACGGACGACCGTCGGCCGTCCGTGATTGCATTTTAGGCGACGGAGCCCGGCTTGCCCGCCGGATCGGCCCTACCCGGGCACGACGTCCACCGTCGACCGCTGGGCGCGTCAGAGCTGGCCCATCATCAGTTGCACCACGAGGCTGCTCACCGACACGGCGGCCCACACGCCGAGTCCCAGCAAGATGGGACGCACACCGGTCGATGCCATGCGACGCAGGTTGGACGACAGGCCGATGGCCGTGAGGGCGACGATGATCAGGAACTCCGCGGCGTCGTGAATCCAGGGTTGCAGCTCGGCCGGCACCAAGCCCGCTGTGCGAGCCCCCGAGGCGACCAGGAAGCCGAGGATGAACCACGGGAAGATGCGGGCGAGGCTGAAGTTGCCGGCCCCGGCACGCTTGGCGCGGTACGCCACGATCGCGGCCAGCGTCAGGCAGATCGGGATGATCAGCGTGGCACGCGTGAGCTTGACGATGGTCGCGTAATCACCCGCGGCCTTGCTGTAGCTGTAGCCGGCCGCCACCACCGACGACGTATCGTTGATCGCCGTGCCCGCCCACATGCCGAACCCCAGATCCGACAGATGCAGCAGGTGGCCGAGCATTGGGAATAGCACCACGGCCGCGATATTGAACAGGAAGATGGTCGAGATCGCGAACGCCGTTTCGTGGTCGTCCGGCTTGACGATCGGGGTGACGGCGGCAATCGCCGATCCGCCACAGATGGCCGTGCCAATGCCGATGAGCAGCTTGAGCTTGCCGCCGACACCCAGCGCGCGGCCCAGCCCCCAGGCCGACAACCCTGCGGCGGTGACCGTCACGGCCGTGACGGCCAGAGACTCCAGCCCCGTATGCGCCACTTGCGACAGGCTCAGGCCGAAGCCGAGGGCGATGATCGACCACTGAAGCACGTACTTGGAAGCGAACCGGATGCCCGCTTCATAACGTGCACCGGGGGCGAACACGTTGCGAACGACGATGCCGAGCAGAATGCCGAACACCGGACCGCCGACCAGCGGCATCTGGCGCCCGAGCAACAGGGCGACAAACGCGATGACGGTCGAGAGGATCAGACCGGCCCACGGATTCTGCCGGTCCGGCACCAACGCGTTATGACGGCTGGCCGTGGGGGGGTGAGTCGTATCGGTTTTCGTTGTCATTGCGGCCACTCCTCTGGAATGACTACAAGTCTACGAACGTCGCTTCAATAATAAAAATCGCTATATCAGATACGAATTATCCAAAAATACGATAATTTACCCGTGCGCACCGAACACCCTGAATCGATGACCGTGTCCGATCCGCTTTGGGCTAGCCTTCGACCCACATTCGCCCCGCGTCCGCGCCGTGTTAGGGCCCTAGGTCCGTGTTAGGTCCATATTAGGTCCCCGTGTTGAGTCCTCGTTAAGCCTCGTTAAGCCTCGTTAGGCTCTCGTTAGGCCCTCGTTAGGCCCGTGATAGAGCCTGTACTAGGCATGCTTCCGGTCGGTTCGTGGACGATGTCTCCCATGCAAGCCTCGGCGCCGGACCGCTACACTCTGCAAAGCCACCGAGAAGCGTCGATCAGAACCTCTACCCCGGAGACCGTGCCTCATGTCGCAAACTGCCGACACCCCCACCCGCCGTGCCCAGTGGTATTTCGATTTCGCCTCCCCTTTCTCGTACCTGCAATTCGAGCGATTCGACACGCTGCCGCGCTCGCTCGACATCGAACTCAAGCCGATCGTGCTGGGTGCGATCCTCGCGCATCTGCAAACGCAGGGGCCGGCGGAAACACCGCACAAACGCCTCTTCACCTATCGCATGGCGCAGTTCCGCGCCGAGCAGGACGGCATTGCCTACCGCATGCCGCCCGTGCATCCATTTCATCCGATCCGTGTGCTGCGCCTGGCGATAGCCCTGGGTGCAACGCATGACGTCGTGCGCACGATTTACCGTTTCATCTGGGCGGAAGGGCGCGACGTGACCGACGCGCAGGGCTGGCAGGATCTGAGCGAACGCCTCGGGCTGGGCGCCGACGAGGCCATCGCCCTCGCGGAAGCCCCCGCGGTCAAGGC
The DNA here is from genome assembly GCF_902459725.1 of Pandoraea eparura. Taxonomy (GTDB): domain Bacteria; phylum Pseudomonadota; class Gammaproteobacteria; order Burkholderiales; family Burkholderiaceae; genus Pandoraea; species Pandoraea eparura. Next base: position 593,855 of record NZ_CABPSH010000001.1, read on the forward strand.
CGCCTTGCGTGAGAACACCGACGCGGCGATTGCCGCCGGGGTGTTCGGTGTGCCGACGTTCGCATTCGACGGCGCGCTGTACTGGGGCGACGACGCGACAGCGCTGTTCCGCCACTGCCTCGCGCATCCTGACTGGTTGCATTCGCCCGACGTCGAGCGCTTGCAGCAGATCACCGTCGGCGTACGACGCGAGCGCTGACCACGCACGGGCTTGCGATCATTTCGTGGCGCCGAACAACAGCGACAGCGGCACGGCGTCGGCCATGACGGCGTAGCCGGCATCGCTGGGGTGGGTGCCGTCGCCACTATCGAGACGCGGCTGCATGCGCGTCGGCTGGGCGGGGTCGCGCAGCGCGGCGTCGAAATCGATGACACCGTCGAACGCCCCGCTCGTGCGCACCCATTGGTTGACGGCTTCACGCACCGCTTCGCGCTCGGGCGGCAGTTTGCCTGGCGGGATGGTCGTGCCGAGAATGCGGACGTGGCGCGCGCGCGCCGCGGCGATCAGCGACTGATACCCCGCGATCATTTCGGGTGCGCTCACGATCACGTGCGGGACGTCGCAGTCGAGTCCGGCATGGGGTGGCACATAACCGAAATTGATGTCGTTGATCCCGATTTGCACGACGATCGTGCGCACCCCCGGCTGCTCCAGCGCGTCGCGCCGGAAGCGGGCGACGAGCCGCTCGCCGTAGCAGGCCGAATCGTGGAGCAGACGATTGCCGCTGATGCCCAGATTGAGCACGGCAATATCCGAGCGTCCGGCATTCGCGAGCCGCCGCGCCAATCCATCGGGCCAGCGCCGGTTGGCGTTCAACGTGCTGCGCATGCCGTCGGTGATCGAGTCGCCGATGGCAACGATGGCTTGCGCGGGCCGATCCGGCACCACGCTGACGCCGGCCAGCCATAACGTGTTCGTAAAGCGAGTGGGATACGCCGACGCCTGCGTCGCCTCGACAAAATCTCCAGCGCCACTCAAAAACGCCGTCTCCTGCGCAATCTTGTGCCACGTCGTCGGCGGCCTGGCTTCACGCGTGAACACGCTGACGGCCAGCGGCGTGCCGGCGCGAACCACGAACGGCAACGGGTCGCTCTCGAGCGAGGCGCCCGGCGCGATCCGCGCCATCGGCTGACCGCCGAACGTCATCGCGCGCAGGCTGGCAGCATCGACGGCTGCGCCACGCAGCGCCACTGCGAGGCTGGCCCGCTCGATCACCAGCGGTTGCGTGCCATAAGCATTGGAAAACCGCACGCGAACGTCGTTGCCCGAGAGCGTCGGGTAAATAATCTGACGCACCGTACGCCCGCCCACGGCCGGCGCCCGATTGAACGACGGCGCCCCCGGGTGTTGCGCCACCGCTTGCGGTGCCGTCGCCCACGCGCCGACACGCGCGTTCTGCGCGAAGGCCATCGCCGCCGCCCCCATCACCACGACGGCAAGCAGCACACGGATCAGGGCAACAGGTAGCGCACGGGGTACTCGGGGCATACCGTCGGCAGAGAAAGCGCGGGGAATCAGAAACGTCGGGAGCATCGGGACAACGTGGGCAATTCGGCCGGAATCGTCCGGCGGCAGCCGCCATTGTGCCTGATTGTGGCCGTTGGCAAACGGTTGACGTGACCCCGGGGGTGCCGTGGCACCGCCGGGGTTTGGCAGAACGAAACGCGCTATGTCGTCGCTCAGCGCGTTGAGATCACGATGGCAACGCGCCGGTTTTGAGCGCGGCCGGCAGGCGTGCTGTTATCGGCAACCGGATTGCGCTTGCCTGCGCCGATCGTCTGGATGCCCGCGCGCTGCATGCCCGCTTCGACCAGCACGTCGGCCACCGCGTCGGCGCGGTGAGCCGAAAGCTGCTCGTTGTAGGTGTCACTGCCCACCGAATCCGTATAACCGTAGACGCTCACGCGATTCAGGCCAACCTTCACGAGCGTGCGGCCGATTCGCGCCACCGTCTCGCGCGCCGCATCGTGTATCACGAACTCGTCGGTATCGAACAGCACCTTGTCGGATAAGCCGAACTCCCAGCCCTCATCGGTCTGCGTAAAGCCCTCCGATTTCAAGGCGGCGACCTGCTCGGCTGTCAGGCCATGCACCGGCGTGGTCTGGCAGCCCGCCAGTGCGGCGAACGTCAGAAGGCAGACCAACCCTATCAGTCGGCGAGCCAACCCCTCGCATCGAATGAGGGTGCGCGCAACGCGAGCGCCCTGAGCCGCGAATGCGCGGTGCGCAAGGTGAGACGACATATCGTGCTTACTAACATCGAAGTCCAAAGCAATTCCCCATGGCGTTGTGTCATCCGGTAGTCAATTATCGTTATGGTGGCCCGTCAGCTTGCCCGTTGCACCTCGGCGTCTCCCTTGGGAATGTCCGCCACATGCCAGGTGCCGACCCCCGCCCGCTTGGCCTGATACATGGCCGCGTCCGCGGTGCGCAGCAACGCGGCGGCGTCCACGGCGTGAGTCGGGTACAACGCTACACCAATACTCATCGACGTGACGATTTCACGGCCATCGGGCAGGGTGATCGGCTTTTCCATCGCCGCGAGCAGGGTCTGCGCGAGTCGCACGGCGTTCGACGTTTGCCGCACTCCCACCAACATGACAGCGAACTCATCCCCGCCCAGACGCGCCACCAGATCCCCCTCGCGCAACGGCTGGCGCAGACGCTCGGCAATGCTCACGAGCACGGCGTCGCCCGCGCCGTGCCCCAGTTGGTCATTGATTTCCTTGAAGCGGTCGCTGTCGAGATAGAGCAGCGCGACGTGCGTGCCCATCTCGCGCGCGTCGGTCAGTGCCTGTGCCAGGCGCGACTCGAAGTACGCCCGGTTAGGCAGTCCCGTCAACCGATCGTGATTGGCCTGATGCGCAAGCGTGGCGTTCTGCGCGCGAAGATGGTTCTGCCAACCCTCGAATTCGTCGAGCAGCGCGTTGAAGTCGTCACCAAGTTCCTTCAATTCGGCCAGCGGTGTCGGCGCAACCCGCTGATGGAAGGCACGCTCACGACGCACCGCGTGGGCTACCTCCGCCAACGCTCGCAGCGGCTTGACGATGTCGCGGTGCATGCGCTTGGCAAGCACGTTCGCCACCGCGAACGTCACCAGCAGGCAAGCGAGCACGCCGCCGATGCCGGTCAGCAGGAACAGGAAAAATTGATGTCCCTGCCCCTGCACCTCGATACTGCCAACGACCTTTCCGTCATGCCGAATCGGCAGCGTCGCGGGGCCGGGGAGTGCGACACTCGCGACCGCACGCTCGACCTGCGTCAGGGCGCCGCCGTCAGGACGGCGCCACAGCGCGAACTGCGCATCGTTCGCATCCAGGACGCGCACTTGCGCAAGGTCCTCGTCGCTCGCGATGAGCGCGATCGCCTCCTGCGCCGCCACGCGGTCCCCAAACACGACGGCCGCTTCAGTCGTATAGGCAAGCGAGCGTCCGATGAGCTGCAAATTGTTCTCGGCATATACGCGCAACGCGATCCACGCCACCAGTGACAGCGAGACGGCCGCGAGCACGACGGCGGAGACGGCCAGGCGCAGGTGGGTACGACGCAACATCCGTTGCAGCGACGGCCGGCGATCGCGCGCGGGGGCGGACGCCGCGACGTGAGGTGTCGCGAGCGGCGGCTCGCGTTCGCCTTCGGTCGATACATCGGCCGAAAGGTCGGCGGGCAGCAGGCCGGCAACAGACGAGGAACCGGGAGGCATAGGGGGGGATGGCGGGCGTTGGGTCGTCATGGTGTCCCCGGCTTTCGCGCCAACTTCAGCACGTTCGGGTGCACACGCACACCGCTGCGCGCAACGATGTCGAGGTTGATGTCGAACGTCACGCGCTCGGGATCGACGTTCAGGCAGAACATGACCCCGAGCGTGCACGAGTCGTTGCGCTCGCTGATCGTCAGAACCGGGTGACCAGCGAGGTTCGCAAGCAGTTGCCGGCGTTCGGCGTCGCTCACGGTGCCGAGATACAACGCGTCGCATAACGAACCAATGGCGGGCTCCGTCGCCAGGACGCGGGTCGCCTCGACCGGCGCGCCAATGCTCGGTAACGGTCCGGCAAGCAGATCATGCGCATAGTCAGTGTTGCCGACCACGCAAAGCCGCACTTTGGCCGGCGCCGTCGGCCAGCGGGTGAAGCTGATGATGCCCAGCACCACCTGGCGGACGTTGGCGTCCCGCGCGTTGGGCGCGACGGCCGCTTCCGGTGTCTGCGCGAGCGCGTTGCCGAACGCGGCCCAGCACACGAGCCACGGCAGGCATGCCAGGAGCGCGCGCAGTCGTTGAGGCATCCGACGTTTTCGCCAGAAGCCCCGGGCCATGCCGCTCGTCGATGTCGAGACGCTATGCAACGCTGTCGTCCTTTTGCCGAAATGTCAGGGGTTGCGGGGGTATCACGCCATGCTCGACCGACGCTGCGTGAAGCCCGCTGGAATCAGGCCGCATCATACCGAACGGATCGGTCGCAGGCCACATCAACGCGCCGTCGATCCCCGCCGCGACGATCACGTCAACGTCGCTCGCCGTCGCCGCTCATCGCTCGCACTCGGGTGGCCGCAAGCCCATAGCATGCGCGTGCCCGCGCGTTTTCGGAACCCCTCCGCCCCCCACGTTTTCCCTTGCCCGCGCGCCCTTTCGTCGTGGCAGAATGTTATGCACAACCATTTGAAAATCAAAAGAATTTTGGCGATCCGATCCCTCGATTTTCGAGAGAAAAATCGCGACGCCAGGGAGGTGTTGCATGACGTGCCAGCATTGCGGCCCGGTCGGCTTTCGTGAGATCCGGGCATGAACGATCCCGTGCCTCGCCGGGTCTCCGACGTACAAGCCGAGTTGAGCCGTGCCGCGCTCGACAGCGCCCCCTATGCCATGTTCGTCTGCACGGACGACGGCATGCTCGAGCGGATGAACGGTGCGTTCACGCGTCTGACGGGTTATCGGCCGGACGACCTGTTGGGCAAGCGCAGCTTCCTGTCGTTGCTCGACCCCTCGGAGCTGGCGCGTCGCCGCCTGCCCGCGCTAGCCAGTCTGTCGGCCACCGAAGCCGTACCGTACGACGACGAATGGCATCTGCTTACGCATGTGCGCAGTTGGCTGCCCGTGCGCCTGGCGCTCTCCTGCGTCGAACATGCGCCCGGAGAGCGCCGCTGGGTGGGCATCGTGCTCGACCTCTCGCAACAGGTCCAGGTGGCGTCCCGGCTCTGGTATGTCACGCATCACGACCCGGTCACCCAACTGCCCAACCAGACCCTGCTCAACGAACGGCTCGAACTGGCAATCCATCGTTGTGCGCGTCAGCAGGTCGGCCTGACGGTTTTGCTGATCGAACTCGATCACCTGCGCCAACTGCGCAGCACCTTCGGCCCGCCGACCGCGGAGCTGGCACTGCGCATCGCCGCCGAACGCCTGCGCGACGCCAGCGGTCCCGAAGACGCCCTCGCGTGCCTTGGCGGCAGCCGTTTCGTCATCGTGACGAACGAAACGGGCGACGGCGCGCGTCTGCTCGCCGCCCGGATTCAGGCACGGCTGGCCCAGTGGGCCGACGTCGACCAGAACACCGTCGCGCTCGACGCAAGCATTGGCGCGGTCAGCTACCCGGAACACGGCCATACGCCCGAGACGCTGTTGCGCCGCGCCCACATCGCGCTCGGCATTGCCAGTGCCGCCGGTGGCGGCCTGCGCGTGTTCAGCAGCGAGATGGACGCGCAGACGCGGCGGCGCAACGAACTCGAAAGTCTGCTGCGCGTCGCGGTGAACGATCAGGCGCGCGCGCAACTACATCTCGTGTACCAGCCCCAGGTCAGCCTGTCGAATGGCGAGATTCGCCACGCAGAAACCCTCTTGCGCTGGCGTCATCCGACGCTGGGCACCGTCAGTCCGGCGGAATTCGTTCCCATCGCGGAAACCTCCGGGCTGATCCTGCCGCTGGGCGAATGGGTGATGCAAACGGCCTGCCGCGAAGCAAGCCGATTGCTGCGACGGTGCGGCCATCTGCCGCGTATCTCCGTGAACGTCTCGGCACAGCAGTTCGCGCGGCAGGACGTCGCGGGAATGGTCGAGCGCGCCCTGAACGCGCACGCGCTGGAGCCGCGCCACCTGGAGATCGAGATCACGGAGACCGTGCTGCTCGGCGACTCGCGCGCCGCGGTCGGCTGTCTGCGCTCGCTGCACGACATGGGCGTGGAGATCGCCGTCGACGACTTCGGCACGGGCTACGCCAGTCTGGCCTACCTGACCCGCTTCCCCGTCAATCGCCTCAAGATCGACCAGACCTTCGTGCGCGACATGCTCACGCATGCTCCCAGCCATGCCATCGTGAGCGCGGTCATCGCCATGGCTCACTCGCTCGGCCTGCGGGTGACGGCCGAGGGCGTGGAGACCCAGGCGCAGGCCCAGCGGCTCACCGAACTGGGGTGCGACGAAGCGCAGGGATTCTGGTTCGCACGGCCGGTCGACATGGGGGGCTTCTATCACATCGTGGCGCCGCTGGGCAGCGGTGCCCGACGCTGACACGCGCCGTCAAGCCGCGATTATTGCTCCCGGCCCCGCTTTTTCCGCTGACGTGGCGTGTCAAGACTCGCACGTGTCGTGAGAACGCGGTATGGTACGTCGCGAAGGAGCTCCCCCGAACGACGTTGCAACGAGGAATATCGCCATGAAAACCAAAGCCGCCATTGCCTGGGAAGCCGGCAAACCCCTGACCATCGAGGAAGTCGATCTGGAAGGGCCGCGCGCCGGCGAGGTGCTGATCGAGGTCAAGGCCACCGGCATCTGCCATACGGACTACTACACACTCTCCGGCGCCGATCCGGAAGGCATCTTCCCCGCCATTCTCGGCCACGAGGGCGCGGGGGTGGTCGTCGATGTCGGACCGGGTGTCACCACGCTGAAGAAAGACGATCACGTCATTCCGCTGTACACGCCCGAATGCCGCCAGTGCAAGTTCTGCCTGTCGCGCAAGACCAACCTGTGCCAGGCGATCCGCAGCACGCAAGGCCGCGGCCTGATGCCGGATGCAACCTCGCGCTTCTCGCTCGACGGCAAACCCATCTTCCATTACATGGGCACCTCCACGTTCTCGAACTATATCGTCGTGCCGGAAATCGCCGTCGCGAAGGTGCGCTCGGACGCACCGTTCGACAAGATTTGCTACATCGGTTGCGGTGTGACGACCGGCGTGGGCGCCGTGGTCTATTCGGCGAAGGTCGAAGCAGGGGCGAACGTCGTGGTGTTCGGCCTCGGCGGCATCGGGCTGAATGTGATCCAGGGCGCGAAGATGGTCGGTGCGGACAAGATCATCGGGGTCGACATCAACCCGGGGCGCGTGGCACTCGCCAAGAAGTTCGGCATGACGCACTTCCTCAACCCGAACGAGGTCGAGAACGTCGTCGACACCCTCGTGCAACTGACCGACGGCGGCGCCGATTACTCGTTCGAGTGCATCGGCAACGTGACGACCATGCGTCAGGCGCTGGAATGCTGCCACAAGGGCTGGGGCCAGTCGTTCATCATCGGCGTGGCCGCCGCGGGTCAGGAAATCAGCACGCGTCCGTTCCAGTTGGTGACGGGGCGCGAATGGAAGGGGTCGGCGTTTGGCGGGGCACGCGGTCGTACCGACGTGCCAAAGATCGTCGATTGGTATATGGAGGGTAAGATCAATATCGACGACCTGATCACGCACACGCTGCGTCTGGACCAGATCAACGAAGGCTTCGACCTGATGAAGCGCGGTGAATCGATCCGCTCGGTCGTGCTGTACTGATCGACGCGTTTTGAAGGTGCCATCCCGCCCGCGCGCCAGCGGTGCGGGGCGCCCCGCCGTCACGACAAGGAGACGGACATGAAGACATGGACTTTATCGCTCGTGCTCGCGGGCGCCACGATGCTGGTCGCGCTGCCTGAGGCGGCCTCGGCGCAGTCGGGGCAGGCGGTGACCAACGCCGCGGCCAATGTGCGGGCGGGCCCGGCGATCGATTACCCGGTCGTCGCTCAGGCCGGCGCGGGCACGCCGGTGACCGTCTACGGCTGTCTGTCCGACTACTCGTGGTGCGACATCGGCCTGCCCGGCGCGCGCGGCTGGATCTACGCGGCGCTGCTCAGCTACCCGTATCAGGGCAATCCGGTGCCCGTGCTCAACTACGGCCCGATGATCGGGCTGCCCATCGTGACGTTCTCGATCGGCGCTTACTGGGGCAACTATTACCGCGGCCGGCCCTGGTATCACGATCAGCGCTACTGGAATCGCCCGCCGCCCAGAACGCGCCCGCCGGGATACTATTCGCCCGGTCCGGGCCCTCGCCCGCCCGGGGGGCACGATTCCCGCCCCAACCCGCGTCCGCCAGGACACGGCGCAGGCCCAGGCCCCCGTCCCCCCGGATACGGACCGGGACCGCGTCCACCGGGCCACGGTGCGAGTCCCGGCCCGCGACCGCCCGGCGGCGGCGGGGGGCCTGGCGCGCGTCTGCCCGGCGCTGGTGGACAGGGGGGAGGACATGGCGGTGGTCATGGCGGACGTCCGCCCGGCGGTGGTCCCGGGGGCGGTGGCCCCGGAGGGCAAAATCGCTGATGCGGCAGGCCGCATGCGTCGCCCATTCGCGGCGCGGCGGCGGCCGTGCCCCGTTGCCCCGTTGTCCCGTTACCTCGCTGCCCCGTTGCCCCGGCGATATGACCCCAAATTCAGCAATCACTGCACGCACTTTGTGAAAAGCGCTTAAAATGCGAGCAATTCCGGCCAGGCGGAGGTGCCGATCAGGCGCCGATGGCCGGACCGCAGGACAGCGAGCCTTCGCCCGAACGACGCCCCGGCGTCGAACGGGCACCCACATTGCAGACCCACCCTTCTCCGGTGTGCCGCGTCGACAGTCGCAGTGCACTCGGCAGTCCGGCAGGATCCTCCGTAAGTCTCGATCGTGTTCGTCCCGCCCCGGTGCGCGCAGCGCGCGCCGTGGTTGCCTATCGTCATGCCGCATCCGGTGCGCGCCACCCAGGCGCGCCGCCGATGGCCGACATGCCGGTGCCGTGTGCACCGGCAACGTTAGCGCAACGAGGGCGAACGACCCGCCCTGTGGCGTTCCGCCAGGCATGGGAACGCGCGGCCACAAGCCCAGGGTGCCCTTGCAGCCAGGTCGCGGGAGGCATCTCCCGTGGATTCCCCGATGGCGCGCGCCCCGCGTACGCCAAGGGCATACGTTGCAGGAACCTTTTGCAGGTCATGAGTCTTTTTCGAACCAAAAACATCGAGAACATGCTGGTCGCGAGCCGTACCGGCAGTCTCAAGAAGGTGCTGGGCCCGGTCGATCTGGTCCTGATGGGCATCGGCGCCATCATCGGCACCGGCATTTTCGTCCTCACGGGCACCGGCGCCCTCACCGCCGGCCCCGCGCTCACGCTCTCGTTCATCATCGCGGCAACGGCCTGCGGCTTCGCGGCCCTGTGCTACGCCGAATTCGCCTCGACGATTCCCGTCTCCGGATCGATCTACACCTACAGCTATGCCACGCTCGGCGAGATCGTCGCGTGGATCATCGGCTGGGACCTGATGCTCGAGTACGGACTGGCGTCGTCGGCCGTCTCGGTCGGATGGTCGGGCTACTTCCAGTCGCTCGCGGCAGGCTTCGGCCTGCATCTGCCCGCGGCCATCACGGCGGCCCCCGGCAGCGTGCCCGGTGTCACGACCTTCATCAACCTGCCGGCCGTCGTCATCATGCTGCTCATCACGTGGGTGCTGTCGTACGGCGTGCGTGAGTCCGCCCGCATCAACAACCTGATGGTGGCGATCAAGATCGGCGTCGTGCTGCTGTTCATCGCGGTGGGCGTCTGGCACGTGAAGCCGGCCAACTGGACACCGTTCATGCCTTTCGGCACCAGCGGCATGTTCAACGCCGCCGCACTCGTGTTCTTCGCCTTCATCGGCTTCGACGCCGTGACGTCGGCGGCGGAAGAGGTGCGCAATCCGGGCCGCGATCTGCCCATCGGCATCATCGGCTCGCTGATCGTCTGCACGCTGCTGTATGTGGCGGTCGCGGCAATCATGACCGGCATCGTGCCCTTCGCGATGTTCGCGGGCGTGGATCACCCCGTGTCGCTGGCACTGCAATACGCCGGTCAGAACTGGATCGCGGGATTCGTCGATCTGGGCGCGATTCTCGGCATGACGACCGTGATCCTGGTGATGACCTATGGCCAGACCCGCATCACGTATGCCATGTCGCGCGACGGTCTGCTGCCGCCGCTGCTCTCACACATCCATCCGACGCACAAGACGCCGTTTGCCGGCACGTGGATCATCGGGGTGGTGTTCGCCGTCATTGCGGGCTTCGTGCCGCTGGGCGTGCTCGCCGAGCTGATCAACATCGGCACGCTGTCGGCGTTCGCGCTGGTGTCGGTCGCCGTGCTGGTACTGCGTCGCACGCGTCCGGACCTGCCGCGCGCGTTCCGCGTGCCCGGTGCCCCGGTCGTGCCGCTCATCTCCGCCGGCCTGTGCCTGTTTCTGATGGCGCACCTGCAAGCCACCACATGGATCGCCTTCGTGGTGTGGCTCGTCATCGGCCTGGGCATCTATTTCCTGTATGCGCGACGCAATGCGTTGCTGCACCAACCGGGCGCCGCGCAGCCGACGCCGCGGTAAATGCCATCGCCGACCGCCCCGCCTCGCACCCCACGCGAGCGCGGGGACCGGCTGAGCGCGCCTGACTCAGCCAAGATTGCGATTGAGCCACACGGCGCCGTAGCCGAGCGCGAACATCGTGAGCAGCAACGGCACCGAAATGCGCAGCACCTGGATGACCAGCGGACGCGGCGGCAGATCGTCCTGCTCCGGCATGCGCGCCGCCTCGCGCAACGCGCCGGTGCACAGCGCCGCCGCGGCAACGCTCACGACGATCCAGAACGTCTGGTTGTACATCAGCGCGACGAGCAACAGCGCGAGCGCGACGTTGCGGCCGTGATAGATCAGATTGACGGTAGTACGAAAGGATTGCGGCGACATGTCGATGCTGCGCCGGCGTGTGCACGAATGCCTCACCGGCGCGAAGGTTATGGGGGGTTCGTCCGTTGACATGCGACACGCCGGCCGGCTTGCCGCGCGCCACGACAACTACGCTGAGCTTATCCAGTCTTAACGGCTTTCGCCATCGCACTCTTTAACGTTGCGTGGCGTCCGCGCGCAATGTGCGGAAACATCGGACGCGGCGTGGGACGTCATGCCCGACATGATGCCGACGTGATGCCGAAGGGCGTGCCCGCCGTGATGTCAGGCGCCGGACGAATGCGGTATGCTCCCCCGCATGACTGCCCGCGCGCCTTCCCGTTTTGCCACCCCTGTCCCGACCTCTGCCCTGGCGGCAGCCCCGGACACCGATGACGCCTCCCGCCACGACGTGCCGACGCGAGCCGTCTACGTCATCGTGGCGCACCCGCGCTGGCGCGACTCGCGCGTCAATCGTCGCCTGCTCGACGCCGCGCGCGGCATCGAGGGGGTCGACGTCAACGACCTCTACTCGACCTATCCCGACTTCAGCATCGACGTCGCCGCCGAACAACGGCGGGTGGCGCGTGCCGACCTGATCGTGCTCGTCCACCCGATCTACTGGTACAGCATGCCGCCGTTGCAGAAGCTCTGGCTCGACGACGTGTTGTCGTGGGGCTGGGCGTACGGCCACGACGGACATGCGCTCGCGAACAAGGACCTCTGGCTGGTGGCAAGCACCGGCGGGCCACAGGCGAGCTATCGCCCCGAGGGCTACAACCAGCACGAGTTTTCGGCGTTCCTGCCCGCCTACGAGCAGATGGCGCGCCTGTGCAACATGCGATTCCTGCCGCCGCACGTGTTCTATGGCGCGCGACGCAGCGACGACGCTGCCCTCGACGCCCACGTGAGCGCGTTCGCCGGCAAGCTGGTCACCTACCCGCAATGGCCTGAGTTGATCGCGATGGCAGGCGCGCCCGAGTGTCCGGACATTCCGGTCACGGACCGGCCGCGCTGCGCCACCGGCGCAGTCGAGGTCGCGGGCGACAGCAACGAGAGCGCCAACGCCAACGCCGGGAGGGTCGCCTGATGGAACACGTGCCGGCCTGGTTGTTAGCCAGCCTGATTTACCTCGCCGCGGCGGTCATCGTCGTGCCGCTCTCGCGTGCGCTGGGACTCGGCGCGATCATCGGCTATCTCGCCGCCGGGATTGCCATCGGCCCCTGGGGGCTCGGTCTTGTCGCGCGCGTGGAAGACATACTGCACTTCGCCGAGTTCGGCGTGGTGCTCATGCTCTTCCTCGTCGGCCTCGAACTGGAACCGCGCCGCCTGTGGAATCTGCGACGCCCGATCTTCGGGTGGGGATCGGCGCAGGTCGTCGGCTGCGCGGTGCTGCTCTTCGCGGCGGGCGTGGCGCTCGGCGCCCCGTGGCGCATCGCCCTCGTTGCCGCCCTCGGCCTCGCGCTCTCGTCAACGGCGATCGCCTTGCAGGTGATGGCCGAGCGCAATCTGCTCGGCACCCCGAGCGGTCAGGCGGGCTTTTCGATTCTGCTGTTCCAGGACGTTGCGGCGATCCCGATCCTCGCGCTGCTGCCCTTGCTCGGCAATTCGTTCGACAGCCAGGTCATGACGGGGACGGCGCGCGCGTTCGAAGCCCTGAAGATCGTCGGCGTGATCGCCGCGATTATCCTTGGCGGCCGGCTGGCGTTGCGCCCGCTGTTGCGCTGGATCGCCAACAGTCGCACGCCGGAGATTTTCACCGCCGCGTCGCTGTTGCTCGTAGTCGCCATCGCGGCGCTGATGCAATGGGTCGGCCTGTCGATGGCACTCGGCGCGTTCCTTGCAGGCGTGCTGCTCGCCGAGAGCGAATACCGGCGAGAGCTGGAAACGGACATCGAACCATTCAAGGGGCTGCTGCTCGGATTGTTCTTCATTGCCGTGGGCATGAGCATCGACTTTGGTGTGCTGCTCGCGCAACCGCTGCGCATGATCGCCGTCGTCGTCGGCTTCATGGCGCTCAAGGGACTGGCCATCTACGGTGTGTCCCGGTGGATGCAACTGCCTTACCAGGAGCGACCGATCTTCACGCTGTTGCTCGCACAGGGCGGTGAATTCGCCTTCGTGGTGTTCCAATCGGCGGGCCCGCAGGTGCTGCCGCCAGGGGTATCGTCGTTCCTGATCGGCGCCGTTGCGCTGTCGATGCTGGTCTCACCGCTACTGCTTGTGGCCATCGACAAATGGGTGCTGCCGCGCTACAGCGTGAAAGGATCGCCGCGCATGGCCGAGATCGCCGAGCCCCAGTCGGCCAGCGTCGTGATCTGCGGCTTCGGACGCTACGGGCAAATCGTCGGCCGCACTCTGGTGCCGCAGGGCGTGTCGGTGACCGTGCTCGATCACGATCCCGACACCATCGAGAGCCTGCGCCAATTTGGCTTTCGGGTGTTCTATGGCGACGCCACGCGACTCGATCTGCTGCGCATTGCCGGCGTGGCGCATGCGCGCGCGGTGGTCGTCGCGGTGGACGACGTCGATCAGTCGCTGGAAATCGTCGACCTGCTGCGCGAACACTTTCCCGACGTGCCGATCGTGGCGCGGGCGCGCAACGTCGGCCATCTGTTCCAACTTCGCGAGCGCGGTGTCAAGCACATCGAGCGGGAACTCTTCGAGTCATCGCTGCGCAGTGCGCGTTCGGTGCTTGAAACCCTGGGCTGGCCGGCGGCCGAGGCGCGAGAGGCCGCGATGGCATTTCGTCGCGCCAATCGGCAGTTGACCGACGAAATGTATCCCACCTACCAGGATCGCAAGGCCATGGTGGCCACGGCCAAGGAAGGCCGCCGTCAGTTCGAGGAACAGATGGCACGCGAGCGCGCACAACGTCATGCGCAGCGACAGGTCACGTTCGGCTGGGACAGCGAGCGAGTGCCCGACATGGCACCGGCACCGACCTCCACTGACGCATCGGCGCCCGTCGCCCCGGACACACCCGCAGCCGACGACCGACGCGTCTGAGCGGCGATGGGCGATGGGCGATGGGCGATGGGCGATGGGCGATGGGCGATGGGCGAGAATTATCGGACACACGAAAAAGCCGTCCCGAGGATTTCCCTCGGGACGGCTTTTCAGCCTGCGGCGTCAGCCGGCCGGCGATCAGCTGCCTTGGCTGACGTTCAGTTCACCGGCGGCGCGGGCGCGCGCCAGCTCCTGCTTCACGTCGGCGCGCGAGGTGCTCGGGCCTTGCGAGGCGATGATCGGATAGTCCACGTCGTTCTGCGGTACGAGCCCTTGCGCACGTGCCTGGGCCAGTTCGATCTTGACATCGGCGCGGCTCTTGGTCGAAGCCGAAGCGACGTAGACCGGATAGTCGGCGTCACCGTTCGGGATCAACCCTTGCGTGCGGGCTTGTGCCAGATCGGCCAGCACGGCGGCACGCGTGAGCGGCTGACCTTGCGAGGCGATCTCGGGATAATTGTTGCCGTTCTCGGCAGCGTTGCTGGCAACGGCACCGAGCGAAGCCACGGCGGCGATAAGGGCGATTGCGATGTTCTTGCGGTTCATTTTCCTAACTCCTGTCTAGTTTGCGACGACTTTGTTTTCAATTGCGCCGTCGATGGAAGGAAGTCTAGAACTCGCCGCCGAGATGAAAAACACGATATTTGTCGAGGAACTATTGCGGCTTTCGATGGGAATCGACGCACCGAAGCGGTGCAAACAGACCGCGCGCGCGGCGCGACCGGGGAATCACCGAGGCGCGTCAAGCGCCGCTGTTCCCCGGAAACCGGGGTACAGCGGCCTTGGAGGAGGAAGGGGAACGTCGATGCGGGGGGCTCAGTCGCCGAGCGAGGCACCGAGGGCATCGAGCAACTGCTGCGTGCCCCGTTCGCGTGAGCCCGCGTCGTCGTAGCCGTCCAGAAAGGCGCCCTGCTCGGTCATGACGAGGTGCGTGCCACCGTCACGCGCACGTAGGTCGATCGTTGCGAGCGACACGGAGATCTTGCGCGCATCCAGGTGCATCTCGTAGGTGTAGACAAGCCGCGAATCGGGCACGACATCGAAGTACAGCGCGTCGAACGTCGACACCATGCCGCTTGCCCAGCGCCCTTTCGCCACCTCGCGGCCGCCGGGGCGCACGTCCATCGAGCGCTCGATCAAGGTCAGGCCATCGCTTCTGGCGAACCAGCGGTCCTTGGCGTCGCGCTCGGTCAGCGCACGATACACGCGCGCAGGCGACGCGGCGTACTGACGCTCGATGCGAAAGGTGGCATGCACAACGCTGCGTTGCGTGGGCGCCTCGGCCTCGCGCATGACCTCGCGGCCCAGCTTGTCGAGTGTCTGCGCCCAGCCCTCGCCGGCCCCGGCGGGCATCCAGGCGAACGCGGGATCGTGAACGGTGTAGCGTTGCTCCACATCCAACCGCGTGCCTTGCGCCACCTCCGTGAATTCAGCCGTCGTGCGCGCGCCGAACAGCGCCTGCCCCTTGGCGTCGGTCACTTCCATGTCGATCACGAGACGCGCCGGGGCGTCAATCTCGACGAAACGCCCGCGAATCCAATGCGATTCCCCTTCGGGCGACTGCATGCGCAGGTCGAAAGCGCCGCCCACGCGGGCATCGATCTGCGCTTCGGGCACGGTGTAGCCGGTCGGGCAAAACCAGCGCTTCACGGCCTCGGTGCGGGTCCAGGCGAGAAATACGGTTTCGCGGGTGGCCGCGTAGGTCCGACCAACGCTCAACGGGCGCGGCTGCGCAGGTGCTGCTTCACTGGCTGTCCTCATGAACTCCTCCTTCTGGCGGCAGGCTGGCCAGATACTCGCCCAAACGGTCGAGATGACCCTCCCACTCGTGACGGCGCTGGTGAATCCATCGCTCGGCAAGGCTCAGCGCCTGGGGTTCGATCCGGCACGTTCGCACGCGTCCGGCCTTTTCCGTTCGCACCAGCCCCGCGCTCTCGAGCACGGCCAGGTGCTGCATGACCGCCTGCAACGACATCGCCAGCGGCTGCGCGAGCGCACTCACCGACGCTGGCCCCTGCGCCAGCCGCGCAAGCATCGCGCGGCGCGACGCGTCGGCCAGCGCCTGAAAGGTCAGATCGAGGGCGATGTCATGGTCAAGCATGTGCTTGAGTATAGACGCTCACAACAGTAAAGCAAGTACTTTAGTATCGAATCGTCAGGTGATGATGTGATGGTCGTTGCGCGGGCGCAGGCGGGCCGTGTGCTGACGATGGAGGATTTCCCGCAGCGATTGTTCGATGGTCTCGGACATGGCGTTGAGCGCCAGGTCGTTCGGCTCCAGCCCGAACGGCTCTTCGATTTCGGCACTGACGGCTTCGAGTGCGAAGAAGGTGTACGAGATGAAGGCCACGACCACCGGCGTCATCGGACCGATCGAATCGACCAGTCCGAACGGCAGCAGCACGCTGTAGAGATACGTGACGCGGTGCAGGATCACGCCGTACGTGAACGGGATGGGGGTAGTGGCAATCCGCTCACAGCCGCCGATGGCTTCGCCAAGCCGATCCAGGTGCATCTCCATGACCTGCGCGAGCGGCGCTTCGATCTGCCCGCGCGCACGACGCTCTCGCAGCCAATCCCCCGCCATGAGCAGGATCGCGATCGGCTTGAACTGCTTGCGCGCCAGGCACGCGACGTCCACTTTGTCGAGCAGCCGTTCGAAGTCGGCTTGCGGGTCGGTCCCGCGCAACTGATGCCGCATGCCATGGACGAAAGCGATGAGATACGCAACGAAGCGCGGCGATTCCGAGGTGTCGGACACGAGCGTCATCGACTGGCGAGCCAGGGCACGCGTCTCGTTGAGCACACTGCCCCAGAGCACCCGGGCTTCCCAGTAACGGGCATAGCTCGTGGTGTTGCGAAAGCCGAGGAAAATTGCGAGTGTGATGCCGATCAGCGAGAACGGCACGAACGTGAGCGGAATCTTCCATTCGAAGATGCGTCCGTGGGCCAGCGTGACGGCGATCGAGATGATCGTAGTGAAAATGAGCTGCGGGGCAATCTTGGGAACGATCGAGCCGCGCACGACGAAGAGCATGCGCAGCCAGTTCAGATTGGGTCGGACGATCATGAGGGACAAAGGCGCTCGCAAGCGCGCAAAGACTGGCCGTGGGGGAAGCCGTTGCGCCGGGATGATACGCCCATATCGGCCGGTTTGAAATGGCGGATGGCGATGGCAACGTTGCGCCTAGCCGCAGGCGCGCGCCCGCCATCAGCCCGTCATCCTCGCCACGCCCCCGAGAAAACGCCCGTCGGCCGCGAAGCCGACGGGTGTTTCATTGACCATGCGGCACGCTCATGACGTCACGGCCAATGCCTGCGCCAGGGTGACCGGGTCCTGGAAAATGCTCGAGAAGTCGAGCGCGCCATGACCGTTGGCCCGATGCACTTCGAAGATGCGCCGCGCCAGGTCGCCGAGCGGGGTCGCCACGTCGCTGGCGGTCGCCGCCCCGTGAGCGAGGCGCAAGTCCTTCGCCATCAGATCGGTCGCGAAGCCACCGGTGTACCCGCGCGACGATGCCGCATTCTCCATCACCCCCGGACACGGGTTGTACACCTCCAGCGTCCAGTTGCGCCCGGAGCTTTGCTGCATCACCGCCGAGAGCACCTTCGGGTCGAGCCCGTTGGCGATGCCCAGACGCAACGCCTCGCTCGTGCCGGCCATCAGAATGCCGAGCAGCATGTTGTTGCACAGCTTAAGCGTCTGCCCCGCGCCAAGCGGCCCGCCGTGATGGATCGCCCGTCCCATGTTGCCGAGCAGCGGCCGCATGCGCTCGACGAGCGCGGCATCGCCGCCGACCATGAACGTGAGCGTGCCCGCCGCGGCACCCGCCGTGCCGCCCGAGACCGGCGCGTCGAGCAGCGCCGTGCCCGGGCGCGCGAGCGTCGCCAGCCGGCGCGGAATTTCTGGCGGCACCGTACTGCTGTCGATCAGCACGGCGTCCGGCGCGGCATGCGCGAGCACACCGTCCGGGCCGTCGTACGCCGCGAGGACATGCTCGCCCGCCGGCAGCATCGTGATGACCACCTGGGCGTTGCGCACGGCGTCGGCAATCGACGTCGCCGCCACGCCTCCCGCCGCCGTCAGTCGCGCGAGCGCCTCGCCCGACAAGTCGAAGCCGCGCACCGTGTGCCCGGCCTTCACCAGATTCGCCGCCATCGGCCCGCCCATGTTGCCGAGCCCGATGAAGGCGACGCGCCAAGCGGCTTGTTGCGTTTGCGTAGCCATCGTGTGTCTCCGATTCTCCGAATCTCAGAAAGCGACGTGCGCGTTACTTGAGCGTGATCGTCGTGTTCACGCCCGCAGGCCCGGTGCCGCGCGCTTGCCAGCGGGCGGTCACGGTCTTGGTCTGCGTCCAGAACAGAATCGCCTGCTTGCCGTTCGGCCCCAGATCGCCGAGCTTCGACGCACGCGAACCGGTGAAGCTGAACCAGGCAACCGGCACCGGAATCGGCAGGTTGATCCCGACCT
The DNA here is from genome assembly GCF_902459725.1 of Pandoraea eparura. GTDB lineage: Bacteria > Pseudomonadota > Gammaproteobacteria > Burkholderiales > Burkholderiaceae > Pandoraea > Pandoraea eparura. Next base: position 612,294 of record NZ_CABPSH010000001.1, read on the forward strand.
GTCCGACGTCGATCTCGTTCTGGAACTGACGCGCCGCCCCGCCGTCCTGCGTGAACAGCGCCACGCCATTGCCGTTCGGGTTGGCGTTGACGAAGGCAATCGCTTCATCGAGGGTATCGACGCCCGTCATGCACAGCACCGGTCCGAAAATCTCGTCGCGGTAGATCGACATCTCCGCCGTCACCTCGTCGAAGATCGTCGGGCCGACGAAGTTGCCTTCTGGCGCTTCCTTGACGGCATGGCCGCGACCGTCGAGCAACAGCTTCGCGCCCTCTTCCACGCCAGCACCGATCAGCCGCTCGACGCGCGCGCGCGCCTGCTTCGACACCACCGGGCCGAGATCGGCCGTGCGGTCGGTGCCGGGGCCGACCTTGAGGGCGCGCGCCCGCGCCACCAGCTCGGGCACCCACTCGCGCGCTTCGCCCACAAGCACCGCCACGGACGTCGCCATGCAACGCTGCCCCGCCGCGCCGAATGCCGCCCCCAGCAGATGATTGATGGCCTGCTCGCGATCCGCATCCGGCAGGATCACACAATGGTTCTTCGCGCCCATCATCGCCTGGCACCGCTTGCCCGCCTCCGAGGCACGACGATAGATATGGGTGCCGACATGGGTCGAGCCGATGAACGACACGGCCTTGATGTCCGGATGATCGCAGATGGCGTTGGCGATGTCCGGTCCGCCGTGCACGACATTGAGCACGCCCGGCGGCAGGCCGGCTTCGAGTGCGAGTTCGGCCAGACGCAGCGATGCGCTCGGATCCTGCTCCGAGGGCTTGAGCACGAACGTGTTGCCGGTCGCCACCGCCAGCGGGAACATGAAGCACGGCAGCATGACCGGGAAATTGAACGCGGTGATCCCCGCGCACACGCCCAGCGGCTCGATCAGCGTGTAGACATCGACACCGCCTGCCGCGTTCTGTGCGTACTCGCCCAACTGCAGCGAGGCAACCGAGCAAGCATGTTCGACGACTTCGAGGCCGCGTCCGACTTCGCCTTCGGCGTCGGGCAGCGTCTTGCCGTGCTCACGCGTAATCAGTTCGGCGAGTTCGCCGGTGTGCTCGCGCAGCAGTTGCTGGAAGCGCAGCATCACGCGCATGCGGTTCGCTTGCGACGTGTTGCGCCAGCCCTTGTAGGCCGCCTTGGCCGAGGCCACGGCGGTATCGAGTTCCTCCGTCGTGGCAAACGGCACGCGCGCGACGACTTCCTGCGTGGCCGGGTTCACGACGTCGCGCCACTGCGAGGACTTCGACTCGACGCGCTTGCCGTCGATAAGCAGCGGAATGGTGGGTAGGGACATGACACGCTCTCCTGATCGATACGAATGCGAGGATTCGGGACTAAAGAAGTAAAGAACGAAAGGGCTGGAGGACGAAAGGGCTAAAACCGTTCGAAAGACTTCCGCGTTCGTCGGATGGCGGGCTGCGCTGAATGCGCACGCAACACCGCCGGCAATTACAAGATAGGCAATCGACGCGAGGTGTGCGCCGCGACGATCATGCGTCGCTCACGCACCGCTCAAGCACCACTCAAGCACGACTTACTTCGCCGCCGTGCTCGTCTTCACGAGCGAACAGGTCGATTTCGACAACGGCTGGAAGGCTTCCGTCGCGGGTACCGTGGCGACCTTGGTGTAGTAGTCCCACGGGCCTTTCGACTCGGCGGGCGACTTCACGCGGAACAGGTACATGTCGTGGATCACGCGCCCGTCCGGACGAATCGAGGCGTTGTGCATGATCGGATCGCGAATCGGCAATTCCCGCATCTTTTGCGCGACCACCTTGGCATCCACGCTCTGGGACGCCGCCACTGCGCGCAGATAATGCAGCACGCTCGAATACACGCCCGCCTGCACCATCGTCGGCTTCAGGTTCTTGTACTGCTTCTGGAAGCGGGCCGACCAGGCGCGCGAGGCGTCGTCGAAGTTCCAGTAGAAGCCGTCGGTAAACATCAGGCCCTGCGCCGTATTCAGGCCCAGCGCGTGAACGTCCGACAGGAAGACCAGCAGCGCCGCCAGCTTCTGCCCGCGTTGCACAATGCCGAATTCACGCGCCTGCTTGAGCGCGTTGACGGTGTCCTGCCCGCCATTGGCGAGCGCCACGACCTGCGCCTTCGAGCTTTGCGCCTGCAACAGGAACGACGCATAGTCGGACGCGTTGAGCGGATGCCGCGACTGCCCCGCGACCGTGCCGCCGAGGGTCTTGACGATATCGGCGGCGTCCTTCTCCAGGGAATGTCCGAAGGCATAGTCGACGGTGATGAAATACCACGATTTGCCGCCGTCGCCGACGACAGCGCGCGCGGTCGCCGCCGACTGCGAATAAGTGTCGAACATCCAGTGAAAGCCCGTGGGCGAGCAGTCTTCGTTCGTCAGACGCGTGGTTGCCGGCCCCGAGAACAACGTCACGCGTTGCTTGTCCATCGCGATCTTCTGCACCGCCAGGGCCGCCGCCGAGTTGGTCAGATCGGCAATCGCATCGACATTGTCACGATCGAACCATTCCCTGGCCTTGTTGGCGGCGACATCGGCCTTGTTCTGATTATCGGCCGACACCAGGGCGATTTTCATGCCCTTGCACTCGGCCGCCAGACAATCGTCGATCGCCATGTGCGCGGCGACGACCGAGCCTGCGCCGCCCATCGCCGAATAAGGCCCCGACATGTCGGTGAGCACCCCCACCTTCACCGGACGGTCCGGCAACTGCGCCATGCCGGCCATCGACACCAACGCCAAACCCGCACCGAGTCCCAACGCGAGCAGCCACGGCTTGATCTTCATCGCTTCGTCTCCTTCAGGTCTTATATGCATTCGTCGTCGCCGGCTATGCGCAGCGCTCATGAATTGTATTTGTGCGAATTTGCTTTACATAGCGAATATCTGCATCTACTTTGTGCATAAATACACATAGGAGACAAGGAGATGGTTCGCACCGCCACAGCAAGAGCGTCGGGCATCGCCAGCGCTTCCGTCACGGAGCCGCGTCCCGACTGGGACGACCTTCGCTACTTTCTGGAAGTCGCGCGCACACAGCGCGTGAGCGCGGCGGCGCAGCGCCTGGGGGTCGATCACACGACGGTTTCCCGACGGGTGCGCGCACTGGAGCAGTCGCTCGGCACCTTGTTGTTCGACAAATCGCGCAACGCGGGCTTTGCGCTGACGCACGAAGGGCAGCAACTCCTTGTGTACGCAGAGCAAATGGAGACCACGCTGCAATCGGCGTGCGAGCAAGTGGCGGGGCTTGGGCAAACGCTCTCGGGCCACGTTCGCATCGGCTCGACGGAAGCGTTCGGCACGTATTTCGTCACGCCCGTCCTCTCGCGCTTTCAACGCGAATACCCCGCCATCGCGTTCGACGTGCTGCCGGTGCCACGCTTCGTGAGCCTGTCGAAGCGCGAGGCCGATCTGGCGATCACCATCGAACGACCCCAGCGCGGGCCATACGTTTGCAGCAAGCTGTGCGACTACCGTCTGCAGTTGTACGCGACGCCCGGGTACCTGGCGCAATACGGCGATGTCGCGACGTTCGCGGATCTGGCCGGACGCCGGTTCATCAGCTATGTCGACGAACTCTCGTTCAGCAACGAGCTGCGCTATCTGGAAGACGTCGTGCCCGGCGGCAACGTCGTGTTGCGCAGCACGAGCGTCATCGCGCAATACCAGGCGGCCTTGCAAGGCGAAGCGCTGGCGATCCTGCCGTGCTTCATGGCCGCACAGGATGCCCGGCTCGTGCCGCTGCTCGTTGAGGATGTGGTCGTCACGCGCAGCTTCTGGATCTACTGCCACGAGGATTTGCGCACGCTCAAGCGCATTACGGTGCTGTGGGACTACCTGCGCGACGCCGCCCAGCGTAACGACGCCTTGCTGCAAGGCAAGTCCGGACAACTGCGGCTGGCCTGATCGCGATCAGCGAATCTTGCGTTGTTCGGCGTCGATGACGGCGGGAATCGCCACGCGCATCGCTTCGATGAAGCGGCGCAGCCGGGCCGGATAGTACTTCGCGTATGGATAGATCAGGTACATCGGCAAGGCCGTCGAGCGCCATGGCGGCACCAGTTGGATCAAACGCCCTTGCGCCACATCTTCGGCCATCACCCATGCCGAACAGACCGCCACACCCAGCCCACATATTGCGGCACTGCGCAATGCATAGAGGTTGTCTGTACTCATGCGCGGATCGAATGTGACGCGAGCCGTCTCGTGCGTTTGCTCATGCATGAGGGTGATGTCGCTGCGATAAAACGTGGTGAGCGAGAGCCACGGCAACGACGCCAGATCCGAGGGGTGCGACGGCAGCGCCCGCCCGCGCAGCAAATCGGGCGACGCCACGACGATGCGTGGCACATCGGTCAACGAAATCGCCACATTCGACGGATCACGCAGCTCGCCCACGTGGATCGCGCAGTCGATGCCTTCGGCAATGAAATCCGGCTCACGGTCCTGCAAGAACCAGTGCACCTTCATCCCTACATAGCGCTCGAGAAAATCCGCGAGCGGCCCGATCATCATGTCCTGACCGAACGCATGGGGCACAAGCACGCGCAAGGTGCCCTCCGGGTCGTTACCGGTGCCGCGCAGATCGGCCTCGAACGCCTCCCAGCTCGCGACCAGCTCCTTCGCCCGTGCGAAGCAACGCTCGCCGTCTTCGGTGAGCTTCATGCGATGCGTCGAGCGTTGCAGCAGCCGAAGCCCCAGCGAACGCTCGAGCATCTGCAAACGCCGGCTGACGGTCGGCTGCGTGGTGCCGAGCAGCGCCGCCGCGGCCGACAGGCTGCCAGCCTCGACGATGCGCACGAACGTCTGCATCAGTTCGACGCGGTCGGCGCCGCCACTTCGGCCGGCGGGCGCATCGGTGGCAAAGGATGGGGGTGAAAGGGATTCGGTCATACGCACCACGTATAAAGGTTGTACGGATTATAGGTCTACCGTTGCGCCGCACCAAGCGCGACACTACGCCCCGTACCTTCCTACTGGAGCCTCGCCTCATGAGTTCCGCTCAAATATCCAACGCAACCGGCGCGAGTCAAGCTGCCGCCCGGCCGCAACCCGAGTTGTCCGCCCGCTTGATCCTGCTGCTGGCGACGGGCACCGGCCTGACCGTCGCCTCGCTTTACTACGCCCAGCCGATGCTCGGCATCATGACCGACGACATCCACGCGGCCAACACGACCGTCGGCTGGGTGCCGACGCTCACTCAGCTTGGCTATGCGCTGGGCATTTTGCTGCTGGTGCCGCTCGGCGACATCATCGACCGGCGCCGCATCGTGCTCGTCAAGAGCACGATTCTCACGCTCGCGCTGCTGCTGGCCGCGGTGGCGCCCGGCATCGGCACGCTGCTCGCCGCCAGTCTGGCCATCGGCCTGAGCGCGACGATGGCACAGGACATCGTGCCCGCCGCCGCCGCGATCGCGCCCGAATCGATCCGGGGCCGGGTGGTCGGCACCGTGATGACCGGGTTGTTGCTTGGCATTCTGCTCTCGCGGGTGGTGTCAGGGGTGGTGGCGCAGACCTTCGGTTGGCGGGCGATGTATGTCGTTGCCGCCATCAGTGTTGCCGGTTTCGGCGCGGTGGCGTGGCGCGGCCTGCCGTCGTTCCATCCGACGACGCAGATGAGCTATCGTCAGTTGCTCGGCTCGGTGGTCGGCCTGTGGCATCGTCATCCGGCGCTGCGTCGCGCGGCATTGGCGCAAGGTCTGCTGTCGGTCGGCTTCAGCGCCTTCTGGTCGACGCTTGCCGTGATGCTTCATCAGGCGCCATTCCATCTGGGCGCGGCAGCCGCGGGGGCGTTTGGTCTGGCGGGGGCGGCCGGCGCGCTCGGGGCGCCGCTGGCCGGTCGCATCGCAGACCGCAAGGGGCCGCAGATCGTCACTCGTCTTGGCGCCGGTCTGGTGGCCGTGTCCTTTGCCGCCATGCTGTTCGCACCGATGCTCGGCGCGCATGCCCAACTGTGGCTGATCGGTCTGGCCGCCATCGGCTTCGACCTGGGCGTCCAGGTGGCGCTGGTCTCGCATCAAACCATCGTGTACGGCATCGAGCCCGCCGCGCGCAGCCGTTTGAACGCGGTACTGTTCGTCGGCGTGTTCATCGGCATGTCGATCGGCGCGGCACTCGGTGCTCAGGCCCTGGCACATTGGGGCTGGACGGGGGTCGCGTCGCTCGCCACCTTGGCCGCGCTCGCCGCGCTCGCCGTGCGCCTGTGGCCCGGCACGACCTCGGCGCACTGACACGGCGCCTGTCCCCGACAGCGGCGGGACGAAGACAACAAGGCCGCCTCCCTCGGGAGGCGGCCTTGTCGTTTGGGGCTTACGGTGCGTTCATGGCATCGGCACCGCTCAGCCAGCCGCCTTCGCAGCGCATGCCTGCACGCGGTCGTACAAGGCCTCCGTGTCGATACCGTCAAGCGTCAGGCCGAAGCGTTCATGCAGGACCTGCGCGAGTTGCGCGGCCGACGCAATGTCGGTTTCCGCCACGACATCGCCTTGCGCCGAGCGCTCCGTCAGCGTCGTGTTGAGCAGCGCAATGCGTCCCTGCGGCAGCACACGGCAGACGATGAGCTGATTCCGGAAGATCGAATCGGGTGCGCTCGACGTGTACCAATTGCCCAGCTTGTAGTCGATCCACTCGGCCGGCCGCGGCGTAAAGCGATAGACGGGCAACCACTTATCCGTGGAGCACACGCTGAGGCGATACTCGCTTGGCGGCGCGCCGTCATCCGCGCGAACCGTCTCCAGTTGGAACGTCTCCAGCAAGGTCGATTGCGGTTGCGCCGAGTGCAGGCGCAGCGGTGCAGTCAACGTGACGGAGCCGAAGCCCACATCGGCCAGCCAGGCCTCGCCGTCGAGATCGACGCGCAGCAACATGTGCGTAAGCGGTGCTTCCACGTCGAACGAACGCCCCCATGCGACGCGACCGATCAACGGTGTGACGGCGAAACCGAGATGCGTGAGCGCGTTGGCGAACAGCGCGTTCTGTTCGAAGCAGTAGCCGCCGCGTCCGCCGTCGAGCAACTTGGCAACGACTGAAGGCAGATCGACATGGACCGGCTGGTCACGAATCGGATCGAGATTTTCAAACGGGATGGCCAGCGGATGCAGCGAATGCACGGCGCGCAGGACATCGAGCGTCGCTTCACGCGGGCCGGAGTAACCAATGCGGTGAAAATAGCGCTCCGGATCGAAGGGATGAGACATGCCAGACTTCCTCGTGAGGGATGCGGACAGACGCAGAGTCCATACGTTAGCGCATCCGCCGCATCTTTGGGCAATGCCATCATGACGACGACGCGTGCAGACGGTTGGCCGACGCCGAAACGCGACAGGCCCGCACCGCCATCGCTCGCCCGCCCACCCCGTCTTGGCCAGTACCGCGTGTCGTCGGAATAGTGTCGCTCGTTGGCTGGCCGGATGGGTCGCCCCCGCGCTATCCGGAGTATGCCGCGCATCACTCGCTAGTCCGCCCGCACTGCGCGTCACACAACGCTCGCGATGCACTCCCGCAGCCACTGATGCGCCGGATCGCGATGCACGCGCTCGTGCCAGTACATCGAGATCTCGAAACCTGGCAGGTCGACGGGCGGCGTCGTCGCCTGTAACGCCGAATCGTCGCGCACGAGCCGTTCGGGAGCCATGGCCACCAGATCCGTGCTGGCGAGCGCGGATCGCAAAAAGAGAAAGTGCGGCACCGACAGCACAACGCGTCGCGACGCGCCGAGTTTCGCGAGCGCATCGTCGGTGCTCGCATGAAAGCCGCCGCCGTCCTGAGACACCATGGCGTGCTCAAGATCGCAGAACTGCTTGAGCGTGGGGCGTCGCTTGAGCTTCGGATGCCCTCGACGCCCTACCAGCACATAGCGCTCGGTGAACAGCGCCTTGCGACGCAACCCCTGCGGCGCCCCGTCTGTCGTGTGAAAGGCGATATCGACAATGCCCTGCTCCGTCTGCCTCGCAACGCGCGACGGCGACAGATCGAACACGGCCACGCGCGTGTGGGGCGCCTCCGCTCGCAGACGGCGAAGCACAGGCAATACCAGGGTCGACTCCGTGTAATCGGTGGCGGCAATACGCCAGGTCAATTCAGCGTTGACCGGATCGAAGGCCGCAGCGGGCGAGACGGCACGCGACAGCGACTCGAGCGCGTCACGCAGCGGCTCGCGCAGCGCCTCGGCGCGCGTGGTCGGGCGCATGCCGCGCGGCCCGGGCAGCAACAGCGGATCGCCGAGCAAGTCGCGCAACTTCGCCAGATGCACGCTGACCGCCGGCTGCGACATGTAGAGCCGCTCAGCGGCACGCGTCACGTTCTGCTCTGCCAGCAGCACATCGAGCGTGACGAGGAGATTCAGATCGATACGACGCAAATTATTCATGGTTATACCTGGCATATCAGGAATTCATTTCCAATATACCGTGCACGGGCCTAATCTGCATTCATCCACTGAAACCTATGTGCCCGATGGCAACGGAGTTTGAAAAATGAATGTGTTGATCGTTTATGCCCACCCGCAACCGCGCTCGCTCAACGGCGCGTTGCGCGACTTTGCCGTGCAGCGACTGGAAGCGTCGGGACACCACGTACAGGTGTCGGATCTGTACGCAATGCAATGGAAGAGCACCATCGACGAGGCCGACGCCCCGGCACGCAACGCGAGCGAGCCATTTCATGCATCGCTCGACTCGAAGCGTGCCTTCGCGAGTGGCACGCAGAGCGCCGACATCGCCCGCGAGCAGGCAAAGCTGCGCTGGGCCGACACCGTGATTCTGCAATTCCCGCTCTGGTGGTTTTCGATGCCCGCGATCATGAAGGGATGGTTTGATCGCGTATATGCCTACGGCTTCGCCTATGGCGTAGGCGAGCACTCGGACACGCACTGGGGTGACCGCTATGGCGAAGGGTCGATGGCGCGCAAGCGCGCGATGCTTGTCGTGACGACGGGCGGCTGGGACTCGCATTACAGCGCGCGTGGCATCAACGGTCCCATCGACGACGTGCTGTTCCCGATTCAGCACGGCATGTTGTTCTACCCGGGCTTCGACGTGCTGCCGCCCTATGTCGCCTTCCGCACGGGCCGCGTCGACGGCGAGCGCTTCGCGCAGATCCAGCGCGAGCTGGGAGAGCGCCTCGACACGCTGGCCACCACGGCGCCGATTCCGTATCGTCGGCAGAATCATGGCGCGTACGATATTCCGGCGCTCACGCTCAAGGACGACGTGGCCACCGGACAGATTGGCTTTGCCGCGCATATCGACTGAGCGGTCTCGCCGCCGGATGCCTCAGGCGGTGGGCGCCCGGCGGCACAAAGCATTGCGCTACGTGAGGAACACGCGTATAAGTGACAAACCGACGTTCAAGTCTGGCGCCTGTCCCCACCGCGCCACTCGTGAAATCTGCGCTGGCATTCATGGCCCGCAGTGATTCACTCAATGTCAGGAGCACGAATGCTCACCCTGTCGAAGCAGGCCATCCTGGCTGCCATTTATCGCGTCATCCGCAATGACGACGACCTTCCTTCGGATGCCATCATTAACGCGTTGCTCGCGCGAGAGCTGGTTTGCCGAGTGGGGGAACGCCTGGAATTGACCCCGTACGGCAGATCCTACTGCCGATCCGCCTACGTTCCTGCCTGGTGCTGACCGAACGTCGGCGCCGCCGACGTCTCGTCGCCGCAGCCGCACGTCACGACCTGCCACGCATCGGCATGTCGGCGTAAGAACGGGTGCGCATCATACCCCTACCGTCATCGGCCTGTCGTGCCCGATGCACCTTCCTTTCGCATGGCGGGTCACCATTGGGCAGGTGTTGACGATGCGCTTTCGAATCCGCTGGTGAAACTGCGGTAGCATGGCGGCCGGCCGTACAGTATCCTCGACGCTGAACGAGACCTGCAGAATTTCAACTGGCGGTCGTTAATCCCCCCCCAAAAGGCAAACCACAGATCCGCCGACGTTCATGATCACGCAAGACGACGAGATGCACGCCTCCAATGTTTCAGCGAACGTCGGGGAGTTCTGGCACCCGCTTCAGGATACTGCGCCCGTGGGCGAGGGACGGGAGATGTACGGCTTGGCCGGGACGCCACAGCTCGCGGCGCTTTGCGCAGCGATGCAGCACCATGCCACGGATATCGTCAGTCACTTCCACCAGGGACTCATTGGCCTGCCGGCATCCAAACGCATCCTGGATCACCTGACGCCGGCAGAAATTCGGTATGCCAAGTCGCGACAGAGGCGGCGACTTTGCGCGCTGTCGGCACCTGAGCTGACCGCCGCGGATCATCGGGCGCAAGCCATCCGAAACGGCCGCATGCATGCCATCGTCGGACTGAATTGGGAAGATCTCGTTCGTGCCAGAGGGGTTCTCGGCGAAGCCATCTTCAAGCACATCGATACGTCGGCACATGGCGAGGCGCTATGCATGCTGAGCCGGCGCATGAACCAGGATCTCGCCTGGCAGGCCGAGGCCTATCAGCGCCTGCAGATCTCGCGTCATGAGGTACTGCAACGCATCACGCTGCTGGCATGGAAGACGGAGAGCTATACCGACCTGATCAGTCAGGTGGTGCAAATCCTGGGGGAACACGACGAGATCGCCGGCTGCGCGGTGGGTCGTCCTGATCGCCAGGGTGTATTTCGCTTCGAATTGGCGGCCGGCAGCACGATCGAGCGCTATCTCGCCGGGATCGAAAAAACGGCGCCCATCACGGTGGGCAATGCGGCCGGCAGTCAGGGCCCCACGGGACGTGCCTGGCGCAGCGGCCATGTGGTGCGCTCGCTCAATATTGCGACCGATCCGAAGATGGTGCCCTGGCGGGCGGCTGCCTTGCCGGTGGGTTTTCATTCGTGCATTGCGATTCCACTGCGCCAGCCCGGCGAACCCACGGCGGCCATTCTGAACCTGTACTGCCCCGTGCCGGGCGCACTGACGGGGGCCGATCAGATTGCCTTCGTTTCGCTGTTGCAGACGATTCTGGGCTTCGCCATTGCCGGCACCGAGCGTCTCGCCGGGAATACGAGCACTGTGCCTTACACCGCTCGGCGGCGGTGGTCCAAGCTTCTCGGGTCTGATGCGCTGCAGATGCACTACCAACCGCTGCTGGATCTCACCACGGGGCAAGTGACCAAGGTCGAGGCACTGGCGCGGTTGCAGGACGGAGATCGCCTTCTGGCACCCGGCGAGTTTTTCCCCGCGCTGTCCTCCGAGGATTTCCTGACACTGTACAAGCGAGGGCTCGAGCAAGCGCTGTCGCAGAGCCGGCAATGGCTGCAGGCGGGGTTCGCGCTGAATGTCTCCGTGAACCTGCCATCGAGCGCGCTCGGCGACATCCGCTATTTCAAGGTCACGGAGCGGGCGCTGAAAAAAAGCGGGGCCGCGCCGAACCAGTTGACGCTGGAAGTGCTGGAGACCGATGCCTTTCCGCTCGGCGTGGACGTTTCGCAGGAACTGACGAAATTCAAAGCCCTGGGCATCCAGTTGGCCGAGGATGATCTGGGCTCGGGATACAGCAGCCTGACGCGCCTGCGCGAAGTGCCGTTCGACCTGGTCAAGATCGACCGGACAATCGTGAGCGCCGTCGGTCGCGATCCTCTGGAGACACTGCGCTTCACCTATCAGTTGATCCAGTTGGGACACTCGTTGAACAAGGCCGTCGTCGTGGAAGGCATCGAGGACGAGGGAATGCTCGAGGCGGTTGTAGTGCTCGGCGCCGATATCGCCCAAGGGTATGTGATTGCGCGCCCGATGCCGGCAGAACAGTTGACCGAGTGGATGGCGTGCGTGCCGCGCGTGCCCGATGGTCACGCGCCATCGACAGCGTTGGGCACCTTGGCGGCACGGTTGCTGGTCGAAGCCCGCAAGCGATTGATGTAATGTCGGCTCTGCCGGATCTGGCCGACAGCCTCAGTCAGCTTGCTGTGCGGATCAGGGTGATGATCCAGCGGCCGATAACAAAATAGCGAAATAGCGACCAGTAGCGGCCAACGCCGCGCGCGCCGTCGGCCTGGAACACCCTAGAGTTGCGGCGCCGCGAAACGACGGTTTTCGTTGCAAGGCAGCACGCGACGCGCTTCGGCGATGCGGGCTGGATCGAGGTCGACAAGCAGAAATGCGGGGGCTTCTCCGGCACGAGCGACAATCACGCCCAGCGGGTCGACCACCATGCTTGCGCCGATATTGCGGGGTCCGCATTCTCCCGACGCCACCAGGTAGCACGTGTTTTCCAGCGCACGCGCGGTGCACAGGGTTTCCCAATGCGCCTCCTTGAGCGGCCCCCTCACCCACGCCGCCGGTAACACCAACACGTCGGCGCCGTCGATCGTGAGGCGTCGTGCCAGCTCTGGGAAGCGCACGTCGTAGCAGGTCATCAGTCCAACCTTGAGCCCACAGACGTCGACCAGCGGCGGCACCTCGTTGCCCGGGACCACATTCGTCGATTCCTTCACCGAGAACGCATCGTAGAGGTGGATCTTCTTGTATTCGGCGATGATTTCACCGTCGCGCAGTGCGATCAGAACGTTCCACACTTTGCCGTCGGCGGTCGCGGGCACGTGTACCGTCATCATCGTCGTGAGGTTGTTGCCTCGACTCGCTTCGCGCAAGGTGGTCACGAACTCGCCGTCCAATGGTTGCGCGGCGCGGCGCACCAGGTCGGGATCGGCGATATTGCGCGCCAGCACGCCCTCGGGAAGTACGAGCAGGTCAGCGCCAGCAGCACGTGCCTTGGCCATCAATTGCACGCACGTCTGCGCGTTGGCAGACACGTCTGCGGCAACGGCGAATTGTCCAATGGCGGTTCTCATGACTTTCTCTCTCAAGACGGATGCGAATCAGGCCCAGGCCAGGTGACGGGGCACAGCGCGGTCAAATTTCAGAACATGGATACGTGGCCCGTACCCTAACCTTGGTTAAGTATGCCAGTTTGGCAGTTTGCACTCTGCACGCGAGCGGAGCACTCGCTCGGTACCATCTCCGGCGGGCCTCCACGATTCACGGCGCGGTTCAAGGCTCTCAGCCCAGAATCGTACCCAGGCGATAGACGCATGGTCGCGAAGCTATGCTAGAATTCGCGACTCAGCACGCCAGAGCGGGCGTCGTATAATGGTAATACCCTAGCTTCCCAAGCTAGAGCCGTGGGTTCGATTCCCATCGCCCGCTCCACCTCGACTTTCCGAGGATTTCCGCTGAAATCCAAGGCGTCTTGTAAGTCACTTATTGGGTTAGCCTTTTTTACCTTTTCCCGATTCATTGACATCCAGCGAAATCCACTGACAGCCGGTACAAAACGGTTCATAAAGTGGTACGTCAATGCGGTAAGTGGTCGTTGCGCATTTTGGCTGGATGAGCGCGAGAGCCCGGGAACGAACATGGCATTCAACTCACTTCTCGGGAGTTGGACACATGCTCGCTGACATGACGGTCCTGTAGGCCAAGGCTACCGGCAAACCATACACCATTGCCAACTTCGATGGTCTCCACCCTCATATCTCAGCCGCTCGCGTCAAGGCTTGGCACTTCCGCCACACCTGGATGGGGCAACGCGTCCGCATCTCCCTGGGTCGCTACCCGGCGCTGTCGCTGCGCGAGGCACGGCAACTCCGTGACGAAACGCTCTCAGTGGTCGCCAGGAGCATCAATCCACGCACCGGGCGCAAGCAAAAGCGCCAAGCCGACAAGCTCGCTGGCGAAAAAATCTTCATGACGGTCTACGAGCAGTGGATGGGAAACCGCCATCTCACGCTTGAGGAAGGGCGCCAGCGTTCGCTGGAACAGATTCGACGCGTATTCAATAAGAACGCCTTCTCCTACCTGAAGCGGCTGGCCATCTACGAGGTCATCCGCCCCCATCTGCTGTAAGGCATCGGCCGCATCGAAAAGCGTAACGCGCTGTCGGTAGCCGGGAAGGCACGCACCTGGCTCACGCAGTCGTTCGACTGCGCGATGGTCGTCAATCTGGCTTTGGAAACCAACCCGGCCAACGGCTTGCATGCGGTCGCGGCATCCGCGCCACGATCCCGGCGGTCAGCTGTACACAGTACGCAGCCGGAAAGCCCGCCCCTAGCCGACGATTGATCGCATGAGGGCATGTATTCGCTTGTGAACGGCACTTGCCATCATGCGTCAACAGCTTCAACAGTTCATATCTGGACTGGGCGGCAAGATGACGGGCGACCGCCCCTGATCGTGGCGGCCTATCGAACGCGGCAGCACCCCGTCAACCGCCTCGCAGCAGAAAATGCCGAATGCCCTCCAAATACGCAATTTCCGAGGATTTCGCCCCCCCGAGTCCGAAAGCTAACACTGCGCTCCTGTGGCTACCATGATGTAGCTGGCATTGCGGTGTCGCGCAGGCCTAGCCGCCGATGACCGCGGCCCGCCTCGATCGCGCATATTCATTTTGATATCAACGGATTCCAATCATGGAAAATAACGCTCTCGTCGCGCTGGACCGGGACCACCTGATCCACCCTCTCGTCAATTACCGAAGCCATGAACAGCGGGGTGTCACGATTCTTGAATCGGGACACGGCGCCTACCTGCGCGATGCGCAAGGCAATGAACTGCTGGACGCATTTTCCGGCCTGTGGTGTGTCAATGTCGGCTACGGTCAGGAGAGCGTCGTCAAGGCCGCAGCCGAACAGATGGCAAAGCTGCCCTACGCGACCGGTTACTTCCACTATGGCTCCGAGCCTGCGATCCGCCTCGCCGCTCGCTTGGTCGAACTGGCGCCCGCTTCCCTGCGTCACGTGTATTTCACGCTCGGCGGCTCGGATGCGGATGATTCCGCAATCCGCTTCATCACCCATTACTACAACTCGACCGGCCGTGCGCAAAAGAAGCAGTTCATCTCGCTTGAGCGTGGATATCACGGTTCGTCCGCGCAGGGTTCCGGCCTGACTGCGCTGGCGGTGTTCCACAACAATTTCGATGTGCCGCTGCCCAATCAGCACAAGATTGCTTCGCCCTACCCTTACCGCAACCCGGCCGGCTCCGACGCGCAAACGGTGATTCGCACGTCGGTGGAAGCCTTACGCGCAAAGGTCCGCGAACTGGGCCAGGACAACGTCGCGGCCTTCTTCTGCGAACCGATCCAGGGCTCCGGCGGCGTGATCGTGCCGCCCAAGGGCTGGCTCAAGGCAATGCGCGATGCCTGCCGCGAACTGGACATCTTGTTCGTCGTCGACGAAGTCATCACCGGCTTCGGCCGCACCGGCCCGATGTTCGCCTGCGAAGCGGAAGGCGTGGAGCCCGACCTGATGGTAGTCGCAAAGGGATTGACCGCGGGTTATGCGCCCATGGGGGCGGTCCTGATGTCGGATGCGGTCTACGCCGGAATTGCCGACGGCATGCCCGCCGGCGTGCCTGTCGGCCACGGCCATACCTATTCCGCGCATCCGGTCAGCGCAGCGATCGGGCTCGAAGTGCTGCGCCTGTACACCGAAGGCGGACTGCTGGCCAATGGCATCGCCCAGGCGCCGCATTTCGAGGAAGGCTTGCGCGGCCTGCTTGGGCATCCGCTGGTGGGCGAGGCGCGCAGCCGCGGCCTGCTGGGCGCACTCGAACTGGTGGCCGACAAGTCGAGTAAGGATCGCTTCGACCCCGCGCTCAAATTGCACGAACGCATCGCCGCAGTGG
This sequence comes from Pandoraea eparura, assembly GCF_902459725.1. GTDB lineage: Bacteria > Pseudomonadota > Gammaproteobacteria > Burkholderiales > Burkholderiaceae > Pandoraea > Pandoraea eparura. The sequence continues at coordinate 627,913 of NZ_CABPSH010000001.1, forward strand.
CATACCGCAACCGCCTGATATTTCGTGCGTTCGGAGACAACGTCCTCGGCTTCGCGCCAGCCTTGTGCTACACCGCGGCCGACTTCGAGCTGCTGTTCGATCGGCTGAAGAAGACACTGGACGAGGTGCTTGACCAGACCGAGGTACGTCAGGCTGTCAAATAAAATCATCTAGGCACGTCAGGAAATCCCGATGTACCAAATCGGGAATTGCCTGCTAGCATAAGCTTCGTATTGGACGACATGCACGAAATGGCAAGCACCCATGATTCCTGACGCGCTCAAACTGGACCGGATCGATATTCGCATCCTCAGTCACCTGCAGCGCAACGGCCGGGTCACGAACGTCGACCTGGCCGATGCGGTCGGGCTGTCGCCCAGCCCCTGCCTGATCCGGGTCAAGCGCCTGGAGAAGGCTGGCTACATCACCGGCTACGGCGCCCATGTACAGCTCGCAAAGCTGGGCGACATGCAGGTGGTGTTTACCCAGGTGACGCTGTCGGACCACCGCCGCGAAGACTTCGCCAAGTTCGAAGCCGCCATCCGCAACATCGACGAGGTTGTCGAATGCCACCTGGTCAGCGGCGGCTTCGACTACCTGCTCAAGTTCGTCACCCGCAGCGTAGCGCATTACCACAGCATCGCCGAGGACGTGCTTCGGCAGAGCATCAACATCGAGAAGTACTTCAGCTACATCGTGATCCAATCGCCCTTCGTCAAGAACCACTATCCGATCGAAAAGCTCTTCAACGGTCATGAATGACCGTTATTGAGCATCACATCGCAGACGACGATCAGGACACTTGATCCCTACCGTGCAGGACGGGATCGCGCAAGAATTAGCCGCACAATTCCCTCCTCCCGCGCACGGCAGAACATGCCAAACGCGCACGAAATACACAATTTCTGCTGCTTTCCGCACTGCTATATGCAAATTTCCGCTGAGCAGGCGGGACTAACATAACACCACGCTGTTCATTTCCACTACCGGGAAGTTAACACGGCGCGTAATCGCGTCCCTTCATGCATTTACATAAGGACTCTCGACCATGTCTCTGACTCTTACCCGTACCGACCTGCTCAAGGAGCAGAACTTCATCGATGGCCAATGGCGTGACTGCATCAATGGATTCAAGCATGAGGTTGCCGACCCGGCGACGGGCGCCACATTTGCCAGCGTGTCCGACAGCAGTGCGGTGGATGCGCAGATGGCGGCCACCGCTGCGCAGACCGCCTTCGACGGCTGGCGCGCGCTTCCTGCACGCGAACGGGCTCGCTTCCTCAAGCGCTGGCATGCACTGATCGTGGAAAATAGCGAAGACCTCGCCAAGATCATCTCGCGCGAGCAGGGCAAGCCGCTCGCCGAAGCGCGCGGCGAGGTCGCCTATGGCGCGTCGTATGTGGAATGGTTTTCCGAAGAGGCGGTACGGAGCTACGGAGACATCATTCCGGAACAAGTGGGCGGAAAGAAGCTGATGGTGACGAAGGAGCCGGTCGGCGTTGTCGCTGCGATCACTCCGTGGAACTTTCCGCTGGCGATGATCGCCCGAAAGATCGCTCCGGCGCTCGCCGCCGGTTGCACGGTGGTCGCCAAGCCGGCAGAAGACACGCCGCTGACGGCACTGGCGCTGGTGCGGCTGGCGGAAGAGGCCGGCATTCCTCCCGGCGTGCTCAACATCGTGACCTCGTCTCGCGAGAAAGTGAAGGAAGTCGTCGGCGCCTGGCTGACCGATACCAGGGTGCGCAAGATCACCTTCACCGGTTCGACAGCGGTGGGAAAACACCTCGCGCGCGAGTCGGCCGACACGTTGAAGCGGCTGTCGCTCGAACTCGGCGGCAATGCCCCTTTCATCGTGTTCGAGGATGCCGAACTGGATGCCGCAGTCAACGGCCTGATGGCAGCGAAGTTCCGCAACGGCGGACAAACCTGCGTCAGCCCGAACCGCGTGTATGTGCACGATGCCGTCTACGCGCAATTCGCCGAGAAGCTGGTCGCCCGGGTCGAAGCGTTGCGCGTCGGCCCGGCCACTCGGGATGACTCCCTGATCGGCCCGATGATCAACGCCCGCGCGGTGGACAAAATCGAGAGCCACGTGCAGGACGCGCTGGCCCGCGGCGGCAAGCTGCTAACCGGCGGCAAGCGCGTGAAGAACGACGTAGCCGACGGCCCCAATTATTTCGCGCCGACGGTGATCATCGAAGCGAACCACGACATGGCGCTGGCTTCGGAAGAGACCTTCGGCCCGGTTGTTCCGCTGTTTCGCTTTTCCGATGAAAACGAAGTCGTCCGCCTGGCCAACAATACGCCTTACGGCCTGGCCGCCTACTTCTATTCGCGCGACATTGCCCGCGTGTCGCGTGTGGCCGGGCGGCTCCAGGCCGGCATCGTCGGCATCAACGAAGGCGCGTTGGCCTCCGAAGCGGCGCCCTTCGGCGGGGTCAAGGAATCGGGCTACGGCCGCGAAGGATCGCGCTATGGTCTCGATGACTACATGCAAACCAAATACCACTGCCAGGGCGGCTTCGCGTAAGCCCGCAAGCGCTTCACTTGCGGGGAGTCGCCTCCCTCCCCATCCTCTTTGCGCCTGCATCCCTTCGAGGATCAGGCGTTTTTTTTCGACAATGCGCTAGCAATACGGTAGGCAAAACAAAACGCCCTTCCATGACGGAGGGGCGTTTTGCGATCGACGGATCTGGCAACCGGGATAACTGGCTTGAACCTCGGCCCAGCCGGGGGATCATTCCGGCAAGTGCGGCAGTACAAACGACAGCATTGCCAGGTATTCGTCGCGGTTCGTCTGCGCAGGAATTGAAGGCGGCGTGTCGAGCGTTGCAGTAACGACATTGAGGCCCTGGTTGCGTACCTTGATCGTGGTAGTACCATCGGCGCCGGTCTTTACCGGCTGGGAATCGGGGTCGGTGACGTAATCGGGTTGCACTCCGGCGCCCTGCACGGGCTTGCATCGGCTCGTCACTCCCAGCTTGGCTTTCCGGTGATGAGAACGTTCAGCGGATATTCGCGCTGGGCAAGCGGCTGGCTCAATACGATCCGACTGGCAAATTTCTCGATCCCGATATCCTCATCCAGCAACCGCTCCATGAGCGCCTGAAAATAGGCAACGCTCGGCGCCACGATTTTCAGAAGGTAATCGTAACCGCCACTGACGTTGTAGCATTCGACGATCTCGCGGTACTTGCCAGTCCCTGCCTCGAATTGACGGAAGTCGCGCACCCGGTGGCTGCCGAGCGTCACCTCGGAAAACACGATGACGTGGCTGCCCAGCTTCTCCAGTGCAACATCCGCACCGTAGCCCCGGATAATGCCGACTTCCTGAAGCCGTTTCGTACGCTGGAGACATGGACTCTCACTGAGGCCAACGGCCGCGGCCAGTTCGACATTCGAACAGCGTCCCTCGCGCTGAAGATGCGCGAGAATCTTGATATCGAACGGGTCCAGGGATGGTGAAGATCGCATGAGTCGATACCATCATTGGTGGCAGTTCCGGTTAGGCGCCACACAGGAATAAGATGTGCAATTTGGCGGACGTAGCCGGATGCGATGCAAGGCGTGCGATGCGCGGCAGTGCCAGCACTGCAAGCGGTGCACAACGCAGCAGCGTGCTGGCTATGTCCGGCAAAATTGTGCGCCCAATTCCCGCCCGGTGCCTTAGCCCGGTTTTGTCGATTGCGCTGCGGTTATTAGCGCTTCGTCGAGTGTTTCGATCACCATGCCGGCTTGCTCCGCTGACAGCACCAGCGGCGGTCGAATCTTGAGCACATTGTGCCCCATCGCGCAGGCGCTCAGCAAGACGCCCTTGTCGCGCATGCGATTGACTACCCGGGTGGTGAGCTCACGGTCAGGCGTTCGGGCTGCGCGGTCCGAGACGAGTTCGACGCCGACGAACATGCCCACGCCGCGCACGTCGCCAATCGCTTCGTGCCGGCTGGCAAGATCGGCAATACCGTCGCGCAAGATCTTGCCGACCCGGGCGGCATGCTGCACCAGACCTTCTTTCTCGATCGTATCCAACACCGCCAGCGCTGCCGCGCACGATACGGTATTGCCGGCGAACGTGTTGAAGTATCGCGAGTTCTTGCCGAACTCCGCCAGCGCGTCGGCGGTGGCCAGCAATCCCGCGACAGGCTGCCCATTGCCCATCGGCTTGCCCAGGGTGACGATATCGGGGATGACGCCGTGACGCTGAAAACCCCACATATGCTCGCCGGTCCGGCCAAAGCCGGGCTGGACCTCGTCGGCGATGAAAAGGCCGCCGGCCCGCTTGATCGCCTCGACCGCGCCTTTCAGAAAGCCTGCGGGCTCGGGCAGGATGCCGTCGCTGGTGAAAACCGAATCGACAATCAGTGCTGCCGGCTTGATGCCGTGACGCTTCAGATCGGCGATCGCCGCCTCGACATCGCGCGTGAAACGTTCGGACAGGTCGGCACCCTCGGCATGATAGAGGCGCGGCGCCGGGACCACGCGAACGTGCGCACCGAGATCGACTGTCGCGCCCAACGATGGCGAAAATTGCGACACGGCGTCGGTGAAGCCGTGATAGGCGGTGTCGGTCACGATCACGCCCGTGCCGCCGGTGCGGACCTTGGCCACGCGATAGGCAAGGTCGTTTGCCTCGCTGCCGGTACAGGTCAACATGAGATGCGCAAGCTCGGTCTCGGGCACGGTCGCGAGCAGACGTTCGGCCAGCTCAAGAATCGTGTCGTGCAGATAGCGGGTGTTGGTCGCGAGAATCCGCGCTTGTTTGCATATCGCCTCGGTCACCGCGGGGTGGCAATGCCCGAGAGACGCGACGTTGTTGTAGATATCGAGGTAACGACGGCCTTCCGGATCGATCAGCCACACCCCCTCGCCGCGCACGATGTGCAGCGGATGCTCGTACATCAGCCGGTAGGCCGGGCCGAGCAAGGCGTCGCGCCGCGCGATCATCGCCGCGGTGGCTGCTCCCACATTGGCGCGTCCGGGAATGTAGGCGTTGACCATGTTGAGATCGGTGGTGCCTGTCATTGGATTTTCCATTGGCATTTCCATTTCCTTATCCTTGTTGTACTTCACGGACTTCAGTCAGTAATCGGTCGCGCATCTCGTCGCGGGAAAGATCGGCCATCTGGGACAGCGCCTCCCAGGCGGCGGGGTTGTGGCGCATGATGTAGGCGCGGTTTTCGGGGTAGCGCTTGGCGCGCCATTCCGAGATTAGTGCGGTGATGAGGTGGCGTGTCGCCATGAGATCGGCAACGATCTCCTGCTCGACGTCGGTCAGCGGCAGCGTCGCGTGATAGGCTCCGACGAACTGCGCCGGCCCCTCGAACGGATCGGCGTTGCCGGTCATGTGAAAGGCCGCCGCGGTAGCGACCTCCCCGACCAGCGGCGCATGCAGCATGTCGCCGAAATCGATGATCCCCAAGATGCGTTCATGATCGTCGGGCGCTACCAGCACGTTGTAGAGGTGGTAGTCGTTGTGGATCACCTGCGCCCTCACCGAGGCCAGGCGCGGCAGGACATGATCGATGAAGCGCGCCATGAACGACTCGGCGAGTGTGCGACGCCGGGCGTCATCAACGGCATCGAACTTGGCCGTCAGGCGGTGTGCCGCGGAGACATTCCAGAGCAGATCGTGCATCGCCGAAGGATGCGAGAAATCGCGCAACGCGAGATTGACTTTGGCGAGCAGTGCTCCCATTGCCCGACGCTGCCCGGCGGTCCGGGGAGTCTCCTTGATCTGGATACCGTCGAGATAAGACAGCATCCGCACGGTAGTCTGAACGCCGGCAGCCAATGCCACGGTGTCGCGCGACCGTCCGCCGAGCGTCCGTACCACACGCGGCACCGGCAGGTCGGGCGACAAGCGGGCGATGTGATCGAGCGCAGCGATCTGGAAATCGACGACCGAAACCGGCTCCGATGGATTGCTGATCTTGACCACGTAACGCGTGCCGTCCGCGGCTTCGATGCAGCAATTCTGGTCGCGCTCACCCGCCAGCGGCTTAACACGACCATGGATACCGTAGAGACGGCTGACCAGTCCCTCCACCTCGTCCGGGGCAAGACTGGGCGCCGGCGTACTCATACTCAACGCCGCCGCCGCGGTTGGACGATGATCCGGCATTATGCGACTCGTTCCGCCACGGTGGTCTGGGGCGGGCATTCGAGCCCAAGCAAACCAGGAAGTTGGCGCACATCGGTCAATCTGTTGACACCGTAACCGTCGCATGCGGGCTCATGACCGCGATCGATGAATGCTTTGGCCATGAATCCCAGGTCCGACGCCGTCATCAGATCGTAACGGAAGCTCGACGAGACGTGCATCATCTGGTCCGGTCCGCAGCCGAGTTGATCGAACATGTATTCGAACATCTGTGCCCGCGGCTTGTAGGCGCCTGCTTCCTCGGCGGTGTACACCGCGTGGAAAGGTGCCTTGAGGTGGGCGACGCTATGCGGTATCAGATCCACCATCGAGTTCGACAGGATCACCAGCGGGATGTGCGGAGCAATTGCCTGCAGCGTCTCGACAACGTTCGGATGGGGCTGCCAGGTCGGGACGGCGGCGTACAACGCGACGGCATCGGTTGAACGATATTCAACACCATGCAACTTGCACGCGCGTCGAATGGAATTTTCAACGACGTCAAAGAACGGCTTCCACTCACCCAATACTTCGTCGAGGCGGTAATAGCGGAAGCTGTCCAGAAAACCCGGCATCCGATCGGCCGGAACACGGCCGTCGAAAATTTTCTTTGCGGTCGGCCCCATTTCGAAGTTGATGAGCGTTCCGTAGCAATCGAAGCTGATGAATTTCGGTTTGTACGCCATTTGATTGATCTCCCACGAGTTGACGACAGGTTGACAAAAGCTTGATGTCAGGTTGACGCATACAAGTTTATGAAGATCGTGGCTACGGAGATGCTTTATTGCCACAACGCCCGAGCAGATTCCTTTTCGATTTGGGACAAGGGTGAGATTTTCTGCGGCTGCCGTTGTTGGAGCGCTGTGGGATGGGAACTGAAGCCCTACGGATCGGAAATCGGCTTGGGTCCACGCTCATGGAAGAGCTGCAGGATGGGCAACCTTGGCAAGGTCGCTTTCGGGCCGAATTGGCGTAGCGCCTTGGGGATGTCCATTGGTGCGTTCATGAAAATCCCGTCTATGTTTCAGAATCCACGACATTCGCACCGTCCAGACAGTCAGCTCGCGTGGATCTCCGATATCGGTCCAGATGCGCATAGGTATGCCGGAAATGTTGCGTGCGAGCAGTCGCGCCCATTCTGGAATGTGGAGCGGATCGGCTTAGGAAAGGAAGATCATGCGAGACAAGACACCACTCCGTAGAGTGGTGATGACATGAATCAGGGAAGGTGGCGCGGCCCGGGGAAGCGATCGAGCGGCACAAGCAATGTGGCTACGTTTGGCTGGCACTGCATCCCTTCTCGACAAGGCCCCCTTCCCTGGTTCATCACAGCCGCTTGGTATGAAGCGCCCGCAGGTGTTTGTGCCTGCGGGTACAAACGCTGGACTGAAGGGCAAGGAGGTCTAATCGGCCAGCTTGTATATCTCGGCAAGGTCGGATAGATTCCAGTTCCCGCCAGACAAAACCGCGCACACTTTTTCATCCGGCTTGACTTTGATGGAACCGGCCAACAAAGCACCGATGCCAATTGAGGCGGCCGGTTCGGCGATCAATTTCGCGTCTTTGGCAAGCGCACGCATGCCCGCGATGATATGTTCGTCTTCAACGAGAACAATCTCATCCACATACTTTTCAATAATGGGATACGGGTTTTGGCCCGGAACGCTGATTCGCAACCCATCCGCAATGGTATTTTTCAATGGAAGCGATGTGCGTTCCTTATTGATCCGGCTTTGATAATACTTCGGGGTCAACGCAGGCTCTGCGCCGATGACCCGCACCGACGGCTTCGTTTCCTTGATGGCGGTGGCGATTCCCGAAATTAGGCCGCCGCCGCCCAGGGGAACGATGACGGTGTCCACATCCTCCAGGTCCTCCAGTATCTCGCACCCGATCGTTCCCTGGCCGGCCATGACAAGCGGGTCTTCGAAGCCGTGAACCGCCGCGTACTTGTTCTCTTCGGCGATCTCGCACACTCTTTTCCATCGGGCGGCCGTGTCACCGTCGAAAAGAACGACTTCGGCGCCCAGGGCTTTTGTATTCTCGATCTTCAACTTGGGCGTAGTCACGGGAACGACCAGGATCGCCTTGACGCCCAGCATCCTGGCGGCATAGGCGATCCCCTGGGCATGATTGCCCGAAGAAGTCGCGATCAGGCCGTTGGCGATCTCTTCTCTCGGGAGTGACAGTGCCTTGTTCAGAGCGCCTCGAATCTTGAAGGCACCGGTAATCTGCAGAGTTTCAGGTTTGAGATAGAGCTGGCAACCGACGGACTTCTCGATTTTTTCAGCGCGCAATAACGGCGTGCGCCTGATGTGGGGCTTCAGCCGTTCCTGGGCTTCGTGAATGTCCTGAATGGTAGGGTAGTTGCGCACTTGAAAAGTCCTTATTCAAAAAACTCGAAGAATGTTCCAATCTTGTTTTCGATGGCATTCCGATAGATTTTTGTCGCAGTAGTGTTGTCTTGAATGGCCATACCCGTGGAGTCGAAGATCGTGATTTCCTCATCGCTTTCTCTTCCTGGTTTCTCGCCCAGTAACACCTCGCCAATCTCTGCATGGATGCCGTCCTTGGACATGATGTTCTTGCTCAAAGGATGCTGGGTTTCGCCTTTTTCGCTGCACTGAGTGATCGAGTCAACGACTACTTTTGCATTCCTGAAGATCTCCGGATCCAGTTCCTGCTTTCCTTTTGCATCCGTGCCGATTGCAACAATGTGTGTGCCGGGCTTTATCCACTCGGCTTCCACCAACTCACCTTTTCCGCGGGTCGTCGTAATCAGAATATCCGCCTGCTCAACCGCCTCTTTCTTAGAGTTGGCCATCACCACAGGAATGCCAAACTCGCGTTCGATATCCGCTTTGTACCTGGAGAGTGACTCAGAGGTGTGGTCCCATGCATGGATCGCTTCAATCTTCATGATCTCGTTGATTGCACGGATCTGCATCCTGGCCTGATTCCCGGTACCAATCGATGTGATCCTTTTCGCATTTTTTCTTGCGAGTGCCTTGACCGAAACAGCGCCACACGCCCCGGTCCGGAGCCCTGTGATCAGGCTTCCATCCATCACGCAAATCAACGCACAGGTCCTGGCATCAAACAGCAGAATGGTCCCCATGCCGCTCGGCACGCCGTATGTCGTCGGGTTATTGGGGAAGCCGCCGGAAGATGCTTTCATTGAGATGATTTCATTGCCTTTGTAATAGCCCAGCTTGAAGTCAATGTCCCCACGCGGCGGATGCAGATCTATCCCGATATAGTCGGGTTGCACCACCTGGTCGCTGTTAAAGGCTTTGTACGCCTCTTCCACTGTACCGATGACTTCCTTCATGCGGATTAATCTGCTGACTTCTTCTTTTTTCAGCAACAGAGTTTTCATTTGCATTACCTCTCCATTTTTTGATTCAGCGCACTCGTCAGTAGCCGCGTGCCCTATCGACCAATCCGATCATCGGCAATCCCACCTGGTGCCGGCACAGGTTATCGATCATCGCTTCGACCGCGGATTCCGGCTGCGTCATGCTGGCGATGTGCGGTGTCAGCATCACCTTGGGATGTGTCCAGAACGGATGGTCTTGCGGCAGCGGTTCCGGCTCGCAGACATCCAGGATCGCGCTGGATAGCTGCCCTTCGTCCAACGCCTGCAGCAAGTCTTCCTGCACCAGGTGTCCGCCACGCCCGACATTGATCACGGCGGCGCCGCGCGGCAGCTTGTCGAACAGCGTGTTGGATAGGATGCCGCGTGTGCCTTCGGTCAAGGGCAACAGGCAGATCAGGATGTCGGTGCGCGCCAGGAATTGCTGCAGTCCGTCCGCGCCGGCATGGCATTCGACATCCTCGATCTGTTGTGGCGACCGGCTCCAGCCGGCGCAGGAAAAGCCGAAGCCGTTCAGGCTCTCCAGAACGGCGCGCGCCAGCACGCCCAGACCCAATACGCCGACACGCCGCGACGATGCCGTCTGCACGCGATGCACCTTCCAGTTTTGTTCGCGCTGCTGGTCGAGATAAGTGCGCCACTCGCGATGCAGGGAAAGCACGGCAAGCGTCACATACTCGACCATGCCACCGATGATGCCGGACTCGACCATGCGCACGACCGGCAGCGTCGCTGGGATCATGGAAAAGTCGAATTGGTCGGTGCCGGCGCCGGTCGAGAACAGCACTTCCAGGTTAGGAAACCGCGTCGCCAGGTCTTCCGGCGGCTGCCATGCGGCCAGGTAACGCACATCGCGTGGATCCCCAACGTCGGGCCAGATGCGAAACGGCAGCTCCGGCATCTTGCGGGCGAACAGTTCCGCCCATTCTGCGCCGCGTATCGGATCGGCTTTATAGAGAAACGTCATGGAGGTTCCGTCGGTTCATTCGGCGCTGAGCCGGGCGATTTCCCGCATCGGCAACGGCGGACCTGCCAATGCCTGGCATTTCAGTTCCGCGGCGAGCGAGGCGCGCTTGGGCGCGGTATCTAAAATAGTCGTAGACATTGCGGCCTGCGAGCCAAGCGTCCTGAGGAAGATGAGACAAATTCAAAAGCACCGGCGCTCTGAAGCATTACGCCGGGCGGTAGATCACGTACACCTTCGCCACTTGCACGCGGCTGTCCCAACTGCAAGACGCCTTCTGCTCGATGAGGAAAATGTCGCCTTTCGAGAACGTACGGCTGCGACCCATTTCATCGACAAAGCTCACGCTGCCTTCCAGCAGGTGCATCAGTTCCATGTGGCGGAAGAACATCGCGCGGCGAGTATAGGGCGTCGAGTCCCATGTGCCACAGGTGAATTCACCGTCCGCAGTCTTGTAGTCGGTGTAATTGCGGCACGTCGGGGCCGGGGTGAGCAGCAGCTCGGCGGATGGTCCGCCTGCTGACGGTCCCATTTCCGGGCTTTCCTTGATCGGCACGATGGCGCCGTCGCCCACCTGGCTCTTGTTGTAGCGGGTGAAGATCAGCGACACCGGCCCTTGCGCCGACCAGGTGAATGCGGCGCCGTGCTTGAGCACCGCGCTCTGGTTCGGCCCGAGCGTGAGGCTGGAGCCCTGCTGCGTGAGCGTCAGGCAGCCTTCGTTGACGATGATGAATTCATCCGCTGGCAGGGACTGCACCGAGCCGCCGCCGGCTTCGAGCGTAATCACGCCCGCGGTGACGGGACTCGGCTCCCAGTCGAGGACGCGGCGGCTGGAAAGGAAACGGTCCTGCCCGGCCGGAGCGGCCACCGGAATGCCCTGGCTCGTGTCCTGCGCGAACTTGCGAAGATCGACGAAGGACGGCGGGTTGGCCAGCACGGCAGCTGCTTGATGTAAGTTCGACATGGTGTTTTTTCGACGATGATGATGTAGATGAAGCTATGCGGCGTTCGCCACCGGCTTGGCAAAACGCCCGATGTGGTAATGCTCGATGGGCGTGGTGGTGGCGCCGGTATGGATCAGTTCCGCCATCACGTCGCCCACGCCCGGCCCCAACTGGAAGCCTTCGCCGGAAAAGCCGAACGCGTAATACAGGCCTGGCACGCGCGCGCTCGGCCCCATGATTGGTCGGCTGTCTTCCATGTAACCCTCGATCCCGCTCCAGACGCGAATGATGTGCAGGTGCTTGAATGCCGGCACCAGGCGCGGCACATTTCTCAGCTTTGTCAGCGTTCTGTACGGGTTCACGTAGGCGCGCCGATTCTCTATGTCCGCCAGTTCACGGCCCCCGCCGCCGATGACGATATTGCCGCGCGCCACCTGGCGGAAGTAGACGAGTTGATCGGGATCGTCCGACAGTGCACCAGTGGTCGGCCCGATGGCGTAAGGCACAGGTTCGGTGACGCACATCTGCGGTGCCTTGGCGATCATCGGCACCGATTCTCCGAAGCTGGTGCTGATGCGGTTCCCCCATGCGCCGGCGGTGATGAGCGCCACCGGCGCACGGAAGATCCGGCCATCGGCGGCGCTCACTCGGAATTCCCCGCCTTCCTTTTCGACGCTCACGATCTCGGTGTTCTCGAACACCTGCGCGCCTTCGCGCACTGCTGCACGGCCGATGATCGGTGCCGCCAGACGCGGATTCGCATGGCCCTCGTAAGGGGCATAGCAACCTGCAATGATTTCCGGCCCCAGGTACGGAAAGCGTTCGCGCAACGCTTTCCCGCTCATCATCTGCATCCCCAGCCCGAAGTCCTTCGCCTCCTGCGCATACTTTGCCATGCGTTCCTCGTGCTCCGGCGTGAAGCCGACGCGCATCTGGCCGTTCAGCAAGAGCTCGACATCCTCACCGAACAATTCCTTGAACTTCAGCCAAAGCTCGCGCGAACGGTTTGACAGCGGCAATTGCTCCAGGGGGCGTCCCATCCGGCGCACATTGCCGAAGTTGACGCCGCTAGCCTGCTGCCCGATCAATCCGCGTTCGAGCAGGATGACGGACACACCGCGCTTGCGCAGGAAGAAGGCCGTGGCGGCACCCATGATGCCGCCGCCGACGATGATCACATCTGCTCTCTGCGCATTCATTCCACTTCCTCTCGCACCGCAATCGACAGCGGCTTCACCGGTGCCTGTCCGCGCAGGCGCCCTACCTGTTCCACCGGCACGCCGGCGGCATGCGCGATGACTTCCGCACCCGCATGTCCACAATACCTGCCCTGGCAGCGGCCCATGCCGACGCGGCTGAAGGCCTTGGCGCGGTTCGCTTCCTGCGCGCCCGTTTCACCTACCACGCGGCGCAGTTCGCCGGCCGTGATGGCTTCGCAGCGGCAGACGATGGCGTCGTCCGGCAATTGCGCCGCCTGTTGCGCCGGCCACGGAAAGGCTTGCACCAGGCCCCGGCGGAAGCGATCCATCTTCGCCTGTTCCGCCCGCAGTTTTTGCAATTCGTCTTCCGATACCTTGAGCTTGAAATCCTTCAACACCGCCATCGCGGCCAGGCGGCCGCCGATCTCGGCCCCATCCGCACCGAGCACCTTCATGCCGTCACCAGCCAGATAAACACCCGGCACCGAAGTGCGTCCGTCTTCTCCCACCTCGGGCAGCCACTGGCGCGTTTCGTGGTCGAAACGAAAGGCGCAGCGTGCGAGGTCGGCAAGCTGGGTCTCGGGACGCAGGTGGTAACCCATCCCCACCGCGTCGCACTCAAAGGAGCGCTCGTTGCCGCGGTTGTCGCGGATGACCACGCCTTGCACGCCGGTTTCTGGCGAGCCCTTGATTTCGAGTGGGGTGATGCCAGTCAATACCTGCACACCCGCGCGTTTCAGGTTCGCCACCAGCGCAAAGCCGTTGCGCAGCACGGCCGGGCGCGCCAGCAGTTTCGGCAGCGCGGCCACGCGGCGCATGAAGGGCGAGGTGTCGAGCACCGCCACGACATTCGCTCCGGCCTTGATGTATTGCGAGGCCACCAGGTACAGCAGCGGCCCGGTGCCGAGGAATACAATCTGGCGGCCGATCGCGCAGGCTTGCGCCTTCAACGCGATCTGCGAAGCGCCCAGGCTGTAGGTGCCGGCGTAGTGCCAGCCCTTGACCGGCATCAGGCGGTCTGTGGCGCCGGCGCATATCACCAGTGCGTCGTAGGGCAAGGCCTTCGTGCGCTGCTTGCTCGTCACATGCACCCTGCCGTCGGCGATATTCCAGGCCAGCGTCTCGGGCAGGTAATCGATCTTGCCGCGCAGCGCGTCGAAGCTCTCGTGCAGCGACTGGGCGCGCTCTGCCTCGGTGCCATACAGCTTGGCATAAGGGCGCGTGAAGTTGTCCGGCTGGCGGCGGTAGATCTGGCCGCCGTCGCGCCGGTTTTCATCGACCACGGTCGGGCGCAAGCCGGCTGCGACCAGGGCTTCAGCGCAACGCACGCCCGAGGGACCGGCGCCGATGATGATTACGCGAGGTTGGGCCATATCGCCTCCGGTTGTTTCGTTACGATATGCATTCCTTCTTCCACCACGGTGGTGCAGGCACGCAGGCGTTCGCCGTCGGCGGTCCACACCCAGCAATCCTGGCAGGCGCCCATCAGGCAGAAGCCGGCGCGCTTGCCGTCGCCGAATTCCGATTCGCGCAACTGGCGGACATTGTTGAGCACGGCCACCATCAAGGTGTCGCCCTTGAGGGCTTCAGCCGGATGCCCGTCGATGACGATCGGCACGCGCGGACGATTGGTCTCGCCCAGCCGGACAAATCTTTGACTCATGCGACCGCCCCTTCAACCACACGCAATGGAGTCTGAATGCTGCGCAACTCCGACTCGGAACGATGACAGAGGATGCTGCCGCCGTTGTCGAGCATCTGGCGCGGCGGCGGCAAGCTGTTGCAGACGCCGTCCACCCGCAGCGGGCACCGGTCCAGGAACGAGCAGATGCCGCGCATCTGTCCGGCCGGTGCCAACGCCGGCAACGCCGCCGGATTGTGCCCGCCCACCTCTTCCAGCCAGCCGCGGCGCAGCGCCGGCACGGATGAGATCAACAAGTGCGAATACGGATGGAAAGGCGGCAGCGCCAATGCCTCTCGCTTGCGCGCTTCCACCTTGTGGCCGGCATACATCACCACAATGTCGTCGCAGATCGCACGCACGGTGCTGATATCGTGACTGATGAACATGTAGGACACGTTCAGCTCCTTGCGCAACTCGGCCATCAGCTCGAGGATGGCCGCGCCGACCACCGTATCGAGCGCGGACGTGACCTCGTCGCACAGGATCAGGTCGGGCTGCGCGGCCAGCGCACGCGCCAGGTTGATGCGCTGCTTTTGGCCGCCGGACAGTTCCCCCGGCAACCGCGCTGCGACCGTGGCCGGCAAGCGCACCAGGTCGAGCAACTGCAATACCCGCTTGCGGCGCGCCTCGCCCTTCATACCGTGGTAGAACTCAAGGGGACGCGCAAGGATGCGCTCAATGCTGTGCAAAGGATTGAGCGCAGTATCGGCGTTCTGGAACACAAACTGGATGCGGCGGAACTGCTCGCGCGTGCGGCCTTCGAGCGTAGGCGCCAGCCGCTTGCCGTCCAGCAGGATCTCACCTTCCGACGGCGCCACCATGCCGGCGATCGCCCGTGCCAGCGTGGTCTTGCCGGAACCCGATTCGCCAATCACGCCGATGGTGGCGCCGCGCGGGATGACCAGGTTGATGTCGTCCAGCACGCACTTGACCTGCGCGCCGCGCCGGGCGATGCCGTAGGAAGCGTAGAGGCCGCACACTTCCAGTAGCGGATGTTCGTGCGACGGTTTGGCCTCGAAGCTGGCGGCGGCATTACGCTGCTTCGGCGCGATCGCAGCCAACAGGCTCTTCGTGTACGGATGGGCAGGTGCGGACAGGATCTGCGTGGTCGAACCGGTTTCACGAATTTCGCCATCCCGCAGCACCACGATGCGGTCGGCCATTTGCGCCACCACCGCCAGATCGTGCGACACGTAGACCGCCGTGCTGCCACGTTCCTTCACGACCTTCTTGAAGGCACGCAACACCTCGATCTGGGTCGTCACGTCCAACGCCGTGGTCGGCTCATCCATGATCACCAGTTCCGGGTCGGTGATCATGGCCATCGCCGCCATCAGGCGCTGCAACTGCCCGCCCGATACCTGGTGTGGGTAGCGCATGCCGATCTTTTCCGGCTCCGGCAGGGCCAGCGCACGGAACAGTTCGACCGCCTTGGCTTCGGCGACTTCACGCGACATCACCTTGTGGATCATCGCGCTCTCCACCACCTGGTCCATCAGTCGCTTGGCCGGGTTGAAGGAGGCGGCGGCGCTTTGCGCAATGTAGGACACCGTGCGGCCGCGCAGGTTGGCCAGTTGGCTTTCGTTCATAGACAGCACCTGGTGTCCGGCGACGGTGACCGTGCCGCCGGCCAGGTGGCAGCCGGCGCGGGCATAGCCCATCAGCGCCAGTGCGATGGTTGTCTTGCCAGAACCGGACTCGCCGATCAGAGCGAGCACCTCACCTTTTTGAATCGAAAAATCGACGCCATGGACGATGGGCACATCCTCGCCCATGTCATTGCGGGCGGTAACCCGCAGGTCGGATACCTTGACGATGTCGCTCATCTCAAACCTCGTTTCCACGGCGCTTGCGGCCGACCATACTGTCGATGACCATGTTGACCGCGATGGTCAACGTCGCGATGGCGATCGCTGGCACTATCACCGCCGGTGCGCCTTCGGAGAGGCCGATAATGTTTTCGCGCACCAGCAGACCCCAATCGGCCTGCGGCGGCTGTATCCCTAGCCCAAGGAAACTCAAGCCACTCAGCAACAGTACGATGAACAGGAAGCGCAGGCCAAAATCGGCAAGCACAGGCCGAAACATGTTCGGCAGCATCTCGAAGCAGGTAATGTAGAACAGGCGCTCGCCGCGCACCCTGGCCGCCTGCACGTAGTCCATCGCCTGCACATTCACCGCCAGCGCACGCCCAATGCGGTAAGCACCGGGCATGTAACCGATGCCGGCGGTCAGGATCAGCAGCGGGACCGAGGAACCGAATGAGGCCACAATGATCAGCGCGAGTAGCTGATGCGGGATGCTGAGCATGGTGTCGACGACGCGGCTGACGACGGCGTCGAACCACCCACCGGTCGCCGCGGTGCACAAGGCCAGTGCAGTGCCGCCTAAACTGGCCAGCGACACCGCGGCCAACGCCACGCCGATGGTGTAGGGAGCACCGTGCAGGATACGGCTGAGCATGTCGCGCCCGAGGTAGTCGGTGCCGAGCGGGTGGTGCATGCTCATCGGAGCGAAGACATCATCGCCGATGACGCCGCCGACACCATACGCCGCAATGTAGGGACCGATCAGGGCCATTACCAGCCAGAACACAACGATCGCGATGCCGATCATGCCCGCTATCGGTAGGCGCCGGCTTGGCCTGCGCCTCGCGGCCGGAGAAATGACGGAGGTATTCACAGGGTTTTTCATTTACGCAACCTAGGATTGGCAAGAATGGCGCACACATCGGCCAGGGTCAGCAACACCAGATAGCCGGCGCAGCACAGTATCGCGCAGGCTTGCACCACCGGTATGTCGCGCATGGCAACGGAGTCGACCATCAGGCTGGCGATTCCCGGATAGTTGAAGATCGATTCGACGATGATCACGCCACCGATCAGGTAAGCCAGGGAAAGCGCAACCGCGTTGACGATCGGGCCGATCGCGTTCGGCAGCGCATGGGTCAGCACCATGCGGATCGGCCGAACACCTTTCAGGCGCGCCATCTCGATGTAGGACAAATTGAGCTGATCGATCACCGCAGCGCGTGTCATGCGTGCCATCTGTGCCGAGACGGCGCAGCACAGCGTCATCACTGGCATCGCATACGCTTTCAGGAACTGCCCTAACGTGGCGATGTCGTCGGTACGCGACAGCGCCGAGAGCCAACGCAGCTTGACCGCGAAAATCAGCACCGCCACAGTGGCGATCAGGAATTCCGGCACCGAAACCGTCCACACCGTCGCTACGTTGACAATGCGGTCGAACAGCGAGCCGCGGTACATCGCCGACAAGATGCCGATGGTCAGCGCGAGCGGCACCGACACGGCGGTCGTCGCCGCCGCCAGCATCAGCGAGTTCGGCAGGCGCCTGCCGATCAATTCGGCCACCGGCAAGCCGTTGGCCATCGCATTGCCGAGACTGCCTGTCAACAGTCCGAACAGCCAATGCAGGTAGCGCAGGTAGGGAGGTTGGTCCAGCCCGAACTTGATCCGCAAGGCGGCCAGCAACTCCGGCGTGGAGTCCTGACCGAGCAACTGCTGCGCCGCGTCTCCGGGCAACAGGTTCGTGATCGTGAAGATCACCAGCGACACGGCCAGCAAGGTCAACACGGCCACACCGAGCCGGTTCAGGACGAGTCGTACTGTGGTTCCGTTCATGATTGCTTCCTTCAGCATTGAAGCGGCCGATACCGCACCGGCATCGGCCATCCACCATCAGGCGTCGAGCCAGATTTGATCGGCAAACATGTAACCCATCAAACCACCCAGTGGGTGCGCCGCGTAGCCCTTGATCTTGTTGCTAAAGCCATCGAGCGATTCGTTGAAGATCGGGATGCCGACGCCGCCTTGTTCATGCACCAGCGTCTGCATGTCGCCATACATCTGCTTACGCTTGCCTTCGTTGGTTTCACCTCGTGCTGCCACCAGCAACTGGTCGAACTTCTCGTTCTTCCAGCCCGATTCATTGGTCGGCGAATCAGACTTGAAGAACAGCGTGAACATCAAGTCGACGGTCGGGCGCGGATTGATGTTGCCGTACGACAGCGGATGCTTGGCCCAATGGTTCGACCAGTAACCGTCGGCCGGCATTCGCTTGATGTCCAGGTTCAGGCCGATCTTCTGCGCCGACAATTGCAGGATCTGCGCCATCTCGACCGAACCGGTGGCAGCCGTCGACGCAATCAGAGGCAGGGTCATGCCGGCCATGCCGGATTTCTGCAGATGAAACTTGGCTTTGTCCAGGTCGAACGGGCGTTGCGGCAGGCCGGCCAGGTAGTAACGGTTATTCGCCTGGACCGGCTGGTCGTTGGCAATGGTGCCGTAACCGCGCATGGAAGCCTTGAGGATGGCTTCGCGGTCCAGCATGTACTTCATCGCCATCACGAAGTTCGGGTTCTTCACCGGGCCGAGATTGTCGCGCATGATGAGATCGGTGTAATTACCGGTCTTCGACTCGAACAGCGTGCAGCGGGAATCGGCCGTGAAGTTCGGCGCCGAACGCGGGTTGACAGGATTGATCAACTGCACGTCGCCCGACAATAGCGCGTTGACGCGCGCGGCCTCGTCGGGAATCGAAAAGCATTCGATCTCGTCGAGGTAGGGTTTGCCCGGCTTCCAGTAGTTGTCGTTGCGCACGCCGATCGAGCGCACGCCGGGGCGGAATTCCTTGCACTTGTACGGACCGGTACCGTTCGCGGTGGTGAAATCGGTCGCGCCATCCTTGATGATCAGGAAATTGGATGTGCCCAGCAAGGCGGGCAAGTCGGCATTGGCTGCCGTCAGCTTGATCTGAAGTTCGTTCGGGCCGGTGGCCTTGATCTCCTCGAACTGGTCGGCCACTGTCTTGACTTTGGAGGCGGTGGCGGGATTCTTGTGGCGCATCAGGGAATACACGACGTCGGCAGAGGTCAGCGGCTTGCCGTCATGGAAGCGCACATCCTTGCGCAACTTGACGGTCCATAGCGTCGCGTCCTTTGTGTCGAACGATTCGGCCAGCGACATCTGCGGCGCCAACTTGGTGTCCAAGGTGGTCAGGCCGTTGTAGAACATGAAGTGCCGCACGTAGTCGATGATGTTGCCGCCCTTGGCTGGGTCCAGCGTGTCCGCCGTGGAGCCTGTGGACACGGCCACACGGATCTTGCCGCCCTTCTTCGGGGTCTGGGCGAACGCATTGCCGGCATGTGTCAGCAGGCCGCCGGCGGTGGAGGCCAGCATGCCGCTGGCCAGGAGTATGCGCATCAATTCACGGCGTGTAACGCCGCGGCCGAGGTCATCGACGATGCGGTTGCTGGTCTCGGAATGCTGCGGGTCGATGTCGAATTTCTTGTTGCCCATGTTTGCCTCCTCAAGAGTCTCGAATGAATGTTACGCCAGTGTTTTCACCACTGCCGGTTTGCATTGATCGTGTCTCTTCCGATCAATGCAACCAGTCCTGCAACCGATAGTAGGCACCTACGATCGGCAAAAACCAGGGCTTCCCAAAATGGCCGGGCACTGCCGGCCATTCCAGTTCCCGCCATGGATTCCGTTCCGGGCTCCCGGCCATGACATCGGCCATGACCTGCCCCATATGCACGGACATCTGCACACCATGTCCGCTGTATCCGGTCGAGTAGTACATGCCGCGATGCTCGCCCGCGCGCGGCAAGCGGTCCGCAGTCATGTCGACCAGTCCACCCCAGCAGTAATCGATGCCCACCTCGCACAACTCAGGGAAAAATTCTTCCATTGCAGCGCGCAGGATGCGACCGCTCTTCTGATCGGAACGCGGATTGGACATCGCAAAGCGTGCGCGCCCGCCAAAGATCAAACGGTTGTCGGGCGATAGACGGAAGTAATTGCCGACGTTCTTCGAGGTGACATAGTTGCGGCGCTGCGGCAGCAGGCGATCGAGCAAGGCCGTGTCCAGCGGTTCGGTAGCGATGATGAAGCTGCCCACCGAGATCATGCGGCGGCGGAAATAGAAGAATGGACCCGTACGGGCATTTCCAGTGGCCAGCAGGACTTGCTTGGCATCGAGGGTGCCGCGACCGCTGGTCACGCGAAAGCCGCCATCGGAAAGGCGCTCCAGTCCGGTCACCGGCGCGCCTTCAACAACACGCGCTCCGCTTCGGGCAGCGGCCTCTGCCAGCCCGACGCCGAACTTGCCCACGTGCAGTTGTGCGCTGGCTTTCTGTAGAAGCCCGCCAAAGAATTTGTCGGAACCGATTTCGTCCCGGATGCGGGCTGCCGACACCATCTCGGCATGCGGGTCGACTTCGCGGCGCAGGAGTTCGCAGGAGCGCTCCAGCTTGGCGTAATGTTCGGGCTTGGCGGCCAGCTTGATCTTGCCGACACGCTTGAAGTCACAGTCGATGCGCTCCTGCTTGACCAGCGCCTCGACCGTATGGAACGCCGCGTCGTAAGCCTGGTAGAAGGCGCGCGCCTTCTCCAGGCCGAGACGTCCAGCCAACGAACCGAAATCATGCGCCAGGCCGCTGCTGCAGTGACCGCCATTGCGTCCGGATGCCTCGCCCACGACGCGGCCCGCTTCGAGCACGACCACGGAGGCGCCGCGCCTGGCCAGCGCAAGCGCCGCCGACAACCCGGTAAAGCCCGCCCCGACCACAACGATATCGGCACGTCCTGACACCGGTCCCGGCGCACCGCCGGTGAAGGCAGGTGCGGTATCGAGCCAATAGGATTCCAGTTTCATCGCCGCGCCCTGTCTTGATGGCTTTCCGGATTCATGGACGTTGTGCTTACAGACCGACCAGAGCCGGCAGACCGCCAAGATCCTTCATTTCGTGGGAACCCCAGACCGGCCAGCTCGGCTCGTGTCCACGCGCGATGAACGCGCGGTTCTTGATGCCGATGTCATCCGCCGACAGATGGTCGTAGCGATAGCTCGACGACACATGCAGGATGTCCTCCGGGTTACAGCCCAACTGATCGATCATGTATTCGAAAGCTTGCAAGCGCGGCTTGTAGGCTTGCGCCTGCTCGGCGGTGTAGACGCGGTGGAATGGAGCCCCCAGCTTCTCGACGCTGTGGGGAATCAGGTCATTCATGGAGTTGGAGAGGATCACCAGCCGGTATTCCTTGGCCAGCCTAGCCAGCGCATTCGGCACGTCCGGGTGGGGATTCCAGGTCTTCACCGCTTCGTAGAACTCGAGGCCTTCGTTGTCGCGGCATTCGAAACCCCAACGGCGACAGGTGCGCTCGACGGAATTGCACAGGATTTCGTCGTACGGCCTGAAGTCGCCCATCACTTCATCCAGGCGATAGCGCGCGAAGTCGGTGGTGAACTGCTTCATATTCTCGGGAGAGACACGGTCGGCGAAAAGTTCTTCCATCTTCTCTTTCATCTGGAAGTTGATCAGCGTTCCGTAGCAATCGAAGGAAATGTATTTCGGCCTCAAGTTGGTAGTCATGGTTCAGATTCCTGTGTGTGACAAATTCGTGCCTGCGGAGTCGCTGCGTCCGGTCGGCGGCCCTGGTCGAGAAGCGCGTTCACGCTTGCTTTGCGTTGCGTTCTGCACTCGCGAAAACGTTGTCTCCTGATGAGTATTACAGCACCGCCTTCTCGTATGAATGTCTTGTTTTGAGTGGGTCCAAACACAGAAATGGTGGTATTTGAAGCATCACTCAGCATAATTTGCTGCCCCCCCGAAATTGGCCGCGCCGGCGTGGCTGCAGACGCGGAATTTCTGCCCTTTTCAAGGGCGGAAATGCACGCCGCGACAGAAAATGCCGCTGCGGCCATCTCAGCCGTTCTTCGCGAAATCGACCAGCACGCTCTTGAAGCGCAAGTTCGCCTCATACGCCTGACGGCCGAGGTCCTTGCCAATACCGGAGCGCTTGTAGCCGCCGGTCGGGATCACATAATCCGAGCTGCGGCCATAACGATTGATCCATACCGTGCCCGCTTCGATGCCGCGTGCCATGCGCAATGCACGGCCGATATCGGCGGTATGGACGCCGGCCGCCAGGCCGTACTCTGGATGGTCGGCCAGCACCAGCGCCTCCTCCTCGTCATCGAAGACCTGCACCGTGATCACAGGTCCGAAGATTTCCGCTTTGACCGCGTCCATGCGGCTGTCGACATTGCTCAGAAGGGTCGGCTGGTAGAACGCGCCTTCGTTGCCGGTTGCAATGCGACATCCGCCTGCAACAACGCGTGCGCCTTCCGTCACCGAGCGCTGCACGATGCCGTCGATTCGCTCCATTTCCCGTTTCGAAATGATCGGGCTCATGGTGGTGCCAGGATCCCAGGTATTGCCGGCCTTGAGTTCCGCAAAGATCGCGCAAAGGCGCTCGACAAAGCGGTCGGCGACGGCGCGCTGCACGATCAGGCGCGACCCGGCCACGCAGACCTGACCGGCATTGAGCGTGATGGCGCGCGCAACGGTACGCGCGGTTTTTTCCAGGTCAGGCAGGTCGGCGAAGACGACTTGCGGACTCTTGCCGCCCAACTCGAGGGTCACCGACTTGGTGCCGTGTTCCGCGCACGTGGCCATGATGGCGGCGCCGGTCCTGGTCGAGCCAGTGAAGGTGACTTTCGAAATCCGTGGATGGCGGCACAGGGCATCGCCGGTGGTGCGGCCGTCGCCCTGCACGATGTTGAAGATCCCTTCCGGCATGCCGGCCTCGATCGCCAGTTCGGCCAGGCGCAGGATGCTGAACGGCGTCATCTCGGAAGGCTTGAGCACGACCGCATTTCCTGCAGCGAGCGCCGGCGCCACCTTCCACGATCCCATCACGAGCGGCAGGTTCCAGGGCGCGATGGCGCCGATGACACCGTAGGGTTCCGCGATGGTCATGCCGAGATTGTCGTTGCGGGTCGGCAAAACGTCGCCGCCGATCTTGTCGGCCCACTCCGCGAAGAAACGAATGCCGTCCGCTGTAAACGGCACGTCCCAGGTGGCCACGTCCTTGACCGGCCGAGTCGAACCGGTCGCTTCGAGCGGCGCCAGGGTCTTCACATCGGCATCGATGAGGTCCGCCCAGCGCCGCAGGATGCGCGCACGCTCACGCGGCGCGCAACGCGCCCAGTTGCTGCTTCTGAAGGCGTGCCAGGAATCCTGCACCGCCTGGTCGACTAGGTCGGCATCTGCCACCGGCAGGCCGGCATAGCTCAGACCGTCCGATGGCCGCTTCACGTCCATCGTGTCGGCACTGCCCTCGACATAGCGTCCGCCGATAAAATGCGCACTGCGCACTGCCACCTGATCCGGGTCGAAACATTCCATCGCCTATCCTTTTCATGAATACGGATGAGACCGGCGCTAGGAATGGCAACCCGGCCCACATGACGCTGAATGAATTTTACGAGTGCCCTCGAAGCATTTTGCGCGGTCTTGCCCACTCCGAACGGCACAAGCTTGCGTTCTGGCGCAACGGACAGACGATCATTTCGAATTGCATTTGCCCCGTCGTCAGACGCTCTTTCATATGGCAAGATGCCAGCAATCGACCGAGTCTTCGGACTATCGAAATGTGATCCGCTACGCTGTGCAAAAGCAACGCAGCTTTTGTTGCCGCAGTTGGCAAGGCAGATGAGGAGCAAAGCATGAATGATCGAAAGGCGAACAGCGGCATCCGCTACCGCAGGATGATGGCCGATGACCTGCCGGCCGCACACAAGCTGTCACTGTCGACGTTGTGGCCGCACCGGCTGGAGGACTGGAAGTTCGTTCATGAACTCGGCGAGGGCATCGTCGCTGAAGGCGAGTCCGGCATTATCGGGACGATCATGTGCTGGCTGCACGGCTCCAACTACGCCTCGCTCGGTATGACGATTGTCTCGCCCGACCATCGGCATCAAGGCATTGCCAAGGAACTGGTTTCCCGCATCCTCGAGGAAATCGGCAACCGCACCGTCATGCTGAATACCACCGCGAACGGCGTGCCATTGTTTGAACGTTTCGGCTTTGTACAGAGCGGCTGGGCCCACCGACACCAAGGCAGCGTCTTCCGCACGCCGTTCGTGCCGCTCGGCCCTGGCGAGCGCATCCGCCCGACCAGCCCGCGCGACGAGGCTGCCTTGGCGAATATGGCCAACCGCTCGACCGGCGTGCCGGGCGCCACCGTGATCAAGCACTTGCTGACAGTCGGCGACGCCGTCGCCATCGACCGCTACGGCGAGCTGATCGCCTTCGCCGCTCTGCGCAAGTTCGGTCTGGGCTATGTCATCGGCCCGGTCGTCGCTCCCGATGCCGAGCGCGCCAAGGCCTTGATCGCCCACTGGGCGGGCACGCATGCAGGTTCGTTCGTGCGCGTCGACGTACCGGGCAGCAGCGGCCTCAGCCCCTGGCTCATCGAGATGGGCCTGGTTCAGGTCGACGAGACGGTGACCTCGATGGTACGAGGCGAACCGCCGCGGCCCGAGCCGGCGGTCACGCGCTTCGCGCTGCTCAGTCATTCGCTCGGTTAGATCCATTGATAGTTCGCTGCGGGCAGGAAGAGAGTCCGCCTCCCGCTCAGCCACCAGTTCCCGTCGGGGGAGTGCTTCATCACCACCTCGTCGAACAGACGACGCACAAGGAAAACACCATGACAATTCAGACAACCGATACCGCAGTCACTTATCGCCGGATGACTGAAAACGACCTGTCCGCAGCACATGCGCTATCGCAGGCTGTGGGCTGGCTGCATCGCCCTGAAGACTGGCAATTTGTCCTTCGACTCGGCACCGGCTTCGTTGCAGAAGAAGACGGCGCAATGATCGGCACCGCTCTGTGCTGGAAACAGGGAGATTCGCATGCATCGCTTGGAATGATCATCGTTGCGCCGGAACATCAGGGCAAAGGCATCGGCCGCGCGCTGATGAACCTGGTGCTGGAGGTGCTCGGCAACCGCTGCACGCTGCTCATCGCGACAGCCGCCGGGCAGCCGCTCTATGAACGCCTTGGCTTTGTGGCGACGGGCACCATCCATCAGCACCAGGGCACGATGACGCCGATCGCTCCTGTAGCACGCGCCGCCGGGGAAAGCATCCGCCTGGCCGAACCGGGCGACATCGAAAAAATCGTCGAACTGGCGAATCGGGCCACCGGCATGTCGCGCGACAATCTGGTGAAACAGTTGGCCTCCGTAGCGGAGGCTGCCGTGCTTGAACGTAATGGGGAACTTGTGGGCTTCTCCATGATGCGCCGCTTTGGCCGCGGCCACGCCATCGGGCCGGTGGTGGCTCCCGACTGCGAAGGTGCGAAGGGACTGATCGCACACTGGTCGGGCGCCTATGCCGGTTCCCTCGTCCGTGTGGATGTCACGGGCGCGAGCGGCTTGGGTACTTGGCTCACCGAAGCGGGGCTGGTGGAGGTCGGTGCCGGCGTGGCCATGGCACGCAACGGCGGGCCATGGCAGCAGGAAACCGTCAAGCAGTTTGCCATCATTAATCAGGCACTCTGCTGATTATTGACGCAATTTCACAAGCGAGTTCAATTTTTCTATTGGTAGGGCGGGGACTTTTAAATCCATTCTGGGGAAGCTTATTCAACAGGCTTGTAAATTTCAGAAAAGTCGCATGAACCCCAGTTCCCACCGGTCAATACGGTGCAAATTTTCTCGTCCCGTCTGATTTTGATGGCACTGGCCAATAACGCGCCAATATCAATCGACGTGATCGAGGGCTGGCGGCAGCATTACAATCGGGCCCGTCCGCTTTCCAGTCTGGGCTAAGAAAGCTCCGAAGCATTCAGCAAGAAGACTGCACGAGCTTTATAAATCGGAGCTATCCCAAGTTAGTCTGGCCCGAAAAAGCGGGCGGGTTCACAACTCTCTATTTTGCCAACGCCTTTCCGGTTTCTTCCGGCTTCAGATTCATTTTTTCCCTCATGTAGTCAGTCATGGCACCGCTTATTGCGCCTGCTTCAACTGCGCCAGGATCGCCGGGTTCTCCAGCGTGGAAACGTCCTGCGTGATGTCGTCTCCCTTGGCCAGCACGCGCAGTAAACGGCGCATGATCTTGCCGGAACGGGTCTTCGGCAGGTTGTCGCCGAAGCGGATTTCCTTGGGCTTGGCAATCGGGCCGATTTCCTTGCCGACCCAGTCGCGCAACTCCTTGGCGATCTGCTTCGCTTCGTCACCGGTGGGGCGCGCCCGCTTCAACACCACGAAGGCGCAGATCGATTCGCCGGTGGTTTCGTCCGGCTTGCCGACCACTGCCGCTTCGGCGACGATCGGGTTGGCGACCAGTGCCGATTCGATTTCCATCGTGCCCATCCGGTGGCCGGAGACATTGAGCACGTCGTCGATGCGGCCGGTGATAGTAAAGTAGCCGGTCTTTTCATTGCGCACCGCGCCGTCGCCGGCGAGGTAGGTCTTGCCGCCGAGCTCGTCCGGGAAGTAGCTCTTGCGGAAACGCTCCGGGTCCCCCCAGATGGTGCGGATCATCGATGGCCACGGGCGCTTGACCACCAGGATGCCGCCCTGCCCGTTCGGCAAGTCTTGGCCGGTCTCGTCTACGACGGCGGTCATGATGCCGGGCAGCGGCAAGGTGCAGGAACCCGGCACCATCGGCGTGGCGCCCGGCAGCGGGCTGATCATGTGGCCGC
The DNA here is from genome assembly GCF_902459725.1 of Pandoraea eparura. Classification (GTDB taxonomy): domain Bacteria; phylum Pseudomonadota; class Gammaproteobacteria; order Burkholderiales; family Burkholderiaceae; genus Pandoraea; species Pandoraea eparura. Next base: position 654,742 of record NZ_CABPSH010000001.1, read on the forward strand.
CGCTCTCGGTCTGCCAGAAGGTGTCGGTGACCGGGCAGTTCTCGTTGCCGACGTTCTTGTAGTACCACATCCACGCTTCCGGATTGATCGGTTCACCGACCGAGCCGAGCAGACGCAGCGACGACAGGTCGTATTTCTTCGGATGCACGTCCGGATCGGCGTCGGCAGCCTTGATCAGCGAGCGGATCGCCGTCGGCGCGGTATAGAAGATGGTGGCCTTGTGCTTCTGGATCATGTCCCAGAAGCGGCCGGCGTTCGGGTAGGTCGGCACGCCTTCGAACACGATCTGGGTCGCGCCTACCGCTAGCGGGCCATAGGCGATATAGGTGTGGCCGGTGATCCAGCCGATGTCGGCGGTGCACCAGAACACGTCGTCGGGCTTGATGTCGAAGGTCCACTTCATCGTCAGCGCCGCCCACAGGAGGTAGCCGCCGGACGAATGCTGGACGCCCTTGGGCTTGCCGGTCGAGCCCGAGGTGTAGAGGATGAACAGCGGATGCTCGGCGTCGACCCATTCCGGCTCGCATGCCGTGGATTGGCTGGCCAGCACGTCGTGCAGCCACTTGTCACGCCCTTCGGCCAACTGGATGTTGGCGCCGGTGCGCCGGTAGACCACGACGTGCTTGATGTGCTCGCAGCCTCCCAAGGCGAGCGCTTCGTCGACGATGGATTTGAGCGGCAGGTGCTTGCCGCCGCGGACCTGCTCGTCGGCGGTGATGACGGCGATAGCGCCGGCGTCGATGATGCGTTCCTGCAGCGACTTGGCCGAAAAGCCACCGAACACCACCGAGTGGGTGGCGCCGATGCGGGCACAGGCCTGCATGGCGGCGATGCCTTCGACCGACATCGGCATGTAGATGACGACCCGGTCGCCCTTCCGGATGCCGAGCGACTTGAGTCCGTTGGCGAACTGGCAAACGCGCTCGTGCAGCTCCTTGTAGCTGACCCGGGTCGTTTGACCGCCGTCGGCCTCGAAGACGATTGCGGTCTTGGCGGCATTGCCGTTCTGCAGGTTGCGGTCTAGACAGTTATAAGAGACGTTGAGCTGCCCGTCTTCGAACCAGCGGTAGAACGGGGCGTCGTTTTGGTTAAGGACCTTGGTGAAGGGTTTGTGCCAGAACAGATGGTCGCGCGCGTGCTGGGCCCAGAATCCTTCGTAGTCACGTTCGGAGGCCGCGCACATGGCGCGGTAATTGTCCATGCCCGAGATGTTTGCATTCTTCACAAAGCTCGCAGGCGGTTCGAACATGTGGGTTTCCTGCTTCAGGGGGGCGAAGTCGGCCATGATTCCTCAAAAGATTTTTTTGCAGATAACAATATCGACAAGAGCAGTCCCATTCTCCGGTGGCCTGCCGTTCAGCGTTGGGCAGCGAAGCGCAGTAGCGATATGGCATTGGTTTCGCTGCCACCCTCCGGCAACGAGCGGCCGCTCCCAATGGCGGGAACCTCGTCCAGTCGAAACACTGTGACCAGTTGCGACAATCTGACCGCTTGGTCGCGCAACGACTCGGCTGCACTCCCTGCATCCTCCACGAGCACGGCGTTCCTTTGCGTGACGGCCTTGATCCGGCCGATCGCCTGACTGATCTGATCGATACCGGAGGTCTGCTTCTGGCTTGCGGTCGCGAAATCGCTGAAGATGTGGGTCACGCGCCCGACGCTTTCCACGATATCGTTCATCGTTCCCCCTGCCTGCCGCACCAACTGAACACCGGCATCGATCTTGCCGACGGAATCGTCGATCAATTCATTAATTTCCCTGGCGGCGCTCGCGGAACGCTGTGCGAGGTTGCGCACCTCGCCGGCGACAACGGCGAAGCCCCGCCCGTGCTCACCGGCACGTGCCGCTTCCACAGCAGCATTCAAGGCCAGGATATTCGTCTGGAAAGCGATGCCGTCGATCACGCTGATGATGTCGACGATCCGCTTTGCCGCAGAATTGATCGACTCCATCTTGTCGACCACCTCGGCCACTACCGCGCCGCCTCTCTGCGCCGTTTCGGATGCGGAAACGACAACGCGGTTCGCTTCGTGGGCATTCTCCGCATTCTGCTTGACGGTCAACGCCATCTCGCTCATCGAGGAAGCGGTTTCTTTCAGTGAGAAAACCTGTTGCTCGGTCTGCTCACGCAGATCGGTGCTGCCTGATGCGACCTGTTCGGACGCTTCGTCGATTGCGTGCGTCGCTTGATTGATCTGTCCAATGGTCTGGGTGAGATTGCCTTGCATCGTGTGCATCGCTGCCAACAGGCTCTCGCTGTCTCCTTTCATGAGCGCGATCTTCGCAGTCAGGTCGCCGGCCGCAATGCCGCGCACGATCTGCGCCGCGTAACGCGGTTCACCGCCGAGGTCGCGGTAGATATTGCGTATCAGGAAATAGCCAAACAATGCCGCGGCCAGCGTCCCGAGCACGATCACCGTCACCGCAGAATTGCGCAGCATTGCATAGCGTGCAGCCGCACGTTCGTATTCCTCGCGGGCGCCGTTGACTTGAAGCTTTCGCAAGGCGTCGAGCTGCTGCACGATGGCAGGCGCCGACGCCTGCAGCTTGTCCTGCGCCGCCTTTGCCGCTTCCACGTTGCCGCTGCGTAGGGCGGATGCGGCGGGAAGCATGCTCTGCGCATCCATCCGTGACCAGTCGCTCGCCAGCTTCTCCGCCCGATGCCTTTCGTCCGACATGAGAGTCGCCGCCAGGTAGGCGTGCCAGGTGGTGTCGATCTCGGCAACGTTCTTCTCGATGCGCGCGGACTCGGCCTTTACATCCACCATCGGATCGACTATCGCCAGCGAAAGGGCGAGCCGGTTGTGTAGCAAAAGCGCATCGATCTTCGAGAGCTCTTCCAGCGCCAGCGTGCGGCCCTCATAAACTGCCTTCAATCCGTCGTTGGACCTGTTCATGCCGTGCAAGCCCAGGATGCCTATGCCGGCCGCCAACACAGACAGAAATGCGATCACCGCAATCAGACGTGATTTGATGGTCATGTTCATTGGCCCTTCTCTTCGTGCGGGAATGTCGATGCCGGATTGGGCCGACCTTTGGGCAGCCATCGGGCTGCAATTCAGTGTCGCACGGGGTATGCAGCAGAAAATGCCAAATCGTTCTCACAAGCGCAATTTCCGATGGTTTTGCGTCACACCCGCAGAATCTAACGCCGAGCCATACTCACCATGACCGGATTTGTCACATCGTTACTCCGTGCATTCCTCACTTGCGGCGCCGACAGGCCGCTGACCGATATGGCAAGAACGCCGGATTGATGGGCGAGATGGCAAACGAGGAAGCGCCGTCGCGCCGGATCGCGCCGGCAGGCGTGGGCGCAAGCACCGCGCACGCCGAGTCCGCAGGCCTCGCCACCTGTGCTAGCGCCGACTCTTGACGGCCTGCCAAGACCGAGCAGCGACATCTCGATATACGACGCTAGGCCCACCTGCTAACATGGCTGCGAGCTTCAAGCGACCTCAAAAGAGCGATGGAAAAAGATGATGCCTGATACGCCAAAACTGGACCGGATCGACATTCACATCCTCAGCCACCTGCAGCTCAACGGCCGAATCACGAACGTCGACCTGGCCGATGCGGTCGGGCTGTCGCCCAGCCCCTGTCTGATCCGGGTCAAGCGCCTGGAGAAGGCTGGCTACATCACGGGCTACGGCGCCCACGTGCAGCTCGCCAAGTTGGGGGACGTGCAGGTGGTGTTTACCCAGGTAACGCTGTCGGACCACCACCGCGAAGATTTCGCCAAGTTCGAAGCCGCCATTCGCAACGTCGACGAGGTTGTCGAATGCCACCTGGTCAGCGGCGGCTTCGACTACCTGCTCAAGTTCGTCACCCGCAGCGTGGCGCATTACCACAGCATCGCCGAGGACGTGCTCCGGCAGAGCATCAACATCGAGAAGTACTTCAGCTACATCGTGATCCAGTCGCCCTTCGTCAAGAACCACTATCCGATCGAAAAGCTATTTTTGCACCACGAAGAGTAAAGGGTTTTCGCCCCTCCTCCGAAACTGCACCAAACCTTGCCCAGCGTCCTTTGCCGGCTGCTGCCGTACTGCCAGCACCGCACAACATGCTGAACGCGCGCCAAAAAAACGGTTTTTCTCCATTTACAGGCCGAGATGGCGTCGCGCTATCCGAACACCGCCTCGGACAAGCAGCACATCGACATCCTGTCCGACCTCGGCTTGGCCTGGCGCAGTCGGCGAAGCTGAACCCCGAGCGCACATTCCCCTCGCTGTTCGAACCCGTGTACGGCTCGGCGCCCGACACCTTCGGCAAGAACATCGCCAATCCCATCGGCATGATCTGGTCGGATGCGATGATGCTGGACTTCCTGCTCGACCTGCACTCCATGCATGAACGTGCCGCGCCGCTGTCAGTGTGTGGTCCGCTGGACAAGGGGATTGCGCTCGCACGCAAGCTCGCTGTGCCCGACTGGATCATCAGCGACGAGAGACACCCAAGGGGTCGGCGCACGCGCGACTATGCCGGCTTCAGCGACCCGGACAGTTCAAAGAATGCTCTGCTGATCGAATGCGCCCAGCATTGGGAAGCCGCTGCCCTCGCCGTCGCCCAGGACGTCGCGGCGCGCTTACTCGTCTTGCACAGGATTGTCGAACCGATGGACTTGCCGGACGGATGGCAGTTGAGGCCCGGCGCGACCGTGGTGCGACTCCGCTATCTGCTGACCTGATCGACGCGCCGTCTATCGTTCGTTCGCACGGATCTGCTTGCAGCATGTTCCTACTGTTCAGTGAGGGATTTTCCTGAACCAACGAACCATGGCTCGGCTTATCGGACACGGTCGAGCATTCTCTGGAGCCGCACGATGGCCAAACCTCGGTGGCAGTGGGTGGCCGTCATAAGATGTGAGCAGACAGCTTTACTTGCCGAAGAAGGACGGGGCGGTACATAATAACTTCTGTTCCCGTTGGGAAAACAGAACAAATCTTTTTTAAATCAATGGGTTGGGTGCAGTGTTTTGTTTCCGTCGCCCGCTCCACGGCATGCTTCAGCAGCGTTCGCGGCACTCATCGATCAGCCGTCTTGCAGACGGCTTTTTTGCGTCCATCGCCTCCATGGCGACTCACGCCCGGCAGGTCGGTCTACACGGCGTCCCACATCGTGGGCGAGCCGCGATGTTATGGCTTCGCTGCGTTCTGTGCATTCTGTGCGCCCTCTCCGCCCTTCTCGCCCTTCTTGCCCTCACGGCCTCAGTGGCGTCCGCGCAAATAGCCCCACCGCCCCGCGCAGCCGCCAGCGCACCGACCGGACGCAATATCGGCATCGGCGCCCCGTGGGTCAGCTACTACGGCAACATCGCCCGCCTCGACCTCGTACGCATGGCGAACACCTTCCGGCTCATCGATATCGACGCCGATCCCGATCAAGGCAACGTCACGCCCGCACAAATCGCCTCGCTCAAGGCCGGCGGCAAGAACCGCGTCATCAGCTATCTCAATCTCGGCGCCTGCGAGCGCTTTCGATCGTATTGGCACCACGCCCCGGCCGGCTTCGTCCCCTGCGGCAGCAACCACCGCGCGCATCTGGGCCGCTACGACGGCTACCGCGATGAGACCTGGATGAACCCGTCCGACCCGGCGTACCGCAAGCTCATCGTCGCTTACGTCGCGCCGCGGTTGATTGCGCAGGGCGTCGACGGCTTCTATCTCGACAATCTCGAACTGATCGAGCATGGCACGCGTACCCGCAACGGCCCGTGCGACCCTGCTTGCCAGCAAGGCGCGCTCGATCTCGTGCGAGAACTTCGCGAAGCGTTTCCCGACAAGATCCTCGTCATGCAGAACGCCACCGGCTCGGCAACGCGACAAGGCATCACCGGCGGTGTCGCCTTCGCGTCGTTGCTCGACGGCATTGCGCACGAGGAGGTCTACGCGCCGACGCACGACGCCGACGTCGAGCGCGAACTCCAGAAGTGGGCACAACTTCGCCCCGGCGCGTCAGGACGCAAGCTTTGGATCGGCACGCTCGACTACGTCGGCGGATGCAGCAACGTGCATCGGGCGAAAATCGTCGTCGCCCGCAGTCGGGCGCACGGCTTCAGCCCGTCCGTAAGCGACGCCAGCGCCGGCCAGAACGTGGTGTGCTACTGGGGCTTCTGAGGCGCCGGGCAGGGGAAAGACCGTCAACGGGCGGGCAAAGGACAGGCGAAGGACCGTCAAAGGACGAGCGAGGCGCGCGCGCAGTGTAAACTGCTGGGTTTTCGACCCCCCAGTGAAATGGTGCAAGTGCCCCGGCGTCCCGTTATCAGCGCCCCGACACTCATACGCTCGCTGGCCCGTCTGAGCACGTTCGCCCCGCCTGAGGCCGCGCCGTCGCTCTCGGACCGCATGAGTCAGTGGCTGGGCTGGACCGACGCCATCGCCCTGTCGTCGGCCCTCAAATCCGCTCCGCCGGCCGCAACGCCCGGCGCGCGTACTGCTGCGCACGATCCGGCGAGCGAACTGGCACGCGTGCGCGCCGACCTCGCCGCCGCCATCGCCCGCGATTGCGGCCTGTCCGCCGCGCCCGGCGGACAGATCCGCGCCCTGAGCGCCGCCGAGCGTCAACGGGCAGCGTCCTTCGCGGAGTTTCCCGCCTATCGCCAACGCTACGCAACGTCGCAGCAGACGATGGATACGGCAATCAGCGCCCTGCGCACCCGCCTGCGCGGCCAGTTGGCGCGGCTCGCACCGCACGCCGCCCGCCTCGCCAGCGTCGACGCCGTCATGGAACGCGTGATGGCCGCGCGTGAGCGCACACTTCTCGCTGGCGTGCCGAATCTGCTCGAAGGGCACTTCGTGCGGCTGCGCGATACGGAACAAGCCGCGATGGCCGCCCCGCGTGTGCCCGGCGCACCGCCGCTCGCGCCCGCCGGCACGTGGCTCGACATCTTTCACCGGGACATGCAGAGCATTCTGCTCGCGGAACTGGATATACGCCTCGAACCGATCGAAGGGCTGATCGCCGCCCTCGCGTCGGTTACCCCCGGCGAAAACGTTAGTGAACCCGGACAACATGACCCGTTACCTCGTTGATCTCGTTGCCTTTGTCGCAGGGCTGGCCGTCGTCGGCTGGATCGCCATCGGCTATGCCGGCACCAACCCGCTCGCGCTGGCCGTCGCCCTGCTCATCGCCGCCGTCTATCTCTTCGGCGCCCTCGAACTCAAACGCTTCCATCAAGCGACGGATGCCCTCGCCACCGCCGTCTCCGGCCTGAACGCGGTCCCCGCATCGCTGCCGACGTGGCTCGACACACTCCCGGCCGGCCTGCGCACCGCTGTGCGTCTGCGCGTCGAAGGTGAACGCGTCGGCCTGCCCGGCCCCGCCCTCACGCCGTACCTCGTCGGCTTGCTCGTGCTGCTCGGCATGCTCGGCACCTTTCTCGGCATGGCCGCCACGTTGCGCGGCACCGGGCTCGCGCTCGAAGGCGCCACCGACCTTGAAGCCATCCGCGCCTCGCTCGCGTCGCCCGTCCGAGGCCTTGGCTTTGCGTTCGGCACGTCGGTGGCCGGGGTCGCCACGTCCGCGATGCTCGGTCTGCTCGCCGCGCTCGCCCGCAAGCAACGCGCCCAGGTCGTGCAATCGCTCGACGCGCGCATCGTCACGACGCTGCGCGGCTTCTCGCAGCAGCATCAGCGCGAAACCACGCTGCAGTTGCTCCAGCAGCAAGCGGCGGTCATGCCCGCCCTCGTCGACCGTCTGCAGGACATGATGGCCGCCATGGAGCGCCAGAGTCAGACGCTCGGCGAGCGGCTCGTCGCGAATCAGGACGCCCTGCACGCCAAGACCGACGCCTCGTACGCGCAACTCACGAGCGCCATGCAGCAGTATCTGAAGGACAGCGTGGCGACGACGGCCAATGCCGCCGGTGCCGCCATCCGCCCCGAGGTCGAGGCGACGATGGCCAGCCTCGCGCGTGAGTCGGCGTCGTGGCATCAGACCGTTTCCACCGCGATGCAGGATCGGATGGACGGCCTGTCCGATCGCTTCGAGGCCACGACCGCGCGCGTGGCAAACGTCTGGAAGGATTCGCTCGACGCCCAGTTGCGCACCAACGCATCGCTTGCCACCGATCTGCGCGCCGCACTGGGCGAATTCACGCAAACGTTCGAGACGCGTTCGTCCCGACTGGTCGACGACGTCGCCACCCGTCTCGACAATGCGACCGGCAGCATCGCCACGGCACAGACCACCGTCGCGCAGGCATGGGAGCAAGCCCTGGCCCAACAGCAGCGCTCGCACAACGCCCTGACGCAAGACCTCGGTGTCGCGCTGGAACGCTTCGCCCAGACGTTCGAAGCGCGCTCCACGGCCTTGCTCGGCGACGTAGCCGCCAAGCTCGACGCCGCCAGCGGAAATGTCAGCGGTGCGCACGAGCGCGTCGCCCAGGCGTGGGATCAATCGATCGCGCTGCAACAGCAGGCCAATGCCGCCCTGAACACCGAACTCGGCGCCGCGCTCGCACGCTTCACCGAGACCTTCGAGCAACGCTCGGCGCATTTGATCGACGGCGTCAGCTTGCGCACGGAAGGCGCGATGCACAGCGTGGCTGAAACGGCCAGCGTCGTGTCCGGCGAGTGGAAGCAGGCCCTCACCGCGCAGCAGTCCGCCAACGACGCACTCGCCCGCGATCTGGCGAGCGCGCTTACCCGCTTTGCGGACACCTTCGAGGCACGCGCGGCGCAGTTGCTGCAAAGCGTCTCCGCGCAGATGGATTCGACATCGGCCAACGTCGCGCAAACGTGGCGCGACGCCATCGCGGAACACACACGCACGAGCGAGCGGCTGGCCAATGGCAATCAGCAACTCGTGGCCGCGACGACCAGCGTCTTCACGGACCACAGCGCGTCATTGCTGCAAGCGCTTCACGAAGCCAACGCGGCCCATCACGACGCCACGGCCGAGCGCGAAACGCAACGCCTGTCCGCGTGGACGCAAACGCTCGAAGGCACGCTCGCCACGCTGCGCTCGGAATGGCAGCAGGTCGGTGCGAACAACGCCAGCCAGCAACAGGCCATCTGCGACACACTCGCGCGCACCGCGCTGGAGATGTCCGAACAGACGCGCGCCCACGCCAGCGACACGCTTGCCGAAATTTCGCGTCTGGTGCAAACCGCGTCCGAGGCGCCGAAGGCCGCCGCCGAGATCATCGGCGAGCTTCGCCAGAAGCTCTCGGACAGCATGGTGCGCGACAACGCCATGCTCGAAGAGCGCTCGCGCCTGCTCGACACGCTGGGCACGCTGCTCGACACCGTCAAGCACGCCGGCAACGAGCAACGCGCCGCCGTCGACGACCTGGTGACGACGTCCGCACAACTGCTCGAACGTGCCGGCTCGAATCTGGGCGACGCCATCGCCGCGCAAACGGAGAAGCTCGCGGCCGCGTCGGCGCAGGTCACGGGCAGCGCGGTGGAAATCGCAAGTCTCGGCGATGCCTTCGGGGCCGCGGTGCAATCGTTCGGCGAATCGAACTCGCAACTGCTCGACCATCTGCAACGCATCGAAGCCGCCCTCGACAAGTCGATGGCGCGCAGCGACGAACAACTCGGCTACTACGTTGCGCAAGCGCGCGAGGTCGTGGAACTGAGCGTGATGTCGCAGAAGCAGATCCTCGAAAACCTTCAGGAACTGGCGCAGACGCGTTCACAACCGGGTAGCGCGGCAGCATGAGAGACGATTTCGACGCGGAGATCGGCGACAGCGGCGAGGTCGGCGGCGCCGCGCCGACATGGGCCGTCTTCGGCGACCTGATGTCGGTGATGCTCGGCGCGTTCGTGCTCATCATGCTCGGCGTGATCGGCGTGCAGATCGAACTGTCCGCCAAACTCGATCGCGAGGTGAAGGAGCGCCGGGCCGAAACGCAACGCCGCGAGACCCTCGAGAAGGCGCTGGCCGGCCCCCTTGCGGGCGGACGCGTCACGCTCGTGAACGGTCGCATCGGCATCAGCGGGAACGTGCTCTTCGCGCTGAACTCGGACCAGTTGCAGCCGCAGGGCCGCGAAGTGCTGCGCAGCCTGGCCACACCGCTGGCCGCCTATCTGCGGGCGAGCGATGAGATTCTTATGGTCAGCGGCTTCACCGACGATCAGCAGGTGCGCGAGACAAACCGGCGATTTGCCGACAATTGGGAGTTGTCGGCCCAGCGCGCGCTCACCGTCACGCGCGAATTGATCGCCGCAGGCGTGCCGCCGTCATCGATCTTCTCTGCGGCGTTCGGCTCGGAGCAGCCCGTCACGTCGAACCGCGACGAAGCCGGTCGCGCGAAGAACCGCCGCGTGGAAATCGCGCCGATGCCGCGCAGCAGTGCCAGCAACGCGGGCAAGCCCCATGCGTGACGAGACGCACACCGAGGCCGCCGCCGCGCAGGCGCACGAGGTATCGGACATGTTGTCCGAGCAGCTCGCCGTGTGGCGCGCGCAAGGGGCCGACAAACGCGACCCGGGGCGCTTTCATCGCATCGAAGCGTTGGCGCTGCGCAGCCGTGCCTTTCGTGGCGACGTGCGGCGCGTGCTCGATGAACGTCTGACGGTACTCGTCAACGCGTTTGCACAGTCGCTTGGCGCGACCGGGGCCGAATCTGCCGTGTCTGCCGAATCCGCCTCATCAACCGCCACATCCGCTGCATCTGCGGCACCCGCTGCTTCCGCCACATCCACCACACCCGCTACATCCGCTACATCCACCGCATCCGCCACATCCGCTGAACCCGCCGCATCCGCCGCATCCGCCGCATCCGCCGATAATGCCGCCCCGACGACACAACGTCTCGTCTCGCCGCTTGCGGAATTGACGGCGAGCATTGCGCAACGCGTGGGAACCCGTGAACGGCCCGCGCCGCCGACCACGTCTCGCGCCGCCAAAGCCGCAACGCCGCCTGGCCAGACGCTCCGCGCTGGCGCCAACGCAAGCGCCACCGACGCCGTTCAGCCGGTGAGCGGGGCCACGGCACCGCCGACACGCCCCGTCACGCCGCCCGCGCCCGTAGCGCTTACACCGACGGTCATCGCCACCGACGACGCCTTCGAAGACCTCGATGTCCTCGAATACTTCCGCGAGACGTGGTCGAAGCTGAGCACCGACGGCAATCTGCGTCAGTCGCTCGCCCAGGTGCCCGAGAATGCCGGACCGCTCAACTCCAGCCATCTGGTGCACCGCGCGCTCTCGCTCATGCACGACATCTCGCCCGACTATCTGCGGCACTTCCTGCGCCACGCGGACGCCCTCTCGTGGCTCGAAGACATGGAGACCACCGGCGCGCTCGGCCACAAGCCGGCGGCTCGCGTGGCCGCCAAGCCGCCGCGCACGAAGACGCGCTAACGTCGATCCAGCGCGAATCCCCGGCGAGCAGCGGCGCGGCAAGGGCCAACGTGCGGGCTTCGCGCCGGCGCTCAGGCAGACCGCTTGCCGGGCGTGCGCGGGGCGTCAACTTGCCAGTCGAGGGCGTTCCGAGGGATAATTGAGCCCGTTCCCGACGCCACGGCACGGGAAAAACTTTCGAAAAATCATCGTGTTGGGCGCCGACTCAGGCCGCAATGCCGGATGTGCCGCCCGCCGCAGCATTCCTCGACAAGCCGTCGCCCAGACGGCTTTTTGTTTCCATGACGAACCACGGACAACCGCCGGCTGACGACGCGCAACCGGCCCACGACGACGCCGACTTGGGCGCGTCGCAATCCAACGCCACGGGCGACGACGACACACACGTCGACCCGAACGATGTGGCCCACCCGCGCCGCATTCGCAGTTTCGTGCGGCGCGCCGGGCGCAGCTCGGAAGCGCAAAAGCGCGCCTTCGATGTTCTCGGCCCACAGTTCTTGCTGCCCTACGCGCCCGAACCGCTCGATTGGCCCGCCGCCTTCGCGCGCGCCGATGCCCCTCGCATTCTCGAGATCGGCTTCGGCATGGGTGACGGCACGGCGTACATCGCAAAGCTGCGTCCAGCGGACGATTTCCTCGGCGTCGAAGTGCATGAGCCGGGCGTGGGCGCGCTGCTCAAGCGCATCGGCGAGACGCCGTTGTCGAATGTGCGCATCATTGCGCACGATGCCGTGGAAGTCGTTCAGCACATGCTGCCCGAAGGCTCGCTCGACGGCGTACATGTCTTCTTCCCCGATCCGTGGCACAAGAAGCGCCATCACAAGCGCCGCCTGCTGCAGCCGCCGTTTGTGGCGCTACTCGCCTCGCGCCTGAAGCCGGGCGGCTATCTGCACTGTGCAACGGATTGGCAGGAGTATGCCGAGCAGATGCTCGAGGTGCTCGGCGGCGAACCCACGCTCGAGAACACGGCGGATGGCTATGCGCCGCGTCCCGACTATCGTCCGGTAACGAAGTTCGAGAATCGCGGCCTGCGCCTCGGGCACGGCGTGTGGGATCTCGTGTTCCGCAAACGCGCCTGAGAGACCTCGCGAGAGACATCAAGGGGCACCACGCGGTGCCCCTTCTTTGCTCAGTTGGACCAGACGACCCAGCCGCTGTAGCTCGTGGCCAGCACCACGAGGCCGAACACGATGCGATACCACGCGAACGCCGTGAAGTCGTGCGACGCGATGTAGCGCAGCAGCCAGCGCACGCAAATGAACGCGCTGATGAAGGCGGCAACGAAACCGATGCCGAACAGGCTGAAATCGTCGACCGACAGCGTCGCTCGCGCCTTGTAGAGTTCGTAGACGGTCGCGCCGAACAGAATCGGGATGGCGAGGAAGAACGAGAACTCGGTCGCCACCTTGCGCTCCAACCCAAACATCATGCCGCCGATGATCGTCGCCCCAGAGCGCGACGTGCCCGGTACGAGGGCAAAGCATTGCGCGAGCCCCACCTTCAAGGCGTCGGTAACCGAGAGGTCGTCCATCGAATTCACCCGCGGCCGCTTGCCCGCTTCCGTGTTCCGACGGTTGTGCCGCTCGACGAGCAGGATAAGCACACCCCCGACGATGAACGCCGTGGCCACCACCACGGGATTGAACAGCGCCGCCTTGATGTATTTGCCCAGCCACAGGCCGAGCACGACGGCGGGCACGCACGCGAGGATGACATTCACCGTAAAGCGCCGCGCCTTGGCATCGCTGCCCAGGCCCGCCACGACCTGTGTGATTTTCTCGCGGTACTCCCAGCACACAGCAAGAATGGCGCCGAACTGGATCACGATCTCGAAGACCTTACCCTTGTCGTCGTTGAAGTCGAGCAGGCTGCCCGCCAGAATCAGGTGACCGGTCGACGAGATCGGCAGGAATTCGGTCAACCCTTCGACCACACCGAGAATGACGGCTTTGAACGCCAGCAACAAGTCCATGCAATGAGTTCCTGAGAAGTCGTGATTAGCGAATAGAGGGATAAGGGACGCGAGCGCAATGCGGCGCTCGGCGGCGGACGACCGCGTCAGCGAGCATCGAATTTGACGTTCACGCCATGCGAGCGCACGGTGATCGCGCCCGGCTGTCGCGCCACGCCGCCGATGCTCAGTTGCTCGGGCTTGAACGTATAGAGCGGCGCGCCCTGCAGCAGTTGCGTCGCGATCAATGCCCCGGCGGCGATCAGTTGACGCGACCAGCGCTCAGGCAAACCGTCGATCGTGAACGTCTCCACCTCCGGATCGCGCAACACGACGGACATCGTCGCCGGGTCGTACGCGAGCGCACTGTCGATGGCGAGCGTGCCGGTAAGCGGCGCGCCACCAAACGGATGTGTCACCGTCGCGTCAATCGACACCGCCAGACGATTGCGCGCCGGCAACAAGGTCAGACGTGGATGCGAAAGGTTGATATCGAGCACGGCCAGCACACGGCGCTCGAACGGAAACTTGCGGTCGAGCGCGCGCTGCAACTGGCTTTCGGAGAAGGTGTAGTCGTTGCCGAACGGCAACCCCGCGCAGGCGGCCAGCCCCGCGGCAAGCGCCATCGCGCCGCTCAGCGCCAGCCAACGGCGGCGCGTGAGGCCATCCGTAATGCGGCCCGGGAAGCGCGAGGTGCCTTGCGGCACAAGCGCGTCGCACTGCTGACGAATTCGCTGATCTGGATGAGCACTACCCGGCATGACAACGTCCACAACTGGGCGCCCCGCGCCCGACACGCGCGACTATAGCATCCGCATGCGACACGGCACCACGCCGCACTACACCGCACTATGCCGAGCTACGCCGTCGCAGGCGCGGTCATGACTTCGAGTTGAGTCAGCCAGGCGATGGCCTGCGCACGATCTATCCCACACATCTCGGCCGAGGGCTGCAACGATCCGCAGACCGCCGGACGCAGCGGGCTGCCGAAGATCTGGCAACGGTCTTCGTCATCCAACTGCACGCAGCGCGTATTCGCGGGCTTGCCGTTCGGCATGCCGGGAATGGGCGTCGAGATGGAAGGCGCAATGCAGCAGGCCGCGCAGCGGGGACGACACTGCATGACGCTCACCACGGCAAACGGCCCGCGCCGTCGAAAAAGCCCCCCGTCACCGGCCCGCGCTCGCCGAGCGCCAGCATCAGCACGTTGCGCGCGCCTTCGGCCACACCTTGCCGTGCGCGCCTGCCGTTGGCATCGACCGTCAGGTCGGCGGGCGCGCCCGGATCGACCGAATTCACCGTGATCGACGTCTCGCGCAAGGTTTGCGAGAGCTGCACCGTCAGCATGTTCAACGCGGCTTTCGACGCGTTGAACCCGATCTGCCGGAACGCCGCATGCTCCCATGCCGGATCGTTGTTGTGTGCCAGCGAGCCCAGGCCGCTCGACACGTTGACGATATGCGCCCCCGCCGAGCGCGCAAGCCACGGCAGCATCGCTTGCGTTACGCGCAAGGTACCGAAGAAGTTGGTCGCGAACACGCGCTCAACGGCTTCGATGGACGCTTTCTCCGGTGTGTCGTCGCGCGGATCGGTCACCCCCGCGTTGTTCACCAGCACGTCGAGTCGACCGTAGTCACGACCAATCCGGTAGGCCGCCGCGTGCAACGTCTCGGGCCGCAGCAGGTCGATCACCAGCGTCTGCGCCTGAAAACCCGCCTTGCGCAACGGCTCGACCACTTCGTCGCCCTTCGCCGGCTCGCGCGCGCCCACCAGCACCGTCATGCCCGCCTCGGCAAGCCCACGTGCAACTTCCTGCCCAATGCCCCGGGTCGCGCCCGTCACCAACGCCACTCGCCCTAAATGGCGTTCGGCATCCGCGCGCACCGTATTCTCGATGGCGTCCCGTTTCATCCCTGCTCCCGTCGATTGACCTGTTGTGCTGCGCCCGACCGCACGCAAATTTGTTAGCATGCAGTTTATGAAGAATCCTTCAGATTTTCCATTCGCATATGAAACCGGCCAGCCAAGCCCCCGGAACGCCCCGTAAGACGCCACAGCAGGCACGTTCGCGCGTCACCATCGACGCCATTTTCGAAGCGGCGCTTCAGGTTTTGCTGCTCGACGGCGGACGTCAACTGACGACGACGCGCGTAGCCGAACGGGCGGGCGTGTCGGTCGGTACCTTGTATCAGTACTTCCAGAACAAGCAGGTGCTGCTCTATGCAGTGCTCGGGCGGCACATCGACCGGATCGTCGAGACGGTGGAGGCGACCTGCCTGGCCTCGCACGCCCAGCCGCTCGAGACGATGGCGCAGACGCTCGCCAAGGCCTACGTCGGCGCCAAGATGACGGACATCGAAGAAGCCCAGGCACTGTACCGGCTCTCGGAAGATCTCGACGGGCGGGAGGTGTTTGCGGACGCGTCCACGCGCATGCATGCGGCCGTCGTCGCCATGCTGAAAACGGCGCAGAACGTGCATTTCAACGATCCCGAGACGGTCGCGTTCGTGTTCCTGAACTCGATGACCGGCCCCATCAAGGCAATTCTGGAGAATCGCGCGCCCGCAGGCACCTGCTATACGACGCTCGCCAGCCAGATCGCCGATCAGATGGCGACGATGTGCGGTGCCTATCTGCATCGCGTGGCAAGCCGTCCCGGCGTCGCCACTGTGGCAAAAGTTCACGCGTCTTCATGACTATCGCCCGGAACTGGTAAAATGCCGGGTTGTGTTTGCCTACTACCCACGGTAATCGAAATGAATTACGAACAGGCCCGCTTTAACATGATCGAGCAGCAGATCCGTCCTTGGGATGTGCTCGACCAAGAAGTGCTCAATCTGCTCAAGCTCGTCAAGCGCGAGGAATTCGTGCCGACGGCCCAGCGCGCACTCGCGTTCACCGACGTCGAGCTGCCGCTGCCGGGCGCGGCGATCGCCGACAAGAGCCAGCACATGATGTTTCCGCGCGTGGAAGCGCGCATCCTGCAAGCCCTCGCACCGAAGAAGCACGAGAACGTGCTCGAGATCGGCACGGGGTCGGGCTACATGGCCGCGCTGCTTGCCTACAATGCGCACCATGTGACGAGCATCGAATTCGACGCCAACCTCGCCCAGGCTGCCCAGCAAACGCTGCGCGCCAACGGCGTGACCAACGTGGAAGTCGTCAACGCCGACGGTGCGCACGGCTGGAGCGCCGCCGCACCCTATGACGTGATCGCCATCTCGGGTGCACTGGTCGACCTGCCGCAGGCGTTCCTCGACCAACTCAAGGTTGGCGGTCGTCTGGCAGCGTTCATCGGGGGCAGCCCAGTCATGGAAGCCGTGCTCATCACGCGCGTGTCCGAGACCGAATATCGCCGCGAAAACCTGTTCGAGACGCAAGTGGCCTATCTGGTCGCGACGAAGCCGTCGAGCTTCAAGTTCTGAGCCCGGTCGCTAGCCAAACGACACACGAACATCATGCAAAACATTACACCGGCGCAATTGGCCCAGTGGCTCGCGGACGGGGACCGCGGCCAACCCACGCTGCTCGACGTGCGTGAGGATTGGGAAGTACAGACCTGCCGCATCGCCCAGAGCCGGAACGTCCCGCTCGGCGACGTGCCCGCCCGTCTGACGGAACTCGACGCCGAAGCGCCGATCGTGTGCATCTGCCATCACGGCATGCGCAGCGCACGCGCCGCGATGTTCCTGGAGCAACAGGGCTTTACCCAACTGTTCAATCTGGACGGCGGGATCGATGCCTGGGCCCGCCAGGTCGACCCGTCGATGCCGACCTACTGAGTCCGACCGACTGAGTCCGATCGACTGAGCCACGGCTGCGCCCTCGCGGAAAATCACTCCTGCGGGGCAGCAAGGCCCGCGTCGAGCCATCGGCCCAGTGCCGTGACCGTCCGTGCGGTCGCGCCCTGGTGCTGTTTCGCGAACAGCATGGCTGCCGTGCGCATGGCGAGCCGCCGGTCGTCGTCGAGCAGCAGCTCGGCCAACGCCGTGGCGAGTTCGCCCGCATCGCTCACCCGTCGTGCGGCACCGGCCGTCAGGGCGTTCTCACTGGCCTGCGTGAAGTTGAACATGTGCGGCCCGAAGACGACAGGCGTGCCCGCCGCACAGGCTTCGATCAGGTTCTGCCCCCCCAGCGGCAACAGGCTGCCGCCAATGAACGCCACGTCCGCCGCGGCAAAATACGCCGCCATCTCGCCCATCGAATCACCAAGGACCACATCGACGTCCGCGGGCAGCGGCGTGTCGTCGTCAGGCCATGCGCTGCGACGCACGTAGCGGATCCGCACCTTGTCGAGCATGTCAGCCACTTCGTCGAAACGCTGTGGGTGACGCGGCACGAGCACCAGCAACGAGCGCCGCCCTACGTCCGACGCCGCCGCCAGCATGGCGCGCGCCTGAAGCACCAGCGACTCCTCGCCATCGCGCGTACTCGCGGCGAGCCACACCTTGCGCTCGCCGAAACGTTCACGCCAACGTGCGCCCAGCGCGAGCTGTGCGGGCGGTGGCGTCATGTCGAACTTGAGATTGCCCATCACGTCGACGTCGTTCGCTCCCAGCATGCGCAGACGCTCGGCGTCGGCATCGCTCTGCGCGAACACGCGGCTGAATCCGCCGAAGACAGGTTTGGCCGCATCGCCGAAGCGCGCGGCACGCCGGAACGAGCGCGCCGACATGCGCGCATTGGTCAGCACCAGCGGCACACCGCGCTCACGGCACGTGAAGATGAGGTTCGGCCAGACTTCGGTCTCCATTACCACGCCGACGCTCGGTCGCCATTGCTTGAGAAAGCGCCGGATCGGCCCGACCATGTCATATGGCAGATAGCAGCGCAGCACGCGATCGCCGAACAGGCTCTGCCCCGTCGCGCGCCCGGTCGGGGTCATGTGCGTGAGCAGGATGCCGTGCGACGGATAACGCTCGAGCAGCGCTTCGATGAGCGGCTGCGCGGCGCGCGTCTCCCCGACGGAGACCGCGTGCACCCAGATCAACGGGCGGCCCGTGTAGGGCGGTGCATCGTAAAACCCGAAACGCTCACCGATATGGCGGCGATAGCCGGGCTCGAACCGGCCGCGCCACCACAGGCGCACCACAGCCAGCGGCGCGACGATCCACCAGAGCGCGCGATAGACGAGACGCAGCAACATTCAGATGAGCGCGCGATGCGTGAGGCGTTGCAGGACCGCCAGCGGCGAGCACTCGGGGTGCACCATCGCTTCGGCGGGGAGGAAGAAGGTCTGCTCCATCATGAACTGGCCCGACATCACCGCGTGCGACGTCTGATCCGAGAAGCAGACCCACACGCTGCCCGGCGGGAACGGCATGGTCTGCTGATCGGCGGCGCGCTGATAGTCCATGTCGGCCTTCATGCCATCGTGCAGATGCAGCATGATGTGGTCGTAACCGCTACGCACGCGCTTGGTGATGCCCACGGCGTTCTGCAGCCACGCGGTGCCCGGCCATTGGGGTGGCACTTTCGGCAGAAAGCGTTTGGCCACGGTTTCGAACGGCTCGCCCACGCGCCAGACGCGCGGCTGGCCCGCCGGGTTGACGTTGGTGAACACACGCAGGATGCGCTCGCCGTAATTCGGGCGCGACGGAAAAGCATCGACGTGCAGCCGGCTGTCGTCCTTGCGCCACGACGTCTGGCGCGTTTCAACCTGATGCAGACGCAGGCTCGTAGGCGCCGCGCGCAGCTTGCCGCGATACTCCGGCAGCAAGCCGTCGATCAGGCTGCACGCCTGCGTGTAGTAACGCTTGACCAGCGCATGGACGGCGCGCTGCGTGCTGTCGTCGGCGGCCACGCCAACCAGCACGTCGGACTTGGGATCGAGGCTGATGTTCTTGCGCTTCGGATCGGCAATGGCCGGATCGAGCAGGCGCTGCTCTGCGGCGTCGATCGCGAAGGCCAGATGCGGGAAATACAGTACCTTGCCGGCCTCGACATCGGCCACCAGCGTCTCGCGCGGCACCGACAGTTGCCCGCCCTGCCAGTCGCCGGACGCCACGGTGACGATCTGGCCGTTTTCGTTCAATTGGCTCATGCGCTTCGGTCCTCCCGTGGCGCGGCGGCGCCGCTCGGCACAGGCAGCAACGACGGTGCGAGCTGGTGCACGGCGTCGCGGACCTGCGCCAGCGTTGGTTTGTGTGCGGCGTCGCCAAGATTGACGATGCGCGGCGACCAGAATCCGCCGGTGCGCCACGCGGTGCTGAAATTGTATAACTCGATCGTCGGGCGGTTCAGCGCTGCGGCAATGTGCACCAGACCGGTATCCACGCCCACGGTGATCGCCCCGCGATCGATGAGGCCGACGACCTGCGACAGATTCATCTTCGGCGGCACCCAGGCGTCGTCGCCCAACGCGGTGGCGAGTCGCAACGACACCTCACGCTCGGCCGCACTGCCCCACGGCAATACGATCCGCAACCCTTGCGACGCCAGATCGCGGCCCAGCGCAATCCAGTTGGCTTCCGGCCAGGTCTTGTCGTCGCGCGACGTGGCGTGCACGAACACTGCATACGGCTGGCTCGGGCACTGGCTGTGATCCGCGCGCTCGGTGGCGATGCCGAAGTCGATCTCGTCCGATACCTTGAAGCCCATTGCTTCGGCCACCAGTATCCGCGAGCGCGTGACCACATGCGTATGGGGCTCGATGCGCACGGTATGTCGGTAGAGATAACGCACCGGCCACTCGTAGCTGGCCCCTTCGGTCCGGTTGCCCAACCCCCACACGGTGCCGCGCGCCGTGCGCGCAATCCAGCCGGTCTTGATCAGACCCTGCGTGTCGATCACATAGTCGTAAGGGGTTTCGCGCAAGGCACGGCGGAACGCGCCGATTTCCTGCCAGGTGCGTGCGGCGAGCGGCTGCTTGCGCCAGCGGCGCAATGCGAAGGGGATGACCCGGCGCACCCCGCGAACGAGTTTGACGAGGTCAACGAAGCCCTCTTCCACCACCCAGTCGATCTGGGCGTCGGGCGTGTGGCGCAGGATGTCCTGCACCACGGGCATGTTATGGACGACGTCGCCGAGCGACGAGACTTTGACGATCAGAACCTGCAACCGCACGCCCCGGCGGTTCGGCCGGGCCTCGTGAGCAAAACCGCGATTTTACCCCGACCCGGCCCGTCGAACAGCCTTGATTGCGCCGTTCTCGAAGCGGTCCCCTTACGGTGTCTATTACGGCACCGCCTACGTCGCCCTGTACGGCGAAGCTTGCGACGTCCTTTCGACGCCCATTAGACATCCCTGTGGGCGTCCCGCGCCGGCGGCCCGGCGCTGGGGCGCCCAGGCGTCACCTCAGAACGGCAGCTTGGCGTCGGGTTTCACGGCGAGGATGGCGCGGCGGAAGTCGTCCTGAATGCGCGCGATAGCCGTATCGCTATCGGCCTCGAAGCGCAGCACAACGACCGGCGTGGTGTTCGACGAACGGGCCAGACCGAAGCCATCCGCATATTCGACGCGCACGCCGTCGATCTTGACGATGTCCCGCGCCCCGTCGAACCTGGCGGTCTCACGCAGCTTGTCGATCAACGCAAAGTTCTCGCCTTCGGCCAGCGGGATCTGCAGCTCGGGCGTCGAAATCGAGTTGGGCAGCGCATTGAGCACCGCGCTCGGATCAGCCGTCTTCGAGAGGATCTCCAGCAGGCGTGCGCCCGTGTACAGGCCGTCGTCGAAACCGTACCAGCGGTCCTTGAAGAACACGTGGCCGCTCATCTCGCCCGCGAGCGGTGCCCCCGTTTCCTTGAGCTTGGCCTTGACCAGCGAGTGCCCCGTCTTCCACATCAGCGGCTCGCCGCCGTGCTTTTGCACCCAATCCGCGAGGTTGCGGGTGCACTTCACGTCGTAGATGATCTTCTCGCCCGGATGGCGGCTCAGCACCTCGGCGGCGAAGAGCATCAACTGGCGATCCGGATAGATGATCTGACCGTCCTTGGTAACGACACCGAGACGGTCGCCGTCGCCGTCGAACGCGAGGCCGATCTCGGCATCGGTCGTCTGCAGCGTCCGGATCAGATCCTGGAGGTTCTCCGGATGCGCGGGATCCGGGTGATGGTTCGGGAACGTGCCGTCGACTTCGCAGAACAGCTCGATGACATCGCAGCCGAGCATCTGGAACAGCGCCGGGGCGTACGCGCCCGCCACACCGTTGCCGCAGTCCACCGCGATCTTCATCGGACGTGCCAGATGCACGTCACCCGCGATGCGTGCGCGGTACGACTCGCCGATCTCGTCGGCCGTGTACGTGCCCTGCCCCGTTTCGAAGTCCTGTTTTTCGATCAGCGTCGCGAGGCCTTGAATCGCGTCACCGTAGATCGCCCGGCCGCGCAGCACCATCTTGAAACCGTTGTAGTCGGGCGGGTTGTGGCTGCCCGTGACCATGATGCCGGAGTCGACAACACGGCCATGCAGCGTGACGTTCGTCGCGAAATACACCATCGGCGTGACGACGACGCCGATATCGACCACATCGACACCAGCGGCGCGCAGGCCGTCGGAGAGCGCGCCGACCAGTTCGGGGCCGGACAGGCGGCCGTCGCGGCCGACCACGACGGCATTGCCGCCTTCGCGACGCACTGCCGTGCCGAACGCGCGTCCGATCAGGTGCGCGACGTTGGCATCCAGGGTCTTGCCGACGATGCCGCGAATGTCATAGGCCTTGAAAATCGCAGGCGAAACTTGCGTGGTTTGCGTCATGGGAATAGATCTCTCGGAAACGAGGGAGGAAGACGTTACCCGACGCCAGGGGCCGGGCGTATTGCCTGAGCGAACCCCATGCGTAGCGGAAGTGGCGAAGGGCGCCGACCGGGAAGCCAGCACCGGCCGCGCAGCCAACGTGAATTCCCGGCAGGAAGCCCGGCCGGGAACGGCTGCATTACGTTAAAATTATACGGGACTTCGCCGCACTGCGGCATTTCCCCCAACCCTTGTCAGAGATCGCCTACCGTCGGTGGCCGTGCTTCGCGACAAGCGTGTAAAGTCCCCCAGCACCGGCCTCGCGAGGCCGGTTTTGCTTATCTTGACTTGAGAACGAGTGAGCCGCGCGAGCGCCACATGCCCTATCGCACCATCATTCGCAACATCCTCTGGATGCTGACCGAGCGCGGCGCGCAGATCGCCGGCGGCATCGCCGTCTCCGGTCTTCTGGCACGCAGTCTCGGCGCAGCGCAGTTCGGCCTGTTTCAATACGCGCAATCGCTCGTGTTCCTCGCCGCGTCGCTCACGCTGCTGTGCGGCAGCGAGGTCGTGGTGCCGCGTCTGGTCGGCAAGCCCGAGGCCGAGCAACGCACGGTCATCGCCCATGCCTTCGTGCTGCGCCTGGCCGCGGCGGCCGTCGCCTATACGGCGCTGGCCATCTACGTCATCGGCTTTGCCGAGTCCGAACTGGTCGCCGTCGCGCTCTGGCTCGGCGTGGCGCTCTGGTTCCGCGAGCCTGCGGGCATCGTCATTGCCTGGTTGCAGGCGCGCACGTTCAACCGGCCGAGCGTCGCGGCCAACCTCTGTGGGCTGGGGGTCAAGCTCGCGCTCGTCGCCCTGCTGTTCGTGATGCATGCGGGCGTTGCGGCGTTCGCGCTCGTCTATGCGGTCGAGGCCGTCGTGGCCGCCGCGCTGCTGGTTCGCTATTACCTGAAGCATTCGCCGAAGACGCCGGTGATCTGGCAGCGTGCGCTGCTGGTCGACCTGCTCTCGAGCGGTATGACATTCTGGGGGGGTCTGATGCTCATGATCCTGTTCAAGCGCATCGACCAGCTCGTGCTCAAGCCGCTCATCCCGCTGGCGGAACTGGGCGCGTATGCCGCCGCCATGCAGATCACGGAGAACTTCGTGCTCGTGGCGCCGATCATCGCGAATTCGCTGGCGCCGCAACTGATCTTCCAGACGTTCGACAACGCCACGGCGAGACGCAACACCGTGCGTGCCGTGTGGTTGATGGTCGCCGCCGGCGCTTGCCTGGCGGTTCCGATCGCGCTGCTGGCCCCGTGGATCGTACACCTGATCTATGGGGCGGGATTCGCGGAGTCGGCGCAGATTCTGCGCGTCTCGGCGCTCATGGGAATTCTCGTGTTCGCCGACGCCGCCCTGAACCTCACGCTGATTCGTCGCGGCGCCGGACGCTGGGTCATCGCGAAGTGGCTGTGTGCAGTGGTGGTGGCCTTCGTAGTGGTACGCGGCCTCGCGCCGCATCTCGGCGCGCTCGCCGGGGCACTCGGCTATGGCGCCGGGTATGCCGCCGCGCTGGTGCTCGGCGTCTGGTTGCTTCGACGGGACTGACGCGATGACGCTGCCTCATTCCCCGAACGGCCACGCCGCCCGCACCGTTTGCCTGTTCACGGGCACGCTGGCGGCCTTTGCCGGCGCCGAACGCGCCACAGCGACGCTGGCGAATGCGCTCGCGGCGCGCGGGCATCGCGTGCACGTGCTGTCGTTGTGGGGCCACACCCCCGTCTTCCCGTTGGCGCCCGCTGTCGCGCATCACGCGATGTTCGCCGAGCGCGTGGCGTTCAAGCATCACTACATTGCCATCGTTCGGCAGGTGCGGCGGTATGTTCGCGAGCACGCCATCGATGTGATGATCGACGTCGACCCGATGCTCGCGCTCTATACCGTGCCGGCCACGCTCGGTTTGCCGTTGCGACGCATCGCCTGGGAGCACAGCACCTACGCCAGCGACCTCGGCCGACGCGCGCGCCGATGGGCACGGGCGCTCGCGGCACGCCGCTACGACGCCGTCGTCGTGCTCACCGACGCCGACCGCGACGCATGGCGAACGCATCATCCTCACGCCCATGCGCGGTTCGTCACGCTGCCCAATCCGCTGGGCCTCCCGATCCCGGACGTGCCTCCCGAGCCCCGCAGCGAGCAGGGCATTCTCGCCGTCGGACGTCTGGTCCCGGAAAAGGGTTTCGACCGCCTGATCGATGCCTGGGCACGTATCGCCTGCGACGCGCCGGGCTGGCAGGTGCGCATCGTGGGCGACGGCCCGTTGCGCGACGCGCTGCTCACGCAAGCCGACCAGGCCGGGGTTGCGAACAGCGTACAGGTGCTGCCGGCCGTGGCCGATGTTGCGCAGCACTATGCACGGGCGGCGATCTACTGCCTGCCGTCGCGACGTGAGAGTTTCGGACTCGTGTTGCTCGAAGCGAAGGCGTATGCGGTGCCCGTCGTGGCCTACGCTGCCGATGCCGGACCGCGCGCGCTATTGCATGACGAGGTCGACAGTCTGGTCGTCGACGACGGCGATATCGACGGCTTGGCTGGCGCACTGCGCCGGTTGATCGGCAATGCATCGCTACGACGCAGACTCGGTCTGGCAGGCTACGCTCATGCGAAAGACTTCGGGGCAGATGCCATCGCGGCGCGTTGGGAAGCGCTGTGGGCCGAGCGCGCGTCGACACTGGAGCGTGCGCGATGAGGATCGCCCTGTTCGTCACCGGTTTGCAATTGGGCGGTGCGGAGACGCAGGTCGCTGATCTCGCGCGCGGATTCCTCGCGCGCGGCCATGACGTTGCGCTCATCTCGCTCACGGGCACCTGTGCCGTCGCCTTGCCGACATCGCCACGACTCACACTCATCGAGCTGAAGGCGGGCAAGACACCCTGGTCGCTCGCATGGGCGTTGCGGCGGCTCGTCGCGCACCTGCGCGCGTGGCAGCCGGAGGTCGTGCACGCCCACATGGTTCATGCGAACCTGCTTGCACGCGTGGCCCGGTGGTTCGCGCCAGTGCCGGTGCTGGTGACGAGCGCGCACAGTCGCAATGAAGGCGGACGTCTGCGGATGCTGGCTTATCGGGTCACGGACCGCTGGACGGATTTGACGACGAACGTCAGCGACGACGCTGTTGCCGCGTTCGTTGCGCAACGCGCGGCGCCGGCGGGACGCATCGTGAGCATGCCCAACGGTATCGACACGGATCGCTACCATCCCGATGCACGGCAACGATTGCAGTGGCGCGCTGCGGTTCGCGCGCTGCCGTCGACGGCGACGCCCATCGTCTTTGCGGCGGGCCGGATGGTCGAAGCGAAGGACTACCCGACGCTGATCGACGCGTTCTCTCACGTGCTCGGCGCGGTGCCAGAAGCGCGCCTGTATATTGCTGGAGACGGGCCGTTGCGAGCCTCGGTGCAGGCGCTCGTGGAAGCACGCGGGCTGGCCCATGCCATCACGCTGCTAGGGCGCAGCAACGATATCGCGCAATGGATGGGCGCGGCGGACGTGTATGCGATGTCGTCCGCCTGGGAAGGATTGCCGCTCGTGATTGGTGAGGCAATGGCCAGCGGCTTGCCCGTGGTGTCGACCGACTGCGGCGGCGTGCGTGAACTGCTCGGCACGGTCCCGGGTAATACGTTGGTGCCGGTAGGCGACGCACAGGCGCTCGGCACCGCCCTGATCCATCATCTGCGCGCCGACGCGAGCGCGCGCCATGCCACCGGCGCGGCCAACCGCGAGCGCATCGTCGCCCATTACTCCCTCGATGCGGTTGTGACGCGCTGGATCGAGGTCTATGCCCGTCTGCGCGAAACGCGACGACCCCGGTTCTGAATACGCCACGACACTGTCAATGACGTCCCCTGTCCTGCTCTGCTCCAACACATTCTGGTCAATCTATAACTTTCGGCGTGGGCCCATCGCTGCCCTGCTGGCGGCTGGCCATCCGGTGCACGTGGCAGCGCCCGACGATGCCTTCGCCACGCAGCTCGCGGAAATGGGCTGCGTCGTCCATCGCATCCCGATGGCCGCCAAGGGACAAAATCCACTTCAGGATCTCGGGCTGATGTGGCGGCTCTATCGTCTTTACCGGCAAGTCCGCCCGGCGGTGATCTTCCATTACACGATCAAACCAAACATCTACGGATCCATCGCCGCACACCTTGCCTGCGTTCCGTCGGTGTCGATGACCACGGGCCTGGGATACGTCTTCATTCGCGAATCGCTGACCACTCGTTTGGCGCGACAACTCTACCGTGTCGCGTTTCGCCATACGCTGGAGAATTGGTTTCTCAACGCCGAAGACCATCGCGCGTTTGTCGAAGGTGGACTTGTGGCCATCGGCAAGACACGTTTGCTGCCGGGCGAGGGGGTCGACCTCGCGCACTTCGCCAAGGCGCCGTGGCCGCCATCGAATGCGCCCGCCGACGCTGCGCCCGCGCCGATGCGCTTTCTCCTCATCGCCCGTCTGCTGCGCGACAAGGGCGTGCTGGAGTACGTCGAGGCCGCACGCGCCCTGCGCAACGAGATGCCGCACGTGACATTTCAGATGCTCGGTGCGACCGACGTCGAGAACCCCACGGCCATCACGCGCAGCGAGGTCGACGCGTGGCAGCGCGAAGGTGTCGTCGAGTATCTCGGCACCACCGACGACGTCCGGCCGATCGTTGCGAATGCGCATTGCGTGGTTCTGCCATCGTACCGGGAGGGCCTATCGCGCACGTTGCTCGAAGCCAGTGCGATGGGCCGCCCGCTCGTCGCGAGCGACGTGCCGGGTTGCCGGGACGTGATCGACGACGGTGTGACGGGCCGGCTCGTGCCCGCACGCGACGCCGTCGCGCTGACCGCCTGCCTGCGGGACATGGCGCGAATGCCGGCGAGCCAACTCACCCGGATGGGCAATGCCGGGCGTGCTAAAGTAGCGCGCGAATTCGACGAACACGTCGTCATTGCAGAGTATTTTCGGATTCTCGGATCCCTCCCCGCATCATGCTGAGTCTTGCCATCGCCCTGGTCGTGTCGTTCGTCGCGACGCTCCTGATCGTTCGCTATGCGCACGTTCACGCCCGCTTCTCCGGCGATAGCGATGTCGCCGGGGTGCAGAAGTTTCACGTGCGTCCGGTGCCGCGCATCGGCGGTGTCGGCATCCTGGCCGGCCTGATCGTGGCCGCCACGGCGCTCGGCTTCTCGTATCCCGTCGTCTCGCGCAACATTCTCCTGCTCGTTGCCTGCGGCCTGCCCGCGTTCCTCTCCGGTTTCATCGAAGATCTGACCAAGAAGGTGACCCCGACCGTGCGCCTCCTCTGCACGATGTTCGCGGCACTGCTGGCGTGGCTCCTGCTCGACATCCACATCACGCGCATCGACATCGGCGCGGCAGACCGCGCGCTGATGCTCGCCGCCGTGTCGGTGCCGCTCACCGTGCTGTGCGTGGCCGGCATGGCCAATGCCGTCAACATCATCGACGGGTTCAATGGGCTCGCGGCCATGGTCGCCATGATCATGTTCGCCTCGCTCGGCTACGTCGGGTTCCAGGTGCAAGACCCCGTCGTGCTCACCACCTCGATGATCATGGTGGGCGCAATCCTCGGGTTCTTCATCTTCAACTTTCCCGGCGGACTGATTTTCCTCGGCGATGGCGGCGCGTACTTCATCGGCTTCATGCTGGCCGAAATCGCCGTGTTGCTGGTCATGCGCAACCCGCAGGTGTCGCCGTGGTACCCGGCACTGATGGTCATTTACCCCGCCTTCGAGGTCTGTTTCTCGATCTATCGCAAGCGCTTCGTGCGCGGCATGTCGCCCGGCATTCCCGATGGCGTGCATCTGCACATGCTCGTATACAAACGGCTGATGCGTTGGGCCGTCGGCGCCCGCACGGCGAGTGCGCTGACGCAACGCAACTCCTTGACGTCACCGTACCTCTGGCTGCTATGCTTGCTGGCAGTGATCCCGGCCACGGTATTCTGGCGACACAGTCTGGTGCTCGCGGTGTGCTGCGTCGCCTTTATGGTGACGTATGTCTGGCTGTACCTGCGCATCGTTCGCTTCAAGGCACCTCGCTGGCTGATCTTCAAGAAGTGACCGCCCTCGAGGGGGACGACGCATCGCAGCGCGCAGCCGCCTCACACGCCCTCCCCCGGATCGGGACAACCAGACGAGACAGCGCCTCCTACGCAATGCGTGACATCTATGCCATCGGCGACCTGCAAGGTTGCCAGACGTCGTTTGAACAACTGCTCGCGCGCCTGCCGCAGGACGCGGATCTCTGGCTGGCCGGCGATCTCGTCAATCGCGGCCCCCGCTCGCTCGATACGTTGCGTCAGGTCATCGCGCTGGGCGATCGCGTCACGGCCGTGCTCGGCAATCACGATCTTCATCTGCTGGCCGTGGCCGCCGGTGTGCGCCAGGCCCACGGCAGCGACACACTCGACGATATTCTCAACGCCCCCGACCGCGATGCGCTCATCGACTGGGTTCGCCATCGCCCGCTCGCACACTTCGCGCATGGGCACCTGATGGTGCATGCCGGTGTGCTGCCGCAATGGGACGCCGCGCAAGTCGTCACGCTCGCGCGCGACGTGGAGCAGCAATTGCGTGGCCCGGCGTGGAAGGTGTTCCTCTCGCGGATGTTCGGCAATCAGCCGGATCGATGGCACGACGACCTGAGCGACGAAGACCGCCAGCGTCTCACGATCAACGCGCTGACGCGTATGCGCTTTTGCACGGCGGACGGACGCATCGACTTCAAAATCAAGGAAGGCGCCAACGCGGCCACGGACGAGTTGAAGCCCTGGTTCGACACGCCCGGGCGTCGCACGGCCGGCGTCACGGTGGCGTTCGGTCACTGGTCCGCGCTGGGACTGGTCATGCGCGACAATCTGCTCGCGCTCGATACGGGTTGTGTCTGGGGCGGGCAATTGACGGCGGTGAAGCTCGCCATTTCGCCCGCGGCGCGCGAGCTGATCCAGGTCGACTGCCCCCAGATTCGCGATCCGTTTGCCTTCGCGGACGACAAGACAAGCAACAAGGTCAAGAAGACCCGCGAGGCCGATGACGCGCCCAAGGCCGCGAAAGCAGCTAAATCCGAGAAGGCGGAGAAGGCCGTGAAGACCGTGAAGGTCGATAGGGTTGGCAAAGTCGCCGCCCGCAAGCTCGGAAAAATCAGAAAGGTTGAGAAGACCGGGACATCGGCGAAAGCGCGCAAGGTCGAGAAGCGCGAACGCGCCGAGAAAGGGGCGAAGCGCAAAGGCAATTGATCCCGTGGGGGTTTCGTCATACGGGCCATCACGTCACTTGGGCGTCGCCTAGGTCATCCTCCCGGCCAAGGCAACCAACGAAATCAACGAATACGGCTCCCCACATGAACTGCCCCCCAAGGGTTGGATTGATGCCCAACCCTTGGGGGCAACTCAGTTCAGCAAGCGCCGTTTTTTTGTACCGACGCGACGCGCGTCACGCTTGAACGGCCCGCACGGCATCGCCGTCTTCGTCACCCACTACCGAGTCACGCGAGCCGACCGAGCCACTCTGTGGCAACACCGCTTCGGGCAGAAAGCCTTGCAGGGCATCGCCAACGGCCTTCTGCGCGCCGAGTGCGAAGTCGCGACGGTGCTGGCCGTCCTGCGGATGCTGCGGTTCGCCCACCGACAGTCGCACCGTCATGGGCGGCGCGCGCAGAATCATGTCGATGGACTCGATCAGACTCGTCTCGCCGATATAGGCCGGCGCCATCGTATGGCGTCCGCTTTCGGCATCGGCGTAAAACAGGCACAACGGTTGTACGGGCCTGGCCGTGGCCACCGGGGCTTGCAGCAGATTGGCGTGGAAGGGCAACAGGCTCCGCCCGTCCGTGGTCGTGCCTTCGGGAAAGACGGTGATGATGTCGCCGTCACGCAGACAATCGGACAGGTAATGCATGATGCGCCGCGCATCGGCACGGCGCTCGCGCTGCAGGAAGATCGTACGCGTCTGCACGCACAGCCAGCCGACCAATGGCCAATGGCGGATCTCTGCCTTCGCGACGAATCGCACCGGCTGCCAGGCGTTGATCGCGAAGATGTCGATCCACGACACGTGATTGCACAGCAGCATCACGCCACTGTCGGGCAACGGCGCGCGCTGCTCCACTTCGAGACGCATGCCGCACAGCTTCAACAGCGTCTGCGACCATGCACGAATGCGGCGATGCTTCGCGGCTTCCGACAGAAACGGGAAAAACAGCAGCGCGGTCAGCAGACCGCGCGTGAGGTGCAAGCCGAGACGAATTTTTTTGATTAACAGCACGACAATCGCATCCTAGACGGCGGGGGTTTCGTGCGCCACGTGGCCACCCACCAGCGTGAGACGCACACGACCCGGCAGTTCGTATCCCAGAAACGGGGTGTTGTGGCCAGCACTGCGCAAATGCTGCCCGGCCACCGTCCAGTGCGCCGACGGCGCGACCACGCAAATGTCTGCCGGTTGTCCCGGCGCAAGCCGGCCGGCCCCTGGAGCCACGGTCGCCAGCCGCTGCCCCGGGCCGTGCGTCACACGCGCCAGCGCATCGACCAGCGGCACGCGCGACTCGTCAGCCCACTTCAGCACCAGCGACAAAAGCAACTCCACGCCGCTGGCGCCCGGCTCGGCTTCGGCAAACGGGACGAGACGCGCGTCCGCCGCCAGCGGCGTATGGTCCGAGCAGATCGCATCGATCGTGCCGTCGCGGGCGGCCTCGCGAATCGCCTCGCGGTCGCGTTGCCCGCGCAGCGGCGGATCGAGCCGGTACTGGGCATCGAAATAACCGATGTCCATATCGCTCAGGTGCAGGTGATGCGCCGCAACGTCACACGTCACCGGCAACCCTTCGGCCTTGGCCGCGCGCACGAGCGCCAGCCCCGCGGCCGATGACAGGCGGCACAGATGCACACGCGTGCCCGTCACACGCACGAGTTCGAGAATGGTGTGCAGCGCGATGGTCTCGGCGGCCACGGGAATGCCCGCCAGTCCGAGGCGCGACGCGACGGCACCGCTGGCCGCTACGCCGCCGGCCGCCAGCGCCGCATCCTGCGCGCGCAACCAAACCGTCAGCCCGAACGTGCCCGCGTATTGCAGCGCGCGCAACAACGTGCGGTTATCGGCCATTGAGGCATTGGCCTGCGACAGTCCGATGCAGCCCGCTTGCGTCAACTGCGCCATTTCGGTGAGTTCACGGCCGGCGAGTCCAACCGTCAACGCGCCCAGCGGATGGATCTGCGCACGATGCGTGGCACGCGCGCGCAACTGCAGCATTTCAACGAGATCCGGCTCGTCGAGCACCGGGGCGGTATCGGGCGGACAGACCACGCGCGTGACCCCGCCCGCCAACGCCGCGGCCGCTTCGCTCGCGGCCGTCACGCGACGCGCCGCCAGATCGACCAGCCCAGGCATGACCGTCAGCCCCGCCGCGTCGACGATACGATCGGCGGTGAAATCCGCCGGCGGTGTGCCCAGCCCGGCAATGACGCCCGCGGCGATGAAGACGTCCTGGACGCCGTCGGTCCGGGTTGCGGGATCGATGACGCGGCCGCCCTTCAGATGCAGTTTCATGGCGCCCTCATCCGTGGGTTGCGGCGACGATACTCATCGCCGCCATGCGCACGGCAATGCCGAACGACACTTGTTCGAGAATGACCGACTGCGGACCATCCGCGACCGCCGAATCGATCTCCACGCCCCGGTTCATCGGTCCCGGATGCATGACGATCGCATCGGGTTTGGCCAGGGCGAGACGCGCCGGCGTCAGTCCGTAGTATTTGAAATACTCTGCCGCCGACGGCAGCAACGCGCCGCTCATCCGCTCGTTTTGCAGACGCAGCATGATGATGACGTCGACGTCGCGCAGTCCTTCGTCCATGTCGTGGAACACGCGCACGCCCAGTTGCTCCAGGCCCGTGGGCAGCAGCGTGCGCGGGCCGATGGCGCGCACTTCTGGCACACCCAGTGTGGTGAGCGCGTGAATGTCGGAGCGCGCCACGCGCGAATGCAGAATGTCACCGACGATGGCGACCGTCAGATTCTGGAAGTCACCCTTGTGATGACGAATCGTGTACATATCGAGCAGGCCCTGCGTCGGGTGCGCGTGACGCCCGTCGCCCGCGTTGATGACATGCACGTGCGGCGCGCAATGCTCCGCGATCAGGTAGGGTGCGCCCGATTGGGCATGACGCACGACAAACAGATCGGCATGCATGGCCGACAGGTTGCCGATGGTGTCGAGCAGCGTTTCGCCCTTGCTCGTCGACGAAGCGTTGATATTCAGATTCAGCACATCGGCCGACAAACGCGCGGCGGCGATCTCGAACGTCGTGCGCGTACGCGTCGAATTCTCGAAAAAGAGATTGAAGACCGACTTGCCACGCAGCAACGGCACCTTCTTGACGTCGGCATCGTTCACGCTGACGAACTGCGTGGCGGTATCGAGTATGTGTGTCAACACGGCGCGCGGTAGGCCTTCCACCGTCAGCAAATGCTTCAACTCGCCGTTGCGGTTGAGCTGCGGATGGCCGCGCCGGCCGAGGATTCCGTTAGCCATGCAGGGGCTCCACAGCGAGATGGCGTGACGCGGCGTCGCAGCGGCGACACTCGGGCGTGACGCCGGTCGGGACGCCGGTGGGGGTATCAGACAGGAACATGCTCGTCGAAATACTGTTGAAGGATGATGCGAGCGGCCTCGGCGTCGAGCGATGTCTTTTGCGAGACCTTGACGCCCGCTTCGGCCAGCGCCGCCGCGGCG
This sequence comes from Pandoraea eparura, assembly GCF_902459725.1. Taxonomy (GTDB): domain Bacteria; phylum Pseudomonadota; class Gammaproteobacteria; order Burkholderiales; family Burkholderiaceae; genus Pandoraea; species Pandoraea eparura. The sequence continues at coordinate 687,463 of NZ_CABPSH010000001.1, forward strand.
GCGACCGACGAGTAACGCTCGTCGACCCACACGACCGGCACGTTGAATCGTCCGTTGAGTTGGTTGCCGAAGCGCTTGGCCTGCTGGGTCATCTCGTGCGGCGTGCCGTCCGGATGACATGGCAGCCCGACGACGATGAGTTCGGGTTGCCATTCGGCAATGAGCTTGCCGGTCTCGGCGAACCGGACTTCGCGGTTGAGATTGGCCACGACGGTCAATGCGCTGGCCTCGCGCAACATCAGATTGCCGATCGCCACGCCGATGCGGCGCTCGCCGTAATCGAAGGCGAGGACCGTGGCACTGCCTGCCGTCATGCGTGACCCGCGTCGGCGGACAACATCGACGACGTGACACCCAGCAGCGCCAGCGCAGCGTCGAAGCGCTCGGCCGGCGGCACATCGAACACAATGCCCGGGTCGGCCGCCACCGTCAGCCAGCCGTTACGACCGATCTCGTCTTCCAGTTGTCCGGCGCTCCAGCCCGAATGGCCGAGCGTGAGCAGAAAACGATGCGGCCCTTGGCCATTAGCGACGGCTTCGAGTACGTCCTTCGAGGTCGTCATCTCGAGACCGCCCGGCACCGACAGCGACGAGCTATAGGGCGTGCCGGTCGACTCATGCAGCACGAAGCCGCGCTCGGTTTGCACCGGCCCGCCGAAGAACACCGGCTGATGCGCCAGCGGATCGATTTCCAGCTTGAGGTCCAGTCGTTCGAACAGGGACTGCAGATCGATGTCGGTCGGACGATTGATCACCAGCCCAATCGCCCCTTTTTCGCTGTGCTCGCACAGGTACACGACGGTGCCGGAAAACGTCGGATCGGCCATGCCGGGCATGGCGATGAGAAATTGGTTCGTGAGGTTGATACGGTCGTTCGGCATAGGGCCAAAGTTTATCGGAAGCTGTTTGACGGTCTACCGCCCGAGTGTCGCGTTCCGCAACCAGTGCGGCGGGTCGGCGGACGCACCTTTTCCGCATCGTGATACGGCCATCGGCTGCCAATGGCAGCCTTTGCGCCGACTTTATCACGGAACGTCACGCCCGGTGACCAGCCGCTGCCCGAATACGCTGGCGTCCAGCGCACGCTCACGCCACACCGCCATTTCGGCGATCAGGTCGGGACGCGCCTCTGGATAGGTATCGGCGGCGAACTGATGCAGCATGCCGCGCAACGCCTTGACCGTCATGGCCAGTGCCGCCGGGCCGCCCGGCTCGGCCGGCGGCGAGACCGCGAGCCGCTCGCCGGTGGCCGCCACCGCCGCCGCGAGCCGCGCGACCGGCGCCAGTCCGATGCCTGCCGAGTATTGCGCCACCTTCGCGACCACCGCCGGATCGTTTAGATTGGGCAGCGCCTCGTCCGCCAGGCTCAGGAACGTCTGGCAGACGTCCTGCCGCACCGCCAGCGGCCCAATACGCAACCAGTCGCGCGAACTGCTCGCCGTGCCCGGCTTCTGCCCGACCTGCGCAGCACCGGCCAGCGGTTCAGGCAGATGGCCGGGGTGTTGCAGCACGCCAAAATCGGTCAGCAACTTGCCCAGCCACCGATCCGGCGCTTGTGCGTGCCACGTGGCGAGTGCCTCGAGCAGATCATGCCCGGGAACCGCCTCGTTTGCGCCCTTGTTACCCGCGCCTGCCGCGGCAGAGAGGGAAGCGGAGGACGCGGAGGAAGTGGAGGAAGTGGAGGAAGTGGAGGAAGTGGCGGGCGTGGCGGGCGTGGCGCCGGCCGCCGGTACGGCAGGCCGCGTCAGTTGTTTGCGCAACGCCATGTTCATCCGGCCAATCTGGCGCTTGTCGGCCAGACTGAGTGGCGCGCGAGCAAACCGCAGCCATGCCGCGGCCAGACGCCAGTAATCGAGCGGCGCTGTCGCACCCGCGCGGTGAAGATCCGCGGCCAAATCGGCCAGTTGACCCAGTGCCGCCGTGGTGTCGGTCGCCTGTGCATCGGGGCGCAACAGGCGCAACAGCACGCGCTCGACGTCCGCGCGCAACGGGGCGGTACCGGCAGGCAGGCCGTCAAGGCGCGGGTGCGCGACGGCCCACCCCGCCATGCGAAGCTCTCCCAGCGACGGCGCACCGGGCCAGTTGTCGAAACAGGCTGGCACATCGGCCGCCGCAGGGGCCGACACCGGAGGCGTTCCCGCCTGCCAGATGTCGCGTTCGAACTGACGCAAGGCATTGCGCAGGGCGTCCTGACTGCCCGACTGCCCATAGGCCGCCTCGGCGATCGCCTGCACGAGGCGTTCGCCCTGCAACGCCCAATCGGCGTGACCGCTCGACTGGAGCAGACGGTTGGCCCGGCGCAGCGGCCCGAGCGACGCCGCCGGGCCGTTCGACCACGCGTCGGACGCTTCGGTCAGCGCATCTGCGACCTCCGGCAATCGCCACAAGGGCGTGTCGCGCATATCGCGCGGGGACGTGGCGGGGGTGCTGATGGTGGTGTCGGAAGGCGTTTGCGGCGTCACCATAGGCCATCTCCTGGCCATGCGGCCGGTCTTCGTGAATTTGGGCGGGAAGTCCGCCGCGTGACCGGCCCGGCCGATGACCGGGCGGATCGTCGAGCGCCGTGCCACGCAGCCGGTGGGATCGTATCGGACGCATTGGCGGCTTCGGTGCGCGCGACAAACGCGACAAACGCAACAAGCGCGGCAGACGAGGCAGACGCGCAAGGATCTCGGGGATCAGGCGGCAGCCAGGCCGCCCGTTCTCAGATCTGCACCATCTCAAAGTCTTCCTTGCGCGCGCCGCACTCCGGACAGGTCCAATTGATGGGCACGTCTTCCCAGCGCGTGCCGGGCGCAATGCCCTCGTCGGGCAAACCTGCCTCTTCGTCGTAAATCCAACCGCAAATGAGGCACATCCAGCTCTTGTATTCCATGCTTTCTTCAGCGACGAGCGTTCCGTTACAATGGCTTTGTCAACCGCTTCGGGCCCCGCCGACAGAGATGTCGTACGGTGTAGTGGGAACCTGCCGGTGCATTCGTTGTCCGGCGGGCGCTGCCCACGGCGCTTTCCAGCGCTCCGAAACGGGCATTTAAGGCGTGATGGTACCAACGAACCCAAGGCGTGACCAGATCGCCGTCTATCCTGCCTCCATGCACACTGAATCCCCTCCCATTCTCCTGACCTTCGGACTCTCCGACCCCACTTCGGCCACCGGCGTCCAGGCTGACCTGCTCACCTTCGCCAGCATGGGTGGCTACGGCGTGTCGGTGCTCACCGGCTATTCCGCCCAGGACTCTCGCACCTGCAATGACGTACAGCCGGTCGACCCGGACTGGGTCGTCGACCAGGCCCGCATGCTGCTCGAAGACATGCCCGTCGCCGCGTTCAAGGTCGGCAGCGCCGTCAACGCCGAGAACGTCGCGGCCATCGCCGAGATCGTGGCCGATTACGACGAGACGCCCCTCGTGGTGGCGCCCGACTTTGGCCTGGCCGGCGAGCATCTGCTCTCGGCGGACGAATTGCGCGAGGCCACGGCCAGCCTGCTCGTGCCGCAGGCCAGCGTGCTCGTCGTGAGCCCGGCCAATGCCGTGGCGCTGGCCCAGACCGTCACGGAGAACGAGAACCTTTCACTCGACGAAGCCGTCGCCATCCTGTTGGAAAACGGGTGCGAGTTCGTTCTGGTGAGTGACAACAACGCACCGCAGTTCACGCACACGCTCTACACCGATGGCGGTGTCGTGCGCGAGGACGCCTGGGACCGGCCGCCCCACAACGTGGCCGGTGCCATCGACACGTTGGCAGCCGCCGTCACTGCAATGCTCGCCAACGGCCTCGCCGTGCCCGAAGCCGTCAGCGAAGCGCAGGAGTATCTGCAACAGGTGCTGGAGAACGCGTTCCGCCCGGGCATGGGACGCCATTTTCCCGACCGCTTCTTCTGGGCACGCAGCGAAGAGACCGATCAGGAGGAAGACGGCGACGCCCCCAAGGATTGAGCCTTCCCTGCGCAGTACCGTAATGCACAACACCCGCGTCTCTCGCGGGCGTTGGGTTTCATGACTGGGGGCACGCCGCGAGGGTTACGACAGGGATGACGACTTCCCTTGCGGCGCCACGCTCGCTTCGTCGTCCGCTTCGCCCTTGGGCCGCCCCCACGTCTCGATCACCCGTTTGATGAACGGCTTCAGCGTGTCGCCCTGCTCGCGCAGCATCCGGACAAGCGCGGCGTACTGCCCGTCGAAAATCGCGGAGTTGTAGTATTTCAGACGCCGAATGTCCTCAAGCGCTTCGTCGTCGCGACCGGCGAGCGCCAGCAACACGATGTAACGCTTGATCATCGTTGGCCCGGCCCCCAGCGCCAGCGCTTCGCGATGCGCCGCCAGCTTTTCGTCGAGCTGATCGCGATTCAGGTACAACGCCCCCGTGACCGCGTAGTCGCCATACGGTGTGAAGAAGAGTGCCGGATCCGTGCGATAGGCCTCGATCTTGCCCGCGCGATACGCCACTTCGACGCGCTGGTAGTCATGGTAGAGCCAGGGAATCGCCACACACGCAAACAGCACGATCACGCCATTGATGGCACCGGTAGCCGTAGAGGGCACGCTGTCGATTGCCTTCGTTTCGCAAAGGCCGAGCAGGAACAGCGCCGGCAGCAGGAAGAACGCATAGTGCTGCGGATACTCCAGCATGGCGTGCACCGCAAGCATGCCGAGCAGGACGAAGGCAAACGCAACCGATGCCGTCTTGATGCCGCGCACCGCGCGAGCGAACCAGAAGCCCAGTGGGACCAGGACTGCCAACGCGCCGATAATGCCGGTCTTCGCGAGCAGATCGAGCAGCACGTTATGGGCATTGTCCGCCATCTCAACCGGGCCGAGCTTGTCGACCAGCGCAAACTGCGCATCGATGTAGTTCGACCAGCCCGCGCCGAACCACCAATGCTCGCGGAAGATCGCCAGCCCGTACTCCCACAGGTTCAGGCGTCCCGCCACCTGACCGGCCTGCTGCATGCGGGCCACGGCGCTCCCATCAAGCTGCAGCCCCCACGCCACGTTCGCCCACCCGACGCACATCGTCATCAGCGCAAGCAGGGGAAGGATCGCGACCGGCACAAACCATCGCGTCGACCGGCGCATATTGCGCGCCGCCTCGGCGCGTACCATCCACACGAGCCACACGCCGAACGCCGACAGCAGCGCCAGTTGCAGCCACGGCGTGCGCGAACCGGTCAGACAGATACCGATATCGAATGCGGCGCACACGATCAGCCAGAGCCAGGCGGGCAGCTTGCGCTGATACCAGAGATAGAACGCGCCCGCGCTGGCGAGCGACAAATACGTTGCCAGATGATTCGGCTGGTACATATTGCCGAACAGACGGCGCGCCACCGTCACCGAGTATTTGGCCACCAGCCAGGGGACGTCGGCTTCCAGATGGAACGCTTGCATCACCTGTGCGCCTACGGCGTAAAGCCCCCCCAGTGTGAGCGCCACAGCGCTCCATCGCATGAGCGCGTCGCGCCACCCGAGTTGTGCCAGCCAAAACCCTGAACTCACGGCTACGATCATCGCCACGCCATAGAGCAGCGCCGTCATCATCAGTTGTGGCAGCTCGGTCGCCATGGTGGCACGTTGCACAAGTATCACCGCGATAAACGCGAGCGGCATCCATGTGACGCGGGGCATGCGAAGCGCCCGCGCATCGCGCTGCCACACAGCGATCATTGAGAGCGCTCCCAGCAGGGCGAACAGCGAAAACGTCAGCGCTTCCGCATAGAAGGTGGAAATCGGATAAGTGTGCTTGACGAGGTTATAGGGCCAGGCCCAGATCAGACCCATCGTGAGCCCGATCATCGAGAGAAGCAGAGGAGGAAACAAGATCGCCGCCGTGCAATGCACCCGTTGGAAGATGCGCAAGCATAACGAAAAATGACCGCCCCGGGGGCAGCCATTTCATACGTGTCGCGTGTGACTGCGCCGTCGATAAATCCGGCATCTCGGCAGGCCGCGCGGGTGGTCACGTCGAGGTTGCAACGCCGTTGCGTCAACGTTGTGTCAACGTTGTGTCAACGCCAGATCGCCGCTATATCAACGCGAGGTCGACGTTATGCACACGCCAGGTGCACGTCAGGTCCACCTTCGGCAGACGTTGTTCCGTCGTTGTTCCGTCGTTGTTCCGACGTAGGGCCGACGTTGTTCCGACATAGTGGCGTCGCAGTGCCGCCGTAGTGCCGCCGTAGTGCCCCCGTAGTGCCGCCGCAGTGCCGTCGTAGGGCCGTCGTAGGGCCGACATAGTGGCGTCGTAATGCCGACGTTGCGCGGATGTCGCGCCGATAGGGCTCGGCGCTATCCGTCCGAGCGCCGGCTTCAGCCCGACTTGCCGGTGAGCGCCGCCGCACGGCACTCCGGCGGTGCCAGCTTGCCCGGCAACGTCGCACCGTTCGGCGCCCCGTCGCGGCCCTGGGCGTAACACGTCCACACAATCTGGCCTTCCGGGGCCTTGCCGACCGTCAGCGCCTTGGGCGAGCCATCGGCAGCGGCGCTCGTCGGCACCAGCACGAGGGCTCCGTCGCCGGCACGTTGCGTGTAGGCAACCGTCACGTTGCCCGTCACGGCATCGATAGTCACCGCATTCACGTTGTCGGTCGCACTCGGCGCCTGCCAGCCGCTGTTGAACGGCGCGCCGTGCATGGCGTTCTCGCTCACGAGTGCCTTGGCGGACGCCGCAGCCCCCAGCCCTTCAACCACACGTGCACGCACCAGATAACTCTGCAGATACGGAACCCCTGCCATGACCAACACACCGATGATCGCCAATACGATCATCAACTCAATCAGGGTGAAACCCCGGGATTTGGCAATACCGGAGGTCCGGTGGCCGAAACGACGCATTGTGTAACTCCCTGCGAAAGCAATGAAAACAAAAGGGACATCGGGGGGAAGTGGGCGGAGTATGCCATACCCCCTTCAGCCAGCGCCCTGCCACAGATCAAAATCGGGTGGCGCCGTACGGGTGCGGAGAATCGTCCCAGTCAGCGGCGGGACGATTCGTCCGATCGGACGCAAAGCGCCCGGAGAAACCACCGCCGACCGACGATATCGGCCCCGGGAATGGACTCGATCATTTCGACGAGGTCGCTCGCATTTGTCGTGCGTCGCTGCGACGCTTGAGCACCAGCCCCACCACCACGACCAGCAGGGCGCCGATCGCCGCCGCCACGTAATGCGTGTATTCGGCCGCGGCGCCGGGCAGATGCAGCCAATCGCCCACACCCGGATCCGAGGCGATCAGTCCCCCCGCAATCCAGCCGAGCAACGCCGCCCCGGCCATGACGATGATCGGGTACCGGTCCAGCGCCTTGAGCACCAGTTGCGAGCCCCAGACGATCAGCGGAATGCTCACCAGCAGACCGAAGATGACGAGCGGCAACTGGTGGTCTTTGGCTGCCCCTTCCGCGGCGCCGGCAATGGCGATGACGTTGTCGATACTCATCACCAGGTCGGCGATGACGATGGTCTTGACGGCCGTCCAAAGCTTGTCGGCCGGTTGCACACTGTCGTGGGCGTCATGGTCGGGCACCAGCAGCTTGATCCCGATCCAGAGCAGCAACGCGCCGCCCACCGCCTTGAGATACGGCACCGCGAGCAGCGTCACGGCGAATGCGATCAGGATCACGCGCAGCACGATGGCGCCGATGGTGCCCCATACGACACCCTGCAAACGTTGCTTGGCCGGCAAATTGCGGCAGGCGAGCGCGATCACCACGGCATTGTCGCCCCCCAGCAGAATGTCGATCATGATGATCTGCAGGACCGCGGCCCAGTTCAGCTCGGCGAAAAACGCAAGCATGGCGGGAATTTCCTCAGGAACGAATGAGACGATTGGCGTGTGAAACGCCATAGTAAAAAAGGGAGCCCGAGGCTCCGGGCTCCCTTTTCAAGACCTCTCGCATGCGCGCCAGTTCCGGCGCGCACAACACGGTCGTCCGACGAAAATTACAGCACCGACTTGAGCAGACGGCCCATTTCCGACGGGTTCTTGGTCACCTTGATACCGCAGGCGTCCATGATTTCCAGCTTGGCTTCGGCCGTATCGGCACCGCCCGAGATCAGCGCGCCGGCGTGGCCCATGCGCTTGCCCGGGGGCGCCGTCACGCCCGCGATGAAGCCGACGACCGGCTTCTTCATGTTGCCCTTGATCCACTCGGCCGCCATGGCTTCGTCCGGACCACCGATTTCACCGATCATGATCACGGCGTCCGTATCCGGATCGTCGTTGAACATCTGCATGACGTCGATGTGCTTCAGACCGTTGATCGGGTCGCCACCGATACCGACGGCGGTCGATTGGCCCAGGCCCAGTGCGGTCAGTTGACCCACGGCTTCGTACGTCAGGGTACCCGAGCGCGACACCACGCCGATGCGGCCCTTCTTGTGGATGTGACCCGGCATGATGCCGATCTTCAGTTCGTCCGGCGTGATCACGCCCGGGCAGTTCGGGCCGAGCAGCAGGGTCTTGCGACCTTCGCGACGCATACGGTCCTTCACTTCGATCATGTCACGCACGGGGATCCCTTCCGTGATGCAGATCGCCAGGTCCAGGTCAGCTTCGACGGCTTCCCAGATGGCAGCGGCAGCGCCTGCGGGCGGCACGTAGATCACCGACACGGTCGCGCCGGTCTGCGCCTTCGCGTCCTTGACCGAACCGAAAATGGGAATGCCCTCGAAGTCTTCGCCAGCCTTCTTCGGGTTCACGCCAGCGACGAACGCGTTCTTGCCGTTCGCGTATTCGCGGCACATACGGGTATGGAACTGGCCGGTCTTGCCAGTGATACCTTGGGTGATGACCTTTGTATCTTTGTTGATCAGAATCGACATTGCTTGATTTCCTTCATCCGGTTGCCGGGCAGCGTTCGCACACCCCTTGGGGGCCGCGCGCCGCTGCGGCTTCGACTGTTCTGGTTACTTGCCTGCGGCAGCCGCGACAACCTTCTGGGCAGCTTCTTCCATGCTGTCCGCAGAAATGATCGGCAGACCCGATTCGGCGAGCATCTTCTTGCCCAGGTCCTCGTTCGTGCCCTTCATGCGCACGACCAGCGGCACCTTCAGCGAGACGGCCTTCGAGGCGGCGATCACGCCTTCGGCGATCACATCGCAACGCATGATGCCGCCGAAGATGTTGACCAGAATAGCGGTCAGGTTCGGGTTCTTCAGCATGATCTTGAACGCTTCGGTGACCTTCTCGGTCGTGGCGCCACCGCCCACGTCTAGGAAGTTCGCCGGCTCGCCGCCGAACAGCTTGATGGTGTCCATCGTGGCCATGGCCAGACCGGCACCGTTCACCAGACAACCGATGTTGCCGTCGAGCGAGATGTAGGCCAGATCGAACTTCGAGGCTTCGACTTCTGCCGGATCTTCTTCATCCAGATCGCGGTAAGCGACGATTTCCGGATGGCGGAACAGGGCGTTTGAATCGAAGTTGAACTTGGCGTCCAGCGCGGTGACCGTGCCGTTGCTGCTCACGTTCAGCGGGTTGATTTCGGCCAGCGATGCATCGGTTTCCCAGAAGGCCTTGTACAGACCTTGCAGGATCGTGCGAGCCTGGGCGATCGAAGCGTCGGGAATGCCGATCTTCTTGGCCAGGTCGTCGGCTTGCGCGTCGGTCAGACCGGCGGACGGCTCGACGATGACCTTGTGAATCAGTTCCGGATGCTTTTCGGCGACTTCTTCGATGTCCATGCCGCCTTCGCTCGAACCCATCAGGACGATCTTCTGCGAGATGCGGTCGACCACGAGACTGACGTACAGTTCGTTCTTGATGTCGGCGCCTTCTTCGATCAGCAGGCGATTGACCTTCTGGCCTTCCGGACCGGTCTGGTGCGTGACCAGTTGCATGCCGAGGATCTGGCTGGCGTATTCGCGCACTTGCTCGATCGACTTGGCAACCTTCACGCCGCCGCCCTTACCGCGACCCCCTGCGTGGATCTGGGCCTTGACCACCCAAACCGGACCGCCGAGTGTTTCGGCTGCCTTCACGGCCTCGTCCACGGAAAACGCCGGAATGCCGCGGGGCACCGCGACTCCGAATTTCCGGAGGATTTCCTTGCCTTGATACTCATGAATCTTCATGCGTGATTCCCTTCTTGCTGAGTTGGAAGTTTGGGTTCGAGCTGGCGAGTCGAGGCACCATCGCGCGCCGCTTCTGTCGTGGCGGGCGTCGTGGGCTCGTTCGCTCGATCGTTTGCGCGGCCGTTGAACCAGCGCGGGTAAAACCGGCGCACCGCCTCGCCATCAAACCGCAGGGCGTGACAATGTCCGAGTTGGAAAGGAGGTGCCGAAGCATCGGCGTCTTTGGCGGCCTTGAGCGCCGTGTCGGGCGTGTGGATCACCTCGCCGGCGAAGGCCTGAATCGCTGCCGTGGGCAGGACACTGCAAAGCTCGGTCAGATGGGTGCAACCCGCCGCGCCGCCCAGGCGCTCGCGCACCGCATGGCGGAAGCCGCGTCGCAGGTTCAGCCCGATCAACTGACGGTAGTCGGGGGCGATTTGATCGCAAATGCCAGGGTAAGGCACCCAGTCGGAGACGGCCTCGGCGTCATGCACCTCGAAATTCTCGTCGATCGTCAGGCGCAGCCATAGCGCGTGAATCGGCGTGCCCTCCTTGCGAAGTCCCGTTGCCAATGCAAAATCCCGATCCTTGTGATCGGTTAGACAGGCTTCGATGTCCCATAGGCCATCGTCGCGCGAAAACGCTTCGACAGCGATCGCGCGGCGGTGACGCAGGGTACGAGAGACAGGCTCAGAGAGCGGCATGCGAGAGTGTGCAATGCATGAACGCGGAAAGATCTGAATTCTAGCATAGGCGGCGAGGGACTCTGCCGCAGCGCAACAGAAGCCCGCCGCATAAGGCTGAATTACCCGACCCATTGGTCGGGTTATCAAAATTCAGCGAGCGACGGACGTATGGTGCAACGCCATATCGCGATAACTGTGGCATGGCGCGTCACGCGAGTTGCCTCAGCCTGTCACGCCAGCATTCATGCGGGTTGCGAGTCCATCCGCAGTGCCGGCACTTCCCCGATGAATGAGGCGGCATCCATCAGGAAAGCAATGGAATTCGTGTCAATCATCGTCCGAGAAATCGTCGGCACCCCGCACGATTTTGCTGATAACGGTACGCGAGAAACCGCGCGAGGCGAGAAACCGCATCTGCTTGGCGCGCGCCTCGGGGGTCGTGGCGACTTCGCCAAACTTCTTCTGCCATACGGCACGGGCGCGGGCCAGTTCCGTTTCGCGCAGTTGCGTCGCGAGCGCCGTCACGGTGTCGGCATCCACCTGATGCTGCTTGAGTTCGTTGACGATACGCGTCGTCCCCATGCGCGAAGCACGCCGATGCACGACGCTTTGCGCAAATCGTTCGTTGGACAGCCAACGCTCCTGCTCCAGGCTGTCGAGCACACGATCGAGCGCCTCAGGATCCTCGGCGTCGGCAAACGGCACAAGTTTACGACGCAGCTCGGTCCGACTGTATTCGCGACGCGCAAGGTAGGACAGCGCGCGCGCCTTCAGACTCAGCACGGGTTTGCGCGACGGCTTGGCCGCAACGGCATCGGCGCCCGGCGGGGGCGGCGGCGCATTCGGATATCGGGGAGGACGGCGAGTGATCATGACGTCATCGTGGTGCCCGCAAAGCGGGGACCGGAAAACAAAAACGGCAACGCGGCGCCGACAGGCTTCGCGTTGCCGCTCCGGGACCTCCGGAACAGGCAGGCGGTCCTCAGACCTCGTCTGCTTCGATCTCGCCGGTCTCGTTGATCGCCGTGACGCCGAGCGATGCACGCACCTTGTTTTCGATCTCGTGGGCGATATCCGGATTTTCGCGAAGGAATTCACGCGCGTTGTCCTTGCCCTGACCGATCTTCTCGCCGTTATAGCTGTACCAGGCGCCGGCCTTCTCGACGATCTTCGCGTTCACGCCCAGATCGATGATTTCGCCTTCGCGCGAGATCCCCTGACCGTAAAGGATGTCGAAAATCGCTTCGCGGAACGGCGGCGACACCTTGTTCTTGACGACCTTGACGCGGGTTTCGTTGCCGACGACCTCGTCACCCTTCTTGATCGAACCGATCCGGCGAATGTCCAGACGCACCGACGAGTAGAACTTCAGCGCATTACCGCCCGTCGTGGTTTCCGGGTTGCCGAACATCACACCGATCTTCATCCGGATCTGGTTGATGAAGATCACCGTGCAGTTCGTACGCTTGATCGTGCCGGTCAGCTTGCGCAGGGCCTGCGACATCAGGCGCGCCTGCAGGCCCGGCAGCGAGTCGCCCATTTCGCCTTCGATTTCGGCCTTCGGCACGAGCGCCGCCACCGAGTCGATGATGATGAGGTCGATCGAGCCCGAACGCACCAGCGCGTCGGCAATTTCCAGGGCCTGTTCGCCCGTGTCCGGCTGCGAAATCAGCAGCTCCGGCACCGAAACGCCCAGTTTGTTGGCGTACCCGACATCGAGGGCGTGCTCGGCGTCGATAAACGCGCAGGTGCCGCCGATCTTCTGCATTTCCGCCACGACCTGCAGCGTGAGCGTGGTCTTGCCCGACGATTCCGGACCGTAGATTTCAATCACACGGCCGCGCGGCAGACCACCCACGCCCAGTGCGATGTCCAGCCCCAGCGAGCCGGTCGAGACGACCTGGATGTCCGCTTCGACCTCGCCGTCGCCCAGACGCATGATCGAGCCCTTGCCGAATTGCTTTTCGATCTGCGCGAGGGCGGCGGCCAGCGCCTTGCCTTTCTCGGCCGACAGATTGGCAGACCCTTTCTTGCTTTCTTCCATGAATCGTCCTTTGATATGATGAGCGAGACGGCTCGAGTGAGGCGTGAATGCTGGTACTGTATAAAAAACCAGTGCTCTTTGCAAGTGCCTGTTGTCCGAAAGCGCCGAAACGACAAAAAAAGCCGCGAACCACGCGCCGCAACATCACAGGAGACACACCGCAGCCGCCAGGCGACGGTGCCTACACAAGCCTATCACGCCCATGCGAATTCTCATCGCAGAGGATGACAGCATTCTGGCCGACGCCCTGACTCGCTCGCTGCGCCAGGGGGGCTACGCCGTCGATCACGTCAAGACAGGGCTCGAAGCCGATTCCGCGCTCTGCGCCCAGACGTTCGACCTGCTGATTCTCGACCTCGGCCTGCCCCGCCTGCCCGGTCACGAAGTCCTGCGCCGGCTGCGCGCGCGCAACTCCCATCTGCCCGTGCTGATCCTGACCGCGTCCGACAGCGTCGACGCCCGCGTCAAGGGGCTCGATCTTGGCGCCGACGACTATATGGCCAAGCCGTTCGCGCTGGCCGAACTCGAAGCGCGCGTGAGGGCGTTGACCCGGCGCGGCGCGGGCGGCGGCTCGACGGTCATCCGGCACGGCCCGCTCAGCTTCGATCAGGTCGGGCGCACCGCCTATATCAATGAGCAGATGCTCGACCTGTCCGCGCGCGAACTCGAACTGCTCGAAGTGCTGCTGCTGCGCACGGGCCGGCTTGTCTCCAAGGAGCAACTCGTCGATCACCTGTGTGGCTGGGGCGAAGAGGTCAGCAATAACGCCATCGAGGTGTACATGCACCGGCTGCGCAAGAAGATCGAGCCCAGCGGTGTACGCATCGCCACGATCCGCGGGTTGGGGTATTGTCTGGAGAAGCCGGCCGCCGCGCCTGCCAATGCGGCGTAGTCCGCCGACTGCGGCCCCGGCCGTCCCAGCCTCTTTAGCCTTCCCGCCCGATGCGTCTGAGCTTTCGCCACCATCATCGCGCCACGCCTGCGGAATCGGACGCGTCGTCGCGTTTGCCCCCAGCGCCGGAGGGTCTGTCCTCACGACGTGACACCGGCTCGCCTGCCCGCGCCGACGACGCGTTCGAGCGGTTCGATCCGTACGCCGATCCCTTCGTACGCCCGGGCTTCGGCGCGCCGCTCGAGCACGAGGCCGAACCGCCACCGCGCTCGCTCTTCGGCGAAATTCTCGACTGGATGCTCGCGCCGCTGCTGCTGCTCTGGCCGATGAGCATTGCCGTGACGTATCTCGTCGCGAAATCGATTGCCAACGGCCCGTTCGACCGGGCACTCGAGACCAACACCTATGTCCTCGCCCAACAGGTCCATTCGGATCGCGGCCAGGTCACACTCACGCTGCCCATGCCCGCGCGCGACCTGCTGCGCGCCGATGCCACCGACAACGTCTATTTCCAGGTACTCGGGGCGAAGGGGGAACTGGTCGGCGGCACGGCCGACCTGCCGCTGCCGCACGAAGACGATCGTCCTCAGCCGGGCGTCGTCCAGTTTCGCGACGAGACCGTGGGTGGCAACGACATCCGCGTCGCGTTCACGTACGTCGATTTGCCGCACATGACACCGGCCGGCAGCATGGCGCTCGTCCAGGTCGCCGAGACGCTCGACAAACGCAGCCAACTGGCGAACGAGATCATCAAGGGCGTGATCCTGCCGCAGTTCGTGATCCTGCCACTGGCCATCGTACTCGTGTGGTTTGGCCTGTCGCGCGGCCTCGCGCCGCTGCATGCGCTGCAGGAGCACATCCGCGCCCGGCGCCCCGACGATCTGTCGCCGCTGGAAGCGCGGCAGGCCCCGCCGGAGATCGCGCCACTCGTCGGTTCGCTCAACGACCTGCTGGGCCGGCTGGAGCAGAACATGAAGCTCCAGCAGCGTTTCATCGCCGACGCCGCGCATCAACTCAAGACGCCGCTCGCGGGGCTGCGCATGCAGGCCGAACTCGCGTTGCGCCAGACGTCGCCTGACGAATTACGCCGCTCACTGTCGCAGATTGCCGTGAGTTCCGAGCAGGCGGCGCGTCTCGTCAACCAGTTGCTGGCGCTGGCGCGCGCGGAGAACAGCGCGAACGACGCCGCTGCCTTCACACCGGTCAATCTCAGCGTGCTTGCCCGTGGCGCCATGCAGGACTGGTTTCAGGCCGCGTTCGCCAAGCGGATCGATCTGGGCTTCGAGGAGCCGCCGTTCGCGGTGCATCTGTCGGGGCAGCCGGTCATGCTGCGCGAGTTGCTCAACAACCTGATCGATAACGCGATCCGCTATACGCCGGCGGGAGGAAAGGTGACGGTGCGTTTGCGACATGAAGCGTCCGACGATTTTGTTCATCTCGAAGTCGAGGACACCGGACCGGGCATTCCGGCATCGGAGCGCGCGCGGGTGTTCGAGCGCTTCTATCGCATTCTCGGCAGCGACAGCGACGGCAGTGGCCTGGGCATGGCCATCGTGCGCGAGATCGTGCAGATCCATCGCGGCGACGTGAGCGTGCTCGACCATGTCGACGCGCAGCACCCCGAAGCAACGGGTACCCTCATTCGCGTCACGTTCCCCCTCGCCGAGGAGCCTATCGAAAACCCGCATGCATGACGAAAGCACGCGAAATACGTTCAATTTCAGGCCAAAGTCGAGGGTAAGTCCCTAGCAACGTAAGCTTCGAGTCAGTTTGGCGTCAGACGTCGGTAAGGTTGTCCTCCAATAATCAACTGCAGCGGCCCGGGCGCAACCCAGGGGCGTGCTTACATTACAGGAGACAACCGCATGGCTACTACAACGACAGCCACCTCCCATGCGCCGATGACCGCCGAAGAAAGGAAGGTCATCTTCGCGTCGTCGCTGGGCACGGTGTTCGAGTGGTACGACTTCTACCTGGCCGGGTCGTTGGCCGTTTTCATCAGCCGGCAGTTCTTCTCGGGCATCAACCCGACGGCGGCTTTCATCTTCACGTTGTTGTCGTTCGCGGCGGGTTTCGCGGTGCGTCCGTTCGGCGCCATCGTGTTCGGCCGCATCGGCGACCTGGTCGGTCGCAAGTACACGTTCCTGGTGACCATCACGCTGATGGGTCTCTCGACGCTGGTGGTTGGTCTGTTGCCGGGCTACGCGTCGTGGGGGATCGCCGCGCCGGTGATCTTCATTGCCATGCGTTTGCTGCAGGGCCTGGCCCTTGGCGGCGAATATGGCGGTGCCGCCACGTACGTTGCCGAACATGCGCCGCATGGCCGTCGCGGTTTCTACACGTCGTGGATTCAGACGACCGCCACGCTGGGTCTCTTCCTGTCGCTGCTGGTGATTCTCGGCACCCGCACGTTGATCGGTGAAGAAGCGTTTGCCAACTGGGGCTGGCGCGTGCCGTTCGTACTGTCGCTCGTGCTGCTGCTGGTGTCGCTGTGGATCCGCCTGCAACTGAGCGAATCGCCGGCATTCCAGCGCATGAAGGCCGAGGGCAAGGCATCGAAGGCGCCGCTGCGGGAGTCGTTCGGCGAATGGAAGAATTTGAAGATCGTGATTCTGGCGCTCGTTGGCCTGACGGCCGGTCAGGCGGTCGTGTGGTACACGGGCCAGTTCTATGCGCTGTTCTTCATGACGCAGGTGCTGAAGGTCGACGGCAATACGGCGAACATCATGATCGCGTTGGCCCTGCTCATCGGCAGCCCGTTCTTCGTGTTCTTCGGCGCGCTGTCGGACAAGATCGGGCGCAAGCCGATCATCATGGGGGGCTGCCTGATCGCGGCGCTGCTGTACTTCCCGATCTTCAAGGCGCTCACGCACTACGCCAATCCGGCGCTGGAAGCGGCAACCGCGCGCTCGCCGATCACGGTGATCGCCGATCCGAACGAGTGCTCGTTCCAGTTCAACCCGGTGGGCACGTCGAAGTTCACGAGTTCGTGCGACATCGCCAAGAGCTACCTGTCGCGTTCGGGCCTCAACTATGAGAACCAAGCGGCGCCTGCGGGCACGATGGCCACGGTGAAGATCGGCGACAAGGTGATTTCGTCGGTCGATGGCAAGGCGGCGGATGCGAAGGAGAAGACCGCGGCGTTTGAGGCCGACATGTCCGGCACGCTCAAGGCCGACGGGTATCCGCCGAAGGCTGACCCGGCGCAGATGAACAAGCCGATGGTCGTGGTGCTGCTGACGATTCTGGTGATCTTCGTGACGATGGTGTACGGGCCGATTGCCGCGATGCTGGTAGAGATGTTCCCGACGCGCATTCGCTACACGTCGATGTCGCTGCCGTATCACATCGGTAACGGCTGGTTCGGCGGCTTCCTGCCGGCCACGGCGTTCGCAATCGTAGCGGCCAAGGGTGACATCTACTCCGGCCTGTGGTACCCGATCATCATCGCCCTCGCGACCTTTGTCATCGGCATGCTGTTCATCAAGGAAACCAAGGACGTCGACATCTACGCCAACGACTGATGGGGTGACCTGCAGGACAGGTTGAGAGAAATCGACAACGCCGGGGCCTTCGGGTCTCGGCGTTGCGGTTTCTGGAACCCGGGGCGGCGAGGTGGGACAAGGGACGGCGACATCTTTTTTGCGATGTCTTGCAAAAATAAGTTGACAGCCCACGGGGGCTTACCTATACTCTTTCTTCTACGGCGAATTAGCTCAGTTGGTTAGAGCGACGGAATCATAATCCGCAGGTCCGGGGTTCGAGTCCCTGATTCGCCACCAAATGCAGAAAGGGTCTAGCGCAAGCTAGACCCTTTTTCTTTGCTCCGCAAACGCAGACGCGCTCCGCAATCCTTTGCCGAATACTGGCGAAGCTCACTCGGCAACTACGAGATCCCTCGCACCAATCGGAGGAGGGATCATCTCGAAAAATCAGTGCTCGCCACCCTCGCCCTCGTCCGCTCCCGCGTAGATGTCCAAGCAATCGAGCACACGGACCGACTCAACTTCATCGGATCGTGACAGCTTGCGATGCAGACCATCCGGCAAGCGTCGCTTGCGCAAATACCCATAAATCAACTCACGCTTCTCAGGGTTCAGCGCGTACTTCCGCTTGGAGTTGCTGGTCTTGTAAACCACGATCCCCTCCTGCAACAGCGTGTTCAGCACGTGCGGCACCCGCCCACTGTATTTATCATCGACGCCGCGCCCCTTCGGAATGTCGCTTGCCCACATATACCCCTTCGCGTTTCCCGTCCACATGTGCTCTTGATCCAGCTTGCGCATCAGAAGAAAAGCCACGACGACGTCGAGGGCTTCGTGCGGCTCGCCGCCTTGATGGCACCTGCAAACGTCGGCGATTGAAGCCCTCAGGGCGCCAATCTCGTACGCCTCACAAACAACAACAGGCACAAATCCATCGAGCTTTTCACGCACCAGCTCAACGGTCCTGCTTTGCACCGGGCGAATTAACAAGACCGGCCCAGGAGTCTGACGCACAATTGAACAGAACTCTCGCACATTAAGCGACGAGTTGCGCTCGTAAATGGTCGCCTTGATCACCCAACCGCCGTGCCCATCCGGTTCTCGCACGCAATGCTCAACCAAAGCCGCGGCATCACCGGCATATTGGCTAGCAGCATGACCTATGTAAACGACTGGCATCGCGCGTTCCTTTGACTCGCGCTTAATTAGCGCGTCTTAGCCTGGGAAAGCGCGGACAGCATCACTCCTGCAGGAATTGGAATTTCCAGAAGCCTTTCGAGCGGGAGCGTCGAAATGGCCAGCAGAATAGCCTCACGAAGGCCCTCACCACCAAGTACAGGCGTCGATTGAACACCCGGAAGCGCACCCCCCACTTCCTGCTGCCGAGGGCGCGTAGCACCCTGGAATCCCCGCTCCACCGGCAACGAGTGCTGCGTCAACCACTCTTGAACGCGCGTCGACACCTTCGCAGAACGAAAGCGATTCCACATACGCGCAATATTCTCGTCCTGCCCCCGAAGCAGCTGGAAGAATGCGTAGGGGTGCCACCCCTCAGTCGCCAGAGCCTGCTCCGCCCCCGCGACATTTTGTCCGTCAGCACTGGCAATGAAGTCTCGCGCCCACTCGCGCTGCTCATCCGGAGAAATCGGGATAATCTCCACCCAATCGTCTGCCGGCGCCGGCGCGATTTCCAGCCCTGCGCGGATCACCCCGTTGACGCGATGCATAAAGCGCCGACCGCTCGGCGAAGGCAGCACAAAAGCCTCCCAAACCGACTTACGCAGAGGATTGAAGACTTCGATAGCAGGGACATCCCCAGCCGGCAGCTCGCCCACTGGCGAAACCGCTAGAGCACCCTTTGCGGTCTCGAATGTCCTGAGATGAGGCTGAACCCTCGGATCAGTCAAAAGCTCACTGAGAGTGCGCTTGCCGAAGGTTTTCCAGGTGACGTCCGGCGACGCTTGCCGGAGCATATTGCCCAAGGCCGCCGCCATAACGGAGCGGCTCACGGGATTCATATTTTTCGTTACAGTCTGGACCAGGAGGTCCAAGTATTCTTCGAAAGTCATCGTTGGCCCTTGAAAGCAGAAAGCCCCTTAGGAAAATCCTAAGAGGCCAATGTCTTGGACTGCTTTTGCAGGGGGCAAGAAGATCTGGGGCGCAATCGCGCAATTATCTAAGTCATACGTGGCAGCCGCCTGCATGCGGCTCGCGACTCAGAACCCAGTCATCTGGACTTTCAGGTCCCACCACCCGAGAGGCTTTACGCCAATCTTTCCCCCACGGTCTCCCGTGCAGCGGCAGCAGGTCTTCAGTAAGTGCGATTTTGTGCGACTTCAACCGGTTTGTCAAGCTAAACGCCCTACCAAAATGAGGAGTTCCGTCAACAAACCAAACGCGCGACAACCATCCAGTGATGGTAATCACAACTCATCCTGAACTACTCCTCGAACTCACGCGACTCAGGGTTACGAACGTTCCACTTGGCAATCTGGCTGGCCTCTTGCCGCCGCCCTCTGAGCGATGCGCGAAGAGACCTCCGCTCTCTATCCCCTCCGGCTGCACGAATGGCCAATCGAGTCTCATGCATTTGTTTGTGACGTGAATTGGGAAGGCGTAGAGCGTCTGAAGTTACAATCACCCCGGTCACAGTTTTAGGCTTGTGAGCGGGAAAGGTCTTGGATTTATCGTCCTTGCTGGTTCGACCGGCAGCACGAATGAGTCCCCGCACCCGGTACAGCAGCTCCTTTGATGCACCCACACCAGAAATGACGATATCGTCGACGTAAACCGTCATTACGCATCCGCGCTCCAGCGCAAGACAATAAATCCGATCAAACATTGCACGATGCGCGAAGAACGCTAACGGCCCGCTAAGGTAGCTCCCGGTCGGAAGATGCCGCTGCCGAAAGCAACATAGCCGGGCCAGAAGGTGAGCGACATCCGGCGCGCACTCCATGTCTCGACGGAAGAAGCCGTACACGGCACTGAAATTAGTACCCGGGTAAAACTGAGCTATATCGGTCTTGATCAAGGGGCCGTTGCCGACATGCGAGCCGGCGTTGGACACGTACGACTCCCCCTTCACTGATCGAACGTAGGACGGTACTTTTAGCCGCCCCAGCAAAGACGCAATACGTTTATGCACCCCTGCAAGCTCCCCAATCGGATGCTGGATGGTGCGCCCCTTCGCATTCACGAATACACGATAGTTCCGCTCACCGAGCAATTGCTCAATCTCCTGCAGATCAATGCCCAACACTTCCGCAGCTCGTCTCTTGGACGAAAGCCGAAACAACGGCGACTGATTGAGCGGGTAAGCGGGCCTAGCGCTCATTGGCAAGCGCCTCCTTGTCCGCAACCCACTCCAGCAACCGCAGAATCTTGTCAGCCGCCTTTACGCGCAATTTGCTTCCGGTCGTCCCCTCGTCCAGTTGCTCCGAAAAAAGCAGGATGGACGACACTGGCAGTTTGAACACCCGGGAATATTGGGACAGGAGGTCGATGCCCGGCGTTTTTATGCCTGACTCGATTTCACTCAGATACGAGTTCGAAATTTCCAGTTTCTTCGCGAGATCTGTCTGCGACAACTGGTGAAACGTTCTCATGAGCTTAAGTGCACGATGCAACATAGCTCCAAGCTCCTTCTTCAAAAAGCAGGGGGCGCTAGTGGCGCCATTGATCGTAAATCCGTCCCAACAACCAGACCAAGCGCACAGCATAGACAGCACAGCGCCAAGTTTCCGGCCGAACAAGAACGGACACCATCTTGCCGACTAGCCCCCGTCGTTTGGAGGTATTCAGGTCCATATGTGGCCCCTTCAGTTACGCCGCCGCGGGGTGCGACAGCTCTCGCATGTAACTGAAACGGAGCAAACGACGGGACTACCCCCCACATCCGAAGCGAGTGCACGGTTTCGCGACGTGCACTCTCGCGCCGCACCTACCTACCCCGTACGACCGGGACAGACCGAGCGACGACAAACATTAGGGCATACGCCCCACGACCGAACGGTCAATACAGCAGCGAGTTATTCCGATGCCTCAGAGACAAGCGTAGCAGAATTTTCGCAAAGAGCAACATTTTTTCGCCAATAGCGAAACATGAAGTTATCGAGTCGGCCCTACTCTGTCGCCTTTTCGCTCGCGCACATAGTGTTCTGTCATCGTTATCGACTGGTGCCCCAACTGTTTCTGCGCGGCGCGAATATCTCCAGACAATTCGGTTTTGTCGGTGCCCGCCTTTGCCCGCAAGTCTCTAAACTGAAAGAGTCCTTTCTCAATACCAGCCGCCTCACGAGCCGCATCGAAGCGAAATCTGAGCGCGTCAGCCCCCATACGCTCCCCTTTCTCATTGACAACCAGCGCCGAACTCGCCACTCGATAGCCGGTTTTCCGGGCCTGAATGCGCTTGATGACTTCGCCCAACTCACCTACGACCGATATCCGTAACTTCTTCCCACGCTTCCCTTGCACGACCCAAAGTTCGCCATCACGTATATCGCTCTCGTCGAATCGGAGCGTGTCGGCAGGCCGTTGACCGGTCAGATACGCGAGATCCATAGCGTCACGAGTCGGCTGATCAGCAAATTGCCATACCCGTTGAAACAACCCGTCCTCTACGTATACGTTGCGGCCGAATTCGCGGTGTTTCTTAATCCCAACGCAGGGATTTGCGCCATCAGTAAATCCTCGCTCCCGCGAAAAATTGAAAATATGCGAGAACAGCGCAATTTCTCGATTCGCACGAACGTGCCCTGCGCGCTCAGGCGCTTGTCGCCCATTCTCCGAGTACCACCGTTTCGCCTGCTCCATCCGCCAAGAAAGGTACTGCCGAACATGCACGGGTCGAATCTCATCGAGACGGGCAGGAGGATCGTCAAAAAAGCGGTACAGGAAATCCAATTCGAGCAGGTTGTCGCGTTGCGTGCGACGCGCCTTGCTTGGCAGGATCTCGCGTACATATCGTTCAGCAACATATCGAAACGTCACTAACTCAATATGTCTCGTCCGCCCTTCCGCCTCAAGCTCCGCCCACAGCCTCACCGCATCCACATAGTCGGCCCCGAGCGGGATCTCCTTCCTCGGCACACCACCGGTATCGTAGTAGTAATACACGTTTCCACTACGCTGTTTTCGCGCCCGCATTCTAGTGGGCAAATTGAGATTCTTCGTAGGGCGTCGTCCCATATCACTTCGCCAACGCCTTAGGCTGCCACGACGTTCGCACCACAATATCCTTCCCACCTTCTACCGCTGATCGAGTGACGACCGGCTTCCCCGCAGCGTTCACAAAGAATGCGATCCCCATTCTGCGCAAAGCATCGACTTGCTTTGACTTTACTTTTCTTCCGGTCAACACGGCCAGTTCTAGGGGAGAGAGGAATAAATCCATCACATCAGCTCTCCCGTGTAGCTAGCCAAAAAGTGCCCAGCTCCTGATTCCAAAATACTTGGCAGTGATCCAAGCTGGCACCCACCGCCTGCGCTGCCTCAAAAGCAATCACGATTGCCTTAGCCGGATCGTTACTTAAGATGTGATCAATCGGGTGCCGCTCGGGGACAGCGATGCCTCTGCTCGTCCAATAGCGCTTTTCGTTCATCTTGTGTTCTGCGAAGTCTTTTGTAAGGTACTTTCCGAGGTAAGCAGCCAGCTTGTGACGCAGCCCTCTTTGCCTAAAGGGGTTTCGCACATCGACGTTGCCGTTATCTGCGCCGACGATTGAGTGCCAGATGGAGCGCAAAACGCGATAGTTTTGTCTGCCCTTTACGGCAACGTGTAGATGCCATGCACCGCGTTTCTGGCGCTCGGAGACAGCTACGTATTGGAAATTTTGGAACTTACCTAAGCGGCGACGAAGGGCATCGAAATCCCGCTTCAGACGGTCACGGTCTTCCATGTTTTCCCGGTATGTCAAAGTGATCATTCGATCTGCGCCAATCGCCTTGCAGCGCAGTCGGACCTGTTGTTTGGCTCGCTTTGCGGCAGCGAGTTGGTTCTCTTCCGTATTCTCTGACTCGCCGCGCTTCGCTTTCGGCATCGCGTGCAGCCGCTGCGCCCCCATATACCGATCAAATCGCGTGGCGGTGACTTCGACTTGCCCGTCGCCGAAGTTGCGGCCTCGAATCAACCACTCTCGACGGAACGCTGCCCAGTCCGATATACTCGTTTCAAGCATGACAACTCCAGATTGTTGTGTGGCTATGCTAGCCCCGAACCGTTGCAGCGGCCGGGGCTTTTCTTTTTTCTGTGATGGTGTCGCGGTTACTGCTTGCGAGCATCTTCATCGGCTTGTACGTTAAGTGTTACTGATATAAATCTAAGCGCGCTTCGCGCGCCCGGCTGTCCTCGCTACCCGCTGCGGGCAGGCGGCCGCGCGAAGTGGCTGCCCGCGGCAAGCATCACGCACATGTTCGGCATGGGTTGCGCCGCCCTTTGGTCAGCACAACCCACTCCGAAGCGTGAGGTGGCGTAGCCTGTGTAAAGGCCAGGCCGCTCCGCGGTCGGCTGTGCCGAGCCTTGACACAGGCTCAGGCGACTGTTGCTGCGTTTCATGCCGGTGCGTCCCTGATAGCTCAGATTTTCGAGACCTGTAAGACCAGCACAATGTCAGAACGCGAGCGTCCAACCATTCGATCGTCCATGAAGGACGGCAACCACGAAATGCCGCTACGCACGTTCGAATCCTTGGCTGACGCAAGTCCGCCCATAACCACCACCTCCCCGTCGGACAGCGACATCGATGTTTCTGATTTCCGCGTGTTTTTCGTAGGAGAGCCGTTCACGCCTGTCGTTGTTTTTTGAAAATCTGAAATTTCGACCGTTACGTCAGTATCGATCACATCATCTTTCACGACCGGCAGCACGTCGAAGATGACTCCAGCGTCCTCGTATGTCACCGACTGAACAGGAGTTGCAGTCGATGTTGGATAGGACACGGATCCGATCACCGGAACCGACTGCCCGACGTTGAGTCGCCCCCGCTTACCCGAGGCGACGCGGAGATTCGGTGACGTAACGACGTGAAAACGAGCATCGGAATCCAGCGCCGAAATGGCCGCGTCTAAGAAGCCTGCCTTAATGCGCAACGCGTTCGTGTTTTGGTCCACCGTTCCCGTGCCGAGCGAAACCCCTAGACGCCCTCCGAGAATGCTTGCGGCCAGTTGAAAACCGGTGGTCTTGTCGCTTTCCGTCGAAACCTCATAGACCCAAGCACGAATCGCTACCTCACCAGCTTTTGTGTCCACTTGCGGAAACAAAGATTTCAACATGCCAATCTCTTTGGCCGTGCCAAGAAAAACCATCGTGTCAGAAGACTGATCGATCATTGCTGCGGCTGACGTGGGCGGTGCATCCGATCGAGCGCGTGAGCTGGCCGGAGCCGTAACGGAGCGATTCATCGTGAACTGACCTGAAAACAGAGGCTGCACCAGGCGAGCAAGATAATCGGCGGTACGGTACTTGGGCACGTACACGAATACCTGCTTATCCGGCTCCGTATGCTCATCATCCTTGCGTTTGAACACATAATCGACGCCGCTCTTCGTCAGCACGCCGAAGCCAAGCGAGCCGAGAAAATCCGCTAGGCTGTCACGGATGTCACCTTTCGTACGTTCGAACCGGAATGACACCACGCGCGTGTCGGCCAGCACTTCAGGGGCGATCACGTACTGACTTCGCAGCATGTCCGCATAGATCAGGTCAACCACTTGAGCGACGTTCACAAAACGCAGATCGACCGACTTAGCATTGCCCATCTTGAGCGGTGCAAGCGGTGGCGCCGCCAAAGGTATCAATGGCAACGTCGGCAACCCGCCGCCCATAAGCGGCTCCACAACCGGTAACCGAATCGGCGGCACAATCGCCCTGCCACCCGTCTCGACCGCGCCGCACCCGAACGACGCGGCGAGCATCAGAGCCGCAGCCCACTTCATTTACCACCCCCAAGGCCGACCGAAGACACCGCCCCGGCCTCCGGTTTAACACCCGAAAATGTCGACACCTGCTCGCCATCAATTGTGCCCACCTGCACCACCCCAGTGTTCTGAAACATCGACCGGCTTTCCATGCGCAAACGCCCGGTGCTATCAGCCACCACCACCCAAGCCACGCCCGGCCCGCTGTAATTTCCGGCGATCCGCCAATTTTCCGAAAACGATGGCTTGGAACGGCCGACACCGGTCTCAGAATGCGCCGCCGATGGCCCGCCCGGCACCGCCGAAGCCGCCACGGGCCCCGCAGCGGTCGCCGTCGTGCCATTCGCCGCGCGATGAAAGAACGACCACAGGAAGCGCACCGAGAGAACCGTCATCGCAACCAGGAACGCGAGCGTTAGCCACAGACGCTTGTTCGCCAGAACGTTCTGCCGCTTGTCGACCACAGCCTCATTCCCGCCGGCACCGGCGTAGCTCTTGTACAGTGGGAAGACGTCTTTGCTGTACTTCCGCACATACGTACCCACACGTGTCTTGTTGTTCTGCTTCCAGCCCTCGTACTGCTCCACCCGGTAGCCCGACGACAGGCCCAACGACTTGAGCTTGTGCATGCGAAACGACAGCTCCACCACCTCCTTCAACTTACGATGCAAGTCGCCAATGCCCTGGATCATCAACACAATGTCACAGGCCACCCCAGTTTGAGCGTGCGTAAAGTGTCGATGCATCCGGAAAAATGCCATATGTTCGTCGGGGATTTTCTTGTCCGCCGCCCACAGCTTCCACGCCTCATCCACGACCAACAGATCGCCCGGCTCGACAAATCCGGGCGTGACCGTCGCCCCTTCCGCCGACTCGTGCTCTACCGGAAAAAACGCGGATTTGCTCATGTCATCGGTACGCACATGGACCACCGACCCGAAACGCGCTCGCTCGCCCCGCCCCTTCGCTATGAGGTATTCGTGAATTCTGGCCTCGTTGATGCCGTCCACGTTGGTCACGACACGCCGTCCGCTAGCAATTGCGTCGAGCAATGGGCCCTGCACGACTTCATACGACTTTCCCGAACCCATCACGCCGCAATATGCATTGATCGCCATAGGTCATCCAATGATCGGCAAACGCCGGATGATGAAGCGCGTAACGTAGGCTGACACCACCAGCGGCGCGCCGAAACTGAATGCGCACAGGTCGAGGAAGTACCAGACATCGCTACCGATCGCACCGAACGCGCCCGCCAGCGATGCGGCTGTCGGAAGCACATGCATCGACTGAAGCAACGAAATGGCCTCCGTGACGAAGAAATACAGCGCGAAGTACAGAAAGAACTTCGCGACGACAGAGCGCAGCAAAAAGCCCAGCGCAACGTTGGCCGCTGACACCAGAATCGCGAACAATTCCCCCTCCCCTTATGCACGCAACACGATGAACATCGCCGCGAGCGTGAACATGGCGGCGAACACGGTATAGATGGCCGAACGGTTCGACTCGGCAAGGTCACACTGCGCAGTCATGGTGTACGAGTGACCGAGCACCGTGAACGACGGTTGTGGACAGACTGAGCTATGGCTGGGCACCGCCCACGTCTTTACATCCGGCAAAAGATTAAGCACAGGCGACAAAATCATCGAAATTGTCGGGGGCGATTCCAACATAGGCGACTGCACGCCAGGATCAGGACCGAGATCGACAGACACCTTGTTGACCACGTTGACGTTCGGCGTGTTGATCACATTAACGTTGCTACCCGGACTTGGATTGCCACTGGGATCAGTCGAGCCGGCACCTCCTGGCTGAACTGTAGGGCTAATCGTCACTGTCGATACGCCCGGATCGGAAGCCGGCCGGAAGAGGTCACTGACGTTGGGCATTGCGGAAGGATTTTCCTGTGCCCATGGCGCAACATCGGTCGCGGTAACGGGCTGGGTCACCGAGTACGGCAAACCCTGATACCCCGGTTGTGCAGCCGCCTGCTGCCACGTCTGGTTTACAAGCTGCGCAAGCGTGCCTGTCGTGAGGGGCTGGCTCAACGACGACGGCGAAAGGCTCTGATAGATCGTCGCAAGGTCTGTCCCACTGATTGGCAGAACACCCGGTCCTATCGCGTAATTGGTCAGCGGTGTCACCGTTGTCTTCGGTTGCCAAGTGCAGCTCGTCGCGTCGCACGTAAAGCGCAGACGACTCACCGTCTTCGTCAGCGTTTGACTGGTGCCGTCCGCATTCGGTACCCAGTACACACTAACGCTTTGAATCTGGTCGGCACCCGGACTATTTGACAGTCCACTATTCGCCACAAACGTCTCGTAATACTGTTCATACTGCTGGACTTGAGAAATCGTGTTGGGAATAAGCTCCAGGCTGCCCGCCACGAAGTCAAAATTTTTCTGACCTACCGCTGGCGCAGCAGGGAACGCCACGCATTGCGAATCCGACGGCATGCACGACACCGTGTGATATACGGGAATACCCACCGACGCTGCCCACGACCACGGATCGACCATATAGCCCCCACCAGGGTCAGCCGCAGGAACATTCACATAACCTGATCCGACGCCCTGCGGAACAGGCTGCTGGGCGGTCACTGTCTTGCCGTCGAACGAGCGAGACAGCGTGACATTACCCGCATATATGGCGGAGCCAGCGGCGAGAATTCCAACCCCCGCCGCAATCGTCAGCCAAACTGGTGCGCCCAAGAAACCAAGCCCCACAGCAGCCCCCGTACTCACCACGCTAAGCGCCGTCGATGCTTGGCTCATGCTGGTCAAAGTCGCCGCGATGCGCGGATCATTGGCCGCAAAACCCCGCGCAATCGCCACACGAGAAATAATGGCCGCCTGCGCCCGATTGATCACCAGGTTCTCAACCGGGGCAAGCAACGCCTGCGCCTGAGCCACCTGGGCCACCAAAACACAGCTCAGCGAAACGAACAGAACAACGTTCTTAATCCGCATCACGACTCCTTGAAACCGACGATCACCGCCCAGGCGCAGACCATCCCGAAGATGAACATCACCAGATACCACGCGCTATTCGAGTCCACGACGCCCCACCTCATTGAGCGAAAGCGGGGGCCGCAGCCCCCAAAAATGCACCTTCGCGTAGCCGGAGACTTACGCGCCTCGAACCATGCCGATCAAGATCTTCGCGCCCTTGATCCCGACATACACGGTGATGAGCGTTGCGGCCACAGCCAGTACGCCGGTTGTGACGGTTGAGAAGTCGATGCCACTCGTGAGCGCCGAAAAGTCCGGCGCGGTCGTCGCTGCGTGAGCCTCGACAGCCGACGCACCAGTCACGATCAGACCAGTGCGTGCCGCGATCTTCTTGAGTTGTTGCAGTTTTGCCTTCATCTTATGTAGTCCTGAAAAAGCGGCTTAACCCGCTAACAAAAATCAGGCGCGCCGCAAAAAGTTGACGATCGCGCCTGCACCATGACTCACCAGCCACAACGTAATGATGGTGGTGAAAGCCAACCCCCAAAAGCCAGCCGCCGCCGTGTAGTCGAATGGCTGGACAATCGAATCGATATACCCCGCGCTATCCGGCGAGAGTACGTAAGCCTGCTGCTGCTGAAGACGGAAGTGCTGTCCATCAGCGGGCGGACACACCTGTTGGTCGACGGTGCTCACTTGATCTGCGGATGAGGCGGGCACGCAGACAAGAGCAAACAGAGCGGTGCCGGCCGGCATGACAATTACGCTGCCTTCGCGTCGGCTTTTGGCTGAGGACGCGGGTTGCCATAAGGCACTAGAGATATGATTCGCGGCACTAGGCGGCCCGCATCACTCCCATTGCCTTGTGCAAGGGCGAACTCAGCGAGATAGTCGCCGGGCTGGCGGTCTGCGAGTGCATCAGGCAGGTTTATGACGCCTACAACGATGTTGGAATTGCCATCCGAGGACTGCTCCAAGATGCATTGGGCCTCGCGAATCGTGTAAGCTCGCCCCGTTTTTTGGCTCGTCCCGCTTCGGGTGTTGACGGAAAGAATTGTTAGTTTCTGTTTGCTCATGGTTATCTCGTTATATTAGGTGTACTACGTTTTATGGCCTGAGTAAGTGGGCGCTAAATTGGTAGAACTGGGGCATGTACACACCCGGTAGATTAGAATTCACATGAATCGGTACGGCATACTCTGATAATTTATCAGAGTATGCTGGAATTTATCCACCTCCTGCACCTTTGTCAAGGAGTAATACATGTCTAATCTGCGCGAGCGATTCGCAGACATCATCCGCATGAACACGAGTGAGACGCGGCGCTGGAAAGAGCTGGAGTCATTAACCGGTATCCCAGCAGCTAACTGGTTGGCCGCTGTACGTAACAAGCAACGACCAACTGCGGAAATGATCGAAGCATTGGCAAGAACTTGGCCGCAGTATGCGTACTGGATGGTGACCGGTACCTCGGATGCTCGATATGGCCATTTATGTGCCGACACATGGGCGGCACAGCAGGGGAAAGGGCGCGCGTTCTATCCTGAGACTGAAGCTAACGCGGGCGCGTCAACCGCGGCATACCTGGCCCTAAGCATCAAGCTTTACGCTGCCAGGTACGAATTCGCGCCATGCATTCCGCCCGAGCAGCATGCCGAATTGGAACTTCAGCACTTGAAGTTAGACCTCGAGCGCCTGTCCCAAATCGAAGCGGTCGCCCCGATGGACAAGGCAAGCTTGCAAGCAGTGATTGCAGCCAGGCGTGGACGAGTTAGCGACCAAGAGGATCTTGCCAACCCAGCGACTCTCAAAGACAGCTAACCGAAGGCAGGGACGATTCCATGGTGCGGTGGCGGACATGTGGTCGATGGCGCATGCAATTGCATCGACCGTCGCCATAATGAACAAGAGAATCTAGGGCAACCAACTGCAAGCAGCGGAATTCACTGCCGAAAAGCCCCACAGCCCACCAGCCACGTAGCGATTTTCGCGCCCGCGAAAATCTGCGAAACGACTGTCTTTTTCGAGTGTGCGTGTATGAGCGCATTTCGCTCCCGCACTAAACACCTCTCGCCCCACGGTAAGTCCGCGCATGGAGACCCGGTTCGGAATATTTGTTGGTGTAAAAATGCACAGCAAGGCAACGTGCGTGATGAAAAACTCGCAACGCGCTGATGGCAGATGCCGTGTCCAGAGGTGGTGCCATTGAGGCGGGTTTCTCAGATCATGGCCTCAAATGTCGGCGGCTAATGAGTCGCCGTCGATTCATTGAAGGGGAAGGCTACGGCGACGCGCCCATTGTGCAAATGCGGTCTCTGGTGGAGCGGGGCAGATCGAGAGTCGGGCAGCAGTCAATCCGTGAGTGTTGTCTGCGAACGCTAACGCAACCTCGGCGTAAGGCGGTCCTCCAGCGCTTGCAGCCGAGACAAATCCACCTTGCGTATCCAGAACGGCGTCAATAACGGTTGGTAGCCTGTTATCCACCCGTCCGGGTCCGGTCGGTTCATGTGCGCGTCAATCCGCAGCCAAGTTCCGGTCTCATTCGGGTCACTAAAAATCACGCATTCGATTACCTTGCGCGCCAGGGTGTAGATTTCTCCCCAGGTTTGAGCGTCAAGTAACACGTTGTCAATTCGACAACTTAGGCCAAGAGCAGACAAATATTGACGCGCCTCCTGCTCTTCGGATGACTTGCCAGCCATGGTGCACCTTTCGTAGTGGGGATGTGAGGCATTAAGGAAGCGTAACGCCTCGCTTCATCAATATGCTCTGCTCCTCAAGCACGTCTTCTTATATACGTGGAACGCCTTTGCGCCGCACCTAGTAGGCGGATATCTCGGTTAGCTTGAAGCTTTGCACGTTGCGCGCGACGAACGGCGCTTCGAACCGCCACCGCTCGCTCGGTCCGATATTCTGTCCATGCGCGATGGTATTGCCGACGATGTTCCCTTGTGCGTCGTACAGATTAAATTTGACAAACGCGTCCCTTACCAAGGCGTTCCCCGTATTCGTGGCGATGCCCACTATCGCTGGAAAACCATTCGCGCCGCTGATTACGTCCATGGCGGTCACGGAAATCGCGCTCGGACCAGTAGCGTTTTGTGCAACGGCGGATGCACAAGTGAGCGCGCACACAACTGCTGCAATCAGCTTCTTCAAGATTTCATCCTCTATAGATCGGTCGCTCAAACGTGTGCCGAACCAAAGCTCACACTTACCATTTGAGATATCGGCAGCGTTCCGTCCGTCTTGAGGTGGATGCGTTCTACAAACGAATGTCGACGTGACTTGGGATCTGCGTTTTTGATGATCCATTCGACCTTGCTTGCAGATCAAGTTATCACGTATCTGTTTGATTAATAAGAAATCGTCTGGTGCTTTGTAGTCATCGCAGACGCTTCCCTCGTCGCTCCAGTGATACCCAACACTCTTGCTCCTCAAAGCGCGCACAGGCCTTATAAAACGGATGTAGCTTCGCACTAAATTTGGCTTGTTTGCGGAGCAAGGGACGCAACAACCCTTTGATTTCACTATTTATTACGACAGAATCATAATCCGCAGGTCCGGGGTTCGAGTCCCTGATTCGCCACCAAATTAGGAACGGCTCCCAGCGATGGGGGCCGTTTTTATTTGTTCCGCAAATCGTTCACTTAGTTGGCATGACCAGCTTCCCTTTTGCGGTGCCGGACATACCGGCGCGTCATCGGTTCGTCGGCGTGGCCTAGCTGGTCTTTTGCCGCAGCCATCCCCGCGACCTCCTCTTTGTCAGTCCCCGCTTTCGCCCGTAGATCACGGAATTGGAACGTGTGAATTTCTGGCACCAGTTCGGCTCGGTTTCCCGCTATCGCCTTGGCGATCGCTGCCAACCTCGCCTTCTCGAATCGCCCGTCGAGCGTCGATTGCGTCAGCCGCCGACCGGATTCTTTGACGACAAGGGCCAGTGAGCGAACCTTTCCCGGGATGGTTGCCATGAAGCAAAAGACGACGAATCTTCTATACGGAAACCCAGAGGACGCGGATGTGGCAGCAGCATCCAGCAGAAAGTGATCCGGGCCGCCATCAAGGCTTGCGTGAAACTGGACGATTTCCTTCGATCCGACTGTGCCGACAAGCCATGCCTGACAAGGCGCCAGTCAATCAATCTTCGCGCTGCGCTCAAGGCCCTGCTGTACCTGCCGATAATGCACTCAAACGGCACTGGAAGAACACGATGAGTCACGAAGTAATGGATCTAGCTTGCAGTTCGCTTCAGGCCGCATTCCTGCGCCACGACGACAGTCTTGTACCGCCCGGACACCAGCCCGGCGAGGACGACCCCGCTGTTTATCGCACGCTGCTCGAGTCAACCCGAGCGATCCCCTGGAAGATTGACTGGGCGACGATGCAGTTCGCCTATATCGGCCCGCAGATCGAAGAACTGCTCGGCTACGCGCCGTCGACGTGGAAAACGGTCGAGGACTGGGCCGCACGCATGCATCCGGAGGACCGTGACGCCGTTGTGGAATTTTGCGTCGCGCAGTCGCAAGCGGGCACCGATCACGAGGCGGACTATCGCGCGCTTACCGCGGACGGCGGCTACGTGTGGATTCGCGACGTTGTCCACGTCGTTCGCAAAGAGAATGGTGACGTTGACGCGCTGATTGGCTTCATGTTCGACATCAGCGAACGCAAGCGCACCGAGGAACGGCTCGCGGAACTCCAGCGCGAACTCGAACGGCTCTCGTTATCCGACAGTTTGACCGGGGTCGGCAACCGCCGCATGTTCGACACGGTCGTTGCCCGCGAGTGGGCGAGCGCAGCGGCATCGGGCAAACCACTTTCGCTCGTGATGGTCGACATCGATTTCTTCAAGTCGTACAACGATTATTACGGTCACCTTCAAGGCGACGAGTGTCTGAAGCGCCTTGCGCGCGTGCTCGGCGAGGCAACCGGGCCGAACGCGTTCCTGGGCCGGTTTGGCGGCGAAGAATTCGTGCTTGTGCTCGCCGAAACCAACGCCGATGACGCCATGCGTGTCGCGGAGCGCTGCCGCATGCTGATCGCAGAGGAAGCCATCGCACATCTTCGCTCCCCGCACGGTCAGCGAGTCACGGCGAGCTTCGGTGTCGCCACCGTTGTGCCGACCGGAGGCATCGACGTCACAGCGTTTATCAATCTGGCAGATGCACAGCTCTATCAGGCAAAAGATCAGGGGCGCAACCGAATCGCGGCGGTGGACCGGGCAAGTATCGGCGGCGAAGGATTCAAGCTGCAGTCGCGCTGATCCGCGCTTTGAGACGCGACGATCCTTCTGGCGTATGGGCGTTTCACGAAGGTCGAGCGAAAGCCGCTTGATCGACGATCAGACCGTTGATTCCGTGGCGGATACAAAGTGGAGGTTCGCAAGGATTGCCTGACAGTTCCTGACGTCGTAGGGTGGAACCGTCGAAAACCCAACCCAGAAACGGCTGAGGACTGACCCAACCACGCGCGCGGCACAACTACGAGTGGCCCACAGCATAACGGGAAGCGCAAGCCCGGGTGACGGCCCGGAAGGCCGACGTGCGCCGAAAGATCGTGCTGGGCGCGCTGGTTTTCGTGGTCGATCCACACGCCAAATGGTGAGTACCATTGGCCGGCATCGAAATACAATCCTGGCCGGTCACCTCGATGTAATCGACTTTGAGCTCAGACGCCTTGAGCCGGCTTCGCACATCGTCAACAATGACCCGGCGTCATGTCAAC
The DNA here is from genome assembly GCF_902459725.1 of Pandoraea eparura. Classification (GTDB taxonomy): domain Bacteria; phylum Pseudomonadota; class Gammaproteobacteria; order Burkholderiales; family Burkholderiaceae; genus Pandoraea; species Pandoraea eparura. The sequence continues at coordinate 721,207 of NZ_CABPSH010000001.1, forward strand.
GGAAAATCCAACGGTTTTTTTGCGGACCGGGGAGCTGACCGAAGAGAACCAACGCCTCGCGATAGGCGACCAACATGTTGTCCGCCGCAGCCACCGCGAAGCACATTATCATCGTGGCTCTCCAAGGCTCACCGGCACCGCCTCCCCCCGTCCAATCACGGCCGCGCAGCTCAGTGCAGCACGCGCGTCTGCTCCGACTTGCGGCGCGCCTTGGCGCGACGCGTCAACATGTTCAGCCCCTCCACGAACGCCGAGAATGCCATCGCCGCGTAGATGTAGCCCTTCGGCACATGCGTCCCGAAACCTTCCGCAATCAGCGTCATACCGATCACGAGCAGGAACCCCAGCGCCAGCATCACCACCGTCGGGTTCGCCGCGATGAAGCGAGAGAGCGGACCCGCCATGAACAACATCGCCGTCACGGCCGCGATCACCGCCACAAACATGATCGGGATGTGCTCCGTCATGCCCACCGCCGTCACGATGCTGTCGATCGAGAACACCAGATCCAGCACCAGAATCTGCATCACGGCAGCGCGCGCCGTGATCGTCGCCATCGTGCCCGCAGCCGTCGCATCGCCCCCATCCGCTGACGCCTCGTCCGTTGCCGACGCCACATGGTGATGCATCTCCTTCGTCGCCTTCCACACCAGGAACAGGCCACCCGCAATCAGAATCAAGTCGCGCCACGAGAAGCCGTGTCCGAACATCTCGAACAACGGCGTCGTCAGCTTGGCGATCCACGCCACCGTCCCGAGCAACCCCAGACGCATGATCAACGCCAGCCCGATCCCCATGCGCTGCGCTCTCGCACGCATCGACAACGGCAGTTTGTTCGTGAGGATGGAAATGAAGATCAGGTTGTCGATGCCAAGCACGACCTCCATGACCACCAACGTGACAAGCGCCGCCCACACCGCCGGGTCGGTCGCCAAAGCAAGCAGATAGTCCATATATGTGCGCCAGCGTTTCTGTTGGGTTATCGAAGTGTCCACCGCCCCGGGGGCCGCAGTCATCTCTTTTCGTTTTCCCACACGCAATGCAAGGTGCGGGCTCAGAACAGCATCATCCTCGAACTCAAGCTTCGTAAAAACCAGTTATATACTTCATAACAGTTCGGTTTTTCCGAAATCCACTCAATATGTTGAACTACCGACATCTTTACTATTTTTGGGTTGTCGTCAAGGAAGGGGGCTTCGCCCGTGCCGCGGAACGCCTCGACATGGCCGTGCAGACCATCAGCGCCCAGGTGCGCGAGCTCGAGAAGTCACTGGGCCACCAGTTGCTCAAGCCCGCCGGACGCGGCGTCGCAATGACAGACCCAGGCCAGGCAGCGTTTCGGCGCGCAGAGGAAATCTTTCGCCTCGGCCAGTCGATCCCCGATGACGTGCGCGAGGCCGCCAGCGGCCGCGTGGCAAGGCTAGCCATCGGGCTGGCCGACGGCATCTCCAAACTGGCTGCACACGCGATTCTCGCGCCAGTGCTCGACACGCCCTCGCTGCGCCTCGTCTGCCACGAAGGCGAGCACGAGCCATTGCTCGCCGAACTCGCGCTCCACAAGCTCGACCTGGTATTGGCAAGCCAACCCGCGCCCTACAACCCAACACTGCGACTCTCGAGCGAACGTCTGATCGCATCGCCGGTCGACTGGTACGGGCCGGCATCGCTCGTGCGACAGACCTCGCGAAGCACCTTTCCGCAATGCCTGACCGACCTGCCCGTCCTGCTGCCCACCGGCCATTCGGCGCTGCGCGCCCGGCTAGATCAATGGTTCGAGGGGCAAGGCATTCGCCCGAATATCGTCGGCGAATTCGAGGACAGCGCACTCATGGCCGTATTTGCCACGCGCGGCATGGGCGTCTTTGCGCTGAGCGAGGCAGGCGCAGGCGACGTCTCGCTGCTGCGCGGCCTGCGCTGGCTGGGCCGCCCGGCCGAGGTCTTCGAGGACATCCACGCCATTCGCTCGCGACGCGGCGAAGGCCATCCGCTCGTGGCGAAAATCATCCGCGACATCGGTCCGACCACCGGTTCTGCTATAAAAACGACTGGCGAGCCGCCTGTGCCGCCGTCTTCTGCGAGGAAACCTCATGTCGAGTCGTAGCGACCAGCGCAAGTTCTTCCACCTCATGCTGTTCGCCGTGACGATCGGGTTCGGATGGATTCTGTTCCCGCTGTTCGGCGCCGTGTTCTGGGGGACGATTCTCGCCGTGCTCTTCCAGCCGGTGCAGCGCCGCATCCTCGCCCGCCTGCGCGGCCGGCCGAATCTGGCCGCCCTCACCACGCTGGCGCTGATCCTGGTCATCGTGATCCTGCCGCTCACCCTCGTCGTCGGCATGCTGACACAGGAAATCAGCACGGCGCTCGTGCGCTTCCGGACCGATCTGCCACAACTCACGGTAGCGTTCCAGCAATTGCTCGACCGCCTGCCCGCAAGCGTCCATCGGGTGATGGACCTGGCCGGCGTGCAGGACGTCAACGCCATCCAGCAAAAGCTTGGCGACGGTGCCGCGCAAATCGGCCGCCTGGTGGCAGTCTATCTGGTCAGCATCGGCCAGAATACGGCGCAACTGCTCGTGAGTTTCGCCGTGATGCTCTACCTGCTGTTCTTTTTGCTACGCGACGGCACGGCGCTCGGCGTGATGGTGCGCCGCGCCCTGCCCCTCGACGAGCGTCACAAGACCCAACTGATCCGGCAGTTCACCACGGTCGTGCGTGCCACAGTCAAGGGCAACATCGCCGTGGCTGTGGCGCAAGGCGTGCTCGGCGGCTTCATCTTCGCGGTGCTCGGCATCCAGGGCTTTGTGCTCGCGGCCGTAGTGATGGCGTTCCTGTCGCTGCTGCCCGCCGTGGGCGCCGCCGTGGTGTGGGTGCCCGTGGGAACGTGGCTGCTGCTCTCCGGGGCAATCTGGAAGGGCGTGGTGTTGTTTGCGTTCTGCGGCACAATCGTGAGCCTGGTCGACAACGTGCTGCGTCCGATTCTCGTGGGCAAGGACACAAAGCTGCCCGACTGGGTCGTGCTGATCGCCACCCTCGGCGGCATGTCGCTCTTCGGCCTGACGGGCTTCGTCATCGGTCCGCTCGTCGCCGCCCTGTTCATCTCGATCTGGAACATCTACACGCGCCTGCGCGACGATGAGAGTGATCAGGCCGACGCCGGGTGATATCGCCTGGCGTGCATCGGCCTCAACGAATTCCGACGCATTCCGATGGGTTACGAGGGATCGCCATGGATCTCGATGGATCTTGCCAATCCCCGCGTCATGTCCAACCGACGCCGCCCCATCGGAACGGCGTCAATGCCCGCGGACGCTACCGAGCCGCTTGCGCGCCCCGCACCAGGGTGGCGAGATCGGCCCCCACCTGCGCCATCACGCCATCCCAGTCGCCGCGTTGCGACTGGCGGTGAAGCGTGAGCGACGGGTACCAGTCGCTGTCCCGACGCGACAACTGCCAGCGCCAGTCCGGCGTGAAGCCGACGAGCCCCCAGACCGGCTTGCCCAGCGCCCCGGCCAAGTGCAGCGCCGCCGTGTCCACCGCAATCACGAGGTCCATCTGCGCCATCACGGCCGCCGTCTCGGCAAAATCGCTGAGCTTCGCCCCGATGTCATGCACGTTGCCATACCGGGCCAGCTCGGCTCGCTCGTCGTCGGTCGCATCGACCTGCAACGCGTAGAAGTGCGCGTCGGCACCGAAGACCGGCGCCCAATGCGCCAGCCCCACGTCGCGTTGCGCGGGAGCCGAAGGCATTGGCCCCGCGCGCCACACGAAGCCCACCCGCATTGCGCCTTCCGGCTTCTTGCCGAGCATCGAGCGCCATATCATTTCGCGTCCGGCGCTCGACCGCAGGTAGGGCAACGGTGTCGCGACATCGCCCCCCACTTTCAGTAAATGCGGCAGGCTGAGCAGCGGCAGCTGCCAGTCGAACGACGGCACCGGCATATGGTCGCCAAGCACCGTCACCCCGCGTGCAAAGCCGCCCAGCAGCGTGACGAGCGGCGCCTGCACCGACAGCACCACGTGTGCCCCCATCGCGACCAGCCGCGGTACGAACCGCACGAACTGCAACGTATTGCCCAAGCCCGGCTCGCTATGGACGAACACTGTCTTGCCGGCAAGCGGCGTGCGGCCGTCCCAGAGCCGGTCGCTGAAGCGCCGCCGCTGACCGCTGTCCTGCCAGCGCCACTCATAGTCATGCCAGCCGTGCTCGAAGTCGCCCAGCAGCAGATTCGTCTGCGCCCGGTTGGTGCGCGCCCCGGCATGCTCCGGGGCGAGCCTCACGGCCTCGCGCAGACATTGCAGCGCCTCGGCGAACGCATGCTGCTCGCGCAGCGCCACGCCAAGATTCACCAACGGATCGGGCTGCTGAGGGGCGATGGCGATGGCCAGCCGATACGCGTCTATCTCTTCATCGTAGCGGCCCAGCGCTCCCAGCGCGCGGCCACGGTTGAAATGCGCCTGCCACAACGCCGGAGCCTTGGCCGACGTGCGCTCGAACCAAACGAGCGCACGCGCGTTGTCACCCGCCTGCGCCCAGGTCAGTCCAACGGTATGCATCGTGCCGATGACGTCAGGCGACTGCTGCACCGTGGCTTCGAACAGCGCCTCGGCACGCATCTGGCGGCCGGCCTGCAGGCTGGCCATCGCGGCGTCGAAACTCGCCTGCGCGCCGGGCTGCGGCACGAGCGCCATCAGGCGGTCAAAGGCATCAGCGGCCGACTCGAAAGCGTTCGTGCGCAGCGAGACGTAGGCGAGCCCTTCGAGGGCGGGCAGAAATTCAGGGGATTGTTTCAGTACTTGGCGCAACTCGGCAATCGCCTCGTCGAGCCGGCCGGCGGCACTCAGTTGTCGTGCACGCTCGCAACGCGCGTCTAATGGCGTCGTCATGCGGCGCATCCTTGCTTGTCTGGGAATGAGAGGGGGACGGGCCGGCAAGCCGCACGACAACCGGAGCGCAAGGCGCCACCGGCCACTGGCGCCGTGGCCCGATCGAGCGGTGCACACTACACGACCGCACGGCGCGAAGCAAGCCGCGGAGATTGGTCTGCGCCACGCTCATAAAGTTCACCGCTTTTCAGCCACATACAACGGCTGATCACTAGTTATCTGCGCTTACCCCCTTGCCATCACCTCCCACCCGACCCTGCCCCTCGTTTGCCCGCGCATGCCACCGCGACATCCCCCTCAGGGTGCCGCGCCACCTTGGCACGAACGGCCCCGCCCGCCCCTCGAGTATCATCTGTCGAAACCCGGCCTTCCCGCAGTGCAACATAAAAACCACATTCGCCCTTGGAAGATCCGGTTTGCCAGTCTGTGACACGCGCTTTAACATCTTTTTACCGGGCAATCTGGTAGCATCCGCTGCCGTCCCTGCGCGCGTGCCACGTCGCTGCCGCGCGGCATGCCGGCGCCGAATCCTGTTATCCGTCCGACCCCTCATCCTCACGAGGTCCTGATGACGCGCGTAGCCCGTCCGTTCATCCCCGCCACTGCGCGACGCCTGCTGCCCAACCGCTGGGACTTCATTGCCTTCCCGCTCATCATCGGTTTCCTGATGGTCAGCTCGTCGGGCATTCGCCAGACCTGGGCCCCGCTGGCCAACCTGCAGACCGAAGTCATCTCGCTCGACCCGGCCAACCTGCCCGAGTACGCGTTGCGCACCACGCTGCGCATGCTCGCGGCAATGGTTGCCTCGCTCGTCTTCACGCTCGTCTACGGCACGCTCGCCGCCAAAAGCCGCCGGGCCGAAAAGCTGCTGGTGCCGATGCTCGACATCCTGCAGTCGGTGCCGGTGCTGGGCTACATCTCCTTTACCGTCACGTTCTTCCTCGCCCTGTTCCCGGGACGCGTGCTCGGCGCCGAATGCGCCGCCATCTTCGCGATCTTCACAAGCCAGGCGTGGAACATGACGTTTTCGTTCTACCAGTCGATGCGCACCCAGCCGCGCGACCTGTCGGAAGTGGCCGTAAACCTGCGCCTCTCGCCGTGGCAGCGCTTCTGGAAACTCGACGTGCCCTACTCGATGCCGGGTCTCATCTGGAACATGATGATGAGCATGTCGGGCGGCTGGTTCTTCGTGGTGGCGTCCGAGGCGATCACCGTGGGCGACAAGACGGTCACGCTGCCGGGCATCGGCGCGTATCTCGCCACGGCCATCGTCCAGCGTGACCTGCACGCCGTGGGCTGGGTGATTCTGGCGATGGTCGTGGTCATCGTCATCTACGACCAGTTCCTGTTCCGGCCGATGGTCGCGTGGTCCGACAAATTCCGCCTGGAAGACACGGTCTCGCAGTCCGCCCCCGAGTCCTGGGTGCTCAACGTCATTCAGCGCACCCGAGCCATTCAGTTCCTGCTCCGTCCGTTCGGCAAGTTGCTGCGTACGCTCGCACGGACGCGCATGCCGCTCTCGCTGCCCGCCGCGATCCACTCCGAATCGAAAACGCCGCTCTCGCGCGTGATCGACTGGCTGTGGGCCGCGCTACTGGTGGTGATGGGCGCGAGCGCCGCCTGGAAGATCTGCGCCTTCGTGCTGACCGAAGTCGGCGCCGCCGAAGTGCTGCGTGTGTTCGGCCTGGGCCTGATCACGCTGGTTCGCGTGGTGGTGCTCATTGCCATCGCGTCGGTGGTGTGGGTGCCGCTGGGCGTGCTGATCGGGTTGCGGCCGAAGCTGGCCGAGCGCATTCAGCCGATTGCCCAGTTCCTCGCCGCATTCCCGGCCAACCTGTTGTTCCCGATCTTCGTGGTGGCGATCGTCCATTTCCACGCCAATCCGGACATCTGGCTCTCGCCGCTGATTGTGCTGGGCACGCAGTGGTACATCCTGTTCAACGTCATCGCCGGTGCGACGGCATTCCCCAACGACTTCAAGGAAGCCGCCACCAACTTCCGCATTCGCGGCTGGCAGTGGTGGCGCCAGATCATGCTGCCGGGCATCTTCCCCTATTACGTGACAGGCGCGATTACCGCGTCGGGCGGCGCGTGGAACGCGTCCATCGTCTCCGAATACGTGCAGTGGGGTAACGATAAGGTTGCCGCGCACGGGTTGGGGGCCTATATCGCCCAGATGACCGAGGCGGGCGACTATCCGCGCATTTTGCTGGGCATCGCCGTGATGGCGCTGTTCGTCGTATTGTTCAACCGCTTGCTGTGGCGTCCGATGTATGCCATCGCCGAAAACAAGCTTCGCCTGAATTGAAGGGACCGTGATGCCGAACGATACCCAAACGATTGTCGGAAAAGAGATCTTCTCGCTCGCCAATGTCAGCCGCGGCTTCCGCAAGGGCAGCGACGAGCGCCAGGTGCTCGACGGGGTGAATCTGCAACTGCACGAAGGCGAAATCGTCGGCCTGCTTGGCCGTTCGGGCTCGGGCAAGTCGACGCTGCTGCGCATCATCGCCGGGCTGATTCAACCGAGCGCGGGCGACATCCGCTATCTCAGCCAACCGCTCGAAGGCCCCCCCGAAGGGGTAGCGATGGTGTTCCAGACCTTCGCGCTGTTTCCGTGGCTGACCGTGCTGCAGAACGTGGAAGCCGGGCTGGAAGCGCTTGGCGTCGAGCCGAAGGAACGTCGCCGCCGTGCCCTCGCCGCCATCGACCTGATCGGGCTGGACGGCTTCGAGAACGCCTACCCGCGCGAACTCTCGGGCGGCATGCGCCAGCGCGTGGGCTTTGCCCGTGCGCTCGTGGTCAATCCGACGCTGCTGCTCATGGACGAGCCGTTCTCCGCGCTCGACGTCCTCACGGCAGAGACGCTGCGTACCGACCTGCTCGATCTGTGGAGCCAGCGGCAGTTGCCGATCAAGTCGATCCTGATCGTCACGCACAACATTGAAGAAGCCGTGTTCATGTGCGACCGGATTCTGGTGCTGTCGTCGAATCCCGGCCGCGTAGTGGCCGAGATCAAGGTGCCGTTCCCGCATCGACGCAACCGTCTCGATCCGGCCTTCCGCAAGATGGTCGACGATATCTATGCACTGATGACGTCGCGTCGCAACGCGCACACCACGCAGAAGATGGCGCTGGAGCTCTCGAGCCCGCTGCACGAAGTGTCGACCAACCTGATGGCCGGTCTGCTCGAAGCGCTGGCCGGCCCGCCCTACAACGGTCGCGCCGACTTGCCGGAAATCGCGCAGACGCTGCTGCTCGAAGTCGACGACCTCTTCCCCGTGGCCGAAATCCTCGACCAGTTGGGCTTCGCGGAACTCAAGGAAGGCGACATTCTGCTGACCGTCGCGGGCAAGCGTTTCGTGGACGTGAGTACACAGGAGCGCAAGGTGCTGTTCGCCGAACATCTGCTGCGCCACGTGCCGCTCGCGGCGAAGATCCGCGCCGTGCTGCAAGAGCGTCGCGGGCAACGGGCGCCGCGCGTGCGTTTCGAGCAGGAGCTGGAAGATTCGATGTCGGACGATCTCGCACAGGAAACGCTCGACACCGCCATCAACTGGGGACGCTACGCCGAGATCTTCTCGTACAACGACCACACCGAGACGTTCAGTCTCGAGGACGTGGAAGGCGCGACCTGACCGCCATGCGCCGAAGTTCGGCCGAAAAGCCAACGCCGCGCGGCTCGCTTGAGCGCACGGCGTTGTCGTTTGTCAGAAGGCGTAGCCCGCGCCGATCATCCAGGTCTGGTTGATCGTCTTCGAATCGGGCTCGTAGGCGTTGACGCCCGGCGTGACCTGCGTGACGCTCGATCGCCCGTACTGGAAGCGAGACCACTCGTAGCTCGCATTCACGTGGAAGTTGCGCGCGACCGCGTAGTCGAGCCCGAAGCCCGCCACCACGACCGGCTTGTTGCCGAGGCTGAATGTATTCTGCGAGCCCGCCAGCGTCATCGAGGCACCGACCATCGCGCCAGCGCGGACGTCTGCGGTCGCCACGAGTTTCGGCGTGACTTCGAGCTGCCCCATCAGACCGCCACCGATCACGTGGTGACGATAGCGCTCGTAAAAGCCGTTCGGGTCGCGGCTGCTGTCGCGAATCCAGTCCCGGTAACTGTAGCTCAGGTAAGGAATCACCTGTGCTTGCCGGGTGCCGAGTTGGAATGGAATCGCCTTGCCGGCCTTGAGCGTGATGTCCGTCGCGGTCGAGCGCGTGCTCATCTGGTAATTCGGCTGGACGACGCGGCCCGCCAGATCTTGCAGATAGCCGCCGTAGTCGACGTTACCGTGCGACACACGCACCGAACCGCCGAAATACAGGTTAGACACGCCAAACAACTGTCGCTGGGTCGATGCCCCCAGCGCGAACGCGGCGGTCGTCCCCCGTTCGGAATCGCTCTTGCCGGGGGCGATGCTCTCCCAGTAATGCAACTGCTGGGCACCGGCATCGATCCAGACCTGATTGTTGGCGCGCAGCATGGCTTCCTGCGCATAGACGTTGGCCGCACACAGGCTGGCGACAACGAAGACGAACGCGGCGCGCTGGATAGCGGTTGCGCTGCGGCCGCAAGCAATGGTGCGGCGGGTGCTCGGCGTCATGGCACGTCCCTCCCAGGCGTGATCTCTTAGACGACTCGGCGATGACCATCGGCGTGACCATCGTTTTCCGGCATTGTTTCAGCGCGTGACGCGGCGCGCAAGCAGGGAAATGTGGAATCTGCACCTACTTCGCATTTCAAGATTCACGCCATTCGAGACATCCAGGTGGGAGACCCCGGCCGGATGGCCGTGGCAATGGGAGAACGCGAGAACGATGCGGGCATGGCGGGCAAAAATCGCCGTCATCGATGCGAAGATCGCCGCATTGCGACCGTATCAAAAAGGCCACACGTATCGGTATAGATACTGATTCGCGGTCGTTTTTATGCAGACGCATAATGGTTCCAGAACCTGCGTGTCATGCACCGGGGGGCGCATCGACGCAATGTCATGCAGGTTCTTTCCGCGGCGAAGACCGTGCATCAGATCCTAGAAGACGCAATATGAGCTATTACCATTCGAAAGAAGAAGGCCGCGGGCGAGCCTTCAGCTTCACCCCCGCCTATCGCTGGCGCCGACGCGCCATGGCTGTGACCTGTGCGGTTCTCGCCGCACTGGCTTACTACGCGGTACATCACCCGAGGTAAGGGTCACGGCAGTTCCAGCGCGCCATGCAACAAGGCGCGTACGACTCGATATCGCACGCGCCTTGCTCGGTTTGTCTTGATTTTTCCGCCAGTCGACCTGATCGTTACCCGATCGCCCTCTCTCCGTTCGGCCCCCTCATCACCGGGTCATGGTCACTCGCATCCCTGGACGTTCCCGTCAAGCAGCGTGTCCCAAAACCGGCGCATGCCAGTCCAGCGGCACATTGGCGAGCATATCGTCGACCATCGCGTCCAGACCGAAGGCCGGCTGCCAGGCCCAATCGTAGCGGGCATGGGTATCGTCAAGCGTATGCGGCCACGTCTCGGCAATCGCCTGACGGAAGTCTGGCGCGTACTTCACCGTGAAGCCCGGCACGCGGCGCGCAATCGCCGCCGCCAGTGTGGCCGGGTCGAAGCTCACGCCCGCCACGTTATAGGACGAGCGCACGCGCAGGCGCGAGGCGTCCGCATTCATTAATTCCAGCGTGGCGCGCACCGCATCGGGCATGTGGATCATCGGCAGCGTCGCGTCTTCCTTCAGGAAACAGGTGTACGTCTCGCCGCGACGCGCCGCCTGGAAGATCTCGATGGCGTAATCGGTCGTGCCGCCGCCCGGGGGCGTCTTGTAGCTGATGACGCCGGGATAGCGCAGGCTGCGCACGTCCACGCCGAACTTCGTGAAGTAGTACTCGCACAGTCGCTCGCCCGCCTGCTTGCTGATGCCGTACATCGTGGTCGGATCCATGATGGCGAGCTGCGGCGTTTCGATGGCCGGCGTATGCGGGCCGAACGCGGCGATCGACGACGGCCAGAACACCCGCAGCCCCTGGCGTTCGCGCGCCAGTTCGAGCACGTTGAGCAGCCCGTTCATGTTGAGCGTCCACGCCTGAAGCGGTCGGGTCTCGCCCGTCGCCGAAAGCAGCGCCGCCAGATGGAATATCTGGGTGATGCCGAAGCGCTCGACCAGGGCGGCCAGTCGGGCGGCGTCGAGCACATCGAGCGTCTCGTAATGCACGGCATGGCGCGACGGCCCCGACGCGATGTCCGTGGCAATGACGTTCTCATTGCCGTACTGCGCGGCCAGCGCGTCGACGAGTTCGCTGCCGATCTGCCCGTTGGCGCCGATGATGAGGATGCGTTCCATGTTCAACCTTGCTTGAGAATGCCGAGTTCGTTGCCGGCCTGGGCGAATGCCGCCAGCGCACGGCTCAGATGATCGCGCGTGTGCGCCGCCGAGAGTTGCACGCGCACGCGCGCCTGCCCCTGCGGCACCACCGGGTAGAAGAAACCCGTGGCGATCACGCCCAGCTCATAAAGGCGCTGCGCAAAGCGCTGCGCGAGCGTGGCGTCGAAAAGCATGACGGGCACGATCGGATGGGTGCCCGGCTTGATGGTGAACCCCAGCGCTGCCACTTCCTTGCGAAAGAACGTGGTGTTCGCATGCAATTGCTCGCGGCGCGCCGACGAGTGTTCGAGTTCGTCGAACACGGCGAGCGACGTGCCGACGATGGCCGGCGCCAGGCTGTTCGAGAACAGGTACGGGCGCGAGCGCTGGCGCAGCGTCTCGATCACCTCGCGCCGCCCGGCCGTGAAGCCGCCCATCGCGCCGCCGAGCGCCTTGCCCAGCGTGCCGGTGATGATGTCGATCTTGCCGAGCACACCATGATGCTCGTGCGTGCCGCGCCCCGTCGGCCCCATGAAGCCGGTTGCGTGACATTCATCGATCATGATGAGCGCGCCGTATTGCTCGGCCAGCGACACGATGCGGTCGAGCTGGGCAATCGTGCCGTCCATTGAAAACACGCCGTCGGTGACGATAATGCGATGACGCGCCCCCACCGCCGCCCGCAACTGGCGTTCGAGGTCGTCCATGTCGTTGTGCGCATAGCGCAGACGCTGCGCCTTGCAAAGGCGCACGCCATCGATGATCGAGGCGTGGTTGAGGGCGTCGGAGATGATGGCGTCCTGCTCGTCGAACAGCGGTTCAAAGACACCGCCATTGGCGTCGAACGCGGCAGCGTACAGGATGGCGTCTTCCGTGCCGAGGTACGCGGCGATGCGGGCTTCAAGGGCCTTGTGCGGACCTTGTGTGCCACAGATGAAGCGCACCGACGACAAGCCGAAGCCGAAGTCTTCCAGCGCCTGCTGCGCCGCCTTGACGAGCGTTTCACTGCCCGAGAGCCCCAGGTAGTTGTTGGCGCACAGGTTGATGCGCGTCTGCCCGTCGTCGCACATGACCTCCGGCCCCTGCCGCGACATGAGCACGCGTTCCTGCTTGAAGAGGCCCTGGCGGCGCGTGTCTTCGAGTCGTTCGGTCAGTTGGCGGTAGAAGCCCTCGCGGGCCTCCGGGGTATGTACGGTCATTGTGCGCCTCTCCTTGGTGCGGTCGGCGGCGCCGTTGTGCGACGTCGCCGGGGAAATCGGGTGGCATCGGATGGCATCGGTGGATGCCGGCCGAAGCGAACGCCAGGCAGGCATCGAGCGCTTGCTCTGCTACCATGCAGCCATTCACCTTATCGGAAACTATACTTTATATTGAACTAGTTTCAATATATTGAAAAATTCTAATATCCCGGAATGCATATGGCAAGTCCTCCCGCAACCTCGACGGCGTCGCCGATCGCCCCGCCGCCGGTCGGCGACATGATTCAGCAACTGCGCAAGGAGCGCGGCATGACGCTGGAGACGCTCTCACGCGCGTCCGGCGTCTCCAAGTCGATGCTCTCGCAGATCGAGCGCGACAAGGCCAACCCGACGATCGCTGTGGCGTGGCGGCTGGCCAATGCGCTGGGCGTGCGCCTCGACCAATTGCTGGGCGCCCCGGCGGGCGACCCCGAACCGGTACGGGTAATCGGCAAGCATGAAATTCCGACACTGGCGGGCGCGGAGCATGCGTATCAGTTGAAGATCCTCGGACCGATGGAGTTGGCGGGCAAGTACGAGTGGTATGAATTGACGCTGCAGCCGGGCGCCGCACTCGTCTCCGAGCCGCACGATCCGGGCACGCGCGAGCACTTCACGGTGTTCGACGGTCAGGTCGACATCGAAGTCGAACACTTCGCGCGACGCGCCAAGCCGGGCGAGACCGCGCGCTATCCCGCCGACCGCGCCCACGCGATCCGCAATGTCGGCAAGTCCGTCGCGCGCGGCCTGCTCGTGGTGATCCACGGATAGGCGGCGTTACCTGGATGGGGATGGAGGGCGGCAAACGGGGGCCGACGGACTGAGTGGGTCGCACGGCGTCAGTCGCCGGACGGACTCGGTCGTGCTGAGTCCGTTCGACTGTGTCAGGCGCACCGCGGCCGGCGGTGAATCAAGTCAGTCGATGGATGAATGCGCAAGGCAGGAACGATCGCACGGGCAAAACGCCGCGCGGATCGTGCGGAGCGCCACGGCACGCGCGGCCTGAACGTGCTCAGGCGGCCGCCAGCGCGCCCGCCATCCCGGCGTCGATGAGCTGACGCGCCACCGTCGGTAAAATACGCAGCGGCGCCGAACCCGGTCCGAAGGTCTGGCTCGCCGCGTAGGCGCCTTCGAGAATCAGCGATAGCGCATCGACCAACGGCGCGGGCTCGCGCAAACCAGCGGCCGTGGCGAGTTCGGTGAAGCGTCGCACCATTTCCGCCTTGTAATTCGCCACCGACTGGCGCGCGGGGTGCGCCGGGTCGGGGAATTCAGCGGCCACATTCACGAACGGACAACCCCGATAGCCGGGACGACTCGCCCGCTCGGCGAGATCCACGAAGATCTGCAGCAGTTGTGCGCGCGGCTCACCAGCCCGCTTTGCAATGCTCTCGTCGATGCGCGCCAGACTCGCCGTCTGCATGTGGTCGAGATACGCCAGGATCAGCTCGTCCTTCGACGCGAACTGGCGATAGAGACACATCTTGTTGACACCGGCGCGTTTGACGACGGCGTCCACGCCCACGGCGCGCACCCCTTCGGTGTGGAACAGTTCCACGGCCGCATTGAGCAGATACTGCTGAGCGACGGGCGCCGGCGTCACATGCCGCCCGGTCTTGCCCGAACGCGTCGCCGCTCGGCCGCGGCGCGCAGGAGCCACAGCACCTTCGCGTTTGGCGGTCGTCGCTGCCTTCGTGGCCTTCGTGGCCTTCCCGGTCATCGCGACAGCGGTCGTTTCTCCCCCTGATGTCGCCAGATCCGGCGTCTCAGGCACATCGGGCATCACAGGCATCGTCGATTTGGCCATGTTCCGACCCCCTTAAAGCGGTGATTCGCGATGCCGGACAGCGCCCGGACGTCGCAAACGAATACTTGACATGTTACCGATCGGTTCATAACATGGCAACCTAATGTTACCGATCTGTCACAAGCGAACCATTGAACGTAGACAGTGCGGTTCCCGCAAACGTTCCCGGGTCGGCTGAAGCGACCGATCCCCCGCAAGGATTTCCGCCATGAAGGCAGCCATCGCAAGGCGCATCAACGGTCATTTCCACTACGGCTGGATCGTGGTCGGGGTGATTTTCCTGGTTTTGCTCGCCTCGGCCGGCATTCGCGCGACGCCCAGCGTGATGATGGTGCCGCTCGAGCACGACTTCGGCTGGAGCCGCGCCACTATCTCGCTGGCCATTTCGGTGAACCTGGCGTTGTACGGACTCACCGGCCCGTTCGCGGCTGCCGCAATGCAGCGCTTCGGTATCCGCCCGACGGTCATGGTGGCCTTGTTGCTGCTCGCCTCGGGCACGGCGCTCTCGTCGCTGATGACCGCCCCGTGGCAGATGGTGCTGATCTGGGGCGTGATGGTTGGCGGTGGCACTGGCGTGGCCGCCATCACGCTGGCAGCGACCGTGGCGAACCGTTGGTTCCACACGCATCGCGGACTGGCGATGGGCATTCTGACGGCCAGTTCGGCCACCGGCCAGATGGTCTTCCTGCCAATGATGGCCGCGATCATCGAGCGTCACGGCTGGCGACCGGTGGTGCTGATCGTGGCGATCGTCGCTGCGGTGGTATTGCCGCTCGTGGCGATTCTCCTGCCGGAACGTCCGGGATCGGTCGGCCTGCGTCCGGTCGGCGCCCCCGAGGATGCGCCGGATGCTCCCCTCGCGCAGGGCAATCCTCTGACGCATGCGTTGTCGGTGCTGCGCATGGCGGCCGGCAAGCGCGACTTCTGGCTGTTGTTCTTCAGCTTCTTCATCTGCGGCGCGAGCACCAACGGCTACATCGGCACGCACTTCATCGCCATGTGCAGCGATTACGGGCTCTCTGAAGTCAAGGGCGCGGGCATTCTCGCGGCGATGGGCATGCTCGATCTCGTGGGCACCACGCTCTCGGGCTGGCTCTCGGATCGCTATAACAGCCGCGTGCTGCTGTTCTGGTACTACGGGTTGCGCGGGCTGTCGCTGATCTACCTGCCGTATGCGTTCGGCTTCGATTTCTTCGGCCTGCCGCTGTTCGCACTGTTTTACGGCCTGGACTGGATCGCGACCGTGCCGCCAACCGTGCGCCTGACGACCGATGTGTTCGGCAAAACGGCGGCCCCGATCGTGTTCGGCTGGATCGTCGCGGGACATCAGCTCGGTGCGGCAACCGCCGCCCTGGTCGCCGGCTCGCTGCGCGCCACGCTCGGCAACTACACGATGGCGTCAATGCTCTCGGGCGGCGTGTGCATCATCGGCGCGTTCATGGTGTTGCGCATTGCCAGGCGCGCACCGAGTCAGCCCGTCCCCGCCAGTGCGTAATGCTGCCACCGGTTTGCCGTGATGCCTCGCACGCACGCAGGCAGGCGCTGCCAAGCGTTACCCAGCACTACCATGCACTACCAGGTAATACCGGGCGCCACCCGGCGCTATCAAGCGCCATCGAGCGTTGAGGCGAGGTTTTACGCCGACGGGCACCGCCGCAGGTGACGTCGGCAAGACGGCGCGAATTGCCGTAACCTGTGCAGGTTTTGTGCAGGACAGCATCCCCCCAATTTCACAGGACCCTCAGCAATGACGGACTCGCAACACCCCCAACTCACTGCGCTCGACACGGACCTGTTCTCACCGTACCGACTTGGCCCGCTCGAACTGCGCAACCGCATCGTGATGGCACCGCTCACGCGAAGCCGCGCCGGTGCCGGCGACGTGCCGAGCCCGATGAACGCCGAGTACTACGTGCAGCGGGCATCGGCCGGGCTCATCATCAGCGAAGCGACCAACATCTCTCAGCAAGGCAAGGGCTACGCCTTTACGCCGGGCATCTACACCGAAGCGCAGATCGCCGGCTGGAAAGGCGTGACGGACGCCCTCCATGCCAAGGGCGGCAAGATCTTCTGCCAGCTCTGGCACGTCGGACGCATCTCGCACACGTCGCTGCAGCCTGACGGTGCCCTGCCGGTCGCGCCATCGGCGATTCAACCGGCGGGCAAGGCCTTCACCGAGCACGGTTTCGAGCCGCACCCGACGCCGCGTGCGCTGGAAACCGCCGAAATTCCGGGCATCATCGCGCAGTATCGCCATGCCGCCGAGTGCGCGAAGCGCGCCGGTTTCGACGGCGTGGAAATTCACGCGGCGAACGGCTATTTGCTCGATCAGTTCATGCGCGACAAGACGAACCATCGCACCGACCAGTACGGCGGCAGCATCGAGAATCGCGTGCGTCTGACGCTGGAAGTCACGCAAGCCGTCGTCGATGTGTGGGGCGCCGATCGCGTCGGCATTCGTCTCTCACCGATCAGCCCTGCGAACGATTGCGGCGACAGCCATCCGGAGCCCGTGTTCACGTACGCCGTCGAACAACTCAACCGCTTCGGCCTCGTGTATCTGCATATCGTCGAAGGCGCGACTGGCGGCCCGCGTGAAGTCGAAAACGGCTTCGATCTGCAAAAGCTTCGTCAGCGCTTCGATGGTGCGTTCATGGCGAACAACGGTTACGACCTCGCGCTGGCGATTGATGCGCGCAAGGAAAACCGCGCGGACCTGATTGCGTTCGGCAAGCCGTTCATCGCCAACCCGGATCTGGTGGAACGCCTGCAGCGCGGCGGCCCGTTCAACGAACTGGATCGCACCACGCTTTATGGTGGTGACGCGCGCGGCTATCTCGACTATCCGACGCTTGACGAATCGGCGGCGTAACGCCCACGCGCTGGATCGTTGTGCTGCGTCAGAAAGGGCTCCTGCGGGAGCCCTTTCTGTTTGCATGACTGCGATATCAATCGCGACATGCGTCGTGCACTCCCCACACAACCCACTTCGTCTCGTTCGTCCATATTCCACTTCGATGTCATCCCCGTGATCCCTCTTGCGTGGATTAGATGGCATCGTCGTAGCCCGGACGGACCAAGTCAACAAAGTCGAAAGTCTTCCGGAAGTTTCCTGAAGCAAAACGGCAGTAATCCGAGATGTATTTCGGACTCACCAGCATTCGATGTCATTCCCGCGTCACTGCTAGGTTATGCCGCCCGCTGCCCTTGCCAGCGCACGAGATCCGCACCTGCCGGATTCTGGTACATGCGCAAGCCAAACTCCGGCAGGATCGCAAGCAGATGATCGAAAACATCCCCCTGCACGCGTTCGTACTCCGCCCACACCGTCGTGTTCGTGAAGCAGTACAGCTCGATGGGAATGCCCGTGGCCGACGGTTCGAGCGAGCGCACCATGCACGTCATGCCTTCGTGAATGTTCGGATGCGCCTTCAGGTAAGCCAGCGCATACGCACGGAAGGTGCCGATGTTCGTCAGCCGCCGCGTGTTGGCCGGCACCGCCGCTGCAATGCCCAGCGCGCCCAGCGCCGCATTCGCATCCGCCAACGAACGCTGCTTTTCCGTCAGATATGACCCGAGCAGATGCAGCCGCGACAGGCGCGCAATTTCCGCCTCGTCGAGGAACCCCACGCTGCCCGCATCGACGCATAGCGTGCGCTTGATGCGGCGACCGCCCGACTGCTGCATGCCACGCCAGTTGCGGAAGCTCTCCGCAATCAACCGCCAGGTCGGGATCGTGGTGATCGTCTTGTCCCAGTTCTGCACCTTCACCGTGTGCAGGGCGATGTCGACCACGTCGCCATCCGCACCCACTTGCGGCATCTCGATCCAGTCGCCCACGCGCAGCATGTCGTTGGACGTGAGCTGCACGCTGGCGACGAACGACATGATCGTGTCCTTGAACACCAGCAACAGCACCGCCGACATCGCCCCCAGCCCGGAGAGCAGGAGCCACGGCGAGCGGTCGATGATCGTCGCCACGATGGCAATCGCCGCGACCACGTAGAGCGCAATCTTGCCTAGCTGCACGTACCCCTTGATCGAGCGCGTGCGAGCATGCTCCGAGAGCGCGTAGACCGTTTGCGCGGCGTCGAGTGCGCCGGCGATGGCCAGCGTGGCGTAGAGCAGCGTCATCGCCAGCGCGACATTGCCGACGATCATGAGGGCCTTCGGCGGTAGATCCGGTACCCACGCGATACCGAACTGAATCACGAGGTACGGCAGGATGCGCGCCACGCGATGAAAGACGCGATGCGCGAGCAAAGCATCGTCCCAGCGGTTCGCCGTGCGTTGCACAACGATGCGCACCACGCGCACGATCAGACACCGCGTCACCGCCTGCACCAGCAGCGCCACCGCGAGCAGTATCCCCAACGCCCCGGCCAGCCGTGCCCAAGGCGCGTTGTCGAGCCACGCCATCATTGCTTCCCACGTCATCCTGCCACTCCTTGCCTGCTGTTTATCCCGACCGCCCCGCCGGGCGGAGGAATACAAAAAAAGACGGCCACAATCAGGCCGTCATTCGCTGAATTGTCGGACGAACGTCAGCGACGTACGCCCGCTGACGACCGTGCAAGCCGTCGTCTCGAATCACGCATCAGTTTACGCTGTTGCACCGAAAGGAACGCTCGCGATCACATGCGGCGCACCCGGCGGCGGCGGCACGGTGATCGCCCCGCCACCGTTGCCGCGCGACTTGCCTGAACTCAGATAGTCCGCGATGGAGTCCTGCGTGACCTCGCCCAGATACTGGTTGTCGTCGCCCAGCACCGGCAGCGATGCCAGGTTGTGTTCGTACATGCGCGAGAGCAGCACTCGCAGGTTGTCGCCCGCCACGGCCGACGCCTTGAATTCGCGCACCCGCTCACCGCACGCCCCCAGCGCGTGACGCGTGTCGCGACGCGCAATGTAACCCAGCGCACGTGCGTTCTCGTCGACGACGACCAGCGAGCGCGTATCGAGTTCGTCCATCATGCCGTAGGCCTCGGCCAGCGTCGTCTGCGGCTTGACGGTCGGCTGCGGCGTGGCCGCGTCCTCTGCGCGCACGAGCAGCAGGCGCTTGAGAATTCGGTCATGTCCCACAAAGCTCGCCACGAACTCGTCGACCGGACGCGCCAGCAACGCATCGGGTTGCGCGCACTGCACCAAACGCCCCTGACGGAAAATCGCGATGCGATCGGCCAGCTTGATCGCCTCGTCGATATCGTGGCTGACCATGATGACGGTCTTGCCCAGTTGGCGCTGCATCTGCAGAAATTCGTTCTGAATCGATTCGCGGTTGATCGGATCGACCGCACCGAACGGCTCGTCCATCAGCAGCACGGGCGGATCGGCGGCCAGCGCGCGGATCACGCCGATACGTTGCTGCTGGCCGCCCGACAGCTCGCGCGGGTAGCGCGACAGGTAGCGCTTCGGGTCGAGCGCCACCATCGCCATGAGTTCGGTCGCACGCTCGCGGCAGCGCGCCTTGTTCCAGCCGAGCAGACGCGGCACAACGGTAATGTTCTCCTCGATAGTCATGTTGGGGAACAGACCGATCTGCTGGATCACGTAACCGATATGACGACGCAGTTCAATTTCGTTGATGTTGCCGGTGTCTTCGCCGTTGAGCAGAATGCGCCCGGACGTCGGCTTGATGAGCCGGTTGATCATCTTGAGCGTGGTCGTCTTGCCGCACCCCGATGGGCCAAGGAAGACGCAGATTTCGCCCGGCGGTACCTCGAGGCTGACCGAATTTACGGCGGTCATGGGCGTGCCATCCTTCTGGACGAAGTTTTTGGTGAGATTGTCGAGGGTAATCATACGGTTCGGATTCCTTTGGGTGTCAGCACGCGCTGCAGGCGGTGCAACAGGGTGTCGGCAACGATGGCGAGCAGACTCACCATGACCGCACCCGCGACAAGTTGTCGGGTATCGCTCTGGCTGATCCCCTGGGTGATCAACACCCCGAGACCGCCGGCCCCGACGATGGCGCCAATGGCCATCACGCCGATATTCATGACGACGGCCGTGCGCACGCCGCCCAGCACCACCGGCACGGCCAGCGGCAATTCGACCAGGCGCAGACGCTGCCAGAACGTCATGCCGATGCCGATGCCCGCTTCGCGAATGCTCGGATCGATCTGACGCAAGGCGAGACTCGTGTTGCGCATGATCGGCAGCAGCGAATACAGGAACACGGCGGCAACGGCTGGCGCTGGGCCGATCCCCATACCGTAGACGGACAGGGCCGGGATCATCAGGCCGAACAGCGCAATGGACGGAATGGTGAGCACGACGGTGGCCAGGCCGAGCACAGCGCCCGAGAGCCAGCGAAAACGCGTGACCAGCACGCCCAGGGGCACGCCAACCACGATGGCCGCGCCCACCGAGGCGGCCACCAGCCAGGCATGCTGACCGGTAAGGGTCAGGACGCGCTGCCAGTTGTGGATCAGAAATTCAATCATGGGACTCCTCAATCGATCACTATCAGGTGTCGTGACGGGCCTTCGCCGTCACTGCACCAGCCCTTCCTGCTTGAGGAAGTCGCTCGCCACACGCGACACGGCGCGATGGTCGATGTCGACCATGGCATTCATATCGCGCATGTTCTCGTTATTGATCTTCGCGGACAACGCGTTGAGTTCGTCGGCAAGCTTCGGATGGGCGTCGAGCACGGCCTGGCGCACGACTGGCGTGGCCGCGTATGCCGGAAAGAATCCCTTGTCGTCTTCGAGCACTTTCAGATCGAACCCTTTGTTGCGCCCGTCGCTCGTATAAACGAGACCCGCGTCAATCTGCGCGTTCTTGAGTGCCGTATAAACAAGGCCCGGATCCATCTGCTTGATGTTGCGTCGTGCAAGATGGAAGTCATAGCACCGCTCCATTGGCCCGAGCCCATCCGAGCGGCCGACGAATTCGAAGTCGAAGGCAAACTGCATCTTCGGATTCGCCCGGAACCGATCGATGAGTTGCGAGACCGTCTCGATGCCGTATTCGCGCGCGATGTTGCCTGGCACGGCAAACGCATACGTGTTGTTGAGCGTCGACGGATTGAGCCAGACCAGACCGATCTTGCCGTCGAGATCCTTCACGCGTTCATAGGTCTGCTGAGGGTCGAGCTTCTCGGTGACCTTGTTGTAGACGATCAGCGAGGTCCCGGTGTACTCCCAGACGATGTCGAGCTGATCGCTCTCCATCCCCTGGCGCATGACGACACTGCCCAGACCATTCTTGAGTTCGACGTCGTACCCCTTGCTGCGCAGGTACTGGGTCGTCATTTCCGAGAGGATCAACTGCTCGGTGAAGTTCTTGCCACCGACGGTGAGCGTCTCGGCATGGGCGGTGGCGCTCATGGCGCCCATGGCCATCACAGCGAGTGCCAGACAGGCGGCGCCGAGTCGCTGCATCCAGCGCGGCACCACACCGGCGAGCGGGCGAAACAATGAAACTTGCATGCGTATGGGTCTCCTTTGTCTTAGCGCGCAGGGGCGCCGTGACGTGCGAACCAGAGCCCGCTGGCGAATGCGACGATGCCGTCGAGCACCAGCGCGAGCAGTGCGGTTCCTCCGGCGCCGAGCAGCAGCTTGGTCGGGTCGTTCAGATAGATGCCGGGGAAGATCAGTTGTCCCAGGCTGTCCGCGCCGATCAGGAACGCGAGCGGCGCGGTGCCGACGTTGATCGCGAGCGCGGTGCGAATGCCGCCGACGATGACCGGCATGGCGTTGGGCAGGTCGACACGGAACAGCACTTGCGCGGGCGTCATGCCCATGCCGCGCGCCGACTCCCGCAACGCCGGCGGCACTTGTCGCAGGCCTTCGTACGCATTGCGCACGATGGGCAAAAGCGACGCGAGCCAAAGCGCCAGGATGGCGGGCCGGTCGCCGATGCCGAGCACGGCCATCGATAACGCCAGCACGGCGAGCGAAGGCAGCGTGTTGCCGATATTGAAAATCTGCACGGCGCGCTCGGCATACTTCTCGAACTTCGGCCGTGAGATCAGCATGCCGGCAGGTACACCGACCACGATCGCCATCGCCATCGAGACCGCCACGAGCTTGAGGTGCTGCTGGGTGTAATAGACCAGATCCCCCTGGTATTGGACGAGCGCGTCGACGCCCAGCCAATACAGCAGACAGGCAACTGCTGCGGCAACGCCGAGCAAACCGAAGCCTGCCAGATAGAAAATGCGGTACTGCTTCGCCACGTTCATGCTCCCTGTGAATGGGTTGGCAGCGCTGGCGCGAGGCAATAGCAATCGCCCCGCGTATCAACGCGGTCAAACAAGCATGACAACTGTTAGCTGCCTTGCGAATTGTGAAGTGTTCGCTCCGAAGGTCTGTGGAAGACAACGGTGACGAACCAGGCGTCGCGAATGCGACATGAGAGACAAGCTTTCGACGCCATGGGCGCCTGGGCCTCTCGGTGCACGCTCATTGAAAGCGCGCGAATGTTCTACTGCACGAACTCATTGCGTGATGGAACGGAATGCCGGCGCAACGAGGAACACCGACAACCCTTTTGCTTCTGCTTCTATGAACCAATCGAGGCGATTGGCTTTTTTTATTCTAGTACAGATAGTACGTCGCTGCCAACCCATCGGCCTTCATTCGGGAGGAATCCCGAGTATTTACTTGTGATATCCATTCACATTTTTTCATATATATCGGATTCCAAATCAATTGTGTGCTCGGCAATCCACCGTCATTATTGGCGTTGCGGGAATCCCCGAGTGAACGTCCCGAATTCCGCCAATCCAATGTTCCGCAGATCGGAACATTGTGTCGCATTAATTTTTTCCGCAGCGACGATTCTGCGGGGTAGCGCCCCCTGAAAACGGTGCGCAAAGCACCGGAAATCCGGGCCGTCGTGGGGGTCGAACGGGAATGTCACGCTCACCATCCGAAACGGATGCCAACCCGAAGAAACTCGTGTATTCTCCGAGGTTTATCTTAGTTTTCAACTATTTAGCGGGAAATCGGGGAAACGGGACGGTCACGTGAGGCGACGACCTTGCGGCCAGTCTCTGGCGCGATGGTTGAACGGCAAAAGGGCGATCGTGCGCGAAGCACGAGGGCGTTGATTGGCGAATAACAACTATGAAAAGTACCATCAGCCGTACCGAACAAGGCAATCGTGTTGCTGCCACCGTCATCCTGATGGCATGCGCGGCACTCACGCTCACCGGCTTTCTCGCACGCGCCATCCAGGGCGAGGTGAATCCGCTATTGACGTTCTTCCTCGTCTCCGCCGGCGGCATCCTCAATCTGTCGACGGCGTGCCTGCTTGGCGTGCAGTACCTCTATAACGGCAAGCGATACTTCGCGCAATTCGGATGCGCGTTTCTGCTTCGCGGCCTCTTCATGTTCACCGAGGGCGTACTGCTCGCGAATCAACTCGCCGGCATTGCGACACACGTCACGCATGCCCCCTTCTGGCTCTGGCTGATGGCCGAAGCGAGTTTCGCCGCTTACGTGATGCTGAGTGTGCGTAGTTATTCACGCACGCGCAGCGATCCGCACATCCGACCCGGCTACAAGGAAGCGGCGCGCTATGGCGCCACCGTGCTCGTCATCTGGGCAACGACGTCGCTGGCGCTGGTCGGCACCGGTCGCACGCTCGCCACGCCGCCGCTGCCCGGCGGCGGCGTCGAGACGCTCGCGCTCTACGCGCTCTTCGTCGCGTATGTCGTGCTGTGGTGGCGGGTCGCGGCGGTCACACGGCTGTCCCACAAGCTGTTCCTGCTCGTGTGGGTTGTCGTCACCATCTCGCTGTGCGAGTTGCTGCTGTCACTGACGGCGCCCAGCGACGCGTCGTATCAATGGTATGCCGCACGCCTTCTCGCACTGGCATCGCCCGGTGTGGCAACCCTCGCCCTGGTCTGGGAAATCACGCGCCAGTACCAGTCGCTTGCGCTCACGAATACGGATCTGGTCGAGAAGGTATTCGTCGATCCGCTCACGCACATCTACAATCGCCGCTACTTCGACAATCGCATCCGCCTCGTAGCGGACCGGGTGCAGCAACGT
This sequence comes from Pandoraea eparura, assembly GCF_902459725.1. GTDB lineage: Bacteria > Pseudomonadota > Gammaproteobacteria > Burkholderiales > Burkholderiaceae > Pandoraea > Pandoraea eparura. The sequence goes on from NZ_CABPSH010000001.1 coordinate 745,487, forward strand.
GCAATACCGCTATCTTTACTGCTGATCGACATCGACTTCTTCAAGCAGGTCAACGACCGCTACGGGCATCCCTTCGGCGATGCCGTGCTGCAACGCATCGCCACCACGATCCAGCACTGCATTCGACTGCCGAGTGACTTCGCGGTGCGTTTGGGCGGTGAGGAGTTCGCGGTGGTGCTGCCGGAAATCGATCAGCACGCCGCGCTACGCGTGGCGGATCGCATTCGCGAATCGGTCAAGCGCGCAAGCACCGACATGCTCCCCGAGAAGGCGCGCGACAAAGGCGAGGCCATCACGATCAGCGTGGGCATTGCCACATGGCAACCGGGAGAGCCGCTCGTCATCAGCGCGATGCTCGAGCGCGCCGACAAGGCGCTCTATCAGGCCAAGCACAAGGGACGCGACCAAAGCGTGCTGGGTCAGTTGGCGGCCTGATGCCGCGCTACGCCACCACGCTCAGCCACGCGGGCGGAACGGCGGCCCCTTGAGTTCGACGGTATTGCCGTCGGGATCGTCGAGATAGCACGACGGCCCCTCGCCGTGCGCGCCGTAGCGCGGCATGACGTCACCCAGCGTCACGCCGTGCGAGGCCAGTCCCTGGCGGATGGCCACATCATCGAACGGCTCCACGCGCAGACAGAAATGATCGAGATTGCGTCCCTCCGGGCCAGGCGCAGCGCCGCCGCGGCGGCCGATCTCCCCGGCCACGTCGACCAGGTCGATCAACGCGTCGCCTGCGCGCAGTTGCACCAGCCCGATGTCGGCCTGCACCTTCTCCAGCGTGCAGCCCAGCACATCGATGTAGAAATGCTGGAGCCGCTCGACATCGTTGGTGCGAAGCACCACGTGATCGAGCGCCACGAACGGAATCTTCATCAGGCACTCAGCGCATAGCGCCGCCGCTTCTCGACCTTGGTCTCGCGGGTCATTTCGTTGCGGCCGTCCTCGAACACGGTCTCCAGCCGCACCGTGAAACCCCACAGTCGCGCCACATGCTTGAGCACCTCTTCGAAGCTGTCATCGAGCGGCTTGCGATCGCTTTGCACATGACGCAGCGTGAGCGAGCGATCGCCGTGCAGATCGACGTGCGCTACCTGGATGTTCGGCTCCAACTGGCTGAGGTTGTATTGCTGCGCGAGCATCTCGCGAATCTCACGATAGCCGGAGTCGTTATGAATGGCCGTCACGCGCAAGCGGCTGTCGCGGTCGTCGTCGAGCACGGAGAACAGCTTCAGGTCGCGAATGACCTTGGGCGACAGAAACTGCTGGATGAAGCTCTCGTCCTTGAAGTTGCGCATGGCGAAATCGAGCGTCGTCAACCAGTCGGTGCCCGCGATGTCCGGCGCCCATTGACGGTCTTCGTCGGTCGGCGCTTCGCATATGCGGCGGATGTCCTGGAACATCGCAAAACCCAGCGCATACGGATTCAGACCGCTGTAGTACGGACTATCGAACGACGGCTGGTAAACCACGTTCGTGTGCGCATGCAGGAACTCCATCATGAATGCGTCGTTGACGAGCTTCTCCTGGTAGAGCTGCTGCAGAATCGTGTAGTGCCAGAACGTCGCCCAGCCTTCGTTCATCACCTTGGTCTGGCGTTGCGGATAGAAGTACTGCGCGAGCTTGCGCACGATGCGCACGATCTCACGCTGCCAAGGGGCCAGCTTGGGTGCGTTCTTTTCGAAGAAGTACAGCAGGTTCTCCTGCGGCTCGCCCGGGAACGGTGCTTCTTCGGTCTCAGCAGGATCGAGCCCGTCGTCCTCGTCGTCATCGTGCAGGGGATGATGGGGCAACGTGCGCCACAGATCGTTGATCTGCATTTGCAGATAGTTCTCGCGCTCCTTCTGGCGCGCCTGCTCCTGCGCGAGCGACAGGCGCTTGGGCCGCTTGTAGCGGTCAACGCCGTAGTTCATGAGCGCATGGCAGGAGTCGAGCAGCAACTCGACCGACTGTTCGCCGTAGCGCTGCTCACACTCGGAGATGTAGTTGCGTGCGAACAGCAGGTAGTCGACGATCGCGTCGGCGCTCGTCCAGGTGCGGAACAGGTAGTTGCCCTTGAAGAACGAGTTGTGACCGTAGCTGGCGTGCGCGATGGTCAGCGCCTGCATGGTCATGCTGTTCTCCTCCATCAGATACGCGATGCAGGGGTTCGAATTGATGACGATCTCATACGCCAGCCCCATCTGCCCACGCTTGTAGCCGCGCTCGGACGACAGGAAGTGCTTGCCGTACGACCAGTGGTGGTAGCCGATGGGCAGCCCCACGGTCGCGTAGGCGTCGAGCATCTGCTCTGCGGTGATGATCTCGATCTGGTTGGGGTACGTGTCGAGCCTGAAGTTCGCCGCGATGCGCGCGATCTCATGTTCGTAGCGTTGAATCAGCTCGAACGTCCATTCCGATCCGGTGGATATATACGCCATGATGCGTCCTCGTTGCCCTCGTTGGGGTATCGACGCGGGACCGTTTTCAGGCCGCCTTCTTCTTGAACAGGTCGTGCAGCACCGGATAGATCTCGGCCGCCTCCATGATGCGCTGCATCGCGAAGTTCGGGTGCTGCTGCTTGACCGACAAGTATTCGTTCCACAGATTCTGCGGCTCGGCGCTGGCCACCTCCACATACGCGAAATACTGGACGGCCGGCATGATCGACTGCATCAGAATATCGCGACAGATGGGCGAATCGCCGTCCCAGTTATCGCCGTCGGACACCTGCGCCCCGTAGATGTTCCAGTCGCTCGGCGAGTAGCGATCCGCGATGATTTCCGTCATCAGCTTGAGTGCGCTGGAGACGACGGTCCCCCCCGACTCACGCGCATAGAAGAAGTCGTCTTCGTTGACCTCCTTCGCCGTCGTATGGTGCCGGATGAGCACCAGGTCGATGCGCTCGTAGTTATGCCGCAGAAACAGGTAGAGCAGCATGAAGAAGCGCTTGGCCAGTTCCTTGCGGCTCTGGTCCATCGAACCGGAGACGTCCATCAGACAGAACATGACAGCCTGCGCCTGAGGACGCGGCTGCATGATTCGGTTCGAGTAGCGCAGGTCGAGCTTCTCGATGTAGGGAATGGCTTCGATGCGCGTGCGAAGTCGCGACATCTCGGGCAACATCGCCAGCGCGCGCGGCGACGTGTCGCCCTCGCGCGAGACAATGTCCGCGTACTCGGCCTCCAGTTCGCGCAACTGCTTGCGGTACGGCGCCGTGAGCGCGATGCGGCGACCCAGCGAGCTGCGCATCGTACGAATGACGTTGAGGTTCGACGGCGTACCGTCGACAGAGTAGCCCGCACGAACCTTGCGGAATTCCGGAATCTGCGCGAGCCGGCGTTTAGCGAGGTCCGGCAGGGCCATGTCCTCGAAGAAGAATTTCAGGAACTCCTCGCGCGAGAGATTGAAGACAAAATCGTCCTCGCCCTCTCCCGAATCGCTGGCGCGACTGCCGCCGCCCCCTGCGCCCGACGGCGGACGCTCGAAGTTGTCGCCCACCACGAACTCGCGATTGCCGGGATGAATCATCTCCCGCCGCCCGCCGGGTCCGTGGTGAAACAACGGCTCCGAAATGTCCTTGACCGGGATCGAGACCTGTCCGCTGCCATCGATATCGGTAATCTTGCGCCCAGTCACCGCCTTCGCCACCGCGCGCCGAATCTGGTCGCGATAGCGCTTGATGAAGCGCTGCTGGTTGATGGCGCTTTTGTTCTTGCCGTTTTGCCGTCTGTCGATGATTGCTGACATAGTGGCCCCGATTGGTTACGAGGATTTGCGCACGCGCAGATACCATTCCACGAGCAGGCGAACCTGCTTCGGGGTATAGCCTTTTTCCACCATACGGTTGACGAAGTTGGCGTGCTTTTCCTGATCCTCCTTGGACGACTTCGCGTTGAACGAGATCACCGGCAGCAAATCCTCGGTCGTCGAGAACATGCGCTTTTCGATGACCGCACGCAGCTTCTCGTAACTCGTCCAGAGCGGATTCTTGCCCGCGTTGTTGGCGCGCGCGCGCAGGACGAAGTTGACGATCTCGTTGCGGAAGTCCTTCGGGTTCGTGATCCCGGCCGGCTTCTCGACCTTCTCCAGCTCGTCGTTGAGCGCCGTGCGATCGAGAATCTCGCCGGTGTTCGGATCGCGATACTCCTGATCCTGAATCCAGAGATCCGCAAAATTCACATAGCGATCGAAGATGTTCTGACCATACTCCGAATACGACTCGAGGTAGGCGGTCTGAATCTCCTTGCCGATGAACTCCACGAACGGCGCCGTCAGATACTCCTTGATGTAGGCAAGGTAGCGCTTCTCGACTTCTCCCGCATACTGCTCGCGCTCGATCTGCTGTTCGAGCACATACAGCATGTGCACCGGGTTGGCCGCGACTTCGGTGTTGTCGAAGTTGAAGACCTTCGAGAGCACCTTGAAGGCGAAGCGCGTGGACATGCCCGTCATTCCCTCGTCCACCCCGGCATAGTCGCGATACTCCTGGTACGACTTGGCCTTCGGGTCGATGTCCTTGAGGTTCTCACCGTCGTAGACACGCACCTTGGAGAAGATGTTGGAGTTCTCGGGCTCTTTGAGTCGCGTGAGCACCGCAAACTGGGCGAGCATCTTGAGCACGTTCGGCGCGCGCGGCGCGTTGGCGAGCGAGCTGTTCTTCACGAGCTTTTCGTAGATCTTCACCTCGTCGGTCACGCGCAGGCAATACGGCACCTTCACGATGTAGATCCGGTCGAGGAAAGCCTCGTTGTTGCGGTTGCCCTTGAAGCTTTGCCACTCGGCCTCGTTCGAGTGCGCGAGCACGATACCGTCGAACGGAATCGCCCCAAACCCTTCCGTGCCCTTGTAATTACCCTCCTGAGTCGCGGTCAGCAGCGGGTGGAGCACCTTGATCGGCGCCTTGAACATTTCCACGAACTCGAGCAGGCCGCGGTTGGCCAGACACAAGCCGCCCGAATACGAGTAGGCGTCCGGATCGTCCTGCGGATACTCCTCGAGCTTGCGGATGTCGACCTTGCCGACCAGCGACGAGATGTCCTGGTTGTTCTCATCACCCGGCTCGGTCTTGGCAATGGCGATCTGTTGCAGCACCGACGGCCGCACCTTGACCACGCGGAACTTGGTGATATCGCCGTTGAACTCGTTCAGGCGCTTGGTGGCCCACGGCGACGGAATCGTATTGAGATACCGAACCGGAATGCCGAAGTCCTCTTCCAGAATCTTGCCGTCTTCCTCGGGCGAGAACAGACCCAGGGGCGACTCGTGCACCGGCGATCCCTTCAGGCAATAGATGGGCACATCCTCCATCAGCGCCTTGAGCTTCTCGGCCAGCGACGACTTGCCACCGCCCGGAGGACCCAGCAGGTACAAGATCTGTTTGCGCTCTTCGAGCCCCTGCGCGGCATGCTTGAAGAACGACACGATCTGCTCGATCGTGTCTTCCATGCCGTAGAAGTCACGGAAGGCAGGATAGATCTTGATGATCTTGTTCGAGAACAAGCGCGAGAGCCGCGGGTCGTGGTGCGTGTCGATGAGCTCTGGCTCACCGATGGCGCGCAGCATCCGCTCGGCCGCCGATGCATACGCCGTCGCGTCCTTCTTACAGATTTCCAGGTATTCCTGGATGCTGTACTCCTCTTCCTTGCGTGCTTCGAAACGTGTCGTGTAGTGGCTGAAAATATCCATATGCCTCACCCCCGCCTCATCGGAAAACATCGCGACGCGATGTCCGCTCTGTTGCCTAAGACCCGGATGACTGCGCAAAGGTTTCGACCTGGCTCACCACATGCCGGAGCGACTGTCGCGAAACCCTTCGCACGGCCCCCTCCCTTACATGAACGACTCAAAATTGCTTTAGGTTGACTTTAAACTTGTCACCGGAAATTGCAACCGTTACCTCATCATATGCACAAAACTAAAAAACTGTCGCTAGATATTTTCCGCAGCGCTAAGCATCCCCTATCCGCTATATTCCACGGGGCTTTGCGCGCGATCTACGCATTGCGCACGTCAACCGAACCACATCACAAATCGCGCGATTTTTCGGCGCCTTCCCCACGCAATGCGCACTCGGGTTTGCCTGCATTCCTCGGCATTTGATTTCCTCGACGCTTATTAAGGAATACTATTTATTCGATAGCGTTTTCGGCTGACATTCGGCGCACCGTGCGCAGTGGTTTGCGGAAAAAAAAGGGGGTGGCCCGACGACGTCGACGAACGCGAAGACGTGGGCGCGAGATGGGGTGCTTTCCCGTCGAGGCGACGCGACTGCGCGAAGTCGCGAAGGTCGTGCGATCGTCACGCCCGAGGGCATGGTGTCGCAGGCGGAAAGTCGACGACGGCCGGATGTCTGAACGGGCGAACCTCCTCGATGTTGTCGGCATGCCCGCAGCGCCGGCTTCATGCCCCGTCGGTGGGTTCCCGACCGGCCCGCGGCGCCGCAACATGCCACCGTCTCATCAATACCTTGCTAATTGCCGATCCCTGGAATGAAGCGAACAGCGTGCCAGTCGATCGCGCTTGAACTCATGTTACGCCGGTTCGCCAGACTCTGCTGCGCGGATATGTAACGTGCGGTGGCCCGTGGCGCGACGCGTCCTTCTTGCCACCGCGCGCCGCTGTCCCTTGCGCGCGGCGTCATAGGGCATTTCATGGCATAATGCAACCTTGTTGCATTTATTACACAGTTGCAAACTGTGCCCGGGCACTGCCTTTTCGCCCCACCGCTGATTCTGTCCATGCTTCGTCCATGATCCGCTTTTCCGTTTGGCTCTACCGCCTGGCTGGCTGGGAGCGCACTGCCCTCATGTTGCTGGTGCTGCTGCCGCTTTGGGCGCTCGTCTACTGGGCTGTGCAGGGGGTCGCGTCGTGATCGGCTGTCATGATCTCTCGGTCCACTTCGGGCCCAACGTCGCGCTCGATCGCGTGAGCGCGACATTCGCGCCGGGCGTGCTCTCTGCGGTCGTGGGCCCCAACGGCGGCGGCAAGACGACGCTGCTGCGCGCGCTCGCGGGCCTGCAGAAAAGCTCGACGGGCAAGATCGTCTGCGACGGCGCGGTCGCCTATTTGTCGCAGCGTCCCGAGACCGATCACCGCTTCCCCATGTGCGTCGAGGAGTATGTGCTGACCGGCACGTGGCGGCGCACGGGCGACGCACGCCGCCTCGGGCGCGACGAATTCGACCGCGTTCACGACGCACTGGCGCGCGTCGGTCTTGCCGACAAGCGCGCGCAAGCCCTGGAGGCGTTGTCAGGCGGACAATGGCAGCGCGCCCGCTTCGCACGGCTGATGGTGGAAGACGCCCCCATTGTCTTGCTGGATGAACCGTTGACCGGCATCGACGTGCCCTCGGCGGAACTGTTGCTTGCCTTGCTGGATCAATGGCGCGACGAGGGGCGCACCGTGGTGACGGTGCTGCACGATCTGCCGCTGGTGCGCGAGCGCTTCGCGTACGTCGCCGTGATGGCTGGCCGGCTGGTGTCCGAGGGCACGCCGGCCGCGTGCCTGCAAGGCGGGCTGCCGGCGGCCGACAGCACCGGAGGCGGCACGCATGCCGGCCTGTCCGGCGCCGGCGGCTACACCGCCCGCGTCGCCGGCGGCGCGCCCAAGGCCTATGGCCCGCTTCAACGCACAAGCTCGCACCCGTCGGGCATGCTCCCCCCGTCGCACGGAGGCCATCGGTGAGCGCGCTACTGGATCTGATCGTCGGCCCATTCTCGGAATTCGACTTCATGCGCCATGCGCTGGTGGGCAGCCTCGCGCTGTCAATCGGCTGCACACCAGTGGGGGTGTTCCTCGTGCTGCGGCGCATGAGCCTGATGGGCGATTCGCTCTCGCATGCGGTGTTGCCCGGCGCGGCCATCGGCTACCTGATCGGCGGCCTGTCGCTGCCCTGGATGGCGGGCGGTGGGATGGTGGCCGGCTTGCTCGTGGCCCTGCTCGCCGGACTGTCGAGCCGGCGCACGCGACTTGACGAAGGCGCATCGTTCGCCGGCTTTTATTTGCTGGCGTTGGCCGGCGGCGTGGTGATCGTCTCGAAATGGGGCAACAGCGTCGACCTGATGCATCTGCTGTTCGGCTCGGTGCTCGCGGTGGACGATCCGTCGCTGATGCTCGTGGCCGCGATCGCAACCGTGACGCTCCTGTGGTTCGGATGGCATTATCGCGGTCTTGTGCTCGACAGCGCCGATCCGGCGTTCCTCGGTCACGGGCAGGGCAAGAGCGTCATGCGCCATCACTTGGGCTTCACGGTGCTCACGGTGATGAACCTCGTCGCGGGGTTTCAGGCGATGGGCACGCTCATGGCCGTGGGACTCATGATGCTGCCGGCAGCGACCGCCCGGCTAGTCGCCCGCACGCTGCCGGGCATGCTGCTCGTGGCCTGGCTGGTCGCGAGCGCGTCGAGCGTGATCGGGCTGCTGATATCGTATTACCTGGCCTGCCCTTCGGGACCGGCCATCATTTTGACGGCAGGCATCGCCTACCTGGGCGCGCTGCTTGCCACGTCGGGCCACGCCAGCACGGCGAAGGCCCCGGCGCTTTGAGAGAGGAAAACATGTTCGGATTGGGTCAATCGGCTGGCAAATCGTGGCTGGGCACGGTGCGCTTCGCCACACTGCTCGCCCTGGCGCTGGCGCTCGTCAGCCCGGCACGCGCGCAGGACACGCACCTGCCCGTTGCCGCAAGCTTCAGCATCCTGTCCGACATCGTCAAGGCCGTCGGCGGCGACCGCGTCGACGTCACGACGCTCGTCGGCCCCGATCAGGACACCCACGTCTACGAGCCGACCCCGGCGGATGTCGCCAAGATTTCGGGAACCAAGCTCTTCTTCGTCAATGGCCTGGGCTTCGAAGGCTGGATGCCCCGCCTGATGAAGGCGAGCCACTATCCCGGCAAGCTCGTCACCGTCACGAACGGCCTCAAGCCCCGCACGATGGTCGACGAGGGAAGGACCGTACCTGACCCGCATATGTTCCAGGACCCCGAGCGTGTCAAAACGATGGCCGACAACATCGCCGCCGCGCTCTCGCGAGCGGATCCGGCCGGCAGCGCCTATTACGCGGAACGTGCCAAGAATTACCGCGGCGCGCTCGACGACCTGATCACCTGGGCCAACAAACAGTTCGCCCCGATCCCGCCCGCCCGCCGTGTCGTCCTCACGTCGCACGACGCCTTCGGCTATCTCGGCCAGCGCTTTGGCATCCGGTTCCTCGCCCCGGAAGGGGTGTCGACCGAGAGCGAAGCCAGCGCCAGGGACGTGGCGAACCTGATCCGCGTGATCCGCCGCACCGGCATCAAGGCCGTCTTCATGGAAAACATCTCCAATCCGCGCCTGATCCAGCGCATCGCCCGGGACGCCAAGGTGAGCGTGGACGGCAAGTTGTATTCCGATGCCCTGTCGCAGAATCCGGAAGCCACGACCTACCTCCAGTTGTTCCAGCACAACGTGCGCGCCATCGCGAACGCGATGAAGGACAACCGCTAGTCGCCCACCGCCCTGCCCGCCACGGTGCACGCGTTATACGCGTTATAATGCGTGCACCACACACCGGCCCCGCTACGGAGGTCCGGACAGGCCGGCCATGCCGGCTTTTGCGTTTGGGCCGCCGCCTTTCTCTCGCGGGCGGGCAAGACGGAACCCCTGAAACACTCACTGCGGACGCCCCCAGGTCAACCACTGCGAACGGCGCACACTCAATGGCAAAGAAGATTTATATCAAGACGTTCGGCTGTCAGATGAACGAGTACGACTCGGACAAGATGGCGGACGTGCTCGGCGCCGCCGAAGGCCTCGAAAAGACGGACTCCCCCGAAGACGCCGACGTCATTCTGTTCAACACCTGCTCCGTGCGCGAAAAGGCGCAGGAAAAGGTGTTCTCGGATCTGGGCCGCATGCGCGCGCTCAAGGAAACCAAGCCGGATCTGGTCATCGGCGTCGGCGGCTGCGTCGCCAGCCAGGAAGGCGCCGCCATCGTGCAGCGCGCGCCCTATGTGGACGTGGTGTTCGGCCCGCAGACCCTGCACCGCCTGCCGCAGATGCTCGAAGCACGCCGCGCCACCGGGCGCTCGCAGGTCGACATCTCGTTCCCGGAAATCGAAAAGTTCGATCACCTGCCGCCGGCCAAGGTCGAGGGCGCGACTGCGTTCGTCTCGATCATGGAAGGTTGCTCGAAGTACTGCAGCTACTGCGTGGTGCCGTACACGCGCGGGGACGAAGTCTCGCGCCCGTTCGAGGACGTGCTCACCGAGATCGCCGGCCTGGCCGAGCAAGGTGTGCGTGAAATCACGCTGCTGGGGCAGAACGTGAATGCCTACCGCGGCTTAATGGGCGACGGGGCCGACGGCGAAATTGCCGACTTCGCGCTGCTCATCGAATACGTGGCCGAGGTGCCGGGCATCGAGCGCATCCGCTACACGACCAGCCACCCGAAGGAATTCACGCAACGCCTGATCGACACCTACGCCAAGGTGCCCAAGCTCGTGAGCCACCTGCACCTACCCGTGCAACACGGCGCCGACCGCGTGCTCTCGGCGATGAAGCGCGGCTACACCGTACTGGAGTACAAGTCGATCATCCGCCGCCTGCGCCAGGTGCGCCCGGACATGTCGATGTCGTCGGACTTCATCGTCGGCTTCCCCGGCGAGACGGAAGAGGATTTCGACAAGCTCATGGCGATGATTCACGAGATCGGCTACGACACGAGCTTCTCGTTCATCTACAGCCCGCGCCCGGGCACGCCGGCCGCCAACCTGCCGGACGATACGCCGCGCGAGGTCAAGCTGCGCCGTCTGCAACACTTGCAGGCCGTGATCGAGGAAAACGCCGCGCGCATCAGCCAGGGCATGGTCGGCTCGCGCCAGCGCATTCTCGTCGAAGGCGTGTCGCGCAAGGACCCCAACGAGCTGCAGGGCCGCACGGAGAACAACCGCGTAGTGAACTTCCCGGCGACCGAAGCGCAGCGCGCCAGCCTGATCGGCCAGATGACCGACGTCGTGATCACGCTCGCCTACCCGCACTCGCTGCGTGGCGAACTCATCACCACGCACTGACCAAAATTTGCGAATATGAACGGACCCGGCAGATTCGGGCGCGCCTATCTCCGATATCGCGTGTCCGAGCCTGCCCCCGGGCGACTCCCCCGAACGATCTGAACAGGCACCCGACCGGATCATCTTGAAAGCACCCGTCCAAGAATTCACCGCCCCGCGCGACGACAATCGCCGTCTGGCCAATCTCTGCGGCCCGCTCGACGAGAACCTGCGTCAGATCGAACAGGCGCTCGACGTCTCCATTTCCCGCCGCGGCCATCGCTTCGCCGTTCGCGGCAAAAGCGCCGCGATCGCCACTCAGGCCATCGAGAGCTTCTACAACCGCGCCACCGAGCCACTGTCCGTCGACGACATCCAGCTCGGGCTCGTGGAGTCGCGTCAGGGCCTGGTGCCGAGCGTGCGTCATGGCGACGACAACCCGTTTGCCGCCGGTGAGACGGAAGACGGATCGCCCGTGCTGCACACCCGTCGCAGCGACCTGCACGGCCGCACGCCCGCGCAACGCGAGTATCTGAAACAGATCCTCTCTCACGACGTGACGTTCGGTATCGGCCCGGCCGGCACCGGCAAGACCTATCTGGCCGTGGCCTGCGCCGTCGACGCGCTCGAGCGTGACGCGGTCAAGCGCATCGTGCTCACGCGTCCGGCGGTGGAAGCCGGCGAGCGCCTGGGCTTTCTGCCCGGCGACCTGGCACAGAAGGTCGACCCGTATCTGCGCCCGCTCTACGACGCGCTCTACGATCTGCTCGGCTTCGACAAGACGCAGAAGTACTTCGAGAAACAGATGATCGAGATCGCGCCGCTCGCCTACATGCGCGGGCGCACGCTCAACCACGCGTTCATCATTCTGGACGAGGCGCAGAACACCACGCCCGAGCAGATGAAGATGTTCCTCACCCGTATCGGCTTCGGCAGCAAGGCGGTCGTGACCGGCGACACCACGCAGGTCGACCTGCCGCGCGGTCAGAAGAGCGGCCTGATGGAGGCGCAGGTGATCCTGAAGAACGTTCGCGGCATCGCCGTGACCCGCTTCACCAGTGTGGACGTGGTGCGTCATCCGCTGGTCGCCCGCATCGTCGATGCCTACGACGCGCACGCGCAACTCGCCGACGCCAGCCTCGACGTGTTGGTGCCGTCCGACCGCGCCCCTCGCGCCGCTCGCGTGTCGCGAGGCAAGGCATGAGCGAGCGGGCACCGCGTTCGCCGCGTCACGCGCTCACGCTGACGCACCAGTTCGTGGCCGGTCCGGCGTTCGCCGCGCACAAGGCATTGCTCTCGCGCACCGCCGTACGCCGCTGGGTACAGGCCGCGCTGCTCGCCGACGCCGAACTGACCTTGCGGTTCGTCGACGCCGAAGAAGGACAGTCGCTGAACCGTGGCTATCGCGGCAAAGACTACGCGACCAACGTACTCACGTTTGCCTATGCGCAGGACGAGAGCGATCCGGTAACCGGCGACATCGTGTTGTGCTGTCCGGTGGTCGAGCGCGAGGCGAACGAACAGGGCATTACCCTCGAAGCGCATTACGCCCACCTGATCGTGCATGGCGTGCTGCACGCGCAAGGCTACGACCACGAAGCGGACGACGAGGCGCAGGAGATGGAAGCGCTTGAAACAGAGATTCTCGCCGGGCTCGGCTACGCCGACCCTTACGCGGCGGAGAAGACCCCGACGTCCCGCACACCGGCCAACACGCGCCGCGCCTGAATCAATATCACATGGATCGCCTGCCCGACCGCCCGACTGCCCCCGGGACACTGCCGGCCAGCGTGTCGAGCGGCCCAGGGTGCAACCAGTACCCGCCGGATCTCGGCGACGCCCGTCATCTGAGCCGGGACGAACTGGCCGGCTCGCTCGACACCGCGCTCGCCCACTGGGACGGTCGCGAGGATCTGTGGATCTTCGCGTATGGCTCACTCATCTGGAATCCCGGGCTGCCCGTCGAAGAGAGCCTGCACGCGCGCGTGTTCGGCTATCACCGGGGGCTGTATCTGTGGTCGCGCGTCAATCGCGGCACCCCGGAGCAACCGGGACTCGTGCTGGCACTCGACCGTGGCGGGTCGTGCGCAGGCGTGGCGCTGCGGCTCTCGGCGGCCAGGGCGCGCGCCGAACTCGAAACCCTCTGGCATCGCGAGATGGCGATGGGCTCGTATCGTCCGGCATGGCTAAATTGCTCGCTCGCCGACGGCCGCAGCGCGTCCGCGCTCGCGTTCGTCATGCGACGCGACGTGAAGAGCTACGCCGGCCGCCTGCCTGACGACATTATTCGCAAGGTCTTCAATCAGGCGCAGGGACGCTACGGCACCACACACGATTACGTCGCCCGCACGGTCAAGGCGCTGCGCGACGCCGGCATGCCCGACCCGGCGCTCGAAGCCGTATTGCACCGCTGCGGTGCGCGTTGACGCGGCTCGATCGTCCTGACATCCGCGGCATTGCGCGGGCGCGAACGCCGTAGGGCGAAACGCTGCGTTGCTGACGCAGAGATGCCATGCATCTGGTGTATCCTTGAGCTTCCTGTAACAGCTCGGCGTCCGCCCACCTTGGACGCGCCGTCATGAACGACCCTTATCCCAGTCGACCCGGTCGAAAAAACACCGATAAACCCCGCTCGCTGCTCGAACGCCTCACCGATCTGATTTCCCCGGAGCCGGAGTCGCGTGCGGAGCTGCTCGAAATTCTGCAAGACGCCCACGCCCGCAACCTGATGGACGCCGATTCGCTGGCGATGATCGAGGGCGTGTTTCAGGTGGCCGACCTGTGTGCCCGCGACATCATGGTGCCGCGCGCGCAAATGGACGCCATCAACATCGAACAGACCCCCGACGAGTTCGTCCCCTTCGTGCTGGAACAGGCGCACTCGCGCTATCCGGTATACGAAGGCAATCGCGACAACATCATCGGCATTCTGCTCGCGAAGGATCTGCTGCGTTACTACGCCAATCACGACTTCGACGTGCGCGACATGCTGCGCCCGGCGGTGTTCATCCCCGAGTCGAAGCGCCTGAACGTGCTGCTGCACGACTTCCGCGTCAATCGTAATCACATCGCCATCGTCGTGGACGAATACGGCGGCGTGGCCGGCCTCATCACCATCGAAGACGTGCTGGAACAGATCGTCGGCGACATCGAGGACGAGTACGACTTCGACGAGGAAGAAGACAACATCATCGCAGCGCCCGACGGCACGTATCGCATTCGTGCCCTCACCGAGATCGAGCAGTTCAACGAGGCGTTCGGCACGCAGTTCGTTGACGCCGAGAACGACACCATCGGCGGCATGATCACCCACCAGTTCGGGCGAGTACCACGCCGCGGTGAGCGCATGCGTATCGGCAATCTCGTGTTCGAAGTGCTGCGCGCCGACGGCCGTCAGGTTCACATGCTGCTGCTGCGGCGCGTGGAGCCGGCTGCTGCCGATGCGTCGTCCGCCTGACGTCGCGATGGGCGTCTTGAGTTGCGCCCCGACTTGCGTCCCGACCCACGTCTTCATCGACCCATGCAGGAAATGACCCTCCAAGCGCCCGAGCGGCGCTCGTGGCCCGCCTGGCGTGCCCGTGCGCTCGCCGGTCTGGCCGGTATCGCGCAGACCCTGGCGTTCGCACCGCGCGACGTCTGGTGGCTGCAACTGATCGCCATGGCGGGACTGTTCGCGCTCGTCGAGCGTAGCGCATCGCGTCGTGACGCCCTCTGGCTCGGCGGCAGCTTCGGCGTCGCGTCGTTCACGTCCGGCATCTGGTGGCTCTACATCAGCATGCACACGTATGGCGGCATGCCGGGCGTCATGGCCGGCGCGGCCGTCGTGCTGTTCTCGATCTATCTCGCGATCTACCCCGCGCTGGCGACCGTCATCACGCGCGGGATCACGGCCCGTGGCCCGTGGCGCGCCCTCGCGTTCGCGGGCGCCTGGACGCTCGCGGAATGGCTGCGCGGTACCGTCTTCACCGGCTTCCCGTGGCTGTCGCCCGGCTATGCCCACGTCGATGGCCCGCTGGCCGGTTTTGCGCCGCTCGTCGGGGTCTATGGCATTGGCGGACTCGCCGCGCTCGCGGCCGCCTGGCTCGCCCGCGCAGTACTTCCCGCCGTCGGCACGACCCAACCGGCTGGGCCGGCATGGCGACTGGCCGCGGTGGTCGGCGTACTGGCGCTGCTCGGCGCGGGGGCGGGGCTCGCGCGGCACGCCTGGACCACGCCGTCAGGCAAGCCGCTCACCGTGAGACTGCTGCAAGGCAATATCGCGCAGGACATGAAATTCGAGCGCGCTGGCATCGATCACGCGATGGCCCTGTATCGCGACATGATTGTGGCCGCGCCAGCCGACCTCATCATCACGCCGGAGACAGCCTTCCCCGTCCTGCTGCAAGGCATTCCACCCGATGTGGCCGGCCCGATCCGCGAATTTGCCGATCGCACCGGCTCGCACGTGGTGCTCGGAGCTGTCGGCGCCACCCTCACCGATCGCGGCCCCACGGATCTCACCAACAGCCTGTTCGGCGTGACGCCGCGCGACATGACCCTGTACCGCTACGACAAGCATCACCTCGTGCCATTCGGTGAATTCGTCCCGTGGGGCTTTCGCTGGTTCGTCGACATGATGCACATCCCGCTGGGCGATTTCCTGCGGGGCACGGCCACGCCGAGCGGCTTTCCGGTCGGCGACCAGCGCGTGGCGCTCGACATCTGCTACGAAGACCTGTTCGGCGAGGAAATTGCCCAGACGTTGCGCAGCATGCCCGCGCCCGCGACGGTGCTCGCCAACTCGACCAACCTCGCATGGTTCGGCGACACCATCGCGCTCGACCAGCATCTGCAAATCGCACGCATGCGCACGCTGGAGACAGGACGTCCGATGCTGCGGGCCACGAACACCGGCACGACGGCGATCATCGATGCGCACGGCCACGTACAGGGCCGTCTGCCGGCGATGACCACGGGCGCGCTTACAGGCCGCGTGCAGCCATACAGCGGCCTCACGCCTTACGTTCGCTTCGGAAATCTTCCCGCGCTGGGGCTCGCCCTCGTCGCGCTGGGCCTCGGACTGGCGATGACACGCCGGGCGCGCTGAGTTGCGCCGGCGTTGCGTCTGACTCGCGTCTGAGCCGCACCGACGCCATCGAAACAATGCCGGGGGACGTGAAAATCCCCCTGTTGCGCTGTCCGAAGGGCATCGGTGCCCCATTCGGGTCGAATTCCCGCTAAAATTCAACGTTTTAGTCTTTTGGCCGCGCTCGCGGCCGGGCCGAAAGACTGCGCAAAATCCGCATATTTTCCTGTTCGTCCGCGCGAATTCATCATGCTCACCTTTCAACAAGTCATCCTGACGTTGCAGGATTACTGGGACAAGCAAGGCTGTGCGTTGCTCCAGCCTTACGACATGGAGGTCGGCGCCGGTACCTCGCACACTGCCACGTTCCTGCGCGCGATCGGCCCGGAGCCGTGGCGCGCCGCCTACGTGCAGCCGTCGCGCCGCCCCAAGGATGGCCGTTACGGTGAAAATCCGAACCGCATGCAGCACTACTACCAGTACCAGGTGGTGCTCAAGCCGGCGCCGGAGAACATTCTCGACCTGTACCTGGGGTCGCTGCGCGCGCTCGGTCTCGATCTGACCGAGAACGACGTGCGCTTCGTGGAAGACGACTGGGAGAACCCCACGCTCGGCGCCTGGGGCCTGGGCTGGGAAGTGTGGCTCAACGGCATGGAAGTGACCCAGTTCACCTACTTCCAGCAGGTCGGCGGGCTGGACTGCAAGCCGGTGCTCGGCGAAATCACCTATGGGATCGAGCGCCTGGCCATGTATCTGCAACAGGTCGAGAACGTCTACGATCTCGTGTGGACCGAATGGGAAGAACAGACCCCCGACGGCCCGGTCACACGTCGCCTGACGTACGGCGATGTGTTCCATCAGAACGAGGTCGAGCAGTCGACGTACAACTTCGAACATTCGAATCAGCCGATGCTGTTCGGCTTCTTCGACAACTACGAGAGCGAGGCCAAGCGTCTCATCGACGCCGAACTCGCGCTGCCCGCCTACGAGATGATTCTCAAGGCCGCTCACACGTTCAACCTGCTCGACGCGCGTGGCGCCATCTCGGTGACTGAACGTGCGGCGTACATCGGCCGTATCCGGGCGCTGTCGCGCCTGGTCGCACAGGCCTACTACGCTTCGCGCGAAAAGCTCGGCTTCCCGATGCTGAACGCCCCCGCCGCCAAAACCCAAACGCAAGCCGCATGATGAGCACCGCACAACGCACCCTGCTGGTCGAACTGCTGACCGAAGAACTGCCGCCGAAGGCGCTGGCGCGTCTGGGCGACGCGTTCGCCGACGGCATTGCCCACGGCCTGCGCACGCGCGGCCTGACCACGGACGCCAGCGTCGTCACGCCGTACGCCACGCCGCGCCGCCTGGCTGTCACGATCTCGAACACACTCGAGCGTGCCCCGGATGCGACCCTCCGCGTCAAGGTGCTGCCGGTCTCCGTCGGCCTCGACGCCAACGGCAACCCGACGCCACCGCTCGCGAAGAAGCTGGCTGCCATGGGCTTTGCCGACCTGCCGGTTGCCAGCCTGGAGCGCGCGATGGACGGCAAGGCCGAAGCCTTCTTCCACACCTACACGGCCGCGGGCGCCCAACTGGGCGACGCGCTGCAAGCGGCGCTCGACGAGACGCTCGGCAAGCTGCCGATCCCGAAGGTCATGAGCTACCAGCGCCCGGACGGCGAGACGGTGCAGTTCGTGCGCCCGGTGCACGGCCTGATCGCGCTGCACGGCGACACCGTCGTGCCCGCCACGGCCATCGGCCTGGCCTCGGGCAACCGGACCCTGGGGCATCGCTTCCTGTCGTCGGGCGACGTCGTCGTCGCTCATGCCGATGCCTACGCCTCGACGCTCGCGTCCGAAGGCAAGGTGCTCGCCAGCTTTGCGGATCGCCGCGACGCCATTCGCACGCAACTGCTTGACGCTGCCGGCAGCGATCACGTGATCATGCCCGACGCGCTGCTCGATGAAGTGACCGCCCTCGTCGAATGGCCCGCGATTTACGCCTGCCACTTCGAGGAAGTCTTCCTCTCGGTGCCGCAGGAATGTCTGATTCTCACGATGCAGACGAACCAGAAGTACTTCGCGCTCACCGACAAGCCGCTCGCCGAGGGTGGTCGCCTGACGAACCGCTTCCTGATCGTCTCCAACATCGCCACCGATGCGCCCGAGCAAATCGTCACGGGTAACGAGCGCGTGGTGCGTCCGCGCCTGGCCGATGCGAAGTTCTTCTTCGAGCAGGACAAGAAGAAGCCGCTCGCGGACCGCGTGCCGCAACTCGCGAACGTCGTCTATCACAACAAGCTGGGCTCGCAGTTCGAGCGCACGCAGCGCCTGGTGCGACTGGCCGGTGCCATCGCGCAGATGCTCGGCGGCACCGACCCGAACGCCGTCGCGCTGGCCGAACGTGGCGCCCTGCTGGCCAAGGCCGACCTGCTGACCGATATGGTCGGTGAGTTCCCCGAGCTGCAAGGCACGATGGGCACGTATTACGCGCGTCACGATGGCGAAGCGGACGATGTCGCGCGCGCCTGTTCGGAGCATTACCAACCGCGCTTCGCCGGCGACGCCCTGCCCGCGAGCAACACCGGCCTTGTGGTGGCGCTGGCCGACAAGCTCGAAACGCTCGTCGGCATCTGGGGCATCGGCCTGCAACCGACCGGGGAGAAAGACCCGTTCGCGCTGCGCCGCCATGCGCTGGGGATCGTGCGCATGCTCGTCGAGCGACGTCTTCCGGTCATGTTGTCGGACCTGCTGAACGTGACCTACCAGCAATTCACGTCGGGGGTCGCCGGCGACGCCTACCTGAGCGACGTCTACCAGTTCTTGCTCGATCGCCTGCGCGGCTATCTGCGTGAGCGGGGCTACGCGGCCAACGAAATCGAGGCCGTGCTGGTGTCGCCGTCGATCTATCTCGATCTGAGCGATCTGATCGAGCGCCTGGAGGCCGTGCGCGCCTTCTCGGCACTGCCGCAAGCCGAAGCGCTTGCCGCCGCGAACAAGCGCATCGGCAACATCCTGAAGAAGACGGCGCCGCCGCCCGAGGGCGTCATCGCGGCGTCGCTGCTGGTCGAGCCGGCCGAGCAAGCGCTCGCCGCCGCCCTGGACAAGGTCACGCCGGTGGTGGAGGCCAAGTTCAGGGCGCACGAGTATGCGCAAGCCCTGTCCGCGCTGGCCGAGCTGCGCGATGCGGTCGACGCGTTCTTCAACGAAGTGATGGTGATGGCCGACGACGAGGCACTGCGCAACAATCGCCTCGCCCTGCTCAGCCATCTGCATTTGAAGATGAACCTCGTGGCCGATCTCTCGAAGCTCGCCGCTTAAGCACGGCCCACTGTCCCGGAAGCCCGTTCGTCATGGATTCGCGTAAAGATCGCACCCCCGGCCCCGCCGCCCGCAAGCTTGTGATTCTCGACCGGGACGGCGTCATCAATGCCGACTCGGATCAGTTCATCAAGTCCACGGATGAGTGGGTGCCGCTGCCCGGCAGTCTGGAGGCCATCGGCCGTCTGAATCAGGCCAGCTACCGGGTCGTCGTGGCGACGAACCAGTCGGGCGTGGGACGTGGGCTGTTCGACATGGCAACATTGGGCGCCATGCACACGAAAATGTCGAAGCTGGCCGTCGCCGCAGGCGGTCGCATCGACGCCGTGTTCTTCTGCCCGCATACCGCCGCGGACGCCTGCGATTGTCGCAAGCCGAAGCCCGGCTTGTTCCAGGAAATCGCGCGTCGCTATGAGATCGACCTGACCGGCGTGCCGGCCGTGGGCGACTCGCTGCGCGATTTGCAGGCGGCAGCGGCGGTGGGGGCGCGTCCGCACCTGGTGCTGACCGGCAAGGGCAAGAAAACACTCGCCGCGGGCAACCTGCCCGAAGGCACGCGTGTGCACGACAGTCTGCAAGCGTTTGTGAACGACCTGCTCGCCGACGAGGACGCCAAGAGCGTGTGACGGGCGCAGCGATCGCCCGCCACATGACCCAGGATGCGCATCCGCGCACGTAGGACAATCGCTCCGGCACCCTATTTCAGACCCAGACCCGATGCTGCAACTTCGTTCGATTCTCTTCTTCATCTTCCAGATCGTCTGGACGATTCCCTACGCGATCGTCTGCTTCATCTCGTTCCCGTTCCTCTCGCGCGTAAGACGCTACTGGGTCGCGGCGGGCTGGTGCAAGGTCGTCATCTGGGTCGGCGACAAGCTGTGTGGCATGCGCTACCGCGTCATCGGCTGGGAAAATCTGCCGGAGACGCCCGCGGTCCTGCTGTCGAAGCATCAGTCGGCCTGGGAGACAGTCGCGCTACCGGCACTCATGCCGCGTCCGCTGTGTTTCGTATTCAAGCGCGAGCTGCTCTATGTGCCGTTCTTCGGCTGGGCGCTGGGCCTGCTCAGCATGATCCACATCAATCGCAGCAAGGGCACCGACGCATTTCAGTCGGTCGTGGCGCAGGGGCGCGAGCGTCTGGCCGAGGGATCGTGGATCATCATGTTCCCGGAAGGCACGCGAACGAAAACCGGCTCACGCAACAAGTACAAGTCGGGCGGCGCCCGCCTCGCGGTGGCGACCAGCGCCCCAGTCGTGCCCATCGCGCACAATGCGGGACGCGTCTGGCCGCGCAACTCGTTCGTGAAATACCCCGGGGAAGTGATCGTATCGATCGGGCCGGTCATCGAGACGGCAGGCCGTACGGCCGAGGCCGTCAACGCCGATGTGGCGGAATGGATCGAGCGCGAGATGGTGCGCATCGACCCGAGCGCCTATACGGCAAAAGCGGCGAAAGCCGCGCCACATTCGTCGGATGCCTCCGGTTCATCGGACAAACCCGACACCACGCCACGGACCTGACGCCACCTCCCGAGACCGTCTCATGTCGAAAGTTCAACCCGCTATGCGCGACACCCGCTCCCGGCATGAGACCGCTGTTCCCCAGATGGAACTCGATCTGTTCGGCAACCCGGCGGCCGAAGCGAATGGCGTGGCCACCGACGTGCCCGGCCCCTCGGCGGCATTGAACCCGTCAACCATGGATACGAGCCCACTTCAGGGGCCTACTTCAGGGGGCATGGGTCCGCGTCGCCAGCCCGGCACCGGCGAACGCGTGATCGTGCTCGACGGCCATGCCATCTACTACCGATTCAAACGCTCCTCACGACGCACCATCGGCTTCATGATCGACGAATCGGGACTCGCCGTTACGGCCCCGCGCTGGGTCACGCTGGCAGATGTCGAGGCAGCCGTCGTCGAGAAGAAACGCTGGATCTTCAACAAGATCGCCGAATTTCGCGACCGTGCCGCGCGTCGCGTCATTCCGCGCGTGATCTGGGCGGACGCCGCCACACTCCCGTACCTTGGCCACACGCTGACGATTCGGCTCGGCGCAAGCGCACGTGCGGCAGAGTACGATATTCACACACATACGCTTTGGCTCGATCTGCCACCGCAAGCGGCACCGGAACAGATGCGCGATCGTGTGCAAGGCTGGCTGCAACAGGAAGCCCGCAAACTCTTCACGACACGGCTGGAGGTCTACGGCGAGCGCTTGGGCGTGCGTCATTCGGCGCTCGGACTGTCGTCGGCCACAACGCGCTGGGGCAGTTGCAGCGCCGACGGGCGCATCCGCTTGAACTGGCGGCTGATCCACTTCCCGCTGGGCGTGATCGATTACGTGGTCGCGCACGAACTCGCGCATTTGAAGGAGATGAACCACGGGCCGCGTTTCTGGCAAGCCGTGGCCTCGATCTTCCCGGAATTTGAGGCCGCGCGCGACACCCTCAAGTCGCATGCGCCGGAGTGGCTACCCGAATTCTGATCGGTCTGTCGCACCCGATCATCAGAATAATTCAATGCCGCGTGAATGCGGCTCAGTTGCATGGGCACGAGTACAATCGAATCCTCGTTGTCCCCATCGGTAAAAAACACCATGCGAATGCTTCATACCATGCTGCGCGTCGGCGACCTGCAGCGCTCGATCGATTTCTACACGCGCGTGCTCGGCATGCAACTGCTGCGTCAGAGCGAGAATCCCGAGTACAAGTACACGCTGGCCTTTGTCGGCTATGGCGCCGAGTCGGAGAACACCGTGCTCGAACTGACCTATAACTGGGGCGTAGAAAAGTACGAAATCGGCACCGCGTTCGGTCATCTGGCCGTCGAAGTCGACGATGCCTACGCCGCCTGCGACACGATCCGTGCGGCCGGCGGCAAGGTCAGCCGCGAAGCCGGTCCCGTCAAGGGTGGCACCACGGTCATCGCTTTCGTCGAAGATCCAGACGGCTACAAGATTGAATTGATCCAGAAGCACTCGGCCAAGGGCGGCCTGTAAGGTCTGACAAGCGGAGCGCGCTACCGTGACGGCCGCCCATTCATACGGCGGCCGATGCCTTCAATGACCCGACATCGTCCCGGGTTCCTCCGCGCGGATCCGCGCAATGCCTCAGCACTCCACCATCGCGAAGTCCTCCTTGCCTACGTCGCATAGCGGGCAACGCCAGTCTTCCGGCACGTCTTCCCAGCGGGTTCCGGGGGCGATGCCGTCGTCTGGACAGCCGAGCGCCTCGTCATAAATCCAGCCACAGATCACGCAAACCCATTGGCGGTAGGTGGGCGCCATCTCCCCCGGCAAGACAGGCGTCACGCCATCGTCTCGCGTCGATTCGGTCGTCTGCATCGCCCCCGGATCGAGCAGCGTAAATACGAGCGGTGCTTCGGTGCCCAAGGCATCGTGTCCCGATTGTCCTAAATGCGATTGCAGCGCGGCGAGCAGCGCCTGCGCCTCGTCGCGCGTGAGATCGATCCAGTACGGATCACCAGCCCCATCATTGAGTCGTGACGGGGAGAACTGAAGTTCGACGGCTGAGCCTTTCTTGTACATGCGCGGGGTTGCAGAAATTGACGGCGGGGTGGGCACAATGGCCCGCGGAGCATTGTATCGACGCGGCGCAGAGCAATAAACCCGTAAAACGGGGAGACATTGTGTCGAGCCGCGCAACAATGCTGTGCGCATTACCCATGTTGCCTGCACCAGAATGATGCCCTGGTGTGCCGGATCGGAGACAATGAGCCACCCAGCGCATCGTGCTCACGATGCCTCGCCATCCAAACCAACGTCATGAAATCCACACCGCGTCCGATCGATGCCGCCGCGCTCGCCATCATGTTTGGCCTATGTGCGGTATGGGGCGGCCAGCAGGTCGCCGTCAAGCTGGCGGTGCCCGTCGTGCCTCCCGTGCTGCAGGCGGGCCTGCGCTCCCTGATCGCGACCGTGCTGGTCGGCGGCTGGATGCTGTGGCGTCGTCAGAAGCTCATCACGGGCGACGGTACCTTGCCGGCGGGCCTGCTCGCGGGCGTTCTCTTTTCGCTGGAATTCCTCTGTATCTTCGTCGGTCTGACGCACACAACCGCCTCGCGCATGGCCGTCTTCCTGTACTCGGCCCCCTGCTTCACCGCCATCGGCCTGCACTGGACGGTGCCGAGCGAACGGTTGCGGCCGATGCAATGGCTCGGCATGGCCATCGCCTTCTGTGGCATCGTCGTGGCCTTCTCGGACGGCGGCGGCTCGAACCTCGCAACCACGTGGCCCGGCGACCTGTTGGGCCTGCTCGCCGGCGTGTTCTGGGGCATGACGACGGTGATCGTCCGGGCGTCGCGACTGGCCAGCGCCGCGCCGTCGAAGACGCTGCTCTACCAACTCGCCGTTTCGGCCGTATTGCTGTGCGCGCTGGCACTCGGCACCGGAAACGTGCACGTCGGCCCGATGACGGTCACGACGTGGGTGAGCCTCGCCTATCAGTCCATCGGCGTGGCGTTTGCGAGCTACCTGATCTGGTTCGGAATGCTGACGCGCTACAGCGCCGCCCGTCTCGCGTCGTTCTCGTTCCTGAGCCCGCTCTTCGGTGTGACGTTCGGCGTGCTGGTGCTCGGCGAATCGGTCGGCTGGCGCTTTGCGGGTGCGGTCGTGCTGGTATTCGCCGGGATCAGCCTGGTGAACCGGCGCCACTGATCGCGCGCGAAAGCGTTACGTATTCATCGACCGGAACGTCCTCGGCGCGACGGGTGAGATCGAATCCGAGTGCGTCGAAATCGACACGGTCGCGGTAACTGTGGAGCGTGTTGCGCAGCATCTTGCGGCGCTGGGAGAACGCCTGCGCCACCACGGCCTCGAACACGTCCAGATCGACCTGCGGCAGGTCCGCCACCGCACGCGGGATCATCCGCACCACGGCCGAGTCGACCTTCGGCGGCGGATTGAATGCCTGCGGTGGCACGTCGAGCACCTTGTCCATCCAGTAGCGGTACTGGAGCATGACCGAGAGCCGGCTGTAGTTGCTCGACCCCGCCGGCGCGACCATGCGCTCGACGACTTCGTCCTGAAGCATGAAGTGCTGATCGCGCACGAGCGCCGCGTAGCGCATCAGATGAAACAGCAGCGGGCTGGAGATGTTGTACGGCAAGTTACCGACAATGCGCAACGGGGCTTCGTCTCGACGATCCGCCGGCACGAGGGATCCGAAGTCGAAGTCCAGCGCATCGCCCGCGTGCACACTCACGCGCTCGCCGAACTTGCGCGTGAGCCGCGCGACCAGGTCACGGTCGAGTTCGACCACATGCAGATGGGCGAGCCACTCGG
This sequence comes from Pandoraea eparura, assembly GCF_902459725.1. Classification (GTDB taxonomy): domain Bacteria; phylum Pseudomonadota; class Gammaproteobacteria; order Burkholderiales; family Burkholderiaceae; genus Pandoraea; species Pandoraea eparura. The sequence continues at coordinate 770,178 of NZ_CABPSH010000001.1, forward strand.
TGAGCGGCGTGGTCAACGCCCCCAGTCCTGGCCCGATCTCAACCATCAGGTCGTCGGTGCGCGGCGAGATCGCGCCCACGATCGCGTCGATCACGCCCATGTCGACGAGAAAATTCTGGCCAAAACGTTTGCGCGCCACGTGGCCCTGTTGGACGCCCGTGCGCTTCGATGCGCTACTCATGAAAAATTCCTTATGAACGCGGTTGTGCGGCGTGCGGATCGCCGCTCGCGCCTGCGGTCAATGATGCGTGTGTCGCGGCGTTGGTCGCCATCGTGGCGGCCGTGCGCAAGGCTTCGAGCAGGCTGCCGCTCTCGGCTTGGCCGGTGCCCGCGAGGTCGAGTGCCGTGCCGTGATCGACCGACGTGCGAATGATCGGCAGGCCAAGTGTGATGTTCACGCCGGCGCCGAAGCTCGCGTACTTAAGCACCGGCAGCCCTTGGTCGTGATACATCGCGAGGACCGCATCGGCCCCTTCGAGATGGCGCGGCTGGAACAGCGTATCGGCGGGATACGGGCCACGGGCATCGATGCCGGCGGCGCGCGCGTCATCCAGTGCCGGTGTGATGACGTCGATTTCTTCGCGCCCGAGGTAGCCCGACTCGCCCGCATGCGGGTTGAGTCCGGTCACGAGAATGCGCGGACGCGTCACACCGAAATGACGCATCAGATCCTGGTTGAGGATGACGAGGGTTTGCAGCAGATCATCGCGACGAATCGCGCCGGGGACCTGCGCGAGCGGCAGATGCGTCGTCGCCAGCGCCACGCGCAGTCCGCCGCCGGCGAGCATCATCACGACACGTGGCGTGCCGGTGCGCTCGGCGAGATATTCGGTGTGGCCTGTGAAGGCCACGCCGCAATCGTTGATCGTGCTCTTTTGCAGCGGCGCCGTGACGACGGCGTCATAGGCGCCGGCCAGCGCGCCGTCGATGGCGTCGTCGAGCAGCGCCAACACGTAATGGCCGTTGGCCGCATCGAGACGGCCCGGCCGCGCCGGGACGGCGAGCGGATGGTGCACGACACGCACACGGCCGCCGGCCAGCAGCGCCTGCCAGGCATCGCCCAGCCCTACGGCCTGCGCACGCGTTGCAAGCAGCGAGGTATCGCCGAGCACGGCAAACTGGCAATGGGCAAGGCAGGCATCGACGCCGACGTCGGTGGCACCTCCCGACGGGGTCAGGCACTTCACGAGCGCCTGCACCGTCAACTCTGGCCCGACGCCCGCCGGTTCACCCGTGGTGATGGCGAGGACGAAGGACCGGTCGGAAGTCATGCCTGAGCGCAGAAGAGAGGGGGAGCGAAATGTCTCACGTCGCGCTTACTGCTGCGCGTTGTTGAGACGATAGTCGACATAAGCGCTGTCGCGCAGTTGCTGCAACCAGTCGCGGTACTGCTGCTCGGCCTTGCGACCCCGCAGTTCCTGCATCGCGACATTGCGCTCCTGATCGCCCGAGACCTGCGTCTCGCGATGACCCAGCACCTGAATCAGGTGATAGCCATATTCCGAGCGCACCGGGTCGCTGATCTGACCGTCCTTGAGTTCGGACATCGCGCGCTCGAACGCCGGCACCGTCTCGCCCGGCGAGATCCAGCCGAGATCGCCGCCCTGCGATGCCGAGCCGTCCACCGAGAACTGTCGCGCGTAGTCGGCGAAATCGCCCTTGCCCGCTTCAATCTTTGCCTTGATGTCGAGCAGCTTTTGACGTGCCTGCGCTTCGGACACGCCGTCGCCCACCCGGATCAGGATGTGGCGCGCGTGGATCTGCGGCACGGTCATGCCCTGCTCGCCCCCTTGCTTGCGGGTCTCGACGAGCTTGATGACGTGGAATCCGTTGTTGCTGCGAAGCACCTGCGGCACCACCGTCCCCGGCTGCAGCTTCTGGATCTGCGTCAGATAAAGATCGGGAATGCGCTCGGGAATGCGAAAGCCCATGTCGCCACCGTTGGCGGCGTCGGAGGCGTCCGAATACTGCTTCGCGAGTGCTGCGAAGTCTGCGCCGGCTTTCGCCTTGTCCAGCGCTTCGCCGGCCTTCTTCTGCGCTGCGCTCACCTGATCGGGCGTGGCGCCTTCGGGCAGCTTCACCAGGATTTCGCTCAGACGGTATTCGGTCTCCGACGGCGCCGCCGTGGCACCGCGCTGAGCGGCGAGGAAGGTGTTGATTTCCGAGTCGCTGACCTGCACCTGGCTGTCGACTTCACGATCGCGCAAACGCGCCATCAGGATCTGTTCGCGCACTTCCTTGCGGAACGCATCCCAGGGCACCCCGGCCTGCGACAGACGCGCCTTGTACTGATCGACGCTCAGGTGATTGTCGGCGGCAATACGCTGAAGGGCCTGCTCAACGTCGGCATCCTTCACGACGATGCCGTCTTCCTTCGCCCGCTGGAGTTGCACCTGCGTGACGATCATTTGCTCGAGCACCTGCCGCTGCAGCAAATCGGCGTCCGGAATCGGGCGCTTGGCGAGCGTGAGCTGGTGCTTGGCCTCCTCGATACGCGTGTCGAGCTCCTTGCGGGTAATCACGCTGTCGTTGACCACGGCCACGATGGAATCGACCGGGCGGGCGGACGAGGCCGGCGCACCCACGACACGGCTACCGACCGGCGCCGGCTGGGCCATCGCCACCCCGGCAGCGAGACACAGGCTCGCCAGCAGCGAGGCACGCTTCACAAACATGTCATTCATAGTTGCTGAATCGAGAAGGAATCTGGTTCGTCGGCGGCGCCTGATACCCCGGCACCCCAACCTTGAAGGCTTCTGTGGCGCTGTTGCCGGACTTGGTCAAGCCTTTCAGCTCCAACTGCGCGAAGATACGCGAAGTTGTCGTAGTGGCATTGGTCGCGTAGCGCTGGAGCCCCACCCGGAAGGCCCAGCAGTCGGCATCATACTCGAAACCCGCCAGGGCATCGATGAAGGTCTTGTCGGTAATGCTGTAGTTCAGGCGTCCCACCACCCCCAACCGCGGTGTGATCGGCCACTGACCGGAAAGTTCGACCTGGTTGATCGGCGTGACGGTCAATGCGGTTTGTCCCACGACCGGCACCGGGTTTCGGAGGTAGCGGTAATAGACGTTGAACACGCGCCGTTCCCCCGGGCGCCATGTCACGCCGACATCCGAGCGGTTGAACTCCGACGTGCTCGGGCTGTATTGCACGGCGGTACTGAACGTGATGTTTCGGTAAAGCAATGCCGAACCACCGACCAGAAAGTCGGAGATGCCGGTGTCCTCAGGCGTGCCGCCCGGCATCGTCACGAGCGATCGGGTGAAGTTGTAACGCTGCGCATACCAGATGCGACCGCGCTCGATCCCCGATTCCGCGTCAATCAGGCGCGAGGTCAGCGCCGCCGTCACGCGATTGGCATCCTGAATCCGGTCGACGCCGATGAACGAGTTCTCGCTGAAGATTTCCGCCAGGTTGAAGTCGGACACCGCGCTGTCGAAAATCGGAATGGAACTCTGATTTCGGTACGGCGTGTAGACGTAGAACAGGCGCGGCTCCAGCGTCTGGCGCATCGCCGAGCCGAACAGGTTCAGCGGGCGCTCGAACGTCAGCCCGGTGTCGAGGCTGAGCGTCGGCACCGTACGCGTGATCGACGACTGCATCGTCGAGCTGTTCGGATAATCGATGTTGTACGCGGCCGCGTTGAAGATAACCTTCGGCACGACAAAGTAGCCCGGCGTCAGGATCGGGTAGCTCAACGTCGGCTGGGCATACAGACGCTCGCCGTTCGGCTGCCCCGTCGACGACGCAATCTGGAACCGGTTGTACCGGATCGGCATCGTGAAATCGAAGCCGTGGAAGTCCAGCTTGTTGTACGTGGCCGACAGCTCCGGCACCGATTCATACTGCGGCGCCGTTGGCGCGAGCGTCTGATACTTCAATACCCGGGCGAGGAACGACCAATTGCCGTACGCCCACGTCAACCCGGCTTCGCGGTTGTACACGCGCTGCACACCGGTCTGGAAATTGGTGCCCGCACCGAAATCGTCCGGATAGGTGTCATCCGAGACCTTCGTGAAGTTGACGTAGCCGTTCACACCATAGCCGAGCGCCTGGCTGTGCTGCCAGGTGAACGTGTAGCGAGCATCACCCGTGATTCGATCCTTCGGCAGGTATTCTATGTGGAACAACCCGGCGTAGGTTGGCTCCAGGTAACGGAAGTCGCCGTTGAGCATCACACCGCGCTTGGTCATGAAGCGGGGCGTGATCGTCAGGTCACGGTTCGGCGCGATGTTGAAGTAATACGGCGTCGCCAGCTCGAAACCGGTGCGGCTCGACTGCGTGAAGGTCGGCGCCAGGAACCCCGAGCGGCGCTCGTTCGACGTCGGGAACGACAGATACGGACTGGCGAGAATCGGCACGCCCTGGAAGAACAGGATGCCGTTATATGCCGTGCCTTCCTGCTGCTCCTGATCGAATTCGAACTCGGACGCCTTGATGTACCAGGCCGGCGTCTTGCCGTCGTCCGTGCACGCGCAGGCAGAGTAGGTGCCGTGCTGCAACGTCACCAGGTTGCTTGCCTCGACATCCGCACGCTCCGACTTCCCGCCGCCGCCCGTCACGAGCTTGTAGGTTGGCGTGAGCATGTAGCCATCGCCCGCGCCGGTGTACATATGCGCCTCGGGGCCGAGGAACAGATTGCCGCCCTGCGACAGACGGGCATTGCCACGCGCCACGACTTCGTCCGAATCCTGGTCGTACGTCAGGCGATCGCCCTTCACGAACGAGCGGTACTTGCGGGCCTCGGCGTCGCCATCGACCGTCGCATCCACGTTGGTCCGGCCGGTGAGGTGCATGCCGCGCACATACATCGGCACGTCTTCACCGGCACCCAGCGGGTTGTCGACGAGCGCCGGCACCGTGCGCAACACCAGACCGTCGCTCTTGGCAATATCGGGAGGGGGAGCTTCCTGCGCGCCGGCGAGCGAACACCACACTCCCGGCAGGGAGAGCAGCAGTGCCAGCGGCTTGCGCCGCGCGCGCATCAGGCGCCGCAGCGAAGAAACATCATTCGTATGGACTTGTTTATCCGGCATGTACGCAAACAGCGTGACAATCGAGGCGCCGCTTGCAGGCAGCCAATCCCGCGTGTCTGCACGGCATTGCCGGGACATTCGGGACGGTCGATCGAGGTCGAGAAACAGGGCGTCTGGAAAACATGATCGGGTATTATATGGCAAGACGTTTACGACCCCCATCATGACCGCACACCCCACCGCCTCCGCGAGTGTTTCCGACGCTTCCCACTCGCTCTCCAACGCCTCCGATTCTCGTCTGCAAGCCCTCGGCCACTGGCTCGCCAGCATTGCCGAACCGTTCGCGCTGGACATGACGCAGTGGGCGCCGGCCTCCGCGGACGCCAGCTTCCGGCGCTACTTCCGCATCGGCAGCCGCAATCCCGCGCATCCGAGCCTGATCGTGATGGATGCGCCGCCGCCCCAGGAGGATTGCCGTCCGTTCGTGCACGTCTCGCAATTGCTTGCCGACGCGGGCCTGCAGGCCCCGAAGGTGCTCGCCGAGGATCTCGCGCAAGGCTTCCTGCTGCTCACGGACCTCGGGCGCGAAACGTATCTCGACGTCCTCACCGAAGACAATGCCCGCCCGCTCATGCGCGCGGCGCTCGATGCCCTGATCGTCTGGCAGAAGGCGTCCCGCCCGGACGTGTTGCCCGCCTACGACACGGCACTGCTTCAGCGCGAACTCGATCTGTTCCCGGACTGGTACGTCGGCAAGCACCTGAAGGTGACGCTGAGCGCGGAGCAACGCGCGACGCTCGACCGGATCAATCAGTTGCTCATCGACAACGCGCTCGCGCAACCCAAGGTGTTCGTGCACCGCGATTACATGCCGCGCAACCTGATGCCGGGTCTGCCGGGTACCGTGGGACCCGGCATCCTCGACTTCCAGGATGCCGTCTACGGCCCGCTCACGTACGACGTGATCTCGCTGATGCGCGACGCCTTCCTCAGTTGGGACGAGGCGCGTCAGCTCGACTGGCTGGCGTATTACTGGGAACGTGCCCGCAAGGCCGGCCTGCCCGTGGACGCCGATTTCGGCGAGTTCTACCGTCAGGCGGAGTGGATGGGGCTGCAACGTCACCTCAAAGTGCTCGGCATTTTCGCGCGCATCCACTATCGGGACGGCAAGCCGCGCTACCTGGCCGACACGCCGCGCTTCCTCGACTATGCGCGCAAGGTCGCCGACCGCTATACGCCGCTCCGCCCGCTCGCCCAGTTGCTCGACGCACTGACCGGCCAGCGCACGGATGTCGGCTACACGTTCTGAGGCACACCGCATGAGCGCAATGAAGGCGATGATCTTCGCCGCGGGGCGCGGCGAGCGCATGCGCCCGCTCACCGACGTCACGCCCAAGCCGCTGCTCGGTGTCGGCGGCAAGCCGATCATCGTCTGGCAGATCGAGGCGCTGGCGCGTGCGGGGTTCACGGACATCGTCATCAATCACGCCTGGCTGGGCGAGCAGATCGAAGCCACGCTCGGTGACGGCAGCGCGTTCGGCGTGCGGCTTGCCTACTCGGCCGAAGGCGAAGCGCTCGAGACCGCAGGCGGGATCGCCCGCGCCCGCCCATTGCTCGAAGGCGGCGGCGATGTCTTCCTGGCGATTGCGGGCGATATCTTCACGTCGTTCGACTATGCCGCGTTGCGCCCTCACGCCGCACGCATGGCCGCGCAGCCCGCGCCCGGCATGCATCTGGTGATGGTGCCCAACCCGCCGTTTCATCCGCGCGGCGACTTCGCGCTCGACCCCGCCGGCCGGCTCTATCTTCCCGAGGCGGCCCCGCCTGCAGCCGAGGCGCTCACGTTCGGCAGCATTGCGCTGTACGACCTGCGGCTCTTTGCCGACATCGCGTCGGGCACTCGTATGGCGCTCACGCCGCTCTACCAACGCGCGATTGCCGCAGCACGGGTGAGCGGTGAGCGCTTCGACGGCATTTGGGAAAATGTTGGCACACCGGCACAGCTCGCCGCCCTGAATGCCGACGTGCAGGCGCGGCACGACCTCGCCCCCGGCAGTAGAATCGCCTGAACACGTTTGACCTCGACCGAACCGACCGAAATGGAGCCCGCGATGACTGATTCCCCGTACCGTGCCCGCCGCGAGCGCGTCATCGAACAGATGCGCAAGGCCGGCGGCGGTGTCGCCATCCTGCCGACCGCGCCGGAAGTGCCGCGCAACCGCGACAGCGACTACCCCTATCGTCACGACAGCTATTTCTATTACCTGTCCGGCTTCACGGAGCCTGACGCGGTCGTGGTGCTCGACAGCCGCACGGGCCACGCGATCCTGTTCTGCCGCGCGAAGCACGAAGAGCGCGAGATCTGGGACGGCTATCGCTACGGCCCGGAAGCCGCGCGCGAGACCTTCGGCTTTGACGCGGCCTACCCCATCGACGAAATCGACACGCGTGTGCCGCAACTGCTGGCCGACGCTCCGGCGCTGTTCTATGCGCTAGGGGCTTCGGCGCAGCAGGATCGTCAGGTCCGCCACTGGCTGAGCGCGGTGCGCGCGCAAGGTCGCACGGGCGTGTCGGCACCGTCTGTCGCTCGCGATATCCGCGCAATCCTCGACGAGATGCGGCTGGTCAAAGACCCCATCGAACTCGATATCATGGCGCGCGCAGGCAAGATTTCGGCCGAAGCCCATGTGCGTGCGATGAAAGCGTCGCGCCCGGGGCTGCGCGAATATCACCTCGAAGCCGAGCTGCTGTACGAATTCCGCCGCAACGGTTCGCAATTCCCCGCTTACGGCTCGATTGTCGCCACCGGCGCCAACGCCACAGTGCTCCACTATCGCGCGGGCGACGCCAAGCTGCGCGACGGCGACCTTTGCCTGATCGACGCCGCGTGCGAACTCGATGGCTACGCGTCGGACATCACGCGCACGTTTCCGGTCAACGGGAAGTTCACTGCCGCACAGCGCGAGCTGTACGACATCGTGCTCGCCTCGCAACAGGCCGCCATCGACGTGACGCGCGCCGGCGCACGCTTCGACGCCCCCCACGACGCCGCCGTGCGCGTGCTTGCCCAGGGCATGCTCGACACGGGCCTGCTCAAGCGCGATGCGGTGGGCAGCCTCGACGACGTGATCGCCAACAAGTCGTTCAGCCGCTTCTACATGCACCGCACGGGGCACTGGATCGGCATGGACGTCCACGATTGCGGCGAATACCGCGAGGACGGTCCGAACGGCGAACGCCCGTGGCGCACACTGGCCGCGAACATGGTGATGACGGTCGAGCCCGGTATCTACGTGCGGCCCGCGCCCGATATCGACGAGCGTTACTGGAACATCGGCATTCGCATCGAAGACGATGCGGTCGTGACCGCCGACGGCTGCATGCTGCTCACGCGCGACGTGCCGGTCGATGCCGACGAGATCGAAGCGCTGATGCGTGGCTGATGACTGACGCACAGGCTTCCCCTGCCGCCATGTCGACAGCGCATACCGAACCTACCGAACAGGCCGCGCACACGGCGCATGACGACCGCGCCCGCCGTTTCGACGTGGCGATCGTCGGCGCCGGTCCGGTCGGCACGGCGCTCGCGCTGCTGCTCGCGCAACGTGCGCCGCAGTTGCGAATCGCGCTGGTGGACGCGCGCGGTGCGCAGGCCGGCTATGACGACCCGCGCACGCTGGCGCTCTCGCATGGCAGCCGCGAGATCCTCGCACGCGCAGGCGCCTGGCCGCACCACGGCGCGGGGCTCGCCAGCACACCGATTCAACATATTCACGTTTCGCAGGCGCGGCGCTTCGGCAGCACCGAAATCGATTATCTCGATCACGGGGTACCGGCGCTGGGTTACGTGGTGCGCTACGGCGCCTTGATGCGCGCGCTGGACGCCGCCATGTTGGGCGTCCCCACCCGCGTCGCGCACGCGCCGTCAACGTCCGCTGCGCCAGATGGGCGGGAGGCGCGGGAGGCGCGGGAGGCGGCGGATGCACTGGATCGACCGGGACTGCATCACTTCCGCCCCTATCGCGCGATCGCCCTGCGTCAGGACGCCCAAGGCGTCACGATTACCCTCGGCACGACCGTCGACGATCACGTGCAAACGCTGCACGCCGCGCTTGCCGTGAACGCGGAAGGCGGCCTGTTCGAGCGTCAGACGGCCCGTCCTCACGCGCGAGACTACGGTCAGACCGCGCTCGTCGGATTCGTCACTTGCGAGCTCCCGCGCATCGGCTGGGCATGGGAGCGTTTCACGCCGGACGGCCCGCTGGCGTTGCTGCCGCAGGAAAACGGCTACGCGCTGGTGTGGTGCTGCTCCCACGCCGAGGCCAACCGTCGTCGCGAGCTGGACGATGCATCGTTCCTGAGTGAGCTGCACACCGCCTTTGGCGACCGCATGGGCCGGTTCACCTCGATTGCCGGCCGCGCGGGCTTCCCGCTGGGCCTGAACGCCCTCGGCCAGGTGGTCGACGGCCGGGTCGCCGCCATCGGCAACGCCGCGCAAACGCTCCACCCGGTCGCGGGACAAGGTTTGAACCTCGGCCTGCGCGACGCCTTCGACCTGGCCGATGCACTCGTTCGCGACAGTCGCGGCGTACCTGGCCCGGCAGCCCTCGCCGCCTTCGCCCGCCGGCGTCGCGCCGACCGCGGCCTCACGATCCGCATCACCGACCTGCTGCCCCGCGTCTTCGGCATCGACGCCGCCCCCGTCGCCTTGCTGCGCAGCGTGGCCCTCGCCAGCCTCGACCTCGTTCCGCCGCTCAAAACCGCTTTCGCCCGCCAGATGATGTTCGGCCAGCGCGGCTGAGTGTCCGGCTTCCCGGGCGGTCCGGCCGGCCCGCCTGCTCATTTTTTAGGCGACGGGAATGGGTTTTCGCAGTAAAATACAAACTTTTTCCCGCCTTTTCCCTTCATCGTGCATATCGGCCCCCACGAACTCCGCAATAACCTGTTCGTCGCCCCCATGGCGGGCGTGACGGATCGGCCGTTCCGCCAGTTGTGCAAGCGACTCGGCGCGGGCTATGCCGTCTCGGAGATGGTGGCCTCGAACGCCCAGCTCTGGAAGAGCGAGAAGACGATGCGGCGTGCCAATCACGCGGGCGAAGTCGCGCCGATCGCCGTGCAGATCGCGGGCGCCGACCCGGCCATGATGGCCGAGGCCGCCCGTTACAACGTGGAACGCGGTGCGCAGATCATCGACATCAACATGGGGTGCCCGGCCAAGAAGGTGTGCAACGTCGCCGCCGGATCGGCCCTGCTGCAAAACGAACCGCTCGTCGCCCGCATCGTGTCCGCCGTCGTTGGCGCCGTGGGCGATGCGGTGCCGGTCACGCTGAAGATTCGCACGGGCTGGGATCGCGAACACAAGAACGCCCTCACGGTCGCCCGCATCGCCGAAGACTGCGGCATCAGCATGCTCACGGTGCACGGCCGCACGCGTGCCGACCTCTATCACGGCGATGCGGAGTACGAGACCATCGCTGCCGTCAAGGCCGCAGCGCGCATTCCGGTGGTCGCCAACGGCGATATCGACTCGGCGCAAAAAGCCAGCCACGTGCTGGCAGTTACGGGAGCCGACGCCATCATGATCGGCCGTGCGGCCCAGGGGCGTCCATGGCTGTTCCGCGATATCGAGCTGTTTCTCACGACGGGCGAGATTGCCTTGCCGCCGCGCGTCGACGAGATCCAGCAAATCATGAACGAACACCTCGAGGATCATTACGAGTTTTACGGGGAATACACCGGTGTGCGGACCGCGCGCAAACATATCGCGTGGTATTCGCGTGGCCTGCCGGGGGCAGCCACGTTCCGCCAGCGGATGAATACGCTCGACACCACGCAGGAACAGTTGGCTGCAGTCAACGAGTTTTTCGAACAGCAGAAGGCGCACTCGGACCGCCTCTGCTATGAACAAGAATCGCCGAGGGAGCTATTAGCCGCATGAGCAAAACAAACATAGAACAATGCGTGCGCGACAGTCTGGATTCGTATTTCCGCGATCTGGATGGCGCACGGCCACACGATGTCTACGATATGGTCGTCTCGGTCGTCGAGAAGCCGCTGCTCGAGTTCGTGCTCGGCAAGGCCGACGGCAACCAGTCGCTCGCTGCTGAATACCTGGGGATCAACCGCAACACGCTGCGCAAGAAGTTGCAGCAGCACGGCCTGCTCTAGCCGTTGCGCGCGAGCGGGAGGCCATCGAGATTCATGCGCCGCCCGTCAGCCCCATCGCGGGGCGCGCCTGCGTCGACGACGTCGCAAGGTGCACGCCCCATTTGCCCACGTCGCCCGTTTTTGCCGCTTCACTACCGTCCGTCATGATTAAGCAAGCTCTCATTTCCGTCTCCGACAAGACCGGCATCGTCGACTTCGCCAAGTCGCTCGCTGCGCAGGGCGTGTCGATCCTCTCCACTGGCGGCACCGCCAAGTTGCTGGCTGACGCCGGCCTGAAGGTGACCGAAGTGGCCGACTACACCGGCTTCCCGGAAATGCTCGACGGGCGCGTGAAGACGCTGCATCCGAAGGTTCACGGCGGCATTCTGGCCCGTCGCGATCTGCCCGAGCACATGGCTGCCCTCGCGCAGCACGACATCCCGACAATCGACCTGCTCGTGGTGAATCTGTACCCGTTCGTGCAGACCATCGCGCGCGACGACTGCTCGCTCGAAGACGCCATCGAGAACATCGACATCGGCGGCCCGACGATGCTGCGCTCGGCCGCGAAGAACCATCGCGACGTCACCGTGATCGTCGATCCGGCCGACTACGCCGTGGTGCTCGACGAAATGAAGGCGAACGGCAACACGGTCGGCTACGCCACGAACTTCCGTCTGGCCACGAAGGTGTTCGCCCATACCGCCCAGTACGACGGCGCGATCACGAACTACCTCACGAGCCTTGGCGAGTCGCTGCGTCACACCGAGCGCTCCGCCTACCCGGCCACGCTGAACCTCGCGTACACGAAGGTGCAGGACATGCGCTACGGCGAGAACCCGCATCAGAGCGCGGCGTTCTACCGCGACATCGTGACGCCGGAAGGCTCGCTGGCGAACTATCGCCAGCTCCAGGGCAAGGAACTGTCGTACAACAACATTGCCGACGCCGATGCGGCGTGGGAATGCGTGAAGACGTTCGACGCACCCGCCTGCGTCATCATCAAGCACGCCAATCCGTGCGGCGTGGCCGTGGCTGCCTCGCCGGCCGACGCCTACGCCAAGGCATTCCAGACCGATCCGACCTCGGCCTTCGGCGGCATCATCGCGTTCAACCGCGAAGTCGACGAAGCGGCCGCACAAGCGGTCGCCAAGCAGTTCGTGGAAGTGTTGCTCGCGCCGTCGTTCACCGAGGCTGCCAAGCAAGTCTTCGCCGCCAAGCAGAACGTGCGCGTGCTCGAAGTGCCGCTCGGCAACGGTGTGAACCAGTACGATTTCAAGCGCGTGGGCGGTGGCCTGCTGGTGCAGTCGCCGGATGCGAAGAACGTGGCCCCGCATGAACTGCGCGTGGTGACGAAGCGTCATCCGACGCCGAAGGAAATGGAAGACCTGCTCTTCGCCTGGCGCGTGGCCAAGTACGTCAAGTCGAACGCCATCGTGTTCTGCGCCGGCGGCATGACGCTGGGCGTGGGCGCCGGTCAGATGAGCCGTGTCGACTCGGCGCGCATCGCCAGCATCAAGGCCCAGAACGCCGGCCTGTCGCTGAGCGGCTCCGCCGTGGCCTCGGACGCCTTCTTCCCGTTCCGTGACGGGCTCGACGTGGTGGTCGACGCGGGCGCGACCTGCGTGATTCACCCGGGCGGCTCAATGCGCGACGATGAAGTCATCGCCGCGGCCGACGAACGCAACGTTGCCATGCTGATGACGGGCACTCGTCACTTCCGTCACTAAGCCCTCGCCACGATGACCCTCGCCGGGTCATCGACAGGCGACAGGACAGGACACCCAGGATCGTTTCCGGGTGTCCTTTTTCTTTGCGCCAGTCTCAGAAGTAGTGCGCGAGACCCACGGCCACACCGACTTGATTGCTGCCCGGCACAATGCTCGTGCCGTAGCCGGTCACCCCCAGATTGGAGCCGTTCTGATTGCGCGAGAAGCCGACTTCCGCGAACAGTTGCGTGCGCTTCGACAATAGGTACGCGGCGTTGGCGGCCAGCAGGTACGGGTGCTGATTGGCCGAGGTGATGTTGTTGTAGTAGATCGCTCCCGAGAGGATCACCTCGGTCACCGGCCGGTACTGCAAGCCGGCGAAGTAGAGTTCATTACGGCCTGCGGCGCCGGGCACATCGCTCAGATACCACCGGTATCCGACGAACGGCTTGAAATTGCCGATGGCGTAGCTTGCCCCCGCCGCCACGCGCTGCGTGGTATTGCCTTGCGTCGCGACGGACGTGCCGCGTTGCTGGTCGTACACGAGCGAGACATTGAGCGGACCGTTACCGTACCCGACCGACACGCTGTACTCCTTGCCCACGCGCCACTGCCCCGGCACCTGCGCGCCGTTGGCGATGGTGGCGTCGTAGCCCGTCGAGAACAGGCCAGCGACCTTGAGGCCGTTGAAGTTGCCGGCGTACTTGATCGAGTTGTCGGCCTTGCCGACGAACTGGGCGTCGAGCCCCGGCAGCGAATAACTGTAGTACGAGAGCGGATCGAGTTCGAGGAACGCATCGTAGATCAGGTTCTTCTGGCGCCCCATCGTCAGTGCGCCCCACGGGTTCTGCAAGCCGACGTAGGCCTGACGACCGAACATCCGCCCCCCCTGCTGAAGCTGTCCCGAATCGAGATTGAAGCCCGCCTCGAGCTGCATGATCGCCTTGAGGCCGCCGCCAAGATCTTCCGATCCTTTGAAGCCGAACCGGTTGGCCACCTGAGACCCGTTATTCACACGAAAGAGCGACTGCTTGCTGCCGTTCGCGCCGGTGCCTGCGTTGCTGAGGTATTCCAGACTGTTGTCCAGCATGCCGTAGATTTGCAGCCCATCCGCTTTGGCGCAGCCCGCCCCAAGCGTCAACGCCATTGCCAACCAGACCTTGTGTTTCATGACATCCCCTGTTTTTTATATCGGATTACAAACCATTGATGCATCATGCCGTTCGCGCCCGGCATTCCCTCGTGCCCTGCAAGTGACTGACTGAAATGGCACTTGAAACGCCATTGCGCAGCGCCGTGATCTCCGCCAGAATCGCCAGCGCAATCTCCGGCGGCGTGCGCGCCCCCAGCGGCAAGCCGACCGGCCCGTGCAAGCGGGCGATCTGCGCCGCGCTCAGATCGAACATCGCCAAACGCTCGCGACGCGACGCCTGATTACGGTGCGAGCCGATGGCACCGACATAGAACGCCTCGGACTTGAGCGCTTCGAGCAATGCCATGTCGTCGAGCTTCGGGTCGTGCGTGAGCGCCACAATCGCCGTATTGCCATCGGGACGCAGACGCACGATCAAGTCGTCCGGCATCTCTCGCGCGTGGGTGACATGGACGCTGCGCGGGGTGTCGCGTGTCACCTCGTGGATCTCGCGGGGATCGCATATCACGACCTGATACCCCAGCGGCAGCGCCATCGTCACGAGATGCTGCGTCAGTTGCCCGTCGCCGATCACGATGATTCGCCAGCGCGGGCCGAACGGTACCGTCAGGCGCATCGGCGTATAGCCGAACGCGGCCGGTTCCGTCACACGGCGAATACGTGCCAGCCCGGTGCGCAAATCGAGTTCGCGCACCCCGAGCCGACCGTGGCCGATGGCCTCGCGCATGGCGTCGAGCCCACTGCTCGGGGTCACACGCTCGATGACCAATTCGAGCGTGCCGCCACACGGCAAGCCGAAGCGGTGTGCCTCATCGGCGGTGACGCCATACGTCTGCACATGCGGTCGCAAGCCCGGCCGAAAACCGCCCGCCACCTTGGCGAGCAGATCGTCCTCGATGCAGCCGCCCGAGACCGACCCGGCAATGCGCCCGCACGCGGCGAGCGCCATCATCGCGCCGACGGGACGCGGCGCCGAGCCCCACGTCCGTGCGACGGTCGCGAGCAGCACGTCGTCGCCCCGGGCCTGCCAGCGCGCCACGGCGTCCAGCACATCGGCGTCGACCCCGTCCATCAGGCGTGCCCCTTGCCCGCTACCGCCGCCTCATGCCCATCAAGGGTCAGCGCGCGGGCATCGGCCACGGTCTGCGGCAACGGCATCGAACGCGCACGCACGCCGGTGGCGCGCCGGATTGCTTGCGCCACGGCCGGGGCCACCGGCGGCAGCGACACTTCGCCACAACCTTGCGGCGGACGGTCGCTGGGCACGATCACGGTCTCGATGGTCGGCATCTCGACGAGATACAGGAGCGGGTAATCGCCGAAGTTGCTCTGCGCTACGCCGCCCTCCGCGAAGGTAATCTGGCTCTTGAACGTGTTGGTCAGCGCAAAGCCGATGCCGCCTTCGAGGTTGGCGCGGATCAGGTTTGGGTTGATCGCACGGCCGCAATCGACGCCGCACACCACGCGCTCGATCTTGAAGCGGTCGTTCACAACACGCAGCTCGACGGCGATCGCGACATAGGTCGAGAAGGCCGCACCGCGCCCCGTATAGGTGCAGTAGCCGAAGCCGCGATGCACACCGGGTCTGGCCTTCGTGTGCCAACCGGCCGACGCCGCCGTCGTCTCGATCACCCGCGTTGCCAGCGCATCGTGTTTGAGCAGTCGCTTGCGATACTCGACAGGATCGGCGCCCGCCGCATCGGCCAACTCGTCGATAAAGCTCTCAAGAAAGAACACGCTTGATGTGGAGCCGACCGAGCGCAGGAAGCTCACGGGAATGTTCGGCTGCGGCACGTCGATGCCTTCGACGCGCAGATTCGGCACGGCGTACGCGAGGTCGTAGAGCCCGTCGAGCATGGTCTCGTCGTAACCGGCCTTCTCGTAGTGATCCTTCTTGATGACGTTGTAGAGCGACTGCCCGGCCACACGCACATGCAGCGCCGTGGGCAGGCCGTCATGTCCCAGCACCGCCTGGAAGCGTCCAGAAGCACAGGGGCGGTAAAAGCCGTGTCGCAGGTCGTCTTCGCGCGAGCGAATCACCTTCACGGGACGCCCAATCGCCGCCGACGCCACCGCCGCATGGATCACGAAATCGGGCACGTATTTGCGTCCGAAACTGCCGCCGAGGAAGGTCGTGTGCAAGATGACCTTCTCCGGTGGCAACTTGAAGATGCCCCCGAGCGCCCAGCGAACTTTGTCCTGCCCCTGGATCGGCCCCCAGACCTCGATCTCGCCTTTGTCCTTGCGCACGTGCACGGTGGCGTTCACCGGCTCCATCGTCGCGTGGACGATGTACGGCGTGTGATAGTCCGCCGTCACGACCTTG
This sequence comes from Pandoraea eparura, assembly GCF_902459725.1. Taxonomy (GTDB): domain Bacteria; phylum Pseudomonadota; class Gammaproteobacteria; order Burkholderiales; family Burkholderiaceae; genus Pandoraea; species Pandoraea eparura. Next base: position 786,490 of record NZ_CABPSH010000001.1, read on the forward strand.
CCGCCGGCCGTACCTGCGGCACCGGCAGCGATGAGCCCCGGGGCGTCGCCGATGTCGGTCGCAATGCCCGCCTTCCCATCGACGAGCGCGGCACGGCGCTGCGCAAATATCGTCTCGCTGTCCCTCGCCGCCCCGGTTTTCCATTCGACGTCGAGCGCGTCGCACGCCTGCTTTGCCCGCCAGTAGTCGTCTGCCACGACGATGATGGCGTCCTTTGCCTGGACGACATCGTGCACACCCTTGCGCGCCTTGACCTCGTCGCGATTGCGCACCGACAGCGGGACACCCCCCGTGGTCGGCGCCATGCGCACGGCGCCGACGAGCATGTCCGGCACCTTCACATCGATGCCGAAGACGGCCGATCCATCGACCTTCGATGGCGTATCGAGACGCAACACCGGCTTCCCGATCAGCGCATGGGCAGCTTCGTTCTTCAGTCGCGGATGCGAATTCAGCGGCACCTTTGCCGCCTCGGCAGCCAGCTCACCGTACCCGAGCGAGCGCCCCGATTGCGGATGGATGACGCGACCCTCGCGCGTCACGCAGTTGGTCGTGCGAACGCCCAACCGATGTGCGGCCACCGCGACCAGCGCTTCGCGCGCCTGCGCCCCGGCGATGCGCAGTCGCTCGTAGAACAACGTGACCGACATCGAGGCGCCCACGAACTGCTGCAACGCCTCGTTGGCTGCCGCCGTCCGATAAGCATCGCGCGCAGTCACGAATTCGACGCGCACGCGGCGCCAATCGGCGTCGAGCTCGTCGGCGAGTACCTGCGGCAGCCCCGTGTAGACCCCCTGCCCGACTTCGCATTGCGAGAGTCCGAGCACGGTCGTGCCGTCGGCGTCGATGCGGATCCAGTCATTGATTTCGATGAGGTTCTCGCCCGCCGCACGCGCTTCGGGGCTGGCCACCCACGACGCCGAAATCGGAATCAGCAGACTGCCCGCCGCCAGCGACATCCCTTTGAGCCAGTGACGACGGGACAGTGAGGCGGGGAGATCGGAAGCGGCCTCGTTGACGGCGGCCAGGGTGCGCTCAGCGTTTTGCAGCGGCATGGATCGCCTCCCGGATACGGTGATAGGTCGCGCAACGACAGAGGTTGGTCATCGCCTCGTCGATCTGGGCATCGGTCGGATGTGGATGCTTGTCTAGCAGCGCCGCGGCCGCCATCACCATGCCGGACTGGCAGTAGCCGCACTGCGGCACATCCTTGGCGATCCAGGCCTGCTGAATGGGATGCGAGCGCGTCGGCGACAAGGCCTCGATGGTCGTGATGCGCTTGCCCGCCACGCTCGAGACGGGTAACACGCAGGTGCGCGTGGCCACGCCCTCGAGGTGCACCGTGCAAGCGCCGCACGCGCCAATGCCGCAGCCGTATTTGGTTCCGGTCAGCCCCGCGGCATCGCGGATGACCCACAGCAAAGGCGTGTCGCCATCGCCGTCGAAGACGAAGGGCCGCCCGTTGAGTTGGAATTCCATTGACTCTCCCGTTGTGACTGCCGTCTGCCCCGGCGCGCGTCACGGCGCACCGGCAGAGGGTGAGTGAATTCTCACAACGAGAAAATTGGCGAACAACGGCCGCGCGGCCCGAAAAGGATGCCGTTCGTCCAGAGACGGGAAAACCCTCACGAGCGCGGCATCGCGCTCGCCCTAGTTGCCCAGCGCGCAGCTTCTAAGGTATTCGCGCGGCGGCAGGCCGTAGCAGCGTCGAAAGGCGCGGGTGAACGCCTTCTCCGACGCGTAGCCGACGGCATCGGCCACGTCGGCGATCCGCACGCCTGTACCCGCCAGTCGCTCGGCGGCCAGGTACATGCGGTGTGTGGTGAGATACGACATGGGCGATTCGCCCACGAGGTCGCGAAAGCGCAGGCAAAACTTCGAGCGCGACATGCCGGCAATATCCGCCAGTTGCTCGACCGTCCACGACCGCTGGGGGGTGTCGTGCATCGAGGCAATGGCGCGCCCCAGTTGGGGATCGCTCATGCCGCGCAGCCAATGCGTCGTCGCCCCGCCGGCAGCGCCGAGATACGCGCGCAGGATCTGTATAAACAGGACATCGGCCAAACGCGCAACGGCCACGCGCCATCCCGCGCCACGTTGCATCGACTCTTCGATGAAGCCAGCAAGGGTCGTGGTGAGCCGCGCGGGGACGGCCGGATCGCCGGCACGGATATGAATCACCGGCGGGAGCGATGCGAGCAACGGGTTGCGCAAACGCTCACGGAACATCACCACCCCGGTGTAGAGATCGCTCACAGGCCCCGCACCGCCCGCGCGAAACGCGAGTGGCGTGTCGAGCCGGGGCTCGATGCCCTGGGCGGACATCAGTTGCTCGAAAACGACCGGCGGCTCATCCAGCGACGAGCACATCACATGTTCGTGCCCATGCGGCAACAGCACGCAGTCGCCCGGCTCCACGCGCACCGGCGCCATGCCGGCCACGACGAGATAGAACGGCTCGCCCGTCGCCGTGCGAAACGGCGCACCGTCCAGCGCGGGCTTGCGCAGCGACCAGGGCGCACCGAACGTGAAGCGGCCTGTCACGACCGCATCCGCTCGCAAATCGTTGAGAACGTCGCTCAGCGGGTCCATGCCACCCCGCCTTGCATGACGCGAAGGTTAATGCGTTTCATGGGTGGAACTTCGATTTATCTGTGGATAAATGGAAGTATGCCGTTTCGCTGACTGGAAAAGAATCGGGATCGGCCTAGGGAAAATACGAGGGCGACGGGGAGGCGCGCATCGGGGCGCGGCATCAGGCGAGCCGGATGGGAAGGGGGGGAGATCGGCCTGTGGGCGTCTGCACGGCACAGGCCAGGGGGTCACCGTCGCGAAAGTGTCGTCAGGAAGAGGTGGGCGGGGCTTGCGTCGGCCCGCAGTTCACAGACATCGCCACCGTCGACGCGAAGCGCATGTCCCTCGGGCACGCTCACGGTCTGGCCGTCCGCGAAGGTCGCCCGCACCTGCCCTTGCGCACAGTAAAGGAAGGCGACGGCGTCGGCGTCCGTTGGCAGCGACCACGTCACGGCGTCGCCATCGAGCCGATGCTGCGCCAGCGTGTGCTGCCATGCGGCGCGGCGCGTCATGACATTGAAGTCGTCGATGGGCACGCCGGCCGTCTCAAGCGTCGGCGTACTGGTCACGGCCAACTCGCCGCCGAAGGCGTACGGGGGTGTGCGTGTGGAGAGCGTAACGCCCGGGCGGCCTTCGACATCGAGCGCGAGCGTGCCGCCCCGCACGATGGCCAGCGATCGATCGATGCCTGGGAACACGGAGAACGGCCCCGGGCTTGCGACCGTGGCCGTGCTGATGCGCCAATCGAAGCCGTCTTCACCGGAACATCGGGCCACCGCCAATTCGGTCGTCACGCCCAAACCGTTCTTCCACGGCATCTTTTGAAAGTCGGCCGGGCCGAGCACTTGCAGTTTCATACGACGTCTCTGACGAACTGGCGGCTTAACCAGCGGCTTATTGGCGGACTTCGCCGTGTCCGAACACGACATACTTCAGACTCGTCAGGCCCTCGAGACCTACCGGCCCGCGGGCGTGCAGCTTGTCGTTCGAGATGCCGATCTCGGCGCCCAGACCGAACTCGAAGCCATCGGCGAAACGCGTGCTCGCGTTGATCATCACGCTGGCGGAATCGACTTCGCGAAGGAATTGCATCGCGGCGGTGTAATCCTCGGTCACGATGGCGTCGGTGTGATGCGAGCCGTAGCGATTGATGTGCGCGATGGCCGGCGACAGGCCGTCGACGATCTTGATCGCCAGCACTGGCGCCAGATACTCCGTCGACCAGTCTTCCTCGGTCGCCGACACGATGTCGGCCACTCCGGCGGCGTCGAGCGCCGCGCGGGTGCGTTCGCAACCCCTCAACTCGACCTGCTTGCCCTGGAACATGCGCGCGATGGCGGGCAATTGGTCGATGGCCTGCTGGTCGACGAGCAAGGTTTCCATCGTGTTGCAGGTGCCATAGCGGTGCGTCTTGGCGTTCTCGCAAATCGCCAGCGCCTTCACCGGATCGGCGCGACCGTCGACGTAGACGTGGCAAATGCCGTCGAGGTGCTTGATCATCGGTACGCGCGCGTCCTGCATCAGGCGCGCGATCAGGCTCTTGCCGCCGCGCGGCACGATCACGTCGACATAGTCGGTCATCGTGATGAGTTCGCCGACCGCGGCACGATCAGGCGTGCTCACGACTTGCACGGCGTCGCCGGGCAACCCACTTGCCGCCAGCGCCTGGGCAATCAGGGCCGCCAGCGCCGTGTTGCTCTCGATGGCTTCGGAGCCGCCGCGCAGAATGGTCGCGTTGCCCGACTTCAGGCAAAGCGCGGCCGCGTCGATGGTCACGTTGGGACGCGATTCGTAAATGATGCCGATCACCCCTAGCGGCACGCGCATCTGACCGACCTGAATACCGCTCGGCTGCACGCGCACGTTGCCGATCTCGCCGATGGGGTCCGACAGGCCCGCGATCTGGCGCAGACCTTCGATCATCGTGCGCAGCGCCTTGTCGGACAACGTGAGACGGTCGATGAACGCCGCGTCCTGACCGTTGGCCCGGGCCCGCTCGAGATCGCGGCGGTTCACGTCCTGCAACATCGCGCCATCGCGCTCGATGGCATCGGCAATCGCGAGCAGCGCGCGATTCTTGGCGGCGGTGTCGGCACGCGCCATGGCGCGCGACGCCTCACGGGCGCGCTGGCCCAACGATTGCATGTAGGCTTTGATATCCATATCGTCTGTTTCGCAGTTCTCTTGGCGACGCTGTCGTCAGTGCATTCGGTTGGCTTTCGGTGCAGGCCGCGGTCGCGGAAATCGGACAGCGCTGCACGATATGTCGCCGGTCATGCGCCAGATTGTCCGTCAATTGTGGGAACCTTGCTGGCGCGGCTCCCGTGTCTCGGGAGCCAGTCTCCGGCGTTCGGCAGGGATTTGGGCGCGGTCTACGCGGGCACCGGACGGGGTGCGCGAGCGGAGCGCGCCATCGGCGGTCGCTCGCCGGCGAGCAGCAGGCCGAGTTGCAGCATGCCGTCCCAGGGATCGCCGGGCAGACCATCGGCCCGCAAGCCCTTGACCTGCCGGTCCAGACGCGCGGCCAACTGCAGGGCTTGCGCAAGCCTGACAGGTGTCACGCGATTGGCTGCCTGTTCCATCAGGCGCTCTCTCGGCCCCCAGACCCGATACTCGCGCAGCAACATCGCGAGCGGCTTGCCAGCCGCCATCCCGCGCGTGATCTTGGCGAGTGTGCGCACTTCCTCGGTCAACGCCCACAGGACGAGCGGCGCCGCTTCGCCCTCGCCGCGCAGGCCGTCGAGCATGCGCACCAGCCGGGCAGCGTCGCCGGCCAACACGGCTTCGCTGAGTTTGAACACGTCGTAACGTGCCACATTCATCACGGCGTCCTGCACCTGCTCGAACGCGAGCACGCCCGACGGATACAGCAGGCCCAGCTTCTGAATCTCCTGATGCGCCGCGAGCAGGTTGCCCTCGACACGATCGGCGATGAATTGCAGCACGCGTCGCCCGGGCTCACCGGCTTCGACGCGCTGCCCTTGTGCGGCAAGACGCTGAGCAATCCAGTCCGGCAGACGGCTCCGGTCGACCGGGTCGATCTTGATCGTCACGCCCGCGCGATCGAGCGCCGTGAACCAATCGGATTTGGTCGCTGCCGCATCCAGGCGGGGCAGCGTGACGATGGTCAGGACGTCGCTGTTCGCGGCACCGGCGTGCGCCTTGAGCGCGGCGCCCCCGTCCTTGCCCGGCTTTCCGCCGGGAATGCGCAACTCGATGAGCTTGCGGTCGCCGAACAGCGACATGGACTGGCCCGCATTCGCGAGCGCCCCCCAGTCGAAGCTGCGCTCGACGCTGAGCACATCGCGCTCGGTGAAGCCGCCCGCACGCGCTGCCGCGCGCACGCGATCCACTGCCTCCTGCACAAGCAGGCTCTCGTCGCCGTAAATCGTGTAGATCGGCGAGAGGGTCTTGGCGAGATGCGCGTCGAGCGCGTCGGGACGCAATTGCATGGCGGCAGGCGTTACTCTTCCGGCTTCGTCGTCGGCAAGGACTTCACGGCTTCCATGCGGCGAATAATCTGTGCGACCGCATCTTTCTGCATGTCGCGGTTGAGCAGTGCACCTTCCGCGTCACGCGCGGTCGTTTCGCTGTCGCTGTAGGGCAGATTGCGCGTCAGGCGAATCGTGGTCAACGGGATGATCGGCGTGCCATCCGGTGTCACAAGCTGGAAAGTGAACGCACTGCGCAGCTCGTATTCGCGTGCCTGGCCGTTGGCATCGAGACTGACGGCCGTACGCGATGATGCAGTGTTCACGATCTCGAGGCGAGCATCGGCATCCTTGGGCTCGGTCACCACGACCGTGTCCTTGCTGCCGTACCGGATGTAGCGGGAGATGTCGGTCGCCATCTGTCCACCGCCCGAAATGTACAAACGGTGGAACGCGTAATCGCTCGCACCGCGCAGTTGGAAGCCGCACGCCGACAACGCGAGCGCGCAACCCAGCAGGGCAATCCCACCGAAGATCCTGCGCGTCATACCGACGCCTCGTTGCCCGGATGTCATTTGCACGTGATGTGCCCTCTTGTCACCAAACGTCATCAATTCATCGACCGGCGGCAATGATTGCCGCCTCAGATCACTACATTCACGAGACGGCCCGGCACGACGATGACCTTCTTCACCGGCTTGCCTTCCCCAAACTTGGCGGTCATTTCGTGCGCCAGGGCGGCCTGTTCGATGGCTTCGCGCGAGGCATCCTTCGCTACGCGCACGGCGCCACGCACCTTGCCCGCCACTTGCAGCACGAGTTCAATTTCGTCCTGCACCAGCGCGGCTTCGTCGACGTCCGGCCACGACGCATCGAGCAGATCGCCCTGTTGCGCCGCGTAGCCCAACTCGACCCACAGCCCGTGCGTGACGTGCGGCACCACCGGGTAAAGCACGCGCAGCAGAATGCCGTAGCACTCGCGCACTGCGCCGGCACCGGCCGCGCCCTTGTCGCTCTCGATGGCATTGAGCATCTTCATCGCCGCGGACACGACCGTGTTGTACTGCACGCGCTGATAGTCGTAGTTGGCCTGCTTGAGCACGCCATGAATCTCGAAACGCAGCGCCTTGGCCGCCGGGTTTGCCGTATCGATGGCGACGTCCGCCTGACGCAGCAGTGCGGCCTGCGACTGGCCAAAACCCCACAGACGTCGCAAGAAACGGCTCGCGCCTTCCACACCGGCTCCGGACCACTCGAGCTGCTGCTCGGGCGGTGCCGCGAACATCACGAAAAGGCGCGCCGTATCGGCACCGTACTGATCGATCAACGACTGCGGATCCACGCCGTTGTTCTTCGACTTCGACATCTTCTCGATGCCACCGAGCGTCACGTCCGCACCGTCGGCCTTCGACGTGGCACTGACCGGACGGCCCTTGTCGTCGAACTGCACTTGTACGTCGAGCGGGTTGAACCACGTCTTCTTGCCCGAGGCGTCTTCACGATAGTAGGTCTCGTTGAGCACCATGCCCTGCGTGAGCAGGTTCTGCGCCGGCTCCTTGAAGCTCACCAGGCCCAGATCGCGCATCACCTTGGTCCAGAAGCGCGAGTACAGCAAGTGCAGAATCGCGTGCTCGATGCCGCCGATGTATTGGTCCATCGGCATCCAGTAGTCGGTGCGCGCGTCGACCATGGTGTCGGCGTCCGGGCAGGCATAGCGCGAGAAATACCACGAGGAGTCCACGAACGTGTCCATCGTGTCGGTCTCGCGGCGCGCCGGCTTGCCGCACTTCGGGCAATCGCACTTGAGGAACGCTTCCGACTTGGCCAGCGGGTTGCCGGTGCCGTCCGGCACGAGGTCTTCGGGCAGCACGACCGGCAGATCCTTCTCGGGGACAGGCACCGCGCCGCAAGACTCACAGTGAATGATCGGGATCGGCGTGCCCCAGTAGCGCTGGCGCGAAATTCCCCAGTCGCGCAGACGGAACGTGACCTGCTTGTCGCCCACACCCTGCGCCTTGAGATCGGCGGCGATGGCGTCAATGGCGGCGGCGAAGCCCAGGCCGTCGTACTTGCCGCTGTTGACCAGCGTGCCGCTTTCCTTGTCGCCGTACCAGGCCTGCCAGGCTTGCGTCGAATAGGTCTCGCCCGACACCGCGACGACCTGCTTGATCGGCAGGTCATACTTGCGGGCGAACGCGAAGTCGCGCTCGTCGTGGGCCGGCACGCCCATCACCGCGCCCTCGCCGTAGCCCATCAGCACATAGTTGCCGATCCACACCTCGACCTTGTCGCCGGTCAGCGGATGCGTGACGAAAAAGCCCGTCGGCATGCCCTTCTTTTCCATCGTGGCGATGTCAGCTTCGGCCACGCCGCCCTGCTTGCATTCGGCGATGAACGCCTGCAGGTCGGGGCGCTCGGCGGCCAGGCGCGTCGCGAGCGGATGCTCGGCGGCGATCGCGCAGAAGGTCACACCCATGATCGTGTCGGCCCGCGTCGTGAACACGCGCAGCAGCTTGCGCTCACCGTCCAGCTCGTAAGGAAAGCCGAAGTTCACGCCGAAGCTCTTGCCGATCCAGTTCTGCTGCATCACCTTCACGCGCTCGGGCCAGCCGAGGTCGTCCAGGTCGCCGAGCAGTTCGTCGGCGTATTCGGTAATGCGCATGTAATACATCGGGATTTCGCGCTTTTCGATGAGCGCGCCCGAACGCCAGCCTCGACCGTCAATCACCTGCTCGTTGGCGAGCACGGTCTGATCGATCGGGTCCCAGTTCACGGTGCCGGTCTTCAGATAGACGACGCCCTTCTCGAGCATCTTCAGGAACAGCCACTGATTCCAGCGGTAATAGTCCGGCTTGCAGGTGGCGACTTCGCGCGACCAATCGATCGCCAGGCCCATCGCCTGCATCTGCTTCTTCATGTACGCGATATTGTCGTATGTCCATTTGGCCGGCGGCACGCCATTGGCCATCGCCGCATTCTCTGCCGGCATGCCGAAGGCGTCCCAGCCCATCGGCATCAACACGTTGTACCCGCGCATGCGCATCTGACGGTACATCACGTCGTTGATGGTGTAGTTGCGCACGTGGCCCATATGCAGCTTGCCCGACGGATACGGCAGCATCGAGACGCAATAGAATTTCGGTTTGTCCGCGCGCTCGGTGGTCTTGTAGGCGTCGATCGCCTGCCAGTGGGACTGGGCGGAGGCTTCGACGTCGGCGGGAACGTATTTTTCTTGCATGATGGGTCGGCGGATAGGATTCGGCTCGGCTTCGGCCCCGCCGGTGCGCGGCAGAGGGCGCGCAGCACGCTAGCGTTTTGGGGCAGATCCGGGGAAAACGATGATTATAACGCCGCCGGCAGCGGATTCGGCGCGACGGCGACAAGCGGGTGCGGCCTTGCGGCCACCTTGGCACGGATGCCCGTCGATGCGTCATGCCATGCGCGGTGGCGTGGGTCTGCAAGGGCGGTGTGCGGTGCCGGCTGGCGCATCCTGGGCCGCGTCATGCGACGCCTCGATGCACGTCCGGCAACTGTCACGCGAGCGAACGCTGAGTCAGCGCAGGCCGAGGACGTCCTGCATATCGAACAGGCCGGTCTTGTGTTGCGCGAGGAAACGGGCGGCGCGCAGCGAGCCTTGCGCATACGACAGACGGCTCGACGACTTGTGCGTGATCTCGATGCGCTCGCCGATGCCGGCAAACAGCACCGTGTGATCGCCAACGATATCGCCGCCGCGCACGGTCGCGAAACCGATGGTCGACGGATCGCGCTCGCCGGTCACGCCTTCGCGGCCGTAAATGGCGCATTCCTTCAGATCGCGGCCCAACGCGTCGGCCACCACTTCGCCCATGCGCAGTGCCGTGCCCGACGGCGCATCGACCTTGTGGCGGTGGTGCGCTTCGATGATCTCGATGTCGTAGCCCGTGTTCAGAATCTTCGCCGCGACTTCGAGCAGTTTGAACGTGGCATTCACGCCAACGCTCATGTTCGGGGCAAACACCACGGCCACGCGCTCCGCCCCGGCCGCCAGACGCGCCTTGTCGGCTTCCGAGAAGCCGGTCGTGCCGACGATCATCTTCACACCATGCTTTTCGGCGGCGGCCAGATGCGCCAGCGTGCCTTCCGGACGTGTGAAGTCGATCAGGTATTGCGCGTTGGCGAGTGCCACATCGAGATCGGCGGTGATCTTGACGCCCGTCTCGCGCCCCAGGAAGGCGCCCGCGTCGTGGCCCAGCGCCGGGCTGTCCGCGCGGTCGAGGGCGCCGACCAGTTCGGCGTCGTCGGCCGCCAGTACGGTTTCAATCAGCATCCGGCCCATACGGCCGGAGGCGCCAGCAATCGCAATCTTCATCATGGAATTCTTGACTCTTCAGACAGCTTACTTGGGCATCGAGAACAGGCCACCGCCGGAGGTCACGCGCGGCGACGGGACAAGCCCCGTGCCCGTAGCCGTCGCCGTACTGCCCGACGCGCCACCGGTAGCCGACTGCGCGCTGGACGCCGACTCGGAAGCGGCATTCGTTGCTGTCGCGGCGGTCGACACGGTAGCGCCGTCGGATGCGGCCGGTAATGCGGTCGATGCGGTGGACGGGGTGGAGGTTTCGGCCGCGGCAGCACTTGCCGTCGACGGGGCAGCGGCGTCGGTCTTCACCGACTTGCCTTTCTGACCATCGATTTCCTGCACCAACTGGTACTCGGTCGGCAGATTTTCTCCGCCTTCCCAGCGCGCCAGCGTATCGCCGTCGAAATACACCTTCAGGTGGCGCTCTTGCACCACCGACGCGTTGCCGCGCTTGAAGTAGAAGACGTAGTCCCAACGATTCGCATGGAAGATGTCTGTGAGCAGCGGCGTGCCGAGCAGTTGACGGACCTGATCGCGCGTCATGCCGGCCTTGAGTTGATCGTAGGCCTCTTTGGAAACGAAGTTGCCTTGAACGATGTTGATTCGATACGGCGTGACCACGCCGATCACTTTGTCGGTCACGCTGTCATACGTAGAGCAACCGGCCAGGGCCAGGAATGCCGCCGCAGCGCAGACGGAGAGCGGAAGGGAGAGATAACGACGCAAATCTGACTCGCTTTCAAAAAAATCGAACTTGAATCCGGCACGCCGGGCGCGCCGCCACATCGCCCCCGTTGACGGCACAAACCGTCCCGATTGCCCCGGTTTGCGCCCGGGCAAGGCAAAAAGGCATTATTATTGGGGCTGTATTGTACTCTAGGGACGTAGAGCGATGCCGAATCCCGCCGATCTGAAAAATATCGGACTGAAAGCCACGCTTCCGCGCCTCAAAATTCTGGAGATTTTTCAGAACAGCGAGGTGCGCCATTTGACCGCTGAAGACGTCTATCGTCATCTGCTCAACGAAAATCTCGATATCGGCCTGGCCACGGTTTACCGTGTCCTGACGCAATTCGAGCAAGCGGGACTATTGTCGCGCAGCAACTTTGAATCCGGCAAGGCCGTTTTCGAACTCAACGAAGGGCATCATCACGATCACCTCGTGTGCCTTGACTGCGGGCGTGTCGAAGAGTTCTTCGACGCCGAGATCGAACGGCGCCAGAAACTGATTGCCAAGGAACGCGGCTTCGCGCTCCAGGAGCACTCGCTCGCGATGTACGGGAGCTGCACGAAAGACCCCTGCCCGCATCGTCAAAAGAATTAAACGTTGTTTCGGCAGAATGTCTTCCGATGAAGACATTCTGGGATCCTCCCCAAGCCCGAGCCCCTGATGTATTGAGTGTTCATACGCATCGTCGGCGAAGCCCCAGACCTTGAACTGCGGAGAGATGCCGCCATCGGAGCCAGAGCAGGGTGCCAAACGCATGACGGCGCCGCGCAAGGGTACTTACAGTGGACAATGACAGCCGCTGCTGTCGCGTAAGCCTCCGACGTCCAGCACGACGCCTCACACCAAAGAAAAAGCCGCTGTCTCACGACAGCGGCTTTTTTTACGACAGACGTCGAACCCGATTACTTCGCCGACATCAGGGCAACGGTCGTGTCGAGCATGCGGTTCGAGAAGCCCCACTCGTTGTCGTACCACGAGCTGACCTTCACCAGACGGCCCGACACCTTGGTCAGCGTGCCGTCGAAGTTCGACGAGGCCGGATTGTGGTTGAAGTCGACCGACACCAGCGGTGCCGTGTTGTACGTCGCGATGGCCTTGAGCGGGCCTTCAGCAGCGTCCTTCAGAATCGCATTGACTTCGTCCACCGTCGTGTCGCGCTTGGCAACGAACGACAGGTCAACAATCGACACGTTGATCGTCGGGACGCGAATGGCGTAACCGTCGAGCTTGCCGTTGAGTTCCGGCAGTACCAGACCCACGGCCGACGCCGCGCCCGTCTTGGTCGGGATCATGCTCATCGTGGCCGAGCGCGCACGACGCAGGTCTTCGTGATAGACGTCCGTCAGCACCTGGTCGTTGGTGTAGGCGTGCACCGTGGTCATCAGGCCCGTTTCCAGACCGATCTTCTCGTGCAGCGGCTTGACCAGCGGGGCCAGGCAGTTCGTGGTACACGAGGCGTTCGAGATGACCGTGTCGGTCGCCTTGAGCACGCCTTCGTTCACGCCGAACACGATGGTGGCGTCGACATCCTTGCCGCCCGGCGCCGAGATGATGACCTTCTTCGCGCCGCCCTTCAGGTGAGCACCGGCCTTTTCCTTCGTGGTGAAGAAGCCCGTGCACTCGAGCACGACGTCCACACCCAGCTCGCCCCACGGCAGTTCGGCCGGGTTGCGATTGGCCAGCACGCGAATCTTGTCGCCGTTGACGATCATGAAATCGCCATCGACCGACACCGTGCCCGGGAACTTGCCGTGCGCCGTGTCGTACTGCGTCAGGTGAGCGTTCGTTTGCGCATTGCCGAGATCGTTGATGGCGACGATTTCGATGTCGTGCTTCTTGCCACCTTCGTAGTGAGCACGCAGTACGTTGCGGCCGATACGGCCGTAGCCGTTGATAGCGACGCGAATGGTCATGGGGGTTTCTCCGTAAGGTCTAACGAAATCAGCCAAGCACGGACTTGACCGTCGCGACCACATGGTCGACGGTGAAGCCGAAGTGTTTGAACAGCACGCCGGCCGGGGCCGACTCGCCGAAGGTGTCGATGCCGACCACGCCGCCTTCCAGGCCGACGTACTTATGCCAATACGCCGTCACGCCGGCCTCGATCGCCACGCGCGACACGCCACGCGGCAACACGCGCTCGCGGTACGCCTTGTCCTGACGGTCGAACACGTTGGCCGACGGCATCGAAACGACGCGCGCCGCGACGCCCTCAGCCGCCAACACATCAGCGGCCTTGAGGGCCAGCTCGATTTCCGAGCCGGTCGCAATCAGCAAGATCTGCGGATTTGCCACGTCGCGCAGCACATAGCCGCCCCGACGGATATCGGCGATCTGCGCATCGTCACGCGTGACGAACGGCAGGTTCTGACGGCTGAGCACCAGGCTCGACGGACCGTCGTGACGCTCGACGGCCGCCACCCAGGCGACTGCCGTCTCCGTCGTATCGCACGGACGCCAAACGTCCATCTGCGGAATCAGGCGCAGGCTTGAGACGTGCTCGATGGACTGGTGCGTCGGGCCGTCTTCGCCCAGACCGATCGAATCGTGCGTGAACACGAAGATCGAACGCAGCTTCATCAGCGCCGCCATACGCAGCGCATTGCGGCTGTAGTCCGAGAACGTCAGGAACGTGCCGCCGAACGGAATGTAGCCGCCATGCAGCGCCATGCCGTTCATGATGGCGCTCATGCCGAACTCGCGCACGCCGTAGTTGATGTGGTTGCCGAACTGCACGCCGTCCTCATTGGCGCGCACCGCCTTGCTGGCCTTCCAGTTCGTCAGGTTCGAGCCGGTCAGGTCAGCCGAGCCGCCCAGGAACTCCGGCAGCACGGCGGCCAGGCCTTCGATTGCAAGCTGCGAGGCCTTGCGCGTGGCGACCGTTTCGCCCTTCTCGTTGGTCTTGGCGATGAGCGCGGCGGCGGCCGACTTGAAATCGCCCGGCAGTTCACCCTTCATGCGACGCTCAAATTCGGCGGCCTCGGCCGGGAACTGACTGCGGTAGGCGGCAAAGCGCTCGTTCCAGGCGCCTTCGGCGCGCTGACCGGCGGCCTTGGCATCCCATGCGGTGTAGACATCGGCCGGCACTTCGAACGGCGGCAGATGCCAACCGAGCGACGCACGCGTGGCGGCGATTTCGTCGGCACCCAGCGGCGCACCGTGCACGTCGTGACCGCCCTGCTTGTTCGGCGCCCCCTTGCCGATCAGCGTCTTGCAGCAGATCAGCGTCGGACGATCCGAGGTCTTGGCCTGCGCGATGGCGGCGTCGACGGCATCGACATCATGGCCATCGATGCCGCGAATCACGTTCCAGCCATACGCCTCGAAGCGCTTCGGCGTGTCGTCGGCAAACCAGTATTCGACGTCGCCGTCGATCGAAATGCCGTTATCGTCGTAAAGCGCGATCAGTTTGTTCAGACGCAGCGTGCCCGCGAGCGAGCAGGCTTCGTGCGAGATGCCTTCCATCAGGCAGCCGTCGCCGACGAACGCATAGGTATAGTGGTCGACGATGTCATTGCCCGGACGGTTGAATTCCTGAGCAAGCAGTGCCTCGGCCAGCGCAAAGCCCACGGCGTTGGTGATGCCCTGACCCAGCGGACCGGTGGTCGTCTCGATGCCCGGCGTGACACCCACTTCCGGGTGACCCGGCGTCTTGCTGTGCAGTTGACGGAAATGCTTCAGCTCGTCGATCGGCAGGTCATAGCCCGTCAGATGCAGCAACGAATAGATGAGCATCGAACCGTGGCCGTTCGACAGCACGAAACGGTCGCGATCGAACCAATGCGGGTTGACGGGGTTGTGCTTGAGGTGACGGCCCCACAGCGCGACCGCGATATCGGCCATGCCCATCGGCGCGCCAGGGTGACCGGAGTTGGCCTGTTGAACCGCGTCCATGGAGAGGACGCGAATGGCAGAGGCCATCAGCGCAGCCGTAGCAGAAGAGGAGTTCGTCATGGTGACCAGCCGGAAGAGCGGGCGTGCCCCGTTGCCGCGAGCTGCCGCGCGAAATTCAAATGCGGGAGAAAGTCCGGGATTTTACCAGATACGGCCATTGCCCGGGTCGTTCGCCGCGAACTTCCCCATTCGACGGGAACGTGGAATCATGCGAAGAAGTGGCGTGATTGCCATGAATTGAAGGAAGTTGCCCTGCCAATGCCCGCCAAACGTGACATCACCGAAGACCCATCGCGCGCCGCGCCGCGTCCTTGCACGGCGCCGCTCGGGCGATGGGCGGGCTACACCTTTGCCGCCCACCCCGTGTTCGCCACAACGTCGCCCCATCAGCACATCGAGGTCGTGGACTTGCCGGCATTCGGGGCGCTCGGCCGGGCGTACCGGCTCGATGGCCGGTTCATGGCCTCGCTTGCCGACGCACATATCTGCCACGAGTGCATGGTGCATCCGCTACTGCTCGCGCACGGCACCGCCCGGCGCGTACTGGTGCTGGGCGGCGGCGACGGCGGCTCGGCGCACGAGGCGTTGCGCCATGCGAGCGTGCGCGAGGTCGTCGTCGCCGAACTCGATCCCCAGGTGCCGGCGACCATTCTCCAATATATGCCGGCGTTGGCGGGCGGCGCGTTCGACGATCCTCGCACCACGCTTGTCATCGGCGACGCCCGGGATCTCGTCGACGCCGCACTCGCGCGCGGAGAATCGTTCGACGCCGTCATTTTCGACCTGACCGACGCCGACGGCGACGCCGCCACGCTGCACGACGCGCGCTTCTTCGCCAAATGCCGCGCGTTGCTCGGCCCGCGCGGCGGCGTCGCCCTGCAACTGGGAGCGCCATGGTTCGAAGCCGATCAAGTCGCACGCATGCTCGATGCCCTGCGCTCGGTGTTCAGCGTCGTCCAGCCGATGACAACCTACGTGCCGCTGTATGGCACGTTGTGGGCGCTGGCGTTCGCCAGCGATTCGCTCGACGTGCGTGGTGGCAATGTGAGCGCTGCGACCCAAGCACTGTCATTGCGGCATCCGCTGCGCCACTATTCGACTGACCGACACGCGGCGCTGTTCGACATTCCACCGGAACTGACCGACGTGCTCGGTGATCGGCAGACACCAGGCGATAACCAGATAACGTGAGCGAGATAGCCCGAACGAGAAAACGCGCGGCGAGTGAATCGAACCCGCGTTCCTTGTATATTGAAGACTTGTCGCAACCGTCGGCGGCTGCCCGTTCGCGCCTTCGTGCGTTGGAACGTGCACGTGTCGCCCCTGGCCGACGCCATACCGGAGCACTGCCATGCCCGACCCTCGTCCCGCCCATGTGCCGTGGTTGACTCCCTATCTGACTGTGCGCGACGCCAAAGCGGCGGCGACGTTCTACGCGCAGGCGTTTGGCTTCATGGTGCATGACATGGTGAACGACGACGGCATCGTCATGCATGTTGAAATGTTCTATCAAGGGCAGTTGATCGTGATGTTCGCCCCCGAAGGCGCGTTCGCCAGTACGGCACGCACGCCGCGCACCTCGGGCGTGGAAGCACCGCAGAGCTTCTATGTCTACACGGAAGACGTCGATGCGTTGTACGCGCAGGCAATCGCCGCCGGGGCCAAGGGCCTGACGCCACCCAGCGACCAATTCTGGGGCGACCGTTTCTGCCAACTGGAAGACCCGGACGGCTATCGCTGGGGCTTCGCCCGTCCTGTCGCACCGCGACGCTGAGCCCGCGCCTCCTGAGGCGGTGCGGTATGCTTCTGTCCCCGACGCCACTTGCGACCGCCTCCTTCATCCTCCGTCCGTATGCCTCGCTTTTTTATCGATGTGCCGCTGCACGCCGGCGCACTGCTGGACCTCCCCGAGACCGTGGTTCGCCACGTTCAGGTATTGCGTCTGAAGATCGGCGACGCGCTCACGCTTTTTGACGGCACCGGCGGCGAGTATCCCGCCGTGCTCACGACGCTCGAAAAGCGCCACGCCACGGCGCAGCTTGGGGAACGGGAGGCACGCGAGGTGGAAACGCCGTATCGCGTCACGCTGGCGCAGGGCATCGCCGGTGGCGACAAGATGGACTGGCTGATCGAAAAGGCCATCGAACTGGGCGTGACGGACATTCAGCCGCTGATCACCGAGCGCTCGGTGATCCGACTCGAAGGCGAACGAGCGGCCAAGCGCGTCGCGCATTGGCAGGCGCTCGCCCAGGCCGCCTGCGAGCAGTGCGGACGAAATCGCGTGCCGCGCATCCTGCCGATTCGCCCGATCGTCGCCTGGCTGCGGGAACAGAACACGGTGACAGACGACGGATGGCGTGTGCTATTGTCACCTAGAGCGGACAGCGGTTTCGACTCGCTACCGCGCAACGCACCGTCTCAGCCAGGCGTTTTGCTCTTCGGCCCGGAAGGTGGACTGGCACCGCATGAAGAATCGCTCGCTCGCGAGACAGGTTTTACTGCGATTCGCCTTGGCGAGCGCATCCTGCGGACCGAAACAGCCGGTATCGCGGTACTTGCGGCGTTGGCCGCGCGCTGGGGCGGTTGGTAAGCCTCGACGATTTGAAAATCGGCCTCATTAGCCTTAAGGAGTCATCCACATGGGTATCCTCGATTCCATTCTCGGCGGTATGTCCGGCAATCCAGCCGATGGTGGCAGCGGTAGCGGCGGCAACACCAAGATGTTGCTGCTGATGGGCTTGCTGGCGATGATCGCCAACCGTTCCGGTAACGCGCAGGGCCAAGGCGCCCAAGGCGGCGACGTGCTCGGCTCGCTGGGGGGCGCACTCAGCGGAATGCTGGGCGGTGGCGCGGCGGCGGGCGGCGGTGGGGGCCTGGGCGGACTACTGGGCGGGCTGTTGGGCGGAGGACAAGCGCCGCAGCAGGGTGATGCCGGCACGTCCACGACCTCACCTGGCGATCTGGTCGGTGCGCTCGGTGGACTGGGGGGATTGGCGCAGGTGCTGGAAAACGGAGGGCTGGGCGATGCCATGCGCTCGTGGGTCGGCACCGGCAGCAATCAGCCGGTGTCCGCCGATCAGGTGAGCCAGGCGCTTGGCCCCGGCGGTCATCTGCAGCAACTGGCCGCGTCGGCGGGCGTGAGTCCGGATGAAGCGGCGCAACAGCTATCGTCGCTGCTGCCGGAGGTAATCGATCACCTCACGCCGAACGGCGACCTGCCGCAAGGCCATCTCGATCTGGCGAGCCTGGCTCAGCAATTCCTCGGCGGCCGGACTGGCTGACGCACGACTGGCGGGGCAACTATCGGAGCATCCGACAATCCCCGACTGAAAACGCAAAAAGGTCCGCAGTGCGGACCTTTTTCATTGGGGGCGACGTAACATCTGCATGCGCCCGGGGGAATCTCAACGACGCCGGACGATGTTTCCGACATCGCTCATCGCCGTTCCAGAAAGCCCCGCCAAGCCGTCAGGCGAACGAGTAGAAGACGCGGAAAGTGATACGACGCTCTGCCCAGAACTCGGCGGCATCACGGAATACGTCGAGCAGGGTTTCACGGCCATCCTTGTCGAACTTCGTCGCCACTGGCAAGCCTTCGAGCACGACAACAAAACCGGGTTGCGGCCCGGCGTGATGCACCAGATCGGTCAGACAATCGTGCAAGGCGTCGTAATTCTTCCCGAAATGCTTGGGAAACAGGAACGACGTGGCGATCGTCTCCAGCACCTCGGCCTTGCTCTGCGCCTGCGAACAATTGGCATAGAGGAAGTGCTGCCCGAGTCGCTCGGCCTCCGCGGCCAATTCCGGCACGCGGAATGCGCGGATCGACTGCACGATATTCGGCCTGACGGTCTTGAAAAGACTCATATCTCCCTCTTCCGATAAGGTATGGCGGCGGCCGGCCCGCGCGACAGCATGCAGGCCCAGCACCTGCTTGAACAAGTTGCCCTCGCCCGCACCGAATGGATCTGCCATACGATCTTTCCCGCGTTCCTGTGCGAAAACCGGCTCACTCATACTGCTGTCATTCCCTTATGCGTCTAAAGCTGTTGTAGTGGTCTTGGGTGTAGTAACAAGGATCGACCGTGCGCGGGTCGCCGCCACAAATGATGCGCCTGGCGCCCCGATTGCGGGCACCGGGCGTCGGCACCGTGTACTCATGGTAATAGCCTCGCCGCATTTTGGGCAGACGCTTTTCGTAGTTCCCGAACACGACGCCATCCTTGGCGTAGGGGAACGGCCCGCCCTGGGCAATCAGCGTCAGCGTGCGCTGCGCTTCGCGAGGCAATTCGGCAACGGAGACCGTTACCGGGAAATCGATGACGGATGGCGCGGTCTCGCGCGCCACGGCATTGGACCCCAGAAACACACTTCCAGCCGCCGTCAGCGCCACGATGCTCCGGTGAAGCCAACGTGCCATGGTCATAGCTAGCCTGTCGCCCGACGCCGTATTGCGCCGCGGGCTTGTTCTGGTGGTTGAAGCCGTAAGGTTATCGCTATTGGTCCAGAGAATCAATGTCGGCTTACATTTTGCAACGAAACAAGTCAACAAATTCATGAAAAAAAGGGTTTTTCGCGAGAGTGAGCGCACACATGAATATGTAAGATCTGCAAAATGCGTCGTCAAAATCGCAAATCGCCGCCCCGAACGGGTGCGGCGATTTGTCGTTAAAATGTGGCAAACGGCGGCGAACCGCCGCACACACCGGAGGGATCAGCGCGCTGGTTGTTGCGCCGCCGCATCGGCCACGACCAACGCGACCATATTGATGATGCGCCGCACCGTGGCCGACTCGGTCAGAATGTGCACCGGCTTGGCAGCCCCCAGCAGGATCGGCCCGATCGCCACGTTATTGCCCGCCGCCGTCTTGAGCAGGTTGTAGGCGATGTTCGCGGCATCGATATTCGGCATGACGAGCAGGTTTGCCGCGCCGGTCAGCGTCGACTCGGGCATGATGCGCGCGCGCAGCTCCGGATCGAGTGCGCAATCGCCGTGCATTTCGCCATCGACCTCCAGATCGGGCGCGCGATCTTGCAGGATGGCCAACGTTTCGCGCATCTTGCGCGCGCAGGCAGCATCACTGGTGCCGAAGTTCGAGTGCGACAACAAGGCCACCTTCGGCTGAATGCCGAAGCGGCGAATCTCGTCGGCCGCCATCAGTGTGATTTCGGCCAGGTCCTCGGCGCTCGGATCCTGATTGATGTGCGTATCGACCAGGAAAATCTGCCGGTTCGGCAAGATCAGCGCGTTCATCGCCGCGTACACGTGCCCGCCGGCTCGCTTGCCGATCACGCGATCGATGAAGTGCAGGTGGCGGCCCGGGGTCGACACCGTACCGCAGATCATGCCGTCGGCCTCGCCCTTGCGCACCAGCATGGCGGCGATCAAGGTCGTGCGCCGACGCATCTCGACACGCGCGTAAGACGCCGTCACGCCCTTGCGATTGGTCAACTGGTGATACGTCTCCCAGTAATCGCGATAGCGCTCATCGTGCTCCGGGTTGACGACGGTGAAGTCGACACCCGGCGTCAGGCGCAGGCCATATTGCTGAATGCGATGTTCGATCACGGCCGGACGCCCGACCAGGATGGGCGTGGCGACACGTTCGTCCACGAGCACCTGCACGGCGCGCAGCACGCGTTCCTCTTCGCCCTCGGCAAAGGCAATGCGCTTGCTGTTGGCCGGCACGCTGCGCGCTACCGAGAACAGCGGCTTCATCAGTCCGCCGCTGTGGTACACGAACTGCTGGAGCGACTGCGCATAGGCGTCCACATCGGCGAGCGGACGCGTGGCGACACCGGCGGCCATCGCCGCTTCGGCCACGGCGGTGGCAACCTTGACCAGCAGTCGCGGATCGAACGGCTTCGGAATCAGGTATTCGGGGCCGAACGACAGGTTCTTGATCCCGTAGGCCGACGCCACGATATCGCTCTGCTCCTGACGCGCCAATTCCGCCAGCGCATTGACCGCCGCGATTTCCATCGACCGCGTGATCGTCGTGGCGCCCACATCGATGGCACCGCGGAAGATGAACGGGAAGCAAAGGACGTTGTTGACCTGATTCGGGTAGTCGGTGCGGCCCGTTGCCATGACGCAATCGGGACGCACTTCCTTCGCGAGTTCGGGCGTGATTTCCGGATTCGGGTTGGCCAGCGCGAAGATCAGGGGTTTGTCGGCCATCGTCTTGACCATTTCCGGCTTCAGCACGCCGGCGGCCGACAGCCCGAGAAACACGTCGGCACCGCCGATCACCTCGGCCAGCCCGCGCGCGTCGGTCTTCTGCGAGAACCGGATTTTCTCCGGATCCATCAGTTCGGTGCGGCCCTCGTACACCACCCCCGCCAGGTCGGTCACCCAGATGTTCTCGACAGGTAGCCCCATGTCGACGAGCAGATCCAGGCATGCGAGCGCGGCGGCGCCGGCGCCGGACGTCACCACCTTCACGGACTTGAGATCCTTGCCGACGACCTTCAGGCCGTTGATCAGCGCCGCGGCCACCACGATGGCCGTGCCGTGCTGATCGTCGTGGAAGACCGGAATCTTCATGCGCTCGCGCAACTTGCGCTCCACGATGAAGCACTCGGGCGCCTTGATGTCTTCGAGGTTGATGGCGCCGAAGGTCGGCTCCAGCGCTGCGATGATATCGACGAGCTTTTCGGGGTCTTTCTCGGCGATTTCGATATCGAACACGTCGATATTGGCGAATTTCTTGAACAACACGCCCTTGCCTTCCATCACCGGCTTCGATGCCAGCGGGCCGATATCGCCCAGACCGAGCACGGCCGTGCCGTTCGTGATCACACCGACCAGATTGCCGCGCGCCGTGTAGCGCGACGCATTGAGCGGGTCGACGACGATTTCCTCACACGCGGCCGCAACGCCCGGCGAATACGCCAGTGCCAGATCGCGCTGGTTGAGCAGTTGCTTGGTCGGCGCGATAGCGATTTTGCCGGGGGTGGGGAATTCGTGATATTCGAGCGCAGCTTCGCGCAGTTTCGGATCGATCGGCGTGGGCATGAGGGGAGGCTCTTGACGAACAGAATGGGGTCGGATTTTCAGTGCAAATTGTAGCCCTATTTATTCACGCCATTTATGCAAAAAGCGGATAGGGGCTGCACCTGCGCTGTACGGCTTCCCCGCCGATAGTGGCCAATAATGCGGGAAAATTCAACGCTGCATCGCACCATCACGCGCGTTTTCGGACCGCGGATGTGTTTCAACCAAGGGCTTGTCCGAGACGGGCCTGAGAATCCGGCTGAAATCGCGGCGTCCCCGCTTTGTCTGCTTGGGAAAGCGGGGGACGCCTCTTAGAATAGGG
This sequence comes from Pandoraea eparura, assembly GCF_902459725.1. Taxonomy (GTDB): domain Bacteria; phylum Pseudomonadota; class Gammaproteobacteria; order Burkholderiales; family Burkholderiaceae; genus Pandoraea; species Pandoraea eparura. Next base: position 808,780 of record NZ_CABPSH010000001.1, read on the forward strand.
GCTTGCCTGTGCATCACCGCAGCCCTTTATTCTTTGCCCACCGCCTGATGTCCCTTGGCGCCCCGCGTTGCACCGGAGTGGTCCCGCAACGCGAAGCGCCCGACCAAGGCCGGCAATCGCGCCGTTGCTCATGACCCCGACATCCTCCTCAACTTCGCCGCTGTCCGAGTTCTCGCTGATCGACCGCTTTTTCGCCCGCGCGACGCGGCAGGGCGAGCATGTCACGCTCGGCATCGGGGACGACTGCGCCCTGCTGCGTCCGCCCGCCGGCGAACAGCTCGCGATTTCGACCGACATGCTCGTGGAGGGCCGCCACTTCTTTGCCGATGTTGATCCGCGCGCACTCGGCCACAAGACCCTCGCCGTCAACCTATCGGATCTGGCGGCCATGGGCGCGCGGCCACTGGGCTTCACATTGGCGATCGCCCTACCCGACAGTGACGCGGCCTGGCTCGCGCCGTTCGCCGAGGGCCTCGCGGCGCTGGCCGACCGCTATGCATGCCCACTGATCGGAGGCGACACCACGCGTGGCCCGCGCAACCTCTGCGTGACGGTCTTCGGCAGCGTGCCCGGCGCTCAGGCCTTGCGCCGCGATGCGGCGCAACCCGGCGACGACATCTGGGTTTCCGGCACGCTCGGCGATGCCCGGCTGGCGCTCGGCGCAATACGAGGCGAATGGACGTTGTCGAGCACCGACCTCGCGCTCGCACGCCGCGCCCTGGACTGGCCCGAGCCGCAGGTGGCGCTCGGGCTGGCGCTGCGTGGCGTGGCTCGCGCCGCCCTCGACGTGTCCGATGGGCTGCTGGGCGACCTCGGCCATATCCTGGAGCGCTCCAGCATGAGCGCGCGGGTAAACGTCGACGTCGTGCCGCGCTCCGCCCTGCTGGCGGCGCAAACACCCGCGATTCAGCGAATGTGCGTACTGGCAGGCGGCGACGACTACCAATTGTGCTTCTGCGCCGACAGCGTGCAACGGCCGCGAATCGAGGCGATCGGCAACGAACTCGGCATACGCCTCACGCGTATCGGTACAATAGCGCTTCCCGACACGCGCCACCCGAGGCTAGACCTCCACGACAAGACTGGCGCGTCCGTCGCTGCCGATTTCAAAAGTTTCGACCATTTCCAATGAGCACTGATCAAACGGCCGCCGTCAACCCGGGCAGCGGCCCGCGCCGGCCGAACTCGCGGTTCCTGCTGTCGCACCCCGCCCACCTGTTTTCGCTCGGCTTCGGCACGGGCCTGTCGGCGTTCGCGCCGGGCACGGTGGGCACGCTTTTCGGCTGGGCGTCGTATCTGGTGCTCAACCTGTATCTGACGGTCACGGGCTGGGGCGTGCTGATCGCCGCGTCCGTCGTTGGTGGTATCTGGATCTGTGCCTATACGGCGCGCAAGCTTGGCACGTCGGATCCAAGTCCTGTCGTCTGGGACGAGATCGTCGCGTTCTGGATTGTGTTGCTGCTCATTACCCCGGCGAGCTTCGTCAGCCAACTGGTGGCATTCGTGCTGTTTCGTTTCTTCGATGCCGTCAAGCCGCCGCCGATCCGTTATTTCGACCGCACGGTCAAGGGGGGCCTCGGCATCATGCTGGACGATCTCGTCGCGGCCTTTTGCACGCTGCTCGTGATCGCGCTGTGGCGCTCGATCTGATCGGACCCGGCTTGCCGCCGCACGCTGGCACAAACCGGGCCATGATGGGCGCCTCGCTGGCGGCGCCCCCGCAGGTACCCAATGTTGGTACCCGTTACGTATTCGTTGCATCGACTTATTGAAGGCGTCGTCCCGTGGTCTCCGAACAAAATCTTCTGGCCCAACTGTCGGTCAAAGTCGGCAATCGTCTGCGTGACGAACGGTTGATGCTGACCACTGCCGAGTCGTGCACCGGCGGCCTTGTCGCGGCGGCGATTACCGACATCTCCGGCAGTAGCCAATGGTTCGAGCGCGGCTTCGTGACCTACTCGAATCAAGCCAAGTCCGAGATGATCGGGGTTCCGCCCGAGCTGATCGACAAGCACGGCGCCGTGAGCGAACCGGTGGCTCGCGCCATGGCCGAGGGAGCACTGCTGAACAGTCGTGCTCACGTCTCGCTGTCGATCACTGGCGTGGCGGGCCCCGGCGGCGGTACGCCGGACAAGCCGGTGGGTATGGTGTGCTTCGCGTGGAGCAACCGTGTCACGACCCTCGTCGAGACAAAGCGCTTCAAGGGGGACCGCACGCAGGTGCGCAATCAGGCCGCGCAACACGCGCTGCGCGGCGTCATCGATTTCCTGGACAAGGCAGAGGCGTAACCCTCACCCGCAATCACCGGTCATGATGACGTCCCGCGTCGCATGACGACGCGCCGCGCATCGGCGCGCGAGCCGGTCAGCGATAAGCGTTGATGCTGTCGCGCGTCTTCTGCGCAGCGGTGGCCGCCGCCGCCGCGAAGTGCTCGTCGCGACCCGCGTAGATGATGGCGCGCGACGAGTTGATCATCATGCCCGTGCCGTTCGCGGTGCGGCCGGCCTTGACCGTCGCTTCGACGTCACCGCCCTGGGCACCCACGCCGGGAATCAGCAGCGGCATGTCGCCGACGATGCCGCGCACCGCGGCGATCTCCGCCGGGAACGTCGCGCCGACCACCAGGCCGATCTGACCACTCGTATTCCACGGCCCCGCGGCCAGGCGCGCCACCGTCTGATACAGGGGCTTGCCATCGACATCGAGGAATTGCAGATCGCTGCCGCCCGGATTCGACGTACGGCACAACACGATGACCCCTTTCTCGGCGTGCGCCAGATACGGCTCCAGCGAATCGAAGCCCATATACGGATTGACCGTCACGGCATCGGCACGATAGCGCTCGAACGCTTCGCGCGCATACTGTTCGGCAGTGCTGCCGATGTCGCCACGCTTGGCGTCCAGAATCACCGGCAGACCCGGATGATCGGCGTGGATGTGCGCGATCAGTCGCTCGAGCTGATCTTCGGCGCGATGCGCGGCGAAGTAGGCAATCTGCGGCTTGAAGGCACACGCGTAGGGGGCGGTGGCATCCACGATCTGGCGGCAGAACTCGAAAATCGCGTCCGGCTGCGCTTGCAGATGCGCAGGGATGCGCGACGGCTCAGGATCCAGGCCCACGCAAAGCAAAGAATTGTTGCGCGTCCAGGCAGCGCTGAGTGCTTCTGTGAATGTCATGACGGAGTTCCGGCAGGGTTCCGGCGGCGATATTTCCGACGGAGGGTGATTCGACGCTGATTCCTTCCAGCAAAGACGCTATTTTACCTGCTTCGCCCCCCCACCTCCGGCGCTCGCACCGATGGAGGCCGCCACATCGCTGGCTCACCGCCGTCTCACCGCTCACTCACCGCTCACTCACCGCCGACCTACCACTCACTTACCGCTGACTGATCACTGACTTAGCGCTGACTCACGGCCGCATTACCGTCGTCTCACTGCCGCCACATCAGTGCTCCACCGCTGCCACGCATGGCCAACGCGCGCGGCGCACGACGCTCAATCGAGCCAGCCGCGATGACGGAAGTACAGGAAGGGTGCGATCGCCGAGAGCACCATCAGACCGATGGCAAATGGATAGCCCACTTCCCAGCGCAACTCCGGCATCAACTGGAAGTTCATGCCGTAAATACTGGCGATCAACGTTGGCGGCAGAAACGCCACCGCCGCCACCGAGAAGATCTTGATGATCTTGTTCTGATTGATGTTGATGAAACCGATCGTCGCGTCCATCAGAAAGTTGATCTTGTCGAACAGATACGCCGTATGGTTGTCGAGCGACTCGATGTCACGCAGGATCTGCTTGCCCTCCTGGTACTGCTCGTCCTTGAGCATGCGGGCGCGCATGAGAAATGAAACCGCGCGGCGCGTATCCATCACGTTGCGACGAATGCGGCCGTTCAAATCCTCCTCGGCGGCGATGCTCTCGAGCGCCTTGGCGGCGTCCGCATCGGTGAGATTCTTGCCAAGCACCCGCTTGCTCACCGCTTCGAGCGCGGCATACACTCCTTCGAGCGCATCGGCCGAGTACTCAGCATCGGTGGAGTAGAGATCGAGCAGCACGTCCATCGCGTCGCGGACCGACCCCGGACGAATGCGCGCACGCATGCGCACCAGTCGGAACACCGGCAAGTCTTCATCGTGAATGGAAATCAACAAGTCCTTGAGCACCACGAACGCGACCGGCACATTGCGCGATTGCTCTTCGTCGTCGAGCAGGAAGTCGGTGCGAATGTGCAGCACGCCGCCATCGTCTTCATAGTAGCGGGCCGACGCCTCGATATCGGTCACTTCATCGCGTGACGGCAGCTTGACGTGGTAGGCCTCCTCGACCCAGCGCCGCTCCGCTTCCGACTCGCTGTGCAAATCGACCCAGACCGGCGAGACGCTGGCCAGGTCGCTGGGGTGGTCACACGTCACCTGTTGCAGGCGGCCTTGATGGATAACGAAGGCATTGATCAAACGAGGGTCTCCCTGCTAAGCGGCGACGCCAAGTGTAGCAGGCACGCCGCCGATACGTCACGGGCAAGCGCCGGCGCGTCGCATCAAGCGTGCGAGGCCATGTCGTTCGGCAGCGCAATCGCTCGCCGGGCGCGCCCTTCCGTCAACGTATCCCGCCCCACCGATCGCCTGCGAGCGCCGGCTGGCCGAACCAATCCGGACACTTGGCGTCAATCTTGTTATCGGCGCTCTCGGGTGCCTATCGACATGGAGATTCCCAACATGACTGAGGTCACTCCCCCGCTCGCGTCTGTCGACGCCGTGATGGGTTTTTTGGCGGCCAACGCCGTTCGCTACGGCCTGTCGTTCGTGCAAGCCGTGCTGATTCTGCTGATCGGCTTCTGGATCGCGACGCGCTTGGCGCGCTTCGTGCAGCGAGCGTTGAGCCGTTCGCCGCACTTCGACGCGACGCTCAAGCCGCTGATCCAGTCGGTCGTACTGTGGTCGGTGCGCATCGTCACGCTCGTCGCCGTGCTTGCCCAGTTCGGTGTGCAGACGGCCAGCATCATCGCGGTGCTCGGTGCCGCAGGCCTGGCCATCGGCCTGGCCCTGCAGGGCACATTGCAGAACATCGCGGCGGGCACAATGCTACTGGTGCTGCGACCGTTCCGTAACGGCGACTACATCACGGCCGGGGCATCGGTGGCCGGCACGGTCGACGAAATCAGCCTGTTCACCACTACGCTCACCAATGCCGACGGCATCTATGTCTGCGTGCCGAACAACCAGATCTGGGGCCAGCCGATCACGAACTTCAGCCGCAACGCCACGCGTCGCATGGAGGTCACCGTGGGCATCGCGCTCGACGACGATCTCGATGCCGCCATCACCGCACTGCGCGCCCGCGTGGCAGAGGACGCGCGAGTGCTCGACAAACCAGCACCGGAAGTCATGGTCAAGCAGGTCGGCGACAGCGCCGTGATCGTGAATGTGCGAGTGTGGTCGCTGCTGGGTAACTACTGGGGCCTCTATTGGGATCTCCAGCGCGGCGTCAAGGAGACGGTCGAGGCCGTGGGTTGCTCGCTCCCGTTCCCGACGCGCACCGTCATGCACGTGAGCGCACAGCCGATGCCGGACGCGGCGCCCTCGCGGCACTAGGCCGCGACTCGCGCCGGACGCAGATCGCACACCCAACACCGCAAGCCGCACGCCGCCCGCACGAATGTTCGCGCGCGGACGAGGGGTTACGGCGGCAACTCCGCCGCCCCCATGCGACGCGCGATCACACCGGCGCGTTGCGCGAGATAGGGCGAATTGCGATGGGTATCGAAGTAGCGCGGACGCGGCAGCATCACCGCCAGCCGCGCCGCCTGCCACGCGGAGAGCTTCGAGGCAGGAATGCCGTAGTAGTGGCGCGCGGCGGCCTGTGCGCCGAACACGCCCTCGCCCCACTCCACCGAGTTGAGATAGATCTCGAAGATCCGCTGCTTGTTCATCCAGAACTCGAGCATCCATGTGATGCTCAATTCCTCGGCCTTGCGCAGGTAGCTTCTCTCACTCGACAGGAAGAGATTCTTCGCCAGTTGCTGGGAGAGGGTCGAGCCGCCCGCGACGATGCGTCCCTTCTTCTGATTCTTCTCCCACGCACCGAGCATCGCGTCGATCTCAAACCCATCGTGATTGACGAAATTTGCATCTTCGCTCGCGATGATCGCGCGTTTCAGATGGCGCGAGATCTGATCGTACGGCACCCATTCGTGCTTGAGTGTCGCCCTTGGATCCGTCTCGCGCAAGCGCGCTTCGGCCGCGCGCATGAACGCCGTCGACGAAGGATCGAAGTGCACCCACCAGCCAATCTGCACAAAGTAATAGAGTTGCGTGGCCAGCACGCCGACAAACAACAACGTGACGACGTAGGCTGTCCACTGCCACGGCCCCCAGTGGCGATGGCGGGTCGTGCGCGAGGCGCGTCGCGGCGCGGCCATCGGAAAAATCAGCCTTTCGCGGCGAGCCGGGCGCGCAGGGCCGCGCGCACGGCATCGGTCGACGGACGCACGCCGCGCCATACCGCGAACGCTTCGGCCGCCTGCTCGACGAGCATACCGAGACCGTCCGCGGCACGCGTCGCCCCGGCCGCCAAGGCGTGCGTCATGAACACCGTCGGCTGTGCGCCGTACATCATGTCGTAAGCCAGCGATCCAGCGGCGTAGACATCGGCAGGCAGCGGCGGCACATCGCCCTGAAGGCTGCCGGCCGTGGCGTTGATAATGACATCAAATGCTGCAGGCACCGCGTCCCAGCCGCCACCGGCGAGCGCGACACCATGACGCTCGGCCGCCTGCGCGAAACGTGCGACGAGTTCGTCGGCACGCGCCGCCGTGCGATTGGCGATAAACAGCACTGCCGGTCCCGCCTCGATCAGCGGCAGCATCGCACCGCGCGACGCGCCGCCCGCGCCGAGCAGCAACACGCGGCGGCCTTTGAGCGACACGCCAAGCGCGCCTTCGATGTCGCGCACAAGTCCCACGCCATCGGTGTTGTCGCCCGTGATGCCCCGCGCGTCGAATACCAGCGTGTTGACGGCGCCCGCCGCCTGCGCGCGTTCGGTCAGGTGATCCGCCAGTGCATGCGCCTCGAGCTTGAACGGCACGGTCACGTTGGCTCCCCGAGCGCCGTGCTCGATGAACGCGCGCACGGTGGCGGCGAACGCATCGAGGGGCGCGAGCAGGCGCTCATAAGTGAGATGCTGGCCAGTTTCGCGCGCGAACTCGGCGTGAATGAACGGCGACTGGCTGTGTTCGACGGGATGACCGATCACGGCGTAGCGATCGGCCGGCAGTTCCCCGGGTAGCGTTTGGTTTGTCATCGTTGTCAAAGACGCGGCGCCGGGCTTTCGCGCAGGCGCCGCAAATGCGTGCATCAAATACTGTGTTTGGCCGAGACTCGGCGGACATCAGTCGCCGGAACCCTCACATCTCGACGCCGCCGGACCGTGCCCATTTCATTTCACCGAATAGTACACGGCGCCCCATGCGCTCAGGCGTTTGCTGACGGTCCCCACAGGGTGTCTTACTGCGCCGCCGCGCCCGGCGGTGCCGCGAGCGTCTCGGCCTGCACGCCCTGACGCGAGAAGGTCATGCGCGTCACGATTTCGAGAATGTCGTAGCGCTGCTTCATCTCGGCGGAGAAGTCGCCAAACGGCGCGTTCGCCTGCACGATCGCCACCGCGCGGCGATCCAGATCGCGATTGCCGGAGCTGCGCGTGACTTCTACGCCCGCGACGTTCCAACCATCCTTGTGATAACCGAGCCCCCCCCGCTGATTGACGTTGAGCGTGACGATCAGCTCGCCGTAAAGTCGCTCGTTGCCGATCTGGGGAAAGTGCGCCGTGCCGTAGCGTTCGACGCGATGGCGCAGTGTGTCGAAATAGCGCGCGTACGCCACTTCACGGGTATTGGCCGTGACCTGTCCACGTTTCGGGCGGGTCTGATAGGCACGCAACTGCTTGTCGATTTCCGCCTGCAGACGGGCGATTTTCTGGTCGACGTTCTGATCGTCAAGCCCTTGCCCGTGCTGCGGCGCGTCGGCGCGATGGCGCGGCGAGGCCGGCGTGGCGGCGTACTGGTTGCGCAGTTGCGTGAGCAGCTTTTCCTGCACCGCCTCCAGCTCACTCACATTGCGCTGGATCTGCGCGACGGGCGCGCCGTCACGATCGAGCGCGCGCGATGGCAGCGGTGACGTCGCACGCTCGCCGTCATGCTCGCCGCCGCCCACGAGGTTGGCTTGCGCCAGCGCCGTAGCCTTCTCGGGGGCGTTGGCCGACTTCGCGTTCACGAGGACGACGTCGAGCGGCGTGTCGGCACTGTGCAGCCGGAAACGATCGGGCGCGACGAAATGCACCGCCAGCGCAAGCAGATGAACCACCGCGGAAATGGCCAGCCCCGTGGCGAGCGGATGCTCGCGCATGAATGACCACCCGCGGCGTCGCGCCGCGCTCAGGTTGCCGGAGGCAAATGCCGGCTTCAGCACGCCGAACTGGCAGACGCGTCGCGCTCGCCGGCCGCCATCAGCGCGGCAGCAAGCGGCAAGGTACCGGAGGCGATCGCAACGGTTTGCGAAGTGGCGGCGTCGGACGACGCCGCCGAGGCATCGACATCACCTTGGGTTTCGTCGCAGTCGTCAGCGACGTCGCCGACGTCGCCTTCGCTCCCGGGTTCCCCATCGGCATCGTCGCCCCCCCTCTCGCCATGCGCGCGATCGGGCCCATCAGCGCTGTCGGCACTGTCGGCACTGTCGGCACTGTCAGCCCCGTCGCTACCGTCGCCGCCGTCACCTGCACCGCCCGCCCCTTCGTCATCGTCGTCGCCGAGGGTGGTCTGGCTGGCGCCAAGCACTTGCGCAACACGCACCGAGATGCTGAGCGTCACGAGGTCGAGCGAGAGCACGTCGAGCATGATCTGCGTACCGCGCGCGTGCGGGCCGAGCCCCAGGACGATCAGCGTCAGCGGAATGTCGTTCAGGCGTACCGTGTCCCCCTTGAGCACACTCGCCTGCACCTGCGACTTGTTCTCCTGGATCAGCCAGCGCAGGCACCAGTAGCGCTCCATCCGGCTCTGATGCTCGGCATAGGCCGCATAAGCAGCTTCGAAGCTCGAGACGGTCACATAAAGATCGGCATCCTTCGGCTTGAAGGGCGCCGCCAGCTTGGCCGTCACGCCGTGACGCACGCATGCGATCAACTGCCACTGGTTCACCAGATCGACGTAGCGACGCAGCGGCGACGTGCTCCACGCGTACTGCTCGACGCCCAGGCCTTCGTGGGGTGCGGGCGACGTCTGCATGCGCGTGCGATTCACCCCGTAGGCACGCTGGGCACGGTAGATGCCGGGCACACCGCATTCGGCCAGCAAGCGTCCCCACCGGCTGTTCGCGAGAATCGCCATCTCGGCGACGATCAGATCCAACGGCGCGCCACGCATGCGCTGCTTGATCGTGACCTGCTCGCCCTCGACGTAGAAATTGAAGTCAGTCTTGTTCTGCACTTCCGGACGAAGGCCGTAGCCCACGCGCGCGGCCTGGCGCTTGTCGTAGAGCGACTGCGCGAACGGCCACAGCAACCGCAGTTCTTCCTTGTGCGGATAGTCGCCGCTGCCGTCGGCGAGTGTCTCGGCCGTAATGATCGCGTCGAGTTCGTTGTGGCGCAGGTTCGCGGAGATCGGCACCCGTTCCGCGTGCGTTTCCGTGGCGATGATCTCGTAGGTGTCGGCCTTCACAACGACGTACAGCGACAACGCCGGACGCGCGCCCCCTTCGGCAAGCGTGTATGCCTCAACCACGGCATCGGGCAGCATCGTGATCTTCTCGCCCGGCGCGTAGACCGTCGACAGGCGCACGCGCGCGATCTCGTCGATGGCGTCGCCGCGCGTGATGCCAAGCGCCGGCGCCGCGATGTGGATGCCCACGCGCAACAGTCCGTCGGGCAGCACCTGCACCGAGAGCGCGTCATCGATCTCGGTCGTCGTCGAATCGTCGATGGAAAACGCCTGCACGTCGGCCAGCGGCAAGTCGTCGCCGGGCAGCGGCGTCGGTCCCAGTTCGGGGAAGCCGGTGCCGCGCGGAAAGTGTTCGTAGAGGAACGCCGCCTCGTGATAGGCGCGCGGCGACGAAATGCCGCCGCAGGCGAGCATCACCTCGGCGTGTGTCTTGCCCAGCGCGATGGCGGCGGCGTCGAGCGCCTTCCACTCGATGGCGTTTTTGTCGGGGCGGAACAGCAGCAGCAGCTCCTTGCCCTTGAGCGCGTCCGGCAGCGTGCCGGCGATCAGTTGATCGGCATAGCCGGCCTGCAATTCCGCCTGCTGTTGCTTGCGGGCGAGTCCCGCGAGCGCGGCCTGCAACTGCTCCTGCGGCGCGCGTTGGTATTGGCCGCGACCCTTGCGGCGGAAATACACCGGCGAGGCCTGCAGGGCCAGCGCCAGCCCGGCCTGTTGCGCCACGCTCGCCCCTTCGCCGAAGTATTCGGCGGCCAGCACCGGAAACGCAAATTCCTCGGCCGGCGCGCATTCCCACAGGAAACTCATGTCGAGGTCCTGCGCGGCGGCCTGTGCCTGCGTGATCATCTCGGCGGGCGAAGGCGACTCGAACCGCAGCAGCACGTCGCGCCCCTTGATCTTGCTGCGGCGTCCGCCGGGCAGCTCCACCTGGTACGACTCACCTTGCTGCGACAACACCGTGCCAGCCTTGAAGCCGCCGGATTCCTCAAAAAAAATGTTCATGAAACAGCCATCGATCGCAATAGGCGACATTGTAGCCCGCCAACGTGCGGCGGTTTAGGGCGGAACGGGCAAACGCGTTATTCGCCCGCGAACGGGCCGGCGGCACCGGGCGAAGGGGGGACGTCGATGCCGGCGAAGCGCAGCACGTCGTCCATATAGTTGGCGAAATCGGAAATGCCATGGTCGCTGCCGTCGATCAGGGTCAGCTTCGCCCCCGCAAACTTCGCCACCATGTCACGGTAGTCTAGCGTCTGATCGCCGGTCGCAGCGACGAGGTAGTAGCGCTCGGGACGCGTGATCTGCGCCACGTCGATCATGCGCAGCTCGTCCAGATGCCGCGGCTCGACGACGATGGTGCCGCCGCCGTGCCACATCGGCTGTTCGCCCAGCCATTTGCCCAGATCGTCGTAAGGGCGCGTTGCCGGATTGAGCAACACTGCGCGGCAGCCGAGCTTCTCGGCCAGGTAGGTGGCGTAGTAACCGCCCAGCGAACTGCCCACGATGGTCAACGTTTCGGCCTTCACACCGGTGAGCAGACGCTGCGCGTCGACCACCGCAGCCAGCGGCGACGGCGGCAACTGCGGGCAAGCCCACTCACGCCCCAGGCCAAGCCGGTGCATGCGGGCAGCCATCAATTGCGCCTTGAAGGAGCGCGGCGACGAACGGAAGCCATGCAAATAGAGAATCATAGGAATATGAGCCCCGATAAAAGCAGGTCAGTACTCGGACACAAAGACGCGCACATCAGGCGCGCGCCGCGAGCGCATCGAGCAATTTCTGGTGAATGCCACCGAAGCCGCCGTTACTCATCACCACGACCTGGTCACCCGGCTGTGCCGCCGCGCTCACTGCTCGCACCAGCCCGTCGATGTCGCTGAACGCCTGCGCGCGGGCGCCGAGCGGCGCGAGCGCCTCGGCGAGATTCCAGCCAAGGGCGTCCTTCCCGGACGGCGCGCCGTAGCCGAACACCAGATCGGCATCCGCCAGGCTGGCCGGCAGTTGGGCCTTCATCACGCCGAGCTTCATCGTATTCGAGCGCGGCTCAAGCACCGCCAGGATACGGGCGCTGCCGGCGCGGCGACGCAATCCGGCCAGCGTCGTCTGAATGGCGGTCGGATGGTGAGCGAAATCGTCGTACACAGTGACGCCAGCCGCTTCGCCGCGCATCTCCATACGACGCTTCACATTCTGGAACTTGCCCAGCGATGCCGCGCCCTGCTCCGGCGGCACACCTACGTGTCGTGCGGCAGCTACCGCCGCCAGCGCGTTCATCCGATTGTGCTCGCCCTGCAGCGACCACTTCACTTCCCCGGCTGCCGTCGCGCCGTGATGGACCCAGAAGGCTTCCTGCCACGGCGCAAGCGCATCGTTGGCCTGGGCGACATGCCAGCCGTCGGTCACGCCGAAGCGCTCCACCTCGCTCCAGCAGCCGCGCGCCAGCACGCGCTCGAGCGCGGCCTCGCGACCGTTGACGATCAGGCGGCCCTGGCCCGGCACGGTGCGCACCAGATGATGGAATTGCGTCTCGATCGCCGTCAGATCGGGGAAGATGTCCGCGTGATCGAACTCGAGATTGTTCAGGATGGCGGTGCGCGGATGGTAATGAACGAACTTGGAGCGCTTGTCGAAGAACGCCGTATCGTATTCGTCGGCCTCGATCACGAAGAAATCGCTGTCGGTCAATCGCGCCGAGATGCCAAAGTTCATCGGCACGCCTCCGACGAGAAAGCCCGGGTGGTACCCCGCGTCTTCGAGAATCCAGGCAAGCATCGACGTCGTCGTCGTTTTCCCGTGCGTTCCCGCCACGGCCAGCACCCACTTCTTCGACAGCACGTGCTCACCGAGCCATTGCGGGCCCGACGTGTACGGCAGATTCCGGTTGAGGATCTCTTCCATCAGCGGATTGCCGCGCGACACCACGTTACCGATGACAAACAGGTCTGGCTTGAGCGCAACCTGATCCGCATCGAACCCTTCGATCAGCCGAATGCCCTGCGCCTCCAATTGGGTGCTCATCGGCGGATAGACGTTGGCGTCGCAACCGGTCACGGTATGCCCGGCCTGCCGCGCGAGCACCGCAAGACCGCCCATGAACGTGCCGCAGATGCCAAGAATATGAATATGCATGGATGGGGAGCGAGGTGAGGACGGGCCGCGCCCGTACAAGGAATGGGGAAGGCCGAACAGCCGGAATCGCCATTGTACCCGTGGCGTGGAGCGCAATGCCTTTCGGGTATGATCGCAGGCATGACACGCAAATCCTGGACCGACGCCCAACGCCTGCGCGAGGAAATCGCCCTGGTGGCCGCCCGCCTCATCGCCGAGGAGGGCGCCGACTATGCGAGCGCGAAACGCAAGGCGGCGAAGCAGGTGACCGGCGAGACGCGAATTGCAGGTGAATTGCTGCCAGATAACGATCAGATCGAAGCAGAAGTCCGCGAGTACGTCCAGACGTTCCTGTCGGATACGCAGCCGGCCGAGCTGGCGCATCTGCGTCAGGTCGCACTGGCAGTCATGACTTCGCTGGCGCGCTACCGGCCTTACATCACGGGCGCCGTCTATAACGGAACGGCAACGTCGCTATCCGATATCTACTTGCAGGCATTTTGCGACAACCCAAAGGAATTCGCCATCGATCTGCTCAACCGGGGCATCGACTACGAAGTCTCGGAAAGTCGCCATTTCAACGGTCGCGGCATGGTCGAGACGCTGAGTTTCCTATGGCGCGAGCGGGGGCAGCTCGGTGAACCGGCAGGGGTGCACGTGTCACTTTACTCCATGGACGACATGCGTGGCGCACTCAAGGCCACCGACGGGAATGGCCGGCCGGTTCGCGCCGACGCGGACGGTCTGCGCACACTGATCGCCAGTACCGAGGTCACGGAGCAAGCATCCAGCCACTGATCGACGCTCGGGGGTATATTGCGATTGCCGCGATTTCCCCCTCACGCTGTCTAGTCTCCGCTTAATTTCTCCGCAATTGGCGCCCGTTTTTCGTCTATTGTGGACTTCCGGCACATTCGCCCCCCATTTCATGGCAAAACGCATCGTTATTCTCCTGATTCTGGCCCTCGCGGGACTGGCAGCCGGTTTCTGGTTCGGTCAGCGGAACGAGCAGCCGACAAGCGTGCCGGACGCCGCGGTCGCCCAACTGCTCGCGACGCGGCTGCCAGACCTGAGTGGTAACGAGCAGGCCGTCTCGCAATGGCGAGGCAAGACGCTCGTCGTCAACTTCTGGGCGCCTTGGTGCGGCCCCTGCGTCGAAGAAATGCCCGATCTTCAGGCGCTGGCGACCGAATTCGGGGGGAAAAACGTTCAATTCGTTGGAATCGGCATCGATTCGGCTCAGAACATGATCGCCTTCGAGCAAAAGGTGAAAGTCAATTACCCGCTGCTCGTGGCAGGCTACGCGGGCACCGACCTGGCCCGCGTGCTGGGCGACAAGGCCGGTGCGCTACCGTTTACCGTAGTGATTGACCCACAAGGCCGCCTGCACTACAAAAAGCTCGGCCGCGTTACGCCGGACGAGGTGCGCTCGGCGCTCAAAGCACTGCGCTGATTCCGCGCCGCGACGCCCGGGATCGCGGGAAGTCCCGCCAGACGTGAGTGACGGGGTTCCGAACGGTGCCTCATTTTCACCCCACTGGACAAAATCCACCAACTGGCGTTTAATTGCGCCCAATTTCGTGAAATTTGATTCGCCAATGCCTCACCGCATTCTCGTGCTCCACGGCCCCAATCTCAACCTGCTCGGTACTCGCGAGCCGGCGGTGTACGGTCACACGACGCTGACAGACATCGACACGGCCCTCGAGGCGCAGGCCAAGGCGGCGGGCGCCGAGCTGGAGACGTTCCAGAGCAATCACGAAGGCGCACTGGTTGACCGGATTCAGGCGGCACGCGACGCGTCGATCGACTTCATCGTCATCAACCCCGCGGCCTACACGCATACCAGCGTGGCGATACGCGACGCGCTGGCCGGCGTGGGCATTCCGTTCGTCGAGGTTCATCTCTCGAACGTCCATGCGCGCGAGGCCTTCCGGCATCACTCGTACTTTTCCGATATCGCGCAAGGCGTGATCTGCGGCCTGGGCTGGCGCGGCTACACCTTCGCACTCGAATTTGCCCTGCGGCGACTCGCCGGCGGGTAGCCTTCTCATCCCCTATTTCCCCTCGCGGGGGTTGCCCCCGCGTCGATACCGAATTAAGGAGCTTCCTTCATGGATTTGCGCAAACTCAAGACGTTGATCGATCTCGTGGCCGAATCGGGTATTTCCGAACTCGAAGTCACTGAAGGCGAAGGCAAGGTCCGCATCGTCAAGGCGCCGCCCCAGGTCATCGCCGCGCCGATGCAGATGGCCATGCCGGCCGCCTACCCGCAGGTCGCCGCGCAAGCTCCCGCGGCAGCGGTCGCCGCACCGGCAGCGGCACCGGCAGCCCCGGTCCTGCCGCAAGGTCATATCGTGACGTCGCCGATGGTCGGTACGTTCTATCGCGCCCCGTCGCCGGGTGCCGATCCGTTTGCGCAAGTCGGCGACTCGGTCAAGGAAGGCCAGACGCTGTGCATCATCGAAGCGATGAAGCTGCTCAACGAGATCGAGTCGGACAAGACCGGCGTGATCAAGGAAATCCTCGTCGAGAACGGTCAGGCCGTGGAATACGGTCAACCGCTGTTCGTGATCGGCTAATGCCGGTTGTCGGACGCCCCGCCCACGCAGCGGCATGCGGCGTCCGGCCCCGCTCCTCTCCCCTTACGGGCAGGACTGCACATAATGTTTGAAAAAATCCTCATCGCCAACCGCGGCGAAATCGCTCTGCGCATCCAGCGCGCGTGCCGTGAGATGGGCATCAAGACCGTTGTCGTCTATTCCGAAGCCGACAAGGAAGCGAAGTACGTCAAGCTCGCCGACGAAGCCGTCTGTATCGGTCCGGCGCCCTCGCCGCAAAGCTATCTGAACATGCCGGCGCTCATCAGCGCGGCGGAAGTCACCGACGCCCAGGCCATCCACCCGGGTTACGGCTTTCTCTCCGAGAACGCCGACTTCGCCGAACGCGTCGAGCAATCGGGTTTCACGTTCATCGGCCCGCGCCCCGACACCATTCGCCTGATGGGCGACAAGGTCTCGGCCAAGCAGACGATGATCAAGACCGGCGTGCCGTGCGTGCCGGGCTCGGAAGGCGCGTTGCCCGACGATCCCAAGGAAATCGTGCGTATCGCACGTCAGATCGGCTATCCGGTGATCATCAAGGCCGCCGGCGGCGGCGGCGGTCGCGGCATGCGCGTGGTGCATACGGAAGCGGCGCTCGTGAACGCGGTCAACATGACCCGTGAAGAAGCCGGCCGCGCTTTCGGCAACCCGGAAGTCTATATGGAGAAGTTCCTCGAGAACCCGCGCCATATCGAAATCCAGATCCTCGCCGACAAGCACAAGAACGCCGTCTGGCTGGGCGAGCGCGACTGCTCGATGCAGCGCCGCCACCAGAAGGTGATCGAAGAGGCCACCGCGCCGCTGGTTCCGCGTCGTCTGATCGAGCGCATCGGCGATCGCTGCGCCGACGCGTGCAAGAAGATGGGTTACGTCGGTGCCGGCACGTTCGAATTCCTGTTCGAGAACGGTGAGTTCTACTTCATCGAAATGAACACGCGCGTGCAGGTCGAGCACCCGGTCACGGAAATGATCACCGGTATCGATATCGTGCAGGAACAGATTCGCATCGCGGCCGGTGAGAAGCTCGCGTTCCGTCAGCGCGACATCCAGTTCCAGGGTCACGCGATCGAGTGCCGCATCAACGCCGAAGATCCATTCAAGTTCACGCCGTCGCCGGGTCGCATCACGGCCTGGCATATGCCGGGCGGCCCCGGCATTCGCGTCGACTCGCACGCCTATAACGGCTACTTCGTGCCGCCGAACTACGACTCGATGATCGGCAAGTTGATCGCCTACGGCGCAACGCGCGAGCAGGCCATTCGCCGCATGCGTGTCGCGCTGTCGGAAATCGTGATCGAAGGTATCCAGACGAATATTCCGCTGCACCGGGAACTGATGCTCGACGCCAAGTTTGTCGAAGGCGGTACGAGCATCCATTATCTGGAACACAAGCTGGCGCAGAAGTCGGCCGTCGGTAGCAACTAAGCGGCGGATTCGCCGTTCATCAGCAGGAAATCACTCGCCATGTATCGCGAACTCGTCGTAGAAGTTGCCCGCGCCCAAGCCGAGGCCCTGTCGGACGCCCTGCTCGATCTGGGCGTGCTGTCGGTCTCCGTGGAAGACGCGGACGCCGACACGCCCGACGAGCAACCGATGTTCGGCGAGCCGGGCCTGACCCCGCCGGACACCGCGTGGCAACACTCGCGCGTGGTCGCGCTGGTGGGGGAAGACCAGGACGCCGCCGTGCTGCTCGCGGCGGCCGTCAACGAACTTGGGCTCACCGAGTCGCCCGCGTTCACGTTGCGTGATGTGGAAGAGCAGGACTGGGTGCGCCTCACGCAATCGCAGTTCGAACCGATGCAGATCGGCCAGCGTATCTGGGTCGTGCCGTCGTGGCACGACGCCCCGGACACCGACGCCCTGATCCTTGAACTCGACCCGGGCCTCGCGTTCGGCACCGGCAGCCACCCGACCACGCGGCTGTGCATGGAGTGGCTCGAACAGCATGTTCAGCCGGGTCAATCGTTGCTCGACTACGGCTGCGGCTCGGGCATTCTGGCCATTCTGGCGCGCAAGTGCGGCGCCGATCCGGTGATCGGTATCGACATCGATCCACAGGCCGTCGAGTCCGCCCGCTATAACAGCGAGCGCAATCAGGCGACGGTCGAATACGGACTGCCCGCCGATCTGCGCGACGGTCAATTCAATATCGTGGTCGCCAACATCCTGTCGAATCCGCTCAAACTGCTCGCATCGATGCTGACCTCGCGCGTGGCGCCGGGTGGACGACTCGCGCTGTCCGGCGTGCTGGAGCGTCAGGCGGACGAGGTGATTGCCGCCTACGCGCCCTATATGAAGATGTCGGTCTGGCGTGCTCACGACGGCTGGGTCTGCCTGCACGGGCAGGCCGCCAGCTAAGTCGCACACGACGCGCCGAGTCTCCGGGTTCTCGTTCTCGACGCCTCGACGCCCATGCCCCGCCCCTCGCGCGTTCTCGCTACCCGCTGCCCTCACTGCCATACCGTCTTTCGCGTGGTGGCGGATCAGCTCAAGCTGCGCGACGGCCTCGTGCGCTGCGGCACTTGCCGCGAGGTGTTCGACGGTCAGGCCTATCTGTGCGAGCCGCCCGGCGAAGCGCACGAGAGCGACACTGCCTCGCCCGACGCGATGTCCACGTCGAGCACCGATGTCGAGGCGAATGCCGATGCCAATGTTCGCGGCGACGCTGCCGACACGGCCGACGCCGCCGACGCGCCCGACACCCCCAACAGCACCACCGGTAGCATCAGTCAGTCCGACATGAGCGCGGCATGGCCGACGTCGCCGGTGCCTCACGAAACGCCTGTTGACGCGGCGCCGGCGCCAGCTAACGAACCCGCGACGTCCGCCGAACGGCCCGCGGTACCCGAGATGCTCACGCCCACCGCGATCGCTGCGCTGCTGGGCACGCCCGACGAGAGCCGTGCGCAGATGCGACACGGTCCGGGTCGCTATATCGACGACGATGCCACGACTCTCGCGGCACCCACCGCGTCAATGGCGTCTCCCACGTCGGCGATGGCGACCGATGCTCCGACGTCGTCCCGCCTCGGCGGACACCCCTCGCGCCCCGGCGCCAGTCGCATGGTCTGGCGCCTGCTGATCGCGCTGGCCATCGCCGGTCTGCTTGCGCAATGGGCGTGGATCGAACGTGCCGCACTCGTCGATCGCGTGCCGGCGTTGCGCGGCGTGTTCGCGGCGATCGGTCGGCCAATACACGTGACGATCGCGCCGCCACGCCAGCCGGACAAGGTCCAGATCTCGAGCGTGACGCTGGTCACGGACGCGCCTGGCACGACCGACGTGACCACCGGAACCCCCGCGAGCAACGCCACCTCGGGCGAGGCCGTGCCGATGACGCTCACCGTCTTCATCCGCAACCAGGCCGACTACGCGGTGGCCTGGCCGTCGCTCGAACTCACGCTGTCGGACATCGACGGCAAACCGGTCGTGCGACGCGTGTTTTCGGCGAGCGATTACGTCGCCGACGCCACGCTGCGTGTCGCGGGCCTGGCGCCACACAACGAACGCACGATTCGGTTACGATTGACGGCGCAGGCAGCGCTAGCCAGTAACTACCGGGTGCTCGCGT
Organism: Pandoraea eparura; assembly: GCF_902459725.1. Lineage (GTDB taxonomy): Bacteria > Pseudomonadota > Gammaproteobacteria > Burkholderiales > Burkholderiaceae > Pandoraea > Pandoraea eparura. Next base: position 827,769 of record NZ_CABPSH010000001.1, read on the forward strand.
TTTATCCGTGATAGCGCTGTTGCATTCAACCTAGGAGATACAGATGTCCCAAGTCACACTCGGGGGCAACCCCATCGAAGTCGACGGCCAGTTCCCGCAGAAGGGGCAGACCGCACCGGCCTTTTCGCTGGTCAATGCCAAGTTGCAGGACGTCTCGCTCGACGACTTCGCGGGCAAGCGCAAGGTACTCAACATCGTGCCGAGTCTCGACACGCCGACCTGCGCCACCTCGACTCGCAAGTTCAACGAAGCCGCAGGCAAGCTCGACAACACGGTCGTGCTCGTGATCTCGGCTGACCTGCCGTTCGCGATGAGCCGCTTCTGCGCCACCGAAGGCCTGAACAACGTCGTCACGCTCTCGACCATGCGTGGCCGAGAGTTCCTCAAGCAATACGGCGTGGCGATCACCACCGGCCCGCTCGCCGGCGTGTCGGCGCGTGCCGTCGTCGTGCTCGATGCCGATAACCGCGTCGTCCACGCCGAGCTCGTGCCCGAGATCAAGAACGAGCCGAACTACGACGCCGCACTCGCCGCGTTGTCGTAAGCCACTTCGCCCATCGGCGTATCTCTGGCCCGCCCGGCAAACCCGGTGCGCGGCCGGATCGCAGTGCCCGTGCCGGTGCGGTGATGGCACCGGCCAGTTTTCCAGCATGCCCCGGCAGCGCGACTGGCCAACCGTCTGCCCTCCCTGATTGGCCCCCGCTTCCCCTTTCGCAAGGATATCCCCCGTGACTACCGTGATCTGCGGCTCGCTCGCCTACGACAACATCATGACGTTCGAAGGCCGCTTCGGCGAGCACATCCTGCCCGATCAGGTACATATCCTGAACGTCAGCTTCCTGGTGCCGACGATGCGCCGCAACTTCGGCGGCTGTGCCGGCAACATCGGCTACAGCCTGCATCTGCTGGGCGGCGCACCGGTGGTCATGGCCACCGTCGGTGAAGACGGCGCGCCCTATGTCGAGCGCTTCCAGTCGCTCGGCATGACCACGGACTTCGTTCGCATGGTCACGGACAGCATGACGGCCAATGCGATGATCACCACCGATCTGGACAACAACCAGATCACCGCCTTCCACCCGGGCGCGATGATGTTCTCGGCGCGCAACCGCGTGGCCGATGTCAGCGGCGCGACACTCGGCATCGTCGCACCGGACGCCCCCGACGCCATGCTCACCCACGCCGAAGGCTTCGCCGCCACCGGGGTGCCGTTCGTGTTCGATCCGGGCCAGGGCCTGCCGCTGCTCTCGCCGGAGGCGCTGCGTCGCATGGTGGAACTCGCCACGTACCTTGCGGTCAACGACTACGAAGCCAAGCTCCTCTGCACGAAGACCGGCTGGTCGATGGATGACCTCCAGTCGCGCGTCGAGGCACTTGTCGTCACGCGCGGAGAACACGGGGCCCTGATCTTCGCCGGCGGCAAGCAGCACGACATTCCCGCCGTGACGGCCACGCGTGTCGTCGACCCCACCGGGTGCGGCGATGCCTTCCGTGGCGGATTGCTATACGGTATCGACAAGGGCCTCGACTGGCCGACCACCGGCCGCCTGGCCAGTCTGATGGGTTCGCTCAAGATTGCCGAGCAGGGCCCGCAGACTTACGCGCCGACGCGCGCCGAGATCGACGCACACTTCGAAGCCGCGTTTGGCTACCGCTTTGCATGACTTGAGGAACGACACAACCATGGCACGACTGACCACATCGCTCATCCTTCTCACCGCCGCCGCGTCGCTCTCGCTGTCCGCCTGCACGGCGTTCGGCCCGAGCAATTCCGCGAGCGTCTACAGCAGCCGCCAGGCGCAGCGCGAGCAAGTCGTGCGCATGGGGACGGTCGAATCGGTGCGCCCGGTCACGATCGATAGCAGCAACGGCGATCCGGGCATTCTCGGCGTGGTGGGTGGCGGTGCGCTGGGCGCCGTCGGCGGCAGTGCCATCGGTGGCGGTCGCGGGTCGATCGCCACGGGCATCATCGGCGGTCTGTTGGGTGCCGTGGCTGGCCAGGCCGTCGAAAACCGCATGAGCAAGAAAGCGGGCCTGGAGATCACCGTGCGACTCGACAACGGCGAGCTGCGCGCGATCACGCAGGATGCCGACGAAGCATTCCAGCCGGGGCAGCGCGTGCGTCTGCTCTCGAGCGGCGGCGTCACGCGTGTGACGCACTGAGCGAGCAAGAAAAAACCCGCTGCGACGATGACTCATCACAGCGGGTTTCGGATCGAGTAGGCCTACTCGATCAAACGGCACTCACGTGCCTTGGTTCCTGCATCGGCAATCGAATTACGGACGGCTGCCGGTCGGGAACGGCCATGCCGCTGCCGGGTTCAGCGCCGTCTTCGGTGCTGCTGCCGGTGCTGCAGCCGGGGCTGCGGCAGGCTTGGCGGCAGGCTTGGCGGCAGCCTTCTTCACGGCCGGCTTCTTCGCCGCCGCAGCAGGCTTCTTCGCCGCCGGCTTCTTCGCCGCAACCTTCTTCACTGCCGCCTTCTTGGCCGCCGGCTTCTTGGCAGCGACCTTCTTCACTGCGGCCTTCTTGGCGACCGGCTTCTTGGCAGCGACCTTCTTGACTGCGGCCTTCTTGGCAACCGGCTTCTTGGCGGCAACCTTCTTCACCGCCGCCTTCTTGGCGACCGGCTTCTTGGCGGCAACCTTCTTCACCGCTGCCTTCTTGGCGACCGGCTTCTTGGCGGCAACCTTCTTCACCGCAACCTTCTTGGCTGCCGGCTTCTTGGCGGCGACCTTCTTCGCTGCCGGCTTCTTGGCGGCCACAGCCTTCTTCGCGACCGGCTTCTTGGCGGCCACAGGCTTCTTGGCGGCGGCAGCCTTCTTCGCTACCGGCTTCTTGGCAACAGCCTTCTTGGCTGCGGGTTTTTTCTTAGCAGTAGTAGCCATCACTTTGCTCCTTAACGTGAGAGATCACTCAAACAAAACCACCTGAGAAGGAAACCCGACCACCATGCGGCGAACCGCCGGCGAGCGGGCTATTCATCGGCGTACGCATCGGACTTCGACGGCTTACGCTAATGAATTCGGCGCTGCGCGCATGACGCTGACCGTGAGTGGTCACGCGCGCAAAAAAATTGCCGGCGACATTGCCGCCAGCAATTCGATTGTCTTGAGAAAGGGGATTCGCCAGATTCTTCGGGGGGTAGCTTGCCTGTCCCGTCATCGGGAGGGAGGAGATTGCGATAGCGGATAAGCGATACTGCTTGCTATGCACCAAGGTTTTTACGCTCCGTAACTACCAGCTCTCTGTCGCGGGAGGAAAGCAATGTGCTTTCGTGTGTTCATCGAGACTGCAATTTATTTGAGCGAATCATAATTCTTTTGTGATGCGATGTTAATACTTTGCGCGTAAAAAATCGCACAACGTTCGCAACGAAGAAGTCAATCTGTTGTATTTGATGCACATGGCATTCGCATATCGAGGCATGCGAAGCGAGCGTGACGACGTGCGAGACAGGAGGATGTGCGTGACCTGCGCCTTCTCTTTGACTTCTCTTGCTGGCGCGCCCTCGTGCTGCGCACGCTCACACCATCCTCTCGAAACCCGCATGGATACTGGCTTTGCAGCCAGCATCCAAATTTCACTTCCTGCTCGATCCGCGCTCAGTCCCAGCTCAGCGCGCCACCGGTCTGGTACTCGATCACTCGCGTTTCGAAGAAGTTGCGCTCCTTCTTCAGATCGATCATCTCGCTCATCCACGGGAACGGATTCTCTTCGTTCGGATAGAGCGCCTCGAGACCAATTTGGGAACAGCGACGGTTCGCGATGAAGCGCAGATAGCTCTTGAACATGCCCGCGTTCAAACCGAGCACGCCGCGCGGCATCGTATCTTCAGCGTAGCGATACTCCAGCTCGACCGCCTTCTTGAACAGCTCGCGAATCTCTTCGCGGAACTCCGGCGTCCACAGGTTCGGGTTTTCCAGCTTTACCTGGTTGATCAGATCGATGCCGAAGTTGCAGTGCATCGACTCGTCGCGCAGGATGTACTGATATTGCTCTGCAGCACCGGTCATCTTGTTCTGACGACCCAGCGCGAGGATCTGCGTGAAGCCGACGTAGAAGAACAGACCTTCCATGATGCAGGCGAACACGATGAGCGAGCGCAACAGCTTCTGATCGGCTTCCTGGGTGCCGGTCTGGAACGACGGGTCCGCCACCACTTCAATGAACGGCAGCAGGAATTCGTCCTTGTCGCGAATCGACGGCACTTCGTGATACGCGTTGAAGATCTCGCCTTCGTCCAGCCCCAGGCTCTCGACGATGTACTGATAGGCGTGCGTGTGGATCGCCTCTTCGAAGGCCTGGCGCAGCAGGAACTGGCGGCACTCCGGTGCGGTGATGTGGCGATAGGTGCCCAGCACGATGTTGTTCGCCGCAAGCGAGTCGGCCGTCACGAAGAAGCCGAGATTGCGCTTGATGATGCGGCGCTCGTCTTCGGTCAGACCGTTCGGGTCTTTCCACAGGGCGATGTCGCGCGACATGTTGATTTCCTGCGGCATCCAGTGGTTCGCGCAACCGGCCAGATACTTTTCCCAGGCCCACTTGTACTTGAAGGGCACCAGTTGATTCACATCCGTCGTGCCGTTGATCACGCGCTTGTCGGAGGCGCTCACGCGACGTGTCGACTGCGAGGCGATCACACTCGGGGTTTCCCCTTGCGAGGCAAGCAGGTTCGACGCCGCGGCCGGGGTAGCGATGGGGGCAGCCGATTTGGCCGTGGTGGTGTCTTCTTCCCAGTTCAGCATAGGGTCTCAGTCCGTTCAGGTTGATGCGATGCACGCGCGCGCATCGCCGAAGTGACAGATCAGCCGTTCGCGTGCGAAGGCTGACGATAAATTTGCGATTCGACGACCGGCAAGCGATCACCGGAAGCACGAAGTCCACCGGGAGCATTGCCGTATTTCGGGGGTGATGCAGATGCGCAATGGCGCAGTTTTGAACAACAACGCCGACGCGAGAGCCGCAACAACATCATGACCTCCCGACGTCGAATTGAATGCCTCCAATTTAGCACAATTACGTCACTCGTTCCAGCACGCAACACTACATCTAGTGCCGCACTGCACGATAACCACTATACCTAGTGTTTACCGGCACTCCCGCCGGCCTGGCAGCCAGCCTTGCGGGACCGGCATCTTGCCACGAAACGGCGCCGCGCGACAGCGATGATGGTGCGTCGACGGGGGCGCGGCGTCACATTGGCGTATCCTGTCGCGACGGCGGACCGGAACGACAGACTCCGGCGCGCGCCCCCTCGGAAAACGTCGATGAAGGAGAGTCCGACGATGACATTCGCAGGCGCCGACAACGCACCGGGAACGGCAGGCTCGCCGGGGCCGACACCGCGCACCCTCACCCCCGCCAAACCGATCCGCTTGTCCAACGGCTCGCTCGTGGCCGAGATTCAACCGGGCTGCGGTGCACGGCTCGCACGACTCGCTCGCCACGACACACACGGCGATGTCTTCGACTACCTCGTCCCGCTCGGCAGCGAACCGTTCGCGTCGGACGAATGGCCGAAGGCCGGTGCCTTTCCGATGCTGCCGTATACCAATATGTTGCGCGACGACACACTGCACTGGCGGGGCCGCACGATCCTCGTTCGCGAAACACCGGCGGCATCGAGTTCGCTGCACGGCTGGGGGCTGCGTCGCGAGTGGGACGTCGTCGACGAAAGCCCGCACTGTTGCGTGCTGCAGCTCGACAGTCCCGCACAACCGGAATGGCCCTGGCACTATCAGGCGTACCTCTCGGTGACGCTCGACGAACTGGGCGTCGACATGCAACTGTCGATCACCAATCTCTCGGCGCAGGACATGCCTACCGGACTCGGCATGCATCCTTACTTCCAATGGCCGGCCGGCGCGCGATTGACGTTCGCCTCGGAGGCGATCTGGCGCTCGCCGTCCGAGGAGATTCGTTGGCCGAGCGAGCAGCGCGTGCACGTCGGCGAGATCGAAGTGGTGTCGGTGGGCGGCGGACTCGATACCGGCGGGCGGTCCACCTGGTTCGCCGAGGTGCCGGTCGAGTCAGGCCGATTCGACGCGCGCATCGACTACGCCGGCGGTCTGCGCTCGGCCACGGTGCGCAGCAGCGATGCCACCTGGCTCGTGATCCACTCGCCTGCCGGACGTCCCTACCTCTGCCTGGAACCGTCGACGCACCGGGTCGGCGAGTTCGACGACGATCACGCCGTGGTCTCGCACGGGCAGACGCTCGAACTGTCGATGCGCATCGATCTGACCTGAGCACCCGGTGGCGGGAGCACCGTCGCCCCGTCTGCGCACCAGAAGCGCTTGGGGCCAGTGCCGAGGCGCAAACCTCGGGACTGGCCCCAATCTCACCGCAAGCGGATTACGCTTACTGGCAAGCTTCGCACTCTTCGAAGCCCGGGTCGCCCGGACGCATCGTGCACACCGCGCCTTCGGCTTCCGGCATCGGCTGCGCCAGCGGCGAGGACGGTTCGGCCGAGAAGCCACCCGACATCCCCCCCGAACTCGGCACCGCATTCAACGCCCCGTGGCTCACCGTCGACTTCTCGACGTGCGTCGCGGCCATCGTACGCAGGTAGTACGTGGTCTTCAGGCCACGCGTCCATGCCAGCTTGTACGTCTCGTCGAGCTTCTTGCCCGAAGCGCCCGCCATGTAGATGTTGAGCGACTGCGCCTGATCGATCCACTTCTGACGACGCGACGCCGCCTCGACCAGCCACTTCGGCTCGACTTCGAACGCCGTGGCATAGATCTCGCGCAGGTCGGCCGGCACGCGGTCGATGCGGGCGAGCGAGCCGTCGAAGTACTTCAGGTCGGCGACCATCACTTCGTCCCACAGGCCACGCGCCTTCAGGTCACGCACCAGGTACTCGTTGACCACCGTGAATTCGCCCGAGAGGTTCGACTTCACGTACAGGTTCTGGAACGTCGGCTCGATACAGGCCGAGACGCCGATGATGTTCGAGATCGTGGCGGTCGGGGCGATCGCCACGCAGTTCGAGTTGCGCATGCCGTACGACGCGATGTGCTTGCGCAGGCTGTCCCAGTCGAGCGTTGCCGACAGGTCGACGTCGATGTAGCCGCCGCGTTCTTCGGCCAGCAGCTTGAGGGAGTCTTGCGGCAGGATGCCACGATCCCACAGCGAGCCCTTGTACGACGAATACTGACCGCGCTCCTTCGCCAGCTCGGTCGACGCCCAGTAGGCGTAGTAGCACACGGCTTCCATCGAACGGTCGGCGAACTCGACGGCGGCGTTCGAGGCGTAGGGCGTGCGCAGCAGGTGCAGGCAGTCCTGGAAACCCATGATGCCCATGCCCACCGGACGGTGATGCAGGTTCGAATTGCGCGCCTTCGCCACCGCGTAGTAGTTGATGTCGATGACGTTGTCGAGCATGCGCATCGCCACGCGCACGGTGCGCTGCAGCTTGTCGTGATCGAGTTCGTAACCGTTCGCGGTCTGCTTCAGGTGCGCCACGAGGTTCACCGAGCCGAGGTTGCACACGGCGATTTCGGTCTCGCTCGTGTTGAGCGTGATTTCCGTGCACAGGTTCGACGAGTGCACCACACCCACATGTTGCTGCGGCGAGCGGATGTTGCACGGATCCTTGAACGTGATCCACGGATGGCCGGTTTCGAACAGCATGCCCAGCATCTTGCGCCAGAGCGCTTGCGCCGGCACCTTCTTGAACAGCTTGATTTCGCCGCGCGCGGCCTTGTCTTCGTAGGCGGTGTAAGCCTGCTCGAACGCCTTGCCGTACTTGTCGTGCAGGTCCGGGCAGGTGGCCGGCGAGAACAGCGTCCACTCGGCGCCTTCCATCACGCGCTTCATGAACAGATCGGGAATCCAGTTCGCCGTGTTCATGTCGTGCGTGCGGCGACGGTCGTCGCCCGTGTTCTTGCGCAGCTCGAGGAACTCTTCGATGTCCAGGTGCCACGTTTCCAGGTAGGCGCACACGGCGCCCTTGCGCTTGCCGCCCTGGTTCACGGCCACGGCCGTGTCGTTGACCACCTTCAGGAACGGCACCACGCCCTGGCTCTTGCCGTTCGTGCCCTTGATGTGCGAGCCGAGCGCGCGAACCTGCGTCCAGTCGTTGCCCAGACCGCCGGCGAACTTCGAGAGCAGCGCGTTTTCCTTGAGGGCTTCGTAGATGCCTTCCAGGTCGTCGGAGACCGTCGTCAGGTAGCACGACGAGAGCTGCGAGCGACGCGTGCCCGAGTTGAACAGCGTCGGCGTCGAGCTCATGAAGTCGAAGCTCGACAGAATCTGGTAGAACTCGATCGCGCGCGCTTCGCGCTCGACTTCGTTCAGGGCCAGACCCATCGCCACGCGCATGTAGAACGCCTGCGGCATTTCGATGCGGTGACTGTCGATATGCAGGAAGTAGCGGTCGTACAGCGTCTGCAGACCCAGATAGTTGAATTGCAGGTCGCGCGAGGCGTCGAGCGCGGCACTCAGCTTGGCCAGATCGAACGAGAGCAGTTGCTCGTCGAGCAGTTCAGCCTCGACACCCTGCTTGATGAAGCGCGGGAAGTACTCGATGTAGCGCGCGGCCATTTCGCCCTGCGGCACTTCTTCGCCGAGGATCTCGCGGCGGATCGTGTGCATCAGGATACGCGCCGTGACCTGGCTGTATGCCGGTTCCTTCTCGATCAGAGTACGCGAGGCGAGGATCGCCGAGTCGTAGACCTGCGACAACGGTACGCCGTCGTACAGATTCTTGAGGGTCTCGGTCAGGATCGGCTCGGCAACGACTTCGTCGCCGAGATTTTCGCAGGCAGCCTGCACCACACCGCGCAGCGCCGCCATATCGAGCGCACGGACCACGCCGTTGTCGGTGACATGCAGCACCGGGGCGTCGGGCGTGGCCGCCTCTTGCGTGGTCTCGACCGCGTGCGCGCGCTCTTGCGAACGCTTCTCGCGATACAGCACGTAGGCGCGCGCCACGTTGTGCTCGCCCTCACGCATCAGCGCAAGTTCGACCTGATCCTGGATGTCTTCAATGTGGAACGTACCGCCATTCGGACGGCTGCGCATCAAGGCGCGCACGACGTTCTCCGTCAACTGCTCCACGAGTTCGCGTACGCGGGCCGATGCCGCGCCCTGTCCGCCGTTCACGGCGAGGAAGGCCTTGGTCACGGCGATCGCGATCTTCGACGGCTCGAAACCCACCACCGCGCCGTTGCGTCGAATCACTTTGAAGTCGGCGTGGGTCGCCGGCTCGAAGGCGCCCGTCGTCTGGGGCGCCGACGCACCCGTACCACTGCCAGCGGTCGCGGCAGGCGTCGGGGTCGGGCGGGTGAGGTTTTCGTTAGTCTGCATGTAAAAACTCCCGTTCCAATGAGATGGTGCTGTTAGCGCGTTCTTACCAGGGTTACGGCCGGCAAAAATACGCCCTTGGGGCGCCGATGGAGCGAAGTGCTGGATACCGCACGACCGACGGACGGCCAAGGGTTCAGGTGTCCGCTGCACGGCTTTGCTGCAGTGCCGCCCCGCAAAAACGCCGCAGGAAAAGCACGGTATTGATGGCTATTGCATTCTGCGCCGATCTCGACATCAACCACTAGATGTAGTGGTCGGCGCTGGAATTGGCACTAAGTATAGTGGAGATGACGCACTCCGCAAACCCAAAAATTTCTCTCGCCGGGAAGGCCCGTGGCGTCGCCGTGTCAAGCAAAACCTGTCCCGGGATGGGGACTATTCGGCCGGCTGAAACGGCAGCGCTTCCGCGCTCAGCGCTGCCATCCGGCGCAATCGCTGCCACTCGAAGTGCGGCCCCGGATCAGTCTTCCGCCCCGGTGCGATATCGGCATGTCCGGCCACGGCCTGAATCGGATAATGCTCACGCAGTGCGCGCGTGAGCGCCGCCAGCGTATCGTACTGGGCTGCCGTATATGGCAGGTCGTCAGTGCCCTCCAGCTCCACGCCGATCGAAAAATCGTTGCAGCGCGTTCGTCCGTCGAACGACGATGCCCCGGCATGCCAGGCGCGCGCGTCGCACGACACGAACTGTTGCAGCGCACCATCGCGTCGCACCAGAAAGTGCGACGAAACCTGCACGCCGCGGATCCCGTCGAAGAACGGATGCGCATCGTGATCGAGTCGATTCTGGAAGAACGCTGCGATCTCGTCGCCGCCGAATTGTCCCGGCGGCAACGAGATGTTGTGCACCACGAGCAGGTCGGTCGGCATGCCCTCCGGACGCCGGTCGAAGTTCGGCGACGGCAGCCGCTCGGCTTCGCGCACCCAACCGTCGGCGTCGAGCGTAAGCGCCGGGCCGATGTCGGACGCGTTCATGCGTCACCTCGCTGCGGCAAGGCACGCGTCATGCCGCGGTCGCACGACCGGGGCGCAAGGGCAGAACAAGCGGATGTCTGGAGCATGACGGGCACGGCGGACTCTCCCGTAGAGCGAGGGGCGCCATTGTAGCCGACTTGTCGTGACACCGCCGGCGGCAGGTCAGGCATGCCCTGCGCGCGCGGTGCAGGCAGCGCGAGGAATACGGGCAGTGCGGACGACGCGGACGACGCGGGCCAAACCGACAAAACGGACGGAACGCGATCCCGCCACGCGCGGCGGGCAGCTCGTCGACTTTCGTCGTGCCGCCAAGGGCATCCCCCAAAGAAGAAGCCCCTCGCCATACCCGGCCGAGAGGCTTCTGTGGGCGTGACCACGCCCGGGGATGGTGTCGCTCGCGTGTCGTACGACACGCCCACCATCCCGCGCCGCTCACAGGTGCGACGCTCCTGGCCGTTGCCGGCCGGTGAAACAGATCGTCTTCGCCAACCCTGTCATCGCTTTCGATACGGTGCCCTCGCTTATCGCCATGATCGCCATCGATCAAGGAAAGGCTGGAATGGCGGACTCCACCCCTTCCATGTGCGCTTCGGGGTGATGGGCCTTGAGCATCTCGCGAATCTCATCGACGCGACCGTCACGCACATCCACCATCAGCAGAATCATGCCGCGCTCGAGCGGCTCGCGAAACGCCTTGAGTCGCGAGTTCGGCACCGACACGCCGATCATGCTCGACACCCAGGCGCCAAATAACGCGCCGAGCGGTGCCGTCACAATCATCAACTCCCACTGGGGGCGCGTGCCCACGATGGGGAAAAACGCGGCGACTGCACCGACTGCCAAACCACAGAACCCGCCGATCACGAGCCCGGCTTCAGCGCCGTGCACGATATCGGACGTCTGTAGCAGGTTAGCCTCGTGCAGTCCCTCCAACTCCATTTCGTCACGTGCCATGAAGTGGATGTGACGCTCCTCGACCCGGGAGAGCAACAAATCGCTCATCGTGCGCTGGGCACTCGCCAGATCGGGAAGAAGAAAGTACATCCGTCTGCGCATTAGCATGTTGCGCCCTCCTGTCGTCGCGCCCCTCGATGATTATTCTGTTTGTGAGTTTGTGAGCGGGGCCGGTTACTGTGTTTTAGTGCATGCAGCAGGCATGCGCAAGCCGGCGCATGCAGGTGCCATGATGGGAACGACAGGAGAATGTCGCGGCGCTGCGCGGCTTGGCCGCACAGCGGGACTCAGGCGCGGGGTTCGCGCGTCAGATAGGCGTCGCGGTGTTCACCGCTGCAAAAATGCTTGCCGCCCGCGCCGGCCACGGCCTCGCTCTCGGGAAGATAGGTATCGCACTCGCTGCATCGCACCATGCGCTCGGCCGGCGGCAGCGCCTGACGCGCCGTCGTGCGCGCATCGTTCGCGCCCGGCGGGCGCATACGCTCGGTATTGCGCTTGCGCTCGTTGCTTCGCATCCACCATGTGCCAACGATCAACAGCACCAGTAACAACAGGATATTGCGCATCGCGCCTCAAGTCTCCGTCATGCGATGCAGCACCACCTCAAGCACGAAGCGAGAACCGACATACGCCAACAACAGCGCCACAAACGACGCCAGAACCCAACGCAGCGCGACCTTGCCGCGCCACCCATAAAAATGCCGGCCCAGCAGCACCGCGCCGAACATCAGCCACGACACCACCGCGAACACGGTCTTGTGATCGATGCGCACCGCACGCCCGAACAGCGCCTCGGAGAACATCACACCGGAGATCAGCGTCAGCGTCAGCAGCACGAACCCGGCACCGATCAGCCGGAACAACAGCTTTTCCATCGTGAGCAGCGGCGGCAGCGTCTCGAGCCAGTGCGAGAGCCAGCCAGTGGCGTCGCCGCGACGCGACGGATGCAACTGCCGCTCGGCGTAGAGCATGAGCAGCGCGTGCAGCGCGGCCAGTGCGAACAGCCCGTAAGCCATGTTGGCAATGATGAAGTGCGCCTTGAAAATCGGCTCCGCCGCAAAGCCGAGAATGCGAACATCCGGAAAAATCATCGGCAGCACGCAGGCCACCGCGGCCACGGGCGTGACCATCAACCGCAAGCTGTCGAGCGGGAAGAAGAAACTCTCGATCCAGTAGATGCCGACCGAGAGCCACAGCATGGCCGAGAGCATGTACGCGAAACCGAAGTGCATGCTCTCGGCGCGGAAGATCGTTTGATGCAGCAACACCCCGTGCAATGCGAGCGTGACGAACAGCGAAAGCTGCATCGGCCAGCGCGACGGCGTGCCCGCGACCGGCGCAGGCGCGACCTGCCCGCCCGCCAGTGCGAGCGCGGCGTTGCGTCGGTACCCTTGCCACGAACAAACCGCCAATCCGGCATAGAGGATGGCGGTCAGCGCATACAGTAAAATAGTCATGTTTGAAGTTTACACCAGCCCATGACGGGCGCGCTGCCGTCCCCACATCCGCCCCCCACGGGCCGAACGGTGGGGCGAACGGGGCCGCTGCAGGTCTTACAGGATACGTTTCATGCTCGACAATCTCACTACGCGCCTCGCCAAGGTCGTCAAGACGCTGCGCGGCGAAGCCCGCCTGACCGAGGCCAACACGCAGGAAATGCTGCGTGAAGTGCGTCTCGCGCTGCTCGAGGCCGACGTCGCCCTGCCCGTGGTGCGCGATTTCGTCGCCAAGGTCAAGGAAAAGGCGCTCGGCGAGGAAGTCATTTCCAGCCTCTCGCCGGGCCAGGCGCTCGTCGGCGTGGTGCAACGCGAACTGACCGCGCTCATGGGCGGCGATTACGAAGGCCGCGCCGCCGAACTCAATCTCGCGACCACGCCGCCCGCCATCATCCTGATGGCCGGTCTGCAAGGCGCCGGCAAGACGACCACCGTCGGCAAGCTCGCCAAGCTGCTGCGCGGCCAGAAGAAGAAGGTTCTCACGGTTTCCACCGACGTCTATCGCCCTGCCGCCATCGCCCAGTTGGAGACGGTGACGAAGCAGGTCGATGCCGACTTCTTCCCGTCGCAACCCGATCAGAAACCGGTAGACATTGCCCGTGCGGCCGTCGACTGGGCCCGACGCCATCACCACGACGTGCTGCTCGTCGACACGGCCGGCCGGTTGGGCATCGACGAAGCGATGATGCAGGAAATCAGCGCCCTGCACGCCGAGTTGAAGCCGATCGAAACGCTGTTCGTCGTCGACGCCATGCTCGGCCAGGACGCCGTCAACACCGCGCGCGCCTTCAACGACGCGCTGCCGCTCACCGGTGTGGTGCTGACCAAACTCGACGGCGACTCGCGCGGCGGTGCGGCGCTGTCGGTGCGTCACATCACCGGCAAGCCGATCAAGTTCGTCGGTGTGGGCGAAAAGCTCGACGGCCTCGAAGTCTTCTACCCGGATCGCATGGCGAACCGGATTCTCGGCATGGGCGACATCCTCGCGCTCGTCGAGGAAGCGCAACGCGGCGTCGACGTGCAAGCCGCGCAAAAGCTCGCGGAGAAGGTCAAGAAAGGCGGCGACTTCGACCTGAACGACTTCAAGGCGCAAATCGGCCAGATGAAGAACATGGGCGGCCTGTCGTCGCTCATGGACAAGCTGCCTGCGCAATTCCAGGCGGCCGCCAGCCAGACCAACATGGATCAGGCCGAGAAGCAGGTGCGTCGCATGGAGGGCATCATCAACGCGATGACACCGTCCGAGCGCGCCAAGCCGGAACTGATCAAGGCGAGCCGCAAGCGCCGTATTGCCGCCGGCGCGGGCGTTCAGGTGCAGGAGGTCAACCGCATGCTCAATCAGTACGACCAGATGCGCACCATGATGAAGAAGCTCAAAGGCGGCGGCATGATGAAGATGATGCGCAGCATGAAAGGCATGATGCCCGGTATGCGCTGACCGGGGCCTATCCGGTGGCCGCCGCTCACGCCGGCGGGCATTCCGGATATACTCCGGGCCGCACATCGCGCCATCTCCCCGCAACACGTTCCCCAGGGTCGCCCCATATGAACCGCGAAGAAGCCCTCGAAGTATTCCGCAATTCCGAAGAGATCGTCTCGGCCGACGAGGTGAACCGGTCCGTCGACACGATGGCCAAGGCCATCAAGGACGCCATTGGCGACGAGTTCCCGATGGTGCTCTCGGTCATGGGCGGCGCGGCCGTCTTTACCGGCATGCTGCTGCCGCGCCTGGACTTCCCGCTGGAGTTCGACTATATCCACCTCTCGCGCTACAACAACACTACGACAGGCGGTGCGATGCAATGGCGCGTGGCGCCGCGCGACTCGGTGCGCGATCGCGTGGTGCTCGTGCTCGACGACATCCTCGACGAAGGCGCCACCATGGCGGCGATTCGCGACCGGATCCTGGAAATGGGCGCCTCGAAGTTTTACAGCGCGGTGCTGTGCGAGAAGATCCTGACGAAGGATAAGCCGTCGCATCCGGATTTCTGCGGCTTCACTGTGCCGGACCGCTACGTCTTCGGTTGCGGCATGGATGCCAAGGGCTACTGGCGCAACCTGCCGGCGATCCGCGCGCTGACCACGCCGCGCTGAGCGCCGCCGCGGGACGACATCCCGTACGCATCTGACGACAAAGGGGCCCGCGAGGCCCCTTTGTCATACGAGTCATACGAGTCATGCCAGTCATGCCTTTCTGCTTTCATGACTGGCGCACCGGCGAGCTTACGCCCACCGGCACGGCACGTGATCAGACCGCCTTGGCGGCGCGCACCTTGCCGATGACGACGTCCGCGACGCCGGCAACGTCGAGCAACTGGGCTTCGGTATCGCGGCGCCCCTGATACTCGAGCTTGCCGTCCTTCAGACCCCGATCGCCGATCACCACGCGATGCGGCACGCCGATCAGTTCCCAGTCGGCGAACATCACGCCGGGACGCTCGCCACGATCATCGAGAATGACATCGACGCCGGCGGCCAGCAGATCGTCGTAGAGCTTATCGGCCGCCGCGCGCACGGCGTCGCTGCGGTCGTAGCCCATCGGGCACAGCACCACTTCGAACGGGGCGATCGATTCCGGCCAGATGATGCCGCGATCGTCGAAGTTCTGTTCGATGGCCGCGCCGAGAATACGCGTGATGCCGATGCCGTAGCAGCCCATCTCCATCGGCGCCGGCTTGCCGGTCTCGTCGAGGAAGGTGGCGCCCATGGCCTCCGAATACTTGGTGCCCAACTGGAACACGTGACCCACTTCGATGCCGCGGCACAGGGCGATCTCGCCCTTGCCGTCCGGCGAAACGTCGCCCGGCACGATGTTGCGCAGATCGGCCACGATTTCCGGCTCGGGCAGATCGCGCCCCCAGTTCACCCCGGTGATGTGGAAGTTGACCTCGTTCGCGCCGACTACGAAGTCGCTCATCGTGGCGACCGTGCGATCGACCACGAGCTTCACGGGCTGCTTCGTGCCGATCGGGCCCAGATAGCCCGGCGGCGTGCCGAAAGCCTCGACGATCTCGGCTTCACTGGCAAAGCGCAGGCCGGACAGCCCCGGCACCTTGCTCGCCTTGATCTCGTTCAGCTCGTGATCGCCGCGCAGCAGCAACAGCCAGACGGTCGTGCCGGCATCTTCGCTGTCGGTGGCGAGCACGATCGACTTGACCGTGCGCGCGAGCGGGATCGAGAGCAGTTCCGCGACGGCTTCGCACTTGGCCTTGCCCGGCGTGGCCGTCTTGGCCATGGTCTCGGCGGGCGCTGCGCGCTCGCCTTGGGGGGCAAGCGCCTCGGCCATTTCGACGTTAGCGGCATAGTCGGACGTCGGGCAATAGGCGATGGCATCTTCGCCGGTGTCGGCAATCACGTGGAACTCGTGCGAACCGGAGCCGCCGATGGAGCCGTTGTCGGCCACCACGGCGCGGAATTCCAGGCCCAGACGCGTGAAGATGCGCACGTAGGCGTCGAACATCTTCTGATAGGACACCTCCATGCCGGCACGGTCCTTATCGAAGGAATAGGCGTCCTTCATGATGAATTCGCGCCCGCGCATCACGCCGAAACGCGGACGAATCTCGTCGCGGAACTTCGTCTGCACCTGATAGAAGTTCACCGGCAGTTGGCGGTAGCTCTTGATTTCGCGGCGGGCGATGTCCGTCACCACTTCCTCGTGGGTCGGGCCGACGACGAATTCGCGATCGTTGCGATCCTTCAGGCGCAGCAGTTCCGGGCCGTACTTCTCCCAGCGCCCCGATTCCTGCCACAGTTCGGCCGGCTGGACCGCCGGCATGAGCAGTTCGAGCGCGCCGGCGCGGTTCATTTCTTCACGCACGATGGCTTCGACCTTGCGGATCGAGCGCAGGCCGATCGGCAGGTAATCGTAGATCCCGCCGGCCACGCGGCGAATCATGCCGGCGCGCATCATCAGCTTGTGGCTGACGATTTCGGCGTCGGCGGGGGCTTCCTTGAGGGTGCCGATGAAGAAACGAGAGGCTTTCATGCAGATTTCCGGGAAAAATGAGGGTCAACGGCACGGGCGGTGGTTCGGTCTGTTGCCGGGAGCGAAGCCGGGGCGCGCCCGAACCTCGTCGCAGCCCCTTGAGACACCCGCCGGCCGTACACGCCGCCCCGGTCACCCGAGCCGCCGCCGGCCGCCGCGCCGGTGATTATCTGTTTATAATCGAAGCAATTTTAAAGGATTCAAGGGTGGTTGTATGCTTGACCGTGAAGGCTTTCGCCCGAACGTCGGCATCATCCTCTTAAACGCACGCAATGAAGTGTTCTGGGGCAAGCGGCTGGGCGAGCACTCCTGGCAGTTCCCGCAAGGCGGCATCAAGTACGGCGAAACGCCCGAACAGGCCATGTTCCGAGAATTGCACGAGGAAACCGGGCTAAAGCCAGAACACGTCAAAATCATCGGTCGCACACGCGACTGGCTGCGTTATGAGGTGCCGGACAAATTCATCAAGCGCGAAGTGCGCGGACATTACCGGGGCCAGAAGCAAATCTGGTTCCTGCTGCGCATGGTCGGTCGCGACTGCGATATCTGCCTGCGCGCCACCGAGCATCCAGAGTTCGATGCCTGGCGCTGGAACGAATACTGGGTGCCGCTGGATGCCGTGATCGAGTTCAAGCGCGAGGTGTACCAGCTCGCGCTGAACGAACTCTCGCGCTATCTGCGACGCTCGGCCGCGCGCACACAGCAGGATCGGCGACGGTTTCCGCGCGCCGGAGCCCGGGTCGGGGAATTGCCGCCGGGCGCGACCCGTGCGCATGACGACACCTGCGGCAGTGACGACGACGGTAGCGGGGCCAGTGGCGCCGGTGAATTGGCAAGCGCCGCCGGTGTCGGCACACCGCCTCGGGAGCACTGAACCGGCACGCCGTCGGCCTGTCCCATCATCGGTCGCGGGCGTCATGCCCGCGTCCTCTCCTTTAGCCCAGGCATCCTCCGGGATGCCGCGCGGATTGTCCGCGATCGCTCATCCGCTGTCCAACCGCCGTCCAACCGACATCTCGATCCCAAGTCCATGCGTCTTTCCTTCGTTCGCCGCGCCCCGCGCCTGACCGCCCTCACGCCACTGGCCGCGCTGGCGCTGACAACCCTGATCACCGCCTGCAGCGGCACGATGCAGCCTCCCCAGGACTTCGACGAATATGTCGCCCAACAGGAAGCCGCCAAGGGCAAGTGGAAGGAAGCGGAAGCCACCCTGCCGACCACGGCGCCGCAAGACGCCGATCTGGTGAGCTTCCCCACCCTGCCGAACGCCACACTCGACTATGCGATCGACACAAAGTCGGTGCAGGTGACGAAGGACGGCGTGGTCCGCTATGTCGCCGTGATCCGCAGCAAGCAAGGCGCGCGCAACGTCTCATTCGAAGGCATCCATTGCGCGTCGTTCGAATCGCGCCTGTACGCGACGGGTCGCCCGGATGGCACATGGGTCGCGGCGCGCAACAGCGAATGGCGCCCGATTCGCCCGTATGGGTCGACGGCCTATCAGGGTATTCTGTTCCGCGACTACCTCTGTCGGGACAAGACGCCGCTGGGTGACGCCAGGGAAATCGTGCAGAACCTGCGCTTCCCGAAGTTCGATCAGAACCAGAACTATCGGTAAGGAGCGGTGAACGGTCGAGCGCCCTTGAGCGCCGACGTAAAAAAACGCCGGTCACGCATAGCGTGCCGGCGTTTCGCCTGTCTGGTGCGAGGCATTCGCCCCGCCCTGCGCCTCAGCGCAAGATCAGGTTGTCGCGATGGATCAGCTCGGGCTCGTTCGCAAAGCCCAGCACTTGCTCGATGTCACTGCTCGGGTGACGCCGAATCAGACGCGCTTCCGACGCGCTGTAGTTCGACAGCCCCCGCGCGACTTCGTGACCGCCCTCGTCCACGCAGGCAATCACCTCGCCGCGCGCAAACGTGCCTTCGACATCGATCACGCCAATCGGCAACAGACTCTTGCCCTCTTGCCTGAGCTTCTTGGACGCGCCCGCGTCGATCACGACGCGACCGCGCACCTGCAAATGATCCGCCATCCATTGCTTGCGGGCCGTCAGCACCGCCGTGCGCGCAACCAACTGCGTGCCGATAGCCTCGCCGCTCGCCAGACGCACGAGCACGTCGCCCTCGCGCCCCGACGCAATCACCGTATGCGCGCCACTCGTCGCCGCGCGCTTGGCCGCCAGGATTTTGGTCAGCATGCCGCCGCGGCCGATATTAGTGCCCGCCCCGCCGGCCATCGCTTCCAGGCGCTCGTCGCCCGCTTCGGCCTCGTGCACGAACGCGGCCTCGGGGTCCTTGCGCGGATCGGCCGTGTACAGACCCGATTGATCCGTCAGGATGACCAGCGCATCGCCATCGATCAGGTTCGTCACGAGCGCGCCCAACGTGTCGTTGTCGCCGAACTTGATTTCGTCGGTCACAACCGTGTCGTTCTCGTTGATGATCGGCACCACGCCCAGACGCAGCAACGTCAGCAAGGTCGTCCGCGCGTTCAGATAACGTTCGCGGTCGGCCAGGTCGGCGTGCGTGAGCAGAATCTGCGCGGTGCGCACGCCGTGCTCGGCAAAGCGGGTCTCGTAGACCTGTGCGAGGCCCATCTGCCCCACGGCTGCCGCGGCCTGCAGCTCATCGATGGCCGTCGGACGGCGCGCCCAGCCGAGGCGCTGCATCCCCTCGGCAATGGCGCCCGAGCTGACGAGCACCACCTGCTTTGGCGGACGCCCTTCGCCACCGTGCCGCAGCGCGGCGATCTGTTGTGCCCATCGCGCAATCGCGACATCGTCCAGCCCGCGACCGTCGTTGGTCACGAGACTGGATCCCACTTTCACCACGAGCCGCTTGGCATCGGCGATGACCGAACGCATGGAACTGGATTCTCCTGCGAATGTATTGGGAAGACGGGCCGCTACCGCAGCCGAGTCGCTGGCGTGGGTGCGATGACAGGCCGCGCCATCGCCAGCGTTTGAGTGAGGTGGAGTCTACGCCTTTGGCGCGTCGTCCGGGGGCGTTTGCGGGGCGACGTCAACCGCCGGGGCGGCACTGCCTGCGCGAAAACGCGGATCCTGCGCGGCGTCTTCAAGGGCCTCTTCGACGGCACCCCGTTGTTGATACAGATACTCTTGCACGGCCAGGCACAGCTTCTCGCAGCCTTCCCCGGTCAAGGCGGAAATCTCGAAGGTCGGGCCATCCCATGCGAAGCGCTTCAGGAAGTCGGCAACGCGCTCGGCACGCTCCGCCTCCGGCACCATGTCAACCTTGTTGAGCACCAGCCAGCGCGGCTTCTGGAACAGTTGCTCGTCGTACTTCTGGAGTTCGAGGACGATGGCCTTGGCCTCCGCCACGGGATCGACGCCGTCGTCGAACGGCGCGATGTCGACGATGTGAAGCAACAGGCCCGTGCGCTGCAAGTGACGCAGGAACTGGTGACCGAGTCCGGCGCCTTCGGCCGCGCCTTCGATCAGACCGGGAATGTCCGCAATCACGAAGCTCTTGCCCGGCGCGGTGCGCACGACCCCCAGATTGGGGTGCAGCGTCGTGAACGGATAATCGGCGATCTTCGGGCGTGCATTCGACACCGACGCGATGAACGTCGACTTGCCCGCATTGGGCATGCCGAGCAGACCGACGTCCGCGAGCACCTTGAGCTCGAGCTGGAGCATGCGGCGCTCGCCCGGCTTGCCGTCCGTCTTCTGACGGGGCGCGCGATTCGTGCTCGACTTGAAGTGAAGGTTGCCCAGACCGCCCGCACCGCCTTGTGCGAGCACGACTTCCTGACCGTGTTCGGTCAGGTCGGCGATGGTCTCGCCGGTCTCCATGTCGCTGATGATGGTGCCGACGGGCATGCGCAGGAAAATGTCCTCGCCGCCCTTGCCGTAGCAATCCGAGCCGCGACCGGATTCGCCGTTTTTCGCCAGGTGCTTCTTCGAATAACGGTAATCGATCAGGGTGTTGATGTTGCGATCCGCCACGGCAAACACGCTGCCGCCGCGACCGCCGTCGCCGCCGTCGGGTCCGCCGAACGGCACGAATTTCTCGCGGCGCATCGATGCCGAGCCGTTGCCGCCGTTCCCGGCGATCACCTCGATGCGCGCTGCGTCAATGAATTTCATGAAGGTCCGTTCCGCTCAATCGACCGTCCGCAGACGATCCAAACTCTGTGTATTGGCCCGCCCGACGTGCCGACGGTTCGCCGGGCATCGGTGGGAAAAACAAAAAAGGCTCCGCATGGGAGCGGAGCCTTTTGGTGGCAAAAGGCTTAGCTTACGCTGCCGGCACCACGCTAACCACTTGCTTCTTCGCTGCGCCCTTGACGGCGAATTGCACGTGACCGTCGGCCAGTGCAAACAGCGTGTGGTCCTTACCAATACCGACGTTTTCGCCGGCATGCATACGAGTACCACGTTGGCGAACGATGATGCCGCCAGCCAGGATCGCCTGACCGCCGTACACCTTCACGCCAAGGCGCTTCGACTCGGAATCGCGGCCGTTACGGGACGATCCGCCTGCTTTTTTGTGTGCCATGACTTAACTCCTTACCTAGCTCGATCGATTAGCCGTTGATGCTGTCGATACGCAGCTCGGTGTAGTTTTGGCGATGGCCTTGACGCTTTTGGTAGTGCTTGCGACGGCGCATCTTGAAAATCTTCACCTTGGGGTGACGACCTTGGGCAATAACGGTAGCCTTGACGGAAGCCCCACTGACCAACGGCGCACCGAACTTAATCGATTCGCCCTCGCCAACGGCGAGAACCTGGTCGATGGTGATTTCAGCGCCAATGTCAGCCGGTATCTGTTCTACTTTGAGTTTTTCGCCAGCCGCAACCTTATATTGCTTGCCGCCGGTTTTTATGACCGCGTACATTGTTGAACCTCACTCATAAACAAGAGAATTTTCCGTGCAGGCCGAGGGTCCCGAAAGGACTCGACTTACCAGCCCATCGCACCACCGCAGACCGTCATACCGAGGTATTTTCAGACTTGGCGCAACGAATGCGCGCACGAAAACGGGGGATTATACAGACTTTCCCCTTTTGCGTCAAAGACTTCCGTGAAACCTGTCAATCCGCGGGGCTGGCGCCCGAAAGTCACCGTGCCCACTATATAATTTGGGGCGAATTTTTCCTCACCCGAGCCTTGTCTTGACTGCTTCGACTTCTCCCCAGAACGTACTGGCCGCCATCGCCGACGACATGCGTGCCGTCGACCAGCTTATCCGCCACCGGCTGGCCTCCGAGGTGGTCCTGATTAATCAGATCTCGGAATACATCATCAATTCGGGCGGTAAACGGCTGCGTCCGGCGTTGTTGCTGCTCGTGTCCGGTGCGCTCGGCGTGACCTCGCCGCATCGCTTCGAACTGGCAGCGGTCATCGAGTTCATTCACACATCGACGCTGCTTCACGACGACGTCGTCGACGAATCCGACCTGCGCCGCGGCAAGCAAACGGCGAACGCACTGTTCGGCAACGCGGCATCGGTGCTGGTGGGCGACTTCCTGTATTCGCGCTCCTTCGAGATGATGGTGAGCGTGGACAACATGCGCGTCATGCAGATTCTGGCGCGCACCACCAACGTGATTGCCGAAGGCGAAGTGCTGCAGTTGCTGAACATGCACGACCCGGACGTCGACGAAGCCCGCTATCTGCAGGTCATTCAATACAAGACGGCCACGCTGTTCGAAGCGGCAACGCAACTCGCCGCCGTGCTCGCCAACGCCGATGCACAAACCGAAGCGGCCGTGCGCGAATACGGTGGGCGTCTCGGCACGGCATTCCAGTTGATGGACGATTGGCTCGACTACGCCGGCGACACCGACGCGATGGGCAAGAACGCGGGCGACGATCTGCGCGAGGGCAAGCCGACGCTGCCGCTGATTCATGTGCTGCAACATGGCACCGACGCGGAACGCGCACTCGTGCGCGAAGCCATCGAGAACGGCGGCACCGACAAGTTCGATCCGATCCTCGCCGCGATCACGCGCACCGGCGCGCTCGATTACACGCTCGCACGCGCCAAAGAAGAAGCGGATGCTGCCGCACAAATTATTTCTACGCTCCCCTCTTCCCATTACAAAAATAGCCTGCTAGAATTATGTTCTTACTCGATAGCGCGACGCACTTAACGGCGAAGTAGCAGTATCGAAGCGGGGTGTAGCTTAGCCTGGTAGAGCGCTACGTTCGGGACGTAGAGGCCGGAGGTTCGAATCCTCTCACCCCGACCAGGATTACCTTTGCTTACGAGCAAAGCAAAAAAACCGCCGGACGCGTCCGGCGGTTTTTTTATGCCTGCTGCAAATGCAGATGGGTGCCGATCTCGATGCGCCGACGCGTCAACAACGTTGCGCGAATGGCTTGGCGTCCAACACATACGCGCCGGTACCGCTCACCCCGCAACCCGCTCGGACGACGCCCGCATCCCCTCTGCTATAGTGGCAACTCATTGCCACCCGCTCGCGCCACTCGCGCGCCCAAACGCTTGGAAGCCTTGCCCTTGTGGGCGCAGATTTGCGCCGTCGCCCTCCTGATCGTCTGCTCGGGATTCTTCTCCATTTCCGAAACGAGCATGATGGCGCTCAACCGCCATCGCCTGAAGCACCTGGTCAGGATGAACGTGCACGGCGCCAGTGCGACGCAGGGGCTGCTCTCTCGCACCGAAGCCCTGCTCTCGACGATTCTCGTCGGCAACAACGTCATCAATACCGTCGTGCCCGTGCTCACCACGTCGATCGCGGTGCGCTACTTCGGTAACGATGCCATTACGCTATCGGTCGCGACAGCACTCATTGCGCTGCTCATCATCATCTTTGCCGAGATCGGCCCGAAGATTGTCGGTGCAACGTATCCTGAACGCATCGCACTGCCGGCGAGCACGCTACTCAAACCGATCGTGACGGTGGCCGCGCCATTGGTCTGGGTGCTCAACGGCTTCGTGCGCGGCATGCTGCGCGTGCTGCGCATCGACACGCGCCGCGCGGCGAGCGAAGCACGCCTCACGACGGAAGAACTGCGCACCATCGTGCTCGAAGCCGGCAACTACATGCCGACCAAGCCGCGCAGCGTGTTGCTCAATCTGCTCGATCTCGAAAACATCGCGGTCGATGACGTGATGGTGCCGCGCGCACGCATCGAGGCGCTCGACATCTCGGCGCCGCTCGACACGATCCTCTCGCAGCTCGCGACCTGCTATCACAACAAGCTGCCGGTCTACGACGGCGACATCGACCGCGTCATCGGTATTTTGCCGGTGCGCCGCACGTTGGCCGCCCTGCAGCACCCGGACGATCTCTCGGCCGATACGCTGCGCGCATTGCTCGTCGAACCGTACTTCATCCCGAGCGACACGCCCGCGTTGCGCCAATTGCAGTATTTCCAGGAGAACCACCGGCGCGTGGGTCTGGTCGTCAACGAATACGGCGAAGTCGAAGGACTGCTGACCACCGAGGACATCATCGAGGAGCTCATCGGCGAGTTCACGACCAGCATGCCGGGCACGGGAGGCAGCCGCTCGGGCTGGACGTCGGACGACGATTGCCTGGTCAGCGGTGGCGTGGGGCTGCGCGACCTGAACCGCCGGCTGAACCTGCATCTGCCGACGGATGGCCCGAAGACGCTCAACGGGCTGATCCTCGAAGTGCTGCGCGAGATTCCCGAAGCGGCCGTCAGCCTCGAGATCAGCGGCGTTCGCATGGAAATCGTGCAAATCGACAATCAGGCAATCAAGATGGTGCGTCTGTTCAAGCCGGGCACGCGAACGCCGTCGCAGGATTGAGCCGTCCCCGTTCACTGCACGTGACACCCGCCCATTTTTCGGGCAATTCCGATTGAGCCGCCCCAGGGTTTTGACGAGACTGACGTTTCACGCAGCACTCGCCAGGCCCTGTCATGTCATTTCATTTTTCCCAATCCGAGAGCGCGGCAGCCGCAGCCGAACCCTTAGCCGACGGGTCGCGCGCCTCGCGCGACGCCACGACGCCCTTGCAGTTTCTCGAACAGCGGCTGGGCGAGGCGGTTCGGGCAGGCGCGTCCGATGTGCACTTCGAACCGATGGCACAACGCTTTCGCATTCGGCTGCGGATCGACGGCCATCTGTACGAGCACTGCGATGTGCCCTTGCCGTGGCGCGACATGCTCGTCTCGCGCCTCAAGGTGCTCGCCAATCTGGATATCGCCCAGAAGCGCCTGCCGCAGGACGGACGCATGGTGTGGCGCGACGCGGGCGAGCCCGTGGAGTGCCGCGTCAGTGCGATGCCGACGCTACACGGCGAGAAGCTTGTGGTGCGCTTGCTCGACGGCGCAAAGGTTCCACTCTCGCTCGAAGGTCTTGGCTACACGCCGAAGCAATACCTAGCGCTCACGCGCGCCATTGCCCGGCCCCACGGCATGATCCTGCTGACCGGACCGACAGGCAGCGGCAAGACCGTCTCGCTCTACAGTTGCCTGCGACGGCTCAACGACACGTCGCGCAATATCGTCACCATCGAAGACCCGGTGGAAATCCGTCTGCCGGGTGTCACGCAGGTCAATCTCAACGAGCGCGCGGGGCTCGACTTCGCGACCGCCTTGCGCGCGTTTCTCCGACAGGATCCGGACGTACTCGTCGTCGGTGAGATTCGCGATGCGCAAACCGCCGGGATCGCCGTGCAGGCGGCTCAGACCGGACACCTCGTTTTCGCGACCGTGCATGCGAACGATGCGACGAGCACCCTCGCACGCTTGTTCGATCTCGGTGTCGCACCGTTCAATCTCTCGTCGACGTTGCTGCTCATCAGCGCACAGCGCTTGCTCAGGCGTCGATGTCCGGCGGGTTGCGAACCCGGTCGTGCGCCAGGGAACATTGCCCGGGCCGAACACCCGTGCATGCGCTGTCATGGCACCGGTTTCGCCGGGCGCATCGGCGCATTCCAGGTGATGCCGATCAGTGCGACACAGGCGACCAACATTGCGCAGGCACGCAGTCCGCACGAACTCGCGACGCAAGCCCAGCGCGAAGGCGTGATGACGTTGCGAGAAGCCGGGCTCTGGCATTGCGCCGCGGGCACCGTCAGCGAGGAGGATGTCGATGCGACAACGCCCGCTTGACCGCCGCAGGCCGCATGCCTGGCACAACGCGTCGCTTGCCTTGGCATACACCGGGCACATTGCGGCGGTGCGCTCACTGCCACCCGTGCCATGCGCCGCATCGCGACGAGGTGACCCATGCCACCGATGATGCAACCCCGCCGCTGGCACTGGCAAGGTCAGGACGCCGACGGGCGATACCGGCGCGGCGAGGTCATCGCGCACGGTGAAGCCGCCGCGCGTCTGCTGCTGCGTGGCCAACGCCTGTCGGTCACGCATCTGCGCCCGGGGCGCCGATATACCCCAGTGGGGCGTGTCGGATCCGCCGATGCCACCGACCTCGTCCGGCGCCTGGCCACCTTGCTCGGGGCCGGTGTGCCGCTCACATCAGCCCTCGACGTCCTCGCACGTGGCGCGCATACGCGAGGACTCAAGCGGCTCGCATCCGACATCGGCCTGGACGTCGGGCGAGGGCATCCGTTGGCGCAGGCCATGGCGCGGGCCAGCCGCCGTTTCAGCGCCATTGACTGCCAGTTGATTGCCGCGGCGGAACTGAGCGGTCAGCTCGGCCCAACGCTGGCGCGGCTGAGCACACAATACGATCACACACGCAGTGTGCGAGAGAAGCTCCAGCGCGCGCTCGCCTATCCGTTGACGGTGCTGGGCGTCGCGTTGGCCGTCGTGATCGCGCTCCTCCAATGGGTGATCCCCGAGTTCGAGCGTCTGTTCGCCAGCGCCGCCGGAGGCGGCATACCGCTGCCGATGCTCACACGATGGCTCATCGACATCTCACGCGCATCGCTGACAAGCGGGCCGTGGCTGCTGGCCACGCTGGGTGCCGCGGGGCTCGTCATCGCGGCGACTTTGCGCCGCAGCACGCGAATGCGACGGCTTCGCGATCGTCTGTGCTTACGATTGCCGGGCGCCGGCCGTATCCTGCGCATGTTGAGCGCCGCCCGGTGGGCCAGAACCCTGGGCACGTTGCTCGACGCGGGCGTCGCGCTTCCCGACGCTATGGACGCCGCCGCGAGCGCATGCGGCAACCTCGTCATGCAGCGCGCGGCCCACGAGGTTCACCGCGGGGTCGCGCGGGGGATGCGTCTCGCCACCGCGCTCGAGGCCGATGCGCACTGGCCCCTGGTCATCGCGCAACTCGCCGTGATCGGGGAGGAATCGGGTACACTCGGGCGCATGCTCAACCAGGCCGCGGGCCTGCTCGACGAAGACGCCTCGCACGCGCTGGTGAGTACCTGTGCGACGCTGGAACCCATGATGATTACGCTTCTCGGCCTGCTGATCGGCGGCATGGTCCTCGCCATGTACCTGCCGATGTTCCAACTCGGATACGGTGTCGCATGAATGGCATAAGCGGTTACGCAGCGCTGCTGCCGATCGATTGGCTAGCGCAACTGGAACCTCACTGGCGCTTCGCGCTGTTCGCTGCATTGGGCGTCGTCGCCGGACTTGGGCTCGATGTCGTCGTCCGACGCGTGCCCGCTGCGATCGAACGGGCGTGGCTCGAAGAGATGCAGGCTGTCGACGCCGCGAACCCGTCGCCGCTGCACGCCCCCGTGTCTCAGGCCGCCCCACCCGGCGCGCCATTGGTGCTGGCTGGGCCGCTCGCCATTGCATCCGGCCCATCACTGGCCGCTTCGCCTGCCGCTTCGCCTGCCGCATCACCTGCCACATCACCCGCGGCATCACCCGCTGCATCACCCGCCGCGTTGCCTAATGCATCTCCCGCCGCGTCGCCCGCCCCTTCAGCAACGCCGTCACGGCCCCCGCTAGCCAACACCGCTCGGCCGCGCCGCTGGCAGCTATCTCTGCTCAGCGGCGTGCTGAGCGTCGCCGTCGCGTGGCGCCTCGGTCCAACCTGGCAGAGCCTCGGCGCACTCGGCCTCGTCTGGACGCTCATCGCGCTCGCATACATCGACCACGACACACAGCTCCTGCCCGACATCCTGACGCTGCCGCTGCTGTGGGCCGGCCTGCTGTGCAACCTCGGGCACTGGTTCGCAACACTCCCGGCCGCGGTCATCGGGGCCGCGGCAGGCTATCTGAGCCTGTGGGCGCTGTATTGGGTTTACTGGTGGCTACGTCGTCGCGAAGGCATGGGCTTCGGCGACTTCAAGCTCTACGCGGCGCTGGGCGCCTGGTTCGGCTGGACCGCGCTGCTCCAGATCCTGCTGCTGGCGTGCCTGCTCGCCATCGTGATCGCCGGCAGCGCATGGCTCATTGGACGACTGCGCAGCGACCAAATGTTTCCTTTCGGCGCGTTTCTCGCTGCAGCAGGCATCGCCACGCTGTTCGGCGGCAACGGTCTGATGATCTGGATTGGAGGAACGCCATGACTTACGCCATCGGCCTGACCGGCGGCATCGGCAGCGGCAAGACGACCGTCGCCAACCTGTTCGCCACGCACGGTATCGCCATCATCGACACCGATGCCATCGCGCACGGCATCACCGCCCCGGGCGGCGCGGCCATGCCCGCAATCCGGCGCGAGTTCGGCGACGCATTTGTCGCCCCGGACGGCTCGCTCGACCGTGCGCGCATGCGCGAAGCCGTCTTCTCGAACGACGCCGCCAAGGCGCGTCTGGAGGCCATTACCCATCCGCTGATTCGCACGGAGTGCGAGCGTGCCGCCAGTGAAGCCCAAGGGCCCTATCTGATTTTCGTTGTGCCCCTGCTGGTGGAATCCGGTCGGTGGCGCGAACGCGTGCAACGCGTGCTGGTCGTCGACTGCACCGAGCAGACGCAGATCGCGCGCGTCATGTCCCGCAACGGCTTCACACGCGACCAGGTGCTGGCGATCATGGCGCGGCAGGCGAGCCGGGAACAACGGCTTGCCGCGGCGGACGACGTCATCGACAACGACGCCCAGCATGCCTCGCTCGCCCCGCAGGTCGACCGTTTGCACGCCGCGTATCTGAAGCTCGCGGCGCAGGCAGAAGGTCGTTGATCGATGTTGGCGGGTGCGTGGACGGCGTCGCGCGCACGCGCCACCGTCGATTGAGCGACCACTCGCGTTGCGCCTCGACAGATTCCGGCATTAGAATGTCGCCATTACGCTGAAAAGCGCCAACTTCTGGGCCAACGCGCTTGATCCTGTACGAATATCCGCTCAACGAACGCATTCGCACGCTGCTTCGGCTGGAAGAGCTGTTCGGGCGCTTTGCCTTTTTCGTCGGGCAGGATCAGCCGCTCGATCACCACGCGGCGCTGATCACGATGTTCGAGATTGCCGACATCGCCGGACGCACCGATCTGAAGAACGAACTGGTCAAGGAACTCGACCGGCAGCGTCAGACGTTGACGACCTATCGCGGCAATCCCGATATCGCCTCCGACGCACTCGAACAATTCATCGGCGAAGTCGAGCTGGCGATCGCGAATCTCAACCAGATTCCCGGCAAGCCCGGCCAGCATCTGAACGACAACGAATGGCTTGCGAGCATTCGCAGTCGCTCAGTGATCCCGGGCGGCACGTGCCGCTTCGACCTGCCGTCGTATTACGCCTGGCGCCACAACGATGCCGAGCAACGCCGCCAGGACATCGACAAGTGGATCGGCCCGCTGTTTCCGATACGCGACGCCCTCGGCATCGTGCTGGGGCTAGCCCGCGAGTCGGGTCACGCCAGCAAGGCCATGGCGCAGCAAGGCAGCTACCAGCAGATGCTGACCGGCCGCGTCTATCAGCTCATGCAGGTGCGCGTGGCGCCCGAACTGCGCGTGATTCCCGAGGCCAGCGCCAACAAGTACATGCTGTGGGTGCGCTTTACGACGCAGGACGGCGATCTCAAGCCGCGTCCGGTCGACAGCGACGTGCCGTTCCTGCTCACGCTCTGCAATCTCTAAGCCCATGACGACCGTCGTCAACTGCCCGACCTGCGGCAAGCCAGTGGTTTGGGGCCCGCAGGCCAAATTCCGCCCGTTCTGCTCGGAGCGTTGCAAGCAGATCGACATCGGCGCCTGGGCGGCGGAGAAGTACACCATTCCCGCCGACGCGCCCGAGGATCCCTCGCAAGACGCCCCGCTCGACCCGACACAACGCTGATGCGCTGATGCCTTGGACGCCCCACGGGGACCACAACGGTTTCGCCCAACGCAAAAAGAAAAGGCACCCTCGCGGGTGCCTTTCGTACTTCTGGGCGCGCATCCGAGATGCGTGCCCCCACCGATCGATCAACCTGATCGTCATGAACGTCAGACCGCGCCGCCGACGCACGCTATGACTTCGCGGCAATCTCCTCGGCGAGCCAGCTCAGCGGCGGCAGGGCCGCCGGCAGCAGCGGCTCGACGCTCACCGGCGGACGCTGCCATGCCAGTGCCTGCCCTTCCTTGCCATGCGGCTCGCCCTGCCATGCGGTGACTTTGCAGAAATGCAGACGCACATAGGCATGGGGGTAATCGTGCTCAAGAACGCGCCACGGCGCGCAGCGCTCCACCGTCACGCCCAGTTCCTCGTGCAGCTCACGCGCGAGCGCCGCAGCGACCGACTCGCCAGCCTCCAGCTTGCCGCCCGGGAATTCCCAATAGCCTGCGTACGGCTTGCCGGCCGGACGCTGCCCCAGGAGCACCGCGCCATCCGCGCGCACCATTACCCCGACGGCCACTTCCGTGATGGCACGCCCGTCAGGCGCATATCGTTTCGAATCTGTCATAGTCCTTCGCCATTCCTGCGTCATCTGCGCAACCTGCGCTGCCTGCCGGTTTCTCGGTCGTGCGGGGCGTAACCCATGCGCCATGGCACACCGCTCGCCAGCACATTACGAGGCGTGAGACGCACTGCGCAGCTTGCCCGCCCAATCACGCGCGAACTGGAAAGCCACGCGCCCCGAGCGCGAGCCGCGCTCCAGCGCCCAGATCAGCGCCTCATGACGCGCCGATTCCGTCTGATCGGCCGGCACGCCGAAATGCTGCAGCCAGTGACCGACGATGGTCAGGTAGTCGTCCTGCTTGAACGGATAGAAGCTCACCCACAGCCCGAATCGCTCGGACAACGATATCTTTTCCTCGATCACTTCGCCCGGATGAATCTCACCGTCTTCGGTGTGGCGATAGCTTTCGTTGTCCTTCATATATTCGGGCAACAGGTGACGTCGATTCGACGTCGCATAGATCAGCACATTGTCTGACTGCGCGGCCACCGAGCCGTCGAGCGCCACTTTCAAGGCCTTGTAACCCGACTCGCCGTCCTCGAACGACAGGTCGTCGCAGAACACAACGAAGCGCTCGGGACGCTGCGAAATCAGATCGACGATATCGCCCAGATCGACCAGGTCATCCTTGTCCACTTCGATCAGGCGCAGGCCTTCCGAGGCGTACTGATTCAGGCAGGCCTTGATGAGCGACGACTTGCCCGTGCCGCGCGCGCCGGTCAACAACACGTTATTGGCCGGCTCGCCGCGCACGAACTGGCGCGTATTCTGCTCGATCAACCCTTTCTGGCGTTCGATGTTCTGAAGATCGCCCAGCGTGATGGTAGAGACATGCGCCACGGGTTGCAGGAACCCGCGCCCCTGCTTCTTGCGCCAGCGAAACGCCATCGCGGCGTGCCAGTCGATCTCGGGGGCGGCCGGCGGCAACATCACCTCCAACCTGGCCAGCACGCCTTCCGCGCGCGTGAGGAACTGCTCCAGCTTGTCCATGCTTCGAAATCCCCGCGCCGCTCACGGGCGCTCGTGTCGTTGCTTCGTCGTGTTGTGGTTTCCCTTCGCTGCGTGCCGGGGTGCTTTTGCCACCTGCCGGCGCCAGACCGACACTGCCGGCCAGTGCCACCGGCGCATGGTCGACGCCGGTCGGGCATCGACCTACGGCGCCGACGGCCTGCCCCCCGGGTGGGAGGTGCGCGGCCGTCGCGTCAGGGCTCAGGAACGGTAATCGGCGTTGATGCTCACGTAATCGTGCGAAAGGTCGCACGTCCACAGCGTCGCGGCGGCGTCGCCGCGGCCCAGCACCACGCGCACCGTGATTTCGCTTTGCTTCATCACGCGCTGGCCGTCTTCCTCACGGTAGTCGGCATTGCGACCACCCGCGCGGGCGACCAGCACATCGTCGAGATAGAGGTCGATCTTGCTGACGTCGAGGTCGTTCACGCCCGCATAGCCGATCGCGGCCAAAATGCGGCCCAGGTTCGGATCGGACGCGTAAAACGCCGTCTTCACCAGCGGCGAATGCCCGATCGCATAGCCGATCTGACGGCATTCGGCCACGTCGCGGCCACCTTCAACCGTGACGGTGATGAATTTGGTCGCCCCTTCGCCGTCGCGCACGATCAACTGTGCCAGTTCCTGCGAGATCGACAGCAAGGCGTCGCGGAATGCGGCAAAGGCCGGCGTGTCCGTGCTGACGATTTCCGGCAGATCGGTCTGGCCCGTGGCCGCCACGATGAACGAGTCGTTGGTGGATGTATCGCCGTCGATGGTGATCGCGTTGAACGAGCGATCCGCCACGTACTTGACCAGCGCATCGAGCACCGGCTGCGCCACGCGCGCATTGGTACCCACGAAGCCCAGCATGGTCGCCATGTTCGGCTTGATCATGCCCGCGCCCTTGCTGATGCCTGTGAGCACGATCGTCTTGCCGTCGATCACGATCTCGCGCGACGCGGCTTTGGGCAGCGTGTCGGTCGTCATGATCGATTGCGCGGCCTCGTACCAGTGCGCGGGCGCCAGGTTGGCGATGGCTTGCGGCAGACCGGCGACCAGTCGCTCGACCGGCAGCGGCTCGAGAATCACGCCGGTCGAGAACGGCAGGATTTGGTTTGGGTTGACCGACAGCAGCTTGGCGAGCGCGTCGCACGTCGCACGCGTAGCGACCATGCCCGGTTCACCGGTGCCCGCATTGGCGTTCCCGGTGTTGACCACCAGCGCGCGAATGCCCGCTTGCGCGGCCAGATGCGTCTTGCAGACCGTTACCGGGGCGGCGCAAAAACGGTTCGTCGTGAAAACGCCTGACACCGTGCTACCGGCGGCCAGTCGCATGACCAGCACGTCCTTACGGTTCGGCTTGCGGATATTGGCTTCGGCCCAGCCCAGTTCGACGCCGGGAACGGCGTGCAGTCGGGAGGCTTCGATCGAGGGGAAATTGACGGCCATGTGGGTTCGCCCGCGAGAGATAAGCGTTACAGCTCCCGCCCTGACGATGTCGGCACGACACTCCGCCGGGGCGGCGGTTGATCGGTGCGGCCGGTCGAGAAACCGGCGCTACAAACGACGCGGCGCCGATCCTGAGTCGGCGCCGCGTCGATCGGTTCACATCTTAAGACAGTTTGCCGTGGCAGTGCTTGAATTTCTTGCCGCTGCCGCACGGGCACGGATCGTTGCGGCCGACCTTCGGCAACAACTCGCCGCCGGCCACCGCCGCGCTGGCCGCGCGGGCCAGGGCAGAGACTACCGGACGACCCGCATCCTCGTCGATCTCGCCGTCGCCGCCCACCGTCTCGAGTTCGTCGTGCTTGAACTCGACGTTGACCAGACCGCCCGCGCTGTCATCGAGCGCCTCGGTCGCCTGCTCGAGCTCTTCCTGCGACTGGATGCGCACATTCATGATGACGCGCGTGACTTCGAGCTTGATGGTCTCGAGCAGTTGCGCGAACAGTTCGAACGCTTCGCGCTTGTATTCCTGCTTCGGATTCTTCTGAGCGTAGCCGCGCAGATGGATGCCCTGGCGCAGGTGATCCAGCGCCGCCAGGTGCTCGCGCCAGTTGGAATCGACGCTCTGAAGCATGACCGAGCGCTCGAAGCCGGAGAACGACTCGCGCCCCACCAGTTCGACCTTCGATTGATAGGAGGCTTCAGCCGCCTCCATCACTTCCTTGAGGATGTCCTCGTCATCGATTTCGTCAGCGCCTTCGATACGCGACTGCAGCGGCAAGTCGAGCTGCCACTCTTCGCGCAGCACCGTCTCCAGGCCCTTCAGGTCCCACTGCTCTTCGACGGTCCCGGCCGGCACGTAGGTACGCACCAGCGCTTCGAACACGCTCTGACGCATGCCCGAGATGGTTTCCGAGACGTCTTGCGCTTCGAGCAGTTCGTTGCGCTGCTGGTAGATCACCTTGCGCTGATCGTTGGACACATCGTCATACTCGAGCAGTTGCTTGCGCACGTCGAAGTTGCGCGCTTCGACCTTGCGCTGCGCCGACTCGATCGAGCGCGTGACGATGCCGGCTTCAATGGCTTCGCCTTCCGGCATCTTCAGGCGATCCATGATCGCGCGCACGCGGTCGCCCGCGAAAATGCGCAGCAGCGGATCTTCCAGCGACAGGTAGAAACGCGACGAACCCGGATCGCCCTGACGACCTGAACGACCGCGCAACTGGTTGTCGATGCGGCGCGACTCGTGACGCTCGGTGCCAATGATGTGCAGACCGCCGGCCGTCTTCACCTGCTCGTGCAGGCCCTGCCATTCGTCCTGCAATTGCTGAATGCGCGCTTGCTTGTCGGCTTCGGACAGGTTCGCATCCATTTCGATGAAACCCGACTGCTTCTCGACGTTGCCGCCCAGCACGATGTCGGTACCGCGACCGGCCATGTTGGTGGCAATGGTGATGACGCCCGGGCGGCCCGCCTGCGCCACGATTTCGGCTTCGCGGGCGTGTTGCTTGGCGTTGAGCACCTGGTGCGGCAGCTTCTCGCTCGTGAGCAGTTGCGAGAGATACTCCGACGTCTCGATCGACGTCGTGCCCACCAGCACCGGCTGGCCACGTTGCACGCAATCGCGAATGTCCTTGATGACCGCGTCGTACTTTTCCTTGGCCGTCTTGTAGATCTGATCCTGACGGTCGATCCGCTTGGGCGGACGGTTGGTCGGGATCACCACCGTCTCCAGACGGTAGATTTCGTTGAATTCGAACGCCTCGGTGTCCGCCGTCCCCGTCATGCCCGAAAGCTTGGCGTACATGCGGAAGTAGTTCTGGAACGTGATCGAGGCCAGCGTCTGGTTTTCATGCTGGATCGAGACGCGCTCCTTCGCTTCCACCGCCTGGTGCAGACCTTCGGACCAGCGGCGACCCGCCATCAGACGGCCGGTAAACTCGTCGACGATGACGATCTCGTCGTTCTGCACCACGTAATGCTGATCCTTGTGGAACAGCGTGTGCGCGCGCAGGGCAGCGTACACATGGTGCATGAGCGTGATGTTCTGCGGCGCGTAGAGGCTGTCGCCCTCGGCGATCATGCCCCACTCGGCGAGCAGTTCCTCGGCCTTCTCGTGACCGCGCTCGGTCAGGAAGACCTGGCGCGCCTTTTCGTCGAGCGTGTAGTCGCCCGGCACCTCGACGCCCGTGCCGTCCGATTTCTCTTCGCCGATCTGACGCTCGAGCATCGCCGGCAGGCGATCCATCTTCACGTACAGTTCGGTGTGATCTTCGGCCTGACCGGAGATGATCAGCGGCGTGCGCGCCTCGTCGATCAGGATCGAGTCCACTTCGTCGACGATGGCGTAGTTCAGAGTGCGCTGTACCCGCTGCTCGGTCTCGTAGACCATGTTGTCGCGCAGGTAGTCGAAGCCGAACTCGTTGTTCGTGCCGTAGGTGATATCGGCCGCATACGCCGTCTGCTTCTCATCGTGCGGCATCTGCGACAGGTTGATCCCCACCGACAGGCCCAGGAAGTTGTACAGACGCGCCATCCATTCGGCGTCGCGCTGTGCCAGGTAATCGTTGACGGTCACCACATGCACGCCCTTGCCCGAGAGCGCGTTCAGATAGGCGGGCAATGTCGCGACGAGCGTCTTGCCTTCGCCCGTGCGCATTTCGGCGATCTTGCCGAAGTGCAGCACCATGCCGCCGATCAGCTGAACGTCGAAGTGGCGCATCTTGAGGACGCGCTTGCCGGCTTCGCGGCACACCGCAAAGGCTTCGACCAGCAACGAATCCACGCTCGCCCCCTGGGCGATACGTTGCTTGAATTCCTCGGTCTTGCCGCGCAGTTGCTCATCGCTCAGTTGGGCGATCTGCGGCTCGAGGGCGTTGATCGCCGCGACGGTTTTCTGGTACTGCTTGATAAGCCGCTGGTTGCGGCTGCCAAATACTTTTTTAAGAAGACCGGGAATCATCGGATCACTGGTTAGGGCGGCAAATGTCGATCGCAATCATGCACTTGGTCGGCAAACGGAACGGCGCGCGTCCGGGGGCGTGCCCCACGCGTGCCGAACCGCCCGACGCGCCTGCGCGCTGCGGGTCACCGGTGTTTGGCACTCAGGCCTCGCTCCGGTTCGATACCTATACTGAAAAATGGATTCTAGCATGCTGTCGTGGCACGTCCCGCCGGCCTCCGACGCCGGCCGTGCGGCGTTTTCGGCGTTCGGGCCGAGGCGACGCCCGATGGCGGGGTAAAATACCGGCAACCTCTGTCTCATCATATGAAACGACCCAAAGCACCCCGCGTTGCCCGCCCGCTGACCGACTTGCTAGGCGCCTCCGACGGCGCCGGCTCGTTGTTGGTCGCCGCCGAACAACTCGGCCGACTGGAACGAGACGTTCACGCGTTGCTGCCTGCGGCGCTCGCCGGCAGCGTTCGGCTGGCGCCGCCGCGCGAGGGGGCGCTGGTCTTCCTGGTTGCCAACAATGCGCTGGCGGCGCGGCTGCGCCAGCAAACGCCGTCGCTGATCGAGGGTCTCGCGACGCGCGGCTGGTTGATCCGTACGATCCGTATCCGCGTGAGCATTGCAGCGCCCGAGCCTCAGAAGCCCCCCAAGGAAGCCCGGCTGTCCCGTCAGGGACTGGTCAGCCTGCGCGATCTGCGCGACGCGCTGGAGCCGTCTCCGCTTCGCGACGCCCTCGCCCGTCTTGTTGCCCGACATTCCTACGGCGGACCGCGCAAGCCCTGAACCTGAGCCCTGAACCTGAGCCCTGAGCCCTGAGCCTGAGCCTGAGCCTGAGCCTGAGCCCTGAACCTGAGTCTGGAGCCTGAGCCCTGAGCCTGGGTCCGGAGCCGGCGTCCCAAGCGCTGGATCAGGTCGTCGCCACGTCACGATCCGTTCAGGTGCAACGCCAATTGGGTGTGCGCGTCAAATAAAAAAGCGCCGTATCGACGGCGCTTTCATTTTGTTGCTTTCACGCCCCTGTCTGCGGCGCGTCACGCGTGCTGCGTGATTTACGCGAACTGTGTCTGCGGTTCGAACTGGAAGCCGCGCGGCGCGTCTTCCGCATGCTCGAATGTGACGATTTCAAACGCTTCCTGTGCGAGCAGTTCGCGCAAGAGCTGGTTGTTCAGACCGTGCCCCGACTTGTACGCCGTGTAAGACGCCAGCAGCGGATGACCAATCACATACAGGTCACCGATAGCGTCGAGCATCTTGTGCTTCACGAACTCGTCGTCGTAGCGCAGGCCATCGTTGTTCAGGATGCGGTACTCGTCGAGCACGATGGCGTTGTCCATGCTACCGCCGCGCGCCAGACCGAGTTCGCGCAGCATCTCGACTTCATGCGCAAAACCGAACGTACGGGCACGCGCGATTTCCTTCGCGTAGGACGTATCGGCAAAGTCGATCTCGAGCGCCTGGCCCGTGCGATCGACCGCCGGGTGACGGAAGTCGATGGTGAACTTGAGCTTGAAGCCTTCGTACGGCTCGAGACGGGCGAACTTGTCGCCTTCGCGAATCTCGACCGGCTTCGTCACACGAATGAATTTCTTGGCGGCCGCCTGCTCTTCGATGCCGGCCGACTGAATCAGGAAGACGAACGTTGCGGCGCTGCCATCCATGATCGGAATTTCTTCGGCCGTCACGTCGACATACAGATTGTCGATGCCCAGCCCCGCGCATGCCGACATCAGGTGCTCCACGGTGGACACCCGCGCTCCCTCCTTCTGCAACACCGACGCAAGACGCGTGTCGCCAATCGCCATCGCCGACGCCGGAATCTCCACAGGAGGATTCAGATCGGTACGGCAGAAGACGATGCCCGTGTTGGGCGGCGCCGGACGCAGCGACAGCTCGACCTTGCGACCGGAGTGCAAGCCGATGCCGACTGTCTTGGCGATGGATTTGAGAGTGCGCTGCTTAAGCATGCTATTTATTTAAACTATCGGACGCTAATTACCATAAATGTAATTATATCAGATCGAGACCTTCCTCGCTGTGCCACAAACGCAACGCTTCGTTACTAAACATTTTGGATTTTGCCCCATCGATTCGTCGGCGCCCATATCGCGACACGAAATAGGCCGTATCAAAAATCGACGCCAGGCCATAGGCCGGGCATCACCCCTTGTCGGGACACCCCGACCGCTGCGACGGAGGCATGCCGCAGCGGTCGGGGGACAGATCCGCGAGACCGGGTCAGGGATCCCGAACGCTTACCCGTAACGTTCGTGACCTGTGATACGTGGACGCCGCTTGCGACTCTGGTTGTCGCAGCCATACGGCATCTCGCGCGCTCACAACCTCGCCGTATCGTCATTCGGACTCGTACCGCGGCGCGCCATCCCCACGCCGGACGGCATGGTCATGGGAGCGACGACGAATCCTCACGACGACCTGCGTAGGCCTCGCGATTCCCAAGGTGCGGCGGTACCAGGCACTGGCACCTGGACCGCGCGCGACCCTGTCAGTCGGCTTGCTTGCGCAGGAAAGCCGGAATGTCGTACGTGTCGACACCCTTCTCCTGCAACGCGGCAACGTGCGACGCTGCGGTCTCGCGCGTGCTGCGCCATACGGCCGGCGTTTCGAGCGCGCCGTAGTCCGTACCGCCAGCCTGACCGACATTCGGCACG
Organism: Pandoraea eparura; assembly: GCF_902459725.1. Classification (GTDB taxonomy): domain Bacteria; phylum Pseudomonadota; class Gammaproteobacteria; order Burkholderiales; family Burkholderiaceae; genus Pandoraea; species Pandoraea eparura. The sequence continues at coordinate 866,268 of NZ_CABPSH010000001.1, forward strand.
TGGCCGGTGGCGATCGGCATATTGTCGGTACCGGTCTTGAGCAGCGTCATCGGGGCAGCGGCCTTCTTCGCGACAGCACGGCCCAGGCCCGTGGCCACGACGGTCACGCGCAGGGCATCGCCCATCTTGTCGTCGTAGACGGTACCGAAAATCACGGTTGCGTCTTCGGCCGCGTAGCTCTTGATGGTGTTCATCACTTCACGCGTTTCCGACAGACGCAGCGAACGCGATGCCGTAATGTTGACCAGCACACCGCGCGCACCCGACAAGTCCACGCCTTCGAGCAGCGGGCTCGCCACGGCCTGCTCGGCCGCCAGACGCGCACGATCGACACCGGCCACCGTCGCCGTACCCATCATGGCTTTGCCTTGCTCGCCCATCACCGTCTTCACGTCTTCAAAGTCGACGTTCACCAGACCGTCGACATTGATGATTTCGGCGATGCCGGCCACGGCGTTATGCAGCACGTCGTCGGCGCACTGGAAGCACTTGTCCATCTCGGCGTCGTCGCCCATGACTTCGAACAGCTTGTCGTTGAGCACGACGATCAGCGAGTCGACGTTGTCTTCCAGTTCCTGCGCGCCGGTCTCGGCCACGCGCATGCGCTTGCCGCCTTCGAACTCGAACGGCTTCGAGACCACGCCCACGGTCAGAATGCCCATTTCCTTGGCAATCTGCGCCACGACCGGTGCTGCGCCCGTGCCCGTGCCGCCGCCCATGCCCGCGGTGATGAACACCATGTGCGCGCCACGCAGGGCGTCGGCCACGCGCTCGCGAGCTTCCTCCGCCGCGGCACGGCCCATCTCCGGCTTGGCGCCTGCGCCCAGACCGGTCTTGCCGAGCTGGATGTTCACGCTGGCCTGCGAGCGACCGAGTGCCTGGGCGTCCGTGTTCATGGCGATGAAGTCCACGCCTTGCACGCCCCGGTTGATCATGTGCTGGACGGCATTGCCGCCAGCGCCACCAACACCCACCACCTTGATGATGGTGCCGTTGGTTTCCGTTTCCAACATTTCAAAGTTCATAGCGCCTCCAGTGAATGAAAAGCAGATCCGGTACTGCTGGCCACATGCGGCTCGGGTAAGCCACGCGTGTTTTCAATCCCGAATCCACACCCCTCAAAAAACACCATTAAAAATTGCTGAAAAACCAGTCGCGCATGCGCGACCAGACCTGATTCGCCTGCCCCGACTGCACCGCGACCTTGCGCCCGCGCATGCGTTGGGAACGTCCTTCGAGCAGCAGCCCCATCGCGGTCGCGTAGCGCGGGCTGCGCACCACATCGGCCAGACCGCCGGCATACTCCGGCACGCCGATGCGCACCGGCTTGAGGAAGATGTCCTCACCCAACTCGACCATGCCCGGCATCATCGCCGCGCCGCCCGTGAGCACGATGCCCGAAGACAGCAGTTCCTCGTATCCCGACTCGCGCACCACCTGCTGTACCAGCGAGAACAGCTCTTCGACGCGCGGCTCGATCACCGCGGCCAGCGCCTGACGCGAGAGCGTGCGCGGTCCGCGCTCGCCCAGCCCCGGCACTTCGATCATCTCGTCCGGGTCGGCCAGCGACTGCTTGGCGATGCCGTGCTGAATCTTGATGTCTTCCGCGTCGGGTGTCGGCGTGCGCACGGCCATCGCGATGTCGCTCGTGATCTGGTCGCCCGCGATCGGAATCACGGCCGTGTGACGGATCGCGCCTTCGCTGAAAATCGCGATATCGGTCGTGCCGCCGCCGATGTCGATCAGCACCACGCCCAGTTCCTTCTCGTCTTCGGTGAGCACCGAAATGCTCGACGCGAGCGGTTGCAGAATCAGGTCGTTGACTTCGAGTCCGCAACGGCGCACGCACTTCACGATGTTCTGCGCCGCCGAGACCGCGCCGGTCACGATATGCACCTTCACTTCGAGACGAATGCCGCTCATGCCGATCGGCTCGCGCACGTCTTCCTGACCGTCGATGATGAATTCCTGCGTGAGGATGTGCAGCACCTGCTGGTCGGTCGGGATGTTGATCGCCTTGGCCGTCTCGATGACGCGCGCCACGTCGGCCTGCGTCACCTCCTTGTCCTTGATCGCCACCATGCCGCTCGAATTGAAGCTGCGAATGTGGCTGCCGGCGATGCCCGTGAACACATTGGTGATCTTGCAGTCCGCCATCAGCTCGGCCTCTTCGAGCGCACGCTGAATGGACTGCACCGTGGCTTCGATGTTCACCACGACACCCTTTTTCAGCCCGCGCGATTCGCTCTGGCCGAGGCCGATCACTTCATAGCGGCCTTCAGGGCGCAGTTCGGCCACCACCGCCACGACTTTCGACGTGCCGATATCGAGGGCGACCAACAGATCCTTGTAATCTTTGCTCATAGCGTGTGTAAGTCCTGAAGTCTCACTGGCTTCGCTTCTGCCGCGCGGCAGGTTGCGCAACCGTCGGCTTTTGCGAATCCCGCTTTTGCACCGGTGTCGCGGCAAGCTTCTTGGCCTGGTCTTCGCTCAAGAAACGCATACCCGCGGCACGTACCGCAAAACCGTTCGGGTACCGCAGATCGGCATACTCGATCTGATTTCCCCAGCGCGCCGCTACCTGCGGATACGCTTGTACGAAACGCCTGCTGCGTGTGGCCAGGGATTCGGGCGAACGCTCCCGTCCCAGTGCCAGATGCACGCCCCCCGCGAGCCGTACGCTCCATGCGTAACGATTCGACAGCGTGACCGCTTCGGGTTTCATTTTCAGCGGCGCGAACCACCTCACGAAGTCGTAGTAACGCGCCGTCACATCCTTCTCGCTGCCAGGCGGGCCGGCGAACTCGGGCAGCTTGCCGTCGTCCTCGGCTTCTGCCAGGTTCGCTGCGAACAGTTCGCCGTCCACACTCACCAGACGGCCGTCGTTCCACGTGGCCAGCGGCTTGTATTCCTCGATCGTCACCGCGAGCTGGTTCGGCCAAACGCGTCGCACGCTCGCGTGACGCACCCAGGGCACCGCTTCGAAGGCCGCTCGCGTGGCGTCCAGGTCGATCGTGAAAAAATTGCCCTTGAGGCGCGACACAGCATTCGCACGCAATGTCGGCGCGTTGATGTGCGACACATCCCCATCGATACGCACCGCCTTGAGCGTAAAGATCGGCCGCTGAATCAGCCAATGGCCGCCCGCAGCGAGCGCCGCCAGCACGACGAGTGCGACGAGCGCACTCGCGATGGCGTTGAGCAGGCGTACGTTTTGCCACATGGCGATTTGCTTTCCGTATCGAGGCGTTCTGCAACGCGTTCAAGGTTTTACTCGGGCTTCCACTGCGCGTTCGGATGCAGATCGAGCGTCGCAGTGGCCAAAATTTCGACAACCAGGTCTTCATACGACAGACCCGCCGCCCGCGCCGACATCGGCACCAGCGAGTGACCGGTCATACCCGGCGAGGTATTGATCTCCAGCAGGAACGGCTTGTTGTCACGCTTGCGCAGCATCACATCGGCGCGCGCCCAGCCACGACAGCCCAGCACGAGATAGGCGCGCAGCACGAGGCGCTGCACCTCCTCCTGCAATGACACCGACAGCGGCGGCGGGCATTCGTAGCGCGTGTCGTCCTTGAAATACTTGTTCTGGTAGTCGTAGTTCGCATCCGGCGCGACGATACGGATCACCGGCAGCGCGCGCGCGGCGGCCGCGCCCTTCGTGCCCACGCCGAGCACCGGCACGGTCAACTCGTCGCCATCGATGAATTCTTCGGCGAGAACGTCCGGGTCGAGGGCCGCCGCCTTCTCGTAGGCGGCCTTCAGTTGCGACGCCTCGGTGACCTTCGTCAATCCGATGGTCGAGCCTTCGCGCGACGGCTTGACGATGAGGGGCAGGCCCAGATCGCGGGCGACGGCATCGAAGTCGCTGTCGGCGGTGAGCATCGCGAAGCGCGGCGTGGGCAGCCCTTCGTTGATCCACACGCGCTTGGTCATTTCCTTGTCCATCGCCAGCGCGGAGGCCAACACGCCGCTGCCGGTGTACGGCACGCCCAGGTGTTCGAGCGCGCCTTGCAGCGTGCCGTCTTCGCCGTAGCGGCCATGCAGTGCGATGAACACACGGTCGAACTTCTGCGCGGCGAGCGCCGCGAGGTCGTGCATGCCGGTATCGAAAGCGTGCGCGTCCACGCCGCGCGAGCGCAGCGCGTCAAGCACGCCCTGGCCCGAAATCAGCGAGATCTGACGCTCGGCCGAGCGCCCGCCCATCAGGACGCCCACCTTGCCGAAACGTTTCGGATCGAAAGCACTCACGTCAAACTCCTTGCTGAACTTGCAACTTGCCGGGCACCGCGCCGATGGAACCGGCACCCATGGTGATAACGACGTCGCCCGCGCGGGCGACTTGCAGAATGGCGTCGGGCAGTTGCGCGACGTCTTCCACGAAAACCGGTTCTACCTTGCCCGCCACGCGCAAGGCGCGCGACAGTGCGCGACCGTCGGCCGCCACGATGGGCGCCTCGCCGGCCGAATAGACTTCGCCGAGCACCACGGCATCCGCTTCGGACAGCACCCTCACGAAGTCTTCGAAGCAATCGCGCGTGCGCGTGTAACGATGCGGCTGGAAGGCCAGCACGATGCGACGTCCCGGGAAGGCCCCGCGCGCAGCCGCGAGCGTCGCGGCCATCTCGACCGGGTGATGGCCATAGTCGTCGACCAACGTGAACGTGCCACCGCCGCTCGACTTCGGCAGCGCGATCTCGCCGTAGCGCTGGAAGCGTCGCCCCACCCCGTTGAATTCGGCCAACGCCCGCTGGATCGCCGCATCGGGCACTTCCAGCTCGGTCGCGATCGCAATCGCCGCCAGCGCGTTGCGCACGTTGTGCTCACCCGGCAGGTTCAGCGTGATGTCGAGCGGCGCGGCACCATCCCCGAACTGGCGCAGCACCGTGAAACGCATCTGCCCGGCGTCAGCACGCACATCGATGGCGCGCACCTGCGCGTCCTCCGACAGGCCGTAACGCACGATCGGCTTCGAGACGAACGGCAGGATCTCGCGTACATTCGGATCGTCCACGCACAGCACGGCAATGCCGTAGAACGGCAGACGCTGCGTGAACGCCACGAACGACTGCTTCAGACGGGCGAAGTCGTGTCCGTAGGTGTCCATGTGATCGGCATCGATGTTGGTGATGACTTCGATGACCGGATTCAGATTCAGGAATGAGGCGTCCGATTCGTCGGCCTCGACCACGATGAAATCGCCCGTGCCGAGCTTGGCGTTCGCCCCGGCGCTGTTCAGGCGGCCGCCGATCACGAACGTCGGATCGAGTCCGCCTTGCGCGAGCACGCTCGCCACGAGGCTCGTCGTGGTCGTCTTGCCGTGCGTACCGGCAATTGCGATGCCCTGCTTCAGGCGCATGAGCTCCGCGAGCATCAGCGCGCGCGGCACGATGGGGATCTGGCGGGCACGGCCCGCGAGGACTTCCGGGTTGTCCGCCGTGATGGCGGTGGACACGACGATGGCGTCCGCGCCTTCGATATGTTCGGCAGCATGGCCGCGCGCGACGCGCGCGCCAAGACGCACGAGGCGCTGCGTCACCGCGTTGTCGCCGAGGTCGGAGCCGCTCACCTGGTACCCCAGGTTGAGCAGCACCTCGGCAATGCCGCTCATGCCCGAGCCGCCGATGCCGACGAAGTGAATGTGTTTGACGATATGTTTCATTTCAATCCTTGGCCAGAGCCGCGCACACGCGCGCCACTTGTTCGGTGGCGTCCGGCTTGGCGAGCGCCCTGGCTTTTTCTCCCATCGCGAGCAGCGATTCGCGCGTCTGACGGCGCAGCCACTCGGCCAGGGTCTCGACCGACAGCTCGCGCTGATCGATCAGCGTTGCCGCGCCCTTGTCGGCGAGGAAACGCGCATTCGTTGTCTGATGGTCGTCGACGGCATGCGGGAACGGCACGAACAGGGCCGCCACGCCGGCCGCCGCCACTTCGGCCACGGTCATCGCACCCGCCCGGCAGATCACCAGATCCGCTGCCGCATAGGCCGCGACCATGTCGTCGATGAACGGCACCGCATCGACCGTCACGCCCGCTGCCGCGTAATTCGCCTGCAGCGTCTGAATATGTTTGACGCCTGCCTGATGCGTGACCTGCGGACGCGCGTCGCGCGCCAGCTTCGCCAGCGCCTTGGGCACAATCTCATTGAGCACCGTCGCCCCCAGGCTGCCGCCCACCACCAGAATGCGCAGCGCACCGGTGCGCGCGCGGTAGCGCTCGGCCGGCGGCACCATCTCGTCGAAGTCCGCGCGGATCGGATTGCCGACCCATTCCCCCCCGGCGATCGTATCGGGGAACGCGAGCAGCACCTTGTCGGCCACGCGCGCGAGCACCTTGTTCGCCATGCCCGCCACCGAGTTCTGTTCGTGCAGCACGAGCGGACGCCCCAGCAGCGACGCCATCATGCCTGCCGGGAACGTGATGTAGCCGCCCATGCCGAGCACCACATTCGGTTTGACGCGACGGATGGCGCCGAGGCTCTGCCAGAAGGCGCGCAGCAGATTGAGCGGCAGCAGCAGCTTGGTCATCAGTCCCTTGCCGCGCAAACCGCCGAACTTCACGAACTCCATCGGAATGTCGTACTTCGGCACGAGCGTCGCTTCCATGCCGGCGGCATTCCCGAGCCAAACCACGCGCCACCCCTGCACACGCAGGAAGTTGGCGACCGCGAGCCCCGGGAAGACGTGACCGCCCGTACCGCCGGCCATGACCAGCAGCGTGCGCGTCTTCGTTTCCGGGGCCGGCATCGCGGTGGCGCGCTCGGTCATACTTTTCCTCCCCGCATCAGCACGCGGTTTTCGTAATCGACCCGCAGCAGAATCGCCACGGCCACACAGTTGAGCAAGATGCCCGAGCCGCCGTAGCTGACCAGCGGCAACGTGAGGCCCTTGGTCGGCAGCAGGCCCAGGTTCACGCCCATGTTGATGAAGGTCTGCGCGGCGAGCCACACGCCCACGCCCTTCGCGAGCAACCCGGCGAACGTGCGCTCGAGCGCCAGCGCCTGACGCCCGATCTCGAACGCGCGGCGCACCATCCAGTAAAAGAGCAGGATGACCACCAGCACGCCCACGAAGCCGAACTCTTCGCCGATCACCGCGAGGATGAAGTCGGTATGCGCTTCGGGCAGGTAATGCAGTTTTTCGATGCTGCCGCCCAGTCCCACGCCGGTCCATTCACCGCGCCCGAACGCGATGAGCGAGTGCGTGAGCTGGTAGGCCTTGCCGAGCGCGTAGTCCTCGCGCCATGGATCGAGGTACGCGAAAATTCGCTCGCGGCGCCACGGCGACAACCAGATCAGCATGGCAAAGGTGCCCACGGCCGTGAGCGCCAGCCCGCCGAACAGGCGACCGTTCACGCCGCCAAGGAACAGCACGCCCATCGCGATGGCCGCGACCACCATGAAAGCGCCCATGTCCGGCTCAAGCAGCAGCAGCATGCCGACGAACACGACGGCGATGCCCATCGGCAGGAAGCCCTTGCCAAAGCTCTGCATGAATTCCTGCTTGCGCACGGTGTAGTTCGCGGCATACAGGGTGACCGCGAGCTTCATGATTTCAGAGGGCTGAAGATTGAGCACCCCGAACGGAATCCAGCGCTTCGAGCCGTTCACGCCCTTGCCCACGTGCGGGATCAACACGATCACGAGCAGCACAAGCGCCAGCAAGAAGATCTTGGGCGCGAGCTTGTCGAGTGTCTTGACTGGAATGCGCAGCGTGATGAGGGCTGCGACCAGCCCAACCGTCAGCGAAACGATATGGCGCACAAGGAAGTGATACGTTGTGTATCCGCTGTACTTCGGCGAGTCCGGCAACGCGACCGACGCCGAATACACCATCACCAGCCCCAGCGACAGCAGCGAAATCACTACCCAGACCAGCGCGTGGTCGTATTCGAGCATGCGCGAACGGGTCGGCTTGATGCTGCCGAGCGCACGGCTCGCGGCGTGGGTTGCGGCGCCCGGCGCGCCGGCCGTACCGGCCCCGGCGAAACCGGCCTGACGCTTCTTGCTGAAGAACGACTTGATACGGTTCATAGCATCACCCCCGCGTCGGCGGCCAGGTCAACCACGGTGTCGCGAAACACTTGCGCGCGATGCTCGTAGTTGCGGAACATGTCGAAGCTCGCGCAGGCCGGCGAGAGCAGCACCGCGTCGCCCGGCTGGGCCAGCTTCGCGGCTTCTTGCGTAGCGGCTTCGAGCGTCGGGGCATCGATGAGGTCGACGCCCGTGTCGGTCAGCGCTTCGCGCAGCCGCGGCGCGTCTCGGCCGATCAGCAGCACGGCGCGCGCGTGATGCGCCACGGGGTTGGCCAGCGGCGAGAAGTCCTGCCCCTTGCCGTCGCCCCCGACAATCAGGAGCAACGTCTTTTGCAGGCCGTTGATGGCCGCGACCGTCGCACCGACGTTAGTGCCCTTGCTGTCGTCGTAGTACTCGACTTCGTTGATCGCGCCCACGAGCTGCACGCGATGCGGCTCGCCCGGATACTCGCGCAGGCCGTGCAGAAGCTTGGCCATCGGCAGATCGATGGCGCGCGTGAGCGCGAGCGCCGCCAGCGCGTTGGCGGCATTGTGCTGACCGCGGATGCGCAGCGCGTCGGCCGGCATCAGGCGTTTGCCGACGACTTCGACCGCCGTCTCCACGGCACCGGCCTTGCGGCGCTTCGGCGCCGGCGGCGCATCGTCGCGCGAGAAGCCCTCGACCAGCCACGACATGCCGCCTTCCATCTCCAGGCCGAAGTCGCCCACCGCGTCTGGCTTGCCGGTGCCGAAGGTCACGACATTCGCTTCGGGCACCGCGAACGCCATCACGCGCGCATCGTCGCGGTTGAGCACGCGCACGGTCTGCGGGCCGAAAATGCGCGCCTTGGCGTTGGCGTAGGCGTCCATGTCGCCATGCCAGTCCAGATGATCTTGCGTGATATTGAGAATCGCAGCCGCATCGGGCGCGAGGGAATGCGTCGCCTCGAGCTGGAAGCTCGAGAGTTCGAGCACCCAGACGTCGGGCAGCGTGGCGTCGGCGATGCATTCGCTCAGACGGTCGAGCGCCGTCGGGCTGATATTGCCCGCTACCGCCGTGCGCTTGCCGGCGCGACGGCACAGCAGCCCGGTCAGACTCGTGGTCGTCGTCTTGCCGTTGGTGCCGGTAATGGCCAGCACCTTGGGCGCATAACCGCTCGTCGCCTGCATGTGACGCAGCGCCTGCGCGAAGAATTCGATCTCGCCCCACACGGGAATGCCGCGCTCGGCCGCCGCGCTCAGCAGCGCCGCCACATCGGCGGCCAGCGGCGAGAGGCCCGGGCTAATGCCGATCAGTTCGATGTCGGCGAGCAGCGCGTCGATCTGCGCGGCGAAAGCGCCGCCGATGAACTCGGCCTGCGGGGCTTCGACACGCAAGGCCAGCACGTTCGGCGGTATCTCCGATGACGCAAAGCGCGTATCGGCCGCCCGCACATGGCAGCCATAACGCGCGCACCAACGCGCCATCGCCAGGCCGGACTCTCCCAGACCCAGGATCAGGACACGCGGTTGCCAGGATTCACCAAACTTCTCGCCGAACACGTCGCTCTTCCCTGTTAATCGATTCAAACAACCTACGAATGCATCGCTTCAATGACACCGATATTGCGCTATCGGCGCGAGCGGCCCTACCTTGAGTCCAGCTTTGCGAAAAGGCGACAGTGTCGCTTCGCAACGTTGCGCAGGCCTCGTCAGCGCAGCTTCAGCGTCGACAGGCCAATCAGCACCAGCATCAGCGTGATGATCCAGAAGCGAACCACCACCTGCGTTTCCTTCCATCCCGACAATTCGAAGTGGTGGTGCAACGGCGCCATCTTGAAGATGCGCCGCCCCTCCCCGAAGCGTCGCTTGGTGTACTTGAACCACGTCACCTGCAACATCACCGAGAGCGTCTCCGCCACGAACACGCCGCCCATCACGAAGAGCACGACTTCCTGACGCACGATCACGGCTACCGTGCCGAGCGCGCCGCCGAGCGCCAATGCGCCGACGTCGCCCATGAACACCTGGGCCGGGTGCGTGTTGAACCATAAGAACGCGAGCCCCGCCCCCGACATCGCGGAACAGAACACGAGCAACTCGCCCGCGCCCGGAATGTGTGGGAACAACAGGTACTTCGAATACACGACGTTGCCCATCACGTAGGCGAACACGCCGAGGGCCGCGCCGACCAGCACGACCGGCATGATGACGAGACCGTCGAGACCGTCGGTGAGGTTCACGGCATTCGACGAGCCGACGATGACGAAGTACGTGAGCCCGATGAAACCGAACACGCCCAGCGGGTAGCTCATCGTCTTGAAGAACGGCACGATGAAGTCGGCCTTCGGCGGCAGGTTGAGCGGGAACCCGTTACGCACCCAGCTGATGAACAGCTCGAAGACCTTCAGGTTGCTCGTCTCCGACACGGAGAACGCCAGATAGATCGCCGCGAACAGACCGATGATCGATTGCCAGAAGTACTTCTCGCGCGACGACATGCCACGCGGGTCCTTGTAGACGACCTTCCGGTAATCGTCGATCCAACCGATGATGCCGAAGCCCAGCGTGACGGTCAGCACGATCCAGATGAAGCGGTTGCTCAGGTCCGCCCACAGCAGCGTGGCGACCGTGATGCCGATGAGAATCAGCACACCGCCCATCGTGGGCGTGCCCGACTTCACGAGGTGAGTCTGCGGGCCATCGGTGCGCACCGCCTGGCCTACCTTCATTTCGGCGAGCTTGCGGATGACCATCGGCCCGAACGAGAGCCCGATCACCAGCGCCGTGAGGCTTGCCATCACAGCCCGAAACGTCAGGTAGTTGAACACGCGCAAATAGCTCGCATCCGCTTGCAGCCATTGCGCCAACGTCAGCAACATTCCATCAATCCTTTATCACTTGGCAGGGGCGTTGCCGCCCCCGCGCTCATTCGTCGCGCGCAACTGCTCGAGCACGCGCTCCATCCGCATGAAGCGGCTTCCCTTGACCAAAATCGTGGCCGGTGCGCTCAGCGTGGCATTCAGCTCGGCCACGAGCGGCGCAACATCCGTCACATCCGAGAAATGTTCGCCGCCGTTGCCGAAGGCCGCGACGCTGGCTGGCGTTTGCTCCCCCATCGCGAGCAAACGATCGATACCGCGCTGTGCGGCGTACTCGCCCACCTCGCGGTGAAACGCCGGTCCGTTGTCGCCGACTTCGCCCATGTCGCCGAGCACCAGCACCCGAGGGGCCGGTGTCTGCGCGAGCACGTCGATCGCGGCGCGAACCGAATCGGGGTTCGCATTATAGGTGTCGTCGATCAACGTGACACCCGCGAGCGGCCCCTTGGAGAGCGTTGACACCTGCAGACGGCCTTTGACGGCGGAAAACGCTTCGAGTGCCCGCACGATCGAACCGATGTCGACATGCGCGCCCAGCGCACAGGCAATCGCCGCCAACGCGTTACGCGCGTTGTGCTCGCCGAGCAGCGGCAACGTGAGCGAAAACTCACCGGCCGGCGACGCCACACGCAAGACGCGCGTCGCGACGTCGTAGCGACCCGAGACGGCGGCTCGCCCGTCGAGCGCGAAGTCCAGCACCCGACGCTTGCCGGCGATCTCGCGCCACATCGGCGCGAACTCGCTTTCCGCGGGGAACACGGCCACACCATCGTCGGACAGCGCCGCCAGCACGGCCGAATGCTCTTCGGCAACCGCCGCCACGCTGACCATGAACTCTTGATGTTCGCGCTGCGCGTTGTTGATCAGGGCGACCGTCGGTTGTGCGATCGCCGCGAGATACGCCGTCTCACCGGGGTGATTCATGCCCAGCTCGAGCACCGCCAGCTTGTCGCTGTCTTTCAGACGGAACACCGTGAGCGGCAGGCCGATGTCGTTGTTCAGATTACCGGCCGTCGCCAGACGCGCCTCGGCCCCCACCGCCTCGGCAAAGATCGCCGAGATCATTTCCTTGACGGTCGTCTTGCCGTTGCTGCCGGTGACGGCGACTACGGGAATCGCAAACCGGCGGCGCCACGCGGCGGCCAGCTCACCCAGCGCGATGCGCGTATCGGGCACGACGAGCGCCGGCGCCTCGAAGCCTTCCGGCACGCGCGATGCGACCACGGCGGCCGCCCCGGCACGCACCACGTCGGCCAGGAAATCGTGCGCATCGAAGCGCTCGCCCTTGATCGCCACGAAAAGATCGCCCGGCTGCACCGAGCGGCTGTCCGTCACAATGCGCGCAAAGGCGGTCGCTGGCGAGCCGGTCACGCGCGAATCGCGTACGGCGGCTCGGGCATCGCTCAATTGCCACATGATCGTCATTCGCCACCTCCGCGCAGGGTGGTCGCACGCGCGGCGAGTGCCAGACGCGCATGCTCCTGATCGGAGAACGGCCGTTTCTTACCCATAATTTCCTGCGTACTTTCGTGTCCCTTGCCCGCGATGAGCACGACATCGGCGGCCTGCGCGCCGCGCACGGCCTGCAGAATCGCGCTCGCCCGGTCTTCGATGCAGCGTGCCGCGCCCGGTTGTGCAAGGCCTGCGGCGATTTGCGCCATGATGTCGGCCGGCACTTCGGTGCGCGGGTTGTCGCTCGTGAGCACGACGGCGTCGGCCAGACGCTCGGCCACCGCACCCATTTGCGCACGCTTGCCCGTATCACGGTCGCCGCCGCAGCCGAACACGCAGACGAGCTTGCCGCCGCGCGCCGAGGCCACGGGCCGCAACGCGTCGAGCGTCTTGTCGAGTGCATCGGGCGTGTGTGCGTAGTCGATGACCACCAGCGGCTGCCCCGGCTGTCCGATCTGCTCCATGCGTCCGGACACGGGGGTGAGCGCAGCGAGCCCGGCAATGGCGGCATCTTGCGGCACCCCGGCGGCCAGCGCGCCGCCCAGTACGGCCAGCGCGTTGCTCACGTTGAATTCGCCGATGAGCGGCACCGTGACCTGCTGGCTGTGATCGTCGAGATGCAGGGTGAAGCGCGTGCCGGCCGTCGTTGCGCGGATATCCTCGGCGCGCAGCACGACGTTGCCGTGCGCCGACACCGCGTCGCCATGAAGGCCGTATTCATAGACCGGCGTCTTATCCGCCAGACGCGCGAGCAGGCGTTGCCCCATCGCATCGTCGCGATTGATAACGGCCGCCTTCAGGCCCGGCCAGTCAAACAGACGTGTCTTCGCCGCCTCATACTCGGCCATCGTGCCGTGGTAATCGAGGTGGTCTTGCGTCAGATTGGTAAAGACAGCAATGTCGAACGCCACGCCGTTCACGCGCCCCTGATAGAGGCCGTGCGACGACACTTCCATCGCGACCGCCGCCGCGCCCTGCGCCCGCAGGTCGCCAAGACTGCGTTGCAACTGGACCGCGTCGGGCGTGGTGAACCCCGTCACCGTCAGATGACCGGGGAAGCCGCTGCCCAGCGTACCGATCACCGCACTGCGCGGGCCCGTCTTCGACAGCAGTTGCGCGAGCCACTGGCTGCACGACGTCTTGCCGTTCGTACCGGTCACGCCCAGCATCGTCATGCCGATGCTCGGTTCGCCGCACCAGAGCGCCGCCAGCGGGCCGGCGAGCCAGTCGAGTCGCGGCACGCCGAATTCCGGCACATTCGCGAGGCTGGTCAGCGATGCCGGCCACGTAAAGTCGTCGCTCTGCCAAAGCACAGCGGCAGCGCCGCGCTCCACGGCGTCGGCAATGAAGCCGCGGCTGTCGGCGCCTTTGACGGCGTACGCGACGAAGACGTCGCCCGGCATCACGCGACGACTGTCGGCTTGCAGCGTTGCACCGGCCGGCACCGTGCGGCGCAGCCAGTCCCACGCCTGCGCGAGCGTGGCGCGCTCGGCGGCGTCCGCGATCATGGCGAGCGTGGCGGGGTTTTGGGGCGTCGGAGTCACGGTGCCCATGGCTCGCTCTCCTCCACCTTGTCGCTCACGACGAGCTTCGTTACCGGCGAATCCGGCACGACATTCAATGCGCGCAGCGTGCCGCCCACGATCGAGGCGAATGCCGGACCGGCGGCCACGCCGCCATAGTGCGAACCGCGCCCCGGCTCGTCGAGCGTGACGGCCACGATGATGCGCGGCTCGGACATCGGCGCCATGCCGACGAACGATGCGCGATATTTGCTCTTGTCGTATCCCTTGCCCGACTGCTTGTACGCCGTGCCGGTCTTGCCACCGACGCGATAGCCGATCACCTGTGCCCGCGTGGCGGTGCCGCCGGGCGACGTCACCATTTCCAGCATCTTGCGCACTTCGCGTGCCGTCGCGGGTGAAATCACCGGCGTGCCCTTCACGACGCTGCCATCCGTCTTGTAGATCGAGATCGGCAACAGCTCGCCGTCGTGCGCGAACACGGTATAGGCGCGGGCCAGTTGAATCAGCGAGGCCGACAGGCCATAGCCATAGCCCATCGTCGCCTGCTCGATCGGACGCCAGCTCTTGGCCGGACGCAAACGTCCCGCCACGGCGCCGGGGAAACCGATCTTCGGCGCCTGGCCAAGGCCGACGCTCGTGAACATGTCCCACATCTCCTGCGGCTTCATCTGCAGCGCGATCTTGGCCGTGCCGATGTTGCTGGACTTCTGGATGACGCCCGCCACCGTGAGCAGACCGTAGTCGTGCGTGTCGGTGATGTTCGCACCGAAGAAGTTGGCCCGGCCTGTGGTCATCACAGTCGACGTCGGCGTCACGTGGCCATTTTCAAGCGCGGCGGCAATAGTGATCGGCTTCATGATCGAGCCGGGCTCGAACGTGTCGGTGATCACTCGGTTGCGCAACTGCGCGCCGGTCAGGTTGGTGCGGTTGTTGGGGTTGTAGGTCGGGAGATTCGCGAGTGCCAGCACCTCGCCCGTGCGCACGTCGAGCACCACGGCGCTGCCGGCCTTCGCGCCGGTGCGCTCGATGGCGTCTTTCAGTTCGCTGTAGGCGAGGAACTGGATCTTGCTGTCGATCGAAAGCGTGATGTCGTGGCCGTCGCGCGGCTGCGCCAGAATGTCGACGCCCTCGACCACGCGGCCGAGACGGTCCTTGATGACGCGACGGCTTCCGGGCGTGGCGGCCAGATCCTTCTGCATCGACAACTCGACGCCTTCCTGCCCGATGTCTTCCACGTTCGTGAAGCCGACCACGTGCGCTGCGATCTCGCCTTCCGGGTAGAAACGCTTGTATTCCTTACGCTGGTACACGCCCGGGATGTCGAGATCGGCGACCTGCTTGGCCACATCCGGCAACACCTGACGCTTCACGTAGACGAAACTCTTTTCCTGATTCAGCTTGCGACGCAGATCCGGCTCGCTCAGTTCGAGCAGACGCGCGAGCTGACGTACCTGTTGCGGAGAGACGTCGTCGGGCACGTCTTCGGGAATGGCCCAGATGGCCTTGACGGGCAGACTGGTGGCCAGCACCTGTCCGTTACGGTCGAACACTTTGCCGCGCGTGGCGGACATCTCCAGTGTGCGTTCGTAACGGCTCTCGCCCTGACGTTGATAGAAGGCATTGCCCGGGCCCTGGATCCAGAAAGCGCGCGCGACCAGCGATCCGAATGCGCCGAAGATCACGAACACGAGCATCTTCGAGCGCCACATCGGCAGACGCACGGACAGGACCGGACTGGCAGTGAACTGCACATCCTTGGTCTTGGCCTTGGCGTCCTTGCGGCGAATCATCGCTTGCCTCCGTTCGCGGGGGCGGATGCGGCACTGGCACTCGGCACCGGCACCTCCACCATCGCGCCGGCGCTGCCGGCGGGGGCGGACAGATATTGCGTGCGACCCGGCGAGACGGCCTGCATCTTCAAGTCGTTGCGCGCAACGCTTTCGATGCGGGCACTCTTGCTTTGCGCGCTCTGTTCGTACTGAAGGCGGTCCCAGTCCTGCAACAGTTGATGCTCGAGCGCCTGCTCGCGGTTGAGTTCGACGAACGTACCGCGGGCCCGATACTGGGCATTGATCAGCGACAGCGCGCAGCCGATAAGCAGGGCGAGCAGAAGCATATTGAGCCGGCTCATGTCGACACCCGCTCCATCACCCGCATGATCGCCGAGCGCGCACGCGGGTTCGCCTCCACCTCGGCGACGGACGGCTTGATCTTGCGGCTGGATTTGAAGGGCGGCTCGGGGATTTCGTGGGCGCGCAAGGGCACACGGCGATCCACCGCCGGCGCGCTCGAGCGCGCTTGCATGAAGCGCTTCACGATGCGGTCTTCCAGCGAATGAAAGCTGATCACCACGAGTCTGCCTCCCGTTTCGAGGACATCGGCCGCCACATCGAGGGCTATCTGCAGGTCCGCAAGCTCTTGATTGACGTGAATCCGTAGAGCCTGAAAGGTGCGTGTTGCCGGGTCCTTGCCCTTCTCACGGGTCTTGACGGCGCCCGCCACGATCTCGGCAAGCTCGCGTGTGCTGACGAGTGGACCGAGGCGATCGGCGTTTGCCCGGCGAGCAACAAGCGCCTTTGCAATCTGAAAAGCAAACCGTTCTTCCCCATAGTCCTTGATGACCTCCGTCATGTCTTCCAGCGTTGCCCGAGCCAGCCAATCGGCGGCCGACTCGCCGCGCGTGGGATCCATGCGCATGTCGAGCGGGCCGTCGAAACGAAAACTGAATCCGCGCGCGGGGTCGTCGAACTGCGGCGACGAGACGCCCAGATCCAGCAACACCCCCGACACCTTGTCGATACCGCGCCGGGCCAGCGCCTCGCGCAACGTCGCGAAGCTGTCGTGCTCAATCGAAAATCGCGGATCGGCAATTTTCGCCGCCTCCGCGATCGCTTGGGGATCCTTGTCGAACGCGATCAGCCTCCCCTTGGCGCCCAGCCGCTCGAGAAGCCTGCGACTGTGCCCGCCGCGGCCGAAGGTGCCGTCGACGTAGACGCCGTCGTCGCGCCACAGCAAGGCATCCACGGCCTCCTCAAGCAGGACCGTGCGGTGCTGCATAACCGTTTCCACCGCGTGCGTCATGCTCGTCGGACCACCTGATCTGTCAAAAAGTGAAGTTTTTCAGTGCCTCCGGCATGCCTTGCGCCATCGCTGCCTGTTCCTTGGCGGCGTACGTCGCGGCATCCCAGAGTTCAAAGTGACTGCCCATGCCCAGCAGCATGACTTCCTTGTCCATGCCCGCGGCCGCGCGCAGCTCGGGCGCCACCAGAACACGGCCCGCCGAATCCATCTCGACGTCGGCTGCGTTGCCCAGGAAGATGCGTCGCCACCAGTGCGCGTCCATCGGCAGTGCGGCGATCTTGCCGCGGAAGACCTCCCATTCGGGACGCGGGAACAGCAGCAGACAGCCGTCCGGGTGCTTGGTGATCGTCACCTTGCCTTGCGCGTCGCCTTGCAGCACGTCACGATGCCGGGCCGGAATCGACATCCGTCCCTTCGCATCGAGTGAAAGTGCCGAGGCTCCCTGAAACACGCGCGCTCCCGTGAGGTTTCGTCCGCTTGCCCGTCATGCCGAAAGAGAAAGATTTCGTGCCTTACACCACACAAAAATACACTTTCTCACACTATTTCCCACTTTAGAGGAGACTGTTTGGGCGGTCAAGCGTTTCACCCGTTTTTCCGAGGGAATTTGTTAGACAGAACAATGACTTAGCTCACTTTCCTAAAGCCGGAAAACGGAATTTTGTCAGGAAAATTAAAGACATAACTGCGATAGTGAAAGTGGAACCTCAAACTTTAGGCTTCGCCTTGCGGGAGGCCCGTCAGCGCTGTCGATACCGCGTAGTGCGCGCTCACGCCAAGCCAGACCGCAGCCACTGCCGGCTGGCACGCGTCACACGAGGGGAAGATCAACACGGAAGGTAGGGGTCAATCGAGGGAACGCTTCAGGGGCGCTATTCAAGTGCTCTACTTCAGGTGCGCTATTCGGATGCTCTATTTCAGGTGCTCTATATATAGTAGGCGGTCGTCGTCATGACTTTGGCGGCGGCGCGCATCACGCGCTGCACGGGGGCGGGCAGCTCGATCCCGCCGGCGTCGCGCGCGGCCTGACCGTGCGCGATCTCGTCGCGTCGCATCTGGTCGACGATGGCGCGCGAGCGCAGGTCATGCGGCGGCAAGTCATTGAGGTGGCTGTCCAGATGGTGCTCCACCTGCCGCTCCGTCTCCGAGACGAACCCCAGGCTGACCTTGTCGCCGCACTTGCCTGCGACAAACCCAATGGCGAACGCGCCGGCGTACCAAAGCGGATTGAGCAGACTCGGGCGCGAGCCGAGTTCCGCGAGACGGTGCGCCGTCCAGGCGAGGTGATCTTCTTCCTCCTTGCCGGCTTGCTCGAGCGCGGATCGCAGTTCCGGGCGAGCCGTCGCCAACTTCTGGGCCTGATAAAGCGCCTGCGCGCAAACCTCGCCCACGTGGTTCACGCGCATGAGGCCAGCAACGTGCCGCCGCTCTCTCGGCGTCAATGCATCGTCACCGATCGGTGCGGCATCTAATAGAGAAGTATCGGAAGTATCGACAACAGGTGTCGGGCGAGAGGCTTGCGTGACACCTGCGATCGCTCGCAGGCCGCGGTCAAGTTCGGAAATCAGGCTGTCGGAAAACATCGTACTTTCAACTCACTTCGATTTTTCACCATGCGGGACATAAGACGATTCCTTTACGCCCGTCACGGATGATACGCGCCTTTGTCCGGCGCGCCTTGCGCGGGCGCAAAGGCACGAAAGCCCCGCTGGACGCCGGTTTGCGGGCTGTTGCGTAAACGAAACAAAGGGCGCCGCAAACCCGCGCAAAACGGGCCTTTTCCTTTGCCGCCCACAGTGAATTTGTTACATTACGTCCAACTTCTCGCGAAGTTGATTAGCAAGGACGTTATCACTAGTGACCTTGTTAAACAAATCTCACAATCCTTTGGAGATCACTCAATGAAAAAGTCGCTTCTCGCTCTGGGTGTGCTCGGCGCATTCGCTGGCGCTGCTCACGCTCAAAGCAGCGTGACCCTGTACGGTATTATCGACGGTGGCTTCACCTACGTGAACAAGACGGGCGGCAACGTTGCCGGCACCGCACAAACCGCCAAGAACATCTCGCTGAACAGCGGCAACCTGCAAGGTTCGCGTTGGGGCCTGAAGGGCGCTGAAGATCTGGGCGGCGGCCTGAAGGCGATCTTCGTGCTGGAAAGCGGCTTCAACGTCAACAACGGTATGTCGGCTCAAGGCGGTCGCCTGTTCGGTCGTCAAGCTTACGTTGGCCTGAGCAGCGCAACGGCTGGCACGGTGTCGATCGGTCGTCAGTACGACTCGCTGGTTGACTTCGTTGGTCCGTACGCTTCGGGTAGCCAATGGGCAACGTTTTCGGGCGCTCACCCGTTCGATAACGACAACCTGAACAACTCGTTCCGCATCAACAACTCGATCAAGTACACGACCGCTGACTACAACGGCTTCAAGGCTGGCGCTCTGTATGGCTTCTCGAACTCGGCCAACAACGGTTCGACGGGCACGGGCTTCGCGAACAACCGCGCATGGTCGGTTGGCATGGGCTACGCCAACGGCCCGTTGAGCTTGGGCGCTGGTTACGTGTACCTCGGCTCCCCGGGCAGCAACTCGTCGGGCGTGCTGCTGAGCGGCGACCAGAACACGGCCATGACGGCCGGCGGTCTGGCCTCCAGCGACAAGGCATTCATTGCTTCGGCAGGCGGTTCGTACGCCTTCGGCCCGGCCACGGTTGGCCTGGTCTACAGCCACAGCAAGTATGACTACATCGGCGGCGGCAGCTGGAAGTTCGACAACGTCGAACTGAACGGCAAGTACATGCTGACCCCGGCTCTGCAACTGGGCCTGGCTTACACGTACACCTGGACGAAGCTGAACGACGGTACGACCGACGTGTCGCCGAAGTATCACCAAGTCAACCTGGGCGTCGACTACTTCCTGTCGAAGCGCACGGACACGTACCTGGTTGGTCTGTGGCAACACGCCAACAACGACGCTCCTGGCGGCGCGTCGATGAACGGCCAAGGTTTCGCGCAAAGCACGAACCAGTTCGCCGTTACGGCTGGTATCCGTCACAAGTTCTAAGCTGACAGCTTCTGTCACTTAGGCTTTGACGAAAGGGCACCTTCGGGTGCCCTTTTTTTATGGTGTCGGCGAAGCAGCGACTGCTTCCGCCGTTTGCCGTTTGCCGTTTGCCGCTTTGCCGTTTGCCGCTTTGCCGTTTGCCGTTTGCCGTTTGCCGTTTGCCGTTTGCCGTTTGCCGCTTTGCCGCTTTGCCGCTTTGCCGCTTTGCCGCTTTGCCGCTTTGCCGCTTTGCCGCTTTGCCGCTTTGCCAGCATAGGCTACACCAGACCTTCGTAACGGTCCCAGCTTGACCGATGGTTTATTTCAAACCTAAAATTTCCATACTGTAAATTTCACATCATCCACCATGAGCCTCGCCGACGCCGACTCTCTCGATCTCGAAACCCGAGCCCACGATCGCGAGCACGATGCCCTGCGGCTATGGCTGCGCCTCCTCACGTGCGCCAATATGATCGAGACGGACATCCGTTCGCGCCTGCGCCAGGATTTCGATTGCACGCTGCCGCGCTTCGATCTGCTTGCGCAACTCGACCGGCACCCTGAGGGGCTGAAGATGGGGGAGCTGAGCAAGCGGATGATGGTCACCGGCGGAAACGTCACGGGCATTACCGATCAGTTGGAGAAGGAAGGCTGGGTAACGCGCCAGACGGTCGTCAACGACCGGCGCGCCTTTCTGATCAAGCTCACGCCACGCGGGAAAAAGGCGTTCTCCGATATGGCCCGTGCCCATGAGCAATGGATCGAGCAGCGCCTGGGGAAGCTGCCGGAGGACAGACAGCAGCAACTCTATGCGCTGCTGGGCGACTTGAAATCAGTGATTGCCTGACACCCCCGACGGGCGCGTCGCTTTCGATTTGAAGCGAATCTATCACTCGAACTTTTGATCGAGGCTTGTCGACATTCGACCTGCCGCATCCGATGCCCGACGCTCGATGCCCAAGACTCGAACCTTGTCGCTTCGACCCTCGTTCCTCAACGCTCCAGCGTTGACTTTCGATCCTTCGATCCTCGAATCTAGGCCATCGAACCTCGGCACGTCGCTCCTCGACCTTCGAACCTCGACCTTCGAACCTCGGCCTTCGAACCTCGAACCTTGAACCTCGAACCTCGAACCTCGATTCTCGCCGTTCAGATCTAGTTTCGACGGCGCATCTCAACCAGCCTAGCGTCGCGCCTGCATCGGCGTAACGTCCAAGTCTCGAGATGCGGCCGCCGCGGAGGTGTGGTCCAGCGAGGTCAGCGCGGCAACGCGCTCTGCGTCCGGTCGCTTGGAGAGGGTTTTGACGGCAGCGTAAAACGCCGGCAAATCGTCGTGCTTCTCTGCCAGCAATGCCATGAACGCCGGCACCCACTGGTTATATGTCGCAAACGATCCGATCTTGGCATTGTTCAAGTGGGAGGCAAACCAAAGGTCAAACCCTTTGTACCCACCCCACGACGCCTTCAACCGCTCATAGTCGGCGCGCATGCTGGCAAACAGTGCATCCTTACTTGCCACCTTCTGTGCGTCCGGTTCCGAGCTCTCGTACAGTGTTTCCAAACGCCCGCGATAGCCATCCACCAATTGACGAAACTGACGTCGGCGAGCGTCGTATCGCTCGTACTCCGTTGCGGCGTTGGGGTGCGCCGTCAACCAGCGCCGCACGCCCACGGTTTCCACTGTCACGGCGAAGGACTCGTTGAACGCCGTATCGCCCCGGACGAACAGAATCTGATGGGCGAGTTCGTGAAAGATCATCCGCGCAACTTCCGCCCGCGGAAGATAAATGAAAGTGTTGAGCAGCGGATCGTCGAAATAGCCCAGCGTCGAATACGCAGGAATCCCGGCGACGAATGTCTCCCAGCCATCTCGATGCAATTCGGCCGCATAGGCCTCCGCAGATTCGCGCGAGTAATAGCCCCGATACTCGACGCATCCGACGACCAACAGACACGACTCGCGAAGCTTCAACGACAGTGCTGGTGCGGCAAAGACGTTGTAGACGACAAACGGCCGCTTGAGATCTGCATAGCTGCGATAACTCCCGTTATCCGGCTCACTGAGCGCCGACACGGCATAGCTGCGAATTTGCTCGGCCTCGATCAGCCGGGCGCGCAACTGCGGGGCAATCGATGGATCGGCCAGCAGATCAGACACCGGCTGCGCCGCGTGCAACACCGTGAAGTGCCCGTTGATCGACTGAGCGTAGTACCCAACCTGGCCGCATCCGCCAAGACCGAGCAACATGCCCAACCCCGCCACTGCAGCCACCGCGACGCGAAAACTCGGTCGCCGGCACGCCGAGAACACCGGGAACCTTGCAGACGGAATAGGCATCTCGGGCTCCTCGGCGTCAACTCGACATCGACAGGCGTTATGACAGCGCCGGCGCGACTTCGACCAGACAGTCGTAAAACGTTGGTGCCCGGCCCAGATCGGTGAGCTGCTGGCTCGTGACTTCGTTCGCATTCTTGCCGTCCGGCGCGAGCTTTTTCCACCAGATCGATAAACCGACGACGACACCTTCACGGGCCTTCTCGGTCACGCGAGCCTTGGCGTTCAACGTACCTCGGTCGTTGAAGATGCGCACGTCGCCACCATCCACAATGCCGCGCATCGCGGCATCCGAGGGATGAATATCCAGCGTCGGCCCGCCCACCGAGGCGCGCAGGCTATCGACGTTCACGAAGCTCGAATTCAGAAAGTGACGGGCAGGCGGTGAAATCATCGCCAGCGGATAGCGGGCTGCCAGGTTCGGATTGCTCGCCACGGATTCGTACGGCGGCACCCAGTCGGGCAACGGGTCGAAACCTTCCTGCAACATGCGCTCGGAATAGAACTCGCACTTTCCGGACGGCGTCGGGAACTGCCCGTTGGCAAACGGTGCATCCGGAAGCTCGTAGCGGATCCACCCGTCGCGCTTGAGGGTTTCCCAGTCACTGCCTGCCATGCGGGCATCGTTCCAGCGAATCGATTGCGCAGCCAGTTGATCGTCGGTGTCGGAGAAACAAGCCTCCTGCCATCCCATGCGTCGGGCCAGAAGACGAAAGATTTCCGAGTTGGGCTTGGCTTCGCCGAGTGGTGCAATCGCCGGATTGTTCGCCAGCAGATAGGTGTGACCGTAAGCCTTGTGGATATCCAGATGCTCGAGCTGCGTCGTTGCCGGCAGCACGAAGTCAGCGTAATCGGCGGTGTCCGTCTGGAAATGTTCCAGCACCACCGTGAAAAGGTCGTCTCGGCCGAAGCCCGCGGCCACCTTGCCCGACTCCGGCGCCACCGCGACCGGGTTGCTGTTATAGACCACCAGCGCCTCGATCTTGGGCCCGAACACCTCGTCGCCCGGATGGCAAAGTGCATCGCCGATCGCGCTCATGTTCACCACGCGAGCCGGCTTTTCCGGGTGCGGCCGCAGATCCGGCCGCGCCTGCGCCAGCGAATCGACGGGTGCGTAACCAGACGTCGACATCAACAGCCCACCCGCCGGATCGCGCCACGCGCCGATCAACGCCGGCAAGCATGCGACCGCACGCGTCGCCTGCCCACCGCCTTTGGCGCGCTGCATGCCATAGTTCAGCCGAATCGCGGCAGGTTTCGCGCTTGCATATTCGCGCGCCAATGTCGTGATCGTCGCTTCGTCGATACCGCAAATTTCCGCGACACGGGCCGGCGTGTAACGCCGCACACGATCCTTGAGCTGTGCGTAACCCACCGTGTGCCGCGCGATATATTCGTGATCGACTCGGTCCTCCGCGATCAGGACATGCATCATGCCCAGCGCCAATGCGGCATCCGTCCCTGGCAGCAAGGCAATATGCTGATGGCATTTCTCCGCCGTGAGCGATCGATAGGGATCGATGGCGATCAGCTTCGCCCCGCGGCGCTTGGCCTCCTGTGCGATCGCCCAGAAATGCACGCTCGACGTAATCGGATTGCTGCCCCAGATCAGAATCAGCTTGCTGTCGACAAAGTGCTCGACGTGCATGCCGACGCCAGCGCCATACGTGTAGCGTAGCCCCGCGGCGCCTGCACTCGCACAGATTGTGCGATCGAGTTCGGACGCACCGAGCTTGTTGAAGAACCTTGCGGCCATCGACTCGCCCTGGACAAAGCCCATCGTGCCCGCGTAGCTATAGGGCAGAATCGCTTCGGGTTCGCGCGCCGCAATCGCCCCCAGACGGGCCGCGATCTCGTCGAGCGCCGCATCCCAACTGACCGGCACGAACTGTCCGCTACCTTTCGGCCCGACGCGCTTGAGTGGATGCAACAAGCGATCCGGATGATAGGTTCGCTCGGTGTATCGTGAGACTTTCGTACACAAGACACCCTTGGTCGTCGGATGGTCGGGATCGCCCTGGACCTTGATCGCGACGCCATTTTCCACCGTGACGTGCATCGCGCACGTGTCGGGACAGTCATGCGGGCATGCGGCCCGAACGACGCGGGTGTTGGTCGTCATGAAACGACTCCTCTCTTTGCGAAATGGCTGCGTTCGCCAACGGTGCGACGCTGGCGATATTGTATTACGTTCCCCCCGGCCCCACCCCGCGGCGCGGCCGATTGCGACATTTTCCAGACGCGTCCGGCGCTGCACTCGGGCGTTTCCTACCAAGGTGTCAGACCAGGTCATTAGGGGTAAGATGAGCCATTGTGCCTTGCAGGGAACCCCGTCATGAAGCTCATTCCAGAAATCGACGCCGCTCGCGGCGAAATCCAGACCATCCGACGCGACATTCACGCGCATCCCGAACTGTGCTTCGAAGAGAAGCGCACCGCCGATGTGGTGGCGAATACGCTGACGCAATGGGGTATCCCCATTCACCGTGGACTCGGGAAAACGGGCGTCGTCGGCATCATCAAGCAAGGCAGCAGCGACCGAGCGATCGGTTTGCGCGCCGATATGGATGCACTGCCGATTCGCGAAGCCAACACGTTCGAGCACGCCTCAAAGCACGAAGGCAAGATGCATGCGTGCGGTCACGACGGCCACACGGCCATGCTGCTTGCCGCCGCACAGTATCTTCAAAAGCATCGCCATTTCGACGGCACCGTCTATCTGATCTTCCAGCCGGCAGAGGAAGGTGGCGGCGGCGCGCGTGAAATGATCAAGGACGGCCTGTTCGAGCGCTTCCCCATGCAGGCTGTGTTCGGCATGCACAACTGGCCGGGCGTGCCGACCGGTACGTTCGCAGTGACGCCCGGCCCCATGATGGCATCGAGCAACGAATTCAAGATCACGCTTCGCGGCAAGGGGACCCACGCGGGCATTCCAAATGCCGGCATCGACCCGGTGATTGCGGCCGTTCAGGTGGCGCAGGCGTTGCAAAGCATCATCACGCGCAACAAGCGTCCGATCGACGCCGCCGTGCTCTCCATCACGCAGATCCATGCGGGCGACACCACGAACGTGGTTCCCGATCTGGCATGGTTGGGCGGCACGGTTCGCACCTTCTCCATTGAGGTCCTGGATCTCATCGAGACGCGCATGCGCGAGATTGCCGAATTCGTGGCCAAGGGGTTGGGTTGCTCGGCCGAAATCGAATTCCTTCGCAATTACCCGCCGACCATCAATGACCCTGGCATGGCAGCGCTTTGTGCCGATGTGATGCGCGAGCTCGTCGGCAACGAGAACGTCAACGACAAGGTGGAACCCACGATGGGGGCCGAGGACTTCTCGTTCATGCTTCTTGAGAAGCCGGGGGCGTACGTCTTCATCGGAAACGGCGACGGCACCCACCGGGACATGGGCCACGGCCTCGGGCCGTGCAATCTGCACAACGCCAGCTATGACTTCAATGACGATCTGCTCCCCCTTGGCGGCACTTACTGGGTCAAGCTGGTCGAAACCTATTTTGGGCGCCGTGCATAAGCTGTCCTGATCCGCGCATCGGACACCCATGAGAAAAGCCGGCGAGTATCACTTGCCGGCTTTTTCACGTTTAATGCGAATGAGATCACCCTATTTTGCAGCCGTTGTTGTGGGTATACCATCCGTTTCAAGACGAATGTCACCGTACCACGCGGTGAATTTTGATCGGGTATTGTCGCCGTCACTCATGATCGCGATGCCGATCAAACGCCCCGGAGGCTCGCCAAATGCCTGCTCGTAATCCTTGGCGATGTCACGAGAATAGGTTCGCCATTTCCCAAGATGCTCGTCGCCGCGCTCGACAACGACGGAGCGAATTCGACCGGTGTAGGGATTGGTGACGACAGCGTCTGCGGCGAATTTATCGTCGCCCCAGGTGTACATCAGGGTCGCAAACGGCAAATCACGACCGCTGACCATGCGCGCCAATTCGCGATGCAGTTGATCCTGTACGGTGAGCTTTGCGGAATCGCCGCCGAATGCGAGGGCAATGCGTACGGGCGCGTCGTCGAGAGCCTTCGTGCGAATGTCGGCCCCTGCCGGGATCGCATCGGCACGCCAGCGCCATGTCAGTTTGGTTTCCGGGTACACCGGAATGTCGAGCCGCTGTGCGATGCCGGACGCCGATCGATCGACCGCGGCCCGAATGACTGCGATGCCGTCGCTATCGGTCGTCTGTTCGTAACGGGTTAGCCGCTTGTTGCGAGTGACCAGATAGGTCTCCCAATGCGGCGGCAAACCATCTGGATTCACGGCGGCGGAAAGCGGAGCGATGTCATCGCTCTGCATTGACGAGACCGACGTCGAGGCATGGTGAGACGACGTGGAAGACGGTCCCAGCGAAGTACATCCACCGATTCCCCAGACTACCATGGCAGCACCAACGCATGCCACGCCCGCACACCATCTTGCATGGCGCTTGCTTCGCACTTGATCGACCACTCGTTTCGCTCCCCGAACTTCCTGAACTTCCACTAACCCCGTGGCCGAATGCTAAAGGAGAACCGGACGTCGATCCAGGCGGAATTTCCCAGAAAAGCAAAAACCCCTTGCTACGCGTTGTAGCAAGGGGTTTTTAAGGGGAGCCTGACGATTACCTACTTTCACACGGG
>NZ_CABPSH010000002.1 GCF_902459725.1 Pandoraea eparura
CTTTCGCTGCGTCGCCGTCGTTGCGAGAGACGGAATATTAGACACGTTCGACGAACCGCGCAAGCCCTTTGTGAAACATTTTTGAAGGCGGCGACGCGCCTTACTTATTTGCCGGCTTGCCCGGCACACCGCTCGCGGCACGCGCATCGCCAAGGAAAAATGCTTGCGTGTCGTAACGCTCGCCAGTGATCCACAGCGGCGTACGTCATCGTCACCCCTGCCCCCTATATATAGGATCTGCAAGTTGTATAGCTGCGGAAGGTCGCCGGCTAGATTTCCGATGGCTGACGATTTGCCAGGCAGATGCGACACTCGAATCGCGGTGTTGGGCGTTGGGCTTCGCGTGCTGGGTGCTGGGTGCGGGGTGCTGGGTGCTGGGGTGCTGGGGTGCTGGGGTGCTGGGGTGCTGGGGTGCTGGGGTGCTGGGGTGCTGGGGTGCTGGGGTGCTGGGGGGCTGGGGGGCTGGGGCGCTGGGTGTCGGTGCGCCGGGGATCGATGTGTCCGGAAAAGCGGTGTGGAAGTATGACGGTATGCGAACCGCACGCCGTCGATCAGGCCGGCTCGCGTCGATGCCGCCCAATACCGCCGTGGTACAGGGCAGGCGATGTCATGCCCAGCTTGTGCGCCATGATGACCAGATCCGCGAATGAGCGCGCTTCCATCTTGCGCATCGCATTGCCGCGATGGATCTTGACCGTGACTTCGCTGATCCCCAGTTCGTCCGCGATATGTTTGTTCATGCGCCCCGCCGCAACAAGCGCCATCACTTCGCGCTCACGTGGCGAAAGCCGTTGCGCGCGGTCGGCGACGGTCGTACTGACTTTCTCTCTCGCAAGACGCAGGCGATCCTGTGCTAGCGCGACGCCCACGGCATTGAGCAACACGCCCTCTGGAAACGGCCGGGTGAGAAAGTCGACCGCCCCCGCTTTCATGCCCTGGACGCTCGTCGCCACATCCGCGTCATCGGCGATGAAAACCACCGGAATCGGATCCTGAATCGCAACTAGGGCGTCCTGCAATGCCAGGCCGCTGCCGGCCACTTCGAAATCCACGTCCACCACGAGACACGCAGGCCCGGCAGCGCGCTCGCGCGCAAGGAACGACGCCCCACACGCAAAGCCTCGCGCCCGCAGACCGGCGGCCGAGAGCTGCGCGCAAAGCGCGTCTCTGTCCGCCAGATCGCTCTCGACGATATAGACGGTCGCGGTATCGCTGTCAGGAAGCCCGTTCATGCAAGTCGGCGGTGCCATGATTCAGTGCCGACGAGTATACGACAGCCTCCGGACATACCGTTGGACGCCAGAGAAAAGCACAAACGTCCACACCATTTCCCACAAGAATCGGCGGATCGCCTAGTTCAGTCATCGGATTGCGGATGGTAATACGAAGAGACGATGGTCGGCGTCACCGGGACGGCATAGGCTTCAGGATGGCCGCTCGCGATCTCATCGCGGCGCTTGTCAGCATTCGTACCGGAGCCTCTCATGTCGAATCCCAAGCTCGAAGTCCTCACCCCGCAAAACAGCCAGCTCATCTTCATCGATCATCAACCGCAGATGGCCTTCGGCGTTCAGTCGATGGATCGCCAGGCGCTCAAGAACAACGCGGTGGGGCTTGCCAAGGCCGCCAGCATCTTCAAAATTCCGACGACGATCACGACGGTGGAAACCGAATCGTTCTCGGGCTTTACCTACCCGGAACTGCTCGACGTCTTCCCGAACCAGAAGTTGCTCGAGCGCACCTCGATGAATTCGTGGGATGACCAGAAGGTGCGCGACGCCCTCGCGGCCAACGGCCGCAAGAAAGTCATCGTCTCGGGCCTGTGGACCGAAGTCTGCAACACCACCTTCGCGTTGTGCGCGATCCTCGAAGGCGGTTACGAGATTTATATGGTTGCCGACGCGTCGGGCGGCACCTCGAAAGAAGCCCACGACTATGCGATGCAGCGCATGGTGCAGGCGGGAGTCGTGCCGGTGACGTGGCAGCAGGTGCTGCTCGAATGGCAACGCGACTGGGCGCACCGCGACACGTACGATGCCGTGATGAAGCTCGTCAAGGAGCATTCCGGCGCCTACGGCATGGGTGTCGACTACGCCTATACAATGGTCCACAAAGCGGCGCAGCGCACCGCAACCCCGCACGAGGCCATCCCGGCCGTACCCGCTCGCTGACAGGAGGGACGTCATGTCCGCCCCCACGCCCGAACTGATTCTGGTCAACGGCAAGTTCGCCACGCTCGACCGCGCCAACCCGCAGGCGGATGCCGTGGCGATCACCGGCGGGAAGTTCACCGCCGTCGGCACGCGCGACGACGTGATGCGTCTTGCCAGTACCGGCACCGAGGTCATCGACCTGCGGGGCCGCCGCGTCATCCCGGGACTGATCGACAGTCACATGCACATCATCCGGGGCGGTCTGAACTACAACATGGAGCTGCGCTGGGACGGCGTTCGCTCGCTGGCCGACGCCATGCGCATGTTGAAGGCGCAGGTCGATCGCACGCCTGCGCCCCAGTGGGTTCGGGTGGTGGGCGGATTCACCGAGCATCAGTTCGCCGAGAAGCGTCTGCCGACCATCGACGAACTCAATGCCGTCGCCCCCGACACGCCCGTGTTCATCCTGCATCTGTATGACCGCGCGATCCTCAACGGCGCGGCCCTTCGCACCGTGGGCTATACGAAAGACACGCCCAACCCGCCGGGCGGGGAGATCGTGCGCGACGCGTCGGGAAATCCGACCGGGTTGCTGCTGGCCAAACCGAATGCGACCATTTTGTATGCCACACTCGCCAAGGGCCCGAAGCTGCCCCCGGACTATCAGAAGAACTCGACGCGCCACTTCATGCGCGAGGTCAACCGGCTCGGCGTAACGGGCGTGATCGAC
Source organism: Pandoraea eparura (assembly GCF_902459725.1). GTDB lineage: Bacteria > Pseudomonadota > Gammaproteobacteria > Burkholderiales > Burkholderiaceae > Pandoraea > Pandoraea eparura. The sequence continues at coordinate 2,884 of NZ_CABPSH010000002.1, forward strand.
GCGGGCGGCGGCTTCCAGAACTACCCCGAGGACTACGACATCATCGAAGCGCTGCATCGCGAGGGACAGCTCACGGTGCGCCTTGCCTATAACCTGTTCACACAGAAACCCAAGGCCGAACTCGCGGATTTCAGCCAGTGGGTCAAGCAAGTCAGTCCTGGCCAGGGCGACGATCTCTATCGTCACAACGGGGCGGGCGAGATGCTCGTGTACACGGCCGCCGATTTCGAAGACTTTCGCGTCGAGCGGCCCGAGATGCCACCATCGATGGAAGGTGATCTCGAGCCGGTCGTGCGGCTGCTTGCGGAAAACCGCTGGCCGTGGCGTCTGCATGCGACCTACGACGAGACCATCTCCCGCGCGCTCGACGTCTATGAAAAGGTCGCGAAGGATGTGCCGTTCGACGGCCTGCATTGGTTCTTCGATCATGCCGAGACCATCAGCGATCGAAACATCGATCGCATCGCGGCCCTGGGCGGCGGCATTGCCGTGCAGCACCGGATGGCCTATCAAGGCGAGTACTTCGTGGAGCGCTACGGCGCGCGTGCGGCCGAAGCCACACCGCCGATCCGCCGCATGTTGGAGCGCGGCGTGAAGGTCGGGGCCGGGACGGACGCGACGCGGGTCGCCTCCTACAACCCCTGGGTCTCGCTCTACTGGCTTGTGACGGGCAAGACCGTGGGCGGGCTTCGCATGTCCGCGCCGGGCAACCTGCTCGATCGTGACGACGCGTTGCGCCTGTGGACGGAAGCCAACACGTGGTTCTCGTCCGAGGTCGGCAAGAAGGGGCAGATCAAGGTCGGGCAACTCGCCGATCTGGCGGTGCTCTCCGACGATTACTTCAGCGTGCCGGAAGACGAGATCCAGGACATCACGTCAGTCCTGACGTTGCTGGGCGGTAAGGTCGTCTATGGCGATGGCGACTTCGGTCGCTATGCGCCTGATCTGCCGCCCGCCATGCCGGATTGGTCGCCGGCAAGGCATGGCGTGGGCTACTCGCCGCGCCAGTCGCAGGTGCTTAACGTGAGCGTAAGTTGTGCATGTGCGACGTCGTGCGGTGTACACGGTCATGCGCATGCGAGGGCCTGGTCGTCACACGTGCCCGCGTCGGACGAAAGCGGCTTCTGGGGTGCACTCGGCTGCTCGTGCTGGGCGTTCTGATCGATCGGACGGTTCGGAGAATCCTCATGAAGCTTTATCTCGTCTCACTCGGCGTCGGCGTGCTCGTCGGCATCATTTACGGCGGCCTCGGCGTGCGGTCCCCTGCGCCGCCGGTCGTCGCGCTGATCGGCCTGCTCGGCATGCTGATCGGCGAGCAGGTTGTGCCGCCAGTCAAGCGTCTGCTCGCCGGCGAGCCGGTCAATCTTGTCTGGTTCCATCGCGAATGCATTCCGAAGATCACCGGCCTGCCCGGGCCAGTGGCCCAACCGACGAAGGAAGCTGCCAAGAGCGACTCGCGCAAGGCTTGATCTATCGTGAGAGAGGAATAGGTCGCCTTTTTTGGCCCGGTGGGTAGCGAACCGCGCAACGCGGACGGGGTATCGCTTCCCCCGGGCACGCCGAACGGGGTCGGCGAATTACATGCCGATTTCATACTGGCGAATCAGCTCGCGCACCCGATCCTTGTCCGCTTCGGGGATTCGATCCAGCCCGATGTATTCCCAGAACTCTTCCGCAGCGGCCATGCCCTCCTCGCCATCCGCGAGCAAGCATGCCAGCGCATCCGCTCGGCGATTCGGGGGTAGCACGTCGATACATAACATCAAGGCATCCATCACGCGCTGCTTCCGGCTGCCCTTAAAGAAACGCGCACTGATGTCGTCGACGAATCGGCCCCATGCTTCGGATTGGCTACCGGCGCTCGCCGCTTCTCCCCATTGATTCAGGAGCGTCTCGTTGCGCTTCAAAGGCTCACGGAAAAACGCGAAGTCGACGGCAGGTTCCGGATCTGGCAAGTTCTCCAGGTTACTGACGGACAAAAGCGGCAGAGGGCGTTGCGCGCTGTCATCGCGCAATCGCACCGCTGATGCCGCCATCGGGGAACGTAGACCTCCCGCCGACTGAAGTCCAACCGTCCGGAGGTCTGCACGGAAACGCTCACTCGGGCGATCCAAAGGCGGATGCTCGTTGCCGGACATCATCGGTAGCGTGCTGATCGTTGCGGCGCCTACAGGATTCATCGTCGACCTCCGTCGGTGGTTGGAGATTGCATCCTGCCATTCCCTTGGCGCCGCTCTTTGCGATACGGTCAGCGGTTTTGCAATTCCGGCGAACACGCGGTGTGCCGCTGCGCATGCGCCATCTTGCCGAGCTGTCGTTGATCCTGCCAGGCTTCCCGCACGCGAATCGCATCGTTGGCAAAGCCTGGGGATCGCCGTGTATGTCAAGACGCCAGTTCGATCCCGTGGCGCTGCATCACGGACTTCATTTTTTCCATGTCCGGTGGGCCGCCAGCGCTTACCACAGCGGCCACTTCGCGAAAATAGTCCGGCCCGATGTTGGCGGGTGAAAACACGATGAGTACGCGAGCGGGAACATCGCCGGGATTGGAGAAGTGGTGAATGCTGCCGCGCGGTGAGAATCTATGGTCGCCCACGCCCAGTACACGTACGCAGTTGTCGACGCGGTAAGTCAGCGTTCCCTCCAGGACTCGGATGGTTTCGTCAACGTCGACGTGGCGATGCGGGGGAGGAACTTTGGCGTGCGGCCCGACGACCATTTCCGCCATCGCCATGTGGCCCGACGTGTCCCGACCATCGACCAGGAACTGCATCGACAGTGAGCCAATGGTGATCAGTTCATGATGTGTCGAGTTCATCGCGAAACTCCGTAGGACCGTAGCAAAATAACTTTACTACGTGAAAAGCGGCCGTCAAGTGCCGCTTCAGTTGGAATCTCATGTGGCGGATGTTGGCTAAAACGATCAACGGTCAGTACACAATGGAACTGATTCATCGGCGCGCCCCGCGGAAGGCGGGGCATCCGTCGAACTGGAGCCCCTGGAATGGGGCGGCTGGCCTGGCACAACCATCATCGGGTGATGGAACCGCCCGGCGATATCCCGCCCGCGGAGGCCGAAGCTGACGACTACAGGCAACTCAAATGACTATGCATAACGATACACCCCATAGCCGGACTTTCTGCCCAAACGCCCCGCGGCCACCAACTCGCGCAGTAACGGACAAGCTCGGTATTTGGTGTCGCCAAAATCTTTCGCGAATACGTCCATGACCGACAGGCAGACGTCGAGCCCGACCAGGTCGGCGAGCGCAAGCGGCCCGATTGGATGATTGGCACCGAGTCGCATCCCCGCATCTATTTCCTCTGCGCTTGCAATGCCCTCTGCCAGAAGAAAGAACGCTTCGTTAATCATCGGCACCAGAATCCGGTTAACTACGAAACCAGGAGAGTTTTTGACGCAAATAGGCACTTTGCTTAGCCGAAGTGCCAGCTCTTGCACCGCGCGCCCTGTCTCAGCGCTTGTCTGAACACCATTAATGATCTCGACAAGTGGTAGCAATGGCACAGGGTTGAAGAAATGCATACCGATAAAGCGCGACGGGTTCGATATAGCTGCGCCAAGCGCCGTGATCGAGATCGACGAAGTATTCGACGCAATGATTGCGCTCGGGCGGACAACCGACACAATCTGCGCCAGGATGCGCATCTTGAGTTCGAAATTTTCGGTAGCCGCTTCGATGATGAGATCTACGTCGGCAAGTCGCCGGTAATCTGTCGATGTCTCAACCCTGGAAATTATGACCGATCGCAGTGCCGCATCAAGCGTGCCTTTGGCCACCATTCGGTCAAGGCCGGTGGTCAACGATTCGATGCCCCCTGCAAGTGCGTACTCGTTAATGTCGATCAGGACGGCATTCAGGCCGGCAGTGGCGACGATCTGTGCGATGCCGCTGCCCATCGCACCAGCACCAACGATGCCTACGGATTCAATTGTCATCGGGACTTCCATTTTCGTCGGCTTGTCGAGTTACCCCTGCTGAAGGTTCTCGAACACGGCAGCAATGCCTTGCCCGCCACCGATGCACATCGTGACCAAGGCATAGCGTCCATTGATTCGCTGCAATTCATATAGCGCCTTGACGGTAATGAGTGCGCCAGTGGCGCCAATCGGATGGCCAAGCGAGATACCTGACCCGTTTGGATTCACTTTGGCCGGATCGAGCTGCAGCGCTTGCGTCACCGCGCATGCCTGTGCGGCAAACGCTTCGTTGGCCTCAATGACATCCAGGTCCGCAATTTCCAGCCCTGCGCGCTGAAGCGCAATGCGGGTGGCGGGGACCGGGCCAATCCCCATGTACAGCGGATCAACGCCAGCGTGCGCATAAGACACCAAACGCGCCATTGCCTTTACGCCGCGCTCCTCGGCAGCCTCCCTGGACATCATGAGGACAGCCGCAGCCGCATCGTTGATGCCCGAGGCGTTGCCCGCCGTGACCGTGCCCCCATCCTTCTGGAACACCGGCCGCAGCCCGGAAAGCTCGCTCGGATCAAGCTGTCGACGCACGTGCTCGTCCGTGTCGAACGTGATCATCTGCCCTTTCACTTTGCGGATGATGGGCAGGATCTGCGTCTTGAAACGCCCCTCGTCGATAGCGCGTGCCGCGCGACGGTGCGATTCGACGGCCAGTGCATCTTGTTGCTCACGGTGGATGGTGTACTTCCGAGCAACGTTCTCTGCCGTGACTCCCATTGGAACGCCGTGAAACGGATCGTCTAATGCACCAAGCAACATATCGATCAAACGAGCGTCGCCCATACGTGCACCGAACCGTGCGTCAGGCGTGATGTAGGGGGCGCGGCTCATGTTCTCAGCCCCCCCGCCGATGGCGACGTCGGCGTCGCCGAGCAGGATCGTTTGTGCCGCCGATATGATTGCCTGCAAACCGGAACCACACAGCCGATTGACAGTCAGGGCCGGCGTGGCTGCCGCAACACCGCCATTGACTGCGGCAACGCGCGCCAAATACAGATCCTTGGGCTCGGTGGCAAGAACGTTGCCAAATACGACATGCCCGACGTCTTCCCCAGCAACCGTTGCGCGTGCCAGAACTTCTCGCACGACCAATGCTCCCAATTCGGTAGGGGCCAACTCTTTCAGGCTGCCGCCAAATTTCCCAATTGCCGTTCGTACGCCACTCACCACCACGACTTCTTTTCTCACGTCATGCTCCTCGATTTATCGGCCAAATGAGCCAGCTCGATGGCCTCACACGGCAACTCACATATTTGGATAATTCGGCCCCCCGCCGCCTTCCGGGGGCGTCCAGATAATGTTCTGCGTAGGGTCCTTGATGTCGCAGGTCTTGCAATGCACGCAATTCTGGGCGTTGATCGTCAATCGCTGCGCGCCGTCGTCGTGCTTCGTAAATTCGTACACGCCTGCGGGGCAGTAGCGGCTTTCCGGACCGCCGTAAATGCGCAGGTTGATGCCGACCGGTATGGCGGCGTCTTTCAACCGCAAGTGAGCTGGCTGGTTTTCCTCGTGATTCGTATTGGAAACGAACACGGATGAGAGCCTGTCGAACGTCAACTTGCCGTCCGGCTTCGGATACGATATCGGCTTGCATCGAGCCGCCGGTTTCAGCGTCTCGTGATCGGCGTGCTTATGGTGTAGCGTCCAAGGCATCTTGCCGCCCAGCAGCTTCTGCTCGACGCCAACCATCAGCGCTCCCAGATAGAGACCCTTGCCCATCCATTGCTTGAAATTGCGAGCTCGGCGAAGCTCTGCGTACAGCCACGATTTCCGGAAAGCCTCCGGGTATGCGAACAACTCATCCGATTGGCGACCGCCTTGCACCGCGTCGAAGGCCGCGTCGGCCGCGAGCATGCCGGTCTTGATCGCGGCATGGCTGCCCTTGATGCGTGAGGCGTTGAGGAACCCGGCATCATCGCCGATCAGCGCCCCTCCTGGAAATGTCAGCTTCGGCAATGACACCAAACCGCCCGCCGTGATGGCTCGTGCGCCGTAGGACAAGCGCTTGCCGCCTTCGAGGTATTTTCGGATCGACGGGTGTGTCTTGTAGCGTTGGAACTCGTCGAAAGGAGACAGATACGGGTTCTGATAGCCTAAACCCACCACGAACCCCACCATGACCTGGCGATTGTCCAGATGGTAGAGAAACGATCCGCCGTAGGTGTCGCTTCGCAGCGGCCATCCCGCAGTGTGGATGACGAGACCGGGTCGGTGCACTTCCGGGGCGATCTCCCACAGCTCTTTGATGCCGATGCCGTGAACCTGTGGATCGACGCCGTTACGCAACGCAAAACGATCTTGAAGCTTCCGGCCAAGATGACCGCGCGCTCCTTCGGCGAACAACGTGTACTTGGCATGCAGCGCGATGCCAAGCTGGAAGTTGGCGGTTGGTTCGCCATCCTTGCCGAGTCCCATGTCACCGGTTACCACGCCCTTGACCGCACCGTCGTCGTGATAAATGACATCGGCCGCGGGAAATCCAGGGAACAGCTCGACACCCAGCGCCTCGGCTTGCTGCCCTAGCCACCGCGCGACGCTGGCCAGACTGACGACATAGTTGCCATGATTCTTAAAATTGTCGGGCAATGCCCAGTTGGGCACAGCGTTTGCGGCACCTTCTCTCAAGAATAGGAAGCGATCCTCCGTGACCGGGACATTTAGCGGCGCGCCGCGTGCCTTCCAGTCGGGAATTAGCTCGTCAAGCGCGCGGGGATCCATCACCGCCCCCGAGAGGATGTGGGCGCCAATTTCCGCCCCCTTCTCCAGCACGCACACGCTGATCTCGCGGCCCTGCTCCAGTCCCCGCTTCTTCAACTGAATTGCGGCAGACAAGCCTGCGGGGCCACCGCCAACCACAACCACGTCGTATTGCATTGACTCGCGTGGACCAAATTTGTCAAGCAGGTGCTCAGGAGACATAGGTAGCCGCGGCCTCAAAACTGATCTTCGGACAAGGCGAGCAGCCCTTCGTTTTCCTTGGCGCAGACAATCGCGGCCTCGAGCGCCGACGCTTGCGGCAGGATATGTTCTGCGTAACATTGCGCCGTCGAAATCTTTGCGCCATAGAAGGCGGGGTCTTCGTCGAGCTTGTCGGTCGCGACGAGAAGCGCTCGCGCCATCTGCCAGCCACCGAGGACAATGCCGGCAAGCTTCAGGTAAGCGACGCCGCCCGAATACACCGCGTTCGGACTTTGCTTGGCATTCTCGAGCACGAATGCCACGGCGGCTTCCAACGAGCGAGCACCCTGTTTCAAATAGCGCTGTGTCGAGCGAAACGCTGGACCTTCCCGCTGCTCGATCTGCTCGATCGTTGCTGCAATGTCGCTGAGCACAGCACGCGCCACTGCCCCACCATCGAGCAAGGTCTTCCGGCCGATCAGGTCGTTTGCCTGAATCGCGGTCGTGCCTTCGTAGATGGGCAAAATGCGAGCGTCACGGTAAAGCTGCGCAGCACCTGTTTCTTCGATGTAGCCCATACCACCATGGACTTGTATGCCGAGGCTTGTGACATCGACGGACATCTCGGTGCTCCACCCTTTCACGATCGGCACGAAAAATTCGTAGCGAGCCTTGTGTTGGTTACGTTCAGCTTCGTCTGCGTGCGCATGTGCCATGTCCGAATGCGCTGCCGCGACATAAGCGAGCGCACGCGCGGCTTCGGTCGCCGCTCGCATCGATGCCAGCATGCGGCGCACGTCCGGGTGGTGAACGATCGCCACAGAATTGCGGGCCGAACCGTCGACCGGGCGGCTCTGCACGCGCTCTTTAGCGTAGGCGGCTGCCTGCTGATACGCGCGATCGGACACGCCGATGCCCTGGACGCCTACACCGAAGCGTGCGGCGTTCATCATGACGAACATGTACTCAAGGCCGCGATTCTCCTCACCGACCAGATGGCCAATCGCCCCGCCGTGATCGCCAAATTGCAGCACGGCCGTCGGGCTCGCCTTGATGCCCAGCTTATGCTCGATGGACACGCATTCCACATCGTTGCGCTGACCAAGCGAGCCGTCGGCAGCGACAAGGAACTTCGGCACGACGAACAGCGAGATGCCCTTGATGCCTTCCGGCGCATCCGGTGTGCGTGCAAGGACGAGATGCACGATGTTCCGGGCCATGTCGTGCTCGCCCCACGTAATAAAGATCTTCGTCCCGAACACGCGGTAATTGCCGTCGTCCTGCCGCTCTGCGCGGGTGCGCAACAGCGCAAGATCCGAGCCCGCCTGCGGCTCGGTCAGGTTCATCGTGCCGGTCCACTCGCCTGAGACAAGCTTCGGTACATAAGTTTGCTTCAGCGTGTCGGAACCGGCCGTGAGCAAGGCTTCGATCGCACCGTCGGTCAAGAGAGGACACAGCGCAAACGACAGGTTCGACGCGTTCAGCATCTCCACACAAGGCGTCGAAATCAGCTTGGGCAACCCTTGGCCGTCATAGGCAACCGGGTGTTGCAAACCCTGCCACCCCCCTTCGGCGTACTGGCGGAACGCTTCCGTAAAACCAGGAGATGCGCTCACGCTACCGTCTTTCCATGTACTTGGGTTGTGATCCCCTTGCGCATTCAATGGCGCCAGCACGTCGCTGCACAGCTTTGCCGCCTCTTCCAGCACTGCCTGCGCCGTTTCAAGATTGGCATCCTCGAACCCCGGCAACGTCGCCACGTCGTCGAGTCCGGCAAGCTCCTTCATGACGAACAGCATGTCCTTCAATGGTGCGGCGTAGCTCATCGCGCGTCCTTCCTGTGTGATCTTGACGAAATGGGCTGCCGGAGCACGGGCTTGATCCCGCGGCGACTCGACCCAGATGAGCCATCGTAATGATCTGCAGTTTGAACACCAATGCCAAAAGCCGCCCTTTCATTGACAAAACGTGCCATGTTTCAGACCAGTGGTGGCGTGCGCGGCCCTGTGTTTCGGTATGATTGCGGCGTGCTTCCCGTCCAATGCCGAAATGCCCGGTGAAAGGCGCTGGGATCGTCGAAGCCGATGTCGTAGGCAATGGCGGCAATGGCGTCCGACGAGCGCGTCAAGCGTTGAATCGCAAGATCGCGCCGCAACTCGTCCTTGATGGCCTGGAAGGTGGTACCTTCGGCCGAAAGACGGCGGCATAAGGTGCGTACGGAGAGATGCAGATCCCGCGCCACGATCGCGATATTCGGCACCATCGGCAAACATCCGTTGAGGTATTCGCGAACCCGATGGCACGCCATTGGCTCCGCCGGCGACACGAAGAGCCAGTCCTTTGGCGCATGCGCCAGGAACACTCGTAAATCCGACTTTTGCCGCCGTATCACCATGCCCAGAAAGCCGGCTTCAAAACGCATGAGCGTTCGGGAGCAATCGAATCGAACCGGCCCCGGGAACAGATAGCGATAGTCAATGGCATGCGGCGGACGCGGAAAATCGAAATCTACGCCGAGCAGCGGGATCTGTTGCCCGATCAACCACGACGCCAAGCCGTGAGCGAGCTTGAGTATCAGTTCCCGACCAAGCCAGCGCGAGGTGGAATCGTCGCGCTTGGCGACGAGTTCAATGCTGCAGACATCCCCTTCGCGCCGCGTCTTGACGCTGAACTCGTCGATGAGCAGATGCAGGAACTGGCCAAACCGATGCATCGCAATCTCCAAATTCGGTGCATCGAGCAGGCTCAAGCTGAGGTATTTCAAGGTGCCGTTGCGCAACGGCCGGCTGAAGATGCCCGGCATTTCGTCGTCCAGCGCATGGGCACGGATCCGGTACAGTGTTGCGAATTGCTCTTCCGTCAGACGGGCGCCGGGCTCGCGGAGCAATTCGTAGGAAATGCCCGCGCAGCCGGCCAGATGCGCGATCTCGCTCGAAGCAGCACCGACAAGAATGCTGTTCACAAGCGAGGCGGGAACGGTAGCCGAAAGCGGATTCAATGGCTTTGTGCCAACGCGTTGCTCAATCGTGGCATCTGGCGGATCGCCGCCCCGATTGACTTGCCGCTCGTGCGAACTCCGCTGACGATTCCAGCGAGGCTGTCATTCACGCACTTGAGTGCAACCAATCGATGACTTGTCTCGTCGCGCCCCGACGGCTCCATGTGAGAGACCAGGTCACCCGATGAAACCGTTTCCGCAAGCGGTCGGGAGATGGACCGAATCAACGCCCGGCAGACAAACCCGAAGGCGCCCACAATGCGCAGGGTTTCGATGACGTTTGTCCGCACCACGCACCGACAGGTCGCATCTGCCAGCTCGTAGTCCCGGCGTGCAGCGTCCATCTGAAGTTTGACGAACCAGTCAAGCATGAGCGTCAGTGGTTCAATCGCCGGAGACATGTCACTGGGGACGAATGCTCGCAAGCCGTCCTTGCCGTCGGCGCGCGCCAGCGCCCGTACGCCACGATTGCCAAGGCGATCCAGCAATCCTCGTGATCCCACCTTAAGCGACTTCCAAGCCGTTGGCTGAGTGAGATAGGCTGAGTTCGCCAACGTAAACGCTCTCGCCTAATTCGCACGCGTGCGTAGCCTTCCCACGTGTATGACGAATCTCGACTCTGTAGACACCACTGCCCTTCGCTAACCCGCCGAACAGGAAATCCCCGAAAGCGTCCGACACGGTCTCGGCCACTACGCGATCGCCAATGTACAACGTCGCTGTCGCACCTGCGACGCACTCGACCACCCCGCCAACCTGAGCGCTCACGCTTCCTCCGATGAAACAGGTATCCCAACGCTCCAGGCCGCTGTACCACACGCGGGGCTTCGTCCCGAAGTTGGGCTGAAGCACCCTCAGCCCTTCGCGCCGAGCCTTCATGGCCATTGACTCATCGTCGAGCTTTACCGCCTCGAACACCTCGGTGGGGCACGATTGCTGACAACGCGGGTGAGACCAACCATGATCGAGCAGGTGGGCGTCAAAGATCCAGATCTGAGGCAGTTGCAATTCGTCGTTCCAGACGATCGCCTTGTAGGGGCAAGCCTTTACAATGTCCTTTCGGCCACGCGCCTTCTCCGGATCGATGATGACGATACCGTCGGCGCGCTTGCGAATGGCATCGCCGCCCACTCGCATACAGGGCGCGTCATCGCAGTGGTTGCACATCACTGGTAGGTAGGTGGTTTGGACCATGTGCGAGTCGCCCTGCACCCGGCGCAAAATTCGGATGGGACTTTCGCCGCTGGCGGCCGCCGGCGCAGCGTAGCCGGGAAAGTCGTTGCCAACATGCTCGTCGCGGGAGGCGATGACGCAGTTCTGGCAATTTTCGCAACGTCCGACATGGACGATCAGGTTCCACTTGTTCATTCTGAAGTCCTCACGCTGCGCGACCGAGCAGGAACGCGTCGGCGCCTCGCCACTTTTCGACCTGAACCAGGCATGAATTCGGGCTCATGCTGCTAGTGCCAGCCGTTTGGGTTCGATCTGGAGTCAGCATATTCATGCAACCGCCGATCTCCACTTGCTCGCCGTCGATTTCGACAAGCCGGAATTCGGCGCTCGCCTCGTACGACTTGACCACTCCCGCACACACCAAGGGAGAAACGTCGGCCGCGCAAATAACGGCGCCGCGATCGTTATGAACTTTGACCAGGTCTCGATGGGAGATGCCTCGACTCTCGGCGTCAGTCGGACTAAGGCGCAGCAGCCAGAAGCGGTGCCCGCCAATCAGTGCGCGATGATCGTCAATGCTATTGACCGCCGAATCCTTGCCATCGCAGTGGGTATGGAAGCTGTAGCGGCTGTGGGTGGCGATCAACTGAAGCGGATAGCGCTGGGCCAGGTCCGAACGCAATCCCTCCCACGACGGGATATATCGATTGAGCGGCGGCCGCTCGGGATTGTCTGCGGTGTGTCGCTTGAGCAGTTCCGGCACGAACTCGAGCTTGCCGCTCGGCGTCTGCAGGCCAACGCCGAATTTCTCGGCGAACTGGGACGGCAACGGATGAGGCTCATGCAGATCTTTTCTACGGCCCTCAGCGAACCAACGCATGTCCACCGGATGACGCAGTTCGGGCTTCTCGGGCGGCACGACGAAATAGCCCTTGCGACAGAATTCTCGCCACGATAGGTGATCCGGCAGATCGGACGAGTCGAATACGCGCTTGACCCAGTTGAGTTCGCTACATCCCTCCGTGAATACTCCGCCCAAGCCGAGCCGCGTCAGGATCTCGGTGAAGATATCGTAGTCGGAACGAGACTCGCCCAAAGGTTCGATGCACTTGTGTTGGAGCGTCACCACTCGATGATTGACCGTGCCAAATCCATGGTGCGCATAGCCGCCGGAGTTCGACCACTCGCCAATGTCCCAGCGCTCCAACGCAGTACATGCCGGCAGGATGACGTCAGCGAATTGTGCCTCGCCCTCCATCCAAATCGACTGATTGACCACAAATTCGATGCTGGGGTGACGGTACGCCTCGGTCCAGCGTCCCGAATTTGTCACGGTGCTGAAAGCGGACCCGCCATAACGATAAATCATGTGGATCGGCGAATAACCGGGCATAGGATAGCTGAACGGCGAAAATTGCGCTTCCTGAGACATCCCGTCCCATAGATATCCGATGGCATGGCCATTGATGATGGCATCGGGCAGTTGCTGCCGCGGCACCATTTGCTTGACCGGGTTCATGGTCAAGATGTGGGGCATGCGCTGATAGTTGTTCACCGCATTGGCCGTCCACGCAAGGTCGCCCGAAATGCCGCCATCCGCATACCCCGGGAAGTAGAAATGCAGATCGTGAGGTACGCCGACCTCAAGACAGCCAAAGTTGACGCCTGGTTTGCCCCAACCCTGCATGGCCATCATCATGATCATGCACCGCGCCCATTGAGCACCGGTCGCGCCGCGGCAGGCGCCGCCAAAGCCGGCGCCCGTCATCCCGACAGCCAGGTGGACTTTCTTGTTCCCCCACCGTCGAGCCAATGCGCGAGCGTCCTTGGCAGGCACGCCCGTTTCCGCTTCCTGCCACTCCGGTGTCTTGGCGATACCATCGATTTCGCCCAACAAGTAAGCCCGCCACTCGTCAAACCCCGACGTCCGCGTAGCGACATAATCTTTGTCGTACAGGCCTTCCACGGCCCATACGTACATCACCGCAGTGGCCAACGCGGCATCCGTTTGGGGGCGGATTGGGATCCAGCGGCCGCCCAACAACTGGGCGGTGGGATTGCAATGGGGGTCGATATGGACGAACTCAAGTCCGAGATCTTTCGCCCATAAGCGGCGCGGCGTGCCCTCGAAGCCAGCATAGGCGCCATTCGTACTCTCCGGATCGCACGACCAGAAGACGATCAACTCCGCCTCCTTGAGCGCGTCCTCCACGCCGCCATAGCCGGCGGGCACGCCGATCCGCATCGCATTGCCGAAATGATGCATGGCCCCCCAATACCACCCTTCCCAGCTATCCGGATTGGCCGCAACCCGGGTAAAGCCGATCAGGTTCGCAAAGCGCGTCAACGCGCTCAGGTAGTAACCTACGTTGCCCCACTGGTGGTGAGACGACATTGGGAAGGTGATGGAACCCGGACCGTGCACGCGCTTTTGCCTGTTGATCTCCTTGGCGACGATGTCGAGCGCCTCGTCCCAACTGATGCGCACATAGCCCGACTTGCCCCGGTTCTGCGGGTTGCGTTCGCCATCCGGATCGAAATCGACCCGCTTCATCGGATGAAGAATGCGTTTGTCGGAGTAGACCAGCGATTTGAGCGTCAAGGCGTGAGGCGCCACTAATCCGCGCCGGGGCGGGCTAAAGCGGCGCCCACGTGCCTCGATTACCCAACTGGCCGCATCGGTATCGTCAAATTCGATAGGCGTCACGCGAACGATTCGCTTGTCCTTGACGTAGACGAACAGCGGCCCGCCGTTGGTGCAGGTGGTGTAGCGGCGCGTGCCGTCACGCATGGGCGTGCCCATCGGCAGGCCCACCGTCTGCATCATGGCGAGCGTTTGCATGAGCCAAACCAGCAGTTCGTCTTCACCCTCGGTCACCACCTTGAAATTCTTGGCGGCGTGGATGATCTCGCCCTGGTCCGGATCGGGGGAGAGAAATTTCAAAGCCGTGGCGACGTCCTTGAAGGCCAAGCGCACGTCGGGGCGCGAAGGTTTGCCGGAGTGCGATCGTATGCGGCCGTTCTTGAACTCGATTGTTCGACCGACGCTTTCGTCCATCAAACCGATCCAGGCAACGAGATTGCGCTCTTTGAGGCGATCACGGTAGACGGGAAAGCGACGCGCCGTCAGCGCAAGAACCTTGGGCAACGCGAAGAGAATAGTTTTAAGAGCCTGTCGTTTCATCTTTCATTCCGCGCGCATTCTTTAAAACGTATAGGCGACGTTCAAGAACGCGCTAAGCGGGTTCAGCCGCAGCGTTGATCTCGAAACGATCTGCATTCCCGCCGCGGTCTGGCCGTACAGCGTCAGATTCGTTTTCACGGGGATGTAATTGAGCGTGGCGCCTACAGACCAGTGCTTGCTGATCGAGTAGTTCGCACCGATCTCAAATACGGGGTTCCATGATGCGCTGAGCGTCGCATGCGCAGAACCGCCGGGTCCAAAGCTGTCAGTAATGAACTGGCTGTTGGTCGCCTGAACCTGGGTGAACCACGTGTAATTCACGCCCACTCCGACGAACGGACGAAATTTCGCTGCGGCGGAAAACAAGTGATACCGAAGCACCAAGGCAGGCGGCATAGGTCGAGTAGAGCCGAGGTTGTCGTACTTCTGCAGTGTCCCGTCGCCCACTAAATTCACTTTCAACGGCAAACCGAACAGCGTGGCTACGCCAATATTGTCCGTGACGTAGTACTCAGCGGTAATTCCCACCGTATCGGTTGACGTTGCATGCGCCCCGCTGCCGACAATTTCTTGATTGGCCGCCACCCCGTTAACGCTTTCCACGATCAACGGGGTAGCGTCGCCTTGCGGCGCGACGTGGAGCCAACCTACCGAAAGCGTCATATTACCGGCGGACTGAGCCATTGCATGTTGACTCAGTGCGACGGATCCCATGCACAAGGTCATGCCAAGCGTGCGGGTGAATCCCTTGCAATACGTCATGTCTCCTCTCCTCTTTTTGAATACATAAAATGGTCACGCAGTGACAATTTTTCGTATTCCTAATTTATTTTAGTTGTACGCATCCGCAGACGCTTGGTGCCGGTACGCTACCGTACGCCGTGCTGTCTAGTCTTCTCAGCCGATTAGAAAACTTGCTCGATGCGAACCAGGCGCGCCAGTGCTCATCGGCTACCGCTCGGACAGGAAGGTGCCTCCTGCACCGCGCAGGACGGTTCCGATCCACTTCCGTCCGGCGTGATCTCGTCGCTCGACTCGACCGGGAGAATGGAAAAAGCGAATGGAAACCGGCCGAGCACGGTTCTCGCTGCCGCCTCCTGAGCGAGATCGATCAGTTCGACGCGCAATACGGTGCCACGCGAGGGATCTTGAACGGCGCTCACGAATGCATCCTGTATTCCGGCGTCGGCCAGCGCCGAGCGCAGGGCGTCGACTGTCTCGCGCCGCCTCAACTCGGGCTTGAATATCTTTCCGACCCCGGTGAGCGGCATCGCCTCGATGATCCGGATACGCTTGGGAAATGCGGCCCGCTCGCCGATTTCGCTTCGCACGAATTGCGCCAGATCGCGCTCGGTCGCCATCGTGCCGGGCTTAAGCTGGACGTACGCAATTGGCAATTCGCCGGCGTGGGCGTCCGGCCGTCCGATCGCCGCGGCTATCTGCACTGCCGGATGGCGATGCAGCGGCTCTTCAATCGTCGCGGGATCGATATTGTGGCCACCTCGAATAATCAAGTCCTTCTTGCGGCCGGTGAGCCAGAAGTAGCCATCGGCGTCGCAACGCCCCAGGTCGCCCGTATTGAACCAACGCTTACCGTCACCAAGCTCGATCCATATGCCTTCGTTGTGCTTGGCCTGAGCGTATCCGGCAAAGACATTCGGGCCTGAGATGACGAGCAGACCGACCTCGTCAACGTCGCAGTCACGCAGATAGCGGCTATTCCCATCGAGTACGACAGCCTTCATTTCCTGCCCAGGAATGCGAAGTCCGATCGAGCCCACGCAGCGCTCGCCGAGCGGCGGGTTCACGCTGCTCACGCACGAGCCTTCCGTAAGGCCGTACGCTTCCAGAATTCGAATACCGGTGCGTTCCTGAAATCCGCGGAACACCTCGACAGGCATGGGGGCCGCACCGCACAGCCCGTATTCGAGCGAACTGATGTCGCGCCCGTCCACGGGAATATCGAGTAGCGCCGCATACAGCGTCGGGACGCCGCTGAAAAAATTGATGTGGTGCCGCTCGATGATTTCCCAGAAGCGCGTAATGACACCTTCGCCTCGGTAGCCTTGCGGCGTTCCGAGAACGACATGGGCGCCTTGAGAGAACGGCAGCAATCCGGTCGCCATGACGGCGTTGACATGAAACAGCGGAAGGCCGCAAAAAATGGTTTTGCCGGGCCCCATACTCTCGCCGAAAAATCGGGCGGTGCTCCAAGCGTTGGCCACTTCGTTGCCATGGCGACGCATGGCAACCTTCGGGAGCCCGGTCGTCCCCCCGGTACTGAAGAAAGACGAGAGGTCATCACGAGCAAAGCGACGGTTGCTCAGTAGCGTAGCGCCAGACTCTCGCTCGACAATGCTGGTGAAGTCGTGAAACTGGATGCCAGGGGGGATGGCCGCCCGCAGCCCTCCCTCACCGTGCAATCGGCTCACTTCGTCGTGGCTGAGCGTGCGCGCGGCGACTTTCCTTTGGCCTGGCACGCGATCGGCCAAGTTGACCAACACCAGATGCTCGAGCGTTGGCACACGGCGCAGGACTGGGTGAATCTTTTCCCACAGGTCGGTTCCGGGAAACGGCGCGAGCGTGACCAGCAGGGTGGCCCCTGCCGCATTCAGCAATTCGGCGATTGATTCACCTTCGAGCAGCGGATTCACGGCGCACGTAATGCCCGCCGCTTGCCCGCCCCAAATGACGAAATGCGTCTCCGGCAAATTCGGCAATACATACGCGATCACCGATCTCGATGTCGCCCCCAGTCGCGTGAACGCGTTCGCGGTCCGGGTGATATCACGAACCAATTCGCTGTAGGTCCAGCACTCCGCGTTGCAATGACTGTCGGCAGTCAAAAAGAACGAGAGCGCCGGCGCGGAAGGATCGATCGCAGCACCTCGGCAAATCATCTCGTAGGTGCTGACAGGCAAATCCCCGGGCAACCCTTGCGCCTCTATTGCAAGGACGTCATTTCGGTTCGAGATTCCTTGCATGGTCATGACGCTTCATCTACCACGTGATTGCGTTGCACGCCGAGGTCGATCGATCCATCCCGGCTCGAGATGCGCGACTCCACCATATCGCCTGCGCGCAAATACTCCGGCCTGGCTGCCTGGATTTCCATGAACATCTTCCATTTGGCCTCTTCCGACAGCGCCGCCGCAAGACGCTGTTTCATCGGCGACGGGACGGACAGCGCGCAGCCCGCCGGCGTCCCCGTGGAAAGCAGGTCTCCGATGTATAGGTCATGGACGCCGGAAATCTCGGTCAACGTTTCGGCGGGGCCATAGACCAGGTTGGTCGTCGAGTCTTTTTGCCGGACCGATCCGTTGACTGTAAGCGTCAACTCGAGTTCGCCGAGCTTGGCCATGTCCGACTTTTCGAATAGGCACAGATATGGTCCGATGGGCCCGAACGTGCGGTAGCTCTTGCCCTTGTAAAACTGCATCTGCGGAATCTGAATATCGCGCGCGGAATAATCATTGACGATGACGGCGCCGGCGATGTACTCGTGCAAATCCGCTTCGGTGATTAGACAGCGCGACGTGACGTTCTTCTTGAGCACCAGACCCAATTCAATTTCGTAATCGAGGAACCTCACATGTGCGGGCTTCACAACAGGCGAATCCGCGGCGACGATGCAACTCGTCGCCTTCGTGAACAGCATGTTGAACTTCTTCGCGTCCGGGTCCATCCCCGATTCGATCATATGTTGTCGATAGTTCGCGCCTTGGCAGATGAACTGCTGATTGGCCGTGACGGGCGAGAGCCATTGGACTGCCGACTCCGCGATCGTCGGTCCGTCGAGTTCACGCAGGCGTTCGACCGGATTGCCGACGATGAATTGCGCCGTCGTTGCGAATTCGCCGGGAATGGGCGTGATGGCGCCGTTTCGGATCACACCCCAACGAGCGTGGCCCTCGTGCCGAAAATGCAGAACGTGCAGTGACATGGTGTCGAGTCTCTAAGGTTCGAGAGAAGGAGGTTTCAGGCAAAGATTTTGGCGAGCGTCAGAAGCTTTCTCACCGTGAGATCCGGACTGCGTCGAAGATTACGGAACAGGGCTACCAAGCTGGAAGGCGTGAAGCGTGGCTTGGTGAAACTGCGCGGCATCGCCGGCCCCCATTGGGCCATCGCCTCTCGGCTGACCCCATGCAAGCCCGCCGGCACCTCCGAGGTAAAGAGATCGCCGTCGCAATAGTGTTCATGCTTGTCGCCCCATGGGTCCTGCCAGTAGTCGAATATCTGACTGCCCAGAATGTGACGCCCAATGCCCCACGCATGCATCCAGCCCTTCTCACGCAAGACCCGTTGCCCCATGCCGACTGCATCCGCATCGATCAATTCATACGCGCTATGGCTGTATTTCGGGACAAAGCCTTGAGCTAACGCAAGCGTGTGATGGTCTGCAGGCCGCTCGCCAAGGTCGAGCCGCATGAATGCAACGGCGGGCGAGCCGTCAGGCAGTGTCTGCACATCGCTCGGAATGAATCCGAAGTGCTGCGCATACCAAGCGCACGTTTGTTGGAAGTCAGCCAACTCGAGCACGATGTGCCCCAGCTTGATGACTTCGGGAGCCTGTGCCGGCGGACGCTGCGTCTCGTTGACTCGTACCGCCGAGTCAACGGAATTGAACTGAAGCGCGTCTCGGTGAGGTAACGGATCAGCGTCACGTCGGCCCCAAACCGCATCGACGCGAAAGCCCGAGGGGTCGGTCAACGTCACGCGGTATCCGCCACCAGGCCAATCCGACAACTCGACGCCAGAAGCACCGGGGAGCTTGGCAAATGCATCTAGGTCGGCTCTGCTGTCGATCTGCAACCCAAAACCGACGAACTGCGCCTTCTGCCCTTGGCGCACGACATAGCAGAACGGCGCAGGACCAGTGCCGCGCAGCAACAACAGCCCTTCACTGCGCAACACAGTGCGCAGGCCGAAGTCGTTGAGAAATCGCTCCGCTCGTTCCAGATCGGGGCGGTCGAAGATCAGGTAAGCCAACGCCGACGCTTTCGTCGTTGGATGGGGATGCCGCGACGGCTGTGCAGTCGTCAATTTCATGTCGCCTCCTATCGTCTCTATAGGTCGTTCGTCTGATTTATTGTTCGACCATTTTGTGACATTAAAGTCATCAATGATATTTCTGTCAATAAGCAATATCGCCCCCCCCCCAACTCTTGCGGTGAAACCGCCCCGACGGGGACTTCACTCCAGAGCGCTGGCGTGCATTTTTATGACACACCGTCACAAGTGATGTTATTATCATATATGTGTTATGTATCGCATATGCAGCTGACGTCGATGCGGGGCGGTCGACCGCTACCTCGATAGTCAGCCCCAGCAACCAGGCACGAGTCCCAAGATGTCGACGAACCCACCCGCAACGCATGAACTCCGGCGAGACAATCCACGTCCCCCCCCCTATCAGCGGCAGGCATTGCTCTGGGGGGCATTCGCAATCGGGCTCGGCGCGCTGATGTGGGTACTGCGTCCGGTACTGACGCCGTTCCTGCTCGGCGGGCTGATCGCATATATGCTTCAGCCTGGCGTTGAATGGCTCGTACGCCAGCGTGTTCCACGCTCTCTCGCGGCGATTGTCATGATGTTTTTGTTTGCATCGGTCATCGCGTCACTCGGGCTACTGGTATTCGCCGTGGTCCAAAAGGAGTTGCCGGTGCTCGCCGCGCAGATCCCGGAACTCACCGCTAAAATCAATGGCTGGCTGCAGCCGAAGCTCGACGCCTTCGGCCTCGCAGGCTCGTTCGATTTGTCGAGCCTGCGCACCCTGCTGACGAGCCGGCTCGACGGTGGCGGACAATCGGTTCAACTCGCCGCGTGGCGCTATCTGCGCACCAGCGGCAGCGCATTGGTCGCGGTGGTGGGCAACGTCGTGGTGGTACCGCTCGTGCTGTACTACCTGCTGTACGACAGGGGCATGGTGTTCGCTCGGATTGAAAGCCTCGTGCCGCGACCGTGGCTCGGCAAGACGCGCGCGCTTATGACCGAGATGGATCAGATGCTGTCGCAATACTTGCGCGGGCAACTGCTTGTCATGGTCGCGCTCGCCACGTTTTATCCGATCGCGCTGGGCCTCGCCGGCTTCGGCATCGCATTGCCCGTCGGTTTATTCACCGGGCTTGCCGTCTTCATTCCCTATGTCGGCTTCGCCACGGGACTCGGGCTCGCGCTACTCGCAGCGCTACTCCAGTTCGGCAACTGGTACGGCTTCGGCACAGTGGTTCTTATCTATGGGATTGGGCAGGTGCTCGAGACGGCGTTTCTTACGCCTCGGCTGATCGGCGAGCGAATCGGCCTGCATCCGCTTGCGGTGATTTTCGCGCTGCTGGCGTTCGGCCAATTGTTCGGTTTCTTCGGTGTGTTACTCGCGCTTCCGGTCAGCGCCATCCTGGCGACGGCACTGCGTGAGGTGCGCAGGCGATACCTTGCAAGTGCCCTATATGGGAATTTGCGGGAGGACGCGTCACCGCGCCGCTCGCCCGCAATCTGATGTCGGCCACACACCCGACTCGCCATCATGTAGGCCGGAGCCGTCACTACGGAGCGCGCGATGCAGACGGCAACGGCCGCCGCGCGACGCATTCGGCCTCGTTGCGATCCAAACCCAACGCCTGCAATACCACGACTGCGGCGCGCTCGGCAAACCGCTCTTCCTCGGGATCCCGTTCGGGATGCCGTTCTCCCCCAGAACGGCCGTTGGGGACAAGACTCAGTTCGGCAGCGATCGCCGCAAGCACGATGCCGCTCACCGACACGTGGCACATGAAGGGATCGGCCACGGCAAAGCGCCCAGCGGCGATTCCTGCCTCGCTATCGCGCTTCAGCCGCCGGCCCAGACCATCCTCTAGCGCCCGCTCGGAAAAGCCCTCTTTAATTACGAAGTTCCCCCACATCGGGTCAGAATGCGCGCGTATCAAGGTATGCCGCACGCTCACGGCCACCACCTCCGCGGGATCCGACAGGCCGCTCACCAGCGCATCGAGCTGCTCGCCAAACGCCTCGAATACCCAGTCGAAAAGCGCCGCATGAAGGGCGTCCTTGGACTCGAAGTGGTTGTAAAACGAACCGAATCCGACATCGGCCGATTCCGTGATTTCGTTGATGGCCACGTGCTCGACGCCCTTCGCCGCCACGAGAGCGAGCGCTGCCTCGAGCAGGCGGGTCCGCGTCTCTCGCTTGCGCCGCGTACCACGAGATTCGCGGGGTTTGCCCTGCCCCGAGCTTGTCACGGCTGTCACCTCGGCAGCCTGCACGCCAACCGCTGCTGCGGCCCCTTTCCGGGGCCGACGCGACGCGGCGTGCCCGCTTTTCATCGCCTTCGCTGTTCCCTTTTCATCTTCCATTACTTCGAATGATTTCGTCATAATTGACAATTCTATCATTTTAAACTTTAATATCACCAGCGATCAATTCTCGTTGGTGATAACCCTAGCGGATAAATAGCCCCCCCCCCCCTTTCCTCTTGCTAACCCCTTGCTTTGAAAACATCGTGAAACTCCCCGGTCTAGAAACGCGGTCGTCCTCGCACCCGTCTTCCACTGCTTTTCCCCGTCGGGCAGGGCTTTGCCTCGCCGTGTGCGGCGCGGTCTTGCTAGCGGCTTGCCACACGCGCGAACCCGCCGCACCCGACATGAAGCCCGTCGTCGCCCTTGCTGTGCACGCCGACGGTGCGCCCGACGTCACCTCGTTGCCAGCCCAAGTCGAAGCGCGCTACTCGACGGCGCTTTCGTTCCGCGTCGGCGGCAAAATCGCCGAGCGTCGCGTACATTTGGGCGATACGGTAAAAGCCGGGCAAGTGCTCGCGCTGCTCGACCCCACCGATCTGCGCAACAACGCAGCGAATGCACGCGCTCAGCTCGACGCGGCGGAGCACCAATTCGCCTATCAGAAGCAGCAGCTCGCGCGGGATCAGGCACAGGCACAGGCCAACCTGATCGCGCCGGCGCAACTTGAGCAAACGCAAAACGCCTACGCAACGGCGCTCGCGCAGCGCGATTCGGCGTTGGCGCAGATGGCGCTGGCCAAAGACCACCTGCGCTACACCGCTTTGATCGCGGACCACGACGGCGTGATCAAGTCCGAGGATGCCGATACCGGTCAGAACGTCGAGCAAGGGCAGGCCGTCTATCACCTCGATTGGAGCGGGGACGTCGATGTCGCAAGCGACGCCCCCGAGAGCGCACTGAATTCGCTTGCCGTTGGCCAAACCGCGGAGGTGACGCTGATGGCATTGCCCGGCAAGACATTCGAAGCGCGCGTGCGCGAGGTAGCGCCGAGTGCCGACCCGCAAAGCCGCACCTGGCGCGTCAAGCTGACGCTCATTGCGCCGACCCCCGAGATCCGACTCGGCATGACGGCTCAGGTGCAATTCAATATCGCCCGCGCGAACGCCAGCATTTCCCCCTTCGAGCTGCCCGCAACGGCGCTCTTTCATGATGGCGACAAGCCCGCCGTCTGGGTCGTTCAACCGGGCACCAACAAGCTCGCGCTGCGCCCCGTCACCGTTACACGTTTCGGCGAGCGCACGGTTGAAATCAGCGCGGGCCTGCACGACGGCGAGCACGTCGTCGTGCAGGGCGTCCATACCGTAAGCGCCGGCGAGCATGTGAAAGTCGTTGCCCCGCTGCACCCTGAGGATTTCGCATCATGAGCATGGACGACCACGACAAGGTGGGCGACGCCGCGCGTGCCGCGGCCCCCCAGGCTGACGCAGACGCCAAGGGCGGTTTCAATCTTTCCGAATGGGCACTGCGTCATCAGCAGCTCGTGATCTACTTGATCGGGCTGATGACGCTGTTCGGCGTCATCGGCTTTACCCATCTTTCGCAATCTGAAGATCCGCCATTCACGTTCCGAACGATGGTCATTCAAACGTACTGGCCGGGCGCGAGCGCACGCGAGGTGCAGGAACAGGTCACAGATCGCATCGCGCGGCAGTTGCAGGCTGCCCCATACGTCGACAACATCAAGAGCTATTCGCGCCCAGGCGAGTCGATGATCTTCTTTGCGATGAAGGACTCCGCACCCGTCAAGGAGGTGCCGGAAACCTGGTATCAGGTGCGCAAGAAGGTGAGTGACATCCGGGCAACGCTGCCGCAAGGAATCGTCGGCCCGTTTTTCAACGACGAATTCGGCGATGTCTATACAAACATCTATGCGCTCGAAGGCGACGGCTTTTCCCCCGCACAACTGCATGACTATGCAGACCAAATGCGAACGGTGCTCCTACGCGTACCCGGCGTCGCGAAGGTCGACTACTTCGGCGACCCCGACCAGCACATCTTCATCGAGATTTCCAACGCCAAGCTAACGAAGCTCGCGATCACACCCGCGGAATTGGCACACGCCATCGATGCGCAGAATGCTGTGGCGCCGGTCGGCACGTTCACCACTCCCGACGACCGGGTATTCGTTCGTACGAGCGGTGCGTATAAGGATGTGCATGCCATCGAAGACATGTTGATTTCTGTCAATCGCCGCACGTTCCGCCTTGGCGACATCGCGAAAATCCGCCGCGGCTATGATGACCCGCCCGTCACACAGATGCGGACGAATGGTCACACGGTGCTCGGGATTGGCGTCACGATGCAAACGGGCGGCGATGTGATCCGGCTAGGCAAGGCGCTCGACAGCAAGCGGTCCGAACTGCAAGCGCGCCTGCCAGCGGGACTCAAACTCGTCCAGATCTCGAGTATGCCGGACACCGTGAGGCATTCGGTCGACGACTTCGTCGAAGCCGTGGCAGAGGCTGTCGCGATCGTGCTGGTGGTCAGCCTGGTCTCGCTCGGCCTGCGCACAGGCATGGTCGTCGTGATATCGATCCCGATCGTGCTCGCCGTGACCTCGCTGTGCATGTATTTGTTCGGCATCGGCCTGAACAAGGTGTCGCTCGGCACGCTCGTGCTCGCTCTGGGACTACTCGTGGACGACGCGATCATTGCCGTCGAAATGATGGCCGTAAAGCTCGAGCAAGGTTTCAGCCGTATGCGCTCGGCTGCATTCGCCTATAAGAGCACGGCGTTTCCGATGCTCACGGGTACGCTCGTTACGGTATCAGGCTTTCTCCCCATCGCGCTCGCCAAGTCGAGCACCGGCGAGTACACACGCTCCATCTTCGAGGTGTCGGCCATTGCACTCATCGTTTCGTGGTTTGCCGCCGTCGTGCTCGTGCCATTGCTCGGTTACCACTTGCTCCCCGAACGCAAAGCCGGCGAGCACGGTGGTCATGGCCACGACGATGATATCTACAACACGGGCTTCTACCGCCGTATGGCGGGTTGGGTGTCCTGGTGTATCGAGCATCGCTGGCAAGTGCTGGGCGTGACAGCGATCGCATTCGCCGTCGCAATGGTGGCCTTCACACGCGTGCCCAAGCAGTTCTTCCCGAACTCCGAGCGCCCAGAATTGTTGGTCGATATGCGGTTGCCCGAAGGCGCATCGTTCGCGGCGACGCTGCGTGAGGCGCAACGACTCGAACTACTGCTCCGCGGCCGTCCCGAGATCGATCGGGTCGTCGACTTCGTCGGCACCGGAGCGCCCCGATTCTACCTGCCGCTCGATCAGCAGTTGAAGCAGCCTAACTTCGCGCAATTCGTAATAACGGCCAAGAACGTGGAAGAACGCGAGAAGCTCTCGAAATGGCTCGACGCCACGCTAGAGAAGCAATTACCCGGCGTGCGCACACGGGTAGCGCGGCTTGAGAACGGCCCTCCCGTCGGCTATCCGATCCAATTTCGCGTGAGCGGCGACAACATCGCCACCGTGCGTGATGTGGCGCAGAAGGTTGCCGACAAGGTACGTGCTGACGCGCGCACGCGTAATGTGCAGTTTGATTGGGACGAACCGGGGGAACGCTCGCTTACGTTCGAGATCGACCAGAACAGAGCTCGCCAACTGGGCGTAACCTCGCAAGACGTATCGAACTTCCTCGCGATGACGCTCTCCGGCTACACGGTTACACAGTTCCGTGAACGCGACAAGCTGATCGACGTTGATCTGCGGGCACCGAAGAACGAGCGCGTCGACCCGGCGCACCTCACAAGTCTGGCGATTCCGACGCCTAACGGCCCTGTACCGCTCGGCACGCTCGGCCAAGTGCGCACCGCGCTCGAGTACGGCGTGATCTGGGAACGTGATCGGCAGCCAACCATCACGGTACAGGCCGACGTTCGAGGCAACGCACAAGGTATCGACGTCACGCACGACATCGACCGGCAACTGAATGAGCTTCGGGCGCAACTGCCGATTGGATATCGCATTGTGGTTGGTGGCTCTGTCGAGGAAAGCGCGAAGGGTCAGACATCGATCAATGCAGAAATGCCGATCCTCATTATCGCGGTCCTAACGCTGCTCATGATTCAACTGCAGAGCATTTCGCGCACGCTTATCGTCGTGATGACCGCGCCGCTCGGCTTGATCGGCGTGGTCGCCGCGCTGCTTCTGCTCGGCGAGCCGTTCGGGTTCGTCGCCATGCTAGGCGTGATCGCGATGTTTGGGATCATCATGCGCAACTCCGTGATCCTCGTCGACCAGATCGAGCAAGACATCGCCTCCGGCCAACCGCGCTTCGATGCGATCGTAGGCGCGACCGTGAGGCGCTTCCGGCCAATCATGCTTACCGCCGCCGCCGCAGTGCTGGCCTTGATTCCGCTCCTTCGTTCCGGGTTCTTCGGGCCGATGGCCACCGCGCTCATGGGCGGCATCACGATTGCCACTTTGCTCACGCTGTTCTTCCTGCCGGCCCTTTATGCGACTTCCTTCCGTGTTCGCCGAGACGAGCGCGGACCGCAACAGAGCGTCGTCGAGCATGCGGAGATTTGAATATGCAACTTGCCATTAAGACACCCGTAATCGCCGTGTTAGCGGCACTGACAGCGAGCGCCTGCTCGCTAGGCCCGAGCGGCATGCCACCTGCGATGCCGTCGCCCGCGCATTATGGCGCGCTACCGCAACCGGACCAGACTGTAGCGGCGGGAGGCACGGCGCAGCATTTCGTCGTCGGTGCGCCGCCCGTCCCACAATGGTGGAGGCTGTACCGCTCGGAAGCGCTCGATGCACTCGTCGAAGAAGGGTTGCGCAACAACCCGACGCTCGCTGCCACGCAAAGATCGCTGAACTCCGCACAGGAGGATCTACGGGCTCAGATCGGCGCCTCCACCTTGCCGTCGATCGATGCGGGCGGCCAGGTCGAGCGTACGCGTTCGCCGGTTGCTCCCGGCGTTGGTCCCAGCATCCAACGCTACAACGTCTTCGTCGGTCAGTTGCAAGCGCAGTACAATTTCGATCTGTTCGGCGCTGTACGCGACGGGAACAAGGCCAGCGCGGCGCGCGTCGACGTGCAGGCGTATGAGGTCGAGGCGGCGCACCGCGCCCTCGTCGCGAACATCGTCGGCACCACCATCAATGCCGCAGCGCTCGATCGTCAGATCGCGCTCACCGAACGTCTAGTGACAGCCGCCGCCGATACAGCGCGCGACGATGGGCAGCGTCAAATGCTCGGCGCCGTCTCTCATTCGAAAGTGCTCGCATCCGCGCGGCAGGCCGCCGCGCTTGCCGCTACCCTTCCGCCGCTGCGACAGCAGCGCGCGAGTACCGTTCACGCGCTCGCCGTGCTCTTGGGCAGAACGCCTGACGCTGCGCCCGCTGTTCCGGATTTGGAGAGTCTTTCGTTGCCCGAGCGCCTACCCGTCGCCGTACCCGCGCAGTTGCTTCGCTCGCGTCCAGATATTCAGGCCGCCGAAGCCGCTGTGCGAGCGACCGCATTTGACGTCGGTCAGGCGACAGCACAGCTTTTCCCGAATCTATCGTTGACGGCCTCGATGGGCCGTGCGGGATTCAGTTGGCCTGCTCTGCTTTCCGGCGCCGGCGGCATATGGGCGATCGGGGCGAGCCTTTCGCAACCGATCTTCCATGGTGGCGCCTTGCTGGCGCATCGACGTGCGACAAAGGAGGCTTATGAAGCAGCCTTACTTCACTACAAATCGACGGTCCTCTCCGCTTTCGAGAACGTTGCCGATTCGCTCGCAGCGCTCCAGAACGATGCACAGATGCTCGCATCGACCGACAGCGAGGCTAGCTCGGCGCATGAGCTATTCGATGAAACAACGTCGCGTTATCGGCTTGGGTCATTGCCGATATCGGCGGTTCAATCCAGCGAGCAGCAGTTTCTGACCGCACAGCTCGATGCGGTTCGCGCGCAGAGCAAGCGGCTCTGCGATACCGCCGCACTTTTCCAAGCGATGGGTGAATTGCCGCCCGAGCCGGCGACGTCGGCATCGCGCCGTTGAATCGCGCTTGCTCCATCCATTTTCGATCTGGCGCGGCGGCACGCGAGCCGCCCGCGCCTCGATCTTTCGTTCATGTTTGTCGACTCCCTTCTGTATGAAACATCGCGATCTGATTGCCTGTCACGAATGCGACGTGCTCTTTCGCAAGCCGCCGCGTCTGCGCGGTTTGGTTGCACACTGCTCGTCTTGCGGCGCAAACATCAAAGGCGTCCGTCACGCCGGTCTGACGCTCGAGCGGGTTTGCGCGGTGACAGTCGCCTCGCTCGTCACGTACTTGATCGCGCTAGCGTTCCCTGTTCTGGCGCTTGAAACCAATGGCATCACGTCGCACGCCACACTGTTCGAGGCCGTGCAAGCGCTGTGGCAAGACCACATGCACATCGTTGCAGCGATGGTCTTTTGCACCACGATCTTGTTCCCGTTGCTCGAACTCGTCGCGCTACTCTATCTATTGTTGCCTCTGCGTGCGGGCCGTGTGCCGCGCGCCTTCGACGCGGTTCTCCGCCTCGTACAGTTCGTGCGCCCGTGGGGCATGACCGAGGTTTTCATGCTTGGTGTGCTGATCACGATCATGAAGATGGTGAGCCTCGCGCGAGTCATTCCCGAAACGTCGCTGTTTGCGTTCGGAGCGTTGACGCTAATGTTTTGCGTTATCGCCGCTTGCGATCCGCGCATGCTATGGGAGCTTCGCGACGAAGTCATGAATCGAGGCGGCGCCGAGCCGACCGTTCATCCCGCAACGGCCAACGTCAGCGTCATCCACACCGGATTCGTTGCCTGTCATTGCTGCGGGCTTGTTCACTCGCGCAGTGCTCACGCGTCCGACGCGCGCTGCGCACGATGCCGCTCGCCGCTGCATGAACTCCGCCCCGAAAGCATTACACGGACTTTCGGGCTGCTACTCGCCGCTGCTCTGCTCTATATCCCCGCCAATCTATTGCCGATCATGCATACCTCGTCGCTTGGTCGCACTGAGGACGACACGATCCTCGGCGGCATCGCCTACTTCTGGCGGTCGGGAGATTGGCCGCTCGCGGTCATCGTGTTCGTCGCCAGCGTCATGGTGCCGATGCTCAAGCTCGCCATTCTCACGCTGCAAACCGTGACCGCCCATCGCGGTTCCGATTGGCGGCCGCTCGAGCGGGCCAAGCTCTACCGCATGGTGGAGCGCATCGGGCGCTGGTCGATGCTCGACATATTCGTTGTTTCACTCACCGTGGCACTCGTGCGTTTTGGATCGCTCGCGCAGATCACAGCGGGCCCTGGGGCTTTGGCCTTCGGTTCGGTCGTGGTGCTGACCATGCTTGCCTCGAACGCATTCGATCCGCGCCTGATCTGGAAAAACGTCCGCTGCCGGCCGGCGCGCGCTCCCGCATGATCGTGATTTCCACGTGTCCATCGGCTTCGACAACCCTTCACTCGATGTCTTCCAGCGATGCAAATCCCTGACTTGCCGCATCCGGAGATCAAGCCTCGCAGCCGCTGGCTTCCTTCTCTGGTATGGCTGATTCCCATGCTCTCGGCGCTGATCGGTATCGCGCTTCTCGTAAAATCCATTACCGATGAAGGGCCGACAGTGACTGTTACCTTCAACAACGCCGAAGGGCTAGAGGCGGGCAAGACGAAGGTCAAGTACAAGGACGTCGAGATCGGCACCGTGCGCACTATCGCGCTATCGGACGATCTTCGGCATGTTCGCGTCAGGATCCAACTCGGCAAGGAAGCCGAAAAGTTCGCTACCGAGGGATCGCGATTCTGGGTGGTGCGCCCGCGTATCGGTGCGAGCGGCATATCGGGCCTTGGCACGTTACTGTCCGGCGCGTATATCGGCGCCGATGTTGGCCGTTCAACCCAGCACCAAACAATCTTCAACGGTCTCGAGAACCCACCGATCGTGACCGCCGATCAGCAGGGACATCAATACACGTTGCGAGGCGAATCGCTGGGCTCGCTCGATATCGGTGCGCCCATTTTCTACCGTAGGGTCCAAGTCGGGCAGGTTGCCGGTTTCTCGCTCGACCCCAATGGGTCGGGTGTCATCGTCAACGTGTTCGTCAACGCGCCGTACGACAAGTACGTGGGGACCAACACGCGGTGGTGGCACGCGAGCGGCGTGGATCTGCGTCTCGACTCCGGCGGGCTTAAGCTCAATACCCAATCGCTTGCCACCGTGATCATGGGCGGGCTGGCCTTCGAATCTCCGCCCGGATCTAACGTGGGTCCACGAGCGCCCGAGGGGGCGACGTTCAGGCTTGCGTCCGACGAAACGGACGCTATGCGGGAGCCGGACGGGACCCCGCTTTATGTCGTCATGCATTTCAACCAGTCGCTGCGCGGACTATCGGTCGGCGCACCGGTTGACCTGCGTGGCATCACGCTCGGGCAAGTCACCAAGATCGGTCTCGAATACGACGAGAAGGCCATGAATTTCAGCATGGAAGTGACCATGGCGCTCTATCCCGACAGGCTCAGCCGCCGTTCGAACACTGTGCTGCCCGCCCCGAATACACAGGGCGCAAACGACCTACTGCGGCACCTCGTCATGCGCGGACTGCGCGGCCAGTTGCGAACCGGAAACCTGCTGACAGGTCAGCTTTACGTGGCGCTGGACATGTTCCCACAGGCGCCACGCGCGACAGTCGATCTACGCAACACGCCGATCAAGCTGCCCACTGTGCCGAACACGCTCGACGAACTGCAAGTGCAGATTGCCGAGATCGCCAAGAAGCTCAATCAAGTTCCATTCGACAGAATCGGGGCGAATCTGAACGGCACGCTCGAAAGCGCTAATCGCCTCTTTGGCCAGCTAAACACGGAAGTCGTTCCGCAAGCACGATCCACGCTGGCATCCGCCCAGAAGACGTTCGACGCGGCACAAGCGACCCTAGGTCAAGATTCGCCGATGCAAGCGGACGTTCACGGAGCGATGCAGGAATTGACTCGCACGTTGCAGTCCCTGAACGCGCTCTCGGACTATTTGGAACGCCATCCCGAGGCACTCTTATTTGGTAAGAAAGGGGATCGTCAGTGATGTTTAACCTAGAGCATCGGCGCATTGCCGTCATTCGATCGGTCGCGGCGGCGAGTGCGCTCGCGCTATCCGCCTGCGCTTCGTCACCGTCGAGTCGGTTTTATACGTTGGCGCCGAGTGTGAGGGCCGCATCCGCCTCGAGCCTTACCGGCCCCACTGGCTTGATCGACGTTCAGTCGGTCAGCGTGCCGGCCGAAGTCGAGCGCAATCAACTCGTCTTGAGGGTTAGCGATACCCAGGTTCAAGTGCTTGAACACGAACGCTGGGCATCGCCGCTGAGCGACGAAATACGCACAGCGCTATCGATTGCAGTCACGCAACAGTTGGGCGACTTCGATCTTCACCCGCCAAAGTGGAAACGCGGTGCGCCCGCCTATCGCATTGCCGTCGATGTGCAGCGATTCGAGTCGCGGCTGGGGGCGCGGGTAGTGGTCGATGCGATCTGGAGCATTCGCTCGCCGGAAGACCCCGGTGAAAAGCTGACATGTCGCAGCACGGTCGTCGAGCCTGTGTCCGCCGGCTACGATGCCCTGGCGGACGGTCATCGCCGCGCACTGACGGCCATCGCGGTGCAATTGGTGGCGACCGTTCGTGCCCTCGACTCTCGCGCGACTACGTCATCGATGGCAACGACAAACCATGCATTGACTCCAGCGCCAACAGTACATTGCCCGCCAGCTGCGGCCAACGTCGCCATGCATGGGCTACCGAGCGTCGAGTCGAACGCAGCGCGACCGGGGTTCGCGGAATGAACAAATACCGCTTACCTGCCTGCCATGCCGATCATCCGCTGAACGGCTCGCCATTACGGCTTTCGGTCGGCTTCGACAACCGGCTCCACGATCGGCAAGGGACGCGCCGCGACCTTTTCCGCCTCCGCCCGTTTGAGGCCCAACGTTTGCAGCAAAGCGGTGGCCACGCGCTCGGCGAGGTGCTCAGCGCTAAAACCCAGCGCCTTAAGCGCATCGGCACTCAGCGCCCCGGGAGTGTCGACGCCCACTTCAGCTGTCACCGCGGCGAGCACAGTGCCACCCACGGACAAGAACGCGACGAACGGATCGGCGACGGTGAAACGCTTTGCCACGACGCCTATTTGCACATCGCGCAACAACCGTTTGCCCAAGCCATGGTCGAGCATGCGCGACGAAAAGCCTTCCCTGACCAAGAACTGTCCCCACAGAGGCTCGCGATGCGCGCGTATCAACGTATAGCGCACGGAGACGGCGACCACTTCGGCGGGGTCCGAGAGACCGACCGTGAGACGGTCGAGCCAGTCGGCAAATTCCTCGAACACGGACTCGACCAGGGTGGCGTAGATCGCCTCTTTGGACTCGAAGTGGTTGTAAAACGACCCGAAGCCCACGTCGGCCGCCTCGGTAATTTCGTTGATGGCCACCCCCTCCATACCCTTTTCGGCCATGAGTTTGAGCGCTGCCTCGAGCAAGCGAGCCCGTGTCTCTCTCTTGCGGCGGGCGCCGCGCGGCTCGCGCGCTTCGGCAGACGCCTCGGGGACAGCGCTCGCTTGCGCGGCAGCACGCTTTTGTGTAGGACGATTCGAAGTCTTCGGCATGTCGATTCCGGATTAGATCAGATGCGCAGTATAGATTCGAACGTCGTGACTGACAAAATAATCACTCACAATCCATCCGTCATTTTTCACGGTGGGCCTATCGGCGGTTTGCTCGGATCCAGTCACCACGGATTTGGATTTCCCATGGGCTGCTTGCGGTCGGAAGGTGTCTCTATCCGATGAAACGCAAACGGCTGACCCACGAGGAGCGCAGGCTTCAAACACGCGAGCGACTGCTCGAAGCTGCGCTTGCGCTGTTCCTTGAGCGAGGATTTTTTTCCACAAGCCTGGAAGACATCACCAATGCTGCCGGCTATACGCGCGGCGCGTTCTATTCCAACTTTTGTGACAAGTCAGACTTGCTGATCGAGTCGTTACGCCGGCAACAGGGCAACCTGACTCACCGCTTGCGTCGCACAATTTCCGAACTCAATGAATATCTGCGAAGCAACGATTGCTTTCTCCTCTGGATGGAGGCGACTCTTCTCGCTCGGCGAAACCCGGCGTTTGGCGACCGGCTCGATCCAATCCTGAACGACGAAGAATCCGCGAGTCCCCGGGGGATCGCGCAAAAAGAGTTGTGACGCCGGCTCGCAAGCACGAGCTGGCTCACTTTTTGATCCAGGCTTATCGAGTGAGCATCCGGCGAGCGAGCGCCGCGCTGCAATTGCGTCAGGCCACGTACTTCTATCAACCCCACCCACGTGATGATCGTGCCGAGCGTCAACGCATCTAGGAAATTGTCGAAGCCCGGATACGTTATGGCTTGGAGCGCATCCATGCCCTGCCGCGGCGCGAAGGCTGGCTGATCAACCACAAGACGACGTACCGGATCTACGGCGAGGAAAGGCTGAATCTACGGCGCAAGCGGCCTCGTCGGCAAGTTGCCGCGGTACACCGGACGGAGCGGCCGTACATCCCTACCATCAGCGCGTGCGTTGAAAAGCGCGTGCAACACCTCCCAGCCAGTTCCGCTTTCAATGGGAGAGGCAGCTCACCATAGTAGAGACGAGATCTCGGCAATATGCGCAGGTTTTCATCGCACTTAAAGCACCTTGGAGGTCCAGAGGAAGGTCCGAGCATTATCTACGAGGTCAGTGGCATGGCGCTGCCTCTACGGCCCTGCCCCGTCTTTCGGTATGAGTGCGGCGTGCTTCCGGTCCAATGACGAAACGCCCGGTGAAAGGCGCTCGGATCGTCGAAACCGACGTCGTAGGCGATGGCGGCAATGGCATCTTCCGATCGCGTCAACCGTTGGATCGCAAGATCGCGGCGTAAGTCGTCCTTGACTGACTGGAAGGTGGAGCCTTCGGCGGAAAGACGGCGGCATAGTGTGCGCACGGAGATATGCAGATCCTGCGCTGTGATCTCGATAGTCGGCACCCTCGGCAAACATCCGCTGAGATATTGGCGAACCCTATGGCACATCAGTTGCTCCGCAAACGACTCGAAGAGCCAGTCCTTCGGAGCATGTGCCAGGAACGTCCGTAAGTCGGACTTTTGCCGCCTGATGACCATGTCCAGGTACTTGGCGTCGAAACGCATAAGCGTCTGCGAGCAATTGAACTGAACCGGCCCCGGAAACAGGTAAAGGTAGTCGCCGGCATGGGATGGGCGCGGGAAATCGAGTTCAACCCCGAGCAATGGGATTCTTTGACCAATCAACCATGATGCCAGGCCGTGTGCGAGCTTGAGTATCAGCTCCCGCCCAAGCGGGCGCGAAACGGGGGCGTTGCGCTTGGCGACGAGTAGAACGTCGCAAACGTTTCCGTCGCGCCGTGCCTTGACACTGAACTCGTCGATGAGCAGGTGCAGGAACTGGCCGAACCGATGCATCGCGATCTCCAGGCGCGGCGCATCCAGAAGGCACAACCCGAGGTATTTCAGCGAGCCATTACGCAATGGTCGGCTGAAGATGCACGGCATTTCATCTTCAAGAGAATGGGCTCGCAGCCGGTAGAGTGTTGCGAATTGCTCTTCCGTCAGACGGGCGCCAGGCTCGCGGAGCAGTTCGTGGGAAATGCCCGCGCAGCCTGCCAGATGCTCGACCTCGCTTGGGGCAGCACCGGCAAGGAGACTGTTGACCAGCGAGACGGGGACAGTAGCCGAAAGCGGATTCAATGGCTTTGCGCCAATACGCCGCGCAGGCGTGGAATCTCGTGGTTGCCGCGAAATGGCGTAGCGATTTTCCTGGGCCGAAGCGGGGAAGTCCCATCGCCCAGCCTAAACACCGCCACGGCCGAGATGAGCGTTGTCGCCTGCTGTTCAAGCGACTGAGCGGCTGCCGCCCCCTCTTCGACAAGCGCGGCGTTTTGTTGGGTCACATTGTCCATCTGCGCAATGGCCTGCCCGACCTGCTCGATTCCCCTGCGCTGCTCGTCGGAAGCCGCTGCGATCTCGCCCATAATGTTCTTGACTCTGGAGACGGCCTGATCGATTTCGTGCATGGTACGCCCGGCTTGATTCGCGAGTGTCATACCAGCTGCGACGCGCGCCACCGACGCGTTGATCAACGCCTTGATCTCCTTCGATGCAGTCGTCGTCCGTTGCGCCAGTACCCGGACCTCTCCCGCGACGACAGCAAAGCCGCGCCCGTGCTCGCCAGCTCGCGCGGCTTCCACCGCAGCATTGAGTGCCAGAATGTTCGTTTGAAACGCGATGCTTTCGATCAGGCCAATAATGTCGACGATTCTGGATGCGCTTTCGCTGATCTCGCCCATGGTGTCCACGACGCGGGCCACGGACGCATTTCCGCGATTGGCGATCTCCGCTGCGTTGGCCGCCAGCACGCTCGCCTTGCTGGCGTTTTCAGCGTTATGCTGCACCGTGCCGGTCAACTCGTCCATGGTCGCTGCCGTCTGTTCGAGGGACGCCGCCTGTTGTTCGGTGCGTGAAGACAAGTCGATGTTGCCCGCGGCGATCTGACGCGTCGCCGTACCGACTGACTCACCGCTCGAACGAACGCCGCTGACGATTCCAACAAGGCTGTCGTTCATGCGCTTGAGTGCAACCAACAAGTGACTTGTCTCGTCGCTCCCCGACGGATCGATGTGAGAAGTCAGGTCACCCGCCGAAACCGTTTCCGCAATGCGTACCGCTTCCGCAAGCGGCCGGGAAATGGAGCGAATCAGTGCCCAGCAGACAAACCCGAAAGTGCCGACAATGAGGATGGTTCCGATGACGTTTGTCCACACCACGCGCCGATAGGTCGCATCGGCCTGCTCATACGCCCGGCGCGCAGCGTCCATCTGATGCTTGACCAACAGGTCAAGCATGCGCGTCAGCGGTGCTACCGCCGGAGACATTTCACTGGCGATGAATCCTCGCAGTCCGTCCTTGTCGTCGGCGCGCAACAGCGCCCGTAGACGGATCACCGCCGCGTCGCTCCGATCCCTGAGCGGAGCAGCGTCGTTGACAAGCCGCTTTTCATCCGCAGTCAGTTGGGTCGCCGCGTAATTCGTCCACGCTTTCCCTATCTTCGCTCGCGCGTCATCGATTACCTTGACGGCGTCGGTCGCAGGCATGCGGCCATCCCTTACCTTTCGCGCC
This sequence comes from Pandoraea eparura, assembly GCF_902459725.1. Classification (GTDB taxonomy): domain Bacteria; phylum Pseudomonadota; class Gammaproteobacteria; order Burkholderiales; family Burkholderiaceae; genus Pandoraea; species Pandoraea eparura. The sequence continues at coordinate 38,573 of NZ_CABPSH010000002.1, forward strand.
GCACCCGCAATGTCCTGCGAATATCCATCCGATACCGCCTTCAGCTCGCCAAGCGACAAGACGCGGTCGTTGTAAATGGACGCGAGCGACGTATTGGCGTTGTGAAGTCGAAGCACGCTCTGGCTGGCGACGAGCAAAAACAAGGCAAGCAATGCAGTCACCAACAGAACCAGACGGGTCTTGATGCTGAAGTTGTTCATCCGGGAAGCGAGGAGTAATTGACTTGTCGGCTGGGGCTCGCGTGCGTCCGGCAAATGCGAGCCCCCACGGCGCGATTAGAAGGAGTGGCGCATACCCAGCATGACCGCCGTTGTCGACATGGCAGGCGCGACCGGCTGACCGTAAGTGATCGTGGTGGTCATCGTGCCTTTGTTGTTCACGTACCCGTACTGTCCATAGACCATGGTCGTCTTGGAAAGGTGGTATTCCGCCCCCGCAGCGAACTCGGTCGAATGGTTGGTCGAGTTGTTTTTGTCCCTCAGGTAATAAACGGCGCTGGTTAGCTGCAACGCTGGCGTTATCCGATAGCCCAGGCCGGCCGAATACATGTCGATATTGACGACACCGGAATTCGATGGGTTCCTGCCGTTGCTGTACGAAGCCGATGCCGAAAGGCCGTTGCTGAACGTGTATTTCGCGCCCAGATAGATAAAGCGGTTGTTGTCGACGCCGGTTGCGGACGCACCGGGCATCGGATTCGTATCGTGCCCGTTGTAATAAACGGCCGACACGGCAAGTCCGTAGTTCGAGTACTTGAGCACGGCCGACTCGCGCGTACCGCCCTGAAAGCTGCCCGGCGAACCGCCAGGCGCATATTCGAGTACGGCGGAGACACCGCCGAACCTTGGTGTTTCATAAACGATCGCGCTACTGTCGTATAGCGCGCCGATCGGCGCGTTGGTGTTGGTGCCTGGCCAACCCGCGGCTTGGTTCATACCTAACCACGCGGTCAAAATACTGCCGAAGTATTGTGCCGAGCGAACGTCCGTTGCCGCCATGGCCCAGGCCATTGGCACAATTTGACGCCCGGCCGTCACACTGCCGAAGGGCCCCGAAATTCCGACGTTGGCCTGCTGATTGAAGATCGCCGTGCCGCCGGTTGTGTCTGCAAGGCCCAACTTTCCGCTGGTGGTATCGAACGTGCCCTGCAGCTTGAAATTGACGTGATAACCGCCACCAATGTCTTCCGTGCCCCTGATGCCCCAATTGCTGGCGTAGATGCCACCATCCTTGGCGCGATACACCTTGCCGAGGTTGGCTGACGCGGGGTTGAACGTCGCCGCGGAGGTACTTTGATACAACATCCCGGTATCGACGTTTCCGTACAGCGTGACTGACGATTGTGCGTAAGCCACATGCCCCGTTGCGGCCAGCGCGGCCACCGCGATCCACTTCAACTTCATGTCTCCTCCAATTTCTCTTTTTGTAGAACTTCAAGTTGCCAATCCAACACACGCCGACGGCATGCTCGCCACCGGCCGATTCACTACCTCAGCAGGTAATCCTGAAATGCCTCTCGCAGGCGGTTCTTCAATACCTTGCCGGTGGCACCGATCGGCAGCGCGTCAATAAACACAACAGCGTCCGGCGTCCACCACTTCGCAATTCTTCCTCGCAGGAATGTCAACACTTCGTCGGCCGTCAGCGACTCACCCGGTCGCTTTACCACGAGGAGAAGCGGTCGTTCGTCCCACTTCGGATGCCTGGCGGCAATGCATGCGGCGCACTCGATCGCGGGGTGCGAAGTGGCGATGTTTTCGATTTCTATCGAACTGATCCATTCGCCGCCCGACTTGATCACGTCCTTGCTGCGGTCGGTGATCTGCATGAAGCCGTCAGTGTCAATCGTTGCAACATCGCCGGTGGGGAACCAACCCCGCCCGGCGCCATCGCGCAGCAATGGGCTCTCGCCCTGGTTGAGGAAGTAGTCGCTGGCAATCCAGGGCCCGCGCACCAGCAAATCGCCCGCCGTCACCCCATCCCACGCTAGCTCGTCTCCGAGACCGTCAACGATTTTCATGTCGACGCCAAATACGGCTCGACCTTGCTTCGCTTGTGTGATGTAACGATCTTCGGGTGACATTGCCCGGTGTCTCGCCTTCATCACGCCGACAGTGCCGATCGGACTCAGCTCGGTCATTCCCCAGGCGTGCACGACGTCGACGCCATAGGTTTCCTGGAAAGTTCGGAGCATGGATGACGGGCATGCCGCTCCGCCAATGAGGGTGCGCTCGAATGTCGAGAATGTCAGATCGCCCTGCGCCACATGGTTCAGCAGGCCCTGCCAAACTGTCGGAACGCCGGCCGCGAACGTGACTTGCTCCGCTTCAATGAGTTCGTACAGCGATTTCCCGTCCAACCCCGGGCCGGGGAAAACCAGCTTTGCGCCAACCATGCACGCGACGTACGGAATGCCCCACGCATTCACGTGAAACATCGGAACCACCGGCAGCAGCACGTCTTTCGCTGAGCAGTTCAGTGCGTCCGGCAACGCAGCCGCGTACGTATGGAGCAACAAGGATCGGTGTGAGTAAAGGACCCCTTTCGGATTGCCGGTGGTGCCCGACGTGTAACACAGCGAGCATGCACTGTTTTCGTCAAATTCGGGCCAGGTATAGCCGGGTGAGCTCTCGTCGATCAGGTCTTCGTAACACAGCAGGTTCGCGATACCGGCGTCTTTCGGCATGTGCTCGCGGTCAGTCATGGCGACAAAGGCCTTGACCGACCCACAGCGATCGGCGATCGCCTCGATCAACGGCAGGAAGCTCAGATCGAAGAAGATATACTGGTCTTGCGCGTGATTGGCGATGTACACGATCTGGTCAACGTGCAATCTCGGGTTAATCGTGTGCATGACCGCGCCCATGCCGGAGATGCCGTAGTACAGCTCCATGTGCCGATAACCGTTCCATGCCAGCGTGCCGACGCGCTCGGATGCGCGTACGCCCAGGCGGGTAAGCGCATTGGCCATCTGGCGCGCGCGGCGGTGGCAATCTCGGTAGGTATAGCGATGGATGTCGCCCTCCACTCGTCGCGACACGATCTCCGTATCGCCGTGGTGACGATCTGCGTGCGCGATCAACGATGAGATCAGCAACTGCTTTTCAAGCATCAATCCGTTCATTTTTGCGTTCCACTCTCTATTGAAGGACCTCAGGTCTCGATGGCGCCACGCTTCTGAACATGTCTGCGGCGCTCGACGCGGCAAACAACTTCCATCTGTTGCGACGCCGACATGCGGTCCCATAACCCAATTTCTACCGCGGTGCGCCCGCACCCTTGACAGAACTTGCCGCTCAGATCCATTCGACAAATGTTGATACACGGATTGGCAACGGGAGGACCGCTGCACGTTGTGTCCGCGCTACCTTTGCGCATGTCGGTCATCGGCAACGCGTCGATCGGCGGCTCCATTGCTTAGCGCGCCGACCGCTCGACGCCAACCATGGTCTGCATGGCGGTCAATAGCGTTTTCGGTTGCTGGGCGCCGGACAACGCCTGACGTCGATCGAAAACGAAGTACGGCACACCGCTGACCGGTGGTATTTCGTACCCCCATTCAGGGTTGGCAAGACTCCCGTGTTCAGTCGAGACATCCAGGTAAGCCTTGGACGCGCCGGTGAAGCCGCATTCGAGTGCGATACGTGCCAACGTCGCCGTATCGCCGATGTTTTCCCCAAGCAAGAAATACCCGACGAACAGACGCTCAACGAGCCTCTCGTGTTGTTTCGGCGTGCCGAAGCGTTGCCCAAAGTTAATCAACCGATGGGCTGCCTGCGTGTTCGGCATCATTTGAATTCGATCGAACGCAAATGAGATGCCAGCAGCATCGCCCGCGCGCCGGACTTGCTCTCGGCGCATCGCAACGGCTTCCGGACTTCCCAGCCGCGCAAGGTAGAACGCCTCATATGGCACGCCCTCGCGCGGCAAGTCGGGCAGCAGGCGGTGCGAGTGCCATTTCACAGACACATCCACTTCGGAATGAAGCAGCGCAAAACGCTCGAGCGCAACGGCTAAATTCCGTTTGCCGATCAAACACCAAGGGCAAATCAGATCAAAGAAAACGTCAATCTTCAGCGCTTGTTCCATACCCCTTTCCGCCTTGGCATCACAACTGTCGAAATCACAATGAACGTCCACGCATTAACGCTCGGCGCCGCTTTCTTTGGAGTGCACACGCGAGTCGTACGCCCCGTTTGCCGCACGCGCAGGGTATGGACGCTACGCCGACGACACGAAATTCAGGACAGTTCGGCAATAAGCTCGGTGGCACGCGGCCACACGCCGTAACCGCCGGCGGGGTTCAAGTGCCCCACTGCACCGAGATCCACCAACCGGCTACCCCATTCTTGCGCCAATTCCGCAACGCGCTCCACCCGTGCGAGCGGATCATTCGTGCTTGCCGCGACGATGCTCGGGAAAGGCAATTTCCGGCGTGGCATCGGGAGCCAGCCCTGTGCGCGAAGGTCGTCCAGACGAGGGTAGCCGTCAGGCATTGGCGTTTCGAGGTCGGGCGGGGTTGCCAGCAGTGCGCCGAGGATGGGTCTGTCGTGGCGCATTGCCCAATGCGCCACAATCATCACGCCCGCGCTGTGGGCAACCAGAATGACCGGCCCCTCGATCGACGCAAGCGTTGCCTCGAGCACGGCAACCCGCGCTGCCAGTGACAACTTGTCATGTTCCAGCGGCGGCACCGCGCGGGCATTGGGCAGTGCGCACTCCAGATGCGTTTGCCAGTGCTCGGCAACGTAATCTCGCAGGCCAGGGACGATCAGGACGGTCGGAGACAAAACCCGGGTGTTCATCGGCAATCTCTGTTGAAGTGGTAGAGCACGGCAGTCAGCATTCACCTTTCGCCGCGCTACGCAGCTCATTGAGGCGACGTAAATCGTTTGCATAGTTCGCCTTGCCTACCGAAAACGCCACTGCAGCAAGCAGCGCCATCAATGGAATCAATTGCAGCGCCCCATGCAGACCTACCTTGTCGGCCACCACACCAGTGAGGAATGGTCCAGGTGCCAGGCCAAGCAGGTTGTTCGCAAGTGTCAAGGTGGCAAATGCCGAAGCGTGAATGGTTGTCGGGGTGAGATTGGCCACCATCGCCCCGGCCGGGCCGGATGTCCCGGCCACGACCAGCATGCCGGCACCGATCAATACGAGCTGCAATGCGCCTGGCTTCACGTGAAAGCCGATCCCCAGCAAGACGAAGGAGATAAGGCAGTAAGCGATTGCGCTCACCCATTTGCGGGACGGCTGCTGGCGACTCACGCGATCGGTGACCATGCCGCACAAGACCATGCCGACCGCGCCGATCATGACGAATGCCGCCGCGGCCGCACCGGCCTTATCGGGCGCCATGCCGTAGTAGCGATTCAGGTAACTTGGCATCCAGACGAACAGCGAGCCGAGAATGAACAACTGCAGGCCACTTCCGATATAGGCGCAGACCACGGAGACGGTAGAAAAGAGTCCATTGATCAGCACGCGCAGACTGGTGCGGATGCCTTGACCATTCGATCGTTGCTGGCGAAGTCCTCGAACGTCGGATCCGATCCGCTTCTCGGTGACGATGAGCCAGAACCCCGCGGTCAGCAAAATGCCCAGGAGCGCCATCGTGCCAAACGACCATCGCCAGCCCAGATGCACAGCGACGGCGCCACCGAGCGACATACCGAGCACGGAGCCGAAAGCGCCCCCCGCCATGAACGCGGCGGTCAGGGTGGAGCGCAGATGGGCGGGAAAGATACTCAGGATCAGGGCAACACCCACGCTGCCGTACGCGGCTTCGCCGAGCCCAACGAACGCGCGCGCGACAAACAGTTCACCGAAGTTCGTCGCAAGTGCGCAGCCCAGCGTCGCAAGGCTCCAGACCAATGCCATGACAACAATGCTTCTGACGCGCCCCAATCGATCGGCAATCACCGATAGCGGGAAGGTCAATAGACCGACGATCAATGCCACGATACCGCTCAGCGAACCTAGCTGGGTATCCGAGAGGCCCCATGCGCTCTTCAGCAATGGGAAAACAGCGTTCAAGACCTGACGCGACATGTAGTCGGACAGCAGCAGGCCAAAGGTCAACGCGAACACGGCCCACGCATACGTACGACCGACGGTGGGAGTCGCGGGAACACCGCTCACGGCGGGGTCAAAGCAATGGACGTCCAAGATCGTCTCCTCCAAATCCCAGCAGCCGGGCTTTCTCGTCTGCACGAGACGTGCAGCGGATCGCTTCCTGTGCGCGCCGGGGGAGTCTTTCAGTCAAGCGGCATTTTGGCCGCACCCGGTACTGTCAAGCTTAGATGGACCGCATCGGCACGCCTTTCACGCCAGGCTTGCGGTTGGGTGACATGCCAAGCTTGACCAACGTTTCATCGGCCGTCTGGTATTGCTCGCCAATCCTGTAGATCTTGCGCGCTTCCTTGCCGTTGGCCACTTCCCGCCCCAACTCGTGTGCAACGCGGACACATTGCTCGATCTGTTGCACGGAGGTCATGCGTTTTCCGTGCTGATCGATGATGGTGTCTTCAATGCCGCACCGCGGATGAAGCCCCATGGCCATTGCCATCATGTTGAACGGCAGCACGTTCTTCAGCAGCGATTCGGCCGTCAGCGTGCAGCCGTCCGGCGCCCGATGCACGAAGTTGAAGAAGTTGAACGGATTCGGCCCGTCGAAGCCGCCGCCGATGCCGATCCACGTCAAATTCAGCGGCCCCTTGTAGACGCCCCTGCGCACCAGGCGCTCGAGTGTCTCGAACGCGTGGATGCCGGTCAGTTGGAAGTGAGGCTGGATGCCCGAGGCCTGAAGACGGCGCAGATGCTCCTCCACCCAGGCCGGTCCTGCGGGCACGGTCATTTCGCTGTAGGCAGCCATCAGCGCAGGGTGGGCCAGCGAGGTTCCTGCCAGGTATTCCGGATACAGGAGCTCCATGATGTTCATCTGCGTGGTGTTGATCGCCACGGTCACCTGATCCGGCTTCGGATCGAGATCGGCCAGCATGTGACGGGTATCGTCGGACAACCACTTCGCGGCCTGCCCGTCGTCTTCTGGCGCAAACGAAATCGATCCACCGACCTGAATGATCATATCTGGCACGGCGGCGCGCACGCCCGCGATCAGTTCGTTGAACTTCGACAGGCGCTTGGAGCCCTTACCATCGAGTTCGCGCACATGCAGATGCAGCACGGTGGCGCCGGCCTCGTAGCAATCGACGGCCTTCTGGATTTGCTCATCCATCGTCACCGGAATATCTTCCGGAAAATCGGCAGGCATCCACTCAGGGCCGTAAGGCGCGACGGTGATGACTACCTTTTCCTGGTTTTCGGGATGCAGGGAATCGTCAAAAAATTGCATGTTCTACTCCTGGTGCTTGCCTGTTCGAAGGTCAGAAAGGAATATCGCCGATGATTCCCGCGCGTTCCATCTTTCGGTGGCTCGGCGGATAGTCCATAACGGCATAGTGCTGCGTACTCCGGTTATCCCAGATCGCGACGCTGTTTGGCTTCCATCGCCAACGCACCTGGAATTCAGGGATGTAGGCTTGGCTGATCAGGTAGCTGAGCAACTGTGCCGCGCCGGGATTGGCGTCCTGGCCGAAGCGGACTCGGGCCGCGGTGTGGTAGTTCGTGAAGTGTGTGGTGAATGCGTTGACGAACAGGATCTTTTCGCCGGTATCCGGATGAATGCGCACCACAGGATGTTCTGCATCCGGAAAACGTGCTTTCAGTTCGAGCCGTTTCTCAATCGGCATGGCGGCGCCGAAACTGGCCTCGATACTGTGACGGGCGCGCAAATCGGCAATTTGGTGCTTGATGTCGTCGGGTAGTTTTTCGTAGGCAAGCACCATGTTCGCCCACATCGTGTCGCCGCCCACGGGTGGGCATTCCACACAGCGCAACACGCAACCGAAGGGCGGCGCGTCCCGCCATGTCGCATCCGTATGCCAAGCATTCTCGTAGCGGTCGTTGGGCTGCTCAGGCGACTTGTAGATCCGTACCAGCCCCGCATGCTCGGGGTCGCTGCCTGCCACGGGGTGATCTTCAAGATCACCAAACCGGCGGGCGAAAGCGACGTGTTCGGCGCGCGTAAAATCCTGATCCCGCAGGAACAGCACGCGATGTTTGACGAGGGCGGCGCGGATTTCGCCAAACAGGCCGTCGTCGTGAACGGCGTCGGCCAGCTTGACGCCGGTCAACTCGGCGCCGATCGAAAACGTCAGTTGCTCAATTTGCATGTTCGCTCATTCCTCGTGGTGAACTCAGATCACGAAGATCGACGAACCGGTGGTGTTGCGCGATTCCAGTTCACGATGCGCGTGCGCCGCGTCTTGAAGCGCGTACTGCTGGTTGACTTCAATCTTGATGCGCCCAGCGCCCACATGATCAAAGAGCTCCTGCGCAAGCGCGGCCTTTTCCACGGGGTCGGAGATATAGTCCGCGAGGGCTGGGCGCGTGAGATAGAGTGAGCCCTTCATGGCCAGTACCTGAGGATTAAGCGGCGCGATCGGACCGGACGCGGTGCCCACGCAGACCATCAACCCGCGGCGCTTGAGGGAATCGAGTGAAGCGTCAAAGGTCGTCTTGCCAACGCTGTCGAACACCACGCTCACGCCGACGCCACCGGTCAGTTCACGAACACGCGTTGCGACATCTTCAAGGCTGTAGTTGATCGTATGATCGCAACCATGGGCACGAGCAATCTCGGCCTTGGCTTCGCTCGATACGGTACCAATCACGGTAAGACCGAGCAGCTTGGCCCACTGCGAGACGATCAGCCCGACGCCGCCGGCGGCAGCGTGCAACAGAATGACGTCCCCTTCCTTGAAGTCGTAGATACGCCGCATCAGGTAGGCCGACGTGAGGCCTCGCATCGTCATCGCCGCTGCGGTCTCGCAGGTGATCGCGTCGGGCAGCTTGATCAGCGGCGCGGCCGAGATGAGACGCTCGGTGCTGTACGCGCCCAAGGTGTTATACGCCCCCGTGTACGTCACGCGATCGCCGACGGCGACGTTCGTCACGTTCTTGCCGACGGATTCGACGATACCTGCCGCCTCGGTTCCGAGTCCTGACGGCAGGGGTGCCGGATAGAGCCCGGTGCGGAAGTAAATGTCCGCAAAGTTCAGGCCAACGGCAACGTGACGCAACCGAACCTCATCCGGCCCCGGATCCCCTATTTCGAGCGCCTCGACTCGCAGAACCTCCGGACCACCGGTTTCGTGAAAGCGAACAATCTGAGCCATGCTGTTTCCTTTGACTATTCCTGGGCCACCGAGCGCACAACCTTTGGCAGCGATTTCTTGCAAGCTTATGTGACCGACGGAAAAGCGTTATACTTTTCGCGCCACTTATTAAACATTTAACGCCACGATCGAGAGATCTCATCTGATCGACGATGGGTCGGGCGACGGAGATTTGTGATGGATTTGCAGATTCGGGCGGCGACGTTCAGTGGCTATCTCGAGGTTGCGCAGGCGCTTCACTTCAGTCCTCATGACCTGCTGCGCAAGGCCGGAATCAATCCTGCCGTCCTGGCGACGCCGGAAGAGCTGATTTCGGCCAAAGCGATGGTCTGGCTGATTGACGAGTCTGCTGCGCAGACGGGGAAACTCAATTTCGGGCTTCGCATGGCGGACCAGCGGAAGGCTTCGGGAATGGGGGTGGTCGGCATGCTCCTTCCGCATCGACGTACCTTGCGCGACGCGATCGAAACGCTGATCGAATATCGGCAATTGCTCAATGGGATGTTGGTTACCGACATTACGGACAATGGCAACGTCGTGTTTATTCGTCAGGAGGTTGTGCCTGTAACGGGGCACTACTCACGTCAGGCGACCGAGCTTGCCATGGGGGTTCTGGTGAACGCGTGCCGATTGCTGCTCGGCGCCAAATGGCGCCCTCTCTCGGTGCACTTTACGCATGCCCCACCTTCGGAACTGCTGTTCCATGAGCGGGTGTTCGGATGTGAATTGGCGTTCAACAGCGAACTCAATGGATTCACGTGTTCGAGTCGCGATCTCGATGGCTTGAATCCGCTCGCTGATCCATTCATGGTCGAACAGCTTGAACGAAGTATTCAGACGCGGCTTGACGTCGACCGCGACTCGGTGACGCTGGCGGTACAGCGAGCGATCGTGCTGTTGCTCCCTGTGGGTCGCGCATCCATCAACCAGGTGGCAGACCATCTTCATATGAGCGTGAGGACCCTGCAACGTCGCCTTGACGATGAGGCGGAGCAATTCTCCGATCTTGTGGACACACTACGACGTGATCTGGCCGCGCAGTACCTGATGAACAAACGGTACTCTGTCGAGCACGTCGCTACGTTGCTTGGCTACACAAGCCAGAGTGCATTTGCGCGCTGGTTCAAGGCCGAATATGGACGCTCGCCAACCCAGTGGCGGGCTTCGCAGACAAGCGCTGGGGCGCGCTCCTGATCAGAGCTGGCACGGCCTACGTCTCGGGCGCCTTCAGGAGAGCGGAACGCCCGTCATGTTGCCGACGAGAGCGAAAAGCACTTGCAGGAGGCCGATCGTCGAATGGACGGATACATCGTTGGAGGGCGCCGACGAAGCCAAGGGCGCAAGGTCAATGCATGTGCTTGGATGCCTCTTCTGTACCCAGGGAAGTGAAGCCTTTCTCAATGAAAGGGTTATGCCGGGCCGGTTCGTGGGAATCGATGTGGCAGGAATTTATGCGGCGGGTGTTGGCAGAAATAAAGGTCGAAGCCCGGTTCACGGAACACGATCTTCGTGCCAAGGGCGCAAGAGATGCCGAGATTTTGATGCACGTGAAAACGCTTCCGGCGCACGCAGGCCGTCGCCGAACTACAGGCGTTTATCGTCGCAAGCCGGGGCGCGTCAAGCTGATTTGCTTGGGCGTTTGAGTTCTGAACACACACAGGGCTTCCACGCGGGAAGCCCTTTGTTTATCTGTGGCGGAGAGAGGGGGATTCGAACCCCCGATAGGCTATTAACCTAGCTATTCGATTAGAATACAGCCTTGAACAAAAAGAGAATTGCGCCATTTCGCCATCCTACTCGACACTGGGCCTGATGCCGCAAGAACTTGATTCTGCCTTGCGTGTGGGCGCTCATTAGGGAATGGGCACGTTCGCTCGGCCATCTCGCGGAGAGAAGGAAGCATGTCGGTCTATGTATCGGATTGCCCTAGGTGCGGAGCGAAGCGAATCACGCACGATGTGAAGGCTTTCACCCAGATCGGTGTGGCGCATGGATGGCAGCATGTGTATGAGATTTTCTGCGTTTGCCGACATTGCCGCCAAGGGACCATTTTCGTCGGCGCCGACGATTCCCCCGAACAAGGAAATACACTGAGCGGAATTGGTTTAATGCACGCCAACATCTCTCTCAATGATTTTCTTCGTCAGGAAGGCTACATCAGCAAGAAGGACGAAAGGCGCGTAGCCGCGCCCGTCCACGTTCCCCAAGAAATTGCCATTGCCTTCGACGAGGGGGCCACTTGCTTCGCAGTCAACTGCTTCAATGCAGCAGGTGCGATGTTCCGACTTTGCGTTGATCTAGCTACGGTTGACCTGCTGCCCGCCGACGGAACTCCGGAGCGCCCGAACCCTCGCGTCTGTCGAGACCTTGGCCTTCGACTGCCATGGCTATTTGATACCAACAAGCTCCCAAACGACTTGCGCGACCTAGCCACTTGCATTCGAGAGGATGGGAACGATGGTGCCCACCGAGGCACCCTCACGAAGGACGAGGCAGCAGATCTCCAAGATTTTTGCGAGATATTCCTAACTCGCGTGTTCACTGACCCCGGAAGGGTTCTCGCCGCCGCAGAACGCAGAGAAGCACGCCGGGCACAATGAACGCTTTGTGAACGGTCGCGTTTTCCGGCCTCTCCTTTTGTTCTCACCTGAATAGCGCTGCTTTGATCCAACAAGATATAAGCCCTGACGTGTCAGGGCTTTGTGAGTTTTGGCACCGAAGATCAAAATCACATATTGATATAAATCAATGTGGCGCACAAATGGTGCACATACGATCAACATAACTTCCCGCGATCCAAGGCATATCAGTCATTTCGTGGTCTTGGTCGGCGTTTTTCGGAACCAGAACCACCAAACTCCGAAAAGCACGCATGCATAGCCGACCAAGGCTGCTAAGAGTCCATTTGATTTTTCCTCAATCCGTACGTTGCCATCCTCTTGAATGACTGTAATCGTCTTCAGCGTAGGCAAAACCGCATACGTCTGTTCACGCCTCTCGTGGGTAATGGCGCCAGAGGCACGGTAGTTGTACGACCAGCCAATCAAGAGAGCATCGCGCGTTGCGCTTGGGCCAAGCGCCGTCTGAGCCACAGACCATGGCGACAGAATTCCAATCGCAATCAAGCACGGGAGCACTGCAACAAGCAGTGGGCACGCATACTTAAGGATCGTGGGCAAGTACTTGAACATGCTAGTGGCTCAAAGTTCTCGGTGTGGGGGAACGTCGCAGTGGCGTGCCCCTCTCGATTGTACGGTTAGTGTCCGAGGGAAATTCCATAATTGCCGATTCCGTTCGCAATCTGATTACTGTCCCAGAGACTGGGCGCCGCAAAGCGGCCTCTCTCGTCAGGCCGCTTATGGCCGAAAACGGTCACGCGCGAGGGGCAGTTTTCGACCCAAAGTGGCCGTACAGATCTCTCGACAACAGGCATTCAAATCCTGACTACACGGGCTGCAGTAGGCAGCTTCTCAGAAGGCAATGTTCGGCGCATCACCGCTGCGCGCGCAAGCTGGCCCACGACCAGGTTTGAACATTAAGCAGCACGGATGCTCCTAATACGGCTTATGGCAGCAGCGGCACTTAGAGCCAACCCAGAAAGTCCATGTGCCACGTGGAGTACGGATGGCGAGCGACTTGCAGTGTGGGCAGGCCAGGACAGCAAGCCCTGTCACACCAAAACAGAGTGCACATACTAAAGCAACTATGCCCGCCAAGGCTTTGGCTGACTCCGGTAAGACGATCGAAAGCAGCGCGGCAACACCAAGTGTTCCCGTTATTGCTGCCAGATAGAAAAACGTGGCCTTTGTGCGCATTCGCATAGCTGGAGGGTTCCTAGTGAAGCTGTAGGAAAAAAGTATGCATACAGGCAGGCGCCACGAAAGAATAGCCCGAATGGCTCTTCATGGCCGAAAACGGTCACGCGCGAGGGGCAGTTTTCGACCCTCAACAGACTGTAAGCGTTGCGAAAAGCAGTCGTTCGATGGAAACCAAACGTCCACGCGCGATTCGGCTAAAGAGTGATTACCCGAAGCTCACCTGCGGTCCGGCGGCAGGTTTTCCTTATTGAGCTTGGTCTGGTACGAGTGTGCCATGCTGGAAAAAAACGCTTCGTTTCGACTGGTCGCGCTGCTAAGCAAGGTTAGAAGTTCGGCTGCACGTGTACGCAATGGAATCCAACATGGGTGATGCATCGCACGTTTATTGACTGCCGCGGTTGTTCCTCCTTCCAACACCGAATCCGGAATTTCGTCCAGTGCAGTGACAATCCCGACAATGCCATCCCGCTGCTGTTTGGTTAGTTCGCCGCTCGAAAGCGTCAATATACATAAGCCTGCCGAGACGTCATCCTTGAGTTCCCACGCCACGTTATAGTTACCCATTAGGTCACACTGCGAGTCTGCGTCCGCAGCCAAGATTTTTAGCGCTTTCACAAAATAGTAGAAGGAGTTCGCAAATTCCTCTTCTGGTGACATTCCGCTGCTTTCCGGTTGACTCGTCATTTTGCCGCCCCAGATGTCGATTTCCGTAAGCCAAGTTTAGTATGCGGGCAAGGTGCCAACCGATACTACTGAGCGCCAAGGGGGAACCGCAAGATGTTGTAGTACGCAAGCGCCCCACCGAACGTCCCTTCCCGGCCGAAAACGGTCACGCGCGAGGGGCAGTTTTCGACCCAAATCCGCCCTTCAACGTTACGCTCCCAACGCCGGAAAGCTGCTTCATAGCGGCCGCTTCCATTACTCCACGCTTTCCGCTGATCGCCACTCACCGACGGTGGGAATCTCGCTTGGATGGAGAGCGGGCGTCATGCAAAATTATCCTTTTGTAGCTGGCAACGGCTCTTCAACATCGGCCGATTCCGTTTTTGCTTTCGACTTGCCAGCGATGTCGATCACTTTCGCCCGGAGTTCGGGCACCAGCTCGACGGCTCTTTCGAATGCCTTGGAATGAACCAACTCGTGCCATGGACTTCCGTGGTTCCTTTCATCCGCAAGCAGACGCAAAGGTGCCTCCTCCATCCGCGACAACGCTGATCCAAACAGGCGATTTTCAAATGCTGGATCAATTCTTACGGCCTCCTTCCGGTAACCTTCGTACGCTTTGGACACCGATGCCTTAAATGCATAGTCCTCAGCCAACCGGAATCGCTGGCCGATCTGCTTTGTTGCCAGCCACGCGAACCAAAAAGGCGCACCGACGCTCACGAGCGATACGCCGAGATGCAGAGCAATAGCTCCCCAAGTCGGTGTGGCGCTTGAGAGAAGCCCGTTTAAAGCGCGAACCCGTTCGTACCCAATGACCGCCGCCGCTGCCAACGTAACGATCAAACTGCCAGTCCACCATCGAATGGAAACGTTAAGCTTGTTTGCTCGATCGTCAAAGGCTCCAGCCAGTCCCTTAGACGTCGCAATACGGTATGCGTCTTCGCATTTCTCAACGACTGCTGCAGCGTCATCCTGATGTTGTCGGATAGCGCGAGCCACTTCCACGATTTCGGCTAGAGCCTTGGTTGCTTCCTGCTGCGATATCCTCGCGTCAGTTTCGGATTGTTTGGTTCTCTCTCTTGCTTCGTGAAGTGCAGCAAGATCGACATCAAGAGACTCCGCCGCGGCATGCGCAGCCAGAATCTGTTCTGCTTTCGTTTCGAGATCGCCTGTTTTGCTCTCGACCGAGTTGACCCGCGTTTCAGCAGCGTTGATCCGACGCTTCAGTTGGGGAGGAATCGCATACAATTCGGGTTGCGTTGGCCACTGAAACGCGTCGGTAAGCAAGGAATTCAGTGTCGCTAACATCAGCAGCAACGCTGGCACTGCTTGGACAGCGTTGCCATTAAACATGTGCGGGACGGTATTCCCCACTGCGTAATTGATGCCTGAGGTCATTCCCTTGATGCGTGTCGCAACGTCTTCAGGGAGCTCGATGTCTGCCTGCTTTCGAATCTTGTTCGAAAGAGAACTAATCAGGGCTACGATATCGTCACGGCTTACCCCGACTACATTCCATCCATATACTGCGTTGAGTTGTCGCTGCTCAGCCGCATTTTTTACTGATGCCGACAGCGCATCGAGCGCGACGCAAAGAGCTAATAAGTTTGGGTCGAGTGTTTTTTCGTCAGCCATTTTTTCCCCGAAATATTCTAGTGCCTTGCTGCTGTAAAGTTTCAAATCATCGCGAGGCGCTATGTTAAATCACCAACGTCGCATATTCTCCGTAACCGACGCAAGCGTTGAGCGCCTTCCATAGTGGCAACTTCTCACTGTTTAGCAGACGTTTGAAACACGAACGCAAAGAGCCGGTCGTGGTTGTGGATTCACTCGCCAAAGCGACTTTGCAGGCCAACACAAATAATTAAACATCAATTACTTACAAATAACGCCACCCCAAAAAAACTCCATAGGTACTTCGCCCATCGTTATCTCTGCCACGACAAAGGAACCAGTTGAAAGCTTTACTCACTGACCAATCGGCCCCACAAGAGCAGTTGCCGAACCTGAAATTTCAATAATCCGACCTGCGACATCGATGCAATTTCGATTCTTGTAGTTCCCACTTGGAACATCGTAGCTCGCTCCGTTCACGATGACCGTCAACGAGTATCCGTCGTTACGACAAACACGATAATCCCTCACCGCCTCACCAGAATAAATCACGTTGGCACGGCTCCCGATGTTGTCTATCAAACGGCATCCGCTGTCACAGTACGGCCCCGCAAAGTCCGTGCTGGCAAATGCCGGACCACCAATCAACGACAACGCGACGAATAATGCTGGTGCGAACGCTTGTTTCATCAGTAACTCCTCGTTTTTGGTATCTCTACTTCGAACGGCATTTACCGGAGAAACTTTAACGCCCCCCCGATCCCGTCGCACCTGCGATGACGGAGAGCACCAAGGCGAGTGCCCGGATGAGTTCACGCAAATCGAAGCAATTATTTTTCCTTGCAAAACTGTAACCCATGGATTACATTTGATCCTATGAGGAAAATTCTCCAACACCCCGAATTCAGCAAGTGGTTCTCCGGCTTGAGGGACCGCAAGGGCGTTGCCGCCATCGCCCAACGGCTCGACCGTCTGGCGCTCGGGAATCCCGGCAACGTTAAGCCGGTCGGCGAGGGTGTTTCGGAATTGAAGGTTGACGTCGGCCCCGGCTATCGCGTGTACTTCGTTCAACGTGGCACGGTGCTGGTCGTCCTGCTGTGCGGCGGCGACAAGTCGACGCAAGCCAAAGACATCAAGCACGCGAAGAAGCTGGCCGACGAATTGGAGGACTGAGAAATGAAACTAAGCGAACTGAGGGAATTTGACGCCGCAGAGGCACTAAAGGACGACGAGACGATTAAGCATTACCTTTCGCTCGCGTTTGAAGGCGGGGATTCTCGCGAAATTCAGCGGGCGCTCGGCACCGTTGCTCGCGCTCGCGGGATGAGCACCCTTGCCCGCGAGTCGGGAATTGCTCGCGAAGCACTGTATCGTGCCCTGTCCGACACGGGCAATCCAGAATTCGCCACCATCATGAAAGTGGTCGGCGCACTTGGCCTGCACCTCACGCTGGCTCCGAATTCCGAATCCCCCAATGCCGTCACTGCTTGAGCATCACGTTCAGCCAAACAATCCGACTGGCTCGGATGCACGATCCCAACTGTAAATGATCACCTCTCTACGGTCGGCCCCTTTGCCGCCGCCGACCGTGTAAGTGATCCCGCACGTATCGATCTCGAACCCATCGAACGCCCGCCGAATGTCCGGGTGATCGTTGAGGCTCACGATGGCCTTGCCCTTGATACGACGCAGCGCTTCCGCCATCCGCTCATACTGCTCAAAAGCAAACGGCACGCCATACCCCTCGGTTTCCCAATAGGGCGGGTCAAGATAGAAGAACGTGTGTTCACGGTCGTACTTTTCGATGCACGCGAGCCAGTCAAGATTCTCGATGTACGCGCTGGCCAGCCGCAAGTGCGCAGCAGACAGCGACTCCTCAAGACGCAACAGATTCAGGCCAGGCGGCGTCGTAGTCGCCGTGCCGAATGTCTGCCCCTCGACCTTCCCCCCAAAGCAGTTGTGCTGCAAATAGTAGAACCGGGCCGCACGCTGAATGTCCGTCAGCGTTTCGGGACGCGTCTCTTTGAGCCACTTAAAAACCTGCCGACTGGACAGCGCCCACTTGAACTGACGCACGAACTCTTCGAGATGATGTTGCACGACGCGGTACAGGTTCACCAGTTCGCCGTTGACATCGTTGATCACCTCCACCTTAGCCGGATGCCGGAGGAAATACAGCGCTGCACCACCGGCAAACACCTCGACGTAGGTCTCGTGCGGCGGGAACATAGGAATGATGGTATCTGCGAGACGGCGCTTTCCGCCGATCCACGGAATGATTGGTGCTGTCATTTTTTGTGAGCGTGTTTTGGTTTTTGTTACAATCCGCCCCGCCTCCTAGGAAGGTGGCAGAGCCTTGGCTTGGCTCACTGGGTACTCAGTGTGTCAGGCGACCGTCGCGGTGCTCTAACACCAAGACGGTCGCTCTGTCTCTACTCAAGCGCCTGCGCGCTACTGCAAGTCGCTACAGTCACGACGGCCACGCGGCCACCGTCTTGCTATGTCGGATTGCGCAGTCAACCAACGCCCCCAACAAGTCACTTTGCACCCACGCCTGCCACACGTCGTAATCGTCGGCGGAAGGCCCGTCGGGAATCATGCAGTCCGCAGCAAGAGCGCTATCGAGTTGCGGCTTGCTTGGCGGCGGCAACGGCTTCGGAGAGACTGCGCACCCGGCCAGCGTCAGGGCGACAATCAGCAGGCAAAGGCTTGTCTTTTGCATAGTTCTTGAGATCCTTCGAAAGTTGATCGAGCTTGCCTGCAATCGCGGCTCGCTCGCTGATGTATGAATCGGCGGCTTCCTTCACTTTGCTCGCGGTCTCGGCAAAGTCCGCAAGCGCGGCAACGGCCGACGCCTGGCCGTCGAGCGCCCGCTCCTTTTGCGCGCCCGCAACTGCGGCACTCATACGCCAACCGTTGATCACCCACCCGGCCGCAGCCCCTGTGAGCAACAGCAGCACGCCCACCACTAGGCACGCGCCGAGCTTCGTCACATCCGACATAACCATTCCTCCACATCGCGACGACGCACTAGGCCGTCGAGCTTTCGCCCGCCAGCCAGCACCCAACGTCGGTACTCGTTGCAGGCGTCGTCCTGACGCCCGAGGTTGACCAACCGCAGTAGCGTGCTTTTGCGCAGATTCGGCTCGCCCAGGTTGAACGCGAAATCACCGAGCGCCGCGCGTTCGGTCTCAGAGATCGGCACGCGCACGTTGCGGTCGACGGCGTCGAGCGCGATCTCGATGTCTTCCACGAGCCACGCGTCGCACTGCGCTTGCGTCGCTGTCATACCTGCGCGAACGCCGCGCGTATGCCCGTAGCAGATCGTCCAGACGCCGACGGAATCCTGATATGCGACGTAGCGCACGCCCTCGAAATGCGGAACGAGCACCATCAAGGCAGCAATGGCACCCGAGCCGAGGACCGCAAGCAACTTTTGCTTGATGTCCATACATCACTCCCCTTTGCGCGATGGCCCAATGAAGTTCTTGTAGACGTAGTGCAAAGCCAGCAGCACCACGTAGACCAACGTCGCCATGCTTGCCCAGTCCGCCACCCCATACCCCATCAGGGTCATGACTGGCACAGGCGTCGCAGGTGACGCCTTGATCACTTCCACCGCCAAATCAGCGTTTGTCACTCCATACCCCGCAAAAAAGCCGCCCCAAAATGGTGGCGGCTGAAATGAAAACGGCCCGCGTTATGCGGGCCGTCGACGAAACGGATTGACTGTGAAGCAAACAGGTATTCGCTCGAACGCCTCCCAATTGGTTGCGTCCCACCCCTTACCGTCCCATCGGTTCCATGCCTTCCAACCGAGCTTGTATTGCCCGAGCGGCCCCTCGTAATAGAAATTGAATCCCCGACCAAACGCTATGAACAGCACCAGGTCGTCACGCTCAACGTATTTGACAACGCGCCATTCAGACGCGTCGAACGTCAGGCCAACCGCGTAATCAAAACCGTACGCCGGGTTGCGATTAAGCCACCATACGCGCGCCCAATACCGCCGCCAGGGAGTCGAACCCCATGACGGATCGAGATATCCATCAAGCCATCCAGCGTCGAGCGTCGCATCGAACGTCTGGAACCATCGCAATCGGCGAGGCAAGTTTCCAGCCTCGTCGGCGAGCAGCGGCACCCACCAATTCACTGCGATCACCGCGATCATCGTTGCCGTCAACGATGCCGTGACACACATGGGATAGAGAAGAATCCACATCACTCCGCCCCAATGACCGGAACAGGGTCCGCCGGATCAGGCACGTTACCCTCTGCCTGCCATCGCTTGAACTCTTCATAGTCGACGTTACCGTCCGCCATCGGAATCGTTGCGCCGTCCGAGAGGCGCGTGACGAAACCCTCGGTGATATAGAGCTGATACATGGTTAGAGCCTCGCAGTGATGACGAATGCGGCGTTGTTATAGGCATTTGCTTGGCCAGCCGACACGGTTCCTGTGGCGGCAAGGCGCATGCAACGCGTCGTGTTGTAAGCGATGGCTGGCGTGTTGCATTGGGTCAGCGCGAACGAAATCGACGGCACCGTGGGGGGGACTCGCATTTCGACCGGGTAGTCAATGCCCGCTGCCCCGACAGGGGCACCTGCCGACCCCGCCCAACCGTTGATGAAGAGCGATCCAATCGGAACGTTGAGCGCGTAACGTTGGCAGGCGGCGAGTTCCGCCTGATACCCTCGGCGCTCTAGCGGCGTAGCGACAGTACCTTCCTCCAACTGCCACTCGGTAAACCAGAAATTCTTCGTCGTGATCGCCCCGCACGCGACCTGCACTTCGATGTTCAACCCCTTCGAGCAATCGCCGAGCGCGATTCCGTTCTGCCAAGGAATGAGTTGCGTTGCTGTCCCTGACGCTACGGCTACAGGAGCACTTGTGGCGATTGCCGTCACGGCCGAAAAATCGTCGGCCGTGTTGGTCGGCTTGCTGAGAAGCACTGTGTAATTCACAGGCGCTCCAACATCGTGTTGCACGACCATCTGGAACATCGCCGTCGCGTTCTTGAGTTTGACAGCCTCGGCCGCCTCCATCCGATACCGCCAAGATATAACCCCGGCACCGGTCAGTGTGCAGCCCGCGAACTTGACCGCATAGCCGGTACGTCCGACTGGCGACGCCGTGTCTTGGATCAGCGTGCCCGCCGTGATGGCGCCGCCCGAGGCCCATCCAGCAATCATTTCCACGGGACCGTACTGGACGGCGCTCGACAGCGTCGGCGTCGCGGTCTGGATGGCCACTTGCGCACCGCTGTTGATGAGTCGATTGCGGGAAGCAGCGGCCCCGGACGAGCCAATTGCGGCCGCAAGAATCCCCCTTGTCACATAGTCGGCCGATACTCGGGTGTCGATGATTTTCTTGATGGCTTCGGCGAGCTGCGTAGGATCCGCCTCATCCGGCACAAGTCCGCCTTCCGCAAGAACGTGCAGAACCTCGTCAGTAATCGCGTTGCCCCACGCCGCCGGGATCAACGACCCCACACGAGGAACGGTTTTATCCTCGTCTACGAACCTGCCATCAACAAGTCCCACTCCGGGAACACTCTTTGGATAATCCATTCATTAGCCTCTTATGTCTCGAAATCGAGCATTACCACCGTATGAGCGTGTGCTTCGCGCCGCACCACACACTCCAGCCCCTCGTTCGGGTTCCCGCCAAACCGCTCGCCCCACACCGTTGCGCCGAATCGCCGCCCTCCGGCCAGCGCACCACCCAGTCGCAGCCCCCAAAAAAATTGTTGAGCCCATGTACCAAAGTGGCTTTTCCCGAAGCGCGCACGGCCGAAGCGCGGGGCGCGATACTCCACCCCTCGCGCGTTCGTGTAGCCGAACGAAACAGCGAGTTGCACGTAGTACTCCATTCGCGCATCGCCGACCTCAAACATGCGGCGAAACACCGCCGCGCGGCGATCATCAAACGATTGCGAAGGACCGAGGCACGGATCGGGCAGCGCCATGACGCGCTCCCAATCTGGCAACAACTCCCGCACCATGCGTGGGTCCATTTCGGCGAGCAGGGCATCACCACGTGCGTCGACTCGCGCAAACTCCGGGGCGAGGCATTGCAGCACCTCATCAACCTCGGCCCCCATCTCCCCAGACCACGCAGGACCAGGCGGCAACAGTGCGCGCAGATGCGACAGGTAATCGTCTGCCGTCATACCCATGTGATCACCCCGAGCGTTGGCAACTCGTTTGCCGCGCATTCAACGTTGCCCGCAGGCACGAGTAACTTGTGATCGTCTTCGCCTTGCGCACCGCTGATTGCCGCGGTCAAGTGAGAGCGAATCAGCGTCATCCCGAGATCGGCTTCGGCACGAAGCACTTCGTCGAGCGCCTGTTGAACGGCCACCCGATTTTCCGGAGTGTCTGGCGTGAGATCGATGGTTAGGGGGACTGGCCGGTTCTTCGGGGCCATCACATAGACCTCGGGGCACGTCGGCCGCTGCGTCTCGATGTAGGCTCCCACCACCTCGGATTGCTCTTCGGACGGGAAAGGATCCGCATCGCCGTCTCGCATGATGTAGACGCCAACCGTGCCGGGGCCGAGGGCGTTGCGCACACACCATGCACGCGAAATACCCGGCACCTCCAGCGCCCAAGTGACGTAATCGTCAGGCTTGCCGCCACGCGGCACGACACGATACGTCCGTACCACACGAGCACGCAGGCTATCAATGCTCTCGATATCGGAGCCGCCGCCGATACCGCCTACGCCCACGTAGGCAGTGTCGGACAAACCCTCGATGGGAGACACGCTGGTCAGCGCAGTCCCTTCGTCGAGATTACGGAGCACGCCCGCGTCGACCGCTGCGAGTGTCACTGTTGCAGCGCTCCCACTGATCGCGCCAGCGATCTTTACGGTATAGCGTCGGCCGTCACGGGTTTGCCATAGCTCGCCCGCTTCAATGCGAGCCGTATCCCGCCCAGAACAGATCAACGGTCCCTGAGCCGACCCCGCAGGCCGTCGCCCGTTGTTTGGCAAACGCATGGCCGCAAGCCGCAGCAACGTCTCCTCGTCGCACGAGTCCGGCAAGATCTGATCCGCGATGTACGCCTGGTGCCCATACAGGCCAGATACCGCGCCGGAGTGCGCACGAGAGATCACCTCGCCATCGCCGCGACGCAGTGCCCCAGTATTGCTGGCGGGGGCAAGATCTCCTCGCACACGCTTGACCAGCTTGGGCAATGTCGGAATGTCAAACGGCATTGATTACCCTCCAAATATCCTCAATATCGAGACTGAGCGGATCGCCGTCGACGAGATCAATCCGCACTCTCATGCGCAATTGATCGTTCCCACGCCGCTCCGCCCGTATGTCAACCGCCGTCGCGTGCTCGTCGTCAACGAGCCACGCAAGCGCCTCCTGTGCGTATGTAATCGCGTCTCGCACCGTGTCGGCCGTCAACGTGCGACGGCGCAGCAACCAGAGACGCGATCCAATTTGATCGCCACTGACGGACGGGAAGGTATCGCCCCACCACCCTTGCAGCTCGTCGTCGTCGACGGGATCGCTATCCAGCGCGCGTCGCCACGAAAATAGACTGATATAGACAGCCCTCGTGAGAACCGCGACGCGCTGATCCTCGGTCAGATCGATCATTGCGGCCCTCCCGTCGGCGGCCCGTCATGCTCTTGGTGCGTATGCCCGACCATGCTCTTCCCGTCTCCGTCACCGAGCACGACGTCGGGAGCGCGGATCGCTGCGGTAGATTCAGCCGTCGCCGCATCCAGCTTGAATGCATCCGTCTTGAGCGAGATCGTCTCGCTGGCCTGTACCTCGTAATGCTTGGCCTTGATGCGATATACATCGCAATCGACATCGATGATCCGGCCACGACGCAGCGTGATGCGCGCCGCCTCATCGGTATAGATCGCGACGTCGCCCGGCTGGAGATCAGTCGGGCGATACCGCTTGTCGTTCGGTGGCAGTGCAACGCCGTGTGATCGGTCACCACCGAAGAACAAGGCAACGCCACCCGCACCGGCCAGCGGCACCGATGAGAAGCCGTATTGCTCCAGATCCTCAACGCCGTCCAACACCTCGCCAGCCAGCACCCGGATCTGTAGCCGCTGCAACTTCCCCTCGGCGTTCGCGAGCACCACCGTGTAACGCGAAAGCACTGTCGAAAGGTCCATCACCTTTTCTCCCAATCGGCGGGCAACAGGTATTCGAAGTTGTCACCCGTCTTGCCCTTCTTCACCTTCATCCGCTTGCGCTTGTCGTTCGGCTCCGGCTCGAAACCATCGGGCGGGGCGACCTTCAGCGTCGCTATCGTCCCGCCGGATCGCCTGCGGCTGTATGTAACTTCGGCGATGAGCATGTCGCGGTCAAACCCGATGATCGGGTCTACCACCGGGACAATCAGATTCGGGATCCACAGTGCACCGTTGCTCTGCCGCCACCCCTGCACCTGATACGTCGCCTCCAGGGCCTTCGAGATGCGATGATCGCGCTCCCAATCCGCTCGCCACTGCGCAAGCTCCTTCGTGACTTGCCCTGACTCATTGATCACTAGACGCCGACGGCGACCGATCCTGTCATCGGCAGAACTGCCTACGACCTCAGCGGCGTCCGCCGATTCGTCGTCATCCTGTTCCGCTCGCTGGCCTTTGGCGACGTACTCGGAGAACACACGCGAGAAGTCAAGCGGCGCATCGCCTTCCAGAATGTTTTCCCCGAGCACCAACCGATCAGCCGCACGGCCTGCGCTCCCTGGCCTCGCCATCACCAAACGACCCTGCCCGTCGTCCGTTGAGAACAAGCGAGAGACCGTTAGCAGCCGGTCGATAGACTCGAAAATCGTCTCTCCGGGCTTCACCGTGTGGTTCGGGATCACCGTCGTATCGCGGCCCTCGTTGACGACCTTGATGCCGTACGGACTGACTAGAGAGCGCACCACCTGCTCGATGCGCTGCCCTTTCCACTGTCCCGGCTTATCGTCGGGGCAGCAGTCAACAAGGTCTGCCGTGAGCGAGCGGCCCGTGATACGCATCGTCGCCTCGGTCTTGCTGTATCGGATCGGCGATGCGCCCACCCATCCTGTTACGACCAGGTCACGACCGATGCGTACCTCGCAACGTGCCCCGTGCCGAACGGGCCGGATCTGCTCGGACGATCCCGGCCAGCGCCACGTAATCGATAGATCGAAGTCACGCGCCTGTCGCTCGACGCCAGCACCGATGCTGACCTCCTTCCAGCCGCCGTAATCCATCCCATCGACGGTCAAAGTCACTTTGTCGTTTGGATCTTCCATTTCACTTCCGTGCAATTTGCAGAGGCACCGCAGGCACGAAGCCTGGATAGATCAACCGGTTACGCGCGACGATCTCATCGGCCCGGCGTGCGTCCCCGTACTTGGCGTACGCAAGCACCAGTGCCGGGACTGTCGCGTTCGGCGAGTACGTCGTCAGGCGCACTCCCGCCCGGGCTACGTTCGATAGATGCGCCTCCAACGCCTGGCGCGCATCGGTCAGAACGGCAAAGTGCTTCGCATCGGATTGGAGCGCCACCACCCAAATCGCCTCGCTTACCGCGTCGCGAGCCCCGATCACATCGTCTGCGACTGGCGTCTCGTTCGCGACCTCGGAGGTTGAGACCTGGACGTCCAGCGCAGGGGCGTCCACACGCTGGGTCGGCGGGGACATCGCCACGGGCATTTCAGCCGCATCGCGCAAAGCGTTTGCGACGGCGACGTCTTGAAATAGGTTCACGACGGCCACTTGAAGGGCAGCGGCATCCGTTCCGGGAGGCGCGGGAATAGACGCGAGCGCTGGCACGGCGCTTGCGCTGCTTTGCACGTCCGCCACCGAACCACCGAAGCTGGAAAATCCACGGGTCATGTCTCGCACCGTGCCGAGCAACATGCCAGACAGATTCCCCGGCGAGTTCATCACCGTGTCGAGCAAACCGCTGGCCGTTCCGAACAGCGAAGTAAACGGGGACATATATCCCTGCACAGCGCCGAAGAATCCGGAGACGCCAGACGTCAGCGAATTCGCCTTGACGCGAGCCATGTCGACGACCGCCAACGCACCTTGGAAGCGAGCGAGCGCCGAACTCTCGACCGACTCCGCAGCAGATTTCAACTGCTGCCCGGTGTTCGCAACCGGCCTCGGGTTTTCCAGCCTCCCCGAATCGACAAACACCAGCTCGAAGCGAACTACGCCCCCTTCGTCCATTCGGTGCGAAACTGAACACTCGTTCGTCGCCGTGACAGTCTTGCGCCCATACCACGGGTGCACCAGCTCGCCGGAGCCAGGCTCATCGAGCGCCTTGAGAAGCGCGTCGCGCTCCTCGAAGCACTTCGCCCCCACGACGTATGCGGTAAAGCGATACGTCCGCGTACGACGCCCCATGTCTTCGACATAGGGGTCGTCTTTTTTCGGGTACTCGTGGATTTGGACGTCCCTGCCGACCGGCCCAGATTCGTCGTTGACACGAAACGGCACGCCCCGGAATGAGGCGGGTTGCATCTTCTCTTTCCAAGTCAATTCGTGTCTCCCAAACTACGACGTCCAACACGGCTCGTGACCGTAAGGCCGGACTGATTCGTCTTGGCGTCGTCAACGCGTGTTCCGGGCGGGGCGTTGTCGAACTTCACAGTCAACTCACCGTTTAGACGCGCTCCCCCAGCACCTGCGCCCACAATCGATTGCTGCTGCCATGCAACGGCACCTGCGAGACCTCGCCCGCCACCAGAAGGGAGCGGCACGAGGCCAGACGCGTCCGGTGTTGCGTTGCGCGCGGGGCCACCGTCGAGCAAACCGCCTATCTTGTTGCCTACCCACTTCGTTGCATCAATGATCGGCTCGACGTACGGTCGAATGCGCTCCCACATCCGCTTAAACCAATCGACGATAGGCTCCCAGTTCGCCACAACCATGCCCAACGCCGAGTAAGACCAGATCGTCTTGATCAGCTCCCACCCGGCCGCGAAATACGGCTGGATCTTTCCCCACATGTCCTTGAACCACGGAGCCACCGCACTCCAGTTGGCGATGAGGAAGCCCGCACCGAGCGCAAGTGCCCGCACTGCGATGCCGATGGGAGAGAGGTTCGAAACGGCGAGAAACAGCTTCGTAGCGACCGTCGCACCCCACACGGCCAGACGCAACGCACCGAATCCCAGTGCAGCACCAAGCAGTCCTTTGACGAGCCAAGGATTGGCTGCGGTCAGGCCGGCGATCTGATCCGTCATCGGGCCGATCACGCCGAGGAATGAGTTGATCGACGGAAGCAGGATGTTGCCCATGCTCACGCCCAACCCGACCACCCGGTTGGTGAACAACTGAATGTTGTTCGCGGTCGTGGCCGCTCGCGCTGCATATTCCTGCTGCATCGACCCGCCGTACTGCTGCTCTTCCGCGACCTTTTGCAGATTGCCGCGCAACAACTCCATGTTGGTCAGCAACGGCGCAATAGCCTCGATGGACTCTTTCCCGAACAACTGCTGCAAGACGGACGCCTGTTTGGACTTATCGACCTTGCCAACAGCCGTCAGGACACGCAAAAGCGTGCCCTGTGCATCTTTTTGCATGCCAACCGCAAGTTGCTTTGCATCGAGCCGCAGCGACTTGAATGCGTTCTGTTGCTGCTTCGTGGCAGACGAACCTGACGTCAGCGCCAGCATGAAGTTTTTCATGCCCGTGGCGGCGACTTCCTCCTGAATACCCATTCCGGCAAGCGTCGCGCCCATCGCCGCGATCTGGCCAGACGCCAGCCCCGCCACCTGTCCGAGCGGACCGATACGGGTCACGATGGACGAGATCTGCTTCGCCGTAGCAGGGCCGTTGTTACCCAGATAGTTGATCTTGTCGGCCAGCTCGACGACTTGATCCTGTCCCATCTTGAACGAGGTACGCCACTTCGCCATCATCGTGCCGGACTCGTCGGCCGACTGGTCGAACGCCACCCCCATCTTTACGGCGTCTTCGGCAAAGCGTGCCAACTCGCTCTTGTCGAAACCAGCTTGCCCCCCCGCCGCGACGATGGCAGCAATGTCCTTCGCCGCCATCGGCAGACGCCGGGACAGGTTCAGCACGTCGTCGCCCATCTGCTTGAACTGCTCGGGCGTGTCGAAGTTGACGACCTTCTTCACGTCGGCCATCGCCGACTCGAAATCGATAGCCGCCTTCGCCCCAAGCATGAACGGGGCCGCGATGGCCCCGCCCTTCATCACCTCGCCAAACGAGATCTTGTCGCCGAGGCTGGACGTCTTGAGTTGCTTGCGAAACTGCGCGACGTTCTTGCGCATGCCCGCAAGCATTGGCGAGAGTTTATCGACGCCTGTAATCAGCGCCTTGAGTTGGAACTTGTCAGCCATCGCTATCTCTCCGCGCCTGAGTCTGCCGCCATGCGTGGGCGTGGTGCTCGAAGACCAAACCAAGCGGTCGCGCCTTGACGATCTCCGGGTCTAGCCTCCAATAGCCAGCGACGTCGTAGATCAGCGTCGTCAGCTCGTCGACGCTTCCGACGTCCCACCGTAAAAAAAACTGATCACCTGCAGCGAAAGACGTGCGATAGCAGCAGGCGAAAGCGCGTCAACCTGATCTTTCGTCATGCCGCCCAGAAGCTCGATGTAGCGCATTGCCGCAGCGGTGTTCACGTAGAACGTTTCTGCGTCCACGCTGACCATGTGCGGCATTTCCCCCACGGCCGCAGTCTCCTTCCCCGTGACTTCGGCGAGCGTCGGCAGGTCATCCGCCTCACCGACGAACATCCCCATAACCGCTTCATTCACGGCCATGACGTCGGGTCCGCAGAGCTTCGACAGCGACGACGGGGGAACCTCAGCGCACGTAGCCGCGTACTTCAGAATCGTTCGCGGGTCGGGCACGAAAGCGCCGTCGACACCGCGCACGAGGAAGGGCAGACGACGCGTGGCCCGGATCTCGTCGCCGGTCGGCTCGCGCAACGAGAGCACCGAAACGGTTTCGCCATGCGCCGGGATCGGCTTCTTCAACGTGATATCGATCACATCCATTCCCCTTTAATGCCGTTGAATTCGAGCGAGATCTTGCCGTCGTCACCCGCCGATGAGGGCTCGCCGACGAGGTACGCGCCCGACAGGACGTACGTCTTGCCGTTCTTGAACTCGCACGTCACCGTCATGTTTTCTCCCTTGGCAAGCTTGTCGAGCGGGAAGCCAGGCGTATGGACGGCGTCGACCTTGACGTACGGCGTCCGATCCTTCTCCGAGAAGTAGCCCTTCACGACGGTCTCGCGCACGACCTCAGTTACAGGCGCTTCGCAACCACCCGTGACCGTGAGCGCTACGCCATCGGCCTTGACGTAGCAAGTGCCCGCAGTTTTCTGTCCCATCTGGAACTCCAATGAAAACGGCCCGGTGGATGCCGGGCCGCAGGTTTTTCAGAATCGCCGCGTTATGCAGCTTCCGGGTATTGCAGGCGGAACTGGTTCACCAACGCGAAGATGCGCAACTGGTTCACATAGTCGGGCGGATACAGAACGTTGATACGGTTCGGATTGTTCGCATCGCGCTCGACGATCAGATACTTCGCGAAAAGGTCCGCATTCTCGACAATGCCCTCGCGCTCCATCGCCCGATACTCGGCGATCAGCTCCGCGCGAATGGTCTTGGGCGTGACAATGGCCGCGCCCTCGCCGAACTGCGTACCGTCGTCGGCCAGCTTGTGACGCCCGTATTTGCTCGTGATCACCGAGCGCAGGCGTCGCATCGTGTAACCGATCTGATGCATCGTCTCGCTGTCGAGATACGAATCGTCTGGCTGCCCGTAAGCATTGCGCTGGTACGTAGTGATCGCACGCTCGATACGCACCGAACCGCCCTCGTACGTCTGCGTCGCGATCCCGTTCATGAGCAGCGATTGCCGCTCGTTGAAGATGAATCGCTTCCCGGCCGGGGCGGGCTTAATGCCATTCTGCTCGCCCGTCTGAGTCGGCCGACCGATATCGGCGCTCGTGAACACGGCGGTTCTCGCGGCGAACGTCGCGGCCCACAGCCACACCGGATCCGGCGAATCCGGCTCGAAGCCCTGGATACAGATATGCTCGTCGTTGCGCGAACGCCCGAACGGCACCAATTCACCAATCGTGCCGCGACGTGCGCTGTACACGTGACCATAGAGTTGCTGGGCGTACGACCAACGGCCGATAGTGCCGCTCATCCAGTCGCGCAGATCGTCCAACGTCGTGACGTCGGTATACGGGTGCCCGATGAACTCGAACGGCTCATCGCCCACCAGCGCCAGAGTCGCGGCAATATCCGGCGAACCAGCACCGCCGGTCGGCTGCACGATATCGACGACCAATCCGGCGGGGGTTCGCTCGTTCGCTGCGGCCCCCTGCTGATTGACGCTCAGGCGCATATCGTTGCCGGTGTCGCCCTTCCAACGGCACGTGAACGTCACGGTTCCGTCGAGTGCGGCAGCCGTTGCGGGCAGGCCAGATGCTGCCGACACTGCTGCTGCCAGCGCCGTAGCAGTGTCGGCGGCGGTCTGGCCAATACCGACGGCAACGCGAATGTGCGCCGAGCCGATGTAGGCGTTGATCAGACCAGCCTCGGTCGCGGTGCCCGTGAACTTGAGCGCCCCCTTTGCAGCCTGCCCCGTCTCCACCTTGACCGGCACAACCCAGATTTCGCCCATCTGGTCGATCTGCCGCCACTTCGCGTACATCGCCGCCAGCATGGAGCCGTCACCGCCAAGCGTTACTGCTTCGGATGCGCGGGACACAATCGTCAGTTCGCTAACCGGGAGGTCAATATCGTCGTTCACCTGCGCGATCAGCAGACGGCGATACGACTGGGCACCGCTGTTCGCCATCGAGTTGTCCACCTCGCCGTAGAAGAGCGGAACGCGAGCATCATTGGGGATTGTAGGAAATGCGACGGTCATTGCGTGTCACCCGTATGCATAGCGGCGGCCGTGGTCGGCTTGCCTTCCTTCAGGTCGCCTGCGTTGATGGCCCGCAGCCAGTAGGCCGAGCGGGGAACTTCACGGCCAACGGCCGGAACATCGTCGCCGCGCTCCGGGTCGGGCACGATTCGCCCTTCCACCGGCGTAACGAAAACAGTGCGTTTTTTCATGGTTTGAATTCCTCTTTCAGGATGGCTTCGATGCGCCCGTCCGGGCCGGGGTACTTCAGGTTTCTGTCTGCGGCGGGATCGATGACGTCGACATTGACCGTGATGCCTTCAAGAATCGGCAGGCCGTCTAGCACTTGCTCCTGCCACGTCTCCGGCGGATCGGTAGGAAGAGCGCGCCCCAAGCACCACTCAGCGAAGAACGTGTAGCGATAGACCATTCGCGCCCGGTTAGCGAACAGCAATTCGCCCCCCACGTATTGCGCCATGTCGTAGAACGACTCCGGGCGCCAACCAACGAGGGATAAGAGCAATTGCCGACGCGCGGCATCGACTGCATCAATCGCGGTTGCCGTTCGGTCATCCGGGGCGGGCAGAACTACAAACACGTGGAACGTGTCCGTAACGTTCTGATTCACTACATTTGTGGTTTCGCTCGGGTCTGCGTCGTCGTCGCCGACGACGACATATGCCGCCGGAACGGGCAACTTTCCGGCCTCCTCCAGCAGATCCCAATCGACACCACCGAAGACTCGCCGCTCAAACAAGGGGCAGTAACTGCGCAATTGCGCGATGATTGGAGATAGCTTCATGGCATAAAAAAACCCGCCGAAGCGGGGTTGTATAGAGGCTGCAAAGTTACTTTATGCGCAACGAACTCTCGAACGCTGCGCTCAGCAGTACTTTGATCTGCGCGGCGTTTTCATCGAGAGCGGCAATGACGTAGTTCCCGCGCGGATCGATACGCATAGCGGAGCTTCCCGCTGATCGCTTATCGCGTCGTGCACCAGGCTTACGCTTGACGCCGTAACCTAGATACGCGGGATAGAAGCTCTTCATACCCGGGATCTTGGTCGGCGCAATCCGAACAAGGAAGCCGGAGCGCGACACCTTCACGCCAATCGACTTGCTCAACAGTCCTTTCCGACGGGCCGGAAACTCGCCCGGCTTCGATCCTCCGCTTCTAGCGACATGCTTTCGGGCACCACGCTGGACGAGACGACCAGCGGCGCGCATGGCCCGTCGGATCAACTTCCGGTCGAAGTCAATCGACTTATCAAACCCCTCGTAGCCACTCAGGTGGAGATAGAACGCAGGATCAGACATCGCCCAGCTCCTCTACCTCTAAGACCGTAAAGCGCTTTGCGCCCTTCAGGTCAGAGACACGACGAACTCGGTACACGCTTTGCCCGTCATCGACCTCAACATTGGCGTCGATCCCGTGCTCATATCGAATCCAGATGCGATGCGTGACCTTCACCTCGGTCTGAGCGTTCCCGAAGTAGACCGCGCTGCCGACCGGCTCTATCTTTGCCCAGCGATCACGCCGCCCTGAATAGTCCGATGCGATATCGGTTTCAAGCACCGGATAGTCCGAACGGGTCGAGATCTTGATGCGCTGGTTCAGCTCACCGATTGTGGGGAACTCCATAACACCTCCGTCAACCGACGTTGAACCAGCGATACGGCCCGATCAGCGCGTCAAACGCCAGGGGCACAGTGGCGGATGTCGTCGTCGATGCGGACTGAACAGCCGCTTCACGGTGCTCGTGCCAGTGCGCTACCAGCATGAGGATTGCGAGCCGAAGATCATCGTCAATCACAAGCGCTCCCTCGGGAGCGCCGTCCGGCAGCGACTCGCCTGCGGGATAGAGCTTGCGGCCCGTATGGTTCTCGACGAACCGCTGCGCAGCCACCGCCAGCAAGCGGATCGGTTGATCAT
The DNA here is from genome assembly GCF_902459725.1 of Pandoraea eparura. GTDB lineage: Bacteria > Pseudomonadota > Gammaproteobacteria > Burkholderiales > Burkholderiaceae > Pandoraea > Pandoraea eparura. Next base: position 70,713 of record NZ_CABPSH010000002.1, read on the forward strand.
CGGCACCATCAGCAGGCGGGTCACCCGCAAGCCGACAGTGCCACCAAATTTCCGCGTAAGTCACAAGCATGGCACTCAGGGCCGCATAAGCGGCCCTCCCCGTGGTTAGGCTGCGGGCTTGCCTTGCAGAGCCTTGACCGCAGCGGTGTCCTGAAGCACACAGCCGAAGCGATGGAAGGCAAGGAAACCGGTTTGGTCAAACTCGGCGTAACGCTCGACCAAGCGCTTGAGCACCATGTACTTGACACGTCGCACGACGAACTGCGAGAAGTCGCCCGCGAACATGAAGCTGGCGCCAGCGCCCACATCAGCAATCGCCTGGTCGACGACGTACTGGTACTTAAGAATGCGTGCCGGAGCGCTCGCATCGAGACCCGGAATCCAGAGCGGGCGATTCTGGCCGTCCACCATTTCCTCGAACATTTGCAGCGTCGCATCGTTGAACGCCAGGCGGAACTGCGGAGCAGCGCGATATGCCGGATCAACCGAGTGGATCAGACCATTGGCCTCCTGCCACGTGAACTTCGCGGCACTGGCAGTCACCTTGCCGATGGCGGCCGATGCTGCGAGACCCTTCGGCTGCGCCGGGGTGTTGTTCGTCGCTGCGGCACCAGTACCCTGGACCAGATACTTGGCTTCGCCGCGGCCGATGCGCGAGGCAATGCGCCCAGAGAGGTACGCTTCCATGTCGATGCCCGTGTCGTTGAGCAACTCATTCGACACGCGGATGACCTTCGACGAGAGGCGGTGCGCACCCAGTTCGCCGAAACCGAATTCGACGTCACCTTCGGCCGTCTCGGTGTTCTCGCCGAGCAGCTCGCCGATATCGTTCGTCCCGTCGCTGGTTGCCCAACCGATGGGTGCCCCGTTGTCCGTCACGATGATCTGCGAGACGGATGCGATCCCGCCGTATGCGGCCATGCTTTCCTGAACGCGCGTGAGGAACGTGGTCGGCACGGTGTAGCCACCACGATCCGGCGTCGCTGCGCCCTGCGCACGGCTTTCGTTGAGCAGTTGACGCTCTTCCGCCGACATTTCACCCAAGCCGACGCGAACGAAGCGGTCGAATACCTGCGAGCGGCGCTCCTCGTCCGTCTGCTCGCCATTCTGGCGGCGGGCTTGCGCTGCCGTTGCCGATGCATTCTGCTCGACGTAGCGCTGCTCGGTCTCACGCAGTTCGGTTTCACGCTGGATCATTTCGTCGAGCGACTTCAAGTCCGCTTTCATTCCGTCCCACTTCGAGCGCTGCTCGTCGCCCCACACGGCGTCGCCTTGCTTATCGTGGAAGCTGCGCATTTCGGATGCGATCTGCGCACGCTTTTGTTGCATTTCTGCGAGAGTCATATGTACTCCGGTTAAACGTTGTAGGTAATCAAGTCGAGCAAGCGCTCGCGTGCGCGACGCTCATTAATGGCCCGGACGTGCAGGTTGTCGTCACGGGCCTCCTTCCACGCCTTCAGCGAGCGCTGAGACGCGTTGCTGTCGTCGTATGCCGGATACGTCACCGGCGATACGTCGATCAGGTTTGCGAAGCGACGAATCGTGCGCACGACGATTTGCCCCTCTTCGCGCCATTCGTCGCCGTCCTGCGCCACGCGGAACTGAAAGCTCGATCCCGTGACGTCGCCGCGCGTCATCGGCGCGAGCACGAGGTCGCGCACGGTCTGCGTGTCGGGCGGCGTGATCGTGTAGGCCAAGCCGCGCTGATCGACGTTGATCCGCAACGTTCCGCTGCGGGTCCGGCCGAGAACGAAGTTCGGGTCGTGATTGAACAGGGCGCGTACGTCGTCGTTCATGACATCGTCGAATGCCCCCGGAGCGATCTCCTCGACGAACATCCCGAACATCAGGGCGCTTCGCGAGTTGAATACCGCGCCGTAACCGACGATGGTGACGGGATCTCCGCTTTCGCCAGACGAGCGCAGTTCGCACGGCTGCTCGGGCAGCGTGCGCTTTTCGATGTAATCCATGCTGATTTCCTCGGCGTTAGCCTTCGGCTGGTGCGGCGTCGACCGCCGCATCTGATGGTCTAGCGTTGACACTGATGAGCATGTCGGACAGCCCCTCGCGCGGGTTCATGTCTTCGAATGCGCGGACTTCGTTGCGATCCATCCACCCATCGGTGATTCCGTAGTGGTAGAACTCCGCGCGCTCTTTCGGTGTGCCGCGCAGCAGACCGGCCAAGTTCGCTTTCACGTAATAGCCAGCACGCCGCTCGGCAGCGGTAAAGATCTTCCGGTTTAGCTCCTGCTCCCAGTTCACCACCCACGGCATCATCGTGTGACGCACAAACTGAATCCCCTGCTCGCTGATGTTCGAGAAAGTTGCTTTTTCTAGGTCATTGATCATGTGGGCAGGCACGTTGAAGATGCTCGCGATCTCTGACCGATTCATCTTCCGCGTCTCGATAAACTGCGCATCTTCAGGGGCGATAGTTAGCGCCTTGTAGTCGAGATCAGCCGGTAGCAGCAGCGTCTTGTTCTTCGACTCACGCAGCTTCGTGGCCGTCTTATTCCACAGCGAGGTAAGGCGGTCCCATCCATCCTTCTGTAACGGCGTGCCCTTCAGGGTGATCAGGCCCGTAGGACGCCCGCCCCCATCGAAGAAATCCTTCCCATACTGCTGCGCGGCAAGACCCAAACCAAGCAGCTCCGCGTGCTGACGGATAGGACTGATCCCTTCGCGTCCGTTCGTGCCGAGTGCGCGAATGTGAATCATGTCCTCCGGCGCAATCGAGATCGGCGCCCCATCGTCGTCGAGCGACGCATACGTCCAGCGCCCCCCAACCTTGACGAGCGTGGTGTCGGCTGGCGTGCAACGCCCAAGCTCATAGATCTCCCCCTTCCTCGTGCGACGAATGGGGGTGTATGCATTGCCCCACCCGCACACGTGGCTCTGCCGCGTCTCGCGCCACTTGTAGCTCGTCTCCCATTCGTTCGGGGAGTCGTGCAGCAGGTAGTACGCGGGATGGTCCGTGGCAAGCTCGCGGGTATCGCCCTTGCGCCGCAACACAGCGAGGGGCAACTGCCCCCAAGAACTCGCCAGCACGTAGATACACGAGTACACCGCTGACAGGCGCATTGCTGTCGCCGCAGTGACCACGTGCCCCTCGCCGTGCAAGATCTCGGCGAGATTGCGGCCGGTGATCGGCACGTCCGGGTTCTCCAGACTTCGACGGCCCAGCAATGAGTCGATGAATTTCATGTTCACATGACGAGAATGTCGTCTTCTTCAAGGGTTTCGAGAATCGAACGTTCACCGCCAGCACTCGCACGCGCCAACGCCATGACCGTCGCGACAGCCGGGTCAATGCGTCCGCGCCCAAGTGACTTTTTCTTGTCCGGTCGGAAGTTGCCGTTGCTGTCGAACAGCAACGAGACGTTCAACGTGGCCCAGCGCATCAGCGCATTACCGCCGTGCATCAGCCGGTTGTCGTACACCAGCTCTTCGAACTTCTTAGCGCCGGGATACATACCTGTCGTCAATTGCGGAACCTCGACCATGAAAACGCCCTCGGCCATCAGTTCGTTAGCCAGGTGCGTAGCGTTCCACTTATCAAACGCCAGCTCGACCAGTTCGTAGGTCGTGCGCACGTGGTCGAGAATGAAGGCTTTCAGCGGCGCATAGTCCGTCACATTGCCTTCCGTCACGGTCAACCACCCGTCGCGCTCCCATTTGGCGTAGTCGGCACGATCCTCGCTGGCCTGCTCCGCCACCTTCGCTCGCGGGCAGTACGTGTACACCAACAGATACCATTCGCCGGACGGATCGTCGTCGAGCGGCGGGAACACCAACGCGAGCGCCGTGAGATCTCGCGTCGACGACAGGTCAAGACCGCCGAAGCACCGACGCCCGGCCAGAATCGCGGGATCGAAACGGCGGCCCGCCTTGTCCCACACCTTCGCGTCGATCCAGCCATCCGCGCCATTGACCCACTGATTCAGATCCTTGGTGAGGAAGTTCGCCATCGCCGAGGGCAGTGCTCGCGCCTTACGCGCCATCGAGCGCATGTACGCCCATGTCTTTGACCGTCCCAATCCGGGGTTCGCCTTGATCCACATGCGCTCATCGAGCGGATCGTCATCGGTGTCCAGGGTGTAGATGTAGCCGAAGAACGAATCGTCATCGCGCTCACACCGCAGTATCTCGACCAGGTATCGGCGAATGTCCGTGCAAATGCCATCGAGAATGAAGCCCGCAGTCGTAATCGCGGACAGCATCGGCTGCGAGCGGGCACCAAGTGCCGACTCCATCACGTCCCACACTTCCGGCGTCTTCTGCGCGTGCAGTTCGTCGAACAGAATCGCGCTCGGGTTCAGACCGTCGAGCGAATCGGCGTTCGCTGGCAGCGGTTTGAATACCGCACTGTCAAAAGCAACTTTTTCCTGATTTGTTCCCTCGTGGATCGTGAACGAGCGTTTCACACCACGTGAGCGACGCGCCCAACGCTTGATGTTGTCGAACGCTGGCTTGAACACCGACATCGCCTGCTCGCGCGTCGTGGCAACGGCATACACCTCGGCACCGACTTCCATGTCGGCCATGAACAGATAGGCACCCTGCGGCCCCTTCCAGGTGCTCTTGCCGTTCTTGCGAGCAACCTCTTCATACCCTCTAGTGAAGCGCCGGTTTCCTTCGGGACCAAGCCAGCCATACTGAACCGCCGTCCAGAACTTTTGCCACGGATCGAGTAGCATCAGCTTGCCAGCCAGCGGCCCTTTGATGTGGACGAAGAAGCGCTCGATGAAGCGAATGATCTTCCAGGCACGCTCAGGGCTGAAGCTCAAACCCCGCTTTTCCCCGTCGCGCAGATCGCGGTAGTGACGCTCGACTGCGAGAAAGACCAACTCGCCAACTACAACCTCGCCACGCAGCACGGGCAGGCCATACGTCACATCCCACTCGTTCAGTACAGCGGGCGTCAGTGCGTTGATCTGTCGCTTGGTGCGTCGAGCGCGTGCGCCAGCAGGTCGCCGAATAGATCGTCCTGCACGCCCGCATCGCCCATCTTCGCGCGTGCCATCACCGACGACGGCAGCGTCAGGCAGCTTTCCGGTAGCCATTTCAGAAGGTCAGTTTTTAGCGATTGGGTTGCGTAGAACAACTGATGCGGTTGCTCGTGGCCGTTCGGGGTCTTGATGAAGTAGCTGCCGCCGTTCTTCTCTTCAAATTGCGCCAGCAGAACCTCGGTCGTGACGTACCGCACGAACGACTTGCACACCACCGCTATCGCCAGACCTGCGGTGATGTGCGGTAGCCCTTCTTCGCGCAGCACGGCGCAGATGTAGTCCCACACTTTCCGCTCGCGCTGCGACAACTGCGTGCCGGGCGGCGGACGGGGAGATCTCGATTGCTTTCCAACGCTCGCCGAGGCACTGTTGCCTTCCTCGCCGGGCAAGGTCAACGTATCGTCAAAATCCGGTTCCATACGGGGCTCCAAGTGACCGGAGACGGCGACGCGAACAAATCAACCGTCGCAGCCGGTCTATGGGGCGGATTTTTCGACCCCCCCCTCTCCAAAATCATTGCTCGATAAAATTTAGCTGGGCGCTCGGTCCCCGGCGACGGTTCGCTAGAAAATTGCCCACCCCCTCCCCCGGTCGGCCTCCTTCACCGACCGGGACGCCTATTTTTTAGGCATCACAGCAGCATCGCCGGACCGACGACGGTTTTTGTCACGGTTCGTCTTCGCGCGCTCGCATGACCGGCACAACGTCTCCAGGTTGTCATCATCATCGGTACCACCCTCGGCCTTCGGCTTGATGTGGTCGACCCACGCGCTGTAAGGCTTATCACCCACAGGTGTGAGCACACCATCGCGCCAACATTGCTGGCACAGGTACTTATCGCGAACCATGATCCGCACACGCCGCTTGTCCCAGTCGGATCCGTAGCCACGCTCCTGGCGCGAACCACGGGACCGGTCGGCAAACGAACCATCGGCCGGGCGCTTGTGCGCTTCGCAGTAGTTCGAGCCATCTCGAACGAGTGCGCCGCACGCCGGTACACGGCACGGTCTGGGAGCAGAGACGGGCATAGGCGATTGATAGGTGCTCGCCGCACGCCCATAGCGGTGGGCAACGGCGAGCGGTCCCGGTCATGGGAGACAGCACGACCGGAAAGCCAAAACAAAAAGCCCCGAGGGCTTTCGCGCTCAGGGCTTCACTGTGTTCTTTACGATTTGATTGGGCGGATCTTCCCCAACCCCACCTAACAGGCTCCACTTGTTATTTTTATGTCCCGATAGGTTTGCACGACTAACGCGCGGTGCCAGCGATATCCAAGTTGGATGAACCGAATTCTATTCCAAGATATTTCGGAATGCAATATTACTTCCATCGCATCTGCTCCCTCACCACGTGCCCGGTGTCCGCGTCAATTTGATCCAGTACGGCGAGTGTCCAGGCGAACAATCGAGACCAATGCCGCCGATATACATGCAACTCAACACCGATTGCACGCGCTCGTGCGGCCTCATCTTCGATAGGCTTCCCAGCTCCGGCACACGTCGGACATTGCAAGGGCACGGCACCGGCTACGCGCGGCGTCGAAGCGCGAGGGATCCAACGGCGACCGTGGCATGTAGGACACAGGTCCGCAACCCACTCAGTGATAATCCTAACGGCGAAGCGCTCGATGATATCCGCGCTCGCGCGCTCCACATCAGCACCGAGCCGTGCATTGCGCTTGTCCGATGTGGAGAACCCCGTGAACTTCGAGCGCTTGAACTTGCCCGCCGAGCGCACACGACTCGCGAGCAACAACGTCGCACGCCTAAGTCCGGCCCGTTTAACGTCCTGTCCGTACTTCATGTGCCACAGGATCGCGCCCAACTCGTCTGCAAACGCAAGGGCACCCAAAGTAACTTGGCGATCCGATACCGCGTCGGCAAGTTGAGTGCGTGCATTCATTGCAATCCCGGCCTGCTCTTTGTAGTCGATCCGCATCTACCGTTCCCCCGTCCCAGTGTCCCAACGTCTCTGTAAAAAAATGAAAGTTCGTGGGTGTGCGCCTGCGACGCGGGCGACATGCGCGCCCTCACCTGCACGTCGCACACGTCGCACACATCACGCGCACGGAATCGCGGTGGCGCTTGGGACGTCGGGACATGGGACGGCGACTTAGCGCGCCGTTGTCCGCTGTCGCGCGCGCCATACCCCGCGATTCGGCGCGCGATTGCGCGATCAAAGCGCCACATCGTCGTGATCCTCGTAATAGGTCTGTACAGGCGCCGCCACCGCTGGCGCGGGAGGCGCAGGCGGGCGCTCGTAATACCACTCACGCGCCCCGCTGCTCTTACGCTTACGCACCCATCCAATTGACTTGAGCGCCTTGCCGACGCGACGCTGCTCAGCAGGCGTCCACTTCGAGATTTCAAGCTTGAGCACGTCGCCCAAAATCTCCTCCATCCGGATCTCATCGGCACGCCGGTCGTTTAGGTGCCGCGCGATCATGGTTTCGTACACGTCGCCTTCGTACCGGGCCTCCTGCTCCACCGCAAACATCGGCTTTTCGTCGTGCAGCACCTGCCACGGCGTCGGCAACGTGCCGCCCGACTCGTCGTTCGCCCGCTCCCATTCCAAGTATTCCGTGTACGCTTCCGCCCACAACTGGTCGCGATCACGAGCCAGCCCGAGCAGATCGAGAACGTCAGCCGCTTTGACAGGCCAATAGCGCCGGTTGCCCGATTCGTCTTTCAGGTAGGCATCAAAGTTGACCGTTCCGCACGCCACCCACTGCCGAGGCACATCGATAGCTCGACGGCCATACGGCGGACGGAAGGTGTCAACGGCCGTCGTGAAGAATTTCTTTGCGAGCGACGAGTCGGCCTTGTTCAGTGCGTCCAGCTCAGCCAGCTCGATCACCCACTTGCCCTGCATAACGACGTACGTATCCTTGTCGCCGATGGTGATGTGCGCATCGGTGAACCACTGTTGCCCAAACAGGGTCGCGAACGTCTTCGACTTACCTGCATCCTGCTTGCCTTCCAGAATCAGGATGTTGTCCATCTTGCAGCCGGGGCGCATGACGCGACCAATCGCACCGAGCAGCCATTTGAAGCCGACCAGGCGCGCGTATTCCGTGTCTTCGACATAGAGGTAGTCGACAAGCCATGTGTGCAGACGGCGCTTGCGATCCCACCTTGTCCTGACCGACTCCAGATAGTCACGAACAACGTGATACGGGTGACGCTCGGCGACCAAGAATGCCGCCTCCATCGTGATATCAGGCTTGGGACTGAATCCGTAGCGCTGGCCGAGCCAGAGCACGCAACGGGAGTCGTCCCGATCCGTCCATTCGCCTTCCACGCCGCCCTCGTCGAATGGGGGCGGCTTGAGTTTCATGACGCGCCCGGAGAACTGCTCGAAACCCAAAACGCCTTCCCACGCCGGATCGTTCAGCAGGATCGAGAACACGTTGTCAAGCGCGGGCAGTACTGCGCCAGATTTCTCAGCCTTCCGCAGTCGCGCCCGCCAATAATCTTCCTCGCTAACCTCGCCCGCCGCCCCACCCGCAGCGCCAGCCGACGAAGGGGTAGACGACATTCCGACGACCTTGCGCCGGCCGTGCGCATCCGCGCCCGTGACAATGCTCCGCTCCTCCATGACTTCGAGAAGCCGGGCCGCTCGCGCGTACGAGATCGACAGAATCTTTTGCAGGTGCCCTACCGTCGCCCGCCCGTGCTTCTTCACGGCCTCGACGGCGCTACCATAGTGCGGATCCTCTGGCACCTCGACGGCTTGCAGGTGTGCGTGCGGCCCAACCTTGAGCGGATCAGCTCCCATGGCGGCGAGAACCGCAGCGCTCGCTTGCTGCTTCACCACATGCAAGCCTTCCTCGACGTGCAAGTCATTGAAGTCCGTAAGCTTTCGCTCGCCGCGCGCAGCAAACACCGGGTAGACAACGCTGGCGTTCCCCACTTCGGCTGCCGCCTCGTGGGCCGACTTTCGCCCTGCATTCAGGAACATCTTTACGCGTGGCTTTGCTTCCGTGCCCTGCGTCGTGATCTCCGCGCGGATGCAGTCCACACCGTATCGATCAGAATTGCGCTCGACCTTCACGCGCACAGACGTATCGCGATGCGTAACGGCAAGGGGTTCCCCGTTGATCTGCAGATCACCGTCGTACGCGAAGTCTTCCGACAGCCAATCACGCACGCGCTGCTCGATCTTCCAGTCGTCATCCGCGAAGAAGAGCAGATGGGCCTCGGGGTATTGCTTACGCAGCCGCTTTGCACAGGCCAGCAAGCTACCCGCGTCGAACGCGATGACGGTCGGTATGGCGCCATCGAGCGCCATGCGAATCGAGCGCCCCGTCGCGTAACCCTCGGCGATGCCGATTACCTTGTCGTCATCGCCTATCGCGCCCAGCTCGCAGGACGCGCCCGCTTTATCCATGTCGCTGGTAAATCGCTTCACGCCATCGGGTGTGATCTTTTGAAGTCCGGCAAGGTGCTGCGTCTCGCCGTAGACGACCATCGGCACGAGAATGTTGCCATCGGTGTCGACGCGCACACACTCGGGCGTGATCTGCTTACGGTCGAAGTATGCGGACGCAATCAGGACGTCGGCCGCCGCATCCCATTGCGCGTTCGCTCGATTGGACGCGTTGCGGGCCTTCGTGGCCTTCTTTACCGCTTCGGAACGCTCGACGGCTTCCTGTCGGCGCTTGACCGCCGCCAGATCCTCCGACGTCACGGTTTCGCCGGACCATTCGAACTTCGCTGCGCCATTGTCGTTACCCGACCAGCAGCCGTAAGCCCCGATGTAGCCAAGCACGCGCCCCTCGCGCACAACCTCGTGTAGCGCGTACCAGAATTTCTTCCCCTTCCCGTACCGATGGTGTTTGTCGTCGGCAATCGGATGCCCCGGCGGCAACTCCGGGTGTCCAGCCACAAGCAACTGGTTGCAGATATCGTCAAGACTCGCCATCGTTACGCGGCCTCGATCTGCGCAATACGAACGGCCTTGCGCCACCGCGCACGACCGGCAACGAATGCGCACGACACAACGGCACCAGCGCAACGGAGCATGGGGCGCTTACGCCCCCGGGATTTGAGTCGCAAAGTCACTTTGTCCTCTGTCAGACTTTGCCGCGCAGACGTGCCCATTCGGCGGAGTGGAGCGCTTTGAAATGCTCCGACTGCTCGACGTTCAGGTAGCCAGCGAGGAAATTGAAGAAGGCACGGCGCTCGTCGAGCGCACGATATGTTGCGCAATGACTCGCTGCCGCAGCGATGAACGTGTCGACGTATCCGCCCTGACGAGCCTGCACAAACAGCACGTCAGGCGGAAACACCGGGAACAGCGTGGTCAGGAATGCGTGCAGACGGTCCGGTGCGTGCTTCGCGAGCCGTGCGCTCTCAAGCGCTGCACATTCGAGCTGCGCGTCGAGATCGCAACAAAGCCCCGCCTTTGCGCGGTAGCGGTTACAACACACCATGCCGTGACCGAACTGCATCGGTTACGGGTTGCCTTTGTTGGCGAGGTGACGCGCCCGGGCAAGAAGCCCGTCAAGCGTGCCTTGCGTCTCGCGCACTACTCGCGTGATAGCGTCCAGCTCGTCGAGCGAAATGCGGTTGTCGTCGATTGCCTCGATCACTTCCGCCGCCACTGCCCCCGAGTGCTGCCCGAGCGATAGGGCGTCACGAGCCAAGCCCGAAACGCATTGCTCCCCGGAGATCTGCGCCATTGGAGTAGCACGCATGCCGTGTTGCGAGGCGAACGCCGAGATTGCGTCGCGCGCATCCGGCCGTCCGCGCTCCTCAAGCCACTCGACGAGCAAATCGAACATCTCAAACGAAAGCCGGTTGTCACCCTCATTTCGCAGGCGAAGGCGCAGCGACTCGGGCGAAATCTGGCGACTGCGACGGGCAGACAGGTAGTTCGCAGCGTCTACGACGCCACCAGGCGTGCCGCGAACAGCGTTGTAGAGGACGTCGAGAGGGTCGGTTTCGCGATACTTGTAAGTCATGATGTCCCGGTTCTTTGTTGCGCTTGCGTTTCATCGTGTTAACCGCCGCTGAACATCCGTACAGTTCAGGGCGTGACCCAACTTGGGGAGAGGGAAATGCGGAAACAGAGATCAGTTCGCCGAGGTCGCGTCGCCGGGCATCGGATGCTCGCTCGTGCGACGCGCGAAGTAATCGTGCAGGGCCTGAACCGTCGACACGCGCGGATCAGTCACTCGGCCACTGGCCACCTTGACGACGGTGTGGTACGGCACACCGGAATCCCGAGCGATGGCGGGCCATTCACGCTTGTGTTTCTGCAAGTTGGCTCGCACGGCGTCGATCCAATGCGGTTGGTTTGGCTCCATTTCCGTGACCTTTCGTTTGAATAACCGAAAGAATAACCATTGATGGCTATTTTTACAAGCGACAATTGGTCACAAAAGGCTATCCATCATTGGCAACATGGGTTCATGGCTACCGACAATCCAACCCAACCCACGAAGCTCCAAGCGCTGCTTGCAAAGAACGTGCGCGAGCAAATGAGCCTGCGTCCACACCTGAATACCCAGGTCAAGTTATCGACCAAGGCAGGCGTAACACAGAGCACCGTTGGGAGAATTCTTCGAGGGGAAGTGTCACCGCTACTTAGCAACGTAGAGGCGGTGGCGGATGCACTAGGGGTGAGCGTCACAAGCCTGCTCGTGGAACCGCACGAGCGCGACGAGATCCAGTACGACCGAGAAGCGTACGCGCGCCTTCCAGAGTCAGAGAAAGAGAAGATTCAGTCGTATATAGCGTTCGTCATCGCGACGAATAAGGGACTGACATTTTCCGAAGTAACGCCAGCAGACCCGGCACAAGCCGACATGCTTGCCGCAGCGTCCAGCAGACCATTAGATCACAGGACGCTGACGCATAATGAAACGACCAGTTCACCCAAAAAACGAGCAGTCAAACGTAGTTAGCCTTAGTGACGCCCGCTTCGAGCGCGCAAAACAATCCGACACTCCTGCCCCCCACCACATCGAGGTTAGACAGCAGGCCATTTTGAAAGCAACGCTGCGGACTTTCGAGTCGACGGCTCGCGCTCCTGTGGCCGCAGCACAGGTCTTTGTCCGCTCCGATGGCACCATTGAGACAGCCATAAACAACGTGGAGCCGGAACACGTCGGCCCCATCGTATCCGCACTCCGGCGCATCCAAGAAATCCTCCTCGGCACGGGTACACGAGCGCTAAGACCCTCCCCCAGAGAACGAGGAGCAATCGACGCGTTCCTCCCCCTCTGCGCAATTCAGATCGCCGCGTTTGCCGCCGCCGCATATGTCAACACAATTCCGTGGCTTGACGTATTGCTGACCACCGGCGGTGAACTGCTAGCCATTGCTACATGCAGGTACACCTCCAGCAAGCCATAACCATACTTGGCAGTTTTGCAATGATTGGTTAGAGGAAAATCCACGATCACACGAATAAATAACCATTTATGGCTTGACCAAAATAGCCATTAATGGTTATTCTCCGCTCCAGTTGCCACGAGAAGCGGAGACAGTCATGCACCCCCTGTTTGACCAGTACACCGAGCAGCGCCAAGCCAACCTGCGCGCCATGCAAGGCTTGCCGAGCGCAGTCCAGAACAGCTATGCGGCTGGGCGAAAAAGTGACTTTGCTCGACCGCGCCGCGCTCTCCATCTCTGTTTGTTGGCCCTCGCCGCAGCGATTGTCTACCTGAGCAGCCTGCCCGCCGTGCAGACCGATCCCGCTCCTGTACGTAAGCCGAGCATCTATCGCGCCGTCTGCGACGTTGAGTGCCAGCGAGTCGCGCGCCCCAGCGACCTATACGGCGAAGGGGCCCGCTAGTGACCCGCCCCGAAATCACTGACGCGGATCTCTTACGCGAATTCCGTCTCCTGCGCTGCATAGGCCCGCCATCCATTGCACTAACCCACCCCGGAATTCGCAGATGCCTCGCGAACTGCGCGGAGATCCGCCAGCGACGCGAAACGCCAAGAGCAACCTCACCGGATCTCAAGCGACGCGCTGCCGGTGACAACGACGAGTGACCAGCCATGACGAAACCCTACATCCTCTCAGGCCCCGACCGCGACCATCGCGCGGGCACGATCAGTCTGATGAGCACCATCAGCTACGACCCGATGGCACCGCGCCCGACATCGCCGCTGCTAATCGGGAAGTACGTCGTTCATCGGAAGCCCCTCGCACGCACGCCGATGATGGTCTACATGATCATGCTCGGCAACGTGGTAGTCGGAACGCAAATTTCGATCCCGAGCATCGCCGATTGTGACGCCGCGTCGAAACGCGAGCGCGCCCGCCTGGCAGCTGTCGCGGAAGCACAGACCGCGCGCGACGCGAAGGTCGCTGCCTGCGACATGAAATCCCGTGCAACCAGATCGAAGCACAAGGCAGCGAACGCCGCTCGCGCAAAGGAGGCCGCATGATCGACGAGCGGCAAACCGATCTCGTGGCTGAGCCGATCATCACCGGCAACACTAAGGCCGCAGTGAAGGCGATTGGAGGCGGTTCGTCAGATCTGTGGATGGTGGATCCACGCAAACTTCACTACGACTCGCGCGATAACGTACGCCCCCTCATTCAAGAGCGCGTGGAGCACTTCAAACGCCTGATGCTGGCGAACGGCTTCCAGAAGGACGCGCCGCTCGGCTGCTTCGTTCGGAAGGAAGGCGACGCGGATAAGATTTACGTCCAAGCTGGGCAGCACCGCTACCACGCAGCACTCGCGGCAATTGCCTGCGGCGAGTGGGCAAGCAAGGAGGTCAAGTTTGACCGCGTGCCCATCGTCATTCGAGACGCCCGCACCGTCGACCGCAAGACGCTACTCATCACGGGCGTGACAAGCAATGACAGCGAGAAGCTCACGCCACTCGAATTGGCAGGGGTCATCGCCGAACTGCAACGCGAGGGTATGACGCAGGCAGAGATCTGCCGCGCACTCAACATTACGGGACAGACGGTGCGCGACGTCATGCTGTTGCTCGACGCACCACCCGAGTTACACGACATGATTCGCGAGAAGGCAATCACTTCGACGCTCGCCATCAAGACAATCCGTGACGTCGGCGCGGATAAGGCGTTCAGCGTTCTGAAGACTGCCCTGACTGTCGCGATCAAAGACGGCCGCACGAAAGTCACTCAGAAGAACCTCGCGCCCGCAAAGCCCAAGCAGACGATCAAGTCGACGCAGACACCTCCCGACGAGATCTCGCACGCGCAGGCAAAGCAGCTTTTGCAGGCGTTGCAGACGGTCATGCACGACCCGCTATTCGATCAGCTCGGCCAGCCCGCCATCGATGCCGTGCACAGAAGCATGCGCGAGGCGAACGCACACCTACATTTGTCCGCGTGGCCCAATCGATTGCCCAAGGGGGCGATCTGATGTCCCGCCCGGCCATTTCCACCCCATGTCCGCTGCCGCGACAGCGGGACGAGGGGGCAGACGACAAGTCGCCCCCAACCAATCCCACATCGAGCCTCGGCGGGGATGTGCGTACGTCCGGGGAATCTATTCAGATGGACAATGCGCCGCTCACGCGGCGCGAATTCGAGATTAACGAAGGCGGGGCGCTTACGCACCCCGCCGAGCCGGAGACCGCCACAATGTCCAAGCAGCCCCCCGCCCGCTTCCAGCGCGTGCTAGACGAACTGGATGCCATCGGCGCTGACACCCGCCCTGATCTCGCACGGCTCTCGAAGGCGATCCGCGCATTTGGCAACGCTCAATACGATCCGTTATGGATGGGGACGGATTTCGCGCGCGCTCCAGACGCCCGAGGGGCACGTTCGCTGCACCACGAGCACGTCGACGTCGCGGCGGCTGAAACGTTCGTCGCCGCGATGAAGAGCAAGCTCGCCGTCAGCCACGCCAAGGGACGCTACGGCTCGCAGTACATCGACGCCGCAACATTGAGTCGCGCGCTCCGCGAGCACGTGGAAAAGGGCGATCCGGTCGACGTAGCGAACTGCTGCATGTTCCTTTGGATGCTTGGCTCTTCAATTTGCAGCAGCCACGATTGCGCGGCGGACGCCGCCCGGGCATTCCACCAGCCGGGGACGAAATGAGCAGCACTTTCCTTTCGAGCGACGAAGTGCACGAACTAACCGGCCGTCGCCAACACGCGGCGCAGGTTCGAACGCTACGTACGATGGGGATAGAACATCGAGTCCGGCCGGACGGCTCAGTCGTCGTCTTGCGCGCACACGTCGAGGCCCTGATGGGCGTGACCGCTAGCCGCCGAGTCGCGGAATGGCAACCGAATTGGAGCGCAGCATAATGCCCCGTCCAAGAAGCAAAGAGAACAAGGGCCTCCCGACACGCTGGCGTCAGCGCAGCGGAGCCTACTACTACCAGGTGCCTCGCGGCCTTGAAGCGATGTGGGACGGGAAAACGGAATTCCGACTCGGCTCGTCATTACCAGAGGCATACCGCGTTTGGGCCGAGCGCCTTGGCAAGATGGAGGAGACTCGTACCGTCGCAGAACTACTCGACCGCTACTCGTTGCAAGTCGTCCCCACGAAGCAGCCCACGACACGCGCGCAAAATCAAGTCGCCATCAAGCGATTGCGCAACGTCCTTGGCGCCGCTCCGATCACCGCGATTCGGCCGCAGCTTATCTATCAGTATGTCGAGCGGCGCGAGGCAAAGGTGGCCGCACGCCGCGAGATCGAGATCCTGTCGCATGCGTTCACTAAGGCTGTCGAGTGGGGCATTCTGGACAGGCATCCATTCAAGGGCGAAGTACGCCTATCCGGCGAGAAGGCTCGCACGCGCTACATCGCCAATTGGGAGATCGAGGAATGCATGACGCTGGAGCCGAGGCGAAAAAAAGGCAGCGTGCTGGCGTTGCAGGCGTACATTCGCATTAAGTTAATGACGGGCATGGCACGCAGCGACCTTTTGCGCTTGCAGCCAGATCGCGACTTCGACGACGTCGGCATCCACATCCAACGCCACAAGACGGAAGGCAGCAGCGGCAAACGCACTATTTACGAGTGGACGGACAAGCTGCGTGCAGCAGTTGCCGACGCAATCCGCGCTCGGCCAGTTCGCACGTCGCCGTGGCTCTTTTGCACGCTTGAGGGGGATGGCTACATCGATGAGGAAACCGGCCGCGCTGGCGGATTCGATTCGATGTGGCGCGGGTTCATGGACCGGGTTCTTTCCGAAACCAAGGTGAAGGAGCGGTTCACAGAGCACGATCTACGCGCCAAGGTCTCAAGCGATGCCGAGTCCATCGAACATGCAAGAGCACTACTCTCTCATACGACAACGCAGACCACTCAGCGCTCCTACCGCCGCAAAGCTGAGAAAGTTAAACCGCTGGACTAATTCCAGCAACTCCGTCTAGCAAAAGTTGCCTAGGTACTCACAGCCTGTTCAGGTCGACTGCGTAACCGGCTGCGCGGAGTTCTTTCGCCAAGTCGAGGTGCCATCGATCTCGCTCGTCCAGCTCAACGTAGCCAAATCCTGCTAAATCTGATGGCACATCGACCCCCGGCTCCACTAGGGTACAAACACGTTCTCGACCGAGCTTGCCAATGAAGAATCCACATTCAAAGATAACGTTTTGACGTGCACGGGGTTTGTCCTCAGACTCAGTCTTGAGGCGGCCCACATCGTCGCCGGTCCACAATATCACCGCAAATCCGGCGTTAGCGTGAGCTTCTAGCTTCTCAATCACCGTTGCACCGGCGTTCGCTTGTTCGTGCAAAATTACTGCGGTGAAACCCAATCGCTCGATGAATCGAGCAACAGACTGCTTGCGTTCACCATCACGACCATGAACGATGAAAACGCGAGTGGCATCAAGCGCCGCTCCCTCAACAGTTACTTTGCTTGTGTTAGCTGGAGGCACATACAGTTCGATTGTCTGGTCCAAGTGTTCCAAGTTGGATATCGCCCGCTTCGTGTGCTTTACGTACTTTTCACTTTCCTCGTGCGCAGTTGGGGTGTGAAAGACCATTTCCCATGGCCCGGTGTTACGGTACTCATCCGCAAAACGGTCGGTCGTGAACATTTGCTCGACCATCTTGCCGTTGTAGTCATGCCACTTGCGGAACTTTGTGCGCGCGTCGTCCCCTTCCTGAGGACGCACGTGAATGACTTGAAGCTCCTTAATCAACTCCCTTCCCAAGTCGATCCTCTCAGCGACCTTTCCACGAGCTGACGCCACGTCCATCGTGAGTTCGGGCCGCAGCGAGCCATCGCTTGCTGGCTCAGTCTTTTTATGTTTCGTAGCCATACCTGTTCCGTTGGATTATGCGGAATTCGACAGATTGCGCCGTCGTTGAACAGCTGGGAATTGCGTGGTGTTGGGTATTCTATGCCAACATGCGGCGACAAATCGGTCTCGCCGAACGGGCGAAACGCACCTGCTGCTAGGAAGCGGAATAGGTCAAGGCAACGAGCTGACGCACTCCGAATAGGAAAGCCCCGTCCGAATAGGGAACGGGGCTTTCTCGAAAAGGCCCGGAAGCCTTATAGAATGCGGTGGCGGAGAGAGGGGGATTCGAACCCCCGATAGGCTATTAACCTATACACGCTTTCCAGGCGTGCGACTTAAACCGCTCATCCATCTCTCCTGAAGGTCGCGAATTATAGCAGATCATCGGCAACATCCCATACCCTTTCGTGCGAATCCTGCCAAAATCGCTTCCAACCCGCGTCCTCACGGGCGGCGAAGATGATCCACCAGATGCCGGTCACGCTCGCTCGGATGCCCACCCAGCAAGCTGAATACGATCGCCACCGCAAATCCCACCGGCACCCCAAACGCCCCCGCCGAAATCGGATCCACCCCCCACCAGCGCGCCCCAACATAGCCCGTCAAACGCGTAAAGAACGGGTACGTCGTCACAATGTAATACACACACACCAACAACCCGCTCACCATCCCCGCCGTCGCGCCCAACCGCGTCGTGCGCTTCCAAAACACCCCCAACACCAACGCCGGGAACAAACACGACGCCGCCAACGAAAACGCCGCCCCCACCAGGAACAATATGTTCCCCAGGTTCAGCGACGTCACATACGACGCAAACATCGCCACGCATAACAACAATATCTTCGACGTCGTCACCCGCTTCTGGCTCGACGCATTGCGATCCACCATGTGAAAGTAGACGTCGTGCGACAGCGCATTCGCAATCGTCAGCAGCAACCCGTCCGCCGTCGACAACACCGCGGCCAACGCCCCAGCCGCCACCAGCCCCGAAATGACGTACGGTAACCCCGCGATCTCCGGTCCCGCCAACACCAGCATGTCCGGCTGCATCCAGATCTCCCCCCACTGCACCACCCCGTCGCGGTACACGTCGGAAATATCGATCTGCACCGGCGTCGCATGCCGCCACTGCGTCACCCACCCCGGCAGATTCTCGTAACGCGCCCCCACCAGATGCAGCAGCACGTCGTACTTGAGCATCACCGCCAACGCCGGCGCACTCACATACAGCAGTGCCACGAAGAACAGCGTCCACCCCACGGAACTGCGCGCACCCTGCACCGTCGCCGTCGTGCCATAGCGCGTCAAGATGTGCGGCAAACTCGCCGTGCCAATCATCAGGCACGCCATCAGCAACAGAAAGTTCAATCGCTGCGCGCTGCGTGTCGTGTCATCGTGCGCCGGGAACGGCTCCGTCATCGCGTGCTGTGGCGCACTGCGTTCGACGTACTGATTGCGCATCTCCAGCCACCGATTCTGTGCATCGCCGACATCGCGCGGAAACGCGTCGAGCTTAGCCTCGAGCACCTTCACGTCGCGCAACGGCCCATTGCGACGCTTCGTATCCAGCAACTGTCGCTCCAGCTCCGTACGCTCGCTGTAAAAGCTGTCCGGCAAGCCGTCCAACCGACGCTGCATCTGCTCCGCCTGCTCACGGTAGTAGTCGCGCACCTCGCGCTCAGGCACCGACTGCTGTATCTCGCGCTCCAGCGCCTCGACCTTCGCCAACGCCGTGCCATAACTGAACTGCGGAAACCACCCATTACCCGTCTGATGACCAATCATGGCCGTCGGCACCAGGAACGCTGTGATCATGATGATGTACTGCGCCACCTGCGTCCACGTCACGGCGCGCATCCCCCCGAGGAACGAGCACACCAGAATGCCCGCCAACCCGAAGAAAATGCCAATGGTGAATTCCACACCGATGAATCTCGACGCAATCAGCCCCACGCCCTGAATCTGTGCCACGAGATAAACGAACGAACACAGAATCGTCGAGAAGACGCCTAACGCCCGCACCACATTGCTGTCGTAACGCGTGCCGAGAAAGTCGGGCACCGTGTAGCGCCCCATCTTGCGCAGGTACGGCGCGAGCAGGAACGCCACCAGACAGTAACCGCCCGTCCACCCCATGACGTATGCCAGACCATCGTAGCCCGACACGTACAGCGATCCCGCCAACCCCATGAACGACGCCGCGCTCATCCAGTCCGCCGCACACGCCATGCCATTGAAGACCGGCGGAACACGACGCCCCGCCACGTAGTACTCGGCAGCGTCCGACGTCCGGGAGATCAGGCCAATCACCGCGTATACGGCAATCGTCACGAACAGGAAGGCATAACCAATCCACACGCCCGGGCCATTGACCCGCTCGAGCAACCCCATCATCAGCACGAACGAGAGGAAGCCCGCCGTGTAGTACACGTAGTAGCGCAGCATCCTGCGCGTGAAACTCATCGGGAGTTCGGCGCCGAGACGACGCGAGAGGAAGTGCTGGAGGCGGTGGAGGCGGTGGAGGCGGTGGAGGCGGTGGAGGCGGTGGAGGCGGTGGAGGCGGTAGAGACGCTTAAGGCGCTTGAGGTGCCGGACGACACGCTTGGCGATGTCGCGCGCGCCGCCGGGGTGCGTGTGCCGCCGCTATCCGGGTCGAGGCTGTCGCGATGGGCTGCGCGCAACGCATGCAATTCACGATGGTAGCGCGCATCGTTACGTCGTTGCAGCCACGCGTAGACGACGATCAAGCCGATGTCGATCAGAATCGTCCCCTGGGCGCCCATGTAGAACGGCAGCGGCCACCCGGCAAATCGCATCGTGTCCCATTCCCGCGCCCAGAATTGCGGCACGAAGGTCACCACGAAGCCAATCGCCATGAGCACCGCCACCAACCGCAAGGTTCGCCGCCAGTGACGCACCGCAATGCCGGCCGCCGCCCCATGCCAGTCGACATCGGGCAGCGCCCCGCCGGCAGCAGAACCCGACGGCCCGCTGACGCCCGCCGGGTCGGCCTTGCCGGCCGAGCCGGCGTACGAGCGATTTGCCATAGCCGCCCTGGAAACCCGCGCTTACTGCGCCTGCTTGAGCTGCTCCAGGATGGCCGGATTCTCAAGCGTGGACGTGTCCTGCGTAATCTCCTCGCCCTTGGCAATCACGCGGAGCAAACGACGCATGATCTTGCCCGAGCGGGTCTTCGGCAGGTTGTCCCCGAAGCGGATGTCCTTCGGCTTGGCAATCGGCCCGATCTCCTTGCCCACCCAGTTACGCAGTTCGATTGCCAGTTGCTTGGCTTCGTCGCCGGTCGGGCGCGAACGCTTGAGCACCACGAACGCAACGATGGCCTCGCCCGTCGTGTCGTCAGGGCGACCCACGACCGCCGCTTCGGCCACCAGCGGATTGGCGACGAGCGCCGACTCGATTTCCATCGTGCCCATGCGGTGACCCGAGACGTTCAGCACGTCGTCGATGCGACCCATGATGGTGAAGTAGCCGGTCTTGGCGTCGCGAATCGACCCATCCCCCGCCAGATAAATCTTGCCACCCAGTTCCGACGGGAAGTAGCTCGACTTGTAACGCTCCGGATCGCCCCAGATCGTGCGAATCATCGACGGCCACGCACGCTTGATCACCAACATGCCGCCCTGGCCGTTGGGCACGTCCTGCCCGGTTTCGTCGACGATGGCCACCGCAACGCCCGGCAGGCCCAACGTGCACGACCCCGGTACCAGCGGCGTGGCGCCCGGCAGCGGCGTAATGACATGACCGCCTGTCTCCGTCTGCCACCACGTGTCGACGATCGGGCAACGCCCGCCGCCAACGTTTTCGTAGTACCACATCCACGCTTCCGGATTGATCGGTTCGCCAACCGACCCGAGAATGCGCAGCGACGACAGGTCGTACTGCCTGGGGTGCACCGCCGGCGTCTGCTCGGCCGCCTTGATCAGCGAACGAATCGCCGTCGGCGCGGTGTAGAACACCGACACCTTGTGACGCCCGATCATCTCCCAGAACCGACCCGCGTTCGGGTACGTCGGCACGCCTTCGAACACAATCTGCGTCGCCCCCACGGCCAACGGGCCGTAGGCGATGTAAGTGTGGCCTGTGATCCAGCCGATGTCGGCCGTGCACCAGAAGACGTCGTCGGGTTTGATGTCGAAGGTCCACTGCATGGTGAGCGACGCCCACAGCAGGTAGCCGCCCGTGCTGTGCTGCACGCCTTTCGGCTTGCCCGTCGAGCCCGACGTATACAGGATGAAAAGCGGGTGCTCCGCGCCAACCCACTCCGGTTCGCATTGATCCGATTGACCGGCAACGAGGTCCTGCAGCACCTCGTCTCGGCCGGCCTGCATCGCGACATTCCCGCCCGTGCGACGGTAGACGATCACGGACTTCACATGTTCGCACCCGCCCATCGCGAGCGCCTCGTCAACGATGGCCTTCAACGGCAGTGCCTTGCCGCCCCGCATCTGCTCGTCGGCGGTGACGAT
This sequence comes from Pandoraea eparura, assembly GCF_902459725.1. Classification (GTDB taxonomy): domain Bacteria; phylum Pseudomonadota; class Gammaproteobacteria; order Burkholderiales; family Burkholderiaceae; genus Pandoraea; species Pandoraea eparura. The sequence continues at coordinate 92,415 of NZ_CABPSH010000002.1, forward strand.
GACCACCGCCCCGGCATCGATCACGCGCTCGTTGAGCGACTTGGCGGAGAAGCCGCCGAACACGACCGAATGCGTCGCACCAATACGCGCGCACGCCTGCATGGCGACCACACCTTCGATCGACATCGGCATATAAATGACCACGCGGTCGCCCTTCTTCACGCCCTTGGCCTTGAGCGCGTTCGCAAAACGGTTCACGCGCGCGAGCAGCTCACGGTAGGTGACGGGGGTCACCGTGCCGTCGTCGGCCTCGAACAGCATCGCGTTCTTTTCGCCAAGGCCGGCTTCGATCTGGCGATCCAGGCAGTTATACGACGCGTTGATCAGGCCGTCTTCGAACCACGTGTAGAACGGGGCGTTGGTCTCGTCGAGGACTTTCGTGAACGGCTTGTGCCAGGCGAGATTCTCACGCGCCTGACGCGCCCAGAATCCCTCGTAATCCTTGTCGGCCTCGGCGCACAGCGCCTCATAGGCGGGCATACCGGAGATCTTCGCTTTGGCGACCAGCGCCTGCGGCGGCGCGAAGACGCGCTGCTCCTGCAATACCGATTCGATTGCTGCCATGAGTTGTCCCCTCTTATAGATATGCAAATACCATTGCAATCAAGCCAAAATAAACCGCTAACGCCACATTAAGACGAGCGACTTACTAACGCCTTACACTGGCACACGACGCGACGTACGCCCCTCGCGCGCGGGGCTCGCGCAACCGTGCCGCCGCATGGCATCCGACTGTGGCGAATTCGCTACAATCCTACCCGCATCCCCTCTGACTCGCCACCCCGAACTCGCACGGAGCGCCCGTGAATTCGACATCTCCGTCTCAACCGCCCACCGCGCGCCCCCCGACGGCATCGGCCACCGACCGCCTGTTTGCGCGCTTTCCGAGTTTCGCGCTGGCCCTGGCAATGACCTTCGTGGGTACCAACGTCGGCATCGGCAAAACCATGGTCGCCGTCATGCCGGTGGCCGCCTTCGCGCTGTGGCGCTTCGTGATCGCCATCGTCGCCCTCGCGCCCCGCTACCGGCCGTCCGCCATGCGACGCGTCACCGGCCCTCAATGGCGCAATCTCTTTGTTCAGACGTTTTTCGGCACGTTCCTCTTCACCTTGCTCATGCTCTCGGGCGTGCGAATGACGACGGCCACCGCCGCCGGGGTCATCACCGCGACGCTGCCGGCCTGCGTCGCTCTGCTGTCGTGGGCGGTCCTGCGCGAACACCCGTCGCGACGCACGCTTGTGAGCATCGGGCTGGCGATTGCCGGCGTGGCCCTGCTCAACCTGTCGCGCGCCGACACGCACGGCACTGGCGCCTCGGCCGCGACCGGCAATGCCTGGTTGGGAAACGCGCTAGTCCTCGGCGCCGTGGTCTGCGAAGCCATCTACGTGATCGTCTCGAAACGGCTTGCGGCCGAACTCGCCGCCATCGATATCTGCGCGTACACCCACCTGATCGGCGGCGCCATGATGCTGCCCTTCGGCGTGGTGGGCCTGATGGCAGTGGATTACGCGGCGCTGACACCCGGGCATTGGGCACTCATCGTCTGGTACGGCCTCGCCGCCAGTGTCTTCTCGTTTTTCCTGTGGATGCGCGGCATTCGGCACGTCAGCGCTCAGCTCGCGGGGGTTTTCACGGCGATGGTACCCGTGGCGGCCACCGCCTACGGTGTGATCTTTCTGGGCGAACGACTGGCCCCCGCCCAGGGCGCTGCACTGGCCCTGACGGTGGCCGGCATTGTCCTCGCGGCATTGCCGCGCGCCGGTTCGCGCAAGACGCTATTGCCCGCCCGCGACTGAATCGAACACGGCGCCCGCAGCAAGACGTTGTAAAATGCCCGCCAAGCGGCATATCGCGACGCGATATCCGTGACGGGCAAGCGCTCGCCGGAAAGCCGGCGGTAGGGCCCGATGACTTCCTGTTTGATTTGCGTAACCGATAGATAACTACGGGCTGCCGCGGCAAGCGCGGGCCCATGTCACCACTTCGTCAAAACCGCCATGTCGACTCCCGGCCGCCCGTCCGACGCGCCGATGCGCCCCCTGCCCCGCATCATCTTCTTCAGTCGCTGGCTCCAGCTGCCGCTGTATCTAGGGCTGATCGCCGCGCAAGGCGTCTATGTCTACAAGTTCCTGGCCGAACTCTGGCACCTGATCTCACACGCCACGACGTTCGACGAAACACAGATCATGCTCGTCGTGCTCGGCCTGATCGACGTGGTGATGATCTCGAACCTGCTCATCATGGTCATCATCGGCGGCTATGAGACGTTCGTCTCGCGCCTCGGCGTCGAGGGCCATCCGGACGAGCCGGAGTGGCTCGATCACGTCAACGCCGGCGTGCTCAAGGTGAAGCTGTCGATGGCGCTCATCAGCATCTCGTCGATCCATCTGCTCAAGACGTTTATCGATGCCGCCCAGCAAACACCGCACACCATCATGTGGCAAGTGATCATTCACTGTGTCTTCCTGCTTTCCGCCGTGGTCATGGCCGTCGTCAACAAGATGACGAACGAGAGCCACGCCCCGGCGTACGCAACCCAGCAACTCATTACCCCCACCCGTCCCCACTAAGTCGAGAGCCGTTTCATGTCTACCGTCATTAAAGAAGACGACGTCATTCAGAGCGTCGCCGGTGCCCTGCAGTACATCAGCTACTACCATCCGGACGATTACATCCAGGCGCTCGGCCGGGCGTACGAGGCCGAGCAAAGCCCCGCCGCGCGCGACGCGATCGCGCAGATCCTGACCAACAGCCGCATGTGCGCCGAAGGCCGCCGTCCGCTGTGCCAGGACACCGGCATCGTGACCGTGTTCGTGAAGGTCGGCATGAACGTACGCTGGGACGCCAAGCGCAGCCTCACCGACATGATCAACGAAGGCGTGCGTCAGGCGTATATGCACCCGGACAACGTGCTGCGCGCGTCGATCGTGGCTCCGCCCGAAGCCGGCCGCAAGAACACGAAGGACAACACGCCCGCCGTCATCCACTACGAAATCGTGGAGGGCGACAAGGTCGACATCACGGTCGCAGCCAAGGGCGGTGGCTCGGAGAACAAGTCGAAGTTCGTGATGCTCAACCCGTCCGATTCGATCGTCGACTGGGTCGTGAAGACCGTGCCGACGATGGGCGCCGGCTGGTGCCCGCCGGGCATGCTCGGCATCGGTATCGGCGGCACGGCTGAAAAAGCCATGGTGCTTGCCAAGGAATCGCTCATGGATCCGATCGATATTCATGACGTAATCCAGCGTGGCCCGCAGAACTGGAACGAAGAGCTGCGTATCGAGCTGTTCGAGAAGGTCAACGCTCTTGGTATCGGCGCGCAAGGCCTGGGCGGCCTGGCCACCGTGCTCGACGTGAAGATCCTCGACTACCCGACGCACGCGGCGTCCAAGCCGGTCGCCATGATCCCGAACTGCGCCGCCACGCGTCACGCACACTTCACGCTGGATGGCTCGGGCCCGTCGTTCCTCGCCGCACCGTCGCTCGACGCATGGCCAAACGTGCACTGGGCACCGAATACCGAGACGAGCAAGCGCGTCGATCTGGACACGCTCACGCCGGAAGAAGTCGCCAGCTGGACGCCGGGCCAGACCTTGCTGCTCTCGGGCAAGATGCTCACCGGTCGCGACGCGGCGCACAAGCGCATTGCCGACATGATCGGTCGCGGCGAGCCGCTGCCGGTCGACTTCAACGGCCGTGCGATCTACTACGTCGGCCCGGTCGATCCGGTGCGTGACGAAGTCGTCGGCCCGGCAGGCCCGACCACGTCCACCCGCATGGACAAGTTCACCGACATGATGCTGTCGAAGACGGGCCTCGCCGTCATGATCGGCAAGTCGGAGCGTGGCCCCGCCGCCATCGAGGCGATCAAGAAGCACAAGGCTGCGTACCTGATGGCCGTTGGCGGTGCCGCTTATCTCGTGTCCAAGGCCATTCGTGCGGCGCGCGTGCTTGCGTTCGAAGACCTCGGCATGGAAGCCATCTACGAGTTCGACGTCGAGGACATGCCCGTGACGGTCGCCGTCGATTCGACCGGCGTTTCCGTGCACCAGACCGGTCCGAAGGAATGGCAAGCCAAGATCGGCAAGATCCCGGTCGCTGCGGAGTAATGTGCCGTAAAGCGACGTAGCGCGATGTCGCGCGCCACGACGCGATACCCGGTTGCCCCCCGGCCGCAGACGGCCGGGTCAGCGCCTGCTGGACCGAGCCCGGCCTTCGCCGGGCTTTTTTTGTGCGCTCGTCGCCGATCTGCACCAGACCGATCTCACAAGAGGGAACGCGAATGGATCGCATTTCCATTTGCACCTTGGTTCACGAAAAGCCCGGCAAGGCTTGGCTTCCCGGTCTTTTCAGGCTACGCTTCAACCGCTCGCAAACCGAACAAGGCAGGGATTCCAAATGAAAGGCGACAAGAAAGTTCTCGAACTTCTCAACGCGCAGCTCACGAACGAGCTGACGGCGATCAACCAGTACTTTCTGCACGCCCGGATGTACAACCACTGGGGCCTCGCAAAGCTCGGCAAGCACGAGTACGACGAGTCCATCGGCGAGATGAAGCACGCCGACAAGCTGATCGAACGCATCTTCATGCTCGACGGCCTGCCCAACCTGCAAGATCTGCACAAGCTGCTCATCGGTGAGAACACCGAAGAAATCCTGAAGTGCGATCTGAAGCTCGAATACCTCTCGCAAAAGACTTGCAAGGAAGGGATCGCCCATTGCGAAAGCGTGAAGGACTTCGTCTCGCGCGAAATTTTCAACGAGATCCTGCACGACACGGAAGAACATATCGACTGGCTGGAAACGCAGATCGATCTGATCGGCAAGGTCGGCCTGCAGAACTACCAGCAGTCAGGCATGGCGTCGTTCGACGAGTAAGGTCGATACGCCCGCCGCAACACGCGGACTCACCGCGCATCGCCGCACCGATATCGGTTCGCGGCCTTTGCGCTAGAATTCCGGGGCCGGCCATTTGCCGGCCCTTTTTCGTTTCCCATGCCCTCCAACGCGCCGATTGGCGTTTTCGATTCCGGTCTCGGCGGCCTGTCGGTGCTTCAGGCCGTACGCGCCCTGCTCCCGCAAGAGTCCCTGCTCTACGTGGCCGACTCCCGCTTCGCGCCGTATGGTGAGCGTCCCGATGCCTTCATCGAAGCGCGCAGTGTGGCGATCGGTCGGTGGCTGCGCGAGCGCGGCGCCAAGGCGCTCGTCGTCGCCTGCAACACCGCGACGGCACACGGCGTGGCCGCGCTGCGCGCGGATGCGCCGTGGCCGGTCGTCGGCGTCGAGCCCGGCATCAAGCCCGCGGCGGCGGTGTCGACACATGGCGTGATCGGGGTGCTCGCCACGGCGGCGACGCTGCGCAGCGCGCGCTTCGCCGATCTCCTGGCGCGTCACACGGCGCAGGGGCAACGCTTCCTTTGCCAGCCAGGCCACGGACTCGTCGAGCGTATCGAAGCCGGTGACGTCGACTCCCCCGAGGTCATGGCGCTGCTCGAACGGTTCGTCGATCCGATGGTCGCGCAAGGCGCCGATACGCTCGTGCTCGGCTGCACCCACTACCCCTTCCTGATACCAGCCATTCAGCGGCGCTTCGGCACCTCGCTCGCCCTCATCGACACCGGTGCGGCCATCGCTCGTCAGCTTCAACGGCGTCTCGACGCCGATGACCTGAGCGCCGCCCGCTTGCCCGACGCGCGTGGCGACCTCCAACTGTTCACCACCGCCAATGCGAGCGCGCTGCAGACGATGGCCGACCGGCTCCTGCCCAACGCCCCGCGCGTTCAGATGGCCGAAATCGACGAGAGCAACGAGATCCGCGAAAGCGACGCAACAATCGCGTCGAGCGGCCCGGCCAGCGGCCATCCGCCGCCAGACCTTCCCACCATCTCCAGCTGACGCCGCAACTCCAAACCCCTGCTCACGCCATGGAATAGGCCGGCGACACTTGCAAAACGTCATCAATTGAATAATAATTATTCTCATTAGTGTTACATTTTGACGTTTTCATCATGATCGTCTGCGTCTGCAAATCCGTCTCCGAGCGCCAGATCAAGGCTTGTATCGACGCCGGTGCCACCTCGATGGAAGATCTTCAGATCGACCTCGGTGTTGCGCTGTGCTGCGGCAAGTGCGGTCCTTATGTCCAGGAAATGGTGTCGGGTGCCTCGCCGTGCTGCGGCCGCTTGTGCGGCGGTTGCTGCCAGTCGGCGCAAGGGACGGCCCCCTCGGAAGTCGTTGTCGCGCCGGCCCTGGCGCTGGCCGCCTGAGGCGGTTCGCGCCGTCGCGCCCACCGCCCCCTGATTACCCCGACCGTCTCGGCATCGATGTTGCCGAGCGTTCTGCTTCGCGTTTTTCGATTCCCCTGTGCGGCCAAGTGCCGCATCGGCCTCGAAGCCAGCCAGAGGATGCCCATGCGACAATCCACGTGGGTCGCCCAGCGCCAGCCAGTGACTTGTTACCCTCTGGAGGTGTCGGATGGAACTCCTGATTGGCTTTGTTTCGACGTTATGCTTGTCGTTTTTCCTGTTTCGAAGGTGAGTTTGCGCACAGCGCCTGCCTCCCGGTGTTCGCCGACCGCGCCGCTAGGCGCGGTTTTCCTTTGATCTTACGTCCGGCCCGTCCCGAGCCCCGAGTCTTCGCGCACCGCGCGGCGCTCACCGTTCATCGCCGCTATTTAGCGTACCCTAGCCGTTACCATGTCGACCGTGCCCCCTTCTGGCCTCACGCTCATGCCGAGCCGCGATCCGCTGATGTCGCCGCGAGCCGTTGCGATTGCGGCAGCGATCGTCGTCGTTCACCTTGCCGCGCTGGTGGGGCTGTCGCACCTGCGCAATGCCCCGGAGCCGGCCACGATAGTGCCGACGGTCTTCACCGCCACCATCGTTCCACCGCAGCCGACGCCGGCGCCGCCGCACGCCTCCCCACCCAAGCCGGCGCCCGAGCCGCCGAAGCCGAAGGTCGCACCGCCGCCGCCAAAGCCACGCGTACCGTCGCCCAAGGCGATCACGCAGAAGACCGAACCGGTGGCGCCGCCGCAACCCACCGCCGAGCCCGTGAAAGACACGGCCCCGGTCGCGCCCCCTGCACCGCCCGCCCCGGCCGCCGCGCCGCCGGGGCGCGTCGAAGGGCTGAAACTCGAATGCCCCGACCCGCCGCTGATCTATCCGACGCAGTCGCGTCGGCTTGGCGAGGAAGGCGTCGCCACGGTGCGCATGGTCATCAACCCGCAAGGCCGGGTGTCGGGGGCCGACATCGTCAAGTCGAGCGGGTACCCGAGACTGGATAGGGCCGCCCTCGAATCGGCCTACAAGATGCGCTGCGCCGCCCCGATGAAAGACGGTCGCGCGGTGGAAACCACGGCGACGAAGCCGTTCCGATTCAACTTAGACAACTAACACAACCCTTCACGAACGGGATCTCCCGAGGAAAGCAAAATGCAAGAGTATGGTTTGAGCCACGTCTGGGCGCAGGGCGATTTCGTTACCCGAGCCATCGCGATCGTGTTGTTGGTGATGTCGGTGCTGTCGTGGACGGTCATCCTCATCAAGGGCACGCAAGTCTTTCGCCTGAGCCGCCTGACGCGCACCGCCGAGCCTGATTTCTGGCACTCGGAAAACTTCTCCGCCGGCCTGCAGAAGCTGGGCGAATCCGGGCAGAACAACCCGTTCCTGGCGCTGGCCCTCGCCGGCCAGGACGCCGCCGAGCATCACCGCCAGAGCCAGCCGCATCTGCACGACAAGATGGATGTGAGCGACTGGATCACGCGCGCTCTGAAGAACTCGGTGGACGACACGGTGTCTCGCCTGCAAAGCGGCCTGGCCATGTTGGCGTCGATCGGCTCGACCGCGCCGTTCGTCGGTCTGTTCGGCACGGTGTGGGGTATCTATCACGCCCTGCTGGCCATCGGCGCGTCGGGCCAGACGACGATCGACAAAGTGGCCGGCCCCGTGGGCGAGGCGCTCATCATGACCGCGTTCGGTCTGTTCGTCGCCATTCCGGCCGTGCTCGGCTTCAACGCCCTGACGCGCGCCAACAAGGGCATCGTGTCGAAGCTCAACCGCTTTGCCCACAGCCTGCACGCCTACTTCCTGACCGGCGCCAGCCTGCACTCGACGCAGTTCGCGAACAACGTCTCGCCGGTGCGCAAGTCCACGCCGGCCAGCGCCAGCTAAGCCGCCGAGCACGACAAGGAGTTCGCCATGGCCATGGGTTCATACAGCAGCGACGACAGTGCCGACGACGCCATGATGAGCGAGATCAACATGACGCCCCTCGTCGACGTCATGCTGGTGCTGCTGATCATCTTCATCGTGACGCTGCCGGTGCTCAATCAATCGGTCAAGCTCGACCTGCCGCAGGCGAGCAGCCAGCCGGAAGACACCAAGCCAGCCAAGATCGATCTGTCGATCCAGGCCGACGGCACCGTCTTCTGGGACAAACAGGTGGTCGACGAGACCGCGCTCAAGGCGCGTCTCGCGCAGGCAGCCGAAGCTCAGCCGCAGCCGGAACTGCACCTGTTCGCCGACAAGAACGTGCGCTACGAGAGCGTCGCGCGCGTGCTGGCGGACGCCCAGACGGCGGGCATCACCAAGCTCGGCTTCGTGACCGCGCCCGACACCAAGTAAGGTCGGCGCCTTCAGGAATCGCAGAAGCGCAAGCGCGGTGCTCGTCACCGCGCTTTTTTTGTCCGTCGGATTCGCAAACCGATCGGCTCGGCCGCTTTTCGCCGATATTGTTCCAATCGGGTAACAATCCTTCCTGCGTTACGGGCTACTCTCGGGGCCATGCGCACCGATATAGTTGGGGCACGACTTTGGACGCACAACGCCACCGTGGCATGCGTCCCCACAGGAGATCTCCCCATGAGCACCCCGTACGCCCGCCCGGTCGCCCGCGTCTTCACGGCAGCGCAAACACAGGAAGGCGCCGGTTTTCACGTCAACCGCCCGTTCCCGACGCGCATGATGATGGACTTCGATCCGTTCCTCCTGCTCGATGAGATGGGTCCGATGCAAGTCGCCCCCGGTGACGCCAAAGGCGCGCCCGATCACCCACACCGCGGCTTCGAGACCGTGACGTACCTGCTGGCCGGCGAGATGGAACATCGTGACTCGCAGGGCCACGCGGGCAAGCTCACGCCGGGCGATGTGCAATGGATGACGGCGGGCGCCGGCGTCATCCACTCCGAGATGCCCTCGCAGGCCTTCCAGCAGCGCGGCGGCGTGATGCACGGCTTCCAGCTCTGGGTGAACCTGCCGCGCACGGACAAGATGATGACGCCGCGCTACCAGGAACTGCCGGCAGCCGGTATCCCGAGCGCGACCAGCGAAGACGGCAAGGTGTCGGTGCGCGTGATCGCGGGCGAGGCGCTCGGCACGCGCGCTGCCATCGAAACCCGCACGCCGATCCTGTACCAGCACTTCACGCTGCAACCGCAGGGAGCGCTCGATCACTCGGTGCCCGCGGACTTCAACGTGTTCGCCTACGTGATCGACGGCGAGGGGCAATTCGGTGCCGACGCCACCCCGGCCAAGACGCATCAGATGGTCGTGTTTGGCGAGGCTGGCGAGGCCGGCGAGCGCGTTACGGTGCGCAACGATAGCGACAAGCCGTTGTCGTTCCTGCTGATCGGCGGCAAGCCGCTGGGTGAGCCGGTGGCCCGCTACGGTCCGTTCGTGATGAACACCGAAAGCGAGATTCGTCAGGCGATTCTCGACTTCCAGGCGGGTCGCATGGGACGGATTCCGGCGTCCGGCACCACCGACTGACGCGGCACCATCGGGGAGATCCCTGCCGTTCGCACCCGCCCGGTGAAATTGGGTCACAATGACACGCAGAGTGCGTTGTGGCCCGACGACATCGCCGGGCCGTTCATTCATCTCTCGACACGTTCCATGACGTTCTCCATGAACGTCATGGCGCCCCTACAGGAGTTGCCATGGCTGCAGAAGCGATTGTCACCGCCCATTTGGGCGCCGCGGGTTTTACCACCCCACTCTCGGACGGCAAGCATGAATGGCTGGCCGACGAGCCCGCGACGCTCGGAGGCGGCGACCTCGGCCCCGCCCCCGCAGCGTTGCTGCTCTCCAGTCTCGGCGCCTGCACCTCGATCACGTTGCAGATGTATGCACGGCGCAAGGAATGGCCACTCAAGGAGGTGAAGGTGACGCTAGCGATGAATCCGGACGGCAAACCGCCTGCCGGGACCACGCAGATCACACGCAAGATCGAATTGGCGGGCGATTTGTCCGACGAGCAGCGTCAGCGCCTCTTGGAAATTGCCAATGCGTGCCCAATTCACAAGGTGTTATCGGGCACCATTGCCATCGACAGTACATTGGTCGAGTAATATGCAGCGCGACGCTGGCATGCGGTGACCGCATGCGGCCCCGCACCGACGGAAGGAGAGACATTCTTGCAGTACGAACACCTGATCGAGGTCAACGACCTCCTGAATCCGCTGGCCTTCGCGCTCACGCGCGACCAACTGTGGCGCGGCCTCGTGCTGCGCGCCGAGCAGCCGGAAACTTTCGTGCTCGGACTCGACCAGTGCATCGTGCACGAACGCACCGACGACTCGCTCACGCGCGAGTTGCGTTTCGGTGAGGCCGTCGTGCACGACCGGGTCGTCTTCGACGCGGGACAGTCGGTTCGCTACGAGACGGCGGCCACCGATCAGCACGCTGGCGGCACCCTCACGATGCGGATCGAAGAGCCAACGCCGACGCACTACTTCGTGCGCTTCACCTACAGCACCACGCTGAAGGAAGACGCGGCCACGGCCGACACACGCTACAGCGAGTTCGTGAAGTCCGCTTACCGCGAGGCCGACATCGACACCGTCGCGCAAATCCGAGTGCTCGCCGAGCAAGGTGCGCTCGGCTGAGCGGCCGTCGATCCACGCATTGCCTGCCGGACGTGGCATGCCACTGTCCGGCAACCTCTCGATTAGCCTGGCACTATTCCAAAAAGTATCCCGATAGCAATATTCAAATGCAAATAGAAATGATTCTCATTTAATATTCATCTCACAGTCAGCCACACGGATGAGCGAGATGACCGCAAGCCACACCCCAGCCCGTCAGACCCCGCCTGCCACGGCATTGCGTCGCACCTTGTCGGCGTCACGTGCGCAAGCGGCCAGCCCGGCGAAGCCGGCCAGCCAAACCACGGGGCGCGCGCTCACCAGCGATCACCTGCTGCAAGGCGCGCAGTGCGTGAACATCCTGCACAACGGACAGACGTATCAGTTGCGCGCCACGCGATACGGCAAGTTGATCCTGACGAAGTAAGACGACGTCGGTTCCGTCATGAATTCTGGCGGCGGCACGACCACGACCGTGCCGCCTCCTTTACCGAGTTTTGTGGGGACCACCTCGCCTAAGAGGTGTTTGGCAGTAGCCAGCGAACGCAACGCAATCCCATGTAGTTACGGCAAGCCCCTCTCTACCCGCGTTGCGCGCCAGCCAAGCCACTTTTTTTGTCCGCCCGCTTACGCGCCCTTCACGGTCGCGATCCCGGCACGCGCAATCTGGGCATCCTGCGCCGACTTCACGCCCGACACGCCGACGGCACCAATCACGTTGCCGTCCACGACGATGGGCACGCCGCCTTCGAGCATCGCAGTATTCGGCGCGCTCAGGAACGCAAAGCGACCGCCATTGATCATTTCTTCGAACGCACCGCTCTCGCGACGGCCGACCGCCGAGGTCTGGGCCTTGCCCAGCGACATCATGGCGGTGCTGGGCGCCGCACCATCCATGCGATGCAGCGACAGGGCGTGACCGCCGTCGTCCACGATCGTAATGCACACGTTCCAGCCATTCGCAGTGGCTTCGGCCACGGCGGCGGCGTTGATCTTCTGTACGTCTTCAACGGTCAGGACAGCTTTCGTCTTCATACGTCTCTCTCGTTTGAGGTTGGCAATTCAAGGAGCTCGCGCCGATGCGCGGCTCCGCTTCGTTCATCGTCCTGCCCGAGACTCCGGTGCGGCGTGGCGTCTCGACGTGGCGGAACGCATCAATGTCCCACGGCCAGGGCCATCCATTCGCGCAGCGCCTGATGTGTGGTGCGCAAGCCGCCAACAGTGGGCCACCAGCCAGGAATGACGTCCGGCTCGAACGCGTTTGCATTGCAGCACGGTGCGGGTACCACCGTAAGACCGGCACGTTCGAACTGATCGCGGGCGCGGCGCATATGCCAGGCACTCGTGACCAGGTACACGCGCGACACGCCGGCGTTCGCCAGCATACGCGCGCTGAAGGTGGCGTTTTGCGCCGTATTCAACGATTGCCCTTCGATCCAGCGCACCGGGACACCGAATTCATCGGTTGCGACTTGCGCCATCATGCGCGCCTCGACGACTTCACCGGTCGGGCTGCCGCCCGAGACGAGCACCGGCAATTGCGTGCGACGCGCGAGCAGCGCGCCGTAACGCACGCGGGCCAAAGTGGGGTCCTTCACATCGGCACCGCCTTCACGACCGAATTCGGGTGCGTGACGGGTCGCGCCGCCGCCGAGGATCACCACCGCCTGCGGCAGCGTCGCCGCCGCGGCGGGCAACCCGCGCGCGGTGTCGAGCGACTTGAGGTCGACCGGGGTTCCGGCTTCCAGCGGACGGGCCAGTTGCCGGGCGAACCAAGGCATCGCCTGAACCCATAGCGCCAGTATCGCGACGACCGCCAACGTTTTGCCGACACGCGGGCACCGCCGCGCGATGGCGAGGGCGAAACCCGCGAGCACCAGGACGTTGACTGGTGGCAGAAACAGGCTGACGAGGAGCGTGCGGACGAGCCAATCGAAAGGCATCCGGCCAGTGTACTGGACTGCACTGCGGAGCGCACCTCCTGTCTATGACATTTCACGCTCGATAGCGGTGAAAGCCTGACTGCGCGAGGCACGCCGGATCGCCCGCATGGACGGCGGCGGACGCGACGCGACGCAAAAACAAAAACGCCCGCGCGAACGCACGGGCGTCTGAAACCGCTGAAGCGTCTGGAGCGGCTGCGGCTCAGGCCAGCAAGCTACGCAGCATCCACGCGTTCTTTTCGTGCAGCTGCATACGTTGCGTGAGCAGGTCGGCGGTCGGCTCGTCAGATGCAGCGTCCACCGTCGGGAAAATACCGCGCGCGGTGCGCGTCACCGCTTCCTGCCCTTCGACCAATTGACGAATCATCTCTTCGGCTGCCGGTACACCCTCGGCTTCGGGAATCGACGACAGCTTCGCGAACTCCTTGTAGGTCCCGGGGGCCGGGTAGCCCAGCGCACGAATACGCTCGGCAATCTGGTCGACGGCCAGCGCGAGTTCGTTGTACTGACCTTCGAACATCAGATGCAGCGTGTTGAACATCGGGCCGGTCACGTTCCAATGGAAGTTGTGCGTCTTCAGGTAAAGGGTGTAAGTGTCGGCCAGCAGATGGCTCAATCCGTCGACGATACGCTTGCGATCCTTTTCGCTGATGCCGATGTTCACGCTAGCCACATTATTCTTCTTTGCCATGGTCTGACTCCGTTGGTTATGGCGCCCCCTTCGTATGGCGGGGGCACACTTCACTGCAATGAAAATGCCGGCGCCGGCCAATAAAGCCCGGCTTTCGCTGGCATCGATCGAGTCTATCGGGATCGTGTGACGATACCCGTCACACCTGGGTGGGATACCTCCCTCGCGCCGATGTTCCGCGCGAGCGATCTCCGTACTTTCCTCGAGACGGGCGCGCCGCCATTCCGGGTACACTGCGCGCATGTCCGCCGACCCCGCAGATCCCGACTACCATCTGTCGATGCCCGAGCACCGCGCCACGCAAGACGCCTCGAGCCCCGCCACGCCTCCGGCGCAGACGCCGCTGCCCCCTCTGCCGCGCCAACTCCTGGTGACGCCCGACGTCGCGTCGCGCACGCAGATCGCGGGGTTCGCGTCGCAGCTAGCGCAAGCGCTCGCCCGAGGTATCCGGCTCGTACAGCTTCGCAATCGTTCGCTCGATGCCGACGGCTACCGGGCCTTGGCCGAGAGCGCCCTGGCGTTGACGCACGCGGCCGGCGCGAAACTTATCCTTAACCCGCCGCCAAGCGTTGCGGATCTCTGGCTCGACGCGCCGAACGGGGTGCATGCCAGCACCGTTCCGCAGGCCGACGGCTGGCATCTGACGAGCGCTCGGCTCATGACGTGCCAGAGTCGCCCAGCGGGCTGGAAGCTCGTGAGCGCCGCCTGTCACGACGCCGCACAGGTCGAACGCGCCACGCGTCTGGGCCTCGACTTCATTACCCTCTCGCCCGTGCTCGTCACCGCGACCCATCCCGATGCCAAGCCGCTTGGCTGGCCCGCGTTCACCGCGCTCGCCGCGCAGACGTCTTTGCCGGTGTTTGCCCTCGGCGGTATGCGAGCCGACGCCCTCACCAGCGCGCGCAACGCCGGCGCTTACGGCATTGCCGCAATACGGGCCCTCTGGCCGTAGTCGAACCGGTTGAACTGGCCGTACCCGAACCCGTTGAATAGTGCACGCAGCCTCGAATCGTAGTCGTCCTCGCGCGGCTGCGGCTCAGCCCCCCCCAACGCCTCGCCTGTCGTCGACGCCACTGCCTAATGCACGTCACAGGCACCGGCATCGGCACCGCCACAGACACCGGCACCGGCACCAACATCCGCATCGGCACAGGCACAGGTATTGGCATTGGCATTGGCATTGGCATTGGCATCAACTGGAAGCCTGACTCCCCGCAAAGCCGCTGCCACAGTAGATTAATTCTCTTTATCAAAACGGTCGAATGAATCGTTTTTATGCATTTCATAGCCAACAGCAATACGCCGCAGCGCGATGCTACGGCGTATGACCATTACGTGGGCGACACGGATTAGGCGAAGTTAGGCGGTAACCGGCGTGGCTACCCCTCGTGTCAATTCGATGTTGCCGGCAGATCGAGCGGAATCACGCCCGGCAGATGGCATCTGGCGATGGCTTGCGCCACGGCTTCGATGGCCGGCAGCCGCGTGAAGCTCTTGCGCCACGCCAGCACGACACGACGGTCGGGCACCGGCGCCGAGAACGGCACATAACGCAGCAGACTGTCAGGCACCTGCGTTTCGGGCACAGACGTCTTCGGCAGCACAGTGATGCCGACGCCGCTCGCGACCATGTGGCGAATCGTCTCCAGCGAGGAGCCTTCGAACGTCTTCTGGATCCCGTCGGCATTTTGCGAGAAGCGCATCAGTTCAGGACACACGCCCAACACGTGATCGCGGAAACAATGCCCGCTGCCCAGCAGCAGCATCGTCTCCTGCTTGAGATCGCCCGCGTCGATGTGCGCACGCTCGGCCCAGGGGTGCGACCGCGGGAGCGCCACGACGAACGGTTCGTCGTAAAGCGGGCGCACCATCAGGCCGCTCTCCGGGAACGGCAGCGCCATGACCGCCGCATCGATTTCGCCCTGCTTGAGCAGTTCGATGAGCTTGAGCGTGTAGTTCTCCTGCAGCATGAGCGGCATCTGCGGCGTCGTCTCGATCATCTGCTTGACGAGGGACGGCAACAAATACGGCCCGATCGTGTAAATCACGCCCAGACGCAGCGGCCCGGCAAGCGGATCGCGTCCCTGCTTGGCGATTTCCTTGATGGCGATGGTCTGCTCGAGCACGCGCTGCGCCTGCGCAACGATCTGCTCGCCGAGCGGCGTCACGCTCACTTCGGCGGCGCCACGCTCGAAAATCTGTACGTTCAGCTCGTCTTCGAGCTTCTTGATGGCCACCGAGAGCGTCGGCTGGCTGACGAAACAGGCTTCCGCGGCGCGACCGAAATGGCGTTCGCGCGCCACCGCCACGATGTACTTGAGTTCCGTGAGGGTCATGTCGTCTTAACCTGTGTAAATTAATCGAGTTACCGCAATCGATAGATTTTGTTTTTTATAGCACAATCGAGCGGCAATTGCCCGTTTTCGGTCGACGTCCGCGTTGATGCGTGCGTTGATGCGTGTGTTGAAGTCACCGCTGGTGCCCTGCCCCCTGACGGTCGCGCCAACACCGGGAATCATGCCTTCAGAAAGTCTTCTCGTGCGCCCAGCCAACGCTCCAGGTGCGCCGCCACAGCACCAGGATGCGACGCGAGCAGCTCGTCGGCGGCTTCCTGCGCGCCCGGGATCAGCCAGCCATCCTCGTTCAGGTCGACAAAGCGCAACATCGCCGCGCCCGACTGCCGCGCGCCGAGAAATTCGCCCGGGCCGCGGATTTCCAGATCGCGTCGCGCGATGACGAAGCCGTCTGTGGTCTCGCGCATGGTCTGCAAACGTGCCTTCGCGCCCATCGATAACGGCGACGCGTACATCAGCAGGCACACCGATTCCGCAGAACCACGTCCGACGCGTCCACGCAACTGGTGAAGCTGCGCAAGCCCGAAACGCTCCGCGTGTTCGATCACCATCAGCGAGGCGTTGGGCACGTCCACGCCCACTTCGATGACCGTGGTCGCCACCAGCAGATGGGTGTCGCCGCGCGTGAAGTCGTCCATCACGGCGGCCTTCTCCGCCGGCGAGAGCCGCCCGTGCACCAGGCCCACGCGCAGGTCGGGCAGCGCCGCGACCAGTTGCGCGTGCGTGTCGACGGCCGTCTGCAATTGCAGGGCCTCGCTCTCCTCGATCAGCGGGCAAACCCAGTACACCTGACGACCGGCCAGCGCCGCCGCCCGAACACGCTCGATCACTTCCGGACGCCGCGTATCGCTGATCAGCTTGGTGACGACGGGGCTGCGGCCGGGCGGCAACTCGTCGATCACGGAAACATCCAGATCGGCGTAGTACGTCATCGCGAGCGTGCGCGGGATGGGCGTCGCGCTCATCATCAATTGATGCGGCATGGCGTTGGCGCCCATACCGGCGGTTTGCATCTTGCTGCGCAGCGCCAGACGCTGCGCCACGCCGAACCGGTGCTGCTCGTCGACGACCGCCATGCCCAGCCGGGCAAACGTGACGGTGTCCTGAATGATGGCGTGCGTGCCGATGACGAGCTGTGCGTCACCGCTCGCCACGCGCGCAAGGGCCTCGCGCTTTTCCTTTGCCTTCATGCTGCCCGCCAGCCACGCCACCTCGACGCCCAATGGCGCGAGCCAGCCAGAGAGTTTGCGCAGATGCTGCTCCGCGAGGATCTCGGTCGGCGCCATGATCGCCGCCTGATACCCCGCGTCGATGGCCTGGGCGGCGGCCAGCGCCGCAATGATCGTCTTGCCGCTGCCCACGTCGCCCTGCAAGAGGCGCTGCATTGGATGGGGTTCGGCAAGATCGGCGCGGATCTCGGCCCACACACGTTGCTGGGCGCCGGTCAGACGGAATGGCAGTGCCGCCTCGAAGCGTTCAAGCAAACCGCCCCGCACCCGCGCGCCGAGGGCAGGGGCCGCGAGCCGCCGACGCGCCGCCTGCGCGCGTTTGAGCGAGAGTTGCTGCGCGAGCAATTCCTCGCACTTGATGCGCAGCCATGCCGGATGCGAGCGCTCGACAAGCGCTGTCTCGGACACATTGGGCGGAGGCGCGTGCAGCAGATGCACGGCGTCGGCCAGCGCCGGGAGCGGATGGTCGGGCCCCAGAACACGCTGGAGCAGCCCTGGCGGCAACAACTCCGGTAGCGGCGTGCGCGCCATCGCGTTGTGGATCGCCTTGCGCAGATACGCTTGCGACAGGCCCGCCGCACTCGGATACACCGGCGTCAGGGATTCCGGCAGCGGCGCCGCGGCGTCCTGCACCACGCGATAGGCGGGGTGCACCATCTCCAATCCGAAGAAGCCGCCACGCACTTCGCCTCGCACGCGCACACGCGTGCCGACGGCGAGCTGCTTCTGCTGGCTGCCGTAGAAATTCAGAAAACGCAGCACGAGCTCGTGGCCTTCGTCCGCAATACGTACGACCCATTGACGGCGCGGCCGGTAGGCCACTTCGCTCGACGTGACGACACCTTCCACCTGCGCCAGTTCGCTCGGCAGCACCTCGCCGATCTTGCGCAGCGTGGTTTCGTCCTCGTAGCGCATCGGCAGATGCAGAATCAGGTCGATGTCGCGCTTCAGACCTAGCTTGACGAGCTTGTCGGCAGTGCCCGAGCCGGTCGTCTTGCGTACAGCGGTCTTCGCGGTGTTCGAGGATTTGCCGGACTTGACGGACGCCGTCTCGTCGGCCCCCGTGGGTGCGGTATCTGACGCAGCCGACGTGGCCGGGCGCCGCGCGCGCTTCGCCGCGGGACGTGGCGCGACGCCGACCTGTGCGTCATCGGCATCGGCAAGATCCACGAGGTCAGCAGGGGCGTCGTCAGGCGCGGTGGCGGGCATTCTGCGTTCGGTCATGCAGTCGCGAGTCGGGGACGTTCGGCCGCGAGGCGCACACCGTGCCGGCAGGCCTTCGGACGAACCAAGTAAAATGTCGGTTGCTACGCATTGTAAACGCTGATGTATACCCTTTCCGATTTCGATTTCGACCTGCCACCCGAACTGATCGCGCAGACGGCCCTCACCGAGCGCACCGCCAGCCGCCTGCTGGAGGTCGACGGCAGTGTCACGCCGCCGCATCTGTACGACCGGCGCTTCGCCGATCTGCCTGGCCTGCTCGCGCCCGGCGACCTGCTCGTATTCAACGACACCCGTGTCATCAAGGCACGCCTGTTCGGCCAGAAGGCGAGCGGTGGCAGGATCGAAGTGCTCGTCGAGCGCGTGATCGACAACCGCACCGTGCTCGCGCAGATCCGCGCGAGCAAGAGCCCGGCGCCGGGCACCGTCCTGCACCTGGCCGACGCGTTCGATGTGACCGTCGGCGAGCGCGTCGAACCGTTCTACACGCTGCATTTCCCGGACGACTGCTATACGCTGCTGGAGACCTACGGCCGCCTGCCGCTGCCACCGTACATCGCCCACGACGCCGACGCCGCCGACGAAACGCGCTACCAGACCGTCTATGCCCGCAACCCGGGCGCGGTGGCCGCGCCGACCGCCGGGCTGCATTTCGACGACGCCCTCTTCGCCCGCCTCGACGCGCTGGGCGTGCATCGTGCCACGCTCACACTGCACGTTGGCGCGGGCACGTTCCAGCCGGTGCGTGTGGAGAACATCGGCGAGCACAAGATGCACTCGGAGTGGTACGAGATCACCCCGTCGCTGGTCGATGCCATTGCCGCCACGCGCGCGCGCGGCGGCCGCGTGGTGGCGGTCGGCACGACGTCGATGCGCGCCCTGGAGTCGGCCGCACAAGCCACGCTGGCCGCGGGCGGCACGCCGGGCACGCTGCGCGCCGGGAGTGCCGAGACGGACATCTTCATCACGCCCGGCTACCGTTTCCAATTGGTCGACCGGCTCATCACCAACTTCCACCTGCCCAAATCGACGCTGCTCATGCTGGTGTCGGCGTTCTCGGGAATGGAGACGATCCGCGCGGCCTACCGGCACGCCATCGAGCAGCGCTACCGCTTCTTCAGCTATGGCGACGCGATGATCCTCTCGCGCGTGGCACCTCACGACGCACCGAAAGCCGCCGCCTGAGCGCCATCTGAGCGATTCCGCCCGACGCCGCACGGCCGTGCGACCCGGTACAATACTGCCTTGGCCGCGCATGGGGCGCTGGCCGCTTTTTTGACGTCCCGTGCGGGCGCCGGCTTGTGTTGCCGGTGGTGCCGGGGCGCACGACACATGCTCAAGTTCGAACTCATCACCACCGACGGGCAAGCCCGCCGGGGGCGCGTCACGCTCAACCACGGCGTGGTCGAGACGCCCATCTTCATGCCGGTCGGCACCTACGGCTCGGTCAAGGCGATGTCGCCGGCCGAACTCGTCGAGAACAACGCCCAGATCATCCTCGGCAACACCTTCCACCTCTGGCTGCGCCCGGGGCTGGAGACGATTGCCGCCCACGGCGGCCTGCACCGCTTCATGGGCTGGGATCGTCCGATTCTCACCGATTCCGGCGGCTTTCAGGTGTTCAGCCTCGGTGAGCTGCGCAAGATCAGCGAAGAGGGGGTGAAGTTCGCGTCGCCCGTGAATGGCGACCGTCTCTTCCTCTCGCCCGAAATCTCGATGCAGATCCAGCATGTGCTCAATTCGGACATCGTCATGCAGTTTGACGAATGCACACCGTACGAGATCGATGGTCGCCCGGCCACGGAAGTCGAGGCCGGTCAGTCGATGCGCATGTCGATGCGCTGGGCCAAGCGCTCCATCGACGAATTCAACCGTCTCGAGAATCCGAATGCGCTGTTCGGGATCGTGCAGGGCGGCATGTACGAACATTTGCGCGACGAATCGCTCGCCGGGTTGTCGGAACTGGACTTCCACGGCTATGCGATCGGCGGATTGTCGGTCGGCGAGCCGAAGGAAGACATGATGCGCGTGCTAGAGCACGTGGCGCCGCGGCTGCCGGCGAACAAGCCGCATTACCTGATGGGGGTCGGCACGCCCGAGGACCTGGTCGCGGGCGTGGCCGCGGGCGTCGACATGTTCGACTGCGTGATGCCCACGCGTAACGCCCGAAATGGCTGGATCTTCACCCGATTCGGCGATCTGAAGATCCGCAACGCTTCGCACAAGACCGATACACGTCCGCTGGACGAAACTTGCGGCTGTTACGCCTGTCGAAACTTCTCGCGCGCCTACCTGCACCATTTGCAGCGCGCCGGGGAGATTCTGGGCGCGCGGCTCAACACCATCCACAACCTGCATTACTATCTCACGCTGATGCAGGAAATCCGGGATGCCATCGAAGCCCACCGTTTCGACGCGTTTGTCGCCCAGTTCCGGGCCGATCGCGCGCGCGGCGTGCATTGACGGCCGGCACGCGCAAGCGGGCGCCGAAACCCCGGGGGCCGGGGTTGGGCAGTGGTAAAATGTCGGGCTTGGATCCTGCATCCACGCACCGAAACACACGCCGCGCGTGTCCGGAGTCCCGGCCACACGCGGCTTTTACACGTCTTACATAAGGAGAACCGAAAGTGCTGATTTCCAATGCCTTCGCTCAGACGGCAGGCGCCGCGAGCCCGACCAGCAACCTGATGAGCTTCCTGCCGCTCGTGCTGATGTTCGTGGTGCTGTACTTCATCATGATCCGTCCGCAAATGAAGCGTCAGAAAGAAACGCGCAACATGCTGGCGGCGCTCGCCAAGGGCGACGAAGTCGTGACCTCGGGCGGTCTGGCCGGTCGTATCACGAAGGTCGGCGAGACCTTCCTGACCGTGGAGATCGCCGAGAACGTCGAAATCAACGTGCAGAAGGGCGCCGTCACCACCCTGCTGCCGAAGGGCACCATCAAGGCGCTCTGAGCCTTCGCGCCACCGTACGCGGCCGCCCACCGGCGGCCGCTGTGCATGGCGACGCCGGTCGTGGCGACCCTCGTTGCCATGCACAGCCGGTCTGAAGCACGGTTTGCCACATGGCATCACCCTAGCCCGCTGCTATGAATCGCTATCCTCTCTGGAAGTACATCCTCATTCTGGTGGCGCTTGCCATCGGGGTGTTCTATACGCTGCCCAACCTGTTCGGTGAAACACCGGCAGTACAGATTTCCAGCGTCAAGGCGACCGTCAAGGTCGATGCCTCGACGCTCGCGCGCGCCGAAGACGCGCTCAAGGCGCAGAACATCGCCTACCAAGGCGCCGTGTTCGACAGCACGGGCAACAACCCGAGCGTGCGCATTCGCTTCGCCGACACCGATACGCAATTGCGCGCCAAGGACATGCTCCAGACGGCGCTGAACAGCGACCCGACGGACCCGACCTACGTCGTCGCGCTCAACCTGCTCTCGGCCTCGCCGGAATGGCTCACCCGAATCCACGCGCTGCCGATGTATCTCGGTCTCGACCTGCGTGGCGGGGTGCACTTCCTGCTGCAAGTCGACATGGCCGGCGCCATCACCAAGCGCCTGGACGCGAGCGCCGCCGATGCCCGCACGCTGCTGCGCGACAAGAACATCCGCCACAGCGGCGTGACGCGCACGGACACTGGCATCGAAGCCGTCTTCAGCGACCAGAACGACGCCGAGCGCGCCCGCGGTGCCCTGACCGACGGCCTGCCCGATCTGTCCTACACCACGCAAGCCGGCCCGAACGGAACGTTCAAGGTCGTGGGCGCCTTCACGGAAGCCGCCCGTCGTGCGGTACAGGACAACGCCGTCAAGCAGAACATCGTCACGCTGCATAACCGGGTGAACGAACTCGGTGTGGCCGAGCCGGTGATTCAGCAGGAAGGCCCGGACCGCATCGTCGTGCAGTTGCCCGGCGTGCAGGACACCGCCAAGGCGAAGGACATCATCGGCCGCACGGCAACGCTCGAAGCGCGTCTGGTCGATCCGGACGCCCCCCGCCTCATCACGGCCGACACACCGGTGCCGCCGCAGGACGAATTGTTCCTGCACGGCAACGGCGCGCCGGTGATGCTCAAGCGTCAGGTGATCTTCAGCGGCGATCGCATCACCAGCGCGTCCGCGGGCTTCGACGATCACCAGCAACCGTCGGTCAGCATCAAGCTCGACGCCGCCGGCGGCCGTGTGCTGCGCGACGTCTCGCGCGACAACATCGGCAAGCCGATGGCCATCGTGCTGTTCGAAAAGGGCAAGGGCGAAGTGCTGACGGTGGCGAACATCCGCAGCGAACTGGGCCAGAACTTCCAGATCACCGGCATGGGCTCGGCGCAGGGCGCCAACGACCTGGCACTTCTGCTGCGCGCCGGTTCGCTGGCCGCCCCGATGGAGATCATCGAAGAACGCACGATCGGTCCGAGCCTGGGTGCCGATAACGTACACAAGGGGGTCGACTCGGTGATGTACGGCCTGATCGCCATCGCGTTGTTCATGATGGCGTACTACATGCTGTTCGGCGTGTTCTCGGTGATCGCCCTGCTGTTCAACCTGTTGCTGCTGGTGGCCGTGCTCTCGATGATGCAAGCCACGCTCACGCTGCCCGGGATTGCGGCGATCGCGCTCACGCTCGGTATGGCCATTGACGCCAACGTGCTGATCAACGAACGCATTCGCGAAGAACTGCGCGCCGGTGCGTCGGCACAGAAGGCGATTTCGCTGGGCTTCGAGCATGCCTGGGCGACGATTCTGGACTCGAACGTGACCACGCTCATCGCCGGTCTGGCGCTGCTGGCGTTCGGTTCGGGCCCGGTGCGCGCATTTGCCGTGGTGCACTGCCTGGGTATTCTGACCTCGATGTTCTCGGCCGTGTTCTTCTCGCGCGGTCTGGTCAACCTGTGGTACGGCAGCCGTCGCAAGCTCAAGACGCTGGCGATCGGTCAGGTCTGGCGCCCGGACGGTGCGAAAAACGCACCCGACGCAGGCGAGCAATAACCGCAGGCGCGAGAGGAAACAGTCATGGAATTTTTCCGCATCAAGAAAGACGTGCCGTTCATGCGGCACGCCCTGATCTTCAACATTATCTCGGCGCTCACGTTCGTGGCGGCGGTGTTCTTCCTGCTCACGCGGGGCCTGCACATGTCGATCGAGTTCACCGGCGGTACGGTCATGGAAGTGGCCTACTCGCAGGCGGCCGATCTCGAGAAGATTCGAGGCGAAGTCGGCAAGCTCGGCTATCGCGACGTGCAGGTGCAGAGCTTCGGCACCTCGCGCGACGTGATGATCCGCCTGCCGATTCAGAACGGCTCTGACGGCAAGCAGGTCACCAGCGCGCAGCAAAGCGACGCCGTGATGTCCGCCCTGAAGGCCGACGCCCCCGACGTGCAGTTGCGTCGCGTGGAGTTCGTCGGTCCGCAGATTGGCCACGAGCTATTCACGGATGGCCTGCTGGCGCTGACCTTCGTGGTCATCGGCATCATCATCTACCTGTCGTTCCGCTTCGAATGGAAGTTCGCCGTGGCCGGCGTGATCGCCAACCTGCACGACGTGGTGATCATTCTAGGCTTCTTCGCCTACTTCCAGTGGGAGTTCTCGCTGGCCGTGCTCGCGGGGGTGCTGGCGGTGCTCGGCTACTCGGTGAACGAATCGGTCGTGATCTTCGACCGGATTCGCGAGACCTTCCGAAAGATGCGCAAGGCGACGGTGCGTGAAGTCATCGACCACGCCATCACGACGACCATGTCGCGTACGATCATCACGCACGCGAGCACGGAAATGATGGTGCTGTCGATGTTCTTCTTCGGCGGACAGACGCTGCACTACTTCGCCCTCGCCCTGACCGTGGGTATTCTGTTCGGTATCTACTCGTCGGTGTTCGTGGCTGCGGCCATCGCGATGTGGCTCGGCGTGAAGCGCGAAGACCTCATCAAGCACAGCAACAAGGATGGTGAGGAAGGCGTCGATCGCAACGACCCGAACTTCGGCGCGCGAGTCTGACGGGCTCACCGCGTTCCATCAGGAAGACCGCCGGCATGTCCGGCGGTTTTTTTTCGCGTGCGCGTCGTGCGAACACCGTGTTCCTGTCGCCCTGGTCATCGCAGAGCGCGTTGCCACGGCCGCAGCTCCCGCCGCCGCGATCGATGCGGCCCTCACCATGCAAAACGGGCCGCAGAAGCGGCCCGTTTTGTTGTGTCATTGAGGCGATGAAAGCGCGCTTGAGGCCCTACGCCCTCAAACGCCTTCAACCGTCGTCAAACGCGCTTGGCGAGCGACTCGGCGATACCGACGTAGTTCGCGGGCGTCATTTGCAGCAGACGGGCCTTCGCGTCTTCCGGAATGGCCAGTTGCTTGATGAAGTCCTGCAGCGCCTCACGCGTGATGCCCTTGCCGCGCGTCAGCTCCTTGAGCTGCTCGTACGGGTTGGGAACGCCGAAGCGGCGCATCACGGTCTGCACCGGCTCGGCCAGCACTTCCCACGTGTTGTCGAGGTCTTCGTTCAGACGCTGCGGGTTGACTTCGAGCTTGTCCAGACCGCGCTTGCACGAATCGTACGCGAGCAGGCTGTAGCCGAACGCCACGCCGATGTTGCGTAGCACGGTCGAGTCGGTCAGGTCGCGCTGCCAGCGCGAGACCGGCAGCTTGTCGGCCAGGTGGCGCAGCACGGCGTTGGCCAGACCGAGGTTGCCTTCCGAATT
Source organism: Pandoraea eparura (assembly GCF_902459725.1). Taxonomy (GTDB): domain Bacteria; phylum Pseudomonadota; class Gammaproteobacteria; order Burkholderiales; family Burkholderiaceae; genus Pandoraea; species Pandoraea eparura. The sequence goes on from NZ_CABPSH010000002.1 coordinate 117,401, forward strand.
CTCGAAATCGATCGGGTTGACCTTGTGCGGCATGGTCGACGAACCGATTTCGCCGGCCTTCGTCTTCTGCTTGAAGTAGCCCACCGAGATATAGCCCCAGATGTCGCGGTTCAGATCGAGCAGGATGGTGTTGGCGCGCGAGACGGCGTCGAACAGCTCGGCCATGTAGTCGTGCGGCTCGATCTGGATCGTGTACGGGTTGAACGTCAGGCCCAGGCGCTGTTCGATCACGGCCTTCGAGAAAGCTTCCCAGTCGTAGTCCGGGTAGGCCGAGAGGTGAGCGTTGTAGTTCCCGACCGCGCCGTTCATCTTGGCGAGCAGTTCGACACGGCGAACGCGCTCCAGCGCGCGTGCCAGACGCACGGCGACGTTGGCCAGTTCCTTGCCGAGCGTGGTCGGCGACGCCGGCTGACCGTGCGTGCGCGAGAGCATCGGCTGGGCGGCGTGCTCGCGGGCCAGTTCGCCGAGTTTGGCGACCAGCGATTCGAGCGCGGGCACGACGACCTTGTCGCGCGCACCCTTGATCATCAGGCCGTGCGAGGTGTTGTTGATGTCTTCCGACGTGCAGGCGAAGTGGATGAATTCACTCGCCTTCTCGAGTTCCGCCTGGCCCTGCACCTTCTCCTTGAGCCAGTACTCGACGGCCTTCACGTCGTGGTTCGTGACCTTTTCGATGTCCTTGATGCGCTGCGCATCGGCGTTCGAGAACTGGGTGGCCAGGTTCAGCAGGAACGTCTCCGCATCGGCCGAGAATGGCGCGATTTCCGCGAAACCGGCCTTGGACAGGGCGATCAGCCAATGGATTTCGACCGTCACGCGGTGGCGCATGAATGCCGCCTCGGACAGCCACGGACGCAGGGCGTCGGTCTTGCTGGCATAACGGCCGTCGAGCGGGGAAAGCGCGGTCAATGGGGAGAATTCGTCGGACATGGCACTGGGCACCGAAAAAGAAAATCGGGGGAGCCGGCGAGCCGCCAACTCGGAAAGGCCAGTATTTTACCATTCTCGGCCTCGCCCATCCCGGCGCGGATCCACGTCGTCGCAATTCCGGCCTCGCTCGCCCTGTGCTGAGGCATTCGCAACACGCGCACGCGACACCCCGGAGCGCACGTTATACTCTCCCCCGCGCTACCGCGATTTATCAAGGATTCACATGAAGTTGATCGGCGCCCTCGCCAGTCCCTACGTTCGCAAAGTCCGCATTGTGCTGGCTGAGAAGAAGCTCGACTACAAACTCGAGCTGGAGAACGTGTGGGCAGACGACACCCGTATCCAGCAGTCCAACCCGCTGGGCAAAGTGCCGTGTCTGGTCATGGAAGACGGCGAAGCCGTGTTCGACTCGCGCGTGATCTGCGAGTACCTCGACACGCTCTCCCCGGTAGGCAAGCTCATTCCGCCCTCGGGCCGCGAACGCGCCGAAGTGCGCTGCTGGGAAGCGCTCGCCGACGGCCTGACGGACGCCGCCGTGCAGATTCGCGTCGAAGCGATGTTTCACGACGAGGCCTCGCGCTCGCAGGCGCTCATCGACCGCCAGCGCAGCAAGATCGACGAAGGGCTGCGGGCGATGGCACGCGGACTCGACGAACGCCAATGGTGCGCGAGCAACCGCCTGACGCTGGCCGACGTGGCCTTGGTCTGCGCGCTCGGCTATCTCGATTTCCGGTATCCGGAGATCGCTTGGCGCGACACGCACCCCAATCTTGCGGACCACTTCGAGCGCATGTCCGCGCGCCCGTCGGTCGCCGACACCGTCCCCACCCTGTAGTCCACCTGTCCGCCGATCGCCGATACCGCCCCCGCGAGGTAGTCCACCCTATCCGCAGGTCGCTGACACCGTCCCCACGCGGTAGTCCACCCTATCCGCCGGTCGCCGACATCGTCTCCGCGAGGTAGTCCACCCTATCCGCCGATCGCCGACATCGTCTCCGCGAGGTAGTCCACCCTATCCGCCGGTCGCTGGGCCAGCGCTGCGCTCTTGCCCGCGCGCGGGCATGACGACCGCTGGCCGGTCGCGTCCGTGGCCGCCGGCGGCTTCCGCCGACGGGCTGCGCGTGAGCAGCGCCCCTACCCCTCGCAGCAAGCGCCAGGCGCGCGCCGTCGCGGCCGCGTCCGAGGCGCCATCGCCGCGTTCCGAGGCCGGCCGTGTCCTGCCGGACGAACGGGTGTCGTTGTTCGTGTCGACAAGCACGGTGGCTGGCTGCATGGGCTGCATGGGCTGTGTCGACGGTGTGGGCTGCATGAAATGTGTGGGACGCGCGGTCTGAACGGTCTGAACGGTCTGAACGGTCCGAACGGTCTGCATGGACTGCATGGGTTCCGTGGACTGTGCGGACTGCGTGGGCTGCCCGGACGGCACGGGTCGGATGCGCGGCGTGCTCTCGCCAGGCCGCATAGGCGGTGCGGACACGACAGGCGCTGAGTTCGCCTCGCGCAGACGCGTGTACCCGGCCATCACTTTGCGCACGTAATTCTGCGTCTCCGGGAACGGCGGGATCTGACGCCCGTAACGCAGCACGGCGCCCTCCCCCGCGTTGTAGGCCGCCAGGGCCAGCGTCAGATCGTCATCGAAGCGCGACAGCAGCCAGCGGATGTAGGACGCCCCGGCTCGCACATTTTCCGCGGGATCTTCGAGACGTCTTACGCCGAAGCGCTCACCGGTGCGCGGCAGCACCTGCATCAACCCGATCGCGCCCCGCACTGAGACCGCCTGCGGGTCATATCCCGACTCGGTATCGATAATGGCGTGCAGCAGCGCGGCGTCGACCGACGCCACCTGCGCCGCGCGTTGTACCAGCGAGTCGAAAGGCAGCGCGGGCTCGGCAGACGTCAGTGCCGCCGTGTCGCGAGGGCTGGCGATGACGGAGGTCGGTGCCCCCGTGTCGCGGGGGCTGGCGACGACAGACGTTGGCGCCATCGTGTCGCGGGGGCTGGCGACGATAGACGTCTGTGCCGCCGTGTCGCGCGGGCTAGCCACGACTGGCGCTTGCGCGGGTCGCGCCAACGCCTCTGGCGTGGCGCGCGGCACGGGCACCACAAGCTGTGCCTCAGCCACTCGCGGGTGACGCGGCAGCAATCGCGCGTCCATCGCCCAGGCCGACATTGACGGCCCCAGCACGCTCAACACACTCAGTACGCCGCCCGCGAGCCGAGCGTTCCACCAGCGAGAATTCCGAATCGAACGCCCACTCATGCGCCGTCTCCCGAGGTCGAGCACGTGGGCGCGTCCTGCGTGTCGCGTCCGATGCAACCGTCCTGCGGCATCCCATCGGCATCCAGTGTGGCTTTCGCCGCTTGCACTTCATACGGCAGGTCGAGCGCGAGCCGCAGAATCGCGGCCACCGCATCGAACAGATCGGCGGGAATCGGGCCATCGATCTCGACGTCGTCCATCAGCCGACGCGCCACCGGCACATGCTCGACCACCGGCACGCCTTCGCGCTCGGCGAGGCGCACGATGGTTCGCGCGCGCGCGTTGCGACCCTTCTCGATCACGAGCGGCACGGGCGTCTCGCCGGGCACATAGCGCAGGCAAATGGCCAGTCGCGTCGGGTTGCGCACCACCGCCGTCGAGCGCTTCACGTTGTCGGACAGACTGCCGCTCTCGATCGTCTCGCGGTGAATGTCGCGCCGCTTGTTCTTGATCTCCCGGTCGCCCTCGACCTCCTTGGATTCCCGCTTGATCTCGTCATGAGACATCATCAATTGCTTGCGCAGTTGATACTTCTGATAAGCGAAGTCGAGCCCGCCAAACACCACATAGGCAACGACCAGCACCGCCATCAGCCAAAACAGCAACCGGGCCGTGAGAGCAAGGCCGCACGACGGCCCGCACTGCGGCAGCGCGGCCAGCGACGGCGTGTACTGTCGGATGAGATAGAAAAAGACCACGGCCAGTACCGCCACCTTGACGAGCGACTTGCCGAACTCGAAGAACGACTGCATCGAGAACAACTGCTTGGCCTTGGCGATGGGGTCGATACGCTCGTACTTGGGACGAACGCTCTCGGGCGCCACGAGCATGCCCACCTGCAGCACCATCGCGAGCCACGTGGTCACGATCAACAGCACGGCGAGTCCGCCGGCGAAACGCACGAAGAGCAGCAGCGATGGGCCGAGCATGCCGTGCACGGCATCTTCCACCGGATCGTTGAGCCCTCCCAGCATGCGCGATACAAGGGCTTGCAACGCGTCGTACAGCGCCGGGCCTTCGAAGGTCAGCCACGCCAACACCACACCGAGCTGCATGCACACGGCAAGATCGGCACTCTTCGCGACGCGCCCCTTCTTGCGCTCGTCCTCGATTTTCTTGGGGGTAGGCGGCTGGCTCTTTTCGCTCATGTCGACCTCACGACGCGGGCAGCGCCAACGCGGCCCAGGCGCGAAACACGTCGGGCAGGCGATACCAGCTCTGCAGCGGCACGGCGATGGCGAACGGCAGGCTGGCCACCGTCACCAGCAGCGCCATCGCGCTTTTCACGGGCATGGCAAGAAAGAACACGTTGAGCTGCTGCGCGGCGCGGTTGATAAAGCCCATCGACATATCGACGAGCACCATCACGACCATCGCAGGCAACGCCACCGCCACGCACATCACCTGCATCGCCTGCCAGAGCGCGAGCAGCCAGGCAACGCTGTCGTCATGCCATTGCCACGGCTGGCCGACCGGCAGTGCGGCGTAGGAGTCATAGAGCGCGGTGAGTAATGCCTGCGCCGCCGGGGTGACAAAGAACAACACACAAAGCATTTGGGTAAGCGCAATGCCGAACACCGACGACTGCGCCCCCATCAGCGGATTGAGCACACTCGCCATGGACGCGCCGCGCATCGTGTCGATCACGTACCCCGCCATATCGACGGCCCAGAAAGGCAGCGCTGCGGCAAATCCCAACAGGCCGCCAATGCACAGCTCGCGCAAAATCATCATGCCCCACGCGCCCCAGTGCGACGGCATGTCCGGGCTCGCATGCACGAGCGACACGACCGGCAACGCAAGCGCCAGCACCAGCGCATTGCGCAGCATGCCGGCGCCAAGCATGCCCACGGAGAACACGGGCAGCAGCATCGCGATGCCCAGCGGGCGGAGCATCGCCACGCCCCACGCCACCAACCAGCCGTACAGGTCGGCCCACAACGGCGAAAGCAAGGTGTCGACGCCAGGCGCCATGCCCGGCACGAGGGAGGACGTCATGGCACTCACCGCATCCGGCTGATCTGCTCGAACGCGTTACCCGCGTAATGCAGCAGCACGTGACCCATCCACGCGTAGGTGGCGGCCAGCGTGACCGACACCGCGATGAGTTTGATAAGGAACTGCACGGTCTGGTCCTGCACCTGCGTGAGCGCCTGGACCAGCGAGACCAGCACGCCGACCGCCGCCGCCACCGCCACGGTGGGCAGCGACATCAGCAGCGTGAGCCAAAGCATCTCGCTCGTGAGATTGACGACGATGGCTTCGCTCATGGACGCGCTCCGTGATCCGTCATGCGTAGGAGAGCATCAGCTGACGCACCAACTGCTCCCAACCGTTCATCATCACGAAGATCAGCAGCTTGAACGGCAGCGCAATGGTCATGGGCGAGACCATCATCATGCCCATCGCCAGCAGGATGTTCGAGATCACCAGATCGATCACGACGAACGGCAGGTACAGCAGCAGCCCGATCTTGAAGGCTTCGGCCAATTGGCTCAGCGCGAATGCCGGCATCAGCACGAGCAGGGAATCGCTTCCCAGTCGGTCGCGATGCGCCTGCGGCCACGTCTCGCGGCCAACGCTCGCGAAGAAGTCGCGTTGTCTCGCATCGGTGTGACGGGTGAGAAACGCGCGGTAGGGCGACAGGATGCTCGCATCGACATCGGCCACGAAATCCTTGGACGACAGCGACACGGGACGCGCCTCGAGATTGGCCTCGATGTCGAAGGCTACCGGGGCCATGATGAAACACGTGAGCACGAGCGACAGGCCGTAAATGGCAATATTGGGTGGGATCTGCTGCGTGCCGAGCGCATTGCGCAACAAGGCAAACACGACCGCCAGCTTCAGAAATGCAGTCCCCAGCACCACCAGCAATGGCATGATCGAGAGCAGCGACAGCAGGACGATGAGCTGCACCGGGTGGTCGAGCAGGGACATGCAAACTCCAATGAGCGTCGTTGACTGCCGGGCTAGGTCTTCGGTCAGCGCTGACAAGGCAGAACGGGGACGGGCGACGCACCCTGCGCCAAACGCAAACCAAATGCCGACGAACGCCGACGAATGATGTCGCCGGAAGGGTTCACCGCGCACCCGGTCGGCGTTGCGCAACGCAAGCGACGCGCGCACGCCACAACCTTCCGTCGAAGGATGTTAGGTCGTCTCCGAATGCACGCCCATCCGGTCACGACCCGAAATATCGCTGGGAAAATCGTCGCAAATGGGCATGCCGTGTTCGGGTGGCGCGGCGTCGATCGCGCCGTCGGCGGTGGGCGCGCCGATCATGCCGTCGATGCACACCGCGAGTCCCCCGTCTTCGAAACGCAGCAAGCGTCCGGTGGCCCACGGGGCATCGTCGCGCTGGAGCGTGATTCGATCGGCAGGCAGCGCGCAGGCGGTGGCCTCGCTTTGGGAAACCGCATCGTTGCCTGAACGCCAGGCGGTCAGCCACGGAATGGGAAATTGCCTCTCGGCGACAAGGGCAGCCAACCGCACGATGACGGCTTCGGGGTGCGATGCAGCGCCTGTCGACACGGTGTCGCCGGAAGGGTCGGCGTCAGTGCCATCGAGGTGAACGACGCGATGATCCAGCGGCGATCCACCGCGCATGGCGATGGCGCGGTCACCGTCCACCAGCCAGTACTCACCACTCGCGATGTCGGCCGCCACGTCGAGGAGCACGGCATCTCCCACCTGGAGCCGCTCGCATTGCGCGCGGGGCAGTGTCGCCCATCCAGCCACCAGCGCACATCGACGCGCCGGCAATCCCGACGGATCGAGCGCGGTGTCGCGGGGCGTCGCCCGTCGGCAGCGCTCTCGCAACCACGACGTTGCGCCATCGACGTACATCAACACCAACCGCCGCCCGTCTCGCCGCAACACCATGCCCACGCGCCACGCCGTGTCCACCTGTGCAGGCGCGACGGCTGTCGCGCGCGGCCATGACGCGGTGTCGGAGGCGGCGTCCGTGGCATCGGTCACGTATGCGCCGTTGCCCGCGCGCTCCGTGTCGCCCGCATTTCCCGCATTTCCGGCATCTCCCACCCCCCAGACAGTGCCCTCACCTCCCTCACTTCCCTCACTTCCCTCACTTCCCTCACTTTCCTCACTTTCCTCACTTTCCTCACTTTCCTCACTTTCCTCACTTGCAGCACGTCCAGCACGTCCCTCACCCCGCGCGCCGCCCGCAGTATCGGACAACGTGTCCGTACGCTCCTCGCTCACCGCCAGCGTGAGCGATGCCGCACTCGCCTGCCACGCAGGCGGCAACGCGTCCCACGACGGTACCGGCAAGCTCGGCGCGAGCCAGTCGCACCACTGCTGTGCGTCGCACCAGAAGCGCGTCTCGCCGACGACACCGTCGTCGACACGCGCCGTCACCATGAGCCCCTCCCCGCCCGAACGAAGCCAGCCGACGCAGACTTGGGTATCGCCTTCGACAAACGCCACGCAGGCAACGCCCGCGAGCGCGTCGTCCAGCGGCCCCGGCCGTGGTGTGACCTCGACGTCTGGCTCAAGGCGCATAGCGCGCCTCGACTTCGATCATGACGGGCAACTTCAGCCGCGACGTCAGCGCGCGCTCGAGCCGGCCGCGATGCGCGAGCAAGCGACGGTACATCGTGAGCTGCACACATAGCAAACTCACCGTGACGCCCTGCCGTCCCCGCCGCGCTTCGACGACCAACGTATCGAGCGCGCCGCCATGCACCAAGACACGCAACGAACTGCCGCCGTCCCAGTTGGCCTCCTGACGCGCGTGCCAGACGCGCAGCCAGCGCAGCACATCGGCGGGACCGGACACGCACGCAGCAGGCTCGCACGCCAGGCTGAATGTCCGTTCGCGACGGTTGTCGCTTCGACGAACGCCGGGCGTCGTGGTATCACGTCGAGGCGAGGACGATCGGTCGCCCGCGCTGACGAACGCATCGGCCGACAGGCCACTTCGGTGAAGGGTACGCATCGTGAAGTCCTCTTGATGGCAAACGTGATGAGCGCGTTTCGTTCGACATGGGCGCGCAATCCCCTTGATTCCCTTGATTCCCCTGGCGACGGGCAATGACGCCGGGCGTCGCTCGCGCCCTGCAGCGCATTCACCGACGGTAAAGCGTCAGCAACTCCCGCAACTTCTCCTGCTTGCGTGCATTCGCCTGTAGGCGCTCGCGCTGCTGGCGCACTTCGGCGTCGGCGAGCTGCGCATGCGCGAGCGCGGCGCTGTGACGGTTGCGCGCCTCGCCCAGCGCCGCGCGTAGTGCTTCCACCGCACTCGGTGCGCCGGCGGCTTCGCGTCGTCCGTAGACGCCACCACGCGACAACGCGTCCTGCCACACGCGACGTTGCGCGTCGCACGCCTGCTCGCACGCCGTGACCACCGCCTCTGCCTCGCGCGCGGCGACCGTCATGCGGGCCAATGCGGCGCGCAGGCCGGCTTCGCGGCGTCGAGCGAGAGCGGCCAGCGCGGCGAGGCGCTCGCCCGCTTTCAGTTCGCCAGATGTTCGAGCCATGCGCGTGTGTCGTCGAATGGCGCCACGTCATGCCGCGCCTGGCAAAGAAAGGCGCGGATGTCCGGGGCGCGGGCCAGCGCGTCATCGGTCTCGGGATCGTGGCCTGGCTGATACTCGCCAACGCGAACCAGCAACTCGACCTCCGCCGCGAGCGCCATCGCGCGTCTGACGCGCGCTGCCGCGTCAACATGCGGCGCGTCGGTCACCGCCGCCATCACGCGCGAGAGGCTCTTCGCGACGTCGATGGCGGGATAGTGATTTTCCTGCGCGAGACGCCGCGACAGCACGATGTGGCCGTCGACGATCGAGCGCACCTCGTCGGCCAGCGGCTCATCCAGGTTGTCGCCTTCGACGAGCACCGTGTAGAACGCGGTGATGCTGCCGCGCGCTCCGGTCCCTGCGCGCTCCAGCAACCGCGGCAGACGCGCATAGAAACTCGGCGGCAGGCCGCTCGTCGCCCCAAGCGGCTCACCCGCCGCCATCCCGATATCGCGCACGGCGCGACCGAAGCGCGTCAGAGAGTCCATGAGCAACAACACGTCCTTGCCGTCGTCGCGAAGCGCCTCGGCGATGGCCGTCGCGGTGTAGGCCGCTTTCATCCGTTCCAGGGCGGGACGATCGGACGTCGCCACGACACACACGGTTCGTGCGCGTGCCTCGGGGGTGAGGGCCGTCTCGAGAAACTCTCGCACCTCGCGCCCGCGCTCGCCGATCAGGGCGACGACGATGACATCGGCCTGCGCCCCCTGGCACATCATTGCCAGCAGCGTGCTCTTGCCGCCGCCCGCCGCGGCGAAGATGCCCAAGCGCTGGCCGCGCCCGCAGGTGAGCATGCCGTCGATAGCGCGAATGCCGATGGGCAGGCACGTGGTCACGAGCGCACGCGTCATGGCCGGCGGCGGCTCGCCGTCCAGGGACCGCCATGCAACGCCGGACATCGGCCCCTCACCGGTTGCCGTCGCGGCTTCGGTTGCGGTTGCGGTTGCGGTTGCGGTTGCGGTTGCGGTTGCGGTTGCGGGAACCAATGGTCGCCCCAGCCCGTCGAGCACCTCGCCGATGAGGTGATCGCCCACGGCCACGCGCGAGGACGTTCCCAGCGCCTGCACCAGCGCACCATTGGCTACGCCGTTCGGCTCGGCATACGGCGCGAGCCAGACGTGCCGCCCTTCCACCGCGATGACCTCGGCGTCCAGCGACGGCGAGACCACGCGGCATTGCTCGCCGAGCGCCGCGCCCGGCAAGCGGGCGCGCATTGCGTTGGGGGTGATCTTGTCGATGCGCCCAAAGCGCCCTTCGCCACCCGACGTCGCACGCCACGCGTCACACGCCTTGCGCCGGGCATCGAGCGTTCGGCCAAGCCCGTTGGCGATGCGGGCGGCGTCCGGGCGACGCATCTCAGTACGCTCCCTGCATGTCGATGGTGCCCAGCACGCGCACGTGCGGTTCGTCGGCCACTTCCTGGAACGACAACACCGCCAGATCGGCGCGCTCGCGCTCGACGAGCTTGCGCAGAAAGCGGCGCACGTCCATCGCGGTGAACAGCACCGCCGGCGTGCCGTCATGCGGGGCCAGGGCGGCGTCGATGGCGTTCAGAATCGCGTCGGTCTGCGTGGGGTTCAGATCGGCGTAGGAGCCCGACGCCGTTTGCCGCACGGCAGCGCGCACCGTATCTTCGATACCGCGCCCCACGTTCCATCCCGTGATGTGCTCGGCGCCACGGCGAAAGCGTCGCGTGATGTGGCGCCGCAGGCTGAGCCGCACGTGCTCGGTCAACATGATCTGATCGCGCTCGCGCGGCGCCCATTCGATCAGGGCCTCGAAGACGCGCCGCAGATCGCGGATCGACACCCCTTCGGCGACCAGCCGCTGCAAGACTTCGGCCGTGCGGCTGATGGGCAATTGACGTTGCAGTTCCTTGACGAGTTCGGCGTAGCGATCCTCCATCGCATCCATCAGGAAACGCGCCTCCTGAACGCCGAGGAAATCGGCGGCATGCGCGTCAATGACCAGCGACACGCAGTGCGCCACGCGATCTGCGCCCTCGATCACGGTGCCGCCTTGCGTCTGCCACGCCTGGCGTTGGGCGTCGTCCAGCCAGAACAGGATCTGCCCGCCGAACGGCAATGCCGTCTCACGCGGCGCGCCGGCATCGAGCCGACGCAGGGCGGGAATCGGATGCGCCGCATCAGGGTGTGCCAACGCGGCGTCAGGGGCCACATCGATCGTCATCACGCTCTCGTGATAGAGCTGAATGTCCAGCGCGTCGCCAGCGAGGGCGGTGTCGACGACCACCTGCACCTCGGGCATCGGCACGCCGAACTGCTCGAACTTCCGTTCGCGCAAGGCATCGATGCGCGTGGCCAGCGCCGCGGTGCCGCCCCCCGCCTCGGCCAGCGCGGCACCCACGCGCGCCTGCAGTGGCTGTGCGCCCGGGCGTCCCGGTTTCGCCTTCGCGCCGCCGGCCTCGCCCTTTGCGCCGTCCTTGTCCGCGTTGCCCTCGCGTGCGGCGCGCCCCACCCACCACGCGGCGACCCCTGCCAGCGCTGCGAGCAGCAGGAAGTAATGCATCGGGAAGCCGGGAATCAGGCCGAAGAGCACGAGCACCACAGCGGCCAAGGTCAGCGAGCGCGGCTGAGCGGCGAGTTGATCGGTGAGTTCGCGTGCCAGATTGCGTCGCTGTTCGCCAGGCACCCGTGTGACGATGATGCCCGCCGTCACGGAAATGAGCAGCGCGGGAATTTGCGACACCAGTCCGTCGCCAATGGAGAGAATCGCGTAGATCGCCGCGGCATCGCCCGCGCTCATGCCGCGCATGAAGACGCCCACCCCGATGCCTCCCAACAAGTTCACCACGATGATGACGAGGCCGGCGATGGCATCGCCCTTGACGAACTTCATCGCCCCGTCCATCGCCCCGTAGAACCGACTTTCCTTCTGTACGATGCGGCGCAGGCGCTTGGCCTCGGCCGCGTCGATGGTGCCCGCGCGCAAATCGCCGTCGATGCTCATCTGCTTGCCCGGCATGCCGTCGAGCGAGAACCGGGCGCCGACTTCGGCCACGCGCTCCGAGCCCTTCGTGATGACGATGAAGTTGACAACGGTGATGATCAGAAACACGATCATGCCGACGACAATGTTCCCGCCCGCCGCAAAGTCGCCGAACGTGTAGACGATGTCGCCCGCGTCGGCGCGCAGCAAAATCAGGCGGCTGGTGCTGATCGTGAGTCCCAACCGGAACAGCGTGGTCATCAGCAGCACGGATGGGAATGCCGAGAAATCGAGAGGCTCATTGATGTAGAGCGCCACCATCAGCAGCAGCAGCGACACGCCGAGATTGAGCGCGATGAGCAGATCCATCACCGACGGCGGCATCGGGATGATGATCATCAGCACCGTGATGAGCAGCAGTGCGGCCAACACGATGTCTTGCCGGCCGGCAGCGGCGCGAAGCCAGGGCAGGAGTCGCGTCACGGGCGGACCTCCCGCGTTTGCTGTGCATCGATCCTTTCCAGCAGGCGACGCATGCGGGCGAGGCAAGCCAACCAATCGACCGCCTGTGAATGGCCGCTCGCCGGCGGCGTGGCGATCAGCATCGGCCGCCCCTGCGCCACACACGCGCGCACGGGAATGCCGAGACTCCACTCCGGCGCGCAGGCCTGCAACATCATGGGCAAACACTGCTGCGCGCGGGCGACGCGATCCATCAGCGTCAACACCAGCGTGACGCCCTGCGCATCGACCTCGATCATCAGGACGCAGGGCGCGAGCGCCAATCGCATGCGATCGGCGACGCGCTGCGGCGGCAGCGCCAGCAATTCGAAGAGCTGCTCGAGCTTGCGTTGGGTCTGGGTGTCCATCGGCGATCTTGCGTTGGGAACGTGCGCGCCAAGCACGCGAGGCGCGGAGGGCGTTCGGGAAGCGGCAGCGGGCATCGTCGCGCATTCACGGCCGCGGCGGCTATCCGGCGCAGACCTGAATTTCACGGCGGATGTGCCGGCGAGGCGCCGCCATCGTCACAGCATCATGCGCAGGCGATGCGCCCAGTTCACAATGTCGGCCACGTTGTGCGCATCGAGCTTGCGCATCATGTTCAGCCGGTGGGTCTCGACCGTCTTCACACTGATCGACAACAGTTGTGCGATGTCGCGGTTGCGTTGTCCTTCCGCGACCAGTTTGAGCACCTGGCGCTCACGCAGCGTCAGCAGCCGCTCGGGCATCTCGACCGCGCATGGGCGGGGCACATGCCGCGCGCCCCCCGGATCGTGCATACCGCCGAACACGGCCGGATCGACGAAACGCTCGCCGCGGATGACCTGGTACGACGCGTGGATCAACGTTGTGCGCGGGCTGCTCTTGAGCACGTACGCGGCTGCCCCGGCCTCCAGCGACTGGCGTGCCCGCTCGCTGTCGTCGCTGGCCGAGTTGACGACGATGCGCAGATCCCGCCAGCGCTGGGCGCATTGGCGTATCACATCCACGCCGTCCATGCCGGGCAGGCCAAGATCCAGCATCATCAGGGCGGGTCGATGCACCACGCAGGCCCGGTAGACGTCGAGCCCGTTGACGACCCGAGCCAGCACGCGCCACCCGAGATCTTGCTCGATCAGCAAGCAGAGTCCGTCGGCCAGCAACTCGTGATCTTCGACAACGACGACACCGATACACCCCGTCATTCCCAGCTCCTCGACAGTTGGTCATAAGCACTCACGCAAGCACTCATACGGATTTTTGTTCACTCTTTATCGACTTCGGGCCACTTGCGCGAATCTTGTGCCTTCGCCTGACACCCGACGTGGGAAAACAACCCGAACCACACCGCCCAAGCGTCACTTCAGGTCTGCGCCGGATTGTGCCGGCATCACAGCGCTTGATAATGACAAACCTTGTGTGCCGCCGTGTCGATCGACGGCGACCCCGTGATGGCGTGTGCCGCCGATGCCGCATGCGCTTCGTTCCCCGTGCCCGTGCACTGCCTCCTTCAGATACCTATGCGTTTGCCATTTGCGCTTGCCGCGCTCGACTGGATTGCCCCGCGCGACGTACAGGGCGCGCGCATTGCACTGGATCTCGACGGCCAGCGCGGCTGGACGTGTCCGGTCGTCGGCGGCTATGTCGTCGCGACGGCGCTGACATTGCCGACCGCGCATCGCCAGACACACGCGCATGTGCCATCGCGCTTCACTTCGTTCTCCACCTCGCGCGCCTCCTCGCTGATTGCCGCGCTCGGCGACGATCCGGCACTCGCCCGCTGGATCACGCGGCTATCGCTGGTGCTGGCCGGTCAGCCCGCGTTGCGCGACGACAACCTGTGCCTGGCGAACGAGACCCTCTGGTGGGTTCACCGCTTCGACGCCAGCGAGCCGACGGCGTGCGTGGAAGCGCAACTTCGCCGCCAACTGCTGGCCTGCACGATGGTGACGTCGCAAGGCCTCCATGCCGCCGCGCCCGCGTCTGATCGGTCCCACACGGCCGGTCATCCTGCCGGGCCGGCAGACGTCAGCCGCCGTCTTCAAGCACTGCGCCGCGGCTGACCATGCGGTCGCTCTTCACGCCGCGCGCCACCGCCCTGCTTGCCGGGTGTCTGTGCGCCACACCTGTCGTCGCGCCGTCTGCCGCACCCCTGGCCGAACGCGCGCCGCTGGCGTCGCCCGTGGCGCCCGTGTGGCGCGGCGGCCCCTTCGTTTTTCAGAGCGCCGGCACGCCCCTTGCGGAGTTGTTGCGCGACTTCGGCGCGCACCACAGCATTCCGACCGTCGTCAGTCCACTCGTCGACGATCGCTTCGTCGGCACGCTACCTGCGGGCACCGCTCAGGCGACCCTCGACGCACTATCGGAACGTTATCGGCTTTCGTGGTACTTCAACGGCCAGACACTGAACGTCTACAAATCCAGCGAGGCAACGCGGCGCATCATGTCCGTGCGCTACGCCTCGCCCGGCGACCTGCTCGGGCACCTGCGCGACGCCGGTGTGTTGCACCCGCGGCACTGCGTGGCACGGGCGATTCCGACCACGCATGCGCTCGAGATCGCGGGCGTGCCCGCCTGCATCGAGACCGTCGTCATGCTCGCCGACTACCTCGAACGCGACGCTCGCGATCAGCAGGAGAGCGAAGAGACCATCAAGATATTTCCCCTGAAATTCGCGACAGCGGACGACACGAGGTACTTTTATCGCGGGCAGGAAGTCGTTGTGCCGGGCGTTGTCAGCGTACTGAAGGATTTGATTCTCGGCGCCGGGCCGCTCGGTGCCACGGCGGGCACGTCAGCCGGCGCCGGCATCGATGCCACCCGCTCGCTGGCGACCAGCACGGGAACTGGTGCGGGAAGCGGCACGCCACGCTTCTCGGCCGATCCCCGTCGCAATGCGGTCATCGTGCGCGAGCGTCGACGCAATCTGCCGATCTATGGCGACTTGATCGCGCAGCTCGACATCCGGCCCCGTCTGGTCGACATTTCGGTGGCGATCATCGACGTCAATGCCAGCGATATCGCCGAGCTTGGCGTCGACTTCTCCGGCAGTGCGCGTCTGGGCGGCTTCGGCGCCGTGTCACTGAACTCGCAGACGCAAAGCGGAGACACCGGCACGTTCACGACACTGGTCGGCGACACCAACAAGTTCATGCTCAACCTGAGTGCGCTCGAGCGTAACTCCAAGGCCCGCGTGCTGTCCCGGCCGTCCATCGTCACGCTCGACAACATGCAGGCTGTGCTCGATCGCAGCGTGACGTTCTACACCAAGGTCTCCGGCGAGAAGGTCGCCAAACTGGAGAGCGTGACGTCGGGATCGCTGCTGCGCGTCACACCGCGACTCGTCCCCCAGGAAGGGGGCAGCGACGCTCGCGAGCAGGTGATGCTCACCCTCAATATCGAAGACGGCGGCGAGGTACGCAGCGAGCGCAACAGCCGCAACGAGGTGCCGACCATCCGCAACTCCTCGATTGCCACACACGCCACGCTGCAAGCCGGGCAGAGCCTGCTGCTGGGCGGCTTCGTGCAGGACGCGCAGCACGAGCAGGAGCGCAAGATTCCGCTGCTCGGGGATCTGCCGCTTATCGGTCGGCTGTTCAGTTCGACGAGCAACCGGAGCGACAGCGTCATGCGCCTGTTTCTGATCAAGGCCGAGCCCGCGGCCGACCTGCCGAGCGCATGAGCATGTTGACGCTGACCCTGCTCGACGGCCCGCTTGCTGGACGGCCCATGCCGCTGCCTCCGGGCGCGCTCACGATCGGCGACGGCGATTCCGACATCGCGATGGCGCTCGACCATGATGCGCCGATCATGCTGGGCGTCGACGACGACGGCGTGCGACTGCTCACCCCGGCGCCCGTCTGGGTCGACGGCATGCCCTTCGCCGCGTCGAGCGATCGCGCGGCCGACCCGCTCAGGCTCCCGCTGCACTCTGCGATCGACCTAGCGGGTCTCGGCATCTGGCTCGGCGACGGCAGCGAACGCGTGCCCGTGCCGATACCCAAACGCCCCGAGCGGCGAGCCGAGCACGCACCATCGCCCTATTCAGCGCAGGCGACTCCGGACAGCCATGCGCTTGCGAGGCCCACGCGCCGAGCGCGATCCCGGCGCACCTGGATCGCCGCCACGGGCCTGTCCTTGTTGATCGCGGCGACCGGCGTGGCGATCTGGCGCACCGGGACCGCCAACGTCATCGCTGCGCCCCCACCGCCCGATTCGCTCAAAGCGCTCGCCGCGCACCTCGCGCCCGGTGTCGTGCTGCATCCCAGCGGCAACGCACTGCGTCTGTCCGGCGGCTGCATCGACGACGACGCGCTCGCCCGGCTGCGGGCCGAAGCCCGCTGGCTCGGCAAAGCATTGAGCGACGACACCTGGTGTCCCGCGAAATCGATACAGACCGTCAGCACGCTGCTGCGGCTGCACGGCTTCGGCACCGCACAGGTGAGCGTCACGCCGGATGGCGAGGTGATCATCGGCGCGCCGAGCGTCGCCGACGCCCGCTGGCGCGCAGCGGCCAACGCCCTCGATGCGTTGGCGCTGCCGCATGGCTGGCGCGTGGCTGAAGGCACGGCCAACAGCTTCGAGCGGCTGTTGAAGACGCTGCGCGACGCCGGCCAGCTGCGCGGCATCGAGATATCCCGCGATCGCAACGGATGGCGGCTCACCGGGGCGCTCCCCGTGGGTCGTCACGCGTCGTTGAAGGGGATTGCCGACACATGGAATACCGGCGCCAACGCGATGCCCGTGCGCATCGAGCCGCTGCCGCCCCAGATCCCGACACTTGCCGAAACGGGCTTTTCCGCACCGCTCGTGAGCATCGGTGGCTCGCCCGACGCCCCACAGATCACCCTCGCCGACGGCACGCGTCTGGTGCAAGGGGCGCGCCTGCCCGGCGGCACACGCGTGATCGCCATTCATACGGACGGCGTGTCGATCGGCTCGCACGACCGACTCTTCTACTTACCCCTGTCTCCGGAGACGCTGCATGACGATTCGCCTGACCCGGCTTGAAGACCGCCTCGCCGACTCGCCCGAGGCCGCCGCGCATGACATCGGCGCACAGCTCGATGCCGCACGTCGCGCGCTGCAACAGGCGCTGCATACGCCGCTGACGCCCGCCCAGCACGCGCTCGCGCAAACGCAAATGCAAGCCGTGCAAGCCGCCCAAGCAATTCTCGACAACGTTGCGCGACGGTACGACACGTCTTATGGGCGTTCGTCGTCACCTTCGTCGCCATAACGAACGCGAGCGACGATGAACGGCATCGAGGCTCGCGCGTGCGCAGAAGCGACAACTCGGCTCGCGCGACCAAAGTCTGCGCGGCCCAATCGTGGGAACCTTCGGCATCGCGCGCCCCGCGCGAGCCGCTTTCGTGGCCGCGTTGTCGCCGCGTTGTCGCATGACGCTGGCTTGGGGCGCGTCGTCGATTTCTTCCACTCTCCACGCATATCATGCCAAGTTACGACCTAGCGCAAACTCTCGTCGAAGCTCTGAAGTTGATCGGCTGCGACCCGGGCAAGATCGATGCCGTCGACAATCACTCGCCTATCGAGCTGACGTTCACCGCCTCGCCCAGCATCATCGTGGAAACGCTGAAAAACCAGGCGTGCGGTATCCACGCCGTCGTGGCCACTGACGAAGCCGCGCGTCTGCATCGCGCCAACAGCGAGCGACTTCTGCAGTTTCTTATCGAACCGGCCGAATGGGCCGTCACCGGGCACGTGCAGTTGCGTGAGCGCAACCGTCGTCTGATTCTTCACGCCCTGGTAACCGAGGAAGCCGCCGCCGAACCTGAGCCATTCGCGCAAGCGCTCACCGACTTCTACGATCGCATCAAGCTCTGCCGGGAGCATCTGCGCGCCTGAACCACGCCCGCGCCCGCCTTCCCTTCGGCCCACGCATTATGTGCAAGCCCCGCCCCCCGACCCTCACTGCCCCGCTTCCACGCTTCCTCTCGCCCCCCTCTTTCCCTCATCCCCACTACGCCCCGGCCGCCTCCCCCTCGTGGGCGATCTCGGCACGCCAGACATCGAGCGCCTCACCCAGCGTCTCGCGTTGGGTCTCGTCGCGAAAGCAGCCCTCATGCGCTGCCTGCACCAGACGCGTCAGTTCGCGCGCAAACGCGTAGCGCGCGTCGATCGTCACCATGCCAAGATAGGCAGCGCGTTGCGCGAGCCATTGCGCGCCCACCCACGGCTGATCCAGCAATGTCAGCATCTCGGCGATCATCGCGTCCGTCTCGAACGCACGAACGCCCGCCGCGCGCAGCGTCTGTGCCGATTGTTCGCACGCCGACTCCAACGTGAGAAACAGTGTCACCCGACGAAGGTCGTCGACGACGGCGACCAGTCGCTGGACGTCCGCGTCGGTCTGCTGCGCTCCCAGTTCCAACCCCAACGCCTGCAGCAAGGCGCGCAACCGCGCGCGACGCTGCGGGAGTCGTCGGCATTCGTCGAACCATTGCGTCAACGAACGCTGCGGTCCCTGCGACTGCCGGAACAGCGACTTGAGTTGTTGCATCAACGCCATGCCCGGGTTTTGCCCGCCCCCGCATTCCAGCGCCGCGAAGGCTTCGATCGCCCATGTCTCGGACGATGTCAGTTCGTCCAGCGTCCGGCGCAAGCGGGTGCGCGTTGCGCTGTCGAGTCCCTCGTCGGCCAACCAGGCGGCAACGACGAGCGCGGCGTGCCCGGCCGACATATGCGCCTGCCGAATCAAGGCGTGCGGGTCGGGAACGAACGGAAGATCACGCAACTGCCCTCGCATCCGCTCGAATTGCGCCGCGCTCACGCGCGCCAACCGATGCATCTGCTGCTCGAACAGGGCACGCGCACGTTGTTTGTCGTCGCGCACGTCGCGCTCGCCCGTTCGGCGGAATCGCACGCCGAGGGCGAAGCTGAGATTCTCCTGCGATTCGGCGACCGCCGCCTCTTCGTTCTGCGCGAGGGTCGCTTCGATGAGCGCGATGTGCCCCGGCACGTCGGCGGGCAACGCGCGCGCCGCGCTTGCCTCGCCATCGAGCGGCAGCCATTCGTGCGCGAGTCGGCGCTCGAGCGTCAGGTTGTCTTGCGGTGCCCGACCCGCCGAGGTGCCGGACGATGGCAGGCGCTCAACCATAAGCAACCTCCCGATCGGGACTGAGATGCAGGCGCGCGATGATCGCCGCGAGATCCGCGTCGAGGTCCAGGCAGACGGTCACCCATTCGCTTTCGATGCGCGCCTGTCGGCCGACCAGCGTGGTGTCGGCGGTGCAGGCCAGCACGACATCGGCGGTGCGCAGGGCGTCGGCCACGCTGTCGCGATGCGCGGGGGGCACCCGCAACACAAGCGCCCCCTCGCGCACCAGGGTGGGCAATGCACGGCCGACGCGTTGCGCGAAGCGCTCGCCGACATCGAGCGGGTCGACGAAGTTCGACAGTGCGGCGCTCAGGGCGTCGGCTACGCGACGCTCCAGCGAGCGAACGATTTCGCGCTCGAGCGAGGCCTCGTCGACGAGCCATGCGACCGCCTTGGCCACGGCCTCGCGACGGGCCGCCTCCGCCAGCGCCGCCGCCTCCTGCCCGGCCTGCTCGCGGGCAGCGGCTTGCCACGCGTCGCGCTGCGCTTGCGCGTCGATGCGCGCCTGTTCACGTTCGGCCAACGCGGCGTCGCGCTCGGCCTGTGCGTGCGCCATCCAGCGCGCGCGCAGGCTCGCCTGTTCGCGAAGCCGCTCGAGCGTCTGGCGCGAAATCACCGGCCCCGCGGGCGCGGGACCATCCATCGTCTCGATGGTCGTCAAGGCAAAGTCGACGACATACATAGCATCTTCTCCAGCGCTGCGAGCCGCAGCCAGATGTCCTCGTTCATCTCGCGCGCCCCCAGTGAGCACGACGCGACGTCGGTGGGCGGGGGCAACAGGATTCGGGCGGCCTTGCCCACCGTCGCCACGTCGACGCACGGCGCTTCGGGCGCGCCATCCAGGCACGTGCCGGTGGCGGCCAGCGCCGCCCGAACGACCTGCTCGGGCGACAACGTGGAACGGGCGGGCCAGTCTCGGCGCGTGAGCATCAGGCGATCGCAGTGCCAGGGATCGAGCCATGGCGACAGCACACGACGATACCTGCCGAGCAACAGATAGTCAGGACATCCCATTACGCGCAAGCCGTGGGCCAACGAAACGCGTCGCAGGCTTGGCAACAGCTTCAGCCTCGCATACGCGGTGTCGCTCTGCGGCGGTGCGCAGTCGGCCGCCGCCGGGCCAGGGCGGCTCGGCCATCCGCGGCGCGCGATCAGCAAGCGGTCGATTGGCGCACGGCACACGGCGTGCCGCCGATAAGGCGCTTGCCACGGCATCATGTCGAAAGCGCGCCACCAACCGTCGTCCATGTGCAAGCCGGGCCGCCAGATCAGGCGCGCGAGTTGGGTGGCCCCCTCGTTGCGCGCAGGCGTCACGATGCCTTCGATACGCGCTCGCGCAAGCGCCGCACCCACGATGCGCGCCGGCGCCACGCCACGACGCCGGCAGCGACGAGGCCGACGCATGCCACCGCGACCATACCCCAGCCCAGCGCGGGCGCCCACCGTCTGCCGGCAGCAGACGCGCTTGCCTGCCCGCCTGAGGACGCGTCGATGGACGCCCGGGGCAAGCGATAATCGGCGGGCTGCAACACGATGCTGATGCGCTCGGGCGCCACGCCCGGCACGCTGTCGTGCACCAGACTGCGAATGTCAGTCATGCGCTGCGTCATGTTGATCTCGGGGCTGTACTTCACGAAGACGGCCACGCCGGGCGGCAGGGTCGCGCGCCCGGCCGAATCCGTCGGCACTTGCGCGATGGAGACCTCGGCCACCATCACGCCGTCGAGCGAGGTGAGCATGCGCTCCAGGCGTTGCTCCTTGAGATAGACGAGCTTCGCCTGCTCCTGCACGGGCGAGCTGACGAGTTGTCCGGGCGGAAAGACATCCTCGACCGACGCGCGCTTCTGGCGCGGCAAGCCGTGCTGACGAAGCACCTCGACACCCCGCACGAAATCGCCGCGCTCGATGCGAACCGTCATGCCGGTGGTGTCGGCACGCTTGTCGGCCTGCAGCCCGGAGACGAGCAACAGCGCCAGCATCTGGTTGGCCTCTGTCTCGCTGAGCGAGCGGTGCAATTCGATCTTGCATCCGGCAAGCGAGATCACAAGCACGCCACCAAGCAGCCATCGGCCCCGCCAGCGACCTGGAACGATGGACGTTGCGCGACTCGCCGATCCGGTCACGGCGCGAGCGCTACGACGGCCGCACCTCATTGCATGTGCACCAACTTGTTCACGCCTTGCGTGGTAGCGCCCGCGGCCTTCGCCACGAATTCCAGCGCCAGCACGCGTTCGGTCAGGATGCGCTGCGCCGCGAGCATGCGAGTAGGATTGTCCAGCGTGCGCTCGTCGATGGCCACCCGTTCGACCAGACGTTCGGTGTTACCCGCGAGCTTGCCCGCTGCGCTGAGCAAATGATGCTCCGGTAGCGACGGCGCACTTGCGAGGGCTTGATCGAAACGAACGGCGGCATCGCGCTCGCTGGCAGTGGCCGGCGCGAGCGTGGCTTTCGCGGGCGTCGCCATGGCAGACGCCTGCGCGACAATATCGGGAATCTGGGAAATCGTCATGACGAGGGAGGGCGAGAGCGGGAGGAAGACGAGGCGGAAGACGCCGCGGGAAGCGCCTTAGGTGCGGCCAGCGCGACAGGCGCAATGGACTGACAGGTGTCCATCGCGTCGAGCCAGCGGGCGAGCACGTCGGCCGTCGGGTTGCCGCCATGCCCGGCCGGCCCGATCTCGGCAATCTCGGCAAGATGGGCGCGCGCCGCGCGCGTGTCGCCAAGCGCGATGAGCAACGCTGCGTGCAGCCACTGACACGTCTGGCGATCCGTCACGAGCGACGGCAATGCCTGAAGGATCACGCGGGCTTGCGAATACATGCCGTGATGCGCGCCCGCCAGTGCCAGCTCGACGACGACTTGCCGGACCGGCGCATCCAGCCATTGACCGACGGCGGCGCACGGTGTGGGTTCCGCGCGCGTCATGCGATCTTGGCGATGATGCCCATCAGCGTGTCCTTGATGAGCTTGATCGCGGCGCTATGCAGCCCGACCATCGTCGAGAATTGCTGCAACTTGAATTGGACATCGAGCATATGCCGGGGATCGTTGACTTCCCGTGCGCGGACCGCTTGCGTAGCCTCGTCCGACATGTGCCGCACGCCTTCGGCCATGCCGCGGTGAATCTCTTCGACGTTCATTGCATGCCTCCCTCGGTAAGGGCACCGTGCCCGGCGACCAGATCCGCACGCATGGCCGCGTAGGCATCCGCTTGCGGCATGGCGACACGACGACTACCGCGCTGCGGCGGCGTGCCCATCCGGATTTCGGTCGGCGCGCAATCGAAGCGTTTGCGGAAGGTATCGGTGAAATGCGCGTGGTTGGTGAAACCGCATTCGAGTGCGATGTCGAGCACCTTGTGGCGTGTGGACAGCAGCAGATCGCGTGCGAGCCGCAGTCGTCGCTCCAAAAGCCACTGCTTCGCCGGCATGCCATACGTCTGCTGGAACAGGTAGCGAAACTTGCGCAGCGGCATGCCGAACTCTTCGGCGAGCCGTCCGACCGGCCACGGCCGATGAAAATTCGCTTCCACGAAATCGAACAGCGAATGGCTGCCCGCGATGGTCTGACGCAACATGGCCGAGAAATACCGCTGATCGCGACACAGGCAATAGACGTAGAAGAAGCGCAGCATCGCCATGCGGTCGACGCTCTGCAGCGTCATGGCCACATCCACCATGCTCGGTTCGAGAATCAACGTGCGCGCTGCCTGGCGATGGAAGACGCCGAGCGGTCGGCGGTCGAGCAGATCCACGACATCGGGGTACAGCGCCTGCAGATCGCAGGCGTGAAAGTCGTGCGACATCACCGGCCCCGGGGCATCGATCGTCGCGTCCGAATGGGTCGCGGTCATGCCACCGGCGGGCAGCGTGTGCACGAGACCGTTCACATTCAGCTTGACGTCGTGGTGGCTGATCAGAAATCGCACCGTACTCATAGGCTCCTCCTCTGACGACGCTCGGCCGACGGGATGACAAAGTCGAAGGCCACACCTTAGGCGAGTCCGCGCGCGAGCATCATCCGGTGGAGACCTTAATGTGCGACGCCGCCCCGCGGCATTGTCGAATTTAGGAAGAAGACTGTCGGAAGCCGTAAAAAAACCCGGCGCATCATCGCGCCGGGTTGTCGTGGGAGGCCCTTGCCTTGCGCCGGTCGATCAGGCAACTTCGGCCGGAGAGAAACTGTCGGCGCGGGCCATCGGCCAGTACTTCTCGTAGAGCTGGTAGCGGAACTGCCCGCGCAGCAGATCACCCGGGGCGAGGAACTTGAGCGACTCGGACATCAGGCGAATCTCGTTGGACGACACACGCTTGACGATGTGATGCGCACGCAGGTCCGACGGGTGCGACAACCCTGCCGCCTGAATCAATTCCTGCAACGCGTGCAACGTATGCGCATGGAACTGCTGCACGCGCTGCGCCTTGTCCGGCACCACCAGCGCGCGTTGACGCAACGCATCCTGCGTTGCCACGCCGGTCGGGCAGCGGTCGGTGTGGCATTTCTGCGACTGGATGCAGCCGATGGCAAACATGAAACCGCGTGCGGAATTGCACCAGTCGGCGCCAATGGCCAGCGTTCGGGCGATATCGAATGCGGTGACGATCTTGCCCGACGCACCGATGCGGATCTTGTCGCGCAGCCCGGCCCCCACGAGCGTGTTGTGCACGAGCAGAAGCCCTTCCTGCAGCGGCGCGCCCACGTGGTCGGTGAACTCCAGCGGCGCGGCGCCGGTGCCGCCTTCCGAGCCGTCCACGACGATGAAGTCGGGCAGGATGCCGCTGTCGAGCATCGCCTTCACGATGCCGAAGAATTCCCACGGATGACCGATGCACAGCTTGAAGCCGGTCGGCTTGCCGCCCGAGAGCGTGCGCAGACGTTCGATGAATTGCAGCAAGCCGAGCGGCGTCGAGAACTCACTGTGGCGCGACGGCGAAATGCAGTCCTGCCCCATCGGCACCCCGCGCGTGGCGGAGATTTCCGGCGTGATCTTCGCTGCGGGCAACACGCCGCCGTGTCCCGGCTTCGCGCCTTGCGAGAGCTTCACCTCGATCATCTTCACCTGCGGTGTCGTCGCCTGCGCCGCGAACTTCTCGGCGCTGAAGGTGCCGTCGTCGTTGCGGCAACCGAAGTAGCCCGAGGCCACCTCCCAGATCAGGTCCCCGCCCTGCTCGCGGTGATGCGGCGAGATCGACCCCTCGCCGGTGTCGTGGATGAAGTTGCCAAGCTTCGCCCCGCGATTGAGCGCGCGGATCGCATTCGCCGACAAGGCGCCGAAGCTCATGGCCGAAATATTGAAGATCGATGCCGAATACGGTTGTGCGCGATCCGCACCGATGGTGATGCGAAAGTCGTGATCCTTCAGGACGGTCGGCGCAAGCGAGTGGGCGATCCATTCGTAGCCGGTCGCCTTGACGTCGATCTCGGTGCCGAACGGGCGACTGTCGACGTCGCCCTTGGCACGCTGATAGACGATGCTGCGCTGGGCGCGCGAGAACGGCGTCTCGGAAGTATCGTCCTCCACGAAATACTGGCGGATCTCGGGCCGGATGAACTCGAACAGAAACCGGAAATGTCCCCACAGTGGGTAGTTGCGCAGCACGGCGTGACGCTGCTGCACGACATCCCACACGCCGAGCGCCACCAGCGCCGCGAACGGCAACGGCCAGAGCGGATGCCAACCGTCGAGCAGCACGCCCGCCAGCGTTGCCACGAGCAACGCCACAACGAGCCACAGAGCCAGGAATCGGCGCGAGAACATGTTACCTCCTTGCTTTAGGGGGACACTCGCCGGCACGCTGCCGGGTGTCCCCCGGCGAGCGCCGGCGGCTTCAATGCGTGTTGAGGATGGCGTGCTTGGCGGCCGCGTCGGCCTGGGGGTTGGAGGTGACGTTGGCGCTGCCGGCGACGGCCGGCGTCGTGGCGGCGATGATGCCGCCACCCAGACAGACCTCGCCGTCATACAAGACGGCCGACTGCCCCGGCGTGACCGCCCACTGTGCATCGGAGAACGACAGCGTGAGCGCGCCGGCGTCGGCGCGCTCCACTTCGCAAGCGGCATCGGCCTGGCGGTAGCGGGTCTTGGCGCCGCAGCGCGTGCCCTCGGCCGGCGGCTCGCCCGCGACCCACGACAGGTCTTCGGCATCGAGCGTGCCCGAGAGCAGCCACGGATGATCGTGGCCCTGAACGACGTACAGCGTGTTGCTCGCCATGTCCTTGCGCGCCACGAACCACGGCTCGCCGGAGCCGTCGCGGCTGCCCCCGAGACCGATACCCTTGCGCTGACCCAGCGTATAGAACGCCAGGCCCACGTGCTCACCCACGACGGTGCCGTCCGGCGTCTTCATCGGCCCCGGCTGGGTCGGCAGATAGCGATTGAGGAAGTCGCGAAACGGCCGCTCACCGATGAAGCAGATCCCGGTCGAGTCCTTCTTCTTTGCGTTCGGCAAGCCGATCTGGGCCGCGATCTCGCGCACCTTTGTCTTGGGCATGTCGCCGAGCGGGAACATCGTGCGCGAGAGCTGCTGCTGGTTCAGCCGGTGCAGGAAATAGCTCTGATCCTTGGTGTGATCGAATGCCTTGAGCAGCTCGAAGCGCCCTTCGCGCTCGCGCACGCGGGCGTAGTGACCGGTGGCGATGGTCTCGCCCCCCAGCGCCACGGCGTGATCGAGAAACGCCTTGAACTTGATCTCGGCGTTGCACAGCACGTCCGGATTGGGCGTGCGGCCCGCCGAATACTCGCGCAGGAACTCCGCGAACACGCGGTCCTTGTACTCGGCGGCAAAGTTTACGGCTTCGACGTCGATGCCGATCAGATCGGCGACCGAGACCACGTCGATCCAGTCCTGCCGGGTCGAACAGTATTCGCTGTCGTCGTCGTCTTCCCAGTTCTTCATGAACAGACCGACGACGTCGTAGCCTTGTTGTTTGAGCAGCCATGCCGTGACCGACGAATCCACGCCGCCCGACATGCCCACCACTACGCGTTTTTGACTCATGTGTTGCCTTGCCCGCCGGCGATCGCCGGATGGGTCAGAAGTAGGGCGAGGTCATAACGTACGCCCCGCAGATAATCGTCCATGCAGCGCTCGAGAATGGGCGACCGGTGCCGCGCGCGCTGGGCGCGCACGTCGTCCGGCGTCAGCCAGACGGTGCCGACAATGCCGTCGTCGAGCGTGCGCGACGCGTCGAAATCGCCCAGCGTGCCGGTGAACGCGAAGCGCAGATAAGCGATGTCGTCCGGGCCGGGGGCGAGATAGATGCCGAGCAGATGCTGCGGCACGAACCCATAGGCCGTCTCTTCCAGCACTTCACGGCGCACCGCGTCGACAATCGACTCACCCGGCTCGAGGTGACCGGCCGGTTGGTTGATCAACAGGCCCTCACGCTTTTGCTCTTCGACAAACAGAAAACGGCCATCGCGCTCGATGACCGCGGCAACCGTCACGTTGGGCTTCCAGCGTGCATTCATGGCACATCCTTGCAGGACACGGAACCCGATGGCCCCCATGGACCTTGGCGCGGCACGTCGGCCTGTGCGGTCGGTCCGGAACGTCACCCCGATAAAACCGACATTTTACCGTCTGGCGGGGTTTGGCGCTGACGACGGGCGGCCGTGGTGACCGTGGTGACCGTGGTGACCGTGGTGACCGTCGTGGCCGTGGTGGCCGTGGTGGCCGTGGTGGCCGTCGTGGCCGTGGCGGCCCAGATGACCGACCGGTCGGTCGGCCGCAATGGCGGATATCCGTGCCCATCGGCATATTCATATGCCGTTTCGTGCAATAGGCGCGTCTGTCATCTTCGGGTAAGCTTCCAGCACCAGCAATGTGCAGCATGCAGTGGCAGTACCGCATCACCGGTTTGTGCAGTAGTTCGTTTGCAGTGGTTTGTGCAGGACTAATGTCATCAGCGGCGAAACAGGTAATGCGCCTGCCCCGGCAGCGCACGCGCTGCGGCTCCTTGGCCGCTGATGAGATCAGTTCACAAACCCAAGGAGAGACGTAATGAGAATCGGCATCCCCGCCGAGACGCTTACCGGCGAATCCCGTGTCGCGGCCACGCCCGAGACGGTGAAGAAGCTGGTCGCGTCAGGACATCAGATCGTGGTCGGCCGCGGTGCAGGCGACGCCGCCAGCGTCCCCGACGCGGCCTTCGAGGCCGCCGGCGCTACACTGGGCAACGCCGCCGACGCGCTGGGCGCAGAACTCGTACTCAAGGTACGCGCCCCGTCGCCGGACGAACTCGCGCTCATCCCGCGTGGCAGTGTGGTGGTCGGCATGCTCAATCCGTTCGATGCCGAGAACAACGCGCGCATGGCGGCCGCTGGCATTACGGCGTTCGCCCTCGAAGCCGCGCCGCGAACCACCCGCGCGCAAAGCATGGACGTCTTGTCCTCGCAGGCCAACATCGCCGGCTACAAGGCCGTGATGCTTGCCGCCAATCTGTATCAGCGTTTCATGCCGATGCTCATGACAGCGGCCGGGACGGTCAAGGCCGCGCGTCTGGTCGTGCTGGGCGCCGGGGTCGCCGGGTTGCAGGCGATTGCCACGGCCAAGCGTCTCGGTGCCGTCATCGAAGCCTCGGACGTGCGTCCCGCCGTGCGCGAGCAGATCGAGTCGCTCGGCGCCAAGTTCATCGACGTGCCCTTCGAGACCGACGAGGAACGCGAGATCGCCAAGGGCGTGGGCGGTTATGCGCGTCCGATGCCCGCGGCTTGGCTCGCGCGTCAGGCGCAGCTCGTGCATACGCGTCTCACGCAAGCGGACATCGTCATCTCCACCGCGCTGATTCCGGGACGTGCCGCGCCCACGTTGATCGCCGAAGACACCGTCAAGGCCATGAAGCCCGGCTCGGTGATCATCGATCTGGCCGCAGGGCGCGGTGCGAACGGTGGTGGCAACTGCCCGCTGTCGGTGGCCGACGAGGTCGTCAAGGTGCATGGCGTGACGATTGCCGGCTACACCAACCTCGCGGGCATGGTGGCGGCCGACGCCTCCGCGCTATACGCACGTAACGTGCTCGACTTCCTGAAGCTGGTGATCGACAAGGAAGGCAAGCTCGTCATCGATACCAACGACGACATCGTTGCCGCGTGCCTGATGTGCCGCGACGGTCAAGTGCTGCGTGCGGCATAAGGGGGAGACACGACCATGGAAATGATCAATCACACGGTGATCAATCTGATCATCTTCGTGCTGGCGGTGTACGTCGGCTACCACGTGGTGTGGAACGTCACCCCGGCGCTGCACACGCCGCTCATGGCGGTAACGAACGCGATCTCGGCCATCGTGATCGTGGGCGCGATGCTCGCGGCGGGCCTGACCGAAGGTGCGCTCGGCAAGACGATGGGCGTCGTGGCCGTGGCGCTGGCCGCGGTGAACGTGTTCGGGGGCTTCCTCGTCACGCAACGCATGCTCGAAATGTTCAAGAAGAAAGACAAGCCGGCGAAGGCGGAAGGGGACAAGCAATGAGCATGAATCTCGTCACGCTGCTGTATCTGGTCGCGTCGATCTGTTTCATTCAGGCGCTCAAGGGGCTGTCGAATCCGAAGATGGCGCGGCGCGGCAACGCGTTCGGCATGATCGGGATGGCGATTGCGGCGCTCACCACGCTTGCGCTGATCTACGAACTGCGTCGTCTGATGGGCGGCGGCTATTCGGGCCTCGGGCTGATTCTCGCGGGCCTCGTGGTCGGCGGCGGCATCGGTGCGTTTGTCGCCCGCAAGGTCGAGATGACCAAGATGCCCGAACTGGTCGCGGCCATGCACTCGCTGATCGGTCTCGCGGCGGTGTGTATCGCGGTGGCCGCCGTGGCCGAGCCGGCCGCGTTCGGCATCGTGCCGGCCGGGGAAACGGTACTGCCGCCTGGCAACCGCATCGAACTATTCATCGGCACGTTCGTCGGTGCGATCACGTTCTCGGGGTCGGTCATCGCCTTCGGCAAGCTCTCGGGCAAGTACAAGTTCCGTCTGTTCCAGGGCGCGCCGGTCCAGTTCACGGGCCAGCACACGATCAACCTGCTGCTCGCCATCGCAATGCTCGGCTTCGGCGTCATCTTCTTCCTGTCGCAAAGCTGGCTGCCGTTCGTTCTGATGACGGCCATCGCGTTCGTGCTCGGCGTGCTCATCATCATCCCGATCGGCGGTGCCGACATGCCGGTCGTCGTGTCGATGCTGAACTCGTACTCGGGCTGGGCGGCCGCCGGGATCGGCTTCTCGCTGAACAACCCGATGCTCATCATCGCGGGCTCGCTCGTGGGGTCGTCAGGCGCAATCCTGTCGTACATCATGTGCAAAGCCATGAACCGCTCGTTCTTCAACGTGATTCTTGGCGGGTTCGGTGCGACACCCGGTGCCAGTGCGGCTGGTGGCGAGCAACAGCAACGTCCGGTGAAGTCGGGCTCGCCTGACGACGCGGCGTTCCTGATGAGCAACGCCGAATCGCTGGTGATCGTGCCGGGTTATGGTCTGGCCGTCGCCCGTGCGCAGCACGCGCTCAAGGAGTTGGCCGACAAGCTCTCCGAGAAAGGCGTGAATGTGCGCTACGCCATTCACCCGGTGGCCGGTCGCATGCCGGGTCACATGAACGTGCTGCTCGCCGAAGCCGAAGTGCCGTACGACCAGGTGCTCGAGATGGACGAGATCAACGGCGAATTCGGTCAGACCGACGTGGTGCTGGTGCTCGGTGCGAACGACGTGGTGAACCCGGCAGCGAAGAACGATCCGACTTCGCCGATCGCCGGCATGCCGATTCTCGAGGCGTACAAGGCCAAGACAATCATCGTCAACAAGCGTTCGATGGCCGCGGGCTATGCGGGGCTGGATAACGAGCTGTTCTATCTCGACAAGACCATGATGGTGTTCGGCGACGCGAAGAAGGTCGTCGAAGAGATGGTCAAGGCCGTCGAATAAGGCGACGCGCAGGCGTCACCGGCGAAGCGGGGCTGCATCGCACGGCAAGGCGCAGCCCCGCGCTACAATGCGCGCTTCTCATTGCCCGCTGGAATCGCGTCATGACGCTCGGTATCGTCGCTGCTCTGCATGAAGAAATCGCCGATCTGCTCGCCGAAATGGCCCCCGGGGCCCACGTCGAACACATCGGCATGCGCGACTACCATGTGGGCACGCTGCACGGACACGACTGTGTCATCGTGCTTGCACGCATCGGCAAGGTCGCGGCGGCGGCCACCACCACCGCACTTATCCACCGGTTCAACGTCGATGAAATCGTCTTCACCGGTTTGGCGGGCGGTCTCGCCCACGGGTTGTCCGCCGGCGACGTGGTGATAGCGGACACGTTCGTGCAGCACGACATGGACGCCAGCCCCCTCTTTCCTCGCTACGAAATCCCGCTGCTCGGCCGCGCCGCCTTCGACACCACACCCGCACTGCGCGACGCGCTCGCACAGGCCACGCGCGAATGGCTCGCCGATGAGATGGCGGCACAGGTGTCGTCCACGTTGCGCGACGAATTGCAGATGACCACGCCGCGCGTGCACATCGGCCAGATCGCGAGTGGCGACCGGTTCGTCTCAAGTGCGCAGGAAGTCGACCGCCTGCGCGCTGCGTTGCCCGAGGCACTCGCCGTGGAGATGGAAGGCGCGGCCGTGGCACAAGTGTGTCACGAGTACGGCATCCCATTCGCGGTCATGCGCACGCTCTCCGATGCGGCCGACGACGACGCCCACATCGACTTCGCACGATTTCTGCGCGACGTGGCCAGCCACTACTCGCACGGTATCCTCCGCCGCTTTCTGACGGCAAAGCCGGCGTAGGCAGGCGAGCACGCCATCGGCGGCGCCTCGCGGCATCCGCGCCGGAACACGGCGTGCGCATCACCCGCCCCGTTTCGACAATTCCGGCGTGCGATCTCGACATCGTGCGCCGGCATCCTTCCCGACAATGCCTCCTCTCACATTGTCGGAAGGAAAACTGTCGATGAACGTTGGAAACTGTCACGTCGCGCCAGGCACGGCGGCGCACCTGAATGCGTTGGCCCTCGAGCCGATCTATCGGTCGCTCAGTTGGAGCGACGTGGTTCAGATCCGGGCCCTCAATCCCAAATGCAATCCAACAAAAGAGGCGGTCGCACTCGCCGCCGAGCATCCGGATAGCGTGTTCGGACGCGAAATCGAGCCTTACATTGGCAAGACCCCCATCGGCGAGTTCGCACGCGATGCGCAACAGCGGCTTGCGCTGCGTCGGCTTGCGGTGCTGGAGGACCATGAGGTAACGGTAGACTTGCTCAGAGATGCCGGCCTGCCGGGGGCGATTGCCGTCGACCTCCTGCAACGACTGCTCGCGCGTCCGACGCAATGGACGATCTTCGAGCGACTCGTGTTGACGCCGAATCTCAACGCGTGGGCACGATCGGTGCTGGAGCGAGACGAGACCGTGCATGTGGCCGACGACGTCCTGACACTACGCATCCTGCAGGCTTTCGGTCATGACGTCGCCGTGCCGTGGTCGTTCGACGTCACCAACAAGTGGGTGTATTTCTACAGCGCGTCGACGAGTGAGACGGGAAGTCTCAGGGAACTGCTTGAAATGGCGACCATGGATCGGACGGACGACGACTGCGTGCGCGACGCCTGCCGCCGGGCGTATCAGGCGTTGGCGCACACGCATCACGGCACCACCGGGCAGGTCTGGCCGCATTGGGAGGTGCGTAATGGTCTCTGGGAGATATCTCCGGACCCGCGCGGTGCGACCTTCCGCGACGACATCGTGTCCCACCATCCTGTGACCTGCGAAACGGAGCGTTGGCTCAGGAACGTGACGCTGATCGGTTACCTCGACCTTGCGGGCCATCCTGCCCGCACCGGCCCCGACTACGACAGTGATCTATCCGACCCCGACAACCTGACGTTCGATCCGGCCCAAGCGCCCATCCAGCCGAGCGAGTTGCGGAACCGCCGTAAGGCGTCGCCGTCCCGGCGACGGGCAGTGCGCGTCGCGCCGCCGCCGATCTTATCGCTAAACTCATCGGCAAACGCATCGCTGGCCATATCCCCGGCCCGCGGTTATCGACTCACGGTTTCCTCCGACGATAGCCGGTAACCTCGCCCGATTCGCGTCGCTCGGAAAGCAAAAAGACCGGCAATCACCGGTCTTTTTTACTCTCGAGCAACGACGCGCTTACGCTTGCGGTGCGCTGTCTTCGCCCTTGCTTTCGCTATCGCCGCGCTTGCGCACCGAACCGGCGATCAGGTCGAAGCGGAACAAGCGGCATTCGAGCGCACCGTTGTACAGCGGCGTGCGGCGCGATTCGCGCAGACGCATCTGGCCCGGCAGGCTCATGTCGGCCGTCAGCAGATAGGCGCTCCAGCCCGTGAAGCGTTGCTTGAGGGCGTCGCCGAAGGCACGGAAGAACTCGGCATCCACGCCATCCGGCTGGTTACGCTGAAACCCGCCCCGATTGCCTTGCACTTCGGGAGAATAACGCTCGTCGTCATCACGACCGTCACGACCATCACGCGGCCCACGGCGCCCGCGCACTTCGATACGCTCGCCGTACGGCGGGTTCGCCACGATGATTCCCGGACGATCCACCGGCGGCGACATGTCACGTGCATCGACCTGCTTCAGGCCAATGTCGCCCACGCCCGCACGCTCCAGATTGGCACGCGCCTTGACCAGCATGTCGCCCGAAATATCGCTGCCGAAAATCGTTGACGGCACACCACGCACGCGGGCGTCGCGCTGCGCTTCGGCGGCCTGCACCTTCAGCGTCTGCCACGCCGTGATGTCGTAGCCCTTGAGCTTCTCGAAGCCGAAGCGTCGGCCCGCGCCCGCAGGCACGCCCAGGGCGATCTGTGCGGCCTCCGCGAGGAACGTGCCGCTGCCGCACATCGGGTCGTACAGCACCATGTCGGCGGCCGTATCGGTGCGCCAGCCGGCCAGTCGCAGAATGCCGGCGGCCAGATTCTCGCGCAACGGCGCGGCGCCCTTGTCCAGACGCCAACCGCGTTTGAACAGCGCTTCGCCCGACGTGTCGAGATAGAGCGTGGCGTCGGTCGCGGTCAGGAAGGCGAACACGCGAACATCAGGCTCCGACGTATCGATGTTCGGCCGCGCACCGGTCTTCTCGCGCAGACGGTCGCACACGGCGTCCTTGATGCGCAACGTAATGAACTCGAGGCTGCGCACCGGCGCCTTGATACCGGTGACATCCACACGCAGGGTCTGCTGATAGCCGAACCACTCTTCCCAGCGCTGACGCAGGGCGAATTCGTAGATGTCCTGTTCCGAGCGATAGCCCTGCTGGGCCACGCGCAGCAGGACACGGCTCGCGATGCGCGAATGCAGGTTGGCAGCCATGCCGGCCGCCCACGGACCGGCGAAATGCACGCCACCGGGCACCTGTTTGCCGACCGACACGGGGGCCAGACGCCCCAGTTCAGCCAGTTCGGCGGCAAGCGCCTCTTCCAGTCCGCGAGGACAGGGCGCGAAGAATTCGAAGGATGCCATTTCGATGCGTACGACCGGCACGCGAGGTGCCGGCGGAGGGAATAAACCGCTATTGTACGCGCGCCGACCCGGCAGGCGTCAGCGCCGCGCCGCCAGGGCAGGCGGCAAGTTTGTGCAACAGCGTCTCGACGATGGCATCGGGCGACTCGCGGATATCGATCACCAGCGCGTCGCGCGGCTCTTCGAGCGTATCGAACTGGCTTTGCAGCAGCGCGGGGTCGAAGAAATGCCCGCCGCGCGAGGCCAACCGCTCGCCGATGACCTCGGGGGCGCCCTTCAGGTAGACGAACACGACGTCGCCGTCGTGCTCGCCAAGCACGTCGCGATAGCGCGAGCGCAACGCCGAACACGCGAACACGTGATCACGTCCAGCCACACGACGTGCGACGATCGCCTCGCGAATCGCCGCCAGCCACGGGGCGCGGTCGTTATCGTCAAGCGCCTCACCGCGCCGCATCTTTTCGATGTTCGCGGCGCTGTGAAACGAATCCGCGTCCGAAAACCCGCAGCCCAGACGCTCGGCGAGCCGTTGCCCGACCGTGCTCTTGCCGCTGCCCGATACGCCCATTACCACGACGATCATGGCTCGCCTCCTTGTCACCTGCTGACTCGCGTCAGCGTATTGACGCTGTTGCACGCCCCGCATCGCGACCTCACACCACCGTGGCGAGGCCGAGCGTGAGCAACAACGCCACAACCGAAATGATCGTCTCGCAAACCGTCCAGGTCTTGAAGGTCTGCGGCACGGTCATGTTGAAATACTCCTTGACCAGCCAGAAGCCGCCGTCGTTGACGTGCGACAGGATCAGCGACCCCGCGCCCGTGGCCAGCACCATCAATTCCGGCTTCGCCGTGGCGCCGGCGGCCGCCGCGATCGGGGCAACGATGCCGCACGCCGTGGTCATCGCCACCGTGGCCGAGCCCGTCGCGATACGGATCAGCACCGCCACCAGCCAGCCCAGCAACAGCGGCGAGAGGTTGGCGTGCGTGGCCACATCGACGATCGCCTTCGACACGCCGCTGTCCATCAGAATACGCCCGAAACCACCGCCTGCCCCCACCACCAGGGTAATGGTGGCGATCGGCGCCAGACACTCGTTGGTGAACTTCAGAATCTGGTCGCGGTTGAAGCCACGCTGCTTGCCGAACGTGAAAAAGCTCACGAGCGTGGCAATCAGCAACGCCATCACCGAATTGCCGATCAGGCGCAGGAAATCGTTGGCGAACGTCTTCGGCGTGAAGAACAGGTCGGCCCAGCTACCGATGAGCATCAGGATCACCGGCAGCAGGATCGTGAACAGCGTAATGCCGAAGCCCGGCAGTTCGTTCGACGCACGGTCCTTTTCGACGAACTGCGCGAGCAGCGGATTGTCCGGATTGGGCACCACGTGGCGCGCCATGAGCTTCGCGAACAGCGGGCCGGCAATCGCCGCCGTCGGAATGCCGACGATCAGTGCGTACATGATGGTGTGACCGATGTCCGCGTTATAGGCCGTCACGGCCAGCAACGCGGCCGGGTGCGGCGGAATCAGACCGTGCACGACCGACAGGCCGGCCACCATCGGAATGCCCACGAGCACCATTGACGTGCCCGTGCGCTTGGCGACGTTGAACGCAATCGGAATCAACAGCACGAAACCGACTTCGAAGAACACCGGCAGACCGACGATGAACGCGATCACGACCATCGCCCAGTGCACGTTCTTCTCACCGAAAGCGCCGATGAGCGTGCGCGCAATGCGCTCGGCCCCGCCCGACTCGGCCATCATCTTGCCGAGCATCGTACCAAGCCCCACCACCAGCGCGATGTGCCCCAGCGTGTTGCCCACCCCCGTCTCGAACGCCTTGACGATACCGCCCATCGGCATGCCCACCGCCAGCCCGAGCACGAGCGAGACGACGATCAACGTGATGAACGGATTCAGTTTGAAGCGCGCGATCAGCACAATCAGCGCGATTACCGCGACTAGCGCGTACACCAGCAGCAAGTTGCCTTGCACCGCGACCATGGGGGGGTCTCCTCGTTTGGCTAGATGGGCGAATGCCCGAAGGGCTTGCGCCCGATTATTGGAATTGTGGGATGTGATGCGTTGCTTCGATGAAACCGGCCTTGCCTCGCCTAGCGGCGCGGCAAGGCACTCGCCGCACGCGCAAGACGGGTAATGCCGTCCCAATCCTTCGCGTCCACGAGCGCCTTGGGCGTCAACCACGAACCGCCCACGCACACCACGTTCGGCTGCGAGAGATACGACGGCGCCGACTCGGCGCTGATACCGCCCGTCGGACAGAAGCGCACGTGCCGGAACGGCCCGTACAGCGCCTTGAGCATCGGCACGCCCCCCGACGGTTCGGCCGGGAAAAACTTCACCATGTCGTAGCCGTCGGCGAGCGCGGCGAGAATGTCGGACGGCGTCACCACGCCCGGCAGCAGCGGCAGCCCTGCCGCCTTGGCCGCCGCGCCCAGCGCGCTCGTGTAGCCCGGCGAGACGCCGAAGCGCGCGCCGGCCGCCACGGCCTGCGCCATTTCTTCCGGGCGCGTGAGCGTGCCCACGCCGACAATCAGTTCGTCGGACAGCCCCGCCACATGGCGAATGACGTCCATCGCCGCCGGGGTGCGCAGTGTGATTTCGAGTACCCGCACGCCGCCCGCGAGCAACGCGCGAGAGACCTGCTCGCCCTGCTCGACGCTGTCGAACTGGAGCACCGGAACCACGGGGCCGGCACGAACGATGTCATTGATGTCCATTACGTTTTCCTTGAATGCTGCGACGTGACCGGCACGTCACTCAGAACCGAAGAACACGGATGCGCCGGCTTCAGCCGCGCCCACGGCCGCGCGCATGTGACCGAAAAGCAGACGCCCGGTGTCGTCGCCCGAGGCCGGCACCTCAACCGTCTCGCGCGCCGCCCATGCCTGCGGGGACACCTCGGCGTGCAGCATGCCGGCGTTCGCGTCGAGCACAATCAGATCGCCGTCGCGCACCCGCGCCAGCGGCCCACCGCCCGCCGCTTCGGGCGACACGTGAATCACGGCGGGCACCTTGCCCGAGGCGCCGGACATCCGGCCATCGGTCACGAGCGCCACGGCAAACCCTTCGTCCTGCAAGACACCGAGCAGCGGTGTGAGGCGATGCAGCTCGGGCATGCCATTGGCGCGCGGGCCCTGGCCGCGCAGCACCACGACCACGTCGCGGCGCAATTCGCCGGCGTCGAACGCGGCCTGCACCGCTTCCTGCGACGAAAATACGCGTGCCGTTGCGGCCACGCGCCGATGTTCCGGCTTGACCGCCGACACCTTGATGACGCCGCGCCCCAGATTGCCGTGCATGAGCCGCAACCCGCCATCGGGCGCGAACGCTTCGGCATGGCCGCGCAGGACGTCACGATCACCACTGTAGGCGCTACCGGCGCGCCACGCCAGTCCGTCGGGCGAGAGCCACGGTTCGGCGCGGTAGCGTGCGAGGCCCGGACCGGCCACGGTCTTGACGTCGCCGTGCAGCAGGCCGGCGTCGAGCAATTCGCCGATCAGGAAACCCATGCCGCCTGCCGCATGGAAATGGTTCACGTCGGCCTTGCCGTTCGGATAGACGCGTGCCATGAGCGGCACCACCGCCGACAAGGCGTCGAAATCATCCCAATCGATGACGACGCCCGCCGCGCGGGCCATCGCCACGAGGTGGAGCGTGTGATTGGTGGAGCCGCCCGTGGCCAGCAGGCCGACGATGCCGTTGACGACGGCACGCTCGTCGACCACGTGGCCGATGGGGGTGTAGTCGGGCGTGTCGGCGCCGATGGCCAGCACGCGCGCCAGCGCAGCATCGGTCAGCGCGTCGCGCAACGGCGTATGCGGATGCACGAAGGCCGCGCCCGGCAGATGCAGGCCCATGATTTCCATCAGGAGCTGATTGCTGTTGGCCGTGCCGTAGAACGTGCAGGTGCCCGCGCCGTGATAGGCCTGGGATTCGGCTTCGAGCAGCGCCTCGCGGCCGACCTTGCCGGTGGCATACGCCTGGCGGATCTTCGCCTTCTCGTCGTTCGACAAGCCGCTCGCCATCGGACCGGCCGGCACGAAAATCGTCGGCAGATGACCGAACTGCAACGCGCCGATCACGAGGCCCGGCACAATCTTGTCGCACACGCCAAGCATCAGCGCGGCGTCGAACATGTTGTGCGAGAGCGCGATGGCCGTGCTCATGGCGATGATCTCGCGCGAGAACAGAGACAGTTCCATGCCCGCGTTGCCTTGCGTAACGCCGTCGCACATCGCCGGCACACCGCCCGCGACCTGCGCCGTGGCGCCGAGCTTGCGCGCGGCCTCGCGCAGTCGCGCCGGATACGACTCGTACGGCTGATGCGCCGAGAGCATGTCGTTGTAGGCCGTGACGACGCCGACGTTCGGGCGACGCTGTTCGCGCAGGACGAGCTTGTCGTTGGCCGGCATGGCGGCGAAACCGTGCGCGAGATTGGCGCAGGACAGCGCACCGCGCTGCGGGAAGCGGCCGGCGCTCGCGTCGATGCGGGCCAGGTACGCCGCACGCGTGTCGCGGCTGCGCGCGGCAATGCGCGCCGTGACAGCCATTACGGTCGGGTGCAGGGGCTTCGTTTGCTCAGACATCATGCCGGGGGACAGAATTTGCGACGCACCCAGGGCAGGTGCGATTCGGAGCGGAGTTTAGTAGAAATTCTACATCGCATCAATCGAAAGACGTCGGCATCCGGGCTTGTACCTATTAATTTCCAGTAGTTACGCGAATTATTGCCGTATTGAGAAATACAAACCCATAATGCGGAATGATGAATTTCTGTAGTTTTTGTACATTCTCATCGGATCTCGCCCACGCCGATACCGGCTTCGGCCCGATAGCGCCGGGGCCGGCGGGTGCTATAGTGGGCGCCTGCTTTTGTCGATGCCTGCCATGCTGAACCGAATCGAAGCCACGCTGACCCAATTGCGCCCGTCCGAGCGCAAGCTCGCGACCTATGTGCTGGACGCACCGCGCGAAGTCGTCGATCTGTCGATGAACGAACTCGCCGAGCGCGCCAACGTCAGTCAGCCGACGATCGCGCGGTTCTGTCAGGCGGTGGGATGCAGCGGTTATCGCGAGTTCAAGATCCGGCTGGCGCAGGGCATCGCGCAAGGGGTGCCATTCGTACACCGCGACGTCCGACCCGACGAGCCGGTGCCGGGCATCGCCAGCAAGGTGCTCGACCGCACCATCGGCAGCCTCATGCAGGTTCGCAACAACCTCTCGCCCGACAGCATCGGGCAAGCCATCGAACTGCTCGCCGGGGCACGGCGCATCGAGTTCTACGGCGCGGGGGCATCGGGGATTGCCGCACAGGACATGCAGCACAAGTTCTTCCGGCTCGGGGTGCCGGCCGTGGCGTACAGCGACCCGCACGTCTACGGGATGTCGGCCGCGCTGCTGCGCCAAGGAGATGTGGTGGTGGCGATCTCCAACACCGGACGCACACAGGATCTGCTCGAAGCCGTCCAGTTGGCGCGCACGGCCGGCGCGAGCGTGATTGCGATCACGCACAGCAACTCGCCGCTGGCGCGGCAGGCAAGCGTGGCGCTCTTCGCCGACGTCGACGAAGACACCGATGTCTACTCGCCGCTGACCTCGCGTATCGCGCACCTCGCCATCGGCGACGTACTCGCCGTGGGCATGGCGCTGCGTCTGGGCGATCGCCTGCCTGCACAACTCGCCCGCGCGAAGGAAGTCATCAACCGCCGCAGGACGACGAACGAGGGGCGATAGCCACTGCGATCGCCCATCCCCGTCGTCTCACGCATCTCACGCATCTCACGCTGCACAGGCGCCTCACGCTCACGTCGCTCACGTCGCTTACGCGCTCCGCGCCCTCGCTCTCGCGCGCGCTTTCAGCGTGGCTGCGCCTGCGGATTGACCGCGTTGCGCAGCGGTTTGCCGGTCAGCGCGGCGATCAGGTTGTCCGCCGCGCACGCGGCCATGGCATGGCGCGTCTCGTGCGTTGCCGAGCCGATATGCGGCAGCGCGACCACTTGCTTCATCTTCAGCAACGGCGAATCGACCGACACCGGCTCGCGCTCGAACACATCGAGCCCCGCCCCGCGCAGATGGCCCGACGCCAGCGCATCGATCAGCGCCGCCTCGTCGATCACCTTGCCGCGTGCCGCGTTGATGAAGATCGCGCCCGGCTTCATCTGCGCGAACTCCTTTTCCCCGAGCAACCGTTCAGTCGCCGGCGACAACGGCACCAGCGTCACGACGAAATCGGCTTGCGCCAACAACGCCGGCAGCGTGCAATGCTGCGCGCCATACGCCTGCTCGGCGGCTTCGTTGCGCGAACGATTGCTGTACAGCACCTTCATGCCAAAACCGAGTGCGGCGCGACGTGCGACCGCGCCACCGATGCGGCCCATGCCGACGATGCCGAGCGTCTTGCCTTGGACGTCGGTACCGAAATGCGCCTCGTCGAGACTCGCCGTCCAACCGCCGGACTTCACCAGCTCAGCCAGTTCGACCACGCGCCGGGCACTCGACAGAATCAGCGCAAAGACAGTGTCCGCCGTGGTTTCCGTCAACACATCGGGGGTATTCATCAGCACGATGCCGCGACGCGTGAGATCCGCCACGTCGAACTGATCGTAGCCCACGGAAATGGTGGCCCAGGCCTTGAGCCTGGGCGCCGCGTCCAGCAACGCGGGCGTGACGTTCATGCCCCCGCCGACGGCGCCCTCGGCGCGGCCCAGCGCCGCCAGGAATGCCGCACGATTGCCCTCGTTCACGCCGTCGAATTCCGCCAGCGTGAAGGCCTCGGCCAACCGCGCGCGCACGTCTGGCGGCACATTCTTGTACAACACCACTTCCGGACGACTCATCCGCTTCACTCCTTCGAGGATTGCCGCTGCCAGCACGCGCGGGCAGCGGGCGACATGATCGGTTTGCCGGGTCAGCGCCGAGCGCCCTGCGCGTCGGCAAAAGCCCGTTCGAGAAAATCGAGACGGTCCTGGCCCCAGTAGGGCTGGTCGTCGAACACGAACCACGGCGCGCCAAAGACGCCGGCGCGTTCGGCTTCGTCGGTATTGGCGTCATAGGCCGCCTGCACGCCAGACGTCTTCGACGCCGCGAGCAGCGATGCGCCGTCGAGCGCCAGGCTGTCGGCGATGGCCAGCAACGTCGCCTCGTCGGCGATGTTGCGCTCCTCGGCCCACAGCGCCTTCGAAATGGCCGCCGTCAGCGCGAGCGCCTTATCCGTGCCATGCGCGAGCTGCGCGGCGACGATCAACCGCGCCGCCGGATCGCCGGCCACCGGGAAGCACTTCGGTTCCAGGTTGAGTGGCAGGCCGAGATATCGGGACCAGCGCGCCAGCTCAACCAGACGATACGCTTGGCGCTGCGGCGCACGCTTGGCCAGCGGCAGGCCGCCCGAGCCGGCAAAGATGCGGCCGATATCCATCGGCTTCAACTGGATCTGCACGTCATAGCGACGTGCCAGCTCGACAAAGCGGGCGTGCCCCAGGTAGACATAGGGCGACGGCGGCGCCACGAAATAATCACAGGTCAGACTCACGGCAGACTCCTTTCGGCTATCGGGGGTTGGCGTCGGTGGGCGCTGGACGGTGCGGCGGCCAATGCGGGCAATGCGTGACGACGTGCGTGAATGATGGCCCGGCCCGTCAGAACGGCTTGACGACCACGAGGATCACCGCCGCAAGCAGCGCCAGCACCGGGAATTCGTTGAAATAGCGATACCAGCGATGTGAATGGGTGTTGCGTCCGGTTTCGAACTTTCGCAACAAGCGGCCGCACGCATGGTGGTACCCGAGCAGCAACACCACGACGAGCAGCTTGGCGTGCAACCAGCCGCCGTAACGTCCGATCCCGTAGTACAGCCAAAGGATCAGTCCGAAAGCGAGCGCGGGCACCGCCAATATCGTCATGAAGCGATAGAGCTTGCGGGCCATGAGCAGCAAACGCTGCGTGGCGGCGGGATCGCTCTCCATCGCGAGGTTGACGAAGATGCGCGGCAGATAGAACAGGCCGGCGAACCACGAGGCAACGAAAACGATATGAAGCGCTTTGATCCAGAGCATCGGGGACGGGCGGCCCGCACGCAGGCCATCGAATATTTTGAACAGCAAGCAATGTACAACAATCCGTCGCGTCGCGAAGGGCAACGTGCTGCGCGCTCAGGCTCTGGCACCGCGACAAATCGACGCGACGCGGCCTGCGGCGTCATCGTGCGTCGGGTTGTGATCCGTTGGCGTGCGGCGTCATCGCGTCTCGCCCGACGAAACACGACTTGGGCGACGCGTTCTCGCGGGTGTGCCAGAATACGGGCCATATTGGCGTCTTCGCCCCGCATCGGTCGGCTCCCCGATCATTGGCCCCTGCATGAGAATTCTTGGCATCGACCCCGGGCTGCGTGTCACGGGCTTCGGCGTGCTCGAAAAGCACGGCAACCGTCTGCAATATGTGACGAGCGGCGTCATCCGCACCGGCGAAGGCACGCTGCCCGCGCGGCTGCGCATCATCTTCGAGAGCGTGGCGGAACTGGTCGACACGTACCGGCCCGATCAGGCCGCCATCGAGAAGGTGTTCGTCAACGTCAATCCGCAATCCACGCTGCTGCTCGGACAAGCGCGCGGGGCGGCGATCACAGCGCTGTCTGTCGGCGGCCTCGAGGTCTTCGAATACACGCCGATGCAGCTCAAGCAGGCGGTGGTCGGCTACGGACGCGCCCGTAAGGAGCAGGTCCAGGAGATGGTCACGCGCCTGCTCACGCTCACGGGCACGCCGGGCAAGGATGCGGCCGACGCGCTGGGCGTCGCCATCTGCCATGCGCACAGCGGCGAGACCTACTCGGCACTGGCCGGCGTCGCCCCGACCCTTGCGGCCAAGGGCCTGCGCGTGCGGCGCGGCCGCCTGGTCGGCTGAGCGGCATCTCCGCGGTTGCGGTTGCCATCACGGTCATCGTCGTACGTCGCGGTATACCGTGCTGCCTCACCCCGGCGAGCGACGTCCGAAGCGCTACAATGCAGCCATGATCGAAACCGACAAACTCGCCGCCGAGCGCATCATTGCGCCGACCCCTGCCTCGCCTAACGAAGAAGCCTTCGAGCGCGCGCTGCGTCCCAAGCTGCTCGACGAATACGTCGGCCAGCGCAAGGTACGCGGCCAGTTGGAAATCTTCATCGAGGCGGCGCGCAAGCGCTCGGAACCGCTCGACCACGTGCTGCTCTTCGGCCCGCCGGGCCTGGGCAAGACGACGCTCGCCCACATCATCGCCCGCGAAATGGGT
The DNA here is from genome assembly GCF_902459725.1 of Pandoraea eparura. GTDB lineage: Bacteria > Pseudomonadota > Gammaproteobacteria > Burkholderiales > Burkholderiaceae > Pandoraea > Pandoraea eparura. Next base: position 160,429 of record NZ_CABPSH010000002.1, read on the forward strand.
GTGCATCTGCGCCAGACGTCGGGCCCCGTGCTCGAGCGTCCGGGCGACCTCGCCGCGCTGCTGACCAATCTCGAAGCCAACGACGTGCTGTTCATCGACGAAATCCACCGGCTCTCGCCGGTCGTCGAGGAAATCCTGTACCCGGCGCTCGAGGACTATCAGATTGACATCATGATCGGCGAAGGCCCGGCCGCGCGCAGCGTCAAGCTCGATCTGCAACCGTTTACGCTCGTGGGCGCGACCACGCGCGCCGGCATGCTGACGAATCCGCTGCGCGACCGCTTCGGGATCGTGGCACGCCTGGAGTTCTATACGGCCGAAGAACTGGCGGGCATCGTGCGCCGCTCGGCCGGCCTGCTCGGCGCGGCCATCGTCGACGACGGCGCCTTTGAGATCGCCCGTCGCGCACGCGGCACGCCGCGTATCGCCAACCGGTTGTTGCGACGTGTACGCGACTACGCCGAAGTGAAGGCCGACGGGCGCATTACCGCCGCCGTGGCCGACGCCGCGCTCTCGATGCTCGACGTCGATGCGGTCGGCCTGGACGTGATGGACCGCAAGCTGCTCGAAGCGGTGCTCCACAAGTTCGACGGCGGGCCGGTGGGGGTCGACAACCTCGCCGCCGCCATCGGCGAAGAGCGCGACACCATTGAAGACGTGATCGAGCCTTACCTGATTCAGCAGGGTTTCCTGCAACGCACGCCTCGCGGACGCGTCGCGACGCTCGCGGCGTATCGTCACTTCGGCCTGGCGGCACCCGGCGGTGCGCCGGACAGCGGCTCGCTCTGGTCGCCCGACGCCCCCGGCAAGTGATACCGGCCGCGATGCCCACGATGCCCACGTCGCACTCGTCGCGCACGTTACCCTCGTTGCCCACGCCGACCAAGTCGCGCTCGTCGCTTTCCTCCCTCGCCTTGCGCTGAGCCTCGCATGTCTTCGCACGACGACCTCCCGACACCGCCCCCGGCAACACCCCTGCGGCCTGCCGGGCCGGTCGTGGGCGTGTCTGGACGTGTGCGGCACGCCATCGCCATGCGGCTGGTGAGCCTGACCTCCGGCCCCGGCGCACCGCGTCTGAACTACGACACCCCGGCCGGCGACCCCGGCCTGTTCGGCCCGGACGCCGCCTGCTGGCACGTGCACGGCGACTTCACGTCGATGATGATCGGCGGCATCAGCGCGCTGCTGATGCAGTCGTTGCACCCGCTCGCGATGGCCGGGGTCTGGGACCACTCGACCTTCCGGCAGGACGTGATCGGCCGTCTGCGCCGTACGGCAACCTTCATCGGCGGCACGACGTTCGGCAATACGGCCGACGCGCAGGCGCTGCTTGAACGGGTGCGGCGCATCCACCTGCAGGTCAAGGGCACCGCCCCCGACGGGCGCCCCTACGCGGCGTACGATCCCGATCTGCTGACGTGGGTACATGTGGCCGAGACGTCGAGCTTCCTGCGCAGCTATCTCGTCTACAAGGATCCGGCGTTCGACCGAAGCGAGCAGGATCGCTATTACGCGGAAGTCTCACGCATTGCCGTGGCGCTCGGCGCTCGCGACGTGCCGACGAGTGTCGCGCAGATCGACGACTATCTCGCCGCCATGCGCCCGGCGTTGTGCGCGAGCGAGCGCACCGACGAAGTCGTGCGCGTATTGCGCAATCTGCCCGCGCCGTTCACGGGCGCGCGCCTGTTCAGCGGCGTGTTGTTTCGCGCAGGCATCGATCTGCTGCCCGACTGGGCGCAAGCGATGCTTGGCTTCGAGGAGGGGGCGACGGTGCGCCGCCTGACGGTGCGGCCCGCCGTGCGTCACATGGCGCAGGTCGCCCGTTGGTCGATGCGCAACAGCGTGGCGCACCGCGCGCGACGCCGTGCATTGGCGACGCCCGATGTCGCGATCGTGCAGTCGTCGCTGGAACGCTAGGCGCACCTGCGTCACGGCCCTTAGCGGACTTAGCGGACTTAGCGGACTCAGCGGACCCAGCGGACTTAGCTGCCCTACCCGCCAACGCCCTTACCCGAGCGGCCAGCTTGTCACACCACCCGCGGATCGACGCGGTCTATGGCGGCAGCGCCGTCCGGCCGGTCGTTGCTTTCGTCACGCACGGCGGCGTCCAGATGCGTGACATCCCCCCAACACAGCACGTGCCAGCGCTGGCCATCGAAGGCCAGGCGGTTCACGCTCGCATTGAGCAGCGGATACGCCCGCGGCTCGGTCAGGGCAAGCCGCGTTGCGAGCCGATAACAGCAATCGAGCACACCGCCGTGCGCCACCAGCGCCAGATGCTGACCCGCATGGTCGCGCAGCAGTTGCGCGACGGACTCGGTGATACGCGTGTAGAAGCCGCGCGTGGACTCACCGCCGGGAATCACGAAATCAGGATCGCGGCTCTGCCAGCGCGCATAGTCCTGCGGAAATTCTGCCTGGATCTCGTCGGGCACACGCGTTTCGAAGACCCCGTAGTGACGCTCCCGCAGACTCGCCGTGCGCACCAGCGGCAAGCCGCACGCGCGAGCGACGGGCACGGCCGTCTGCACCGCGCGTTGCAAGTCGCTCGTGAGCACCTGATCGAACACGCGCCCGCGCGCCGCCACCTCGCGCGCGATACGCTGCCCCAACAAGACCGCCTGATGCTCGCCCTCGGTCGACAGCGGGATATCGGTGTGCCCTTGAATCCGTTTGGCGCGGTTCCAGTCAGTCTCGCCGTGGCGAATCAAAGTCAGGGTAGTGGTCATGCCAGTCATCGATGCCGTTGCGTGTTGCACGTTACGTGAGCCGAAGCGTATGCGCTGAAGCGAATGAGTTAACTCGAATGAATCATCGCGAATGAAGCATCGCGGGTGAGTCCAAGTTAGTGGGCCGCAGGCGCCGCCGGCTCAGGTCAGCGCCGGATTGAGCGTGTAGGTGCCGGTCACGCGCGCCTGCCCGAGCACATGCGGCTGGATCGCCGCAAGGACGTCGTCGCCCCCGAAGCGGCCGTCGAGCGGCACACGGGCGATATCGAGCGCGTACACGGTGAAGTGGTAATGGTGCACGATCGTGTCGTTCCACGGCGGGCACGGGCCGTCGTAGCCGTAGTAATCGCCGCGCATCGTCTCGTCGCCCGCAAACCAGGCGGTGTAGTCGTTGATGCCGTGACGCATGCCATCGAGCGCGTCCGGGCCGAACTTGCCGCGCGGCGTGACGTGGTTGCTGTGGCTGGCCGCCGGGATCTCGGACACCGACGCCGGCACGTCGACGAGCACCCAGTGGTAGAAATCGACGCGCGGCAGATTCGCCGGCACTTGGCGCCCCTCCTGGTTGACGTCGTCGCCCTGGCTCGGCACATCGCTGTCGGTGCAGATCACGACAAACGAGCGCGTACCCGCGGGTACATCGGACCACGCCAGATGGGGATTCTTGTTCTGCGACAGCGCCACGTGCGCCTGTGCATCCGGTTTGCCGAAGGCGAACTGTTCATCTATCGCCGCATTATCGGCAAACGAGTCACTCCAGACTTTCATCGGTTTCTCCCAAGCATTGTCGTTTCGGAACTCGACGACGGTATCACACCGATGCGAATCGCGTGCGGGCGCGCGCGCACATCCGGACGATTCCGAGCAATTTTCGGGATAAGACCTGGTCGGAGACGGTAGGGCCAGCGGGAGCAAAAGATGACACGCGACGCCGAAGCGCCGCCATGGCCCCGCCACGCATGTCAGTTGGCGTGCGCACGCGTCTGAAGCCAGAACGTGACGGGTCCGTCGTTCACGAGCGAGACGCGCATGTAGGCGCCGAATTCGCCGGTTTCCACGATCGGATGGCGCGCACGCGCCTGCGTCACGAAATGGTCGAAGAGCCGCTTGCCGTCGGCCGGACTGGCCGCCGGGGTGAAGCTCGGCCGGGTACCGCTGTTGGTGTCGGCCGCCAGCGTGAACTGCGAGACGAGCAACAAACCACCGGGCGCGCCGTTGCCGTCGAGGCTCGACACGCTGCGGTTCATCTTGCCGGCCTCGTCCGAGAACACGCGATAGCCGAGCAGCTTCGCGAGCAGTTTGTCCGCGCTCGCTTCGGTGTCGCCGCGCTCGGCGCACACCAGGGCGAGCAGGCCAGGCCCGATGGCGCCCACCGTGCGGCCGTCGACCGTCACGGCGGCTTCGAGCACGCGCTGGATGAGCGCAATCATCGCGCGACCGGCGATCCGACGGTGGCGCTCACGCGAGCGTCACGCGCGCGAAGCGGCGCTTGCCGACTTGCACGACATAAGTACCGGCGTCGATCTTCGCGCCCTTGTCGGACACGGCCTCGCCGTCGATCCGCACGCCACCCTGCTCGATGTTGCGGTTGGCTTCGGACGTCGACGGCACCAGGCCAGCCTGTTTGAGGAGCTGCGCGATCCCCAGCGGCGCGCCGTCGAGGGAAACTTCCGGAATGTCGTCCGGCACGCCGCCCTTGGCCCGCGCGTTGAAATCCTCGAGCGCGCGCTCGGCGTCGGCCTGCGAATGGAAACGGGCCACGATCTCCTGCGCGAGCAACACCTTCACGTCGCGCGGATTGCGCCCGCCCTCGACGTCCTTGTGCAATTGCGCGATCTCTTCGAGCGAACGGAACGAGAGCAGTTCGTAATAACGCCACATCAGGTCGTCCGAGATACTCATGAGCTTGCCGAACATCTCGCTCGGCTTCTCGCTGATGCCCACGTAATTGCCCTTGGACTTCGACATCTTCTCGACGCCGTCCAACCCTTCGAGCAGCGGCATCGTCAGAATGCACTGCGGCTCCTGACCGTATTGCTTCTGCAGCTCACGGCCCACGAGCAGGTTGAACTTCTGGTCGGTGCCGCCGAGTTCCAGGTCCGACTCCAGGGCCACCGAGTCGTAGCCTTGCATGAGCGGGTAGAGGAATTCGTGGATGGCGATGGGCACGCCGCCCTGGAAGCGCTTGGTGAAGTCCTCACGCTCGAGCATGCGCGCCATGGTGTAGCGCGACGCAAGCTTGATCATGCCGTCTGCGCCCAACTTCATCGACCATTCACTGTTGTAGCGAATTTCGGTCTTATTGCGGTCGAGCACCAGCGCGGCCTGCTCGAAATAGGTCTTGGCGTTCGACTCGATCTGCTCACGGGTGAGCGGCGGACGCGTGCTGTTGCGGCCCGACGGATCGCCGATCAGCGACGTGAAATCACCAATCAGGAAGATGACCGTATGCCCCAGATCCTGCAACTGGCGCATCTTGTTGAGCACCACGGTGTGGCCGATGTGGATGTCCGGTGCAGTCGGATCCAGACCCAGCTTGATGCGCAGCGGCTTGCCGGTCGCTTCGCTGCGCGCCAGCTTCTGGAGGAACTCCTCTTCCACGAGCAGCTCGTCGCAACCGCGCTTGGCAATCGCCAGCGCAGCCCGCGCGGCGTCAGTCACGGGATACTTCTTTTCCGAGGTAAGTGCGTGTTCACTTGTCATAACATCGTTGTCCGGACTGGTTCAGGGTTTCCCTTGAGCAGTCAGTAAAGGCGGAGGCCGCGGCGGCTCTGCTATAATCGCGGCTCGATTCTCGGCTCGGGCCGAAGCAACGCCGGGTTGCCCCGGAATTCCGGCAGGCAATCTCGAAGCGTGTCGCTTCGCCCGGGCTTTTTTGTAAGTTGCGCAGAATTTTACGTGATGTGGCCAAAACTCCGTGATTTTTTTGCGCGTGAACTGCTGACCCTGATCGATCCCACCCAGCCCAAGCACCGTCGCAGGAAGGTGCAAATCGTGGCAACGGTTGGTTCGACCCTGACGTTGGGCATGGTGACTGCTTTCGGCGTGGCACCGATGGTGCCCGACGCGGCCCGTATCGGGGCGAGCGTGACGCTACCGCTCACCTTCCCCGACCTGACCAAACAGATCCAGCAGCTCGACGCGCAATCCCAGACCTTTATTCATCAGGTGGCCCTGCGCCGCGGCGAAACCCTTGGCGACATGCTCTCGCGGCTGTCGATCCAGGACCCCGCGGCCGAGCGGTTCATTCGCGATAACGCCGTCGCCCGGCGTCTGATCGGCGTGCCCGCGGGCAATGTCGTGCAGGCCGAGACCGACGACGACGGCAAGCTCGTCTCGCTCTCCACCGTGCTCTCGAACGGCAGCACCGCGGCCCAGCAACTGGTGATCGATCGCAACGATGCCGGTCGCTTGCGCGCCCGTATGGAGCAGCTCGCCAACGATACCGAATGGGCCATGCGCTCGGGGGCCATCGCAGGCAATTTCTTCACCGCGATGGACGACGCGGGCGTGCCCGATGCCGTCGTCGCGCAGATGGTGAACATCTTCTCCGGGGTGATCAACTTCCAGCGCGACGTGCGCCGCGGCGATCGATTCCGCCTCGTGTACGAGGTGATCAAGCAGCAGGACCGCACCGTTCGCACCGGCCGCGTGCTGGCCATCGAGTTCATCAATCAGGGCAAGACGCACCAGGCCATCTGGTACGCCGATCCGAAGGGCTCGCCCGAGGGCGCGTATTACGGCTTCGATGGCCGCAACCTGAAGCAGGCGTTCCTGCGCACGCCGGTCGAGTTTTCGCGAATTTCGTCGGCCTTCGGTGGTCGCGAGCATCCGTTCCAGCACAAGTGGAAGAAGCACGAGGGCGTGGATCTGGCGGCGCCTATCGGTACGCGCGTGTTTGCGGCGGGCGACGGCGTGGTCAAGTTCGTCGGCAAGCAAAACGGCTACGGCAACCTGGTCGAAATCGATCACGCGGGCAATTACCAGACGCGTTACGCCCACCTGTCCGCCTTCGGCCAGGGCATGAAGGCCGGCACGCGTGTCACGCAAGGGCAAGTCATCGGCTTCGTCGGCCAGACGGGCTGGGCTACCGGCCCGCACCTGCACTACGAGCTGCGTTTCAAGGGGGTGCCGCGCAACCCGTTCTCGACCGACGTGGCGGCCGTCGCGCCGCTCTCGGGCTCGCGCCTGAAGCTGTTCGACATGTACGCCGAGAACCTCCTCAAGCGCATCGACCTGATGCGCACCGTGCAGGTCGCCGAGCGCGATTAAGGTATGCTGGAGACCGCGCCGTGCGGGTCGATGGGTGATTCACCTGTCGACGCCGCCAGCGCGGATTCGATTCCTCCGCCCGCTCGCTCCGCCCATGACCGACATCGCTCGTCACCCCGACGCCCCGGCATCTCCCTCCCATTTCATCGGCCTGATGTCCGGCACCAGCCTCGACGGTGTCGATGGCGTGCTCGTCGCGTCGGCCACCGGACAGGTGCTCGCAGAAGCCTATCTTCCGTTTCCGGGCGACTTGCGTGACACGTTGATGGTGTTGCAGGCGCCTTCGGAAAACGAGTTGCATCGGGAGGCGTTGGCAGCGAATGCGCTGGCACGCGTGTATGCCGACTGCGTGCGCGAGCTGCTCGCGGCAGCGGAATTGCCTGCGTCGGCCATTGCGGCCATCGGCGCGCATGGGCAGACAATCCGTCACCGTCCGGGCGAGTTCGATGGCATTGGCTATACGCGCCAGCTCAACGCGCCCGCACTGCTCGCGGAATTGACCGGCATTGACGTCGTGGCAGATATCCGCAGCCGGGACGTCGCGGCGGGCGGCCAGGGCGCGCCGCTCGTGCCCGCCTATCATCAGGCAATGTTTTCGGACGCCGGGCAAACGCGCGTCGTCTGCAATCTCGGCGGCATCAGCAATGTGACGATTTTGCCGGCAGCGGCTACCGGCCAGTCCGTCTCCGGCTTCGATTGCGGCCCTGGCAATGCGCTACTCGACGGCTGGGTGGCGCGCCATCTCGGAACGACATATGACGACGGCGGCGCCTGGGGTGCCAGCGGACACGTCGACGATGCATTGCTGGCCACCTTGCTGAGTGAACCCTACTTCCGCCAGGCACCACCGAAAAGCACCGGGCGTGACCTGTTCCACGCCGAATGGCTGGAGGCACGTCTCGCGACCGTGCCGGGCGTGTCGCCCGTCGATGTCCAGGCCACGCTCGTTGCGCTCACCGCGCAGTGTGTGGCCGACGACGTGTTGCGCTACGCGCCCGACTGCCGGGGCTTGTACGCCTGCGGCGGGGGAACGCGCAATCATGCGCTCATGCAGGCCATTGCTGCCCGCCTGCCGGGCGTGACTGTCGCGACGACCGAGGCGCTCGGCGTACCACCGCAGCAGGTCGAGGCCCGCGCCTTCGCGTGGCTCGCGCAGCGCTGCGTGGTCAGGCAACCGGGGAATCTTGCGTCGGTCACCGGCGCGCAGGGCCCTCGCATTCTCGGCGCGATCTACCCACACTGAGTCAGGTTCGCCACGCACGCCATGACAGCACTGGAAGCGCTGAACGTGATAGAGAGGAGGATAAGGTGACGAGGGTGACGAAGGCAGCGGATGCAGCGAAGGCGGCGGATGAGGTGCAGGCGAAGAAGGCGGTGAAGGCGAAGAAAGGCTGTGAAGGCGACGAAGGTGACGATGGTGACGACGGCAGCGGAGGCGCCCCGCCAATGAGAAAGGGCCCTTGCGGGCCCTGTCTCATACTGCATCCAAATATAACGTTCGTGCGGCTCAGACCGAGAACGAAGAACCGCAGCCACAGGTCGTGGAGGCGTTCGGGTTCTTGATCACAAACTGCGCGCCGTTGATATCTTCCTTGTAGTCAATCTCGGCGCCGACGAGGTATTGATAGCTCATCGAGTCAATCAGCAGCGACACGCCATTCTTGTCGAGCACGGTATCGTCTTCGTTGACGTCTTCATCGAAGGTGAAACCATACTGAAAGCCGGAGCAACCGCCGCCCTGCACGAAAACGCGCAGTTTCAGCTCAGGGTTGCCTTCCTCGTCGATCAGTTGCTTGACCTTGTCCGCGGCGCTGTCGGTAAAGACCAGGAAAGCGGGCATTTCCGTGACGGCGGCCTCAAGCGGTGCGTTCATCGCAAATCTCCAAATATCGGTTCGGTACCATTCTAGTCTCTAATCCAAAATTGTGCCGACGGCAGAAAAATCAAGGGCTTAGAGACGACAAATACCGTTACGGCAGTACGGGAATATGGGTCAGCCCCATGTTCTCCGGCAAGCCGAACATCAGGTTCATACACTGCACGCCCTGACCGGACGCGCCCTTGACCAGATTGTCCTCGACGACGAGGATCACCAGTGTGTCTTCATTGCCCGGGCGATGCACCGCCATACGGACATAATTCGATGCGCGCACCCAGCGCGTTTCCGGCATCGAGCCGGCCGGCAGCACGTCGACAAACGGCTCGCCAGCGTAATACGTCTCGAACAGCGCCTGGAAATCGGTGTCGCGCGCTTCGGGCAGGATGGTTGCGTAAAGCGTCGAGTGAATGCCGCGAATCGTCGGCAGCAGATGCGGCACGAACGTCAGGCCCACGTCGTAGCCCGCAATCGCCTCCAGACCCTGCTTAATTTCCGGGTGATGGCGATGGCCCTTCACGCCGTAGGCCTTGAAGTTGTCGGCCGTCTCCGCGAGGATCAGCGACGTCTCACCCTTGCGGCCGGCACCGCTCGCGCCCGACTTGGCGTCTGCGATCAGATGCTTCGGATCGACCAGTCTGCGGCCACCGGCAAACAGCGGCGCGTAGCCCAGCTGCACGGACGTCGGGTAGCAACCCGGCAGACCGATCACGCGGGCGCTCTTGATCTTGTCGCGGTTGATTTCGGGCAGGCCATAGACCGCTTCTTCGAGAATGTCGGGACAGGCATGGGGCATGCCGTACCACTTTTCGAACGTGGCGATGTCCTTGAGGCGGAAGTCCGCCGCCAGATCGATCACGCGCACCCCCGCGGCCAGCAGCTCGCGCGCCTGCGCCATGGCCACGCCGTGCGGCGTGGCGAAGAACACCACGTCGCAATCGGTCAGCCGGGCGTCGTCGGGCGTGCAGAATGCCAGGTCGACACGGCCTCGCAGGTTCGGATACATATCGGCGACCGGCGTACCCGCTTCCTTGCGCGAGGTGATCGCCGTCAACTTCACTTCCGGGTGCTGCGCCAGCAACCGGAGCAGCTCCACACCGGTATAGCCGGTGCCGCCTACGATACCTACCTTGACCATGTCCTACCCCTTTCAATCAGAACCGCGATTCTATCAAGCTTCCACGACACGTGTGGGACGGCGACGTGCCTGAGGCAAGGCCGGGTCGTGTGCACCGAAGGCGCAGCAAAATAGAAAAAGGCCGCACGAGGCGGCCTTTCCTTGCATCCGCCAGCGGCAGATGCGAACAAGCACCCGGGCGATTAACGCTTCGAGAATTGCTTGCGACGGCGTGCCTTGTGCAGACCCACCTTCTTACGTTCGACTTCACGAGCATCGCGCGTGACGAAGCCAGCCGTCGACAGCGTCGGCTTGAGCGTTGCGTCGTAGTCGATCAGTGCGCGGGTGATGCCGTGACGAACCGCACCAGCCTGACCCGTTTCACCGCCGCCCGACACGTTGACCTTGATGTCGAACGTTTCAGCGTGGTTGGTCAGCTCGAGCGGCTGACGGACGATCATCAGCGACGTTTCGCGAGCGAAGTACTCTTTGATCGGCTTGCCATTGACGACGATGTCGCCCTTGCCAGCCTTGATGAACACGCGAGCAACAGCGCTCTTGCGACGGCCGGTGCCGTAATTCCAATCGTTTTTGAACATGGCGTGGCCCTTAGATCTCGAGCGACTTCGGTTGCTGCGCTTCGTGCGGATGGTTACCGTCGGCGTAAACCTTCAGCTTCTTGATCATCGCGTAGCCCAGCGGACCCTTCGGCAGCATGCCCTTCACAGCCTTCTCGAGCGCACGGCCCGGGAAACGCTCTTGCATTTTGCCAAACGTGGTTTCGTAGATACCGCCCGGGTAGCCCGTGTGACGGTAGTACTTCTTGTCGGTTTGCTTTGCGCCCGTGACTTTCAGCTTGGCAGCATTGACGATGATGATGTAATCACCCGTGTCAACGTGCGGCGTGAATTCCGGTTTGTGTTTGCCGCGCAGACGGCGTGCCACTTCGCTGGCGACACGGCCGAGGACTTTGTCCGTCGCGTCAATCACAAACCATTCGCGCGTCACCTCTGCCGGCTTAGCGGAAAACGTCTTCATGATCGATCCAAATAAAATGCATTTGCCCCATTAACATCAACTTCCTGCTTGTCTGCCGGCCGCGTCCTGGCGATTTGCGTCGCATGGCGCAGTCCTGTGCTTGCAGGCTCTCCCTGATGCATCTTCCGTGGGCATTTCCGGAAAAGCCGTTGATTATACAGAAAAAACCACCGGCTGGTAAACGACGTTTCCGGCCGCACAAAAAAAAACCCGAACCTCATGGGTCCGGGTTAAATCCACCAAAGGAGGAGGGTGGAGGAGACACTTGCAGAATTGCTGTGAAGCACAACAATCAATGACTGCAGTCTAGCAAATTCGATGCTGCGACGCAAGAAAATTTATAGTGCGAAATCAATAACCATAATATGAAATGCACAGAGAATGAGCAGAAATTTATAATTTTTATTAAAATCAGCAGGTTGCAAGGCGGCATCTTTGCCAGACGGCCCGTTCACTAGAGTTCACCATCTAAATTTAGGGTTTATCCGCCTGAAATGGCGATCAAAAAACCGCCAATATTGCGACGCAGCAACCCGGGTTTTCATGGCCGGCAGCCGGGGGCCGCGCTCGGCGTCGTACGCGCCTTGGCGTAAGCCGTTACAATTTTCGCTTGAACGGGATATCGGGGTTACGGAATATGGAATGCAAGGTGAGTTGGATGGGCCAGGACGGTATGGCCTTCGTAGCGCAGACGGGAAGCGGCCACATTGTCGCGATGGACGGTGCGCCGGAAGGTGGCGGCCACAATCAGGCGCCGCGCCCGATGGAAATGCTGCTGGTCGGCACGGGCGGTTGCACCGCGTATGACGTGGTGCTGATTCTCAAGAAGAGCCGCGCCGAAGTGAAGGATTGCAGCGTCACGCTCAAGGCCGAGCGCGCCAGCGAAGACCCGAAGGTCTTCACCAAGATTCATTTTCATTTCACGGTCACGGGTCGCAATCTGAACCCCGCCACGGTGGAGCGCGCCGTGACGCTCTCGCACGACAAGTACTGCTCGGCGTCGATCATGCTCGCCAAGACGGCGGAGATGACGCATAGCGTCGAGATCGTCGAAGGCTGAGCGCCACGCACGCGCGTCGCCACAGCGACAGTGCCGGAAGCACAAAAGGCTCCCACCGGGAGCCTTTTGCGTTTTGTTCGGATGCAGAGCCAGCCGGTAAGCCGGATTCTGTGAACGCGACTCGCGCCGCGCCTGACAATCATTCCTCTAGGCGACGCATCACTGCGCCGCTCAAGCTTCCTACCCGCAGGCTCCCGGGGGCCCCGTTGCCGGCATCCGCACAAGGCGCATGCCGTTCACCTGCCTATTTGGAATTGCTCCGGGTGGAGGTTACCGTGCCGTGTGCGTTGCCGCACGCCGCGGTGCGCTCTTACCGCACCGTTTCACCCTTACCTGATCCGCCTGGCTTGCGCCAGGGGCCATCGGCGGTCTGTTCTCTGTTGCCCTGTTCCGCGTCTCGCGACGGATGGCCGTTAGCCATCACCCTGCCCTGTGGAGTCCGGACTTTCCTCCCCCTCCCGAATGGGAGGCGGCGATTGTCTGGCCGACTCTGCGGGCCGAAGTGTATCACGCGCGCCGCCGTGCCGCCGCCCTTCCTCCGCCCGATGCCCGCCCCTCCCGACTCGCTTGCCACCGGGACATTCAGCCCGTCCGACGCCGGCCGGGCCGGAATACCGAGGTATCCCGATAATAGGCAGGGTCGTGATTGGCCGGCCACCAGCCGGGGATGCCCAGCACCGGCAAGGGCGCGAAGTCGCGTGTCGTGAGCGGCCCACTGGCGAGCCTCGGCGCGATCCGGGCGTCGAGCCAGGCGCGGCGCGCAAGAGGCGTCCAGCCGAAGTAGGCTTGTGGCACGTCGACGATCCAGGCGTGCGAGGTCACCGAGGGGTACGGCGCAACGAGCTTCTCCAGCAACGCATGTCCGAACGGCTGCACCTCGCAGGCGCGGCCCCAATCGGCGCGCCGTGCGACGAAGAGCGTGTGCCAGTCGAACGCCCGAAGCGCCTTGCCCAGCGCGGGGTCGCTACACGCGAAGAGGACGGCATTTTCGTCGAAGAGGGTGGCGGCGTCGCGCGTGGCACCGCGCGTGGATTGCACGCCATCGGTAGCAATGGCGACGGCCTGACGGGCGTTGAGCGCCGCCTTGCCGAGCGGATAGGCCAGCCAGATCAGCGCATTGAAGAAGTCATGCAGGTTCGGGCGCGTCGGCACGCCGCCCGTGGCCGCGATGAAGGCCTCGTAGGCCGTGTCGGCGGGAAGGTCCTGCGGCGCGACGAATCGCAGCGCCCGTCCCCGCCCGCTCACCAGTCCGGCCGCCTTGGCGTACGCCGACAGTGCCTCGCGCCATTCGGCGCACGCCAAGGCGTCCCGCCCTCGCCCGGCAATCGCGTCAAACCACGGAGCGTGCCAGTCAATGGCCGGCAGGCCTGTGCGCGCGGACGGCGAAGGCGCCGACGCGCCGTCCGGACTCACCCCTTGAATTTCCAGCCGATGACTTCACCGCCGCGCAGCGGCACCACGGTGGCATCGCCCATCGGCAACGCTGCCGGCAGTTCCCAGTCTTCGCGCACCAGGGTGATCTTGTCGGTGTTGCGCGGCAGTTCGTAGAAATCCGGACCGTGGAAGCTCGCGAAGCCTTCGAGCTTGTCGAGCGCGCCCGCCTTGTCGAACGCTTCGGCGTACAGCTCCACCGCGTGCAGCGCCGTGTAGCAGCCGGCACAGCCGCAGGCGGCTTCCTTCGCTTCACGCGCGTGCGGGGCACTGTCGGTGCCGAGGAAGAAGCGCGGACTGCCCGAGGTGGCCGCCTTCACGAGTGCGTCGCGATGCGTCTCACGCTTGAGCACCGGCAGGCAGTAGTAATGCGGTCGGATTCCGCCCGTGAAGATCGCGTTGCGGTTGTAAAGCAGGTGATGCGCGGTGATCGTGGCGGCAATGGGGCCGTCGGCCTGCGCAACATACTCGGCTGCGTCCTGGGTCGTGATGTGCTCGAATACAACCTTGAGGCCCGGGAAATCGCGGCGCAGCGGCGACATCACTCGGTCGATGAAGACCTTTTCGCGATCGAAGATATCGATATCCGCACTCGTCACTTCCCCGTGCACGAGCAGCGGCATGCCCACGTCCTGCATCGCTTCGAGCGCGCTGCGGCACTTGGCCAGATCGGTCACGCCGGCGTCGGAGTTCGTCGTGGCGCCGGCCGGATAGAGCTTGACCCCGTGCACGAAGCCCGACGCCTTGGCACGACGGATCTCGTCGGCGGCCGTGTTGTCGGTCAGATACAGGGTCATGAGCGGCTCGAACGCGTTGCCGGCCGGGCGTGCGGCGAGAATCCGCTCGCGATACGCCGCGGCGAGTTCGGTCGTGGTGACCGGCGGCTTGAGGTTCGGCATGATGATCGCGCGCCCGAACTGGCGGGCGCTGTCGGGCAGCACACTCTTGAGCACGTCGCCATCGCGCACGTGCAGGTGCCAGTCATCGGGACGGGTGATAGTCAGTTCGTTGGTCATGGGCGTTTTCCGGGAGCTGGGGGGCGGCCAGCCCATGAGGCCGTGGCGGCGCGGTGACGCGTCGGCGCGACGGACAGATGGGGCGGGAATGTACGTACACAGGGGCCGGTGCTATGCTTGTGCAACCCCATATTGTACTGGTTGTGGCGCTCCGACACGACGTGCGCAACCCCTCTTCGATTTGCCCGCCCCATGTGCCAACTGCTCGCAATGAATTGCGCGGAACCGACCGACATCACGTTCTCATTTACCGGTTTCGCGGCGCGTGGGGGCGGCACGGATCACCATGCGGACGGCTGGGGCATCGCCTTTTTCGAGGACAAGGCCTGCCGGCTGTTCATCGATCATCAGGCCGCGGCGAATTCGCCCATCGCCGAACTGGTGAAGAAATACCCGATCAAGTCCAAAAACGTCATTGCGCATATCCGCAAGGCGACGCAGGGCATCGTTGAGCTGGAGAACTGCCACCCGTTCCAGCGCGAACTGTGGGGACGCCACTGGATCTTCGCGCACAACGGCGATCTGCACGACTATGACCCATTTCTTTCGGGCGTCTACCAGCCGGTGGGGACGACCGACAGCGAGCGCGCCTTCTGCGACATCATGCAAGGCCTGCGCAAGCGCTTTCCAGGCTCGCAACCGCCGCTCGACGAGTTGTTCCACGCGGTCGAGGACATTACGCGCACGATCACGCGCCATGGCGTGTTCAACTTCGTCCTCTCGAACGGCCAGGCGCTGATCGCGCACTGCTCGACGCGGCTGCACTTCATCGCCCGTCAATGGCCGTTCACGAAAGCGCATCTGATCGATGCCGACTGGGAAATCGATTTTGCCAAGTTCACGACGCCTGCCGATCGCGTGGCGGTGATCGCCACGGCGCCGCTCACGGACAACGAAGTCTGGACGACCTTCGCGCCGGGTGAGTTGATTCTGTTCGAGAAGGGGGCGCCGTCGCTGCGCACCGTGGTGCCGATTCCCGAAGCCGTTCGCCTGCGCAACGAGCAGAACACGGCCTGCCAGTAAGGCTGGCGGCGCCGACGGCCATAAAAAAAGCGTGCCCGAAAGCACGCTTTTTCATGCCAACAACGACGACGATCAGTGCAGGATCTTGGCCAGGAAGTCCTTGGCGCGGTCCGACTTCGGGTTCGCGAAGAACTCGTCCTTCTTGTCGTCTTCGACGATGATGCCCTGGTCCATGAAGATCACACGGTTCGCGACCTTCTTGGCGAAGCCCATTTCGTGCGTGACGACCATCATGGTCATGCCTTCCTGCGCCAGTTCGACCATCACGTCGAGCACTTCGTTGATCATCTCCGGGTCGAGCGCCGAGGTCGGCTCATCGAAGAGCATGGCGATCGGGTCCATGCACAGGGCACGGGCGATGGCCACACGCTGCTGCTGACCGCCCGAGAGCTGGCCCGGGAATTTGTGGGCATGCGCTGTCAGGCCCACGCGCTCGAGCAATTTCAGCCCTTTCTCACGCGCGGCTTCCTTGCTGCGGCCGAGCACCTTGACCTGCGCGAGCGTCAGGTTTTCGGTGATCGAGAGGTGCGGGAACAGTTCGAAGTGCTGGAACACCATGCCGACGCGCGAGCGCAGCTTGGCCAGGTTCGTCTTCGGGTCGGCGACCGATGTGCCATCGACGATGATCTCGCCTTGCTGGATCGGCTCCAGACCGTTGACGGTCTTGATGAGCGTGGACTTGCCCGAACCCGACGGGCCGCACACCACCACGACTTCACCCTTCTTGACTTCAGTGGAGCAGTCCGTGAGCACCTGGAACTGGCCGTACCACTTGGAGACGTTTTTAAGGGTAATCATTTCGCCAACCTCTTCTGAAGACGTTTAACCGACATCGAAACCGTGAAGCAGATCACAAAGTAGACCGCTCCGGCAAACACAATCATGGCAGGCAACGTGCCGTCACGCTGGCCCACTTGATACGCCATGCCGAAGAAGTCGGCCAAGGCGATCGCGTACACGAGCGAGGTGTCCTGGAACAGAATGATGCCCTGCGTGAGCAGCAACGGCACCATGTTGCGGAACGCCTGCGGCAGCACCACGAGCGCCATCGCCTGCCAGTACGACATGCCCAGCGCGTAGGCGGCGGACATCTGGCCGCGCGACACGCTCTGGATACCTGCACGAATGATTTCCGAATAATACGCCGCTTCGAACAGCGAGAAGGCGACGAGGGCGGAGACCATCCGGATGTCCCACGTCGGCGGCACATCGAGTACCGAGCGCAATACCTGCGGCACGATCAGGAAGAACCACAGCAGCACCATCAGCAGCGGGATCGAACGGAACAGGTTCACGTACAGATCCGCGAACCACTTCAGCACCGTCACGCCCGACAGGCGCATCATGGCGAGCAGCGTGCCCCAGATGATGCCCACGATCACGGCAAGCACCGTGATCTGCAGCGTGGTGATCATGCCCTTGATGAGCAGCGGCATTGCGTCGATGGCGCCGCCCCATGCGAAGATCTCACCCATTATTTGCCCCCGATGTAGCCCGGCAGGCGGGTCTTGGCTTCGATGAAGCGCATGAGCACCAGCACCGCGACGTTGATGACCATGTACGCAAGCGTCACCGCGATGAACGACTCGTAGCTATGCGCCGTATAGTCGATGAGCTGCTTGCCCTGCCCCGTCAGTTCGAGCAGGTTCACCGTCGAGATCACGGCCGAATTCTTGAAGATGTTGACGAATTCCGACGTGATCGGCGGGATCACCACCCGGAAGGCCACCGGCAGCAGCACGTAGCGATACGTCTGCGGCAGCGTGAGCCCCATGGCCAGCCCCGCATTCTTCTGGCCCTTGGGCAGCGAATTGATACCCGAGCGCACCTGCTCGCAAACCCGGGCGGCGGTAAAGAGCCCCAGGCCAATCACGCCGGTGAGCAGCGAGACGTTTGCCGGATTGAGCGCGAACAGCCACGTGCGAACCGATTCCGGCAGGAAGTCGGGCGCCACGTAGTACCAAAAGAACAATTGCACGAGCAACGGGATGTTCCGGAACAACTCGACGTAGGCCGTCGCGAAGCCGGAGATCCATTTGTTAGGGATGGTGCGCATCACGCCGAGCACGGAGCCCACGATAAGCGCAATGATCCAGCCGCCGAGCCCGACCTCAAGCGTGAGCTTGAAGCCCGAGAGCAACCACCCGAAATAGGTCGTCCCCTCGCCCGTTGCCACTGGCTGGAAGAAAAAACTGAAATCGAGACCGAGAGCCATGATCTCCCCTTTTCTACTTGTCTTGCTTAAAAAGAAGCGGAAGGAATGACTCCTTCCGCTTCAGCATTACGCGCTAACGGTGCTCAGCGATCCATGAAGCCCGCGAGGCTTACTTGGCGCCTTGAACGTCGGCATGGTCGTTCGGCGACTTCCACAGCGCGGCCATTTCAGCCGACGGGGGGAACTCCATATTCACGCCGCCCAGTGCCGGGATCGGCTGCTGGAACCACTTGGCGTAGTCTTTCTGCGCCTGGCCCGACTTCTGATAATCGGCAACGGCCTTGTCCACCAGCTTCTTGAAGGCCGGATCGTCCTTGCGCATCATGCAACCGTAGGCTTCATACGATTGCGGCTTGCCGACAATGCTGTAGTCCTTGGCGTCCTTGAACTTGGCGCGCTCGCCGGCGAGCAGGGCGTCATCCATCATGAACGCCACGGCACGGCCCGAATGCAGCGTAATGGCTGCTTCGCCGTGGTCCTTGGCGCTGATGATGTTCATGCCCATGTTGTCCTTCTGGTTCATCTCGCGCAGCAGACGCTCGGAGGTCGTGCCCGCCGTGGTCACGACGTTCTTGCCCTTGAGGTCGGCAAAGTCCTTGATGCCCGAGCTGTTCTTCGCCAGCAGACGCGTGCCGATGATGAAGAACGTGTTCGAGAACGCGGCCTGCTTTTGACGCTCGGCATTGTTCGTGGTCGAACCGCACTCCATGTCGATCGTGCCGTTCTGAACCAGCGGAATGCGGTTCTGCGACGTGATCGGGGTCTGCGTGACCTTCAGGTTCGGCAGCTTCAGTTCTTTCTTGACTTCGGCGACGACGGCCATCGCCACATCATTGGCATACCCAACGACGTTGTGGTTGTTGTCATAGAACGAGAACGGGATCGACGACTCCCGGTTACCCAGCGAGATGACGCCGGTGTCCTTGATCTTCTTGAGCGTACCGGTTTCCTGCGCCTGGGCAGCACCTGCCATCAAGCCAACACAGCACATCGCCAATGCAATTTTCGAGAGGGTCATTCTTTAGTCTCCTTGGCAAAAAACAGATGCATTTTAGCACCGCATTTGCCCATTTTTTTATTATCGAATGTTCGGAACGTACGTCTTTCTTAACGCAAATCGCCCCGAACATTCTGTTTTACGCATTATTGCGTATTACTACTTAGCCGGACAGCACCGCCCGATCAGGGGTACAGACCGCGCATCTCACGGGCTTGCAGAATCCGCGTACATGCCACGATGAATGCGGCGGTACGCAGCGAAACCGTGTGTTCCTGGGCGATATGCCACACGCCGTCGAACGCTTCGCGCATGATGCGCTCCAGGCGGTGGTTGATCTCCTCCTCGGTCCAGAAGAAGCTCGAGAAGTCCTGCACCCACTCGAAGTACGAGACCGTCACGCCGCCGGCGTTGGCCACGACGTCCGGCACGACAAGAATATTCTTGCTGCGCAGGATGTCGTCGGCCGCTGTCGTCGTCGGACCGTTGGCGCCTTCGACCACGATCTTCGCGCGGATCTTGTCGGCGTTTTTCTCGGTGATCTGGTTTTCCAGCGCCGCCGGAATCATGAATTCGCAGTCCAGCGACCAGAACTCGTCGTCCTTGATGGTCTCCGCCGCCGGGAACCCGCCCACACCACCGGTCTCGGCCACGTGCTTGAGCAGGTTCGGCACATCGAGGCCGTCGGACTTGTAGATCGTACCGGTGTGATCTTGCACGCCGATGACATGCGCGCCAGCCTCGTGGAACAGGCGGGCGGCAATGCCCCCCACGTTGCCGAAGCCCTGCACGACCACGCGCGCGCCGCGCACGTCGAGGCCCAGGCGGCGAGCCGCTTCGCAGCTCACCACGAACACGCCGCGGCCAGTGGCTTCGCGACGGCCCAGCGAGCCACCCAGCGAGATCGGCTTGCCAGTCACCACACCGGTGGCCGTGGACCCCTCGTTCATCGAGTAGGTGTCCATCATCCACGCCATGATCTGCTCATTGGTGTTGACGTCCGGTGCCGGAATATCCTTCGTCGGCCCGATGATGATGTTGATTTCGCTGGTGTAACGACGCGTCAGGCGTTCGAGTTCGCCGCGCGAGAGCTTGCGCGGGTCGACACGGATACCGCCCTTGGCGCCGCCGTAAGGCACGTTCACTGCCGCGTTCTTGACCGACATCCAGGCCGACAGGGCCATGACTTCCGAGAGCGTCACGTCCTGGTGGAAACGCACGCCGCCCTTGCCGGGGCCGCGCGACGTGTTGTGCTGGACGCGGTACCCCTCGAAATGGGCGATGGTGCCGTTGTCGAGTTCGATCGGGCAGTCGACGATCAGGATGCGCTTCGGGCGCTTGAGGGTTTCGACCCAGCGCGAGAGCGTGCCGAGGTAAGGCGTGACGCGATCGACCTGTTGAAGGTAGTTGCCCCACGGACCGAGATCATCGGCTTGCAGGTAGGAAGGCACGACATGTGACGTTTGCGACATTATGGAATTCTCCGGCTTAAATCTGCGCCGCACGCACATACCGTGCTTGCGACACGAATGGCTGGCACTTTACCGAGAACCCCCAAGAACAATCCAATGCCGAATAAACATGTAACTATGCATTTTGCGCATAGTTGTGAGACCCAGGTAATTTCACCCAGAGATCCCGTGAATCGCTACAAATCGACCTGCGCAATCTGAGCAATCTGAGCAATCTGAGCAATCTGAGCAATCTGAGCAATCTGAGCAGTCCGAGTGGTCCGAGTGGTCCGAGTGGTCCGAGGGGTGTTAGCGGTCCGAGCGGTCGGAAAGCTTTATGCGATTCGCACAATCCGAATCTCCCTGAATCGGCCCGAACGCCGCTCAGCCCTTGAGTTGATCGCGCACGGCCTGCCAAAACGCCTCGACCGCATCGCGTTTGGTCAGCTCACGGCGGTTGCTGGCGTCGGTATAGGCCAGTCGATCGCGATACAGGCGAATCTCCATGTCCAGATGCCACGGGGCCACGGCCTTGCCCCCCGAAGGCGCGAGATCGACCAGCTCGCCGCGCGCGACCGAATCGACTACGGCGCTTTCCGGCAGAAACGCCACGCCATGCCCCGCGAGCACCATCGCCTTGAGGGCTTCGGCCATGTCCGTCTCATACACCTTGTCCAGATGCGGGGGACTCGGCGCGCCCCCCATGAGCAGATCAGCCATCCGACCGAGATAGGCATTCGCCGTATAGGCCAGATAGGGCACCGGCGCGTCGGGCGTGCCGGGCAGTTTGAAGCGGGCGCGCTTTTGCGGGGTCGGGGCACTGTAAGGGCTGAACCGCTCACTGCCGAGCACGATCATCTCGTAACGCGCAGCATCGAGTTGCAAGGGCTGGCTCGGGTGGTAGTAGCACATCAGCAGATCGCAGCCGCCGTCGGTCAACGACATGGCCGCATCGTGCACGTTGAGCGCACGCAGACGGCTGCGCAACAGGCCCAGACGCTTCTCCAGCGCCTTGAGCCAACGCGGGAAAAACGTCATCGACAGCGTATGGGGCACCGCGAAATCGAGCACCGAGTGGTCGGCCGAGCGCTGTTCGCGCAGCAAGGCGCGCGCTTCCTGCGCCTGCGAGAGCAGCGCCAGCGCCTGCTCGTAGAACACTTCGCCGGCCGCGGTCAGGCGTGTCGGGTAGCTTGAGCGGTCGATCAGTTCGCTGCCGAGCCACGCTTCGAGCGACTGGATGCGGCGCGAGAAGGCCGGCTGTGTCACATGCCGCAACTCGGCCGACCGGCTGAAACTGTTCGTCTTGGCGAGCGACACGAAGTCCTCGAGCCATTTGATTTCCATGCGGCACTCCCGCGTCGGCGATGTCAGCGCGCTAGTCTACTCAATCGCCGGTCGGTAGGACAGGCCCGCGCCCCGTCGCCTATTCATGCAATCGCCCTGCCTGCTGCCTGCTGCCTGCTGCCTGCTGCCTGCTGCCCACTGCCCGCTGCCTGCACCGCGCCAGCGCTCAGGACACGACCGTGGCGAAGTGCGACGCCTCGGCATCCCCCTCCCCGCCGCGACGCTGCTGCTGCAACGCCCACATCTGCGCGTAAAGTCCTTCGGCACGCAGCAGGTCGTCATGCGTGCCGCGCTCCACGATACGGCCCTTGTCGAGCACGATGATCTGCGCGGCGTGCACGATCGTCGAGAGACGGTGGGCGATGACGAGCGTCGTGCGCTCGCGCGCGATATTGCGCAACTCCGACTGAATCGCCTGCTCGGAGCGCGAGTCCAGCGCCGAGGTCGCCTCGTCGAAAATCAGAATGTGCGGATTCTTGAGGATGGTGCGCGCAATCGCCACGCGCTGCTTCTCGCCGCCGGAGAGCTTGAGCCCGCGCTCGCCGACCATCGACTCGTACCCGGCCGGCAGGCTCTCAATGAAGTCGTGGATATGGGCCGCACGCGCCGCGGCGATGACCTGCTCGCGTGACGCCGACGGATTGCCGTAAGCGATGTTGTAGTAGATCGTGTCATTGAACAGCACCGTGTCCTGCGGCACGATGCCGATGGCCGCGCGCAGCGAGTCCTGCGTGACGTCGCGAATGTCCTGCCCGTCGATGGTAATTCGTCCCGCAGCCGCGCCGGGGAAGCCGACGTCGTAAAATCGGAACAGCAGTCGCGAGAGCGTCGATTTGCCCGAGCCGCTGTGGCCGACGACGGCGGTGGTCGTGCCCGCCGCGACCGTGAAATCGACCTCGTGCAGAATCTGTCGCGATGCCTCGTAGCCGAAATTCACATGATCGAACCGCACGGTGCCGCCGTGACAGACAAGCGGCTTCGCGCCCGGCGGATCGGCCACTTCTCGATTGACGTCGAGCAGCGTGAACATCCGATCCATGTCGGTCATCGCCTGCTTGAGTTCGCGATAGATCACGCCGAGGAAATTCAGCGGAATGTAGAGCTGCAGCATGAACGTGTTGACGAGCACCAGGTCGCCGAGCGTCATGCGTCCACTCATCACACCTTGGGTGGCATGCCAGAGAATCAGGATGAGCCCGGTCGCAATGATCGCCTGTTGCCCGAAATTCAGCACCGAGAGCGAGTTCTGCGACCGAATCGCGGCGGCGCGATAACGTTTGAGGTTCTCGTCGTAACGCTGCGTCTCGAACGCCTCGTTGCCGAAATACTTCACCGTCTCGTAGTTGATGAGCGAATCGATGGCACGCGCATTGGCTTTCGAATCGAGTTCGTTCATCGTGCGACGGAAGTGCGTGCGCCACTCCGTGACCTTCACCGTGAACACGATGTAGAACGAGAGCGCCACGAGCGTGACGATGGCGTAGAACGCGTCGTAGCGCACCACGAAGAAGCCGAGCACGAGCGCCACTTCGATGAGCGTGGGCAGAATGCTGTAGAGCGAATACGAGATCATCGACTGGATGCCTCGCGTGCCGCGCTCGATGTCGCGACTCATGCCGCCGGTCTGACGCTCCAGGTGAAAGCGCAGTGACAACGCGTGCAGGTGGCGAAACACCTTGAGCGCGATTTGCCGCACGGCACTCTCGGTCACCTTCGAGAACAGGATTTCACGCAACTCGGTAAAGAGCGACGTGGACAGGCGCACCAGCCCGTAAGCCACGACCAGCAGACCGAGTCCGCCGACCACGATCAGGCTCGCATCGCCCGACGCGCGCGCCGTGGCCGAGAGCGTTGCCACGGGGCCGAGCCCATCGACGATGTGCTTCATGATGATGGGCACGCCGAGGTTGGCGACCTTCGCCATGACGAGGCACGACAGGGCCAGCGTGACGCGTCCGCGGAATTCGAGCAGGTACGGCAGCAGCGATTTGATGACTTGCCAGTCGCCGCGTGGGGGCCGAGCGGCGTCGGAGGCCGCCGGTGCAGGCTCGGCCGAAGCATAACGTCTCATGATGGGGAGGGGCGGCGTCCGGCTCGTTCGAGGGCTTTCCGCTAAAATCGTCGATGGCGTATTTTCGCAGAACCCGGCGTCTCATGCTGAGCCGACGCCGGGCGGCTCTGCGCCCCGTGGAAAACCTCGGAACGACCGGCGACGGCCTGCCGCCCCCCCGTCTTTCCCGAGGTTTCCGGCTTTTGCAGTCTTTCCGGCTCACGCAAGGATCCTCATGAGTCCCTCGACCCCCGCCCTCACGGCCCTGCCCGACGAAAAAGAACTGGCGTTGCGCGTGCTGCCGATGCCCGCCGACGCCAACGCCCACGGCGACGTGTTCGGCGGCTGGATCATGTCGCAGGTCGACATTGCCGGCTCCATCCCCGCCGCGCAGCGCGCCAACGGCCGCGTGGCGACCATCGCCGTCAACTCGTTCCTCTTCAAGGAGCCGGTGTTCGTCGGCGACTTGCTGAGCTTCTACGCCACGATCGTCAAGACCGGCAACACGTCGATCACCGTCTACGTCGAGGCGTATGCGCAACGCATGCGCCTGTCGCACGAAATCGTCAAGGTGACCGAGGCCATGGTCACGTACGTGGCGACCGACGAAGATCGCCGTCCGCGCCCGCTGCCCAAGCTCGACACGGCAAGCTGAGCGTCCGCCAATGAAAAAAACGCCGCCGTCTCGCAGAACGAGGCGTGCGGCGTTGATGCGCCTGCTGTGCCGCCGAGTCTCCCCGGCGACGCCGCGCGTTACGAGAACTGACTGAAATCCGGCTTGCGCTTCTCGAAGAACGCCGTGAACGCCTCGCGCGCTTCAGGCGACACGAGCCGTTTGCCGAACTCCAGCGCCTCGTCTTGAATACGCGTCTGCACGTCGTGCGCGCTGTCGCCCTTCATCAGTTGCTTGGTCGCTCGCAGCGAACCGGCCGGCATGGCCGCCAGTTGCGCGGCGCGCTTGGCGGCGTAGTCGGCCAGTTCGTCCGCCGGTACAACGCGGTTGACGAAGCCCATCGCCACCGCCTCTTGCACATCGAACGGCTCGCCGAAGAGCAGCTTCTCGGCGGCACGCTGGTAGCCCGCCACGCGCGGCAGCAGCCAGCTCGACGCCGCTTCCGGGCACAACCCCAGTTGCGCGAACGGCAAGGAAAAGCGTGCCGTTTGCGTGGCGTACACCACATCGCAATGCAGCAGCAGCGTCGTGCCCACGCCCACCGCGTTGCCCGCCACGGCCGCAACAATGGGCTTGGTCGCCTGGCTGATCGCGCGCAGAAACTGGAATACCGGGGCGTCGCCGTCCTTCGGTGGGTGCTTCAGGAAGTCTTCGAGATCGTTGCCCGCCGAAAAAGCCTCCGGCTGCCCCTGAATCAGGATCACGCGCAACGACGGATCGGCCTCCGCCTCGGCAATGCCATCGGCCATCGCCTGATACATTGCAGCGGTAATCGCATTCTTCTTGTGCGCGCGATTGAAGGTCAGCACCTGCACCGCACCCTGGCGCCGCACCAATACGTCTTCCACGTCTTCCATCTCGTGTGTCTCCTCGGGATTGCCCGGCGTCTGACGACGCCGGATCACTGCCCCGCCGTAAATGACAGCGCCGGGGGCGTCAGCGCGTTCGCGCCTTCACACCCGGCGCCATGGGCTGCCGTCTGCCTTCTGCCTCCCACCGTCTGTCGGCCGGAAAGACGTCCGTGGCCGACAGGCGCGCAGACGACGCGCCCGCTTACATGCGCTCGAGAATCCCCGCCGCGCCCATGCCGGTGCCCACGCACATCGTCACCATGCCGTACTTCAGGTTGTGACGGCGCAGCGCGTGCACCACGGTCGCGGCGCGGATCGCGCCGGTCGCACCCAGCGGATGGCCCAGGGCAATGGCGCCGCCCATCGGGTTGACCTTGCGGGTATCGAGGTCCAGATCCTTGATGACGGCGAGGGCCTGCGCGGCGAACGCCTCGTTCAGTTCGATCCAGTCCATGTCCTGCTGCGTCAGGCCCGCCGCGCGCAGTGCCGCCGGAATCGCTTCCTTGGGACCGATGCCCATGATCTCGGGCGGCACGCCGCGCACGGCGAACGACACGAAGCGGGCAAGCGGCGTGAGATTGAACTGCTTGAGAATCTTCTCGCTCACGACGAGCAGCGCACCGGCGCCGTCCGACGTCTGCGAACTGTTGCCGGCCGTGACCGACCCCTTGTTCGCGAACACCGGACGCAGCTTGCCCAGCCCTTCGATCGATGTATCCGGCCGGGGACCTTCGTCAAGCGAGAGCGTGCGCGTCTTGATCGACACTTCGCCGGTGGCCAGATTCGGGAAGCGCTCGACGATCTCGATCGGCGTGATCTCGTTCGTGAACTCGCCGGCCTGTTGCGCCTGGATCGCCTTCTGGTGCGAGGCCAGCGCGAAGGCGTCCTGCGCGTCGCGCGTCACGCCCCACTGCTGCGCCACCTTCTCGGCGGTCAGCCCCATGCCGTAGGCGATGCCCACGTTCTCGTCGCGCTCGAAGATCGACGGCGAGAGTGACGGCGTGTTGCCCATCATCGGCACCATGCTCATGCTCTCGATGCCCCCGGCGATCATCGCGTCGGCTTCGCCCACACGAATGCGGTCGGCGGCCATCGCGAGCGCCGTGAGGCCCGAGGCGCAGAAGCGGTTGACGGTCACCCCGCCCACTGTGTTCGGCAGACCCGAGAGCAGCGCGCCGATACGCGCCACGTTCAGGCCCTGCTGGGCTTCGGGAATGGCGCAGCCGATGATGGCGTCTTCGATCACCTTCGGATCGAGATCCGGCACCTGCGCGAGCGCGCTCTTGAGGATCGTCGCGAGCAGATCGTCCGGACGCGTGTTCTTGTAGCTGCCCTTGGGTGCCTTGCCGATCGGCGCGCGCGTGGCGGCAACGATGTAGGCGTCTTGCAGTTGTTTGCTCATGTCAGTCTCCGATCGGCTTAGTTACGCACCGGCTTGCCGGTTTGCAGCATGCCCATGATGCGTTCCTGGGTCTTCGACGTGCCCAGCAATTCGATGAAGGCGCGACGCTCGAGCGCCAGCAGCCATTCTTCGTTCACGAGGCTGCCCGCTTCGACGTCGCCGCCGCATACGGCTTCGGCGATGCGCGAGGCGATCAGGAAGTCGTGCGCCGAGATGAAGTTACCGTCGCGCATGTTCACGAGCGACGCCTTGATGGTCGAGATCCCCGAGCGACCGGCCACAGGAATGCCGGCCGGCTTGAGCGGCGGACGATAGCCGGCAATGGCCAGCGCACGCGCTTCGTTGCGGGCGACCGACAGCAGTTCATGCACGTTGTACACGACGGTGTCCGTCGGCTTCAGATAGCCCATGTCGCGGGCGTCGAGTGCCGAGGCCGAGACCTTCGCCATTGCCGCGTTGGTGAACGACTTGGTGACGAACTGGAGATACTGCACACTCCCCGCCGCGTTCGCCGCGTCGGCCGCACGGATCGCGGCTTCCTTCAGACCGCCGCCGCCCGGCACGAGACCCACGCCGACTTCCACGAGACCGATGTAGCTCTCGAGCGCCGCCACACGCTTGGCGCTATGCAGCAGCAGTTCGCACCCGCCGCCCAGCGCAATGCCGGAGACCGCCGAGACAACCGGCACCTGCGCGTACTTCACGCGCATCATGCCGTCCTGGAATTTCTTGATGAAGGGTTCGATCCCCTTCGCGCCGCCCATCATGAAGGCCGGCATGGCGGCTTCCAGATCGGCGCCGGCAGAGAACGGGCCGCCCGGCGCGCCGAGTTTGAGCGACGTCGGCTGCCACACAACCACACCGCGATATTGCTGCTCGGCCAGATCGATCGCGCGGGTCAGACCGTCGATCACGGCCGGCCCGATGGTGTTCATCTTCGACTTGAACGAGACGATAAGCACATCGTCCTGCCCTGGGGTTTCGTCGACCCACAGGCGCACGGCGTCGTTCTCTTCAATGGTCTTGCCGAACTTGCGCGGGTCGGCGCTGGCGTCGCCCACGAGCGAGGCCGGGAAGACCTGACGCTGATACACCGGCAGCGTGCTGCGCGGCGCGAACGCATCCTTGGCCGGCGCGTACGAGCCTTCCGCGGTATGCACACCGCCGGCCTCGGCGACCTTGCCGCTCGTCACCCACGCAGGCAGCGGCGCGTTCGACAGCGCGTGGCCCGCATCGATATCTTCCTGCACCCACTGGGCGATGTCCTTCCAGCCTGCGGCCTGCCAGTCCTCGAACGGACCGGTGCTCCAGCCGAAGCCCCAGCGAATCGCGAAGTCGACTTCACGCGCGTTGTCGGCGATCTGTTCGAGATACACGCCGATGTAGTGGAACACGTCACGGAACACGGCCCACAGGAACTGAGCCTGCGGGTTGGTCGATTCGCGCAGCAGACGCAGACGTTCGGCCGGGGCCTTCTTCAGAATGCGCACGACCATCTCATCGGCCTTCTTGCCCGACTCGACGTACTCGCCCGACTGCGGGTCGAGCACCTTGATGACCTTGCCTTCCTTCTTGTAGAAACCCGCGCCCGTCTTCTGTCCCAGTGCGCCCTTCTCGACGAGGGCTTTCAGCACCGGCGGCGTGGCGTAGGTCGACGCGAACGGGTCGTCCTTGAGGCCGTCCTGCATCGTCTTGATGACGTGCGCCATCGTGTCCAGGCCAACCACGTCGGCCGTGCGGAACGTGGCCGACTTGGCGCGGCCCAGCTTGCTGCCGGTCAGGTCGTCGACGACATCGAACGGAATACCGTACTTTTGCGCTTCGGCGAACACCGCCAGAATCGAGAACACCCCTACCCGGTTGGCGATGAAGTTCGGCGTGTCCTTCGCGCGCACCACGCCCTTGCCGAGCGTGGAGGTGAGGAACGTTTCGAGCTGATCGAGGATGGCCGGCGCGGTGGTCGCGGTCGGAATCAGCTCGACCAGATGCATGTAGCGCGGCGGGTTGAAGAAGTGCACGCCGCAGAAGCGCGACTTGAGGTCGGCGTCGAAGCCTTCCGAGAGTTCGGTGATCGACAGACCCGACGTGTTCGACGCGAAGATCGCGTGCTTGGCCAGATGCGGCGAGACCTTCTTGTACAGGTCGTGCTTCCAGTCCATGCGCTCGGCGATCGCCTCGATCACCACGTCGCAGCCGGCGAGCTTCTCGAGGTCGTCCTCGTAGTTCGCCGCCTCGATGTATTGCGCGTCGGCCTTGTCGGCGAACGGCGCGGGGCTCAGCTTCTTCAGGCCATCGACGGCACGCATGACGATGCCGTTCTTCGGGCCTTCCTTGGCCGGCAGATCGAACAGCACGACGGGCACTTTCGCGTTGACGAGGTGGGCAGCGATCTGCGCACCCATCACGCCGGCGCCGAGCACAGCGACCTTGCGTACGACCAGGGGTTTATTGGTTTGGCTCACAGTGATCTCCTCCGCTCTCAGAACAGGTCGACGTCGACTTCCATCAGCGTCTTCGCACCGGCACGGGCCATGCGGATTTGCGACGCGGTCTCCGGCAGCAACTTGGCAAAATAGAAACGCGCCGTGGCGAGCTTCGATTCGTAGAACTTGTCGCCGCTGCCTTGCTTGTCAAGCGCAATGCGCGCCATGCGTGCCCAGAAGTAAGCGAACACGAGATGGCCGACCACGCGTTGATACGGCACCGAGGCAGCGCCCACTTCGTCGGGATTGGCCATGGCCTTCATGCCGATTTCCATCGTCAGCTTCTGCACCTTGTCACCAATGTCCGCGAGCGGATTGACGAACTCCTGCATGGCTTCGTTCGTGCCTTCGGCCTCGACGAAGTCCTGCACGAGCTTGCCGAACTTCTTGAGCTTCGCCCCCATGTCGCCGAGCACCTTGCGGCCCAGCAGGTCGAGCGCCTGAATCGAGTTCGTGCCCTCGTAGATCATGTTGATGCGTGCGTCGCGCACATACTGCTCCATGCCCCACTCGGCGATATAGCCGTGACCGCCGTAGATCTGCATCGCGTGGTTGGTGCACTCGAAGGCGTTGTCGGTCAGGAAGGCCTTGATGATCGGCGTGAGTAGCGCAACCAGATCCGCCGCCTCGCGGCGCTCGGCTTCGTCACCATGCGACAGTTCCTTGTCGATGTGCAGCGCGGTCCAGTACGAGAACGCACGACCGCCTTCCACATAGGCCTTTTGCGTGAGCAGCATGCGGCGCACATCCGGATGCACGATGATCGGATCGGCCGGCTTGTCCGGCGCTTTCGGGCCGGTGAGCGAGCGCATCTGAATGCGCTCCTTCGCGTACACCAGCGAGTTCTGGTAGGCGACTTCCGTCAGGCCCATGCCCTGCATGCCCACGCCCTGACGCGCGGCGTTCATCATCACGAACATGGCGTTCAGACCCTTGTTCGGTTCGCCGACGAGCCAGCCGCGCGCGCCGTCGAGGTTCATCACGCAGGTGGCATTGCCGTGAATGCCCATCTTGTGCTCGATGGACCCGCACTTGATGCCGTTGCGCTCGCCCGGCGCGCCATTCGCGTCGGGGATAAACTTCGGCACGACGAACAGCGAGATGCCCTTCGTTCCCGGCGGGGCATCCGGCAGTCGGGCCAGCACCAGGTGAACGATGTTGGCGGCCATGTCGTGCTCGCCCGCGGAGATGAAGATCTTGGTGCCGGAGATCGCGTACGAGCCGTCGCCATTCGGCTCGGCCTTCGTGCGCAACATGCCCAGGTCGGTACCGCAATGCGGCTCGGTCAGGCACATCGTGCCGGTCCATTCGCCCGACACGATCTTCGGCAGATAGGTGGCTTGCAGCTCGGGCGTGCCGTGGGCATGCAGGCATTCGTAAGCACCATGCGACAGGCCGGGATACATCGTCCAGGCCTGGTTGGCCGAGTTGAGCATTTCGTACAGGGCGTTGTTGACGACCTGCGGCAGCCCCTGGCCGCCGAACGCCGGATCGCACGCCAGCGAGGGCCAGCCGGCCTCGACGTATTGCTGGTACGCCTGCTTGAAACCGGTCGGCGTCGTGACGACACCATCGCCTTCGTACTTGCAGCCTTCGCGATCGCCCACCTGGTTCAGCGGGAAGACGACTTCACTACAGAACTTGCCGGCTTCTTCGAGCACCTGGTTGATGGTGTCGGCGTCGATGTCCGCGTGTTTCGGCAATGCCTTCAATTCGTCTTCCACGCCCAGCAGTTCGTGCAGAACGAATTGCATGTCGCGCAGCGGCGCGTTGTACTGTCCCATGACCTACTCCTCCGAACAAATCGAATTGAATCGCGGACGGCTCGCGCCTCACCCGCGCTGATAAGACGAAATCAGTTTTTCCAATGCCACCCGGGTCATCTCGACCGCCCCCGGCTCCCGAAGGAACCGCGCGTCGTGATGCAATCCGAGCGTCAGGCTGTACATTTCAAAGAGCATCAGGCGCGGATCGGTGTCCGAGCGCAGATGCCCCTCCTCCTTCGCTTGCGTGATCGCGCGCAGCAGGGCCGATCGCCACAACCGCACGCTCTTCACCAAGGCCTCGCGCACCGGGCTGGCCGCGCGATCGTCGTACTCGACGGCACCGCTGATATAGATGCAGCCCGTCGTCACCTCGCGAATGCGCTTGTCCATCCAGCGATCCACCAGCGCCCTGAGTCGCGGCAAGCCGCGCGGCGCTTCCATGCCGGGCGCAAACACCTCTTCCTCGAAACGCCGGTGATATTCGCGCAGCACTTCAATCTGCAAGTCCTCTCGCGAACCGAAGTGCGCGAAGACACCGCTCTTGCTCATCTGCATACGGTCGGCCAGCAAGCCGATCGTCAGCCCCTCGAGTCCATCGCGCCCCGCGAGTTCCAGCGCGGCATTCAGGATTGCGGCTCGTGTCTGTTCACCCTTTCGCATGTGTTTGGCATCGCTTTGGTTATCCGTTCTCCGATGCTAACCAAAAAATCGAACGGCCGTCCTATTATTGAGGGACACCCTGGGGCGAACAAGGAATTTATTAGATCGGAATACCTAATCGGTATCGTCGAGCGGGCGGGCTTCGGCGGCGTCGGCGCAAGGCCCCACGCGCGTTGAGCGGCAGGAAAATCGGTCGACGTCCGGCCGAAAATCAGTCGTATTTGCCGCGCGTGAGCAGACGCATCACGAGGCGGTAGAGACGGTACGCCGCCCATTGCCGAAAGCGACGCCAGCGCGAGCGTTCGCCGTATCGGGCAGGGTCGATGAGGCGGGCCTCGGCGAAGGCCTGGCGGATATGGTCGCGCAGTTCGATGACCAACGGGTCGTCAAGCACCACCACGTTGGCTTCGTGATTCAGGAACAGGGACAGGGCGTCCAGGTTGGAGGAGCCGACCGTCGCCCACACATCGTCGACGACGGCTACCTTGCCATGCAGTTGGCGCACGTCGTACTCGCCGATGCGCACGCCCGCGTCGAGCAACTTGGCGTAAAGCCAGGGCACAGCCGTATCGAGCAGGCGGAATTCGTTGCGCCCGATCAGCAGATGCACCGCCACGCCACGCTTGGCCGCCTGCGTCAGCGCGCGCCGCAGACGTCGGCCGGGCACGAAGTAGGGGTTCGCCAGCCAGACCTCGTGGCGCGCGCGGCCCAGCGCCATCAGATACGCCTTCTCGACCGAGCGGCGATTGTGCAGGTTATCGCGCGCGACGAAGGCCGCCTGACCGGCGTAAGGCGCATGCATGCGCCCCCGTTGCCCGCGGCGCCGATGACGAAACGGCGTGCCCAGATAACCCGGCGCGAGGCGCAGCCACTGAATGTGAAACGCGATGGAGATCTCGGCGACGACGGGTCCGCAGCATTGCACCGCAAAGTCCCAGCGCGGATCGTCCATGCGCGCGCCGCCACCGGCATTGTCGTCGTCGATGATGTTGATGCCGCCGACGAACGCGACCGCATGATCGATGACGGCCAGCTTGCGGTGCGTGCGCGAGAACCCGAACTTGCCGAACAACCGCGGATTGTAGATGCGATGCATCACCCCGCTCTCGCGCCAGTCGGCAAGAAATGGCAGGCGGCGGCTTGTGCCGATGCCGTCGAGGATGACACGGACCGCAACACCGCGCAGTGCGGCGCGGTTCAGCGCATCGGCGACCTGCTGCCCGGCGGCGTCCGCCTCGAAAATATAGGTCTCCAGTACCACTTCGCGCGTGGCGCGGTCGATCGCGGCGACCAGCGCGGTGAAATAGCGCTGACCGAGATAAAGCAGCGTCAAATCGTTATCGCGGGAGAACGGCAGGTATTTGCTCATCGGCGCGCGGTGCCGCGGCTAGCGCACGCGCAACGGCAGTTGCCGGATGGCATCGCCGTTCGAGGGAGAGAAACAGCGCGCAGCGGCTGCTTCCCACGGCAGCCACGCGTAGGCGACGTGCTCGCGTGGCGAGAGCGTCACGGCGGTGTTCTCCGGCACGCACAAGCCGAACCAGTGTTCCGTATTGCGCGTGACGCCCGGCGCATAGCGATGCGCCCAGCGCGGATAGATGTTGTACTGAATTTCGTGCTGCCAATCGCTCAGGGCCGCGGCGGGCACGGGCGAGCCGTTCGCCACGCGAATGCCGGTCTCCTCGAAGACTTCGCGCACGGCCGTCTCGACCAGCGGCTCGTCGAGCCGGTCCTTGCTGCCGGTGACCGACTGCCAGAAGTTCTCGGCATCGGCGCGCTCGATGAGCAGGACGTCGAGTGCCGGCGTATAGATCACGACGAGCACGGATTCGGGAATCTTGAAGGGCTTCATGCAGGCGGCATTCGATAACAGCACCGACGACCGGCACCGATGATGCATTGTATAGGGCAAACGCCGCGCGTTGCGGTGCGCGCGAGGCGAACTGCCGTCCACTGCCGGCCTTGCTCCGGCCCCGCGCATCGCCCCCAAAAAGCGAAAACCCCCTCGCCTGACGGCAGAGGGGGCTGGCATCGTGCGAGCGGGACCGCTGATCGGCCCCGTCGGCCACGTCAGATCTTCGGCGCTTCCGGCTGGCGCAGGCGGATATGCAGATCGCGCAGTTGACGCTCGTCGACCGACGACGGCGCCTGCGTGAGCAGATCCTGCGCACGTTGCGTTTTCGGGAACGCGATCACGTCGCGGATCGAATCGGCACCGGCCATCATCGTAATGACGCGGTCCAGACCGAACGCGATACCACCGTGCGGCGGCGCGCCGTACTGGAGCGCGTCGAGCAGGAAGCCGAACTTCGCACGGGCTTCTTCCTCGCCGAGATTGAGCGCGCGGAACACCTTGCTCTGCACGTCTTCCTGGAAGATACGGACCGAACCGCCGCCGATTTCCCAGCCGTTGAGCACCATGTCGTAGGCCTTGGCGAGGCACTTGCCCGGATCGGTCTCGAGGTAGTCGATGTGCTCGTCCTTCGGGCTCGTGAACGGGTGATGACACGCGACCCAGCGGGCGTCTTCTTCGTCGTACTCGAACATCGGGAAGTCGACGACCCACAGCGGGCGCCAGCCGGCTTCGAACAGGCCGTGGCTCTTGCCGAATTCCGAGTGACCGATCTTCAGGCGCAGCGCGCCGATACCGTCGTTGACGACCTTGGCCTTGTCCGCGCCGAAGAAGATGATGTCGCCGTCCTGCGCACCGGTGCGCTCGAGAATCGAGGCGACAGCGGCGTCGTGCAGGTTCTTCACGATCGGGCTTTGCAGACCGTCGCGACCCTTGGCAACTTCGTTGACCTTGATCCACGCCAGACCCTTCGCGCCGTAGATCTTCACGAAATCGGTGTAGGCGTCGATTTCGCTTCGCGAGATCTCCGCGCCACCCGGCACGCGCAACGCGACCACGCGGCCGCCTTCGGTCGTGGCCGGCACCGAGAACACCTTGAAGTCCACGTCGCCCATCACGTCGGTCAGCTCGGTGAATTCGAGCTTCACACGCAGATCGGGCTTGTCGGAGCCGAAGCGACGCATCGCTTCCGCGTACTCCATGACCGGCACCTTGGCGTCGAGTTCGACGTCGATGGCTTCCTTGAACACGTGACGAATCATGTTCTCGAACAGATCGCGGATTTCCTGCTCCGAGAGGAACGAGGTTTCGCAGTCGATCTGCGTGAATTCCGGCTGACGGTCGGCACGCAGGTCTTCGTCGCGGAAGCACTTGGTGATCTGGTAGTAGCGATCGAAGCCGGCCACCATCAGGAGCTGCTTGAAGAGCTGCGGCGACTGCGGCAGCGCGAAGAACATGCCGGCGTTCACACGCGACGGCACGAGATAGTCGCGCGCGCCTTCCGGGGTGCTCTTCGTGAGCATCGGGGTTTCGATGTCGATGAAGCCTTGCGCGTCCAGATACTTGCGCACTTCCATCGCCACCTTGTAGCGCAGGCGCAGGTTGTATTGCATCTGCGGACGACGCAGATCCAGCACGCGATGCGTGAGGCGCGTGGTTTCCGACAGGTTTTCGTCGTCGAGCTGGAACGGGGGCGTAACCGACGGGTTGAGCACTTCGAGGGCGTGGCACAGCACTTCGATCTTGCCGCTCGTCAGGTTGGCGTTCTCGGTGCCCGCCGGACGGCTGCGCACCAGGCCCGTGATCTGCACGCAGAACTCATTGCGCAGGCCTTCGGCGGCCTTGAACATCTCCGCTCGGTCCGGATCGCACACGACCTGCACCAGACCTTCGCGATCGCGCAGGTCGATGAAGATGACCCCGCCGTGATCACGGCGGCGATTGACCCAGCCACACAGCTTGACCGTTTGGCCCAGTTGTTGCTCGGTCACCAGACCGCAGTAGGAGGTACGCATGGACATTTTGCTGTTCCGATTTTCAAAAAATGGCGCCGGCGATTCCCGGTGGCTCAGAGGAGCGGGCCGGGACGTTGCTGGCGCGGGTTGTGGGCGGGCGCCACCACGCCCATCGATACGATGTACTTGAGGGCGGCATCGACCGTCATGTCGAGTTCGATCACGTCGCTCGTCCGCATCATCAGGAAGAATCCCGACGTCGGGTTCGGCGTCGTCGGAACATAGACGCTCACGTACTCGCCCTGCAAGTGATTGACCACGTCGCCACCCGGCGCGCCGGTCAGGAAAGCGATGGTCCAGGAGTCCGCGTGCGGATACCGCACGAGCAACGCCTTGCGAAACGCGTTGCCGTTGCTGGAAAGCAAGGTGTCGGAGACCTGCTTGACGCTACCGTACAGCGGTCCGACGATGGGAATGCGCGTCAGGATGGCTTCCCACCAGCCGACCAGCTTCTGGCCGATGAAATTATGCGCCAGAAGACCGACGACGAACACGAACGCCAGCGTCACCACCACGCCGAAACCCGGCACGCGCATGCCGATGAGGTGTGACGGCTGCCAGTCGTCGGGCAGCAGCAACAGGGTCTGGTCCATCGTGCCGATGATCAGGCCGAGCACCCAGAGCGTGATGGCGAGCGGCACCAGCACCAGCAGGCCGGTGAGGAAAATCGTCTTCAACGCGGGTTTTTTGACGCGCATGGCAGGGCTCGCGAATGTGGGCGGCTACGGGGTGTCAGCGGGCGTATCGGTGTGTCGGCGTTGGCGCATCGGTCATGTCGCGCCCGCACGCACACCGGTCTCTCTATCTCAGTGGCAGGCGCAACCGCCGCCACAGCTTGCCGCCGGCGCGCTCGACGACTCGCCGCCGGACGACGAGGCCGCCGAGGACGACGACGCGCTCTCGCCCGACGCTGCCGCCGGCGCGCCCGACGACGCGCCCGAGGCCGGAGCGCTCGTGCCGCCCGAACCGCCACGGAAATCGGTCACATACCACCCCGAGCCCTTGAGCTGGAACCCGGCCGCGGTGACCTGCTTGCGAAACGAGTCCTTGCCGCATTCTGGGCACTGGGAGAGCGGATCATCGCTCATTTTTTGCAGCACATCCTTGGCGAAACCGCATGTTTCGCAACGATAGGCATAGATAGGCATGGTACTTTCCGACGGAAAAAGGCGCGCAAAGCCTTGAATTATAACCGCTTCACAAGGCTTTCGGGATTTGTCCAGCGAGATATGGGGCTGCAACGCCCCAAGATCAAGGTAGCCCGTGACCGTAATCCACGTAGCGGAAGGCTTTCCGGCCCGGACCGTCAGACCGTCGACACCCGTGGCTCGGACGACGGCGTGCGCTCTGCGTTGGGTTGGAGCAGCGAGCCGACCACCATGCCGGCGATCGAGGCGGCCAGGCCCGCCAACTGCGCCGGCACCACGGCCTCGGGTGCCAGCCATTCGCAACCCATCCAGACGCCCAGGCCGAAGAGCACGGCGAGCGTGCCGCCGAGCGAACTCGAACGCTTCCAGTACAGACCGAACGCCAGCGGCACGAAGCAGCACACCAGCGTGACCTTGTACGCGCTCTCGACCATGTGGAAGATCGACGCGGTGGAGTTCAGCGCATACACCAGCACCAGCGCCGTGAAGCACAGCACGACGATACGCATCAGGCGCAGCAAGTGCTTGTCGTCGATCCGGCCACGCAGCATCGGGCGGACGATGTTCTCGGCGAAGGTCACCGACGGCGCCAGCAGCGTGGCCGATGCACAGCTCTTGATGGCCGAGAGGAGCGCACCGAAGAACATCACCTGCGCGACGACCGGAACACTAGTGAGCACCAACTGCGGCAAAATCTGTTGCGGATCGGTACCGATGTACTTCTGCACCATCGACGGGGCGATCAGCAGCGCCGAGTAGGCCAAAAAGATCGGGATGAACGTGAAGAAGAAGTACAGCACGCCGCCCGTGACCGATCCGGCGACCGCCACATTTTCCGACTTGGACGACATCACGCGCTGGAACACGTCCTGCTGCGGAATCGAGCCGAACATCATGGTGATGCCCGCGGCGATGAACGCCAGCACTTCGGCGGGATTCAGCGCCGGAAGGAACACGAACTTGCCGGCGTCCGCCGCGTGCGCGATCACCGCGCTCGCGCCGCCCGGCACCATGCCCGAGACTTGCACGGCAATGTACACAAGCCCCACGACGATGATGATCATCTGGATGAAGTCGGTGACGGCCACCGAGATCATGCCGCCGAGCAGCGTGTACGCCAGCACCGAGACCGCGCCGATGACCATGCCCATGGGCTCGGACATCGCGCCGCCGGACACCGCGTGAAACACGAGACCCAGCGCCTTGATCTGCGCGCCGACCCAGCCGAGGTACGAGATCACGATGGCGATACTCGTCACCACTTCGACCGTACGGTTGTACTTGAGCTTGTAGAAGTCGCCGATCGTCATGAGGTTCATGCGATACAGCTTGCGGGCGAAGAACATGCCAACGAGCACCAGGCACATCGACGACCCGAACGGATCCGAGACGACTCCGCGCAACCCCTCGCCGAGGAAGGTGGCGGGAATGCCGAGCACCGCTTCCGAGCCGAACCAGGTGGCAAACACCACGGCGATGACCATCCCGTAGGGCAGGCGACGGCCGGCGACGGTGAAATCCTTGGTGTTGCGGACCTTGAGGGCGGCCAACAGCCCGATGGCCACCGAAATGACCCAATACAGAATGACAAACCAGATCAGCATAACGCGGCCCCCGCCAATCCCCGGGGCGGCAGTCAGGGCGTGGCGACGTCGGTGTTGCGCGGGCCCCGGCCACCCAGAGCCGCGACGCTGCACAAGCGAACGATGCCGCGCCTTGGGCCGCAGCCTTCCGGGCAACAAGAAATCAGGTCGTGCATGACGGGGCCGATGCGATGAAGCGCTTTTGTCTGCCCGCTGTGCCACCTGGCGAAAAAATTTCGGCCGATTATAGCGGCGCAAGCGCCACGCGGGGAGGAAAAATCACGCCGGTCTTGTTCGATGACGGCAAATATCGGGAATTGCCTATCGTCTGAGGTGACGTTGCGCGCTGATGGTGCCAGCGCGCAGTCACCGTCGACACGTCGAATCGAGCATCCGACGCTCAGCGCCGACGCCAGACCATCCAGTGTTCGGCCCCGGCGAAGACCGGCACCGAGTCGTCGACCAGCCGATCCGCCTCGCAGACGAAGTCCTGACCGAGCAACGCGTTGAGGGCGTCCGGCGCGACACCGAACGGCGGGCCCTTGGGCGTTTCCTTGAGGAAGAAGAGTCCAGCCAGACGCGCGCCGTGCGGCAGCAGCTGCGCCATCCGGCGTGCGTAGTCCTGCCAGAGCGTGCGGGGCAAGGCGCAGAGAAACGCCCGCTCGTACACCACCTCGAGCGCGAACGGCGGCGCGTAGGTGAAAAAATCGGCCTGTTCGACGAGCGCAGCCTGGGGACCGAGCCGTGCCTTGGCCGCAGCGACCGCCGTTGGCGAGAAGTCGATGGCCCGCACCGGCCAGCCCTGTGCGTCGAGCCAGGCGGCCTCGTATGCCGAGCCGCAGCCCGGGATCAGCGTAGCGCGTGGGGCGCCCTCGCCCGCCACGAAGTCTCGCAGCGCCTTGGGCACCCCGGCCGCGTCCCAGGGCATGAAGGCGCTCGCAAAGCGCTCGTCCCAGAATTCCGCGCGCGACGGATCGCGATGGGAGAACGTTGGCACCGTTGGCACCGTTGGCACCGTTGGCGCCGTCGGTACACCGCCCGCCTCCGGGCGGTCATCCTCGCGCGGGGCGGCGAATGTGACGTGAGACGGTCGGACGATAGGCACCGTGGGCTCCTCTATTTTCAGAATCCGCCGTAGAGCCAGATGAACGCGGTCAACACGCCGATGGCGACACCGCCCACCAGACAGAACGCGCCCGTGAGCAGCCGATTGGTGCGGCGTTGCTCCTGCAGTAACGCGAGCAGCACGGCGTCGTCCTGAGGACGCGCGTGCGCGGCAAGCGCCTGATGGATGAGCCGCGGCAGTTGCGGCATCGTCTTGCTCCACTGCGGAATTTCGGCCTTGAGACGCTCGAGCCAGCCGCGCGGGCCGATCTGCTCGGCCATCCATCGTTCGAGGAACGGCTTGGCGGTCTTCCACAAATCCAGATCGGGGTCGAGCTGACGGCCGAGGCCTTCGATATTGAGCAGCGTCTTTTGCAGCAGCACGAGCTGCGGCTGAATCTCGACGTTGAAGCGGCGCGACGTCTGGAACAGGCGCATGAGCACCAGCCCGAGCGAGATTTCCTTGAGCGGCCGGTCGAAGTAAGGCTCGCAGACGGCGCGAATCGCCCCTTCGAGTTCTTCGACACGCGTATCCGCCGGCACCCAGCCCGACTCCAGGTGCAGCGAGGCGACCCGGTGGTAATCGCGACGGAAGAACGCGAGGAAGTTCTGCGCGAGGTAGTTCTTGTCGAATTCGGACAGCGCGCCCACGATGCCGCAGTCGAGCGCGATGTAGCGGCCGAACGTCGCGGGGTCGAGGCTGACCAGGATATTGCCCGGATGCATGTCGGCGTGAAAGAAGCCGTCGCGCAGGAACTGGGTGAAGAAGATCTCGACGCCCTCGCGCGCGAGCTTCTTGAGGTCGACACCCGCCTCGCGCAGCACCTCGATCTGGCTGATCGGCACCCCACGCATGCGCTCC
Source organism: Pandoraea eparura (assembly GCF_902459725.1). Taxonomy (GTDB): domain Bacteria; phylum Pseudomonadota; class Gammaproteobacteria; order Burkholderiales; family Burkholderiaceae; genus Pandoraea; species Pandoraea eparura. The sequence goes on from NZ_CABPSH010000002.1 coordinate 200,447, forward strand.
ATCACCAGGACCGCGCTGGAGCTGAATTCCCAATAGATTTCGGGCACCATCAGCATGCCCGAGTCGATGAAGTTGCGACGAAGCTGCGCGGCGTTGGCGGCCTCGCGCATCAGATCGAGTTCGTCGTGCAGATACTTGTCGAACTCGGCGACCACCTCGCGCGGCTTCAACCGCTTTCCGTCCGGCCACAACCGCTCGACCCAACCGGCGAGATCCCGCATGAGCGCCAGATCGCTGTCGATTACGCTGAGCATGTTCGGGCGCAGCACCTTGACCGCGACTTCCTTGCCGGCGTGCTCGCCATCGCGAACGCGGGCGAAGTGCACCTGCGCGATCGAGGCGCTCGCGACCGGCGTGCGCTCGAATTCCACAAAAACATCTTCGAGCGGATGCCCCAGCGACTTCTCGATGCTCGCACGGGCGACGTCTGGATCGAACGGCGGTACCTGATCCTGAAGACGCGCCAGTTCCTGGGCGATATCGGGCGGCATCAGGTCGCGACGCGTCGAAAGCACCTGCCCGAACTTCACGAAAATCGGCCCGAGCGATTCGAGCGCGAGGCGCAAGCGCTCTCCACGTGGGGCTTTGAGCCCGCTGCGCCCGAACGACAGCACGCGCATCAGAGCGCGTGCGAGAGGATGGGGAATGCTCGAGAGCACCAGCTCGTCGAGCCCGTATCGATAGCAGACGAAGAAGATCTTGATCAAACGCAGGAGGCGCATCGGTCAGCGGCCTCCGTGGGGGTGGGCGGTCGAGGCCGGCGCGCCGCCGCCCCCGCCCGTGCGGCGTTCGAGCTTTTCGAGGCGTTTCTCCAGCCGCGCGAGATCGTCGCGAAGCGTGCCGATGCCGGTGCGCATCGCGTCGAGCCGCCCGCGCCCGACCAGCAGCGGGTTCTCTTCCACGAGGTAATCGGCGAGCGAGCGCGCCAGCGTGCCGCCCGTGCGGCGCGCCGTGGCAACGGCCGCCTTGCCGGTCTCGGTCACCCGATGTGCCGCCGCGTCGCCGATCACCTTGCTCAGGTCTTCGGCCACCTCCCAGCGCAGGTGCTGGGCGAGATACGAAACCGTATTGGCAAATTCAGCATCGCCCTCGATCTTGACGTGCCGCATGACGGCGGCCTGACCGCCGCCCGCGAAATCGGCCAGCGCGGCCGGCGGCACCGAGATGCTGACGTCGCAAGGCAGGTCGGCATCGGCGGCGGCCAGGTAACCGTCGTCGCCCACGCGCAGACGCAGGTCGATGGCCGACATCGCCAGCCGGGCAGACGCACCGATGTGATGGCGCAGACGGTCGCGCGCCCACGGTTCTCGGGCGAGCAAGTGGTTCACGGTGGCGGCAAAGGCTTTGGCGGCTACGGTCATGAGCTTGGCGGCCGGCCGGCGAGGAGCGCCGGTCGCACCGAAAGACGCCGCCCGGCAACGATCGGCGGACGGCAAAAACAAAAGAGCCCGCGCTCTAGACGCGGGCTCTCATTGTAAGGCAGGTTACGGCAAAAACGTCGGGCGCTTAGCTCAGCTGCTGAATCCCGGCGAGCACCCAGCCACCGCTGCCGGTCACCGGCTTGGTCAGGTTCCACACCTCGTTGAACGGTTCAGCTGCGGCACCCTCGGCTTCGCGGATCAGGCCCGAGAAACGAACGCTTGCCACATACTCGACGGCCGATTCCTCGATGCCGAGCAGTTCCGCATTCAGTTGCACGACGTCCGTGCGGTTGGCCGACTTGCCGCGCTCTTCGAGGTCCATCTTGATTTCCGCGAACATCTGCGGCGTGGTGAACTCGTTGATGTCGGCCTGATCGCCCTTGTCCCAGGCGGCTTGCAGACGGTTGAAGTACACCTTGGCGCTGCGCAGGAAACCGTCGACATCGAAACCGGCCGGCACACCGAACGGCGCAGCGGCGGCGGCACCAGCAGCGGCCCCGATGGCCGGTGCGGTAGTCGACGGCGCCGGCGACGACGGTTGCGACGATTGCGACGGCGGTTGCGGCTGGCTGTCCCACGACTGACGCAGCGTGTTGTTCGAGGCGTCGTTGCCCGCCCCTGCATAGGCCGGCGTCTGGGACTGCGACTTATTGCCGCGCAAGCGACGGATGAGCCACATCACGGCAAACGCGATCAGCGCAATCACGATGACATTGGCCATCATGCTGGCGAACGCGCCGCCCAGGCCGAAGTGCGAGAGCAGTGCCGCAATGCCGAGACCGGCCGCCAGACCGGCGATCGGGCCGAGCCAGCGGTTGGCCGGCTTGGCGGCGGCCGCGCCGGCGGCACCGGCACCCGCGGCCGCCGGGGCGGCCTGCTGCGGAGCGGCGCCCGGGGTGGCCTGCGACGGTTGTTGCGGCGCCTGCTGGCGCTGCGTCACGGTGCTGGACTGCTTGCCGATGCTCCGGCCGCCGCCAACGCGCTTGGCATCGGCGTCCGCGATCGTCATGCCGACCGCCACTACGCCGGCCACCACGCCCAACAACAGCTTGTTTTTCAGGAACTGGAACATCGCTCTGGTCTCTCCGTGGAGTTTATAGGTTGCTGTCTACTGACAGGTGTCAACCGGAATGGTTCAGCACTTTTTTACGTACTGAAACCAGATGAGGCGACGGCCGATTCTGCCACAGCAAAATTAGCTTGTTCTTAGAGAAACTAGAGAAACGCCCCGGCGCGGCTTTTTTCCGCGGTCTGGGGCGTTGGGGTGCGTCAGGTAAGTGAGCGCGAACTCAGAACTTGCGTCCGATATGCAGCGCAACCACGCCTGCGGTCATGTTGTGGTACTCCACGCGCTCGAGACCGGCCTGCTCCATCAGGGTCTTGAGCGTTTCCTGGTCCGGGTGCATACGAATCGACTCGGCCAGATAGCGGTAGCTGTCGGCGTCGCCCGCGATGCGCGAACCGAGCCACGGCAGCACCTTGAACGAATAGGTGTCGTACGCCTTCTCCAGCGGCTGCCAGACTTTCGAGAACTCCAGCACCATGACCTTGCCGCCCGGCTTGATCACGCGACGCATTTCGGCGAGCGCGGCGTCCTTGTGCGTCATGTTGCGCAGACCGAACGCCACGGTGACCACATCGAAATAGTTCGACGGGAACGGCAGTTTTTCGGCGTCGCACAGCAGGGTCGGCGTGACGATGCCTGCGTCGAGCAGGCGATCGCGCCCCACGCGCAGCATCGATTCGTTGATGTCGGTGAGCCAGACTTCGCCGGTCGGGCCGGCCGCACGCGCGAACGCCTTCGAGAGGTCGCCCGTGCCGCCCGCGATGTCGAGCACCTTGAAGCCGGGGCGCACGGCGGCGCGTCCGATCGTGAAGGCCTTCCAGATCCGGTGCAGCCCGCCCGACATCAGGTCGTTCATGATGTCGTACTTGCTCGCGACCGAATGGAACACCTCGGCCACCTTGCCGGCCTTTTCCTTCTCGTCGACGGTTTCATAACCGAAGTGGGTCTGTTGGCCCATTGCAATCTCCCAAATTCATGTAAGCGGGCGCCACACGCGCACGTGTGTGCCCCGCCGGGGCCTCAATGGTGGTGACAGCCACCCGCCGCCGGCGACGACATCGGCGTGTCGCGATCGACCCCCGCTGCCGCGAGCTTGTCCAGGTATTGCTGCCACAGGGCGTCCTGACGCACGCACAGCTCGTAGAGGTAATCCCACGAATAGATGCCGGTGTCGTGTCCGTCCGAAAACACTGGGCGCACGGCGTAATTGCCGATCGGCTCCAGGCCATTCAGATCGACGTCGCGCTTGCCGGTCTGCAGCGTCTCCTGCCCCGGGCCGTGGCCGCGCACTTCCGCCGACGGCGAAAGCACGCGCAGGAATTCGAACGGCAGGCGGTAGTGTGTGCCGTCCTCGTAGCCCAGTTCCAGCACCTTCGATGTGCGATGCAGCGTCAAGGAAACGGGAATCGGCGTGTCTTTCTCCAGCCCAGCCATGGTCTTGCTCCAGAAAAATCGGTCGGTGCGCCCACATGCGACACATCGGCCGGCAGTATAGCCGCTCAGGCCCCGGCGGTCATGCCGACCATGCCGGCAAACGGTTCAATTCCGCCACGAGGGCCTCGCGCAGGGCGGGCATCCCGGCGGCACGCTTGGCGAGCACTTCCTGCGGTACCTCGCGCTGCGGCGCGCTCCAGACCGAGCCGGGGAAGTGGACGTCGTCGCGATACCGCGGAATCACATGCCAATGCACGTGCGGCACCATGTTGCCCAGACTCGCCACGTTGACCTTGTGCGGCGACATAACCGTGCGCTGGGCCGTCTCGACGGCAAACACCGCGCGCATGACATGCTCGCGCGCCGCCACGGGCAAATCGCTCATTTCGGCGACGTGGGCATGCCAGATCACGCGCGCGAAGCCCGGGTAGCCGCTCTCGTTCGCCAGCACCACGCGCAGCACCGGGTCGCGCCATATGACTTCGCCGCCCTCACCCGCGCAAAACGGACATTCCATCATGATTCTCCTCTCGTTGGCCCGCCCATCCCGGCATGCGCCGCAGACGGTTCGGATCGGTGCTGTGTCGGTGCCGTCATTGCTGTCAGTACGGTCAGAGCTTGTTGCGCTTGTGACGTTTGCCGGTGGCCGGATCGACCGGGCCGAGCGCGAGTTCGGCGAAGTCGATCTCGCCGAGCAACTCGCGCAACGTCTCGTCGTTGATGCGGTGGGTCACGCGCAATCGCGACAGTTCGCCGCGCTCGGCCTGCAGCGCCGCGGCACGCAACCGACGTTCGACTTCGACCTCACGCACCGCGCGCTCGCGCATCTCGTCGTCGGTGGCGCTCGAAGCATTCAGCGTGCGGCGATACCGCCCCATCACCCGTGCAGCGGCTTCGGCGCACACGGCAGTGTCGAGTTCGTCGCCCGACTTCGCAATGACTTTCTGCAACGACTCGACGGTGCGGATCGCCGCCTCCGACGCCGCCAGGCGCGCCTCGCCCATCTCGCGATTGCGCGGGTTCTCGAGCGGCCACCGCAAGCCGCGCAGCAGGAACGGCAGACCAAGGCTGCCGCCGATCAGCGAGAGCAGGATCACACCAGCCGCCACGAAAATCAGCAGATCTCGCCCGGGGAACGGCGCGCCGCCCGGCAGGGCCAGCGGCACCGAGAGCGCGCCGGCGAGCGTCACCGCACCTCGCACGCCCGAGAGGGCCGTCACGCCGGTAAAGCGCATGCCGGGCTTCACCGTGATTTCGCCGCGCCGCATGCCGAGAAAATACATCACCCGCCACGCCAGCCACACCCAGCAGAACCGCAGCACGATGAGCACCGCTGAAATCGCGCCGACGTAGCCCATCAACTCGCCGAGGTTGAGCAGCGTTGCCCAATGCGGCTCGCCGGGACGCAGCACGGCGCGCACGATGTCGGGCAACTGCAGACCAAGCAGCACGAACACCGCGCCGTTGAACACGAATTCGAGCATCGACCACACGCCGTTACCGAGAATGCGCGTGGCCGTTCGGGTATTGAGCAGATCGGTCGAGCTGACCGTCATACCGGCGGTGACTGCCGCGAGAATGCCCGAGAAACCAAAGTGCTCAGCCAGCAGATAGGCGGCGAACGGCAAGAGCAACAGCAGCAGCACGACGGTCGCCGGCTCTTCGGTGGATGCGGTCATCACGCGGCGATGGAACTGCGTGAACAGCCACGTCACAGCCCAGCCGGCGAGCAAGCCGCCCAGCGCGATGACGAAAAACGAGAACGTGGCGTTGCCGATGGAAAAGAGGCCCGTGGTCGCGGCCACAATGGCGAACTTGAACGCGACCAGCCCCGACGCGTCGTTCATCATCGCCTCGCCTTCGAGCACGTGCATGAGCCGCGTGGGCATCTGCAGGCGTGCGGTGAGGGCGGAGACGGCCACGGCGTCGGTCGGCGAGAGCACGCCGCCGAGCGCGAAGGCCACGGCGAGCGGAATCGACGGAATCAGCCAGTGGATGAAATAGCCCACGCCGAGCACCGTGAAAATCACGAGGCCGAGCGCCATCGAGACGATCGGCACGCGCAGGTGCCAGAACTCGCGCTTGGGCATGCGCCAGCCGTCGGCGAAGAGCAGCGGCGGGATGAACAGCAGGAAGAAAATCTCGGGATCGAGATCGATGTGCAGCCCCGCGCCCGGATAGGCGAGCGCGGCACCGACAGCGATCTGCACGAGCGGCACGGGCAGGACTTTGACGTAGCTGACCAGCACGCCGGTCAGCGCCACGACAAACAGCAGGATCAGCGCGGTAAGGACTACCTCCATACCGCCGCCATGGTCCATCGGTCACGCATCGGCCGCGTCCCCGAGCGGTGCATCAGACCAGTACGCGCTCGATGCCGCCGTGGTTCGCATCCTTGACGTAGTCCACCAGCCACTCGTCGCCCAGCACATGCTTGGCGATTTCCACGACGATGTAGTCCGCCGTGATGTCGGCGTCGTCGTTGTAGCGCGACAGCCCTTGCAGGCACGACGGGCAGCTCGTCAGAATCTTGACGTCCTCGACCTTGCCGTCCGCGCGCAGCTTCGCCGCGCCCTTGCGCATTTCCTCTTCCTTGCGGAAGCGGATCTGCGTCGAGATGTCCGGACGCGTGACCGCGAGCGTGCCCGACTCACCGCAACACCGATCGTTCTTCTCGATCTTGTAGCCGTCGTGCTCGCTGCCCATCAACTGGTTCACGAGCTTGACCGGGTCCATCGTCTTGATCGGCGTGTGGCACGGGTCGTGATACATGTAGCGCGTGCCGCTCACGCCTTCGAGCTTCACGTCCTTCTCGAGCAGGTATTCGTGGATGTCGACGATACGGCAGCCCGGGAAGATTTTCTCGAATTCATAGCCCGCGAGCTGGTCGTAGCAAGTGCCGCACGACACGACCACGGTCTTGATGTCGAGATAGTTCAGCGTGTTCGCCATGCGATGGAACAACACACGGTTGTCCGTCACAATCTTCTCGGCCTTTTCGCCCTGCCCCGAGCCGCGCTGCGGATAACCGCAGCACAGGTAGCCCGGCGGCAGCACCGTCTGCACGCCGACATGCCAGAGCATTGCCTGCGTGGCGAGTCCGACCTGCGAGAACAGGCGCTCCGAGCCGCAGCCCGGGAAATAGAACACCGCTTCCGAATCGACCGTGGTGGTCTTCGGATTGCGAATGATCGGCACGACCTTGTTGTCTTCAATGTCGAGCAGTGCGCGCGCCGTCTTCTTCGGCAGATTGCCCGGCATCTTCTTGTTGACGAAGTGAATCACTTCCTCGCGCAGCGGCGGCTTGCCCACAGTCGCAGGCGGGCGCGCCGTCTGCTTCTTCGCGAGCTTCTTGAAGATGTCCGCGCCGAAGCGCTGTGCCTTGTAGCCCCAGTCGATCATCACCTTGCGGGTGATGTTGATCGTCTCCGGGTTCGTCGCATTCAGGAAGAACATCCCGGCGGCGGCGCCCGGATTGAACTTCTTCTTGCCCATCTTGCGCAACAGGTTGCGCATGTTCATCGTCACGTCGCCGAAGTCGATCTTCACCGGGCACGGCGTCACGCACTTGTGGCAGACCGTGCAGTGATCGGCCACGTCGTTGAACTCGTCCCAGTGCTTGATCGACACCCCGCGGCGCGTCTGCTCTTCGTACAGGAACGCCTCGATGAGCAGCGACGTTGCGAGAATCTTGTTGCGCGGGCTGTAAAGCAGGTTTGCGCGCGGCACGTGCGTGGCGCACACCGGCTTGCACTTGCCGCAGCGCAGGCAGTCCTTCACGCTGTCGGCGATCGCACCGATGTCCGACTGCTGCATGATGAGCGACTCATACCCCATCAGCCCGAAGCTGGGCGTATAGGCATTGCGCAGGTCGGCCGGCAGTTCCGGCAGGTCGAGCAGCTTGCCCTTGTTGAAGCGCCCTTCCGGGTCCACGCGTTGCTTGTACGCGCGGAATTCGCCGATCTCGGCCTCCGTCAGGAACTCCAGCTTGGTGATGCCGATACCGTGTTCGCCCGAGATCACGCCATCGAGCGAGCGGGCGATGGCCATGATGCGTGCCACTGCCTTGTGCGCATCCTGGAGCATCTCGTAGTTATCCGAGTTCACCGGGATGTTCGTGTGCACGTTGCCGTCGCCCGCGTGCATGTGCAGGGCGACGAACACGCGCCCGTGCAGCACGCGCTTGTGAATCGCTTGCGCTTCCTCGAGGATCGGCTTGAACTCGCCGCCCGAGAAGATCTTGCGCAGCTCGGCGCGGATCTCCTGCTTCCACGACACACGCACCGTACGATCCTGCAGCAGGTCGATGAGACGCGTTTTCGGCTGCGCGTTCAGGCGGTCGTTGAGCGCCACGTTGAGATCGCGAATGCCGTGACGGTTGAGCAGCGGAATCGCCTCGGCCAGCGGCAGTTCGAAGTGATCGCGCAGGAACACCCAGCGCGCGCGCACGTCGCGCAGCAGCGTGAGCGCCGTCTGCACCCGGTCTTCGAGCAGCTCCGCCGACGCAATCTCGTTGGCGTCGTCCGTCTTGCCCAGCGGCAGATTGCCGGCGTCGAAGAAGGCTTCGAGCGCGTCGACCAGTTGCAGCTTGTTCTTGAGCGACAACTCGATATTGATGCGCTCGATGTGATCCGTGTACTCGCCCATGCGTGGCAGTGGGATCACCACGTCTTCATTGATCTTGAAGGCGTTGGTGTGGCGCGCGATCGCGGCGGTGCGCGAGCGGTCGAGCCAGAACTTCTTGCGGGCCTCGGCCGACACCGCGACAAAGCCTTCGCCGCTCTTGCCGTTAGCCATGCGAATGACTTCCGACGTGGCCTGTGCGACGGCGTTGTCGTCGTCGCCGACGATATCGCCGATCAGCACCATCTTCGGGAACGCATTGCGCTTCGACTTCGTGGCGTAGCCCACGGCGCGCAGATAGCGCTCGTCCAGATGCTCCAGGCCGGCCAGAATCGCACCGCCGGCGGCCGTCTGCGCGAACATGTAGTCCTTGATCTCGACGATGCTCGGAATCGCTTCCTTCGCCTGACCGAAGAACTCCAGACACACCGTGCGCGTGTGTGCGGGCATCTTGTGCAGAATCCAGCGCGCGCTCGTGATCAGACCGTCGCAGCCTTCCTTCTGGATGCCCGGCAGACCCGCGAGGAACTTGTCCGTGACGTCCTTGCCAAGGCCTTCCTTACGAAAACGCTTGCCTTCGATGTCGAGCCTTTCCGTCTTGAGCAGCACAGCGCCCGGCGCGTAGTTGCCGTCGAACCATGTCAACTCGAAGCGTGCGACCGGAATGTCGTGAATCTTGCCGAGATTGTGATCGAGACGAGTGACCTCAAGCCAATTGCCCTGCGGGTCGACCATGCGCCACCACGCGAGGTTATCGAGCGCGGTTCCCCACAGCACGGCCTTCTTGCCGCCGGCGTTCATTGCCACGTTACCGCCGATGCACGATGCGTCGATCGACGTCGGGTCGACCGCGAACACCAGACCGGCGCGCTCGGCGGCCTCGGCCACGCGACGCGTCACCACGCCGGCGCCCGAGAAAATCGTCGGCACCGGCTGGTCGACCCCCGGCAGCGCCGAATACTCGACCTCATCGAGCTGCTCGAGCTTTTCCGTGTTGATCACGGCCGAGAACGGCGTGAGCGGAATCGCGCCGCCCGTGTAGCCGGTGCCGCCTCCGCGCGGGATCACCGTCAGTCCCAGTTCGAAGCAACCCTTCACCAGCGCCGCCATTTCGGCTTCGCTGTCCGGCGTGAGCACCACGAACGGGTACTCCACGCGCCAGTCCGTCGCGTCCGTCACATGCGAAACGCGCGACAGGCCGTCGAACTTGATGTTGTCATGCGCGGTCGTGCGGCCGAGCACCTTCTTCGCGCGACGGCGCAACTCGGCCATCTTCGCGAACTCCTCGGCAAAGTCCGCCACGGCGCGTCGTGCCGCCGCTTCCAGTTGCTCGACGCGGGCGGCGCGTTCGCGGCCATTCGCATCGGCGTTCGCGGCCACATCGGCACGGCGACGCTTGTCGATCTCGTTCAGGCGGTGATCCAGCGCGTCGATCAGCAGCTTGCGGCGCTTCGGATTGTCGAGCAGGTCGTCCTGCAGATACGGATTGCGGCGCACCACCCAGATATCGCCGAGTACCTCGTAGAGCATGCGGGCCGAGCGGCCGGTGCGGCGCTCCGCGCGAAGTTCGTCGAGGATTTGCCAGGCGTCGGCGCCCAGCAGGCGGATGACGATTTCGCGGTCCGAAAACGACGTGTAGTTATAGGGGATCTCACGCAGTCGCGGCGGCTGGGCGGCGACCGCGTGCTTGGCGTCGTGCGGCTCGAAGGCGGGCAAGGGTGCGTTCATCTTGTCGGGCTCGTCAATGCGGCGGTGCATCCGCCGTCGGCGTTCGTCTCGCGAGACGCGCCGAAAGTCAAAATCGGGTAAGCGCAAGGGTTGCCGACGGCGGGCGCGATGGGTGCGCGCGCGCCGGCATCGGACGATCTGCGGTCAGCGAGATCGACGACTGCCGTGCGAACACATCGATGACGAATCGTGTCCGATCATCGAGTCAAAGCACAGGGGGGTGAGGCAGTTGGTGCGCATGCCCAGATCTTTCTTCCGGCTTGGGAAAGTGTTGGTAGGGGAATGTAGCCAGAATTGTACTTCATTGCACCGCAACACGTCGGCGCCGCCCCGAATTCGCCCCGAAGCGCGAGATTCCCCTCCTTGGCGACGCCCCGGCACGTTCACCGCCGCGTTGACCGCTCCTTCACGACCGCGCCGCCTTTGCATTCCTGCCCTGTCGCCGCCCGTTCTGTCCAGCGCTATATCCGAATGGATACAACGGCTTATGGCGCGCACCTGCGCTGAAATTTGCACCGAATGGGAGTATGGTTTGCCGATCCCCGCTTCCTCCACCCGTCAAGAGGTGTCTCTATGGTCTCGTTTCAACTGAACGGCCGTACCGTGCAGGTCGATGTCGACCCTGCCACTCCCCTGCTCTGGACCCTGCGCGACGCGCTCAACATGACCGGCACCAAGTTCGGCTGCGGCATGGCGCTGTGCGGCGCCTGCACTGTGCATCTCGACGGCGCGCCCATACGAAGCTGCGTCACCCCGGTCTCCGCCGTCGCGGGCAAGACAATCACCACCATTGAAAACGTCGGGGCGGACGCCGTCGGGCGTGCCGTGCAAAACGCCTGGGTCAAGCACGACGTGCCCCAGTGCGGCTACTGCCAGAGTGGCCAGATCATGTCCGCCACGGCCTTGCTGCGCGAGAACAAACAGCCCAACGACGAACAGATCGACGCCGCCATGGCCGGCAACATCTGCCGTTGCGGCACCTACGCCCGCATTCGTGCGGCCATCAAAGACGCCGCCGCGTCGCTGGCCTGAGGCGAGGAGACACCCCCATGCGTGAACTTCGCTTTTCCTCGCGCCCTGGCGTTGCCGTGGGCGACTTCGCCGGCCTGACGCGCCGCGTGTTCCTCAAGACCTCCGCGCTGGCGGCGGGCGGCCTGATGCTCGAAATGTCGCTGCCCGGCGCCATGCGTGCCGCCAGCGCCCAGGGCGCGGCCGCCAAGCCCGTCGTGCCGTCGGCCTTCGTGCACATTGCGCCGGACGACACCGTCACCATCCAGGTCAACCGCCTCGATTTCGGACAAGGCGTACAGACCGCGCTACCCATGCTCGTCGCCGAAGAACTCGATTGCGACTGGGCCAAAGTGCGCAGCGAGCTGGCGCCGGCGGCCGACGTCTACAAAGATCCCCTGTTCGGCATCCAGATGACCGGCGGCTCGGGTTCCGTCGCGCATTCGTGGCTGCAATACCGGCGCATTGGCGCGTCGGCGCGGGCCATGCTCATCGCGGCCGCGGCGCAGCAGTGGAAAGTGCCGGCCGCGCAGTTGCGTACCGAGAACGGCGTCGTGCTCGGCCCGAACGGCCAGCGCGCCACCTACGGCAGTCTTGCCGCGCGCGCGCAGGCACAGCCGGTGCCGACGGATGTCGCGCTCAAGGCACCGTCGGCGTTCCGCCTGCTTGGCAAGCCGACAGGCCGGCTCGACGCGCGAGCCAAGTCCATGGGCGTGCCGATGTACGGCATGGACTTCAAGCTGCCGAACCTGAAAGTCGCCGTGGTGGCGCGAGCGCCTGTCTTCGGTGCCAAAGTAAAGCAGTTCGACGCCAAAGCCGCGCGGGCGGTCAAGGGCGTGCGCGATGTCCTTGAGATCCCGGACGACCGGGGCGGCACGGCCGTGGCCGTGGTCGCCGACGGCTACTGGCAGGCCAAGACCGGGCGCGACGCGCTCAAGGCCACGTGGGACACGACGGGCGTCGAGCATGTCGACACGACCGCGCAACTGGCCAGATACGTGGAAATGGCCAAGACGCCGGGCACGGTCGCCATCGAAGCGGACATCTCCAGGCTCAAAGGCGCGCCCAAGACCCTCGTCGCCGAATACCGATTCCCGTACCTGGCGCATGCCCCGATGGAGCCGCTCAACTGCACCGTGCAGTTATCCGACAAGGGGGCGCAGGTGTGGACCGGCACGCAGTTCCAGACCGTTGACCAGGCGGCCATTGCGCGCACGCTCGACCTCAAGCCCGAGCAGGTCAAACTGCACACGCTCATGGCGGGTGGCGGATTTGGCCGCCGCGCGGTCCCGACGTCCGACTATGGCGTCGAGGCGGCCCAGGTGGCGAAAGCGTGGCGGCGTGCGGGGCATCGTGAGCCGGTGAAAGTGATCTGGAGCCGGGAAGACGACATCCGTGGCGGCTACTACCGTCCGATGTACGTCCATCGTGCCGAGATCGGCCTGGATGCCAAGGGCAACGTGCTGGCGTGGGATCACACCATCGTGGGTCAGTCGATTTTGCAGGGCACGCCGTTCGAAAAGATGATGGTCAAGAACGGCATCGACGGCACCAGCGTCGAGGGCGTTGCGGGCACCCCATATGCGGTGCCGTTGCGGCTCACGTTGCACAGTCCGCAGGTCAACGTGCCGGTGTTGTGGTGGCGGTCCGTAGGCAACACGCATACCGCCTACGTCATGGAGACATTGATTGACGAATTGGCGAAGGAGGCGGGTCAGGACCCGGTGGCGTATCGCTATGGGTTGATGGGTGACAAGCATCCTCGGCACCGGGAGGCGTTGGCGTTGGCTGTCGAGCGTTCCGGCTATGGAAAGACGGCATTACCGGCGGGACGCGCGTGGGGTGTGGCGGTGCATGAGTCCTTCGATTCCGTGGTGGCGTACGTCGTCGTGGCCGAGATGCACAATGATTCGCCGCGATTGGTGAGTGTGACGGCGGGGGTGCATTGCAATTTCGCGGTCAACCCGTTGACGGTGGCGGCGCAGGTCGAGGGGGCGGCCTTGATGGGGTTGGGCATGACGATACCGGGTGCGGCCATCACGATGAAGGATGGGGAAGTTGAGCAGAGCAACTTCCATCAGTACATGGTGGCGCGAATGCCTGATATGCCGGCGATCGGTGTGCACATCGTGGCGTCGGGGGAGGCACCGACGGGCATGGGCGAGCCGGGTTTGCCGCCGTTGGCGCCGGCGTATGCGAATGCGGTATTCGCATTGACGGGGAAGCGAATGCGGACGTTGCCGTTCGACCTGACGAAGGCGTAACGGAAAAGGAGGCAAGGCGTAGCGCAAGCCCACGTCGGGCGGGGTGGGCCTGGGCAAGCGTGACGGCGGACCGGACCGGGGCCCCTTTCTGCAGCGAGTTGGGTTGATGTCTGAGAGGCGGAAAGGGGCTCCGGTCCGGCCTCTCGGGCATGAGAAGAAGGAAGCGCGGGGCATGACCACCGGCGTGTGTGTCGGCCCAGGCGTCAGCCCGGTCGTCAGCCCGGTCGTCAGCCAATGAGCAGGTGTTTAAAGGGCGCAAAGATGCCGTGCCAAAACGACTCGGGCACGCGCAGCATCAGAAACGTGACGGCGACATAGCGAAGCGTCTTGCCGACGGCGATATAGAAGAGGCATTCGCGCCAGGAGAGTCGCAGCCATCCGGCGAGGGTACAGAACGGGTCGCCGATCACGGGTAGCCAGGAGAGCAGGAGCAGGGGTGGGCCGAAGCGGCGCATCCAGCGGTGATAGCGCTCGTTCATCGGGGCTTGTCCGTTGGGGCGCTTCGTGCTGGCGGGCTCTGGCATCGGGCCGCCCGCGGGTGCGGCGGTACGGGCGTGCGCACGTCGGCGGGCTTTCAGGCGAACGAAGCCGCGGCGAGCGGCGAAGCCCATCCACCAGTCGAGCATGCCACCAGCGGTATTGCCTATGCTGGCCACAGCGATGGCGGTCCAGAGCATATGCGGATTGAGCGTCACGTAGCCGAACAGGGCGGGCTCCGAGCCCATGGGCAAAAGCGTGGCCGACAGAAACGACACCAGGAAAATGGCCGGCAGGCCGACGCCGGGCAGGGCCAGCACGCCGAGAAGCCAGGTGATGAACGACTCCATGCAACTCCGGGAAAAGACAAAAAGCGACCGAAAAAAGGGGGTGGCGCCACCGCCATGACCGACCGGACGGTCGGCGCATCCCGCGCGACAGTACACGCACGCGTTTGGCAGAAACAAAAAGTCTGGCGCATAATGCACGACCATGACCCGACCCTCGACGCCGCCCGTGGCCATTCTACTGGCAGGCGGACTCGGTACCCGCTTCGATGCGGCAGGGCGCAGGAACAAGCTGCTCGCGCCGCTGCCTGGCGATCCCCTGAACCGACCCGTTGCCCTCGCCAGCGCCCACGCGCTGCTGGCGGTGTTGCCGCGCGTCATCGCCGTGGTGCGTCCGGACTCAGCCGAGTTGGAGAGCGTGCTGTTGCAGGCCGGGTGTGAAGTCGTCATGAGCCACGCCACCCAACGCGGCATGGGGGCAACGCTGGCCGCCGGCATCCGGTCCGGCGTCGACGAAGCGCCGCCCCCGGGGCTCGAGCATCTCGACGGTTGGCTCGTCGCGCTGGCCGACATGCCCTACATTCATCCGAACACCATTCGCGCGATTTCCGGCGGACTCACGTCGCCCGAGGCCATCGTCGCCCCGAGTTACCAAGGACAACGCGGCCATCCTGTCGCGTTCGGTTCCGCCCTGACATCGCGCCTGAGCGCCCTCGATGGCGACATTGGCGCGCGCGACCTGTTGATTGGCGGGCACATTACGATCGTCGATGTCGACGACGCCGGAATCGTGCACGACATCGACACCCCAGACGACCTTCGCTAGGGCGCGCACTCTCCTTTCCCGTTTTTTCCCGAGAAACCAAGCGCGACCGCCCCGGCGGACGTGCTGGTCTATCATTGTCCTTTCGTTCCTCGATGTGCCTAACCTGAAGACGCCTTAAATCATGTCCGACGCAGCTCCCGATTATCTGAAGAAGATCCTGACCGCCAAAGTCTACGACGTCGCCAAAGAAAGCGAACTCGAACTGGCACGCACGCTCTCCATGCGGCTGCACAATCGAATTTATCTCAAGCGCGAAGACAACCAGACGGTGTTCTCCTTCAAGATTCGTGGCGCGTACAACAAGATGGCCAACCTGAGCGAAGCCGAGCGCGAGCGCGGTGTGCTCACGGCCTCGGCGGGCAATCATGCGCAAGGCGTGGCTTACTCCGCCGCCCGCCTGGGGTGCAAGGCAGTCATCGTCATGCCCGTCACCACGCCGCAGGTGAAAATCGACGCCGTGAAGACCCACGGCGGACGCGCCGTCGAAGTCGTGCTCGCGGGCGATTCATACAGCGATGCCTACGCCCACGCCATGACGCTGCAGGAAGAACGCGGCCTCACCTTCGTGCCCCCGTTCGACGACCCCGACGTCATTGCCGGCCAGGGCACCATCGCCATGGAAATCCTGCGCCAGCACCAGGGGCCGCTGCATGCCATCTTCGTGCCCATCGGCGGTGGCGGTCTGGCCGCCGGCGTTGCCGCCTACGTCAAGGCCGTGCGCCCCGAGATCAAAGTCATCGGTGTGCAATCGGTCGACTCCGACGCCATGGCCCAATCGATCCACGCCGGCGAACGCGTCCTGCTGAGCGACGTTGGCCTATTTGCCGACGGCACTGCCGTCAAATACGTCGGCGCCGAGACCTTCCGCCTGTGCGAAGCCCATCTCGACGAAGTCGTGCGCGTGGACACCGACCAGCTCTGTGCCGCCATCAAGGACGTCTTCCAGGACACCCGCAGCGTGCTCGAACCGTCGGGCGCCTTGTCCGTGGCTGGCGCCAAACTCTATACCGAGCGCGAAAAGCTCAAGGGCGAGACGCTCGTTGCGATCACCTCCGGCGCCAACATGAACTTCGACCGCCTGCGCTTCGTGGCCGAGCGCGCCGAAGTCGGTGAAGCCCGCGAAGCCGTGTTCGCCGTCACCATCCCCGAAGCGCGCGGCAGCTTCAAGCGCTTCACCGAAATGGTGGGCAGCCGCAACGTGACCGAGTTCAACTACCGTATCAGCGAAGCGTCGAGCGCCCACATCTTCGTGGGCATCCAGATGCACAACCGCGACGAAGGCGAGCGCATCAAGGCCGGCTTCGAGCGTCACGGATTCCCCACGCTCGACCTGTCCAACGACGAACTCTCCAAGCAGCATATCCGCTACATGGTCGGTGGCCGTTCGTCGCTCGCCAGCCATGAAGTGCTGTACCGCTTCCAGTTCCCGGAGCGTCCGGGCGCGCTGATGAAATTCCTCTCGGCGATGAGTCCGAACTGGAACATCAGCCTGTTCCACTACCGGAACCAGGGCGCCGATTACAGCAATATCCTCGTGGGGATCCAGGTGCCCGACAACGAGAAGGCCGCCTTCCGCGACTTCCTCGCCACGCTCGGCTATCCTTACTGGGACGAAACCGACAACCCGGTCTACAAGCTGTTCCTCGGGTAAGCCGGCATCCGGTAGACGCCGCCACTCACCGCCTCACGACAGGACTTCGCTGCCCTCATGCCGATCACGCTCGAGAACAAACTCGTTGTCGCGATATCCTCGCGCGCGCTGTTCGACTTCGAAGAAGAGAACCGCGTGTACGAGGCCGGCGTGGCGGGCGGCGACGACCGCTCGTACCGACAGTACCAGCTCGACCGCCTCGACGTGCCCGCGCGCGTCGGCGTCGCCTTCCCGCTCGTGCAGAAGCTCCTCGCCTTCAACCAGGGCAACGAGATCGACAGCCATCGCGTGGAAGTCGTCGTCCTCTCGCGCAACGACCCCGTGAGCGGCATGCGCGTGTTTCGTTCGGCGCGTCAGGTCGACCTCAAGATCGAGCGCGGCGTCTTCACACGCGGGCGCGACCCGTTCGGCTATCTCAATGCGCTGGGTGCGCACCTGTTCCTCTCCGCCAACGAGCGCGACGTGCGCAGTGCGCTGGTGGCGGGCTTTCCCTCGGCGCGGGTCTATCCCGACTCGGCAAAAAAAGCCGAGCTGCATCCCGACGAAATCCGCATCGCGTTTGACGGCGACGCCGTGCTCTTCTCCGACGAAGCCGAGCGGGTCTTCCAGCGCAACGGCCTCGACGCGTTTCAGCAGCACGAGACAGAACGGGCCGCGACCCCGTTGCCGCCGGGCCCGTTCAAGCCACTGCTGCAGGCACTGCATCGCCTGCAGGGCCTGGCGGGCCACGAAGTGCCGGTCAAGATCCGCACCGCGCTGGTCACGGCGCGTTCGGCCCCGGCGCACGAGCGGGCCATCCGGACGCTGATGGACTGGAAAATCGACATCGACGAGGCGATGTTCCTGGGTGGGCTCGACAAAGGCGCGTTCCTGCGCGAATTCGAGCCCGATTTCTTCTTTGACGATCAGACACGCCACTGCGAGTCCGCCGCGCGGGTGAGCCCGACCGGACACGTCATCAGTGGCATTGCCAATCATGACCACGCCTGACCAATCTCCGCTCGGCAAGGAAGTTGCCTACACCGAGCAATACGACCCTTCCCTGCTCTTCGCGATCGCCCGTGCCCCGGCGCGCGCGGCCATCGGCGTGCCCGACGTCCTGCCGTTCTTCGGCGCGGACATCTGGAACGGCTACGAACTTTCGTGGCTCAATGACAAGGGCAAGCCGCAGATTGCGCTGCTCACCGCCATGGTGCCGGCCGACTCGCCGAACATTATCGAATCGAAGTCGTTCAAGCTGTATCTCGGCTCATTCGCCCAGACCAAGCTGGCGAATGCCGATGCCGCACGGTCGCTGATTCAGCAGGATTTGTCCGAAGCCGCGGGCGCGCCGGTGCAGGTGCGTCTCGTCGAGCCGGGTGGCTTCGCCAGGCTCGAACTCGACGAACTCGACGGCCTGCTCGTCGACCGGCTCGATATCGACACGGATATTTATTCGCCGGATGCCACCCTGCTCAAGGCCGCGCAAGGTGAAGCGCCCGTGGACGAAACCCTTGTCTCGAACCTGCTCAAGTCCAACTGCCCGGTGACGGGGCAACCCGACTGGGGCAGCCTGCAGATTCGTTACGTCGGTCCGCCCATCGACCAGGAAGGGCTGCTGAAGTACGTGATTTCGTATCGGCGCCACACTGGCTTTCATGAGCAATGCGTGGAGGGTATCTTCATGGACATCCTGCGCCAGTGCCAACCGACCCAGTTGGCCGTCTATGCGCGCTACACGCGCCGTGGCGGACTCGATATCAACCCGTTCCGCACCAACTTCACGTTGCCGATGCCGGACAACGCCCGTACGGCTCGCCAATAAGTCGGAAGCAAAAAAAGCGACGGGTTGATGAGACCCGTCGCCAATCCACGCACATCAAAAAGGGCTCAGCGCATGAAGCTGACCCGGGCCATCATTCGGCGGGCCGCGTTTCCCACGTTGGCATACTTGGGCTGGCCGGCACAGCGTTGCAGCGTTTCTTTCATGGCGCGATAGGCCGCGTCGAACTGACGCAACTCGATCAGGCACTCGCCGACCCGATACATCGGGCCGGGCGACGCCTCGTCCATTAACGCCGCCGCCATGAACAGCGACAGCGCCGCCTTGGGTTCACCGAGCCGTTGCACCGAGAGCGCCAGCGCCACCGCGTAGTCGGCTTCGAGCGGACACGCCGACAACAGCGGCGCAAAGCACTCGATCGCCTGCGCGTAGTCGCCACGCTCGTAAGCCCCATAGCCGCAGCGATATGCGGCATCGCACTGGATCGGGTCCCACGCGCCGGGAGTCGGCATGCCCATCGCCGCCTGCTGCTTTTGCGCGTCGCGCACCACCGCCAGCGCCTCGTCGATCTCCTTGGCGATATGCTGCGACGATGGTCGATTGTCCTGGGGAATCTCGAACGTGCTCACGCGCGGCGTCCTCCGATGGTCGACTCGAATCGCGCCGGCTCGCTAAGCTCCATATCTTCCCGTTCGGCACGTCGCTTCGCCGCGGCATAGCACACCTGACTGAGGCCATACGTCACCAGCATGCCCCCCAGGGCGCCCACGCTCCCACCGAAGCCATTTCCCAGCCATCCGACCCCGGACTCCCGGGAGGCGCTGCCGACCGGCTTATTGGCCTCGACGCAGACGTAGACGGCGGTCGCGATTCCTGCCAATCCGAAGACAAGCGTTACCAACCCCAGGAGCCCACTGGTACATCCCGCGGTGTTCACATGGCTCGCGCTTTGAGACCGTGAACGGACGTCATCTGGCGTTGGCGGAAAATCTATCGCGGCTTGCAGCACATCGAGCGCATCGACGTCCGTCCGAGGTGCTTGCATCGTCGGCGCGCTTCCGGAAATTGATCCTAATGTCACAGTCCACCTCCTTTTGAGTTAGGAGATTGAAGACTGCGCGCACTTGACGCCGCCCGCCATCGAAGTCAAACCGTAAACTTTGTGAAACGGGTACCGAAGTGTCCGTCAATGCATGGCCCGCATGCCGCGGCCCTTATGGATTGCGCCAAGCGTTTATCGCGCCCCATCAACCCGCCCGGAAAACTCTGGCTTTCCGACGAACTCGGCCAGATAGTCCGGCAACGTCTGCGGCGAAAATCGAGGATCTGGCACGGGCGATCGAAAGACTGTCGAGCATGGGAGGGTTCCGGTCCAAACCGGCGTTTCCGGCATATAACCCTCGTGATCCGAAAACTCGTTGCGAACCTTCGCAGCCACCTGATCGAGCGACAGCCGAAATACGGCCGTTGAATCAATTTCGTCGTCGCGAACGTCACGCAGCGTTTCCCATCGCCCAGGTAACGTATGACGAAAGAATTCGCGCATAGCGCCCCGCTTGCTTTCACGGCCATTTATGACCTCCGGTCTCCCATGCAGAATGACTGACCTGAAGTTCACCGAGTGATTCATGGGGCTATGACCAAGGACGAGTCCATCCATTAAGGTGACTGATAATGCAACGTCGCCTGATCTACAAGCATTCGCGAACCGCCCGTGTGCAGCGGAATGAAAATAGACGTGCTCCCCATTTCGCCAATAGGTCATGGGAATGATTTGAGGTAGGTCTGCTTCGATAAACGAAATGTGGCACACATAGCCCGAATCGAGGATTGCGTGAATAACTTCCGGTGCATATGATGCCCTGCACGCAACTCGCTTCACGCGATGCGCCTCGGTGGTTGGATAGAGTTTCTGGATGTTTGTACTCATTAATGGTCGCGATGAACGGTTAAACTGCGCGGCAAGTACGTATCTGCCAAAGATCAGTGATTTCTTCGGACGCTCCTTTTTATATTCCCGTCACCATCAAATTTGTGGCTGACAAAATCCAGTACGCCAAACCCTTCCAGCGCCACGGTTAACGCGCACCTCAACCAATCAGCGTCGAGAAGAAGACATGCCCCACAAAATTCTCATCGACGAAAGAAATTCATTCATTATATTTCGTTAGTTATACAAAATAATAATTACGAAATCCTTACGATTTTTGCAGAGAACAATGCGTCTCACGACAAGGTCAATCGTCGACGGGAATCGAGCAGATTCGAAGCCACGCATTGTGCAAGAAAGTGGCTGGCGTCGTATATGGGATGGCTCTTAATCCGATCAACATACCGAGAACCAACATCGGGGTACGTCCTCGGGGATTGGCATCCTGTTCGGCCGACATCTCGTGTCAGCCCGGGAAGATGGCGGCAATCGGAATCGCGGACATGGCGTCACGTTCAATCCAAAGTTACACGTGGAGTCAAGAGACCTTTCCGGCACAACCAGCCATGTCTGCGACGTCGGAGACTACGTCAAGTCACGCACGAAAAGATCGCGAGGCCGGTAGAGTCGAATTGCTGTGGGTACGTCAGTGCAGGGAGGGTTCGGGCACATGGAGTCGTATGGAGTCGCGCTTCGATGCGAGAACCGAAGCGGGTTATGCAAAATTTTCGCCCGATGAAGCACTCGCTCAGAAGCGGTTGCACACCGCAACTCACGCGGCGCCGTCAGCGTAACGCGTTTCACTCAGATGACGGCGGGACACTTGAACGTGGTCGGGCCGCGCCACGCTTGACCGCACCGCGACGCTCCGCCGCAACCCGGGAGATGCGGGCGAGGTATCTTGCAAGACGTAACCCCGGTCAGCGCCATCACGTCGCGTGATGCGCCGGCCGTCGCCCGCGCCTTCAGGCGGCAGGCTTCTTGTATGCCACGCAGTCCACTTCCACCTTGCAGTCGATCACCATGCTCGACACCACGCAGGCGCGCGCGGGCGGATGATCGCCGAAGTATTCCTTGAACACCTTGTTGAACGACGCAAAGTCACGCGGATCGTCGAGCCACACGCCAATGCGCATTACATGCTCGGTGCCGTAACCGGCCTCGGTGAGAATCGCCAGCATGTTCCGGATGGCCTGATGCGACTGGGCGACGATGCCCCCGTCGATCACCTCGCCGTCTTTCATCGGCGTCTGGCCCGAGACGAACAGAAAGCCGTCGGCTTCGGTCGCGCGTGCGAACGGCATGCGCTGCCCGCCAGTGCCCTGCCCGCCTTCCACGCCATATCGTTTGATACTCATCATTGTTCCTTTCGACTAAACGGTTTCACTCACACGAATTCATAGCACCGCCTGCGGCGTGCCGCGACGCACGAAGCGTCCGGCTCGTGCATTCTGCGTAGGTGCGCGATCCTGCCACGCCAGCACGCCGTTGACCCACACCGCTGCAATACCGTACGCAGGCTGCATGGGATCGGTGAAGGTCGCGGCATCCGCCACGGTGGCCGGATCGAACAGCACCAGGTCGGCCCAATAGCCTTCGCGCACCAGTCCCCTGTCCGTCAGACCGAAGCGCTCAGCGGAGAGCCCCGTCATCTTGTGGACGGCCTCGGCCAGCGGGAACAGTTGCTGCTCGCGGCTGTAGCGACCGAGCACGCGCGGGAATGCCCCCCACAGGCGCGGATGCGGCAACGGATCGTTCGGCAGCCCGTCCGAGCCCACCACGGTCGTCGGATGCCGCAGAATGCGTCGCACATCGTCCTCTTCCATGCAGTGATACACCGCGCCCGCCGGTTGCAGACGCTTCGCGGCTTCCATCAGATCGACGTCCCACTCGGCCGCGATCGTCGCGAGCAGCTTGCCGCCCTGCTCCGGGTGGGATTGCGACCACGTCACCAGAATGTCGAAGTCGTCCGTCACTTGCTTGAGGTCAAGCGTCGACGAACTCGCCGTGTACGGATAGCAGTCGCAGCCGACCGGCTGAAAGCGCTGCGCTTGATCGAGCGCGTCGAGAATCTCCTTGCTGCGTCCCCAGTTGTCGACGCCCGCGCACTTCAGGTGCGAGACGACGACCGGCACGCGGGCATGACGACCGATGCGGAAGGCTTCATCAAGCGCTTCGAGAATCTCGGCGAACTCCGTGCGCAGGTGCGTCGCATAGAGACCGCCCGCGGCGGCCAGCGGTTCGGCGAGCGCGACCACTTCCTCGGTCGGTGCAGCGTTTGCATTCGCATAGGCCAACCCCGTCGACAACCCCAATGCGCCGTGCTCGAGCGCTTCGCGCAGTTGCGCGCGCATGCCTTCGATTTCGGTCTCGGTCGCGGGCCGGTCGAGGCGATCCATATGGTTGCTGCGCAGCGCCGTGTGGCCGATGAGCGCCGCCACGTTGATCGCGGGCTGTGCGGCGTCGAGCGCGGCGACATAAGCGGCGAAGGTCGGATATTGGAACGCGTCGGCGTCGCCCAGCAGGTTCATCGGATCGGGCGGATCGCCCTTGAGCGTAACCGGCGCCGCGCTGATACCGCAGTTGCCGACGACGACCGTCGTCACGCCCTGCGAGAGCTTCGGCGTCATGTCCGGCGTGCGCACGACATTCGTGTCGTCGTGCGTATGCACGTCGATGAATCCCGGGCTCAACACCTGGCCGTCGCCGCGAATCTGTTGCGCGGCGTGCCAGCCGGCAAGCGCACCGGCGGGGGCAATCGTGTGAATGCGTCCGTCGCGCAGCGCGATGTCGAAGCGCGCGTCGGTCATGGGCGCGCCGGAGCCGTCCGCCAGACGCACGTTGGTGATGAGGGTGTCGACCGTTCGGTTCGCGAGGCAGTCAGTCATGTCAGTCTCCGAGGGGCTGGCGATCGCCGCCGCCCCGATGCGTATCGAGCACGTACTTGATCCGCCGCAACAGCGCCTGGCTCTGCGGCTTGGCGAGCAACGCCAGTTCCGTGGCCAGCACGTCCATCGCCAGCAGCATCGCGTAGCGCGACGACGACGGTTTGAAAATGAAGTCCGTTTCCAGCGCACGGATCGGCAGCACCTCGTCGGCCAGCGCCGCGAGCGGCGAGCCGGTCGCCGTGACCGCCACCACCTGCGCGCCGTACTCGCGGGCGATCTCGCAGGCCGAGACCAGCTCCGGCGTGTGGCCGCTCACCGAAAAGGCGAGTACCACGTCTTCGCGCCCGAGCGTGCTGGCGACCATGCGGGCGAGCACGGCGTCCTGATAGCTCGCGACTGGGCGTCCCAGCCGGACGAGCCGGTAACGCGCTTCGTCGGCCATCATCGACGAGCCGCCCCCCATCCCGAAGGCGTACACCATGCGCGCCGACAGCAGCCGCGCCGCTGCACGTCGCGCGGTGTCCGGCTTGATCAGGCTGCGATGCAGTTGCAACGTGCTCTGGATATCGTCGGCAATGCGGTCGATGGTTTCCGTCGAGCCATCCGGCCCGCTCGTCGCGTTCGTGCCGAAGAAGCGCTGACCGACGACGGCGGCTTGTGCCAGACGCAGCTTGAGATCGCGCACGTCGCGACAACCCATCGCCTTCGCGAAACGCGTCACACTCGCCTCGCTCACGCCCGCGCGCTCGGCCAGCACATTGATCGACACCGCTGCCGCACCCGCGACATCGTCCAGCACCACCTGCGCGACCTTGCGCTCCGCCTGGCTCAGTGCGTCGCTGCGCTCGGCAACGCGCGTCACGATATCGAAGGTTTCGGGCATCTCGCGAGTCCATGCGGCCCCGCGACGGCTGCGCCGGGGTGCCTTGCTGATAGGTTTGGTGATTTTTTGGTACTTTATAACAAAATTGTCAAACACAGGAAATTAAAAGCTATTATAGGAGGCATCCAGCGGCCTACCCCGCATCTTCACGGAGAGAATTCTCGATGAATGATACAAACTATCAGCATGGCATGATCGATACCCTCAACAAGGGTCTTGGGGCGATGGAAGCGCCTCTCGCTCCGTCCGCGACGGCCGGATTGGGATGGAACCTGCTGGACGAAGATCTGAGCCTGCCTACAGCAGTGCTCTACGAGGAAAAGATCCGTCACAACCTTGCGTGGATGCAGCGCTTCGTGCATGAGTACGGCGTGAAACTCGCCCCGCACGGCAAGACGACCATGGCGCCGAAGCTGTTCCGTCGTCAGCTCGACGGTGGCGCGTGGGGCATCACGCTCGCGACGGCGCAGCAGACGCACGCCGCCTATCACCACGGTGTGCGACGCGTGCTCATGGCGAACCAGCTCGTCGGCAAGCGCAACATGGCGCTGATCGCCGATTTGCTGAAAGATTCCGATTTCGAATTCTTCTGTCTGGTGGACTCCGCCGCTGCGGTGGCGCATCTGGGCAAGTTCTTCCGTGCGCGCGGCCAGTCGATCCAGGTGCTCATCGAACTCGGCGTGACGGGGGGCCGTACCGGGGTGCGCGACGCTGCACAGCAGCAGGCTGTGCTCGACGCTCTGACGCATTACCACGACGCCGTCAAGCTCGCGGGCGTGGAAGTCTATGAGGGGGTGCTGAGCACCGAAGCGGACATTCGTGCGTTCCTGCAACGCGCGGTGAGCATCACGCGCGAGCTGGTGGCGGCGGGTCGCATCGAGCGCACCCCGGCGGTACTCTCGGGCGCCGGTTCGGCGTGGTACGACGTCGTCGCCGACGAGTTCGCGCACAAGGACGTGGGCGCGCCGCTGGACGTCGTGTTGCGCCCGGGCTGCTACCTCACACACGACGTCGGCATCTACAAGGCCGCGCAGGCGCAGATCGCCACGCGCAACCCGATTGCGAAGCAGATGCGCTCGCAACTTCAACCGGCGCTGCAACTCTGGGCGTATGTGCAATCGATTCCCGAACCGGAGCGCGCGATCATCGCGCTAGGCAAGCGCGATGCGGCATTCGACGCCGGCATGCCGGAACCGGCGCTGCAGTTCCGTCCGGGTGAGAGCAAGACACCGACGGCGACGCCAGCGCATTGGGAAGTCACGGGCATGATGGATCAGCACGCGTACCTGCGTATCGCCTCGGGCGACGATATCCGCGTGGGCGACATGATCGCGTTCGACATTTCGCATCCGTGCCTCACGTTCGACAAATGGCGTCATTTGCCGGTGGTGGACAGCGATTACAACGTCGTCGACATCGTGCAGACGTTCTTCTGATCGCGGACCGATAGCGCGAAGCGTTGCGCTTCAGGCGCGCTTCATTGCGCCGCAAGGCAGAAGCCGCCCGATGGGCGGCTTCTTTGCATTCCGGGTGTTCTGGATGTTCCGGATAGCCGTTGCAACGACGGGCTTACGCCTGACTTCGCGACACGCGTTTGCGGGCTGCGGCTGTGGGGGCCGGCGGCGTCTCGACAGGCACGGGGCGGGCCGCTTCCGCACTCGCCTTCACGTCCGAATCGGTCGCTTTCGCCCGGGACGCCACCGACTTGAACTGCGCTTCCAGATGGCCGAGTGCGCTCTCCAGCGTGGCGATCTCGGCGGGTGTCATGCCTTCGAGCGCGTCGTCGAAGAAGGCCTGGCGGCGGGGCGTCGCCTCGTCGTACACGGCCATGCCGGCGGCGGTAAGCGTGACGTTCGTGAGACGGTTGTCGTGCGGATCGGTCGCGCGCGAGATCCAGCCGAGCGCTTCCATCGATTTCAACTGACGCGTGAGCGACGCCGGATCGAGACGGCAATGTTCCGCGAGAAACTTCTGAGAACAGGTGCCCCGCTCGGCCAGCGCGAGAATGATTCGCCAGCGCGGCAGCGGGTGTCCGACCTTGGCGTCGAAGGCAAGCATCATCGCCCGATAGGTCTGGCCGAGTTGCTGGATAACGTTGCGTCTTTGTGGCGTGGGCATCGCGTCACTCCCCGACAGGCGGCCGCGGCTTTGCACCGCGCGTCAGCCGAATGAGCGGCACGCGCTTGACGAACCACAGACCGGCGAGCGCGGCCGCGAGCGACATCATCTGCCCGTTGTGGATAGCGGCGACGAGCGACGTGCGGGCCGATTCGATGAAGAGCGCGCCGTTCTGCCCCATGTGCGCGAGCGTCGTGAGGAAGTCGCCTTGCGCTTGTGCATTGACGAGGATCTGCGGATCGGCGAGTTGCGGGGCCCATTGCGTGCCGCCATTGGCGGCGAGGGCATCCGTCACGCGACCGGTGTAGCTGTGGTTCACGAGCGTACCGACGATGGCCGTGCCGAGCATGCCGCCGATCATGCGCAGCGATTGCATGAGCGCGGTGGCGATGCCCAGGTGCGCAGGCCCCGCGACTTCCTGGGCGAAGACGGTGAGGTTCGGCATGACAAAGCCGAGGCCCAGTCCGGCGAGCAGCATATAGGAAGCGATCAAGCCGTGCGGTGTGCCTCGATGGGTGGTGATCACACCGGCGCACGCGAGCGCGAGTAGCAAGAAGCCGCCGTAGAGCATCACGTTCGGGTTCGGCAGGCGGGTGATGAGCCGGCCGTTCACGATGCTGCCCACGGTGATGCACACGACCATCGGCGTGATCAGCAGGCCGGTTTCACGCGGCGAGAGGCCGAAGCCGCCCTGGAGCAGCAGCGGCGCATAGAAAAGCACGCCGAACATGGTGAAGCCGGCGAAGGCTGACAGCACGAAGAGCGGCGCGAGTTTCCTGTCGCGGAACATTTCGAAGGGCACGATCGGATGCGACGTGCGCCGCTCCCACCAGTAGAGCGCATACGAGGAGATCGCCAACACGACGAGCAGCGTGAGCACGCCGCGCGAGAGGCCATCGGCGGGCAGCCATTCGACAAGCATTTGCAGGCTGCCGAGCGTGGCGGTGATCAAGACGGCGCCGAGCCAGTCGAGGCTCGCCTTGCCGTGCCCGCCGGCGCGCATGTGCGGCAGGTGACGGCCGACAAACCACAGTCCGAGCAGCCCCACCGGCAAGTTGACGTAGAAAACCGAGCGCCAGCCGTAGGCTTCGGTGAGGAAGCCGCCGAGCGAGGGCCCGATCGCGTTAGCGATGCCGAAGGCGGAGCTGAGCATGACCTGCCAGCGCAGGCGCACATGGGGATCGGGAAACAGTTCGGGGATGCAGGCGAACGCGGTGCCGACGAGCATGCCGCCGCCGATGCCTTGCAGAGCGCGCGCGATAACGAGGAACAACATGCTGTTCGAGGCGCCGCACAGGACCGACGCGGCAGTGAAGATGATGATGGCCGCGACGACGAAGGGTTTGCGTCCGTAAAAATCGCCGAGTCGTCCGAAGATCGGTACGGTGATGACGGAAGTCAGGAGATACGAGGTCGCGACCCAGGCGTAGTACTCGAAGCCCTTGAGTTCAGAGACGATGGTCGGCAGCGCGGTACCGACCACGGTCTGGTCGAGCGCCACCATCATCGTGCAGAAACACAGGCCGAGCATCGCCACGATCGATTGCCGGAACGGCAATACCTGCCCCGCCGAATGCGGGGTATTGGGACTGGGAGCCATTTTTTTGACGGATCAATGTTTGATCAGTCAAGAATTTTAGCACGCTGGAGGGAGTGAGGGGTTTGCCATGGATGAGGTGGCCGCTCCGGGCAACGGCACAACGGTGAGAGCCGTTCGATAACGCCTATGACTGGACCGACGCCTGGGCGACTCCAACCAGTATTGTTCGACGCTCGCCAGCGCCGCAAAGAACTCGCAGGTCTTGGGATTGGCATCCAGTGCGACCTGCAGGTCGTCCGGCACGACCGAGTTACTGGGCGAGGTATAGGCTGCCTCCCAGCGGCCGTCCGCTTTGGCTTTCTCGATTTCCCGCGTGCCAGAAGGCAGCATTCTGCCTGCGGCGATCAGCGTTTCGGCCCGATCTTTGTTGAGCCGGGACCAGATACTTTTTGCGGAGCGCCGCATGAAGCGTTGCAACCAGTATTCATCACACTCAGACTTTTTTTGACCGTCGATCCAGCCATGACAAAGGGCACTTTCCAGCGCCTGCTCGTACGTCAATGTCAGCTGCCCTGAGTCAACCAATTTTCCCATTCGGGCTGGTCAAGGAATGTGAAACGAGGTTCAGTCATGGAGAGAGCCGAATGATTGCTTTCACGCAGCGATGATCCATGATTCGCCGAAGCCTCGCAGACTACCGATTTTTGCGGATTTAGGAATATCCGATTTAGCGACAATCCAGCGTGGCCTTGCCCGAGGAAAAATCGAGGTCTTCCTGACTTAACCTCCCGTTGATCGGGCGTCTCGCCAACGTCGGCCGTTGCCATCGGGCAGGTATCGGCCAGAACCAGACGCTCGGCGTTTAAAAATACGACCCGCACGAGCGAGACCGCCTCACACACAACATAGATCCCAATGAACAAGCGCACTCACACAAAAATCGGGCTCGCCGTCGCAGTTTTCGTCATGGCCTCTCTCGGGGCATGTTCGCGTGGAAATGGCAATCAAGAGGTCGCGACCAGCACCACGAACACAAGTGCGCAGTCCGACGAGGACCGAGCACTTACCCAAGGAAAGAAAATCGGCCACGTCCTGCCATTCAAGATTTGTAGGCTGGCCGTCAATGATCAGTTCACCAACGGGTACACGCTTGAACAGGCTGAAATTCGCGTATCAGCATCCGCAAAACCCGAAGATTGGTTCGCCACTGCGGCGGCCGCCGCTGGATACTTGGCAGATGCTGGGGTAGCCGAAGCCGTCGAACTTGATGTTACGCGCGACGACTTGCCTACCGAGGGCGTGGCCGGTGAGTATGCGTGGCTCGCCCAAATCAATATTGGCCGTGATGCCAAGCAATCAACCGGACAAAAACTCCCATACGATTGGAGCTCGTTCAACCCAATTTTCATGAGCGCGGAGCGTGCAGCCCCGTGGGAAAGCATCGCTATCCACGATGCATTTGATGCCTTGCCGGAACGCCTTCAAGATCAGGATAAGGCAAGCGAGGCAGCCGTACGGATTAAGAAGCAGATGGGGCTGAATTACTTGCCGGATCTTTCACTCACAGGGCCAGTTTTCAGCGGCAATGCTTTGGAGAACCGAAAGCTCAATGACTACCATATTGAGACTGGGGCTGATGCCGTGAGCCAGCTTGATCACCTGAAGGAATTGGCGCAAGGAAAACCGGTTCACGACCTGGAATGCCCTGACTGGCACATTTGACGCGCATAACCGAAAGACCGCTTCGGGGTTGTGGATTCAACCGGTCAATGGCGCGCGTCCATTGATCCCACATCTTGCAATGGCGCTAAAATGGCGTGATGAAAAACGCAAATAGCAATCGAGACGACTTTTCTCGCCCCGTGATACGGGCGTTAGCCGCTCGGGCAGGCTGGCAATGCTGCTTTGATGGCTGTTCGAAGCTCACTGTCGGTCCGAGCGAAGAGGGGCCCGATAAAATAACCACTATCGGTATTGCCGCCCATATTTGTGCAGCGTCGCCGAATTTTCGTCGCTACGATCCAAATGCTACCCACGACCAACGTTCAGACATCTCGAATGGGATATGGCTTTGTTCAGACCACGCGACGCTAATTGATCGAGACGACGTTACGTATTCGGAAACCTCGCTTCGCGCCATGAAGCGCCGGCATGAGGAAGCCTGTGCTCGCGCCGTGCGCGTTGGTTCGAGCTCCGCACCTGTCTCCGGTCTGGTTGCGCTCGGCCCGGCCATTATCGTCACCGCCACTATCGCTGGGATTGAATCCGATGCGTGGACTTTCAAGCTAAGCCATTTCCTTGCTGGTGACCCGCACGAGATCGCCACATTCATCGGAAGCTTCTCGAGTGTGCAGCCCTATGACAAATACGTGCTGTGCAACGAACTGGGAGATGGTCGCGCTGTAACTGGAGCCCCCAGCCTGAAAAAGGACGATGACGGATACGTATTGCGTTGCCCCGTATCACCGATTTTCCCTCGCACCGACGTTAGGAGAATCGGTAGCGGCTTGGCGACGAATGACGAATCAAACGATCTGTTCCTTGATGCCAAAGGCGACATCGCGTGCGTATCAGGTTCCGAATATTTTCCTCAGCGCGTCAAAGAAGTCCTGTCGATGCAGCGAGGGGAGTCGCCCTTTCATCGTGGCTTCGGCATGCGATTCTTTGAGTATTTTCAGAGTTATTCTGGCTCACCTTGGCTCGATCTTCTTTTTAAGCTGGATGTCATCCGGCAAGCGTCCATCCCTTACGAGGATACCGTGACGGGTCGACACTACACGCCGCTGCAGTGTGTGACGCGTGTTCACACAGTCGAACTACTATCAGACCAACCTTCTGCAAACAGACTTCCTGTTCGACTAAGACTTGATGTCAATGGACTGGGCACTTGGGAACGGGAACTCCGTATTTACATGCCAACTGCAGAGCAGATGGCCGAAATCGCTAATCGCCCTCGCTTTGACTGATCAGCATTGACCGACGACTCACACGGTCGAGACATCAACGTCCGCCAAGTCGTGCCGGTACGAAGTTTATAGGGCTGACCGTAGTCGTCCGCGAACGTCCGCTTATTGCCAGCGAAGCAACGCTCGCATGTGGCCGCTTCGGGTCGGAAACGGACGTCCGTGATCGGCCGCAATCGGCCAACTTGAGACGCTCGACACATCCAGCTAGATCGTTGACAATGACTAAAGCTCATGCAATCGGAGGGCTGGCTACGCAGTGCCGAGAGAATAATCAATTCACTCGCATCGGGAAAATCTTGCGGACACATAGCATTTACAAAATCCTGCTCTTTTTGGTAATTGCGGCAAGCCCTGTTGTCAAAGAGGCAGGCGCGGCTGAGGTTTGGGTTGAGAAGGGCGACGTAGTTAGAGTCCACTTCAGCGGGGGTATAACCAAAAAAGATGCTGACGATTTAACCCGCGTACTCGCGTTTCTGCGGAACGAGTCTGCCGGCAAGGATTTCATAAAAGACAGCCCAGTAAATAAGTTTCTTGTCATCAACTCTCCCGGCGGCGAGGTTGACGCTGCCATGCGCATCGGAACGCTCGTGCGCAGCTACAGAATGGCGGTCGCGGTACCAGCGAAGGCCAAGTGTATGAGCTCCTGCGTCTATATCGTTGCTGGCGGGCTGGTGCGCTGGTTATATGGTGATGTGGGAATCCACCGGCCGTACTTCGCGACAGCCCCGTCTGAGAGCTTCGACGCTGCCATGAAAAAGGTGGTGGCCGAGTCGAAAACCTATTTTTCGCGCATGAACGTTTCCGAGCAGCTTGCGGACGCCATGTTCTCGACTCCTCCCGATGACGTCCACGTTCTGAGCGATCGGGAGCTGAAAAACTACTGGCTCGGTCGCGAAGACATGGCCTACGCTGAGGATGTCGAGATAGCGAACGCTACAAGGTTGAAGCTTTCTAGGCAGGAATACATGCGGCGCCAGAAGCTGGCGACGGCGGAGTCAAATAGCAAGTGCACCTACGACGACGAGATGATGTCGTGCATGGTCAACGTCTACGGAAAGTACGGGTTAATAGAAGCCAAAACGGCGAAGTGAGACGTACCACTTATGCACCGCATGAACCCGCGGGCGTGGACATACGATCGTTGGTGACGATCAAATGAATGACTGCTTTGCGGAAATGCGATTGTCGGCTCCGGGTCGAAAACTGCCCCTCGCGCGTGACCGTTTTCAGCCAGAAACGGCCGTACGCGGCCGACAGACAGACGACTGCCACCGCGCCAAAAGTGGACGCTCCTCAGGGCTTCGGCACCTTCACGTACCGCGCCATGACGGAAAGACGCATTTGCGCGAAACGTCGGAGCAATTCCTCCTCTGCCGAATTCAGCGCGTCGTCGAGGAACCGATTGACGGTTGACTCCACCGGGCAGGCCGGATTGTCATCTGCCGTACCGATCGCGAATGCGCTCTTAGATGCGATTGCAGCATATATGTCGCGCACAGTGAGATCGCTGAGTTCACGACGGAGAGCCCAGCCTCCCCCCGGCCCAACGATCGACTCTACATAACCCGCCGCACGCAGCGCAGCCATAGTGCGTCGAACCAGCGACGGCTGAGTGTGCAGCATTTGCGCGATCGTCTCGGAGGTGGTTGTGCCGCCGCGCAGGTCCATGTGTATGAGTACGTGAAGAAGCCGGGCCAACCGTGTGTCTCGTTGCATGTTGCTTGAGCAAGTTATTCGTGACATTTGATGTTACGATTTCGCGTGACTTAACGCAACCATCGGAGCGCGATCGTGTACGCATTTACTCAGTCCTTCATCGAAACCAATGGCGTCCGCCTGAGCATCGCCGCCCAGGGAGCGGGGCCGCTAGTCCTGCTTCTTCATGGGTTTCCTGAGACGTCGTACGCTTGGCGACATCAATTGGTAGGCTTGTCGAATGCAGGATTTCGCGCAGTCGCACCGGATCTGCGGGGCTTCGGACTCAGCGATCGTCCAATTGAACCAGAGCGATATACGACGCTCAACATCATCGGCGACCTCGTTGGGATCATGGACGCGCTCGGAGAGACAAATGCTGTCGTGGTGGGAAATGACTGGGGCGCAACCATTGCGTGGCAGGCCGCGCAGTTGCGCCCCGACCGCTTTCGCGCTGTCGTGGCGCTCGGGGTTCCCATGATGGACCGAGCCCCGATCTCGCCGAGCCGGATATTTCCGCAAACTGAACAAGCCTGGTTTTACACGAATTACTTTTCTCAACCTGGGCAAGCCGAGAGCGAACTCGAGCTCGACGTCGCGGCTACACTGCGTAAGCTATATTTCTGGGCGTCAGGGGACGCCGGCCCGCGCGACCAGAAAACACCCAATCCTTTTGGACTCGTTGCGAGGCAGGCGGGACTCCTCGGCGCTCTGCCCGAACCTGCGTCGCCACCCACATGGCTCGATAAGGCCGACTTCGACGCTTTTGTGCGGGCATACAAGGCGTCGGGGTTTCGCGGTGGGCTGAACTATTACCGCAATCTCGACCGTAACTGGGAATTGCAGGCAGCCTTCAACGGCCTTCCGGTCCAAACTCCCGCCCTTTACCTAGTCGGGGAATACGACACCGGGCTGGCGATTCCGGGTATGCGCGAAATCATCGGCGACATGCGCAAGCTCGTGCCGAACCTGCGAGACTCTCAAATCATTCAGCGAGCGGGTCACTGGCTGCAACAAGAGGCCCCAGACCTCGTCAACGCCGCCGTGATCGAGTTTCTGCGCAACCTTTAGGAACCGCTGACCGCATGTAGATCTGTATCGGTCGTTCGCTCAAGGGTAAGCAATAGCCGTCGCGGGTCGGACACAGCCGACGGACCGATAACCCTTGCCGGCCGAAACGAATCGTTCGACGGCCACAAACAGATGCGGCAACCGTCGTTGGCACATCCGTTCGTCGCCGACCGTCATCACAAGCCCGCGACAACTACTGCGACGAAAGCATCAGGTCCAGGTTCTGAACCGCGGCGCCGGATGCGCCTTTGCCAAGATTGTCGAAAACGGCTGCTAACAAGACCTGCCCGTCGTCCGCGTTACGAAACACGCTTAATTGCATGTCGTTCGTACCATTCAGCATTTGTGGGTTCAAATGTTCCACGGCGTTCGAATCATGCAGCGGCAAGACCCGCACATGAACCGCCTCAGCATAGTGGCGAGCCAGGGCGGCGTGTAGCGCCACGCCGTCCACGCCGGGTGCCAGCAGCCGCACCGCCAGGGGCACCGTCAGCACGATGCCCTGACGGAACGCGCCGTATGCCGGGACGAAAATGGGACGCTGCGCGAGCCCAGCGTGCTGCTGGATCTCCGGGGCGTGCTTGTGCGCGAGTTTCAGGCCATAGATCTGGTACGAAGGCGCGTCAGCGGCCCCCGCGCCCTCATATTCCTCCACACCCGCCCGTCCGCGACCGGAGTAGCCGGATACTGCATGAATGCTGATCGGGTAATCGCGCGGGATGAGCCCGCCCTGCACCAACGGACTCAGCAACCCAAGCGCACCAGTCGGATAGCAACCGGGGTTGGTGACGCGACGTGCGTTGGCAATTCGCTCGGCCTGTCCCGGCGCCAGCTCCGGAAACCCGTAGACCCAGTCAGGCTGAGTACGGTGTGCGGAGCTGGCGTCAATGACCCGAACCGCAGGATTGACAATCGCGGCCACTGCTTCGCGTGCCGCGGCATCCGGCAAGCAGAGGATTGCGATGTCGCAGGCGTTGATGCATTCCGCGCGACGCCGCAAATCTTTGCGCTCCGCGGCATCAAGTGTCATCAGTCTGATGTCGGTCCGGCCGCGCAGCCGTTCCTGGATTAGCAACCCGGTGGTGCCTTGATCGCCGTCGATGAATACAACGGGAGAGCTCATGCGTGAAATACTCCGTCGACTGTGAATGGTAAGAAGCCATAAGCGGAAACGAGTCCCTATATTCCGTTGACAGTTAGAATAGAGAAAGTTGAATTTCACAACGTGATCATTCATTGTTCCTGAATCTGGACGCCGACATGCGAGAGATCAGCCTGGACCGCTTGCGCACCCTGGTTGCCATTGCCGATCGCGGCTCATTTGCGGACGCGGCACGCGCATTGCACTTGGCACCACCAACGGTCAGCCTCCACATCGCTGAACTTGAAGAGCGCATTGGAGCGCCTCTTCTGTCGCGAAAGCGCGGACACGTCAGGCCGTCGGCGATAGGCGAGGTGCTGGTGGAGCGCGCGCGTCGCTTGCTGGCCGATGCGGAGCAGGCGTTGGCGGATATTCAACGCCAGGTGCAGGGACTCGAAGGGCGCGTGCGGATCGGGGCTTCGACTGGCGCGATCGCGCACCTGTTACCGCAAGCGCTTGAGGTGCTGCGCCAGCACCATCCCGCCATCGACATTCAGGTGGCCGTGCTCACGTCACGGGAAACGTTGACCGGACTGGTGGATGGGACGCTGGACGTCGGGCTCGTCGCGCTGCCTCAGCCGCCCGTGGCGGGACTCGTGATCACGCCTTGGCGGCGCGATCCTGTGATGGCGTTTGTGCCGGCACATTGGCAGTGCCCCGCCCGCGTCACGCCCGCATGGCTCGCTGGCCAACCGCTCATTCTCAACGACGCGACAACGCGTCTTTCACAGCTGAGCGCGGAGTGGTTCGCGACCGGAGGGCATCAACCGGTGCCTCGTATTGAGCTTAACTACAACGACGCGATCAAGAGTCTGGTCGCGGCAGGATACGGCGCCGCGCTGTTACCCCATGAGGCGACTGCGCCACTACCCGACAAGCGTGTTGTCATGCGCCCTCTGCGGCCTGCGTTGTGGCGTCGGCTAGGCATTGCCCATCGCGCGGGGCACATCGAGCGCTCCACGCAACACGTACTCGATGTGTTGCGCGATCTGCGAATGGCATAGGCGTTGCGCTGCATGCTTCACACATCGACACAACATTAACGAGGCATTCAAGCGATCGACGGACTAACGAGCGTTACCGGCCATAAAC
The DNA here is from genome assembly GCF_902459725.1 of Pandoraea eparura. Taxonomy (GTDB): domain Bacteria; phylum Pseudomonadota; class Gammaproteobacteria; order Burkholderiales; family Burkholderiaceae; genus Pandoraea; species Pandoraea eparura. The sequence goes on from NZ_CABPSH010000002.1 coordinate 236,318, forward strand.
AGTCGTTGGGCGCTCCGGCCCAGATTGTTGGCAACTCAGCTCACTTTCGCGCTAGCCTCTCAAACGGGGATTCGGAACGGGGCACGTGGCGCCTGCGCAAGGCTGGCTGGACGAGCAGCGCCCTTATCTGACCTGCCGTCTGGAGATTGAGCAAGCGCGGCTAGGCACGGTGATTCGACCATAAGCGACCATGCGCATGTCGCACAACCCAAATATCCAGGCCATGCAAGATCATGTTGATGCCATTCGCACTTACACCAAGCGCCTCAATGCCGTACTCACCCACATCGAAATGAACCTTGAGGGCGACCTCTCGGTGGAAGCGCTAAGTCGCATTGCGAACTTCTCGAAGTTCCATTTTCATCGGCAATTTGCTGCCTTTGTGGGGCTACCAGTCGCGCGCTACGTTCAACTGATGCGATTGCGGCGAGCTGCGCACCGCCTGGCTTCGCGTGAGTCCTGCACGGTGCTCGATGCTGCGTTCGACGCGGGCTTTGACAGCCCCGAGGCATTCAGTCGGGCATTCAAGCGCGCGTTCGGCACACCGCCGAGCGCCTTTCGACAGCATCCGAACTGGCATATCTGGAGTGCGACGTTTGTCGTTCCCTATCTTTCGAGGAAACTCACCATGCAGATACAAATTGTCGATTTTTCCGAAACTCGCGTCGCCGCGCTTCAACACCGCGGACCTACCGGGCTTGTCAACGAAAGCGTGCGTAAGTTCGTCGAGTGGCGAAAGCAAAGTGGGCAATCTCCAGTCGCATCGAGCAGAACTTTTGGTATTCCGTGGCATAACCCGGACACGACGCCGGCGGATGCATTTCGCTTCGACATCTGTGGAGAAATCACCGAGCCGGTCGCGTCGAACCACTATGGGATCCGCGAGCTTGTCATTCCGGGCGGTCGATGTGCAGTGATTCGGCATACCGGATCGACCGACCATGTCGGCGAGACAATCTACCCGATCTATCGCGACTGGCTTCCTACGAGCGGTGAGGAACTGCGGGATCATCCATTGTTCTTTCACTACCTGAGCGTCTTTCCGGAAACGCCACATGACCAATGGCAAACCAATATCTACATTCCTCTGGTGTGACGGGAAAGATCTGCCGCGGCGACCTTGCGGTCGCTGCGGTTTGGTCGGTTGCCGAAAAATCCGGCGATAATGGCTCGTCAGCGTGTGACGCCTTGACGGTTATCAACCGCCGCATATTCGATAACGCCCCTCGATATGACTATCGATACCGGCCATGCCGCCGCCGTACAGCTTCAGAAGCCATCCACCTATACGAGTTCGGTCGAGCCGCCTCCCCCGCGACGGGTTCGTATCGGGCGTGACGCACTGGCCGGCGTTTCGATAGCCGGACTCTTGCTGCCCGAAGCCATTGCGTATGCGAATATCGCTGGACTGCCCCCGCAGGCGGGCCTGGTTGCATTGCTCACAGGGCTTGTCGTCTACGCGCTAGCGGGTAGTAGCCGGTTCGCGATCGTGTCGGGAACCTCCTCATCAGCGGCCGTGCTTGCCGCCACCGTGGGGGCAAGCGCCGGAGGCATCGGTGCGCAATTCGCATACGCCGCCGCCCTCGTTGCGGCGACGGGCATCCTTTTCCTGCTGGCTGGCGCGGCACGTCTGGGCGCCATGTCGGACTTTGTCTCGAAGCCGGTCTTGCGAGGTTTTGCGTTCGGCCTGGCGCTGACCATTGCCATCAAGCAACTGCCGACCATACTCGGTGTGCAATCGCATTACACCGGTACGCTGCGAATCGCCTTCGATCTTGCGCATCAAGCGCCAAGTTGGAATTTCTATAGCGCGGCACTGGGGGTGGCTGCACTGGCCATCCTTTTCGGGCTGGGCCGAAGTGCTCGCATACCGGCGACGCTGGCTGTGATCGTGCTCGGTATTGCATTGGGGTACGGGATCGACTGGCACGCGCATGGCATTGGCACTGTTGGCGTGATCAATTTTCACGACATGACTATCGGCCTGCCCATGTTTGACCGCTCGCAGTGGCTGCAAACGGCAGAACTCGCGTTTGCGCTGATGCTGATTCTATATGCGGAATCGTACGGGTCGATCCGCAGCTTCGCGCTGAAGCATGGTGATGTCGTGTCGGCAAACCGAGACCTCATGGCGCTCGGCTGTGCAAACCTTGTCTCCGGATTTCTGCACGGGATGCCGGTGGGAGCAGGCTACTCGGCGACTTCGGCCAATGAAGCCGCCGGTGCGCAAACCCGACTCGCCGGGTTATGTGCCGCCGCGGTCATCGCGCTGATCGTCCTGATGCTGTTACCGCAGCTGTCTCGTACGCCTGAACCGGTGCTCGCCGCGATCGTCATTTATGCCGTCAGTCACTCACTGCACCCGGACATGTTCAAGCCGTACTGGACGTGGCGACGTGACAGACTGGTCGTGACAGCGGCGCTGCTTGCCGTGCTCGTGTTCGGCATACTCCACGGGTTGCTGGTCGCCATCGGGGTGAGCCTGCTTCTCGCACTGCGCAACTTGTCGGAGCCGGCGGTCTCGGTGCTCGGTCGCCTGAGAGATAGCCACGATTTCGTCGACATCTCTGCACACACGGATGCAACACCCATTCCCGGCATCACGATCGTGCGGCCGGAGGTACCGCTCTTCTTTGCCAATGCCGAACCCGTGCTCAGTAAAGTGCGTTTCATGCTGCGGGAGCAGTCGACGCCGGTGCAGACCGTGATGCTGAGTCTCGAAGAAACGCCCGATGTCGATAGCTCAGTGATCGAAGCACTGCGCATCTTCTCTGCTGAATTGGCGTCGCGTGGACAGCGGCTGCTCCTGGTGCGGCTCAAACCGCGCGCGCTGGCCGTGCTTGAGCGAGCCTCTGACGAGACGCTGCCGCGTAGCGCACTGTGGGAGTTGAGCGTCGATAAATGCGTGCAGTCGATTGCGGCGGAAACGAACGCGAAGGGCTGACGAAATCGCTGGAGACGCCGCTCGCAAACGGCACCGCTTACCGTAAGAAGAATGAAGGAACGATCACGACCTTCCCAGCCGCGCGTCAGGACGGTAGCATCTGCTATTCCCGCCACCTCGCGGCTCCGCGCCTCCCACTCGCCGCCTATTCGCCTCCTATGCCAGATCCCCGAGCGGCCTGCGCCGCCTACAGCGAATCCGCCCCTATGCTGCAGAGCGCCGGCGCACAGCTCGACGACTTGCTGCTCTTCACCTACGTGATCGATGCCGGTGGATTCAGCGCCGCCGAGCGGCAGACCGGCATCGCCAAGTCGCGGCTGTCCCGCCGGGTGGCGACACTCGAGCGTGATCCACCTCCATACCTCCGTGCTGATCTCCGAGACCACGCTCCCGCCGATCCTGGCCGAGTTTGCGCGCGCGCACCCGGGCGTGCAGGTACAGTTGACGCTCTCGAATCGCTTTGTCGACCTGGCCGAGGAGCGACTGGACCTGGTCATCCGCGAACTCGCGCTGCGCGGCGCCGGCATGGCACAGTTGCCGGCCTATCTTTGCCAGGACGCTATCGATGACGGCACACTGGTGCCCGTGCTGCAAGCCGTGCGCTCGCGTCCGGCCACGCTGTACGCCATGTACCCGAGCCGGCGCGGCATGACGTCGGCCGTGCGTGTGTTCCTCGAGTTGGTGCGCGCACGGTGGCCGTCCAATCCGGCCACCGCCTGACCCCTTGCGTCCGGCGGGACCGTTCCAGTTCCGCAACGCCTCGTTGCAAACCGCCGGCTTCCCGCCACCGGGGCGAGCCGATAAGGTTCTCCGCATCGACGGGGCGCGTGCGGCAGGGACGTGCAATGCAAGTACGGCACGCTGATCCGGTCACGGCAGAGGCCGAAAGCGGTCTCGTCGAACACCGTCTTTCACCGTTAGTCAGTAAGATGCCATGGCAATCTCTTCGTGGCCCACATCAACAACCGACGTTCATATATCGCTCAACTACAGGAAGCCAGATCATGAACAAGCAGATTTTCATCAACCTGCCCGTGACCGACCTGCCGCGATCCAAGGCCTTCTACGAGGCCATTGGCGCGGTCAACAACCCCGCGTTCACCGATGAAACCGCGGCATGCATGGTGATCTCCGAGGCGATCTACGCCATGCTGCTCACCCACGACAAATGGCGCCAGTTCACGGGCAAGCGAATCGTCGACGCGCATGCGGAGGCACAGGTATTACTGTGTCTGTCAGCGGGCGGACGGGAAGAGGTGTCTGAACTCGTGCAGAAGGCGACCGACGCCGGCGGCAAGGCGGACCCCACACCTGTCCAGGATTTCGGCTTCATGTTCGGACGCAGCTTCGAAGATCCGGACGGCCATATCTGGGAGGTGATGTGGATGGACCCGGCAGCCATTCCGCCGCACGGTTAAGGGGCTGACGACTCGCCCGCCGAGCCCTCACGCGGGCGCATCTTCCAGCGTCGCCTGGCATTGCTCCAGACAAGCCATGTCATTCCTCCGTCGCCCGACATCAACGCCAGACTCGGTGGGAATTCAGGTGGGCACGGTGGCCTATGGCCTTTCCTAGATGGGTGAGGAAGGCTCGTCGGCCAGAATGCCTCATTTGTGTACGCCGTCAGCCGTATTCTCGGGCGTCAGACGCTCTCGGTGAATTCAACCGTCCGTTCGCACTGCTGCGGAAGGAAAAGTCAGGCATCGCCGCTGGAGGATGCAACCCTTCATCCGCTAGCCACCTCCTCGATCGCCCCCCTGTCCGGCTACACAAGAGCCCCCTAATACCCCCCCTTAAACCCGCGCCACCTTCGCCGCCTCACTAAGGCAGGCGCGAAACAACGCGGTGGCTGGCGTGTCGTCGGCATCGGCGCGCCATGTGGTGCTGACCGGGCCGAGCGCGGCACCGAGGCTCAGTGGCAGAATCTTCAGCACGCCGCCCTCCTCGTGATGCCGCGCCAGCGAGCGCGGCAGCAGACCCAGCACCGGATACGACTGCAGCATGCCCACGTTGGCGTCGATCACCACCGACTCGATGGTGTTGATCGGCGTACCCACGCCATGCGCCTCCAGCACCGACAGCAGATGCCGGTGCATTGGCGCACCGGCACTCGGCACGATCCACGCCAACCCAGCCAGGTCCGCCCACTTGATGCGCTTGCGGGATGCCAGCGGGTGCGTGCGCGCCACTACGATGACTGTCGGGTCATCGAACAACGGCTCACTGGTGAATTCCGGCGCGGACAGTCCCCGCGCGAGTCGCCCAACAATCATATCGAGCTGGCCCGCGCGCAGCGCCGGCACGAGCTGATCCAGCGTGCCTTCGTGCAGGCACACCGTAGCCGTCGGCGAACGCTGCTTGAACAGCGCCACGGCCGCCGGAATCAGGATCGGCGCGGCCACCGACAGCACCCCCACCTCGACGCGGCCGCCGATGCCACTGGTCATCGCGTGCAGCTCCTCACTGGCACGCTGTGCGTGCAGCAACAATTCGCGCGCATGGCGGATCAGGCACTCTCCGTAGGCTGTAGGCCGGATGCGACGGCCATCGCGCTCGAACAGCGGCACACCAATACCTTTCTCCATCTCGTTGACCATCTTCGAGACGGCCGGCTGCGTCACGTGCAGCGCCTCGGCGACCTTGCCGACCGTCTGGCGATCGGCGAGTGCCACGAGCAATTGCAAATGCCGCAGCTTCAACTGGCGCGAAAAATACCCGTCAATCGCACTGCGTTCGAGCGACGCGCCAGACGATGCACCGGAAGTTGCGGAAGCCATCGATTCATAACCTTGAATTTATGAGTTGGAGGCAATATCTCATTGGACGGTAACGAAGTAAATCCACACAATCGTGATGGCCTGCCACACGGACAGCCCTGAGCGCTCTAGTGGCGGGGACAACAACACAAATACGAGACATGGCAGCCGCCCGCCCCGGAGCTCGGCCGCCGCCAGGAGGATTTCGCGATGCCAACCACGTCCGCCCTGCCCCGCGCCAACCGCCGGGCGATCGTCGCCGCCACCATCGGTAACGCATTCGAGTGGTACGACTTCATCGTCTTTGGTTTCCTGTCGGTAATCATCGCGCGGCAGTTCTTTCCATCGTCGAACCCGACGGTATCGATGCTGCTGACCACCGCGACCTTCGGCAGTGCGTTTCTGATGCGGCCGATCGGCGGCATTCTGCTGGGCATCTACGCCGACCGTGCCGGGCGCAAAGCCGCGCTGTCACTGGTGATCCTGTTGATGACGGTGTCCTCGGCCATGATGGCGCTCACCCCCGGATACGCGACGATCGGCATTGCCGCACCGATCATCGTGGTGCTGGCGCGACTGCTGCAAGGGCTGTCTGCCGGGGGCGAGTTCGGCAGCGCCACAGCAATGCTGATCGAGTACGCGCCGGCTCACCGGCGCGGCTTCTACGGAAGCTGGCAAAACTTCGGCCAGTTCGTCGCAGCCGTGACGGCCGCGTTGATGGGCGCCCTGGTTACGCGCGGGCTGAGCCAGAGCACACTCGATGCATGGGGTTGGCGTGTGCCGTTCCTGTTCGGCATGCTGATCGGTCCGGTCGGGTTCTATATCCGCACCCGGCTGCACGAAGTGGTGCCGGCCTTTGAGGACGCCGGCGACGGCGCGCGCGCCACCACGTCAGGCAAGGCTTCATCGATGCTCGCTACGGTCTGGCGCGAGCACCAGGCAGCGCTGTGGATCGCATTCGGGCTGGTCGTCGCCAGCTCTGTCGCCCAATATGTGCTGAATGTGTACCTGCCGGTCTATTCGGTGACTCAACTGAAGCTGCCGGTGTCCGCACCGTTCATCGTGCTGATGGTCACCGGCACGCTACGCATGATCCTGATTCCGCTGTTCGGATTGCTGTCTGATCGCATCGGGCGCAAACCGGTGATGGGTACCTCGATGGCACTGTACGTGCTGACCATCTATCCCCTGTTCCTTTGGCTCGTCGCTGGGCCGAGCTTGCCGCGACTGCTCGGGGTGGAGGTCGTGTTCGCCGTGTTGATGGCAGCCGCGCTGGGTCCCGCGTCGACCGCGCTGGCCGAATTGTTCCCCGCGCAGGTGCGGGCCACAGGCCTGTCGATTTCCTACAATCTGGCCACCACGCTGTTCGGCGGCTTCTCGCCGTTTCTCGTCACCTGGCTGATCAGCGCAACCGGCGACAAGATGATGCCGGCGTACTTCGTGACGGCGGCCATGATCGTCGGTCTCGTCGCGTTGTGGCCGATGCCCGATATGACGCGCCGCGCGGTCGGTGTACGGCTCGGCACCAGCAATGGCTCACCGTTACGCTGAACGTCGCCTCTTCATTTCAATTCGGATACCTACGATGTCGTCGATCCGCAATGTGCTTTTCGTGATGTGTGACCAACTGCGGGCGGACCATCTCTCGTGCTACGGGCATCCCTATCTGGCCACGCCCAATATCGACGGTCTCGCCCGGCGTGGCGTGAAATTCGAGCGCGCGTTCGTGCAGTCGGGGGTTTGTGGTCCGTCGCGAATGTCGTTCTACACGGGGCGCTATGTCGCCAGCCATGGCGCGACGTGGAACCGCGTACCACTATCGATCGACGAAATCACCCTAGGGGAATACCTCTGCGCGCGCGACATGAAGCTGGCGCTGGTTGGCAAGACGCACATGATGCCGGACAACCACGGCCTGAAGCGGCTGCATTTGGACGGCGGCAATGCGCTTGGTGCGTTGCTGCGCGAGGGGCATTTCACGTTGGTCGACCGCTACGATGGCCATCACGCCGAACCCGCCGGCGGCTACGCCGAATACCTTCGCCGACAAGGCTACGCCAGCGACGATCCGTGGTCAGACTTTGTGATCTCCGCCGAAGATGCGCAGGGTCGCATCGTCAGCGGCTGGCACATGCGCAATGCGCACCTGCCCGCGCGCGTGCGCGAAGCCGACTCCGAAACGGCCTATACCACCGACCAGGCGATCCGTTTCATCGAGCGCCAGGGCGATACTCCATGGGCAATGCATCTGTCGTATGTAAAGCCACACTGGCCGTACATGGCCCCAGCGCCGTACCACAGCAAATACTCCCTCGACCAATGCCTGCCCGTGCGGCGCGCCGAGCGTGAGCGCGAGGCGCCACATCCGGTAACGAGTGCCTACTTCCAGCAGGAGGAATGTGCCAATTTCATGCGCGACGAGGTCATCGCCAAGGTGCGGCCCGCTTATCAGGGCCTGATAAGCCAGCTCGACGATCATCTCGGACGACTGTGGGAAACCCTGGACAGGCTTGGGCGGTGGAAGGACACACTCATCGTCTTCACCGCCGACCACGGCGACTTCCTCGGCGATCACTGGCTTGGCGAGAAGGAATTGTTCTACGACACCGTGCAGCGCGTGCCGTATATCGTCTACGATCCGTCCCCCGAGGCCGACGCCACGCGCGGTCATAGCGATGCACGCTTCGTCGAGGCCATCGACACCGTGCCGACAGTGCTGGACGCGCTCGGCATGCCTGTTCCCGATCACCGCGTTGAAGGTCGCTCGCTGCTTGCGCTGACGCGAAACGACGCAGCGCAAACGCCCTGGCGAGATGCCGTCTTCTCCGAGCTTGACTACGCCTATCGGCAGGCACGCCAGATCCTCGGCCGCCGCCCCGACGCTTGCCGCGGCTGGATGGTGCGCACGGACGCGTGGAAATACATTCACTGGGACGGCTTCGCGCCGCAGCTATTTGACCTGCGCAACGATCCCGATGAATTCGTCGACCTCGGTACCGACCCGGCGTTTGACAACGTGCGACAAGCCATGCGCGAGCGCTTGCTGACCTGGTCCCTCGGCCTGCGCAATCGCACCACCGTAACGCATGACGACGTCGAACGCGGCACGCATCAGTACAAGAAGGCTGGGGTGTTCTATGGGGTGTGGTGAAAGGCCAAGACAACAGACAAGCACTCGACCAATAGACTCACAGGATGCATTCGCAGCGCCCGAGCGCATCGGGTTCGTCCGACGACTGGAGCCGATTGCGGTGCGGTGGCGGCGTATCGTTGATCCAGTGCGTCGCGATCGAATGCCTTCAACCGCACCAATATATCGAGCGGCGTCCTGACGCCTACGCCCTGAGCATGCGACACTCCGCGCTCAGGGCCAGCAAATTCGGATCGCGCTCACGGTTTTTCGGCAGCACCAGAACGATATTCTGGCTGCGCGCATAGCGCTCGGCGAGCGGAATCAACTGCACCTTCGGACTGAAATCCGCCACGCGTCGCGGCAGCAGCGCGTACCCGATGCCGCCGCTCACGAGATTGATCAGCGAAAAGATATCGCCCACCTGCATCGCAATGTCCGGCGCGAATCCCGCGAGATCGAAGGCCGATCTGAAATCGTGATACGTCGCGAATTCGTCGCCGAGCGACACGAACTTCTCATGACGCACGGCCCTGAGGTCGATGGCCGTCTCTTTCGCATACGGCGAGCCCAGCGGCGCCGCGAAGAGAATGTCGTCCTCGAACATGGGCACGACCAACAGGTCCGGACTCTTTGGCGGCGCCCCCAGAGCAATCACGATCGCATCGAGCAAACCGTCATCGAGCTTCGACAGCAGATCGCGATTCGACCCGAGCGTGAGATCGATATCCAACGCGGGTCGGCGCATTTTCAACCCGACCAGCAATCGCGGGATCGTCCCAACCGTCATCGAGTACAGCCCGCCGATCTTGAGTCGTGTCGACGTGAATCCGGCCGCCTCGCGCGTACGCTGCACACCGGTCTCGCACTCGCTCAGCATGCGCGCCGCATGCTCGGAGAACACGTACGCGGTTGCCAACGGAATCAGCTTTCGACCGTCCTTCTTGAACAGCGGACACCGGAGGCCAGCCTCCAGCGAGTGGAGCGCACGGTGCACGCTCACCGTGCTCTGCCCCAGCACTTCCGACACCCGGGCCATATTCCCCAGCGCCATGAACGCCTGGAACACCTCCAGCTTCTTCAGGGTGATGCCGTCGTCAATTGCCATGCTCGCGCCTCGCTTCGTTTCGGTACGTTCGCTTCGAACCACCCAATTATTACTCTGAAGCTAATAAAACGACACCTAAGTTGATTGAAACGAAGGGTTTTGACGCATACGTTAGAGGCTACTGACGACTCAATGGCTGGAGCCTCCGACATGCAAGAGATGCCCACAATCCCGGCGAAATGGCGTCGCCGGCGCGACGAAAAGGCGCGCCGCCTCACGGCCGCCCGCCGCATTGCCAGTGGCAAGGTGATCGAGACCGGCGACATCGTGGCCGCCCTGCAAGCGCTGATCGCACCGGGCGACCGCGTGGTGCTCGAAGGCAACAATCAGAAGCAGGCGGATTTCCTCTCGCGCTCGCTGGTGCAAGTCGATCCGGGCGTCGTGCATGACCTGCACATGATCATGCCCAGCGTTGGTCGCGCAGAACACCTCGATCTCTTCGAAGCTGGCATCGCCCGGAAGCTGGACTTCTCCTTTGCCGGGCCGCAGAGCCTGCGCATCAGTCAGTTGCTTGCCGACGGACAGTTGGAGGTCGGCGCAATCCACACCTACATCGAACTGTACGCGCGGCTTGTCGTGGACCTGATCCCGAACGTTGTCCTCGTGGCGGGCTTCAAGGCCGACCGCGCCGGCAACATCTACACCGGCCCCAGCACCGAAGACACACCGGCGCTCGTGGAGCCCGCGGCATTCTCCGACGGCATCGTGATCGTTCAGGTCAACGAGATCGTCGACGACGTGACCGACCTGCCGCGCGTCGACATTCCGGCGTCGTGGGTCGATTTCGTTGTCGTGGCCGACAAGCCGTTCTTCATCGAGCCGCTGTTCACGCGCGATCCCCGGCTGGTCAAACCCGTGCACGTCCTGATGGCGATGATGGCCATTCGCGGCATCTACGAACGTCACAACGTTCAGTCGCTCAACCACGGCATCGGCTTCAACACCGCGGCCATCGAACTCATTCTGCCGACCTACGGCGAGCGCCTCGGACTGAAAGGCAAGATCTGCCGGAACTGGACGCTCAATCCCCACCCGACGCTGATCCCCGCCATCGAGACGGGATGGGTCGAAAGCGTGCATTGCTTCGGCACAGAGCTTGGCATGGAGCGCTATGTGGCCGCGCGCCCGGACGTTTTCTTCACCGGCCGCGACGGGTCGCTTCGTTCCAACCGGATGCTCTGCCAACTGGCAGGACAGTACGCCGTCGATCTGTTTATCGGCGCCACGCTGCAAGTCGATGGCGACGGGCACTCGTCCACGGTGACGCGCGGCCGGTTGGCCGGCTTTGGCGGCGCACCGAACATGGGGCACGACCCGCGCGGGCGTCGTCACGCCACGCCGGCCTGGCTCGACATGACGCAGCCGGACACCCTGCTCGAGCGCGGCAAGAAGCTCGTCGTCCAGATGGTGGAGACGTTCCAGGAAGGCGGCAAGCCGACGTTCGTCGAAACGCTCGACGCCGTCTCAGTTGCCAAACAAAGCGGCATGCCGCTCGCTCCCGTGATGATCTACGGCGACGACGTGACCCACCTGCTGACCGAGGACGGCATCGCCTACCTCTACAAGGCACGCTCGCTGGAAGAGCGGCGCGCCATGATCTCGGCGGTCGCCGGCGTCACCGCGATCGGGCTGAAGCACGACCCGGCCAAGACGGCGAAGATGCGCAGCGACGGCCTCATCGCCTTGCCGGAAGATCTGGGCATTCGCCGCACGGATGCGAGCCGCGAGTTGCTCGCCGCCAAGAGCATCGGCGAGCTGGTGGAGTGGTCGGGCGGACTCTACGAACCGCCCGCGCGCTTTCGGAGCTGGTAATGGACAAGACCCTGATTCGACGGATCGAGTCGCCGTCCCAGCCGATCGAACTGGCGACGACACTCGCCACGCTCGTCGAGTCTGCACTGATCGACGAGGTGACGCTGTCCCCCAAGCCGGGCCTCGTCGACGTTCGCGGCTGCGGCGCGCATCACGATCTCACGTGGGGTTTGATGGTGCAGTCCGCCAATGTCTTGCGGCCGACGTTCGAGGCCATGGCCAAGGCGGGCGTGTTGATCGACAACCCGATGCGCCTGCGCGAACAGATCGGCCGTCTAGGACGCCTCGGAGAAGCCGCAATGCTCGCGGCGACCGGTGGCGTGAACACCCACCGCGGCGCCATCTGGGCACTGGGCCTCTTGATCACGGCCGCGGCGCAAGCGCCCAACGCCCGGAGCGCCAATGCCGTCGCGCGTCGCGCCGGAACGCTCGCGCGCCTGCCCGACCGCTTTGCCCCGTGCGCCACAGGACACAAGGGCGAACGCGCCTGCCTCGACTATGGCGTGGGCGGTGCGCGAGGTCAGGCATGGGCAGGCTTTCCGCACGTGACGAAGGTCGCGCTGCCCGCACTCAGGCGCGCCCGCGCGGCAGGCATGCGCGAGGATCATGCCCGCATCGACGCCCTGCTCGCCGTGATGGCCACGCTCGACGACACCTGCGTGCTGGCGCGCGGCGGTCCCGACGCCCTGCAGGCGATGCAGGCCGGGGCCGGCGCCGTGCGCGCGAGTGGTGGCCTGTCGACCTCGGACGGCCGACGCCAATTTCGAAAGCTCGAGTCCGACATGCTGGCTCGGCACATCTCGCCGGGCGGAGCCGCCGACATGCTGGCCGCCGCCCTGTTCCTCGACCGGCTGCCCGCAAAAGGGTCGCCGTCGCGGCTTAACGAATCACCGTTTCTGAGTCTTTAGGAAGCCCGTTCATGGAAAGACTTCAATTTCATTTCTCAGGCGGCGCACCGAGCGCAGGCCGAACCTGCGTCGGTGTCGTCGGCTCGGGCGACCTGGAAGTGCTGCTGACTCCCGACGAGCCAGGGCGCATCGATGTCGAAGTCACGACCTCGGTCAATGGCATGTCCGCGATCTGGCAAGCGCAGCTCGAGCGCATCTTCGCATCGCATGCCTGGCCTGCGCTGCACGTGGAAATCAACGATTTCGGCGCGACCCCGGCTGTCGTTCGCCTTCGCCTCGAGCAAGCGCGCGAAGCCCTCGAATCCACTCGGTAAGGGCCCATCGAGATGACGAATACTCCGATACAACGAGACAGTTTCATCGAACGCGACGCGCGCCGTCGCGCCCTCGCTCTGCTCGACCCCGGCACGTTCCGCGAACTCGTCGATCCGTTCGAACGATTGTCCTCGCCGTGGCTGCCCCGACAAGGCATCGTCGCGCAGGCGGACGACGGCGTCGTTGTTGCTCGCGGCACGCTCGACTCGCAACCGGCGGTCGTCCTCGCCATCGAGGGCGCGTTTCAGGGCGGAAGCATGGGGGAAGTCTCCGGCGCGAAAATCGCAGGCGCCCTCGAGCTTGCCGCCGAAGACAACCGCCGGGGTATCCCGACGCGCGCCGTCATCGTCTTCGAAACTGGAGGCGTGCGCCTGCAGGAAGCCAATCTCGGCCTCGCCGCCATCGCGGAAATTCATGCGGCCATTCATGAACTCAGAACGTTCGGACCCGTCATCGGCATCTCCGCCGGGGTGGTCGGCTGCTTCGGCGGCATGAGCATCGCCGCCGGCATGTGCAGCCATCTGCTGGTCACGCGGGAAGCCCGGCTTGGCCTGAACGGACCGTCCGTCATCGAGCAGGAGGCCGGCATCGAGGAATACGACTCGCGCGATCGACCGTTTATCTGGGGCCTGACGGGCGGGGAACAGCGCCAGGCGACAGGACTTGTCGACGCCTGCCTCGACGACGACACCACGGCGATTCGCGCACAGGTGCTTGCATGGCTGCGCGCCGACGCCCGCACGCCGCAGCGCAGCGAACAAATCGAGTACTACCTTGAGCGGCTGATGCACGTCGATGTGACGAACCAGCCCTCGCCCGAAGACGTGCGCGTGCTTTACGCGCCCGCCCGCGCAGGAGACCCCTCATGAGCCTTTCCGAACACGCCTCACGAGGCGCTGTGTGGTTACACGCATTGACATCCGACGCAGCGCGCCGCACCGACACCGATGACTACGGCAGCACGTTGCAGGTCGTGGACGCCTCGCTGGCCGACGCTTCCGCACGCTTCATCGCCGTGGTTCCGGACGCGAACAACCGCTTTCCCCGTGCACGACATGGCGAAGTCGGACTGATCGAAGGATGGCAACTGGCGCGCGCCGTGCGGGACGTGATCGCACGCGACCGGGACACCGAGCGCAAATGCGCCATCGTCGCCATCGTCGATGTGGCGAGCCAAGCCTACGGACGCCGCGAAGAGGCCTTCGGCATCCATCTCGCCCTGGCGGCGGCGGCCGACGCCTATGCCGCGGCGCGTCTGGCCGGTCACCCGGTGATCGGCCTGATCGTCGGGCGAGCGATGTCGGGCGCGTTTCTCGCGCATGGCTATCAGGCGAATCGTCTGATCGCGCTCGACGACGCGGGGGTGATGGTCCACGCCATGGGGAAGGCCGCCGCCGCGCGCATCACGCAGCGCTCGGTCGATGACCTCGAAGCGCTGGCCGAGACCATTCCCCCGATGGCCTACGACATTGCCAACTTCGCGTCGCTGGGCCTTCTCTGGCGTCTGCTGAAGGTCGGCTCCGCCCAACATCCCGATCCCCAGGATGTCGGCGAAGTTCGCGACGTACTGGTGCAAGCGATGGCGGATATCCGGACCGATCCGTCGCGCGGGCTCTCCAGCCGGCTCGGCGCCCCTTCGCGACAGGCGTCCTCAACCGTTCGCGAGCGACTGAAGGCACTTTGGTAGCTCACCCCTGACCGCCCGGCGCATGTGCCGGGCCAACTCACCGACTCACCGCCGCGCGCCTGGAGAGCGATTGCCGGCCCGGATGTCGGATATCCGCTTCACGTTTCGCCCTTAACCCCGACGACTCGTCGCTTGCCATAACACCAGAAAAGACGATTCGTCGTTGCTTCCCCCAGGAGACAGCAAGTGATTATTTACGGTACGACCCTACTCGCGATCTGCCATCTCGCCGGCATCTTCCTTGGCGATCTGCTCGGCCAGGCGATCGGCGTGAAAGCCAATGTCGGCGGCGTTGGCATTGCCATGCTGCTATTGATCTTCGCTCGGCTCTATCTACACCGGCGCGGCCTCATGCCGGCGGCGACCGAAGCCGGCGTTTCTTTCTGGGGTGCGATGTACATCCCCGTCGTGGTCGCCATGGCGACACAGCAAGATGTCGTCACCGCCTTGCGCGGCGGGCCGGTCGCGCTGCTTGCCGCCGTCGGTGCCGTGCTCGTCTGCGGCGTCGCCATCGCGCTGATCAACCGAACGGGCAACGCGCAGCCGCTACCGCCGTTGTCCGAAGCGGCACAAAGCAACGCTTGAGAGGATATCCGTCATGCTATCCATGTTCGAGAAGGTCTTGCATCACAACGGGTTGGTCACCGCCTTCGCCCTCATCGGCATCATCATGGGGCTTTCCATGTGGTTGTCGCGACGGCTGACGTTCGGTCGCGTGCACGGCTCGGCCATCGCCATCATGATCGGCCTTGTACTGGCCTATTGGGGTGGGTTGGCCTCCGGGGGACAAAAGGGGCTCGCGGACGTCTCGCTGTTCAGTGGTATCGGGCTGATGGGCGGTGCGATGCTGCGCGACTTCGCGATCGTTGCCACCGCGTTCGAGGTGCAGGTGTCGGAAGCCCGCAAGGCCGGTCTGATTGGCGTTGTGTCGCTGTTGCTCGGCACCGTGCTGCCCTTCATCGTCGGGGCAACACTGGCTCATGCGTTCGGCTACACCGACGCCGTGAGCATGACCACCATCGGCGCCGGTGCGGTGACCTACATCGTCGGCCCGGTGACGGGTGCCGCGATCGGCGCCAGTTCCGACGTCATGGCCCTGTCGATTGCCGCAGGGCTCATCAAGGCCATCATCGTCATGGTCGGCACACCGTTTGCCGCGCGTCTGCTGGCGCTGGACAACCCGCGCGCCGCCATGGTGTTCGGCGGCCTGGCTGGCACCGTGAGCGGTGTGTCGGCGGGCCTCGCGGCCACCGATCGCCGACTCGTGCCCTACGGCGCGCTCGTTGCAACCTTCCATACGGGCTTGGGATGTCTGCTTGGACCGTCGGTCTTGTTTCTTGCGACGAAGGCCATTGTGCAATGACGTCTGACAGCGCGGCGCAACGTTCACCGCTGCGGCCCCACGATCTTCTCTGGTGTGACGATGTTGCGCTCCCGGAGGGGATGGCGGTGCCCGGGTGGGTGAGGGGTGCGCTGGCCACCGGTGCGCCGGCCGTCGTGCGACGGGCGCCGCTCGCGCAACCCGACCTTGTACCGGTCGGGTTGCGCGGGACGTCTCGAGACCAGCGCGTCGCGGCTCACGTGCCGCGCCGATCGGTGCGCCGCATCGTCTCGCCGGAATCGCTGCTCGAACACGTCGCGCGGATTGCGCCCACGACACCACTGCCTTGCTTGCGCGCGCTGCGTGATCTCGCCCCGGCCCTCAATGCGCTGGGATTGCATTGGGGACCGACCGGCGGTGTCGGTTTTACGCTGGCCAGCGGTTTGCCGGCCCTGCATCCGCAAAGCGATCTCGACCTTCTCATCCGCCTGCCGTTTCCGCCCTCCGACGCGCAATGCGACGCGCTCGCATGGATCGCGCGCGACAGAACCTGCCGCATCGACATCCAGATCGATACCGGGCGCGGCGGCTTCTCGCTGCGCGAATGGCTGCGCTCGCCGCCTCGCACGCTTGTGAAAACCGACGGAGGTCCGACGCTGGTTGTCGATCCTTGGGGCGACCTCGGAGATGCGGCATGAGCGTTCTGTTCACCTATCCCGGCCAGGGGGCACAGCGCGCTGGCATGTTGGGGGCATTGCCCGACACGCCGGAGGTCCAATCGACGCTGGCCGAAGCGCGCGATGCGCTCGGCATCGATCCGATGGTGCTTTGCAGTGCCGAGTCGCTTCGCTCAACAACCGCCGTCCAGTTGAGTCTGCTGATCGCGGGCGTCGCGATGACACGTGCGCTCGCCGCGCAAGGGGCGACACCGGACTTGGTGGCGGGCCACTCGATAGGGGCGTGGACGGCAGCGGTCGCGGCAGGGGTGCTGGAGTTCAGGGACGCGCTGGGTCTCGTCCACTTGCGGGGCCGCTTGATGGAGACGGCCTATCCAAGCGGCTACGGCATGACGGTGATTACCGGATTATCGGCGGTGACAGTGGCGGACATTGTGCAGACGGTGCACGCCGATGACTCGCCGGCCTATGTCGCGAATCTGAATGCCGAACATCAGGTCGTGGTCGCGGGCAACGATGCGGCGCTGAGTCTTGTGCAGGAGCGAGCCACGAAGGCCGGTGCCTCACAGGCGACTCGTCTGGCAATGACGGTGCCGTCGCATTGCGCGTTGCTCACGGCCCAGGCGAGCACGCTGGCAGAAGCCACGGCGAAGGTTCGCTTCCAGCGGCCAAAGATGACCTACGTCAGTTGCTGCCGGGCCCGCGCGCTTTTTCGCCCCGACGACATTGCAGACGATCTCGCCTGGAACATGGCCCGGCAGGTCAATTGGTACGACACCGCTCGTCATGCGTATGAACGAGGGGCGCGGCTCGCCGTGGAAATGCCGACGGGCGGCGTTCTGACCCGGTTGACACGGCCGGTATTCGGGCACGACTTCGCCATCGACAGCGCCAATGACCAGGTAAGTTCGGTCGTCTCGCGCATCCTTCGATATCGGCGTACGGATCGCGCCTGAACGCGAACCGCTCCCGCGGGCATTACCGGCCATTGGGATACGCGCTTCGTTGTTCGACACGTACCGTTGACGACCGCTCACTCCCTCACTTCAACCGCCTTCGACGTCAAGCCTGCCTACCGTCGCGATCGCGTTGCCGTCCAGCAAAGTAAGATGATGGCCGCGATCAGCGTGAACGTCGGCCACAGATAGTTGACCATGCCGACTTCGATCGCCTGCTGCGCGTTGTTCGCATTGCCGATCGACAGCGACAGGCAAAACTCATAGGCCACGAACAGCAGACTGCCCAAATACCGACATCGCTTCGGGAACGTCTTGAGTTGCGGGAAGCCGACGGAGAACAGCAGGAACACCGAGGCCACCGTGTACATCATCGCCGCACCGCCGGTCGGCCCGAAGCTCTCGCTCACGCCGCGAATCAGCGCGACGGTCGAACTTCACAACACCACGGCCACCAATCCAATGAGCGTCGCCCGGTGCTTGCGCTTGCTATCCATGCTTCCTGCCGGCCTCCGTGTTCGAAGATGGCGCTTACCGACATAACATGGGCAAGCAACACCCGCTACCTACGCACCGCGCCCTACGCCTGCCCCCTACCCCTCCAACATCGTCTCGCGCAGCGCCTCGGCCAGTGCGATGATGCCCGACTCGATGTGCTCCAGCCGTATCGACGAAAAGCCGAGCCGGAACCGGTTGAGCGGCGGCGAGTCGCCCATGAAGAAAATGTCGCCGGTCTCGATGAGAATGCCGCGCGACTTCGCGCGCGCCGCCAGCACATTCGCGTTCAGCGTCGGCGGTCCCTGCACCCAGCATGACGCCCCGCCCTTCACATGCACGAACGACACCTCAGGCATATGCGCGGCAAGCGCGGCGCTCAGCACCTCGGCGCGCTTCGCATAGGTGTCCGCCAGACGACGCAGCAAGGCGTCGTGATGGCCCAGCGCCAGGAACATCGAGAACGAGCGTTGAATGAACGCCGACGGATGCCGAATCATCAGGCGGCGCAACGCCCGCAACTCCGCCACCAGCGCCGCCGGCGCCACGATGTACCCCAGCCGCAGCCCCGGGGCAAACGACTTCGACAAGCTCCCGATGTAGATCACGCGGTCACTGCGATCCAGGCTCTTGAGCGCCGGAATCGGAATGTCCGAATAGCTGTTCTCGCTCTCGTAGTCGTCCTCGATCACCACGAAGTCATCGGTTTCCGCCCGACGCAGCAACGCCTCGCGATTCGCCAGTGGCATCGTGGTCGTCGTCGGACACTGGTGCGATGGCGTCACGTACACGTAATCGCACTGCGACAGGCGGTCGTCGACCGGCAAACCCGACGCGTCCACGGGCAAGCCCACCAACTTGGGCGTGCGGATCGCGAAGATGTTGCGCGCATCCGGGTAGCCCGGGTCTTCGATCCCCACCGTGGTGTGCGCCCCCACCAGCAAATCCGCCAGCAGATAGAGCGCCTGTTGGGCCCCATTGGTGAGCACGATCTCGTCGGCGTCGGCCCACACGCCGCGTCGCGGCAGCACGCGCGTGCGAATCTGCTGGATCAGCGTCTCGTCGTCGCGCGCGATCATGTCCGGTGCCCAGTCGCGAATCTCCATGACGGTAAGCGCCTTGTGGCAACACTCGCGCCAGTCCGCCGTCGGAAACATGGTCGGATCGAACTGGCCGTAAATGAACGGGTACTGATACTTCTGCCAGTCGATCGGCTTGACGATGTTGCGCTGCCCCGACGGACGCACCACATAGCGTCCCTCCCAGTCCGGCGTCGCCGGATCGCGCGGCGCAATGGTGCCAGCCACCCATTCCGGCGTGTCATGCGCAGGTGCGTGCTGTGATCCCACTCGGGGCGCCAGGATATCGCCGTTGACGAAGTACCCGCGCCGCTCCCGGGCAATCAGGTAGCCCTCGTCGACCAGTTGCTGATAAGCGAGCACCACCGTGTTGCGCGCCACGCCCAGTCCTTCGGCCAATTCGCGCGACGACGGCACCGCAGCGCCACGCATGAGTCGCTCGTCGAGAATCGCCGAGACCAGCATCTGGCGAATCTGACTCTGCAGACCCATGCCGGCGCGCGCCGACATCTGAAACAACTGGTTCCACATTGCCGCGGAAATCCGGCTCGACATCGCGCCCCCTCTCAACAATTCCGTCCAGAACGTCAATTATTACTCAAGTGACGGTGACATCCATTCCGAGTTGGGGTTTATCCGCAGTCGCTGGAAATTGGGGTGAATTCCAGCATTCATGCGGCTTCCCGGCCGACTCCAGGTCCGCTGGACTAGTTGGCATCATCAAATGCAGCCAACTGGCTCTAACGAACAAAAAGGCTGGCGGCAATGATGCAATCACTTGGCGCCGATTCATCACACCATTTGCGTCAAACCCGAGTGTTCTACCGAAAACTTTCCGATTAGAGGTGAACCATGAATGGACTTCCGAACCGGCTGCGACGGGTGTTCGCCGCCACCGCACTGGCGGCAGCTGCGCTCCCTGCTGCCCTGACGCTTGGGCTTACGCTGCCTTCGACGGCGCAGGCGCAGGAAAAAGAGGTGACGATCGCGTACCAGCAGATCGTCGATCCGTGGCTGGTCGCCATCGCCAGCGGCGAGTTCGAGAAGGCCACCGGCTACAAGATCCACTGGCGCCAGTTCGAGTCGGGCGCCAAGGTTGCCACGGCCCTCGCCTCGGGCGACATCAAGATCGGCGTACTCGGCTCCAGCCCCATGGCCGCCGCCGTCTCGCAAGGGCTCGACCTGCAACTGTTCTGGATTCTCGACGACATCAACCAGGCCGAGGCGATGGTCGTGCGCAACGCCTCGAACATCAAGTCGCCCGCCGACCTGAAGGGCAAGAAAATCGGCGTGCCGTTCGTCTCGACCACGCACTACCACACGATGTTCGCGCTGCAGCAATGGGGCATCAAGCCGACCGAGGTGAAGGTGCTCAACATGCAGCCGAACCAGATCGTGGCGGCATGGGAGCGCGGCGACATCGATGCCGCCTATGTCTGGGATCCGGCGCTCGCGCAGATCAAGAAGAGCGGTCATGTGCTGATCACGTCCGGCGAACTCTCCAAGCAGGGTAAGCCGACGTTCGACGGCATCGCCGTCGACCGCAAGTGGGGCGAGGCAAATGCCGACTTCATGGCGAAGTTCGTCAAGGTCATCGCCGACGCCGACGCGGCCTATCGCCAGAACCCGGCGGCCTGGACGGCCACCTCGCCGCAGGTCAAGGCCATCGTGAAGATGATCGGCGGCAAGCCGGAAGACATTCCTGGTGCGCTCTCGCTGTACGCCTTCCCGTCGGCCCAGCAGCAGGCCTCGGCCGAATGGCTGGGGGGCGGCAAGGACAGCCGTGCCGCCAAGGCCCTCAAGGATACGTCCGAGTTCCTGAAGGGCCAGCAGAAGATCGATGCCGTCAAGGCCGACTACACGCCGTATGTCACGTCGCACTATGTCGACGCCGCGCTTAAACTGAAGTAAGCCGTGCCGGGGCCGTCACGCCGAAATGCTTCCGGCGCGACCGCCCCTCCCCGATCACTCGATCGACAGGAGAAGGGCTTCATGGAACAACTCATCGTCAACGACGTCAGCGTCGTCTATCCCGGCCGGCGTCCCGGCGAGCAAGTGCAGGCGCTCGCACACGTCGATCTGACCATCGCACCCGGAGATTTTGTCGTGGCGCTCGGCGCCTCGGGTTGCGGCAAGACCACGCTGCTCAGCCTG
The DNA here is from genome assembly GCF_902459725.1 of Pandoraea eparura. Lineage (GTDB taxonomy): Bacteria > Pseudomonadota > Gammaproteobacteria > Burkholderiales > Burkholderiaceae > Pandoraea > Pandoraea eparura. The sequence goes on from NZ_CABPSH010000002.1 coordinate 257,660, forward strand.
ATGGCGGGCTTCATCGCCCCCACGTCCGGCGAATTGCTGCTCGGCGACGCCCCCATCGAAGGCCCCGGCGCCGACCGTGGCGTGGTGTTCCAGAAGCACGCCCTGCTGCCGTGGCTCAATGTGATGGAAAACACCGAGTTCGGGCTCAAGCTGCAAGGCGTGCCCAAGACCGAACGGCGGGCGCTCGCGGCGCGCAATCTCGCCCTGGTCGGGCTGCAGGACTTCCACAATCACATGATCTACCAGCTCTCGGGCGGCATGCAGCAGCGTGTCGGCATTGCCCGCGCGCTCACCTGCAATCCGTCGATGCTGCTCATGGACGAGCCGATGGCCGCGCTCGACGCGCTCACGCGCGAAACCATTCAGGAACTGCTGCTCGACGTGTGGCGCGAGACCGGCAAGATGATCTTCTTCATCACGCACAGCGTCGAAGAAGCCCTATTCCTCGCCAGCCGCCTGATCGTGATGTCGCCGCGCCCCGGACGCATCACGCACACCTACGAACTCGACTTCAACAAGCGCTATCTCGAATGCCGTGACGCGCGCACCATCAAGTCCAGCCCAGATTTCATCGCCATGCGCGAGACTGTGCTCAGCATCATCTACGGCGACGAACGTGCGGGCCAGACGGCAACGTCGGGTGCCAGTGCCGTCGCAGCCTGATCGTCGCAGGAGAGAACACCATGATGACCAAACCCGTCACCCCTCACCCCACGCCGCCCACCGCGGCCGCCAACGCCCCCGGCGCACGCCGCCCGGCTGTCTCGGCCCGCACGCCGCGCCGGCGCGGTGTCTTCGCCCGCATGTTTGCCCCGCGTCCGGTCAAGGCCGGTGAATCGTTCGGCGCCCCGGGCCAAGGCCCCAGCCTGGCGATCAGTGTCGTGACCGTGCTTGTCCTGTTGTTGCTCTGGGTCGCCATTACGTCGTCGGGCATGATCAAGCCGCTGTTCCTGCCGGGACCGCGCGCCATCGTCGAGAAGTTCATTCAGGTGGCCACCGAAGGCTTTGCCGGCTCGACGCTGTGGGAGCACACGCTCGCGAGTCTCTATCGCGTCTTCGGCGCCTTTGCGCTGGCCTGTGTGACCGCCATCCCGGTGGGCATTCTGATGGGCGTGTCGCGCATCGGCCGCGGCGTGTTCGATCCGCCGATCGAGTTCTATCGCCCGCTGCCGCCGCTGGCCTACCTGCCGCTCGTCATCATCTGGTTCGGCATCGGCGAGTTCTCGAAAGTGTTCCTGATTTACCTGGCCATCTTCGCCCCGCTCGCCATTGCGGCGCGTGCCGGCGTGCGCTCGGTCTCGATGGAACAGATTCACGCCGCGTATTCGATGGGCGCCTCGCCGCGCCAGATTGTCATGCATGTGATCGTGAAGTCGGCACTGCCGGAAATCTTCACCGGCATGCGCATCGGCATCGGTGTGGGCTGGACAACGCTGGTGGCCGCCGAAATGGTGGCGGCGTCGAGCGGGCTCGGTTTCATGGTGCTCAACGCGGCGGAATTCCTCGCGTCGGACATCGTGATCATGGGGATCATCGTGATCGGCTTTTTCGCCTTCGGCTTCGATCTGATCATGCGCTACCTCGAGCGCGTGCTGGTGCCCTGGAAAGGCAAGGTCTGACAAGACGTAAGCAGGTCCGTTGGTCATTACAAAAGACGCAGGGCGGCTCCCCCCGCCGCACCTGCGGTCAAACAAGGTATTCAGGAGGTTGTGTGGTAGTCGAGACATTGCAAGTCGGGCGCCTTGCCCGTGAGCGGCACGTTGTCGCATCGGTCGTATCGGTCATCCCCCCCCGGTTCTCCCTCTCCCCCCGTTCCATCAGCGTCTCCGGCAGCGCCGCGCGCGCCGGTCATTCCTGCACGGGAGGTCGTCATGGCCAATCGTGAACCCGGCACGCATCTGCAATCGAGCCTCAAGCAACGGCACATGAGCATGATCGCGCTAGGTGGCGTGATCGGTGCGGGCCTCTTCGTCGGCAGTGGCGTGGTCGTGCACGCCGCCGGCCCGGCGGCCGTGCTGTCGTTTCTGATTACCGGCGCCCTCGTGGTGCTCGTGATGCGCATGCTCGGCGAGATGGCCTGTGCGCTGCCCGCCGTGGGATCGTTCTACGAATACGCGCGACTCGCCTGGAACGACAAGCCGGTCGGCGGTGAGCTGGCCGGTTTCCTGACCGGCTGGATGTACTGGTATTTCTGGGTGATCGTGGTCGCGGTCGAAGCTGTGGCGGGCGCCAACCTGATCCAGTTCTGGTTGCCCGGCATCCCGGCCTGGGCCATCAGTCTCACGTTGCTGGTCGTGCTGACGTTGACGAATCTGGTGTCAGTGGCGTCTTATGGCGAGTTCGAGTTCTGGTTCGCGTCGATCAAGGTCGCGGCCATCGTCGTGTTCCTGTTCCTCGGCGGCCTCTTCGTCTTCGGCCTGTGGCCGGGCGCAGTGGCAAGCACCGGGCACCTGCTCTCGCACGGCGGCTTCATGCCCAACGGCATTGGCCCGGTGATGGCGGGCGCGGTCGCGGCGACAGGCTTCTACTTCGGCGCGGAGATCGTGACGATTGCCGCCGCCGAAGCCGCCGAGCCGCAACAAGCCGTGGCACGCGCCACCAACTCGGTCATCGGCCGCGTGCTGTTCTTCTACATCGGCTCGATCCTGCTGGTGGTGATGCTCGTGCCCTGGAACTCTGCCGGCATGGCCACGCCGTATGTGAGCGCGCTCGAAGCGATGCACATTCCGGCCGCCGCGCACATCATGAACGCCGTGGTGCTGACCGCCGTGCTCTCGGCACTGAACTCGGGCTTGTACGCCTCGTCGCGCATGCTCTTCGCGCTGACGCGCCGCGGCGATGCGCCGCGCTCGCTCGCCAAGCTCAATGCGCGTGGCGTGCCGGTTCGCGCCATTCTCATCGGCACGTTGTTCGGCTACGCGGCGGTGGTGATGTCCTATGTGTCGCCGGATACGGTGTTCGCCTTTCTCGTGAACTCCTACGGCACGGTGGCGATCTTCGTGTACGTGCTCATCGCCTTCTCTCAACTGAAGCTGCGCAAGCGGCTGGAGCGCGAGGCGCCGGGCAAGCTCAAGATTCGGATGTGGGGCTACCCGTACCTGACCTGGGTCGCGATTCTCGGCATGCTGTCGATTGTCGGGGCGATGGCCTTCATTCCGGACCAGCGCGAGCCGCTCGCCCTGGGGGTGGCCAGCCTGACGGTCCTGCTCGTGGCGTTCACCGTCCGGTCGATCTGGCGCAAGCTGCGCTCGCCGGATCCGGGTTTCGAGATCTGAGATAGGTCAGTCCGATACGGCCGGCGGCAGAGACTCTGCCGCCGGCCATTTTATTTGTCCGGGTGGCACGACGCTCTGGTTCGCCGTGACGGCGACCTTCGTTGCCCCCAAAGCAATGCCAGCCGCTCTCTGACGGCCTGCAACTTGGCGTCGCTCACCCGATCTGCCTTGGTCAGCGCGAACGTGCTGAGCGCCGCCATCCGACGGCGGACGATGTCGCCGACATAGCAATCGTCCAGCACGGCGGTGTTCGCGTGGCCCCCTTCGCCGAACGACGATCAGAGACCGGTTTTCTGGCCCAGAATCCTTCGCCAAAGTTCGCATCGATTAGCACCACATGGAACAAACACGTGGCGCCAGAGACGTGCTCGCCGACCCGCGAAAACGCTGTGGCGGCGCCGCTTTCCACTGGCACCATCACAAAGCGGCGGTGGTACTAATCTCGGCAAAATGTTCTTGGCAGTATGGTCACATTTCCGTCAGGAGCCTACCGTGGGTACGATTGAAACCTTCGCGCTGGATCGGCGCTCCGAAGCTGCGCCATACGATCCCCTCTACGATCCGCTAGTCTCTGCCAGCCCCGGCCTTGGCATGGACTATGCGCCCACTTATTGGGTCGCCACCGCGGGCGAGGCGCCCGCCGACGACGGCCCGCTGCCCGGCGATGCCGATGTCGACGTGGTCATCGTCGGCGCCGGTTTCACCGGTCTGGCGACCGCCCTGTTCCTCGCTCGCGAGCATGGCATTCGTGCCATGGTGCTCGAAGCCAACCGCACCTGTTGGGGCTGTACCAGCCGCAACGGCGGTCAGGGACAAAACGCCAGCGGACGACTGTATCGCTCGCAATGGATCGCACGTTGGGGCAAGGAAACCGCCCTGCGTCTCGATGCCGAAATTCGCGAGGGCTTCAATACGTTCAAGTCGCTCATCGCCGAAGTGCCGGAGTGCGAGCCGCAACCGGGCGGCCATCTCTACATCGCGCACCGCGATCGCAAGATGGACTTCCTGCGCAGCGAAGCCAAGGTCATGCGCGATGTGTTCGGCTACGACACGCGCATCCTCTCGCGCGACGACGTCCGCGAGCAGTATGTCGACGACCAGGAAAACTGCGGCGCGATGCACGAACCCGACGGCATCGGTGTGCACCCGCTCAAGCTCGCCTTCGGCTATCTGCGCATGGCCCGCGCCCTCGGCGCTCGCGTGCATCCGTCCACGCCCGTGCTGGATGTCCAGACGATCAACGGCGTGCATCACGTGCGCACGCCGCGCGGCGTAGTACGTGCAAAAGCCGTCGCCTTCGCCACCGGCGGCTACACGCGCAACGACGTGACCAAGGCCCTGCGCGCCAAGATCATGCCGATTCTGTCGAACTCGCTGGTCACGCGCGTGCTCACCCCCGAGGAACTCGCCGCGACGAACTTCCGCACCCACGAGGTCATCACCGACACACGCACGCTGCGCTACTACTACCGTCTGCTGCCGGACAATCGCGTGCAGATCGGCAGCCGCAGCTCGATCACCGGTGCCGACGCGCAGAATCCGAAGCATATGGCGGTGCTCGTCGAAGGACTGCATCGCAAGTTTCCGGCGCTGCGCGGCATTCGCGTCGATTACTCGTGGTGGGGCTGGGTCGACGTAAGCCACGACATGATGCCGCGCGTCACGCAACCCGATCCGCGCCAGAGCCTGTTCTATGCCGTGGGCTACGGCGGCAACGGCGTGTCGTTCTCAGCGCATGCCGGACGCCGACTCGCACAACGCATTGCCGGAGAGCGCGACCCGTCGTCGACCCTGCCGATCTACGACTCGGCGCTGCAATACCCGAATGTGTTTGGCACCGTGCAGTGGCAGGGCTTCGCGCCGTTCCGCCGCATCGGCCAGCGCTTCCTTTATCAGAAATACCACGCGCAAGACGAAGCGCGTTGATCCCTTTGCCTCTCTGCCTTTTTTGGAATTTGCCATGACGACTCAACACGACTTAGCCGACATCCAGTTGCTCACGACCTTCAACGACGCCTGGAACCGGCACGACATCGACGCCCTCATGGCCTGCATGACCGACAACTGCGTATTCCACGCCGTGGCCGGCCCCGACATGATGGGCCGCACCTTCGAGGGTCGCGACGCCGTGCGCGCCGCGTTCCAGGCGGCGTGGGAGACCTTTCCCGACGCGTCATGGACCGAGGGCGTGCATTTCGCCACCGGCAATCGCGGCGTGTCCGAATCGACCTTCCGCGGCACGAAGGCCGACGGCACGCGCGTCGAGGCCCGCATGGTCGACGTCTTCACCTTGCGCGACGGCAAGATCGCGGTGAAGAACGCCTTCCGAAAAGACCGCCCGGCGCTCTGAGCGCCCCCCCCCAGACACCCCGTGGGTCTATGGCGTCGCCGCAGTCAATTTCATTTTTCAATACAAAACGTACCAAATAATAAAAATACTGATTGACCACGGCACTGACTTCGCCTAGATTTCCACTTACACAACGAAATCGGAATTATTTGTTCCGTTTATTTTTCACTGGAGACATCCATGAGCGCCAAAGATTCGGCTACGGCCACCCAACAACTGACTGCCTCCGACGGTGGCCCGCAGGCCATGACGCCGTCCGAAGCCTTCGTCGAAACGATGGTCGCCAACGGCGTGAGCGAGATGTTCGGCATCATGGGCTCGGCGTTCATGGATGCGATGGACATCTTCGCGCCGGCCGGCATTCGTCTGATCCCGGTGGTGCATGAGCAAGGCGCCGGCCACATGGCCGACGGCTACGCCCGGGTCTCGGGCCGTCACGGCGTCGTGATCGGTCAGAACGGCCCCGGCATCAGCAACTGCGTGACGGCGATTGCCGCCGCTTACTGGGCGCACAGCCCGGTGGTGATCGTGACGCCGGAAGCCGGTACGATGGGTATCGGCCTGGGCGGCTTCCAGGAAGCCAAGCAGCTCCCGATGTTCCAGGAATTCACGAAGTACCAGGGCCACGTGACGCACCCGGCCCGCATGGCCGAATTCACGGGCCGTTGCTTCGACCGCGCGATGGCCGAAATGGGCCCGACGCAACTCAACATTCCGCGTGACTACTTCTACGGCCAGATCAAGGCCGAGATTCCGCGTCCGCAACGCCTCGACCGTGGTGCGGGCGGCGACGAACGCCTGAACGAAGCGGCCGAACTGCTCGCGCAAGCCAAGTTCCCGGTCATCATCTCGGGCGGCGGCGTGGTCATGGGCGACGCCATCGAAGAGTGCAAGGCCCTCGCCGAACGCCTGGGCGCACCGGTCGTGAACAGCTATCTGCATAACGACTCGTTCCCGGCCAACCATCCGCTGTGGTGCGGCCCGCTCGGCTATCAGGGCTCGAAGGCCGCCATGAAGCTGTTGTCGCAGGCCGACGTGGTCGTGGCCCTCGGCTCGCGTCTCGGACCGTTCGGCACGCTGCCGCAGCACGGCATGGACTACTGGCCGAAGAACGCCAAGATCATTCAGATCGACGCCGATCACAAGATGCTCGGCCTCGTGAAGAAGATTTCGGTCGGGATCTGCGGTGACGCGAAGGCGGCGGCCATTGCGCTGTCGCAGCGTCTGGCCGAACGCACCCTCGCGTGCGATGCCACGCGTGCCGCTCGCGCCGACCAGATCGCCACGGAGAAGGCCGCGTGGGAGAAGGAACTCGACGAGTGGACCCACGAGCGCGATCCGTACAGCCTCGACATGATCGAAGAGCAGAAGCACGAGCGCACGTTCAACGGCGGTGAGTATCTGCATCCGCGCCAGGTGCTGCGCGAGTTGGAAAAGGCCATGCCGGAAGACGTCATGGTGTCGACCGACATCGGCAACATCAACTCGGTGGCCAACAGCTACCTGCGCTTCAACAAGCCGCGCAGCTTCTTCGCGGCCATGAGCTGGGGCAACTGCGGCTACGCGTTCCCGACGATCATCGGCGCAAAGGTTGCCGCGCCGCACCGTCCGGCCATCTCGTATGCCGGCGATGGCGCCTGGGGCATGAGCCTGATGGAAACGCTCACCTGCGTGCGTCACAACATTCCGGTCACGGCCGTGGTGTTCCACAACCGTCAGTGGGGCGCTGAGAAGAAGAATCAGGTGGACTTCTACAACCGCCGCTTCGTGGCAGGTGAGCTCGATAGCCCGAGCTTTGCCAACATCGCCCGCGCGATGGGGGCGGAGGGCATCGTGGTCGACCGTCTGGAAGACGTCGGCCCGGCGCTCAAGAAGGCCATCGACCTGCAGATGAATCACGGCAAGACGACGATCATCGAAATCATGTGTACCCGCGAGCTGGGCGACCCGTTCCGTCGCGACGCCCTGGCCAAGCCGGTGCGCATGCTCGACAAGTACAAGGACTACGTCTAACGTCGTCGAGGTCGTTCGTGTGACAGCGCTCCCGGCTCTGAGGGTGCCGGGGGCGCTTTTTTTTTTTTGACATCGACACCATGAAAGCCATCCATCGCATTATCGACACGGCGCGCCGCGCACCGATGCGCATCGTCCTGTGCGAATCGGAAGACGCGCGGGTGCTCACCGCCGCCGCACGGGCCACGCGCGAAGGCGTCGCCCGCATCCTGCTCGTGGGCGACATCGGCAAGACACAGCGTGCGGCCGAGGCAGCGCACATCGACCTGGCCGGCATGGAACTGATCGATCCCGCCACGTCGCCGCTGACGGATGCCTTCGCCGAGACCTGGTACGGCATGCGCGAGAAAAAAGGCATGACGCGCGAACAGGCGGCCGAGGAAATGCGTGCGCCGCTGGGCTTCGCCAACATGATGGTGCGCCTCGGCCACGCGGACGGTTCAGTCGCCGGCGCGGTCAACACCACGGCCGACGTGGTACGCATGGCGATACAGATCATCGGGGTGCAGCCGTCGTTCAAGCTCGTGTCGAGCTTCTTCCTGATGATGCTCTGCGAGCCGTTCCATACGATGAAGGGCGGCCTGATCTTTTCCGACTGCGCCCTGGTCGTCGACCCGGACGCCGCCCAGCTCGCGCAGATCGCCCTGGCCGCCGCCGACAGTGCCAGCGCCCTGCTCATGGAGCCGCCGCGCGTGGCGATGCTGTCGTTCTCGACCAGCGGCAGCGCCAAGCACGCGGCCGTGGACAAGGTGGTGCAAGCGACCCATCTCGTACAAGCCGCACGACCGGAACTGGCCATCGATGGCGACGTTCAGCTCGATGCGGCCATCGTCGCCGAGATTGCGCAGCGCAAGGTCGTGCACTCGCAAGTCGAGGGCCATGCCAATACGCTCATCTTCCCGAATCTCGACGCCGGCAACATCGGCTACAAGCTCGCGGAACGCATCGGCGGGGCGAAGGCCATCGGTCCACTTCTGCAAGGGCTGAACCGACCGGCCAACGACCTGTCGCGCGGCTGCAGCGCCGACGACATCTATTACGTGATCGGCGTGACCTGCGTGCAGGCACAGGCCGCCCAGGCCAAGCTCACCGGAATCTCGCCGCTCGCCACCCGGCCATGACGCTGCACGCCATTGCGGCCTACCTGCCGTTGATGCTGCTGCTGGGTTTCGCCACGTACTTCCAGACGGTCACGGGCTTCGGGCTGGGCATGATCGTTCTGGGCGGCGCCAGCGGGTTCGGTCTGGCGCCGGTGGCGAGCGTGGCGATTCTGGTGAGTCTGGTCACGTTGATGAACAGCGCCCTTGCGCTGCCGGGCACCCTGCATCACATCGACTGGCGGGCCGTGCGCGCGGCGGCACTCGGCATCGTGCCGTCGGTCGTCGTCGGCGTGCTGCTCTTCGATTACCTGAACGGCACGGCGTCGAACGCGCTGCATCTGCTGCTCGGTGCGGTGGTGCTGTATGGCGGCATCGGCTCGGCGCTGCGCCCGGCGCCGAAGTCCGAACGCTCGGGCGACACCGGCTTCTTCCTCAGTGGCATTTTCGGCGGACTGCTCAGCGGGATGTTCGGCATTTCCGGGCCGCCCCTGATCTTCTATTTCTATCGCCAGCCGCTCACGCTGGTGCAGATTCGCTGCGCGTTGATTCTGCTGTTCGCCGTCACGGCGTCGATCCGCACGAGCTACGTTGCCTTCGCGGGACAGTTGACCGCGTCGATGGCTTGGCAGGCGGCCATTGCGCTACCTGTCGTGACGTTCGCCACCTTGTTCGCCCGCCGTTGTCCGCCACCGCTCTCGAGCGTGGCGACTCGGCGTCTCGCCTTCCTCACGTTGATCCTGCTGGGCGCTCACCTGATCGTGACTGCGTTGCGGGAAATGGCGTAGCCGCCCCGACTACACGCGAGCGCGACGCCCGCCGGTGCCGATCCAGTCGACGAGTCTCGATAGCATCGTCATGTCGGGCGCCGACGTCAGGTCCAGCGCCAGCGAGTTCCGGTAGTACGGGCTGAGATCGAGTCCGACGCCAAGTCCCAGCACTTCCACATCGCCAAGCGCCTGCTGTTGCGCCACGACTTCGCGCAGGTGATGGTCGAGATAGTGCTCGTCGTTGGCCTGGTTCGTGGCGGCGTCCATCGGGCTGCCGTCGGAAATCACGATCAGCAGGCGCCGGTTGACGCTGCGCGAGCGCAACCGCTCGCACGCCCACTCGACGGCCTCGCCATCGACGCCCTCGCGAAACAGGTCGGCCTTGAACAGTGACGCAATGTCGGTGCGCGCGCGCCGCCAACTCGTCACGGCGTCCTTGAAGATCAGATGCGAGACTTCGTTCAGACGCCCCGGGAATTTTGGCTTGCCGCGCGCGAGCCAGTCGGTGCGCGCGCGTCCGCCATTCCATGCCCCCGTGGTGAAGCCGAGGATCTCGTTGGTGACGCCCGCCGCGTCGAGCGCTCGCGACAGGACATCGACGATCATCGCCACCGCTTCGATCTGCGCCTTCATCGACCCCGAACAGTCGATCAGCAAGCTGACCATCGACTCGGCAATCAACGTGTGCTTTTCGAGCCGGAACAGGCGCCGCTCGGCGGGCGAGCTGACCAGTTGCGCGAGCCGCCGTCCGTCGATGCGGCCCTGCTCTTCGCCGAACGACCAGCCGTCGCGCTGCGGCACCGCCAGCGCCGCCTTGAGCGCGCGCGCAAGCCGCGGCACGTTGATCGCCTGCGCGACGATGCGCTCGTCGAGCCGTTCGCGCAATTCGGTCAGCAACGCGCGACGCACGAGCGTGCCGGCATACAGCTCTCGGTCGTAACGCTGGGTGAACACGCAGTAGCCCTGCGCCGACGCCTTGAGCACGCGGCTATCGCCCGAATGCGCGAGCGTGATGCCGTCGTCTTCCTGATCGTCCATGTCGAGAAACAGCGAAAACGCGTTGCGCACGCCTTTCTCGTCCTCCTCGTCCTTGGCATCGCCCTCGGCCTGCTCACCGCCGGCGGCGCGAATCAGACCCGCGATATCGGCGGCCAGCGCGCGCGCATATGCGGCGAAGGCGGCCTGATCGGCACGTGTTCGGCGCATACCCGCGAGGGCGCCGCCGATCTGGGGTGCGATAGCCATGCGCGTGGCCTCGATGAGACCTTCCGTGTCCTCGATGACCGGGTAGCCGGTGAGCCGCGACCAGGCCATCTGGGCGACGGTATAGAGCAGCAGCCCGACATGATTGTCGGCCACGCCGGCGGCGTGCATCGCGCGCGACCAGGCCTCGAAGCGATCGCGCAGATTCTGCGCCACGCCCGGCATGCCCGCCGGGACGAACGTCTCGCAGCGCAACTGCTCCATCAGCTCGAAGAGCAGCCGCTCGAGCGGCGCGTCGGGTTGCAGGCGGCGATGCAACGCCGCATCGCTGTGGCGCAGTCGAAGCGCCGCGCCGTCGGCCGCACCGCGCAGCGTCGCCAGCGGATCCGCGCGCGCCGGCAGCGTTTGCAGATGCGGGGCATGCAAGGGCAGCGGCCGCATGTTCCGGCACAGGCGCGCGCCGCTGTAATGCAGCGCGGCGTCGCCGGTCAGTGCGCGCACCGTCGCCGCGCACAGCGCCTCGCCACGCGCGGCGCGACGTGCCGCCTCGCGCTCGGACATCGTCATGACGCATCGGCCAGCAGCGACCGGCTGCCGTCGTCAGCGGGCAACTCGTCCCCGAAGGCGCGCTGATAATACTCGGCCACCACGGCACGCTCGGCTTCGTCGCATTTGTTCAGGAACGTAAGCCGGAAGGCCAGCCCGGCATCGCGGAAGATGCCAACGTTCTCGGCCCAGTTGATGACCGTGCGCGGCGACATCAGCGTGGACAGATCGCCGGTCGCGAAGCCCTTGCGCGTGAGTTCCGCCACGCTCACCATCGAGTCGATGAGCGTGCGTCCGTCGGCATTGTCCAGTTCCGGCACGCGCGCCAGCACGATGCCGGCTTCGTCCTCGCGCGACAGGTAGTTGAGCGTCGCCACGACGTTCCAGCGGTCGATCTGCGCGTGATTGAGCACCTGCGTGCCATGGTAGAGGCCGTTGAGATTGCCGAGGCCGACGGTGTTGGTCGTGGCAAACATGCGAAAGCCCGGGTGCGGATGGATCACGCGATTCTGGTCGAGCAAGGTGAACTTGCCGTCGCGCTCCAGAATGCGCTGGATCACGAACATCACGTCGGGACGCCCTGCATCGTATTCGTCGAAGATCAACGCGACCGGGCGTTGCAGCGCCCACGGCACGATGCCTTCCTGAAACTCCGTGACCTGATGGCCGTCGCGCACGACGATGGCGTCCTTGCCCACCAGATCGAGTCGGCTGATATGCCCGTCGAGGTTCACCCGCACACACGGCCAGTTCAACCGCGCCGCCACCTGCTCGATGTGCGTGGATTTGCCGGTGCCGTGCATGCCCTGCACCATCACGCGCCGATTGCGCATGAAACCGGCCAGGATCGCCAGTGTCACGTCGGTGTTGAAGCGGTAGGCCGTATCGATCTCGGGAACGTGGTCGTCTCGCTCGCCGAACGCCGGCACCTGTAGATCCGTGTCGATGCCGAATACGGTGCGGGCATCGACCAGGCGATCCGGTTGTTGGGTTGCGGTCTCCATCACGTCCCTCTCCTGTTCCAAAGCAGTGTCACCGCATCATAGCGTTAACCATTTTTAGAAACAATTCGTTCCGAATAATAAAAATACGGATTGACGATGCCTAGCGGCTCGTCTACATTCGAACGAACTGAAACGCATCGGAACCCGGCCCATGCCGTTCAATCCGTTCGAAGGCCCGTTTGGGTACAATACCGCTGATCCATTTTCCGGAACGGCGCATATGAACGACGCAGCACTCCAGCTCGACTCCCCGGCAGACAACAAGGCGGATACCCCGACCCTGCGGGCGTTTGCGTTGCTCGAATATCTCGTCGCCGCCGACGCGCCGGTCTCGCTCGCCGACATGGCGCACGACATCCAGATGCCGAAGGCCTCGCTGCACCGCATGCTCGGCTCGCTCGAAGCGGGTGGGCTGGTGATTCGCGAGCCGGGGCAGAAGAATGCCTATGTGATCGGCCCGCGCCTCGCGCAACTGAGTCTGGGCGTGATGATGCAGGCGGGCGCACGACGCATGCGCCATGCGATTCTCGGCCGTCTCGTGGCCGATCTGGGCGAGACGTGCAACCTTACGATGCTGCACGAGACCGAGGTGCTGTATCTCGACCGCATGGAAGCGCCGTGGCCGCTGCGTCTCGATCTCAAACCGGGGTCGCACGTGCCCGCGCACAGCAGTGCAAGCGGCAAACTGATGCTGGCCATGTTGCCGCGCGAACAACGTGCCGCCCTCCTGCGCGCCATGAAGCTGCAACGCTTCACGCCGAACACGCTCACCGATCCCGAACTGCTGGAAAGCGAACTCGACCGCATTGCGCACAAGGGCATTGCCGTCGACAACGAAGAATTCGTGCTGGGCATCGCCTGTGTCGCCGCGCCGGTGCTCAAGGAAGACGGCACGTGCATCGCCGCCGTGGCCGTGCATGCGCCCGTCTCGCGCACGTCGCTGTCCAAGGCCATGGAGTTCGTGCCGCGACTACAGGAAGCCGCCAAGGAACTCGCCAAGACGTTCTGACGCGTCAAACGGCTTTGCGCGGTTCCCGGGCGTCGGCCAGCTTCGCCAACGCCTCCGCCTTGCCGGCGCGCTGCCAGTCGAGCAGCGGGGCGAGCGCCGTTGCCGTCTCGCGCAGCGTGGGCACCAGCGTCAGCAGTTGTTCCAGCGTCACCCGCGCCGTCGGGCCGTGCACCGCGAGCACCGCGCGCACATGGCCGTCATCGAGCGCGCGCACCGGCACGCCCACCGCCACCATGCCACGCACGAATTCCTCGTTATCGATGCCGATGCCGCGCGTGGCCAGCCGGTCCAGTTCCGCCTCGAGCAGGCTCGCGTCGGTAATGGTGCGCGGCGTCATGCGTTTGAGCGACAGGCGCGAGAGCACCGCGCGCCGCTCGGCCAACGGCATCTGCGACAGGAACAGCTTGCCGCTCGCCGTACAGTGCAACGGCACACGCATGCCTGGATGCATCTGCATGCGCAGCGGCTCACTGGTCTCCACCCGTTCGATGTAGAGGATCTCGTCGCCGTCGAGCGCCGTCAGGTTGACGGTCTCGCCGACACGGTCGACCAACGCCCGCAGCAGCGAGCGCGCCGCGCGCGTGAAGTTGTTGTTCGCCAGCGTGACCAGCGCCAGCCGCGCCGCCCTCGGCCCCAGCGACAAACCCCGCTCCGATCCCCGGGAATCGGGCACGTGCGAGACATAGCCACAGATTTCGAGCGCCTCGATCAGCCGCATGAGGGTGGCCTTCGGGATCGACAAACGCGTGGCGAGCTGCGACAGGGTATAGGGCTGTCCGGCCATGGCCAGTCGTTCGATGACGGCCAGCGCGCGCAGATTCCGCGCCTCGTCGCTCGTGCGCAACTCCCCCTCGTCCAGCGTGACCGTCTCGCGCATTGCGCCTCCTCGCCCGTCATTGATTCACAATAAAAGAAACAAAATATACCAATTATTTAACAATCATCCGCCTCGGGATAACCCCGGGGGGCGGCTCCGCCGACCGCGTGAAACATCGTCGCCCGATGTTTCGAGCATCGGCATCACCCCCTAGTGAAACCCCGCAGATGCGCTGCAGCAATCGTCACCTTCTGAGACGGCAAGCGCGAAATCCGTTTCAGTTTTCCGCCGCACGCGGTTTTTTGCTTGGCATTTGCGCACGGCTCGCCGACATTGGATCGACACAATCCGAAACGAATCGTTTCATCCAATTCGAAGCAGACGCAAGGCAGGAGACAAGCGGTATGGAACATGAGGTCGACTATCTGATCGTCGGTGCGGGCTCCGCCGGGTGCGTGCTCGCCAACCGGCTGAGCGCGGACCCGGCCAATCGGGTGCTGCTGCTCGAGGCCGGCGGCCCCGATAGCAATCCGTGGATTCACATCCCGGTCGGTTACTTCAAGACGATGCACAACCCGGAGCTCGACTGGTGCTATCGCACCGAGGCCGACGCCAACGTCGCCCATCGGCAGATCGACTGGCCGCGCGGCAAGGTGCTGGGCGGCTCCAGTTCGCTCAACGGGCTGCTCTATGTGCGTGGCCAGCGCGAAGACTACGACCACTGGGCGGCCCTGGGCAATCGCGGTTGGCGCTATGCCGACGTGTTGCCGTACTTTCGCAAGTCCGAAGACCAGGAGCACGGCGCCAACGAGTATCACGGCGTTGGCGGGCCGCTCAAGGTGTCCGATCTGCGCCTGCGCCGCCCGATCGCGGAACACTTCATCGCCGCCGCGAAGGACACCGGCATCCCGTTCAATCCGGACTACAACGGTGCGACGCAGGAAGGCGTCGGCTACTTCCAGCAGACGGCGTTCCGGGGCTTTCGCTGGAGCACGGCGAAGGGCTTTCTGAAGCCGGCGCGCGAGCGTCGCAATCTGATCGTGGAGACGCGTGCACAGACGTGCCGAGTCCTGTTCGAGGGCAAGCGGGCGGTGGGCGTCGAGTATCTGCAGAACGGCGAGCGCAAGAAGGCGCGCGCACGTGTCGAGGTCATTCTCGCGGCCGGGGCCATCGGGTCGCCGCAGTTGCTGCAAAACTCGGGCGTCGGTCCGACCACGGTGCTCGCCAAGGCCGGCGTCGCGCTGCGGCATGCGTTGCCCGGCGTCGGCCAGAACCTGCAAGACCATCTGCAGGTGCGCCTGGTCTTCAAGACCCGCGAGCGCACGCTCAACGACGAGGTCAACCACCCGCTGCGCAAGGCGCTCATCGGTCTGCAATATGCGATGTTCCGCACCGGACCGCTCACGCTCGCCGCCAGCCAGGTGACGATCTTCACGCGCTCGCGCCCGGAGCTCACGCGTCCCGACATCCAGTTCCACATGCAGCCGCTCTCGGCCGACAAGCCCGGCAAGGGCGCGCACCGCTTCTCGGCGTTCACCTCGTCCGTGTGCCAGTTGCGTCCGTTCAGCCGCGGCAGCGTCGAGATCCAGTCCAACGATCCGATGCAATACCCGGCGATCCACGCTAACTATCTGTCGGATGAGCGCGACCATCGCGTCGTGATCGACGGCATCAAGGTGGCGCGCCGCATCGCCGCTGCGCCGTCGCTCGCACCGCACATCATCAGCGAGTTCATCCCCGGCGCGCAGTATCAGAGCGACGCCGAGTTGCTTCAGGCCGCGCGCCAGTTCAGCCAATCGATCTATCACCCGGCGGGCACTTGCCGGATGGGTCACGACCCGATGGCGGTCGTCGACGACCGTCTGCGCGTGCACGGTCTTGCGGCGCTGCGCGTCGTGGACGCGTCGATCATGCCCGAATTGGTCTCGGGCAACACGAATGCACCGACCATCATGATTGCCGAGAAAGCGGCCGACATGATTCTCGAAGACAGAAAGCCGGCGTCGGGCATGCAGGAGATCCGCGGCAGCGAGGAGGCGCCAGCGGAAGCCGCACGCGTCGCCGTCGCGATGTAGCCAGTCACGTCAGCCCCCAACCATTACAAGATTCGGAGACAACCATGAATGCATCGAAGCAGACCGACGCCCGGCAGATGCGCCGTGTCGTCGTCGCCAGCCTCATCGGCGCCACCATCGAGTGGTACGACTTTTTCCTGTACGGCGTCGTCGCCGGCATCGTGTTCAACAAGCTGTATTTCCCCGGCGGCGACCCGCTCGTCTCGACGATGCTCGCCTACGGCACGTTCGCCGTGGGCTTCCTCAGCCGACCGCTGGGCGGCGTGATCTTCGGGCACTTCGGCGACAAACTGGGCCGCAAGAGCATGCTCGTGATGACGCTCACCATCATGGGCATCGCCACGATGCTCATCGGACTGGTGCCGACCTATGCGCAGATCGGCCTGTGGGCGCCGGTGCTGCTGCTCGTGCTGCGGGTGCTGCAAGGCATCGGGCTGGGTGGCGAATGGGGCGGCGCGGTGCTCATGGCGTTCGAATACGCGCCGAAGGAGAAGCGCGGCTACTACGCCAGTCTTCCACAGGTCGGTCTCGCCCTCGGCCTGTGCCTGGCCTCCGGCGTGGTCGCGGTGCTGTCGTACACGCTCACCTCGGCCCAGTTCCTGGCATGGGGCTGGCGTGTGGCGTTCTTCCTGTCGGTGGGGTTGGTGGCCATCGGCATGTACATCCGCCTGAACGTGATGGAGACGCCCGAGTTCTCCAAGATCAAGAAGGCCGGCACCGAGATCAAGATGCCGATCGCCGAAGTCCTCATGCGCAGCCCGGGCAATGTGCTGGCCGGCATGGGCGCGCGCTTCATCGACGGCGTGTTCTTCAACGTCTTCGGTGTGTTCTCGATCTCCTACCTGACGCAGACGCTCAAACTGTCGCAGACCGAAGCGCTCACCGGCGTGATGGCGGCCGCGTTCGTAATGATCTTCACCATTCCGTTCTTCGGTAGGCTCTCGGATCGCATCGGTCGCACACGCATCTACTTCTGGGGCTCGCTCGCGACCGGCCTGTCATCGTTCGCCGGGTTCTGGCTGATGAAGGCGAGCGGCGGCAACGTGATGCTCGTCTGGCTGTCCATCGTGATTCCGCTGGGCGTGATCTACGCCTCGATCTACGGGCCTGAAGCCGCCCTCTTCTCGGAACTGTTCGACGCCAAGGTGCGCTACACCGGCATCTCCTTCGTCTACCAATTCTCGGGCATCTTCGCGAGCGGCCTGAGCCCGATCATCGCAACGTACCTGCTGCAAAAGAACGGCGGCGAGCCCTGGATGATCTGCATCTACGTGCTGTGCGCCGGCCTTGTCAGCGCGCTGTCCGCCGCGTGGATCGGCAGCCGCAAGCGCCGTCAGACTGTCTGGCACGGGGCCGGCGCGACGGAGCACTGAAGACCCAAGCGCCGCCGCGCCGGGAAGGTGGTCCGGCGGCGGCGCAACCCGCAGCGTTGACAGGGCGCGTCCTTTACAGGGACGCTCCCTTTGTCGTTTCTCGCCCCCGCACGCGCGCCTTCGGGCGATGCACACGCATTCAACGTAGTGTGCGCATAACACTTTCGTGAGTCGTCGGGCGGTCGCCCTGGCGCTCAGGCCCCAGATTGGTGCGATAACGTCGCACGCTGGTGCGATGGGTCGCTCCCCGGGCGTAAAATCGCGGAAAATCATGGACAATAGCGCCGGCGCCGCTGGGCGCCTTTGAGCACGCTTCTTGCTCACCTATTCTGTACATAACCCTGCTGCCCCCGCGCCCGTCCCTACCATGACCATGATCGATCTCGACGCCCCCGGCTTGCTGCCGCCCCGTTTGACGGCGGCCGACGACGGGCGGCGCATCGTCATTTACGGCGACTTCACGATCTGCAGCGTCTTCCAGCCGGTGTTCTCGGTCTCGCACCGGCGCGCCATCGGCTATCACGCTTCCCTGCGCGCGCACGACGCGCAAGGCCGCCACATCCCGTCGCATGAAGTCTTCACGATGGCGGCGCGGCATGGCGACATGCTCGAACTGGGCCGGCTCGCCGAATCGTTGCATCTGGGCAACTTCCATGAATTCGACGGCCGCGACGCGTGGCTTTTCCTGAGCCTGCACCCGGCCGCCCTGATGGACACCGTCTACGGCGACGCGCTCATCGCCACGCTCAAGGCCATCGGCCTGTCGCCACAACGCGTGGTGCTCGAAGTGCCCGAGCAGGCCGGCGGCGACACCCCGCGCTTCGGCGCCATCGTCGGCAGCCTGCGCAAGGCTGGCTTCCTGATTGCGCTGGGCGGCTTCGGGGCCAAGCATTCGAATATCGACCGGGTGTGGGATCTGCGCCCTGACATCGTGGTGCTCGATCGCGGCATTCTCGCGCAGGCGACCGAGCAATCGCATCTGGCGCGCGTACTGCCGGGGCTCGTGTCGCTGCTGCACGAATCGGGACAACTCGTGATGATGGGCGGCCTCGCGACGGATCGCGAAGCGTTGATTGCCTTGGAGTGCAACGTCGACTTCGTACAGGGGCTGTACTTCGCGGGGCCAGACGTCGATCCCGTGCAGCCGAAGGTCGCCGCCGAGCGCATGGACGCGCTCTCGTCGGCGCTGCGCACGCAACTGGTCGAGCGCGAACGCGCCGAGCATGCGCGACTTGCCCCGTATGTGGCAGGCATCGAGGCGGCGGCTGCGCATCTCGCCCAAGGGCAGGACATCGAACACGCGACGCACGACCTGCTCGCGCTGCCCGACGCGGCGCGCTGCTTCTTGCTCGACGCCGCAGGGCGCCAGATCGGCGACAACGTGCTGCCCCACAACCATTCGTCGCAGCGTGCCAAGCGGTTCCGGCCGCTGCTGCACTCCGAGGGAGCGAACTGGGCAAGGCGCCCCTATTTCATCGAAGCCATGCGCGCCCCCGGCGAAGTGCATTTCACCTCGCCCTATCTCTCGATCAACGAGGCGCACCTGTGCGTGACCGCCTCCATCGCCACGCCCGCCAAGCAGGGCCTGAATGTGCTGTGTGTCGACATCAACTGGTGACAGCGAGCGTCTGAACCGCGCTTGAAATGCCAACGCCCCCGTGCATCTTGCGACGTACGGGGGCGTTGTTCATGGCGCGTCGCACGCTGCGACGCTTGGGCGACACGCCACGCCTCGCAGCGCGCATTGCCTCGGGCCGCGTGGCTCGCCGTCAAGCCGCGCGTTGCACCCGATAGCGTTCGAGCCAGTGCGCATACGGGGCGGGCAGCACCCACGACGGCCGCGCCACGTCGAGTTCGCGCGCCGCGTAGTACGGCCAGTGCGGGTTGGCCAGCAGCGCGCGGCCAATCATCACGAGATCCATCTGGCCGTCGGCCACCACGCGCTGCGCCGCCTGCGGATCGTCGATGCTCCACGACGACGCCACGGCAATGCCGGCTTCCTTCCTGACGCGCTCGGCAATCGGTGCGAGAAATGCCGAGCCCCACGGAATATTCGCCGCGGGCGTCGAGAAACCGACGCTCACGTTGAGCAGATCGAGACCGCCTTCACGCATCTGGCGCGTGAGGGCAATCGACTCTGCCAGCGTCTCGTCGTCGCGGCCGTCGTACTCGATCACGCCGAAACGCGCCGTGAGCGGCAGACGCTCCGGCCACACCTCGCGTACGGCGGCGAGCGTCTCACGCAGGAAGCGGCTGCGGCCAGCAAGATCGCCGCCGTAGGCATCGTCGCGATGGTTCGCATGCACCGAGAAGAAGCTCTGCGCCAGATAGCCGTGGGCGAAGTGCAGTTCGAGCCATTCGAAGCCCGCTGCCAGCGCCCGGCGCGCGGCCGCCACGAAGTCGGCTTTCACGCGCTCGATATCGTCCAGCGTCATCGCCTTGGGCACCTTGCCGAGATGCGCGCCGAAAGCGACCGCAGACGGCGAGATCGTTGACCAGCCCCGCGGGTCGTCCTCGCCGATGTGATCATCGCCCTCCCAGGGACGGTTGGCGCTGGCCTTGCGACCCGCGTGCGCAATCTGGATGCCGGGCACCGCGCCATGCACCTTGATGGCCGACGCAATGCGCGCCATGCCTTGGGCCTGTTCGTCGTTCCACAGTCCGGTGCATCCCGGGGAGATACGGCCTTCGGGCGAGACGGCGGTCGCCTCGACGATCACCAGCCCGGCGCCGCCACGCGCCAGACCGGCGTAGTGAGCGAGGTGCCAGTCGTTGGTGAGACCGTCGACGGCGCTGTACTGGCACATCGGCGGAATGGCCACGCGGTTGCGCAGCTTGACGCTTTTCAGTTCGAACGGGGAAAACAGGGCAGACATGGGGTTTCTCTTGGAGTCAGGGGAAGCGGCGCTGGTGGACGTCACCCATGGCGTATGCCGGGGGCAGAAGGCCGTGACCGATACCAATGTTCGGATGCCGGTGGTTCGCAGCGCCTCGACCATGCAAGGTCGACAAGCGCCATGGTAGTCGCACCGAGTTATAATGAAAACTATCAACATATTATCGAATTGATAACAGTTCATTATGGTCAATCCGCAGTGGCTCAAATCGTTCGCCACGCTCGCCGAGCTGGGTAACTTCACACGCACCGCTGATCGGCTGGGGCTCACGCAGGCAGCTGTGAGCCAGCATGTGAAGCATCTCGAAGCGGAGTTCGGGGCGTTGCTGGTGCGGCGTCCGCGTGCGATCGAACTCACGCCCGCCGGGCAGGCGCTGCTGACCTATTGCCGCGAAGTCGAGTGCGCGGCCCGGCATCTGCGCTCGCGGCTGGACGATGCGGACGACGAGTGCGGAGAAATCACGCTCATCACGCCGGGCAGCATCGGGCTGTACCTGTGTCCGATCCTGCTCGACATGCAGAAGGCCAATCCGGCGATGGTCGTGCAGCATCGCTTCGCGCCCGACCGGGAGGTCCTCGAAGGCGTGTTGCAGAATCGCTTCGAGCTGGGCCTGGTGACGTTGCGGCCGGACGATCCACGGCTTGCCGCCACGCCGTTCACGCAAGAGCCGCTCGAACTCGTGGTGCCGGCGGGGGAAGACGTACACAAGTGGGAAGACCTCAAGCGCATCGGGTACATCGATCATCCCGATGGCGAGGCGATGTCGACGCGATTGTTGAGCCGTCGCTTTCCGGGCAATCCCGGCGTGCAGAGCCTGCCGTGCAAGGGCTGCACGAACCAGGTCAGCCTGATTCTCGAATACGTTGCGCGCGGACTCGGTTTCACCATCATTCCGCAATACGCGCGGCAGGCGTTCGCGTCGCAGGCGGCGATTCGCGTGGTGGACTGCGGCCCGCCGGTGGTCGACACGCTGTGGCTGATCCATCGTGCCGAGTGGCCGCTGTCGGCGCGCGCTCAACGGGCGGTGGCGCTGCTGCGTGAGCGTGTGGACGCCCCGCTTGCGCGCGCCTTCGGCGGCGAACGCGTACGGCAACACGCAGGCGTGTGAGCGGGCGTCAGCCGCATCGCTCGGCCCGCTCGGCCCGCTCGACACGTCACACGCTCACGCGGTCGCGGCAGCGGCGACCGCCTCTACCTCCCCTATCGCGCTTACCGCGCTTACCGCGCTTACCGCGCTTACCGCCCTTACCGCCCTTACCGGTCTACCCTGCTCAGCCCGCGCTGACCACGGCGGCAATCGCCTGGCCGACGTCGGTCGTGTTCGCGTTGCCACCCAAGTCGCCAGTGCGCGGCCCGTCCTTGATGACCTGCGTGATCGCCGCAAGAATGGCGTCGTGCGCCTCACGCGTGCGCCCTTCGCCGCGGCCGATGAAGTCGAGCATCATCGCCGCCGTCCAGATCATGCCGATCGGGTTGGCGATGTTCTTGCCCGCGATGTCCGGCGCCGAGCCGTGTACCGGTTCGAACAGCGACGGGAATTTGCCTTCCGGATTCAGATTGCCCGACGGCGCGATGCCGATCGTGCCAGTGCAGGCCGGCCCCAGATCCGACAGGATGTCGCCGAACAGATTCGACGCGACCACCACGTCGAAGCGATCTGGATTGAGCACGAAGCGCGCGCACAGAATGTCGATGTGCTGCTTGTCCCACGTGATGTCCGGATACTTCGCTGCCGTCTCGGCCGCGCGCTTGTCCCACCACGGCATCGAGATCGAAATCCCATTGCTCTTGGTTGCCACCGTCACGTGCTTGCGCTCGCGTTTCTGTGCAAGATCAAACGCGAACTTCAGCACGCGCTCCGTGCCGTGCCGCGTGAAAATCGACTCCTGCACGACAAACTCGCGCTCCGTGCCTTCGAACATCACGCCGCCCACCGACGAGTACTCGCCTTCGGTGTTCTCGCGCACGATCAGGAAGTCGATATCGCCCGCCTTGCGGCCCGCCAGCGGCGACGGCACCCCATCGAACAGACGCGCCGGGCGCAGGTTGATGTACTGGTCGAATTCGCGGCGGAACTTGAGCAGCGACCCCCACAGCGAGATATGGTCGGGCACCGTCTCTGGCCAGCCCACCGCACCGAACAGAATGGCGTCGACGCCGTCGAGCTGCTGCTTCCAGTCGTCCGGCATCATCTGGCCATGCTTGACGTAGTAGTCGCAGCTCGCCCACTCGATGTGCTGATAGTCGACGGGAATGCCAAAACGCCGGCAGGCGGCATCGAGCACGCGCAGGCCTTCGGGCATCACCTCTTTGCCGATGCCGTCGCCCGGAATCACGGCGATCTTGAACGGACGCGCGGGGCGCTGGGACGTGTCGGTCATGGTTTGTTTCTCCAGAGGGTTGGACGACGACGCTAGGTTATTCCATTCCAACGCGGATAAAATCCATCAATCGGTTAATCCACTATCCACGAATCGTGAATAAATCTCTGCCCGGCAACCCGAATCTCGACGATCTGCGCGTGTTTTGCCAGGTCGCGCGCCGCGCCAGCTTTTCCGCAGCGGCAGAAGCGCTGGGCGTCTCGCCCGCGTATGTGAGCAAGCGCGTTGGCATGCTCGAAGCCGACCTCGGCACGCGCTTGCTGCATCGCTCCACACGGCGCGTGGCCATCACCGACGCCGGGGAACGGGTGTACGCCTGGGCGGAAAAGATTCTCGACGATGTGAATCACTTGATCGAGGACGTCTCCAGCACGCGGCAGGTGCCGCGCGGCACGCTACGGGTGTCGAGCAGCTTCGGCTTCGGACGGCACGCCGTGGCGCCCGCCATGTCGCGGCTGCGGGCGCGGTATCCACAGCTCAATGTACGGCTGGACCTGTTCGACCGCATTGTCGACATGGCGGCGGAAGGGTACGACCTCGACGTGCGCATCGGCGACGACATCGCACCGCATCTGATCGCCCGCAAGCTCGCGGACAATCATCGAGTGCTGTGCGCCTCGCGCGCGTATCTCGACGCGCATGGCACGCCACGTCAATTGAGCGATCTGGCCGGCCATGCGTGCATCGTCATCAAGGAGCGCGATCATCCGTTCGGCGTGTGGCGGCTGCAACAGCGTGGCGAGGCGGTCGCGCTCAAGGTGACGGGGCCGCTGTCCACGAACCACGGCGAAGTGGCGGTACAGTGGGCGCTCGACGGACAGGGGATCGTACTGCGGTCGATGTGGGACGTGGGAGCACTTATCGCGCGCGGCGATCTGGTGCAGGTGCTGCCCGACGTGACGCAAGCGGCCAACGTCTGGGCCGTGTATCCGTCTCGCGTGGCATCGTCGGCCAAGGTGCGCGCCTGCGTGGAATTCCTCCGCGAGGAATTCCAGACAATGACGTGAGGCACTTCACATCGCGGTATCGCACCGCGACGTGGGGCGCGCCGTTACCCCCACCGTTACCCCCACCGTTACGCCTGCCGTTTCCGCCTTACTGCAACGTGAACGACGCCTGTTCGACGTGCTGCGAGTCGAGCCCGATCTGCACGTTGAATTCACCGGGTTCCGCCACGTATTGCAGCTTCGCGTTGTAGAACTTCAGCAGGCTTTCATCAATGGCGAAGTGCACGGTGCGCGATTCGCCGGGCTTCAGGCTCACCTTGTCGAAACCCTTCAGTTCCTTGATGGGACGCACGATCGACGCGGCGACATCCTGCAGATATAGCTGCACGACGGTCGCCCCCTCGCGCTTGCCGGTATTGCGCACCGTCACGCTCGCATCGAGCTTGCCGCCGCGCGCGAGCGTCTTGCTCGACAGCGTCACCTTCGACACTGCGAACGAGGTGTAGCTCAGGCCATAGCCGAAGGCGTACAACGGGCCAGAGTCTTCCTCGAAGTATTGCGACGTGTAGTTGGCCGGCTTGCCCGGCGTGAACGGCCGGCCGATGCGCAACTGGTTGTAGTACGTCGGGATCTGACCGATCGAGCGCGGGAACGAGATCGGCAGCTTGCCCGACGGGTTGTAGTCGCCGAACAGCACGTCCGCAATCGCGTGGCCACCTTCGGTACCGGTGTACCACGTCTCGAGCATGGCGTCGGCGTTGGCCTTCGGCCAGTTCAGATCGAGCGGCCGGCCGTTCATCAGCACGACGACCAGCGGCTTGCCGGTCGCCTTGAGCGCCTGCAACAGCGCCAGTTGGCTGCCCGGCAAGGACAGGCTCGTGCGGCTCGACGCCTCGTGCGACATGCCGCGCGCCTCACCCACCGCCACGACCAGCGTGTCGGCGCGGCGCGCGACCTGCACGGCTTCGTCGATCATCTGCTGCGGCGTTCGCTTGTCCTGCACGACTTCCGGATTGTCCCAATCGAGGAAGTTGAGATACTGCACCACGCGCGGGTCGTCAGTGATGTTCGCGCCGCGCGCATAGGTCACCTGCGCCTGCGCGCCGAGCGCGTCGCGCACGCCTTGCAGCAGCGTGACGGCCTGCGCCGCCACGCCTGCGGCCGACCAGCTCCCGAGGATGTCGATCTTCGCGTCCGCGAGCGGCCCGATCACCGCGATCTTGCCCGCCTTGGCGAGCGGCAGCGTGTCGTGCCGGTTCTCCAGCAAGACGATGGACTGGCGTGCCGCTTCGCGTGCGGCGTCACGATGCAAACGGCTCGGCGCATTCACATCCTTCGGATCCTGCGCCGCATTGCCGATCCGCCGATACGGATCGGCAAACAGGCCCATGTCGTATTTCGCGCCGAGGACTTCACGCACCGCGTCGTCGATGTCGCGCATCGGCACCTCGCCCGACTTCACGAGCCCCGGCAATTGCTTGAGGTACTGCACGTCGGCCATGCTCATGTCGACACCCGCCTCGATGGCCAGCTTCGCGGCCTCGCGCCCGTCCTTCGCCACGCCGTGGCGCATCAGTTCCTCGATCGCGCCGTGATCGCTCACGGTCACGCCCTTGAAGCCCCATTCGTCACGCAGCAGATCGCGCAACAACCACTTATTTGACGTGGCCGGCGTACCGTTGATGGAGTTCAGCGCGATCATCACGCCGCCCGCGCCGGCATCGATCCCCGCGCGGTACGGCGGCAGATAGTCCTGGTACATGCGCATCGGACTCATGTCGACGACGTTGTAATCGCGTCCGCCCTCGACGGCGCCGTACAGCGCGAAGTGCTTCACGAAGGCCATCAGGCTGTCCGGGTTGGCCGGCGACGTGCCCTGGAATCCCTGCACGCTCGCGCGCGCGGCCTGCGAGACCAGATAGGGGTCTTCGCCGAAGCCTTCCGACGTGCGCCCCCAACGCGGATCGCGCGAGAGGTCCACCATCGGCGCGAAGGTCGCGTCCAGCCCATCGGCGCTCGCTTCGATGGCGGCCACGCGTGCGGCTTGCTTGACGACCGACATGTCCCAGCTCGACGCCAGCCCGAGGCTGATCGGGAAGACCGTGCGATGCCCGTGCACGATGTCGTAGGCAAAGAAGATCGGAATCTTCAGGCGGCTGTGCTTGACGGCCGCGTCCTGCAGCGGGCGATTGTCGGCGCGGGTGACGGAGTTGAACGTGCCCCCCACGCGACCGGCGGCGATCTCCTTGATGAGCTGCGGCTGCGGCATGTCCGAGCCTATGCTGATCAGGCGCAACTGGCCGACCTTCTCGTCGAGCGTCATGCGCGCGATGAGATCGTCGATGAACGCCCGCTTGGCGGTGGGAGACGGCATGGCCGCAGGGGGCGTGCCCTGAGCGCGGTTGCCCAGGTCGGCAGACGCGTCGGCAAAGGCCGGCGACATCGCGAGACTGGCGGCGAGCGCCAGTGCTGAGAACATTCTCATCGGTTAGCGATCCAATGTGGCGCGGCGCAACGCTGCCCCGTGAAATCGTCTGTGGCAGCGACTTGCGTCGTATCAACTGGCGTTACCCATGCCGGCACGACGGTCCGGGTGGGTAACACGAAGTGCGAAGTGCGAAGTGCGATACTTTGCCACAATTGGTATTTGCCGAAGGATTCCGCCCCGGCTTTCGCGAAATGCGTGCTGCCATGGAACGCGAAACGGGACGCCCTATCGGGACGCCATGCGGGCACGTCAAGCCGGCACGCATCACGTCCTCCCCCAACGACTGGAGAAATTCGTGGTTCTGTTTCCCCCCGCCAAGTCCTGGCATCGACACGCCCATGCGTTCGTGTCTGCCGCTGTCACGGCTGCCGCCTTGCTGGGCGCTGCGCAGGCGCATGCCTTCGCCCTCGACGACGTCACCGCCCGTGCGAAGACGCTCGCCGACAAGCCCTACGTCGCGCCGGTGAGCAATCTCACGCCCGCGTTCGCCAAGATGCCATTCGGCGACTACATCAAGATCCAGCCGCGCCGCGAGGCCTTCGAATGGAACGATCAGCCCACGCCGTTCAAGCTGGGCTTCTATCACCAGGGCATGCAGTTCAGCACGCCGGTGAAGATCAACGAAGTCATCGGCACCGGCCCCAACGCGAAGATCGACGAGATCAAGTACGACAGCCACCGGTTCGACTTCGGCGATCTGAAGCTCGACCGCAGCGCCACGCACAACCTTGGCTACGCGGGCTTTCGCGTGCTTTACCCGATCAACGAACCGGGCAAGCTCGACGAAATCATGAGCGTGCTCGGCGCGAGCTACTTCCGCGTGATCGGCAAAGGCCAGGTCTACGGCCTGTCGGCGCGTGGCCTGGCCATCGATACGGGCCTGCCCATCGCCGAGGAATTCCCGGCCTTTCGCGAGTTCTGGATCGAGCGACCGAGCGCGGGCGACAAACACCTGGTGTTTTACGCGCTGCTCGACTCGAAGCGCGCCACCGGCGCCTATCGTTTCGATCTGACGCCCGGCGAGGATTCGCTGTTGAAGGTGCAGGCGCGAGTCTTCCTGCGCGCCCCGGTGACCAAGCTCGGCATCGCGCCGCTCACCAGCATGTTCCTGTTCGGGCCGAATCAGCAGCGCGATCCGTACAACTTCCGTCCGGCATTGCACGATTCGAACGGCCTGGCCATTCACGCCGGCAATGGCGAATGGATCTGGCGTCCGCTGAACAATCCGCGCAACCTGGCCATCAGCCAGTTCCAGGTGACGAATCCGCGCGGCTTCGGCCTGCTCCAGCGCGGGCGCGATTTCGCGCAATACGAAGACCTGAAGGATCGCTACGACCTGCGCCCGAGCGCCTGGATCGAGCCGCAGGGCGACTGGGGCAAGGGCCATATCGAACTGGTGGAAATCCCGTCGCCGGACGAGACCAACGACAACATCGGTGCGTTCTGGACCCCCGACCAGTTGCCGCCGAAGGGGCAGCCGCTGCAGGCCGATTACACGATCCGCTGGACCATGAACGAGCGCGGCATCATCGATCGCCGTCTGGCCTGGGTGAAGCAGACGCTGCGCACGGCCGGCGAGATCACGCAAGCCAACCTGATCCGTCACTTCGACGGCAGCACGGGGTTGATCGTGGACTTCGACGGCGGCCCGCTCGCCACGCTGCCCGCCGGATCGGTCACGCCGCAGGTCAGCGTGAGCGATAACGCCACCCTCATCGAGCAGACGCTGCAACCGAACCCGGTCACCCATGGCATGCGTTTGAATCTGCGCGTGAGGGTCAAGGACCCGGCCAAGGTCGTGGAACTGCGTGCCGCCCTCGTCGCCGGCGGCAAGGCCGTGAGCGAGACCTGGAGTTATCAGCTCCCACCGTTTTCGGTTGCCAAGCAATAAGTTGCATCCTGCGTCTTCATGCGGCGGCGTTCTGCCGCCGCACACCGCCCGCTTTCCGCACCCCCATCACCTCAATTAAACAGTCACTTACGCGACTTGTTTTCTCCTGTAAAACCCTGAAACCGGCAAATTGTCCTTGCCGTGCGCCGCCATTTCGCGTTTACTGCATGCACAATATTGCATAAATAACTGCCCATCGAAGTTCGTTGCGGCAGTCGGCTTCCTTGGCGACGGCCCCCCGGCCATGCCGATGAGGTCCGGCCTCGTGCCGATTGCGTCGGTCAAGACATCCTCAAGACTCTCCGCGTTTCGACGGAGGGCGGATTCGTTATGGAGACACTCGCATGCGATCTATCGACGTACATCAGTTGGCCGACGACGCCCACTTGAACCGCTATCACTACCGCATCCTGCTCTGGTGCGCGCTCATCATCATCTTCGACGGCTACGATCTCGCGGTGGCGGGCATTGCGCTGCCATCGATCATGAAAGCGATGCATGTGGACGCCACCAGCGCCGGCTTCATGGTCAGCGCCGCCCTCTTCGGCATGATGTTCGGCGCCATCGCGATGGGCATGGTGGCCGACAGCATCGGCCGTCGCAAAGCCATCGCGATCTGTGTGCTGATGTTCTCGCTGTTTACCGCCATGGCCGGATTCACGCACGAACCGATCAGCTTTTCCGTGACGCGTTTTTTCGCGGGCGTCGGCATCGGCGGCGTGATGCCGATCGTGGTCGCACAAATGACGGAGTACGCGCCGCGTCGCCTGCGCGCCACGCTTGTCACCCTCATGTTCTCGGGCTATTCGGTGGGCGGCATGCTCGCCGCGTTGCTCGGCAAGGGGTTGATCGAGACGCACGGTTGGCAGTCCGTCTTTCTGGCAGCCGGTCTGCCCGCGCTGCTCGTGCCGTTCGCGATGAAGGCGCTACCGGAGTCGATGCCGTTCCTGATCCGCACCGGCCGTCTCGACGCGCTCAAACAAGTGCTTGCCCGCCTCGCGCCGGAATATGTCGCGCAGCCGGGCGATCAGTTCGCGCTGCCCGCGACGGATCGCAAGCCGGCCGCGCCGCTCTCACGACTGTTCCAGGACGGACGCGGCGTGAGCACCGTCATGCTGTGGATCGCGTTCTTCATGTGCCTGTTCATGGTGTATGCGCTCAGCTCGTGGCTCACGAAGCTCATGGCCAGCGCCGGTTACAGCCTCGGCTCGGCGCTCACGTTTGTGCTGGTGCTGAACTTTGGCGCGATGCTCGGCGCCATCGGCGGCGGCTGGCTCGCGGACCGGTTCAACATCAAATACGTGCTCGTGGGCATGTATGCGCTGGCCGCGGTGTCGATCACGCTGCTCGGGGTGAAGGTACCGACGCCGGTGCTGTTCGTACTGGTGGGATTGGCCGGGGCGTCGACCATCGGCACGCAGATCGTCACCTATGCCTACGCAGGACAGTTCTATCCGATGGCCGCACGCGGCACGGGGATCGGCTGGGCCTCCGGGGTGGGACGCAGCGGGGCCATTCTCGCGCCGATCGCGATCGGCATGCTGGTCAGCCTGTCACTGCCTTTGCAACAAAACTTTATGGCAATCGCGATTCCGGCCGTCATCGCGGTCATTGCCGTGTTGTTGATCGACCACAAAAAATCGGCGTCGATCCAGCAGCAAGCCGCGACGCCATCGCACAGCGCGGCGGCAAAACTCGCGAACGGCGCGGGAGAACCGGCGTAATCTCGCGCGTCAAGGCAGGCTCGGCCATCCATATCCGAGGCAATGGCATGGCGACGCAAGCGCGCGTCGTCATGCGAAAATGCGCGCCGCGGCGGTCATGGGAAGGATCGCGGCTTTCAGTGACGCAACGCGCCGGGGCCGGGGCAATCCATCAACGACCGGCGCATCCGCGGCACATGAAAATTTCCCTCAACCCGAGCGCCTCAGGCGCCGATAACCAGATATCCGTCCCGCCGGACCGTCTGGGGAAAATCAATATGCCGCGTATTGCCTTACTGAGTGCCCTCGTGCTGACCGTCGCTCAGGCGCCGGCCTTCGCCGCCCCCACCAACGACGCCTCCGTCGTCCACCTCTCCACCCGACAAGCCATCGTCAGTGACGCCGTGTTTCGCGGCAGCCAGGCCGCCACGCTCGGCGCCGACGCGCTGCGCAACGCGCACGGCAGCTTCGGCGTCAACGTTGGCGCCGGTGCGCTCAACTTGCAGTCGAATCAGCTTGTGCTGGCGAATGCGTCGCAAGTGGCGGTCGACACCCGCCAGACGATTCACAACACCACGATCCTGACCGGCGTGCCGAGTGCATCGCTGGGCGACCGTGCGCTGATGGGCGCCTCGGGCAATCTCGGTGTGAACGTGGTGGCCGGCATCGCCAACGCCCAAGCCAACGCGTTGGCGATTCATTGACGACCCGATGAAATCTCACCCGGCCGGATAACCCCTCGGCCGGGATCGGTATTCGCCGATGGCGCGGCCGACACCCAAACGTGTCGACACCGCGCGCTTACCGAAGCGCCCCGACTGCGCCGACCGCGCCGTATGCCCGCCCCACCGCGCCGAAGCGCCACGACAACCGACGCGCCGCCGCCAACAAGGCCTGTGCCGGCGCGGCGTCGAGCGCCGTCTCGAAACTCCCCGCCGACCCCATCAGCGCCAGTACCAGCGTCACTTCCCCCGTGTGATCGAACACCGGCACCGCCACCGTGTCGATGCCGGGCACCGGATTGCTCTGCGCCGTATCGACGCGTTGCTCGCGAATTGCCTTCAGCCGCGCCGCATAGTCGGCTGGCGGCGTCGGTGCACGTCCCTCCGCGCCAAGCCCGGCCATGCGCACGGGTTCCTGCGCGAGCATGCCGTCGAGCACCGCTTCGGGCAGAAACGCGGCGAACGTCCGGCCAATGGCTGTGTTCACCAACGAAAGCACTGTGCCGATGCGCAAGCTCACATGCTGCGGACGCATCGCCTCTTCGAGCCTGACCACCGTTGGGCCAACCGGGCCCAGCACGGCCATCGCGGCCGACAGACCGGTGGCCTGCGCCAGCGCGAGAATCTCCGGCTCGGCCTCGCCCGTCGGCGAGAGGCGCTGCAATGCCATCAACCCCAGTTCGAGACTTAGCGCCCCCGCCTCGAAATTGCCGTTTGCATCACGCGAGATCAAGCCCGCACGCTGCAAGCTCACCAGATGCGGATGCGCCTTTGCCGGCGCCATCCCCGCGTCGCGCGCCAGCGCATTGAGCGGCAGCGGACGCCCCGCCGCCGCCAGCGCCTCGAGCAACGCACCGGTGCTTTCCAGCGCCTGAATGCCGCGCTGCGGTTTCGCGGGCGTCGATGCTACGTCGTCCGCTGCGTCGTCCGTTACCTCATGCGATTGCGCTGTGCGTCGCGTCGCGTTCATGCGCCCTCCTTGCCAGTCTCGCCGTCTTCGCCACGGGCATCGACTTGCGCGGCGATGGCACTCGCCGTCGCGCGCAATGCGCTCGCCGCGGCACCGTCCCACGCCACGTCGAGCGCCGCCGTCGGCCCGATCGCGGTGAGCGCCAGACGCAGCTGCCCGCTTGCATCGAACACCGGCGCGCACAGGCTGCTCACCGAGGGACTTGGTGTATTCACGCTGCGCGCCGCGCCGTGTGAGCGTGTCTCGTCGAGCAGCGCGTCGAAACGTTCGCGCTCCGCCGGTAATGCGGGCATCTGCTCATGCCACGCCTGCGGCCATTGCGCCTGCGGCGTGAAGGCGCAAAAGGCCCGCCCGGTCGACGTCGTCGTGAGCGACATGACCGATCCCACGTGAAGATTCACATGCAGCGGAAACGCCGCACGTTCGAAGTGCACGACGACGGGCCCCTGCGGCGCGCTCGTGCAGATCGCGACACACAGGCCGGTCTCGCGCGCCAGCGCAACCACACGCGGCACGGCTGCGCGATACGCGGGGTCGTTCTCGAGATGCAGCAGGGCAAGGCGCAACGTCATCGGCCCCGGCGTGTAGTCGCCCGACATCGGGTCGCGCTTGAGCAAGCCGAGCCGCGTGAGGCTCACCAGGTACGGATGCGCCTGCGCGGGCGGCAATCCGGCGAGCGCGGCGAGATCGCCTGGCCCCAGCGCTCGACGCGCCTGCGCCAGCGCCTGAAGTACACGCGCCGCCACGTCCACGCTTTGCACACCGCGCGACGTGCGCCCCGGTTGCCCGCGGGCGTCGGCCATGCCGTCCATCGGAATTCGATTCATGCGATCAAGGGAGACTGGCTCCCAAAGGAAAATGGCCTAGATTTTAAACAAGTCGACGCCCGCCTTTGCATCGCTCTCGCGATTCCCAAGGGTTAACCCAAGATGGGAACGTCATCCCGTCGCCCACGTTACAACATTAGCAAATAACAATCATATTTGTCATTGACAAATAATAGAAGCGTTTCGTAAGATGCCTTCATGCATCCCATCAGTCGCATCATCCCCGCAGACGAGACAAGAGAGAGACAAGCATGACCAAAGCATTCGCCTCCCAAGCCGACCTGGAAGCCAAGAAGGTCACGTTCACCCAACTGTCGGAAAACGCCTGGGCCTACACGGCCGAGGGCGACCCGAACTCGGGCGTCATCATTGGCGACGACGGCGTGATGATCGTCGACACGACGGCCACGCCCGCCATGGCGCAGGATCTCATCGCGAAGATCCGCACGATCACCGACAAGCCGATCAAGTATGTGGTGCTCTCGCACTATCACGCGGTGCGCGTGCTGGGTGCGTCGGCCTACTTTGCCGAAGGCGCGCAGCAGATCATCGCGAGCCGCGGCACGTACGAGATGATCGTCGAGCGCGGCGAAGCCGACATGAAGTCGGAGATCGAGCGCTTTCCGCGTCTGTTCGCCGGTGTCGAGACGGTGCCTGGCCTCACGTGGCCGACGCTCGTCTTCGAGAAGGAAATCACGCTCTTCCTCGGCAAGCTCGAAGTGAAGATCGCCCACCTCGGCTCGGGTCACACCAAGGGCGACACCGTGGTGTGGCTGCCGTCGCAAAAGGTGCTGTTCTCGGGCGACCTCGTCGAGTACGACGCCGCCTGCTACACCGGTGACGCGCAGCTCGCCGAATGGCCGGCCACGCTCGACGCGCTGGCCGCGCTTGGCGCCGAGAAGCTTGTGCCGGGTCGCGGCCCCGCCCTGACCACGCCCGACGACGTCGCCAAGGGCCTCGCGTATACGAAGGACTTCGTGACGACGCTGTTCGAAGCGGGCAAGCAAGCCGTCGAACAGAAGCTCGACCTGAAGGGCGCGATGGCGCTCACGCGTCGCGAGATGGATCCCAAGTTCGGCCATGTATTCATTTACGAACACTGCTTGCCTTTCGACGTGACCCGTGCGTTCGACGAAGCGAGCGGCATCACGCACCCGCGCATCTGGACGGCACAGCGCGACAAGGAAATGTGGACCGCCCTGCAGGACTGAGTTCGCTCGGATCGGCCTCGGCGCGGCGATAGGCACCGCGCCGGGCGCAACAACAAAAGCAAAAGCAAAAAAGCGGAATCCGCCGGGGCGCTTGCGCCGGTGCGGTGCCGACGATGGAGACATTGCATGAGCAGCATCGATTACCAGCGCCTGACGTTCGATTACCAGCCCTGCGCCGAACAGTCCGGCAACGCCCCGAGTGCGCCGCACCCGGTCATCGTGGTCGGCGCCGGGCCGGTGGGCCTGGCCAGCGCCATCGATCTCGCGCAGCAGGGCGTACCCGTGATCGTGCTCGACGACGACTGCACGCTCTCGACCGGCTCACGCGCCATCTGCTTCGCCAAGCGCACGCTCGATATCTTCGACCGTCTCGGCTGTGGCGAGCGCATGGTGCAAAAGGGCGTGCGCTGGAACGTCGGTCGCGTGTTCCTGCGCGATCAGGAGGTCTACAACTTCGACCTGTTGCCGGAAGCGGGACACCATCGTCCGGCGTTCATCAACCTTCAGCAGTATTACGTCGAAGGCTATCTGTACGAGCGCGCGCGCGAACTGCCCAATATCGATATCCGCTGGAAGCACAAGGTCGTGGGCCTCACGCAGCAAGGCACGCCCGGCACGCCCGAGGCGAACGTCACGCTCACGGTCGAGACGCCCGATGGCGACTATCAAACCCGCGCACGCTACGTCGTGGCCGCCGACGGGTCGCGCAGTCCCGTGCGCAAGTTGCTCGGCGTGGACACCCACGGACGCACGTTCAAGGACCGCTTCCTGATCGCCGACGTGAAGATGACGGCCGACTTCCCGACCGAGCGCTGGTTCTGGTTCGATCCGCCGTTCCATCCGCATCAGTCCGTACTGCTGCATCGTCAACCGGACAACGTGTGGCGTATCGATTTTCAATTGGGATGGGACGCCGACCCGGCTGTCGAGAAGACCCCCGAGCGCGTGATCCCGCGCGTGCAGGCCTTGCTCGGCCCGGACGCCAAATTCACGCTGGAGTGGGTCAGCGTCTACACCTTCTCGTGCCTGCGCATGGACGACTTCCGTCATGGACAGGTGCTGTTCGCCGGGGATTCGGCGCATGGCGTGTCGCCGTTCGGCGCGCGCGGCGCGAACAGCGGCGTACAGGATGCCGAGAACCTCGCGTGGAAACTGGCGCTGGTGCTCGCCGGTCAGGCGCCGGATACGCTGCTCGATACCTACGCCCGCGAGCGCGAATTTGCCGCTGACGAGAACATCCGCAACTCGACACGCTCCACCGATTTCATCACGCCCAAGAGCGCCGTCTCGCGTGTCTTTCGCGATGCAGTGCTGACGCTCGCCCGCGATCACGCGTTCGCGCGCCAGTTGGTCAATAGCGGGCGCTTGTCCGTGCCCGCCGTGTTGAGCGAGTCGACACTGAACACCGCCGAGCGCGACACGTTTGCCGGATGCATGGTGCCGGGTGCCGCCTGCGTGGATGCGCCACTCGTGCGGCATGGGCAGGACGGCTGGCTGCTGCCGCGGCTGGGCGGGCGCTTCGTCGCGCTCGTGTTCGGCGCGCCCGCGTCGCTCGATACCGCGTCGCTCGCGGCCCTCGATGCCCTCGCGAACGACAGCGTGCCGGTCATGCCGGTGTTCGTCTCGCCGGATGCCGAAGCCGCGCAGGATGCCCACGGTGAACCCCACAGCGTCTGGCACGATGTGCAAGGTCTGGCCGCGCAACGCTACGACGCCGCGCCAGGCACGGTATACCTGATTCGTCCGGATCAGCACGTGTGTGCGCGATGGCGCCGCGTCGACGCCGCGGCGATTGCCGCCGCGCGCGAACGCGCCCTGGGGCGCACGGCGCCGGACATCGCACCGATGCAATGCGCGGCCTGATGGGGTTCTGGCCAAGTCCATCGAACCCCATTCCGATCTCACCGATCCCATCGATCCCGCAGTAAGGAGCCCCTCTTCATGGCACTCGATACACAACCTCGCCTGACACGTCCGGACGATTTCTACGAAGCGCTGATCGACATGCACCGAGACCTCGACGAGGCGCAAAGTCAGGCGGCCAACGCGCAATTGATCCTGCTGCTCGCCAACCAGATCGGCGATCACGACACGCTGCTTTCGGCGCTTCGTCTGGCGCGCGCCGGGGCACTGGGCAACGCGGCGCCCTGATCGCCGGTCGGTGCGCTCACATGACTGATGTGACTGATGTGACATAAACGAAGCGGGGCGCCCGGGCATCGGGCGCCCCGCTTCGTTTGTTGCGAGACAGACTGTGTGAACCCTACGTGCAGACGCTACACCACCACCATCTGCGAAATCTTCTGCGCTGCCGATAGCAACGGGGCGAGGAACTTCGCTTCCATGTCGGCCGCCGATGTCCGGTTGGCCTGACCGCTGACGTTCATCGCCGCAATCACCTGGCCCGCGCGGTTGCGAATCGGCGCGGCGATCGAAATCATCCCCTCTTCCAGCTCCTGGTCGACGATGGCCCATCCTTGGGCGCGCACGTCGAGAATGCGCTGACGCAGCGTGTCGATATCCGTCACCGTGCGGCGCGTGTGCTGGCGAATGTCCGCGCGGCGCAAGGCGGCGTCGAGTTCGTCGTCGGGCAACGCCGAGAGCATGACGCGTCCCATCGACGTGCACCATGCGGGCAGACGGCTGCCGATCGACAGGTTGATCGACATCACCTTGCGCACAGGCACGCGAAGGACATAGACGATGTCGTCGCCATCGAGCACGGAAGCGGAGCTGCTCTCATGCACCTCCAGCACCAAGGCCTCCATGAACGGTTCGGCCAGATTCCACAGCGGCATCGACGTCAGATACGAAAAGCCGAGGTCGAGAATACGCGGCGTGAGCCGAAACAGGCGTCCTTCGCTTCGCACGTAGCCCAGCGCTTCGAGCGTGAGCAGAATGCGGCGCGCGCCCGCACGCGTAAGACCCGATGCCTGCGCAACCTCCGAGAGCGTCTGCGCCGGGCGCGTCGCGTTGAACGCCTTGACCACGGCCAGCCCGCGCGCGAACGACTGCACGTAGGAGTCCCCCGGTTTCTTGTCGGTCGGTTCGGTAGCGTCGTTGGGCACGGATGTCATGGAAATGGGCGGGTGGCGGAATGCGATGGAACGGCAAGCGTAATGGATTTGCGTCGCCGGTTCCACCGCACGACACACGCCATCGCGTCGCCTGCGCCAGACCGGCGTCACACCTCCTCGGGCCGATCCTCGCTTGACGGCCGACACGAGAAAGCTTACGCTGTTCTTATAGCGAATACATGTTCGCTATAAGAACATTGTGAACCAGACGATGCCGCCTGACAAGACGCCATCGCCGGGAGACACCCAACAGGGGCCACGGGCGCGAGTCCGACAGCCCGATGGAACTGCCCAGGAGGCACGTGTGATCAACAAGATTTACGATTCGCTCGCCAGCGCGGTGGCCGACGTTCACGACGGCGCGACGATCATGATTGGCGGCTTCGGCAACGCCGGGATGCCCTCGGCGCTCATCGACGCCCTGATCGAGCAAGGCTCGCGCGAACTGACCATCGTCAACAACAACGCCGGCAACGGTGAGACCGGCCTCGCTGCCCTGCTCAAGGCCGGGCGCGTGCGCAAGATCATCTGCTCGTTCCCGCGCCAGACCGACTCGCAGGTGTTCGACGCACTCTATCGCGCGGGCAAGATCGAGCTGGAACTGGTGCCGCAGGGCAATCTGGCCGAGCGCATTCGCGCCGCGGGCGCCGGCATTGGCGGCTTCTTCACGCCGACCGGCTACGGCACGCTGCTCGCCGAGGGCAAGGAAACCCGCGTCATCGACGGCAAGCCGTACGTGTTTGAACTGCCGATCCACGCCGACTTCGCGCTCATCAAGGCGCTCAAGGGCGACCGCTGGGGCAACCTCGTGTATCGCAAGACCGCCCGCAACTTCGGCCCGATCATGGCCACGGCGGCCAAGTGCGCCATCGTTCAGGTGAATGAAGTCGTCGAGCTTGGCGACCTCGATCCGGAAGCCGTGGTCACGCCCGGCATCTTCGTTCAACGTGTCGTCGCGGTGCCTGGCGCCGCACGCGCGTGATCCCCATCTGATTTCGGAGCACGACATGAACCGACTGACCCGCGACCAGATGGCCGCCCGCGTCGCCCAGGACATTCCCGACGGCGCCTACGTGAACCTCGGCATCGGCCTGCCGACCGCCGTCGCCAACCATTTGCCCGCCGAGCGCGAGATCATCCTCCAGAGCGAGAACGGCGTGATCGGCATGGGCCCGGCCCCCGTCAAGGGCGAAGAGGACGAAGACCTCATCAATGCCGGCAAGCAGCCCGTCACGCTCAAGCCGGGCGGCGCCTATTTCCACCATGCCGATTCGTTCGCGATGATGCGCGGCGGCCACCTCGACTTCTGCGTGCTCGGCGCGTTCCAGGTTTCGAAGACGGGCGACCTCGCCAACTGGCACACGGGCGCTCCCGACGCGATCCCGGCCGTGGGCGGGGCGATGGACCTCGCCAGCGGCGCCAAGCAGGTGTTCGTGATGATGGAGCACCAGACCAAGCAGGGCGAGAGCAAGATCGTCGAGCAGTGTACGTATCCCCTCACCGGTGTGGGTTGCGTCACGCGCATCTACACCGATCTGGCCGTGATCGACGTCACCCCCGAAGGCCTGCGCGTCGTCGAGATGGTCGACGGCCTCACGCTCGACGAGCTTCAACGTGTGACCGGTGTGACGCTGCTGCCCTCGCCGGCCGTTGCCTGACACGACACCCCCCATCGCCGGGACATCGCCTGATGTAACCCGGCGTTTTTTCATCCGCGAGACTCCCCGCGTGAGTTTCGATTCCGCTGAGGTAGACCCAT
This sequence comes from Pandoraea eparura, assembly GCF_902459725.1. Lineage (GTDB taxonomy): Bacteria > Pseudomonadota > Gammaproteobacteria > Burkholderiales > Burkholderiaceae > Pandoraea > Pandoraea eparura. The sequence continues at coordinate 296,065 of NZ_CABPSH010000002.1, forward strand.
GAGTGAAGTCTTTATCTGCGACGCCATTCGCACCCCGATCGGCCGCTACGGCGGCGCGCTGTCCTCCGTGCGTGCCGACGACCTCGGTGCCGTTCCCCTCAGAGCGCTCATGGCGCGCAACGGCGGCGTCGACTGGACGCAGGTCGACGACGTGATCTTCGGCTGCGCCAACCAGGCCGGGGAAGACAACCGCAATGTGGCGCGCATGTCGTCGCTGCTGGCCGGCCTGCCGCAAGACGTGCCGGGTGCCACGCTCAACCGCCTGTGCGGTTCGGGCATGGACGCCATCGGCACCGCCGCGCGCGCCATCAAGGCGGGCGAAGCCGGTCTGATGATCGCCGGGGGCGTGGAGAGCATGAGCCGTGCACCGTTCGTGATGGGCAAGGCGGCGAGCGCGTTTTCGCGTCAGGCGGAGATTTTCGATACGACCATCGGCTGGCGTTTCGTCAATCCGCTGATGAAGGCGCAGTACGGTGTGGATTCGATGCCCGAGACGGGCGAGAACGTCGCGACCGAGTTCGGCATCAGCCGTGAAGACCAGGATCGCTTCGCGGTGCGTTCGCAGGAAAAGGCGGCACGTGCACAGGCCGACGGCACGTTGGCGCAGGAAATCACGCCGGTTTCCATCGCCCAGAAGAAGGGCGAGGCGATCGTGGTGGATCGCGACGAACATCCGCGTGCGACGAGCATGGAAGCGCTTGCCAGACTCAAGGGCGTGGTACGCCCGGATGGCACCGTGACCGCCGGTAACGCTTCTGGCGTCAACGACGGCGCCTGCGCGCTGCTGTTGGCAGACGAGGCGAGTGCGGCGCGCTTTGGCCTGACGCCGCGTGCCCGCATTCTGGGCATGGCGACGGCAGGGGTGGCACCGCGCATCATGGGCATCGGTCCGGCTCCCGCAACGAAAAAACTGCTCGCGCGGCTCGGTATGTCGATCGATCAGTTCGACGTGATCGAACTCAACGAAGCGTTTGCGAGCCAGGGCCTGGCCGTGCTGCGTCAGCTCGGCGTGGCCGACGACGACCTGCGCGTCAATCCGAACGGCGGCGCCATTGCGCTGGGCCACCCGCTCGGCATGAGCGGCGCACGTCTGGTGACGACGGCGATGTATCAGCTCCAGCGTACGGGTGGTCGCTTTGCGCTGTGTACGATGTGCATTGGGGTCGGCCAAGGCATCGCTATCGCCATCGAAGCGGTGTAATCCCACCACACCGCCTGTGTTTCAGGGCCGGGCGTGCGTGCGGGACCGGGTAGGTCCCGCCACGCCGCGCCCGGGTCCCGTCGGCATGATCGATGCCGGTCGGGACGCGTCTGCCCTCAATCTCCTTCCATCCTTCTCGTTCTTCCCCTGCTTGCCGCGACCGTTCAGACGGCCTTGGCGACGTCGCGCATGACGGCGTCGAAGAACGTTGCCTGCGCCTGCGCGTCGCTGCGGGTGTAAGCACGGTTGATGCCGCTGATCACCGCCCGGATCGACGCAGTCGTCAGATTCGCATCGATGCCCACGCCGAACGCGCTGCCCACGATGGCCTCGCCGGCCAGCTCCGCGATGGCGATCGCTCGGGCGTCGGCGCCTTGCGTGAGGGCGCGCTCCTCGTAGTGCTGCACGCGCACCGGCGTGCGCATGGCGTGCATCAGGGCGTCGAGCGGACCGTTACCGGAGCCCGACACCGTCGTGCGCTGGCCGTGAATGTCGAGCGTCACGGCGATCTGCTGGCGGCCATCGCGCTCCGACAGCGTGTGACCGACGTAAGCGACCGGCTCGCTCGACGCCACGTATTCCTTCTGGAACAGTTGCCAGATCTGCGATGCGGTGACTTCGGCGCCCGTCTCGTCGGTGTAGCGCTGCACAGCCGAGCTGAAATCGACCTGCAGGCGACGCGGCATCTGCACGCCATACGACTGCTCGAGCAGATAGGCGATGCCGCCCTTGCCCGACTGGCTGTTCACGCGAATGATCGAGTCGTATGTGCGGCCGAGATCGCTCGGATCGATGGGCAGGTACGGCACTTCCCACACCGTGTCCGGTTTTTGCGCGGCCAGGCCCTTCTTGATGGCGTCCTGATGCGAGCCGGAGAACGCGGTGAACACCAGGTCGCCAACATACGGATGACGCGGATGCACGGGCAATTGCGTGCATTCTTCCGACGTGCGGGCGATCTCGTTGATGTTCGAGAAGTCGAGGCCCGGATCCACGCCCTGCGTGTACAGATTCAATCCAAGCGTGACGAGGTCGACGTTGCCGGTGCGCTCGCCGTTGCCGAAGAGGCACCCTTCAATGCGATCGGCACCGGCCATCACGGCCAGCTCGGCGGCAGCCACGGCCGTGCCGCGATCGTTGTGCGGGTGGACCGAGAGAATCAGCGAATCGCGACGGGCGAGGTGACGGTGCATCCACTCGATCTGGTCGGCGTAGTGGTTCGGCGTGCCGATCTCCACCGTGGCCGGCAGATTGACGATGCATTTGCGCTGCGGCGTGGGTTGCCACACGTCGAACACGGCGTCGCACACCTCCTTGGCGAACTCAAGTTCAGTGCCGGTGAACGTCTCGGGACTGTATTGCAGCGTCCATTGCGTGTCCGGCGCGGCGTCGGCACAGCGCTTGATCGTCTTGGCGGCAGCCACGGCGAGCGCCTTCACACCGGGCTGATCGAGGTTGAAGACGATGCGGCGGAATTCGGGGGCGGTCGCGTTATAGAGGTGGACGATGGCGCGCGGCGCGCCCTTGAGGGCGGCGAACGTGCGTTCGATGAGGTCGTCGCGCGCCTGCGTGAGCACTTCGATGGTGACGTCGTCGGGAATGTGACCGCCTTCGATCAATTCGCGCACGAAGTTGAAATCGGTGTCGGACGCCGACGGGAACGCCACTTCGATTTCCTTGAAGCCGATGGCGACGAGCGTCTTGAACATGCGCATCTTGCGCTGGGCATCCATCGGCTCGAACAAGGCCTGGTTGCCGTCGCGCAGATCGGTGCTCATCCAGATCGGGGCGCGCGTGATGGTGCGGCTGGGCCACTGTCGGTCCGGGATATTGACCGGGGTGAACGGGCGGTACTTCGTAGCGGGGTGCTTCAACATGGCGTAGTCTCGAGGGTCGGCAAACAGTGGCAACCGGACGACGCATGAACGCAGATAAGCTACGACCGCCGGTTGGAGGAACCGGGGCTCAGATCGGCGTAACTGGGGAAAATCAGCGGTGCTTCAGAGAAGTCTTCAGACGATGCACGCGCGCAGCAACGGACCAAGCCCGGTGGAGCGGGCTAGTAGTCGTAGCGAGAGGGAGAATTGCGCGGTGATCATGGCGCTCATGAAATCACAGATTTTCAGGCACTGTCAACCATGATGTGTGGCGTCGCGACATTTTCATCGTGGGCGGCCATGGGGGTCGTGGCCGCCGCAGCCCCGCCATCAGGGGCGTCGAGGGTTCAGTCGGTGGCCGCCATCAGGGCGTGAGCGGCACGGCCGAGGTGCACTTGATTTCGTCGAGACAAACGCTCGACTTGACGGCACTGACGCCCGGAATCCGCATCAGCGTATCCAGCAGAAACTCGGACAGCGCCTTCAGATCCCGGGCGACGACCTTGAGCACGTAGTCGATATCGCCCGTCACGGAAAAGCACTCCTGAATCTGCGCCAACTCCGCCACCAGCCCCTTGAAGTTCGACAGGTCGCGGATGTGACCTCGCTCCATCGTCACATGGACGAAGGCGACCACGCCGAAGCCGAGCCGCTGCGCGTCGAGCCGTGTGTCGTAGCCCTTGATCACCCCCATCTCCTCGAGCCGTCGATGACGCCGCAGGGTCTGCGCGGGCGACAGCTTGATCGCCTCGGCCAGTTCAAGATTCGAAATCCGTCCATGCGACTGTAAAACCCCCAGCAACCGGACGTCGATTCGATCAATCTCGATGTCATGCACTTTTCCCTCTCCTTTGTCACATATACCGAAATATTAGTGCATAAACTAGGGTTTCCCTAACACCGTTACGAAATCCTATTTTGCGGTGACACCCTTACACTGAGCGCGGTAAAACGTCGTTAATGCACGCCACATTCCCAACATTTCAGGGTCTTCGGCGAAAGGAACGGGCGAAACACCCTATCCCGACTAGACGGTCGACAAAACACAATTTTGTTGCACTTCTCAACGTCGCCCCCGGTGTTCAACACATAACCACCGCCAGGCAGTGCAAGCGACCCACGCATCCGACACCCCACCAATCACCTGAACCACCGAACCAGCCGAGACGATCATGGCCGACCTGTTTGACAACCCGATGCAATTGATGGGCTTCGAATTCGTGGAATTCGCGTCGCCCACCCCGAACGTCCTCGAACCGATTTTCGAGCAGATGGGCTTCACGCTCGTGGCCCGTCACCGCTCGAAGGACGTGGTGCTGTACCGCCAGGGCGGCATCAACTTCATCGTGAACCGCGAGCCGAACAGTGAAGCCGCGTACTTCGCCGCCGAACACGGCCCGAGCGCCTGCGGCATGGCATTCCGCGTGAAGGACTCGCACAAGGCCTACGCCCGTGCGCTGGCGCTCGGCGCCCAGCCGGTGGAGATCGAGACCGGCCCGATGGAGCTGCGTCTGCCCGCGATCAAGGGCATCGGCGGCGCGCCGCTGTACCTGATCGACCGCTTCGAGGAAGGCAAGTCGATCTATGACATCGACTTCGAATTCATCGAGGGTGTCGACCGTCATCCGGTGGGCCACGGCCTGCGCCTGATCGATCACCTGACGCACAACGTGTATCGCGGCCGCATGGCGTACTGGGCCAACTTCTACGAGAAGCTGTTCAACTTCCGCGAGATTCGCTACTTCGACATCTCGGGCGAATACACGGGTCTGACGTCCAAGGCCATGACGGCGCCGGATGGTAAAATCCGCATCCCCCTGAACGAGGAATCCGCCAAGGGCAGCGGCCAGATCGAGGAATTTCTGATGGCCTTCAATGGCGAAGGCATTCAGCACATTGCGTTCCTCACCGACAACCTGCTCCAGGTGATCGACAACCTGCAAATGGCCGGCGTCGATCTCATGACCGCACCGAACGACTTCTACTACGATGCGCTCGAAACCCGTCTGCCCGGTCATGGCCAGCCGATCGGCGAGCTGAAGTCGCGTGGCATTCTGCTCGACGGCACGACCGAAGGCGGCAAACCGCGTCTGCTGTTGCAGATCTTCTCGAAGACGCTGCTCGGCCCAGTGTTCTTCGAATTCATCCAGCGTGAGGGCGACGACGGCTTCGGCGAAGGCAACTTCAAGGCGCTGTTCGAATCGCTCGAGCGCGATCAGATCGAGCGAGGCACGCTCAAGGTCTGAGTCCGGGGGGAGACACGATCATCGGCACGCGCCGATGATCCCAAAGGACACGGCGACGGCGTCATAAGCGCCGCGCCGTGGCGGCTCAACGGTTCCGGTTCGTTCGCACAGCACGAAACAGAGAAGCGCGCCGCATGGCAATGAAGGTAGGGTAAGGAACAGACATGTCCGCCAATGCACCACAAGAAGGTTCGCTCCACCGCGGCCTGAAGAATCGTCACATCCAATTGATCGCGCTGGGTGGCGCGATCGGCACCGGCCTCTTTCTCGGCATCGCCCAAACCATCAAGACCGCGGGTCCGTCAGTCCTGCTGGGCTACGCGATTGCCGGTGTTGTCGCGTTTTTCATCATGCGACAGCTCGGAGAAATGGTCGTCGACGAGCCGGTCGCCGGTTCGTTCAGCTACTTCGCCAACAAGTATTGCGGCCATTTCGCGGGCTTCGTGTCCGGCTGGAACTACTGGGTGCTCTACGTGCTGGTCTCGATGGCCGAACTCTCGGCCGTGGGCATCTACGTCCAGTACTGGTGGCCCGCCATCCCGACGTGGGTGTCGGCCCTCGTTTGCTTTGGCGTCATCAACGCCATCAACCTCTCGAGCGTGAAGTCGTACGGCGAGATGGAGTTCTGGTTCTCCATCATCAAGGTCGGGGCCATCGTCGGCATGATCGGGTTCGGCGGCTATCTGCTGCTCTCCGGCCACGCGGGCCCGGAAGCCAGCGTGACCAACCTGTGGCGGCACGGCGGCTTCTTCCCGAACGGCGTGTCAGGCCTCGTCATGGCGATGGCCGTCATCATGTTCTCCTTCGGGGGGCTGGAACTGGTCGGCATTACGGCGGCGGAAGCGGACAACCCGTCGCACACCATCCCGCGCGCGACCAACCAGGTCATCTACCGTATTCTGATTTTCTACGTTGGTGCGCTCGGCGTGCTGCTCTCGCTGTACCCGTGGGAGAAGGTCGTCTCCGGCGGCAGCCCGTTCGTGCTGATCTTCCACGCACTGAACAGCAACGCCGTGGCCAATGTGCTCAATGCGGTAGTACTGACCGCGGCACTGTCGGTCTACAACAGTTGCGTGTACTGCAATAGCCGCATGCTCTACGGTCTGGCCGGTCAAGGCAATGCGCCGCGCGCGCTGCTCAAGGTCAACCGTCGTGGCATTCCGCTGCTGGCGCTGGGCGTCTCGGCCGCCGCGACCGCCGTGTGCGTGGTGATCAACTACTTCATGCCGGGCAAGGCGTTCGAACTGCTGATGGGGCTGGTCGTGTCGGCGCTGATCATCAACTGGGCGATGATCAGCGTGATCCATCTGGCCTTCCGTCGCGCCAAGGCGCGCGCGGGCGAGACAACGCTGTTCAAGAGCCTTGGCTACCCCCTCACGAACTACGTGTGCCTGGCGTTCCTCGGCGGCATTCTGGTGGTGATGTACCTGATCCCGGACCTGCGCATTTCGGTCTACCTGATTCCCGTGTGGCTGGTCGTGCTCGGCATCGGTTATCGCGTGCGTCAGAAAAAAAGCGGCGTAGCGCCGGTTCAGGCCAGCGCGGCACGCTGACGTCATCGGCCCAAGGCTGACGGGCATCGGCAGCCGCCGGTCACCACGCCTCTCGGCCTCCCCTCGGGCGCCAACCGCCCGGGGGCATACCCGGCGATACCTCACTAGCGGTATCATCAATCGTTTGGCGCCGTCGGGGCCGCCGGAACCTACCGGACGGTCCGGCGCCCTCGAGCCCGCACTCCCGACTTTCTTTCGTTTTTCCAGGAACCGCCATGTTCGAACATATCGATGCCTATCCCGGTGACCCGATCCTCTCGCTCAACGAGAATTTCGCCAAGGACCCGCGCACCAACAAGGTCAACCTGAGCATCGGCATCTATTACGACGACGCTGGCCGCCTGCCGGTCATGCAGGCCGTGCGTGAGGCCGAAACGCAACTGCTCGGCGAAATCGGTCCGAAGCCGTATCTGCCGATGGCGGGCCTGGCCACCTATCGCGACGCCGTGCAAGCGCTCGTGTTCGGCGACGATTCGCCGGCGCGCGCCGATGGCCGCATCGCCACGGTGCAGACGCTCGGCGGCTCGGGTGCCCTCAAGGTCGGCGCCGACTTCATCAAGCGCTACTTCCCTGGCGCGCAGGTGTGGGTGAGCGATCCGACGTGGGACAACCATCGCTTCATCTTCGAGCGTGCCGGTTTCACCGTGAATACGTATCCGTATTACGACGAAGCCACCGGCGGCCTGCGTTTCGACGCGATGGTCGACGCCATCGACAAGCTGCCTGCGCGCAGCGTGGTGCTGCTGCACGCCTGCTGCCACAACCCGACCGGCGTCGATCTGAACGACGCGCAGTGGGTGCAGTTGATCGACGTGCTCAAGAAGCGCGAGTTGCTGCCCTTCGTCGACATGGCGTATCAGGGCTTCGGTTCGGGTCTGGACGCCGATGCGTTCGTGATTCGCGAACTGGCGCGTCAGGGCGTGCCGGCCTTCGTCGCCAACTCGTTCTCGAAGAACTTCTCGCTGTACGGCGAGCGTGTCGGCGGCCTGTCGGTGATCTGCGAGTCGGCGCAAGCGGCCGATCGCGTGCTGGGTCAGCTCACGAGCGCGGTGCGTTCGAACTACAGCAACCCGCCGACGCATGGCGCGAAGATCGTTGCCAAGGTGTTGAGCACGCCGGCACTGCGCCAGTCGTGGGAAGCCGAACTCATGGCGATGTGCCAGCGCATTGCGCGCATGCGTGGCGCGATTCATGAAGGCCTGCGCGGGCACATCCCCGAAACAATGCTTTCGCGCTACCTCGAGCAGCGCGGCATGTTCACGTACACGGGGCTGTCGGCGGCGCAGGTCGATGTGCTGCGCGAGACCTACGGCGTCTATCTGATCCGCTCGGGCCGTATGTGTGTGGCCGGCCTCAACGAGAAAAACGTGGCGGTGGTCGCTGACAGCATTGCCAAGGTGCTGAGCCAAGGCTGAGCGTCGTCTTAGACTGGAAGCCTCACGAGAAAGGGACGGCGCGTGCCGTCCCTTTCTCATTCCAGTGCGACTTTATTGGCGATCAGCACGGGGGGTTGCCCGCCGTGCCTTATCACCTTGGCGTGGGCATGAGGTACTGCCACGTCAGCCCGTCCGCACCACGCACGACCTTGCCTGCCGAACCCTCCGGAAAGTGAGCCGGAAACACCGTGGTTCCGGTCTCAACGGCCAGATCGAGCAAGCTGCGGCGCGACACGCCGGCCTGAACCGGGTCGAGACAGAACGCCGAACACCATTCGGGACGATAGACCTGCACGGGGCTGTGCATGACATCGCCCGAAAACAGTGCGGTCTCCCCCTGAGATGTGATTGAAATGGCCATATGCCCCGCGCTGTGGCCCGGCGTCGGCATGAAACGAATGCCGTCGAGTATCTGGTCACCGCCGTCGGGCACCTCATGCACAAGACCGGCGTCGAACAGCGGCAACACACTGTCTTCGAACACCATTCGACGTGCGGCGCCCGAGCCGGTGTCGAAGTATTCGCGTTCACGCCGGGCGAACACATAGGTGGCATTGGGAAAGACGGGTACCCAGCGTTCTCCCTCGCGAAAGGTGTTCCAGCCAACATGATCGACATGGAGGTGTGTGTTGAACACATAGTCGACACGCCGGCGATCGAACCCCGCCGCGCTCAAGCGCTCCAGCACGGGATTCGACAAACGGTCGAACAACGGACTGAAGGCACGCGTCTTGTCATTGCCGATGCCGGTGTCGACGACGATCGTCAGGCCGTCGAGTTCCACGACCCACAGATGCGTTTGCAGTCCGACGAGCCCGCTCGATCGGTCGAACGAGGCCGGCGAGAGCTTTGCCGCGAGTTCGGCCCCCGCCGTTGCGTCCCAATCCGGGAACAGACGCGACGCGGGCAACGAGAAAGCGGTCTCGAAAATGCCGGTGATTCTGGCGGCTCCCACACGAAAGACGGGCAATGACGAGGTCATGATCCAAGTTCCAAAACGTTAGGCCGGGCACACAGGGGCACGCGCATCACTCGCTACCGGATGCCGTGGGTAACGCGGCTCGGCGCGTGGCCAACGCATAGCAAAGGAAGCTGGCGATCGCCGCGACGGTGCCCACCATCGCCAGCGCCGTGCCCAGACTGCCTGGCGTTTTTCCAAGGTGCTCGTTGATCGCTCCAACCGCAAACGGACCGACACTGCCGCTGATGGCGTTGGTCATGAAAACGAGCAACGCTATCGCTCGGCCGCGCATCCGGTTCGGCAGCGCGATCTGAAGCGGCACGGGCGCGAGCGCCATCGCAATGCTGGCCGCGAAGGCGCACGCGCCATACAGCACGACTGCCGCCAGACTATGACTCATCAGCGGCATCGCGAACGCGGCGGGAATCAGGATGGCCGCACCGCCAGTGGACAAACCCAGCACCCGGCGCAGCGCACTACGATCGGTCGCACGCGCTGCGAGCAGACCCGCACACACCACACCGAGCATGCCGCCCAGCATATAGGCTGGCGCCGCCAGTTCGCCGACCGTCCGGGCGTCAAGCTGGAACTTGCGCATGAGTAGCGCCGGAAACCAGGCAGCGTGGGCGTAGAAAAGCGTGATCAGCGCCACATACGCCGCAAAGTACGGCAGGCAAAAGCGATTCCTCACGAAGAGTTCGCGCATCACTTCCCGCATCGACGGCAAGTCGTCCTTGCCCGCGGCACCGGCATGCCCAAGGCCGCGACGCATGGGTTCACGCACCGTGAACAACACCAAGGCGCTCAGCAGGAAGCCCGGCAGACCGACAGCCACGAACACGGACTGCCACGGCGTCAGTCCATAGGTGGCCAACCAGGCGCTGGCGGCGTGATCGCTGCTCAGAGCAAACAGGAAGCCGCCGCCGGACAACGCCAGCCCGCCGCCGACATACGGCCCCAGCATGAAGATGCTGCTGGCGCGGGTGACCTTTCGGGGGGCGAAGAGATCGCTGAAGATCGACAGCACGGCGGGGCTGAGCGCCGCTTCCGCCACGGCCGTACCGGCGCGCGCGAGCAACAGCTCGGTAAAGTGGGTCGCAAACCCGCACAGCACCGTCGACGCGCCCCAGATCGCCACGCAGGCCGCGATCAGCTTCACACGATTGGCTCGGTCGACCCAGCGCGCCACGAAGACGCCCGCCGTGGCGTAGCACAGGGTGAACGATAAACCTTGCATCAGACCGATTTGCACATCGGTGAGCCCCAGCGTTTGCTTGATCGGCTGCACGAGAATGCTGACGACCTGACGGTCGAGATAGGAAAACGCAAAACAAACAAAAAACAGCAGCACCACATAGCTGAAGTAGCCGGCGTGTCCGCGTTGCGCATCTTCCGGCGTGGCGATGAGGGTGGGGTGAGCGCTCATGAGAAAGTCCTGTTTGACATGCAACGTGTCGAAGTGATGGAGGGCGGGGGCGGGCGCGGTATGCGTCAATCCCGGTGGCTGTCGCTGGCGAGCAATGCGATGCAGTCGCCCGGTTCCACCCGGGCGAACGTGCGCATGCACATCACCGTGCCGTCGCTGCGGAAGGCGATTTCGCGGGGTACCTCCCACGGGGCGTGCGGATCGAACAGGCGTCCGGCCAGTTGCCCTTGGCGCACGTCCTCGCCCAATCGGAACGCGGGCTCGAACACTCCGCCCACCGGCGCATAGACGTAATGCCTCGGCCCGTGAACCGCCATGACGCGTGTGTCGAGCGCCGGCGTCGGGATGTCCTCCGACGTGACGCCCAGCACGCGCAAAACGCGTCGCAAACCGGTTTCGACGATGGCGAGATTGGCGGCGTCGCAACCCGCGCCACCGCCGAATTCGCCGCAGAGAAACAGTTTGTCGTGGCGTTGCGCCGCGGCGCCGAAGGTGCGGTCTTCGCCGAGCAGATCCATGACCATTGTGTATGGCGCACCAAACGCACGGACCAACTGCAGATAGATGTCTCGGCGCGCCGCATCGGCGGGTGGCGCGGCCAGCAACGTGGGCGCATGATCGAACGATGCCCCGCCCGCGTGCAAGTCGATCACGACGTCGGCGCGGGGCAGCAGCTCGCTTTCCACGTAGTGCGCGATCATCTCGGTCGGCTGCCCATTGCGCGCACCGGGAAACAGCCGATTCAGGTTGCCCTTGTCGATGGGGGACGTCCGTGTGCCGTTCGCGAACGCCGGAAAATTCAGTCCTGGAATCAGGATCAACCGGCCGCGAATCGACATGTCGGGCAGGCGCCGCATCAGCTTCATCAGGGCGATGGGACCTTCGTATTCGTCGCCGTGATTACCGCCCGTGAGCAGCACCGTGGGCCCCGTGGCCGAGCCCGCGTTCAACACGGCCACCGGAATGGGGATGTGACCGTAAGCGGATCGGTCGTGAGAGTAAGGCAAGCGCAGCGTGCCGGTCTGAAGACCGGTGCGATCGTAGTCGATATCGGAAGCGATCAGGGAAGCAGAGTTTTGCATGACGAGAGAGTGAAAAGCCAGGCAACGCCTAGGGTGAATTCACTATCGCAGACGCAAAAATGCTTGACCAATGCCGTTCATTGACCAGGGTGATGCCTCAAACGCATCGCCCGCGGTGGCGGCGTTTGCCGCCGCGTTCCGTCGTCCCCGTGGTCGTCAGGCCGCCTGAACGCTCGCCAACTGCTCGATGAACCGCTGCAAGGCAGGCTGCGGCGGATGCTGGGCCGAGTGGCAGAACGCCAATGGCAATCGCACCGAGAGATCGCGGATGGCGGCGAAGCGCACGCGTGCCGGCGGTCGGTCGCGGTTCGCGTCGTTGACGATCGCCAGCCCGACACCCGCAGACACTAGCGAGAGGATCGCCGCCTCTGTTGACACTTCCTGACGGATGTCGAGCGTCAAGCCGCGCTCGGCGCACGCGGCGATCAAACGATCGTAGTAGGCGGGATAAACCGCGCGCGGAAAAGCCACGAAGGGGTGGGCGCGAAGCGACGCGACGTCCACGTCGCCCTCTCGCCCCAACGGCCAGTCCACGGGCACCGCGAGGACGACATCGTGTTCGAGCAAGGGCACCTCGGCGCAGCCTTCTCGCAATGCGCCGAAGCGATAACAAAACCCGCCGTCCAGCGTACCGGCCGCGATGGCGTCGAGCTGCTCGGGCGTGTTCATGGGTATCAGTTCGAGCGCCACTTCCGGCGTGGCGCGCTGAAAGGCATTGAAGGTGGCGGGCACCAGACCATTCCAGGAAGCGTTCTCGACAAAGCCGATGCGCAACCGGCCGGTGACGCCCGACGCAAGACGCCGCGCGGTACGGTTCGCGTTTTCGACCCGGGCCAGGATGTCACGGGCTTCGGCGAGGTAGGCTGTGCCGGCCGCGGTCAGCACAAGGCCGCGAGCCGTACGCGTGAAGAGCGCTGCCCCGATGGTCTCTTCGAGATCCCGGATCTGCCGGGACACGGCCGGTTGCGTCACGTGCAGAATCTCGGACGCCGCACGCACGCTCAGTTGCTCTGCCACCGCAATGAAGTATCGAAGATGCCTGAGTTCCATGGTCCGGCCGAGGAAGGGGCTTCGTGTCTCGCCACCGAAGACAGCCTCCGCGCGACGGCACAAAGTGCGAGCAGTCTACCGGAAAAGCCCGACGCCACCGTGCCCGGCAAGCCTGACGACTTGGCGGTATATTGATCGTCCCGCGGCGCTGCGCGTCGCTTCCTCACGAACGCATCGATCCCCATGTCCGATCTGTCCGCCGATTTGTCCCAGTTCCCCATCACCCGCAAGTGGCCGGCTGTGCATCCCGAGCGTCTGCAACTGTATTCGCTGCCCACGCCCAACGGCGTGAAGGTGTCGATCATGCTCGAAGAAATCGGGCTGCCCTATGAAGTGCATCTGGTGAGCTTTCAGACCGACGACCAGCTCTCGCCGGCGTTCCTGTCGCTCAATCCGAACAACAAGATTCCCGCGATCCTCGATCCGAACGGCCCCAACGGCAAACCAATGCCACTGTTCGAGTCGGGCGCGATTCTCTGGTACCTCGCCGAGAAGACCGGCACGTTGCTGCCCGCCGATCCGGCCGCGCGTTACGAGACGCTGCAATGGGTAATGTTCCAGATGGGAGGCGTCGGGCCGATGTTCGGCCAGGTCGGCTTCTTCCACAAGTTCGCGGGCAAGGACTTCGAGGACAAGCGTCCGCGCGACCGGTACGTGAACGAAGCGAAGCGTCTGCTCGCGGTGCTAGACGCCCGTCTGGCGACGCACGCCTGGATCATGGGTGACGAGTACACCATCGCCGACATCGCCACGTTCCCGTGGATCCGAAACCTCGTCGGCTTCTACGAGGCGGCCGAGTTGGTCGGTTTCCAAGAGTTCAAGCACGTGAAACGCGCGCTCGACGCGTTCGTCGCACGCCCCGCCGTGATTCGCGGGCTCGACATTCCGAAACGTTCTGCCTGAGCGCGCCAATCCGGCCGGGGCATCGAGGCGATGGCCGGCAGGTGAATGCGAAGCGGCGCGATGATCGTTAGGCGCCCGCCGGACGCTGGATCGACGACCGGCAGGGTGAGCCTTGCTGCATTGGCTACGGCGAAACCGCGCTGGACGCGGCCGGCGACGACGGCGTCACTGGCTGAGCCGACGGCGACGCCACGCCGCCCACCGAACCGGAGGGCGTGGTGGTGCCGTTCGACGACGTCCCGCCCGGACCATTCCACTCGCCCGGCACGCCCGGAATCGTGGTGCCATGCGGCGTGCTCGCTGGCAGTCCCGACTCAGGCTGCGCCAGCACGGCCGACGCGACCGGCACCGGCAGCGGCCCGCTATCGCTCGCGATGGCGGGCGCGGTGTCCGCGGGGGCGCGCGTAGGCGCCGCCGCACGCTTTACAGGCGCTTTCGCCTTGTGCGCCGGTTCGGGGGACTTCGCAAAAAGCCCCGTCACCCAATCCGAGGCGCGCGTCCACCAGTCGCTGTACCAATGGTGATTGTCCGGCGCTTCGAACTTCGCATTCGCATCGATCACCTTCGAGCGCAGCGCCCGCGAGAACACATCGCCGACGATCGGCAGCGCGCTATGCGCGCCCTGCCCCCAGTAATCGCTGCGCAGCGTCACGCGACTGTCGTTGAAGCCAACCCACGCGCCCGCCACCAACTGCGGCTGCATGAGGATGAACCAGCCATCGGCGTTGTCTTGCGTCGTGCCGGTCTTGCCCGCCACATCGGCGCGAATGCCGAAGCGCGTGCGAATCGCATTGCCCGTGCCGCGATTGATGACACTGCGCAGGGTATCGAGCAGCGTGTAGTCGTCGTTTACGGAGAGCGCCCGCTCGGCGCGCGCCGGTGAGAACGTGGCGAGCACGTCGCCCGCGCTGTTCGTGATCTCGGTGACCATCGTCGGTTCGCGATACTCGCCGCCATCCGCAATGGTGCCGTACGCGGCCACCATCTCCTTGAGCGAGACGGGGCTCGTGCCCAGCGCCAGCGACGGCACCGCATCGAGCTTGCTCTCGCGCACGCCCATCGCCCGGGCCAGTCCGGCCACGCGCGACGGCCCCACGTCCTGCATCAGTTGTGCCGTGACGGTGTTGCGCGATTGCGCCAGCGCGTCTCGCAAGGTCATGGGCTTGTTGGTCGGCGCAGTGTCGTCGCTCGGTCGCCAGATCTCGCCGCCCGCAAGCGGGATGTCGACGACCTGGTCGACGATGGTGTCGTCGGGTGTTCTGCCCTTGGCGAAGGCCGCGCCATACACGAACGCCTTGAACGTCGATCCCGGCTGACGGCGCGCCTGCTGAACGTGATCGAACGGATCGGTCGTAAAGTCGCGGCTGCCGACCCACGCGCGAATCTCACCCGTGCGCGGATCGATCGCCAGAAAACCGGCCTGCACCCGGGTCTTCGTCGTGCGCAGATTCTGCATGAATGTTTTGTCGGCGAGCAGGCGCTTCATCGCAGCGTCGGGCGCTTCGCCCCCCGCCACCGCGTTGCGATACTCGGCCGATTCGCGCACGAACGCATGCACCAGTGCCGCACTGTCGCGCCAGCCGCCGCGCGCCGACCAGTTCGCGTCGGCAATGCCCTGCAACTGATTGGCCTGATGCGTAAGCGCCTGCGTCGCCATCGTCTGCAAGCGCGAGTCGATGGTCGTATGCACGACGAGGCCGTCGGAATAAATGTTGTAATCGTGACGATCGGCCCAGCCGATGAGCCACTTGCGCAATTGCTGGGCAAAGTGCGGTGCGGGTCCCGGCTCCTCGGTCTGTCGTTCGAAGTCGATGCGCAGCGGGCGCTTCTGCAACGCGGCGAGCTTCGACGCGTCGAGCCCCCCGAACTTGACCATCTGGGCGAGCACGGTATTGCGACGTTGCAGCGCACGCTCGGGGTTGATCACCGGGTTGTAGTAACTGTTGCCCTTGAGCATGCCGACGAGCGTGGCAGCTTGGAGCAAATCGAGCTGATCGGCGGACTTGTCGAAGTACGTGCGCGCGGCCATCTCGATGCCGTACGCGTTGTACAGGAACGGCACCGTGTTCAGGTACGTCTCGAGAATCTCGGGTTTCGTATAGAGCGCTTCGATCTTCAGCGCGGTGATCGCTTCCTTGAGCTTGCGCGTGAGCGTGGGCGCACGGCCGATCTCGTCCGGATACAGATTGCGGGCGAGTTGCTGCGTGAGGGTCGATCCCCCCTGCCGGTCGCCGGAGAACGTGTGCAGCGCCGCCGATGCCGTGCGCTTCAGGTCGATGCCGTGATGCTCGTAAAAACGGTGGTCTTCCGTCGCGACCAGCGCCTTGACGACATTCGGCGACACGTCTTTCAACGGCACCCATTCACGGTTCGCCGGCCGGAATTCGGCAAGCAGCTTACCGTCGGCCGACAGCACCTGCGCCGGTCGGTCGATCCTGGCGCGACGAATGTCGCGAATGCTCGGCGTGAACGGAATCAGGATCAGCGTGTAGGCAATGAGCAGACACGGCGGCGCCGCCATGGCAATGAGTACGCCCCGGCGCGTGGGATGGCGCACGTGAGACCACGCGCGAGCCGCATACGGCTGCAGGGGTTGCAAGAGGTGCAGGCCATGCCGGCCCGTTCGGGCGATGGCATGCAACAGCGACGACAACAGCGACGAAATCGGGCGCTTCACGATGGGGGAATGCGTGGCAAAGTCCGCATCCTACCAAAACCGGCAGTCGGACCCGGCAACCTCAAGGGACGATCGGCGCCGGCGCGTCCGGTTCGAGCTTGCGCCACACGAAGCCGATGTGCTCGCGCATGATGCGGCGCGCAGCTTCCGGCTGGCGCGTGCGAATCGCCTCCCAGAGCGCCAGATGGTGCGCGAGGATGGTTTCCGACGCCTGCTCGCGCAACTCGAACAGCCCCGAGTTATTGAGCGAGATGTGCTCGTGGAGCATCTTGACCACACTGCCTTGAAGGTGCCGGAGCATGGCGTTGTGCGACGCATTGGCCAGCGCCGTATGAAAGTCGCCGTCGAGCCGCGACTCGCGCACGGTGTCGCCGCGCTCATGCGCGTCGACCAGCCCATCGACCAGTTCGGCCAGACGCGCCAGATCTTCATCGGTCGCCCGCACCGCCGCCAGATAGGCCGTGGTGCCCTCCAGCATCAAGCGGAATTCGAGCATGTCCGGACGCAACTCCGGATGATCGCTCACGAGTTGCCGCCACGGCGAAATCAACCCCGTCTGCAACCGATCCGACACATAAACGCCTGAGGCGGCCCGCGTTTTGAGCAGGCCCCGGGCGACGAGACGTTGCAGCGCCGCGCGCACCGTCGAGCGCGCTACGCCCAGCGATAGCGCCAGCGCGCGCTCCGAGGGAATGCGCTCGCCGGGCACCCAAACGCCTTCGATCAAACGGGTTTCGAGTTCGCGCGTGATGCGCTCGGTCAGATTGGGACCGCTCACGGTGATGTCTCCTGCGACAGGTCGGATGCGCGCGTTGGTAGCGACGCCGGGCTCGCCTTGCGACACACGAGCCCCTCGATGGCTGGGCGTGCGCTATTGACGCATGTTTGGGCTTTGCCGCGATTCTGCCCTGTCAATCCTCACCCACGGCAACTGGTACGACCAGTTTGCCCGAACGTTTCTCGGGTGTCGATCATCGCGTCAGCCGGACATCGCGTCCGTGCCAACCGTCGTGCCAACCGCCTGACAAACGCGGCCGCGCGCACGGCGACACCGCCGGACCAAGCCTTATAGCAATCGATCACCAAATCGAGGAGACGCAAGTGGAAGTGTGGGTACAGAACTACGTGCCGGGTGGCACCCTATGGATCGCGGCGCTCATGGCCGCGTTACCGATCGTCGTATTCTTCGTTGCCATGGCGGGACTGCGCATGAAAGCGCATGCCGCGGGCGCCCTGACCGTTGGCCTTGCGCTGGTCATCGCCGTCGCCTACTTCGGCATGCCGGCCAGGATGGCCGCCATGTCGGCCGTGTATGGTTTCGCTTATGGTCTGTGGCCCATCGCCTGGATCATCATCACCGCGGTCTTTCTCTATCGCGTGGTCGTCAAGACCGGACAGTTCGACATCATTCGCAGCTCGGTGGTCTCGCTCACCAACGACCAGCGTCTGCAGATGCTGCTGATCGGCTTCTCGTTCGGTGCGTTTCTTGAAGGCGCGGCGGGTTTCGGCGCGCCGGTGGCCATCACCGCCGCGCTGCTCGTGGGCCTCGGCTTCGAACCGCTGCGCGCCGCGGGCCTGTGCCTGATCGCCAACACCGCGCCCGTCGCCTTCGGTGCGATGGGCATTCCGATCATCGTGGCGGGTCAGGTGAGTGGCATCGATGCGTTCCATATCGGCGCAATGGCCGGACGCCAATTGCCGCTGCTCTCCGCCTTCGTGCCCTTCTGGCTCGTGTTCATCATGGACGGCAAGCGCGGCGTCAAGGAAACGTGGCCCGCCGCGCTCGTGGCCGGCGGCAGTTTTGCCGTCGCGCAGTACTTTTCGTCGAACCATATCGGACCGGAACTGCCGGACATCATCTCGTCGCTGTTCTCGCTCGTGTGTCTCGCCAGCTTCCTGAAGGTGTGGCAACCGAAGACGTCCGCCGCGCGCGCGCATACCGGCGTGGCGACGTCGGGCGGCACGGCAGCACTGGGCGGCCTTGGCGGCGTGGGTGGCCTGGGTGGCGGCTCGTCGCGCGGTACCACGCCGTCGCCCTATACGGCTGGCCAGATCCTGCGTGCCTGGTCGCCGTTCCTGATCCTGACCGGCATGGTCACGATCTGGAGCCTGCCGGGCTTCAAGGCACTGTTTGCGGCAACGGGCCCGCTGGCGTGGACCGTGCCGTCGCTGCATGTGCCCGGGCTCGACCGACTGGTGGCCAAGGCCGCACCCATTGTCGCCAAGTCGACCCCGATGGACGCCATCTTCAAGTGGGATGCGCTTTCGGCCACCGGCACGGCGATCTTCATCGCGGCCCTGCTCTCGATGGCCCTGCTGCGCATGAAACCTGCCGCCGGCGTGACGAGCTTCTTCGAAACCGTTGCGGAGTTGAGAAAACCCGTGCTGGCGATCGGCCTGGTGCTGGCGTTCGCGTTTGTCATGAACTACTCCGGCATGTCGACGACGCTCGCGTTGTTGCTCGCACACACTGGCTCGGCCTTCCCGTTCTTCTCGCCGGTGCTCGGTTGGCTGGGCGTGTTCCTGACGGGTTCCGATACCTCGTCCAACGCGCTCTTCGCCGGGCTGCAAAGCACCACCGCGCAGCAGATCGGCGTGTCGAACACGTTGCTCGTCGCCGCGAACACCACCGGTGGCGTGACCGGCAAGATGATCTCGCCGCAATCGATCGCCGTGGCATGCGCGGCCACCGGCCTGATCGGCAAGGAAGCCGATCTGTTCCGATTCACCGTATGGCACAGCCTGATGTTTGTCGTACTCGCGGGGGTGATCACCCTGGTGCAGGCTTACTGGCTCACGGGGATGCTGGTGCATTGAGCCTGTCCTTGTTGTAGACACTCGTCGCCGCGCCCGTGGTGCGCTGCGGCGAGTGTGTCGTCCCCTGTTGGAGAACCCCATGAAAGCGGCCTTGTTCGTCCCCTGTTTCATCGATGCCCTGTTTCCCGAAGTCGGCATCGCCACGCTGGCGTTGCTGGAAAAGCTCGGCGTGAGCGTCGATTACCCGCGCCGTCAGACCTGCTGCGGGCAGCCGCTGGCCAACAACGGCTGCGAAGCCGACGCCGCCGGGGCCGAGTCGCTCTTCGTCGACAACTTCGCCGGATACGACTACATCGTGGCGCCGTCGTCGAGTTGCGTGCATCACGTGCGCAAACATCTGCGTGCCGCAGGCGAGTCGGAACGCGCCGCCGCCGTTCGCGCCAACACCTACGAACTCACCGAGTTCCTGCACGACGTGCTCAAGGTCCGAGACTTCCCCTGGGCCACGTTTGTCCACACGGTCGGGCTGCACAACAGTTGCAGCGCGATCCGCCACCTGCACGCGGCATCTGCCAGCGAGATTCCCGGCGAACCGTGGTCGAAGGCGCGCACGCTGCTCGAAGGTGTGCGCGGCATCCGCTTCGCCGCGCCACGTCGTCCGGACGAATGTTGCGGCTTCGGCGGCACGTTCTCGGTGTCCGAGCAAGCCGTCTCGGTCAAGATGGGGCAGGACAAGGTGCGCGACCATCTCGACGCGGGCGCGCAGTTCATCGTCTCCGCCGACATGTCGTGCCTGATGCACCAGAAAGGTTGCGCGGCACGCGTGCAGACACCGATGCGTTTTCTGCACATCGCCCAAGTCCTCAATGGCATCGACGTCGACACCCTCGAACCGACGCCGCGTGCGGAGGTGAGCGCATGAGCCGGACGAAGCGCGTCGATCACGCGAAGCAGGCCGAGGCGTTTCTCGCCAAGACCGCGCACGTGGCGTTTCACGACAAACGCCTGTGGGATCTGCGCATGAAGCGCGATGCGCAGGCGGCGTCCATCGGCGAATGGGAGACGCTGCGCACCCTCGCGTCGCAGATCAAGGAACACACGCTCGCGAGGCTGGGTGACTATCTCGACCAGTTTGCGACGCAGGCCGAGGCCAATGGTGTGAAAGTCCACTGGGCCCTCGATGCCGCCGCGCACAACGCCATCGTGCACGGCATTCTGGCGGCGCACGACGTCAAGACACTGGTCAAGAGCAAGTCAATGCTCACGGACGAGTGCGAATTGCGCGAGTACCTTGAGCCGCGCGGTATCCATGTCATGGAAACCGATCTCGGCGAGCGCATCCAGCAACTCGACAATCAGCCGCCGTCGCATGTGGTTGTGCCCGCCGTGCACAAGCTGCGGGGTGACGTCGCCCAGCTTTTCGGTCGAACGCTCGGCACCGACCCCGACAACGACGACGTCCATTATCTGGCCGAGAGTCAGCGCCAAACCACACGCCCGGCATTTCTCGAAGCGGGCGCGGGCATGACAGGCTGCAACTTTGCGGTCGCGGAAACGGGCACCGTCGTGGTGTGCACCAACGAGGGCAATGCCGACCTGTCGGCCAACGTGCCGCCGGTGCATATCGTCTCCATCGGCATCGAGAAGCTGATTCCGCGCATGGTCGACCTCGGCGTCTTCATTCGCTTGTTGTCGCGCAGTGCGCTGGGTTCGCCGATCACTCAATACACGTCGCACTTTCGCGCACCGCGTCCCGGCACGGAGATGCATTTCGTCATTGTCGACAACGGCCGCTCGGCGCGTCTCGCGATGGACGACTTCTGGTACTCGCTCAAATGCATCCGCTGCGGGGCCTGCATGAATACGTGTCCGGTCTACCGGCGCAGCAGCGGCCTGTCGTACGGCAGCACCTACGCGGGACCGATCGGCGCCATTCTCAATCCGGCCTCCGACCTCAGGCGCTACAGCGCGCTACCGTTCGCGTCGACGATGAACGGCAGTTGCACCAATGTCTGCCCTGTGCGCATCAACATTCACGAGCAGTTGTACAAGTGGCGTCAGATCGTGGCCGAGGAAGGCGAGTTGCCTCGCGTCAAACGCAGCCTGATCAAGGTGGCCGGGAAGCTGCTTGCCAATCCGGTGCTGTATCGCGCATCGGTCAAATCGATGAACGCCGCCCTGCACCGTCTGCCCAATCTGGTGCTCTACAACCCGCTCAACACGTGGGGCAAGGGTCGCGATCTGCCCGATGCCCCCAAGCAGACCTTCCGCGACTGGTACGACGCCAATAGAACCTCGCGCGACGCGACAAGCAAGGAAACGCCATGAGCACTTCCCGCAACGAATTTCTCACGCGCGTACGCGCCGCGCAGCGGGTCGCGTTGCGTGACGACGACCACGCTGCCGACGTGGTGTACGAACGCTTCCCCTTGCCCATGCTGCCCGTCTTCGACACCCCCGAGGGCAACCGGCGCGAGCGTTTTGAACGAAGTCTCGTCGCGATGGGGGGCAAGCTCGCGACGCTCGACTACGCGCACGAACTGCCCGCATGGCTCGCCGAACGCTTCCCCGGCGTGACGCCCGTCACCGCAACCGCGGAAGCCGCCTCGGCGGCACCGCTCGACGTCGCGCGCACGCCGGCGTCGCTGCACGACGTCGACGTCGGCATCGTGCGCGCCCGCTTCGGTGTCGCCGAGACCGGCTCGGTGTGGCTCTCCGAACAGGAGTACGGTGTCAACGCGCTCGGCTATCTCGTGCAGCACCTTGTGGTGTTGCTCGACCCGCGCGACATCGTCGATGGCCTGCAGGACATCTACCGATTGCCCGACTTCGCGTCGGCGCGCTACGCGGTACTGGTCACTGGCCCCTCGGCGACTGCCGACATCGAAGGCGTGCTGATTCAAGGCGCGCAAGGCGTGCGCTCACTCACGGTCGTGCTGCTGCCGCGCGGTTGATTGCGTTGCAACGCTGCCAGGTGGCGCGTAACGCCAACGCGCCCGTCAAAGCATGCGGCGCAGCGTATCGTCGCGCCGGAAGTAGTGATGCCACAGCGCCGCCAGCGCATGGAAGCCAATCACCCAGTAGAACGCGTTACCGATCGTCTCGTGGATATCCTTGATCGACCGGCTCGTCTGTTCGTCTTTCCCGATGAACTGCGGTAGCGCGATATCCAGCCCGGGAACTGTGAGCGTATGCCCTTGCGCATTGAGCGTCAGATAGCCCAGCACCGGTTGCGCGAACATGAACAGATACAGCAGCAGGTGCGCGCCCGACGATCCGGCTCGCACCCACCACGCTTGCCCCGGCAGCGCGGCCGGCGCGCCCTTGATCATTCGCAACAGCAACCGCGGCACGGCCAGCACCAGCACCCCGAGCGCGGTCCATTCGTGAATCGTCAGGGACATCGCACGCTGGGCGCTGCCTCTCGGCAAATAGCCCTTGATGATCACGGCGGCATAGGCGATCACGATCAGCAATGCGATGGCCCAGTGAAAAAAGACCGAGGGCGGCGCATAGCGCTCGCCGGGCAGGAGCGGCGAGCCGCGCGAACGGAGTTTGATCGTGTTATCCATTTGGGGACGCCTCAATGTTGGAGGTGCCCTATTATCGCGTTCGTCACCCGACAAGAAAAGGTCGCCAATTGTCACATTTGTGACCAACGATCTTTCTGAATATTCGGAATCCTCCTTCCCATAGGCCGATCGACTATGCCGACAATACGTCTGAAGCGCGCCCCCTGTGATGTTCGCGCTCGTCCACGACGAACCTCCTTGGCCGACGCACCTCCGGTCGGCCTTTAAGCCCCGCTCGCGGGGCTTTCTTTTTTGCCGCCCCGCGCTCCGTGCGTACGCCTCCCATCGTTACAGGTCCGACGCACACGACGGAAGCCATCACCGAGCCGTCTCGCTGCGGAGCAACATTCGCCATGTGCATCGGTGAAATCAGCTTATCGCTGCAGTGCGGCGATAGGGTTGTGAACTATCCGAGAGAATGGGTACACGAATGCGATGGCGGCAATATCCGAATGGTGTTTCGGGCGAGTCCGAGTCGAAAGATCGGACGACACCGCAAAGTGTTGCGCGAAGCCCTCACCACGCTGGTCATTGCTTGCCTTGCAGGCCGATAATGGTGACCAAATCACGGAGGAAAGACCATGCGAAAAATCGCGTTCCCCCAAGGCGACAGCGTACCGGTGCTTGGCCAGGGCACTTGGATGATGGGCGAGAAGCCGGAGCGGCGCCGCGAGGAAATCGCGGCATTGCAACTGGGCGTCTCGCTGGGCATGACGCTCGTCGATACGGCCGAGATGTATGGCGAAGGGGCGACCGAGCGCCTTGTGGGCGACGCGCTCGACGGCCTGCGCGACGAGGTATTTCTCGTGAGCAAGGTCTACCCGCACAATGCTTCGCGACGTGGCGTGATCGCCGCTTGCGAGCGGAGTCTGGAGCGCTTGCGCACCGATCGCCTCGATCTCTACCTGCTGCATTGGCGTGGCGACGTCCCGCTCGAAGACACGATTGCCGGCTTCGAAGCGTTGCAGGAGGCGGGCAAGATCCGCCACTGGGGGGTGAGCAACTTCGATACGGAGGACATGGAAGACTTGTTCGAGCTGCCCGGCGGCGAAAAGTGCGCGACCGATCAGGTGCTGTACAACCTCTCGCGACGCGGCCCCGAGTATGACCTTGCCCCGTGGCTGGCGGCACGCGGTCTGCCGATGATGGCGTATTCGCCGATCGAGCAGGGACGGCTGCCGGCAAAGGGCGCACTGGGCGACATCGCCGCCGCGCGCCACG
This sequence comes from Pandoraea eparura, assembly GCF_902459725.1. Lineage (GTDB taxonomy): Bacteria > Pseudomonadota > Gammaproteobacteria > Burkholderiales > Burkholderiaceae > Pandoraea > Pandoraea eparura. Next base: position 320,027 of record NZ_CABPSH010000002.1, read on the forward strand.
TCGCCCCGCTGCAGATTGCGCTTGCCTGGGTGCTCAGCCGTCCGGGCGTCATCGCCATTCCCAAGGCGAGCACGGACGCTCACGTGCGCGCCAATCGCGCCGCCCACGACATCGATCTGACGACGGAGGAACTGGCTCGGCTCGATCATCATTTCGAAGCGCCGTCGCGCAAACGTCCGCTGGAGATGATCTGAACACGCGCGGGATTATTGAAGGCGTTTAGGGGTACGCATTTAACCCGGTACACTGAGCGCTTTCGTGCTTTCGCAGGGCGGCTTCATGAATGATTCACGTCCCGTCGTCGTCATCGGGGGCGGTTTGGTCGGCGTATGTACGGCCGCATATCTTCAACGTGCCGGACACGCGGTGGTGATCGTCGACCGGCAATCGGTACGTCAGGCGGCGTCGCTTGGCAATGCGGGCTGCATCAATGGCTCGTCGGTCGTGCCCGTCGCCATGCCCGGTGTGCTCTGGCAGGTGCCCCGCTGGTTGATGCAACCGGATGGCCCGCTCGTCCTGCGTTGGGGCTATCTCCCGCGCATGGTGCCGTGGCTGATGCGCTTCGTCGCCGCCAGCCAGCCGGCACGCGTTGCCGCGCAGGCGAGCGCGCTGCGCGCACTGCTCGGCCCCGCGCTCGACGCGTATCAACCGCTGCTTGACGATGCCGGCGCGAACGATCTCGTCAAGCGTCGTGGCTATCTCATCGCTTATTCCAGCCAGAAGGGCATGGCGGGCGACGAAGGCGGCATGGCGCTGCGCCGCGACAACGGCGTGCACATCGAAACGCTGGATGCGGCCGCATTGCGCGAATTCGAGCCGGCGCTGTCGCATGACTTCGTGGGCGCCCGCTACATCGGCGAGACAGGCCACACGCCAGACCCCGGCGCGCTGCTGGCACGTCTGACGGCGCAAGTGGTCGCGCGGGGCGGGCGCATCGTCGATGCTGCCGCCACGGCCATCGAGACCAACGGCGCGCAGGCCGTGGCCGTGCACACCGACCGGGGCCGCGAACCCGCAAGCGCCGTCGTAATCGCGGCCGGCGCGTGGTCCGCACCGTTCGTGCGCCAGTTGGGCGACACCCTTGTCTTCGATACCGAGCGCGGTTATCACGTGGAGATTCCGACGCCGGACGACATGCCCTCACGTCCCGTCATGTGGGCCGAAGGCAAGCTGTTCGCCACCCCGATGAACGGCCGCCTTCGCGGCGCGGGCACGGTGGAGCTGGCCGGCCTGCAGGCGGCACCGAACTGGCGCCGCGCCGATCTGCTGCTCAAGCAGTTGCACACGATGTTCCCCGGCGCCGTGAAGGGCCCGAAGCCGACACAGTCGGTCGACGGTGCGCGCTGGCAGGGATTCCGTCCCAGCACGCCGGATTCGCTGCCGGTATTGGGGGCGGCGTCGAAGGTGCCGAACGCGTTCTACGCATTCGGCCATGGTCACGTGGGCCTGACCGCCGCCGCCTCGACCGGACGCACGATCGCGGCACTGGTATCCGGCGAGCGGATTGCCCTCGACCTCTCGCCTTTCTCCATCGGACGCTTTCGCTGACGCACCGAGGTAAGCCCGAAGGCAAGGGACGTAAGCCGCGCGCCCCTGCCTCTGCCTATGCCACCTGCGATGCGCGTCGCCGGGGTTGCCCGAGCCGCCTGAGCTGCCTGAGCTGCCTGAGCTGCCTGAGCTGCCTGAGCTGCCTGAGCTGCCTGAGCTGCCTGAGCTGCCCGAGCTGCCCGAGCTGCCTGCGTCGCCTACGCCACCTATGCCGCCGGCGATGCGCACCCTGCCTGAGCCAACGACACGATCCGCATCGTCAGGCCTTGCAGGCGGCCGCGACGATATCGCACGAGCGCAATCGCAACGCGGGATCGTAGATGTCGGTGACGAGCATCAACTCATCGGCCTGCGTGCGCTCGACCAGATCGGACAACCCGGCCTGCACTCGTTCGGGGCCACCCACCACGGCCACGCCGAGGAACGCTTCCACCGAGTGCTGTTCCGCCGGATCCCAACGCTGGTCCATATCATTGACGGGCGGCTGCAACTTCAGACTCTGTCCGCGCATGAGCGCCAGAATCTTCTGCTGCGCGGACGTCGCAAGAAATGCCGCCTCCTCGTCCGTGGGCGCGGCTACGACGGGCACGCCCACCATCACGTAGGGCTTATCCAACACCGCCGAGGGACGGAAGCGCTCGCGGTACAAGCGAAGCGCGTCGAACAGGAATCGCGGCGCAAAGTGCGATGCGAATGCGTACGGCAGCCCCAAATGCGCCGCGAGTTGCGCGGAAAACAGCGACGAGCCCAGCAACCACACCGGAATATCGCTGCCCGCGCCGGGCGTCGCGACAAGCCGTTGCCCCGGCTGCGCGGGCGCGAGCAACGCCCGCAATTCGGCGACCTGCTCGGGGAAATCGTCGCCATCGGACAGCCGGTCGCGACGCAGCGCGCGCATGGTGGCCTGATCGGCACCGGGCGCACGCCCCAGGCCCAGATCGATGCGCCCCGGATACAGCGCGGCGAGCGTGCCGAAGTTCTCGGCAACGACCAGCGGCGGGTGGTTCGGCAGCATCACGCCGCCCGACCCCACGCGAATGCGCGACGTCTTGCCCGCAATGTGACCGATCAACAGGGCGGTCGCCGAACTCGCGATGCCGTCCATGTTGTGATGTTCGGCCAGCCAGAACCGCGTGAAGCCCAAGCGTTCAACATGCTGCGCCAGTTCCGTGGATTGTTTCAGGGCGTCGGCCACCGTGCCGCCGGCGCGCACGGGTACCAGGTCCAGCATCGAGAGGGCCGTCTTCGACAAACTGCTCATGGGATTCTCCAATGTCCTGCGCGCGCCCATCCGGCATGCCAAGGGGAAAGCCCGAGGCCCCCTTACCGCGGATGACGCGCACCATCGCCACAAAGTATAGTGACGAAGACCCCAAATCCCCAGTAGGCACCTTTCAGTTGAATAGTCACCAATTGGTTACCATAAACAAACCTGCCCCTTTCGTCTTCGAAGAAACCTGCGTGCCGCGTCGCGTGCTGGAACTCTTCAGCGTGAAGTGGACGAGCATGGTGCTCTACGCGTTGCAATGCGGCACCACACGCACGGGAGAATTGCAGCGCCGGTTACCCGGGATTTCCAAGAAGATGCTCACGCAGACGTTGCGCGAACTCGAACGTGACGGCCTGATTCATCGCGAGGTGTTTGCCGTCGTGCCGCCCAAGGTGGAGTATTCGCTCACGCCGCTGGGCGAGTTGTTCATCGAGCCCATCGAGATGTTGTACCGATGGGGCAATCAACACGCCGACGTGCTGGCCCAACTCAGCCTGCGTCGCGGCAAACGGACGCAGGCTGGCGATTCCGGCGACGCGACCGACACGGCGCCCCCCGCAGGCCTCAACGATCCAGCAAGCGGCCCAGTCGCATCATCGTGACGTTCACGCCAAGGTGTCGCATCGACGGCTGCACGATCACGCAGTTGTCATAGGGCGTGACGATGACCTCGTCGCCGTCGCGGGCGATCTCCGTGCCGGCCTTCTCGATCACCTCAAGCCCCGTGAACGGCTGCGAGAAGCGGAAGTCCATCGAGCGTGCCACGACCGGCTGCGTGATTTCCACGAACTTCTGTCGAGCGGGCCGCGTTTGCGTCAGGTATGGCGTCATATCGGCCTCGGCCACGACGCCCGCGTGAATCAGGAAACGCGCCGCGCAATCGAGCGCGACATCGCGCGCGCTCCCCGCGAAATGCTGACCGGTTTCGATCAGCAGTGCGTTCTTCGGGCTGGCCGGGTCGCCAAAGCCGCCGTAATCGCGCATGCGCGTGCCGTTGGCGTGCCCCTTGTCGACGATGACGTGCTCGGGCATGCCGAGTTCGGCGGCCAGCGCAATCGCCTTCTCCAGCGGGCCGGTCATCATCAGCGGTGCGGACGCCTCATGCATCGAGTGAATATCGAGCAGCAGATCGACCGTGTCGATGAACGGGCGCATCGCACGGGCTCGCGCCAGCTCGCGGCTCTGGCGCTCGCCGTCGAGCGTCGACGGCGTCCAGACACGGTTCATGTCTTCGTCGAGAAAGCGCGTGGCGTCGGCGTTCTCGGCGCTGAATTGCTCGTAAGCCCCGATATTGCCGAAACCGAGCGACAGGCGTCCCGCCGTGGGTCTCACCCCCGCGGCGAGCAGCGTGTCGACCGCAATGGCACCGCTCACTTCGTTGCCGTGCGTGAGCGCAAGAATCATCACGTGCTTGCCAGGCTTGCCGCTGTCGAACGAATGCAGATAGTCGATGCCGGTGTTGCCTTCGCGCCAGCGTGCGATGTCGGGGAACGAGACTTCGATGGGGTACGCCGGCAGAGCGGCGCGGATCGCTTCAAGCGTGGTCATGAAAAATGCTCCGCAGAGGATGCCGCAAAAAAACGACGACGTTGCAACCGAAGATCGGCGAACGTTGTCGTCACGGCGAAATTCAGTGCATCGGGCGAGGGCTGCAGCGAAGGAAACGCGTCGCGTGCCGGACGTCCGATGCGTCGGTCAAACCCTGGAGGCGCGCGGCGAGCCGTGCGTTACGCCTGCGATTTTGCCTGCGCGCACGCGGCGGCCGAGCGAGATCACCGCACCAACACTCAGTACGGCGGTCGTCATCACGTAGAAACTCGGGGCGAGCTTGTTGTGCGTGGCGTCGATAAGCCAGGTCACGATGAGCGGCGCGAACCCGCCGAACAGCGTCACCGAGAAGTTGTACGACAGCGCCAGGCCTGTGCCGCGCGTGCTTGTCGGGAAGATGTCCGCCAGCAGGGCGGGCAGCGGCGCGAGACTCACGGCGATGAGCAGACCGACAAGCGCCTGCACCATGAGCAACGTCTGGAAGGTCGGATATTTGTTGAGCAGCACGAACAACGGGTACGTCGTCACGCCCACGAGGATCAGCGCCCAGAGCATCACGCGAATGCGGCCGAAGCGGTCCGAGAGGTGGCCCACGACGGGGGCGGCGATCATGAGCATCACGCCGGTGACCACCGCGCCGATGAACGACGACGTCGCCGGGATATGCAGTTGCTTGACGGCATAGGTTGGCATGTAGAGCTTGTGGACGTAGTTGAACGCGGTGGCGGCGGCGACCACACCGGCACCGAGCAGCATATTGACGCGATCGCGGCCGAAGACTTCGCGCAGCGGCGACGTCTCGCGCTGCTTTTCGCCGAGCTTCTTGAAGTCGGCGGTCTCGTCGATGTTGCGACGGATGTAGAGACCGACCGGGCCGATGAGCAGGCCCACGGCGAAGGCGATGCGCCAGCCCCATGCGCTAAGCTGGTCGGCCGTGAGCAGCAGGCTCAGCAGCGCGGACACCCCGGCGGCGAGCACGGTGGCAAGACCTTGCGTCGACATCTGCCAGCTCGCGAAGAACCCACGGCGTTTCGCGTCGGCATGTTCAACCATGAAGGCCGTGGCGGCGCCGAACTCGCCGCCCGTCGAGAAGCCTTGCAGCATTCGGGCGACGATGATCAGCAGCGGCGAGAAAATGCCGATCTGCGCATAGGTCGGGGCGAACGCGATCATGGCGGTGCCGAGCATCATCAAGGCGATGGACACCGTGAGCGACGCCTTGCGTCCGGCGCGGTCGGCATAGCTGCCCAGAATGATCGAGCCCAGCGGGCGCGTCACGAACGAGATACCGAAGGTACCGACGGAGAGCAGCAGCGACGTCGTCGCGTCGTGCGCGGGGAAGAACAACTGCCCGATCACGATGGCGAAGTAGCCATAGATCAGCAGATCGTAAAACTCGAGTGCGTTACCGATGCTCGCGGCGCAAATTTCGCGCCACGGGTTGTGGGGTTTGGCGTTGTGGGTCATGCCCGGCTCCTCTGGATCGCTGGCGTTGGGGATAGGTGTGCGATGGCCCCGGGGCGCCTTGAAGGCACGCTGTAGCCATCAGCCAGTCTCAGGAAGCGGAGTGTAGGCGGCAGAAAAAGCGGCTTCGTGCCGATTCGGCACGCGCGGGTGCTGATTGGGAAATCGGCGGCCGCCCCGGTGAGGCGGCACCCGCAGCGATGGCACGGAACGCCAAGCGCCGGGCTGGCGAGCAACGTCCGGACCGGATCCGGCGTTGCCTGTCCATCGATCAAGGCGTTCTCGGCAACGCCATCATTGAAGGAACTGGACGATGGCCTCCACCGTTGCCTTCGGCTGCTCCTCCATGAGCCAGTGGCCTGCGCCCGGGATCACCACCCCCCGCACATTGCCGGCCGCCCCGCGCGCCACAGTTTCCATCATGGTGCCGAAGGATTTTTCGCCACCGATGGCGAGCACCGGCATCGGCAACGGGCCTTTGGCGAGGAAGGTCTTGTTATCGATCACGTCCTGATCGAAAGCGTGGAACTGCTCGAAGCCCGAATGCATGGCGCCGGGCAAGGCATAGAATTTGGCGTAGTGCCGGCGCGAGGCCTCGTCGAAGTTTTTCGGATTCGCCGAAAAATCGTTCCAGAAGCGATCCAGATAGATGCGCTCGCGGCCTTTCACCAATCGCTCCATGTCCGGCCCGCCAAAGCGGAAATGCCAGAGCAGTGGGCTCTTCAGGATTTCCTCCCACGGGCCGACGCCGGGTATCGGTGCATCCATCAACACGAGCTTGGATACGCGCTCAGGCTGCTCGGCCGCGAACGCGTAAGCGACCATGTTGCCGATGTCATGGGCGACCACGTCGACCTTGCCGATCTGAAGTGTGTCCAGTACACCGGCGATGTCGCGCGCTTCGTTCTTCTTGTCGTAGCCAGTCGCGGGATGGTCAGAAAGTCCCATGCCGCGCAGATCCGGCACGACCACCGTGTGGTTGACGGCCAGCTTCGCGGCGAGCGGCGCCCACATATCGCCGGTCTCGCCGTAGCCATGCAGCAACACCACGGCAGGCCCGTGGCCGCCGACGCGCACGTAAATCTTTGCGCCGTTGGTCGTGATGGTCCGTGTTGTGAAACTCGCGGGAAATGGCACGACAGCGGAGACGGCAGGGACAACAGGGAAGACATACAGCGAGACAAGCAACAACAGAATAGAGAGCGTCTTTCGCATTTCTAACCTCCGAGGGTTGAGAAAACCAATCGATGACGCCGCGATTGACGCCATCGATCGCTACCGCGAAACCACGTGCTTCGTTACCGCGTCACACCCGTGCTCGTTGCATCCATGAAAAAAATAAGGTTGATGCGAACATCATCCGCCCCCATGACGAGCTACGCCCCGGAACGTCCATGGGCTGCGGTGTCGCACCAGGCAGACGTCCCGCCCGCGCACGCGATGTTCACCCCTGGGCCTTTCCTGCCTTTTGAAATGCGTCGACGAGCTTGTCGACAATGCTGTTCAGTTGCCCGCGCTCTTCGGCGGTGAGCATCGACAGCATCTCCGTCTCCATCGATTGCCCGAGCGCATCGCTGGACACGCGCAAACGCTTGCCGGTGGCCGTCGGCCACAACTGAAAGTGGCGCGCGTCGTCGGGATGAATCGAGCGCCGAACCAGCTTGCGTTGAATCAGGTCCGCAATCAGCTTCGACAGCAGCGTCTTCTCGATCAGCGTCTGCGCATTGAGTGCGCTCGCGGTAATCCCAGGCGCGTCGCAGATCACCCGCAACACGCGCAGCGAACGCACATCGAGCCCGAACGCGGGACGGTACTCGGCGTTGGCGCGGCTGATCATCTCGCTCTTGATCAGGTCCAGCTTGAACGTCAAGTAATAGGCCCCGCCGCCGGCCATGCCGCCTTCAGCTTTGGCCTTGTCGTCCTTGCCACGGCCTTCCGGTCCTTCGTCATGCCCCACCGGTGACGTTCCTGCTCGCATGTGCTGCCGCCCTGTCTGAAGACTTCATCCCATCAAAGCGCGTTGCGCCGCCACACCCACCCCTGCAGCCGCTTCGCCATCGACGACGATGATAGCGCAGCTTGATGGACGCCCCACAATATCCGGGTAATTCATTAGTTGAATATTTCAATTAATAAATTATTCTTCGAAAAAAGGATCGTCCGGGCAGCCACTGGACACCCCCCACTCCCCCACGGAAAAGAGGTTGGCGCAATGCAGATGGATGGCGAATTGAGCGGTCTTGGAGAACAGATGCGCACCTGGCGCAGGGACATCCACCAGCATCCGGAGTTGGGTTTTCACGAGCATCGCACGGCCGGCCTGGTGGCAAGGCTGCTCACCGAGTGGCAGATCGACATCGAAACCGGCATCGCCGGCACCGGCGTGGTCGGCACGATCCGCGGCACGCGCGGCGAGGGGCCGTCGATCGGTCTGCGCGCCGACATGGACGCGCTGCCCATGAGCGAAAAAGGCACGCCCGCACATCGCTCGACGCACGACAACGTGTTCCACGGTTGCGGCCACGACGGCCACACGGCCATCTTGCTCGGCGTCGCCTGGCACTTGTCCCGGCATCGCGATTTCCGGGGCACGGTCCATCTGATCTTTCAGCCGGCCGAGGAAACGCTGCGCGGCGGGTCGGCCATGATCGACGACGGCCTGTTTGAGCGATTCCATTGCGACGAAATTTACGCGCTGCACAACAACAACGCCCTGCCGGCCGGCAAGGTCGGTGTGCGCAGCGGCGCCATCCTGTCGGCGTGCGACCTGTTCCGGATCACCATCAAGGGCATCGGCAGCCATGCGGCGATGCCGCACAAATCGATCGATCCGCTGATCGTCGGTACCACCCTGGTGCAGTCAATCCAGAGCATCGCGAGTCGCAACATCGACCCGCTCGACACGGCCGTGGTGAGCGTGTGCAAGTTCCTGTCGGGCACGGCGATCAACGTCATCCCCGACACCGCGGTGCTCGAAGGCACCGTGCGCACGCTGTCGGTCAAAGCGCAGGACATCACGCTCGCACGACTGCGCACGATTTGCGAAGGCGCGGCGACGATGTATGGCTGTGAAGTCAGCTTCGAGCATCTGCAGACCTCGCCGCCGACCGTCAACACCGCCGCCGAAACCGAACACGTGCGGCGTGCGGCCGAGCGCGTTCTGGGGGCAGACAACGTGATCGTCGACGTCGCCCCGCTGATGGCCTCGGAAGACTTCGCGTTCATGTTGCAGCAGCGCCCTGGTTCGTACTTCTTCCTCGGTCACGACGGACTCACCTGCCACCACCCCGAATTCGATTTCGACGACGACACCGCCCCCACCGGCGCGACCGTGTTCCTTGAGATCGTCCGACAACGGCTTGGCTAAGCCCACCACCTTCCTAACAATCGATCTGAGGGGAATTGCAATGAACGAAAAACCGACGCCGTCGCCGGCGATGGTGCGCAAAGTCGTCATCGCTTCGGTACTCGGCAATGCCTTCGAATGGTTCGACTTCGCGATCTACGGCCTGTTCGCCGTAATGATTGCGAAGCTGTTTTTCCCTAGCGGCAACGAGTTCGCGTCGATGTTGCTGACCCTTGCGACGTTCGGCGTCGGCTTCGCGGTACGACCGCTCGGCGGTATTTTGCTTGGCATGTATGGCGATCGCGTTGGCCGCAAGAAAGCGCTGTCGCTGACGATCGTGCTGATGGCCATCGGCACCGGCATGATCGGTGTCTTGCCGACGCACGCAGCCATCGGCATCGCGGCGCCGATCCTGATGGTGCTCGCACGACTGATTCAGGGCTTCTCGGTCGGCGGCGAGTTCAGCGGCGCGACCACGATGCTGGTCGAGTTCGCCCCCGCGAATCGTCGCGGCTTTTTCGGCAGCTTCCAGATGTGCTCGCAGGCGCTGGCGTTTTCTCTCGGCGCGTTAGTGGCGTATCTGCTGACGGTCAATCTCGCGCCGCACGATCTTGAATCGTGGGGCTGGCGTCTGCCGTTCCTGCTCGGCATTCTGATCGGGCCGGTGGGCTGGCTGATCCGCTCCAATGTGGACGAATCGCCGGAATTTCTCACCTATGCGAAGGACGTGCAGCGCGGCAAGATCCAGCGCGTGAACACGCCGCTGCGCACCGTGTTTCGCGACTATCCGCGCGCGGTCCTCGGCACGCTTGGCGTGTCGGTGGTCGGTACCGTGTCGGCCTATGTGTTCGTGTTCTTCCTGCCGATTTTCGCGAAGAAGCAACTGGGGATGTCGGCTGCCGACGTCAACCTGAGCACCTTCATCGCCACGCTGGTCATCCTCGTGTTCTGCCCGGTGGCCGGCCACCTGTCGGATCGCTACAGTCGCAAGGCGGTGCTGCTGCCCGCGATCATCGCGTACGGCGTGGCGTCGTACGTGCTGTTCAAGCATTTCGTGAGCTTGCCGAGCCTGGGTTCGCTGCTCGCGGTGCAGATCGGCGTGTCGTTCTTCATGAGCTTCTTCTGGGGCCCGACGCCGATCGTGCTGACCGAGGTCTTTCCGGTCAGCGTGCGCTCGACCGGCGCCGCCGTCACGTACAACCTCGCGGTGCTGGTGTTCGGCGGACTCGCGCCGTTCCTGAATACCTGGCTCGTGCATGTGACCGGCAGCAACCTCGCGCCGATCTACTACGTGCTGGCGAGTGTGGTCATCGGTCTCATCGGCGTGCTGGTGTTGCCGTCGAGCGGGCGCCGCGCCTCAGCGGCGCTCGCGACCTGAGACGCTCGCGAGCCACTTAAGGCCGAGGCTGGGGTGGCGCGGCCCCACTCCGCCTAACCGTCACCCAGCGTGCCGAACTCGATAGGAAAGCGCGTATAGAAAACGCGGACATGCTCGGCGCGAATCACGTCGAGCAAGCGCTCGGCTTCGTCGTCGGTGATCGCCAGCACGATCTCGATCGGCTGCTCGGCGAGTTCGAAGAATCGAGCGGCGTGCCGTTTTCCGACATGATCGATGCCTTCCGTGCCCGTGAACAGGGTCGCGCCGCGAATGCCCAACTGCCGCACCTCGCCCATGATCCAATCGGCGACCGGTTGATGGCCGTGGCGGTGATTCTGCTGTGTGTAGAAAGTGAGCTGGCATCCACGCATGATGACCTCCCCAGGCGCTGCGCGAGTCACGTCCGCGCGGCCACGACTGGCATACCCGCACCTGTTGATTTAAATCTAGCACATCGCGCTTCGGCGTGAACGCGACTCGTTCCATGCCGTGGCGCCTCAAACGCCGGCATCGGGGACGGCCAAGATGACCTCAGGACAAACCCGGAGCCGCACCAACGCCACCCGCGCTAGCGTCACGTCCAGTGGGCTTGAGCCGCTGCGCCCAAAGTGATGACGATCAAACTGGGGGCAAATTGGGGTGGCGGGACGCAAATGACTGACTACACTTCCTAAATGCGTACACGGCGAAAAAGCCACGCAAGACGGTTCGTTATACGAAGGTCGTTGTACGTGAGACAAATTGGGGCTGGCGACGTAGCGTTTCCATTCCTTCACGGGAGGCATGTCCATGGCGTGCCTAAGCAAATGGATGATCGGCGCATGTGTCGTTACGCTAAGCGGCGTGGCGATCGCAGAGGGCGCCAACTCGGGCTCATCTGAACAGATGATGCTGGCCAACGTTGGCCCCGGGCCACTTCCCATACAGGTGCCGCAACCGCCACCCCCCGTCTCGGTTGCTGCGGTTCCTGCCGTTCGCGTCACCCTGTATCCGTTTGGTCGTGAGGGTCCGGACACGACTACCCAAGTCGACGACAACGCGTTCCTGTACACGCGCATCGAAGCGATCAACAGTGCCCTGCCGACGGCCGACACCGGCCATGTGGACTGGATCGACACCTCAACAGCGGAACCGGCCGCGCGACCGGCGAAAAGCTACCTGAAGATCGGGCCTTCCACCGCACCGCAGTTGTCCCTCGTCCAATGGGCCAACACCGACGACAAGCTGGGCTCCGACCCGAAGCGCGGACTGTCACTCAAGACTGAGGACTGGACCATCTCGGCAAGCGCCCGCATCCCGCTGCTGCGCTCACACGACCTCGGTGCGACGATCTACGTCAAACGCCGCTTTTGAGTGTGCTTCCGAATGTGCCTCTGAGCGCGCTGCTGAGTGCGCTTGTACGTGTTCGACCGCGCCCGCAAGGCGCAGTACCCGGCCGACGGTTGCCCGCCGGCCAGGCGCCGTTGTTGCGTCGCTAATGCGGCAAATGCGGCTTATGGGGCCCACGCAACTTATGCCGCTTACGTCGCTTACGTCGCTTACGTCGCTTACGTCGCCTATGCCGCCTATGCCGCCGACTTCACCGCCGTCACATCGATCTCGACGAGCCACTCCGGACGCGCCAGCGCTTGCACTACGATGCCCGTCGACACTGGGAACACGCCCTTGAGCCAGCGTCCCATCACGTTGTAGACCGCCTCGCGATAACGCGGATCGATCAGGTACACGGTGACCTTGCAGATGTCCGCGAGCTGGCTGCCGCACTCGTCGAGCAACATCGCCACGTTCGCCATGGCCTTTTCCGTTTGCGCCGCGACATCGCCGATGCCGACGGACTCACGCGTATCGAGGTCCTGCCCGATCTGTCCGCGCAGATAGATAGTGCTGCCGGCGACGACCGCCTGGCAAAGATCGTTGTCGAGCTTCTGCTCCGGATACGTGTCGCGGGTGTTGAATTTTCGGATTCGGGTATGCGTCATGATGTCTCGGTAAAGCGTTTTGAGGCGGGTGGGCGCGGCGCGCGACTGGGTCGCGCGCTCAATGCGAGAGAATCTTCGAGAGAAAACGTTTGGCGGCGGCACTGGCGGCATCGTTGAAGAACATGTCGGTCGGGCTGTCCTCGATGATGGCCCCGTCCTCCATGAACACCACACGATGGGCCACGCGCCGCGCGAACCCCATTTCGTGCGTGACGACCATCATCGTCATGCCCTCGCGGGCGAGTTCGACCATCACGTCGAGCACCTCGTTGACCATCTCCGGGTCCAGCGCCGAGGTCGGCTCGTCGAACAGCATCGCCATCGGGTCCATCGACAACGCGCGCGCAATCGCCACGCGTTGCTGCTGACCGCCCGACAACTGCCCCGGGTACTTGTGCGCATGCGCAGACAAGCCAACCCGATCGAGCAACGCGCGCGCCTTGGTGCGCGCGGCGTCGGCGTCTCGACCCAGCACGATCTGCTGCGCGAGCGTGAGATTGCGCGTGAGATCCAGATGCGGAAACAGCTCGAAATGCTGGAAGACCATGCCGACCTTGCTGCGCAACTTCGGCAGATTTGTCGTGCTGGCGGTGAGCGACGTGCCGTCGACGACGACATCGCCCTCCTGAAACGGCTCCAGCGCATTGACCGTCTTGATCAGGGTCGACTTGCCGGAGCCGGACGGTCCGCACACCACCACAATCTCGCCCTTGCCCACGTGCGTCGAACACGCCTTGAGCACGTGGTGCGCGCCGTACCACTTGTCGACGTTCCGGATGTCGATGATGGGTTGTGCGGTGCTCATTTGTCGAAGTGCCCCGCACGAATCGACGCGCCGATCAGGTTGAGGATCAGACGACCGGCCGTCACGCACGAGATCATGTTGGCGTCGTCCTTCTCGGGCTGGATCTCCACGATGTCCATGCCGACCACGCGCCCCTTGCGTACCAGGCCGTGAATGAGCTTGCGCGCCTGCACGAACGTCACGCCCCCCGGCGCCGGACCGGCAACGGCCGGCATGGTCGACGGATCGAGGCCGTCAGCGTCGATGGTGAGGTAGTAGTTGCCCCCGTCCGGAATGCGCGCGAGCACAGCATCCATGCCGATGTCGTGCAGTTCATACGCGGTCACCAGCTCGGCGCCGTAGGCGCGCGCCGCGACGAGTTCCTCGTAGCGTCCGCTGCCCTGCGCGCGCAGGCCGATCTGCACGATGCGATCCACGTGCGCCATCTCCGACGCGCGGCGAATCGGGCTAGAGAGGCCTTCGCGCACGCCGTTCACGTCGTCGCGCCAATCCAGGTGGGCATCGATGTGGACTAGCGTGATCGGCCCCTTCTGGTTCAGGCCGCGCAGCACGGGCGTGGTGATGCCGTGATCGCCGCCAAGCACGATGGGCATCGCGCCGCCGGCCACGATGCGGCGCACCACCGCCTCGGCGCGGGCGTAGTGCTCGCCGGGCTTCGTCAGGTCGGGGATGATGTCGCCGCAATCGACGAAGCGAATATCCGTGCGTCCCTGGAGCAGCGGTCCGTCGATATCGAAGTCGTAGTGGCCCGGGCGGCGCACGACGCGATCCGTCGCCTGACGGATGGCGGACGGTGCATTCGTTTGGTCGTTGCTGAAATCCGACGCCGCATACGGGGCGCCGTACGGCATGCCCAACACGGCGATGTCGGCCCTGAGGTTGTCGATGTCGAGATCAAGCTCCGAATACAGCAGGGTCGGATGGCCGGTACGGGGCGCCACGGTGTAGGTTGTCATGAGAGTGTCCTCGAGGGGGAGTTTCGGTGGTGTCAGGGGTATCAGGCGTGCCGGGCACGTCGCCCGACAACGGTTTCCAGACGCCGCCCCACGCTGGCCAGCAAGACGCTGCTGACCCAGTAGATCAATGCCGTCGTGCCAAGCACTTCCACGTAGGCGAAGGTGTTGGCCGTGAGCAGGTTGCTCTGGTACGTCATCTCCGGCAGGCTCATGACCGAAAAGATGGCGGAGTCCTTGAACATCATGATCACGAGGCTCGTCGTCGGCGGAATCAGGAAGCCGAAGAGCTGCGGCGCGACGATGTGCCGTTGCGTCTGCCAATAGGTCATGCCGAGCGAGAGCGCCGCATGCGTCTGTCCTCGGGCCACGCTGCGCAGTGCCGCGCGCAGGATTTCGCAGAAGTAGCCGCCGGTGTAGAACGCCGTACACCCCACCGCGACGGTCATGGCCGACGCGCCGACGCCGAGCTTGGGCAAGCCGAAGAACGACAGATAGACGAGGATCAGGTACGGGATGTTGCGCACCAGCTCCACGTAGCCCAGCGCGACGGGGCGCAGGACGGTGCGCGACTGGGCGGCATAGGCGGCGACAATACCGATCGCCACGCCGAGCGGCACGCCGATAATGCTGACCAGCGCCGTGACGCGCAGGCCTTCGAGCAGCACGGGAATCGCTTCCCTGACGATGGAGACATCAATGGCCATGGGGCAGCATCCTGGAGACGCGGCGCTCGCACAGACGCGAGGCGGCCGAAATGCAGAACAGAAGGACGAAGTACACGGCGGCGGTGATCGCGAACACCTGTAGCGGCAGATCGGTCTGAAGCGTGGCGTTGCGCGCCACCGTTGCCAGCTCCGGCACGGCGATGATCGACATCAGCGACGATGCCTTGAGCAGGATCGTGAACTCGCTGGTGAGCGGCGGAATGGCGCGATAGATCACCTGTGGGAGCAGCACGTGCCGCCAGACCTGCGAGACGCGCATGCCCATGGCGTACGCGGCGGCCCGTTGTCCACGAGAGATCGTGCCCAACGCACCGCGCAGAATCTCGACGATATAGGCGCTGGTGTTGCACGCCAGCGCCGCAATCCCGGCGGTGATGGGCGAAATCGAGATATCGAACAGCGCCGGCACCATGTAGTACGCGATCAGCATGTGAATCAGCGCCGGCGTGCCGCGGATCAGGCTCACCCACAACACCACGAGCGAGCGCAACGGCGCGAGCGGCGAGATGCGGGCGAGCAGCAGCACGACGCCGAGCACCAGACCGATGGCGAAAGCGACGGCCGACGCGGCGAGCGTGATCGCCGTTCCCGAGACGACACCTTCCAGAAACGGTGCGATCACGCCGCCCATGTCGAGCGCGCCGAGCAGATTCGCGGCCGTCAAATGGCACCTTGCGGCAGGTAGTTGGCGTGCGGCGTGTCCATCGACGCGCCGAACCACTTCTTCTGCAGCGCCGCGAGCTTGCCGTTCGCGCGGAGTTCATCGAGCGAATCGTTGATGAACTTGCGGATCTCCAGATCGTTGGGGTTGGCAACCCATGCCAGCAGCTTCGGCTGCCCGATGGCGCCGGCAATGCGGAAGACGTTGGGCTGCTTGCGCATCTGGACGGCCGCGATATTGGACGGCATCAGCGCCACGTCGATGGTCTTGTTCGCGAGCGCGTTCGACACGTCCGGATAAGCCTGGAACAGGCGCGTGCCGGCGTAACCCTTGCCGGTCTTTTCCTTCAGTTCCTTCTCGAATTCGTCCGCCACCGGCTGCGACGACGAGCCCATCTGCGTGCCGATGGTCTTGCCCGCGATGTCCATGTCGCGCTGGATCGCCACGTCGTCGGCACGCACCATCAGAACCGAGCGCACCACGCCCACCGGCTGGCTGAAGGCGAAGCGCTTGGCGCGCTCCGGCGTGATGCCCACACTGGTGGCGACGAAGTCGAACTTGTGCGACATCAGGCCCGGCAGCAGCCCCTGGAACGGCAGGTTCATCTGCTCGAGCTTCACGCCGAGTTTTGCCGCCATCAGTTCGAGCACGTCGTGCCCGTACCCGACAACCTGACCGTTTTCCACGAACTCGAACGGCTCGTAGGCCGCCTCGGTGCCGACCGTGAGCTTGCCGCGCCTCTTGATGTCGGCCAGGGTACCGCCTTCGGCGAAAGCCAGGGTCGGCAGCGCCGGCAGCGCCAATGCGGCGCTCGATGCGAGCGTCGCCTTTACAAAGAATCGTCTGGACCAGGTCTTCATCGCTTGCCTCGCGGGGTGTGGGTATCGAATCGGTCGGGCGCAGCCGGGCGGTCGAGACCGATCCGGTGCGGCTGGAAACCAATGTATGCGGGCAAAAAGATCATGAAAAATGATTTTTTTATTGGTATGGTTTCAATAAACGAAACCTTTTGAGACGCGTCGTCGGCAACGGCCGTGGCGCTTTTTCCGGGAGTGGAGCGGTGGCGAGTCGTGACTTCAGTGAGCGTGACCTGCGCTCGTTGCGCATCTTCTGTGCGGTGGCTCAGGCCAGCGGCTTTGCTGCGGCGGAGAAGCAACTGAACATGTCGAAGGCGTCGATCAGCCGGCACATCCGCGAGGTCGAGGAGACGCTGGGCACCCGCCTGTGCGAGCGTGGGCCGTCGGGCTTTGTTCTCACGCATGCGGGGAAGGTCGCGCTGGAACTTGCGCGTGACGCGCTGAAGTCGCTGGAGCGCATACGCCCCGAGATCGATGCGGTACGCGGTGTGCTCTCGGGCACGTTGTCCATCGGTATGGTCGAGCACGTCGTGTCGGATGTCGGTTGCCATATCCCCGAAGCGCTGGCCGCGCTCAAGGCGCAGGCGCCCGACGTGAAGGTCGAACTGACGGTCATGACGTTCAACGAACTCGACCTCGCATTGCGCGAGCGCCGGGTACAGATTGCAATTCGCGGGATGTACCGCCGCGAAGCCGGATTTCACTACCAGCCGCTGTTTATCGAGCGTCACCGCTTGTACGTCGCTCGGCATCGAATCAAAGAGGCGTCGACGCTACCCCTTGTGTACCGCAGTCAGCCGTTTGTCCATGAGGCGCTCAATTCGCTGGGGCTGACGCGAGGACCGACGGCGTCGGGGCTGGAGGCCGTCGCCATGCTGGTGCTCTCGGGACATTACGTCGGCCTGTTGCCGCAGTATTACGCCGCCCTGTTTTCAAAGCGCCATGCACTGGCCCAGGTACCGGCAGGCCCTGAGTACGAAAACGCCATCAGTGCCATCACGGAAGCGTCGCGCCCCAGAACTCGCGCGCTGGAGTTATTTCTCGATTTGCTGGCACAGTTCCATCCGCGCGAGTGAGGCAGGGATGAACGTTCAACGGCCTGGCGGTCAATCGGCACTTCGTCGCGCGGCGCATTCGAAAAAAATTTTCTCGAATTTCCACGTTTCGTCCCAGCTGTCAAAACGATCACAAGATGCCGGCAAACCGCCGTCCGACGGGCACGATCATTATGCTGCAACGCAACAATCAACGCGATTGTTTCGATATTCACAATAATCGATTCTGCGTTCAGGCATTGTCTGTCGGTGCCCACACCCGCTATAGTGGCCCCGCCCCCGCGACGCGTTGCCTGCTGGTGCCTTTCGGATAGTCTGTTCCGCAGGGCCGAGCGCATCCGCGTCATGTTGCAAACGTAGTGATTGATGCGATGCCCCCATCGCCATTAGAAATGAGAGACACAGTGACTACCAACGCCACCCTGGCCACCCAGCCCCCCACCCCGGAAGAAATCCGCAAGCGCGTTTTCGCGATCGTCGCGGCATCGTCCGGGAATCTGGTCGAGTGGTTCGACTTCTACATCTATGCGTTCTGCGCGATTTACTTCGCGCCGGCGTTCTTCCCGAGTGCCAATCCCACCGCGCAGTTGCTCAACACCGCGGGCGTGTTTGCGGCCGGCTTCCTGATGCGCCCCATCGGCGGCTGGATCTTTGGCCGCATCGCCGACCGTAATGGCCGCAAGAACTCGATGGTCATCTCGGTGATGATGATGTGCTTCGGCTCGCTGCTCATCGCGGCGCTCCCGACGCACGCCAGCATCGGCAACTGGGCCCCGGCACTGTTGCTGGTGGCACGCCTGCTGCAAGGCCTGTCGGTCGGTGGCGAATACGGCACGACGGCGACGTACATGAGTGAAGTGGCGCTCAAGGGCCGTCGCGGCTTCTTCTCGTCGTTCCAATATGTCACGCTCATCGGCGGCCAACTGCTCGCCGTGCTCGTGGTGGTGATTCTCCAGCAACTGCTCAGCGAGGTTGAACTCAAGGCGTGGGGCTGGCGTATTCCGTTCGTGGTCGGCGCAATCACCGCGGTCGTTGCCTTGCTGCTGCGTCGCACGCTGCACGAAACGTCGACGAGCGCGAGCCGCAACAGCAGCGAAGCCGGGTCGATCACGGGGCTGTTCCGCCATCACAAGGCCGCGTTTTTCACGGTGCTCGGCTATACGGCCGGCGGCTCACTGATCTTCTACACCTTCACCACGTACATGCAGAAGTACCTGGTGAACACGGCAGGCATGCCGATCAAGACGGCCAGCTACATCATGACCGGCTGCCTGTTCGTCTACATGTGCATGCAGCCGATCTTCGGCATGCTGTCCGACAAGATCGGCCGCCGCAACAACATGCTGCTCTTCAGCGCGCTCGGCGCCATTGCCACGGTGCCGATTCTCACGACGCTCAAGACGGTACAAAGCCCGACGGCAGCGTTTGTCCTGATTTGCGTGGCGCTGGCGATTGTGAGTTTCTACACGTCGATCAGCGGTATCGTGAAGGCCGAAATGTTCCCGATCGAAGTGCGCGCGCTCGGCGTGGGCCTGGCCTATGCCGTGGCCAATGCCATCTTCGGCGGTTCGGCTGAATATGTCGCGCTCGGCCTCAAGAAGGCGGGCATGGAGCCGACGTTCTACTGGTACGTGACCGGCATGATGGTGCTGGCGTTCCTCGTCAGTCTGCGCTTGCCGCGTCAGGCGAAGTACCTGCAACACGAGCACTGATCGGGCACATCGAGGGGCGGCGCGCGCATCAGGCGTCGTCTCCCGATGCCTGACGCTCGATCTGCCAAATGGCGTCGAGCACCGGGTGCGGTTGGTGCCGGCGCCGGTAGAGCGCAATATCGAAGCCAATCTGCCATTCCTTGCCCCCCACGATGGCGAGCGTGCCGCGCGCAATGTCGTCGGCCACCAGGCGTTGCGGCAGCCAGGCGATACCGGCGCCGCGCCGCGCCATCGCCAGAATGGCCTCGTACGAATCGGCCTGATACACAGGCTTGAGCGTGGGACGGGTTGCCATCTCGGCCAGATGACGGGCCAACACGGCCCGCAACGTCAACGTGCGGGAAAACGCCAGCCAGGGAATCGGCGACGGCCCGGCCGCCAGCCGATAGGTGGCGCGCCCCTTGGCATCGAGCGCGCTCACCGGCACCAGCACTTCACGCGCCACACTCAACCAGTCGTAACGCTCCTGATCGATGAGCAGCCGCGTGTGCGCGCTGGAATACACGATGAGCAGATCGACCTCGCCTGCCGCCAGCCGCAGAATGGCTTCCTCGGCACCGCCCGTGGACAGGGTCGCGGTGAAGAAGCCGATGCGCGAGACCGCCTCGTCGTACCAATCCGGAAAGAAGGTGGCGGCCAGGGTTCGGCCCGTGGCGATCTTCAGATTGTTTTCGAGCGTGGGCGCGGCGTCCTGTAACTGCGTGCGAGCGCCGTGGAGAATGTCGAGCGCGTTGGTGGCCGCATCGAGAAACACGGTGCCGGCAGCGGTCAGTTCAAGCGGTTTGCTGCGCTCGACGAGTTGCGTGCCGACCCATTCCTCCAGGGCACGGATGCGTCGCCCGAAGGCCGGGTGCGTGACGAAACGGTTCTCCGCCGCTCGCGTGAAACTGCGCGTGCGCGCCAGTTCGACGAAGTCTTCCAGCCATCGCAGTTGCATGCCACCTCCTCACTGGCTCCCTGCGGCCTCGACGAGGCCGGTTCGTATTGCGCTCAGGCCTTGGAGAGCGACTTAAGCGCGTGCTTGATGCCGTCGGATACGCTCGTGCCGTCCGGCACGCTCTTGACGGCGGCAAGCGCCTCCTTGTCGGAGTAGCCCAGCGCGAGCAATGCATTGACGACGTCGCTCTTGTGGTCGTGCGGTGTGACCGCGCCGGGCACCGTGCCCAGTTGCGCGCCGAGCTTGCCCTTGAGTTCGAGCAGCAAACGCTCGGCCGTCTTCTTGCCGATGCCGGGGATCTTGGTCAGCCGCCCCGACTCCTGGAGCGTGACGGCCTGCGCGATGTCCGCGACGCTCATGCCCGAGAGAATGGCGAGTGCAGTGCGGGCACCCACGCCGGAGATCTTGAGCAGTTCGCGAAAGGTATTGCGCTCGTCGGGCGAGCCGAAGCCGAACAGCAGTTGGGCGTCTTCGCGCACGATGAACTGGGTGAGCAGCGTTACGCGCTCGCCGAGGTTCGGCAGGTTGAAGAAGGTGCTCATCGGCACCGAGATTTCATAGCCCACGCCCTGGCAATCGACCAGGATGTGCGGCGGATTCTTTTCCAGCAACGTGCCGGAGATGCGGCCAATCATTGACGCCCCGAGAGAGTGACTTCGACAGGCGGCAAGTGTAGCAGCCGCCAGCCCGGCAACGCGTTCGGCAAGCTCATCCGTCCCCTTCGACGCCCGCGACCGCGTCGCCCGTCGAGCGTCTTGCCGCGCTGCGCAGGCAGTCGAGCGCCGCCGCCACCGCGGCCCGGTTCGCGCCATCGTCGCGCCAATACATCGAGATCGCCCCGAACCCCGCCAGCCGCAACGGCACGATACGCAGGGCACCAAGCGCCTGCAAGCGGCTTGCCGTACGGTGCGATGCCAGGCCGATCATGTCGCTGTTGTTGAGCAGCGTGAGATTGAGAATCGTAGAGTTCGACTCGACGGTGTCGTTCGGCAATGGATATCCGGCCTCCGCGAGCGCCGCCTCCAGCGCGTTGCGAATCGGCGTGCCGCGCGGCCAGACCACCCAGCGGTAACGCTGCATGTCGGGCCAGTCCACCTTGTCGAGCGAGAAGACCGGATGGCGCGCGCGCGCGACGAAATGCAGCGGCTCCAGATACAGCGCCTCGGCGCGAACATTGCGATCCTGCAGTTCCGGCGCCGAGCGCCCGACGACGATGTCGATCTCGCTGTGCGCGAGCTGATTCATCAGCCGGTCCATCGTGTTCTCGATCACACGCGCCTGCACACGGGGCATGCGCTGCAGGAGCAGCAGCATCGCGAGCGGCACCGTGTCCGCCGACGACGCCCCCGACGTGCCGATCGCCACCAGCCCGCTACCGCCCTCGCGCATGGCGTCGAGATCGTCGCGCGCCGTGTCGAGCTGCGCTTCGATCCGACGGGCATGCTGGATCAGGGATTCTCCGTAGGCTGTGGGTCGCAAGCCCCGTGCCTGCCGCTCGAACAACGGCAGGCCAATGTCCTCCTCCAAATCCTTGAGCCACTTCGACAAACCGGGCTGCGTCGTGTTGAGCAATGTCGCGGATTGGCTCATGTTGCCAGTCTCCGCGAGGGTCAGCAGCATCTGCAGGTTGCGCAGACGCAAGCGGTGGGTCCAGTCCATACACAGTCTCCAGGCACCTTTGCGATGCCCTAAAGCACGCCCCGACCCATACAATTTTTCGTATGGATCCGATGATTTATTCATTTCAAAGAATATGTCTCGCCGAGTATAACGCTACTCATAGACCCGCAAGCCCTCGTCAGCCAAGCGTTTCCGACGCGTTGACCGGGCCCCACACCGACACGGAGACACGCATGTCTGCACGCGCCCCCAGCGCCGAACGCGCCGCCTATTACGAACACATCGGCCGCAACCACATGGCCCCGCTGTGGGAATCGCTGCACAGCCTCGTACCCCCGCAGCCGCGCCCGCGTGTGGTGCCTGCCATCTGGAAATACAACGACGTGCGCCCGCTGGTGATGGAAGCGGGATGCGTCATCAGCGCCGAAGAGGCCGTGCGTCGCGTGCTGGTCTTGCAGAACCCGGGAACGCCGGGATCGTCGAGCATCACGGGCTCGCTCTATGCCGGGCTGCAACTCATTCTGCCGGGCGAGATCGCGCCGAGCCACCGTCATACGCAATCGGCCCTGCGCTTCATCGTGGAAGGCTGCGGCGCGTGGACGGCCGTGAACGGCGAGCGCACCACGATGCACCCCGGTGACTTCATCATCACCCCGTCGTGGACATGGCACGACCACGGCAACCCGGTGGACGGCGAGCCGGTCGTGTGGCTCGACGGCCTCGACATCCCGCTCGTGCAGTACTTCGACGCCGGCTTTGCCGAGAACTACCCCGAGTCGCAACAGCCGGTGCAGCGCCCCGAAGGCGACAGCTTCGCGCGCTACGGCTACAACATGCTGCCGGTGCATCACAAGGTCAGCGATCCGACCTCGCCGATCTTCAGCTATCCGTATGCCCGCTCGCGGGAAGCACTCGACACGCTGTACCGCAACGGCGAACTCGATCCGTGGGACGGCATCAAGCTGCGCTATGTGAATCCGGCGACCGGCGGCTGGCCGATGCCGACCATGGCGACGTTTATGCAATACCTGCCCGCAGGCTTCCAGGGCAAGACCTATCGCAGCACCGATGCGACGGTGTTCTCGGTCGTCGAAGGTCACGGCACGGTGCGCATTGGCGACGAGGTCTTCCAGTTCGAGCCGCGCGATCACTTCGTCGTGCCGTCGTGGGCGCCGGTGCAGATCGCCGCGCTCGACGACGCCGTGCTGTTCAGCTACTCGGATCGCCCAGTGCTTGCCGCCCTGAACCTGCTGCGGGAGTCGCGCACCTGAGTCGAGCACTCGAGTTGCACGCCCGCGTTGCAAGCCCGAGTTGCACGCCTGAAACCAGCCCAACGCTCACTTAACGGCCCTGCGTACCGCACCCCCGCATGATCTGCGTGCGCTGCCACTGTTCTCATCTTTATTCGTCGAGTCAAACCCTATGTCCTTCGTCTTCACTCCGCCCGCTACCGTCGCCATTCCCGTTGTTGGCAGCACCGATCAGTTTGCCGTGCGCCGCGTGTACTGCGTTGGCCGCAACTACGCCGCGCACGCCCGCGAAATGGGCTTCGATCCCGAGCGCGAACCGCCGTTCTTCTTCTGCAAGCCGGCCGATGCCGTGCTGCCGGTGGCCTACGGCGAGACGCTCACGTTGAAGTATCCCGCGCAGACGACCAACTACCACTACGAAGCCGAACTGGTCGCGGTGATCGGCAAGGCGGGGTCGGACATTGCGCTCGAGCAGGCGCTCGAGCATGTCTGGGGCTACGCCGTGGGTCTCGATATGACGCGCCGCGACCTGCAGATGAAGATGCGCGAAATGGGCCGTCCGTGGGAAATCGGCAAGGCCTTCGACGCCTCGGCCCCGATCGGCCCGATTCATCCGGTGTCGAGCGTCGGTCATATCGAGAAGGCGGCAATCTCGCTGACGGTCGACGGCGTGCAAAAACAGAAGAGCGACATCACGCATCTGATCTGGTCGGTGGCGGAAACGGTCTCGTACCTGTCGCAGTTCTTCCGTCTGGAGCCGGGCGACCTGATCTACACCGGCACGCCTGAAGGCGTGGGCCCGGTCAAGGCCGGAGAGACGATGGTCACCGCCGTGGAAGGTCTCGGCGAGATCACCGTGCGCGTGATCTGAGGCATCGTCATGCAGCTCTACAGCTTCTTCAACAGCTCGACGTCGTATCGCGTGCGCATCGCGCTCGCGCTCAAGGGGCTGGCGTTCGACACGATTCCGGTGAATATCCGCGTCGGCGAGCATCATGCCGGCGCGTATGTCGACGAGGTCAATCCGTCGGCCGCCGTGCCCGCGCTCATCGACGGCGACTTTTCGCTGGGCCAGTCGCTCGCCATCCTCGACTATCTCGACGCGAGGTGGCCCGCGCCGCGTCTGGTGCCGCAAGACATCGAGGCACGGGCGCGCGTACTCGAACTGGCGATGCTCGTCAGTTGCGACATGCACCCGGTGAATAACCTGCGCATTCTGAAGTATCTGCAAGGCCCGCTGGGCCTCAGTGTCGAGCAGAAGAATGCGTGGTACCGCCACTGGGTCGACGAGGGCATGGCAGGCGTGGAGCGATTGCTCGGCAAGCATGGACACGGCGCATGGTGCTTCGGCGATGCACCGACGCTTGCCGACGTCTGCCTGATTCCGCAAATCGCGAATGCCCAGCGCACGGGGTGCGACTTGTCGGCGTATCCACGAGCGATGGCGGTGTACGCGCAGGCGCAGACGCATCCCGCCTTCCTCGCGGCAGCGCCCAATCGTCAGCCGGATTACACGGCCTGACTTCCATCCAGAACGGCTGGACAGGCCGCAGGAGACAACCATGAGTCAAACCTTTCAGCCCAAAGCCCTCGTCGTTGGCGGCGGCATCGGCGGCCTGGCGGCTGCCCTCGCGCTCGCCAATCAGGGCGTGCAGATCGAACTGCTGGAGCAGGCCGAGACCATCGGCGAGATCGGCGCGGGCATTCAGCTCGCCGCCAATGCGTTCGCGGCACTCGACGCCCTCGGCGTCGGTGAGGCGGCGCGCGGGCGTTCGGTCTTCACCGACCACATCACGCTGCGCGACGCCATCGACCGCAGCATCATCGCGCAAGTCGACGTCGGCGCGCCGTATCGCGAGCGCTTCGGCAATCCGTACGCCGTGATCCACCGCGCCGACATCCATCTGTCGATTCTCGAAGCAGTACAGCGCAACCCGTTGATTCAGTTCCGCACCGCGACGCGGGTCGTCTCGCTGGAACAGGACGACAAGGGCGTCACCGTCATCGACCAGCATGGCGAGCGCCACACGGCCGACGCCGTGATCGGCTGCGACGGCGTGAAGTCCGCCGTGCGCGCCGTGCTGATCGGCGACGAGCCGCGCGTGACCGGTCATGTGGTGTATCGCGCCGTGGTCGACGTCGAGAACATGCCGAAGGACTTGCAGGTCAACGCGCCGGTCGTCTGGGCCGGGCCGAACTGCCACCTCGTGCATTACCCGTTGCGCGGCGGCACGCAATACAACCTCGTGGTCACGTTCCATAGCCGTGAGCAAGAAGTCTGGGGCGTGCGCGACGGCAGCAAGGAAGAAGTGCTGTCGTACTTCGAAGGCATCGATGCGCTGCCGCACCAGATGCTCGACCGTCCGACGTCGTGGCGACGCTGGGCCACCGCCGACCGCGATCCGGTCGCGCAGTGGAGCTTCGGCCGCTCCACGATCCTGGGCGACGCCGCCCACCCGATGACGCAGTACATCGCGCAAGGCGCCTGCCAGGCGCTCGAAGACGCCGTCACGCTCGGCGCCGCCTACGCGGCAGCAAACGGCGATTTCGTCGACGCCTTCCGCCGCTACGAGCACGCCCGCATTCCCCGCACCGCCCGCGTGCTCTACGGCGCGCGCGACATGGGCCGGGTCTACCACGCCAAGGGGGTGGATCGCTGGGTGCGCAACTCGCTGTGGAAGGGGCGCACGCAAGCGCAGTTCTACGACGCTCTGCAATGGCTACACGGCTGGCGCGCCGAGCATTGCCTGTCGCAAACCCCGTGGCTGGCTGAGGCCTGAGGCCTAACCACGCCCCTACCTCTCGATTCACCGCCCGGCATCCGGGCATCGCGCCGCGCGACGATCCAACACCGTCGCGCGGCACCCCCTCGCCTCGCGTCTCGCGATGCGGGGGATTGGCAGCACCCATAACAACAATCACTGCAACGCGTTTCTGCGACGACGGCCCATTAGCCGCGCCGCTTCTGGCAACCCTGAGGAGACAACCCATGCCAGCCACCCCCATCAACGTGACGGCGTTCATCGACCGCCATCGCATTTCGCCGTTCCAGGTGATGATCGTCGTGCTGTGCTTCCTGATCGTCGCCATCGACGGTTTCGACACGGCCGCCATCGGCTTCATCGCCCCTGCCATTCGCGCCGAATGGTCGCTCACCCCGGCACTGCTCGCGCCACTGTTCGGCGCCGGGCTCGCGGGCCTGATGGCCGGGGCATTCCTGTTCGGGCCGCTCGCCGACAAGTTTGGCCGCAAGACCATTCTCATCTTCTCCGTGGTGTTCTTCGGCGTGGCGAGTCTCGCGTCCGCGTGGTCGATGGAACTGTGGCAACTGATCGCCCTGCGCTTCCTGACCGGCCTGGGCCTCGGTGGCGCCATGCCCAACGCGATCACGCTGACGTCGGAGTACTGCCCCGAGTCGCGCCGCTCGTTCCTCGTGACGACCATGTTCTGCGGCTTCACGCTCGGCTCGGCGCTGGGCGGTCTCGCCTCGGCCGGATTGATCGAAGCCTTCGGCTGGCGCGCCGTGCTGATCGTGGGCGGCGTCATGCCGCTCATGCTCGGTGGGGTCCTGATGCGCGCGCTGCCCGAATCGGTGCGCTATCTCGTGATGGCGGGCAAGTCGCCGG
The DNA here is from genome assembly GCF_902459725.1 of Pandoraea eparura. GTDB lineage: Bacteria > Pseudomonadota > Gammaproteobacteria > Burkholderiales > Burkholderiaceae > Pandoraea > Pandoraea eparura. The sequence continues at coordinate 346,764 of NZ_CABPSH010000002.1, forward strand.
CGCGCATTGCGGCATCGCTGCAACGCATTGCGCCGAATGAGGATCTGCGTGGTGCGACGTTCAATGTCACGGCGAAGCCATCGACCACGTCGCCGGTGAAGCATCTGTTCACACCCGAATTGCTGCGTGGCACGCTGCTTTTCTGGGTCACGTTCTTCATGAGCCTGCTCGTGATCTATCTGCTCTCGAGCTGGTTGCCCACGCTGCTTCGCACCAACGGCCTGACGCTGCGCAACGCCGCCATCGTCACCTCGATGTTCCAGGTAGGCGGCACGCTCGGCGCCATCGTGCTCGGCTGGTTGATGGACCGATTCAACCCCCACTACGTGCTTGCCGCCGCGTATGTGCTTGCGGGCGTGTGTGTCGCCGCGGTCGGCCCTGTCGCCAGCTCGCCCGTGCTCGCCTCGGTGGCCGTGTTCTGGGCCGGGTTCTGCGTGTCGGGCGGTCAGGTCGGCGCGAACGCGCTGTCCGCCGGGTTCTACCCCACCGATTGCCGCGCCACGGGCGTGAGCTGGGCCAACGGTGTCGGGCGACTGGGGTCGGTGGTCGGTTCGGTCGGCGGTGCGTCGATGCTCGCCATGGGCTGGTCGATGCCGGCGCTTTTCGCCGCCATCGGCGTGCCCGCCGTGCTCGCCGGTCTGACGATGCTCACGCTGGGTCGCCTGCGTCACCATCAGGCCATGCGTGCGGTGAAGGCCACGGCCTGAGCGTTTCGGCCCGCACAACAAGGCCTACGTAACGCGCACTGCCGCGGGTCTCGGGCTTGAGCGGGCGCCATTCGCATTGCGCGATGGCGCCCGCGCGCCTTTGCGGCCCGGGGAATCCCGACCGCGCAGGGGGCGCACTGCGTGCCGCATCGCGCAAACCCTTGCGGATAGGAATACAGTGTCGGCTGACGGCGAATTCGAGGTGCCCGTTCGGCACCCGCGTCATCGCGACGCTGCGCCGCGAGCCCCCATTCCCCTGTGGAGATTGAAGGTGTCGTTGCCCCCATTGCTGGTCCTGATCCCTATGCAACCCGAGCAGTTGTCTAGTCTGCAAACGCATTTCGATGTGGCGTACCACCCGAGCTATCATCCCGCGCCGGAAGGCTGGGGGCCCGACGGCGAGCGGGCGCGCTTCGTGCTCACCCACGGCGCGCGGGGTCTGAGCGCCGCCGAGCTGTCGCATCTGCCGAACGTGGCATTGGTCAGCGCGCTGGGCGCCGGTTACGAGAATCTGGACGTCGCCGCGATGCATTCGCGCAATATCGTGGCCGTGAACGGCGCCGGTGCGAATGCGCCCACGGTAGCGGATCAGGGCTTCGCCCTTCTGCTGGCTGCCGTGCGTCGCATTCCGGCGTACGACGCCGCCTGTCGCAAGGGGGTGTGGCGCGACGCGCTGCCGATGCAGCCCGGTGTGTCGGGCAAGAAGCTGGGAATCGTGGGACTGGGGGCGGTCGGCCGTCAGTTCGCCAAACGCGGTGAGGGCTTCGATATGCAGATCGGCTACCGAAACCGCAGCCGTCGCGACGACGCGCCCGCGCACTATCAATACTTCGACAGCGTGCTGGCGCTGGCCGAATGGGCGGACTACCTCGTCGTGACCGCCCCGGGTGGCGCACAGTCCCATCACCTCGTGAATGGCGAGGTGCTGCGCGCGCTGGGCAAGCACGGCTTCCTCGTCAATCTGGGGCGTGGCAGCGTCGTCGACACGGCCGCCCTCGCAGACGCATTGCGCGACGGCGTCATCGCCGGTGCCGGGCTGGACGTCTACGAAGGCGAGCCGTCACCGCCTGCGGCACTGATCGACTTGGAGAATGTGGTGCTCAGTCCGCACGTGGCAGGCCGCTCGCCTGAGGCGGACGCCGCCACCGTCGCGCTGTTCATCGAGAATACGCGCCGCTTTCAGGCGGGGGAGCCCGTGTTGACGCCACTGTGAGTGGCGAATTGCGTCAGTGATTGTCGAGCCCGTCGATGCTTCGCACGGGCGACGGCGAGAGCGTGACGCCGTCGTTGACCGGCTCGAACTCGATGCTGCTGCTGGCGCTGCCCGTGGTGAAGGCGGTCTCGCACGTCGGGCACTTCACTTCGGCATCCGAATGGAGATAGTCGTACATCGCCTGGACGGTCGGCTCGCTCGCCGCGACAGGGAAGCGGGCTTTACAGGTGGGACAAACGACGAAACCGGTATGGATCGACAGCATGACGGGCCTCCTGCAGGCAAGTCGGCAACGTCACCCATTTTACAACCAGCCGGGTCGTCGTGCGACGCGGGTCGCGGGGATTGGCGGCGACATTGATCCCGGTTTGCGTGGAGGATTCGTCCGATTTGACGGGCGCCGACACGGTACGCGCAGCGCCGCTGAGCGGCTGCCCGCATTAGTTTCGCGGCCCCCCGGCCTCTTCCTCCTGCAGCCAACGGCGTTTGTCGCGCAGCGGCGCTTCGCCAAACACGCGCGCATATTCACGGCTGAACTGCGATGCGCTTTCATACCCCACCGTCTGCGCTGCCGCCGCCACGGTGATGTCCGCCGCGAAGATCAGCCGCCGTGCCTCCTGCAAGCGCAACTGCTTCTGGTACTGCACCGGACTCATGGCCGTCACCAGCTTGAAGTGGTGATGCAGCGACGACACGCTCATGTGCACCTCCTGCGCCAACGCCTCCACCCGCAACGGTTGCGCGTAATGCTCGCGCAGCCACCGCACGGCGCGCGCAATTCGATTCATCTGGCTGTCCTGCAACGCCATCTGCCGCAGCAATACCCCCTGTCCGTTCATCAGCAGGCGATAGACGATCTCGCGCTTGATCATCGGCGCCAGGATCGGAATGTCGCGCGGTGTGTCCAGCAAGCGCAGCAAGCGCAACACCGCATCGAGCAACGCCGCGTCCAGGCGATTGACGTACATACCCCGCCCGCTTGCTGAAGGCGCCGGCGGCGGCAGATGCTCGTCGCCGATGAGCGACGTGACATCCTCGGCCACCAGGTCGAGCCGCATCCCCAAATACGGCGATTGCTCGCTCGCCCCCGACACCTGTGCCACCACCGGCAAATGCACCGACGACACCAGGTAGTGCATTGGGTCGTACGCGTAATCCTCGTCGCCGATCCGCAAGCGCTTCTCGCCCTGGGCGATGACGGCGAACGCCGGTTGCTGGAGCGCCGGTTTCGGGCCGCCCGGATGCAGGATCCGATGCACGAACAAGCCCTCCACCGCCGTCGGTGTCGTGCCCTCCAGGCCGTGCGTCGCGCGCTCGAGCCGATGCACCAGTTCGGTACGTGCGGCAAGCGACGGATCGTCCTCGAACGCCCGCGGCGAGACCTCGCGCGGCTCCGTCTTGACCAGATGCATGACAATGCCCTCAATCCAGAGGCGGCCGATCCCCACAACACGGCCGCAATGCCGCACAGGATACCCCTGCCGCATGCGCTTGCCCGATCCTCCGGCATGGGATTCACACGATCAGGCAGGAAATGTGCAGGAACAGGTACTGCTCGCTAGATGCGCCTCGACGCATAATTTCTCCCATCCCGTGCATGCCGTCGCCCCTGCCTGACGGCCCCCTGCGACGGGCAGCCATTTCAACGGAGCGATGCAATGCGACAAAGAAAACTCGGCAATACCGGCCTCTTCGTCTCGGAACTGTGCCTTGGCACGATGACCTTCGGCGGACAAGGCGAACTGTGGAGCAAGATCGGCCATTTGCAGCAACAGGACGTCGACACCCTCGTGGGCCGCGCGCTCGACGCCGGCATCAACTTCATCGACACCGCCGACGTCTATTCGGAAGGCCAGTCGGAAATCCTCACCGGGCAGGCCCTGCGCAATCTCAAGGTACCGCGCGATAACGTCGTGGTCGCCACCAAGGTCTTCGGTGCCACGGGCGCGCAGGGGTCCAATTCACGCGGCCTGTCGCGCTATCACATCATGGACGGCGTCAAGGCCAGCCTCAAACGCCTGCAACTCGATCACATCGACCTGTATCAGGTGCACGGCTTCGATCCGGCCACGCCCATCGACGAGACCCTCGGCGCGCTCGACACGCTGGTGCGCCAAGGGCACGTCCGCTATATCGGCGTCTCGAACTGGGCGGCCTGGCAGATCACCAAGGCGCTGGGCATTTCGGCGCGGCTGAACCTCGCGAGCTTCGCGTCGCTGCAGGCGTACTACACGGTCGCCGGACGCGATCTCGAACGTGAAATCGTGCCGATGCTGCGTAGCGAAAACGTCGGCCTGATGGTGTGGAGCCCGCTTGCCGGTGGCCTGCTCTCGGGCAAGTACACGCGCGATGGCCAGACCGAAGCGGGCAGCCGGCGTCAAACCTTCGACTTCCCGCCGGTCAACGTGGAACGCGCTTACGACGCCATCGACGTCATGCGCGGCATCGCCGCCGAGAAGGGCGTGTCGGTGGCACAGATTGCACTTGCCTGGCTGCTCGCCCAGCCGGTCGTCTCGACGGTCATCATCGGCGCCAAGCGGACCGATCAGCTCGACGACAACATCGCGGCAACGCGTGTCACGCTGAGCGAGCGCGACCTGTCGGCCATCGATGCGGCCAGCGCATTGCCCAGCGAGTACCCCGGCTGGATGCTCTCGCGCCAGGGCGACCCGCGCCGTGCCCAACTCGCCGAGGCCGGCCTGCTGTAAAAAGTGGGAAGGGTGTGAGCGGCGCCAGACGCCATTCAGAGCGAAATATCGGCAAACCTCACACTTTTCTTCTAAAAATCGGCCAAATTCCGATTTTTTTCGGCGCCATTACCTTCAAAACGATGTGATGACGGCGCGAGTGGTGAATTCAGTCGACAGGCGGGGGGCTAAAGGAGGAAAATAGGGCCTCCTTGCCGTTTACGTTAACGGCACTGACGACTGAAGCCCCCTCTGCCGAGACATTGAAGAAACATGAGCGCCGATAATCAATTGCGTTTTGTCGTGGAGCCGCACGCCAACCCCACCCCTGCCGACCAGATCGCCGCCAAGCTGGCGAACCCGGTGTTTGGCCGCGTATTCACGGATCACATGGTCACGATCCGCTGGACCGAGGGCACGGGCTGGCATGACGCGAAGGTAGAGGCCCGCCGTCCGTTCGAGATCGATCCGGCATGCGCCGTGCTGCATTACGCGCAGGAAATCTTCGAAGGGATGAAGGCCTATCGCGGTGAAGACGGCAAGATCTCGCTGTTCCGCCCGCAAGCCAATGCCAAGCGTTTCCGTGAATCGGCCCAGCGCATGTCGATGGCCGAACTGCCGGAAGCCGTGTTCCTCGAAGCCGTGGAAAAGCTGGTCGATATCGATCGCGCCTGGATTCCGGGCACGGAAGGCAGCAGCCTCTACATCCGCCCGTTCATGTTCGCGTCGGAGAGCTTCCTCGGCGTGCGCGCCGCGCATGAATATATCTTCTGCGTGATCGCCTGCCCGGTCGGCCCCTACTTCAAGCCCGGCAAGTCGGCCGTGACCGTGTGGGTGTCCGACCAATACACGCGCGCTGCCCCGGGCGGCACGGGCGCCGCCAAGTGCGGCGGCAACTACGCCGCCAGCCTGATCGCGCAAACAGAAGCCAGCGGCAAGGGTTGCGATCAAGTCGTGTTCCTCGACGCCGCGCAACATCGCTGGATTGAAGAGCTGGGCGGCATGAACGTCTTCTTCGTGATGGACGACGGCTCGCTCCAGACGCCGCCGCTCGCCGGCACGATCCTGCCGGGCATTACGCGCGCATCGATCATCGAAATGGCCAAGCGCGACGGCCTCACGGTCAACGAAACGCCGTACGAGTTTGCCCAGTGGCAAGCCGACGCCGCCAGCGGCCGTGTGAAGGAAACGTTCGCGTGCGGTACGGCGGCGGTCGTCACGGCCATCGGCCAGGTGCGTCACGCCAAGGGCGAATTCACTATCGGCGACGGCGGCGAAGGCCCGGTCACCAAGCGCATTCGCGATCAGCTCACGGGCATTCAACGCGGCAAGGTCGCCGATCCGTTCGGCTGGGTGCACCACGTCGCCTGATCGACGAGCGTTGTCCACATAACAAGTTGTGCAGTTGCGCATCGCCCGAGACAGCGATGCGGGAAATCATCGGCGGCGCACCACGACACCAGGAGAGTCGGGCGCGCCGTCTTGTTGTATTTGACGTGCTGATCATGGAACACAATCCAGGCGCAATCGCGGGTAGCCCCCGCAGCGCCATCGCGGCAGCCGACACAATCGGCGTGCCGCACTCCGTGCTCGAAGACATCTATGCGATGGTCATCGGCATGGCATTCGTGGTGGTCGGGCTGGTGCTGCTCAAGGCCGCCGGGTTGGTCACCGGCGGCGTGGCCGGCATTGCGCTGCTCGCCTCTTACCTCTTTCCCCTACCGGTGGGCACCATTTTCACACTGGTGAACATCCCGTTCTTCCTGTTCGCGTATTTCACGATGGGCCCGCGCTTCGCGCTCAAGTCCACCGTTGCGAGCTTCGGCATCACCTTCGCCCTCGCGGCCATGCCGCAGACCTTCAACGTCGCGTTCGTCAATCCGCTGTTCGCCGCGTTCGTTGGCGGCACGCTGTGCGGCATGGGGGTATTGGCGCTCGCGCGTCACGGGGCCGGCGTGGGCGGCACAGGCATCTTCACGCTGTGGCTGCAACGCGAGCGCGGCATTAACGCCGGGATTACCCAGGTGTGCATCGACGCGACGATTCTGCTCGTCTCGCTCACCACCATCCCGGCGGGGCGTGTCGCCTGGTCGGCACTGTCTGCGCTCGCCATGAGCGCCATGGTGGTCGCCTGGCACCGGCCGGGCCGTTACACCGGGCGCTGAGCCGCCACGGGCAGATCATCCGGTCGATAGGCACTGGCCTGCATCAACAGCCACTCGCGGAACACACTGAGTGGCTGCCCGTGCGTGAGTTCCGTTGGATAGACGAGGTAGTAGGCCGACTCGGCCACGCTCTTCACATCGACTGGAATCGTCAGACCGAAGGTGGCCAACTGCCCCTCGACGAAGAACTTCGGCACCAGTGCGATGCCGAGTCCGGCGGCCGCGCCCGCGATCAGCATCGTGTGAAGCTCATAGCGCACCCCTTGCAGCGTCCGGTGGTCCTCGATGCGCTGCTCCGCAAACCATTGCGTCCAGGCACTGGGCCGCGTCGTCGAGTGCAGCAGCGGATACATGAGCAGATCGGCAGCCGTGCGAACCGGCCCCTTGAGCAGCGACGGACGGCACACCGGCACCACCTCCTCACCGAACAGGTAATCCGACGACGTCCCCGGCCAAGTCGGCTGCCCGAAGTGAATGGCCGCTTCGAAGTGCGTCTCGTCGAATGTGAAGAGGTCGGTGTGCACGCCCATGTTCACGCGAACCTCAGGGTGGCGCTCGTCGAAATCCTTCATTCTCGGAATCAACCACTCGGACGCGAACGTCGGCAGCACCGCCAACTCCAGGTACCCGCCGCCGCTGCCGTGCGCCATGATCGAAAGCGTGTCGCGATCGAGCTGTTCCAACGTGCGGCGCACTTGGGTGCCGTACAGGCGCCCAGCGCGGGTCAGCACCACGCGCTGCTTGGCACGCACGAACAGACGCACCCCCAGTTGCGCCTCCAGCGTGGCGATCTGGCGTGACACGGCGCTCTCCGTCAGGAACAGCTCGCGCGCCGCGTGGGTAAAGCTCTCGTGCCGCGCCGCCGCCTCGAAGGCCAGCAGCGCCGCCGTGCCGGGGGTCCTGAATTTGCGCATGATGATTCCAAAAATGCATCAAGTGGCAATTTTATCTCGCTTTACGCGCATGGCATCCATTCCAATAATGCTGTCAATGCAAGACGACATGGAGTGAAGCGCTCCGTGCCATGTCCCTGACACCCCGCGATGCCGCCTGAGGCGGCGTCCCCTCCCGCGAGACATTCCCATGCGCAATGCCAATGTGCAGTCCCTGCTGGTCTCCCTGATCGGGCAAGCGCGTACCGACGCGCTCTTCGCAACCCTCAATTCGCCGTCGATCCTGGCGGACGCCGAGCCGGGGCACGTGACGCGTGCCGAACTGGCACAGGCCATGAACATGGCGCTGTTCGAGGGGCTGCTGGCGCGCTCGACGAACGGCCGCACCTACACCGAAGAAGCGATTGCCGGAGGCGGCAGCGTCTACTTCGATCACGGCGCGTTGCGTACCGTGCGCTGGGCCGATAACGGCGCCCTGCCGCCGGGCGAAGCGGCCTTCACGCGTATTCTGCGTCCGCTGGGGTTCCGTCTGAACGGCCGCTATCCGCTCGACCGACTGGGCATGACCGGCCGCGCCTATGCGCACGAAGACGCTCCCGACGAGATCTCGCAATTCTTCGTGAGCGAGCTGCATCCGGAGCGTTTCTCCGAGACGTTCCAGCAAGCCGTGTCGCGTGTGGTCGGCACGTCGAAGGATCCGCTCACGCCGGCGGCCGTCGGTCAGCTTTGGGAACTGGAGCGCGACGGCACGCTGCCGCTCGAAAGCGCGCAAGCGCTGCTGCCGGTGATCGTCGGGGCGTTCGCGCGTCAGCACGATGTCCCGAGCGAGGCCGATTACGAACGGCTGCTGGCGGAATCCGCCGAAATGGCCTGGATCGCGACCGAAGGCAATGCCTTCAACCATGCGACCGACCGCGTCGAGGATGTGTTCGCGCTGTCCGACGCCGAAAAGGCCAAGGGCCGCCCGATGAAGCCCGAAGTCGAACGTTCGCGCTCGGGCCGCGTGTTCCAGACGGCGTATCGCGCCGACACGGTGCGTCGCGAGTTCCGCGGCAAGGACGGCGAGATCGTCACGCGCGAGGTGCCGGGTTCGTTCTACGAATTCATTACGCGCCATCGCGAATACGACACGGCCACGCGTTGCTGGAAGCTCGATCTGCGCTTCGACGCCGGCAACGCACAAGGTATTTTCAAGATGACGGCCAACGCCAAGTAATCGAGGGCGCTCGGCTTGCGGCGCACAATATGTCTGTGCGTCGCTGCTGCGCCTCAATCTGCCGACACCGGTGAATCGCACCGGCGGCCAACACTGAATTCCATAGGGGTATCCACGTGAACGCGACTTCCATTCTCAACGAACTGGGCATTGCCAAACTGGCCGAAGCGGGCGACATCGCCGTGCATTCGCCCATCGACGGCGCATTGATCGGCCGCGTGGCCAGCGCCTCGGTGGCCGACGCCCAAGCCACCCTCGCCCGCGCCCAGACCGCGTTCACCGCATGGCGCAACGTGCCCGCACCGCGTCGCGGCGAGCTGGTACGCCTGCTCGGTGAAAGGCTGCGCGAGCGCAAGCAGGCGCTGGGCGCGCTCGTCACGCTCGAAGCCGGCAAGATCCTGCAAGAGGGCTTGGGTGAAGTGCAAGAAATGATCGACATCTGCGACTTCGCCGTCGGCCTGTCGCGTCAGTTGTACGGTCTGACCATCGCGTCGGAGCGTCCGGGCCACCGCATGGCCGAGACGTGGCACCCGATGGGCGTGTGCACCGTCATCTCCGCCTTCAACTTCCCGGTGGCCGTGTGGGCCTGGAATGCGGCGCTCGCGCTCGTGTGCGGCAACGCCGTGGTGTGGAAGCCGTCGGAGAAGACGCCGCTGACCGCACTGGCCGTCAACCAGTTGATGGAAGACGTCATCGCCGAATTCGGCGACGCACCGGAAGGCCTGACCGCGCTCATCATCGGCGGTCGCGACGTGGGCGAAGCGCTGGTCGCCGATCCGCGCTCGGCCATCGTGAGTGCGACGGGCAGCACGGAAATGGGCCGCAAGGTCGGCGTGGAAGTCGCGCGCCGCTTTGGCCGCTCGATCCTGGAGCTGGGCGGCAACAACGCGGGCATTGTGACCGGCAGCGCCGACATGGAACTCGCGCCGCGCGGCATTCTCTTCTCGGCAGTGGGCACGGCCGGCCAGCGTTGCACCACGCTGCGCCGCCTGTTCGTGCATGAGAGCGTGTACGACAAAACCGTCGAGCGCCTGAAGACGCTGTACGGCAAGGTCGCCATCGGCAACCCGCTCGAGCGCGGCACGCTCATGGGCCCGCTGATCGACGAAGGTGCCTTCAAGCGCATGCAGGACGCGCTGGACAAGGCCCGCGCGCAAGGCGGCAAGGTCACGGGCGGCGAGCGTCACGTGGTCGCGGGCGCCGAGAACGCTTTCTATGTGAAGCCGGCCATCGTCGAGATGCCGTCGCAGACGGAAATCGTGCTGACCGAAACGTTCGCGCCGATCCTGTACGTGCTCAAGTACAGCGACTTCGCGCAAGCCATCGACGCCAACAACGCCGCCTCGCACGGCCTGTCGTCGTGCGTGTTCACGACCGATCTGCGCGAAGCCGAGCGCTTCACGTCGTCGGCGGGTAGCGACTGCGGCATCGCCAACGTCAACATCGGCCCGAGCGGTGCGGAGATCGGCGGCGCCTTCGGCGGCGAGAAGGAAACGGGCGGCGGCCGCGAGTCGGGCTCGGACGCGTGGAAGGGCTATATGCGCCGTGCCACCAACACCGTCAACTACTCTTCCGCCCTGCCCCTCGCGCAAGGCATCGATTTCTCGGTCGAGTGAAGTCGAGATAGCCCGCCCCATGTACGCCTTCACTTCCGTGTTCGCCAATCCGGCCGGTTCGCCGATTCGCGAGCTGTTCAAATACCTGTCCGAGCCGGGCATGATCTCGTTCGCGGGCGGGTATCCCGCAAGCGACTTGTTCGATGTGGACGGTCTCGCCGCGGCACAGGCCCGCGCCTTCGCCCAGCCCACGCGTTGCCTGCAATATGGCCCGACCGACGGTCTGGCGGAACTCAAGGCACAGCTCGTCGCGCTGATGGCCTCGCGCGGCGCACCGTGCGCCACCGACGAATTGCTGGTGACGACCGGTTCGCAACAAGGGATGGACCTGCTGCTGCGCGTGATGGTCGCGCCCGGAGACGTCGTCGTGACCGAACAGCCTGCGTATCCGGCGACGTTGCAGGCACTGCGACTGCAGCAGGCGACGATCGTGACGGTGCCCGTCGACGCGCACGGGCTGGACGTCGCGCATCTGGGCACGCTGCTGCACGAGGGCAAGATCGCCGTACCGAAGTTGCTGTACACCGTGCCGACCTTCGCCAATCCCACGGGCGCAACGCTCTCGCGCGAGCGTCGCATCGCGCTGCTGAAGCTGGCGGTCGAGTACCGGTTCATCATCGTCGAGGACGATCCGTATGGCGACTTGCGATTCGCGGGCGATGCGGTGCCGACCCTGCTCGGCCTGACGGCGGAAGTGCCGGGATCGCGCGATTGGGTGGTGCACTTCTCGAGCCTGTCGAAGATCGTCGCGCCGGGGCTTCGCGTGGGCTGGACGGTCGCGCCGCCGGAGATTGCCCGCCGATGCGTGGTGGCAAAGCAGACCGTCGATCTGTGCAGTGTGCCATGGACGCAAGCGGTGGCGGCCGAGTATCTCGCCGACGGCGCGTTGGCACGCCATCTGCCGAAGATCACCGAAGCGTATCGTCGCAAATGTGACGCGCTGTGCGATGCGTTGCGCGAGACGCTCGGCGATGCCATCGCGTTCCATTCCCCGCAGGGCGGGATGTTCGTGTGGGCGCGCCTCGCGGCCGTGAAGACGAGCGCGCTGCTGCCGCACGCGATCGCCGAGAAGGTGTTGTTCGTGCCGGGGACGGCGTTCTTCGCCGAGCAGGCCGACGAGGCATCGCTGCGTTTGTCGTTCGCGGCGCCAGCGATCGCGGCGATCGAGGAAGGCGTGGCGCGACTGGCGCGTGCGATGCACGCGACCGGCACCACGCGTTGATCAACGCGGCAGGCTGTCGCGCACGATCTGCGCGAAGTAGCGGGCGCCTAACGGCAGAATCGCGTCGTTGAAGTCGTAACAGGCGTTGTGCAGCGGGATAGCGCCAGGCGCCTCACCGCTGCCGTTGCCGATGAACGCGAAGTTGCCTGGCACGTGTTGCAGGAACACCCCGAAGTCCTCCGATGCCATCATCGGCGCCACGTCCGCATCGACATGGGTTTCGCCGACCACCTTCTGCGCCGCGCGCACGGCGCGCACCGTGTTGTCCGCCCAATTCATCGTCGGCGCGAACTCGTGGGTGTACTCGAACTCACACTGCGCGCCATGCATCGCGCACACCCCCTGACAGATCTCGCGCATGCGCGTCTCGAGCAGTTGCTGCACGTCCGACGAATAGCTGCGCGTATCGCCCTTGATGACGACGTTCGTCGGAATGGCGTTGCGAATCCCGTCCGTGATGAACTCCGTGCACGACACCACCGCCGACACCCCCGGATCGACACTGCGCGACACCACCGTCTGGAGCGCCACGACGATCTGCGCGCCGATGACGAGCGGATCGACGCCCATGTGCGGACGCGCCGCGTGCGTCCCCTTGCCGCGAATGCGGATGACGAAGTTGTCTTCGCTCGCCATGATGCCGCCAGCGCGCGTCGCAAAGTGACCGGCCGCGATGCCCGGCATGTTGTGCACTCCGTAGATCGCATCGATCGGAAAGCGTTCGAGCAACCCGTCGGCAATCATTGCCTTCGCGCCGCGACCGTGCTCCTCGGCAGGCTGGAAGATGAAGCGCACGGTGCCGTTGAAATCGCGCGACGCCGCCAGCAGCTTCGCGGCGCCGAGCACCATCGACATGTGACCGTCGTGCCCGCAGGCGTGCATCTTGCCCGGCACCTGCGATGCGTGCCCGCGCCCCGGCGCCTGCTCGGCAATCTGCAGTGCGTCCATGTCGGCCCGAATGCCGATCACGCCGTCCCCATCGCCCACCCTCAGGTTCGCGACCACTCCCGTGCCGCCGATGCCGCGATGCACCTCCAGCCCGAGGCTTTCCAGAATCGTCGCCACCGTCTGCGACGTGCCGACTTCCTCGAAACCGGTCTCCGGTTGACGGTGGAACGCGTGCCGCCACCCGGTCAGCGCCTTGCCGAAATAAAGATCCTGCGTCATGACGGACTCCTGTGAAGGCGGTTGATCCGAGCCGACATCAGCGTGCCAGCCACGCCTGTTGGCGCTGCATGACCGACGCCGCCGGCTCACCCACGAGGGCCGCATACCCCTGCGGCGCGGTCGCCCCTTCCGTGTTGATCAGCAGGACGCGCGCGTTTGCGCTCAGGCCAATGGCCGCGGCCAGCGACGGCGCTGCCCCCGCCTGCATCAAGCCCGCGAGGCCCGCCACGCCAGACTCTCCCGCAACGAAAGGTACGTCGTTGTCACTGCCGCGCGCCAGGCGCCGCATCGCCTCGACTGCCTCGGCATCGGTAACGGTCATGAACGCGTCGACCGACGGCTGCAGGAATCGCCACGCCAGCGGCGACGCCTCGCCGCACGCCAGCCCGGCCATCACGGAATCGACCGATCCCGACGCTGAGGCCACCTTGCCTGCGATGGCGCTCTGGTACAGGCAATCGGCCTGCACCGGCTCCACGACCACGAACGTGGGACGCCACACACCCCAACGCTCCCAAAGATAGCTCACGATACCCGCCGCCAATCCCCCCACGCCGCCTTGCAGGAAGACGTGCGTGAGCGGGCATGCATCGTCGCTGCCAGCATCTGCCATGGACAGTGCCTCATCGACTTCGGCGGCCAGCGTCCCATAACCTTGCATGACGTCGCGCGGAATGATCTCGTAGCCCTCGTAGGAAGTATCGGAGACCACAGACCAACCATGACGCGTGGCAAGCGACGCCGCGGCCGCCACCGACGCGTCGTAATTTCCCTCGACGCGCACGATCTCGGCCCCGTATGCCGCGATCGCCTGTTCACGCTCCTCACTCACCTGGGCGTGCAGCACGATCACGCAACGGCAACCGATGCTTTGCGCCGCCGCGGCAAGCGCACGACCGTGGTTGCCATCGGTCGCGCTGATGACCGTGACGCCCACAAGCGCGTCGCGATGCTCGCCTCGCAGCAACGATTGCGCGGTGAGTCCGAGCGCTGCGTGCTCGCGCAACAGCAGGCGAACGAGCGCAATCGGCGCGCCCAGCGCCTTGAAACTGCCAAGCGTCGAGCGCAGCGCTTCGTCCTTCACGAGCACACTGCGCACGCCTAGCGACGCGGCCAGATCGGGCAGCGCGCGCAGCGGCGTGCTGCCAGGCGTCAGGCCGTCCCAATGGGCCAGCCACGCACGACTCTCTTGCGCGCGAGCGATGCTCATGATGTCTTGAAGCTCGCCCGGGTACGGTGCGCGGGCGGCGTGAGGATTGACATACAGCATGGGGGGCTCCGGAGTTGCGGTATTTCGGTATTTCGGTATTTCGGGATGTCGAAGCGGACTTATCGAGGCGCGCCGAGACGCTGGGCGACGACGTCGAGCAGCACGCGCGCGCCGTTGACCAATTGCTCGTCGTCGGTGTGCTCGCGCGGGTTGTGGCTGATGCCGCCACGGCTCGGCACGAAGATCATCGCGGCCGGGGCAATGCGCGCGATCATCTGCGCGTCGTGGCCCGCGCCCGACGTCATGCGTCTGGACGACAGCCCCAGTCGACTGGCGCTCGCTTCAATGACATCGGCCAGTGCGGCATCGAACACCACCGGAGAGAAGCGCGCCAGACGCTCTGTCGAAATGCGCACACCCTCGTCTTGCGCAATCGTCGTCAGGAATGCCGAAAAGCGGGCTTCGCTCGCGGCCAGACGCTGCTCGCTTGGATCGCGCATATCGACCGTGAACACGGCCTTGCGCGCAATCACGTTGATCACGCCGGGCTCGACCTGCAGCGTGCCGACGGTCGCGAGCGTCGTGCCCGAGTCGAGCGCGATACGGCGCAATTCGGCGACTGCCGCGGCGGCGACATAACCGGCATCGTGACGCAGACGTGTGGGCGTGGTGCCCGCATGATTGGCATTGCCCTGCACGGTGATCTGCTGCCACGAAATCCCTTGAAGATTTTCGACGACGCCGATCTCCAGCCCTTCCGCCTCGAGAATCGGGCCTTGTTCGATGTGCAGCTCAAGATATTCGTGAGGCACGAGGGTGCCCGGGATCATCTCGCCGTCGTAACCGATGCGCACGAGTTCGTCGCCCAGACGCGCACCGTCGGTGCCGATGGCGTCGAGTGCCTCGTCGAGCGGCAAGCCGCCCGCGTGAACCAGCGACCCCATCATGTCGGGATGGAAACGCGCGCCTTCCTCGTTGGTGAATGCCGCGACCGTGATCGGGCGCGACGGCACGAGACCCGCTTCGCGAAATGCCTGCACGATGGCCAGGCCACCCAGCACGCCGTAGCACCCGTCGAGCGCCCCTGCATTGACGACAGTGTCGATGTGCGATCCCATCATGAGCGGGCGCAGCATCTCGCCCGACGCGTCTTTCTCGGCCGACGCGAGCGTGCCGAAGATATTGCCGATGCGATCGATCTGTACGTCGAGATCGAGTTCTCGCATCCACACGACAAGCCGATCGCGCCCGGCCTTCTCGGCGTCGGTGAGCGCAACGCGGGTGCGACCGCCCGCGACGGGATCGATGCCGATCTCACCCAAGTCGCGCAGTTGCTGCAACAGGACGGCACCGTTCAGACGAAGGGCGGTGGGGGTATTCGTGGCTGGCATAGGGCAATACGGTCGTGTCGGCGGAGATGGCGATGAGAGCACCACGGGCAGGACAGGCCGGCGACCGGCTTCGCGCGTCACCGCTTGCGGAGTATCATCTGATTGACTGAATAATATTCCGGAGCATGCGTAGCGTTTGCGCGTTTTTGGTGATCGAATCGAATTTTTATTGCGTCACATGACCTTGGACAGTTACGACATCGCCCTGCTCGCCGCGATCCAGCAAGACGCGACGACGCCTCAGCACGCGCTCGGCGCGCAGATCAATTTGTCGTCAGCGGCGGTGAACCGGCGACTGAAAAAGCTGGCCGACGAAGGTGTGACACGCAAGACTGTCTCGCTGGTAGACCCGGCGAGCGTCGGCTACGCGCTGACGATCATCACTGAAATCGAAGTCGAGAACGAGCGGCTCGACCTGCTCGATGCGATGCGGCGCAGCTTTCTTGCCTGCCCGCAGGTCCAGCAATGCTATTACGTGGCGGGCGAATGCGACTTCGTGGTGATCATGGTCGTGCAGAACATGGCGCAGTACACGGAACTCACGCGTGCGCTGTTCTTCGAGAGCAACAACGTCAAACGCTTCAAGACGCTCGTGTCGATGAGCAACGTCAAGGTCGGGTTGGAAGTACCGATGGACGCCGTGGCGCGTTGAGCGCATCGACACCCGATCGTTCGCCGAAGCGCTGCGCCCTGGCGAACGACCGGGAAAACATCAGTGCATCAGTGCATCAAGGCGTCAAGGCATCAACACTTTGTCCACGACGTGAATCACTCCATTCGATTGCATGACGTTGCTGATGGAGATGTGTGCCACGCCGCCCTTGTCGTCCGTGACCATCAGATGGTCGCCCTTTTGCGTCACGGTCAGCGACCCGCCTTCGACGGTTTTCAACGTAGCCTTCCCGCCGGCATCCTTGACGGCCATCATCAGGTCCTGCGCGGTGAGTCGGCCCGGCACCACGTGATACGTGAGCACCTTGTCGAGGGTTGCCTTGTTCTCGGGTTTCAACAGCGTGTCAACGGTGCCGGCCGGCAACGCCGCGAAGGCTTCGTTGGTCGGCGCGAAGACCGTGAAAGGCCCGGGACCGGAGAGCGTGTCGACCAACCCGCCGGCCTTCACGGCGGCGACGAGCGTCGTATGGTCCTTTGAGTTCACCGCGTTCTGGATGATGTTCTTCGAAGGGTACATCGCCGCACCGCCGACCATGACCGTCTTCTCACCACCGTCCATCGAAGCCGCGCAAGCGCTGAGCGTTGATCCGAATACAAAGCAGGTTGCCACAAGCACCGGCGCAATTCCGGTGGCGTAACGAGTCTTCATTTCCTCACCTCTTTGATGGCGCTTCGCAAATCGGAAGCCCTCTTACTTACGAACAAGCCGGGTGAGCGGATGCACGCTGCGGAAATGAATTCACGAAGGTAGCGATGTCGTCCAGCACTGGCGCGTAGCCACGCAGCGGTGCGCTAAGCGTTCCCAGAAGCATCGCGTGTCCAAGGTCGTAGTGCCGGACTTCGACCGCATCGTTCGCCCCACGCAAGCGGTGGGCAAAACGCGTCGTGTTTCCCGGATCGACCACCGTGTCCGCGTCGCCCACGGCCAACCACATCGGTGGCTCCCTGCCCGTCACGAAATGAATTGGCTGGCTGGCGAGTCGCACCGGCTCGGGAAAAATCCGGCGAAGCACAGCGCTCTTGAGCGGCAGGAAATCGTAGGGGCCGGCAAGACCGATCACGCCGGCAATATTGCACTCGCGCATGCCGTTGGCGTGCAGGTAGCGGGCATCGGTCGCCAGTAGCGCAACCATTTGCGCGCCCGCCGAATGGCCCATGAGAAACAGACGTTCGGGGTCGCCGCCAAACGTGCGCGCTCGGTCGCTCGCCCAACGCACCGCGATCGCGGCATCGTCCATGAACCCCGGGAACGTCACCTCGGGATAGGTTCGATAGTCGGGCACGACCACCAGGAAACCACGCGAGGCGAGCGCCTCACCGACAAAGCGGTAATCCTCGCGTTGGCCGTTCTGCCAACTTCCCCCGTAGAAGAACACCACGACCGGCATGCCACCGGCCCCTGCGTCGGGATGCGTCGGCACATAGACATCGAGCCGCTGTCGCTCGGAGGAACCGTATGCCAGGTCCTTGACGTCGCGATAGGTCGTTCGCGGCGTGAGCGCATTCACGAGGGTGACGGGGCTGCAGGCGCATAGCGCAACGGTGGTGAGCGCGACCGCCAACAGGCCGCCGAGCGAGACATTTGTCATGTTTCCTTCCTGTCGAATAGAGGCCGGGGCGGGCCCATGCCCCCGGGGCTTGCCTTCGTCAGTACGGGATGGGCGATCGTCCGGATGCACGTCTACACGGAAATCGGCGGATTTTTTTGTTTCCGCTGCATCCGCGTGACCACGGCGCCCGTATACATCGGTGCCCCGCTTTCAACCCGCTACGGAGCCCGCACCATGCCTGCCGTCGTCATTGCATTCGCCGGACTGATTCTCGCGCTGTGTGCTACCGGCCTGTCTAGACGTCGCAACGTTGCCCTCGCGGTGTTCGCCAGTGCGAGCGTGTTGCTGACGGGCTGCTCCGGGGCGCCGCCCAACCCCAACCCTCGTGCTGATGTCCCGCTTCACACGGTGCCCGTCGACCTGCCGCGATACATGGGCAAGTGGTACGTGATTGCCAACATTCCCTACTTCGCGGAACGCGACTTCGTCGGCAGCCGCGCCGAGTGGAAATTGCGTGACGACGGCAAGATCGACGATCACTTCTATGGCCGCAAGGACGGGTTCGACCAACCGGAGCGCCACTACAAGTTCCTCGATAGCGTGGTGCCGGGCAGTGGTGGCGGAGAGTGGCGGGTGCGCCTGTTCTGGCCCATCTACGTCTCGCAGCTCACCGTGTATGTCGATCCGGATTATCGGTACACGCTGCTCGCCTATCCCGACAAGTCGTTGGGCTGGATCTTTTCGCGCGAGCCGACAATGGACGACGCGACCTACCGCGCACTGCTGTCGCGCTTCGATGCCATGGGATACGACACCACGCGTTTCCGGCGCGTGCCGCAGCTTCCCGAGCAGCTCGGTCAGCCGGGCTTCGCCACACCGGGGAAAAGCGAATGAAGGCGCGCCATCTGGCCAGCGCGATTGTGTGTTTGGTCGGCGCGCTGGCAACGTCACCGGCATGGTCGGGATGTCGCGATGCATTGACATCGGCCCATCGCGTTGGCGCGGGAGAGTTCTGCGTGCTGGGCTTCTGTCTCTACAAGGCCGAGCTTTGGTCGCCGCAGACGCCCGTCTCGGCCGACACGCCCTTCGCGCTCGTCCTCAAATACGAACGAAGTGTGAGCGGGGAGCGCATGGTTTCGACCGGCATTGACGAGATGCAGCGACTGGCCCCGCGTCCGATCGCGAACGACACGCTCAATGCGTGGCGCGAGGACATGCAGCGGGCGTTCGGCGACGTGTCGCGCGGAGACGAGCTTTGCGGCGTCTATCTGCCCGGGCGGGGCGCGCGTTTCTATACGAACGGGACACTGAAGGCCGACGTTCGCGACCTGGCGTTCGCGCGGGCATTCTTCGGCATCTGGCTCGACCCGAACACGCGCGCGCCCTCGCTTCGCAGACATTTGCTGGGCGAAAGCCCATGATCGGCCGTGGCATTGCGACAGCGTGACCCAGCGCTTGTCAGTCGCCACCTGGGCCTGCTTTATCTCGCGCTCGGCCAGGTGGGATGGTTCACGTGCGTGCTTAGCGCCGCCAGGGCAGACGGATGGATCGGCGTTGCGCTCGTGGCGGCGATGTCGGCGGGTCATCTGTGTCTGGTCCGGCGGCCACTTCGCGAGGCTGCGTTTCTCGTCGTCGTCACGGTGCTGGGTTTCGGATGGGAGTGCGTCGTTTTTCGCACCGGCTGGATCGCCTACCCCAATGGCGTGCTTGTCGCCGGATACGCGCCTTACTGGATGGCCGGGCTCTGGGCGCTTTTCGCCTTGCAGGTCAATGCCGTCTTCGCGTCGCTGCGCCGTCGCTGGTTCCTGTGCGCCGTGCTTGGCGCGGTGGGTGGCCCGCTGTCGTTTCGCGCTGGGGCGGCTTTGGGGGCCGTCACGTTCATCGACTTCTGGCGAGCGTTCGCCCTGATTGGCGCGGGATGGGCCGTCATGCTGCCCGGACTGATCGCGCTGGGGGCGGCGATCGGTTCGCGGCCGATCGCCTCCGGCACGGCTACCGACGCCATGGGACATGGCGATCGGTAGTCAGTCGGCAGTCATGCGGTAGCCATCCTCCTCAACGATGACCGTGACAGCGCCCCCAATGCGCGTGGCGATCTGCGCGAACGGCATCAGCGACATCCGGTCCGCTGCGGTCAGGATCGCGACGTCGCCCGTGCCGCCCAGACCGATGGGCGTGTCGAAGACGGCCCACCAGCGCTGCTTGAGCGATATGGGCGGTGCGGCACTCGCCGGGCCTTGCCCCGCTGCGGTGGATTCCATCGAGGAGTCTGCGTTCATATTGTGATGTGGGTTACACCAGGAACAGCATGGCGGCGCCGTAGATCACGAGCCCGACGAGGAAGGTCACGACCGTAAATCCGAGCACGCGTTGCGCGCCAATGCCGGCCATCGCCACGACGGGGGCGGCCCAGAACGGTTGCATCATGTTGGAGACCTGCTCGCCCATCGCCACCGCCATGGTCGTGGCGGGCACCGAGGCATGCAGCGCCACGGCGGCCGGCACCACGAACGGACCTTGCACGGCCCAGTGACCGCCACCGCTCGGGATGAAGAACGTCACGAGACAGCGCAGATGACGATGCGCAGCTTGCGCGGGGCGGGGGGTGCCGACGTGTAAATTGCGCTGGCATCGGCCGATGCCGCTGCGGTGCGTGGGGCACGGATCTAGTACGGCAACCCCTCGTCAATGGGCAGCGATGGATCCCTTGACCATTCATTCCACGAGCCGAGGTAAAGGCGCACGTCCTTGATACCAGCCTCCTCCAGTGCAACAAATGTGTTGGAGGCTCGCGCCCCTTTGAAGCAAAACACAACAACGGGCGTATCGCGACCAATCCCCACGGTCGCACACTCGGCAAGAATCTCTGCGGGCGATTTGAACATCTGACCAGTGGGGGTCGGTTTCATCATTCGATACCACTCTAGCCAGACCGAGCCGGGAATGCGGCCCTTTCGGGGGCAAAAGTCCTTGCCATAAGGTGACGAGCTTTCGGCAATCCATTCATCGACGTCGCGCACATCGAGCTTCACGATGTGCGGGTCTGCAACGGCGTCCTTCATCCCCGCCAGGTCGACAAGGATGCGGCTTGCGCTCGTGTCTGCGGGAAACTCGGCGGGCGTCGGCGAAGGCACTTCCGTCGTGCTTGGCAGCCCAGCGGCACGCCATGCACTGTAACCACCGTGCAGTACCTTGATTTTGTCACGCGGATAGCCGAGATAACGAAGCAGGACATACCCCCGGCAGGATTGGCCAAATCCAGTTGTCATCGACTGTTCGTAGATGACCGCCGTCTCCTTCCCGGACAATCCGGCCTTCGCAAATGCTTCGGTAAATTTTTCGCGCAAGGCGGCAAGACCTTGTGGCGTTGAGGTCGCCAGATAGGTAAATATCTCATGGATATTCACCGCGCCTGGCAGATGCGCTTCGGCAAAACTCGCCGCGTCTCGTGTATCGATGAGCACGACCGGCCCGGACTGAATCAACTGTGTCAATTCAACTGGTGAAATGAGAACTCTCTCGTGCATGGCAACCCCCCATCTCGTTTCGCCTGAGGGTGGCCCGAACAGAGGACCACATCCCGATGCGGTGCACACTGGCAAGCTCGGCGCCCACTTGTCGAAATAAATCTAGGCGAAGACGGACGAACCACTTTGATGCTTATCAAAGGAAAATCCGAGAGGGAATCCCATACGGGCGGTCGTACCACCAGCCCCGGCGCTGAAGATGAAAACCGCGCCTGTGGCACGTGCTTTGGCTATCCGATTTAGCCGGTTCCGCAGAGTCATTACTGCAGTACGAAAGCGCGCGACACACATAAAAACAAATGGCCCGCACCGAGGGAGGTTGCGGGCCAGCGACTTACACTTTCCAGACGTGCTCAAGTGCGGGTATTAGAACGGAATATCGTCATCCATGTCGTCAAAACCGCCGCCCGACTGCTTGGCCGGTGCTTGCTGACGGCCACCGCCGCCACCGCCACCGCCGCGCGAATAGCCACCACCACCGCCTTCGTCGCCACCGCCACCGCCACCGCGCGAGTAGCCACCGCCACCCTCACCGCCACCGCCGCTACGGCCCCCCAGCATCTGCATCTGGTCTGCCACGATTTCCGTGCTGTAACGCTCGGTGCCGTCCTGCGCCTGATACTTGCGCGTGCGGATACGACCTTCGATGTACACCGACGAGCCCTTCTTCAGGTACTCATTGACGATTTCCGCAAGCCGGCCGAAGAACGACACGCGGTGCCATTCCGTCAGTTCCTTGAACTCGCCAGACTGCTTGTCCTTGTATCGATCGGTCGTCGCCAGACGAATGTTCGCGACCGCATCGCCGCTCGGCATGTAGCGGACTTCGGGGTCGGCGCCAAGGTTGCCGACCAGGATCACTTTGTTGACTGATGCCATAAATCTTTCTCCGGTATTGCTGATATCCGATCAGGATTGACGAGGCGCTGGCGTCCTCATCGGTGCGGCGATTATAAGCCACACGACAGCCCCGGCTGAACAAGTCAGGAAGATTGCGTTTTGACCGTAGTGGGTCATCAGAAAACCCCCTATCGCCCCGCCGCAGAACAACCCAAGCGCCTGGGTCGTGTTGTACACGCCTACCGCCGCACCCTTGCGCTGCCCCGGCGCCAGCTTCGACACCAGCGACGGCTGCGACGCCTCCAGCACGTTGAAGCCCAGGAAGTACACGAACAGCACGCACGCAATCACGCCCACCGTCGGCGGCAATCCGCCCAGCGCCGCCTGCGCCACCGCCACCAGCGCAATCGCCGAGAGCAGCACCACCTTCATCTTGCCCCGCTTCTCGGCCGCGATGATCGCCGGCACCATCGCCACGAACGACAACCCCATCACCGGCAGATACACCTCCCAGTGCTGCGCGACCGGCAACCCCGCCGCCACCAGCATGCGCGGCATCGCCACGAACAGCGCCGTCTGCGTCGCATGCAGCACGAACACGCCGAAATTCAGGCGCAACAACTCAGGGTTGTGCAGCACCTCCGAGAACGGCGCCGGGCCCACCTTGGGATGCGCAGGCGGCGTCGGCACGACCCACACCACCACGAAAATCGCCAGCACCGCCAGAATGCCGATGGCCGAGAACAGACCGCTCATGCCCAGCCAGTGATAAAGGAACGGTGCACACACGATAGCCACCGCAAACGACACGCCAATGCTGGCGCCGATCATCGCCATCGCCTTCGTGCGGTTGGCTTCGCTCGTCAGATCCGCCACACAAGCCATGACGGCCGAGGAAATGGCCCCCGCGCCCTGGATCGCCCGGCCGACGATGATCCACGCCAGGTCGTGCGCCAGCGCCGCCACGAGCGAGCCGATCGCAAACACGATCAGACCGAACACGATGACAGGCTTGCGTCCGAGCCGATCGGAAGCCCAGCCATACGGAATATAGAGCAGGGACTGCGTCAGACCATAGATGCCGATGGCCAGCCCGACGAGAAAAGTGTTGTTGCCGCCCGGAATCGTCTGCGCGAACACCGAGAAAACCGGCATGATCAGAAACAGACCGAGCATGCGCAGCGCAAAAATCCCCGCGAGCGATGCACTCGCGCGCACTTCTAGCGGGGTCATGCGGCCACCTCGGCCGCGCGTCGTGGCAGGGGAAGCGGAAGTCACGGAATCGGTAGACATTACGTCCTGAGAGATGGAAAAAGCGCGCGCAACATCGTGCAGCCTCGGAATCGTCTGATGATTGCGGCCCCAGCGCCCGGCGCGTCGCCGCCCAATGGGCGCGTCGATGACCGTCTGGACGGCGGTCCGGCGCCAGCCCCCTGGAAAGCGAGCAATTCGCCCCCACCTACGGCCCATGCCGGTGTATCGCCCGAATCGACCCGTCAGTCGGTTCGGCCTTGGCCACCAAACTTAGGTATATTAGCAGGTTTAGCCGCCCGGATTTTCCCCCAGCGGCCCGCCCGACCGCTCCCGCCGCCTGCGGCGTCGACACCCCGGCCAACGCCGCGCCGACGCCGCGCGACGTCCCGGGAAACTCGGACTCTTGGGGGCCGGAAACCGCCCCGCGACAATTCGCCGCGCGGCTTCCTCGGCGACGACCCGGAACCGTGAATGGAAACCATCCGTATTCGTGGGGCTCGTACCCACAACCTCAAGAACGTCAATCTCGACTTGCCGCGTCACCAGCTTGTGGTGATCACCGGCCTGTCCGGTTCCGGTAAGTCGTCGCTCGCCTTCGACACGCTCTACGCGGAAGGCCAGCGTCGCTATGTCGAGAGCCTGTCCGCGTACGCCCGCCAGTTCCTGCAACTGATGGAAAAGCCCGACGTCGACCTGATCGAAGGCCTCTCGCCCGCGATCTCCATCGAACAGAAGGCCACGTCGCACAACCCGCGCTCGACGGTCGGCACGGTCACGGAAATCCACGACTACCTGCGTCTGCTCTACGCGCGCGTAGGCACGCCCTATTGCCCCGACCACGGCTTGCCGCTCGAATCGCAAAGCGTCTCGCAAATGGTCGACGCCGCGCTCGCGCTGCCGGAAGACACCAAGCTCATGATCCTCGCGCCCGTCGTCGTCGATCGCAAGGGCGAGCACGCCGATCTGTTCGAGACGATGCAGGCCCAGGGCTTCGTGCGCTTTCGCATCCGCTCGGGCGGCGGCGCCGCCAACGAAGGCACGGCGCGCGTCTATGACATCGAATCCCTGCCCAAGCTCAAGAAGACGGAAAAGCACTCCATCGACGTGGTCATCGACCGCGTGAAGGTGCGCGCCGATCTGAAGCAGCGTCTGGCGGAATCGTTCGAGACGGCACTGCGGCTGGCCGACGGCCGGGCCATGGCGCTGGAGATGGACACCGACAAGGAACACGTCTTCAGCTCGAAGTTCGCCTGCCCGGTGTGCTCGTACTCGCTCCAGGAACTCGAGCCGCGTCTGTTCTCGTTCAACAACCCGATGGGCGCATGCCCGACCTGCGACGGCCTGGGCCAGATGACGTTCTTCGATCCGAAGCGCGTCGTCGGCTTCCCCGCACTCTCGCTCGCCTCGGGCGCGATCAAGGGCTGGGATCGTCGCAATCAGTTCTATTTCCAGATGCTGCAAAGCCTCGCGGCGTTCTACGACTTCGACGTCGACACGCCGTTCGAGGAACTGCCGGACGCCACGCAGAAAATCGTGCTCTACGGCTCGGGCGAGCAGACCATTCCCTTCACCTACGTGAACGAGAAGGGCCGCACGTCGGTGCGCGAGCATGCGTTCGAAGGCATCATCCCGAATCTGGAGCGACGCTATCGCGAAACCGATTCCGTCGCCGTGCGCGAGGAGCTGGCCAAGTACCAGAACAACCAGGCCTGTCCCGATTGCGAGGGCAGCCGTCTGCGTCGCGAAGCGCGCTTCGTCAAGGTAGGCGAAGGCCCGCAGGCACGCGCCATCTACGAGATCGGCAACCTGCCGCTGCGCGAAACGCTCGGCCACTTCCACGAACTGGTGCTGCACGGTGCCAAGCGCGAGATCGCCGACAAGATCGTCAAGGAGATCGTGGCCCGCCTCACGTTCCTGAACAACGTCGGGCTCGACTACCTCTCGCTCGAACGCAGCGCCGATACGCTCTCGGGCGGCGAGGCACAGCGCATACGCCTGGCGTCGCAAATCGGCTCGGGCCTCACCGGGGTGATGTACGTGCTCGACGAGCCGTCCATCGGCCTGCATCAGCGCGACAACGATCGCCTGATCGGCACGCTCAAACATCTGCGCGATCTCGGCAACTCGGTGATTGTGGTCGAGCACGACGAGGACATGATTCTCGCGAGCGACTACGTCGTCGACATGGGACTGGGCGCCGGCATCCACGGCGGCATGGTGATCGCCCAAGGCCGTCCCGAGCAGATCGAGAGCGCGCCGGAGTCGCTCACGGGACAGTACCTGTCGGGCGCGCGGCGCATCGAAGTGCCCGCGCAGCGCCACGCCCCAAGCGACGATCGTCTGCGCATTCTCGATGCGACGGGCAACAACCTCAAGAACGTCTCGCTGGATCTGCCGGTCGGGTTGCTCACCTGCGTGACGGGTGTGTCCGGCTCGGGCAAGTCGACGCTGATCAACGACACCCTGTATCACGCCGTCGCGCGGCACCTCTATGGGTCGTCGGCCGAGCCGGCGCCGTATGACCAGATCGAAGGGCTCGAGCACTTCGACAAGGTCATCAACGTCGACCAATCGCCCATCGGACGCACGCCGCGCTCGAACCCGGCCACCTACACGGGGCTGTTCACGCCGATCCGCGAACTCTTCGCCGGCGTGCCCGCGGCCAAGGAGCGCGGTTACGATCCGGGCCGTTTCTCGTTCAACGTGAAGGGCGGACGCTGTGAAGCCTGTCAGGGCGACGGCGTCATCAAGGTCGAGATGCACTTCCTGCCCGACGTGTATGTGCCTTGCGATGTCTGCCACGGCAAGCGCTACAACCGCGAGACGCTCGAAATGCAGTACAAGGGCCGCAACATCTCGGAGGTGCTCGACATGACGGTCGAGCAGGCGCACGAGTTCTTCAAGCCGGTGCCGGTGGTCGCGCGCAAGCTGCGCACGCTGCTCGACGTGGGCCTGGGCTACATTCGCCTCGGCCAGTCGGCCACCACGCTCTCGGGCGGCGAGGCGCAGCGCGTGAAGCTTTCGCTAGAACTCTCGAAGCGCGACACGGGCCGAACGCTCTACATCCTTGACGAACCGACGACCGGGCTGCACTTTCACGATATCGAGCTGCTGCTCACGGTGATTCACCGTTTGCGCGATCAAGGCAACACCGTGGTCATCATCGAGCACAATCTCGACGTGATCAAAACGGCGGATTGGGTGATCGATCTCGGGCCGGAAGGCGGCGCGGGCGGTGGGCAGATCATTGCGCAGGGCACGCCCGAGCAAGTGGCGGCGAACAAGGCCAGCTTCACCGGCAAGTACCTCGCCCCGCTGCTCGCGCGAGGGAAGTAAGCGCCCCGTTCGGGCTGGCGGTTCGTGACGGCACGGGCGAGCGCCGCCTGTGCCGTCGCGACCGCGTGTTTTTACAAGGACGTCATTGCATGGAACCGCGCTCTGGCTGGCATCCGGATCGGGATGCCTGGATCGAACTGGCGAGCTATGGCGCCGCCGCCCTGGCCCTTTGGCTGATTCTCAGCATCCACCTGCTCTCGGTGGTGCTCGCAGGGACGGTCGTCTATCAGCTCGTGCACGTGCTCGGGCCGCGCCTGCAACTGCGCATCTCCAGCGAGCGCGCCCGGCTGGTCGCCGTCGCCCTGCTCTCGGCGGTGATCGTCGCGCTGATGACTGCCATCATCTTCGGCATCATCACCTTCTTCCGCAGCGATGCCGGGCATCTGCAACACCTCAACGGCAAGATGATGGATGTGGTCGAACAGGCACGTGCGCAGTTGCCCGCCTGGCTCACGGCACGCCTGCCGGCCGACAGCGACGACATCCACCAGTCGATCACCGGCTACCTGAAAGACCACACCCAGGAGATGTCGCTCGTCGGCAAGGAAGCCCTCAATGCGATGGTGCACATCATCGTGGGGCTCGTGCTCGGTGCCCTCGTGGCCCTCTCGTCGATCCGGCCCGTACACACCATGCGCCCGCTCTCGGCCGCGCTCTCGCGCCGCGTCACGCTGTTTGGCGATGCGTTTCGCCGCATCGTGTTCGCCCAGGTCAAGATCTCGGCGATCAACACGCTCTTTACCGCGATCTTCCTGATTGGCGTGTTGCCGCTGTTCGACGTTCATCTGCCGCTGCGCAAGACGATGATCGTGGTGACGTTCGCCGTCGGCCTGCTCCCGGTCGTGGGCAATCTGATCTCGAACACGTTCATCGTGGTGTTGGGCCTGTCGGTCTCGTTGTACGTGGCCATCGCCGCCCTGACCTTCCTGATCGTGATCCACAAGCTCGAATACTTTCTGAATGCCCGCATCGTCGGCACACAGATCCAGTCGCGCGCCTGGGAGCTGCTGCTCGCCATGCTCGTCATGGAAGCCGCGTTCGGGTTGCCCGGACTGGTCGCGGCACCCATCTATTACGGCTATCTCAAGAGCGAACTGGCGGAAAAGCAGCTCGTTTGAGCACCGCCCCGGCGCCCGAACGGCCCGCTGTCTTCGTCGGGAAACCGGCGGGCATCGGGCCGCCTTTTTTATCGTCAATTTGACATTTCGTCACCCAATGACATAATGTCAAATCATGAAATCCGCGAAATCGCCCGCCTCGGGCAAGTTGGACGAGAACACGCTGCTCCTGCGTGAGGGTCGCAAGATCATCGAAGCGCTCGGTCAGACGTTCGCACCGCTTGTCGAAGTGGTGTTGCACGACCTGACCGATCCGGACCATGCCATCGTGGCAATCGCCAACAATCTGTCGGGGCGCGAACCCGGCGACGCCGTCACGGAGATGGGCCTCGCACGCATCGCCGATCCGGCGTTTCCCGAAGTCATCGCGAACTACGCGAACCGCTTTCCGGACGGACGCCCGGCCAAGAGCACGTCGATCGGGTTGAAGAACAGCCGTGGCGAGTATGTCGCGGCCATCTGCCTGAACATGGACATCTCGATGCTCGCGGCGGCCGCCGCCAGCGTGCAGCAATTGGTGAGCGTGCCGAATCATGCCCCGACGCCCGTGCGCGAAACGCTTGCGACGCGTCGGCTCGACGACATCGTCCCGCTCATTACCGACTTTGCCGCGCAGCGCAACACCACGCCACAGGGCCTGACGCTCGCCCAGCGCCGCGAAGCCATCCGCCTCATCGAGGCCCGCGGCCTGCTCGACCTGCGCCACGCCCACGCCGAAGTGGCGCGTGTGCTGGGCGTCGCGCGCTCGACCGTCTACACCTATCTCTGCGACACGAAAGGCTCATCATGACAACTCCTTCGCTGGCGATTACCTATGGCGACATCGTCGCCGCCCACGACCGGATTCGAGAAGCGGCACATCGCACGCCCGTGCTGACGTCGCGCACCGCCGACGCCATGACCGGCGCCCGTCTGTTCTTCAAGGCCGAGAACCTCCAGCGCATGGGCGCGTTCAAGTTCCGCGGGGCGTATAACGCGATCTCGCAGTTCACGGCCGAGCAAAAGCGCGGCGGCGTGCTGGCGTTCTCGTCGGGCAACCATGCGCAGGCGATTGCGCTCTCCGCGCGCGAACTCGGCGTGCCGGCTGTCATTCTGATGCCCCAGGACGCACCGCAGATGAAGATCGACGCCACGCGCGGTTACGGCGCGGAAGTAATTCTGTTCGACCGTTACCAGGAGGATCGCGAAGCGCTTGCCAAGCGTCTCGCGCAAGAACGCGGCATGACGCTGATCCCGCCGTACGACCATCCCCACGTGATGGCCGGCCAGGGCACGGCGGCCAAGGAACTGATCGAGGACGCCGGGGAGCTGGACACCCTCGTCGTGTGTCTTGGCGGTGGTGGACTACTCGCGGGCAGCGCCGTCGCGGCACGCGCGTTGCATCCGGACATCGAGATCTACGGGGTGGAACCGGCCGCCGGCAACGACGGCCAGCAGAGCTTTCGCTCGGGAAAAATCGTGCACATCGAGACGCCGCGCACGATTGCCGACGGCGCGCAAACGCAGCACCTCGGCGAATACACGTTCCCCGTGATTCGCTCGCTCGTCGACGACATCGTGACCGTGACCGACGACGAACTCGTGCAGACGATGCAGTTCTTCGCCAGTCGCATGAAGATCGTGGTCGAGCCGACCGGTTGCCTCGCGGCGGCCGCGGCGCTGCAAGGCAAGCTCGATATCCGTGGCAAGCGCGTCGGCGTGATCCTGTCGGGCGGCAACGTCGATATGACGCGCTTTGCCAAACTGACGCTTGGGGAGACCGTATGAGCACGCCCGCCGATGGCATCGAGGCCGTGAACGTGGCGGCGTTGCAACCGCCGCGCGGTCATTACTCGCATGGGGTCCGGGCTGGCGGGTTCGTCTTCGTGTCGGGGCAATTGCCGATCACGCCGCAAGGCGAACGCCTTGCCGGCGAGCCCTTCGCGGTACAGGCGAAACAGGCGCTGGATAACGTCGCGACCATTCTTGCCGCGTGCGGCACGCGCATCGACCGCTTGGTGCAAGTGCGCGTGTACATCACGAACGTCGACGACTGGGGGCCGTTCAACGAGGTCTACGCCGCGTGGGCCGGCGATGCGAAGCCTGCACGCGCTGTCGTGCCGGTGCCCGCACTCAGTCATGGCGTGGCAGTGGAGATCGAGGCGACGGCGTTGGCGGGCTGATTGGGCGACATCCGCGCGGCGACGACATCGACGCGCGCGCGCGGCGGCGCCCCCGTCGGATGGCCGAGGCTCACCTCGTCGGGCTCGCGTTGGGGCCCCTTGCCCACCTGAGGTAGTGTGTCCATTTTCCAAAGCGTAGTAACGATTTGCGAAATATCCCAGGATTTTCGCGCGTACAGATTCGTCCCACGGATACACTTTGGGCCACGAACGCCGACGACCATCCCGCCATGACACCTCCTGATTTCTCGACTCCGCCGCAGCCTACCGCGACCGACACGACGCTACCCCAACCACACCAACGTATCGATGACGAGCCAATGCGGCTCATTACCAGCTTCAACGACGTTTTCGTCGTCGTCGCGTCGGCGCTGCTCATGTTCGGCACGGCGTGGCTGACACACTCGCTTCCGCCGTGGCTCACGGTGCTGGTCTGCGCGGCGCTCTACTGGGGACTGTCGGAGGTCTTCGTGCGGCGCCGTCGCATGGCACTCCCCGCGCTCTTCTATTGTTTCGGTTTCATCGCCTCGTTTGCGAGCGTCGGGTTCATCGGCATACAAGCCGCCGCGCCCGGATTTGGCACGGGCGAAGCCATCCCGACCGAGGCGCAAGGACTCGCGCTGGGCGCCCATGTCCTGTTGTCGCTGTTCGCAAGCTATGCCGGCATCGGCGTCGGCACGGTGTTGTACTGGCGACGCTTCCGGGTGCCGGTCACCCTCGCCATGGGCATCGGCGCCGTGGTTTGCCTGACCTGGCTCTTCGTTGTGATTCTCGGCGAGAACCTCATCGACGCCATGCGCGCCGTGACCATCGTCGGCGGTCTCGCCATCTTCGTCTGGGCATTGCGATGGGACGCCCGCGACCCGAAGCGCACGACCTTCCGCTCGGATGTCGCCTTCTGGCTGCATCTGCTCGCCGCCTGCATGGTCACGCATCCGATCTTCTGGGCACTCATGCCGGATCACGCCGTCGCCGCCATCGCATTCTTCGTATTGCTGACCGGTATTTCGCTCGCGATCGACCGCCGTGCCCTGATGATGTCGTCGCTGCTGTACGTGATTACGGCAATGCTGAACCTTCTCGTAAGCTCGGAGAACACGCACGCGTTGGCAATGGTCGCCGTCGTGGTCGGCGGCGCCCTGTTGCTGCTGTCGGCCTTCTGGCACCCGTCGCGCGCGGCCGTCCTGAAGCTGCTGCCTGCCGGCTGGCGCGCCCGCCTGCCTCACTGAAGCGTTACCCGCTCCAGCAATGTCATATAGTGATCGAGCGACGGTGTCGGCATGCCGACAACCTTCGCCCGGTCGTCCCATCGACGCAGCCGCAGTGCCGCCTCGGCATGCTCACGCGCCAGGAACGCCGTTGCCTCGTCGTCGCTGAACGCCCCGCCCTGCAACGCCAGACTGCGCACCGAATCGGCCGAGAGTTTGCCGAAATACTCGGGGTCGACCGCGCACAGGCAGCGCTTGGCATCCACGTGCAGACGAATGGGATCGAGCACTGCGTCGCTGAACAACGGGCGCAGGAACGGCAGGGCGAAGTATTGGTGCAGATCGTCGATGCCGCGCGCGGAAGGCGTCTCGCCCTGGAGGTTGAGCAAATGACCGAGGTCGTGCAGGAAACTGGCGGCGACGAGCGACGCATCGGCGCCCTCCTGTTCGGCCAATGCCGCGCTTTGCAGCGCATGCTCCAATTGCGTGACCGGCTCGCCGCTGTAGGCAAGCGAACCGAAGTTATCGAACAGGGTGCGGATGTCCGGCAGGCTCAGGGCCATCGTGTGAACTCTCGTTGTCGTCGCGAACATTGGCGGCGGCCGTCGCGACATCGGCCAGCACCGACAGCGCCGACGCCTTTGAATCCCTGGGCGCCTTGGGTGCCTTCACATCCCTGAGCTCCCCGGCATCCCTGGCGTCCTTGCCATCCTTCGGTTTGTCCCGCATGCGGCTCTTGCGCAGCGCACCGGCATCGTCGAGCACCGGATATGCGGTCGAGCAGAACAGCGAGTTCAAGCGCTTCATATCGCTGATGATGTCCAGGTGCAGCGAACTCGTCTCGATACTCTGCACCGACTGGCCCGCCAGACGGTTCAGGTGCGTGTATGAATAGGCACGCTCCAGATCGCGAAAGCTCTCCTTCTCGGCCATGAGCCGCTGCGCACTGCGCAGGTCCGTGTTCAGGAACACCGACAGCCCCAGTTGCAGGTTCGTCACCAGCCGCGCATGCATGTCGCAGATTTCCTGCAACCCGGCTTCGGAGAACGACAGCTTGTGCGAGATCTTCTTCTCCTCGACCTCCGTCACCATGCGCTCGATGATGTCGCCCGCGTGCTCCAGATTGATCGTGAGCGAGATGATGTCTGTCCAGCGGCGACTGTCCTGCTCGCTCAGGTTCTCGCGCGACACGCGGGTCAGGTACATCTTCACCGCCGTGTAGAGGTGGTCGACGTCGTCGTCGAGCCGGCGCGTCTCGCGCGCCCGCGCCACGTCGTTGCTGCGAATGACGTCGAGCAACCCGTTGAGCATCTGCTCGACGATGTCGCCCATGCGCAGCGTCTCGCGCGTCGCATTGGACAGCGCCACCGACGGCATCTCCAGCGCGCTCTCATCCAGGTGACGGGGACGCATCACGCCGTCCGCCTCCGGACGCTCCGAGAGCAGACGCACACACAGGCGCGCCATCGGCTCGGTGAAGGCGAGAAATACCACGCAACGCACCAGGTTGTAGAGCACGTGGAAGTTGACGACGGCTTGCGCGGGGGCATCCGAGAGCCAGCTCACCAGCGCCGGCGCATAGTCGACGAACGGCAGCACGATCAGACAGCCGATCAGCTTGAAAACGAGGCTGCCGAAGACCACGCGGCGGCCCGCCGCGTTCTGCCCGGCCGACGTGAGCATCGCGAGCATGCCGCTACCCAGATTCGCGCCGATTACGAGGCACAAGGCCACCTTGAGCGAAATCACGCCCGACGACGCCAGCGTCGCCGTCAACAGCACCGCCGCCAGACTCGAATACGACACCATGGCGAACATGGCGCCGATCAACGTGTCGAGCATCACGTCGCCGGTCAACGACCCGAACAGCACCTTGACGCCCGCCGCTTCAGTCATCGGCGTGGTCGCGCTCACGATCAGTTGCAGCGCCAGCACGATCAGCCCGAGCCCGATGGCCACGCGGCCGATCTGGCCGGCGCGCGTCTGCTTGCGCGACAGGAAGAAGACAACGCCGAAGAAGATCAGCAACGGCGAGAGCCAGTGCAGATCGAACGTCAAGATTCGCGCCATGAGCGCCGTGCCGACGTCCGCCCCGAGCATGATCGACAGTGCGGGCGCGAGCGCAATCAGCCCCTGTGCGCCGAACGACGAGACGATGAGCGCCGTTGCGTTGCTGCTTTGCACCAGCCCTGTGACGAGCACGCCCGCCGCAAACGCGAGGAATCGATTCGAAATGCTGTGCGACAGAATGCGCCGCAGATCGGCGCCGTAGACGCGCAGGACCCCGGTACGCACGATGTGCGTACCCCAGATCAGCATCGCGACGCCGGAAAGAAGGTTGAGGAGTGTCAGCATGCCAGTGTTCCGTGATCTTGTTGTCAACGGGACGGGCAGCGCCTCGCGCCGCCCACATGACGCGCGCACTGGTTTGCCAAACCGGCATCCCGCGTCAGTCCAACACTGGCGTCGGGATGCGTATGAAGTTCACGCGTCATGCGTATCCCCAATCGGTACACCGTACACCAAAACGACCAGCGCAACAATCGTGTCATCAATTTGTCACAATTTTTGCTGCGATTCCGCCAAGCCTTGTTGCGCAAGGGGCACAGCCTGAGTCGAGTCACCGGAAAACACCGCATTCCGTGCCCGTCGGTCGATCCCTGGGCTGGCCCTTGTCAGCTTGACTCTCTGCCTCAGATACCCCACGGCAGCGTAAAGGTTTTGGTGTTGGTGAAGCTCTTCATCGCCTCCTGCACCCCCTCCTTGTAGCCGAGGCCCGAGTCCTTGATGCCGCCAAACGGTGTCAGCTCGATACGATAGCCCGGCACTTCCCAGACATTGACCGTTCCGACCTGCAGCTCGTTGGTGAAGCGCGTCACGTAATCGAGGCGATTCGTGCACACGCCCGACGACAGACCGAATGCCGTGCCATTTGACATCGCGATGGCTTCGTCGATGCTGCCGAACGTCAGGATCGGCGACACCGGCCCGAAGGTTTCTTCACGCACCACGGTCATCTTCGGATCGACACGGTCGATGACGGTCGGCGAGTACAATGCGCCCTCGCGCCGGTTGCCCACGAGCAAGCGCGCGCCTTGCGACACGGCCTCGTTCACGCGCGCTTCGAACAGCCGGGCCGCCGCCTCGTCGATGACGGTGCCCATGTCGTTCGCGCCGTCGGCCGGATCGCCGTATTGCCATGCACGCGTTTTTTCCACCACGAGGTCGGTGAACTGCGCCGCGATGTCGCGATGCACGAGCATCCGCTTGACGGCCGTGCAGCGCTGGCCCGAGTTCTTGTACGAGCCCTGCACCGCCAGATCGGACGCGCGATCGAGATCGGCGTCCTCCATCACGATCAACGGATCGTTTCCACCGAGTTCAAGTACGATGCGGCGATAGCCCGCCTTCGACGCGATGTACTTGCCGATCGACACGCCGCCCGTGAAGGTGATCATGTCGATGTTCTCATTGGTGATCAGTTCGTCGGCAATCTCCATCGGGTCGCCGGTCACGA
This sequence comes from Pandoraea eparura, assembly GCF_902459725.1. GTDB lineage: Bacteria > Pseudomonadota > Gammaproteobacteria > Burkholderiales > Burkholderiaceae > Pandoraea > Pandoraea eparura. Next base: position 381,435 of record NZ_CABPSH010000002.1, read on the forward strand.
CTTGCAGCATCTCCGGCGGCAACCCCGCTTCGTAAAGCGTGTCGGCCAGGTAATAGGCGGAGAGCGGCACCTTCTCCGACGGCTTGAGCACCATGCGGTTGTTGGTCGCAATCGACGGTGCCACCTTGTGCGCCACCTGATTCATCGGGTGATTGAATGGCGTGATGGCCGAGATCGCCCCGAGCAGCGGCTCGCGCTGCGTGACGACCCGGCGCTTCTTGCCATGCGGCGTGAGATCGCACGAGAAGGCCTGCCCGTCGTCCTTGAGCGCTTCGCCCGCGGCGAAACCGAGCACGTCGGCCACGCGACCGATTTCATAGACGGCGTCTTTCTTGCACAGCCCCGACTCCATCGTGATGATCGCCGCCGCTTCGGCGGTGCGCTCGCGCAGCAGCGCAGCGGCCTTGTCGAGAATGTTGGCGCGCTCGAAGCGCGTGAGGGTCGAGCGATACTGCTTCGCGATCGAGAACGCGCGGCGCACGTCGTCGATCGAGGCCTTCGGCACGGTCCCGACCAGGTCGCCCGAGTAGGGATTGAAGATTTCGATGATCCGATCGCGGGTCACTTTCTCGCCGCCGATGCGAAGGGCTTCGGCACGGAACTCGGGATGCAGCTTGTGCGGCGCGTTCATGGGGTTCTCCACAGCGTATCCAACGGAACGGAGCCGGCGACGCAAACGGTCTGGGTTGCGCGCCGAGGGCTCAAAAGGCAAAGGCGTTGCCGTACCGCGTCAGACGTGATTGAGTGCCACGTCGAGAATGTCGAAGTTGCGCAACCGCGTCTTGCCCGGAATGCCGTCGGTCTTGCGGTTGAACAGCAACGGCACCGTCTGCTCCGAGATTCCGCCGTGCGAGCGCAGCGGCACCGTGAGCCCGGTCAGGTCGTGCCGGCTGGCGCTCGTGCCCAACACGACCGACTGATCGCTCACGACCACCAGGTCACCCACGCGATCGGGCGGCAGCTCGAAGCGCGCGCATGCCTCGGCGTTGTTCAGCACGACCTCGATGCCGGGCAACGCGGCGATGCGCTGACGCAGCGCGTCGCGATCCCCGTCGGGCGGTAGATAGATCGTGGCAAACGAACCAAGCGCCCCGTGATGCACCACGTACGGATCGGTAATCGGCAGAATCACGCGTGCGCCGCCCGCTTCCACGCCCTTGCCGAGCCAGTCGTCGAGCAGATCCTGCAAATAGATGACGTTGGGCCGCCCGGTCGCCGGATCGTGCTTGGCATTCATGCCATGGTCGGCCGTCAGCCCGATCACCGCGCCCAATTCGTCCATGCGGCGCAGGTACTTGTCCATCATCGCGTAGAAGGCGTTCGCGCCCTGCGTGCCTGGCGCCCACTTGTGCTGGACGTAGTCGGTCGTCGAGAGATACATCAGGTCGACCTGACGCGTCTCCAGCAGGCGCACGCCGGCGGCGAACACGAACTCGGAGAGCGCCGCGCTGTAGACATCGGGCACCGGCATGCCGACGAGACCCAGCACATCGTCGATGCCGTTCTCGGCGAGCGTGACCTGATCGGCCTTCTCCGACGAGAAGCAGATGCCCTTCATGCGGTGGCCGAGCAACTTGCGCAGCTTGTCCTTCGCCGTCACGACCGCCACGCTCGCCCCCGCATCGGCGGCCGCCGCGAGCACCGTGCCCGCGCGCAGATAGGCGGGGTCGTTCATCATGACTTCCGCGCCGCGACCGCCGTCGGCGGACGGGTCGTAGAAGTAGTTGCCGCAGATGCCATGCACGGCGGGGGGCGCGCCGGTCACGATCGACAGGTTGTTCGGGTTGGTGAACGACGGCACGACGCAGTCGCCCTGGAATACCGCGCCATCGGCAAGCAGATGCTTCAGGTACGGCGCCACGCCGGCAGCGGCGGCGGCTTCAAGATATTCGAACTGGCAGCCGTCAACGCAGACAATGACGGTCGGCTGTTGCGGCAACCGGTATTGGCGGCCGTTCACTTCGATCTGTACGGGCGGGTTCACGTCGGGTCTCCTCAAGAGCAACTCGATTGAGTGCCGCCGGTGTCGCCCTGGGGGCGGCACACACCCGGCGGCCGGGTATTCAACAAGACAAACCGTTCACTGTTCTTCAGCCAGCCTTCGCCTGCACGGCGCCGCCGGGTGCTCGCGCAAGCGCCTCACGGATGCGCTCGCGGCCGCGCGACAAATGCTCGCGCGTGACTTGCGCCGCAAGCGCCGGATCGCGCGACGCAATCGCGCTCACGATGTCGCGATGCTCGCGCTCAGATTTCGGCGGCGCGGACGTATCGCCCGTCAATGCTTCGTGGCGGAACAGGCTCAATTCCTTGACCAGACGCCGGTAGGTCTCGAGCAACTTGCGATTGCCGACCATCTCGACGAGGGTGTCGTGAAATGCCAGGTTCAACCGGTAGTAGGCCTCGCTGTCCCCCGCCTCCACCGCGACGTGCATCGCCTCGACGGATTCGCGCAGGCGCGTGAGTTGTTCCGACGTGATCGTCTCGGCCAGCGTGCGCGCCACGTACTCGTCGAGCACGCCGCGCAACGTGTAGATCTCTTCGGCCTCTTCCAGCGAGATGACGCGCACGAACACGCCGCGATGCTTCTCGGTGCGCAGCAACCCCGCTTCTTCCAGCGCACGAAACGCTTCGCGCACGGGACCGCGCGACACGCCCAATCGGCCAGCCACCTCGATCTCGTTGAGTTTGGTGCCGGGCATGAGCGTGCCCGCCATGATCTGGCGCTCGATCTCGTGCTGAACAAGCGTGGTCAGCGACTGGCTCTGCAACAACTCGATCGCCGTGGGCGACGTGGGTTTCGGGTTCATACCGGTCTTCCTTCTCTCTGAACGCTGGCGGCACCACGTGACGCCATCCCGCAAAGGCACCAATCGCTTTCGCCCATGCTCGCGGCAATTTGTTGCATTACGTGATTATTTTTGCTTTTTGATATTCAATCACATCGATTTGTAGATTGTCAACAAATCGCGTCCATCATTTTCCGATGGCATCGCAAAACAGGCACGTGGCGCAGCGGTAACCGACAAAAAAACATCATCTTAATCAATGATTTCCATGCTATTTGAGGATTTTTTCAAAGAGATGACAATGCATCAATGATTTCAATAAAATGACATAATTTGCCACTAATATGCAACAATCCACCTCACCGAGGTGCTTCACAGACGCAGTTCGTTTTCCCGCTTGATAGGAGGCGGTCATGATTCTCGGTCAGGAACCCATTCTGCTTACCCCCGGCCCGCTCACCACGTCGCCGGCGACCCGGCACGCCATGCTGCGCGACTGGGGCTCGTGGGATGCCCAGTTCAACCACATCACCGCGTCGCTGTGCCGCGATCTCGTGGACATCGTGCACGGTGGCGACACACATGTCTGCGTGCCGATGCAAGGCTCGGGCACGTTCTCCGTCGAAGCGGCCATCGGCACGCTCACGCCCCGCGACGCGCGCATTCTCGTGCCGGACAACGGCGCGTACTGCCAGCGCCTGCTCAAGATCTGCCGTTATCTCGGGCGCGACGCCGTCGCCCTGCCCATTCCGGAAGATCAGGCGGCCAGTGCGACCGCCATCGACGAGGCGCTCACGCGCGATCCGTCGATCACGCACGTCGCGCAGGTGCACCTGGAAACCGGCGCGGGAGTGCTCAATCCGCTCGGCGAGATCGCACGCGTGTGCCAGAAGCACGGCAAGGGGCTCATCGTCGATGCCATGAGTTCGTTCGGCGCGGTGGACATCGACGTGCGGACGACGCCGTTCGACGCGCTGGTCGCCGCGAGCGGCAAATGCCTCGAAGGGGTACCGGGCATGGGGTTCGTGATCGCGAAGCGGTCAGTGCTCGAAGCGAGCGGCGGCAACAGCCATTCGCTGGCGATGGACCTCCACGATCAGTACACGTACATGCAGAAGACCACGCAATGGCGCTTCACCCCGCCGACGCACGTGGTCGCCGCCCTGCGCGCGGCCGTCGATCAATTCCTCGCGGAGGGGGGACAGCCGATTCGCGGCGAACGCTACCGCAAGAACTGCCGAACACTCGTCGACGGAATGGCCTCGCTGCGCTTCCGGCCGTTCCTCGAACCGGAGATCCAGGCGCCGGTGATCGTGACGTTCCATGCGCCCGCCGACAGCAAGTATGACTTCAAGGCGTTCTATGCGGCAGTGCGCGAGCGCGGCTACATCCTCTATCCGGGCAAGCTCACGCAGATCGACACGTTCCGCGTGGGCTGCATCGGCGCGATCGACGACAACGAGATGCGCAACGTCGTCACGGCCATCGGGCAGTCGCTGGCGTCGCTCGGCATTCGGCACGTCGCACCGCTCACACGCGCTGCGTGAAGGGGTTGTCGTAGTCGGAGGGAACGCGCAGCGCGTGACGTTCTCGACGGCCTCTGGCTTCGGCGACGCGGCAAGGCGTCGCCGAACACGGGCGGGACTCGCCTGTCTCAGGCGCCTCGGGTAAGCTCTCGCGTATCGAGCACTTGCGCTCTCACGCTCCGAGGTCGTCTCTCATGCCGTCGTCGAAAACGCCCGATGCCGTCCCGCCGGCCAAAACCAGCCCTGCTCGCAAGCGCGGCGCCAAACTCCCCGAGATTCGCTTCAAGCGTGTCTATGACGCCCCCAATGCCGCCGACGGCCAACGCGTGCTCGCCGATCGCCTCTGGCCGCGCGGTCTCGCCAAGGTCAAGGCCCAGATCGACTTCTGGGCCAAGGACGTCACCCCCAGCACGCCGCTGCGCCAGTGGTTTCACCAGCATCCCGAGGCGTTCGACGAGTTCCGCCAACGCTATCTCGACGAGCTGGCCGCACTCGACGCCGAGGACAACGCCACCCTCGCGGACCTGCGCACGCGCTTGAGCGAAGGCCCGGTCTCGTTGCTCACGGCGGCCCACCGACTCGACGAGGAGGACGCGCGCACGCACCTCGATGTCCTGCGTGACTTCCTGACGTCGCGATAAACAAGAACGCCGACGTGGGCAGCGATGCCGGCGTCGTCATCGGTGGCATCGCTGGCTTCATCGCCGGTGCTCGTGCCGCCGTCAGCATGCAACGGCCCGTCATGTGTTTCATCAGACACAATGACGTATTGCACTTCGACACCACATTCCGCCCTTCAAAACGATGCCGTGCGGCGCCAGCTCCGTGAAAACCCGCATGAGGCCTGGCGCTGCATGCGATCCGCACGAACCGCGGGGAAGTTTGCTATAACGCTCACTGCGCCGTCATCGCGCCTACCATGACCGGCGCGCCGCCGTGTTATCGATTGCCCCCGCCGACGCACTGCCGCTTGTGTGTCAAGTCGTTCTTCGTTTGCTTATCCGGTTGCCGCGACGGCAACGTCATGCCTCATGCTCGTTCCACTGATCGTTGCCTGCGCGCTGTTCATGGAAAACATGGATTCGACCGTGTTGTCCACCTCGTTGCCGCTGATTGCGCAGGATCTCGGCGAGAGCCCGATCACGCTCAAGCTCGCGCTCACGACCTATCTCATCAGCCTTGCGGTCTTCATTCCGATCAGCGGATGGATTGCCGATCGCTTCGGCACGCGCAATGTCTTTCGCACCGCCATCGGCGTGTTCGTGCTCGGCTCGATCTGCTGCGGCATCTCGAGCACGCTCCCCGAACTGGTCATCGCGCGCTTCATCCAGGGCATGGGCGGCGCGATGATGGTGCCGGTGGGACGCCTCGCCCTGCTCAAGTCCGTGGAAAAGCGCGACATGGTGCGCGCGCTCAACTACCTCACGATCCCCGCGCTGGTCGGCCCGGTGCTCGGCCCGCCGCTCGGCGGCTTCATCACCACCTACTGGCATTGGCGCTGGATCTTCTATATCAACATCCCCATCGGTGTGCTCGGCTTCGTCCTTGCAACGAAGTACATTCCCGATCTTTATGAGGACGACGTGCCGCCGCTCGACCTCCGGGGCTTCGTGCTGTCGGGCCTCGGACTCTCGATTCTGATGCTGGGGTTGTCCACCATCGGCCGCCATCTGATCCCCGTGTCGCTCGCGCTGGGACTCGTCGCCATCGGCGCGGCGTTGCTCGTGGCCTACCTGCGTCACGCGAAGGGGCTCGCGCATCCGCTGCTGCGGCTCGACCTCTTTCGCATCCCCACGTTCCGCGCAGGTGTCGCGGGCGGCACGCTGTTTCGCATTGGCGTCGGCGCAACCCCCTTCCTGCTGCCACTCATGCTCCAACTGGGTTTCGGGATGACGCCGATGGAATCGGGCGCGCTCACGTTCATCTCGGCAGCGGGCGCGATGTTCATGAAGACGCTCTCGCTGCGCATTCTGCAACGCTGGGGTTTTCGCCGCGTGCTGATGACGAACGCGTTGGTCGCGTCGGCGACGCTCGGCGGCTATGGGTTGTTTACCGCACAGACGTCGCATCTCGTCATTCTCGGCACGCTGCTGTTCGGTGGATGCTTCCGCTCGTTGCAGTTCACGAGCCTGAACGCCATTTCATACGCGGACGTGCCGGCGCAGCGCATGAGTCAAGCGACGAGCCTGGCGAGCGTCGCGCAACAGGTGTCGCTCACACTGGGCATCACCATCGGCGCCGCCGTATTGCAGACGTCGTCGTGGCTGCACGGGCGCGATCATGTGATCGACGTCGACTTCCCGTGGGCGTTCCTGGTGGTGGGGCTGATTGCGGTGAGTTCGACGCTATCGATTGCACGGCTTGCGCGCGATGCCGGCAGTGAGCTGGCGCGGCGCACCTAGCACTTCGCCCGACGGTTCGTCGGCGGGTTCGCTCGGTCGTTCAGCGTCCCGAAACGACAACGCCCGGCACCTCGCGGTCCGGGCGATTGACGTTGGACGTTCGGCGTTCGGCGTTTGACGTTGGGTGCCTCGCCTGGCGCGTCCAACCGCGTCGCTTAGCGGAAGATCACGGTCTTGTGGCCGTTGAGCAGAATGCGATGCTCGGCGTGATAGCGCACGGCGCGCGCCAGCGCCACACATTCCACGTCGCGCCCGATCGCGGTCAGTTGCTCCGGGTCCATCGTGTGATCCACGCGCTCGACTTCCTGCTCGATGATCGGGCCTTCGTCGAGGTCCGACGTCACGTAGTGCGCCGTCGCCCCGATCAGCTTCACGCCACGGTCGAACGCCTGATAGTAGGGCTTCGCGCCCTTGAAGCTCGGCAGGAACGAGTGGTGAATGTTGATCGCGCGCCCCGCGAGCTTTTCGCACAGGTCGCTGGAGAGCACCTGCATGTAGCGCGCGAGGACCACGAGATCGACGTCGTTGTCCTGCACCAGTTCATACACCTTGGCTTCCTGCGCCGCCTTCGATTCCGGCGTCGCATTCATGAGCGGCAGGTAATGGAACGGAATGTTGTAGCTCGCCGCCAGTTGATAGAAATCCTTGTGGTTCGAGACGATCGCCGGGATTTCGATGTTGAGCTGGCCGGTCTTGTAACGAAACAACAGATCATTCAGGCAGTGACCGATCTTCGAGACCATGAGCATGACGCGCGGCTTGATCGCGGCGTCGACCAGTTCCCACTGCATTTCGTACTGCACGGCGAGCGGGGCGAAGTCGCGCTGCAACGCGGCCAGATCGCTCTGGCCCGGCAGTTGCTGGAAATGCACGCGCATAAAGAAGCCGCCCGTGAAGCGATCGTTGAACTGGGCCGAGTCGAGAATGTTGCCGCCGCGCTCGACCAGGAAACCGGCCACTGCGTGGACGATGCCGGGACGGTCCGGGCAGGACAACTTCAGGATGTAGCTATTTTCGATCGGTGCCATGATTGCTCCTGGGCAAAGGCTTGCAGTGTCGTTGCAGTGTTGAAATGGGGGTCGATGGCGGTGCGCTCGCGTGCCGCGATCATTCGTCCGCCGGCTTGAACAACGCCTCGATCCCGGCGCAGTCCTTCGCGCGAATGGCGCCCTCGCGCAGCAGGAAATCGAGGCTGGCCAGGCTCGCATCGACTGTCATCTTGCCGTCGGCGATCACCTCGCGCACGTCGCCGGCCGAGCACAGCCAGTGCGCGCTCGCCTCGCCGTCCTGGTTCTCGGGCACGAAGCCGCGCGGCAGCGCGAGATCGTAGACGAAGATCTGCTCGGACTGCACGCCCTCCGGAATTTCCGCAAGGATATGCAGCGTGCGACCGGGCCGCGCGTCGTTCACGAGATGGGCCGGGATGCCGGCCTCTTCCCAGCACTCCTTGACGAGCGTGTCGCCCACGCCGATCCCGTTGCCGATGCCGCCAGCCGCCGTGTTGTCGAGACAACCGGGATCGGTCGCCTTGAGCACACTGCGCCGCGCAATCCATAGCGTCGGCGCTTCGCCGACGAAGCGGGCCGGCACGTATCCGTTCACATGCACGGCGAACGTGCGCGTGCCGAAAAAGCGCGACGCCGCGCGTTCGATCCAGGCGAGCGGCGCGTCGTACAGCCGTTGCCGGATGGCGTAGCGCTCGTTGCGCCAGCCCGTGATGAGCCCCTCGGCCGCCAGCGCTTCGATCACCGGCGCCAGCGCCGCCGTGCGCGCTTCGCACGTATCGTGGCGCGGATGAATACGGACGGCGAGCGAGCTGATCTCGAATACGTCAGGCCAACGGCACAGCGACTCGGCGTCGCGACGGCGAATCCACCCATAACGCTGCGAACCGATCACAAGCGGCAGATGCGCCGTGTCGTCGAAGCGGCGCGCCGCCGCAATACAAGCAAAAGACATACGTCAGAGACCGGACGCGCCCCCATCGGAGGCGCGCGAAATCGAGGCAAAAGCGGCATTTTACAGAAGCGGCGGCGAATCCGCCTGTCTCCAGCGTCGGGGCGACCGACGTCGCGGCGGCAACCTGCCGCGACGGGCTCGCGCGCTCAGGCTCTCACACGCTCACCCGTCGGGTCGTACAGCGCGCGCAGTTGCACCCGGGCATCGATTCGCTCGCCGGCCAGATCGACCTGATAGCGCCCCGTCTCGACGTACTCGGCGGACACGACGCCGTCGGGATTCGTCAGATACGCGAGCCCGACGGGGGCATCGATCATGTGACCATACGCGGCCGATGACAGGAACCCGACCGGCTGGCCGTTGCGCAGCAACGCTTCGCCGCCCCAAAGCATCCGGTCGCGCGCGCCGTCGAGCGCCACGCTTACGAGCCTGCGGCGTACGCCCGTCGACCTCGCCTGCTCGACGGCCGCGCGTCCGGTGAACGGGTGATCGCTCGCCAGCTTGCACGCGAACATCAGCCCCGCTTGCGCCGGATTCGTGTCCGGTGTCAGCTCTCGTCCCCAGGCACGATAGCCCTTCTCGATGCGCAGCGAGTCGATGGCGTAGTAGCCCGCATCCTTCAATCCGAAGGCGGCGCCCGCCGCGTGCAGCGTGTCATAGACATCCACCGCGAATTCGACGGGCACATACAGTTCCCAGCCGAGTTCGCCGACGTAGGTCAGGCGCGTGGCGCGCACCGTGGCGTAGCCGAGATCGATGTCGCGGCTCGTGCCGAAGGCAAACGCCTCGTTGGAAAAGTCGGCCCGCGACACCTGCTGCAACAGCGCGCGCGAATGCGGTCCCATGAGCGCCAGTACCGCGTACTGCCCGGTGACGTCGACGACCGTACAGCGCGGATCGTCGGGCAGGCTGGCAATACGGCGTTCCAGATAGTCCATGTCGCGCGTGGCCTGCGCCGAGCCGGTGACCATCAGATACTGATCGGGCGCGAGACGCGTGAGCGTGACGTCCGATTCGTAGCCGCCGCGCGCATTGAGCATGCCGGTGTAGACCGTGCGCCCGGGCGGCACGGCCACGTCGTTGGTGCACAGCGCTTGCAACACGCGCTCGGCGTCGCGGCCCTTGATCAGCAGCTTCGAGAAGGAACTCATGTCGAACAGCGCGACGGCCTCGCGGCACGCGCGATGCTCGGCGGCACTCCACGCGTGCCAGTTCTGCTGACCAAAGTCGTAGTCGATCGTCGCCTGCGCGGGCGACGGCGCGAAAAAGTTCGGCCGCTCCCAGCCCATCTTGCTGCCGAAGCAGGCGCCTTTGGCGAGCAGCGTCGCGTACAGGGGTGAGCGACGGAACGGCCGCGCCGTGTCCAGTTCGCGATTCGGCCAGGGCATGGCGTAGTGCAGGCCAAGCGTCTCTTTCACGCGATCGTGCAGCCAGGTGTCGTTGCCGTTGAATCGCGCAAAGCGGCGAATGTCGACGGGCCAGAGGTCCATCGTCGGCTCGCCCTCGACGATCCACTCGGCGAGCGCCATGCCGGCTCCGCCCGCCGAGGCAATGCCCATCGAGTTGAAGCCCGCGCCGACATAGAAATTGCGCAGCTCGGGCGCTTCGCCGAGCATGAAGTTGTTGTCCGGCGTGAACGACTCGGGACCATTGTAGAACTGCCGGATCTGGGCCGTCTCGAGCGCGGGCACGCGCATCAGCGCGTTTTCCATGAGGATCTCGAACTGGTCCCAGTCGTCGGGCAGCAGTTGGAATTCGAAATTCTCGGGAATGCCGTTCATGCCCCACGGCTTGGCGTTCGGCTCGAAGCCGCCCATCACGAGACCGCCGACTTCCTCCTTGAAATAGATGTAGCCGTCGGGGTCGCGCATGACCGGCAGATCGGGATGCACCCCCGCGATACGCTCCGTCACGATGTAATAGTGCTGGGCCGAGTGCAGCGGCACGTTGACGTCGCACAGGCGCCCCACGGCCTTGGCCCACTGCCCGGCGCAGTTCACGACGATCTCCGCGTCGATGCGCCCGCTCTCGCCGTCCTTGTTGCGCCACGACACCCCCGCCGCCGTGCGGATGCCGCCGGGCGACGCCGTGTGAATCGCCGTGATGCGTGTGTTCTCTGCGATACGCACGCCATGACGGCGCGCCCCGCGAGCGAGCGCCTGCGTGAGATCCGTCGGGTTGGCCTTGCCATCGCCCGGCAACCAGACCGCACCGATGAGATCGTCGGTGCGCATCACCGGCCAGAGTTCGCCGGCTTCACGCGGCGAGATGACGTCGCATTGCACGCCATAGGCGCGCGCCGCCGCCGCCGTGCGCTTGAGCTGCGTCATGCGCTCAGGCGTGCGCGCTACCGACAACGACCCGCAGGCCTTCCAGCCTGTACCGAGCCCCGTCTGCGCTTCGAGCTCGCTGTAGAGCTTCGTCGAATAGCGGATGAGCTTCGTCATGCTCTCCTGCGAGCGCAATTGGCCGACCAGCCCCGCCGCGTGCCATGTCGTGCCGCACGACAACTGCCCCTGCTCCAACAGGACAACGTCCGTCCAACCGAGTTTGGCAAGGTGATAGGCGACCGAACAGCCGACGATGCCGCCGCCGACAATGACAACGCGGGCATGAGTGGGCATGGCTGAGGACATGGGGAGGCTCCGGATTGGGCCCGCGCCGAGAACGGCGTCACGTCGCGGGCACTGTCTTGTGCGATGCGGCCAGATTACGCAAAGCGCGCGCTATTTGCAATATTTTGCAAAAAAACGACAATAATTGCAATACTACGCCCGACGAGATGCGAACGACCTGTCGGCCGCACGGAGCCCGCCAACGCCAACCGGATGTCGACAGGAAACGATGAAGGGCACCGAAGTGCCCTTTGTGGTTTGCTTCGTCGGCCGTGACCGAGCGATCAGATCACGTGCTTGCGCACGCGGGCCGAGAACACGTCGATGCACGTGACGACAACGATCATGATGAGCATCACGGCACACGTCTGCGCGTACTCGAAGCTGCGGATCACCTCGTAGAGCACCACACCAATACCGCCCGCGCCCACCATGCCGACCACCGACGCCGAACGCACATTCGACTCAAAGCGATACAGCGTGTACGAGATCCACAGCGGCATGACCTGCGGCAGCACGCCGTACAGAATTTCGTCGATCGCGCGCGCCCCGGTGGCCCGCACGCCTTCGACCGGACGCGGATCGATCGCTTCGACCGCTTCGGCGAACAGCTTCGAGAGCGTGCCCGTCGTATGCACCCACAACGCCAGCACCCCGGCGAACGGGCCCAGCCCCACCGCCACGATGAAGAGCATCGCGAAGACCATCTCGTTGATCGCGCGGCAGGCATCCATCACGCGACGCACCGGCTGATACACCCACGCCGGCACCATGTTCGACGCCGAGAGCAATCCCATCGGAATCGAGCACACCACGGCGAGCACCGTTCCCCAAACGGCGATGTGGATTGTCACGAGCATCTCGTGCACATACACGCGCCAGTCGCGAAAATCGGGCGGGAAGAAATCGTGCGCGAACTGGCGCATGTTGCCGGAATCGCGAATCAGATCGAGCGGGCGCATATCCGCGCCGCCCCACGACCACACCAGAATCAGGAAGAACGCCCCCCAGCCGATCAACGTCAGCCACGAACGCTTGGGCGGCTCGCCGGGCAGACGGCCATTGGCAGTGAGGGATGCGCTGGAGTTCATGTCGTGTACCACAAGGCTTGCCGGTGCAGCATCGACCGGCGAAAAATCGAACCGCGGAAATCACGGCGGGCCAGGCAAAGCGGCCCGCCGCCATCGATCACCAGACAACGCACGCGTGCTGCCCGGTGACATCGTGTCATTGCACGCCCTGACGATCGGGCGCTTACTTCGTCTTGCTCATTTCCTGATCGAGCGCGGCGAGCTTGGCGTCGATGTCGGTCAGTTGCGATTGCTTCTTGGCCGCATCGAGGTTGGCATCCGACGTGATCTGCTGCTTTTGCTTGAACAGCTCGAGCTGGCGGATCGGCAGCAGTTGCGCGTCGGTCGAGGCACGGAAGCCGCCGTAGTTGTAGATGTTCTTCAGCACTTCCTTCTCATGCGCGTCCTTGCCATAGGCGAGGAAGAAGTCGCGAATCTTCTTCTTCGTCGCTTCCGGCAGGTCCTTGCGCCACACCAGCGGATCCGACGGAATCAGCGGCGACTTCCAGACCACCTGCACCTGCTTGGCCTTCTCCGGCTGCGTCGCCTCGAGCTTGGCAATCTCTTCGGTGTTGTTGGTCGCCACGTCGACCTGATGGTTTAGCACGGCCATGAGGTTGGCGCCGTGATTTGAGCTGCGCGCGCTCTTGAAGTACGTGCGCGGATCGATGTTGTGCTTCGCGAACACGTAGTAGCCCGGCACCAACGTGCCTGACGTCGAGGTCGGGTCGCCCAGGCCGAAGTTGATCTTCTTGCCGTTCTTGATCACGTCGTCGAGCGTCTTGTATGGGCTCGCCTTGTTCGCGATCAACAGCGAGTAGTAGCCTTCGGTGCCATCGGCGTACATGATCTTCGCGAAGACTTCGCCTTGCGAGCGATCCACGGCTTCCATCGCGGCCTTGTTGCCCAGCCAGGCGAGCTGCACCTTGTTGAAGCGCATGCCTTCGATCACGCCGGCATAGTCGGTGGCGAAGAACGGCGTCACCTTGATGCCCGTTTGCTTCTCCATGTCGTCGATCAGCGGCTGCCAACGCTGGCGCAGTGCCGCGCTCGAGTCGGTCGAGATAATGCCGAAGTTGATTTCCTGCGCGTGCGCGGTGGCCACGGAAGCGACCGAAGCGATCATGGCCGCGCCGGCCAGCAGGGTTTTCCAAAGTTTCATGAGAGCAAGCTCCTGGTCAGGTCAGGCTGAGGGACATCGAGGTGAGGAAAGCGGCTTGCGCGTCGGCCGGCTCAGGGCTGACCGCGCGCGGGGAGGCATCGGCGTGTTCGGTGTCTTCACTGTTTTCGTTGAGCAGCTCGCTCGCCTGCACGCCATAAAGGCGGCGCAGCAGGTCGGGCGTGAGCGCCGACGACGGGCCGTCATACACCACGCGCCCCTGATGCAAGGCGACGGTTCGCGCGCAATAGCGCATGGCGACATCGACCTGGTGCAGCGAGACGACGACCGTCAGTTTGTGGTCGCGGTTCATGCGCGCGAGCATGTCCATCACCTTGCGCGCCGACTCCGGATCGAGCGACGCAATCGGTTCGTCCGCGAGAATGATCCTGGCGCCCTGCACCAGCGTGCGCGCCAACGCTGCACGCTGCTGCTGACCGCCCGAAAGCGTGCTGGCGCGCTGGAACGCCAGATCGGCGATGCCGACTTCGGCGAGCGCCGCCAGCGCCGCCTGACGCTCCGCCGGCGTGAAACGGAACAGCAGGCTGCGCCACACCGGCACGCGTGCGAGCAGGCCCGTCAGCACATTGGTGATCACCGGCATGCGGCCCACCAGGTTGAACTGCTGAAAGACGAAGCCGATGTCGCGACGAATCTGGCGCACCTCGCGCACGATGCGGCCGTCGCGCTGAATCGGGCGACCGAGAATCTCGATGCCGCCCGGTTGCGGATCGGCGGCCACAAAGCCCGCCATGTGACGCATCAGCGTCGACTTGCCCGAGCCCGACGCCCCGATCAGGGCGACCATTTCGCCCGGCATGACGTTGAGCGCCACCTCGTCGAGCGCACGGCGGCCGCCCCCGAAAGTCTTGGTCAGTCGCTCGATTCGAATCGCTTCGTCCACGGATCACCTGTCAATCGACTCGCCGGCCGGATCCGATGCTTTCCCGATAACCGCGCCCTGGAGAGGGAGCGCGTCGCCCGCATCGCTCGACTAGCTGTTTTGTGGCAATTTGTGCCAAAAGTGATCGCAGTCTAGAAAGCGGCGATGACAAGACGGTGACAATCGAAGCGCTTTTTGATGGACGTCGAAAACGCTTATCGGGTCAATGAGTTGACAACGCTTTCGGCGCGCCGGCACGCACCGACGCGCCGGCCCCGAAGCCGCGCCAGGTGAGGTGCGACATCATCGGCCTCGGGGACGAGCGCCGATGTTGTCTACATATTTCCGGGGGAGGTGCCGCTTCGACAATCCGAGCAGCGAGCGAAGACGATCGTGTGACCACGAACACACGCCCCTGTCGAGCACAGGCACAGGCAGGGGGCACGGACGCGATCAACAACGGAATCGATCGGCACGGAACGGATGGGGATCCGCGATCGGATCCGCCCCGACCATCATCTCGGCGAGCAAACGCCCGGTGATGGGGCCGAGTGTCAATCCATGATGCGCGTGTCCGAACGCAAACCACAAGTTCCTGTGCCGATTCGCGGGCCCGATCACAGGCATCATGTCCGGCGTGCACGGACGACAGCCGAGCCAAGGTTGCGCGTCCAGCCGCTGGCCCAGCGGAAACACCTCGCGCGCGAAAGGCTCGATGGCATCGAGTTGCACGGGCGTGGGGGGCGCGTCGCGGCAAGCGAGTTCGGCCCCTGTCGTGAGGCGAATGCCGCGCGTCATGGGCGTCATCATGTAGCCGACCTCGGCATCGAGCACCGGCTGCTTCAGGCGCGCGCCTTCCCGCGCGGCGTAATGCATGTGATAACCGCGCTTGACCGCCAGCGGCAGTCGATAGCCCAGCCGTGCCGTGACGACATCCGACCACGGGCCCAGCGCGACTACGGCGGAATGCGCATCGATGCGGCCTGCCTCGGTGTCGACACCCCACTCCGGCGCGAGCGTCGTCGCGTCACCGATGAAGATTCGTCCGCCCAGCGTTTCGAAGTAGCGTGCATAGGCGGTGACCAGCGCATTGGGATCGCTCACGGAGTCCGCATCGGTGTAGCGCAGTGCGCCAATCAGCGCGGGCCCCAGCGACGGCTCGTCGCGCCGCAGTTGCCCGGCATCGAGCGACTCGAAGGCGACGCCATACTCGGATCGCCATTGCTCCGCCACGCGCAACTCCGCTTCCTGCTTGCGCGCGCTGCGAAACGCCTTGAGCCAGCCGCCCTTGCGCAGCAGTGCCTGAGCCCCCGAGGCCTCGACCAATGCGCGATGCTCGTCGACGCAATGCTCGATCAACGTCGAGTACGAGCGGGCGATGGCCGCGTGACGGTCCGCGCGCGAGTGATACCAATACCGGCACAAGAAAGGAAGCACCTTCGGCATGGCGCGCGCGTGATAGCGTACGTCGGGCGAGCGATTGCGCGCATAACGCATGAGCGTGGCGAGATCGCGGGGAAGCGCATAAGGATAGACACCCTCGCGCTGGATCAGCCCGGCATTGCCGAACGACGTCTCGTTGCCCGGCGCCTTGCGGTCGACCAGCGCGACGGCGAGCCCACGCTGCTGCAGGTGCACGGCGACGCAGACGCCGACCATGCCCCCACCGAGGACGAGCGTATCGAATTTCATGACGGTCACGTCACGCAAGCGCGGTCACGGCGACTTCGACATCCAGCCCGGATTTCATCAGCAAGGCCTGCACGCAGGCGCGTGTCGGCGCATGGCCCGAGGGCACCCATGCCTCCCATGCCGCGTTGAATTCGTCAAAGTGCTTCGGGTCGCTGAGCCAGATGTTCGCGGTGACAAGGCGCGTCTTGTCGATCCCCGCTGCGGCGAGCAGCGCGTCGATGCGCGTCAGCACTTCGTTGGTTTGCACGGTGATCGAAGCGCCGGCCGTGTCGGGGACTTGTCCCGCCAGGTAGACGACGCCATTCGCGACGACGATCTGGCTCATGCGCGCGTTGGTTTGCAATCTTGTGATTTCATTGGACATGACAGGCTCTCTGGCGTTAAACGGATGACATTCCGGATGGATTCTCGCTCGCCGAATCGAAGATCGGCGGATGGGTGACGATTGACTTGAGCGCCGGGTTCGCCTGCGCAAGCGTCACCAGATCGGGGCGTGGCAACGCCGTGAAGCCGGGCGCGTCGATATCGTAGGCGAGCGGGTCGCCGGATGAGAAGCCAGCCGTCGCCGCGAGTTGCAGCGCGGCTTCCTCGACATCGCGCCCCATTGGACCGACAACGGAAATGGGCATCCATCCGAGCAGGCGCCGTGCGTTGGGCACCAGCCCCGGCGACGGTCTGAAGCCGAAGACGCCGATCGACAACAAGAACTGGTTCACAGGCGATGCCGACGGGAAGAAAAGCTGCCCGATCTGAATCGCAAAGACGCTGTAAATCGTGAAGTCGTAAAACGCCAATGCCGTACCCAGCGTCGTCGCAGCGATGACTTTGGGCCTCGATAACCCAGCTTTTTCCATGGCAAGCGTTAACACGGCGACGGCTCCTTCAGGATCGATTCTGCATGCGAGTTATCATATATGAGAAAAATATAATTCTCGTATACGATAAAACCCGTAGTTCGATAAGAGAGACCGAGGATGGCCAGATCCCCCGCGCGCAAGGCGCTCGCCCCCGCCGAGTCGTTGCCGCAATTCGATCGCAAGGCGATTGGCGCGCGACTGCGCGACGCGCGTAAAGCGAAAAAATTGACGTTGATGAATTTGTCGTCGCGCTCCGGCATCGCCGTGTCGACCATCTCGAAGGCCGAGCGTGGCGACATCGCACTGACGTACGACAAGTTCGCGGCGCTAGCCCAGGCGCTGGAAGTCGGCTTCGACGCGCTGTTCGAACGTGCGCCGCTCGAGGCGACGAGCCCGCTTGTGCCGACCTTCACGGCATCGGACCATCAAATGGTCTACGACACGCCCAACTACGAATATCGCATGCTCGCCAACGAGCTGACGGGCAAGCGCATGGTGCCGATGCGCGGCCTGGTACGGGCACGCAAGCTCTCCGACTTCCCCGACTACATTCGCCACAGCGGCGAAGAGTTCGTGTTTCTGCTCAAGGGGTCGCTCGAACTGCGGTTCGAGACCGGCGCGACGTTCCAACTGAAGCCGGGCGACAGTCTGTACTTCGACAGCTCGGTTGGCCACGTGTACCTGAGCACCGGGAAGCAACCGGCGGAGGTACTGGTGTGCTGTGTGGGCGCGCACGCCCATCGGCCCGTCGACGCGATGTGAGCGTGCCCGGTCACGCGATAAGGAGTTCCGGGCCGCGCGCGCGCAATTGCGCCAGCATGCTCTTGTGCGGCGCGGCGTCGCTGATGAGATAACGGGCCGCTTCGAAATGGCGGATACGCACGGGCGTCACACGACCGAACTTGGTATGGTCCGCCACCACGGCCGCGATGTTCGCGCACAGCAACATACGCGCCCGAAGCTCGGCGGCCGCGCGGTTGAAGTCGGTGATGCCACCGTCCTCGGTCACGCCGCCCACGCCGATGAACGCAAAGTCGGCATGGTATTGCGAGATCTGGTTGATGGCGTCCCAGCCCTGCACGGCGTCTTCGTTGTCCTGCAACTCGCCGCCGAGCAACGTCACCTGGTTATCGTGATGACGGCCCAGCAGCCGCGCGATCTGCCAGTCGTTCGTGTAGATGCGCAACCGGTGCTTGGCAAGCAGCGCCTGCGCTACCGCCCGTGTCGTCGTGCCGTAGTCGATGATCACCGACGCCCCATCGGGCACCAGTTCCGCCGCGCGCATGCCGATGGCGCGCTTGCCCACGGCGTTCACGTTCTCGCGCAGCGTCCAGTCGGGCTCGCTGCGGTCGGCGGCCAGCGCGCCGCCGTGCGTCATAAGCAGCAACCCTCGCGCGGCAAGCGTGTTGAGGTCGCGACGCACGGTCTCTCGCGAGACGCCCAGCTCACGCACCAGATCGCTGATCGCGAGCGCCCCGGTTTTGGCAAGTTGTTCAAGCACGTACTGTTGGCGTTGTTCGGCAAGCATGATCTGGCAATGTCGGTTGGACTACGAATTCTTGAGAGGCATCGGTGCGGCCGATGCCGGCCATGCCGGTGCGCGGATGTGCCCTACGCCTGAAACGCGACACGCAGGCCCAGGCCGATGAAGATGGCGCCGGCGGCACGGTCGAGCCAGCGCCCTGTACCGGGGCGTCGCTTGAGCCACGTACCCAGCACGCCCGCAAACCATCCGTATGCGCTGAACACGACAATCGTCTGCGCCATGAACACGAGGCCGAGCAACAGCATCTGCGCGCCGGGATGGGCGGTGTCGGCGCTCACGAACTGCGGCAGGAACACCAGGAAGAACAACGTGACCTTGGGATTGAGCATGTTCGCCAGCACGCTTTGGCGGAAGACGGCCGAGAGCGGTTGCGGTGCGGCCTCGTTGGCCAGCGCCAGGGCACCGCGCGCGCGCAACGCCTTGATGCCGATCCAGATCAGATAGGCCGCCCCCGCCAGCTTGATCCCCTCGAAGGCCCACGGCGACGAACGCAGCACGGCGGCCAGGCCGACTGCGGCGACGCTCGTGTGGAAAAGGCAACCGGACGTAAACCCCGCGGCCGCGGCCAGTCCCGCGCGGCGGCCCTGCGCAATGCCTCGCGCGATGACCTGCATGTTGTCCGGCCCCGGGGCAAGCGTGATCGCCACCGAGGTCAGCAGGAACAGCCAGAGATTGGGCATCGGCACGTCCGGGGTCGGGTGATGAGAGAGAAGACAGCGATGGAGCGACGCCAACGCGCCCGCTCAGGTCATCGGGTTCAGTGTTCAGTGGCCTTCGAATGAGCACAGCAGGAAGAGCGGCAATCCGGCCTCGCGAATCAGACGCGAGCCGCCCAGCTCCGGCAGGTCGACGATGGCCGCCCCTTCGATGACGGTCGCTCCCAGGCGCTCGAGCAGCTTCTTGCCGGCGAGCATCGTGCCGCCCGTGGCGACCAGATCGTCGATGAGCAGCACGCGGTCGCCCGGGCCGCAGGCATCGGCATGGATCTCGACCGTCGCACTGCCGTATTCCAGTTCGTACTCCTCCGCGACCGTCTGATACGGCAGCTTGCCCTTCTTCCGAATGGGGATGAAGCCGATGTTCAATTCATAGGCGAGGATCGAACCGAGAATGAAGCCGCGCGCGTCGAGACCCGCGATGTAATCGGGACGCTGCGTCATGTAGCGGTGCACGAACACATCGATGAGCACCCGCAAGGTGCGCGGGTTCTTGAGCAACGGGGTGATGTCGCGAAACTGCACGCCCGGCGCAGGCCAGTCCGGCACGGTGCGAATCTGGCTCTTGATATAGGCGGCAGGGGACTCGTCGATCTGCACGGGGATCCTTCTTGGAATACTGAGGGGAAACACGCCACATTATGCCAAAAATCGCCCGCCGCCCCGCGACCGAGCGGGCGGCGCCGCCCGGCGCACGACGTACGCCCGGGCAGCACGTCCCGACAGCACGCCCCAGCAGCGCGCCCCGGCAGCACGCCCCGGCAGCACACCCCGGCAGCACAGCCCGGCAGCACGCCCGCTTCGCAGTCTGGCCGTCGGCTAGTGGTCGTCTATTCGCGGCCGAGCAGGCGCGCCTCGGCCGCGACCAGCTTGTCGGGCAAGCCGCGCAGCACCACGATGTCCTCGGCCATCAGACGCGTCTCCGACACCGGCTCGACACCGCGAATGCCATGCCGGCGAATGGCCGTGACGGTCACGCCGAGCTTGTCGAGCCGAAGCTCGCCAAGGGTGCGCCCAACCGCATCCGAATGGAGGCTGAGCGGCACCGATTGCAGACGCACCTGCTCGCGCTCGCCACCATCGTCCTCGTCGTCGAGGCCGTGGAAGTAGCCGCGCAGCAGGCTGTAGCGCTCGTTGCGCGCCTGCGCCACCCGGCGCAGCACGCGGCGCATCGGCACACCCATGAGCACCAGCGCATGCGACGCCAGCATCAGGCTGCCCTCCACGATCTCGGGCACGACTTCGGTCGCGCCAGCAGCAATCAGTTCGTCCATGTGCGTGTCGTCGACCGTGCGCACCACCACCGGCAAGGTCGGCTCCAGCGCCTGTACCTGCGCCAGCACCTTCAGCGCCGCCGGGGTACTGTCGTACGTCACCACGATACCGGCGGCGCGGTGAATCCCTGCGGCGATCAGCGCTTCGCGCCGCGCCGCGTCGCCGAAGACGACGGTCTCGCCGGAGCTGGCCGCCGCCATCACCCGATCGGGGTCGAGATCGAGTGCCACATAGCCGATGCCCTCCTGTTCGAGCATGCGCGCCAGATTCTGGCCGCATCGGCCGTAGCCGCAGATGATGACGTGGCCCGACGTCTTGATGCTCTGCGTGGCGATCTTGGTCATCTGCAACGACTGCATCATCCATTCGTTGGCGACGAAGCGCAGCGCGATACGGTCGGCGTTGATGATGAGAAACGGCGCGCACAGCATCGAGAGCAGCATGCCCGCGAGCACGGCCTGCGAGAGCAAAGCGTCGAGCAGGTGCCGGTCGATCACCAGATTGAGCAGCACGAAGCCAAACTCGCCCGCCTGCGCGAGACCCAGGCCCGTGCGGATCGCCGTGCCCGGCGCGCTGCCGAACAGGCGCGCGAGCCCCGCGATGAGCGTGAATTTGACGACCAGCGGACCGACGAAAAACAGCAGCACGAGCAGCGGCTGCTGCATCACGATCGACGGATCGAGCAACATGCCGGTCGTGATGAAGAACAGCCCCAGCAGTACGTCGCGAAAGGGCTTGATGTCGTCCTCCACCTGATGGCGAAACGGCGTCTCGGCGATCAGCATGCCGGCAATGAAGGCGCCAAGCGCCATCGACAGGCCCAGGTGCTCGGTGACATAGGCCAGCCCCAGCGTGAGCAGCAGCAGGTTGAGCATGAACAACTCTTGCGAGCGCCGCGCTGCCACGATGTGGAACCACCGTCCGACCAGCTTCTGGCCGATCCACAGCAGCAGCGCGAGTGCGCCCGTGATCTTGAGCGCTGCGAGCGACAACGCCAGCATCAGCGCCTTCGGATTGCCGCCCAGTGCGGAGATCACGATCAGCAACGGCACGACCGCCAGATCCTGGAACAGCAGCACCCCCATGATGTTGCGGCCATGCTCCGTCTCGAGTTCGAGCCGCTCCGCGAGCATCTTGGTGACGATGGCCGTCGACGACATGGCCAGCGCACCGCCCAGGGCCACCGAGGCTTGCCAAGAGAACGACCAGAAGAGGTTGACGAGTGCCCCCAGCCCCACGGCCACGAGCAACGTTCCCATGACCTGGGACACGCCCAGCCCCAGCACCACGCGGCGCATGCTTCTGAGCTTGGGCAGCGAGAATTCGATGCCGATGGAGAACATCAGGAAGACGACGCCGAACTCCGCAAGGTATTGCACGCGTTGCGTATCGGCGGCCAGCCCGATGGCATGCGGGCCGATTACGATGCCCACGCTCAGGTAGCCGAGCATCGGCGGCAGATGGAGCATGCGGAACAGCACCACCCCGACGCAGGCGGCAAACAGCAGGACGAGAGTGAGTTCGAGCGGGGACGCCATCGGCTAAGATCGATTTCCTGAGTGAATCCGACTGAATCTGATGATAAGGGGCCGGAGGGAACACGGTGCTGGCTATGCAAGTGCCGTGCCAGATGACCTCCGTGCGGCGGAATTCGACGAAGCGAGAGGCCGCTTCCTGAGCGGCCCTGATCAGCGCAGGTCCAAGCCTGGCGCGGCTGTCCTCGGCGCCGCGTGCGTTTTGATATACTTCGCGCATGATAGCGAAAATCAATCCAGGCCGGGCACTCGAGGTCGCCCGGGAGGTGTTGCGCACGGAAGCCGACGCCATCGAACGCGTCTCCGCGCACCTCGACGACAGCTTCTTCGAAGCGATCTCGCTGTTGCTCGCCTGTCGCGGGCGCGTGGTCGTCACCGGCATGGGCAAATCGGGCCACATCGGCCGCAAACTGGCCGCCACGTTCGCCAGCACCGGCACGCCCGCCTTCTTCGTTCACCCTGCCGAAGCCAGCCACGGGGACCTGGGCATGATCACGACCGACGATGTCGTCGTCGCCCTGTCCAACTCCGGCGAGACGGGAGAACTCGTGAGCATTCTGCCGATGATAAAGCGCATCGGCGCGAAGCTCATCGCCATGACCGGCAACGCCGCCTCCAGCCTGGGCCGCCTGTCTGACGTGCACCTCGACGCGCACGTCGACCGCGAAGCTTGCCCGCTGGGCCTCGCCCCGACCGCCAGCACCACCGCCGCCCTCGCCCTGGGCGATGCGCTCGCGGTCACGCTGCTCGACGCGCGTGGCTTCGGCGCCGAGGACTTCGCCCGCTCGCATCCGGGCGGCGCGCTCGGCCGCCGTCTGCTCACGTTCGTGCGCGATGTCATGCGCACCGACGAACGTGTTCCGCGCGTGCGTGCCGACGCCAGCCTGTCCGATGCCCTGCTCGAAATGACCGCCAAGGGCCTGGGCATGACGGCCATCGTCGATGCCGACGACCGCGTCGTGGGCATCTTTACCGACGGTGACTTGCGCCGTCTGTTCAAGCGCACGCTCGATTTCACCACGCTCACGCTGGCCGACGTCATGAAGGCCGGCCCGCGCAGCATCGGCCCCGATCAACTCGCCGCCGAAGCCGCCGAACTGATGGAACGTTTCGGCATCACGCAATTGCTCGTGACCGAGAACGACCGCCTCGTCGGCGCGCTCAACGTGCACGACCTGTTCGCCGCCAAGGTCGTGTGAGCCGCTTGCCCATGAATCAGCCCAGTCTCGCCCAACCCACCCATTCCGCCCCGCCCGACGCGACTGCCGCGACTATCGCAACCGACGCGACCGACGCTGCTGCGCGCGCCGCTCGCCTGCGTGTCATGGTGTTCGACGTCGACGGCGTTCTGACCGACGGCGGCCTGCGCTACGGCCCGGCCGGCGAAGTCATCAAAACCTTCGATTCGCTCGACGGCCACGGCCTGAAGCTGCTCGCCGAAGTCGGTATCGTCACGGCCATCATCACCGGCCGTCAGTCCGAGATCGTCGCCAAGCGTGCGGCCGATCTTCGTGTCGCGCACGTCTATCAGGGCGTGCAGGACAAGCGCGCCGCGTTCGAAGACCTGTGCGCCAAGGTGTCCGCGACGAGCGAGGTTTGCGGACATATCGGCGACGACTGGCCCGATTTGCCCATCCTGAGCCGTGTTGGCTTCGCGGCCTGCCCGGCCAATGCCCACGCCGAAGTGAAGGCGCGCTGCCACTGGATTGCGGCCACACGCGGCGGCGAAGGCGCCGTGCGCGAGCTGTGCGATTTCATCCTGCGTGCCCAGGGGCGTTACGACGCCCTGCTCGCCGACGCCCTCGCCTGACGCGTCGAGGAAGCCGATCCGCCATGGCCACGCAACGCCTCTCACCCGCTTCCCTGATCGCTGTCGTCGTGCTGGCCGGCCTGGCCGCCGGCACGTACTGGCTCGTGCAACGCACGTTGCCGTCAGACGCCGATCGCGCGCCGTATGTGAAGCAGCACATCCCCGATTACTTCGCCGACGACATGGTGATCTCCACGCTGTCGGCGACCGGCCTCACGCAATACCGCGTCAATGCCGTGCATATGACGCATTACGAGGACGATCAGACCACGGCCATGACCATGCCCGCCGTGCGCGCGTTCACGCCAGATCAACCGGAAGTGACGGCCACCGGCAAGCGCGGCACGCTCAATGCCGACATGTCCGTCGTCGATTTGTACGACAACGCCGTCGTGGTGCGTCAGGCCGGACCGCGCGATCCGCAAATGCGCGCGCTGTCCGAGCACTTCCAGGTCCTCGTGAACGAGGACATCGTGCGCACGGAATTGCCGGTCCAGCTTTTCCGCGGTTCGTCCGTGATGTACGGCGATGGCATGATTTTCAATAACATCTCACGCGCCGTACAATTGCTCGGCAATGTTCACGGCACGATCCAGCCGGCGGAACTGGGCGGCAATCGCCCGGCACCGGCCGCCGCGCCGAGCGCGCCACCCCAGACCAAACCGGGCCCCAAGACCCCATGACCGATCGCCGCCAACCGCGCCCCGTTTCTCTGTCGCTGCGTACCCTTCGTTCACTGGCGACCGCCGTCGCCGTGCTCGGTGCGCTCGCGTCGCCGCTCGCTCATGCCGAACGCGCCGACCGCGACAAACCGCTCAATATCGAGTCGGATCACATGAGCTACGACGACCTCAAGCAGGTCAACATCTTCACCGGCAACGTGACGATGACCAAGGGGACGATTCTCCTCAAGGCCGACCGCGTCGAAGTGACTCAGGATCCGGAGGGCTATCAGTACGCCACGGCCTACTATAAGCCGGGCGGCCCGCTCGCCTATATGCGCCAGAAACGCGACGGCCTGGACGAATACATCGACGGCTGGGGCCAGACGATCTACTACAACGGCAAGACCGAAGTCGCCACGCTCACCACACAGGCCACGCTCAAGCGCCTGGCCGGCGGCACGAAGGTGCTCGACGAGATTCACGGCAGCGTGATCACGTACGACACGTACAACGAGGTCTACACGGCCAACAGCGGCGCCGATCAGGTCAACGCCAACAATCCGAACGGCCGCGTGCGTGCCACGCTCGCCCCGCGCAACGCCACCGGCGCGAATCAGGCGAGCGCGGGCGGCACGAGCAAGCCGGCCGCGGCGCCCAAGGGCGACCTGCCGCCGCTGTCGCCCTCCAAAAGCATTGGGAATCCGCGTGAGTAATCCTGTGAACAGCAACGCCTCGACGATCCATCAGGGCGCCGGTCCCTCGGGCAAGCCGAGTGCGCTCGTGGTGCGCTCGCTCAAGAAACAATACGGCGCCCGTACTGTCGTCAAGGACGTCTCGCTCGACGTGAAAAGCGGCGAAGTCGTGGGTCTGCTCGGCCCCAACGGCGCGGGCAAAACGACATCGTTTTACATGATCGTGGGCCTCGTGCCCGCCGACGACGGTGAAATCCAGCTCGACGGCAACGTGATCAGCGAACTGCCGATTCACGAACGCGCCCGCATGGGGGTTTCGTATCTGCCGCAGGAAGCGTCGGTCTTTCGCAAGCTCACGGTCGAAGACAACATCCGCGCCGTGCTCGAATTGCAGCTCGACGCGCAAGGCAAGCCGCTCAAGCGCGACGAGATCGACCGCCGCATCGAAGCGCTGCTCGACGAGCTGCAGGTGAGCCATCTGCGCGAGAACCCCGCGATGTCGCTCTCGGGCGGAGAACGCCGCCGCGTGGAAATCGCCCGCGCGCTGGCCACGCAACCGCGCTTCATTTTGCTGGACGAACCGTTCGCAGGCGTCGATCCGATTGCCGTGCTGGAAATTCAGCGCATCGTGCGTTTTCTGAAAGATCGTGGCATCGGTGTCCTGATTACCGACCACAACGTACGCGAGACGCTGGGCATCTGCGATCACGCCTACATCATCAGCGAAGGCTCGGTGCTCGCCGCCGGCACGCCTGACCAGATCGTGGCCGACGAAAGCGTCCGGCGCGTGTATCTGGGCGAAAATTTCCGGATGTAAAGCAAATTTTTCGCATGTAAACCCTGCCTCCGATAGGGGGCCGGGCCGGTTCCGCTGGCGTAACAAAGCCTCTACAATGAAGGCGAGACACGCTATGAAACCGACTCTTCAACTTCGCACCTCGCAGCACCTGACCCTCACGCCGCAGTTGCAGCAATCCATCCGGTTGCTGCAACTGTCGACGCTCGAACTCCAGCAGGAAGTCGAGCACGCCCTCACCCAGAACCCGATGCTCGAGCGCGAGGACGATTGGCTCGCCGGCACGATCCGAGTGGGCACGGACGGATCGCTGCGCAATGAGCGGAGTGCCTCGGGCAGCAACACCAACGACGCACCAGAGTCCGCCAACGGCCACGACGACGCCCGCGAACTCGACGGCGAAACCCGCTTCGACGACAACGCACAGGACAGCGGCAACGACTGGAGCCTGAACGACTTCGCCCGCTCGGGCAGTGCGTCGGACGACGACGACAACGGGCGGCCGCAACTGCACGTCGATCACCCCAATCTTCGCGAACACCTGCTGGCCCAGTTGCGCCTGACCAAGGCCAGCCCGCGCGACCGCGCGCTGGTCGAGTTCCTGATCGAATCGCTCGACGAAGACGGCTACCTGGGCTCCCTGCTCGATGAAATTCAGGCGGAAATGCCCGAGGAGCTGGCGCTCGAGACCGAAGAGATCAATGCCGCGCTCGCGCTGCTGCAAAGCTTCGACCCGGCGGGGGTGGGCGCGCGCAGTCCGTCCGAATGCCTGCGCTTGCAGTTGCAGCGGCTGCCGGCCAGCAGCGTGCGAACGCTCTCGCTGCGCATCGTCTCCGATCACCTGGAACTGCTCGCCGCGCGCGATTACACGCGCCTGCGCCGCCTGCTGGGCGTGAGCGAGGACAGCCTGCGCGCCGCCCATCAGCTGATTCGCTCGCTCGACCCGTTCCCGGGGGCCGCGTACGGCACGCCGCAGGCCGATTACGTCATCCCCGACGTGCTCGTGCGCAAGCAGGGCGGCGGCTGGACCGCCGAACTCAATCCGGAAGTCATGCCGCGCCTGCGCATCAACGAAATGTACGCGCGCATCCTTCGCAACAACCGCAACGCGCCGGGCACCGGCAACCTGCAGCAGCAGCTTCAGGAAGCCCGCTGGCTCATCAAGAACATCCAGCAGCGCTTCGACACGATCCTGCGCGTGTCGCAGGCCATCGTCGAGCGCCAGAAGAACTTCTTCACGCACGGCGAAATCGGCATGCGGCCCTTGGTTTTACGCGAGATTGCTGATACGCTGGGTTTACATGAATCCACGATTTCACGGGTGACAACCAGTAAGTACATGCTCACTCCATTTGGAACCTTCGAGCTGAAGTACTTCTTTGGTTCACACGTGGCCACGGAAGCCGGGGGCGCCGCCTCATCGACCGCCATCCGCGCACTCATCAAGCAACTCATAGGAGCAGAAGATCCGCAGAGCCCCCTTTCCGACAGCCGTATCGCGGAGCTGCTGGCAGAGCAAGGGTTCGTGGTAGCGCGACGCACCGTCGCGAAATACCGCGAAGCCATGCGAATTCCCGCAGTGAACTTGCGCAAATCTTTGTAGGACGGTCCTGGTGTGCCATCTTGGCTCGCTGGGGCATTACGCCGCAGTGCGACATTGCGTCACGTCAATGGCTCGCACTCCCGCTAGCCAGCGTTGCTCGTGACGCGGCCTGCACTTCGGCATTTCAGCAAGGAGAGCAGCTATGAATCTGAAGATCAGTGGACATCATCTCGAACTCACGCCGTCGCTGCGCGAATTCGTGGTCAACAAGCTCGAACGCGTGTTGCGCCATTTTGACCAGCTCATCGGTGCCGAGGTGATCCTATCTGTCGACAAGACCAAGGAGAAGACCGGACGCCAGATCGCAAGCGTCACCGTGTATCTCAAGGGCAAGGAGATTTTCGTCGAGAAGTGTGACGAGAATATGTATGCCGCCATCGACAAGCTGATCGACATGCTCGACCGCAAGGTTATGCAATACAAGGACAAGGTTCAGGATCATGGCCGCGAGGCCCTCAAACACCAGGAACCTCCCGAGGCGGAACCGCTGCAATGAGTCTGCCTGGGCATGGTAGCCGCATCGACTGAGACCGACGGCAATTCGCGCAGCACCACACGAGCGCATCTGCGTCTGTCGTAAGTCTGGCATCACCCACCGCGGGGCCGTTGAACGGCCCCTTTTGTATGCACCCGAGCATCACCGGGAGCGCGACGACGGGTGGTCTATAATGCGAGGTCAACCGGGGGGCTGGAGGGCGACCAAGCGTTCGCCCGCATTACAAGATGAACCGTTTAGTCAAACTCTTACCTGCGTCCAACATCCTGCTTGGACTGTCTGTCACCAGCAAGAAGCGCGTCTTCGAGCAAGCCGGGCTTCTCTTCGAGAACAATGCCGGCCTGTCGCGCGCGCTCGTCACCGACAATCTGTTCGCACGCGAGCGTCTTGGCTCGACCGGACTCGGTGAAGGTGTTGCCATTCCGCACGGGCGCATCAAGGGCCTCAAGCATCCGATGGCAGCCTTCGTGCGGCTGGACGATCCGATTCCGTTCGAGGCCCCCGACGCGCAGCCGGTATCCCTGCTGTTCTTCCTGTTGGTGCCAGAGCAGGCCACGCAGCAGCATCTCGAGATTTTGTCCGAAATCGCACAGCTGCTCTCGGATCGCTCGATGCGCGAGACATTGGCCAACGCGCCGAGCGCGGACGATATCCACACCGCCCTCGAGAACTGGCAACCCTGAGCCGGCGCCAAGCGCGGCTATCCCGGCCACCGGGTGCGCGCCGCGACGCTGGACGAACTCCGTAGCTCCCAACCCCAACCGAACGAGGCGACGCGGTGGAACTGACCGGCATCAACGCGCAAAGCATTTTCGACGACAACGCCGCCACGCTGCGTTTGTCGTGGCTGACCGGCCACGAGGGGTGGGAGCGCGGCTTCACGCCCGAGAGCGTGGCGACGGCCACCTCCAGTGCCGACCTCGTGGGGCACTTGAATCTCATTCACCCGAACCGGATCCAGGTTCTCGGCGAGGCCGAACTGCGCTACTACCAGCGCCTGACGGACGAAAACCGCAAGCGTCACATGGGCGAAGTCATCGCGCTCGAGCCACCGTTTCTCGTGGTAGCCGATGGTCTCGAAGCCCCGCCCGATCTGGTGCTGCGCTGTACCCGGTCCTCGACACCGCTGTTCACCACGCCGATGTCGACGGCGGCGGTCATCGACAGCCTGCGCATGTACATTTCGCGCGTGTTCGCTCCGCGATGCACGATGCACGGCGTATTTCTCGACATTCTGGGCATGGGGGTGCTGCTCACCGGCGATTCCGGCCTCGGCAAGAGCGAACTCGGCCTGGAACTGATCAGCCGCGGTCACGGGCTGGTGGCGGACGACGCCGTCGATTTCGTGCGCCTCGGACCCGATTTTGTCGAGGGTCGCTGCCCACCGCTGCTGCAAAACCTGCTGGAGGTGCGCGGCCTGGGATTGCTCGACATCAAGACGATCTTCGGTGAGACGGCCGTGCGCCGGAAAATGAAGCTCAAGCTGATCGTTCAGTTGGTGCGCCGCCCCGATGGCGAATTCCAGCGGCTGCCGCTCGAAGCGCAGACGGTGGACGTGCTGGGCCTGCCCATCAACAAGGTGATTTTGCAAGTGGCCGCCGGGCGAAACCTCGCCGTGCTGGTCGAAGCCGCCGTGCGCAACACGATCCTGCAACTGCGTGGTATCGACACGCTCAAGGACTTCATGGAACGCCAGCGCCAGGCCATGCAGGATCCCGACGGCATGCAGAACCGGCTGCTCTGAGCCCCCGGGGGGCAAGGCAGTCTCCGGACGAATGCCCCGGGTTTACCGCGATTTTTGCGTCTTTCTGTCAACGCCACGCGATTGCGGCGCGTTTTCTTTCATGTTGTAATCGCCACGCGGTCCAACCCCGTGCGTGTCGACCTTATGGAGAGACGATCATGAAAAAAGCACTTGCTGCATGGCTTCTGGTATCCCCGCTGCTCGCATCGCCCGTGTTTGCCCAGACGGCCGCCCCCGCACCCGCGGCCAAGGCTGCCAATTCCCAGCAGAGCAAGATGGGGGCCTGCAATGCGCAAGCCGGCAGCAAGAAGGGCGACGAGCGCAAGGCCTTCATGAAGGAATGCCTGTCGAACAAGCCCGCCGCCAAGCCGACCCAGCAGGAAAAGATGAAGACCTGCAATGCCCAGGCCAGCGGCAAGAAGGGCGAGGAGCGCAAGGCCTTCATGAAGTCGTGCCTGTCGAACAAGTAAGCGTCTTGCCGTCTCTCGCCCGCCGACGTTCCGGCGGTTAAGCGGGTTGATGGATAGGCGATTCGATGCCTACACGCCTCCCCCAACGGCGCCCCTTGCGGGCGCCGTCGTCGTTTGTCACGCATGCGTCTTGCGAATGGAGCAAAAACACACGGAACGTTCTTGTTTTTGGCGGCTCGACACCCATACGACACAATCGCTTACCATGATCGTTGTATCCGGGGAATCTCATGAAGATCGTACTGATTACCGGCGTTTCGGGTTCCGGCAAATCGCTCGCCCTGAACGTCCTCGAGGATGCGGGTTACTACTGCGTCGACAATCTGCCGTCGCGCTTTCTGCCTGAACTCGCCGAATATCTCGAAACACAGAACTACACACGCCTCGCCGTCGCCATCGACGCACGCAGCGGCGGCTCGCTCGCCGATCTTCCACCGATCATCGGCGGTCTGCGCCGCTTTGGTCATGATGTCCGTGCGCTGTTCCTCAACGCCACCACCCAAACCCTGGTACAGCGGTTCTCGGAGACACGCCGCCGCCACCCCCTTTCCGTGGCGGGCGACGATACGGTCTCGGCGAATGGCTCGCTCGTCGAGGCCATCGAGAAAGAGCGCGAAATGCTGAACAGCGTGACCGAACTCGGCCACCAGATCGACACCAGCAATTTGCGCGCGAGTGCGCTGCGCCGCTGGATTCGCGAGTTCGTCCAGCATGATCACACCGGACTCACGCTGATGTTCGAGTCGTTCGGTTTCAAGCACGGTGTGCCGCTCGACGCCGATCTCGTCTTCGACGTGCGCTCGCTGCCCAATCCGTATTACGACGCGGTGCTACGCCCGCTGACCGGCCGCGACCAACCGGTGATCGATTTTCTGTCGGCCATCCCCGAAGTCGACGAGATGATCAACGACATCGGCGCCTATCTGCAGAAGTGGCTGCCGAGCTATATGCGCGACAACCGCAGCTATCTGACGGTGGCGATCGGCTGCACGGGCGGCCAGCACCGCTCCGTGTTCATCGCCGAAACGCTGGGCCGGCGTTTTCGCGCCGAAGCCGGTGTGCTGGTGCGACATCGCGAACTCGCCCCGCTGGAGTCGACGAGCTGATTCAAGCCGACGAGGTCAGGTCAACGAGGTCTGGCCGACGAGTTGAGGTCGATGAGATCAGGTTGGCAAGGAAAGTTGGCCGTCGTTCGGTGAGCCAATGGACAAGGCATCGGTAATCTTGCGGATCGGTGACGGCAGGCCGGCGGCGGCAACCCCCGCGGCGTCCAGCCACGCATGGCGAGCGCCGTTCGATGGCGACGCAGACGTGCGAGTCTCGCCTGGTGTGGCCAACGTCACCTGCCACGGCCGCAAGTGCAGCCGGAAGTGCGTGAAGACGTGCGTGAGCCCCTGCAGTGGTTCGAGCGACTGCACCGTCCCCTCTTCTGCACCGAGCGCCGCGGCATGGGCGCTCAGGCGCGCACGCAGCGCCGCATCGTCCGCGTCGGGCGCGTCGGTCGGCGGCGTCAGCTCCGGCAGGCTCCACAACCCGCCCCAGATGCCGCTGTCCGGACGTCGCTCGAACAGCACGCGCTCGCCCGCGCCAATCACCAGGACATCGACATAACGCTCCGGCTGCGCCTTCTTGGGCTTGGATGTCGGCAAGGTGCGCTCGCGTCCCGTGGCATGGGCGACGCAATCGCTGTCGAACGGACACTCGCCGCAACGCGGCTTGCCCCGACCACACAGCGTTGCGCCCAGATCCATCATCCCCTGGGTGTAAGCCGGTAAGTCGCGCTCGGGCAATAACGTCTCAGCCAGCGTCCACATCTCACGCTCGATCTTCGGCGTGCCCGGAAACCCCTCGATGCCGAACACCCGCGCGAGCACCCGCTTGACGTTGCCATCGAGAATCGCGGCGTGCGCATCGTAGGCGAACGCCGCAATCGCCGCGGCCGTCGAGCGGCCAATGCCCGGCAGCGAGGCCAGCGCCTCGGGGTCGGACGGAAAACGGCCGCCGTGCTCGGCCACCACGACCTGTGCGCAACGATGCAGATTGCGCGCGCGAGAGTAGTAACCCAAGCCGCTCCAGAGGGCCATCACATCATCCTGCGCAGCCCCCGCCAACGCGGCGACGTCTGGGAATCGCTCGAGAAATCGCGTGTAGTACGGAATCACCGTGGCGACCTGCGTCTGCTGCAACATGATCTCGGAGAGCCAGATGCGGTAGGCATCGCGCGTGTTCTGCCACGGCAGGTCGTGACGGCCGTGTTCGGCCTGCCAGGCAATCAGACGCTCGGCAAAAGTGCCGGCCAGCGAGCCGGCAGTGAAATCGTTCGGGGAATGGTTCATAGGTTTATTTGGGGGGCGTCGTGTGCGATGGCCGACCGGGCGCGGGCGGGGGCAACTCGCCGTTCAGCCGCAGGATCTGTCATCGCCGCATGCGTTATTTCTGACAATGCGGGCAGAAGAACGTCGAGCGCTGCCCTTGCACGATTTGCCGAATGGGGGTGCCGCACACCCGACAAGGTTGCCCGGCACGATCGTAGACGAAATACTCCTGCTGGAAATACCCGCGATTGCCATCGCTGCCGACGAAGTCGCGCAACGTGCTGCCGCCCTTCTCGATGGCCGCGGCAAGCACGTCCTTGATCGCCTGGGCGAGCTTTTCCGCGCGAGGCCGAGACAGTTTGCCCGCCGGCAGACGCGGCGAGATGCCGGCGCGGAACAGGCTCTCGGACGCATAGATATTGCCCACCCCGACCACGATGCTGCCCGCGAGCAGCGCTTGCTTGATGGCGACGGTCCGCCCGCGGGTGCCGGCGTAAAGCCGCTCGCCGTCGAAGTCGTCCGTCAGGGGCTCGACGCCGAGACTGGCAAGCAGCGGATGCGCCAGCACGTCGCCCGCCGAGCGCGGATGGAACAGCACCGCACCGAAGCGGCGCGGATCGCGATAGCGCAGCGCGCATCGCTCGAACACGAGATCGATGTGGTCGTGCACGCCGGCGCTGGGCAGCGCCTGCGGCTCGGGCAGGACGCGCAATGTACCGGTCATGCCCAGATGCACGAGCAGCCAGCCCGGGGCGTATTCCAGCAGCAGATACTTGCCGCGACGGGTCACGCCGACGAGCGTTTCGCCGCGCAGGAGCGTGTCGAGGCCGTCGGGCACCGGCCAGCGCAACGAGGCGTTGCGCACATCGACACGCGCGACGCGCTCGCCCGCCACGTGCGGCGCAATCCCGCGGCGGGTGACTTCGACTTCTGGGAGTTCAGGCATGCCTGCGAACGTTTGCTGAGGATTTAGACTCTATTGTATCGGGCGCGCTACAATCGCTCGAAACCTGCCGTGGATCCCTATGCCGAACACCCGATTCCAGTCCATCCCCGCCGCGACCCGCACGGCGCTCACCGTGGCACCCGTGGTTTTGCGCCTGCGCGGCGCCTTGGCACGCGGGGCGTGGGCCGGCGCGACGGCGCTTGGCGTGACCTGCGCGAGCGCCATCATGGCATTCCTGCCATCGTCGAATGCGTTCGCCCAGGCCGGACCTCTCGCCCAGGCGGCCCCGGCAAGCGCGCCAGCGGTGGCGAGCGGCGCGGCCGCCGACTTCGGCAGCGAGGCCGTACCGACCGGCGAGAACACCCCGCGCGAAAAGCTTCCGAACGTCGCGCTGACCAGCGAAATCGTGTTCGAGGTCATGGCCGCCGAACTGAGCCTGCAGCAGGGCAATCTGGCGCCGGCCTTCAACACTTACGTCGCGCTGGCCAATCGCACGAAGGACCCGCGCATGGCCCGCCGCGCGGTCGAGATCGCCCTTGGCGCCCGCCAGCTTGGCGACGCACTCATCGCCGCCCGACTGTGGCATGAACTCGATCCGACCTGGCGTCCCGCCTCGCAGTTGCTCGCGAGCCTCGACGTCGGCACCGGTCATCTGGCCGAAGCCGAACCGCTGCTCGTCGACGAGTTGAACAAGGTGCCGGAAGCGCGTCGCGGTCAAGCCATTCTCGAGCTGCAACAGATGATTGCGCGCAGTCCTGAGCGCGCCACGGGCATTGAGTCGCTCAAGCGGATGCTGGCGAACGACATGCAACGCCCCGAGGCGCAACTGGCCATCGCCCGCTCGCAACTCGATGCCGGCGACACCGCCGGCGCCCGCGCGTCGCTCGAAAAGGCACTCAGTCTCAAGCCCGATTACGAGGCCGCCGCACTGCTCTACGGGCAGATGGGGCCGCAGGAACGCAGCAGCGCCATCGCCGGACTGAAGACGTTCCTCGATCGCAATCCGAACGCCAAGGAAGCGCGCTTCGCCTACGCCAAGCTCCTGCTCGCCGACAACCAGCTTGACGCGGCACAGCAGCAGTTCGAAACGCTGGAAAAGCGTTACCCGCACGAACTCTCGACGCTCATGGCGCTCGCGCTGCTCAACCTGCACGCCAAACATCCGGGGCAGGCCGAACAATATCTGCAGAAGTACGCGTCGGAAGCCGAGCAACAGAACACCGACGGCGCGCAGGCGTATGTCTATCTCGCGCAGATCGCGCAGGACCGCAAGGATTACCCCGCCGCCGACAAATGGCTCTCGAAGATTCGCGAAGACAGCAACGCCTATCTGCCCGCGCAGATCGGCCGCGCGCAGTTGCTCGCCGATCAGGGCAAGGTCGACGAAGGTCGCGCGCTGCTGCACGGCATCAAGACGAACGATCCGCGTGAACAACTCGCGCTCAAGCGCGCCGAGTCGGACCTGCTCGTCAAGGCGAAGCGCTACGGCGAAGCGGAGAAGCTGCTCGCCGCCGAGGTCAAGACCAATCCCGACGATCCGGACCTGCTGTATCAGTACGGCATGGTCGCCGAACTGAACAAGCACTACGACATCATGGAAAAAACCATGCGTCGTGTCATGGCGTCGCAGCCCGAAAACGCGCAGGCTTATAACGCACTCGGCTACTCGCTGACCGTGCGAAACACGCGTCTGCCCGAAGCGCTCAAGTTGCTGCAAAAGGCGTCATCGCTCGCCCCGGAAGATCCGTACATCATGGACAGCCTGGGTTGGGTGAAATATCGTCTCGGCGACAAGGCGAAGGCGCTCGAACTGCTGCGTCGTGCCTATGGCATTCAGGCGCAGGCGGAGATCGGTGCGCATCTGGGCGAAGTGCTGTGGGAATCGGGCCAGCAGGACGAGGCGCGCAAGACCTGGCGCGAGGCCTTCAAGGTCGACGGCGACGACGACACGCTGCGCGCGACGATGAAACGCTACAACGTGACGCCGTAATGCCGATGATGTCTCGGTTTTCGCGGGGGGCGTCGCGTTCGGCCCGCACGCTAACGCTGGCGTTGGCCTGCTCGGCAGCGGCACTCGTCACTGGGTGCGCGAGCCTCGCACCGCCTGCGCCTGTCACATCTGCCGCCGGCGCCAGCATCGAACACTACCGTGGCCGCTTCGCCGTGCGTTACGAACAGAACGGCGAGACGCGCAATACCTACGGCAATTTCGACTGGCAGCAGAATGGCGACAACGCGACCGTCCAGTTGCTCGACCCTCTCGGACAAACCCAGGCGATCGTGCGCGAGAATCCGCGCCGTGCGTCGCTCGAATTGCCCGGCAAGGCGCCGTTGAGCGGCCCGCGTCTCGAAGATGTCATGCACGACGCACTGGGCTTCGCGCTGCCGGTGGGCGGTCTGCGCTACTGGTTGCGCATGCAGGGCGCCCCGGGATCGCAGGCGAGTATCGAGCGAGACCCCCAGACACAACGTCCGACGCAATTGAAGCAGGACGGGTGGACGATCGACTACCAGGCCTTTTTCGACGGCGCGCCGCTGCGAGTCAAGCGCATCGACCTGTCGCGCGAACTCGGTGGCTCGCCGCTGGCCGTGCGGCTCGTAATCGACGAATAAGGGGGTCACAGGCCGGGCGACGCAACGTGCGCACCTCGTGCCTCGTTGGTTGGGCGCCGCTGTCGTATCGGCAACACCCGCGCTCCCCCGGACGCCCGCGTCGCGACGGTGCTATGCTTGGCGCCGCCCGATCCGGTGTGCGTCGCGCCCCACGATGCCACGCACGCCATGAGCGAAGGGCGATCCGGAAGGGATCGATTTGCGCGGGGGGAAACCTCCGCACCTCCAGACACCGCCGTTGCGACGTTGCCGCGACGGCGTTCGCCAGCCATCGTTTTGCATCGCCATGTACGAAATCCTGCGTGATTGCCCGGCTCCGGCCAAGCTGAACCTGTTCCTGCACATCGTGGGACGCCGGCCGAACGGCTATCACGAGCTGCAGACCGCATTCCAACTGATCGACTGGGCCGATACGCTGCATTTCGCGCGTCGCGACGATGGTCGCATCGTGCACACCAACCCGCTGCCGGGCGTGCCGCCGGAGACGGATCTGACGGTGCGGGCCGCCCGCCTCCTGCAGGCGCATTGCGGTGTGCGCTTCGGCGTCGAGATTGCCATCGAGAAGCGGCTGCCGGCCGGTGGCGGTATCGGTGGGGGCAGCTCCGATGCCGCGACGACGCTGCTCGCGCTCAATCGTATGTGGCAGCTCGATCTGCCGCGCGCGGAACTCCAGGCGCTCGCCCTGACGCTCGGTGCCGACGTGCCGTTTTTCGTGTTCGGTCGCAATGCGTTTGCCGAGGGACTGGGTGAGGCATTGCACGCCGTGGATTTGCCGCAGCACCACTTCCTCGTGGTCAATCCGCGTGTACACGTGGCGACCGACAAAATATTTCGCGATCCCCTGTTGACAAGGGATTCGAAGATCGTCACAATGGCGTTCTTTCTTGAGCACGCCAACAAAAACGTGTTAGGGACGGATGAAATTTTCCGTAACGACATGCAAGCGGCGGTCACTCGAGAATACGCGGAAGTCGCTGCAGTGATTGACTGGTTCAGAACCTTCACCACTGCACGTATGACAGGATCCGGCGCCAGTGTGTTTGCGGCATTCGACACAAAGGCAGATGCGGAAGCTGCATACCAGCGATTGCCAGAACACTGGCTGGGTCAAGTGACCTCCAGTCTGGCCGAACACCCGCTGTTCGCCTTCGCGTGAAAGGTTTTACTTTGCTGCGTTTCCTACGACGCAGCAAGGGCATCGGTTAGTGTAGGGGAGTCGCCAAGTTGGTTAAGGCACCGGATTTTGATTCCGGCATACGAGGGTTCGAGTCCTTCCTCCCCTGCCAATTTCTCTGTCGTGCAGTCTCAGCATTCAAACGTTCCGCAGGTAGCCAGATGAGTAGTGATAACCTAATGGTATTCACCGGGAACGCCAATCCCGCCCTGGCCCAAGCGGTCGTCGACACTCTTGGCATCCCCCTCGGCAAGGCCATGGCGAGCCGGTTCTCGGACGGTGAGATCCAGGTCGAAATCCAGGAAAACGTGCGCGGCAAGGACGTATTCGTCCTCCAGTCGACGTGCGCGCCGACCAACGATAATCTGATGGAACTGATGATCATGGTCGATGCGCTCAAGCGCGCATCCGCCGGCCGGATCACCGCTGCCATCCCGTATTTCGGCTATGCCCGTCAAGATCGCCGCCCCCGTTCGGCGCGCGTGGCGATCTCGGCGAAGGTCGTGGCCAACATGCTGCAAATCGCAGGCGTCGAGCGCATCATCACGATGGACCTGCACGCCGACCAGATTCAGGGCTTCTTCGATATTCCGGTCGACAACATCTACGCTTCGCCGCTGCTGCTGGCCGATGTGCGCGCGCAGAACCACGAAAACCTGCTGGTGGTGTCGCCGGACGTTGGCGGCGTGGTGCGTGCGCGTGCCCTGGCAAAGCAACTGCATTGCGATCTGGCCATCATCGACAAGCGTCGTCCGAAGGCCAATGTGGCCGAAGTGATGAACATCATCGGTGAAGTCGAAGGCCGCACCTGCGTCATCATGGACGACATGGTCGACACCGCCGGTACGCTGTGCAAGGCCGCACAAGTGCTGAAGGAACGTGGCGCGCAGAAGGTCTATGCCTACTGCACACACCCGGTGCTCTCCGGTGGTGCCGCGGCCCGCATCAACGCGTCGGAACTCGACGAAGTGGTCGTGACGGACACGATCCCGCTGCGCGACGATTCGAAGGGCGGCAAGATTCGCCAGTTGAGTTGCGCCAATCTGCTCGCCGAGACGTTCTCGCGCATCCGTCGTGGCGACTCGGTGATGTCGCTGTTCGCGGAATAAGCGTTCGGTAAAGTTTTGCGACGGCGCCTGTGTGGCGCCGTTGTTATGTCGGCGGGGAGCGTCTCCCCGCCTTTGTCGTTCCTGAAGCCGATGTTTTTTGCATGGCATTCGGGAAGTTATCGCTGCCTGGTCGCGGGCAGTCCAAGGAGTTGTTATGAAAGTCGTCGCTTTTGAGCGTAATCTGCAAGGTACGGGTGCGAGCCGCCGCCTGCGCAATGCCGGTAAGACCGCGGGCATCGTGTACGGTGGAAACGTTGATCCGAAGATGATCGAACTCGATCACAATGCGCTGTGGCACGCCCTGCGCAAGGAAGCGTTCCACTCGTCGATTCTCGAGCTGGAAGTCGCCGGCAAGACCGAACAAGTGCTGCTGCGCGATGTGCAGTACCACCCGTTCAAGCAACTGGTGCTGCACGTGGATTTCCAACGTGTCGACCCGAACAAGCCGATCCACGTGAAGGTGCCCCTGCACTTCCTGGGCGCTGAGAACGCCCCGGCCGTGAAGCTGGCCTCGAACGTGATCAGCCACACCGTGAACGAACTCGACGTGAGCTGCCTGCCGGGCAAGCTGCCGGAATTCCTGGAAGTCGACCTGTCGAAGCTGGAAGCCGGCAAGACGGTGCACGCCAAGGACGTCAAGCTGCCCGCCGGCGTGACGCTCACGCTGCACGTCGAGCAAGAAAACCCGGTGGTCGCGCAAGCGGTCCAACCGGCAGGTGCTGCTGCTGACGAAGCGGCTGCCCCGGCTGCCGAAGGCGCAACGCCGGCCGCCTAAGGCCCGCGCGTTAGCCTTCAGCGGCGACGCTGGACGCAAGACCCGCCGCGACGTCATGTCCGGCGGGTTTTTTTATGGCGGCGCGCAGGCCGATACGGCGCGCGCCAAGATTGTGATACCGAAATGATCAAGCTGATCGTAGGGCTCGGCAATCCGGGCGCCGAATATACCGCGACGCGGCACAATGCCGGCTTCTGGTTCGTCGACGCGCTGGCGCAGCAATGCGGTGCGTCGCTCACGAACCAGAAGCACTTCCACGGCTTTGCGGCACGCACGCGCATTGCCGGCCACGAAGTCTGGCTGCTCGAGCCGCAGACCTTCATGAACCGCTCAGGGCAGTCGGTCGTGGCGCTCGCACGCTTCTACAAGATCCTGCCGGATGAAATTCTCGTCGTGCACGACGAGCTCGATCTGCTGCCCGGCACCGTGAAACTCAAGCGCGGCGGCGGCAGCGGCGGTCACAACGGTCTGAAGGATATTGCGGCGCATCTGACGACGCCCGAATTCTGGCGCTTGCGCCTGGGCATCGGCCACCCGCGCACGCTCCAGCCCACGGGCAGCCAGCAGCAAGTCGTGGACTTCGTGCTCAAGCCGCCGCGCAAGGAAGAGCAGGCGCAGATCGACGACGCGATGTCGCGCTCGCTCGATATCGTCGATCAGGTCGTCAAGGGCGAGATGGAAAAAGCGATGATGCGCCTGCACGCCACGCCGGCAAAGTGAATGCGCGGTTGGCGCGCCGCTCAGGCGGTCTTGGTCGCTTGCAGGTGGGTGTACTTCTCGCGTAGTTGCTCGGGCGTCTCGACGTGTTCGGGGTTGATGGGAATGCACTCCACCGGACACACCTGCACGCACTGCGGTTCATCGAAGTGCCCCACGCACTCGGTGCACTTGTTCGGATCGATCTCGTAGATCTCGACCCCCATCGAAATCGCGTCGTTCGGGCACTCCGGCTCGCACACGTCGCAATTGATGCATTCATCGGTAATCATCAAGGCCATACGGCACCTCCAGCCGTATCGGAACGCCGGCCAGCCGCCAGGGCCGGACCGGCGTGCGCGATACTCATCCGTTCGTCGGCAGGCTGCCGACTTTCGTCATCAGCCATTTTTCGACGGAAGGAAACACAAACTTGCTGACATCGCCGCCCAGTTGCGCGATCTCGCGCACGATCGTGCCCGAGATGAACTGGTACTGGTCGGACGGCGTCATGAACATCGTTTCCACATCGGGCAATAGATAGCGGTTCATCCCCGCCATCTGGAACTCGTACTCGAAGTCGGACACGGCACGCAGGCCGCGCACGATCACACGGGCCTGGTGCTTGCGCACGAAGTCCTTGAGCAGACCGGAAAACCCTTCCACGCTGACGTTCGGATAGTGGCCCAGCACTTCACGTGCGATGTCGATGCGCTCTTCCAGCGTGAAGAACGGCTTCTTGTTGCGGCTGTCCGCCACGCCGACGACGAGCTTGTCGAAAATCCCGGCCGCACGGCGGACCAGATCTTCGTGTCCTCGGGTCAACGGATCGAACGTCCCCGGATAAATCGCCACTACCATGCCAACGTCTCCTCGCGGCTGGGGACCGATGCTGCGTACTTGTTCATTATGGTCTCTAGGTTTTCGGAATCGATTCAAGCAAATGATAATGCACGGCCCCGGCTTTCGCCCGGCGCACGCATACGAGGTCGAGCGCCGCCAGCGCGTCGTCCTCGAGCGCTATGTCCGATTCGGCGTAGATCACCCCGCCAGGGGCGAGCAGCCGGGCGGCAGGCGCCAGCAAGTCGTTCAACCAGCCACTCGCAAACGGCGGATCGAGAAACACCACATCGAAAGCCCCAGGCGAGAGTGTGGTTATCAGGCGCCTGGTGTCGGCCTGCACGATCTCGATCTGGCTGGCCCCGAGTTTGGCTTGATTGGCTCGCAGTTGCCGAACGGCCGGCGCGGCGTGCTCGAGCATCAGGACCCGGGCGGCGCCACGCGAGGCCGCCTCGAATCCCAGCGCGCCGCTGCCCGCGAACGCATCGAGGCACTGCATGCCGTTCAGATCCTGACCGAGCCAGTTGAACAGGGTTTCCCGCACGCGGTCGGGCGTAGGCCGCAGGCCGTCGCCCGGCGGCACCGGCAGCGGCGTGCGCTTCCACTGGCCGCCGATGATGCGCACCTGTTGCGGCGCGCCGCGCGCCACGTTTCCCGGACCGGACTTCATAGCGGTCCCCGCGGCACGGCCTTGCCGGATACACCGTTGTCCAGGCAAAAATGAGTTTGCGCGCGCCGCTGCGCACGCCAGGCATCCAAAATCATGACAATTCACGCTACATTGTTGAGGCGAAACATACCACATCGCCCGCGAGACCTGCCCCCTCAGCGCAACCGATGGCACATGAGGGTACACGCCGCGCGCGGCAATGCGCCGATGCCGACCGGTGAGCGTGCGTCTCGGCGCAGGTGTGGCAACGATGACGCGCCCGGCTACCCCGGCCGGGGGACAACAGGAGACCGCTCGATTCGTCATGACCGAAGCCGCCATCGAGGTAATTGAGCTGTGCAAGGCCTATGACGGCCGTCCCGTGGTCGATCATCTCTCGCTGCGGGTCGCGCCGGGTGAGTGCTTCGGCTTGCTGGGGCCCAATGGGGCCGGCAAGACCACCACGCTGCGCATGTTGCTGGGTCTGGTCACGCCCGACAGCGGCGAGATCCGTCTCGGCGGCCTGCCGGTCCCGAGACAGGCGCCTCAGGCGCGACGCCGGGTCGGTGTCGTGCCGCAGTTCGACAATCTCGACCCCGACTTCACCGTGCGCGAGAATCTCGCCGTCTTCGGGCGCTATTTCGGACTCTCCTCTGCCGACGTCCGGGAACGCGTGCCCGCCCTGCTCGCGTTCGCGCGACTGGAGTCCAAGGCCGATGCCCGGGTCAGCCAACTCTCGGGCGGTATGAAACGACGCCTCACGCTCGCTCGCGCCCTCATCAACAATCCCGACGTGCTGGTGCTCGACGAGCCCACCACGGGCCTCGATCCGCAAGCACGGCACCTGATCTGGGAACGGCTCAAGTCGCTGATGAACGAGGGCAAGACGATCCTGCTTACGACGCACTTCATGGAGGAAGCCGAGCGGCTGTGCCATCGCCTGTGCGTGATCGATGCCGGGCGCAAGATCGCCGAAGGCACGCCCCCCGAACTCGTCGCCCGCGAAATCGGCTGCGACGTCGTGGAGGTGTTCGGCGACGTGCCGCAAGCGCTGCTCGCACGACTGGCCCCGTTGGCCGAGCGCATCGAGACCAGCGGCGAGACCCACTTCTGCTATGTACGCGACGCTGGCCCGGTCGTCGCCGCGCTGCAGGATCAGCCCGGCGTTCGCTATCTGCATCGGCGTGCCAACCTGGAGGACGTCTTCCTCAAGCTCACCGGACGGGAGATGCGCGATGACTGAGCACGATCGTCACCCCGCCGACATGCCTGGCATGCCTGACACGCCTGATGTGCCTGATGTGCCTGACATGCCTGACATGCCTGACAAGCGCGACAGGAGGGACATGCCCCGTGCCCCCGGCAAGCCCAACCGTGCGGCCGTCTCGACGGCGCGATCACGTCGCGGTGACGCCCCCCGCTATCTCCCCGGCATGTCACCATGGATGGGCGTCTGGCGGCGCAACTTCCTCGTCTGGCGCAAGCTCGCCATCGCGTCGTTGTTCGGCAATCTGGCCGACCCGATGATCTACCTCTTCGGGCTGGGGTTCGGTCTCGGCATGATGGTCGGCGAGGTCGACGGCACTTCGTACATCGCGTTCCTCGCCGCGGGCACCGTCGGCTCCAGCGTAATGTTCTCCGCGAGCTTCGAGTCGATGTACTCGGGCTTCTCGCGCATGCATGTGCAGCGCACGTGGGAAGCCCTCATGCACACGCCGCTCACGCTGGGCGACGTGGTGCTCGGCGAAGTCGTGTGGGCCGCCAGCAAGGCCGTGCTCTCGGGCGTCGCGATCCTGCTGGTGGCCAGCGTGCTTGGCTACGCGCGCATCGACAGCCTGCCGGTCGTGCTGCCGGTGATCCTGCTTGCGGGACTCGCCTTTGCGAGCCTGGCCATGGTAACGACGGCACTCGCGCCGAGCTATGACTTCTTCATGTTCTACCAGACGCTGGTGATGACACCGATGCTGCTGCTCTCGGGCGTGTTCTTCCCGCTGGCGCAACTACCGGCCGCAGCTCGTCACGTGACGGAGTGGTTGCCCCTGGCCCACGCCGTGGCCCTGATTCGTCCGGCCATGCTCGGACGCCCCATCGACCTGCCCTGGCTGCACGCCGGCGCGCTCGCGGTCTATGCGGTCGCCGGGTTCGCCGTGGCGCTCGTGCTACTGCGCAGACGCATCCTTCGGTAACGCCACGGCGCGCCTCCACCCGCACGTCGAAACCAACGAAGTCAACGAAGTCAACGAAGTCAACGAAGTCAACGAAGTCAACGAAGTCAACGAAAAACGGCACCGGAAAATGCGGGTGCCGTTTTTCAGAGGGCATTCGCCGCGACAGCCACGCGACGATACGCAGATACGCCGATTCCTACTTTTGCGCGGCTTCCGCGGGCTTGCCGCCGGGCGCCGCTGCGCCCGTATCTGCCTTGCCGAAGACACCGCTCGGCCCCACGACCACCGTGACGAGATGGTCCGGCTTCACGTGACGCGCGAAAGCGTCCTTTACCTGTGCGGCCGTCACGGCTTCGACGTTGCGGGTCCAGGTGTCGAGGTAGTCCAGCGGCAAATGATAGAAGCCGATCGCAGCCACGTTTGCCAGCAGCTTGCGGTTACTGTCCAGTCGCAGCGGGAAGCCGTTGGTCAGGTTGTCCTTGGCGGCCTGCATCTCCGCGTCGGTCGGCCCGTTCTGCACGAACGTGGCGAGCGTCTCACGCACGACCTTGAGCGCTTCCGGCGCCTGCTCGCGACGCGTCTGCAGACTGATCTCAAACGGCCCTTCCTGCAACTGGGGCATGAAGCCG
This sequence comes from Pandoraea eparura, assembly GCF_902459725.1. Lineage (GTDB taxonomy): Bacteria > Pseudomonadota > Gammaproteobacteria > Burkholderiales > Burkholderiaceae > Pandoraea > Pandoraea eparura. The sequence continues at coordinate 425,646 of NZ_CABPSH010000002.1, forward strand.
CTCGACACCCCATACGTCAGGCCGCGCTTCTCGCGCACTTCCGACGTCAGGCGTGACACGAAACCACCGCCGCCCAGCACGTAGTTGCCCACGAGCAACGGGAAGTAATCGGGATCGCTGCGCGCCACCGACGCCTGCCCCGTCACGATATGCGCCTGTTCGGCCGGGTGCGGCAGATCGATCTGCACGGCACTTCGCAACGGCGCCACCGCGGGCATCGCCGGGGGCGTCACCCCCGCCGGCATGGCATCGATGAGCGTGGCCACGATCGTTTCCGCCTGCGCGCGATCGATGTCCCCGACGATCGTGACGACGGCCCGCTTCGGGCTGTACATGTCGCGGTAGAAGCGCACCAGATCGTCGCGCTTTACTGCGCTCACACTGGCCACCGTCGGGCTGACGCCATACGGATGGCTGCCATAGATCGCGCGGCGAAACGCCTTCTCGGCAATCGCCTCGGGCTTCGTATCGGATTCGGCAATCGCCGACGACAGACGCGCCGCCTCGCGCTTGAGCACCGCCTCGGGGAACGTCGGATGTTGCAGAAACTGCGCCATCGCGCCGACCGCGGCATCGCGCTCGGTCGCCGACGACAACGTGCGCAGGGTGACGGTCGCGGCGTCGCGTCCGGCGCTTGTCGCTTCCATCGCCCCCACATCCGCAAATCGGTCGGCAATTTGCGCCTCGGTCAGCGCGGGGCGCCCCGCCGACGCCGCCGCGCCCGCGTCGAGCAAGCCCGCCGTGAGCATCGCCAAGCCCGACTTCCCGGGCGGATCGTAGCGGCTGCCGGCATCGAAATCGATGTTTAGGTCGATCATCGGGATCGAACGGCTCTCGACGAACATCACCTTGGCGCCCGACGGCGCCACCCAGCTTTGAATCGGCAACGCCGCGCGAGCGCTCAGCGGCGTGACGGCGATCGCCACGCCCACCATCCCAGCGGCAACGGCCCCTGCGGCCGCCATCAAGTCCGTGCGCGCAGGCACGGCAAACGCACGCAACAGTGCGGAAATTTTCATCATCGTGTGGCCCTCTCAGCGCAGGTTCTTCAGGTCATCCGCCCCTTGGGCGCGGCGCTTGCGTGTCGCCTCGTCGATCGGCTGCGGCACCAGCGTTGCCACGGTCAACGACGCGTCGCCGAAGTACTTGCCGGCCACCGCCTGCACTTGCGCCGGTGTCACCGCTTTCACCTTTTCGAGCATGCGATCGATCTGCCGCCACGAGATGCCCGACATTTCGTTCAGGCCGATTTCCATCGCCTGCCCGAACACCGAGTCACGCTTGTAGATCTGCGAGGCAACGACCTGTGCCTTCACGCGCGCGAGCTCCACCGCGGTCACGCCATGCGCCGCAATGTCGGCGACTTGCGCGCGAAGCGCCTTCTCGATCTGCTCGGGCGTCTTGCCCTGCGCCGGGGTACCGTCGAGGAGGAAAAACTGCGGCCCACGTCCCACGCCGTCATAGTTGGCACCGACATCGTTCGCGATGCGTTGCTCCCGCACGAGCCGGCTCGTCAGACGCGCATTGTCATAACCGTCGAGCACGGCGGCGAGCACTTGCAATGCATAGACGTCGTCATCCTTCTCGACGTCGGTCAGACGCGGCGCGCGCCACGCGAGCATGACGTGCGGATTCTCGGCCGGCGCTTTCACGAACACCCGACGCACGCCCAGTTGTTCGGGCTCGTTCTGCGGGCGCCGCTCGGGCAACGCATGAGGCTTGATCGGGCCGTAATACGTCTCGGCGAGTTGCTTGACCTGCGCCGGATCGACGTCGCCGCTGACCACCACCACCGCATTGTTCGGCGCATACCAGCGCGCGTACCAATCGCGCGCGTCCTGAACGGTCATGTGTTGAAGGTCGTCCATCCAGCCGACGATCGGACGACGATACGGATTGGCAACGAGCGCCGAGGCCATCAATTGTTCGTAGAGCAATGCGCGCGGCTGATCGTCCGTGCGGAGTCGGCGCTCCTCCATGACCACCTGGATCTCCTTCGCGAACTCGTCGCCGGCGAGCGTGAGATTGGCCATGCGGTCGGCCTCGAGACGCATCATCTCGGGCAGACGCGACTTCTCCGTCTGCTCGAAGTACCCGGTGTAGTCCTTGCTGGTGAACGCGTTCTCGCGGCCCCCCAGCGCGGCAACCTGACGCGAGAACTGGCCGGGCCCGACCGTCTTCGTGCCCTTGAACATCATGTGTTCGAGCACGTGGGCCACGCCCGTGGTGCCATTGAATTCGTCGAGCGAGCCGGCGCGGTACCAGACCACATGCGCCACCGTCGGCGCGCGGTGATCTTCTCGCACGATCAATCGCAGCCCGTTCGATAGCGTGAATTCCGAAGTGTTATCGGTCGTTTTGCTGCCCGTCGTGTCGGCCGCCTGGCTCAGGCATGTCACACCGGCCAGGATGAGTCCGGCCAAGGCATGTCGCCAGCGCATGGTTCCCGTCATGGATCCCCTTTCGCCCGTCGTGGACGTCGATTCGCGTCTGATAAAATAGGTCGCATTTCCCGCGTTGGAAACCACGACCCGCCCATTGTAGGGTGTTTTGTGCGACGCGAATGGCAGGACAAATCACAGACGCACGCCGATCGCGTGCGCCCACGTCGAGTTCTTCACCCCATGTTCAGTTTCTTCAAGCGCTTCAAGTCGGGCGGCAACAAGGCCGCCGAGACGAGTGCCGCATCGACCGAATCGACCGCCGCCGAGTCGGCCCAATCGCTGGACGCGCCCGAATCGCTGCACTCGCCGATCGATGGCGCTGCCGCGCAGGCCGGGATCGCCCCGGCCCAACCCGCTGCGCCCGCCCCCGCGAGCCCGCCGCAGCCAGTCGCACCGGCCATCGCCCCCGTTTCCGCACCGGCTGCGGCGCAAGCGCCCGCCGCCCCGGCAATCGCCCCGCGCTCGCCGCTCAGCCCGGTCGAAAATGTGGAACCGTCTGAGCCGGCGAAGGGGCATGTCCCAACGCTCGTCGTGCCAGCGCAGTCTGCGCCGTCGCTCGCCCCGCAGATCGCGCCCGAACGGTCCGGATCGGCTGGATCGGTTGAGTCTGTTGAGTCTGTCGAGTCTGTCGAGTCGGCTGAGTCGGTTGAGTCGGTTGAATCGACTGAATTGGTTGAGTCCGTTGAGTCGGCTGAGTCGGCTGAGTCCGCTGAGTCCGCCGAACCGACCGCCCCGCCCCCGCCCGTCGTCGTCAAGGACGTGCATGGCGACGCCATCGGCGAGATCGTCGCCGCACCCGCCCCGGCACCGGCGGCCAAGCGCTCCTGGCTCTCGCGCCTGAAGGCGGGACTGTCGAAGACGAGCGCCGGCCTCACGGGCATCTTCATCGGCGTGAAGGTCGACGACAACCTGTTCGAGGAACTGGAAGACGCCTTGCTGATGAGCGACGCCGGCGTGGAAGCCACGGCGTTCCTGATCGGCGCCCTGCGCAAGAAGGTGAAGGCCGAACGGCTAACCGAAGGCGAGCAGGTCAAACGCGCCCTGCACGATCTTCTGGTGGAACTGCTCAAACCGCTGGAGCAAAGCCTGGTGCTGGGTCGCGAAGCACCGTTGGTCGTGATGATCGCGGGCGTGAACGGCGCCGGCAAAACGACGAGCATCGGCAAGCTGGCCAAACACTTCCAGCACTATGGCCAGTCTGTGCTCCTCGCTGCCGGCGACACGTTCCGCGCGGCGGCACGCGAACAACTGGCAATCTGGGGCGAGCGCAACAACGTTGCCGTCGTCTCACAGGAAAACGGCGACCCGGCCGCCGTGGTGTTCGACGCCGTGAATGCCGCTCGCGCACGCAAGATCGACATCGTGATGGCCGACACCGCTGGCCGCCTGCCCACGCAACTGCATTTGATGGAAGAGCTGAAGAAGATCAAGCGCGTGCTGGGCAAGGCCGCCGAGGGCGCGCCGCACGAAGTGCTGCTCGTGATCGACGCCAATACAGGACAAAACGCGCTTACGCAGGTCAAGGCGTTCGACGACGCGCTGCAGCTCACCGGGCTCATCGTCACGAAGCTCGACGGCACGGCCAAGGGCGGCATTCTCGCCGCGATTGCGCGCCAGCGTCCGGTGCCCGTGTACTTCATTGGCGTGGGCGAGAAGGTCGAGGACCTGCAGCCGTTCTCGGCACGCGAGTTCGCCGACGCCCTGCTCGGCTAAATCAGCGAAACCAGTTGGTTCGGCTGGTTCGGCTGGTTCGGCTGGTTCGGCTGGTTCGGCTGGTTCGGCTGGTTCGGCTGGCTCGACTGGTTCGGCTGGCTCGACTGGCTCAACTGGTTCGGCTGGTTCGGCTGGTTCGGCTGGTTCGGCTGGCTCGACTCGCTCGACTCGCTCGACTGGCTCAACTGGCTCAACTGGCTCAACTGGCTCGACTGGCTCGACTGGCTCGACTGGCTCGACTGGCTCGACTGGCTCAACTGGCTCAACTGGCTCAACTGGCTCAACTGGCTCGGCTGGCTCGGCTGGCTTGGCGGCCCCGGCCAAGCCAGCCGGTAGACACGGCCAGCGACACCGGCCTCAACGTCAACGGCCCGCCACGTCATGTGGGCGGGCCGTTGGCTTTTCAGGCGGCCCACATCGGTGCGACCGGGCGTCAATGCCTTACCACTGCTGCACAACGAGTCCCGCGCAAAGCCCCCACATCATCATGCCGACGATGCCGTCGAGGATCTGCCAGGCACGCGCGCGAGAGAACAACGGTGCGAGCCACCGCGCGCCATAGCCTAGCGTGGAGAACCACAGGACGGACGCCGTCATCGCGCCGGCGGCGAACCAGGTATTCCCGGGCGACGCCTCGCGCGCGCCGATGCCGCCGAGCAGAATCACCGTGTCCAGATAGACGTGGGGATTGAGTATCGAGAGCATCAGGGCGAGCACGAACGCACGCGACCAGTGCATCTCCTGCATGGCTGCGCGGCTGCCGTCGGCCTGCAGGGCCCCCGCACCGCGCAATGCGGCCCGCCACGCGCGCAGGCCGTACCAGAACAGGAACGCCGCGCCGCCCCACGTCACCGCCGTCAGGAAGCGGGGATAAGCGGCGATCAGGCCCCCCATGCCGGCCACTCCCGCCGCAATCAGGATCATGTCGCAGATGGCGCAGACGGCCACAACCACGCCAACGTGACGTCGAAGAATGCCTTGGCGCAGCACAAATGCATTCTGGGCGCCAATGGCCACGATGAGGCTGGCGCCAAGCGCCATGCCCCGCCAGAACGCGGGATCGACCATCGTGCGGCTTACTCCGCGTCGGGCTGCGCCTCGGGCGCGGCACGGCGGAAAGCGTCGAGCGTCAGGCAGTGCGCGGTCACCGCGGCGATGCGCGGGAACGGTGTCATGTCCACCCGGAATCGGTTGGCGTTGTAGACCTGCGGCACGAGGCAGCAGTCCGCCAGCGTCGGGGTGTCGCCAAAGGTGAACCGGCCTGGCGACGACTGCGCCGCCAGCCGGGCTTCCAGCGACGTGAACCCCTCCATGACCCAGTGGACGTACCATGCGTCCTTCTGCGCATCGGTCACACCGAGGTCGTGCTTGAGGTAACGCAGCACGCGCAGGTTGTCGATCGGATGAATGTCGGCGGCGATGTCGAGCGCCAGCGCCCGCACCTGGGCGCGCGCGACCGGGTCGGCCGGCAGAAGCGCAGGCGTCGGATGTATCTCTTCGAGATACTCGATGATGGCCAACGACTGATGCAGGTTCACGCCGTCCTCGACGAACGTCGGCACCAATCCGTTGACGTTGAGCGCCCGGTACGCCGGTTTTCGCTGCTCGCCGCCATCACGCACCAGATGCACCGGTACGGTCTCGTACGCGAGACCCTTCAAATTCAGGGCGATCCGCACGCGATACGCGGCGGAACTGCGGAAATAGCTGTACAGCGTGGACATGGCTGACCTCAGGGGCGGAAATTGGGAAGGCGCGGTGTCGGGGTCAAGCCCCAGGTGCCGCGCCTGAACACGAAATGGTACTTCAAGCGCTGGCCCCGATGACACCTGATTGCGTATGATGGAGTGGTATCCGGCGGCAGGATCACGGCGGCTCGCCGTCCCCTGTACCGCCCCCGCGACCCTCACCACCGACGTGCCATGACCTCTGCCGCCCCCTTTGCCTGTGCCCCGCTACTCAAAATCATCGCCCGCGGGGCGAAAGGCGCCCGGGCACTGGACGCCGACGAGACGCGCACCCTGTTCGACGCCATCCTTGCCGAGCGCGTGGCCCCGGCGGAGCTGGGCGGGGTTCTGATCGCCTACCGCATCAAGGGCGAGACGCCGGTCGAACTGCGCGCGATGCTCGACGCCGCGCACGCGACGTTCACACCGCTCATCGCCCCTGCCGATGCTCCGCCGCCGGTGCTGCTGCCCAGTTACAACGGGGCCCGCAAGCAACCGAATCTCACGCCGCTGCTCGCGCTGCTGCTCGCCCGCGAGGGCATTCCGGTACTCGTGCATGGTCAGCATCACAGCGGCGCGAATCGCGTGGGTTCACAAGCGATCTTTGCCGCGCTGGGTCACGCGGCCTGTCAATCGGCGGACGAGGCCGAGGCGGCTTTGCGCACGCGTCGCGTCGCCTACCTGCCGATCGCGGCGCTTTCCCCCGCACTGGAGCGGCTGCTGGAGATGCGTGCCGCGCTGGGCGTGCGTAACTCCGGCCATACCGTCGTGAAGTTGTTACAGCCGTTTGCCGGCCCGGCGTTGCGGCTCGTGAATTACACCCATCCGGAATATCGGGAGACGCTCAGCGAGATGTTTGCCGTGGCGGCCAACAGCCCGGCACCGGGCGTACTGCTCGCGCGTGGCACGGAAGGCGAGCCGGTCGCGGATGCCCGCCGCCAAGCCGCCATTGACGGCTTTTCGGACGGAACCTACCAGCTATGGCAAGCCGCGGAAGAGGGGGCCACGGGCACGCCGCCGATGCTGCCGGCCGCTGACGCGACGGCCACCGCACGGTGGATCGAAGCCGTGCTGGCCGGCAACATTGCCGTGCCCGCACCGATCGCCCGGCAAGTCGAGGTGATTCGCCAGGCGCTCGGACGCGTCAGTCGGTCGATGCCATGCGGGTCGCCTGCCACGAGATAAGGTGCCATTCGTCGGCCTCGAGCACGTGCACGGCCGTGTAGGCCATCTGCGATTCCAGCGATCCGGTGGCGGTTTCCAGCTCCACCTTCAGCTTGCCGGTGACGACCACGGTGTCGCCGAACTGGCGCAACTCCTGTGCCCGGATATCGATGTCGAGGTAACGGCGGCGGCCCGAGGTGAGCGCGTCGAGGAATTCGCGCTTCGATTCGCGTTTGCCGTTCGAATGCACATAGTGGAGGCCGTCGGCCAGGAGGGCGTCGAGCTGTTCGACATCCCCCTCGACCATCGCGTCAAAGCGCGCCGATTCGCGTTCGCGTACCGCGTCAATGTGCTTTCCCGCCATGTCGACCTCCCGTCGTCGTCGCCCCAAACGCTCGCGGCTTGGGTTGCAATTTACACCATCCGCGTGACGTTTGCGCCAGTGACTTCCCCCGTTTGACGGGGGGTGCTGGAAAACCCCGAGACAGCGGAAACTTCCCGCCCGGTAAGGGTTCTAACGTCTTTAGCACTCATCTGGAGAGAGTGCTAAAATGCTTTCCCAGAGGCTAACCAGGAGTCTGCCACTTGAGTACTGCCGCCACTTTGCATCCGACGACGCCGGCCACCGGCACGGCGCCGACTTCGCGTGCCCTTACGCTTGCCCCGTCGGCGTTGATGCTGCCGGGCAGTCTGGGCAATATCGAGAGCTACATTCAGGCTGTCCACCGCATTCCGCTGCTGAGCGCCGAGGAAGAGCAGTCGCTCGCCAAGCGTCTGCGTGAGAACGACGACCTCGAAGCCGCTCGCCAGCTCGTGCTCTCGCACCTGCGTCTGGTGGTGTCGATCGCGCGTAACTACCTCGGCTACGGTCTGCCGCACGCCGACCTGATCCAGGAAGGCAACATCGGCCTGATGAAGGCCGTCAAGCGCTTCGATCCGACCCAGGGGGTGCGACTCGTGTCGTATGCCATGCACTGGATCAAGGCCGAGATTCACGAGTATGTGCTGCGCAACTGGCGCACGGTCAAGGTCGCGACGACCAAGGCCCAGCGCAAGCTGTTCTTCAATCTGCGTAGCCAGAAGCAAGGCCTGCAGGCGTTCACGCCGGACGAGATCGATCAGGTCGCCCGCGATCTGAACGTCAAGCGCGAAGACGTCATCGAGATGGAAACGCGCATGTCGGGCGGCGACATCGCCCTGGAAGGTCACAGCGACGACAGCGACAGCGCAAGCTTCGCTCCCATCGCTTACCTGGCCGACTCGCACCAGGAGCCAACCGCCGTGATCGCCGCGCGCGAGCGCGATCACCTGCAAAGCGACGGCCTGCAAACCGCACTCGGCCGTCTCGACGCACGCAGCCGCCGCATTATCGAAGCGCGCTGGCTGTCGGTGGCCGACGACGGCAGCGGCGGTGCCACGCTGCACGAACTGGCGGACGAATTCGGCGTGTCCGCCGAGCGCATCCGACAGATCGAAGTCGCCGCGATGAAGAAGATGAAGGGCGCGCTGCAAGCCCTCGCCTAACCCATCGATCGAATCCGCGTGTGGCAATGCGACACATTGCCACACGCGACGGCCGACAACGAAACCCCGTGAAACTCACGGGGTTTTTTATTGGACTTCGAAAGTTCACGCATCATTTGCGCCGGATTTGATGCATCGCAAGGTCGTGCGCGGGCGCGATCGATAGAATCGATGCGTACGTGGCCATGCTGCGTGCATGGGACGGCCCGGGGGCCGTTCGCTGCGCCGGACCCTTGTCTCGAATCCATTTCTCGTCGGCCGTCTTCCCTGACGGCGGAACTGCATCGAACGGGTGTCACCTGCGTGTCATCCGCCCCCCGCGCCGCGGTTTGACATTTTCAAGCGATAAGGCAAAATGCGCCGAAAGTCGACGCTGTTTCCAACACAACGACTTTCGATGCCAGGAGCCGTCACGGATGGACACCCACTCTCCTAGCAGTCTGAAACCGCCCGCCACGGCCGCGCCTGTCGCGGCGTCGCGTCCCGCTATCGCCGTCTGGGCGATCCGGCGCTGGCGCAACCGCCCGTCCCGCTTCATGTTCGAAATCCTGATCGTCCTCGCGATCAAGGTAGCACTCCTTTTCATTCTGAAGCACGCGTTCTTCGACGCGCCGATGGCCAAGCACATGCAATTGCCACCGGATGTCGTGGCGCGCGCCCTGATCGGGCCGCAAGCCGTCGAAGCGCCATCCCCCACCCCAAGTCAAGGTGTCCGCCATGATCAGTAGCGAAGTCGTCGACCTCTCGCGCCTGCAGTTCGCCATAACGGCGTTGTATCACTTCCTGTTCGTCCCACTCACCCTGGGCCTGTCCTGGCTGCTTGTCATCATGGAGTCGGTCTACGTGATGACCGGCAAGCCGGTCTACAAGGACATGACCCAGTTCTGGGGCAAGCTCTTCCTGATCAACTTCGCGATGGGCGTGACCACCGGTCTCACGCTCGAATTCCAGTTCGGCACCAACTGGGCTTACTACTCGCACTACGTCGGTGACATCTTCGGCGTGCCGCTCGCGATCGAAGGCCTGATGGCGTTCTTCCTCGAAGCGACGTTCGTCGGCCTGTTCTTCTTCGGCTGGAACAAGCTCTCGCGCATTGGCCACCTTGCCACCACGTTCGCGGTGGCCTTGGGCTCGAACCTGTCGGCGCTGTGGATTCTCGTGGCCAACGGCTGGATGAACAATCCCGTCGGCGCGCACTTCAACTACGAGACCATGCGCATGGAGCTCACGAGCATCTGGGACGTGATCTTCAACCCGGTGGCCCAGGTGAAGTTCGTGCACACGCTCTCGGCCGGCTATGTGACCGCCGCCATGTTCGTGCTCGGCATCTCCGCGTGGTATCTGCTCAAGCGCCGTGACGTGCCGTTCGCGCTGCGCTCCTTCGCCGTCGCGGCGGGCTTCGGTCTGGCCTCGACGCTGTCGGTCATCGTGCTGGGCGACGAATCGGGCTACACCACGGGCGAGGTGCAGAAGGTCAAGCTCGCCGCCATCGAAGCGGAATGGGAGACGGCCAAGCCGCCCGCATCGTTCACACTGTTCGGCTTGCCGAACCAGAAGGAAGCGCGCACCGACTATGCAGTGAAGATTCCCTGGGCGATGGGCCTGATCGCTACGCGCTCGATCGACACGCCCGTGATCGGTCTCACGCAATTGCGCGACGAACACAAGGAGAATATCCGGCGTGGCATGCTCGCGTTCGCGGCGCTCGAGAAGCTGCGTGGCGGCGATACCTCGCCAGCCGTACGCGCCGAATTCGACAAATACAAGGACGATCTCGGCTACGGCCTGCTGCTCAAGAAGTACACGCCGAACGTTGTCGATGCCACGCCTGAGCAGATCCACCTGGCGGCCAACGACACGATCCCGCCGGTCGCGCCCGTGTTCTGGTCGTTCCGTGTGATGGTCGCGCTGGGCTTCCTGTTCCTGTTCACGTTCGTCTGGGCATTCTGGCTGTGCGCGCGTCGTCGCTTGCTCAAACCGCGCTCGGCGTGGTTCCTGCGCTGGACGGTGTGGGCGATTCCGCTGCCGTGGATCGCCATCGAATTCGGGTGGATCGTCGCCGAGATGGGACGCCAGCCATGGACCATCGCCGGCGTGCTGCCGACGCACCTCTCGGCGTCGTCGCTCTCGGCAACCGACCTGTATCTGAGCCTCGCGGGTTTCATCGTCTTCTACACCGCGTTGCTTATCATCGAAATGTTCCTGATGGTGAAGTACGTCAAGCTCGGCCCGTCGTCGCTGCACACCGGCCGCTATCACTTCGAGACCGACGGCACCGACGGCGTAGCGATCACCGCCAAGCGTCCGACCGCATCGGTCTGATCGTCAGGGAGACACCACATCATGATGATCGATTACACCGTACTCAAGCTGGTCTGGTGGGTGCTCATCGGCGTACTGCTGATCGGCTTCGCCTTCTTCGACGGCTTCGACATGGGCACGGCCACGCTGCTGCCTTTTCTGGGCAAGACTGACGCTGAGCGTCGCGTCATCATCAACACCGTCGCCCCGACCTGGGAAGGCAACCAGGTCTGGTTCGTGACGGCGGGCGGCGCAATGTTCGCCGCCTGGCCGCTGGTCTACGCGGCCGCGTTCTCGGGCCTTTACTGGGCGCTGCTGCTCGTGCTCTTCGCCTTGTTTCTGCGCCCCGTCGGCTTCGACTACCGCAACAAGCTGCCGAGCGCGCGCTGGCGCAACTCGTGGGACTGGGCGCTGTTCGCCGGCAGCGTGGTGCCGTCGCTGGTGTTCGGCGTGGCCTTCGGCAACCTGCTGCTCGGCCTGCCGTTCTCGTTCGACAACACCATGCGCTCGACCTACACGGGCTCGTTCTGGGCGCTGCTCAACCCGTTCGCGCTGCTGTGCGGCCTGGTGAGCCTGCTGATGCTGCTCACGCACGGCGCAGCCCACCTACGCATGAAGGCCGATCCGATCGTGGCCGTGCGCGCCGGACGCATCATGCGCCTCACCGCGCTGGGCACGCTGCTGCTGTTCCTGGTGGCGGGCATGCTCGTCGCCACGCACGTCGACGGCTTCGCCATCACGAAGATGGGGGCGACCGACTCGCCGGCCAATCCGCTGCTCAAGCAGGTGATGACCGGCCCCGGCCTCTGGCTCACGAACTATCAGACCTATCCGTGGATGATCGCGGCACCGGTCGTTGCGTGCCTGTGCGCACTGCTCGCAGCCGTGCTGGCGACCAGCCGGGCCTACGCGTGGACGTTCGTCGTCACCGGGCTGATGATGGCCGGCATCATCCTCACTGCCGGCTTCTCGATGTTCCCGTTCGTGATGCCCTCGGCCACGGCGCCCGGCAATAGCCTGACCATCTGGGACGCCACCTCGAGTCAACTCACGCTGCAAATCATGCTCATCGCCGTGGTCATCTTCCTGCCCATCGTCCTGCTCTACACCGGCTGGGTGTATCGCGTGATCCGCGGGCGCGTGACAATCGAGACGGTCAACGACAACCCGCACACGATGTATTGATCAAGGAGTCGCGACATGTGGTACTTCTCTTGGATTCTCGGCCTGGGCCTCGCGCTCGCGTTCGGCATCATCAACGTGATGTGGTTCGAGGCGCATGACGACCTCGAACGCCGCAGTCAGGAAGGCAACGGCACCTGAGCGGACCGCGTTGGGTCAACCCCCGTTAGCCCGTTGAAATGAAAATCGCGCCCCGGGGGCGCGATTTTTTATGCCCTGCGTGGCGCGGCGTCGCGCACTCAGCTCAGCAGCGTCTGCAGATCCTTGGCCATCGCGTCGACCGATTCGTCGGGACGCATGAAAAGGCGCAACTGGCCGCGCGGGTCGAAGACATAGATGCCGGCGGTGTGGTCGATGGTGTAGTTGGTCGGCGTGGAGCCTGCCACCTTGTTGACCACCACACGGAACGATTGGGTGAGCGTCTTGAGCGCCGCGTCGTCGGCCGGACGAAGGCCCACGAACGCCGGGTTGAACGCAGGCACGTACTGCCCCATGAGTTCCGGCGTATCGCGTTGCGGATCGACGGTCACGAAGATGACCTGCACGCGTTGCGCGTCGGGGCCGAGCTTCTGCATCACCTGGTTGAGCTGTGCCATCGTGGTCGGGCAGACGTCGGGACAATGCGTGTAGCCGAAGAACATCACCACCGCCTTGCCCTTGTAATCGGCGAGCGTGCGCGTCTTGCCCTGCGGGTCCTGCAACGAGAAATCTTGCGCAAACTCCTTGTTGCCAGTGATATCGAGACTCTGGAACGTCGGGCCGTCCTTGCCGCACGCGGCGAGGAGCACAGTGAGTCCCATCAGCAACATCGCGCGACGCAACCAGATGACAGCCAGATTCATGAACGAACGATCCCAAAACGAAGGAAGAAAACGCCTCGCGCAAAGACAACAGGCGCGCCGGCCAGCAATACCGTAACGCGCCTGTCATCGTGGCTCGGACGACTGCGGGCCACGCACCCGCGACGCTCGCAACTGCGTCTCAGCCCAGCAGGAAGATCTGAACGTAATGATCGACCAGCAGCGCGGCGAACAGCAACGACAGGTAGATGATCGAGTAGCGGAACATCGAACGCGAGAGCGCATCGGAATAGTGACGCCACAGCTTGATCGCGTAGCCGAGGAAGATGCCCGAGAGCACGACCGCCGAGGCCAGGTAAACATAGCCGCTCATGCGATGCGCGAACGGCAGCAGGGACACCGCGAACAGCACCACGCTGTACAGCAGGATCTGCAGGCGCGTGTACTTTTCGCCGTGCGTGATCGGCAGCATGGGCAGCCCCGAATTCACGTAATCCTGACGGCGGTAGAGCGCGAGCGCCCAGAAATGCGGCGGGGTCCAGACGAAGATGATGAGCACCAGGATCCACGCATCGGCCGGCACGGCACCGGTGGCCGCGGCCCAGCCGAGCGCCGGCGGCATGGCCCCCGACGCGCCGCCGATCACAATGTTCTGTGGTGTCGACGGCTTGAGGATGATCGTATAGATCAGCGCATAGCCGACAAACGTGGCCAGCGTGAGCCACATCGTCAGGGCATTGGTGAACGTATAGAGCACCGCCATGCCGGCCGCGCCGAGAATCGTCGAGAAGACGATGATCTGCCATGGCGCGATCTCGCCACGGGCGGACGGACGCCACGCCGTACGGCGCATCAGCGCGTCCACACGCTGCTCGATCAGGCAATTCACGGCGAAGGCGGAGCCGGCCAGCAGCCAGATACCGATGGTGCCGCCGATCAGCACCTGCCACGGCACCATGCCGCGCGTAGACAGGAACATGCCGATCACGGCACAGAAGACGGCGAGCTGCGTCACACGGGGCTTGGTCAAAGCCCAGTATTGCGCGATACGGCTCGCAGGCGGATGGGGAAGGGTGGTGCTTTTCATACACTCAGAGGCTATGCGCTACGCCGAGCCAGTCGGGGCGCCGGCGAGTGGTGCGGCGGCCGGCTGCGCTGCTGGGAGGGGCGTCTGGCGGGCCGGAAGGTCTGCCTGATCGCTCAGGCCGGCCGCAACGGGCGCCGTTTTGGCGGCGCGAATGCGGTAGTTTAACATAACGAGCAACAGCAGCAGGATCGCCGCCCCGCCGTTGTGGGCGATGGCGTTGAGCAACGGCCATTGGAAAACGATGTTGGACAATCCGGTCGCGAATTGCACCAGCACCAGTACCAACACCAGCGTCGACGGCTTTCTGAGCGCGGCGTGGCGTCGCAGCCGGCTTGCCAGCCAGGCCAGGTACGCCACCACCACGATCGCGAAGGTCCGGTGCACCCAGTGGATCGCGACGAGCGCGTCCATCGGAATCACCTCGCCACCGGCCGTTTTCCCTAGCGCGCGCCAGAGTTTGAAGCCGTTATGGAAGTCCATCGGCGGCACCCACTGCCCCTGACACGTCGGGAAGTCGGTACACGCCAGTACTGCGTAGTTAGTGCTCACCCAACCGCCAAGTGCAATCTGAAACACCAGCAGCGCCAGTCCGATGAGCGCCGCCCAGCGCCAGCGCAAGGCCCCGGGGTCGGCCGCCACGCTGGCGAGCGGCATCTGGCGCGACGCCAGCCACACGAGCGAGCCCAACAACGTGAGCGCCAACATCAAGTGCGTGGAGACGATCACCGGTTGGAGCTTCAGGGTGACGGTCCAGGCGCCAAACGCGCCCTGCACGCAGACGAGCACGAACAGCCACGTGGCGAGCCACGGCGACTGCTTGAGTTCACGCCGCTTCACCCAGGCCATCACCATCAGCGTGATGATGAGCACGCCCACGGCCATGGCGAAGTAGCGGTGCACCATCTCGATCCACGCCTTGACGAACGTCACCGGGCCGGTCGGCAGCAGCAACTGCGCGGCATGAATGTCGGCATGCGCGGCGAACGGCGACGACGTGCCGTAGCAGCCCGGCCAGTCGGGGCACCCGAGGCCCGAATCGGTGAGCCGCGTGAAGCCGCCGAACATGATCAGGTCGAGCGTGAGAAAGGTCGTCACCCAGGCCAGTTTGCGGTACTTGTTCGCGTCGCGGCGCAACAGCACCCAGCCGAGTGGCAGCACCGCGATACACAGGCCGATAAAGCCCAGTTCCAAAAGGTAAAGCATCGGTTTTACGTCAGGTTTTCGTCATGTCCGCTGCGCCATCGCACGCGGTCTTGTTACGGTTGACGGGCGCGCCCCTCAACCCGTTCCCGACCACTTGAGCAGGCGCGACAGATCGCGCTTGATCTTGCTCGGGTCGGCGTGCTTCGGGAACGCCATCATCAGGTTGCCCAGCGGATCGACCAGGTAGATGTGGTCGCTCACTTGGCTGCCGTCCTGCGTTGGCAGCCAGGCGGCCAGTGCCGCCGGATCGACGCGCAGACGGCGCGTGTCCGGATAGGCGCTGTCGATTTTCTGCGGCACCGCGGCGGCATCCGTCACCAGCCAGAGCGTTTCCACGCGCGTGCGCTCATTGCCCTGCAACACACGAATCTGCCGCATGTAGAAGAGCTTGCTCACGCAATTCTCGTCGCAAGCGGCCGTGTCCGCGCTGATCATCAACCACTTGCCTTTGAGCGACGACATTGGCAGTGTCTGTCCCGTCTCGTCGTCGCGCACCACCAGTGCAGGCAGCGGACGCTGCGGCTCGATCAGCTTGCCGTAAGCCGACGTGCCGCCCTGTGGCTTGAACACGTAATACATCAGGTACGCCGCCACCGCGGGCGCTGCGCACACCACGAACAGCAAGATCAGCATGCGCCGCGCGCGGCGTTGCTGCGCCGGGTCGATGGCGGGGCTCCCGGTGCGCCCGGAATTCACCTCTGTGCTCATGTTCGCCTCATGCCCGCTTGAAGTTGTCGGGGACCGTCGTCAGCCGGCGTCCGCGTCGATACGCCAGGCGCAAGCCCAGCAGCGCGAGCATCAGCGACATGCCAGCCCACTGGGCCATATAACCATAGTTGCGATCCGCACCGCTCGCGGGCGCAGGCCAGTCGCGCAACAGATGATCGCCCGTGTCGTTCGTCTGCATGATCACGAACGGTTGCAGCGGCAGCGCCGTCTCGCGCGCGTAATCCGCCACGTCGAGATTCTGCCGAATGGCCAGCCCCGGCGCCGAACCGCCCTTGCCCAATTCGAAGGCACGCGACGGATCGGGCTGCGCCAGGCCTTCGATCGTGACATCGCCAGCCGGGGTCGCGTACGGCATGATCGATGTACGATCGCGCAAATCGCGCGGCAGCCATCCACGGTTGACGAGCACCACGTGGTCCGGGGCCGTTTGCAACGCCATCACCACGTAAAAACCGGGCAGTTCGTTGCGAGGTCGATTGTCCAGATACACCACTCGGTTCTGCAGGAAGCGGCCCGTGACGCGCACGCGCCGGTTCGCCACGTCGCCCAGCGCGTAGGTCTGTGCGCCCAGCGCAAGCACCGGCGCATGTTCGGCCTGCTCGATCTGTGCCTGGCGCGTCAGGCGCATCTGCGCGCGCTGGTACTGCCATACGCCAAGTGCCGCGGTGAGCATCACCGCGAACAGCATCAGCAGGGCCGGCACAGGACGCATGCCTCGTAAAAGGGTTTTCAACACATCCATTCCTTGTCTGGCAGCACGAGGCAGGCGGGTCGCCGAATACACCGCATTGCAGCGTGTCAGCGCGTGTGCGTTGCCCGATAATGTCGCATCACCGTCATCGGACACATCATGCGCATTATCGTTGCCATCGCCTTCGTCCTGATTCTCGGCAGTCTGGCGTCCGCATTGTTTTTCATGATGCGGGACAAGGGCCGATCGAACCGCACCGTGCATTCGCTCATGGTGCGCGTCGGCCTGTCGGTGACGCTGTTCCTGCTCATCCTGTTCGCCAACTGGATGGGATGGATTCACAGCACGGGCATACGATACTGAGTCCCGCGCCGCTTCGCTGCGGCAAATCGCCGCACCCCATGCCCACCCTCCGGCTTCGATCCGTGTGATGCGACGCGTCGTCGCGCGGCGTCATCGCTTGCAGCCCGGCGACGGTCGTGCGACATAAAGCCGCATTGCGTCCGCATCCGCCTCTCGTCTCCCCCGCCTCGCCCGCCGCGCCCATCCGGGCCATCCCGCCGGCCATCGAGCCCTGAAAGCGCGTGCCGGGCGCTGGCCCGCCTCGCTGCCCTCGCCTCAGCCCCCGCCATCGCTGCAAAAGGAAACGCCGCCGGAATCCGGCGGCGTTCCCCCCATGCACAGACGGCTGTCGGCGTCAGAGCCAGTAGACCACCACGTACAGTCCCAGCCAGACCACATCGACGAAGTGCCAATACCACGCGGCGCCCTCGAACCCGAAGTGATGCTCCGGCGTGAAGTGCCCCTTCATCATACGAACCATCATGACGGTCAGCATGATCGCGCCCAACATCACGTGAAAGCCGTGGAAGCCGGTGAGCAGGAAGAACGTCGAGCCATACACGCCCGAGGTCAGCTTCAGGTTCAGCTCGGTATAGGCATGGTGATACTCGTACGCCTGGAAGCCCAGGAACGTGAAGCCCAACGCCACGGTGGCAAACAGCCAGAAAATCGCGCGGGCGCGATGGTTGGCACGCAGGGCGTGGTGCGAGATCGTCAGCGTGACGCCAGAGGTCAGCAGCAGTGCCGTATTGAGCGTGGGGATCGGCCACGGGCCCATCGTCTCGAAGGCGTCCACAACGCCTGCCGGACCGGCGTTCGGCCACACGGCGCTGAAATCCGGCCACAGCAGCTTATTGTCGAGGTCACCGAGCCACGGCATTGCCAGCGTGCGGGCATAGAACAGCGCGCCGAAGAACGCGGCGAAGAACATCACCTCGGAGAAGATGAACCAGCTCATGCCCCAGCGGTAGGACGCGTCGATGCGCTTGCCGTACAGGCCGCCCTCGGACTCGGCGATCGAGTCGCCGAACCAGCTACGCAGTACCCACAGCACCCACAGCAGGCCGGCCAGCGCCGTCCACGGGGCCCATGGTTGCCCATTGACCCACGCGGCCGCCGAGCCGAGCACCACCAGCAGGCCGACGCTGCAGCTTACGGGATGGCGCGACGGGGCCGGTACGAAGTAGTAAGGCGCCGTTTGGTGTTGACCACTCATTCTTATTTCTCCAGGCTTGGTTCTCTTTGTCGATGCCACTCACGTCGCGAGCCGAATGGCGAGCTTCGCCAGCAACACCAGCGCCACGACGAACAGGATGCCCCCGATCAGCCCCGCGACGATCAGATGCACAGGGTTGAGTTGCGCCATGTCGCGGTCGTGATCACGTCCCTTGCGCACACCGAAAAACGACCAGAACACGGCATTGATGGTCTGGACGAATGACAGCTTGCGCCGGGTCGCCTCCTTCAGGTCATCCATTGCTCCCCTTGCCTCCCCCCGTCGCTCCTGCCTTCAAGTCGCCAGCCTGCGCACCGGTTGAGATATCCGCGCGCGGCGTGGCGTCGTTCTTGCCGAGATCGAAAAAAGTATAGGACAGCGTAATCGTATTCACATCCTTGGGCAGCTTCGTGTCCACCACGAAGACCACCGGGTACTCCTTGGCCTCTCCGGCCTTGAGGGTCTGCTGCGTGAAGCAGAAGCACTCGATCTTCTTGAAGTAGCTCGCGGCCAGCGCTGGCGCATAGCTCGGAATCGCCTGCGCACGCACCTCATGCGACTGCTGGTTCGCCACTTCGTACTCGATGGTCGCGATCTGCCCCGGATGCACCTTCAGACTGCTCTTCGCCGGCTTGAAGCGCAACGGCCCCTGGGCATTGGCATCAAACTCGACGGTGATCGTACGGCTTTCGTCGACCTGCGAATTGCGAGCGGTGATCTCGGTCGCGCGATCGCCCAACTGGTTGATCCCCACCAGACTGCAGAACGCCCGGTAGAACGGCACCATGGCGTAGCCGAAACCAAACATCACCACGACCATCAGCAGCAGCTTGCTGAAGGTGCGCCCATTGACTCGTCGCAAACCACTCATATTCGCCTTGCCGGTTCCCCGCTTGACGGCCGTCAGTCTCCGACGCCGTCGGTTGCCGTGTACTGCCCTGTACTGCCGTGTACCCTCGCGCGCCGGCTTCCCGAACCGCGCGTCCCGCCGGTGTGGCAGAACGTGCGGATCAGATGCCGCCCACCAGCTTGACCTTGATCATGACCCCAAAGAAGAACACCAGCACGACGGAGCCCAGGATCAGCCCCGTGCGCAGGTTCTTCGCGCGTTGCTCGCGACTGGCGGCCATGATCAATGCACCTTCGGCGGCGTCTCGAACGTATGGAACGGTGCCGGGCTCGGCACGGTCCACTCGAGGCCCTCCGCGCCATCCCACGGCTTCGCTTCGGCCGCCGGGCCGCTGCGCCACGTCGGCAGCGCCACGAAGAACAGGAAGTACACCTGCATCAGGCCGAAGGCGAACGCGCCGATGGTCGCGATCTGGTTGAAATCCGTGAATTGCGCCGGGTAGTCGGCGTAGCGACGTGGCATGCCGGCCAGTCCCAGGAAGTGCATCGGGAAGAACGTCACGTTGAACGAGATGAGCGTGCCCCAGAAGTGGAATTTGCCACGCCACTCGTTGTACATGTGGCCTGTCCACTTTGGCACCCAGTAATAGAACCCCGAGAAGAGTGCGAAGAGCGAACCGGCCACGAGCACGTAGTGGAAGTGCGCCACCACGTAGTACGTGCCGTGCATCTGAATGTCGAGCGGCGCCATCGAGAGCATGAGGCCGGTGAAGCCGCCCATCGTGAACACGAACAGGAAGCCGACGGAGAAGAGCATCGGCGTCTCGAACGAGAGCGAGCCCTTCCACATCGTGGCGACCCAGTTGAACACCTTCACGCCGGTCGGCACCGAGATCAGCATCGTGGCGTACATGAAGAAGAGCTGCCCGGTGACCGGCATGCCCGTCACGAACATGTGGTGCGCCCACACCATGAACGACAGAATCGCGATCGACGCCGTGGCGTACACCATCGAGCTATAGCCGAACAGTCGCTTGCGCGAGAACGCCGGAATCACCTGCGAGACGATCCCGAACGCCGGCAGAATCATGATGTACACCTCCGGGTGCCCAAAGAACCAGAAGATGTGCTGGTACATCACCGGATCGCCGCCGCCCGCCGCGTTGAAGAAGGACGTTCCGAAGTGACGGTCCGTGAGCAGCATCGTGATCGCGCCGGCGAGCACCGGCATCACGGCGATGAGCAGATAGGCGGTGATCAGCCACGTCCACACGAACATCGGCATCTTCATGAGCGTCATGCCCGGCGCACGCATGTTCAGGATGGTGACGATGATGTTGATCGCGCCCATGATCGACGACGCACCGAGAATGTGCGCCCCGAAGATGGCCAGATCCTGGCCCGGCCCCATCTGCACCGACAGCGGCGCGTACATCGTCCAGCCGGCTGCCGTGGCGCCGCCCGGCACGAGGAACGACGAGAGCAGCAGCAGGCCGCCGACCGGCAGCAGCCAGAAGCTGAAATTGTTCATGCGCGCGAAGGCCATGTCCGACGCGCCGATCTGCAGCGGGATCATCCAGTTCGCGAACCCCACGAACGCCGGCATGATCGCGCCGAAAATCATCACCAGCCCGTGCATGGTGGTGAGCTGATTGAAGAACTCCGGACGAATGAACTGCAGGCCCGGTTCGAACAATTCCGTACGGATCATCAACGCCATCACGCCGCCCGAGAGCAGCATGACGAACGAGAAGATCATGTACATCGTGCCGATGTCCTTGTGATTCGTCGCGAACAGCCAGCGACGCCACCCGTGCGGATGGTCGTGCGCGTGATCGTCGTGACCCGCCACGTGATCGTGAGCGATGGAACTCATACCCAATCTCCTTCCTCGAACTGGTCGAACGGCACTTAACTGTTCTTCGCTGCGCCTGCGTCGGCAGCCCCTGCGGCCTTGGCCGATTTGTTGCCACGCGCTTCGCGCACCTGTGCCGGCTGAACCACGTCGCCGGTCTTGTTGCTCCACGAGTTGCGCTCGAACGTAATCACGGACGCAAGCTCCACATCGTTCAGATGCGACCAGTTGGGCATCGCATTCTTGCCGTGCAGCACGATGCTGATGTGGTCCGCCACCGGGCCGTTCGCGATCTTCGAGCCGTCGAGCGCCGGGAACGCGCCGCCGCCCTTGCCGTTCGGCTGGTGGCACACCGCGCAATTCGACGCGTAGACCTTCTGGCCGCGCTCCATGAGCTCCTGCACCGTGTAAGTCTTGTTCGGATCGTCGGCCGACGCGGCCATCAGCTTCTTCTGCGCCTGGACCCACGTGTTGTAATCGGCTTCCGAGACCACCTTCACCACGACCGGCATGAACGCATGCTCCTTGCCGCACAGCTCGGTACAGAAGCCGCGATACTCGCCGACCTTTTCGGCCTTGAACCAGGTGTCACGCACGAAGCCCGGAATCGCGTCCTGCTTGATGCCGAAGGCCGGCACGTAGAACGAATGGATGACGTCGTTGGCCGTGGTGATCAGACGCACCTTCTTGTTGACCGGCACGACCATCGGGTGGTCGACTTCCTGCAGATACGTGTTGCTCTTCGGGGCTTCTCCGTCGATCTGGGTGCGCGGCGTGGTAAGCGTGGAGAGGAACTTGATGCCCTCGCCTTCGCCATTCAGGTAGTCGTAGCCCCACTTCCACTGATAGCCGGTGACCTTGATCGTGAGGTCGGCGTTGGTGGTGTCCTTCATCGCCACCACGGTCTTCGTGGCAGGCAGCGCCATCAGAATCACGATGATGAACGGCACGACCGTCCAGATCACCTCGACCGTGGTGCTTTCATGGAAGTTCGCGGGTTGATGGCCCTTGGATTTGCGATGCTTGAAAATCGAGTAGAACATCACGCCGAACACGCCGAGGAAGATCACCAGACAGATGATCAACATCATGGTGTGCAGGCTGTGAAGCTCTTGCGCGAGCTTCGTGACCGGCGGCTGGAAGTTGAGTTCGTTGACGGCCGGCCCCCCGGGCATGTCCGTGACCGCCGCCAGGGCCGGAACGCAGGCGAGCAGCGAGGCGCCCGCAAGGAAGGCCGCCAAGGCGTGTTTCGTTTTTTTCATAGCTTCCTTACCCAAAATTACCATCCAAACCTCCCTGGCGGTCGCCCGAGACTGTCTCCATCTCTCAGGCCTGTTGGGCAAGACAACGGCGCAGCTCGCGCGCCAACGTTTCGCGGCGATGCGGCGCAAGATAGGCACCGACGGTGACCGAGCGGCTCCCCGAGCGCAAGACGATGCGCATACGCGGCGGCTTCTCGATGTCGATGCGCACCCAGCGTGGATTGAACTCGTACTGCGTCAACCTCTGTGCTGAACGTTGCTCGACCACAAGGCTCACGGGCGACAACCGAATGACCTCGTAATCTGTGGCATGCCGGGCATGAATGACGAACGCAACGCCCACCACGAGCAAGTCCAGGCCTGTGAACGGCAAGACCAACCACCCACCGCGCCACGCCGCAATCAAGGCAACACCCAGCGACACGGCGGCCAACGACAGGTAGAACAGGACAAACTGGCGCGGCGATATCGCGCAGTTGCGCTTGTGCTTCCATTCCTTCGTGGCCGAATCGGCTTCGGAAGAAGAGGCTGCGAGCATCGCCGTCACCCGTGGGGCATTTTGGGTCTTTCATGTCCGACGGCCGGGAACTTGCTGCGTCCGGGCCGCGACAAACTGCCGCATTATAGAACGCGCATTCTCCAAGCGACAACATTGATACCGAGTATTTGGCGCGCCATAGCATTCTCCTGAACCCATTGATGCAAAAGGGAAATCCGTTTATTCCCCTAGTCGAAAATCGCAACGACGGAGCGACTACGGGATACTCCCTATGTGTCATCGGTTTGACACGTTGCAACAACGCGATGACTCGTTGCGGTGTCCTGACTACCCGACGCCACTGTCTCCGACGATCGACGCCCCACCCGGCCCTACGCCCATCACGCGAAGCACGCCACACCGCACACGCACGACCGCCTTCGCTGCGATGCGGGATTCGTCCGATATCCGTCAACCATGAACGCAACGTCTCGCATCGCGTGCGACGTTATGTCGCGCCCTGACACGGCCCACCGCGACCGCTGCACGGCGCAGGCGCACCCGGCCCCGGCGACCTGCGATGCGCGCGTCGATACAACGCGTGCTAAAACCGAAACTTGTTCCCTACGTCGCCATGCCATGCGTGCCACGCGTTGCGTCACCCCTCGCTCGTTTGCCGACGGTCTGAGCGCCTTGGGCGCCGCCGCCGACGTCGATGCCCTGTGCGCCCTGCTGCCATCGTTGTGCGGCGCGCTCGGTCACCGCCATTTCAGCTATCGCGGACATTTCCCCCTGCCGGGCGGAAAGCGGGCGACACCGCGACTTGGCAACTTGCCGCTCGCGTGGCAAGCACACTACGACGCGCAACACTACGCAAACATTGATCCGGTACTCACGCGCGCCAGCCAGCAACTCACGCCCGTCGAATGGACACCTGCACTCTACACCTCGCCCGGTGCCCGGCAGTTGCTTCGCGAGCAGCGCGCCGCCGGCATGCGCTACGGCGTGACGTATCCGGTGTTCACCCCGTCGGGTGCGTCGGGCATGTTAAGTCTCTCGTCGCCGCGTCCGTTGCCTCGTCACGCGCGCGCGCCCGGCGCGCATGGCGCAGCGTTGCTGGCGATGCATGTGCATGAAGCCGTGTGGCGCATCGTGCAGCGCGACGCCGTACCTCACGGCACCCCTGTGCTGACGCCTCGCGAACGCGAGTGTCTGCGCTGGGTGGCGCGCGGCAAGACCTCGTGGGAAATCGGGCGCATTCTCACGCTCTCCGAGCACGGCGTGGTGTTCCATTTGCGCAGCGTCATGCGCAAGTTCGACGTCTCCAGCCGCCATCGGGCCGCGAAACTCGCGAGCGATTACGGCCTGCTCGACGACATCGCGGGCACCGCGGCGCCCGTCATCGGGACCGCGCCGCCAGATCGCCGAGCGTCTTGTATCGCGTCAACGTGAAGGTATCGCTGGCGGCATTCACGAACGAACCGCCGCCCAATCTCCCGACGGGACTGAGCGCCTGCAAATCCACGTGATGGGTGACGGGATCGAGCAATGCGTCATCGACATGGGCCGCGACGACCGTGCCGAGCACGACCCATCCGCCGCCCGGCGCAGCGCTGATCTCGATGATGTCGCGCACCCGGCATTCGTACGCCACGGCGGCCTCCTGAACCCGCGGCGGCCGTACGCGCGACGACGGAATCGGAGTCACACCGGCCAACGCGAACTCCGACTCGCCGGGCGGCAACGGCGCCGCCGAGAGATTCACGGCGTCGATGCACGCCAGGCTCGCCACGTTCACGACGAATTCCGGCACCGCCTCGACGTTGAGCAGCGTGTCCTTCTTTCGTTGCGGCGCGGGCGGCACCACCGGGCAGAACAGCACCGTCATCGGCACACAGCACACCCCCATGAAGTAGGCATACGGCGCCAGATTCGGCCGGCCCTGCGCATCGACGGTACTCACCCACGCAATGGGACGCGGCAGGATCGTACTCATCATGAAGTTGTAGAGACTTGCCTCGTCGAGCTTCGCCGGATCCAGTTCCATGTCGTCTCCCAGGGTCGTTGAATCTTGCCGGTCATCCCACAGCGGGGTGCGACGCATCTGACGCAATGCCCGTCAGACGAAGTACATCGTTGGCGCATCCCCACGACAACGTGAAGCCCCCGCCCCCGTGGCCGTAGTTGTGAAGCAGACGCGGATGCCGCGCGTCGCGCGCCACGCGCGGTACACGTCGCATCGGCCGAAATCCGAGGTGAGCTTCGACGATACGCAGCGCGGCGACGCCCTCGCACAGCCCGGCGCAGCGGCGAACGATATCCTCGATCTGCCGCTCGCCGATCACCGTCGATGTGAGGTCGAGATCGGCGGTGCCGCCCAGAACGATGTCGTCATCGCGTTCGACGACGTAGGTCGGTGACGCGGGATCGGCATCGTCGATGAAGCAGCCACGCACGGCATCGTCGCGCGCGGCCCGAAGCACGATCGCGCGCGATAACGACAAATCGCTGTCGCCAAACGGTCGGCTTCCGTAGCCGCAACAATTCACCACGTGGTCGGCATCGTCGAGCACCGAGACCGGATCACTGACGCGTCTGTGTACGTACTGCCCCCCGAGGTCGAGAAACAGGGTCATCAGGTAACGAAGATAGATCGGCGCGTCCGCCACGGGCGCGTCCATGCGGTAGGCACAGGCGAAGCGCGACGGCACCTCGGCCGGCGCCAGACGCTCGAGGCCGCTGGCGCATTCCGCCCACCACGGCGCCCCGGCGTCGCGTCGAAAGTATTCGGTCAGCACACGCATGCGCACGCCGGAAGCCGCGTCGGCGGACAGCCGGCGCATCGTCGTGTACGTCTGACGCGCCCGCGCGAGATAGACGAAGTCGGGCGCCTGATAGAACGGATGCCAGATCGCCGCCGCGAGTGCCGATGTCGTCTGCGCCGGTCCTTCCGCCGCGTAGATGACGACATCGCAGCCCGCCAGCGACATCGTCACGGCTGTCGTCAGGCCGCTGACACCGGCGCCGAGCACGATGATGCGCGGACGGCTCACGGTTGCGCCTCCGATGGCCCATATCCGGGTGCGTCAGGCATGCGACGCGGCACGGCATCGACATAGTCACGCAGATGGCCGGGCACCACGCTATCAAAGCATTGTGGGGATTTCAGGCCGCTTCCCGTCCCGAGCAGCACGACACGTGACCGAGGCCGAATGCACTCGGTCGCGAGACCTTCCTCCAATGCGGCGTAGCCCGCGGCCGTCGACGGCTCGAACCAAAGACCGAAACGCTGTGCCAGATCGCGCGACGCCGCCATGATCCGAGCATCGCTGAGCGCAACGCAGGCGCCGCGCGTTGCGCGCAAGGCATGCAGCGCCGCGAAATGATCGCGCGGGCGGCCGACCGACAGACTGTCCGCCACGGTGTCCGGGTTGACGAGGGTGGGCGACGCAGGCAGCGCCATCGCCTCGTCACCGGCGCGCCAATCGCGCGTGATGCTGTCCGAAGTGTCAGCCTGCGCCGCGAGCAGGCGTGGCACGGCGGTCGTGATGCCGAGCGCATGGAGATCGAGAAACCCCGCGGCGATGCCGGACAGCATGTTGCCGTCCCCCGTCGGCACGATCACCCAGTCGGGCACGCGCCAATCGAGCGCCTCGGCGATCTCGAACGCGCACGTCTTCTTGCCCTCGCGCGTGAACGGATTGATGCCCGTATTGCGACAGCAAACGCTGACGTCGTCGGCCAAGCGCTCGGCGATCTCGAACGCGTCGTCGTAGCTGCCGTCGACCTCGCAGACCTTCGCCCCGTAAGCGCGAATCTGCGCCAGCTTGGCCAACGGCGTGCTGGCCGGCACGACCACGGTCGCCGGCATGCCGTGCGATGCCGCAATGCAAGCCAGCGATGCACCGGCATTGCCGGTCGACGCGGTCACCGCGTGCCGGCACCCGGCACGTCTGGCAACCGCCAGCACCACGTCGGTAGCGCGGTCCTTGAGCGATCCGCTTGGGTTACGCGCTTCGTCCTTCACCCAGAGGCGAACACCGCCGTGCTCGCCGCAATCGACCAACGGTGTATCGCCAACGACCAGTCGACTGGCCCATCTGGCTTCGACCGGCAGGAGGGCGCCATATCGCCACTGCCCACGCCCCTGGAACGTGCTCACAATGTCCGCGGCGCTCGGCGAATCTGCGTCGATCTGGCGCTGAATACGAAGGTTCTGTCCGCATACGGGACAGCGATAGCGGATCTCGCCCCAAGGCTGTGGCGCAGCGCACCGCACGCACGCGTAGCGATAGGAAAAAGCCGGGATCACGCGAGGCTCCCCGGATTCAACAAGTGGGCCATCACCGCGTTCTGCGCGTGAAGTCGATTCCCGGCCTGTTGAAAGACCCATGACGACGGGCCGTCGATCACGTCGTCCGTCACCTCCTGTCCTCGGTCGGCGGGCAGGCAGTGCAGGTATCCCGCGTCGGGCGCTGCGCATCGCATGACGTCGGCATCGATACGCCAGTCGCGATGCCGCTCGAACGCGTCGCGCATCGCAGCCTCGTCGACCGGATCGCCGTGGCGTTGCGGCAGCGCGGCGAGACTGCACCATGATTTTGCGTAGACAGCGTGTGCATCGGTCACGCCGTCGCGCAGATCATGCGTCACGCGCAGGCGCGCACCGGTCTGCCCGGCGAACTGCTCGGCCGCGGCCATCACCTGCGGATCGAGACCGAACGGCGCCGGGTGCGCGAGCGTCACGTCCACGCCGGCTTTTACGGCGGCGAGCAACAGACTTTGCGGCACGGCCACTGGCTTGTGCCAGCTTCCAGAGTAGGCCCAACTGATGCATAGCCGTCGTCCGGCCAGCGCGCCCCATTGCTCGCGCATCGTCATCACGTCGGCGAGCGCCTGACACGGATGAAAGCGATCACATTCCATGTTGATGACGGGCACCCGGCTCCCTTGCGCAAAGGCTTCGAGGTGACGATGCGCCGCACCGTACACCCAACCGGCCGGTGCGCCATACATGCGAATGGCAATTGCGTCGCCGTAGGACGCGAGCACCCGCGCCACGTCGGCCACACGCTCCGTCGCATATGGAATCTCCGCCTCGGGCAGCGCGGGCGTATAGATTCCGTTCTGCGGATCGAGCATGACGGCATGCCCACCCATTCGCGCAAGCCCCGTCTGGAAGCTGCTGCGGGTGCGCAACGACGCGTTGTAGAACAGAAAATAGATCGTTCGACCGTGTAGCGCGCACTCCGTGTGCTGCGGATAACGGCGCTTGAAAGCGAGCGCCGCCTCGAGCAGTGCGCGATACGCCGCGGCACTCATGGTCAGATCGGGGGCAAGCCAGTGGCAGTTCACAGATCTCTCCTGATCGTCTATCGGCGAGGCGCGAAGCCGGCACGACATGGACCGGCGGGTTGCCCCTGATCGGCCGCGCGATCACTCGCATCGTGACGCGCTCGGCGCGGACGGCCAGCCGGCGCTCAAGGAGGACGCCAGCGACTCGCTTGTTGCGCGAAACGTTCCGCACAGGTCATGCCCAGCCGCTCGAACAACCGCCGTGGCACGCGCGCGGCCTCCATCATCTGCACGCCCACTTCGAGCGGGTCGATGCTCTCGCAGATCACGAGATCGGCTTCGCTGGCATCCAGCCCCACCGCGCACAAGTGCGCTCGCCACGCCGGCAACTCCGGGGCAAGAAACGCGGTCATCAAGTCGGGCAGAAGGGCGTCGAGAAACCCACGCTCCGCAGACGACAACGACGGGATCCATTCGCTGGCAAACCGGATAAATGCTGCCTGATGACGCCTTTCATCCGCACCATGCTCACTCAACATGCCGCGCACGGGCGGGTAGATGTCGTCACAGGCCCCCGCCTGTCGCAGCGTGCCGGTGATCAACGTCTCGGTGACCGTTGCCGCCGCTACGATGGCCATTGCGCGATGCGTTGCGGGCACCGCCTCACACAACGCCAGCACGCGCGCGACGCTCAACGACGGCGTTCGCGGCAACCCGTACCCGGTCTGTTTCAGCAGGTGCCCACGGAAGCGCTCCATCATCCACGTGTGAAAGCCCTCATCCGTATAGATGGCGAGTAGATCGTCACGGCCGACCGACGCGATGCCCGGCGTGTCGAGCATCGGTTCGATGGCGCGATTGACGATGTGCAATTCGACACGTTCCGTCTTGTTCAGGTAGTCGGCCAGACGATGCGCACTCAACTGCTGACGCGCCGCCTGGCCCCGCGCGCACACCCGCGGATGCGTGGCATACGGCATGAGCGCCAGGTTGAAGAACAGGTGATCGGGTTGCAGCGGCGGAAATGGCGCCTCGCCACTGCAGCGGGTAACGGCTGCGACGTCTCGCCAGGGCCGCAGGCCGGGCTCCCGCTCCCCCGCATTCCCGGCCGTGAGCGCACCAATGCCGCGCGTTGCGCCGTGATCAGACATGGGGTGACACCGCGGCGACAGTCGTCAACGGATGCGCGGCCAGCGACACGAGACTGGCCCGCTCCGGCCCCAGTCCGATACCGGCCAATGGCGCGCCGATTTGCCGTTCGACGAAATCAATGAAACCGTGCATGGCCGAATCAACCGTGCCTTCGCGCCCCAGCGCGAGCGAGCGCTCGGTCAGCCCCGGATAAATCATCACGTCCGACATCACGCCGCTGGACATCACGTCGCGATGGACGCGCATCGGCACCCCCTGATAGGTCGAATGGAAGTAGTGCGCGAGGCAGTCGACCTTGTTGAGGTAGACACAGTCGACGGCATGCACCTTGACGACCTCTCGCAACTGCGCGAGATCGAGCATGCCGATACGCCGCGGACGACCGGTCCCCGTGCCGTACTCGCGGGTGAGCATGCGAAGCGCGGTGCCGACATCGAACGGATCGTCGGAGCGCAGCAACCGGTCCGGCGAGAAGCGCGTCTGCTCTTCGGTCACGCCGACGTGCGACTGCGACGCTTCGTCACAATACTGCGCCGAGCGCTCACCCCCCAGTTCCGACGGAAACGGGCCACGGCCGACGCGTGACATGATCGCCTTCGCCACGCCGATCGTCCGACGGTGGTACTTCGGCGACAGATCGCCCCCCACATACGCATACGCCGGCACCGTGTGGCTCGACGTGACATACGGCTGGCAGCCGTCGACAACATCGAGCAGCACCGACTGCGCCCCTTCGAACAACACTCGGGCGCCCTGCTTCACGCGATTCGCGAGCCATCCTCGATCCGGTTCGACGTAAGCACGCAAGGTATCGGCCACCCTCGGCAGGCTCAACAACAAGTCCGACATCTCGGCGATCCATGGCGACGTTCCGCCTTCCGCATTGATCATGCTCGTGAACACGTCGCGCATCGACGCCACGGTGTCGGCTTCGCTCATGAGCAGATCGCCGAGCATCAGATTGACGCGTGTGTCGTTGCGCACACGCAAGGCGCGATCGGCGTAGCACGGCCCGATGCCGTTGCCGGTCGTACCGATCTTGCCGCCGCCGCGCCGATCCAGCGCAATGTGGTGAGGCTGCACGAGCGCTGCCCGCGCGCTGATGCGCAACCGGCCTTCGAGCGAGATACCCATCTCGCGGAGTTGTTCGATCTCATCGGCCAGCTTCCACGCATTAAGGGCGCACCCGGAGCCGATGTAAAGCGTGGCATGCGGATGAAACACGCCCGACGGCAATTGCTTGAGCGCGATACGGCCGAGCGGCGTGTCGATGGTGTGGCCAGCATTGGCACCGCCATTGAATCGGGCGATCACGTCGTACCCCGCGGCGAGAGCGTCGATGATCTTCGCTTTGCCTTCATCGCCGTATTGCAGACCGACGAGGACGTCGGCGAAGCCTTCGGCGCCTGACGACGCACGGTCCGCGGCGGAAGAGGACGCCGAAATGGCGGCAGGAAAGGAAGCGGAACAGGTAACAGAGGTCATGCGCGTTGCAAATCGTGGAAAAAACGGGGGACGGGCGCCTGCTGCGCCGCCAGTTGCTCATAGATCCAACGCCCGACAGCAATGTCGAGAATGCCCAGTCCGAACGGCGAGAACACGATCGGTCGGTCACGCTGCGGCGCGTGGCCGCCGCAAAGCAGATGCGGCAACGATGTCGTGACGAAGCGTCGATGACCGGTCTCGACCTCGGTGAGATGCAGCGAGGTCATCGCCCTCAGGCAATGGTCGATGTCGTCGACAACGTTATGCGACGCGAGAATTACCGCCGGCGCGAGGTCACGAAGCGAGAGATGCAGCACGATGGGACAGTGTGAGAACCAATCAGGGTTGTCCACGTAGGGGGATGACGCTGTCGTAGTGAACACAACGACGTCCGACGCGCGAACGGTGCGTTCAAGCGACGCGTCGGTGCACACTGCATCGCCAAGTCGCGCGTCGATGTGCGTCGCGAGCGACGCGGCGTAATCGGGGTTCAGGTCGTGCACCCGCACCTCGCCGATCGGCAGCCCGGCGAGCGGCAGGCACTCGGCCACGTGACGCGCAATCACGCCGGCGCCGACAAACGCCACGCGCAGGCGTCGCGTGGCCGATTCGGACATCGCCGTCGTCGTGAACCTGTCGCGCGCGAGACACCGCAGCGCGCTGACCGCGCTGGCCGCCGTGCGCGCCGCGCTGATGAAGCTCGCTTCCATACATGCCATCGGATACCCGGTCGCTCCATCGTTCAGGATGAGGACCGCCGAGGCACGCGGCATGCCCCGCTCGATGTTGTCTGGAAAGCTCGAGATCCACTTGATGCCGGTCACGGCCTCGCCTTTGTCATCGCGAAGGTGAGCCGGCAGCGCGATGATGCGATTGCGTTGCGCGTCGGGAAAGCGGAGAAACTGGCTCTGCGGATTGACGGTGCGCCCGGCGTGATGCGCGCGATATGCCGCCTCGACGGTGTCGAGGACAGCAGACTGTCCTTCCCCGAGGACCGCGCCGACCTGTTCCCCCGTGAACACGCGAAATTGCGGTAGCGGTTGTGCGTTCATGGCGATGACGGATGGACAGTCGCGACGAGAGGGGACGTCCCGCAAGGCGGACTCGGGCGGCCGTCGATACACGCGGCGGCCCAATCGGGGTCGTAGAGGGTGTCGAGATACTTGTCGCCCATGTCGGGCGCGATGGCGACGACCGTGTCGTTGGCGGCAATGTCGGCCGATGACAGTTGCACGGCGCGCAACACGCTGCCCGTGGACCCGCCAGCGAGCAAACCGCGCGTGGCCAGTGTCTGGCACATGCGAAGCGTTTCCGCCTCGGCAATGTGGACGATGGCGTCCGGCTGCTCGGCGCGAGACGCCTCGGACAACACCGGGCAGCAACTGGTGCCAAGCCCGGGGATACGGCGCGGCCCGGGCGGGCCGCCGAACGTCACCGAACCGACGGCATCGACCGCCACGACACGGGTCGGTAGCCGATGGCTGCGCACGTAGCGCAGGCAACCGATCAAGGTCCCCGTCGTGCCCGCGCCGACGAACAAATGGTCGACGTGGCGATGCGCTGCGAAGATCTCGGACGCCGTCCATCGATAATGCGCACGCCAGTTGCCCGGGTTGGCGTACTGATTGACCCACACCCAATGCGGATCACGCGCCACTTGCTCGCGAATCCACGCAATGCGCGTGCCGAGATACCCCCCCTGCGCGTCACGCCGCTCAACGCGCACGACATGCGCGCCCGTCGCCTGCATGGCACGGATCGCATGACGGGACGTATTGGGATCGGTCACGCAGGTGAACGGGTAGCCGCGATTTGCGCACACCATCGCCAGCGCCACGCCGAGATTGCCCGAGGACGATTCGACGATCCGTGTGTTCACATCGATGCGGCCTGTCGCCTCCAGATCCTCGATCAGTTGAAGCGCTGTCTTCAGCTTGATGGAGCCCGCCGCGTTCAGCCCTTCCAGCTTGAGATGCACCGTGGCACGGCACAGGCCGTCGATCGCAGCGAAAACGGGCGCCGTCGGGCGCAGGAAGGCGCCGTCCACGCGCAGCCCCCGGCGATCACGCGATGTATCGCTTGGCGCAGGCTCGAGCTGCGGCGACGCCACCCACGTTTCGTGTTGATCTCCCACTCCGACCTCCCGATGTCCCGCCCGAGGGCGATGCAATGGCGTGGCGTAGCGAGGGCCATCCGCAACGTCCTGGGCTCATGCACGCCGTGAAGCGTCATTTAAGCGAATCGGACGAGCGCAGAACACCTGCAAGGTCGTGTAGGACGTAGGATGCGGTGAGATAGTCAGGATGCCGACGGAAGACGTCGCACCCGCGAGGCTCAACGTGGCCGGCCGCCGCGCCCGATGTCCTGGATGCGAACGACGGCATTGCCGGACGCATCGGTTTTTTCGGGAATTTTCCAGGCGTGTCCGTAGACGAGCTCGAACGTCAGGGCGATCGTGCCGTCGGCACCGCGCTGACGTTCCAGCGCCGCACGCAAGGCCGCAAGACGCGCCCGCCCTGTGAGCCCCCTACGACGCTCCGGTCGCGGATTCACGCCGAGCAGGCGCACGTCGCGCAACAGGGTGTCCGGCGATTCGAACGTGAGCGTGAGCCGCTCCATGTCCGTGACCGGCGTATCGAAGCCGCTCGCCACCATCATGTCGCCCAGGTCGTGCATGTCCGTCGGCTCGAGGGCATGCGGCACCTCGTCCACTTCCGCCCACGCCGCCCTCAATTCCCGCAGGGTGTCGGGGCCATAGGCCGAAAACATCAGCAAACCGTCGTTGCCCAGCACGCGATGCCACTCGGGGATGACGCGGTGCGGCTCGCGATACCAATGAAGCGCGAGGTTCGACCACACCAGATCGAACGTGCGTGGTGCGAACGGCAGCGCGGAGAAATCGGCCTGCACGATGCCGTACGGCGGCGCAGTGCGCAGCAGACGCCGCCAACCGGTCGTCGCCCCTGCCGCCACGGCCGCCTTGGCCATCGCGAACGACGCGTCGAGCCCCACGCGATAGGCGTCCGGGTAACGCTCGCCGAAGCTCAGCAGATCGCCGCCCGTGCCGCATCCGGCATCGAGCACGCGCGTCGGCTTCAACTTGATGTAGTCGAGCCGGCTCGCGAGTCGCGATGCCACCTCCCGCATCAGGAAGTCGGCCTGCGGCCAGTGCGGCGCGCGGCGGTCGAACGCCGTACGCAAAAAACGCGCATCGAACGCAGAGGACGGGGTCGAGGGAGCGGCAGAAGGCTTCATGGGACGGGCGAAAAGGCGAGTCGGCAGTATACTCGCTGCTGTCCGAATGCATCGGGCACGGCTGTGCAGCCCGGCGCCCGCCGGCCCGTGCCGCGCCGTGCATCGACGATGTCGGCCGCGCCGCCCTTCACGCCACTTCATCGCTGCTATTGCCTTGCGTTCCCTTCATGCCACCTTCCCGACGCTCGCCAGACTCGCTGGCGGGTGGCTGCGCATGGCGTTGCCGGATCACTGTGCGCTTTGTCACCAGCGCGCCGCGCGACAGGTCTGCCCCGACTGCGCACATGCGTTCGACGCCAACCGGCCCGATGCACCGTCGCGCTGCCGCCAATGCGCCGTCGCCCTGCCACCGCTGGCAACGCTCAGTGATGGCGCCCCCCTGTCCGGCGCCGAGGGTGCGACAATTTGCCGCACCTCGTTACCGCTAGTGTGCGGACAATGCCTGCGACGGCGGCCCGCGTTCGACGCGACGCTGGTGCTCGCAGACTACGTGGCACCGCTCGATACCCTGATGATTCGTCTGAAATACCATGGCGCTCTGCCGTTCGCGCGCGAATTCGGCGAACGCCTCGGCGACGCCCTCGCAACCTGCGGCGACGACACGGCACTGCTGGTGCCTGTGCCGTTAGCGCCCTCGCGACTGGCATCGCGAGGTTTCAATCAGGCGTGGGAACTCGCGCGTGTCGCGTCGCGACGCGCGCAACTGCCTGCCAGCGCCCACATGCTGCATCGCGAGCGGACGACCGCCGCGCAGCGCGGCCTGTCGCGCGATGCACGGCGGCGCAACCTTCGCGGCGCCTTCGTTGCGAGCGACGGTGTCCGTGGGCGTCGCGTTGTGCTCGTTGACGACGTGATGACGACGGGGGCGACCTGCGACGCCGCGGCCGCCGCCCTCAAACGCGCCGGCGCAACGCATGTGCTTGCGGCAGTCGCATTGCGCACGCCGCCCACTTCATAACTTTGCCCCAACGCTCATGTTCAACGTCGTTCTCGTCAGCCCCGAAATTCCGCCGAACACCGGCAACGTCATTCGCCTGTGTGCCAATACGGGCGCACGCCTGCACCTGATCGAACCGCTCGGTTTCCCGCTCGACGACGCGCGTATGCGCCGCGCCGGACTCGACTATCACGAGTACGCCGAGATGAAGGTCCATCGGGACTGGGCTGCGTTTCTGAGCGCCGAATCGCCCGATCCCGCGCGGATGTTCGCGCTGACGACACGCGGCTCGCGCCCCTTCGGCGAGTTGTCGTTCGCCAAGGGCGACTGGTTCGTGTTCGGATCGGAAACCCGCGGCCTCGCCCCGGAACTGCTCGATACGTTCGCCACGACGCAACGCGTGCGCCTGCCGATGCGTCCCGGCAACCGCAGCCTCAACCTGTCGAACACGGTCGCCGTCGTGGTCTTCGAGGCGTGGCGTCAGCAGGGTTACGCCGGCGGGTCCTGATTCGCCAGTGCCGCGCGGTAAAGGGCCAGCATCGCACCGTCGAAGCAGACGAACTCGACGTGCTCGAGACTCGGAAAGTGGGGCAGCGCGTCGCGCACGGTGAAGACGGCCAACGGCACCGCCAGTTCCGGTGGATAGCCATAGATGCCGCAACTGATGGCCGGAAACGCCACGCTGCGGCAGCCGTGCGCCGCCGCCAGACGCAGGCTCTCGCGGTAGCAACTCGCGAGCAGCGCCGGCTCGTCCTCTGAACCACCGTGCCAAACCGGGCCCACCGTATGAATCACATACTTGGCCTTGAGTCGAAATCCCGGCGTGAGTCTGGCCTGCCCCGTCGGGCAGCCGTGGAGCTTGCGGCAGGCGTCCAGCAGTTCCGGCCCGGCGGCGCGATGAATCGCCCCATCGACGCTTCCGCCACCCAGCAGCGATTCGTTCGCGGCATTCACGATGGCATCGACCGGCGATTGCGTGATATCGCCTTGAGAGGTGTGGAGATGGGCAGCTGGCGACATGGGCTTGACTCCCTTGTGCGAGTGCCGACGACGGGATTCCGTCATCGGGGAAACGGCGCGCCGGCCATCGCGCAAAGGATCGCCGGCGGGCCATGCGACGCCGAAGCGGACCGCTCAGGCGTCGCAACTTGCCGGTGAGGCGTTAGCCCGGGGGAGCGTCGTCCTCGCGCTCTGCGCGGGCGTCGCGCCGCAGCAGGGCTTCCACCGCCGCACGGGCGGGCAGCCCTTCGAACAGCGTAGCGCAAACGGCGTCGGTAATCGGCATTTCGACGCCATGCGCACGCGCCAGATCGCGCACCGCACGCGCACATCGTACGCCTTCGGCGACATGCCCCAGCGACGCCAGCACGTCGTCGAGCGACTTGCCCGACGCCAGTTGCAGACCGACGGTGCGGTTACGCGACAGATCGCCCGTGGCCGTCAGGATCAGATCGCCCATGCCGGCCAGCCCCATGAACGTCTCGGGCTTGCCACCCAGCGCGACACCCAGGCGGGTCATTTCGGCCAGGCCACGGGTGACGAGCGCCGCGCGGGCATTGAGGCCCAGACCGAGTCCGTCACTGACGCCCGTCGCGATCGCGAGCACGTTCTTCACCGCGCCCCCGACTTCGACGCCAATCACGTCATCGCTCGAATAGATGCGCAATGCGCCGAAGTGACACGCGGCAATCGTCAGCTCGCACAGCGACGGCACCGCGCTCGCAATGGTCAGCGCCGCCGGCAGTCCCTGCGCGACTTCGCGAGCGAAGCTTGGCCCAGAGAGCGCGCCGCCCGCCACCTGCGGAAAAACCTCGGCAACGACCTGATGCGGGAGCAGTCCGGTATCGGACTCGAAGCCCTTGCACAGCCAGATCAGGTTGTGCGGCGCAGGGGCGGCCAGCGCCATATGGCTGGCCAGCGCGCGCAGGCCGGCAACGGGCACCGCGGCGACGCACAAGGCGTGTTCGCCCGTGCCATGCGTGAGCGCCGCCGCAAAATCGGCTTCGAATCGCAGACGTAGCGACAGCTGCGCACCGGGGAGATAGTGGGAATTTTCGTGGGAGGCGGTCAGTTGCGTCACGAGCGCCGCATCGCGCGCCCAGAGCACAACGTCATGGCGGGCCGCCATGTGGCTCGCCATCGCGGTGCCCCAGGCACCTGCACCGAATACGGCAATCTTCATGAGGGAGGCCTCGACGCGACGGCCGACTGCGTGCCGGGCGTCGCGTCGATCAAGCGCAAGCGCTTAGTGGGTCTGGGCGGCCGAGCCGTCGGGCATGACGATGCCCGGGGCCGGCGTTTCGCCGTTGGCCGCCTGTTGCTCGGCCAGTTGCGCCAGACGCTGCTCGTAGAGCGCCTGGAAGTTTACTTCGGCCAGATGGATCGGCTGGAAACCGGCACGGCTGATGGCGTCGGCCACGTTGGCGCGCAGGTACGGGTAGACGATCGTCGGGCACGCAATGCCGATGAGGGGGTCGAGTTGCTCGACGGGCACGTTGCGAATCTCGAAGATGCCGGCTTGCTTGCCTTCGACGAGGAACGCGACCTTGTCCTTGATCTTGGCCGTCACGGTGGCAATCACGGCGACTTCGAAGATTTCCTCGGCCAGACGTTCGGCGGCGACGTCCAGCTGCACTTCCACGGTCGGCATCTCCTGCTCGAGGAAGATCGCGGGCGAGTTCGGCTGTTCGAGCGACAGATCTTTCAGGTAGGCGCGCTGGATGCTGAAAAACGGCTGATTCTGGTCGGACATTTCGTTTCCTTGGGATAAGACAGCCGCGCAGACACGCGGCTGGGCGCACTATTTTGCGGGCGGTATCAGGCGGCTTGCAAGAGGGGGACGAGGCCACCGGCACGGTCAAGTGCCGACAGATCGTCGTAACCGCCGATGTGGCGCTCGTCGATATAGATCTGCGGTACCGTGCGACGGCCCGTGCGCGTCATCATTTCCTCGCGGCGGGCGGGTTCCTTGTCGATCAGCACCTTCTCGATGTCCTGAACGCCGCGCTGACGCAGCAGTCGCTCCGCCATCTGGCAATACGGGCACACTTGCGTGCTGTACATCACGATCTTCGGCATGACTGGCAATTCCTCGATTACTTCACAACCGGCAGACCGGCTTCCTGCCAGGTGGCAATGCCGCCCTGCAGGCTGAACGCCTCGGCATAGCCAAGACTGCGCAACAGCGTCTGGGCGCGCGCGGCGCCCTGCCCGTTCTTGCACACGATCAGGACCGGTGCCGCCTTGTTCTTGATGATCTGCGCGACCTTCTGTTCGACATCGTCGAGCGGCACGTTGCGCGCGGCGGGCAAGTGGCCGGCGGCGAACTCCTCGCCAGTGCGCACATCGAGCACCACGGCACCCTTGCGGTTGATGAGCTGGGTCGCTTCCACGGTCGACAGACCGCGACCGCCGCGCTTGAATACGGGCCACGCCAGCATGCCCCCCGAGACGAGGGCAATGACGATCAGCGCGAGGTTGGTGTAATCGGTAAGGAACGTCACAAACCACCTGAAAAATATCAAAAGAATCCGATCATTATAAAATAATCCGTGATTGCGCCGACGGGTTGCGTTGCCAATCGCTGCGCCGGACGTCGGCGGCCCCTTCGCCGCGCCCCCGAACGTCTCTGGATTGCTGCCGCAAAACCCCTTGCCGGGCCTTGCTGCGCAAGGCGCGGCGAGCGGCCATCGTCTCGTCGGCTGCCCCCGCTTTCCAACTCTGACTGAAGTTTGCTCATGTACAAGCTCGTTCTCATCCGCCACGGCGAATCGACGTGGAACAAGGAAAATCGCTTCACCGGCTGGATCGATGTCGACCTGACGGACAAGGGCGCCGCCGAAGCCACCCAGGCTGGTGAATTGCTCGCCGAAGCCGGCTACAAGTTCGATCTCGCCTATACGTCGGTGCTCAAGCGCGCGATCCGCACCCTCTGGCACGTGCAAGACGCCATGGACCAGATGTGGATTCCCGTCATCCATAGCTGGCGCCTGAACGAGCGTCACTACGGCGCTCTGGCCGGCCTCAACAAGGCCGAGACCGCCGCCAAATACGGCGACGAGCAGGTGCACGTCTGGCGCCGCAGCTACGACACGCCGCCGCCGCCGTTGGCCGCGGACGACGAACGCAGCTCCTACCACGACCCACGTTACGCCAAGCTCAAGCGCGAGGAGATTCCGCTCACCGAGTGCCTGAAGGACACCGTGGCGCGCGTGCTGCCGTTGTGGAACGAGTCGATCGCCCCGGCGGTGCGGGCGGGCAAGCAAGTCCTCATCGCCGCGCACGGCAATTCGCTGCGCGCCCTCATCAAGCACCTCGACAAGATTTCGGACGACGACATCGCCGGCCTGAACATCCCGAACGGCACACCGCTCGTGTATGAACTGGACGCCGACCTCCAACCGATCCGTCACTACTACCTGGGCGACGCGGAGAAGATTGCCGGCGCGCTGGCCGCGGTGGCGGCGCAAGGCAAGTCGAAGTAATCGCCGAGTCTCGCCTGCGCCCGTCGCAGGCGGCGAGCGCGCCGCCCTCCCTTGGCGGCGCGCGCCCGCGCCGGCCGCGCCCCCTGCTCGCCCTTATCCCCGCCCTTCTCCCCCTCACACGTCCGCTGCGAGCACCTTACTGGCCACCCCCGCTGTAACGCGCCGTAACACGATATCCGAGCGTCCCAAGACTGCCCACTCCATGGGCCCGGCGCAGGGGAAAGCGCGTTGCGCCGGCCAAAGTGGGGCGATTCCTGACGAAGTCGAGGCTCCCGCTCGCGACAAAGGCGCGTAAACCGGAACTTTTCGTAGAACCTCTCCGGAAAATTCCCTGTCGAATGGGCAATGCCCGCCCTGCGGGCAAACGGTTATACTTCGCCAAAGTGCGCGCACCGCTGGGTGGGCGCCCCGAAAAATCCGGAATTTCCACGCCTATATGCGCCAAACCCTCAAACACATCGGCCTGATCGTGCTTGGCCTCGCAACCGGTGCGGCTGCCACCCTCGCGTTTTCGCAGGCTTCCGCACAAAGCGCTACCACGCCGTTGCCGCTCGAACAGCTCCGTCTGCTGGCCGAAGTGTTCGGTCAGATCAAGCGCGAGTATGTGCAACCGGTCGACGACAAGAAGCTGCTGACCGCGGCCATCAAGGGCATGGTGTCGAGTCTCGATCCGCATTCGTCCTATCTCGACAAGGACGAATACAAGGAGCTGCAGGAACAGACCCGAGGCCGCTTCGCCGGTCTCGGCATCGAGATCTCGCAGGAAGACGGCCTGGTCAAGGTCATTTCCCCGATCGAAGACAGCCCGGCGTTCAAGGCCGGCCTGAAGCCCGGCGACCTCATCACCCGCATCGACGACAAGCCCGTGCGCGGCATGACCCTCGATCAGGCGGTCAAGCGCATGCGCGGCGCACCCGGCAGCAAGGTCACGCTAACCATCTACCGCAAGTCGGACGAGCGCACGTTCCCGGTGTCCATCGTTCGCGCGGAAATTCGCGTCCAGAGCATCAAGGGCAAGATGCTCGAGCCCGGCATCGCTTACGTGCGCATCACGAGCTTCCAGGAACGCACGGTGCCGGATCTGGCCAAGAAACTGCAAGAGCTGGCCAAGGACCAACCGATCAAGGGTCTGGTGCTCGACCTGCGCAACAATGGCGGCGGCATCCTGCAGTCGGCGGTCGGCGTGTCCGCGGCCTTCATGAAGGAAGGCGCCACGGTTGTGACGACCAACGGTCAGATCGAAGACGCCAAGCAGAAATACACGGCCACCTTCGACAACTACCGTCTGTCGGCAAGCCCCGACGATCCGCTCAAGGGCGAAGCCGCCTTCTGGAAGACGGTGCCGATGGTCGTGCTGGTGAACGCCTACTCTGCGTCGGCCTCGGAGATCGTGTCCGGTGCGCTGCAGGACTCGAAGCGCGCGCTGATCATGGGCAAGACGACCTTCGGCAAGGGCTCGGTGCAGACCGTGCGCCAACTGTCGCCGGACACGGCGCTGCGCCTGACCACGGCCTACTACTACACGCCGAGCGGTCGCTCGATCCAGTCCATCGGCATCACGCCGGACATTCCGGTCGACCAGAATCCGAAGGGCGATCCGGAAGACGTGCTGATCACGCGCGAAATCGACTACCAGAACCATCTGCACAACACGCAGACGCCTGACGAGCAAAAGGCCATCGACGCCCGCGAAGCGCGCCGCCTCGAAGAGTTGCACCGCCTCGAGGAAGAGAACGCCAAGAAGACGCCGGAAGAGCGCAAGAAGGAACGCGAAGCGCGCCTGCCGGATCTGGGCAGCCCCGACGACTTCATGCTCCAGCAGGCGGTTCACCAGCTCAAGGGCGAGCCGGTCCAGCGCACGAAGTCGCGCCTGGAGGCCAATGCCGGCCCGATGCCGAAGGACACATCGAAGGCAGCCAGCCCCGCCGCCGTCAAGACGGACGCGAAGAGCGGCACGGCAGCGCCGGCCAAACCGTCGGACAAGAAGTAAGCATCGGCTTTACACTACAAACCGTGCCCGCGAAAGCCGGCACGGTTTTTTTATTCATTCCCGTTTTGCGATGAACGACGACCAGTTGCTGCGTTACTCCCGCCACATCCTGCTCGACGAACTCGGTATCGAGGGTCAGGAGCGTCTGCTCGCCGCCCACGCCATGATCGTTGGCGCAGGTGGTCTCGGCTCGCCCGCCGCGCTGTATCTTGCGGCCTCCGGCGTCGGACGCATCACGCTGATCGACGACGACGACGTCGATCTCACCAACCTGCAACGCCAGATTCTCCACGACACCGGGAGTGTCGGTCGGCCCAAGGTGATCTCCGGGCGCGATCGCATCGCGCAGGTCAATCCCGGCGTGGTCGTCGACGTCGTCCAAGCCCGTGCGGACGAAGCGCAACTCACGGCGCTGGCCCGCACCGCCACGGTGGTGCTCGACGGGTCGGACAACTTCGCCACGCGTCACGCTGTCAATCGGGCCTGCGTGACGGCGGGGGTGCCACTTGTGTCCGGCGCAGCCCTGCGCTTCGACGGGCAGATCAGCGTCTTCGATGTGCGAGACGAGGCGTCGCCCTGCTACGAGTGCATTTTCCCGGCCGACGAGCCGTTCCCCGAGCAGGCCTGCGCCACGATGGGGGTGCTCGCCCCGCTCGTGGGCATTATCGGCAGCATGCAGGCAGCCGAGGCCATCAAGCTCATCACGGGAATCGGCAAGCCGCTCGTTGGCCGCCTGCAGATGCTCGACGCCCGCCGAATGAGCTGGCACACGATGCACTGCGCCCGTAATCCGGAGTGCAAGGTCTGCGGGCAGCGCCACTGAGTGCCTGCGGCGCGGCTGGCGTCGATCGGGCGTGGCCCGAACTTTCCGAACTATCTGAACGCTTCGAACGCTTCGAACGCTTCGAACGCTTCGAACGCTTCGAACGCTTCGAATGCTTCGAATGCTTCGAATGCTTCGAATGCTTCGAGCGTATTGAACTCACCGAACGCTTGCTACGCGCGCCGAGCACGAGCGAAAAAAAAGCGGGCGCCCTGTCTCAGGGCCCCGCTTTTCTCGTTGGGGGATGGCCGGCGACGCGCAACCGATCCGTCAGGCCGCCGCCAGGCGCGACAGCGCCGCCTGCATCTCCTCGGGCTCGGTCGCCGCAAGCAGCTCCTGGACCGGCCGCTCCAGATCCGGCAGATGCGCACGCAGGATCTCCTGCTTGACCTGCAGCAGTTGGCTCGGATGCATCGAGAACTCCCGCAGGCCCATGCCGAGCAACAGACGCGTCGCCGTCGGATCACCTGCCATCTCCCCG
Source organism: Pandoraea eparura (assembly GCF_902459725.1). GTDB lineage: Bacteria > Pseudomonadota > Gammaproteobacteria > Burkholderiales > Burkholderiaceae > Pandoraea > Pandoraea eparura. The sequence continues at coordinate 468,115 of NZ_CABPSH010000002.1, forward strand.
CACACGGCCACCGGCACGCCGAACGCATGTGCCTCGCGGATGGTCATGGCGATCAGTCGCAGCACCGCCGGATGCAGTGGATCGTAAAGATGGGCGACGGCATTATCGGCGCGATCGATCGCCAGCGTGTATTGAATCAGGTCGTTCGTACCGATGGACAGGAAGTCCAGTCGCTTCAGGAACATCGACACCGTGAGCGCCGCCGCCGGCACTTCGATCATCGCGCCCAGCTTGACGCCTGGGTCGTAAAGCAGCCCCGCGGCATCGAGCTGCGACTTCGCTTCGCGCACGAGTTCGAGTGTCTGGTCGATTTCCTGCGCATGCGCGAGCATTGGGAACAGTATCTGCACCTTGCCGAAGGCCGATGCCCGCAGAATCGCCCGCAATTGCGTGAGAAACATGCGCGGCTCGGAGAGACTCCAGCGAATGGCCCGCAGCCCCAACGCCGGATTCGGCGCCGTCTCGTACGACTCATGACTGTCGAGCGGCTTGTCGGCGCCCACGTCGATGGTCCGGATCGTCAGCGGCAGACCGCGCATCGCCTCGACGGCGCGCTTGTAGGCCTCGAACTGCGCCTCTTCCTCCGGTGCCTCCTTCTCGTTCATGAAAAGGAATTCCGTGCGGAACAGCCCCACGCCCACCGCGCCTGCAGCGACTGCCGTCGCGGCGTCTTCCGGCAACTCGATGTTGGCAAGCAACTCGATGGGAGTGCCGTCGATCGTCTGTGCCGGCGAATGCTTCAAGCGCTGCAAGCGCCGCTCTTCGAGCGCGCGCTCGCTTTGGCGGTAGCTGTACTCTTCGAGCACGATCGGCGCCGGATCGACGATGACGATACCGTGATCGCCGTCGATGATGATGACGTCGTCCTGCTTGATGAGCAGGCTGGCTTGCGCGACGCCGACCGCCGCCGGAATGCCCAGACTGCGCGCAACGATGGCCGTATGCGACGTCTTCCCGCCGAGGTCCGTGACGAAGCCCTTGAACGTCTGCGTCTTGAATTGCAGCATGTCGGCCGGCGCAATGTCGCGGGCCACGACGATCATGTCGTCGCGCGGGGTCTCGGCCACCACGTGGCGAATGCCGGGCGCACCGGCGAGTGCCTTGAGTACGCGCTCGGTCACCTGTTCGATGTCCGCGCGGCGCTCGCGCAGGTACTCGTCGTCGATGTCTTCGAAACGTGCGACGAGCACCTCGAGCTGCGTGGTCAGCGCCCATTCCGCGTTGTAGCGGCGCTCGCGAATCAGCTTGATGACCGCGTCGGCCAGCAGCGTGTCGTTGAGAATCAGCGAGTGAACATCGAGGAACGCGCCCATCTCGCCCGGCGCATCGTCGGGCAGTTCCGCCTTGAGGGTATCGAGTTCGTGCTGGACAGTCGACTGAGCGCCATGAAAGCGCGCGATTTCGTCATCGACCTGGGTGGGGTCAAGCAGATAGTGCGGGACATCGAGCGTGGCGGGCGCGAGCAAGTAGGCGCGTCCGATCGCGATGCCGCGGGAAACGGGAATGCCGTGCAGGGTGAAAGACAAGGAAGTCTCCCCAGTTCAGAGGCGAATGATTCGACCGTAAGCTGTAGGCTTTGCCGCGTTCGGGTGACGTGCGACACGGTGAGCCGCCCTTGGGCGCGGATGCGATCGACGCTCGCGGCGCGCCGCAACTCACCGCAACGACGCGTTACTCCCCTTCGCCGAACTTGCTCGCGATGAGGGCCAGGATTTCATTCATGGCTTGCTGCTCGTCCGAGCCCTCGGTCTCTACTTCGACCGTCGCGCCAATCCCGGCGGCCAGCATCATGACGCCCATGATGCTCTTCGCGTTGATGCGCCGACCATTCCGGGTCAGCCAGACCTCACTCTGAAATTTCGCCGCCAATTGCGTCAGCTTTGCCGATGCCCGGGCATGCAAGCCCAATTTATTTACGATCGTCGTTTCTTGTCGAAGCATGTGTCAGTGTGACGTAGTGTGTGTGGCCGGCGCACCCGCGCCAACCTCCAGAATACCTTTAGATCCGCCGGAAAGCACCTTCTCCACCAGCGTGTCGAGCGGCACCGAGCGATAGCACACCGCCTTGATCAGCATCGACAGGTTCACTCCCGAGAGGACACGCACCTTCGCATCGACGAGTTGCGCCGCGACATTCGACGGCGTGGCGCCGAACAGGTCCGTGAGGACCAGTACGCCGTTGTCCTCGTGAAGCTGCGCGAGGCGTTCGCGCGCCGTGGCGACGAGCGCGGCCGTGTCCTGGTCGGGCACAACGTCGATGGCGCCGATGTGCGCCGGACACCCGCCGTAGATATGCGAAACACACTCGCGAAGTGCGGAGGCGAGCGGTGCGTGGGCAATAATCAGAATTCCAGCCATGATGCTAGGTACGCCAAGCGCCGCGGGTGTTCGGAAGTCAAACACAACGACGAACGCGAACCTGTCGATTTTGGGACAGCTATTTTAACAGGCGCGCAAAAAACCCGATTTTTCAGGCGGTTAGGCCCGGCCTGAGACGGTGCGTCGCCCCGACAGCCCCGAATTCACCTTACACCGCCCGTTCCAGGGCATCGATGAACATTTTCGGCACATCGAAACCGGTTTGGTCCGTGATTTCCTGGAAGCACGTCGGACTCGTGACGTTCACTTCCGTGAGGCAATCGCCGATGACGTCGAGGCCCACGAGCAGCAGGCCACGTTGCCAGAGTATCGGCGCCAGCGTTTCGGCAATCTGACGATCGCGCGCCGTCAGGTCGCGCGCCTCGCCCACGCCGCCGGCGGCGAGGTTGCCGCGCACTTCGTTGCCTTGCGGGATGCGCGCCAGCGAGTGCGGCACAACCTGGCCGCCGATGACGAGAATCCGCTTGTCGCCCAGCACGATCTCGGGAATGAAGCGCTGCGCCATCACCGAACTGGCCCCGTATTCCCCGAGCATTTCGATGACCGACCCAAGGTTGCGGCCATCCGGACCGATGCGGAACACCCCTGTGCCGCCCATGCCGTCCAGCGGCTTGTAGATGACGTCACCATGTTCGTCGTGAAAAGCGCGCAGGCGGGTCGCGTCGCGCGTGACCAACGTCGGCGTCACGAACTGAGGAAATTCGGCGATCGCCATCTTTTCGGAGTGATCACGAATCGCGCTCGGCTTGTTGAACACCCGCGCACCGGCGCGCTCGGCGACCTCAAGCAGCCACGTGGCGTTGATGTACTCCATGTCGAACGGCGGGTCCTTGCGCATGAGCACGGCATCGAACTCGGTAAGCGCGCTCACCCGCGTTTGCACCACGTCGTACCAGGCAATCGCATCGCCCGTCAGGCGGATTTCCCTGACGCGCGCGTCGACCCCCGCGTTCTGCCAGGCCATCTCGTGCGTCTCGCACGCGAATATGCGGTGCCCGCGACGCGCGGCCTCGCGCATCATCGAGAACGTGGTGTCCTTGTAGATCTTGAACTGGTCGAGCGGGTCGGCGATAAAGAGAATCTGCATCGATCGGCGGGAGTCTTGGGGGTTCGGATGCACACACCGCGGGCAGCGGCGACAGACGTCTATTCTAGCCGAGGCGCCATTTTGCCGCTGCGCGTGGCATCAACGTCCGGCGCGCCGCTTCCACGCGACATGAACGCTCGCCCCCCGCTGCCAAGCGCCACGGATCCGCCCAGCCCGAGCAGCAGCGATGCGTCGTGCACAGGATCCAGACGAGCGCGCATGAGCGACAAATGCGTCTTGAGCGTCTGCACGCCAATCGCGCACGCCTCGCGCGTCTGCGCGCGCGACTGCCCGGCCAGCAGCCGCATCGCGATCTCGCGCTGCACCGGGGTCAGCCCCGTCTGCCAGAGCCGCAGCAACAGCCGAATGGCGGGCGGCACGGCGAGGTGCAGGGCAATGCGCACGCGCTCGGTCGCCCGGCCGCCCATTGCGCACAAATGCGTGGCGTGCAGGTGTAGCGTGCCGCCTGGCACCCCGAGTGCCTTGCTGACGGGCACCCCGGGCGAGGCGGCGTCCGATGGGTGGAGCCTCAGTTCGTCGACCAGCGACTGGCAGGCCTGCACGACGACGCACGCCTCGGGCCACGCGCGCCCGGGCATGCGCTGCCAGACCCGGCGCATGAGCGCCAGCGCCGCGGGGTCGGCCCATTCCGGCTGACGTCGATGCCAGACCAGCGTCCCTGCCACATCGTCGCCGATGGCGGCCGACGGTTCCGGCCGAAGCGGTTGAGTGAGGGATGTCATCGCGGTCATCGGGGGGAAGCCGGGGCGATGAAGCGGCGCGGCGAACTCGGCGGCGGCAGACTCAAACGCCGCGACTTCGCGTGCACTGAAACGCGGCTGCGATCTGCGGCGCGACACGAGGAGTCGCAACGCGCCGAGCGGGGCGACGGCCGACGGCCCGGCGCACTCGCTGCGCATCGCCGCCGCGCCCGTGGCCCTGGGCAACGGCAACAGACAAACGTCGAGCAAGTCGCCGTCGGGCAGGCATCCCGCCAGTTCCGGAGGACGGGGCAATGTCGAGGACGCCGCGGCCAAGCCGCCCCGTGAGCGCCGCGCGTGACCGCGCAGCACCTCGCCGTGCGCGAGCGAGCGCTGCAGCGCCGCCACCGGCGGCATCGCCCAATCGCTGGTGGCGAGCCGCTCGCAGGCCGACAGGGGCGCCTGCGGCGCGTACCAGCAAGTCGCCGGCGCTGTCGCGCCTGGATCGTCGGGCGCATGACACCAGAGCGCGGCCACGCCGTCCGCCGCCAGCCTCAGGCGCAGTGTCTCCAGCCACAGCGGCAGATAGTCGAGCGTCGGCAGCGGCAGTTGATGAAGTTGACGAAGGCCTGTGCGCAAATCCCCCTGCATTCCCATATGCCTCCCAGACAGCACCATTCCAAGGAAATTTCCTATTCCGCGTCGAGACGGACGCACCTCCCCCAGTCGGGGGATGTTGTGCATGTCAAACGGTCGCATCATCGCTTCAATGCTGACGCGAACGAGGCAGCGGATCGGCACAGTACACCGATCCAGACATCAAGGGAGCGTGCAGGAAACCAGTTTGCGGGGGGGAACCGCCCAGGGAAGCCCCGATTTCCGGTCGTTGCATGAGGCGACCGGTAAATGTGACGCCCGGCTAGTCGGGGGGCCAGCCGGGCGTCTTTTTCTTTTCGCTTCCCGGAACGGGAAGCGTCCAGGGCGACCGCCTAACCGGCACGCCCTCACCTCAAATTCGGAAACTTCTCAAACCGACGCCAAACCGAAGGGACGTAAGCGGGCGTGACGGGGCGTGACGGGGCGAGCGGGCGCGAACCGATGTGAGCCGATGTGAGCGGACGCGAGCCGACGTGGAGCCGGCGTGGAGCCGGCGTGGAGCCGGCGTGAAGCAGGCGTGAGCGGACGTGAGCCGACGTCACTGGCCGCCACGTCGATCCTGCCGCGTCAATACGTTTCCGGATCCGGATCGGTGCGCTCGAGTTCGACCGACGCCGCGAGCAGTGCCAGACGCGCCACCACGCCGTACATATAGAACCGGTTCGGCGGTGCCGCGCCCGGTTTGGCGTGGACATCGGGCAGCGCCGTGTGCTCGAAGGCGAGCGGCACGAAGTGCATGCCGGGCGCATTGAGGTTCTCGTCGGTCCCGCGTCCGGTGTGCACCCGGTAGAACCCGCCGACCACGTAGCGATCGATCATGTAGACGACCGGCTCCGCCACGGCTTCGTTGATGCGCTCGAACGTGTAGACGCCTTCCTGCACGATCACGTCGTGCACTTCGAGACCTTCCTTGACCACGCTCATCTTGGTACGCTCGCGCCGGTTCAGGTTTTTGATCTCGGCGGCGTCATGCACCATCATCACGCCCATGCCGTACGTGCCGGCATCGGCCTTGATCACGACGAACGGCTTTTCACTGATGCCGTACTCGCGATACTTCTTGTTGATCTTCTTGAGCACGGCGTCGACCGTATCGGCGAGCTTCTCTTCCCCGACGCGTTCATCGAAATCGATGCCCTCGCACTTGGCAAAGTACGGATTGAGCATCCACGGGTCGACGTCGATCATCTTCGCGAATTTCTTGACGATGTCGTCGTACGCCGAGAAATGCTGGCTCTTGCGGCGCACGGCCCATCCGGCATGCAGCGGCGGCAAGAGGTACTGTTCGTGAAGGCCTTCGAGAATCGGCGGAATGCCGGCGGACAGATCGTTGTTGAGCAGGATCGAGCACGGATCGAAATTCTTGAGCCCCAGCCGACGCGGCGAACGCTCGAGCGGCTCGATCACGACGTGCTGGCCGTCGGGCAACTCGATGGTGGTCGGCTCGGTGATGTCGTCCGACAGACTGCCCAGGCGCACGTTCAGCCCCGCGTGACGCATGATCGTCGACAGCCGGGCAAGGTTCTGCAGGTAGAAAGTGTTACGCGTATGCCGTTCGGGAATGAGCAGCAGGTTCTTGGCGTCGGGGCAGATCTTCTCGATGGCGGCCATCGCCGCCTGCACGGCAAGCGGCAGCACCTCAGGCGCCAGATTATTGAAGCCACCGGGGAAGAGATTGGTGTCGACCGGGGCGAGCTTGAAGCCGGCATTTCGCAGGTCGACCGAACAATAGAACGGCGGCGTATGTTCCTGCCACTCGAGCCGGAACCAGCGCTCGATCGCGGGAGTCGCATCGAGGATCTTCTTTTCCAGGTCGAGCAAGGGGCCTTTCAGAGCCGTGACGAGATGCGGAACCATGCTTCTCTCATATCCAGATGGAATATCGATTGTAGAGCATACGCCCGGCGTCCCCCACCCTTGGGCAGGATCGGAGGACGTGCAGTGCGCAAGCTGCGGTGAAAGAAGATGGGGGCGAAGCGGGGAATCGCAAGCAAAAAAAACGGGCACCCCTGGGTACCCGCACAACGCCGGCGGCGGCTGTCCGACCGGCCACCGGCAACTCCTCTTGCTCGCCCTGGGTCAAGCTCGGCAACGCATCGTTGCCGAGTCGCGGGCGGTTGTGGGATGTCAGACCCGGCCGAAGCCGGGCCCGAACAGTGCGACGTCACAGATTCGAACGGTGGGGAAAACGATCCCCACCGACGCTCCTGTCATCAGTTGTGATAAGCGGATTCGCCGTGCGAGGTGATGTCCAGACCCTCGCGCTCTTCGTCTTCCGGCACGCGCAGACCCAGCACGATGTCGGCGATCTTGAAGGCGATGAAGGCGACCACGCCCGACCAGACGACCGTGGTGAGCACGGCCTGCAGCTGGATCCAGACTTGACCGGCGATCGAGTAGTCCGGCGCCACCTTGTTGGCCACGTAGTCGTAGATGCCCGTACCGCCAAGCGACGGGGCCGCGAACACGCCCGTCAGAATCGCGCCGAGCATACCGCCCACGCCATGCACGCCAAATACGTCGAGCGCGTCGTCGGCCTTGAGCAGGCGCTTCAGGCCATTCACCCCCCACAGGCAGATCAGACCGGCAAGCAGGCCGAGCACGATCGAGCCCATCGGGCCGACGAAGCCGGCGGCAGGCGTCACCGCCACCAGACCGGCGACAGCACCCGAGGCACCACCGAGCATTGACGGCTTGCCCTTGCCGATCCACTCACCAGCCGTCCACGACAGCGTGGCAGCCGCGGTTGCGAGCAGCGTGTTCACGAAGGCGAGCGCAGCACCGCCGTTCGCTTCCAGCCCCGAGCCGGCGTTGAAGCCGAACCAGCCGAACCAGAGCAGCGAGGCGCCGATCATCGTCATCGTGAGCGAATGCGGCTTGAACGCTTCCTTGCCGAAACCAACACGCTTGCCAACCATGTACGAGCCGACCAGACCGGCGATAGCGGCATTGATGTGCACCACCGTACCGCCTGCGTAATCGAGCGCGCCCTTCTGGAAGAGCCAGCCGGCATGTGCCGTGGCGGCGTCGGCGGCGGCAGGGTCAGTGTAAGCATCCGGACCCGCCCAGAACCACACCATATGGGCGATCGGCAGATAGGAGAACGTGAACCAGATCACGGTGAAGAGCAGCACGGCCGAGAACTTGGTACGTTCGGCAAACGCCCCGACGATCAGCGCACAGGTAATGGCGGCGAACGCGGCCTGGAACGCCATGTACGCGTATTCCGGCACATTCACGCCCTTGCTGAAGGTCGCGGCGATCGAGTCCGGCGTCATGCCCTTCAGGAACAGACGATCAAAGCCCCCGAAGAACGCCCCGCCCTCGGTGAACGCGATGCTGTAGCCGTAGATCGACCAGAGCACGACCACGAGCGAGAAGATGATGAAGCACTGCATCAGCACCGAGAGCATGTTCTTCGAGCGGACGAGACCGCCGTAGAACAGACCCAGGCCGGGCAGGGTCATGAGAATCACCAGGGCGGTACAGGTCAGCAGCCACGCCGTGTCACCCTTGTTCGGCGGCACGGGCGTCGCGGCGGCGGCGGGTGCCGGCGCAGCGGCCTGGGCCGCCGGCGTCGCAGTGGAGGCAGCGGGTGATGCGGTTTCCGACGCGGCGGCCGGGGCCGAGGCGTCCTGCGCGAGTGCGGCGGTCGAGCCGAGGCCCAGCGTGCCCGCAACGCCCGCGAAGGCGGCGACGAGCAACAGTTTGGCAAGCAGTTTTTTCATGATTGTTGTCTCTTTTGTAGGACCTTCACAGCGCGTCTTCGCCGGTCTCTCCCGTACGGATTCGGACGACGTGTTCGACGTTGGACACGAAAATCTTGCCGTCGCCGATCTTGCCGGTGCGAGCCGCCTGCTCGATGGCGTCGATCGCCTGGTCGAGCAAGGCGTCGCCGATGACCGCCTCGATCTTCACCTTCGGCAGAAAGTCGACGACATATTCTGCACCCCGATACAGCTCGGTATGGCCCTTTTGGCGGCCGAAGCCCTTGACTTCGGTCACCGTAATCCCCGCCACGCCGATGTTCGACAGGGCTTCGCGCACCTCGTCGAGCTTGAAGGGTTTCACAATTGCGGTAATCAGCTTCATGTTGAGTCGCTCCTTAGAATGTCTTCGACAACCCCACGACGACCGTCGCCTTGGAGAGTACTTTGCCGGAATTCGCGGCGGTGTAGTACTTCTCATCGGCGTTCGTATCGACGTAGGCGACCGACACGGTGAAGTTCTTGCCCAGGTCTTTCGACAGGCCGAGCTTCCAGTCGGTATAACCAGCCGCGCTGAAGTTGTGCACCCACTGGTGCCCCACGTGACCGACCGCCGAGAGGCCCCAGAAGCCGATGTCATAGGTCGCCGTGAGGTCGAGATAGCCGCTGTTCGTCGTATCCTGGCCGTCCGGGCTCACGAGACCGAACAGACGGGTCAGCGAGTGCGAGTACTTCAGCGTTACCGTTTTCCAGCCCACGGCGGCATACAGTTCGAACGTATGCGGACGCGGGAAAAACGCCCCGGACGGGTAGGTCCCCGGGTAGTAGTACTGCAGCCCCCCGACGTCGACGGTCCAGTCGGGGAGGACTTCCTTCTTCCAGCCCCCATAGAAGTCCATCTCGATCGGCGCGCTCACCGCCGAGTTGCCATCCGAAATCCAGCTGATGTTCGACGCCCACACGCCGGCGTACAGCCCGGACTCATGCGCGAGATCGAAGCCACCCTGCACCGCCGGGCGCTTGGCCGTTTGCGAAATGCCACGGAAGCGGTAGTCGGAGAACAGACCGATGTTGGCGGTTACCGTCAGCGGTTCGGCTGCGGCACTCGCCGCGGTGGCAGGTGCGGCACCGTCGGCGCTCGCCTGCGCGAAAACGCCGGCGGACGTCGCCATGGCACCGAAGAAGACAACGCCAGCCATCGCAGTTGACACTTTATTCATCACTTTCCCCTGAGTTGTTATCTAACGTCTTGGTGCAGCGTGCGGCAGGTTCCGGCCTGAGTAGAGCAACTCCCGTGCCAGGTCCCATGTCGACATGCGCTGCGACGCGCAAGATACGAATTTCGAGATAAAAAATTGGCAAAATTACGGGGGACGGGCCGGCGCACGGGCATCGCCGACGACGACAACGACGCCGGGCCGACGTGGTCAAATCCTTACCGGGTAATGACTGGGCGGAATTGGACCGGCGCCTGCGCTGGCTGGGCACAGGAAACGGTGTTAGAGTTGCGCCAACGTTGGCGGCCGCCCCCGATGCACCACCTTGCACCGGTCAGACCGGCACGCCGAAGCACTGTGACGGTGCAAGCACCATTTTGGTGCGCAGAAATGAAGCGAGGAAGGCTTATGAAACCGAACGAGATCCTGCAAGACATGCAAACCAAGGTGAGTGAGTTGCTCAAGCAATCGCCCGCCAAGGATATCGAGCGCAATGTCAAAAGCCTGCTCAACCAGGGCTTCAACCGGCTCGATCTGGTAACCCGCGAGGAATTCGACGTGCAGGCGCAGGTGCTTGCCCGCACGCGCGAGAAGCTCGAAGCGCTGGAAAAGCGTGTGGCCGAACTCGAAAGCCTGCGCAGCGAAGCGCAAGACTGACGGGATACAAGGGGCGCTTCGGCGCCCTTTGTGGTTTTAGGGGACCCGAAGCAGGCCAGCGCGATGCCCCGCGTCACCGCCCCCTCGTCGCTTCATCGCTTGACACCCCGTATCGCGACACCCCGATTCTCAGCCTAAGATCGGGATCCTCCTAAATCGCAGCGGACCTTGCCGAGTCATCGGCGGCGTCGCTCCGAAAATACCCTTCACGCCCCCGATTTCCTCCGGTAGGACGTTGTGCGCCGCGGCGTTCTGCGACGACTATCGACATTGATGCGACACGCTGCGATGGGTCGCGATGTTAGAAGGAGGAGAGATGTCATTGGCAGTTGTCAGCAGCCGTGCGATCACGGGGATGGTGGCGCGCGCGGTCACCGTCGAAGTGCACCTGGCGAACGGGTTGCCGGGCTTGTCGCTGGTGGGTCTGCCCGATACCGAGGTCAAGGAGAGCCGGGAACGCGTACGCTCCGCGCTGCAGAACAGCCGGTTCGAATTTCCCGCACGGCGCATTACCGTCAACCTGGCCCCGGCGGATCTGCCGAAAGCGTCTGGCGGCTTCGATCTGCCGATTGCGCTGGGCATTCTCGCGGCCAGCGGTCAGTTGCCCGAAGCCGGATTGCGCGCGCACGAGTTCGCCGGGGAGCTGTCGCTCAGCGGCGAATTGCGGCCGGTCCGCGGCGCCTTGGCGATGGCGAGTGCCGCGCTGGCTGAACCCTTGGCGCGTGCGCTCGTGCTGCCTGCGGGCAGCGCACAGGAAGCGGCGCTGGTCGAAGGCGCCACGGTCTACGGCGCGCGCACCTTGCTCGACGTCTGCGCGCACCTTGCCGAGCCCGACGTGGCCGTGCCGCTGCCGCGTGCCGTCGTCCCGCTCGCCGTTGCGGACGCCGCACTGGCCGACGCCGAAGCGGCGCAGGCGAGCAACCTGCCCGATCTGGGCGACATCAAGGGACAGGAACACGCCAAGCGCGCGCTGGAAGTGGCGGCGGCTGGCGGGCATCACATCCTGTTCTATGGTCCGCCGGGCACCGGCAAGTCGATGCTGGCGACGCGGCTCGCGGGACTGCTCCCGCCCCTGGGCAAGACACAAGCCGTGGAGGCCGCCACGCTGGCCAGCCTGAGCGCACAGGGATTCGATTGGCGTCACTGGGGTCGACGGCCGTTTCGCGCACCGCATCACACGGCAACGGCAGCGGCGCTGGTGGGCGGAGGCAGCGTGCCGCGCCCAGGAGAAATCAGCCTCGCGCATCGCGGCGTGCTCTTTCTTGACGAACTGCCCGAATTCCAGCGACGCGTGCTCGAAGTCCTGCGCGAACCGCTGGAGGTCGGTCATGTCACGATCTCACGCGCGGGCGGACACGCCACATTCCCGGCAGCGTTTCAACTCGTGGCTGCGATGAACCCTTGCCCGTGCGGCGACCTGGGGCATCCATCGCGCAGTTGCCGCTGTACGAGCGAGGCCGTGGCGCGATATCGCAATCGTCTCTCGGGCCCGCTGCTCGATCGCATCGACCTGCATGTCGAAGTGCCGGCGCTGCGTGCCGAGACGTTCGCCGCCCCGGCCAGCGGCGAGCGCAGCGAGGTGGTGGCGGCGCGCGTCGGGCGGGCGCGCGAGCGCCAGCTATCGCGTCAGGGTCAATTGAATAGCGACCTCTCGAGCCGTGCGCTGGAGGCGCAATGCGCATTGCAGCCGAACGCGCAGGATGTCCTGCACCGCGCGGTTACGCAGCACCATTGGTCGGCACGCACGTATCACCGCGTGTTGCGCGTGGCGCGCACGGTTGCCGATCTCGCAGGCAGCATCGCGATCGACGCTCACCATGTCGCGGAGGCTACCCAATATCGCGAAGCCTCCACGACATGACAGAGATCACTCCAGCGTGAAGGAATCGAGAAACTGGTCGACTTGATCCTTCGCGGGCGCCTTCGTCGCGAGCACGACGACCTGATAGACGTGGTTGCCACGTCCGACGAAACGGGCCGCGATGTAACGCTCGGTCTTGTCGCTGGCCTTGCCTTGCGCCAAGACACTTGTCCCGGGAATGGCGGGGGCGTCGCCCGCCTGGTGCACCATGACCTGCACCGGCGCGGCGGCCGCGTCGTTCACATTGGCGAGCAAGCCTCGCTGTAGTTCGGCGAGGATCGTCTGCCGTAACGTCGCATCGTCGCTGGGCAGCGTGACCACGCCCACGGCGAAGAGCGCCGCATCGACCCGCGCCGCCTGCATGCGCATCGGCAACGGACCGGAAGCGAACTTCACTTCGCGGGCGTCCCGCGTCGGTTTGGCAGGGTAGGTGACGGCGTACGCGCCGTCCTTGTCGTGCACCTCGCGCCAGTCGTAGCGAGGGGAACAGGCGGCGAGCAACATCGTCGCGGCAAGCATGACGTAGACACGGACAACGCGATTCATAAACAGGAGAGCAACCTGAGGGAACGGAGACGCTCATTATCCGCCATGTGTTGCGACACGAAAAACGCGTCGTGGCAGTTCCCGGTATCATCGGCGGCATGACACGCACCACGGCTGACTCGTCCCGCCCATTGCCTGCCGGCGTCTGCGACCGACGCGGGCGGCTTGCGTCCGCGCTTGCGCTCACGCACCGACATTGCGTCGCGGCGCGCTCGCCAATGACCCGCAACGTTGCCAGGCAGTATGCAATCGCGCAGTTGAAGGCGCTGTTGATAGCGTCGGCAACGGCGCTATTGAAGATACGCGTGACGGCGTTACCGACGGCACTGGCGGTGCTGACGGCGGTGTGCGCCATTGGCACGGCGGCCGCAGCGCCGGCGTTGGGCGACAATATCCGCCCCGGCACACCGAACTCCGCGGTGCCGCCATCGACGGGCGTCACGTCGCCGCGCGACGCCGGTAGCACTTCAGCAACGCCAGCGCAGAACGACAACCGGCGTCCTGTGCAAGCGCAGGCCACCGTGCCGTTGGCGACGGACTTCGCCGCCCACGCCCGCCGTGCCGCTTCGCTCGACGCCCCGCTGATCGTGCTCGTATCGCTGCGGGACTGCGTCTATTGCGGCCCGATCCGTCAGCGCGAACTTGCGCCGCTCGTGCGCAGCGGCAAATATGAGGTGCGAGAGATCGGCATGGACAGCGCCGCGACCGTGCGCGAGTTTGACGGCTCGACGACGACGGGCGTTGCCTGGGCACGCACCCACGGTGTCAAGGTGTCGCCGACGGTTTTGTTCCTCGATACGCACGGACGCCCGGTCGCCGACCCGCTGATCGGCGCAGGACTCCCCGACTTCTATGGCGCCTATCTCGACAACGCCATCGCGCAAGGCCGCACCCAGTTGCGTGCCGGTCGCGCCGCCGTCGAGCGCTGAGCATCGGAGCCGTGGAATCGAGGCCGCGCAATCGGGGCTGTGGGATCGGGGCTGTGGAATCGAAGCGGTACGATCGAGGCAGCAGAATCGGGGTTGAAAATCAGAGTAGAATCGCCCACACCCATCGAACCATCCTTTCACACGGCTGTGTCATGAGCACTACGACCCCCCGCAAGTCTCCCATGAGCAAGATCCTCGCCATTGCGATCATCGCAATCGTGGCGATCGCTGCGTACTTCACGTTTGCCGGACAAAAGCGCGCGCCCGAGGCGACGTTCACGCTGCTCTCAGGACAAAAGCTCGGCACCGAACAGCTCAAGGGCAAAGTCTATCTCGTCAACTTCTGGGCGACGAGCTGCACCACGTGCATGAAGGAAATGCCGACGATGGTGAAGACGTACGAGAAGTACAAAGGCCGAGGGTTGGAATTCGTGGCCGTCGCCATGAGCTACGACCCGCCGATGTATGTGGTGAACTATGCGCAGTCGCGTCAACTGCCGTTCAAGGTGGCGATGGATTCCGACGGCAGCGTGGCCAAACAGTACGGCAACGTCCAGCTCACGCCGACGACCTTCGTCGTGGATCGCAATGGCAAGGTGCTCAAGCAATACGTGGGCGAGCCCGAATATGCAGAACTCGACAAGCTCATCGAGACGGCACTGGGCAAGCAGGCTTGACGTCGCGGCGCCGGGCCACGTCACCGCATCGCCTAACCTCCCTCGCCGCAACGCAAGCGCCCTTAGGGGCGCTTTTGTTTTGTCCCCGACGTTGGCGCACAACTTAGGGACCCGACTTGGGCATCCGACGCTGGCGCTCGACTTACACACTCGACGTAGACACCCAACGTAGGCAATCACCAGCAACGCCCCGCGTCACCCCTTTCGCCCACGGTGCGATCAACGCCCGCCCTCGCCGCCGTCGCCTTGCCCGCGCGTGTGTAAGCCGTAACGCTTGAGCTTTTCATACAGCGTCGCCTTGGGCACGTGCAGCGCCTCGGCCGTCGCCGCCACGTTGCCTTTGCTGTGCTCCAGCGCCTCTTGCAGCACCGCGCGCTCGAAGCGGTCCACCTGCTCACGGAGCGGGAGCGGCGCGAGCGAGTCTCCCTCCGGCGCACTCGCCACGCCGAGCACCAGACGATCCGCCGCGTTGCGCAGCTCACGCACGTTGCCCGGCCAGTCCGCCTGCATCAGCTCCTGACGCATCCGGTCCGAGACCACGGGCGCCGGGCGGCCATAGCGCACGGCGGCGTCCAGCATGAAGTGCTCGAACAACGGCAGGATGTCCTCACGACGCTCGCGCAACGGCGGCAATGCCAGCGTCACCACATTCAGGCGGTAGTAAAGATCGCGACGGAACGTGCCCGCGCGCACCAGCGCCTCCATGTCGCCCTTCGCCGCGGCGACCACTCGACAGTCGACACGAATCGACTGATTCGAGCCCAACCGCTCCAGCACCCCCTCCTGCAGCACACGCAGCAGCTTGACCTGCAGCGCCAGCGGCATACTCTCAATCTCGTCGAGAAACAGCGTGCCGCCCGACGCATGCTCCAGCTTGCCGACGCGACGCTTGGCCGCCCCGGTAAACGCGCCGACCTCGTGGCCGAACATCTCGCTCTCGAAGATCGCTTCGGGCAGCGCACCGCAGTTCAGTGCAACGAACGGCGCATCGCGCCGAGGCGACAACTCGTGCAGACTGCGCGCCACCAGCTCCTTACCCGTGCCGGTGTCGCCATTGATGAGCACCGGCGCATCGGTCATCGCCACATTGGCGATGAGCGTGCGCAGCGTCTCCATCGCCGGACTGCGTCCGATAATGCGCGAGGCACGCCCGCCCTGCTCCGCCAGTTCGCGCCGCAACGCCTGGTTCTCCAGCATGAGCTTGCGTGTCTCCAGCGCTCGCTTGGCCGATTCGATCAGGCGATCCGGCGCGAACGGCTTCTCGATGAAGTCGTAGGCACCGTCGCGAATCGCCTGAACGGCCATTGAGATATCGCCGTGACCGGTTACGAGAATCACCGGCACCTCGGGGGCGTGCTGACGCAGATGCGCGAGCAGCTCGAGTCCGCTCATGCCGATCAGGCGAATGTCGGAGACGACGATGCCGGCGAAATCCGGCGTGATGCGCTCGCGCGCGGCTTCGGCAGAGGCGAGCCCGAAGGCGTCGAGCCCCGCGAGTTGCAGGCTCTGCAGCGTGGCACGCCGCACGAGTTCGTCGTCTTCGACAAATAGGATCTGAAGGTTCTTGTACATCATGCGATTGTCGCGCCGGTGCGATGCACTCGACGCAGCGTCACGAGAAATTCCGCGCCACCGCCGGGAACGTTGCGGGCGACCAACTGGCCGCCGTTTTCCTGGGCGATGGACGACGAGATGGCGAGTCCGAGCCCCATGCCCTGACCGCCCTCCTTGGTACTGAAAAACGGCTCGAACAGACGCGGCATATGCGCCTCCGAAATGCCCGGCCCGTTATCGCGCACATAGATGCGCGCCCACAGGTCGTCGGCCTCCACATCGATCCAGATCGACGGCGGCGCGTGCGGGCTGGCGACACTCCCCACCGCGTCGATGGCGTTGCCCACCAGATTGATCAGCACCTGCTCGAGACGCAGTCCCTCACAGGCGACCTGCACGTCGTCCAACCCGTCGGCGAACGTCGTCGTCAACGCAATGCCCACCAGACGCCCGCGCAGCAGTGTCACCGTATTGTCGAGCGCGCGGCGCACCGACGCCTGCGTGTCAACGCGGCGCGAGCGACCCGCGAAGAGCCGCAGTTGTCCGGTGATCTTGCCCATGCGATCGGTCAGCGACGCAATGGCCTCCAGGTTCTCCTGCGCCGCGCCGTATTCGGCACGTTCGAGCAACACGCGCGTATTGTCGGAGAAGCTGCGCAGCGCCGAGAGCGGCTGATTGAGCTCGTGCGTGATACCGGCCGCCATCTGGCCCAGCGCCACGAGCTTGGACGCCTGCACGAGTTCACTCTGCGCCTCGCGCAGCTCGTGCTCGGTGCGCGAGCGCTCCTGCACCTCGGTCTGCAAGCGCTCATTGGCCGATTGCAGATCGGCCGTGCGCTCCGCGACCCGCTCGCCCAGTTCCGCATACGCCGATTGCAACAACTCACGGCTCTTCAACATGTCGCGCACGCGCTGACGCCGCTGGTTCCACGCCACCCCCAGCAAGCAAGTGAACGCCGCGAGACAACCCGCCGCCACCGCCGCGATCCGCGCGTTGGCGATCACCTGGTCGAGCGGCGCAAAGTACATGAGCGTCCAGTTCGGCTCGCCCAGCCGGCGCTGCACGGCGAGAAAGCGTCGCCTCTTGCCCGCGCCACGACCGTCGCGCACCGTCACGACCTCGCCGTCGGCGTCGAGCCGCTCGTCCTCGTGCCAGGCGAGCGGCGTGATGTGCTGGTTGTAGTACTGACGCGAGCTGTCGAGCGCCGCCTTCACCGCGGGGGTTAGCGGTGCGAGCGCCCGATACTGCCAGCGCGGCTCGGACGACAGGAAGATCACGCCATGATCGTCGGCCACCACGACCGGCTCGGAGGCGTCGGCCCCGGCTCGCTGGAACCACTCCAGGTTGAGCTTGAGGACCACTACACCGCGAATCTGGCCATCCACCACAATGGGCTGCGAGACGAAGTACCCTGGCTCACCCGACGTCGTGCCCACGCCATAGAAACGGCCCAGCGCGCCCTGCAGCGCATCGATGAAATACGGACGGAAGCGATATTCCTGGCCCACGAACGTGGCCGTCTCGCGCCAGTTGCTCGCGGCCAGCGCGCGACCGTTGGCATCGATCACATAGGCGGCCGACGCCTTGGCGCGCTGGTTCACGTCGAACAGATAATCGTTGGCGCGCTGCACGACCGCGGGATCGTTCGGATGAAGCAACAGATCGCGCACATCCGGATGCAGCGAAAGCAAATACGGCAGGAATTCGTAACGGTCCACGGTGCTGCGCAGACTGCCCGCGTAGCGCTCGACACGCGCGCCGGCGTTCACGCGCAGGTCGGCCACGCCACGCTGCCAGCTCAGAGCGTACGTCAACCAGCAGAACAGAACGCTCGCCAACAGCATGACGGCGATCCACGACCAACGGCGCATCGGCACGGTCCTCTCGAAATCGATGGGAGCGTCGTCGCGCCGAGGGGTCGAAGCGTCCGTACGTGAAGCGAAGCCACCTGCCGGTGCCTGGCGCTCGCGTGGGCGAATCGGGTTGTCGTGCTGAGTGGCCATTGGGTCGCAGCGTACGCCTTGTCGACGTCGATGACGGCCGGTTCTGGCGATGACGACAGGCGGCGCGGTCGTGCCGCCTGTCGTCATCGCAAAACCAGTGAGAACCAAAGAACCACCGGGCGGCGAAGCTCAGGCGCTATTGTGCCTGTGCCGCGCCGCCCGGTGGCGAATCTTGCGTTGGCGGGGGGCAGCAGCGTCACGCGAAACCACTCACGTGAGCCCGCAGCACCCGCCGCCAGCCGTCAGGCCAGCTCCGGCTCGCGGTTCTTGGACATGGCCTGCGCGAGCTTCTTGCGGTCCAGTTCCTTTTCCCAGGCCGACACGACGATGGTCGCCACGCCATTGCCGACGAGGTTCGTCAGCGCGCGGCACTCGCTCATGAAGCGGTCGATACCGAGGATCAGCACCATCCCGGCCACCGGGATGGTCGGGATCACGGCGAGCGTGGCGGCCAGCGTGATGAAGCCGGCGCCGGTCACGCCCGACGCGCCCTTCGAGGTCAGCATCGCCACGGCAAGCAGCGTGAGCTGCTGGCCCCAGGTCAGGTCGATGTTGGTCGCCTGCGCGATGAACAACACGGCCATCGTCATGTAGATGTTGGTGCCGTCGAGGTTGAACGAGTAACCGGTCGGAATCACCAGACCCACCACCGACTTCGAGCAACCGGCATTCTCCATCTTCTCCATCAGCTGCGGCAGCGCGGCTTCCGACGAGCTGGTGCCCAGCACGATCAGCAACTCTTCCTTGATGTAGGCGAGGAAACGGAAGATCGAGAAGCCCGTGAACTTGGCGATCAGACCCAGCACGACGATCACGAACAGGAACGACGTCAGGTAGAACGTGCCCATGAGCTTCGCGAGCGGCACCAGCGAGGCGATACCGTACTTGCCGATGGTAAAGGCCATCGCACCGAAGGCACCCAGCGGCGCAACCTTGGTGATGATGTGCACCACGCGGAAGAGCACGCCCGAGACGCTGTCGATCCAGTTCGTCACCACGCGGCCACGCTCACCGATCATGCCCAGGGCGGCGCCAAACAGGATAGCGATCACGAGGATCTGCAGAATCTCACCCTTGGCGAACGCATCGGTGATCGTGCTCGGGATCAGGTGCATCAGGAAGTCGACGAACGTCTCGCCGTGAGCGGCCTTCGCGGCATAGCCGGAAATCGCCTTCGGATCGAGGGCATTGATGTCGACGTTGAACCCGGCACCCGGCTTCAGGATGTGGGTCGCGGCCAGACCGATGATCAGCGCGAGCGTCGAGACGATTTCGAAGTAAAGGATCGCCTTGCCACCAACGCGGCCGACCTTCTTCATATCTTCCATGCCGGCAATGCCGGTCACGACGGTACAGAAGATCACCGGGCCGATGATCATCTTGATCAGCTTGATGAACGCATCGCCGAGCGGCTTCATCTGCACGGCCAGATCGGGCTTGAGGTGACCGAGCACGATGCCGATGACGATGGCGATCAGCACCTGTACGTACAGGATGCGATAGAAGGGTTTTTTGGTCTGAGTTTGCATGTTGTTTCCTCTTCAGGCGGCGGGGCAAGCCACCGCCCTTGTTATCAATCCGCGGTGACGCCGCGAATTTCGCTTTGCGCAAAGCGCATTTGCTCCTCCATCACCATCTGGGCGAGCGTCTTCTTCAAATCATTGAATTCGCTGCCTGCCGTGTCGCGCGGACGGGGTAGTTCGATGACCATGTCCCGCTTGACCGTGCCCGGCCGGTACGTCATGACGACGACCCGGTCGGCCAGATAGATCGACTCCTCGATGCTGTGTGTGACGAAAATGATCGTCTTCTTGAATTCCTCCCAGATGCGCAGCAGCTCGTCCTGCAACGTGCGGCGCGTGAGCGCATCGAGCGCGCCGAACGGCTCGTCCATAAGCAGGATCGGGCTGTCGAGCGCCAGCACGCGCGCGATCGCCACACGCTGACGCATGCCGCCCGACAGATCGCGCGGAAACCGGTCGCGAAACTCGCGCAGGTTCAACTTGCCGAGCAGCAGATCCACCCGCTCGTTGATCTCGGCGCGACGCATCCCCTTGATTTCCAGCCCGAAAGCGATGTTCTGCGCCACCGTCATCCACGGAAACAGCGCGTACTCCTGGAACACCATGCCGCGATCCGGGCCCGGCTCGGCCGCCGCGTGCGCACGACCGTCGATACGGATGGCGCCCGAGGTCGGTTGCACGAATCCTGCCAGCGCGTTGAGCAGCGTCGACTTGCCGCAGCCCGACGGCCCCAGCAGGCAGACGAATTCCCCTGCGCCAATGGTCAGATCGATGTCCTTGAGCGCATCGACGACGCCGCCCGGAATCGGGAACTGCTTACCCACGTGTTCAATTTCGATCAGCATGTCGCTCGCCTCACTTGGTTTCGAGACCACGGTGCCACTTGAGCAGGTGGTTGTTGAGACGATCCATGCCCAGATCGATCACCAGGCCGAGCAGACCGATGGTCAGCATGCCGGCGATGATCTTGTCGGACCACATGTATTCGCGCGCTTCCAGAATGCGGTAGCCGAGACCGTTGTTCACGGCGATCATCTCGGCCACGATCACGACGATGAACGCCGTACCGATGCCGATGCGAATGCCCGACAGGATGTACGGTGTCGCCGCCGGCATGATGACGCGGCGAAAGATCGTGAACTGGCCCGCCCCGAGATTGCGGGCTGCGCGCAGATAGATGCCGTCGACGTGACGTACGCCCGCGATCGTGTTCATCAGCACCGGGAAAAACGCCCCGAGTGCGATGAGGAAGAACGCCGGCGGGTTGCCCAGGCCGAACCAGAGAATGGCCAGCGGGATGTAGGCGATCGGGGGAATCGGGCGCACCACCTGCACCAGCGGATTGAACAGCCCGTAGATGCGGCTGCTGGTGCCCATGAGCAGGCCGAGCGGCAGCGCGATCACCGCGCCCACGAGAAAGCCCATGACGACGCGGTACAGACTGTTGGCGGCGTCCGTGAGCAATTCGCTCGAATTCAGCCACGCGCCGACGCCGTCGGCCATCGTCACCGTCGGTTTGAGGTATTGCCACCACTTGGCGATGACCGCCAGCGGCGACGGGAGAATGATCGGATTGATCCACCCGAGGCCCGTGACGATCTGCCAGATCGCCACGACCGCGAGCGGAATCAGCACACCGCGCATCATGCGCGTAGTGCGCGAGGCACCCGAAGAAGCAAGCACAGCAGCCATCCGTTCGCCTCGCTTTACTTGATGTTCAGCTTCGTCTTCGCCTTGGCGAGCAGGTCGAGCTTGACCCAGTCGCCCGCGTTCGGCACCGGATCCTGCAGCCGGCCCACGCCATATTGCTTCATGAGGTCGGTCGTGAGCTGCACGTGCGAGGTGCTCAGATCGTAGCTATACGGCGAGTTGCTGATGGCGTCGGTGAAGTCCTGCGTCGTGATCTGGTTCTTGAACATGTCCTCGCGCACGAACTTCTCTGCCGCCTGCGGGTGCTGAATGAAGAAGTCGGTCGCCTCGACGAACGCATACATCAGGCGCTGCGCCACGTCCGGCTTTTCCTTGTAGAGCTTTTCGGTGATCACGAGCGCGCGCACCGGCTCGCCGAGCGGCGTGTCGTAAGGCTTGAGCATTTCCACGCCGAAGCCCTTGTTGATGGCCTGCGAAGCCTGCGGCTCCGACTGACACATCGCATCGATGCTGCCGGCGGCAAGCGCCTGGTTCAGATCGGCATACGCCATGAACAGGATCTGCACGTCCTTGCCCGGCTTATCCGACCACGTCAGGCCGGCCTTGGCCAGCTCGGCGTACAGAATCAGCTCCTGGGCGCCGCCACGGGCCACACCCACTTTCTTACCCTTGAGATCGGCCACCTTGGTGATCGGCAACCCCTTCTTCGCGACGAGACGCACGCCCCCCTTCGCGAATCCGGCCACGGCGTAGATCGGCGCGCCCTGCGCACGACCCGCAATGGCGGCGTCCAGCGCGCTTGCCGACACGTCGACCTGCCCCGCCACGATTGCAGGCATGATGTCCACACCCTTGGCGAACATCCGCTCTTCGATCTTCAGGCCATATTTCGGCCCAATGACCTTCATGTACGACACCGCGCCGTAGTGGGCGAACTTCAGGTTCCCCAGACGGACCACATCGTCGGCAAAAGCGTGTAGCGAAGCCGCGCACAGCGCCGCAACGGCAAGACATTGCTTGAACATAAGGTCTCCTCTTTTATATGGACGGCTTGCCTTGTCCGTCTGGATTCCCGTAAGGGCACCGGATCGGGCGGCAGCACGTACTTGATAAAAGCAATACCTATGCCAACAACGTAAGTCCTTGATTTTAATATGGGAAGATGTGGAAAACCCGAAGAACCGTCATACGAAAAACCGGAAAGCGAGGTCCAATGCTTTCTGGATTTCCAGAAAAATGGCCGAGCGTGGAATGTCGCGCGAGCTTTCGGGTAAATTCCGCCCAGCCGAAGCAACGCAGTGCGATGAAAAGGCGAAGCCCCCCCTTTGAAGGCATCGCCCCAAGCGGTCGGGCCCACCGAAGCGAGGCGGCGACCACCCGTGCGACCCGAGACCCGATCAGGCGGATAACGCTTCCGGCAGGGGCGCCTGATAGCCCAGCGCCGCGGAAATCTCGGTGGCGCAAGCCGACAGGCGCGACGAGATATCGGGCAGCAGCGCCCGCGTCATGCGCGACGACGGACCGGAAGCCGACAGCGACGCGATCACCTCGCCAGACGCATCGCGCACCGGCACCGCCACCGACACGGCTTCGGGCGCGAGCTCGCCGAAGCTCACCGCGCAATCCTGACGACGCACGTTGAGCAGCTCGGCGGCCAACTCGTCACGCTCGATGAGCGTGCCCGCCGTATAGCGCTTGCGCGGACGGCCCAGCACCTGCGCACGAACGTCGTCGGACGCGAACGCCAGCAGCACTCGGCCCGACGCCCCGACATACAGCGGACGACGATTGCCGACCACGCCGTGCACGCGCAACTCATGAGTCGATTCGACGCGCGCCACGCACAGCGACTCTAGCCCGTCGCGCACACGAAGCTGGATATTCTCGTTCAGTGCGCGGTTGAGCGCCTGGAGGTGGCGGTGGGCGACTTTCACGAGATTGACCTGCTCGTGCCCCGCCACACCCAGCACCAACGCCTGCGCGCCCAGCACGTAGGTGACCGGGCTGCCCTCGCGCACCACCCAGCGGTGCTGCTCGAGCGTTGCCAGCAGACGAAAGGCACGCGACTTGTTCAGGCCGGCACGCTGCGCCAGTTCCGTCACACCCAGGCCAGGACACTCCCCAACCAGCGACAACAGCGTAAGCGCCGTATCGACCGAAGCGACTGTGTAGTCCATCAAACTTCCTCGCTATGTTGTTCGGCATAGGCGGCGAGCGCTGCCGCGAATTGGCCAAGTTGCGATTGCAGCGCCGGGAAGCCGTCATGCTTCTCGCCGTGCGATTCATTCAGGTAAAGCGCCTGGTTCAGCTCGATCTGCACGCTGTGGCGCCGCTCGGCGGGGCGTCCGAAGTGACGCACCAGATCGCCGCCGCCATCCTCGCCCCCCGGCGTGTTGTACGCGACGCGATACCCCAGTCGCGTGAATTCGGCGATGACCCAGCGCGAGAACGCCGGATCGGCCGTCGTGCCGTTGCCGTCGCTCACGAGCACGTCGGCGCGCGACATGCCGGCATCGATATCGAGCGCCCCGCCGCGCGACCGCATCGAGTGACAGTTCAAGTGCCAGACCACGCCGTGCCGGTGCCAGGCGGCATCCAGCGCATCGCGCAGCGCCTGGCGGTACGGCAGGTAATAGTCGTGAATGCGGCGCTCGACCTCGGCCACCGACAGGCGCCGGTCGTAGAGCGGCACATTCGGCGCCGCAAACCGATGCAGCAGGCCGACACCGCGCTCGCTGTACGCTTGGGGACGCGCATCGTGCGGCCACAGGCTCGCGAGCAATTCGGGATCGATGTCGTGCTCGGCGCGGTTCGCATCGATGTAGGCGCGCGGGAACAGCGCGGCGACGAGCGTTGCGCCGTGATGCGTGGCCACGGACCACAATTCGTCGACGTACGCGTCGCCGCACGCGAGAATCGCGGCCGTCGGCGCAATGGTGTCGAAATCGGGAGGGAACACATGACCGCTGTGCGGCGCATCGATCACCAGAGGCAAACGCCTCCCCAGGCCCCCTTGTGGCGCTTCCACAAAATATCGGCCCTCGGTGACCTGACGGGACATGCAGTCTCCTCGTGTGCGTCCGGAACGCCCGTCTTTTATCTTTATGACAAGCGCATCGTTTTGCCAAGCAAAACAAGGTTTCAATATTCTGAAACAATGCCGGAGCGTCGGCAAGAAGCGGGTTGTTACGGCATATTTCGCGGCACGACGTCGCGAGACCGACAACGAAAATGATCGTTTCCTCGACGTTCACCGCAGATGTCGACGTGTTTGAAACGACTTAGCCGGCATGCGCCGACGGACGCGCGCGTATCGCCTATTGAACCGGGCTTCGCCTGTGACGCGTCGTAATCGAAAAACAAACAAAAACGCGGACCGTCTTTCGACGGCCCGCGTTCTGTGTCTGGCGACGAGGTGACGCTTGCGGATCAGATGGCGTCGGCCACCCCCGCTTCGTGTGCCTGCACGTCGGCGTGATAGCTGGAGCGCACCATCGCGCCCACGGCGGCGTGCGTAAAGCCCATCTTGTAAGCCTCTTCCTCGAACATCTTGAACGTGTCGGGCGTGACGTAGCGACGCACCGCCAGGTGGTGCTCCGACGGCTGGAGATACTGTCCGATCGTGAGCATGTCCACGTTGTGGGCGCGAAGATCGCGCATCACTTCCAGGATTTCCTCGTCCGTCTCACCCAGGCCGACCATCAGGCCCGACTTCGTGGACACGTCCGGATGCTTTGCCTTGAACTCCTTGAGGAGCGTGAGCGAGTGCTGGTAGTCCGAGCCCGGACGCGCTTCCTTGTACAGGCGCGGCACCGTCTCGAGGTTGTGGTTCATCACGTCGGGCGGGGCGGCATTGAGGATGCCCAGCGCGCGATCGAGACGCGCGCGGAAGTCCGGCGTGAGAATTTCGATGCGGGTTTGCGGCGACAGCTCGCGCACGTGACGGATACAGTTGACAAAGTGCTGGGCCCCGCCGTCGCGCAGGTCGTCGCGGTCGACACTCGTGATCACCACGTACTTCAGACGCATCGCGGCGATGGTCTTCGCGAGGTTGAGCGGCTCGTCGACGTCGAGCGGGTCGGGACGGCCATGGCCGACGTCGCAGAACGGGCAGCGGCGCGTGCATTTGTCGCCCATGATCATGAACGTGGCCGTGCCCTTGCCGAAGCACTCGCCGATGTTCGGGCAACTTGCCTCTTCACACACCGTATGCAGGTTGTGCTCGCGCAGGATCTGCTTGATCTCGTAGAAACGCGACGTGTGGGTGGCCGCCTTCACGCGAATCCAGTCCGGCTTCTTCAGACGCTCGATCGGCACGACCTTGATCGGAATGCGCGCCGTCTTGGCTTGCGACTTTTGCTTGGCGGTGGCGTCGTAGTCGCCGTCGATCGTGCGAACTTCCTTGTTCGCGGTGTCGTTCTGAGTCACGGTGGTGGTCATGTTGGGGGCTTTCCAGACGTCCAATCAGGCGGCGGCGTTTGCGCTTGCGGCCGGGTCGGCCTGCGACGCGGCTTCGGCCGACGCGGTGTGCTGGTCGAGATGATGACCGAGTTGCTGCGCCAGTCGCGCGGCCACTTCGTCCCAGCGGGGGGCCACGCCGAGCGTGGCCATGTCTACGGTTTGCAGTCCGGCGTAGCCGCACGGATTGATCCAGTCGAACGGGCGCAGATCCATCGCGACGTTCAGCGACACGCCGTGATAACTGCATCCATTGCGGATCTTCAACCCGAGCGCGGCGATTTTCGCACCGGCATGCGCTGCGGAGCCGTCGCCCAGGCTCACATAGATCCCCGGTGCGCCGGCCCGGCGCTCAACGTCGAGATTATACGCGCCCAGGGTGTCGATCACTGCCTGCTCGATCAAACGCACCATTTCGCGCACGCCGAGCTTGCGCCGGCGCAGGTCCACGAGCAGGTAAATCACGACCTGCCCCGGTCCATGATAGGTAATCTGGCCACCGCGGTCGACCTTGACGAGCGGGATACCGGTATTTGCCACGAGCAAGTGGGCAGGGTCGCCGGCCAGCCCAAGCGTGTACACAGGCGGATGCTGAACGATCCAGAGCTGGTCGGGGCCGTGCGGGCCACGCGTGTCGGTGTACGCGCGCATGGCGTCGAACGATGTGGCGTAGTCTTCGGTGCCGCGCCAGCACACTTCGATCGGGGAGGTCATGCGCGCAATTTTAACGAAACCCGCGCAGTCTTGCTCGAAGCGGCGCGACCGGGCGCGCGTTGGCAGCTTTTACGGCGACGTTTCGCACTTCAGGGTTGCCCGGGGTCTCACAGCGCGTTGTGAATGTCATTGACACATCGACCGCGTCGACGCCGGCCCCCAACACGAAACACGCGCCCGTTGGCGGCGAAGGCCAAGGGGCGCGTAATGTCACTTAACCCGAGCGCCGGGTCCGCAAGGGGTCGCGTCAGGCCGCCGACGCGCAGGCGTTTGCTTCGCGCGATGCCCGGCGTCCGGCGAGCCACCGGCGCAGCGCACGGGCCAGCGGGAAACGGTGCGCCACTTCGCGCAGCAATTCGGCTTCCGCCACCTCGTCGGACGACACCCAGTAACGGCGGCCGGGTTCAACCACGAGGCGCTGGCCGGGCATGAGCCAGTAATCGCGCGGATCGCCCGCACGTGTCACCCAAACCGCCGCGCCGCGCGCGACCAGCGTATGCTCATGATGCAAGTCGAGGCTGATCACTTCCCCCGGACGGATACCGTAGAAGTACTGCACCTTTGTTAAATTGTTTTGCATTTTACGACCCCCACTCAGTGCGAGACAATGACTGAATCATAGAGACTGGCGGGCGTCTGACCAAACGACATATTTTCACGGCCTTGCCAATAAAACTCACATGGATATTCGGAGACTTCCCAACCTGAGCGCCTTGCGCGCCTTCGAGGCGGCGGCCCGCCTGGAGAGCTTCTCGCGCGCGGCCGAGGAGTTGTTCGTCACACACGGCGCCATCAGCCACCAGATTCGCGCGCTGGAGCAGGAGCTGGGGACGACGCTTTTCGCACGCAACGGCAAACGCATCAGCATCACGCCGGCGGGGCGCCAGTACGCCGCCTCGATCCGTACCGCGCTCGGCGACATTGCGCAGGCGACGCGCAAGTTGCAGGCGGGCACGCGCAGCGAGCGGCGGCTGGTGCTCACGACCATGCCGTCGTTTGCGAGCCGTTGGCTCACGCCGCGCATCGGACGTTTCATCGACCGGCATCCGGAGCTTGAAGTGGAGTTGCGATGCAGCGCCCAGTTGGTCGACTTCGAGCGCGACGATGTCGACGTTGCCCTTCGCATGGGCAAGGGCAACTGGCCTGGGCTGCACATCGAGAAAGTGCTCGACGACGTGTTTTTCCCGGCCTGCAGTCCGACGTACAACAACGGACGTTTGCCGCAGACGGCGGAGGAATTTGGTCGCAGCACGTTGCTGCGCTCGGAGGGCGAGCCGTGGGCGCCGTGGTTCGCGGCGGCGGGCTTCGATTTGCCAGAGCCGACACAGGGCATGATGTACGAGGATTCCGGGATGCTGTCGCAAGCGGCCATCGTCGGCCAGGGCCTGGCGCTCGTACGCCGCTCGCTGGCCGTGGGCGACATCATGGCGGGACGCCTCGTGCGGCTGTCCGACGTCGACACGCCGTGCGACTGGGATTACTACTTCGTGTGTCCACCCGCCGTGCTGCAGACGCAGCGAGTCCAGGCGTTCAGAACGTGGTTCCTGGAAGAATTGAAGGCCTTTGAGTCGGTGAAGGACATGCAGCGCCGCCCGACCCAACCGAATGCCGCCGCCTGGGAGGCCGGCGAGGTGTCACCCGACGCGCAACCGAGATTCCCGTCCCGCCTGCCGCCCGATGACGGCGCACCGACGCACGCTTGAATCCGACGACGCACGCCAACGTCTGAAGCCAACCACCCAATTCAACCGCGCAAGCGAGCGGCTGGACGTCGCGTCCAAAGCGCGCTCGCCGGGTGCATGCATCGCCTGCGCCCCGCCAGGCGTTGTAGGCGCCTTACAGCACCACCTTGACCATCGGATGCCCGGTCAGCGCACGATAGATATCGTCGAGATGAGCTTTCGAGTGGGCGCGCACCGTGACGGTCAGACCGAGATATTTGCCCGTGCTGGACGGGCGCATCTCCACGGTCGCGGCGTCGAATTCCGCATCGAACTCACGCAGCAGCGCCACGATCGCGTCGGCGAAACCGTCCTGCGTCGCCCCCATCACCTTGATCGGAAAGTCGCACGGAAACTCGAGCAGGCTTTCCTTTTTTTCCGT
The DNA here is from genome assembly GCF_902459725.1 of Pandoraea eparura. Classification (GTDB taxonomy): domain Bacteria; phylum Pseudomonadota; class Gammaproteobacteria; order Burkholderiales; family Burkholderiaceae; genus Pandoraea; species Pandoraea eparura. Next base: position 496,538 of record NZ_CABPSH010000002.1, read on the forward strand.
GGTCATAGTGCCTCCTTGGCGCGTTGATAAGCCGCGTACAGCGCCTGGAAGACAGGGCCCGGCTTGCCATCGCCCACGGCCTTGCCGTCGAGCGTGACGACCGCCAGCACTTCCTTGGTGGCCGACGTGATGAGCAGCTCGTCGGCGTTGCGCACTTCCGCTTCACTGACCGGACGCTCATGGAACCGGACGCCGCATTCGCGCGCCAGGCCTTCGAGCACGCCGTAGCGAATGCCTTCCAGGATTCGATTGTCGCGCAGCGGCGCGAACATTTCACCGCCCTTGACGACCCACACGTTGCTCGACGACGCCTCGGTCAGGTTCCCGTCGCGGAACTGAATCGTTTCCTGGACGTCGTGATCGGCCGCGTACTGCGCCATCAGCACATTGCCCAGCAGCGACGTCGACTTGATATGGCAGTTCAGCCAGCGCCGATCCTCATGCGTGACCGCCCCCACCCCGTGCTCCACTTTTTCGCGGCTGGGCAGCGTGAGCGGCGTCGCGATCCCGAACACCGTGGGTGCGATGTCCTTCGGGAACGTGTGCTGCCGCGGCGCCACGCCACGCGTGACCTGCACGTAGACGCTGTGCGGATCAGCCGAACACGTGGCCGAGAGGCGGGCGAAGAGCGCCTCCCATTCGGCTCGCGTGTACGGATTGGCGATGCGGATTTCGGCAAGACTGCGCTCGAGCCGATCCAGATGCTGGGCAAGCCGGAAGGGCTTGCCGTGATAGACCGGCACGACCTCGTAGATGCCGTCGCCGAACAGGAAACCGCGGTCGAGGACGGAGATTTTCGCGTCGCCGAGCGGGATCAGGTCGCCATTGAGCCAGACGGTGGGGTTTTCCATGCTTACTTCTTCACGAACATCAGGCGCAGCGCATCCCATGCGCGGCCAATGAAGCTGGCCTGCGCGACGTCGGCGAGTGCCACGACCGGGAATTCGGCCAGCGACTTGCCGTCGGCCATCACCTTCACGGTACCCACCGGCGTACCGTTGGCGATCGGCGCGATCAGCGGCTCACGCAGTTCCAGTTGCGGCTTGATCTTGTCGGCCGTGCCCTTCGGTACGGTGATGAAGGTGTCCTTCTTCACACCGATCTTCAGCTCGCTGTCCTTGCCCTTCCAGACCTTGGGCGTGGCCACGACCTGATTGGCGCCGTACACGCGCAGCGTGTCGAAGTTCTGGTAGCCGTAGTTCAGCGCCGAGAGGCTGTCCTGCACGCGCGCACGCTCGGTCGGCTCGCCCACGACCACGGACAGCACGCGGCGGTTCACGCCCGGGGCGCCCGGCATCGGACGCGACGCCGTGGCCACGAGGCAGTAACCCGCTTCCTTCGTGTGGCCGGTCTTCAGGCCGTCGACCGTCGGATCGAGGTACAGCAGGCGATTGCGGTTCGGCTGGCGAATGTTGTTGTATGTGAAGCTCTTCTCCGCGTAGATCTTGTAGTACTCGGGGAAGTCCTGAATCAGGTGTGTCGACGCCGCCGCGATATCGGCCACGGTCGTGTAGTGCTGCGGATCGGTCAGCCCGTCGACGTTCGCGTAATGGGTGTGCTTCAGGCCCATGCGCTGCGCCGCGCGATTCATCAGCTCGACAAAGCCCTGTTGCGAGCCGCCGACGAGTTCGGCCAGCGCGATGGACGCGTCGTTGCCCGACTGCACGATCATGCCGTAGATGAGATCGTGCACCGACACCGGCTTGCCGGCTTCGATGAACGTGCGCGACTCGTCGCGACCCACCTTGCGAACCGAATCGCTCGGAATGACGGTCTGCTCCATCGAAATGCGCTTGTCGCGCAGGGCTTCGAAGATCACGTACGACGTCATGATCTTCGTGAGCGACGCGGGCTCCACCCGTGCATCCGCGTCACCGGCAGCCAGCACCTGACCGCTGTTGATGTCGACGATCGTCCAGGCCTTGGCCGACATCGGCGGCGGCGGAATCTGTTGAGCACGCGCGGGAAGCGCGACAAGCGAGCCGCAAGCGACGAGCGCAGCCGCGGCGGCGGCACGGGACAGCGAAGCGTTGAATTTCATGGGCGATGAGGAAAACGATGTGAGGCTCAGGGGCATCTGCGCTTGATGAAGCGCCGTGCCGCCGACACACTGACGAGCGCGCGGCACGGCGAAGAAGACGGCGGCACCGGAGCGCCGGGGCCATGCCTGTCGGGATCATAGACCCGGCTCGGCATGACAAGGTTCAGGGCCGAATTATACCCGTCGCGATTTCGCGGCCCCAGCGCGGCGGGCCTGGACGGTCGAAATCTGCCGAAATTCGCCCCGGGTGTATCAATGACGCCACGCGTCGACCACGAGCTGTTTCAGCAGGGGTAACAGGCCGTGGAAAAAGTGCTCGCCACCGGGAATGACCACGACGGGCAGCGTCTGCGGACGTGCCCAGTCCAGCACCGATGCCAGCGGCACCGTATCGTCCATTTCGCCGTGAATGACCAGCGTGTCGGCCGGCACTGTCGCCACCTCCCAGTTGCTCGCTGCCGTGCCCACGAACACCAGACGCTGCGCGGGCGTCCCGGCGGCCTCCAGCGTCTTCGCGACATGCGAGAGCACGAACGTGCCGAAGGAGAAGCCGGCCAGCGCGAGCGGCAACGTCTCCCAGCCCGGTTGCTGGCGCATCCAGTCGATCACGGCGAGCAAGTCGTCGCGCTCGCCGATCCCTTTGTCGTGCTCGCCCGCCGACTTGCCGACGCCGCGAAAGTTCGGACGCACCACGGCGTAGCCGAGCTGGACGAACGCCCGGGCGAGCGTCTGGGCGACCTTGTTGTCTAGCGTGCCGCCGAACAGCGGGTGCGGATGGGCGACGAGCGTGATGCCGCGCGGCGCGCCTGCCGGACGGTCGATGGCAATTTCGATGGCGCCGACCGGGCCGTCGATAGTGAAGCGTTCAGTCTGGGCGTTCATGAGCGATAGTGGGCTGAAGTGCGGCGAGGCCCGTGCGCAGCGCGCCGGGCGTTGCGTGCGTCGCGAGGATCAGTCGATCAGCAGACGCTCGACGATCTCGCCTTGCGCCAGATGCTTTTCGACAATCTCGTCGATATCGGTTTCGTCGATATACGTGTACCAGGTCCCCTCGGGATAGATCACCACGACCGGTCCTTGCTCGCAGCGATCGAGGCAACCCGCCTTGTTCACCCGCACCTTGCCGGGGCCGGCCAGGCCGAGTTGCTTGACCTTTGCCTTGGCGTACTCCTGCATCGCTTGTGCGTTGCAGTTGGCGCAGGAGGGGCGATCGGCGCCGGGTTCGCGCTGATTCAGGCAGAAAAACATGTGATGCTGGTAGTACTGCGGCTGGGTGGCCATGTCGGGACTTTGGCAAAGTGGCAACGTATTGCGGGCCATTCTAACCGACCTGCCCGCGCCTTGCGGCGTCCGCCCCCCCGTGCGCTCAGGAAGCCGCGCGTGGCGGGAACGGGTGGACCTCAGCGCCGCGCGCCGACGTTGCGCGCGGGGCCGCGATGGCTCGGATCGAACATGGCGAGCAGGTAGATCAGCGCGAGGTACGGCCATGTCCAGGCGAGCCAGCGGGCCAGCACGTTGAAGTGGACATAGCGGCCTTGCCGCCACGACTGGAGTGCCGCTTCGTAGTAGGGGTTCGCCGGCAGCAGGTTCACGAGCACCAGCAGCACAATGAGCGCCGCCAGCGCGACGGCGCCGCGCAGCGCGCGCGGCCCGCGGCCCGCGACGAGCAGTACCAGTGCGCCGATGATCACGCCGTAGATGGCGCCCGCCGTCACCCAGTCGAATGCCTGCGCGGGCGAGAACTGCCACGCCGACGCGATGGCCTTGATCGCGAAAGCGCTGATGAACATTGCGCACAGCAATGGCACGCGCGGTGCCGTACGGCGCATCGCGAGCGTGGCGAGCAACCCCGCCAGGACGGTGCCGCTGGCACTCACCACCGTCTCCCACAGCGCGTGACTGGCGACAGCATCGAGTTCGGAAAGATAGTCCTGCAGTTGCCCCAATCGCGGCACCCAGTCGATCACCCGCCCGGTGACATCGGGGTCCTGCCAGAGCCATATCTGGCGCACCAGGTCGCCGTCGCCAAAGAGGAACTGCTGGGGGTAGGCCTGCGCCCACGGCCACAGGGCCAGCAATACGAGCAGCACGCTCGCGTGCCGCTCGAACCAGGCGAAGCGCAAGTGCCGCAACCATCCGCGATCGAGCAGCGGACTGGTGAGCGGTACCGCGATCGCGCCACCGATGAGCGCGCCCAGCGCGTTCGTGGCGAGATCGACGTTCGACGCGACCCGCGTCGGCAAATATGTCTGCAACGCCTCGATGCCGCAGGAAAGCAACGCGCCGAGCACGAAGGCGGCGATGACGGCTCGCACGCCCCGCCAGGCCGGGTGCAGGGCCAGCACGGTCAAGATGCCGAGCGGCAGGTATCCAAGCACGTTGGTGATCACATCGAACTGCGTGATCCAGCGGGGTAACGGCGCGAACAGGTAGTCGAACGGTCCCACCGCCGCACGTTGGAATTCGAACGGATACAGGCTCGCGTAGGCGATCAGCAGTATCAGGCAAAGCAGCGCCTGACGCGTGAGCGGCGAGGCGCGTCGTTGCCAGGGTTTGACATCCGGCTCGGTCATCGGCGGCGCGGTCCTATTGTGCGGGCACGCCCGCGGCCGGCGACGTGGCCGGCAACCCACGCGAGGACGCCGGCGCATGTGTGGCGGTCATGGCCGATGGCACCGGCACGCGCCCGGCGAGCCATTGGATCAGTTGCGTTTGCACCGCGTCGCTGGCCGCGGCCAGCGCGCGCGTGCCGCCGGCGGCGTCGGCACGTGCGGCGGGGGCCTGCGCACGTAGCGTCGTCTGCGCGAGCAGCTTCGGCCCGTCGAACAGCGTGGCACGTATCTGGACGACGCCACGGCTCGTCGACGCATTGTCGAAGTACTGCGCAAACTCCTCGAGTTCCACACGCAACGCGGGCGCAGCGCTCGGGTCGCCCGCCGCCAGCACCGGTCGGTCGACCGACAGGGCGGCGCGTAACCGATCGCCGAAGAGCCGTGCCGGCGACGCCAGCCATCGGCTGTTCGCATACCCGCGGGCCTGATCGCCATCGCTGGCAGGCAAGCGGTAGTAGATCGTGTCGACGTCGAGCCAGCTCGGCGCATTGACCACCACTTTGAGCGGCGACAGCCGCTGTCCGGCGGCGGCAACAACGTCCGGCGACGGCGCGGCGGCAGAGTGCGTGGCATGCGTGGCGGCGGCAGTGGTGGCGGCGGCATTGGCACCGCCCTTGGCCGATGCGGCGGGTATCGTCGGCGGACCGAGATCGAAGCGCGTCAGCGAGGCCGACGGCGCCTGGGCGGCGCATCCCGCCACCAGCAAGACCGCCGCGGCGCAAAGCCACCACGGGATCGGCGCACGCGCGCGATGGGCTCCTTCGCGCGGCGCGACGGCCGCGCCGTGGGCGTTGATCGCGTCGGTCGGGTCAGTCATCTCCCTCTCCCCTTGCATGACAGTGTTGCGCATTATTGACGCCCTCCACCGGGCCAGGAAAAACCCGTTTCGCCCGGACCGGGTGGCGGCGGCGACGTGCCGAACAGCAGCGCGCGCGGATTGCGGTTGATCGTCTCGGCCGCTTGACCGACCGCCTGCGTCGTAAAGCGCAGATCGTCCGAGAGCGTGTTCAGGCGCGGCAGCGCTTCCTGTTGCAGCGAACCTTCGAACGTTTCCATGGTGCCCTGGAACGCCGCCAGACTCGACGCCGCCTGATCGGCCGCGCGTCCCACGCTATCCAGGTTGCGCACTAGCGGCCCCTGCGGATCGGTCAATTGTTGGGTCAGACGATGCGCCCCGGCGAGCGTGCCATTGAGTTCGTGCAACGTGTCCGGCAACTGCGCCGTGACAGGTTCGAGCTGCTGCGCCACGCGATTCACGCTTTGCGCGGCCGCCTTCACGCTGTTGATCGAATCGAGCATGGCCTGCCGGTTCTCGGGCGACAGCAGCGTGTTGACCGAGGAGGTTGCCGATTCGAGCTGATGCACCAGGTTGTTGCCGCGCCGCTGCAGCTCGTCCACAAAACTCGGGCGCAGCCGCAACTGCGCGACATGCTTCTCGGACGACGGCAGCAACGTTCGGTCATGCCCATCGTCGTCCAGTTGCACGAAGGCCAACCCCGTTACGCCTTGATAGCTCAATGTAGCGAAGGTCGAGCGCGTCATCGGCGTGCCCTCGTTCACAAGAATGCGAATCAGGATCTGGCCCGGCGTGCGGGGGTCGAACTTGATCGACTCGACCTTCCCGACGGCCAGCCCGCGATAGCGCACGGCGGATTCCGGATTCAGCCCGGTCACATTGGTGTGCGCGACCAGATCGTAAGGCAGGCGTACGCGGTTGTCGCGATTGAACCAGTACACCGACGCGGCGACGGCGGCGAGCAACACCAGTGTGAAGAGGCCTGCCATGAAAGCGTGCGATTTATTTTCCATCGTCGAGTAACTCCGAAATCCTGGCGCGCCGCGCCGCGGGCAACGCCAGCAACGCGCGTCGGCCACGCTCACCGAGGAAGAAGCTGTGGATGAACGGATGATCGACCCGCACCACGTCTTCCACCGGCGCATTGACGAGCACCTTGCGCTCGGCGAGCACCGCCACCCGTGTGGCGAGCATCATCACGGTGTCCAGATCGTGCGTGACCATCACGACCGTCAGGCCGAGCGAGTGATGCAGGCCACGAATCATGTCCACGAATTCATCGGACGCCTGCGGGTCGAGCCCGGCCGTGGGCTCGTCGAGAAACAGCAGTTCCGGCTCGAGCGCGATGGCCCGAGCGATGCCCACACGCTTGATCATCCCGCCCGACAACTCCGACGGCATGCGGTTGGCCATGCGCCCCGACAGCCCCACCATCTCGAGCTTGTACATCACGACATCGCGAATCAGATCTTCCGACAGCGTGTGCAACTCGCGCAGTGGTTGCGCAATGTTGTCGAACACCGTCATCGCAGAGAACAGCGCACCGCGCTGAAACAGCATGCCCGAGCGACGGCGCAGCAGGTGCGAGGTGCGCCGATCGATCGACGTGATGTCGTGACCGAAGACGCTGATATGGCCATTGGTTGGCGATTCCAGCCCGATGATCTGCCGAATCAGCGTGGTCTTGCCCGACCCCGAGCCGCCGACGAGCGCGATGATCTCGCTTTGCCCCACGGTAAGATCAAGATGCTCGTGAATGGTGTGCGAGCCGTAGCGCTTGGTGAGATCACGAACTTCGATCACCGGCTCGGCGTCGCCCGACAGGCTCGACGAGACGGGCGGGCAACTCGCGGCGGCGCCGGATATCACATCGCCGACATCAGTCGACGCAGGCGCCGGCACTGACGCCGACACCGGCGCGGGCACAGCCGGAACGCCCGCCCTGGCGGGCGTCTGCGACCGATCGGGCACGGGAGACTTGGGCATCAGCCGATCCCCACGTTGCGGAACAGGATCGCGAAGATGGCATCGGCCAGGATCACGACGGTAATCGATGTCACCACGGACTGTGTCGTGCCCTCGCCGAGACTCTGCGTGTTCGGCTTTACGCGCATGCCGAAATGGCAGGCCACGAGCGCGATCAACATGCCGAAGACGCCTCCTTTTCCCAGGCCGATCCAAAGATTGGCGATGGGCACCGCGTTGGGTAGCGTGGTGAAGAAGTAGCGCAGCCCGATGCCAAGTTCGTACTTTGCCGCGAGCGCGCCGCCGAACAAGGCGATGATATTCGTCCACATGACGAGCAGCGGCATGGCGATGGACAGCGCAATGACCTTCGGCAGCACGAGCCGCAGCCCATGCGGGATGTCCATCACGCGCATGGCATCGAGTTCTTCGGTCACGCGCATCACGCCGAGCTGAGCGGTGATGGCCGACCCCGAGCGCCCCGCCACGAGAATGGCGGAAAGCACCGGGCCGAGTTCGCGAATCACCGCCAGCCCGAGGATGTTGACGATGAACGTGCTCGCCCCGTACAGCTTGAGCTGCTGGGCCGACAGATAGGACAGCACGATGCCGATCAGGAAGGCGACGAGTGCCGTGATGCCGAGCGCCTTGGCCCCCGCGCTGTAGATATTCGCGGACATCTCCAGCCACGGCGCGCGGATCGGATGACGAATGACGCGGCCGAGGTCGATGACGAAACGTCCGAACATCGTGACGCCATCGCGCAGATGATCGCCCAACGTGAAGAGCGACGCGCCCAGCCGGCTGATCGGATCGAGGCGGCGCGTGGGCGCCGGGCTCTGTCGCGAGCGATCGAATTCGGCAAGGTGATCGAAGAGCGCACGCTGTGTCGGCGTGAGCGCGATGCGCTCGGGAAACCGACGTTGCCAATAGCGCCAAAGCGCCTGCGCGCCGACGTGATCAAGTCGCTCGACGCTGGTCAGATCCCACGCCAGATCGCCCTGCGGCAGTGAATCCACCAGGCGCAGCAGCGTCTTCTTGCGCTGCGAGAGTGCCAGCGCTGTCCACAAGCCGCGAAGCATGACCACCGGGCCTTGCGCCGAGGTGGTCAGCTCGAGAGTGGGCACGGCATCGAGGTTCAAAACAGACGATCTCCTGGCTATCAACCCGCTGAAATCCGGCAAAACGCGGTCATTGTACGGTACAGGGGCGACCGGTCGATGGCAACCCGGCGCCGGCTGAAAACACGGCAGAACCGGCCGATTTGGGCCTCGGACAATACCGAAAAACGGGAATGGCTGCAGCGCAGACCGGCGCGGTACCGGCCTCGCCGCTACAATAGCAGCCATGAATAGCGCCGCACCCTCCTCGCCGAACGCCACCCCCGCTGCCGCAGCGGGGGCTTCGCCCGAACGCCCTGCCGAAGCGGGTGGCCAACCATCGCACGACATGCCATCGCGCCAGTTGGATGGCGACCGGATTCGCTCGGCGCTGGCCGCCACTTGCCGCGACTGGCAGGTCGACGTCGTCGAGACCACCGGCTCCACGAATCTCGATCTGCTCGCCCGCCTTCGCCAGGACACGTCGTGCGCGCCCATGGTGCGAGTTGCGATGCGCCAGACGGGCGGACGCGGGCAACGCGGCCGCGCCTGGCAAAGCGTGCCGGGCGACAGCCTCACGTTCTCGCTCGCCTATGTCATGCCGGGCGGTCCCGCCGATCTGGCCGGGTTGTCGCTCGCGACGGGCGTCGCGGTGGTGGAGGGACTCTCGGACCTGCCGCTGACGGCGCCGCACGCGCTCGGCCTGAAATGGCCCAACGATGTCCTGCTGCGCGGCGGCAAGCTCGCGGGCATCCTGATCGAAACGATCCCGGCGGGGCCCGGACACATCGGCGTCGTCATCGGCATCGGCGTCAATCTTCGTCGGGCCGCGGATGTCGCCGCACGCATCGACCATGCAGCGCCGTCCGACGGCAGTGTGACGTCATCGGCCGCCGTGCCGGCCACGCCGCCCGCGGCGCTCGAATCGGTGTTGGCGGATCCGGATATGTCGTCGGTGTTGATCGCTTTGGCCCCGCGTCTCGCCGCCATGCTGAATCGCTTTGCCGAGCAGGGTTTCGGCGTCTTCCGCGACGATTGGGAAGCGATGCACGCGTATGGCGGCGCGCCGATTCGCGTCATCGAAAATGGTCGCGATCTGTTGCAGGGCGTGGCGCTCGGTGTCGATTCGCAAGGCTGCCTGCGCGTGGCTACCCACACCGGCGAGCGCACCGTCTCGAGTGGCGAAGTGTCCGTGCGATTGCTCGATGCCTCCGGCACGCCTGGCGCCGAAAGGGGCCATCGATGAGCGCGGCCCGACGCACACCGCCGTCGCGTCCCGCAGACGGCGCGTCGCCTGCGGCAACCTCCGCGAGCCCACACCTCGTGAGCGGCACGCGTACCGTGCACGGCACCGGCGACACCCACGCTGCGGGCGCGAACAGCGCGCCGTGGCTGCTCGTCGATGCCGGCAACAGCCGGATCAAATGGGCGCTCGCGCCAGCCACGCGTCCTGAGAATTGGCGCGCGGCGTCGCCCTCGTTTCTTGCCAGCGGTGCGGTCGATCACGCGCAATGGCGCACGCTCGCCGCGCAAATTCGCGCGGGTTGGGCTGCGCTGGCCTCGGGCTCGGTCGACCAGGCCCACTTTGCGCCGAACCGGGCGCCGCTCGCCATCGGCCAGGGCGGCCAGGGCGGTCAGGGGGGGAAGGACGAAGGCTTCGTCTGCCCGGCACCGGCGGGGGTCTGGCTTGCGAACGTGGCGGGCGACGCGGCAGAGCAAGCCGTGCGCATGACACTGCAAACGCTGTGGGGCACGGCATCGGCCGATTGGCTGCAAATCTTGCGCGCGAGTGGATCGCGGGCAGGCGTGCGCAACGGTTATCACGTTCCCACCCAGCTCGGTAGCGACCGTTGGGCAAGCCTGATCGGCGCACACGCGGCGTGGCCGGGCGAACATCTGCTGATCGTTACGCTCGGCACGGCCACCACCGTGGAAGCCTTGCACGCGGACGGCGATTATCTCGGCGGACTGATCGCGCCGGGGCCTGCGCTGATGCTCCAGTCGCTGGCCGTCGGCACCGCACAATTGCCGTCGCTCGACGCCACCATGGCCTCCGGTGGACAGGCGTTCGCGCGCAGCACGACCGATGCCATTCTGCGCGGATGCGCTGCCGCACAGGCCGGCCTCGTCGAGCGCAGTCACGCGCAACTGCAGACGCAACTCGGCGCGCCAGTGCGTTGCGTGCTCGCGGGCGGCGCACGCCAGGCGCTCGCGCACACCCTGGCGCTACCCGTTACCGAACACGATCAACTGGTACCGGCCGGTTTATACGAGGTGGCGCTTCTTGCTGCCGAGTCTGGCGCGGGCGCGGCTGACGCCGCCGTTCCCCGTTTGACGGATGTTTCGGTACCCGCACCGCGCGATGCCGACCCTTCCCCTGGCGGAGCGTGAGATGTTGCGTGCGCTGTTGCTTGTCATGTTTCTCGCGGCGAACGCGGCACTCGCCGCCGTGCAGTTCGGCTGGCTGAAATGGCGGGATGTGCTGCCGACGACTGGCCGCGAACCGGCGCGTGTCGAGAAGCAACTCGCGCCGGAACGCATTCGATTGACCGGGGCAGCGATCAGCGGTCAGCCGCCCGCTGCCGCGGTCTCTGAGGCCGCCGGGGCATCGGCCGGGGGGACTCGCGATGCGCAAGCCTCCCGAGCGTCGGCATCAACGGGGGCTTCAGGCGCCGAAGAGACGGCAGGGGCGTCCGCAGGGGCGCCCTCGTCCGTGTCGCCATTGGCGACGGTGACCGCAAGTCAGGCAGTCGCCACCGCAACGACAAATGCAGTCTCGGCCGATGCGGCGGCCTCGCAGGCCGCCGCGGCGACTGTCGCTCCCCTCTGCCTGGATGTCGGCCCATTCGCCGCCAATGACGCACAACAAGCGCGCGGCCTTTTGCTCGCGGCACTGCCTTCGGGACAAGGTGACATTCAATCGGTGGCGCTCGACAAGCGGTACTGGGTGCATCTCGAGCCGGTGCCCAACAAAGTCGCCGCCGACAAACAGGTGGCGCAACTTCGCGCAGCAGGGGTGACAGAGTATTTCCTGCTCAATGGCGACGGCTCGGCGCTCGTCGTCTCGCTCGGGCTGTTCAACGACAAGGAGCGTGCGCTGCGCTTGATGGCCGCCGCGCAGAAGCGAGGCATCACGCCGCAGTTGAGCGAAAGGCCCAACGCAAAGAGCCGAATCGTCTACCGGATTGTGGGCATCAATGCGAATGCCGCCGCCCAGATTCGCGGCGTCGTGACGCAACAGTGGTCGGCGCAATGGGTACGGAGTTGCCCCTCCCCGACCGGTAACGCACCAGGGTGACGCTTGTGTCGCGTGGCGCTGCGTCGGATTGCAGCGGTTGCGGCTGGCTGCGTCGGGTACAGCCGGTTGCGCTGGTCTGAACGACTCCGAGCGGGTCCGAGTTGGTCTGGTGTGAGCTGGACTGGACTGGACTGGACTGGGATGGGATGAGTTGGACTGGGCTGAGTTCGACTGAGTGTGAGCTGAGCCGGTCCTGAGCCCGGCTCAGCCGATTCAGCCGACGCGCTTCAACGCCACCACAGGACGCACCACCCCAGTGTGGGTGCCCCGCGCATTCCGGATGGCGGGTGACACCCATGGCGCCAGCCCGGTCGTCTCGGGCGATTCGACCAGCCCCAGCGCCTTGAGCACCGCCACCGCCGCGGTATACAGCGCGCGCATATTGCCATCGACGACCTTGATCGCAATACCCAAGCCCGCGGAGCGAACGCCGATCGTCTGCACACCGTCGGCGCCGATCTTGGCCACCCAGTCTCCGGGCGCCATGCGCATGAACGCCAGATCGTTGCGCGCCGTGCCGGACACCATTTCCGGCTGCTGCGTCATGGCGGCGAACAAGGTCGCGAGTGCGGCATCGTCGCTCGCGGCAAGCCGGGCGTAGGCGGCGGCAAGCTTGTCGAGCGGCAACGCGTAGTTCGGCGCGGAGCATCCGTCGATGCCCAACGCCAGCGTGTCGCCCTTCACGCCGACAACATCGCCGACACGCGCGCGAATCGCCTGTTGCAGCGGATGGGCCGGATCCAGATAGGTATCGAGCGGCAGACCGTGTTGCACACAATACGCGAGGAAGCCCGCATGCTTGCCCGAGCAGTTGTGATGCAGCGACGTCGGCTTCAGATCCGCCGGCGCACGCTTTCCGGTGGCGGAATAGAACGTCGGCGTGTGGCAACCGCACTGCAAATGATGTTCGTCACACCCCGCCTTGTTCAGCAGACTTTGCACGCCCTCGACGTGGAACGTCTCACCCGAGTGGCTCGCACACAGCAGCGCCAGCTCCGGCTGCGTCAGCCCGAAATGCGCCACGCCATCGCCCTCGACGAACGGCAGCGCCTGAAACGGCTTGAGCGTGGAGCGCGAAAACGTCAGAAACGACGGGTCACCTGCGGCGTAGCGCAGACGCCCCTGCGCATCGACCACGGCCACGGCGCCGTAATGCACGCACTCCACCGTGTCGACGCCCATGGCGCCGCGGGTGACTTCAACGAGCGGGGCCAGATTCATGATTGGGCACGCACCTTCTTGAGCAGCGACGTCGTCGAGCGCTGATGTTCGAACGGAATGGCCAACGCCTTGCCGCCCCAGCCGCGAACGAGCGCAGACTCCGGCAGCTTGTCCATCTCGTAGTCGCCGCCTTTGACGAGAATGTCGGGACGCACGGCGGCAATCAGTGCCTCGGGCGTCGATTCGCCAAACGTCACGACGTAGTCGACGCTTTGCAACGCGGCGAGCAATGCCGCACGGTCGTTTTCGTTGTTGATCGGACGGTCGTCGCCTTTGCCGAGCGTGCGCACCGACGCGTCGCTGTTCACCCCAACGATAAGGCACGCCCCGAGTGCGCGCGCCTGCGCGAGATAGGTCACATGACCGCGATGCAGGATGTCGAACACGCCATTGGTGAACACCAGCGGTCGCGGCAGCGACGGCGCCAGCGCAGCGAGGGCCTCGCGAGACAGAATCTTGGCCTCGAAATCGGCCGGAGGAATGACTTGGGAAGCAGACATGACGATCGTTCGAAGTGGATGCGCTATTGTCCCACGCCTCGGAGGCGGTAACAAAAAAGGGGCCGAAGCCCCTTTTTTGTCGATACCGTCGGCGCCGAATGCGCCGAACGCGTGGTTACGATGCCGCGGCAACCGCCGGTGCGGCCACCGCCGCCAGACGGCTCGTAATTTCCTTGCGGTAGCGATTCAGGTCCTGCGCCGTCGCAAACGTGTGCTCGAACAGCAACGACATGTTGTGCAGAATGCGCTCGACGACCTTCTTCTCCCAGCTGTCGTCAAACTTGATTTGCTCGTCGAGCCAGTGCTCGAGCCACTCCGGCTCCGGCAGACGCGACTGCACCGTGTCGTTCGGGAACAGGTCCTTGTTCACGTGCAGGTTGGTCGGATGCAGCGGCTTTTCGGTGCGACGCGCCGAGGCCATCAGCACGCCGATCTTCGCGAACGCGGCACGCGCGTTGTCGCCAAAGCTCGTCAGTGCCTTCTTCATGTAGCGCAGGTAAGCGCCGCCATGACGCGCTTCGTCACGCGAGATGATTTCGTAGATGGCCTTGATCACCGGCTCGGTGTGCCATTCGGCCGCACGGCGATACCAGTGATTCAGGCGAATTTCGCCGCAGAAGTGCAGCATCAGCGTCTCGAGCGGCGGAGCCGGGTCGAATGGAAAACGCACGGCATGCAGTTCGGCTTCGGTCGGCACGAGGTCCGGGCGGAACCGGCGCAGGTATTCCATAAGCACCAGCGAGTGCTTCTGCTCTTCGAAGAACCACACGCTCATGAACGCGGAGAAGTCGCTGTCGTCACGGTTGTCGCGCAGGAACATCTCGGTGGCCGGCAGCGCCGCCCATTCCGTGATGGCATTCATCTTGATGGTGCGCGCCTGATCGTCGGAGAGCTGGCTGGCGTCGAACTTGTCCCAAGGAATGTCCTTCTCCATGTTCCAACGCACTGCCTCCAACGACTTGTACAGTTCGGGATACAGCATTTCGTTCATTTCAATTACCCCCAAGGTCGCGAGACCTTACACCAGGACTCAAGATAGTATTGTGAAAGTTTACGCCGAATTTCGACAGACAAAACGGTGAGCGTGTCGTGGGCGGCCCCCGCCGTCCGACTTCACGTCTTGAACCCTGCCGTCGCTGAAGGACGACGAATTAACGCCTGTAATCTGGCCGCATCCTGGCGATATGGCTTAGAGCGACCCTACTAAAATATAGGCAAACTCTTGAATCATAACATAAAAGCCGTTTAATCCCGCCAACGCCGCCCCTCATGTGACGGTAATGCGTCGTAATTTTGACGCCCGTCAAATTGTCACGCAACGCGCCTATGCTCGAGGCATCGCGGGCGTTCCGAACCGCCGCCGGCGGCAAGATTGCGCCGCGCCGCCGCCTTGGCCGTCACAGGCATCGGGGCCTGCGAATGCGGATGCCACGGCAGCAGGTCAGGGTTTGCCCCTGTGCCACGGGCCTGCGCGAGCGGCGTCCGATGGTCTACGCTGAAAGCAATCGTTCCGTACCTGCGACCGGGTTCCAGAATCCATCCCTGCCGACGCCGCAATGCCATTTTCGCGCCGCGCTTTGAGGATAGTTCTCAGTCGCAAATACGCAACACATTGTATCGGCCGGCGCATAGGCAGAACGAACCCTGCGCCGCCAACGGGCCTACCGACTCGACTGGATCCTTGACCGATAAGGAGCCGAGCATGGCAACTCGTCCCGTACTTGCCGCATGGCTACGCACCGCCTGCTTTCTGGCGACGGTGGTAACAGCCCCCGGCGCCCTGGCGTTCGACGCCGGGCAACTGGCGTCGCAGGAAATCCCTACCGCTCATCTGGTCGGCCGCGGCTCCTTCACCCGCCTGGGTTTTCATCTTTACGACGCAGAACTCTTCTCCGGCGCCGAGCACGTCAGCGCCAACTGGAGTGCGCACCCCCTGGTGCTGGACCTACGCTACGCGCGCAGTTTCAAATCGCACACGCTGGTGCAGCGAAGTCTGATCGAGATGAACAAGCTCCAGGTGGCTACCGACGCCCAACGGCAGCATTGGGCCGAAGCCCTGGCGCACATCCTGCCCGACGTCACGGCTGGACAGCACTTGACCGGCGTCTTCCAGCCTGGCGACGGCACACGATTCTTCTCGGACGGCAAACTGATCGGTCAGATCGCGGGCGACGCCTTCGGCCGCGCATTCTTCGCGATATGGCTGGATCCGCGCACCAGTGCCCCCGACCTTCGTGCCGATCTGATCAGCGACGCGCGCTGAACGCCCGCGCGGCAGCGACTGCCGCGTGTCTCATCGACGCCACGCGCGAGGCGACATCACGGCGCAAGAGCGCGCTGCCGAGGTAAATTGACGGGAGGCCGATCCCGGCGACGCGCGTTCGGGACGGGAGAGACCGGCCCCGCCCAAGGCATGGACGGGCTCATCGAATCGCGCTGTCACAGCGCCCACGCGAGTGTGCCTATGGATATCGATCACGCTGCGTCGCTCACGCGCCTGACACGCTACTTCGAGACTCTCACCCGCCAAAGCGTCGGGAATCTCGGTGAGTTCTACGCGCCCAATGTTTATCTCAAGACGCCGCTGCACGAGGTGCGCAGCGCGGCCGAAGTGGCCACGCTGCTCACGCATCTGTTCGAGCGGGTCGATGTGCCACGCATCGAATTCACCGCCACGCTGCTGCAACACAATCAGGCGCTGCTCGTCTGGAACCTGCATTTCCACGCCAAGCGGTGGCTCGAGGACGAACAGGTCATCCACGGCGCCTCCCACCTTCGTCTCGCCGTGGACGGGCGCGTGGCCTATCAGCGCGACTATTGGGACGCCACTGAAGATATCTACGTCAAGCTCCCCATCTTTGGACGTCTATTGCGTTGGCTACGCCATCGACTGTTTCGCTGAGACGTCGGCACACGGCCATTTGCCAAAGGGCAGTTTTCTTCAATACACGGCGTCCGTCGCCGCCTACATTCGGAACCTCGCTTCACCCGCTTTCTTCAGCATCGAGGGATCCGATGACACTTTTCTATTCAATGGCGGCGTTCGCATTGGCCGCTTCGATCACGCCGGGTCCGGTCAATGTCGTGGCGCTGGGCGCAGGCGCGTGCTATGGCCTCGGACCGAGCCTGCGTCATGTGACAGGTGCGACGGTGGGCTTCGTCGCGTTGCTCGTTTCAGTCGGCTTCGGCGTACACGAGTTACTGCACCGCATGCCCGTACTGATGCACGCGATTCAGTGGTTCGGCGTGGCGTTCCTGCTTTATATGGCCTACAAACTGGCGATCGATAACGGCGTGTTGAACGACGCCGACACGCAGCGTGGCCCGACAATATCGAAAGGCGCCGTCATGCAGTGGCTCAATCCGAAAGCCTGGCTCGCGGCGCTGGCCGGAATGGGCGCGTACACGGCAGGTGATCCCGCGCGCATCTGGCAATTCGCGGCGATCTACTTTGTCGTTTGCTGGTGCTCGGTGGGATGCTGGGCCGCCGCGGGTGCGATGTTGCGTCATCGCATGCGCGACGCGCGGCGCGTGCGGCGTCTGAACTGCGCGATGGCGGCGCTGTTGGCGGGAAGTGCCGTGTATCTTGTCGCGACCGGCTAAGGAAACATGCGCCTTCGCGGCGTCGAATCAGGCGGCGTGCGGCTCCCGGTAATGCCCAGGCGTCGTGGCGAGGCGTTGCTTGAAGGCGCGTTGGAAATGCGCCTGGTCCGCGAAGCCCGCATCGAGCGCCACCTCGGCAATGGCATGTCCACGACGCAGTCGGCGCCGTGCATATTGAATCCGCTGGTCCATGAGAAAGGCGTGCGGCGTGAGTCCGTATTGCTCTCGAAAGACGCGTGTCAGATAAGACGCCGATAGGCCCGCCGCCGCGCAAATCTGCGCAAGCGTCAGCGCCTCTGTGCAGTGCGCACGGATGAAATCGGCGGCGCGGCGCAGCTTGTGCGAGTCGTCCCGCATCGGTTGCGGCGCAGGGTTCAACCGCTCATGCACGTCAATGAAAAACTGCTGCACCACGCTCTCGCGCTCAAGCCGGTCGCGCGTCGCGTCGGTGCAAACGTCATAGAGCCGGTTAAACCCCCGGTACAACACCGGATCGTCAGCGGACATCGGGTCGAACAAATGCAGATCCTGTCCATGCCCGAAACCCAGTTCTCGTTGCGTTTCGCGCAACCACACCGTGTCGACGAACAGCATCCGATAGGCCCACGCCTCGTCGTCAATGGGATTGCAAGCATGCACCGCGTCAGGGTTCATCACGACAACGCTGCCGCGGCCCACCCTCTCGTGTGCCCGGCCATTCCGATAGGTACTGCGCCCTCCCGTCACGGCGCCGATGGAAAACGTCTCATGGCTGTGCAACGCGTAGCAGACGCGACGCCCATCGCGCACTTCTCGCGCTTCGAGAAACGGCAGCGCCGGATCGCGCCAGAACGTCGACGGATACGGACACGCAACAGTGGATTTCGACATAGGGGCAGGTTCAGTGAAGACAACAACTCATGCGGCCGGCTTGCCAGTATCCGCCACGGCGGCGGGCGACTCCGCCGATAGCGGCGAATTCGCCGGCAATCCACCGCCCCCAACCGCGCCAGCCTCGACACGATGGAGCGGGCTCGTGCCATCCGCTTCCGCCACGAGCCATGCCGCAATCGCGTCGCGCTGCGCGTAGGCATCGGCCTCGCCCAGCGCAATGAGTTCCTGCGTGTAGGACGACTCGAACAGCAGGTAGCTGGCGAAGGCGGCACCGCGCGCTTCGTCCGCCCCGATCGCGCCGAGGATCGTTCGAACGGCCCGCGGCAACTGTTGCAGATGCCGCGCCGCGATCGGCTCGATGCGCTGGCTTGGCGAGATCAAAAGCGTCTCGATGGGTCGCCAGCCGCTCGACTCGCGTTGTGCTTCGGGCACATACCGCAGCACGTTGTTGATGTGCTGGAGACGCTCCAGATCCGCCGACAGGCCATCGATGAACACGCTGGCGAGCGCCTGCCCGCCGATCTGCGCAAGACTGGGGTACCCGCCGATGCGCTCGCCGCTGCTGTCGAGCCCGTACTGGCCGTGCGCCGCGCCAATGATCAGGATGCGGGTGGCGCCCAGATGGATCGGCGGACTGAGCGGCGCAATCTGACGCATCGATCCGTCACCGAAATATTCCGGCTGCCCGTCGAGATCGAGTTCGACGGCGGGGAAGAGAAACGGGATCGCGCTCGATGCCAGCAAGTGCTCGACGCTCAACGGCACCGCGCGCGCCAGACGCAGCGAACGCTTCCAGGCCTGGATCGGCTCGGCGCTCTGATAGAAGGTGACGTGCTTGCCCGACGAGTACGAGAGCGCCGTCACCGACAAGGCCTCGAGCGCGCCAGACGCAAACACGTCGGGCAGCCGATCGAGGCGGATCGCGCTGCGCAGCATATCGCCCAGGGGCGACCAGTCGAACAGCGAACGCGGCGAACGGCGCAGCGCCCAACCCAGCGACAGTGCGGCCAGCCAACGCGCGCCGGTGCCCGCCATCCCCAGCGAGTCCGCGCGGAACACCTGACCGGCATGGAATTGACGCCACACCGCATCGAGCTTCATGACCCCATGCTGGAAATCGTCGGCATGCGAAGCGAGTGCCGCCGCGTTGATCGCACCAGCGGAGGTGCCACAGACAATGGGAAATGGAATCGCCCGCCGCGACGGCAGCACTTCACGTTGGATCGCGGCAATCGCCGCCAGCACGCCCACCTGATACCCCGCGCGTGCCCCGCCGCCCATCAGGACGAGGCCGGTACGTTCGCCTGAAATCATGGGGGCCTCCTCCCGCCGTGGTTAGCGCTGTCGTTGTCGTTGTCGTTGCGGTTGCGGTTGCCGCTGTCGTTGCGGCTGTCCCTGCCGCCGCGGTGGGTGCCACCGTCACCCGACCGCGTGCGTCGCGCCAGCGCGACGACGTCACCACTTCCACGAGGCTTGCTTGCCCGGTGGCTTGCCCGCGGCAGGGGCCGCCTTTGCCGAGGTTTTGGCGGCGGTCTTGGCCGCTGCCGATTTCGCCGGCGTCGTCTTGCTGGCGGGCGCACGCTTGGCGGCGGTCTTGCCTGCCGCCTTCGTCGACCCCGCCGCACGCTGGGAGGCGCCGGCCTTTGCCGAGGCCTGGCCGGACGCCTTCGCGGAGGCCGTCCCAGCCGTCGCCGCTGATTTCGCGGACTTCGCCGGCTTTGCCGGTGCGGCCTGCGTCGTCTTGGCGGCCGCCTCCGACATTTGCGCCGCGGCGGCTTCCGTCATCTGGGCGGCCGACACACCGGCCGCCTGCGCGGCAGCGGCAATCTGATCGAACTGCGCGCGCATGGCGTTAAACCACATCGACGGATCCAGGGCACCGTAAGCGTTGCCTGCCTGCGAGAATGGTGATTGCGCGTCGCCGCCTGTCGCCGCGGCTTCCTCTGACGCAGCCGCCGCTTCGGGCGCCGCCGGTTCTGGCTCAGGCTCGGGTTCCGGCGCGCTCGCCGGCGGTTCGACGTCCTGTGCCGGCGCCTCGGCGGCAAACGGCGAGCGCCAGAAGTTCGCCGTGCCTGCCTGTCCAAACGGCGACGCGCTCGCCTGCGTATCGCCTGCCGCGCCGAAGGTACCAGTGCCGAACGCGCGCAGCGTCGCATAGGTGGCCCGTTGCACTTCGAAGGCCTGAATTGTCGAGCGCAGCACGTTCAGGTTGAGCGTGAGCCACTGCTCTACCGCACGCATCTCGGCGATACGGTTTTCGATCTCCTCGGGATCGAGCAACGGCGCCGCGCTCTGCATCAACTGCGTGAGCGGCGAGGTGAAGGTCGCGGGCGGGCTGAAGGCTTCCCACATCTTCTTGAGAATGTCGAAGCCGTTGGGCATGGCACTCGTCGAATCGCTCATTACGGTCTCCAGTCACAGTCGGGGAACGCGCCGCCTGCGGGGTGATCCCGGCAAGGCGCGCGCGTCCTGAGCGCCATCCCGCGCGCATCGACGCGCGAGGGGCGTATGGGTATCGATCATACGCCGAGCGTGCGCCAGTGGTGTGTCAGAACGGGGCGTCGCCGCGATAATCCGGCGCACGACGCTCGCGCAGCGACGCAATGCCCTCGCGTACGTCCGGCCCCGCGAAGCCCATGAATTCGAGCGCGAGCGACGCGTCGAACGACGGCCCCGCGCTGCGCAGCCAGTTGTTCAGCGCGTACTTGGTCCAGCGAATGGCGGTGGTCGAGCCGCGCGCGAGCTTGTCGGCCACTTCGAACGCGCGCGGCAGCAGGTCGGCTTCGTCGACGGTGAGCGACACGAGTCCGATGCGCTCGGCCTCTTCGCCCGTGACCGGCTCGCACAGCAGCAGGTAGTACTTCGCCTTCGCCATGCCGCACAGCAGCGGCCAGACGATGGCGGCGTGATCTCCCGCCGCGACGCCCAGTCGCGTATGTCCATCGATGATGCGCGCGGTCTTCGCGGCAATCGAGATGTCCGCCAGCAGGCCCGCGACCAACCCGGCCCCCACGGCCGGGCCGTGCATGGCCGAGACGATCGGCTTGCTGCAGTTGATCACGTTGTAGACGAGATCGCGCGCCTCGCGCCATACCCGGGCGCGCACGGCGAAATCGTCGGCCATGTCTTCCACAAGCGACAGATCGCCGCCGCCGGAAAACCCTTTGCCTTCGCCGCGAATGACCACCGCGCGCGTCTCGGTGTCGCGATCGATGTCGCGCCACACGTCGGCCAGTTCCTGGTGCATGCGATGGTCGGCCGTCGACAGGCCACTCTTGTTCGCCCCCGCGCCCATGATGAGTTCGAGCACGCCATTGGGATGCCGCTTGAACTGCAGCGACTGGTAGTGTTGATACGGGTCTTGCGACATGGCTTACCGCTCCAAAAAAATATCCCCGCACAGGCGGGGATTGGGAAACGGCGGCACCGGACAAAGCCGGCGCCACCGACGGTCAACGGGTTGTGGATGCGCACGGCGCCGGCCGCCTCCCGGTCATGCCGGATCGGCGGGACGCTCCCTCACGTCCCCTTCACGCCCCGCTCACGGCGCGAGTTGCCACTTGCCGTTGACGATCTCGACCATCACGCGGGCGCGCTGGTCGAGGCCGAGGTGATCGGTCGGGCTCATGTTGATCACGCCGTTCGTCACGTGCATGTTCTTGCTCGTCTCGAGCGCATCGCGCAGCGCCTTGCGGAATTCCGGCGTGCCCGGCTTGGCCGTCTTCAGCGCGATCGGAATGGCGCGCTGGAGCAGGATGCCCGCATCCCACGCATACGAGCCGAAAGCCGCCACCGTCCCGGCGCCGAACTTGGCTTCGTACTTCTTGATGTAATCGAGCGCCACCGCCTTGGCCGGATGGTCGTTCGGCAGTTGCGACGCCACGAGCACCGGGCTCGCCGGCAGGAAGGTGTTGTTGCAATCCTTGCCGCACACGCGCAGGAAATCGTTATTGCCAACGCCGTGATTGTGATACACGAGGCCCTTGTAACCGCGCTCGGCCAGTGCCTTCGGCGGCAGGGCGGCAGGCGTGCCGGCCGCGCCCACGACGACGGCGTCCGGATGCGTGGCCATGATCTTCAGGATCTGCCCCGTCACGCTCGGGTCGGTGCGTGCGAAGCGCTCGCTGGCGACCATCTTGATCTTGTGCAGACCGGCGAACTTCGCGACTTCTTCGTAAAACGCCTCACCCAGGGCATCGCCCTGGCCGATGAACGCCATCGTCTTCACGCCATGACGGCTCGCATGCTCGGCGATGGCCGACGCCATCTGCGCATCGGTCTGCGGCGTCTTGAACATCCAGTAACGCTTGGCATCGACCGGCTCGATGATGCGCGCCGACGACGCCAGCGAAATCGTGGGCGTCGTGCCGCTGGCGATCACATCGATCATCGCCAGCGTATTCGGCGTGATCGACGAGCCGATGATGGCGTCGACGTGATTCTCGGAGATGAGCTTCTTGGTGTTCTGAACGGCGGTCGTGGTATCCGACGCGTCGTCGAGCACGATGTATTCGACCTTCTGGCCACCGATCTCGGTCGGCAGCATGGTGATCGTATTGCGCTCGGGAATGCCAAGCGATGCGGCCGGTCCGGTGAGCGAGATGTTCACGCCGATCTTGACCTGAGCGGCAGCACCGCCGGCCAACGCCAGCAACATCGCACCCAACAGGGCAGTGCGCACGGGGTTTCGCATGGAAAGTCTCCTGGTCTGGTCTGGCCTGCGCTCGGTTTTTCTCTTGCACGGGCCGCCCGGAACGGAGGCCTCGCGCCGCGCCGGCGAAAGTTAGGGCCGGCTCGCCCACCCGATAGGGGTGCGAACCGACTCAAGGAGACAAAGCATAGCGGAGCCGGAATTGCATGCCATATCCGGGTTCACCCTACGCAGGTATCCCGACGCCTCGCATCGGCCCGCCGTTTCCGGTGCGCTGCGGCCCCTTCAACACCGCCCTCCGGATGGACGGGAGCCCCGTTCCGCCTCTCAGACACAAACCCAACTCGCTGCAGAAAGGGGCCTCGGTCCATCCCCCTTCACGCCCGCCAGGTTTCTGCCGACACTTCGCCGACACTTCGCTGCCCTACGCTCGCGGCAACGAGCGTTGCTTACTCGTCCAGCGGCGCGACGGCCTGATCGATGGCACCGAAGATCGACTTGCCCTGCGCGTCGAACATTTCGATGCGCACACGATCGCCATAGCGCATGAAGGCCGTCTGCGGCGCACCCTGCTCGATCGTCTCCAGCATGCGCTTCTCGGCGATGCAGGCGCTGCCGCGGCTGCGATCCTTGTTCGAGATCGTGCCCGAGCCCACGATCGTGCCCGCCCGCGCATTGCGCGTCTTGCAGACGTGCGCCACGAGTTGTCCGAAGTCGAACACCATGTCCTCGCCGCATTCCGGCGCGCCGAACTTCCTGTCGTTCCACTTCACCGTGAGCGGGCGGTGCACCCGGCCGTCGCGCCAGGCATCGCCCAGTTCGTCCGGCGTGATGGCCACCGGCGAGAAACTGCTCGCGGGTTTGCTCTGGAAGAAGCCGAACCCCTTGGCCAGTTCGGCGGGAATGAGATTGCGCAGGCTCACGTCGTTGACCAGCATCAGCAGACGCACGCCTTCGAGCGCGCGCGCCGGGCTGGCACCCATCGGCACATCGGAGGTCACCACCGCGACCTCCGCTTCGAAGTCGATGCCGAAGTCCTCGGACGCACAGACGATGTCGTCCGTCGGGCCGAGGAAGTCGTCGCTGCCGCCCTGATACATGAGCGGGTCGGTCCAGAATTCGGGCGGCATGTCGGCCCCGCGCGCGCGGCGCACCAGCTCGACGTGGTTCACATAGGCCGACCCGTCGGCCCACTGATAAGCGCGCGGCAGCGGGGCCATGCACTCGGCCGGGTCGAACGCGAAGGCATGGCGCGCCCGCTGGTGATTGAGTTCGGTGTAGAGCGTCTGGAGCTGGGGGGCATAGAACGTCCAATCGTCGAGCACGCGTTGCAGCGTGGGGGCGATGGCGTCGGCGATGCAGGCGCTCGACAGGTCGCGCGACACGACGATCAGTTGGCCGTCGCGGGTGCCGTCCTTGCGGGTAGCGAGTTTCATGGGATGGAGTCGGCAGGCCCTCTCAGGCCCGATAGAATGGCGCGTGAAGTCAACGATTCTACCCGAGGGTATCGGCCACCCGCCGGCCGGTGAACGGCCCCTTGCGCGATCTGTCGAACCGAGTGCGTCGCAATGTGAGATCCTGACGCCGTGACGCTCCGGAGCATCGATGCACGCGCCATCGCGCGGTCAATAGCGGGATCGTCGGGATCGTTGAGATCGCTGAGATCGTCGGAACCATCGATTTCGATGCGTAGAACTCGCTCGTATAGCGCGTATTGCCGGAATTGCCCGTCGCACTCCTATAGCCTTTTTCGCCAAGCGGTTCCCAACGTGCCCCCGGCCCTCACCGATTCCCAAGACGCTGCACCCACACCCGCCGGCCCGACACCGCCTGTGGGGGGGCGCCGGCGAGGACGTGGGCGCAGACGTGTGTTCGTCTGGGCGGGCGTGATGGCCGCAGTGTTCGTCGCCCACATCGTCATTGCCTGGTGGGTCGCCAGCCAACGATCCTCGCTCGACGACACGCCGATTCCCGAAATTCCGGTCACGCTGATCCCGCTCAAACCGGTCACCCCCCCCGAACCTCCGGCCCCACCTGCGCTGCCGGCACCCAAGGCAGCCGTCAAGCCCGCCATCAAGCCGCACCCGCGCAAGCCTGCCCCGCCGGCCCCACGCGCCGCCCCCAACACGCTTGCCGCACCGGCTACGGCCAACACGCCCGGGCCGCAGGCCGCCTCGCAGACCGTCGCGAGCGAAGGCAGCACCCTCGGCGCGCCCGCCAGCAGCGCCCCCGCCGCCTCACCGCCCGGCCCGGCGCTGACGGCCGCCGCCGCCAACGGCGACAGGTTCGATCCGCCGCCCTCCGCCACGATGGCCTACGACGCCTATATGAACGGCGTACGCAATCAGACCGGTGAGCTGCAATGGGTCAACGCCAACGGCCATTACCGCCTGCGCGTGGCGGTGCCGATCATCTTCTTCGGCACGTTCGAGTTCATCAGCGAGGGCGGTTTCGACGTGAACGGCATTGCGCCGTCCCGCTATGTGGAGAAACGCGGACGTCGCGCCGAATATGTCAGCGACTTCCGGCGCGACGGCACGCCGACGCTGCATTTCTCGCGCTCGGGCCAGTCCGTGCCCCTGGCCCCCGGTGCACAAGACCGGTTCAGCGTGATGATGCAACTGGCGAGCTACGCGAGAGGCAATCCGGAGCGCTACGCACAAGTCGGCGTGACGCACGAGTTCACGGTGGTCGACACGGACAGCAGTGAAGTGTGGCCAGTGCAATACGTTGGCAGCGAAACCCTGCGCACGCCGCAGGGCTATGTCGAAACCCGCCACTTCACGCGGCTGCCGCGCAAGGCGGGCGACGAACGACGTGTCGATATCTGGCTCGCGCCATCCCTCGACTGGATGCCGGTACGCGTCAAGCAGATTGAGCCGTCGGGCAACGAGTTCGAACTGGTCTTCTCGCAAAAATCGTCGCCCTGAGCCCAAACGACATCGCCGTCCGGGCGATAAAGCGCCCGCCCCCATTCCTTAGAATGTCGAGCGATTGGCGCACAGCTCGGCGGCACGCGGCGCCAGACGGCGACAAGACGCGGTGTTGTCCTGCTACTACGATTCGCCGAGCAGAAGTCCAAGGTTCCTGACATAATCAGAACGATCCCACTGCATCTACGCCACTTCGCCAACGCATCGACGAGATTAGGGGGGCCGGTCACCATGAAAGTCAGCGCCAACGGTGCATCGATTCATTACGCGGTGGAAGGCCACGGTCCGTGGGTGACCCTCGCGCATCCGTTGGGGGCGGATCTCACAATCTGGGACGATCTGGTGCCCGAGCTCGCGGCTCATTTCCAGGTGCTCCGGTACGACAGCCGCGGCCACGGCCGCAGCGACGTTCCCACCGGCCCCTACACCATTGAACAATTGGCGGCCGATGCGACGGCCCTGCTCAATTCGCTGGAAATCCCGAGAACGCATTTCGTTGGCATCTCGATGGGCGGCGCCGTCGCGCAGCAGGTGGCGCTCGACGCCCCCGAGCGCATCGCCAGCCTGACATTGATCGATACCACCGCCGGCTACGACGACGCCGACGCGAAGGTATTTCGCCAACGCGCGAGACAGGCGCGAGAGCATGGCATGAAGGCGCTTGCCAACGGCACGCTCGAGCGCTGGCTGGGCGAGCGTTTCCGCAAGCGCCATCCGGAGGCGTCGGAACGCATTCGCGCGCTGGTGGCCAAGGCGCACCCGGAGGGTTTCGCCGCCGCCTGCGAGGCGCTGGCGGCGTTTGACGTGCGAGCGAGATTGTCGGAAATCGACGCCCCGACCCTGGTGCTGGTCGGGGAAAACGATCCGTCCACCCCACCCGCCGTTGCCCGGCGCATCGCCAGCGGCATCGCCGGTGCCCGGCTGGAGATCGTGCCCGACGCCGCCCATCTGTCGATCGTCGAGCAGAAACAGTTCGTAACCAATGCCCTTGCAACGTTTTTGCTCGGCGCGGCCTCTAATGTTTGAACCTGCAAGCTGCGGGACCTGAAGCGGGACCTTTGACAAGGAGGGACACGACCTTTGAATTCGTCAGCCGGTGTGCCGAACAGCGAATCATGGGGCACTGCCTCTTGAAATCGCGCCGCGTCGCCCCTATGTGGGGTACTGAGGACCATGCAGGAACACCAGGAGAGTTGCCATGCTCATGATTTACGACAGCCCGAATTACTACGTCGTCGAGTTTGCCGCGGACAACGGCAATCACTCGCTGTCTGCGGGTGGCTATGAAATCGTGGACAAAACCGCGGGCCGCGAGATTTTTCTCGACGGCACGCTTGCCCGGCAATTCCGTGAAGAAGTGCAGAAGTTGATCGCCAGCGAGCCCTCCGAGGATGAGGTCGACGAATTCCTCGGCCAGTTCGACACCTTCATGACGAACCCGGTCGTGCTCCACTGACGCCAACACCGCACGCGGTGCCGTCACACACCCCAAACCCTCGCCGCGGCGAGGGTTTTTTCATGATGCCAACGCCTGACATCATGTCAGACACCATCCGAGCGTCCGGAGAAACCGGCGGCTCCGGCGCGCCGACGGCCTCGGCCCGGTGCTCAGCACTGCTCCCACGGGAGTCCCTCGAAACGCCAACCGTTCACGGCGTTGCGGTGATGGGTGCCGTCCAGATCGCCCTCGAAGCCGTGCAGCACCGCGTACACGTTGCGAAAGCCGGCCGCCTCCAGTGCCTCGCCGGCCGCCGTGCTCCGATTGCCGCTGCGGCATATCAGCAGCACTGGGCGCTCGCCCCCGGCACCGGCGAGCTTGCGCACGCTCTGCACGAAGTGAGGGTTGATCTCCCAATCCGGGCCGTCGTTCCACGCCACGTGGATCGCCCCGGCCGGGTGCCCCACGAACAGATATTCCATTTCGCTGCGGCAATCGACGAACAGGGCATTGGCCTTGGCTTGCAGAAACTGGTGAGCGGCGCTCGGGAGCAGGAATTCCATATCGTTGGCGAGAGCGGGTCAAGACGGCGCGGCGCGCGCGTCACGAATCGACGCCGGCGCCGCCCGACAAGCGGCGGCGCGCGGGCGGCGGGCGCGAAAACCATTACAATTATAGGTTTTCCGGCCACTCCAAGGCGACGTCCGTCATGACCACCGCTACCCCATCCGCCGCCAATGCCCATACGGGAGCCGCACCGAGCGCGGCGCAGGCCCCCGCCCAGCCGCGCTACACGCGGGGGCAGGCGCTGCCTGCACTGCTCGCTTCGCGCATCCTGATCCTGGATGGCGCCATGGGGACGATGATCCAGCAGTACAAGCTGAACGAAGCCCAGTACCGTGGCGAGCGCTTCGCCAACTTCGCGCACGACGTCAAAGGCAACAACGAGCTGCTCTCGCTCACGCGCCCGGACGTCATCAGCGAGATTCATCGCAAGTACCTCGCGGCCGGCGCCGATATCCTCGAGACGAATACGTTCGGGGCGACGACGATCGCCCAGAGCGACTATCACATGGAGGATCTGGCCGACGAGATGAACCGCGAGTCGGCGCGTCTGGCGCGCGAAGCCTGCGACGCGTTCAGCACGCCCGACAAGCCGCGCTTCGCCGCCGGCGCCATCGGCCCGACGCCCAAGACCGCTAGCATCAGCCCGGACGTGAACGATCCCGGTGCGCGCAACGTCGACTTCGATCAACTGCGCGACGCGTACTACGCGCAGGCCAAGTCGTTGCTCGAAGGCGGCGTCGATCTGTTCCTCGTCGAGACGATTTTCGATACGCTCAACGCCAAGGCCGCGCTCTTTGCCATCGACGAGCTGTTCGAAGACACCGGCGAAGTGTTGCCGATCATGATTTCGGGCACCGTCACCGACGCCTCCGGGCGCATTCTGTCGGGCCAGACCGTCGAGGCGTTCTGGAATTCGCTGCGTCATGCGCGCCCGCTCACTTTCGGCCTGAACTGCGCGCTCGGCGCGACGCTCATGCGCCCGTACATCGCCGAGTTGGCCAAGCTGTGCAACACGTACGTGTCGGTCTACCCGAACGCCGGTTTGCCCAACCCGATGAGCGACACGGGTTTCGACGAAACGCCTGACGTGACGTCCGGCCTGATCAAGGAGTTCGCGCAGGCAGGCCTGGTAAATATCGCGGGCGGCTGCTGCGGCACCACGCCGGCGCACATCGCCGAGATCGCCAAGGCGCTGGCCAACGTGAAGCCGCGCCGCTGGCCGTCGCAGTATCGCGCGACTGGCGGCAGCATGGATGGCGACGACGACGCCTGAGCGGCGCCACCGTCCGCCCAACGAAGACAAGACTGATTGCAGGAAGCCCGGCGCGCCGCCCTCGCGTCTCGCGCACGAGACGCGGCAAGCGCGCCCACCATTGAACGGATTGCCCCATGAGCCAAACGCCCTTCCTAACGCCTGTTGAGCCGGTTGAGCCTGCCTCGCCAGTGCAGCCGATGCGCCTGTCCGGCCTCGAGCCCTTCAACATTGGCGAGGGCACGCTCTTCGTCAACGTCGGCGAGCGTACCAACGTCACGGGTTCGAAAGCGTTCGCGCGCATGATCCTGAACGGCCAGTTCGATGAAGCCCTCGCGGTCGCCCGTCAGCAGGTCGAGAACGGCGCCCAGGTCATCGACATCAACATGGACGAGGCGATGCTCGACTCCAAGGCCGCGATGGTTCGCTTCATGAACCTGATCGCCTCCGAGCCGGACATCGCGCGCGTGCCGATCATGATCGACTCGTCGAAGTGGGAAGTGATCGAGGCGGGGCTCAAGTGCGTGCAGGGCAAGGCCATCGTGAACTCGATCTCGCTCAAGGAAGGCAAGGAAGCCTTCGTGCATCACGCCAGGCGGATTCGACGCTATGGCGCCGCCGCCGTGGTCATGGCCTTCGACGAACACGGGCAGGCCGACACCTACGCGCGCAAGACCGAGATCTGCGAGCGCAGCTACCGCGTGCTCGTCGACGAAGTGGGGTTCCCGCCCGAGGACATCATCTTCGATCCGAACATCTTCGCGGTGGCCACCGGCATCGAAGAGCACAACAACTACGCGGTCGATTTCATCAACGCCACGCGCTGGATCAAGGCGCACCTGCCCGGTGCGAAGATCAGCGGCGGCGTGTCGAACGTCTCGTTCTCGTTTCGCGGTAACGACATCGTGCGCGAAGCGATTCACACCGTGTTCCTGTATCACGCGATTCAGGCGGGCATGGACATGGGCATCGTCAACGCCGGTCAGCTCGGCGTGTACGAGAACCTCGATCCCGAATTGCGCGAGCGCGTCGAAGATGTGGTGCTCAATCGCCGCGACGACAGCACCGAGCGTCTGCTGGAGATCGCCGACCGCTTCAAGGGCGGCGCGCAACGCCGTGAAGAGAACCTGGAGTGGCGCAACCAGCCGGTCGAAGCGCGTCTCGCGCACGCCCTGGTGCACGGCATCACCACGTTCATCGTCGACGATACCGAGGAAGTGCGTCAGAAGATCCACGCCGCGGGCGGCCGCCCGATCCAGGTGATCGAAGGCCCGCTCATGGACGGCATGAACGTCGTGGGCGACCTGTTCGGCGCGGGCAAGATGTTCCTGCCGCAGGTCGTGAAGAGCGCGCGCGTGATGAAGCAGGCCGTCGCGCACCTGGTGCCCTTCATCGAAGAGGAAAAGGCGCGCATGGCCGCCGCCGGGGAAGACGTTCGCTCCAAGGGCAAGATCGTGATGGCCACGGTCAAGGGCGACGTGCACGACATCGGCAAGAACATCGTGACCGTGGTGCTCCAGTGCAACAACTTCGAGGTCGTGAACATGGGCGTGATGGTGCCCTGCGCCGACATCCTCGCCAAGGCCAAGGAAGAAGGCGCCGACATCATCGGCCTGTCCGGCCTCATCACGCCGAGTCTTGAAGAGATGGCTTACGTCGCCTCGGAAATGCAGCGCGACGATTACTTCCGCCTGCGCAACATTCCGCTGCTGATCGGCGGCGCCACGACGTCGCGCGTGCACACGGCCGTGAAGATCGCGCCGCACTACGACGGTCCCGTGATTTACGTGCCGGACGCATCGCGCTCGGTATCGGTCGCGTCGAATCTGCTCTCGGACGAGGCCGCCGAGCGATACCTCGCAGAGGTCAAGACGGATTACGAGCGCGTGCGCGCGCAGCATGCCAATCGCAAGGCCACACCGATGGTCTCGCTCGCCACGGCACGCGAGAACAAGCACAGGATCGACTGGTCGACCTACGTCCCGCCGAAGCCGAAGTTCATTGGCCGGCGTGTGTTCAAGAACTACGACCTGGCCGAACTGGCCGATTACATCGACTGGGGGCCGTTCTTCCAGACGTGGGATCTCGCCGGTCCGTTCCCTGCGATTCTCACCGACGCGATCGTCGGCGAATCGGCCCAGCGCGTCTTCGCGGACGGCAAAGACATGCTCGATCGCCTGATCAAGGGCCGCTGGCTGACGGCCAACGGCGTGATCGCGATGCTGCCCGCCAACGTCGTCGGCGACGACGACATCGAAATCTACACCGACGAGTCGCGCACGGAAGTCGCGTTCACGTGGCATAACCTGCGGCAGCAGAGCGAGCGCCCCGTCGTCGACGGCGTGCGTCGCCCGAACCGCTCGCTGGCCGACTTCATTGCGCCGAAGGACAGCGGAGTGGCCGATTACATCGGCGTGTTCGCGGTCACGGCAGGGCTCGGCGTCGAGGCCAAGGAAGCCGGCTTCCTCGCCACGCACGACGACTACAGCGCGATCATGCTCAAGGCGCTGGCCGACCGTCTGGCCGAGGCGTTCGCCGAGTGCATGCACGCGCGCGTGCGTCGCGAGTTCTGGGGCTATGCCGGCGACGAGCAACTCGATAACGATGCGCTCATCAAGGAAGCGTACGTCGGCATTCGTCCCGCGCCGGGCTACCCGGCCTGCCCGGAACACTCCGTCAAGGGACCGATGTTCCACTATCTGCAAGCCCACGACGTCGGCATGAGCGTGACGGAATCGCTCGCCATGTTGCCCGCCGCGAGCGTCTCGGGCTTCTATCTGTCACATCCGGACAGCACGTACTTCAGCGTGGGCAAGATCGGCCCCGATCAGGTGGAAGACTTCATGGAGCGTGCCAACGTGGACGAGGCCACGGCCCGGCGTCTGCTCGCCCCGCAACTGTCGTAATTACAGGCCAGCATCCCTTTGCGTGACCCGGCCGGCGGCATGACGACCGCTCGCCGGCGCCGGTGTCACGCCGCTGTCGCAACCGAAGCGTAGTGTCCCGCCCGTTCGGGCTGATCCGGCAGTTCGGATCCCCGGCCGCCGGCGCCCTGCCCCCTGCCGGCTGGCTCACTTCGAGACGTCCCATGCACGCACTGCAAAGCATCCAGAACTTCCAGCTCCTGCCGCTACTCAACACGGCCGTCTCGCTGCTCGTCGCGTTCATTCTGGGCACGATCATCGGCGTGGAGCGTCAGGTCCGTCAGCGCACCGCCGGCCTGCGCACCAACGTGCTCGTGGCCGTGGGGTCTGCCGCCTTCGTCGACCTGTCGATGCGGCTCATGCCCGGCGATACGCGCGTGATTGCCTATGTCGTGTCGGGGGTCGGTTTCCTGGGCGCGGGCGCCATCATGAAAGACGGCGCTTCGGTACGCGGCCTGAACACCGCAGCCACGCTCTGGGGCTCGGCAGCCGTGGGCGCGGCCGCGGGGGCGAGCCTGATCGTCGAGGCGGTCGTCGTGGCGGGCTTCGTGCTGGCGGCCAATACACTGCTGCGCCCGGTCGTGAACCGCATCAACCGCGCCCCGATCAACGAGGCGACGTCGGAGGCAACGTACGCGCTGTCCGTCATCTGCGCGCGCACGACGCAGCGCGATGTGCTCGACAAGGTGGAAGCCTGGCTGGAAGCGTCGAACTATCCGGTGCGGGCGCTCGATATTCACCCGTTCGGCGAGGCGGAGGTCGAGATCGAAGCGCTCTTGCTGCCCACGGCCGTGCAGGCAGGCGAACTCGATGCGCTCACCGATCATCTGGAAACATTGCCGGGGGTGAATCAGGTGTTCTGGTCGAGCCGTTCGGACGACTAGGGAAAGCTGCCGAGTGACATGCCGCATGACGCGCAATGTCAGTCCTTTCAGCGCGCCACAGCGTGGATCGCTGGCACTGAAAATTGCAGATTCCGGGACGGGGATCTCGCGCGAAAGCGCGTTGGGGTGACGAGCGACGCGCTCGGACGATGGGCGCGTCGTGCCGGACGAATGGCGTAGCGTGCCGTGGGTTGCCCGGGAGGGCCCGGGAGGGACTGACTTGGCCTTCGACCGCTTAGCGGCGACCGATCTCCCACATCACGGCGACGTTTTCCTTTTGCGACTCGCGCAGCATATCGAGCAGCGGATAGGCCCGTTGCGCAAGACGCAAACGATCCGCTTCCTCGCGTTCGTCCGATTGCTTGCCTTCGCTTTGCTTCTTCGCAGCGGCATTGTCTTCCGCGATGGCGGCTTCGAGCTTCGCAATCGCCGCGCCCATTTCGTCCTCGCCGATGGCACCGCGCTCACCCAGCTTCTTGCCGACCAGCCCGAGCAGAAACTGCGCGAGATTCTCCAGCATGGTGATCGTGGGCGAAGCGTGCGACTTGAACGTTACCAACATGGTTGTCTCCCGATTCGAGTTGTCACCACCCCCGCCCCAGGCGTATGTCGCGCAACGCATGGGACCGGTGGGTACCGTGACTTCATCATACACCTGTTAAAATCCGGTGCTGACGATTCAATTGCCTGTCCGGACGCGTCCGGACGCACCCGAAACACCCGCCAATGCTACCCGCACAAAAGAATGCTCTCGTCGCGCTGATCGGCGACGTCGTCGCCGGTTTGATGCCTGCGCACGGCACTGCGCCCGACGCGCAAAACGCGCCGGCCATGCCGTCCATCCTGCTCGAACGCCCGAAAGTCGCCGCGCATGGCGACCTGGCCTGCAACGTGGCGATGCAACTCGCCAAGCCGCTGCGCGCCAACCCGCGCGAGCTGGCGCAGAAGATTGCCGATGCCATCCTCGGCGACGCCCGCGCGAACGGGCTCGTCGACGCCGTTGAAATCGCCGGCCCCGGCTTCATCAACCTGCGACTGGCCAACGCCGCGAAGCAGTCGGTCGCGCGCGCGATTCTGACCGAGGGCGCGGCCTTCGGCCACTGCGCCGTGCGCCACGACGACGCGCCGGTGCTCGTCGAATTCGTCTCGGCCAACCCGACCGGCCCGCTGCACGTAGGTCACGGTCGTCAGGCCGCGCTCGGCGACACGATCTCGGCGCTGCTGGGTACGCAGGGCCATCCGGTCCATCGCGAGTTCTACTACAACGACGCCGGCGTGCAGATCCAGACGCTCGCCACCTCGGTGCAGGCGCGTGCGCGCGGCCTCAAGCCGGGCGATGCCGAATGGCCGGAATCGGCCTACAACGGCGACTACATCGGCGATATCGCGCAGGACTTCCTCGCGCGCAAGACCGTGCAGGCGTCCGACGGCGCGCCCGTCACCGGCAGCGGCGACCTCGAGGACATCGACTCGATCCGCGCGTTCGCCGTGGCCTATCTGCGCCGCGAGCAAGACATCGATCTGCAGACGTTCGGGGTGCGCTTCGATCAGTACTATCTCGAGTCGTCGCTCTACGCCGACGGCAGTGTGGAGCGCACGGTGCAGGCCCTCGTCGACGCCGGCGTGACGTACGAACAGGACGGCGCGCTGTGGCTGCGCACGACCGATTACGGCGACGACAAGGACCGCGTGATGCGCAAGTCCGACGGCACGTACACGTATTTCGTGCCGGACGTCGCCTATCACACCCGCAAGTGGGCGCGCGGCTTCCATCAGGTCATCAACGTGCAGGGCTCGGACCACCACGGCACCATCGCCCGCGTGCGCGCCGGCTTGCAGGCCCTGGGCATCGGCATTCCGAAGGGCTACCCCGACTACGTGCTGCACAAGATGGTTACCGTCATGCGCCATGGCGAAGAGGTGAAGATCTCCAAGCGCGCGGGCAGCTACGTGACCGTGCGCGACCTGATCGAGTGGTCGGGCGGCATCACGGCCGAAACCCCGGTGACGGACCCGGCCGAGCGTGAAGCGGCCCTGCGCCGTGGCCGCGACGCCGTGCGTTTCTTCCTGATTTCGCGCAAGGCGGACACCGAATTCGTGTTCGACGTGGATCTCGCGCTCAAGCAGAACGACGAGAACCCGGTGTACTACGTGCAGTATGCGCACGCCCGCATCTGCTCGATCCTCACGCAATGGGGCGGCGACGACGCCCGTCTGGCGCACACCGACCTCGCGCCGCTCGACAGCGAACGCGCGCTCGCGCTGCTGCAATTGCTCGCCGAATACCCCGACATGCTCACGCGCGCGACCGAGGAACTGGCGCCGCACGCCGTGGCCTTTTATCTGCGGGATCTGGCGGGGGCGTTCCACTCCTTCTACAACGCCGATCGCGTGCTGGTCGACGACGAGACCGTCAAGCACGCGCGTCTGGCGCTGCTGGCGGCCACGCGTCAGGTGCTGCGCAACGGTCTTGCCGTGCTGGGCGTGTCGACCCCGGCCAAGATGTAAGTCCCAGTTATCCAACCCCTCCGAACGGCAAACGCATCGGAACTCTGTAAGGACGGAATCGACTCGATGGCAAACACACGTCGGCCTCCCCGCCAGCGGGGCGGTACTTTTCTGGGCATCGTGCTCGGCCTGATCGTTGGGCTGGCCGTTGCCGTCGTCGTCGCGCTCTACATTACGAAGACGCCCACCCCGTTCGTCGAAAAGACGCCGCCGCGCCCGGCCGATAATTCGCCGGCCGCGCAGGCGCCAGATCCGAACAAGTCGCTGCAGCCGCGCACGCCGCTGCCGGGCGCGGCGTCGGCCGCCGCCGGGCCGGAGGCGGCCTCGCAGGCCGTCACGTCGCCACTCGTGCCGGGCGTGCCGGTCACGCCGCCGATGGCGTCCGCCCCGACGGCGCCGACGAAGCCCTCGCCTGCCGACATTCTCAGCGGCAAGTCGACGGTGCCGGTCGCGCCGCCGACCAC
This sequence comes from Pandoraea eparura, assembly GCF_902459725.1. Taxonomy (GTDB): domain Bacteria; phylum Pseudomonadota; class Gammaproteobacteria; order Burkholderiales; family Burkholderiaceae; genus Pandoraea; species Pandoraea eparura. The sequence continues at coordinate 532,168 of NZ_CABPSH010000002.1, forward strand.
GCCGCCCGCAAGTGCCACGGACAGCGCCAACACGGGCTACTACCTGCAAGTGGGCGCCTTCAAGTCGCAGAACGACGCGGAGCAACTGCGCGCAAAGCTGACGCTCTCGGGCTTCGAGGCGAAGGTCACGCAGCGCGATGCCAACGGCCTGACGCTCTATCGCGTACGCCTTGGACCGTACGGCAAGCTCGACGAGATGAATCACGTGCGCCAGCGCCTGCAGGACGGTGGCTACGATACGGCCGTCATCCGCTTCACGAAGCAATGAACGCAAAAGGCGTTGCACGATAAGGGCAACGCCTTTTGTTTCCTCGTCCGGCACAGCGACGCACCCGCGCAGAATGCCGGTGCCGGCGGCGTCGTTCGGACGCGACGGGTGTAGCCGTGAGGTTGAACCCGGCAACGCGTTGCCGGTCATACGCACTAGCTAATCCGTCTGAATCCGGGATATGGTTTCGCGGGAGCGTCGGCCAACCGCTGGCCTGCGCGTCTGCTCACTCCTCAACAACGATCATGAAAAAACTTCTTGGTACCGTTTTGCTGTCTTTCGGTTTCCTTTGCGGCGCCGCCTCGGCCTCGCCCGAAGCCCCGGTCGCGGGAACCGACTACCTGGTGTTGCCGCAGGCACAGCCCACCTCGGCGGGCGCGGGAAAAATCGAAGTCACCGAATTCTTCTGGTACGGCTGCCCGCACTGCAATGCGCTCGAACCGTCGCTGGAAGCGTGGGTGAAGAAGCAAGGCAAGGACGTCGTGTTCAAGCGCGTGCCGGTCGCCTTCCAGGACCGCTTCGAGCCGCACACCCGCATGTTCTACGCGTTGCACGCCCTGGGCCGTGAAGCCGAACTCACGCCGAAGGTCTTCAACGAGATTCACGTCAAGCACAACTATCTGCTGACGGCGCAGACGCAGGCCGACTTCCTCGCGCAGTTCGGCATCGACAAGCAGAAGTATCTCGACGCCTACAACGGCTTCTCGACACAGGCCAGCGTGAAGACGGCCAACCGGACGTGGCAGGACTACAAGATCGACGGCGTGCCGACGATCGCGATCCAGGGCAAGTACCTGGTCTCGCCGGCCACCTCGGGCGACGCGCTGCAAAAGGCCGGTAAGCCGGCCACGACCGAGCAGCAGACGTTCGACGCGGCGCTCAAGACCGCCGACGCGATCATCAACCAGATCCGCGCGAAGAAGCTGTAAGCGTCGTCTCTCTCGAAGCCCGGCCACGGCCGGGCTTTTGCATTCCATGGCAACACACACGACTTCCCCGAAGGTTTTCATCACGGGCGCCTCGAGCGGATTGGGCGAAGCGCTCGCGCGTCACTACGCCGCGCAGGGCGCCATCCTCGGGCTGGTGGGCCGTCGCGGCGACAAGCTCGCCGATCTGGCCGCCTCGCTCCCCCATCCGCATGCTGTGCATTGCTACGCGCTCGACGTGCGTGATGCGCTCGCACTGCGCGCGGCAGCCGACGACTTCATGGCGCGGCACGGCGTGCCGGACATCGTCATCGCCAATGCGGGCATCAGCCACGGGGTGAACACCGAAGACGCGGCCGATCTGCCGCACTTCGCATCGGTCATGGACACCAACTGGATGGCGATGGTCGCCACCTTCAGCCCCTTCGTCGCGCCAATGCGCGAGCGCAAGCACGGCACGCTCGTGGGCATCGGCAGCGTGGCCGGCGTGCGTGGCCTGCCGGGGCATGGCGCCTACAGCGCCTCGAAGGCAGCCGCGATGACTTACCTGGAAAGCCTGCGCGTGGAATTGCGAGCCGCCAAGGTCGCGGTCGTGACGATTGCGCCGGGCTACATCCGCACGCCGATGACCGACGGCAATCCGTTCCCGATGCCGTTCCTGATGCCCTCGGACAAATTCGCGCGCAAGGCGGCCGCGGCGATCGCGCGGCGCAAGCGCTTCGTGGTGCTGCCGTGGCCGATGGGCGTGGTGGCCTGCGTCATGCGATGTCTGCCGCGCTGGCTCTATGACATGCTCTTCGCCCGCGCGCCGCGCAAGCCGCGATTGTCGGAGCGCCAAGCGAAAAACAGCGCCCCGGCGAACGCCGGCCCGCCGCCGAACGATCCGTCGACAGGCCCCAACTAGCGGACAACGCAGGGATATTCCCCAAATCGAAGCATGGAACCGGGGAAAGCCGAACGTCACGCGTTACATTGCTCCGAATCCCTAACGCGCGACGTCCCCATGAACGCCATGTCAACGCAAGCCGCGTCACGCGCTTGCCCCACTCGCGGCGTCGCGCCTCCTCGGCGCCTCGCCCTCATTTTCGCCCTGCCGCTTGCCCTGGTCGTTTCCGGTTGCGCCGCGCTCGATCCCGGCAACTGGCAAGTCGTCGGTCCGCCGGCCTCTTACGTGCGCCCCGCACCGGCCGTCGTCACCCCCGCGCCGGTGATCGTGACGCCAGCGCCGACCGTCATTGCCCCCGCCCCCGTGATCATCGCGCCGCGTCCGCCCGTCGTGATCGCCCCCGCACAGCCGTATATCGTCGTGCCGCAGCCCCGCCCGCGCGCGTCGCGCGACGCCGCCCACTTCCTGAGCGAGAAATGCTATCTGGAGAAAGGCGGCTGCTACACCAGCGAATATCGGGAAGGGTACGAGTTCAACCCCTACACCGGCACGTGGGAATGGGTCGGTCAACGAGACTATCGGTGGAAAGGCAGCCGGGGGAACCGCTAAGTCCCGCCCCCGTGTTCCTCCCGTGGAACACGGCGCCGCCCATCATGGTCGACTCGAATTTTGACCCGTTGTGGTGCATTGCAAACCTGCGCTAGAGTGCGCGTGTAACTTCAATAGAGGTACACACGACGTTAAACCGGTCTTGCCGCGAGAGCGCGGACGGATGCCGAAGGACGTTAGCATACCGATCCGACTGCGGCGGTCCCAACCAAGCAGGAGAGGCATATGCAGGCAACCCCCACCGGCGCGCCGGACATCGATCCGGCACTGCGACGCAAAGCGGTGATCGGTTCCACGCTGGGCAATGCATTCGAGTGGTTTGACTTTACGGTCTACGGTCTCTTCGCCGTCATCATCGCGAAACTCTTCTTTCCCGCGGAAAACGATACGAACTCGCTGCTCGCGAGTGTGGCGTCGCTGGGCGTGGCATTTTTCTTCCGTCCCATCGGCGGGCTCGCGTTCGGGTTGTATGCCGATCGCGCCGGACGCAAGTCGGCGCTCTCGGTCATGGTGCTGCTCATGGCGCTTGGCACGGGCCTGATCGGCATTGCGCCAACGTATGCGGCGATCGGTTTCGCCGCGCCGCTGCTGATCCTGCTGGCACGGGTCATCCAGGGCTTCTCGGCGGGCGGCGAGTTCGGCGGTTCGACGGCCATGCTCATCGAGTTTTCACCGCCCAATCTGCGCGGCTTTTACGGCAGCTTTCAAATGTGCTCGCAAGCCCTGGCCGTCGCGTTCGCCGGGCTGTTCGCCTATGTGCTCAACACGGGGCTGACTAAGGAAGCGCTCGAATCGTGGGGGTGGCGGCTTCCGTTCCTGTTCGGGATTCTGATTGGGCCGGTGGGCTTCTACATTCGACGTCGCATGACGGAGTCGCCGGAGTTCCTGGCCTATGCCGCCGCGCGTGAGCCGACCCGCCGCACGCCGCTCGCCGACGTCTTCTCGCATCACTATCGCGCGCTCATCGCCGGCTTCGGCCTGACGGTTGCCGCCACGACGTCGTTCTACGTGACGCTGATCTACACGCCGATCTACGCGGTCAAGCAGTTGGGATTGACACAGGGTTCCGCGAGCCTGTCGACGTTCATCGCCGCCATGCTGATCGCCGCGCTGTGCCCGCTCACGGGCTGGATTTCGGATCGCGTGGGTCGCAAGCCGCTGATTCTGCTGTTCGTGCTGCTCTACGGTCTGACGTCGTTCTGGATGTTTACGCGGCTGCACAGTGCGCCGTCGATGGGCAATCTGCTGCTCGCGCAGATTCTGCCTGCCGTGTGCATGGGCTTCGTGTGGGGCGCGTTCCCGACGGCGGTCACGGAGGTGTTTCCGGTCGGCGTACGCTCGACGGGTGTCTCGATCCTCTACAACGTCTCGGTGATGTTGTTCGGTGGTCTCGCGCCGTTCTGGATCACGTATCTGATCAAGGCGACCCAGAACCCGCTGGCCCCCGCGTATTACATTCTGATGACGGTGACGATCAGCCTGGTGACGTACGGTCTGCTCGGCCGCGAAGGCCGCAGCGCACCGGCGTCGGCGCAGCACGCCTGACGTCGCACTCGACGCCAAAAGCACGAGCGCAAAAGCAATGCCCCGGTGACTGAACTGCACCGGGGCATTTTTTCGTCGCCGACCGATCCAGTCAGTCGCTCGTACTTGCTGCTCACACCTGCCGCTCGTACCTGCCGCTCGTACCTACCGCTACTACCCGCCGCTCGCACCTGCTGCTCGTACCTACCGCTGGTACCCGCCGCTAGTACCTGCCGTTCGCACCTGCCGCTCGTACCTGCCACCAAGGCAGTTGGTCGCTCAGGTCGTATGCCGTTCGGTCTGCCGGTCCAATCAAACCGGCGAAAAGCGCCAGACGCCCTTCGCATCGCGCTCTCGCTTGAGTTCCCCCGAGCGCCAGAGCATGTGCAGGTGGGCCAGCGCTTCGCCCATGGCGAAGGTGGTCTGGTGAGCATCGAGCTTGCGATGGAACATGATGGGCACGATATCCCCCGCGCTTTGCGGTGACCGGGCACAGGCGTCGCGCACTTCCTGCAGTCGTGCGGCGTGGTGATCGCGCAGTTGGCCAATGCGCGTGTGCAGTCCCGTGAACGGCCGGCCGTGCGACGGCAGCACGAGGCAATCGGCGGGCAAATCGAGGTAGGCGCCGAGCGAGTCGAGGAACAGTTGCAGCGAATTGGCTTCAGGTTCGATGTCGAACACGCTGACATTGGTCGAGATGCGCGGCAGCACCATGTCGCCGGAGATGAGTACGTTGTGCTGTTCGGAGTACAGCGCCATGTGTTCGGGCGAGTGGCCGTACCCCGCGATCAGGCGCCAGTCGCTGCCGCCGATGCGCAGGGCATCGCCATCGCGCAGGCGGAAGAAGCGCGACGGCACTTCAGGCACGAGGTCGCTGAAGTAGGTTTTGCGGTGGCGGATCTGGTCGATCATGGCCTCGTCGGCGAGCCCGTGCGAAATGAAGTGCGCTACCGCGAAGTCGCCCCCCGCATTGGCGGCGTTGTTGTTGACGGCTTCCGACATGAGACGACCCCAGGCGTAATCGCCCTGCGACATTGCGAGCCGGGCCGACCAGCGGGGTTTGTCGCCGCCTTTGCAGATCCAGTGCGCGAGGCCGAGGTGATCGGGGTGGCAGTGCGTAACGACGACGCGCAGCACGGGCTCGCCGCCGAGCGCGCTCTCGAACACCTGCTCCCAATAAGCCTTGATCTGCGGATGGGTGATGCCGCAATCGACGATGGTCCAGCCTTTGACGCCGTCGATCTCATCGCGCAACAGCCACAGGTTGATGTGATCGAGCACGAACGGCAACGGCATGCGCACCCAGAAGACGCCAGGCACAACTTCGTGCACGGTACCGCCTTCCGGCAGGAAATCTCCGAAGGGGTAATTCAGTTGTTGTTCGAGGGCATTCACGGGGCCACGCTCCAGATGGACTTGTTCTGTCATTGTCGTTTGACGCCGTCACGGATTGCATACGGCGCGACTTGACGCTAACGTAAACGGCAATTCTATCTGTAACGGTAAGCACCCGCTTAACCCGATGCTCACATACACGATTACCGACCTCGCCCGCGAGTTCGACATTACGCCCCGCGCGATCCGATTCTACGAGGATCAGGGCCTGCTCACCCCGGCCCGCGAAGGCCCTGGCGGACGCCACCGCGTCTACACCGGGCAGGATCGCACGCGGCTGAAACTGACACTGCGCGGCAAACGTCTCGGACTCACGCTCTCGGAGATCAAGTCGATTCTCGATCTCTACGAGTCTCCCAAGGATACGGTGTCCCAGCTACGCGTGTTCCTGGAGACGCTGTCGCAGCATCGGCAGGTGCTCGAGCAGCAGCTCGAAGACCTGCACGCCACGCTCGACGAAGTCGCGCAACACGAAGCCCAATGCCTTGCACTGCTCGAGGCCGCCGGCGAGGCGGTGCCCACCGCCGTCGCCCGACGCGTGAAGACGACGGCGGTGTCGCACTGATGGATTAGGCTCCGGCCTTGGCTTGCGCCACGCCCCCACATCCCGCTTCAACCCGCCTCGCACGGGCCCCTTCCCTGGGCTGCGGGGATCGGCACTCCTGACACGGTTCCACAGGAAAGTCGCGCCTTCAGAAGCACCGATCCTCGCCCGGCTAGCGTCCCGAAAACCGCCACGCTTGCCCACAATCCCCTCGCATCGCCCGCCTTGACCTTCATCCTCTTCGATTCCGGAAAACCCTTACTTTACGTTTACGTAAACGTAAAGTAAGATCTGGTCACTCGGTTTTGTCCGTACTTTCGCTCCCGCCATGGCCAACATTCCTGTCTCGCATGCCGCACCGCTCGACGACGCTGTCGCCGCAAAGATCCGCGCCAGCTTCGACAAACAGGGCGTCATGACGCAATGGGGTGCGCATCTCTCGCATCTTGCCGACGGTTACTGCGAAATTTCGCTGCCGTTCTCGAACAAGGTCAACCAACAGCACGGCTATTTTCACGGCGGCGTGATCGGCGCCGTTGCCGACTCCGCCGGTGGCTACGCCGGTTACACCCGCATCTCGCCGGATCAGGAACTGGTCACCGCCGAGTACAAACTGAACATTCTCGCCCCCGGCAAGGGCGATACACTGGTCGGACGCGGCCAGGTCGTGAAAGCCGGACGCACGCTGATCGTCGCCACCGCCGAACTGTTCGTCATCGACGACGGCCAATGGACACTTTGCGCACTGATGCAGCAAACGCTTTTCGTGCTGGCGGCAACACCCTCGGCAACATCGTCGCCCGCGACACGCTGAGCGCCGCCTCACCAGATTCACCGGATTCACCGAATCAACCTCATTAGCCGCACCATCGAACCTCCGCGCGGGCCAATCGCCACGCGCCACCCTCTGGAGACTGTGTCATGACTACGTTGCCCGGCCTCAATTTCATGCTCGGCGAAGACCTCGATATGTTGCGCGAATCGGTCTCGAACTTCGCCGCCAAGGAAATCGCCCCGCGCGCGGGCGAAGTGGATCGCACTGACCAGTTCCCGATGGACCTCTGGCGCAAGATGGGCGAGCTCGGCGTGCTCGGCATGACGGTCTCGGAGGAGTACGGCGGCGCGAACATGGGCTATCTGGCCCACATGATCGCGATGGAGGAGATCTCGCGCGCCTCGGCGTCGATCGGCCTGTCGTACGGCGCGCACTCGAACCTTTGCGTCAACCAGATTCACCGCAACGGCACCGCCGCGCAAAAGGCGAAGTACCTGCCGAAGCTGGTGTCGGGCGAGCATGTCGGCGCCCTCGCGATGAGCGAGCCGAACGCCGGCTCGGACGTGGTCAGCATGAAGCTGCGCGCCGAGAAGCGCGGCGATCGTTTCGTGCTCAACGGCACGAAGATGTGGATCACCAACGGCCCGGATTGCGACACGCTGGTCGTCTACGGCAAGACGGATCCGGAAGCGGGCGCCCGCGGCATGACGGCCTTCCTCGTCGAGAAGGGCATGAAGGGCTTCTCGGTTGCGCAGAAGCTCGACAAACTCGGCATGCGCGGCTCGCACACGGGTGAGCTGGTGTTCGAGAATGTTGAGGTGCCGGAGGAAAACGTGCTGGGCCAGGTCGGCGGCGGCACGAAGGTGCTCATGAGCGGTCTGGACTACGAGCGCGCGGTGCTCGCCGGCGGCCCGCTGGGCATCATGCAGGCGGCCATGGACGTGGTCGTGCCCTACATCCACGACCGCAAGCAGTTCGGCCAGTCGATCGGGGAGTTCCAGCTCATCCAGGGCAAGGTCGCGGACATGTACACGATCCTGCAGGCGAGCCGCGCCTATCTGTACGCGGTGGGCCGCCAGCTCGATTCGCTCGGCAGCGATCATGTGCGCCAGGTGCGCAAGGACTGCGCCGGGGTGATTCTGTACACGGCCGAAAAGGCGACGTGGATGGCCGGCGAGGCGATCCAGATTCTGGGCGGCAACGGCTATATCAACGAGTACCCGGTCGGCCGCCTGTGGCGCGACGCAAAGCTCTATGAAATCGGCGCGGGCACCTCGGAAATTCGCCGCATGCTGATCGGCCGCGAGTTGTTCGCGGAAACGATGTAAGCCCACGACACATCGACTGACATTCAGGCGCAGGCAGCGGCGCTACAATCCCTTGAGATCGCCCCTGCGCCTGTCCCGACCGGTATGAATCACTTCCCGAAACTCCTGTCGTCGCAGTTTGCTTACGACGTCGCCCGCACGATGCTGGACGGCTTCGACAAGCATTACCGCATCTTCCGCGATGTATGCATCGCGGCGCAGGCGTGTTTCGAAGCGGGCGATTTCACGGGTATCCAGAAGCTCCAGCGCGAGCGCATCGCCTATTACGACGAACGCGTGCGCGAATGCGTCGCGACGCTCGAAGACGAATTCGACGCCCAGTCGCTCGACGACGATGTCTGGCAGCAAGTGAAGCTGCATTACATCGGCTTACTCACGGAGCATCGTCAGCCGGAGCTGGCCGAGACGTTTTTCAACTCGGTGTGCTGCAAGATCCTGCACCGTTCGTATTTCAACAACCGCTTCATCTTCGTGCGCCCCGCCGTGGCCACGGAGTACATCGAGAACGACGCCCCCGCCGCGAAGCCGACGTATCGCGTCTATTACCCGGCGCAAGACGGCATGGCCGCCACGATTGCGCGCATCGTCACGAATTTTCAGCTCAAACGCCCGTTTGCCGATCTGGCGCGCGACGTCGGCTATGTGATGCGCGCCCTCGATGAGACGCTCGGCGACTTCGTGCCGGCGCCGAACTTCCAGATTCATGTGCTCTCGTCGCTGTTCTTCCGGAACAAGGCGGCCTATATCGTCGGACGTATCGTGAACGGCGACGTGACGACACCGTTCGCACTCGCGATCATGCACGACGCGAACGGCAAGCTGGCGCTCGACGCCGCCCTGCTGCGGCGCGACGAACTGCGCGTCGTGTTCGGCTTCACGCACGCCTATTTCATGGTCGACATGGAGGTGCCGTCGGCCTATGTGCAGTTCCTGCGCACGATCATGCCGGGCAAGCCGAAGGCGGAGATCTACACGTCGGTCGGCCTGCAGAAACATGGCAAGAATCTGTTTTATCGCGATTTCCTGCATCACCTGAAACATTCGAGCGACAAGTTCGTGAGCGCGCCGGGCATTCGCGGACTCGTGATGCTCGTGTTCACACTGCCCTCGTATCCGTACGTCTTCAAGCTGATTCGCGAGCGCTTCGCGCCGCCCAAGGAGACCACGCGCGAGCAGGTGAAAGCGAAGTACCTGATGGTCAAGCAACATGATCGGGTGGGCCGGATGGCCGACACGCTGGAGTTTTCGAGCGTGGCCTTCCCGCTCGCGCGCTTCGACGACGCCCTGCTCGCCGAACTCCAGCGCGAGGTGCCCTCGCTGCTCGAAGTCGACGGCGACGCGCTCGTGATCCGCCACTGCTACATCGAGCGCCGCATGACGCCGCTCAATCTGTGGCTGCAAACGGCATCGGACGCCGAGGTCGATCGCGCCATGCACGAGTATGGCAACGCGGTGAAGGAGCTGATGGCGGCGAATATCTTCCCGGGCGACCTGCTCTATAAGAATTTCGGCGTGACGCGTCATGGCCGGGTGGTGTTCTACGACTATGACGAACTGGAATATCTGACGGATTGCCACATCCGTCGAGTGCCGGAACCCCGTAACGAAGAAGAGGCGATGTCGGGGGAAGTCTGGTACCGTGTAGGCCCGCACGACGTGTTTCCGCAGACGTTCGAGACGTTCCTGACAGGAGACGCGCGCGTGCGGCACTCCCTGAGCCAGCATCATCCGGATTTTTTCGACCCCGGCCTGTGGCAGGACTACCAGGACCGGGTGCGAGCCGGACAGATGCACGACTTCTATCCGTACGATGTCTCGCTGCGTTTCGTCAATCGCTACAGCACCGTCAGCGGTGCCGGCGCCTCCGGCGCTGCGCTCCGCGCGGCGGCTGCTTGAGCCCTCGATGTCTCCCAGCACAGGACACGTTCACCGGATGACACGATCATGACCGAAGACAAAGACCAACCTCTGCTCCATCTGCTCGACAACAACCGCGCCTGGGTCGCCAGTGTGAACGCGGAAGACCCCGCATTTTTCGAGCGGCTGTCGAAGTTGCAAACCCCGGAGTACCTCTGGATCGGCTGCTCGGACTCGCGCGTGCCGGCCAACCAGATCACGGGCCTGGCGCCGGGCGAAGTGTTCGTCCACCGCAATATCGCGAACGTCGTGGTCCACAGCGACCTGAACTGCCTGTCGGTATTGCAATTCGCCGTCGAAGTGCTGAAGGTCCGCCACATCATGGTGGTCGGCCATTACGGCTGCGGCGGCGTGGGCGCGGCGCTCGACGGCGCGAAGATGGGGCTCGTCGACAACTGGCTGCGCCATGTGCGCGATGTGTACGAGCGCCACGTCGAGCAGATCGACGCGCTGCCGTCGCGCGACGCCCGCCACGACCGCCTGTGCGAACTGAACGCCATCGAACAGGTGGTCAATATCTGCCATACGACGGTATTGCGCGACGCCTGGGCCCGCAATCAGCCCGTGACGGTGCACGGCTGGGTGTACGGCCTGCGCGACGGTCTGGTGCGCGACCTGCGCATGTCGGTCAACAGCCTGGAAGCCCTGCCGCGGATTTACGACCGCTGCGTGGAAGCGATGGCCGAATTGCGCAATCCGCGCGCCTGAGCGAGGCGCGCCGGCCAGCCACGCCGGACACCCCTCGCCGGACGCGCGGACGAAGCCAGGACTGAAGCATTGGATATTCGGGGGCTGACGACCCGGTCCGCCAGGACGATCGTCGGCCCCGCAAGCGATTACAGGAGATTGCCATGCAACACGACCCGATCGTCATCGTTTCCGCCGCCCGCACGCCGATGGGCGGCCTGCAAGGGGTATTCGGCGATGTCACCGCACCGCAACTGGGGGCTGCCGCCATTCGCGCCGCCGTCGAACGCGCCGGGATTCAACCCGAGCAGGTCGACGAGGTGGTCATGGGCTGTGTGCTGCCCGCCGGCCAGGGCCAGGCGCCCGCCCGCCAGGCAACGCTGGGCGCCGGTCTGCCGCTCGCGGCAGGCGCGACCACCGTCAACAAGATGTGCGGATCGGGCATGCGCGCCGCCATGTTCGCACACGACATGCTCGTGGCCGGCAGCGCCGACGTGATCGTCGCCGGTGGCATGGAGAGCATGAGCAATGCGCCCTATCTGCTGCCGAAGGCGCGCACCGGCATGCGCATGGGGCACGGTCAGGTCATCGATCACATGTTTTACGATGGTCTGGAAGACGCCTACGACAAGGGCCGCCTGATGGGCACCTTCGCCGAGGAATGCGCCGACCGTTACGCATTCACCCGCGAGGCGCAGGACGCTTTCGCGATCGCCTCGCTCGAACGCGCGCAAAACGCCACAAAGAACGGTGCGTTCTCGTGGGAAATCACGGCGGTGACGGTGCCCGGGCGCAAGGGCGACACGGTGGTCGATCAAGACGAGCAACCGTTCAAGGCCAACCCCGAGAAGATCCCGACCCTCAAGGCGGCGTTCCGCAAGGACGGCACGGTGACGGCGGCGAATTCGTCGTCGATCTCGGACGGCGCCGCCGCGCTCGTGCTCATGCGCGAATCGACGGCCAAGCGTCTTGGCCTGGCGCCGCTCGCACGCATCGCCGGACACAGCACGTTCGCCCAACAGCCCGGCCTGTTCACCACCGCACCGGTCGGCGCCATGCGCAAGCTGTTCGAGAAGACCGGCTGGTCGACGAACGACGTCGATCTGTATGAAATCAACGAAGCCTTCGCCGTCGTCACAATGGCCGCGATGCACGAATTCCACCTGCCGCACGAGAAGGTCAATATTCACGGCGGCGCCTGCGCGCTCGGCCACCCGATCGGCGCGTCCGGCGCACGCATTCTGGTCACGTTGATCGGCGCGTTGCGCCAGACCGGCGGCAAGCGCGGCATGGCCAGCCTGTGTATCGGCGGCGGCGAAGCCACGGCAATGGCCATCGAACTCGTCTGACCCCACAGGCCGGCGCCTTCGCACACAGGACTCACACGTCATGAAAACAGCGCTCATCATCGGTGCCTCACGCGGTATCGGCATGGAATTCGTCAGGCAGTATCGCGAGGACGGCTGGCGTGTCTTCGCCACGGCACGCCATGCCGATGGCCTGGCCGCCCTGCGCGCGTTGGGCGCCGAGCCGCTCCAACTCGATGTGACGCGCGTCGAATCGCTCTCCGGCCTGTCGTGGCAGCTCGACGGCGTGGCACTCGATGTCGCGATCTACAACGCCGGGGTGAATTCGGAGCGCACCACCGGCCTCGCGCCGGTCACCGCCGCCGAGTTCGACCGTGTGTTCCACACGAATGTGCTCGGCGCCATGCAGGCCGCGCCGCTCGTGTTGCCGTTCGTCGAAGCCGCCGGCGGCGCGTTCGGTTTTCTCTCGAGCCGCATGGGCAGCATCGCCCTGATGGATTCGAACCGCAGTTGGCTCTATCGGGCAAGCAAGGCGGCCGTGAATTCGGTGGTCAAAGCCACCTCGCTCGAAGCACAGCGCGCCACTTGCGTCGCGATGCATCCAGGCTGGGTGCGCACGGACATGGGCGGCGAGGACGCGGACATCGACGTGCAGACGAGCGTGGCCGGCATGCGCCGCGTGCTCGCCCGCGCGCCGGGTGAACGCGCCACGCACAACGGTGGGTTCTTCAATTACGACGGCAGCGCGTTTGCGTGGTGATTGCACGATCCACACGCAAGCCGGCAATGAACGCAGAAGCGAACACAGCAACTCACGCAGCACCGAACGCAAAAACGAAGCGCAGGAAAAAATAAAGTCGCGACCGGGCAGGCATCGCCCGGCACGAGACGGAATAACAAGCTGTAGCCACACCGCCATATCTTTAGATTCGCGGGCCAGACACGTCACTCGGAAACGGAGCCAACATGACGTCCGCCATCGACTTTTATTTCGACTTCGCATCCCCGTATGGGTATTTTGCGAGCACCTGCATCGACGACATCGCGACGAGACACGGGCGTGGCGTGGCGTGGCATCCGATCCTGCTGGACATCGTCTACAAGGTGAACGGCACGGGTGCCCCGATGCAGCATCCGATCAAGACCGAGTACCTGCGGCATGACGTGGAGCGCACCGCGCGTTTTCACGGCATCGAGTACCAGCGCCCGACGCACTTCCCGATCCCGACGCAAGCCGCCGAGCGCGCCGTGCTGTGGGTGCAGGATCATCGCGGTGGCGATCTGTCCGCAGCGTTCGCCAAGGCGATCTTCCGCGCGCTTTACGTCGACGACGTGAACATCGGCGACCCGGCGGAACTCGTGCGCCTGGGCGAGGCGCTGGGCATCGACGGCGCGAAGCTCGACGCCGGCATGCACTCGCCCGCTGCCAAGGACCACCTCAAGGCCGAAATCGATCTGGCCATGGCACGCGGGGTGTTTGGCTCGCCCTTCGTGATCGTGGACGGCGAGCCGTTCTGGGGCTTCGACCACTTCCCGCAGGTCGAGGCCTGTCTGAAGCAAGGCAAGACCTGACAACAAGGCAAGACTCACGATGGCAAGACCCCAAACGTCGCGCGGTGCCGCGACGCCACCGACCGAGCGCGACGCCTGCCCTTGCGGTGGGCGCTCGTTCGACGACTGCTGCGCGCGCTACCTGGAACGCGGCGACATCGCGCCCACCGCCGAAGCGCTGATGCGCTCGCGTTACACGGCGTTCGTGCGTCACGACGCCGCGTATCTGCTCGACACATGGGCGGCACGCACGCGTCCCGCCACGCTCGACTTCGACGACGCGCCGCAATGGCTTGGCCTGCAAATCAAGGCGCATCGCCAAAGCGATGAGACACACGCCGAGGTCGAATTCGTCGCCCGTTACAAGGTCGGCGGACGGGCGCACCGGCTGCACGAGCGCAGCCGCTTCGAGCGCTCGGACGACGGCCGCTGGCACTACCTCGACGGCGATCTGTTCGACTGACCTTGACCGGGCGCACGCCCCAGAGTCGCCTTACCCGAACCCTCACTCTCCACCGGATTTCGTCACATGCCGATTATTGAAAGCAAGCTCAACCCGCGCGGCGAAGACTTTGCGCGCAACGCGGCCACGATGCAGACCCTGGTCGATGACCTGCGTGCGCGCATTGCACAACTGGCCGGTGGCGGCGGTGAGGCCGCACGCAAGAAGCACATCGCGCGCGGCAAGCTGCTGCCGCGCGAGCGCGTGCAACAGTTGCTCGACCCGGGCTCGCCGTTTCTCGAACTCTCGCAGCTCGCGGCCATCGGCATGTATCACGATGACGCCCCCGGCGCCGGCATCATCACCGGCATTGGCCGTGTGTCCGGCCAGGAATGCGTGATCGTCTGCAACGATGCCACCGTCAAGGGCGGCACCTATTACCCGATGACGGTCAAGAAGCATCTGCGCGCGCAGGAGATCGCCGAGCAGAACCATCTGCCGTGCATCTATCTGGTCGACTCGGGCGGCGCGAACCTGCCGAACCAGGACGATGTCTTCCCCGACCGCGATCACTTCGGACGCATCTTCTACAACCAGGCGCAGATGTCCGCGCAGGGCATTCCGCAAATCGCCGTGGTGATGGGTTCGTGTACCGCCGGTGGCGCCTACGTGCCCGCGATGAGCGACGAGTCGATCATCGTCAAGGAACAGGGCACGATTTTCCTCGGTGGCCCGCCGCTCGTGAAAGCGGCCACCGGTGAGGAAGTGAGCGCCGAAGATCTCGGCGGCGCCGACGTGCATACGCGGCTCTCGGGCGTGGTCGATCACTTCGCGCAGAACGACGCGCACGCCCTGTCCATTGCACGCAACATCGCCGCGAACCTCAATCGTCGCAAGCCGGCCACCGTCGCGGTCAAGCCGCCGGTCGAGCCGAAGTACGACGCCCGCGACCTGTACGGCGTGATTCCGGCCGACACGAAGAAGCCGTTCGACGTGCGCGAAGTGATCGCCCGCCTGGTGGACGGCTCCGAGTTCGACGAATTCAAGGCGCGCTACGGCACCACGCTCGTGTGCGGCTTCGCGCATCTGTGGGGCTATCCGGTCGGCATCGTGGCCAACAACGGTATCCTGTTCTCCGAGTCGGCCCAGAAGGGTGCGCACTTCATCGAGCTGTGCTGCCAGCGCAAGATCCCGCTCATCTTCCTGCAGAACATCACCGGCTTCATGGTCGGGCGCAAGTATGAGAACGAGGGCATCGCCAAGCACGGTGCGAAGATGGTGACGGCCGTCGCCACCGCGAACGTGCCGAAGTTCACGGTCATCATCGGCGGCTCGTTCGGCGCCGGCAACTATGGCATGTGCGGTCGGGCCTACTCGCCGCGCTTCCTGTGGATGTGGCCGAACGCCCGCATCTCGGTGATGGGCGGCGAGCAGGCCGCATCGGTGCTCGCCACGGTCAAGCGCGACGGCATCGAGGGCCGTGGCGGCCAATGGAGCTCAGAGGAAGAAGACGCCTTCAAGCAGCCGATCCGCGATCAGTACGAGCGCCAGGGGCATCCGTACTACGCCAGTGCCCGCCTCTGGGACGACGGCGTGATCGACCCGGCAGACACCCGCACCGTGCTCGGATTGGGACTGTCGGCCACGCTCAATGCGCCGATTCCCGACACGCGCTTCGGCCTGTTCCGCATGTAATCGCCCGCAACGGCCCATCGAGGAATTCCCCGTCATGAATCTCGCCACGCTAAAAGTCAGCGTAGACGCCCATGTCGCCACCGTCACGCTCAATCGTCCGGAAGTGCGCAATGCGTTCAACGAAACGGTCATCGAGGAGTTGACCGGCGCGTTTCGCGCGCTCGCCACGAACGACGACGTGCGTGTCATCGTGCTCGCCGCCGAGGGTGTCGCCTTCTGCGCAGGCGCCGACCTGAACTGGATGCAGAAGATGGCCGGCTACTCCGACGCCGAAAACCGCGCCGACGCGATGACGCTGGCCGTCATGCTGAGCACGATCTATCGCTGCCCGAAGCCGGTGATCGCCCGCGTGCAGGGCGACACATACGCGGGCGGCGTCGGTCTGGCCGCCGTGGCCGATATCGTCGTGGCGGTGGACACCGCGCACTTCTGCCTGTCGGAAGCGAAGCTGGGGCTGATGCCAGCGACGATCGGCCCCTATGTCATTCGCGCCCTCGGCGAGTCGGCCTCGCGGCGCTATTTCCTTACGGCCGAGCGCTTCACCGCCGCGACGGCGCAGCGTCATGGTCTCGTGCACGAGGTCGTGCGCGCCGAAGCGCTCGACAGCACCGTGCAGGTGCTGGCCAAGGCGCTTGCCGACAACAGCCCGAACGCGGTGAAGGAATGCAAACGGCTCGTGCAGGACTTCGCGAGTCGAGACATCGACGACGCCGCCATCGCCGACACGGCGGAGCGCATCGCGAAGATCCGCGCGTCCGACGAGGGCCGCGAGGGGGTGCGTTCGTTCCTCGAAAAGCGCGCGCCGTCTTGGCGCGAGGCGTCCTGAACCGCGCGCGCGAGCCGGTCCACATCATCGGTTACAAATTTTTTGGGGAAGGGTGACGGCGGAGATGCCGCAACGTTATCGGCGGGTTTTGCGAATTTACCGATAACGTCTCGCTACGTCTCTCAAAACTGCGATTTTTCTCACAAATTTCGCCTATTGCCCTACTAAAACGCTTTGCCTACCATGCGTCCATCCCCCCACCTCCGGCCCCGTGCGGCAGTGCCCTGTGCAACGCCCGTCACCGGCCAGCCGGGCGGACGACACACGTCGCATTGTGAACGTCGTCCGTCGCGGCCAACCAAGGAGTCAACGATGGACGCCTCCCCGCGCCCCCCCGCCGATCCCAGCAATCTCGGCGATCTCGCCGCGCGCAGTCTGCGACAGGTTTGGCACCCCTGCACGCAGATGAAGCAACAGGCAAAGCTGCCGCTCGTCGCGTTGTCCCACGGCGAGGGCCCCTGGCTCGTCGATACCGACGGCGAGCGTTACCTCGACGCCATCAGCTCATGGTGGGTCAATCTGTTCGGCCATGCGAATCCGCGCATCAACGCGGCGCTCGTCGATCAGCTCGGCCGCCTCGAACATGCCATGCTCGCAGGCTTCACGCACGAGCCGGTCGTCGCCCTGGCCGAGCGTCTGTCGGCGCTGACCGGCGGCGTGCTTGGCCATGCGTTCTTCGCGTCCGATGGCGCCTCGGCCGTCGAGATCGCCCTGAAGATGAGTTTTCACGCGTGGCGCAATCAGGGCCACAGCGACAAGCGCGAATTTGTGTGCGTGCGCCACGGCTATCACGGTGAGACGCTTGGCGCGCTCGCTGTGACCGACGTCGCGCTCTTTCGCGATGCCTACGACCCGCTGCTGCGTCACGCCCACGTGGTGGCCTCGCCCGATGCGCGCGACGCCCGCGACGGGGAAACGCCGGTCGACGTCGCCCGTCGCGCGGCGGCGGACCTCGAAACATTGCTCGTGCAGCGCGAGGGACGCATTGCCGCCGTCATCGTGGAGCCGCTCGTGCAATGCGCGGCCGGGATGGCGATGCACGATCCCGAGTACCTGCGCCGTGTGCGAGCGCTGTGCGACGAGCACGGCGCCCATCTGATCGCCGACGAAATTGCCGTCGGGTGCGGACGCACGGGCACGTTCTTCGCCAGCGAACAGGCTGGCATCTGGCCCGACCTGCTCACGCTGTCCAAGGGCATCAGCGGTGGCTATCTGCCGCTGTCGCTGGTGCTCTCGCGCGACGCGATCTACAACGCCTTCTATGACGACGACACCGCGCGCGGCTTCCTGCATTCGCATTCGTACACCGGCAATCCGCTGGCGTGCCGCGCCGCGCTCGCCACGCTCGACCTCTTTGCCGACGACGACGTCCTCGCGCGCAATGTGCTTCGCGCACAACGCCTCACGCAAGCCCTCGCCCCATTGGCCGACGACCCACGAGCCAGGCACGTGCGCCATCGCGGCATGATCTGGGCGTTCGATGCGGTGTTGCCGGACGCCCCCGGCGCCGCCGGCGCCTTCGCGAAACGCTTTTCCACCGAAGCCCGGACACGCGGCGTGCTGCTGCGTCCCATCGGGGGCACGGTCTACTTGATGCCGCCGTATGTGCTCGATGACGACACCGTCGACTGGCTCGCGGCGCGAACGCTCGAGGCCTTCGACGCCACGATGACACACGGCACGGAGGTGCACGCATGACAACCCATCCCTTGTTCGCCCGCCTCGACGCCGGCCTCGCCGACATCGACCGTGCCCATCTGCGACGCCGCCGTCGCGTGGTATCCACGCCGTGCCAGCCGCATGTGTGCGCCGACGGCCGCGATGTGCTCGCGTTCGCCAGCAATGACTATCTGGGCCTGGCGTCGCATCCGAAGATCGTCGAGGCGCTCATCGAGGGCGCACAGCGCTACGGCGCAGGCAGCGGCGCATCGCACCTGATCAGCGGTCACTCGCAGGCCCACGCGGAACTTGAAGACGCGCTCGCCGACTTCATGTCGCCGCATCTCGTCGACGGCCGTGCGCTGTACTTCTGCACCGGTTACATGGCCAACCTCGCGACGATCTCCGCGCTCGCCAACAAGGACGCCGAGATCTTCTCCGAAGCGCTCAATCACGCCTCGCTGATCGACGGCGCACGGCTATCGCGCGCGCGTACCCACGTCTATCCTCACGGCGACGTCGACGCCCTTGCCGCGCTGCTCGATGCGAGCACCGCCGAGACGAAGCTGATCGTCACCGACGGCGTGTTCTCGATGGACGGCGACATCGCCCCGCTGCCGCAACTGCTTGCGTTGGCCGAGCGCCATAATGCGTGGCTGGTCGTGGACGATGCGCATGGCTTCGGCGTCGTCGGCGAGACCGGCCGGGGGGTGTTCGAGCATTTCGATCTGCGCTCGCCGAACCTCGTCATCATCGGCACGCTCGGCAAGGCCGCCGGCGTCGGTGGGGCGTTCGTCGCGGCCAACGAGCGTGTCATCGAGTGGCTCGTCAATCGTGCGCGACCGTATATCTTCACCACGGCCGCCGCGCCGTCGCAGGCCCATGCGCTGCTCACGAGCCTGGCGCTGATCGGCGGCGACGAAGGCCGCGAGCGCCGCGCTGCGCTGCAGGCGCGCATCGCCCAACTGCGCGACGCGCTCACGCTGCGGCACTGGCGGCACATGGTCTCGCCCACGGGCGTGCAGCCGATCATTCTCGGCGAGAACGCCGCCGCGCTGCACGCGCAGGCGGGGCTGGCCGAAGCCGGACTGTGGGTACCCGCCATCCGACCGCCGACCGTGGCACCCGGCACGTCGCGTCTGCGTCTGACGCTGTGCGCCACCCACACCGCCGACGACGTCGCGCGGCTCGCCACCGCCATCAACCAGTTGGACCGAGACTGGACGGAGCACGCGCATGGCTGATCCGCGTCTCGTCGCTCCCCTCGATATGCCTATCGATATGCCCGCCGCCCGGGCCACGCCGGCGCGCCATGCGTTCTTCGTGACCGGCACCGACACGGAAATCGGCAAGACGCTCGTCTCGTCGGCGCTGCTCCATGCCGCCTCGCGGCGCGGACTGGTGTGCGCGGGGCTCAAGTCGGTCGCGGCTGGCGCCTCGGAGCACAACGGGCGCGTCGTCAACGACGACGTCGAGCAATTGCATCAGGCGAGCAACCTGAAGCTGCCCGACGACTGGTACTGCCCCTATGTGCTCAAGGACGCCACGGCGCCCCATATCGCCGCCGCCGCTGAAGGCATCGCGCTCGATTGCAGCGTGATTCGCGCGGGTTACGCGCGGGTCGCCGCGCGGGCCGATCTGGTGATCGTCGAGGGCGTAGGTGGCTTTCGTGTGCCGCTCGGCGCCGATGCCAACGCGCCGGATACCGCGGATCTCGCGCGCCAGCTCGGCCTGCCGGTGATCCTGGTCGTCGGCCTGCGGCTGGGCTGCATCAACCACGCCCTGCTCACCGCCGAAGCCATCATGGCGCGCGGGCTGACGCTCGCGGGTTGGGTTGCGAATCACGTCGATCCGGAGATGCGCCACGTGGCAGCGAACATCGACACGATCGCCGCCCGCTTACCGGCGCCACTGCTCGGGCGCGTGCCGCATCTGCCGCACCCCGACGCGGCGACCGCCTCCGGCTATCTCGACATCGGGCCGCTCGTCGACATGACGCGGCCCTGAGCGCGCGGCAACCTCCTTAGCGCGACATCAACGACTACACCCAATTCAAGGAATCTCTTCATGCAAGTTCACGCCCACACCGCCGCTCACGGCCACGACGAAGCGCTGCGCCGCAACGACACGCCGTGGAGCGTCACCGACATCGAGGCACTCTTCGCGCTGCCGTTCAACGATCTGATCTTCCGCGCGCAGCAAGTCCATCGCGAGCACTTCGACGCCAACGCCGTGCAGCTCTCGACGCTGCTCTCGATCAAGACCGGCGGCTGTCCGGAGGACTGCGCCTATTGCCCGCAATCGGCACGTTACGACACGGGCGTGGAAGCCGAGAAGCTCATGCCGGTGGAGGAAGTGGTCGCCGCCGCGCAGCGCGCCAAGGATGCCGGGGCCACCCGCTTCTGCATGGGCGCCGCATGGCGCAGCCCGAAGCCGCACCAGGTCGATGCCGTGGGCGAGATGGTGCGCAGCGTCAAGGCGCTGGGCCTGGAGACGTGCGTCACGCTCGGCATGCTGCGTGACGGGCAGGCCCAGCAACTGCGCGACGCCGGCCTCGACTATTACAACCACAACCTCGACACGTCGCCCGAGTTCTACGGGCAGATCATCACCACGCGCACCTATCAGGATCGCCTGGACACGCTCGCCCGCGTGCGCGACGCAGGACTGAAGGTGTGCTGCGGCGGCATCGTCGGCCTGGGCGAGACCCGCCGCGAGCGCGCCGGCCTGATCGCACAGTTGGCCAACATGTCGCCGTACCCTGAATCGGTGCCCATCAACAACCTGATGAAGGTGGAAGGCACGCCGCTCGAGGACAACGAGGCCGTCGACCCGTTCGATTTCGTGCGCATGATTGCCGTGGCGCGCATCACGATGCCGCGCGCGATGGTGCGTCTGTCGGCCGGTCGCGAGCTGATGGACGACGCCCTGCAATCGCTGTGCTTCCTCGCCGGCGCAAACTCGATGTTCTACGGCGAGAAGCTGCTGGTGACGCAAAACCCGCAGGCCGAGCACGACCGCGCGTTGCTCGCGCGCCTGGGCATGCACACGTCGACCGAGGACAAGCTCGGCGCCACCGAGTCCGCCGGCGAGTGCGACGGCTTGCAGGCCTGCAGCACGCACTGAGCGCGGTCGTCTTGCGCAGCGCGGCCCTTGAATTGAAGGATGCGTTGACAGGCTGAACGCCGCGACGGCAACGAGATCGCACCCGACGATCTGCCGTCGTGGCGACGTTGGATTGCAAAGAGAATGGTGCTGGCGCGTCGGCCTTCCGCCACAAGCGGGAGTGCGACAGCGCTTTACGACACGCGAGCGCCGCCCCAATCGATCATTTTCCGGAGGCAACATGTTCGACAAGATCCTCATCGCCAACCGCGGCGAAATCGCCTGCCGCGTGGCCGCCACGGCCGCACGGCTCGGTATTCGCACGGTGGCCGTCTATTCCGACGCCGACGCGCACGCCAAGCATGTCGCCGTGTGCGACGAAGCGGTGCACGTGGGCGGTGCCGCCGCGCGCGAGAGCTACCTGCGCATCGACGCCATCATCAACGCCGCCAAGGCCACCGGCGCCCAGGCGATCCACCCCGGCTACGGCTTCCTGTCCGAGAACGAAGCCTTCGCCGCCGCGTGTCACGAGGCCGGCATCGTGTTCATCGGCCCGCCGGTCGGCGCCATTCATGCCATGGGCAGCAAGAGTGCCGCCAAAACCCTGATGGAGGGCGCCGCGGTGCCGCTGGTGCCCGGTTACCACGGCGACAATCAGGACGCCGCGTTCCTGCACGAGCGCGCCGACGAGATCGGCTACCCCGTGCTGCTCAAGGCCAGCGCGGGCGGCGGCGGCAAAGGCATGCGCGTGGTGGAGCGCAGCTCAGCGTTCCGTGCCGCGCTCACGTCCTGCCAGCGCGAAGCCGCGAGCAGCTTCGGCGACGAGCGCGTGCTGGTCGAGAAGTACCTGACGCGTCCGCGCCATATCGAGATTCAGGTGTTTGCCGACACGCACGGCAACTGCGTCTACCTGTTCGAGCGCGACTGCTCGGTGCAGCGCCGTCACCAGAAGGTGCTGGAAGAAGCCCCCGCGCCGGGCATGACCGAAGCGCGTCGCCGCGCCATGGGCGAGGCCGCCTGCAACGCCGCTCGGGCTGTGGGCTATGTGGGTGCGGGGACGGTCGAGTTCATCGCCAATCAGGACGGCTCGTTCTACTTCATGGAGATGAACACGCGCCTGCAGGTCGAGCATCCGGTCACGGAGATGATTACCGGACTCGATCTCGTCGAGTGGCAATTGCGCGTGGCCGCGGGTGAGCTGCTGCCGTGCAAGCAGGACGAATTGCGCATTCATGGCCATGCGCTCGAGGCCCGCATCTACGCCGAGAACCCGGATAACAACTTCCTGCCGTCGACGGGCACGCTCGGCACACTGCGTCCGCCTGCTGCGGTCCATTTCGAGATCGGCAGCGCTGACACGCCGGCCGCCGTGCGCATCGACTCGGGTGTGCGCGAGGGCGACACCATCTCGCCGTTCTACGACCCAATGATCGCCAAGCTGATCGTGTGGGGCCGCGACCGCGACGAGGCGCTTGCCCGCATGCGCCGCGCGCTGGGCCAGTACCGTGTGGTCGGCGTGCAGACCAACATCGCGTTCCTCGGACGCCTGGTCGCCAGCGAGCCCTTCTCCTCGGCCGATCTCGACACTGGCCTGATCGAGCGCCATCACGACACGCTGTTCCCGGTCTCCGCCCCGGTGCCCGCGACCACGCTGGCGCTGGCCGTCGCCGCGCAGTTGGCGCGCGAAACCGTGATCGGCCGCCGCAAGTATCAGGACAGCATCGATCACCACTCGCCCTGGCAGCTCGCCACCGGCTGGCGCCTGAACGGCGACTACCATCGCACCCTCGCTTTCGACCATGGCGAGACGCGACTGTCCGCGCTTCTCACAAGCGGGCCGCAGGCCAGCACGCTCACCATTGACGGGCAAACGTATACGTATCGCTATACCCATGACGCCGGGGTGTACCGCGTGACGCTCGGCGAACGGCGCGTTCAGGGGCATGTCGACTTCGACCACGACGCGGCACACGTCTTCGCCGACGCTCAGTCGTGGACACTGCGCTGGCACGATCCGCTGGCACAGGCCGGGGCCCAGGAAGGGGGCGAGGGACGGCTGACGGCGCCGATGCCGGGCAAGGTCATCGCCGTGCTGGCCCCCGCCGGCACGAAGGTCGAGAAAGGCGCACCGCTGCTGGTGATGGAGGCGATGAAGATGGAGCACACCATCAGCGCACCCGCGGACGGCGAGATCGAAGAGGTGCTGTACGCCGTCGGCGATCAGGTGCCGGAAGGCGCTCAATTGCTGGCGTTCAAGCGATAACGCGCGTTGTCTCGTTGCGCTCCGGCATCGCGCCGGAGCGCGCGCTGGCGCGAGTCGCGCATTGACGCACGCAGGACGGTGCATTCCGCGCTACCGCTTACTGCGGTATTGCGCGATGAAATTTGAGGACAGTTCCTAGAAACTTTGTCAGCGGCCCCGACAGGCGTTCGCTGCCACGCGGATCTCGGGATATTCGGAATTTTCATAAGGAATCCGAATAGCTGTTCGGAAATATTCTCGGTGTCGATTTCCACCATGCGCGGTTAAGCGCTCGACACCATGACTCAACGTCCTCACTCGTTCACCGGCCCGCGCGCCCTTGCGCTCGCCGCCACCCTCACACTCCTGGCATTGCCCGCCGGCGCCAACGCGCAAAGCAACGTCACCCTCTACGGCACGATCGATTCCGGTTTCGTTCACGCCAATCACACGGAAGGTGCCACCGGCCCACAATCGCGATCGATGATCACGAGCAACATCATCTCCGGCAGCCGCTGGGGCCTGCGCGGCACCGAGCCGCTGGGTCGCGGCCTGTCCGCGATGTTCCAGATCGAAAGCGGCTTCAACGCGGTCAACGGCGAGATGGGCAATGGCGGCCGCGCGTTCGGACGCAAGTCCATCGTCGGCCTGACGAGCACCGAATGGGGCGAAGTGACCATCGGTCGCCAATACGATCCGGTCGTCAATCTCGTGCAGGGCATGACGGCCGACGGCTACTTCGGCGGCTTCTTTGCCACGCCGGGCGACGTCGACAACTACGACAACGGCGCGCGCATCAACAACGCGATCCGCTACGCCACGCCGAACTTCGGCGGCCTGCAGTTCGAAGGCATGTACGCGTCGGGCAACGTTGCCGGGGAAACCGGGGCCGGCCGATCGTATGGCGTCGCCGGTGCCTACAACAACGGTCCGCTTGCCCTCGGCGCCGGTTTTTTCTTCGCGGACGGTGGCAACACGCAGAAGGGCTACGGCTATCGGGAGTGGACCAGCAGCGCGGGCTCGCTGTTCAACTCGCCGATCAACAATGGCTTCCGCACGGCGAGCAAGGTGCGCATTGCGCGCGTGGCCGGCAAGTACGCCGTCGGCCCGGCGATCCTTGGGCTGTCGTATTCGAATGCTCAGTACGCGAGCGATGGTCTGTCGGATTTCACCGGCACGGCAACATTCGACACGGTGAACGCGTTCGCCACGTATGCCCTGACCCCGGCGATCAACACCGGCATTGGCTACAGCTATACGCGGATGCGTGGTGAGCGACATCTCGGCGCCCACTACAACCAGTTCAACGCCGGTGTCACGTACGCGCTGTCCAAGCGCACGTCGACCTATGTCATCGGTGGCTATCAGCAGGCCATCGGCAAGACCCTGAATCAGGGCGAAACTGTGGAAGCCACCGCATCGGTCGGTTCGTACGGCTTCAACGCGGGCGCACGGACGCAATTGCTGGTCGGCATGGGCCTGAAGCACAGCTTCTGATTCGCTTCCCCGTGATCGGCCCGAACCCTTGGAAACATGCGGGTTCGGGCCGATTTATCCAATGAATTTAGACGCTTGAAATTCAAACGAATGTTTGGATAATTGCGACGCCTCTGTCTAAAAAAATACACAATTCACGAAATTGAGGGTTTACCCGATTAGGGAATCGCCTTAGAATTCGTCTCCATGAAATTGTTGCGGTAGCAACCGATGGCTTCCACGTCTTGTGCATCCCCCTGCTTTCGATGCGCGCCGACGTCGCCCGCACTGTCGTCACGATGTGCGGTCGTCGCTTAGGACAGTCGGCGCTTGATGCCGTCGCCACTTGGGGTAGGTGCCTCCTGAGATAGGTGCCGCCTGGGGTAATCGCCGCTTGCGGGAATCGACGCTTTAGGTAGTCGCCGCTTTAGGTAATCGTCGCTTGAGATAGTCGTCATTCAAGGCACTTGTCGCCCGAGACAGTCATCACTTGGGGCGTCGTCACGCAGTGCTGCCGTCGTTTAGGGAGATGTTTTGTGATTTTCGTCATTTGGCTGGGGACCGCGGCGCTCGCCGTCACCGCGACGGTGGCGCGCGTCATGCAATTGAAGCGCGCGGCGGCACGCACCGCCGCGGCGACCCACGTCGTCCGTGTCTTGCGATATCGCCGCAGTCATCGCCGTACCCCCTGCTCGCGCATTCGCTTCAAGGACGCCGCGTAATTCGGCGTCGGCCGCCCGTCGCGGGTCACCGTAGCCGGAACCGAGGTTGCCAGACGCCGTTCAGCAAGTCGCAGTGAGCTTTTGCCTTACCTGAAGTCGTAGTCCGCAGTACTCATGCTGTATTCCGGCACAGATGTCATGGCCGGATAGAGAGTCATCCCTCCCCGCCGTTACGAGGCATCGCTCTCACGCGTTAGCGCCGTACCGCCGCCCACCTTTCGGGCGGCCAATTTCGCGCCCACAGCCTCGTATTGCCCTCGCATTGCATTCGCCTCTCCGACGCCCTTTATCGCGCGCCGTCGGATTACGCTCGCCCGCGTTATCGCGTGGGTGCTTTGGCATGCGCATCACCCGCGCGGCATGCCCGATGTTTTGAACACGAGAAACAAAATTGTCAGACATGAAGACCGCCCCAGAGCACATCACCCTCACCCTCACACTACATCCGAGCGATCTGAAGCAGCTCGATCTCGCATGCCAGCGCGTCGGGATGAATCGAGAGGATTTTTGCCGACTGGCCACGCATCTGGAAGGCGCGCGCGTGCTCAACGGCGAGGGACTGGCCACGCTATCGCGCCCGTTCGGCTTCGCGGCCGCGCTGCCCGCCGTTCTTCGCGGCGCGCTATCCCGCCTCTGCCTGCGCTGATCAACACATCGATCGACGCCAATGCCGGCGCGATTCGATGCGCTGATGGCACCTTCTGCGCCGATGTCGTCCCATGGGTTGATGTCGTTCCGTGCGCCGATGTCGTCTCGTACGTCGATGCCGTCCCGTGCGCCGATGTCGTCTCCTGCGCCAATGTCGTCTCCTGCGCCAATGTCGTCTCCTGCGCCAATGTCGTCTCCTGCGCCGATGTCGTCTCCTGCGCCGATGCCGCCGCATGGGCGGCCGTTGCTCCATGCGTTGGGAAGCGTCCGATAAATTTCGCGCTATAGCGGTCACCGACTCTGTATAGAGGCCCGCCTGTAACGCATGGGGAGGAAAGCGATATAACGTCGCAAGACGCGGGGGGATTGATTACGCTGTGTGACTCGTCAACGGAGTTCCGCCATGCAAACGAATCCACTCGCGCTGTTCGGAGACCACCTGGCCGGTTTGCGCAAGGCGCGCGGCTGGTCGCAGGAGAAGCTGGCGCTCGAGAGCGGTCTGGCACGCTCGTATGTCAGCGGCATCGAGCGCGGCCGACGCAACGTCGCCCTCGTCAACATCTGCGTCCTGGCCGATACGCTCGGCGTGCCCACGTCCGAGATGCTGCGTTTTGCGCAGTCAGCGCCCGGCGCCACGGACACTGCCGCGCTGTCTGATCGCACACCGCTGCCGCAGATCAGTCGTTCGCTGTGCCGTCTCGAAAACCGCGATCAGGTCTGGCTCGCCGAAATCGTTCGAAGCCTCAGCGCTCGCCTGAGCCAAGCAGCGCCACCCGCCGACACCGACGCTCATGGCAACCGGTGCGCGGCTTCGTCCGTCGCACACGGCAGTGCCTGTCGCGACGCGCGCGACCCGCGCCATCGGCATGGCCTGCACGATGGGCTCGGGACGCGCGACGACCTCGACAATGCCGAAGATCCCAAGGACATCGATGACCTCGACGGCGCCGACACCCCGCCGTCCGCCCTCCCCACCCCCACCAGACGCCCGGCGACCGCCGCAGGGTTCGGCGCGGGCTTTCCCGCGCACCTCCAACTCGCCGCGCCTGGCGACGATGGCTACCGCATTGCCGACGGCACCGACACTGCCCACCTCGAGGCCCGCCGCCACGAACCGGGACACCCCCAATCGTCCCGCCAAGACACTTCCGTCGCGACGGCCAATCCGGCCCGAATCGACGCCATCACGCGCGAAGACTCGCGGCGTTTCCCCACCGGCGATGAAGAGTGAGCGATAGCGAGGTAATTGATTCTTAGGACATTGCGCAAAGTCCCCCTGGCATCACGGGGACGTTGCGCGAGCGTTCGTCTTGTAAGCGTGACCTGGCCTGCCGAGAAATCGCTCGCCGCGGCGGGCACCTTATACCACCGCAACGGACGTACTGCCGTGCCGCGCCTATCGTGCGCACACCAGGCCCATCAAGCGTGTCAGTGGGTCAACGACGGCGCGCCATTCAGGCCACTTGGCACAACGTCCGGCCCTCCCCGTCGACATCGAGTGACATCCCAAGGCGGAAACTTTCAGAATCGCGTGATGGCTTGGGCCGGCATGTCCGGTGTCACACTGCGCGGCTCCGGTTGACGGGAGTGCGACAAGACGTATCGCAATGCCTTCGCAGCGGTACGCAAAATGGCGCCACCACTACCGTCGGAATGCTCGCACTCGTTGTGCCTTCTCCGAAAGTCCGCAAAAAATCCACTTCGCAGACTCGGTAGTTCGTGCCTCGCAAACGGGGGATACCCGAGGCACCGTCCCCAATGCCGGATTTTTGTTTCAATCTTCTTGTCCCTAACAAGGAAAACATTCTTATGGACACCAATTTATTCAGATTCGGCAGGCACCTGGCCGGTTTGCGCAAGAAATACAACTGGGCGCAAGACAAACTTGCCCTGGAAAGCGGCCTGGCGCGCTCATACCTGAGCGGTGTCGAGCGTGGCAAGCGCAATATCTCGCTGCGCAACATCTGCATTCTTGCCGACACGCTTGGGCTGCCGCCCCATGAGCTGCTGGCGTTCGATTCGTCAAACGGCATAGCGGCAGACTCGGGCGTGGCCGCGCCCTGCGATCCGTTTCCGTCGCTCAACCGGGCAATGCAGAAGTTGTCGGACCGCGATCAGGCGTGGATGGCCGATCTGGTCCGCACACTGAGCCTGCGCCTTGGGCATGGCGTGTTGCGCGACGAATAAGCGCCACGCCGGCCTACGCGCTGGCGTGGATTCCCGGTCCGCGTCGTCTCCGCGCTTCAGTCGTTCCCTAGGAAGGCGTCCACGGCGCGGTGAAACGCAATCGGATTGGCCAGGTTCATGCCGTGCGATGCGTCCTGGATCACCATGCGACGCGCTTCCGGCATGGCACTTGCGAGCGCGTTCAGCACGTCCGGATAGGGTGCGGGGCTGTGCGCGCCGCCCATCAGGAGCACGGGCGCATGCAAGGCGCCGAGCGCGTCGATCGGCAACGGCGTGCGCGGCTCGGCCACCTGCCCGATCAGCGTACGGGCGTTGTCGCGCACCATCTGCTTGAACCACGGCACCATGCGACGCCACGTGTCCGGCCCGCTCACCGTGTCGATGAAGATGGCCAGCCCACCGTCGATATCGCCGGACTCGATGGCGGCCAACGCCTGCTCGCGGAAGTTGCCGCGTTCGCTGTCGAGCGGTACCTGCATCGGGCCGCCGCTGATTTCCACCCCCGGGTCGGCCAGTATCAGCGAGCGGATCGTGTCGGGCGCGAGCAGTGCCGTGCGCAGCGCGACATAGCCGCCGCGCGAATGGCCGAGCACGTGCACCGGGCCGACGCCCAGCGCCGTGATGAACGCCGCCAGATCCTCGGCGTGCTGCTCACCGGAGAACGTGCCGTCGTGGCCGCTCCAGGCTTCCGGCCAATAGTGACGAAGACTCACCGAGATGACCCGCCGCCGCAGCCCCAGCGGCGACATGTTCGGCTTGAAGTACCGGTAATCGCAAAGCGAACCGTGCACCAGCACGAGCGGGGCACCGATGGCGTCGACAGGTGCGGGGGTTTCGACGTACGCCATGGGATAACCGTTGACGTCGATCGTTTGCGGCGCGGGAACCGGCATGGGGACACATCAGATGAGGCGGGGCCGCCAGTATACCGAGCTTGCCGCTCCCTTGCCGCAGCGTACCACCGGCATGGCGTGCCGCGTCGGCGAGCGGCGAATGCGCGCTGGTGTATGCTTGCGACTCTCTTCATTCCTGCGGTGTCCCCGGTATGGCACTCAAAGCCACCATTTACAAGGCCGAGGTGCAAATCACCGACCTCGACCGCCACTACTACGCCGCCCATAGCCTGACGCTCGCCCGGCATCCGTCGGAAACCGACGAGCGCATGATGGTGCGCCTGCTCGCCTTCATGCTGTATGCCGGTGAGCGGCTCTCGTTCGGCAAAGGCCTCTCCACCGCCGACGAGCCCGACCTGTGGGAGCACGACTTCGGGGGCGACATCGTCCGCTGGATCGACGTTGGGCAGCCCGACGCACGGCGCCTCGTCAAAGCCGCGGGCCGGGCGACGCATGTCGACGTCCTGGCGTACGGCGGCAAACCCGCCGCCGTCTGGTGGCAAGCGACCGAGTCGCAGATCACCCGCTTGTCGAACCTCACCGTGCGGATGCTCGACGAAGCGTCCGCCGAGGCGCTCACCGCGCTCGCCTCGCGCACGATGCGCCTTCAGTGCACGATTCAGGACGGTGAAGTCTGGATCGCCGACGACAGCCACAACTTCGCCGTCAATCTCGTGACGCTGCGCGCAGCCGCCAACGACTGACCGCGTCCGGGCTTGCGGCGCGGCGGCGCGGTGCTCTGCGCCGCGCCGCCGCTTCCATCTTTGCTTGCATCCTCGCTTCCGCCTTTGCCGCCGTCGGCGCTGCCGTCGCGGGTGCCGTCTGCCTATCCCTGCCGCCCGGTCATCGCGGTTCCGGCCTCGGGCCTGGCCCCAGTACGCGGCACACCATAAGCTGCGTTACACTTGACGTTAACGTCAATCGAGTGAACGCGACAACACCGCCCGAGCCGGCCGGAACGACCGGACGCGAGTGCCAGGCGTGCCCGCCGGCATCGGCTGGGCGCGTGCACGTGACGCCCCCCTCGCTGGCCCTGTCGCCGTGCGTCATTTCTACAAGCGTCTGCCCCGCAACTCATGGACATTCTGATCTTTTCTCCGGACGGCAAGACCGCCGCCTACGAAACCGGCCTCGCCGAGCATCTGCCGCAGGCCAGCATTCGCGGCTGGCAACCCGGCGACACGGCACCGGCCGACTACCTGGTGCTCTGGAAGCCGAACCCGGAAGTGCTGCAACCGCGCGAGCGCCTGAAAGCCATTTTCAACCTGGGCGCTGGCGTGGATGGCGTGCTCGGCGCGCACGGCGAAGGCGCACAGCACCTGCCGGCGGGCGTGCCGCTGGTCCGTCTGGAAGACGCCGGCATGGCCGACCAGATGGCGCAGTACGTGAGCGCCGCCGCGTTGCGCTACTTCCGCCGCCTCGACGAATTCGACGCCCAACAAACCCGAGGTCAGTGGAAATTCCAGAAGCCGAACCGTCTCGCCGACTTTCCCGTCGCGGTGCTCGGCTTCGGCACGCTCGGCGCGCACGTCGCCAAGGCACTGAAGTCATTCGGCTTCCCGGTGCGCGCATGGAGCCGCAGCCAGCGCAGCGACGACAGCGGTATCGAGTTGCACCACGGCGACGCCGGCTTCGACGCCTGCGTATCCGGCGCGCGTATTCTCGTGAACCTGCTGCCGCTCACGCCGCAAACGGTCGACGTGCTCAACGCCGGGCTGTTTGCGAAACTCGCACACGGTGCGTTCCTGATCAACGTCGCGCGCGGCGCGCATCTGGTCGAGGCGGACCTGCTGGCCGCGCTGGACAGCGGCCAGATTGCCGCGGCCACGCTCGACGTCTTCCGCACGGAGCCGTTGCCGGCCGACCATCCGTTCTGGCGCGCGCCACGCCTGACCCTGACGCCGCACATTTCCGCCCTGACGTTGCGCGACGAAACGGTCGCGCAGATCGCAGGGAAGATCGCCGCGCTCGAACGCGGCGAAACCATTACCGGCATCGTCGACCCGGCGCGCGGCTACTGAGCCCGCGCCCACCGACATCGTTACCCGCCCCCCTCCGAGGAGACATCGCATGTCCTTGTCCACGTCTGATCTGCCCAAGCGCGTGAAAGTGGTCGAAGTCGGCCCGCGTGACGGGCTGCAAAACGAAAAACAACCGGTACCGACCGATATCAAGATTGCGCTGATCGACCGCCTGTCGGCAGCCGGCTTCGCCAATATAGAAGCGACGTCGTTCGTCTCGCCGAAATGGGTGCCGCAGATGGCCGACGGGGCCGAGGTGATGGCAGGCATTACGCGCCGTCCCGGCACGATCTACTCGGTGCTCACGCCGAACCTGCGCGGCTTCGAGGGCGCCGTGGCGGCCAAGGCCGACGAAGTCGTGATCTTCGGCGCCGCAAGCGAAGCGTTCTCGCAGCGCAATATCAATTGCTCCATCGTGGAGAGCATCGCGCGCTTCGAACCGGTCGCGCGTGCGGCGAAGGACGCCGGTCTGCGCCTGCGCGGCAGCATCTCGTGCGCGCTCGGCTGCCCGTACCAGGGCGAGGTGCCCGTCGCCAGCGTGGTCGACGTCGTGCAACGACTCGCGGCGCTCGGCTGCGACGAAATCGATATTGCCGACACCATCGGCGTGGGCACGCCCACGCGCACCCGTGAAGTCATGGAAGCCTGCGCAAAGGTGTTCCCGATCGAGCGACTGTCCGGTCACTTCCACGACACCTACGGCCAGGCGACCGCCAACGTCTACGCCGCACTGCTCTCCGGCATCTCGATCTTCCATTCGTCTGTCGCCGGTCTCGGCGGCTGCCCGTACGCCAAGGGGGCGACGGGGAACGTCGCGACGGAGGACGTGGTGTATCTGCTGCATGGGCTCGGCATCGAGACCGGCATCGACCTCGACGCCGTGGTGCGCGCGGGCGACTTCATTTCGCGCGCCATCGACCGCCCGAACGCGTCGCGCGTCGGCCGCGCCATGCTCGCGAAGCTGCAGGACGGTGCGCCCACCTGTGTGTGATACCGCGCGGGCCAACCCGCCCGCGCCAACCCTGTGACCCGAAGACACTGACACGACCATGAGTGAAACACCCCGGACGCCCGAACCCGCCCGACAGGACGACCTCCCCGAAGGCGCACGTCATGTTGCACGGCTGCTCGCCGGCCTGGGCCACGACCAGCCGATCGTGCTGTTGCCAACCACCGGCAAGACCTCCGCCGAGGCCGCCGCCGGCCTCGGGTGCGACGTGGCCCAGATCGCCAAGTCGATCCTGTTCCGTCGTGCCGCCGACGACACCCCGGTGCTGGTCATCGCGAGCGGCGTCAATCGCGTCGACGAGAAGAAGGTGGCGGCACAGGTCGGCGACCTCGCCCGCGCCGATGCACGCTTCGTCAAGGAGAATACGGGCTATTCGATTGGCGGCGTCAGTCCGATCGGACACGTTGTCTCGCCACTCACGCTGATCGACGAAGACCTGCTCAAACTCACCAGCCTGTGGGCCGCCGCCGGGCACCCGCATGCCGTGTTCAACCTCACGCCGACACAGCTCGTGGCGATGACGGGCGCGCCCGTCGTCGACGTGGCGCTGCGCGACTGAGCGATTGAACGAACGCATCCCCACGTCATCTCAAGGCCATCATGCCCCTGCCCGCGTCCCCGGTGCCGTCTCCCTGCACCAACATCTGCCGCATGAATCCGGCGACGGGCTGGTGCTCCGGCTGCTGGCGCACGCTCGACGAAATTGCCGCGTGGTCGACGATGACCGAGGACGACAAGCGCCACATCTGGTCGCTGTTGCCCGCGCGGCGTATCGAGCACGAGCCGCCGCCGGTGCAGCATCGCCGCGTGATCGCCAACGACCCCGGCACGGGCAACTCATGACGCGCCCTGGTGCATAACCTTCTCGTTACCGTATATGGGAAAAATCGTTGCCATTGGCGAAACCTTCGCCGCCACCCACCATTTTTCGCCCGACTCGATCCGCGAATTTTCCGCGCTGGCGCACGATTTCAATCCGCTGCATCACGACGCGGACTACGCGCGCGCCGACCAGCGTTTTGGCGGACTGATCTCGTCGGGCACCCAGCAGATGTCGTATCTGGCCGCCCTGCTCGCCACGCACTATTCGAAAACGGCCCAACCGCTCGGGCTCGAATTCGACATGAAGCTGCGCCGCGCCGTGCATGCGGGCGACGACATCACCGTGCGCTGGACCGTCACCGACAGCCTGTGGAAGGAAAAGCTCGCGGGCGACATCGTGTCGCTCGACGGCGAGGCCGTCAATCAACGCGGCGAGACGGTGATCGCCGCGACGGCCAAGATCCTCGTGAGCGCCAAACCGGCCTGAGACGCCGCCAACGCCACGTGTTTTCCGTTACGCCTTGACGCCATCACCACCCCCTTACCCGATCACGTCCCTACGTCCATGACCTCGCTTGCCTTGCCCGCCGGGCTTCGCGTGTTCGAGCGCGGCTGGCTCTCCTCGAACAACGTCCTGTTTCTGGGCGATGCGCCAACGCTCGTCGACAGCGGCTACGTCACGCATGCCGAGCAGACGCTGGCGCTCGTCGCGCACGCGCTGCCAGACGGCCAGCCGCTCGCGCGGCTCGTCAACACGCATCTGCACTCCGACCACTGCGGCGGCAATGCCGCGCTACAGGCGCACTATGGCTGCCGCACGTGGATCCCCGCGGCCGACGCCGATCCAGTGCGTCATTGGGATGCACGACGCCTGTCGTTCGAGGCGACCGGCCAACAATGCGCCCGCTTCACCTTCGACGACACCCTCTCGCCCGGCGACGCCATGACGCTCGGCGGGCGCGAATGGTTGGTCCTCGGCGCGCCGGGCCACGATCCGCACGCGCTGATGCTCTACAACGCCACCGACGGCATCCTGATTTCCGGCGATGCGCTGTGGGAACGCGGCTTCGGCGTGATCTTTCCGGAACTCGACGGCGAGTCCGGGTTCGCCGAACAGGCGGCCGTGCTCGATCTCATCGAGCAGCTCGATGTCGCGCGGGTCATCCCCGGTCACGGCAAGCCGTTCGACGATATCGACGGCGCGCTGACGACCGCACGCTCGCGCCTCGACTATCTGCAAACCGAGCCGGCACGCAATGCGCGCAACGCGCTCAAGGTGCTGATCGTCTTCCGTCTCATGGCGGAGAATAAGATGACGGGCACGGCGCTCAAAACCACGCTCGACACCGCGCGCGCATGGCGCAGTGCAGCTGCGATGCTCGCGCCGCCGTCGGCCTGGCCCGGCCTGCTCGACAGCCTTGTCGCGGAACTCGCGAAGGCCGGCGCATTGCGCTACGAGCCCGCGACGGATACGTTGCACGCCGTCTAGACGTGCCCGCGTTGCGCTGGCCGGCAAAAAACAACGCCGCTTGCCAATCACGGCAAGCGGCGTTTGAGGACGTGACGTGCCGGACGAACGCTGCGGTCGCTAACGCGGCGCCCGTCCTGTGGCGTCTTGATGCTGACGCCGCTTGGCACGCCCTTTTATCGTAGTCGCGACGCCCCCGTCCCCCAAGGGGACTTTCCCTGATACCTGAACGAATCCCCTCGTCGGAACCGAAGCTTTCTTCGAGTGCCCGCCCAGCGAGCCACCCACGAATCCCCCTATAATCGAACGATCGTTCGCGAAATTAGCCCACTGAAAATTGGGCGTCGACGCAATGGCGCCGCCCGCCGAACGTCCTGCTCGAGGAGACTTCATGGCCCTTCCCAAGATTCTGCAAAACCTGGCGCTGCCCGTCGTGGCGTCGCCGATGTTCATCGTGAGTTACCCGGAGCTGGTGCTTGCGCAGTGCAAGGCCGGCATCGTTGGCTCGTTCCCCGCGCTCAATGCGCGCGAGCCGCAAATTCTCGAAGACTGGCTCTCACGCATTACCGAAGAACTCGCCGCGTATCAGGCGGCGAATCCAGGCGCCGTCGTGGGTCCGCTCGCGGTCAATCAGATCGTGCACCAGTCGAATCAGCGGCTCGAACACGACGTGCGTGTGTGTGTGGAGCATCGCGTGCCGATCTTCATCACCAGCCTGCGCGCGCCGCCCAAGGAAGTGCTCGACGCGGTGCACAGCTATGGCGGCATCGTGCTGCACGACGTGATCAATCTGCGTCATGCGAACAAGGCGCTCGAAGCGGGGGTGGATGGGCTGATCCTCGTCGCTGCCGGGGCGGGGGGCCACGCGGGCATGCTCTCGCCGTTCGCGCTGGTGGGCGAGGTGCGCAAGATCTTCGACGGCCCCATTGTGCTCTCCGGCTCGATCGCCAACGGCGGATCGATTCTCGCCGCCCAGGCCATGGGCGCCGATCTCGCCTATATCGGCACGCGGTTTATCGCCTCGTCGGAAGCCAACGCGAGCGATACGTACAAACAGGCGATCGTCGACGCGAGTGCCAACGACATCATCTATACGAACCTCTTCACCGGCGTGTCGGGCAACTACATCCGCCAGAGCATTCTGAATGCGGGCCTCGACCCCGATGACCTGCCCACGGCCGACAAGAGCTCCATGAACTTCTCCAAGGCGAAGGCGTGGAAGGACATCTGGGGTGCCGGTCAGGGGGTGGGATTGATGGATGACGTGCGCCCCGCGGCCGAGATCATCGCGCGTCTGAAGCAGGAGTACGACGACACGCGCAAACGACTGGCCGGCTGACATCACACCGCTCGCGCCGGACGACTCATGGTTCCGGCGCGGCGTTTGACAGCGACTCGGCTGCCACGGCTTCAACTCCGGGCGCCTCCGCTCACCTCGGCTCACCCCCGCTCGCGTCTGCGCCCCGCGCTCGCGTCCGCTCGTCTCCACTCATCTCCGCTCGCGGCCTCCGCCCCCCTCGCTACGGGCCTCCCCTTCGTCACACGTCCCAGCCTCGCCGCCCTTCGTGACTACCGCGGCTCCCCGATGCCGGGCCTGACAACCGGACGCGCCGACGGTCCGTCGCACCATGGCTTCACATCGTCGATTCGCTGCGATGCGCCGAAATCAACAGTGTGCTCAGCCGAAGCGCAAACCCGCCTTGTCGGGCAATGGCAGTCTTCGCCAATGGTTGCCGAGTCCGCTTTGTGTCGGCGCTTGAAAACACCTTCACCTTTTTGTCAGGAGGCAATGCCATGCGATCTTCGCCGCACTGTCGCGCGATTTGCTCGCCCCCTCGCTACCAGGCCACCAACGCCGTGCCGTCTCGCGAAACATCGACAATCACGCCGCCAGACTTCCCGCACGCGTTGCGCGGCACACGGAATTCCCGCAAACGCGGCGGTGGCGATGCAGCAGCGCAGCACCGTGCCAGTCCGCCTGCGACGTCGGCCGCCAGCCCTTGGTCTGCGGCCTTCGCTGTGATGCTGGTCGCCAATCTCATGGCTCCGCGCGCGCACGCCACACCGATGCTTCCTCGCCGCACGCACGGATATCCGGGTACGGATGATGCAGTCGTCAACACCACGGCGATGCCTTCAGACGGGCAAGCGGCTGTCCCACGCGATGTCGACAGATTTCCGCTCGCCGCGCCGCTGATCAAATCACACTACACGTTGCGCGAATTTCTCCGGGCCGTGGCCACCGCGAGTGCCCCATTCCGGCATCTCGGCAGGACAATAGGCGACGCCTACGCCGCCGTGACCGGCAACGAAATGGATCCGCCAACGATCGAGACCGCGCAGCGCATCGGCGGCGTCGTGGACGCGGCCACGGGACTGATCCCGGAAGTCCAACTGAGTCGGCTACCCGGCCAATTCGCCGATCTGGCCGCCGACGTGCTCGACGGCAGGCCGCCGTCAACATCGAAGCTGGCCGACTTTCTGCAATACGGCGATCCACGCGCAATGGGGCCCCACGTGCCGATACGGCAGGCTTCCGCACCAGCGCAACCGGTGTTGCTCAGGCGTGCCCCGATGCATGAGTCGGCGTCGACACACGGCATCGATGCCGACGCGCCGGTCGCCCCCGCGGCCGAGGACGACGGACTCGATCCGCCGCCCAACGCACTGCCTGAACACAGCATGAAGATTGTCGACGCGTCGGCCTCCAACGCCGAAAGTGTCGACATCGATCAAGGATCGCGCATCGAAGGCGAGCAAGAATATCTTCAGGGATACGAACAATTGTTGTCGCAGGAGATCATCCCGAACGGGCCGCGGCGTCAACTGATGACGATCAACGGTCGCCACTATCTCGGCGGCGAATCTGGCTATTACCACGTAACGCCCGGGCAGCACGCGGGTGACTGGCTGATCAACGCGCCACGCGGCACCCGCGCACAAGTGCCGGTGACCTACGACGCGCAGACCGGCAAGTGGCGCGCAAGCGCCCCGTTGCGCCTGTGCGGCGGTGGATGCGGGCCGAGCCGGGCATCCACGCCCGACAGCGTCGCCATGAGCAAGAACGACGTCGCCGACGCGATACGCCACATTGCTGATGCCGACGTGCGGCGCGCAATATTACAGGCCTACAGCGACCTGGCGGACTTGCACCTGATGCGAACGAACCGTGAGGACCTGCGCCCACTGCGCGACAACTCGATCATTGCGCATCGCCGCATCCTGGTGCCGCAGTTGATGCGCATCGATCCGCAAGCCACATTGTTCGAGCAACAACGCGAGGCCGCGCTGATCACCGCGATCCACTACGACAACTACTCGGACTATCGCATCCCTGAGCTCAGCTCGGAGGCTTTCTGCCAGGAGAACGCCGAGATTCTCTTCCACTATCTCCTGACCCGAGGCGTTCCCAGTCACCATATCCGCATGATCACCGTCCAGCCGAAGGGTCGGCCGCAGCATGTCATGGTGCTCTATTCGGAATCGGATCAATTCATCGATCTGCTCGATCTGTCCACGCCGCAACCGCCAGTGCGAGGCCATGTCGATGGCATCACCGGCGATCGATTCACGGCCGCCGTGTTCCTGACGCGCGACACCACCGTGCTACTCGACCCTTGGAGCCGACTCAAGGCATCGTCGTTCCGGCACGCCAACGACGTCGAGGCGTTGCTGGGCATGCTGGACATCTCGCTCGCGGATGCCGGTCACCGTCCCGGCCAGCCTTACACGGTGTCGGTAACGCGACCGTACCCGACGCCGCGCGAGCGCGCCTCGGCCGCCAAGGGCAGCGCCGTCAGCATGGGAACCCCAGGAAGTGCCGTGAATTCGGAGAGTGTGTGGCTACGGTTCGGCGCCGCTCGTCGAACCCCATCGATTCAAGCCGCTGGCAGTGCGGCTGGCACGCCGGTTTGATATCGGCCTGCGACGCGCCCCAATGCGCTCGCGAACGGCAATCGGTCGCACCCGAGCGCGTCTGCGAAGACACCCAGCCCTCTCAGACGCGCGCCAACGGTTCCGATTCGCGGGCCTCGCCTTGCCGCACTCGGCCCATCGATGTCCCTTCCCCTTGGAGGCGTACATGCCATTGGCTTCGCACTACCGCGACATGCGAGTCGCGCCATGCTACGGGCGGCCGCATGTACCGCGCGACCATGGGAACAAGCTTCGCGCGGCGTCCGGCTGGCCTCGCGGCTTTCGCGGTGCGCGTCTCGCGCGCGCCGAGACCGGCCTGTGGGCGCACGCGCCGCGCGAACCCGCAGCTCCCCTGCACTCACACGGCAGTCGCCTCCAGCCCGCCGCGCTCGCCCTCTTGCTGGTCGCCAATCTCGTGGCCCCTGTGGCCACGCGAGTGTCTGGGCGTGCGCATGGCGCACGCGACGGCGCCGCAGCGGACATCCTTCGGGGCGAAGCCCACATTGCCGACAAAAGCGGGCCTGCCAACCTTCCAGCCCCGTCGGTGCCCGCCGACACGATCCGCCGGCCCGTGAGGCACGCGTCAACCCTCAAATCCGACTACAGCCTTCACGACGTCCTGAGCGCCGTGGCCAGCGCGCGCGCCCCGTTCCACTATCTGTGGGAATCGATCGGTGACACCTACGAAATCCTGAGCGGCCGGCGGATGAATCCTCAGGTTCGCCGTGGCGTTCAACAAGGCGCCGATGTCCTGGACGTCGCTACCGCCGTGCTGCCCGGCGTGCGCTTGTTGCGACTCCCCGGCGATCTGGCAGACATTGCCGACGATGCACTAGAAGGCAAGTCGCCCGATCCCGGCAAGCTCGCTGGCTTTCTGCAATATGCCGACCCGCGCATGATGGGATCGGCGCGGCAGACGCACGGTGACTCACTCGCGCGGGAGAACGGCGAAGACGTCGACGTGGCAGATGCTGTGGAGGCTGTGGAGACGGTGGAGGTTGGGGAGGCGGCGGATGCAGTTGAGCCGATCGAGCCGATCGAGCCGGTTGATGCGGTCGAATCTGTTGATGCTGTTGATTCTGCTGATTCTGTTGATTCTGTTGATTCTGTTGATGCTGTTGATTCTGCTGATTCTGTTGATGCTGTTGATGCTGTTGATGCTGTTGATGCTGTTGATGCTGTTGATGCTGTTGATGCCATCGATGCCGTTGATTCTGTTGATGCGGTCGATCCGGAAAGCCTTGCGCGTGCGCCTATGCCTCTCGCCGAGCACCGCGCGATTGCGCCGGCGCGACGACCTCGGATCGTCGATGAACACGCCCATCTGAATGGCTATGCACAATTTCTGTCGATCGATCAACGCCCAAACGGCCAGACGTCGCCCCTCGTCCTCGTGGACGGTCGTCACTACCTGAGGGGCGAGGCGGGCTATTACCGGGTCAATCGCGGCATCAGCGCCGACCATTGGTTGATCGATGCGCCACCGGGCAGCGAGCACCGGGCACAGGTGCCGGTGACGTACGAATCGAGCACCGGCACCTGGCATGCGCACGCGCCACTGCGGCTATGCGGTGGCGGGTGTGGGCCGAGTCGCCCCGACGATCCCCCCGACAGCATCGCCAACAGTGTTGAAGATATCCTCACGACGATACGCCACGTGCCCGACGCGCACGCGCAGCGAGCGATTCAGAATGCCTTCACGGACTTGAGCGCCTTGCATTTGCGCAGAACGAATCGCGCCGATCTGCAATCCGGTCGCGACAATTCGATCATCAGTCACCGAATCGCCCTGCGTGGCGCCATGAGAAAGCGGATTGACCCGAACGCGCCGCTGATCAAGCAGCAGCGCATCGCGTCCACGATCACAGCGGCGCATTACGGGTGGCGCGACGCCGGCGAAGCGTTTTGTCAGGAAAACGCCGAAGTGCTCTTTCACAGTCTGCTTGAGCATGGCGTTTCGCGAGATCAGATTCGCATGATCACGATCAAACCGCACAGCAAGCCTTCGCATGTCGCCGTGCTTTACACCGATTCCGAAAGCTTCATCGCGTTGCTGGATCGCTCGACGCCACAACCGCCGTCTCCCCAGCATCCCGACGGCATCCGTCACGAGTTGTTTCAGGAGGCCGTCTACCTGACGCGCCACTCGACGGTGCTGCTCGATCCGTGGAGCAGGACGAAGGCCGTTTCATTTGCCAGCGCAACCAGCCAATACCACGCCGGCCGCATGATTCACCGGGCGCTTAACGATATCGGACACCTCCCTGGCACCCCCTACGTCGTTTCCGTCACGCGCCCGCTCGGCAGGCATCGAGCGAACCCGACAGGGCGAACGGAGCAGGGAAATCCGCAAGGCCCTGCCGGGCGATCCGACGCAGCAGCGTCACGTCCCTTGAGCGGCGGGGAACGTCACTTATCCGCAGATCGGAAATCCTCGCGTGCCGACGATTCCATGGCTTCGGATTGATACGCCACCCACGCTCCCTCTCGGGGGTGAGGCTGGCGTTCATCGCGAAGCCGCGCTTCGGCGTCTTTGTCTTGCATCCGCGTCTATGTGCGTTGCCCATATCTCGCGCGTGCCGCGCGTTTCGGTGATCGGCGTGCTCCGCCGATTGCCCCTCTGGAGGACTCCATGCCAATTAGTTCGCATCATCGTGCCATCCGTGTCGCACCATCTTATGGACTGCCGCTTGCGCACCCACAACGCGAGAGCGATTCGGGTGCCGCCTTGGGTTTGTCGCGTGCGTTTCACGGCGCGCGCTCCGGGCGGCCCGAGAACGGGCTGCCTGTCGCCGGGCATCCCTCGCGCGCTCACACCGGTCGGCCGACGCACGGCACGGCATGGCCCGCCGCGCTCGCGATCCTGCTGGTCGCCAATCTCGTCGCTCCCGCGGCAGGCGCAGTACCAAGACGCGCCCTTCCCGCCGACGGTCCCGACGAACCCGGCGCCGACATCGACTCGCCCTTCGATCCCGACGCACTGTCGTCGGCCAACACGACGGCATGGACCGCGCTCGATGACGTGGTCATCAGGCCGGTGGAACGCCCGTCGATCAAGTCGGATTACACCTTCCACGACTTCCTCAAAGCGGTGTCCGCGGCCCGCGCGCCGTTTCGCTATTTCGGCGAATCGGCGGGTGACGCCTACGAGATACTGAGTGGCGACGAAATCGATCCGCAGGTGCGGAGAAACGTTCGTCAAGGCGCCGAGGCGGTGGATCTCGCGACGGGACTGCTGCCCGGCGTGCCCATGTTGCGACTGCCCGGCGAACTGGCCGATATTGCCTGCGACGACCTCGAAGGCAAGGCTCCCGACGCGGAAAAAATCGCCGGATTCCTTCAGTATGGCGACCCACGTACCATGGGATCGGCGACGCAACTTCTCGGTGACGCATCGTCGCTGGCTCGCTCGCCGTCGGTGCCGAAACCGGCGGCCAAATCCCTGAAGCCGCGCGACGTCGACCTTATGCCCATCGAGCTGATGCACAACAGCCATGCCGCCGACGGTGCTCACGCCGTTGAGCCCGACGGAAAAGGCGACGTCCTTGGTGCCAGCGGCGACGTTGGCGCCGACGACACGGCAGAGGCCGAGCGTCTTGCCTTTGTACCGCGCGTCGCCGGTGCGCACGACCCGGCCATCCCGGCGCCGCCGGAAATCGTCGGCGAAGATGAATACCTGCGAGGGTACGCCCAGCCTTTGCCTGCCGATCAGCTACCCGCCGGCGCGCCGGCGCGCGTCGTTCTGGTCAACGGGCAGCACTACCTGAGGGGCGAAGCCGGTTACTACCTGGCTCGACGCGGTCTCAGTGACGATCACTGGCTGGTCGACGCCCCTAGGGACAGCGAGCGGCGCGCACAAGTGCCTGTGACCTACGACACAGACACCGGGCAATGGCACGCCCACGCCCCGTTGCGACTATGCGGTGGCGGATGCGGTTCGAGCCACATTGCCTATGCGCCCGACAGCATCGCCACCAGCTTCGAAGATATTGCGCATGCCATTCGCCACGTTCCCGACGAAAGCGCGCAGGAAGCGATTCAACTCGCATTTGCCGAACTGAGTGAGCTGCATCTGTTGCGGACGAATCGCGCAGACCTCCAGCCGATTCGCGACAATTCGATCATCGGCCATCGTACAGCGCTTCGCAGTGCCATGAGCAAGGAAATCGACCCGACCTTGCCGTTGCCCAAACAACAACGCAGCGCGGCAGAGATCACGTCAATGTATTACGAATGGAACTCCGCCGCCGAAGCCTTTTGCCAGGAGAACGCCGAGATTCTCTTCAATAGCCTGCTCACCAACGGCGTCTCGAAGGATGATGTTCGCATGATCACCTTCAAACCGAAAAACCGGCCGCCCCATGTCATGGTGCTTTATACGGAATCCGAACATTTTATCCAGCTGATGGATCGCTCGACACCGCATCGACCGAACCCGCAGTATCGCGACGGCATCAGTCAGGAATTTTTTCGGGAAGCCGCTTACTTGACGCGCCACTCGACGTTGCTGCTGGATCCATGGAGCACCACGAAAGCCATCTCGTTCGCCGGCGCCACGTCGCGCTACGACGCGGGCCGCATGATTAACCGGGCGCTCACCGATATCGGACATGTGCCGGGCACCCCCTACACCGTATCCCTCACGCGTCCACTGGGCATGCACCGTCCGACCCCGAGGAACTCGGTCGGACTGGAGAGTGCGGGGAGTTCGTCGGGGCAATCGGCATCTGCCAGCGGGAGCCAGGACTCTAGCTGGACATCGTTGAAAACCGCTTTGTCGCACGATACCGCGCCCGCGTCGTCAAACTGAGGCACGGGTCACACGCGAATATCCCGGATAACCCGCATTCGCATCCGGCACCGGCGCGTAGCTCGCGCCGGTGTTGCCGCTCGCTCAACCGCCCTTCAATACGTGTACACGCCACGCCCGGTCTTGCGTCCGAGATACCCGGCGGCGACCATCTCCTTGAGCAACGGGCACGGACGGTACTTCGAATCCGCATACGCTTCGTAGTAGACGTTCATCACCGACAGGCAAACGTCCAGACCGATCATGTCGGCGAGCGCCAGCGGTC
Organism: Pandoraea eparura; assembly: GCF_902459725.1. Classification (GTDB taxonomy): domain Bacteria; phylum Pseudomonadota; class Gammaproteobacteria; order Burkholderiales; family Burkholderiaceae; genus Pandoraea; species Pandoraea eparura. The sequence goes on from NZ_CABPSH010000002.1 coordinate 576,090, forward strand.
CGATCGGATGATTGCAGCCGAGCTTCATGCCTTCGTCGATCTCTTCGGGCGAGGCCAGGTGCTCGGCCAGTACGAAGAATGCCTCGTTGATCATCGGCACCAGGATCCGGTTGACGACGAAGCCCGGCGCGTTCTTCACCGTGATCGGCGACTTGCCGAGCTGGCGCGCAAGGGCGTCCACGCGCGCGTGCGTCTCGTCGCTCGTCTGCAAGCCACGAATGATTTCCACGAGCGCCATCAGCGGCACAGGGTTGAAGAAGTGCATGCCGATGAACTGCGTCGGCTTGGCGACGACGGCGGCAAGCTGGGTAATCGAGATCGACGACGTGTTGGACGCGAGGATCGCACTGTCCTTTGTTTTGCCCTCGAGCTGCTTGAGGATCTTGACCTTCAGGTCGAAATTCTCGGTGGCCGCTTCGATCACGATGTCGGCATCGGCCAGCGAGGCGTAGTCGGTTGATGTGGTAATGCGCGCCAGCGCGGCTTGCTTGTCGGCGGCGGTGAGCTTGTCCTTCTTGATAAGGCGATCGAGGCTGCCGGCAATCGTCGCCACGCCTTTCTGTACAGCCGCATCGCTGATATCGACCATCGTCACCGGCAGGCCGGCCACCGCACAGGCCTGTGCAATGCCGTTGCCCATGGTGCCTGCGCCAATGATGCCTACGTGTTGAATCGTCATGTCGTCTCTACTCCGTTTGTGCTCGGGGGTGGCGGGAATACCGTCTTGCGCGGTGCACAAATCATAGCGCGGACCCGTCGATTCGGTGACACATGAAACCGCTCTGCGAAACGGCACTGGCACGGGCGTGTAACCGGCCGGGCGTTTCGGTGTCGGTGTTGGTGTCGTTGCAAGTGCAGATGCAGGTGCAGATGCAGGTGCAGGTGCAGGTGCAGGTGCGGGTGCGGGTGCGGGTGCGGGTGCGGGTGCGGGTGCGGGTGCGGGTGCGGGTGCGGGTGCGGGTGCGGGTGCGGGTATCGGTGCCAATGTCGGCATCGGCAAACAATGCCGTCGCTGGCGACTTAACGAACAAAGCGGGCAGACGCGCTCAATCGGCGTCTGCCCCCGTCGACGATTTCCTTCAGCACGCGTATCGAGTCCGCGTGCGCCGGGACGTCAGAACTTCATGCGAACGCCGCCGCCGAAGGTATCGCCGCCCGAGAGCGTGCTCACCTTGTCGTTCATGTAAGCGGCGTAGATGTCAGTGCGCTTCGAGAGCGGGTAGTCGTAGCCGAGTGCCCACGTCTTGCGGTTGACGTTGCTTGCGCCCGAACTCTTCGTATAGGCATACGACGCGAGCACGCTGCCATTGCCCAGCGGCACCGACACGCCGAGCTGGCCGCCGTTCTCCGACACACCGCCGCCTGTGATGTTGTTGCGGATGTATTGATACTGGCCGAACAACTTCACGACTTGCAGGTCGTACGTCGCGCCCAGTTGCACCGCCTGCTGGCTGCGGAAGCCCGTCATGCCGGCGAGGTCGTCCGGTTGCGAATCGTACTTCACCTGCTGATAGGCGACGGTCGCGGCGAACGGGCCGTTGAAATACAGCGCCGACGCGCTCCACTTGTTCTGTCCGGTTTCGCCGGCCTTGTTGCCGAACGCGTACGAGACGCTGCCCGACAGACCCTTGAAGTTAGGCGTCGTGTACATCACCGCGTTGCTCCAACCCGAGTCGCCCACGATGCCCTGACCGGCCTCGCCGATGAACGTGTGGAACACCATCGGGCTGAAGGTGTACGAATCGACGAACGGGTTGAAAAGGATCGTCGAGACGAAGTACGAGGTCGTGAGACGGCCGATCGTGACGGTGCCGGCCGTGTCCGACGACAATCCGACGTAGGCATTGCGCGAGAACATCGAGTCGCCCTGGAAGCGGCCGTACTGACCGTTCTGCGGACGGAAGAAGTCTTCCAGCACGAACACGGCCTTCAGGCCGCCACCGAGATCTTCGTTGCCCTTCATGCCCCAATACGACGTCGACATGCCGCCGCCGCCCTGCGTCCACGCGCGATCTCCGCCCGGGTTCTTGACCGCGCCCAGCCAGGCGTCGACCTGACCGTACAGCGTGACGTTCGACTGTGCGAATGCCGGTGCGCTCATGCACGCGCTCAATACGAGTGCCCCGCCAATGCCCTTGGCCATGCTCCGCTTCATTAACTTCTCCTTGGTTTCTGTCTTTTGTGTGCCCGTTCCCGGCTTGCGCGGGAGCAGCTGGCGCCCGCTGGCGAAGCGCCTCCCTGATAAACGGCCGTGATTCTCGCACAGGCCCGCCATGCGCAGACAGGCCGGAACATCGCGGCAAAATGCCCCCTCGTGAGGTGACCAGGAAATGGTGGAGAGACAAAAATCGGCCGACCATCCGCGCCACAATTAACCCCGGTATAACGGGATCCATATGTTCCCTATCTCAGCGGGTTAGCAACGACTCACATTCGCCGTGATATCAGGAATCTGTGGGGAGACAGCAAGCGCGACCCGGGGACGTCGATGGGCGACGGCGAGGGAATCCGATGTTGCACATGTGCAACACGCGCTCAGCCGAGAGACTTCGGAGGGGGAAAACGTGAAACGAGAGGCGCGGCGGCGCCAGGAGACACCGCGCGTGGCGACAAACGCACGGTGTGTCAGCGACCGCGACGGCCTCCGCCGCGTGGACCGCGCAGCTCGCCTTGCGGCGTGTACTGACGCTCACGCGGCTCCGCCGGCGCCGCCCAGTTAGGATAGGCCGCCTGTCCGCGGCCCCGATCGGCGCTGAAACGGCTAATGTCTTCCCGTAGCGACGCCTTGTTCACGTCGAGCATGTCTCGGCCGCGCCCACCCCCTGCCCAGGCAGGATAGGCGCACGCAAGCAGCAGCAGGAAACAGTAACGAAGTCGGGTACTCATCTGGATTCAGCCATCGCACCCGGCCCTAAGGTGGGGCCGGTGGCACGAGACGCGGGACGGCACCTGCGGGTTGCCTGTGCGCCATACGCCTCAAGAATGACTGTACCGGGTCGGTCGAACGAGCGTCGACCGAAAAAATGTTAACGCGTCACATGGTCTGCAACCGTTTGTAACGGCGGCGTCATCAGGGCGAGAGAGGCACCAAGAAGTGCTTCTCGCGGGACGGGATGCGCCCCCGCGTTACCCGTAAGGTGAAGGTATCCGACATCTGCGACCGCCAGGCGCGGCTTACTTCTCGATCTGCTTTTCGACGGACAGCGAGATCTCGCGCAGGCGCTCGCCGCGTGGCGTCATCAGATCCTGCGCCGTGACGGTGAAGTTCACCGGACGCGCAAACTTCCGGCTCGCGCTCTGCCATTCGGCCGGCAAACCGGCAGCGTTCGTCGTGGTCGTGCGCAGCGTGGTCACCCCACGGGTGCAGCGCGAGACCTGTGTGGCAAATCCCTGCGCCTCGCGCCGCAGATCCGCCGGCGTGATCTTCTGGTAATCCCAGACACACTCGTAGGTCGGTGCGAGGCCCTTCGCCCGGAACACCTTGCAATCGCCGCCCGGCACCGAGTAGGTGGCCTGATAGCTCTCACCGCGATCGCTTCTGGCCGCGAGCGGCCCGGAGATGTTGTCGAAACCGGTCTGCGCGCTCTTGGCCAGCATGAGGATGCCCTCGCACTGGTCGGCGGCGAAGGCCGACTGCGCCGCGCAGAGGCAGGCAAGCAGGGCCCATCGTTGTAGTGAATTCGTTGCCATCTTTGGAATGTTTGGCTGGAGTCTGGCCGCGTATCGCGCGATGGCGATGCGGGGGCCGCATGCCTGGCGATCACGTCGTGAATGGTGACATTAGACCCCAAAGTCGGCGCGGACGAAACCTTGGACACAGGAGGAATCCGGTGTCAGCTCGGGAGGCCTGTCCACAGAAGGGTTCGACTTTGGTGTTCCCTCATCCGAACAGTCGATTCGCTCGCGCGAGCGAGCGGCCTATACTCAAGGGGCAGTCAAACTGCATCGGCACGGCCGGGAATCGGAAACGGTTCAGTGCATGACGGCAATGCCTTCCGGTGCCAAGTCTGCTTGGCCCATACCATGCCGCGCCGGTACACGCGGCTGGCGACGCCCCGATGGGGCCTCAACCGGCGGCTCAGTCCGCCGGTTTTCATTAGTGCGGCTCGCGCGACACCTCCCCGCCGCCGCTCCAGAACGCCGCCACAGTCACATTTACCGTCACCGCCGCCCCAGCCCCAGCCGCCACCACCACAGCCACAGCCACCACGTCATCATGCCGACGGATTAGGCGAAAGTGCGGATTTCGCCCGCGGCTCGGCTCTGCAACTATCAAATCACAAGACCAATACTCGCCGGGCACGCAACTTCGGGAAGTCAACGGAGTGTTTGTGGATACCTGTACGTCATCGGCATTGCATGGCTTGCCGTGCGCGCGCGTCGCTGTTTGGTCCGCGGGGTGAACCATGGGCCACCCCAGCCTTCCCGGCAGTCTTCGTCCCGACGCCCCCGACCCTGACATTGCGTTGGCGCACGATCCGTCGTGTCTGATGGCATGCGTGCGCGGCCATGGCGGCACGCTGGCCCACGTGCTCGGCGCACTCGGCGTATTCCGCGCGCGGCATGGTCATTGGCCGCGCCGCCTCTACCTGTATCCCGAAACCCTCGCCGCACTCGTGCAGGATCTCACGCCGCTGGGCTTCTATCGCTGTCAGCAACGACTCGACATCGTGGCCGATCTGGAGCGCGATCTGTTCTGTGCGGACGAGCGTGGCAACGTGTCGATCTATCGCATACAAGCCGCGCCGGACCCGGCCAGCATTGATGCAGCCGCCATCTGGCTGGGCCTGTCGCCACCGACGACCGGCGGCCCGGACAACCCGAATGCCCCGGACGGCCCACCGCCGTCGCTCGCGACACCGAAGCCACCGCGCTGACAGAGACACACGAACGCGCAGGCGGCTGTCACGGAAATATCGCATTGCGTGGCTAGTCTGGCCTGCCGCCCCAGACCGGCCACTTCCTTTGACTGTTTGACCGCAACCGGACCCCGTCGCCTTGCGCGGGGCGATCTCACCTCCGCACCTTTTTCGTCGGAGAGATGCCATGAACCGACTCGCGATCGTTCTGGATGGTTTGATGCTGCTCTATCTCGCCGCGGCGACGGTCGTCGGCGTGCAATCGAGCGCCACCGACGGGCACGAGCTGCTCGCCAGCGTGCTTGGCGTGCTACTCGCGCTTTGCGTGCTGGCGCTGATTGCCGCCCCGTTCTATGTCTCGCTCGTCGTGCTCGTGGCGCAATCCGAGCGGCACCTGCGGCTGGCGACATGGCTGCATCGTGCGCTGCTCACGATCATGGTGGCGCTGACCCTCGTCTCGCTGCTCGCGCGCGACACGATCGAAGTCTCCGCGCCACTCTTCGCGCTGGTCGCGGGCGTGTGCATCGTCAATCTCGTGGCGCTCTCGCGACGGCGGAACCACTTCGAGGCCTTCCACCTCTTCGAGCATTGACGTCACGCCTTTTGGTCGCGCGCCATCGCTTCCCGTCGCGCGTCGTCGCTCGTCGCCGCTTATCACGCGTTGTCACCCACGACGCGCCTGTTCGCGCGGCGACCGATCGCCCCGCCGCGTCAGTCGCACCGCGTGAGGCCACCGCTGAGCGCTTCGATGGCATCGGCTTCGAACGCCGCGACGTCGCGCACCTTCAACCGTAACCGCAGCGTGACGGCGTCGTCGTACGCGGCGTCGAGCACCTCGGCCGCGTGACGCTCGGCCAACCGCCGCAGCGTCGCCTCGTGGGCAAAGCCACAGCGATAGCGCGGCTCGGTCGTCGGCTCGACCGCGGTGAGCGTGGCAAGCTTGAGGGCTTCGCTCACCGCTTGTCCGTAGGCACGCGTCAGGCCACCCGCGCCCAGCTTGATGCCGCCGTAATAGCGTACGACAACCGCCAGCACATTCGTCAGCCCCTTGTGCATCAGCACGTTGTACATGGGCTTGGCCGCCGTGCCGCCCGGCTCGCCATCGTCGTCGAAACCCGATGCGCCCTCGCACAGCAACACCCAGCAGTAATGCGTGGCGTTGGGATAACGCACGCGCAGCGCACCGAGTTCGCGCATGGCGGCCTCGCGCGACGCGACGGGCATGACGATGCCGATAAACCGGCTCTTCTTGATGTCCAGCTCGGTATCGACCGGCGCTGCCAATGCGTACATACGGCTGTCGTCCTCCGGCGCCTTACAGGCGCACCTCGCCGCGTGCAAGTTCGATGACGTTGCCGCCCACCAGGATGCGACGGTCCGCCGTGACCTCGAGCGTCAACCGGCACGGCCGCCCGATGGCGTCACCCTGCGAGACGCGCGCACGCACTGGCAGCGGATACCCTTGGCCGATCAGCCAGCCGCCGAGATTGGCGCACGCCGACCCCGTGCCCGGATCTTCGGTCACGCCGCCGCCCTGTGTCGTGAAGAAGTAGCGGGCCGTGACGTGCAGTTCTCCCCCAGCTTCGTCGTCGATGGAAAACACGTAGCCGGTCTTGCGCTCGAGACTCGAGAGCGGCCAGCGTTCCAGGCGCGCGCTGTCGGGTTGCGCCCGCGCGACTGCGTCGGCGTCGCGCAGCGGGATCAGCAATTGATCGGCCCCAGTGTCGACCCATTGCGGCGATTGCGCGAGATCGTCGCGCCCCAGCCGCACCAGCGCAGCGATGTCGGCATCCGCCTCGCTCGCGCTCTTGATCGTCGGTTCGCCCGACGACGGGGCGGTCAGCGTCCAGTGATCGCCGCTGGCCTGCACCGGCACGAGACCGGCCGCAAACTGCAGCGTCACGTGATCGCCCGAGCCGCGCATGGCGCGCAACACATGCGCCGTGCCCAGCGTCGGATGCCCCGCAAAGCGCATCTCATAGCCGGGCGTGAAGATCCGCACGTGCGCATCGGCCGTCTCGGACGGCAGCATGAACGTTGTCTCGGACAGGTTGAACTGCCGCGCCAGCGATGCCATCTCGTCGTCGCTCAGGCCGCGTGCGTCTTCGAAAACGCACAGCGGATTGCCCCCGAAAGTGGTCTCGGCGAACACGTTGACGATACGAAATGCATAGGTACGACTCATGACGAATCTCCAGTGGGGGCGGATCGGACGACGGCACAGCCTTCACGCCGGGGGCGCGAAAACATCTGACAGGGACCTACCGTGAATGCCCAGTTGCACGCACGTTGGCCGGCCGACCTTGGGAAAGAAGGTTCGTAGTCTCGCACATCGCGCACCGGCACGCGCGCCAACGCCCGCGCTTTCGGCCGTTTGAACCCCCTGCGTTAAGCATCTTCCGTCTCGGAGCCGGAAAAAGGGGCGATCAACGGCGCCACTCAATTGTCACCTAGAATAGGACAATAATTCACATTTAACGCGTATTGTGGTTTTCTGTCAGGACTCTAGAATGACATTCATCGAGGCCAACCCAGCCTCTCAATGAATCGATGAACACTCAGGAGCCCATCATGCTGGACATCAGAAAAGCTGCAGACCGAGGCGTTGCGAACCATGGCTGGCTCAACTCGCGTCACACGTTCTCGTTCGCGAATTTTTACGATCCGAAGCAAGTCGGTTTTTCCGACCTGCTGGTGATCAACGACGACCGCGTGGCTCCGGCACAGGGCTTCGGCAAGCATCCGCACCGCGACATGGAGATCTTTTCGTATGTGCTCGAGGGCGCCCTCGAACACAAGGACACCATGGGCACGGGGTCGGTGATCGAGCCGGGCGACGTGCAATTGATGAGCGCGGGGCGCGGTGTGGCGCACAGCGAATTCAACCACTCGCCCACCGCGCCGGTGCACTTCCTGCAGATCTGGATCGTGCCGAACCAGGCCGGCATCGCGCCCGAGTATCAGCAACAGCGCTTCACGCCGGAAGAAAAGCGCGGCCGCCTGCGCCTGATCATCTCGCCGGATGGCAGCGACAACTCACTGCACATCCATCAGGATGCGCGCGTGTACGCCGGCCTGTTCGACGGCGACGAGTCGGCCACGCTGACCCTCGCGCCGAACCGCTATGCGTATGTTCACGTGGCACGCGGCAGCGTGAGCTTGAACGGCGTGGCGCTGGGCGAAGGCGACGGGGTGCGCGTGCGCGACGAAACCGCGCTCACGCTCTCGAAGGGCAACGACGCGGAAGTGCTCGTATTCGACCTGCGCCCGGTGGAAACGCCTGACTTCTAAGGACGAAGGCCAGGCAGGTAGACGCACCGCAGAGTGACCCTCTCGCCCTGTGGTGCGTCATTCACGTCATGTGTGTCGGCTCAAACGCTTTCGTGCTCCTCCACCGACAGCGGCAACACGTGCGCGTCGTCGCGCCAGGCGCTATCACCTAGCGATTGTTCCACCACGCTCAGACAGCACGCATCGAACGCGTTTTCGATGGCGTCACGATCCATGTCGCGTCCGATGAACACCACTTCGTTGATGCGGTCGCCCCAGGGCGCCTCCCAATTCGTCTCGATGGCGACGCGCTGCGGATCGCCCTCGGGCGGCCACTCAGCCTGATCCACGGCCGCCCACCACTGCCCCATCGGCTCCAGCGTCGCCGTATTGCCCGCGCGCGAGTAGGCGAGCGCCCACGCCGGGTGACTTGCGGCCCAGACATATCCCTTCGCACGGATCAGACCGTCGAACGGCTGCGACATGAACGATGCGAAGCGCGCCGGATGCAACGGCTCACGCCGACGCAGTACAAAGCTCGTCACCCCGTAGGTGTCAGCCTCCGACACAGGCTCGCCCTCGAGCGCCTGCGCCCAACCGGCCATTCGCTCGGCGCGCTCGGGATCGAAAAGTCCCGTGCCCAACACGTCGGCGAGCGGCACCTGCCCGTGCTCGCCCAGCACGATACGCGCCGACGGATTGAGACCGGCGATCAGCGCCTTGACGGCGTTGAGTCGCGCCGCGTCCACGCGATCCCCCTTGCTCACGACCACCACATCCGCGAACTCGATCTGCTCGGTCAGCAGTTCGGCAAGTCGCCGCTCGTCTTCCTCACCGGCCACCTCGCCGCGCTGCGCGAGCGTGTCGAGGCTGTGGAAGTCTTCCAGCACATGCAGGGCGTCAACGACGGTCACCATCGTGTCGAGACGGGCGATGTCGGCGAGCGATTGCCCGGCGTCGTCGCGAAATTCGAACGTCGCAGCCACGGGCATCGGCTCGGCAATGCCAGTCGACTCGATGAGCAAGTAATCGAAGCGGCCCTCCCGCGCCAGATCGCGCACCGCGATGAGCAAATCCTCGCGCAGCGTGCAGCAGATGCAACCGTTGCTCATCTCGACGAGACGCTCCTGCGTGCGCGACAGCGCCGCACCCGCCTTGGCCGCACCGCGCTCCACGAACGAGGCGTCGATGTTCACCTCGCTCATGTCGTTGACAAGCACGGCCACCCGCAGGCCGTCGCGATTGCGCAGCACATGGTTGAGCAGCGTGGTCTTGCCGGCGCCGAGAAAGCCGGACAGCACGGTGACGGGCAGGCGACGGTCGGCGTCGCCGGATGCCCCGGGAGGAAGCGTCATGGCAGCAAAGTCCTGTGATCTTGTGGGGTCGGCACGGCGCGCACGACACACACAGCCCGCGTCACATTCGCCCGTCCCCAACGCCGCACGATTCGCGGCCCCATTAATGCAACCAAGTTGCAATATGGCGCGATGATACTGGGGTCGAAGGTATTTTGCAACTCAGTTGCAAATAATGAACATGCGTCGATGGCATCGGCGCGACACATTGCCGCGCGAGACAGTCCCCCCGGGAACCGGCAGATGGCTGCGTCGGTCGGCAAGGTCTGCGATACTGCGCGAGCGGCGTCGGCCGTGTCTGCGGGCAGGACAACGCGGGCCCGTCGGCGACACGTGCGAGCGCGTTCGGACCTGCCGCTCGCATGCGAACAGCGCTACCCGAATGGTTCCGCGGCGTATTCAAATCATTACCCAAGTCATTACCCAACTCGTTAGCCAACTCGATATGTGCAATTCCAAGAACGCTTGCCATGCCTCTCGTGCCACCGGTTTCCTGCATCGCGCAATGCAGGGACTCGCGCTGGCGGCCATCGTCGGCTTGACCGGACTCTCGCAAGGGGCGTGGGCCCACGCGCACGTCGTCTCGAGCGATCCGGCCGCGCAGACGAGCGTCGAGGCGCCGAAGACCGTGCGCGTGACGTTCGACTCGACGCTCGAAGGCGCCCTTTCGAAGTTAAGCGTCGTCGACGCCCAGGGCAAAGCGGTCACGCACGCCAAGGGCAAACTCGACGCCTCGCGCAAGACGCTCACGCTGTCGCTTCCCACGCTCGCCGCCGGCCACTATCAGGCGAATTGGGTCGCCGTCGCGAGCGACGGCCATCGCACGCAAGGCAGCATCCAGTTCTCCGTGAAGTGATGTCGGCCGATCTGGCCGCCGGCACGTGGCAACCGGCCACCGCGGGGCTACTGGACCTCGCGCTGGCGCTGGCCTTCGGCGTGCTGCTCCTGCGCAGCCCGCACGCCGTGCGGCGCGGCCTGACGCTGCGTGTGCTGCCGGCCTTTGCGGCCGGACTCGCCGTCCTCGCGTGGATCGCCTACATGTTCGCCAGCACCGATGCGATGACAGGCGGCGATTGGGACGGCGCGTCCGCCATGGTCGGCGATGTGTGGCTGGTGCTCACGCAAACCCACTTCGGCAGGATGCAATGGGTCGCCGCGCTCGGCGCCGCGCTGCTGTGTGCCGGCGTCTGGGCCTGGGTCGACGCGCGACGCCGCCTGCGCGCGACGCTGCCGATCGCCGACGATCCCCGTGACCGGCATCATCGTCGCGAGCACCGTCAGGAGCGTTATGCCCGCGCAGTGTATGCCACCGGCGCCGTGGTGCTGGCGCTCGCCCGCGCCGAGACGGGGCATGCGGCCGATGCATCGCTGCCCTGGCTCGCCATCGGTATTCACACGCTGCATGTCGCCGCAGCGGCATCGTGGACCGGAGCGCTGCTCGTGGCCGGATGCGCGATCCCGGGCTGGCGTCATTGGCCGGTCGGCGCGCGTGCGGCGTACGGCGAACGACTTTCCTCGGTCGCCACGCTGGCCATGTTCGTCGCCCTCGTGACGGGGGCCTTCAACGCGTGGCGCACGCTCGGTGAAACGCCGTCGCTATGGTTCGCCACGCAGAACGCGCCGTATCTGGCGTGGCTCGTGACGAAGCTCTTGCTCGTGGGCATTGCTGCGCTGCTCGGCGCATGGAACCGCTGGCATTTCCTGCCGCAGCTTGCGCTCGACGCGGGCGACACGCCACTCGAATCGACGGCGTTCGCGCGCGTGGTCGCCGTCGAGGCGCTCGTGCTGGTGATGGTGATGAGCCTTGCGGCCAAGCTGGGCACGACGCTGCCGCCGGGCGTCTGACGGAATTCAAGAGCAAGAATCGGAGCGCCGCCTCGCGCCCCGCTCCCTACACTGAAGGCAAGTCCTCAGTCTTCGGGAGTCCACTGTGATGCAGAACCATTCCATGACCGCCAAACGCCCGTTCCGCCCCGGCAGCCGCACCAACGACCCGCGTCCTGCGCAGGCGTCGGCGCCCCCTGCCGCGGCGAACGATCGCGCCCCAGAGTCGCGCTACGCGACCGACGACGCCAAGTGGGCGGCTGTCGCCGCGCGCGACAAGCAGGCGGATGGCGCATTCTTCTATGCCGTGCGCACGACCGGCGTTTATTGCCGCCCCTCGTGTGGCGCGCGGCTCGCGCGGCGCGAAAACGTCACCTTCCATACCGACAGCGCGACGGCGGAGCGCGCCGGCTTTCGTCCCTGCAAGCGGTGCCATCCAGAGCAGGACGCGCCCGGCGCGGGTCACGCCCGCCACACCGCCCTGGTCACAGCCGCCTGCCGGCAGATCGAGACGGCCGAGGTGCCGCCGCGTCTGGACGCGCTTGCCGCCGAGGCCGGCCTGAGCCCTCACTATTTCCACCGGCTCTTTCGCGCGGTGACGGGTGTGACGCCACGCGCCTATGCCAATGCACACCGCGCCGAGCGTGTGCGCGACGCGCTGCCTGCTGCCGCGAGCGTCACGTCGGCGTTCTACGACGCCGGCTTCAATTCCAACGGCCGCTTCTACGCGAGTGCCGACGCGCTGCTCGGCATGAAGCCCGCGGCGTTCCGCGCGGGCGGCCAGGCCGAATCGATTCGCTTCGCCGTGGCGCAGTGCTCGCTCGGGGCGTTGCTGGTCGCCGCCACCTCCCGCGGCCTGTGCGCCGTGTCGCTGGGCGACGACCCCGAAACGCTCGTCAAGGCATTGCAGGACCGTTTCCCGAACGCCGAACTGGTCGGGGCCGACGCCGAGTTCGAGCGATGGGTGGCGCAGGTGGTGGGCTTCGTGGAGTCGCCGCGCGTCGGCCTGTCGTTGCCGCTCGACGTACGCGGCACGGCGTTCCAGCAGCGTGTGTGGCAAGCGCTGCGCGACGTACCCGCGGGGATGACCGCGAGCTACACGCAAATTGCCGAGCGCATCGGTGCCCCACGCGCGGTGCGCGCGGTGGCGCAGGCATGCGCGTCGAACCCCTTGGCCGTCGTCATTCCGTGCCACCGCATCGTGCGCAACGACGGCGCCCTGTCGGGCTATCGGTGGGGCGTCGAGCGCAAGCGCGCGCTGCTCGCCCAGGAAGGCAGCGAAGGCGACGAGTGTGGCGAAGGTGGCGACGTGACGCCCCAGGTGACGCGATGAGCACACGCGTGCTGTCGCTCGATTGGGCCGCGCTCGAAGACGAACTCAATGGCTTCGGGGCGGCGCGCATTGCGCAACTGCTGAACGCGAGCGAATGCGCTGCGCTTTGCGCGATGTACGGCGAGACGGACGCGCCGCTCAGCATCACCCCCACGTCGCCCCTTTTCCGCAGCCGTATCGTGATGGCGCGTCACGGATTCGGGCAGGGCGAATATCAGTATTTCGCTTACCCGCTACCGCCGCTGGTCGCCGAATTGCGCGAAGCGTTCTACGCGCCGTTGCGCGACATCGCCCACCGCTGGCACGCGGCGATGGGCATCGACACGCGCTATCCGCCCACGCACGGCGCCTACCTCGCGCAATGCCACAGCGCCGGTCAGCGCCGCCCGACGCCGCTGCTGCTGCGCTATGCGGCAGGCGACTACAATTGCCTGCATCAGGATCTCTATGGGGAACACGTCTTCCCGTTGCAGGTGGCCATTCTGCTGTCTCAGCCCGGCGAAGATTTCACGGGCGGCGAATTCGTCCTCACCGAGCAGCGTCCGCGCATGCAGTCGCGCGCCGAAGTGGTGCCGCTTACGCGCGGCGACGCGGTCGTGTTCGCCGTGCATCATCGTCCGGTGAACGGCACGCGCGGGGTGTACCGCGTCAACCTGCGACACGGGGTGAGCCGCGTGCGCAGCGGCCATCGACACACGCTCGGCGTGATCCTGCACGACGCCACATGACACTCGACCTTTTCGGCAGCGCGCACGACGATGCGCGCGACGACACACCGCAAGCCGATGCCATCGGTCCAGGCGCGTGGGTGTTGCGCGGGTTCGCGCAGTCGGAACTCCCGGACTTGCAGGCCGATATCGACGCGGTGATCGCGCAAGCGCCGCTGCGCCACTGGCTGACGCCGGGTGGCAAGCGCATGTCGGTCGCCATGACGAATTGCGGGGAAGTGGGATGGATCAGCGATCGGCAGGGATACCGCTACGGCACGCACGATCCACTCTCGCAACGACCGTGGCCGTCAATGCCGGCATCATTCGTCGCGCTCGCGCGCCGCGCGGCCAAGGCGGCGGGGTATCGCGACTTCGCGCCCGACGCCTGCCTCATCAATCGCTACACACGGGATGCGCGGCTCACATTGCATCAGGATCGCGATGAGCGCGAACTGGGCGCGCCCATCGTGTCCGTGTCGCTCGGTCTTCCCGCGACGTTCCTGTGGGGCGGATTGCAGCGCGGCGACCGCACCCACCGCATTCGTCTGGCCCCAGGCGACGTGGTCGTGTGGGGTGGGCCGTCGCGACTCGCCTATCACGGCATTGCGAGCGTCGAAGGCAGCTTCGACGCACAAGCCGTGCGTTACAACCTCACGTTCCGGCAGGCGCGCTGATCGCGCCGACAACCGACGTGCACCGCCGCCATGTCACGCTCAACACCTCTCAGTAGCGCTCAATAGCCGACAGTGAAGCGCGCGTGCGGATGCTGGTTCCGCTCGAGTTCGTCGACCAGCGCGATGGCATAGTCTTCCATCGAAATCCAGCTCTTGCCGTTGGCATCGACGAGCAGCGCGTCGCCACCGAGGCGGAACTTGCCCGTGCGCTCACCCGGCTCGAACAACGCCGACGGCGACAGGAACGTCCAGTTCAGCGGCGCGTCCTTCGCCTCGGCGCGCAGCACTTGCAGGAACACGCGGCCGGCACTGGCTTCCGCCTTGTATACCTCCGGAAATTCCGGCGCATCGATGAGCGCCTTGCCCGGCGCAACGTCCAGGCTGCCGGCACCGCCCACGACGAGCAGACGCGGGACGGCGGCCCGCTTTACGGCGTCGATGAGCTTGTGGGCGTCCATCGAGGCGAAGCGACCCGCGCTGATCACGGCATCGTGACCGGCGAGCAGCGGCGCGAGCACTGCCGGGTCAGCGGCGTCGCCCTTGACGACGGTGAGCCCCTGCTCGGCTTCGACGCGCTCGGGATTGCGCGCAATCCCGGTGACGGTGTGATTGCGTTGCAGCAGTTCGGTGGCAACGCGCGTACCCACGCGGCCGGTAATACCAATCAAGGCGACTTTCATCAGGAAGCTCCTGGGAGTGACGGGGAATTCGGGTTAGGCGGCAGACGCTCGGCGCGCGCAGCCGTCGGGGCCGCATCGGCGCGACGTATCGGCGTCGCCTTGCGTGGAAAGCGCCGTCGTTCGACGCCTTTCATGACTGCCATCGTAGTCGCGTCAGTCGCGCAAAAAAAGCCCATAATGACGATCACTTTGTTGCGTGGATCGAGCAAATCATGGACCGTCTGACGGCAATGCGGGTCTTTACCGAAGTGGCCGAGCGTGGCTCGCTCACGGCGGCGGCGCAGCGGCTCGATATGTCGCGGGCGATGGTCTCGCGCTATCTGGCGGAACTCGAAGCGTGGCTCGGCACGCGACTGCTGCACCGGACGACGCGTGCGGTGAGCCTCACCGACGCCGGCAACGACGCCTTGCCGCGCTGTCGCGAGATGCTCGGCATCGCCGATGATCTGGCGTGTACGTCGCACGCTGACAGCGCGCCGCGGGGTCTGTTGCGCGTGGCTTGCAGTACGTCGCTCGGACAGGCATTCCTGGCGGCGGCGGTCACACGGTTCATCATGCGTCATCCGGGTGTGGCCATCGATCTCGTGGTGGCGGACCGCACCGTCGACCTGGTGGACGAGCGCATCGATCTCGCGATTCGCGTGACGCCCGAGCCCTCGCCCGGACTGATCGCGCGGCGGCTGGCCACCTGCCACTCGGTGGTCTGCGCGGCGCCGTCGTATCTCCAGCGACACGGCACGCCGGAACGCGCCGAAGACCTGGCCCTGCACAACTGCCTGACCTACACGTACTTCGCCAAGAGTCTCTGGCAGTTCACGCACAAGGGCACACCGCTGAGCGTGCCCGTCAGCGGCAATCTCTCGGCCAATGAGGTCAATGTGGTGTTCGCCGCCACGCTCGCGGGCGCCGGTATTTCGATGCAACCGGTCTACTCGGCGCTGCCGCATCTGCGCGACGGCACGCTGCGCGCGCTGCTGCCGGATTACGTGCCGCGCGAGATGACCGTCTACGGGGTCTACATGTCGCGCAAGCAGATGCCCAGCGCATTGCGCGCCCTGCTCGACGATCTGGTCGAACAGTTCCGCACACCGCTGTTCGAGGACACCGGCTACGCCGGGCGACCGGCCGCGCCCGCGGCTTGAGTGGCTTGAGTGGCTTGAGTGGCTTGAGTGGCTTGAGTGGCTTGAGTGGCTTGAGTGGCTTGAGTGGCTTGGACGACTTGAGCACCTTGAGCGACTTGCGCCGCGTGCGCCACGCCGACACCCGCCACCACGTTCTGTCTGTCGTGACGCCGCGACGGCGTCACCGAATTGTCACACTCCCCGCGTAAAAACGTCGTCTGCCTGGCCCACCCCAGCAAGCTGACGACGCGGTGCTCGTGCGTCTGCCGTTGACAACCCGGCGCGGGTACGCCTGCCTCGCCGAACGCCTCTGCCTGATTCACCTGATTCGCCTGACTCGCCTGACTCGCCTGACCTGCCCGACTCGCTCATCAAGGACATCATGACGCACGACGCCAAGCCCCAACCTCACGATCCCTCGCTCGACGCCGACCTCGCGCACGACGACAACCCGAGCGATCCGTCACGCCGCCGTCTGCTTCAAGGCCTCGCCGCCATCGGTGCGGCCAGCGCGGCGGGCGCCACCACGGCGTTGACCGGCTGCGCCGCCGAGGGCGGTCCCGGCGCCCCGACCACCGTCGCCGCCGGCGGCACGTTCGACACCCAGCTCAAGGCCAACATCAAGACGGTGGTCGTGATCTATCTCGAGAATCGCAGCTTCAACAATCTGTTCGGCGATTTCCCCGGCGTGGAAAAACCGCTCTCGAAGGTGCCGGCGTCGGTCTACACCCAGCTCGATCGCGACGGCAAAACCCCGATGTCGCTGCTGCCGCCGATCTTCGAGGGTCTCGTGCCGCGCGCGCAGAGCGTCGGCGGGAAGAAGTACCACATCACCGAGAAGGAGATCGCCCGCGCGCCGAACGCACCGTTCATGCTCAAGGACGCCGAGGGCCAGTTACTGCCGACCTCCGTCATCACGCGCGATCTGTGGCACCTGTTCTGGCAGAACCAGATGCAGATCAACGGTGGCAAGAACAACCAGTTCGCCGCATGGGCCAATTCGGGCGGTCTGACGATGGGCTACTACGGCGAGACGGCCAGGACGCTCGACATGTACAAGATCGCGCAGCAGTACACGATGTGCGACAACTTCTTCATGGCGGCTTTCGGCGGCTCGTTCCTGAACCACCAGTTCCTGATCGCGGGACGTCCGCCCGTGTATCCGAATGCCGCGCAAAGTCCGGCCAAGGACAAGATCGCCGTGCTGGCCGATGGGCCGCAGGGCGTGCGTCTGGCGGTGGCGCCTGCGTCGCCGGCATCGGCCGCCGACGGCCCGCCCAAGTTCGTGCGCGACGGGGCCATCACGCCCGATGGCTTCGCGGTGAATACGATGATGCCGGCTTACCAGCCGTCGCCGGTCAAGCCGGCCGCTTCGGGCGACAAGCGTCTGGCCGATCCGTCGAACCCCGCCACGCTGCCGCCGCAGACGTTCGCCACCATCGGCGACGTACTCTCGGCGAAGGGTGTGTCGTGGGCCTGGTACGCGGGTGCATGGCAGTCGGCGCTCGATCACAAGGGCGGTGCGGACAAACCGAACTTCCAGTACCACCATCAACCGTTCAACTACTTCGCTCAGTACGCGCCGGGCACGGCTGCGCGCGAGATGCATCTGCGCGATGGCGGTGAGGGCGACAGCCCGATCGCGAACAAATTCATCGCCGACGCCATTGCCGGCAAGCTGCCGGCCGTCACGTTCTACAAGCCGCAGGGCAACCTGAACCAGCACGCGGGGTATTCGGATGTGGCGTCGGGCGACCAGCATGTGGCGAACGTGCTGGCCCACCTCATGGCGTCGCCGCAGTGGCAGAACATGATGGTCGTGATTACGTACGACGAGAATGGCGGCTGGTGGGATCACGTCGCACCGCCGCAGGGCGACCGCTGGGGGCCGGGCTCACGCGTTCCGGCACTGGTGGTCTCGCCGTTCGCCAAGCGTGGCAACGTCGATCACACGTTCTACGACACCACGTCGATCCTGCGCTTCGTCACGCGTCTGCATGACCTGCCGACACTCGAAGGCATCGCCCATCGCAACGCCGCCTTCGCGGCGCGCGGCACCATGCCGCCCGGTGATTTGACGATGACGCTGTCGTTCGCGTGAGGTTCGGTCAGGTGAGCGCTACGCGTGCGCTTCTGCGCAGGCGTGACGCGCACCGCCCCTGAGCCATAACGGCGTATTTGCGAAACCGGCCCCCCAACGTTGGATGCATATCCCAACGTTGGGGGGCCGGTTCATTGGCGTGCCATTGCCGTTGATCGTGGTGAATGGGGCCACGAGGTCGGTGAGATCGCTCACCCCTGCCCGTCGAGTTCGTCCGAGCGCAGCAGCAGTTTGTCGAGCAGTTGCTCGTAGGTGCGCATCTCGTCGTCCGTCAGCGTGTCGAACAACTGGTCGTAGTGAGCGCGCGCCGCATCGATCACTACGCGCCACACGCGCTCGCCTTCCGGCGTAAGCGTCACCTTGACCGCACGGCCGTCGTGCTCGTCCGGCGCACGACGCACCAACCCGCGCGACACCAGTCCATCCGCGCCACGGCTCGCCTGACTCTTGTCGAGATTCGCGCGACGCGCCAGCTCCGAGTTCGACAACGCCCCCGCCGTGCCCACCGCCGCCAACACGCGCGACTCGGCAAGACTCAATTGCGCCGCGTCGGCATACGACTGCGCGATGCGCTTGTCGTGTTGCTTCATCAGACGGTGCATCTTGTACGTCAGGAACTGGTCGAGTGTTGTGTGGACAGGCCGCATCTCAGTGTTTTTCCCTACTCGGAAAGGATCGATATTTGGTTGCGATCGCAACATTAGCACACTAGAATAGTTGTGTTAGCAACTATATGCTCGCTGGCGTTTTCGCCATTCGCGCGATGGGCATCCGCCGTCTCCCCCGCTGACACGAGACCCACTGCCCATGTGCCGAACCGCCTTTTTTGGGTGCCGCATCATGCATCGACCAGAGACCACCCCGCGCGCGTCGCTCTATCACGCGTACCGCGTCCATCCGCACTTTGCGCCGCAAGGCGAGACACTCCCGGACGTCCCCGTCACCGTCGTTGGCGGCGGTCCGATCGGCATGGTCACGGCGCTTGCGCTGGCCCGTCACGGGGTGCGCTGTGTCGTGCTGCAAGCCGAGCAGCAAGTCTCGGAAGGCAGCCGAGCCATCGTCTTCACGCGTCGCTCGCAGGAGATCCTGCAAGCCGTGGGCGTGGCGGATGCCGTGATCGCCAAGGGTCTGCCCTGGACCAGCGGCAACTCGTACTATCGCGGCCAGCGGGTGTTCCGCATGACGTCGCCGGTGGATGAGGACGACCGCTTCGCGCCGCTCATCAACCTGCAACAGAACGTGCTCGAGAGCTATCTGGTGGAGGCGATCGAGCGCCAGCCGCTCATCGAGATGCGATGGGGCAACAAGCTCGTCGGGCTGACGCAGGACGACCACGGCGTGGCCCTGCAGATCGACACGCCCGACGGCGAGTACACACAATGCACGCGCTGGCTCGTCGCCGCCGACGGCGCACGCTCGACCGTGCGCACCGCGCTGGGCCTGCGCTTCGAAGGCGCGAGCTACGAAGGCCGCTTCGTCATCGCCGATATCCGCATTGATCTCGATCTGCCGACCGAGCGACTGGCCTACTTCGCCCCCGACTGGAATCCCGGCAACACGGTGCTCATGCATCGCGAGCCGGACGGCATCTGGCGCGTGGATTATCAATTGCCGGCGTCGGAGACGTCCGAGCACGCGCTGCAACCCGAAACGATTCGCGAGCGCATCGACGCGCAACTCGACATGATGGGGTTGGGTGGCACGCCCTGGGAACTGGACTGGTGCTCGGTCTATTCGGCCCGCGCGCTCACGTTGCCCGACTATGTGCACGGACGCATTCTCTTCGCAGGCGACGCCGCGCACCTGCTGCCGATCTTTGGCGTGCGTGGCGCCAACACCGGCTTCCAGGACGCCATCGATCTGTCGTGGAAACTCGCCGCCGTCGCCAAGGGCGCCGCACCGGCCTCGTTGCTTGCGTCGTACACGCACGACCGCGTGGGCGCGGCGCGCGAGATCATCGCGGAAGCTGGCAAAAGCACACGCTTCATGACGCCGCCCTCGCACGGTTTTCGTGTGTTGCGCGACGCCGTGCTGGATCTCTCGCTCGATCACGAATTCGTGCGGCCGCTGTTCCACTGGCGCACCTCGCGCGCGCATGACTATCGCGACTCGCCGCTCAACAGCCCCAACGACGACAACGCGCGGATGACGGCGGGACCCGGCGTCGGTGCACCAGCGCCGAACATCAAGCTCGGCGACAACGACTATCTGTACGACCACCTCGGCGCCGCGTTCCATCTGGTGACGTTTGGCGATGCCCCGCTCGACGATGCCGTGCATCACGAACTCGTGACGTGGCGTGAGCGCGGTGTGCCGGTGAAGGTCATCGCGTTCGCCTCGTCGCAAGGCGACGTGGCAAATGCGGACCTCACGCTGCCCGATCCGACGGGCCACGCCGCAACGAAGTACGGTGCCGCCGATGGCACCGCGTATCTCGTTCGTCCCGATCATCACGTGTGTGCCCGCTGGCAAACGCTCGACGCGACGCGTCTTGCCAGCGCGCTCGCGCAGGCGACGGGCCGCGCCTGAGCCGTCACGTCATTCAAGGAAACCCTGCCATGACCGCCCAACAAACTGCCAACGCCGGCCTTGAGGAGATCTACGACACCCTCGCCCTGGCCATCGACGCCGCACCGCAAGACAAGCGCGAGCTGTTGCTCGCCAAGGTCGTTCTGTTGCTGGCCCATGAGATTCCCGATTCGCAGCGCGTGATCGATCTCATTGAGCAAGCCGCCCGCAGCGCACAGGTTTAAACACAGTTCCCTTCGGCGTCCGCCCTCAATGGCGGACCCGTTTTCATCACACCGCCACGCGATATCCAAGGCGGGGAGCGTTGGAGAAGACACCCATCATGACTCGTATCACACCCGCCGCCGGCATCTCAGGCGGAATTGCCGCATCCGCATCCCCCGCCGTTGCCGTCTTCGACGGCATACAAGACGCGCAGCCCCTGCCGAATGAGGCCCTGGAGCGCGACGTTGTGCGCAAGGTCTCGCGCCGCCTGCTCGGCTTCCTGTTCGTACTGTTCCTGTTCTCGTTTCTCGATCGCATCAATGTCGGCTTCGCGGCGCTCACGATGAGCCAGGATCTGAAGCTCACGAGCACGATGTTCGGCATGGCGTCGACCGTGTTCTACCTGACGTATGTGCTGTGCGGTGTCCCGAGCAATCTGATGCTCGTGAAGGTCGGCGCGCGTCGCTGGATCGGCACGATCCTGATCGCCTGGGGCTTCGCCTCGAGCGCCACGATGTTCGCGCACGACGCCACCAGCCTCTATCTGATTCGCGCCATCGTCGGCATTACCGAGGCGGGCTTCCTGCCGGGCATGCTGCTCTACATGGGCGACTGGTTCCCCTCGGCTGCACGCGCACGCGCCAATGCCTGGTTCATGATTGCGATGCCGGTGACCTCCGCGCTCGGTGCGGCCGCCTCGGGCTACTTGCTGCGGCTCGACGGTGTGGCCGGACTCGCCGGCTGGCAGTGGTTGTTCGTGCTCGAAGGACTGCCGACGGTACTGCTCGGCGTCGTCACCTGGTGGTACCTGGACGACAAGCCCGCCGACGCGCGCTGGTTGAGCGCCGCCGAAAAGCACGCGCTCGACACGATGATCGCCCGCGACCGCGCCGCCACCGTCTCGCAACGCGCGAGCCGTGCGTCGGACGCGGGCAACAGCATGTGGCGCGCGATCCTCACGCCGAGCGTGGCAAAGTTTGCGCTGGGCTATTTCTGCCTCGTCAACACGCTCTCGCTGGCATCGCTGTGGATTCCGCAGATCGTGAAGAGCTTCGGCACGACGAGCAGCAACGTGACCATCGGTCTGCTCGCGGCGATTCCGTCGCTGTGCACGATTGCCGGCATGATCTGGTGGGGACGCCGCTCGGACCGCCTGCAGGAGCGCCGCTGGCACCTGGTACTGCCCATGCTCTTCTCCGCGGCAGGCTGGGTCGTCACATGCTTCGCGCCGGAGCCGTCGTTGCGCCTGGCCGGGGTGGCGATGGCCTCGACGGGGGCCTACACTGCCATGGCCATCTTCTGGACGGTGCCCGATCGCAGTCTCGCCCCGCACACGCGCGCCCTCGGGTTGGCGGTCATCAACGCGGTCGGCAATCTTGGCTCGGCGCTCAGTCCCATTGTCGTGGGCGCGCTCAAGGACTGGACGCACTCGTTCACCTCAGGCCTGATGTTCGCAGCCGTGAGCCTGCTCGTCGGCATCGCGGTGCTGTGGTTCGCACCGCTGGGGCAGCGTCGCGGCACCCGCTGATCCCGGTCACGGCATGGCGGGCACCGTTCCGGGCCATAATGCGAGTCGTCTTCGCGTTCAAGGAACCCCCGTCATGCCAGTGACACCTCCCGTGGCCGCTCAGGGCCCCACGCTCGTCGTGCTGATCGACGCCGATAACGCCGCACCCGCCATCGTCGAAGGCCTGCTCACCGAAGTGGCCAAGTACGGCGTCGCGAGCGTGAAGCGCATCTACGGCGACTGGACCAAGCCCAATCTCGACGGCTGGAAGAAGTGCCTGCTCGAATATTCGATCCAGCCGATTCAGCAGTTCCGCTACACCGTCGGCAAGAACGCCACCGATAGCGCCATGATCATCGACGCGATGGATCTGCTCTACACGGGACGCTTCGACGGCTTCTGCCTCGTCTCCAGCGACAGCGACTTCACGCGGCTCGCCTCGCGCATCCGCGAGCAGGGACTGATCGTGTACGGCTTTGGCGAGCGCAAGACGCCGCAGCCGTTCGTCACCGCCTGCGACAAATTCATCTATACGGAATTGCTGCGTCAGGACGATGAACCGGACGGCGACGAAGCCCCGGCGCCGCGCAAGCGCCGCAGCGCGTCGGACCTCAAGCGCGACACGCGTCTTGTGCGGCTGCTGCGCAACGCGGTGACCGGTGTGTCCGACGAGGATGGGTGGGCGAGTCTCGGCCCCATCGGCAGCCATATCGCCAAACAGGCGCCGGACTTCGATTCGCGCACCTATGGCTTCGGCAAGCTGAGCGATCTTGTCGCGACCATCGGTCTGTTCGACGTCGAGCAACGCACCGGCAGTGGCGGCAACAAGAGCCTCTGGGTACGGATCAAACCGAAGCGCGGCACGGCGAAACGCGGCGAATGAGCGCGCCAGAATCTTTTTTCGGAGAAATTGCGCGAAACGCTTGCCAGACCCGGAAATACCCCCTATACTCGCGGTCTTTCTAGGCTCGTAGCTCAGCTGGTTAGAGCACCACCTTGACATGGTGGGGGTCGTTGGTTCGAGTCCAATCGAGCCTACCAACGAATCAAAGCACAAGGCGTTGCGCGTTCTCGCGTAACGCCTTTTGTTTTTTCCGCGACCGCGCGAGATTCGTCCCCCCGTTACAAAACGACACATCCCCGACAAACTCGTAGCACCTGCTGCGCAGGGTCGTCGATACACTGGCTTCAACGGTTCGACGACAGGCATCAGGACGGGAAGGCTTCCCGACTTGCACCGCCATCGCGAATCGATCCGACTCACTGGCTTCATTGCCCACGCGCACGCAGTCGCGCCATGTCATCAAACGATGCATCGACCTGCGAGTGCCATTGGAGGACATCATGAAACGCATGATTATCGTCGCTGCCCTCGGCGCTGCCGCCGCTGTCGCATCGAGCGCCGCGTCGGCCCATGTGGACGTCGGCGTCTATCTCGGCCTGCCCGCGCCGGTGATCGAAGCGCCGCCGGTCTATGTGGCGCCGCAGCCGGTGTATGTGCAGCCGCGCCCGGTGTATGAAGCCCCGCGTCCGGTCGTCTACTACGGTCGCGACCGCTGGGACGACTGGCGTGATCGCCGCTGGGAAGACCGTCACGATCGCGGCCGCCATCGCGGCTGGCGTCACGGCGACGACGACTGATCGCCCAACGAACGAAGCGGTCCGCCGATTGGCGTCGGCGGGCTTTTGACGCGGGAAGCGGCGCCGTCGCTTTCCGCGTTCTTTTGTTTGATGCCAGCCCGCTGGTGCTTGCTGCCGCTCAACGCATCGGCACGTCGCGCAATTCCCGCAACTCCCGCTTCATCCATTCCACGAACACGCGCGTGCGCGACGGCAACAGTCGCGCATGCGGATAGACGATATTGACGGGCCGCGCCGGTCCTTCGTAGTTCTTGAGCACGCGTACCAGACGACCGTCGGCCATTGGCGCGGCCACCTGGTACGAGAGAAAGCAACCATAGCCCATGCCGTCCAGACACGCGTCGACGGCCGTGAGGCCGTGACTGACCTCGAGATTGCCATCGACCGGCACCACGAACTCACGCCCGCCCTCCCAGAAGCGCCACTGTCCGAAGCCGCCGCCATGCGAGCGGATGCAATTTTTGCCGGCCAGCTCGCGCGGATGTGTCACTTCGCCCTGCTCGGCCAGACACGCCGGACTCGCCACTACCACGCGACGAATCGCCCCGAGGCTCTGCGCGACGAGCGTGGAATCGTCCAGCGGCGAGATGCGAATCCCCACGTCGATCCCCTCTTCCCAGAGATTCACCACGCGGTCGTTGAGCAACAGGCGGCATTTGACGGCCGGATACGCGCGCAGGAAGCGGTAGAGCGCGGGCGCGACGTGCAACTGCCCGAAGAGCACCGGCGCCGTGACCACCAGCGTGCCGCTCGGAGCCTCGTGCCGGGCGGCCAGCCGCGCTTCGGCTTCCTGGAGTTCACCGAGGATCTGACGACACGTATCGAGATACGTCCGCCCCTCTTCCGTGAGCGCAATGCGGCGCGTGGTGCGATTGAGCAGCCGGACGTCGAGCGATGTTTCGAGCGCCGCCAGCGTGCGCACCACCGCCGGGAGCGAGGAATCGAGCACGCGCGCCGCCGCGCTCAGGCTACCCTGATCGACGATGGCAACGAACGTCTGCATAGCGCGAAGTTTATCCATGTCGCGCATCATTACTCCGAATTTCGGAGCAGTCAAATCAACATTGCAGCATTTATTCTAAAATCGGCTTGATGGAGAATCGGTGCATCGCGTGATGGCTCTGGCAGCAGGGCTGGCGCGGCCCCGCTCACTTCCGGAGACCTCTGATGACCCACCCCGCCGAAACGCATGCTCGTTCTCTCCTGGCATCGGTCCGCCCCACCCGTCCGATCCGCCTGTATCGGCACGCGCTCTCGGGGCACTGCCATCGCGTCGAACTGATGCTGCACCTGCTGGGTCTGCCATACGAGACCATTGACATCGACCTCATGGCGGGCGAGCAAAAGCAACCGGCGTTCCTTGCCATCAACCCCTTCGGGCAGGTACCGGCCATCGACGACGACGGGCGGGTGATCGCCGACTCGAACGCGATTCTCATCTATCTCGCGAGCCGCTACGATGCCGGCGGCACCTGGCTGCCGCGCGACCCCGTTGTCGCCGCCACAGTGCAGCGCTGGCTGTCGGTGGCCGCCGGAGATCTGGCCTTCGGGCCGGCGGCCGCGCGTGTGGTCGTCGTGTTCAAGCGTTCCATCGACGCCACGGCGATGATCGAGCGCGCCACGCTGCTCCTCTCGCGCATGCAGACCTATCTGTCGGCATCGGGAGCAACGCCGTTCCTCGCGGCCGGCACGCCGACGATTGCCGACGTGGCGTGCTACGCGTATCTGGCGCACGCGCCCGAGGGCAACGTCTCGCTCGAACCGTATCCCGCCGTGCGGGCGTGGCTGGCCCGTGTGGCCGCGCTGCCGCGTTTCGTGCCGATGGCTTCGACCGCTTGCGGCCTGAACGCCGCCTGAGTCCCAGGAGGACATCATGACCGCGCCCGGACAAACTTCTCTGCCGGCATCACCGTTCCATGCAGGCGAAATCGCCGTGCAGACACTGGCCGGATCGCGCGAGGCGATAGCGGATGTCGGGGCGCGGGTCATTCGCGCCGCGATGCCGGACCAGCATCGTCAATTCTTCGCACAGTTGCCGTTTCTCGTCGTGGGGGCGCTCGATGCGCGTGGCCAGCCCTGGGCAACGCTGTTGAGCGGCACGCCCGGCTTCGCCCACGCCCCTGACCCGACGCTGTTGCGCGTGAACGCCTTGCCGCCAGCGACCGATCCGTTGCATGGTGCCGTGACGCTCGGGGCGGCGATGGGCTTGCTGGGGATAGCGCCGTCGACGCGTCGCCGGAATCGTGTCAACGGGCAGGTCGTCGACGCGGATGGGCAAGGCTTCGCCATTCGCGTCGCGCAGAGCTTCGGCAACTGCCCGCAGTACATCCGCCAACGCGACATCACACCGCAACGCCACGACGTGCCGGCACAGGCCGAGCGACCCCGGGCGTCGCTCGACGACGATGCACAATGGCAGATCGCCAGCGCCGACACGTTCTTCATTGCGACGCATTACGCGGGCGACGGCACGACCGAGCACAGCGCCGGCACGGACGTCTCGCATCGCGGCGGCAAGCCGGGCTTCGTGCGTGTCGACGATGCCAACACGCTGACGTGGCCCGACTTTCGCGGCAACGCGTACTACAACACGCTGGGCAATCTGCACGTCAATCCGCGGGCGGGACTGGTGTTCGTCGACTTTGCGTCGGGCGATTTTCTGCACGTGGCAGGCGACGCGGAGATTCTTTGGCATGACGAAGCGATGAGCGGCTTCGCGGGCGCGCAACGGCTCGTGCGCATGCGGGTGCGCGAGGTTCGGCGCGTGCGCGGCGCGCTGCCTGCCGCGTGGCGCGATGGCGACGCGTCGCCGAGTGTCGAACGCACGGGCGCATGGCCAACCGCCTGATAATGCGCGCTCACCCCCCATTCGCCTCGGGTTCGCCGCGGGTTCGCTACCGATTCGGCCTGGGTTCATGTCGGGTTTGCCTCGCGCTTGCCGCAAGGGATCGCTGCGTGTAAAGTGTGTCCACGCCCGTCGAGTGACGGGCGCCTTTTTTCTCCTCATCGATCCATGACTGTTCACACGTCCCTTCGACTTGCCGTAGCACCGCCGCAGCGCGCGGTGGGCGCACGTCTGCGCGGACGTTTCGCAGCAGTCGCGCCTCCCCCGCCAGCCGGCGTGGCACCGCCCGCTGGCGTGGTCGCTGCCGCGGTCGCTGTTCTCGGCGTCGTCGCCTGACAGCACCGTTGGCGCGCTGGGCGTTCGTCGCCCGGCACAACACCTATTCATCCGAATTTCAGTTTCGATCCGCCTGTCTGCGCATCGTGCGTCGAACGCCATGACGTTTCGTCATGCCGCGTCGGCGACGGCATCGCGACACGGGGAGCGGCGTCTTGGCGCCGCATCCCCTGACGTTGCGCGCGGCAGGCCGGACATCCTGTTCAGGGGAAGATCGATGCAATCAGAAGGTCTCGCGTGGCGCCGGCATGGCGCGACGCTCTTGTTTGTCCTGCTATGGAGCGGCGGCGCGCTGGCCGCCAAATGGGGGCTGGCGCACGCGTCGGCGTTTGCGTTCCTCGTCATCCGGCTGGGGGTGGCGCTGGCCGCGCTCACACTCATCGCCCTGACGCGCTGCCGATGGTGGCCGGCCGCGCACACCCGGTGGCAAGTCGCAGGCACGGGCGTGCTGCTCATCGGCGGCTATCAGGCGGCGTATCTGCTGGCGCTGTCGCATGGCATCACACCCGGCGCACTCGCGACGGTGCTGGGCGTGCAGCCGATTCTCACGCTCGTGGCGCTGGAGCGGGCGCATAGTGCGCGGCGTCTCGCCGGACTTGCCGTGGCGCTGGCCGGTCTCGCGCTGGTCGTCGCACAAAGCCTGATGTCGGCGCGACTCTCGGCGGCGGGCTCGCTGTGGGCACTGGCCGCATTGGCGTGCATGACACTCGGCACCCTCGCACAGAAGGGCTCGCGGCAAACGCCGCTCGACGTGCTGCCGCTGCAGTATGCGCTCGGGCTGGCGCTGGCGCTGCTCGTCGCGCCGACCCAACCATGGCACATCGACGCGTCGCTCGGCTTCTGGCTGCCGCTGCTCTATATGGCGCTGGTGATTTCGGTCGGCGCGACCCTGCTGCTCTATCGCATGATCGCCACGGGCAACCTCGTCACCGTCACCAGTCTGTTCTATCTGGTGCCCGTGGTGACGGC
Source organism: Pandoraea eparura (assembly GCF_902459725.1). Classification (GTDB taxonomy): domain Bacteria; phylum Pseudomonadota; class Gammaproteobacteria; order Burkholderiales; family Burkholderiaceae; genus Pandoraea; species Pandoraea eparura. The sequence continues at coordinate 604,048 of NZ_CABPSH010000002.1, forward strand.
GCTGCTCGATTGGGGCATCTTCGGCCATCGGCCCACTGCGCTCGCCGTCGCGGGCACCGCCGCGATCCTGCTGGGACTGCGATTGGCGCTTCGGTAGATGCCTGGATAGGTGCTTCGATAGGTGCTTCGATACGTGCCTCGATAAGTGCTTCGACAGGTGCTTCGATACGTGCCTCGATACGTGCTTCGACAGGCGCCTCGATAGATGCGTCGATACGCGCTTCCACAGGTGCCCCGACGGGCCGGTCAGGCGGCATCTCGGCTAAGATTGTCGGCGAATGGGTGACAATGGCGAGGCAAACCCTCTCGTTGTCACCCCAACCTTCATACGACCGGGAGCCTGCCGATGGATTTACTCGACGACATGCGCATCTTCGTCACCGCGGTCGACGCCATGAGTTTTACGGGTGCGGCAGCGAAGCTCAGCCTCTCGAAACAGTTCGTGAGCCGCCGCATCTCGTCGCTGGAGCAAGCGCTTGGCGTGCGTTTGCTGCTGCGCACGACACGGCGGCTTGCCGTCACGGACCTGGGCCGCATCTACTACGAGCGCGCCCGGCGCATTCTCGACGACGTGGAAGCCGCCAATCTCGCCGTGAGCAGTCAAGGCGAGCGGCCGCGCGGCAATTTGCGGGTCTCCGCGCCGATGTCGTTCGGCACGATGTTTCTCGGATCGGTCATTCCGTCGTTTCTCACGACCTATCCGGACGTCACCATCGAGCTGGAACTCAACGACCGCACGGTCGACATCATTGGCGAGGGCTATGACGTGGCGGTGCGTATCGGCGCACTGGCCGATTCGTCGCTGATCGGCCGGGCGGTCGCGCCCATGCGCATGGTCACCTGCGCCAGCCCACGGTATCTGGAGGCGCGGGGCACGCCGGAAACGCCAGAAGCGTTGCGCGATCACGCCCTTTTGCCCTACGGGCACAGTCAGCGGGTGAATTGGACTTACGCGCGCGACGGCCATCCGGTCGAGATCCCGGTGGCCGGTCGCCTGCGCGTGAACAACGGCGAACTGGCGCGCGACGCCGCCGTGGCCGGGCTCGGCATCACGTGGCTGCCGGTGTTCATCGTCGCGCCGGCCTTGCTGAGCGGGCGGCTGGTGACCGTGCTCGACGCGTTCGCACCGACGCCGTCGGCGATTCATGTCGTCTACCCGCAGCATCGTCAGGCATCGCTCGTGATTCGCGCGTTTTCCGATTTCCTGTCGTCCGCATGCAGCGTGGCCGGCACGCAATGGTGACCGTTTGGGCGAAGTTTGGCGTTCCGGTGCACGGGAATCGGCCGTCAGACTTGACCATCCATAGCCCGGACAGGGATACTTGACAGGTTAAAAACCCAGCTTTTCCACGCCGATGACCACGATTCTGCAACACATTCCCACGGGACAACGAGTCGGCATCGCCTTTTCGGGCGGTCTCGACACCAGCGCTGCGCTGCTTTGGATGCGCCAGAAGGGCGCGATTCCGTACGCTTACACGGCCAATCTGGGTCAGCCGGACGAACCGGACTATGACGAAATCCCGCGCCGCGCCATGGGTTACGGCGCCGAGAACGCCCGTCTGATCGACTGCCGCGCGCAACTCGTGTCCGAAGGCATCGCCGCCCTGCAATCGGGCGCGTTCCACATTTCCACCGCCGGCGTCACGTACTTCAACACCACGCCGATCGGTCGCGCCGTCACGGGCACGATGCTTGTCGCCGCGATGAAGGAAGATGATGTCAACATCTGGGGCGATGGCAGCACGTACAAGGGCAATGACATCGAGCGCTTCTATCGCTACGGTCTCTTGACCAACCCGGGCCTGCAGATCTACAAGCCGTGGCTCGACCAGACGTTCATCGACGAACTGGGCGGCCGCAAGGAAATGTCGGAATTCCTGATCGCCAACGGCTTCGATTACAAGATGTCGGTCGAGAAGGCCTATTCGACGGACTCGAACATGCTGGGCGCGACGCACGAAGCCAAGGATCTCGAGCATCTGAATTCGGGCATCAAGATCGTGCAGCCGATCATGGGCGTGCCGTTCTGGCGCGACGACTGCGCGATCAAGGCCGAAGAAGTCACCGTGCGCTTCGAAGAAGGCCAGCCGGTGGCGCTGAACGGCAAGACGTTCGCCAACGCCGTCGAACTGTTCGAAGAAGCCAATCGCATCGGCGGCCGTCACGGCCTGGGTATGAGCGACCAGATCGAGAACCGCATCATCGAAGCCAAGAGCCGTGGCATCTATGAAGCCCCGGGGCTTGCGCTGCTGTTCATCGCCTACGAGCGACTCGTGACCGGCATCCACAACGAAGACACCATCGAGCAATACCGCGAGAATGGCCGCCGTCTGGGCCGTCTGCTGTATCAGGGCCGCTGGTTCGACCCGCAGGCCATCATGCTGCGCGAGACGGCACAGCGCTGGGTGGCCCGCGCCGTGACCGGCGAAGTGACCATCGAGCTGCGTCGCGGCAACGATTACTCGCTGCTCGACACGACGTCGCCGAACCTCACGTACAAGCCGGAACGCCTGACGATGGAAAAGGGCGACTCGGTGTTCACGCCGCTCGACCGTATCGGCCAGCTCACGATGCGCACGCTCGACATCGTCGACACGCGCGAGAAGCTCATGACCTATGCCAAGGCCGGTCTGCTCACCGCATCGAGCGCCGACGCCCTGCCGCAGCTCGAAAGCAAGAAGGACTGAGCTGGCTAACCGACGCCGCGCCTCTCGGGGTGCAGCGTGTGTAGCCTGCCGCAGCAGTCCAAACCGCCACAACAGGCGGCGTGCCCCGAAAGGAGCGCGCCGCCTTTGTTTTTGGCCTGTCACGGTTCGCGCGCTAAGATAGCGTCAAAAGTGGCCACCTCCCCACCCGTCCCGCATTCGGGGAACGCGCCGACTCCCGACACACGGACAGGCGCATGCGATGGAGACCTTGCGTTGGTACGTTTGATATTGCTGTTGCTCGGCGTCGATTATTTGCGCCGCCGCGCCCTCGCGCTGATTTGGATCGGTGCGATTTTCTTCGCCTTCGGGCTGGCGCTGATCGTCGACGCGCTCGACGGGGTGGTGCACTTCCCGCTCAACGTGTTCGCCTGGCTGCTGCTGCTCGAAGGGATCGCGACGCTGGCTATCGTCGGCATCGGTGTCGGCGGCCAGCGCATCGTGCGCGGGCTCAAGGGCGGCACCTTCACCCTCGCGGCGTTGCTCGTGCTCTTCTTTCACCAGCAGCACGGTAATTTCTGGCTGTCGATGCTCTTCGGCACGCTCTTCCTCGCCGATGGTCTGCTGCAGTGCGTGGCGGCGTACGTCGTGCGGTATCCGCGCTGGGCATGGGCGATGGCGGGGGGCGGGATCGAGATCGCCGTGGCGATCTTCTTCTACCAGCCTTATCCGACGCACTACAAAGGCACGTTGCCGTACGCGATCGGACTGGGACTCGCGTTCACGGGCTGGAATGTGCTGGTCCTCGCCATGCGCGCACGACGCCTGCGCCGCGATTTCCGCGTCGAGCAGATTCTTGGCAGCCCCAACGACAAACGCCGCTTGTGGAAGGACCGCCCCCGCGCACCGCGCTGGGACGGCCCGCCCGCCGACGGCGAACCCGCATTGACGGTGCACGTCTGGACACCCTCGGGATCGTCCAAGGCCCCGGCTCGCCGTCATCCGTTGATCGATCGTTACATTGCCGCCGTCGACGGGAATGGCGTGATCTCGACCGGCCACGCCGCGCTGGAGAGTCACGAAGGCGTGTATGTGAGTCTGTATCCCGCCCAGGAAATCGACCGTTCCCCGGATCAATTCGGGCAACTGCTGCGTGCCACGCGCGAGAACGACGTACCCGGCGTGTTCCAGCCGGACTATGCGACGGAATCGACGGCGTGGTGTGCGTCCACCGTCAAGGTGCGAATTCGCAACTACAGCCCCCGGCAGTTGGGCGAGTTCTGGCAGACTTACCGTCAGAACACCACGTATAACCTCACGCATCGCAACTGCTCGAGCAGTGTGGCCAAGGCACTCGAGGCCGCGATCGAAGGCCGGGTGGGACGCCTGCCCGGCGGCACGGATGCGGGCTGGTGGACCTTCGTGCGCCTGTGGCTCACCCCCGAGTTGTGGGTCGCCGCGCAATTGCGCAAGCGGGCCGAGACGATGGCGTGGACGCCGGGTCTGGTGCTCGATTACGCGCGCGCGGTGAGCATGCTCGTCGATCCGCGTCCGTTCGGATGGATGACGATGGCGTCGCTGGCGCTGCGGCGCATGCGCCGGGCACGTCGCACATGGCGAGAGGCTGCCGAGCAGGCGGCGGTTACGCAGCCGCCGGGAAATCGGCCATCGCACGGTTGATGGCGGACGCCGAAGGGATCACGGAAACGCCCGAGACAATTGGATCGCGACGGCGTAACGTCATGAGTACTCGTCAAGGCAATGGCAGCAGGTCCGCAGGCGACGCGTGAACTTCACTCATGCGCGCTTCAGAAGCACAACTCGATACGAGGACAGTTCAACATGTTCCATCGCCTGTGGCGCTTCATCAGCGCCGCCCTGTTTGCCAGTCTGGTCATCGGCCGCGCCGCCCACGCGATCACGCCCGACACCGCTCCCGCCACCCTTCCGCACGGCGTCATCGTCGACCGGCAGCCGCTCGAAGCCGACCACGGCCTACCCGAAGCCGGCGAGCAATTCCGCATCCGTTACAGCTCCATCGATGGCGTGAGCGGCATCGAAGCGCGCGAAGACACCGGCGCCGTCTTCCTGCCCAAGGGACCGACGCCGCCCGGCGGCTGGCCGGTCGTCGTCTGGGCACATGGCACGGTGGGGGTCGCCAGCGCGTGTGCCCCGTCGCTCAATGTGCGCAGCCAGCGCGACATTCAATATCTGGGCACATGGCTCTCGCTCGGCTTCGCCATCGTGGCCCCCGACTACGCGGGCCTGGGCTCGCCGGGGCTGCATCACTATCTGAATTCGCGCGCACAAGCGTACAGCGTGCTCGACAGCCTGCTCGCCGCGCGCAGCGTGTTCCCGTTGCAGAACCGCGTCGTCCTCGTCGGCCAATCGCAGGGCGCGCATGCGGCATTCTCGGCGGCGGGTTATCAGCCGCAGTACGCGCCCGACGTCAAGGTGATCGCGACCGTGCTCACGGGCACGCCATATTTCAACGCCCAGACGTCGGCCGCCATGTTGTTCGCGAGCCAACCTGATCCGGGCGCACCGGACCCGAAGATTCCGTATGCGATGTACCTGTTCCTGTCGGCGGCCGACCGCGATCCGACGATGCAGCCATCGCGGTACTTTTCGCCGCAGGCCTTGCCGGTGTTGAACGAAGCCCGCACGCTTTGCATCGACGAGTTGACCGCTCACTCCACGGCCGCCGGCCTGAATGCGGGCAACAGCATGCAGCCGGATATCCAGCAGCTGCTCGACAACCAGACACCGTCACTGCGCTACCCAACGCTGCACATCCGGCATCCGGTCTTCATCGGCATGGGCATGAACGACATCGACGTGCCGGTCATCATGCAACAAGCGTTTGCGCGCGATGTGACCCAAGCGGGCACGCCCACCGTGGTGCGCACCTACGAGGGGCTCGATCACGATGCGACGGTCAATCCCTCACTGCGCGATTCGGTGCCGTTCGTCCTCGACCTCATGTCGACGAGAAAGCGTGCGCATGCACAATAATTAGAGGGACACCTCGAAATCTCGAAACAGAACACGATGAGAGACTAGCGACGACACAACATAAGCCACTGATTTTTATGGAATTGCCACGTGTTGCATGTCCGCAACGTGCGGGTAACTACGTAAAACTACATATGGTGCATCGCAACACGTCGTCCTATACTGAACTCGTCTCCTCCATGTCTCCTCCTGATATGGATTAAGCCCGCAACGCGCGGGCTTTCTTTTTTTATGCAGCAGGAAATTTTGTGGCCGTCGGCGCGCCCCGGACGGCCTCAGGGCGATCAATCGATCGCGGCGGCGCACGCGTCTGTCGGCGTGGCCAGCACGCCGCCGACCCCCGGAATGATCTTCAGTCCCGCCGACGCCACCCGGCACGGCGCGGCCATCAATCCACACCCCGACACCGACGTCACGAATGGAAGAATCGCGAACAGCGCCCACCACCGGCGCAGATTGCGCGGCGCAGGCTTCGATGTCAATGGCGCATCACCCACGTCGAGGGCGCGAGCATCCGCCCCATCATCCGTGATCGGGCGAGTCGGCGAAGCGTCAATGGCCGGGTCGGGCATCGGGGGGAGCAGCGTCATGAGGAGGTGTCCTGATAAGGGGGATGCCGGTCGTTCGTTGGGTGCCAGGCAAGGCGTCGCAATGCGAGCGGTATTTTGTGGCGGGGCTCAGGTCGCAGGCGTCGTGTGGCCGATGTACGTGAAGCGCGGCACAGGCCCACTGTCCGTCACCACCGGTTCATTCCAGATGCGCAGCAGGCGGGTGCTCATGGGTAGCCCGTCGCGCGGGTACAGCCGCGTGTAGACGACCACCGATTCGTCGGTTTCATCGGCACGGGCGATGCCCAGCGCGAGATAACAATTGCCTTTGTAGTGACGATAGACCCCCGGGCGGAACGCCTCGATTTCCGGCGTGGATTCCGCCGACGGCGCGGACACATTCGATTCCATCTCTCTGCTCTCCTGCTGACGACAACCGGATACGATCCGGCAAAAAACGCTCACTGAAGTTCCTCGTCAGTGCAGCACCGCGATCTCCACCAATTGCGCCAGCGGCGCGGGCGAGATCCCCGAAACACCACGGAACGCCTCGTCGAGATTGACGATCAACGCGATCACCCTCCCGATCGCTCCCATGTGAATCGTGATGATGAAATGGCTTTTCCACGAAGCGGGCGACCGGCCAATCGATCGAACCGCCCGACGCGCGCCCTCGCCGATGCGGCGACTATACCTGATGGGCGACCGGTGGCAATGTGGAGAATCGTGGCCGCGCAACGCACGCGACTATCGCCGCCTTCCCAAACCGCCGCACGGGCGCCTGGGCCTCGCTACACGATCTCAAGACCGGGCATTGCGAAACGTGGTGAAAGACGGTCGCGCAACGCACGCGACTATCGCCGCCTTTCCAAACCGCCGCATGGGCGCCTGGGTCTCGCCGCACGATCTCAAGACCAGGCATTGCGCAGCTTGCGGGCGACGTCGATATGCACGCTCACGTCGCCGACCGGCGCTTGCGGCGCGTCTGACTCGCACGGCTTCGGGAAGATGTCATACAGCGGCAACATTGTGTCGGAGACGAAACGGCTGCGCGTACCGTACACGTGACGATCCCCCATTCCCGTTTGCTGATGCACGTAGAACCGTTGCGGCACAACCAGCTGAAGCGATTCCTTTGCACGCGTCATCGCCACGTACAACAGCCGCCGCTCTTCTTCGATGTCCTCGTCGTCGCCCGTGCTCATGTCCGACGGAATGCAGCCGTCGACGACATTGAGCACGTAGACCGAGTGCCACTCCTGTCCTTTCGCGCTGTGGATGGTCGACAGAATCAGATAGTCTTCGTCGAGCAACGGCGGGCCGGATTGCGCACTCGTGGCGTCGGGCGGATCGAGCGTCAGCTCGGTCAGGAACTGCTCACGCGAGCCGTACGTGCCCGCAATGCGGGCCAGCTGTTCGAGATCGGCCTGGCGCACAGCCGCGTCGTCGAAGCGTTGCGTGAGCAACGGCGCATACCAGCGCAGCGCCAGATCGACATCGGCGGGCCATGCCAGACGCGCGTCGTGCAACGCGACGAAGACGTCGACGAACGCGCGCCAATCGGCAGCGGCCGCCGACGGCGGCTTGAAGTCCACGAGCCCCTGCGCGGGCGTGGCGGATGCCGACATGGCGTCGAGCAGCCGCGTCGCACTCACGGGACCGATCCCAGGGATCAACTGAGCCACACGAAATCCCGACAAGCGGCTGGCCGGGTTGTGCGCCCAACGCAGGATCGACAACATATCCTTGACGTGCGCCGCCTCGAGAAACTTCAAGCCACCGAATTTCACGAACGGGATATTTCGGCGCGTGAGTTCCAGTTCCAGCGCTGCGCTGTGGCTCCCCGTGCGAAACAGCACCGCCTGTTGCATCAATCGGGTACCGGTCTCGCGCTGCGCCAATACCTGATCCGCGACCCAGCGCGCCTGCCCTGTCTCATCGCTCACATTGACGAGTTGCGGCAGACGCGTCGAGCGCCGATCGGTCCACAGCGCCTTCGCGTAGCGCTCGCTCGATTCGGCGATGACGGCATTCGACGCATCGAGAATCGGTTGGGTCGAACGGTAGTTGCGCTCGAGCGTGACCACATGCGCGGGCTCGGAAAACTGCGCGGGGAAGTCGAGGATGTTGCGGATCGTGGCCGCGCGGAAGGCATAAATCGACTGTGCGTCGTCCCCCACCACGGTGAGGCCTCGCCCGTCGGGCTTCATCGCGCGCAGAATCTGCGCCTGAAGTCGATTGGTGTCCTGGTATTCGTCGACGAGCACATGATCGAAGCGCCCGCCCAGTTCACGCGCGAGTTCCGGCGCGCTCATCGTCTCGGCCCAGTACAGCAACAGGTCGTCGTAATCCAGGACGTGCTGCGCCTGCTTCGCATCGACATAGGCGCCGAAGAGCGTCTTGAGTTGGGGCTCCCATTGCGCGCACCAGGGAAAGTGCTTCGCGAGAACTTCGGCGAGCGGCGCCTGACTGTTCACGACACGCGAATAGATCGAAAGGCATGTGCCCTTGAGCGGGAAGCGCGACTGAGTGGCGGAAAATCCGAGGTCGTGGCGCGCGAGGCCCAGCAGATCCTCGGCATCGCTCCGGTCGTGAATGGTAAACGCTTCCGACAGGCCGATGCGCGTTGCGACGTCGCGCAGCAGGCGCGCACCGATCGCGTGAAACGTGCCGGCCCACGGCAGCGACGGGGGCTGCGACGACGCCAGCCCCAGCACCTTTTGCAGCACCGCGCCCACGCGTCGCTCCATCTCGCCAGCGGCACGACGCGAGAAGGTGAGCAGCAGGATGCGGTTGGGGTCGGCCCCGCGCACGATGAGGTTGGCCACGCGATGCGCGAGCGTGCTGGTCTTGCCCGAGCCCGCGCCGGCGATCACGAGCAGCGGCCCGCCGGGCGCGCCGTCGTCGCCCACGCCGTAGTCGACGGCCTCGCGCTGGCGGTCGTTGAGTTCAGCCCACGGATCGCGGGCGGGAGCAGTCGTCTGGTCGGACATGCGAGATCTGGGAGCGCCACGAAAAGGCAGGCCATGGCCCGCAAGTACGCTCATCAAGTACTGTATATTTATACATTATAACGACGGCTTCAACGCCCATCGAGCCCCTTCAGACATTGCGCCGAATTCCGGCTGTCGCCCTGCCGACGGCCCACTGACCTACCGCATGACGATTCGCACCGGCACCTCGTCCTGGACCGACCCGACGCTCATCGCGTGCGGTCGCTTCTACCCGCCGGGCGTCGAGACGCCCGAGGCGCGGTTGCGTCATTACGCATCGCAGTTCGATCTGGTCGAGGTCGACAGCAGCTTCTACCGCCTGCCCGACGCCGCCGTGGCATGGCGCTGGACGCAACGCACGCCGCCGACGTTTCGCTTTCACATCAAGGCATTTCGCGCGTTCACCGGTCATACGACGCCGCTCGCGGCACTTCCGCGCGATATCGCGCAGGCGCTCGGCACGGGGGACGAGGCACCGTCAGCGCCGAACATCGCGCTCGCCGCGCACGACCTCCCCGCCGACGTTCGCGACGAACTCTGGCGCCGCTATCTCGAAGCCATCGAGCCGCTGCGCCAGGGCGGGCAACTCGCGGCGATCCACTTCCAGTTCTCACCGCGCGTACAGAATGACCGCGCCGGGCGGGCGCTGGTCTTCGAGACCGCGCGCCGGCTTGATGGCGAGCGGCACGCCGTCGAGTTTCGACACCGTAGCTGGTTCGACACGCCCTCGCGCGAAGCCGCCACGCTGGCCATGCTGCGCGAGACGGGGGCGGCACACACCGTCGTCGACAGTCCGGGCGGATTCGACAACACGGTGCCCGCCGTCTGGGCGAGAACGCGTGACGACCTGTGCGTCGTTCGTCTGCACGGCCGCAACGCCGCTGCATGGAACCAGCGAGGCGTCGCGGCCTCGTCGGGACGCTTCGTCTACGAGTACAGCGCGAGCGAGTTGATCGACATCTCGGCGCGTGTCGAGCGACTGGCCGCGACCGTCGACGACACGCACGTCCTCTTCAATACGAACCACGAAGATCAGGGGATGAAGAACGCGTCGGCGTTCGCGCGCACGCTCACGACGCTTGCGCGCGGCATCGCTTAGGGACGGTGCGTGTCGTCGGTTGGCCGGGCGCTTGCCTTGAGCGTCTTGCGCCATGCTGGCAGTTCGCCGAGCCTTGCGCCTTCCGGCACCGCACCGTGCTTGCCATGCCCGACGCGTTGCGCGCGGTAGATGCCCGTGTGTCCCGAGCACAGATACGCCAGCACGCATGCAATCGCGGCGTAGCCACCGATCTGCGGGCCGAAGATTTCGATCGCCATCAACGTCGAGGCGATGGGGGTGTTGGCCGCCCCGGCAAACACCGCGACAAAGCCGACGCCCGCGAGCACCGCCGCCGGCAACGCCAACACATGTGACAGCGCGTTGCCCAGCGTCGCGCCGATGTAGAACAGCGGCGTGACTTCCCCGCCCTTGAAACCCGAGCCGAGCGTAACGACCGTGAAGGCCGCCTTGCCAAGGAAGTCGTACCACGGCAACGACGTATGAAACGCGTCGACGATGGTCGGAATGCCCAACCCGAGATACTGCGGCGTGCCCAGCACCGTGGCCGCCACGGCAACGAGCAGGCCCCCGGCGAATGGCCGCAGCGGCGCGTAGGCGATGCGGCGCTTCATGAAGGCCGACGTCGCATGCGTGGCCTGTGCGAAGGCCATCCCGACGAGTCCGCACAGCACGCCGGCGACCGCGGCGCTGAGTGCGCCCGTGATCGACATCGATGCGGCAAACGCGCCCGGCGCGATCGTGTACGCGGTGTGATGCACCCCCCAGGCGCGAGTGACGGCATCGCCCACGAGCGCCGCGACGACGCACGGCAACAGGGCATCGTAGCGCAGGCGTCCGATGGCTAGCACCTCCAGACCGAACACGGCGCCCGCGAGCGGCGTGCCGAAAACCGAGGCGAAGCCTGCGGCGATGCCCGACATCAGTAGCACACGACGCTGTTCGCCGGACAGGCGGAAGACGTGGGTGAGCTGATCGGCCAACGCGCCGCCCATCTGCACGGCCGTGCCTTCGCGCCCGGCGGACCCGCCGACCAGATGCGTGACGACCGTGCCGAACAGCACCAGCGGCGCCATGCGCAACGGCACGACGCGCCGCGGATCGTGAATCTCGTCGATCAACAGATTGTTGCCGGCCTCGACACTGGCGCCGAGCCGCAGATAAAGCCAGCCCACGGCGAAGCCGGCAACAGGCAGCAGCCCAAGCAGCCATGGGTGAACCAGTCGAGTCTCGGTCGCGAGGTCCAGCGCCACGAGAAAGAATGCCGACGCAGTGCCGGCCATGACGCCGACGAGCGCCGCGAGCGAGCTGGCACGGGCGGCGCGCGGCAATACGCCGAACACGTCGCGCAAGGGAGAGTCTTGAAAGATCTTCTTCATGGTGTCAAACACGGGGACGAGCGACGCCGTCGACAAATTGCCTGAACACTGCCGGGAATGAGACGCAGAGCCAAAGGGAACGTGAGAAACGCTCGCACGCATAGCCCGCAACCTCCCGGCACGCCAGGACCTTGCAGGCATCATCAGCCCCGGGGAGGGGCGGTTTGCGAAACGATCGCCGGAGGTATGCCATCTCCGTGGAGCCGCCGACATGCTATCAGGAAGCGCGAACCCTCACAATGCATGACATCCGATGCGCCGGAATGCCAAACCGGATCGGCGCATTCCGATAAATCAGCCCATTGACGTTTGGCCGCCACGCATGTCGCTAGAATCGGTATCCGGTTCACGGATTTCGCGAGCGGGCGATCAAACTTCTGCACTTGATGGACAGCTACGATCCTGAGCGGGCAGTCCGCGAAGCCGGCAGCTCGGTGGCGGACCCCATCGCCCGTCTCGACGACACCACCCTTGCGTTGCTGCGCGCGACGCCGACGGCGCAGCGAATCCTTGCGCGCATCGCCAGGCTCGATGCCAAGCCCTACCTCCGTGACAACGACTGGGACGCTGCCTGGCATCACGACCTGTCGCAGCCGACCGGGTCGTATTGACTCGCCGACGCGTTCGCCCGCGTCACCGCTTGTTCGGCACACGCACCCTCAGGCCGCCAACGCCCGGCACTGACCGACGACGCGCTCGAAGCACGCCATGGCGAAATCGACCGACGCTTCGGTCGTAAAGCGTCCGAGGCTCACACGCACCGTGCGGCTCGCGGCTTCGTTGTCGAGCCCGATGGCGCTCAGCACATGCGACGGCTGCCCGGACGCCGAGTTGCAGGCGGACGTCGACGACACCGCCAGATTGCCGTTGAGCATGAACGTGGCGAAACCCGGATGCTGGACCGTCAAGCTCAGCGTGTGAGGAATGCGCTGCGCCGTCGCGGCGTTATGCACGACGCCATCGAGCCTCACCACCCCGTCGAGGAAACGGCGACTCAGTTGTGCGATACGCGCGTTGTCCGTCGTCATGGCCTGCATGGCGAGTTCGCACGCCGTGCCCATGCCGACGATCTGATGGGTCGCCAGCGTGCCGGAGCGCAAGCCTCGCTCATGGCCGCCGCCGTGCATCTGCGGGGCGATGCGCGCCATCACGTCCTGACGAACGTATAGCGCGCCAATGCCCTTGGGGCCGTAGACCTTGTGCGCAGACATCGACATCAGGTCGATGCCCATCGCCTTGACATCGATGGGGGTCTTGCCAAGCGCCTGCGCGGCGTCGACATGCAGCAGCGCCCCGGCCGCGTGCACCACGTTCGCAATAGCGGTCACGTCGGTCAGTGTGCCGAGTTCGTTGTTGACGAGCATGAGCGACACCAGGCCGGTGTCGGGACGCAGCGCCGCTGCCACGGCGTCGGCGGTGATCTCGCCGGTGGCCGATGGCGTCAGGTACGTGACGCAGACGCCGCGCGATGCCAGACACGCCATCGTATCGAGAATCGCCTTGTGCTCGAGCACACTCGTCATGAGGTGCGCACGCGCCTGCCCGCGTTCGGCATATCCCTTGAGCGCGAGATTGTTCGACTCGGTGGCGCCGGACGTCCACACGATCTCAGCCGCCTCGGCACCGATGAGTGCCGCGACCTGGGCACGCGAGCGCTCCACGAGACGACGCGCACTCACGCCCGCCGCATGCGAACTCGACGCCGGATTGCCGAAGACACCGTCCACGCCGAGACAATCGGCCATTGCCGCAATCACCGCCGTGTCCGCGGGGGTCGTGGCAGCGTAATCGAAGTAGTGAAGTGGTGAAGTCTCGCGCATGATCGGCCCCGAATAAAAAGTGCATCGATCGTACGCGGCGAAAACGAGAAAAGGCTTGCGGAATTCCTCATAATCGGACGGTTTTAGGCAAATTTGTTCCCGCAATTCGGCGAAATAAGGAATTTTCATCCGATCGCGACCGATTCCCCTCACTGGCAAGGAATCGCACGGTCACATCAAGGCCGCCGCCCGGCGCAGGCGGTGGGTGGGCTGCCCCTGTCGGGTCGTCGTGTTCTTTGTGAGGCGATCCCTCTCTGACGTCAGGACAGGGATTCGATATGCGTCGAGTGTGCGTAGACCTGGCCGAACCGATTGGCCAGGAAATCCGCCAGGGCAATCTGTTCCTGACGCACAAAACCGCGTTGCGGCAACTGCCCGCCGAAGAACATGTCGAGCGCCGCGCAGATGGCCGATGCCGTGGTGATCTGGATTGCGCTGGCACTATGGCCGTTGTTGCGCTCGGCGAAGATCTTCCGCGCAAAGACTTCCTGCGTCAGCACCCCACCGCGCAGACCGCTCACGACCACGAAGATCAACACCACGTCCTGCAGCGTGCTAGGCACCGCGCGCCGGAGAATCCGCTTGATCGTTTCCTGATCTTCTTTCAGGCGCAGTTCGTTGAGGAGCACCTTCATCAACGCGCCGTGGCCCGGATAGCGCACGGACTTGTAATCGAGATCGCGCACACGCCCGCTGAGGGTTTCGCATAGCGTGCCCAATCCGCCTGACGTATTGAACGCTTCGTACTCCACGCCATCCAGCGAGAAGTGCTCCAGATCTTCCAGAGGCTGAACGCTCAGCCTGACCCCGTCGCGAATCGCTTCGCACGGCTGGCAGTACTCGTTGATGAGCCCGTCGACGCTCCACGTCAGGTTGTACTTCAACGAGTTGGTGGGGAATGCCGGCAACGCGCCGACGCGCATCTTCACGGAGTCGACCTGTTCGAAGGTGGCCGCGAGATGATGTGCCGCGATGGCGATGAAGCCGGGGGCCAGGCCGCATTGCGGCATCAGCACGGTCGATGCGCCCTCGGCCAGTTGCTGAATCGCGTGCGTCGCCGCCACGTCCTCGGTCAGATCGAAGTAGTGGCATCCCGCCGCGACGGCCGCCGTCGCGGCGCTCGTGGCCATGGTGTAGGGCAGCGCGTTGACGACGGCGTCGTGGCCCGAGATGGCCTGTTGCAGCGTGCCGGTGTCGCAGTCGGTCAGTTCGACGAACGCATGGGCATAGTCGCGCACCACTGCCGCCGCCTGTGCATTGCGGTCGAAAACCGTCACCCGATAGTCGCCGCTATCGTGCAACAGGCGCGCGATGGTCTGGCCGATGTGTCCCGCGCCAAGCAAGGCGATCTTCTTCATGGTCTCCCCCTCGAATCGAAACGTCGAACGATTGGGCTGGCAGCACGTCGAGTCTGTGACATCGGCGTTCATGCAAGCACCGCTATCACCATTCTAGGGAGAGAGTCGGATGAAATGTAGCGTCAATTCGCCGAAAATCATCAATTTATCGTCGAAACGACGAACCTCATGACGAACTTCGATTCTATGAGCCCTCGCCGCGAGAGATGCCAGTTGGCCCGGCTGTCTCGCGATCGACGTCGCGCACGAAGTGGGAAGGAAGGCGCTGGCGGGCGAGTCAGGCTCGCCTGTCACCGGCAAATGCGACGTCAGTTCGTCGTCAGGCCAAGATATCCCTGGTAGCCCACGTACAAACCGACCATCACGATCAGGGCGCTGGAAAAGTAGGGGGCCTTGCGCGCAAACTCACCGAAGCCGCTCCAACGCCTGGACACGTGTTTGACGCTGAGCGCGGCAAGCGTGCCGGAGGCCACCATGGTGAGCGCCAGTCCGATACTGAAGCACAACACCAGCCCCGCCCCGAGCGCGAACTTCTTGAGTTGAAGACAAAGCAGCAGCACCGTGAAGGACGCCGGGCACGGCACGAGTCCCCCTGTAAGACCGAACATGACGATCTGTCCGGTCGTGACCTCGCGATTCGCGAAACGGCGCCGGATATCGTTGGCGTGAGCCCGCTCGTGGGCATCCTGATACTCGTCGGAGGAAACGTCGAGGCCGTCATGCCCATGGGTGTGGCCATGGGTGTGGCCATGGGTGTGGCCGTGGCCGTGGCCGTGGCCGTGGTCATGGTCATGGTCATGGTCATGGTCATGGTCATGGTCATGGTCATGGTCATGGTCATGGTCGTGAACATGGTGATGCTGGTCGCGCCAGGTGCGCCAGATCATCCAGCAGACGACGGCGATGATCAGCACCGCAGATGCCACCTGGAAGTACGGTTCGGTCGCTTCGGCATTCCAATTCCGACCGAGGTACAACCCGGCCAACGCCACGGCCCAAACGACTGCCGTATGCGACACCGTCGCGGACAGACCAAGCAACACCGCTTGCCCGACGGTGCCACGAATGGCCACGATGAACGCGGCCATCATCGTCTTGGAATGACCTGGCTCAAGCCCGTGGAGCGCTCCCAGCAGGATGGCGCTTGGGATGAACAGCCAGGCGTTTCCCTGCTGAAGTAGGTTGGCGAAGTCGGCCATGACGGAGAAGGTGCAAAGTGTCGATGGCGCAAATATACTCCACCCCAGTATATTTGCACTACGATCATTTGCACATTTCTCGCGACACAAATGCCTCAAGTCCTCGCAAGAAGCGGGGATTGCTCAGTGGACGTCGACGAAACGAATGCCCTCGGCGGCGCAGATCAACACTGCGCGTCTGACGCGCGATTACCGAACCGTCGTTGCAATTCCTCAAACGACACCAGCTCACCGGCAATTGCACTCGCAGCGACCGTCGGCGGACTGGCCAGCCATACCTTGCCGGGTCCGGAGCGCCCTGGGAAATTCCGGTTGATGGCACTGATCGTCACCTGGTCGGCGTGCGTCGACGACCCCGGGCCACAGTTCGCACACGCGCCGCATGCAGGCTGCAACAATTCCGCGCCGACCGCTTCAAACGCTTCCAGATAGCCACGACGCTCACAGTAGTCTCGAACGGCGACGGTCCCGAACTGCAGATACAACTTCACGTGCGAGGGCACCTTCAGTCCGCGCGCCGCCGCCCATGACAGGACCGAATGGTATTCGTCGAAATCTTCGCGCTTGCCGGCCGTGCAAGATCCGCCATAGGCGATATCGAAGCGGATCGGTCCTTCGGTGACGTCGGTGATCGGCACACCGTTTCCCGGGTCGCCCGGCCGCGCCACCATCGGGACGACAACACTGCAATCGATGCGAATGACTTCCGCGTAGACCGCGCCCTCATCGCTGTGCATCCAGTCTTCGATAACGAACGTCACGCCTCGGCGTTCGCGCAGGAAACGAACCGTTTCCTCGTCCGGGGCAACGATGCCGGTAAATCCGCCCAGTTCGGCGGTCATGTTGGTCAGCGTCGCACGCTCGTCTGTCGACAACTGCCGGATCGCCTCTCCCGCGAACTCGAAGACCCGGCCCACGCCCGCGCCTGCCTTGATGCGTGGCTGCGCGAGCAGGTCGAGCACGATGTCCTTTGCCGTCACACCGGCGGGAATCCTGCCCACGAGGTCGATGCGCAGCGACTCGGGCACCGTCAACCGCACCGCGCCGGTGACCATACTGTTGGCCATGTCCGTCGTTCCCACGCCGAACGCCACGCAACCCACCGCACCGCTATGCGGTGTGTGGGAGTCCGTACCGACCAAAACCTGACCCGGCAATGCGTAGCTCTCGGCCATGACGGCATGCGAGATGCCTTCGGACCCTTTCCCGTGAGCCACATCGGCGTCGCCGAGGTAGCCATGGTTGCGAATGCCATACTCGCGAACGAAGTCGCGATGCGCGCTGGACAAGTGGTACACGCCGGTCATCAGCCCGTCCTTGCCATGCACCGGGCTACGATTCGAATACGAGAGATGATCTTCGAAGGCGATGATCGACTGCGGCTCATGGAGCACGGTCGGTCGCCCGAATGCCGCATGCAGCATGTGCGCACACATGCCGGTGTAGTACTCGTGGATGAAGCGCCAGTCGGCCTTCACGAAGCCGCCGGCGCCCGATTGCAGACCGCCATCGACATCGTCGGTCACGACGAGATGACGCGACAGAATCTTTTCCGCGAGGGTCTGCGGCCGGGGCGACGTGTTCGCCATGGCGGACGGGCGAACGTCGCGCATGCGCGCCTGGCCGTACTTGAGCAGGCCGCCGTGCCTCAGAATCGCGGCAGCGAGCGTGTCACGCGGCGCCACCAGTTCTTCGATGTCGATTGCCTCGCCCCGCTGGATCCGGTCGATCAGTCCGAAGTCCGTCGAGGTGAACAGGCCGACGTTATCGGCGTTTTGCCGATAGATACGCTCGAAGCTTTCCGCGATGACCAGAACGATCCCCGCCCGGCGTTCCGCGACCGGACTGTGCTCGCGCGAGGAGCCTTTTCCGTAACGTTTGCCAGCGACCGTCACACTGAATCCGCCGAGCTTCACGCTGTCCGTGCCGATCGGTGTCCGATCTCCGGCCTTCAGGCCGACGTAGGGATAGCGTCCCAGACGGTCGTCGTAATACGTCAGCACCGGAATCGGCGTGATTTCGTCGGTCGACACGTCGTTGCGCATCGACCCCGCCTGCGCCAGAGTCAATGCACGCCCTTGAAGCTGCGCGTCGATCGTATCGGGGTCATCGCTGAGAAAGAGAATGCGGCCGGGGATGTGAAGTTCGGTCATGCTGCGCTCCTGGTTCCGAAAATGTACCGAACGCTCACACGATCCTGAAGTGCCGATTCATGCAGGTCGCCATCCCGATTTGCGATGCCCCCGGCATTGGCAGGCGCAAGGCGTCTGCGGCGCACTGCTGGCGCGCCTTTCCCCGCAGATGGCAATGTTTGCCACATCGTTGGCAGGAATTGCCGCGTAACATCACTTTCGGTCTTGGGCACCGCATCCCATAATTTCCTCACGGCGCGAGCGACGCTTCGCTCCAGCGAGCCGGCTTGCCACTGCGGCACCGGCGTACGACAGAAAGTCAGTGAGGAAATCATGAGTCATGCCACTACCACTACGCACTATGGTCAGCCGCGTAGTTCGGTAAAGCACCTTCCCGTCAATTTGTTTGCGTCAGTCATGGGTATTTCCGGACTGTCGCTTGCGTGGCGTGGCGCACATCAGCTCTTCGGCGCCGATGTGGAGATCGCCGAGGGGATTGGCCTCATCGCCATCCTCACGTTCCTGGTTCTGGCAATTGGTTACGCCATGAAGTGGGCGCGGTACCCCGCCGTCGTCAAAGCGGAATTCAATCACCCCGTCGCGGGCAACTTCTTCGGCACCGTCACGATTGCCGTGCTGCTGCTTTCGTCAGTCATCGGTTTCTACAGCGCGACGCTCGGCGAAGTGGTCTGGACCCTCGGTTCGATTCTGACGATCGGTCTGGCCTTCGTCATTGCGGGTCGGCTCTTCCGAGGCAAGGAGGATCCGGCCCACGCGGCGCCGGCGTGGCTGATTCCCGGCGTTGCCACACTCGATATCGCCGTGGCCGGTGGCACGATGCCGATGGCGTGGGCGCACGAGCTCAACATGTTCGCAATAGCGATCGGCACGATGATGGCGCTGGTGTTCTTCACGATGATCTTCTCGCGCGTGGTGCATCATGAACCGCTGCCCGCCGGCATGGTGCCGTCGCTGATCATCATGATTGCGCCGTTCGAGGTGGGCTTCCTGGCCTACGTGAACGTCACCCACCATGTGGACATGTTTGCCGGCCTGCTCTTTTACTTCGGCCTGTTCCTGTTCATCTCGCTCTCGTTCAAGGTCTTCCGACGGTCGATCCCCTTCGCTGCCTCGTGGTGGGCCATCAGCTTCCCGATCGCGGCGCTGTCCAATGCGGCCATCAAGTACGCGGCGTACTCGGATACCTGGGTGCTCAAGGCGCTTGCCGGCCTCATCCTGGCCTTCCTGAGCGTAACCATCCTCGTGCTCGTCGTGCGCACGTTGCACCGCCTGTTCACTCATCGACTCCTTGTCGGATGAGTAGACTGGCTGAGCGGACCGGCACCGCCAGGGCGCCCTCTCACCGGAGGGCGTTTTCTTTTTCGTCTCCCCCTATGTCACATCGGTAATACGCTATGTCTTGGATCGTGCTCAGTGTCGCTGGACTTCTGGAAATTGCCTTCGCCTTCGGGATGAAATGGTCGGCGGGATTCAGCCGGCTCTGGCCAAGCGTTTATGCCGCCATCACCGGGCTAGGCAGCATCTGGCTGCTGAGCACGTCGCTCCGATCGCTCCCGGTGGGCACCGCGTATGCGGTTTGGACGGGCATTGGCGCGGCCGGCACGGCCGTCATCGGCATGATCTTCCTGGGCGAGTCCGCATCGGTGGCCCGAGTGGCATGCATCGCGTTCATCCTGTCTGGCGTCGTCGGCTTGCGCGTGACAGCGTGAGCAATCGCCTAGCTGCGTGTCATGAGGGATCTGCGCGGCTGTCCGAATGACGGGCACGCCGCGTCCCAAGGCGTCGAGGTGTGACGAGCCGCACCAATCGCATTGGTGACGGAGATGGCCGCAGGTCCAGCTATGCGGCAAGCCGGAAGCGTCGTCGATACTCCACTGGGGAGACGCTCAACTTGCGCAGGAAAGCGCGCCGCAGACCGTTCGGATCGGCAAAGCCCGTCAGACTCGCGACTTTCTTCAGGGGATGTTGGGTTTCCTCAAGCAACCTGCGCGCGGCATCGATGCGCGCGTCTTCCACAAACGACGCGGGAGTCGTGCCACATTCCTGCTTGAAGATTCGCGCGAAATTCCGCGCACTCATGCCGGCGCGCTCCGAGAGTGCCTCGACGGATAACGTTTGCGTCAGATTCTGGAGCACCCACTCCTGGACGTCGCGTATGGCGTCCTTTTCCGACGCTTGAGCGGTCAGGTAAGCACTGAACTGCGACTGTCCGCCGGGGCGTTTGAGGAACATGACGAACTGTCGCGCGACCTTCATGGCGACGGCTCGCCCCAGGTCTTCCTCCACGAGGGCCAATGCGAGGTCCAGGCCCGCCGTGACGCCCGCCGACGTGTAGATGCCGTTGTCCCGGACGAAGATCTGGTCCGGCTGGACATTCACTTTCGGGTACAGGCGGCTCAGGCGCGCCGTGTAGTTCCAGTGCGTGGTGGCCTTGCGCCCGTCGAGCAAACCTGCGCGCGCGAGAAGGAGGGCGCCCGAACATACCGAGCCGATACGACGCGCCGTCTTCGCGTAACGCAATATCCATTGACGGATCGCGGCATCGTCCTCCAGAAGCTGCATCGATGGACTGCCGGCAATCAACAGCGTATCGATATCCGCGCTGCTCGTGTCCAGCGTCGCATCGGGGGTGATCCGCATTCCGTTCGATGCCAGCAATGCGCCAGACGTCGTGGAGACGATTTCGAACTGATAGGTGGACGGCGCGCCGGCCTGCCGCGCCGCTTCGTGAAAGACTTCGACCGGCCCGACCAGGTCCAGCATTTGCACGTTTGGAAAGGTGAGCACTGCAACTTTCATGGCCACGACCTGTTGTCCCAATGACATTACAGTGTAGTTGTCGCGACCGGTGCTTGCCAGGAACTGGCCGAGAATTCATGCAGTCTGGCCGAGATCGGCATATGTCGCTGCGAAATGGGCCGAAAATGGAAGCGTGCCTGGCTTATGGGTTTCCGGGGTCGCAAGTCAATGGGATGGGAATCTGACGTTCGACAGACGATCCTCTGTGTTCTTGCCCAATACCAACCACGAGGAAAACCAATCTTCGCATTTGACTCAGCTGGTTACGTCCGGTGCCCATGGCAATCAATCTGTAGACGTTTGCGGGACCCGAAAGGCGGTTTTTTTCGGCCAGCGTTTATGAGTTCGATCGTGACGTCAACGCGGATGAGCATCTCATCATCAACGCGAAAATCTGTGTTCCCTGTAAACCATGCAATACCAAGGACCCTACGCAAAACATCGTTTTGGTAACTCCGGAGGGTGACGCATGTCCGAATGAGCCGAATATGCGAGGTGGGTATGGGGCGTTGCGATCCTGCGTAACTTTCACCCTCAACGGGTCGACCGCGTGTGACTACTCGATATGCCGTTGGCACGACGCCCGGTCAACGCATCCCTAGGGAATCGCCCGTGACTAGTACGCGAGTTCAATGCTTGACCTCGTCGAGGTCCCTATATTAGTATCGGGGCTGAAAACTACGTACAAGCGGGTGCAAAAAACGTAGCGCCGCCTGGGAAACCAGGTCCCACCTGGAGTGGGAAGTCTGCAGAAATGTAGATAGAGAATCCCGCATGCGACGGCCACCGAGAGGTGGCCGTTGGTCTTTCTGCTTACCGGTTTCGTGCGACAGTTACGCGCGAATCGGTGTCCCCCTCTGAACGTTGCGAAGCAGCGTCGTCAGCGCAATTTTCTTCGCATCGCGTTGACGCTTCGTCAAACCACCCTCAAGTACGTACGCGGATTGCACTCGCAGCACGAGGCGCTTCCGAGCCTTGTCTTTTTCGACTTCGAAGAACATTGCATAAAGCACGGTCTTTCCGGCATCAACATGCTCGAGGGTCACGAAGTTGGGGCGTCGGTCGTCCGCCAGCGTGATGCGGCGCACGCCCAGAGACGTCACAATCTCACGAAGCAGCCGTCGCGACAGGTTGTAGCGCTGCTCACACAGCACTCGTCGCTCTCGCTCGTCGGCGTAGATTTCATGCTCGGGGATTTCCAAGGCCGGACGCGCGTCCCATCGAAAACTCTTCGTAAAACAATGGCAGGAAAACAGGACAAGCACTGACACTTCGAGCCCAGGCGCCACCACCGCCTTAAAGACGAATGGCTCAAGGTGACTCAAATCCCAGGTCACTCCCCGAAAGACGACCGTTCCGAACGGTTGCGGCAGTTCTCGCGCCAGCTTCTCGGTCCGCGTCTCAACCAATAACATTTACGCGTTCGCTCTGATCTGGAAAATCGACAATCTTAATGCATCGGCATCCTATGCGAATGAATATTGCATAAAATTCCAATTTTTCAGAACAACGCCGATCACGCTACCGACACAGTAAGCACACTATCGCGTTCCAAACCCACGCCCCCACGACTGAACGTTGCGAACAACGAGGGAAATTCAGCCCGCTTCGCGGATGTCACGGGCATTTCGCTGCGCAAGAAAAAGCCGGAGCGTTATGCACGTCTCCGGCTTCGTCTGACAGGGGCACTCAGGAATCGATACCCACTTTTCGCAAAGGGTACTCCTTAGGAAAAGTTAGGTTTCGCAATCCTCTATACAGTCAACGCGCCCCTATAGCCGTCCCTCACTCCACCGTCACCGACTTGGCCAGATTGCGCGGCTTGTCGACATCGGTGCCGCGTGCGCAGGCGGTGTGATACGCGAGCAATTGCAGCGGCACGACGTGCAGAATCGGCGACAACTGGCCGTAGTGCTCCGGCATGCGAATCACGTGGATGCCGTCGGCGTTCGCGATCTGCGTATCCGCGTCGGCAAAAACGTACAACTGGCCGCCACGCGCACGCACTTCCTGCATGTTCGACTTCAGCTTCTCGACCAGCGCATCGCGCGGCGCAACCGTCACCACCGGCATCTCTTCCGTCACCAGCGCAAGCGGACCATGCTTGAGCTCGCCCGCCGGATACGCCTCGGCGTGAATGTACGAGATCTCCTTGAGCTTGAGCGCGCCTTCCAACGCGATCGGGTAATGCAGCCCGCGACCGAGGAACAGCGCATTCTCGCGACGCGCAAAGTCCTCCGCCCATGCGATGATCTGCGGCTCCAGCGCCAGCACGCTATGCAGCGCCGCCGGCAAGTGACGCAACTGCGTCAGGTAATCCGCTTCCTGCGCCGCCGTCAAACGACCGCGCAGCTTCGCAATCGTCAGCGTCAGCAGGAACAGTGCCGTCAACTGCGTGGTGAACGCCTTCGTCGACGCCACGCCGATCTCCGTGCCCGCGCGCGTGAGGTAGTGCAGCGCCGTCTGACGCACCATCGCACTCGTGCCCACGTTGCAGATCGCCAGCGTGTTCGTCATACCCAGCGACTGCGCATGTTGCAGCGCCGCCATCGTGTCGGCCGTCTCGCCCGACTGCGAAATCGTCACCACCAGCGTCTTCGGATTCGGCACGCTGTCGCGATAGCGATACTCGCTCGCCACTTCCACTTGCGTCGGAATCTGCGCCAGCGACTCCAGCCAGTACTTGGCCGTCAGGCCCGAGTAATAGCTCGTGCCGCACGCCAGAATCAGGATCGAGTCGACACGGCTCAGCACCGCTTCGGCCTTCTCGCCGAAGAGCGTCGGCGAAATGCCTTCCACGCCCTCCATCGTGTCGCCGATCGCGCGCGGCTGCTCGAAGATTTCCTTCTGCATGTAGTGACGATACGGCCCCAACTCCACCGCCCCCGTATATGCCTGTACCGTGCGCACTTCGCGCTCGACAGCCGCATCGTTACGGTCCACGATCGTCACGCCCTCGAGCGTGAGCTCGACGACATCGCCCTCTTCCAGATAGATGAACTGATCGGTCGTGCCGGCCAGCGCCAGCGCATCCGAGGCGAGGAAGTTCTCGCCCTCACCCACGCCCACGACCAGCGGCGACCCCGCGCGCGCGCCCACCACGCGGTGCGGCTCCTGCTTGCGGAACACCGCGATGGCGTAAGCACCATGCAGACGGCGCGTCGCCAGACGCACCGCGTGATACAGATCGCCCGCGGCGCCATTCGACAGCAGGTGATGCACCAGGTGTGCAATGACCTCGGTGTCGGTCTGCGACACAAATTCGTAGCCGAGACCGCGCAGTTCGTCGCGCAGGCTCTCGTGGTTCTCAATGATGCCGTTGTGCACCAGCGCCACGTCGTCGCGCGAGAAGATCGGATGCGCATTGTCCGTGATCGGCGCGCCATGCGTCGCCCAGCGCGTGTGGGCAATGCCCGTCTCGCCGCCCAGGTGCGTCTGCGCCAGTTGCTCATCCAGATCCGCCACGCGCGACACGCTGCGCGCCCGCTGCGGCACGCCATCCTTCAATACCGCCACGCCGCACGAGTCGTAGCCGCGGTACTCCAGACGACGCAGCCCTTCGACCAACACCGGTACTACATTACGTCGCGCCACCGCGCCGACAATGCCGCACATATTCGCTTCCCTTCGTGCCAGAAACCCTGGCGCATTCGATCGGATTCAATCCGTTTTTGACTCGCCGGCGCGCGCTCTTGCTTGCCGCTGCTTCGCACGCCGGTCCATGACCGCCGATTTTACTGCTTCTGCTTGCGCGGACGAACGTAACCCGTCTTCGCTTCCTGTGTCTTGCCGTTGAGCACCAGCGAATCTTCCGGCGTGTCCTTCCACACCGTGGTGCCGGCGGCGATCGTCGTGCCGCGCCGCACCGTCACCGGCGCCACGAGCTGCGTGTCCGAGCCGATGAAGACGTCGTCCTCGATCACCGTGCGATGCTTGTTCGCGCCATCGTAATTGCATGTGATGGTGCCCGCGCCGATGTTGACCCGCGCGCCCACCGTCGAGTCGCCGACATACGCCAGATGGTTGGCCTTCGAGCCCTTCGCGAGCGACGCATTCTTCACTTCCACGAAGTTGCCGATGTGCACCTCGTCGGCCAGATCGGCGCCCGGACGCAGGCGCGCATACGGCCCGACGTGCGCATCGGCACCCACCACGGCGCCGTCCAGATGGCTGAACGCCTCGATGTGTGTGCCCGCACCAATGGTGCTGTTGCGAATCACGCAGTTCGGACCGATGGTCGCGCCATCGCCAATCGTCACCTTGCCTTCGAACACGCAATTCACGTCGATCGAGACGTCAGTGCCGCACGCGATCTCACCACGCAGGTCGAAGCGCGCCGGATCGATCAGGGTCACGCCCGCCGCCAACAGCGCGCCCGCCGCATTGCGCTGGTAGTCGCGCTCCAGCTCGGCAAGCTGCGCCTTGTCGTTCACGCCGTTGGGCTCCCACGCGAAGGCCGGCTGCGTCGTGACGACCGGCACACTGTGCGCGACCGCACACGCGATCACGTCGGTCAGGTAGTACTCGCCCTGGGCGTTCTGATTCTTCAGGCCGGCCAGCCAGCCCTTGAGCGCGCGCGTCGGCGCCACGATGATGCCGGTGTTGATCTCGCGAATGGCCAGCTCGGCCTCGTTGGCATCCTTCTGTTCGACGATGCGCAGCACGTTGCCCGCCGCGTCGCGCACGATCCGGCCATACCCGGTCGGGTTGTCCAGATCGACGGTGAGCACGCCCAGCTTCTCGTTGCCCGCCGCATTGAGCAGCGCCTGCAAGGTCTCCGGTCGCGTGAGCGGCACGTCGCCATAGAGCACCAGCGTCGGCACCGACTCGTCGAGCAGCGACGCCGCTTGCTGCACGGCGTGTCCCGTGCCCAACTGCTGCGCCTGCTCGGCGAAATGCACACCGTCGCCGGCCACCGCGTCACGCACGGCCTCGCCACCGTGACCGATCACCACGATGAGCTTGCCCGGCGTGAGCTTGCGTGCGGTCGCAATCACGTGCGACAGAAGCGGCCGGCCGGCCAGCGGCTGCAACACCTTGGGCAGCTTCGAGCGCATGCGCTTACCCATGCCGGCGGCGAGAATCACAATATTCATGGCGTCGTGACGATTCGAGAGTGGAAATCCGTGTGTCGGGGTCAGGCGGCCGCGCCGGTTTGGCCGGCAGGCCGCGTCAGGTTTCAGTGCACCAAGTCAGGGCGATCAGGATCAGTCGTCAATCAGTCGTCGAATTGCGTGATACGAATGATGCCGGCGTCGTTCTCGTCGCCGCAAGGCGCTTCGTCAAACGCGATATCACCGAGCGGATCGGGCTGCCCCGTTGCACGCAGATGCTTGAAGTCGTGAAGGTTCGTATCCATCAGATGCGACGGCACTACATTCGACAGCGCACTGAAAATCGATTTGATACGCCCGGGATGCTGCTTCTCCCACAGGCGAATCAGCGACTTCATCTCGGCACGCTTCAGGTTCGGCTGGCTGCCGCACAGCGTGCACGGAATGATCGGGAACTGCTTGTACTCGGCGTAGCGTTCGAGATCCGATTCGCGCACGTACGCGAGCGGACGGATCACCACGTTCTTGCCGTCGTCCGACTGCAGCTTCGGTGGCATGCCCTTGAGCTTGCCACCGTAAAACAGATTCAGGAAAACGGTCTCGATGATGTCGTCGCGATGGTGGCCCAGCGCAACCTTGGTCGCGCCGAGTTCGCCCGCCACGCGATAGAGAATGCCGCGACGCAGGCGCGAGCACAGCGAGCACGTGGTCTTGCCCTCGGGCACCACACGCTTGACGATCGAGTATGTGTCCTGGTTCTCGATGTGGAAATCCACGCCGATGGAACGGAAGTAGTCAGGCAACACATGCTCCGGGAACCCCGGTTGCTTCTGGTCGAGGTTGACGGCAACGATCGAGAAGTCGATCGGCGCACGCTCGCGAAGCTTGAGCAGGATGTCGAGCATGGCGTAGCTGTCCTTGCCGCCGGACATGCACACCATCACACGGTCGCCCTGCTCGATCATGTTGTAGTCGCCAATGGCCTGCCCCGTCAGACGGAACAGGCGCTTCTCGAGCTTGTTGTTCTCGAACGCGAGCTTCTGCGCTTTCTTCACGCTGTCGGCGGCAACGTTTCCGGTCGCGGCCAGTGGCGCGCCGATCTCGGGCATGACGGCACTCATGTCAGGCATCCTTCATCTTGAACACTTCGATGCCGACCGAGTGGCAATCGGGATAGACGTCGGGCTTCTCGGTCGACACGCCCACCGCGCGCACACGCGGATGCGCGAGCAGCGCACTCGCGACGTCGTCGCACAAGGTTTCCTGCAGGTGGATATGCCCCAGCCCCACGCGCTTGGCAATGGTCTCGCGCATGAAGTCGTAGTCGACCACTTCGTCGAGCTTGTCCGCGACGGGCGTGCTGTCGGCGAGCGGCACGAACAGTTGCACATTGATCAGCACGCGCTGCTCGCCACGCTTCTCGTAATCGTGCACGCCGATGTTGATGAACACTTCATAGTCGCGCAGGAACATGCGACGGCAGTCCATCAGGCGAGGGTGGGAAAGAGCGCTATGCATTTTGAAAACTCTTAATGACAATCAACGAGACCGGTCGGCATCGGCCGGCTCGGTCAGAAATTTCACGTCGCGCGACGAACTCGCGAGATGTTGCCCGCCATCGACATACAACACGGTACCGGTCACCGCGGGCGCGTCGGCCAGATACGCCACCGCCTGCGCGATGTCGTCGGGCGTCGACGAGGCGCCCAGCGGCGTGGCCGCATGCGCCGCCGCGAAGCCCGCCGGGGTCTGATCGACCGACAGCAGCGTCACGCCGGGCGCCACGCCGACCACGCGCAAGCGCGGCGCGAACGCCTGGGCCAGCAATGTCGTCGCCAGCGCCAGCGCCGCCTTCGACAACGTGTACGACAGGTAATCGGGGTTCGGATTCGCCAGCTTCTGATCCAGCAGATTGACCACAACGCCCCGCCCCGACTCGCCCAATGCGGCATGCATCTCGCGCGCGAGCACGAGCGGTGCGCCCGCATTCACGCGCATGTGGCGCTCCAGCGCCTGGTAGCCGAAATCGCCGGCGCTATCGTACTCGAAGCGCGAGGCATTGTTGACGAGGCAAGTCGGCACACCCAGCGCCTCGGTACACCGGGCGATGAGCCCGGCCGTGGCGGCTTCGTCCGCCAGCGACGCCTGCAACGCCACCGCACGACGCCCCAGCGCCTCGATAGCCGCGACCGTCTCGAGCGCCTCGTCATGCGAACGCTCGTAGTGAACGGCGACGTCCCACCCCATGCCGGCGAGCCGCAGCGCAATGGCGCGACCGATCCGGCGCGCGCCCCCCGTCACGAGCGCCACGCGCGGCACGGCAGACGTGCGGGCGGGCTCGCCTGCGGCGGACGTGGGGCGTGGCGTCGATGCAACGGTCATGCGGCGAATTCCTGTCAGAGGGCGGCTGGGGCGATGCACTTCGCGTGGCGATGGGCTTCAATGGGCGTGGACGAACCGTCGGCGACGTCGCTCGCGACAGCCTCGCCCGTTGTCCAATCGGCACCCATGGATCACAAAAACTGGTGAAATCCACGCAAAAAAGGCTGAAAACCGACGAAAATCGGCGCCAATCGCGGCGAAATAGCGCATGGACGCGGCAATATCGACCAAAGCAGCCAGCGTGCACCGTCTCCGCTACAATGCCCGCATGAATCAGGCCGCACCGAAACCGCATAGTTTACCCGTTCCAGAGCCGGACGCGCTCGAACACTCGCGCCGCCTCACGGCCCATCTTGCCGACGCCATCGACGCGGCAGGCGGCTGGCTGCCGTTCGATCGCTTCATGGAACTGGCCCTTTACGCGCCTGGCCTCGGCTACTACGCCGCCGGTGCCGCGAAATTCGGACGTCTGGCCGCCGATGGCAGCGACTTCGTCACCGCCCCGGAACTCACGCCGTTCTTCGCGCGCACGCTGGCCCGCCAGATTGGCGAGATCTTCGAACAGACCGGCGACGCGCAAGTGCTGGAATTCGGTGCAGGGTCAGGACGCCTGGCGGCCGACCTGCTGCTCGCGCTCGACGCCGAAGGCACGCCCTGCGAGCGCTACTCGATCATGGAACTCTCCGGCGAGCTACGGGCGCGTCAGCGCGAGACCATCGCCACCGCTGCACCGCATCTGCTCGATCGTGTCACGTGGCTCGACCGGTTGCCCGACGCCTTCCACGGCGTGATGCTCGGCAACGAAGTGCTCGACGCCATGCCGGTGCGCCTGTGGACACGCCGCCCGGACGACAACGGGCAGCCCGTCTGGTTCGAGCGCGGCGTGATACGAACACAAGATGGCTTCGGCTGGGAAGCCCATCGCCATACTGGTTCGTTGCCGCCAGCGCTCGGCGCGCTGGCCGACCTACCGCCGACACAGGAATATCGGACGGAGACGCACGAAGCCGCTTCGGCGTTCGTGCGCAGCGTGGCACCCATGCTCGCGCGCGGCGTCTTGCTGCTCATCGACTATGGTTTCCCTGCGCGCGAGTACTATCATCCGCAGCGCGCAGACGGCACCTTGATGTGCCACTACCGCCATCACGCGCACGACGATCCGTTCTATTACCCCGGCTTGCAGGACATCACCGCCCACGTGGAGTTTTCGGGCATTGCCGATGCCGGCGTCGAAGCGGGTCTCGATCTGCTGGGTTTCACCTCGCAGGCGCGATTCCTGATGAATGCAGGCATCATCGAACTGATGAGTGCGCTCGATCCGACCGATCCGAAGACGTTCCTGCCGGCCGCGTCCGCCGCGCAGAAACTGCTCTCGGAAGCCGAGATGGGCGAACTCTTCAAGGTCATCGCGTTCGGTCGCGGCATGGACGAGTGGGCGGGCCTGCTGGGCTTCGCCACCGGCGATCGCAGCCACGCCCTCTGATACTCCTTCTCTGCGAGGCCACACCGATATGTTTCGCTGGATGTTCACGATCTTCATCGCGATCTGCATCCTCTCGGCGGCCTCGCCGTGGCTCACCAAACTCGGCATCGGCCGGTTGCCCGGCGACCTGCGCCTTCGATGGCGTGGCCGCGAGATGGTGTTCCCGTTCGCCTCGACCGTCGTGCTTTCGCTCGTCTTCAATCTGCTGATTCGCCTGCTGTAATCACTTTCGCAACGCAACACCTGTTGCAACGCCTGTCAGCCAAGCACGTTCGTGCTGCCGCCCCACGGTTCCGCTTTCGCCCCCCCACCCGCAGACCCGATCCCTTGCCGGTCATCGGTTCGACGCGTGTGCGCGCGCGTCGCCATCGGGGTGGCGCGCCGAATGACCGCCATCGCTAGGGTTAACAATGATTTGATCATTTGTTGCAAAAAAATTACTATGAAACAAATGATTCAATCATGAATCAGAGTAAGGCCATTTCAGGAGCAGGACATGATCAAAATGCGATTGACCGGAGTCATGCTGGGTGCTGCGATGACTGTCGCCACGGGAGCGGCGCTCGCGCAGCCCGCGTCGGAGACACTGCAGAAGATCGAGAGCAGCGGTGTGATTTCGATTGGGCACCGCGAGTCGTCGATTCCGTTTTCGTACTACGACAACAATCACAACGTCATCGGTTATTCGCAGGATCTGTGCAACAAGGTCGTCGACGCGGTGAAGACGCGCCTGAAGAAGCCCGATCTGCAAGTGCGCTTCATCCCCGTCACCTCGCAGAACCGCATTGCGCTCGTGCAGAACGGCACGGTCGATATCGAGTGCGGCGTGACGACGAACCTGAAGGCGCGTCAGGCGCAGGTCAACTTCTCGGATACGTTCTTCGTCGCGGGCACGCGGCTGCTCGTGAACAAGCATGCGGGCATCAAGGACTTCCCGGATCTGGCGGGCAAGCCGGTCGTGACCAATGCGGGCACGACGTCGGAGCGCATCCTGAACAAGATGAACAATGAGAAGAAGATGAACATGAGCGTCATCTCGGGCAAGGACTATGGGGAATCGTTCACCATGCTCCAGGGCGGTCGCGTACAGGCGTTCATGATGGACGACGTGCTGCTCGCCGGTGCGCGCACGATGGGCCGCAACCCCGACGACTGGGTCGTCACAGGAACGCCGCAATCGTTCGAAGCGTATGGCTTCATGATGAAGCACGGCGACACCGAGTTCAAAAAACTCGTCGACGACACGCTCTCCGGCGTCATGAAGAGCGGCGAAATCAACACGATGTACAAGAAGTGGTTCGAATCGCCGGTGCCGCCGAAGCAGATCAACTTCAACTTTGCAATGAGCGACCAGCTCAAGCAACTCTACGCGAATCCGAACGACAAGGCCTTCGAGTAAGCGAAGCTTGCATGACACGGGCATGCGCAGACGGCAACGTCTCGCATGCTCCCGGCAATTCAGTCTCCCTCGCCCCCCAGCCCCGCCGCCTTGACGGCATCGATTCTCGCGGCCTGCACGGCGTCGCGAATCTTCACCGGGTTATCAGCGTACTGACGCGCCACCGCCCCCGCATCGATGCCGCGCGCCGCGCTCAGTGCCGCCATCAATCGATCACGTTGCGGATACAGTGCCGTGGCGAAGTCGCCGCCACGTCCGCGCGCATCGGCTTCGCAGGCCTGGAGCACCTCGACGAACCGGTCGGGCTTGCGCAAGGCGTCGCATCGCTCCAGCAAGCGCACGAGCGCCGCCGCCCCGAACTTCAGACATGCATGGATGTTGCCGTGCTCGCGCGCGACGACCTGCGCCAGTTCTCGGCATTCGACCGGCACGCGCAAGCGCGCGCACAACGGCCCGAGCAGGTCGACACTGCGTCCCTCATGCCCGATATGACGCGGTAACACAGCCTCAGGCGTCGTGCCTTTACCGAGATCGTGCGTGAGCGCTGCAAAGCGCACCGGCAGCGAATAGCCCTGCGCCGCGGCATAGTCGAGCACCATCATCACATGCACGCCGGTGTCCACCTCGGGATGGAAGTCGGCACGCTGCGGCACGCCCCACAGCCGTGCCACTTCGGGCAGGATGCGATCGAGCGCTCCGCACGCGCGCAGGACATCGAACATGCGCGACGGGCGACGCTCCATCAACCCACGTGAAATCTCCTGCCAGACACGCTCGGCCACCAACGCATCGACCTCGCCGTTGGCCGTCATCTCACGCATGAGCGCGAGCGTCTCGTCGGCAACGGCGAAGTCGGTGAAGCGAGCGGCAAAGCGGGCGCACCGTAAAATCCGCACCGGATCTTCGGCAAAGGCTTCACCGACGTGACGGAACAGCTTCGCCTCCAGATCGCGTCGGCCGCCATACGGATCGACCAGTTGATCCGACAGGCTGTCGTCGGGCAGGACTTCGCGCGCCATCGCATTGATGGTGAAGTCGCGGCGCACGAGATCGTCTTCGAGCGTGACTTCCGGGGCGAAGTAGAACGAAAAGCCGTGATAGCCGCGCGCCGTCTTGCGCTCGGTGCGAGCGAGCGCATACTCGGCCTGCGTCTTGGGGTGGAGAAACACCGGGAAGTCGCGGCCCACCGGTTTGAAGCCCTGCCGCACCATGTCCTCGGGCGTCGCGCCCACCACCACGTAATCCCGATCCTTGACGGGCAGTCCCAGCATGGCGTCGCGAATCGCGCCGCCGACCGCGTAAATCTTCATGGACGCGCTTCGTAGTAAGCCACACGCTGCGTCTCGCCGCGTCCCGCCGCCACCCACGCCTGCACGGCCGCCACTTCGCGAATGCGATCGGCGTACGCCTGCGCGCGTGCCGACAACGCCGGCTCGAACGTCGCGAAACGCATTACGACGGGCGCGTAGAACGCATCGGCAATGGTGAAATCACCAAACAGGAACGGGCCTTCGTGGCGCGCGAGGCAATCCTCCCAGATCGCTTCGATACGACGGATATCGGCGAGCACGTCATCGGTTGCGGCCGCCCCTGGCCAATGCACGCCGACGTTCATCCACATATGCGTGCGCAGCGCAGTGAATCCGCTGTGCATCTCCGCGCAAACGCTGCGTGCATGGGCTCGCGCCTCACGCGACTTGGGCCACAGCGGCAGATGCGGATAGCTCTCGGCCAGGTACTCGCAGATGGCCAACGAGTCCCAGACGGTAATGCCGTTATCGATCAGACACGGCACTTTGCCGGTGGGCGAGTAGCGCAGAATCTGCTCACGCGAGTCGGGCTGCGCGAGCCACACGCTGCATTCTTCGAAGGCGATGCCGAAGTGCTTGAGCAAGACCCACGGACGCATCGACCACGACGAGTATCTCTTGTTGGCAATGACCAGTTGCATGAGGACGTTCCTTACGCGCATGGCGCATCGGGATTGACGCGCCAGATGGAAAAGGGGGCTGCGGGGGAGGCACGTGAGGTGTCACCGTCCCGCGTAACGGCGATAGTCCGACAGACGACGTGCCTCGTTGTCGCCATCGAGATAATCGACGGCGACCTCCAGACCGTTCGGGATGAGACCGAGTTCCGGCGCCAGCGGACCGCTCATGACGTTGTCGACACGCATCGAATCGAGATTGTCGCGCGTGATGATCGGCTCACCAGGCATCGCCTCGAAGAGGATCGCCTGCAGGCGCGCGACGCGCTCCGGCAACGGCAGGATCGGCCGCTCGCAGCCGCACGCCGCGCCGGCAAAGCGCACGAGCGCCTCGAGCGTGTACACCTCCGGGCCGCCCAGTTCGTACGTCTTGCCAAGCGTGGCGTCGTTGTCGATCGCTTGCGCGAAAGCCTGCGCGACATCCGTCACGTAAACCGGCTGAAAGCGCGCCTTGGCACACGCGAGCGGTACGACGGGCAAGCGCCGTTGCAGCCTCGCAAACGTATTCAGGAAATGGTCGCCCGGACCGAACACCACCGACGGGCGGAAGATCGTGACGGGAATGCCCGTCGCGCGAATCGCCACTTCGCCATCGCCCTTCGAACGCTGGTACATGCTCGGGCCGTTCGAATCCGCGCCCAGGGCGCTCATGTGAATGAGCCGGGCGATGCCGCGATCGCTGCACGCCTGCGCAATCGTGCGCGGCAGCTCGACGTGCGCCCGCGCAAACGCACGACCATAGGGCATGCCCCGGTCGCTGTGCAGAATACCGACGAGATTGATGACCGCGTCGCTGCCCGCGATCACACGTTCCAGCGCGCGCGGGTCGTGCACATCGCACTCGACGAGTTCCACGCCGGGCAACACGCCGAGCGCCTTGGCGGCTTCGACTCGCCGCGTAGGCAGGCGCACGGCGTGGCCCATCGACACCAGCCGGGCGACCAGATGGCTGCCGATGAAGCCGGTGCCACCGACGACACAGACGTTATAGCGCATGCGTCACCTCCGCGTCATGACTGTGAGGGGGCGCGGCCCCGACCGCTGCCCGGTCACTGGGGCAGGATGATGCCGAGCCGCTCCTTGAGCGATTGCGGACGGCCCGTGATCAGGGCCGAGTAATACGTGGTGTTCGACAACACATTCTCGACATACGTGCGCGTCTCGTTGAACGGAATCGTCTCGGCGAAGATCGCCCCCTCGACCGGACGATCGAGCGTGGAGCGCCACGTGCGCGGACGCCCCGGGCCGGCGTTGTAACCAGCCGACGCCAGCACTGCCGAGCCGTCGAACTTGTTGTAGATGTCCGCCAGATAGCTCGTGCCCAGACGGATATTCGTGTCGATGTCGTGCATCATGCCCGGGTGGTAGTCCATGCCGATCTGGCGCGCGACCATCTTCGCGGTGGCCGGCATGATCTGCATCAGACCACCCGCCCCGACCGACGAGCGCGCATTGATGATGAAGCGCGACTCTTGCCGGATCAGGCCGTAGGCCCACGCTTCGTCAAGATCGACGGCGGCAGCCAACGGCTCCACCTTGTCGCGGAACGGCATCAGGTAGCGCAGCGCGAAGTCGTGCTCGACCTTCGTGCGATCGGCCGTGTTGACCGTGCGGTCGAACAGTTCGATCTGGTTGGCGTACTGTGCGGCGGCGAGCAACTGGCGATCGGTCATGTTGCGCAGTTCCCAGTTCCACTCGCGATTGCCTTCGAAGCGCAAACCGAGATCGTAGAACTTCGCGGCGCGCCGGAAGCCGGCGTTCGCACGATTCGCATCGACCTCGGCCTGGGTGACGGTCGTGCGCGGCGGCAGCGATGTCTTGTTGCCCAGTTCCTCGTTGGCCAGTTGGCCGTAGAAGTTGGGCTGCATGGCGATCTTCTGGAATTGCGCACGCGCGGCGTCGACCTTCCCGGCTTCGCGCAGCGCTCGGCCGTACCAGTATGTCCAGACACCGTCGTCGCGCAACGCCGACGGCATCGCTTCAATGCCGGTGCGCACCAGATTCCAGTCGCCCGCACGCAGCGCCGCACGAACCTTCCATTCCTGCGCCGTGGTCGAGAGCTTGGCGTTACCCGCCTGACGGTACCAGGTGATCGCCATCGGATTCTGCGACAGCGCCCCGCGCATGCCGATGCTGCCCCAACCGATGGCGCGCTCCTCCGGCGACAGGCTGCCCGCGACGCTGGAGAAACTGCTGGCCGCCAGCATCGCGTCGCTGCGGGCCATGCGCACGACGGCGAGCAGCGTGAGCTGGCGCGACGCCTCCGAGCCGTCCACCCCGCGCGCGAGGATCTGCGCCGGGCGCGTGGCGGCCATGTCGAGCAGGCTGTCGTCCGGGCGCGCGGCACCCAGCGCATCGGCGATCTGCTTGCCGAGCGAGGTGTAGTTTTCCTCGTAGGCCAGACGGATCTGATGCCAGACTTCCTTGCGTGGCAACTGGCCGCTCGCGGCCAGCGTATTGATCATGTCGACGCATCCCTCGCCGTAGTACTTCGGCGTGGTCAGCAGATCGGTGGCGGCCTGCGTGACGTTCTCGCCGCGCGCGGCGCGCGACATCAGCGCGTAGCATTTGACCTGGGTGTCGTCGTCGAGCACGAACTTCGGATACTCGGCGTCGAACGTCTGCCAGTCGTGGCGCTTGCCCAGCACCAGCAGCCAGTCGTTGCGCAGGCGATCGGCGATCGCCTGCCCGTCATACGTGCGCAGGAAGGCGCGAATTTCGTCGTCGGGGGCATCGATCAGCGCCTTGCCCGAGCGGTCGAACATGCGCGGCTTGATCTGGAAGTACTGGACGTACGACGGCACGTCGTAGCCGGAGAGCATGGCGGCGAGCGCCGTGGCGCGAGGTGCGTCGTTGGCGCGGGCCGCTTCGCGCAGTTGCACGAAGATGTCGTCGGGCGAGCGCTGCGAGAGCGCGTCGGCGGATGCCGTCGAACGGCTCGCCGCCGAATGCGCCTTGGCGCGGCCGGTCGCCTGGGTCGTGCTGCAGGCAACGAGCGTGGCAGCGGTCAGGGCCAGCGCAACGGCGCGATATACTCGGGTCAAACGTTCTGACATCTTCGGGGGAGCGTCGGATAAAAAGTGGATTCAAGCATAGCACGGGACCCCACCCAGTCGGCGGCCCAAACGTCCGGAAATGGGACCGAATCGGCGGCCGGAAAGGCGCGTCTGCGCAAGGCGTTGCTGCACACGCGCACCACGCTTGCCGGTCGTGCCGCGCACGACGCCGCCCTCGCTGCCCGGCTGGCCGACGAGCTGACGCGTCGCGCGCCGCGCTGCGTCGGCTTCTATTGGCCGATCCAGGGCGAATTCGACGCACGCGACGTCGTCTCGGCATGGCTCGCCCAGGCGTCTCCCAAGGCACCGCGCCTGGCCGCACTGCCTGTCGTGACCGCGCCCGCCGCGCCACTCGTCTTTCACCGCTGGACTCCCGACGCGCGCATGACGCCAGGCCGCTACCGCATTCCCGTGCCGCTTGACGGCGAGGTGCTCGTCCCCGATCTGCTGCTGGTGCCCTGCGTGGGCTTTAATCGCAACGGCCTGCGACTCGGCTACGGCGGCGGCTTCTACGACCGCACCTTGCATTCGATGACGCCAGTACCGCAAACGCTCGGCATTGCTTACGACGCCCTCGAAATCGACGGCCTCACGGCCGAAGCCCACGATCTGGCGCTCGATGTCATCGTGACGGAATCGGCCACCTTCGCGCGCGCCGACGACAACCCTCGCGAATCCGGGACCCCCACGCCATGACAACGCTCAAGATCCTGCCGCTCGGCGACAGCGCGCTCGTGTGCGAAGCGGGCACCACGCCCACGCTTGCGACCCAACGCCGCGTCTGGCACGTGGCAGCCCTCGCGAAAGACTGGCCCGATGTGCACGACGTCGTGCCGGGCATGAACAACCTCACCCTGGTGTTCGACCCATTGACCATCGATATCGACGCGCTGGGCGAGCGTCTGCGCGACGCGTGGCAGACCCAGCCGGTCGCCGGGGAGGTCGGACGCGACATCGAGATTCCCGTGCATTACGGCGGCCAACACGGCCCCGACCTCGCCGACGTCGCCAGGCATGCACGCCTGCAACCCAAGACCGTCGTGCAGCGTCATACCGCGCCGCAATACATTGTCTACTTTCTCGGCTTCCAGCCGGGCTTCGCCTATCTGGGCGGGCTCGACGAGTCGATTGCCACGCCCCGCCGCGCCGAACCCCGGCTGTCGGTCCCGGCGGGGTCGGTCGGCATCGGCGGCAATCAAACCGGCATCTATCCGCTCACCTCTCCCGGCGGCTGGCAAATCATCGGCCATACGTCCAGCGCGCTGTTCGACCCCGCCGCGACACCGCCCGCCTTGCTGGCGCCGGGCGACCGTGTGCGCTTCACCATCGCGAGCCTCGACCTGTGATCGATATCCTGCGTGCCGGCCTGCTTACCACGGTCCAGGATCTGGGCCGCTCCCGTCTGCGTGAATTCGGTGTGGCCAGCGGCGGCGCCGTCGATCCGCTCGCCTGCGCCGTCGCCAACCGTCTCGCGGGCAACGACCCGAACGCCGCCGCGCTGGAAATCACGATGGGGGCGTGCGTGCTGCGCTTCGCGTCGACGACCCTCGTGGCGCTGGCCGGTGCCGATTGCCATGCCGATCTCGACGGCGTTCCCGTGTGGTCGTGGTGGCGCTTTCCCGTCACACGCGGTCAGACGCTGACGTTGCGCCCGGCGCGCTTCGGCATGCGCACCTATCTGGCGGTGGCGGGCGGCATCGAGGTTCCCGAGACACTGGGCTCGCGCAGCACCGATCTGGCGGCCGGCTTCGGCGGCTTCGAGGGCCGCGCCCTGCGCGACGGCGACCGCATCGCCATCGGGCAGCCCAGCGCCGCCGCGCGCAAGGCCACGCTGCTGGGGGTGCGACCGCCCGTGTGGCTGTCCGATCCGCTGGCGCACCGCGTGCGCGTGCTCCCCGGCCCGGAATACGACGACTTCACCGCCGTCTCGCAGAAGGGTTTCTGGACGCATCCGTGGCACGTCACGCCCAACAGCAACCGGATGGGTTACCGGCTGTCTGGCCCGGAACCGCTCGCGCGCAAGAAGAATCGCAGTCACGACCTGCTCTCGCACGGCGTGTTGCCCGGCGTGATACAGGTGCCGCCGTCGGGGCAGCCGATCATTCTGCTGGCCGACGCCCAGACCACCGGCGGCTACCCGAAGATCGGCACGGTGATCAGCGCCGATCTGTGGCGGCTCGGACAGGCACGGCTCGGCAGCACGCTGTACTTCACGGAATGTAGCGCCGCCGAGGCGCACGAGGCGCTGCACGAACAGCGGCGCTATCTTGCCCAGATCGAGCGCGCGCTTACGTGGCACGATCGCGGCATTCTGACGACATCGCGGGTGCCGGCCATCTCGCGCAAGCGCTGACATCGCGCGCCCGCCGCACCATCCCCGCAGGAGAACTCCGAATGAAAATCGATCTGAACGTCGACCTCGGCGAAGGTTGCAACAACGACGAGGCGCTGCTCGGCCTGGTCAGCTCGGCCAACGTGGCCTGTGGCTGGCATGCGGGCGACGCGGGCACGATGCAGCAGGTGGTGCGCTGGGCGCTGGCGCAAGGCGTGGCCATCGGCGCGCACCCGAGCTTCCCCGATCGGGAGCATTTCGGCCGTGCGGAAATGCAGCTCCCGCTCGACGAGATTCGCGCAGGCATGCTGTACCAGATCGGCGCCCTCGCCGCGATGGTGCGCGCCCAGGGCGGCTGGCTGTCGCATGTCAAGCCGCACGGCGCACTCTACAATCAGGCGGCGCGCGACCCGGCACTGGCCGAGACGATCGTCGAAGCGATTCGCGCGTTCGACACCGACCTCGCGATCTTCGGACTGGCCGGCGGCGAGTTGGTGAAGGCCGCGCGGGCTGCCGGTATGCAAGCCGTCGATGAAGTCTTCGCCGACCGGGGATACAACGCCGACGGCTCACTGGTCAAACGCGGCACGCCCGGCGCGTTGATCGAGCGCGAGGAAGATGCGCTCGCCCAAACGCTGATGATGGTGCGCGAACAACACGTGCGTGCCATTGACGGCTCGCTCGTACCGATCCAGGCGCAAACCGTTTGTCTGCACGGCGACGGCGAACACGCACTCGAATTCGCACAGCGCATTCGCGGCTTCCTGCTCGGCGAGGGCATCGATATCGCGCCGGCGCATCTGTCCTGACCTCGCCGCTGCCCGCACACAAGTCAGAACGCCGTCCGAGGGCAGGTGGAATGCCTCGGACGGCGTTTTCATTTCGAGGCCGGCAAGCCCCGGCGCCTTCGCGGTACAGCGTGATGCGGATTGCGCCGATCGCGCGGATCGGCACTGGATCGCCGTTATTGGCCGAGCGTCGGCATGACGAGCGACGACGCGGCATTCGCCGGACGTCCCTCCGACCAGCGACGCGTAACCACCTTCGAGCGCGTGTAGAAGCGCACCGACTCCGGTCCGTAGATGTGCTGGTCGCCGAACAGCGAATTGCGCCATCCGCCGAACGAGAAGTACGACACCGGCACCGGGATCGGCACGTTCACGCCCACCATGCCAACTTCGATCTCGTCCTCGAAGCGCCGCGCGGCACCGCCCGACGTCGTGAACACCGCCGTGCCGTTGGCATACGGATTCCGGTTGATGAGCGCAATCGCCTCTTCCAGCGTCTTCACGCGCACCACGGCCAACACCGGCCCGAAAATTTCGTGGCGATAGATCGACATCTCCGGCGTCACGTTGTCGAACAGGCACGGGCCGATGAAGAAACCATCGTCGCGCTGCGCGACCTTCAGGCCACGGCCGTCCACCACGAGCGTCGCGCCTTCGCCAACACCGGCATCCACATAGCCACGCACCTTGTCGCAATGCGCGCGGGTAATCAGCGGCCCCATCTGCGCCACGGGGTCGGCCCCGTCGCCGACCGGCAGCGACGTCGCGGCTTGCGCCAGACGCGCCACCAGCGCATCCGCCACGTCGCCGACGGCCACGGCCACCGAGATCGCCATGCAACGCTCACCCGCCGAACCGTATGCGGCGCCGATCAGCGCATCGACGGTGAAGTCGAGGTCGGCGTCCGGCATCACCACGCCATGGTTCTTCGCGCCGCCGAGCGCCTGCACGCGCTTGCCATGCGCCGACGCCGTGCTGTAGATGTATTGCGCGATCGGCGTGGAGCCGACGAACGATACGGCGTTGACGTCCGGATGCGTGAGCAGTGCATCGACCGCCGCCTTGTCGCCATTCACGACGTTGAGCACGCCGTCGGGCAGCCCGGCGTCCTTGGCGAGGCGCGCGAGCAGCAGCGCGGCCGACGGCACTTTCTCGGAGGGCTTGAGCACGAAGGTGTTGCCGCAGGCGAGCGCCATCGGGAACATCCACAACGGCACCATCGCGGGGAAGTTGAATGGCGTAATGCCGGCGCAGACGCCCACCGGTTGGTGAATCGAATACGTGTCCACGCCCGTGCCCACCTGCGGCGCGATTTCGCCCTTGAGCAACTGCGGGATGCCCATGGCAAATTCGACCACCTCGATGCCGCGCGTGACTTCGCCGCGGGCGTCGTCAAGCGTCTTGCCATGTTCCTGCGTGATCAGTTGCACAAGCGCTTCGCGATGCGTTTCAAGCAGTTCGCGGTACTTCATCATCACGCGGGCGCGCTTCATCGGCGGCGTGGCGCGCCAGCCGGGCAAGGCGGCACGTGCGGCCGCCACGGCGCTTGCAACATCCGTCGCACCGCCCAGGGCCACCTGGCGGATGACCTCGCCGGTGGCCGGGTTCGTCACTTCGCCAAAGCGGCGATCGGCTTCCCCCGAGGCGACGCTGGCGCCGCCAATCCAATGCTCGATACGTTCGATGCTCACTCGTTGATTCATGTCGATGTCCGTGAAAACGCTGTCGGTGGGCGAGCGTCCGCCCGAGGCGGGCGTTCGCCCTGACTGTCTGATGAATGGCGGGGCGTCGCGCGGCGGCCGCCCAGCCTTGCTGTGGATGTCGCTTACGCCGTCTCGCGAATGGCTTCCCCAACGATGCCGAACAACTCGTCGATCTGCGCTTCGCTGATGATGAGCGGCGGCGAGAACGCCAGGATATCGCCCGTGTAACGCACCAGTGCTCCCTTCTCGAAGCACTTGACGAAGATTTCATGCGCGCGTGCACCCGGCTTGCCGTCGCGGTTGGCCAGCTCGATGCCGCCGACCATCCCGAGGTTACGGATGTCGATGACGTTCGGCAGATCGCGCAGACCGTGAATGACCTTCTCGAAATGCGGCGCGAGGGTTGCCGCGCGCTCGAACAGGCCTTCGCTCTGGTACAGATCGAGGGCCGCGCACGCGGCGGCGGCGGCCAGCGGATGGCCGGAGTAGGTATAGCCGTGGAAGAACTCGATGGCGCCCGAGTTACCGGCGTCGACGATGGTGTCGTGCACGCTCGTCTTCACCGCGACGGCCCCCATCGGAACGGCGGCATTGTTCACGCCCTTGGCCATTGTGATGATGTCCGGCGTCACGCCGAAATACTGGGCCGCGAACGGCTTGCCCAGGCGGCCGAGTCCGGTGATGACTTCGTCGAAGATCAGCAGAATGCCGTGCTTGTCGCAGATCTCGCGCAGCTTTTGCAGATAGCCATGCGGCGGCACGAGCACACCGGTGGACCCGGCGAGCGGCTCGACAATCACGGCGGCGATGGTCGAGGCATCGTGCAGCGTCACCAGACGTTCGAGTTCATCGGCCAGATGGGCGCCCCAGGCGGGCTGCCCCTTCGTGAAGGCCGCTTCCTTGATGTTGAGCGTGTGGGGCAGATGGTCGACCGCCGGCAGCAGTTGCCCCGAATAGGCCTTGCGGTTCGGCGAGATACCGCCGACCGAAATGCCGCCGAAGCCCACGCCGTGATAACCGCGTTCGCGGCCGATGAGGCGCGTGCGCTGGCCTTCGCCGCGCGCACGATGGTAGGCCAGGGCGATCTTCAGGGCAGTGTCGACCGACTCCGAGCCCGAGTTCGTGAAAAAGATGCGATCGAGCCCCTGCGGCGTGATGGCGGCGATCTTGCTCGCAGCCTCGAACGCCTTCGGGTGTCCCATCTGGAAGGTCGGCGCAAAATCCATCTCACCGGCTTGCTGACGGATCGCCTCGACGATCTCGGTGCGGCAGTGGCCGGCGTTCACGCACCAAAGACCGGCAGTGCCGTCGAGAATCTTGCGATTGTCCGACGACGTGTAATACATGCCCTCGGCCTTCACCAACAGGCGCGGCGAGCTTTTGAACTGACGGTTGTTGGTGAACGGCATCCAGAACGCCGTCATGTCGAGATTCAGGTCTTTCATGTTCATCGCGGGGTCTCCCCAGGGCTTGGCTCGATCAGGAGGTTCCGTGGTCGGCACGATGCGGGCCACGGGTGGATGGGATCGATCGTACGAGAGCCAGACCGGTACAGACATGTACAGTTACGTGGAAAATGTATATTCTGTATCGGTCAATCGTCTTAACTGTATTGGCAACAGCCACTGCCCCGACACCATGGTCCAACCGCTTGCTTTTTCCCTGAACCGCGCCCAGCCGGAAGCGCTCGTCGACCAGATCGTGCGGGAGGTAGAGCGAGCGCTACAACGACAAACGCTGCACGCGGGCATGCGCATGCCGTCGATCCGGTCGCTGGCCAAGGCGCACGGCATCAGCACGTTCACGGTGGTGGAGGCGTATGACCGGCTGGTCGCGCGCGGCACGCTCGTGGCCCGGCGCGGCGCGGGATTCTTCGTCGCCGGGGCGGCCGACTCACGGGACACGGGACCGACCAGCCCGGGCGGCACGTTGGCCGTGAGCACGACGGCGAGCGAAGTCACGAATGCGTGGCTGCTCTCCGAGATCTTCGCGGACGACGCGATCGCCGTGAAGAGCGGCTGCGGATGGTTGCCCGACAGTTGGCTCGACGAAGACGGGCTGCAGGGTGCGCTGCGCTCGCTCTCGAAAGGACCGGGCGCGCATTTCGCGCACTACGGACATCCGCGGGGGTATGGGCCGCTGCGTCAGTGGCTGGCGCGGCGTCTCGGCGAGTTGTCCATCGACGCGCCGCCCGAGCACATCGTGCTCACGCATGGCGCGACGCAGGCGCTCGACCTGGTGGTGCGCACGCTGCTCAAGCCGGGCGATACGGTGTTGGTCGAGGCACCGGCGTACTGCAATCTGCTGGCGGTGTTGCGTCTGGCGGGTCTGAACGTTGTCGGCATTCCTCGCACGGAGGCGGGCCTGGATCTCGCCGCGTTGGAGCAGGCGGCGCAGACGCACCGTCCGCGCGCGCTGTTCGTGAATCCGGCGTTGCAGAATCCGTTGGGCACCTCGCTCACACCGGCGGCAGCGCATCGCATCTTGCAGTGTGCCGAGCAGCATGGTTTCTGGATCGTCGAAGACGACATCTACCGCGAGTTGGCCCCTGCGGGAACGCCGTCACTGGCGGCGATGGATGGCCTGTCGCGAGTGATCTACGTGTCGAGCTTTTCGAAGACGATATCGCCGTCGGTCCGTGTGGGCTATCTGGCGTGTTCGCGCGATCTCGCACATGAGATCGCGCGCAGCAAGATGGTGGCGGGCCTCACGTCCTCGGAAATCAACGAGCGCATCGTGCATGCGATTCTCACCGAGGGACGTCACCGCAAGCACATCGAGCGCCTGTCGGACCGGCTGACGCGTTCGCGCGCGCGTCTCATCACGCAGTTGCAGTCGCACGGGGTGACGCTGCTGGCCCAGCCGGAAGGGGGGATGTTCGTGTGCGGCAGCTTGCCGCAGACGTCGAGACCGGCGCGCGAGCTGGCCGAAGCGGCGCTGCTCGAGAGCATCATGTTGGCGCCGGGGGAGTTCTTTCTCGCGCACAACGAGCCGTGCCACTGGTTCCGCTTCAACGTTGCCTATTCCGACGACGCTCGCCTGTTCCGCTTTCTCGATCGGGCGGCGGCAGGGAAGTTGGCGGCGTAACTTGATTGCGCATTCGAAATCCCTAAACCTCCCCCACCACCCCAAACCGCTCCCGATACGCCACCGGCGTCACACCGTACTGACGTTGAAACGCGCGCCGCAGGTTTTGTTCGTCGCCGAAGCCCACGCGTGCGGCGATGCGCTTGAGCGGCGCATCCGAG
Source organism: Pandoraea eparura (assembly GCF_902459725.1). GTDB lineage: Bacteria > Pseudomonadota > Gammaproteobacteria > Burkholderiales > Burkholderiaceae > Pandoraea > Pandoraea eparura. The sequence goes on from NZ_CABPSH010000002.1 coordinate 648,449, forward strand.
TCGAGCAACGCAAACCGGGCCGCCTCCAGGCGCATGCGCTCGACCGCCTTGGCCGGTGTCGACCCGGTCCGCGCGAGATAACTTCGGGCAAACGTGCGCGGACTCATGTTCGCCTGCTCGGCCAGTCGCACCACCGACAGATCGCCATCGAGCCGTTCCGACATCCACGCATGCAAATCCCCGAACGGCGCCCCCGCCGCGACCTGCGCCTGCAACGGCGGACTGAACTGCGATTGCCCGCCCGCGCGCTTGAGAAACACCACCAGCCGCCGCGCCGCCTGCAACGCCACATCCGCGCCCCAATCGTCCTCGACCAACGCCAATCCAAGGTCGATCCCCGCCGTGATCCCCGCCGACGTCCACACCGGATCCTCACGCACATAAATCGGATCCGACTCGACGCGCGCCGCCGGAAAACACGCCTGCAACATCGCCGTATCGAGCCAGTGCGTCGTCGCGCGGCGTCCGTTCAACAACCCCGCCGTCCCCAGAATGAACGCCCCCACGCACACCGAACACACACGCCGCACGCGCGGCGCATAGTCGCGCAACCACTCGCCCACCTCGCCCGGCACCGCCGGACGATGCGCCACCGCTCCGCCCACCGCAATCAAGGTGTCGACCGGCATCGCTTCGAGCGCGCGCATCGGCTCGGTGTGCAGCGTGATGCCAGAGCCCGTCTCCACCGGCCCACCATGCTCGGACACCACCACGGTGCGGTACGGCGCCGACTGCCCCAACGCCGCGAAGTTGCGGATGACGGCGTGAAACGCATCGAGCGGTCCGGCCAGATCCAGCAACACGAACGGCGGCACGATGAGAAAGGCAACGAGACGAGGTGGATTCATGATCGCGAGAATGTCGGAGCGTCGGGGCGTTGGAGCGTTGGAGCGCTGGAGCGTCAGGCCGTCGCGGGCACCGCACGGCGCTTCGCGTCGACGGCGTACCACACCGTCACCAGCGCAGCGAGCGCCAGCAACGGGAAGGTCGCCTGGTTGATGGTGGCCCAGCCGAAGCGAGCGAGCAGTTGCCCCGCGAACAGACTCGCGAGCGCCGTCCCGGCAAAGGTGATGAATTCGTTGGCGGCCTGCGCGCGCGCACGCTCCGCCGGACGATACGACATCGTGAGCAACGTCGTGCCGCCCACGAACATGAAGTTCCAGCCGACGCCGAGCAACGCCAGCGCCGCATAGAAGGACGGCAGGCTCGTCGACGCGAGCGCCAGCACACTGCACAGCGCGCTCATCGCGATACCCGCGAGCAACACCGGCACCACGCCCCATCGCTTGACGAGATGCCCCGAGAAGAACGACGGCGCATACATCCCCACCAGATGCCACTCGATGATGTGCGCGCCGTCGTCGATGCTGTGCCCGCACGTCACCGCCGCAATCGGCGTCGCCGTCATGACGAACATCATCACCATGAACCCGATCAGGTTGTTCGCCAGCGCCGCCAGATAAATCGGCTGACGCATGATCTCGCCAAGCGGTCTGGCAGGCAACGCGCCCGCCTCGCCTGTCGCACCGCCGGCGGCATGCACCGGCAGATTGCGCAGAAAGCCGACGAGCAACACCAGCGACGTCGCCGAGAGGATCGCCACGACGAGGTACGATCCCGCGAACGTCACCGGCGCGAGCCAGTTTTTGCTGCCCGCCGCGAGCGCCGGCCCGATCACCGCCGCCAGCACGCCACCGGTGAGCACGATGGAAATCGCGCGTGGCTTGTCTTCGAGCGGCACGATGTCTGCCGCGGCCAGACGGTAATAACGCGCGAACGCCTGAAACACCCCCACACACGCCGTCCCCGCGCAGAACATCGCGAAGTGGCGCTCGTAGATCGCCATTACCGACACCAGCCCGCCCACCGTGCCGAACAAGGCGCCCAGCGCAAAGCCAAGCCGTTGTCCGAATCGCTGGATCAAGATCGACGCGAAGATCGTGGTGATGGCAGACGCGACGGTGATCAGGGAGAACGGCAGCGTCGCATAGCCTTTGTCCGACGCCAGCATGTAGCCGACCAGCCCCGTCAACGTCAGGTCGACGGACAACGCCGCGGTATAAAGCGCCTGACACACGGCCAGCACCGCCGCATAGCGGCGGCCCATCGAGCGATCGGGATGATCAGGGTAGTCGGGACGCCTCTGGCGCCCGGCCTGTTCGGAATCGGTGGGGCGCGCGGCGCGCCCGGCAATGGCATCGGTCATGAGTGTCGTGTCGAACCAGTCGGGGAGTCTTCGGGAGCCCTCATCTTGCCGTCGGCCGGTTTGGCACGAATGCCAATCATGCATCAAAAAGTGCCACCTCGTCGTCAGGGTGGTCCGGGGGATCGCCACCGCCACCGCGAGCGGTCTGCCTGACGATCTGCCTGGCGTTCTCCCTGGCGGTCATGTCGCCGGCTCGCGCCAACTCGGTGCGCACCAACTCAGCGCGCGCCCGCACCATCGTGCTTCGTTCGGACGACGACACGCTGGCGAACGGCTTCGGCAAGCCCGCACTGCTCGGTGCGCGCGCCCCCGTCGATTCGTCTCGCCAACGCACCCCGCACGGGCTTGCGCCAGCCATGCGACGTCCGGCACTTCCGCCGGCACGAACGTGCACCGTTACCTCGCATGACCAATCTCCCGCAATGCTGGCACGGCCTTTGCGTTAGTCCTCAGGTACCGGATCGACCGGTCTAACCAGGAAAGGGGAAGACGTACCATGAAACGACGCACGCTACTCCAGATGGCGGCCCTCTCGGGCGCCGCTTCGCTGACCGGCATGGCGCCGAACTTGTTCGCGCAGAGCAAGTCGCCCATCAAGGTCGGCATCCTGCACTCGCTCTCGGGCACGATGGCCATCTCGGAGACGTCGCTCAAGGATGTCGCGCTCATGACGATTGCCGACATCAACGCCAAGGGCGGCGTGATGGGCCGCCCGCTCGAAGCCGTGGTGGTCGACCCGGCGTCGAATTGGCCGCTCTTCGCGGAAAAGGCGCGTCAGTTGCTCACCAAGGACAAGGTCGCCGCCGTGTTCGGCTGCTGGACGTCGGTGTCGCGCAAGTCGGTGCTGCCCGTCTTCGAAGAACTCAACGGCCTGCTCTATTACCCGGTGCAGTACGAAGGCGAGGAGATGTCGAAGAACGTCTTCTACACGGGCGCGGCACCGAACCAGCAGGCGATCCCCGCGGTGGAATACGTGATGAGCAAGGAAGGTGGCGGCGCCAAGCGCTTCTTCCTGCTCGGCACCGACTACGTCTATCCGCGCACGACCAACAAGATTCTGCGCGCCTTCCTGCATTCGAAGGGCGTGGCCGACAAGGACATTCAGGAGGTCTACACACCGTTCGGCCACAGCGATTACCAGACCATCGTCGCCAACATCAAGCAGTTCGCCCAGGGCGGCAAGACCACGGTCATCTCGACCATCAACGGCGATTCGAACGTGCCGTTCTACAAGGAACTCGGCAACCAGGGCCTGAAGGCCACCGACGTGCCGGTCGTGGCCTTCTCCGTCGGTGAAGAGGAGCTGCGCGGCATCGACACGAAGCCACTCGTGGGACACCTCGCGGCATGGAACTACTTCATGTCGGTGAAAAACCCGACCAACGACGCGTTCAAGAAGGAATGGTTCGCCTACGTCAAGGCCAAGAGCCTGCCCGGCGGCGACAAGCGCGTCACCAACGACCCGATGGAAGCCACCTTCGTCGGCATGCACATGTGGAAGCAGGCCGTCGAGAAAGCGGGCAGTGTCGACGTCGACAAGGTACGCACCGCGATGATCGGCCAGTCCTTCAAGTCGCCGGACGGCTTCGACATGGTCATGGACGGCAACCACCACCTGCACAAGCCGGTGATGATCGGCGAGATCCGCCCGGACGGTCAGTTCAACGTCGTGTGGAAGACCAAGACCACGGTGCGGGCGCAGCCTTGGAGCCCGTACATCGCAGGTAACGAAGGCAAACCCGACAAGGTCTGACCCTCCTTTCATCCCCTGCGCCGGCGCCGCGTGAACGGCCGCCGGCGCGTGCAGAGGTTTTGATGATAACGATAAGACGCTGGACCGCTGCCGCCCTTGTCCTGCTCTCGCTGGGCGCTGCGCTGACCACTCCCTCCCTGGCGCATGCCGCCGTCACGAACGCCGACCTCACGGCGCTCGCAGGCGACGATTTCGACGCCAAGTCGCAAGCCATCGATCATCTCGCGTCCGACGGCTCGCCGCAGGCCACCGCGCTGCTCAAGGCACTGGCCGACGACACTGTCGTGACCGTGGGCGATCGCCTTGCCATCCAGGACGGCGAGACGACCCTCGACCCGATCACGGGCGCCCCGCTCAAGGGTGAGAACGCCGGATCGATCACGCTCAACAACGTGCTGCGCGCCAAGGTCGCCACGGCCGCCGCCGCCGGCGCCTTGCGCTCGCCCGATCATGACACCCGGGCGCAAGCCATCGACACGATGTTGCAGAACCCGTCGCCCGCGTTCAAGACGCTCGTTGAACAGGCGCGTCAGAAGGAAACCGATCCGGCGCTGCGCAAACGACTCGACCAGCTCTGGGCGCAGACGGCATTGCACGATGCCGACGCGACGAAGCGTCGTGAAGCCATCGATCTGATTGCCGCGACGGGCGATCCGCAGATGCGCGATCTGCTGCTGCCCATCGTCGCGAAGCAGGCGGACGGCACCTACGCAGAACCCGACGCCACTGTGCGCAGCGCCGCCGATATCGCGCTCACACAACTGGCCGCGGCGCAGCGCCGCAGCGAGTTCTTCGGCACGGTATTCGCCGGCCTCTCGCTCGGCAGCGTGCTGCTGCTCGCCGCGCTAGGCCTGGCCATCACCTATGGCCTGATCGGCGTCATCAACATGGCGCACGGCGAATTCCTGATGGTCGGCGCGTATACCACTTACGTGGTGCAGACGCTCTTCCAACGCTTCCTGCCGGGGGTTTTCGACGCCTATCTCGTGGCAGCCGTGCCTGCCGCCTTTCTCGTGGCCGCCGCCCTCGGCTTCGTGCTGGAGCGCACCGTCATCAAGCATTTGTACGGCCGTCCGCTCGAAACGCTGCTCACGACGTTCGGTATCAGCCTGCTCATGATCCAGGGCGTGCGCACGCTGTTCGGCGCGCAGAACGTCGAAGTGATCAATCCGTCGTGGATGAGTGGCGGCGTCGCGGTCTTGCCCAACCTGATGCTGCCGTACAACCGCATCGCGATCCTGATATTCGCGCTGGTGGTCGTGGCGCTCACGTGGTCGGTGCTCAACCTCACGCGGCTGGGGCTGTTCATTCGCGCCGTCACGCAGAACCGGTCGATGGCGGCCTGCGTCGGCGTGAAGACGGGACGCGTCGACAGTTACGCCTTCGCGTTCGGGGCCGGCATTGCCGGGCTGGGCGGATGCGCGCTCTCGCAGATCGGCAATGTCGGCCCGGACCTCGGGCAGAGCTACATCATCGACTCGTTCATGGCCGTGGTGCTGGGCGGCGTGGGACAGCTCGCCGGCACCATCGTCGGCGCGTTCGGACTGGGCATCGCCAACAAGCTGCTCGAACCCGTGTGGGGTGCCGTGCTCGCCAAGATCGCCGTGCTGATCCTGATCGTGCTGTTCATCCAGAAACGCCCGCAGGGCATGTTTGCGCTCAAAGGGCGCAGTGCGGAGGCCTGAATGCAGACGTCGAACTTCCTGCCCGAAGGGATCACCCCTTCGATCTCGCTGGACGTGCCGCCGCGCGCCCGCCTCCTGCCGAAGCATGTCGCGCCCTTGCTGCTCGTGTTCGTGCTGGCGGTGACGATTCTAGTGCCGGTGTGTGCGCTGGTGCTGCCGGCCACGCACCCGTTGCATCTGTCGGCCTACGCGATGACGCTCGTCGGCAAGATCATGTGCTACGCGATCGCGGCGCTCGCGCTCGATCTGGTGTGGGGCTATTGCGGCATCCTGAGCCTGGGTCACGGCCTGTTCTTCGCGCTCGGCGGGTATGCCATGGGGATGTACCTGATGCGCGGCATCGGGCGCGACGGCGTGTATCACAGCAACTTGCCCGACTTCATGGTGTTCCTCGACTGGAAGTCGCTGCCCTGGTACTGGACCGGTACCGAGCACTTCGCGTGGGCGATGTTTCTCGTCGTGGCACTGCCCGGCGTTGTCGCGTGGCTCTTCGGCTACCTCGCCTTCCGCTCTCGCGTGAAGGGCGTGTACCTGTCGATCATCACGCAGGCGCTCACGTTCGCCGCCATGCTGCTCTTCTATCGCAACGAGACCGGCTTCGGCGGCAACAACGGCTTCACCGACTTCAAGCGCATTCTCGGCTACTCGATCACGTCGGCCACCACGCGCACGGTGTTGTTTGTGGTGACGTTCGTGGTGCTGATCGGTGCGTTCCTGCTGTGCCGCGCGCTAGTCGTCTCGAAGTTCGGCCGCGTGGTCACCGCCATTCGCGACGGCGAGTCGCGCGCCATGTTCCTCGGCTACCGGCCGCTGAGCTACAAGCTGTTCGTGTGGACCTTGTCCGCCATGCTGTGCGGCATTGCGGGCGCGCTTTACGTCCCGCAGGTCGGCATCATCAATCCGAGTGAGATGGCACCCGTGAACTCCATCGAGATGGCGATCTGGGTCGCGATCGGCGGGCGTGGCTCGCTTGTGGGTGCGATCGCCGGTGCGTTCCTCGTCAACGGCGCGAAGAGCTTCTTCACGGCCTACTTCGCCGAATACTGGCTGTTCTTCCTCGGCGCGATGTTCGTGCTCGTGCCGTTGATGCTGCCGCAGGGCGTGATCGGACTCGTGACACAGCGCTCGCGCAAGCGCGCACAACAGGCGCAACACGCCCCGGCCGCCGCCGAAGGCGATGCGCCCCACCCCGTCACCGGAGACCGCGCATGAGGCCCGACACCGACATCAGTTGGCAGACCGCCGACGCGCCCGACGCGTCCGTCACCGTAAGCGGCGACCCCACGGGGATGTCGCACCTCGTGGTGCCGGGCGAGATCGACACGTCGCACGGTCTCATCCTCTACCTCGAGACCATCTCGGTCTCGTTCGATGGCTTTCGCGCCCTCAACGACCTGTCGCTGGCGATCAAAACCAATGAGCTGCGCTGCATCATCGGCCCGAACGGCGCGGGCAAGACAACGATGATGGACGTCATCACGGGCAAGACCCGCCCCGACGCCGGACGCGCCTTCCTCGGCCAGACACTCGACCTCACCCGACTCGATGAGCCTGCCATCGCGCAGGCGGGCGTCGGCCGCAAGTTCCAGAAGCCGACGGTGTTTGAGCACCACAGCGTGTGGGAGAACCTCGAACTCGCGTGTGCGGGCGACAAGCGCTGGTTCCGCGCGCTGTGGGACATGCTCACGCCGACCATGCGACGCCGCATCGAGGAAGTGCTCACGCTCACGCACCTGGAGCATCAGGCCCATGTGCGTGCTGGACAGTTGTCGCACGGCCAGAAGCAGCGGCTGGAGATCGGCATGCTGCTCATGCAGCAACCGCAACTCCTGCTGCTCGACGAACCCGCCGCCGGCATGACCGACGAAGAGACCGCGCAGCTCGCCGAGTTGCTCAACCGGCTGCGCGGGCATTGTTCGATGATGGTCGTCGAGCACGACATGGCGTTCGTCGCCGCATTGGCCGGCGAGACGGGGCTCGTGACCGTGATGGCCGAAGGGCGCGTGCTGGCCGAAGGCACGCTCGACGTCGTGCAGCGCGACGAGCGCGTGATCGAATCGTACCTGGGACGCTGACCATGCTGGAAATTCACGCACTCAATCAGTACTACAGCGGCAGTCACATTCTGCGCAACGTGGAATTCACAGTGCCCGAAGGACAGCTCACCGTGCTGCTCGGGCGTAACGGCGTAGGCAAGACGACACTGCTCAAGTGCCTCATGGGCGTGGTGCCCGTGAAGTCGGGCAGCATCGCGTGGCGCGGCACGACGCTCACGTCCGCGCCCCCGTATGCACGTGTGGCGCACGGCTTGGCATACGTGCCGCAGGGGCGCGAGATCTTCCCGCGGCTGAGCGTCGAGGAGAACCTGTTGATCGGGGCGGCGAGTCGGCCCGCGCGCGAGGCCAAGCGCGGTGTGCCAGATCACATCTACGAACTGTTCCCCGTGTTGCGCGACATGAAGCAGCGGCGCGGTGGCGACCTGTCCGGCGGGCAACAGCAACAGCTTGCGATCGGACGCGCGCTCATGAGCGACCCGCAACTGCTGATCCTCGACGAGCCGACCGAAGGCATCCAGCCGTCGATCATCAAGGACATCGGGGCCACGTTGCGGCGCCTTGTCGATGAGCGCGGCATGACGGTGTTGCTGGTCGAGCAGTATTACGATTTCGCGCTCCAGCTCGCGGATCACTATCGCGTGATGAGTCGCGGCGCCATCGTGGCGAGCGGTCTCGGCAAGGACATGGAGGCCGACGGCGTGCGGCATCAGGTGGCCGTGTGAAACGCATGCGGCAGGTTTCGATGTCGCGCCCAGGCGGCGCGTGCTAGATTCGCGCCATTCCTTGCCAAACCATGTTCATGAACTCCCTGCACACTCCCGGCGCGGGCTGGCATGCCGCGCTGACGCTGGGCTTCGCGCGCCACGACGCACGCACCGTCCTCGCCACGCGACGCCATCACGGCCCGCTCGTCGTCCAGAAATCGCTCCATCCGGAAGGCCCCGGTATTTGCCATGCCGTGGTCGTGCATCCGCCCGGCGGGATTGCGGGCGGCGACTCGCTGTCCATCGACGTCGATGTCGGTGACGACGCGCACGCCGTATTGACCACGCCCGGGGCAACCAAGTGGTACAAGTCGCAAGGCCGGTTCGGGACGCAGGAGATCACGCTCAACGTGCGCGACGGCGCGAAACTCGACTGGCTGCCGCTCGAGAACATCGTGTTCGATCATGCCGACGCTCGCCAGCGCATCACCGTGAAACTTGGCGAGAACGCGTCCGTCATTGGTTGGGACGCCACACTGCTCGGCCGCCAGGCGGCCGGCGAGCAATGGTCGCACGGCCGATGGCGCTCGAACTTCGAACTGCGCGACGCGACGGATCGTCTGCTGTGGGCGGAACAGGCCGTGCTTGGTGCCGACGACGCGCAACGTACCGGCACCACCGCGCTCGCCGGCTTCCCGGTCTTCGCCGCACTCTGGGCCGTGGGCGCCGCATGCACGCGCGAGTTGGCCGAGTCGCTCGCGCAAGGCCTGCCGTTCGACGACACGCTGCGCGCGGGCGTCACTTGCCTGCCGGGCAACGTGCTCGTGCTGCGCGTGCTCGGTCACGACATGGAAACGGTACGGCAATTGCTGGTCTCGCACTGGCTGACGCTGCGCCCGCTCGTCCACGGCGTCCCTGCCGAGCCGCTGCGCCTCTGGGCGACGTGATCCGACCTCCCGCCCGTCACAAGCACCACAATGGTGACGCGCACGGCGCCGCGTCACCCCCTCCGGTACGATTTCGCACCAACATTGGGCTCACTCCCGCCTTGCACCTCCTTTGCGCCGCCCGTTACAGCTCCCTTTTCCGCTCCCTCGCTCCCTTTTTCGCTCCCTTTTCGGCCCTCCCTGTACGCCCTTCCTCCCGGCCATGACTGCGCCGTGTTCCCGTTGCGCGCGCAGGATTTCGTCATGCTTCGCGACCCGCGGCATCGCCAGGCACGATTCCTGCTATGTCACTGTATCGACCGGTCAGACCAGATGCGCCGGCCGCCGGAACACTCCCGTTGCCGGAACGCTTCGCCCCCGATCCCGAGGTTACCGCTATGCTGCCGTTCCTTCGTAGTGCCTTCTCGCATGACACTGTTGCCGCCACGCTCGGCGCCCGCGCACGGGCTCGTCGCGCGTTCACCACGGCGATGCTCGCCGTCAGCGCCATCTCGGCCTTCGCCGTGGCAATGCCGCGCACCGCACACGCCGACGGACTCGACGACATCGTCAAGCGCGGCACCCTGCGCGTGGCCGTGCCGCAGGACTTCCCGCCGTTCGGCTCCATCGGCGCCGACATGAAGCCGGTCGGCTACGACATCGACGCCGCCGCGCTGCTGGCCAAGGGCATGGGCGTGAAGCTCGAACTGGTCCCGGTGACGAGCGCCAATCGCATCCCCTACCTCACGACGAACAAGGCCGACCTGGTGATCTCCAGCCTCGGCAAGAACGCCGAGCGCGAGAAGGTCATCGATTTCTCGCAAGCGTACGCGCCGTTCTACAACGGCGTTTTCGGACCGAAGGACATCGCGGTGTCCAAGCCCGCCGACCTGTCGGGCAAGACCGTCGGTGTGACGCGCGGCGCCGTCGAAGACCTCGAACTCTCGAAGATCGCCCCGGCCGACGTCACGATCAAGCGTTTTGAAGACAACAACGGCACGATCTCGGCGTTCCTCTCCGGACAGGTGCAACTGGTCGCCACAGGCAACGTCGTGGCGGCGGCGATTCTCGCCAAGCATCCGCCCAAGTTGCCGGAACCGAAGTTCCTCATCAAGAACTCGCCGTGCTTTGTCGGCCTGAACAAGAATGAGCCGAGGCTGCTTGCCAAGGTCAACGACATCATCGCCGCCGCGAAGAAAGACGGCGCGCTGAGCCAGGTCTCGCAGAAGTGGCTCGGCATGCCGCTGCCGGCCAATCTCTGATCCCGACGCCCGCCCCCTCGCGACTCCTCATCGGCTTCACATGCATTACGTTCTCGATTTTGCCGATCTGCGGCAATACCTGATGCTCTTCGTGCGCGGCGCCGCGCTGACCGTTGCGCTCACGGCCGTGTCCACGGTCGCGGGCGTCGCGCTCGGCGCGCTGTGCGCCGTCGCCCGCGAGGAGGGCCCGACGTGGCTCAAAGCCATCGCCGGCGCTTACGTCGAGCTGATCCGCAACACGCCGTTCATCGTGCAGCTCTTCTTCCTTTTCTTCGGGCTGCCGAGTCTTGGCCTGCATATCGACGAGACGACCGCCGCCATTCTCGCCATGAGCCTTAACCTCGGCGCGTACGCCACCGAGATCATTCGCGCGGGCATGCGTGCTGTGCCGCGCGGACTGTCCGAGGCCGGACTGTCGCTCGCCATGACGCGGGGTCAGATTCTGCGTCATGTGATCTTGCCGCAGGCTTTCGCCAAGGTGTTTCCGGCGCTCGCCAGCCAGATCGTGATCGTGATGCTGGGCTCGGCCGTCGTCTCGCAGATCTCCGTGCCCGATCTGTCGTACGCCGCCAACTTCGTCCAGTCGCGCACGTTCCGGGCGTTCGAGAGTTATCTGATCGTCACCGCGCTGTACCTCGTGCTCGCCATCGCCCTGCGTCGTGTGCTGATGCGCTGCGCACGACGCCTCTTTCGCGGTACCGTCAAGATCAAGGCAGGTGCCCGATGATCGAATTCTCGACGTGGGACATGCTGCACGGCCTGTTGCTCGCCGCACGCTGGACGCTCGCCCTCTCGGCCATCGCCTTCGTCTGCGGTGGGGTTGTCGCGCTGGCGTTGCTGGTCGTGCGCGTTGGACGTGTGTCCTGGGCGGCACGGGCCGTGGCGCTGTACATCGAAGTGTTTCAGGGCACACCGCTGCTCATGCAGTTGTTCCTGGTGTTTTTCGGCTTGCCCCTGCTGGGTCTGGAAGTCTCGCCGTGGGTCGCGGCCTCCGTGTGCCTCACGCTCTACACGAGCGCCTATCTGACGGAAATCTGGCGCGGCTGCGTCGACGCGATTCCGCACGGTCAGTGGGAAGCCTCGTCGAGCCTTGCCATGCGCTTCGGCGAGCAGTTGCGTCATGTGATTCTGCCGCAAGCGCTGCGCATTGCGATCGCCCCGACGGTCGGCTTCTCGGTGCAGGTCGTCAAGAGCACGGCGCTCGCGTCGATCATCGGCTTCGACGAACTCACCAAGACCGGCACCATGCTCACCAACGCGACGTTCCAGCCGTTCACCGTGTACGGCCTGGTCGCGCTGCTCTACTTTGCCGCCTGCTATCCGCTGTCGTTGTGGGCGCGTCATCTCGAAAGGAAACTCCATGTCGCTCATTGAAGTCAGGGGCATGCAAAAGCGCTTCGGCGAAACCCCGGTGCTCAAGGGCATCGACCTGGACGTCGAGCGCGGTCAGGTCGTGTCGATCATTGGCAAGAGCGGATCGGGCAAGAGCACATTGCTGCGCACGCTCAACGGCCTGGAGCGGTTCGATGCGGGCAGCGTCGCCGTCGAGGGCGTGCACGTCGGCGCGCGCGATACCGACCTGCGCGCGCTGCGCCTGAAGGTCGGCATAGTGTTCCAGCAGTACAACCTGTTTCCGCATCTGTCGGCCGGCGAGAACGTCATGCTCGCGCAGAAGGTGGTGAAGAAGACCCCGAGCGCCGAAGCCCGCGACGTGGCCCGCACCATGCTTGCCAAGGTAGGACTTGCCGACAAGTTCGACAGCTACCCGTCGCAGCTCTCGGGCGGTCAGCAGCAACGCGTGGCGATTGCCCGCTCGCTCGCCATGCATCCGGCGGTGATGCTGTGCGACGAGATCACGTCAGCACTCGATCCTGAATTGGTCGCCGAAGTATTGGGGGTGCTCGAAAGCCTTGCCGCCGAGGGCATGACGCTGATTCTCGTCACGCACGAGATGCGTTTCGCCCGTCATGTGTCGGATCGCGTGGTGTTCATGCATCAAGGCAAGATCTGGGAGTGCGGTGCGCCGGAAACCCTCTTCACGCAACCGGCAACGCCGGAGTTGCAGCGCTTTCTCTGCCAATGACGATGCCGCTGACCAACGTCTGCCGCCCTGTCGTTCCGCACAGTTTTGGTGCGGCGCGCGTGGGCGGCAAAACACAGTGGCGCACGCAGGAGCGTCGGCCTATGATGTGCGGCAGCGGCGACCGCCCCATGACCCTTTCGCATTGACGTCCCCCCGTTCCCGATGAAGCTCACTCCGCGCGAAAAAGACAAGTTGCTCATCTTCACCGCCGCCCTGCTCGCCGAACGCCGGCGTGCGCGCGGCCTAAAACTGAACTACCCGGAGGCCGTGGCATTCATCAGTGCCGCCCTCATGGAAGCCGCGCGCGACGGACGCACGGTTGCCGACCTGATGCATTACGGCACCACGCTGCTCTCGCGCGACGACGTGATGGAAGGCGTGCCCGAAATGATTCCGGACATCCAGGTCGAGGCCACGTTTCCGGACGGCACCAAGCTCGTCACCGTGCATCACCCGATTCCGTGAAAAGCGCGCACGAGGGAACGCCGAGCGTTCGGCGCGGGACATCGTCGCCGGTTGGCGAGCGTTGCCGCCCATTGCCGAGCGTGGCCCCCGCTTGCCGTTGCGTGCCGATCCGACGGCGTTTCGCTATCGTCGACAACCTCACCTAAAGGACGTCTCATGTCAGTGGCTCATCTCCAGAATGCCCATGAAACCCACCGCAAAGCCCAGGAAGTGACCGTCGCCCCCTCGGCCCCGCGTCGCACGCGCCATCGCGCGGCGCGCGTGGCGACAGGCCTCGCGCTGCTCGCTGCCTCGAGCGTGGCGCTCGCGCACCCCGGTCATCCGGGCCATGATGCGGCCGGCAGCTTCGTTGCGGGCTTCGTGCATCCGCTCACCGGCGCCGATCACCTTTGCGCCATGATCGTGGTTGGCCTGTGGAGCGCACTCACCTCGAAACGTGTCTGGCTCGCGCCGTTGGCCTTCGTCGCCATGCTGGCCGCAGGCGGCCTGCTCGGCATGTCGTACGGCGCAGCGCTGCCGGGCGTGGAGCCGATGATTGCCGTGTCGCTGCTCGTGCTCGGACTGATGCTTGCCACGCGCGCGAAGCTGCCCAGCGGAGTGGGCGCCGCCGTCGTCGGCGCCTTCGCGATCTTCCATGGCGTTGCGCACGGCGCGGAATTGCCGGCCGAGGCGAGCGCCATGCATTACCTGGCGGGTTTCCTGCTCGCGACCGGTGTATTGCACTGCCTGGGGATTGTCGCCGGTGTTGCGCTGCGTCACCGCACGGCCTGGTTGCCGCGCGTGCTGGGCGCCGGCGTGCTGGCCTACGGCGCGTCGCTGCTCGTCGCAGCGACCTGAGGTCGGCCACGGTCGCGCGCATTCCTCAATTCCTCCAAGAGACGCTCATGATTCCCGGAGAACTGTTGCCCGCCGCAGGCGACATCACGCTGAACGAGGGTCGCCCGACGCTCAGCGTGAGCGTTGCCAACACCGGCGATCGCCCGATCCAGATCGGCTCGCACTTTCATTTTTATGAAGTCAACGACGCACTGCAATTCGACCGCGAAGCGACGCGCGGCTTCCGTCTGAACATTGCGTCCGGCACCGCGGTGCGCTTCGAGCCGGGGCAACAACGCACGGTCGAGCTGGTGGCGTTGGCGGGCGAGCGCCGCGTGTTCGGTTTCGCCGGTCGTGTCATGGGGGCGCTATGAAGATTTCACGCCGCGCCTATGCGGAAATGTTCGGGCCCACGACGGGCGACCGGCTTCGGCTGGCCGACACGGAACTCATCGTCGAGATCGAGCGCGACTACACGATCTACGGCGAAGAGGTGAAGTTCGGTGGCGGTAAGGTGATTCGCGACGGCATGGGCCAATCGCAACGCACCCGCGCCGATGTTGTGGATACCGTGATCACCAACGCGGTCATCATCGACCACTGGGGCATCGTCAAAGCCGACATCGGGCTCAAGGACGGGCGGATCTGGGGCATCGGCAAGGCCGGCAACCCGGATATCCAGCCCGGCGTGACCATTCCGCTGGGCGGCGCGACGGAAGTGATCGCCGGCGAAGGCATGATCGTCACGGCGGGCGGCATCGACTCGCACATTCACTTTATTTGCCCGCAACAGATCGACGAGGCGCTGTCGTCCGGCGTGACCACGCTGCTCGGCGGCGGCACTGGACCGGCGACCGGCACGAACGCCACGACCTGCACGCCGGGGCCGTGGCATCTGGAGCGCATGCTGCAAGCCGCCGACGGCTGGCCGATCAATCTCGGCTTTCTCGGCAAGGGCAACGTCAGCCAGCCCGCCCCGCTGATGGAGCAGATCAAGGCCGGCGCCATCGGATTGAAGCTGCACGAGGACTGGGGTTCCACGCCGGCCGCCATCGACGCCTGCCTGTCGGTGGCCGATGCGACCGATACGCAGGTCGCTATCCACACCGACACGCTCAACGAGGGCGGCTTTGTCGAAGCCACCGTTGCGGCCATCAAGGGCCGCACGATCCACACGTACCACACCGAGGGCGCCGGGGGCGGTCACGCGCCGGACATCCTGAAAGTGTGCGGCGAGGCGAACGTGCTGCCGTCGTCCACCAATCCGACGCGGCCATACACCATCAACACGCTCGACGAACATCTCGACATGTTGATGGTCTGCCATCACCTCGACCCGGCCATTGCCGAAGACATCGCGTTCGCCGAATCGCGCATCCGTCGCGAGACGATCGCCGCCGAAGACATCCTGCATGACCTCGGCGCCCTGTCGATGATTTCCTCCGACTCGCAGGCGATGGGGCGCGTTGGCGAAGTCGTCATGCGCACGTGGCAGACCGCGCACAAGATGAAGGTGCAGCGCGGCGCGCTCGGCACCGACTCGGCGCAGGCCGACAACTTCCGCGTCAAGCGTTACGTGGCGAAGTACACGATCAACCCGGCGATCACCCACGGCATGGCCCATGAGATCGGTTCGGTGGAGGTCGGCAAATGGGCCGACCTGGTGCTGTGGGAGCCGGCGTTCTTCGGCGTGAAGCCGTCGTTGATTCTCAAGGGCGGGATGATTACGACAGCGCTCATGGGCGACCCGAATGCGTCCATCCCGACGCCTCAGCCGGTGCACTACCGAGAAATGTTCGGCGCGCGCGCCGGGGCGCTGGCGCGCACGTCGCTCACGTTTGTGTCGCAGGCGGCGTACGATGGCGACGTGGCTGGGCGCTATGGCCTGGCCAAGCGCATCGTGCCGGTGCGCAATATCCGGCAGGTGACCAAGGCCAACATGATCCATAACGACTGGCTGCCGCATATCAGCGTGGACCCGGAGACCTATCAGGTCATCGCCGACGGCCAGTTGCTGACGTGCGAGCCTGCGACCGTGCTGCCGATGGCGCAACGTTACTTCCTCTTCTGATCTATGCCGCAAGCCCCCGAATCGCCTCGCCCGGCGGATAATGCCGCCCCTTCGACGACGCTGCGCCGCGTCGAGAAACGCTTCGAGGCAGGACGCCTGGCCGCGCCGCTCATGCGGCGTGCCCCGGCGCTCGTACTGCCGTTCGACGCGCGCAGCAAGAGCCGCCTGCGCGCCACGCTGGAGACCGGCGAAGAGGTCGCCCTTTTCCTGCCACGCGGCACCGTGCTGCGCGGTGGCGATGGCCTCGTGGCCGACGACGGCGGCCTCATTCGCGTGGAAGCCGCCCCCGAGACGGTGCTGCTGGTGACGGCCGCCACGCCACTCGCCCTCACCCGCGCGGCCTACCACCTCGGCAACCGGCATACCCCGGTCGAGGTGGGCGATGGCTATCTCAAGCTCGAATACGATCCGGTGCTGCGCGACATGTTGCTGCGACTCGACGTCGACGTCGCCGAAGCGCTGATGCCGTTCGAACCCGAAGCAGGGGCCTATGGCGGCGGCCACAAGCACGGTCACGACGCGACCTTCGACGAAGACATGGCGCTCGCCCAGCGCGTGTTCCATGAGCATCATGGACATTCGCATGAGCATGAGCATGAGCACGACCACGGGCATGGGCATGGGCATGGGCATGATCTTGACCATGATCACGGCCATGTTCACGGCCCGGGGTGCCATCACGATCACGCGGCGGTTCACGTGCATGGCCCGGATTGCGCCCACTCGCACGCTCACGACGATCATCACGGCCGTGCCCATGTTCACGGTCCCGATTGCGGGCATGACCACGCCCATACGCCGGACAGCGCCACTGCCGGCAATGCGCCTTTCCCTGTGAGTCCGACCGATGACGGCAAGTCTGGCCAGTCCTCTCGCTGAACCGGTCGCCAGCGCGCCGTTGCAGTCGCTCGCCGCGCTGTTGCATCTCGCCTCTCCGGCGTTGCCCATCGGCGCGTTCAGTTATTCACAGGGGCTCGAAGCCGCAGTGGAACATGGCATCATCCACGATGCCCCGAGCGCCGAGCGCTGGATTGCCAGCCAGCTCGACGGCGTGTTCACGACCGGCGAGATGGCCCCGCTCGCCAGACAGTGGCGCCACTGGCAAGCGGGCGATGTCGCGTCGCTCTCCCGTGTCAACGATTGGTTGCTCGCGACGCGCGAGGCGGCCGAACTGCGCGCGGAAACCGAGCAGATGGGCTGGTCGCTTACGCAACTGGCGCTGTCCCTCGAATGGGGAAACCCGGTACAACGGGAGCACCTGTCCTCGTTGCGTCCCATCGCGCTGCCGACAGCCTTCGCCTTCGCGGCGTTGACGCATGGCGCCCCGCTGGCGGACATGCTCGTCGCTTACGCGTTCAGTTGGCTCGAGAACCAGGTGGCCGGCGCGCTCAAGGCCGTACCGCTCGGACAATTGGCCGCGCAACGGGTGATCATGGCCTTGCGTCCCCGCGTAGTGGCGGCAGCCCACCGGGCGGCGGCGTTGCCCGACGACCAGATCAATACGTTTTCCCCGGCGCTCGCCATTCTCGCGTCGCGTCACGAAACACAGTACTCACGCCTGTTTCGTTCGTGAGTCGCGATACGTCGCGACTTCGATTTTCGTCATTTCGTTATTTCGTTATTTCGTCATCTTTCCTTTTCTCCGCCACCCACGACATTCGCCATGACGACTTCTGCCAACGCCCGTCGCACCAAGAAGAATCCGCCGCTGCGTGTCGGCATCGGAGGCCCGGTCGGCTCCGGCAAGACCACCCTGACCGAGATGCTCTGCAAAGCCATGCGCGAGCGCTACGATCTCGTCGTCATCACCAACGACATCTATACGAAGGAAGACCAGCGCCTGCTCACGGTGGCCGGCGCGCTGGCGCCCGAGCGCATCCTTGGCGTCGAGACGGGCGGTTGCCCGCACACGGCCATCCGCGAAGACGCGTCGATCAACCTCGAAGCGGTCGAGCGAATGCTTGACCGCTTTCCCGACGCCGACGTGGTCTTCATCGAATCGGGCGGTGACAACCTCGCAGCCACGTTCAGCCCCGAACTCTCGGACCTCACGATCTACGTGATCGATGTCGCCGGTGGCGAGAAGATCCCGCGCAAGGGCGGCCCGGGTATCACCAAGTCCGATCTCCTCGTCATCAACAAGACCGATCTCGCGCCCTACGTCGGGGCCTCGCTCGACATCATGCGTTCTGACACGCAGAAGATGCGCGGCATGCGTCCGTTCGTCATGGGGAACATGAGGGAAGGCAAAGGCCTTCAGGAGATCATCAGTTTTATCGAGGCGCGGGGGATGCTGGCTTGAGGTCATGCACGAAGCCGCCGGCCGGAAATCCGTCAGTCGTGGAATGGGGAGTCCCTGGGAGGCCAGGGACGACTGACGTTGTGTAGTTTGAGGATGGTGACTTTGTTCTCCTTTAGACGGTAGATGGTTCGGTATCGCTTGTGAGAAACCAGTTCTCGGGTATCGGGTATCGGGTAAGCGCCCGGGACGCCCAATGGCAGGAAAGACGCGCAGTGTTTTCACTGCGCGTTTCAGCGAATCTTCAAAATCAAGGGAGACGTGAAGGTTGAAATTCTCCAGCGACATCCTGACGATGATGCGGTCCCTTTGGGCATGCGTTGACCATTGGATCGTTGCAATCACAGCCGTTTCAGAACGCTCCGTCTCCATGCCTCAGCCTCGGCACTGACCACCTCATCGGGTACCGTGCGACCGGCGTCGGCGTCCCGTAGCCCCATGAGGATGCCCACGAACTCGTCGACATGAATCTCGCTGGGGTCGTGCGGGAATTCGAAATACGCTTCGTTGAGGTCGATGGAACATCCGGTCTTGACGACCTCGCTGGGCAGCTTGCGGCCGGCCGCCACGTCGGCAAGTCCGCGGATCGTCGCGTCGTAGAGGATCTGCGCCTCTTCTTCAACGCTGAGCGCGTAATGCTCAACGGACTCAACGGACTCAACTGACTCAACTCGCTCAGCGGGCTCAGCGGGCTCAGCGCGTGCAGAGCGCTCGGAAGACATGGAAGGCATGGCATGCACCGGCACTTGGCGTGCGACGAGATCGGCGCTTTGATCGACAACTGGCATCGTGACTCCTGACTAGGATTTAGGCGGGGGCCACTCACACGAGTGTTACCAAATTAATCGTCCGGGATGGGGGAGTCAATCGGGTGGGCTTGTTTCTCGGGCGATTCCTAGCGGGATCGCCCGTCTGCCTCAGGTTCGCTTCAGACTACCGCTGCGCCACGGAAAATCCGTGTTCACGCAACAGTTGCAACACGCCATGCGGGCCGCCGAGATGGAGCGTGCCGATGGCGACGAAGACCGGCTTGCCCGGGTCCGCCAGAAACAGCATGCGCGCGAGAAAACGCCGATTACGCGAGTACAGGATGCGCTCGTCGATGGCATCTGCCAGCGCCACGTTGCGCCGCACTTGCGCCGACTTGCTCTGCGACCAGTCGAACACCAGTTCGGCATCCCCCGCTCGCCACAGGCGGTGCAACGCTTCGACCTGCGCCGTGGCCGTCTTCGGTGTGAGCACCAACTCCTGCGCCAGCAGTTCATTCTGCTGGGCCGACGTCAGTCCGGTGAAGGCATCCATCTGCTCGGCCAGCGATTCGAGACCGACGATGCGGCCGCGATAGATGTTCTCCAACTGGTTCTCGGTGCCGTACTCCGTTTGCAGATCGGCCCCCATCGAGTCCAGCGTCTCGACGAGCAACGCCGCCAGCCAGGGACGCATATGACGAATCTCGGCAAGCATCGCCGGATTGCCCTTGAGCCGCGCGCGCAGCTTACGCCACAGCGGCGCCGGAATCAGCCTCGGCAGACACGCGCGTGGGCACATGCCGTACTTCTGCACGTCGTCCTGGGACATCGTCAGATCGTCGGGCGACAACTCGAACGCCACCACCGAGGACACGCGCAGCGCATCGACCACGACTTTGCGAAACGGGTAGTCGTCCGGCTTGCCAACGTGCAGGGTGCCCATCACGTAGAGGGTCATGTCGCCCTTGCGGGCTTCGTAGAACGGAAGATTGGCGCCGGGCGGCGATTCGCCCGGCTCGGGAACGACCAGCGGCAGCGTTCGCGGCGCCACGACGCGCGGCGTGACGCTCGACGCCGCGTCCAGCGTGAAGGCGAACGTCATCAGCAGGCAACCGAGCAGCCAGCCGGCCAAGGCAACGCCCCGACTCACATGCGTCGCGCGTGGTGGTCCACCCAATCTCGTCATCCCTCAATGTCTTCAACCCGATGGCACGCCACCAGACGCGCCTCGAGCCTGCGCAGTTGCGGCACTTCTTCGCGGCAACGGTCTATTGCGTACGGACAGCGCGGCGCAAACGCACACCCCGGCGGCGGCCGCAACGGCGACGGCAGCTCGCCGATCAGCGCAATCTTCACGCGCCGCTCGGCCGCCTTGATCGCCGGCGTCGCCGACATCAGCGCCTTGGTGTACGGATGCAGCGGCTTGCCGAACACGGCGGCCTTGGGGCCGTGTTCGACCGCGCGGCCGAGATACATCACCATGACGTCGTCGGCCACATGCTCGACCACCGCGAGATTATGCGACACGAACACGTAACTCGTCGCGTATCGGTCCTGCAAATCCATGAAAAGATTCAGGATCTGTGCCTGAATTGAGACATCCAGGGCCGAAACCGGCTCGTCGGCGACCACGATGGCCGGCGACAGGATCATCGCCCGCGCAATCGCCACCCGCTGCCGCTGCCCGCCCGAGAACATGTGCGGATAGCGCGCCACGTGCTCCGGGCGCAGACCCACGGTGCGCATCATCGCGGCAATCGTCTCGCCTCGCTCGGCGCGGCTCGCCGACGTGTTGATGGCCAGCGGCTCGTCGAGGGCCTGTCCCACCGTCTTGCGCGGGTTGAGCGACGCGTACGGGTTCTGGAACACCATCTGGATGCGCGTGCGCAGCGGCGCCAGTTCGCCCGCCGACGCCGCCGTGGTCTCGGTCGCGTCGACCACGAGTCTGCCGGACGTCGGCGCTTCGATCAATGTGAGCACCCGCGCCAGCGTCGATTTGCCGCACCCCGATTCGCCGACCACGGCCAGCGTGCGGCCGGCCGTCAGCGTGAACGACACGCCGTTGAGCGCCTTGACGGTGGCCTGCGGGCGCATGAACCCGCGGTTCACCGAATAGAAGCGTGTCAGATCCTGCGCGGCCAGCACCACACGGCCGGCGTCGCGCCCGGCATCGTCCGCGGCCGGCGCCGACGGCGTTCCCGGCGGTGTCGCGAAAACGGTTTCACTCATTGCCCGCCTCCCGTCGTCTGTTCGACCGCCGCCGCATGCGGCAGCGGCTTGAAGCATCGCACCTGCGGCGCGTCCACCGCATTCGGCCCGACATAGGGTGTCAGCGCGGGGGGCACCGTGCGGCAATGCTCGTCGGCATACGGACACCGCGGCGAGAGCAGGCAGCCCGCCGGGCGATCGTCGCGCCCCGGCACCACGCCCGGCAACGTGCGCAGTCGCCTGACGCCCCGGTTATGCTCGGGAATCGCCGCGAGCAGCGCCTCCGTGTAGGGATGATGCGGGGCGTCGAACAGCGCCGGCACCTTCTGGTCCTCGATCACCTGCCCGGCATACATGACCGCCACCCGGTGCGCGACTTCGGCCACCACGGCGAGATCGTGCGAGATCAGCACGAGCGCCATGCCGTGATCCTGCTGCAACTGCAGCAGCAAGGCCATGATCTGCGCCTGGATGGTGACGTCGAGCGCGGTAGTCGGCTCGTCGGCAATCAGCAGCTTCGGGCGGCAGGCGATCGCCATCGCGATCATTACGCGCTGGTTCATCCCGCCGGAGAGTTGATGCGGATAAGCGCCGACCCGGTTCGCGGCATCGGGAATCTCGACCTGCTCCAGCAGCTCGACAACGCGATCGCGCAACGCACGACCCCGCAGCCCCATGTGACGGCGCAACACCTCACCGATCTGATAGCCGACGGTGTAGCTCGGGTTGAGGCTGGAGAGCGCGTCCTGAAAGATCATCGACACATCGCGCCCGACGATGCCACGCCGCTCGCGCGCCGACGCGCGCAGCAGATCGCGGCCGTCGAAGCGCACTTCGTCGGCGCTCACACGGCCCGGCGCGTCGATCAGCCCCATGAGCGCGAGCATCGTCACGCTCTTGCCGGAACCGGATTCGCCGACCACGCCAAGAATCTCGCCCTGGCCGACGTCGAGGTCGATGGCCTCGACGGCGCGCGCGCCGTCGAAGTCGACCGAAAGATTTCGAATGGAGAGCAGACTCATGCGATTCGCTTCAGTTTGGGGTCGAGTGCATCGCGCAGGCCGTCACCGACCAGATTGATGGCAAGCACCGAGATGACGATCGCAAGCCCCGGCAGCGTCACAATCCACCAGGCACTTTCCATGTAGTCGCGCGCGGACGCGAGCATCGAGCCCCACTCAGCGAGCGGCGGTTGCACGCCCAGGCCGAGAAAGCCGAGCGCCGCCGCATCGAGAATCGCCACCGAGAAGCTCAGCGTGGCCTGCACGATAAGCGGCGCCGCGCAGTTGGGCAGCACCGTCGAGAACATCAGCCGCAAGGTGCCCGCCCCCGCCATACGCGAAGCAATGACGTACTCGCGCTGCAACTCGCCGATTGCCGCCGCGCGCGTCAGACGCACGTACGCCGGCAGCGTCACAATCGCAATGGCGATGGTCGTGTTGGCAAGGCCCGGGCCAATCACGGCCACCACGGCCACCGCCAGCAACAGCGACGGCAGCGCCATCATCATGTCCATCAACCGCATGATCGGCGTGTCGAGCCAGCGCGGAAAGAACGCCGCCAGCAGCCCGAGCAGAATGCCCGGAATCAGCGAGAGCACCACCGACGACAGCCCGATCCAGAACGACAGACGCGCGCCGTAGATCAGTCGCGAAAGAATGTCGCGCCCGGCTTCGTCGGTCCCGAGCAGGAACCGAAGGTTGCCGCCGTCGAACCACGCGGGCGGGATCTTCACGAAGTCGCGATATTGCTCGATGGGACTGTGCGGCGCGATCCAAGGCGCGAATATCGCCGCCACGAACATCGACAACAGCACGATGGCCGCGGTCGTTGCGCCACGATTGGCGGTGAAGCTGCGCAGGAACTCCCGGAACAAACGCGCACGAGGCGTGGCCGTCACGGCGGCGGGAGGCGGCAGCGTGGCCGGTGTATCACTCATGATTGACCTCCCTCAGTGCCGAATGCGCGGGTTGACGACGCCATAGAGCACGTCGACCAGCAGGTTGACCAGAATCACGCCCGTCGCGATGAGCAGAATGCCACCCTGCACCACCGGATAGTCGCGTCGCAGAATGGCATCGATCAGCCATTTTCCGATGCCAGGCCACGAGAACACGTTCTCGGTGAGCACCGCACCGGCGAGCAGCGCGCCGACTTGCAGACCGATCACGGTGATGACCGGAATCAGCGCATTGCGCAGCGCATGCACGACGATCACGCGCCACGGCGAGAGCCCCTTCGCGCGCGCCGTGCGAATGTAGTCCTCGCGCAGCACTTCGAGCATGGCCGAGCGCGTCATGCGGGCAATCACCGCGAGCGGCACGGTGCCGAGCACGATGGTCGGCAGGATCAGGTGACTCACCGCAGAGCTGAACGCCCCCTCGTCGCCCGAGAGCAACGTGTCGATGAGCATGAAGCCGGTCACGTGCGGTACGTCGTACTCCACCCCGATGCGCCCGGACACGGGGGTCCATTGCAGGTAGACGGAGAACAGCATGATCAGCAGCAGCCCCCACCAGAAGATGGGCATCGAGTAGCCCGTGAGCGCCGCCCCCATCGTGGTGTGATCGAGCATCTTGCCGCGCCGCAACGACGCCGCCACGCCCGCGGGCAAGCCGACGACGAGCGCGAAGATCATCGCGCACACGGCGAGTTCGAGCGTTGCGGGAAAGCGGGCGAAGAACTCATGAAGCACGCCTTCGTTGGTAACGATGGAGCGCCCGAGGTCGCCCTGCGCAGCGTGCTTCAGATAGACGAAATATTGTGTGGTGAGCGGTTGATCGAGACCCAGGCGCTTCATCGCCTCGGCGTGCATGACGGGGTCGAGATTTCGCTCGCCCACGAGCACTTCGATCGGATCGCCGGGAATCAGGTGAATGAGCGCGAACGCCAGGACGGTGATGCCGATGAACGTCGGGATCACCATGCCCAGTCGTCTCAGGACGAATCTCAGCATAGGAGGGTTCCGTGGGGGCTTCGCGCACCGCCCGCCCCCGGCGCAGGGACGGGTGGCGCTGTGCCGCGTGAATCTATCGTGGACGATCGTTTGCCTTGTTGCGACAGGCGAACTCGGGCGCGGCGGCCGGGTCTGCCTACGTCATACCGCGGTGACGACCGACGGCGACCGACGGCGACGGATGGCGACGGATGGCGACGGATGGCGACGGGTGGCGACCGGTCACCGGCGTCAGCCGGATCCGGTCGTCATCGCGCCACGCCGGGCGCCCTACTCCAGCGACACGCCGATGAAGCTGTTGCGGCCGAACGGGCTGAGCTTGAAGCCCTTCACGTTCGTGGCCATCGGCTTGTATTGCGTGGAGTGCGCGATGGGCGAGAACGGCAGTTGCTTTGCGAAGATCTCCTGCGCCTGCGTGTAGAGTTTCGTGCGAAGAGCGACGTCCGTGGTCTGACGTGCTTGCTTGATGAGATCGTCGAACGGCTTGTAGCACCACTTCGAGAAGTTGTTGCCGTTGACCGAATCGCAGCCGAGCAGCACGCCGAGCCAATTGTCCGGATCCCCGTTGTCGCCGGTCCACCCGATGAGCAGCGCATCGTGCTCGCCCGCCTTGGCGCGCTTGATGTACTCACCCCACTCGTACGTGACGATATTGGCCTTCACGCCGATCTTCGCCCAGTCGGCCTGAATCATCTCGGCCATGAGCTTGCCGTTCGGGTTGTACGGACGTTGCACCGGCATCGCCCACAGCGTGATTTCCATGTTCTTCACGCCCGCCTTCTCGAGCAGCGCACGGGCTTTCTCGGGGTCGTAGCTGGCCGACTTGATGTTCTTGTCGTAGGACCATTGCGTCGGCGGCATCGGCGCGCCGTTCGACAACTGCCCGGCCGAGCCATAGACGGACTGGAGGATCGCCTTCTTGTTGATCGCCATGTCGAGCGCCTGACGCACCTCCACACGATCGAGCGGCTTCTTCTGCACGTTGTACGCCACATAGCCGAGGTTGAACCCGACCTGGTCCGGCATCTTGAGCTTCGACGCCTTGCCCTGCGCGGCGATCTCGGCCTTGAGCGCGTCGACATCGGCCGGGCGCGGGTAGGTCGCGACCTGGCATTCGTTGCGCTTGAGCTTCTGAATGCGAACGTTGGCGTCGGTCGTGATCGCGAAGATCAGCTTGCTGACCTTTGGCGGCAGACGCGTGTCCCAGTATTCCTTGTTGCCATCGAAGCGCAGCGTCGCGTCCTTCGTATAGCTGCGGAAGATGAACGGCCCGGTACCGACCGGCTTGAGCGCGATATCGCGCGGATTGTTCGCCGCGAGCAGCTTGTCGGCGTACTCCTTCGAGAGGATCGACGCGAACGGCATCGCCAGGTTCTGGATGAACGGTGCGTCGACCTTCTTCAGCACGAAGCGAACGGTGTACGGATCGACGACCTCGATGTGGTCGATGTCGGCCTGCAGCCCCATGTCGACGAAATACGGAAACTCCGTCGGATAGGCCTTGCGGAAGGGCATGTCGCGATCGCCCATGCGCTCGAAGGTGAACTTCACATCCTCCGCGTTGAAGTCACGCGTGGGCTTGAAGTACTCGGTGGTGTGGAATTTGACGCCCTTGCGCAGGTGGAACGTGTAGATCTTGTTGTCCGGCGAGATGTCCCACGACTCCGCGAGCGAGGGCATTACCCCAGTCTCGCCCGGCTTGAACGCGATCAGGCGGTTGTAGATGGCGTCGGCGGGATCGAAATCGGTGCCGGTGGTGAGCTGGCCCGGATCAAAACCGGCCGGGCTGCCCTCGGAGCAATACACGAGGGTCTTGTTCGGGATTTCGATGGCTGCCGCGGGCCGGATCACGGCCGCACCGGCAAACAAGGTCGCAGCCAAAAGCAAACGCAGGGTGTGGGTCTGTTTCATAGGCTCCTCGGGATCGGATGTGATGCCCGGCAACGGTCCGTCGCCGGGCCTACGAGGGATATTACTGAAGCTTCCCTCGTGTCACAACACGCCAAATCCCTAGCAAACCGCCTATTTGTGGTGTTTTTGATTAGGAAATCGCTTAATTATGATTAGAATTGACTTCCCAGGCACCCACCGCTTGGCAAACGATTGCGCTGCGCCTTATAGACCGAGGCGCTGCCACATCGCTTTGGTGGCCGACGCCGCGTTTAGCGTATAGAAGTGCAAACCGGGCACGCCCTGTGCGAGCAATCGTTCGCACAGCGCCGTCACCACGTCGAGCCCGAACGCACGGATCGAGTCGCGATCGTCGCCAAAACCTTCGAGACGCTTGGCGATCCAGCGCGGCACTTCGGCGCCGCACATCTCCGAGAAGCGCATCATCTGCGAATAGTTCGTGATCGGCATGATCCCCGGCACAATCGGCACGTCGACCCCCAGGCGCGCGGCGTCGTCGACGAAACGGAAATACGCGTCCGCATTGAAAAAGTATTGGGTGATGGCCGCATTCGCCCCTGCCTTTACCTTGTGGGCGAAATGCTCGAGGTCCAGGCGCGGCGACTTCGCCTGTGGATGGTATTCCGGGTAGGCCGCCACCTCGATGTGGAACCACTCGCCGGTTTCGGCGCGAATGAACTCGACCAGTTCCGACGCATAGCGAAACTCGCCGATCTCCCCCATCCCCGACGGCAGATCGCCGCGCAGCGCCACGATGTGGCGGATGCCGTGCTGGCGATACGTCTGCAGAATCTCGCGGATGTTGTCCCGGGTCGAGCCGACGCACGAGAGGTGGGGGGCCGCTTCCACGCCTTCGCGTTGGATTTCGACGACCGTATCGAGCGTACCCTTCTGGGTAGAGCCACCGGCACCGAACGTCACCGAGACGAACTTGGGACCGAGCGGGAACAGTTGCTGGCGCGTGGCGCGCAGCTTCTCCGCGCCTTCCGCCGTCTTGGGCGGGAAGAATTCGAAACTGAAGGAAGGTTGCGTCATGATCGTTCTATTGTCGTGAGAGCCGCTCATGCCGCGCGCGTCGCGTGCACGAAGAACTCCCGGTTGCCGTCACCGCCAGCGATCGGACTGTCGAGCCATGCGGCTACCGTCAGTCCCAGCGCCTCACAGGCGGTGCGGATTTTTGTCTCCACTTGCGCATACTGCGCAGCATCTCGCACGAGGCCGCCGCGGCCGATGTGCTCACGTCCCACTTCGAACTGCGGTTTGACCAGCATCAGCAGATCGCCGCGCGCATCCAGCAGTGGCGCGAGCGCAGGCAACACCAGCGTGAGGGAGATGAACGACACGTCACCGACGATCAGGTCGAAGCCTGCCTCGGGGACGGCCGCCAATCGCCTTGCCGGATCGGCATGCCCATCGCCGTGCGCCGCAGGCTGGGCCAGACGCGCATCGAGCATCTCGCGCGTCAGGTGCCGCGCGTTGATGCCTTCGAGCGACACGAGCCGAGGCTCGCCCGCCAGACGTCGATGCAGTTGCCCGTGACCGACATCGATGCCAACGACCTGCGCGGCGCCTGCCTGCAAGAGGCAGTCTGCAAAGCCGCCAGTGGACAGCCCGACGTCGAGCGCCACACGGCCGGCGACATCGAGATGCGTTTGCGCGAGCGCGCCGGCCAGCTTCAACCCGCCGCGCGACACGTAGCGGTCTTCGCCGGGCAAGCCGTCGGCGGCCTCACGCACTTCGAGATCGTCGTCGCTCGCCACGACCTCGCTGGCCTTCTTCACGGCCGTCTCTGTGCCCGCGTAATACACGCGTGCGGCATCGATCAGACGTTGCGCGGCGGTGCGCGATGCGGCCAGGCCTCGGGCAACGAGAGCCTGATCGGCACGAAGGGCTTGCGACATGACAGCGGGTTTCCTGCAAAACACGGTCGACGGCGTGCGTCGACCCTTACACGTTGGTGGCGCGGTCGCCGCCGAACACCAGCGCCGACAGAATCCACGAGATCAGGCTATAGAGCAGCGAGCCGAAGAGCGCCGCCCAGAAGCCCGAGACTTCGAAGCCCTTGACGACATGCGCAGCCAGCCAGAACAACAGTGCGTTGATCACGAAGATGAACAACCCCAGCGTGAGCACCGTGACCGGTAAGGTCAGCACGACGAGCAGCGGCCGCAGAAACGCGTTGATCAGGCCAAGCACGATCGCAACGACCAGGGCCGTTCCGATGCCCTTGAGCTGAATGCCCGACACGATGTGCGGCAAAACGAGAAGTGCGATGGCATTGATGAGCCAAATCAGCAGCAGACGCATGGCAAGCTCCGAAGAACAGTCCGGTGCGGGAGGTCGGTCCCGGCACCGGCAGTGGCAAAACCCAACGCGGCGGCATGCGGTGCCGCCGCGCCAAACCGTTGCCCCTTGCCCGTGCCTTGCAGCGCACCGGCGGGGGTCCGGCGAGACTCGTGACGAATCCGTCGCGTGGGCGACCGATCAATAACGATAGTGGGCCGGCTTGAACGGACCGTTCTTGTCGACGCTGATGTAGTTCGCCTGATCGTCGGTGAGCACCGTCAGTTCGGCACCGATACGGCCCAGGTGCAAACGCGCGACCTTCTCGTCCAGATGCTTCGGCAGGACATACACGCTGTTCTTGTACTTGTCGCCGTGCACGAACAGTTCGATCTGCGCGAGCGTCTGGTTGGTGAACGAGTTGCTCATCACGAACGACGGGTGGCCCGTGGCGCAGCCCAGGTTCACGAGGCGGCCTTCGGCCAGCAGGATGATGCGCTTGCCGTCCGGGAAGATGATGTGATCGACCTGCGGCTTGATGTTTTCCCACTCGTACTTGCGGGTGGACGCCACGTTGATTTCCGAATCGAAGTGACCGATGTTGCACACGATGGCCTGGTGCTTCATGGCCGCCATGTGGTCGTGATCGATCACGTGGAAGTTGCCCGTGGCCGTCACGAAGATGTCGGCCTTGTCGGCGGCGTATTCCATCGTCACCACGCGGTAGCCTTCCATCGCGGCCTGCAGCGCGCAGATCGGATCGATTTCCGTGACCCACACCGTGGCGCCCAGACCGCGCAGGCTTTGTGCGCAGCCCTTGCCCACGTCGCCGTAGCCCGCCACGAGGGCGATCTTGCCGGCGATCATCACGTCGGTCGCACGCTTGATACCGTCGACCAGCGACTCGCGGCAGCCGTACAGGTTGTCGAACTTCGACTTGGTGACCGAGTCGTTCACGTTGATGGCCGGGAACGGCAGCGTGCCGTCCTTTTCCATCTGATACAGACGATGCACGCCCGTGGTGGTTTCTTCGGTCACACCCTGGATCTGCGCCAGGCGCTTGCTGTACCACTGCGGATCGATGGCGATGTGGCGCTTGATCGACGCATACAGCGCGACTTCTTCGTCGTTGGTCGGGTTGCCCACAACCGACAGGTCCTTCTCGGCCTTGCTGCCCAGAATCAGCAGCAGCGTGGCGTCACCACCATCGTCGAGAATCATGTTGGCGAACTCGCCGTTCGGCCATTCGAAGATGCGGTGGCTGTATTCCCAGTATTCGTCGAGCGATTCGCCCTTGAAGGCGAACACGGGAATGCCGGCGGCGGCAATGGCCGCAGCGGCGTGATCCTGCGTCGAGAAGATGTTGCACGAGGCCCAGCGCACTTCGGCGCCCAGGGCGACGAGCGTCTCGATGAGCACGCCCGTCTGGATCGTCATGTGCAGCGAGCCGGCGATGCGCGCGCCCTTGAGCGGCTGGCTGGCCTTGAATTCGGCACGCGTGGCCATCAAGCCGGGCATTTCGCTCTCGGCGATGGTCAGCTCTTTGCGGCCCCAATCGGCCAGCTTGATGTCGGCAATGTGAAAATCGGAGAATTTCGAATCGACTACGGCGTTCATCACGCCTCCTTTCTCTAAAAGACTAGATAGTTGGGACGTGAGCGCCGTTCTTGAGGCCCACACGCCATGCGCTCCGGCAGGGAACCGGCGGCCGGCGGGGCCAAATAGGAAGGATCTTGAGCCTGGCAGCACCGTGGCTGTCGCAACGCTCCTCAAGACCCCGGCATTGTAGCAAAACTGCTGCGCCGCGTCGGGGCAACGGCGACGCCCTATGCGATATTTTTTGGCGGAAAGACAGAATTGGCGGGTATGACGCGCCCGCGCGCGCCGCCCGACGCTCAGATCGGCAGGTGGGCGAGCAGCGGCGCGGCAAACACCATCACAATACCGTTGATCATCATGACGAGGCTGGCCACCACGCCTTCCTCGCTGCCGATCTGGCGCGCCTTGGCGGTGCCGAAGCCGTGAGCCCCCGCGCCGAACGGCGCGCCGCGCGCCATGCGGGTGCGCAGCGGCAACCACGAGAGCAGCGCCTCGCCGAGCAGCATGCCGATGAACCCGGTGATGATGACGAAGAGTCCCACCAGATCGCGCGAGCCGCCCACCTTGTCGGAGACCGCGAGCGCGAACGGCGTCGAGATCGAGCGGGCGAGCAGGCTGCGCGCCATCTCGGGCGGCAGCTCGAACAGGCGGGCCAGCACGAAGGAGCTGCCCACGGCCACAACCATCGCGACGAGCACGCCAACGATCAGCGCGAAGGCATGCCGGCGCATGATGTCGCGATGCTCGTAGATCGGCACGGCGAATGCGATGGTCGTCGGGCCGAGCAGCCAGACGAGCCAACGCGAATCAGAGATATACGTCGTGTACGGGATATCCCCGCCCACCATCACTGCGATGAGCAGGATGGGCGCGAGAATGGCCGGGCCGAGCCACACCTTGCCGAAGCGCGCATAGAGGCGCTTCGACACGTAGTAGAAAACGACCGTGAGAACGAGCAGCAGGAGCGCCGTATGATTCATGGCAAGACCCGGCAAGCGCTAGTGGGAAGGGACGCCGCGGCGATCACGGCAATCCCGTCGGCAAGGCACGCGCAACGCATCAGCGGCCATCGTGCGCGTGCGCCCGGCGTGCCGGGATGCGAACGAGGGCGCGCTTGAGATGACGCTCGGCACGGCAGGCCAGATCGACCGCCAGCGCCGTCGAGACCATCACGAGCACCGTGCCCACACCGATCACGGCGAGCAGTTGCAGGCCTTCGCGGCGCAACAGATCGGTGTATTGCATGACGGCCGCGACCATCGGCACGAAGAAGAGGATCATTTCGGCCAGGAACCAGTCGGCACCGCGCTTGATCTTCTCCGTCTTCAGGACGCCGCTCATGAGCAGCGCCACCACGGTGAGCAACCCCAAGACGCCGCCCGGCAGCGGGAGGCGAAAATGGCGCGATGCAGCATCGGCCACCAGATAGATGCCCGTGAGCAGCGCAATTTGCCAAACCACGTCGACCACGCGCTTGCTGCGGCGATACATACGGCTGGCGATTATCTTGGTCATGGCGGGCTCCCGGGTGTGGCATCAGTATGAAGTCCAGTATAGGAAGCACCGCAACATAAATATAATGAATTAGTATTATAAAATCGATTCCAAATTGGAATAATTTAAGTATTAACCCTAATCGCGCATAAGAAAGCCTTACCGGACGGGGCTTTCCGGCCGATTGCACCAAATTTGTGCGAAAGAGAGGCCCCAAGATGGAACTGCGCGCGTTGCGAGGATTTGTGGAAGTCGTGCGACAGCAGAGCTTCACGGCGGCGGCCGAGGCACTGTTCGTGACCCAACCGACCGTGAGCAAGATGGTCAAGGCGCTGGAAGACGAGTTGGGTACGCCGCTGATGTTGCGCGAGGAGCGCGGCATGGGGCGCAGGCTGCAGTTGACCGATGCCGGACGCGTGGTCTTCGAGCGCGGTCAGGACGTGCTGGCCGCTTACGCCCGGCTACAGCAGGAGGTGGCCGATCTCGAGTCGGTCGCGCGCGGCGAATTGTCGATCGGCATTCCGCCGCTCGGCGGCGACCTGTTCATTCCGGTGATCGGGGCGTTTCATCAGCACTATCCGGATATCGAGATGAAACTCTTCGAGACCGGCTCGCGCGCCATCGAGCAGGCGCTGCTGGCCGGCGACATCGAATTGGGCGCCGTGCTGCTGCCGGTCGATCCCACGATTCTCGACGTGCTGCCCGTGTGCCATTACCCGTTGCGTCTGATCGCACCGCGCGATTCACGCTGGGAAGGACGCGCCTCCATCGGCCTGGGCGAGTTGCGCGACGAACCGTTTGTCTTTTATGGCGAAGGGTTCGCGTTGTCCGAACTGGTGATCACCGCCTGTCGTCGCGCGGGCTTCACCCCCAGGATTGCGGGACGCTCGAGCCAGTGGGACTTCATTGCGTCGATGGTGGACAACGGCGTCGGCATTGCCTTGCTGCCCGAGCCGTTCTGCGCACGGCTCGACCCGAAACGCTTCGTGATCGCGAACGTGCGCGACCCCGAGATTCCGTGGGATCTGGCGATGGCGTGGCGGCGCGACTCGTATCTGTCGCACGCGGCGCGGCGCTGGCTTGCCCTGGCACGCGACCTTCTCGGCCCGGGCGGCGACGGCGAGGCCAAAGCGGCCATCGCCGGCGGCGCGCGACGCACGTGAGCGCCGGCCGTCGTCGATACCCGCGCCGCCGACGGCACGCCACTCCCCCCGTTCGGACGTCGTCCGACACGATCCGACGATTGCGGTATCCTTGCCGCTGACATTTTCCCCTGGCTGCGCGAGCGCGGCACACCGACACACATGCGCATCATTACCGCGAATCTGAACGGCGTTCGATCGGCCGCCAAGAAGGGCTTTTTCGAGTGGTTCGGCACACAGGACGCTGACATCCTGTGCGTACAGGAAATCAAGGCACAGTTGCCGGACATGACACCGGACTTCCTCACGCCGCACGACTACCAGGGTCACTTCCATTACGCGCAGAAGAAGGGCTACAGCGGCGCGGGCGTCTATGTGCGCCGCGAGCCGGACGACATCGTCGTCGGCTGGGGCAATGCCGAGTTCGACGCGGAAGGCCGCTACGTCGAAGTGCGCTACGGCAACCTGTCGGTGATCTCGGTCTACATTCCGTCCGGCTCGAGCGGCGAGGAACGACAAGCCGCCAAATTCCGCTTCATGGCCGACTTCATGCCACATCTGCTCGCGCTTCAGGCGGCAGGACGCGAAGTCGTGCTGTGTGGCGACGTGAACATCGCGCACAAGGAAATCGACATCAAGAACTGGAAGGGCAACCTGAAGAACTCGGGCTTCCTGCCGGAAGAGCGCGCCTGGCTCACGCAGTTGTTCGACGAGCATGGCTATGTCGACGTCTTCCGCACGCTCGACCCGCGGGCCGACCAGTACACCTGGTGGAGCAATCGCGGACAGGCCTATGCGAAGAACGTCGGCTGGCGCATCGACTACCAGATCGCCACGCCCGGCATTGCCGGCAAAGCCAAGGCCACGTCAGTGTTTCGCGATATCAAATTCAGCGACCACGCGCCGCTGACGGTCGACTACGACCACGCGCTGTAATTCACGCGCGCTGTCATCCGCACACGCGGTAATCCGCACGCACGCGCGGCGGGCGGCACGCACGTGCCGCGCCCCGGTCGCACCGCGCGAGGCGACGGCAATGAGGTCGGCCCCGAAGGGCAACCGCCCATCTCGTTAGCGCGACCCGCTTGTCGCCGGCACGCCATCGCCGCCGTCATCGTCGGCGCCCCAGGGGGCGACCTTCGGCAAGAGCAGCATGCCGGGCACGGCCAGTGCCGTGCAGATGAGGAAGAACGTCACCCAGCCCACGCCGTCGACGATATAGCCGGTGCCCGCGTTGGCGAACGTGCGCGGCACCGACGCCAGACTCGTGAACAGTGCGAACTGTGTCGCCGTGTAACGCGGGTCCGTCGTGCGGGCGATGTAGGCGGTAAACGCCGCCGTGCCCAACCCAGCCGTGAACGCTTCGAAGGCAATCACCGCACCCAGTCCCGTGACGACCGGCCCCGTCTTCGCCAGCCAAGCGAAGCCCAGCACCGACACCAGTTGAAGCACGCCGAACACCCATAGCCCACGGTTGATGCCCAGCTTGATCAGCCAGACCCCGCCGATGATGCCCCCCGCCACACTCGCCCACAGGCTTGTCGCCTTGGCGACCACGCCGATCTGCGTCTTCGTGAATCCCAGATCCAGGTAGAACGACGTGGCCAGCGATGTCGCCATCGAATCGCCCAACTTGTAGAGAAAGATAAACGCGAGCACCAACAGCGCCTGTGCCCAACCGCCGCGCGTGACGAACTCGTGAAACGGCTCGACCACCGCCTCGCGCAACGTCTTCGGCGGCGTGCCGCGAATCGCCGGCTCCTTCACGACGAGCGTCATCACGATGCCCGGCAGCATGAACGCCGCCGTCGCGAAGAACACCTGCGACCACGGCAGGTGATCGGCCATGATGAGGGCCAGCGACCCCGGCACGAGTCCCGCCACCTTGTAGGCGTTCACGTGCATCGCCGTGCCGAGGCCTTGCTCGCGGTCCGACAGCAACTCACGTCGATAGGCATCCAGGGAAATATCGAGACTGGCGCTGAAGAACGCCAGCGCCGCCGCCAGCGCGGCAATCGTCATCAGATCGCGTTGCGGCGAATACGTCCCCATGAGCGCCACCGCACCGGCCACCAGCAGTTGGGTGACGAACATCCAGCCGCGTCGCCGCCCCGGCTTCCATCCGAACACGTTGGGCGCAAAGCGATCCATGAGCGGTGCCCAAAGGAACTTCCACGTGTAAGGAAACTGGATGAGGGCGAACAGGCCGATGGCCTTGAGGTCCACATGCTCGCTGCGCAGCCACGCCTGCACCAGGTTGAGCAGGATGAACAGCGGCAAGCCCGAGGTGAAACCAAGTATCACGCAGATGAGCATCCGCGTGGGGTGGAAGACGCGCCCGTCGTCGGGCGGCAGCGAATCGGTCATGGAAAGGACAGTTGGGGCCAGCCGCCCGCGGTGCACGGCACCCGGCCCCCTTTGCCTTCACCCGCCAGGGGCCCGGCGCTTCGCTGCCCCGTTAGCTG
The DNA here is from genome assembly GCF_902459725.1 of Pandoraea eparura. GTDB lineage: Bacteria > Pseudomonadota > Gammaproteobacteria > Burkholderiales > Burkholderiaceae > Pandoraea > Pandoraea eparura. The sequence continues at coordinate 683,583 of NZ_CABPSH010000002.1, forward strand.
CCGTCGGTTCAGGAACGCTTGACGCGATAGACCGCAAGACTACCACGCCAGTTCGCGCCCACGGACACGAGGCGCCCGTTATGCAGCACGGCCCGGTCGAGAATCTGCACGCCGACGTCCGGGGCCAGCGCCTCGAAGTCCTTGATGGTCAGCACGCGCACATTCGGCGTGTTGTGCCACTGGAACGGCAGGCTCTTCGACACCGGCATGCGTCCCTGCAACACGGACAGCCGGTGCGGCCAGTAGCCGAAATTCGGGAACGACACGATCGCTTCGCGGCCGACCCGCACGGTCTCGCGCAGGATGTCCGCCGTGCGGTGAATGGTCTGCAGGGTCTGCGACAGGATGACCGTGTCGAAGCTCTGGTCCTCGAAGAGCTTCAGTCCGTCTTCCATGTTCTGCTGGATGACGTTGATGCCTCGCTGCGCCGAGGCAAGCACGCCGGCGTCGTCGATCTCGACGCCGTAACCGCTCACGTCGAGTTCGTCGGTCAGCAGACGCAGCAATGAGCCGTCGCTGCACCCGAGATCGAGCACCTGCGACGACGGTTCGATCCATCGCGCGATCACCCGGAAATCGGGCCGCTCGGCGAGCGATGCCGAAATGCGGCTGCGCGACGCCGCGAGCGCCGCCGCCTGGGCGCTGTTCGCCGGTACCGTGGACTGACTCATACCCCGACCTCCTGAGCGATACGTTCGTAGTAGGCGCGCACCAGGTTGTGATAGCGCGCATCGGTGAGCAGGAAGGCGTCGTGCCCGTGCGGCGCGTCGATCTCGGCGTAGCTCACGGTACGGCGCGTATCGAGCAGCGCCTTGACGATCTCGCGCGAGCGCGCCGGCGCAAAGCGCCAATCGGTCGCGAACGACACGATCAGGTACTTGGCCGTGGTGTGCGACAGCGCCTTCGCCAGATCGCCGCCCACCGTGCGGGCCGGGTCGAAGTAATCGAGCGCGCGCGTGATCAGCAGATACGTGTTCGCGTCGAAGTACTCGGCGAATTTGTCGCCCTGGTAGCGCAGGTACGACTCCACCTCGAACTCCACATCGAAGCTGAAGCGATAGCCGTCGTCCGGCGGATTGCCATCGCCCTTCACCCCGTCGGCCATTACCTCGGCGCGGCGCAGCGCGCGGCCGAACTTGGTCGCCATGTCCTCGTCGGACAGATAGGTGATGTGCCCGATCATGCGCGCCACGCGCAGCCCGCGACGCGGCACCACACCATGCGCGTAATAGTTGCCACCGTGGAAATCCGGATCGGAGAGGATGGCCGAGCGCGCCACTTCGTTGAAGGCGATGTTCTGCGCGGAGAGCTTGGGCGTGGAGGCGATCACCAGACAGTGCCCCACGCGCTCGGGATACATGATGCTCCACGCAAGCGCCTGCATACCGCCGAGACTGCCGCCCATCACTGCGGCGAACTTGTGGATGCCGAACGCATCGGCCACGCGCGCCTGCGCATTGACCCAGTCTTCGACGGTCACGACGGGGAAGCGGGCTCCGTACGGCTGGCCCGTGGATTCGTCGAGGCTCATCGGCCCGGTCGAGCCGAAGCATGAGCCGAGGTTGTTCACGCCGATGACGAAGAAGCGGTTCGTGTCGAGCGGCTTGCCGGGCCCGACCATGTTGTCCCACCAGCCGACGTCCTTGGGATTGTCGGCGGCGATGCCCGCCACGTGATGCGACGCGTTGAGCGCGTGGCACACCAGCACCGCGTTGCTGCGATCGGCATTCAGTTCGCCGTAGGTCTCGACCATCAGGTCGTAGCCGGCGAGCTTGCTGCCGTTTTGCAGCGCCAGCGGCTCAGCGAAATGCATCCGCTGCGGGGTGACGATTCCGATTGAAGATTCCATAAATCCCTTTCCGAAACATGCCATGTCCGTCGTCGCTGTCGACCAGGGTCGACGGACGGCGTCCTGAAGCGTTCTGTGCGGGAAAAGGGGTCGACGGAAAAACGGCGGTGGGCGCGCACGACCTCTTTAGCCGCATTTTTAATGAATGCCCTCTGCCTGGGAACGCCCGTCAGAGTCATTCGCGCGCCCGCAAGCGAGTCACCAAATCGGCGCGCCAATCATCGCGACAAGGCCGGTCAAACGTTCGTCGGCCTCGGTGCGCGTTGCAAAAGTATAGCGTAATCTGCGCCGTCGCCGCAGACCCGCGGTCTTAGCGCAGGAGCGCAGCGACCTGGGGCTCGGCCCCCTCGACCGGCGAGCGCTTGAAGCCACTCTTGGCAAAGCGGTGCCAGCGGCCGAGCACGTAGGACACGAGCAGGTTGGCACGCGAGTTGGCGTCGAACGTCTCGGGCAACGTGCCCTGTGCGCACGCCAGACGCAGCACCTGGCGCAGCGACGCTTCGATGCGGTCGAGCAACTGGTTCATGCGCTCCTGCAGGCGCTCGTGCTCGCCGACCAGCGCTTCGCCGGTCAGCACGCGCGTCATGCCAGGGTTCTTCTCGGCGAAACCGAGCAGCATCAGCACGATGGCGCGCGCTTGCGTCACGCCGTCCTGATCCTGGGCGGAGATCTGGTTGATCAGACCGAAGATGGTCTGTTCGATGAACTCGATGAGGCCCTCGAACATCTGGGCCTTGCTCGCGAAATGGCGATAGAGCGCCGCTTCGGAGACCTCGAGACGCGCGGCAAGCGCGGCTGTCGTGATCTTCTCGCCCTTGGGGGTCTCGAGCATGGCGGCGAGGGTTTGCAACACCTGCACCCGGCGCTCACCCGGCTTTGGGCGGGCTGTCTTCACCGGCGCGGGCGCGGCCTCAAGCGCATCGGCGGCGCCATAACCGGCATCGCTCGAAGAATTTTCCTGCTGCATCGTCTGGTCGTTATTGGTAGGAATTTGAGGGTCGGGCGGCTCGGGCTGCGCGGCTCGCGCCGGCCCCGGTCGCAAGGCGCGCCCGTAATTCGCGCAGAGATTGTACTTTGATATCTACGTAGTGTGGGCGCCCACTGCGCGGCATGGCATCGCCAAGACTGTTTCTGGCCGGCAAATGTCCCGTGATCCAGACCGTCTTGATGCCGAAATGCCGGAGGTGCTTCAGGTGAGAGCGGGTGTCTTCGACCAGCCACGTGCGATGCGGCGCGAGGCCCTCGCGCACCAGCAGACGGCGCAACATGATCGCATCGGGTTTGGCGCGCCAGGCCCGGCGGTCCGCCATGTCCTCGATGCTCACGCAGCGCTCGAAATGTCGGCGAATGCCCAACGCCTCGACAATCGGCAGGGCGTAATGCGCGGGTGCATTGGTCAGGAGAATCTTGCGTCCGGGCAGGCCGGCGAGCAGGCGGGCGATCCCGCGCTCGGCGCGCAGCACCTCGACCAGCGGCGGCAGCTCGTGCACGCGTGCCAGAAATTCATGCGGATCGATGGCGTGATGCTTGATGAGGCCGAGCAGCACGGCCCCGTATTTTGCCGTGTAGTCGGTGCGCAGACGATTGGCCTCGTCGGGCGGCAGCCCCAGCTTCTCGACGATATAGGCCGTCATCGCGCGGTTGATGCGCGGAAAGATCGCGTGCGACGCGCGATGCAGCGTGTTGTCCAGGTCGAACAGCCAGACCGGACCGCGCGTGCCGTGTTCGCTTCGGGCGCGGGGTGCCCGGCGTCGCCGGCTCAGAACGTGAGAAGAAGACACGAAGATAGCGGATTCATGCGAGGAGATACGGGGAGATGGTCACCGCGCCCCGACATTCGCCCTTCCTGTCGCAGAACACGGTGCCGCCATGACTAGGCACGATGCTAGCGCGCGAATCCCGCTTTGACAAACCTGGGGGCGCAGCACCGCCTCACAAGCGGATCGCCCCCCGGACGATCCTCTCGCTTCGGAAGCACGCGATGCTGCGCGTTCTGACATGGCGCTGACGTTACGCTGACGTCTCGATGAAATCTTGATGACAGCTTGCGCGCCGTCGCCAGCGCCACCGATCAGAACGTGTGCTGAATACCCAGCATCGTGCCGAACTGGTTGCCCCCCGTGGCGACCGAGCCACCGGCGGCAATCGCCACCGCGCCGTTATGGCTGTTCGCCACCCAGCCGACCAGGCCATACAGCGACGTGCGCTTCGAGAGCGAGTACGTGGCGCGGCCGATGAGCATCGTCGCGTTGGCACGGCTCTTCAACTGATAGCGAATGGCCTGTGCGTCGAACGCCCACGTGATCGTCGGCAGATAGGTCAGGCCGATGAAGTAGATGTCAGAGCGCAGCGAGGCGGCATCGGCGCTCACGTTGCGGTGAATCCAGCCACCGCCCACGCGTCCCGTCGACCACTTGTAGTACGCGTTGATCACCGAGTGCGAGTCGGTGTAATGCGAGCTGGTCAGCGGGGCCGCGGCGCCCGTGTTGCCGTGCATCTGGTCGTACGACGCCGAAATGCCGAAGTTCTGGTAGTCGTAGCCGATCAGCCCGGTGAACTGCTTGCAGGCCTGGTAATTGCCGGCAACGTTACCCGCGCAGTTCGTGGCCGACGGACCGCCTGCGGCCGAGCCATCGCGCCCGAAGCTGTACGTCGCGCCGAGCGTCACGCCGGAGAATTTGCCCATGTAGCCGATCGCGCTGTCGCTTCGTGCGTTGGCGATGTACGGATCGATGCTGGCCAGCGAGAAGATCGACGGTCCGATCACGTCAGCGTTGCCCGTGACGTAGAACGTCATGTTGTTCTGACGACCGAGCAGCACCGTGCCCCAGCCGCCCGACAGGCCGACGTTGGCCTGTCGACCGAACAAGCGCCCGCCATAGTTCACGTTGCCGGTTCCTGGCTGGAAGCCGCTTTCCAGCGTGAAGACGGCTTTCAGACCGCCGCCCAGATCTTCCACGCCTTTGAACCCGAAGCGTGACGGCACCTTGCCCGTGAGGGTCGGCTCGCCGATGAAGCTGCCGCCCGTGGCGGCGTTGTTGTAGTAGGCGATGCCGGTATCGACGATCCCGTACAGCGTCACGTTGCTTTGTGCGTGCGCCAGGCCCGCCCCCAGCAGCAGGCCAGCGGCCAATGCATGTTTCACTTTCACTTCTGTCCCCTTGTTTTTGAAATACACAGCAACTACAGACTTCAACCTCCGGACCGACGGCATTCGCGCCGGCCCAGCCATTTGCGCGACGGCACGTCGGCCGCCTCGGGTACTGCCCTCTTAACCGCCTCCCGGACTGCGCCCTCGGCTTGGCACAAGGGTTGGGATGGCGCGACGCGCAGTGCTGGTTTCCTTACGCCTCGCGTACAAAAGTAAAACGCGCTTCGCGGCGGGCAATACGCCAACCCTGCGCGGTCCGCACGAACGTGTCTTCGAATTCCCCCATGACCTGACGACCCTGCGCCGGACGTCCGAATGGCCCCGGCACGTCGTTCGCCGAAGCGCTCCAAAGCAACACCGTGTTGCTGCCGATCGCGCGCGTCGGCGACGTGACATCGATCAGCACGTTGCCGACGAGATGCCGTGTCAGCCGATCCGCCGGTCGCTCGGCGTACGCGGCCGCGATGGCGACGGGACCAACGAGCGTGTCGCCATTGGGGCGCACGAGCACCCCCGTCTCGGTGAAGAGCGCGGCGAGTCCCTGCGCGTCGCGCCGGTCGTTGCAGGCGACGAAACGCATCACGAGGTCGTGGCACGCCTGTTTGGCCAGCAATACGTCGAGCGTCTGCGCGTCGAGGCCGGGCATCGCGTCTTGACGATGGGTGTCGTGTGTCATGCGCGGCCGACCTTGGAGGCGTCGGGGGCGGCGGCGCCCGATTCGGGCCGTGCCAGCCATGTCCGCACGGCATCGGCCACGTCCTGCGGGCGCTCCATCGGACTCATATGGCCGCTGTGTTCCACGACGTGCAACACGCTGTCCGGGATCAACGCCGCCATGACTTCGTGACGCGCCAGCGGGCTCCAGGTGTCCTGCCGCGCGCACAGCACGAGCGTCGGACAACGCACGTCGCCCAGCAGCGACGTCGCGTCCGGTCGACCGAGCAGTGCGTGAATCTGCGCAGCGAACTGATCGGGGTGGCTGCGCTCGATCATGTCGAGAATCGTGTCGAACAGCGGCGTGCCGAGCTGGTCGGGATGCACCATGCCGGTCGCCCACACCTGCCCCATCGCACGCATGCCCGCCTCCCGTGCGCGCGCGAGCAAGGTGGCACGTCCGGCGCGCTCCTTCTCCGCCGCCTCGCCGTTGGGCAGTGCCTGGTAACCGGTATCGAGCAGCGCGAGATGCGTCACACGATGCGGGGCGCGACGCACCACCTCCAGCGCCACGCGTCCGCCCATCGAGTGCCCCGCGAGGGCGAAGCGCGGCTCGGCGGTGCTGGCCAGCACGTGTTCGGCCATCGCGTCGAGCGTGTCGAGCAGGCCCCACTCGGGAACGCGGCAATCGTATTGCGGCAACCCAGCGGCGGTTGCGGCCCATGCCGCGTGATCACACAGCAAGCCCGGCAGCAGGAGCAACGGGGGACGTTCGGGGCTCATGGCTTGTCTCCTTGCGCCCAAGCATGATTCGGGATGCACACCTCGCCGTCGAAGAGCCAGCGCGCGGTGCGCAGCAGACCGGCGCCGGTGACATCCGTCGTGCCGTCGGCGTCCACGCCGAGCGCGAGGCGCACAGTGAATTCGCCGGTCGGATGCTCGATGGCGAGCAACGGCGCGTCGCTTTCCGGCACCACCGCCATCTCATGGCAGACGGTGCCCGGTAACGCGGCCGCGGTCGCCACGCTCACGGCCGCCAGCACGCCGATGGACGAGTGGCAACGATGCGGGATGAAGCAACGCGTCGCGAGGGCGCCACCGGCCCGCGGCGGCGCGACGAGACACATCTTGGGCACCGTGCGCGAACGCACGTCGCCAAGTTGCATGCGCGGGCCGACCGCCAGGCGAATCGCCTCGATCCGGTCGCGCATCGCCTGAAACGATGGCGCCGCGTCGAGCTGCTCGCAGGACTCCGCGCCGGTGATGCCCAGGTCCGCCGCACGCATCAGTACAAGCGGCATGCCGTTGTCGATACACGTCACCGCGACACCGTCCACGACGTCCTGACGCTGTCCGGTCGGGAACAGCGCGCCGCACGAGGCGCCTGCCGTGTCGCGGAACATCAACGGAATCGGGGCGGCCGTGCCCGGCACACCGTCGATGGCCACGTCGCCGTCGTACCTCACCACGCCGCACGGGGTCTGCACGGTGGCCACCGCCACCTGGCCCGTGTTGACCATGTGAATGCCGACGTCGGTCACCTCGCCCGAGGCGCTCACGAGCCCCCGCTCGATCGCAAACGGCCCCACGCCCGCGAGGAGGTTGCCGCAATTCTGTCCGTAGTCGACCCGCGCTTCGTCGACCACAACCTGGGCAAAGAGATAGTCCACGTCGGCGCCGGACCGCGTGGCGCGCGAGACGATGGCGACCTTGCTGGTGAGCGGATTCGCGCCGCCCATGCCATCGATCTGTCGCGCGTCGGGCGAGCCCATCGCCGCGAGCAGCACGGCGTCGCGCTCGGCCCCCTGCGCAGGCAAGTCCTCGGCGACGAAGTACAACCCCTTCGAGGTGCCGCCCCGCATGACCGCGGCCCGGATACGCGTTTGGGAATGCATCACGTCGCGTTCCTCAAGCGTCTTGCAGCTCGTCGAGCGAATCGACATAGCGCAAGCCCTTCGCGGCAAGCCTCTCGCGCATCTTGTAGTAGTCGAGCCCCAGCGTGCCGCCCGCGAGCACACCACGCTTGTAGGCTTCGTCGGCACCGCGCGCGGCCGCCGCCCTGGCCACGGCTTCGGCGTTCGCGAACGGCACCACGACCACGCCGTCGTCGTCCGCGACGATCACGTCGCCCGGATTCACGATCTGATTCGCGCACACGACCGGCACGTTCACCGAGCCGAGCGTCTCCTTGACGGTGCCCTGCGACGAGATGGCCTTCGACCACACAGGAAACCGCATGTCGGTGAGCGTGCCGATGTCGCGGCAGCCGGCATCGATGACGAGTCCGGCCACACCGCGCGCCTTCATCGACGTGGCGAGCAGATCGCCGAAGTAACCGTCGTCGCAAGGCGAGGTCACGCCAACCACGACGATGTCGCCCGGCTGCGCCTGTTCCACCGCGACGTGCAGCATCCAGTTGTCCGACGGCGGCGCGAGCACCGTGACCGCACTGCCCGCCACGGCCGCGCCTGCATAGATCGGACGCAGATAGGTGGCCATCAGGCCGAGGCGGCTCTGCGCTTCGTGCACTGTCGCGCTGCCTGCACTGCGTAGCACGTCGAGCGTGGCGGTATCGACACGAGGAATCTGACGAACGACGACGCCGCGGATCATGACAGTCGCTCCGTCACGACGGGCGTCAGGCGCATCAGCCCTTCCGCGTATTTGATGTCGCGCGCGGCGGCGATGCCGATGTTGCGCTTGGCCTGCACGCCGCGTTGCAACGCCACGCGCGTGTAGTAATCCCACAGGTGCTCCTGACCGGCCATGCACTCGATGGCGGCGCGCTTTTGCTCCCACACCGGCGTGATGTCGATGAAGGTGTTCGGAATCCATTCGCACTGCTCGGTCTGATGCGGCTCGAACGCGAGCACGGCGGGAGCGCCGATGATCTTTTCACCCGGCTTGTGGCCCTCGGCCTGCGCAATGACGCGGGCTTCCTGCGCGACGTGCATCGCCAGCGGGTGATCGAAGTTGTACGGATCTTTCTCCGAATGGCTCAGCACGAACGACGGTTGCAGCTCGCGATAGATGTCGACGAGCCGGAAGAGCGTCTCGTCGGACACGCGCATCGGGTAGTCGCCGATATCGAGGAATTCGATTTCCGCACCGAGAATATCGGCCGCGCGCTGGGCTTCTTCGCGACGCGCAACCTTGACCTTCGCTTCGGTCATGTCCGCGCCCTTGCGCCAGAGCTTGGCCGACTCGCCACGCTCACCGAAGGACAGGCACACGATCTTCATGCGATAGCCTTGCGCGACATGCGTGGCAATCGTGCCCGCCGCGCGCCAGACGAAGTCCGCCGAATGGGCGCTGACCACGAGACCAGCCAATGCGCCGGTGTGGGTGTTCTGTGATGTGCTCATGTGTTTGACGTCAATACGTGTTGTGCCGTGCCCGTTCAGGCGCTTTCCAGTCCGACCAGCGTGCCGAGCAATTCCGGGGAAGCGGCCAGTTCGCTGCTGCGTCCCGACCAGACCTCGCGACCCCGGTCGAGCACCAGCGCGCGGTCCGTCAGTTCCAGCCCCAGTTCCGCGTGTTGCTCCACGACCACCACGCCCATGCCACCGTCGGCGCGCAGCTTCCAGAACGCATCGACGAGTTGATCGACGATCACCGGCGCCAGCCCTTCGAACGGCTCGTCGAACAGCACCACGTGCGGATTACCGATCAGCGCCCGGCCGATGGCGAGCATCTGCTGCTCGCCGCCCGAGAGCTGATTGCCCAGGTTGCGACGCCGCTGGTGAAGACGCGGGAACAGGTCGTAGACACGATCGAGCGACCAGGCGTTGCCGGTCGCGCCCATCGCGGACACCTGCAGGTTTTCCTCGACCGACAGCGACTTGAAGATGTCGCGCTCCTGCGGCACCAGCGCCAACCCGGCACGGGCCCGCTTGTAGGCGGGCCACGTCGAGATATCGTCCTGGCGATAGCGCACCACGCCGCCGTGGCGCGTGGTCAATCCCAGCAGGCTGAGCAGCAGCGTGCTCTTGCCCACGCCGTTGCGACCGAGAATGGCGAGGGCTTCTCCCGACGCCAGGCGCAGGCTCAGATTCTCGAGCACGATGGTCTCGCCATACCCGGTGCTGAGTTCGGCGGCTTCGAGCAGGAAGTCAGTCATGATGGCGACGCCCCAGATAAATGTCGCGTACGCGCGGATCGCGGCGCACGTCGTCCTTCTCGCCCTCCATGAGCACCGCGCCTTCGACCAGCACGGTGATGCGGCGCGCGAAGCGGAAGACCAGATCCATGTCGTGTTCGATGACCATCACCGCCACGTCCTCGGGCAAGCGTTCGAGCAGGTCGAAGAGCTTGCGGCCCTGTCCCGATGGCACGCCGGCCACGGGTTCGTCGAGCAGCAGCACCTTGGGATCAAGCGCCAGACCGAGCGCGATTTCCACCTGACGACGTTGGCCGTAGGCCAGTTCGTCGATGCGCTTGCCCGCGAGATCGAGCATGCCCAGCGCGCGCAGACGCTCGGCCGCTTCCTCCACGAGCGCCGGTCGGCGCGCGAGCGGCTTGCCGATGCGACCATCGAGACCGCTGCGCGCCGTGAGGGCGAGCGCCACGTTCTCGGCCACAGTGAGCGTGTCGAACAGCGTGTTGAGCTGGAACGTGCGCGCGAGCCCGAGCTTCACGCGCTTGTGCGAGGGCATCGACGTCACGTCCGTGCCGCCCACGCGCACCACACCGGCGTTCGGCTTGAGCACGCCCGTGAGCAGATTCATCAACGTGCTCTTGCCCGCGCCGTTCGGGCCGATCAACGCGTGTCGCGCGCCCACGGGCAGCGACAGGCTGACGTTGCGCGTGACGTCGAGCTGGCCGAAGCGTTTGGACAACCCTTGAATGTCGAGTGCAGCGCTCACGGCGTGACCTCCTTGTCCGTGGTCGTTGCATTGGCAAGGCCGCCAGCGTCTGCCACGGATGTGCGCCGGGCGCGATGTCGCGCAGGAGCCACGCGGGCGGCGAAGCGATCCACCAGCCCGATCAGGCCGTCGGGCGCGAAGCGCACCACTACGATGAGCAGCACACCGAGTGCGGCGAGCCAGTTCGTCGGATCGATGGCAGCGATGCGGTCTGACAGCACCATGAAGACGATCGCGCCAAGGGCCGCGCCGTAGAGACGTCCGGTGCCGCCGAGGGCGAGCATCACGAGCACGTTGGCCGACAGCGTGAATGACAGGGTGTCGAGAGCGACGATGTTGTTGACCTGTGCCGAGAGCGCACCCGCCACGCCGGCCAACGCCGCAGCGAGGGTGTAGAGCATCAGGCGACGCAGGCCGACACGTACGCCAAGCAGCGACATGCGCGTGGCGTTCTCGCGAATGCCCTGCACGGCGAGACCGAACGGCGAGTTCACGAGGAACTGCGTGAACAGATACACCACGAGCAACACGGCGAGCGCATAGAGATACGCCGTATGTCCGTAGATGTCGAACGAGAACCTGCCCAGCAGCGGGGCGATGGTGTACCCGGTCAGGCCGTCATCGCCCATCGTGATCGACTTCGCGACGTTGCCCGCCTCATAGAGCAGCGTGGCACACGTCAGGGTGAGCATGATCTGCGTAAGCCCGCTCACCCGCAGCACCACGATGCCGGTGATGAGGCCCACGCCAGCGGCCACCACCGCGCCGGCCACCAGCCCCAGCAGCGGGTCGGGCGATACGTGCAGCGCGAAGAGGCCAGCGGCGTAGGCGCCGCTGCCGAAGAACGCAGCATGCCCCAGTGTTTCGATACCGCAATAGCCCTGCACGAGATCGAGCGAGAGCGCGAAGATGATCATGATCAGCACGCTCGTGGCGAGCGCGAGATACAGATCGGCGAAGCAGTAGGTGGCGATGGCGGCGAGCAGCAGCACCCCATCGAGCGCGCCGAGCCGTTTGCGACGCAGCGCGGGGGCGACGTGCGCCGTACCCGCGACCTGCGGCAGAGGATTCGTAGGTGACATCGTGACCCTCCGCTCAGGCACGGCCGACCAACCCTTGCGGGCGGATCAGCAGAATGGCCAGCACGGCCAGGTAGATCATGAAGGCGCCGAGCGCCGGCACGTAGTAGCGACCCAGCGTGTCGATCAGACCGAGCAGCAGCCCCGCGTAAAGCGAGCCGCGCAGACTGCCCAGCCCGCCGGCCGCCACCACGATCAGCACGAGCACCAGGTACTTCAAGCCGTAATATGGTTCGAGCGGCAGGATCTGACTGGACAGCGCGCCGCCCAGCCCGGACAACCCGCATCCGATGGCAAACGTGATCGAGAACACGAGCGGCACGTCGATGCCGACGCAGCGCGCCATGCGCGGGTTGTCGACCGCCGCGCGCAGCTTCGCGCCGAACGGCGTGCGCTCCAGCCCCCACCAGATGCCGAGTGCCACGACCGCGCTGCACACCAGGGCGAAGATGCGATAGACGGACACGGAGAACGCGCCGAAGTCCCATGTGCCGCGCAGCCCTTCCGGAATCGGGATCGACTGCAGCTCGGTGCCGGCGAGATGTTTGGCCAGCGCGCAGATGATGAACGCGAGCCCGATCGTCATGAGCAACTGCCCAAGACCGTTGGCCGTGTAGACCCAGCGATACAGCGTGCGCTCGAGCACGGCGCCGAGCACCATCGTGCCCGCCACGCCGACGAGCAGCGCGGCGAAGAAATCGAGCCCGGCACGTTGCATGGCCCACAAGGTGAAATAACCGCCGATCATGGCGAAGGCGGAGTGCGCGAGATTGACCACGCGCATCACGCCCAGCGTGACCGTGAGACCCACGGAGATGAGGAACAGCAACATCCCGTAGGCCACACCGTCGATCGACAACGACAGGAGAGTGGCAAGCGATTGCGTCATGACGAATTACCGAACGAACTGAGCGACGACGCCTGCGTTACTTGGCAGCCACCTGGGGGTGGCTCACGTGCCACGGCTCGACCACCGACTTGAAGGTCTCGATGGGCTTGTTGCCCAGCTTTCCGTCGATGTTCTCCACGCGGCGGATGTACACGTTCTGCACGATTTCGCGCGTCTTCGGATCGATCGACACCGGACCCCGGGCGCTCGTCCACGCGAAGCCCTTCACCGCCGCGATCGCCTTGTCGCCATCCTTCTTGCCCTTCGTGGCCTTGATCATCTGCGCGATGACCGTCATCGAGTCGTAGGCCGACACCGAAGCGATCGACGGCAGTGCGCCCGGCCCGTACTTCGCCTTGTACGCCTTCACGAACGCTGTGTTCTCCGGCGACGTCAGGTACGGCGAGTAATGCAGCGCCGTGATGGTGCCGATGGCACTCTCGCCGATGGCCGGCAGGTCGGACTCCATCGTCTCCGTCGTTGCGAAGAGCTGGATACCCGCCTTGTCGAGTTCGCGCTCCTTGAACGCCTTGACGAACCCGGCCGACATCGGCCCCACCGGCATGAACAGGAAGAGAGCATCCGGCTTGGCGTCGCGCACGCGTTGCAGATAGCTCGAGAAGTCGGTCGTGCCGAGCGGCACCTTCACTTCAGCAGCAATCTTGCCGCCCGCCTTTTTGAACGTCTCACTGTAAGCGTCGATCGCGTCGTAGCCCGGCGCATAGTCTGCCACCACGATGGCCGCGTTCTTCACCCCCTTGCTGGCGGCGTACTCCACGAGCGGCACACTTACCGCCCACTGCGTGAAACCGGTGCGCACGAAGTACGGCGACTTGAGCGTCACGCTGGACGTACCCGAATTGCCGATGACGAGCGGCGTCTTGGTCTGGTTTGCCACGTCGGCCATGGCCAGCACGTTCGGCGTGAACGAACCGCCGAACAGGTACTGCACCTGATCGCGCACCACCAGTTCCTGCGCGAGCTGGCGCGTGCGCTGCGGATTCACGCCGCCTTCGTCACGCTCGAGCACCACGAGCGTGTCGTCGCCCACCCGGCTCTTGTGCTGATCGAGCCACAGGTTGACGCCGCGACGGTACTCGGTGCCCCACCAGGACGCCGAGCCGGAGAACAGCCCCAGCATGCCGACCTTGATTTCCTCGGCACGCGCCGAGACGGCGGTGAATTGGCAAACGCTCGCAAGTGCCACAGCAAGCCACAGATGGCGCTTCATCATGGTGTCGTCTCCTCGTCGGCGTCGTGCGCCGCTCCGTTTTCTGATATGGCGCGCCAGGGGTTGGCGGGCCTTTTCAAGGTATGGGAGTCAGCTTAGGCAGCCGGGCACCGCGCGTCGAATGAAACTCCCGCGTCGAGCGTTGCGTTTTTCGTATATCCCCGAGATTTCCCTTAGGGGATCGCGCGCATTTCGCCAAGGAGATTTCGCAGTGCGAGACGTTTCGCCTTCCCCTGGGGGAACGCCCGCCGCAAAAGGCGCGGCGAGAAGGCGTGAAGGGACTTCACGGGATGATCCTGGAATCGGAAAGCGTGCGCGGGATAACGCGACGAGACATGCAAGTCATGGCGGATCCGGCGAATTTCGCCGCACTCGCGAACGATATGCCGAGCGTGCTGCGCGTCTTACGTCGGATGCTGCATCGTGGGCGCCAGCGCGCGCAGCTCATCGAGCAACTGTTCCGCGGCCGGGGACAGCAAACCATCGCGCCGCGTGGCAACGCCGATCGCTCGTCGTGCGTGTTGCAACGGCACCGGCACGACCGCCAGTTCGCCGGTGCGCAACTCCGACGTGATTTGTACCGGCGAGAGCAAGGCGAGCCGGTCGCTCGACGACAGCAGCCCGCGCACCACCGGTGAACTGCTCGCATGCACCTGCGTGCGCGGCAATCCCAGGCCTTCCGCATGAAACACTCGCTCGAACACGCGGCGCGCGGGCGTGGCGGGCAGCGGACTCACCCACCCGTACTCGGCAAGCGCCGCAAGCGTGGGCCTGCGCCCCGACGTCAGACACGGGTGATCGGCACGCGCGACCACCGACAGGTGATCCTCGAACAGCGCCTCCTGACGGATGTCCGGCGGCACATCGCTCGCCCGCAAGGCGCCGACGATCATGTCGACGTCCGCCTGCCGCAACTGGCGAATCAGGGCTTCGTACGTGCCGTCGACCACCGTCACGTTCAGATACGGCAACGTGTACAGCAGACTGTCGATGGCCTTGGGCAGCAAAAAGCCGCTGGACAGCGGCAACGCGGCGACGATCACGGTGCCTTGCTGACGCCCGCCGAACGGCGCGAGTTCGTCTTCGGCGATCGCCAGCTCGGCCAGCGCGCGCTTGACCGGGCCGAGCAAGGCCTGCGCCTCGTCGGTCAGACGCGTGCCGCGCGGCGTGCGTCGAAACAGCTTGATACCGATGAGATCTTCGAGCTGATCGAGATTGCGCTGAATGGTCGGCTGCGAGCATTGCAGGCGACTTGCCGCGAGCGGCCCGCTCCCCAGCTCCGCCACCGCGATGAAGCTCGTGAGTTGTTGCGGCGCGACGACCGCCGCGAAGCGGCTCGCCGCCCGCGCCCCGCCGTCGGCCTGCGACGCCGTGGCGGCAAACGCATCGCGGTACCCGTTGGCCAACTCCGCGAGCGCGCGCGTGGCGCGCACCCCCAGGCGCTGACCGGCCGCGTTCGGAATCAGGCCGCGCCCGCTGCGTTGAAACAGCGGGAAACCCAGCTCCGCCTCAATGTCGGAGATCGACCGCGCCACGGCCGACTGCGACAGATGCAGCATGCGCGCCGCCCGCGCGACCGAATCGCATTCGAGTACGGCGACCATCGCGCGAAGGCCACGCAACTTTCGACACAGGCGCGGCGCCTCGTTGGTATGCGGCGTTCGGCTCCAGGTGCCGCGCTCGTGACATGCCAACGCGGGTGCGGCCGGCGTGTGAGCGAGACTGATGGAGGTATCGAGGGACATGCGCGGTGCTTGGCTCGGCCGGGCTCAGCGCAGGGTCGGCACGCGTCGCGTGGCCATGAACGCGTCGAGCGTCTCGCCACGCATGAGCGCATAGACTTCGAGGTTGGTCTTGCGCACCACGCGGGCAAACTTCTCCAGCACAAAGAAATTCACACCGTGGCGCACAAGGCCCAGCCAGTCCTGCGCCTGCACCATCGCCTGCTCGTCGGCGGTGAGACCGGCCGCCGTCATCGCGGCGACGGGATCGCCGAGAAACGTCTCGCGATGCTCGGCGCGAATCATGTGCCAGAAGAAGCGATTGAGCTTGAGCGTGCGATGGCTCACGCGCAGGTCGAACGCGTACGTGCCGGTAATCGCCTCGATGCCTTCGAGCTGCGGGTTCATGCGGCGTCCTCCTCGTAGAGCGCGACGGTCATCGCAGTGGTCGTCGCGAGGTAGTAGTTCAGATGCAGACGCTTGATGCGCGGGCCCAGCGCACCGCGCATCGACAGCCACATGATCTGCTCGACGCTCTCGGCACCGCCCCGCTCGACGTAATCCACATGCTTGAGTTCGGTCAACGTCTCGGGCTGGTTCTCGAGCAACGACAGGAATTCGCGATCCCACGCTTCGTCGTTGTAGCCTGCGCGCTCGCCGTGAATCTGGTGCGAGAGACCGCCCGTGCCCACGACCACCACGCGCAGATCCTCCGGATACGACTCGATGGCGCGGCGCACGGCCTGACCGAGGCGATAGCAGCGACGGCCGGTCGGCAACGGGTATTGCAGGACGTTGATGGCAATCGGCACGACGGTGCCCGGCCAGTCCGGCTTGTGCGGCCAGAGCAGCGGCAGCGGCGATGCGCAGCCGTGGTCGATGGGCTTGTCCTGGAAGACGGTGATGTCGAACTCGTCGTTCACGAGCGACTCGGCGATGTGTGCCTGCAACGCCACGTCGCCTCGAATCGGCGGTAGCGGACGCAGCCCCGCCCCTTCGTCGGCAATCGGGAACGTGTCGCCCACGCCGAGCGCGAACGTCGGATACATGTCGAAGAAAAACGTGGTCGCGTGATCGTTGTAGAAAAACACCAGGACGTCAGCCTGCTTCTCGGCCAACCACTTCGCCACGGGCTCATAGCCCTCAAACAGCGGCGCCCACGCGGGATCCTGCTGCTTGCCCTTGTCGTACGCCACACCGATGGTCGGCACATGCGACGTGCCGATCCCCCCAATGATCTTTGCCACGTGAAGTCTCCGTCGTTTGTCTTGTCATGCGCGGGCGACGCCATGCGACGGCCCGCATTGATGCTGCGGCGAGTCTATATGGGATCCCATATGCACATAAAGCAGGGTATATACGGATGCGAAAGACAATTATGGGATCCCATAATAAAAAAGCCGAGGCTGGAAGGGTCCAGCACGACCGGCACGAATTCCCGCCATCGAAAGGAGACGCATGCTGCATCCCACGCCAACCACGGTCCAGTTGCGCGAGATGATCCTCAAGGGCGAACTGGCGCCGGGCGAGCGTCTGGCCGAAGCCAAGCTCGCCGAGCAACTGGGTGTTTCGCGCATGCCGGTACGGCAGGCATTGCCGGTGCTTGCCGAGGAAGGCCTGGTGGTGCGCGCCGGTCAGCGAGGCTATGCGGTGCGCGCGCATACGCGTGAGGAGAGTGTCGAGGCGCTGCATCTGCGCGGCGCGCTCGAAGGCTATGCCGCGCGTCTGCTCGCCGAGAAAGGCGCAAGCGTCGAGTTGCTTAAGCAGTTGCGCGACCTGCTGGCCGAAGGTGATGCCCTGCTCGCCGACCATACGATGACGGCCGAAGTCCAGATCGGCTATGCGTCGCTCAACGCACGCTTTCATGATCTGCTCGTCACCGGCGCACAGAACGCGCTGCTCGAGGGCTTCGTCACGCGCTGCAATCTGGTGCCTTTCGTCGCGCCGCGCACGGTCGCCTTCGGGCACAAGGATCGACGCCAGTACGCCGACATCCTCGCGTACGCGCATCGGCAGCATCACGCGATCGTCGAGGCGATTGCCGCGCGCCAGCCCGATCGCGCCGAGTTCATGTGCCGCGAGCACATCGTCACGCAAGAACACAGCATGGGCGCGCAGTTGCTCTGACGCGCCCCCTCCGACTTCACCGATTTCACCGACTTCATCCCGACCATCCTCTATCGAGACGAGAGCGCGCCAATTGAAGGCGCGCCTAGGAGACAAGCCATCATGTTCCTGAAAAATACCTGGTACGTGGCGTGCACGCCGGACGAGTTTGCCGACAAGCCGCTGGGCCGCAAGATCTGCAACGAGGCGATGGTGTTTTTCCGCGAAGCCAACGGCAACGTCGCGGCCCTCGAAGACTTCTGTCCGCACCGCGGCGCGGCGCTGTCGCTGGGCTTCGTCAAGGACGGCCACCTCGTGTGCGGTTATCACGGCCTGACGGTCGACGGTGGCGGCAAATGCACGAAGATGGTCGGCCAGCGTGTCGGCGGCTTTCCGAAAACGCGTGCGTATCCGTGCGTGGAGCGCTACGGCTTCGTGTGGGTCTGGCCGGGCGACGCCGCCCTCGCGAATCCCGACGAGATTCCGCATCTGGCATGGGCACTCAGCGATCGATGGGCGTACGGCGGCGGCCTGTATCACATCCAGTGCGACTATCGACTGATGATCGACAATCTGATGGACCTGACGCACGAGACCTATGTGCACGCGACGAGCATCGGTCAGGAAGAGATCGAGGAAGCCCCGCCGAAGACGACGGTCGAGGGGGACAGCGTGATCACGGCGCGTCATATGGAGAACATCAAGGCCCCGCCGTTCTGGGCGAGCGCGCTGCGCGCGAACGGCCTGGACGACCAGGTGCCGTGCGACCGCTGGCAAGTGTGCCGCTTCACGCCGCCGAGTCACGTGATGATCGAAGTGGGCGTGGCGCACGCGGGGCATGGCGGTTACGATGCCCCGGCCGACAAGAAGGCGGGCAGCATCGTGGTCGACTTCATCACGCCTGAGACCGACGAATCGATCTGGTACTTCTGGGGCATGGCGCGCAACTTCAAGCCCGAGGATGCCGAGCTGACCGCCGCGATCAAGCGCGGCCAGGGCGGCATCTTCGCCGAGGACCAGGAAGTGCTCGAAGCGCAGCAACGCAATCTCTCGGCGTATCCGGAGAAGAAGATCCTGAAGCTCAACATCGACGCGGGCGGCGTGCAGTCGCGCAAGGTACTCGATCGCCTGATCGAGGCCGAGCGGGCAGGAACGGGGAGCGTGGCGAACGTGGAGAACGCGGCATGAAGGTCCGGCTCGCGAGCAAGCGCGATGTCGCCACCGACATTTGCGAATTCGAGTGGGTGAGCGTCGACGGCAGCCCGCTGCCGGCCTTCACCGCGGGTGCACACATCGACGTGCATGTCGCCGAGGGTCTCGTGCGGCAATACTCGTTGTGCAATGCGCCCGGGGAGACCCATCGCTACTGCTTGGGCGTGCTGCGCGACCCCGCGTCGCGAGGTGGCTCGAGCGCCATGCACGCGCTCACGCCTGGCACGACGGTGGAGATCAGCGCGCCGCGCAACCACTTCCCATTGGCGGAACACGCCACGCACAGCATCCTCCTTGCCGGGGGGATCGGCGTGACGCCGATTCTGTGCATGGCCGAAGCGTTGTCCGAGCGCGGCGCGTCGTTCGAAGTGCATTACGGCACGCGTGAACCGGCGCGCGCGGCATTTCGCGATCGTTTCGCCCGCGACGATCTCGCCGCGAAGACGCGTCTGTACTTCGACAGCGAAGGCGAGCGCGCCGATCTCGACGCGATTCTCGCACATCCGTCCGGCGGCAAGCACCTGTATGTCTGCGGCCCGGCGGGATTCATCGATGCCGTGCTGGCGCGCGCGGAAGCGGCGCAGTGGCCGGAAGGCAATGTGCATCGCGAGTATTTCGCCGCGCCGGCACCCGCGGAGACGGCGGGCGACAAGGCGTTCCAGGTGAAGCTGCATTCGAGCGGTCGTGTGATCAACGTGAAGGCCGGCGAGACCATCGTCGCGGCGCTCGCCGCGCAGGGCGTGGAGGTACAGATGTCGTGCGAGCAAGGCGTGTGCGGCACGTGTCTCACGCGCGTGATCGACGGCACCCCCGAGCATCGCGACGTCTACCTGACCGACGACGAGCGCGCCGCCAACGACCAGATCCTGCCCTGCTGCTCGCGTAGCCAGTCGCCCATGCTGGTGCTCGATCTGTAACGCGTCATTGTCAACACCGAAGGGCATCGCCCCGCTTCGCATCGCGAGCGGGGCTGATTTTTTTAACGATGGCCTGAACGCAGCGCGAGCATCATCGGCGCTATCGACGTATTGACCTGATCGACGCCGCGGATGCCATGGCCGCCCTGGACATCACAGCACCCGATCCCTTGTCTCCCGGACGAGGAACGTCGAGATCAACGCCATCGCGGCGAGCACAACGAAGTAGACGATGACCGGCCAAATGTGGCCATGGCTCCAGGCAAGCAGACTCGCCGCGATCATCGGTGCGAGTCCGCCCCCCAGCACAGTACCGATCTGCTTGCCGAGCGACACGCCCGAGAAGCGCACACGCGTATCGAACAGTTCCGAGAAGAAGCTGCCTTCGGGGCCGAACATCATCGGGTGAATCAGGCCCGCGCCGATCACGATGGCGAACACAACCAGCGCCGTCTCCTTGCTGCCCATCATCAGGAAGAACGGATAGATGAAGATCGCCGTGGCGGCCAACCCCAACAGGAACATCGGACGGCGTCCCAGCTTGTCGGAGAGCATGCCGAACGTCGGGATCGTCAGCATGGCGAGCAGGTTCGCGTACAGCACGCCGTCGGCCATCACGTTGCGCGGCAAGCCGAGCGTCTTGGTGCCATACGACAGCGAGAAGATCGCCACCAGGTAAAAGAAGCTCGTCTCGGCCAGGCAAATGAAGAACGTGACAAGCGTCGGCCGCCAGTAATGCGTGAGCACTTCCACGACCGGCACTTTCGCGATGTCGCGATGTTGCT
Source organism: Pandoraea eparura (assembly GCF_902459725.1). GTDB lineage: Bacteria > Pseudomonadota > Gammaproteobacteria > Burkholderiales > Burkholderiaceae > Pandoraea > Pandoraea eparura. The sequence continues at coordinate 704,042 of NZ_CABPSH010000002.1, forward strand.
CCGCCGCCTTGAAGCTCGGCGACTCCTCGACTTTCAGGCGCACGTAGGTGCCCAGTGCCACGAGCAGCAGGCTTACGAGAAACGGCACGCGCCAACCCCACGCGAGCAAATCTTTTTCGGGCAGGCGGGTGATCAGCACGATGGCGAGCGACGCGCCAACGATCGACGTCGGCCCGGCGGCCTGGATCAGTCCGCCGAACAGGCCGCGCAAGTGCGCGGGGGCCCCCTCGACCGTCATCAGCAACCCGCCGACCGACTCGCCACCGAGCGCAAACCCCTGCACGAAGCGCAGTGTGACGAGCATGATCGGCGCCCACATGCCGACCTGGTCGTAGGTCGGCAACAGACCGATCATCGTGGTGGCCACGCCCATCAGAATCAGCGTGAACAGCAGAATCGACTTGCGCCCGATGCGGTCGCCGAAGTGTCCGAACACGATGCCGCCAATGGGCCGCGCGAGGAAGCCCACGGCGAACGTGGCGAATACGGCGATCATGCCGGTCATCGCGTCGAGCTGCGGGAAGAACAGCCGGTCGAACACGATGGGCGCGAGAAAGCCGTAGACGAAAAAGTCATACCACTCGATGGCGGTACCGAAGCAACTGGCCGCGACTACGCGGCCGAAGTTCGCCGTCGCGCCGGCGGTGTTCGCTTCCAAGTGATGCACGTCGCCGGCCTGCGTGTGGCCGGACGTGGCACCGGCAGCCGCCGGTGCAGTCTCAAACGGTTGTGACACGGTTGTCTCCTCCGGCCGTCTGTTCCGGTGTCCCGGCTGCGGCGGTATGGTGGTCCTGCATGACGTCATCGTTGCGCTGGCGACTGGACGTCGTTCAGAACGGGTAATGACGCGGGGTGGTCTGCACCGTCATCCAGCGCAGATCGGTGAATTCATGAATGCCGGCCTTGCCGCCGAAACGTCCCCAGCCGCTCGACTTCACGCCGCCGAACGGCATCTGCGCTTCGTCGTGCACCGTGGGGCCATTGATGTGGCAGATGCCTGATTCGATGCGCCTGGCTACGCCCATCGCGCGGGCGATGTCGCGACTGAACACGGCGGACGACAGGCCATAGGCGTTGTCGTTGGCGCAGGCGATAGCGGCTTCGTCGTCCTTCACGCGCACAATGCCCTTGACCGGACCGAACGACTCCTCGCGATAGATCTGCATGTCCGGCGTGACGTGATCGAGCAACGTCGCAGGCATGAGCGTAGTGTCGGCACGGCCGCCGCACAGCAGCGTTGCGCCCTTGGCGAGCGCGTCGTCGATCAACGCATTGCAGCGCGCGACGGTCGCCATGTCGATCACCGAGCCCAGCACGACCGGGCCGTCTCGCGGATCGCCCAGCGGCAGCGCGCGCGCCTTGGCGGCCAGCTTGTCGACAAAGGCGTCGGCAATCGATTCGGCCACCACGATGCGCTCCGTCGACATGCAGATCTGGCCGGAGTTGGCGAACGCGCCGAACGCGACACCGCTCACCGCCGCGTCAAGATCGGCGTCGTCGAGCACAAGACACGGTGCCTTGCCGCCCAGCTCCAGCACCGCCGGCTTGAGATGCTCGGCGCACAGCGTGGCGATGATGCGGCCGACGCGCGTCGAACCGGTGAAGTTCACGCGACGCACGGCAGGTGCGGCGATCAGCGCTTCGACGATGGCGCCCGCGTCTTTCGGTGCATTCGTGATGAAGTTCACGACGCCCGGTGGCAGACCCGCTTCGTCAAGCGCATCGGCAATCAGGCCGTGCGTAGCCGGGCACAGCTCCGAGCCCTTGAAGACGACGCTGTTGCCGCAGGCGAGCGGCAGCGCGACCGAGCGCACGCCAAGAATCACTGGCGCATTCCACGGCGCGATGCCAAGCACTACGCCGGCGGCCTGACGCACGCCCATTGCGAGGCTGCCGGGCACATCCGAGGGAATGATCTCGCCGGCGATCTGCGTCGTCATGGCAGCCGCTTCGCGCAGCCCCTGCGCCGCCAGATGCACGTTGAAGCCGGCCCACAGGCCAGACGCTCCCGTTTCCGCCGCCATGGCCGCCTGAAACGCCTCGACCTTCGCTTCAAGCCGGTCGGCAGCCTTCATCAACAGCGCGCGCCGTTCGCCGGGCCCGGTGTTCGACCAGGCGGGGAACGCGTCCGATGCGGCGCACACCGCGGCGCGGGCGTCGTCGAGCGTGGCGGCCGGTGCCCGCGAAGCGACGTCGCCGTCCAACGGATTGCGCCGCTCGAACGTGGCGCCGTGTGTCGCGCCGACGCGCTTGCCGGCGATCAGCATCGACAGCGCTTTGGGGTCTTGCTGGGTTTGCATGGTGTTTTGTCTCCTGGCTCGGTAGTTCGTCTCGGGATGGCTCGCGCCGTGCGTCATGTCACCATGATCTCGACGAGACGCGTCTCGCCGCTCGCGAATGCCTGCGACAGGACGTCGCGCAATTCGCCGCCCTGCGCGACGCGCTGCGCGCGCACGCCCATGCCTTCGGCCAGACGCACGAAATCCAGATCAGGCAGATCGGTCCCCTGCACCGGATCGGCCGGACCGAAGCCGAACGACGGCGCGAAGTCCTGTAATGCTGCGTATCGGCAATTATTAAGGATAACGAACGTGATTGGCAGCCTGGCTTGGGCCGCGCTCCACAAGCCCTGAATCGAGTACATCGCGGAGCCATCGCCAATCAGGCCGATGACGCGCCGCCCGGGATGCGCCATCGCCACCCCGACGGCCGCGGGCATCGAGTAGCCGAGACCGCCGCTGTTCATCGTGTAGAACGTGCCTGGCTGCGAGAAACGCAGGTATTGCTGCATGACGGGGCGCGCGCTCGGCGCCTCCTCGACGACGATGTCATGGGCCTCGCGCACGCTCGCGAGCGTTTGCAGTGCGAAGGCCGTCGACATGCGCTCGCCTGCCGCGTTCGGCAGCGCCACCGGCGGCATGCTGCGCGGCGGCGGCAACTCACGCTCACCGAGGACCTCACGCGCGAGCAGGGCTTCCACGCCGAGTCGCACGTTACCGACGACAGAGGCGCCGACCGGCGTCCACGCGGCCACGCCCGGATCTTCGGTCAACTGGAACAGCGAAGCGCCCTCGGGCACATGCGGCCCGGCCCCTTCCACGTGATACGTGAACGCCGGGGCGCCAATCACGAGAATCAGATCGTGACCGCCCAGCAGATCGACGATCTTCTCGCGCATCGGCGGCAGGAACCCGGCAAACAGCCGGTGATCTTCCGGGAACGCGCAACGCGCGGACATGGGTGCGGTGAAGACGCGCGCGTGATGCCGCTCGGCCAACGCGCGCACGACATCGAATGCCCCCGCGCGGTCAATCGACGAACCGACCACGAACACCGGACGCAAGCATGCGTCGAGCGCCGCCCCAAGTTGGGCAAGCGCGAACGGGTCGGGCTGCACCCGCGTGCTCACCTGACGCGGCGGCAATGCCTCGGCCGGCCGATCCCAATCGTCGACCGGAATGGAGACGAAGACCGGCCCCTTCGGCTCCTGCATGGCGATGTGATACGCCCGAGCCAGCGCCAGCGGCACGTCTTCGGCTCGCGCCGGTTCCAGACTGAACTTGACATACGGTTGCGGCAGCTCGGTCGCACGCGCCGACGCGAGGAACGGATCGAACGGGAGAATCGAGCGCGCCTGCTGTCCGGCCGTCACGATGAGCGGCGTCTGGTTCTTGTAGGCGGTAAAGATGTTGCCCATCGCGTTGCCCACACCGGCGGCCGAGTGCAGGTTGATGAACGCCGCGTTGCCGCTCGCCTGCGCGTAACCATCGGCCATGCCGACAACGACGGCCTCCTGCAGGCCCAGCACGTACTCGAAGTCCGGCGGGAAGTCGCGGAACAACGGCAGCTCGGTCGAACCGGGGTTGGCGAATACCTTTGTCATGCCATGGCGGCGCATCAGATCGATGACCACCTCGCGAACCGTCAGGGTCTGAGGGTCGCCGGCGCGTTGGCCGGCACGAAGTTCTCGGCTGTCTTTCATGGGGGCTGTCGTCTCCTGCCACCGTCGACGGGCGAACGCGTGACGGCGGGGGTTGTTGTGGCTCGGGCCGCGCGATCGGACGCGGGTCTCGGCGAGCGTTTCGACGAGTATAGGGAGTCGATATATGCACCGGAATTGCTTTTGCTTACCGAAGTCATTACGCTTTTGCATGACTTGTACGTCGCCATGCCGCCGCGTTGTCGTAGCAGCGCTCGGTCTCGTCCCGACCTCCGGAGTGCCCTCCCCTCATGAGCCTCAATCTCCAGCAATTGCGCGCTTTCACGACCATCGTTGAGACCGGCAGTCTCGGACGCGCGGCGACCGAGCTGCATCTGACCCAGCCCGCGCTGAGCCGCACCATCAAACGGCTCGAAGTCGATCTCGGCGCGCCGCTGTTCGAGCGGCACAGCAAGGGGATGGCCTTGACAGCGTTCGGGCAGGCGCTGCTGCCGCACGCCATGTTGCTGGCGCGCGAAGCCGAGCATGCGCGCGAAGAAATCGATGCGTTGCGCGGGCTCTCCAAAGGCACGATCAAGGTCGGCGCGGTCGGCGCCATCGCCAGCCATGTGCTGCCGCTCGCGGTCGAGCGCGTGCTCGACCGCTGGCCGAACCTGCGCGTGGAAATCATCGAAGGGGTTTGGGACCGGCTCGCCCAGGGACTGATGCGCCACGAGATCGATCTGGCGCTCTCGACCGTGGCCCCCGACACCGACGACATCGTCGCGATCTCCGACTGCCATTGGAAGGACGACAGCTATGTGGTGGCCGCGTGCGACCATCCGTTGCGCCAGCAAAGGACACTCACCCTGGCCGACACGCTCGGGGAACGCTGGGCGATTCCGCCGCGCGGCACTGCGCCATACGCGCATGTGGAGAGCGTGTTCGCCGCGCATGGGCTGGCGTTGCCGAACATTGTCGTGGAGACGCGCTCCGTCCCGGTGCTCAAGAGCATGGTCGCGCGATGCGGCTTTCTGACGTGGATGCCCGAGCCGATGTATGACGTCGAAGCGCGCGCGGGTGTGATGGACACCCTGCCGATCCCGACCGTGCACGCCACGCGCACGCTCACGGCGTTCCGCCGCCGTCAGGGAATCTTGCCGAGCCCTGCCGTCAAGCTGCTCGACGAGCTGCGACGGCTGACGGCGCCCGGCTGATGCCCCGGGCGCGGGTCAGTCGCCCGCTGCCACGATTTGCGCGCGGTGGTACGGTGTGCCGCCGTATTCCTTAGGGCCGTGAATCGTCTCGACACGCGCGATGCGCCACGGCACCGGTCGCGTGAAGCGCGGGCCATCGTAGGCGAACGTGTGGAACTCGCCGTTCTCACCGCACGCGTCGACGTGCGCCGGCAGATCGGCCAACAGCGACGCATCGTATTCGCGGCCGACGAATTCCGGCCCGAGGTGGCGTCCGTCCACACACACGATCACCGCGCGATAGCCCAGCGAGATGAATTCGTGCGCGAGCGTCAGGCGCTCGCGCTGCCACAGCGGCAATACGGCGGTCATGCCCACCGCCGCACAGACCTTCTCTTCCCATTCGCGATGCGGCTGCAAATCGATATCGCCGAACAGGCCATGCGTGATGCCCTCGGCGCGCATCGCCTGCAAGCGGGCGACGAACGCCGCCTCGTATTCGCGCCAGCCGGCATGGCCGACGTCGAGCGCGATGCCGAGTGCCTCGGCCTGCGCCTGCATCAATTCAAGCGGCAAGCCGTGCGAGCGCGAACTGTCGCCCGTTTCGTCGAACATCGCCAGTAGACGCCGCACGTCATAGTGCGGCTCGCCGCGCGCGTCGCACGACAGCGCATGATGCAGGGCAAGGCAGGAATCCTTGCCGCCGCTCCAGGAGAAAAAGGCGGGGATGGGCATGGGGTCTCAGGAACAAAGGGGCGCAACAAAACAAAGCGGACCCCGCAGGGTCCGCCTTCGATACCGGCGGCGTCGTGCGATGTCACCATCGTCACCGCCCGCCAGGTGTCGCACTACGTGCGAGCCGACTCAGTGCGAGCGGATCATCGTACCGAACGGCTGTTCCGTCAGAATTTCGAGCAGCACCGAATGCTCGATGCGGCCGTCGACGATGTGCACCGACTTCACGCCGCTCTTCGCGGCGTCGAGTGCCGACGAAATCTTCGGCAGCATGCCGCCGGAGATCGTGCCGTCGGCGAACAGGTCGTCGATCTCGCGCGCCGACAGGTCGGTCAGCAGATTGCCGTCCTTGTCCATCACGCCCGGGATGTTGGTCATCATCACCAGCTTCTCGGCGCCCAGCACCGTGGCCAGTTTGCCGGCCACGAGGTCGGCGTTGATGTTGTACGCCTGACCGTCTTCTCCAACGCCGATCGGCGAGATCACCGGGATGAACGCGTCGTCCTGCAGGGCGCGCACCACAGCCGGATTGATCGAGTCGACTTCGCCGACGAAACCGATGTCGAGGAGCTTGCCGGCGTTCTCGCGATCCGGAATCAACATCTTGCGCGCGTTGATCAGGCCGCCGTCCTTGCCGGTGAGACCCACCGCCTGGCCGCCGTACTGGTTGATCAACATGACGATGTCCTGCTGGACTTCGCCGCCGAGCACCCACTCGACCACTTCCATCGTCTCTTCGTCGGTCACGCGCATGCCCTGAATGAACGTGCCCTGCTTGCCGATCTTCTTGAGCGCCTGATCGATCTGCGGGCCGCCCCCGTGCACCACCACCGGGTTGATGCCCACGAGCTTGAGAAGAATGACGTCGCGCGCGAAGCCTCGCTTCAGACGCTCTTCGGTCATTGCGTTGCCGCCGTATTTGATCACCACGGTCTTGCCGTGATATTTGCGGATGTACGGCATCGCCTCAGCCAGAACTTCGGCCTTGAGAGCAGGTGCGATGTCGTCGATGGAAGACAGTTGCGGATCGGACATGGCGGGAAGGTTATTTCGCAGGTGGACCAGAAACACGGCGAATTGTACAGCCAAGAAGCCCATGCGTGCGGGGCGTTGACGGGTTTCGGAAGGGTCCGGGGCTTGCATCGGCCAATGCCCATGCCTCCCCGTCGTCACATGCGGGACGGTAACCGCAAAAGCGGCGATTCCCGCCCCGTCAGCGGCGCAGGAACGCGCGTGCGTATCTCCCCTTTGACTTCTCCACGGACGCCCATCAGTGGCCGATTTTTCCCTCGGCCCCTCTCGTCCCCGGATTTGTGCGCCGTGAACGCCCACCGGTGGCCCTTCCGCGAGCGCGCCAAGGCTGTTGCGGTGGCGCAACTCCGTGGCCTGAGCCGCCTGCGACTTATTGGCTATGCGCGCCGTGCGCCATGCCGGACATACCACTCATTCCGCCCGTACCGCCCGTACCGCCCGTACCGCTCATGGCGCTCATACCGCTCATGCCGCCGCCCGCGGGCGCGCCTGCCGCCAGATCGCGGACAGGCACCTCGACGTGCTGCTCGGACTTCTTGTGATCGGCGGACTCGAAGCGCAACGTGACCGGCACGGTGTCGCCCTTCTTGAGCGGCGCCTTCAGGTCAGTGAGCATGATGTGATAGCTGCCCGGCTTGAGCTGCACGGGCTGGTTGGCCGGCAGCGGCAATCCGTTCGGCAGGGCGCGCATTTTCATGAGCGTGCCTTCGAGCTTCATCTCATGCACTTCGGCGTTCGCGGCGGCGGGCGTGCTCACGCCGACGAGGGTGGTCGCCTGGGGCGCCTGCAACGTCATGTAGATGCCGGTCGCGCTCTGACCGGGCACCGTGCCGCGCGCCCACGCGTCCGACACCGCTACCTGCCCCACCTGTGCGTAAGCCGAGGCCATGCCAAGACTCAGTGCGGCAGCCGCCCAAAGTTTGTGCTTCATGCAAACTCCTTTTCGTTGTCGACGGAACGCCTCCGCCCGGCATCACATGACAGGGTGTGCGACGCCATGTCGCACAAGACGTGGACGTTCATTGTAGTCGCACCCCGCGACGCGCGGGCGCGCGCTGCCTGATGCCGGGCATCAGCCCCCGTGCGGCAGAGTGTCGCAGCGTCCGACGACGCCGGATTGCCCGTGACCCGGACTTGGTACACTTGTCGTATGACTCATTTTCCCATCGAGCGAGCCAACGTCGTTCAGCTCTTCTGGTTGCGCTGTCTGGCCATCGTCGGCCAGTTGGCGACCATCGGTGTCGTGCAACTCTGGCTCGGCGTGCGTCTGCCGCTCGAGCCGATGCTCACCATCATCGCCCTCGAAGTCCTGTTCAACGTGCTCACGTGGGTGCGTGCCCGCCGCGGCATCGAGCGAGCCCGGCGCCGCACCGATCTTGACCTGATGAGCCAGTTGCTCGTCGATCTTGCCGCGCTCACCGCGCTGCTGTTCTTCTCGGGGGGCGCAACCAACCCGTTCGTCTCGCTCTTCCTGCCCGGCCTGGCGATTGCAGCCGCCGTGCTGCCGTGGCGCAATGCGTCGCAACTGGCGCTGCTCTCACTGGTCGCCTATGGCGCGCTGAACTTCCAGTACGTGCCGCTCGATCTGGCCGACCCGGGCAACCTGCTGCGCCTGCATCTGGCCGGCATGTGGGTCAACTTCGTGGTCAGCGTGCTCGTGATTGCGTGGTTCGTTTCGCGGATGTCGCGCGCCTTGCGGGCGCGCGACGCCCAACTCGCCCGCGCCGAACAGCGGCTGCTGCGCGACGAGCGGATGGCCGCCCTCGGCGCCCAGGCCGCGAGCGTGGCGCACGAACTTGGCACACCGCTCTCGACGATGGCCGTGGTCGTTGGCGAACTGCGCAGCGAGAGTGTGGGCAACGCCGCGTTGAAGCCGTTCGCGCCGGATCTGCAGACGCTCGAACAACAAATCGCGCTGTGCAAGAGCGCCATCGGTCACGTGCAGACGCGTGCGGCAGCCCCCGTGCGGCAGGCCCTGGCCGAGTGGCTGCCGGCGTTCACCACGCAGTGGCGCCTGCGGCACCCGCAAGTCCAGTTCCAGTTGCGCGTGCCGCCGAAGTTGACCGCGCGCATCGAAGACACCGTGCAGGTTGGCCAGATCCTGACCATCGTGCTCGACAATGCCGCCTACTTCAGCCCGTCGTCGGTCACCCTCGACGTGGCCGTCACGCCGGACGACGTGCGTTTCACCGTTTGCGACGAAGGCCCTGGCATGAGCGCCGAGCTGCGCGCCCGACTGGGAAATTCGCCCGTCATGAGCACACACGGTGGGCATGGCATGGGCCTGTACCTGGCGTTTGCCAGCGCACAACGTCTCGGCGGCGACATCACCCTCACCCCCAACACGCCGCAAGGCACGCGCGCCGAGCTGCGCCTGCCGATGGCCACTTTCCTCTTCGGCTCGCGGAGTCAGACATGAACGCCTCCCACTTCCTCCTTATCGACGACGATGTCGTCTTCGCCGAAACGCTCGCCCGCGCGCTGACCCGGCGCGGCTACGACGTCCAGATCGCCGCCGACAGTGCCGCGGCGCTGCTCGCGGCGCGTACGCGTCAGTTCGACCTGATCTCGGTCGACCTTCATCTGGGACAGGATTCGGGACTGCCGCTCATCGCGCCGCTACGCGCGTTGCAACCGAAGTCCCGCATGCTGGTGCTCACCGGTTACGCGAGCATTGCGACGGCGGTGCAAGCCGTCAAGGATGGCGCCGACAACTACCTGGCCAAGCCGGCCAACGCCGACACCATCCTGGCGTCGCTGCGCAGCGACGCGAGCGAGACGCAAGCCGACGAAGCCATCGAGAACCCGTCGCCGCTGTCGGTCGCGCGCCTCGAATGGGAGCATATTCAACGCGTGCTCACCGAGCACAACGGCAACATCTCCGCCACCGCGCGCGCGCTCAACATGCACCGTCGCACGCTGCAGCGCAAACTGCTCAAGCGTCCGGTGAAGCAGTAACGCCGAGCGTCAAATCGTCAAACGCAAAAAAGGCCCCGAAGGGCCTTTTTTACGTTGCAGCAAACGTCAGGGCATCACAGCACGTAGCGCGACAGATCTTCGTTCTGCGCCACTTCCTCGAGGAAGCGATTGACGTAGCCGGCGTCGATCGACACCACTTCGTTCGCTTGCTTGCCGGCGTTGTACGAAATGTCCTCGAGCAGCTTCTCGATGACGGTGTAAAGACGCCGCGCCCCGATGTTCTCAGTCTTCTCGTTGACCGAGAAGGCGATTTCCGCGAGCCGCTTGATACCGTCCGGCGCGAAGTCGAGCTTCACGTCTTCCGTGGCAAGCAAGGCTTGATACTGCTTCACGAGGCTGGCATCTGTCTGCGTGAGAATCGCTTCGAAATCCTGGACCGACAGCGATTCGAGTTCGACGCGAATCGGGAAACGGCCCTGCAACTCCGGAATCAGATCGCTCGGTTTGGCCAGATGGAACGCCCCGCTCGCAATGAACAGGATGTGATCCGTCTTGATCATGCCGAACTTCGTGCTCACGGTCGTGCCCTCGACCAGCGGCAGCAGGTCGCGCTGCACGCCCTGACGCGACACGTCGCCGCCGCCCACTTCGCTGCGCGTGGCGATCTTGTCGATTTCGTCGAGGAACACGATGCCGTTCTGCTCGACGTTGCGCAAGGCCAGTTGCTTGACCTCCTCGTCGTTGAGCATCTTCGACGCTTCTTCGTCGGTCAGCACCTTGAGCGCGTCCTTGATCTTGAGCTTCTGGCGCTTCTTGCGCTGGTTGCCCAGATTCGCGAACATGCCCTTGATCTGCTCGGTCATCTCTTCCATGCCCGGCGGGCCCATGATCTCCATGCCCTGCGCCGGAATTTCCACTTCGAGTTCGACTTCCTTGTCGTCGAGCTGACCTTCGCGCAGACGCTTGCGGAACGTCTGACGCGTGGCGTTATCCTCGCTGCTGGCCTCGACCTCGTGCGAGGCCGACCCGAAACGGATGTCGCGCGACGACTCGCGCGCGCTCGGCAGCAACAGGTCGAGAATGCGATCCTCGGCGCGATCTTCCGCCGTGGTACGCACCTTCTTCATTTCGGCTTCGCGCGTCTGCTTGATCGCGATTTCCGCGAGGTCGCGCACGATGCTGTCCACGTCGCGGCCCACATAGCCGACTTCGGTGAACTTGGTTGCCTCGACCTTGATGAACGGCGCGTCGGCCAGCTTGGCCAGACGGCGGGCGATTTCGGTCTTGCCGACACCGGTCGGACCGATCATCAGAATGTTCTTCGGCGTGATTTCCTGGCGCAGGGGGTCGGCCACCTGCTGACGACGCCAGCGGTTGCGCAACGCCACCGCGACGGCCTTCTTGGCCTTGTGCTGGCCGATGATGTGTTTGTCGAGTTCGGAAACGATCTCGGAGGGGGTCATATGGGTCATGACGTTCGCCAAATTAGGGGGTTCGCACAGAGCGTGACGCCCGGTCGGTCACTGCCCGGCCGGCCACTCGCGCCGCAGACGTCCATCGACTGCGGCACGTGCGACGTCACTGCACTGCCTTCGGGGGCAGCGACTCGATGATGTGATTGCCGTTGGTGTAGATGCACATGTCGCCCGCGATCGTCAGCGCCTTCTTGACGACTTCCGCTGGCGTCAGCTCGGTGTTCTCGACCAGCGCCCGGGCCGCCGCCTGGGCGTACGATCCGCCAGAACCGATCGCGGCCACGCCGCCTTCCGGATCGAGCACATCGCCATTGCCGGTGATGACCAGCGTGGTCTCGGCATCGGCGACGATCATCATCGCTTCGAGGCGGCGCAGCATGCGATCGGTACGCCAGTCCTTGGCCAGTTCCACCGCCGAGCGCGTCAGATGCCCCTGGTGCTTCTGGAGCTTTGCCTCGAAACGATCGAGCAGCGAGAAGGCATCCGCGGTCGCACCGGCGAAGCCAACCATGACCTTGCCTTCGTAAATCGTGCGTACCTTGCGGGCAGTGCCCTTCATCACGATGTTGCCGAGGGTGACCTGACCGTCGCCGCCAAGCGCGACCTGATCGCCGCGCCGAACGCAGACGATGGTGGTGCCGTGATATTGCTCCATGCCTGTTCCTTTTCGGGGGGCGACACGCGCCCCGTAACGATTGGCCCGGCTGCGCACGCCGCACGTCCGTGACAGCGCGCCCCGCCGGGCGAGACGTGACTGTAGTTTAGGGCAATCGAAAGAATATCAAGAGGCGTCGACGGCAACACGCCCGCGCGGCCCGTCGACACTCGACCGATCTCGCGCAACGCGGCATGGATGGAGGGATTCGCGCGGCATCGCGCCGCGCGAATCTTCTGCTGCGAGGAAATTTCTCGGAAATTGCCTCGATTTTGCGGCGCGATGCCGCTCAGAACGTGGTGCGCAAACCGACACGAACCGACCGACCGCCCTGCGGCGCAATGTCGCGCAGCACCGAACTGGCCAGACGTACCTCCTGGTTGGTCAGGTTCTCCCCTTTCAGGTACGCCAGCCACTGCGCGCCACCCGCCTTGAACTGATACGTGAGCGCCGCACCAAGCGTGGTGTAGCCGCCGGTCGTCAGATCATTGGCAGGCACACGGCCTTGCGCGGTGGCATGCACCATTTCCAGTCGTGCGCCCCAGTGGCCCAGACCGTACGCGAGCGCCGCCGTCAGACGCAACGGCGCAATGCGTGGCAGCGGTTCGCCCGTCTCGCGATTGCGTCCGATCGTGTAATCGCCGCGCAGTTCGAGATCGAGATTGCCGTGCCGCTGCCAGAGACGCACACGGCCTTCGGCTTCCGCACCGTAGAGATCGGCCGGTACGCCCGCGTATTGATAGACCGGCAGACGCTGGTCGCCCTCGTCGATGGTGCGCCCCGTGTTGTTGAGTGCGATGAAGTTGTTGAAGCGGCTGTAGAACACACCGACGCTGGCCTTGTTCGGGCCGTGCGCATAGCGTAGCGACAGATCCGTCGACAACGCCTTTTCAAGCGCGGCCTGCGGATTGCCGATTTCCCAGACCCCGGTCGCCAGATGCGGACCGTTCGCATACAGCTCGTAGAACGTCGGTGCGCGTTCGGTGTATGAGGTGTTGAGCACGACCGACCAGGCCGGCGCCAAGGCGAAGACCGCCCCCGCCGACACGCTGCCCGGCGTGAAGTCGCGCGATGGCAGATTGTCGAAGCGTTCGTTGCCGCCGGCTGTCGGCTTGACGCTCGTATGCTCGATACGCGCGCCGAACGACAGCTTCACCGCCCGACTGACGGCCCACTCCTCCAGGGCGAACAGCGCAACGTTGCGCGTGTCGCTCTTCGGCACGAACGCTTCCTCCCCCAGGGCGGAGAACGTGTTCTGCGAGAACTGCACGCCCACCGCGCCGTCAAGCGGCCCGATCTTCGCGTGATGCGCTTCGATACGGCCTTCGTAGCCGTGGTTCTTGAAGGTCGTGCCCGTCTGGCCGTTTTCGATTTCCTTGTGCTCGTAGTCGGTGTAGCCGAAGTCGAACTTGAGCGCCGTGATCGGGCCGCTCAGGTCTCGGACTTCGCTGGCCAATGCCAGGCGCTGCTGCCGCAAGCGGATGCGCGTATCGGCCTCGGCCACGGTGCCGTAATCCGAGTCGTAGCCGGAGTACGAAATGCCCGTGTAGCCATTCGCCCATGTCTTTGATGCACCGATGGCCGCACCGCTCACCTGTCCCTGACTGTTGGGTAACGTGCCAGACGGTTGCGCCGTGCCTTCATCGTCGAGTGCGCGTTGTTGCGCCGAACGCGCAAAGCCGGGAATGCGCAGGTCGGCACTTTTTCGCGCGAAGCCGTCCACGTGAAACGCGAATTCGCCGTTGCCGAATTCGAGCTGCGCGGCCCCTGCGCGTTCTCGATTCGCGCCGCCATAGCTCACGTCCGTCGCGCCGGAGATGCCGGTGATGGATTCGCGCGGGATGCGGTTGTCGAGGGTGTTGACCACACCGCCGACGGCGTTGCCGCCATAGAGCAGCGCCGCGGGGCCTCGCACGATTTCCACGCGTTCAATGGTGAGCGGATCCTGCGCCACGGCGTGGTCGTAGGACAGCGATGAGGCGTCGAGCGCCGCAGTGCCGTTCTGCAACACGCGAATGCGGTCGCCGTCGAGACCGCGAATGATCGGACGGCTGACATTCGGGCCATAGGATGTGGCCGAAACACCGGGCAAGCCGTCAAGCGTCTCGCCCAGCGTGCCGGCACGGCGTAACGCCAGCGCTTTCCCGTCGAGTTCGGTCAGCGGCACGGTCAAGTCGGCAGCGGCACGCCCAAGCGGATTGCCCGTCACGAAAGTGGTCGGCAATGCGACTTCGGCCGGTGCCGGGGCGGCGGTGGACGTCGGTTGCGAGGGTGCATCGTGCGCATCGGCCGCCTGCACGGACACGCTTGCCGCAGCGAGCGTGCTGAATGTCAGCGCGACCGCGAGCGGTAGCGGCGCGAGCATGGACCGTGGGCGGCACGTCTGGCGCGAAGCGCAAAGGGCATCGAAGCGGGAAGTGCAAGCGAGTGAGAGCGTCGCGCGCTCACGCGCGGCGGTCGAAGCAGGGAGTGCCATATCAATATGAAGGGGTTGGGTCGGTGCGCGGGAGCGTTGTCGAGCGGCTCCCGAGGATCCCGTGAATCGGCGCGAACGAAGCCCCGCCGCGTCACCCCCAGGGCAGACGAGCGTGCGACCGCAGCCGCCGTCGCGAGCCTGAAAGCTGCGACGGTCGGTACGGGGCATTGGCAGAGATTCGCGCGGTCAGCGCGGGCAAGCGCGTAATACGCGACGTGTCGCGCAAAAACGCGTGGCGTCAGACGGCGAGCGGCGGCGCGCGCGAGTCGAACGGACGTCGGAGCGTGCTCGCGTGGCTGCGGCCGGTGGCCTGCTGCGGGGCGCTCGCGGCGACGGCGTCGCCGCCCCACGATACGACGGCCACGGCCATGGCGGCGGCCAGCGTCGCGCCTTCGAACAGGTGGCAATGGTGGTGGTGATTGCCGAAGCCGATGGGCGCCATTCCCATCGATTGAACCCGCCCATCAGCGGCAATGGCTAACGCCGCGTCATCGGCACCGTCTGCGTCCTGCACGTTGACCGTAGCGGACGCGCCGCGATCTGCGGACACTCGCGGCGCAATGCCAGACAACCCGCGGGCATGCAGGATTTCGTGTTGCAGCCCCCAAATCTGTACGCCGATCAGCGCAACGACGAGCCATGCGACCCAGCCGCTTCGCCCATGGCCCATCAGCGTACGCAGACGCGTACGCCACAGACGAGAGGCGGACGGGATAGACGACATGGGCGGTCACAATTGCAACTGAGTTGCAATTGTGACACAAAGCTTGCCTGACAGCGAGCGTTGCGAATAAGCCACAGTCCCAGGCGAGTCGGGGGAGCGGCGGATCTGCCAGTCTCAAAAAGGCAACAAAAAAGGCATGTCGAGCAGACATGCCTTTGGCAAACCGGGGGGCCGACGGACCTGAACTGCCGCCACCGCGCGCGGTCGGGCCGGTTGTGCGATGCGATCAGTCGCCGAACAGCTTTTGACGCAATTCGCGACGCTCCTGCGCTTCGAGCGACAGGGTAGCCGTCGGGCGGGCGAGCAGACGCGGAACGCCGATCGGCTCTCCGGTTTCTTCGCACCAGCCATATTCCCCCGATTCGATGCGCGCGAGAGACTGCTGCACCTTCTTCAGCAGCTTGCGTTCGCGATCGCGGGTCCGCAGCTCGAGTGCGTGCTCCTCTTCGATCGTGGCGCGGTCGGCCGGATCCGGGACGAGAATGGTCTCGCGCAGGTTTTCGGTGGTTTGACCGGCGTTGCGCAAAATGTCAGCTTGCAGATTTTCCAGACGATCCTTGAAGAAGGCGAGTTGATCTTCATTCATGTAGTCCTTCTCGCCCATCTTCAGAATTTCGGCCTCGGTCAAAAGTCTTTTCTTGCTCATGGGTTTTTGTGGCGTCTCTTTCGGATAGTCCGGTGACGCCCCTGCAGCGAGTGGGACGTCTTGCTTACCGGCGATGCCGCGGGCGGCTTCTTGGGTTACGTTCCTGCCGGACGATCGGGGCGCCCCGTGCTTGGCGGCGGCCTTTTCGCCCGTCTTCGAATTACCTGCTGGAGCCCGCTTGGCACCCGCTTCCGACGCCGGTTCCGACCGACGCGTGGGGCCTGCGGTGGCACTCTTGCGAGAGGCGGTAGCCATGGCGGTGCTCCTCTGCCTGCCCCCGGAGCGCCGCATCGATTCGCTGGCGGCAGCCCCAGTGGGCACGTATTGTAACCGAATCGTTCAACAGCCCCGGTTAAGGGGTTTCCCGTTGCACGGTTCGCCGGTCCCGCTCAGACCAGACAGCGCTCCAGCCCTTGCAGGATGATGTCTTTCGGCAGCTCGGCACCGATGAACACCATCTTGGTGTTCGGCGTCTCGCCGGGTTGCCATTTTGCGCCCACGTCGCTACCCATCATCTGGTGCACGCCCTGGAACACGACCCGGCGGTCGATGCCGCGCATGTTTAATACACCTTTATAACGCAATAAGCGTTCGCCGTACACCTGTAGGATGCTCCCGAGGAAATCCTCCAGCTTCGCCGGATCGAAGGCTTTCTCGCTGCGGAAGACAAACGACTTGATGGCGTCGTCGTGGTGCGCATGGGCGTGGTCGTGGCCGTGCCCCGCGTGGGCGCACTGGTCATGCTCGTGATCGCAGTGCGAATGATCGTGCTCATGGCCGTGATCGTGGTCATGGGCGTGCTCGTCGGCGCCGAGGAAGTCCGGATCGATGTCGAGCTTGTCGTTCAGGTTGAAGCCATGAAGGTCGAAGATCTGCTTCAGGTCGGCCTGACCGAAATCGACGACCTGTTGCGGCGCGCGCGGATTCATGTGCGCGAGGCGATGCTTGAGGTCGCCCAGCGCCTCGGGGGTGACCAGATCGGCCTTGGTGATGAACAGGCGATCGGCAAACCCCACCTGGCGCTGCACCACTTCGTGCTGATCGAGCTGCTGCTGGCCATGCTTCGCGTCGACCAGCGTGATGATGGCGTCGAGCCGGTAGGTGTCGGCCACTTCGTCGTCGATGAAGAAGGTCTGCGCCACCGGGCCAGGGTTGGCCAGGCCGGTCGTCTCGATGACCACGCGGTCGAACTGGATCGCGCCCGCGTCGCGCTGGCTGTTCAGGTCGGACAGCGCCTTCACCAGATCGCCACGGATCGTGCAGCAGATGCAGCCATTGCTCATCTGCACGATCTGCTCGGCGTTTTCCTGCACCAGGATGTCGTTATCGATGTTCTCTTCACCGAATTCGTTTTCGATGACGGCGATCTTCATGCCGTGCGCCTCGGTCAGAATGCGCTTGAGCAACGTGGTTTTCCCGCTGCCGAGAAAGCCGGTCAGGATGGTGACGGGGGTCATGAATGCGATGTCCTGTTGTAATGCGGCGTACCCGATGCCGCCTGAATGTCACCCACTGTACCCGAGGTAACGAAAAGCGGCTGGGAACGCGTCAGTTGGGGGCACCCGCGCACTGCGCGCAGGTGCCGTGAATCAGCAGCTCGACCTGTTCGCCCACGAAACCCTTCGGTAGGCGCTTGAGTTCGCGCTCACTCAGTTGGGGATGCTGGGGCCAATCGTCAAGGCAGAAGGTTCGGTGGCAGCGTACGCAACGAAAATGACCGTGTTGCGTATGCGGGCGCGGCGACGCGGCGCGTTGCGGGTCGACGTGCTCGGCCATCACGAAGCGGAAAATACGGTCGTCGCCGGCTTGCTTGGTGGCCCAGCCCTGCGCGACCAGCCAATCGAGCACACGGTAGGCAGTTACACGGTCGAGCGGATCGGTGTCGGTGGCCAGATCGGCCAGCACTTCCTGATGCGTGAGCGGACGGCCCGCCTTGAGCAGCAGCGCCAGCACACGCACGCGCCCCGAGGTCACGCGACCCGATTGCTCCTGCAAACTTGCGCGTGCCGCTTCCAGATACGGTTGTAGTTGAATAAGGCTCATGAATCGATTTAAGCACAGCCCCGCCAGCGCTGCAACCGAGTTGCAAAAGTGAGCGCTTCCTGGCGCGGGCCGGGGGATGTCGGGGATGTCGGGGATGTCGGGGATGTCGGGGATGTCGGGGATGTCGGGCATGTGGGCATGTGGGCATGTGGGGGAGTGCCGGGGAGCGTCGGGGGACGACGCCCGGGGGAGTGCCGGTGGACGCCCGGTGGACGCCTGGTGGACGCCCGGAGGATGCCCGGTGGCTGCCCGGGGGATGCCTGGGGGATGCCTGGGGGATGCCGGGAGTACCGGGGACCGCCGGCCGATCCTGACCAGTGGTCAACGGGAAATGCGTCATACAATTGACGCCAAAAATACCGCTCGCCATGTCGCCTACCGCTCTCGCCCTCGTCGTCACCGCCGCCTTTCTGCACGCCACGTGGAATTTCCTCGCCAAACGTATCGACACGAGCGAAGGCGGCGGACCGCAACTCGTCTTCCTCTATGCGCTGCTCACCGTGGTGCTGTACACCCCGCTGGCGCTGTTCTTCCTGATCGGCTCGCACGCCCATTGGCCGAACGCGCTCGGCTGGACCGTCATCGCTACGAGCGCCATCCTGCACTATGGCTACACGCTGGTGTTGCAGCGCGGCTATCGGGTAGGCGACCTGTCGGTGGTGTATCCGCTCGCACGTGGCACTGGGCCCTTACTGTCGTCGCTGGGCGCCATCGTGCTGCTGGGGGAACGCCCGGGTTGGCTCGCGCTCGCCGGGATCGGTCTGGTCGTGATGGGTGTGCTGTTCATTGCCGGCGGCGAGCGCCTGTTCCGGCGCGGCACGCTGCACGCGGGAGCCGGCTGGGGTGTATTGACCGGCGGATTCATTGCGGCCTATACGCTGGCCGACGCCTACGCCATCCGCACACTGCTGCTCGCACCACTCGTCTACTACTACCTGGAAAACGTGCTGCGGGTGGCGCTCTCGGCACCGATGGCGTGCTCGCGTCCCGCGCGCATGGCCATGCTCTGGCAGGCGAACTGGCGCAAGATCATGCTGATCTCGCTGATCTCGCCGATGTCCTACTTCCTGATCCTGACCGCGCTCAAGTTCGCGCCGGTCTCGCACGTCGCCCCGGCCCGTGAGATGTCGATGATGATCGCCGCGCTGCTGGGCGTGCGGCTGCTGGGCGAGGGGGAGATGCACCGCCGCGTGGGCGGCGCCGTGTTGATCGCGCTGGGTGTGGTCGCATTGACGCTCGGTTGACGCCCAGAAAAGCAAGTGCTCACATGCGCTGTAACCAAAGACCCTTGAGGTATTCCCCTTCGGGGAATTGCGTGAGCATCGGGTGATCCATGCCCGCCGACAGGCGGCGCAGGATGCGGGCGTCGACGCCGGCATCGACGGCCGCGCCCGCCACGATCTTCTGGAACAGATCGGCATCGATCGCGCCCGAGCACGAGTACGTCAGCAACTGGCCGCCCGGACGCAGCAACTTGAAGCCGGCCAGGTTGATGTCCTTGTACGCCCTTGCGGCACGCTCCACGTGGTGGGCCGACGGCGCGAACTTGGGCGGATCGAGCACGATCATGTCGAACAGACGCCCCTCTTCGCGCAGCGCGCGCAGCGTCTTGAAGACGTCGGCGTCGCGCCATTCGGCACGCGCGGCATCGAAACCGTTGAGTTCGACGTTGCGCGCACCGATCGCCAACGCGTCGCCCGACGAGTCGATGGACAGCACGCTCTGTGCCCCGCCCGCCAGCGCCGCCAGCGAAAAGCCGCCCGTGTAGCAGAAGCAGTTGAGCACGTCGCGGCCCTTGGCCTGTTGCTGCACCAGCAGACGGTTGTCGCGCTGGTCGACGTAGAAGCCGGTCTTGTGCCCGGTGCGCACGTCGACGTAATACTTCACACCGCACTCGTACGTCGTCAGCAAATCCGGGGGCTCGGGCGGCTCAGCCCCCGCCAGCACGCCGGTGAGGCTCAGCAGGCCTTCGCGCTCACGCACGGCGGCGTCGGAGCGCTCGTAGACATTGGGACAGCCGGTCGCGCCGACAAGGGCGTTCACGATCGCGTCCTTCCAGACTTCCACGCCCGCCGCCATGAACTGGCAGACGAGTTGGTCCGTCTCCGGCGCGCCAGGCGCCGATTGGTAACGGTCGACGATCAGGCCCGGCAGGCCGTCGGCCTCGCCGAAGATCAGGCGGGTCGCTCCCGTGTCATGCACCATCTGCTCGCGATAAGCGAGGGCCGCGCTCACGCGACGCTTGAAGAACGCATGATCGACCGGCTCGTTTTCGTCGAACGTCCACACGCGGGCACGAATGGCCGAGACCGGGCTGAACGCGGCGCGCGCGAGGAATCGCCCATCGGCGGCGCGCACCACAACCGTCGCGCCGGAAGCCGGCTTGCCGTCCACGCGCGCCACGGCGGTGGCGTAAATCCAGGGGTGACGGCGCAGCAAGGATTTTTCTTTGCCGGGCTTGAGGGTCAAGGTATTCATGCGGGACGGACCAACGGTTGACGACGGGGTGACGGCAAGTCATCCGGCAGACGGACAACGTGCGGGACTTGCTGGGGAAGGACGCGATTCTACACCGAGTCGCGCCGTCCGCCGCAATGCTCAGGGCTTCTTGCGCGAGCGCGGATGCGCCTGATCGTAGACCTTCGCGAGATGCTGGAAGTCGAGTTTGGTGTAGATCTGCGTCGTCGAAATATTGCTGTGACCCAGCATTTCCTGCACGGCACGCAGATCGCCGGACGATTGCAGGACGTGCGTGGCGAACGAATGCCGCAGCATGTGCGGGTGGACGTGCGTGGGCAGCCCCGCCGCCAGTGCGTGGCGCGCCAGCCCCTGCTGCACGGCGCGCGCGCCAATGCGCTTGCCGCGCGCCGACAGGAACAGCGCGTGCGGTTCGGCCGTCGCCAGTCCCACACGCATGTCCAGCCAACTGGCGAGCGCCTGCGCGGCCTTCTCCCCCACCGGCACGCGACGTCGCTTGTTTCCCTTGCCGGTCACGACCACTTCACGCTCCGGCAAATCCAGCCAGCTCGCGGAACGGTAACCCTCGGTCTCGACATAGCGATGGTCGAGACTCGTGAGTTCCGACAGACGCAAGCCCGACGAATAGAGTAACTCGAACATCGCCCGGTCGCGGACGGCCTCGGCGGACGTGCCAGACGCGAACTCGACGAGCGCCGACGCCTGATCCGGCGACAGCGCTTTCGGCAACGGCTTGGGTTGCTTCGGTGCGCGCACGCCCTCGACGGGGTTGGCCGCCAGCGAAGTACGCTGGGCAAGCCACGCGAAATAGCCGCGCCAGGCGGAGAGCTTGCGGGCGATCGAGCGGCCGGCGAGGCCCTCGCTGTGCAACTGCATGACGAAGCGACGGATGTCGCCATGTTCCAGCGATTCGAGAGAACGGCCACGCGCCAGACGCTGCAACTGCCGCAGGTCGCGCGTGTAATTCTCCAGGGTGAGTTCGGCGAGCTTGCGCTCGCTGGCGAGCGACGTGAGGTAGTGGCGGATGCCCGGTTCGAGGGGCGCCTCGTCGCCCGATGCTTCGGCATCGGACATGGGCTTGCGCGCGCGTTCCAGCGAGGCGCGCCCGGCGCGAGCCTTGGGCGCAGCCCCGCTGGCAGGACGTGGCGATCGGGTCGAGGTGACCATCAGGTGTGGTGAACGGCGCCGTCAGATCGTCAGACCGCCCGGGCGCCGGCGATGCGCATCAGTCGTTCGCGCGCAGCTTGCTGAGCGCCGCCCCGGCCAGCTCACCAATCTGCGACAGGAAGTCGGTCGCCATGCCTTCGTGAAAACGCCGGGCGTCTTCCGAGCCCATGACGAGCAGGCCGAAGACCGGGCCATCGGTCACTTGCGGGTCGCGCAGCGCGAGCAGGGCCACCGACGCCGGATCGCTCGGCGCACCGAGCCACGTCACCGCTTCGAAACCGGTATTGGCGCCGCAATAGGGGGTCGCCAGGCTCGACGCGAAGATCTTCACCTCTTCGCTCACGCTGCGGGCGAACTCGGCGGGTTCATACGGCGCCGCCACGTTCCACACGCGAACGGCCGCGAACGGGACGTTGAACACGTCGCGCAGGCCCCGGGCGATTGCGTCAGGCAAGGCATGCGGATCGCGCTCGCCGAGCAAGCCGAGGGTCCAGCGATGCAGTTTGGCCGAGATGTCGTCGTTTTCGTGGCCGTAGCGCATCAGTTCGGCGAGGCGCCGCTCGATCTGCTTGGTCTTCTCGCGCTGCATCTCAATCTGGCGCTCCTGCAGCGACACGGCACGCTGGCCGTGCGGACTGGTGAGCCGCACGCCGGCCAGCAATTCGGCATGGCGTTCGAAGAAGTCGGGATGCGCGATCAGGTATTCCGCAATATCTCGGTCGTTCATGAGTGTCCGTCTGCTGTTCGTCAACTGTCGCCCGCCGCCGCTGCGCGCGAGGCACAACGGTGGCGCGCGGCCGCCAGGGTCGCTAAATCAGAGTCCGTCAGAAACCAAAATCTTACTGTGCTGCTACCGCGGCCTGTCCGCGCGGAACACCGGAGCCGACGTTCGACGTCAGATCTCGATCGTCCCTTCGAAGACCGTGGTGGCCGGTCCCGTCATGATGACCGGGCCGCTTTCGCCGTCCCAGTCGATGGTGAGCGTGCCGCCGTGCGTTTCGATGGCCACGGGCGTGGCCAGCAGACCGCGACGGATGCCCGCCACCGCCGCCGCACATGCCCCGGTGCCACAGGCGAGCGTCTCGCCGGCACCGCGCTCGTACACGCGCAGACGCGCCTGATGCGGGTTCACCACCTGCAGGAAGCCCGCATTCACGCGGCGCGGGAAGCGCGGGTGACGCTCGATCAGCGGCCCGTCCGTTTCCACTGGCGCAGTGTCGACATCATCGACCACCTGCACGGCATGCGGGTTGCCCATCGAGACCACCGAAATCCACGTCGTCTTGCCGGCCACGTCGAGCGGCCAGAGCGTGTCGTCGCCCTCGCCGCGCCCGGCCAGCCCGCTGGCGTCGAACGGCACGTCCGACGCCGTGAGGATCGGCGCGCCCATATCGACGCTGACCTGCCCGTCCTCGCGCATCGTGAGCGTGATCACACCCTGCTGCACCTCGACGCGTACCGTACGCTTGTCGGTCAGCCCCGTGTCGCGCACGAACTTGACGAAGCAGCGCGCGCCGTTGCCGCAATGCTCCACCTCGCCGCCGTCGGCGTTGAAGATGCGATAGCGGAAGTCGACGCCGGGCTGCGTCGCGCGTTCGACGAGCAGGAGTTGATCCGCGCCAACGCCGAAATGGCGGTCAGCGAGCGCGCGCCACTGGTCCGGCGTGAAATCGATGGTCTGCGAGATGCCGTCGATCACGACAAAGTCGTTGCCGGCGCCCTGCATCTTGGTGAATTTGAGCTTCATGGCGCTATTGTAGTGGAGAAGGTCGACGCGCATCCGGCACCGGTCAGTACACGCTCGGCTCGCCAGGCGGGCGCGTCTTGAAACGCTTGTGCACCCAGTAGTACTGCTCCGGCATCTTCAGAATCTGTTCTTCGAGGAAGGCGTTCATGCGGCGCGCGTCGGCGTCCGGGTCGCCGCTGGGGTAGTTTTCCCACACCGGGAAGACCTTGAGGCGGTAGCCCTTGTAATTGGGCAACACCTCGCCGATGAACGGCAGGATCTGGGCGCGGCCGACTTCGGCCAAGCGAGACACGGACGTCAGCGTGCACGTGTCGACACCGAAGAACGGCACGAACGTGGAATTGCGCGCGCCGTAGTCCATGTCGGCCGCCAGCATGACCGGTTTGCCCTTGCGGAACATGCGCAGCACGTCGCGGGCACTGTCGCCGCGCGGGATCATTTCCGCGTCGAAACGGCCCCGCTGCTCGCGCGCCATGGCATCGAACGCCGGGCTCGACATCGGCGTGTAGAGCGACGCGCACGGCCGGTGCAGCGAGTAGTTGATGAACACCGAGCCCGCCTCGATGCCGACGAAGTGGAACCCGAGCAGGATCGTCGGCGGCATCTTTGGATCGCGCAGGTCGACGGCCGAGTCGAGTTCGATGAGCCGCTCCAGCTTCTTGCCGTCGGCGAACCATTGCACGCTGCGCTCGGCATAGCTGCGAATCGCGTGCACGAACGATGCCTTGGCCACGCGCTCGCGCGTCGCCTCGTCCCAATGCGGGAAACACAGCCGCAAATTGGTGTGCACAACGCGCTTACGCGAGCTGGGGATCAGGTACAACAGGTGCCCGAGACCGGCGCCAAAGCGCGCGACCCAGCCATAGGGCAGCAGGTTGAGCCCGCGCAGCAGGCCAACGCTCAGGTAGTACCCGAGGGATTTCTTGGGAGTGGTTGCCATGTCGCAAGCAGGATTTCTTCAGGGGCGTATAATAAGCGACATCGCCGAGTTAACTGACAACTTGCGGGGCGATTCGAATGTGCCACCCGATCGAGGCAGCGCATTCGACCAATTTTCCGCTAAAGCGTCGCCGCTTCTCCTCCGATGACGGCAACGTGAGTCGCCAAATTCGTTTAGAGGAGCCAGAAGTGGCGAACGACTATCTCTTTACTTCCGAATCGGTTTCCGAAGGCCACCCCGACAAGGTTGCCGACCAGATTTCGGATGCCGTGCTCGACGCCATCCTGACGCAAGACAAGTACGCGCGTGTTGCCGCAGAAACGCTGTGCAACACGGGCCTCGTCGTGCTGGCGGGTGAAATCACCACAACCGCCACGGTCGACTACCAGCAGGTCGCGCGCGAGACTATCCGCCGCATCGGCTACGACAACACCGACTACGGTATCGACTACAAGGGTTGCGCGGTGCTGGTCGCCTACGACCGCCAGTCGCCGGACATCGCCCAGGGCGTGGACCGTGCGCATGACGACAACCTCGATCAGGGCGCCGGCGACCAGGGCCTGATGTTCGGCTACGCCTGCGATGAAACGCCGGAACTTATGCCGCTGCCGATCTATCTGTCGCACCGCCTGGTCGAGCGCCAGTCGCAAGTGCGTCGTGATGGCCGTCTGCCCTGGCTGCGCCCGGATGCCAAGTCGCAAGTCACCATCAAGTACGAAAACGGCCGTCCGCACAGCATCGACACGGTCGTGCTCTCGACGCAGCACCATCCGGACATCGCGCTGGAAGCCCTGCGCGAAGCCGTGATCGAAGAAGTCATCAAGCCGGTGCTGCCGGCCGACCTGATCAAGGGCGACATCAAGTTCCTGGTGAACCCGACCGGCCGTTTCGTGATCGGTGGCCCGCAGGGCGACGCCGGCCTCACGGGCCGCAAGATCATCGTCGACACGTACGGCGGTGCCGCCCCGCACGGCGGTGGTGCGTTCTCGGGCAAGGATCCGTCGAAGGTCGACCGCTCGGCCGCCTACGCCGGCCGTTACGTCGCGAAGAACATCGTGGCCGCCGGTCTGGCCTCGAAGTGCGTGATCCAGGTCTCGTACGCCATTGGCGTGGCGCGTCCGACGTCGGTCATGGTCAACACCTTCGGCACGGGCAAGATCAGCGATCAGCGTATCGCCGAGCTGGTCGAGAAGCACTTCGACCTGCGTCCGAAGGGCATCATCCAGATGCTTGACCTGCTGCGTCCGATCTATGAGAAGACTGCCGCCTACGGCCATTTCGGCCGTGAAGAGCCGGAATTCTCGTGGGAAGCGACCGACCGCGCCGACATCCTGCTGGCCGACGCCGGTCTGCGCGCCGTGGCCTGATTCAGCATCGCCCTCGCGGCATCCCTCGTCTCTACCGGGGGGCGCCAGACAAAACCCCCGCCTGGGTCGCCCCGGGCGGGGGTTTTGCTTTGTCGCGATGCTTGACGCTTGATGCCGGCGCTCAGCGCTCAGCGCAGCAGTTGCCGGATCATCGTGGCGAACACCCTGCCGTAGGGCGGGTTGAGCAGCCCGGCGCCGTTCCAGCGGGCCTGCCGGAAGATCGGCTTTTCCTTGGAAAACGTCCGGAAGCCCGCCTCGCCGTGGTACCCCCCCATGCCGGACGGGCCAACGCCACCGAACGGCAGCGCATGCTCCGCCACGTGCAGCAACGTGTCGTTGATCGTCACGCCGCCGGATAGCGTGCCGTCGACCACACGGCGAATGCGCGTGTTGTCGGTGTCGAACACATACAGGGCGAGCGGATGCGCGCGTGCGTTCACATAGGCAATGGCCGCGTCCACGTCGTCGTACGGCACCACGGGCAATAGCGGCCCGAAGATCTCCTCGCGCATCACGCGCATGCCGTCATGCACGCCGGTGAGCACCACGGGCGGCAGACGCCTGCGCGCTGCCTGCGCCGGGGTATCGAACAGCGCGTGCAGCGTGGCGCCCTGCGCCGCCGCCTCGTCGGCAAGCCCGGACAACCGCTCAAAGTGACGCGGCGACACGATGCTCGTGTATTGCGGATTGTTCACGGCGTCCGGATACAGGCGCGCCGCCACCTGCCGCGCCGTGGCCACGAAGGCGTCGAGCCTCTCGCGCGGCACGAGCACGTAGTCGGGTGCCACGCAGGTTTGCCCCGCATTGACCAGCTTGCCGAGCAGGACGCGCTCCACCGCGTGCTCCCAGCGCGCGCCAGGCCCGATGATGGCAGGCGACTTGCCGCCGAGTTCGAGCGTCACCGGCGTGAGGTGTTCACTTGCCGCACGCATGACGTGATGGCCGATCGACGTCGCGCCGGTGAACAGCAGATGGTCGAACGCCAGCGTCGAGAACGCGCGCGCAACCTGCGCATCGCCGGTTACCACCGTCACCCATTCGGGCGGGAAGGTCTCGGCCACGGCGGCCGCAAACGCATCCGCGAAACGTGGCGTAACCTCGGAGACCTTGATCATCACCCGATTGCCGGCGGCCAACGCGTCGGTGAGCGGGCCGACGGCCAGAAACAACGGGTAATTCCACGGCACAATTACGCCGACGACGCCAAGGGGCTGCGGCACGACGGCGCGTCGCGCAGGCAACAACCACAGGTTCGCCCAGCCGCGCGAGCCGCGCATCCAGCCACGCGTGTGCGCAAGCGCATGCTTCAGATTGCCGTGCGCCGGAAACAGCTCGAGCATGTCGGTTTCCTGCGCCGAACGGCCGCCGAAATCCGCATCGATGGCGCTGGCGAACGGCTCGCGATACTTGTGCAGCATCGCTTGCAACGCCTTCAGATGACGCCGGCGCGTTGGCCAGTCGACTTGCGGCGCGGCGTCGTGTGCGCGGCGCATCGCGTTGAAGCGCGGCAGCAGCATCGCGCGGGCGATGTCGTCGTCCGTCGAGGGATTCGATGTCGACGACGTCGGCACCGCTTCATGCAAACCGTTCAATTCATGGTGGTATCCCATGCCTTCTCCTCCCTGAGGTCGCAGGTGGCCACCGTAGGTGCCGCCCAACGCCGTCGATATATTGTTGTCGGTTATGCGAGAAAAGCCCGGTCGAGCCAGGCGCGTTGCACTGCCACCGCGAGCGTGTCCGGCATGACGCCGTACACTCGTCCGCCCGCGTTCGAGAAACGGCTCTCGATGAAGCCATGTGCCAATTCGGCCGGCGCGTGTTCGAGCAACAACCCGGCCTGTGCCAGCAGCACCACCTGCTGGGCGATGGCGCGCGCACGTAGCGCGTGCGTTGCCGGATCGGCCGCCAGCCACCCGTGCAACTGCGCCAACGCCGCGCGCAGCACGGCATGCGAACCCGTGCGCTCGGCGAGCCATTGGAACCACTGTTGGGCGACGTCCGGCTCACGGCTCATGGCCCGCAGCACATCGAGACACATCACGTTACCCGAGCCTTCCCAGATCGAATTGACGGGCGCCTCGCGATACAGCCGCGCGAGCGGGCCGGTCTCGACATAGCCGTTGCCGCCCCATACCTCCATGCACTCGCCCGCGAGTTCGAGCGCGCGCTTGCATACCCAGAACTTCGCGGCGGGCAATACGATGCGGCGCCAGGCCCGCTCACACGGCGAATCGTTGTCGGACACGCCAGCGTCGAACGCCTGTGCCAGCCGCATCGCCAGCCACGTCGCCGCTTCCGACTCCAGCGCGAGGTCGGCGAGCACCGTCGTCATCAGATCCTGATCGACAAGCTTCGCCCCGAACGCCGAGCGATGGCGCGCGTGATGAATCGCCTGCACGACCCCCGTGCGCATCATCGCCGCGCTGCCGATCACGCAGTCGAGCCGCGTGTAGGTCGCCATCTCGATGATGGTGGGAATGCCACGCCCCGGCGCACCGACGCGTGTGCCATACGCGCCCTGCAACTCGACTTCGCTGCTCGCGTTGGAGCGATTGCCGAGCTTGTCCTTCAGACGTTGCACCTGTACCGCGTTCTTGCGGCCGTCCGGCGCATAGCGCGGCACGAAGAAGCAGGACAACGCGTCGCTGTCGGCGTCGCGTGCGAGCACCAGATGCGCATCGCACTGCGGCGCGGAGAAAAACCATTTGTGACCGACGAGCGAAAACGTGTCGTCACCGCAATCCGTAGCCGTGGTGGTGTTGGTGCGCACGTCGGAGCCGCCCTGCTTCTCCGTCATCCCCATGCCGATGAGGATCGCGTGCTTCTGCGCGAGCGGCACGTCGCGCGGGTCGTGCTGTGGCGCGAGCAACTTGTCCTTGATCGACGCGAAACGCGTGGGCTCCTTGGCGAGCACGGGAATGCTCGCGAACGTCATGGTCGTGGGGCACAACGCGCCCGCCTCGTTTTGCGCGTGCAGAAAATACGCGGCCGTGCGCGCCACCATCGCGCCGTCGCGCGGATGCGCCCACGGCAACGACTGCAGTTCGGCACCGCGCAACAGGCCCATGAGCGCATGCCACGACGGATGAAACTCGACGCGATCGATACGATTGCCTTGCGCATCGAACGATTGCAGTTCCGGCGCGTGACGATTGGCCGTCTCCGCCCACGCCTGCACCTCGGCTTCACCCAGCCGGGCGCCCTGACGGTGCAGGACGTTCGCATGCCATCGCGCGCCGAACGCCGCCACGGCGGCTTGCAGCGCAGCGTCGGTGGCGTACAGGTTGTAGTCGGTGAGCGGCGGCACCTGATTGGTGATGTCGTGGGTCTGCCAGGCTTGCGTCATCCGTGTCTCCCTATGCCCAAGTGCCGTATGCGACGGTCACACCAAGCGCATCCTTTCATCATAGCGGCTAGGTCCGCGCGCTCCCATAAATTAGAGGATTGCTTCACATCCCCCCCGGGCGCACGAATTGTCTGCCTACAATGAGTGCCGCTGAGAGGCGGCGCCCATGAGAAGAGACCGCCGGCTGCGCGACGCGAAAAAAAGCGCACAGAACGATAAGCGAAAGCAGCGAACAAGACGTCAAAAAAAGCAGTAGATGCAGTGCCCATCCAAGGGAGGATGACAGCATGGACTACGACTACATCATTGTCGGCGGCGGCTCGGCAGGTTGTGCCCTGGCGGCGCGTTTGGCCGACGGTGCGCCCGGCAGCACGATCGCGCTGATCGAAGCGGGTCCGCCCGACAACAGCTTTCTCGTGCGACTGCCGCTTGGTCTCGCCGCCCTGGTGCCGTTCCGTTCGCGGCGCAACTACGGCTATCGCACGACCCCACAGCCCGGACTGGCCGGACGGCAGGGCTATCAGCCGCGCGGGCGCGGTCTCGGGGGCTCGAGTTCGATCAACGCGATGATCTACACGCGCGGACATCCGGACGATTACAACGCGTGGGCCGAGGCGGGCTGCACCGGCTGGGGATGGGACGACGTGCTGCCGTACTTCCGCCGCAACGAAAACAACGAACGCGGCGCGGACGCCTGGCACGGCTCCGGCGGCCCGCTCAACGTCGCCGACCTGCGCACGATCAATCCGTTCTCGCAGCACTATGTCGACGCGGCGCGCGAAGCCGGGTTTCCCGTGAGCGACGACTTCAACGGTCCGCACTACGAAGGCGCGGGCATCTATCAGGTGACGCAAAAAGACGGGCAACGATGGAATGCCGCCCGCGCCTATCTGCACGGCAAATCGCGCGCGAATCTCCACGTCGTGACCGACGCGCTCGTGCAGCGCGTGGTCTTCGAAGGCAAACGCGCAATCGGCGTCAAGGTGCAACGGCGCGGTGCGCTGGAGTCGATCCGCGCCCGCGCTGAAGTCGTGCTCAGCGCCGGGGCGTTCAATTCACCGCAGTTGCTGATGTGTTCCGGCATCGGCCCGGCCGGGCATTTACGCGCGCATGGCGTGGAGGTGCACGTCGACGCGCCGGGTGTCGGCGAGAACCTGCAGGATCACATCGACGTCATCATCAACAAGTACGTCGCGCATCGCGATCTGGTCGGCTACACGCCGGCGGGACTGTGGCATCTGCTCACGCAGGGGCTGGACTATCTGCGCGAGCGGCGTGGCCTGTTCGCCAGCAATGTGGCGGAGGCGGGCGGCTTCCTCAGGAGCGATCCGTCGCTGGCGCGCCCCGATTTGCAGATGCACTTTCTGGTGGGCATCTGCGATGACCACAATCGTCGCCTGCATCTGCGGCGCGGCCTGTCGTTGCATGCCTGCGTGCTGCATCCGAAGAGTCGTGGACGCGTGACGCTCGCCAGCGCGGACATGCGCGACGCCCCGCAGATCGACCCGGCCTTTCTGCAAGCACAGGAGGACGTCGACACGTTGCTGCGCGGGGTACGTGTGATTCGCCGGATTCTCGCGGCGCCGTCGCTCGCGCAGTTCGGCGGCGAGGAGTTGCACAGCCGGGGCATCGTGTCGGATGAAGCGCTCACGGCGCTGATCCGTGCGCGCGCCGACACCATCTACCATCCGGTCGGTACGTGCCGGATGGGCAGCGATGCGGCGTCGGTCGTCGATCCTGAGCTGAGGGTTCGTGGCGTGGAAGGTTTGCGCGTGGTCGATGCGTCGATCATGCCCACGCTCATCGGCGGCAACACCAACGCCCCGTCGATGATGATCGGTGAAAAGGCCGCGGACCTGATGTTGGCTCACACGGGTCGGTCGGGGCTAAGCGTTGGATCGGCATCCATCGACACCGCGCCGCGCGCGCCGGCGCCATTAACCGCCCGGGCGCAGCCACAGGTCTAGGAACGACTCGCCCCACAGCAGGCTAGCCACAGCGCCCAGGCATAGCCAGGGGCCGAACGGCAGCGGCTCGCGCAACGCGCGGCCGCGCCACGCGCCCAGGGCTGCAAACGCAAGCGTGGCTGCCACCGCGCCGAACGCGAGCATCAGCGGCGTGCCGATCCAGCCCAGCCACGCGCCGCACGCGGCGACGAGCTTGGCGTCGCCACCGCCGAGTCCGTCGACACCGGTCAGCGCCCGATACGCACCTCCGAGCGCCGCCATGACGCCATACCCCAAGGTCGCGCCGAGCACGGCGTCGTCGATGGGCAGCGTGAGGCCTGCGACGCTGCCCAGCAAGCCGGCCCACAACAGCGGCAGCGTGAGCGCATCGGGCAACAGCCGCGTGTCGATGTCGATCAGCGCGAGCGCCAGCAATGTCGCGCCGAAACCGCACCACGCCAGCAGGGCGAAGTACTGCATCGATGGGACAAATGTCCACGCGAGCGTTGCGAACATGACACCCACGGCCAGTTCGACAAAGGGATAGCGCAGCGAAATCGCCGCGCGGCAATGCGCACATCGACCGCGCAGACAGACGTAGCTGAGCACCGGGACATTGTGACGCGCCGCGATGCGCGTCTCACACCGCGGGCAACGCGACGGCGGCCAAGCGAGGTTGTACGTGGGCGTGACTGGCGGCAGCTCGCCCGCCCACATTGCGGCCTCGTGCGCCCATTGCCGCTCCAGCATGCGCGGCAGACGGCACACCACGACGTTCAGAAAGCTCCCTAAGAGCAGCCCCAGCATCGCCATCGCGGCCACCACGGCTTCGCGCGGCAGCGCCCGAAAGGCATCCCCAACGTGATCGATAAGCGACGGCATCGTCAGAACATCGACTCCGCGTACTCGCCCGCCGCATGACCGATCTGCAACATGCCGCCGACGGTGAAGATGATCGTCAGACCGACCAGTGCCATCAGCACCGAGCGCAGTGCGGCGGAACGCGCCTTGATGCGCTCCGCGACCTCCTCGATGGTCATCAGGCCGATCTTGCGAATGCCGGCGTCGAAGTTGGTGCGTCCCGCGTATTCGACCAGACGATCGAAGACCTCCTCGTTGAAAATGCCGGTGTCCATCGCCTTGACGAGGCTTCGCTCGCTCTTGAGGGACGCGCGCATGCGCAGCAAGTGCGAGCGCATCCACGGCGACGCGCCCACGAGCAACAGCGAAACGGCGTCGAACACCGACGTTTTCGCCCCCGTCAGCGCAGCGAGCGCCACGAGGAACTCGCCTGCCCGCACATCGCGATACACGGCGTACGGGCCGTAACGGTCGGCGCGTCGACGCAGCGGCCCCGCCCATCGACTCAGCGACAGCGAGATCGCCACCACGGTCGCGAGCGGCACGCCGTAGAGCAATGGCCACCAGTTCGCCACGAAGCCCGACAGGACGTACAGCCCCTTGCCCACGAGCGGAAACCGCTCCGGCGGCATGATCTCGGTCATGATCGGCATCATGCCGTAGGCCACGCCCAACTGGATCGCCGCGAGCAACACCGACATGAAGATCGGCAGCACCACGGCGCCTGCAATCGCCGCACGGGTTTGCTGCTGCAAGGTGACCACACGCGCCAGAAACCGCAGTGTGCCGGCCAGATCACCCTTTTCCCCGGCGGAAATCACGATCAGATCCTCGTCGGGAATCGTGCCCTGCCACGACTTGCGCAGGTTCTTCGAGCTCGCACGGTCGCGCCAGATGGCATAAAGCGGCGCCATCGGATTGCGCCGCTCCTTGGCGCGTGCATATCGGCGGGAGAACAGTTCGAACGGATTGGCGCCGTCCTCGATGGCATCGGCAAAGTCGCTGTAGAACTTCGCCCGCATTTTGCGAAAGTGACGCTTCGCCCGGCTGAGTCCCGGGTATGGGTCGCGCGCAGGCGACAGCTTGGCAAGTAGACGATTGACGGCTTCGAGCATAGGCATTTGAACGGCGTTTCAGACAGATTTCGTGACGACGGCTTACACACTTGCGAGGCGGCGCGGCGGCTGCGGCGACGTGGAGCCGCCCTTCCATAGTTGGAATTTCTTGAGCTTGTAGAACGCCGCCTCGATGTCCTGCGGATCGATGCGACCCTGCGCCATCTTGTAGATCGCGTGCTCCATCGCCGACTTGCCGCACATGACCGGGCTCGTGAGATCGCCGTCGTGGTACGCTCGCCAGTGCCGCTGCGCCTCCCAGAATTTCGACTGTCGCAGCAGATCGAGCAATTCCTCGGTCAACTCGCACACCTCCGCCACGACCGTCTGCCCAGCCGTGCCTCGACCCTTGCACTGCCCGCAACCCGGGCCCGCCACGCAGACGCGCGTCGTGTCGATGCCGAGGCCGCCGATCACGCTCAGCGTCATCTCGTCGAGCTTGCCGGCCGCCGGCAACTTGCAGTGATCGCACAGCACCGGGATCAGCTTCTGATACACCATCGCGGTGAGAAAGTTGGGGGAGGTCACGGCCGAGACCGGCATGCCGATTTCATCGCTGATCAGACGCGGAATGATGCCGAACGCACTCGACGCGTGCACGGTCGAGAGCACCTGGTGCCCCGTCTCGGTCATCGATTTCGCAAACGAGCCGGTCTCGACGTCGCGAATCTCGCCGGGCATGAGCTTGTCCGGGTCGCCGCGCAACAGCACTTTCGCGGCCGCCCCGAAAGCCGATTCGCCGTGGCCGTCTTCGGCACGCCGCTGAATCGGGATCTGCGTCACATGGGGCTGGATGTATTCGACCGGATCTTCGATGGAGAAGAATTTCTTACCGGCGTCGCGCTCGTACATCATCATGGTGCGCAAGGTCGTCGACTTCCCCGAGCCCGTCTCGCCAGCGATGATTGTCAGCCCAGGGCTACGGTACACGGCGTTCTCCAGCACTTCGACCTGATCGTCGGAGTAGCCGAGTTCGGCAAGCGTCATGACGTCGTCGTCGACCGCCTCGTTGACGAGCAGGCGCAGTACGACATCGACGCCGCGATTCTCCTTGATGCTCTGCAAGCGCAGTTGATACTTGCGATTGCGCAGGGTCAGGGGAATCGAGCAGCTCTGGTGCTGATCCTCGTCGAAGTGATTGTGGCTTCGGCTGCTGGGGTCGGCGCGCGAGTTGTAGGCCGCCGAGACGGCGTCGAGCATCGCATGGTAGTCGCGCGACAGACGATCCACCTCGCTGGTGGCGCGCAGCTTGCCGTGAATGCGCATGCGCACGCGCACATGACGCCCCTCGCGAAACTCGAAATGGATGTCGGAGGCCCGTGCGTCGATGGCGCGCTCGATGATCAGATCGAAATTCCGATACGCGCCGGTGCGCTGCTCCTCGGTGCGTGCGCCAGCGTCGCCGTTCTGTTGCAGACGCGACTGCATGAGCAGAATCTCTTCGGTCGTACCGACGTAGACACCTTCGAGATCGAGCCGATGCGTCGCCCGCACAGCCTGTTCGAAACGCGAGAGCAGATCGGAGCCCTGCATGCGCACAAACGTCGTGTGTTCGAGCAACACGAGGAACAGGCGCGGCTTGATGGCCACGAGCACCAGCGATCCGTTCTCGGCGCCCGCCAGGGTGATGCCGAGATCCTGCCGCCAACCCTGTGTCTGGATGTCTTCCAAGCGAAGGTCGGCGATGGGCCGCGCCACCGCACCGCCGCGTGGGTTGACGCGCGAGAACGCGGCTTGGAAACGGTCAGAAATCGTCGCCATTGCGTCGCCCCGGTGAGCCCAGTCTTGCGTTGCTCGTGGGTGCCGGTCCCATCGCATTGGGCAACAGCAGGCGACGTGGCTTGCCGCCGCGCGCCACGTCGACGAAGTCGCTGCCGATCTTCACCACCCGCCAGTCGCCGAACCGGTCCCCATCGCGCACGTTGTAGCCAAAGCGGCCATCGACACGCAGATAGGCCACCGTGGTGTCGTCAACGCCATGAATGAACAGCAGCTCCGGCGACACGTCGGTCGGCGCGCCCGCGGCGGGCTGACGCTCGGACGCCGTTGTCGCACTCTGGGCGTCCGCGGCCTCCTGCGACGACTTGAGATGCGCGCGCGCAAACGTGTCGATCGTCTCGGCGGCGCGCACCGACGTGAGCGCCATCGGCAACACGAGCAGTGCAGCCGTCGCGAACCCTGCGGTGAGGCGAAGCTTAGTGGACATAGTAGGTTCCTTGAGCGGAGAAGACGGGTTTGGTGTCGTCGATCACGATCGTCAGCTCGTGCAACGACATGTTGCCGGCGCGCATCATCAAACCGGCCACGGAATCGACGAACGCCAGATGCCCGGCCATCTTCCACTCGCCCTTGGCGATCGGCGGCGGCACATCGCTGCGTCCCGCCACTTGCGGCGGCGCGTTGACGAGCGGTTCGGGCATCGAAAGCGAGATGTCCATGCCGTAGTCACCGAGCGATTGCAGACGGGCACCGGCCGTGCGCATGAACTGCGTGCGCGGCACGGGCGTCACGCGCGCATCGCCGTCGTCCGGTTCGTCTTCGTCGTCGGTGAGCCGTTGCGCGGCAGATTTGACAGTCGTGGCGGAGGCACGCTTGGCGACCGGCGGCACGGCGTCGACGGGCGCCAGGGCCTCCGTGGCGTGATCGAGATCGACGATCAGGGCGTTCGGGCGCTGCGAGAGGAGCAGATCGAACGTGCCGCCCTCCAGACGACGCCACTGAATCTCGCATTCCCGGGTGTTGCACGAAATGGCGACAGGCCGCCACCCGCCCGCGCTCGCCGGCAAGGTCTGAATCGTGTATTGCAGGCGTCGCGCGTACGAAGCCCCGGACGAGAACGGTTCGGCGGCGATCGCGCGAGCAAGCGCCTGCTTGTAGGCGTCGACTGGATCGACCCGATTGGCGGCCGCAAGCTTCGCCTTCTGCATGTCGTCATACCAGGACCATCCCCACCAAGCGCCGCCGCCGACCAGGCAGAGCACGGCGAGCGAGAGCGTCGCGATTTTCAGTTGCCGCGCAGGCAGTGGCTTGCGCACCGCCTGCAAACGCGCATCGCGCGACGAATCCTGGTCAGCCTGCTTCGCGATGTCGCCGAGCGTAAGTGCCACGTCGGCAACGCCGAAACTCAAGGGCGCGACGCCGGCAATCGTGATCTCGCCCTCGACCTCCGCGGCCCATTGCTCAAGCCTCGCGCGCACGTCCGCCGCCGGCATCACCAAATCCAGTTCCGGACGGTGATCGCGCAACGTCAGGAAGAGCGTTGCCGACGCATCGTCGGGATCGGGATGCAGGAACGCCACGTTCGGCGCATCGACCATCGCACCGAGCACCGCGCCCAGCGCGCAATACTCCGGCGCGCCTTGGCCCTTGACGGGCGCCGCCATCGAGAAGAGACCGACGGTGCGCGTGCCGGCGCCGTCATCGGCCACCGCGAAGTGCGACGCATCGCGGCTCCTGGCAAGCCCACGGATCTCCGTGGCCTCCTTCTGCAGGCCGATCAACGTCTCCCACTGCGCACCGACGACGAGATGGTTGGACAATATGCGTGTCATGTCACACGCCCTCGGTCAGTTCCGGCGAAATCAGGATGACGACCTCCTTGACCTGCTGACGCGCCTCCTTTGTGCCGCCTTCGTAGTTGAAGATGCCGTCGCGATCGGTCGAATCGTCCTTGCGACGGAAGCCGCTGAGCACCAGCGTATCGCCCGACTTGAGCGACGCCCGCTGCATGGTCTGGATCGATGCCGTGATCGGCAACTGCATGAAGGTACCCACGCCGAGGCCGTCGTCGCCGCTCCCGCGTCCGCCCTCGCCCTGGCCGCCAATGCCCACCTGCACGCCATCGGTGCCGATTTTCGCGCTCACGTCGGCGCCGGAGCCCTCCCCGCCGCCCGCGTTACTGCCGCTCGGCGTTTCCTTGCCCGTGCGCAGGTTGATCTTGTCGAGCTTCCGAAGATCGGACATGTCGATCTGCACCTGCAACATCACGCTTCGGTTGTCCATGAGCGTGGGCAACAGGTTCATCACGAAGCCCGTGGTCAGCACCGACTGTTCGGCGGTCACAACCGCTTGTCCGCCATAGTTGCCCGGCGTCATCTTCGTTTGCGCGACGAAACCCTGGTTCTGGGTGACGGCGACCGGCGCGGGCTGGTTGTTCAGCGTGACGACCGTGGTGTCGATCACGGTGCTCACGCGCCCCTGCTGGCTGAGCGCGCGGATGAAGGCGTTGGATCCCTTGAATCGGCCGGTATCGATCGTTCTGAGTTGCATCCCGCCTTTGCGCGACATGAGCGAGCCGCCGGCCGCCGGGCCCGCCAGGCCCAGCGTGATGCCGCTCGCCGCCTGATACACGAGATCCCAATCGACGCCCGTGGCCGAGTTCTCCTCGAGCGAGACGGAATACACCTGCACGCGCAGCTTGACCTGTCGGCCGAGCACCGCGTTCTCCGCGTCGATATAACTCGCGACGCGTTCGATGACATCGGCCGTGTCGCTCACGACCAGCGAACTCGTCACGACCGACGGCGTCACGCGCCCGCCCTCGGAGAGCATGTCGCTCACCGTCTTGACGAGATCCGACCAGTAATCGAGTTCGGATTGCACGCTGACGTTGGCGTCGGCATTGAAGCTCAGATCGACGCCGCCGGCCGACCCACCCGGTCCGCCGCCGCCCGCGGCACCGCGACTGGCCTGCATTTGCGACGCCTTGCCCACCGAGGCCCGATACGACGAGCTGCCGGGCATCATCTTGATCTGGAAGGTGCGCGTGACATACCGCGCGAAGTGCACGACACCGTCACGATAGGTCCAGTGCGTGCCGGTTCGAAAGGCGATGGTGTCCAACAGGCCCGACAGCGTGCCTGAATAGTGCAATGGGACCGTGGGCTCGCCCGTCTCGGCGCAATTGAGCTGGAAGAGGTTCGTCGGATTGCCGCCGCCGCCACTGCCGCCACGATTCGGGCCGCGAGCGCCGCTGCCGCCCCCCGCCGCACACGACACGTCCGAGGCCATGCGAATGGTCAGGCCGTTGCCGCGTGCCACCTGGGCCAGCACGACCGACATCGGTAACGCGGCGCCGGTCGCGAAGCGCACGTTGCGCTTGAAGAAGTCCGGCAACGCAATCGACGCATTGATCGGGACGGAACGCTTCGCCAGCCACGCCCCCTCGACGTGCTCGATGGCCCGGATCGGGGCCGCCGCGTGCGTGTCGAATGCCGATTGCGCGCTCGTCTGCGCCTGCGAAACGTTGGCGTCGGTCTTGGAGAGCATGCCCGGCGTGCCGCACGCTGTCAGGAACATAGTGGCGCACAACACGCCAAGTCGCTTACTCATGGATTACCGCTTCCGTGATGAAGGCTGCGCCGGGGGGAGCGCAACGCTTGTTATTGTGTGGCGTGAACGACGCGCAGCACGCGGTTGGCCTCGTAGACTTTCACGCGAATGGGGGCGTCGGTGTTCTGCAACGAGACCACGACCTGCTCGACGATGCCCAGGAAGTCACCCGTGAACGTGGCCGGATACTCGATAGGGAAGTCGCGATCGATCTCCCAGGCGAGTTGCCAGCCGTGTGCCTCCAGATAGCGCTGCAGCGCTACAGAGACGCGGCCGTCACCCGGCGACATGAGCAGTTCGAGCAGCTCGCGCACTTCGACCTGTGCAAGCGGTTCCGACGCGGCGATGGCCAGCGATGGCAGTTCGGGTGATGTGGGCGATGTTGGCGACGGGGGCAACAAGGGCATCAAGCCCCCGTCCGGCCGCGCATCGGTCGACGGCGCCGTGTCCAGCGCACTCGCGAGCGGCGGTGGCGGCGAGACCGCCGCCGCCCTGCCGGACATCAACGGTTTGTGACTGGCGAAGGCGATCTGCAGATCGGGCGATCGAGGCGCCTCGCGAAACGGCTCGACAGCGACAACCGTACTCGACCAGACGGTTGTCGCCACAGCAGCGCTCAGCACGCTTTTGATGGGCATGGTTTCCTCACGTCGAATTCAATGCCGAAATGCCGGACGGGGTTCGATCCTGCGATCAGGAGCCGCTGATGGTGAATTCGAGCTTCGCCTTGG
Organism: Pandoraea eparura; assembly: GCF_902459725.1. Lineage (GTDB taxonomy): Bacteria > Pseudomonadota > Gammaproteobacteria > Burkholderiales > Burkholderiaceae > Pandoraea > Pandoraea eparura. Next base: position 742,891 of record NZ_CABPSH010000002.1, read on the forward strand.
TCAGGTCGTTCTTCTGGCCCGAGTCTTCCCCCCCCAGATTCGACGATTGACAAGCCGCCGCCAGGTTGCTCATTTCGAAGGGCTTCTTCAGATTCTTGAGATTCGCCCCGTTCACGGTGACGGTCGCGAAGTTCGAGTGCAACGTCGTCATGAACTTCTGACATTGATCGCTGGGAACATCCTCCGACGTCACCTGAACCCCGAAATTTGGCCCGTCGTTGATCTTGGTCGTGATGGGCGCCATTTTCAGCGTGCCGCCGAAGCGGTTCAGATATTCACCCGCCGTTCCTGCCGGCGACGGGGTGATCGAGCCGAACAGTCCCATCTTGTCCATATCCTGCGGGGTCGTCTTCGCCGTCAACTGCCCCGAAAGCACGGCGTTCTGAATTGACACCACGGCCATCTGCCAGTCCTTGATCTCCTGGTTCACGCGCACGGAGTTCATCAGCCGCGGCACACCCACCATCGCCCCAGCCATGATCAGCCCCATGACCGCGACGGCGACGGACAGCTCCACCAGCGTCACACCGCGCTGACCACGCTTGGCCAACCGCCCCATCATCTTGTTCTTCATTTGCACGAGTGCGCCCTCGTTCACTTGCATGTCCATACCCCTCTTCCTGAGCAAATCGATTGGAAAAGTCGCGCGCCTTTGCGGTGACATCCGTGCGCTGCGACAGGGGCGATTTATGCCTGAACGCTCGACATCGCGTTATCGCGTGTTGTCTGAACTTTTCGCAAATTGACAATTCCGGGGAGCAAGAAAGCCCCCATTTGCGCGCCAATTCCGATAAGACGATGCCTATCGCCAAAGGGCGAACGAGCGCCTGCGAGGGAGTTCAGCGCAAGGAGGGGCGAGGATCGACGCGAACGAGTGTCGCGATAGGGGGCGTCGTGGCCTTCAGATTCGACCCAACCGCAGCGAGAGTATTCCCATCGTCGCGTGCCGATGTCATTATTCAGCGGTTTCACAAGGCGCGTGGCGCGCCTGCGTACGCAGATCGGGACGTCGACGCAACGCCCCGTGGCAGACCGGATGAAAGGCGGATTTGCGCCGCCCGCCGCCGAAGACCGGACGTCGAAGGCGGGACGCCGGAAGCATCAGTGCATCGCGCTCATTCCACCTTCATGCCCGCGAGTTCCGGCCGCGCGGCCGGATAGGACAGATTCAGGTCAGTCAGCGCCTGCACCAGCAGCTCGGCCACCATCAGGTTACGGTGACGCTTCGAGTCGGATGGCACGACATACCACGGCGCATGGTCCGTCGACGTCGCCGATAACGCTGTCTCGTAAGCCTTGGTGTAGTGCGGCCAGAAGCTGCGTTCCTTCAGATCGTTCAGTTCGAACTTCCAGTGCTTGTTCGGATCGTCGATGCGCTCCTGCAGGCGCTTACGCTGCTCGTCGGACGAGATGTACAGAAAGCACTTGACGATGCGCGTATGGTTGTCCGCCAGCAGACGCTCGAAGTTGTTGATGTGCGTGTAGCGTCGTTTGCACTCGTCGGCGTCTATCCAGTCGTGCACGCGCGTGATGAGCACGTCCTCGTAATGACTGCGATTGAAGATCACCAGCTCGCCCGCCCCCGGCACGACGCTATGGACACGCCATAGAAAATCGCGCGCCAGCTCCGTAGGCGTGGGCGACTTGAAATTCGCCACGCGAATGCCAAGCGGATCGACATTCTGGAACACCGCGCGGATGGTGCTGTCCTTGCCGCTGGTGTCCATGCCCTGCAACACGAGCAGAACACGCTGCCGGCTGTTGGCGTGCAGGAGCGTCTGCAACTCGTCGAGCTTGAGCGTCAGCTCGGCCATGCGCGCCTTGTCGTCGCCTTTGCTTTCGCGCGTGAACGGCGTGTCGGCCGGATCGTAGTCCGACAGGTCGAGCTTCTTGCCGAGCGGTACGCGGTATTTCTCGAACATCGCCAACTCCTCGTGACAGGCTTGCCGGCTAGTATCGCGCAAAAACAAAAGCGCGGTGCCGACCCGGCCACCGCGCTTGTTACCTGAGGCGTTCCCGCCGCCGCGATGGCGGCTGGATCTGCCCGCGTCAAGCCCCGAGCTTCTTCTTGAGCAGCTCGTTGACCTGGGCCGGATTGGCCTTGCCCTTGGTGGCCTTCATCGCCTGGCCGACCAAGGCGTTGAACGCCTTCTCCTTGCCCGCGCGGAACTCTTCGACAGACTTGGCGTTGGCAGCCAGCACCTCGTCGATGATCTTCTCGATCGCGCCCGTGTCGGTGATCTGCTTCAGGCCCTTCGCTTCGATGAGGCGGTCTGCCGCGCCCTCATCGGCGGCGCGCTCTTCCCACATCAACTGGAAGACTTCCTTGGCGATCTTGTTGGAGATCGTGTTGTCGGCGATGCGGGCGAGCAGCCCCGCGAGCTGCGCGCTCGACACGGGGCTGTCGGCAATACCGATGTCCTCGCGGTTCAGCAGCGACGACAGCTCGCCCATGATCCAGTTCGCGGCCGGCTTGGCGCTGGCCTTGCCCGCCTTCGCGACCACGGCTTCGAAATAAGCGGCTTGCGCTTTCGACTGGGTGAGCACGGCGGCGTCGTAGTCGGACAAGCCGTACGCTTCGACGAAGCGCGCCTGCATGCCCGCCGGCAGCTCGGGCAGCGCGGCGCGCACACGTTCGATCCATTCGTTATCGATCACGAGCGGCAGCAGGTCCGGATCCGGGAAGTAGCGATAGTCGTGCGCGTCTTCCTTGCTGCGCATCGAACGGGTTTCCTTCTTGTCCGGATCGTACAGGCGTGTTTCCTGCACTACCGTGCCGCCGTCCTCGATCAACTCGATCTGGCGACGCACCTCGTACTGGATCGCCTCTTCGAGGAAGCGGAACGAGTTCAGGTTCTTGATTTCGGCGCGCGTGCCGAATTCCTTCTGACCCACCGGACGCACAGAGACGTTGGCATCGCAACGGAACGAGCCTTCCTGCATGTTGCCGTCGCAAATGCCGAGCCACACCACCAGTCCGTGCAGTGCCTTGGCGTAAGCCACGGCCTCGGCCGCGCTGCGCATGTCGGGCTCGGTCACGATCTCGAGCAGCGGCGTGCCGGCGCGGTTCAGGTCGATACCGGTCATGCCGGCGAAGTCTTCGTGCAGCGACTTGCCCGCGTCTTCCTCGAGGTGCGCGCGCGTGAGCGTCACGACCTTTTCATAGGCCTCGCGGCCGGTGCGGGCATCCGCCTCGACCTGGATCTTCAGCGAGCCGCCCTGCACCACCGGGATCTCGTACTGGCTGATCTGGTAGCCCTTCGGCAGATCGGGGTAGAAGTAATTCTTGCGCGCGAAGATGCTGCGCGGCGCAATCGTCGCCCCAATGGCCAGGCCGAATTCGATCGCGCGCTCGACAGCCCCGCGATTGAGCACCGGCAACACGCCCGGCAGCGCCAGATCCACGGGACAGGCCTGCGTGTTGGGGGCCGCGCCGAACTGCGTCGATGCGCCCGAGAAAATCTTGGAAGCGGTGGAGAGCTGTGTGTGCGTCTCCAGACCAATAACGACTTCCCATTGCATAAGGTTCACCCTGTCTCAACTTGTCGGCATGGCGCGTTCGCCCTGCCCTTGCCGCCGGTCGTCCCCGCGACGGTGACGCGCCGGCCTCTGTTCCTGTTCGCCGATGCTGGCTGGCGTTGGTTCGCGTCTACCGGCGAGTATCCGCCGCGCAAATCCCAGAGCGCGGATCGAAACTCACCGGCCAGGCGTTCTGGTAAATGCCCGGCGTGCAATACGCCTCGCAGTTGGCATGGCCGATGGTCACGTTGCCCGGATCCTGCCAGATGAGTAGCTTGCAGCTTCCACGGTTCGCCTGCAGTTCGATGCTCGGGCGCCACTTCGTCTGGTGGAAGTCCGCCAGATTGAAGTGGCAGCTTCCGCGCTGGCCGACCCACAGACGCCAGTCGAGCGACTGCACCTGATTGGACGACACCTTGAGCGTCGCCTGCTCGCGAAACCCGTCTTCGTCCGTCTGCGAGCAGTAGCCCGACAGATTGATCTCGCGATAGGCGATCGGCGTCGGACGCCCGATCGGCAGGCTGCACGACGCGAGCGTGAGCACGAGGCCGGCGAGCGCCAGCCCCTTCGATGCCCATGCGCCGGCGTGCGCCGCCTTCGGCGCGAGCGACGTCGTCAAGTGCTGGCGGCGCACGATCAGATGCCCGCCGGCGCGCGCGTGTGCCAGTCGGTCGCGCGCTGGAACGCGTCGGCCACTTGCAGCAGGCGGGCTTCGTCGAAGTAGTTGCCGATCAGTTGCAGGCCGACCGGGCGCGCTTCGCGTCCGGTGCCGACCGGCAGGCTCATCCCCGGCAGACCGGCCAGGCTCACCGACAGCGTGTAGATGTCGGCCAGGTACATCTGCACCGGATCGGCGCTCTTCTCGCCAAGGTTCCAGGCGACCGACGGCGCCACCGGCCCCATGATGACGTCGCAGTGCGCGAACGCATTCTGGAAGTCCTGCGCGATCAGACGGCGAATCTTCTGTGCCTGCAAATAGTACGCGTCGTAGTAGCCGTGCGAGAGCACATACGTGCCCACGAGAATGCGGCGTTTGACTTCGGTGCCAAAGCCTTCGGCGCGCGACTTCTTGTACATGTCGAGCAGATCGCGGTACTCGGCCGCGCGGTGGCCGTAGCGCACCCCGTCAAAACGCGACAGGTTCGACGACGCTTCGGCCGGCGCCAGCACGTAGTACACGGGAATCGACAGCTCGGTCTTGGGCAGCGACACCGGCACGCGCACGGCGCCGAGCGCTTCGAATTCGCGCAACGCGTTGTCGATCGCTTCGCGCACGTCGGCGTCGAGGCCTTCACCGAAGTACTCGGCCGGCAAGCCGATGCGCAGACCGGCCAGCGGCTTGTCGGCCGTGGCGCCGTCGAGCGGCTTGCCCAGACCGCGCGCGAAGTCTTCGTCGGCGCGCTCAAGGCTGGTCGAGTCGCGTTCGTCGAACCCCGCCATGCCGTTGAGCAGCCACGCGCAATCGGCCGCGCTGTGACCGAGCGGGCCGCCCTGATCGAGCGACGAGGCGAACGCGATCATGCCGTAACGCGACACGCGGCCATAGGTCGGCTTGATGCCGGTCACGCCGCAGAACGCCGCCGGCTGACGGATCGAGCCACCGGTGTCGGTCCCGGTGGCGACCGGCGCGAGACGCGCGGCCACCGCGGCGGCCGACCCGCCCGACGAGCCGCCGGGCACGGCGCGCGTGTCCCACGGGTTCTTCACCGGGCCGTAGTAAGAGTTTTCGTTCGACGAGCCCATGGCGAACTCGTCCATATTGGTCTTGCCCAGCGTGACCATGCCCGCGTGCGCCAGGCGCTCGACGACGGCGGCGTCATACGGGCTCACGTAGTTCTCGAGCATGCGCGAGCCGGCGGTACTGCGCCAGCCGCGCGTGACGAACACATCCTTGTGGGCGACGGGAATCCCCAGCAACGGCCGGTTCGCCCCCTCGCCGGCGGCAATGCGCGCGTCGGCGGCACGCGCCTGCGCGAGGCTCGCGCTGGCGTCGACGTGCACGAACGCGTTCAGATCGGCGGCCCCGGCGATGCGGTCGAGGTAATGCTGCGTCAGCTCGACGCTCGAGACGCGCTTGGCGTCGAGCGCGGCGCGCAAATCCTGCAAGTGAATCAGATCTTGTTCCATGGTGGCTGCTGTGCGTTATAGCGCATGAAGGCATGAGGGCATGCGGGGCGCCCAGGGCGCGCGGCAATGCGTTGCGCGAGCGTCCGGCGCACCGGACTCATACATCGCGCAACGCGCCGGACTCATTCGATGACCTTCGGCACCAGATAGAGGCCGTCCTGCACGGCGGGCGCGGGACGCTGATTGGCCTCACGATCGACCTGCTCCGTCACCGCGTCGGTGCGCAGGCGCTGGGCGACGGCCTGAATTTGCTCGATCGGATGCGCCAGCGGGGCGACGTCCGTCGTATCGACCGATTGCATCTGCTCGACGAGTGCGAAGAAGCCGTTGAGCTCCTTTTCCATGTGAGCCGCCTCGTCATCGGCCAGCTCGAGACGCGCGAGGTGAGCGATGCGTTTGACGTCTGAGAGATTCAAAGCCATGAAGAAATCCCGAAAAAGTGCGCATTGGAGAACAGCCGGGTGCATGCCTGACGCCAAAATTAGGGACAGAATGCGGAGAATGCGCGGACGCGATCCGGGTCGTCTGCGGTTTTACTCCGTGCACCGGGCTGCGCAGGAGGGCTGGCGCGCCGTGCCACAAGGCTCCCAGCGTAAGCGACGGGGGCGTCGAATGGGGTGTCAACGTGCTCGTTTTTCCTGCAAAACCTGCGAAATTATAAGGTATCATTGCGCATTAAATTTGCGTCGGAGCGTGTTTTTGCACCCTTCGCCGCTGTCGCGCAGGTGGGCCACGGCCAGTCCGGGGGGCGCGACAGACGATCGCGCAGTCCATTGGAAGACCCTGACGCGACGAATGGATAACGGCAGACCCGCCTCCTGCCCAGTACCGCATTCCTCGGTTTGTCCGCACGTTTCGCGAGCCGCCGCGTGGCGCCTGGCGAATTTTTTGCGAACAGGCCGGAACCCAGATGACAGGCCGCCGTCCCAGTCACATCCATTGGGACGGCCTCACGCAGACACAGGATTTTGCATGTTCGGTTTTCTTCGAAGCTATTTCTCCAACGACCTGGCCATTGACCTGGGCACGGCCAACACGCTCATTTACATGCGCGGCAAGGGCGTCGTGCTCGACGAACCGTCGGTCGTCGCCATTCGCCAGGAAGGCGGCCCGAGCGGCAAGAAGACGATTCAAGCTGTCGGCAAGGAAGCCAAGCAGATGCTCGGCAAGGTGCCGGGCAACATCGAGGCGATCCGCCCGATGAAGGACGGCGTGATTGCCGACTTCACCGTGACCGAGCAGATGATCAAGCAGTTCATCAAGATGGCGCACGAGTCGCGCCTGTTCTCGCCGTCGCCGCGCATCATCATCTGCGTGCCGTGCGGCTCGACCCAGGTCGAGCGCCGCGCCATCAAGGAAGCGGCCCACGGCGCCGGCGCCTCGCAGGTGTACCTGATCGAAGAACCGATGGCCGCGGCCATCGGTGCCGGCCTGCCGGTCTCCGAAGCCACGGGCTCGATGGTGGTCGACATCGGCGGCGGCACGACCGAAGTGGGTGTGATCTCGCTGGGCGGTATCGTCTACAAGGGTTCGGTCCGGGTGGGCGGCGACAAGTTCGACGAAGCCATCGTCAACTACATCCGGCGCAACTACGGCATGCTCATTGGCGAACAGACCGCCGAGGCGATCAAGAAGGAAATCGGTTCGGCCTTCCCGGGCTCCGAAGTCAAGGAGATGGAAGTCAAGGGTCGCAACCTCTCGGAAGGGATTCCGCGCGCCTTCACCATTTCGAGCAATGAAATTCTCGAAGCCCTGACCGACCCGTTGAACCAGATCGTGTCGTCGGTGAAGATCGCACTGGAGCAGACCCCGCCGGAACTGGGCGCCGATATCGCCGAGCGCGGCATGATGCTCACGGGCGGCGGCGCGCTGCTGCGCGATCTCGACCGCCTGCTCGCCGAAGAAACCGGCCTGCCGGTGCTCGTCGCCGAAGACCCGCTCACCTGCGTGGTGCGTGGCTCGGGCATGGCGCTCGAGCGCATGGACAAGCTCGGCAGCATCTTCTCCTACGAGTAAGCCAACGTGCGTGGTTCGTCGTCCGGCGCGGAGGGGCCAGGCCTTTCCCCCTTCGCCCGACACGACCGGCCACGCAGCAAGACCATGCGCACGGAGCTTGTCGTCATGCCGCGCCGTCGCACCCGACTGACACCATTCGCGCACCGCGGCGCCTCGCTGCGCGTGCTCCCCTGAAGGGCCCACCATGCAGTACAGTCCGCCGCCACTGTTCAAACAGGGTCCGTCGGCGTTGGCCCGGCTGATCTGTTTCGTCGCGCTTGCCATCGGCCTGCTCGTGGTCGACTCGCACTACAACACGCTGGAGCGGGTTCGATCCGTCGTCGGCACCGCCCTGTATCCGGTGCAGCGCATGATGCTGATGCCGCGCGACGCCATTCTCGGCGTAGCGGGCTTTTTCTCGACCGAATCGCAACTCTCGGGCGAGAACCGGGCGCTCCTCCAGCAGAACCTCGAACTCTCCGTGCAGGCCCAGCGCAACGACCAGTTGGTCGCCGAGAACGAACATCTGCGCCAGATGCTCGCCCTGCGCGCGCGCCTGCCCGTGCCAAGCATTCCTGCCGAGATCGAATACGACACGCGCGACCCGTTCACGCAGCGCGTGGTCATCGACCGCGGCGCGAAGCATGGCGTGAAGCTCGGCGCCCCGGTCGTCACGGAACAGGGCCTGCTCGGCCAGGTCTCGCGCGTCTTCCTGCTGCAAAGCGAAGTCACGCTGCTCACCGACAAGGAACAGGCCGTGCCGGTGCAGGTCACGCGCAGCGGTGTGCACAGCGTGATCTACGGCGGGCTGCGCGGCGACGTGCTCGACCTGCGCTTCATTCCGCTGTCGGCCGACGTCAAGGTCGGCGACGAAATCGCCACCAGCGGCCTGGACGGCATCTACCCCGCCGGCCTGCCCGTGGCGCGCATTACCAAGGTCGACCGCGTCTCCGACACCGCGTTTGCGCGCATTCTGTGTCAGCCGGTCGCCAATCTGCGCAGCCAGCGCCAGGTGCTGGTGCTGCAATACACCACACCGCTCGCCCTGCATCCGGACGCCGCCGCCGATCTCGCGCGCGCCTCCGATCCGTCGGCCAGCGGCGACAAGCCCGGCCAGAAGGGCGGCACGCGCGCCGATCCGAAGCGCGCACCGGCCGCCCGCAAGGGGCATTGAGGAATCGATATGTCACGACCGCAATACATTCTGCTGCCGGTCAACCCGTACTTCATCGCGCTCAGTCTCGTGGTGGCGTTCCTGGTCAACCTGATGCCGTGGGGGCATGCCCCCGCCATGCCCGACTTCGTCGCACTCGTGCTGATGTTCTGGAACATCCACCAGCCGCGCAAGGTGGGCATGGGCGTAGCGTTCGTCGTCGGGCTGCTCATGGATGTGCACAACGCCGGCCTGCTGGGCGAGCACGCGCTCGCTTACACGCTGCTGTCGTACGGTGCGATCATGATTCACCGCCGTGTCCTGTTTTTCACGCTGCTCGGTCAGGCGCTGACGGTACTGCCGTTGCTGTTGCTCGCGCACGTGGTGCCGTTCATCATTCGTCTGGCGACCGGTGCGGCGTTTCCGGGCTGGTGGCCGCTCGCGGCGGGCTTTGTCGAAGCCCTGCTCTGGCCGGTGATCAGCATCCTGTTGCTGGCGCCGCAGAAACGCGCCGTCGACCGCGACGACACGCGTCCGATCTGATGGGCCCCGCCCCCACCCGATCGCACCACCGAGCCCCGCCCGCATGACCGAGTTCAAGAATCCCCAGCAACAACTGCAGACGTTTCATCTGCGGATCACGGCGGCTGCATGTTTCGTGCTGATCTGCTTTGGCCTGCTCGGCGTACGCTTCGTCTACCTGCAGGTCTTCCGTCATAACCAGTACGCACTGCAAGCCGACGAGAATCGCGTCTCGCTCGCGCCGATCGTGCCCAACCGCGGCGTGATCATGGATCGCAACGGCGTGGTGCTCGCGCGCAATTATTCCGCGTACACGCTGGAAATCACGCCGTCGAAGATCGGCCGTCCGCTCGAAGATCTCATCACCGATCTGTCCGACGTGATCGAGATCACGCCACGTGACCGCGCCCGCTTCAAGAAGCTCATGGACGACAGCAAGAGCTTCGAGAGCCTGCCGATCCGCACCCGCCTGACCGACGAGGAAGTCGCGCGCTTCACCGCGCAACGTTTCCGTTTCCCCGGCGTGGATGTGCACGCCCGGCTGTTCCGTCAGTACCCGCTCGGCGAGACCGCTGCGCACGTGATCGGCTACATCGGCCGGATCTCGCAGCGCGATCGCCAGCGTATCGAGGCGATGAGCGACGAGAACGACAGCGACAGCGCCAAGTACGACATCCGCCGCGACGTCAACAACTACAAGGGCACCGATTACATCGGCAAGATCGGTGTCGAGCAGAGTTACGAGACCCAGCTCCACGGCATCACCGGTTTCGAGGAAATCGAAGTCACCGCAGGCGGCCGCCCGGTGCGCACGATCTCGCGCACCCCGGCCACGCCTGGCGACAATCTGGTGCTGTCGCTCGACATCAAGCTCCAGGAGGTGGCCGAGCAAGCCTTCGCCGGCCGACGCGGCGCGGTCGTCGCCATCGAACCGAAGACGGGCGACGTGCTCGCGTTCGTGTCGGCGCCGAGCTTCGATCCGAACATGTTCGTCGAAGGTATCGACCAGCAGAACTGGGACGCGTTGAACAACTCGCCCGACCGGCCGCTGCTCAACCGTCCGTTGCGCGGCACCTATCCGATCGGCTCGACGTACAAGCCGTTCATGGCGCTCGCCGCGCTCGAACTGGGCAAGCGCACCACGAGCTGGGGCTTCCAGGACACCGGCGCGTTCACGCTCGGCAACCATACGTTCCGCAACGACGTGCGTAACGGCCAGGGCTGGATCGACATGTACCGCTCGATCGTGGTCTCGAACGACACGTATTACTACATGCTCGCGCACGATATGGGCGTGAATGCGATTCACGACTTCATGGTGCCGCTCGGCTTCGGTCAGCTGACGGGCATCGACATCGAAGGTGAAGCGCGCGGCATCCTGCCGTCGACCGAGTGGAAGCGCAAGGCGTACAAGAAGCCCGCACAACAGAAGTGGTACGACGGCGAGACGGTCAGCCTGGGCATCGGACAAGGCTACAACTCGTTCACGATCCTGCAACTGGCACACGCCACGGCGACGCTGGCCAACAATGGCGTGGTGATGAAGCCTCACCTCGTGAAGGCCATTGAAGATCCCGTCACGCATGCGCGCCAGCTCACCGTGCCGCACGAAAGCGCCAGGCTGCCCTACAAGCAAGCCAACATCGATTTCGTCAAACGCGCGATGGTCGGGGTGATCAAGGAAGGCACGGGCCGCCAGGCGTTCCTGGGCGCGCCCTACGAGGCCGGCGGCAAGACCGGCACGGCGCAGGTCTACTCGCTCGGCAAGAATGAGAAGTACAACCACAACGCCATCCCCGAATTCAAGCGCGATCACGCCTTGTTCATCGCCTTCGCCCCCGCCGACGATCCGAAGATTGCCATCGCGCTGATCGTCGAGAACGCCGGATGGGGTGCCGCACAAGCCGGCCCGATCGCGCGCCGTCTGCTCGATTACTACCTCATCGACGAGCCGAAGGAACGCGCTGCGGAAGCGGCCGCGTTGCAGGCCGGCGCCTCCGTTCCCGGGGCCGCATCGGGCGCCTCGGCCGTATCCGCCGCGCCGGACGCCGCGCCCGCCAGCGCCGCCGAACTTGGCGGCCGCGCCACAGGCGGCACGACGACCGTGGCACGCGTCGCCACCGGTGCGCTTCCCAGTGCGCTTCCCAGTGCGCGTTCCAGCACCGTGCCCGGCACCGCCAACGCGGCGACCGGCGCATCGCGTGCCGTTGATGGCAAGGCGGCCGCAGCCGGGACGACCTCGCCATCCGGTGCGCCGAAACCCGACCCGGCGCCGCATCGTCAGCCCGCCGTGAGTCCGACCGTCGCCGACGAAGCCCGACATCGCGCCGCCATACGCGCGCAAGGAGGAACGCCATGATGGCGCTCGACAAACATACGTGGAAAGAGCAGGTCAAGCGCCTGTTCGTCGGCTTCGACAAACCGCTGGCGCTGATCGTCTTCCTGTTGCTGTGCGTGGGACTGGTCACGCTCTACAGCGCCAGTATCGATGTGCCCGGGCGCGTCGAAGATCAGGTGCGCAACATCGTGCTGACGTTCATCCTGATGTGGCTGCTGGCAATGCTGCCCACGCAGACACTGATGAAGTTTGCGGTGCCGCTCTACACGGCCGGGGTGGCGCTGCTCATTGCGGTGGCGATGTTCGGACTGACGAAGAAGGGCGCGAAGCGCTGGCTGAACGTCGGGATGGTGATCCAGCCGTCCGAGATCATGAAGATCGCCATGCCGCTGATGCTGGCGTGGTACTTCCAGAAGCGCGAGGGCAATATCCGCTGGTTCGACTACCTCGTCGCGATGGCCTTGCTCGGCGTGCCCGTGGGTCTGATCGCCAAACAGCCTGACCTCGGCACCGGCCTGCTGGTGGCCGCCGCTGGACTTTACGTGATTTATCTCGCGGGCCTGTCGTGGAAGCTCATTCTGCCCGTACTTGTCGCCGTGGTGATCGGCATTGGTACCATCCTCGCCGTGCAGGACAGGATCTGTCAGCCGGAAGTCGAATGGTACTTCCTGCACGACTACCAGAAGCATCGCGTGTGCACGCTGCTGGATCCGACGTCCGATCCGCTCGGCAAGGGCTTCCACACGATTCAGTCGGTGATTGCCATCGGATCGGGCGGGACGACCGGCAAGGGTTGGCTCAAAGGGACGCAGGCCCACCTCGAATTCATCCCCGAGAAACACACCGACTTCATTTTCGCGGTGTTCGCGGAAGAGTTCGGGCTGATGGGCGAGGCGGTGCTGCTGGTGCTGTATCTGCTTCTGGTTGCGCGCGGGCTGGTGATTGCCGCCTCCGGGGCCACCTTGTTCGGGCGACTGCTGGCGGGGGCCGTCACGATGATCTTCTTCACCTACGCCTTCGTGAACATGGGCATGGTGAGCGGCATTCTGCCGGTGGTTGGCGTCCCGCTGCCGTTCATGAGCTACGGCGGTACCGCACTGGTGACGCTCGGCCTGGGCATCGGCATTCTAATGAGCGTGGCGCGCGAGAAACGCCTCATGCAGAGTTGACGCACCCGCACGCCACGCTGGCAAGACGGCAGGGGCAGGGGCATCACCCTGCGCCCTGCCGTTTTTTCGTCTGGGTGAAGCGCGGCGACTAACGGGCCGGTGCAGGGGACGGGGTTGGCGCGGGCACTCGATTCATCGCGTCGAGCTTGCCCTGGGCAGCGACGTCGCCCTGGGCGGCGGCCTTTGCGTACCACAGGCGTGCCCGGCCGAGATCTGGCGTGACGACGCCATAACCCCGCTCGTAGTAGCTCGCCACGATGTACTGCGACGGCAGATCGCCACCGCGCGCGGCTTTCTCGTACCAGGCGAACGCCGTCTTGTAATCCCTGGGCACGCCGCGTCCGATGAAATACTCGTTGGCGATGGCCGCCTGCGCCTGCACGTGGCCTTGCTTCGCCGCCTTTTCGTACCAGAGATTGGCCTGGGGAATCGATTTGCCGACGACATAGCCGTCGTCGAACATCTTGCCGTAGACATATTGCGCCTGGGTCATGCCCGCGTTCGCGGCGCGTTCGAGCCACTGCACCGCGCCGCTCGGATCGGGCGTACCGCCCTCGCCGTTGAGCAGCATCATGGCGTAGTCGAATTGGGCGAGACGATTGCCCTGCTCGGCCGCCCGGCGGAACTCGCCGAGCGCCTGCGACTGCTGGCCCGCCTCGTAGTGCTGCACGGCTTGATCGGTCAGCGCCTGGGCCGGGGCCTGTGCGGCGGCTACGGCATAGGGAATCGGTTGGCACGCCGTGCCCACCAGCGTGGCGGCGACACCGGCAAGCAACCGGCGCATGGCGTAAGACATCGACATGGCGAACCTCCTGAGACAGGCGTTGGACGTATTGTGCGCCAAATGGAAAAGACGCGCCGGCACGCCCGTTCGCCCCGGCCATCGCTGTGTCGCCGTGACGCTGTGCCTCCGTGTCGCCGCGCCTACGCTGTGCACCGCGTCCGCCAACGCAAAAGCCCCGGCACGCTGGCCAGGGCCTTTGTGTCGTGGAAGACGGCCGACTTACGGCTTGATGTACGCGTACCCCTTCTGCTGCAAGCGCGTGATTTCGACCACACCCGACGGCGTAAAGTCCGCGTCGAGCACGAACTGGTCCTTCTTCAGGTTGCGCTGCTTCATCGTGATTTCGCATACCTCGAACTTGACGCCGCGCGCATGCAACGCCGAGATCAGCGGTCCGACGGTCGCGGCATCCTTGTAATTCTCCATCAGAAAGTCAACGCCTTTGGCATGCGCGACGACCACGACGTCGGTATCCGGCACCGTATCGAGTTGGTTGCGAACATTGCGCAACGCGGCCAGCGCCTGTTGCTCGGCGTCGTTGATGTGATACACGACCTTGTCGCGGGCGAACGCCTGCGTGGCGGGCGCGGCGAATGCCGTGAACAGGAATGCGGCCAGCAAGCCGCGCAGCAGCGTCTTCATTGATGGAGTCCCCTATGGATTACATGGTGCCAGCCGCATCATAGCGCGTCGGCCCGCCGCGGCGCATGGCTCGAGGATGGCACGCCGGGCACCGCGTCCCGCGCCGAATATGGCGGCGGCGCCTCCCATGCCGCGTCGGTCTGCGTTGTCGCGTCGGCGCAGACGGCTCGCCCCTCTTGTGGCGGAACCGACAGCAGCGCTCGGCCCGCGGCTCGCGAACTCGCGAAATCGTCCCGGAAATCGCCGTGATCGAGCGGCGGTGCGCCGGGCCGCCACCGAGGGAACACGGCAGCCACCGGTCGATTGGCCACCTGCTCGAGGGCGTGCAGATTACCTTGCGAATCTCGCCGCCGCATCGCGACGAGCTGCACCAAGGGCTGCGAGTTCTGCGCAATCACGTCGCTGCTCGCTGAAATTCTTGCCATGCCAACTCCTGAAAATAAAAAACCCGCCAGACTCGAGATCTGGCGGGTGGAAACTGTCGGTCATGTCGCGACCGGTGGTCGTCGAATTCGGCGGCGGAGTATCGAATTTGTCGCGTCGTGGGCATCATCCCAGCCCGGACGAACGTCATGGATGCCCATTCACATCGATCAAAGCGCCAGCCAAACGCCGCGCAGACGGCGGTTGGCGGTGGTCGAAGGTAGTCGAAGGTGGTCGAAGGTCGTTGAAGGCGGCAAATGGCAGGCGATGGCGCAAGGGCAAATTACGCCGTGACTTCCGACCAGCAGTTCGGCGTTTCGTACAGGCGCAGGCGCACCAAGCGCAAGTCGCGGCCGTAGTGCGCGTCGAAGACATGGCTCAGCGTGTCGAAGGCCACCGCCGCCAGATTCTCGACGGTCGGCACGCGATCGAAGACCACCGTCTTGTGGTCGGGCATCGTCTCGAGAAAATTGCGCACCGCCGTGTCGCCTTCATAGACGAGGAACGCATGGTCCCACACCGACACGAGATGCTCGTTGGCCAGCGCTTTCACGTCGGCAAAGTCCATCACCATGCCGTTGTCGGACGCGCCGCTCTCGCGGCTCACTTCGCCCGCGAGCGTGATCTCGAGCACGTAGCGATGCCCGTGCAGATTGCGGCACTGGCTTCGGTGATCGGGAATGCGGTGGCCCGCATCGAATTCGAGTTTCCGGGTAATCGTAATCACAGCAACGGCTCAGGGAATATTCAGGTATTTGTGCGTCTGCATCGACAACGACCAGCGCGGATGCGCCTTGCAATAGTCGATGGCCAACTTCGTATTGGTGTCGCGCAGGGGTCCGTCCATCGGCTGGAGGTAGAAGTGCTGGAAATCGAGCGCCTCGTAATCGGTCAGGCGCTGGCGATCCTGCGGCACCACGACTTTCAGCTCGTCGCCACGCGTGACGATCAGCTCGGCATCGGCCTTCGGGCTCACGCATACCCAGTCGATCCCCGCGGGGACGGCTTGCGTGCCGTTGGTCTCCACCGCAATGCGGAAATCCTCGGCATGCAGCGCGTCAATGAGCGCCGCGTCGAGCTGCAGCAGCGGCTCACCGCCGGTGCACACGACGAACCGGTGTGCGCGGTCGCCCGCCGGCCACAACGCCGCGATCTGCGCCACGAGATCGGCCGGCGTGCGGTACTTGCCGCCAAGCTCGCCGTCGGTGCCGATAAAGTCGGTGTCGCAGAACTGGCAGACGGCGTCCGCGCGGTCCTCTTCGCGGCCGGTCCACAGGTTGCATCCTGCAAACCGGCAGAACACCGCCGGGCGTCCGGCGTTGGCGCCCTCGCCCTGCAAGGTGTAGAAGATTTCCTTTACCGCGTACGTCATGGTATCTCGATTCTCCCGGGATCAGGCCGCGCCGCGATGCTGATCGTGATGGCGCGCGCGCCACTGCTCGTAGCCGCGCTGGCGCAATTGGCACGCCGGACATTCGCCGCACCCGTAGCCCCACGCATGCAGCACGCTGCGCTCGCCCAGATAGCACGTGTGCGTGTCTTCGCGCACCGTCTCGACCAGCACGTCGCCACCCAGGTCCTGTGCCATCTGCCACGTGTCGGCCTTGTCGATCCACATCAGCGGCGTCTCGACGATAAAGCGCTGGTCCATGCCCAGATTGAGCGCGACCTGCAGCGCCTTCATGGTGTCGTCGCGGCAGTCGGGATAGCCCGAGAAATCCGTCTCGCACATGCCGCCGACCAGCACGCGCAAACCGCGTCGATAGGCAATGGTCGCACCAATCGTCAGGAACAGCAGATTCCGGCCCGGCACGAAGGTGTTCGGCAGATGGTTCGCCGCCATCGCGATCGTGGTCTCACGCGTGAGCGACGTCTCGCTGATCTGGCCCAGGATCGACAGGTCGATCATATGGTCGTCGCCCAGACGCGGCGCCCACTGCGGAAAACGCACCCGCAGCTTGGCCAACACGTCGGTGCGGCATTCCAGCTCCACGCTGTGGCGCTGGCCGTAATCGAAGCCCAGCGTCTCGACGCGCGCATAGCGCGACAGCGCCCACGCGAGGCAGGTGGTCGAATCCTGTCCACCGGAGAACAGGACCAGAGCGGAATCGGTGCTTGTCGTCATGATCATGCGCTAGCAGTATCGCCCTCGCCGTCAGGACGACGGGGGCCGGGGCACGCGCTGGCGGCCGCCCTTCAGGCAGCCCACGTGCGGGATATGTCACGCGATTGTGAACCGCGACGCCCCGTGTTGCTATGGCCGGGACGTGATACCCATCATCGGGCAGCGTTTTCGTTCAAACGCAAAAAGGGCTTGCGATATGCGCAAGCCCTTCGAATTTGGTGGCCTGGGTCGGAATCGAACCAACGACACGCGGATTTTCAATCCGCTGCTCTACCAACTGAGCTACCGGGCCAAGAGAAAGCGATTATAGAGACTGCAGACATTTCGCGCAAGCCCCTCGTCGAAAAAATCTGCAGGAAAGCGGCATGGCAGCGCACCTGAGCGCGCCGCCATGCCATCACGTCTTGCTCTTCGAGAGTTCCACGCCCAGTTGCTTGAGCTTGCGATACAGGTGAGTGCGCTCCAGCCCGGTCTTCTCGGCCACACGCGTCATGCTGCCGTGCTCCTTGGCCAGATGGTAGGCGAAGTAGGCACGCTCGAACGCATCGCGCGCCTCGCGCAGCGGAACATCGAATGAGATGTCGCCTGACATGCCGGCCACCGCGCCCGCAGCGGCGCCCTCAAGATCGTGGGCACCGAGCGAGGCATGGTGCAGGGCGGAGCCGTTCAGGCCCGCGCCCGCGTGGCGCGGCTCGCTCTCGCCAAAGACGCCCGCGTCCGGCGCGTCGTCGTCGGCTTCGAACGCGCTGGGCGCACCGCCCGACGCATCGCGCTTGCCGCGCGCAAGCCCCTGCTCCACCGCCTGCAACAGCTTCTGCAAGGCGATGGGCTTTTCGAGGAAATTGAGTGCCCCGATTTTGGTCGCCTCGACGGCGGTATCGATCGTGGCGTGGCCCGACATCATGATCACGGGCATCGTCAGCAACTGCTGCGCCGCCCACTCTTTGAGCAACGTTACGCCGTCGGTATCGGGCATCCAGATATCGAGCAGCACGAGATCGGGGGTGTGCGCGGCGCGGAAGGCGCGCGCCTCCTGCGCGTTCTCCGCAACTTCCACGACATGCCCCTCGTCGCTCAGAATCTCGGAGAGCAGCTCCCGGATCCCCATTTCGTCGTCCACCACCAAAATGGTTGCCATTTACGCTACCTTCGTGTGTTCTGCCGGCTTGTTGCGCGACAGTTCCTGGTCGTCAGCCAATTGAGTAAACAAGATCGAAATCTGTGCGCCTGCACTGCCTTCGCCCTCGGGTAAGGACCGGTTGCGAATGTCGATGCGCGCGTGATGCTCGTCGACGATCTTCTTGACCATCGCCAGCCCGAGCCCGGTGCCCTTCGACTTCGTCGTCACGTAGGGCTCGAATGCGCGGGTCAGAATGCGCGCCGGGAAGCCCGGCCCGTTGTCCGTGATCGTCAAGCGCACTGCCGTGCGTTTCGGTTCACCGGGATGCATATCCGTTCCTGCGTATTCTACTGTCTTCGTTTCCACCGTGATAAGAGGGTTTTCGGTCGCGCTGACGGCGTCTTGAGCATTCTGCAGCAGATTATGAATAACCTGGCGCAATTGCGTCGAGTCGCCGCGAATCTCCGGCAGGCCCGCGTCCAGATACGGACGAATCGCGCCGCGCCCTTCCTCCACCCCATATAACGTCAGCACCTCGCCGATCAACTCGTTGAGTTGCAGCGAATGCATGATCGCCGGCGGCAGACGCGCGTAGTCGCGGAAATCGTCGACCATGCGCTTCATGGCCGCCACCTGGTTCACGATGGTCGTCGCGCCGCGGCGCAGCACTTCGGCATCGGCCGGCGGCAGCTTGTCGGACAACTTCATTTGCAGCCGCTCGGCGGAGAGCTGAATCGGCGTGAGCGGATTCTTGATCTCATGCGCCAGACGCCGCGCCACCTCGGCCCATGCGACCGAACGCTGGGCCGAAATCACGTCGCTGATATCGTCGAACACCACGACGTAGCCACCGCCGGCACGCGTCGGCACCCCGGCCACCGCGACCATCGGCTCGGGCAGATGCGAGCCGCGCACGAGCAGCGTGACGGCATCCGTCTCGCCCGGCAGCGTCAGGCCGATCTGCTGTTGCCAGTGCCCCCCCGGACCGAGATCGGCGTTCGCGTCGCGATCAGCGAACGCACGACGCAACGTCTCGCCGAACTCCACGAGCGCCGGAATATTCGCCGGCGAGCGGTTAAGCTCGCCCTGGAAGCTCTGCTTGAAGATGCGCTCGGCACCGGCATTGGCGGTCGTCAGACGGAAGTCGCGATCGAACACGAACACGCCGGCCGTCAGGCTGGACAGAATACTCTCCAGGTGCGCCTTCGAACTTTCGAGCGCGAGCCGGTTGCGCTCGACCGTGGCGCGCGCGTCGGACAACTGGCGCGTCATGGCATTGAACGCCTGCGTGAGGAAGCCGAGTTCGTCGTTGGTACGCACCTCCCCCTTCGGCGACAGGTCACCGGCCGCGACTTCCTGCGTACCGCGCGCGAGCAGGAAGAGCGGTCGCGCGAGCTGGTTGCCGAGCGCCAGCGCGAGCATCATCGCCACGAACGTGGCGAGAAACAGCGATAGCGTCAGTGTGCCGATGTACATCTTGCGAAGGCCCGTGCGGCCAAGCGCCTTCTCCTGGTATTCGCGATAGGCGCTCTGCACCGCCTCGGCGTTCTGCGCCAGATTGGCCGGCACCAGTTGCGTGACTTGCAGGAAACGCTCTTCGTCCTGCAACGACGAGGTGTACCCCGAGGGGATGCGGATCACCACGCGCCAGCGCAGTTGATCTTTCGCCTGGTGCCTGTCGTAGCCCTCGCTGCCGCCTTCGATGGCCGTGTAGCCGCGCGACTGCGTGCGGGCCTGACGCAGCATGAGCGGCGTTGGCAGATCCGGCACCAGCGCATTGAAGTTGCCCGAGGCCGACGCGAGCACACGCCCGTTGCCGTCGACGATGGTGGCGTCCTGCAGGCCAAACTGGTCGCGCATGCGCAGCAGGGTGAGCGTTCCGCCCTTCTCGCCTCGCGACGCGAGGTTGTCGGCCACGAGCTGCGCCTTTGCGCTGAGATCCGACAAACCATTGTTCAGGATGGCGCGGCCCAGTTCGAGCCCGGAATCGAGCGCGGTCTCGACGCGCACGTCGAACCACGACTCGATGCTGCGCGAGACGAACTGCAGCGACACGAGGTAGATGATGCCGCCCGGCAGCACGCCCACCAGTGCGAAGAAGATCGCCAGTTTGGCGAGGAGTCGCGTGCCGAAGCGTCGCTGGCGCAGGCGCGCGAGAATAATCCAGACGAGCGCGCCGACGATAAAGACAAAGATGAACGCCACTGCGATATTCGCGGTGTAGAGCAGCGAATAGTAGCGATCGAAAAATTCGGTATTGGCCGACGCGAGCGCCAGCAGGCCGAACAGCCCGATGGCGACGAGCGCCATCGTGACGATCAGCGTGCGAATGACGATGTGCTTGAGCAGGCTGCCGCCATTATTTGACACGGGCGGCTCCGGGCGGCAGCGCCGCACTGAAGGCGAGCGGCAGGGTGCCCCTCAGACGGAACGCGTGATTCGGGGCGTCGACGGCCACGCTCGCGGCCACGATCGGTGTCGCAGGCACGAGGGTCGACGTTGACGCCGACGCCGGCGGCGCAGGCGTGAACAGGAAGCGCGCCCAGTCGGAGCTGAGATTCCAGTCGCGATTGTTCACGGCGTCGATCTGGAACGGCTTGGGCATCAAGGCATTGTCGAGCCGCATGCGCACCGAGGCCTGATACTGCGTGCCCGGCTTGACGACACCCTTGTCGATGACGCGCCAACCGCTCACATTGCGCACGAGCGCGAGCGCGTCGCGCAACGAGGCGAAGCCGAGTTGCAGTCCGCCATTGCTGCTGTTGCCGTTGTTGCTGGAGACGCGATACTGACGCGTGAGCGGCTGGAACCACAACCGCACGCTCTGCGAGGTGCTCACGACCTTCTCGTCGAACCAGTACCAGCGCGAGCGGGTGAGTTCGAAGTCGGTCGTGAAATACAGCGAGATGCCGCGATTGACCGCATCTTCCAGGCTACTGTTGAGTTCGAAGGCAAAGCGCGCATCGAGCGTCCAGCCACCCTCGGACGGTTCGAGCCGGGCTTCACGCACCTGGATGTCATTGTCGGCACGCGCGGGCGCAGCAAAGCCGAGCGCAAAAACGCACAGCAGCAGCGGCAGCAAACTGGTCAGTAGCCGTTGGGAGAAAGTCACCGTTTCTGGAAGCGAGCGTAATAGAAGCCGTCGTGGGCGCCGCCAGGGGTCATCAGCAATTGCCCGGGAGCGTCCAATCGTACCGCATCTGTGCGAACCCGTTCAAACCATTGCGCTTGCTGTTCATTTTCTGCCGGGAATATCGAGCACGTCGCATAGATCAACTCGCCGCCCACGGCCAGCGTTTCCCAGAGCGCCAGCACAATGCGCCGCTGCGCTTCGACCAGGGCCGCAATGTCGGCCTCGCGACGCAGCCAGCGAATATCCGGATGGCGTCGCACGATGCCGGACGCCGAACACGGCACGTCCGCCAGAATGCGATCGAACGGCACGCCGTCCCAGCCGCCGCCCGACCACTTCGACGGCATGCCGGCATCGCCGATGCGCACGTCCGCGGTGAGCCCCAGACGCTCGAGGTTTTCGTAGATGCGCGGCACGCGCAGGCGATCCGACTCGAGCGCCGTGACCTGCACGTCGGCCAGCTCGAGCAGATGGCCGGTCTTGCCGCCCGGGGCCGCGCAAGCGTCCAGCACCCGCAGGCCGGCGCGCGGCGGCTCGCCGAGCACGAGCGGCGCGGCCCGTTGCGCGCCGGCGTCCTGCACCGACACCCACCCGTCGGCAAAACCCGGCAGTCGGTCCACCGGCACGGCCTGTGCGAGCCGCAACGCCACCGGTCCAATAACCTCGGCGGCCATGCCTGCCGCCGCGAGACTCGCCTGCATGGCCGCCACGCTGACGCGGCGGGTGTTCACGCGCAGCGTCATCGGCCCGCGACTGTCGCCGGCGGCAAGCAACGTCTCCCATTGATCGGGGTAGGCTTGGCGAACCGTGTCGATCCACCACGCGGGGTAGTTCCGGCGGGCTTCGGGCTGCTTCGCGATCTCGGCCATCAGGGTCTCGCGCTCGCGAAGGAAGCGACGCAGCACGGCATTGGCCAACCCCTTCGCGGCGACGGTGCGACGCTGGACGGCAATCGCCTCCACGGCCTGATCGACGACCGTAAATTCGGTGTACGCAGCATCCTCGGTGGTATCTTGCAACAACGCGAAGGCGCACAGCAGGATGTCGCGCACGCGGGCTTGCAGTGCGGATTTGACGAGCAAGTCGAGCAGCGCGCGACTGCTGCCCAGGCGGCGCACGGCGCGGTAGGCGAGATCCTGTGCGGTGGCGCGCACGGTCGGTGGGCATTGCGTGGTGGCTTGCGCCAGCGCTTGCGGCAACGCGGTGCCCTTCTGGACGGATTCGAGGGCCTGCGCGGCGCGCTGCAGCGCGTAAGCCAGGGATTCGGTGGGCAGACTCGGTTGCGGCATGGGCTTTCTACAAACAAACATGCCCGCGCGACGGCGGGCATGGGGTCGATCGGACGGCTGTCGGGCCACAGGATAGCAGACTGGCGAGCCGTGCCAGAAGGCTACCCCCACGTGGGCAGGCGAAGCCTTGATCGCTGGGGCCGGTCCTCACTTTCGTGCGTGTTCTTGCGTGTTCTTGCGTGTGTCGCCGCGTGACGCGCACGATCAGACCGGATACTGGCCGGTGCGCGCCATCTCCATGAGTCGTGCCACGCGCTCTTCGGTCGCCGGGTGCGTCGAGAACAGATTGGCGATCGCGCCACCGGACAGCGGGTTCATGATCATCATCTGCGCCGTGGCCGGATGCTGCTCAGCCGCCTCGAACGGAATGCCCTGCGCATAGCGGTGAATCTTGTCGAGCGCCATCGCCAGCGACTGCGGATCGCCAGAGATTTCCGCGCCGCCTCGGTCCGCCTCGAATTCGCGGGCGCGCGAAATCGCCATCTGGATCAACGAAGCCGCCAACGGCGCGAGAATTGCCACGGCAATGCTCGCGATCGGGTTGGCCGGACGGCCGTTCTCGTCACGTCCGCCGAAGAACATGGCGAAGTTGGCGAGCGCCGAAATGGCACCGGCCATCGTGGCGGAAATCGTCGAAATAAGAATGTCGCGATGCTTCACGTGCGCCAGCTCGTGCGCCATCACACCGCGCAGCTCGCGATCGGAGAGCACGCGCAAAATGCCGGTCGTGGCCGCCACGGCGGCGTGCTCCGGGCTGCGGCCGGTCGCGAACGCATTGGGCGAGTCCTCGTTGATCAGGTAGACCTTCGGCATCGGCAGCCCAGCGCGCTGCGACAGCTCGCGCACCATGTTGTAGAACTGCGGTGCGCTCGTCTCGTCGACTTGCTGCGCGTTGTACATGCGCAGCACCATCTTGTCCGAGAACCAGTACGAAAAGAAATTCATCGCGAGCGCGAACGCCAGCGCGAGCATCATGCCTTGCCTGCCGCCGATCATGCCGCCCACCACCATGAACAACGCGGTGATGGCCGCCATCAGCAGGGTGGTCTTCATCCAATTGAACATGGTGTTCTCCTCTGCAAATCTTGATGACCCAATGAAGCCACGCACTTTGCGTGTCCCCGGGCGTTAGATGGTGCCGGTCGTCAAAAATTCAACGCCGCGGCCCCCGTTGCGAGACTTTTCAGACGTTCGCAGGCATTTCCCGCCGATTCAACGACGTTTTGTGGCCTTTCCGTACGGTTTCGACGATCGGAACGACCGAGTCGGTCGATATTACTGCGCCGGCGGCTGGCCGGTCGCGAAAACGTTCCCGGGGCTCAGTGCGAATCCCGCGAGGAATTCACGCACCGGCAGACGCTTACCGCCCGGCTTCTGGCACTCGGTCACGCGAAGCGCGCCGGTCCCACAGGCGACGACGATAGCGTCGGCACTCACTTCGAGCACGGTGCCGGGGGCAACCCCCGGCTTGCCCGCCACGGCGCTCGCACGCCACAGCTTGACGGGGGTGTCGTGCACTGTGCCAAGCGCCCCGGGGAACGGATCGAACGCCCGCACCTGCCGCGCCAGCGTCTCGGCGGGCTTGCGCCAGTCGAGCACGGCTTCCTGCTTCGCGATCTTCTCCGCGTAGGTCACCCCGGCCTCGGGCTGGGCGACGCTGGGCAGATGCCCGTCGCGCACGAGCTGGCGCAAGGCGTCGACGATCAACTTGCCGCCGAGCGCCGCCATACGGTCGTGCAGCGTCGCCGTGGTGTCCTCCGGACCGATGGGTTCGGCCTCGCACAGAATCATCGCCCCCGTATCGAGACCAGCGTCCATCTGCATGATGGTGATGCCGGTCTGCGCATCGCCCGCCTCGATGGCACGGTGAATCGGTGCCGCGCCGCGCCATCGTGGCAGCAGCGAACCGTGGATGTTCAGGCACCCGTAGCGGGGCAGATCGAGCACTTCCTGCGGCAGGATCAGGCCATACGCGGCCACGACCATGACATCTGGCGCCAGCGCGCGCAGTTGTTCGATGGCTGCGGCGGCTTCTTCCGGAAACTTGCCGTGACGGCGCAGCGACGACGGCTGCGCCACCGGCATGCCCCGTTCCTGGGCGTACCGTTTGACCGGACTCGCATGCAGCTTCATGCCCCGACCCGCAGGACGATCCGGCTGAGTGAGCACCAACTCCACAGGAAAACCAGCAGCATCGATGGCGGCAAGCGCGGTTTGTGCGAATTCCGGCGTACCGGCGAAAACGATGCGAAGCGTCATGACGAACTTCCTTGGGCGGAACGCGATAACTTACTTGACGGCGGCGGTGACGACAGGGGTGATAGGGGATGCAGCCACCACTGCCGACGGCGCCACGAAGGCGCGGAAGCGCTCATTGCTATCGCCGGCGCGGCCGCCCTGCCAGATCTCGCGCCAGCCTTCCGGCGCCGGAATGCGCGCATTGGCCTTGTCGAGCAACAGCAGCACACTGCAACGCGACGCCTGTGCCAGATCCTGAAGCTGTACCGGACGCACGTCGATGAAATAGTCGAGCATGGCACGCTCCGACTCGCCGACGTTGTACGACCCGACGCATCGGGTCGTCAATGGCGTGCCATGCGGCACCGCATGGACGAGCGACTCGCGCAGCGCGTCGAACGGCGTACGGTAGCTGCGGGCCTCGTTGATCCAGGGCAGCAGCAGCGTCGAGAGCGTTCCCCAGACGAACATCAGCCCGGCGAAACCGAACACCAGAGCGCCGAGCTGACGGCGATTCACGATCGCCGTGCCCCACAACGCGGCGACGATGACCGCCGTGAGCACCAGTCCCGGCGAGAACGGCAGCAGGTAATCGAGGGGCAACCACTTGCCGATCGGCCCGGCGGCGATGTGTCCGTTTCCGGTCAGTTGCAGCCCCCAGCGCACCCAGAGGAACAGCCCCAACCCGCTCATGAGGACAAGCGCCACACCGGACCAGGTCTTCTCAAGCCAGGTCGGCAGGCGCACGCCTGCGCCCAGCACCGCGATGGCGGGGAAGAGCGGCAACATATAAATATCGCGAATCGCCGACGACGCGACGAGCGTCGCCACGAATAGGCCGGTGTATAGCCAGAGCATGGCCTGTTCCGGGCACTCACCCAGAAAACGCCGCATCCCGCCGCCCTGCCGCAGTTGTGCGACCAGCGCGCCGATGGCGAGCCAGCCGGCCGGGAAGGTCAACCCGATCAGGCTCGCCGCATCGCTCCCATAGGTCGTGCGCTCCCCGCCGAGATGAACGAAGCCGAAAAACCGGCCGAAGTTGTTATCCCAGAACCATTCGATGAACAGCGGCTCGGAGGCATGCCAGAACAACGCCGGCCAGATGATCAGCCACGGCAGTGACGCCAGCACCGCCCAGCCGAGCGCGCCCGAATAGCGGCGCGTGCGGTAGGCCGGCACGGCAAGCACGGCCAACGCGGTGAGCCCCAACACGCCGGGCACCAGCAGGCCCTTGCTCAGGAAGGCGATACCCGCTCCCGTCCCGAACAGCAGCCCCCACAGGCGCGACGAGTTCTCGGCTTTGGCCAGGCGGGCGAGCGCCGCCAGCGCAAGCGCGGCGCCTGCCAGCTGTGGCACATCCGCCGTCAGTTTGTGAATGTTCTCAATGGCCCCGAAGCTGCCCACCATGAGCATGGGCGCGAGCCAGTTGAACGTGTCGGTATTTTGCGTATCCGCCGGGCCATAGAGGCGTTGCGCCAGCCGGCCGACACAGATCACCGCGATGACGAGCCAGGCGAGCACCGCGAGTTGCGCCGCATCGAAGACCGGCAGTACACCGGACGCCAAGCGTGCGAAGAACGCGCCCGTCCAGTACATCACGGGCGGCTTTTCCACGAAAGGATCGGCGGCCACGTGCGGCACGATCAAATCGTGTCCGCGAAAGAAGTTGAGCACCATGCCGACCGAATACGGCTCGTCGGCTTTCCAGGGGTCGCGATCGAACAGGCCCGCCAGCACAAAGGCGGACAGGAACGCGGCGCTCAGCCAGTAAATCGTGCGGGTGCGGGAGGACGGCGAAGCGATGGCGATGGACATCTCGGCAAACGGTCGGGGGGTTGGCCCGACGGCGGTCGTTCGATGACGCCCCGTCGCAGCGGCGGAAGGCGAGCGTGTGCGCCCGCGAGCGCTGCAAGTATAGAGGACTTTTCAGGGCGCGCGCCCGGGCTGGGCGCCGACGGACGGTTTCAGGCGCATTTCAGGCGCGTTCGACCTGCTTTTTCATCTTTTGCTTGATGCGATTGCGCTTGAGCGGCGAGAGGTACTCGACGAACACGCGGCCCTTGAGGTGATCCATCTCGTGCTGAATACACACGGCGAGCAGGCCGTCGGCGTCCAGCTCGAACGCCTCGCCCTGCTCGTTCACGGCGCGCACACGCACGCGGTCGGCGCGCTCGACTTCGTCATAGATGCCGGGCACCGAGAGGCAGCCCTCTTCATAGACCTTCTGCTCATCGCTGCGCCAGACGATCTCGGGATTGATGAACACGCGCAATTCGTCGCGCGTTTCCGAGAGATCCATCACGATCACTTGCTCGTGCACGTCGATCTGCGTGGCCGCGAGACCAATGCCGGGAGCGTCGTACATGGTCTCGGCCATGTCCTTGACGAGCTGGCGAATTCGGTCGTCGACCTTGGCAACCGGCTTGGCCACCTTGTGCAGACGCGGATCGGGATATTGAAGAATTGTCAGTAATGCCATGATGAAAACGGGAATTCGCCGCATTGCCCAACGGGTGGCCGCGAACGCACAATCTTGCGATGGCGGCTGCGTCGCGATGTGCGCGCCGCAACGGATGTTCGCCTTGGCCCCCCGGTCAATGCTTACCGGATGATGAAAAATTTTAGCATAGCGCCCTTCTCGACGCTGGCGGCCGGCGATGCGCTACCTGCCCAAGCGCCTTGCCCCGAGTCCTGCTCCGAGCCTCATCCCGACGTGCGTTCCTACGCCGTGGCCGGTCAACCCGCCCTTCACGCCGCCCCCTTGCTCGATACGCATCAGATCGGTGCTGACCGTGCGGAAATCAAGGACTGGCTGCGGTTATGCCACACGCCGGGGGTGCCGCCTGCGGCGGTGCGGCGTCTGTTGATGGCATTCGGCATGCCCGAGGCGATTTTTCGTGCGTCGCGCGTCAGGCTCGCTGAAGTGCTGCCGGACGCCCTCGTGGCCAGGTTGCTCGCGCCAATGTCCGCCGAGTTGAGTGCGCAGGTCGCCCGCACGCTCGACTGGGCGGGCCAACCCGGGTGTGCCGTCGTGACGTTGTCCGAGCCGGCCTACCCGCGCGCGCTGCTGGCGCTTGGCGACGCCCCGCCGATCCTGTATTGCCGCGGCGACGTCGGCCTGCCCAACCGAGCCGGGGGCGCGGCGGTAGCGCTCGTCGGCAGCCGCCGTGCCACGCCGCAGGGACGCGACAACGCGCGGCACTTCGCCCGCACGTTGGGCGACGCCGGTGTCATGGTCGTGTCGGGGCTCGCGGCCGGCATCGACGCCGCCGCCCACGAGGGAGCGCTCGCGACAACGGGCGGCACCTGTGCGGTCGTCGGCACCGGGGCCGATCTCGTCTACCCCGCGCACCATCGCGCCCTGGCCGAGCGCATCGCCGAACGCGGCCTGTTGCTGTCCGCGTTTCCCGTTGGCACACCGCCCCGTGCCGATCATTTCCCGCGTCGCAACCGGCTGATCGCCGCACTCGCGCAGTGCATCGTGGTCGTCGAGGCCGCAACGCATTCGGGTTCGCTGATCACAGCGCGTCTGGCGGGCGACCTGGGCCGAGACGTGCTCGCCGTGCCCGGCTCGATCCACGCACCGCAAAGCCGCGGTTGCCACACGTTGATCCGTGACGGCGCCACGCTCGCGACATCGCCCGAAGACGTTTTCGAAGCCCTGGGCATCGCGCCGCCCGCCAGTACAGTTGACACAGTGGTGGCGGGCGCGGTGGTCGAGCCGGGCCCATCGAGAGGCGCAAGACATTCGGGAGATGTCCGTGCAAGCGTGCGCGGCAAGCGCGCCCGCGCATCGCGCCGCCAGCCGTCTGCCAGCGCAACAACCGATCTGTTCGACGTTCACGACGACGGGCGCGTTGACGGCCCACCGTCAGTCCGCGCCGAAGCAGTGACGCCCAGGGACGCATCGCCCGGCATGGCAGCAGTCCTGGAAGCGCTGGGGTATGATCCGGTCAGCGCGGACACGCTGTGCGGGCGCACCGGCCTGGCGATCACCGCGATACTTGCGCATCTGAGCGTGCTCGAACTCGATGGCCACATCGCCCGGCTGCCCGGTGGACGGTTTGCCCGGCGGACCGACCCGGGCGTACGCTGACGCATGCCCCGACCGCCGAGGCCGATACCCGAAATGCGCTGCTCGCCGCTGCGTGCTCTCCCAATCCCCAAATACCGATTTCACCGACACCATGCCCGTTTTCGATCCCGTCGCCGACCGTTCCGCGCTCGCCGCCGCGCTGGCCGATGGCAACACGCGTCTCGTGGCCTGTTTGTGCGCGGCGTGGTGCGGCACTTGCCGGGAGTACGCGCTGGCGTTCGAACAGTTGGCTGCGCGCCATCCGGCGCTGTGTTTCGTCTGGGTGGATATCGAGACGCATGCCGACTGGCTTGACGATCACGATATCGAGAACTTCCCGACCCTACTGGTGCAGGACGCCCGGCAGGCCGCGGGACAGGCCCGTTTCTTCGGTCCCGTGCTGCCCGCCATCGGCATTCTTGAGCGCATGCTCGATGCGCACGTGCTGGGCGACGCCACGGTCGCCGCCCCCGCGCTGCGCGAGCATCTGCTTGCCGGATAACGCCCGCCGGAACCGGGTGGCAAGCGCCCCCCCGCAGCGCCCGCCGCCCCGCCACGGCCATGGCGCGGCACCGCCGTGCCCACCCTTGCCGACGGCTTGCGACGCGCTTATGATGTGCCGCTTTCGGGCACGCCGTGTGCCCGATCCGACGGCAACGCCGGATTGGCTATATGTTATAAAGCCAACGAATGTCGCTTGGCGACGCCCCCTCACCAATACCTAACGTCATGTCAAAAGCTCTGATCATTGCCGAGAAACCGTCTGTCGCGAATGACATCGCGCGGGCGCTGGGCGGCTTTACCAAGCATGACGAGTACTTCGAGAGCGACGACTACGTCGTCTCGTCGGCGGTTGGCCACCTCGTCGAAATCGGCGCGCCGGAAGACTATGAAGTCAAACGCGGCAAGTGGAGTTTTGCCAACCTTCCCGTGATTCCTCCGCATTTCGACCTCAAGCCGATCGCCAAGAGCGAGTCGCGGCTGAAGGTGCTTACTCGGCTCATCAAGCGCAAGGACGTGGACGTCCTGATCAACGCCTGTGACGCGGGACGTGAAGGGGAGTTAATTTTTCGCCTGATTGCCCAGCACGCGAAGGCGAAGCAGCCGGTTCGGCGTCTGTGGCTGCAATCGATGACGCCGCAGTCGATCCGCGACGGCTTCGGTCGTCTGCGCAGCGACGACGACATGCTGCCGCTGGCCGACGCCGCGCGCAGCCGCGCCGAAGCCGACTGGCTCGTGGGCATCAACGGCACGCGTGCCATGACCGCGTTCAACAGCAAGGGCGGCGGTTTCTTCCTGACGACGGTGGGTCGCGTGCAGACGCCGACGCTGTCGATCGTGGTCGAGCGCGAAGAGAAGATTCGCAAGTTCGTGTCGCGCGACTACTGGGAAGTGCGCGCCGATTTCGTTGCCGCCGCGGGCTTCTACGAGGGGCGCTGGTTCGATCCGAACTTCAAGCGCAACGAATTCGATCCAGAGCAGCGCGATTCGCGCCTGTGGAGTGTGGCGGCGGCCGAATCGGTCGTGGCGGCGGTGCGCGGCAAGCACGGCACGGTCACGGAAGAATCGAAGCCGTCGACGCAACTCTCGCCGCTGCTGTTCGACCTGACGAGCCTGCAGCGTGAGGCCAACGGCCGCTTCGGCTTCTCCGCAAAGAACACGCTGGGTCTGGCGCAAGCGTTGTACGAAAAGCACAAGGTGCTGACGTACCCGCGTACCGACGCACGCGCGCTGCCCGAAGACTATCTGGCCACCGTCAAGGAGACGATGGCCGTGCTCAAGGAGAGCAACAATTACCACCAGTTCGCCAACCAGATCCTGAACAAGGATTGGGTCAAGCCGAACAAGCGGATCTTCGACAACAGCAAAATCAGCGACCACTTCGCCATCATCCCGACGCTGCAGGCGCCGAAGAACCTCTCCGAGCCGGAGCAGAAGCTGTACGACCTCGTCGTCAAGCGCTTCCTGGCGGTGTTCTTCCCGGCGGCAGAGTACCAGGTGACGACCCGGATCACGGAAATCGTGGGCCATCACTTCAAGACCGAGGGCAAGGTGCTCGTCAACGCCGGCTGGCTTGCCATTTACGGCAAGGAAGCGCAGGGCGACGGGAAAGAGAGCAAGGACGGCAAGGAAGAGCAGCCGAACCTCGTGCCGGTCGCGAAGGACGAGAAGGTCGGTGTCGACAAGGTGGAAGCGGTCGGCCTGCAAACCAAGCCGCCGGCGCGCTACAGCGAAGCGACGCTGCTCTCGGCCATGGAAGGCGCGGGCAAGCTCGTTGAAGAAGGCGAGTGGCGCGAGGCGATGGCGGGCAAGGGGCTGGGAACTCCGGCCACGCGCGCGGCCATCATCGAAGGGTTGCTGACGGAAAAGTATCTCGTGCGCGAAGGCCGCGAGTTGCATCCGACGGCCAAGGCCTTCCAGTTGATGACGCTGCTGCGCGGGCTCGGCGTGGACGAACTCACATTGCCCGAACTCACCGGCGAGTGGGAAGCCAAGCTCTCGCAGATCGAGCGCGGCGGCCTCAAGCGCGACGAGTTCATGCACGAGATCGCGCAGATGACGCAGACCATCGTCAAACGCGCGAAGGAATACGACTCGGACACCATTCCCGGCGACTACGCCACGCTCACCACGCCGTGCCCGCATTGCGGCAGCGTGGTCAAAGAGAACTATCGGCGCTTCGCGTGCACGAGCTGCAGCTTCTCGATCTCGAAGATCCCGGGCGGGCGTCAGTTCGAAATCCCGGAAGTCGAAGACCTGCTCAAGAACAAGACGATCGGACCGCTGTCGGGTTTCCGCAGCAAGATGGGGCGTCCGTTCTCGGCCATTCTCAAGCTCTCGCCCGACGACGAGATGGGTTACAAGCTCGAGTTCGACTTCGGCCAGGACAACGGCGACGAAGACGGCGAGGCGCCCGATTTCACGGGGCAGGAGCCGGTCGGCAAGTGTCCGAAGTGCGGCGCGAGCGTGTTCGAGCACGGCATGCGTTATGTCTGCGAAAACGCCGTCGCCAGCCCGAAGACCTGCGACTTCACGTCGGGCAAGGTGATTCTTCAGCAGGAAATCACGCGCGAGCAGATTCACAAGCTGCTCACCGAAGGCAAGACGGATCTGCTGACGAACTTCAAGTCGTCGCGCACCGGTCGCACGTTCAAGGCGTATCTGGCCAAGCAGAAGGACGGCACCATCGGCTTCGAATTCGAAGCGAAGGCACCGAAGAAGACGGCGGCGAAGGCTGGCGACGCCGAGGCTGACGGCAAGGCTGCACCGGCGCGCAAGACGGCAGCGAAGACCGCGGCGGCAAAGACACCGGCCAAGAAGACTGCCGCCCGGAAAACGACGGCGAAGGCCAAGCCGGCCAAGTCCGCCAAGCACGAGGCGGCGTCCGGCGCATCGGACAACACCATCGAGGACGACGAAGCGCCGTTCTAGGCGGATCGGGTGTCGTGGGGTGTCGTATTGCCCGGTCGTCACCGGGCAATGAAAAACGGCCGCTCTCTCAGGAGTGGCCGTTTTGCCATGTCACGCCGCGGAAAACCTCACACCGACATTCCGGCGGCCGGTGCGCTCGACGACGGCATCTTGGGCGGTACCCAGCGCTCGGCGGCCGAAATGCCCTCGTTCTGACGGAAGTACTCGACGGTAAGATCGATGAAGCCGCGCGTCTTGGCCGACAGATACTTGCGACTTGGATAGACGAGCGAAACATCGACCGGCGTTTGCGAGTAGTTGCGCATCAGCGCGACGAGATCGCCGTCGCGCACATCGTTACCCACGAGGTACGACGGCAGGAACGCAATCCCGTGCCCCAGCAGCACCGACTGACGCAGCAGCGCCGTGTTGTTGCAGATGAACTTGTTCTGCACACGCACACGTACTTCGCCGTCCGGGCCGGAAAACACGCGATCTTCGCTCCAGATGTCATTCGGCAGCCCGAGCACACCGTGCTCGCCCAACTCTTGCGGCGTGACCGGTTCGCCGTGCTCGGCGATATAGGCCGGCGACGCACACAACATCACGCGCGTCTCGGCAAGCACACGCGAAATCAGGCTTTCGCTGTTGATCATGCGCGTGAGCAGAATGCCGCAGTCGTAGCCTTCCTCCACCAGGTCGATCGCCCGATCGGAGAGCGTGAGGTCCACCACGACCTTCGGGTGCAGCTCCTGGTACTTCTTGATGAGCGGCGCGAGGTTGCGCAGCCCGAACGACACCGGGGCGACGACCTTCAACGTGCCTTTCGGATCGCGTGAGGCGCTGGAGATGAGGGCATCGGCCTCGTCGACTTCGTCGATGATTTGCCGGCAGCGCTCCAGATACACCTGCCCCGCGCCGGTCAGCGACAGGCTGCGCGTGGTGCGATTGAGCAGACGAACGCCGAGATGCGATTCCAGTTCCGCGACGTGTCGCGTGACCACGGCGGCCGACAGATCCATCTGGGCAGCCGTACGGGCAAAGCTCCCGTTGTCGGCCACTTTGACGAAAACACGCATCGATTGCAGACGGTCCATGTAGTTTCCAAGCGTGATGTGCCGCGTCGTACTGGCGGGGACGTGCATGGGGGGCCAGCCATTCACTGGCGCTGCACCTGCCCGCGAGCACCAGTCGGCCCCCGCCCGAGGTTATTCCGATGCGAGCCGCGCGTGCCGCCTGGGCTATCGACACGGCGGGGGACTTCAATAAGGCGCTAGCTTACCGTAGGCCGCCAAAATTTGCCTGACATGGCAATGATTTGGGCGCATCGCCGCCCTATGAGACGCGCCGTTGTGGCCGTGGATTCGGGATCGATGCCGGACATCCGCAACGCGCAGACCGTCATCGGACCGTCATCGTTATCGCACGTGGGCCCGGCGCCATCAGCCGGGTATTTGACCCAGGTCACGGCGAGGCGTTCGTCGCGACGCTACAGTCGCATATCCCCTACTGTGACAGGCCGCGTCATGACTTCGCTCCGCCTTACGTCGACGCCTTGCGCCAACGCCTCAGACACCAGCAAACCGCGCAACGGTGCGCCATGCCCCGGCTGCGCGTCGTGTGTGTCGGCCGAAGGCCTCCGACAGTCACGGTGCAGCGCGAGCCCTGCGCCGCACAACACCGCCCACGCCGCGCCCCCGATACCCTTCGACGCGCAGCTGCTCGCCCGTTACGACGTAAGCGGGCCGCGCTACACCTCGTACCCGACAGCGCTGCAATTCCACGAGAACTTCGACGCAAGCGACTACGCGCGCGCAGCGGCGCAGTCCAAGCGCACCGGCAAACCGCTCTCCTTGTATGTTCACGTTCCGTTCTGTGACACGGTGTGCTTCTACTGCGCGTGCACCAAGATCGTTACGCACAATCGCGCTCACGCGCAGGCTTACGTCGAGCGCCTGCACAGCGAGATCGCGCGGCAGGCGTCGCTGCTCGGGGCTGGCCGCACCCTCGCGCAGATGCACTGGGGCGGCGGTACGCCGACGTTCCTCTCGTTGGAACAGATTGCCTCGCTCGTCGAGGCCATCAGCCGCCACTTCGTGATGACGCTCGACGACAGCGCCGAATACGCCATCGAGATCGATCCGCGAAGTGCCGGCCCGGCGTCGATTCGCGCCTTGCGCGCGCTCGGGTTCAATCGCCTGTCCATCGGGGTGCAGGATTTCGACCCTCGTGTGCAGACCGCCATTCATCGTGTGCAGCCGCGCGCGCTGGTCGAAGCGACGCTCGACGCGGCGCGAAGCTGCGGCTTCCGGTCGGTCAACTTCGATCTGATCTACGGCCTGCCGTATCAGACGCCCGAGTCGTTCGCGAACACGCTCGACGCCGTGATCGAGATGGCGCCGGAGCGTCTGTCGGTCTTCAGCTACGCGCATCTGCCACAGCAGTTCAAGATGCAGCGCTGTCTGCCCGACGCCCTGCCTGACGGCCCGCAAAAGCTGGCGCTGTTGCAGACGATCATCACCCGTCTGAGCGCCGCAGGGTATGTCCATATCGGCATGGATCACTTTGCGCGTCCTGACGACGAACTCGCCCGTGCGCAGGCCGCCGGCACCCTGTATCGCAACTTCCAGGGTTACAGCACACGGGCCGATTGCGATCTCGTCGGCGTGGGCATGTCGGCCATCGGCCGCGTCGGCGATAGCTATGCGCAGAACGCCAAAACCCTGAAGTCCTATTACGCGGCCATCGATGCCGGCGGACTTGCGCTCGCGCGCGGCGTGCGGCTCGATGCAGACGACCGGCTCCGTCGCGATGTCATTTCGCGCCTGATGTGCCACATGTCGCTGGACTTCGCCCCCATCGAAGCGGCCCACGAGATTGACTTCGTGACCTACTTTGCACGCGAGCTGGGCGAGTTGGCCGAGCTGGCAGCCGACGGACTCGTGGCCGTCGACGCCCATGGGTTGCGCATCCTGCCGGCGGGGCGTCTGCTGGTGCGCGTTGTCGCCCAGGTCTTCGATCGCTATCGCCGCGGCGACGCTCACTCGCGTTGTGCGAAAGTGATGTAAGCACGGCGTGGCTGACCTCATAAAAAAAGCGCCCGGCGAAGCTCACCGGGCGCTCTCATTTTCTGGGCGACAGAGGCCGTCAGGCTAACGACACCTCAGCAGCATCGTCCGCCGGTCTTGCCGCCATAGCGCGCTTCCTGACGCTCCCGAAAGAACGCCTCGTAGCTCATGACCGGCTGATCCGGGTGTGTGGCCTGCATGTGCGCGACATAGGTGTCGTAGTCGGGCAGGCCGACCATCAGACGCATGGCCTGCCCCAGATACCGCCCCACCTTACCGACTTCATCGAGCATGGCATCGCCCCCGGTCTCAGACCTGACGGCCGGTCGGCAGCGGCTCGAACGGCGTTTCGCGAGCCGTCGGCTTGTTGGCCTGGCGCGCCACGAGGATGGTGCGCACGCCAAAGATCGCCACGGACACGACCACGAACATGAACACGCCGGAGAGCGTTGCATCGACGTAATCGTTGAACACGATCTGCTGCATCTGCGCCACCGACTTGGCCGGCGCGAGCAACTTGCCGTCGGCGAGCGCCGCCTGATACTTCGCTGCGTGGGAAAGGAAGCCGACCTTCGGATTTGCATCGAATATTTTTTGCCATCCGGCCGTGAGCGTGCAGGCCAGCAGCCACAGCGTCGGCAGGATCGTCACCCAGGCAAAGCGCTCACGCTTGAGCTTGAAGAGCACGCACGTCGCGAGGATCAGCGCAATCGCGGCGAGCATCTGGTTCGAGATGCCGAACAGCGGCCACAGCGTGTTGATGCCGCCCAGCGGATCGACCACGCCCTGATACAGGAAGTAGCCCCACGCGGCCACGCACAGGCCCGTGGCGGTCAGGTTCGCGGGCCACGAATCCGTGCGCTTGAGCGACGGCACGAACGTGCCCAGCAGATCCTGCAGCATGAAGCGGCCCGCACGCGTGCCGGCATCCACGGCCGTCAGGATGAACAGCGCTTCGAACAGAATCGCGAAGTGATACCAGAACGCCATCATCGCTTCGCCGCCGACCACCCGGTGCAGGATCTGGGCCATGCCGACGGCGAGCGTCGGTGCGCCACCGGCACGCGAGATAATCGTGTTCTCGCCCACTGCGTGCGCGGTGGCGATGAGCACGTCCGGCGTGATGGAGAAGCCCCACCCCGAGACGACGTGCGCCACGGCTTCCGGCGTCGTGCCGATCACGGCCGCCGGGCTGTTCATCGCGAAGTACACGCCCGGGTCGATCACCGAGGCCGCAACCAGCGCCATGATGGCCACGAACGATTCCATCAGCATGCCGCCGTAGCCGATAAAGCGCGCATTGACTTCGTTATCGAGCAGCTTGGGCGTGGTGCCCGACGAGATCAACGCATGGAAGCCGGATACGGCGCCGCACGCGATCGTAATGAAGAGGAACGGGAACAGCTTGCCCGACCAGACCGGGCCGCTGCCGTCGACGAACTGCGTGAGCGCAGGCATCTTCAGCTCGGGCGCGACGACCAGAATGCCGATGGCCAGCGCCATGATCGTGCCGACCTTGAGGAACGTGGACAGATAGTCGCGCGGCGCGAGCAACAGCCACACCGGCAGCACGGACGCGACGAAGCCATAGCCGATCAGCATCCACGTCAGTTGCTTGCCATCGAACGTGAACAGCGGCGCAAAGGTGGCGCTGTCGTGCACGTTCTGGCCGAAATAGATCGCGGCCATCAGCATCACGAAGCCGATGATCGACACTTCGCCAATGCGGCCCGGACGAATGTAGCGCGTGTAGACGCCCATGAACAGCGCGATTGGAATCGTCAGTCCGACGGTGAACGTGCCCCACGGCGACCCCGCGAGGGCCTTGACCACGATCAGCGCCAGCACCGCCAGGATGATGATCATGATGAGGAACGCGCCGAACAGCGCGATCACCCCGGGAATCATGCCGAGTTCGGACTTCACGAGATCGCCGAGCGAGCGGCCGTCGCGACGCGTGGAGATGAACAGCACCATGAAGTCCTGCACCGCACCGGCGAACACCACGCCGGCGAGAATCCACAACATGCCCGGCAGATACCCCATCTGCGCGGCGAGCACGGGGCCGACGAGCGGCCCTGCGCCGGCAATGGCGGCGAAGTGGTGACCGAACAGCACGTAGCGGTTGGTCGGCACGTAGTCCAGTCCGTCGTTATGACGCCAGGCCGGCGTCATGCGCGAGCCGTCGAGTTGCGCGACGCGCGTCGCGATGAACTTGCTGTAGAAACGATAAGCGATCAGATACACGCAGACGGCCGCGATCACGATCCAGAGTGCGCTGACGGTTTCGCCGCGCGATAGCGCCACCGTGCCGAGCGCGCACGCGCCGACGACGGCTACCGCTGCCCAGGGCAGTTGTTGCCAGATACGATTCATAGTCTCTCCTCGGAACTGCCTCCTTCAGGCAGCAACCCGGGACGGTGCCGTTGCGGCACTGCCCCGCCTCTTGACGCGGCGCCATGACAGCGCCGTCGAACGTGGCTCACTGCGCGCGCCCCTCTTTCGGGGGTCTGTGCTCAGTGAGGGAGGGCGCAATTGCGCAGTCCATCGGCATGCGGACATCCGACCTGACGCAACACCGGCGAGACGCTGGCGAGTTACACTCGTCTGCCCCGGCCACGATTCGGCGTGTAGTATTGGCGTTTGCCCGCCCCGCCACAAGCGCGGAACTACGCAGCCTCGCTACGTGCTACTACGTAGCGAAGCTGCCTGAAACGCGGCACTGCAGCTTTCCGAATGTCATGAATCTCCGACAGAAATTTTTCGTCCTGGCGTTGCTGCCGGTGGCCTTGGCGATGGTCGCCATCGCGTTGGCGGTGCGACACCAGGGCAACGAGCTTTCGCGCGCGCAGCACGACGCCGTGCAAACCACGTCGCTGGCCAACAAGCGGGCGGAGCTGCTGCATTACGTGGGCCTTGCGCGCAACGCCATCCAGCCGCTGTACGACGGCCCCGACACGCCCGCCGCCCGCGAGGCCGCCCTCGCCATCCTCGCCCGTCTGGAGTTCGGCAAGGACGGCTACTTCTTCGTCTACGATCTCGAAGGCCGCAGCCTGATGCATCCGCGCCAACCCGAGC
This sequence comes from Pandoraea eparura, assembly GCF_902459725.1. Classification (GTDB taxonomy): domain Bacteria; phylum Pseudomonadota; class Gammaproteobacteria; order Burkholderiales; family Burkholderiaceae; genus Pandoraea; species Pandoraea eparura. The sequence goes on from NZ_CABPSH010000002.1 coordinate 781,100, forward strand.
TGGTCGGCCACAACCTCTGGTCGCTCAAGGACGCGTCGGGCGCGCCCACGATCCAGCGCCTGATCGCGGCGGCACGCGCCGGTGGCGGCTACGTGCAATATCCGTGGGAAAAACCGTCGCTGCACCAGATGGCGCCCAAGCTCGGCTACGTGGTGGCCCTGCCGCGCTGGAACTGGATGATCGGCACCGGGATTTATCTCGACGACGTCGAAGCCACGCTGCGCGAGTCGGACGACCGCGCCCAGGCGAACATCGACCGCACGCTGATCTGGATCACCCTCATCGCGTCCTCGTGCCTGGCGATCGTGGCCTTGTGCGGGCTTGCCGTGAACATCAGCGAACTCAAGACCGCCGATGCGAAGTTGCGCCAACTGGCGCGTCAGGTGGTGGAGTCGCAGGAACTCGAGCGCGCGCGCATCTCGCGCGAGTTGCACGACGGCATCAGCCAGTTGCTGGTGTCGGTCAAGTTACTGCTCGAGTCGGCGTCGATGCGCCTTCCCGGTTCGCCCGCCGCCGCCAGCACCGCGCTGGGCGTGGCCATCGATCGGTTGAACGGCACGCTCGGGGAAGTGCGGCGCATTTCGCAGGCGCTGCGCCCGGCCATGCTCGACGATCTCGGCCTGGCCGCGGCCATCGACCAGCTCGCGCGGGAATTCGGCTCGCATGCGGGCCTGCCGGTCGAGATGCAAGTCGAAGGCGACGCGCCCGTGCTGGACGACAACATCAAGACGATGCTCTATCGCATTGCGCAGGAAGCCCTGACCAACATCGAGCGCCATGCGCACGCGTCGCGCGTCTCGATCCTGCTGAGGTTCAAACCTGACGGCATTCACCTGTCGATTGCCGACGACGGCCGCGGCTTCGATGTCACCGACGTGCATCACAACCCCAGCCATGGCATCGGCCTTCGCAACATGCGGGAGCGGCTCGACGCCGTTGGCGGCGTGCTCGGTATTCAGTCGTGGCCCGGCCTTACCACCATCAACGCGTGGGTGCCCCTCACGCCCGCTGCCGCGAAAGCGGCGCTTCGTGCAACCTCACGCCCATGACGCAAGCGCATCCCATTCGACTGCTCCTGATCGACGATCACCCACTCGTGCGCGACGGACTGCGCGCCCGCTTCGACGCTTCGCCCAACCTGCAAGTCGTCGGCGAAGCGGGCAATGCGCAGGAAGCGCTCACGCGGGCGAAGACGGCGTCGCCGGATCTCGCGCTGATGGACATCAGCATGCGCGGCACAAACGGCATCGAGCTGACGGCACAGTTTCGCGAGCAGTTTCCGCACATCGCCGTATTGATTCTCTCGATGCACGACAACGCCGAATATGTGCGGCAGGCCGTGCGTGCCGGCGCGCGCGGCTATGTGCTCAAGGACGCCCCCGCTCATGAGATCGTGACTGCCATCGAACGCGTGGCGCGCGGCGATTCGTACTACAGCGCCGCCATTGCCGCACGGGTGGTACAGGCCTCGACATCGCACGCGCCCATCGATTCGCTGACGCCTCGCGAACGTGAAATCCTCTCGCGGATCGCACGCGGATTGGCGAACAAGCAAATTGCCACGGAGATGGATCTGTCGGTCCGAACCGTGGAGACGCACCGGCTCAACATCAAACGCAAGCTCGGCATCGAAGGCCAGGCAGAGTTGATCAAGTTCGCGGTGGAAAATCGGCTGTAGGTCGCATGCGGGGCGTGCGCAGGGCGCGTGTCGATCGTGGGGCGCGCGGGCGCGGATGAGTCGGTCGACCTTAAGGCGGCTCACGCCGAGCGTGATTCATGCAGAAACGGGTTGTATACCTCCACACCGGTATTGGAAAAATCCTTGACGTTGCGCGTGACCACGACCAGTCGATGCACCAACGCGGTGGCCGCGATCAACTTGTCGATGGGGTGCTCCGAATGGGGCACGCGCAGACGTGCCCAAACGTTACAGATCGTCTGGTCCACCGGCAAAATCTCGCGCGCGTAATCGCGCTTCAGCTTCTCGAGCCATGTCTCGATCAGCGCCGCCTGTCGCGCATCATTCCGGTGCCGAAGGATTTTCACACCACGCTGCAATTCCCCCAGCGTGATAACCGAAAGGAATCGTGGTGATTGATCACGATCGGTCAGGCGGATAAAGCGCTGAACCCCTTCGTCACCGCCCCCGCATTTCCGACACTCGCTAATAACGTTCGTATCGAGTAAATACATCGGACGCCCGTCGCCTTAGTTGATACGTTCAAAATCGCTGTCCAGTCCGACATTCGGCATGGCCAGCAGTGCTTCGCCCAGCGAGCGAAACCCCGGAACCCGCGCCACGTTATCCAGAATCGTCAGCACCTCTTCTTCCGGCGTTCTCCCATACATGGCCGCGCGCGACCGGATCGATCGCATGAGCGGTTCGTCAATACCTTCGATCAACATCATGTGCATCAGCGCCTCCTGAGGTTCCGAATGGAAAAGTCGTTGTCCGAACAGAACAACAGGGAAAATGCTATCACCACACCCCTTTCGAAAACCGCCTGGATCCTTGCCTGGCAAGCCTTTCGGAAGTCTCACAAGACAACAAAAATCCCACCGAAGTCTCCCTCGGTGGGATCGCTGTGCGCACTACACCCAAGTGAGCGCCGATGCCGGCCGCCCGAGAGGTCAGCGCGTCGTCAGTCCAACATCGGACAAATCACGACTTCAGACGACGCTCGATGTCGGCCTTCGTGTCGAGCAGCGCCTGCGGCAGGCGATGATTGAACGTGTCGAACAGGTCGGTGTGGAGCTTCAGCTCTTCGTGCCAGGCGGCCGAGTCCATCGAGGTCACGTCGTCGAACTGCGACGGCGTGAAAGACAGGCCGTTCCAGTTCAGATCCTCATAGCGCGGCGTGATGCCGAAGGCGTTCTCCACGCCTTGCGCGGTGCCATCGATACGGCCAAGCATCCATGCCAGCACGCGCATGTTCTCGCCAAATCCCGGCCACACGAACTTGCCGTCCGCGCCCTTGCGGAACCAGTTCACGCAGTAGATCTTTGGCAACGCGGCGCCAAGCTTGTCGAGATGCGCGCCGGTATCGAGCCAGTGCTGGAAGTAGTCGCTCATGTTGTAGCCGCAGAACGGCAGCATCGCGAACGGATCGCGGCGCACCACCCCCTGCTGGCCCGCCGCCGCGGCCGTCGTCTCCGAGCCCATGGTCGCGGCCATGTACACGCCCTCGGTCCAGTCGCGCGCTTCCGTCACCAGCGGCACGGTCGTCGAGCGACGGCCGCCGAAGATGAACGCGTCGATCGCCACGCCGGCCGGGTTCTCCCAGTCGGCATCGATCGACGGACATTGCGAGGCCGGTGCCGTGAAACGCGAATTCGGATGCGCTGCCTTGCGGCCCGTCTCCTTCGCGCTTTCCGGTGTCCAGTCCTTGCCCTGCCAGTCAATCAGATGCGCGGGCGGCGTATCGGTCAGGCCTTCCCACCACACGTCGCCGTCGTCGGTCAGGGCCACGTTGGTGAAGATGACGTTTTCGCCAAGCGTCGCCAGCGCGTTCGGATTGGTCTTCTCACTCGTGCCCGGCGCCACGCCGAAGAAGCCGGCTTCCGGGTTGATCGCGTACAGACGGCCGTCCTTACCCGGCTTGATCCAGGCAATGTCGTCGCCAATGGTCTCGACCTTCCATCCGTCAAAACCCTTCGGCGGAATCAGCATGGCGAAGTTGGTCTTGCCGCAGGCCGACGGGAATGCCGCCGCGACGTGATATTTCCTGCCCTCGGGCGACGTCACGCCCAGGATCAGCATATGTTCGGCCAGCCAGCCTTCGTCGCGGCCCATCGTCGACGCGATGCGCAGCGCGAAGCACTTCTTGCCAAGCAGCGCATTGCCGCCGTAGCCCGAACCATAGCTCCAGATTTCGCGGGTTTCCGGGAAGTGAACGATGTACTTCGTGTTGTTGCACGGCCATGCCACGTCCTGCTCGCCGGCGGCGAGCGGCTTGCCGACCGTGTGCACGCACGGCACGAACTCGCCGTCGGTGCCCAGCACGTCGTACACGGCACGGCCCATGCGCGTCATGATGCGCATGTTCACGGCCACGTAAGGCGTGTCGGACAATTCCACGCCGATATGGGCGATCGGCGAGCCGAGCGGGCCCATCGAGAACGGCACGACATACATCGTGCGACCGCGCATGCAGCCCTGGAACAGGCCATCGAGCGTCGTGCGCATTTCACGCGGATCGACCCAGTGATTGGTCGGACCGGCGTCTTCGCGGGTTTCGCTACAGATGAACGTGCGGTCTTCCACCCGGGCGACGTCCGACGGATCGGACAGCGCGAGAAACGAGTTTGGGCGCTTGGCCGGGTTGAGCCGCTTCATCGTGCCGGCGGCCACCATCTGCTCGCACAGACGGTCATATTCCTCCTGCGAGCCGTCGCACCAGACGACGCGCTCGGGCTGGGTGATCGCGGCGATGTGCGACACCCAGTCGATCAGCTTGCGATGACGCACCCAGGCGGGCAAATCACGGGTTGCGACATTGGACGAGGAGGAGGCGTTGAGCGCGCTGGCGCCCACACTGGCTTGCGTCATGGGGGTTGTCTCCATGCAGAGTCGGGAAATCGGGGCAGGCGCCGTGCGTGCATCGCGCAGGCACCTCGAATCGCCGGGCAACCCTTCCGGTTGGGGATACCGGTCGGGCAGGATAGCCCCGGCGATCACCGCGTGCGCTGAACATCGAGGCGCACGCAGGCACGGGCCGCACGAAATTGGGCGCGTGTTGTGTCGCTTGCGACACACGCAAAACCACACGCGAGAAGGCAGGGGGCAACACGCGCACCGATACGTGCGCAGCAGGCGTCTCGCTCACCGGGTCCGACTTGCTTTTGCGGGGTGGGTTCGATTTTTTGCCATCGTGTTGAGGCGGTTTCGCCATGGTTGCCAGGACACCTGCCATACTATGCAAAACGAGGCGTCAGCATACCACCGCGCCAGTCGCGCCGGTGCTGCGTCGCAACAAGGCCGGCGCGGGGTTGCCCCGACAATCACTGCCCCTGTCGGCGGCCTCCGACTCATGTTCCGCCTGCGCAGAACGCTCGCCGTCCTGCGCCGATCCGATTACGTTTTGCCATGAAAATTGCCATTCTCGACGACTATCAGGACGCCGTTCGCAAGCTCGACTGCTTCTCCCTGCTGGCCGGTCATGACGTCAAGGTCTTCAACAATACGGTCAAGGGCGTCGGGCAACTCGCTGCCCGCGTCGGCGAAGCGGAAGTCCTCGTGCTGATTCGCGAGCGCACCGCCATCACCGCCCAGCTCATCGACAAACTGCCGCGTCTGCGCGTCATCAGCCAGACCGGGCGCGCCGGCGCGCACATCGACATCGACGCCTGTACCGCACGCGGTGTGGCGGTGCTCGAGGGCGTCGGCTCAGCGACCGCGCCGGCCGAACTCACCTGGGCACTGATCATGGCCGCCCAGCGTCGCATTCCTCAATATGTCTCCAGCCTCAAGCACGGCGCCTGGCAGCAGTCCGGCCTGAAATCGTCGAGCATGCCAGCGAACTTCGGGTTGGGTCAGGTGCTGCGCGGCCAGACGCTCGGCCTCTGGGGCTACGGCAAGATCGGCCGTCTCGTGGCGGGCTACGGCCGCGCGTTCGGCATGGAAGTGATGGTATGGGGCCGCGAGGGATCGCGCGAAGCCGCAGCCGCCGATGGCGTGCGCGTGGCGAACAGCAAGGAAGAACTTTTCACGCAAAGCGACGTGCTGTCGTTGCACTTGCGCCTGAACGACGAGACGCGTCACCTCGTCAAGCTCGATGATCTGCTTCACATGAAACCGACCGCGCTGTTCGTCAACACGAGCCGGGCGGAACTGGTCGAAGAGAACGCCCTGATCACGGCGCTCAACCGGGGTCGGCCCGGCATGGCGGCCATCGACGTCTTCGAGAGCGAACCGATTCTGCAAGGCAACCCGCTGCTGCGCCTGGAGAATTGCGTGTGCACGCCGCACATCGGCTATGTCGAGCGTGAAAGCTACGAGCTGTATTTCCGCGTGGCCTTCCAGAACATCGTCGACTTTCTGAACGGCGACCGCTCGCACGTCGCGAACCCGGCCGCCCTGCTCGGCTTCGGGCGCTGACATCCACAGCGCCGGCGAGGCGCCTGCGCCATCGTGTCCCGATGTCGCAGGAAGGTCTCGCCGTCCTGGCGACCCAGCGCGAATGCCGGGCCCATCACGGCACATCATGTCGGGGCGAGCGATGCCGGTCGCCTCGCGCCCGCCGGTTCACAGCAGCGCGTACGTGGTCGTCGCGTGCACGGCCATCTTGCCCGACGCGTCGAGAATCTCGATCTCGCCGAACACCAGGTTCTTGCCGCGACGCAAAATTCGCGCGATCACGCGCAAATCACCCTCGGTGACCGGACGCATGAACTGCGTGTTGAGCGTGACCGTCGTCATCGGCTGGAAGCCGCCGAGCGCAGCCGAGAGGGCCACCACCATCGCCGTGTCGGCCACGGCCATGAATACCTGCCCGCAGATCACGCCGCCACCATGCTTGAATGCGGCGTCAAACGGCAATCGCAACTCGCTTTGCTCCGGACCGGTCGCCTCGATCTGCAGATTCAGTTGCCGCACCCACGGCGAGACGAGTCCTTCGAGCATCTTCTGCGCTTGCACCAGCTCCATCCTGAGCGTCCTCCCGTTTCGTTGTGACGCCGATGATAGCCCCAAAACAGAAGCGCCACCCGGCGAGGGGTGGCGCTTGGGTCATCCGCTTGGGTCACGCGCCTCGGTCATGCAGGCGAACGACGCTCAGCGAACGCTCATCCGTTCGTCTTGTCGTGACGAATCCGACGGCTCTGGTGATTTTCGCGGTGCTGCACGCCGGCCTGCTCGCCCGCGCTCACGCGACCGTTCTTGCCCGCGTGCGCTTCGGCGGCGTCGACATGCGCCTGCCCCCGCTCGAGATTACCGGCCTGCCGGTGGCTCAGCGTGCCGGCGGCTTGCCCTTGCGCGATGCGCTTCTCCTGATTGACATTGCGCTGTACGTCGGCCTGCATGCGCTCGGACGACGCCGATGCAGGATTCCCCACCCGGTCGTTGTGCTTGAGCTGCTCGATCTTCGCGCTCTCCATGTTCTGGGCGCGGGCAATGCGGGCCTTCTCGGCCGCCGTATCGCCGGTGTGATCGGCGTGCGCCTGCATCCGGTCGATCTTCGCCTCGCCCTTCTCGAGCCGCGATGCTTCCTTCGTCGTCAACTGACCGCTCTTGAGCCCATTGTCGATGCGCTGCTGTTGCGCGACGTCGCGTGACGTCTCGGTCGTGGGCGTCTGGGCAAACGCCTGCGAGGCGAACACACCGCCCAGGGCCAGGGTTACGGCGCTCAGAATCATGGTTTGACGGACGTTCATGATGGAATCCTTATTGGCTTTGCAGTGCTTTGAATGGGCCTGAACACGAATGCGGCGACGCGTCTTCAGGAAACCGGCGGGGATCCGGGCCGTTGGCGGAATTGCCAGCGAATGACCGTGTCCTTATGCGGATTAACGCCGTGGGCGAGCGCGGCGCCGACAGCCAGCGTGTAACCGAGCAGTCCGAAAAGTAACGGCTTGTAATCGGCCCGTCTGTCCCGATTCGCGCCATGTCCCTGAAATCGCTAGGACATCCGCAGACAGCGCCGTAACGATTTGATACAGTGGTGCCCATTTGGCCGGCACGCGGCGCTTGCGAGCGTGCCATTCCGTACCTCTCAGCCCCCTAACGCGAACCCGCGAGTCAAGAAGGAGCCTCCCCCATGCAGAGCACCAGAGACGATCTCGGCAAACTGATCCTGCGCCTCACCCTCGGCATCCTGCTGCTGTTTCACGGCGTGAACAAGGTCATCAACGGGATCGGCTTCATCGAGGGCATGGTCACGTCGCACGGCCTGCCGAGCTTTCTCGCCTACGGCGTCTATCTCGGCGAGTTGCTCGCCCCGGTACTGCTGATTCTCGGCGTCCTCACCCGCCTGGGTGGCCTGCTCGTCGTGGGCAACATGGTGGTCGCGTTCACGCTGGTGCATCTGAACCAACTCGGCGATCTCGCGAAGACCGGCGGCTGGTCGCTCGAACTGCAAGCCTTCTATTTGTTCATGGGCGTTTGCGTGATGCTCTTCGGTGCCGGCCGCTACAGCGTGTCGGGCGGTCGCGGCGCCTTGGACTGATCGAACGACAACACACGTCAGGCGCGCACCGTCGCGCGACGATCATGACGGCCCGCCCTTGTCGACCCCCGGCAAGGGCGGGCCGAGTCGTTTCGGAATATTGCGAATCCCGGCGCTGGTAACGTCAGGTAATACACCGGTTGCACTTTGCAACGAGTTCGGTGCGGCGATGCCTTACTCTGAAACTGCCAATTCCGGCAGTATTCACAGGGAGTCAACACCATGCGCAAACTGAAGATCGCCACCGCGTCGGCCATCCTCGTCGCCACCTCGATGTTCGGCATCGCCCACGCCGCCGACACAACGGCACCGGCCACGGCACCGCACGCCGCGACTTATCACACGCGCGGCGAGCACGGCCCCTGGGGGCTCGGCAACCTGCACAAGCTGCACGATCAATTGAAACTCGACGCGCAGCAGGAACAAGCCTGGCAGCAGGCCGTGAACACGTCGAAGCAGAACCACGACGCCATGCGCAAGAACGGCGAGCAGCTCCGCCAGATGATCGCGCAGTCGAAGGATCAGAAGATCCTCGACCTGGCCGGCATGCGCGCCGCCCGCGAGAAGGTGTTCGATCAGAACCGTCAGTTGCGCAGCCAGACGGAAGATGCCTGGTTGAACGTGTACAACGGTCTGAACAACGACCAGAAAACGCTCGTGAGCACCACGATCAAGGCGCGCTGGGCCAAGATGAAGGCCTGGCACGACAAGGCAAGGCATCATCGTGGTCCGATGCACAAGAGCGCCCCGGCGCTGCAACCGCCGGCCGGTCAAGCGCAATAGATTGAGCGCAATAAGTCAGATGCGGGCGAGCCGCGCGCCGCCGGGCAGGGCCGCCCGGGGCGCGTCGGCGCTCAGGTCTCGCTCCACAGACGCAGCAGGTTGTGATAACAGCCGACGAGCGTGCGCCGCGCGGTCTCATCCGCGTCCGACGCATTGAGACGCTGGATTGCGTTGTCCATGTCGAAGAGCAGCGTGCGCTGCGTGTCATCCCGCACGAGGCTTTGCACCCAGAAGAAGCACCCGACCCGCGTGCCGCGCGTAATCGGATTCACGCGGTGCAGGCTGGTCGCCGGATACAGCACCATGTCGCCCGCGGCCAGCTTCACCTGGTGCGCGCCGTATTGATCTTCGATCACCAGTTCGCCGCCGTCGTACTCATCCGGCGATGCGAGAAAGAGTGTGGCGGAGATATCGGTGCGGATGCGCATGCCGCTACCCGGCTGCAAACGAATCGCCCCGTCCACGTGATGGCCGAAATGCATGCCTTCGCCGTAGCGGTTGAACATCGGCGCATAAACCTTGTTCGGTAACGCCGCACTGATGAACAACGGGTTGCGCTCCAGCGCGCCGAGAATCACGTCGCCCAGTTCGCGAGCCACGGCCGAGTGCTCGTCGATCTGCTGGTTCTGCTTGACGGGCGCGCCCTGATAGCCCGCCGTGGCCAGCCCGTCGACCCAAGCGTCGCCCGCATTGTCGAGCGTTGCGCGAACCCAGCGCACCTGCTCGGCACTGAGGGCATTCGGAATGCGTAGCAACATCGGCGTGCGTCTCCGTCAGAACCGGTAAGTGCCCGTGAGCAGCGCCGTGCGCCCGATGCCCGGCGCGGCCCGGCCGCCATCGGACGGCACCAGGGCATCGAAGTAGGTCTTGTTGAACACGTTGAGCAGGTTGAGGCGAATGTCGTATTTCGGCTGATGGTAAGCGATCGTGGCGTCCCAGCGCGTGTAGCCGCCCACGCGAATCAGGTTCGTGTTCGCAGCATAGCGCATCGACATGTACTTCATGCCGCCGCCCACTTCCCAATGGCCGAGCGTATAGGTCGACCAGAGCGTCAGCGAATGTCGCGGGGTGTTGGCCAGCACGTTGCCCTGCGTGCCGTCGTTCGCCTGCACGACTTCCGAATTCAGGAACATGTAGCCGCCCATCACCTGCCAGTTCGGCGTGATGCGGCCCGTCGCGCTCACCTGCGCGCCGCGAATGCGCACCTTGCCCGCGTTCGTATATTCGCCCGACGTGCCGGTCTGCGTGCGCGCATTGTCCTGCGTGACCTGGAACAGCGCGGTGTTGATCGCCAGGTTGTCGTCGAACAGGTTCCACTTGCTGCCGACCTCGAACGACTCGTTCGTCGCGGGCGGCAGGGCTTGTGTGTTGTTGGTGACGGTCAGCGTTTCAAGCGACGGGTTGAACGACGTGCCGTACGAGAAGTAATACGACTGTGCGTCGCTGGGCTGATAGATCACCCCCGTGCGCACGCTCGTGTAGTTGACCGTTTGCGTCGCGTAGCCCGGCGAGCTGACGGTATTCGATAGCTGCGCCTTGAAACGATCCCACCGCAGGCCGCCCACGACCTTCCAGTGGCGGTTCAGTTCGACCGTATCGTTCGCGTAGAACGCAACCGTCTGTGCTGTGCCCTGCGCCAGATTGCCGGTGGTCGTCGTCACATTCGGCAGATTCGCGTAGTAGGCCGTACTACTGGCGGGAATCCAGCCGAGGAAGCCCGTCGATTGCCCGGCGCCGGTGCGCGAATACGCCTGGTTCTCGTACGTGTCCTGTCCGAGCTCCGCGCCGGCGATCAGGGTGTGCTTGATCGGTCCCGTCGAGAACGTCTTCACGACGTCGGTCTGGTTGAACAGCGACGAGTCGGTGATCTTGCGGTCGTGGCTCTGCAACTGCACCCAGAGCTGATCGAGCGAATACGACGGCACGCCCGCCGTCGGGCGGACGGACAGCGACGTGAATCCGCCATTGCCGTTGGCAATGCCCACGGCATGCGGCGAGGTTTCAATGGCGTCAATGACGTAGCGGCTGTACTGCGTCTGGTTCGTGACCTTCAGGCTGTCGTCGACCTTGTGCTCGATCTTGGCCGAGAGGCTCATCACGTCCTGCACCGTGCGGTCGGTCGTCAGGCCGTAGAACTGTTGCTTCGAGACCGGCAGCGGACTGCCGTTGTAGCCCACGGTGCCATAGTCCGCCATGTCGCGGTTGTGCTGGACGAGTGCCGAGAGCGTGATCTGCGTGGGCGTGCCAATGCCCAGCTTCAGCGTGGGGGCGACGCCCCAGTCCCGATTGTTCATGACGTCGCGCGTGGTGTGAATGTCCTGCGCGAAGCCGTTGATCCGGAAGGCGGCGGTGTCCGAGAGCGGATGGTTGAGGTCGAACGAGGCGCGATACTGGTCGTGCGTGCCAATCGTGCCGGAGACTTCATTGAGCGGCTTGAGATTGGCCTGCTTGCTCACCTGATTGATGACGCCGCCGGTCGAGCCGCGGCCGAACAGCATCGAGGATGGGCCTTCGAGCACTTCGATGGCCTCCAGATCGAACGTATCGCGATAGTACTGGCCACGATCGCGGAAGCCATCGAGGTAGATGTCGGTGCGCGCCGCGAAACCGCGCAAGTTGATGTTGTTGCCGATCTGTCCGCCCTCGGCGCCGCCGAGCGTAATGGCCGGCGAATTGCGCAGGGCATCGGCGAACGACGTGGCGCCCTGCGCCTGCATGACCGCCTTGTCGATCACGGTGACCGATTGCGGGATGTCGCGGATCGCCGTAGGCACCTTGCCGCCGACGGTCGAGATGTCACGCTGGTATTCGTCACGAATCGACGTGCCGGAGACTTCGGTCTGCGGAAGTGTGGCGGCCGGTGCCGCGCCTTGCGCCGTGCTCTGCGCCGGGGCCTCGGTCGTCGTCGGCGTCTTGCTTTGGGTCGCGCCCTGGGTCGGGACGGCAACCGTGCTCTGCGCCATGGCGGGCGAGGCGTAAGTGACGGCGAACGGCGTGGCGAAGAGGGCCATCATTGCCACCGTCAGAGGCTTTCGTTGCATCATGATCGATCGGTTTCGAAATGCGTTGTGGTCGGAAAAGGGCGGGAGGACGCCGAGGAATCGCGCCGAGACCCACGCAGACGTCTCCCCTGCTCGCGGTCGGCTCCCTCAACATGGAGCGCGAATATAAATGAGAATGATTTACATTACAATCTCTTTGCGGCGATTGACGTAAATCGGCCACAGTGCGGCCACAGTGCGGTCACGTGCGGTCACGTGCGGTCACGTGCGGTCACGTGCGGTCACGTGCGGTCACGTGCGGTCACGTGCGGTCACGTCCTGGCACCGTCACCGGACGCCCGGTCAGAAGCGGCGTTGCCCGCGCGACGAGCCCCCGCCGGGACGGCGCAACGCCCGCAATATCGTGCGAATTCCTCAGGTATTGCCGACGAATTCGTGACACATGTTTATACTTTGGGCTGCAGTACATCATGCATTCGGCCGGAGCCCCCCCGGAACGGCCTTGACGTTTCGTCAGATTGCCGATGGCCCGGCCCCCATGGCATCCCGTGCCAGGCACCGGGTTTGTCGGTTTGGCTCAACGACATCATGAATTCGCCGCGCCGATGCCACCCTCGCGGGTGTGCGTCGGTGCTGCCTATTTGCCGTCCAGGGACAATGCAAGCCACCAGATCGCTCTACCTGCTCGGACCAATGCGGGTCGAACAAGGCAAACAGGCGTGCGCCGTGAAATACACGAAAGCGCGCGGCCTGCTGGCCTATCTCGCCCTGCAGCCGGGCTTTCACACGCGCGGCGCACTCGCTGACCTGTTCTGGCCCGATGAAGATGGTCAGGGAGGCCGCGACAAGCTCAAGCGCATGCTCTTCCACCTGCGCGACACCCTCGGCGACGAACTCTTCGAATCCGATCGTCAGGTCGTGCGTCTGCGCCCGGAAACCGGTCTGTGGATCGACGCACACGTCTTCGCGAGCATGATCGAGCAGGCCCATCGCACGCTCGACGCCGTGACGGGCCTGGATCTGGCGGCCCATCTGCAGCATCTGGCCGATGCCGTCGCCCTCTACCAAGGGCCCTTTCTGCACGGACTGTCGGTACGCGACACACCCGATCTCGAACAATGGATCGAGCTGCAACGCGACGAATATCAACGCCGCCGCGTCTTCGGCGAAAGGCTGCTCGCCGACGGTTACGCGCGTCTGGGTGACCTCGATCAGGCACTCGCGCATGCCCGCCAGCTCGTCGCGCTCGCACCGTTCGACGAATCGGGCTGGCAATGCCTGCTCGCGCTGCTGCTGCGCGCCGGACGCCGCGACGAGGCCGAAACCGAATACCGCCGCCTGTGCGAGATCCTCGACGAGGAGCTCGGTGAGCTGCCCGGCGAAGCGCTCACGCAATTGCTTGAGACACCCCCTGCACGCATGGAACAGCGCGCCACGGGCCCCGAGCGTCGCCAGGTGACCGTCGTGGCCATCGAATTCGCGCCAAACGGTATCGACGATCCCGACCTGCTCGTCGGCACCATGCGCCCGCCACTCGTCCAATGCGAGACGATCCTGCGCCAGTCGTGGGGCTATACGGTGCGCACGCCGACGGGTGGCCTGCTCGGCTATTTCGGGTACCCCACCGCGCTCGAGGGCGCCGGACGTCACGCCGTCGAAGCCGCCATGCGCTGCGCGCACGCAAGTTCTGCGCGCGTCGGCATCGGTGTGGGCATTCACACCGGGCTCGTCATCAGCTCGGTGGCCGACGATAGCCCCGACACCGGCGGACGCGTCTCGCGCTCGGCCACGCAGTTGGCCGACATGGCGCTACCCGGTGAAGTCCTGATCTGCGACGCCACGCAGCGCCTCATCGGCGTGGCCATCGCCACCACGCCGCACGGCAGCGTGCGCGAGCGTCATGCGCATCGCGAGATTCCTGTCTTTCGCGTCAATCCCGATCCGATGCCGGAGCGTCGTTCCCGCCGTCGCGCGGCCATGCTCTTCGGCCGCGACGCCACGCTGGCCGAACTCACCGCCGTGCACACGGCCATGCGCGACGCCAGCGCCGGACACGGGGTGCTGGCGCTCGTGATCGGCGAGGCCGGCATCGGCAAATCGGCGCTGGTGCGGCATTTCGTCGAGACGCGCGGCCTGCGCGCGATCGAACTGGCCTGCGCACCGGACGGCGCAGGCACGCCGTTCCACCCGATCGCACGCTGGCTGCGCACACAATCGGTCGACGACGCCGCGCAACTGCCGCAACCCGCTCTGCTGGCGCATCGCCGCCTGTGCGCCCTGTTCAACATGCACGCCGACGGCAATGTGCCGCACGCGTGGAAGCAGGCCGTGCTCGACGAAGCCCCTGCCCTGCTCGCCGCGTTGCTCCCCGACGGCGGCGTGCTGGTGCTCGACGACGCCCACTGGGCCGATCCGTCCACGCTGGAATGGCTTGCGCTCATGGCGGAAAATCCGCCGCACGGCCGCCTGCTGATGGTGTGCGCCCGCCCCGAATTCGAACAACCGTGGCGTCATCACGTGGGCTTGCGCCGCATCGACCTGGCGCCGCTCGACGCGGGAGCAGCCGCGTCCATCGTGCGCGCCGCGACCCCGCGCGTGGCCCTGCCCGCCGCCCTGCGCGAGCGCATCGTGCATCTGGCCGAGGGCGTGCCGCTGTTCCTGCAGGAGCTGGCGCGGGCCACCGCCGCCCAACAGGGCGCCCGCACCGCCGCCGGCGCCATGCCCATGCCCGCGAGCCTTCAGGAGCTGATGATGGCTCGCATTGACGCCGCGGGCAGCGCCAAGCCGGTCGCCCACTTTGCGTCGTGCCTCGGTCCGGCGTTTCAGGCCGATCTGCTCGCGGCAGCGAGCGGTCGCTCGATGGCGCTGGTCGAGCGCGCGCTCGACACGCTCGTCGCCTGCGCGCTGGTGCAGCGTCAGGACAATGGCCGCTACGTTTTCCGCCACGCGCTCCTGCACAAGGCCGCTTATGACGCGCAGCCGCAGGAACGCCGTCAGGACGCGCACCGCCGGATCGCCCTCGCCATGCGCGAGCATGCCGTCGTGCAGACCGAACCCGAAGTGCTTGCGTGGCACTTCCGTCAAGCCGACGAACCGGACGCCGCCATCGAGCACTACCGTCTCGCGGGGGAGTACGCGACAGGACGACAGGCATTCCGCGAAGCGTGTGCGCACTACCAGAGCGCGCTCGACGTCTTGCGGAGCACGGGTTCCGCTGCGCAGACCGCGCAGCGCGAGTTGTCACTGCGCATGGCGCTCGGTGTGCCGCTCGTGTCGCTGCATGGCTATGGCTCGGAGCCGGCGCGTCATAACTTCGAGACGGCCCTCGCACTCGCACAGCCGATGGGGGACGACGTCGCGCTGTTCCCGGTCTTCTGGGGACTGTGGCTCGGTTCCAGTTCGTGGAGCGGCTTCGAGCGCAGCATCGAACTCTCGCGCAAGCTCATTCTCATCGCGGAACAAGCCGGTGCCGCGCCGTTGCTCGCGCACGCGTATTACGCGCTGGGCAACAGCCTGTGCTGCCACGGCGACTTCGGCGGCGCGGTCACCGCACTGGAGACCAGCCTCGCGCATTACCGTCCCGAACACGCCGACACCGGGCTGGGCGAAGACGCCCGCATCACCGCGCTGTCGTTCCTCTCGTGGGCGTACTGGTTCACGGGGCGGCACGACGCCTCGCTCGCGGCCAGCGAAGCGGCGCTGGCGATGGGACGTCAGCAGGGTCGCCGTTACTCCTTCTCGTTCGCCCTCGTGTTTGCCGCGATGCTGCGCCGCCTGCGCCGCGAGGTGGCCTCCGCCGAAGCGCTGGCGAGCGAGGCCATCGAAGTGGCGTCGGAAACGGGTGTAGCGCTCTGGGCGCTCGCCGGACAGACGATTCGCGGCTGGGCGCTCGCCTCGCGCGGCGACGTAAGCGGCCTCGAGCGCATCACCGACAGCGTAGGACGCCTGAGCGAAATCATGGGCGGGGTGGAAGGCATCTTCTTCGGGTTGCTCGTGGAGGCATGCGCCGGCACCGGCGACATCGCGCTCGGACTGCACGCGGCCGAGCGTGGCACCCACGTGACCGTGCGCCGCAGCGATGCCCATTGGCAAGCGGAGTTCCTGCGCCAGAAAGGTTGCTTTCTTCGCGCGGGCCATCACCCCGACGACGCCGTACGTCCTTGGCTCGAACACGCGCTGCAGATCGCGCGGGCGCAGGCGTCGCCGATGCTCACCCTGCGCGCGGCGCTCAGCCTGTTGCGCCTGGGGGGCGGCAATGCGCCGGGCGACCCCGAGTACGTGGCCCTGTTGCGCGAGGCACTCGACGCATTGCAAGGCGGCGAGACCCTCGCCGACGTGCAGGAGGCCCGGGCGGTGATCGCCGACGTTTTCGCACGCCGGCCCATCCTGCGCGCGGCCCGCTACGGCAGCTGATCGGGCAACGGCAGGCGGCGTGCCTGCGCCGGCCATGCGCGCACCGCGCGAATAGCCGCTATCAGGCACGCCATATGTCCGTGCGGAGCGCGGCCGCTATATTGCGGCGACCGGTGCCCCCAAGCCCAACCACCGAACCGACATGTCTCTCGACCCCATGCGCGTGCCCACCGGCGCCTCGCCGGACACCCGCCTCACCGCCACCGGTGCGCCGCCCGCCTCGGTGAGTCCCGTCGCTGTCGCGCACACCGATCCCATCGCGCCCGACGCGTTGGTGTCGCGGGAAGTGGTCGTCTCCGGCTGCGTCAAGCGTCGCTATTCCTTCGATCTCTGCGCACTGATGCGCCTGCCGACGCAACTGACCGGGCCGCTCGACATCGTTTGCCTGTCGGGCCGGACGGTGCGCGGCGCCAGCGAATACAAGGGCGTCAGGCTGAGTGCACTGCTCGACGTCGCACAACTGCGACTGCCGCACGCGCGCGACTTCACGCGAGCCTTCATATTGGCGCAAGGCGCCGACGGCTACACCGTCATGTTCTCGTGGCACGAGCTGTACAACACGCCCGTGGGCATCGGCGCACTCGTCGTCTATGAACGCGACGGACGACCGCTTGACGACGACGAAGGCGGCATCGGCCTAATTTCGACGGGCGATTTTCGCGTGGCGCTACGCCAGGTACGTGCACTCAAGCGGCTCTCCGTCCATTTGGCCGAACCCCCGCTGCGTTGACGCCCCCCCACGCCGAGCGTGAGCCCCATACACTGGTGGCACATTTCTCACGGTCAAGCGAACGATGACGACACCTCACCTCACGCCTGTCGCGACACGCGCGAAAGCCGTCGGTCGCTGGTGCATGCCGCCCGAGTGGCATCTGCATGCCGCCTGCTGGATGGCGTGGCCGAGCCACTCGGTCATGTCGGGCGCGCGCCGGCATGAGGTCGTCGGCGAGTTGGGACGCATGGCCCATGCGATCGCCCACTTCGAGCCGTTGCATGTGGCGGTCGCCCCCCCTCATCTCGACGAAGCGCGCCGCCTCCTGCCCGCCGCGGCCACGCTTCACCCGATGCCCGTCGACGATCACTGGATGCGCGACACCGGCCCGACCTTCGTGCTCGACGACGCCGGGTCGCTGCACGCGCTGCGCTGGAACTTCAACGGCTGGGGATGGAAGATCCGGCCGATGCCCGACGCCGATCCCAAGCTCGCGCAACGCGTCGCGCTAGCGCTCGACGTGGCCACGACGTCAATGCCGATCGTGGCCGAAGGCGGGTCGTGGCACGTAGATGGCGAGGGCACGCTGATCGTGACGCAGACGTCGATTCTCAACCCGAATCGCAACCCGGGCCTGACACGTCGCGAGGCGGAAGACGTATTCCGTCATTGGCTGGGCGTGACGCACGTCGTGTGGCTGCCCGGCTCATCGCTGGACACGATCACCGACGGTCACGTCGACGGCATCGCGAGCTTCGTGCGACCCGGCGTATTGCTCGCCACCGGCGCCGATGGGAATGACGGGAATGACGAATGGGCGCGTGAGGCGAGGGAAAACCTGCGGGCACTGCGCCTCGCGCGCGATGCCTGCGGACGGTACTTCGACATCGGCCTGCTGCCCGGCATCGACTTCGACGCCCTACCCACCGCGGTCGCGGACGATCCCGACTTCGCTCCGGAGTATGTGAATTTCTATCTGCCCAACGGGGGCGTAGTGATGGCGTCGTTTGGCGATGTGGCGGCCGATGCGCAGGCACGCGACATCGTGCAGCGGGCGTTCCCCGACCGACGTATCGCGCAGGTGCCGCTGCGCGGCATTGCGCGGCGCGGCGGTGGGATTCATTGCTGCACGCAACAACAACCGGCGGCAGTCTCGCGCTGAGTTGTCGTCGCGGGCATCACTCCCGGTCGGCCCGGACTCGCCTTAACTCGACACCGTCCGACGTTTGCGCGCGGGTGCAGCCTTCGTCGCCGCTTCGGTCTTTGTATCGGTCTTCGCATCTGCCTTTGTTTTGGCCATTGCGCCAACGGCTTTCGTGCCGGTGGCCTTCGGCTTCGCTGCCGACTTGCCGACGGCCTTCGTCGCGGACGTCGCGGACGTCGCGACACGCGTCGTCGTGGGCTTCGCCACCCGCTTCCCCTCGCCGGCCGGCGCGCGCACGCCGTTCGTCCCGAGTTGCGAGCGCACGCGCTGCTGCATGTCGACAATATCCGAATCGAGAATGAGTCGACCGCGCAGCTTCCCGTTCATCCGTTTGATGTAGGTGCGCGCCTCCTGCATATGAAGATGCATGAGTTCGCGTACGCGTTGCGCATCCCCCGCGCGCGCCGCGTCGGTGATCTGGCGATGGATATCGACGTTCGCCGTGCCGAACTTCTCGTGCTCGCGTCGCGGTGTCTCGTTGCCGAACACAATCAGTTGGCGAATCATCTCGTTGACGAGTTCGCAGGTGAACCGCAGAAAGCTGTTGGGGTTGGCCGCCGCGAGAATGTCGTGAAAGTCCATGTCGGCCTGACGCTGGCGCAGCAATTCACGCCGGTCGTGCGACGCGGGACTGCAACAGGCCATGTTGTGCTCCAGCGCGTCGAAGTCGGCCTCGGTCAGATGCGGCACCGCACCGGCGGCCAGCTCGGGTTCGAGCAACTGACGCACCGTGTAGATGTCGTCGATGCTCACTTCCTTGAAGAAGAGATAGTTCTGCATGAGCTGGAACGTGCGCTCGAGCGGCACTTCCACCACCATGCCGCCGCCCGACGGCCCCGTGCTCACCTTGATGAGTCCCTGCACTTCGAGCGACTTGAGCGCTTCACGAATGGTGCTCTTCGACACCGCGAACATCTGCTGCAACTCCACCTCGCGCGGCAGGCGGTCGCCGGGCAGCAAATTGCCCTCCGTAATCAGGCGCTTGATGGCTTCGGCGACCAGATCGCCGCGCTTTTGTTGTTTGATTTCCAACGGCTCTCGCACCGTTTGCGCATCTCGTGCCATATGGCGCCTCACAAGGATCGGTTCACCTGACTGACAGGCTTGCGAACGGGTTCTACCGGCGGTGCCGGATGAGAATTTTTTCCGATTGACACCCCGAAATATTATACCTACGATCAAATTCATCCTATTTATCATAATAAATATGACGGATAGGGATAAGGCCCCGGACGTTGCAGGTTGTCACTGTCAGGTCGCCGCCTCGGATCGATTTTTTCAGACCGCTGGCCGGTCAGCGTGTGACGCGCTGCACGTTTGCACCCCATGAACGATTGCTCCCTTCCCTGGAGATCCAATTGAATCGTCGTGAACTGTTGAAGCTCGCCGCTGCGGCGTCTCTGCCTGCCTCCTTGATCACCACGCGCGATGTGTTCGCGCAAACCACCGGCGCCATCCAGTTGGCGTGCCCGGTACCGATGTCGGGCCCGTTCGCGGCCAACGGCAAGTTTGCCGATCTGGGCATGAAGCTCATCGTCGAGCAGTACGGCAAGGTGGTTGGTCGCCCGCTCGCCTATACGACCCTCGATACCGAAGGCAAGCCCGCCACGGCCATCCGACGCGTGCAGGAAATCGCGCAACAGAAGGGTGCTCGCTTCTTCGCAGGCGGCATTCTGTCGTCCGAAGCACTGGCCATGGGCAAGGAAGTCGAGAAGGCCGGCGGCATTTTCATCACGACGGCGGGCGCTGACGAAATCACGGGCAAGGACTGCAACAGCGCCACGTTCCGCTGGTCGGTGCCGACCTTCGGCGCCATCGAGCAAACGGTGCGCCCGCTCATCGAATCGATGCCCAAGGCCAAGCGCTGGTACACGATCACGCCGCAATACGTGTTCGGCGAAGGCTTGCTCACAGCCGCGAAGAACGTCTTCAAGGAAAAAGGTATCGAGCACGTCGGCAACAGCTATCACTCGCTGTCGGAGAAGGAATTTTCGGGCTATCTCACGAACGCGGTCGCCGCCAAGCCCGACGTGCTGCTGCTCCTGAACTTCGGCTCGCAATCGTCCGACACGCTGCGTCAGGCGGTGAGCTTCGGCATGAAGAACAACTGCACGATCCTGATGGCGTGGGCCTCCGGCCTTGAGCAGTTCGAGACGCTCGGCGCCGATCTGTGCGACGGCGTGTATTTTGGCGCACAGTACTGGCATGCGGTCGCCTCGCCGCTGAACCTCGATCTCGTCAAGCGCACGCAGGCGCGCTTCAAGCAGAACCCGAACTACAGCCTCGCGGGCTCGTACATCTGCACGAAGCTCATGCTCGACGGTATGATCAAGGCCGGCAGCGCCGATCCGAAGGCCGTCATCGCCGCGATGGAAGGCATGAAGTACGACGGGCTCACGGGGCCGGAAGAAATCCGCAAGGGCGACCACCAGGTGCTCAAGAACTACTATCTGCTCAAGGGCAAGCCCAAGTCGAAGATGCGCAACGCCGACGACTTCGCCGACATTGTCAGCGCAGGGAAATCGTTCCTGCCGCTCGACAAGACCGAGTGCAAGCTGACCTGAGCCGGTAGCGCAGCGCGCCGCCGCTGCGCGAATGCTCACACCGTGTCGCTCGCGGGGACACCTGGCCGTCCCCGCAAGTGTCGTCTGTGCCGCGCGGCGAAAGCCGGACGGCACACGGTGCTCCACGTCCACCCAAGCTCTTCGGGACGCGCATGAACGTCTATTTTCTGCAGGTCATCAACGGCATCGGGATCGGGATGCTGTACTTCCTGCTCGCCGTCGGGTTGTCGATCATCTTCGGCCTGCTGCGCTTCGTGAATTTCGCGCACGGCGCCTTCTATGTGCTCGGCGCATATTGCTGCTACCAGGCCATGCAATGGGGCCTGTCTTTCTGGCTCGCGCTGATCGTCTGCCCGATCGTCGTCGGCGCCCTCGCCTGGATTGCCGAGAAGCTGCTGCTCTCGCGCATCTACGAGAAAGCGCACGAATTCCACATCCTCGTCACGGTCGGCCTGGCGCTCGTCGTGCAGGAACTGGTCATCATCATCTGGGGCCCGCTCGGCGATAACGTCGCCGTACCCGCGGCGCTCAACGGCGTGGTGATGTGGGGCAGCTTCATTTATCCGAAGTATCGACTCTTCCTCATCGGCTTCACCGCCGTGTTCGCCGCCGTGCTCTGGTGGCTGCTCGAAGGCACGCGCCTGGGCAGTGCGGTGCGCGCGGGCAGCGAGTCGTCAGAAATGGTGTCGCTGCTCGGCATCAACGTGTTCCGGGTGTTCAGCCTTGCGTTCGCGCTCGGCGCCGGCACCGCCGCGTTGGCCGGGGTGTTGGCGGCGCCGGTGCGCGGTGTCGACCCGTTCATGGGTATCGAGGCGCTGGGCATCGCCTTCGTGGTGGTCGTCATCGGCGGCATGGGCAGTTTCGCAGGCGCGCTTGTGGGCGGTCTCGTGATCGGCATCGTGCAAAGTCTGATGAGCACGATCTGGCCGGAAGGCGCACGACTGATGATCTACGTGGCGATGGCGGCGGTGCTGCTCATGCGTCCGCACGGCCTGCTCGGGAGGGGATGATGCTGGTACGTTACCGTTTTTGGCTGCTCGCCGCCGCCGTCACGCTGATCCTGCCTGTCACGCTGTCCTCGGGCACGCTCGCGACCGAAGTGCTCGTCTACGCGCTGGCCGCGCTCGGCTGCAATCTGCTGCTCGGCTACACCGGACTGCTCTCGTTCGGCCAGGGCATCTTCTTCGGCCTGGGCAGCTACACGCTCGGCATCCTGCTCACGCGCTGGGCGCTGCCCATGCCGCTCGCCGTCGTCGCATCGATCGTGTTGGGCGCCGGGGTCGCAGCCATCGTCGGCAGCTTTGCGATCCGGCAGAAGGGCACCTACTTCGTGATGCTCACGCTGGCCTGCGCGCAGATGTTCTACTTCCTTGCCTACACCGCGACGGACTGGACCGGCGGCGACAACGGGCTGCTCGACATCCCGCGTCAGTCGCTCGCGCTGGGCGGCAAGACGCTGATCCCGCTCGAGACGCCCTGGCAGTACTACACCTTCGTCGCCGTCGTTTTCCTGATCGTCTTCGCGGTGCTGTTGCGCGTGGCCGATTCCGTGTTCGGCCGCACGCTGCTCGCCATTCGCGACAACGAAGCCCGCGCGGCCGCCATCGGCTATCACGTGAAGACGTTCAAGCTCGTGGCCTTCGCCATCTCCGGCGCCGTCACGGCGCTGGCGGGCGCGTTGCACGCGCTCATGACGGGCATCGCACCGCTGTCCAACATCGAGTACCACTCGAGCGAAATGATCCTCGTGATGACGGTCATCGGCGGGACGGGCAATCTCTTCGCCTCGGTGCTGGGCGCCGCGTTCTATGTGCTCGCCGCCGATTGGCTCTCCACGCTGTGGCCGCGCTGGCTGCTGTTGCTCGGCCTGCTGCTCATCGCGGTGAGTCTGTTCATGCATCGCGGCCTGTGGGGCGTTGGCGAATCGTTGTGGTATCGCATCACCGGCAAGCACGACGAGCACGACGGCAAACTGGATACGCAGGGAGACCCGACATGAGCGACGCTCTCATCGAAGCCGCCGGCATCGTCAAACGCTACGGCAAATTCACCGCGCTGCACGGCGTCGATCTGCGTGTGGCCCCGCGCACTGTGCACTCGGTCATCGGCCCGAACGGCGCGGGCAAGACTACGCTGTTTCACATGCTCACCGGCACGGTACCGGTCTCGGGCGGACGCATCCTGTTCGATGGTCACGACGTCACCACCGAAGCCGATTACCGGCGCGTGCAACGCGGCATCGCGCGCTCGTTTCAAGTCACTGCGCTCTTTCAGAATCTGTCGGTGCGCGAGAACCTGCGGCTCGCCGCGCTGGGCGTGACGCCGCGCCGCGCGCTCTCATGCTGGCGCAAGGCGGACGGCCCGCGGGCCTGCGCGTCCGTCGTCGACGACGTACTCACGCGCCTCGCGCTCACACGTCATGCCGGCACGGCGGCGGGCGCGCTCTCGCACGGGCAGCAACGCCGTCTCGAGGTGGGCATGGCGCTCGCGGCGCGTCCCAAGGCGATCTTCCTCGATGAGCCGACGTCAGGCATGGGCATCGACGATCTCGACGACATGAAGCAACTCATCCGCGGTCTGCGCGACGATCACACCGTCGTGCTCATCGAACACAACATGAATATCGTGATGGACATCTCCGACACCATCACCGTGATGCAGCAAGGCCGCGTGCTCGTCGAAGGCAAGCCGGACGCCATTCGTGCCGACGAACGGGTGCGCGCCGCCTATCTCGGCAACATGATCACCGGAGGCCGCGCATGATCCTCGACGTGGAAGGCATTCACAGCTATTACGGCAAGAGTCACATCCTGCAGGGCGTCTCGCTGCGCGTGGGCGACGGCGAACTCGTCACGCTGCTCGGGCGCAACGGCGCGGGCAAGTCGACCACGCTCAAGACGATTGCGGGCGTCGTGCCGCCCAAGGCCGGCAGCATCGCGTTTCTGGGCAAGCCCGTCGCCGGACAGCCCGCGCATCGCATTGCCGCGCGCGGCGTGTGTTTCGTGCCCGAGCATCGCGGCATCTTCAAGTTGCTCACCGTCGAGGAGAACCTCAAGCTCGGTGCGCGCCGCGATTCGCCGTGGCAGCTTGCCGACATCTATCGCATCTTTCCGCGGTTGCAGGAGCGCCGCAAGAACGGCGGCGCGCAACTCTCCGGCGGCGAGCAGCAGATGCTGGCCATCGGACGTGCGCTGATGAATCACCCGCGCCTGCTCATGCTCGACGAGCCGGTCGAAGGACTCGCCCCGGTGATCGTCGAGGAGATCGTGGCGCAGTTGAAGCTCATCAAGCAAGCGGGCGTCGCGATCCTGCTCGTCGAACAGAATCTGGAGGTCTGCACACAGCTCGCCGACCGGCATTACATCGTCGAGCAAGGCGTGATCGTGTACGGCGCGGACAACGCTGCGTTTCTCGCCGACGAGGTCGTCAAGGACCGTTACCTCGGCGTGGGCGTGGCTTGAGCCGCCCGACCCCAATTTCCCCCAAAGCGCGCCGCCACGCCCCCATGCGGCGGGGCGAGCGCGCCACTCTGCCAACGCAGGCGTCAGCGCGACCGTCGCGGCGTCTGCCCTGAAGGACTGATGAACATGGAACGTCTCGATCAACCGGCAGCCGCAGTACGCGTCGACGGCGCGCGCCTGTGGGACAGCCTCATGCAACTCGCGCAAATCGGCGCGACTGCGAAGGGCGGCGTGTGCCGCCTCGCCCTGACCGATCTCGACCGGCAGGGCCGCGATCTGTTTGTCACGTGGGCCAAGGCGATCGGCTGCACGGTGCGCGTCGACGCGATCGGCAATATCTTCGCGCGCCGCCCAGGCCGCAACGACGCGCTCCCGCCCGTCATGACCGGCAGCCACATCGACACCCAGCCGACCGGCGGCAAGTTCGACGGCAACTACGGCGTGCTCGCCGGGCTGGAAGTGCTGCGCACGCTCAACGACAACGGCATCGTGACCGACGCGCCACTCGAAGTCGCCGTCTGGACCAACGAGGAAGGTTCGCGTTTCGTGCCCGTGATGATGGGCTCCGGTGTCTACGCGGGCGCCTTCACGCTGGAGCACGCGCTCGCCCAGAAGGATCACGACGGCGTGAGCGTTGCCGACGCCCTGTGCGCTATCGGCTACGCCGGTGCGGCATCGGCCGTGGGTGAAGCGGGCGCTGTCGGCGCGTATTTCGAAGCGCACATCGAGCAAGGGCCGGTGCTCGAAGCGCATGGGAAGACCATCGGCGTGGTGCAGGGTGCGCTCGGTCAGCGCTGGTACGACGTAACCGTCACGGGCATGGAGGCCCACGCGGGCCCTACGCCAATGGAACTACGCCGCGACGCGCTGCTCGCCGCCGCACAATTGATCCAGGCCGTGAACCGCATCGCCTGCGAGCACGCGCCGCATGCTCGCGGCACGGTAGGCTGGGTCGACAACTATCCGAACTCGCGCAACGTGATTCCTGGCCGCGTGAAGCTCTCCGTCGATCTGCGCGCCGCCGACGACGCCACGCTCGACGCACTCGACGCCAAGCTGCGCGCCGCGTGCGCCGCGTGCGCCGCGTTGGGCACGAACGGCATCGACGTCGCCATCGAACCGGTCGTGTACTTTCCGCCGCAGCCGTTTGCACCGGAACTCGTCGAGGCGATTCGCTCGGGCGCGCAGGCGCTTGGCCTGTCGTCGATGGATGCCATCAGCGGTGCGGGGCACGATGCGGTCTATCTGGCGCGCGTCGCCCCGACGGCGATGATCTTCGTGCCGTGCAAGGACGGCATCAGTCACAACGAGATCGAAGACGCCGATCCGGCGCATCTCGAAGCCGGTTGCAACGTGCTGTTGCAGGCGATGTTGCAACGCGCGGGAGGTGTCGCATGAAAGTGATGATCGCGCGGATGAATCACGAGACAAACACGTTCTCGCCGGTGCCCACCCCGCTCGACGCCTTCGGCCATCGGGGACCGACGTATGACGAGGCCGCCTATCGCGACAACAAGGGCATGCGCACGGCGATGGCCGCGTTCATCGATCTGGCCGAGGCCGCCGGGGCGCAGCTGGTGACGCCCGTGTCCGCCGCGGCCAACCCGAGCGGCCCGGTCGCGGCGAGCGCCTACGACGCCCTGTGCGACCGGATCGTGGCGGCGGCGAGCGGTGTCGATGCGATCCTGCTCGATCTGCACGGCGCGATGGTGGCGGAAAACAGCGACGACGGCGAGGGCGATCTGCTGGCGCGCGTGCGCGCGGCCGCGCCCGATACGCCGATCGCCGTCGCGCTCGACCTGCATGCGAACGTGACACCGAAGATCGTGGTGAACGCCGATATCGTCGTGGGCTTCAAGACGTATCCGCACATCGACATGTACGAGACAGGCGAGCACGCCGGCCGTCTGCTTTTCGAAATGTTGGCGGGCCAACGCCGCCCTCGCGTGGTGTGGCAACAACCGCCGTTGATGGTACATACGCTGCGCAGCACAAGCCACGGTGGCGCGATGAAGCGAGCGCTCGACGCGGCGCGGCGCGCCGAAGCCGAGGAGGGCATTCCCGCCGTGTCGGTGTTCTCGGGCTTTTCACTCGCGGACATCCCCGCGCCGTGCATCAGTGTGGTCGTGACGGCGGGCGACGGTGACGACGGCGTGGCGCGTGCGCAGGCCGTCGCCGACCGCATTGCCGCACAGGTGTGGGAGGCACGCGACGAATTCGTCTACCGCAGCGCGCCGCTGGGCGAATCGATTGCCGAAGCGAAGCGTCTGGCCGAAGGCGCGGACAAGCCGGTGCTGCTGCTCGACCACAGCGACAACTGCATGTCGGGCGGCACGTGCGACACGATGGACGTGCTCGAAGCGGCGCTCGCGGCCGGGCTGACCGGTATTGGCGTCGGCCCGCTGTGCGACCCGGAGGCGGTCGCAACGTTGATCGCCGCAGGCGAGGGCGCTGAGGTGACGCTGGCCGTCGGCAACAAACGCGCGCTGACACAATTGGGCATCGTCAAGACGCCGCCGGTGCTCACGGGCATCGTGCGCAAGATCGGCGACGGCGAATATGTCGTGAGCGGACCGACGTACACGGGGCAACGCTGCTACATGGGTCGCACGGTGCTGTTCGATATCGGACCGGCGCGCATCGTGATGACGGAGCGCACGCACGAGCCATGGGACCACGGCGTGTTCACCTGCGTCGGCCTCGATCCGCACCGCGAGCGCTTCCTGCTGCTCAAGTCGCGCATGTATTGTCGACCGGTGTTCGTGCCGATTGCCCAAGGCCTCGTGGAATGCGACAGCGAGGGCGTGACGAGTTCGAACTATGCGCTGTTTCCGTTCTCGCGCGTGAATCGTCCGGTGTATCCGCTGGATCGGGACGCCACCTTCTCGCTTCCCTGAAGACGAAAGGCGACGACGGAATCCATCGTCGCCTTCTCGACCACTCACGGCGAGGCGTGCCTCTCGCGAGTGCTTAGTCGTCGAGCACCTTATTCCCCGTCTCTTCAAACATCGACACGGCGATGAGCGAGATGATTACGCAGACGATCATGTACCAGGCCGGCGCCATCTTGTTGCCCGTCGCACGAATCAACCAGCCTGCCACGAGCTGCGCCGTACCGCCGAACACCGACACCGCGATCGCATACGCGCTCGACATGTAGCCTGCGCGCAGATGCTTCGGGAAGTTCTCCGGCATCAGCGCGTAAGCCGGTGCCGATCCCATCGTGTAGCAGAGCATGAGCACGATGAGCGCTGCCAGCACGACCGGCAGCGAGGGAAAGTGCGTCATGATCCAGAACGCCGGGTAAAGCAGCACGATCAGCGCCACGCGGCCAAAGATTGTGAGCGGCTTGCGTCGCCCCATCCTGTCCGACAATGCGCCATAGATCGGGCACATCACCAGCGAGATCGTGCTGGCCGCCACGCCCGTGAGCATCGACATTTTCGGCGGCAGGCCCAGGTACTGAATGCAGTACGTCGGCATGTAATACATCATCACGTACGTCGACACCGACATGCCCATGATCGAGAAGATCGTGAGGAACCAGTTGCGCACGTACACGCCGCGCTTGGGGTCGTCGCGACCGGCGATCATCTTCGCCTTCGGCGGCTCTTCCTGAATGTGACGACGCAGGTAGATCCCGACCGGGGCAATCAGCGTGCCGAGCAGGAACGGAATCCTCCAGCCCCAGCTGTGCATGATGTCGTCCGAGAGCAGGAAGCCAAGGCTCGCGGCCAGGCCCGAGCCGAGCAGCGCCGCCGCACCCTGGCTCGCCAACTGCCAGCTCGCGCGAAAACCACGGCGCTTCGCACCCCCCATCTCCAGCAACGTGGCCGTCGCCGCGCCGAATTCGCCGCCTTGCGCAAAGCCCTGCAGCAGACGCGCCGCCACGATCAGCAACGGTGCGGCCAGACCGATCTGCGCATACGTCGGCGCGAGGCCGATGGCCGCCGACCCCAGCGCCATCAAACCGATGGTGAGCGTAAGCGCCGGCTTGCGACCAGCACGGTCCGCATAGCGGCCCAGCACGAAACCGCCGAGCGGGCGCATCACGAAGCCCACCGCGAACACGGCGAACGCCAGCAACGACGACGTGACCGGATCGTGAGCCGGGAAGAACTGCTTGCCGATGGTCAGTGCGAAATAGCTGTAGACCGTAAAGTCGAAGAACTCCAGCAGGTTGCCGATGACGGCGGCAAACACGATCTTGCGCTGTTGCGCCGCGCTCATCGGCGTCGACGGTACGCCGTCAAGCGGCAATGTGGACGTGGCAGTGCTCATGCGCGCTCCTTGGCAAGAAAACGTTCGACCAGACGGGTCCAGAAGGCCGCGCCGATGGTCAGGTTGTCGTCGTTGAAGTCGTACTTGGCGTTGTGCAGCATCGGCTTGCCTTCGCCGTTGCCCAGGCGAATGAAGCAACCCGGCACCTTCTGCAGGTAGTACGCGAAGTCTTCGCTACCCGCGATCGGCGGGAACGGCGAGATGACGTGCTCGGCTCCCACCAGCTCCTCGGCCACGCCGCGGGCGAATTCGGTCTCCGCCTCGCTGTTCACGAGCACCGGATAGCCGCGGATGTACTCGACGTCGGCGCTCGCGCCGTAACCTTCCGTATGCGATGCCACCAGCGCGCGAATGCGCGCCTCCAGCGTCGCGCGTACCGCCGCCGAGAACGATCGCACGCTCATCTCCAGCACGGCCTCCTCGGGAATCACGTTCGGTGCGAAGCCGGCATGGAACGTGCCGACCGTCACGACGGCGGCTTCGGTCGGGTCGATGTTGCGCGCGACCACCGTTTGCAGCGCCATCACCAGGCTGCTGCCAATCATCACCGGATCGATCGCCAGATGCGGACGCGCCGCATGACCGCCACGGCCGTGGATGCGAATCTTGACGGTATCGCACGCGGCCATCAGCGGGCCGGCGCGGAACCCGAACGTGCCCGTGGCCACGCCCGGGTGGTTGTGCAGCCCGAAGATCGCCTCGCATGGGAAGCGCTCGAACAGGCCATCGGCAATCATCTGCTCGGCACCGCTGTTCGACCCGGCTTCTTCCGCCGGCTGGAAAATCAGATGGACGGTGCCGTCGAAATTGCGCGTCTTCGCGAGTTGCTGTGCGGCGCCGAGCAGCACCGTCGTGTGACCGTCATGGCCGCAGGCGTGCATCTTGCCGTCGTGCACGCTGGCATAGGCCAGACCGGTCTGCTCGTGAATCGGCAGTGCGTCCATGTCGGCGCGCACGCCAACGGTGCGACCGCTCGTGCCCGCGGTGAGCGAGGCCACCACGCCGTGACCGCCGACGTGACGCGTGACCTGATACCCCCAGCCTTCGAGCTTCTGCGCCACGTAGCGCGACGTGTCGACTTCCTCGTAGGACAGTTCGGGGTGTTGATGGATGTGGTGACGCATCTCGGCCAGCGGCTCGCGCGCTTCCAGCAGATCGCTCACTTCGCAATAGCGAATCTCGCTCATCGGGGGCTCCTCTCTTGTTGAATATCGCGGAGTATTGCACCGACGAAAATCCCCACCCATGACGCAAACCACGGCAAAATGTTGCCTTCAAGTCAACAATCGATCGCCTCGCAAGGCCAGCGGAATGCCGGTGTCGACGGCAATAATCAGCGTCGATTCAATGACTTGTGCATCGACTTCGCTGCCTTCAACACGGCGCGGCCGTTCCCCATGCGGGGGTGAGCCCCGGCCGACGCATTCGCACGAACACAACACTGGGACACCTATGACCTTCGAGGCGTGGATCGACGACATCGGCGAGCGTGCGCTCAAATATCTCGCCGAAATTGCCGCGACGGGCGGCGTGCGCATGGCCGCCGAGTCGCTCGGCGTGAATCCGTCCGTGGTCAGCCGGCAGATCGCGGCGCTCGAGCGGCGCCTGCGTTTTCCGCTGATCGAGCGGCGCGGGCGCAACGTGAGCGTCACCGAGATCGGTCAGGTGCTCATCGACTACTACCGCGACGGCCAGCGTCGTCAGCGCGACCTGTCGGCGCGACTCGAGGAATACCGGCATCTGAAGCGGGGACGCGTGGCGATCGGTGTCGGGGAAGGCTTCATCGGCCGCCTGATCGCGCAGGCGCTGCAGCGCTTTTCGATGAGCTATCCGGACATCCTCGTCGAAATTCGCTCCGGCCCGACGCCCGCCGTGCTCTCGCTCGTGCGCGACGACATCGTGGACATCGGCCTGTGCGCACGCTCGGCCGACGACCCGGCGATGCGCATTCATCCGTTTGCCGCAAAGGCCCTGTGCGCCGTGATCGCCCCCACGCATCGCTTCGCGACCATGACGAGTGTGCCGCCGTCCGAACTGGCGCACGAACGGCTCATCTTCATGACCGAAGCGCACGGCGTTCAGCAATTCGTGCACTCGGTGCTCGACGCCGCGCGCCTGAACGTGACGCCCGCCTACCGGGTCGATCTGTTCAACACCGCACAGACGCTCGCGGCGGCGGGCCTGGGTGTGGCCTTCATGTCGGCGATCACCGCGCGGCGCGGCATCGAGCTGGGCGAATTGGTCGCCGTCCCCATCGACCATCCGATCGCGACCGGCTTCTCCAGCCAGATGATGACGCGCGTGGGTCGGCGCCTGTCTCCCGCCGCCGATCACCTCTGGAAACAGCTCGCCCAAAGCCTCGCACACCGCTGATGAACGCGCACGGCCCGATCAGTCACCGTAGATGGCGTATGATCGGCCGGGTGTTGGATATGTGGGACAGGCCTGCCCGTTTTTGATGACGACCGACTCGAACTCACCCGCCCACCGGCGACTCCGTGCCCGCTTCGTCGCCATTTCCTGGCGCGACCTCGCCGTGTCCTTTGGCCCGGTCGTTCTCTTGTCGATGGCGGCCATCTGGCTGGCCGTGTGGCTCGTGCAACCGGCGCCGCCACGCGCCATCACGATCAGCGCCGGCCCGCAGGGCAGCTCGTTCTGGAACGCCGCACAGCGCTATAAGACGATCCTCGCGCGCGATGGCATCACACTCAACGTCCTTGCGTCCGAAGGGTCACGCCAGAACGTGGAGCGGCTCGCCGACGCATCGCAGAACGTCGACCTGGGGCTGGTACAGGGCGGTGTGTCGCAGGGCCTCGATGTCGACGGCCTGGTCTCGCTCGGGAGCATGTTCTATGCGCCGATTTCCGTGTTCTATCGTGGGGCGCGTGTCGCGAAGCTCTCGGACCTGAAAGGCAAGCGCATCGCCATCGGCCGCGAAGGCAGCGGTGCACGCGCGCTGTCGCTCACGTTGCTCAAGGCGAACGGCATCGAACCGGGCGGTCCGACCCGCCTCACGGCGTACGACGGACAGGATGCCGCGCAGGCGTTGATCGACGGCCGCGTCGACGCCGTCATGCTCACCGGCGACTCCGCGACCGGCCCGACGATGGGCAAGTTGATCCGCACCCCCGGCGTGCGCCTGATGGATTTCACACAAGCCGATGCATACACACGCCGCTTCACCTATCTGAATCAACTGACGTTGCCGCGTGGTGTTTTCGACCTCGGGCGCAATCTGCCGTCGCAACCGGTGCACGTCATCAGCCCGACGGTCGAACTCGTCGCGCGCGACAGCCTGCATCCGGCGCTCTCCGACCTGTTGATCGAAGCCGCGCGCGAAGTGCACGGCAAGGCCAACCTGCTGCAGCGTGCCGGGGAATTCCCGTCGGCCCAGGTGCACGAATTCCCGATCTCAGACGACGCCGCGCGGTACTACAAGTCCGGCAAGGGATTCCTGTACCGGCATCTGCCGTTCTGGATCGCGAGTCTCGCCGACCGCATCGTCGTGCTACTCGTGCCGATCCTCGTCGTGTTGATTCCGGCGTTCCGGCTGGTGCCGTCGCTGTATAGCTGGCGTGTGAAATCGCGCTTGTACCGCTGGTACGGCGCACTCATAGCGCTCGAACGCGAAGCGCTGGCCGACGATGCACACACCGAATACCGGAGCCTGCGCCATCGGCTCGACGCGGTGGAAGCCGCCGTCAATCGGCTGAAGATTCCGCTGGCGTACGCCGATCAGTTCTATGTGCTGCGCGAGCACATCGGCTTCGTGCGGCATCGGCTCGATGCCATGAACGCGGCGCCGGAAGCCGCGGGTGGCGACGCCGCCCAGCATGCCGACAGTGCGCCACCGGCCGCCAGCAAGGGCAGCCCGCGCGGCGCGTGAGCCTCTCAAAGCGATGCTTATGCAACGCATAATCAACGCAAGCTTTGTTTATGGATCGACAAAGCGCACACTGCTGATTGGCACGGACCGGAACACTGGTTCGTTGTGAAATTCAATGCACGGGTCTGCTCGTATGTCGTCGTCCTCCGCTCACGCCTCTCTCCCCACCGCGCCGCAACGGGTCGACACTGAACCCTCGCGTGGCGCGTGCACGGTGCGCCCCGTGCGCGACGACGACCTGCCGACGCTCACGGCCATCTATGCGCATCACGTGTGCACTGGTACAGCCTCGTTCGAGGAAGTACCGCCCGACGAGACCGAGATGCGCGCGCGTTGTGCGAAGGTGCTCGACGCCGGACTGCCGTACCTCGTTGCCGAGCGCGACGGCAGGGTCCTCGGCTACGCGTATGCCACGCACTACCGGCCGCGCTCGGCCTATCGCTTCACGCTCGAAGACTCGGTGTACATCGCGCCCGATGCGACGGGCCAGGGTGTCGGGCGCGCGCTGCTGCTCGCGCTCATCGCACGCTGCGAAGGCGGCCCGTGGCGACAGTTGGTCGCGAACGTCGGCGACAGCGGCAACGCGGCGTCGCTGGCGCTGCACAAGGCATGCGGCTTCACTCAGACGGGCGTGCTCAGATCCGTCGGGTTCAAATTCGGCCGATGGATCGACACCGTGCTCATGCAGCGGCCGTTGAACGCCGGCGACGCGACGCTGCCGGAGTCAGTCGGAATGAGCCGGACTGAGCACGAATAAGCCCGTAAGAGCCCGTATGAGCCGACCGCCACGTCAAAACGGCGAGACGCGGTCGAGTGCCTTGTAGTGACGGAAGATGCCCGTGGTATTGAACGGGACACGGCGCGGCGACTTCAGATAGGCCGCCACACGCGGCACGCGCGCTACGGCATCGTGCACCGCCTGAGCGCGAGGGAATGCCTTGGGAAATCCCGACATCGCGCGCGGAAACGCATAGTCCAGCCCGGCAATCACCTGAAACAGCGAGAGATCTGCGTAAGACATCGCCGCTTCGGAAAGCCAGCCGCTCGCCTGAGGATTGTTGGCCAGCACACGCTCGAAGTACGCGAAGAATTTAGGCAGTCGATATTCGATGAGATCCGCCGAGCGCTTGCGCGCTTCCGCGCGTTGCTGACTGTAGTACAGACGGCTCGCGATGGGGTGATGCGCGTCGTGCACCTCGTCCACAAGATCGGCGAGCGTGAGCTGCAACTGGTTGACCCAGCGGCGCGCCCGCGGTGACTCGCCCACCAGCCCGAGTTGCGGCCCGAGATACGCGAGAATGTTCGCCGTCTGCCCGATTAGTTCGTCACCCACACGCAAAAAGGGCGGCGCGAAGGGCGGATCCGTGCAAGCGGGATCGTCCATCGTGTGCATCAGGCCGTCCATGCCCCGCGCGGGCGCGTCGCCCTGCACGATTTCCACATACGGTGTGCCGGTGGCCTCGAAGGCGAGACGGACAAATTCGCCGCGCCCTTGCAGGCCCGGCCAATAGAACAGCTCGAAGGTCATGCTCCCCTCCTCGGGCTCAGGAAGCGCCCGGCTGCATCTCCACGCGATTCTTGCCCAGTTGCTTGGCGCGATAGAGCGCCAGATCCGCCGACTCGATCAACGAGGTCGACGCCATGTGCGTACGCGGCACCAACGACGCGCCCCCGACGCTGATCGTGACATGGTGGCCGTTGGCCGAGCCGATGTGAGGAATTGCCATCGCGTCGATCTGTGCGCGTACCTTCTCGGCGATCACCACCGCGCCGCTGGCCGTCGTGTTCGGCAGCACGATCACGAACTCCTCGCCGCCGAAGCGCGCGGCGAGATCGGCCGGACGCGCCGCCGCATCGGCAATCGTGGTGGCGACACGGCGCAGAACGTCGTCGCCCGCGATGTGGCCATACGTATCGTTATAGATCTTGAAGTTGTCGACGTCGATCATGAGCAGCGCCATCTCGCGTTGCTCGCGCAAGGCGCGGCGCCATTCCGCGCTGAAGTACTCGTCGAAGTAGCGGCGGTTCGCCAGCCCGGTCAGGCCGTCGGAATGCGTGAGCCGCTGCAGTTCCAGGTTCGTCTCCAGCAACTGTTGCTGACTTTCGCGCAGCGCGCGATAAGCCTCGTCGCGCTGCAACAGGTTCATGTACGAGCGCGAGTGATAGCGAATGCGGGCGATCAGTTCGATGGGGTCGGGCAGCTTGACCAGATAGTCGTTCGCACCCGCCGCGAACGCTTCGCGCTTGATGGTCGACTCTTCTTTCGTCGAGAGCACGATGATCGGGATGTCGCGGGTGAGCGGACTGGCGCGATACTGCCGCACCAGCGACAGCCCGTCGGTGCCTGGCATCACGAGGTCCTGGAGGATCACGGTCGGCCTCGTCGTTTCGGCCACACGTGGCGCGTCTTCCGGGGTCGAGCAATAGTGGATATCGATATTCGCCTCCCCCGCGAGCGCGCGACGAATCGCTTCACCGACCATCGCCTGATCGTCGACGAGCAACACCATCGCCGACGATTCGTTCAGGCTGCTTTCGGCGCCGGCCGCGTGCGCGACCGGCATGGGGGAGCGTGGGGTTGTCGTCATGATTTACGTCCTGTCATACCGTTCCAAATAGCGCCACCAAGTGTGGCGCAATGCTCGCCAGCGGCAGAATCTGCGACGCCGCACCAGCCTCGGCTGCCGCCTTGGGCATGCCATACACCGCACTCGTCTCGCGATCCTGGGCGATGGTGATAAAGCCCTGCGCGCGCATGGCACCCAGTCCGGCCGCGCCGTCGCGTCCCATGCCCGTGAGCAGCACGCCCACCGCGCGCGCGCGCCAATTGTCGGCCACGCTTTGCAGGAAGACGTCGATGGACGGGCGGTACACGGCGTCCGTCGGTTCGTCGGCAAACACGCATCGGCCGCTGGCGTCCACGCGCAGATGACGATTGCCGCCCGCGAGCAGCACCAGGCCGGCGCTCGGACGCTCACCCGATCGCGCCAATCGCACCGTGAGCAGCGTCTGCTGATCGAGCCATTCCGCCATGCCCGGGGCGAACGCGTCGTCCACGTGCTGTACGACGACGATGCCCGCCCCGAAGTTCACCGGCAGGCGCCCCAGCAACGCCGCCAGCGCCGCCGGCCCGCCGGCGGATGCCCCGATGGCCACCAGCGCATCGGTCTTCGTGGGCGGGCGCGGCGTGAGCGCCGGTTGCGCCAGGCGCGCGTCGGCCTGCTGGGCGGCGATGGCGTCGATCTTCGCGAGCAGCGACGACGCCGGACGCGCCCGATCGCTGCCGCCCAGCACCGGCGTGTCAACCGCGTCCAGCGCCCCGGCGCCCATCGCATCGAACACCAGGCTCGCATGATGCCCTACGTCCGACGTCACGATGAGAATCGGGCAGGGCGCGCGCCGCATGATCTCGCGCGTGGCCGCCACGCCGTCCATGATCGGCATCACGAGATCCATCAGCACGAGATCCGGCGGGGCGGATGCACACATCGACACGGCCTGCGCGCCGTCGTGCGCCACCCAGGCCACGTCGAACCCAGGGCGTTGCGCGAGCGTGCGGCGCAGCGCTTCGACGGCGATGCTCGAGTCGTTGACGATCCCGATCCTCATGACCCCGGCTCCCCGATGAGGTCCACCACGGCGCGCAGCAACGCGTCGTCGTGAAAACTGCCTTTCGCGAGGTAATAATCGGCGCCGGCGTCGAGTCCGCGCTGTCGATCTTCCTCACGATCCTTGTAGGACACGATCATGACCGGCAACGCGGCCGTGCGCGCGTCGCGCTTGATGAGCGTGACCAGTTCCACCCCGTCCATGCGCGGCATGTCGACGTCGGTAATCACCATGTCGAACGTCTCGCTGCGCACGGCATTCCAGCCGTCCATGCCGTCGACCGCGACGCGGACGTCGTAACCTCGCGCGGCCAGCAGTTTGCGTTCGAGTTCGCGCACGGTCAACGAGTCGTCGACGACGAGCACGCGCTTGCTGGCGCGGCCGCTTGCCTGGGCCGCGCGCATCGGCACCCGTTCGAGCGATCCCAGCTCGACTGCCTTGGCGATGGAGCGCACCAGGTCGGCGGTATCGATGATAAGCAGCGGCGCACCGTCTTCCGTGAGCGCCCCGGCCGCGATGTTGGGCACCTTGCCGAGCCGGGTGTCGAGCGGCTGCACGACGAGCATGCGCTCGCCCAGGAACTTGTCGACGGCCAGCCCGTAACGCGCTTCGCCGTCGCCGAACACGACCACCGGCTGATCCCTCGCCGCCGCGACCGGCGCGCTGCCGCACAGCACCTGCCGCGCGCTCACAAGTCCGATCTGTTTGCCGTCGAGCGTGAAGTGCGGGCGTCCCTCGAGCACGGCGATGTGCTCCTGCGGGAGCGCCAGCGTGCGCGACAGGCTCGCCAGCGGCAGGGCATACGGCTCGCCCGCGATCTCGACGAGCAGGCTGCGCACCACGGACAGCGTGAGCGGCAATTGCAGGATGACTTTCGTGCCGCGCCCCGGCGCGTGCTCGATGCGAACGGTGCCGCGCACCGTCGCCACCATCGCACGCACCGCGTCGAGTCCGACGCCGCGCCCAGAGACCTCCGTCACCGTATCGCGCAGCGTGAAGCCGGGCAGCATCAGGAATTCGAGTAGTTCGCTGTCGGCGAGCCGCTGTGCCGTGTCGGGCGCGGCCAGCCCGCGTGCAACCACCGCCCGGCGCACGCGCTCGAGATCGATGCCCGCGCCGTCATCGGCCACGCTCACGAGCAGCAGGCCGGCGCTGTGCCTCGCGCTGAGTGTGATGACGCCCTCGGCCGGCTTGCCCGCCGCCGCGCGCTCGGCCGGACGCTCCAATCCATGGTCGACGGCGTTGCGCAGTAAATGGCCAAGCGGCGCTTCAAGCTGATCGAGAATGTCGCGATCGACTGGCGTGTGCGCGCCACGAATCTCCAGCCGCGCCGGTTTGCCGAGCGAGCGACCCAAGTCGCGCACCATCCGCGCGAATCCGCCCAGCCGGTCGTCGAGCGGGCGCATGCGGCACGCGAGCGCTTCGTCGTACAGCCGCTGTGACAGTTGCGTCGAGCGCCGGTCGAACTCGTCCAGCTCGTGCATCTGCTCGGCCAGCAACTGCCCACCGACGCCGAGCGCGCGCCGCAGGTCGGCCAGCGCCGCGAGCAACATCTGACGGTCATCGCCAGAACGATCCGCCACTTGTGCAAGCGCTGAACTCACGCGCTCCAGCGCATCGCCCGCGTCGTGCTGATGGCGCTTGAGCCGTTGCAACGACTGCGCGAACGGCTGCGTCCAGCGCGACGCCACCAGCCCCTCGCTGGAGAGTCGCAGCAGTCGGTTCAGGCTGTCGGCCGATACACGCAGTGTCCGCGATGCGGGGTCGGCATTGTCACCGCTGGCCGTCGTCTCGTGGCTGTCTCGCGCGGCGTCCACGGGCGTGGGGATGGGCGACAGTGCCGTCGCGGCCGACGATGCCTGCGCGGCCAACGTCATGGCCTCGGACGCGGCGGGTGCCGGCGACGTCGGCAGGCCATAACTGCCATAGTCGAATGCCGTGGGTTCGGCGGACGAGGGAGGGGGCGCGGCATGGGAGGGCGCCTGCGCCGCATCACTCGTCAACGTGGCGAGTTGCCCGGTGAACGACGTGACGAAAGCGTCGATCTCCGCTTTGCCCGCGCCCTGCGCCCAGTTCGCATCTCGGCCCGGCGGATGCGCGAGGCGCATCAACAGGTCGACCCCCTGCAACAGGCGGTCGATGAGCGTGGCATCGAGCAAGATAGCACCACGCTGTGCCGCGACGAAGGCGTCTTCGAGCACGTGCGCGAGCGCCACGCCGGCGTCGACGCCTACGATACGCGCCGCGCCCTTGAGCGAATGCGCGGCCCGCATGCAGGCTTCGAGACGCGACGCGTCGGTCGGTGCGCGCTCGAGCGCCAGCAGCCCGTCGCCGAGCACTTGCGCCTGCGTCTGCGTTTCCATGCGGAACAGGTCGAGCAGCGTGGCGTTGTGCAGGTCGTCGCTCATGCGAGGCTCCTGTCGAACGCCGCGCCGACGCGCAACGGATCCAGCACGCCGACGATGTGCTCACGCCAGGGCAGTACGGCGACGGCCAGACCGTCGCTCGCGCCGAGCGCCGTCGACGGCACCGCGCCCAGCGCCTGACGGGCGGGCGTGACCGTGCCATGCACTTCGGCCACAGGGAAGACGCTCAGATGGTGACCGTGACGCAGCGCGAGCAGGCGCGAAGTCGCCGTGCGCAGGGTATTCGATGGGGTCGACTGGGCTTGCGGGGCCACTTGCACACCGAGCAACTCGCCCAACGACACACATGGGACAAGCGCGCCGCGCAGGTTGACCAATCCGAGGCACGCTGGCTGGCGGTGCCCCGGCACCGAATGCCAGCCGCACATCGGCGCCACCGACTCGATGGCCGACGCCGGTAATGCCAGCCATTCGTCGCCCAGACGGAAGAGCAACAGCGGCGTGGCTCGCGCCGCCGCGTCGTTGCCCGCTGCCGCGCGCCACGGGGCCGGGTCGACGGGCACGACCGGCAGACGATCGAGCAGTTCGGCCGCCTGTCGATGCAGCGCGCCGACGGGCGCGCTCGGCGGTGATTTCGGGTGCCGTGCGTCGGACATCGGACCGACCTCACCCGCGATGTCGTGATTTGTCATCGATGTCGGGTCCCGTGACGGTGCACATGGTCAGGCGATGCGCTCGACGTCGCCGCTTTGCGCCGGGTGGGATCGGCGCGCTCGACGCGTTCCGCCTGTTCCGCACGTTCGGCGCGTTCGAGCAGACGTCGCGCACCGGCGGCGTCTCCACGCGCGTCGAGTTGCGCCGCGCAGTGCACGAGCGCCTCGTAATGTCCCGGGTCGAGATACAGCGCGCGACGGTAATGGACGAGCGCGCCCTGGGCGTCGCCTCGCGCGTCCTCCACCAGCCCGAGCAGATATTCCGCCTGTGCATTCGCACGATCCGTTGCCAGCACGCTGCGGCACAACGCCACGGCGCGCACAAAATCGCCCGCGTCGGCCGCTCCGCGCGCCTGTTCGAGCTG
Source organism: Pandoraea eparura (assembly GCF_902459725.1). Lineage (GTDB taxonomy): Bacteria > Pseudomonadota > Gammaproteobacteria > Burkholderiales > Burkholderiaceae > Pandoraea > Pandoraea eparura. The sequence goes on from NZ_CABPSH010000002.1 coordinate 820,621, forward strand.
TGCATCGACGTCGGCACTGGCGACGGTGGCCGCAGTAGCTGCGGTGGCTGCCGTGGCAACAGTAACGGCGCGAGGGACTGCGGGCGGCGTCGCCACAACATTCGACGTCGCAAACGGCGCGACAGTCGGACGCGTGAGACCGGCATGCACCGCAGCCTTCCCCTCGTTGCGGCGCTGCGCCACGGCGTCGATGGAACTCGCCGGTGGCGTCGCGTTAAGCGACGCGAGCGTTCCCGCGATGCGCGACACGCCGGTGGGCACCGGTACCACGTCACGCACCGGCCCGGCGACGCGAAACGCGAACGCTTGCACGTGCCCGGTCGACGTGAGGCCGTTGCTCGTCAACGTGCCGCCTTCGGCCGGCCCGGCGAAGAGCGTCGCGCCCATGCGCATGAGACGTTCGAGCGCGGCAATCGCTCGGCGCTGCCCATCGCGATCGAAGTAGATCAGGACGTTGCGGAAGAACACGAAGTCGAACGTGCCCAGCCGATCGACCAGCGCCGCATCGAACAGATTGCCCGCATGCCAGCGCACCTGCGTGCGCAGCGCCTCGATGACACGATAGCCGTCGTCGTCGGGCGTGAAATAGCGTTCGCGAAACGACAGCGATCCGGGTGGGCCGCGAAACGAATTGCGACCGTAGCGCCCCTCACGGGCGAGGGCAAGCCCGCGTTCGCTGATATCGAGCGCGTCGACGGTGAAATCACTGGCACCGAATCCCGTGTCGAACATCGCCATGGCCATCGAGTAGGGCTCCTCACCCGTGGCACACGGCAGGCTCAACAGCCGCAGCGGCTGGCCTTCGCGCACCGTGCCGCGTCGCGCAGCCCGTTCGTCGCGCGCCATCTGTGCCAGCACCGTGAACGCCTCGCGATGCCGGAAGAACCACGTCTCGGGTACGACGACGGCTTCAATCAGCGCCTGAAGCTCCTGCGGCGATTGTTGCAACCATTGCCAGTACTGCGAATACGCGGGCGCGTCGTGCATCTCGGGCGGGAGTACGGCGAGCCGGGCCCGAACGGCACGCTCGATCGCCTGCGCGCCGAGCGTTTGCGCGTCGAGGCCCATCGTCTCGCGCAGCAGCCGTTCGATGTCGCGTACGTGGCTCATGACGACGCCTCTGGTGTCTCGACCAACGCGTCGCACGCGGCATCGAAGAGCAGCGCGCGGGCCTCGTCGGTGAGCAATTGATCGATACGCACCCACTGCACCACCCCGTCGTCGGTGTCGAGCACCGGGCCGAGGTAGCGCCCTTCGGGCAGATCGACACCACTTGCCCGGAACGCCGAGGCATCGGCTCGCAACGTGTCTGTCGCGCGCTCGACGAGCACCCCGAGACGACGCGCATCGGGGCCAGGCGCCGGGTAATGCACGAGCACCAGACGTGTGGAGCGGCGCGCGGGCGCGCTCTCGCCGGTGGCCAGTCGCGTCAGGTCGATAACGGGCACCGGCTCACCACGATAGCTGAAGGCGCCGGCCACCCACGCCGGGGCGGCGGGCAAGCGTTTGAGCGCGAGCCACGGCAGCACCTCAGCCACCTGGCTGGCTTCGATGACGTAGTGATCGGTCGCAATGGCGAAACGCAGGAACAGCATGGCGATGTCCGCGAATGTCGAGGAATGCGTCCGTGACGTCACGCCAGCCCGGCGGACGGCAGCGCCTGCACCTTGAAGCGCGAGACGCCACTCTTGAGTCCGTTGGCCACGTGATTGAGTTCTTCGATGGCCTGACTGGATTGCTGCAACGATTCGGCGGTCTGCTGCGCCGCCTCGGAGAGCTGCACCAACGCCTGATTGATCTGCTCGGCCCCGGTGGCCTGCGCCTGCATGCCTTCGTTGACGACCTGGAAGCGCGGCGAGAGCGTCTGCACCTGCGCGATGATCTGCGCGAGCTGGTCGCCGACCTGTCGCATCTCGTCCATGCCGCGCCGCACCTCCTCGGTGAACTTGTCCATGCCCATCACCCCGGCCGATACCGACGACTGAATCTCCTTGATCATCTGCTCGATGTCGTAGGTGGCTACCGCCGTCTGGTCGGCCAGGCGCCGGATCTCGGTCGCCACCACGGCAAAGCCGCGTCCATACTCGCCCGCCTTTTCGGCTTCGATCGCCGCGTTCAGCGAGAGCAGGTTGGTCTGGTCGGCCACCTTCGTGATCGTGGTGACGACCTGATTGATGTTGCCCGCCTTCTCGTTGAGGATGCCGAGCTTGCCGTTGACCGACCCCGCCGCCTCCACGACGTGACGCATGGCGTCCTCCATGCGGGTGAGGCCGACGTGCCCCGTCCCCGCCAGTGACGCCGCATGCTCGGCCACGCCCGCGACCTCGGTCATGGTGCGCGCCAGATCGCGCGACGTGGCAAAGATCTCGCGCGAGGTCGCGCCGATCTCCGTCGTCGTCGCTGCCGTCTCCGAGGCCGTGGCCTGCTGCTGACGCGACGTGGCGGCAATCTCGGTGACCGACGTCGTCACCTGCAATGCCGACTTCTGCGCCTGCCCGACCAGCCCTGTGAGTTCATCGGTCATCCGGTTGAAGCCCGCCTCCAGCGCCCCGAATTCGTCACGCCGTTCCAGATCGAGACGCTGGGTCAGATCCCCCGAGCGCATGACTTCCAGAATCCGCATGACACTCGCGAGCGGCACACTGATGGCCCGGAACAACAGCCAGCCGGCCAGCAAGGCGCACGCAAGCGCCACGCCCAGCGTGATGAGCAACGTCGCCTTGGCCGATGTCACGGACTGGCTGATGTTGTGAGTCGACTCGTCGGCAAAGGACTTGTTTGTATCGACCAACTGCTGGATCGCCGTACGCCCACGGTCCCATTCCGGGTAAAGCTGTTCCGTCAGCACAGAGCGCGCCGCGGCAACCTGACCGTCGGCAACCAGCTTTAGCACCTGATTGCTGACGCGGCCGTACTGCTCGCGCACGCTGCGCACCTGGTCGTACTGGATGCGGTCGACGGCGCGGTTGACCGTGGTGCCATAGTCCTTGATCCAGCCGTCGATATGGGTATTGGCCGCACGAAGCGCATCGAGATCGGCCGCGCGCGTCTTGTCGTTGTCGTCGATGGACACGACTTGCTGCAACACCTGGAAGCTCTCGAACCATGCGCCGCGCAGCATCGTGCTGTAGTAAAGGCCGGGCGTGGAGTCGGTCTCCACGCTGATTGCCTCATCCTGGATAGCGATCAGCCGCGTAAAAGCGATGCCGGCCATGACGGCCATCAAGGCGATGATCAGGCCAAAACTGGCCAGAATGCGATGTCGGATCGACCAGTGTTTCACGCCGCGCTCCCGTTCGTGGTTTCACGCCCGGTGCCGGGGGAGAGGCGACGCGGGCCTGTTTAAGGTTACGCCGATTCTATTACAGCGGCCCGGCCGCGCTACGTCGGTCAGGCCGTGAATTTGGGTTCAATTCTGATTGGAAGCGGCTCAATCGCCCCCCGGACGGCCCCCAACCGCCCACTCAACGGGTCAGTTCGCGCAGGGCGTCTGCCGTCATGGGCGCGAGCGCCAGCGGGGTTGCGGCCGCCGTGAGTGCGCCCAGCGACGCCGCGTTGTCCGGCGAGATGCTGCCATCCGGCAGGTAGAGATTGTTTTCGAAGCCGATCCGGGCGTGGCCGCCATACAACACGGCCGCCAGCGCGCACTCGGCCTCGCGCGGGCCGAACGCGCACATCGCCCATGGCGTGGCCGTGATCGCCTCGCCCAGCGCCTGCGCCCCGGTCTGCCAGGCCGCGAGGAACGGTAGCAGATCCGACGGCGACGACACCTGCCCCTTGCTGTACCGGCCCAGCACGAACAACACCCAGTGGCGCCCCGGCCGGATCGCCCCACTTGCCCGCAAACGCCAGTAGTGCGCCACGTCCTCGGTGTCGTACAGGATGTACTGCGTCGCGATGTGCGCCTGCCAGAGCCAGCCGAAGAACGCTTCGACCTCAGGAGCATGTGCGGCGTCGGGCAACACTTCGCGCAACGCCACCGAAATCGCTTCGGGCTGCAAGGCACGGACCGTCGCGATCTGCTGCTCGGGGGTGTAGACGCCGACCGCCTCGGTCGTCACTTGCAGCACGAGTTCGTCGCCGACCGCGCGCCGCACCGCATCGATCCCTGCCGTGTAATCGGGCACTTCCAGGCTGTGCGTGCCATCGGCCTTGCGAACGTGCAGGTGGATCATCGCCGCCCCCGCATCCAGACAAGCCTTTGCGCATGCGCCGAGTTCGTCGGGCGTCATGGGCAACGCGCGATGATCGACGTGCGTGCGGCGTGCGCCATTGGGCGCGGCGGCCAGTGCAAAGGTGCGTGTCGTGCCCGTCATCATGCGCCTCCGGTCTTCACGCCGGTGACGTCGGCCACCGCCAGCGCCAGCCGTTCCACGATGCGATCGATGTCCGCCGGCTGGCAGATGAACGGCGGCGCGATCAGCGCATGATCGCCATGCACGCCGTCGACCGTGCCGCCCATCGGATAGATCAACAGGCCGTGCGCCTTCGCCGCGGCCTTGAGCTGCGCGTGCGTCTTGTCGGCCACCGGGAGGGTCTGGCGCGTCGCACGGTCGGTGACGAATTCAACACCGACGAAGAGGCCCCGGCCACGCACGTCGCCCACGTTGGGGTGATCGGCGAAGACTTCACGCAAACGTGCCCGCAGTTGCTCGCCACGCGCTTGCACGTTCTCCAGCAGGTGGTCTTCGGCAATCGTGCGCTGCACGGCCAGCGCCGCCGCGCAGGCCATCGCGTGCCCCAGATACGTGTGGCCATGCTGGAAGAAGCCGGAGCCGCCGACCACGGCATCGAAGATCTTGTCGGTGCAAAGCATGGCACCGATAGGCTGATAGCCCGCCCCCAACCCCTTGGCGATGACGAGAATGTCCGGCACCACGTCGTCTTCCTCGCACGCGAACAGGTAGCCCGTGCGTCCCATGCCTGACATCACTTCGTCGAGCAACAGCAGCACGCCGTACTTGTCACACACGGCGCGAATGCGCTTGAAATAGTCGCCCACCGGCGGCACCGCGCCCGCCGTCGCACCCACCACGGTTTCCGCGACAAACGCGATCACCCGATCGGCACCGAGTTCGAGGATCTTGGCTTCGAGTTCGTCAGCCAGACGCTGGACATAGTCGGCATCGCGCTCGCCCTCATGCCGTTCTCGATACGCGAAGCAGGGCGAAACATGATGCGCAGGCACCAACAGCGGCAGGAACGGCTCGCGACGCCACGCATTGCCGCCGATGGCCAGCGCCCCCAGGGTGTTGCCGTGGTAGCTTTGGCGACGCGCGATGAAATACTGGCGTTGCGGCTGGCCGATCTCGACGAAGTACTGCCGCGCCAGCTTGAGTGCGGCTTCCACCCCCTCCGACCCGCCGCTGACGAAATACACGTGATTCAGATCGCCGGGCGCGCTCGCGGCCAGCGTGTCGGCCAGTTGTTCGGCAACTTCCGTCGTGAAAAACGACGTATGCGCATAAGCCAGTTGCGCCGCCTGTTGCTGCATTGCCTCGATCACGCGCGGGTGACCGTGGCCCAGACACGAGACGGCCGCGCCGCCGCAGGCGTCAAGGTAATGCTTGCCGGTGCTGTCGATCAGCTCGATGCCCTGGCCGCCGACCGCGACGGGCAAAGTCTGGCGCGGGTTGCGGTGAAACACGTGAGTCATGCCTGAACCCCTGACGGAAAGATGGTGCGTCGCGCGATGACCACTCCGCCACCGATACGCGAACGATGTGGCTCAGTGTAGGCGTATCGTCCGACGATTGCAACATATGTTTCAATAAATTTTCCTTCGCAACACTTCGCGCAAGCGTCCGACCCCGTGCGACGCTTGCGCAGCGGCCACACGCCTCCGGGGAAAGCGCGTGCGCAGCCGGGGCATTTCATGCAACAATCGTTACATTCTTTCGTCGCCGTGTTGCCATCCCCCATGTCAGAGACCCCCGCGCTGCCGCAGACGCTCGACCAGCTCAACCTCATGTTGCGCGAGCGCTATCCCCAGCTCAGTCCGCAATTCCAGGCGGGCGCGCGTTTCCTGCTCGACCATCCGCAACGCGTGCCGATCAGCTCCATGCGCGCCATAGCCGCCGAGGCCGGAGTGCAGCCCGCCACGTTCGTGCGGCTCGCGCAGCATCTCGGCTTCGACGGCTGGCACGGCCTGCGCGAACTGTTTCTCGAATCGATCCGGCTCGGGCCGCAGCCCTATGCGAGCCGTGCTCGCCAGGTCATTCGCGACGGCGACGCCGCCCGCATGGTGCCCGAGATGTTCCGCGTGCAGCACAACAACCTCGACCTGACCGAAGCGGGGGCGAATGCGTCGCTGGGGGCGGCCGTCGATCTGCTCGCCAACGCCGGCACCGTGCATGTTGCCGGCTTCCGCGCGTGCTTTCCCATCGCATTTACGTTTCAGTACGTCTATCGGCTGTTCCGGCCGACGGTGCATCTGATTCGCGGCGAGGCCGGCACGCTGGAGATGGAGCTGCGCGCGCTCTCGGCACGCGATGTGGTGGTGGTCATCAGCTTCGCTCCGTACTCGAACGAAGCGCTGATCGTTGCACGAGCGGCGCGAGCGGCCGGGGCGCGCGTGCTCGCCCTCACCGACTCCACTGTCTCGCCGCTCGCCCTCGACGCCGACGTGACGGTGTTGTTCTCGCATGAGAGTCCGTCGTTCTTTCCGTCGATCACCGCCGGAATTGCCGTCGTCGAGACGCTCGTCGAGATGTTGCTCGCCCGCAAGGGGCGCGGAGCCGTGCGCGCGCTGGAACTGGCCGAAGACCAGTTGCATGGCACAGGCGCTTACGTCAGCCCGACAGGGGGCGCTGCACCGACGCCATGACAGTGCCCGGCTGGCGCTGAGGTGCGCTGAGGTGCGGTGCGAGGACGAGGCACGTGGATGACGGCGCCGCCGGTTTCTTTTATGATCGATGGGATGCCTGCGGCCGAAGCGTCGATGCAAGACGCGACGTTGCGCAGAACCCGTCCCCCTGCCGACACTCTCAAGGACTCCGAATGTCGCATCTCCGTTTGTCGCTTGCCCGCTCGATCGGGCTTGGCGCGGCGCTCGTGGTCAGCGCCACCGTGGCCGCGCCGGCGTTTGCCGCCTCCAACCTCAGCTTCATGAGCAACTCGCCGCTGGCGTATCTGCACAAGGCCGACAACGCGTCGCTCGCCAAGGCGGCCAGCAATGTCCTGTCCCATCAGCAGGACAACGAGACCGTCGACTGGAGCAACAAGGGCACCGGCAACCCTGTGGCCATCAAGGCGCAGCTCACGCCCACCAACACCCAGAAGGATGACGCGCAGACCTGCCGCGACCTGATCGTCGTGCTCGGCGCGAAGGGGCAGGAAGTCACGCTCAAGCTGCCGACCTGCAAGAAGGGCGAGAACGGCCAATGGGAACTGCAAAAGCGCGGCTCGCAGTAATCACCCGGTCGTCTTCCGGACAAGAAGCCGCCGGCCCCGAGCACTGAACTGCCCCCCGGAAAGGTGGACAACCCGCTAACCTTTGGGGTCGGTGCAGAACTCGGGCCGGCGGTTTTTCATGGCGTCGCCCGTGCTCCGGGCACGGGCGACGCCTGCCGACAGCGGCCTCAGGCCGCCGCCGTCTTCTTGTGGCCTTCCACGTTCGGCAGCAGGATGGTCACGATGCCGAGCAGCGGCAGATAGGCACAGACGTGGTAGACGAAGTCAATGCTCGTCGAATCGGCCAGTTGCCCCAGCACGGCGGCGCCCACACCGCCCATCCCGAACGCGAAGCCGAAGAACAACCCCGACACCGTACCAACCTTGCCCGGGATCAGTTCCTGTGCATAGACGAGAATCGCCGAGAATGCCGAGGCGAGGATCAGGCCGATCACGACCGTCAGAATGCCGGTCCAGAACAGGTTGGCGTGCGGCAGCATCAGCGTGAAAGGCGCAGCCCCAAGGATCGAGCCCCAGATCACATATTTGCGGCCGATCTTGTCGCCCAGCGGACCGCCGATCATCGTGCCCGCGGCCACGGCGAACAGGAACACGAACAGATGCACTTGCGCGCTTTGCACCGACACGTGGAACTTGCTGATCAGGTAGAACGTGAAGTAGCTGCTGATGCTCGCGAGATAGAAGTACTTCGAGAAGATCAGTAACAGCAGAACGCCAACCGCGAGCATCACTTTCCCGCGCGACAGATGCGCGTGCCCGCCTCGGCGCGCAGCCGGCTTGCCCTTGCTTGCGGCGCGCTGCCCGGCATACCACCGACTCACGTGGAACAGTACGAAGATCGCAACCAGCGCCGCCACCGAAAACCACGCCACGCTGCCTCGGCCGTGCGGTGCAATGATGAGCGCGGCGAGTAACGGCCCGAGCGACGAGCCGACGTTGCCGCCGACCTGGAAGAACGACTGCGCCAAGCCATGGCGTCCGCCCGAGGCCATGCGCGCGACGCGCGACGACTCCGGGTGAAACACCGACGAGCCCATGCCGACAAGCGATGCGGCCACGAGCAGCATGCCGAAGTTTGGCGCGACGGCCAGCAGCAGCAGGCCTGTCAACGTAAAGCCCATTCCGACCGGCAGCGAGTACGGCTTTGGATGTTTGTCGGTGTAAAGGCCCACGACCGGCTGCAACAATGACGCCGTGACCTGGTAAGTCAGCGTAATCAGGCCGACCTGCGCGAAGCTCAGATCGAAACTCGCCTTGAGCAGCGGATAGATGGCCAGGATCAACGACTGGATCATGTCGTTGAGCAAATGGGAGAAGCTGATCGCAGACAGCACGCGAAACGCGGTGCCTTGGGCTGCCGGCGAGGGGGCGCCGGGAAGGGACGTGGCAGGTTGGCTCGACATGGGAGGGGGATTTGACGTCAAAGGCTTCAGGAAATCGACGCACTTCCGGCAGTTTTCGTGCAAACAGACCAATAGTTTGGGACTTGGCCTATTTTTTGCCGGAAATCTAATGTGTGAAGTGTAGAGCATGCGTAAATCGCGGTTACGCCAACTTTTGTCGCGATTCCGCCATCCGGCCCGCTGCGGTATGCCTCATAACAATCGACAAAAGACGCTTGCCGGGCAGCCCTGAGCCGCCTATCGGACATGCCGTCGCGGCCCCGATGGACCGGACTTCGCCAACGGCACGTGCGGGTTTATCGGGCGTTGGAGGCCGTCAGGGATTCGTGTAGAGTCGATTGACGAGTTGTGCCGTGCAACACGAAGCACACGCAAGGGCCCTCTCTTTCCTTGGTTGGCAGCAGAACATGATTCAACACTCCAGAGTCGTGCAGTGGCTGGTGACCGGGCTTGTCGTGACGGTCACGCTCCTCGTCGTCCTGTTCCTGGGCTGGCTGCGCGTTCATCACCTGTCGCAGGCGTTCCTCCAGCAAGAAGCGCAGCGTCAGCGCGCAGCGCTCGAGCGCATCGTCACCACGGCCGAGGACACCCTCAAGGGTGCCACCCCCTGGGTCGGCCGCGATTGCAGCGAGGTCAACAGCTCACTCCAGGCCACCGGCTCGCTGAGCCCCTATTTCCGCTCCATCTGGCTGGTCTCCCACGGCAAGATGTATTGCTCGTCCGTGATCCGCTCGAACGATGCCATCGATATGCCCTTGCCGACCGAACTCGTGCCGCTGCTGACCGGCACGCGCGAAATGTTCGTCGCGGGCACCCCCTATGTGCGCAACGCGCCCGCGCTGGCGCTGTTCGTGCCGACCTCGGCCACCGATGGTGTCCTGGGTTTCGTCGATGGCGTGTACCTCACCGAGTCGCTTCACAGCGTGAAGACGGCCGAGCTTGCGTGGACGGCCATGACCATCGGCAGGGTTTCGCTGACCTCCGAGGGACCGAAGCTCGAATCCGTGGGCATCGCGACCCGCGGGGCGCAAGTCACGCTCGACTCGGACCATTTCTCGACCTCGCTCGCGGGCAGTCCGGCGCTGACGCGATCGCTGATCGCCGGCCAGGCACCCGTCTTTCTGGCGTTCGGCGGAACCATCGCGCTTTTGCTCGGCATTCTGACGTTCCGCCATCTCGGTCCGGCGCAGTTCATGCGGCGCAAAATCGCCGTGGGCATCAAACGCAATGAATTCAAGGTCTACTACCAACCCGTGATGGAATTGGCCACGGGCCGCTGCGCGGGTGCCGAGGCGCTGATGCGCTGGCATCACCCCGATGCGGGCCTGGTGCGCCCCGACGCCTTCATCCCCATCGCCGAAAGCAACGGCCTGATCATCGATCTCACCCGCTCGCTGCTCAAGCAGATTCGCAACGACGTCGCCAGGGGCGCGCTGCCGCAGGGCTTTCACATCGCCATCAACCTCGCGGAACGGCATTTGCGCGACACGACCATCGTGCACGACATCGAGCGCATTTACGGCTCGCTCAACCATACGTATCCGATGATTGCAGAGATCACCGAGCGCTATGTGATTCGCGACACGGCAGCCGCGCGCAACGTGATGGCCGAGCTTCAGCGGCACGGCATTGAAACGGCGCTGGACGACTTCGGCGCCGAGAACAACTCCATCGGCTACCTGAAGCGCTACGACTTCAACTATCTGAAGATCGACAAGGAATTCCTGCCCGTCACCGAAGCCGATACGGTCACGCGCAACATCTGCGATTCCATCATCCATCTGGCCGAGCGGCTGGACATGACGGTCGTGGCGGAAGGTGTCGAGAACGAGATGCAGGCGAATTATCTGCGCGCGCGCCACGTCACCTACGCACAGGGGTACCTGTTCGCGCGTCCGATCGCGTTCGACGAGTTGGTGCAATTTGCGATTGCCCACCCGATCAGGGGACTGACGGCCGTGAGCCCGGTGCCTGCGACAGTGGCGCCGCTGCCGCCTCGCAAGGCGAGCTGAGCGCGTTGCCCCCTTGGCGCATGCCGAAAGCGCCCGACCGGTGAAAGCCATCGGTCTGGCGCGTCGTCCGGCAACGCCGCAACCAGGTCAGAAGACCAATTGCGGCATGTTGTTGCGGGGTGCTGGCATGGCGGCCGCCCGCGTGCTGTCACGCATTTCGGCGCGCAGCAACCACAATCGCTGCGCGACGAAATGTCGGAAACGCATTTCACCTGCGGAGAAAGAGATTTGCACCTGATGCCGCTTGCCGTTGGGCAGCATGCGAATCAGACGATAGTATCGAGCCCCGTCAACCGTTTCTTTGATATTCCTGACGCGCATCATTTCACCCCGTTTCTGTTGTGTCAGGTGAGTGGGCACTTCGACAAACGTCGCATTCCCGGCGTACCCGCATCGGACCTCGACGTCAGTCTGATGGGGAACCTGCCGGCATTGGGGGGGCATGCGGCGAAATTCAATGTAGTGGAGCAACGTCCCCCATTCGTCCCCCAAAGAAAAAACCAGCGCCCGCTTCGTTGGTGCGCCGCAACAGCTCAGCGCCCTGGGCCGGTTTTCGCCGGCTCGCCGGCTCGGCGGCCCTCTACAATGCGGTTATCTGCCCAGTTCGACCGAATCGATTCTTATGGTTTCCGAAATTTCTTCAATACCGGATGGTGTATCGCCCAACGGGCTGGACAATGCGCTGCAAGTGAGCGGATCGCTTTGGGTACATCGTGGCAATGCGTCGCTTGGCGGCCATGCCAGGATTGCGCTGCTCGAACAGATTGCCTCGCACGGGTCGATCACGGCGGCCGCGAAAGCCGCGGGCATGAGCTACAAAGCCGCATGGGACGCCGTGGACGCGATGAACCAACTCGCCGGCGAGCCGCTGGTGGCGCGCAGTACAGGCGGCCGAGGCGGTGGTGGCACGCGGCTCACGGCTCGTGGTGCAAAGCTCGTGGCGGCATTTCGGGCGGTGGAGGTAGCGCAGCGGCAATTCCTTGCGCGTGTGGCCAACGATCTGGAACATTTCGACGAGCAGTGGCCCGTCATCGCGCGGCTCGGCCTGCAGACCAGTGCACGCAATCAGTTGCACGGCACGGTCACCGGCATTCGACGCTGTGGCGTGAATGACGAAGTGACACTCACGTTGCCCGGCGGTGAAGCGATCACGGCGTCGCTCACGCATCACAGCACGCAGACGCTGGGGCTGGCGACCGGCAGCGATGCGTTCGCCCTCATCAAGGCGCCTTGGATCGACATCGCGCGCGGCGCCGATCTTGCCGGGCTCGCCACGGCGAACCGACTATCCGGCACGGTCGAGGCCATCGCCGACGAGGCGGGACAAGCCGAAGTCATTCTGGCGTTGCCGGGCGGCACCCGGCTCGCCGCGGTCATGCCGCACGATACGTTGACGGCTCGCGGGTTGACCGTCGGCGTTGGTGCGACGGCCGCCTTCGCGGCCGTCAGTGTGATTCTGGGGGTGATGGCCTGATGCGCTCGCGTCACGCCATCGCGCAACTCACAAGGCGGGTGTCTCGCAGGTCGGGGTGACGAGGGACTTCGCGTCACGACGATCCAGGCGCAGGCTCAGCAACGCCACACCCACCCCGGCCAGCGGCGCGAGGGCGGCGACCCACGGCACCGCCGTCAGCCCCGGGCCGTGCTCGATGACGAAGCCGCCGAGCCACGCGCCGATGGCGTTGCCGAGGTTGAAGGCGGCAATGTTGAAACTCGACGCCAGGCTTTCCCCCGCCCCCGAGGCCTTTTCCATCACCCACAGTTGCAGCGGCGCCACCGTTGCGAACGCTGCCGCGCCGAGCAGGGCCACAAACACGATCGCCAGCCAGTGCGAGTGAAGCGCGAATGTCATCAGGCCCAGCACGACGGCCAGCGCCAGCAGGCTGCCCAGCACCGTCGGCACCACGCGACGATCCGCAAATTTGCCGCCCAGCAGGTTGCCGACCACCAGGCCACCGCCGAAGATCAGCAGGATCGGCGAGACCGCGCCTTCGGCAAAACCAGTGACTTCAGTCAGCAGCGGGGCAATGTACGTGAACACGCCGAACACGCCCACCCAACCAAGCACCGTCGTGAGCAAGCCGAGCAGCACAGGACGACGAGCCAACGCGCGCAGATCCGCTCGCCAGTCGCCCGCGTCCTTCGGTGCTGCGATCTTCGGCACGAACCCGGCGATCACGACAAAGGCGAGTGCACCGATGGCCGTCACGGCCCAGAAGCTGGCGCGCCAGCCAAAGTGCTGACCCAGCCATGTACCGAACGGCACACCGAGAATATTGGCAACGGTCAGCCCCGTGAACATCACGGCAATGGCGGACGCACGGCGCTCGCGCGGTACGAGCCCGGTGGCGACCACCGAACCGACGCCGAAGAACGTGCCGTGCGCGAACGACGTCAGCACGCGGGCGGCCATCAGGGCCGCGTAGCTCGGCGCGAGCGCACAGGCGGCGTTACCGATGGTGAAGATGGCCATGAGCACCAGCAGGACGGTCTTGCGCGGCCAGCGGGCGGTGGCAGTGGTCATGAGGGGGGCGCCGACGACGACCCCCAGCGCATAGCCGGAGATCAGCAGGCCGGCAGCCGCGATCGACACGCCGAAATCGGCGCCGACATTGAGCAGCAGACCCATGATGACGAATTCCGTCACGCCGATGCCGAAGGCACCGGCGGTCAGGGCGTAGAGGGCGATGGGCACGAAAAACTCCTGTCTCGGAAAATGGGAAGGTCCCGCACCCCCACGGGATGACGGTGAACCGATGTGCGGAATATAGACGCCCACGCATTGGTGAAATAGACTGCGCGAAGGAAAATGATTTGTGACGTGGCGTCACAATGCTCTGCGACGCCCGTCACCGATACGCTCAAGGACACCACCGATGGGTCGACAGGACGTCAATCGCTCAGGCGATATGGAAGTTTTCGCGCGCGTTGTCGAGCATGGCGGCTTCTCGTCGGCGGCGCGCGCGCTGCATATGACACCGTCTGCCGTGAGCAAGCTGATCGCGCGGCTCGAGGCGCGTCTGGGCGCGCGCTTGTTCAACCGCTCGACGCGCCGCCTGCAACTCACCCCCGAGGGCACGGCATTTCACGAGCGAGCGGTACGGGTGCTGGCCGCCATCGAAGCCGCCGAGCGCGAAGCGGCGGCGGGCGCGGTGCCGCGCGGCCTGTTGCGGGTGAATGCCAGCGTGCCGATCGGCTCGCACTACCTGCTGCCGGTCATCCCGGCGTTTCTCGCGCAGTACCCCGAGATCCGTCTCGACCTGACGCTCACCGACACAGTCGTCGACCTGCTGGAGCAACGCGCGGACGTCGCGGTTCGGGCCGGCCCGCTACGCGATTCCCGACTGGTGGCCCGCAAGCTCGGCGAAAGTCGCCTGCACGTGGTGGCATCGCCCGATTATCTCGCTCGCAACGGACCGCTTCGCACGCCAGCCGACCTGATCCACCACAACGTCATGGCGTTCAATTTCGACCGTCAGGTGCAGGGCTGGCCATTTCTCGATGGCGCCGGGGGCATCACGCACTATCCGCAGATCGGCAACATGGTCGTGAGCGATGGCGAGATCATGCGCAAGCTCGCAGTGCAGGGGCTCGGGCTGGCCCGCCATTCGCGCTACCACGTCGACGACGATCTGCGCGCCGGCCGGCTCGTCACCGTGCTCGACGACTACAACCCGGGCGATCTTGAGCCTGTGCATGCCGTATATGTCGGGCAAGGCGGTCACTTGCCCGCTCGCGTGCGGGCGTTCCTCGACTTTCTCGTAGCGAACGTGCGCCTGCCGTAGCGGGGCAAGCGCGTGGCAAGCGTCGAGCGCGTTGCATTTCCATCCGCCATTTACCGACGCAACGCGCCTGGGGTCTGGCGCCCAGGGCTGCGCCGACGATCAAGCCCGCGCCAGGCCGCGATGCGACCAGACAAAGAGCGGCCATGCCAGCGCGGCACACACCAGCCCCCCGGCCCACACCAGTCCCCAGCCGCCAATCGACAGCAGCAGCGGAATCGCGAGCGGCGTGAGGAACATCGTCAGAAACACACCGGTGTTGCCGATACCGAGCGCCGTTCCCGCACGCGACGCGCCCGCCAGCGTGGCCAATTCGGTGAACGCCACGCCGTGCCATGCCGACGCGACCACGCCCCCCGCAATCAGCAGCGCGATCATCCACGGCGTACCCTGTGCCAACCATTCCGGGCGATGCGCCAGCGCCGTCACGAGCAATGCCAGCAAGGCAAAGACCGCCCCCACCGCCATCGCGCAGACGCGCAGATATTGCGGACGGTTGCGGCGCTTGTCCGTGAAGCGTCCGCTCCACACCCGCGTGATCGCGGCCCCGGCCTGCACCGCACCGAGTGTCAGCGAGATGGTCGCCACGCTCGCATGCGCAACGTCGTGCAGAAACACCGTGCCGAACGTGAGCACCGCGATCTGCGGCATAGCAAGCACCGCCATCCCCAGCGCCGTACTCAGCAAGCGTGCGTCGCGCAACGGCGAATAGCTTGGGGCCGGATGTGCGTCGGTGACGGCTTCCCCGCGCGCCGCGTTGCTCGCGCTTTCCTGCGGTTCCTCCGGCGGCTCGAGCAGCCACCACCACGCCACGATGGCAGCCGCGAGAGACGCCACGGCCAGCCCGCCGAAGACGGCTTCGAAGCCGAAGTGCTGCGCCGCGCCTGGCAACACCAGCGCGCCGACCCCGCCGCCGAGCGGCACGGCGCATTGCCGCACACTCATTGCCAGCCCTCGCTCGCGATCGTGGAACCAGCGCATGATGGCGCGCCCGCTCGATCCGTTGACACTGCCGCCGAGGATGCCGATCGCCAGCATCCCCGCGGCAAGCATCGGCATCGACGGCACCGCGTGTGCCGTCGGCACCCCCCACAGCGCCAGGCCGACGAGTGCGAACGCCGTCACCATCAAGCCGACGAGCAGCACGCGCCTGTCGCCCCAGCGGTCGGTGAGCATGCCCCACGGCAGTTCGGAGACGGCGATGCCCAGCCCGATCATGCCAAGCACGATGCCGAGATCGCCGTTGGCCAACGCGTAGGCGCTACGCATCTGCACGGCGGTGGCGGGAATGCCGCCCATCGCGGCGGCAAAGCTGGCATTGGCCGCCACGCCAACGCCCAGCACCTTCCAGCGGTGATTGTGGCTGAGGCGACGGGAGAGCATCGTCGCGTTGGGTACAGGGGCCAACTGGCGGGCAGTGGCGGGAGCGGTACACAGACGTTCGTTCATGGGTGACAGTGCGCAACCTCGAAGGCGGAGAAGCGTGAAAAGGGCTGGCGTCGCCCGTCTCGTACCAACGCGCGGTTCGGGCCACCATGACCGCATCGTACGGATAGACATTACATCGGAAAAGCGGGAAAATTCGATGTCATATATCGTGTTTTCCGGATTAACATCAAACGGCACCGCGCGCCACCCGAGCGCCAACGCGATGCCATCCCGAGAGCCGCCATGAACGCCCGCGCCTTCGACCTCACGCAGTTGCGTACCTTTATCGCCATTCACGACGCCGGCAGCATTTCGGCCGCGGCGGAACAAATCTTCCTGTCGCAATCGACCGTTAGCGAGCAACTCCAGAAGCTCGAAGCGCGCGCCGGCCAGCCGTTGCTGGTGCGATCGCGCAAAGGCATGCGTCCGACCCCGGCGGGCACACGGTTGCTCACCTATGCGCGGCAGATCTCGGCACTGTCCGAGGCGGCGTTCGAGGATCTGCAGGGCGTACTGCTCGATGGCGAGTTGCGCATCGCCATCACCGACTATTACCGTCCGCATGACGTCGGCCGTGTGCTCAAGCGATTCACGAGCCTCTACCCGCGCCTGCGACTGCACGTGAGCGCCATGCAAAGCGCGCAAATCGAGCGCACCGCCCTGAGCGGTGAACACTTCGACGTAGGGTTGGTGTTGCGTCTGATGAACGAGGACGTCGGCCGCGGCGCGAAGACGCTGGGTTACCGAACGCCGGGCACGCTGGTGCGCCGCGAGCGTCTCGTGTGGGCGATGTCGTCGACGCTGGCCGAGCCGCTCGATGCGCCGCTGCCGCTGGTGACAATGCCGCCGTCGTGCACGCTGCAAAGCCTCGTGCTCGCGGTACTGGAGCGGCACAACGTGCCTTATCGCATCTCCCATTCGGCGGCGGGCGTCGCCGGCATGCAGTTGGCGCTCGGCGCGGGGCTGGGGATCTCGTGCCTGAACGAATCGGCGCTCACGCCCGATCTTGTCGTGTGCCCATCGTCGCTCGGTCTGCCCCCGCTGCCGCGAGCGGAATTCCACTTGCTGCCCGGACGCGCCGACGAATCCGACCTGATCCGACACGCGCGCAATGCGCTGCAGCGACTCTTCGCGTGATACCTTTGCCCCCTGATCCCGATTTTGTCCGCTAATTGCGGTTGCCGTCATGCCGGAAGCCACTCCGATTCGTCTGAATTTCAACACCCGCCGCGCGCTGTTGTTCGCGCTGACGGCCGAGCGTCTGTCGGCCTTTTACGAGCATGGGCAATGGATGACGGACAAACAGGGCGCGACGCTCGCGCAGATGTGGTTATCGCGCTCGAAGCTTCAGCTCCCGCTTGAAGAGCGGCGTTTGCTCTCGACGTTGAGCGACGATTTCGCCCGCGAGTTGGCCGGCACGCTCTCGCGTGAGGCCGGCCTGTATACCGCGCATGAAATGACGGAATCGCTCGACGCGGACTATGCGTTTGCGTCGGCAGTGGCGCAGGATCTGCTGGAAGACTGCACGCGACGCCTCATCGAGGCGGGGATTACGGAGTGACGCGGTAACAAAATCAAAGCGGCGGCGAGTGGCGCGTCAGCGCGCACCTCATACAATTTTGCCATCGCGCCATCACGCAACGATGCCGCGTTCCTGTACGAGCACCCACGGCGCGACAACCACCGCCCAAAGCTCCGGCGTGCGCGCGGTGAAATCGGTGGCTTGCTCGGCTTGCATGCGCTGCACCATGCCCGACGCGAGCCATTGCGACACGGTGGTCTTGTCGTCGTTCGCAACTGCCTCGGCGACCGACACGAGATCGACGCCGGGCGCCACGTACAGCAGCACCCCGCGCGCGAAGAACGATTCCAGGTCCTTCCAGTCGATCTTGGCGGTTTCCCCGAGCAGACGGAGATAGACGTCGCTGGCACCGGACGCGGCGGCTTGGGAAACGGGATCTGACGGGGCGGGCTTGGGCGAATCCATGACAACGGGCTCCAGATTGCGCGGGTCGACGAAAACGACGGAGCCGGGCAAGCGTAAATAACGAAAACCCGCATTGTAATGCGCCCCGGCGTGCGCGACGGTGGTAGCATCGGAACCCCACGCAGCGCACAGGTGTCGCAGCGACATGGCCCGACCGCCGCGGGGTGGCTAACGTTTTACCGAGGAACCGCATGTCCAAACAAAAAACCGATCCCAAGCTGGAACAAGCGCTGACGCGCGGCGATCTCGCCATGCGCCAGATCAACTCCGCCCGTGCGACCGCGCTGCTGCGCGCCCTTGGCGAGATGATCGTGGCAGCGTCGGCGACGATCGGCGTCGAAGCGGTGGTCGACGTGCCCAACGGCGACAAGGTCTACGACCCGGAAGACGGCGTGTGGCCGCAGGCGCTCATGCTGTCGTTCGACGGCCCCATCGAAGAGGCCGACGAAGAAGAGTTGCGCACCGTGCAGTTGATCGCCGACAAGTATCCGGAAACCTTCCAGGTGGTGTGGCACCGTGCCGATGGCAAGATGGGGCGCCATGAAGCGCGTCCGCTCGCGATGGTTGCGTTCCTCACCGACGTCGAAGTGCCGTGGCTCGACGACGAAGCCTGATCCCGCATCGATCCCGACACTGCCGCTGACGGCACGAGGGCGGCATCGCCGCTGTCCCTCACGATGCCTGCCGGCAACCCGCCGCCCGAGGCTCACGCCTGGGCGGCGGTTTCGTTTGCGCGGGCGCTGGACGTCGAGCGTGCCGGCGTTCCGTCACCGTCCCGGTCGATGCCAGACCGCAATCACGAGTCCAATGGCGATGCAGCCCGCGCCGAGCATGCCTTCATCGCTCAGCCGGTCACCGAAGAGCGCGAATCCGAACAGCGTCGCGAACAGGGGATCGCTGGTTTCGATGATCTGCACTTTGCTGGCCTGGCCGCCCGCCACCGCCCGCGTGGTGAAGTAGAAGCCCCCGATTGTCGGAAGTAACACGAGCGCGCACAGCGTCATCCAGGCCAAGCCGCTGGGCATGGCGAATCCCTCGCGCATCAGCGGCATCGACAGAAACGCGCTGCCAAACCCGAATAGCCAGACGAGCTGCGGCAGTCCCGAGCCGATCCTGAACCACTTGGCGAGGAAGATGAACAGCGCGTACCCGCATCCGCCGGCCAGCGCCAGCGCGATCCCCGCCGAACTGCCTTCGATACCGCTTTCGAACAGGCCCATCACGCCGACACCGACGACGATGGCCAGAAAGGCGGCCATCTTCCGGCGCGTTGTCTTCTCCCCGAGAAACCGCCCGGACAAGGCAAGGGTGGCGCCGCCCGCCGCATACGTGAGGAACGAGACGAGCGGAATCGACGCGTGCGAGAAGGCCGTCGTCTCGAAATAGTAAAGGCTGAAAATGCCGAGAAACGCGAGACATGCGAACTGCGGCCAGCGATGGGCCAGCCGAACGGTTTGCGTGCCGAGTTCGCGACGACAGGCACAAAGCAGCGACACCACGACGAACGCGCCGAAGCACTTCCAGAACGCGATCAGCGCGGGTGTGGCCCCTTGATCGAATCCGGTTCGCGTCAACACGCCGATCGTCCCGTTCAGGACAGCGGCGACCAGCGCGCAAATCTCCGGCCCGTAGGCTGTGCGATTAAATACGCCCATTTTCCGATGTGGACTTAATAGATAGGCAATAAGCGACGCACTCATGGCGTTTGAGGTGCTCTGACGAAGTCGACAAAGGTCACGCGGCCGCTTTGATCCGACGAGAAGATTCCTCCCCACTTGTCGTCCCATTCGGAAAACGCGTTGTCTGCTCGAAGAATCCGGGTGGCGGCAGCGAGATTCCAATGCGGGATCCCCGGCAACAGATGATGCGTAAGATGGAATGAATCGCCGTGCATCCCGATGAAGAGGCGTTCAACCCAGCACGAATAACGGTTTCGGGCGCCGAAGCACCACTCACTGGATGCGTCCATGAACGGGTAATGCTCGGACAATTCACTGAACCAACCAATTACTGGAAAAACCAGAATCAGCGGAATCCACCAAAAGAACATAAGATTCGCCAGCCATCCCTGCGAATAGGCAATCACAGCCATCGACGCATGAAAGGCAAGAATCAAAAAGGATTCGGCTTGGGATTCGTTTGGGCGCACGGAAAAAGACAGGCGACTCAGAATCAGGGACTTGATATAGCGGAGTGTGAACCGGCCATATATCGCGCTCAGTATGAATCGCCGGAAGAAGTCTGGGCCTCGTTGGGTCTCATATATCCCTGCGCCCAGCAGCTCCCGATAATCGGGATCGTGATTGGCATCGCCGAGGTGTGAGTGATGCAAAATTACGTGGGATTGCCGATAGGCAAACATGGATTGCATGATTGGCCAACCGCAGAATACTCGGCTCACAACCCGATTCAAAGCCTTGGATCTGAACAGCGTCCCGTGCGACCCATCATGGAAAAGACTTGCTAATGCACGCTGTCTAGCCCCGATGATCAGAACTGACAACGGATACAGCAGCGGCTGCACCTCTAATGACAGCAGGCAGCCGGCAAGAATCCAAACGTAATCGAGAACGATAGAAACAAGCCCTCGATGGTTGTTTCGCTCGCACAATGCCTTGATGCGGCTCTTTTGATCTCCGGTAAGCGCGAGACTCGTGTATTTCCGTACCATGTTCCCCCTCCGCCAAACGTTCCGATGACGGAAGGGGACATGCCCATTTTTCCGTCAACGCTCATCACGCTCCGAGGGGGAAGCGCGCACCAAATTTGATTTCGCATTCTGCCAGCGGAAATACACCTGCAGAATGCAATTGGGTGCGAAAAGTCAGATTTAAGAATTTTCGGATATTCAATCCGGCCCGTAGCCGGCCGTCATCCGCGCGATGGCACGATGCGCGCGCGAATCAGATCGACGCCAGCGCAAACGTACGGCCCGTCGCGAGCTTGTCGACGACACCGCCCTGCTTGAAATGCAACGCGTCGAATTCACCGAGCACGGTGGCGTTATCGCCCTGCACGTACAGCGCCGTCCCCTCCCGAATGGCGACGACGCGTTCGTCCGGATGGATCGCCAGATACTCGGCCAGGCGCTCCTCGCGCGATTCACCGTTGTGCCCCGCCGGCTTGCCGCTGATGAAGTGCGGATTCACCTGGAACGGAATCAGGTTGAGCGCCTTGAGCGTCGGCGGCTCGACGATGGGCATGTCGTTGGTCGTGCGAATGGTCGGGCACACCACGTTCGCCCCGGCGCTCCACCCCACGTAGGGCATCCCCGCGTTCACACGCTCGCGCAGCAGGCCCACGAGGCCAGCGTTGTACAGGCGATCGAGCAGCACGAACGTATTGCCCCCGCCCACCACGACGGCTTGCGCCTGCTCGACGGCGGCGCGCGGATCCTTGTGGTGATGAATCGACTCGAGGGCATAGCCCAGCCGCTCGAACATCGGCT
The DNA here is from genome assembly GCF_902459725.1 of Pandoraea eparura. Taxonomy (GTDB): domain Bacteria; phylum Pseudomonadota; class Gammaproteobacteria; order Burkholderiales; family Burkholderiaceae; genus Pandoraea; species Pandoraea eparura. The sequence continues at coordinate 842,094 of NZ_CABPSH010000002.1, forward strand.
TCACGCGCGCCTCATACTCGTCGAAGCTGTACGTGATGCCCCCGGCGTATGGTACGAACAACACACGTTTCGCGTGGTCCCGGAGCACCGCATGCACCTGATCGTCGGCATGCGCCAGAAAGCCCTGGCTGCCCTTGCGGGAACTGCTCATCATCAAGATCTGTTTCACGACTCATGCCTCCAGGGCAGATGTTTTCGGGGGAACGGCCCGGCGCGGGCACGTCGCGCACTTTCGGCGCAAACGGTGAGTGTACCCGTCACCTCGACGCAGGCACGACGCTCCTCGACCCGCGTAGCGGTCACCGCGTCCGCCGGCGCGCCCATTTCTCATGAAGTGAAATGCCATATCGAATGCTGCAACCGCACCGTCCGCTTTCGGTATCGGACGGAAAGCCCTGTGGCACCGATGTCATACGCAAATCCTTATGCCGCCTATAAGCTACGGTGGTATCACGACGCGAAATCCCGGGTTTCCGAGCGACCGGAGAAGGATTACACTCAGGGTCTTATATAAGACTGCCCCTTATCGTCAACAACCCGGTCGTCATCTTCACGCCAACCGCGTGGGTGTTTCGGCAAGGTCGTCGGACGAAATCGCGTCAACCTGGTTTTCAAACTCGAGTACAGCATCATGACTTCCACTTCCCAGCGTGGCGGCCTGACGGTCGCAGACAACCTGATCGCGTTCATCGAAAAGGAAGCCCTGCCGGGCACCGGCGTCGATGTCGATGCGTTCTGGAACGGCTTCGACGCCATCGTCCACGACCTCGCCCCGAAGAACCGCGCGCTGCTCGCCGAGCGCGACCGTCTGCAAAACGAACTCGACGCCTGGCACCGCGCCAACCCGGGCCCCATTGCCGATGCCGCGGCCTACCGCGCGTTCCTCGAAAAGATCGGGTACCTGTTGCCCGTGCCGGCCAGCGTGCAGGCCACCACCGCAGGCGTCGACCATGAGATCGCCGAACAAGCCGGTCCGCAGCTCGTGGTGCCGCTTTCCAACGCCCGCTACGCGCTGAACGCCGCGAACGCGCGCTGGGGCAGCCTGTACGATGCGCTCTACGGCACCGACGCCATCCCTGAAACGGACGGCGCAGAAAAGGGCGCCGGCTACAACCCGAAGCGTGGCGAACGCGTGATCGCCTTCGCACGCGGCTTCCTCGACCAGGTCGCACCGCTGGCCAACGGCTCGCACAAGGACGCCACCGGCTACCGCGTCGAGAGCGGCAAGCTCGTCGTCACGACCAAGACCGGCGAGACGGGCCTGGCGACGCCGGCGCTGTTCATCGGCCACCAAGGCGACGCGGCCGCGCCGACGGCCGTGCTGCTCAAGCACCACGGTCTGCACTTCGAGATCCAGTTCGACGCCAGCCACCCGATCGGCAAGACCGACGCGGCGCATATCAAGGACGTGCTCGTCGAAGCCGCTGTAACGACCATCATCGACTGCGAAGACTCGGTCGCTGCCGTGGACGCCGACGACAAGGTCGACCTCTATCGCAACTGGCTCGGTCTGATGCAAGGCACGCTGACGGAAGCCGTGGAGAAGGGCGGCAAGACCTTCACGCGCCGCCTGAACGCCGACCGCGAATACACCGGCGCCAATGGCCAGCCGGTGACGCTGCACGGCCGCTCGCTGCTGTTCATCCGCAACGTCGGTCACCTGATGACCAACCCGGCGATCACCGATCGTGAAGGCCGCGAGATTCCGGAAGGTATTCTCGACGGCGTGGTCACCGTGCTCGCCTCGCTGCATGATCGCAAGCATCGACTGAACTCGCGCACCGGCTCCATCTACATCGTCAAGCCGAAGATGCACGGCCCGGCCGAAGTGGCCTTCGCCGACGAACTGTTCGGCCGCATCGAAGCGCTGTACGACCTGCCGCGCAACACGCTCAAGATGGGCATCATGGACGAAGAGCGTCGCACGAGCGTGAACCTCTCGGCCTGTATCGCGGCCGCCGCGGCGCGCGTCGCGTTCATCAACACGGGCTTCCTCGATCGCACGGGCGACGAGATGCACACCGCGATGGAAGCCGGTCCGATGATGCGCAAGGGCGACATGAAATCGTCGGCATGGATCACGGCCTACGAGAAGAGCAACGTGCTCGTGGGTCTGGCCGCCGGCCTGCGGGGCCGTGCACAGATCGGCAAGGGCATGTGGGCCATGCCGGACCTGATGCAAGCCATGCTCGAGCAGAAGATCGCGCATCCGAAGGCTGGCGCGAATACCGCCTGGGTGCCGTCGCCGACCGCCGCCACGCTGCACGCGCTGCACTATCACATGGTCGACGTGCAGGCCGTCCAGCAGGAACTGGAAAAGATCGACTACGCGAAGGAGCGCGACGCGCTGCTCACGGGCCTGCTGACGGTGCCGGTCGTGGCCAAGGCCGAATGGTCCGCCGACGAGATCCGCAAGGAGATCGAGAACAACGCGCAGGGTATTCTGGGTTACGTCGTTCGCTGGATCGATCAGGGCGTGGGCTGCTCGAAGGTGCCTGACATCAACGACATCGGCCTGATGGAAGACCGCGCCACGCTGCGTATTTCGAGCCAGCATCTGGCGAACTGGCTGCGTCATGGCGTCATCACGCGCGCGCAGGTCGAAGAGACCTTCAAGCGCATGGCCGCCGTGGTCGACAAACAGAACGCGGGCGACGCGCACTATCGTCCGATGGCGCCGAACTTCGACGACTCGCTGGCGTTCAAGGCCGCGAGCGCGCTGGTGTTCGAGGGACTGACGCAGCCCAGCGGCTACACCGAGCCGCTGCTGCACAAGTACCGCCTCGAACTGAAGGCGAAGCAACGCGGGTAATCGCGCGACGATCCGTCGATCGGTCCGAGACTTACCATTGGACGCCCGACGGGGTAACCTGTCGGGCGTCTTTGTATTTTCAGGAGCCGGCTGCGCATGGATCCCGCCATCGCCCTGCAACGCGCCGAGCGTCGCGCCCTGTGGTGTCTTCTGGCCGCGCTGGTCATCTTTGTCGCCACGCTCTTCATGCCGGAGCACTTCGTCACGGGCTGGATCCGGGCGGCGGCCGAAGCCGCGATGGTCGGGGGACTGGCGGACTGGTTCGCGGTCGAAGCCCTGTTCCGGCGCATCCCGATTCCGGGGCTCGCGCGGCATACGAACATTCTGATTCGCAAGAAGGACGCCCTCGGCGACGGGCTCGCCCGTTTCGTGCGCGAGAAGTTTCTCGACACCCCCTCGGTCGTTCGGCTCATCCGGCAACAGAACCCGGCGGACGCCGTCACGCACTGGCTCGGTTCGTACGAGAACACACGTCAGTTGAGCGCGGTGCTGGTGAAAGTGGCCAGCGGTGTGCTCGACGTGATGGACGAGCGCAACGTGCAGGCCTTCATCCGCCGCGCGCTCGACACGATGATCGACCGGCTCGACCTGTCGCAATCGGCGGCCGCCATTCTCGACACGCTCACGCGCGACGGCCGTCATCAAGCGCTGCTCGACGAGACGCTCGACTATCTCGTCGAACTCCTGAATGAACCTCAGACGCGCGAATTCATCTCGGCGCGCATCGTCGATTGGCTCAAGAGCGATCATCCGAAGAAAGAGAAGGTGCTGCCGTCGGAGTGGATCGGCAACAAGGGCTCAGACATGATTTCGGCAGCCGTTACGCGCTTGCTCGCGCAAATGGAAGCCGACGAATCGCACCAACTGCGTCAGGCGTTCGATCGCGCGGTGGCGGGGTTGATCGAGCGCCTCAAGCATGATCCCGACTTTCAGGCGAAGCTCGACACCTTCAAAACCCAGCTCAAGGGCGACACCGCGTTGAACGCGTATGTCGGCGGCCTGTGGAACGAGTGGCGAAGCTGGGTGAAGCGCGATCTCGCGCGCGACGACTCGTTGATCGGGGCCAAGATCACCGGCGCGGCGGCGTGGATGGGGCAGGAGCTGGCGAGAAGCGACTCATTGCGCAAGGCACTCGACGCGCAATTGCTGGATGCGGCCGAACGCATGGCGCCGGGGTTTGCCGACTTCGTGACCGAGCACATCCGCGCCACGGTGCACGGCTGGAATGCCGAACATCTGTCGCAGCAAATTCGCCTGAGCGTCGGGCAGGACCTGCAATACATCCGCATCAACGGCACCCTCGTCGGCGGACTGATCGGCGCTGTGCTTTACGTGATCGCCCAGGCACCGGTGCTGCTTTCGCGCGGCCACTGACGCAAAGTGCCATGGGCTTGGGCAGAAGGACAAGTCATGCAACCGGGATTGACCGGCGGCCGCCCCTCCTTTGCTGCGTTGCGTTGTTCGCCACATCGACGCGAGTAAATCCTAGGGAAAACCCGTGGTTTTTTCGCAACGTGGTAGCGACAAAATGCCGCGGATCACCAATCTCATAAAAAATGTTTTGAATCAATAGCTTAAATCCATAAAATGGCAAAAATGACGCCCTTCTGACGTCTGCCACACCACGATTTAGAGGGAAATGCCGCGGCGCGCAACAGCTTGTTTGATCTGATGGGGTTTATTGCAAAGTGCGACAGCAGTAGAGTGACAACATGATGAAGTCAGCCGACTTCGTGACTCGCAAGGTGCACCGCACTGCGGACGATGTCGGCGCGTACAGGAGCAATACCATGGCTGTCCTCGGTTCTTTCCTTCTGCTGGCGACTGCCTCGCTGCTCACCGCGTCGTATCTGCGCAGCCGTACTACGCGTACGCGCCGTCAGCAAGCACGCGTGACGCGTCGCTGAGCCCATTGACGCCACCTGAGACCGATGGCGTAGCGTCGGCGTGTATCGTCCGGGCGCGTTCGCCCGCGCGACGAGTCGCGCCCGTTCGATCGACATCGGTCAGTCAGCCACGCCAAAAAAGCGGCAAGCCGGGGAGCCATCCACCGGCCTGCCGGGTTCCCGACACTCGGGACATCCCACACGCATCCGCCTCCCTCCCGTCGTTTCCCCCTCAGTAAGTCCGCTTCATCGCTGCCGCACACGCAGCGGACAGGCATCCCACCGCCAGCACATACACGGCGATCCACCAAGGTTTGTGACCACCGTATTCGAGCAGCGTCGCCGCCACCAACGGGGTGATCGAGCTGGAAACGATGCCCGAGACTTGATACACGACCGAGATGCCCGTGTAGCGAACCCGCGTATCGAACAGTTCGCAGAACATCGACGCCTCGGGGCCGTAGACGAACGCATACACGACCCCCAGCGGCACAATCACTGCGAGCGACACCCACCAGACGTTCGTCGCATAGTGCATCACCGCCAATGCCGGTATCGCCGACACGCCGCAGGCCAATGCCCCCCAACCGAACACACGGCGGCGGCCCACGCGATCCGACAGCTTCGCGGCGTACGGAATCGTGACGATCAACACCATGGCCGCGAGCGTGACCGCCAGCAGGATCGGCGTCTTCGGAAAGTGCAGCGTGCCGACGAGATACGAGATGGCGAACACCGCATACACGTTGAACACCACGCCATCGATGTAGCGCGCGCCCCAGCCGAGCAGCACATTGCGCCGGTAATCGCGCGCAATCTCGGAGAGCGGCACATGCGCGACGTGCTGACTGTCCTTGATGCGTGCGAACTCGGGCGTTTCCAGCACGCGCAGCCGGATGAACATGCCCACCGCCACGAGCACCACGCTGAGCATGAACGCCAGACGCCAGCCCCAGGCCATGAACTGCGCGTCGGTCAGCGTGGATGAGAGCAGCGCGACCACACCCGTCGACAGACACAACCCCACGGCGAGCCCGATCTGCGGATACGCCGCAAACCGCCCGCGCCTGTCGCGCGGCGCGTACTCAAACGCCATGAGCACCGCGCCACCCCATTCGCCGCCCAGGCCGATACCCTGCAACAGCCGCAGGAACAGCAGTATCAACGGGGCGGCGATGCCAATGCTGTCATAGGTCGGTATCAGTCCGATCAGGAATGTCGACACTCCCATGATGGAGAGCGTGACGATGAGTAATGGCTTGCGTCCCAGCCGGTCGCCGAAGTGACCGAAGAGGATGCCTCCGATCGGGCGCGTGGCGAAGCCCACCGCGTAGACCGTGTAAGCGAGCGCGGTGGCAATGAAGGCGTCGCCGCTGGGGAAGAAGAGCTTGTTGAAAACGAGTCCTGTCACGGTGCCATACAGGAAGAAGTCATACCATTCGACGGTCGTGCCGATCAGACTGGCCAGCGCGACCGTGCGCACCGCTTTTTCGGCGGAGGCGGCATCGCTGCCGCCAACGCCCGTGAGAACCTGTTCCATTGCGCCTCCTGTTGATGCGCCGCGCCATGGCGGCGCGCTGCGACGCACCGGTCTGCGCCGGGCGTCTGTCTCCTGGATGTCTCGGTGCCGCCGGTGAAGCCCGCGGCTATGTTTTGATGATGCGGGTTGCGGGAACTACGGGTAAGACGCGAAAACACGCATGCGCGAACGCATACGACCGTGGCGGCCGCCTGACAATCAGGCGGTGGCGCCGATGAAATTGCGTCCGCGCGGGCCGTCGAGCGCGGCGGCGATCATCGCACTGGATTCGGGCTCGGACACGCCATAGGCCGAGAACTCGGTCGCCACGCCCAAACCATTGAGAAACGCCGTGAGCTTGTCCGGGGCGTGTCCAATGTCGCCGTCGAACACCTGGGCCAGCACCGCGTCGCGATCGGCACGGCGGCCTATCGCCAGGCGCATCACCGCCGGCAAGGTGAACGAGCACGCAATGCCGTGCGGAAGGCCATGGCGAATCGTCATGTCGTATGAAATCGAATGCGCCAACGCGGTCTTCGTGTTGGAGAACGCCATGCCCGCTTGCAGCGCGGCGAGCGCTGCCTGAGCGCGCAACACGTCGTCGTCGAGCGACACCATCAGTTGCGGCAACACGCGCATCATGTCGCGCGCCGCCGTCACGGCGAAGGTGTCGGAAATCGGATTGGCGTTCACGTTCCAGATCGCCTCGAGCGCATGCGAGAGGGCGTCGAGACCGCTTTGCAGCGTGATGGCGTGCGGCAGCGAACGTGTCAGACGCGGATCGACGATCGCCGCCTCCGGCCACGTCTCGGGCAAGTGCAGCGAATACTTCTTGTGCTTCACATGACGATCCCACAGCGTGGCCCATGGGGTGACTTCGCTGCCTGTGCCGGCCGTCGTCGGCACAGTGATGAGCCGCTTGGTCCGCGATGGCCGGAAGCCGCCCCCCGCGTCGAGCGCATCGACGAGCGTGGCAAAGCGATCGTCCTGCCCTGCAACCATCAACAGCTTGGCCGTATCGAGCGCGCTGCCGCCACCGAGCGCCACGATCACCTCGCACTGGCCGTAGCGCCGCCAGAAGTCGCTGTACATCGGGGCGAGTTCGCGCACATCCGGGTTCGGGCTGACCCGATCGATCACCCCGGCCAAGCGTTGCCCGAGCAGCGCTTCGACTTGCCCTGTCATGCCAAGCGCGCGTGCTTCGGGCATGGTGACGAGCACGACGCGACGCTCGCCAACCAATTCGGGCAACTGAGCGAGAGCGCCCGCACCGAAGCGAACGTCGACCGGATTATGAAAACGTGAGCATGCAGTCATGGTGAGGAGGTGCCGCTACGCCCGAGGACGATGGCGATCCGTTGACGAAGATTGAGCTGGATTATGGTGAGCATCGTCCTATACTTCCAATTCACAATTTTTCGTCAAAGTATTGATAAAACCTATACCTCGTCACGGGAGCGTCATCGATGCGAATTACCCAGTTGCGCTCGTTCCATGCGGTGGCGCATCACGGCAGCGTGACGCGTGCGGCGCAGGCGCTGCATGTGAGCCAGCCCACGATGACCACACAGATTCGGGCGCTGGAGGAGACCTACGGTGTCGAACTGTTCTACCGGCACGGCCGCGGGCTGACGCTCACGCCCACCGGAAAATCGCTGTACGCGGTGAGCCTGCGCATCTTCTCGGACGAGGCCGAAGCGCTTGGCCTGCTCAAGGAGCATGGCGGGCTGCGCACCGGCGAATTACGCCTGGGCGCTGTGGGGCCGCATCACGCGATGGAGATCGTGGCGGCATTCCAGCCGCGTTACCCTGGCATCCGCATTTCCATGCGGCCGGGCAATTCCGAAGAGATGATCGAGAGCCTGCTGGCTTACCGCACCGATGTGGCGGTGCTGGCGCGCTATCAAGACGATGCACGTCTGCACGCCGTGCCGTATCGCACGCATCCGGTTGTGCTGCTGGTGCCGCGCGCGCACCGGTTCGCCAAGCGCCGCAGCGTGCCGCTCGCGGCGCTGGCCGACGAGCCGATGCTCATGCGCGAGCCGGGATCGACCACGCGTCACGCGCTCGAAGCGGCGTTGCAGGACGCGGGGGTGACGCCGAACGTGGCGATGGAGATCGGCAGCCGCGAAGCAATTCGCGAGGCCGTCATTCTGGGGCTGGGAATTGCTGCGGTGTCGGCGCGTGAGCATACGCCCGACGCGCGACTTGCCATGGTATCGATCAGCGACGCGCGCGTGGAAACGACGACGGTCGTCGTGTGCCTGGCGCAGCGGCGCGCGACGCGGGCGATTGCCGCGTTTCTGGAGGTCGTGGCGGGATTGGTGTGACGCCCGTCGGCGTGACGGCGAGGGCCGCGCCTGACGGGCCGCCCTCGCGAGACGTCACGTCACGGATTACAGGTATCGGCTCGCCGCCAGCACGACGCCCGAGGCCACGAGGCAGTAGATGCCGAACAGATACCAGCGACCGTGTTCGAGCCAGCGCGACAGCCAGCGCAGCGCCACCAGACCGGCGAGGAAGCTGAACACCATGCCGACGAGGCTCGGTGTGAGCACCGTCATGTAGTGGCCGGCGAATGTTTGCGCACCGCCCGACTTGTACAAACGGTAAGCCTCCTTGGCAATCACTGGCGGCGTAAGCACCACGGCCAGCGCGAAGCTGAATTCTTCGACACGGATCTTGTCGAGCCCGCGCATCATCCCCGTCGAGATGGTCGAACCCGAGCGCGAGAAACCGCGGAAGGGCAGGCACAGGCCCTGCACCGCACCGATCCAGGCGGAGTCGGCACCGCGCAACGGGCGATCGCCCATTGGCGGGCGCTTGCTTCCCGAGATCAGAATCAGGAGGCCCGCCATCGCGAGGCCGCCGGAGATGATGTACAGATTACCGAACAGGTGCTCGATCTCGGCGTGTTCCGAGCCACGCATCAAGACCTTCTCGATGAATACCATCAAGGCCAGCCCGATCACGCCCGTGAAACCCGTCGCGATGACGACCTGCTTCGCGTTATGCATGAAATCGTGCTTGGACGAGAAATAACGCTCGCGCCACGACTTCCAGAAATAGACGATGACGGCGAGCATCGTGCCGGTGTGCAGCATGACGAGCAACAACGTCATGGCGGGCGCCGACGGGTCGAGGCCCATCAGTTTCTCGGCCATGATGACGTGTGCCGAACTCGACACGGGAAGCAACTCCGCCACGCCCTGCACAATTGCGAGCACGAGCACCTGCAGATAATCCATGCGAAATCCTTGTGAAATGGGCAAGGAGCCTACGCCGGACGCATGACGTTTTTGTGACGATCACATGACGGCGGCACCGGTTCCTTGTCCACAACCGGCTGCCGCGCATGATACTCCAACAGAAGTGCCGCGAAGTGTGCATTTGGCACCCGCTTGGTGAGTGCCTTCGGTCCGTGCGGATCCACTTGTCCACCGTAAATCCACAGCTTGGTCACAGGCACGCCACAGCTTACCCACAAGGTTATCGACAGCGTTGTCCACAGGCAGTGGTGTGTGGACAAACGGGCGCATAAAACAAAATCGGCCACGCGATGTGGCCGATTTGTGATCGGAGGCGCCGCCCCGGAGTCGCGACGCGCCGCGCAGGCGCTGGCTCACGGGAGGTGCCGCCAGTACAGCGATGGGTCACGCGAATCAGCTACCGAAATACGTGCTGCCAGCCAGGGCGAGGTTGATGATCGACCCCGGGGTCGCGGCGGCCGCGACAGCGCCTGAGTTGGCGATCGACTTCGGATAGACCGAATCGTGTTGCTGCAGCAGACCGGCTTGCTGGGCTTGCGCCAGTTCCTGACCGACCTGGGCGCGGCTCATCATGCTGGTTTGCGGCACCCACGAGAATTCCGACGGGCCGTCGAAGGCATCGCTGGCAAAAGCCGAACCGGCCGACACGGCCAACATGGCGGAAACCAAGGCTGAGGTAATAAGAGTGCGCTTCATGGTGTTTTCTCCTGTCTGTTTGAAACGCGGCGATGTTCAATTCATCGTCGACAACTGCAGTCTATTGGCATCGACAATTGCAATAAAGACGATATTTGTCTATTTGTAATTTCTATTTCAGGAATAATAAGCGCGACATACCCCACATCGAGCCTCAGCGCCCATGCGAGCCAGCCTCAGCAACGTTCGGGCGACGTGTGGGCAACCCGCGGGCGACGGCTGCGCATCATGACGACAGAAGGGGAACGCCAGCGCGCGCGGGCGGGGATCGAGCGAGACCTACGTCGCTCGATTCCCGCCTGTGGCGTTTTGAGTGCGCTTGAGTGCGCTTGAGTGCGCCAGTGGCCGAGTGCGTTAGTGGCCGAGCACCGGCTTGAGCGCGATGCCGGTGTGGCTTGCCGCGACCTGCGTCAGCGCATCCGGCGACGTCGCGGCCACGACCGTCCCGCCGTCCTTGCCGCCCTCCGGTCCCATGTCGACGATCCAGTCCGCTTCGGCAATCACGTCGAGGTTGTGCTCGATGACAACGACGGTATGCCCGCCGTTCACCAGCCGATGCAGCACATGGATCAGGCGCGCCACGTCCGCCATGTGAAGGCCCACCGTGGGCTCGTCGAGCACGTACAGCGTGTGCGGCGTCCTCTGCCCGCGACGCGTGATGTCGTCGCGTACCTTGGTCAACTCCGTCACGAGCTTGATGCGCTGCGCCTCGCCCCCCGACAACGTCGGCGACGGCTGCCCCAGCGTGAGATAGCCGAGACCGACGTCCTGCATCAGTTGCAGCGGATGCGCAATGCTCGGCATCGACGCAAAGAACTCGACGGCTTCGTCGACCTCCATCGTCAGCACGTCGCCGATGCTCTTGCCGCGCCACGTGACGGCCAGCGTCTCGGCGTTGAACCGCTGACCGTGACAGACGTCGCACAGCACCTTCACGTCGGCGAGGAAGCTCATGCCGATGGTGCGCACGCCCTGCCCCTCGCACGCCGGGCAACGGCCTTCACCCGTGTTGAACGAGAAGCGCGACGCCGCATAGCCACGGGCGCGGGCTTCGAGCGTGTCGGCAAACAAGCGTCGAATCGTGTCCCAGAAGCCGATGTACGTGGCCGGACACGAGCGCGGCGTCTTGCCGATCGGCGTCTGATCGACTTCGAGCACGCGATCGATCGCCTCCCAGCCGGTCACCGACGTGCAGCCGTGCCATGCGTGCTCCACAGGACGCCGTGGTGTCTCCGGTGCCGCCACTGCCGCCGACGTCGCGCGCGGCTTGCCATCGGCCTTCACCACGTGACGCACGGTGCCCTTGCGGGCACGTCGCTCGGCAGGCGACGACAGCACCGAACGCCCTACCGCGTCGAGCAGGTTCGTCATCAGCACGTCGCGCGCCAGCGTCGATTTGCCCGACCCCGACACGCCGGTGATGGCGGTGAGTCTCGCCAACGGCAACGACGCCGTCACGTCCTTCAGGTTGTGGAGCGTGGCCCCATGCACCGTCAGCCAATTCGGCGGCACTGCCTCGGCACCCTTCGCGGGCGCCACGACCTCGCGGCGCGGATGGATCGGATGCTGCAACGGATGCGCCAGGAACTTGCCGGTCAGCGACTCGGGGTGCGAGGCCAGATCGGCGACGCTGCCCTGCGCGACCAGCGTGCCGCCGCGTTTGCCCGCGCCGGGACCGATATCGATGATGTGATCCGCGCGGCGAATCGTGTCTTCGTCGTGCTCGACCACCACCAGCGTGTTGCCCTGGTCGCCCAACTTGCGCAACGCGCCAAGCAGAATGCCGTTGTCGCGCGGGTGCAGGCCGATGGTCGGCTCGTCGAGCACGTAGCAAACGCCTTGCAGATTGCTGCCGAGTTGCGCCGCCAGACGAATGCGCTGCGACTCGCCGCCCGACAGCGTCGGCGCCGCGCGATCGAGCGTGAGATAGCCGAGCCCGACTTCCTCGAGAAAGGCCAGACGCCCCTGGATCTCACTGATCAGATCGCGCGCGATGCTCGCCTCGCGACCGTGCAATTCGAGTCTTTCGATCCACTCGCGCACGTCGGTCACGGTCCACTGGGCAACGCCGGAGATCGCGTGATCGTCGAACGTCACCGCGCGCGCGACGCCATTGAGCCGCGCCCCGTGGCAATCCGGACACGGCTGATCGCCCACGCCCTCCGGCTCCTGCTCCTCCGACGGCAACGAATGCTCGCGCCCCCGGTTGTCCTGATTGAGCACGGTGTCGTCGAACGCCTCGCGCTGCTCGCGCGTGAGTGCCAGGCCCGTGCCCACGCACGTCTGACACCAGCCATGCTTGCTGTTGAACGAGAACATGCGCGGATCGAGATCCGGATAGCTCGTGCCGCACACCGGGCAGGCACGCTTGACCGAAAACACCTCGATCTGGCCCACGCCTTCGCCCGGTTGTTCACGACTCATGGCGGCGCCAAGATCGTCGAGCGGCGCGAGCAGATGCATCACGCCCTTGCCTTGCTCGAGCGCCGTCGCCAACAGCGTGCGCAGCAAGCCTTCGCTTTCGGGCGTGACGATCACGTCGCCCACCGGCAGTTCGATGGTGTGCTCGCGGAATCGATCGAGCTTCGGCCACGGGTCGACCGGCAGGAACACGCCATCGACACGCAGATGCGAATGCCCGCGCGCCTTGGCCCACTTCGCCAGATCGGTGTAGATCCCCTTGCGGCCCACGACCAGTGGCGCGAGCAGCCCGACATGCTGGCCGCGCCGATCGCGCATCAGTTGCGCGACGATGGAATCGGGGCTTTGTGCCGTGACGGGCGAACCATCGTGAATGCAGTGCTGAATGCCGAGCTTCACGTACAGCAGACGCAGGAAATGCCAGACTTCAGTCGTCGTCGCCACGGTACTCTTGCGCCCGCCGCGCGAGAGGCGCTGCTCGATGGCGACCGTCGGGGGAATGCCGTACACGGCATCCACTTCCGGACGCCCCGCCGGTTGGACGATGGATCGCGCATAGGCGTTCAGCGATTCCAGATAACGGCGCTGCCCTTCATTGAACAGGATGTCGAACGCCAGCGTCGACTTGCCCGATCCTGAAACACCGGTAATCACACTGAACTTGCCGCGCGGAATCGCGACGTCCAGCGCCTTCAGGTTGTGCTCGCGGGCGTTGACGATACGAATGTCGTCGCCGCCGGCCGGCTTGCGCTGCGCGCGTGCCGCACGCAAGGCGGTTTGCAGTGGCATGCCCGCGTCGCCGACAGCGCTGGCCACCGTCACCGATTGGCCCGGCGCCACCACGGTGCGTTCATAGTCGGCAAGGGCGCGTCCGGTGTGCGATCCCTCGCACGCCACCACCTGCGCGAGCGTGCCTGCGCACAGCACTTCACCGCCGCCCTCGCCGCCTTCCGGCCCAAGGTCGATGATCCAGTCGGCCGCGCGCACCACGTCGAGATTGTGTTCGATGACGAGCAGCGAGTTGCCGCCGTCGAGCAGCTTGGCGAACGCGCGCATGAGCTTGGCGATGTCGTCGAAATGCAGCCCCGTCGTCGGCTCGTCGAAGATGAAGAGCCGGCCGCGATGCGCCACCTTCTGCCCGCTCGCCGTCTTCTTCTGCGCCGCTTCCGCCAGAAACCCCGCGAGCTTCAGGCGCTGCGCCTCGCCGCCCGAGAGCGTGGGCACCGGCTGGCCGAGCTTCACATATTCGAGCCCCACGTCGACGATCGGCTGCAAGACGCGCAACACGTCGCGATCCGACGAGAACAGCTTCACCGCCTCGTTGACGGTCAGTTCGAGCACATCCGACACGCTCAGCTCGCGCATCGCCTCGCCGGGCACGGCACGCTGAATCTTCACGTCGAGCACTTCGGCGCGATAGCGCTTGCCGTCGCAATCGGGGCAACGCAGATACACGTCGCTCAGGAACTGCATCTCCACGTGTTCGAAGCCCGAGCCGCCACACGTCGGGCAGCGCCCGTTGCCGGAGTTGAAGCTGAAGGTGCTCGCGTTGTAGCCGCGTTGCAGCGCCGCCGGCACCGCCGCAAACAGCTTTCGAATCTCGTCGAACGCGCCGACGTAGCTGGCCGGGTTCGACCGGGCCGTCTTGCCAATGGGCGACTGATCGACGAAGACCACGCCCGACAACTGTTCGGCGCCGATGAGTTCGTCGTGGGCCCCAGGGGCTTCGGTCGGGTCGCCGAAGTGACGCGCCAGCGCCGGGTTGAGGACGTCCTGCACCAGCGTCGATTTACCGGATCCGGATACGCCGGTCACGCACACGAGCCGCCCGAGCGGAATCTCGACGCTGACGTGCTTGAGGTTGTGTTCACGCGCACCGGTCAGTGTGAGGCGCGGCGTCGCGGCCTCGACCGGACGTGCACGCCAGTTCGACGCGTTCGCCACGTGCTTGCGTCCGCCCAGGTAGCTGCCGGTCAGCGTATCGGCACGACGCACCTCATCGGGCGTGCCGTCGAAGACGATCTGGCCGCCGCGCTCCCCCGGCCCCGGCCCCATGTCGATCAAACGGTCCGCAGCCAGCATCACCGCAGGATCGTGTTCGACCACCACCAGCGTATTGCCCGCATCACGCAGGCGATGCATGGCGGCGACGATGCGGTCCATGTCGCGCGGATGCAGGCCGATACTCGGCTCGTCGAGCACGAAGAGCGTGTTGACGAGCGACGTGCCGAGCGCCGTCGTCAGATTGATACGCTGCACTTCGCCGCCCGAGAGCGTACGGCTCTGACGATCGAGCGTGAGGTAGCCGATGCCCACGTCGCACAGATACTTCAGCCGCGTGCCGATCTCGTCCTGCAACAGCTTGAGGGCATCGTCGAGCAAGCTTGACGGCAACGTGAGCGAATCGAAGAACTGACGCACGCGCGAAATCGGCATGAGCATCAGGTCGTGCATGGTGAGGCCTGGCAGCGCTTCGAGCGACGCTCGCGACCACGCCACGCCGCGCGGCATGAAGCGTTGCGCGGGCGGCAGCACCGCGTCGGCATTCTCCTTCGAGCCAAGCCGCCACAGCAGGCCTTCCGTCTTCAGGCGAGCGCCGCCGCAGGTCTCACACGTGGTGTAACTGCGGTACTTCGAGAGCAGCACGCGAATGTGCATCTTGTACGCCTTCGACTCCAGATAGCCGAAGAAGCGGCGGATGCCGTACCACTGCTTGTTCCACTCGCCCTTCCAGTCGGGATCGCCTTCGATGACCCACTCGCGATGCGCGGGCGAGAGTTTCGACCACGGCGTATCGCGCGGAATGCCCGCCTTGCCCGCGTACTCGAGCAAGTCGGCCTGAATCTCTTTCCACGCGGGGGTCTGGATGGTCTTGATCGCGCCGCCGCGCAGCGTCTTGCGCTCGTCCGGAATCACCAGACCGAGGTCGACGCCGATCACGCGGCCGAACCCGCGACAGGCTTCGCACGCCCCGTAGGCAGAGTTGAACGAGAAGAGCGCCGGTTGCGGATCGGCGTAATGCAGGTCGCTGTCGGGGCAGTGCAGATCCTGCGAATAGCGCCAGATATCGGGCTCGCCCTCGTCGGCCAGCACGTACACGTTCACCCGGCCGCGACCGCGCTTGAGCGACGCTTCGATGGCTTCCATCGCACGCGCCTTCTCGGTGTTCTGCAAGCGAAACCGGTCGGCGACCACATCGAGCACCTTGCGCGTGCCGTCTGCCGACGCGACTTCGCGTTCGGCCTGCACGCGCGTATAGCCCGACGCCGAGAGCCATTGCTCGACCTCGTCGGCCGTGACACTGCCCGGCAATTCGACCGGGAACGTGACGACCAGGCGCGGATCGCCCGGCGCGGTGCGCGCCATCAGGTCGGCGTAGATCGTCTCGGGGGTGTCGTGGCGCACCGGCTGAGCGGTCTCGCGATCGAACAGCGCCGCCGCGCGGGCGAACAGCAGCTTGAGGTGGTCGTTGAGTTCGGTCATCGTGCCGACCGTCGAGCGCGAACTGCGCACGGGGTTGGTCTGATCGATGGCGATGGCCGGCGGCACGCCTTCCACGTGATCGACCTGCGGGCGATCCATGCGGTCGAGGAACTGGCGGGCGTAAGCACTGAAGGTCTCGACATAGCGGCGCTGGCCTTCGGCGAACAGCGTGTCGAAGACCAGGCTCGACTTGCCGGAACCGGACGGGCCGGTCACGACGGTCATCTCACCGGTCTGGAGATCGATGTCGAGATTCTTGAGGTTGTGCTGACGGGCACCACGAATACGAATGGCGTGGCTGGACGACGGGTCGGGTTTCGAGGATGAGGTATCCACTGGATCAGGGCCGCTTGGTTGACGATGAACAGCGTGACGTCTGACAGCGCGCGTGCGCGCCTCGGGGAAGCTACTGTATCAGGCCGATACGACAGTCGCTGACAGCATCGACGCATCGCTCGGCTTGACGCGATTGTACTGTATATTTGTACAGCATTCACGCCACCCCCGAAGGCGCCGCCGCGCCTCGCCGTATGCGTCGTCGCGCACCTCAATTTGGCGCCCGTGTCGATGGAGTAGCATGACGGCATCCGGACTCTCTCCCGCACACCATGGGTGCCTTCCTTGCGGCGCGCAGCCTCATCCTGCGCGCTACGTTGTCCGCCGCTTTGTCCGCTACGTTGTCGGCCACTTCGACGGCCACTTCGTCCGTCGCTCAGGTCATGCGCATCACGCGACTTCGCGCCTTGGGCGCCCCTCGGCGCGCCACCGTCCGCCTTGCCGGTCTGACCTCGCTGCTGCCGCTCGTCATGCTCGCCGCGTGCGCGGGCGCACCGCAACCGCCCACGACGTCCGCGCCGGCGGCGACCGCCACCGCGGCGCGCTACAACATCAGCCGCTTCCCCATTGCGCATTACGACCAGGACGTCGATCACTGGATCCGGCCCGACGCGCCCGGCTACGATCGGCCGCTGCTCTCGGCGAAAGAGCAGGCGCGTCGTTTCGAGGCCTTCCGCGCACGCTACTTCGGCACGGCGCCGCGTGACCCGTCGCCATGGAACGGCATGTGGCTGTCGACGTCGCTGCTGAGCGCGGACGGCGTGCAGCAGATTGCCGATTCGCAGGCGCGGCGCGCCAGACGGTTCGATAACGGCGAGCCCGGGGTTGCCAAGACCTATGGCGAGAACTTCCATGCACACACATCATCGTGGATCCGCGCCATCGAAGCCAACATGGGGCTGGCCCAACTCGACGCCGATCAGGCCGGTGGGCAATACGATCCGCGCCGTCGCGGCATCACCGTCGACAATGCGCTGGTGCGCCAGCTCCCCACGCAGGATCCGGCGTTCTATGATTTCCATCAGGCAGGCGAAGGCTATCCGTTCGATGCGCTGCAGGATTCCGCGCTGCGTCCCGGCACGCCGGTCTACACGCTCGCGCGCAGCGTTGACGGCGCGTGGCTGCTCGTCTATTCGCCGGATCTGATCGGCTGGGTCGACGCCCGCACCGTGGCTACGGTCGACGAGCATTTCATCGCCACGTGGCGTGACACGGCACAGCGCAGCCTCGGCGCGATCGTTCGCGCCGACGTGGTCCTGGCCGACACGCCGCCCGGCACGACCGCGCCCATTTACCGGACGTTTGCACCGATCGGCACGGTGCTGCCGATGATGCTGCGCGACGGGCAACCGGTAGCGATGTTCCCCGTGGCCGACATCCGGCGTCAGGCGCACATCCACACGACCGCGCTCGACGCCTCGACCCTGGTGCCGATGCCGTGGACGATCACGCCGCGCCACATGGCGCAGGTGATGAAGCAACTGATCGGGCGTCCGTATGGCTGGGGCAACACGCTGTTCTACAACGATTGCTCGGCCGAGACGCGCAGTCTCTTCGCCCCCTTCGGCGTGTGGCTGCCGCGCCATTCGTCGGATCAGTTGCGCGCGGGCGTGCGCACCGACCTGCGCGCCGCCGATATCGACACTCGGCTGCGCACGCTGGCGGAACGCGGCCGTGCGCTGATGACGCTGATCCATATCAACGGGCACATCATGCTGTACCTGGGCAATGCGCAGCACGACGGCGAAAGCGTGCCGATGACCTATCAGAACGTGTGGGGTCTGTCGCCGGCGGATAACAGTCGTCGCAATGTCATCGGCGGCTCGGTGATTTTGCCGTTGCTCAAGACCTATCCGGAAGATCCCGAGGCGCGCTCGCTTGCGGGCAAGTCGCTGTTCGAGATCAGCGTGATCGGCAGCGAGACATCTGCCAGTGGAGACGCGGCACGCTTACCGAGCACGGATACCCCGGACGAGATGCCGCAGTAAAGCGACGTCCGGCCCGCGTGCCGAAAGCCTATACGACGCTTACGCGCCGGCGCCGGCATAGGCATAGGCATAAGCGTGGGCGTGGGCGAATCACTGCCGAATCAGCGCCATCGCACAATCGAGCACGGTACGCTTGAGATCGGCCATGCCTTCGGGGGGCAGGAACGGTCCCATCATGTGGCGATACGACACTGTCTTGCTGATGGCCGACGTCAGCATGAAGAACATCACGTCGGCGTCCTGCACGGGGCGCTTCTGCGCGTCGAGCCAGTCGGCTACGAGCGGCACCATCGCATCGCGATACGGACGCACCAGTCGCTGCGTGATGATGTCGAGCCGCTCGCCTTCTTCGGTCGCCGCTGTCGAGAAGAACATGCCGATGTCCGGATTCTCGAAGACCGCTTCCACGAACAACCGTACCGCCTGTTCGAGGCGCTCGGCGGGATCGTGCGGCGCGTGCCGCAGCGCGAGCGTCTGCTCGATCATCGAGCGCGTGAGCGTCGCGATCTGATCGACGACCGCGACCCACAGCGCTTCCTTCGAGCCGAAGTGGTGCGAGATCAGGGCCGCGTCGACCCCGGACGCCTCCGCGATCTGCCGCACGCTGCTCGCATAGAAACCGCGCTGCGCGAAGATGCGGCGGGCGTTGAGCAACAACGCGTCGGCGCCATGCGTGCAGTTGCACGTGGGACGCCCACGTGTGCGTTTGCGGGGGGAATCGACGGGCGAGACAGCTTTGTTGGGAGTCATGGAGCGTTGGGTGAGTCGAATGCACGACAGCAATGCGCCAAGTCTACCCGACCCGAACGCCCCTGCCTGCCCAGACAATTGCCATTTGACACGTCGGGGCCACGCTCGCTATTATGCGCTTATTCATCACTTGTTGAATTTGGCATTTCCCCCAAATGTCTCGCGCAAACCGAATCGTGATTGTCGGTGGCGGTATCGCCGGCCTGAAGCTGGCAACGCGTCTGGGCCGCCATCTTGGCGCGTGGCTCGCGGGCCGCGCGATTCCGCCGTTCGTCTACCGCGATCCGGGCGCGTCGGTATCGCTCTCCGGCTACAACGCGTTTGGCGCGCTTGGCCGATTCGGATTTCTCAAAGGTGGCATCGTGCGCGGACGCTTTGCGCAATGGCGCCACGCCATGTTGTACCGGCGCCATCAGCATGCGCTGCACGGGTTCGCCCGCGCGACGGTGCTGTTGGGCGCGGAAAAACTCGGCGGCCTTCGCGGGCCGCGTACCCGGCTGGCCTGACCATGCGAAGCGACCAAACCCCTTGCTCCAATCGAAGCGGCGCTCACCGCGATTCCTGCCCGTCCTCGACGTCGTCGACGCCACGGACTTCGCGCACGTCGAGCGCCGCGCAACGCGATCAACGCGTGTGGCAGCACACCGTGGCGATGCTCGACGCCAAACCGGTCATTCGCCGGCCGGTCATTCCGTACACACGACGTGCGCCCATCGTCCGCGTGCTGGAGATCTCCAGCGAACTGACAATCACCGTGTCGTGGAACGATGCCACCGGCGGCAATTATGGGGCGCAGATCTGGCGCATTCGCCGGGCGAATCACCCTGGCGTTTGCGCGTTGACGGGCGAGACGATCGACGTGGGCGACTTCATCTACCGGCCGCTGTTCGGCGATGTGCCGCCGCTCAACGTCGACGCCATGATCTCGGCCGAGTCCATTCGCGCCATGCGCGAATCCAGTAGCCGCGAACTCGAACCGGCATAACACCGCGACTGACACCCCGTACGGATCTGCCGCCGGGGTATTTGGCGCGAAGTCCGCGCGCGCCACACAGTGCGCGCACACGCCACGAGACCGACGCTCGATCCTTGATTCGTCTCGGTCGACAATCATCCTGTCCCGTTGAACGACGCTCCGCACGCAGCGGAGATTCGCCGCCCGGCGAAGTGCTCAACGCCGTTTGCCCCCCGTTACGCGCGTTTCCCTTCATTCCGCCCTTCGTCAGGCGAACGTCGGTGCCACCGCAACCCATCCGGCGTCATTGACGACCGACGCGTTCAGTCGTCGCGGCCGACGCATCCAGACTCGAAAATTTCCGACCAGAAAAAGAAGTCTGTTTGTGACTTAACCCTTAGTCTTGCTAACGTTTTTCGTTGAACTACCGCCGCACTATCGCGGTGAAGTCCAACGTATCAACGCCCCCCTCCGTCACGTTCAGTGACATTCCACTCCGGCATCGCCGTTATCTCCCCACGCTGTGTAGGTCGATTACGCGTTGGCACGAGTGGCTGCCGTTGATGACGATCCACGCGTCGACCGTCATTCGCTCAATCCGCACTTTGAAATCGCTGCAAAGCCCTGATGCCGATCACTCAAACGAAAGCCGTGCTGCTGGCCTGTTCGCTGTTCGCGATGGCGGCGCAGGCGCAGCAAACGTCCGCACCCACCCCCGCCGACACGGCGGCCGCCGCCCGAACGGGTGTCGAGCAAGACCAGTTGATCCAACAACAGCGCGAGGCACAACAACGCGAGGCGGCGGTCAACGCGCCATCGGTACGTTCAACTCGTGACGATGCACCGGTCTGGCCCGCGCTACCCAGCGAGACGCCATGCTTCCGGATCGACACATTCGCCTTTGAAATCCCCACGACATCGCAAGAAACGGTCGGGGCGACGGCTGCCGAGACGCAACCGCTGGGCCGATTTACGTTCGCCCGGGAATGGGTCGGGCACTATGCGGGCGCCTGCATAGGCAAGCAAGGATTGGACGCACTCGCCAAAGGCCTGCAAAAGGTCGCCTTGAGTCGCGGCTACGTCACGACACGCGTGCTGCTGCCTGAGCAGGATCTCTCGAGCGGTAGGCTCCGATTCGCGTTGATCCCCGGCGTCATCCATCAGGTGCGCTTCGCCGATCCGACACTGCGCGGCACGTGGAAGAGCGCCTTCCCGACGCGTGACGGCGCGTTGCTGGATCTGCGTGATCTCGAGCAGGGGCTCGAGCAAATGAAGCGCGTGTCGAATCAGGACGTCTCGATGCAGATCGTGCCGGCCGATCGGCCGGGCCAGAGCGACGTCGTGCTCGATGTAACGCGCACCAAGCCGTGGACCGTCGTGGCGTCTGTGGACAACGCCGGGTCGCGTGCGACGGGTCAACTGCAAGGCAGCCTCTCGGCCGGTGTGTACAACCCGCTCGGCCTGAACGACATCTTCAATGTCGGGGTGTCACAGGATCTGCTGTTCAAAGACCACGATCTGGGCTCGCGTGGCTGGCATGGGAGCTACGCGATTCCGTGGGGCTACTGGAGCGCAACGCTGGCGGCCTACACGAGCCGCTACTACCAGCGAATTGCGGGCGTCAACGAGACGTTCATCGCAAGCGGCAACGCGAAGACGCTCGACGCCACGCTCAGCCGCGTGCTCTCCCGCAGCCAGAACCACGTGTTTGGCACCCAGCTCCGGCTGTCGCGCCAGTTCGGTCAGAGTTTCATCGAAGACATCGAGATCACGCAGCAGCGACGTAACAACACCCTTGTCGAGTGGGGCCTGACGGATCGGCACTATTTCGGTGCCGCGCAACTCGATGCGGCGCTTGCGTACCGGCAAGGAATCGGCGGGCTCGGTGCACAGGATGACCTTCTCGCGGCCTCGGGTGGCCCGACGTATCGCTATCGCATGGCCGTGCTCGACGCGAACCTCGCCGTCGGCTTTGCCATGGCGCAGCAGCCAGTTCGGTACGTGACGACCTTCCACGGGCAATACACCGGCAACACGCTTTACTACATCGACAACCTTTCCCTCGGCAGCCGCTACACCGTGCGGGGCTTCGACGGCGAGACGATGCTCTCGGCCGCGCGCGGATTCTATTGGCGCAACGAGCTTCAGGTGCCGCTCGGCCAGACCGGACATTCCGTGTACGCGGGACTCGATTACGGCCGGGTCTGGGGACCGCAACCCGTCGCGCAAGACGGCACACAGCTCGTCGGCGCCGTCATCGGTCTCAAGGGTAGCGTTGCCACCCGCTTTGGCGGCTACGGCTACGACGTGTTCCTGGGCACACCGCTCTACAAGCCATCCGGCTTTCCCACAGCGCAAGTCACGGTCGGCTTTCAACTGACCGCCCAGCTTTGAGGTTTCCGGGGCATCCGGGCAGCGGGCCACGCGCATTGCGATGGCGCCATCCGCATTCCATGACCGCGTGGCGGATCACCCGCAGCGGCCTCTCTCTTCAGGTTGTTCACGAACATGAATAAGAACCTCTTCCGATTGGTGTACAGCCGGCCACGGGGCATGCTGGTGGCGGTAGCTGAAACGGTCAGCGCGGGCGGTAAGGCGGATGCCGGTCAGACACGACGCCTCGGTTCGGCCCGGCAGGTTTCGCGGCGCCTCTCGTGCGTCTCGCTTTTCTCGATGCGATGCGTGGCCTTCGCCACCCTCGTGACACTGGGGGCGGTGCCCATACGGGTGCAGGCGCAAGTGACGGGCGCGGGTGAGCGAGCCCCTTCCGTTGTGCAGACCCCGAACGGTCTCCCGCAAGTCAACATCAACACGCCCAGCGCGGCAGGCGTGTCTCAGAACACCTATTCCCAGTTCGACGTGCCGCGCGGCGGCGCGATCCTGAACAACGCGTCCGTGATAACGCAGACGCAGCAGGCCGGGATGATCAACGGCAACCCGAACCTTGGCCCGGGCCAGTCCGCGAGGATTATTCTGAATCAGGTCAACAGCACCGCGCCGAGCCAGCTAAGAGGCTTTCTAGAGGTCGCGGGCAGCCGGGCCGAAGTCATCGTGGCAAACGGATCGGGGATCGTGGTCGATGGCGGCGGCTTCATCAACACCACGCGCGGCATTCTTACGACCGGCACACCGATCCTCGATGCCAACGGTGGGCTGCGCGGCTTTCAGGTGACGGGCGGCAGCATTGCCGTTCAGGGCGCGGGGCTGAACGCGAGCAACGTTGACCAGGTCGATCTGATCGCCCGCGCGGTGCAGGCCAATGCCGCGATCTACGGCAATGCGCTGAACGTCATCACCGGCACGAATCAGGTCGATCACGACACGCTTTCGGCAAGCGCCATCAGCGGCACTGGCGCCTCCCCGGGGGTCTCGATCGACGTCAGCGCACTCGGCGGCATGTACGCCAACCGCATCATGCTGGTGGGGACGGAGAAGGGCGTCGGTGTGTCGAATGCGGGCGAGATCGCCGCACAAGCTGGCGACCTCACGCTCACCAGTGCGGGACAGCTCGTGCAGTCCGGCAAGCTGAACGCCAGCGGCAACGTCGGCATCGACGTGGGCAGCGTTGCCAACAGCGGCACGATCTACGCTAAGCAGAGCATGACCGTCCGCGCGTCGGAGATCGTCACGAACGACGGCACGCTGGCGGCACAACGAGATCTGTCCGTCATGGCGAACCGCCTGACATCCACCGGCACGCTGGGCGCCGGCGTGAACGGCGACGGCTCGGTCGGCAGCGGCGGGGACCTGTCGGTAGCCGCATCGGCCCAAATCGACGTGAGCGGCCTGAGCGTGGCGGGCGGTAATGCGATGTTCACGGGTGGCGGGCTCAATCTCGCGGGCAGCGAAACGTCCGCAAACGGCGACCTGACGTTGACCGCCAGCGCCGGCGATCTGAACCTCGCTGGCGCGACCGCGCGCGCAGCGGGGCAAGTGACGGCACGCGTCGCGGGGGCGCTGATCAACGACTACGGCACGCTCGCAGGGGTTCAAGGAGTGACGCTCGACGCGGCCCGGTTGTCCAATGTAGCGGGCAAGATTGCGTCACAAGCCATGCTCATTGCGCGGACCTCAGGGCAGTTGACGAACCTGGGCGGCGAAATCGTTTCGGCGGGTGCCATGCAATTGCGTGGCAGCGCCATTGCAAACGACCGTGGCACCCTACAGAGCGGCGCTGGTCTTTCTCTCACGGGGGAGTCGCTAGACAATACGGCGGGCCGCATCACCTCCTTGAACGGCGACGGACTGACGATCACGGTCACGGGTGCGCTCACGAACGCGATCGGCACGACCGCCACCGGTTTGCAGGGCGGTGTGATCGGCGGCAATGGTGCCGTCACGCTCGTGGCGGGAAGCGTTGCGAACCAAGGCACGGTGAGTGCACAGACAGACCTGCAAGTCGGCACCGCGTCGCTCGACAACCGCGATGGCACGCTGCAAGCGGCGGGGAATGCGACGATCGACGCCGGCGCGCAACTGACCAACCACCGCGGCAATATCGTCGCCGGTCAGGCGGCATCGGTGAGTGCCGCGACACTCGACAACAGTGCCGGGACTCTGCAGGCGACACAACTGTCGCTGGGTGCCACCCATCTCGTCAATCACGCGGGCACGATCACGCAGACGGGTACCGGGTCGATGCGCGTCGCCGTCCTGGGCTTGCTCGACAATTCGGCGGGCGGCACGCTGCAGACGAATAGCGTGGATCTCACGTTGGCGCCGTCCATGCTCGATAACCACGGCGGCACGATCACACACGCGGGCGCCGGCGCGCTCACGATGAATACCGGGAACGGAACCGGCACGCTCTCGAATGCGGGCGGCAAGATCACCAGCAACGGTCAGGTCGTCGCGCTGGCGGGGAGCCTGGACAACGCAGCGGGTCTGATCATGGGCCAGACCGGGCTCACGGCAACGCTTGGCGGCGCGGTCGATAACGCAAACGGCAAGCTGCTGTCGAACACCGACCTGACGCTCACGAGCGACACGCTGGCGAACGATGGTGGCGAGATTGGCGCAGGCGCGAACGAAACGATCCGCACCGGTTCACTGACGAACAAGGGCGGCGCCATCGTGGCGCCGAACCTGAGTTTGACGACGAACGCCACGCTGAACAACAGCGGCGGCAACGTGAAGGCGAACCAGTTGGCGTTGTCCGCGGCCGACCTTCTGAATCACGGGGGGACGATCACGCATTACGGTGCCTCGCCGATGACCATCGACGTCAGGCATACGCTCGACAACTCGGCGGGCGGCACGATCCAGAGTCACGCCCAGGATCTGACGCTTGCGCCCGCCCTTCTCAACAACAGCGGCGGCAAGATCCTTGCGTCCGGAGCGGGACGGCTGACGATCGTGCCGGGCAACGGTGCGGGGACGCTGTTGAACGCACGCGGCGAGATCATTGCGGGTGGACAACTGGCGCTGAACGTCGGCAGCCTGGATAACTCAGAGGGCATGCTTGCCGCACGAGGCAACGCCGCGGCGAGAGTTTCGGGTGACGTGAACAACACGCAAGGGGTCGTGCGCTCGCTCGCGTCCCTGTCCGTTATCGGCGGTGGCGCCCTCGCCAATACGAACGGCCGGATCCAGTCGGGAACCGACGGCGACGACAGCACGCTCGCGGTGCAGGTCGCGTCCATCGACAACACTCGCGGTCTCATTGGCAATCTCGGCACGGGCGACGCGACGATTCAGGGCGGCACACGGGTCGTCAACGGCGCTGGCGCGATCACGGGCAATGGTCGTGTGGCCCTCGGGGCCTCGACAATCTCGAACACGTTGGGCGGACAACTGAGCGGAGCGAGCGTCTCGATCGATGCCGACACGCTCGATAACACGGGCGGCGGCATCGGCAACCTGGCCGGTTCGCGCGGCGACGTGGCCATCAAGACGGTTGGGGCGCTCACGAATACCAGCGGCCAGATCGGTGCGACGAACGACCTGAACGTGACGGCGGCAACGCTTGCGGGCGGCGGCGCCTACGGTGCGGCTCACGATGTAGCGGTGAACGTCGAGGGCGACTTCGCGATGACGCCGGCGTTGAAGCTGGCTGCGGGGCACGAACTTGCGATTACGCTGTCCGGCACGTTCACGAACGACACACGGGTCGAAGCGGTCGAGAACCTGAACATCACGGCGGGGGATATTGCCAACAGCGGCACGATGATGGCCGGGGGCACGCTCACGACGCACTCGAACACGCTGCAGAACACGGGTACCCTGGTGGGCGGCGATGTGTCGCTCAACGCGACATCGCGACTATCGAACGTCGGCCCAACGGCGCTCATTGGCGCGACAAACAGCGAGGGGAGGCTGGAACTGCTCGCGCCGATCATCGAGAACCGCGACGACACGACGGCCACCGATACGCAGGCGACCGCCGCCATTTACGGTCTTGGCCGTGTTGTCCTCGCCGGGGGCAAGGACGCGAGCGGCAACTACACCAACGCGCAACTGATCCGCAACCAATCGGCCCTGATCCAGTCCACACGCGATATGGCGCTGCACGCCAATCAGGTTACGAATACGCGGCGACAAATGCAGACGTCGGGATTCACATCGTCGGTCTCGCCCGATCTGCTTGCGAGCTTGGGCATCAGCCTGAGCGGACGTACGGGGCAGGTCAATACGCGGGACCCGAACGCGATTGGCGGCGTGTACGTCGAGCCGCCGCACGGTGGCGAGTGGAACAGCGACTACATCTACACCAGTTACACGGGCGTAGCGCTGGCCAATACGGTGACATCGATCAGCCCGCAGGCGCAGATCGTGTCTGGCGCTAACCTGAATGCCTCCTCGGTTGGCCTGTTCCAGAATTACTGGAGTGCGGTGTCGGCGGCAGGCGCTATCGCGTCACCGGTGACGCTTGACCAGAATAGCTGGCAAGGCCAGACCGCCCCTGCTGTGCGCGTCACGTACTCGGGGCAGTATCACTACAACAACTACGACAACAGCAAGCACGACTGGCAACTGCCGTTCGGCGATGCTCGCTTCGTGACGAGGCGTCCCGGCGGCTTCACGCAGGTAGCGCCGGCGGATATCCGAACTTATGCATTGCCCGCCTACGAATCGACATTCGTCGCAGGCGGCACGCTATCAGGTATGGGCGTTAGCATCGACAATACCGCGGGTAATGCAGGTGTGCCGTCGCTCGGCATTGCGCCCGGTCAGTCGGTGGCGGACGTGAGCATCGGCGTTCCACGCGGCAACGCGAACGGCGCGCAGACGAGCAAAACGACCTTTCAAGGCAACACGGTGCAGGTCGATGCGGTCATCGCGCATGCCACGGCTGTGAATGTCATCGCCAACCTGACGATCCCGCAGGGTGGTCTGTTCCGGCCTGCCACCGCGCCGGATGCGAAGTATCTGATCGAAACCAATCCGGCCTTTACGAACATCAAGACGTTCCTGTCGAGTGACTACTACCTCAAACAGATCGGGATCAATCCGCAAACGACCGCGAAGCGTCTGGGCGATGGCATGTATGAGCAGCAGCTCGTGCGAAACCAGATCACCGCGCTTACCGGCAAGGCAGTGCTCGGCCCCTATGGCGATACAGAGGCGATGTATGAAGCAATGATGAACTCGGGCGCAGCCCTTGCGAAATCGCTGAACCTGTCGTTGGGCATGAGCCTGTCTGCCGAGCAGGTTGCGGCACTCACCCGTGATGTGATCATCATGCAAACGCAAATCGTCGATGGACAGAGCGTGCTGGTGCCTGTGGTCTATCTTGCGCAGACGGAACAGCAACAGATGAGCGGACCGCTGATCGCGGCGAACGACATCGACCTGAAGCAGACGCAGACGTTCACCAACAGCGGTACGGTGCAGGCGACCCGCGCGCTCACCATCGATGCTACGTCCATCGACAACGCATTGGGTGCGTTGCGAAGCGACGGAGTGATGTCGCTGACGACAAAGGGCGATGTTGACTTGAGTTCGGCCACAGTGAACGCCGGAAGTCTGACACTCAACGCCGGGGGCGACCTGCTGCTGAACACGATCACGAACCAGGTCAGTCAGGTGAGCACCACGGGTGCCACGCGCGTCTCGACGACGCTCGGTCCTATCGCAAGTGTGAACGTAACGGGCGATGCCGCGATCGCGACGCGTGGCAATGTCGAGCAGAACGCTGGCACGTTGAACGTAGGCGGCAACCTAGGCATGGCCATTGGCGGCAACTGGGAGCTTGGCACTGTACAGGCCGGCGAGCGGAAGGTAGTCGAGCGTGCGAACGGTGTATCGGATACCAACTTCAACGCAGCGACGGGGAGCGCGGTCACGGTGGGAGGCGTATCGCAGATAGGCGTGGGAGGTGATCTGACGGCCACGGGAGCGGCCCTCAACCTGAAGGGAGGTGGCGCGCTGGCGGCGAAGGGCGATGTGACGTTGCAAGCGGCCGTGACGACCTCGACGTTACAAAGCAACAGCGCGGATAGCGACAGTAGCGGCAGTTACTCAGAGTCGAAGCGGCAATCTGACGACGCGGTGATCGGCACAGCCTTGCAAAGCGGCGACAGTCTCACGATTGCCTCAGGCAAAAACATCAACCTGGCGGGCAGCGGCATCACACTCGCCCAGGGGGCAGCAACGCTGGCGGCAGCCGGTGACATCAACATCGGTGAAACCACCGAGATGCATGAATTTCAAAGCCGGCACGACGGTAGTCGCAGTGGGGTGGTGAGCGGAAAAAGCACAACGAGTACGCTGGACATGAAAGCCACCCAAGCCAACGGCAGCCTGATTTCGGCGGACACCGTGGCAATTGCTGCGGGCAAGGATCTGAGCGTTCGGGGGAGCACGATTGCCGGCAACAAGGATGTCGTCCTACAGGCGGGTCACGATTTACGGATCGAATCGACGCAGAGCGTTAGCGAGACCCGTTCATTCCACGAGGAGACGAGCACGGGTCTGGGTTCGTCAGGCGGTGTAGGGATTTCGTACGGCACCAATGAGCAGAAGGACTGGGCCAACGACAGCAGCTTGGCCCAAACGGGTAGCCTTATCGGTAGCGTTAGCGGTAACGTCAGTATGGCGGCCGGCAATGACTTGCTGGTTCGCGGCAGCGAAATTGTCGCGGGTGGGAACATGACTGGCATCGGGCAAAACGTCACCGTCGAATCCGCGCTCAATCGTGAGCATCACGACGAAACGCACGAGATGAAGAGTTCTGGCTTCACGTTGGCGGTTAAGTCGCCTGTGATCGATGCGATACAGAACGTTGCTGGGCAGGTGCGCGCGGCGGCGGATTCCGGCGGCGATGCGCGCGTTTCGGCCTTGCGAGGTTACGCGGCGGCCAGTGGCGCCGTCAGCGCGCTTGGCGAAGG
>NZ_CABPSH010000003.1 GCF_902459725.1 Pandoraea eparura
CGTCGGCCGCCGGCCCGGGCAGCACCGCGCTACCGGCCAACGCGGCCGTGCCCCGCAGGAAGTTTCGCCGCGCGGCACTGCCGGCGGCGTCGCCGGTCGCGACCGGCGGTGTCGTGGTCAGCCCATCGGCCATGTCTTGTGCGAACGTCATGCCGTCTCCTCAAACCATGTCATTGGAAGGCGAAGCGCGCCCGACACCGGCAAACGCTTCGCCCCGATCCCATCCCGGCGTCGAGCCGGAACCCGCCCGCACCGTGTCGCTGCCGCCCCGGCTTGACGCGCGAAGCGGCGGGCTTGCGTCAGACTTCCGCCTTCCAGCCCTTCCAGTGGCGTTGATGCGTGACTTCCGGGGCCGAGCAGCGCTCCTTCACCCAGGCGTAGACCGGGCCGAGGGCGTTCATCGCGATGGCCGCCCCGAGTGCCGCCAACGGATCCTGCGCCACCGGGCCGAAGCCGCCGAACAGCGTGGCGAAGTACGTCGCGAACCCGAAGAACATGCCAGGAATGAAGTTCAGTGCCGGGAACACGCGGGCCAGCGCCATCATCGAACCGTTGCCCGCGAAGAGAATCACCATCTCCGCGGCAACGAGCGTGTTGCCGCTGAGCTGAGCACTCGCTTGTTTGAACCCCAGCACGATGAGACACGCGAAGCACGCCCCTACCGGCAGGGTCGCCCAGATGCGTTTGAGGTTCGCGAGCGTTGGCCCGCCCATCGCGAAGGTGGCGGCCCAACTGATAAAGATCGCCCAGGGCGGTAGATGCAACGGCAGCATCGCGATGGGGATGGTGGTCACCGCCAGTAACGAGGCAACGACTTCCGCAGGCAGCTTCTTCATGAGTGTCTCCTTGAGTGTGATGAGAACTGCATTACGCGCAACAACAGGAATGCCGGTGGATCTCGCAGTGATGCTGCGTCACGACCGTGATCCGGCCGCGTTTGATCACCCACAGGCGTGGCGGAATGTCGAGTAGCGCATCGGCCACCTTGAACGTGTCGAGAATGATGAGATCGGCCTGCTTGCCCACGGCGATGCCGTAGTCGTGCGAGAGACCGATGGCGCGCGCGGCGTTGTGCGTGCCCATGTCCAGAATCGCCTGCTGGTGCTCCGGCACGCCGAATTGCGCCACGTGCGCGAGCAGATTGCCGATCTGCAACATGTCGGCCTTGCCGAACGGCGTGAAGGCGTTGCGCACGTTATTGGACGAATACGCCACGTTGACCCCGGCGTTGTGCAGCGCCTTGACGGGCGTGAGGCCGCGCCGCGGGTTCTGCACATCCTTGCGCCCGCCCAGGTAGAGATCGGTCGCGGGCAGCGTGACGATGCTGATGCCGGCGAGCCGGATCTGTTCGATCACGGGGGCGAGTGCGTCGTTGTCGAGCGCACCCAGGCTGGTCACGTGGCCCAACGAGACCCGGCCCTGATAGCCGGTGTCGATGGTGCGCTGCGCGATGTACGAGATCGCCGCGAAACGCTGATCGCTGGTGTCGTCGGCAAAGTCCGCATGCATGTCGATGGGCGCGTCGAAGCGCTGCGCCAGTTCGAACACGATGTCGATATGGCGCTTCGTGTCTTGCCAGTTCAGCTCGTTGTAGGGGCATCCACCGACCACGTCCGCGCCCATTCGCAGCGCGTCGATCATCAGCTCGTAGGTGCCCGCCGATTTGAGAATCCCCTCCTGCGGGAACGCCACGATCTGCAGATCCAGCAGACTCTGGTATTCGTCCTTGAGCGCGAGCAGCGTCTCGACCCCGATCAGCCCCTGAATCAGGTCGACATCCGGATGGGCGCGAACGGCGACGGTGCCGTTCTTGATGGCCATGTCGAGGACCTGGCGCGAGCGATCGAGCACGTCCTCGCGCTCCTGCCGGCTCTTGAGAATGCCGGTGACGCGAATGGCCTCGTCGAGCGTGCCGAAGCGCGCGGGCAGACGGCGATGCAGCAACGCCTTGTCCAGATGCAGGTGCGCCTCGATGAGACCGGGGATCGCCGCGCGGCCTTGCGCGTCGATCGCTTCGGTCGCGCTGGCGTCGATACCAGGCTCCATCGCGGCGATGCGCCCGTCCTTGATGGCGATGTCCACGAGCGGTGCATCGTCGCGCACGCACACGTGTTTGATCAGCAGGTCCACATGCATGGTGCGGTCTCCTTACGTCTCAGGGTTGAATGAAATGCTGGCAAGCGCCGGCCGGGTGGCAGTGAGTCGGTGCCCCGCCTTCGGGGCTTGAAGCTAGATTAGGAGAGCGCCCGCGAGCGGGGCATCGGGATTTGCTGGTTTTCGTCTAAGAATTTCCCTAGACGCAGTGCAGCATGCCAATCCGAAGCGGAACACCTGTGACCGATGGCCGCGACGCGAAAGTAGCGCATGTAGCGCATGTCCGGCGTGTCGGGGGCGTGGGTTCCGGCTTGGGTTCCGGCTTGGGTGCAGGCGTCGGTGCAGGTGTGGATTCAGGCGTCGGTGCCGGCGACGATCAAGCCATGTTCAATGGCGTAGAGCACGAGGCCCGCCGTCGACGGAATGTCCATCTTGGTGAGGATATTGGCCTTGTGGGTACTGACGGTCTTGGCCGAGAGCGACAGGCAGCGCGCGATCTCGTTGATGCCATGACCCTCGACCAGCATCTGGAATATCTGAAACTCGCGGGCCGTCAGCCCGGCGTGAGGCAACGCCTCGGCGGGTTGCTGCAACTGGCGCACGAGCTTGTCCGCAACCAGGGGCGAGACGACCGTGCCGCCCCGAGCCACTCGGCGGATGGCGCTCATCAATTGTTCCGACTCGGCGTTCTTGGTGAGGTAGCCGGCCGCCCCGGCGCGGATGGCCTGCACCGCGTACTGCGATTCGCGGTACATGCTGAGCACGAGCACGGGGAGCGTCGGATACGTTGCCTTGATCTGCGCGATGAGGGCAATGCCGCTCTTGCCCGGCATCGACATATCGAGCAGCAGCACGTCCACGGTGGTCAGGCGAAGCCGATTGAGGACATCCGCGCCGTCCACGGCCTCGGACGCCACACACATGTCGGGCGCCGTCGAGATGATCTTTTTCAGGCCATCGCGAATGATCGCGTGGTCGTCGGCAATCATGACGCGCATCACCACTCCGTTTCGTTCGTTGTGTTCGTCAGGCTGGTCACGCTCACGACATTGGCGGTGTCGGCCGTGGTCGGCGCGCGCGCTGGAATTCGCACCCTCACGCGGGTTCCCTGCCCCGGCGCGCTCTCGATCTCGAACGCGCCGCCGAGCATCAGCGCCCGCTCACGCATGCCCATCAGGCCGAGCCGCTGGCCGTGCGCGGCGCGGGCCGTGTCCATGCCGCGTCCATCGTCGGCAATGCTTACGTGACAGATGCCGTCGCGCAGATCGAGCGACACGCGCACGTGCGACGGCTGTCCATGACGGCTGGCATTCGTGAGCGACTCCTGCACGATCCGGAAGATCGCCGTGCTGCATTCGCTGTCGAGACTCGCCGTCACGGCTTCGGGCATCGCCAGGTCGCACGGCAAGCCGTGGTGTTGCGCGAACGACTCGGTCAGCCACTCCAGCGCGGCGTGCAGACCCAGTTCGTCAAGCACGGCGGGCCGAAGGTCGGCCGCAATGCGATGCACCGCGTCGATGGTCTCGTCAACGAGGTGCTTGAGCATCTGGAGGTGGGCGGACTGATCGGCCGGTGCCGCGCCGGGTTGCGCGTCCAGGTAGTTCAAGCCCAGCCGCAGCCCGCCCAGCCATTGACCGAGTTCGTCGTGAAGCTCGCGCGACAGGCGCGTGCGCTCGGCTTCCCGCACCGTTTGCAGATAGGCAGAGAGCTGACGCAGTTGCGCGCGCGAATCGAGCAATGCCGTCTCGGCGCGCTTGCGGTCGGTGATGTCGCGAGAAATACCGACGGTGCCCACGATACCGCCGGCGGCATCCCTGACGGGCATCTTGACAGTGTCGAACCAGCGCGGCGTGCCGTCGGCGCCCGGCCGGCTCTCTTCATAGCGCCGGCGCACACCGCTCGCCACAACCGCCCTGTCGGTGGCGAGATAGACCTTCCCCCATTCGGACGACCAGACCTTGTCAGGGGTATTGCCGATGATTTCCGCTTCCGTGCGGCCGCAAGCGACCAGGAATGCTTCGTTGACGAGGATGTAGCGCGACTCGGTGTCCTTGAGCCATGCCTGGTCCGGGATATTGTTCAGAATCGCCCGGTGCAGCTCTCCATGTGTCTCCACGACTTCTCCTTCGCTGACATCGGACTGCCGGGGGGCGATGCCATCGCCTCCCGCTGGACACGGCGCGGCGCTGCAACGTCAAGAGCTCGCGAACCGGGCGATTGCCCGGTCACGAGCCCGCTGTGACGTCGGTGCAGGCCCGCACCAATATAGCCATACCAGCGCGCACGCGCGCCTCTAGTTTTCCCGCATATCAGTCTGCTGCGGCGCGCCATGCGCTTTACGCTTCATAGCCACGGAACAGCCCGCAGAGCCGGAACACGTCTTCCGTGAACGGCGTGTCCTTGACCTTGCAATAGCGGCTCGCCAGCTTCATCAGTTCCTTGATGTCGCGCCCGCTCGCCTTCGGGTACCGGCTCGCAAGCGTTTCGATCAGGGCGTCGTCGATTGGCGCACCCACCTGTTCGGCCTGCATGCGCCAGATCCGGCGCGCGTCCGACGGCCCCGGCGTCTCGTAATGAATCGTGGCAATGCAGCGCGACAGGATGGCGTCGTCGACGTCGCCGCAGCGGTTCGTCGTCATGAACAGCAGGCCGTGGAAGTACTCCAGGGAGCGCAGGAATTCCGCAACGATGGCGTTGTGCTCCAGGTCGTTGTCGCGCCGGCGAATGTACACATCGGCCTCATCGAGCAGCAGGATGGCGTTCCAGCGCATGGCCCGTCGCAGAATGCTCATGAGCGCGGCGCCCACCGATGCCGCCGTCGTCCCCAATTGCCCGGAATGCACACGGTAGAGCGGCTTGCCGACGACTTCGGCATAGATCTCCGCCGTGAGCGTCTTGCCCAATCCGGGCGCCCCCTGGCAGAGGATCGTCGCACCGCCCGATTTGCCCGGAACGAAGTCCGGCATCATCACGTTCATGTTCGATGTCAGGATGTCGATCAGGTCGTGGTGGTGTGCCGGCAGCACGAGCTTGTCGCGCAACGCCGGCTGGTACGCATACTCGGTCATGTTCTGCACATGCACCCAGAGATTGCGGTGCCAGTCCAGGTGGAACACGTGCACATAGCAATGCAACGGAATCGTCTCGAACCCGTGCGCAATATCGGCCTTGCGCCAGAAGTCCGCATCGCACGCCATCTCGAAATTGCGCTCGAGTCGCTCTTCGTCATTCACGCACTTCGCCGTCGCGCCATCCACCACGTGGATCAACTCGGTTGCCCCCTTCGCATCGACCGAGAACGCCGCCCGACGCAGCACGAATTGCGCCCCGAAGGCACGCTGCACGCGCAGGAACCGCTGCGCATGCTGTTCGTATTCGCGCTTGAATTCTTCGCACTCCTTGTAGAAGCCGAATTCGGCGAGCAATTCGGGGATGGTGCGGTTGGCAATGTCGTCGCGCGTGAAGACCAGCGACGTGGTCATGCCCGAGCGGCGCAGGCGAGGCTCGGTCAGGTTCGAGTTGGCCGACTGCATCGTGTTCGCCAACATGTCCATAACGACATAGGGCGATCCCTGCTCCGGCTCCACGTAGCGCAGGCGACGCACGAGCCACGGCAACAGGGCGCCGTCGCGGTGACGTTGATACACCCAACCGTCGATGACGTCGCGAGCGAGATAGGCAACGAGGCCCGACACCAGTTTGTCCAGACTCGGGATCACCCGCGCCTGCGGGGCATGGTAGACGTTGTCGAGCGCCAGCATCTGGAACATCAGCGCGCGTTCGTTCTGCGTCTTGCTCAACACATAGAGTGTGTTGAGCGACTTCGCGTCGAACCATTCGCTCGACACCCGCAGGTTGCCCCGACACACGCCGTAGGCCGTCAACTGCTTGCCCAGCGTTGAATCGCTGCCGATGAGCTGTAGCAGCGGATGAATCAGTGACTCGGGAATTTCGAAATCCATGAACGGCACTCCCCGTAAGGCATATGGCCCGTACGCACGTTGCCGGGTGGCAATGTGCGTATCAGGCAGAAGCGTCAGGCGAGAAAGAAGTCGATGGCACGCGCCACGACGTCCGGCTCGATGATGTGCAACCCGTCGAACTCGACGTACTGCACGTCGTAGCCCGCCGCCGTGAGCTTGCCGGCGTTTTGGCGAGCGCTCGTCGCGATGGGCAGTTGTTCGTCCTGCCGTCCGTGCGCGATGAAGATGCGGGGCTGCCCTTCCTGAACGAAGATGGACATGAAGCCGCCCGAGAACGCGATGACGTGGCTCGCAATATCGCCGTTCGTCACGCCGATGGACAAGGCGTAGCTCGCCCCATCGGAAAAACCCGCGAATGCCACGCGTCCCATATCGAGGCGATACCGACCGGCGACCTCGCGCAGCGCCTGTTGCAGGCGCTCCAGATCCGGACCGTTCCCGCCGATCACGATGTCCCACGTCGGGAAGGTCGAGTGCGGTGCGAGTACGAGAAACTTGTGGCGCTGGGCATGCGGCTCGATGAACGGCAACACCTTTTCCGGGAAGCCGCCCGCGCCATGAAACATCACGAAAAGCGGTACCGGCGAGTCGGTGGGCAAATCAGGCGGCACGTAAAGCACGGCATCGCGCTGCTCACTCAACCCGAGACAGTGACGCCCGGGAGGCAAGGTAGACGGTAAGGCCGATGAAGACGATGCCGGCGGGGATGTCGACGGCGATGTCGGTGCGGCAGAGGGGGATGAGGACGCGGTGGCTAGGACGTCCGGTGACATCCGTCCGAACAACGAGGGATCGAACATGGCGCGAAGATTGTCTCGTGATCGTTGATATTGTTGATATATTGTATATCAATAATATCTGTTCTCCCTATTCGGTCATGCGCATCTGCCGCTTTATCCTGCCATGTAAGCAGCCAATCCCGCCACGAGTGCGTCGAACGTCACTTTGCAGCGGGCACTCTGGCGCAGGTCTTCGTGCATCGTGACCCACGTCTGCAATTTGAACCGAAAGGCGTTCGGCAACACGCTCACGAGCCGGGCATCCTGCCGTGCCAGCGGCACCTGACACGCCCCGATGCCATAGCCGGCCCGGATCATCGCCAGTTGCGCCAGGTCGCTATCGGCGCGAAACGCAAAACGCTCGCGTGACCAGCCGGGCACGCTACGGATGGCGTCACGGATGAACGGCGTCATTTGATCGAAGCCGATCATCGTGTGATGCGCGAGGTCGTCCAGCGACGACGGCACGCCATTGCGCGCCAGATAATCGGCGTGCGCATGCAGACCGATCTCGACGTATCCCACACGACGCGACAGCAGCGCGTCCTGCTGCGGCGACGCCATTCGCACGGCAATGTCGACTTCACGATGCAGCAGATCCTGAATGCGGTTCGTGGGAACCAGCTCGATGATCAGTTGCGGGTGCGCGCGGCGCAACGCGCTCAGGACCGGTGGCAGCACTTCCACGCCGACGACCTCGCTCGCCGAGAGCCGCACGACGCCCCTCACCCCTTCCCCCTGACTTGCCGCCGCGCGCTCAAATGCCTGCGCAGTGTGCAGCATCGCCTGCGCATGGGGTCGCAGTGATGCTGCCGCGTCGGTTGGCAGCAAACCGCTCTGCGAACGCGTGAAGAGCGTTTGCCCCAACACCGCCTCCAGCGTGGCGATATGACGGCCCGCCGTCGGCTGTGTGATGCCCAATACGCGCGCCGCACCGGAGAGCGACCCCTCGGTGAGCACCGCGAGAAACGTCCGGCAGAGATCCCAGTTAAGCGTTGTCGTCATACAAATATGTATAGCCGATAGAAGGTTTCAGGCAATTTTATTTAAAGCGCGTGACACGGAGAATAGCCTGACCAACAACATTCGAGGAGTGGCTCCATGGCCCACGAGTCCCCATACAACGTGTCTCGCGCGCTGGTTCTTGGCGCAACCGGTGGCATCGGTGGCGAAGTCGCGCGTCAATTGCTCGCCGCCGGCTGGCATGTGCGCGCCTTGCGTCGCGGCGGCGCGCCGCATGTCGGCGCATCGCCCAACGGCATTGAGTGGCGCGACGGCGACGCTATGCACACGAGTGATGTGTTGGCGGCGGCGCGGGACTGCGAGGTGATCGTGCACGCCGTCAATCCGCCCGGATATCGCCACTGGGACACACAAGTGATGCCGATGCTCGAGAACACGCTCGCGGCCGCTACCCTGAACGGCGCCACCATCGTCCTGCCCGGCACGGTCTACAACTATGGCCCCGAGACATTCCCCGTCTTGCACGATGACGCCCCGCAGCACCCGCGCACCCGCAAAGGACGCATTCGCGCGACGATGGAAGGCCGTCTGCGCGACGCAAGCCGCAAGGGTGTGCGCACGATCATCGTGCGCGCGGGTGACTTCTTCGGTCCGCAGGCGGGTAATAGCTGGTTTGGGCAAGGGCTGGTGAAGCCGGGTCGCACCACGCGCGTCGTCCGGGTGCCCAACGCGCATGGCGTGGGTCATCAATGGTCTTACCTGCCCGACGTTGGGCGCGCGATGGTCATGCTCATCGAGCGCCGCCACACCCTCGACGACTTCGCCAACTTCCACATGGCCGGCCATTGGGACACCGACGGTACGCAGATGGCTGCCGCGATCGCTCGCGTCATGGCGCAACATGGCGTCGACGTGACGACGCGACGATTCCCGTGGTGGCTCGTCTGGGCAGCGTCGCCCTTCGTCACGACACTGCGCGAGCTGCGTGAAATGCGTTACCTTTGGAGGCAATCGGTGCGCATGGATAACACGCGACTCGTCGCCACCCTAGGGCAGGAACCACACACTCCGCTGGATGTCGCGATCGGTGCCACGCTCGAAGGACTCGGATGCTTGCCGGGCGGACCGCACTCGGACCGCTCGGTCCGATCGAGCGCCGCTCAAGGCACCAGCCAATGGATGCCGGGCGTGGCGGGCGCCATCGGCGACGCCCGCGCCCGCGACGACTAAGCCTTGCGCGCGAGAATGCCGAGGATGACGGCGTCGCGCTCGGCTTCGAGCCGCGCATTGCTCCGTCCGGCCAGTTCGTCGTCGACGCCGGCAGCGATGCGCGCCTTGAGGTCGTCCGTCAGCACCGGCGCGCCGAGATCCGCCCACCACGACTCGATGGGCGGGCCGAGATGCTCCAGCATATGCGCGATCCCCCCTGCACCGCCAGACAGGTGAAGGTTCACGAACGGACCGAAGGCCGCCCAGCGCAAGCCCGGACCGTAGGCGATCGCGTCGTCGATGTCGGCCACCGAGGCCACGCCGGTGTCAACCAGGTGCATCGCTTCACGCCAAAGCGCCGCCTGCAGCCGGTTCGCGATGTGCCCCTTGACCTCCTTCTTCACATGGATCGCTCGTTTGCCGATGGCACGGTAGAACTGCATCGCCGTGTCGATGGCGGCCTGCGAGGACCGCTCGCCGCCGATGACCTCGACCAGCGGAATCAAATGCGGTGGATTGAACGGATGCCCGAGCACCACGCGCTCCGGATGGGCACACACCGACTGAACGCGGCTCATCAGCAGTCCCGAGGAACTCGACGCGATCACCACGGACGCGGGCAAGGCAGCGTCCATCTTGCGAAAGAGATCCTGCTTGAGGTCCTCGCGCTCGGGGCCGCTTTCCTGCACGAAGTCGGCGCCGGCCAGGGCGGCGTCGAGCGTGTCGTGAAACGTCAGCGCGTCGCGCGAGGCGCCTGGGCTCAGGCCGATCCGCGTCAGCGTCGGCCAGTGCGCCTCGAGCGCCTCGCGCAAGCGCTCGCGGGCGCCCGGCGCCGGATCCCAGGCGTTCACTCGCAGACCGCGCGCCACGAAGTAAGCGGCCCAACTGGCGCCAATGACGCCCGTGCCGATGACCGCGACCTGTTCGATGTTGTCGTATTTCACATTCGTCTCCGTAAGGATGGGGATGGAAGGGGCTAGCGTGCTGCATGAATGACGCGTCGGGTGCGCATCGCGGATCGCACGCGCACGGGCAGACGGCGCATTCGGGGCGCGCGCGCTTGAGCTGTCACACACACCGTACTATAGTGGCCGACGCCATGCATCGCTCGCGCCACCATGGCGCGCGCCCCCAACGGCATGGCGGCGTTGCACGCTCACTCAAGGATTTCGCCCACTATGGACACCACCGTCGTCGAGAGCTGGAAGGATTTCATGGCGTTGTCCTCCCGCTTCGAAGGCTGGGCCTTTCGCGGGCAGCAGGACGCGCGTTGGCATCTGCAGAGTTCGCTCTCGCGGTATCTGCATGCCTATGTGGCGGACAAGGAACAGTGGCGCAGCCGTGAGGCACGCGCCATCCGCATCTTCCGGCGCAAGGCGCACAACCATGTCCCCTGGCCCGACCTGCTGCACGACGACCTGCGCTGCCTTGGACTGATGCAACACCACGGCGCGCCCACCCGGCTGCTGGACTTCACGAAATCGCCATTCGTCGCCGCATTTTTCGCCCTGGAGCGCGCCACGAGCGATTCGGCCATTTTTGCGCTCAACACCCCCGCGCTTTACGACGACCGCGCCCGTCCGCGCCATGCGCCGTGGCTGACCCGCGACACGATCGATCCGCGCGTCAAGGGGAACATGGCGAAGTACTTTCTCGGCAACGACAACGAGGTGGTCTGGTTCGGCGAGCCGGAAGAAATGGACGGCCGCCTGATCGCACAATCCGGCACGTTCGTGGTGCCGGGCGTGATCGACCGTCCGATGCATCGCATTCTCGACGGCTATGAGAGCGACGAACCGCTGCTGCGCAAGATCGTGCTGCCGCTCGCGCTGCGCGCGGACGCGATGAAATGGCTGTACCGGATGAACGTCACGAACGCGTCGCTGTTCCCGGACCTGGACGGCCTTGCCCGCTCGATCGCCGTCGAAATCGAAATGGTCTGGCCGACGCAGACGCTGGGATGATGGCCCCGAGGGCGTGACGCACGCGTCAGATCAGACGCCGCAAAAAACTGGCCTCGCCGGATTTGCGCGCGGACTTGTTCGCATACATGCGCTGGTCGGCCACGCGGATGAGCTCGCTCATCGATTCGCCGTCGTCCGGAAATACCGCGACGCCAACACTCACACGCACGCTCAGACTGGCATCGTTCACGGAGATGACCTGCTCGATCTCGGCGCGCAGACGCGTGACCGCAAAGTCGATTCGCTCCACGACTTCCGCATCCTGAACAATGGCGACGAACTCGTCGCCCGAGTGGCGCGCCACGAAGCCGCATCCCGTGACCCCGGACTTCATGCGCTGGCCGATCTCCTTGAGCAGCAAGTCGCCGACCGCGTGCCCCAGGCTGTCGTTCACGCCCTTGAAGCCGTCGATATCGGCGAACAGGAGCGCCAGCTTTGCATTGGTGCGCTGGGCACGGCGCACGGCCTCGCTCGCGAACTCGCCAAACGTGCGGCGGTTCGGTAATCCGGTCAGCTCATCGAATCGCGCCGCTTTGTAGAGATCGTCGATCAGTTGCTTTCGCTCGATGGCCAATGCAGTCTGGTCGCAGACGAACGCCAGCAGCCGTTGTGCGGCCTCGGCCTGCAACGCACCGGCAGGACCATAGAGCATGAGCGTGCCCACCGCGCGCCGCGCCGTATGCATCGACAGAATCGCCAGCGCCTGCTTGCCGGGCTCGACAAGCGTGTCCGGCGCCAACGGCTCGGCACACACGTGCGGGATCGATTGCCCCGCCCCGTCGATCGGCGCGGCTTCGATCAGGTGCCACAGGGTTCCCTGCGCTTGCGTGGCCTGCGTCGACAGGCGCTGCGCCTGCGGCCAGTCGAGCAAGGGAATGGCAGCACTGTCGCGATACTGATACGCCTTTTCCCAGGTCGACAACTCGGCATCGCAAGTCGCCACGACGATGGCTTCGATCGGGAACAGCGTGGACAGCGTGTCGTGGACCGCCTTGCAGAGGGAGCGAATATCGGCGGCGTCATGGGCCGCTTCGGAAATCGAGTAGGTCGCGCGCTGCAACGCTTCGGCCTGTTTCTTGGCCGACACGTCCCGTGCCACGCCAATGCGCAGTTCGTGGTCTTCGGACCAGCGGGCCGACCACATGATATGGACGTAATGACCGTCCTTGTGAATATAGCGATTCTCGAAACCGATCCGGGGCAGTCCCGCCATCACGAACTTTGACTCTTCGATCGTGCGCTCGCGGTCTTCTTTCGCCACGAAGTCGATCATCGAGCGCCCCAGCAAGTCCTGCGGCGCGTAACCGAGAATGGGTTCGCAGGCCGGACTCACATAGACGAGAGTGCCTGCCCTGTTGACGAGAAATACGGCGTCCAGCAGCAACGCCATACAGCTTGCCAGGACGT
Source organism: Pandoraea eparura (assembly GCF_902459725.1). Taxonomy (GTDB): domain Bacteria; phylum Pseudomonadota; class Gammaproteobacteria; order Burkholderiales; family Burkholderiaceae; genus Pandoraea; species Pandoraea eparura. The sequence goes on from NZ_CABPSH010000003.1 coordinate 12,400, forward strand.
CTTTTGTTACGAATTCCATGTATTTCGAACGGACACGAAGCCTCCGCGCAGTATAAGGCAATCTCAATATGTGAGTATTTCATTACCTTGACGACGCAACACTTGCGATCGCTTCCCCGCCGCCCTACGGCCCTACGTCACTCAAAAGATCAGTTGTTTTACCCACCCCGGCGCTGCGATATTCGCCCTGCATTCCGCCCGAACGTTCTGGCACGCCATCTCGTATTCGCTACGCAGCAGCTTGATCCTCGCCGCGACGAGGTGCCGGAATGTCAACTCGCGTTCGCTGAATCCCACCCGGTCCTCATATCTCGTACCGTCGGGCAGTGCGCCACGAATTTCGTAATACGTCACGCCTTCACGCGAATACTTCACGACTTTGGCTGCCATCTTGTCCCAATACTCTTCAGTTTTCCCCGCCCCGGTGCGCCCCGTATGGTTATGTGTTTCCAGGGTGCGCAGTCGATTGTCACTTGACGGATTCAAATTGGCAACCGCGAAAATTCACCCCGTGGTGGCAGCACCACGGGGCGTTTGCGGCGATCCGGCGATAGCGGAACGCCAATTTTCGATAAAATGAATGGGATCGCGAATGAAAAGACGCTTCAAATTCGCTTCGCGTGGATTCCGGGGCGATCGACGCAAATTGAGCCTCACTGGGAAGCCCTTGAGGGATCGCGCGGAATCAGGCGGCTGCGCGATGTGCGCGCAGCGTCGCCATGCCGCTATCACCGAGGGGCAGCGCACTCCCCGCCAACGCCCCTCTCGGGGCACGCGGCGTCATGCCCAGGCTGGCGCTGCCGTCGCGTTCCACTCGGAATTTCGCGGTTTCGTTGACCAGTTCTGCGGCCTGCTGACGCAGGTGGTCTGCCGCGGCCGCGGCCTGTTCCACCAGTGCGGCGTTCTGCTGCGTTACCTGATCCATCTGCGTGACGGCCTGCCCGACCTGCTCGATGCCGCGCGCCTGGTCGTCGCTCGCCGCGGCGATCTCGGCGATCAGCTCGCTCACGCGCTTCACCGACACCACGATCTGATCCATCGTGCGACCGGCCACTTCCACGCGCGACGTCCCATCCTCGACCTGTTGCACCGACGCCGCGATCAATTCGCGAATGTCCTTGGCGGTACCCGCCGAGCGCTGGGCGAGCGTGCGCACTTCGCCGGCCACCACGGCAAAGCCGCGGCCCTGCTCGCCCGCGCGTGCCGCTTCCACGGCCGCGTTGAGCGCGAGAATATTGGTCTGGAACGCAATGCCTTCGATGGCCGTGATCATGTCGCTCATGCGTGCCGATGCGCTGGCCATCGCCTGCATCGTCTCGACGACGGCCCGCACGCTCTGCGCGCCCGCATCGGCCACACCGGTTGCCTCGTGCGACAGACGTCGCGCCTCCATCGCATGTTCGACGTTCTGACGCACGGTCGAGGTCAGTTCTTCCATCGACGCGGCCGTTTCTTCGAGCGATGCGGCCTGCTCTTCGGTGCGCTGCGACAAGTCGGTATTGCCTTGCGCAATTTCGCGCGCCGCGTTGTCGATCGCCCCTGACGCGCCCTGAATATTGCGCACGAGGTGGCCGAGTTGTTCGACGGCCATGTCGAGTGCATTCGCCATCTGGCCGATCTCGTCGGCGCGCTCGGCGCTCACGCGATGCGTCAGGTCGCCGCGGGCGAGCGCCGACGCGCCTTGCACGGCAGCGCGCACCGGGCGCGTGACCGAGCGCGTAATCGCCACCGCGGATACGACGGAAAGCGCGATCGACGCCAGCATCGTCGCGAGCAACCAAAGCCTCGCGGACGCGTACGCGGCGGTCGCGTCGCCGGCTTCCTTCGCGCTGACCACCTTGCCAACCTCCATCAAGCCGTCGAGGGGCGCGAAGTACGCCACCTGGACCTTTTGCAGCGGTCCCATCAGCTCGGTCTTGGCTTCGGCAAAATTGCCGCTACGAACGAGCGCCACGACCGCGTCGAGCCGCTTTCCGTAGTCCGCATTCGTGTCGGCCAGCGTACGGTAGAGCGCCCTGCCCTTGTCCGTGTAGAAGATCGTCGCCATGCCCGCGATGCTCTTGTTGTTGGCCTGGCGCAGTTCGTCGATCTTGGCCAGACGGGCATCGAGTTGTGTGTTGTCTTCGGACATCACGATATCGCGCAGGAGCACGGCAACGTGCGCCGCGCGATCCTTCAGGCCATGAAATTCAAGAATCTTGTGGTTCAGGTCGGAAACGATGAGCTGGGTATTCGTATCCATGGTCGCCATTTTCGTCACGGCCACCACGGCCACGACCAACAGCATGAATACATTGATGGAAAAGGCGGCGGCGAGCCGTTTGCTGATACTCAGGTTCTTGAACATTGCCTTGCGCGCGTTAAGCGATTCGTCCTGCGGTGTTGTCGTCGGTCCAGCCCGCTGCCGGCAAACCTGGCAGGCCAGCGTCTCTCTCGGTACCTCTGAGGAGATTTAACGAGTCCTTTCGACAAAACTTGAGCGTCTGCGCGACGAAATCGCAGAAACGCCGGGTTTAAGGGTAATCTTGTCCATCGGCCGATCCGGGATCCACCCTGCGCCATCTCCCTTTCCCTCATCTCTCATGGACCGAATCGATGCCATGAAAGTCTTCGTCGCCATCGTCGACGAAGGAAGCCTTGCCAGTGCGGCCCGGCGCCTCGGGCGCTCGGCCGCGGCGGTAAGCCGCGCCATCGGCTATCTCGAAGCGCATACCGGCACGGCACTGCTCCATCGCACGACGCGCTCGGTCAAACTGAGCGCGGCGGGTGAGCGCTATGCCGCCGCGTGCCGGCGCATTCTGCTCGATCTGGACGAAGCCGACGTGATCGCCGCCGGTGAGCGCTCCGCCCCACGCGGCCTGCTTACCGTTTCCGCACCGCTCGCCGCCGGTGAAACGTTCCTGCGCGAAATCGTGGACGCCTTCATCGAACGCTATCCGGAAGTCGTCGTCCGCCTGCAGTTGAGCGACCTGCCCGTGAGTCTGATCGACGAGGGCATCGATGTCGCGATGCGCGTCGCCCATCTGCCTGACTCTTCGCTCATCGCCACTCACGTAGGTGAGGTTCGGCGAATCGTTGCCGCCGCGCCCGCTTACCTGGCAACCCACGATCCCATCGACACGCCCGCCGATCTCGCGAAACAGCAGATCGTGTCCATGACGTACTTCGGCATCGACTCGTGGCGTTTCCCCGCCACGGGACGCGGTTCTGTACCGCAGGTCGTACAGTTCACGCCGCGACTCGTCGTCAATTCGATTCGGGCCGCGATTGCCTCGGTCGTCGCGGGACACGGCGTGGCGCGAATGTTGACGTATCACATCGTCGATGAAATGGAGCGCGGCACGCTGCGCATCGTTTTGCAGGACTATGAACACCCCCCCATGCCGGTTCACCTCATCACGCCGCAAGGACGGTTGGCGGTGCCCAAGGTGCGCGCCTTCGTCGACTTCGCGGTGCCGCGTCTGCGCCGACATTTCTCGCGCGTGCACAAGCTGGCTGGCCAGGCCTGACGCGTGAGCGATGCCGATGGCCGGTGCCACGCGCCCATGGCATTGTTACGCCGCGCGGAAGAATGACTTCCGAGACGTGGTCGTTCCCCGGCGCGCCGCCACGCCCTAGACTGACTCCATCGCGGTTACGCCTCGCGCCGATCGACGCCAAGGCTAACGCGCCGCTTCCGGAGTCATCATGTCCCAATTCGTCCTCGGCAGTCCAACGACTGCCGCCTTCAACACCTGGCGCGCCACCCTGTCGGCCGCCTGTGCCAGCCTCATCGGCATCGGGTTTGCCCGCTTCGCCTATACCGCGCTGTTGCCCGCGATCATTGGCGCGCACTGGTTCTCGCCTGCCACGGCGGCATATCTTGGCGCGGCCAATCTCGGGGGCTATCTGGCCGGCGCGTTGGGGGCTCGCGTGCTTGCCCGCCACGCCGCAAATGTCACGATCCTGCGCACCATGATGCTGGTGGCCGTCGTCGCGTTCTTCGCTTGCGCCTGGCCCCTCTCGTTCGTCTGGTTTTTCGCGTGGCGGTTCGCCTCGGGGTTCGCGGGTGGCGTATTGATGGTGACGGCAGCACCGTCGGTGCTGGCACATGTGCCCCCATCGCGCCGAGGCATCGTGAGCGGTGCAATTTTCGCTGGCCTCGGACTGGGGATCGCCGCGTCGGGCACACTCGTGCCGTTGCTGTTACGTGTGGGGCTGGGGGAGACATGGCGCGGCCTGGGCATGCTTTCGCTGGTCCTTACGGCGGTGGCGTGGCGCGGTTGGCCCGACGGCAGTCCCGTGCCAACGGCTGCCAGCACCACGGCGCATACCCGGCTCGCGCCCGTCAGTCCGCTGGCGCTGCGATCGCTCTATGTCGAATACGCGTTGAACGCCGTCGCACTCGTGCCGCACATGATTTTCCTGGTCGACTATGTCGCACGCGGGCTCGGCAAGGGACTCGACGCCGGGGCGAACTATTGGGTGCTGTACGGACTCGGGGCGATCGTCGGGCCGCTCTTTGTCGGACATCTCGCCGATCGGATCGGCTTTGCGCGGGCCTTGCGCGTCGCCTATGTCGCGCAGTTGTGTGCCGTGCTGCTGCCGGTGCTCGGCCTCGGCATGCCAGCCCTGATGGTCTCCAGCGTGGTGATGGGCGCTTTCACCCCGGGCATCGTGCCGCTGGTGCTCGGACGCGTGAACGAATTGCTCGCCCATCATCCCGCCCGACAAAAACCCGCCTGGAGTACCGCCACGACCAGCTTCGCCACGTTGCAGGCCGGTGCCGCCTATGGGCTGTCGTTCCTCTTCGCCGCAACGTCGGGGAACTATTCGCTGCTGTTCATTGTGGGCGGCACGGCCATGGCGACCGGGCTGCTGGTCAACGTGACCTCCGCCCGGCTTGCACTCCATTTTCCGGGCGACACGCCGAACGCACGCCGGAAGTAGCGTGTGAAGTGAGACAGATCGTTGAAGCCCTGCGCCACGGCAACGTCGGTCGCCGACGCGCCGGCGCGCAATGCGGGCAAGGCGCGCACCAGACGCAGTTGATTGCGCCAGGCATGCGGCGCGAGCCCCGTCTCGCGCGAGAATAACCGTGCCGCGTGAAATGGCGACAGATCGACTGCTTCGGCTAACGCCGTCAACGACAACGGCTCGGTGAGATCGGCCGAGAGCCGCGCCTTCATGGTCTCGACGCGCACCGCGTCGCGACGCCCCGGCATCTCCGGCACATCCGCCTGCGCGTAACGCGCCAGCATGATCGAGACGGCCTCGATCAACACACTTTCAGCCAGCAATGGGTCGGCGCCGCTCTGGAGCAGACGATGCGCCGCCGTCAGCCGCTGCATTGCCTGCGTGTCGCGGATGACCTGCTCGCCGAACCATGGCTGGGTATCGCCGGGCGTCGTCGGCCCGGCCAACGGGCACGCCACCTGGCGCTGCACGCCCTGCACGAAAGCGACCGGCAGGTAGAACACGCGATAGCGCCACCCGAAATCCGTCTCGCGTGCCCCGGTATGCACCTCGCCCGGGTGGATGATGGCCACCGACCCGGCATCCGCCACATGCTCCGCACCCCGGTAGGCATAGCGCTCGGCGCCCTCCACGATGCACGCGAACGTGTACGCATCGTGCCAATGCGGGGCAAAGGTGTGGTCGTTGTATTCGGCCGTGAGCATGTCGCCACCGGGCACGAGCGACGAGCGCCAGTACTGGGGAGCGTTGCGAAACGGTTGAATCGGCGGGCACAGAACGGTCATGGCCGCTACTTTACACCGCGCATCGGACGCGTCGCCGGCCAGGCGCCGCACCCATCCACCTCCCCCGCGAGGGGTGATTTCGACTCATCGGGCAAATCAGCGCGTCGCAACCACAAACAGTCGCGGGAACGGCAACAATACCGTGCCGTCGGCCAGCGCCGGATACGCTTTGGCAATCTCGTCCGTGTATCGCACGAGGAACGCCTCTCGCGACGCATCGTCAAGCTTCGCGAGGAATGGCCGCAACGCACTGCCCTTGAACCACTCCACGACCGCCGGCGCCCCGCCCTCGAGCGGGTGATAGTAAGTGGTCCGCCAGATGTCCACGCGCGAGCACAACGCGCGCAGCAGCGGATAGTAGAACGTCGCGCCGTGACGTGCTGTGCGCTCCACCCCTTTGAGCGTTGCGGCCCAACGCGGATCGGCTGCAACTTCCCGCATCAGCCGGTGCGCCGGTTCGTCGAGATTGTCGGGGGTCTGCACGGCCAGCGAACCGCCGGGGGACAGACAGCCGACCAGGCGCGGATACAGCGTTTCGTGATCCGGCAACCATTGCAATACGGCGTTGGCGAGTATCACGTCGAACGGGCCATCCGTCCACGTCGAGATGTCAGCCAGCGCGAACCGATGTTGCGGCAATCGCGCGCGCGCCGCGTCGACCATGTCCTGCGAGCTGTCCAACCCGAGCACGTCGGCATGCGCATAGCGCGCGGCGAGCACTTCGGTGGAGTTGCCGGGGCCGCAGCCGATATCGACCACGCGCGCCACGCCGCGATCGGCAAGGGGCGGGATGGCGGCCACGAGATCGCGCACGGGACGCGTGCGCTCGTCTTCGAACTTGACGTACTGTTCGGCCTGCCACGCAGGATTGACCGGGGCATGTGACGAAGGGACTTGCGACATGGCACTCTCCGGAAGAGGATCGGGCAAGCGCCATACGATATCAGGTCGCCGCCTGAAGTGCTTCCCACAACACAGGCAGATGTAGCGCCTCAAATCGACTTGCGCCTCAGAGCGGCGAGTATTGCCATCGAGCCACCGCGCCGGCGCCGCCATGCAGATGCCACGACGGCACACCATTGAGCACGTTCAGACACGGGTTGCCTGCGCCTGAGGACGATTCGCTCATCCGGGCCGTGCGACGCAGCAGCGCACGCGGATCGGCGGGAACCCCCTGTCGACGCAGCTCGAAGTGCAGATGCGGGCCCGTGACCATGCCCGACTTGCCGACCGCGCCGATGACCCGGCCCGCCGTTACCGTCTCGCCGACGCGCAGCCCGCGCGCCGTGGCGGACAGGTGGGCGTAGATCGTCTCGCTGTCGTGTCGATGTGCGATCACGATGTAACGCCCAAACCCCCGGCGCTCGTAGCCGATGGACTTCACCACGCCTTGTGCCACCACGCGTACCGGCGCGCCCAAAGGCGCGACGAGATCGATGCCGGTGTGGCGATGCTTCACGCGTCGCACCGGGTGGTAGCGCGTGCCGAAATCCGACGACACCCGGGAGTAGGTCACCGGCATGACGAGCGGCTTTGCCGCGCGCACGGTCATGGGCATCGCATAAAGCGGCGTCACCTTGGCACAGACGGATTGGCGTAACGTCACGTCCGTCTGCGGGGACGACACGTCGGCCAATCCAGGCGGCGTCGGCGAGGCGAAGGTAAAGGACGGGGTCAGACGCGGGTGCAGACGCAATGTGTCGGCCATGCCGTCGGCGTCGGCCAGCGCAGGCAGCGGCGCCACCATGCACAGCCAGACCCAGGCCGCGAGCCTGCGGGAGCGACGGCCTTCGCCCCGCCCCCGCAGGCCTTGCGCGCCGCCGTCCAACGCGGCGCACTTGCGCTTGAAGGAGGGTGAAGAGAAAGACATCGCTCGAGAAACCTGTTCGAAAACGACGCAGTCTACGGGGCATCACGGCGATAATTGACGGGAAATCTCGCAAAACACCCGCCAACCCCCATGAAAATGACGTCATTTGGGAGATCACCCGACACAGCAGCCTCATCCGACGCCGTCTGCCTGCGGTCAACGGCACCGCCCTGTGTTCACCCCGCCGTGGCGCGCGTAAGATAGCGCTTTCGCCCGGCGTTCTCCGCCACTGGGCCGTTCTTCGCCAGTCATGTCTAGCTTCTGGATCACGATTACCAATTTCGGCGGTGCCGCGGTGACGGTGCCCGCCGCTGCCGCCCTCACCCTGTGGTTGCTCTCGGCCCGCGCGTGGCGCATGGCCTTTACCTGGGTCGCGCTATTTGCCGCCGGCGCACTTGCCGTGGCGGCGTCCAAGGTCATGTTCCTTGGCTGGGGCCTCGGGGTGCGCGAACTCGATTTCACGGGCGTGAGCGGCCATACCATGCTCGCCGCCACCGTGTACCCAGTCATCGCATGGCTGCTTGTGCGCCACCTCGCGTGGCCGTGGCGTGTGCTCGGCATGACCGCCGCCGCCGCGGGCAGCGTGGCGGTCGGGGCGTCGCGCGTCGCCCTCTCGGCGCACTCGATTTCGGAGACTGTGGTCGGCTGTGCCGTGGGCTTCGCCGTCTGCGCCGCGTTTGCATGGCACACGCGTCACGACGCCACCCCCAATCTCAAAACGCTGCCGATGGCGGCAAGTCTGTTTGTCCTCGTGATGTGGCTGCATGGCGAGCGCGTGCCGACGCAACGCTGGATCACCCACATCGCACTCACACTGTCCGGACGCGACCACCCGTTCCGTCGCATCAGTTGGCACGCGCGAAAGCCCGTGCACGTGTCCGTGCCCGCGATCCCTGCCGCTCCGCCCGGCACGTCAACGCCCGCCCCGGTACGATGAACCGCGTGCGCGGGTCACAACAACGCGCCCCCGCTATTTGTCGTAGATCACGATTGGTGTAAGACGTCTGCGCTATATTTGCCGAAACACCCGATGACGTCTCGATGTCCCGTCACCGGGGGCGTTGCCCATGGCCGGCGTCCCGTGGTGTGGTTCGTTGTCGTTGCCCGCTTTCGTTGCTCATTGTTGCCGCCCACGGCGCGCGCTCGCATGACCGTGGCAAGCCAGAACGGAGTCCACCATGCCTGCTCGCAGCGCCAAGACTTCCGAAGCGCCATCGTCCCCCGCGACGCCATCATCACCCGCATCGCGCTCGCGGGGCGCGCCCAAGACCGCCGATCCGCCGACGCGCCGTGCCACGCCGCCGGGCCCGGCGCCCGCCGCAGCCCCAAGCCATACTTCTGCGTCGGCGGAAAGCATGCCGGCTTCAGCCCAGACGCCCGAGGTGGAATTCCCGTCGTCCCCGACCTCCTTTACCGACAGCCTGGATCGGGCCGCAATGTCCGCGACCGCGCGCTTTACCGGCAATGTCTCACCCGCTGCCGTGGCGCTCGCCTGGGCCGATTGGGCCATGCACGCCGCCACGGCGCCCGGGCATCAGCTCAACGTGTTCAGGGCCTTCGCGGCCATCGACAAGCCGACGACCAGCCGTCGGGCCAAGCCCAGCGGCCCGCATGTCGCCGACCGGCGTTTTCGCGATCCGCTCTGGGATCAACCCCCATTCGCCTGGTGGCGTGAACGTTTCCTGCGCGCGGAGAATTTCGTCGACACGATGACCGGCGAGATTCCGGGCGTCAATCGGCATCACCGTGACGTGGTGCGCTTCATGGCGAGGCAATGGCTCGACATGTTCTCGCCAAGCAACTTCTGGTACCTGAATCCGGAAGTCATCAACGCCGTGCGAGACACGCAGGGGCAGAACCTCGTCAACGGCGCGCAACGCTGGTGGTCCGACCTGCACGACATGGCGGCCGGCCACGCGCCCGGGGCGGGGCCGCAAGCGTGCAAGGCATTCTGCGTCGGCCACGACATCGCCGCGACGCCCGGCAAGGTCGTCTATCGCAACGCGTATTTCGAGTTGCTGCAATATGCCCCGACACAGACGCAGACGTGGCGCGAACCGATCCTGATCGTGCCGTCGTGGCTGCTGAAGTACTACATCCTCGACCTGGAGGCGCAGCATTCCCTCGTGCGCTATCTGGTGGCGCAGGGCCACAACGTTTTCATGATGTCGTGGCACAACGCCGGGCCGAAGGCCCGCGGCCGAGGGCTGGACGACTATCTGAACGCGGGATTGTTGACCGCGCTGCGGGAGGTACGCCGTCTGACGGACAATGCGCCCGTGCACGCGTGCGGATACTGCCTGGGCGGCACGCTGCTCGCCATCGCGGCGGCGACGCTGGCGCGTGAGACCCCGCAGGGCGGCGGTGCAAGCGCGCGCGGCGACGGTAACGAAAATTGGGCTGAAAGACAGGCCAAAGGCGAAACCGAACGTGACATGCTGGCCAGTGTGACCCTGCTGGCTGCGCAATCCGACTTCAGCGAGCCGGGCGAGTTGGGACTCTTTATCGACGCCAGCCAGGTAGCCTATCTCGAAGCGATGATGTGGCGGCAGGGATTCATCAGCGGCGAGCAGCTCGCGGGCACCTTCCAGTTGCTCAATTCGCGCGATCTGATCTGGTCGCGGCTCATGCACGACTACCTGCTCGGCAAACCGGCGCAAACGACCGACTTCACGGTGTGGAATGCCGATACCACACGGATACCCGCGCGACTGCATAGCGACTGCCTGCGCGAACTGTATCTGAACAATGCGTTGGCGACGGGCACGCTCAAGGTCGGCGGGTTGCCGGTCGCGCTATCGGATATTCGCGTACCGATGTTCGTGGTGGCGACCGAGCGCGACCACATCTCCCCATGGCGCTCGGTCTACAAGATGCACCTGCTCTACAACGGCGATCTGACGTTTGCCCTCGTCTCGGGTGGGCACAACGTGGGTATCGTCTGCGAGCCAGGACATCCGACCAGCCACCATCGGGTCGCCACGCGCGCGGCCGGCGCGGCCTATCGCGACCCTGAGGAGTGGTTCGGCGCCACGCCCGCCAGGCCAAGCTCCTGGTGGCCGGCATGGCAGGCGTGGCTGCTGGCGCAGGGCAGCGGCCAATCGATCGCCGCTGCCTGGCCGCCGGCACGCTCGCTATGCGATGCGCCCGGCGCTTACGTGCTCGAGCGCTGAGCCGGCGCGTTGCCGCGCTTCGGGGGTACGCGCCCGTTGAGCGGCGACTGTTGCGAGACGGCGGCCTCGGTCGCCTGCGCCGCTTGCGTCGACATGCGCCGCCAGGCGTCCATCGTGCCCAGCGCAGCGTCGTTGAACGCCTGGAACCACTTCTGCAACGGCGCTTCGGCCGCCTTGGCGGCCTCGCCTGGCGCCGCGCCCGTCCCCATCAGATCCGGCATCGTCATGGCACCGGCCATGCCATGCTGCAGGTCTTCGCCGGTCTTGCGCAGATGCTCGGTCCAGAGCAGTTGATTGTGCGCGCACACGGCCAGCCACTCGCGCCAGAATTCGTTCTGCTGTGCGAGTTGACCGTTGAGCATCTGCAAGTGCGCAGTCAACAAGCCATTGAAATCCTTGGCGCCACCGAGCGACTTCTCGGCGTCGGCGTGCGCCTTGAGCAATTCGGTATCGCGCTCTGCCTGCAACTGGTGCATGTGTTGCGCGGCTTCCAGCAGAATGCCGTAGGCCCCCAATGCACTCGCAGTGCCAAGTTTGACCAACGTCAGCGCCGGATTCGTTTCCTTTGTCATCGTGACTCTCCTGGGTAAGTGGTTGGCAGCGTCGCTGCAAGTCACTCCATATGCATGCCACCGTTGATGGCAAGGTTGCTGCCGGTGATGAAACCGGCGTCGTCCGACACGAGGAAGGCCACGAGGGCGGCGACCTCATCCGGGCGCCCCAACCGGCCGACCGGAATTTGCGGAAGGATGCGTGATTCGAGTACGTCCTGGGGCACAGCCGTGACCATCTTCGTGGCGAGATAGCCCGGCGAGATCGTGTTGACGGTGACCCCCGCCTTGGCGAGCTCCAGCGCCAGCGACTTGGTGAACCCGTGCATGCCGGCCTTTGCGGCGGCGTAGTTCGCTTGTCCAAACGCACCACGGCTGCCATTGACCGACGAGATGTTGATGATGCGGCCCCAGCCGCGTGCGACCATGCCGCCAAAGATCGGCCGGGTCATGTTGAATACGCTATCGAGGTCCGTGCGCAATACCGCCTGCCAATCGTCCGACGTCATCTTGCGCATCGTCGCGTCGCGCGTAATTCCCGCGTTATTGATCAGGATGTCCACCGGCCCGGTGTCCGATTCAACGGCTTTCGCACAGGCCTCGCATGACGCGAAGTCGGCCACGTCGACGCGATACGCCGCGAACTCGCGGCCGGTGTCGCGCATGCGCTCGACCCAGTCTTCGCAATGGTGGTTCTGCGGCGAGCAGGTCACCGCAACCCGATACCCAGCATCGGCCAGGCGCAGGCTGATCGCCTCACCCAAACCGCCCATGCCGCCTGTGACCAAAGCGATGCGTGTTGTCATGGCTATCCGTCTCCGGTGAACGTCAATCGCGAAACGTCAGATGTCAGATACCTCCAGCATAGGCGCGAACCCCCGTCTTGCCGCCACGCGCGCTCGCCGCGCATGCTCTTGCCTTGACTTTGGTCAAACTCGGAAGCCCCTGCGGCGACGACCGCGAACGCGCGCCGATATCCGCTGTCGTCGCCACGCGCACTGCCTCGACTGCGTCACAGGGTGAAACGCCTAACATGCCGAACCGGACACGACGCGGGCTTCGGCCATTTCCCGGGCCTAGCCGAGAGCCCGAAAGACCAAGAGACCGAGCATCTGAGCATCTGAGCAACCGAGCGACCGAGCGACCGAGCGACCCATCGTCTGATCGCCCGATAGGCATCGTACTCCAAAATAATTCGGCGGTTGGCCTTTCCCGGCGTGGCGACAACAATCCAATGACATGGCGCCTATCGATAGTCACAGGGGGGGTGACCCACCCCCCGCAACGCCCGTTGCGGCACGCCCGCAATCCATATATCATCGCCCGTAGATTTATTCCGAATGTCTCACTTTGTGAGTTGCGAGCGCACGATGCCTCTTCTTCCCGACACCGTACTACGCCGCCGCCGGCTCGCTCTGGCCGTCGCCACCACGGCCATTGCCGTCGCCACATTGAGCGCGTGTTCGCGCAAGGCCCCGCCGGAGGTGCCTGCGCGCCCGGTCGTGGCGGTGGCCGCCAAGGCCGCCGAGCAAACGCCGGTCGTCTCTCTGCCAGCGCAGATCGAGGCGCGTTACGCCACACCGCTGTCGTTCCGTGTCGCAGGCAAGATCATCGAGCGCGACGTGCGACTCGGCGACGCCGTCAAGGCGGGCCAGATCGTCGCCCGGCTGGACCCCGCGGATCTCACGAAGAACGCCGCCAGTGCACGCGCCCAGCTCGACGCCGCGCAGCATCAACTCGATTACGCGACGCAGACCGTGACGCGAGACCGCGCGCAAGCCCGCGAAAACCTTATTGCACCGGCACAACTCGAGCAATCAGAGAACGCCTATGCCAGCGCGCTCGCACAGCGCAATCAGGCGAGTCAGCAGGCCGCGCTGGCTGGCGATCAGTTGAGCTATGGCAGTCTCAAGGCCGATCGCGACGGCGTGATCACCGCCGAACAGGCCGATACGGGACAGAACGTCAGCGCCGGCCAACCGGTGTACCAGTTGGCGTGGACAGGCGACGTTGACGTGATTACCGACGTGCCCGAGCTCGCGCTCGGTGCGTTGCGCGTTGGGCAGACGACGACCGTCTCGCTACCCGCCGTGCCGGGCAAGACGTGGCAAGCCCGTGTGCGTGAAGTCGCACCGGCGGCCGATCCCATGAGCCGCACCTACCGGGCCAAGCTCACGCTGCTCTCGCCCGGCCCCGACGTCAGGCTCGGCATGACGGCCAACGTCGCATTCGCTCAGCCCTTTGCGGCGCCCGCGGCCCAGCCCCCGGCGGCCGCAACGTCCGCCACGTCGGCCTCTGCGGCGTCGGGCGCCACCGCCGCGCTCGCAGACGGTCCGCCCATCACGCTGCCGTCGACCGCCCTCTTTCACGAAGGCAACCAACCCGCCGTGTGGGTCGTCAAGTCCGACAACACGCTGGTGCTGCGACGCGTGAGCATCGCGCGCTACGGCGAGCGCACCGTCACGGTCGCGGGCGGCATTCAACCCGGTGAGCGCATCGTCTGGCAGGGCGTGCACACCGTCACGGCCGGCGAGAAGGTTCGCGTGATTGCGCCGCTGCACCCCGAGGATTTCGCGTCATGAGCGCGCCGGACGGGAAGCCGCCCGTGCCCTCTACCTCCCCCGCCGCGTCGTCACCCTCGCCGCGGGACGATCGCTACGAGGAGGGTCGCTTCAATCTCTCCGCGTGGGCCCTGCGGCATCGCTCGCTCGTGATCTTTCTGATCGCGATGGCGACGATCTTCGGCATTCTGGCCTACTCGCGCCTCGCGCAATCGGAAGATCCTCCCTTCACGTTCCGCGTGATGGTCATCCGCACCTACTGGCCGGGCGCAAGTGCCAAACAGGTGCAGGAGCAGGTCACCGACCGGATCGCGCGCAAGCTCCAGGAGATGCCAGCCATCGACTTCCAGCGCAGCTATTCGCGGCCCGGCGAGTCGCTGCTGTTCTTCTCGATGAAGGATTCGGCGCCCGCGAGCGACGTGCCGCAAGAGTGGTACCAGGTACGCAAGAAAGTCGGCGACATCGCGTACACGTTGCCGCAAGGGGTGCAAGGGCCGTTCTTCAACGACGAATTCGGTGACGTCTACACGCATATCTTCACGCTCGAAGGCGACGGCTTCAGCCCTGCCCAGTTGCACGACTACGCCGACTCACTACGCACCGTACTGTTGCGCGTGCCCGGCGTGGCGAAGGTCGACTACTTCGGCGACCAGGAGCAGCGCGTCTATGTCGAGATCAACAATACGCAGTTGACGCGCCTCGGTATCTCGCCGAACCAGATCGCCCAGGCGGTGGGCGCACAGAACGCCGTCTCGCCGGCGGGCACCATCGACACACCCAACGACCGTCTGGTCGTGCGCCCGAGCGGCCAGTTCCACACCGTGCAAGCACTCGCCGACACGCTCATCCGTGTGAACGACCGAACCTTCCGGCTGGGTGACATCGCCACGATCAAGCGCGGCTACGTCGATCCGCCTGTCTCGGAGATGCGCTTCGGCGGCAAGCCTGTGCTCGGCATCGGCATCACCATGCAGCCGGGGCAGGACGTCATTCATCTGGGCAAGGCACTCGCCGGCACGATGGGCGAACTGCGCGCCCAGTTGCCTGCCGGCCTCAAGCTCACCGAAGTCGCGAGCATGTCGAAGTCGGTGTCGCATTCGGTCGACGACTTTCTCGAAGCCGTGGCCGAAGCCGTCGCCATCGTGCTGGTCGTGAGCCTCGTCTCGCTCGGATTGCGCACCGGCCTGGTGGTGGCGATTTCGATTCCGGTCGTGCTCGCCGTAACGTCGTTGTTCATGTACCTGTTCGACATCGGGCTGCACAAGGTGTCGCTCGGCACGTTGATCCTGGCACTCGGCCTGCTGGTGGACGACGCCATCATCGCGGTCGAGATGATGGCCGTGAAACTCGCGCAAGGCTGGAATCGCAAGCGCGCGGCCGCCTTCGCCTATACCAGCACGGCATTCCCCATGTTGACCGGCACGCTCGTGACGGTGTCCGGCTTTCTGCCCATCGCGCTCGCGAAGTCGAGCACCGGCGAGTACACGCGTTCGATCTTCGAGGTCTCGGCCATTGCGCTGCTCGCGTCATGGTTGGCCGCCGTGGTGCTCATTCCGCTGCTGGGCTACAAGCTGCTGCCCGAGCGTGCGCGCGAGGCGCATCACGGCGACGATCACGAGCACGAGGTCTACGACACCCGCTTCTACAACCGCCTGCGCGGCTGGCTGACATGGTGTATCGAGCGCCGGTTCATCGTGCTCGCGATCACCGTCGTGCTGTTCCTGATCTCGATGGCCGGCTTCTCGCTCGTACCCCAGCAGTTCTTCCCGAGTTCCGACCGGCCGGAACTGATGGTCGATCTGCGTTTGCAGGAAGGGGCGTCGTACCCGGCAACGCTGCGTGAGACACAGCGTCTGGAAGCGTTGCTCAAGGGCCGCAAGGAGATCGATCACACGGTGAGCTTTGTCGGTACCGGCGCGCCGCGCTTCTATTTGCCGCTCGATCAGCAATTGCCCACGCCGAATTTCGCGCAACTGGTGATTACCGCCAAGTCCGTCGAGGACCGCGAGGCGCTCGCCCAATGGCTCGAGCCCAAGCTGCGCGAGGCCATGCCCGGGGTGCGCACCCGCTTGTCCCGGCTGGAAAACGGACCGCCTGTCGGTTTTCCGGTGCAGTTTCGCGTGAGCGGCGACGACATCGGCACGGTGCGCAAGATCGCCGAGCAGGTGGCGCAGGTCATGCGCAAGAACGGCGACACGACCGACGTCCAGTTCGACTGGGACGAGCCATCGCAACGCTCGGTGCGCTTCGAGGTCGATCAGCAGAGGGCCCGCGCGCTGGGGGTGAGTTCGACGGATATCTCGAACTTCATCGCCATGACGCTCACGGGTTACGACATCAGCCAATACCGCGAGCGGGACAAGCTGATTTCGATCACGCTGCGCGCCCCCAAGGCCGAGCGAGTGGATCCGGCAAAGCTCGCCACGCTCGCCATGCCGACGCCGAATGGCCCGGTGCCGCTGGCCACGCTCGGCCATGTGGTCAACGATCTGGAATACGGCGTGATCTGGGAACGCGACCGACAGCCGACCCTCACCGTGCGCTCGGATGTGCGCGCGGGCAAGCAAGGCATCGATGTGACCGAAGCCGTCTACCGCTCGCTCGGCGACATTCGCCGGGCCCTTCCGGTGGGCTATCGCATCGAGATCGGCGGATCCGTCGAAGAATCCGCCAAGGGGCAGTCGTCGATCATGGCGCAAATGCCGATCATGATCATCGCGGTGCTCACGCTCCTGATGATTCAACTCCAGAGCTTCGCGCGCACCCTGCTCGTCGTGCTCACGGCCCCGCTCGGCATGATTGGCGTGGTGGCCACACTGCTGCTGTTCGGCAAGCCGTTCGGCTTCGTGGCCATGCTCGGGGTGATCGCGATGTTTGGCATCATCATGCGCAACTCGGTGATTCTGGTCGACCAGATCGAGCAGGACATCGCCGCCGGACACCCCCGCTTCGACGCCATCGTGAGCGCCACGGTCCGGCGCTTTCGGCCGATCACGCTCACGGCCGCGGCCGCCGTGCTCGCGCTCATTCCGCTGCTGCGCAGCAACTTCTTCGGCCCGATGGCCACGGCGTTGATGGGCGGCATCACCAGTGCCACGATCCTCACCGTGTTCTTCCTGCCGGCGCTGTATGCCACGGCGTTCCGCGTGCGTCACAACGAACGTGCCTCGCCCGCCAACCCCACACATGTCGCTGACTCGCAAGGAGACCGCTCATGATGTCGCGTCTCGCCCGGCGCCAGTGCGCCCCGCTCGTGCCCATCCTGGCGCTGTCGCTTGGTGCCTGTGCGTTCTCCCCAGGCGACACGCCACCGGTCATGCCCTCGCCCGCACACTATGGCCTCAACGCGCTACCGGCGCGCACGGACGTGGCGCAAGGCACAGCGCAGCAGTTCGACGTGGGCGCGGCGCCCGTGAACGCCTGGTGGCACGCCTACCGCTCGGCCACCCTCGATGCCCTCGTCGACGAGGGACTGCGCAACAGTCCCTCCCTGTCCTCGGCGGAACATGCCTTGCAGAGCGCGCGCGAGCAGTTGAAGGCGCAGGTCGGTGCGTCGCTCTTCCCGTCAATCGACCTTGGTGGCGAAGCGGCGCGTGAGCGCGCGCTCGGCATCCCGACGCTTGGGCCGCCGACCGCGCTGTACAACATGTTCGTGGGACAGGTGCAGGCGCGCTACACGTTCGACTTCTTCGGCGCCTCGCGCTTTGCCAATGCGTCGCTGGCGGCCCACGTCGATCAGCAGGCGTTCCAGCTCGAAGCCGCACGACAGGCACTCGCGGCGAACATCGTCTCCGGCGCCATCGGGGCGTCAGTGCTCGGCGCTCAGGTCAAGGCGACCGAACGACTCGTCGCGCTGGCGCAGACCGACGCCACGGAGATGGCGCGACGTGAGGCGCTCGGTGCCGTCTCCCGCACCGATGCGCTGGCGTCCGCACAGAACGCCGAGACACTGGCCGCGTCGCTGCCCGGCCTGCACGCGCAGTGGCAGTCCACGCGTCACGCGTTGGCCGTGTTGCTGGGCCGCACGCCCGATCGCGCCCCCGACGATCTCCCCCTGGGGGAGCTGAAGGTGCCAGCGCGGGTGCCGGTCGTCGTGCCGTCGACGTTGCTGCAATCGCGCCCCGACATTCAGGCAGCCGAGATGGCCCTCAAGGCCGCCTCCGCCGACGTCGGCGTGGCCACGGCGCAGATGTTCCCGAGCCTGACGCTCAGCGCGTCGATGGGCAAAGGGGGTTTCCATTGGCCGACCGTGCTATCGAACGCCGGGTCGCTGTGGAGTGTGGCCGCCTCGATCACCCAGCCGATCTTCCATGGCGGTGCGTTGCTGGCGCAGCGTCGCGCGGCGAGCGCCGCGTATGACGCGGCCGTCGACCAGTACAAGCAGACCGTGCTTGCCGCGTTCAAGAACGTCGCCGATACGCTGGCATCGCTCGAGGCGGACAACGCGTCGCTGCGGCACGCCGACCAGGCCAGCGCGGCGGCCGAGCAGATCTACCGCGACACGGCGGCCCGCGTGCGTCTGGGCGCCCTGCCGACGTCGGCCGCCCGCGGACGCGAGCAGCAGTATTGGAACGCCTATTTGACGACGGTGCGTGCAACCGGCGCGCGTTTGTCGGATACTGCGCTCCTCTTCTACGCGATGGGGGTGCCGCCGGCGCCGGTGGCCGATGCCCCCCAGGCCGCCCAAGCCACCCAAGCCACATACCCCGCGCAAGACGCTCTGCCACGATGACTGCCACACCGACCCCACGGGGCCGACGCCCCAAATATCTGCCCGATGGCCGCGCGGCGCTGCTTGCCGCCGCCATCGATGCCTTTTCGCAACAAGGCTATGACGGCGCCAACCTGCGCGGCATCGCCCGGGCGGCAAAGGTCGACGCCAGCCTCGTGCGCGTGCACTTCGGCTCGAAAGCACAACTGTGGCGCGCGTGCGTGGACACGCTCGAGGCCGCGCTCGCGGCCCCGGGCGAGCGCCTGCGCGCGCTCTCGCTCGACACCGCGCGCCCGGTGACCGATCGCCTCAAGGAAGCCATCTCCATCATCGCGGCCCACGCCGCCACCCATCCCGAGCATAAGCAGTTCATCGCACAGCACTCGTCGGAGACCGGCGAGCGCGGCGCGATTCTGCACGGCCACCTGGTGATGCCCGTCTACGAGGCGATGGCGCCTCTCATTGTGCAGGGCATGCAAGCGGGGGTCGTGCGTGCCGAACATCCGGCCATGTACTTCTGCGTTCTCGTCCACGCACTGCACCCGCCGCCCGGTTCGCCGGTGCTGATGCAGTTGATCGCGCCGCAGGTCGGCGGCGATGCGTTCGGGCCGGCCCTCCTCAAGCAGGTCGAGTCGCTGTTCTTTGCCGAGCCAGACAACAAAAAGGGCTGACGCGGGTCTGTGTCGGGGGGAAGTGGTGGGCGTGGTGGCTGGCGTGGTGGCTGGCGTGGTGGCTGGCGTGGCGAGCGGCGAGGCGGCGGCACGAATGCCATCTTGACGGTATCCGGGACGCAGCCGGCACGCCGATGCATTACACTGGCGGCCGCCTACTTTTGCTTTCATCCTTATGTCTGAAGCGACTTCCACCACCGTCATTCTCGGCGCCGGTCAGGCCGGCGGCGAAACCGCCCTCGCCCTGCGCCAACTTGGTTACGCCGGGCGCATCGTGCTCGCCGGCAGCGAAACCCACCTGCCGTATCGTCGTCCGCCGCTCTCGAAGGCTTTCCTGGCCGGCCAGGCCGACGAGGCCAGCCTGCTGATTCGCCCAGCCGATGCCTGGGAAAAGGCCGAGATCGACGTGCGCCTGGGGGTGACGGCCACCGCCATCGATCGCGCGGCACGCACGGTCACGTTCGACGACGGCCAGTCGCTGGGCTACGATCATCTGGTGCTGGCACTCGGCGGACGCGTGCGCCTTCTGCCGATACCGGGCGGCGACGCCCCGAACGTCTATTATCTGCGCAACATCGCCGACGCGACGCGTCTGCGTGAGGCGCTCGCACCCGGCAAGCGGGTCGTCGTGGTCGGCGGCGGCTACATCGGTCTGGAAGTGGCGGCAAGTGCCGTCAAGGCAGGCACCGCCGTGACCGTGCTCGAAGCGGCGCCGCGCCTGCTGGCCCGCGTGGCCGAAGCCGATCTGGCGGAATTCTTCGCGGCGCTGCATCGCGAGAATGGCGTCGATGTTCAGGTGGGCGTCGGCGTGACAGCGCTGGAGCGTGATGCGGCCGGCCAGGTCGTGGCCGTCGTGGCGGGTGACAAACGTCTGCCAGCGGATGTCGTGGTCGTCGGCATCGGTCTCGTGCCGAACACGGAGCTGGCGCAGGCCGCTGGCCTCACGGTCGAGAACGGCATCGTCGTCGACGAATTTGCCCGTACGAGCGATCCGGCGATCCTGGCGGTGGGCGACTGTGCACACCACGAACACCCGGCGCTGGGCCGCCGTATCCGTCTGGAATCGGTACCGAGCGCCAGTGAAATGGCCAAAGTCGCCGCGAGCGTGGTGCATGGCGATGCGCCCAAGGCCGTGGCGAGCGCGCCGTGGTTCTGGTCGGATCAGTTCAACGCCAAGCTGCAAATGGTCGGCCTGACCGACGGCCATGACGCCGTGGTCGAGCGCCGCTTGCCGGATGCGCAAGGGGCCGCCGTGTTCATGCGCTTCTATCTGCGCGAGGGCGCCGTCGTGGCAGCCGCCAGCATCAACCGGGCGCAGGAATTTCTGGCCGCACGCGAACTGGTCGGCCGCCGTGCGGTGGTTGACCCGGTGCGTCTGGCCGACGCCGCCACGCCCCTCAAGACACTGCTCGCGGAACTCGGCCCGGCCGCCTGAGGCCGCAGACGTTCGGCCGACGGGTCGAAACCCGGGCGCGCGACGCTTGGCACGCTTGGCACGCCCGACGGCCTGACGATCGACAGGCCGCCGAGCGTCGCGCGTCTCACTCCACCGGTGCGTGCGCCGGCAACAGCAACACCGGACGGCCCGCATGGCGGGCCGTGTCCTCGGCGACGCTGCCCAGCGTGAAGCGCCGAAAGCCTCGCCGCCCGTGCGTGCCGAGCACAATGACATCGGCGTCGGCCTCCTTGCCGGCGGCGATGATCTGATCGGCCACGCCTTCGCCGGCCGGCTGAAGCTCCCGCATCTCTACATCGCCGGGCACCCCTGCCTCATGCAGACGCCGTGTTGCCCACTTCAGCGTCTGCTCGCCCACGGCGCGCACCGCGTCGAGCACCGGAGCCGGATCGAAGCTCTCGAGGAATGGCCCCGGCATATCCAGCACGTGCACGACGCGTAACGACGCCCCATGCGTGCGGGCCAGCGAAAGCGCGTATTCGAAGGCGCGGTGCGACGTCTCGCTGTCATCGAGCGCAACGAGGATGCGTTCGTAATGTCCGCCGGAACGCGACGGCAAATGCGCACGCGCCTCGCCCGCCACCAGCATCACCGGCACCTCCGCACTGCGCAGGATCTGTTCGGCCACGCTGCCCAGCATGGCACGACGCACCCCGCTGCGGCCGTGCGTGCCGACGATGATGATGTCGGCGCCCCACTCGTTGGCCTCGCGGGTCATGGCCTCGGGCACGGTCTCGCCCGTGGTGCGCAAATCGAGCAGGTGCGCCTGCGGATCCAGCCCTTCCTCGCGCAGATACAGCACCGCGCGCGCCAGGTGCTCCTCGCCTTCGCGCTGCATGTCGCGACGCACCTGTTCCAGATCGATGAGCTTGCCGAAGGCGGACGTCACCAGCGTGACGGGATCTTCCACCGTGTGAATGACGCGGATCATGTCGCCGTTGCGCGCAAAGGCGGCCGCCTCGCGCAGCGCGCGGCGTGACGATTCGCTACCGTCGGTCGCCAGCAGAATGCGTTTTGTCATGAGCAGCCTCGCAGGAAGCGTGAGAGGAAGGCCGCGCACGCATGCGGCGCGTCCGGCATCGTGCCGCCGGCCAAATCGTTTCGACTATCGAACCGCGACACGACGCGCTTACTATACCGCTCGATCCGGGCCGACGACTACCCTTGCCGGGTCGACCTGTCCCCTCAATGCGCCATCGTTTGACGCAACACAAAAACGCCACAGGCCCGACGCATCGGGCCTGTGTACGGCGATCCCATCGGCAGGCGACTGGCGACCGGCGCTCGGGATTATCGAGCGGCGTCGCCCCAGCGGTAGGCGTGCGACGCTTCGTCGAGCTTCGCCTTGAGGTCGGGGTCAAGCGTGTAGTCGACAGTGCCGAGCGTCTCGGTCAATTGTTCGACGCGGCTCGCGCCGATGATCGCCGATGTGACGACCGGATTTGCCAGCACCCACGCGAGCGACAACCGCGTGAGCGACTCCCCGGCGTCCTTCGCAATCCCCTTGAGCGTCTCGATGGTCTCGAACTCGCGCTCATGCCAATAGCGCTGCTGGTACGTGGCGCCCGCCTTGCCGACCGTCGCCGTGGTGAAGCGTCCTTCGCTGGGTGCGGCGTCGTGCCGATATTTGCCGGTCAGCAAACCGCCCGCGAGCGGGTTGTAGGGCATGACCGCCAGACCTTCTTCATTGGCCAGCGGCAGCAGTTCGCGCTCGATCTGGCGGAACAGCAGGTTATAGCGCGGCTGCACGGACACGAAGCGCGCGACGCGCCGCACGTCGGCGCGGCCTAGCGCCCGCGCCAGGCGATACGCGAGGTAGTTCGACACGCCAATGTAGCGGACCTTGCCCGACTTCACGATGGTGTCGAGCGCGTCGAGCGTTTCGTCGATTGGGGTGTCAGTGTCGTCGGAGTGCAATTGATACAGATCGACGTAGTCGGTACCCAGACGGCGCAGCGACGCATCGATGGCATCCAGCAAGTGCTTGCGCGACGCCCCCTTGTCCCACGGCGACGGCCCCATCTGGCCACAGGCCTTGGTCGCGACGATGAACTGGTCGCGACGCCCCTTGAGCCAGCGGCCGACAATCTCCTCGGTACGCCCGGACAGCGAGGTGTCGGCGCCGAGCGGATAGACGTCGGCGATATCGATGAAGTTGACGCCCGCGTCGGCACAGCGGTCGAGAATCGCGTGGCTGGCGGCCTCGTCGGTTTGCAGACCGAACGTCATGGTCCCCAGGCACAGGCGGGAAACGCTCAGGCCGGTGCGGCCGAATTTCGTGTATTGCACGGTAACTCCCGGAAGTTTCGGTTCAAGCGATAGCGAACAACCCTCGCGGACAACAATCGCGCACGACGACCGCGGGCCGCGGGCCGCGGGCCGCATTACCCGCGCTCGCGGGCAAGAGCGCACAGTATGCGCGATTCCGGGAAAACGCGTGCGCGGGCCTGTGGGTGGATTCGGCGCGGGTTCGGCACACTACTCCATCGATTTCAGATCCACCCAGACGCCGTCCGGGCCACGAATGAGCGTCTTGCCGCCGTACTTCATGACGGTGGTCTTCTCGTTCGCCGACACGAAGGCCGTCGGCGGCAGATCGGTCGCATACGACGCCAGATCGGGCGTTCCCGCGAACGGGTTGCTGGCAATCAAATGCGAGACGAGCGTCATCAGCGCCAGATAGCTCGTGGGCGTGGAAATCGTGACGGGCGTGCCGTGCGCGGCCGCCGCCCCATTGCCGAAGCCGACCAGCTTGACGGCCACCGGCACATGCGTGATCTCGGGCAGCGGCACTTCGCGCATGCCCGAGATCTGCAGTTTGCTTCCCCGCAGCGCGGCGCCATGTTCAGGCACGAACACCACGACCGCCTTGCGGCCCGAGCGAGCGATGGTGTCGATGAACTGACCGAAGTCGTCGAACATCGCCTTCACGCGAATCGGATAGCTCTGCGCACTCGACAGCCGCGAGCCTTCGAGACGATTGCCATCGTGCAGCGAGATGGTGTTGTAGTACAGCGCGACGCGTTTGTCCGGCAAGGCCATGCGCTGCTGCCACCACGATTGCAGCACATCGCCATCCGAGTGGATCGCGGTTTCGTCGAACGCGCGCATGGCCACGCGTGTGTGCGTGTTGTCGAATGGCGTGATGCCCTGCACGTTGAAGTTCTGCTGAACCTCCTGCATGAAGTTGTCGAAATGCCCGTCATGGTTCATCGCGAGCGACGGCGTAAAGCCGAGCTGCTTCAGGTCGCTCATGACGTAGCACTGCGGGCCGACGGGATCGTAAAGCGCCTTGTGGGTCGGCTGGCCGCAGCCGGCGCGCAGCACGCGAATGGCGGCCGGACCGCTATAGCTCGCCGCCGAGTTGAAGTTCTTGAAGAGGAAGTCGAAGCGCGAGAGCAGCGGCAGGTTGGCAAGGTTGTCGGCGTCGAGATCGTCCTGTGCGAGCGAACAGATGTGCAGGAAGATGATGTCGAAGTCAGGGCCGGCCCCGACCTGCGCCGGCATCGGCACGGCGCGCTTCAGTTCGCGGGTGTAAAAGCCGTCGAGCGCGGCGTCCGGACTCGCGGCCAACGGCACCTCGCCGTCGCCCGACACGAATTCGCCCTCGCCCGCCACCGCGCCGCCCTCGCTCGCTGCCGCGACGGACGCGACGGCCGCAGTATCGCTCTGCGCCGCGACCACCGGCGCGACCGCCACCAACGTGCCGACGCGCAGCACGCCGGGCACGATCAGCAGGGCAAGCACCACAAACGTCGTTACGCGCACCCACCGGTTCACGATCCAGTAGGCCAGCAGCAGGATCGCGAACCCCAACCAGAAACGCGACGGCACGAAGCGACCGAGCAGTTCGATCAGGTACGAGACGCGGAACTGGAGCAGTTCGGGCAACTGCTCGATAAACCGGCCGAACGGCGGCAGGTTCGAATCGTAATAAAGCAACGCCGCGCCCGCCGCAAGCGCCAGCATCTGTCGCGCAACCCGGGCCCAGCGCGGTCGCAGCCGAACCGCCAGCAGCAGCGCGAAGAGAAAGTTCGGCAGCACGTGAAAGCCAATGATGCCGGCCCACAGCAGCAGCAGCTTCACGATGAAATAGAGGTTCCAGATGCCCATCGTATGCGTTCCTCAGTGCCGGGTTTGCCCGGCTGACGTCTGGCGCGCGCCGCGCAGGCGATGCTGCCAACGCGTCACGAGTTTGCCCAGCAAGTAGTTCGCCAACACCTGATAGCCGCGCAGGCCCATCGCCAGCATCTCGAAGAGCGCCTTGATCGGCTCGTCCCGGGCACGCTCCACATCCCAGTCGCGCCAGGCATCGGCGCGTCCGAACGTGAATTGCACGAGATGTTTCTCCTGCGCCACCGTGAGCGGCATGAACGAGAGAAACAGCGCCTGATTGCGCACCCCGACCACGCGCACCGGAAAGCCATATTCCGTGGCGCCGCGCGCGAGTGCGACCTGCGCCTCGGTGCCCTCGCGCAACGCGAGCGGCACCGGCAATTGCAGCGCCAGGCCGCCGCCCGAGAAGTCGCGCGTGTGGCACGCCATCGCGCGCCCGTCCGGCAGATACAGCGTGGCGGGCATGCGCATCGACACCCGATGCGTGCGGCGCACCTGCCGCACCTCGGTCGCCACGGCCACCGCCGCGCCCAGCACCGCCAGATTGAACGTCACCCACGCCACGTTGAAGATCAACGCGCCCATCTCATGCGCCGGTCCGTAGAGGTAGCGCAAGACGCCCGCCAGGAAGCCCAGGACATTGAATCCGAGCAGCACCAGATACGGCTTCGAGATGTTCCAGTTGAAGAAGCTCTGCTCGATCAGGCCACCCTTGGCCGTCACGTTGAATTTGCCGTACCGCGGGTTGATGAACGCTACCGTCGTGGGCAGCGCCACATACCACGCCAGCACGGCTTCATAGACATCCGACCAGAACGAATGGCGATACTTGCCCTGGATGCGTGAATTGGCGATGTTCGCGTGGGCGATGTGCGGCAACACGTAGGCACAAATGCTCAGGGCCGCCGCCTGCACGATATGCAACCCGAAGAACAGATAAGCGATCGGCGCGAGCAGGAAGATGATGCGCGGAATGCCGTAGAAGAAATGCAGCATGCCGTTCGCGTAACAGATACGCTGACCGAACTTCAGGCCGCGCCCGAAGAGCGGGTTGTCGACGCGGAAAATCTGCGCCATGCCGCGCGCCCAGCGGATGCGCTGGCCCACGTGACTCGAGAGCGATTCGGTCGCGAGCCCCGCCGCCTGTACCACCTTCAGGTACACGGTGTTCCAGCCGCGACGGTGCATCTTGAGCGCCGTGTGCGCGTCTTCCGTCACCGTTTCGACGGCGACACCCCCGACTTCGTCGAG
The DNA here is from genome assembly GCF_902459725.1 of Pandoraea eparura. GTDB lineage: Bacteria > Pseudomonadota > Gammaproteobacteria > Burkholderiales > Burkholderiaceae > Pandoraea > Pandoraea eparura. The sequence continues at coordinate 38,501 of NZ_CABPSH010000003.1, forward strand.
TGCCGTACGGCGCAACACGGCGCAGGAGCCGCAGAAGAACGAGGCATTCCAGAAGTCGTTGCCGTCCTGCACGATGCCGTAGAACAGGCGCCCTTCGTTGGGCACCGCCCCGCGCGTGGCGAGGTTGCGCTCGAACGGATCGTCGGAGAAGAAGTGGTGCGGCGTTTGTACGAGCGAGCAGCGCGGGTCCTTGAGAAAGGCGCCCATCGTCGTCTGCAGAAACGAGCGCACGGGAATGTGATCGCAGTCGAAGATGGCGACGAACTCGCCGTGCGTCTTGCCCAGCGCATGGTTGATGTTGCCGGCCTTGGCATGCCGGTTGTCGGGGCGCGTGAGGTAATGCACCCCGGCGAGCGCGGCGAATTCGCGCATCTCGTCGCGACGTCCGTCATCGAGCAGGTAGATGTTGAGCTTCTCCGGCGGCCAGTCGATGCCGCAGGCGGCATAGACGGTCGGGCGCACCACATCGAGGCCCTCGTTGTACGTGGGGATATAGACATCGACGCTGGGCCACTGACTCGAATCGGGCGGCAGCGGTGTGATGCGGCGCTGCAACGGCCAGACCGTCTGTATGTAGCCGAACAGCAGGATCAGCCACGTGTACATCTCGGCGGCCACCAGCGTATAGCCAAACGCCGCCTCGGCCAACGTGTCGAACGCCAGCGACTGCGTGAGTCGCCACCATACATAGCGGATCGTCGAAATCAGCGACAGACCGATCAGCACGAGTACCGAATACTGGCTGTCGAGCCGGCGGAACACCAGCGCCAGCGTGAGTGTGCAGATCGAGAACAGCAACTGCTCGAACGGCTCGAACGGTGTCGTCACGATCCAGAACACACCGATCAGACCGAGCAGCGCAACGATGGCCGATGTCACGCGCCACTGCATCACGCGCTCGAGTTGCGCGTCGAAGCGATGGGCGAGTTGCGCGGGCGTGTCGGGCGGAATGCCGAAGAGCGTCTGCACCAGCCAAAGGCGCGCGCGTTCGTTGTTGTTGCACAACGCCGTCCACAGCACATAGGGCGGAAATGCCGGACGCCGATCGGCGCGGCGCCAAAACAGCGCCCACACGATCTGACCGAAGCCCGCATCGGCCGGCACATCGAGCCGCTGCGTGACACGCGCGTTGATCCACGCCAGCGCACGCGCGGGATAGTCGGGGCGTCCGGCGCGCGGCGGATGAAACAGAATGCGCAGCCACCAGTCGCGCCACTGGTCCAGCCGATGAACGTCGAGCCGCATCGCCAGCCGCGTCACGGCGTGGTCGCTGGCCTGCGCGACCCAGCGCTGGTGACGGGGCGAGCGCAAGGTCGCGGCCAGCATCCATTGCAACAGTCCCGGCGGGCGTCCGTCCGCGCGCGGTGGCACCGCGAGCCGCACAACGAGAATCTCGCCGCCTAGCCGGCAGAGGGAGCGCAGTGCGTCGCGGATCATGCGCGGCTCCCGGTGTCGGGCATCGCATCTTGCAACGTCGTCGCGTGCAGCAACCACGCCACCAGTTGTGTGACATCGAGCGCAGCCTGCGAGCCCTGCCCCGCGCTGCCCAGCGGCTGACCACTCGCCGCCGCCGTGCCGATCGCGTCGTCGCGATGAAGGCGCAACGGCAAGACGGCGTCGCCTGCGCGCGCCTGGATCAGGTGGAGGAGATCGTTGTTGAGCGGCGAGTTGCCCGCCGCGAGATTCGGCACGATCTGCGCGCGCCCCGCGCATGCCGCGATCAGGTCCGGCAGCGTAACGTAACCCGTCGTCGTCACGGGCACCACGCCAAGAACGAAGTCGGCCTCCGCCACGGCCGCCTGCGCGATGACATCGGGCAAGCGCTGGGTGTCGATGAAAACGCGGGCGCCGTCGGGCAAGCCGAGCGCGTCGAGCTGACGGCGCAGCCCCCCGGTGTCCTGACGCAGCCACTCGCCGATGGCGCGAAGACTCGCCGCTTCGCTGCGGCCGGCAGGCAGCAACGGCACGTGCGCCGGCGTCTCACACAACACACTATTCCAGCCGTCCGGCGCGACACTTGCCGACAGTACACCTGCCGCGCAAGTCTCGCGAAGGCCAAGCAGCACGCCAATGCTGTTTTGCGAATCGAGTTCGAGCACGGCGACCGGATGCGACGCCTGCGCCAGCGACGCCGCCAGATGGGCCGTTACGGTACTGCGCCCGGCGCCACCGGCGCTGGACACGACGGCAATGAGGGTCAACATGCGCCCTCCTTCCCGGCCTGAACTTCCGCCATGCGCGACAAGACAGCGACAAAAGCGAGATCAATGCAAGCGCACATGGGTCAATAACTCCAGATCGGGCGAACCGGCGACGGCGGCATCGGCACATCACCGCGACGGGCATCAAAGTGATACCGCAGATAGACGAGGAAACGATTCGGCGCGTAATAGTCCGAACGCTCGAACTGCGCCTGCGCGCCGATCACCCAATGGCGGTTGATCCAGTACTCGGCCCGCCCGAGCAGCGAGAAGCCCACGCCGAAGCCACCGCCCGAGCCGTACGTCAAATTGCCGCTGGCGGCTTGCAGCGCGCCGTCGGTCGGAAAGTACGGCATCGCCTTCTCCTGACTCTGCGAGACGGACACCGACCCGCGCAGGTAGTACGACCAGCGTTGCGCGCGGCCGTACCATTCCAGCGGCAACGTCAGCGACACGTAGGTTTGCGGGCTGTAATACCCGCCGTGGCCATAGGTGTAGAAGCGTTCGTTCTGCACAAAGCTGTCGAAGAACAACGTGAGGCCAGTGTTCACGCGCATGTCGCGTCGGTAGATGAGCGGCAGGTCGACGCCGGCGCGCGCCGATACCTCCGAGTTGTTGAGCACATTCTCGCCCGTGAGCCGCGCCACGCTCGCTTCGCCGAAGATGCCCCACTTGGGAAAGTCGCGAGACGCGTGGAACGTAAGCGCATCGCGCCGCACACCGCCCCATTTGCCGTCGCCGAAGATCTCGGGCAACGGCAGGGATGCCCCGGCGTACGACACCATGCTGCCTGTCATCGGGCGACGCGACGCATCGACCCAGTAGTCGTAGCGGCCGAGGTTGCCGAACAGGCGCACGCCGCCGGTCACATAGGAGATCGGAAATCCTACCGGCGTATGACCGATGTCCGCCCGGATCCAGTCGTTCTCGTAGCCGAGCATGAGCGCCTGCCCGTGTGCCTTCTGACGCTTCGTGCCGTAATCGCCCTGCACGCCAGGATTGGCGGCCCGGAACGCGGCGACATTGAGCAGCGGCAGCGTGCCGAACTCGGACGTGCCGTTGAGCGGCAAGTCGCCCGAGTCGGCACTGACGTAATCTGTCTGGGCGAACACGTGAGCGTCATAGCCGACGGCGTACTGGCCGTATAGGGGCACGGCGCGGGCGTTGAACATCGAGATGCCGCCATCGCCCTTCTTCTCGTCGATTTCGTACCCCGCCGCGACATAGCTGTTACGGCGCGCTTGCAACGAATCGATGGCCGACTCGGCCGACGTCATGCCGTCGTAGCCGGGCAGCGCGCCCTGCACGATTTCCTCCTTGCGCGCCTGGTCATACCATCCCTTCGCTTCTTGGTAACGACGCTGCGACTGCGCAATGCGCCCGCGTTGCACGGTCACGGCCGGCGTATCGGGGAATTGAACGCGCAGCTTGTCGTTCAGGGCGATGGCTTCGTCAAAGCGTCGCATCGCGGTGAGCCGCCGCACGGCGGCGAGTTGTGTCCAGACGTCATCGGGTGGCGCCTCGGCCAGTGCGCGATCGAGTTCGCGGTTGGCGGCCGCGTCGTCCTGCATCTCGTAGAGCACGCGCACGAGCGACAGGCGCGCGTCCTGATCGTTCGGATCCTGCTGGAGTTGCGCTTGCGCGATCTTGCGCGCTTCGTCGAAGCGACGCTCGTCGAAATAGAGGTCGCCCAGCGACGAGAGCGCGCGTTTGTCGGGCGGTTGGCGCGAGAGCAACGGACCGAGCGTCTCGCGCGCGGTCTTGAAGTCGCCCAACGCCCGCGCGCGGTCGGCTTCGCGCAGGGCGAGACGATCCTGCAAATCCTGCCATTCGGCGCGCTGATTCGCGCCGAGCGTGGGCGGATCGATGCCCGCCAGGAACGTGCCGAGTTCGGTATCGCGTTCGGCCGTGTCGAGCAATTCCGCATAGCGCAGTTGTGCGTCCGGCTGCGGCTTGTCGGCGTGCGCCGCGAGCCAGTCGCGCATGAGCGCCAGCCCCGCCTCGGGCTGCCCTGCCGCCACGCGAGCACGCGCAACCTCACCGATCAGTTCCGGATCGTCGCCGGCCATCGCCAACGCGTCGGCATAGCGTCGCTCGCTCTGGGCGTCGTCGCCCGCGGCATGCGCTTCACGTGCCAGACGCGCCGTGTCGCGAATGGCAAGCGTCGTCTGCATGCGGCGGATCGACGGCGTGACGCTCGCGGCCGGAATTTGTGCAAGCGCGGCGCGGGCGCCGGCTTCGTCGTCGATCACGTTCAGATAGAGGGCCTGCGCGTACAGCATCTGCGCGCGGTCATCGGGCGATAGCGGCTGGCGCAAGCCTTCGGCCATCACGTCGCGACCGATCTGCGGCAGGCGCAGCTTCCGGTAGAGGCTGGCAAGCGAGTAGCGTGTCCAGGCGTTGCCCGGATCGAGCGTGACGGCACGTTCCAGTGCCGCGAGCGCCGGGCCGTTGTGACCTTGCGCCATCTCGCGCTCGGCGTCATCGGACAGGGCTGCCGCCTCGGCCTTGTCGAAGCGCGCCTTGTCCTGCGGAAAACGTTGCCGCAGATTGCCGAGCAGACTGGCCAGCTCGGCGCGGCGATGCTCACGCGAATACAACGTGATCAGACCGCGCAATGCCGTGTCGTTGTCCGGCTCGATCTTGCGCGCCTGCTGGAAGAGTCGCTCGGCGTCGCTGTCACGCTTGTCGTCGAGCGCAATCTCGCCCAGCAATGCCAACCCGTCGGGATTGCGCGGATCGCTGGCCAGGGCGCTGCGCACGAGCCGGTCGGCCTCGGCGAGATGCCCGGCGTCGCGGGCATCGCGTGCCTCAGCCATCGTGCCCCAGAAGCGCGACGTCTGGAGCAGCGAACGCCACTTGCCCGCGTTCGCCGGATCCTTGCGAAGGGCCTCGGAAAACAGCGCCTGCGCCGCCTTGTGATCGCCCTGACGCAACTTGCCCAGCCCCAGCGATCCGAGCAGTTCCCCGTCGTTGGGACGCTTGGCGCGCGCGGCGTCGAGCGAGCGCTGCGCGTCACTCAGCCGCCCCTGATCGAGCGCCTTGATGCCCGCCTGCCGCGCCTGGTACGCGGGGTCGTTGAGCATGCGCGTACGCGCCGCCTGTTGTGCGTTGAGCTTGTTGTACGCCGCGCGAATCTCGGTGTCGTTGGGCGAGAGCGCAAGATAGCGCTGATAGAGAGGCAGCCAGGCCAGATTGCCATCGGCCCGCGACAGGCCTTTCTGCCAGAGCGGCAGCAAGGCGTTCAGGTCGGCATCGGGCCGCGCGGCAAGTTCCGCCACCCTGCGCGTGCCCGCCAGGCGGCTCGCGGGGCGGTCGATCATCAGCTCGGCCAACGACTGCGACGCACGCGAGTCACCGGGCGAGTCCTTCGCGAGCGCGGCCAGTCCTCGTTGCGCCGCCGGCCACCCGTCAGTGGCATTGGCTTGTGCGCGAAAGTACTCGACGCCAAGATCGCCTCTGGGCGGGCCGTCGGGAAACAGTGCCTTGTATTCGGCGAACGCCGCATCAGCCTGTCCGCTGCGCTGAAGCAGTCGCGCGCGCGCGATGCGGGATTTGTCGACAGTGTTCACCCGAATCACATCCGCCAGCGCTTTCGTGGCGGGAGCATTCGGATAGCGCGCGCGCAGCGTCTGCAACGCCTGGTTCGCCGGCTGCGGATGGTTCTCTTCGCTGTCGATCTGACCGAGTAGCGAAATCACATCGGGCTGTTCCGGTTGCACGAGCAACGCCTTTTCCAGCGCAGCGCGGGCGAGATCGTTGCGATGACGGGCGTGCCAGAGCGTGGCGCTTGCGAGCAGACGACTCACATCACGATTCGCGGCCACGGCGTTCGGTTGGCCACCCGCGCTCGGGCCGGACGCGGCACGCGCGGGGACACCGCCCGCCGCCATCAGTACGCAGGTCAGACACGCGGAGCGAATCAGCGTGTTGGGCAAGTCGCCTCCCATGGCACCCGCAACGTGCCGTCAGCGGCAAAACGGAAGCGTCCGTCGTGCCAGCCGAGACCGAATAGCGAGAGCACCGAACTGTAGTAGCCCGGCGCCGATTGCGCTTCGAGCGCCCGCGCGCGCGTGACTTGCGCCTGCGCTTGCGCGGTGTCGCCCACCGCCTGAAGCAGTGGCACGAGGGCCGCCGAGAAACCGGACCCGCCGGCCCGACTCGCGTTACCGTCGCGCGTGTTGACCCGTTCGGGCGGCGCACCGTGGGCTGCCACATATCGCAGCATGCCGCCGAACGTGTGCTTCAGCGCGTGGAGGTCGTCACTGTCGGGCGCGAGCATTCCCGACCACAGATAGACGCGAATGGCGTTGTAGCTGCCCTCGCCGTGGGTGTCTGGATCGATCTCGAAGCCACGGCCCGCACGGTAGATCGCCCATTCCGGCGCGAATCCGAGCGGCGGTGCGCTCAGCGTGATTTGCTTGAGCGAGGACGAGATCAGTTGTGCCCAGCCGCTCTCGGGAAAGCGCCCCGCCAAATAGCGCACCACCTGCATCGGCACGTAGCTGGGATTGAGCCGCCACAGATCCGTGGCCGGATGAAAGCCGACGGGCGCCGGGAGCAGCGTGCGCCCGAGGCCCGGCACAAAGTCGGTCTCCTGCGCCGCAATACGGCGCGCGACGAGCGCGCCCAACGCGGTATAACGCCGCACGTTCCACAATCGCCCCGCCTCGCCCAGCGCGTAGGCGATCCACATGTCGGCGTCGCTCGCCGGGTTGCGATCGAGCACGCCCCACTGCCCATTGTCCTGCCTGCCCCACAGCCACGCGGGCAAGTGGGCGGTCAGATCGCCCTGCGCCAGGTTGTTGGCGGTCCAGTCGAGCACCTTGTCGAACGTGGCGCGATCGTTGGCCATCAGCGAAAACGTCAGCGCATAGGCCTGGCCCTCCGACACCGTGCGCTGATCGTCCATGCTGCGATCGATCACACGCCCGTCGTCGCTCAGGAAACGCGCCTTGAAGCGAGCCCAGTCAGGCCAGTCGACCGGCGCACAGGTGCGCCCGAGCGCCGCGGGCGCGGACGCGGCGCTCGCCGGCGCACCGTGCGCATTGCGTGTCAGCGTGCCGAGCATCGGCAACGCACTGCATGCGGCGAGCGCACGCAACACGTCACGACGGCGTCGGCCCGTCGTCTCGGCGCGTGTCATTCAGGGCTCCAGACGACGCGCAGCGCGACGCTGCAACCACCCGAAGCACTTGAGCGCAATCGCGAATGCCGCAAGCAACGCGACCAGCCCCACCAGTATCGGATGACTCGAGAGATGGTAGCGAATGCGCGTCCACCAACTCACATCGCCCACGAAGTAGGTCTGCCCAAGCCGGAACGATTCGGCGCGTGCGCCGCTGAACACGGCCAGATCGCCGTGGATCTCCGCCCGACGCGCGTTGTCGTCAATGGCATCGACCACGCCGAGCAAGGCGTCATCGCTCGACGCATTGATCGCGACCACTGAGCGCGAGCGGCTCACCGGTGACTCGAATCCTACGAGTGCCGCGAGCGGCCCCTGGGACACCGCGTCCATGTGGGCCGGGCCAACGGGGCTGGCCGCAAGCGCCGAACCCATCGCGCCATCCCCACGCGACGCCTGCGGCTGTCCCGTCATCACCCGGCGCGTCTGGTCGATGATCAGCGGCAGATTCTTGCCCCACTTCACAAGAAGGTCGGCCACATCCCTGCCACCCACCATCAACAAATCGCGATCCTTGAAGCGGTCGGTCTGCGTCGTGTCGAGCACTTCGAAGCGATCGGCATAGACACCGGTCGACCGGCCAAACCGGCCAAGGGTCGAGAAGACGGTTTCGAGTTCCGCCGTATCCGGCGTCTTCGACATCACGATGGCGGTTTGCGCGAGATCGGCGTACTTCGTGAACGGGAATCCGCTGCCGACAAAGAAGCTCAGGTTCGGCATTTCGGCGTAGTGCGGCAAACCGCTGAAATCGATGGTCGAATCGGCGTCGATGGCCGAGCGTGCCGCGTGGGCGATCGTCTGGCTGCACATCCCGTCCTTGTGCGGTTCCATCGCGAACTGGAACGACAGCGAGTTGCGCGACGCTACCTGGAAGGCGGGGATGCGCACCTCCTTGCGATCGGCCATGGTGCCATCCGAGAGCAACTCCACCAGCATGTGGCTCTTGTCCTGACTCTCACCCGCCGCGCGCAGACGATAGGCACGCACGAACTTATCGTTGATCGACACGCTCATCGACGAATCATCGGGCTTGACCGGCGGCGTGTAGCGATATTTGAGATCCATCGGCACGCCCGTGTTCTGCCACGTGAGCAGATCGGCGGGCAGATTGAGCCGAAGGCGGATCGGCCACGGCATATAGCCGCTCGCCTGCAGGTCGTTCGGATTGTCGACCAGTTCGCCGAACTTCACAGGCCGGTCGGTGCGAACCCAGCGCGGCGCGTCGTAAGCCACGCGCGGCGGCATCGGCGTGAGTGCGTCGATGCGCATCGCATCGCCCGACAGCGCGGCGCGCCCCGAGACGAGTGCGAGCGCAGCCGTCTCCAGGTCCTTCGCATCACGCCCCTGTACAACGAGCAACTTGAGCGACGGATCGTCCGGGTTGGACATCATGCGCAGCGTGGGAGCATCGACCTTCGGCAAGTCGAGTCCGGGCAGCATGGTGTCGTTCGTGACGAACACGATGGCGTGCTTCGACGGCAGCGTCTTCACACTGACCGGGAAGCGGGTACGGCGATAGTCGCCGATCGCGCCGGCCCACGTGGCCACCACGCCGGCAGCATGGACCACTGCGAGCGACGGTGGTGCGCCGAAGACGAACGGAATCGACTGGTCACGGTTATCGTGGCGATCGAAGAACGGCGCGGGCAGCGTGGCCAGATCGTTGCGAAGCGTAAGCGGCTGCGTGCTCGTGACAATCTCGCTCTGCGGGCTGATATCCGCCCACAGGCTCGAGTGCGTCGCATCCTCGCACTCCATCGAGTAGTGCCCGATCAACACCAGCCGCACGCGGTTGAAGCCCGAGAGCAGGCGCGGATCGAGCGCGATGTCGCGCACAAGCGGCTTGCCACCGTCCTGCTTGGTGAACGGCAAGGTGGCGATCAACTCTTCATTCAGAAATATCTTGAGTTGCGAGAGATCGGGAATCAGGGCGGGCGAGTAGGTGTAGCGCAGGCGCAACAATGCCGAGGCCACGGTCTGATCGAGTCGGATTCCGAAGTTGACCTCGCTCGACCCTTCGGTACCGCGCAATCGCAGTCCATCGGTCTGTCCCAACTGAGCGAACGTGAGCGTACGTTGACGGGTACCGGGCGGCGCCGGCACGAGCGCCGCAGTGGTGCCTGATGGGTCGGGCGACGCGGTGGCGCCGGACGCGGCGCCCGGCGCGGCGACCGTGCCAGAGGGCATCGGCGCCTTGCCCGGCCGACCGGTCGTGGGTGCCGCTACCGCAAATCCGCTGCCCGCAAGATCCATCGCTGCGACAGCTAACAGCCAAATGGCGGAAATTTTTTTGTAACGCGACCAAGACGCTCGAAGCTGCATATGCAATGCCTCATCTGTTCTTGTGGTGCATTATTGTCGCCTTCACACGAGGCCCGTCCGCAAGACCCGACGTCTCACCACGTCGTTGTCCTGCACTCCTAAGATTGCAGAGGATCCAGCGGGACAGCGCCACGCGGCTGTCCGAAAGCGGTAGATGCACCATGCTAGCCTGCCTCAGGGCGAGTAATCAAGCGAACCTTGGTCATGCGCGAGTGCATACCCGGTGCGCCGGCAGACCGGACGGCAGCGAAATTGCCCTGCCCCCAATGCCCCTATACAATGCCTTGCATGCGACAGACCGACTCCTCATCTGCCACGACCCCGTTGCCTATGACACCCGTCACACCCACGCCGCAAGTGGCCGACGCGATCGTCGAGCGTCGTTATCCATCGGATATCGATCGGTTGCGCGACGTCGTCGGGGCCGACGTGCTGCCCGACTATCGCGACGAACAGGCAATCATGGCGAACCGACAGGCCAGCGAGCGCTGGCCGCATCTGGTCGCCTTCGCCGACTCACGCTGTGCTGCGTCGGCAGCGGCGGATGTCGCGCCGCGCTCGCTCGCAAACTGAGTCCGCATGCGAGACGCCTCCATCATCGCTGCCTTCGATTTCGACGGCACGATTTCCACGACCGACACGCTTCGCGTCTTCGTGCGCGACACGGTCGGCACACCGCGCTTCGTGGCAAGCGCCGTGCTCGCGTCCCCCTGGTTGATCGGCGCGGCACTGCGCGTCGTCGACCGGGGCACCGCCAAGGCCGCCTTCCTGCGCGCGTCGCTGGGCGCACGTACCCGCGCGCAGCTTGAGTCCGATGCCCAGCGGTTCATCGCGCAACGTCTGCCGCGCCTTCTGCGTCCCGAGATGCTTGCGAGATTGCGGCAGCACCGCGCGATGGGACACCGCATCGTGCTGGTGAGCGCCTCGCCCGGCTTGTACCTGCGCCTGTGGGCCGCCTCCGTCGGGGTCGATGCCGTGCTCAGCACTGAACTGGCCTATGACGAACTCGGCCGGTTCGCCGGCCAGTTCGCCGAGCCCAATTGCTGGGGGCCGGAGAAAGTGCGACGTCTCGAAGCCTGGTGGGCGGCCTCGCCACCACGCGTGCTCTTCGTCTATGGCGACAGCCGGGGCGACAAAGAGATGGCCGAGCGCGCCGATTTCGCCTGGATTCGCGGCCAGGGCAAGCTCATGCCACTGCCGGATGCCGATGCCTCGCGGCGGGCGTCCTGACGGCTGATCCTCCGCGCATGCCCACCCCGACAGATCCCGGCCGCCGCGTCGCGTGGTTGTCGCGGCTCATGCGTCTGGAACCCGTGGCGTTCTCACGCTGGGACGCCGTGCATGCCGCGCTCTGCGTTGCCACGCCCACCGCCATCGGCGCGGCCATCGGCCATGGTGCCGACGCCTCGCTCATCGCACTCGGCGCACTGCCCGCCATCATCGGCGACCGCACCGGCCCCTATCGCGCGCGAGCACGTTCCATTCTGCTCACGGTCGCCACCGGCGTCGTGGGCTTTTACGCCGGCATGCTTATCCACGACATCGGCATGTCGCACTCTTGGGCCGCGCATGGGCTGCTGCAAGCGGCCATTCTGCTGCTCAGCTTCATCGGCACGTTTGGCAACGTCGCGTCTGCGGCGACCTTGCAGGGTGCCGTCTACCTCATCGTCGGCTGGGGTCTTGCGCTGCCGCCGCCCGAATGGCGGGCGCCGCTGCTGCTCGCGGCGGGCGGCATCTTCAGCGTGCTGCTCATGGCGGTTCACTGGTTGCGGCACCCGGGTGCGGCCGAGCGCGGTGCCGTCGCCGCGATCTACCAGCAACTCGCCAACGTGCTTGATGCGAGCGGCACGCCACGCGTGAGGCTCGCGCGCCGATCGCTCGAGAACGCCATTGCCGCGGCCTACGACACCCTACTGACGGCGCGAGCGAGCACCACTGAAGGGTGGGACGTGCTTGAGCGCCGGGCAGCCGAGATCCTGGCGGCCGAGCCCATCACATCGGCCGTCATCGGTCTAGTCCAGGGCGGTCAGCCGCTTCCCGCCTCGCTCGGACGCGCCTTGTACGGCATTGCTCGGCAAATTGCGCGCGATCAACAAGTCGATGTCTCAACCGCCGTGGCGGCGGCAAACAACCACCCCGCGCCAGCGCTGGCGGCAGCGTTGCATCGCGCCGAGCCTCTGCTGACCGGCAGCGCACATGCGGCCGAAGCACCTCTGATTGCGCTGGCGCGGCATCGAGCGCGCGCCAGCACCGTACCGCAGTGGATTCCGAAGTGGCCGTGGCCCGACGTGTGGCGCTACCTGCTTCGGATTGGCCTGTGCGTGCTGGTCGCGCAAGTCTTCATTTCGCTTACGGCACTGCCGCGGTCGTACTGGGTACCGCTGATCGTCGTGGTCATCTTCAAGCCGAACTATGGCTCCGCGTTCGCTCGCGCGTTGCAGAGTGGCGCAGGCAGTATTGTGGGCGTCGCTGTCTCTGCGGCCGTCGTCGCCATCGATCGCAACGGCTGGGTCAGCCTTGCCGTCCTCGTCCCGCTGGCGGCGTGCCTGCCGTGGGCATTGCGTCGCAACTACGGCTTGTTCAGCGCCCTGCTGCTACCGATTCTGATGCTGGTGATGGGCGCCTTGCAGCCTGGCAGTCAGGACATTGCCGTTGCCCGGTTCGTTGACGCCGTGGCCGCTTGCGCCATTGTGTTGCTCGTGGGCTATTTGCCATGGGCCAAGTGGGAGCGGCGTCAACTCGACGAACGCGTCGCCACTGTGCTCGATGCGCTGGGTCGCTATGCGGCGCTTGCCGACACCCGTGACGGCGATGCGGCGTTCGGTGCCCGGCGGGCAGCGTACAAGGCGCTTGACGATGCGCGTATTGCGTTGCAACGGGCCTTGTCGGAGCCACCGTTGGTGAGTCGTCGCGCGGCGCGATGGTGGCCCGCGCTCGTGGGATTGGAGCGGGTGGCCAATGCGATCACCGACATCGTCCCCCAGGGGATTTCTCACGACGCCGCGGTCCATCCGGGGGCCGTGGTGCTAACGCGGATGGCGGCGGCGATTCGGCATGGTGGGCCGGGGCCGGAGATGCCGGCGGCACCGGTACCGGGCATGGATCCACGGCTGGAAGAGGCCTTGCGCGCAGCCATTGGCGTGTTGTTCGGCGCTGCGCAGGCACCGGCCTGAACGGCGCTTCGGCGACAACCGGGCAACAACCTGGAAACAATCGGGCAGCACGTAAGCGGCATCTGGTCAGCGACTGGACGGCGCCATATCCGGTCGAAGGACGACAACGCAGGCATAATGCGGGCTTCCGGCGCAACCTGAGTTCCATGCGCCGCCACGCCATTCAGAAGACATCGCATGAACACTACCCCGACGCTAGCCTGGACCGAAGAGGGTCGCCCCGTTACTGCGCGCTGGCGTTCCGAAGCGGGCGTAATGCCGCCGCGCCGTGTGGAAGTCGTCGACGACACCGTCACGGCCGACGAGGCCTATCATCTCGCCTGTGGCGGGACGGCGCTGCTGTACCGCGGCGACTACCAGAACGCGCGTCAATTGCTGCAGGCCATGGCGAGACGGGTGGATCGTCCGCCGCATCGTCCTCGTCGCAAGCCGGCCGCCAAGGGCGAGGCAGCGCTCGCCAGCCCTGCCGACGCCTTCCACAAGCATCGGATGGCGCAAGCGCAGCGCGCGCGCATTCTCGGCATGGTGCTGATTCCGCTCGACGCCGACTATGGCATTCCGCTGCGCCGCGCTCCGGAGGTTCGCGATGCCTGCACCGAAGCTTGGGGCACGCCTGACGCCACCCCCTCGGTGGCATCGTTGCGAGAAATCCTCGGCTTGATCGGTGCCCATGAATGGCGCAAGAAGGGGGTGCCGATTGCCCCGTTGGCCGCGTCGATTCATCCGTGGTACGGCGTGTATTCGCCGGTGCGCGGTGAGTATCTTCAGTTGATCGATCAGGCGCCGTTGCCGGCCAAAACGCTGGCGTTCGACATTGGGACAGGCACGGGCGTGATTGCCGCGGTGCTTGCCCGTCGCGGCGTGCAGCAGGTTGTGGGAACCGAGCGCGATGCTCGCGCCCTGGCGTGTGCGCGCGAGAACATTTCGCGGCTCGGTTACGATCGCGCCGTCAAGATCGTCGAAGCCGACCTGTTTCCCGAGGGCAAGGCGCCGCTGATCGTCTGCAACCCGCCGTGGGTGCCGGCCAAGGCAAACGCGCCCATCGAACACGCGATCTACGATCCGGACAGCCAGATGCTCAAGGGCTTCCTGAACGGCCTCGCGGCCCATCTGAGTCCCGGCGGCGAAGGCTGGCTCATTCTGTCCGATCTTGCCGAACATCTGGGCTTGCGCACGCGCGAGACCTTGCTCTCGTGGATTCACGGCGCCGGCCTGGTCGTGCTCGCGCGTCACGACGTGCGCCCGCATCACCCGAAGGCAGGCGACGCCAACGATCCGCTGCATGCGGCACGAAGCGCCGAAGTGACGTCGCTGTGGCGACTGGGTGTCCGTCCGGCTTAAGGACCCGCGCACTCGGTTGACGTAGACCACGCCCGGCGGCCATGCCGTCGCCGGGGTTCGAGTTGGGTCGGGAGGCGACGGGTCGGGTCCGGTCCGATCCGGTCACGTCGGGGCTGGTCGGGGTCGGGTGATATTAGCGTCGGGCTTGAAGATAGGCTGCGGCGCCGTCGCCCGCCACGCAGGCGCTCGCAAAGCAGGCCGTGAGCAGATAGCCGCCAGTGGGCGCTTCCCAATCGAGCATCTCCCCGGCACAGAACACGCCCGGGAGCGCCTTCGCCATCAACTGTGCGTCCAGCGCGTCAAGTGCGACACCCCCGGCACTGCTGATGACCTCGGCAATCGGGCGCGTACGCAACAGCGTCAGCGGCAACCGCTTGATGCCAGCGGCCAGCGCCGCCGGATCGCTGAACGTCTCGCGCGGCAAACACTCGCGCAGCAGCGCCGCCTTCACGCCCGCAAGTCCCAAGCGACTCTGCAGATGGCTCGCCATCGAGCGCGAGCCTCGTGGGCGGCTCACCTCGTCGGTGACACGTTCGGCGCGCCAGTCCGGCAACAGGTCCAGATAGACCTGCGTGCTGCCGTTGGCGCGAATGGCCTCGCGAATGGGGGCACACATCGCATAGACCAGACTGCCTTCGATGCCATGCATCGAAATCACGAACTCCCCTTGCCGCGTCGTGCCGTCCGGCAACGTCATCGTGACCGACTTCACCGGATGGCCCGCGAACCGCTCGCGCATATGCGGCGTCCAGTCCGTCTCGAAACCCGCGTTGGCCGGCAACAGCGGCGCGACATCTACCCCATGATCACGTAGCCACGGCACCCAGGCAGCGTCCGATCCGAGCTGCGGCCAGCTCGCCCCGCCCAGCGTCAACACCACCGCCCTCGCCCGCACCCGACGCTCTCCCCCGGGCGTCGCAAACCGCAAATCGTCCGGCCCGGCCGACGCCTGAGCCCCCCATCCCAGCCAGCGATGGCGCACATGCAGCCGCACACCCGCCGCGCGCAACCGAGTCAGCCACGCACGCAGCAGCGGTGCCGCCTTCATGTCGATGGGGAAAACGCGTCCCGACGAGCCGACGAACGTATCGATGCCCAGCCGATGCGCCCATGAACGCACGTCTTCGGCGCTGAAGCGACGCAGCCACTTCTCTACCACGTCCGCACGTTTGCCGTAGCGCGCCACGAACGGTGCCGCAGGCTCGCTGTGCGTGAGATTCATGCCACCCTTGCCGGCCATGAGAAACTTGCGTCCGACCGATGGCATGGCGTCGTACATATCGACTCGCCACCCCGCCGCCGACAGCACTTCCGCCACCATCAGACCGGCAGGCCCCGCGCCGATCACGGCCACATCGATCGTCTCGACTGGCGCAAGGGTCGAATCGTCAGACGGCGGGTGAGAAGCGCTGGATGAGGGCATGCTTGGGAATGATGTCGCGGAAAAACGGCTGTCGCACGCCGCCGGATGACCGCGAAAGACAGACTGACGCGGCGACGAAGGCCAACATTGTCCCACAGCACTGCCAGAGCGTCAGTTCTTTGGCGTTACAATCGCTCCCCCATCGTTGCTTTCCCCCTGGAGTCGCGCATGTCGTCAGCCGATCCTACGTCGATCGGACGCACCGCTTACGCAGCATTTGCCGAGCGCTACGCCGAGATTGCCGTCACCAAACCGCATAACGCCCTGTACGAGCGCCCCGCCACGCGCCACCTGCTCGGCAACGTCGGTGGCCTGCATGTCCTTGACGCCGGTTGCGGCCCGGGCATCAACAGTGCATGGCTCGCCGAACAAGGCGCGACCGTGCACGGCATCGACGTCACGCCCGAAATGGTCGACCTGGCCCGCAAGCGCTGCGACGGGCTGGCGGCGACGTTCGAGGTGCAGGACCTGGGCGCCCCGTTCGCCATGCTGGCCGATCGCCGCTTCGATGCCATCGTCAGCGCGCTCGCGCTCGATTACGTGGAGGACCTCGCACCGACCTTTCGCGAATTCGCGCGCGTCGCCAAGCCCGGCGCGACGCTCGTCTGGTCGATGGGACATCCGATGCGCGACTGGCTCGACGAGCGCACCCGGCGCAACCGAACCTACTTTGAAGTCACGCGCTTCGGCATGTACTGGAGCGGTTTCGGCGAACCGAAGCCCTATGTGGAGTCGTACCGGCGACCGCTCGCGGGCATTCTGAACGCCGCGGCGGACGCGGGCTGGCAACTCGAACGCATGGTCGAGCCGCTGCCGCTGCCGGAGATGGCCAACGTCGATGCCCGGCTTTACCGCGAACTGCTGCAGGCACCCGCTTTCCTCTGCCTGCGGGCACGACTCGCCAAACCGGCGAACTGAAACCACCGCGATGCGTCGGTCAAGGCAACGCCTCACGACTCGTTACGCGAACCCCACGGAATGAGCATCGTGGCCGTGCACGTTGCCCCGACCAGCACCGCCGCCACGCCGTAGCGCGACACATCCGGCAAGTTGAACAGCAGACCATGAATCGTGGCAAAAATGCCGCCCAGCGTCACGAACGCGGCAATGGAGGCAATGACGACGCGGGTATCGGAACACATACGGCACCTCGCAACGAGACCACGCGCGTTGCGAAGGGGTTCATGCCGGCAAATCGACCCGCCCCGGGGCACGGCATGCCCGGTCGGCGCGGCTCGACTTTCGGATGACTTCGGCGGCGTCCCTCACTTAGCAGTGTAGAACGCAGCGAACCAAACGGTTAACCCGACTCATCGGACTCAGGGCTTGGGCTGGGTGTCCTTGCCATCGCGCTTGTCGTCGCTGGGCCAAGGCGTGAGCATCGCGACGACGAACAGAATGCCGAACAGCACCGTCACCACCCCGCCTTTCATGACGTGCGTTTGGTCGTACAACAAACCGTGGATAGTGGCGAACGCTCCGGCCAACGTCATGAAGGCCGCAATCGAGGCGATGACGACGCGCAATTCCGAACCCATAGCGACTCCTGATCATGATCGGCAAGGGCGCCGCTGACGTACCTTCACGCGCGGCAACACCAGTCTACGCCGCTCCCCGCGGCACGCCTATTGCGTCGCATGACGAAACATTCCCGATGTTGACGCGAATCAAGGCCGCCGGGAGAACCCGCCCCCGGCGAGCAGCTACCGATCGGCGTCGATGGGTGTCGATCAGCGCCGCGCGGCCTGTCGCTTGGCTTCGCGCACCCAGCGAAAGTGCCCGCTGCGCAATAAGACGGGGCCCGAAAGCCCCATCGTCAGGTATTCGCGCGTGAGCGCATGAATATGCGTTCGCCCGTGTTCGAAGGCGTGCAATAAATCGTCGGCGCGGGCCGAGTAAGCACCGAAATGATCTTCCAGGGCTTCGGCCGACACCGCGCAATCGATCGGCCGGCCATTGACGACAACCGCGAATTCGATCGTCAGATCCTCATAGTTGAACACGGGACGGTGATCCGGAAACTCGATTTGCATGGCTGCACCCCCGGTTGACGAAAGGACGCGTTCGACGTATCGGCCGATACGCTGCCTCCAGCATAGTGCATCGCCAGACAATCCGTGAGTCGCATCCCTTATCGCGTTGTCGCCGGCGATTGGGGGCCTTCGCCACCCCCTCACACCGCACAAATCACATCACGAAATTAGTGCAACCGATTGATTATCAACAACTATTAATCAATTTCCGTTACCTCGTTGATTGAGAAACTCGACGAATCCTGCGACAAACGCCGCCAGTTGCTGACGAACGGCGTCGTCCTGGAGATTTCCGTCGGCATCGATAATCTTGTTCGCGTGAGACACCATCAATCGCCCCTGCCACCAGGGCGTGGTCTGCAACGTGCGCAGCACCGGCATCCACGCGTTCTGGCTGAGGATCGTGCCGAAGCCGCCAGGCGACGCGCCCATGATCGCCACCGGCTTGTCGCGGAATACTCGCGCACTATCGGCAGGCGGTCGCGATAGCCAGTCGATCGCATTCTTGAACACGCCCGGCATACCGTTGTTGTACTCCGGTGTGGCGAGCAACAAGCCATCGGCCTGTGCGATGGCGTCCTTGAGCGTGGCGACGGCAGCCGGAATGCCTTCGCTCGCTTCGAGATCCCCGTCATACAGCGGAATGCCATGCAACGTGCGGATATCAAGCGTGACGCCGGCAGGCGCTACCGCCTTCGCCGCCGCCAGCAGTGCCGTGTTGTACGAGCCCTTGCGCAGGCTGCCGGACAAACCAATGATCGTCGTCATCACGTCGACTCCTATGGTGAAACGTGGGAAGTGATGGCGGGGCGACCACGTTGCCAGCCGCCCGCCATTCCATACCGCTTATGCGGCACGCTGAAACGAATACAGGCTGCCCAGGCCGAGCAACTGCGTGAGTTCGTCGAGGGCGCTGCGGCATTCGTCGAGCAACGCCGGGTCGGCAAGGTCGCCCACCGCCAGTTCGTCGCGATAGTGGCGCTTCACCCATTCGGTCAGCGTCGCGTAACGCGCGTCGTCGATCCATAGCCCCGGGTGCGTGGCCTTGCGCTCTTCGTCGGTCAACACCACGCGCAGGCGCAGGCATGCGGGTCCGCCGCCGTTGCGCATGCTCTCGCGCAAATCGAACACGTGCAACTCGCGAATCGGTCCACCCCTGGCCACCAGCGATTCGAGATAGCGCCACACGGCCGGACGCTCGCGGCACTCCTGCGGCACCACCAACGACATCCCACCGCCCGACGCTGGCGCTCGCGCGAGCAACTGACTGTTGAAGAGATAACTGCCGACGGTGTCCTCCATCGACACGTCGTCTGCGCCGACCTCCACTACCTCCAGTGCCGTGCCTCGCGCAGCAAGCCGCTCGCGAAGCGTCGCCAGCACCGCGGCCTGATCGACGAACGCCTGCGCGTGGCAGAACAGCACGTTGCCATTGCCCACCGCAATGACGTCGTTATGGAAGACCCCGGCGTCGATGGCGTCGGGATGCTGCTGCGCAAACACCACGTCGTCCTGAGCCAGCCCGTGCAGACGCGCAATCGCCTGACTCGCCTGCAACGTCTGACGTGCGGGAAACCGGCGAGGTGCGGGTGCGCTCGCCAGATCGTCCCGTCCGTAGACGAAGAATTCGACCCCGCGCTCGCCGTAGGCCCCGCACAGCCGCGTATGGTTCGCCGCGCCCTCATCCCCCAGGGACGGCCAGCCCGGCAAGGCATCGTGATGCGCGAAGCGCGCCTCATCCGGGAATGCGGCGCGCAGAACGCGTGAGGTCGTCTCGTGCTCGAAGGCGCGGTGCAACTTGCTGCACAGATTCGCCGCCGTGAAGTGCACCCGGCCGTCCGCCGTGTCTGCCGACGGGCTGACCGTTGCGGCATTGGCCGTCCACATACTCGCGGCCGAACACGCCGCTCCCAGCAGCTCTGGGGCGGTGCGTGCCGCCTCGCGAATGACCGTCCGGTCGTCGCCGCTGAAGCCAAGTGTACGCAGCAAGGCCACCGACGGGCGCTCCTGCGGCGGCAATACGCCCTGGGCGTAGCCGAGATCCGCCAACGCCTTCATCTTGGCAAGCCCCTGCAATGCGGCCTCACGCGGATTGGAGACGCGATTGGCATTGTTTGCCGAGGCGACGTTACCGAACGACAACCCCGCGTAGTTATGGGTGGGGCCGACCAATCCATCGAAGTTGGCTTCGAGGGCAAAACGCGTCATATCCATTCCTGAGAAAGCGAAAACCGGGTCGATAAACGAAAATCAGTCCGCGGCAAAGTCCAGGCCGGGACTGAGATGCTCGGGCAGGGTCACACAGTCGGCCTCCATCGAGGCCATCGGGTACGCGCAATAATCGGCCGCGTACCACGCACTGGGACGGTGGTTGCCGGACTCGCCGATGCCCCCGAACGGCGCCGCGCCTGCCGCGCCCGTCGTCGGCCGGTTCCAATTGACGATGCCCGCGCGGATCTCGGCGAGAAAGTGTTCGTAACGCGCGGGATCGTCGGACAGCAGGCTGGCCGCCAACCCGTAGCGCGTGCGATTTGCCAGCGCAAGGGCCTCGTCGAACGTGTCGTAGCGCAGCACTTGCAGCAAGGGACCGAAATACTCTTCGTCCGGCAACGCATCGCGCGCGGCCACCGACGTCACGTCGATCAGCCCCGGCGTGAGCAAGGCCGAACGGCCGTCCGGCTGGGCGAGCGGCAGAATCACGCGGGCGCCGAGCGCCATCAGCTCAGCCTGGGCCGCGGTCATGCGACGCGCTGCCTGCAACGACACTACGGCCCCCATGAACGGCTGCGGCTCGGCGTTGTATCGTCCAACGACGATGCGTTGCGTCACCGACGTCAACCGGTCGATGAACGCGTCGCCTTGCGGTCCACGCGGCACGAGCAGGCGACGGGCGCACGTGCAGCGTTGTCCCGCGGAGAGGAACGCCGACTGAACGCTTACATGGACGGCCGCGTCAACATCGGCAGGGGCATCGACGATCAGCGGATTGTTGCCGCCCATCTCCAGTGCGAGGATCTTGCCTGGCCGTCCGGCGAACTGCTGATGCAGCGCGCGGCCGGTGGCGGAGCTGCCGGTGAAGCACAGGCCGTCGATACCGTCATGCGCGGCGAGCGCCGCCCCGGTATCGCGCCCGCCCTGCACCAGATTCAGTACCCCCGGCGGCAGGCCGGCGTCGATCCAGCATCGCAAGGTTTGCTGTGCCACGCCAGCGGCCAGTTCGCTGGGCTTGAAGACGACCGTGTTGCCCGCGAGCAGTGCCGGGACGATATGCCCGTTGGGCAGGTGACCGGGAAAGTTGTATGGCCCGAACACCGCCATCACGCCATGCGCGCGGTGGCGTACGACACTCTGCGCATCTGCCACCGCGCTGCGCCGCTCGCCCGTACGCTCCTGGTAGGCTTTCGCCGAATGCGTGACCTTTGCGACCATCGTCGCCACTTCGGTGCGCGCTTCCCACAGCGGCTTGCCGGTCTCTCGTCCAATGGCGTCGGCAAGCGTTTCGGTTCGCGTGCCCACGATCGCCGCGAAGCGCTGCAACACCGCCAGTCGCTCGTCCACACTGTGCCGTGCCCAATCGCGCTGCGCGCGCCGAGCGGCCTGAACGGCGGCGTCGACATCGGCCGCATCGGCCGCGCGGCCCTGCCAGACGACATCGCCCGACATGGGATCGAGCGTGCGCAATGCCCCCCCGTTGGCAGTGCGCCAGACACCTTCGACGTACAGATCGGTCATGAACGGCAATCCCCGAGGCCACGCGCAATGGTGCGGCGTGCAATGCGGATCATGATGACATGGATTCGACTGCCGGAACAATGCGTGCGCGCCGAGTGCCCCGACAACACCGCATGGACAGGGCGTTTCCTGGCATGCGCGCGATCGCACACCGGTCCTGCCAACGACGCGCATAGAATACGAGTCTGCCTGTCTGGAGATCCCTCATCATGACCGACGCCAATCGTTCGGCCCTGCACCACTGGCTAAGCGACGTGCGCGAATCGCGCCCCACCGAGTGCAGCGAAGGCATCGATCCCTGTGGCGTACGCTGGCAACGCCATGCGGAAGGGGTGCTCGAACTGACCCCCGTCAACACCGGCCAAGTGACAGGCACGACCCGCACGACTGACAAGCCCGGTCGTCCCCGCTTCGATGCCATCCTTTCGTGCGGCATCCACGGCGACGAAACCGCCCCGATCGAGATCGTCGACCGCATGCTGCGCGATATTGCCGACGGCCATCTGACACTGCGCGAGCGGGTGCTCGTCGTGCTCGGCAACCCCGATGCCGTGCGTGCCGGCAAGCGGTATCTCGAGTATGACCTGAACCGGCTGTTCCACGGCGCGCATGCCAAGCGCCCGGAGTCGCCTGCCGTACAGCGCGCACGCGAACTCGAAGTGATCGTGGCGCAGTTCTTCGACGCGTCGCGCGGTGCGCGTCGTCTGCGCCGCCACGTCGATATGCACACGGCGATCCGGGCGTCGCTTTTCCCACGCTTCGCGGTCGTGCCAAGCCCGCCGCAGCACCCACCGGGCGATGACTGGATCGAGGCGCTCTCCGCAGCGGAGATCGAAGCCGTGATGTTCACCGAGCAGCCCTCCGTCACCTTTTCGTATTACACGTGTGCACACTTCGGCGCGCAGAGCTGCACGCTGGAGTTGGGAAAGGTCGCGCCGTTCGGGCAAAACCGTCTTGCGGACTTTGCCGGCATCGACGCCGCGCTGCGCCGCTGGTTGTCGGGCGGCGAGATGGGGGCGCGCGACGACGGCAAGGTGCTGCACGCCAGGCGCTTTCGCGTCGCCGCCGAAATCGTGCGCCGCACCGACGCGTTCGTCCTCAACGTCGCGGCCGACACGCCGAACTTCACGCCCTACGCCGTCGGCACCGTGCTGGCGCGCGACGGCGAGACCACCTATACCGTCTCGCATCCGGAAGAGCGGATCGTGTTCCCCAACCCCGACGTCGCGAACGGTTTGCGTGCCGGCGTCATGGTGGTCCCCGATGCGTAACGCGCGACGCACAGGGCGGTCAATCCCCGATCACGCGTTGTGAGATGCGCTGAAGCCGCTACGCAGCATTGCGAATGAACGACTTCAAACGCCTGTCCAGGCGTGGCCGTCCGGGACAGACGGGCGTAGCATCGCCCGCTTCATTTCGTCCCTTCATGCCTGAGGCCCGGCACCTCGCCGCCGGCCGAGTCCCGCCATCGACGCCATGCTCCGCAATTGCTTCTCATGCCTTCCGCCAAGGCTTCACCCGTCCGATATCCCGCTCGCCACCCCCGGCGTACACGACGCCGAGCGACGCGAGCCCATTACCCCGCTGGAGGAAGATTTCGTCCGCGCCCAGCAAGCCGCCGCGCAGGCCAGTCTCATGGCCGATGCGTCTCCCGTTCCGATGACGATGCCCGCGTGCCAGAGTCCTGGCGCAGGTGCCGCCAGAGAGTCCGCTGCGCTTGCGCCGCCGCCCGTCCTGCGTACGTCGTCCGCCCCCGCCGCGCCATCGCGACCGTCGACGGTCGATGCGCCGACCTTCACGATCGACCGGTATGAAGGGCCGGGGGCAAGCCGCGCACTGCGCATCTTCGATGCGCTGTGGCAGGAGGTCGCGCTGCCGGCCCTGGACGCGTTGGCCCCCCCTGTCGCCGCCAACGGGGGGCGCGACCGGCTGACGCCACTTGCGCCCCCGTGGCCTGACGGCCTGCCAGCGCCCGGCGGCATGACGACGCAACCCTGGCACGAGACCTTGTATGCGCATCTGCATCGGCAGGCCCGAACGCTGGCCCTCCATGGCTTCGACGTCGCGCAAGTGAGCGAGCGTCTCGACGCGCTGTTACGCGAGCAACGGCCGGTGTTGTCGTGGCGCGCGTTCTGCATTGGCACGCTTCGCGATGCCCTCCCGTTCGCTACCGGTTCCACCGTCGCCTCACTGCTGGCGGAGCTCACGGATCCCGCCCGATCTCAAGCCCCACTCTGGCCACCGTTGGCCGCGCTGGCGATCGTGCTGATCAATCTGCTCGGCATGGCGGGCTTCAACGCGACCCAACGACAGTTTCGCAACCGGATCGCGCGCACGACTCCGGCAGCCGACCTGGAGGGCTTGAGCGCGATCCTGTCCACCCCTTATCGCGCAGCCTTTGCGCAAGTGCTTGGCTTCGTGTTTTGCTACGGCGTGCTGCGCAACGGCGCCCGATACGGCATCGAACGCGGTGTATCCCACTGGTTTCCCGGGATCTTCACGCGCCGCTTCGGTGATACGCTGCACGCGGCACTGGAGATTCCGCTGGCGCCCATCCCGGGTCTGACGCTGCTGCCGATCATCCACCAGTTGGGAACGACCCGGCACAACGCGAGCCTGCAAATCCTCACGCAAGACAACCTCGCCGAATTGCTGATCGACACCGCACGACAGGCGCCTGCGCCTCGCGAATGGCACGCCTGCCTGCAGGCGTTCATGCACGACGTCGGCGCCATGCTCCGCTCGGCTCCCCCCCGGCTTATCTGGTTCGCGCTCACGACCACCTTCTACTACCTTGCGTGGATGGGCGACGGGTCGGCGCATGGTCACGGCCGCCACAACACCCTGGTGTCGAACGACAGCGCCACTGCCCTCAATGCCACACAGTCGCCCTCCGGCACCGATGCGCCGAGCCTGGTGGAAGACGCGCATGTCTTCGCAGTCCTCGACGTGCTCTACGGTCTCATCGGCCTCATTTTCTCGATCGGTCACAGCGCCGCGCAGCGCGAGGACATTCGCACTGCGCACGAACGTCGCGCGCCGCGACCGAAGATCAGCACCATCACGGTAGTGACGATCGCCGACTCGGGAGTATCGTCGTCAAGCTCCGTGTCAATGCGCCCCAACAGCCCATATGGCGCCGGCACCGGTGAAGTGAACAACAACAGGCTTGCAAGCCCGACGCTCGCCATTGCCGAATCCCCCACGTCACTCGTAGCATCCACATCCCACACATCACCCGTAGCACACGTAGCACACGCTTCGCAGGCAACGCGCGCCGCGGCATCCCCGTTCTCGGGCAGCCATCACGTCGATG
The DNA here is from genome assembly GCF_902459725.1 of Pandoraea eparura. GTDB lineage: Bacteria > Pseudomonadota > Gammaproteobacteria > Burkholderiales > Burkholderiaceae > Pandoraea > Pandoraea eparura. The sequence continues at coordinate 63,230 of NZ_CABPSH010000003.1, forward strand.
ACTGGCGTGCGAGCCGCCGGCCAGCGGGCGCACGACGACACGGCACGACAATGGCGCCAGGTGCGCTAAACCCGCCACAGCGTTATGCAAGGTGGCCCAGCGCCGCCTCCCAAGCGTCGGAAGACTCGGACGACGAGCCCCGGGAAACAACACCCCTGTGAAGCGCCGGCGCAGCGCACTTGCCCTGCCCGCGCCGGCGTGGCATCGTGCACCTCATGTGCGCACCGTGTGCGACTTGTGCGCCCGGACGTTTGTTGATGCGCGTTCGCCCCCTGCCTGCCGGAGTCTTCATGCTTTCCACCCCCCCGAGCGAACTCGCCCGTAACCTGCTGGTCATTCTTGTGCTCAGCCTGTTGATGATCGGCACGTTATGGATTCTGCTCCCGTTTCTGCCGGCATTTATTTGGGCGGTGACGATCGTCGCGTCCACCTGGCCGCTGCTCATTGGCCTGCAACGCCGCCTGTGGGGAAAGCGATGGCTCGCCACCACCGTCATGATCATCGGCATGCTTGTGATCGTCGTCGCGCCGCTGTCCGCCGCGATCGGCACGCTGATCGGGCACGCCTCCGACATCAGCGAGCAAGTGCATTCCATTGGGCAACGCGGCCTGCCGATGCCGCCCGACTGGCTGATCCGCATCCCCGTGGTAGGCCAACGAGCCAGCGAAGAGTGGCAGGCGCTTGCCGCCGCCGGCCCCGGGGGTCTCGTCGCGAGGATTCAGCCGTATGCCGTCAAGGCGGCCGCGTGGGGATTCTCCAAGCTGGGGTCGATCGGCCTGCTCGTGGTTCACCTCGGCCTCACGCTGATCATCTCCGGCATTCTCTTCATGCAGGGGGAGCGCGCGGCGCGAGCGTTGATTCGCATCGCGCGACGCCTCGGCGGCGACCGAGGCGAGGAATCGGTCCGGCTCGCCGGGATGTCGATTCGCGCGGTGGCGCTCGGGATCGTGGTCACGGCCGTGACGCAGTCGCTGCTCGGCGGCCTCGGTCTGTGGTTGACGGGCGTGCCGCTGTCGGGCTTCCTGACGGCGCTGATGCTGGTGCTGTGTGTCGCCCAGATCGGTCCGTTCCCCGTGTTGCTCTCGAGTGTGGCGTGGCTCTATTGGCAGGACAGTCCGACGCTCGCCACGCTGCTGCTGGTGCTGTCGGTCTTCATCGGCATGCTGGACAACGTCATGCGCCCGATGCTGATCCGCCGGGGGGCCGATTTGCCGATGACGTTGATTCTCGCGGGGGTGCTCGGCGGAATGCTGACGTTCGGGATCGTTGGCCTGTTCGTCGGCCCGGTGATTCTGGCAGTGACCTATACGCTGCTCAATGCCTGGATCAACGAAGGCCTGAACCGTGCACCGCTGTCGCCGAGCGGCGCACCACCGGCCGCACCAACCGCGCCCAAGCCGGAGGCGTCATCGCCTGACGCTGCGGCGGCGCATCCGACCCATCCCCCGGGGACACCGAACGACAAACGCTCGTGAGCGCTGTCACTGGCGACGGTGGGCTGTCACGCCCATCGGACGCATTTTTCGGATTGCTTCACCTGTCGCCGCTCGCCGCAACGTGGCTAAATACTTCCCGTACTCACTGGATTTCGGGAAATATCAAATGCCACACGCCACAGCCTCCCCACAGCCCGTTCTGCGCGCGCGGCGCTCGCTGCGCGTGCCGCGCCGCGCCCGTGTCGGCGATCCCCCGCTGTTACGCCGGGTCGGCAACGAACTCGCCTACACGCCCACGCGGTGCCGCGTGAGCGCAAGCCTGATGGTCGGTCGCATCAATCCGTGGTGGCAACGATTGTCTCCGGCAGGTCTCAGTGACACTCGCGTGTGCGAGATATCGCCATGCGCATAAACGACAAACGCGCTTATCTCGCCTTCGCGGGCAGGATCTGACCCGAGACCTCGCCGAAGCCGATGCGGTAGCCGTCACCCTGGCACCAGCCGGCGATCATCACGGTATCGCCGTCTTCGATGAACGTGCGTTTCGCGCCGCTGGCCAGCGTGATCGGGTTCTTGCCGTTCCACGTCAGTTCGAGCAGGCTGCCGAACGAGTCCGGCGTCGGACCGCTGATCGTGCCCGAGCCCATCAGGTCGCCAACGCGCACATTGCAGCCCGAGACCGTATGGTGAGCGAACTGTTGCGCCATGCTCCAGTACATGTGACGGAAGTTTGTACGGCAGATGGACGTCGCCTGCGCGTCGCCGTCGGCTTGCATCAGCACTTCCAGTGCGATGTCGAACGCATGCTTGCCCTGCTGCTGCAGGTACGAGACCGGCTGGGGATTCTGCTCGGGGCCGGCCACGCGGAACGGTTCGAGCGCTTCCATCGTCACCACCCACGGCGAGATGGACGTGCCGAACGACTTGGCATTGAACGGGCCGAGCGGCACATACTCCCATTGCTGCAGGTCGCGCGCCGACCAGTCGTTGAGCAACACCATGCCGAAGATGGCCGCTTCCGCCGCATCCACGCTCAGGCTCTCGCCCAGCGACGTATCGCGACCGACGATGAAGCCGGTTTCGAGTTCGAAGTCGAGCTTGCGGCAGGCGTCGAAAATCGGACGCGGCGCATCGGGCAGCTTGATCTGTCCGTTCGGGCGATGAATCGGCGTGCCGCTCACAACCACGGAGCTGGCACGGCCGTTATAGCCGATGGGAATTTCTAACCAGTTCGGCAGCAGCGCGTTGGCCGGATCGCGGAACATGCTGCCCACGTTGGTCGCGTGCTCTCGGGACGAGTAGAAGTCGGTGTAGCCGGGCACTTGCACGGGCAGGTGCAGCGTGGCCTGTGCGAGCGGCACGAGCGCCTGGGCCCGCAGCGCGGCGTTTTCACGCAGGGTGGCTTCGCCGTCCATGGCGAGCAGCGACGTCAGGCGCGCGCGTGTGGCTCGCCACGCCGCGCTGCCCAGTGCCACGAACGCGTTGATGGCGGGCTGCGAGAAGACCGTCGCGCCGCTCGCCTCGGCGACCTTGAGCACGCCGGCGGCTTCGAGCGCCGCCAGATCCAGTACCTGATCGCCAATGGCCACGCCAACGCGCGGCGTCGGTTGCGACGCGGTGCTGAACACACCATACGGCAGGTTTTGCAGGGGGAAGTCGGTCACGCCAGTGTTGGCGGACGCGACCCAGCTTTGCGGGAGTGCGGACATGGGGAGTTCCTTGTTCGAGGTAGCGCATCGGCCGGCGCTGCGCCATCGATGGGCGCGGCCGACCGTGTCAGGGGTTGGCGACGTTGCGGCGCGAGGCCGCTTACTTCTGGTTCGGGTTGAAGTGTTTCTTCAGCCCTTGCCAGCAGGTGTAGTAGTTGTCCTGCCGCTGCTTGGTCTCCAGCGCAAAGCGCGTGGGACGGATGACCGCCGGCGTCTCGAACATGAAAGCCATCGTCGCGTCGACCTTGTGCGGCCGGCTCGTGTCGGCCGCGGAGGCCTTCTCGAACGTGTCCGCATCGGGGCCGTGGCCCGACATGCAGTTATGCAGGCTGGCGCCCCCGGGCACAAAGCCCTCGGCCTTGGCGTCGTACACGCCCTGGATGAGTCCCATGAACTCACTGGCGATATTGCGGTGGAACCAGGGCGGACGGAACGAATTTTCCATCGCCAGCCAGCGCGGCGGGAAGATCACAAAGTCGATGTCGTCCACGCCCGGGGCATTGCTTTGCGATTGCAGCACCAGGAAGATCGACGGGTCCGGGTGGTCGAAGCTGATCGAACCGATCGTGTTGAAGTGACGCAGATCGTACTTGTAAGGCGCGTAGTTGCCATGCCAGGCCACCACGTCGAGCGGCGAATGGCCAATATCGGCACGCCACAGCGCGCCGCCAAATTTCGCCACCAGCTCGAAGTCGCCTTCGACATCCTCATAGGCCGCCACGGGCGTGAGGAAGTCGCGCGGATTCGCCAGGCCGTTCGAGCCGATCGGGCCGAGATCCGGCAGACGGAACAACGCGCCATAGTTCTCGCACACATAGCCGCGTGCGCGGCCATCGGGCAGCGTCACACGAAAGCGCACGCCACGCGGCAGCACGGCGATTTCATAGGGCGCCACCTCGAGCACCCCGAACTCCGTCGCGATCCGCAAACGCCCTTCCTGAGGCACGACGAGCAACTCGCCGTCAGCGTTATAGAAGAAGCGGCCGTCCATCGACTGATTCGCCGCATACACATGAATGCCGCAACCGCGCCCGGCATCCGGGCCGCCGTTGCCGGCCATCGTCACCATGCCGTCGATGAAATCAGTCGGCGCGTCGGGCATCGGCAACGGATCCCAGCGCATTTGGTCGGGAGGCGTCGGCACGTCGTCGAAATGGCTCAGCCAGCGCGAGGTCGCAATGGCGGAAAACGGCTTGTGCATCGCGGCAGGACGAATGCGATACACCCACGAGCGACGGTTATGACCGCGCGGTGCCGTGAACGCCGTGCCCGAGAGTTGTTCCGCATACAGGCCGTACGGCGCACGCTGCGGCGAGTTCTGCCCGACAGGTAGCGCACCCGGCAATGCTTCCGTCGCGAACTCGTTGGCAAAACCGGACAAGTAGCCCAGTTCCCCCTGAATTTGGTCTGCTTGACGCATGAGTGGCCTCGTCTCCTGATATCGAATGGAAACATTGTCCGACAAGCGGTTCAATTTTGCGATATAAATAGATGAATCCACTCTATTCATAATGCGAATAATATCGCCACCTCATGATTTCCTTACGCGACGTCGATTTGAACCTGCTGGTCGTTTTCCATGCGGTCCTCACGCATCGGAGCATCTCTCAGGCGGCACGCGAGTTGGGCTTGTCTCAACCCGCGGTCAGCAACGGTTTGGCCCGCCTGCGACAGACGTTTGACGACGAACTCTTCACGCGTACCGGCACGGGGATGCAACCCACGCCGTTCGCTCAGGCGCTCGCCGAGCCAGTCTCGGCCGCTCTGGATGGCCTCTCGCGCGCGATCAATCACCGGGAGGCGTTCGATCCCGCAACCAGCCAGCGGGAATTTACGTTGGCGATGACGGATGTGGGGGAGGTGTACTTCATGCCGGCGCTCGTCGATCTGTGTACGCGGCTCGCACCTGGTGTACATCTGCGCACCGTCCGGGCGACGCTGCCCGACCTGAAGGAGGCCATGGCGTCGGGGCGCATCGATCTCGCGGTGGGGGCGTTCGACGATCTGACCGGGCCGTTCTTCCAGCGCCGCTTGTTTCGTCAACAGTATGTGAGCCTGTTTCGCATCGGCCACGCACTCGACAACCCACGCGCCGGGCTGGCGCAATTCCAGGCAGCGCGCCATCTGTTCGTCACCACCGGCGACAATCCCTACGCGCGCGTCAATCAACTTTTGGCACAGGCCGGCTTCGGTGCCGACGCCAATGTCTGGGTTCCCCACTTCATCGCCGTGCCCTACGTCGTGAGCGTCAACGATCTCGTGGTCACCGTGCCGCAGAAATTCGCCGAACGCGCTGCCGCACCGTTCGGTCTGCGGTTCGTCAAGCCGCCGCTCCGGCTTCCGGCGCTGCAAACGAATGTGTTCTGGCATCGTCGCTACCACCAGGACGGCGGGAATCAGTGGCTACGTCAATTGATCTCGGAGCACTTCGCCGAGTCGTGAAAGCGAGCAACCGAGCGCCTGACACTGCCGTCAGGTGTCGCTGGCGATGGCATGTCCTTGCGCACGCAGCCAGTCGTTCCACGCTGCGTCGAGCACGTCGAACGCGGCCTCCATCTGCCCCACTGACGCCTGCGGCGCCAGATGCTCCACTTGCGCCGCAAGCGATGCCAGCGAACTGAGCCCGAATGCCATGAAGCCGCCCCGCAGACGATGTGCGGAGTGACGAAGCGAGTCGCGCGACACGTCGGCCAGCGCCGCCCGGCAGTTCGCGATGTCCTGATCCGCAATCTTGACGAACGTGTCGAGCATGTCCGACAGCGGCGCTCGCCAGTCCTTCGCGGACGTCGTATCGGATGACGGTCTCGGCGCGCTGTCGATCGGTTCGGAAGACGCCGGCAGCGGCGCAATGTCCACGCATAGCGAGGGGTAGCGCTTGCGGACAAGTTCGATGACGCGCAACAACGACCGGGCATCCACCGGCTTGTAGACGATGGCGTCGTACGGCGATGACGCTTCGCCGTCGCTGCGCATCGTAACGTCGGCCGTTGCCACGATCACCGGCACATGGGGCGCACGCGCCTTGATTTGCGTGGCCAACGCGTGTCCGGAGAGGTGCGGCATGTTGGCGTCGGTGATCACCAGCATGTGCGAGTCGGCATCGAACGCGTCGAGCGCTTCTCGCGGGTCGTGATAGCAATCGACCATCGCGCCGAGCCCTTCCAGTTGCCTCGACAGCAACATGCCGCTGATCGGATGGTCGTCCGCGACAAGCACATACCATCCCGCCAGCGGCTTGACGCGCGTCTGCTGGCCGGCCGCGCCCGGCAAGTCGCCGCGCCCGGGCAGCCTTGGCAACGACGCCAGATCGAGCGCGTCCCAAAGCTCCGCCTGCTGGAATAGCGAGATGTCGCGCGGCCACGCCGGTGCGCTGCCGGTCGGGCGATCGACGGGGCTCGAGCGCAGCAGATAAACCGCCGCGCCCGCCATGCCACGCACCGGCCATTCGTCGGCAAACATGAGCAGACCCGCATCCTGAACGCGTCCGTTGCCCGACGACCACGATACGGCGTCGTCGTACCGGACAGGCGTGTAACCTGCGCGACGAATCAACGCGTCGAGATACGCATGGCGACGAACGAGTCCGCTCACATACGCAAACGTCTCGCCCGTTCCGACGACGGGGACCCCCTCGCTGTCCGACGCCCAGGGCAGACGAAGCGTGAAGCGCATCGTCGTGCCCTCCCCCTCCTGACTGTCGACCTGCAGCACGCCGCCGAGCATACCGACGAACTGATGCGAAATCGCCAGCCCCAAGCCGGTACCGTGTTGCATGCCCGGCTCCGACGTGCTCTTGCCGAAGGGCCGGAACAGGTCCGCCAGATCGGCCGCCGCAATGCCAACGCCGCTGTCGCTCACCGTGAAGGCGACGTCGCAGCCTTGTGAGTCAACGTGCGTCGCCATCGCGCTGAAGGCGACGTGCCCCTTCTCGGTGAACTTGATGGCGTTGCCAACGAGATTCGTCACGACTTGCCCCAGTCGCAGGGCGTCGGTATGGACCGCACGCGAGAGCTGCGGATCGATCATCCAGTCCAGCGTGAGTCCCTGCAACCGCGCACGTCCCGTAAAGGACAACCCGATGGCTTCGAGCTCCTTGAGCAGCGACCCGTCGCGACGATTCAGCTCGAATCGACCGACCTGAATCCGTGAGTAGTCGAGCAGATCGTTGATGAGATCGAGCAAATTGCGCGTCGAACTCTCCATCACATCGACGTAATAGCGATGATCGTTGCCCAGATGCTGTGCGCTCAGCAATTCGAGCGACGCGAGCGTGCCATACAACGGCGTGCGCATCTCGTGGCTGACGGTCGTCAGGAAGACGTCCTTGGCACGATTGGCGCTCTCGGCGGCAAGCCGCGCCTTACGTTGCTCCAGCTCGAAGCGGCGCTGCTCCGTAACGTCGGAAAGCGTACCGATAAGCACCGGCTGTTCACGAAACACGGTATCGACGAAGCTCACGGCATAGTGGCGCTCGCCGGCATCGTCGACGGCGCTCAGCAAGCGGCGCGCCGGACGCGCCACCACACCGCTGTGCAGTTGGCGGTACATGCGCGTCAACTCGCCGTCGCCCAGCTGTCGCAGCAGATCGATGGTGCCCGCATACGCCGGATTGCTCATCACCACACTGGGCTCGAACGGGTCGATGATCGCCATGCCGACGGGAGCCGTTTCGATCAGCGTTTGGGTGAAGGCATCTCGTTCGAGCAGGGCCGTCGTGCGCCGACGTGCCGGCTCGATCATGCGCTGACGCATGTAGCGCATCCCGGCATACAGCGCGGCAGCATACAGGCACAGCAGCAAAGTGGCGCCGATCAATAGTGTGGCGCTCTGCCGCAACAGATCCACCGGGCGAACGGCATACCGGACGTACCACGGCGACGACGCCAGATGACGCTCGAACACCAGCCGCTCGCCGTCGTATCGCACCACCATTTGCGCGTCGCCAAAGAGCGGCAACGTGGCAAGCGTACGCAGATGCCCCAGCGACGAGAGCGGCGCGCCGGCGCTTGCCACCACAAACCCGTCCGCCGACACCAACTGAAGCGCTTCGCCCGTGTGCTCCAGCGTTCGCAGGCGGGGCGGCACGATCAGGTCGGGTGCCATGCTGGTGCCGACGTAGACCATCAGATGACCCTTGAGGTCACGGATCGGCACGAAGCTCGAGACCGCCGTCAATCCCGTTAGGGAATTGTTGTATGGGTAGGTCCAGAACGGACCGTCATTGTTTGCGGGACGACGCGTGGTGTAACGCTCGACCTTGTTGATTTCCGCGAGCATCGCGTTGGTGTCGTGCGCGAGATCGGTGGCACTGGCTGACGGCAAGTCGACCCTCGTCCGGCGAGCGGCAAACGCCCCGTCGGCCGAGATGATGAAGGTCTCGTCCTGTCCGCCCAGCGCACTCCAGAAGTTGGCGTCGAGAATCATCAAGCGCAGGGTGAGTCGCGCCAATACCTGTGCGCGCTCGGGCGGTATGTCCGCCAGCTTGACAATCTGGAAGTCACCCTCCCACCCGACGCCGGCAATACGCTTCGCCGTACCCACCGGCATGGCGAGCAGCGGTGTCAGAATCCGGTCGGTGAGCGATTGCGTGACACCGCCCGAGCGAACGTCGCTCGCCAGCGTGGCCTGCGCCATCGCATTGGCCTGCTCGTTGAAGATTTCAACGTCGCGAATTTCGTGGCCGACGGTCGCAAAGAACGCGGCCGTCTTCTGCCCCCCCTGCCAGACCATGCCGAACAACGCATAGGAGACCGCCGCAGCCCAGACCGACAACCCGAAGAGCAGGGCCAGCAGGCCACCAATACGAAGCAGGCGGCCGGCAATCGCGATGTCACGCGTCATCGTTGCGTCGGGCATGGACCCCAATGTCGTGTGTCGAGACAAACTCAGACGGCGCTCGGCGTTTCGACTTCGCCGTCGCGCGAAAACTGCACCGGGCTCGAGACGTGGAGCTTGAACAGCTCCATGTCGGTACGGCAGCCCAGCTTGCTCATCGCCATGCGCTTCTGGTTGTTGATGGTCTTGGCCGAACGCTTGAGGGCATCGGCGATCTGCGAGACGTTCAGGCCGTCCAGATACATGCGCAGGACTTCCATTTCCTTCGGCGAGAGCGGACGGCGCGCGGTCGGCTTGCGGCGCATCTGCTCCTCGAGAATCTGTTCGGCACGCCCGCCGCGATAGCTCATGCCGCGACGGCAGCGCTCCACGCAGACGGTGATTTCGCGCAGATCGTCGGACTTGGTCATCACGCCCAGCACCCCGCAGCTATCGAGCGCATGGATGATGGCCGGTTGTTCGATCGAAGTGAACACGATGATCTTGACGTCCGGATACTTGCGACGCACGCGGTTGATCATGACGAGACCGTCACCGAACGTACCGCCAGGCATACAGTAGTCGGTAATCAGCACGTCGACCGAATTCGTCTCCAGTGCCTTGAAGAGTTCCGTCGAGTTGGTCACGGGCGGCAGCACGTGAAAGCCCGGATCCGGGGACAGCATTTCACGCAGCGTCGAGGCGATGATCGGATGATCATCGGCGATCAGAATTTTTACCATCATTTTGCAGAATCCTATTAAATGAAGTCAGCCGTGGGCACGCGCGATCCTTCGCCGCATCTACGCGGTATCGCTATCCGGCGACGCCCGCGCCCTCGACTGTCGTCCAGGCGGAGCACGTCTTGTAGCCCGCCAGGCGCGATGCGCCGGCGCCGATAACGGGTTTGACACAGTATCGAAGGCGCACGCCGCGCAAGCCGGCCGACGGCATCATCTCGCGCGCCCGAGCGACAACGCGAATGCGCGTCGGCCCTGACGCCGCTTCCCATTGATGCACGCTCTGGGTCTCAGGCCAATCCGCCATCCATCGATACGTCCCGCTGACGACGTGGCCGACCTGCGGCGTGGCGCTCATCGCCACGGCGGCCGCCACCGGCCGCATTCGCGCTTCGCCCTCACGTGGCACCGCGACCCGTTGCCCCGTCGCCTCACTTTCGCGCACCTGCGCGGCACCCGACGCGCTCGCTGTCGATGCCTGGTATTCACTGCATCCTGCGAGCCACACCATCAAAAGCGCGCCGCTCAATCGTTTCAGGGTGGCGATGTTCAAGTGGCCCATGGCTTGCTTGGCACGCAAACAGCGGAACGAGGAGGACGCCGAAGCGTCGACATGTGTCGTGGTCATCGAGGCAAAGCCAATCGACTCGCTGCGTGACACGTCAACGTCACGCGTTGTTTGGCGACCAGCAGAAATATAGGATAAATCTACAAAATCCAACCATTTTGGCTCTGCTTATAGGAAATATCCTAATCCAAATTAGGTGGATGACTGAATGCGGCGCACGCGGCTTACGCAGTATGCGGAGCATCGATGCGGATATGACTCGGATTACGTACCCTTCACGCGCGTGCCACGTTTGAATGGACAACCCGGTGACGGAAAGATTCATTCGACGCGCCCCGGGCCTGTCAACCACAATGGGTACGCAACGTGGTACGAGGGCGCAAGTGACGTCGCCAGTCACTCACAAGAGGTAGCGATTACGGAAATGTCGGTATGTGCGGCGTGAAGGCACGCACACGGTTGGCGCATGTCAGGCCCCGAAGGCCTTGGCGACCATGCCCAGCGCGACGACGGCCATCAGCGCCGAGAAGATTTGCTGCAACCGTGACGCGGCGATGTGCGGTGTAAGTCCGCGTCCGAGCAACATGCCGACGATGGCGCCCGCGACGAACATCCACCCTTGGGCGCCCGGATGCATGCCGTTCCACCACGCGTTGGCGACCGTACCGGCGGAGATCAGCGCGATCACGAAAAGCGACGTCGCCACGACACCGTGCACCGTGATATCGGTGAAACGACGCAGCGCGGGGACGATCACGAAGCCGCCTCCCACCCCCAGCAGTCCCGACGCAAAGCCCGACACCGCGCCAATGGCGCCGAGCGTGCCCGCGACGCGCCGCGTCCAGTGCAACCGTCCCGTCGCCGGGTCCAGACGGCAGGGCGGTTGTGGCGCATCGCCCGTCAAGGCTGCGTTGCCGGTATCGACAGCACCACCGCGCGATGCGCGATACATGCGTGCAGCCACGACCATCATGGCAACGGCGAACAGTCCGACCAGCCAGCGTTCGGGCAGACGGTGCGCCATCCAGGTGCCGAGCGGCGCCACGGCAACCCCGATCCCGGCCATCAGCATTGCCGCACGGTAGCGCACAAGGCCCACGCGCAATCCGTGCGCGCTCCCAACGGCAGCGCTCGCGCCAACGGCGAGCAAAGCCACCGGCCCCGCTTGCGGCACGCCCCATCCCAGCCCGAAAACCAGCGCGGGCACCGCAAAGATCCCCCCGCCCGCACCGGTCAAACCCAGCACGAGGCCGACCGCAGCCCCCAGCAAAGCAGCCATCGGCGAAACACTCGAGAGTTCTGGGCGCATGAGCGGAAATCCGGCAGAAAGTGACTTGGCGGGCCAAATCACTATTAGTCATATGCTTATGACTGTGGATTATATAGATTCCGCAAACGCCCGAAAAGCCCCAGCCACCGGGGAACCCAGGGATCCAAGCACACGGAGAATATTGCGCAGTGCTGGCACCGAGCGCGCCAGTCTGGGTGTCTGCGTCGTCAGACAAGGTGGGCGACGCCGTTCGACGTCGCCACACCGTGCGCTGGCAAGCAGCCTGAAACGATGGGAAAGTTACTGACCTTGCGGCGGGGCATCGCGCTGGGCAACCGCGCCATCCGTGGCGTCGAGTTCGGCAAGGATATCGCCGGTATGCGCCCCTGGCGCGGGTGGATCCTGGTGCGTCACCGGGCGCTGCCCATTGATCCGGACGGGCGCGACAATAGCGTGCGTCGTTTCGCCGTTGGGCAGCACCATCGGACGTACCCATCCCATACGCGCCACTTGCGGATCCGCCAGGACACGCGAATAGGTGCTGATCGCCGTGCACGGCACGCCCACGGCCACCAGTCTGGCAAGCCAGACACCCCGATCCTCGAGCACGAAAACGGTTTCCAGCACTTCGCGCAGTGCGGCTTGATGACGCGCTCGCTCGCGCGCGTTAACGAAACGCGAGTCGTCGAGCAGATCGACGCGATGCATCAGCGCACAGATCGCCCGCCAATGCGCTTGCCCGTCGAGATCCATACCGAAATAGCCGTCTCTGGCCCGGAACGTCGGCCACGGCGCCGATGGCCCACCGAAGCGCGCCGCATCGCCGTCATGTTCGATGGGCTCGACATCCGCCAAGGGCGATAACTTGCCATGTGCCGAGGCTGTCGTTGGGCTGTCTCGATATCCTCCCGCCCCCGGCACAACGTCCGAGGGGACGGCCGACACGCGACTCGTCATCACGGCAGACGGTGCGCCAGGCACCAGTCCGGCGCGCTGCGCGGCTTGCGCCCCCTCATCGCCGGCCCGCAGCGCAGCGATGGCCAGCGTCGCGCCCAGCATCGGCACGTCAATGTGAACACCCTGCCCTTGCTGTTTGGCGGCAACGAGCGCCGACGATACGGAGAACGCCGCATAAAGCCCGGCGGCCAGATCGGCCACGGGCAAGTCTTGTGGCGGCTCCAGCCCGCCTGGCGACGCGCCCAGCATGCCGCGCAACGCGTCAATCGCCGGCACGCCGGACTGCGGTGCCGCCCGCAGGCCATCCTGGCCGAATGCCGAAATCGACACATAGACCAGGTGAGGCTGTACGACCGACAACGCGTCGTAACCAAGCCCGGCGCGCGCGAGCGTGCCGGGTGGCAGACATTCTATGACGACGTCCGCCCCGCGCACCAGCGTATGGGCGAGATTACGGCCTTCCAGGGTGAGCAAGTCGAGCGCGACGGCGCGCTTGTTGCGCCGCAAGCCGACCTGTGCCGAGGCGCCAAGCGGGCGTCGGCTATCGTTGGCTACGTCGTCGACGGGATCGTCGACCAAAATGACATCTGCGCCCATGTCGGCCAGTAACAAGCCGCAATAGGCACCCGCCGCGCCACGACAGAACTCGATGACGCGGACCCCCGAGAGTGGTGCATTCAATATCTGACCCCTATTTGCCTGGCGTTTCTTGTAGTTCTCAACCCTTGGCAACCGTCTGATGCGGTGTTCACGCATTCTAGAGCAATTACTCGACCCGGGTCACGGCAGAAAAATGGGCGCGGACCCGGCCCGTTGCCATCGGGCAACAGCGCTGTACCAGAGGGGCATCACGACACGCGCCTGACATGACCACTGCGGTTCGCGATGTGAAACGAGGTGCCGTGGAGGTGCCGTGGAGGTGCCGTGGAGGTGCCGTGGAGGTGCCGTGGAGGTGCCTTGGAGGTGCCTTGGAAGTGCCTTCTCATTGCCCGCGCACCACGCCTTTGCTCACAGCCAGCCCGCCTTGCGGAACTTGACGAACAGCAGCACATCGATGGTGATCATCACGGCGATGCACAGGGGGTAGCCGTATTGGAACTTCAATTCGGGGATATCGGCGAAGTTCATGCCGTAGATCCCGGCAATCATCGTCGGCACGGCAAAGAGCGCTGCAAATGAGCCCAGACGCTTGGTCGTCTCGTTCTCGGCGAGCGAGATCATGCCGAGATTGACGGACAGCGCGGTCGTGACCATTTCGCGCAGCAGATCGATGTTCTTCGTGATGCGCTGCAGATGGTCGAAGACGTCGCGGAAATACTCCTGCATGCCGCCACAGAGCTTGGGCGCCATCGCCCCGAACAGCTTGCTCACGGCCTCCATCAGCGGCACACAGGCATGTTGCAGTGTGATAAGCCGGCGCTTGAGCTGATACAGGTCTTCAATAATGGCGCGTCCCTTGGCGGGCGCATTCGGCGTGAAGATCTGCTCCTCGATCGCTTCGAGCTGCGCCTCGAGATCGTTGAGTACGGGGAAGTAGCTGTCGACGATGGCGTCCATGAGCGCGTAGAGCACAAAGATCGAGCCCTGACGCAACAGATTTGGCTCCTTCTCCGCGCGAGCGCGCACGGCACCGAGCCCCTGCGTGGCGTTCGAGCGCACCGAAAGCACGTAGTTGTGCCCGGCGAAGATCGCCACTTCGCCAATCGAATAATCGTCGTCGGCGTCTTTGTTCAGCACGTGGAGCACTGCGAACAAGGAGTCGCCGTACTGCTCGATCTTCGGACGCTGGTGACCGTGCTGCGCATCTTCGACGGCGAGGTCGTGCAAGCCGAATTCGTGCTGCATATGCGCCAGCTCGCCGGGACCGGGATCCTTGAGCGCCACCCAGACGAAGCAACCCGTTCGCTCGAGGTAGTCCGAGATCTCATCGGGATGCAGATCGGCAATCTTGCGGCCATCCTCGTAGGCCACGCAATTCACTAGCATTCGTCTTCCTGGTCAAGGCGACCCCCCTCCCCCCCCCGGCGCGAGACTCGGACACCACGAGCGGGCCGACCTCGACCGTCACGCCCCGCGGGTGTCCTGCGCCTTCGCCATGGGTTGCAGCGGCAGCCGGATATGAAGGACGCCCGCCTCCATCTCCTTGTCTTCGACAAAGCCGAGATGACGGGCGAGGGTCAGCATACGCGTATTTGCCGTGAGCACATAGCCAATCAGCTCACCGGTGCCGCGTTTGCGGCTGTACTCGACGATGTGTTCCATCAACGCGCGCCCAAGTCCGCGCCCTTGCGCCTGCGGACTCACCGTCACCGCAAACTCGGCGACCGTGTTGTCCGGATCGGCCAGCGCCTGCACGACGCCGAGCAAACGCGGGTTGCCGGCGTCGTCCTTTTCCGTGGCGACAAAGGTCATCGCGCGGTCGTAGTCGATCTGGGTGACGCGCGCCATCTGGGAATGCGAGAGTTCCTTGATCAGACCGAAGTACCGGAACTGTACGTCCTGAGGCGTGAGCGTGTGGAAGAAGGCCTTGTAGGCAGGCTCATCCTCCGGTCGGATCGGACGCACCCGCACCGGCTTGCCCCCGGCGTCGACAGTGCTCTCCAGTTCCTGCGGGTATGGGCGGATCGCCAGACGCCCATGCCCTGGCAACGCGGGGGAACGCGCCACGATGCGGGCGTCGAGCGCGAGCACGCCGTGCGCGTCGGCAAACAACGGATTGATGTCGAGTTCGGCAATCTCGGGCACGTCGCACACGAGTTGCGAGAGCTTCACGAGCGTGAGATAGATGGCTTCGTAATCGGCCGCAGGCCGGTTGCGGTAGCCGGCGAGCAGCTTCGACACGCGCGCGCGCGCCACCATGTCGCGCGCAAGATTGAGGTTCAGCGGCGGCAGACCGATCGTGCGATCGGCGATCACTTCCACAGCCGTGCCGCCCTGCCCGAACAGCAGCACCGGTCCGAACACGTTGTCCGTCGCCACGCCGACGATCAACTCGAACGCTTCGGCCCCGTTGACCATGCGCTGCACGGCATAGCCCGTCACGCTCGCCTGCGGCTGGGCGGCGAGCGCGCGCTTGCGAATCTGGCACGCCGCCTCGCGTGCCTGCTCGGCCGTCTCGATATTGAGCACCACGCCGCCCACATCCGACTTGTGCGTGATATCCGGCGAGATCAGTTTGACCGCGACCGGGAAACCGATCCGCTGCGCGAGTTCGCCCGCCTGCTCCGGGGTCTGGGCGACGAGCGTCTCCACCACCGGAATGCCATACGCCGCCAGCACCCCCTTCGACTCGGGTTCAGTGAGCAACGCCCGGCCCTCGCCCATCGCACCCTCGACAATCGCACGCACGCGGGCCACGTCGGGCGCGAAGCCCGGCGGGATCGACGGCGGCGTTTCCATCAGCAGCGACTGGTTGCGGCGATAGTTGACGGCTTCGAGAAACGCGCGCGCGGCGTTCTCCGGCGTGTCGTACGTTGGCCATCCAGCCTCACGGCAAATACGGCGCGCCCGCTCGGCCGTCGCGCCACCCAGCCAGCACGTAAACACATTCTTCGAAGGCTTCGGCAACGCGGCGAGGCCGTTCGCCACGTCCAGGCTCGGCATGACGGCCGTAGGCGCCTGAATAAACAGCACGGCCGCCGTCTCCGGGTCTTCACACAAGGCTTCGAGGGTGGCGGTATAGCGCACCAGATCGGCATCGCCGCCAATGTCCACGGGGTTTACGCGGCCAAGCGTCGTCGGCAGCACGGCATCGAGCGCGTCACGCGTCTTCCCGCTCAGCTGCGCGAGCTTGCCGCCATTGAGCACAAGCGCATCGGTGGCCATCACTCCGGCGCCACCGCCGTTGGTCATGATCGACAGTTTGTCGCCGTAGAACGGACGCAGGCGTGCCAGCGTCTCCACCGCCGCGAACAGATCGTCGGTTGTATCGACGCGCAACATGCCCGCGCGTCGGATCGCCGCGTCGTAGACATCGTCCGCGCCCGCCAGTGCCCCCGTGTGCGACGCCGCCGCCCGCGCCCCTTCCGGCACGCGCCCCGACTTGATGAGAACCACTGGCTTGTTGCGTGCCGCCGCACGTGCGGCAGACATGAACTTGCGCGCGTGACGGGTCGATTCCATATACATCAGGATGGCGTCCGTGCCGGGATCGCTCGCCAGGTAGTCGAGCATGTCGCCAAAGTCCACGTCGGCACTGTCGCCCAGTGAGACGAAGTGCGAGAAGCCGATCTCGCGCGCATCGGCCCAGTCGAGCACGGCTGTGGTGAGCGCGCCCGATTGCGACACGAAGGCTAGCTTGCCCGCGCGCGCGCCCATGTGGGCGAAGCTTGCGTTCAGTCCGATTCCCGGGCTGAGCAGCCCGATGCAATTCGGCCCGAGGATGCGCAGTACGTGCGGCTTGGCGGACTTGAGCATGCGGTCCTGCAGCGTCACGCCGTGGCGATCCTGTTCGCGGGCCAGCCCCGAGGTGAGCACCACCACGGCACGCGTACCAAGCTCGCCAAGATCGCGGATCAAATCGGGGACCGTCGCCGGCGGCGTACAGATCACAGCCAGATCGGGCGCCTGCGGCAAGTCGCCGACGTCGCGATAGCACTTGAGATTCGCGAGCGTCGCGTACTTCGGGTTAACCGGATAGATGTCGCCCTTGAAGCCCCCGTCGATGACGTTTTGCAGCACCGTCGTCCCCACGCGCCGCTCGCGCAGGGACGCGCCGATTACGGCAACCGACTTCGGTGCAAACATCTGGCTCAGATTACGGGTGGTCATGGGGACTCCGGGCGATCGGGAGGAAGGCATGCGAACGCTCGCCCCGGGGCATGGCCGGGGCGAGCGTTCGTCGTCAGTTCACGCTCTGTCGGTCTCGCGGCACCACCAGCGGGCCCCGGGGACGGCGCCCGCCAGGATCGACCTCAATCGCCGCGCAGGTGCGCCTCGACCTTCCAGAGGTGATCGTCAACGCCACGCGAGATTTCCGTGAACACGTCCGACGTGGTGGGATCACCGATTTCGGCCGATGCGTTGATCAGGCCGCGAATGATCTCGCCGTAAGCGGCCAGCGCTTCCGCCAGTGCGGCCGCGTGATCGAGTCCGCGTTTGAATTCGTTCTTGTAGACGGGCAGCTCGGTCTTCTCGGCGACGGTCTTGACGCGACCGTCGGCCACACCGCCGAGGGCCACGAGGCGCTCCGCACAAAGGTCGGCCCATTCGAGGGACGCGTTGTAGACATCGTCGAACAGCAAGTGCAGCTCGATGAAACCCGGACCGTGCACGTTCCAGTGTGCCTGCTTGGCCTGCCGCTGGACGTCGATGCCATTGACCAGTGCGCGACTTAGCTGGTTGACCGATTCGATGCGAATCTTTTCACCGAGGGTGTTACGCGTATGATTCAGAGCCATTTCACACTCCTGACGTCTGGCAGCCCGGGGCTGCCGGGAAAGGCGTCGGCATCGGGGGAGTGCAGCAGACCTCCCCATGCGGACGAAGGGAACCGCGCAAGACTCGGCTCCGCGGCGGAACCCCTACCGCAAAGGTCCCGGACGGATTGCGACGCGCCGTGCGTGAAGCCGCGCGACGAGAAACCCGCCACCCCGCAGACAAGCCGGAGGACAGCCCACGCCCCCTGGGCCTCTATCACACCGGCGGCGTGACGGGGGGTGGATGCGCAGCACCAGACCATTCTAGAGACTGCCTCGTTTCGAGATCAAGCGAAATATGGGTGCCAACGCGTGACATCGACACGCGCTTTGATTGACATCATCGCGACGCAATTCTCTCGTCGCTTTCTCACGCGTCCCCTCGAGAATTCCGCGTTACCCACGGCAACCGCCCGTCCCTCATGGGCGAGAACTGCCGCCATGGCGTTCCGCGGGAAACGCGTCCGTGCGCACTGCGTCACGCAAAGGCATGCGCTTTGCGCGTATTCGAGTGCGACGTGACGGGCGGTATCCCACCTCGGCTTTGGGATGATTCCGAAAGCATTTCGTCATGAGCCATTTGGGGAAAATGCCTCCATAAACTACGTAAAAAGCGGCTACGAAAGCCATTGGAGCAGACGCGATTTACGTACTTCCAGAGTCTCATCCCGCCACTTCTCATCGGACTCCAAAGGAGAAAAGCGATGCATCGATCTGTCTTGACGCTGGCCCTTACCGGAATCGTCTACCTGCTGGCACACGGCGCACCGGCACGCGCCGCCGTCTACACCAATGGGTCGGCGACGGCGCAAATGCGGGTGCAGTTGACGATTCTTCCCGGCTGCACCATTGCGACCACGCCGATGACGTTCAACGCGGTTCAGGGATCGGCGACCGGCCCGGTGGCGAGTACGTCGTCGCTGAGCGTCGCCTGCACCGCGACGACGGGATACAACATCGGCCTGAACGCCGGCACGGTGCCGAACTCGACCGAGACAGAGCGGCTGCTGGCAGGCGCCCTCTCCGGCAATACCACCACGATTCCCTTCGGTCTCTATCAGGACGCCGGCTACGCCACACCATGGGGCAACACGCAGGGCGCGAACACCCTGAGCGACTTGGGCACTGGCGCGGTGAAGGTGCATACCGTCTACGGACAAGCGACGCTCTCGGCCACCATGCCGGCACCGGACGTCTATTCGTCGACGGTCACCGCCACGGTGTACTTCTGAGCCGCGGGATCGATCATGCGCCCAAGACACCCCATATGTCCCATACGCCCCGTGCCCACCATGCGCCCCGTCGTTCGCCGCCCCACGGCCTACGCCTGCGGCGGCGCGTTCGTTGCGCTGTTGACGCTTTGCGTGACCGACGGCAACGGTGCCACGCTGCAAGTCTCGCCGGTCATCGTCAACTTTCTGCCCACGCAGCCCGCCACCACGCTCACGCTGGGCAATGCCGGCGACGTGCCGATTCACGGCCAGTTGCGCCTGTTTGCCTGGACGCAGCGCCACGGTGAGAACGTGCTCGCCCCGACCGACGCGCTCGTCGCCAGCCCGCCGATCCTGCGCATCGAACCGGGCGAGCGGCAGATCGTGCGGCTCGTGCGTATGGCGCACGCCCCTGCGGCGCACGAACAGAGCTATCGGCTGCTCGTCGACGAACTGCCCTCGGACGCTGCCGCGCCGTCCGAGGGCATCTCGATCCGTTTGCGTTACTCCCTGCCGGTGTTCGTTCAGGCGAGCGATGCGCGCGCACCGACGCTGCATTTCGACGTGCGCCCGGCGCAAGGCGTGCTCGAAGTGCGCAACGATGGCGAGCGGCATGCGCAACTCGGCGCCACGCGCGTGCTGGACGCCACCGGGCGCAGCGTTCAGTTGACGCGCGGCCTGCTCGGCTACGTTCTCGCCGGGCAGACCCGCCGCTTTGTCGTCCGCTGGCCCGCCGGCGCCCCGCCCATCGCCCCGTTCACCGTCGAGTCGCGCGTCGATGCGGTACCGATGCGCTTTGCCGCAGACGCCGCGTCGGATGCCGAACGCTAGCCGTGTTCGCCGGCCCCGCGTCGCTGCGGTTGCCGCTGCCCGGGGCTGCCACACAAGGGCACCCACAACGCAGGGTTGGGTGGGCGCCACGTCCGGGGCGGTGGCGACGGCACTCGTCACGTCGATGGCGCTTGGCACAGCGGCGTTCGGCAAGTCAGGCCAGGTGCACGCCGCCGCGCTCGCGTCCGTTCTCGCGACGGGGCCGGAGGACGGACACATCGCCGCACCATCGCAGGACGCGCCACGCGCCCCGCAGTTCGACAACACCGCACGGCCCGGCTCGAGCGCCCCCTTCCCGCCACGCACTGGCGTTTCCCGTCTGGATGGACCTTACGTGCTTGAGGTCATCGTCAACGGCGAGTCGACTGGCCGTATCGCGCCTTTTGTGCGCCGGCAGGGACGATGGTTCGTCCGGGCGGGCGACCTTCGCGCGCTCGGCCTCACCTCGCCCCGACTGCCGCAACGCGACGCCGCCGAAGTCGCGCTCGATTCGCTCGACGGGGTGCGTGCCATGTACGACGCCGCGCATCAGACGCTCGCCTTGCAGGTTGGCGATGCGTGGCTTACCCCATACGTCGTCGGCAGTCCGCCCCCCGTTGTCGTGGCCGCCACGTCAGGCACCGGCGTGCTGATCAACTACGATGGGTACGTGCAGCGCGACCGGTTCACGCGGGCGTCCGTCTGGAGCGAAGCCCGTGGCTTCTGGCCGGGCGGCACGGTGCACCAGACGGGGCTGATCGAGCACGCCGCCCGGCGTCGCGGGTATCGTCGCTACGACACGTGGTGGCAGCACGACGATCCCGAGCGCCTGACGACCTGGGTCGCGGGCGATCTCATTACCGGCTCGCTCGCATGGACGCGCTCGCTGCGTATTGCCGGCCTGCAATGGCGACGCAACTTCCGCCTGCGCCCGGATCTGGTGACGTTCCCGATACCGGCATTGCGCGGCAGTGCCGTGGTGCCGTCGTCGGTCGATGTGTATCTTGACGGCGTGCATCGCATGAGCGCTCGCGTGCCGCCGGGGCCATTCGTCATCCAGGAGGCCCCGGGCCTCACCGGCGACCTGCAGGCGAGTGTCGTGACGCGCGACGCGCTCGGGCGCGAGCAGGTCACCACCGTCCCCCTCTACCTCGACCCTCGACGGCTGGCGCGCGGTCTGTCGAGTTTCTCGGTGGAAGCGGGCCTGCCGCGCGACGATTACGGGGTACGTTCCTTCTCTTATCGGCGCCACCCCGTGGCATCCGTGACCGCGCGCTATGGCGCGACAGACGCCGTCACGGTGGAAGCCCAGGCGCAAGCCGGACGCCGGCTCGCGCTCGGCGGTGCGGGCGCGCTGATGGCGCTTGGCCAGGCCGGCGTCGTCAGCGCGTCGGCCGCTGTCTCGGGCGGCTGGGGCGCCGGCATGCAGTGGAGCGCCGGGTATCAATACCTGTCGCGACGCATCGGCATCGATGTGCAAATGATCCGGACGGCAGGACGCTATCGCGACATCGCGTCGCTCGACGGCGTACCCGCGCCGCGCGCCAGTGAC
This sequence comes from Pandoraea eparura, assembly GCF_902459725.1. Classification (GTDB taxonomy): domain Bacteria; phylum Pseudomonadota; class Gammaproteobacteria; order Burkholderiales; family Burkholderiaceae; genus Pandoraea; species Pandoraea eparura. Next base: position 84,714 of record NZ_CABPSH010000003.1, read on the forward strand.
CGCGTGAGTGTGTCCGTGCCGTTCGGACGCAGTCGCACGGCCTCGCTGGCCTGGTTTTCGCAACGCGTGCCGCGCCAGCCGGCCACTCGCGTGTTGTCGGCCAGTCTCTCGCTGCCGGCGGGCATGCGCGGCATGCTGTCCGTCGGCGGTTTTCGCGACTTCGCTCGCCGTCGCGCCCATGGGGTGTTCGCCATGTTGAGCGTGTTGCTGGGCGGCGGCGCACTAGGCAGTGCGTCGTTCAACCAGCAGGACGGGCAGATGCAGGCATGGGCCGGCGCCAGCCGGGCGCCGGATTATGGTGGCGGCTGGGGCTGGCAAGTCCTTGGCGGCCGCGCTTTCTCACAACGCACCGTGCAAGGCGAATTGCAGTATCTCGGGCGACACGGCCAGATCTCGGCCCTCGCGCAACAGGTGGGGCGCCGAACCGGAATGGCCCTCGGCATGACCGGCGCCCTGGTGGTGATGGACAACAGCGTGCACGCCACGCGGCGCACCTACGACGCGTTCGCCCTCGTGAGCGCCGATCGGCAAGCCGACGTGCCGGTGCTGCGCGAGTCGGTGCCCATCGGCCGCACCGACTCGCGCGGCTACTATCTCGTGCCGGATCTGAATGGCTTCGAAGCGTCGCGCATTGGTATCGATCCCATGCAGATTCCGGTCGACCGGGAAGTCCTCGCGACCGAGCGCCGCATCGCGCCGCAGGCGGGCAGCGGCGTGCTGGTGCATTTTCCCGTACGACGCTACCGTGCGGCGCTCGTCACTCTTGTGGACGCCGCGGGCCAGCCGCTGCGTCCAGGCACCACGGTGCGGCATGTGCAAAGTGGCGTCATGACCGTGGTCGGCTATGACGGAGAGGTCTTTGTCGATGCCCTCGGGCCGAGCAATACCCTCGAATCGCGCGACGCAGGCCTGCGCTGTCGCGTCTCGTTCAACTGGACCGCGCCCACCGAAGGCAGAATCGCCCGCCTCGGTCCGCTGACGTGCGTCGCCTTCGGCTCGCTCGCCAGTGAGCGTACCGAGGCCGTCGCCCCCGCGCCGTTGGCGTCCCCCACTCCTTGGACGCAGGAGGATCCGTCATGACACGCACGCGCTGGTCCCTGCCGACGGGATGGCACCATGCGTGCACCGCGGCGTTCGCGCTAGGCTGCACGCTCGCGCAGGCGCAAACCTGTTCGGTCGGCGCACCGACGCTCGCGTTCGCCGCGTTCAGCCCGATTTCCGGCGCCGCCCTCTCCGCGACCGGCACGATCCCCGTCTCATGTACGTGGCCCTTGCTCGGCGGCAGTCCCAACGTCAAGCTGTGCCTCGCGCTGAACGCGAGCCAGCCGCTTACGCTCACGCATGACGGCAACGCCATCCACTTCGGCCTCTTCATCGATCCCTCGTTCGCCAACGCGTGGGGAAGCGGCCCGAGTCAGGCGATCGCCCTGTCGATGACCCGCAATATACTGGGCGGCACGGTCACGCAAAACATCAATGTTTACGGGAGAATCGCGGCAGGCCAGACGACGGTGCCGACCACCGGCAGCAGCAACACCGTGTACACGCGGGCGTTTTCATCGGTAGACACGAATCTGCAATACGCTCCGTACGGCGCCCTGTCACCCGCCCCGGACTGCGGCAGTGCCATGACCACCGTGCCTGGCACCCCGTTTTCCACCAACGTGAGCGTCATCAACAACTGCACGATCGCCGCCACCCACATCACGTTCGCCACGCAATCGACGCTCGACCGCCCCGTGACCGGCGCGGGCCAGCTCATGGTGCAATGCACGCAGAACGATGCCTATCGCGTGAGCTTGTCCGGCGGGCAACGGGGCACGGTCACCGCGCGCTACATGACCGGCCTGACCGGCACCAACGTCGGCTATCAACTGTATCTGGACAGTGGCTACGCCACGATCTGGGGAGATGGGTCGTCGGGAACGTCGCTCCTGAGCGGCATCGGCACGGGGCTCGTCCAGTTCATTCCGATCTACGCGCGGGTGCCGTCGCAGTCAACACCGGCTCCCGGCGTGTACACCGACACGGTAACGGCAACGATCCAGTTCTGATGCCGTCGCGTCGAGGCTCAAACCGCTTCCGCGCGCGGCGGCTTGAGCGGCAGCACCTGAATGCGATCGCCCGCCTTGACGCCAAGCGCCTGCGCCGCAAGCGGGCTGAGCGTGAACGCACGTCGTTCGGGACGGCCCGTGACGAGCGTGGCACGAAAGCCTTCCAGCCCGAGGCACGCCACGAGATAGGGCTCCGCGTTAGCGGCGGCAGGTGCCGGACCGCTGTCCTCGTCCGGCGTTGTCGCGATGTTCACACTGAGATAACGACTGTCGCGCGCGGCGCGCAAGTCCGCAACGCGCGCCTCGAGCACTGGACCGCTATCGAAGATGTCGACGTGCGCGCCCGAACGCATGCCCTCCTGTTCCAGCAAACGGCGCGCCGGAAGCGTGTCGCGATGCGTCACCCCGATGGCGGCCTGCGCCTGCGCGGAGAGAAAGTCGACGTAGATGGGGTACTTCGGCATCAGTTCGGCCACGAACGACTTCTTGCCGATAGAGGTGAGGTAATCCGCCTGATCGAAATCGATCTTGAAGAAATGCTGTCCGAGCGACTGCCAGAACGGACTCTGCCCGTTGTCGTCGAAAAACCCGCGCAGTTCGGCACACACGTGCGGGCCGAATCGCTCGGGGAACTGCGCCATGAACAGAAAACGCGCCTTCGAGAGCAACGCGCCGTTGCCATGCCCACGCCACGACGGATCGAGCAACAGCGAGCAAAGCTCACTATAGCCGGTGAGGTCGTTCGAGAGCGAGAGCGTCAGCATCCTCGACCAGACGTTCAACTCGCGGCTCGCGTGTACGATCGTATCCTTGCGATACGTATAAAACGGTTGGTCCAGCCCGACCGCGGCTTCCAGGCCGCACACGCCGGCGATCTCACCAGTGGTGACGTCTTCCATCACGAAGAGGTATCCCTGTTCCGCCGTGGTGGCCTGCCCCTCTACCGTTGCGGTCACCCGGGCCAGACGCGCCTCGAGCGCCGCCCGATCCGGTTTGAACGACGTCATGCCGGGGCCAGCCAGCCCTGCCAGCTTCAACAGCGCAGGCAGATCGCCGCGACGCGCCAGGCGCACGACGCGAAGCGAGGCCGGTGCCCCCACGTCGGGCAAGTCAGGCAAGTCCGGCGAGTCCAATTCGGCAGCCGCGCGAGCGGGCGTCGCCATTTTCGATTGACGGGTCATGGGCACATCCGGCGAAGTGGGTGAAACAAGGGCCGGAGCGACGTCATCCATCGGTCCGGCCCGAAGTCCTGCACACGGTCAGGTCGTGATGTCGGCCGGCGCGATCAGGCCGCCTTTGCCGTGGCAGCCACTGCCGCGACCGCCTTCTCGAAGGAGGCGAGACCGGCGTCGATATCGGCAAACGGAATGTTCAGCGACGGTGCAAAGCGCACCACGTCGCCACCGGCCACGAGCAGCATCAGACCGTGCTTTTCGGATTCCGCCACGATGTCCTTCGCACGGCCAGCGAACGCCGGCTTGAGTACCGCGCCGATCAACAGCCCCATGCCGCGCACGTGATCGAACACGCCATGACGCGCGTTGATCGCCTCAATGCCCTTGATGAAATGCGCGTGACGCGCCTTCACGCCGTTGAGCGTCTCGGCCGTGTTGATCAGTTCCAGCACACGCCCGGCAATAGCCGTCGCGAGCGGATTGCCGCCGTACGTGCAACCATGCGTGCCCGGCGAGAAGCTCGCAGCGATCTTGCTCGTGGTCAGCATGCCGCCAATCGGATAGCCGTTGCCCAGCGCCTTGGCCGTGGTCAGGATGTCCGGCGTCACGCCGTATTGCTCATACGCATACAGCGTGCCGGTACGGCCGACGCCGGTTTGCACTTCGTCGAAGATCAGCAGGGCGCCGTGCTGGTCGCACAGGGCGCGCAGGCCTTGCAGGAATGCCGGATCGGCGGGCAGCACACCGCCCTCGCCTTGCACCGGCTCGACGATGACCGCCGCCGTCGCGGCCGAGATGGTCGCCTCGACAGTGGCCAGATCGTTGTAAGGCAAGTGCATGATGCCCGCCGGAATCGGGCCGAACCCTTCGGTGTATTTCGCCTGACCGCCGACGCTCACGGTGAAGAGCGAGCGGCCATGAAACGAGTTGTAGAACGAGATGATCTCGCTCTTTTCCTTGCCGCCGCGCTCGGCCGCGTGATCGTAGGCGTAGCGGCGCGCAAGCTTGAGTGCCGCTTCGTTGGCTTCGAGGCCCGAATTGCAGAAGAACGCCTTGTCGGCAAATGTGGCGTCCGTCAGGGCCTTGGCCAGACGCAGCACCGGTTCGTTGGTGTAGCCATTGCCGATGTGCCAGACCTTGCGCGCCTGCGCTTCGATGACCTTCACCAGTTCCGGGTTGGCGTGACCGAGCGCATTGACCGCGATGCCGCCGGTAAAGTCGACATACTCGCGCCCCTGCTGGTCCCACATGCGCGAGCCTTCGCCGCGCACGGGCACCATCTGGGCAGGAGCGTAATTGGGCACCATCACGTCGTCGAACGTCTGGCGGGTCACAGCGATTGGCTGGCTCATGACTACCTCGTGAAATCGGAGTGCAATCGTCGATTGCGGAGCAGGCCTGGAGGAAGGTCACTGCCCTGTGAAAAAACCTGGCTGGGGGCTCAGGGGGCCGGCGGCGCGCCAATGCCGGACGACACTGGCCCTTGGCGCGCGTACCCTCGCATTGTAATCAGATGCTGCCCGCAGATATACCTCCGCGAGCCTCACCTTCGCGAGAATTACAGGACTTTGCGCAAGAATTCGCGCGTGCGCTCGTGCTTCGGGGCCGAGAAGATCTGTTCAGGCTCGCCCTCTTCCATGATCACGCCCTGATCGATGAACAGGACGCGGTCTGAGACTTCGCGGGCAAACCCCATCTCGTGGGTCACGACGACCATCGTCATGCCCTCGTCGGCGAGCGACTTCATGACTTCGAGCACTTCGCCCACCAGCTCCGGGTCAAGCGCCGAGGTCGGCTCGTCGAAGAGCATGACCTCGGGCTGCATCGCGAGCGCGCGGGCAATGGCCACGCGCTGCTGCTGGCCGCCCGAGAGTTGATTCGGGAAGGCGTCGATCTTGTCGATCAGGCCAACCTTGCGCAGCAGTTGCTCGGCGATGGTCACCGCCTCGCCGCGCTTGATGCCGTTGACCTGCATCGGCGCGAGGATCAGGTTCTCGAGCACCGTCATGTGGGGGAACAGGTTGAAGCGCTGGAACACCATGCCTACGCTCGCGCGCATGGCATTCATATCCGTCTTCGGGTCTTCCACGTGGAAACCGTTGACGAGCACTTCACCGCCGCTCACGTCTTCCAGGCCATTCAGGCAGCGCAGGAAGGTGCTCTTGCCCGAGCCCGACGGCCCGATCACGCACACGACTTCGCTCTCTTCGATGCGGCACGAAATGCCGCGCAGTACGTGCGCCTCGCCGTACTGCTTCTGCAGGTTATTGACGACGATCACCTTTGCCGTACCTCGATTCCAGATGTTGAACAAATGCCGACAGCACCAGCGTGATCGCCCAGTAGATGAGCGAAATCGTCAGATACGGCTCCCAGTAGCGGGCGTACGCGCCCGACACCGTGCGCGCGGCATACGCCAGCTCGGCCAGACCGATGGCCGACGCCAGCGACGAATCCTTCACGATCGCAATGGCATTGTTGCCCAGCGGCGGCAGCATGCGGCGAAATGCCTGCGGCAGCACGACCTTGCGCAGCGTCTGCATGTAGGTCATGCCCAGCGAGCGCGCCGCTTCGGCCTGACCGCGATCGATCGACTGAATCCCGGCGCGGAAAATCTCCGACACGTAGGCGCCCGCGTTCAGCGAGATCGCCAGCACCGCCGACATGAAGGCACCGTATTGCGAGCGGATTTCCCGCGCGAGGTCGCCGCTCACGAGCAACCCCTCCGTGGGGTTGATCAGCACTGGCATCAGCGCGAAGTGAATCAGCAGGATCTGTACGAACAGCGGTGTGCCGCGGAAAAAGCTGACGTAGAAGCGCACCGGGTATTGCACCGCGTAGCGCAGGAAATACTTGTAGAAGCCGTGACGCGCTTCGGCCAAACGGCCGACGCCCAGCACAAGCCCAAGTAACGTGCCGGCGATCACACAGATCACCGTGCACTTGAGCGTCATCAGCGTGCCTTCGACGAACAGGGGCATGTATTCGCTGATGATGTTCCATTGGAACCCACCCATGAAGCACCTTTCTCACAAAATGAAACGAGCCGGCGGGCCGGCAGAAAAACGCTCGCGGCCCGGGGGTTGACGTCGAGTGTCGACGATCAGCTCACGGGCCGCGAGTGGCCAGATATCTGGCGAGCGTGGCGCGAATCTTACACGCGTTGCTTACTGCTGCGGCAGCGACGGCACGTCGGCGTCGAACCACTGCTTGTAGATCTTGGCGTAGGTGCCGTCGGCCACGATCTTCTTCAGGCCGCTGTTGATCTTGTCGAGCGCAACCTTGTTGCCCTTCTTGACGGCGATGCCGAAATACTGGCGCTTGAACTTGCTGTCGTAGACCAGCTTGAACGGCTTTTCCGGATGGCTCTTGATGTAGAACTTGATGACGCCCACGTCGCCCACGGCGGCGTCCACGCCCCCGCGATACAGCTCTTCGAGCATCAGCGGCGTGTTATCGAAGCGGCGAATCGCAGTGCTCGCGCGGCCCAGTTCTTCCGACACGGAGATGTCGCCGGTGCTGGAATTGACCACACCGACCTGAAGCTTCTTCAGATCAGCCAGACCGGCGATCTTGGCGCCCGGCGCGGTGATGATGACCTGATCGGCCGGAAAGTACGGTGCCGAGAAGTCGACCATTTCACGGCGCTTGTCGGTGATGGTGATGCCGGAGATGATGATGTCGCGATCGCCCTGGTCGAGCGTGGCGAAGATGCCTTCCCACGGCGTGCTGACCAGCTTCACATTGAACCCGCCGGCCTTGCCGATTGCCTTGATGATGTCGACGTCGAACCCGGCCAGCTCCTTCTGCGGCGTTTCGAACTCGAACGGACGATACGTACCGCCCGCACCCACGGTGTAGGTGGGCTCGGCGGCCTGTGCCGCCGGCAACGCGGCGAAGGTCGTCAGAAAACAGGCGGCGGCCAGCACGAGGCGCTTCGTCAACATGTGGATTTCCTTGGCGAGAATTCTTGAAAGAGCGCAATGATACTCCTCGCCGTCACCGAAACGAAAAAAAGCCGCCACCTCCGATTGGGTCGTTGCGATCTCGCGACGCACGATTGGATTCCCACGCAATGAGAATATCCGCGCGGCACGCGGGGGCGTTAGGGCGTTAGTTACGCCCGCCGAGCCCAGTGCGTCAGAACGCGCCCGTCGCGATGGGGCCGACCGTCTGGCCGGGACCGAAGACCATGTCGCGATACGACTTGCCCGCGGGAATCATCGGATACACGTCGTCCTCGCGGGCGACAAGCACGTCAAGCAGATACGGCTCGCTCGGGTCTTCGAGCATGCGCGCGAGCGCCGCTGGCAATTCGTGCGCTCGAGTCACGCGGGCGCTCGCCACACCGTACCCTGCCGCAATCGTGACGAAGTCCGGATACGGGCGCCCATCGCCCGCGCCATCCGGCACATTCGGGTCGACCAGCGACGACGCAACGCGATTGCGTGCATAGATCATGTCTTGCCATTGTCGAACCATGCCCAGCCACTGGTTGTTGATGACCAGCACCTTGACGCCCAGCCCGTAGCGTCGGCACGTTGAGAGTTCGTTCACGGACATGTTCAGACTGCCGTCGCCGTCGATGTCGATGACCGGCACGTCCGGCAACGCCACCTTGGCGCCGATGGCCGCCGGCAAGCCGAAGCCCATCGTGCCGAATCCCGCGCTGGACAGGAACGTGCGCGGCTCGCGAAGTCGCAGATGCTGCATCGCCCACATCTGATGCTGGCCAACGCCCGTGGTCACGACCGCTTGCGGCGGCAGCAGCGCGGCAAGCGCCGTGATGACGTCGACACCCGTGAGCACGTTTGCGGCGTCGGCGTTGGCGGCACTATTGGCACCCTCGGCACCGCCGGCGGAAGCGGCTGCCTGCCGGGGAGCGCGCAGCGGATGCGCCTCGCATCGCTCGCGCAGGTACGCGTGCCAGTCCGGCACATTGCGACGCGACGCGTGTACCAGCAGACCGGCGAACGCGTCGCGCAGATCCGCATGCACGCCGAGCGCGACCGGTTTGTTCTTGCCGATTTCGGCGGCGTCGACATCGATATGGACGATCGTGGCATGCCGCGCGAACGAGGCCGGATCGCCGATCACCCGGTCGTCGAAACGCACGCCGAGCGCCAGCACGAGGTCGGCCTCATTGACTGCGACGTTGGCCACGTGAGCACCATGCATCCCGAGCGGGCCAAGTAACAGCGGATGGTCGTCCGGCATGGCGCCGAGGCCCATCATCGTGAGGGCCACCGGGCAATCAAGCGCTTCGGCCAGCGCCACGAGTTGCGCACCGGTGCCCGACGCAATGACGCCGCCCCCGGCGTAGATCACCGGACGCTCGCTTCGCGCGAGCAAGGCTGCGATGCGTTGGGCCGTCTCGTCGCTCATGCCGGCCGGCACCGGCGCGGTGAAGCGCTTGTCCGTCGGCTGGTCGGGGCGCGCCTGCTGAATGTCCTTCGGGAAATCGAGCAGGACAGGGCCGGGTCGCCCCGCCAAAGCGCACGTGGCCGCTTCGCGCAACGCGGCGGGAATGTCTCGCGCCTCGCGAACCTGCCGGGCAAGCTTCGTCACCGGCTTCGTGATCGCAACAATGTCCACTTCCTGAAAGGCGTTCTTGCCGAGCCAATGCGTGGCAACGTTGCCGGTGATGGCGAACACCGGCACGGAATCGCTGGCGGCATCGGCAATGCCCGTCACGAGATTCGTCGCGCCAGGACCGGACGTCGCCAGACAAACGCCCAGCTTGCCAGTGGCGCGCGCATAGCCCTGCGCACCGAAGACGGCCCCCTGCTCGTGCTCGGTGCGTACCAGCGTGATCGCCACGCGCGAAAGGGCGTCGAGCATTTCGAGGTTGGCGCCGCCCGGGTAGCAGAACACCGTGTCCACGCCGATGTCGACCAGGGAGCGAGCTATCAGGTCTGCACCCTTGGCAGACAACGGGGCCACAGGCTGGGCGACGGCACCGGTCGCGGCTTCGGCAGCGGGGAGAGTCAGGTCGAGTTTCATGGGTACGTAGATTCCTGCGGGGTCCATCGAATCCGGACGGAGGGTTGCAGCCAATCGGCCTAATGAGACCCAAGCTTACGGGGATCGGACGGCAAATGCTTCGCGTATCGTTGACAAAATTCTGTCAGTTTCACATGATTCATTCAAATTCACGAAATATTGAGAATTAATCATGCAACTTGATGAATTCGACGAGAAAATTCTCGCACTACTTCAGGAAGACGCCTCGCTCTCGGCCGCCCAGATCGGTGAGCGCATCGGTCTGTCGCAGTCGCAGTGCTGGCGTCGCATTGACCGGCTCGACGCCGAAGGCGTGATCGAGCGACGCGTGGCGCTTGTCGACCGCAAGAAGGTCGGTCTGAACGTGATGCTGTTCGCCCACGTGAAACTAGCCGGACACAACCGCAATGCGCTGCCGGAGTTCTCGAAGGCAATTCAGGACTTTCCGGAAGTGCTCGAATGTCATGTGCTCATGGGCAATGTCGATTTTTTGTTGCGCATCGTCACGCGCGATGTCGAGGCGTATGAGCGATTCTTCTTCGAGCGTCTCTCGCAACTGCCGATGGTGCAGGAGGTCAACTCGATGATTGCGCTCTCGCAGATCAAGTCGACGACAGTCCTGCCTATCGGTAACGGCGGGCCACGATAGAGAACGGTGGGACCAATCGGGGGCGGTCTGGAGCGGTGAGAAGTTGTGAGGACAGGTAACGCCTCGCAGCTAGCGAAAAGGCATGACGGCCGTCATCGCCGGGGGCCCAACGGCTTGGCCTCGATCGCTTCATGACATTGCGGTGACCGAAACGTGTCACGCATTGCGCAATCGACCCTCGAGCGCCCGGCTCAAGGCGCCGCGGCCTTGACGACGTTGACGAAGGATGCTCGCCCACGTTGGACACCGCGTTCGCGAGCCTCTATGCTTAAGCATTCACTCCAGGAGTCCTGCATGAAACGTTGGATCGGAATCGCTGCCGCCGCCGTCATTGTCGGCGTGACGGCCTGGTGCTTCATCCCCGCTCACGCGGCGCTGAAGAACGGCACGTCAGCCCCCAACTTTTATGCTCAGGCCTCGCTCGGCGGCAACGTCTTCACGTTTTCGCTGGCCGACGCCCTGCGCAAGGGCCCCGTCGTGCTTTACTTCTACCCGGCGGCGTTCACCGCGGGTTGCACGATCGAAGCGCACGATTTCGCGCAAGCCACCGACAAGTTCAAGGCGATGGGCGCGACGGTCATCGGCGTCTCGCACGACAGCATTGACACGCTCAACAAGTTCTCCGTGTCCGAGTGCCGCAGCAAGTTTGCTGTGGCGGCCGATACCGACCAGCGCATCATGCGCGCCTACGACGCCGTGCTCACGCTCAAACCCGACTATGCCAATCGCGTGTCCTATGTCATCGCGCCCGACGGCAAAGTGATCTACAGCTATGTCAGCCTCGATCCGGACAAACATGTCACCAACACGATGGAAGCTGTCCGCAAGTGGCGTGACGCGCATCCCTCGTAATCGGGACGCCATCACAACAGGAGGCGGCATGAAAGCGACCGGTCGAGCCCAGACGCGCGGTGAAGAACTCGCCAACAGCGCCAGCCACGGCATTGCCTGCATGGCCGCCCTCGCCGCGACGCCCGCCCTGTTCAAGGCGGTTCGCCCACCGTTGCCCACGACCGTGCAGCAGATCGGCATTGGCGTGTTCGCCATCACGATGGTGATCGTCTACCTGGCGTCCGCCCTGTATCACGGCTTGCCCGACGGCCGCGCGAAACGGCTGTTCATGCGCGTCGATCATTGCGCCATCTTTCTCTTCATTGCCGGGACCTACACGCCCTTTACCGTCAAGATCCTCCACGACCCATGGGGCTGGCCACTGCTCACCGGCGTGTGGGCAATGGCCATTGCCGGGCTGGTCGCGAAGGGACTCGGCCTGCTCGACCAGCCGATCGTCTCCACCCTGCTCTATGTTGGCCTGGGCTGGATCGCCGTGCTGGTCGCCGGCCCGGTGCTCGCCGCTATCCCGGGCCCCGGTGCAGACTGGTTGTATGCGGGCGGCGTCGCCTATACCGTGGGTGCCCTCTTCTACTCGCTCGACGGCCATATCAAGTTCGGCCATCTGGTCTGGCATCTGTTTGCCATCGGCGGCACGGCCTGTCATTTTCTCGCCGTCTACCGCTACGTCTGATCGTCCGGCGCGCGCCGGCAGTCCGCCAGCTTCTCGGCCAACCGATCGCATCGCGCCGTCAACGCGGGATCGCCGAACATCCGGCACGCCCCTCGCATGCGATGCAGCAACGCCTGTGCCGCATCGAGATCCTCTGCGCGGCGTGAAGCCATCAGGCGCCGAAAGCGCGCCAGATCCTTCGCCATTTCCTCGCGCATCAGGCGCCGCGCGTAGGGATCGTCCTGCAACGGCAACCGCGACGCCTTCGGGCGCCCGCTCGCACCGGACGGCACAACGACCTGCTCTCCCTGCTCTCCCTCCGCGCCCTCGCTCCGGGGGCTGGGCCAGCGCACGGCCAACGTCTGCGCCAGCCGTTGGCTGGACACCGGCTTCGTCAGCACACCGTCGAGGCCGGCCTCCCTAGCGGCCCGCGCCCCGACCACCGACCCCGTCACCGCAAACATCACGGGTACCGGGCGGCCGAGCACCGGTGCCAACGCCCGCAGCGTCGTCGTCAGCGTCAGGCCACAGGCCCCGCCAAGCTGCACATCGGTAAGCACGACATCGACCTCGTGCGATGCCCATTGCAGCAACGCACTGGTCAGATCTTTCGCTCGCGCGACGATGCACCCGAGTGAAGTCAACTGATCGGCGAGGATGGTGCGATTCATGACGTGGTCGTCGACCACCAGCACACGCAACCCGGGACGCACGTCAACGTGCGCGACCGGCACCTCCGGCAGCCCCGGCAGCCCCGACATCGATGCGGGCGGCGACGATGCCGCCGACGCGAGCGCTTCTGGTGCATCAGGTGCTAAAAGCGCATCAGCCGCGCCAGACGACGTGGCGCCAACCCCGCCGGACGTCGACACCGCATCGGGCCTCGCGAAGGGCACCGACAACCGAAAGCGCGCGCCCGTCGTCGAGGGTTCCACGGCGAGCGACCCGCCCATGCGCCGCGCCCATTGCTGCGCGATCCACAGCCCCAACCCCGTGCCGGCCACCGAGCGGTCGGCACGGGCAAACGCCGCGAACACCGCGTTCTCCATACCCGCCGGGATGCCCGGGCCAGTGTCGCTGACGCGAATGATCAGTTGTCCCGCACCGACGTCGCGCCCCTGCCCGGGCATCGCCGACGGGTCCGTCGCCGCGGCACGCCCCGCAGTGGCGGTCCACGACGCCCTGACCGCCACACCGCCGCAGACGGTGTACTTCAGCGCATTGTCGAGCAGCGTTCGCAGAATCTGGCGCAGGCGAGCGGCATCCCCTCGGATCATGACGGGCACGTCCGCGGGGATCTGGCAGTCCAAAGCCAGCCCCTTGCCCTGTGCCACGCCCACGAAGGCGTCGACCTCCGCATCCAGACAGGCACGCACCTCGAAGACGGACTCCCTGAGCGGGAGTTCCGTGACGTCGCTCTGCCCCAGTTGCAGCACGTCGTCCACAGCGCTGGCGACGACGCCCAGCATATTGCGCATGGCGCCGATTCGCTCCCGGGGCGCCATCCCGCCCGCCTCGTCACCCGCATCACCCGCATCACCCGCGTCGGCCCAGTCGCCGAGGCGGCCACGCGCGCCCCACAGCGCATCGAGATGCCCTTGCAGCACTTGCAACGGGGCACGCAACTCGTGCACCAGCGCCAATCGAAACGTATTGGCAGCCCATGGGCCGTCCCGGCCCCAACCCTCCGGCCCGCTTGGCGTTGCCGCGGGTGCCTCGTCAGAGGCGTACCCTCCGACATCGCGGCCGCCGCGCGGGAAATTGAATTTGTCGAGATTCATCGCGTCATTGACGCCGCATCACGATTCGCGCGGTTTGGCGTACTGAAGAAGCCGTAAGAGTCTTCAAGTCTGGCCGTTCGCAAAGCGTTTGCGACTGCGCAAATTCCGATCTTGTTTTGCGGACGCCGCACTTTCGGAATCGCCCGAGCCAAACAGCTCAAGTTCCGCCTCTCATCTGCCGATAATCCCCATGTCCCGTTCTGTAGACACCGACGGGCAGGCAGGCCGCGCGCGCTCACTCGGCGGCCCAGGCATTCAAACTCTCGATCCCTATGTATAAGCACATTACGATTCGGACCAGTCTGACGCTCGTCCTCGGTTTGCTCGGTGCACTACTCGTCCTCGTGAGCGTCCTGGGCCTCCAGGCGCTCGGGTCCAGCAATGCCTCGCTGAGTGCGATGGCCACGCAAGACACGCCTGCCCTGGCCGAACTCAAGGGAACCGGAGAACAGATTCTGCGGACTCGCCTGTCGATGGCGACCTACGCGTCGTATGGGATGCTGGGCGCCGACCCGGACGAATCGGAAAAAGTCCTCACGCGAGGCAACCAATACCTCGCCGCGTCGGACGCCCTGTGGAGTGATTATCTGAAACGTCCCAAAGAAGATGCGCACGAAGCGGAGTTGGCCAAGTCGGCCGACGCCAAGCGCCACGCCTTTATCGATCAGGTCGTCACGCCTGCGCTCAATGCGCTGAAGCAAGGCGATCTGGCCGGCTTCCACCGGATTCAGGCGCGCGTCGCCCCGCCCGCTTATGCCGCGCTCGATGCGGCCATGCGCGAGCTGCAGGCGCTCCAGATCGCGCGGCAAAGTGCCCGCTTCGAGGCCGCGCAGCGCCGCTACAACGTCATGCGCATCGCCTTGGGGGCAACCTTGGCCATCGCACTGCTCCTCGCACTATGGGGCCGCGCCATGCTCGCGCGTGCCGTGCTGCGTCCGATCCGCGAAGTCATCTCGCATTTCGAGCGGATGGCCGCCGGCGATCTGAGCCAGCGCGTCGAGCAACGTACGCGTAACGAGATGGGCCAGTTGTTTGGCGCCCTCGGCCGGATGCGCGACGGTCTCGCCGGCACAGTCGGCACCGTGCGCGAGAGTACGGAAGCCATTCACGCGAACGCCCACGAGATTGCCGAGGGCAACGCCAACCTGTCTCAGCGCACCGAAGCGCAGGCGTCATCGCTGGAGCAAACGGCGGCGAGCATGGAAGAGCTGACCGCCGTCGTCAAACAAAACGCCGAGAACGCCCGGGCCGCCAGCCAACTCGCCGTCACGGCCTCGGAGACCGCAGCGCGCGGTGGCGACGTCGTGCAGGAAGTCGTGACGACGATGCGCGACATTGCCGAGGCCTCGCAAAAGGTCACCGATATCCTGAGCGTCATCGACGGCATCGCCTTCCAGACGAATATCCTGGCACTGAACGCCGCTGTCGAAGCCGCCCGCGCCGGCGAGCAGGGGCGCGGCTTTGCCGTGGTGGCCGGCGAGGTTCGCACGCTGGCGCAGCGCAGCGCCGCGGCAGCCAAGGAAATCAAGGGACTGATCGAAGCGTCGGGCAACCGGGTCGAGACAGGGGCGCGTCTGGTCCAGCGTGCCGGCGAGACGATGGTGGACGTCGTGCAGTCGGTCAAGCGCGTGACCGACATCATGGGAGAAATCTCGGCGGCCAGCGTCGAGCAGTCGAGCGGCATCGAGCAGGTGAACCGCGCGGTGACGCAAATGGACGAAATGACGCAGCAGAACGCCGCGCTCGTGGAAGAAGCCTCCGCCGCCGCTGCGGCACTCGAAACGCAGGCCGTGCGCCTGCGCGAGTCGGTCGCGCTGTTCCGCCTCTCGCCCCACGAAGCCGCTCGTGCGCCCGCGATACGCGAGGACAACGCACCGCTCGACGCTGCCCCCGGCAAACTGGCGCTCGCCGCCTGACGGCCGCGACGGCCGATCAAATGCTGGCGCGCTGCTCAAAACCTTTGATCGGCGAATCCGCCACCCAGGCCTTGTCGACATCGCAAGACGAGACCTGGGCGTGCGGCGGCCCCTCGCGCATCCATTCGCACAACGCCAGCAACTGATCGGCGTCCCCCTGCGCGATGGCCTCGACCGTACCGTCGCGCCGGTTGCGCACCCAACCGCTGAGCCCGATCCGGCGCGCCTCGTCCACGCACGCAGCGCGATAGCCAACGCCTTGCACAAGCCCGTGCACTACGATCTGCCACGTTGCCGTCATGACCCCTCCTGAGGTGATGGACGATGGGCAAGCCAACGGGAACCGGGGAACCAGAAAACGGGCCCGGTCGACATCGAGCCCTGTCACTACGTTAGCACACCACCCGGGCACGTTTAATAGACATCGCGACGGTAACGGCCCTGTGCCGACAGGTCGAGCAGGACGTCCGTGCCGATGGCCTCGGCCAGCGCGGCATCCACGGCGGGCGCCATGCCGGCAAGGCTGCCGCACACGTAGATCGACGCGCCGCGCGCCACCCAGGCCGCGATATCCTGCGCCGCGTCGCGCACCTGATCCTGCACGTAGCGGCGTTGCGCCTGATCGCGCGAATAGACGCGGTCGAGGCGCGCGATGCCGCCTTGCGCCTGCCATGCTCGCAATGTCGCGTCGTAAAAGCTGTCGCGCGCCGCCTCGCGCTCACCGAAGATCAGCCAGTTGCGCCGGTGTCCCTTCGCCGTGCGCTCGGCGAGGTGCGCGCGCAGTCCGGCCAACCCCGTGCCGTTGCCGATCAGGATCACGCCGCGCCCGGTTGCCGGGCCATGGAAACCAGGATTCGCACGCACGCGCATTGTCACGGCTTCGCCCAACGCCGCGCCGTCGGTCAGCCAGCCGGACCCCAGGCCCAGCGAGCCATCGGGATGGCGAGTCTGCCGCACGAGCAACATCAATGTCCCCTCCTCGCGGGTCGAAGCGATCGAGTACTCGCGCACGGGCAACGGCGCAAGACCCGCCAGCCACGCGTGCAGGTCGACGCCTGCCGTCGGCGCGGCGCGGGGTAACAGCCGTTCGCGCAACGCGTCGCCCAGCGTCGTCTCGCGTCCGGCAACACGCACCCGCACATCGCACGCCCAGACACTTCCCGAAAGGAAGCGTTCGACGCGCGCGGTCGTGTGACGCGGCTGCACCTCGACCAGATCGCCCGCCACCCAATCGGCACCCGGCGGCGGGGTAAAGGCGAGGTGATAGGCCGGCAAGCCGGTGCTGCCGGGATTGAGCAGGTCGCGTTGCGCGAGCGTCCACGATTGGAAGCCCGATAGGAAGCGCGGGCCATGCTGTGATTTCGTTACCGTCAGCGGATGGCCGAACCATTCCCCCAGCCGTTCCTGCCAGCGCGCCCACGCGCCCGGATCGCCGCGGTCGACTTCGATGGGCTCGAACGCCGCCACACCGCCCTGCGCGCGCAACCATCCATCGAGCTTGCGGCCGAATCCACAGAACCGGTCGTAATGGCTGTCCCCCAGCGAGAGCATGGCGAAGCGCAATGTCGGCAAGGCCATCGCCTGATTCATCAATTGTTGCGCGAAGCGGCGTGCGCTGTCGGGCGGCTCGCCATCGCCGAACGTGCTGACGATGAACAGCGCGCGCCTGGCCGAGCCGAGTTGCGCCTGACCGATGCGTGCCAGCGGCTGGATCTGCGCTTGGACGCCCGCGCCCGCGAGCATGCCCGCTGTCTGCCATGCGAGGCCTTCGGCCACGCCACTCTGGCTCGCGTAGCCGATCAGCACGCCGTCTTGCGCAAGCGCGCCTCTCGCGTCCGCCGGTGGGTCATGCCTCGCTCCGGCCGGGCGAGACGCCGCCAGCGCTCGCTTTTTTTTGCGACGGTCGAGATAGAGCATCCAGCCCGTGACGAAGAACATCGGCATCATCAGGCTCGAGAGCATCATGACGACGACACCGGCTTGTCCGAAGAAGCTGCCGCGATGCAACGCGTAGATACTCGTCATCAGTTGGCCTCCCGTCGTCTTCTGCGCGTACCGGTCTTCGTGGCGAATCTCGCCGGACGCCGCCTCGATCTCCATGCGGTTGAAGGCCCGCTCGTGCGGCGCCGACGCGTCGAGCCATGTCACCTGCAGCGGCCCGCCAGGCCTCTGCGCAGGACGCAGATACACCGAGGTGTAGTTCGGCACGTGCTCAGTAAAACTGCGCCAGGCCGTGGCCATCTCGCGTGCCGTCATTGCGGCCAGATCCGGCTGTACTGCCCGCTTGCCCGCCTCCGGCGCGCCCCGCTTCGGCGACGCGGCCGGCTTGTTGCGCATCGGTTGCGACACGCCCGCGATCGAAAACAGCATGCCGCGCCACCAGTCGTACGACCAGTAAAGGCCCGTCGTGGCCGACAGCAGGTAAGGCACCAGGACCACCGTGCCGATCACCGCATGCAGGTTCCACAGAAACGGTCGCCCCCGCTTCTTGAGATCGATATGGAACCAAGCGCGCCAGTGGCCGATGCGGCGTGGCCAACGCAGATATAGACCGCTCAGCGCCAGTACGAACAGCAGCAGCGTGGCCGCCGCCGTGATCTGCTTGCCGATGCCGTCGACCGTCAGGAAGCGGTGAACGTCCATGATGAACCGAAAGACCGCGTCGGCCTGCGACCGGCCGAGCATCTGCCCGGTGTAGGGATCGACAAAATAGGTCTCTGCACGCGGCCCGTCGCCCACGGACAGGCGCACGCTGACGGCGTCTTGCGGCGAGCGCGGTACCGTCATGAGGAGCACGCGCCGATCCGGCACCACCTCATGCACCCGCGAGAGCAACTCGGGAATGGGCAACGGGGCCGTGTCGCGCGCGGCCACGGTCATGACACCTGGGCTGAAGGCCCGCGTGAGGGCATCGTCGTAAGACAGCAGCGCGCCGGTCAGGCCGACGACTGCCAGCACCAGCCCGGCCGTCATGCCGAAGCCCCAGTGCAACTGAAACCAGAGTCTTTTCATCATTGTTATCGTCCGGCGCACATCGGAGCGCCGGGATGGGCACGTGCGCGGCAGAGGAGCCGTGCCGCCATCGTCGATGGCGCACTTTACGGCAATCGCTGAATGTTATTGCAAACGATTCTCATATTCAATACCAATTTAACTTTCCGTGCCTTGTAGGCGTCGTCTGACAGATGTTTCATAGAATGGACGACTCCCTGTCACTTTTTGACCGGTTACGATGGAGTTTTCCGCGCGGATGTCCGCGCTCCCGCCCACCGAACCGCCGCACGTCACCTCTCGTCTGCCCTCCCCCTGCGCCCGCCGCTCGGCCCCGGTTATGACCTATGGACCTGCGGCACGTCAGCGACGGAGTGCCATGCAACCCCTAGCGTCTTCTCTGCCCGCCCCACGGCACCCGACACCGGCCGACACTTGCGATGTCGATGTCACCACGGTGGCCTTCTTTTTCGACCTAGACGGCACGCTGGCACCGCTCGCGCCGCGTCCCGATGCGGTCACGCTGCCGCACGACACCGCCAGTGTTCTCGCCAGCCTGTTCCAGCGCACGTGCGGCGCCGTCGCGGTCGTTTCCGGACGCGCCATCGACGATATCGACGGCCTGCTCACCCCATTGCGCGTGCCCGCCGCCGGCCTGCACGGCGCCGAAATCCGGCATGCCGACGGCGAACTCGTGCGCGCCGAAGGCCACACCGTCGACGCGGCACGTGTTGCGGCCATGATCGCGCCGCTGCATGCGCTCGTCGCCCAGCACCCCGGCCTATTATTGGAGAACAAGGGCAGCGCGCTTGCGCTGCACTATCGTGGCGCGCCCGAACTGGCGAGCGTTGCCCGCGACACGATGCACTCGCTGGCCGAATTGCATGCCGAGCGCTTTGTGCTGCAACCCGGCAAGCTGGTCTTCGAGCTGCGTCCACGTAACGTCAGCAAAGGCCGTGCCATCACCACCCTGCTGAAGGAGGCCCCGTTCGCCGGACGAACACCGCTCTTCGCGGGCGACGACCTCACTGACGAGGCCGGGTTTGCCGATGTGAATGCTCTGGGCGGCATCACGATCAAGATCGGCGAGGGCCAGACCTGCGCCCGCCATCGCCTGCCGTCGCCGGAGGCCCTCACGGCCTGGCTGCTGACGTTGCGCGACGCCCGCACACCCCAAACCGAAAAGGAGAACGGCACATGAGTCGCTTGGTCATCGTATCGAATCGGGTCGCCCCCATGACCGAGGGCAAGCCGACCGCGGGCGGACTGGCGATCGGCGTGTACGAAGCGCTCAAGGACACCGGCGGCATGTGGTTCGGCTGGAATGGGGAAATCGATGCCGAACCGGCCACGGCGCCCGAGATCGGCCACCGCAACAACGTCACGTTCGCGACCGTGCCGCTCACGCGCCGCGACTACAACACCTACTATCGCGGTTTTTCGAACGCCACCCTCTGGCCCACGTTTCACTACCGCGACGACCTCACGCGCTACCAGCGCGACGACTACAACGGCTACCGTCACGTCAATGCGCGCTTTGCCGCGCTGCTCGCGCCGCTGCTCGAGCATGACGACCTGATCTGGGTGCACGACTACCATCTGCTGCCATTCGCGCAGGCCTGCCGTCAGATCGGCGTGCGGCAGCGGCTCGGCTTCTTCCTGCATATTCCGTTCCCCTCGCCGCAGGTGCTCATGACGGTGCCGCCGCACGAAGCGCTGGTGCGCGCGATGTGCGAGTACGACCTCGTCGGCTTCCAGACCGAGACCGACCGCACGGCCTTCACCGACTATCTGGTGCGCCATGCAGGTGGCACCCTGCACGATGACGGCACCGTCACGGCCTTCGATCGCACGCTGCGCACGGGCGTCTATCCGATCGGGGTGTATCCGGACGAGATCGCGCAGCAGGCGACCGCGCGCGCGACGGTCAAGCACATCCTCGATCTGAAGCAGGGGCTTCAGGAGCGCAAGCTCATCATGAGCGTAGATCGTCTCGACTACTCGAAGGGAATGCTCGAACGCTTTCGTGCATTCGAGCGCTTGCTTGAACTGTGGCCGAACCAGCAAGGCACCGTGAGTTTCGTGCAGGTGGCGCCGCCCAGCCGCTCGGATGTAGCGGGCTACGGGGAAATTCGCCGCCAGTTGGAAACCGCGGCGGGACATATCAACGGTCGCTTCTCGGATCTGGCCTGGACACCGCTTCGCTACATCAACAAGCGCTACGATCACGAAGTGCTGATGTCGTTCTTCCGGGCGTCGCAGGTGGGCTACGTCACGCCGCTGCGCGACGGCATGAATCTCGTGGCGAAGGAGTACGTGGCGTCTCAGGATCCGGCGGATCCCGGGGTGCTGGTGCTGTCGTGCTTCGCGGGTGCCGCACAGGAACTGGACGGCGCACTGATCGTGAATCCCTACGATATCGATGGTATGGCCGAAGCGCTGCGCAGCGCGCTGAACATGTCACTGTCCGAGCGCCAGGCACGACATGCCAGCATGATGGCGACACTGCGCGAGCACAATCTGTCCACGTGGCGCAACCGGTTCATCGCCGACCTGAGATCCCCAACAATCGCCGCCGAACCGGCAGCGTTGCGGTGTACACAACCGGCAGCGGCCTGAGCGGCAGCCGCCCGGCGCCATGCATGCCGTGTTACTTGCCTGCCGGACGCGACTGCTGCACCTGCGCCAGACGCTTTTGCAGGCCGTCCGCGATTTCCGTCTGGTGGGTCTGCCGGGCAAAGTCGATGGCGGTCATGCCGATCTGGTTTTTCAGCCTGACATCCGCCCCGCCGTCGAGCAGCACCTTGCACGTGGTGATATGACCGCCGCGCGCGGCCATCATGAGCGGCGTGGTGCCGTTGGGCGACTCGGCGTCGACGTAGGCCGAGGCATCCAGCAGCATCTGGACAATGTCGTCATGCCCGTTGGTCGCGGCGTAATGCAACGGTGCCCACCCCTTCTTGTTGACTTCGGCATCCTTGTCGATCAACAACTTGACCATCGGTGTGAGCCCTTGCAGCGAGGCGATCATCATTGCGTTCTCCCCCGCCGCGTTGGTCGCATCGAGGTCCGTGCGCTTGTCGTTGATGAGCAGGCGCGCCACGTCCACCGACTTTTCGCGCATCGCAATCACCAGCAGCGGGTTGCCCTTCTCGTCCGTCGAATTCGGGTCGACACCCGCTTTGAGCGCCTGGGCAATCGACTTCGTGTCATTGAAGACGACCGCCTTGACCAGGGCGCTGTTGGATGTGGCCGCCGTGGCGCATGCCGTCAGACAAAGCACGCTGAGCAGCATCCAGGCTCGGATCATCGAAAATTTGCGCATCGGGGGCTCCTGTCGGTAGTCCGGTGAATAACGTAGAGGCAGTTCGGTCAATCGGGTCGTACGGGGAAATACGGGGGTCGTGCTGCGTCACACGGCGTCAGGGCTTGGCGGTGGCGAACAGGCGGAAGAAATTTTCCGTCGTGGCCTCGGCAATCTTCTGCAGCGGCTCGCCGCGCAGGTCGGCGATAAATTCGGCCACATGGCGCACATAGCCCGGCTGATTGAGCTTGCCGCGATACGGCACGGGCGCGAGATACGGCGAGTCTGTCTCGATCAGCATGCGCTCGAGCGGCACGCGCCGCGCCACGTCCTGCAAGTCGCGGGCGCTCTTGAACGTGACGATGCCGGAGAACGAAATATAGAAATTCTGATCGAGCGCGCCCTGTGCGACGTCCCAGCTTTCGGTGAAGCAGTGCATCACGCCGGCGGGCTCGCCCGCGTTCTCTTCGCGCATGAGACGCAGCGTATCCTCGGCGGCCGCGCGTGTATGAATGATGAGCGGCTTGCCCGTGGCATGCGCGGCGCGAATGTGCGTGCGAAAGCGCTCGCGCTGCCACGCCATGTCCTCGATGCTGCGGCCTTCGAGCCGGTAGTAATCGAGACCGGTTTCGCCGATCGCCACCACCTTCGGGTGGGCGGCCAGACGCACGAGATCGTCGACGCTCGGCTCAGGCGTGTCCTCGTAATCGGGATGGACCCCGACCGAGGCGTACACGTTTTCGTGCTGTGCCGCGATGTCGAGCACTTGCGGCAGCGTGGGCAGGTCGACCGAGACACACAGGGCGTGACTCACCTTGTTCTCGCGCATGCGAGCGAGCAAGTCGGGCATCTGCTCGGCCAGCTCGGGGAAATTGATATGACAGTGCGAATCGATGAACATGATGTGCGATCGGTAGCCGGTGCCCTGCGTCAACGCGACGCCGGCCCACAGAACAACTGTTGGTATTGCAGGAAAAGCGCCTCGAGCAGCACGCGTGTGTTGAGCGGGTGGTTCTGCACCTGACGCTGCTGCGCCAGCTCACGCAGGAAGCCGAGCAGGCGCACGTCGTCCGTAGCGTCGCCGCAGCGGCGCAACGCCTGCGCATGCCCCGGGAAGAAGCGTACGGTGCCGGCCATGCGCTCGGCGAGTACATCGAAGCACCAGCGTTGCAGCGTCTCGAGAATACTCGGCAGATTGCCCTTGTGCAGTTGCTCGGCACAGGCGAAGCCATCGATGGCGGCCCCTTGAGCCAACTGACCAAGCAGCCAGTCGCGCCAGGCACGCTCGTCCGGCTCGGCCAGCGTGCGGGCGGCCAGCGGCGCCCCGCCGGTTTCGGCCAGTACCGCAGCGGCGGTGCCGGCGTCGAGTCCGGCGTCATCCATCAGCCATTGCGTCGCCTGCGCATGGTCCGGCCGGGTCAGCACCACACGACGGCAGCGCGACAGAATCGTCGGCAACAAGCGGTCCGGCTGCGTCGTCACCAGCAGGAAGATCACGCCCTCGGGCGGCTCTTCGAGCGTCTTGAGCAAGGCGTTCGCCGCATGCACGTTGAGTGCCTCGGCTGGATAGAGCAGCACTACGCGTCGCCCCTGACGGTGCGACCCCAGGCTCGCGAAGTCGATCACCTCGCGCACCTGCTCGATCTTGATCTCCTTGCTCGGCGTCTTGGTCTTCTTGTCGCCCTCGGCTTCGGCACGCGCCTCGGCACCGGGCAGACTGTCGGCCAACGCCTCGGGGCAAATGGCGCGGAAGTCCGGATGGTTGCCGCTGGCGAACCACTGGCACGCTCCGCACGTGCCGCATGGCAGATGATCGGCACGCGGTGATTCGCACAGCAGGCCCTGCGCGAACGTGCGGGCAAGCGCCAGCTCGCCGATGCCGGGCACGGCCTGCAACAGGAGCGCGTGCGGCATCTGGGCGCGCAGGTCGTTAAGACGGGTCCAGTCCTGTGACTGCCAGGGATACAGCATGTGGGCTCCTTGGCCGGTAGATGCGTCGGTCGAACCAGCGGATTGTCGAGAGATCGTCGAGAGATTATCGCGCGTCAGCGCGGCCCGTGCCCGGGCACGCCCAGACGGGCGAACACGCCCGCGAGTTGCCCGGCAATGGCGTCGATGCTTTGCGCGGCATCGATCACGACGAAGCGCTCGGCCGCGGCCTTGGCGCGACGCAGGTATTCGTCTCGTACGCGCGTGAAAAACGCCGTCGATTCGCGCTCGAACTTGTCGGGGGCCCGGGCGCCGGCCAGCCGCGCGGCGGCAATCGCCGGATCGAGGTCAAACAGAATCGTCAGATCAGGCTGACGCGTGCCCTGCACCCATTGCTCCAGAATCGCCAGCTTCTCGCGCGACAGCCCCCGGCCGCCGCCCTGATAGGCAAACGTCGCATCGGTGAAACGGTCGGAGACGACCCAGTCGCCACGCGCGAGCGCGGGTTCGATCACCTTCGCCAGATGCTCCCGGCGCCCGGCAAACATCAGCAGCGCCTCGGTCTCGAGATCCATCGGCTCATCGAGCACGAGCTTGCGCAGCGCCTCGCCCAACGGCGTGCCGCCCGGCTCGCGCGTGGCGACGACGCCGCGCCCCACGCTGGCAAGGCCCTGACGCAGCGTGTCGACAAAGGCGTTGACGTGCGTGCTCTTGCCTGCGCCGTCGATGCCTTCAAACGTCACGAACTTGCCCGGCACCCCTGGGGATTGCGTCATTGCTCACCTCGCTGATATTTGTCCACGGCGCGATTGTGCTCCTGGAGGCTCGTCGAGAAATGGCTCGTGCCGTCGCCACGTGCCACGAAGTACAACGCGTCGGTCGGCGCAGGATTGAGCGCCGCCGCGAGCGACGCCACGCCCGGCAGCGCGATCGGCGTCGGCGGCAGGCCCGCGCGGGTATAAGTGTTGTAGGGCGTATCCGTTTGCAGATCGCGCTTGCGCAGACGCCCCGTATACAAATCCCCCATGCCGTAGATCACCGTGGGATCGGTCTGCAGCAGCATACGCTTGCGCAGCCGATTGACGAACACGGCCGCGACCTGGCCGCGCTCGACCGCTTGCCCCGTCTCCTTCTCGATGAGCGACGCCATGATAAGCGCCTCGTACGGTGTTGTGTAAGGCAAGCCCGGCGCACGCGCGGCCCACGCCTCGTCCAGACGCTTCTGCATCAGACGATAGGCCCGCTTATAGATATCGATGTCGCTCGTACCTTTCGGAAACAGGTAGGTGTCGGGGAAGAACATCCCCTCGGCCTCCGCACGATCGGCGCCCACGAGTTGCATGAGGTCGGCATCGGGAAGCCCCGCGGTGTCGTGCCGCAACGCCGGGTTCGCGTCCAGCTCGGCGCGCATCTTCTTGAAGGTCCAGCCTTCGATGATGGTCACCACGTACTGGTTGACGTCGCCGCGCGCGAGCTTTTCCATCACCTCGAACGGCGTGATGCCGGTCGCAAATGCGTAGTTACCCGACTTGAGCTTGGTGCCAACGTCCATGACGCGGGCGAGCAGATTGAACAGCAGCGGGTGCACCGGCACCCCGCCGGTGCGCAATTGCGCGGCCACGCTGCGCACAGAGCTGTAGGGCTTGATCGTGACGTCGAGCGTTGGCTGGCTCAACTGCAAGGGGGCTTGGGCCCAATAATAGAATGCGCCGCCCGCCGCGAGCGCAGCGACAATCAACAGGACGAACAGGCGTTTGATGACAGACATGAATTGCAGGGTAAGTCGTCGGAGGACGGCAGCGGGTTCGGGGGATTCGGTCAGCCGGACTGGCGTGGCGGCGACGGCGTCGAGGGGCGCGTTTTGCGCGTCGAACCGGGCTCGCACGTTCTGGCGGAAGACCCAATATAATACTTTGACTTGCCGAACCCTCACAGATTGACAGTCACCCTCGTTTATGACCTCCCAATGGCGTGATCTCCTGCCGCAAGCGGCAGCCGTGGCTTTGCCCGATGCTTCGTCTGAAGTTTCGTCCGATGTTTCGACCGACGCGAGCGCACGCGCCGCACAGTTTCAAGCCCTGCAAAGCGGCAGCTTCGTCTCGCTCGCGAGCGACACCGGCCTGATCGCCGTGCGCGGCGCCGATGCGGCGAGCTTCCTGCACGGCCAACTGACCAACGACGTCGAGCGTCTCACGTCTGCACAGGCGCGTCTGGCGGGCTACTGCTCGGCCAAGGGTCGCCTGCTCGCGACCTTCCTGATGTGGCGCGACGCGTCTGCCGACGCCACGATCTATCTGGCGTGCGACGCTGCAGTGCAGGCTGCCGTGCAGAAACGTCTGTCGATGTTCGTCCTGCGGGCCAAGGCCAAACTGACGGACGCGACGGCCACGCACGTGCTGCTGCAGGTTGGCGGCCCGGCGGCGGAAGCGGTCCTGGCGAACACGTTCGCCGCGCTGCCCGCCGCGCCGCTTGCCGTTGCCCAGGCAACGCTCGGCGAAGCCTCGACGAGCGTGATCCGTCTGCCCGGGGCCGGCACGGCGCGCTCGCTCTCGCGTTTTCTGTGGAGCGTGCCCGTGGCGAATGCTGCCGAGACCTGGGCCGCGCTGGCGCAAGCCCCCGGACTGGTGGCCGTCGACCCGGCCCTCGCGGCGTGGCTCGATGTGCGCAGTGGCGTGGCGCGTGTCACCACCGAGACGCAGGAACAGTTCGTCCCCCAGATGGTGAACTGGGAGGTCGTGGGCGGCGTGAACTTCCGCAAAGGCTGCTATCCGGGACAGGAAGTCGTCGCGCGCAGCCAATATCGCGGTACCATCAAGCGACGCCTGCATCTGGCGCATGTGAGCGGCGCATCACCCGTACCGGGTCAGGCACTTGTCGAGACGAGCGACCCCGACCAGCCGTGCGGCATGGTCGTGCAGGCCGCGCCGGCCCCTGACGGCGGCTACGACGTACTCGTCGAAGTGAAGCTCGCCGCACGCGACACCGATGACGTGCGGCTTGGCGCCGCCGGCGGACCCGCGCTGGTCTTCGCGGACTTGCCGTACGAGATCGTCGATCCGACGGAATCGCCCGCGTCGTCCGCGGCGGCATCCTGATTCGGCCGCCCCCGCGACGGACGATGGACTGCTACGTCTACTATCGCGTCGCATCGCACAACGCCGACGCGGCCCACCGGGCCGTCGCGCAGGTCTTCGCGCTGACGGCGGCGCGCTTCGGCGTCGCCGGACATCTGCAATGGCGCGCCGACGCCAGCGCTCACGACACCGCCGCTGGCACCGCGACGTGGATGGAGCGCTACGACGGTGTCGACCCCGCGTTCGTCGCGGCGCTGCCCCGGTTGGCCGCCGAGAGCGGCTTGATGGCGTTCATTGACGGCGAGCGCCACACCGAGTGTTTTGTTGACACCCCGCCGCCATGTGCCTGATCGTCTTCTCCTGGCAGCCGGACGCCGCCACGCCGCTGGTCCTGCTCGCCAATCGCGATGAGTTCTTCGAGCGTCCTGCCGAGCCACTGCACTGGTGGCGGGATCGCCCGGACGTCCTCGCCGGCCGTGATTTGCGCGGCGGTGGAACGTGGATGGGCGTCAATCGCGCGGGGCGCTTCAGCGCACTCACGAACTTCCGCGACGGCCGCGCGCCGATGGCACCGAAGGACGCCCCGTCGCGCGGCCTGCTGGTCTCGGCCATGCTGGACGCGACATCGTTCGATGACGATCTGATCCGCGTCGAACGGCATGCGCACGAGTACGCCGGATTCAACCTGCTCGCAGGCGACTTGCCGGCGGGCAAGCTGTTCTGGCTCGGCAATCGCACCCATCATGTCGGTGGCACCGCGCCCGCCCCCGTCTCCATGCCGCTCGCCCAGGCCATCGCGCCCGGCGTCCACGGCCTGTCCAACGCCGTGCTCGACACGCCGTGGCCGAAGCTGGTCAGCCGTCGCGAGGCATTCGCCCATGCGCTGACGCACGATGCCGATGACGCCAGCCTGTTGCGGATCATGCGCGACGCCACTGAAGCGCCCGACAGTGCGTTGCCCGAGACGGGCGTCTCACGCGCCTGGGAACGCTCGCTATCGGCGGCGTTCATCGCGTCGCCCGCGTATGGCACGCGATGCACAACCCTGCTTCGCTACCATCGTGACGGCACCGTCGAGATGACCGAAGTCACCGTGACGCCCGGCCAGACGCCCACAGACTTGTCAGACCGGCGCGACTTCACCTTCACCGCTCGGGCCGCCCTCGCTCGATAGCGGGAGGCATCGGCGCTGCCCGCCGCGAAACGACGGCGGGCGTTGCGTCAACGCCACGGGTCGATGGAGAGTCCTTAAGCCGTTAGGACGCAACACTCCGGAAACTCAGGAGTGCTTTCCAAATGACGGGCAAATCCCTCGTCAAACCAACCGCACGATCTGCTTGCCGAAGTTCTCACCCTTGAGCAGGCCGAGAAATGCGGCCGGCGCGTTTTCGATGCCTTGCGCCATCGTCTCGCGATAGCGCAGCTCGCCCGCGGCGATAGCATCCGCCAGTTCCTTCAGCGCCTGCGGCCAGACGTCCATATGCTCGGTCACGATGAAGCCCTCGAGCCGCACCCGGTTCGTCAACAGCAGCGCCGGATACATCAGCGGAATGGGCTCGCCGTTGTAGCCGGAAATCATGCCGCACAGCGCAATGCGCGAGTGCGCGTTGAGATGGCGCATGACAGCGTTGAGCACCTCACCGCCGACGTTCTCGAAATACCCGTCGATGCCGTCCGGTGCCGCGGCGCGCAACGCCTCGTCGAGGTTGCCGGCCTTGTAATCGATGCACGCATCGAAGCCGAGCGTCTCCACCACATAGGCACACTTCTGCGCGCCCCCCGCAATTCCGATCACGCGACAACCGGCTCGCTTGGCCAATTGACCGACCACACTACCCACGGCCCCCGAGGCCGCGCTGACAGCAACCGTTTCGCCCGCCTTCGGGGCGATGATCCGGTTCAGCCCATACCACGCCGTCACACCCGGCATCCCCGCCGCGCCAAGATAGGCGCTCATCGGAATGCGCGCATCGTCGATACGGCGCAGGTTGCTGCCGTCCGAAATGCCGTATTCCTGCCAGCCGAACATGGCGGCAACGGCGTCGCCCGGCTGCCAGTCCGGATGGCGCGATTCGATCACCTCGCCCACCGTCGCCCCGATCATCACCGTGTCGAGCGGCTGCGGCGGCGCGTACGACCTGGTGTCGTTCATCCGGCCGCGCATGTACGGATCCAGGGAAAGATAGAAATTGCGGACCAATATCTGCCCGTCGCCGATCTCCGGCAATTCGGGCGCGGCCAGGTGAAAGTTGTCGAGCGTGGCTTCAGCCTTGGGGCGCGAAACCAGCAGAATCTGACGATTGATCGTCATGGCAATTCCTCCACGTTAGCGAGACGCCGCGACCTCTCGACGTCGCGGCGTCTCACGGTGACATCGTCACAGCGACATCATTGATGATCAGCACACAGCAATGGGTGGCAACGCGTGGTGACGGATAGCCTCGCTATCCCTCAGTCGCCACGCGCTTCGCCCGGGCGTCGCTGTTCGCGCACATCGCGTCCGACCGCGAGTCGGCGCAAATACTTGAAGGTGCCCATCGCCTTGGCCACGAGCTTGCCGTTGGCGTCGCGCACCTCGCCCTCGCAGTAGGCCATCGTCGTCGAGCGGTGCAACAGGCAGCCGAACGCCCGCATCTCGCCGGCGCCCGGCTGCATGAAGCTTGTCTTCATTTCAATCGTCACCACGCCCGTGCCTTCCGGCGCCATGCTCCGGCAGGCCGTGCTCATCGCGATGTCGAGCAACGCCATCGTCACCCCGCCATGCATGACCTCCCAGCTATTGAGATGCTGAGCCGCCAGCGAGAGACGCAGTTCCGACTCGCCCCCCTCGGCGCGCAGCAGTTCAATGCCGAGATGATCGATGAACCCGGAACGAATCGATAGCGCATTCATCGGGCACCCCGGCCGCACTGGCCAATACGGTAAAGCTTGTCCATCGTCATGTCTTCAACTTGCGAGGCAGCGCATCATGCGCTGCCTCTGGTATTCAATCCGTCGTCGGCGACTCACTCGCGCGACACACCGGCCGCACGCAGCGACGTCCATGCCTTGGCGAGCGAGCCGTTGAGATCGATGGCGCGACACGCGTGCTCGATCACACAGACATCGAAGCCCGCCGCCTTGGCGTCGAGTGCGCTCCACGCCACGCAAAAATCGGTCGCCAATCCTACGCAATGCACGCGCCTCACCCCCTTGTCGCGCAAGTACCCCGCCAGCCCGGTCGGCGTCTTTCGATCCGCCTCCAAAAACGCTGAATAACTATCGACGTCCGCGTGGTACCCCTTGCGAACCACGGCCTGCGCATGCGGAATACGCAGCCCCGCATGCAATGCGGCACCCGACGTCTCCTGCACGCAGTGCGTCGGCCACAGTACCTGGTCGCCATATGGCAGCGCTATCGTCTCGAAGGGCTGGCGTCCCGGGTGATGATCGGCAAACGAGACGTGCCCCGCGGGATGCCAGTCCTGCGTCAACACCACCTGAGCGAATTTGCCCGCCAAGGCGTTGATCGCGGGAACCACCTCGTCGCCGCGGGGAACGGCCAACGCGCCGCCCGGCATGAAATCGTTCTGCACGTCGATCACGAGCAGCACTTCGTCCATCGGTTTCATTCACTTGCCCCCATTCGCCGAAGCCGTCGATACCCCCCAACGCCCTCGCGCGAGCCCCGTTTATCCGTTAAAACGCTTGCCGGCGTCGGCCAGTTCAACGAGTCGCGAGGCCGGCACCCAGTCCTCGCCATGTGCCTCTTGCGCAAACTCGCGCACTCGCGCAAGCACCTTGTCCAGCCCCACCGCGTCGGCATAGTGCATCGGCCCGCCGCGCCACAGCGGGAAGCCGTAGCCGTTCAGATACACCATGTCGATGTCCGACGCGCGTGCTGCCGTGCCGTCGGCCAGCACCTTCGCACCTTCATTCACGAGCGCGAAAACAAGCCGATCCACAATCTCGTCGTCAGAGAACTTACGCGGCGCGATTCCGTTCGCCTTGCGATAGTCGTCGATCATCTGCCCGACCTTGGCCGACTCACGCGGCGCGCGGTCCCCCTCGGCATAGTCATACCACCCCGCGTGCGTCTTCTGGCCATAGCGGCCGGCTTCGCACAGGACGTCGGCAATCTTCGGATAGACGATGCCGGGATGTTCAGCGTGCCGGCGCTTGCGAATCGCCCAACTCACGTCGTTCCCGGCCAGGTCGCTCGTGCGGAACGGGCCCATCGCAAAACCGAAGCGTTCGATGGCGGCGTCAACCTGCGCGGGCGACGCGCCCTGCTCGACCATCCATTGCGACTGCTTGAAATACGGCTCGAGCATGCGGTTGCCGATAAACCCGTCGCAGACACGTGCCACCACAGCGAGCTTGCCGATGCGTTTGGCCAGCTTCATGACCGTTGCCAGCACGTCCTTGCCCGTTTGCGCACCGCGCACCACCTCGAGCAAGCGCATGACATTGGCCGGACTGAAGAAGTGCATGCCGATGACGTCCTGCGCCCGCGACGTGGTCGCGGCCAATGCGTCGAGGTCGAGCGTCGACGTGTTCGACGCCAGAATCGCGCCCGGCTTGGCCACCTTGTCGAGCTCACGGAACACGACCTGCTTGATCGCCATCTCCTCGAATACGGCCTCGACGATCAGGTCGGCGTCGGCCACCGCAGCGAAGTCGGTACTGCCATGAATACGCCCCTGCCGCTTCTTCGCCTCGTCCGCCGACAGTTTTCCACGCGTCACTGCACGAGCGTAGTTGCCTCGCATCGATTCGATGCCGCGGGAAAGCGCCGCATCGGTCGTGTCGACCAACGTCACCGGAATCCCGGCGTTGGCAAAGGTCATCGCGATACCGCTCCCCATCGTCCCGGCCCCGATGACGGCCACGCGCTCAATGGTGCGCATCGGCGTATCGTCCGGCACGTCCGCGATCTTGGCGGCTGCGCGCTCGCCAAGAAACGCATGACGCAGCGCCTTCGACTCCGGCGAACTGACCAACGCCACAAAACACTCGCGTTCGAATTTCACGCCGTCATCGAACGGACGTTGCAACGCCGCCTCAACGGCCGCCACGCATTTTTGCGGTGCTGGGAAGTGAGGTTGCTCGCGTTGCACCTTCTCACGCGCGGCATCGATCGCGGCCTGCGCCGAGCCGTCCGCGTCGTCGATCGCCACGTCGCGCAATCGCGGCAACGCTCCGCCTTGTGAGGCGATATTGCGGGCGAAGGCGATGGCACCCGTCAGAAGGTCGTCGCGGTTGCCTTCGAAGATCGTCGAGAAGAGCGTGCCGACAAGCGCCTCTGACTTCACCACACGGCCGGTGACCACCATGTCGAGCGCACGCGCGACACCGATGGCGCGCGGCAGACGCTGCGTGCCGCCCGCGCCCGGCAACAGGCCCAACTTGACCTCGGGCAGCGCGATCTGCGCGCCGGGCAATCCCACCCGATAGTGGCAGGCGAGGGCCAATTCGAGACCACCCCCCATCGCCACCGCGTGAATGGCCGCGACGACGGGTTTGGTGCACGCATCGAGCGCGGTGATCACGTCAACCAGCAGCGGACTTTGCGTTGCCTTCGGCGTATTGAATTCGCGGATGTCGGCCCCGCCGGAAAACGCCTTGCCTGCGCCGATCAGCACCACGGCGCGCACCTGATCGTCGCCCTGGGCTTTCGCGAGCCCCTCGGCGATGCCTGCGCGCGTCGCGTGTCCCAAGCCGTTTACCGGGGGATTGTCCAGCGTGATGACGGCCACGCCGTCACGAACCTCATAAACCGTGCTCATGCTTGTCTCGTTCCTTATTTTCTTGGGGGCTGTGTGCAGGGATGCCGTGCGTCGTTTTGGGGGCGCCGCATATGCGCCGGCAGCGGCAAGGCGATCGCTCGATTCTAGCGCAGCGCTACACCTCAAGCCATTCACGGCGAATCGCAGACGCGCCCGCCAGTGCATCGGGGGCACCCTCGAACACGAGCGTGCCCCGTCCCATCACGGCGATTCGCTGTGCGCAACTGAGCGCGAGCGACAGCTTCTGCTCGATGAGCAGGATGGCGACACCGCTCGCCCGCAAATCGGTCAGGATCCGGCCAATGCGCGCGACCACGCGCGGTGCGAGGCCTTCGGTCGGCTCATCGACAATCAGCAGATCGGGGCCCGCCATCATCGCCCGGCATAGCGACAGCAGTTGCTGCTCGCCACCGGACAGCGATGCCGCCGGCGCATCGCGGCGCGGCGCCAACTCCTCGAAGCGCTCGAACGCCTGGGCAAGCGTAAGCGCGCGATCGGCGGCGGACGGTGGCCGCGCGGTGCGCGCCTTGCCTGCCCGCTGCCCAAGCCATAGATTCTGCATGACGGTCAGCGGCCCGAAGACATCGCGCGTCTCCGGCACGTAGCCGATGCCCAAGCGCGCGATCTGATGCGGTGCCAGCGACGTGAGCGATTGCCCCTGCCAGCGAATCTCCCCCTCGCGCGGCAACTGCCCCATGATCGCGCGGGCAAGCGTGGAGCGCCCCGCCCCATTGCGCCCAAGCACGGCCACGATCTCGCCGGGTGCAACGCGCATCGTCACCCCATGCAGCACCCGGCTGCCGCCATAACCAGCCCGCACGTCGATCAACTCAAGCATCGCGCGCGTCCCCGTCATGCGTCTCGCCGAAGGCATCTGCATAGTCGCCGAGATACGCCGTACGCACGTCGGGATGCGCCCGAATCCGCGCGGGCGTATCGCAGGCGATGATCGCGCCGCGCGCCATCACGGCAATCCGGTCGGCCAGCGAAAAGACCACGTGCATGTCATGCTCGATCATCAACAGCGAGCGTCCCTGGCTAAGGTCGGCAATCAGCGCCACCATACGCGCAGACTCGGACTGACTCATCCCCGCCGTCGGCTCGTCGAGCAACATGACGCTGCCTGCCGACGCCGCGCACAGTCCGACTTCCAGCACACGTTGCTCCGCATAGCTCAGGGCCCCGGCCGGCACGTCGCGTCTGTCCGACAGGCCAAGACGCGTCAACCACCGCTCGCTACGCCGTGTCACGTCGTCCAGCCCATGCATTCGGCGCCAGAACGTGTAGCGATGCCCCCCCGGCCAGAGCCCGGCGCAACGCAGGTGGTCGATCACGCTCATGTGATCGAACAACTGCGACGTCTGGAAACTGCGTGACAGGCCGAGCCGGCTGATGACATGCGGCGCCCGGCCGGTGACATCTCGCGCATTCATCAGGACACGTCCGCCGTCGGGCCGTGTCCTGCCCGTGACGACGTCGAACAGCGTGCTCTTGCCGGCGCCGTTCGGCCCGATGATGGCGAGCCGCTCACCGTGCACAAGCGTCAGATCGATACCGCACAACACCTGCGTTGGCCCGAAGGATTTGCGCACGCCCTGCACGCTGAGTGCCGGGCCAGACGGATGCGAAGCGATCGCTGCCTGTCTCATCGGCGTCTTCGCCGTCATTGCCCTCATCGCCGGTCCTCCGTCGCGTGTATGGCACCCGCCGCCAAACGTCGCAACTGACGCCCGGCGCGCACGACGATGATCCACCCCACGATGACCGCCACGCCCGCCATCCCCCACGTACCCGGTCCTGCTTGCGCGCGCAAGCCGCTCGCCGCCACCTGCCCGGCGCCGCTCGCCAGACGTACGGCGTAAGTCATTTCGACAATGGCAATCAGCCCGCCAATGCCCATCGCCAGGCCAGCACACGCCACCGCATAGGGCCGCCACAACGTTCGCGCCATGCCCGTGCGCCACGCGCGCCCGTGTACCGCGATCAATCCGGCAATACCGCCCGGCGCGAACAGCACGACGGCAAGAAAGCCCAATCCGAGATAGAGCTGCCAGGCGCGCGTGAGTGTCGCCAGCATCACCGTCACGAACACGCCGACGACAGCGCCCACGATCGGCCCCGCGAAATACGTCGTGCCGCCCAGTACCGTGAACACCAGCACGACACCGGAGCGCTCCAGACTGAACGCGTCGGCACTGACCAGTTCGAAATTCAATGCCCCCAGCGCGCCCGCCACTCCTGCGAATGCGGCCGCCAGAATCTGCATGCGATAGCGCACCGCTGAAGGCGACGGTCCAAGGAAGGCAACCCGCACCGCATTGTCGCGAACGGCGCGCGCGAGGAACCCCAGCGGCGTGCGCGTGATGCCGTACATCAACGCGGTGCAGACGAACATCCACACGGCGACGAGCCCATAGATCTCGCGCTGCGTCGCGAACGTCACGCCGAACCATGCGGCGCCAAGCGTACGGTCGGTCGGAATGCCCCGCTCGCCGCCGAACCACTCGGGCAACATCGCAGCCAAGACCCAGACAAGCTCGGCCACGCCCAGCGTAATCATCGCGAAGGTCATACCCGCACGGCGTGTCGTGACGAAGCCGAGCGTAGCGCCCGCCGCCCCGGCCGCCAACGCGCCGGCGAGCGGCACGACCGCCATCGACACCGCCAGCCCCTGCGCACCGATACGATTCATGCACCATACGCCCGCGTACGCCCCAATGCCCGCATACGTCGCGTGACAGAAGCTCAACAGGCCGGTGGAACCGAGCAGCAGATTGAAGGACAGCGCGAGAATGGCCGCAGTCCCCATCTGCGTCATCAGGGTCAGCGCCGCGTCGGAAGGAAAGCACCACGGGGCCAGGCCGAGGATGGCGGCAAACGCCAACCACACTGCCACCCGGCGGCGCCACGACACGGGCGCCGCCCCTGGCGAACCGGCGATCACGTTGTCCATTACCCCTCCCGCACGCCGGACAGCCCGCGCGCACGCCACAGCAGCACCGACACCATCAGCAGATAAGGCACCGCCGGCGCGAGTTGCGCGACGCTAAGGTGCAACAACGGCGCGACCGCCGCTCGCACAGCGCCCATCGTTCCCAAAGGGCCCACGGCGCCGTTAGCACCCGCCACGCTCTGGGGCCACCACTGCGCAAGGCTCGCATCACTTGTCACGGCCCATGTCTGGAGCAGGCCGATCAGCAATGACGCCGCGAACGCCCCGCCCAGCGAGCCCAGCCCCCCGACGACGACCACGACAAAGACCACACTGCCGACCGTTGCCGCCATGCCCGGCTCCGTCACCAGCACATTGCCGCCCGCCGCCCCGGCCAGCGCCGCCAACGCGGCACCACAGGCAAATACGCCCGTGTAAAGCGCGGGCACGTCGTAACCAAGCGCCTGGGTCATTGCCGGCTGCGCGAGCGCGGCCTGCAATATCCATCCCGCCCGCGTTGCACGAAACACCGCCCACACGATCAGGGCAATCGCACATGCCAGCCCCATCAGAAACAACCGGTAAGCGGGCACGGCAATGCCCGCGACAGGGACAAGCACGCCTTCGAAGACTGCCGGCACACCATAATCGACCGGACCGCGCCCCCATGCGAGCTGGACCAGCTCCACCACGATATAGGCGAGCCCGAACGTCGCCAGCAGTTCCGCCAGCGCGCCGCGCGCACGCAAACGCCGCAACACGCCACGCTCGAACCCGGCACCGATCGCCCCCACGATCAACGGCGCGGCGATCAGTGCCGGCCAGAACCCGACGGCGGCCGAGAACGTGTAGGCGAAATACGCCCCGAGCATGTAGAAGCTCGCATGCGCGAAGTTCAGCACGCCCAGCATGCTGAAAATCAGCGTGAGCCCGCTCGACAGCATGAACAGCAGCAAGCCATAGCTCACGCCGTTCACAAGCACGAGGCCGGCGGTGGCACTCAGCAGATGCACGGCGTCTCCTTCGGAAAGCGCAACGAACGATGCGGCAGAGGTTGCCGCATCCGGGAGAAATTCAGGCTGCCATTATAGAGGGGACGTGCGGCCCGAGCCGTGCGCGATGGCCCGAAAAATGGCGTCACTGCTGGATTTCAGGTGCCATCCGAAGATCGGTTCAGACGGTTCCGGGCAGGTTCACGGCGAGTGCCGTCGACATCCGGGACGCCATCAACGCCGGCGACCCGGATGCGAGCGGCGCGCCCCTACGACGCCGCCTGATAATCGCGGAACGCTTCGCGCAATTTGAGCTTGAGCATCTTGCCGGTCGCCGTATGCGGAATCTCGTCGACGAAGACCACGTCGTCGGGAATCCACCATTTCACGACGCGCCCCTGGTAGAACGCCAGCACGTCCTCGCGCGTGAGCGTCGAGCCGGGCTTGCGAACGACCACCAGCAACGGCCGCTCCTCCCATTTCGGGTGACGAATGGCAATGCACGCCGCCTCGTGGATCTCGGGATGCGCCATCGCGACGTTCTCCACATCGATTGAGCTGATCCACTCGCCCCCCGACTTGATGACGTCCTTGCTGCGATCCGTGATCTGCACGTAGCCTTCCGGGTCGATGGTGGCCACATCGCCCGTCGGAAACCACCCGTCGACCAGCGGCGACGTATCGGCGCGGAAGTAGCGATCGAGCACCCACGGTCCACGCGCATAGAGGTCGCCGAATGCCTTGCCGTCCCACGGGAGCTCCTCGCCGTCGGGGCCGACGATTTTCAGGTCGACGCCGTAGATCGCCGTCCCCTGCTTCTCCAGAACATGCTGCTGCGCCTCGGGCGGCAGGTCGCGATGATGCTTGCGCAGATGGCACAGCGTGCCCAGCGGCGACATCTCGCTCATGCCCCACGCATGGATGACGCGTACGCCGTAGTCTTTCTCGAACGTCTGCAGCATGGCCGGCGGACACGCCGACCCGCCGATCACCGTGCGCTCCAGCGTCGAGAAGCGCGCGCCGATCGATTTCACGTAAGTCAGCAGCCCAAGCCAGACCGTCGGCACCCCGGCGGAGAACGTCACGCCCTCGGTTTCGAAAAGCTCGTACAGCGACTTGCCGTCCAGATCCTTGCCGGGGAAGACCAGCTTCGCCCCCACCAGCGCGCTCGAATACGGCAGGCCCCACGCGTTCACATGAAACATCGGCACCACGGGCAAGACGGCGTCGCGTGCCGACATGGCCATGGCGTCGGGCAGCGCTGCACCGAACGCATGCAGTACCGTCGAGCGATGACTGTAGAGCACCCCTTTCGGATGGCCCGTCGTGCCCGACGTATAGCAAAGGCCGGAGGCCGTGTTTTCGTCCATCGACGGCCACGAGAAGTTGCCATCTTCAGCGCCGACAAGATCTTCGTAGCACAACAGCGGCAGATGTGATGTCGGCAGATGCGCGCGATCGGTCATCGCAATCCAGCCCTGCACGCCCGGACACTGCGGCGCAAGGGTCTCGACCAACGCAAGGAAGTTGATGTCGAAGGCCACATAGCGATCTTCGGCGTGATTGACGATATAGGCGATCTGCTCCGGAAACAGGCGCGGGTTCACCGTATGCACCACGCTGCCCATGCCTGAGATGGCGTAATAAAGCTCGAGGTGACGATAGCCATTCCACGCCAGCGTGCCCACGCGCTCGCCGTCGCCCACGCCCAACCGGCGCAGGGCCTGCGCGAGTTGACGGGAACGGTGCTCGGCGTCACGCCAGGTATAGCGGTGGATGTCGCCCTCGATACGGCGCGACACGATCTCGGTGTCGCCATGGTGACGGGCGGCATGGGCGAGCAACGAGGAAATCAGGAGCGGCGCAGCCATCATCTGGCCGAGAAGCGGTGTTGCCATGCGTCGAATCTCCAGAAAAGTCGGGAAAGCCGGAAAGCCGGAATGACGGAATGACGGAACAATGTGACAACGGGACAGCGGGACGACGTGACAACACGGGGGAACTGCAGTCGGGCCGCCGAGGTGCTTCCGTGGACGTGAAGGCGGCCTGCCGTCTCACACACGGCACCGTGTGATCGCGCCACCGCGGCACCACATCGCCGAATCACGCAGAATCATTCTTGACGCGCGCGCGCGTCGGGTCAACGCTCATCGCTTGTGCGGCGCAACAGATGGGGCGAGTGCTCCGCGCCCGCGAGCCGGCAGCACGCGACGGACACCTCAAGTAGAATGTTTGTTCACCTTCAGGAACGTCCTCAATGCCGGCCACCGACCGCTCCGCCGCTATTTCCGCCGCTGCTTCCGCCTCACTCAAGCCCTACGGACCGCTGCCGTTGGCGAATCGGTTTGCGGCACTCGGCCCCGATTTCTACACGCGCCTGGCGCCACAGGCGTTGCCGGCGCCCTACCTGGTCGGTTTTTCCGCCGACGCGGCTCGCCTGCTCGGCTGGTCGTCCGAGGCTGCGCACGATCCGGAATTCGTGTCCACGTTCGCCGGCAATGCCCCGCTGCCCGGCGGCGACCCGCTCGCCAGCGTCTATTCCGGCCACCAGTTCGGCGTGTGGGCCGGCCAACTGGGCGACGGCCGCGCGCTGCTGCTCGGTGAGTCGGACGGCCCCGGCGGGCGCTGGGAAATCCAGATCAAAGGCGGCGGACTCACGCCCTATTCGCGCATGGGCGACGGACGCGCCGTGCTGCGCTCGTCGATCCGCGAGTTCCTCGGCTCGGAAGCCATGTTCCATCTCGGTGTGCCGACCACGCGCGCCCTGTGTGTGATCGGCTCCGATGCCCCCGTGCGTCGCGAAACCGTCGAGACGGCGGCCGTGGTCACGCGCCTGTCGCCGAGCTTTATCCGCTTCGGACATTTCGAGCACTTCTGGGCAGGCGATCAGCACGGCGCACTGCGTCAGCTCGCGGACTTCACGATCGATCATCACTACCCGCACTGCCGCGACGAGGCCAACCCGTACCTCGCCCTGCTCAGCGCCGTGTGCGATGCGACCGCCGAGCTGGTCGCGCACTGGCAGGCCGTGGGCTTCTGTCATGGCGTGATGAACACCGACAACATGTCGATCCTCGGCCTGACGATCGATTACGGCCCCTTCGGCTTTCTCGACGGCTTCAACGCGCATCACATCTGCAATCACTCGGATGCGCAGGGACGCTACGCCTATCAGGCGCAGCCGAACGTGGCGTACTGGAACCTCTTCTGTCTCGCCCAGGCCCTGCTGCCGCTGTTCGGCGATGGCGACGCGGCGATCGAGCAGGCACAGTCGGTGCTGCCCGTGTTCAAGACCCGCTTCGCCGAGGAAATCGATCTGCGCATGCGCGCGAAGCTCGGATTGCGCGAATCGCATGCCGACGACGAAGCGCTCATCAACCGGCTGTTCAAACTGATGCACGAGGGGCGTGTCGATTTCACGCACCTGTTCCGCACGCTGGCCACGCTTGAGCTGGAGAACCCCGCCGCCGACGCCCCGCTGCGCGACATGTTCATCGATCGCGCCGGCTTCGATGCCTGGGCCGTCGATTACCGTGCGCGTCTGCGCCATGAGGCCAGCACGGATGTGAAGCGTGCGGTCGCGATGCGGCTCGTCAATCCAAAGTTCATCCTGCGCAATCATCTGGCGGAAATTGCGATCCGGCGTGCGCGTGAGAAGGACTTTTCGGAAGTCGACACGTTGCTCAAGGTGCTCTCGCATCCCTACGACGAACAGCCCGAATTTGCGCGTTACGCCGAGCTGCCGCCTGACTGGGCCGGGCAGCTCGAGGTCAGTTGCTCGTCCTGATCGACGGCACGGACCGGTATCGACGGGAGCGCGAGCGTCAGCATGGCCTCATGCATTGCAAAACGGCGCGTCGCCCCCATCTGAGCCTGGTCTGACGATAGACGACGCGCGGCGGCACCCTCGGAGCCGCCGCCCATCAGGAGACTCTCATTCATGAGCAAAGTGGAAAAAAGCGACGCCGACTGGCGTGCCCAACTCGACGACGTCGAATACCAGGTCACGCGTCATGCCGCCACCGAACGCGCCTTCACCGGCCGTTACTGGGATCATTGGCAAGACGGCACCTACCGTTGCATCTGTTGCGGCGCGCCGCTGTTCGAATCGACGGAGAAGTTCGATGCGGGTTGCGGCTGGCCGAGCTACGCGAAGCCCATCGACAAGTCCGGTATCGACGAGGTGATGGACTACAGCCACGGCATGGTGCGCGTGGAAGTGCGTTGCCACAACTGCGACGCCCACCTCGGACACGTGTTCGAAGACGGCCCGCAACCGACCGGACTGCGCTATTGCATCAATTCCGCATCGCTCGACTTCGAGGGCAAGGACGGCCCGTCCGACAAGCCGGTTGACGACTGATCGGAAAGCGCTCACGGCGCGCCCGTCAGTGCGGTCGATGGGCGCGGCTGATGATTGCGGTCGATGAGGACGGGCGATGCTGGCGACCTATGCGTGCGGCCGATGAAGGCGGCCGATGAGGGCGGCCGATGAGGGCGGATTAGGCGCGCGGCCGATGGGCGCGGTCAATGAGTACCGTCGATGCGTTCGGTCGATACGCGCGCTCGACCGGTGAGCTCGATCTCATTGGCGTCGGGCACCGAGCCTTTTGGGACATCCCTCGCGG
Organism: Pandoraea eparura; assembly: GCF_902459725.1. Lineage (GTDB taxonomy): Bacteria > Pseudomonadota > Gammaproteobacteria > Burkholderiales > Burkholderiaceae > Pandoraea > Pandoraea eparura. The sequence goes on from NZ_CABPSH010000003.1 coordinate 125,414, forward strand.
ATGGGCGCCCCGACGTGATTCGTCTGTCTGCTAAGCTGGCGCTCCCTCAATGGAACACAGGAAACGTCGCTCATGACCCGTCCGCCCCTTCGCATCGCCCCCCTGCTTTTCTCGGCCGCCGCATCGTTCGGCACCCTGAATGCGGCGCCGGCCATTGCGCAATACACGGGGCCGGCGGCCAGTGTCGCGACGTCCGGCAGCGTGGTCGTGCCATCGGCCATGCCGCATGTCACGAGCGTCGCTCAGGCGTTGGCCGCCCCCGACGATGCGATGGCCGTCATCGAGGGCTATCTCGTCAACCGGCTCAAGCACGAGCACTACACGTTCCGTGACGACACAGGCAGAACGCTCGTCATCGAGCTCGACGACAAATACCTCCCGCCCGGCCACCAGATCAACGACAAGACGCGGGTGCGCATCACCGGCGAAGTGGACCGCCATCACCTTCGCGCGAACGATATCGACGTCAAGCGCATCGACATCCTGCCGTAAGGCAAGCGGCCGGCGTCCTGCGTTCTCGTGAAGCGATGCGGCGATCCGGGGCAGTGGGGCGGCACGGATACCGCGACGCCCATCGAGCGATTCACCACGTCCCGCGGCGGGCCTTTGAAATATAATGCGGGTTTGCCCCCGGCGCCATTTGCCCGGGGGCGATTTCCCCCGAAGCCCCCAAGCCGAGACTTCATGAAATTCTTTTTCGACCTGTTACCGGTCATCTTGTTTTTCGTCGCTTTCAAGTTTGCCGGCATCTATGTCGCCACCGGCATCGCGATCGCGACGACGATTGCGCAAGTCATCTGGATGTGGCTGCGCCACCGCAAGGTCGAGCCCATGCAGTGGGTGAGCCTCGCGATCATCGTGGTGTTCGGCGGTGCGACCATGCTGCTGCACGACGAGACCTTCATCAAGTGGAAGCCCACGGCGCTGTACTGGCTCTTCGCGATCACGCTGTTCGTGGCCGAACTCATCTTCGACAAGAACCTGATTCGCGCCATGATGGAAAAGCAGATGGCGCTGCCCGAGCCCCTGTGGCGGGCGGTGAATTTCAGTTGGGCGCTGTTCTTCCTTGCGATGGGCGCGTTGAATCTGGTCATCGCCTACCATTTCTCGACCGACACGTGGGTCGACTTCAAGCTCTTCGGTGGCATGGGCCTGATGGTCGTGTTCATCGTCGTGCAGAGCCTCTGGCTCGCGAAGTACATCAAGCAGGACGAATAACGTCCGTCAGGAAGTCACTGCCATGTCCATGGAACAGCAAATCGAAGCGCGCCTCAGCGCGGCGCTCGCCCCGCTCGAATTCTCCCTCGAGAACGACAGCGCCCGTCATGCCGGCCATGCGGGGGCCGCGTCGGGCGGTCATTACAATGTCCGAATCGTCTCCGCCGCGTTTACCGGGCGTAACCGCGTGGCGCGTCACCGCCTGGTGTATGATGCGCTAGCCGATTTGATGCAAAACGGCATTCACGCCCTCGCCATCGTTGCGCTCGCCCCTGGCGAAGCGTAACTCGCATGCGACGCATCCCCCGTCGATTAACCTTGCCTTCGTCATTCGTTAGGAAAAACAGCATGGCATTGAAATTCGCCCGCACGGCGCTGGCGCTCGGCGCCGCCGTGTCGCTGACCGCCGTCTCCCTCCCCGCGCTCGCTCAGAACGTCGCCGTCGTGAACGGCACGCCGGTGCCCGTGGCCCGCGCCGACGCCATGGTGCGCGAAATGGTTCGCCAGGGTCAGCCGAACTCGCCGCAACTGCAGCAGCAAGTGCGCGAAGAACTGGTCAAGCGCGAAGTCCTCGCGCAGGCCGCCGTCAGCAAGGGTCTGGCCACGCAGTCGGACGTCAAGGCGCAGCTCAAGCTGGCCGAGCAAGGCGTGCTGATCCGCGCCCTGATCGCCGACTTCCAGAAGACCTCGCCGGTCACCGACGCCGAAGTCCAGGCACGATATGACCAGTTGAAGAAGCAGTTCGGCGACAAGGAATATCACGCCCGCCACATCCTGGTGCCGAGCGAAGACACGGCCAAGGACATCATCGCGAAGCTCAAGGGCGGCGCGAAGTTCGCCGACCTCGCCAAGCAGTACTCGAAGGATCCGGGTTCGGCACAGAACGGCGGCGATCTCGACTGGTCGCCGGCCAACGCCTACGTGCCCGAGTTCTCCGACGCCCTGCAAAAGCTGCAAAAGGGTCAGTACTCGCAGACGCCGGTCAAAACGCAGTTCGGCTACCACGTGATCGAACTGGACGACGTGCGCGATGCACAGATTCCGGCGCTTAACGACGTCAAGCCGCAACTCGTGCAGCAAATGCAGGAAGAGAAGCTGCAAGGCTTCATCGATGGCCTCGAGAAGAAGGCCAAAATCCAGTAAGCGTTGCCGGCGTCGCGTTCGGCATGAAAAGCAAAAATCCCGCCTTCCGGCGGGATTTTTGTTTCCAACGCGATATTCCGCACGCGCCAACGTGCGGAATATTGTCGCTTAAGCCACCCAGCGGCGCGCGTTGCGGAACATGCGCATCCACGGGCTGTCTTCACCCCACTGCTCGGGCGCCCAGCTCATCTGCACCGTGCGGAACACGCGCTCCGGGTGCGGCATCATCACCGTGAAGCGGCCGTCGCCCGTGGTCACCGCCGTCAGACCGCGCGGTGAACCGTTCGGGTTGAACGGATACTGCTCGGTCGGCTGTCCCCGATGGTCGACGAAACGCATGGCGGCCAGCGCCTGATCAATATTGCCTTGCTGACCGAAGTTGGCAAAGCCCTCGCCGTGCGCGATCACGATCGGCAGTTGCGAGCCGGCCATGTCCTTGAAGAACAGCGATGGCGAATCGAGCACTTCCACCTGCGTGAGACGCGCCTCGTACTTCGACTGGTTGTACGTGAACTTCGGCCACGCCGCCGCGCCCGGAATCAGGTTCGACAGGTTGCTCATCATCTGGCAACCATTGCACACGCCCAGCGCAAATGTATCGGCACGGTTGAAGAAGCCCGCGAACTGCTCGGCCAGCGCCGGATTGAACAGAATCGTCTTCGCCCAGCCCTCGCCCGCCCCCAGGGTGTCGCCGTACGAGAACCCGCCGCAGGCGATGAAGCCCTTGAACGCCTCCAGCGAGTGACGGCCCGCGAGCAAATCGCTCATGTGCACGTCGTAGGTGTCGAAGCCGGCCTTGTCCAGCACATAGGCCATTTCCAGGTGTGAATTCACGCCCTGCTCACGCAGGATGGCCATCTTCGGACGCACACCCGTCGCGATGAACGGCGCAGCGACGTCTTCGCTGGCATCGAACGTCAGCTTCGGCGAGAGGCCCGGATCGCTCGTGTCGTTCAGTGCATCGTATTCGGCGTCGGCAGCCGCCGGGTTGTCGCGCAGACGCGCAATGCGCCAGCTCACTTCCGACCACTCACGTTGCAGCGCCGCGCGCGGCGCGCCGAACACCTTCTTCGCGTCGCGATAGATCTCGATGACGTCGTTCGTGTTCGGCTTGCCGATCACGTGCGTGCACGCGGACAAACCGGCTTCCCGCAATGTCTGCAACACGGCGTCGCGCTCCGAGGCGCGCACCTGGATCACACCGCCGAGTTCCTCCGAGAAGAGCGCGCGCAGCGTCTTGTCCTCGCGACGGCCCACCGTCTGCTTGGCCCAATCCTTGGCGTCGCCGTAATCGGATTCGAAACCGTCGTCGAGCGTGAGCATGTCGACATTGAGCGACACGCCGACGTGGCCGGCGAAGGCCATTTCCGCCACGGTGGCAAAGAGACCGCCGTCCGAACGATCGTGATAGGCGAGGAGCTTGCCGTCGCGGTTCAGTGTCTGGATGGCGTCGAAGAAGCGCTGAAGGTCGGCCGGATCGTCCAGGTCCGGCGCCACGTCACCGATCTGCTGCGTGACCTGCGCGAGAATACTGCCGCCCAGACGGTGCTTGTTGCGTCCCAGATCGATGGCGATCAGCACCGTCTCGCCCGCTTGTGCGAGGGAGCGCAGTTGCGGCGTGAGATGGCCTCGCACGTCCTCGACCGGCGCGAAGGCCGATACGATCAGCGACACCGGCGCGACCACGTCCTTGCTTCGGCCGGCGTCTTCCCACTTGGTGCGCATCGACAGCGAATCCTTGCCGACGGGGATCGACAGGCCCAGCGCCGGGCACAGTTCCATGCCGACCGCCTTGACCGTGTCGAACAGCGCGGCGTCTTCTCCGTCAGTGCCGCACGCGGCCATCCAGTTGGCCGACAGCTTGATCTGGTCGAGCGACGCAATCGGCGCCGCCGCAATATTGGTGATGGCTTCGCCGACCGCCATGCGGCCCGATGCCGGCGCGTCGATCACGGCCAGCGGCGTGCGCTCGCCCATCGTCATGGCTTCGCCACGATAGCCCGTGTAGTCCATCAGCGAAATGGCGCAGTCGGCCACCGGCACCTGCCACGGGCCAACCATCTGGTCGCGTGCCGTCAGGCCGCCCACGGTACGGTCGCCGATCGTGATGAGGAATGACTTGCTGGCCACGGTCGGGTGGCGCAGTACGGCGCGCGCCACATCGTCGAGCGACAGACCCGTCACGTCCACCGGCGGAAGTTCGGCCTTCACACGCTTGACGTCGCGGTGCATACGCGGCGGCTTGCCGAGCAACACGTCCATCGGCATGTCGACCGGATCCGGCGACTCCGGATGCATCGCGTCGACCAGCTTGAGTTGACGCTCGTCGGTGGCGATACCGACCACGGCGACCGGGCAGCGCTCGCGTTGGCAGATCGCCTGGAAGGCCGGGAAGCTGTCCGGCGCGATGGCCAGCACGTAGCGCTCCTGCGCTTCGTTACTCCAGATTTCGGCCGGGGACATGCCCGACTCTTCGAGCTGAACCTGACGCAGGTCGAAGCGCGCGCCCTTGTCGGCGCCGTCGACCAGTTCCGGGAACGCATTCGACAGGCCGCCCGCGCCCACGTCGTGAATCGACAGGATGGGGTTGGCCTCGCCCTGACGCCAGCACGCGTTGATGACTTCCTGCGCGCGACGCTCGATTTCCGGGTTGCCGCGCTGCACCGAGTCAAAGTCGAGTTCGGCCGTGTTCGTGCCGGTGGCCATCGAGCTGGCGGCACCGCCGCCCATGCCGATGCGCATACCCGGGCCGCCGATCTGGATGAGCAGCGTGCCGGCCGGCAGATTGTGCTTGTGCGTGTGTTGTGCGGCGATGTTGCCCATACCGCCCGCGATCATGATCGGCTTGTGATAACCGCGCACGCGGCCAGCCACGTTCTGCTCGTACGTCCGGAAATAGCCGCCGAGGATCGGACGGCCGAATTCGTTGTTGAACGCGGCGCCGCCCAGCGGGCCATCGACCATGATCTGCAGCGGCGACGCAATGCGATCCGGGCGGCCGTAGTCGGCACTGGTGTCGTCGGGCTTGCGCAGCGACGGCGGCACCGCCACGTCACGGTCGTTCTCCCACGACTCGCGCGCGTCCGGCAGCGCCAGATTCGACACGGTGAAGCCGGTCAGGCCCGACTTCGGCGTGGAGCCGCGGCCGGTCGCGCCCTCGTCGCGAATCTCGCCGCCCGCCCCCGTCGACGCCCCCGGGAACGGCGAGATCGCCGTCGGGTGGTTGTGCGTCTCAACCTTCATCAGCGTGTGCGTGAGTTCGACGCTGCGGCCGTACTGGCCGTCGGCGCCGCGCGGATACCAGCGCTCGACTTCCGCGCCTTCCATCACCGAGGCATTGTCCGAATACGCCACCACCGTCCCCTGCGGGTGCAGTTGATGCGTGTTCTTGATCATCTGGAACAGCGACTTGTCCTGCGCCTGTCCGTCGATGGTCCATTGCGCATTGAAAATCTTGTGGCGGCAATGCTCGCTGTTGGCCTGCGCGAACATCATCAATTCGACGTCGGTCGGGTTGCGCTTCAGACTCGTGAAGGCGTCGACCAGATAGTCGATTTCGTCGTCGGCCAGCGCCAGGCCCAGGTCGCGGTTGGCGGTTTCGAGGGCGCTGCGGCCCACGCCGATCACGTCGATCGTCTGCAGCGGTTTGGCCGGCAGTTCGACGAAGAGCGCCTCGGCGTCATGGCGCGTGGCCACGACCGTCTCGGTCATGCGGTCGTGCAACACCGCGGCGACCCGCGCGAGCGCATCCGCCGGCAGCGCCTTCTTGCCGCCCAGCAGGCCGGACTTCACGCCGATCGTGTATTCGACGGCGCGCTCGATACGGCGCACGTGATCGATGCCGCAGTTGCGCGCGATGTCCGTCGCCTTGCTCGCCCAGGGGGAAATCGTGCCCAGACGCGGGATCACCAGCAACTGGTCGCCCACCGGTTCTTCGCGCACCGGCTCACCATAGGTGAGCAGACCGGCGACGCGGGCCACGTCTTCGCTCGACAGCGGTTCGGCGCTGGCCACGAGATGCACGTAGCGGGCGTCGACACGCACGATCGAACTGTCGATGGCTTGCAGGGTCTGCAGAAGACGTTGCTGGCGGAATTCGGAGAGCGCCAAGGCGCCGGCGAAGCAGGCAATGTGAGTCATGGAAGGACGGAAGGCGAGGCGTTCAAAACGCGGGGGAACGACAAAGCGAGATTATACCCTGCTTACCCCGGGTTATACCCGAGTGCGCCACACGCATTCTGGGGAGCCTACCGCCCTGTGAGGGCGTCTCTCTGGTAACCTATGCGCCCCGTCATCAGCACGGGCCGCGAAACCGGCGACCGGGCGCGGCGCGTGACACAACGACACTAACAAGCGAACGTACGGGCGTTCGCCACACACCAGACGGTTGGGAATGAAGGTCATCGTTATCGGCGGCGGGGTCATTGGCACGTGTACCGCCTACTATCTGGCCGCCGCGGGGCATACGGTCACGCTCGTCGAGCGCAACAGCACGGTGGCTCAGGAAAGCAGCTTCGGCAATGCGGGCGTCATCGCGCCCGGCTACGTCACGCCGTGGGCCGCGCCGGGCATGCCGCGCAAGCTGTTCGGCCACCTGTTCAGTTCGGCCAGCCCGCTCATCTTCCGGCCCGGCCTGTCGGCCGGCACCTGGCGCTGGGCGGCTCGCTGGCTGCGCGAGTGCAAGCTTGAACGCTACCGCGCCAATCGCGAGCGGATGCAGCGACTCGCGTTCTATAGCCAGCGTTGCCTGCATGCGCTGCGCGAGACGCACGTCTTCGAATACGAACAGACGCAAGGCTATTTACAACTGTTTCGCACCGATCGCGACATCAAGATGAGCGAACCGGCGCGCGCCATGCTCGCCGAGAACGAAGTGCCGCACCGCCTGCTCACGGCCGACGAGTGCCGCAAGCTCGAACCGGCGATTTCGACCGATGCCCAACTGGCGGGCGGCCTGCACCTGCCCCGCGACGAGACCGGCAACTGCCCGCTCTTTACCAAGCGTCTCGCCCAGATTGCCCGCGAGATGGGGGTAACGCTTGCCACCGAAACGACCGTGTTGTCGGTGCGCCCGAACATGGGGCGCTCCGGGGTCACGGTCGAGACGGCCAGCACTGCGCAGCTCGCCCAACGCGCGACGCTCGAGGCCGATGCCGTCGTGATCGCGGCAGGCGTGGCGAGTGCGACAATGCTGCGCCCACTGGGTATTGACCTGCCGCTCTGGCCGATCAAGGGGTACTCGATCACGGTGCCGGTCAAGACCGAACTGTTCAGCCCGCGCATCGCCGTCATGGACGAGTCGTACAAGACCGCCATCACCCCGCAAGGCAACCGTCTGCGCATTGCCGGGACGGCCGAGCTGGGCGATACCGAGCTCGTGCTGCGCGAACGCGCCATCGCTACGCTGTACAAAGTGGCGACGGACTGGTTCCCCGGCGCGGGCAAGTACCGCGAGGCACGCGCCTGGGTCGGTGCCCGTCCGATGCTCCCCGACGGCCCGCCCCTGCTCGGCGCGACGCCGCTGCCCGGCATCTTCCTGAACGTGGGCCACGGCTCGACCGGCTGGGCGATGGCCTGCGGCTCGGGCCGCGTGCTCGCCGACGTCATCTCCGGACAAACGCCGGAAATCGATCTGAATGGCCTGACACTCGCTCGTTACGCAAGCTAAGATGCGCCGCGCCTAGAGCGGATGGAAACGGGCCGCTCCGTGACAGGGACCGGCCCGATCCGACGCTCGCAAGGGCGCCTGCGCGCCAGCATCGTCGGTCGCAAATCCAGGCTCGGCAGGGCCCTGTCGGTGAAAACCGACACCGTATTCAGATTCACGCCGGCAGGCACAACGATACGGTGAAGGCATAATCTCAAGATTGGCACGCAGAACTTGCCGCGCCCGCGCCGTCGAAGCAAGCATGCGGCGCCGTGCAACGTTCGCCGCCCCTCGATCCCGGGAGTTTCGCCTGTCATGTCCGACTCATCGCGCGCCAACGTCCCCGCCGCCCCTGGTGCACCTGCTGCACCTGGTGCACCTGCCGCCCCGCCCGCATCCGTTGTACCTGCCGCACCTGCCGCACCCGCTGCACCCCCTGCACCCGCTGCACCCGCCGCACCTGCCGCACCTGCCGCACCTGCCGCACCTGCCGCACCTGCCGCACCTGCCAGCGCGGCCCCCCTTGCACGCTCTATCGGCTCGACAAGTGCCTGCGCGCGCAACGCGCTCGACTTGTGGCTTCCGGGCACGCTGCGCGGGGTCGAGCGAGCCGCCGCCGCCAAACTCCCTGCACACACGCTCATGGCCCGCGCCGGCGCTGCCGTCGCCGAGTGGCTCTCCGGTCGCTTGCCAGCCCTCGCCAGTGCAGGCCACCAGCCGGTGTTGCTGCTCGCCGGGCCGGGCAACAATGGGGGCGACGCTTACGTCGCCGCGCGCGAATTGCATCGGCGCGGGCTGCGCGTCGACGTCTGGCAGCTTGGATCGCCGTCCACCGATGACGCGCGTTGGGCACACGCCGAAGCGCTCGCCGCGGGCGTGCCCGTTGCGCCTGTCCCGGCCATCTGGCCGCAGCGGTTGGCTTACGCGTGGATCGTCGACGGCCTCTTCGGCATCGGCCTGACGCGCCCGCTCGAAGGCACCGCCGCGGCACTCGTCGAGCGCGTCGTCGACGCTCAGGCTCAGGGCACGCCGGTGCTCGCCATCGACATTCCGAGCGGGCTGGCGGCGGCGACCGGGGTCGTCAATGGCCCTGTCATCCGCGCCGACGTCACCATGGCCATGCTCGGCGCCAGTCCCGGGCTGTTCACGGCGACGGGACGCGACGTTGCAGGTGAAGTGCTGGTGGCCACGTTGGGAACGGACGAGATGCTGGCTGCCGCGCGCTCCGGACCGCCGGACGGCACGGTCATTACGACGAGCGCGCCTGCCGCGTTCCTTGCGCAGTTGCCGCAGCGTCATCACGCGACCCACAAGGGCAGCTATGGGTCGCTGGCGGTGCTTGGCGGCCACGAAGGCATGGTGGGTGCGCCGCTGCTCTGCGCGCGAGCCGGACTGATGACCGGCGCGGGACGCGTCTATGTCGGCTTCGTCGCCCACGATGCACCCGCCTGGGATCCACAGCATCCCGAACTGATGCTGCGCCATGCGGAGAACCTCGACCTCACGACGATGCAGGCCGTGTCCGTCGGCCCCGGGCTCGGAACCTCCGCCGCATCGGCCGCGTGCCTGTCGCGGGCACTCGCACTGGACGACACGCCCCTGGTCATCGATGCCGACGCCCTCAATCTGCTGGCCACCGAGCCCGCGCTCGCGGAGCGCGTGCGCCGCCGTAATGGGCCCACGGTCCTGACGCCGCACCCCCTCGAAGCCGCTCGCCTGGCGGGTAGCGACGTCACGCGCATTCAGTCGGATCGGCTGGCGAGCGCCCGTGCACTCGCGCAACATTTCGGGGCAACGATCGTGCTCAAGGGGTCGGGTACCGTCATTGACGACGGTACGCGCGCCTGGATCAATACCACCGGCAATGCCGGGCTGGCCACGGCGGGCACGGGCGACGTGCTCACCGGCGCGATCGGTGCGCTGCTCGCGCAGGGCATGCCCGCAACCCAAGCCGCGCTGGCCGCCGTCTGGCTGCACGGCCGGGCTGCCGAACGCTGCGTCGACGCAGGCGCTGGCCCTGCCGGGCTGACCGCCTCCGAACTGTTGCCCGCCATGCGTGCCGAACTCGCCGACTGGCTCAACGAGGCCGCGCGCGCGGGGCGATGCGTTCACGCGCTTCGCACGACGTCGGGCAGTTCGCCCTGAGCGCTTGCGCAAGTCGGATTCGCGCTAACTTCAACGCCGTCTAACCGAGCATTTCACCGCGATTTCGCGGCGACACCCGTTATACTGCGCTTAGTCGAAATGTCCTTATCGCACATGCCGTACAAGCCATCCGCGCCATCCCCACGTCTGGATCAACTCCCTGCCTGGCGTACCCTGCTCACGCACCGCGACGCGATCGCCTCGCAGCACATGCGCGACTGGTTCTCGGGCACCGGTGCCCATGCACGCGTCGAACAATTCTCGCTGCGTGCGGCCGGCCTGTACCTCGATTACTCGAAGAACCGCATTACCGAAACCACACGCACGCTGCTCGCGCAACTTGCCCGCGAATGCGGCCTGCCGGCCAAGCGAGACGCGATGTGGGCCGGCGACGCGGTGAACGTCACCGAAAATCGCGCAGCGTTGCACGTTGCGCTGCGCGCGCCGCAGGGCATGACCTTTCACGACGCCGCTGGCGACGTCAGCCACGGCGTGCACGATACCCTCACGCGCATGCGCGCCTTCAGTGAAAGGGTGCGCGACGGGCGTTGGGTCGGTGCCACGGGCAAGCGCATCCGCCATCTGATCAACGTCGGTATCGGCGGGTCGGATCTCGGCCCGCGCATGGTGTGCGACGCGCTCGCCGTCTATGGACGACGCGATCTGAGCGCGCACTTCATTGCCAACATCGATCCCACCGAACTGGCGCGCACGCTCCCGTCGCTCGACCCGGAGAGCACGCTGGTGGTGGTGTGCTCGAAGACCTTCACCACGCTCGAGACCATGACCAACGCGCGTACGATTCGCGCCTGGTTCATCTCGCATGGCATTCCGGAAGGCGAACTCGGCAAGCATTTCGTGGCTGTATCGACCAACGCCGAGGAAGCGATGCGATTCGGCATTCGCCGCGAGAACGTGTTCGAGTTTGGCGAATGGGTAGGCGGACGGTATTCGCTATGGTCGTCGATCGGGCTCATCATCATGCTCTATCTCGGCGCACGCCATTTTGACGCGCTACTCGCCGGGGCCCACGCGATGGACGAGCACTTCCGCAGCGCGCCGCTCGAGTCCAACATGCCGGTGCTGCTTGGGCTGCTCGGCATCTGGTACCGAAATTTCTTCGACGCCCAGACGCTCTCCATCGCGCCATACACCGACGCGCTACAGAAGCTGCCCCCATATCTGCAGCAACTGGACATGGAGAGCAACGGCAAGTCGGTACAGATCGACGGGACGCCGGTCGCCTGGCAAACCGCTCCGATCCTCTGGGGCGAGCCGGGCACCAACGGCCAGCACGCCTACTTCCAGATGCTGCACCAGGGCACCACGCTGGTACCGGTGGATTTCATCGCAGTCCTGAATCCGCAATACGATGCGCCAGCCTATCTCGATCACCACCGCAAGCTGCTCGCCAACTGTTTCGCGCAAAGCGAAGCGTTGCTGAAAGGCGGCTCGATGGCAACAGCCGAGCAGGTCGCGGGACCGCTGGGGGCGCAACGCCGCTTCGACGGCAATCGTCCGAGCAACACGCTTGTGATCGATCAGTTGTCACCCGAGCGTCTGGGGGCACTGATCGCGCTCTATGAGCACAAGGTGTTCGTGCAGGCCGCCATCTGGAACATCAATCCGTTCGACCAATGGGGCGTTGAATTGGGCAAAACGCTGAGCCGCGCGATCGAGCCCGAACTCGCCGACCCGGATTTGCTCACCCCCGACGCGCACGATGCCTCGACAACCTCGTTGATACGACTGGCGGGAAACGCGCTGAAAGCGAAGCCCTGACGCGAAGGATCGCCGCAGTCTCACATCACTGCGGCGTTGTCGACCCTGCGCCCTGTGCGTCTTGTGCGCGCTGCGCGCCTTGTACGCCTTGTACGTCAGACGCGCCATCGACCCGTCGTCCACCGGCGAGCTGCACCGTCGTGTCGCAACGTTGCGCAATCGCCAGATCGTGCGTCACAAGCACCAGCGTCGCGCCACTCGCCTTGTTGAGCGAGAACATCAGGTCGATCACCCGTTCCCCCGTCGCCGTATCGAGACTGCCCGTCGGTTCGTCGGCAAACAGCACGGTGGGGTGAGTGACGAAGGCGCGCGCCAGCGCCACACGCTGTTGCTCGCCGCCGGAGAGCTGCTTCGGATAATGCGCCAAGCGCGACCCCAGCCCCACTTGTTCCAGCAATTGAATGGCACGATCGGCCACGTTGCGTGTCTCACCCAGCAGTTCGAGCGGCAGCATTACATTCTCGAGCGCGGTCAGATGCGGCATCAGTTGAAACGACTGGAAGACGAAACCGACGGCACCACGTCGCAGCGCGGCCCGGCCCTCCTCGTCGAGATCGCCGAGCGACTTGCCAAGCAGCGTGATGCTGCCGTCGGTCGCGGTGTCGAGCCCGGCCATCAGGCCCAGCAGCGTAGACTTCCCGGACCCCGACGCGCCGACGATGGCCACGCTCTCGCCTTTGGCGACGGTGACGTCGATATCCTGCAAAATGACCAGATCGCCGGTCGCGTCACGCAACCGTTTGCCCAGCCCGCGCACCTCAATCACGTTTTCGGAAAACGACATGGCAAGAAGAGAGTTCTTGAAATTGGCCGCCTCAGCGCTCATCGGCGGGTGCATGCTGTCAGGGACCCCGGCGAACGCGACAAGTTCGGCGGCGCCGACGATTTTGGTCGTCGGCGACAGCCTCTCGGCGGAATATGGCATCGCGCGCGGCACCGGCTGGGTCAATCTGATGCAGCAGACGATCACGCAAAGCGGCTTCGATTATAACGTCGTGAATGCGAGTATCAGCGGCGACACGACGAGCGGTGGACGCTCGCGTCTCGCACCGCTGCTAGACCGATATCACCCCGCCATCACCATCCTGGAACTCGGCGGGAACGACGCGCTGCGCGGCATTCCCCTCGACCTCACGCGCAGCAATCTGCGCGAGATGATCGCCGCGGCGCGCAAGGCGGGCAGCCGCGTGATCGTTGTCGGCATGCGCATTCCGCCGAATTACGGGCTCGACTACAGCGAGCAGTTCTTCACCATGTTTTCCGTTTTGGCCAAGCAGGAAAAGACCGGCTACGTGCCGTTTCTGCTCGCTGGCGTGATCGAACATCCCGACTGGTTCCAGCAGGATCAGATTCACCCGCTTGCCAAGGCGCATCCGCAAATCCTGCAGAACGTCTGGCCGACCGTGAAACCGCTGCTCAAGCCCGCCGGCAAATCCCCTACGAGTCCGCCTCGCCCACGATCGCCGAAATCCGGCGCATAAAAAAACGCGGCCGGTCAGCCGCGTTTTTCTCTCATCCACCGACAGCCGTCGCCGGATCAGGCCCCCGACTTGGTGACATCGTTGACGATCTTCACCTTCGAGCGCGCACGCAGGTCGCCCAGCCAGGCGTTCCACTCGGCCTGAGCCGCCAATTGGTTGAGTTGCTGTGCCTGCGCGGCAAGACGCTGTGCGTCCTGCTCTGCCGGCTGCGTGACCTTACCGATGCGATACACCGCGTAGCCCTGATCTTCGCCCAACGCCACACCGACATACGCTGGCAAGTGGGTCGTATCGGCGCTGAAGATCGCGCTCAATGCCGTCGCCGGCAGCTTGCCCGGATTGTCTCGTGAAACCGTTTGCGCGGCACCGAATGCGGCGTCGCCCCCCTTCTTGAGCGCTTCGAGCTTGGCCTCGCCGGCCGACTTCGCAGCCTGCTCGGCCAGATCGGCGATCACCTTCGCTTTGACCTGCGCTTCGATCTGCGCGAGCGGCGGCGTGGCGGCAGGATGGTAGTTCACCACGTGTGCCGACACCAGCACGCCCTGACCGACATCCACCGCCTCGGTATTGCGCTTGTTCTTGAGGGCTTCATCGCCAAACACGGCCTTGAGCAGCTTCTCGTTGCCGATCGGGCTCTTGGCCTGCGCCGGATCCGGCGTGCGCGTGACCGTGGCCGTCTGCACCTTCAGGTTGAGCTTGTCGGCCGCCGGCTGCACGCTGTCAGGTTGCTCGTACACCGCGTTGGTGAACTGGTCGGCCAGCTTCGCATATGCCTTCGCCGACTCCTGCTGGCGATACTGATCGGCGAGCTGCGCCTTCACTTCATCGAACGACTTCGTTTGCTCCGGCTTGATACCTGTCAGCTTGATGATGTGATAACCGAAATCGCTCTTCACGACATCGCTCACGTCACCCTCGTGCTTGAGCGCAAACGTGGCATCGGCAAACGGCTTGACCATCGCATCGCGCGTGAAAAAGCCCAGATCGCCGCCATTGGCCTTCGAGCCCGGGTCTTCCGAGTTTGCGCTGGCGAGCTTGGCAAAGTCGTCCGGGTGCTTCCTGACCTGCTCGAGCAATGCGTCCGCCTTGGCCTTCGCCTTGGCGTGATCGGCCGGCGAGGCGTCGGCAGGCGATGCGATCAGGATGTGCGACGCACGCCGCTGTTCCTGCGTCGTGTACTGCTTGAGGTTGTCCTGGTACATCTTGCGCAGCACGTCGTCGCTCGGGGGCGTCTGCGCCGACGCCGGCATCGCCTTCGGATCGAGCACCACGTACTGGATCTCGGCCGATTCCGGCGTCTGGAAGGCCGCCTTGTGCGCATCGTAGTACGCCTGGATCTGCGCCTGCGTCGGCACGATCTTGCCGGCGTAGTCTGCAACCGGGAAGCTCAGCACCGAGACCTCGCGCTGCTGGGCACGCAGTTGCGCGAAACGCTCGAGCACCGACTTGGGCAACATGGCGCTCGCCTGCACGCTCGACGGCAACTGGTTCGACGCCAGCTCGAAACGAATTTGCGCTTCGAGGCGCTGCGGCGTCAGGTTCTGTGCGGACAGCAATTGCTCGTACTTCGCTTCGTCGATGGAACCATCCGGGCGGCGCAACTGCGCAATCGCCGGAATGGCGAGCAGCGCCTCTCGCACCTGCGCGTCGGGCACCGACAGGTGCTTCTTGAGCGTTTCCTGCGTCAGGAGCTTCTGCTGGATCAGGTTATCCAGCACGGCGCCGCGCATTTCGGGCGTGTTGATCTGGCTGGCATCGACGGCGCCACCGAACATCTGTTGCATACGCTCGGTCTGCGCACGAAGCACGCTGTCGTATTCCTGGCGCGTCACCGTCTGGTCACCGACCTTGGCGATCGTGCCTGCGTCCGCGGCGTATTCTTGCCAGCCATGAACGCCGAACACCACGAACGACGGCACGATCAACACCGTCAGGAAAATGAGAACCAATCGTTGATGCCGGCGGATGAAGTCGAACATACGAAATCGGAAAAGTCGTCTGGATGCGTCTTACGACGCCATATGGCAAAAAAGGCGAACCGAAGTTCGCCTTTTCACAATTTGGCGGAGCGGACGGGGCTCGAACCCGCGACCCCCGGCGTGACAGGCCGGTATTCTAACCAACTGAACTACCGCTCCCCAAGATCTGGAACTGGTGGGTGCTGAGGGGTTCGAACCCCCGACCTACGCCTTGTAAGGGCGCCGCTCTACCAGCTGAGCTAAGCACCCGTTCCCGATTCAAGTGTTGTTCTTGCTGCTGCTCCCCGCCGAAACAGGGAAGCTGGCTAGTTTAACGTATCTTTCAGACCTTTGCCAGGGCGAAATTTCGGAACCTTCGCGGCCTTGATCTTGATCGAGTCGCCCGTGCGCGGATTCCGCCCGGTGCGCGCCGCGCGCTTGGCCACGTGGAACGTGCCAAAGCCGACCAGCGTCACGTCATCACCCTTTTTCAGCGCTTTCTTTACCGCACCCACCAATGCATCAAGTGCCCGACCGGCAGCCGCTTTCGAGATGTCTGCTTCACCCGCGATATGATCGATCAGTTCCGTCTTGTTCACTGTAACCCCCTTGCAAGGATAGTAGGCGATTGCGCCGCGGAGGCGCTCTTTGCGCGCCTTGACTTTGATCTGTTAGGTCCGTCGGCTTTGCCATTAGACAAGCCGTAAACCCTGATGTCAAGCCGTTTTGCGCCCTTTTGGCGGCATACGAAGCACTCCTGAATCTGCACTTTCCCGGTGTCACTTTCGAACACGTTGCGTGAATAAAAAAAGCCCGGGGAAAACCCCGAGCCTTTTACGCAGTTTCCCGTGAAGCTGGCAACGGCGAAGCCGCCCGTTGCCCATCCCACGAAAAATGACCGTCAGTGCTTGATAACTTCCTGCTTGCCACTTGCCTCCGCATTCGGCGTGACAGGCGCAGCCTTCGCTTCTTCGTCAGGCAGTGGCGTCGGTGCATGTTCCAGTGCCAACTCGAGCACCTTGTCGATCCAGCGCACCGGAACGATCTCCAGCGCATTCTTGACCGTATCGGGAATCTCCGCGAGATCCTTCACGTTCTCTTCCGGAATCAACACGAGCTTGATGCCGCCACGGTGTGCCGCCAGCAACTTCTCCTTGAGACCACCGATCGGCAGCACTTCGCCGCGCAGCGTGATCTCGCCGGTCATCGCCACGTCCGCACGCACCGGAATTCCGGTGAGCACCGAGACCAGCGCCGTCGTCATGGCGATACCGGCAGACGGACCATCCTTCGGTGTCGCACCTTCGGGCACGTGGATGTGGATGTCCTTCTTCTCGAATTGCTCATCCGTCACCCCGAGGCGGCGCGCACGCGAACGCACCACCGAGCGAGCGGCCTCGACCGACTCCTTCATCACGTCGCCGAGCGAACCCGTGCGGATGATGTTGCCCTTGCCCGGCATCAGCGCGGCTTCAATGGTCAGCAGATCGCCGCCCACTTCTGTCCACGCCAGACCCGTGACCTGGCCGACCTGATTCTCCTTCATGGCCAGACCGAAATCGAACTTGCGCACGCCCAGGAAGTTGTCGAGATTGCCCGCATCGACCTTGATCGACGCGCCATCGACCTTCTTGAGCAACAACATCTTCACGACCTTGCGGCAGATCTTGGAGATCTCGCGCTCGAGCGAGCGCACACCTGCCTCACGCGTGTAGTAGCGGATGATGTCGCGAATCGCGGCTTCCGTCAGATCGATCTCGCCTTCCTTGAGCCCATTGTTCTTCTTCTGCTTCGGCAGCAGATAACGCTGGGCGATGTTGACCTTCTCGTCTTCCGTGTAGCCCGACAGGCGAATCACTTCCATACGATCGAGCAACGGCGCCGGGATGTTCAGCGAGTTCGAGGTGGCCACGAACATCACATCCGACAGATCGAAGTCGACTTCGACGTAGTGATCCGAGAACGTGTGGTTCTGCTCGGGATCGAGCACTTCGAGCAGCGCCGAACTCGGGTCTCCTCGGAAGTCCATGCCCATCTTGTCCACTTCGTCGAGCAGGAACAGCGGATTGCGCACGGCGACCTTCGACAGGCTCTGCAGGATCTTGCCCGGCATTGACCCGATGTAGGTACGACGGTGGCCGCGAATCTCTGCCTCGTCTCGCACGCCGCCCAACGCCATGCGCACGAACTTGCGGTTCGTCGCACGCGCGATCGACTGACCGAGCGAGGTCTTGCCCACGCCGGGGGGCCCGACCAGGCACAGGATCGGCGCCTTGACCTTCTCGACGCGCTGTTGCACGGCAAGATACTCAAGAATACGTTCCTTGACCTTCTCCAGGCCGAAGTGATCCTCGTCAAGCACCTTCTCGGCGTTCGACAGATCGTTGTTGACCTTGCTCTTCTTGCGCCACGGCAAGCCGACCAGCGTGTCGATATAGTTGCGCACGACGGTCGCTTCGGCCGACATCGGCGACATCAGCTTGAGCTTCTTGAGTTCGGCGTCAGCCTTCTTCTTGGCGTCCTTCGGCAGATGCGCGGCCTTGATTCGCTTCTCGAGTTCTTCGAGATCCGCGCCTTCTTCGCCTTCGCCCAGCTCCTTCTGAATCGCCTTGACCTGTTCGTTCAGGTAATACTCGCGCTGGCTCTTCTCCATCTGGCGCTTCACGCGCCCACGGATACGCTTTTCGACCTGAAGAATGTCGATCTCGCTCTCGAGCTGCGCGAGCAGGTGCTCCAGACGCTCGATGACCGGGAACATCTCCAGGATCTTCTGCTTCTGCTCCAGCTTGAGCGGCAGATGCGCGGCGATGGTATCCGCCAGACGACCCGCCTCGTCGATGCCCGACAACGACGTCAGGATCTCCGGCGGAATCTTCTTGTTGAGCTTCACGTATTGATCGAACTGGGCCACGATCGCGCGGCGCAGCGCCTCGGATTCCGGGGAGTTGCCGTCGTCCGGTTCGAGCGGCATCACTTCCGACGTGAACTGGGTTTCCTCTTCGTCCACACTCAGAGTGCGGGCGCGCTGAATCCCTTCGACCAGCACCTTGACGGTGCCATCGGGCAATTTGAGCATTTGCAGGATGTTCGCCACGCAGCCGATCTCGTAGAGATCCTTGGACGTGGGCTCATCCTTGGCCGCCGCCTTCTGGGCGACGAGCATGATGTGCTTGCCGCCTTCCATGGCGGTTTCAAGCGCTTTGATCGATTTTGGACGCCCCACGAAAAGGGGAATCACCATGTGCGGAAACACGACCACGTCGCGCAAAGGCAACAGGGGCAGTTGAATCGCTTCGGGCGGGAGGATTTGGGTGCCTGACATCTCGTTCCCCATATTTAACGATACCGTTGTGTTCCAGCTAATTGAGGCCGCCGACGGGAATTACAAGGGGGATGGAACAGCCCTTTCGCCGGTAAGTTGCACCACTCGGGGTTTCATTGCCCGTGGCACTAGTATGAAGGAAAAAAAGCCGTCCATGTTTCCATGAACGGCTTCGGGTAGCGCTGAGTTGACCGTTCAATTGGAGCCGGCAACCTTGGGCGACTCCTGGTAAATCAAAAGTGGTTTCCCGTCGCCGCTGATCGCGTTTTCGTCGAGGATCACCTTGGCGACGCCCTTGAGCGACGGCAGTTCGTACATCACTTCGAGCAAGGCCTGTTCGATGATCGAGCGCAAGCCGCGCGCGCCCGTCTTGCGCTTGATGGCCTTGCGCGCGACGGCATGCATTGCGGCCGGTCGGATCTCCAGCTCCACACCCTCCATCGCGAACAGGCGCTGGTATTGCTTGACCAGCGCGTTCTTCGGCTCGATGAGGATGGTCACCAGCGCGTCTTCGTCAAGCTTACCCAACGTGGCAACCACCGGCAGACGGCCGATCAGCTCGGGAATCAAGCCGAACTTGATCAGGTCTTCCGGCTCGACGTCACGCAGCAACTCCCCTGCGTCACGCTCTTCGCCCGTCTTGACCGTCGCGCCGAAGCCGATCCCAGTCTTTTCGGTACGGTTCATGATGATCTTCTCGAGACCATCGAACGCACCGCCGCAGATGAACAGGATGTTCGTCGTATCGACCTGGATGAAATCCTGGTTCGGGTGCTTGCGGCCCCCTTGCGGCGGCACCGACGCCATCGTGCCTTCGACCAGCTTGAGCAGCGCCTGTTGCACCCCCTCGCCCGATACGTCACGGGTAATCGACGGATTGTCCGACTTGCGGCTGATCTTGTCGATTTCATCAATATAGACGATGCCCTTCTGCGCCTGCTCGATCTCGTAGTTGCAGTTCTGCAGCAGCTTCTGGATGATGTTTTCGACGTCTTCCCCCACATAACCGGCTTCGGTCAGCGTGGTGGCGTCGGCAATCACGAAGGGCACGTTGAGCAGACGCGCGAGCGTCTGCGCGAGCAGCGTCTTGCCCGAGCCGGTCGGCCCGATGAGCAGGATGTTGCTCTTGGAGAGTTCGACCTCGTCGCGCTTGTCGCCGAGGTGCTTCAATCGCTTGTAGTGGTTGTAGACCGCCACGGCCAGGATCTTCTTGGCGCGGTCCTGACCGATCACGTATTGATCGAGACTCTCGCGGATTTCCTGCGGCGACGGCAGGTCGGACTTGCCACCGCTGCCACTCTCGTCTTCGGCCGCAGCGGCCTCGTCGCGGATGATCTCATTGCACAGATCGATGCACTCGTCGCAGATGAACACCGACGGGCCCGCGATGAGCTTCTTGACCTCGTGCTGACTCTTTCCGCAGAACGAGCAGTAGAGCAGCTTTTCGCCGTTGGAAGTGCTTTTTTTATCCACCATATGTGTGTCAGCCTGCTAGCAATTTGCGCCCCGGTCGTCCCCCGCCGGGGGCGGCAAACGCGGCATACGTGAATCCCATTGTAACGCCATGCCGCGCGAGCGTGTGACCCACCCGCAACGGCAAGAAATTCCCTTTGACGACAAAGACTTGGCGCGAACACGCGGACCTTCGATAACGAAGTCACCCAGTGTCGCGCCAACCTTGTGTCGTCGGGCGCCCTGAAGTCGAGACCGAATCAGGGACGCTTTTCGAGCACCCGATCGATCAACCCATACTCGACGGCATCGGCCGCCGACTTGAAGTTGTCGCGATCAGTGTCGCGCGCGATGACTTCGAGCGACTGGCCGGTGTTATCCGCCAGCAGTCGATTCAACCGATCCTTGAGCAGCAGGATTTCCCGGGCGTGGATCTCGATGTCCGAGGCCTGGCCGCGGGCGCCGCCCAACGGTTGGTGAATCATGATGCGCGCGTTCGGCAGCGCGAAACGCTTGCCCTTCTCGCCCGCCGCCAGCAGGAATGCCCCCATGCTGGCCGCCATGCCCAGACACAGCGTCGAGACCGCCGGCTTCACGAACTTCATCGTGTCGTAAATCGCCAGACCCGCCGAGACGGAGCCGCCGGGCGAGTTGATGTACATCGAGATTTCCTTGTCCGGATTTTCGCTCTCGAGGAACAGCAACTGGGCAACGACGAGGTTGGCGCTCTGGTCGTTGACCTCGCCCACCAGGAAAATGATGCGCTCCTTGAGGAGTCGCGAATAAATATCGTAAGCGCGCTCGCCACGACCACTTTGCTCGACGACCATCGGCACGAGGCCAAGGCCTTGCGTCTCAAGGGCGGAGTTGTGCGTCGGGGAGGCGAGTTGGGCGAGCAATTCGGAACGGGTAATCATATCGGTTCGACCCTTCTATCGAGATGGTTTTGCGCGCCGCAGGGAGGAGGCCCGAGGGCCATTTGGAAAAGAACCGCCACGGCCTTGCGGCCGCGGCGGTTCAATCGGTCGTGTCGATCGCGATCAGGCTTGCGAGTTGCCAGCCAGTTCTTCGAAGCTGACTTGCTTGTCGGTGACCTTGGCCTTACCCAGGACGAATTCGACCACGTTGTTCTCGACGACGAAACCTTCCATTTCCGCCATGCGCTGCTGATCGCCATAGTACCAGCGGACGACTTCCTGCGGGTCTTCGTAGCTCTTCGCGAACTCTTCGACTTCGGCCTTGATCTGCTCCGGCTTCGCCTGCAGGTCATTTTGCTTGACCAACTCGGCCAGGATCAAACCCAGCTTCACGCGACGCTCGGCTTGTTCCTTGAACATCTCTGCCGGGATCGGCACGTTAGCAGCGTTCGGCACACCGCGTTGCGTCAGGTCCTGACGGGCCATCGCCACGAGGCGCTCCTGGTCCTGTGCGACCAGTGCGTTCGGCACGTCGAGTTCCGACACCGAGATCAGCGCGTTCATCACCTGATCCTTGAGCAGGGCCTGCGTGCGACGCTTCACTTCGCGCGACAGGTTTTCCTTGATGTCGGCGCGCATCTTTTCCATGCTGCCGTCAGCGATGCCGAGCGACTTGGCGAACTCGTCGTCAACTTCCGGCAGATGCGCCCACTCAACCTTCTTGAGCGTCACGGTGAACGTGGCGGTCTTGCCCGCGACTTCCTTGCCGTGGTACTCGTCCGGGAACTTCAGTTCGAAATCCTTCGACTCGCCGACCTTCAGGCCCAGCGTCGCCGTCTCGAACTCGGGCAGCATGCGGCCTTCGCCCAGCACGAACACGAAGTCTTCGGCGCTGCCGCCGGCAAATGCTTCACCGTCGATCTTGCCGACGAAGTCGACCGTCACGCGGTCGCCGTCCTTGGCTTCAACCGAGCCGCCGTCGCCGTGGGCGCCGGCTTCGCCGCGCACGTGATAGTGCACGCGCTGCTTGCGCAGGATGTCGATGGTGCGGTCGATCTCGGCTTCCGAGACGTCCGTCGTGGTGCGGCTCACCTCGGCCGTGGCCAGGTCACCGATCTTGACTTCCGGGTAGATCTCGAAGGTGGCGTCGAATGCGTACTCGGCCTCGCCAGCGTCAGCCTTCGGTGCGAAGCGCGGCTGACCGGCGACGCGCAGATCCTGTTCCTTGCTGATATCGAAGAATTGCTGGCCGACCTTGTCGCTCACGACTTCGGCTTCGACCTGACCACCGTACTGCTGGGTGACCATCTTCAGAGGCACCTTGCCCGGGCGGAAGCCCGGCATGCGCACCGTCTTCGACAGCTTCTGAATACGTGCCGCAACTTCTTTTTCGACTTCCTGCTTGGGCAGGGCGATGGTAAAGCGACGCTCGAGCTTGCCGAGGTTTTCAACAGCGATAGTCATGAGGATATTCGTCCTTCCAGAGGGTCGTTCTATGTTGCAGCGAGGGAATGCCGCAAGCGGACCCTGTCAGTTAATCAACCTTGGGCCGGAACCGACGTCGCGACGCCGGCTTCCCTCCGCCCCCGACAGTCGGGGTAGCGCCAAAACGGTTTTGAACACAAAGCGGGACATTTTAGCAAACTATTGTCCCGCCTCCCGACTTTCCGCCCGGAAATCAGGGAAATCGGGCCATTTTGCCTTCGCTTACCTTCCCGGCCTCTGCGCCGCGTCGATCCCCTCCCGGTCCGTCAGCGCCGACTCGAACACCGATTTAGAGGGCCACATCCAGAAAAAAATCTTGGACACCCCGCTTCAGACGTCATAGGATTCAATCAAACGTTCGAATGAAACATCGGTTCATTACGCTGTTACGCTGACGCGGCATTGCGCCGCATCACACAGGAGGTGCTTAGTGAGCCCACGACTTTCTGTCGGCCGGCAAGCCGGCGATACCAAGCTGCGCATCCTCGATGCCGCGGAGGACCTGTTCATCGAATACGGCTACGAAGCCATGTCCTTGCGCCAGATCACGTCGCGCGCCGAGGTCAATCTGGCCGCCGTCAACTATCACTTCGGCAGCAAGGAGACGTTGCTGCAGGCCATGCTTTCGCGTCGACTCGATCGGCTCAACGATGAGCGACTGGCGCTGCTCACGCGCGCCGAAGCCGCGTGGCCCGCGCCGCACCTCACGTGCGAACACGTGCTGGGTGCAATGTTCATCCCTGCCCTGGCCATTTCGCATCATCGCGATATCGGCGGCCCCGCGTTTCTGCGCCTGCTCGGGCGCGTGTATGCGGATCCGTCACCGTTCATCCGCGACTATTTGCAGCAGCATTACGCCCCCGTCTTCGAGCGCTTCTTCGACGCCTTCGCGCGCGCGCTGCCCGAACTGCCGCGCCAGGAGCTGGGCTGGCGCCTTCACTTTGCCCTTCAAGCGCTGTCCGGCGTGCTCGCCAGCAGCGATACGTCGCGTCTGATCGACACGTTCGCGCAAGGCGAGGCGATGGGCGACCTGCAGGTCGTAGCCAGGCTCACGGCCCTCATGGTTGCCGCGCTCCGGGCGCCGATGCCGGGAGACGAACAACTGGCGAGCTTTGCCGCCGTCTTTGCGCTGGCGAAGGACGCGGACATTACGCCACCGCGCGAAGCCGGACAGGCCGCTGAACCGCTCGTCGCCGCCGCGCAAGCGGACGGCGTGGGGCGCATGCCCGGCGCCGACGACCGCTCGCTCGCGAATGCCTGAACAAAAATAACGGAAGGCCTGAGACCGCCCGAGCGGGTTCGGGACGATCCAACACGCAGCCCAAACCCGACAAGGCGCCGACATGGCGCCGGCAAGCCGACCGGGACGAGCGGCCGATTCGGCGCTGAGGCGCCTCCAACCGCAGCTACCGCAGCTACCGTTGCTACGGGCACTCGGGCGGATGGCACACCGCAAGGGAGGACAACATGATGACGCTATGGATACTTGCGTGGGTCTCGGGCGTGAGCGCCCTGCTCTTCTATCGCGCACACGCCTGGCAGTGGCTTACGGCGAGCCTGGTGTGGGTGGGCGCCGGCGCGGTGAGCGGGGTGACCGGCACTGCCGCGACGGTGCTGCTCGCAGTCGTTTTCGTCTTACCGGCACTGATGTTGAGTCTCGGCCCGCTGCGGCGCGCGTGGATTACCGCGCCGATGCTCGCCAAATTCCGCACGATCATGCCGGAGATGTCGGAGACGGAGAAAGATGCCATCGAAGCGGGCACTGTCTGGTGGGAGGCCGATCTGTTTTCCGGTCGTCCCGACTGGCAGAAATTCACGGCGCTGCCCGCGCCGGCGCTATCCGCTGACGAACAAGCCTTCCTGGACAACGAGGTCGAGCATCTGTGCGACCTGTCCAACGACTGGGAAAGCACTCAGGTCTGGCAGGACCTGCCACCAAAGGCATGGCAATACGCGAAAGACGCCGGCTTCCTCGGAATGATCATCCCCAAGCGCTACGGCGGCCTCGAATTCTCCGCGTACGCACATTCCCAGGTGGTGATGAAGCTGGCGTCGCGTTGTTCGGCGGCCGCCGTGTCGGTCATGGTGCCGAACTCGCTCGGCCCGGCTGAACTACTGCTGCACTATGGCACCGAGGCGCAGAAGGACTACTATCTGCCGCGTCTCGCGAAGGGCGACGAGATTCCCTGCTTTGCGCTCACGAGCCCCTACGCAGGCTCGGACGCCGCCGCCATCCCCGACATCGGCATTGTCTGTCGGGGTATCCACGAGGGCCGCGAGATGCTGGGTTTTCGCGTGACGTGGAGCAAGCGCTACATCACCCTGGGCCCTATCGCGACCGTGCTCGGCCTCGCCTTTCGCGCCCTCGATCCCGACCATCTGCTCGGTGACGACGGCACCCCCGGCATCACCTGCGCGCTGATTCCGACGAACCACCCGGGCGTGGTGATCGGACGCCGTCACTGGCCGCTGAATGCCGTCTTCCAGAATGGCCCGAATTCCGGCAAGGACGTCTTCATTCCGCTCGACTGGGTGATCGGCGGGCGGGCGCAGGTGGGCCAAGGTTGGCGCATGCTGATGGAATGCCTCGCGGCCGGCCGCGCGATTTCGTTGCCGTCGTCGAACGTCGGCTACTCGAAGATCGCCGTGCGCGCCACGGGGGCTTACGCAGCCGTACGGCGTCAATTCCGTACGCCCATCGGGAAGTTCGAAGGCGTCCAGGAGGCGCTCGCGCGCATGGCGGGCAATCTGTACACGATGGACGCCGCCCGTCGCATGGCAGCGCTTGCCGTCGATCTTGGCGAGAAGCCCTCGGTGATCTCGGCCATCGCGAAATACCACGTGACCGAACGCGCGCGCAAAGTGGTGAACGACGGCATGGATGTCGTGGCGGGCAAAGGCATCTGCATGGGCCCGAACAACTTCCTTGCGCGCGCCTATCAGCAGATTCCGGTCTCCATTACGGTGGAAGGCGCCAACATCATGACGCGCTGCCTGATGATCTTCGGCCAGGGCGCGATCCGCTGCCACCCTTATGTGCTCAAGGAACTTGCCGCCGCGCAAACGGCGGATCGCGCGACGGCCGTGCGCGCGTTCGACGACGCCCTCTTCGGCCACCTGAGTTTCGTGACGAGCAACATCGTGCGCGGTGCGTTGCACGGCGTCACGCACGCCCGATTTTCGGCGGTGCCCTCGAACGCCGCGCCCGAACTGCTCGCGTACTATCGTGCGGCGAATCGCCTCTCGACGCTTCTCGCCATTGCAGCCGACGTCTCGATGGCGGTGCTCGGCGGCTCGCTCAAACGCCGCGAGCGCCTCACCGGACGGTTGGGCGACATGCTCTCGCAATTGTTCCTGCTCACGGCCACCCTCAAGCGTTACGAGGACGAAGGCCGTCCCGCCGCCGATCTGCCGCTGGTGCACTGGGCCGCGCAAGACGCGCTCTGGCAGGCACGCGAAGCGTTCGAAGGCGTGCTGGCGAATTATCCGTCGCGCGTGGTTGCGTGGTGGATGCGCTGGAAACTCACGCCGTTGGGCTTGCCTTATGCCAAACCGTCCGACGCACTGGCGACCCAGGTTGCCGAGTTGATGCAGACCCCGGGCGACGCCCGCGAGCGCCTGATCGCCGGCAGCTACTCGCCGCGCCCTGAAATCGACGGGCTTGCGTACGGCGAACTTGTGTTCCAGATGACGCCGCAGGTCACCGCGATCGAGCAGCGTCTGCGCATGGCGGTCAAGGAAGGCCGTCTGCCGACGATGCCGCAAAGTCTGCCCGAATTCTCGGCGTGGGTGGAACACGCCGCGACGCTGCATCTCGTGAGCGACGGCGAGCGTCAGGCGCTCGCGCAGTACGCCGACTATGCGGCGCGGGCCGTGGCCGTGGATGACTTTCCGCCCGACTTCGGTCGCCTGGCCGACATGCAGCACGCCCAACACGCCGAAGCGGCCGACGAAGCGCTCACGTTGTGAGCCCGCCCGCCGCTCGCCAAGGCTCTTCTCCGTGAGGATTTCCGCGCCGTGACGACGTCCGACCGATATCTGGCTTTCGCCAACTCCGCCGTGGGCAGCCGCCTGGCCAATGCACTGGGGTTGCCTCGCCCCGTGCCGCTCGAGCGGATGCCGTGCGTCGACAACACCGACGCCATGGCCGACGCACGCGCAATGCCCGTCTCGCTCGCGGTCGTGGGCGGCGCCGGGGACGCCCCGCTGTTGCCTGACCTCGCGCGTGAGCTGCATCGGCTCGGCATGCCTAGCCTCGCCCATGCCGAGCGGCTCGACTGGATCTCGCTCGCCAATCAGGCGGGCACGATGAGCGGACGATTCAACCCCAGCGAAGGCGTACGTCCCAAGGCGTTGCTGTTCGACGCGAGCGCCATTGCCAGCACCGACGACCTGAGCACGCTCTACACGTTCTTCCACGACACGCTCGCCTGCCTCGACCGATGCGCCCGCGTGCTCGTGCTGGGCGTGCCGCCCACGCTCGCGTCGACGCCACAGGCGAGCGTGGCGCAGCGCGCGCTGGAGGGCTTCGTGCGATCGCTCGCCAAGGAACTCAAGCGCGGCGCCACGGCGCAGTTGCTCTACGTCTCGCCGCAGGCCCGGGCATCCCTGCACTCCACGCTGCGCTTCTTTCTCTCGCCGCGCGCCGCCTACGTGAGCGGTCAGGCCATCACGCTGCAAGCGCCGGTGTTCGAACCACCCCCGATACAGGACCGGCGTCCGCTGGCCGGCCAAGTCGCGGTCGTGACGGGCGCGGCACGCGGCATCGGCGAAGCGATCGCTACCGTGCTCGCCCACGACGGCGCGCATGTCGTATGCGTCGACATCGCGGCCGCACAGGGCCCGCTCGACGCCGTGGCAAGCCGTCTCGAAGGCAGTGCGCTCACGTGCGACATTGCCGCCCCAGAAGCGGGGGCGGCGCTGCTCGCCCATCTGGCCAAGCAAGCGCCACATGGCCTCGACATCCTCGTCCACAACGCCGGCATCACGCGCGACAAGACGCTCGTGCGCATGAGCGAAGCCCAATGGCAGAGCGTGCTCGACATCAATGTCGGTGCGCCGCAACGTCTTAACCAGGCGCTGCTCGACGCCGGCGTACTGCGCGCCAACAGTCGGATCGTCGGCGTGGCGTCGATCAGTGGCATCGCGGGCAATCGGGGCCAGACGAACTACGCCGCGTCGAAGGCCGCGGTGATCGGCATGGTCGAAGCCTGGTCGCCGGTGCTCGCCGAGCGCCAGATCAGCATCAACGCGGTCGCGCCGGGATTCATCGAAACGCAGATGACCGCCGCCGTGCCATTCGCCATTCGCGAAGCCGGACGCCGCATGAACTCGCTCGGCCAGGGCGGCCAGCCGGTCGACGTGGCCCAGGCCATTGCCTGGCTGGCGCACCCGGCGTCCGGCGCATTGACCGGACAGGTCGTGCGCGTGTGCGGCCAAAGCCTGCTCGGCGCATGACGATGCCAAACGACCGCCCTCGCGATCCATCCGGCCAAGCGTCGCCTACCGCCGCCGAGTCCGCGCCGCTCGACATCACGCGCCTGCCCTCCCCGCTCCCGCTGTTTCTGCGGGCGCTGCTGTCGTTTCGCAAACCGGCGCACGCGCAGCCGCTCCCGCCGCTGGCGTTCGCGCGCCGCAACGTCACACTCGACGCAGGCGAGATCGCCCGTTATGCGCGCCTGTGCGGCTTCACGGCGGCGCACGGTGTGCCGCCGACATGGCCGCATCTGCTCGCCTTCCCGCTGCATATGCTGCTGATGACCGACCGCGCCTTTCCGTTCGCCATGCTCGGCATGGTGCATCTGGACAATCGCATTCTTCAACACGCGGCGCTCGCGCCCGGAGACCGGCTCGACATCGACGTCCGGTGTGGCCCGCTGTTCGCGCACGACAAGGGACAAGTGTTCACGGTTCTCACCACGGCGCGACGCGGCGGCGTGGTCATATGGACGGGAGAGAGTGGCTACCTGCGTACCGGCGTGCCCGACCCGCTCGGCGCCCCCTATCGCGCCGCGTTGAGCGCCGCCCCGTCGCTCGCGAAGACCTTCGCATGGCAGGTGCCGGCCGACCTCGGTCGCCAGTACGCGCGCGTATCCGGCGATTACAACCCGATCCATCTGTGGCCGATCACGGCCAGATGGTTCGGCTTCCCGCGCCCCATCATTCACGGCATGTGGAGCTTTGCGCGAAGCCTTGCCGCCGTGCTACCGACCGGCGTGCCAACGCTGGATCTGCGCGTCGAGTTCAAACGACCGCTGCCGCTGCCGGGAGACGTCACGCTTTGGTGCGATCCTCGCGGCGGCGCCTTCGAACTGCGCGACGCGGCGGGGGCGGTGCCGCATCTGCGCGGACGGTGGCAACGCGCGCCGACCGATTCAACCACATCGACCGCATCGACCACGTCGACCACGTCGCCTGCTTCCCTCGATCCGGACCGTTCATGAGCGCCTTCACCCCCACCGCGCCCTCCCCTGCCTTGCGCCGCGTGGCGATCCTCGGCGGCAACCGCATCCCGTTTGCGCGTTCGAACGCGGCCTACGCCACGGCGTCGAATCAGGACATGCTCACCGCGGCAATCCAGGGCCTCGTCGACCGATTCGCGCTGCACGATCAGTGTCTCGGGGAAGTCGCCGCCGGGGCGGTTCTCAAACACGCGCGCGACTTCAATCTGACGCGCGAATCCGTCCTGTCGACAACGCTCGCTCCGCAAACGCCAGCCTACGATGTCCAGCAAGCCTGCGGCACGGGCCTGGAGGCAGCGATCCTGACCGGCAACAAAATTGCGCTCGGCCAGATTGACGTGGCGATCGCCGGCGGGGTCGACACGGCCTCGGACGCCCCCATCGCCGTGAACGAGACACTGCGCAGGATTCTGCTGGAGGCCAACCGCCAGCGCAGCCCCGCAGGCAAGCTCGGTGCGCTCGCGAAGGCGCGTCCCGGCATGTTGTTCAAGCCGGCGTTGCCGCGCATCGGCGAACCGCGCACCGGTCTCTCGATGGGGGAACATTGCGAGCAGATGGCCAAGCGCTGGCAAATCGAGCGCGCCGCACAGGACGAACTCACGCTCGCGAGCCATCGACACCTGGCCGCGGCTTACGAACGCGGGTTCTTTCTCGATCTGATGACGCCGTTTCGCAGCCTGCAACGTGACAACAACCTGCGCGCCGACCTCACGCTCGAGACGTTGGGCGCTCTGAAGCCGGCGTTCGATCGCAGCGTCACGGGCACGCTCACGGCCGGCAATTCGACGCCACTGACGGACGGCGCCTCATGCGTGCTGCTCGCGAGCGAAGACTGGGCGCGCGCCAACGGCATTCCGGTACTCGCCTATCTGACTTACTCGCAAACGGCGGCGGTCGACTTCTTCCATCCCGACGAGACCCGCCGCGAAGGCCTGCTCATGGCGCCCGCCTATGCCGTGCCGCGCCTACTCGCCCAGGCCGGTCTCACGCTGCAGGATTTCGATTTCTACGAAATTCACGAGGCGTTCGCGGCGCAGGTGCTCTGCACGTTGAAGGCGTGGGAAGACCCGCAGTACTGCCGCGACAGGCTGGGACGCGCCGCGCCACTGGGCAGCATCGACCGGCAGCGGCTGAACGTGAACGGCAGTTCGCTCGCCTGCGGGCATCCGTTCGCGGCGACCGGCGCGCGTATTCTTGCCACGCTCGCCAAACTGCTCGCCGAGCGTGGCGGCGGACGTGGCCTCATTTCGATTTGCGCGGCCGGCGGACAAGGCGTGGTCGCGATGTTGGAGCGATAGCGCAGCAGACGTTACAGGGGCAGCCACAAGCACGGCCCCACCGGCGAAGGTGAGTTGCCATCAGAGCGACCGCTTGATTCCGGGAGCCCGTGCCCCAAGACCTCGAGGGAGACAACCATGGACCCAGCGGTTCCGCACGAACGCGTGTGGCTCAACGCCTATCCCGCCGGCGTTCCCGCCGACATCGACGTGACACGCTACACGTCGCTCGTGCAGGCGTTCGACGAATGGATCGACAAGTACCGGGAACGCGTCGCGTTCGTGAGCCTGGGAAGCGAAATCACTTACGCGGAGGTCGCCCGCAAGGCGCGTGCCTTCGCCGCGTGGCTGCAGGCACACGGCGTTCAGAAGGGCGAACGCGTCGCCCTCATGATGCCCAATTGCTTCCAGTATCCGATCTGCCTGTTCGGTACGCTCATCGCCGGGGCCGTGGTCGTCAACGTCAATCCCCTGTACACCGTTCGCGAGTTGAAACATCAACTGCACGACAGCGGCGCGCGCACGATCGTCGCGTTCGAGAACTTCGCGAAAACCGTGCAGGACGCGATCCCCGGCACCGAGGTGCGCCACGTGCTGGTCACCCAGATCGGCGACCTGCTCGGCCCGGGCGCCAACCTCAAGGGACGCCTCGTCAACCTGCTCATGCGACGCGTCGCGAAGCAGGTGCCACCCTATGATCTGCCGCAGGCGATACCGTTGTGCCGGGCGCTCGCCGAAGGCGCACGGCAAACGCTCGCGCCGGTGCCGCTCATGCGCGACGATCTGGCCTTCCTTCAATACACGGGCGGGACGACAGGCGTCGCCAAGGGCGCCATGCTTTCGCACGGGAACGTGCTCGCCAACCTGTTGCAAACCGAGGCCTGGGCCGCTGGGCAGCTCGACGGCGACATCGAGGTGAACCTATCGCTGCTGCCGATGTATCACGTGCTGTCGCTCACGGTGAACTGCCTGGTGTTCATGAGCCTGGGCGGGCGCAACATCCTGATCGCCAACCCTCGCGATGTGAAGAAGGTCGTCTACATCATTCGCAACGAGACATTCACCGGCGTCACGGGCGTGAACACGCTGTTCAACGGCCTGCTCGAAAACGAGGCCTTCTGTGCCCGCGACTTCTCCCGTCTGAAACTCTCGCTCGCCGGCGGCATGGCCACACAGCGCGCCATTGCCGAGCGGTGGAAGCAGGTCACCGGCAAACCAATCATCGAAGGCTACGGCCTCACCGAATGCTCGCCGATCGTCACGATGAACCCGGTCGATCTCGCGCATATGAACGACGTCGATTTCACGGGCTCAATCGGCCTGCCCGCCCCATCGACCGACGTGCGCTTCAAGCGCGAGGACGGCACCTGGGCTGCGCTCGGCGAGCCGGGGGAGTTGTGCGTGCGCGGCCCCCAGGTCATGCGCGGCTACTGGCAGCGCCCGGCGGATACCGCCAACGCATTCGACGCCGACGGCTGGCTGATGACAGGCGACATCGGGGTGATGGACGCGCGCGGTTACGTGCGGCTCATCGACCGCAAGAAGGACATGATTCTCGTCTCGGGCTTCAACGTGTACCCGAACGAGATCGAAGACGTCGTGATGCTCCACCCCGGAGTTCGGGAGGCGGCGGTGGTCGGCGTGCCGGATCCGGTGGCCGGCGAGCGCGTGAAGCTCGTTGTCGTCGCCAAAGATTCACAGTTGAACGCCGACACGCTGCTCGCCCATTGCCGCGAGCACCTGACCGCGTACAAGGTGCCGCGAATCGTCGAGTTCCGTCAGGGCGAACTGCCCAAGACCACCGTCGGCAAGATCCTGCGGCGCGAACTGCGCGAGCCGCAGGGCAACGCGTGAGGGAGACAAACAACATGCCCAAGTACCTCAATGTTCACACCCCCCTCATTCGTGGCGTCCGCCGCGTTGCCCTGGCCCTCGCACTGCTGCCCATAACGCTCGTTGCCTACGCGCAAAGTGCATCGAATCTGCTCGCCCCACCCCGCGCCGCGGCGAGTGTGGACGCTGCGTCGGCCGCGTCCGCCATTCCGGCGACATCGGCCGCCCCCGTCTCCCCCGTCTCCCCCGTCTCCCCTGTCGCGCCCCCCGCCGCCGATGTGACGGGAGACGCCGCCACGGTCGATGCCGAAGTCGCCAAACTGGCGGCGATGCCGGCCGCCGCGCAAGCCGAATGGTTGTCGCGCACCATCAAGGGCGGCGAGTGGGTCAAGCTGAGCGATGCGCGGATCGTCGCCCACATGCGGGTGATTCAGGCCGATGCGCTCGTGCGGTTCCTGAAAGCCGAGTCGGCCGCGTTGCCCGAATACCAGTACGAGCTGACGCGCCACGAGCGCATCAACAACCAGTGGCAGACCACGCCTGACCGTATGCTCGTGAAGATTCGCGAGACGCCGCGCCAGATCTACGTGAAATGGCTGCCCGGTGGCGCCCACGCGGGGCAGGAAATCCTCTACGACGAGACGAAGCGACCCAAGGAGATGTATGGCCACCTCGGCGGCATTTTTGGCTTCGTATCGATCTGGAGCCGTATCGACGGCACGCTAGCGCGCTCACAATCCAATCACACCGTGCGCGATCTCGGCTTCGCATTCATTGCGGAGCAGATTGCGCACGATGGCCGAAGCTTTCGCGCAGCCGGACTGCCAGAAACGCCGGCTAGAATTTCGGTATCCGAATCGAACGGTGTGCGCGTGCTCGCGCTGGAGTGGGATGCCCCCGCGGGCCCGCCGCAGCATTATGCGTACAAGTCGCGCGTGCTGCTCGACTTGAAGACCGGATTGCCGCGCGGCATCGAAGCGTGGGACGCGGCGGGACAAAAGCTTGAGGAAATGCGCTTCGAGAAGGTGCGCAAGGCGTCGTGGACCGACGCGACGTTCGATCCGAAGAATCCCGATTACAAGTTCTGACGCCGACGCCCCGATGGCCGTCGCGTGTGACCGACACCGACGCGTGGCGTCAGCCTGACGCGCCACGACAAACCAGCGACGAAGGCCCGCCACCCCGCAAGGGAGGTGGCGGGCCTTCGCCCATGGGCACATCACGTGCCGGTGCCATCGCGACACAGCCATGGCGCGACGATACCGGCTGGCCAGGACCGTTCAGGTCTGTGGCAGTTCGATCTTCACTTCGAGCACTTCCAGGTTGTCCTGATGCTCGACGCTGACCTTGATGTCGTCTTGTGCGATCTTGACGTACTTGGAGATGACGGCGACCAGCTCGCGCTGCAACGCCGGC
The DNA here is from genome assembly GCF_902459725.1 of Pandoraea eparura. Lineage (GTDB taxonomy): Bacteria > Pseudomonadota > Gammaproteobacteria > Burkholderiales > Burkholderiaceae > Pandoraea > Pandoraea eparura. Next base: position 158,951 of record NZ_CABPSH010000003.1, read on the forward strand.
AAGTAATCGGCCGGCGGCGACGAGCCCGCGCGTTCGTGCGCCAGAATGATCTGCAGGCGCTCTTTGGCAACGGCGGCGGTCTTTTTCTTCTCCCCCAGGAGGAAAGACAGGAAGGACATGGGCGCGCGCTCCTTACTTCGAGCCGAAAATGCGCTGCAACAGCCCCGGCTTTTGATAGTCGGTAAAGCGCATCGGCTTGTCTTCGCCCTTGAAACGGCTCACCACGTCGCGATAGGCGTTGGCCACGTCGGTGCCGTCGAGATGAATCGCCGGCGTACCCTGGTTCGAGGCATGCAACACCGACTCCGACTCCGGAATCACGCCGATCAGCTTGATTCGTAGAATTTCCTGAATGTCTTCGAGCGACAACATCTGGCCGTCGTTGACACGCTTCGGGTTGTAGCGCGTGATGAGCAGGTGCTCCTTGATCGGCTCGCTGCCTTCGATGGCGCGCTTCGTCTTCGACGAGAGAATGCCCAGAATGCGGTCCGAATCGCGCACCGACGACACTTCGGGGTTCGTCACCACGAGCGCCTCGTCGGCGAAGTGCATGGCGAGCAGCGCGCCCGATTCGATACCCGCCGGCGAATCGCACACGATGTACTCGAAGCCCATGTCGGCCAGGTCCTTGATGACCTTCTCGACGCCGGCTTGCGTGAGGGCGTCCTTGTCGCGCGTCTGCGACGCGGGCAGGATGAACAAGTTCTCGCAGGACTTGTCCTTGATGAGCGCCTGATTGAGGTTCGCTTCGCCCTGGATCACATTGATCAGGTCGTACACGACGCGGCGCTCGCAACCCATGATGAGGTCGAGATTGCGCAGGCCGACGTCGAAATCGATGACTGCCGTCTTGTGCCCCTGCAAGGCGAGGCCGGCGGAAAAGCTGGCGCTGGTCGTCGTCTTGCCGACGCCACCCTTGCCAGAGGTCACCACAATCACTTTTGCCATCTGTCGATGCCTTCCCAAACTTGAGGATGAATTTAGCTACGAATCACTTGAGCCCGAGGGGCTCGAAAATCAGTTTGTCGTCTACCAGCCGCACCTGCACCGAACGCCCCTGCACATCAGGCGGCAGCGCATATTCGCCGGTCCGGTAAATACCGGCGATGGAAATCAGCTCGGGCTCCAGGCAGGTACAGAAGATCCGCGCATCGAGCTTGCCCTTCACGCCTGCCAGTGCCCGCCCCCGCAGCGGTGCATAAATGTGGATATTACCTTCCGCGATCACCTCGGCCCCGTAACTGACCAGATCGAGGATGATCAGATCGCCCTTCGCGTAGACCTGCTGGCCCGAACGCAAGGGCTTGTCGATGATGGTCGAGGGGACGGCAACGGCCTCAGGCACGACCGGTGCCGGTGATGCCTGCGCGGGCGCGGCCAGCGCCTCGCCCCCCTCGGTCGGTGCCTCACTGTCCCTCGCCGGGCGCGACACGCGCCGCTCGTGGCTGTCCAATCGTGGCAGACCGTCCACCACCGCCCAATCGGCTTGCTCGGTGTTGGCGACCACGCCGATCGGCTTCATGCGGAATTCCACCAGCATTTCGGCCAAGGCGGGCACGGCAATGCGCTCGTCACCGGCCAGACGCCGTACGTCGATGGCGACCGTGTCACCGGCAAAAAACGCCGGGGTCGCTTCGAAACGCTGCGCCAATTCGGTGCGCAGCGTGTCCAGTTGCGGCGTCTTGACAACGAAATGCAGGGTATCAACGGCCCCACTGCGTAACTCGAAGTACGGCGTTTTCTTTTGCGGCATGTCAGGTTCTTGTGCGCGAATTGCTGGCAAATTGGGCCATTCTACCGCCCCTTGGCGACCCGCAAACCGCAAATCAATGGGGGATGACCGTCATTTATCGGATTCGCATCATTATTGCATCGCAACAACGCATGCCATTGACAAACCCTTTCAAGCGCGCGGTTCGCGTGGCGATTGACATCCGAATGTCATGGTGCACGTCTATGCTGGCGCTGGGAAAGTCCCATCAGAGACGTGCTGCGAAGCAGCATCGAAAATGCGAATTTTGTCGCGCAAGCGCCATATTCGTGACCTATCCTTAAAGTCCCTGACGAGGGACCCCCTGTGGAACCGCAAACCGGGAGACGACGATGCTGAGTCATCATGAATTTGCCACCCTGATGCTGGTCAAGGACGCTCCTGAGCAAGTGGAGCATGATCGCCTGGACCTCGAGTCATTGCTTGAAAGCAAATTGATCGAATGGGAAGAGTTGGCGTCGGGTGAGAAGTCCCCGCGACTGACCGTCCAGGGCAAGTACGTCCTTCAGGCCGTTGCCTGAGCGCCCAGCCTGCTGTTGAGGTGTCCGTAGTACGCAAAAGCCCGCCGGAAGGCGGGCTTTTCATTGTGCGGGGAGGCATGCCCCGCGATACCAACGCACATCAACCGTGCCGGACGTTCCGAGCGTGACGGCGCCACGTGCGGCGCGCCCCCGGATGCTCCCGGCACCAGTTGCGATCGACGAGCCAAGCGACAGCCGCGCCGACGACCAGCGCAATCACCAACATTGCAATCAAGCTCCCTGTCAACATAGCGGCCTCCTAACTTCGACATGGCGGGATGGCACGATTCCATTCTAGGCAATCCCTATCGAAATAGGTACCCGAAAGTGATTCGGGTATACCGCGTTTGCGTGACCTAAAGCGCCTCGACATCGCCCTATCGCGAGTTTGCTGCGATGCAGTATCCGACCCGCTATCCGACGGCCGTATCTCGAGAACGTCAGAGGCGGGATGCGCCGCGAGAATGCTCGGCGTCAGGCGATTGCGCCGCCCGCGTCGATCAGTACGGTCGAGCCAGTCGCGCTCGGTGTACCTGCCAGATAAAGCATCGCGTTGGCCACATCCTCGGCAGCGACCACGCGCCGCGCAGGCAAACGTTCGGCCGCGTTGCGATACATCGCCTCGCGATCGGCTTCAGCGAGTTTGTTCCACAGGGGCGTGACCGTCAGCCCCGGCGAGACGGTATTCACACGCACCGGTGACAGCTCCAGCGCCAGCCCGCGCCCCAGCGCCTCGACTGCCGCGTTGATGGCCCCCTGCACGACAGACGAGGTATTCGGCCGCACGCTCAGAAAGCCTGACGTGAGCGTGAGCGAGCCGCCGTCTTCGATGCGCGCATACCGAGCCACGTGGTAGGTGCCCCAGAACTTGCTGTCAAAGGCGGCATGCGCATCGTCCAGCGAGAGCTTGCGCACTTGCCCGGTCGGGGTTTGCGCCGCCGAGACGACCACGTGATGCCACGGGGCGTGTTCGGCGAAACAGCGTTCGACAGCGGCCGCGTCACCGGTGTCGAGCACCAGGGCACGCGCGGTCGAGCCGAGTGTGGCGAGCGCGTCATCGAGCTTCGCCTGACTGCGCGAGGCAATGGTTACGGCCGCACCGGCCTTGGCAAACGCCTGGGCTGCGGCGCGGCCAATGCCGGAGCTGCCGCCGATGACCAACACACGCTGACCTTCGAAATTGAACATGCTGAGACTCCTGAAAGCGATCGAAACAAGGGAGGAAACGCGGTACCCGTCGACGGCTGGTGGCTGACTGAACGTCCGGCACCAGCACTCGACGTCACGAAGCCATTGTGATCCTCATCGATAAAAACGATAATCCCTTGAAAAACTGAATCACTCTCTCCAATCTATTGATAATTGCCTCGCAATGATCGACCAGACACTGGATCTCACCTTATTCGACCGGATCGTTGCCGCGGGCAGCATGTCAGCCGCCGCACGCGAGATGGGGCTCTCACTTGCCGTCGTGAGCAAGCGGCTCGGACTTCTCGAACAGCGCCTCGGAGTTCGCCTGCTCAACCGCACCACCCGCAAACAGGCGCTCACGGACGAAGGGCAGGTGTTTCATACATGCTGCCAGCGAATCCTCGCGGAGATTGCCGAGACCGAGCGGCTGATGACGCGACAGGCGGGCACCGTCGGGGGCGTGCTTCGCATCAACGCACCACGGGCCTTCGGCCGTCGTCACCTGGCGCCTCTGTTGGTCGCGTTTCGCGAACGGCATCCAGCCCTGAAAGTGCATCTCGAACTCAGCGACCTATGGGTCGATCTGGTCGCGCACGGCATCGACGTGGCCATCCGCGTCGGCACCCTGCCCGATTCCAGCCTCGTCGCGCAGGAACTCGCCCCGAACTACCGCGTGCTGGTCGCGTCTCCGAGCTATCTGGCGCGGCGTGGTACGCCGCAGGACGCTGGCGATCTGCAACAGCATGACTGCATTCTGTTCGGCCACGCGCCGCACGGCGACTGGCGATTCGTGTGGCAATCCGAAACGTTGCGCATCCAGGTCCGCGATACCTACGTTGTCGACGACGGGGATACCGCGCACGAATTGGCGCTGCACGGTGCGGGCATCACGCAGAAATCCATCTGGGACGTGGGTGACGATATCGAGGCGGGACGCCTTGCCCGCGTATTGCCCTCGCTGCAAATGCCGGCGTCGCCGCTGCATGCCGTGTATCCGCACAGCCGGCATCTCGCACCGCGCACACGCGCCTTCGTTGACTTTCTACGGGACGGGTTGCGCGCCACATGGCGCTGGCCCCAGCACTAGGGATTCACACCTTGCGCAGCGTCTGGCGTGTCTCCCCCACGGCGCGCTGCCTCGCGGCTTTCACTTGTCGCCGACGGTATCGCGCCCGTTGAGCGCGTCACGTCCAGCGGCCAGCAATGCCTCCGAGAGCGCCGGATCTGCGCTGACGACCGCGCGCGACAGCACGAGCGTGCCCACCATTTGCGCGAAGCGCGCCATTGCCGCCCGATTCGCGCGCGTCCGACTCAGGCCTCGCTCGATACCGGCCTGGGTCATTCGCTCGATCATGTCGGCCAGCCCCTTCGCATACCATGCTTGCGCTTCGTCGCCGATGCGCGGGGCATCCCCCGCAAATCCGGCCATCGGGCAGCCACACGCCACGTCATCGCGGTGCGCCGTCGACAGATACCGCTCGACGCGCGCCGTCGGCGACAACACCGCCTCCGCCGCCGCGTCGCCGCCTGCCAACAGCCCGTTGCTCGCCGCCACCGCGCGCGACATCACGGCCGCAACCAGTGCGTCCTTCGACTTGAAGTGGTTGTAGAAGCCCCCCTGCGTGAACCCCGCGGCCTTCATCAGCGCCGTCAGCCCCACGGCGTCGACGCCGTGCTCACGAAACAGCCGTTCCGCCGCCGCGACGATCGCTTCGCGGTTTTCCGCAGCCTGCTCTCTTGAAATTCCCATCCCCCGCTCCTCAGGACTCGCAACGCTCGTCCAGACGCGTTCACACCATCGAACTATCGTCGTCATCGATAAAGACAATGATGATCACCATTGACATTTCAATGCCAGACTCGGCACAATGCGTCAACGATGACGATTGCGATCACAATCGTCACGAAGTATAACCCACCGCTCACGTCTTCCGCAGGGTCGACGTGACTCGATGACCCTGCTGGAGTTCTGAAATGAAGATCAAAGATGCTGTCGTATTCGTGACCGGCGCCAACCGTGGCCTGGGATTGGCGTTTGCGAAACAGGCGCTCGAACGTGGCGCGAAGAAGGTGTACGTCGGGTCGCGCGATCCGTCGAAGGTCACACTGCCGGGTGTCATCCCGGTCAAGCTCGACGTCAACGACCCGGAAGCGGTGGCGGCCGCGGCAAGTCTGGCCGGCGACGTCACGCTGCTCATCAACAACGCGGGGATTGCACGCCTCACGGAAGGGCTGACCGGCCCGGGCGCCACCGAGCTGCTGCGCGAGACGCTGGAGACGAACCTGTTCGGCGTACTCGGCATGACGCAGGCGTTCGCCCCGGCCCTGGGACGCAACGGCGGTGGCGCACTGCTCAATGTCCTGTCGATCGTGAGTTGGTTCAGTTCAGACGCGCTGCCTGAATACTCGATCACGAAGTCGGCCGCGTGGTCGCTGACCAATGGCTTGCGCAACGCGTTGCGCCCCCAAAATACGCAGGTGGTTGGTTTGCACGCGGGTTACATCGATACCGACCTGACTCGGGGGTTTGACGCCGACAAGCTCGACCCGGCCGACGTGGTGCGTCAGGCTTACGACGCCATCGAGGCAGGCGAAGAGGAAGTCTGCGTCGACGAAGGCACGCGACAGGTCAAGCAAGCACTGTCGCTGGGCGTCTACCTGCAGGCACCGGCGGCATAGCCGCTACCGCCCGACCAGGCACCCAACGCAAAAACGCCGCGACGCCCTCCCGGGGCATCGCGGCGTTCGTGTTACCACGGCGACAGGCGAAGGGGCGTCAGGCCGCCTTGTCCATCTGACGCTCGCCACCCACCGCCTCGACCAGATCGTCGAGCATGCGGGCGAGTTCGCCGGTCATGAGCGCGACGTCGGCGTCGAACTTCTCGGCTTCGCCTTCCGCGGTCGGGTCGGCGGCATCCTTGATGATGTCGAGCGGCGTCACACGCTTGATGACGAACGCGTCGGTCAGCACGAAGGAGATGCGGTCGTTCCACGTCATCGCCAGCTTGGTGCAGCGCTTGCCAGCCTCGATGTGCTGACGGACATCCGCCCCGTCGAGCGGGTGACGCACATAGCGCACGGCCGCCTTCTCGTCGGTATTCGAGCGCAGTTCCACGTCCTGATCGACGGTGAAGCCGCCCGGCGCGTCGTTGCCCGCGAGCCACGACGTCATCACCGCCACGGGCGCTTCGTTGAGCTCCACGTTCTCGAGCGTGATATCGAGCGTCTTGAGCAACAGGCTGCGCACTTCGTCGGCCTTGGCGGGCGACGCGGCGTCGATCACCAGCCAGCGATTGGCCGGATCGATCCACACACGCGTGTCGCGACGAATGCCGAACGCGCGCGGCAGCAGTTCGTCGGTGACCTGCTCCTTGAGTTCGCGCATCTGCTTGCGCCCGGGCTTGAAGCCTTGCTGCTCTTCGAGCTCGGCCGCCTTGGCGCGCGTGACCTGATTCACGACGGTGGACGGCAGCAGCTTCTTCTCGGCACGATAGGCGAGCAGGAACTGACGGTTGATGCTGTGCACCAGTTCTCCGCCTTCGCGCGGCGGCGCCCAGCCTTGCACTTGCATCTCGAGGCTACCGCCCTCGCAGAAGGCATGCTTCTCCAACGCCGCTTCCATTTGCGCGACGCTCATGGACCAACCGGCAGGAATTCGGTGCAACTGAAGATTCTTGAACCACATCGACATCACCGCAAAAAGCAAAAGCAGAGATTTTACCAGTGCCCGACGGCACGGCGAAATTCGGCGACGCGAATCGTGTCAGAGGAAACGATCGAGGATCTTGCGGCTCGGCTTGTCGAGCGCGCCAGTGTCCCGGATCAGGAAGTGGATGCCGTGGCTGTCGGTGATGAGCAACGTCGGGCCGCCCAGGCGCCGAATGTCTTCTTCGCCACGCAACACGAACGAAGCCTCGCCGCGGTTCGTCTCGACAGTCCAGGTGCTGGGCGTCGCATACGTCGAGACGCGCTTGATGCACAGCACCTCGGGCATGAATTCGCGCGCCGCGAGTTCTTCCTGCAAGAGCGTGCGCATCGCGGCGGGCAGCACGTCGAGCGAGTCGAGCCAGACCAGCTCGCGCCCCTCCGTACTCACCAGCGCAAGGCCCTCGTGCGGCGCCGCAATCGGAAACGCGCGCACGGGCACCACGCCCTCATGGGCGACGCCCGCCGCGTCGGTCAGCACCAGACGGCCGAACGCGTTACGCGACAAGGTGAAATCAATCTGCATGAGTCTCTTCGCGAACGTTCAGTTGACGGATAGCGGCTGGGCCGGTGCCGCGCTCACGGCTGCCACCGCGGCGGCCGCCTCGGCGGTCTCGATCACCGCGTCGAGATCCGTATCGACATTGCGCTGCTGGGCCTGGTACAGCCGGTAGTAGGCCCCTTCGCGGGCCATCAGCGCGTCGTGGTTGCCCACTTCGACGATCTTGCCGCGATCGAGCACCACCAGCCGGTCGGCCTTGCGCAGCGTCGACAACCGGTGCGCGATGGCGATCGTCGTACGGCCCTTGACGAGGTTGTCGAGCGCCTTCTGGATTTCCTTCTCGGTCGCCGTGTCCACCGATGACGTCGCCTCGTCGAGAATCAGAATGCGCGGATCGATCAGCAGCGCACGCGCGATGGAAATGCGTTGACGCTCGCCCCCCGAGAGGGCCTGCCCGCGCTCGCCGACGAGCGAATCGTAACCGTGCGGCAGACGCAGGATGAACTCGTGCGCGTGTGCCGCGCGCGCCGCCGCCACGATCTCGGCGCGCGTCGCTTCCGGTTTGCCGTAAGCGATATTCTCGGCAATCGTGCCGAAGAACAGGAACGGCTCCTGCAGCACCAGGCCGACGTTGCGACGAAAATCCGACACCGGCAACGCGCGAATGTCCACCCCGTCGATCTGGATCGAGCCCTCAGCCACATCGTAGAAACGGCAGATCAGGTTGACCAGCGTGCTCTTGCCCGACCCGCTGTGCCCCACCAGACCGATCATCTCACCCGGCGCGATGCGCAAATCCATCCCCCGGATCACCGCGCGGTTGCCGTAACGGAAGCCGATGTCGCGCAAGTCAATGGCGCCCTTCACTTCCTTCAGGTGCACCGGGTTGACCGGTTCGGGCACGTTCGAGACGTGATCGAGAATGTCGAAGATGCGCTTCGCGCCGGCCGCGGCCTTCTGCGTGACCGAGACAATACGGCTCATGGAATCGAGACGCGTGTAGAAGCGGCTGATGTAGGTGAGGAACGCGGTGAGCACACCGACGGTGATCTCATGCTTCGAGACCTGCCAGATCCCGAAGATCCACACGACGAGCAGCCCCACCTCGGTGAGGAACGTGACCGTCGGCGAAAACAGCGACCAGACCTTGTTCACGCGGTCGTTCACCACGAGGTTGTGACGGTTGGCTTCCTTGAAGCGCGCGACCTCGCGGTTTTCCTGCGCAAACGCCTTGACCACACGAATGCCCGGAATGGTATCGGCCAGCACGTTGGTGATTTCCGACCAGATCCGGTCCACCTTCTCGAAGCCATGACGCAAGCGGTCGCGCACCAGATGGATCAGCCAGGCGATGAACGGCAGCGGCAACAGCGTGACGGCCGCCAGCCACGGGTTGATCGACACCAGAATCACCGAGGTCATAACGATCATCAGCACGTCCGTGGCGAAGTCGAGCAGGTGCAGCGAGAGGAACACACAGATGCGGTCGCTCTCCGAGCCGATGCGCGCCATCAGGTCGCCCGTGCGCTTGCCGCCGAAGTATTCCAGCGAAAGGCGCAGCAGATGCGAGTACGTCGCGGTGCGCAAATCGGCGCCAATGCGCTCCGACACCTTGGCCAGCAGATAGGTACGCGCCCAGCCCAGTATCCAGGCGACCACGCCGGCGCCCAGCAGGCCGGACAAATAAATTCCCACCAGGTGGTAATCGATCGGCTTGCCGTTCTGGAATGGAATCAGCACGTTGTCCATGAGCGGCATCGTGAGATACGGCGGGATCAACGTGGCGCCCGTCGCGCAGAGCGTGAGCAGGAAGCCCGCCAGCAACTCGAAACGATACGGACGCGCGAATCGCCACAGGCGCAGCAATGCCCACGTCGAGGGTGGGGTTTCGACTTCCGGATGGCATTGGGGGCATTCATCGGCGCCTGGCGGCAGTTCTGCCTGACAGATCGGGCAGGTGCCGACCTCGTCCGGTACCTGGCTGGCGGCGTGGCCCGCCACTCTCGCGTCGCGCTGGCGCACGACGGTGTCCAACAGCGCCAGCGCTGCCGGGTTGTGGCCCAGGGTGTAGCGCCAGTTCGCCAGCTTCTTGTGCGCGTCGCACAACTCCAGGGCGCCCACGCCCGCATGATCGGTATGCGTGAGCGAGAGGTCGGCGCGGTACGGCCACGACTGCCAGTGCTGCCCGGTGCTCGCTGGATCATACGCGTCGCGACGCGCTTCGCGCGCGAGGATCCGGTCTTCGGTCGCCACGACCACGCCAGGCGCGAAATGCAGCTGTGCGTCGAGATCGAGCGTCAGCCACGCCAGTACGGTCTCGCCGTCGGCCAGTTGCGCCGCGACCTCGGGATACCAGGGCTCGGCAGCGGCCTGTCGGCCGGCCGCGGATAACGCAGACGCGGCGGAGCCGGAGGGGGCGCGCTCGGAAGCCGCAGTCGGGGCGGCGGCGGACGGCGCCGTCGGAGTGGGGGTGTCGGTCATTGCTGCGGCAGACGTGTCCTCAAGGGGCGGACATCGAGGCAAACGAGGAAAAATCGAGGCGGACTTTCCCTGTCAGTCCGCGAAATTGCCGCAAGTATAACCACAGCGACGCTTTTTGCGGCGCGGAGTTCCGCGATGACACGGTGCAGCATGGAAATATTGTTGCGACGGTCAACCGTTTACGGATTCTTACGTTAAGTAACCAGTTAACTGCGCGAGCGCAAGCCGCCATGCCGCCTGACGGCGGCCTTGCCAGCGCCTCCGAACCCAGCCTTGACGCGTGAATTTGCCTTGAGTATGAAAAAGAAAGACATTGAGATTTTCGATGTCCTGTCGCTGCGCGGCCCGAATATGTGGACATATCGGCCGGTGCTTGAGGCATGGGTCGATATCGGCGAACTCGAGGAGTTCCCGTCCAACAAGATCCCCGGATTTCCCGAGCGGCTGTCGACATGGCTGCCCACGCTCGTCGAGCACCGTTGCAGCATCGGCGAGCGCGGCGGTTTCCTTCAGCGCCTGCGCGACGGCACCTGGCCCGGCCATATTCTCGAACACGTCACGCTGGAACTGCAAAACCTCGCCGGCATGCCCGGCGGCTTCGGCAAGGCGCGTGAAACCCCGATCTCCGGTGTCTATAAAGTGATCGTGCGGGCCTGGCACGAAGACGTGACGCGCGCTGCGCTGTTCGCGGCCCGCGATCTGGTCATGGCGGCCATCGAAGACCGCCCTTACGACGTTGACGCCGCCGTGGAAACCCTGCGCGGCCTGGTCGACAGACACTGCCTCGGCCCGAGCACGGCGTGCATCGTCGATGCCGCCGACGACCGCGACATCCCCCACATCCGCCTGTCCGACGGCAATCTGGTGCAACTGGGTTACGGCGCGGCCGCCCGTCGCATCTGGACCGCCGAGACGGATCGCACCCCCGCCATCGCCGAGAGCATCTCGCGCGACAAGGACCTGACCAAGCAACTGCTCGAATCGTGCGGCGTGCCCGTGCCGGAAGGTCGTCTGGTTGAAAGCGCCGACGACGCGTGGGAAGCCGCCGAAGACATCGGCCTGCCGGTCGTCGTGAAGCCTTACGATGGCAACCACGGCCGTGGCGTGTTCATCAATCTCACCACGCGCGACGAAGTCACCACGGCATTCGAGGTCGCCCTCGAAGAAGGCAACGGCGTGATCGTCGAGCGGTTCGTGCCGGGTCTGGAACATCGCCTGCTGGTTGTGGGCGGTCGTGTCGTGGCCGCGGCAATGGGCGAGACGGCCTCGGTGGTCGGCGACGGCACGCACACGGTTTCGGAGCTCATCGAGTTGCAGATCAACAGCGACCCGCGTCGCGGCAGCGCCGAAGATCAGCCGCTCAACCGCGTGCGCATCGACTCGTCGGCCCGCCTGGAACTCAAGCGCCAGGGCTTCGACGCCGATGCCGTGCCCCCCGAGGGCAAGAACGTACTGATCCAGCGCAACGGCAACGTTGCGTTCGATGTCACGGACCGCGTGCATCCGAGCGTGGCGGCGCATGCGTCGCTGGCGGCGCGCATCGTGGGTCTGGACATTGCCGGCGTCGATCTGGTGGCGCAAGACATTTCGCGCCCGTTGGCCGAACAGCGTGGCGCCATCGTCGAAGTCAACGCCGGCCCCGGCCTGCTCATGCATCTGAAGCCGGCCGATGGCGTACCGCGCCCGGTCGGTCGCGCCATCGTCGACCATCTGTTCCCCGATGGCGACGCCGGGCGCATTCCGGTCGTCGGCATTACCGGCACGAACGGCAAGACCGTGACCGCACGCCTGCTCACGCACCTGCTGCAACTCGCGGGTGAGCGCACCGGCCTCGCCTGCAGCGACGGCCTGTTCCTCGACAAGCGCCTGGTGCAAGCCGGCGACCGTGCCAACTGGGATGCCGCGCACCGTGTGCTGATGAACGCGAGCGTGACGGCAGCCGTCTTCGAGAACGACAACACCGCCATCCTCTCGGAAGGCCTCGCGTACGACCGCTGCCAGGTCGGCATCGTGACGAACATCGATCGTCCGGATCATCTGGGTCAGTATTTCGTTGAAGATGTCGAGCGCATGTTCAGTGTGTTGCGCACGCAGATCGACGTGGTCTTGCCCGACGGCGTGGCCGTGCTCAACGCGCGCGATCCGCTCGTCGTGGAGATGGCCGAGCTGTGCGACGGCGACGTGATCTTCTTCGGTCTGGATGAACAACTGCCGGCCATCGTGGCCCATCGCGCGATGGGCAAGCGAACGGTCTTCGTGCGCAACGGCGACGTGCTGCTGGCCACCGGCGACGAGGAAATCACCCTCGGTGCGACGGCCAACATGCCGCTGACGTATGACGGTCGCGTCGGCTTCCAGATCGAGAACGTGCTCGCGGCCGTCGCGGCCGCCTGGTCGATGGGCGTGACGCTCGACGTTCTGCGCGCGGGCGTGACCACGTTCGATGTCGGTCAGGTGGATGCCCCGGGCCGGTTCACGATGTTCGAAAAGCACGGCGCGACGGTCGTCGTCGACGACGCCCATAACGCGCCGGCGCTGACGGCGCTGGCTGCGGCATTGGCCACCCTGCCTGCCGAGCGGCGCATTGCGGTGTATGGCCCCGGCGTCGACCGGATGGACGACGACCTGCAAGCCGAGGGCAAGCTGCTGGCGCAGACGTTCGATCGCGTGGTGCTGTGCGACGACCTGAGCGTCGCGCGCAAGCGTGCGCTGGCCGAGTCGCGCGCCCAACTGCGCGCGGGCATCGATGCCGAACGCAAGATTCCCGTGACCGACGCCGGCGAGCGACGAGCAGCGGCCGAAGCCGCGCTGGCCCAGCTCGCGAGCGGCGATCTGCTCGTGTTGCAGGCCGACGAAGGCGGCGCTGCCGCGATGCTCGATTTGGTACATCAGTGGATGGGCCAGCCGATGCGCGCACTGGCGGCCTGAGGGCTGAGCGCAAGTCCGCGGCGGGCGGCGGCGCGCAGCCCTTGCTGCGGCCGCCCTCTCCGGCCAATCACAAATACCCAAGCCACCGTCGTTTTTCTCGCCAACCAACCGCCATACAGGGGCGCGAAGTGGACAGACAGGGATTGCAATTTATGGAAGTCTCCCGTATCCGCGCATTGCGCGGTCCCAACCTCTGGAGCCGTCACACCGCCATCGAGGCGATCGTGTCGTGCACCGATCTGGAATACTCGATCGGCAATCTGGCCGGTTTCGAGGCTCGCCTGCGTGCGCGCTTTCCCGAGCTGCCTGCGCTCACGCCCGACGCCGAGGAGCGTCCGGTGTCGCTGGCCGACGCCCTCGCAACCACGGCATTGCATCTGCAAGCCGCCGCCGGTTGTCCGGTGACGTTCAGCCAAACGACGCAGACCATCGAACCGGGCACGTTCCAGGTCGTGGTGCAGTACAGCGAAGAGCCGGTCGGGCGTCTCGCCTTCGAGCTGGCCCAGCAATTGATCCACGCAGCGCTCGACGACAGCCCGTTCGATCTGGCGGACACCCTGTATCGCCTGCGCGATCTCGATGAAGACGTCCGTCTCGGCCCGTCGACCGGTTCGATCGTGGATGCGGCTGTCGCACGCGGCGTTCCGTACCGCCGCCTGACGGAAGGCTCGATGGTGCAATTCGGCTGGGGCAGCAAGCAACGCCGCATTCAGGCGGCCGAGACCGACCGCACCTCGGCCGTGGCCGAGTCGATTGCCCAAGACAAGGACCTGACCAAGACGTTGCTGCACGCCGCGGGTGTGCCGGTACCGCTGGGCGGCACCGTGCGCGATATCGAAGACGCCTGGAAGCTGGTGCAGGAGATCGACGCGCCGGTCGTCGTCAAACCGCGCGACGGCAACCAGGGCAAGGGCGTGGCCGTGCGTCTGCGCACGCGCGAGGAAATCGAAAAGGCGTTCGAAGCCGCGCAGGACATCAGCCGCGACGTCATCATCGAGCGCTACATTCCGGGACACGATTTTCGTCTGCTCGTGATCGGCAACAAGCTGGTGGCGGCAGCGCGCCGCGACCCGCCGCAAGTGACCGGCGACGGCGTGCACACCGTGCGCCAGTTGGTCGAAGCGGTCAATGCCGACCCGCGCCGTGGCGAAGGCCATGCGACCTCGCTCACCAAGATTCGTTTCGACGACATCGCGCTCGCCACGCTTGCCAAGCAGGGGTTGAACGCCGACTCCGTGCCGGCCGCCGGGGCGCGCGTCGTTCTGCGCAACAACGCCAATCTGTCGACGGGCGGCACGGCCACCGACGTGACGGACGACGTCCACCCGGAAATCGCCGCGCGCGCCATCGCCGCCGCGCAGCAGGTGGGGCTGGACATCGCCGGTGTCGACGCGGTGTGCGAGACCGTCATCAAGCCGTTCGAAGATCAAGCGGGCGGCATCGTGGAAGTCAACGCCGCGCCCGGCCTGCGCATGCACTTGCAGCCGTCATACGGCAAGGGCCGTGCGGTCGGTGAAGCCATCGTCTCGACGATGTTCGAGGATGGTGACGATGGCCGCATTCCGCTCGTGGCCGTCTCCGGCACGAACGGCAAGACCACTACCGTGCGCCTGATTGCCCACCTTATCGGCCAGCAAGGGCTGCGGGTGGGCATGACCGGCACCGACGGCATCTATATCAGCGGCCAGCGTATCGACACCGGCGATTGCAGCGGCCCGCGCAGCGCACGCAACGTACTGATGCATCCGGACGTGGACGCCGCCGTGTTCGAAACCGCGCGCGGTGGCCTGTTGCGCGAAGGGCTGGCCTACGACCGCTGCGATGTGGCGGTGGTGACCAACATCGGCATGGGCGATCACCTGGGTCTGTCTTACATCAACACCGTGGAAGATCTCGCCGTGCTCAAGAGCGTGATCGTGCGCAATGTGGCGCCACGCGGCATGGCCGTGCTCAATGCCGCCGATCCGATGGTCGCGCGCATGGCCGATGCCTGCCCGGGAGACGTCACCTACTTCGCCATGGACGCCGCGCATCCGGTGCTCGCCACGCATCGCGCGAAGGGCAAGCGCGTGGTGTACGTCGACGGCGGCAGTATCGTGACGTGCCAAGGCGGCAACGAGACCCGCTACGCGATGGCGGCCATTCCGCTCACGCGCGGCGGCACCATCGGTTTCCAGGTCGAGAACGCGATGGCCGCCATCGGTGCGGCCTGGGCGCTGAAGCTCGATCCGGCGACGGTCCGGGCCGGACTGGCCACCTTCGTGAACGACGCGGGCACCGCGCCGGGACGCTTCAATGTGTTCGACTACCGCGGCGCCACCGTGATTGCCGACTACGGTCACAATCCAGACGCCATTGCCGCCCTGACCCAGGCCGTGGAAACGATGCCGGCGCGACGCCGCTCGGTTGTGATCTCTGGCGCGGGCGATCGTCGTGACGAGGACATCCGCCGTCAGACGCAGATCCTCGGCGACGCGTTCGACGACGTGCTGCTCTATCAGGACCAGTGCCAGCGCGGCCGCGAAGACGGTGAAGTGCTCGGGCTGTTGCGTGATGGTCTGGTCGGTGCGCGGCGCGTCAGCCATATCGAAGAGATTCACGGTGAGTTCGTGGCGATCGACACGGCGCTGGCGCGGTTGCAACCGGGCGATCTGTGCCTGATTCTCATTGATCAGGTCGACGACGCTCTCGCGCATCTCTCGCAACGCGTGGCACAGTCGGGTTCCTGAACCCGCTTGGGGTCTGTTGAGCCTGTCAGGGCTGAGGTCCGTGGTTTCACGGACCTCAGCCCTTTTTATTGGCGCTCGGCGAGGTCGCTGACGCAACCGCCGCCGCGCTTCACTGGCGCGCCGATATCGCTGCCCCCTGTGGCGCCACTTCCCGCACCCGAGCCCTGACGTGGCGATAAAAACCCAGTAGCGCGTGGCAATAGAAGCTGGGGTTGTCGTAACTGCGTCCGTCGAATCGATGCGCGACGTATCCCCCGCCGCACGCCGCAAATGCCTCGCATTGCAGGCAAGTCTCATGGGGTTCGGGGTAGCGAGTGCGCGCGTAATCGCTGCAGGCGTGCAACGGGTGCGACGCGAGGTCGAACCCGGTGTGCGTTGCGCCCGCCTCGCAGATGGCGAGCACGTCGAGCAGGCGATAACTGCCATCGCTCTCCACCACGACGATCGGCGCGAGCGCCCCACCAAAGGCATCGAGTTCCGAGCGACGACCGAGCACGCCGCGAATGAACGTCTCGAAGATGCGCACGCTGAAGCCCGGATCGTCGATGGCGAGCCAGGCATCGAAACCTCGGCACAGGAAACTGAGCAGCCGGGCGTGCGTGTAGGCCTGGATGTGGCGCGGCGGTGCGGCGAAGTTGGCGTCGGGCAGCAGCAAGTCGATAGCCGTCAGCCCGAGCGACCGGAAGTAATCGAGCATGCGCACCGGATCATGATTCGGATCGATCACGGCCAGCACGCCGTTGAAGACCCGCGGCGATGCAGGATGCGCAAGGCATCGCCGAATCGCTTGCTCGACGCGCTCGCCCGTGCCCTGTCGCGCGAAGTCGTACCGGTGCCGGTCGTGCATGTCGGGCGGCCCATCGCAGCTGATGCCCAGGCTCGCGTCGTAGCGCGCGTACAGATCCAGCCAGTCATCGTCGATCAGCACGCCGTTGCTCTGCGTGATGATAGTCAGATCGGACGCCGGCAAGCGCCGCCGCAAGTCGGAGAAGAAGCGCTCGGTACGGGCTTTGCCGAGCAGCAACGGCTCGCCGCCATGAATCTCCAGCGTCATGCGCGCCGACGGGAACGCGTTGCGATGCTCCGCCAGACGCGTGACCAGCGCGTCGAGGTGGGACGCGTGCAACCGCTTCGGCCGCTCACGCCAGCCCTGATCGACGCCATGATACATATAGCAATAGCTGCAATCGATATTGCATCGCTCGGCGACCTTGACCATGACCAACAGATCGCCGTTGGCGTTGCCGCGCGCCATCGCGCCGGAGGACGTCAGCATGGTGCGTGACGACGCACGGCGCCGCTCATTTGCGCTTGCCGGCCGCAGGCGGGCCATTCTTGTCGGACTCGCGCTCGGCACGCGGCGCCATCAGCTTCGTGTGTGCCGCGAAGACAGCGGAATCGTCCGGTCCGCGCGCCATTTCCGCCATGACCGACGCGATGATCTGTCCGCCTTGCGCGGGGTCGTCGTCGCGATAGTGCACCAGAACCCCCGGCAACCCCGGTACGCCCTGCAACGGGACATATCGGTCACCGGACGACACCGGCACCACGCGATAAAGTGGCACGGCCGCCATCTCGTGCCCAAATGCCGATTTGATTTCTGCCGATTGCGCTTCGCTCAGATCGAGCGATCCCACCGGGAAAAAGAGCTCCGAAGCCGTCATGAAAGTACCTCCGTTCGAAAGGAATGGGGAACGTCAATATTGGGTGTTGAAAAAGAACGTCTGAAACAGACGCCCGTTCTCCTTGCAGTCGCCGAAATGTCCCTGGCTCGCGTGGAACCGTCTGCCACGGAACAGGATGAGGCGATTGAAGCGATTCGCGATGCGGTCGGTCATCTCCCAGCGCTCCCATGCGGCGGCGTCGGCGTCGCAACGTTGCCGCTGGTCGTCGTCGTCGGGATAGAGGTCGAAGCCGGTTTCGATATGCTGAAAGAAGGCCGTTCCCGCGGTAGCGGGCGCGTCGGGGGTGAGATAGACCACGCCGGACCACACCGTCGTATGGTCGGCGTGCACCCACGTGATATCGCGTTGCACGCTGTATTGAAATGCGCCGTTGTAAGTGTCGGTCGGCCAATAGGTGATCGGGGCCTTCACGATGTCCTGGATCGCCGTCGTGACGCCGTCATGCAGAAATGCCTCTGTGCGCGCGCCGGGATAGTTCCCCTTGACCGCGAAGGTTTGTCTCAGTGCAAAGTCGCGCACGTCGAGGGCATCACGATAGAAGTTATCGGTCACGATGATGGAGTCGTGCATGGCGCTCACTTTGCGGTAGCTGGTTTGTCACGCTGCCGCTCGCGGCCAACGGCCTCGCCCGGGGCACGTTCGGCACGGTTGCCATCGTTGGCCCCGCGGGCTTCGTTGGCTCCGTCGGCTCCGTCGGCTCTGTCGGCTCTGTCGGCTCTGTCGGCATTGGGCGACGATGCCTCGTCGGGCGCATCCGGCAACAACCGCTCGCGAACCCATTGCAGGTGCTCGGGCGAAATTTCCGGACGATCGACTTTGCCGAACCCCGTGCTGCGGTCGTAGAAGCCGGCCCGGATCTCCTTCGACACCTCGTAGATATGGGGGTTGAAGCCTTGCACGTCATAGAGATGCTGCTCCACCACGCCGATCAGCTTGCAGTTCGACGTGTTGCCTGCCATGGCGGTGGGCTGCCAACCGGCGTCCCGGATCCATTGCATTTGCTCGGCCTCGCTCAGACCTCGCGCGAGCAGGGGCGAGGCACAGAAGAAGTGGTTGTCGGCTTCACGCTTCGTGAATCCGCTCACCGGATACGCCAGTGGCGGAAATCGGTGTCCGCTGAGAATGAGTCGTATGCCGTAGGTTCGACACGTCTTCGCCATCGCCGCAAATACCCCACCGATACATGAGGTGCACGGAATCTTGCCGGAACCGGACGTGAGCGATTCCCGGGCCACCTGACGAATATCGATCGTCTCGATCACCAGTTCGACGCCGAAACGCGCACAGAAAGTCCGCGCGTTGTCCTTGACCTCATCGGGAATGAAGCCGTTGTCGACGAGCACGGCGATCGGGCGCAACTTCAATTCCTTCACGGCAAGCAGCAATGTGAGCGCGCTGTCCTTGCCACCGGAGTAGGCCACCACGGCATCCGGCGTGCCTTCGCCGCGACAGGACTGCACAACGTCCAGGAGCCGGCGCTGCGTGTAGTCGCCACGCGCGGCCTCCGCCGCGAACGCGTGACAGGCCTGACAAATGCCATCGGCTTCAATGTGCACGCCCGGCAAGTCTTCGGTGAGCAGGCACCGCGCACAGTGGCGATCGACGGCAACGCCGATGCCCGTGGACGACTCGACACGGAGTCGGCGCAACGGCGCGCCGGTCGCGTGGAACAACTGCGAGCGCTGTTCGGCTGACAAGGGTAAGAGAGTTGACGACATGACCGCGGCTCCCATCCCGGGTACCTGCCAGGGCACCCGGAGTTCGCGGCTCGACGCCGTGCTGGGTCGAGCCGCATCACACGCAATAGACACGAGCCGCAGATGACACGCACCATGGCGCGCCCGTGTCCGACCAAGGTGCCACGCCGAATCAGTGCAGTCCTTGCGAACCTTGAGCACCTTGGACGCCCTGCATGCCTTGCGGACCTTGGACGCCCTGAGCGCCTTGCACGCCCTGGGCACCTTGCATACCCTGCGGTCCCTGCATGCCCTGGGCACCTTGCATACCCTGCGGACCCTGCATGCCCTGCACGCCTTGCATACCCTGCGCACCTTGCATGCCTTGCACACCCTGTGGCCCCTGCACCCCTTGAACGCCCTGCAAGCCCTGCGCGTGCTGATACCCCTGGACGCCTTGCACACCCTGCGGACCTTGCATGCCCTGGACGCCCTGCACACCCTGCGGACCTTGCATGCCCTGCACGCCCTGCACACCCTGCGGACCTTGCATGCCCTGGACGCCCTGCACACCCTGCGGACCTTGCATGCCCTGCACACCTTGCACACCCTGCGGACCTTGCATGCCCTGCACGCCTTGCACACCCTGCGGACCCTGCATGCCCTGGACGCCTTGCATACCCTGCGGACCCTGCATGCCCTGGACGCCCTGCGCACCTTGCGGGCCCTGCACGCCTTGCACACCCTGCGGACCCTGCATGCCCTGCACGCCTTGAGCGCCTTGCACACCCTGCGGACCCTGCATGCCCTGCACGCCTTGAGCGCCTTGCACACCTTGCGGGCCTTGCATGCCCTGCACGCCTTGCAGCCCCTGACCGTTCAGATGGCCTTGCACCCCCGCTCCTTGCCCGCCAAAGACGCCGCGAAGCTCGGGGAAGCTCGACATGACTCGGATAGCGCCGATGCGCTGCCCGGTGATCGCTTGAATGTGTCGGATTTGGTCTTCGTTGAGTTGCAGTTCCAGATCGTTTTCGTTCATGGTGCTTCGCTCCTTGAATCAATTGAACTTCGGACGCCTGCGAAAGCGATTCTGATGAATTCCGGCAAGCCCAATCGGCGTGTCGGTGCGCAAACGCACTGCGAGCACCATCGACTCAACTCAAGGAAGCCACACCCGCTGCGCACGACAGATCGCCGCGCACCCGCGTCAGTGCTGGCGTCTTATCGCCTGACGAAGCGCCACACCGGGTCGCCAGCGCGGCAAGCCGTCCGTCCGGCCCCATCACGTTTGGGCATTTTTTATTAAGAATTTTCCCAAGTGCGGTGCGCTAGGCGTCGCCACGAAAAAAAGCGCCCGCGCGGCGCTCGGTGAGCGGTTGCGCGGGCGCGACTTCCGGCGTTGCGAGGTGGCCGGTACGGCCGGCCGCGCCGTCAGACCACGACGTCCTGCGGGGCCATTTCCGTACCGTACGAGGCCCAGCGAGCGTCTGCCCCCTCGGCCGCCACCGTCGGCTTGCACTCGCCGGCGGTCTCATCGAGCCCTTGCAGCAACGGGCAACGTTCAAAGAGTTCGGCGATGAAGTCGACAAACACACGAACCTTGGGCGATAGGTGCCGGTTATGCGGATACACGGCCGAAATCGGCATGGGCGGCGGCTTCCACTGGTGCAGGATCTCGACCAAATGGCCCGATTGCAGGTAAGGCAGCGCCATGAACCGCGCGAGCTGCACCGTCCCGAACCCCGCGAGTCCCAGTTGCAGATACGCCTCGGCATCGTTGACGGCGACCGCCCCCGGCATATGAATCTCGACTTCCTTGCCGTCCACGAGGAACTGCTCGTCGACCACACGCCCCGTGCGGCTCGAGAAGTAATGCACCGCCGTGTGCCGTTGCAGATCGTCGAGCGAGTGCGGCATGCCCATGCGCTCCAGATAAGCCGGCGACGCGCACGTCACGCTTTGGAACAGTCCTACACGCCGTGCGACGAGGCTCGAATCCTGAAGCGTGCCGACGCGCAAGACGCAATCGACGCCTTCCTGAATCAGATCGACCGGCTTGTCGCCCATGCCGACCATGAGTTCCACTTCCGGATATCGATCGTGGAATTCGCACAGCGCCGGCAACACCACCAGCTTGCCGAGCGAGCCCGGCATATCGATGCGCAACTTGCCGCGCACGCGCTGACTGCTCTCCCGGAACGACGACTCGGTTTCCTCGATATCCGCGAGAATGCGCAGGCATCGCTCGTAGTACGCGGCCCCGTCGGGCGTCAGATTGAGCCGCCGGGTCGTACGTTGCAACAGCCGCGTGCCGAGATGCGACTCAAGGTTTTGAATAATCGTGGTCACCGAGGTGCGCGGCAAACCGAGGTTGTCGGCCGCGCGTGAAAAGCTGTTTGCCTCGACGACTCGCGTGAAGACCTGCATCGCTTGCAAGCGATCCATGACATTTCCCCATTCGAAAACGCGGTTGTACCCGTCGATCCGACTATTTTTGCCCCGTCGCCCGTCCCCGAGCCCATTGGTCGGCGAGACAGGCCAACATCGGCAAGACCCACATCGATTAGTCGATCTGACCGAACAGTGTTGCCAAATTATAGGCGTTTATCCCGATGTGCGTGGCCTCTAAACTTCGTTCCATCGAATGTCATCAGAGGGGTATCGCGTTCGCGAGCCCAACGTCATATGTCTGCCAACGCCAAGTCGCCCTCGGGACGCCCAGGCCAAACCCGCCGCACCGACGACGGACTGCGCATCGACGAAGTGAGCATCGCCGGGCATGCCGGTCCGGTCACGTTGCGCCTGTACCGCCCTGCCGGCCCCACCGTCTCGGCGGCCCACGCGCACACCGAGGCGCCTGGCGTGGTGGTACCGCTCGAAGCGCATTTGCCCGCGGTGCTGTACTTCCACGGCGGCGGCTTTTGCCACGGCTCGCTCGACGACGGCGACGCGGCGGCCCGCTATCTCGCCTCGCATGTCCCGGCGCTGGTGGTGTCAGTCGGGTATTCGCTCGCCCCGGCACACCCGTTCCCGGCGGCGCCCGAAGATGCATGGTGCGCCGCGCTGTGGCTGCAACGTCACGCCCGCCGCTACGGCGCGAGCGCGCGCCGTCTCGCCGTGGCCGGTCACGACGCCGGCGGCAATATTGCCGCGGCGCTGACGATGATGGCGCGCGATCGCGGTGAAGCGACGATCTCGGCACAAGTGCTGCTGGCCCCGCTGCTCGACCCCAGCATGACGCGCCTGGCCGATGGCCGCACGCCGAGCGATATCGAAGCGAGCGAGTGCGCCCGCTGCTATCGCGCGTATCTGCCGCACGCAACGCAGCGTCTGCATCCGTACGCCGCGCCGCTCGAATCGCGGCGCCTCGCGGGCTTGCCGCCCACCTTGATTGCGTCCGCCGAACACGACCTGCTGCACGTCGAAGCCGAAAAATACGCGGCCGAGCTGATCGCGGCAGGCGTGCCGACGCAGGTCACGCGCCATCGCAGCGCGTCCCACCACGGCCTGGCCGCCCTGCCCGCCGCACTGCGGGAAGTGGCCGCGTTCCTGACACGCCGGCTGGCGCCACCCGCCACCGGTGCCACCCAGTGAGTCCATCCGATTCCGGAGATCTTAAAAAAATGACCACCCTCGCTCGCAAACCCGTCCTCATTGCCGCCGCTGCCACGGTAGCGCTCGTGGCCCTGGGCACGCTCACCGTCGTGCGCGTCGACGCCAGCACGCCCCCTACCGCTCAGGTCATGCCGAGCGTCGAAGTGGACGTGGCCAACGTGATCTCGCGCACCGTGACCGACTGGCAAAGTTACTCGGGCCGGCTCGACGCCGTGGATCGCGTCGATATCAAACCGCTCGTGTCGGGCACCATCACCGCGGTGCATTTCAAGGACGGACAGCTCGTGAAAAAGGGCGATGCCCTCTTCACCATCGACCCGCGCCCGTATGCCGCCGAAGTCGACCGCGCGGCGGCGCAACTGGCTTCGGCGCAGGCGCGTGAGGTCTTCACCAGCACCGACCTGGCACGTGCGCAGCGCCTGATCGCGGACAACGCCATCGCGAAGAAAGACTTCGACCAGAAGGAAAACGCCGCGCGCGAAGCCGTCGCCAACGTCAAGGCGGCGCGCGCCGCGCTGGAAACCGCCCGCATCAACCTCGGGTACACACAGATCGTGGCGCCGATTGCCGGGCGCGTCTCGCGCGCGGAAATCACCCTGGGCAACACGGTCTCGGCCGGCGCGCAATCGCCCGCGCTGACGACGGTGGTATCGGTTTCGCCAATCTACGCCGCGTTCGACGTCGACGAGCAGACCTATCTGCGCTATCTCGCGCGCGATACCGCGAACACGTTGGGGGTTCCCGTCGACCTGGGGCTGGCCAACGAGTCCGGTTACTCACGCAAGGGCACCGTGTATTCGGTCGACAACCGCTTCGATACGACGTCGGGCACGATCCGCGTGCGCGCGCGCTTCGATAACGCCGACGGCACCCTCTTGCCGGGTCTGTATGCCCGCGTTCGCGTGGGCGGCGGCGAGCCGCATCCGGCGCTGCTCGTCGACGAGGCGGCGATCGGCACCGACCAGAGCAAGAAGTTCGTGCTAGTGGTCGATGCGCAGAACAAGGTGCAGTACCGCGAAGTGCAGTTGGGTGAGCGCCATGGCGGCCTCATCGAGATCGCCGGCGGCCTGAAGGACGGCGAGCGCATCGTCGTCAACGGCCTGCAGCGCGTGCGTCCGGGCGATCCGGTCACGCCGAAGGCCGTGAAGATGGCCGGTGACACGGGCGACGGGCACGACATCGTCGCGCCGGCCATGGCCAAGAACGCCGTCGACACCGGCGCCCGCAACGACGCCCAACCCTCCGCCGTTAGCACCGACGCCAGCACCGCAAGCCAGCCCCCTCAGCACGGCCGCAAGGACAGCGCGAGCGCGAAGCCGGCGACGGCCCGCACGGTCGCGACGGCCACCACGGCGACGCGTTCGTGAAATGCGCCCAGGCACACTTGCGCACGCACGAACCGCGCCCTGAACGACCCCCAAGAGTCTCGTCATGAACATCTCAAAATTCTTTATCGACCGGCCCATCTTCGCGGGGGTGCTCTCGGTCATCACGCTGCTGGCCGGCCTGATCGCCGTGTTCCAGTTGCCGATTTCGGAGTACCCGGAAGTGGTTCCGCCGTCGGTCGTCGTGCATGCCCAATACCCCGGCGCCAACCCGAAGGTGATCGCCGAGACCGTTGCCGCGCCGCTCGAAGAGCAGATCAACGGCGTGGAGAACATGCTGTACATGCAGTCGCAGGCCAACAGCGACGGCAACCTCACCACGACCGTGACCTTCCGTCTGGGCACCGACCCGGACAAGGCGCAGCAGCTCGTGCAGAACCGCGTCTCGCAAGCGCTGCCGCGCCTGCCGGACGACGTGCAGCGTCTGGGCGTGACGACGATCAAGTCGTCGCCCACGCTCACCATGGTGGTCCACCTGCTCTCTCCCAACCAGCGCTACGACATGACCTACCTGCGCAACTACGCGCTCATCAACGTCAAGGATCGCCTCTCGCGCATCCAGGGCGTGGGGGAGGTGCAGCTGTGGGGCGCGGGTGATTACTCGATGCGTGTCTGGCTCGATCCGGCGAAGGTGGCTCAGCGTGGCCTGACCGCCTCGGATGTGGTGAAGGCCATTCGTGAGCAGAACGTGCAGGTCGCCGCCGGGGTCATCGGCGCGTCGCCGTCCGGCCCGAACACGCCGCTGCAACTCAACGTGAACGCGCGTGGCCGACTGAACACGGAAGACGAGTTCCGCGACATCATCCTGAAAACCTCGCCGGACGGTGCCGTCACGCACCTGGGCGACGTGGCCCGCGTGCAGCTCGACGCCTCGCAATACAGCCTGCGTTCGTTGCTCGACAACCAGCCCGCCGTAGCGCTGGCCATCAACCAGTCGCCGGGCGCGAACTCGCTGCAGATCTCGGATCAGGTCCGCGAAGCGATGGCGGAACTGCAAAAGGACATGCCCCCGGGCGTCGAATACCGCATCGTCTATGACCCGACGCAGTTCGTGCGCTCGTCGATCAAGGCCGTGGTACACACGTTGCTCGAAGCCATCGCGCTCGTGGTGCTGGTGGTGATCGTATTCCTGCAGACGTGGCGCGCGTCGATCATTCCGCTGCTCGCCGTGCCGGTATCGATTGTGGGGACGTTCGCCCTGCTGCTCGGCTTCGGCTACTCGATCAACGCGTTGTCACTGTTCGGGATGGTGCTCGCCATCGGTATCGTGGTGGACGACGCCATCGTGGTGGTCGAGAACGTGGAGCGCAATATCGCGGCGGGACTCTCGCCGAAGGAGGCGACCTATCAGGCCATGCGTGAAGTGAGTGGCCCGATCATCGCGATCGCCCTCACGCTGGTGGCCGTGTTCGTACCGCTCGCCTTCATGTCGGGCCTGACGGGGCAGTTCTACAAGCAGTTCGCGATGACCATCGCCATCTCGACGGTGATCTCGGCCTTCAACTCGCTCACGCTGTCGCCGGCCATGGCCGCGCTGCTGCTCAAGGACCATCACGCCGAGCCCGACTGGCTGACGCGGCAGATGAACCGATACCTGGCCGGCTTCTTCAACGCGTTCAACCGTGTGTTCCATCGCGGTTCGGAAAAATACGGTCAGGGCGTCACCCGTGTGATCGGCCGCAAGGCGATCATGATGGCGATCTTCGCGGTGCTGCTCGGCGCCACGATCCTGCTGGGCAAGGTCGTCCCCGGCGGCTTCGTGCCGGCGCAGGACAAGGAGTATCTGGTGGCGTTTGCCCAGTTGCCCAACGGCGCATCGCTCGACCGCACCGAGAAGGTGATCCGCGACATGACCGACGTCGCCCTGAAGACACCCGGCGTGCAGAGCGCCGTGGCCTTCCCGGGGTTGTCGGTCAACGGATTCACCAACTCGTCGTCGGCCGGTATCGTGTTCGTGACACTCAAGCCGTTCGCCGAGCGTCACGGCAAGACGCTCTCGGCCGCCGCCATTGCCGGACAGCTCAACGGCGTCTACTCGAAGATGAAGGACTCGTTCATCGCCGTCTTCCCGCCCCCGCCGGTGCTGGGTTTGGGAACGCTCGGCGGCTTCAAGCTGCAGATCGAAGATCGCGGCGCGCTCGGCTATGCCGCCTTGAACGACGCCACGCAAGCGTTCATCAAGAAGGCGTCGCAGGCGAAGGAACTGGGCCCGATGTTCTCGTCGTACCAGATCAACGTGCCGCAACTGAACGTGGATCTCGACCGCGTGAAGGCAAAGCAGTTGGGCGTGCCGATCACCGACGTGTTCGACACCATGCAGATCTATCTCGGCTCGCTGTACGTGAACGACTTCAACAAGTTCGGGCGCGTGTACCAGGTGCGTGTCCAGGCCGATGCGCCGTTCCGCGCCCATGCCGACGACATCGGGCTGCTCAAGACCCGCAACAGCAATGGCGAGATGGTGCCACTGTCGTCGCTGGTCAAAGTGTCGCCGACGTTCGGTCCGGAAATGGTGGTGCGTTACAACGGCTACACCGCCGCCGATGTGAACGGCGGTCCGGCCCCGGGGTATTCGTCGGGCCAGGCGCAGGCCGCCGTGGAGCGCATCGCCGCCGAGACGCTGCCGCGCGGGGTGAAGTTCGAATGGACGGATCTGACGTATCAGCAGATTCTCGCGGGCAACTCGGCGCTGTGGGTGTTCCCGATCTCGGTGCTGCTGGTGTTCCTGGTACTCGCCGCGCAGTACGAAAGCCTGACGCTGCCGCTCGCCGTCATCATGATCGTGCCGATGAGCATTCTGTCTGCGCTGTTCGGCGTGTGGCTGACCGGGGGCGATAACAACATCTTCACGCAGATCGGCCTGATGGTGCTGGTGGGGCTGTCCGCGAAGAACGCGATCCTGATCGTGGAGTTCGCACGCGAGTTGGAAATGCAGGGCCGCAGCCCCGTGGCCGCGGCGATCGAGGCAAGTCGGCTGCGTCTGCGCCCGATTCTGATGACGTCCATCGCGTTCATCATGGGCGTGGTGCCGCTGGTGACATCGACCGGCGCCGGTTCGGAAATGCGTCACGCGATGGGGGTCGCCGTGTTCTTCGGCATGATCGGCGTGACCGGTTTCGGTCTGATGATGACGCCGGTGTTCTACGTGCTGCTGCGCACCCTGGCGGGCAAGAAGCCGCTGCACAGCGCCCACGCGTCGACCCTGCCCACCAACGTCAAGGCCGAAGTCTGAAGGATGCCAATCATGCAATCGCAATGGATCAAACGTAGTCTGGGTGTCTCGGGTCTGCTTGGCGCGCTGCTGGTGGTGGCGGGCTGCTCGATGGCCCCCACTTATCAGGTGCCGACGGTGACTGACACGGGGACGCCGACGGCGTTCAAGGAAGCGTCGCTGCCGGCCGGCGAGGCCGGGACGTGGAAGCCCGCCGAGCCCGCCGAGGCGATGGCGCGCGGTCAATGGTGGAAAGTGTTCGGCGACGCCACGCTCGATACGCTCGAGGACGACGCGCTGGCCGCGAACCAGAACTTGAAGGCGGCTGCCGCCCGCGTGCAGGAAGCGCGAGGGGTGCAACGTCAGGCGCGTGCGGCGCTGTTCCCGACGCTCGACGCCGGGTTCGGTCCGACGCGGCAGAAGCTCTCGCCCGCCTCGCAGATGCAACCGGACGGCACGAACATCGCGCCGTACACGCTGTGGCGCGCGCAAGCGAGCGTCGGTTATGAAGTCGATCTGTTCGGGCGCGTGTCGGACAGCGTCGCCGCGGCCCGTGCAGACGCCGAACAGAGCGAAGCGCTGTATCGCTCGGTGCAGCTCGCGCTGCAAGCCGATGTCGCACAGAACTACTTCAGCCTGCGCGAACTTGACGCCGAACAGGCGCTGTACACGCAAACGGTGACGTTGCGCGAAGCGGCGCTCAAGCTGGTGCAACGACGCTTTACCGAAGGCGATATCGGCGAGCTGGACGTGGCCCGCGCCAAGGCGGAGCTGGCCACGGCGCAATCGGATGCGCTGGCGGTGGCGCGTCTGCGAGCGGCGTCGGAGCATAGCCTTGCAATTCTGCTTGGCAAGGCGCCGGCAGAATTCACCTTCGCGCCGTCGCCGCTGGTGCCGGTGGCGGTGCACATCCCGGCGGGCCTGCCGTCGGCGC
The DNA here is from genome assembly GCF_902459725.1 of Pandoraea eparura. Classification (GTDB taxonomy): domain Bacteria; phylum Pseudomonadota; class Gammaproteobacteria; order Burkholderiales; family Burkholderiaceae; genus Pandoraea; species Pandoraea eparura. The sequence goes on from NZ_CABPSH010000003.1 coordinate 187,285, forward strand.
TGCTCGAACGGCGGCCGGACATTGCCGCGGCCGAGCACGCCATGGCGGCCGCCAACGCGCGCATCGGGGTGGCGAAAGCCGCGTTCTTCCCGTCGCTGTCGCTGACTGGCGCCGGGGGCTTCGAAGCGGCCACGCTGGGCGACCTGTTCAATTGGTCGAGCCGCACCTTCCTGCTCGGCCCGGTGGTGGGCGGGCTGCTCTCGATGCCGATCTTCGATGGCGGCGCGCGCAGCGGCAATCTGTCGCGGGCGCGGGCGCGCTATGAGGAAGATGTCGCGAACTACCGCCAGCAAGTGCTCGTCGCGTTCCAGGAGGTCGAGGACAACCTGTCGAACCTGCGCCTGCTCGCCGCGCAAACGCGGGCGCAGAGCGACGCGGTGGCAGCGTCGAACCGTGCCGCCCAGCTCTCGCGCATGCAGTATCAGGAAGGCTCGATTGCGTATCTCGACGTCATCGATGCCGAACGCACGGTGCTGCAGACGCAGCGCAGTGCGGTTCAGCTCGCCGGCGCGCAGGCCGTATCGACCGTCAACCTGATCCGCGCCCTCGGCGGTGGATGGGGTGATGTGCCGACGGCGGATGCTCCAGCGAAGTCCACGACATCGACGTCGCCTGCCTCACTTGGGTCGCCTGCGGCGCCCGACGTGGCAACCAATGGCACAGCATCCGCGGCTCGTCATCCCAACGCCAGCGACGTCACCGATGCCACCGTGGCGGCGCGGTAGTTCGTATCTCGGTCACGCAGGCGTAGCGGCCCGGCGCATCGGGCCGGCCGTCGCCTGAATCGGAAGCATCGAACCGGCGGCCGCGCTCGTCCCCCCAAGACGATTGGCACGCCGACCCGCCCCCGACGCGTGTCAGGCGCGCCGCCGGTTTCGATGCCCCGATTTCCTGTCATTCCGTCTGGAAACAAGTTTCTTCCCTGCGTCCCTGCTTACCCGGTGCGTGCCGTCAGTCAATCGACAGTCGGCGTGCCCGGGCCTTTTTTGCGCGACGATTCCCGTCCACCCGCCCGGCTCGCCTGACCTCGCTTCGCCCACCTCACCTCACATCTTTCGCGTCCCCGCTGCCCCTACCGCTGCCCGTACCCCTGCCCTCGGCTACCGTTACCCGCAAGGTTCACGCCTTATGCGTCTCGTTTTCCTGATTTTGGTGCACCGCTCTCGTGGCAACCGATTCTCATCGATGATTTCGCTGCACCGCAGCATTAAAATCACGCGCTCATCCCCTCCCAATCCATCGATATACGATATATCATGCACAAAATATCAAAGCGCCGCCCTAAACGGGTGCAGATGGTGGAGCGGGACGACATGGCAATGACACGACGTGACGTGAGAGATTGGCTGGCAGGTTTTCTGCCTGCCGTGGTGGCCGTGCACTGGCGCGAGCGCGTTCGCGCAGGCTTCGGCGCGCTTTGCGGGATTGCGCTGACCGGCGGCCTGATGCTCTGGACGCTCGGCCCCGCCACCTATATCCCCTGGCTCGTTGCGCCGATGGGGGCTTCCGCCGTGCTGCTCTTCGGCGTTCCGGCCAGTCCGCTCGCCCAGCCCTGGTCGATTCTCGGCGGCAATCTGGTCGCCGCGATCGTCGGCGTCACCTGTGCGATGCACATTGCGTCGCCTATCGCCGCGGCGGCCACGGCGGTCGGCGTTTCCATCGCGTTGATGTTCACGCTGCGCTGCGTGCACCCGCCCTCAGGCGCCGTTGCGCTCACGGCCGTGCTCGGCGGCCCGGCCGTCCACGCCCTCGGGTACGGATTCGTCCTCGAACCGATTGCCGCGCAGTCCGTCGTGCTGCTTGCGGCCGCTATTGGTTATCACGCGCTTACCGGCCACCGCTATCCGCACGCCACGCGTGCGCAGGCACCGGTGCGTCCGGTCAACGCTTCGGCCATACCGGTCACGACGGCCGACGCCGAGAAGGCCCTCGCCCGCCGTAGCGAACTTCTCGACATTTCCCCTGACGATCTGGCCAGCCTGCTTCGCGACACCCAGCGCGAGGCTTATGCGCGACGCGCACGCGAATTGACCTGTGCCGACGTCATGACGCCGCCTCTGGCGAAGGTTCAGGCACACGACGAAGCGCCGGCGGCGTGGCGTCTGCTGCAGCGTCACGGCCTGGACGCCCTGCCGGTCGTCGATGGCGATGCGCGCGTGATCGGCCTGGTGACGCGTCACGACCTGCATACGCGCAGAGCACGTCGTCAGCAGTGGCCGCGCTTTGGCGTATCGATCGGCAGCGGGCAGCGCCCGGCGGTTCGCGATGTCATGCAAGTGCAGCCGAAGTCGGCCACGACCGGCATGCCCCTCTCCGAGCTGGTGCCATTGCTCATGGCGCAACGTCATGGCACGCTGCCCGTGCTCGACGAGGCGGCCCGGCTGGTGGGCGTTGTCACGCACGCCGAAGTGCTGCGCAAGGTCATGGCCGCATGACACATTAGGCACCAGGCACGGAACGTCAGGCCCCTGCGCCTGTGGTGCGGCGAGCATCGCGGGCGTCAGTTCCCCCTGCATCATCCTCATCCTCATCCTCATCCTCATCCTCATCCTCGCCCTCACCTCACCTCACCCTCGCCGTCTCCCTAGCCCCCCGTCGTGTTGCTGCCGACACCGGGCCTCTCCCCTCTCTGCGTGCAATTGTCAGCCCTGAGCCGATCTGCAAGAATGGCGGCGGCGCGGCGCACCAACGTCGTAACGCTTCGTTTAACGAAGCGAAATTCGCTCGAGGGAGAGCATGGATCCGATCACGTTCAAACAGTGTTTCAAGGGCGCCTGGCGCGACGGCTTCAACGCGTTGCGCCAACGGCCATGGCTGTGCCTGGCGATTGCCGTTGTCTTCCTCGTGACGGCGGGACTTAGCATTTCGCTCGATCAACTCGCGCGCACTGCCTCACAAACCGGCGAACCGGCCATCTACCGGCTGCGTATCGCACTCATGTCGTTCGGCGTCTTTTTCGCCAACCTCGTGGCGTTCTCGGTGCTCGTCATCCACGTCTTTCGGTACACGATTCTCGGCCCGGAAGCCGCCCGGCAAGGCCGTTGGTATGGACGCGATCTCTGGCGCTATCTCTGGGCGTCGACCCAGATCTTCGTCGCCTTTGCTGGGGTGTGGCTGGTCATCGCCCTGGGTGCGGCGCTGGCACTGCGGGCGACCGGACACAGCAATTCGTATGCGGGACTCGCCACGTTTTGCGTGCTGTTGATTTGTGCGCTGGCCTACGTGCTGGTGCGCGTATCGCTGATCTTTGCGCAGATTGGCGCGGGACGCAGCAAGCGCTGGCGCGCCGCCTGGCGGGATTCACGTGGACACTTCTGGTCGATGTTCGGCACCATGATCGGGACCGTGCTGCCGTTGATGATCGCGGGCGGTGTCGTGTCAGCCCTGTTCGCAGCGCTGCTGCACGTCATGCCGGCGGCCAAGACGGCAGCGCTTGGCATGCTGGTGCTGCAGACGGTGTTGTCCGTGATGTGGATCGCGGTCTCGACGGGCACTTCCGCATGGCTTTACCGCCGCTTCGCCAGTGAACTGCTGACGCTCGACGACGCACCGGACGACGTCTGAGGCGTGCATCGCGCGCCCCAGGCGTTGTCACTGCCCCGTCATCAGGCGGCGTTGGCGGTTCCCGCGCTGCCGTCCAGCGTACCGAGGTTGCCGAAGCTTCCGAAGCGGGCATACTCGCCAAGGCCGTCCGGCCATTGCGTGAGGACCTCGAAGCCGGTCTCCGTCACGGCGACCATGTGCTCCCACTGGGCGGACAACGAACGGTCGCGTGTCACGACCGTCCAGCCATCCGCCAACTGCTTCGTGTCCGGCTTGCCGGCGTTGACCATCGGTTCGATGGTGAAGATCATCCCGGGGCGCAGCGTGAGCCCCGTGCCCGGACGCCCATAGTGCAACACCTGCGGATCATCGTGATAAGTCGTGCCGATGCCGTGCCCGCAGTAGTCGCGCACGATGCTGAAGCCTTCGCGATGCGCCACCGTCTGGATGGCGTAGCCGACGTCGCCCAGGGTTGCGCCCGGACGCACGGCACGAATGCCCGCGAGCATCGCTTCGAAGGTCGTATCGACCAGGCGCTTGGCAAGAATGCTCGGCTTGCCCGCGTAATACATGCGGCTCGTGTCACCGAACCAGCCGTCCTTGATGAGGGCGACGTCGATGTTGACGATGTCGCCGTCGTGCAGCGTCTTCTCGCCAGGGATGCCATGACAGACGACGTGATTCACCGACGCACACACGGTCTTCGGATACCCGTGATAGCCGATATTGGCGGGAATCGCCTTCAGCTCGTCGACGATGAAGTCGTGACACAGGCGATCGAGCGCATCGGTCGTGACGCCGGGTTTGACGTGCTCGCCAATCATCGCGAGCACCTGCGCGGCCAAATCCCCGGCGCGGCGCGACAGTGCGATTTCTTCTTTGGATCGGATGACAACGCGTTCGCGCACCATTACGCCACCTTATTGAATGCGGTGACGGGGGCACCGGTTGCGGGAGACACGGCGACCTCGGCCTCACCGGCCTGGCCCCCCTCGGATTCGATGAGCTTGCGGCAGATGTCGCCGTAGCTCAGCGTGGGATTGAGTTCGGAGAGCATGCCGACGCGCAACCAATGCTCGGCTTGGGCGTTGATCGAACGGCTGAGCGCGCCGCTCGTGTTGCGCAACGCCGCATGCATCTGCTCCGATATCTTGACGATACCCATGTTGCGGACCTCTTATATACGAAATAGCTACGAAACGTATATTATCAGAGCGGCAGCCCGTTGTCGCGCTTGAACGCGGGCCGCGATACATGAGGCGCGCGGTGCCGCCGCGAATCCGACACAGGATCGCCCTCTTCCACTCCCCGCGAGAAGGGCATGGCGTCCCATTCAACGGTTGACGACCTGCGCCTGGATGTCGATGTGTGATGAGGGCCACGGCGGCGCAAGTCTCAACCGAGCCCCACCACGAGCGGCACGAAGCGATGTCATCGGTTGGCATTTTGGCCAATTTCGCAATCACATCCCCTGCGTTCTCAGTAAGCGCGAGAAACGTCGGCGGCTCTCCACCAGCACCAGCCCCAAACGCGGCGCCGTTGAGCCGGTTGGCCATGCCGCCGGACTGCACTGTCTTTTGCGCGAAAGGTATTACCGGAGCTGACGAAACGTCACCGCGGTTTGCAAGGACGTGTCCGCGTACACAAGATTCCCATTCGGGTGTCGCCCTCGCATAAAAAGGTATCATGCCAATCCTCTCCGAAGTCGCCCCTTATGATTTCCGTCCGTAATCTCACGCTGCGTCGCGGCATTAATGTCGTGCTTGACCGCGCGTCCGTCACCTTCACCCCTGGCGAAAAGATTGGTCTTGTCGGCCGCAATGGTGCCGGCAAGTCGTCCTTCTTCGGTCTTCTCAACGGCACGCTGCACGAAGATAGCGGCGAGTTCTCGATTCCCGCTTCATGGAAGATGGGCCAGGTCGCGCAGGAGATGCCGGAGACGGAGCAGAGCGCAACCGACTTCGTCGTCGAGGGTGACACCGTGTTGCTGGCCGCACAGGCGGAGGTCGCCGCCGCCGAGGCCAGCGACGACGGCATGCGTATGGCGCACGCCTATATGAGCCTGCACGACGCCGGGGCTCATGACGCCTGCGCACGCGCGCAAGCGCTGATCCTTGGCCTTGGCTTCAGTGCTGCGCAGCTTAGCCAGCCGGTCAACAGTTTCTCCGGTGGCTGGCGCATGAGACTGCAGTTGGCGCGCGCACTCATGTGCCCGTCCGATCTTTTGCTGCTCGACGAGCCGACCAATCACCTGGACCTCGACGCGCTGGTCTGGCTGGAAACGTGGCTCAAACGCTACCAGGGAACCCTTGTCGTGATCAGCCACGACCGCGAATTCCTCGACGCAGTGACGCAGGTGACGGTGCACGTCGACAACGCCAAGCTCGTGCGTTACGGCGGCAACTACAGCAAGTTCGAAGACATGCGTGCTGAGCAGCTCGTCTTGCAGCAGGCCGCGATGGCCAAGCAGGTGGAAAAAATCGCCCACCTGCAGAAATTCATCGACCGTTTCAAGGCGCAGGCCTCGAAGGCGAAACAGGCGCAGAGCCGGGTCAAGGCGCTCGAGCGCATGGAGAAAATCGCACCGGTGCTTGCCGATGCGGAGTTCAACTTCGAGTTCAAGGAGCCCCTCAACGTCCCGAACCCGCTGTTGTCGATGCTGGACGCGAGCTTCGGCTACCCGGCGCCGACCGACGCGCTGCCGGGCACGCCGCCCACGGTCATCGTGCGGGGCATCAACCGTTCCGTACTGGCCGGGCAGCGCATCGGCATTCTTGGCGCCAACGGCCAAGGCAAGTCCACGCTGGTGAAGACGGTGGCGCATGCGCTGGTGCCGATTGCCGGCGAAATCAGCGAAGGCAAGGGGCTGAACATCGGCTACTTTGCACAGCAGGAACTCGACGTGCTGCGCCCGCTCGACACGCCGATGGAACACATGATTCGCCTTGCCAGGGACACGCCGGCGCACATGCGCGCGCCGGGCCAGAGTGGCACCGAACAATCGCTTCGCACCTTCCTCGGCACCTTCAACTTCAGTGGTGACATGGTCCATCAGAGGGTCAGCACGATGAGCGGCGGCGAAAAGGCGCGGCTCGTGTTGTGCATGATCGTGTGGCAGCGCCCCAACCTGCTGCTGTTGGACGAGCCTACCAACCACCTCGACTTGGCCACACGCGAAGCGCTAGCCGTGGCGCTCAACGAATTCGAGGGCACGGTGATGCTGGTCAGTCACGACCGGGCGCTCCTGCGCGCCGTATGTGATGAGTTCTGGCTGGTCACCAAGGGCGGCGTCGAGCCCTTCGACGGCGATCTGGACGATTACCAGCAGTTCCTGCGCGACGAAGCCCGTCTCATGCGCGAGCAGGCTGCCGCGGAGCAGCCGGTCATCGCCTGAGCTCCCCCCAGGTGGGCGGTGGACGTGGCAGGGGAGGCGAAGCAGGCACCTGACCCGCTACCATTTGCCCGCCTGTAACCTCAGCGGCGTTGGCACTTTTTAAGCTTCTGGTCTTGCATCGGGTTTTAAGCGCGCAGAGCTCGGCAACTTTGGCGATTCGAAATCGCTTGGGGCTGGGCTTTGGGAAATGAGAATCGACTTTGGTCCGGGATACCACGTGTATTACGGGCAAGCTGGTGAGATCACTTACCTGCTTTTGTGCGGAGGGAATAAGTCGACTCAGCAAGGCGATATCGCGCGGGCCAGGGCATTGTGGGAAACCATCACGAAGGAGTGATCGAAATGAGTAAAGCCGACATCACACGCTTTGATGCTTCCGAGTATTTGGACAGTGACGAAATGATCGCCGAATACCTCAACGCCGCGCTCGAAGAGAATGACCCAGCGATCTTTCTGTCCGCGATTGCAGACGTTGCCAAAGCGAAAGGCATGACGCAAGTCGCAACCGCAGCAGGGCTCGGCCGAGAGAGTCTCTACAAGGCGCTAGCCCCAAACGCACAGCCTCGTTTCTCCACGATACTGCGAGTCATGCATGCGCTGGGCATCAAGCTGTCGACGATCCCGGATCGAGCTATTCACGCCTGATACGAGCGAGGATTATCTCTCGCGACATCCAGCCGGCTCCCTTTCGCCGCGATGAAACGTCGGCAACCTCATCTATAAAGTCCCAAAGTGGATTTGGGCGACTTCCGAATTATGGCGATGCGTGTAGGATCACGGTTGCCGCCCATTGCCGCACTCGCCAAGTTCTCCTAAGCTGTCCCTCGTCACGTCCCAAGCGTGACCGGGTTTAGCAGCCTGATGACGAGTTTATGGGCACACGGCCGCGTTGCATCGCGGTCTTCGTGTGCAACACGCTTCGTGCACCCATACTATGGGTGGGCTTGGATTGGGACGCCTTCGGGCGTGCCGCTGAACCATACCCGTCGCGGTCTGCTAACCCAGTTCAATGCCCACCCACCCCTGCTATGTGCAGCGGGTGGTGGGATTCAAACGGTAAGCACGAGGAACCCCGCATGACACCCCATCAGCACCTTCCTATCCCTTCTCGCGACACACTAGACCGTCTGAACGAGCTGTCCGAACGGCTCGTCGCACTCTCGATGGTCGGAGCGAATCAGCGCCCCACCGCCATCCCCGAGCAATTCAACGAAGCCTATTTTGATCAGATGAGCGACCTTTCCAGCGAGGTGTACAACCTGTGCCATCGACTCGATGAAGATCTAAGTTATCTCCTGCCGCAAGCCGCGCCGGCGTCGTAAATTTTCTTCCCCCAATTGGCCCCCCGCACGCCAAATCGATCTGAAGCACTCGGCATATAGCGCGCAAGTCACCACGGGCCCCCGATTGGGCCGACGCATCGATTTTAAGTTTGAAGAGGTGAGATTCTTCGCCGACAACGAACAATCAGAATCCACGAAAACCCCGCCCCGCCTTATTCGGCGAGCGTTTGCGAGATTTTCCGGGAAGAAGTGAGACCTACGTAACCGATGCCAAAACGGGGAGTTGGTGCGAGGAAGGGGACTCGAACCCCCGCACAATCCTTATTGGACAAGGCTCTCAGCCAGTACGCCGGCAAAATGCTGGCACTTAACCGCACTGCCCCGTAGCAGACATCAATGAATGCCAGCTATGGTCAGTGACGCCAATCCGTCGAACCGTCGCCGCCGTTGTGCCTTGTCGTGGACCCTCCGCCGCCCAGCTCCGTACTGGGATGGGATTGCGCAAAGCGTGGCAAGCAGGCGTCGTCGGGTCATCGGCGTTTTGAGCGGTAGGAGGCAATGCCTCATGTGATGGCACCCGCCTTACGTGGCGCATGCCCGTTGGGGCGCCCTTTCCGACGCCTTACCGAGACCTCGATTCACTTGGCCTTGCCGACGATTTGTGCAAAAAATCCGTTTGAAACCCGTCCCGGCATTGCCTTGCATCTGCCAAACGTCGTGAGAACCTGATCCCGACTTCCGCAACGAACCGCGGCATCAGAACGGATCGGAGCCTTCCGGTCTATACACTCACGAGGTCAACATGCGACACTCCGCCATTCAGAAGCCGTTTCCCGGCCGTAAGTCCAAGTTCTTCGTTGAAGGCTCCCGCGCGTGGATTCCCATGCGTCACAAGATCACCCGCTCCCGTTGCGTAGCAGGGGCAACGGTTCACGCTTCTCCTGAAGTCGCACCAGGAGCCTTACCCGCGCTGGCGGCTCCGGCTACAACCGCTGTTGCGTCGGCCACACTTGTTTCCTCGACACCCCCTGCCATACCGATGAGCCCGTCACCGGCACTCCGCCCCGTTGAGCGCTCGGAATCCCCAACGCGCATTAAGACAGATGCGATTCCCCACGATTGCAGCGACCTTGTCCGTCGCGCCCGGGGTTCGTTCAAACACCTCGCCGGAATGGTCGACACCAAACGCCGCCTGCTGCGTGCCGGGCAGGACATCCTAGCCGGTCTGGATGGCGAGCCGCGCAACGGCATCCTGCTCTTTGGCGAACCTGGCAACGGAAAGACGATGTTCGCCGAGGCATTGGCCGGCGAGTTGGGAATACCGCTCCTGCCGGTAGCTTTCGGCGACATGGCCTCGAAGTGGATCAACGAGACACCTGAGAGACTTCGCGGCCTCTTTCGTACCGCGCGTCGCTGTGCGCCCTGCGTACTCTTTATCGACGAGGTCGATTCGTTCCTCAAGCCCCGCGACGGCTCCGGCATGAGCCACTCGATGGATCGGGACGTGGTCAATACCTTGCTCAGGGAAATTGTGGAGCTGCGCGATGCCCGGGTTGTGCTGGTCGTAGCGACTAACTACATTGAACAGCTCGACCGTGCCGCGATCCGCTCCGGGCGCTTTGACGTCCACATCGAAGTACCCGCTCCTGACTTCCAGGCCCGCCGCAACCTGATCTGGGCAAACATCGTACGGTGTCTCGGAAGAGAAGCGATCGACGTTGCCATCGTCAATGACCTTGCGCGCCGCTGGAACGGTTTCAGCGCCGCACGACTGGCAGCCCTCGGACCGCAACTGCGCGACATGAAGCGCGACAACGAATTCGATGGCCCCATCACCTTCGAGCTCGTCACGCGGGCTATGCGCATCATCCAAGGTCAGCGCAGCGCGTTTCCACAGCATGTGGTTAGGCTTGAGGAGATTGTCATGCCTAAAGACTCCCGTGGGATGTTGACGAGTATCGGAGACCGGCTTCGCAACATCTACGACTTCACCCAGCTCGGTGGCACCCTGCCGCGAGGGATCCTGTTTTACGGCCCGCCCGGCACCGGCAAGACCATGGCAGCGATGTCGCTTGCAAAGGCGTCAGACTGGCTGTTCCTGTCGACCACCGGCACCGACCTGATTTCCCGTCCCGATGAATGGGAAAAGCTCGTGCGCAAGGCGAACGACCAGCGCCCGGCAATCGTGTTTATCGACGAGGCCGACTCAATTCTTGCTAATAGACGTGGCTCGAACGTCTCTGCCCTCACCAATCGGATCCTGGCCACGGTGGATGGCACCGGCGGACGGATACCGGATGTCGTCTACATTGCAGCCACCAATCATCCGGACGTGCTCGATCCGGCCGTGTTGCGTGGCGGGCGCTTCGCGATGCAGGTACGTTTTGATGTGCCCGAGGCGGATGACATGCTCGCATGGGTTAAGTCCACACTGTCTGACAGACAGATACGGCTGGACTTTGCGATGGAGGGCGGCACAGAAGAGCTGGCTGCACAGTTGCTGGCCGGACGGCCAATTGCCGATGCGGAGGCGCTCGTTGCCGAGGCTATCAACCTGAGCGCGGTCCGGTTTCTTGACGGTTGGGAAGAAGAGGATCGGCCCTTTCTGAGCCTTACGGACATGCGCGCCGCCGCCCGGGCACTCGGCGTTGGCGCCACGGAGCGCCCGATCTGAAACCGGGTCGAATTCCTCCTGCTCGTGCGATCCTCGATTCACTGTCGCACGACGTGCGGCGGTCGACGCCCTCCGGTGGCCGGGAAAGTAGCGGGCAGCAGATCACAGTTCATCGATGGACTGGGTACGCTTCGGCCTACGGCAGGACAGGCGTGAGCACTTTGGGCGCCGTGCGTGGCACTCTCGCGCGCCCCTTACTGCGGCAACGGCCCCTCGGGTCTATCAAAGCACAAGCTCACGGAGTGCGCACGGCGCCGCGCCGCACACCATCCCTGAGCATTGAATCACTGACGTGATTCTCGGTTCATCGGTCGCCGCTGAGTTGGCGCGTTATGCAGCCCCATAACGCGCGCCAAATGAGAGCAAACATACCCAAGCTCGATAGGTGATTTCACCTCATCTATAAAGGCAAATGTTTCTTTTGTGGTCTCCGAAACGAGGTGATAGCCTTTGTTCATCCCTGCTGTATCGGGGCATACGTGAGCGTTTTTTCACGTTGCACCCTAGGCGGAAGGGCAACAAACGTGTTCTGCCAGATAGGAATGGAGACGATGACTGCAAATCCGGCACAAGAGGCGAGCAAGATTTCGCCGCAAGCCGCTGTGGCCCACCATGCGTGGCGCATCCGGCGGTTCGCACTTCGCATGGGCGAAGTGCAGGGACAAGGCTATATCGGCCAGGCGCTCGGCTATGCCGATGTGTTGGCCACGGCATACTGCCATGCCATGAATATCCGCCCGGGTGAACCGGAGTGGGAAGGCCGCGACCGATTCTTGCTGTCGCATGGTCACTACGCCATTGCGCTGTACGCCGCCCTGATTGAAGCCGGCATCATCGATGAGACGGAACTGGAAACCTACGGCTCCGATGATAGCCGCCTGCCGATGTCGGGTATGGCGACTTACACGCCGGGCATGGAAATCTCGGGCGGCTCGCTGGGCCAAGGCCTCCCCATTGGAGTGGGCATGGCGCTGGGTCTCAAGATGAAGGGCAGCTCGGCCTTCGTCTACAACTCGATGTCTGACGGCGAACTGGATGAAGGCTCCACCTGGGAAGCCGCCCTGTCGGCCTCGCACCATAAGCTCAGCAACCTGATTTGCCTGGTCGACGTCAACCGCCAGCAGGCTGACGGCGTGTCGCACGAAGTACTCGGCTTTGAGCCGCTACCGGACAAGTGGCAGAGCTTCGGCTGGTACACGCAGCGCGTGAATGGCAACGACCTGCCTGCCGTGATTGAGGCGTTCGACCGCGCCCGCAATTTGAAGGAGCCGGTGCCTCGCGTGATTCTGTTCGACACGCTGATGGGCAAGGGCGTCCCCTTCCTCGAAACCCGCGAGAAGAACCACTTCATCCGTGTTGAAGCTGATGAATGGCAGCACGCCATTTCGGTTCTGGACGCCAACTACGCCGCCACCCAATCCTACGGAGCCGAGCAATGAGCACCGCTGTCGAGAACAAGACTCCGACCCAGTCCCAAGCGCCCGCCAAGCCTCGCCTGACCACTTCGGCGATGATTGCCTCCATCGCAGCAGAAGGCCAGCGCACCACCGCTGCCCCGTTTGGCCATGCGCTGGTCGCCGAGGCCGAGAAGCGCCCTGAAATCGTCGGCATGACCGCCGACCTATCGAAGTACACTGATCTGCACATCTTCGGTCAAGCGTTCCCCGAGCGCTTCCTCCAGATGGGTATGGCCGAGCAGTTGCTGATGGCCGCCGCCGGTGGCATGGCGAAGGAAGGCTTCACGCCCTTCGCGACCACCTATGCTGTGTTCGCCACCCGCCGCGCATATGACTTCATCCACCAAGTCATCGCCGAAGAAAACCTCAACGTCAAGATTTGCGCTGCTCTGCCCGGGCTGACCACCGGCTACGGCCCGAGCCACCAGGCAGCCGAGGACTTGGCGCTGATGCGCGCCATCCCGGGTATGACCGTCATCGACCCCTGCGACGCCCTCGATACCGAGCAGGCCGTCGCCGCCATCGCCGAGTACAAGGGGCCGGTCTACATGCGCCTGCTGCGTGGCAAGGTGCCGCTGGTGCTAGACGAATACAACTACAAGTTCGAGCTCGGCAAGGCCAAGCTGCTGCGCGACGGCCGTGACGTGCTGATTATTTCGTCAGGTCTCATGACGATGCGCGCGCTGGAAGTCGCTCAGGCCATGGCCGGCGGCACCGCCGACGTGGGTGTGCTGCACGTGCCAACCATCAAGCCGCTGGACGTGGCCACCATCGTTGAGCAGTGCCGCCGCAGCGGTCGACTGGTCGTGGTAGCCGAGAACCACAGCACTGTGGGGGGCCTCAGCGAAGCTGTCGCCATGACGCTAATGCAGGCACGCGTCTACCCCGCCCTCGAAGTGGTGGCCCTGCCAGACCAGTTCCTTGACGCCGGCGCGCTGCCGACGCTGCATGACCGGTACGGCATCTCGACGGAAGTCATCGTCGAGCGCATCAAAGAATGGCTTAAGTAAGGGGAAGGTCAAAATGAACGTCAATTTCATCGGCTTGGGCGCCATCGGACTGCCGATGGCTCTCCAGATTCGCAATGCGGGTCACACCGTCGGCGGCTTCGATGTAGTACCCGCTGCTTGTGACAACGCACAAGCGCAGGGCATTGCGGCCGTCAACCGCGTTTCGGACCTTCCGATGGCGGACGTCGCCGTCGTGATGGTCGCCACGCCAGGCCAGCTAGCAAAGCTCGTTGATGACGCCGTTGGTAAGCCCATCGCCCGTACTTGGGTCATCATGTCCACCGTCGGCCCCGCCAGCGTGCGCGAACAAGGCGAGCGTTTGCGTGCCGCAGGCGTGCGCGTGGTAGATGCCCCGGTCACCGGTGGAGTCGCTCGTGCCCGGACCGGTCAACTGGTCATCTTTGCTGCCGGCGACGCCGCCGACATCGAGACAGTACGCCAGGTACTCCAGGCCATGGGCGAAGTCCGCATCACGGGCGAAAAGCTTGGCGACGGGCAGGCTATCAAGGTCGTCAACCAGCACCTCTGCTCGGTCCATATCGTCGCTGCCGCTGAGGCATTGAACTTGGCTCGCTCGCTCGGCCTGGACTCGGCACAGGTCCTGGGCCTGATTGAAAAAGGCGCGGCCGGCTCCTGGATGCTGTCGGACCGTGGCCCCCGCATGCTCAAGGGCACGGACGTCGAGGTGACGAGCTCCATCAACATCTTCGTGAAGGACAGCGGTCTGGTGGTTGAAGCCGCTCAAGGCTGTGGAGCTCAAGTCCCACTGCTCGACATATCGCATGCGCGGTACTGTCAGGCTGCCGAGGTCGGGCTTGGTCAGCGCGACGATAGCAGAGTCATCGAGACCTTTCAGCAGTAATTCGTCAAGCGGTAGGTACGGACGGCCCTGCGCAGGCATCTTCAGGCTGGACGTGGTCCCAAAGGGGCCCGTGCAGCAATAGACAGGACAATAAACATCTGGAGACAAAGGCAATATGACATCTGCCACGACTAATGCGCCGAAAAAAGACGGCGCGGTCAAGGTATCCATCGCGTCCATGATTGGCTCGGCCGTTGAGAGCTACGACTTCTTCATCTACGGTACGGCTGCTGCTGGATGGTTCGGGAAAATCTTCTTCCACACCACCGAACCTATCGTCGGCATTCTCGCGTCTTTCGCAACCCTGGCGGTCGGCTTCCTGATGCGCCCACTGGGAGGCTATCTCGCCGGCCATTACGGTGACCGACTCGGTCGCAAGGCCGTGCTGTTCTGGTCCTTGCTTGCCATGGGCGGCGCCACCGTATTAATTGGCGCTCTACCGACCTATGAACAGGCTGGCGTGCTCGCTCCCATTCTCCTCATTCTGCTTCGTATGATTCAGGGCGTGGGCTTCGGCGCAGAATGGGGCGGCGCTGTACTCATGGCGTGTGAGCATTCGCCACCGGAGCGGCGTGGCTTCTTCGGTGCCGTGCCGCAAGTTGGTATCCCGCTAGGGTTGCTGATGGCGAACGGTGCGTTCCTCATGTCGGCTGCCCTCTTCGAGGGCGACTGGGTCTGGCGTGTGCCGTTCCTTGTCTCTGTCGTCATGGTTGGCATCGGTCTCTTCATACGTCTGAGCGTCAAAGAATCGCCTGATTTCGAGGCCATGAAAGCGAAAAACACCATTGTCAAGCAACCCGCTCTGGACGTGCTGCGAAACGACTGGCGCAAGGTGCTGCGTATCATCGGCCTGCGCTTGGCGGAGACCGGCGGCTACTACGTTACAACCAGCTTCATGCTGTCATACGTGGTTCTGGCGAACATCACTACCAAAGAGAATGTACTGTGGGGCACGATGATTGGCTCCGCCATCGGTCTCGTCAGCCATCTTCTCTACGGCGCGTGGAGTGACCGTGTCGGCCGCCGTCCTGTGTACATGCTCGGCGCGGTCTTCACCATTCTGTTCGGCATCCCGATGTTCATGCTTATCAACACTGGTGCCGGCATCATGGTTGTAACTGCCATCTCGCTGTCGCTGCTGCTGAGCCACGACCCTATCTTCGCGGTGGAGCCATCCTGGTTCTCGGAACAGTTCCCCGCCAACGTCCGGTCGTCGGGTATCTCGCTGGGCTACAACGGTGCTTCCCTGGTGGCTGGTCTGATTCCCTTTGTCGCTACGGGTCTCTATGGCATCGTCGGTTGGATTGGTCCAGCGGTTCTGTTTTCTCTGCTGGGCATCATCTCCACACTGTGCGCATTGACGATGCGTGAGACCGCACCTGCTGTCGTAGGCATGAAAGCGGCTTCGCACGAAACGCGACAACCTGCCTTGCACTAAAGTCTTTGTAGTTGTGAAGGCCCGTCCCGCTCATCCGTGGCGGGTCTTTTGCTTTTTTGTATTCGACTGCAGCCCAACAGACTGGACATGTTGTGGCCGCCCACCCGATGTGCGCTTCCTCAAAGCAGTGAGGAAAAATTCAGAGACCCGTTGTTATCGATAGCTACGATATGGAATACACAAAACTTGGCTCAACTGGCCTGGACATCTCTCGTCTTTGTTTGGGTTGCATGACATTCGGTGACCCTGACGCCGGCGCGCATCCCTGGACGCTCGGCGAAGCGGATTCACGCCCCATATTCCGAAGCGCAATTGAGCAGGGAATCAACTTCATCGACACGGCCAACAGTTATTCGGCAGGTACGTCAGAAGCAATTGTCGGAAAGTTCATTCGCGAATTTGCCAATCGTGATGAAATCGTCCTGGCAACGAAGGTATATTTCCCGCTCAGCGGTGGCGGGTCATCCTCTGGAGAAACTAAGCCAAACGACAAAGGCCTGTCCCGAAAGGCCATCATGAGCGCCATTGATGCGAGTCTTGCGCGTCTTGGCACTGATTACGTTGACCTCTACCAGATACATCGGTGGGACTACAACACCCCAATCGCAGAAACGATGGAAGCGCTGCACGACGTCGTCAAGGCGGGAAAGGCGCGCTACATCGGCGCGTCGTCGATGTTTGCCTGGCAGTTCGCCAAGGCTCAGGAAATTGCCTCTCGGAACGGTTGGACGAAGTTTGTGTCCATGCAGAACCACGTGAACCTGCTATATCGCGAGGAGGAACGAGAGATGATTCCGTTGTGCCAAGACCTTGGCGTCGGGCTAATGCCATGGAGTCCTCTTGCTCGCGGCCGATTGACTCGGCCGTTTGGTGCTCAAACAAGTCGGATTGAGAAAGACAGCGTCGGCACAGCTCTGTACGACCAAACCAAAGAAGCGGACAGGAAGGTCGTCGATGCTGTAGAGCGGATAGCCGCTGCGCGCGGAGTTCCGATGGCACAGGTCGCGCTGGCTTGGGTGCTGGCGAAACGTAGCGTCTCCGCCCCCATCATCGGTGTCTCGAAGGCATCACAGTTGACTGACTCTATAAGCGCACTGTCCCTGGAGCTCTCGAACGAGGAAAAGCTTAGCCTCGAAGTCGAGTATGTGCCGCACGAGATAGCGGGCCATCAGTAACACTTCCGACATCCATAATATTCCTCCATCAATACCTGCGCCACGCAAGCGTGCCGCTACAGGAACGTGCACAGGCACAAGGAATAGGTGCGACGTCCCCCCGTATTCAGTAGCATCAGGCTTTAGAGTCCGGGGGTTAATTGACCTCCCCCCGCTTAACCGAGCACCTCGACCTAGAGATTTCCGGCGTCAAGGTGTGCGAGTCGGAACTCGCCCGGAGTCAAATCGCCTAGCGAGCTATGCGGTCTGAAGTCGTTGTAGTCCTGTCGCCAGTCCTCGATCTTTTCACGAGCGTCGTCCAATGACAGGAACCAATGCACGTTCAGGCATTCATCCCGGAAACTGCCATTGAACGACTCGATGAACGGATTGTCCGTGGGTTTGCCTGGCCGAGAGAAATCCAAGGTTACGCCATTTTCATACGCCCAGTGATCTAGCACATGCGAAATGAATTCGCTTCCGTTATCGACCTGTATGCGTTTCGGTGTACCGCGCAGCGCTTTCAGATGCCCCATCGTGGCCACCACATCTGCCGCCTTCAAGGCGTAATCGACGGTAATCGCCAAGCTCTCCCGACTAAAATTATCGACCACAGTTAAGGCCCGGATTTTCTGCCCGTTGAACAGCTGATCGGCCACGAAATCCATGCTCCAACAGGCATTCACGGTAGAGATTTCAGGGCGCTCCATGCGATGTGCTGCGGCAACACGACGGCGTGGTCGCTTACGCCGCAGATTCAGCCCTTCCTCGCAGTAGATCCGGTACGTCTTCTTGTGATTGATAAGCCAGCCTTCGCGTCGCAGCAGGACATGAATGCGCTCCGCGCCATAACGTATTCGCGTCTGGGCGATCTCCCGGATACGTCGTCGCTCAGCACGGTCATCGCGCGGGTGAGGTTGATAAAAATACGTGGCCTGACGCAACTGCAGCACCGCCGTAGCGCGCCGAATGCTCACCCGATACGCCTGCATCAAAAAGTCAGCCAGCTCGCGCTTACGGGCCGGCTTCACAGCTTTTTTTGCACCACCTCCTGCAGCATCTGCTTGTCCAGACTGAGGTCGGCCACCATGCGCTTGAGCCGTGCGTTTTCCTCTTCCAGCTGTTTCAGCCGCCGCAGCTCGGAAACGCCGAGGCCGCCGTACTTTTTCTTCCAGTTGTAGAACGTGGCTTCCGAAATACCCATCTTCCGGCACACTTCTGCCACCGTGGTACCCACTTCGGCTTGCTTCAGCGCGAACGCAATCTGCTCTTCGGTGTACTTCGATCTTTTCATTGCAAATCCCCTGCCCGTCAGGGCTTCAAATTTGCCAGAAATCTCTAGTTTTGGATGCTACGGTTTTTCGGGGGGAGGTCATGCCTACGAAAGGCTGACCGGTCCAGAGGCCCGAACGGAGACAACATGGTTTAGAGGAAGCCAATCGACAGCCAAGGAATCATTGCGACCAGCACAAGACCCACGAAAAGGGCAATCATGTAGCCCCAGATGGGCCGAAGTCCTTCACTTGGCTCCACCCGCCCCACCGCACAGGCAGCGTAGTATCCAACGCCGACTGGTGGCATGAACAAACCCATGCCCATCGACAGCACGACAATCATTGCATAGTGAACTTCATTCACACCGAGGTTTTTCGCGATTGGGAAAACGAGCGGGGCAAACAGGACAATCGCCGGAATACCTTCCAGCACGCTGCCAAGAATCACAAAGGCGACGATGGAGACCGCGATGAACATGGCCGGTCCACCCGGAAGGCTGCTCATCAGTGCCGCCAAGTCTTGCGAGAAGCCCGACTGCGTCAGCGACCAAGCGACTGTAGTAGCCGCGCCGATGATGAAAAGGATTGCGCCGGATAGCGAAACAGTCTCTACCAGCATCTGGCCCAACCGCTTGATGTCGAAATGGCGATACACAATCGCGCCCACAACCAGCGAATAGATGATGCCAATTGTCGAGACTTCGGTTGCAGTGGCCATCCCCTCCACCACGGCCGCTCGAATTACGAACGGGAGTGCAAGAGCTGGCAGTGCCACTATGAAAGCCTTTGCAATCTTAGCCTTTGGCGTTTTCTTGACCGAGGACAGGTCTTCGTTTTTGTAACGCCACCACACCACAGAGCACAACGTGATACCGAGAACAACGCTTGGCAATAAACCACCGGTGAACAAGGCTGAAATTGAAACCCCCGTCACAGAACCAATCGTAATCAGCACGATGCTCGGAGGAACCGTTTCGGTCTGCGCGCCTGTTGCAGCCAATAGCGCTATGAGGTCACCGGGCTTGGCACCACGCTGCTGCATCTCCGGGAAGAGCGCCGGCGCAACGGCAGCCATATCCGCAGTCTTCGACCCCGAGATGCCGGAAACCAGATACATGGCCCCAATCAGCACGTACGACAAGCCTCCCCGGACATGTCCAAGCAGCGTTGCGAGAAAGGCCACCATAGCTCGCGCCATCCCATTCGACTCAATCTGCAACCCTAGGAAGACGAAGAGAGGCACCGCCAGCAAAATAAGGTGGCTCATCCCCTCATCGAGTCGGCCCGCGAGAACCATTGTCGGTGTCGACGTTGAGGTGAAGACATACGCAACGGCCGACAGTGCGAACACAAACGCGATTGGCACCCCGAGAGCTACACCCAGGCCAATCATCCCAACAAAGAAAATCAACAAATTCCAATTTCCCAAGTCAGCAAAGATTGGCTTGGCCACCGTCAGCAACCCGTAGACCGCTATCGCAACGACTGCAGCGATGAGGATGCTGCGAAACATCCTCTCCTTAAGAATCCTGAAGGCGGCGAAGACAATCATGAGGGCGACGCCAGTGGGCAGCGCTGCGGAACGCCATAGGTTGGAAATTTCCAACGCAGGCGTCGTTACAATGGCCTCTTCCATGGCGTAGTCAATCGCCGGGAGCAGAATCGCAACCATAAACGCTAAGGGCACAGCCAGTGCAATGGTTTCGAGTATTCGTCGATTGCTGGAGTTCGAGCGCCCGACCAACGCTGTCATACGCATGTGTTGTCCGCGCTGGAACGCGATGGCCGCCCCTAGCATCGATAGCCAAATGAAGAGAATTGATGCTAACTCGTCGGACCACGTAATCGGTGTGTCGAGAACATAGCGCGCAATCACGCCGGTGGCGAGAATGCTGATTTCCCCAACGAGAATAATCGATGCCACGATTTCTACGACGCGCAGAAGAACATGCTCACACGAATCTGCAAAGGTTCGACGTCCCATAGGCAGCGTCGAAGATAAAGTTTCCATCACAAGCCTCACTTTTGGCGGATTACGCCAACTTGCCAACCGTTGCTTCGAGCAACCCCCACGCTTCGTCGCCCATCCGCTTGCGCCATTCAGCGTAGAAGCCGGATTGCTGTAACTTGGTTCGGAATGCGTTGGTATCAACGTCAGAAAATTGGATTCCCTTCGCCGTCAGATTGGTCTTGAGTTCCTTGTTCAGTTTCTCCACGTCGGCGCGTTGCTGCAACGCGCTGTCATTCATTACCTTTGAGATGATGTCTCGCGTCGCGGCCGGCATAGCCTCGAAGGAGCGTCGATTGGCGACCATCCAGAAGCCATCCCACATGTGGTTGGTGTTCGAGATGTACTTGCCCACCTCATACATCTTCGCGAAGTAGATGCCGGCGAGAGGGTTCTCCAACCCGTCGGCGACTTTCGTTTGAAGCGCGGAATACGTCTCGCCCCAAGGAATGGAAACCGGTGAGGCGCCAATGTCTTTAAACATGGATGTCCACAGGGGGCTCGGGGGAACGCGAATCTTGAAGGCTTTGATGTCGTCCGGCGTGCGAATTGCCTTGTTCGAGGAAAGGGTCTGGCGGAAGCCGTTGTCCCACATCTTGTCGAAGGCGATAAGGTTCACCTTAGAGAAGGCATTGATGACGTGCTTGCCTAATGCACCGTCCATTGCAGCCCATACCTTGCTGTAGTCGGAGAAGGCGAATCCGATGCCATTGATGGACGCAACAGGGACGAGCGTCGCCAGGACGAGTCCGGTCTGGACGAATAGGTCAATGCCACCCGCGCGCAACTGCGCGAGCATATCCGAATCGGTTCCCAACTGACTTGATGGGAAGACTTGGATGTCTACCGCACCGTTGGTCTGCTCCTTGATTTTCGCGCTCGCCTCTCGCAGGCGAACGTTCAGAGGATGGTCGGTCGGCATGATGTTCGCGCACTTCAGCTTGAACTTTGCTTGGCCGAAAACGAGGCCCGGGAAAGCCATTGAGGCACCGGCGGCCGCTGCTCCAGTGAGCACGAGCCTGCGACGGGTGGAATTGACCATGTTGTCTCCTTAATTCGTTTAATATCGTTTTACCTAACCGTGACCTTCACTCGCCAAAGAACTCCATCAATTGCTGCGAGATGAATTCCGGCTGTTCCTCAGTGACCCAGTGACCGCAGTCCGGAATCAAGCCGCCACGGACGTCCTCTGCAACGCGCTTCACGGAATCAATCGTGTCCATACCGCGGCCGAAGCTTTTGCTTCCTCCCAGAGCGAGGACAGGCATCCTGAGCTTGCCGTTGGCTTCCAGCATTGCCTTGTTGTCTTCATTATCTTGGGGCAACGCGCGATAGAACGAGTACATCGCGCGCATGGCACCGGGCTTGGCGTAGGTGCGCAGGTATTCCCTCTTGTCTTCCTCGGAAATGCAAGTCGGGCGATGACCGTAGTTTTCAAACAGCCAGTTGAGAATCAGGTGTTCGCGGTCGTGGAACAGCGCCTCAGGAAAGTCGGGGGTGCGGAAAAGCGCGTGGTGCCAACGCCGGCCGTTCTGTGAGAAATCGTGCCCGTCGCCCGGAATCGCGACGTCGAGAATTGCGAGTTTGCGCACCGCCTCCCGATGCTGAGCGGCCAGCGAGAATGCCGTAGGACCGCCCCAGTCGTGACCAACAAGGAAGAATTCCTTGATGTTGAGCTTTTGCAGCAATTGCCAGACGTCGTTGGCGACCGTCTTCTTGTCGTAGCCGGAGCCAGGCCTGGAGGAATCGCCGAGTCCACGCAGGTCGGGAGCAATCACGGAGTACTTCTTGGTGAGCTCCGGAATAATGAAGCGCCATTCGTACGAAGTCTGCGGAATGCCGTGCAGCAGTACCACGGGGAACCCCTCGCCTGCCTTGAGGTAGTGCAGGGTGACATCATCTAGGTCGGCGTAGTGACTTGAAACTTGGGTCATTTTATTTCCTTAGAAGGCAGCGGGCTGGGCGTTGACGTCTGGCACAGCCGCGAAGTGACACAGAACTGCAGAGCCATCTCATCGCCCCTTGCCCTGGCCACTGACAGCAGGGAAGACATAAAGGCAACCAGAAAAGCAGCACCGCGAACTTCTTGCGGCGCGCCGCTTACCAGCGATGGCTCAGAAAATATAAGAGATTGACTTCGCGCCTGAATATTTCGCTTTAAATAAAGCTCAATTTCGCGCTAGAAATTTTGAAAAGAATTTCGACGTTTTCATGTTGTCTCCAGAGCACGACGGCGGTGGACGTGCTTCCATTTATAGGGCGTTGTCTGGCCTCTTGATGGTATGTTGGTTTACAGAAATGATGCGGTCAAGAGAATAAAAATCGATTATGAGTGAGCTGTGTTCACCGTTTCGCCGACCAACGGGAGACTTGATTGGTAACCGGGACCAAACCAAAGGAAATGCTCTGCTTCATACGCTTCGTGGCCATCTAGAGCCCTAACGCCCTTGGGTTAGGCGACATGCCAAGCAATTGTGCTCAAAAAAAGTGCAAATTGAAGGGGCGGTGAAAGTGATATCCGCCGGCGGCCGTGTATCCAGGACCGTACCTCGGTAGAGAGCAAGCGTTTACCCGTAGGTGCGCCGCACTTCGCAATTCGCCTTGACGCATGCAGGGAACAGCTTTAAAAGGTTTAATCGGTGATATGAGTTCATTCTTATTGTGCGCAAAATCCCCCCGTTGGCAACCCTCCAAGCCTTTGAAGCGGCGTCGCGCTTGGGCTCGTTCATCCGCGCCGCGGAAGAGCTACATTTGACGCCGTCCGCCGTGAGTCACCGTATTCGGGAACTGGAGCGGCTTCTCGGCATTCAACTTTTCCATCGAATTCACCGCTCTGTCATCCTCACCGACGCGGGCCGGAAGTTTGCAAGGAACGTCGGAGATGCCTTTGGTCAAATCGAATCAGGCGTTCAAGAGATTTCCCGGGCCGGAAAGAGTGACCTTATTAATGTGCACGTTGTACCCAGCCTTGGCGCCCAGTGGTTAATGCCAAGAATCGCGCGCTTCACGACGATGTACCCAGATGTGGACGTGCGGATTACCGCCTCGGGCGAAAAGGTTGACCTCGAGGACGGCATGGTGGACTTCGATATTCGCTATGGGGCGGGACTGGCACGAGCAGGGATAGAGACAGAGATGTTTCCGCCCGAGCCTATCGTGGCTCTTTGCTCACCGAATCTGGTTGAAGGAAACCCATGCCTTCGCACCCCCACGGACCTCTCACATCAGATGCTTATCCATTCGGAGGTAAATCTTTACACGTGGCGAAACTGGGAAGCAGACCATCCTGGTGTGCAACTGAACCTAGAGCGGGGGCCCCGCTTCGACCGCTCGTTCATGTCGATTTTTGCTGCAATCGATAGCTTGGGCGTGTGCTTGGAAAGCATGCTGTTGGTGGAGCGGCAGCTTGCATCGGGCGTGCTAGTACTTCCCTTCGGCAAAGAGGGCCCTCGCATCGAATGCCATAGCCTTAACTATCTCTCCAGTCGCGGCCACCTCCCGAAAATGCGTCTGTTCCGGGAGTGGCTAATGCAAGCACTGGCGGAGAGTCCGAGTCTGAATAATGACTGATGCTCGACGCGTCGCCGGCCCTAGCTCAACTTCAGGTCAGAGAAGAGACATCAGACCTGTCCCGACTCTCGAGGACGCACGGTGACTGTGGTCTCGCCTCCCGACAGAATTACGCAGGGCAGTGAGAGGAGTTCACCTCGTTTGGAGACGGCACGTGCAAGCGCTGCATGCACCGTCCCAACAACGCGCGACTACCAGGCGAACTGGCGCCACCAAGCGCGGCAACGCCAATATGCCGATTGAAGGAAATCTGGCTGCGAGCGCAGTGATTCTGGGTTACAGCAATCCGCCCGGCAAACGATAAAATGTCATGCATTCTTTACGCCCCCCGCATGTTGCATCGCAACACTGCCTTTACCAGTTGGCTGCCATGATTCCTCCGCTGACGTCTCTACTCGCTTTTGAAGCCATTGCACGCCGCAAGAGCTTTGCCCTTGCCGCGACAGAACTGCATCTGACGCCGTCGGCAGTTAGTCATCAGGTGGCTCGGTTGGAAAAGCTGATTGGACTCAGGCTTTTCGAGCGCTCCACGCGGGGCGTAGAGCTGACGCCTGCGGGGCAAACCTATCTCTCACGCGTCGCCGGTGCGCTTGGCGCCATTAATTCCGCGACCGAAGACTTGCGACACGGTGTCGAGGACTCGCTCTACATTCACTCCAGTCCTAGCTTTGCCAGCCTATGGCTGATGCCCAGAATCGCCAACTTTGCGCGTCGCCATCCAGAAATCTCGCTAGGACTATCGGCGTCTCCCGAGCACTCGGACTTCGAAATTGGGCAGGTTGATATCGACATTCGTTATGGTTTGCCTAACTGGCCTGATTTGGAAATTGAGCCGGTGTTCTCGGAGCGGGTTGTCCCCCTTGCCAGCCCGGATTTCCTCAGCCGACACCCGGTCCAGGCTCCCGAAGACTTGGTCCAAGCTCCCCTCATTCACTCCCGTATTAGTCTCGTACAGTGGCCGGCGTGGTTCGCGGACTACGCTCCGGACCTGCATGCTGAGAGGATTCCGCTTCGCTTTGACCGCTCAATGATGAGTATTGATGCGGCAGTCCAAGGCCTCGGAATTGCGCTTGAAAGCACAAAGCTAGCTGCAGCGCACATTAAGGCCGGTCGCCTTTGCCGCGTATTTGACGAGGAGCTTGGTCTCGATATCGTGCAGCACCATGTCGTCTATCCTGCTCGGCACGCCGCACGCCCGGAGGTGGTTTGCTTCCTCGAATGGTTGCGGGAGGAAAGTCGTCTCACTGGCGTTGAATGACTTTCCTCCGCCACAGACTTCTTACATGACAGATATTCAATAATCCCTGAATTTTCATCGCTTGCCTCACGTAGATACTGTCGCGAAGAATTAAGTCCTCTTCCGACAAACTACAACGGAGACAAAGCGGCCGAGTAAGTCCGCTCGGCGTGCATACCGCTATGACCGCACATGAACTTCAGCCACTGGCGCATGCCATTCGCTTTCTTTCCATCGACGCGATTGTCCGCGCAACTGAGGGGCACCAAGGCGTTCCCCTAGGTATGGCCGAGATTGCCACTGCTCTCTACGGCAAGCAACTTAAATTCAACCCGCAAGACCCCACTTGGTGGGACCGCGACCGCGTCGTTCTCTCTAACGGCCACGGTTCCATGCTGCTTTACTCGCTGCTGTATCTGACCGGCTACGAGCACATCACACTTGACCAGGTGAAAAGCTTCCGCGAACTCGGGTCCCACTGCGCCGGCCATCCCGAGTACGACCCCAAGCTTGGTATCGAGGTCACCACTGGACCTCTCGGCCAAGGCATCGCGAATGCCTTTGGTATGGCCGTCGCTGAAGCCTTCCTTAATGCCCGCTTCGGTGATGACCTCGTCAACCACCGCACCTACGCCTTCGTCGGCGACGGTTGCCTGCAAGAGGGCATCGGCCAAGAAATGATTTCGCTGGCCGGTCACCTGAAGTTGTCGAAGCTCACGCTGCTGTGGGACGACAACCAGATTACGGACGACGGCAAGACTGAACTCTCTATTAGCGAGAACGTCGCAGAACGGTTCCGAGTCGCCGGCTGGCAAGTCATTGAAGTCGACGGACATAACATCGCTGAAGTTTCCGAAGCGCTTGAGCTGGCCAACGCTGACCCGCGCCCTTCGATGATTGCGTGCCGTACGGTCATTGGCAAAGGCATTCCGCGCGTGCAGGGCCAACGCGGCGGCCACAGTGCTCGCCTGTACGAAGAGGACGCCAAGGCCGCTCGCGAGCTGCTCAATTGGCCGCATGGCCAGTTCGAAATTCCGGAAGACATCCTCTCGGGTTGGCGCGGCTTCGGTGCACGCAACCAGAGCACCTATGAGGACTGGAAGGCCCGCGTGGCGGCTCTTCCGGCGGAAAAGCGGGCCGAGTTCGAACGCATTATGCGCGGCAGACTGCCTGCGGGTTGGGAACAAGTCCTGCACGACT
This sequence comes from Pandoraea eparura, assembly GCF_902459725.1. GTDB lineage: Bacteria > Pseudomonadota > Gammaproteobacteria > Burkholderiales > Burkholderiaceae > Pandoraea > Pandoraea eparura. The sequence goes on from NZ_CABPSH010000003.1 coordinate 213,389, forward strand.
TCAAGCGCAAGTGTTTCGATTCCGACGATTTCCCTGGCGGCATCCAGATTTCCGGAGCAATCAATCAAGCGCTTGCCGAAGTCATGCCCGAGCGCATGGTTGGATGTGCAGACTTGGAAGCGCCGACAGGCCATAAGGGACTGCTGCAGGCGTTCACAGCTACCAATCGGAGCGGCTCGTATGTCCATTGTGGCGTCCGGGAGCATCTGATGGGCTCCATGGCAAACGGCATGGCCGCGCATGGTGGCGTTGTGCCGCTCAGCGTCACGTACCTAGCCTTCTCTGACTATGAGCGACCCGCAATGCGGATGGCCGCGCTCATGGGCCTGCCGGTGAAGTTCGTTTTCAGTCACGACTCAATCGGCATCGGCAAGAACGGCCCCACTCACCAGCCGGTGGAGATTCTCGCCTCGCTGCGAGCCATGCCAAACATGCTTGTCATGCGTCCCGCCGACGCGACCGAAGCCGTGGAGTGCTGGGAGGTTGCGATGGCGCATCGTACTGGCCCGGTCAGCATGGTGTTTGCGCGCCAGAAGCTGCCACGCGTGCGACAAGCCCACACTGAAGAAAATCTCAGCCGGAAAGGCGGGTACGTACTCTCCGAGGCGTCGAGCAGCAAGCGCCAGGTCACGCTTTTGGCAACTGGCTCCGAAGTAGCGATGGCGCTCGAAGCGCAGAAGCGACTGGAAGCGCTCGGCATCGCCACAGCAGTCGTTTCGCTGCCTTGCTGGGAACTCTTCGATGCTCAGGACGCCGCGTACAAGGCTACTGTCCTTGGCAGGGACGGAGTGCGGATTGGTATCGAAGCCGCGGTGAGGTATGGCTGGGACCAATATCTGGGGATTGAAGGTGGATTTGTCGGGATGAAGGGCTTTGGAGCGCCTGGCCCAGCTGACGCTCTCTATCGCCTTTTCAACATCACGCCTGACGCAGTGGTTCTTGAAGCCCAGCGTCTCCTTGAAACTGCTGGAGCCAAGTAATCATGAAAATCGTTTTTCTCGACAGCGCGACGCTTCCCCCGAAAACCATCCTACGGACGCCGAACTTCCCGCACACCCTCCAGGTGTTCGAATACACGGCGCCAGAGGACGTCCCGGCCCGCATTGCAGATGCCGACATCGTTATCCTAAACAAGTCAAAGCTGAACGCAAGCGCCATCGCAGATGCGCCGCGACTGAAACTCGTTGCCGTGGCAGCAACCGGCTACGACAACGTGGATGTGCCTGCCTGTTCCGCGCGGGGCATCGTTGTCAGCAACATTCGAAACTACGCGATTAACACGGTGCCCGAGCACACCTTCGCGCTGATTTTTGCTCTTCGTCGTAGCATCACTGCATACCAGGATGCGGTCCGAAAGGGACGGTGGCAGGAGTCGGGCCAGTTCTGCTTCTTCGACTACCCCATCCGCGACCTGGCCGGCTCGACGCTCGGCATCATTGGCGATGGCGTGCTTGGGCAATCGGTCGCCACGATGGGCCGGGCATTGGGCATGAAGGTCCTCTTCTCGACGTACAAGGGTCGGAACGACATGGGGCCCTTGTACACCCCATTCGAAGAAGTCCTCGCTAAGTCGGACATTGTCACGCTTCACTGTCCGCTGATGCCGTCGACTCGCAACCTGATTGGTGCCAACGAGTTTGCAATTATGTCGCGCAAGCCGCTCCTGATTAATACGGCTCGTGGCGGTCTCGTTGATGAGTCAGCTGTCGGACCCGCGCTCGATGCCGGCCTCATCTCCGGCGCAGCATTCGATGTGGTCAGTGTGGAACCGCCCCCGCCGAATCATCCTTTCAATGCCTTGCTGGAACGTCCAGACTTCATCCTCACCCCGCACGTGGCCTGGGCAAGCGAAGAAGCAACCCAAGGTCTGGCTGACCAGCTCGTGGACAACATTGAATCGTTTTTCGCCGGCAAGCCCGTCAATCAAGTGGGCTGACCAATACAGCACGCGTCCGTAGGCACACTCCGCAAGCGGACGCGCGACCTCGCCGGTTCGACGGGCCTGTTACCACAACCCCAACAAGAAGCGGGACAACCCCAATCAAACGCCTCTTGTTGTATCGGTTTACGCATCATGCCATTAGACCATCATTGAATTTTCTCAAACTCCGCGCCGCGCAAAGGTTCTCCTCCTGGTTCCTTTTGCTCGGTGGCTTCGGACGTGCGCCCCAACTCCGGCCACGTCCACAATTTATTAGTTGGACGTGCGTTGCTGATTCTTCGCCATCCTACTCCTGTCAACTCCTACTTCGCCGCCTCTTCAAATAGATGCACTCAGAGGGGGCAACGTAGGCCGGACCTTTTCGCCCTGAAAACTGGGCGTTGCAGTATCAGCATCGGAGATTTTCATGAGCCTGCGCCGCGAGCGTCATACAAAAATTGTGGCAACTTTGGGTCCTGCTTCGTCAGTTGCAGAAAAGATTCTGCAACTGGTCCAAGCAGGAGCGGATACGTTTCGCCTGAACTTCAGCCATGGCTCGCATGAAGACCATGCCGCGCGCCTTAAATTAATTCGGGAAGTAGAGTCTGTCGTCGGCCGGCCTATCGGCGTGCTGTTGGACTTGCAGGGACCGAAGTTGCGGCTTGGGACGTTTGCCGACGGCCCCGTAAAGCTCACGGCCGGGCAAGAATTTCGACTGCAACTGGCTCCTGTGGTTGGCAACTGGCAAGTCGCACAGCTACCCCATCCCGAAATCTTCGAGGCACTGTCGCCAGGGAACGCACTTCTCATTGATGACGGCCGCGTGCGCCTTAGGGTGACCTCGTGCGGGCCGGATTCCGCTGAGACGGTAGTTGAAACGGGCGGCAAGGTTTCCGACAGAAAGGGCGTGAATGTCCCTGACTGCGCTCTGCAACTCTCGGCGTTGACGGAGAAGGACCATCGAGACCTAAAGTTCGGGCTCCAACTCGGCGTCGACTGGGTGGCATTGTCCTTTGTTCAGACGGCTCGCGACATCGAAGAACTCCGGGAAATTGTCGGTTCAAGCGTCGGGATTATGGCGAAGATTGAAAAGCCTGCCGCCATGACCGACATCGAGGCAATTGTTGCTGCGACCGACGCGATTATGGTCGCACGTGGCGACTTGGGGGTCGAAATGCCGCCGGAAGAAGTACCGGCAATTCAGAAGCGTCTGACCCGACTCTGTCGCGAAGCTGGCAAGCCCGTCGTTGTAGCGACGCAGATGCTCGATTCGATGGTGAGTTCGCCGGCGCCTACCCGCGCCGAAGCATCTGACGTCGCAACAGCTGTGTACGACGGCGTTGATGCGGTGATGCTGTCTGCCGAGTCGGCCAGCGGAGAGTATCCTGTTGAGGCAGTCCAGATGATGTCTCGAATCATCCGAAACACCGAACGGGACCGGCTGCAGCGAGACACCATGGGCGCCATTGCTGCAACTCGGCACGCTGACGCGACCGATGCGATTGGAGCGGCCATTCGCACAGCAGCAGAAATCCTGCCACTGTCGGCTTGCGTGACATACACGCTGTCCGGCTCCAGCGCTCTGCGCGTTGCCCACGAACGCCCCAACGTGCCCATCGTGGGCATGACTCCTAAAATCGGGACCGCGCGCCGGTTGGCGGTTGTGTGGGGTGTTCATGCTGTCCTTGGCGATGACGCCAAGAGCGTCGAGGACATGGTTCAGCATGCCACCGAGGTCGTTCGTGCGGAAGGATTCGAACCGGAATCTCGGCCATTCGCGATTGTGGCCGGGATGCCGTTTGGAACGCCGGGTTCCACGAACTTTCTGCGATTCGTGCTCCCTACGCAAAGCGCCTCGAAGTAACGCTGCCGTCGGCAAACTATGACTCAAAAGCCTGGCCTGCGGACGGACAGCTGAATGCAAATGATGGGCGTGGCGCTCGCGTAGCAACCGTCTACGCGGCGCCCACCAGCTTCTTTCTCGTCAAGCAATGAGCGCAATCGTACACATCACAGAATATTTGGCGCCCGCTTGTGCCAGTCCGTGGCCCCCTGAAACGAGTGTCCAATTCGAAGCAAAGTTGCTTCCGCATTTGGGCGTCCTACGAGTTGCATTCCGACTGGCATTCCATCCTCAGTGAAGCCAGCTGGAACCGACAAAGCGGGAAAACCCAGATAACTTATGGGGCGAGTTAATCCGACCAATTTTCCCAGCATGTCGTCGATCTTGTCTCCGTCCCGAACGTCCGTTTCTGTAATGGTCGGCGTTGGAATCGGGAGTACTGGAATGTGGATCACGTCGACTTGCGAAAAGACTCGCTGCAAGAACTCCTTCGCGGCCACCGCTCTGTAACGAACTGCATTGAGATATGTCGGGGCTGGGATCACGAACCCTCGCTCTAGCCGCGCAACGACTTGCTCTGAATACATTTCACCATGCGCTCTCAATTGAGCAGCATGAAGTGCCGCCCCCTCGGATGCGAATACGATTGCGGCAGCCGCATCTATTGCCTTGACGTCGGGCAGTTCAATCGGTGTGACGACACAATTCAATTCCTGAAGCACCCGCAGCGACTCATCCAGGATATGGCTTATGGCAGGATCAACTGCGTCCGAGTAATAGTTGGTAGGCACGCCGATCCGCAAACCGCGAATCGAGTCATCAATGCCATGAAGGAAATCTGTGGAAAACGCCGCCGCGGTAGTAGGGTCGTCCGCGTCTATGCCGGCAATTGCGTTCATCACCATCGCGCAGTCATAGGCGGTTCGCGCTAGAGGCCCCACCGTATCGAGCGTCGAAGAGAGTCCCATTACGCCTGCACGGCTTACCCTGCCAAAGGAAGGGCGTAGCCCAGTGATGCCGCAAACGGACGCCGGCGTTCGAATCGACCCCCCCGTATCTGAGCCCAACGCCGCAAAATTTGCTCTAGCAGCGACGGACGCAGCAGACCCACTCGAAGACCCCCCGGAAATCCGTTCGGCGTTCCAGGGATTGCGGCAATGTCCAAATGTTTTGTTATGCCCTGACCCACCGACGGCAAACTCCGCCATGTTCAGAACGCCGAATTGTATTGCTCCCGCAGCATCAAGCCGAGAGAGCACCGTTGCAGTGCGGTCTGCCAACGGCATCGGGATCGCAGATCCACATGACGAACGTACCCCCGCCCGGAAAAACATGTCCTTGTGGGCCATAGGAACGCCATGCAGCGGCCCCTTGATTCGGCCCGCGAAACGGTCAGCATCGGCTACCCGAGCTGCAGCGCACGCCGCGGAGCGATCTATATGAAGGAAAGCGTTGAGCTTGGTGCCTACTTCTTCCGCTCGATCCAAAACAACATCCATCAATTCGGCACTCGAGATCTCTCGGTCCGTCAGTGCCAAAGAGACTTCTCGCAGAGACATCTGCAATACGGACATTACGTGTCCCCCTTCACAAGCAAAGCCTCAAACTCCCCGGGCATCAAGCTAAACGGAAGCAAAGCAAACTCTGCCTCCGCGGCTACGAGCATCGGAGCCACCGCGTTTGAGATAACTTCTGGCGGTAGTGACGGTGTCAGACCCGATATAGCAAAGGCCTCAAGGACAAATGGAGCACTCAGTGGTTTCATGAACTTTCGCAGATGCGCGAATACGTAGCTACCCACGTCCGCGTAGGAGCGGCTAAAAAGCGTACAGGCCGATACTTGAGAGCGCTGAGGCATGGATCTCGGCCTTTATGGCACCTAACGTACGGTGACAATCGGTCGCTCCAACGCGTTGGAGCGACGTCTTGAAATGGCGTTACTCGATCACTTTTTCGAGATAACTGTGAAATACTCCGACATGGACCTCGTGGCTTCCAGAATCCTTGGGCCAAATGTCACTAGTCTTGAAGCTGACGTCGTAGCTACGCTGCTTGGGAGACTCCAATCCATGCGCTGCCGCGTCCGCAAACGGATACTCCGGCGAGACACCAACGATAGTTCCTTTCTTACCGCGGATGTATGCCGGCAGGCGAATATGACCAGGTACGAAGTCTGCCTTTACGCGAACCACATCCCCAATATCGAGTTGCGGCAGCGGATCGGCCGCAATGCGGCCGCCTTTGCTGGGAAGGGACAGACGAACCTCTTCTCCCACTGCTGCACATAGCTCTTCGTAGGTAAAGATACCTTTCTCGATACACAACGTGGCGACTGCCGCAAAGGTTCGCTCGAAGTAGGACGCACCAATGTAATGCCGGGGATCCATTCGTTCGATGCCGTGACGGAACTCGTCCATGTTATACAGATGTCGCCCCACCAAGGCACCGGTGATAGCGCTCACCTTAATTTCCCACGCCTCATGAAATGGGTCGGCCTTACCGTCTTTGGTGACCCGACCAAATCCCTGGCGCCCGCCCAAGTCGTGAAATCCGTCCATCATTACACTCCTGTTATTTAGACACGTCGTTGAGACTGGGAAGCTGGGAGAACGGTGGCTCTAGGCGGGTTACACCGATTAGTGAGTCTTTAGTAATCAGGCTGGCCAGTTGCTCTTCCGTCCAGCCTTCCGTTTGCGGCGGACGCATCGGCAAAATCATGTAACGCGTGTCCGTAGTGGTATCCCACACTTTGATGTCAATGCGCTCAGGCAACGTTAGCCCCATTTCCGAGAGCACTTTGCGTGCTTCGCGCACAATTCGAGCGCGATAGTCGAGGTCCTTGTACCAGCCTGGAGCCATGCCGATGATCGTAAACGCGGTGCAAGAACACAACGTGCAACAGATAACGTTTTGCAACGATGCGGTGTTCTCCTTCACCACCAGGCTTCCATGATGCTCGGGCATCATGAAACCCAGCGACGCCGCTGCCGCTTTGCCGTCGGCCAATAGAAATGCCTTGAATGCTGGGTCGGTCCACGCCTTGGCACACAGCTTAGCCCCGTTTTTTGGCAGCCACTCTTCGGTCACCTTGTGTTCGTAATCAGCATGTGTCTGATCATCAAACAGACCTTTCTCCTTGAGCAGCGAACCCAACGCATCAACCTGGCGAGACATATCGATATTCATTTTCTTCCTCCTGAAGTGAAGGGGCGGTCAACGTTCCAAGTTACTTAGCGGCTTGCTCGTTGACCGCGGAAGGGTGGAGTCGGTACTCGAACCTACTGGGCCGTGGGCGTATTGGCGTCCGCAGCACTCGTTGCCGCGCTAGTCCGAGGTCCGCTCGGAAGGAAAATCGTCCCGACGATGCCACAAATTACGCTCAGGCCAATCGGATACCAAAGTCCTGCAAGCACGTCGCCTACAGACAAAGTGAGGTAGGTCGCGATAAAAGGCAGCAGCCCACCAAAAATCCCCGCTCCAATGTGATAGGGAAACGAAATCGCCGTGTACCGAATCCGCGCCGGAAAGAGCTCAACTAGATATGCAGCAAGAGAGGCGTAGGTCATAGCCGCTATGACGGTCATAGCGATTAGGATGAGCAGGATTTTCGTGCGATTGATTCGCGCCGGATCAGCCTTCTCGGGGTAGCCCGCACTTTGCAGTGCAGCGCCATATGCCTTCGCATCAAATCCCGAGATTGTCTGTCCGTTGACGGACATCGCAACCGGCAGCCCGTTGACGGGCGGTACATACGTGAAGTTCACGCCATGCTGCACCAAATACTGTTTTGCCTTCACACACGCTTTTTTGTTGTCTGGATGACTGCTCAATAGCGCGGCGCCAAGACTGAACGAGCAGTCCTCGGAATTTGTTGATGCGTGCAGCGTCACGGGCTTCGCGATCGTGGCCTCTACCAACGCAGGATTGCCCGCACTAATAAGGCTTTCGAACATCGGTCGGAACGTAAGTGCGGTAAGAAAGATCCCCGCAATCATGATCCATTTTCGCCCAATCCTGTCCGAGAGCCACCCGAGAAATACGTATGTCGGGACACCAATCAAAAAGGCAATCGACAATAGGTTGTACACCAGCGACTGGTCAACAGCCACGGCTTGCTGCAGAAAAATGACGACGTAAAACTGCCCTGTATAGAACGATGCAACGGTCCCCGCATTGATGCTGAAAAGAGCAATCAGAATGAGCTTCAAGTTCGACCATTGCGACAGTGCTTCGCGCAACGGATTCTTCGACAAGCGCCCTTGCGACTTCATCCGAGAGAAAACCGGCGACTCATGAAGACGCGCACGGATGTACACAGAGATACTCAACAGAACGATCGAAGCGAGAAACGGAACACGCCAGCCCCATGCCTTGAAGGCATCGGGGCCTATAGCCGTCCTGCAAAGTACGATCACAACAGTACAAGCGAGAAGCCCGAGCATGCAGGTGGACTGAAGCCAACTGGTCAATAGGCCTCGGCGTTTGGGCGAACAGTGTTCCGAGATATACACCACTGCCCCACCGTACTCGCCCCCTACAGCAAGTCCCTGAATAACACGCAGCACCAGAAGCAAAATCCAGGAAAGATTACCTGCAGCCGAATAGCTAGGCAGGCAACCGAGCAAGACCGTACTGGCCCCCATCATGACGACTGTGACGAGAAACATGTACTTGCGACCGAAACGGTCACCGAGATATCCAAAGATTGCTCCGCCAAGGGGCCGGATGACAAAGCCAACCGCGAGCGCAGCAAGTGCTCCCAGCAGCGAGACCATCGGATTATCAGGTGGAAATATGATCGCGCTCATGAAGACGGCGAGCGAACCATAAATAAAGAAGTCATACCACTCGAACAGGGTGCCCAGCGTCGAGGCGAGCACAATTTGCCGCTCCTCAGTGCGGCTCAGTTCTTGATTCTCTGCCAGAGGAGGAAGGTGTACCGGAGATGAGTTCATGATGGGGAGAATTGTCCTGGCTGAACGCCGCCATAGATTTGATAATGTTGTATAAGTATCGCAATGTCAAATACAAATGGCTAGCTAGGGACAATCTCTATATTGGCGACGCAGCCGAAATTTGAGAGCGGCAATCGATGAACGACCAAACAGAAAGCCGTGAATTCGTTCTTTACGAAAGGATCCATGCGAACGACCGACTGTTTGATCAAAAATTTAGCCCATAGGTGGGCGTCCGACCTACTGGATGGAGTCCTCTCCTAGCCTCATATCGGTCAACGCTTCGCAGAAGCGCGCGATTTCAGTGTGATCGCGGCCATGCCCCAGAGTCTTTGCTGCCCCGCTCCATAGTTCCCGGCACAGTGCGGAGAACGGCGTGACGACCCCACCTTCATTCGCCACTTCCAGCGCGATGCCAATGTCCTTCACCATCAAATCAAGGCCGAAATTGCTGTCGAACGCGCGCGAGAGAACGAACTGTCGAAACTTTTTCTGCGTGCTGTTGTTCACACCTGTCGACGCGTTGATCACGTCGACCATCTTGCCCGCGTCTAGCCCAAATTTCTGACCGATGAGAAGCGCTTCGATACCGATTAGAAAACCGCCGGCAGAGACGAGATTATTGAGCGCTTTCATAGCTTGGCCCGCACCAATAGAGCCCACCTCTGTGATGGCGGTCCCCATCGCTTGGAGCAAGGGCCTCGCGCGCGCGAGGTCTTCAGGAGCGCCTCCGGTCATGATGGCAAGCTCACCGGTCTTTGCCTTCGAAACACCACCAGAAACCGGAGCGTCGATCATGCAAATACCATCGGCGCGCAGGGACGACGCAGCGTCTTTGGTAATGCTCGGCATGCCTGAAGTCATATCGATGACCAAGGCCCCTACCGAAAGCGAGGATCGGACTGATTCAAGCGCTTCGACCACATGCTTGCTGGTCGGCAACATCGTGATGACAGCGTTCGCACCCGCCACCGCGTGCTCAAGCGTCTCGGCCGCCACCCCGCCAACATCACTGGAAAATGTCTTGGCTCGGTCCGGAGTGACGTCGTAGACGGACAAATGAAAACCCGCCTCCACAAGGCGCGCTGCCATGGGCCAGCCCATATTCCCGATACCAATGAAAGCTACCTTGTTGAACCCGTCGGCGCTCACGACAGCACCCCCTCTTTTACGAGGACTTCATGCGCCGCCTTGAACGCCGTCAGACCACAAGGGATCCCGGAGTACGCAGTGGCGTGCAGTAGTGCTGCCTTGATCTCATCGACGGTCACACCGTTGTTGAGCGCACCTTTCACGTGCAGCTTCAGTTCATCGGAATGGCTTGTGACGGTAAGCATTGCGAGGTTAATCAAGCTACGCGTCTTGCGATCCAAGGTCTCGTCACCCCAGGCCCAGCCCCAAGCCCATGCCGTCGTGGCCCGCTGAAAGGACATCATGAACGGATCAGCCTTCTGCATCGAGGCATCGACATATTCGGGCCCCAGGACTTCGCGTCGGATAGGCATGCCCTTTTCGAACAGCGCATTATCTTCAGACATATTCAAAATCTCCTTAATAGTGGTTCCTCTGGGTAAGCAACCGCACAAGCCCGCTTGCCGACGCTCATCAAAAATCAATGAGATAACACATCGAACGGCGGAAACGACTGTCCCAGATAGAGGTAAATTTCGCCTTACGGAAAAATTGTCAGACAATATGACATTAAAATAATTGTCCGTCAATCCGACATTTTTACGACTGTGATGTAAAATGCGCCGTCCACTAACCTCACCCCACTTATGAGCAACTCACTAAAAGTCGTCCCGCAATCTGTGCGGCGCCAAGTAGAAGATGGACTCAGGGCAGCAATCGTCTCAGGAAGATTCCCCCCTGGTGAGCACTTGCCCGATCGAGTTCTGTGTGAGGTGTTTGGCACCAGCCGTAGCGTTGTTCGCGAGGCGGTCAGGCGCCTTGAGGCCGAGGGGTTGGTGACGGTGCACGCCAATCGAGGTCCATTCGTAGCGATGCTCTCGATCGAAGAAGCCACCGAAATTTATGAGGTCCGTGCAGCGCTTGAGGCTCTGGCTGGAGAAGGGTTTGCCATTCGCGCGGATGACGCGGAACGCGCAGAACTGCATGCAGTGTTTGACGAATTGCGACGTGTCGGTTCGGAGGTCACCCGAGAGGGTCTACTCGATATAAAGCGACGCTTCTACGAAATCATGACTAAGGGATGCCGCAACACGCTGGTTGCGCGAATGCTAGATCAATTGCTGACGCGCAACGCCCAGTTGCGGGCAACATCACTCTCCAGCAGCAACCGTTTGCCGGCCACAATCGGAGAATTAGCCCAAATTATGGATGCCATCGACCGGCGTGATCCAGTGGCGGCGGCGGCGGCATGCCGCTCGCATGTTCAGGCAGCTGCCGACATCGCGATTGACATTCTCCGAGCGAGGGATAGCCAAGCCGCCGCGATCCCAAACGGACAGACTTAGCATCGAAGATATCTAATAGGCTCGGGTTGTTCTCGCCTACGCGTCGAGTGTTTTCTGACTCACAGTCCATCGTTGCACAAGACAGCGCTCGACTCTCTTGTGACGGAAATCCACTGCGCGCCAATTGGCAACTGTTCGAGGAGCCTCGTAGACGGAATTGTAATGACCCAGCGGAATCTGCTCAGGTCAGGCGGCCAAAGCAAAGGCCTCGGCCGGCGTCGTCATCTTCAGCGCTTGGTGCGGCTGTCGATGGTTGTAGAACTGGATCCAGTCGCCGATCACACGGTTGGCGTGTTACAGCGTTTCGAAGCGGTGACGATGTACGCATTGCTCCTTGAGCGTGCGAATCACGCGCTCGACCATACCGTTCTGTTGTGGTCAGTGTGGCGTGATGAATTCCTGGCGCAGTCCGTAACCGCGTACCAGGGCCGTGTAGGCTCGACTCGTGAAGACAACCCCGTTGTCGCTTCGACGTCGCCACCGATGGCAAGGCCTGAATCCTCGGTCTGAAGCCGGTTGGCCGCTTGCGAGCCTGCCAGCCTAATTCGTTTTTCGGGGGCAAGCTCATGCTGTCGGAGCCGGCCTAGGGGCGGACCAACGGAGCGCACTTAGAAAGCCTCTTCTCCAATGCATCCAGAAATAACCTCACGTGCATCGGGACATACTTACGCGTCGGAAGTACGGCCCAGATGCTCAGGTCTTCCGGCAATGCGTCGACGAGGGGCAGCACCTCAAGCGCCCCGCTGGCGAGTTCCTCACGCACGTCCCAATACGTCAACATGGTGATCCCCATGCCGTCGACGCACGCGGTTCTAAGCCCCTCGACACTACTGCAAACAAACCGACCTTTTGGTCTGAAATTCCGGACCGCTTCGTCCACGCGAAAGGGCCACGACGCCATATTGGCAAGGGACAAGCACTCGTGACTGCCCAGGTCTTCCAGCGTCAACGGTTTGCCGTTCGCTGAGATGTAGCCCGGTGAAGCACAAAGGACTCGCGGATTCGGCGCGATCGATCTAGCGACGAGTTCTGAGTCGCGCAGCGGAGCCACTCGAATTGCCACGTCGAAACCACTGGCCACGATATCGACGATTGCATCACTCATTTGCAGCTCGATGCGAAGCTCGGGGTTCTCGTGTAGCAACTTTGGAATTACCGGCATCACCTCGATCCTGCCGAATGCTGCAGGGGCGGTCACACGCAATAGGCCTCTTGCGCCATGAGTGGCGGGTGCCAGTAGCGTGCGCGCCTCTTCTGAGGCTTCCAACATCGTACGAGCGTACGTCAGAAACTCCTCGCCTTCCGGGGTGAGGGCAACCGCGCGCGTTGTGCGGTGCATTAGACGCACACCAAGATCTGCCTCTAGCGCGGCGAGCCTTCGCGAGGCGGCCATTGCCGTCAATCCAAGTTGCCGAGCAGCTCCAGCAAGGCTTCCGCCCGCGTTGGCTGCGACGAACACAGCAATGTCCTTGATATCCATAGATTGAAACGAAAATCGTTATTCCGGCATCCCAGAATGGAAGGCTACACGCTAAATCCTTCTAGAATTATATTTTGTTTCGTTGTTATCGACGAGACGCCTCATGCCGAACGAATACCCAAGTCTTTTCTCGCCCGCAAAGATCGGAAATCTAACGCTCCCCAACACCTTGGCAGTCGCACCTATGACGCGCGTGACCGCCACTCAGGAGGGTGTGCCCACGGAAACAATGCGACGCTATTACGAGCGCTTCTCGCGTGGTGGATTTGGGTTGGTCATCACAGAGGGAAGCTTCATCGACGAGAAGTTCTCTCAGACCTACGCGTATCAGCCAGGCCTGGCCAATGTTGAACAGGCAACGGGTTGGAGCCCGATTGTCGATGCGATCCATGCATATGGCGCGCGGGCTGTCGCGCAAATTCAGCATGCCGGGGCTCTTTCACAAGGCAACCGGTATCGTGACGGAACGATCGCACCGTCTGCCGTCCAGCCTAGGGGCGAGCAGATGAACTTCTATCGCGGCGAAGGCCCGTATCCGACGCCGCGCCAAATGTCCGACGAAGAAATCATTGACGTCATCAACAGCTTTGGGCGAGCCGCTGCGCTCGCGATCAAGAATGGTGGATTCGACGGTGTTGAAATTCACGGCGCCAACGGGTACCTGCTTGACCAATTCCTGACGGATTACACCAACCTGAGACATGATCGGTGGGGGGGGAATGTCGAGGGACGCCTTTCAGTAAGCGTAGAAGTGGCGAAATCGGTCAGGTGCGCGGTGGGCGAGCAAACCCCGGTTGGCATTCGTATCTCGCAAGGTAAGGTGAACGACTTCATGCACCGCTGGAGCGAAACGGAAGCTGGCGCCGAACTGATCTTCGGGACGCTTGCGCAAGCCGGTGTCGATTACATCCACGTCACGGAGTTCGAAGCTTGGAAGCCGGCATTCGGCGAAGAAGGCCATAGCCTCGTATCGCTTGCTCGAAAATATGCACCCGGCGTTGCGATCATTGCAAACGGCAACCTGCACGATCCAGTTCGTGCGCTCGAGATGCTGGGCGATGGTGCAGATGTAATCGCGCTCGGACGCGGAGCACTGAGCAATCCGGATTGGCCTCACCGCGTGTCTGGAGACATGGCACTATCCACGTTCGATCGGGATTTGCTGGCTCCGATTGCTGACATCAAAGCTGCCGAAGTCGTGTAAGCGACGCAGATCATGGACGATGTTTGCCTTGAGCTGCCATGCGACCGAGCATCATGTCAGTGGGATCACAAGAGCATCGTCTTCCAACGCCGGTGGGAACTGATCTGCTCGGCTAAATCCGGACCAGCCGCGATGCGAGTTTTTTGGCAAACTGACCTTTTGCAGCAAGGGGTTTGCTGAAGGTGGCACGACTGCAAGGTCGGCACTTCGCGACGCGGCATGCTGCGATGGGTGAAATCGTCGACGGACTTGGTTTCGCCGGTGCCCGCCGGCTGCATTCGACATTGAACTACGTCAGTCCCATGATGTTCGAGAAGAATTGGGGCGCCGCTCAACGAGGGCAAGCGGCCTGATGACTTCAGCTATGGGATTCGTGAAACAGGGGCAAGGTCAGATCACCACCTATTACATATCGTCCTAGCGTGAGAGCGCCACGAGATTGCGAGGCTTGCCTGCAACGAAAGACGAGATGTTCTCACTCAATTGCCTTATCAATCCCTCGATGGCTTGCTCACTTGCCCATGCAATGTGCGGCGTCAGAATGAAGTTACTGTAATCTCGTAACTCTTGGAACGGATGCGTTGGCGATGGCGGCTCTTCCGTCGCCACGTCAAACGCAGCTCCGGTCAAAACTCCAGACTTGATTGCTTCCACTAACGCCAATTCGTTAACCAACCCACCGCGTGCCGTGTTTATCAGGAGTGGCTTTTGCTCCATTCTTGCAAACTCTGGGGCGCCAATCATGTTGAAGGTTGCGGGCAGCAACGGGCAGTGAAGCGAAATAATTTCACTGCGCGACAGCATCTCATCAAAGGGCGTAAAACCATCACGAAGACGAGTGGCTCCCTTCCGCTCGGAACGCAAAACACACATTCCCAAGGCGCGCGCGATCGCCGCAACCGCTTGTCCTAAAACACCGTCACCAATGATTCCGATGGTCGAACCGTGTAGATCTCGGATGGGGAAATCAAAGAAGCAGAAACGCCCAACCTCTTGCCATCGTCCAGCTCTAACAGCGTCACGATAGGACAGCAGACTGCGACGTAAAGCGAAGATCAGTGCAAAAGTATGCTCCGGCACCGTGCATGCGGCATAGTTGCGAATGTTCGAAACCTGAACGCCACGGTGAAAGCACGCCTGGAGATCAAGTACATCTGTGCCGGTCGCAGCGACTGCTATCAATTTCAGACGCGTCGCCGCGGTGATGGCTGTGGTATCGAGGCGAACCTTGTTCGTGATTACGATATCGGCATGTTCAACCCTAGCAGCCACCTCACTCGGCGACGTGTGCCCGTGTACGACGAGGTCATGAGGGAAGGCCAGTTGCAACAGATTGATGCGGCCCGCAATACTGTCGCTATCGAGAAAGACCACCCTCAGTGGGCGAACTTCTTCCATGATGAATAAAATTTCAATAAAGCAAATGGGATCCGCTAGCGTGCAGACGATGGCGTGCAATCAGAGGTGCTCACGACGCAAAGCTAAGGCTTGCGCAACATGCGCTGGCAGCGGATGCAAATCGAGTCGCATTCCTGCCTTAAGCACTTGACCAGGTGTGTCCCGCATCACGATGGCCCGCAGCATACCTGCGACGTCAAGCAATGCATGCTGGTCGACCCCCGTGTTCGCGCCATTGAGCTCAAACATATGCACCAAGTCCTCTGTGCACACATTGCCCGTCGCCCCAGGCGCATACGGACATCCACCAAGCCCTCCAAGCGAAGCGTCAAATCGGCGGATGCCTACCTCCATGGCAGCAATTGAATTCGCCAGAGCCATCCCGCGGGTATTGTGAAAGTGAGCCGTCAGCTCAAGCGAGGGGAACCGATGACGCATATCACCGAGTAAGTGCGATACTTGCGCGGGATACGCCATCCCGGTCGTGTCGCAAATGGTGAGGCCCTGCACCCCCAAGTCAGCAAACCGTTCAGCCCATTTGCACACTTCCGCAGGGGAGACGTCGCCCTCCATCGGGCAACCGAAGGCTGTCGACAGCGACACATTGATGGCAACAGACGTCTGCCGGACCAAGCGAATGACATCGGCTAGCTGAGAAAAAGATGCGTCTCGCCCCATGCGCAAATTTGCCAAGTTGTGTGACTCACTTGTCGACATCACAAGATTGACTTCATTCGGCTGACATGATAATGCCCGCTCCGCACCCCGAATGTTTGGAACAAGCACTGTGTAGACAACATCAGGGCTTCTCTCGATTTGCTGCATCACTGCTTCAGCATCTCTTAGCGCGGGAATCGCTTTCGGCGACGTAAAAGACGTCACTTCGATTTTGGCAACGCCGCACCGACCGAGCCGGTTGATCAACGAGATCTTCTCATCCGTGGGAATGAAGGTCGCCTCGTTCTGAAAGCCGTCGCGGGTCACGACTTCATGGATGTAGACTCGATCTTTCGGATACTTCATAGTTTTCTCCATTTCATCAGGAACGCAAATATGTGTTCCGTGCGGCATCGGGTTCCCTTCAGATTCCGGCGCGCCATTTAGGCGATGACGCGTTCGCCTCGCAAGCGGTTGATGTCCTCGCTCGTCAGCCCCATTCGTCGCATTGCGGACTCGGTATGCTCTCCTAGCGCCGGCGCCCGAAAACGGATACGTCCCGGATTCGCCGAAAGTTTTGGAACAACTCCGGGGACGTCTACTTCGAGTCCATCCGCATCACGTACGCGTTCGATGATGCCCCGCGCACGATAGTGCGGATCTTCCGCAATATCCTGCGCGTTATAGATCCGGCCTCCCGGCACACCTGCCTCCTTCAAGCGAGTCAGTGCTTCATCAGGCATAAGGCGAGCCGTCCAAGCACCAATTGCGGCATCGAGCTCTTCGGCACGCGCCACTCGGCCATCGTTCCCGGCAAGGTCCGGAGCATCTCCAAGATCAACTCGGTCAATCAACTGCATAAGGCGCCTGAAAATTGAGTCGCCATTACCTGCGATCAGGATGTACTCCCCATTTGCGCATGGGTACGCGTTCGACGGTGCGATTCCCGGCAACGCCCCACCCGCTGGTGCACGTGATACGCCGAATGCCGAGTATTCGGGCAACAAGCTCTCGGTCATATTGAAGACGGACTCATAAAGGGCTACGTCGATCATTTGCCCTTCGCCACCCTTAGCGTCCCGCTGGTAAAGAGCGAGGAGCACGCCCAACGCGCCATGCAATCCAGCCAAAGTGTCCCCCAAGGACACGCCAGCACGTACAGGAGGACGGCCCGATTCGCCCGTGATGTATCGCAATCCCCCCATAGCCTCACCTACCGCGCCGAAGCCAGGCTCGTCACGTTTGGGACCGCTTTGGCCATAGCCAGACACCCGAAGCATAATCAGCCGCGGATTCAATCGATGAAGCACGTCCCAACCTAAGCCCCACTTTTCCAGAGTCCCAGGTCTGAAATTTTCAATTACAACATCCGCGTCGACAGCCAATTTATGGACCAGTGCTTGCCCGTCCACGCTGCGCAGGTCGATGCACACAGACTGCTTGTTTCGCGATTGGGCTTGCCACCATACGGACGTGCCATTGCGCAGCATCCTCCACTTTCGCAGCGGGTCGCCAGCCTCTGGGGACTCCACCTTTATGACTTCCGCCCCGAAATCGGCAAGCGTTTTTGAGGCAAATGGGCCCGCAATCAGTTGCCCAAGCTCTAACACTCGAATTCCGTCTAAGATCTGCTCACTCATACGCAACCCCTTCACACACGTCGAGGAAAACCCACCACCCAATCACTAACGCGATCCAATGCCCCTACAACTCTGCAGGAACTTTGGAGCAAGCATAATCAACGACGGACTTTCGAGGAATTGCGAAGATGGGATGACGGCTTCGCGGATCACGCAAGCAGCGAGCCGGAAAGTTGGTGTTTAGAGATCGAGGTCGGCGAGCGGGGATCGAACTGAACGGTAACGTCCCCACTATTGTGGGTACGACGAAGGCTAAGGCAACGTCGATACACGGTCGGCATGGGCAATCAATTGCTCCCAGAGCAACTTTCCGGCCGACGAGAGTTCCTTGGTCTCAGAACAGGCCACCATCATCCGCCGATGAGCCCAAGAGTCAGTAAGACGCAAAGCCTTCAGTCTGTATGCGTCCAACAGGGGCTCGCAGGTAGCGCGAGGCAGCACGCCAACACCAAGCCTGGCGCCAACCATTCGACAAAGAGCACCGAAGCTGCGCACCTGAACACGCAACTGAAGGGAGCCCCCCGCCTCTTGTGCTTTGGATGAAATCAACTCAAGTAGAGAACTACCTCGGTTGAGTCCAACAACGGGGTATTGAAGACATTCAGAAAACGACACTTCGTCCTTGTTTGCCAAAACATGATCATCCGGGCAAATCACAACCAACTCGTCCGTGTGAAATGGCACAACAGTCAAACCGTGCGTAGGTGTACCGTCAGCCAGCACGCCAATGTCGGCCATGCCTTCTATCAAAGCACGTACGATATCGCCACTGAGCTGCTCCTCAACGTCAACCTTGATTTCTGGATGCTGCCCCATAAAGGACGCCAGCACCTCTGGCAAGCGTTCAATTAAGGCGGACATATTTGCCCAAAGCCGAACATGCCCCCGATATCCGCGCGAGTAGTCTGACAACTCAGCGCCGAACACCTCAAACCCGTGACATAGGCGGACAGCATGCTGCATCGCGACATGGCCAGCGGCAGTCAACTGGACACCCTGCGTAGTTCGCTCCAGCAGCGAAACCCCTACAGTCGCCTCGAAATCTGCAAGTCGCCTGCTCGCGGCCGACAATGCGAGATGGCATTGCGAGGCCCCTTTGGTAATGCTTCCCGACTGGGCCACTGAGCAAAACAATCTTAGCGTTACGAAATCGACACGCGCAGGGTTGATGATCAATCGTTCCATCCGGGACATGCCATTAAGCGGGGTTGCCGTGTTGCGCTCGGTCGAAGTACTTAAGCACCTCATCCTTTGCCACTACGTCGCCATACTTGCTGTCGATATCGAACAGATTAGCTTCGTGCGGCCCCGGATGGCGATCACCCACGCATTCGCGCGGCACGATGACACGGAAGCCGTGTTGAACACCATCGACCGCACTAGCTCGAATGCATCCACTCGTTGAACAGCCGGTGAGGATAACGGTGTCGATTCCCGCTGACATCAAGGTCGGTGCGAGGGTCGTACCAAAAAAGGCGCTTGCATACTGCTTTGTGACGACGAGTTCGTCTGGGCGCGGCTCGACGCCATCGCAAAAATCAGAGTAGTTCTTCTGGATCATGCATTTGACTACAGGTGACTTCTTTAGCCAGGTTCCACCGTCGATGAAGTTGGCCCGATGATGAACCACGGTAGTATGAATGACGAGAATTCCATTGCGACGCGCAGATTCGAGAAGCATCACTGTTTCTTCGACTGCAGGGGGCACGCCATCAGCAAAGAGTGGGGACTCTGGCTCAGTGTAAGCCTTTGCAAAATCGATGATTACGAGCGCAGCTCGCTCTCCAAAACCAATGCGATTTCCCCAAACACCACGGTAATTGTCTAGCGCTGAGGCCTGCGTCTCTTTCATAAAATTGCAACTCCTGTCTTCAAGTACGGCAAAGCTTCCCGAGGCAGATTGCGCGCTGAGCCGGCTCAAATCGGCACCGAGCGCCATAGGACGCTTTCAGCCCAGCTCCGAATCACAACCCGCGATCGTCACGAGCGCCCGCCATGCATTTGATATTAATATAATAATATCGCAATATCAAAAATAAATTCGTTTCGTCACACCTCGACTGCCCGATCGTGCGATCGTTCAAATCCAGCACTTAGAGGCAAATCGTGACGACTCTCGTTTTCTGCAAATCGTCACTCCAAGCCAACTCCTGCACCAAAATCGACGAAGATCTTGCGATGAGTGTGCCGACGGCACACAACCACTTATGCATGACGAACGCGAAAATCTCGTGAAACTTTCGAGTAGCTTGGGTCATAATCAATCCGAAAACGTAGATTTCAGGGTCGTTGTATGCCTGGTCCGGCGGCTCCTGATGCGAACCGAAGCCGCGTCATCGCTACACGCCTGCTGACCTACTTGCGGAACAACCAAGGTTCGAGCAGACGACGCTTCGCCTCGTATGAGGCAATGGCGTCCGACTTGGCAAGCGTCAGCCCAATATCATCCAAGCCCAACAGGAGTCTGCGCTTTCGTTCGGCGTCAATCTCAAACTTGATGGGGCCCCCATCGGCACCGTCAATGACCTGTGTTGCAAGATCGACCTTGAGCCATAGGCCCGCCTCACGCTTTGCTTGCGCAAAAAGGCTGTCGATAACAATGGACTCCAGTTGGATAGGCAGGAGACCGTTCTTGAAGCAATTTCCGTAAAAAATATCGGCGAAGCTGGGGGCAAGAATGACTCGCATTCCGTAATCGCTGAGCGCCCAAACCGCATGCTCTCGGCTTGAGCCACAACCGAAATTGTCTCGAACAAGCAGAATTTGTGCCGATGCATAGGCGGCTTGATTGAGCGGGAAGTCTGGGTTCTTTGGACGTTGCGAATGATCCATGCCAGGCTCACCCTTGTCCAAATATCGCCACTGGTCAAACAAGTTATCGCCGAACCCGGTGCGGGAAATCGACTTCATAAATTGCTTTGCCAAGAGCGCATCAGTATCGATATTGGCTCGGTCTATCGGTGCCACGACGGACTCGATTGCGTGAAAGGCGTTCATAGCCAACCCTCCTTCGTGATATCGACAAAGTGCCCAGCGATGGCTGCCGCTGCGGCCATCGCTGGACTCATCAAATGACTGCGCCCACCGGCCCCTTGGCGCCCCTCAAAGTTCCGATTGGAAGTCGATGCACAACGCTCTTTCGGCTGGAGCCGATCGTCGTTCATGCCAAGGCACATAGAGCAACCAGGATCACGCCACTCAAATCCCGCTTGCGTGAAGATCGCGTCCAACCCTTCTGCCTCAGCTTGGGCCTTAACCAATCCCGAGCCAGGCACGACGAGCGCTTGGCGAATGCTGGCAGCAATGTGATGCCCCTTCACAACTTCGGCAGCAGCCCGCAGATCCTCAATACGGGCGTTCGTGCACGAGCCGATAAAAACTTTGTCGGGGCGAATGTCCTGAAGTGCCGTGCCTGGCGCAAGACCGATATACCTGAGCGCGCTTTCCATATCAGCTCGCTTGACCGGGTTCGGCTCGTCTGCCGGATCCGGAACGACACCACCAATAGATGTCACCATTTCCGGTGACGTACCCCACGTGACCATGGGACTCAGTCGCGATGCTTCTACTGTGATGACCTTGTCGAACTCCGCCCCATCGTCACTCGTGAGCGTCGCCCAATATTTGACGGCTTGCACCCAATCGTCGCCTCGTGGAGCAAAGGGTCGGCCCTCGAGGTAGTCAATCGTCTTCGCATCGACAGCCACCAGCCCGACGCGCGCACCCGCCTCGATTGCCATATTGCAAAGTGTCATTCGGCCCTCGATGGACAGGTCACGTATGGCACTCCCGTCAAATTCGATCGCATAACCCGTCGCCCCCGCAGTGCCTAATTGGCCGATGATTGCCAGAATCAGGTCTTTCGCTGTGACACCGTTGGGGAGTCGTCCGTCTACCCTCACCAGCATTGAGCGCATCGGAGCAATTGATAAGCATTGGGTGGCGAGCACATGTTCGACTTCCGAGGTCCCCACACCAAACGCAAGTGCCGCAAAGGCCCCATGTGTGCTTGTATGCGAGTCCCCAGCAACGACGGTCATCCCTGGCAGGGTCATTCCTTGCTCGGGTCCGATCACATGAATAATGCCTTGCCGCTTGTCCGCCAAACCGAATTCGAGAATATCAAACTCGCGGCAATTGGTAGCCAACTGCTCGACTTGCAAGCGAGCCAGAGGATCGATAATGCCCGCCTCGCGGTTCGTTGTCGGAATGTTGTGATCAGGCGTAGCCAAAACGGTTTCACTGCGCCAGGGACGTCGGCCTGCGGCCCGAAGTCCCTCAAACGCCTGAGGGCTGGTTACCTCGTAGACAAGATGTCGATCAACATAAAGCAACGTAGAGCCATTGTCGGCCTGCTCGACAACGTGCCGGTCCCATAGTTTTTGCAGCAACGTGCGAGGCTGCTGCGATTTTGATACGTCGGAACTCATATTCAATCTCGCCAAACGAGCAAGTATTCAACCGCAGCCAGCCCCACCAACACTGATGAGTCTGGCTGCGAAACCGAACCCTTAAAGGGCAAACATTGACTCCATCTCGCGGCGCACACGATATGCGGGCAACGTCTCATCGATCTGAACGTCATCCCAGGTAAGAGACTGATCTTTTGCGACTGGCCTGACGACTCGTAAGTTGTGCGCCAACCCCAGAGGAAGGCTACCGAGCATCATCGATTTTTTGGCTGGGAACAGCTTGCCAAAGACGGTGTAGCCACCCTCTCCGTCGAGCATTTCACCGGGGCGTAGATCGCGCTTTGCTGTTGCGATGACATCTGCGTTGAAGTAACGCGGCACACCGGTCGCTTCGCCACGCAACCCAATCGACGCGACTGAGATACCAAGCTCCAATCCAATCAGATGCCATTTCCGGTACAACACCATGTTGGTCCCGGACGGGTCAGTCACGACTTGATACTCCTTGAAGCATCGCTGGATGTAGTCGTTTGGCGCCTCAACGCAAACCCACACCCCTTTGCGAATGTCGTAGCCCACCGGGCTCCCGTCAGGCTTCAACGAAGAAATAACCTCCACCACGCCTTTCCTCGAGAGATGCCCGCCATCGCTCTTAAGACGCATCAAGCTTGCGATGTCGTCGACCGTTCCCGGCGGGAAGGTCAATCCGTCGTCCGGTGCCTCCAGACCGGTGGAATTTGCAATTGCAGTGCTCTCGATTGCCGGCTTCGAGCCGTCGAGAAACGCGTTGAACATCTTCGGATTCATACCTCCCAAGCGCGCCTGCTCTGCGCTGACACCCCAGTGATCCCAAACTGTGTCAGGTGTCGATTCTCGGAATTTCGGCAACCATTTGTGCCCTCGCCCGGCGGCGACCACCGGGAAGCCACTTGCTCGCGCCCAATCGACCAACTCACATGCAAGCGCAGGTTGGTCTCCGTAAGCAAGCGAGTAAATCACACCGGCTTGGGCCGCCTTGCGGGCAAGCAAAGGACCGCAGAATGCGTCTGCCTCCACTGTCACGTTGACAATGTGCTTACCATTCTCAAACGCCGCCAGACAATGCTCCACCGCCGCAATTGGGTTGCCAGTACATTCGACAACGATCTCGATCTCAGGATGTTCCACGAGAGCGCGCCAATCATCACTAACATAAGTCGTCATATGTTGAACGGCGTCATCAAGCGAGCTCGCGCCAAATCGCTCATTCGGCCAGCCCACCCGCTCCAAGTTGGCACGCGCGTTGTTCGGGGACAAATCCGCGATACCGACGAGGTGCACGCCTGGCGTGCGAGGGATTTGTGCTAGGTACATCGAACCGAACTTTCCTGCGCCAATCAAGCCTATACGTAACGGACGACCTTCTTCGGCAAGTTCAGACAGCTTTGAAAACAAATTCATTTTTGACTCCGGTAGTCTGTCGATCAGACATTTGAGTTATTCGGCGCGCTGACGAGAAAATCGAGATCACAACCATCCGGCGCCTGCAAAACCGAGCGGTGATACAAGCGTGCATAGCCGCGCTCCGGGCTAGGGCGAGGTACCCAATTCGACAGGCGACGCGCAATTTCAGCCTCGTCCACAAGCAGTTCGATTCGCTTTTCCGATACAGAAAGCCGAATGCGGTCGCCGTTTCTCACGATTGCCAACGGCCCACCGGCTGCAGCTTCAGGGGCGATGTGCAACACAATCGTTCCGTATGCGGTACCGCTCATCCGAGCATCGGAGATACGCACCATGTCTTTGACCCCTGCGCGAGCAAGCTTGCTTGGAATTGGCAGGTACCCTGCCTCGGGCATGCCGGCACCCAACGGACCAGCATTCTTCAGCACCAGTATGTCGTCAGCGTTGACATCGAGTGTTGGATCGTCGATTCGAGCGGCGAGGTCCTCCAACCCCTCGAACACAACCGCGCGCCCCTCGACTTCAAACAAGGAGGGCGTCGCAGCAGCTCGTTTAAAGATGGCACCGCCAGGCGCGAGATTTCCGCTCAACGATATCAGTCCACCGATTTTGCTCACCGGTGTATCGAAGGCGCGGATAACTTTTCGGTCGACCCACCCTGCAGGGCAATCGAGTCGCTCGCGAAGCGTCGTTCCCTCAACCGTTAGACAATCAAGATGCAGCAGGTGGCGCAGCTCACGCAACACGGCACCTACACCACCTGCGGCATGGAAGTCCTCCATGTAACCCTCTCCCACAGGTTTCAGGTCGACTAGCACCGGGGTTTCATCGGAAATCTCATTGAGCCGCTCCGGCGAGATCCGAATACCCAACCGGCCTGCAATTGCAGTCAGGTGAACAATCGCGTTCGTGGAGCCACCTAGCGACATCAATAGTCGAAACGCATTCTCCACGGACTCTTGGGTAATGATCTGGTTTGGAGTGATGGGACTTCGTGCCAATCGAACCGCCGCCTTACCAGTCTCCTCGGCCGCGACAAGACGTTGAGAGTCTACGGCGGGAATAGCTGCGGTACCTGGCAAAGCAATCCCAAGCGCCTCGGTGATACAGGCCATCGTGCTCGCCGTCCCCATCACCGCACACGTGCCCGCCGTCGTCGCCAAGCGGCCTTCGACCTGTTGAATCTCCTCATCATCGATTTCGCCCGCGCGGAACTTGCCCCAAAACCGCCGACAATCGGTACATGCGCCTAGACGCTCGCCCTTGTGACGTCCGGTCATCATTGGACCGGTCACCAACTGAATAACCGGGCGCCCTGCGGATGCCGCGCCCATGAGTTGGGCGGGAACTGTCTTATCGCATCCACCGATGACCACCACCGCATCCATGGGTTGAGCACGAATCATCTCCTCGACGTCCATGGACATCAGGTTCCGAAATACCATGCTTGTTGGGTTCAGAAAGACCTCGCCCAATGAAATCGTCGGAAACTCTCGCGGCAGGCCGCCAGCGGCAAGAACGCCACGTGCTACGGCCTCCGCCAATTGCGGCATATAACGATGGCAATTGTTGAATTGGCTGGGCGAAGTGGCGATGCCGATGATCGGGCGTTCAAGCAACTCAGTAGAAACGCCCATGGATCGAGCCATCGAACGCCGCAGATATCGCGCAAAATCTCGGTCACCGTAATTTGTCAGGCCACGGTCAAGCCCTTGTCCTTCATTCGTCATTTTCTCTCCCCAACTTACTTCGCTTCTGACCTGAATTCCACGCCCAAGGCGCGCTCAAATGGCAAAATCATTGCCCCCTTATCCAGGGCTCCATGTCCCGCAAGGAGTGCTTGTTGGTAGGTCGCCGTTGAGGCCGCCAGTACCGGCATCGGAATACATTGGCGAGCACCCAATTCAGCAGCGCTGACGAGGTCCTTATATGCGTGCGTGAGCGGATAACCGGCCGAAAACTGCCTCTGCAGAACTCGCGGCACAAAGAATTCCGAGGCGTAACTGCGACCAGTGCCACTGTTCACGACGGAAGCGATCTTGTCAGCGTCGAGCCCCATCTTGATCGCCATGGGCAGCACCTCTGCCAAAGCTGCGCAATTGATGTCGAAAAGAAGCTGATTTACGAGCTTGGTTAGCTGCCCGCTGCCACGGGGCCCCATGAAGAGAATATTGTTCCCGACACAGCGCAGGAATGGCTCAGCCCATTCAAAGGTGGAGGATTCCCCCCCACACATGACGGTCAACGTGCCATCGACTGCGCGTGACTCCATGCCGGATACCGGAGCATCGAGAAATCTAATGCCGCGAGCCTCGAGTGCCGCGCCGATCTCCATCGTTGATCCGTGTTCGATGGTGCTATGGTCGACAACGACAGTTCCCTTAGCTAATTTGTCTGCAAGCCCATTGGCGCCGAACAAGACGTTCTTCACCACGTCTCCGTTTGGCAGACAAAGAAATATCGCTTGTGAATCGCAGAGGTCCGACAGACTTTCTGCAGTGCGAACACCGGCTCGGATGAACTCGCCATAGCACGACTGATCTGCCGAGTACACAACGAGATCAATGCCGTCGCTCCTCAGCATATTCATCGCCATGGGCTTGCCCATCTGTCCCAGCCCGATAAATCCAATTTTCATGACCGTGATATTCCCGATTTCTGGTGTGAATTAAGGTTACGACCATCACCTCACAACCGGAATTGCCGTGTAGGCATGCGGCCTTCGCAAGTCGCGTAGTGGAAGGAACCAAGGTGCGAGCGCATCGGATCCGCCTTGGTCTAGTCGGCCCGGTTAAGCAATCGCGTGCTCTACCTCAGAGCTCTGTATTTCGCCCCGTTCAAGGATGACCGTCTCGTCCGGAAGATCTTTCAATAGAGACCGATTTGACTCCGTTACCACAACGCATGAATTGGGAGCAAAGTCTCGAACGCGGCGGAGTGACTCCGCATATTGGTTGGCAAGGACTGGCGCGAGACCTTGAAACGGCTCATCCAGAAGGACCATCTTTGTGCCGACCATCAATGCCCGTCCTAGGGCCGCCATCTTTCCCTGCCCTCCGGATAGCGCAGAACCTGAGCGGCAAAGCAGTTCAGCGAGCTGTGGCACAACGACAAGCGTCTGCTCAAGTCGAGCATCAACATCGCTGCGACTCATGCCGAGGATTTGGCACGGCAAGCGCAAGTTCTCCTCGACACTGAGCGTAGGAAACATCACGCGATCCTCCGGCGCGTATCCAATGCCTTCCCGGGCTCGGCGATAGCCGGGCTGAGAGACCAGATTAACGTCGTTGAGCCGAATGGCGCCCTCTGTCAGTGGCAGAAGTCCCATGATGGCTCTAAGCAACGTGGTCTTCCCTGCGCCGTTTCGTCCCACGACGGCGACAAGGCTGCCGGCCTTGAATTCGGTCCTGATGCCGCGAAGCACAGCGATTCCTGCAATCTTGACCGTCACACTATCGATTTTGAGCATCTCACTCTCCCAACACAGCGGTACGAATGACGGGATCATTCAGAACCTCGACTGGCGTTCCGTCTGCCGCAATTCTTCCTGAGATCCAAGCGGCAACTCGAGTCGCGTATTGCTCGACAATGTCGACGTCGTGTTCAACAAAAATTGCCGTTATGTCCGCGGCGTCAAGTGCCGTCATGATGGTCTTCATCAGACCATGTTTCTCATCTGTAGACACACCGCTTGTTGGTTCATCGAGAATCAGCAAACGTGGACGCAAAATCAGCGCCATCGCGATGTCCAGTAGTTTGCGATGTCCTTCCGGTAGCGACTCACAAGGCTCCCCCCCCCGCTCCCGCATCCCAACGAGCTCGAGAACGTGCTCGACATCCCCGTCTGGCACGGCGTTCGCCAACGAACGCCAAACCCCTATCGCTCCTTGCTTGCCAGCGGCTGCGATTCGTACGCAGTCACGCACAGAGTGCTCAAGAAACAACTGAGGCAGTTGAAACGAGCGAGCCATGCCGAGTCGCGCAATCTTGCGCGGCGCCATGCCAGTAATGTCCTGCCCACAAAAGCGAACGGTCCCGCCCTGCGGCTGTAATAACCCTGTGCAGATATTGATGAACGTCGTCTTCCCTGCGCCGTTTTGACCAATCACGGCTAAACGCTCTCTTGCGCTCAATTCGAAATTGATATTGTCGGCAACCACCACAGCGCCGAAGGCAAGTTTCAGGTCAGAGGTTTGCAGCAGAGTCTCGTTCATTGCCGGGCTCCGTTCCCGCGCGAAGCGTCAAAGCGCACCAGTAGTCCCGAAATCCCCATTGGGGCAAAGAACACCATGAAAATCAGTACGCCTCCGAGCACCATTTGCCAAGTATCAGTCAGATAAGCCGCAGCGAACAATTTGACAAATTCGAAGATCGTCGCGCCAAGGAATGCGCCAACCGGATGAACAACTCCCCCGAGAATCGCCACGAATACAAGCTCTCCTGAACGTACCCAATAGCCCATCTCCGGCGTCACAAGCCCTTGAGTCACCGCGAAGATTGCGCCCGACAAACTGCACAAGGCCGCGGACAAAACGTAGCCAGTGAGGAACGTGCGATATGTGGAGATGCCCACGTACTCAAGGCGAGTCTCGTTTGTTTTGATAGCAGACAATGACTTTCCTGCAGCAGATTCAACATAACGGGACACGAAATAGCTCGCGGCTAACGCGCAGATCATGGTGAAGATCAGCAAAGCCGTCTCCAGACCATCCCGTTCAAGCGCCATCCCAAGGAACGTCGCTTTGGGCAACTGAAGCCCATCCGTCCCCCCCGTGAAGTCGAACAACTTGCCCAAAACAGCGAACAAGACCATGGAAAGAGCGAGATTCAACATCCCGAAAAAGATTTCCCTATATCGAGCAACGAATAGCCCGATGACTAAGCCGCAGAACGTGCCAAATACGGTTCCGCAGACAATCAGCACGGCGCTATCAAGCCCGGCCCACCACCGCGAAATGAAGGCGACCGCGTACCCCGCCAAGCATGAGAACATCGCGTGACCGAACGACACTTGTCCAGCACGAATCAAAATCGATACGCCCAGCGCGGCTATGCCCAAACTCGCAGCGAAAATCACAGGGGTCTTCAACCAAGTCATCGACATCGGCACGATGAGCGCGGCCGCAAACAGCACAAAGGCAACGATGGTCATCGTCGGTGCACATCGACGTCGCGATGGTGGACGCGAAATGTCGACCGTTGCAAGCACCGTCGAATTCTTCGATTTCGACATCAAACTCTCCTCGCTTTTGCGACTGAAAATAGTCCTTGCGGGCGAAGCATGAGGACCAACGCCATGATTAGATAAGGAACCAAGACCTCAAGCTCCGGGGCGAGATAGACAGAAAACGACCTAGCAAGTCCGATAAGAATCGCTGCGACAAAAGCGCCCTCGATCTGCCCCAAACCAGCAGTCGCAACGACGGCAAACGACAGGACAATCATTTCCGAGCCGATGCCAGAAACCCAAGAAGTTGTCTGAACCGACATTGCGCCGCCGAGAGCGCCAAGCGCTGCCCCCGCCACAAATGCAAGCAGGCAAATGCGCTTGACGTTGATACCAATCGCAGTAGCTGTTTCGCGGTGGTGCGCAACGGCTACTACCTGCTTGCCCAGTAGGCTGTGCCGCAAAAAATATCGGACAAGCAGGAACACACCGACTGCAACCAAGGGCAAAACGAATAGTTGGTATCGGGTGTATGTAATACCAAAGACATCGATAGACCCAAGTGCATCCACGATCGCCGACACCGCGTACGGCTGGGTTCCCCAGATCATCTTCTGAAGGTCTTCCAGCACCATGAACGCAGCAAACGTCACCAACAATTGGAGTACGGGCTCCTTTCTATAGATCGGACGCATCAAAAACGTCTCCATCACTCCGCCGAAAACTGCTCCAACAGCGAGCGCCACTAATGGCAGAAGAAGCAATGATGCATATGCCGAGATTCCGATCGATGCGGCCCATATGCCAACCGTCGCCGCTGCGTATCCTCCGATGGCGAACATGCTGCCGTGTGCCACGTTGATGACATTCATGACGCCAAAAACCAACGTAAGCCCCAGCGCCACCAAGAACAGCAGCGCTGCAAATGACAATCCGTCAAGAATTGCCAAGACGATCATGGATTCATTCATGGTGATTACTGCTCGAAGGACGGGAAGGTCTTGATACGGGAATCGTGCAGCATTTCAGGCTTCACCGTCTTCAACCACTCCATCGCAGGCTTACCGACCGGATTGTTGATCATGGCGCCGGGGTAAATTTCGATCTTGTCAATAATTGGGAACGGGTAGCCTTTGACCTTGCGGGTAACGCCGTACAGCTCATCCTCGAGACCCTGACCGTCTTCTCGAATCGTCACCGTGCTGGCCATGCTTTGGAAGGTGAACTTGTGCAACGCATCAGCCACCTGGTCCGAGGTCGGCCATTTTCCGCCGTTGGCTTTCATGGCCTTTTCGTAAGCTGCCTTGGTGGCGTCGAGCGCCTGAATCATGTGAAAGACGGGATAGATCGGATACGCCCCCATCTTTTGACGATATTTCAAGATGAACGCCTTAAGCTTTGGATCGTTCTGGAACTCGGGATTGAGGAAATAGTGATCGCCGCGGGCGCCGACAATGACGCCGTCCGGCAACAAGGCGCCGACACGCTCAAGAGAGCTTTCCGCGAGCGGGAGTACAAACTGCGAGTTCTTCATCAAGCCGCGCTGTGATGCCTGGCGGACGAAGGTGTCAAGGTCACCACCCCACGCCGCAGAGAATACGACGTCGGGGCGCAGTGCTTGGAGCCGACTGATCTCAGTCGAATAATCCGTCGCACCAAACCTAGGGAAGAGTTCTGCTACTACTTTCACATCAGGCTTGAGTGTCTTAAGCACCGTCAGGAAGACGTCCCACGCCTCGCGTCCTTGCGCATAGTCCTGATTGACAACAGCAACAGTTTTGAAATTCGGGTGGTGTCGCAGCAGGTACACGACGGCGCCCGTGAAGTCTTGAATCGTGTTCGATTGAGGCCGGACCGTGTAACGGTAGCGCCGTTCCTCGAGGATCTTTTGAGCGCCGCAATCCCACATCAAGTCGACAACCTTCAGATCTTCGGCAACTGGGGCCAACGCGTTGCAATTCCCGCTGGAATTTGCTGCGATCATGACCTTTGCATTTTCCTCCTGCACCACTCGGCGATACTCGGTGAGGAACTTATCGGTGCCAACGCCTTCGTCAATGTAGGTGGGAACAATCTTGGCACCGCCAATACCTCCCGCCGCGTTCAGCTCCTCGATGTACATGTCGGCGGCGATCTTTGAAGGCACGCCAAACACCGAAGGCGGACCTGAGAGGAACGTGGAAATGCCGATCTTTATTTCAGTCGGCTTGCTTGACTGTGCATGTGCGGTACACATGATGGTCGACAATGCGATAGCGGCTAGGCAGGCAACACGGGAGCGTGGCATCTTTCTCTTCCTTGGTGGCGCGCGTGCGGAATGCGCATAAGATCGGGCTGTATGGCGTGCCGTACGTAGAGTCAAGCTCTACGGCGTAATGCACACCTTCGTGTGCCAATTGCTTTGGATATTTCTTCCTGGCACTGCAATAACTATTGCAATATTCAGCTTATGTGTCGCCCCTGCCCTTGCACAATTGCTATGTCGGCACAACCCTTTCGCAGAATGCGCATCCTAGGGAATACTATTATTCCCCCGCCGCGGTTGCCCCTCCCCAGAAAGCGCGCGTAGATCCCCCCCGTTGGGTGACTGCAGCACCATTTCTGGCTTGCGCGGGTAGTCAACAGGCTGATCGACTTGGCCTTCCGGGTGGTCAGAGAATGGGGTCGGGCTTGTTTGGCGATAGAATGGTAGCGTCAGAACGTGGCTCATCCACGTCGCATTGCCCCAATTACATCGAGATCATGGACGCAAAAATCAGGAAGGCTGCGCGCAAACATGTTACGGAAGACGGCGTGGTCGATGCAGGGAAGAGCCCCCGGCGAGGTATTCAGTCAATCGAAATTGGCTTCGCTATTCTTGAGGTGCTTCGAATGGCAGCGGGGCCGATCCCGTTGCGCACTATCGCAGCCCGTTGCGAAATGCCCGTCGCAAACGTGCACAACTATCTCGTAAGCTTTCAAAATGTTGGCGTGGTAGTGCAGGAGCCTGACACTGGCTTCTACGGACTCGGCCAATACGCGATCAAGCTGGGGACCGCTGCACTGCAGCAGTTTGACGTCCACAAAGTCGCGCGACCGGCAATGGCTGAGCTGGGGGCGCTAACCGGCTTATCCGTATTTCTAGGCGTATGGGGTAACAAAGGGCCTACCATCGTCTACCGTGTCGAATGTGCTCAACGCCCATCGCTCTGGGAACTCCGCGTAGGCAGTGTATTGCCCCTACTCACGTCAGCATTGGGACGCAATTTCCTTGCCCACCTTCCGCAGCATGTCACTGCAGCTATGGTGAAAGAAGAGCTTGCTCAGCAAAAACGAAGCACTGATTTCCACGGCACCAACGTGCCCAAGACCTTGACCCAAGTCTATGCATTGGCTGCCCACACCCGTGAAAACGGCTTCAGCTTTTGCCATGGATTCCTTCCGGGCGTCACGACGATGTCGGCTCCGGTCTTCGATCAATTCGGCAACATCATCGCCGCAGTGACCATCATGGGCCCGATGACCGAACTCGTTGACGATCCTAATTCGGAAGCAGCACGACTTCTTAAGAAGTGCAGTATCTCCGTTTCAAATGCCGCTGGATGGGCCGAGTCCTCCCGCACAGACGCCTGATAGAAAATTTCCTATCTAGTTGCGGACGGGCTTTGCAGATGAGCTATGCTAGAACGAACGTGTCGCCTTGGCGCGACGTGATGGCGCCGCAGTTCGATCTGCTGGCCGAAGTGCTACGCTTCTTCGACGAGCACCTGCTTGGCAAGACGACCGGCCTGACAAACGAATCGCCCATTCACTACTTCAACATGCACGCCGAACAATGGGCGGCGAGCATCGTGGATTACTACCCCGACTGGGCCGAGCGCTGTGCATCGATGTTTGGCTTCGATACGACCCCGTATGCGGACGCCACAGCGGTGGTCGGGCATCCCGTCGCCGGACTGCGCATCTCCATCGATTAGGGGGACGCGTTGATCTTAGTGTATCTGTCGGAAGTCGATCGGGATGGCAGCGTTTTCTACATCACGGAAGGCATGCTGCACGCCATTCATAAAAAGACGGCCGCAGCACCGCCGAACTGAGTCACCGAGTGGATCTTCAGAAACTACACGCGCGCTGATGCCGAAACGGTGGAGAAAGGTGCAGTGGCGGGTGAGCCGCACCATGCGTACCGACTTCGTGCTGGATGCGCAGGAGCAAGCCCTGTTTGAACGCCAACCAGCTTCGTCCGATACCTTGGTCCATCATTCGGACAGGGGGCACAATACATTTCCATTCGGTACACCGAGCGACTTGCCGAAGCAGGCGTTGAACCGGCGGTCGGTAGCCGAAGCGTCAGTTACGACAATGCCCTGACGGAAACCATCGGACGGCTGTATAAAACCGAACTAATTTACCGCCGGGCACGCTGCAAATCCAGGGAGTCGGTGGAGCTTGCGACCCTGCAATGGGTACACTGTATTAACCATATCCGATTGCTTGAGGCCATCGTGTGCATCCCACCGGCAGATGCGGGGGCAAACCGCTGGCGGGAACTCGCCAGTGAGACCGCCGAAATGGTTTCAACTTAAACCAATTAGCCTCCTCGAAAACTAGGGCGATTCAGCGCGCCTGGAAAGCCAAGCGGCGTCATAGACATTGGTTCAACGTTAGATGAATCTCGACATCAGCCTAAGTAGTCAGAAGCGGCGAGAGAGTCCAACTCGGACATTTCGCCGCCCATCCGCTACAGCATCCAGCGGCGCAACCGGGGGTCAACAACCAAACAGCCTAGCGGCCGTAAAATTGGCTCGGCCTGCGCTCTGAGAACGCCAGCAGCCCTTCTTCAAAATCTGCGCTCTCGCACGCCTGCTTTCGCATCTCAGCGATTCTCTCCATTGCACTGACAGAAATCGGTGTTGCATCCTCCAATACCTGTAGTTGCTCCTTCACTGCACGAATAGCAAGAGGTGCCTTGGTCGCGAGATGGCGGGCTTGCCCAAGCGTGGCATCATCTAACTGCCCAATCTCAACAACTTGATTGACGACCCCGTACTGCGCAGCTCGCTCTACTTCGAGCGGCTTGGCACAGAAGAACATCTCCTTAAGCACGTGGATCGGAAGATTATTGAAAAATCGCAGTAATCCGCTCGTTGAGTAAGGAAGACCTATGTTCGATGGCGTTATCGCGAATTGGGCATTGCGATCAGCAAACACGAGGTCGCAGCTCATCACTAGGTCCACGGCGCCCCCCCAAACCGAGCCAGACACCGCTGCGATCACAACGTTCGGATACCCTCGGATAGTGCGCAATGCCTTCTCGATTGGCTTTCCATAAGCCAACGGGTCGCGATCCTCGCTAAGCTCTTTCAAATCATGCCCCGAACTCCAGACACGATCTCCCGATGAATTTCCAATAATGACGACCGGAGCCACTTGGCGCTTACTGAGAAGCGTCATGTGCTGAGTCAACTGTCCAAGAAGTTCCGCGTCGAAGGCATGCCGAGATGATGCATTGGAGAAATCTAGCCGGACGACTCTTTCTTCAATCTCGCTCAAGACGACCTTCTCATTCGTGTGGTGTTTAACTTCGATACTCATTTCGCATCCTCAGATGTCGCCTTAGGCTTTGGGCTCAAACTGAAAAATTGCCTTTGTGCTCAGCAAATGCTCGATCCGTGAGCTATCGAACCCCGCCTCGCGCAAAACCTCAAACGTATGCTCGCCCAACAGTGGCGGATGACGGCTGGCCGTAATGGCGGCGTTACTTGGTGCGGCCACGTCGGCATGCGCCAACGGCGTCGGGATCTGCCGCACGGCGCCCAGAATTGGGTGTTCAACAGACTCCACCAGATCGCACTCAATCACCTGTGGGTCAGCAAATACCTCAGGCAATGAGTTAATCGGACCTGCGGGCAATCCCGCTGCAACGCACTGGGCCGTCCACTCTTGCTTTCCTTTTGTTCTAAGCACACTTTCAAGCTCGGCCTTCAAGGCATCGCGATTGGAAACGCGCGCGTCGTTGGTCGTGAACCTTGCATCGGCCAGCAAGTCCTCTCGGCCCAGAAGATTGCACAACCGTATCCACATCTCGCTCGTGATCGGCGCCAAGTTAAGCGGACCGTCTGCCGTCTGGAATACACCGTAAGGCGCAATCACTGCATGGGCATTTCCGGTACGCTTCGGTACATCGCCCAAACTCAAATATCGCTGGCCATGCACACTCAGCATGGCGACGAGACTATCAAGTAGCGACGTCGTGACGTGCTTGCCTTTCCCGGTATTAGCACGCTCAAAGAGCGCTCCAGTAATAGCCGTGGACAACCACATGCCGGAGCTCAAGTCTCCAATTGCGGTTCCAGTGCGGGTTGGCTCCCCCTCGGGAAAGCCGGTGAGGCTCATCAGTCCAGAATAGCCTTGGGCGATCTGATCAAACCCTGGCCACGAACTCAACGGTCCACGGGGGCCATAAGCAGTGATGCTTCCCATGATGATTGACGGCTTCTGCGACATTAGCTCGGTGAACCCAAGCCCCATTTGCTCCATCGTTCCGGGCCTGAAGTTCTCTAGCACAACGTCGGCCTGAAGGATCAGAGATCTAAGAACGTCCAGCCCCTCCAGCTTGCGGAAGTCAACGCAAATGCCTCTTTTGTTACGGTTACACGAAAGGTAGTAGGTACTTATCTCCCCGTCGAAAGGTCCCCACCCACGACTCATGTCTCCTCCGGGCCCAGCTTCAACCTTCACTACATCCGCCCCCATGTCGGCGAGGATCATCGAGCAGAATGGCCCTGACAATGCTCGAGTCAAATCGATAACTTTGACACCTTTCAACGAATTCATTACGACTCCAGTATCCGAATGACGCTCACCCCGTTCGCTGCGTCATTCCCCAAAAACGGCTCGGAAGATTGCGAGGTGCGACCTCGCATTAAAAATTTTTATTAGTATTACTAAATTAATTAATTTCAGAAAAAACGTCGACGTTTGATCAAATTTTTCCGCCGCTAATACCAAGCGCACTCGCCAATTCTTTTCGTAACGCTCCGAAACCTAGTCGACGGAGCAGGCACTGGTCGATCGCGACTTCTGGAGCTGACGGCCCAAATCAGCCCCAGACTTCAACAAGCGCCAACAAACTATGTCCTCATGACGTTGTTGCGCTATCCCATGTAAGAGGCGCCTCCGTCCACATCGATGACGGTGCCGCTAACATATGCAGAACGCGAGGACGACAGAAACACCACGAGGGAAGCTATTTCTTCCGCTTTGGCGGCGCGGCCGAACGGCATGTCCGACAACATCTCCTTCCAACGCTCTGGGTCCCCAAAGCGCTCGGCGGCTCGGGATCGATACAGGTTGACTAACCTATCCGTTTCAGTCGGACCGGGATTGACGCCGACGACTCGAACCCCCTTTCGCGATGCGTGCGCACCTGTCGCTTTCGTAAATGCGATTAGGGCGGCGTTCGCGGTGGAGCCCGAGATATAGTCGTAGCGGGGAGCGGCTCCAGCAATCCCAATCACGTTAATGATTACCCCCGATCCGCGTGCCAGCATCGAGGGCAAGGCCGCTCGAGTCACGTTGAGGTAGCCGAAAAGTTTGAGCTCCCATGCGGAACGCCAGACTTCATCCGACACTTTGTCAAGACCACCACCAGGGATGGCTCCGGCATTGTTGACGACCACATCGACTTCGCCGAGCTTCTCCAGTAATTTTTGCGGAAGCGTTCGCAATGAGAGATCGACGCTCAATCCGTTGATCATGGCACCGGGCTGCCGCAACCTGCTGACAGCCGATTCCACCCTGACCTCGTCTGACGCGACTAGCGTGACGTCGCACCCCTCTTCGAGAAACAGTCGACAGCAGTCGAAACCAATCCCCCGTGATCCGCCAGTGACGAGGACTTTCTTGCCCTGTAGATTCAAATTCATTTGATGTCTCCTTATTCCGCGGACTGTCGGTTCAATCAGTCCCGAATGCGCTGCATTTCGACGAGCTGTGGCAGCTTAGTCTGGGAGAAAACCTGGTCGGTACAATCGCCAGTCGGTTTGCATTTCGTACCGATGTGCGAAGTTCAAGACCGTTGCCTCATCGAAGTAGCGCCCCGCAATCTGGATAGAAAGGGGGAGCCCCGAAGATGTGAAGCCCATACGGGCTGCCAGTGCCGGATGTCCTGTTGAGCAGAATGCCGTGAGGTAACCAACACCAGAGAGCAGGTCTTCAGCAATTGGCGGCTGGAGTCGGCCGGCAGGTTCACAGGTCGGCAACATAACCACGTCGACACGCTCCAAAACGGAGGTCACAGCCTTGTTCAACTCTCTGCGTAGGCGGTGTGCGCGAACATATGCCTCGCTGGAAGCAAGCGCTCCACCCATGACTCGAACGCGGAAGACTTCGCCCAATTTCTCGGGCATTTGGCGAATAAGATCAGAATGCGCTGCGAACAATTCCACAGCAGCAATCAGCTTCTTCGAGTCCTCGAACAGACGAAGTCGCGGGAGCTCGATTGGTACGACCTTCGCGCCAAGCGCCTGGAAGACCTTCATGGCGTCGTCGAACGCCGCGCGTAACTCCATAGACGCCGGAACCTCGTCGTCGAACCAGTGATATGGGACCCCAATCATTGCACCTGAAATATCCCGATTCAATCCGGATATGTAATCACCGACAGGCGCGATTGAAGAATGCGGATCAGCCGGGTCGTGCCCAGCTATCGATTGCAGGACTTCTGCTACGTCTGCCGCACTCCACGCGATTGGACCGATATGGTCATGGGAGAAGGAGTTGCTCATAACCCCTCGGCGGCTGACTCGGCCAAAGGTTGGCTTTAACCCGGTCACCCCACAGTGGGCGGAAGGGCCACGAATAGACCCTCCAGTATCTGATCCAATACTTGCGAGACAGAAGCCTGCAGCGACTCCGGCGGCCGAGCCAGACGAGGAACCTGACGGGTCATGCGATAGCCGCCAGGGGTTCCTACACGGAGCGCCGAGAATGTCCCAGGACGGGCCGCCATGCGCGAATTCCCATGTCACGGCCTTACCTAACATTACCGCGTCCGAATTTTTGAGACGCGTCGTCACGGCCGCATCCACCTCGGGAACCCGCGACTCTAAAGATCGCGATTGTCCCGTGGTCCGAACACCCGCTGTATCGATAATGTCCTTAAGCGTGTAGGGGATACCCGCCAGTGCGCCGCACGGCTCGCCCGCTGCGATCGCCTGGTCGATGCGCTCTGCCGAAGCCATTGCTGCATCCGGCGTTTGCGTCGTGAATGAGTTGACGCCCTCTTCATGCTCGTCAATTCGAGACTGACATTTTTGCAGCAGTCCCACCGCTGACAGCGAGCCATCACGGATGCTCTGCTTTGCTTCAACGAGTGTCGGAATATCTGAACGTTTCAACATTGCTACCACCAAGCTCAACGGGTCGAATCAAAAGTGAATGCGGGTGTTTCTGATATCTCAAGATTGACTAATCGATGAGAGATATCCTGCATCCGTCGATAACCCCGAAGGATTTCAGTGTCGTACGGTTGTTGCGTCGGTAAACCGAGGTTCACTGCGCGAGCAATGACTGACTCGTCTGACTCATCAGGAAACACATATTTTTTTTCCACGATTTCTCTTCCATCTACTTAGGTAAGTATTGCTATCGGAGCAGCGTTGCCTCTCGAATTTCAGTGATTGGTTATCGCTAGCTGCGAAAGCTGATCTCCGCTGGCTTCCTCGTAGCGTCGAAGGACATCGAATTTCGCTTCCGATGATGGCTCTCGGGAAAAGACCGACACCAAAACACTGCAAAGAAATGCAAGCGGCACAGAGACAAGTGCGGGAGTACTTAACGGGAAGAACCACCATTGCTCACGCAATATCGCAAGTTCATTATGAAGCAACGAGATTTGAACGGTCGGCGACACAATAATCAACAAAACTGACGAGATCGCTCCCACCGCCATTCCCCAAACTGCGCCACGAGTCGTCAGCTTGCGCCAGAGGAGACTAAGCACAAGAATTGGGAAATTGGTCGCACCCGCGATCGCTTGGGATAAGCCGATAAGAAAGGCCACGTTTGTGTTTTCGAACGCCATAGCCAACATCGCAGCGATTCCGGTGACTACGACGGAACTCACACGGGCAACCCGAATCGATGGCTCGGCACCTTCTTCCTTGGAGAAGAGATTCCCCCAAACATCGTGGGCCAGCGTGGTAGCCGAGGTCAGCGTAATCCCGGAAACGACAGCAAGGATCGTCGCGAAAGAAATGCCGCAAATAAAGCCGAACAGTGTTCCGCCGCCAAGCTTCTCGGCAAGCAGCGGAATCGCCATATTGCCTCCACCGCCGGCATGAAGAATGGTGTCTCGTCCGAGCAAAGCCAGTGCGCCGAATCCCAACACCAAAACCATCAGGTGGAAGCCGCCGACAATCGCCGTCGCGTACATGGCAGATTTCCGTGCCGATCCAACGTCAGGCACTGTAAGAAAACGTGTGAGGATCTGCGGAAGTCCCATGGCGCCGCAAACCAAGCCAATCGACAGTGATATCGAATCCCAGCGTGAAATGCCCGAGAGCGACGGCGGTCCGAGGTAGCTAGCACCACGCGTGTCCGCGACCAGTCGAAATACGTTCGCAGGATTGAAGCTGAAATGACGAAGCAGCAGGAGCGTCAGCATCGCGACCCCGAAGCATTGAAGGGCTGCTTTGATGATCTGCACCCAAGTCGTCGCGAGCATGCCACCAAACAGCACGTATGCGAGCGTAATGACAGCAACTGCCATAACCGCCAACCAGTACGGAATTCCGAACAACAATTTGATCAAAACCCCGCCTGCAACCAATTGCCCAATCAGGTAGAACAACGTGATGGGAATGTTTGAGGTCGCCGTCGCGATTCTCATCGGACGTTGTCGCAAGCGATATGAGAGCACATCCGCAAGCG
Organism: Pandoraea eparura; assembly: GCF_902459725.1. Classification (GTDB taxonomy): domain Bacteria; phylum Pseudomonadota; class Gammaproteobacteria; order Burkholderiales; family Burkholderiaceae; genus Pandoraea; species Pandoraea eparura. The sequence continues at coordinate 252,900 of NZ_CABPSH010000003.1, forward strand.
TAAAACTACCGAGTCGACGAATCGGTCCCGCGAACAAAAATAGGATGATTGGCCAGCTAATGGCTGCGGAGATCGAATAGATGTATCCACCAAATCCACCGATGGCCAACAGTCCAGTCATGCCAAGAAGTGCGCTGGCACTAAGGTACTCACCGGACATGGCGAATCCATTTTGCCAAGCAGAGATTCCTCCCGATGCGAGCAAGAAGGCCTTTGAAGAGCGGCTTCGCTTAGTGGCCCAAACTGTAATCAGCACAGTTGCAACCAAAAATAGGACAAAGAAAATGGCGGAGACGACCCGATTACTATTCATCACATGCTCCTACGCATAGCCACGATTGGCCTGAAAGCTCACGACAGCGGCGAGCACAATGCCCAAAACGATAATGGCAGGCCCAACGATGAGAGACGCGGGCAAACCGTTCAGCACCTGTTGCGCGAGGACGTCCGGGAAGAACGCCAAAAGCAGTGCAAACACTCCATAAACGCAAAGCATGATTACTGCGAATTTTCGATCCCGCCTGATAGCGGTCTGAGAGGGGCTTTTCACAATAAAAACTCCGCTTGTCAAGACATGGTCTGTCGATACCTTGGATAGATACAGAGCAGTCATCCTGCCCGCATCGATCTCAATCAACGATCAGCGGTCATGGTGAAAGGCCAAAATAACGCCGTCAATGCGTGCGATAATGAAGAAATTCCGTCACACTGATCGCATTTTCAAATCACATGCAGCCACTTGACCTACAACTGCTTCGCACGTTCATCACAATCGTTGACTGTCACGGGTTTCGGCGTGCGGCGGATCAATTGCATGTGACGCAGTCCACCATCAGTCAGCAGCTCAAGCGACTGGAAGAGATCACGGGAACCCCCCTTCTGCTGCGCGACCGGAAGACCGTCAGCTTGACACCTGAAGGCGAGGCGCTCATGTACGACGCCCGACGGCTTCTCGATTTCGAGCGCATTGTCAGGCAACGGCTTAGCGGACAGAGCCGGACGGGGGTATTTCGAATCGGTGTGTTAACAGAACTCACGACAACCCGCCTCCCGCCAATCATCAAGCGGTTTTCAGCCCAGTATCCCCGCGTGCAATTGTCGATTTCGGTTGGTATTTCCGCTCAGTTGTCCGCGATGCTTGCAGACGGACAACTCGATGCGGCCATCATCAAACGAATCGCGACGAAAGGCGACGGCCAACGCGCGTTGTGGAGTGAGCCAACGGTTTGGGTCGCATCTAGCGATTTCCAGAATCCCGAGACAGAGCCACTGCCGCTAGTTCTGCTGGGCGAAGGCTCGAATACCCGCCGCATCGCGCTCGCCGCTCTGGACGAAGCCAAAATTCCATGGCGTGTTGTCGCAACAAGCGAGCATCTTGAAGGAGCTCTGACTGCAGTACGGGCAGGAATCGCCATTACTGCGGCCTCCTTCAACGCTGTACAAGGAGACGTGCGCGTCGTCGGCGCGCGAGAGGGGTATCCCGAGCTTCCTCGCTGTGAGTTTCATTTCATCAAGCAAAGAGATTCGGAGCTCGTAGGTGCTTTCGAAAGCCTTTTGAACACGATGTTCGGCGCAGACGCCTGAATTGGCGAGAAAGGCGCGCCCAAGGGCTGGGACGCGCCTTCATGGTTACGGAGAACGTCGCGTTAGAACTGGTCCTCGCTCAGCGCGAGTACACCTTCGGCACCATTCGCGCTCACGATAGCAATTTCAAGCGCTGGCGCCTGTGAAAGCAGATGCTCGGCAAAGAACTGTCCCGTAGCAATCTTTGCACCGTAGAACGACGGGTCTTCTTTCTGCCGCTGATCCGCGACAATCATCGCTCGCGCCATTTGCCAGCCACCCAAAACGTAGCCCGCAAGCTTCAGGTAAAGCACAGTGCCAGCGAAAACCGCATTCGGATCGGTTTGCGATTTATCCAAGACATACTCGATGATCGCAGCCAACGATTTACGCCCTTGTGCGAGATGCCTCCGCATTGATGAGAAGGCACCGCCTTCCCCAGAGCGCAGCGCGTCTATGGTTGCATCAATCCCGACGAGCAATTGCCTTGCAACCGCACCTTGATCGCGCACGGTCTTTCGCCCCACCAGATCGTTCGCCTGTATAGCCGTAGTGCCCTCGTATATCGTCAGGATGCGGGCGTCTCGAAAGAACTGCGCGGCCCCTGTCTCCTCAATGTACCCCATGCCGCCGTGTACCTGAATGCCCAGATTGGTCACCTCGATCGCAAGTTCGGTGCTCCATCCCTTCACAATCGGAACTAGGTATTCGTAGACTGCCTGATGTCCGATGCGTACGTTGCCGTCAGGATGGCGATGCGCGAGATCGCAATGTGCCGCAGCGACATAAGCAAGAGCTCGCGAGGCCTCCGTCATTGCCCGCATCGTTGCAAGCATACGGCGCACATCAGGATGATGAATAATGCTGACCGGGTGTTTAGATGAGCTATCCACAGGACGGCTTTGCACACGATCTTTCGCGTACTCGACTGCCTTCTGATAAGCCCTATCCGATATGCCGACACCCTGCATGCCCACGGCAAATCTGGCCGCGTTCATCATAATGAACATATATTCGAGGCCGTGGTTTTCCTTTCCTACTAGGTGCCCAATTGCGCCGCCATGATCTCCGAACTGCAGCACTGCGGTCGGGCTCGCCTTAATACCGAGCTTATGTTCGATGGATATGCAGTGCACGTCGTTGCGCTCGCCAGTTGCACCGTCGTTGTCCACAAGAAACTTGGGAACCAAGAAAAGCGAAATGCCTTTGACCCCGTCCGGCGAACCTGGTGTGCGCGCCAAGACAAGATGGACGATATTCTCGGCCATGTCGTGCTCGCCCCAGGTGATGTAGATCTTTGTGCCGAAAAGCTTGTATGTGCCGTCTTGTTGTGGTTCGGCGCGCGTGCGAATCTGTGAGAGATCCGAACCTGCTTGGGGTTCCGTGAGATTCATCGTGCCGGTCCACACACCGGAAATTAACTTCGGCACGTACACCTGCTTTTGAGCTTCAGTTCCCGCCGTGAGGAGCGCCTCGATCGCTCCGTCGGTAAGCAAAGGACAGAGGGCGAACGACAGGTTAGCTGCATTCAGCATCTCGACACACGGCGTCGCGATAAGCTTCGGCAATCCCTGCCCGCTATACTCAGGCAGGTGCTGAACACCCTGCCAGCCACCTTGCCCGAATAGCCGGAATGCGTCGCCGAAACCCGGCGTAGCACTCACGACACCATCCTTCCAGACACTGGGATTTTGATCCCCCAAAAAGTTAAGCGGCGCAAGAACTTCGCCGCAAAATTTGGCGGACTCCTCCAATACAGCCTGTGCCGTTTCTGCGCTCGCGTCTTCGAAGCCCGGTAGTGCCGAAATATCTTCGAGACCGGCCAATTCGTTCATCACGAACAGCATGTCGTTGATAGGCGCAGCATATTTCATCTTCTTTACGTCTCCATCCCGAAGATTTGGTGAATCAGGCGTTTTCACCCGACTAGTGTCACTAGCCGACGATCCATCGTTTTCATACATACGGCTCAGACGTCATCTCTATGAGTAAGGTCGAGGCCGCGTCCGACGTCCGCAGACAAGTCGCCCGTGCGCCCGGGCGACTCCCGTCTAGACAGTCGACACTTGATCTACCGGCGCCGCCCGTGGTTAGAGGCGTTTCATGATTAGGTGACGGACGGGCGCACGAAGCCGGTCTATGGGACATCCTGCCATCGCGAAGACTGCCTGTGCTGATCCTTACTTCGATGTCCTTATACTCTGGAAAGCGGCGGGAGGGTTATGGTGTGTCGAGGAAAGATTAAACACATCGGCCCCTCGCACCATTTCAGGACTCGACTTGCTCGAGATAATCTTGGCAGAGGCTCATCACCAGAGTCGCGCCAGGTTCAGCATCGGCCCAGAGTTCAGTTGCCAAGAACTCGACGTGAAAGGTCGGAACATAGCCTGATGGAATGCCATTACCCACGGCATCTGGATAGTGAATATCGATGTCTCGCTCAATCACGACACCGCGCTTTCCGCGTGCGTAAGCAGGCATACGAACGTGGCCTGAAACGAAGATATTCCGCGTCTTTACCCTGTCTCCAACCTTCAAGAGAAACTTTGGCGGCGGAGGAGGCTCTCGCCCCGGTCCAACTGGCAGACTAAGAGGCCAGCGGCCACCCGCGCGCTCTTCGAGCTCTCGATGATCAATGACGCCTGTCTCTACGTAGAGCGAAGCAAGCCCTGTCAGTGAGCGCTCAAAATAGCCCTCCGCCAAGTACTGAAGTGGCACGATGCGCTCAATTGCATGCCGGTATTGATCGACGTTGAACTTCTTCAGCTTTGAAGCGCCGACATACAGAAGAACCTTGGGAATAATCTCCCAGGGCGCATGTTCGTGGGGATCTTTGGATACGGGACCAAAACCCTGCATTCCGCCGAGATCATGAATGCCGTCCATTACGTACTCCTGACTGCGCGTTGAATTGTATGACCGTTCATCGTTATTAGAGCGGGGGAACAATGGGGTTCGCGACCCCAATCATGCAGTCCTGCGTCACGATTTCTGATAATTGCTTTTCGCCCCAACCATCCGTTCCCTCCGGTCGAACCGGTATCACGAAATAGCGAGAGTCTGCCGTGGTATCCCACATCCGAATCTGCACAGACGCTGGGAGTTCCAGTCCTAGCTCTCGAAGAACCTGCCTCGACTCTCGCACTGCTCGCGCACGATATTCCGGGACCTTGTACCAATCAGGTGGAAAACCGAGTACCGCCCAAGCCGTACAGGAACACTGTGTGCACACGACAACATTTTGCAGCGTTGGAGTATTGAAGAGCGCTTTAATCCGCGTCTGCTGTGGTGGACCACTGTAGCCTAGCGCTGCCAGCGTTGCCGTTGCATCACCATCCAGGCGTGCGCGAAAGTCGTCATCCAGCCAAGCCCTCGCGACAACTTTTGCTCCGTTGTCGGCAGACCACCTCTGCGCTGCGTGGGCCGCGTATTCTGCTATGTCCTGGTCCGAAATCAGCCCCTTGTCTTTCAGCGCGCCCACAATTGCCTCTGCCCGCTTCTCCGGCGCTGCTAGTGGACGAGAGTACGACGTCTCTGTGCTCATATCTATCCTCGGTACCGTTTGCATTTGAGGCAACCTATAGAGCGTGTTTGCCTCACTAACAATTGATTGACTTCACCCACCCCACATCCATCAAAGTTTGGGATGTGATAATAAATTTTGATCAGACTCGATCATGAAAAGAAAAAAATGGCGGGTCAATCCTCGAATATTGAATTTTTCCCATCACAATGATTAATTTATCGAATCACCCCCCCCCCCCGTCACTATCTTTCCGCCTCAATAATCGAGGTTTTAGCCAGCCAGGTCCGGCATGATTCTCGCCCCCAGTCGCACTCATGATCCAGGAGGTGTTGTCACCGGGGTTGGTGGGTGGCTAGTGATCGCTGATAGGGGTTTGGCCGGGATATCCCTGCGCCGTCCGTAACGTGGATGTCGAGACTTGCCACCGTTGTTGCAGGCCAATCCGTACACTCTGCATAAACTGCGATGCAAGAAATTCAACAATATGACGCCGCCGATGTCTTCGTTGGTGTAGACGTCGGCAAAGGCCAGCATCACGCCGTTGCACTTGATCGTAGCGGCAAGCGCCTGCGCAACAAGGCGCTTCCCAACGACGAGGCTAAGCTGCGCCCTCATCGCCGAACTCAAGGCGCAAGGCTGAGTCCTGTTCGTCGTTGACCAGCCCGCCACCATCGGCGCACTGCCGGTGGCTGTTGCACGCGACGAAGGCGTGATGGTCGCGGCCGAAATCGTTCAGGCCCAGAGCGGACAAGCCGTGACCGTCCCCGGCACCCAGGCCGCCACCATCGTCATGCCTCGTTTGACCCAGCAACTCGCCGCCTTACGCAAACAGCGCGACGAAGTTGAGCGACGGGTGCTTGCGCCCCCTCTTTTCCGCCCCTGACAAGCATGCTGGGAGTCAGCATCAGGACTGCTGTCGGACTCCTCACCAAAGTCTCGCACAAAGCCTTTGCCTCGGCCGCGCGCCTCGCCGCCAACACCGGGCTGGCATCCGTGTGATTCTCAACCCGCCTTGAACACGGAAACGCTGCCTCGCCCTGATTTTCAAAACAACAGGGAGCCGGAGCAACAACCGCATGTTTTTACCGCACTTTTCAATTCGGATCGGGAAAAAACCGTGCATCCATGGAATTCATGTGAATGAGATCTTTCTCCGATGGCCCCCACAGCACCATTGCCTTGCATGCATAAAGCCATGTGAGAACCTACTTCTGTCTTCCGCAGCGAACTGCGGGAGAAGAACGGATCGGCGCCAGCCAGCCCACACACTCACGAGGTCAACGTGCAACCCTCCGCCCAAAAAAAACCATTTTCCGGCCGCAAGTCCAAGCTCTTCGTCGAAGGCTCCCACGCATGGATTCCCCTAAACGAAAAGATCATCCAATCCCATAGTGCAACAGGGGCAACGGTTCACACCGCCTCTGGCGCAGCACAAGATTCTTTAATCACAATGACTGCGCCGACTAATAATTCCGTTGAGTCGGAAAAACGTGCACCGGCGACATGCGCCGCCACAGCGGCCGGCCCTTCACCTGCGCCCCGCCCCTCAAACGTTAGGAAACTCCGAAGCACGTCAGGACAGATGAATTTCCGCACGACTGCAGCGACCTCGTCCGGTACGCTCGGCTTACGTACAAACACCTCGCCGGTATGGTCGACACCAAACGTCGCCTACTACGAGCTGGGCAGGACATCCTGGCCGGTTTAGATGGCGAACCGCGCAACGGCATCCTTCTGTTCGACGAACCCGGCAACGGCAAGACGATGTTCGCCGAAGCACTGGCCGGCGAGCTCGATATTTCGTTCTTTCCGGTCGCTTTCGGCGACATGGCGTCAAAGTGGATTAACGAAACACCGGAGACTCTCCGTGTTGATTCGTGGGTTAGCGGAAGTAGGTAACTTCCGCTGTCCATGCGTCCTTGGGTTGGCTATGCAATTGCCAGAACGCCTCGGCAATGCCAGTGGCTTCTTCCGAGTCGGGTTTCACGTAGGCAGCGACAGTGACACTAGCGACATGAATACCCTCCGCTTTCGCCGGTTCGAACAGCCCTTGCGCGAGAGCGCGGATACCTGCCTTGCCCAAGCTGAGCGACAGATACTCAGGGTTCGGTGAAACAGCGAAGCCGCCGCCGGTCAACAGAATCGCTCCCTTGCCGCGTTTGCGCATGCCACCGATGGCAGCTTGCGATGCCGCTAGTGCACCACCAATGTTGACGGCAAGATCTGTGTTAAATGTGTCAGCCGGCTGACTTTCCAGCGTTGCCTGTCGTAGGCTGGCAGCGTTGTAATGCAGCACGTCGATGCCCCCATGTTGCGATTCAACGTTCGCAACCAGAGCGGCGACCGCCTTGGCGTCACTTGCGTCCACCGGGCGCGCCAAAGCGTCGTGACCAAGATGCTTCAGTCGTTGCGCAAGTGCCTCTGCGCGCGCGAGGTCGCGGCCGCTGAGAACAATGCGGAAGCCTTCGCGGGCGAAGCGCTCTGCGGTTGCGAAGCCGATACCCGGCCCGCTGCCAATGCTCAGAAATATCTTCATTCGTATCTCTCCGTCAAATCGGAAAATCGTGACTTGAAAGGCTATCAAATGCAGAATCAGAGATAATCTGGCTCGCACGAATAAATATCATGCAAAAAATGCAGGAATTGCTGGGACGAGTGAGCATGGACGAGTTGTCGGCCTTTGTCGCGGTCGTTGAAGCACATAGCTTCACCGATGCTGCCGCCGTCGTTGGACGCGATGCCACGATCGTCTCGCGCCGCATTACCCAGTTGGAAGAGCGCCTCGGGGTCTGTTTGCTCTCTCGCACTACCCGGCGTGTAGCGCTCACCGAAGTCGGAGCGCTCTACTACCGCAGAGTTCGCAGTTTGCTCGATGAACTGGACTCTGCCGGCCATGAGGCCAGCAGCTTCGCGGCAAGCCCACAAGGATTATTGCGGGTGTCGGCCCCCGTGACCTTTGGGCGTCGCTGGATATCGCCACTATTACCGGCATTCATACTGCGACACCCAAAGATTCGCGTGGATGCGAGATTTGCGGACCGTCATGTCGATGTCGTCTCTGAGGGGTTTGATGTTGCGATCCGCGTTGGGATTCTGAACGACAGCACGCTGATCGCACGCCGGATCGCTCCGTTTCACAACATGCTCTACGCGGCGCCGTCGTATATCGAAGCGCGTGGCATACCAGCCGAACCGGCTGAACTTGAGGCACACGCGTGCCTTAGCTTCACCAACTATGTCGGTTGGCCAGACTGGGCGCTTCACAAAGACGGTCAACGCAAGACCATTAGACCGTCAGGGCCGTTACAGACCGACAGTTCCGAGGCCTTACTACTCGCGGGAATCGCGGGTCTCGGCATCATCCTGACGCCGGACTGGCTTGCGGGCCCCGCCGTTCGGGCGGGGGAACTGGTGCAACTGCTGCCCGACTGGAAAGGGTCGCAAGAAGGAGGTATCTACGCCGTGATGCCGCCTGGTCGGCTGATACCGACCAAGACCCGCATCTTCGTTGACGAGATTACCCAAGCCATTCAAGCGGGATGGAGTCCTTCAGCAGCGTGAGCTAGCAAGGGACGACAACGTGGCGCCGTCAGCACCAGACTCGCTGGCGTAATGGCGTTCAGGCACTCGTCGCGGCGGTAAGCAGGCGAACCGCGTGCGCTGCGAGTCGTTGTAATGCCCCACTGAAAACCTGCTCAGGTGTAATGGGATGGTCACCCCCACCTCTCAGCGAGTAGGCTGCTGAGAACTTTCCTCGGGAGGTCATTGCCATGGACAACGTCACGATGATTGGAATTGATTTGGGCAAGCATTCTTTCCACCCGCATGGACAGGATCGTGCTGGCAAAGCCGTGTTTCGCAAGAAGGTCTCACGCAAGCAGCTACTCGAATTTTTTGCGACGTTCCACTCTTGTACAGTCGTGATGGAGGCCTGCGCAGGTGCGCATTGGATGGCGCGCAAGCTCAGCGAGTTCGGACACGCCGTCAAGCTGATCTCTCCACAATTCGTGCGCCCGTTCGTCAAGAGCAACAAGAACGACTTCGTTGATGCCGAGGCTATATGTGAAGCCGCGTCTCGCCCATCGATGCGATTTGTGACGCCAAAGACGGAATCGCAGCAGACACTTTCCGCGCTCCATCGAGTTCGCCAGGCTCTGGTTCGCGATCGGGTATGCACGACCAACCAGATGCATGGATTCCTGCTTGAGTTCGGAATCAGCCTCCCTGTCGGCCACGCCGTCGTAAGGCGCCTGCCCGCGGTACTGGCCGAGTATCGACTGCCGCCGCGTCTCGTCGCGATCCTTGATCGGTTGCATGAGCACTTCAAATATCTTAGTGAACAGATTCGCGATATCGAGAAAGAACTCGAGCGGCAACTCGCCGATGACTCTCTTGGCCAGCGTCTGATGACGATTCCCGGCGTTGGAACGATCACTGCCAGTCTGCTTGCCTCGGAGCTCGGCGATGGTAAGCAATACCGATGCAGCCGTGACTTCGCCGCTGCGGTCGGGCTGGTGCCAAGGCAATACAGTACTGGTGGAAAGTCAAACCTGCTCGGAATCTCCAAGAGAGGTGACAAGAATATCCGCCACTTGCTGGTCCAGTGTGCACGAGCATTTATGCTCCGACTGGACAAGCAGTCGGGCCGTATGGCCGACTGGGTCCGCTCGCTGCTGGCGCGACGACATTCCAGCGTGGTCGCTTGTGCGCTAGCGAGCAAGCTTGCCCGAATCGCATGGGCGATCGTGAGCCACAACACTGTATTCGAGCAACGAGCGGCCGTCACGGCTGCATGACGGAATGTCATCATTCTTTTACCGAAGTCAACTCATCTGGTTTTGCGACTGCTGATTATTGATGACGTGAATGGCAAACCGGCCTGGCGGACACCCTGAAAGGTTAACGAGCTTCTTGAAGCTGCAGCTGTTATCAGGATCGCCTGGCGCGACTCTCATCGTGGCGCGAGGAGCGTTCCTCACAACGACGCCGGATAGATTTGTGCAAAGCCACCACACATCAACATCAGTGTTGCAAAAACGGGGGTGACCATAGATTAACCTTCGAGGACAAACACATGAGCATGAAGATGGAAGACGAGATCAAGCGGTGGCGCGCAGCTACGGCCTGCGCGAGGAATTCATCACCCCGCATTGTCCGCAGCAGAACGGCATGGTCGAGCGTGTCATCCGGACGCTCAAGGAGCAATGTGCACACCGCCATCGCTTCGAGACGCTGCGACACGCCAGCCGTGTAATCGGCGACTGGATTCATTCCTATAACCATCGACGGCCGCACCAAGCGCTGAAGATGATGACCCCGGCCGAGGCTTTTGCTTTAGCCGCCTGACCTGAGCAGGTTCTGCTGGGTCATTACAGGCTAAGGAAAATTCCCGGGCAGGTCAATTCGCACCCGATCGTAGGCTTGGAAAACGTGTAGCTTCGCTTCACTGTGAGATTGCATGAGTCAAAAATCTGTTGGAGTTGTGAAGGTGGGTGCGACCCGACTGTCCGAATTCACGCGGCCACCTCTGTTAGGCAGAACCGGTAGCCATGAGCCCCGTCAGTAGCGATTTAACTTGACAGGGTACTTCAACCGATTGCCCTGTGGACCTGCTGACATAGACATGTACAAAATGGCCTACGGCTGATGGAGCAGCATCGTCTCCGAGGAAGATCGCCAATTCATAACGGACGCTCGAGCGGCCGATCCGGCCCACCCGTACTCCAACCTGCAATGCATCGGGGAACGCAATCGGTTTGAAGTAAGAGCAAGCGCTGTCGACGACAAAGCCCACCACATCGCCTCGATGAATGTCTAGCACGCCATGATGAATCAGGTGTTGGTTGACTGCAGTATCGAAGTAGCTGTAATACGTGACGTTGTTCACGTGGCCATAGATATCATTATCCATCCACCTCGTGGATATGTCTGCAAAGTAGCGGAAGTCACTTCTCGTAAGATTTGGCGTCATTCACGTGTCTCTTTTAGAACGCTTCCTGATACAGAGCAAGCGCTTCCTCGTATTCGACGTCGCGTGGATTATTGATCAGCAGCCTCTTGACGTTCATCGCGTCGGTTGCAAGCATCGGCAGTGAGCCTGCTGGAATCCCCGCCTCGCGGAGCGTCTGGGCATACGGCATTTCACGTACTAACGTCGCAATAGCGCCCACAAAAGCTTCTGACACTGCGGCATCAGGCAAGGAGCCAAGGCCGGGAAGCATGACCCGGCCCAGCTCAGCGTAAAGCGGAGTCGCTACGCGCTCATTGAAGCGCAGCACTGGTACGAGCATCAAAGAATTGGTCAGCCCATGCGGAAGCCCGTAATGCCCGCCAAGCGGGTAGGCTAGCGCGTGGACAGCCGCGACCGGCGCGTTCGCGAAAGCAATGCCTGCCAGTAGTGAGCCAAGTAGCATCTGCTCACGCGCGTGTGCGTCCGCCCCATCCGACACAGCGCGGCGGATGTTAGGGTACAGGAGGTTCAGGGCCTTCACCGCGAACATATCGGAAAGCAGATTCTTTTTGTGACGACTGGCGTACGCCTCGATGGCATGCACCATCGCGTCGATACCTGTCATTGCTGTCACCGCTCGCGGCAAGCCAAGCGTGAGCAGCCCATCGAGGACTGCAACATCTGGATAGAGTAACGGCGAAACGATGCCTTTCTTCTCGTGCGTGGGCGTTGTGACAATCGAAATTGGCGTCGCCTCCGATCCGGTACCGGCAGTGGTCGGTACTTGAATAAGAGGCAGTCGCGGCCCCTTCGCAAGCCCAATCCCATAAATCTCGGCAATCGGTTGCTTCGTCTTCGCCAACAGAGCCACAAGCTTCGCGGTGTCCATTGAGCTGCCGCCGCCGATCCCGACGACCGCATCGACTTTGTGCTGGATAGCAAATTCGACGGCGGCAAGCACCACGTCTTCCGGTGGATCCGCCTGGACATCGGCGTAGACAATCGCTTCTTGACCGACTTTGGCGAACGCATCAACGACTGGTTCGATCAGGCCGGTTGCTTGCATGCCTTTGTCGGTCACCATAAGCACGCGAGAGCCGCCAACACTGGTAACGATCTCGTGCAAACGCTGCGCGCTACCATGCTCGCAAACGATTTTTGGCGTCGTTTCAAAGGAAAGTGACATTCTTCTCAATCTCTAAATTTGGTAGGAAGCGGCTGTTCTACTTTCGCTTACCCGCTGTGGCGTTTAGTTCATTCGACGTGAACACGTCTTCCCAACGCCTTAGCCTCGAGGTTTCGGGCGGCCAGGTAACACAATTTCTCTCCAATCAACGAGGCAATACCACAAGCTGTCAGCCATACATTGCGCCGCCGTCGGCATTGACGATTGTGCCGCTGATGTACGAGGCTCGAGCAGATGCTAGAAACACCACCAGGCTTGCGACCTCTTCGGGCTTTGCTACCCGTCCAAATGGCATGTCTGCGAGCAGTTCCTGCCATCTCGATGCGTCGCCAAATCGCTCGGCAGCGCGCGATTTGTAGAGCTTCACCAGCCGATCAGTTTCGGTCGGCCCTGGATTGACACCGACTATGCGGACTCCGTGGCGGGCGGCATGCGCGCCTGCCGCCTTCGTAAAAGTCATTAGCGCCGAGTTCGCGCTCGACCCGCAGATATAGTCATAACGTGGTGCTGCGCCAGCAATTCCAATGACGTTGACAATGACGCCGGCACCCCGCCCAATCATCGCAGGAAGCGCTTCGCGAATGGTGTCGATATAGCCATGTACCTTGAGATTCCACGCCTCCCTCCACCCCGAATCGGAAACATCTTCAAGCCCACCGCCCGGAATCGCCCCAGCGTTGTTCACGATGATATCCACCGAGCGCAGGCGGTCTCGTATGCCCGATACGGCGTCTGGCTTGCCAAGGTCTAGGCAAATAGACTCGACTCCACGGCCAATCTGGGCTTCCAGGCGGGCAGATGCGCATTCGACGCTTTGCTTTTGGCTTCCAAGAATAGTGACGTTGCATCCTTCGGCCGCAAACATCTCACAGCAGGCGTATCCGATGCCACGGGAACCACCTGTGACTAGTACCGACTTTCCTTGAAGTTCCAGATTCATTTTTTGCCTAAGAGTTTGAGGTCTAGTCGATCTCGGTGAAGAAGTCGAGCACCGCCCGATTGAAAGCATCCGGCTCTTCAAGATTCACAGGGTGGCTGGTTCGAGGGACCACCCAGAGCCGCGAGTTTGCGATGGTCTTCTTCATAAAAATCGCGGGTCCCAGGCAAGGTTCGTCGTCATCGCCTGTGATGATCAGCGCGGGGACATCCAGCGCTTTCAGCTTGGATTCAAGTTCGTAAATCGTTGAGCGACGCATTTGATAGCCCCGGGTCGTAAGAGCTGAACCCAGTGGAGAATGCTGCGCGAACTGTCTGTTGAATTCTTCGAAGCCGCGCGGGTCTTTCTCTTTGTATCGACGTCTGATGGTGCTGTTCGCGTAGTGAACAATCCCTTCCTGCATACCCAGCGAGATCAGCCGGTCAGCCAGCTCCCCGCTATCGTGCAAGAAGCGTTCGCGCCCCTGCGGATCTGAGCCGTGTCCTGCACCGGCGATCACCAAGGAACGCGCCATCTCCGGATGGGCGATTCCAAAGTTCACCGTCGCATATCCCCCCATGGACAAGCCGACAATGTGAGCTTTCTTGACATTGCAGTACCGCATAACGTTCGCGATGTCCTCAACCGAGTGCGCCTGACTGTATTGCTCCGGTTCTTCAGGCACATCCGACGGAGGGTAACCCCGTGCATTGAACGTGATGCATTGATAGCGACGCGACAGGAATCGAACTTGGTTTTCCCAATTCCTGTAATCACCAGCGAACTCATGAACGAAGACGATTGGAGTGCCTTGCCCCGTCTTCTCAACGTAAAGCTGCACGCCCTCTGAATTTGCAAATCCCATGACTCCCCCTTACGCCGTCTTTTGTTGGTGTGCACCGCTCGTGTAGATGTCAGCGCCCTTGCTCTCTTTGACGAACAGCAGACACACGACAAAGCATACAGCTGCGAGACATACCGGATACCAGAGACCTGAGTAGATATCACCCGACGCCGCAGATATTGCGAAAGACGCCGCAGGCAAAAATCCACCGAACCAGCCAATGCCGACGTGGTATGGCAGCGACATTGCCGTGTATCGAATGCGCGAAGGGAACAGCTCAACAAGCATCGCTGCAATCGGACCATACGTCATCGTGCCGAACAGCATAAGAAGGACAATCAGCAGGATCGTCATCGGTTTGTTGATGCGCGCCGGATCCGCCGGGCCGGTTTCATACCCCGCATCGTGTAAGGCTTTGGCAATGTCCGCGTCGAAGGCCTTCGAAAGCACCGCCGCGTTCGATGCATTCCCATCGAAACTGGTGATCACCCGCTGTCCGATTCTGATCTGTGCGAGTTCTCCCTTCGACGACGGTTCGTCGGTGTAATTCAAACCCGCCTTGGTGATTGCGCTTCGCGCGATATCACAAGAACTCACGAACTTCGACGCTCCTGCCGGGTTGAACTGGAAGCTGCACTCACGCGGATCTGCCCGCACCGTAATCGGCGCCTTCTGTTGCGCGGCTTCGAGCGCCGGATTTGCGAAATGCGTGAGCCCTTTGAACAGAGGGAAGAAGAAGAGCGCTGCCAGCAAACATCCCGCCAGAAATACTGGCTTGCGGCCGATTCGGTCCGAAAGCTTGCCAAAGATGACGTAAAAAGGCGTCGTGATGATTGTCGCGACAATGATGAGCAAATTCGCCGTTCCCCCATCAACCTTCAGCGTTTGGGTCAGAAAAAACATGCTGTAGAACTGGCCCGCATACCAAACGACAGCTTGGCCCATCACCATACCGAACAGGCCCAGCAGCACGAGCTTCAGATTGCGCCATTGGCCAAACGCTTCTGAAATTGGTGATTTCGACGTCGTACCCTTGCGCTTCATTCTCTCGAATTCGGGCGATTCATGCAGCTTTACCCGGATCCAAAGTGAGACCGTGAGCAGGATCAATGAGACAAGGAACGGCACTCGCCAGCCCCAGGCCATGAAACTTGTTTCCCCCAGTATGTACCGCGTAGGCAGAATCACTGCGAGAGAAAGTAACAGCCCAAGCGCAGCGGTGGCTTGGATCCAGGCGGTCTTCGCTCCACGAGTCTCATTACTGCTGTGCTCAGCGACATATACCACCGCGCCACCGTATTCACCGCCAAGTGCGAGCCCTTGCAGCATTCGCATGGCGACAAAAAATATGGGCGCGGCAAGCCCGATCGAAGCATATCCCGGCAGCAACCCGATTACGAACGTCGCCCCCCCCATCAAGGAGATGGTCACCAAGAACGTGTACTTGCGCCCCACCATGTCGCCGATGCGGCCGAAGACGAGCGCTCCGAACGGCCTCACAGCGAAGCCAGCCGCGAAACTCAGCAATGTGAAGATGAAGGCCGCAGTGGGGTTGACCCCGGAGAAAATGCTGTGTGAGATTTGCACCGCCAGCGAGCCAGCGAGAAAGAAGTCGTACCATTCGAACATCGTTCCCAAAGAGGAAGCGAAGATCACCCGCTTTTGTACGCCTGAATCAGGCGGGGCATACGTTGCGGCAAGGTTTTCTGTACTTGCATTCATAAATTTGTCTCCATCCGTGTACGGACGCCTTGAGTGCTTGGGATATCGGCGTTCTATGAGGTAGTTTATGTTTTCGGTCGATAGAATTAAAATATGCAAAACATATAGGTCAATCGCGGTTTCTTATTTCAATCAACGCGGCGGGACATCCGCCACCGGCATCGCAGGAGGCACAAAAATGGACTTCAAGCAATTGAAGTACTTTGCGCGTATCGCTGAGCTCGGCAACATGACCCGTGCGTCCGAGTCGCTTCGGATTGCCCAGCCAGCCCTTAGTCAACAAATCGCAAACTTGGAAAGTGAACTGGATACCCGTTTGTTCGACAGAACAGCTCAGGGCGTTAGGCTGACCGGCACAGGCGAGGTACTTTATCGGCATGCAAAGTCCCTCTTGAAGCAATTCGAGGATGTTCGCGTTGCCGTATCTCAAGAAGGCGAGGATCCGTCAGGACATGTTGTGATCGGCATCCCCGGTAGCACAGGAAAAATCTTGGCGGTAAGGTTGCTGCAGGAGTTGCGCGCCTACGAGCGGATCCTGCTCGAGATTGTCGAGCGGCCTAGCGCTGAACTTGTTGATCTGGTCGCCAATGGAAAAATCGATATTGCTGTCGCCGTTGACGCACGCCAACGACGCGGGACCACCATACAGCCGTTGATTCATGAGGAGCTATATGTCGTGTACCCCACTTCAGAGCATATCGACAAGAAGACATTGCGCCTGAAAGACGTGGCCCGACATCCGTTGATACTTCCCAGCCTACCAAGCACCATCCGACAGCGAATCGACGCCGCTTTCCTCGCCGAACATCTCGGTTTTAACTTGGTCAGCGAAGTCGGCGCAACGGACATGTTGGTGCGGTTAGTGACTGCCGGAATCGGCTGGACTGTGCTGCCCTGGTCAGCTGTCGCAGACTACGTTGAACGCGACGAGATCAGCACTGCGTCAATTAGCGGGCGCACTTTGCAGCGGGAGCTTTCGTTATGCATCTCAGATAGCTTGCCGCTCAGTCGTGCCGCCGAGGTCGTACGAGACACGGTCGTGACCGTTCTCGAGGCCCTCGTCTCCTCGGGAACATGGGAGGGTGCTCAGCCCATCAAGCAGTCTGCGAGTTGATGGTCCGCGTCTCCCACGTCCTTGCGGAACTTTCTCATTCTCTGCCCTGAGGCAGTGACGACTAATAGCCGCGAAACTGCGGCGGACGCTTCTCAGCGAACGCTGTTCGACCTTCCATATAGTCGTGGCTTTGCGCCGCCTCATCCATCAGGTGGTTGACTGTCGACGCGGAAATTGCGTTTTCCGTGTTGGCGAGACTATTCAGTATGTACTTCGCGCCCTTGATCGTGAGGGGGGCGTTAGAAGCCAGCTCCATTGCAAATTGCAATGCCGACTCGAGCGCGTCCGGTGCCACCTCATCAACAAACCCAATTCGAAGCGCGCGCTCCGCATCGAAGCGCCTAGCCGAACACAAGATATGCTTTGCGTTCGACAAGCCAACTAGGTTAAACAGCCTGCGCGTCCCCTTCACACCATAAACGATCGACAAACGGGCTGCAGGAATGGCGAATTCTGCCGAAGGAACGGCAATCCGGAAGTCGCACGACATCGCTACATTACATCCACCGCCCATACAGAAGCCATTGATTGCAGCGATGGTAGGTTTCGAGGTCGCAGCAATTGCATCGCAGCAGTCGTCATATGCGCTCTCATAGACAACGGCCTGTTCCGGATCTCCCCTAGCCTCATTGAATTCGGAAATATCCGCCCCAGCACAGAAACTTGCTCCAGTCCCCGTCAAGACAATCGATCGCACCTCGATGTTTGCATCCAACTGTGAGAACGTCGCGCCGAGACGCTTCCAAAGCGCTAGCGTCAAGGCGTTTCTCTTAGCTTCGCGGTTTAATCTCACCAGTGCCACACCATTGACGGCTTCGACAACGATGTCCCTGTCAACCACAACCCCACCTTCTAAGCTCAGGTTCATAATGGCCTCACAGTTCATCGGCCGTCAGCCGCTCAGAGGCACCGCCTTGGAAAGCCGCGCCCGAGTCTAAAAGCTGGTTAATGTCCGCTTCCGCAAAACCGTACTCACGCAGGACCTCGGCAGTATTCTGCCCGACGCGCGGTGCCGGTGCCTCAGCGACATAGGAAGACCCATTGAGCAACACCGGGAGACCGAGCGCGCGCATTGAACCGCCTTCAGGCGACTGAACATCAACAACCATTCTCACACTTCGCGTTTGCTCGTGATCCAATGCTTCACCGACCGTCTGAACAGGACCGCAGGGGACTTGCGCTGCATCGAATCTTGACGCCCAAACCGAGCGAGTATCTGTCGAAAGGATCTCATTGATGAGCACCTCAAGCTCCCGGCGGTTTGCGAGTCGAATATCCGGCGTGTTGAAGCGCGGATCATCTACCCACTCCGGGTGGCCAAGTACCTGCGCGACGCGCCCCCAGTTCGTCTCATTGGCGCCGCCGACCGCGAGACCGCCGTCGCGACACCTATAGACCTGGTAAGGGGCGATCAATGGATGTGCGGTACCTGCGGGCTTAGGGACGATGCCTCTGGAGAAATAAGCCGCCGCATACCAATACATGTGCTGCATCGAGGCTTGCAACAACGACGTGTCGACACGTTGGCCCTGCCCTGTGCGCAATCTCTCGATATATGCTGCAAGCGTGCCAAAGGCCGCCAGAATACCGGCGTTGACGTCAGCGATAGAGACCCCGGGTTTGACGGGATCGCCACCGTCTTCGCCGGTGACACTGATTAGTCCACTGAACGCTTGAAGGATCAGGTCAAATCCACCGCAAGCAGCCAGTGGCCCGGTGCGACCATATCCAGTGATAGCACAGTAGACGAGCGCCGGGTTAGCTTCGCGCAGGACGTCATATCCGAGACCTAGCCGCTCCATCACGCCCATGCGGAAGTTCTCCGTCACGACATCGCTCTTCTCGACGAGTTTTAACAGCGCTGCCTTGCCTTCTGGTCGCTTAACGTCGAGTGCAATGGAGCGCTTTCCCCGGTTAAGCATCATGAACGAGGGCGGCAAACCGTCATCCCCGGCGCGTCGATAACGACGTGCATCGTCACCTTGCGGATAGCGTTCGACTTTGATCACGTCGGCGCCCAGGTCTGCGAGCATCAACCCGCAAGTCGGGCCCGCCATGATCTGGGACAGCTCGAGAACTTTAACACCGGCAAGTGGCTTGCTCAGTCCAGCAATTGGTTGGTTCATGTTCGATCCTTTCAGCAACGTAATCATCATTGTTCTGCGGCGATCGCGACGACCCTATCCTCGTCGTTATCCATGTGACGGTCGTGCGGTAGCATCATCGGCGGGACGATCTTCAGGAGAAGAAGACCGCCGCAGCACAAAAGCACAGCAAGCAGATAAAGGCCTGATGCCATCGATCCAGTTGCTTCTTTCATCAGACCAACAACGAACGGCGCAACGATGCCCGAGCTGGCGCCAATGCTGTTGATCAACGCCAACCCTCCTGCGACAAGCTTTGAATCAATCGCCGCGCTCGGCATTGACCAAAAGATCGGCAGGGTGGCGGAGACACCGATTGCGCCGATGCTAAGAAATAAGAGCGAAACGCTAAACGGAAGGTTGGGTGTTGCAGATGCAGCCAAACCCGCCGCTCCGACCATTGCAGTGGCTGCAAAATGCCAGCGTCGTTCACCTGTGCGATCCGAGTTCCGGGCGATGAGCACTGTAGCGATCGCCGCGCTCCCCCATGGCACGACTGAGTACATGCCGATCATCAAAGGATCGACAACGCCGAATCCACGGATGATGCTGGGGACCCAGAAATTCATCGCATACGTTCCTGAAGTCGCGCAGAAAAACACTAGGGCGAACAAGTAGATCTTTGGTTCTCGTAGGAGAGACCCGAGCGTGGTGCCGCCCATCCGAATCGTCTTGCGCTGAAGATCTGCTTGGAGACTGTCATTCAAAATGTCAACTTCAAGTCGGCTAAGCCATTCGGCCTGCTCCGGTCGGTCCGCGAGCCTGACTGCGCAAACGGCCGCCATGAAAAGGCTTGGCAACGCCTCCAACAAGAAAAGCCATTGCCATCCGCCAAGGTTCCCGACGCCGTCGAACGTCGTCATGATCAGGCCGGATATTGGCCCCGTGACGACCCCTGCAACAACGATTCCGAGCGCGAAGATCGCAACGGCTTTACTCCGATGTGCCAGCGGTAGCCACGTGCTCAGGTAGTAGATGACGCCCGGGTAAAAGCCCGCTTCGGAGACGCCGAGTAGTAGTCGAACAGCGTAGAACTGTCCCGCAGACTGCACCAGAAGCGTAGCGGCAGAACACAGTCCCCAGCCGATCATGATTGTGCAAAACACTCGGCGCGCACCAAAACGCTTGAGGAACGCGCTCACCGGGACCTCGAAAAGCACATAAGTAACAAAGAACAGGCTCGCTCCAAGCCCATAGGTCGAATCCGAGAACTGCAGTGCTTCCTTCAGCTGCAATTGCGCGAATGAGACGTTGAAGCGGTCCATCGAGCAAAATAGGTAGCTCAAGAAGAGCACGGGCATGAGGCGCCACAAGACCTTGCGGCAGACCGCCTCGGCCGCATCCGAGAGAGGCGCGCCGCGATTTTCAACGATCATCCATCGTCTCCAGTATTTCTCTTTTTGGGATGTACGCCAATCTGCGCAGGCAGAGTGGAGCTACCCGCCCAGTCTATTTGGCATGCACCATAAGAGAAAATATAAAATTCGGATTGACCAATATGAAAAAATTATTGAAAGCGCGATGCCCCCCCCCAATTTAAGTGGTACGCTGATTGAGGGTCCAATCACGTAGTTAGGAAATTGGACATGGGGAGCCACAATATTCGGGCGCAGACTGTCATGGCGCTCAGGGGAATCGCTTTGGGGAATCCATTCGAGTGGATTTGCCCCCGTACTTCCGGACAAAGCGCCACACTGAGGTTGCTGATTCCATCGTCCGGCGAAACGCTCGTGGCGAGCGGACTTTCAACGCGCTATGGGGATGCGTCTCGTTCTAACGCTCGAAGACGATAGTCAGGTTTCGCGCAGCAGTTGCAGCGTCTGGCTTCGCAATGAAAACCACGTAATCGCGTTTCGTCGCTTTAACAAAGCTCTCGACCATGCCGTTACTTTGCGGGCTGTACACGGGTGTGGTCAATGAGTTCGACCGATATCCTCAGCGACCCGGCGCGTCTCGTCGACCGTGTAACCCGAACCGTTGTCGCTCAACCATTCGATTTCGGACGGCGTATGCAACGCACTGCCAACGCGGTTTTCCACCGCAGCCAGCATCAAGTCACGAACGATATCGCCGCTGTGGCCTGCTGTGGTCGCGGCCAAGCTCATGGCTTCGCGGTTGCACCAGTCCAGCGCAAACGTCACACGCAGCGGTTGACCGTTGTCACATCGAAGCTCGAAGCCCTCGGAGCACCAACGCTGATTGCTGCGAGCCACGCCCACCTTGCCGCCGTGCCGCCGCTGCAGACGTGAAGGTGTAGGACGCCGCTCCATGAGCAATCCATATGTGCTCGTGGCGCGATAGATGCGCTTTGCATCCAAGACGATCATTCCAATGGACTATCGCTCTTCGCGCAGCACGCCCCAGACTCGACGATAGCCGTAGCTCGGCGAATCACCGATAACCCGGCGGATTGCATCGACCACAGGTGCATCATCGGTTTTCCTGGACTTACGCCCACCCTGTAAGTCAGCGGAGCGTGCAGCTTGTGCCGAAACGTTCGAGCGCGACACACCGAGAACTTTGCAGACCAGTCTCACTGCGCGCCCCCGGCAACCATAGCGCGCGCTATTCTTTTTTTGTCGGGCCATATTCGACTGCTTCGCGAAGAATCTCGCTCTCCACGGTCCCTTTTTTACCATTGGCGAGACTATCAACCTGAGTGTCATCCCGCATCTCAACGGTTCGGAAGTCGTTGACTCGTCCCGTCTTCGCCTTGCGGACATTCTCACACGTATCGGCGGCGCTACGGAATGCCCGACCTGAAGCCGTCGCGCACTCAACCTACCCTCGCGCAACCCCGGAGTCACCACCGCACGACATGTAGCGGTGGCCTCGCTCCCGAGCCCGAGAAGCCGGCGGGCTCCATAGCTCACGACAATTTGCATCGCTGGCACACCGTGCGAACCTGGATCAGTCCGCGCCTGAAATTGCGGACCCACACGCAACCACGGGTCGCACGGCAACCCGCACACCGATGGAGAACCTGCCTTATGGTCACCCGACAATCACTGTGGCGCATCATGGTCAACGAGATCAGGAGCTCGCTGCCGGTCTACCTCCTGCCGCTACTTATCGGTTGCCGCGCCCTCATCCGCGGGCGAGGCTTTCCGTCGCGCCGGACTATCGCGCGCTGGCTACGCCGTCATGGTGGGTAACCGGACGACATGCCCTTGTCTGGTCACTACGCAAGGATGTGCCATCGCTGTGATCATGAACAAATGAACCCAAGAAAGGGCAGAAGGTACCGCCACACCCGCAGCTGATGCAACCGCCCGCCCGTCGAGTTCTCGGCCACAGAATCCCTTCCGGCCCCAAGGCCTCGCTACGAGATTCCGGGCGAGCGGCATATCGAAACAGTCTTCGGTTTACTGACTGCGGCCGGCTCAACACCAGGCGCGAGTCCGCCGACAGTCATTGCAGCAGAGCCCGACGTTCCATCCAGCGCGGCGAAAAAATCGATGACGCGAATGTCGCTCCTCATGCGCACGCGGAACGTTCGAAGCTGCAATGTCACGGCTCAACGGCCATCGTTGGTCGCAAAAAAACGGCTGTGTCAGGGTCGACCAACTTGACGAGAGTCCTTCTCCTGCCTTTAAAATCAACACTCGACAAGCGTCCGTGCACGACAATCCAGACGCGTCGACGCAACGGTCGAAGTGTCGGGTGGATCAACTCTGCAATGGACTGGCTGCGCGGTCGACAGTACCGAGCAACCTTTCGCTACCAGCGTTTGCGGAGAAATATCGGGCGAGAGTGGATAGTCTTGCCGCTATCCAGGATCAGGCGAAACGGGACTTCGCCAGAAGCCGATTGACCGAATTGAACAGGTCAGGCCAGGCACGCTGCTCATGGAAATACACAGGTGCATACCACCCTGCCTGAGTCTGCAATGTCAAAGTGCCACTCAAATGCCACTTTGCCAACTCGGGAAACCGAAACAAGGTCACCGCGCGCCCCAAGTGCCACTCAGGTGCCACTTTCACTCGTCCCGGCGGCCACACCCATCGGATTGCCCCTCGCCAGCGGGCGACACATCGCCCCCCTCAAGCGGGAACAAGACATTTCTCCCCTGCTGCGAGATGACGCGGCGTCGGATCAACACCGCGATCATTTACGACGAACAAAAAATCACGGTGAAAAAGCTTGTCAAAATGACCTCGGGTGTTTTAACTTACATACTCTCACTCGCCGCGCTGGCGGCAATGCAGTCGCACGATCAATCAAAATCGATCTGGGTTTCCGTGCCCAAAAATGAACGGCTCTCGCTTTGACCTAATCTGAGCGTGGGTTATAGCGATATTCACATCACTAGAAAATCGTCCATGTGCTACTGCGCCGCGTGCGCCCGTAGTCCACATCGGTTCGCCCTGCCTGCGCCTGACAGGCACTTCCCGCCTTCAATCAAGATCCCACGCCAGACGGCGATTAACCGACATCTGGGAATCTATCCGTCCGCCTGCATCCTGGCGGACCGGCAATCTGCGTTCACGCCGGACGCAAATCTCACTCCGAAATCGCTAACACGCTGAGGCATCTGCTGGCCGCGCAGTTGTCTCGACAGAAACCCTGCTTTATCGCGGCACGCCGCACCCCTGCGGGGGCACGCACGGCCATCGGGCCGAGATCTTTCAGCTTAGCTATACCGCTTCGCACGTCCGAATTCTGGCGCGCAAGGCAGGGCATCGCTCGCACGCTTCGCTTGCATCGCCTCACACCTGCGGCAGGATTGGCATGACGTTCGTAATCCAACTCATTTTTCTCGAAAACCTTCTGTGGAGAATCTGCGCTATGCGTAACGAACCCCAGTTCAGTCAAGCCCCAGTCTGTGTCGGTATTGATGCCGGCTTCTACGGCACGAAGCTCTCGTTCCGGCGTGAGGGAAGTATCGTCAATGTGGGCTTCCCTTCCGTGGCGCCCCCCTTGCCAGACGGCCTCAGCACGACCCTCGAAGGCCTTTCGGCGAACGACTCGGATCTGAAGATCAACGTCGGCGGCACCGTCTACCTGGTTGATACCAACGACGATGGTGAAGTCCGCGGAAGCGTCCTGCGCACCGAGAACGACTCCTTTCCGCTCACGAACGAGCATACCGCACTGGTATACGCAGCCCTGGTACGTTCCGGTCACCGCCGCATCGATCAACTTGTGCTGGGGCTGCCCTTGCACACCTTTAAACGATATGCCGGACAACTCATGCAGCGCTTCAGGGGCTCTCACGATTTTGGGTACGGGGCCTTCACCATCGGTAACGTGGCAGTTCTGCCACAGCCCGTCGGAACCTTTACCTATGTGAGAACAATGCAGCCGGGCTATCTGAAAGCAGATACGCCAAAGTGCATCATCGATGTCGGCTGGGGTACCAGCGACGTGTTTGTAAGCTCCGAGAAGCTCCAGATTGACCATAGCCGATGCGATGGAGTGCCCAGCGGAGGTGCAGCCGCAGTCGTGCGCGAAGTTTCTCTACTGCTACGCAGTGAGTTCGGCGGGCGATTCACAAATCTTGATCTGATCGATCGAGCCATGCGTACCGGACAACCGTTGCAACACAACGGCGCGCCGATTGATCTGAGCGATTTTTTCAACCGCGTAGCACACATCACTGTCCCGGTAGCACGCGTCATTCTGACCCGCCTGCGCACAGCAGAGGACCTTACTGTATTGGTCACGGGCGGCGGCGCCCGATACTACCTTCCAGCCCTTCAGGAAACACTGGGCTGTCCGGTGACTGTGGTGAACGATCCGCGTTTCGCGAATGCCACGGGCTTTCTTTTTGCGGGCGAAGCAAATTGCCGAAAATGACGCCACTGAAGGGCCACCACACGGTGTACAGCGACGAGCACCCTAACCTGTACGCGGTACTTGCTGCAGAACCATCGCCAAGAAGACGCGCACGCCTGCTCGTCTGGATGGCCGAGCAGGGATGCCAACCCAAATCGCAGGGGGTCCTGTTGACGCCCGGCGCGGTGCCCACTCATCTCACAGGTACGGTACCGCCCTCGGACCCGATAACACAGGAGACGCCACTCGACGAAGACTTCATCACGAGCATCCTTGGCGGATACATGCGGTCTGACCTAGATGAAGCCACTGGAGAAGAGCGCTGAATCGGCTAACGTTCGTCGCACAAAAACGACACTTGTAGATACCTGCGTCATCAGAGGAAAAAATGCGGTAGGCTTATTCCAGCCGTTAAATCGGCATGATGTAGAAATCTCTCCGCTTCCCGATAGTTCTGCACAATCGGATCCGGAGGCTTTGACTCCTAGCGCCAATTTCCTTTTCGTGAAATTGGCGCAAAGGTGCCTCAGAAATCAGCTTAAGCGGGACACTGTATTGGTCGTCCCCGCAGCGCAAATATTCCACGCATTTAAAAAAGGCTTCTCACAGGCTTCTGACGAGCACAAGTCTCGTCCGATGGCGAAATTCACTCGTCCGCGCAGCCCCAAGTTGCCCCCAGCAAGGTCCTCGTCGACCACCCACATCCTCCTTGGTCAGGAAGGTTCGGGATTCAATTGAAAAATGTACCCGACCCGTCGCTCCGCCGGACCGACGGCAGCGTTCGCTGCACTTCCAACCTCTCTTGCTGGGAGAACGTATGCGCCCCCGACACTCACGCCTGGATCACCCCGACATCGTCGCGTTCCTGCGGCGAACGGCCGTTTCTCGTCTGAAGACCAAAAATGAGACGAGCAGCAGCCTTCAGTGCATTGCCGACAAGATCGACCTCCAATGGGGACTACGTGTCCACAAGTCGACGCTAAGCCGCTTTATTAAGCGGCTCGGCCTGTCCTTCGCATGGAGGACCGACAAATGAAGAAAGCCATCCCGAGACCCGAACGCGACCTGGCAACGAGGCTGGTCTCGTCCCTTCTCATGCTGCGCACGAGCAGAGCAACGCTGAGGAAGCTCGCGAACAATGCGATTGCTTCAGTCGGCACCGCGCGCAACGTAGTGCAATGTGTGACGGACTTTCTTACGTGGCGCACGGCTGCAGACATTAGCTTAATCGAGCCGGTCACACGTGCCGAACTGGAGGCATACCTCACTCACGAGAGCTTCCGCTGGCGCCAAAAGACAGTGGATCAACACCGTCAAGCGCTCTCACTGGTTTTCTGCGTGACGCTGATGGAAGTGGGCGCCGGGATTGCCACGCATACTCGCGGTCGCGCCTACAGTGCGACCGAAATGGAGCGTATTGCCGTCAGACAGAGCGAGCACAACGCACTCTCCACCCGTATCGCATTCCATTCTGGCCTGCGTGCCAGCGAGCTTATCGAGCTTCGGATTGCCGATGAGTTTTCAGCAGCGGATCGCCCGTGGCGCGGTGACCTGTTTCGCGGTCTTAACGATGGGGTCTTGTATGGAACAACTGGCAAGGGCGGACTCGCACGACGGGTCTGGATACCTGCCGACCTTCATGATCAGCTTCAGGCGAGACGACGCACCGCGCCCCGGTACGTCACGGATCGTGGCGTGGTAAGAAGCGCTTTCTTCGACATCGGGGGTGGTCTGGCCCTCAGCCAGTCATTCAGCGACGCCAGTCAACGGGCTCTCGGGTTTTCTCTCGGCCTCCACGGTCTTCGTCACGCATACGTGAAGAACCGGCTTGTAACACTGCTGTCGCTGGGCGTCGCGCCGATCGACGCGCTCGAGATCATCAGCCAGGAGGTCGGGCATCTGCGGCCCGACATTACCACTGCATATCTTGTGGGGAGGTGCTGAGATGCGAACTTCTCCAATGCTCCCCACGGGACTGAGCGTGCGCCATCCGCGTGACGGCTCACCGGTCTATTTCACCGTGACCGATAGTCGCCGGCACGATCTAGGCGATGACCTCCGGATCGCACTCATACGCTGGGTCAGGTTACATCACCAAACAGTGGCATCGTCACGCTGCACCACGGCTGATCTCCTTGCCCACGCAGGCACGACACCTTCCGTCCCTGTGGCAGCAACGCGCCACATCGCGGAGCTGGCCGTGCTCGCCCTGTTCTTCGTGGAGAACAACCTGCCGTGGCTCGACGAGTTGCCCAATCAGAGCGATTTCCTTGCGTGGTTCCAACGACACAAGCGCCCGGCGCCCGCCGACTCCACAGTGCGTCTGCTACGCCGTGCATGGAGTGTAATGCGAGCCCAAAGCGCCATACACAACGAGTGTCCATGGCCCAGCCTTGACCTGCGCAAACCGCGGCTGCAACTCGAGGCAGCAGATGTGATCGGCACGTTTGCCGCCAACCCACTGAAGCGCCTGCTGGACACCCTGCTGCACGACGGCGCACACGTGGCTGCCGTTCAGGTGCCTGACATGATCGTCAGCCACGAAGCAGGACTTATCGCGGCGCTGGCGGCTGCCGTCCCACCTGCCATTCAGGCTCTGACGGAGAGTGGTCGCACCGACCTACGCCCCGCAGTCTATCAATTGAAGCTATCCGATCTGGGGCAGCTCGCTGTCTCCCCCGCTCTGGCGCTGGCCCGCCCCACGGGACGCCTGCGGTTTGAACGTCGCGCGACCATGCCAAATGTCAAGCGGGCAACTCAGACAACTCCCGATCAGGGCAATGCGCTTGCGTTGCCTGATGCGTCCCTGATACTCGATCAGGAGCAGACATGAGCACACGACCAATCGGCGCTGAAGCTCTGGCACGGGTAACAGGCGATCGGCAAACCTTAATGCACGGAGAAGGGTTTGCGCGAATTCAAATTCGGCGGATCGCCGCAAGAAATTGGGATTCGAATAGGGATGCAGGACTTCAGAGTCATCACGGCAGCGCACACCGCGCTGGCCAACGGTAGCGCGAGGCCCAAATGGTTCGCTTTGTGACTATTGCAAAATTTTGCGAGTTGACGGGATACACGCCGGCCGCTGTCTATACACGGAAGTGCAAGGGCATCTGGCCGGAAGGCTCGGTCTGGAAGTACGAACCCGGCACTAAGAAGATCATGATGGACATGGAGGGATACGAACGATGGCTAGAAAGGGGACAGGAGTCGACATCGTTTCGGACTCCAGCTATGAAATCACCTTCAATTACCAAGGACAGCGGTACCGGGAGCGGATCAAAGCGAAGCCCTGTCCTGCCAACACTCGCAAGATAACTCAATTTCGAGCAGCGATTCTGCATGCGATTGAGAAAGGCGAATTCGACTATGCAAAGTCCTTCCCCGACTCGCCGCGAGCGCGTCAGCTTGCCGAGAAACCGGGCGACGTTCTAACAGTAGAGTCATATTTCGAGCAGTGGCTACGCCGCAAAAAAGCGGAAATAAAGGCGTCGACGTACAAAGGCTACGATCTCATCGTCAACAATTGGGTGATCCCGAAATTTGGCGAAATGGCCCTGTCCGACTTGAAGCGCGCCGCCATCCGCGATTGGCTCGCGACAATCGACGAGGCGCGCGATCACAAGGTGTCCAACAAGCGGCTGGCAAATATTCAAAGCTGCATTCGCTCTGCCCTCGGCGATGCTGCTGGTGACGAAATCATCGACGCGAATCCACTAGCTGGCTATACCTACGCGCGCGCCGAGAGGCCAACGGAGACAGCAGAGGATGAGATTGATCCGCTCTCACCGGAAGAGCAGGCAGCCGTCCTCGATAAATTGACCGGGACAAACCGGAACCTGATCCTGTTTGCACTCTGGACTGGCATGCGTACTTCCGAATACATCGCGCTGAACTGGTCAGACATTGACTTCGTCGGTGGATATGTCCGTGTACGTCGGGCCATTACGCGGGAGGCCAAGGGTGTTGCCGAGTTTCCGAAAACAGCCGCCGGACGCCGCGACATCCGCCTACTTGGACCGGCAAGTGCCGCCCTCCAGGCGCAAAAGACCATTACGTTTCTCACCGAACAGGATGGCGCGATTTTCAAGAACCGCGCAGGTGAGCGATTCGCAGGCTCACACCAGATTTGGCGCATCTGGCAATCGGCGCTCAAGCGGTCTGGTGTCCGATATCGCAATCCGTATCAGACCCGACACACCTACGCATCGATGATGCTCTCGGCGGGAGAACATCCCATGTGGGTGGCAAAGCAGATGGGGCACTCAGACTGGACGATGATCGCAAGAATTTACGGGCGATGGATGCCAGCAGCTGACTTAGGCGCGGGAGATAAAGCGGTGAAAAAGTTCGGCAAAAATGCTGGCACGAATGCTGGCATTTTGGGAGAAAAACTGGCAAAAATCGGCTAGATTTCCGCCAACCAAAAAATCCAACCAATTGATTTTAAACGAGTTTTTGGTGCGAGGAAGGGGACTCGAACCCCTACACCCTTGCGGGCGTCAGGACCTAAACCTGGTGCGTCTACCAATTTCGCCATCCTCGCAGCCCGTGGGCGTCGAACACCTTCGTCAGGCACGACACCCCAGCATCGGGTCGACGGCATGCGTCCTGTCGGACATGAAAAGGGGCGACTCGTCGCCGCCCCGCTCGCATGCGTCAAAGCAGGCGAGAATTCTACACGAAGTGATATCCACCGGCAATCTCATGCCGCGTCAACGCCGCCCCGCCCCGCCCTTCCCGCGCCACCGGCACCGCCGCCCCCTCAATGCTAAAATTCGCCCAAATTCATGGCATGTGCCCCAAGTGCGCGCCCGCGCATCGGCCTCCGGGCACATGACCCAACCGATACCCCATTCGCATGCAACCCCACGAACCCGCCGACAATACCTCCGGCATCCCCAGCAATCCCGCCAGCCCCGCGCAGGCCAACGACTACTGCCGCCAGAAAGCCGGCCCTCCCGGCTCCGCGCTCTACTACGCACTCCTCCAGTTGCCGCCGTCCCAGCGCGACGCCGCTTACGCCGCCCACGCCTTCTGCCAGGAAATCGCCGATATCCATGCCGCCGTGCATGACCCCGGCGTCGCCCACGCAAAGCTCGACTGGTGGCGCCAGGAACTCGCGCGTCTGTTCTCCGGCGCCCCAGCCCACCCCGTCTCCCGCGCCCTTGCCCCCGTTGTCCAAGCACGCGATCTCGCCCGCGCGACGTTCGATGCCGTCCTGCATGGCGCAGAGATGGACCTCGCCCAGATGCGCTATCTCGACTTCGCCGGCCTCTCCCATTATTGCGATGCCGCCGGCGGTGCCCCCGCCGTGCTTGCGTCCCACGTCTACGGCTTCGACGATCCGCAAACTCCAACCGTCGCCCACGCCCTAGGCCACGCCATCACGCTCGGCCGACGCATCACCGATGCAGGTGTCGATGCGCGCGCCGGTTACGTTTATTTCCCGATCAACGAACTGCAACAATTCGGCGTGACTGCCGCCGACCTGCAAAACGGCAAGTACTCGCCCGCGTTCGTCGATCTAATGAAGTTCCAGCACGCGCGCGCCCGTCAGGCCATTACCGAGGCGGCAGCCGCCATCCCCGCGCCGGATCGCCGCCGACAAAAGCCGCTGCTCGCCCTCGCCGCACTGCAATTGGCACTGATGGACGAAGTCGCCGCCAGCGATTACCAAGTGCTGCATCAACGCATCGATCTCACCCCGCTGCGCAAATTCTGGCGAGCCTGGCGCGCACGCTGACACACGCCGGCTGACATCTCGCCCCGGCTCTCGGCGTCGCCTCGCCCCACCGGCAGCGGCACATTGGCACACTGGCACTGCAGCACAGCGATGGGGTGACGGGGTGACGGGGTGACGGGGTGACGGGGTGACTGAGTGACTGAGTGACTGAGTGACTGAGCGACCGAGCGACTGAGTGACTGAGTGACTGAGTGACTTAGCGACAGTGCGACTAAGCAATAGAGCGATTAAAAAACTTAGTCACGCAGCCACACAGCCACTCAAGTCCGCCAGCCTCAGCGCATCATGCCCGCAACACGTCCAACGGCTTGAACACGCTGCCCAACACCGGTTGCGGATCGAGCCCCCACCAGCGCTGCAACACTGTCGCGTACACCTCGCGAAAATCAACGGCGAACGGCAGATTACCGTTGCCGTCGAGCCGGTCCAGGCGCGGCACGTCCCCGTATAGCCCGCCACGAACGCGACCACCCGCAATGAAATGCGGCGCCACCGTGCCGTGATCCGTCCCTCGGCTCTGGTTCTCGCGCGCCCGCCGGCCAAACTCCGCATACGTGACGATCATCGTCGACTCCCAGCGATTCAACTCGGTCAGCCCCGCCCGCAACGCCATCATCCCCTGCGCCAGTTGACGCAACAGGTTCGCCTGCTGCCCCGGCTGATTCTGGTGCGTATCAAATCCATTGAGTGTCAGACGCAACACCGCAACCCCACGCCCCGGCTGCGGCATGCCCGCCGGCGAATCGGCAGCGGCCACCACCTGCAGCGCTGTCTTCACCGCATTGCCAAACGCGCCCACTGGCATCGGCGTTTGCAATACATATTGCCCCTGGCGCGGACGCAATCCATCCGCCGCCCTCACGATGTCGTTCTCCACGCGCAACACATGCGCCAGCGCAGGATTGCCCACCTGCACCGCATTCGCCGACACAAGATTGGCCTCTCGCAGGAATTGCGCCGGATTGGTCAGCGTCACCGCGCGAGCGCCACCTCCCAACGGCCCAAGCTCGGCGCTGCCCACGATCACGCCATCGGCGTCGAACCCGGGCGGCACGGCCCGCTGCGCGAACGCCCGCGACAACCAACCGTCGCGCATGTATTCGTCCGAACGCGACGCCGTATTCCATATCTCGATCGACCGAAAGTGCGACAGGTTCGGCTGCGGGTATCCCACCCCCTGCACGATCGCCAACTCGTTCGTCTGCCACATCGGCAACAATGAATCCATCGCCGGATGCAGGCCGCTGCGCGCATCGAGTTGCACTACTTGATCCCGCGAAATGCCAATACCGGGTCGCAGGCTCGCATACAGCGGATCCGCATAAGGAATAACCGTGTTCAACCCATCATTCCCGCCCTTGAGTTCGATGAGGATCAGCAGATTGCCGTAGTCACCGCCCGCGCCGCGCCGTATCCCGGAAAGATCACGTGCCGCCCCGAACACCGGCATCGGTGCAAGCCACGCCGCGCCAAGCCCGCCGGCGAACGTCAGAAAATCGCGTCTACGCATTTCACGCATCTCACACCTCTCTCGGCCAGCCTCGCAAGCCTGCGAAGCCATCGCTCAATGTCATCTGTGCCTTGCTGCCCGCCATGACGCCATGACGCCGTGCCGCCACCGCGCCACCACGCCGCCGCGTCGTCTCGGGCTCAAGTCGTCACGCCGTCGCTTCGTCACTTCAACTGATACGCAGGGTCCATCAGCAACCCCTGCAAGTAGGCCTCGCTGTTCACGCCAGCGGTTTGTGGCGCCGCAGGCTTGAACGGCAGCACGGCCCGCTGCAACGCCTCGCGCGACGCCGCATCCGGAACATCGACCGGCCCCAGCGAGTAGGGTTGCAGCCACCGCGACAAATCGAAGCGCACGCCCACCACGGTTCTCGGCATCGAAGGCATCGATGGCTCCCCTCTCAGTGCCGTGCGCCGCACACCGGGGCGTGTCGCCAACGACACGGGCGGCGACATCATCGACACCCCGCCCGCATTCGCGTTCTCCGTCGCACGGAACATGCGCTCGACAAACTGCTTGCGTGCGAGCAACGTCGTACTGTCGATCCACGCATCGCCCCCTGGCCATCCCTTCACATTGGGCGGACGGAAAAGATCCTGCCCGAGGACTCGCATCTGCCGCGCAAGCATCGCCGGATCGTCGTAGCCGATGTCGAACTCGCGCACCGTATCGGTCACGAACTCCGCAGGCGACTTGACCAACGTCCCTCGGGTTCGGGCGTCCCAGAAGGCGGGGGTCAGCAGCAAGGCACGCAGCGCCGCTCCGATGTCGTAACCGCTCTCGCGAAAACGCAGCGCGACACGCTCGACCTGCGGCGGATCCGGCGTCGAGGATACAAATTCACGCCACAACTTGCCGGTGATGAACGTCGCGGTCTCCGGACGCGCCAGCAGGATGTCGAGCATCTGATCGCCATCGAAGTTGCCGGTTTGGTGCAGCACCGTCTTCGTGCCGGCATCGTGAAGTTTGGGACGCCAGACATACGTCATCGTCGCCCGATCGATGCCCCAGCCGGTGTAGGCGCGCGCCGCCTCGCGCACATCCTGCTCGGTGTAATGTCCTTCACCCAGCGTAAACAGCTCCATGACTTCACGCGCGAAGTTCTCGTTGGGGCGCCCCTTACGGCTACCCGCGCCATCCAGATACACGAGCATGGCCGGGTCCTTCGACACGGCATGCAGCAGCGTCCCGAAGTTGCCAAGCGCGTTCTCGCGCAGCAAGACGTTCTGTCGATAAAGCATGACGGGCTCACGCACCTTGTCGTCGCTCGACACGAAGTGGTTGTGCCAGAACATCGTCATGCGCTCCGTGAGCGGTGACGGTGTCGTGGCCATCTCCTGCGCCCACCATGCCGCCAGCGACGCCGCCATACGGTTGCGCCGCTGGTTCAGCGCACGGCGTTGCTCGGCCGTCATGGACTTGACCCGTGCGCCATACAGCGGCGGATCTTCAACCCAGGCGGGGGGCGGCGTCACGGCCATGCGGCGCGCCCGCGACAACAGCAGGTCGACGGCTTGCGCACGCGTGCGTCCAACGAACGGGGCGAGTTCGCGCGCGTCCGGCGAATAACCGGTGCGTGTGAGCAAGTAGCGCGCGTCGGCTGCGGTGAGGGGGCGCGTCGCGCGATCGGCGACGGCATCGGCAGCACCCGTTGCCCCGACTGCACCGGTTGCGTGCGACGTCGTCGAACCCGCCACATGCCGCATCGGCGACGCGCGACCGACGAGCGGCGACGCCAGCCACGCGCCGGCAAGCAGGCAGAACGCCAGCCGGCGCGGCATCCACGACATTGAAGACGGCAGGTGACGCACTGCGCCGGCAAGCCGGCCGGACGTCAGCCCCCATCGTGTCCACGACATCGAACACGGCAGGCGATGCACCTCGGCGGCCATCGCCATGAAGACCTTCGTTGCCTCAATGCCCTTTCGGCAGGCGCAAAAAAAGCCGGCGTCGACGCAGGCTGGCAAGTTTGGGGTGGGCTTCATGGGACGCTCGCGTCATCCTGACATCACTGGCGTTTTGGGGAAGCGGTTGGCGACGCTGCGGTGCCCTTTCGATCCATGAACCATCAGCCATGAGGGCACGCGCCTTTATCGTTAGTGAGTGTACAACTCACGCACGGCGTCCTGAATATGTTGCCGTAGCAGGCGCCGGTCTTCCGGCGACATATGACCATTGGGACGACGGCCCGGCGGCGCGGGGGGGAATTCGTCGTTGCGGCGCGCTGCACCGGAATCGTTCTGCGGCGGCTCGCGCTTCGTCGGGTTCCGCGGCGAAGGCGCAGGCCCCGCGTGGTGGAAGCGCGGGGCGCTCACCCCATGCGACTGCGCACTGAAATGCGCGACAGGACGGGCATACGTCACGCCCAGGTGTCCCCAGAGCATGATTCCCCCGAACAGTAGCGTCCACTCAGCAGCCCATCTCATCTTGTGCGTATGTCCCTCATGCCATGCGGCAGGTTTTCGCCCCGGCAGGGGTGCAAGTGTACCCATAGCCTATGGTCAGCGCGCAAGCCGTAGGGTAAATTGTGTAACCCTTTGTAACCCGCTTTGGCGGCCCCATCCGTTCGTAACATTTCGGGCTAAGATACGTGGCATGGAAAACAAAAACTCTCCCAAAATTCTGGTTGTCGACGACGATCCGCGACTGCGCGACCTGCTTCGACGTTACCTCGGGGAACAGGGTTTCAATGTCTTCGTGGCGGAAAATGCAACGGCCATGAACAAGCTTTGGGTGCGCGAGCGTTTCGATCTGCTCGTGCTGGATCTGATGCTCCCCGGTGAAGACGGTCTGTCGATTTGTCGCCGCCTGCGTGGCGCCAACGACCGCACGCCGATCATCATGTTAACGGCCAAAGGCGAGGATGTCGACCGCATCGTCGGCCTCGAAATGGGCGCGGACGATTACCTGCCCAAGCCTTTCAATCCGCGCGAACTCGTCGCCCGCATTCACGCCGTGCTGCGCCGTCAGGCACCGCCCGAACTCCCCGGTGCGCCCAGCGAAACGATGGAGACGTTCGAGTTTGGCGACTTCTCCCTGAACCTCGCCACACGCACGCTCACGAAGAACGGTCAGGAGATTGCGCTGACGACGGGCGAATTCTCGGTGCTCAAGGTGTTCGCGCGTCATCCGCGTCAGCCCCTTTCTCGTGAAAAGCTGATGGAGCTGGCACGCGGGCGCGAGTACGAAGTGTTCGATCGCAGCCTCGACGTGCAGATCTCGCGTCTGCGCAAGCTCATCGAACCGGATCCGGGCAGCCCGCGGTTCATCCAGACCGTCTGGGGCCTCGGCTACGTGTTCATCCCGGACGGCGGCGCGTGATCGTCCGCCGTCTCGTCTCACGCAGCAAAACGACGCCGCTCGCGACACGCTCGCCAAGCGGCGTTGTGTCGCGTCGTGTGCCGTGCCGCGTGCCATGTTTGGTGCCGCATCCCACGGCGCACCGCGCGTCTCGTCCGGGCACCTGCCATTCAGCACGTCGGGCCTGTCGACACGCGCCAATCACGCTTTAGACGGAGCAACCCCATGCATCCGATTCGGATGGTACGCGGGCTGTTCGGCGGTCTGTTCTGGCGTACTTTTTTCCTTATCGCACTATTGATCGGCGTCAGCCTGGCCGCCTGGTACCAGAGCTTTCGCGTAATCGAGCGCGAGCCGCGCGCACAGCGCGTCGCACAGCAGCTCGTGTCGATCGTCAAGCTCACGCGCACCGCTCTGCTCTACTCCGAGCCCGACCTGCGTCGCGCACTGCTGCAGGATCTCGAGAGCACCGAAGGCATTCGCGTGTACCCGCGCGAGCCCGCCGACAAGATCGAGATACAACCGGGGGGCGTGGTCCAGGATCTGATCGTGCGCGACGTGCAGCGGCGCCTGGGCACCGACACGGTCATCGCCGCCTCGGTCAACGAGATTCCCGCGATGTGGATCAGCTTCAAGATCGATGAAGACGACTATTGGGTCGCCATCGAGCAGGACCGTATCGACACGGCAACCGGCCTTCAACTCTTCAGTTGGGGAACCTTCGCACTGGCACTCTCGCTCATCGGCGCCGCCTTTATCACCGCGCTCGTGAATCGCCCGTTCGCCCGGCTCGCCCACGCGGCCCGCGCCATCGGCGAAGGGCAACGTCCCGACCCGCTTCCCGAGCGCGGCATGGGTGAGGCCGCCGAAGCCAATCGCAGCTTCAATCAAATGGTGGATGAACTCGATCGCCTCGAAGCCGACCGGGCGCTGATGCTGGCGGGCATCTCGCACGATCTGCGCACCCCGCTCGCCCGGCTACGGCTGGAGACGGAGATGAGTCCGTCCGACGAATCGGTCAAACGCGACATGATCAGCGACATCGAACAGATGGACGAGATCATCGGCCGCTTCCTCGACTACGCCCGTCCGGCATCGCGCACGATGCAGTCGCTCGACCTGTCGGACATCGTCCGCGATACGGCTGCCGCCTTCGAAGGCCGCGACGACCTGAATCTCAGCATTGAACTCGCCGACGCCGCCCCGGTGCTCGCCGAGCGTACCGACCTCAAGCGTCTGCTCACGAACCTGATCGAAAACGCACGCAAGTACGGCCGCGACGCCAAAACCGATGTCGCCAACGTCCACATCACGACACGTGTGCTCGGCGAGCGCGTAGAGCTTTGCGTGCGCGACACCGGCGCCGGCATTCCCGAGGAACAACTCGCTCTGGTATTCCGCCCCTTCTACCGAGTGGACACCGCCCGCACGAAGGCAGACGGCACCGGCCTGGGCATGGCGATCGTGCAGCGCATCGCCATGCGCTACAAGGGTCACGCCTCGGTGCGCAATGTGCGTCCGGGGCCCGGCCTTGAAATCATTGTGTCATTTCCGCTTGCTAAATAACGGAGGGCGAAATCTTGACTATGCTCAAGGCTTGCCCGTCCGGCGCCGAGCCAGTGCCTATCAACGGGATTTGTTTTAACTATCCCCAACATAAAAATTAACTATTGCTACCGATTTTTTGATAGCGTATGATGCATGGGTTGACCGGAATCGTATGATCCCGGTCAGTTGCTGGTTGCGATGTCCCAGCGACATCTCGACATAAACCGCACTAATTTAGGAGTCAATCGATGAAGACTGTCGGCGACAAACTCGAAGCATTCTCGGTAGAAGCTGCCAAGCCCGGCTTCAACAACCACGAAGAAAACGGCGTCTCGGCTTTCGAAACGATCACCGAAGCCTCGTTCCCGGGCAAGTGGAAGATCATTTACTTCTACCCGAAGGACTTCACCTTCGTGTGCCCGACCGAAATCGTTGAGTTCGGCAAGCTGGCCAACGACTTCGCAGAACGCGACGCTGTCCTGCTCGGCGGTTCGGGCGACAACGAATTCGTGAAGCTGGCATGGCGCCGCGAACACAAGGACCTGAACAAGCTGAACCACTACTCGTTCGGCGACACCACCGGCGCCCTGATCGACCAACTCGGCGTGCGCGACAAGGCCGCCGGCGTGGCCCTGCGCGCCACGTTCATCGTCGACCCGGACAACGTCATCCAGCACGTTTCGGTGAACAACCTGAACGTCGGTCGTAACCCGGAAGAAGTGCTGCGCATTCTGGACGGTCTGCAAACGGACGAACTCTGCCCGTGCAACCGCGCTGTTGGCGGTGCAACGCTGTAAGCGTCGCCTCGAAGCCCGCGCAAGCGGGCTTTTTCAGCCCAAAGCAATAGGAGAAATTTATGGAATTCATCACCGCGATTAAGGCGCAAATCCCTGACTATGCCAAGGATATCCGCCTGAACCTCGACGGCACCATCGCCCGCTCCTCGCTGGAAGGCAACGACGCCGTGGGCGTGGCGCTTGCCGCCGCCTTTGCCGCCAAGAGCCAGCCGATCGTCAAGGCGATTCGCGAATCCGGCGTACTCGCCCCGGAGGAGCTTGAAGGCGCGTTGACCGCTGCCGCGCTCATGGGCATGAACAACACGTGGTATCCGTATCTCGAGATGGCCGACAACGCCGATCTGAAGAACGAGAAGGCCCAGCTGCGCATGAATGGCTATGCCACGCGCGGCGGTGTCGATCAGCGCCGTTTCGAGATGTATGCCCTCGCGGCGTCCATCATCGGCAAGTGCCACTTCTGCGTGAAGTCGCACGCCCACCTGCTCGCCGCCGAGCACGGGATGAGCACCGCGCAACTGCGTGACGTCGGCCGTATCGCCGCCGTGATCAACGCCGCCGCGCAGGTCATCGCCGCCGAGACGGCATAAGCGTCTGAGCAGCGCAGGGACCGGGGACTGAGCGTCCAAGCCCCCAAGCGCCCACGCTGGTGCGAGCCGCCGAAACCACAACGGCGCTACCGGGTTCGTCCGGTAGCGCCGTTGTGCTTTATGGGTTGACGGGCATGGGCGTCACGAAATCGCGCGCCGGGCCGTCATCTCCCCTTAGCCTCTTCGCCGTCTTCACCTCAACGCGCGAAGAGCAGTGCCGCCGCCTGCGCTTCAATCCCTTCCTGACGACCGAGGTAGCCCAGCTTCTCGTTCGTCTTCGCCTTCACGTTCACCTGAGCGACGGCAACGCCCAGCGCTTCGGCGATCGATTGCGTCATGGCCGCGATGTGCGGTGCGAGCTTCGGCGCCTGCGCAATCACCGTGCAGTCGACGTTGACGATCTCATAGCCCTGCTCACGCACGCGGCGCATGGCCTCCTTGAGCAAGACCACGCTGTTCGCACCCTTGAACGTGGGATCGGTGTCGGGGAAGTGCCGTCCGATGTCGCCCAGCGCCGCCGCACCGAGCACGGCGTCGGTGATGGCGTGCAGGAGCACATCGGCGTCCGAATGGCCGAGCAGGCCGCGATCGAACGGGATGGTGACGCCGCCCATCACGAGCGGACGGCCCGGCACGAGCGCATGCACATCGTAGCCCTGGCCGATGCGCAGCTTGGGCAACGTCGCGAGCGGGGATTGAGAAACAGCTTGTTCAGTCATGGGGAGTCGCCAGATGCGAAAGAATGCGGTGCGTCGGTTAGTCGGTTAGCAGTTAGTCGGCTCGGTACTGCCAACACTCGCCAAGCCCTCAACCGGACTTGGCAGTGCCCAGAAAGGCCTCGGCGAGCGCGAAATCTTCGGGATAGGTCACCTTGAAATTGCGCAGGCTGCCGCGCACGAGCTTTGGCGCAT
Organism: Pandoraea eparura; assembly: GCF_902459725.1. Taxonomy (GTDB): domain Bacteria; phylum Pseudomonadota; class Gammaproteobacteria; order Burkholderiales; family Burkholderiaceae; genus Pandoraea; species Pandoraea eparura. The sequence continues at coordinate 292,042 of NZ_CABPSH010000003.1, forward strand.
GGCCCATACGTTCGATGGCACTGGCTTCATCGGTGACTTCGGCGCCGCAGGCGAGCGCGTCTTCCAGCGCCTGACGCAGCATGCCGAGACGGAACATCTGCGGCGTCTGCGCCTGCCACAGGCCGTCGCGCGATTCAGTTGCCTGCACGGCAGCCAATCCGCCGGTCGTCGCCGGCGCCTGCTCACGCTTGAGCGTATCAGCCACGGGCAGCGCAAGGATGCCGCCGACGGGGTCGTCGCGCAGCGCCTCGACCAGCGCACGAATCAGCGCCGGCGTGATGCCGGGACGCGCTGCATCGTGCACGAGCACCCAATCGCTGTCCTGCGCCCCGAACTCGGTAAGCGCCTGCAGTCCGCCGAGCACCGACGCATGCCGCGACGGCCCGCCGCAGCGGCGCACCGCGAAACGCAGCGTGCCGAAGCGCCTGCCATCGAAATGGTTGTCGTCCGGGGCCAGCACCAGCACGGTCTGCGCAAACTCGGAACACGCGTCGAACGCAGCGAGCGCATAGTGCAGCATGGCTCGTCCGCCCACGCTTCGGTATTGCTTGGGCACGTCGGCCCCGGCGCGTACACCGGCCCCGGCACACGGGATGACGGCAAAAAGTCGGTCGCTCACAATAAAACGCAGGTAAGGGGAAAGCAGGGATTTTATAATAGACGCTGACTGTCACGGGGCTCCATGCGAACGGAGCCCCGTGCTTTGCCATTTCTGCAACGTTCCTCTATGTCCGCCGCCAACGCCCTATCCCGTAATACCGCGCCGGTGCCGCTCGTGAAAGCGGGACAGCGTTACGCCTTTGCCGGCTCGCACGCCTCGAGCGACGCCCTGCTCATTGCCCGCTATTTCAACGACAATCGCGAGCACCTGCCGTTGCTCGCCGTCGTGTGCGCGCAGGCCACCGACGCCCTGCGCCTGCAGCAGGAACTCAAGTGGTGCGCGCCCGAAGCCCGCGTGCGGCTGCTGCCCGACTGGGAGACGTTGCCCTACGACACGTTCTCGCCGCACCAGGACCTGGTCTCCGAACGACTCGCCACGCTGCACGATCTCGGCGAGAAGCGCTGCGACATCGTCCTCGTACCCGCCACCACTGCGCTCTACCGCATGGCCCCGGCGAGCTTCATGGCCGCCTACACGTTCTTCTTCACACAAGGCGAGCGTCTCGACGAAGCCCGCCTGAAGTCGCAATTCACGCTCGCGGGCTACGAGCATGTGAGCCAGGTGATGCGCCCCGGCGAATACTGCGTGCGCGGGGGACTGATCGATCTGTACCCGATGGGCTCGGCCCTGCCCTATCGTCTCGATCTGTTCGACGACACCATCGACAGCATTCGCGCATTCGACCCCGATACGCAGCGCAGTCTCTATCCCGTCAAGGAAGTGCGCCTGCTGCCCGGGCGCGAATTCCCTTTCGACGAGGCCGCCCGCACCGCCTTTCGCGGCCGCTGGCGCGAGGTGTTCGAAGGCGATCCGAGCCGCAGCCCGATCTACAAGGACATCGGCAGCGGTGTGCCGTCGGCCGGCATCGAATACTACCTGCCGCTGTTCTTCGACGAGACGGCCACCCTGTTCCACTATTTGCCCACCGACGCCCAACTGGTGTTCGTGGGCGATCTCGACGCGGCCATCCAGCGTTTCTGGAACGACACCCGCCAGCGCTACAACTTCCTGTCGCACGATCGCGAGCGCCCGGTGCTGCCGCCCGAGCAGCTGTTCCTGCTCGATCAGGACTTCTTCACGCTCGCCAAGCCGTTCGCGCGCCTGACGCTGCCCACGCCGGGCGACGGCACTTGGGCGATCCCGTTGCCGCCGCTGGCCATCAACCGCCGCGCCGACGACCCGCTCGCCGCCCTGCGCGCCTATCTCGCCAGAACGCCGGCCCGCGTGCTCCTGTGCGCCGACTCGGCCGGTCGTCGCGAGACGCTGCTGCAACTGCTGCATGACCACGACCTGAGGCCGTCGTCCGTCGAGTCGTTTGAAGACTTCCTGACGTCAGATGCGCGCTTCGCGATCGGCATTGCGCCACTGGCCGCAGGCTTTCTGCTGCCGACGGAAGATCTTGCCTTCATCACCGAGAACGAGCTGTACGAAGGCCTCGCGCGCCGCGCCGGCAAGCGCCGCCAGGAACAGGCGACGTCGGTCGACTCGATGGTGCGCGACCTGGCCGAACTCAAGGTCGGCGACCCGGTCGTTCACAGCCAGCACGGCATCGGCCGCTACCAGGGCTTGGTCAGCATGGATCTCGGCGAAGGCGAGACCGAATTCCTCCATCTCGAATACTCGGGCGACAGCAAGCTGTATGTGCCGGTGTCCCAGTTGCACCTGATCTCGCGCTACAGCGGTGCCGATCCCGATACCGCACCGTTGCACTCGCTGGGCTCCGGCCAATGGGAGAAGGCAAAGCGTCGGGCGGCGCAGCAGATTCGCGATACCGCGGCCGAACTGCTCAACCTGTACGCGCGTCGTGCGGCGCGTTCCGGCTACGCCTTCGAACTGTCGCCGCGCGATTATGAGAAGTTCGCCGACAGCTTCGGCTTCGAGGAGACGCCGGACCAGGCAGCTGCCATTGCCGCCGTCATGAGCGACATGACGAGCGGGCGCCCGATGGATCGCCTGGTGTGCGGCGACGTCGGCTTCGGCAAGACCGAAGTGGCCTTGCGCGCCGCCTTCATCGCCGTGCTCGACGGCAAGCAGGTCGCGCTGCTGGCGCCGACCACGCTGCTCGCCGAGCAGCACGCGCAAACCTTCTCCGATCGCTTTGCCGACTGGCCGGTGCGCATCGCCGAACTCTCGCGCTTCAAGACGGCCAAGGAAGTGAACGCCAGCGTAAAGGCCATCAACGACGGACAGGTCGATATCGTGATCGGCACGCACAAGTTGCTGTCCAACGATATCCAGTTCCAGCGTCTGGGCCTCGTCATCATCGACGAAGAACATCGCTTCGGTGTGCGGCAGAAGGAAGCCCTCAAGGCGCTGCGCGCCGAGGTCGACGTGCTCACGCTGACCGCCACCCCGATCCCGCGTACGCTCGGTATGTCGCTCGAAGGCCTGCGTGACTTCTCGGTCATCGCGACCGCGCCGCAGAAGCGTCTGGCGATCAAGACCTTCGTTCGCCGTGAGGAAGACAGCGTCATTCGCGAAGCCATGCTCCGCGAGCTCAAGCGCGGGGGGCAGGTCTACTTCCTGCACAACGAAGTCGAGACCATCGAGAACCGCAAGGCGCAGTTGGAAGCGCTGGTGCCCGAAGCCCGCATCGTCGTGGCCCACGGGCAGATGCATGAGCGCGATCTCGAACGCGTGATGCGCGACTTCGTCTCCCAGCGCGCCAACGTGCTGCTGTGTACCACCATCATCGAGACCGGCATCGACGTGCCGACCGCCAACACGATTCTGATGCATCGCGCCGACAAGTTCGGCCTGGCGCAGCTGCATCAGTTGCGCGGCCGCGTGGGACGCTCGCACCACCAGGCCTACGCCTATCTGCTCGTGCACGATCCGAAAGCGTTGACCAAGCAGGCACAGCGGCGTCTCGAAGCCATTCAGCAGATGGAAGAACTCGGCGCCGGGTTCTATCTCGCCATGCACGATCTGGAGATTCGCGGCGCCGGCGAAGTGCTGGGCGACAAACAATCGGGCGAAATCCACGAGATCGGCTTCCAGCTCTACACCGACATGCTCGCCGACGCCGTGAGCGCGTTGAAAGCCGGCCGTGAACCGGATCTCACCGCGCCGCTCTCTGCGACCACCGAGATCAATCTGCATGTTCCGGCCATCCTGCCGAGCGATTATTGTGGCGACGTGCAGGAGCGTCTCTCGCTCTACAAGCGCCTTGCCAACGGCACGCAGGCCGATGCCATCGACACGATCCAGGAAGAACTCGTCGATCGCTTCGGCAAACTGCCGCAGCAGGCGCAGGCGCTCATCGAGACCCACCGCCTGCGACTGCTGGCCAAGCCGCTGGGCATCGTCAAGATCGACGCGAGCGAGGAGGCCATCGCGCTGCAATTCGAGCCGACGCCGCCGGTCGACCCGATGCGCATCATCGCCCTGGTGCAAACGCATCGCCACATCAAGCTTGCCGGACAGGACAAGCTGCGCATCGAAGTGAAGCACGCACAACTGACTGACCGCGTTCGCGCGATCAAGGAGACGCTGCGCGGGCTCGGCTCGCCCGGCGCCAAGGCCGCCTGATATCCGCACGCCCGGGCAAACCCTAGCCCGGCGCGCGCTTTCCCATAAGACGGGAATGGTTGTTCACCCAATCTTTTACGTCTAAATTGTTTTTGAGTAATATTTCCCCGGTACCGGTACGTAGTCACGTCCGACCGGAGATTCCCGGAGATTCGAATGACAAGCGCTTCCCCCCAAGCCATCGCCCCGCAGGCCGCCAACGAGGCCCCGCCGGCATCGCTCGACTGGATCACGAAGCTGGTCAGCATCGACACCACCAGCCGCGAATCGAACCTCGGCCTGATCGAGACGGTGCGCGACAGCCTCAAGCATGCCGGTGTGGCACCGTGGCTCTCTTACGACGCCACGCAGCGCAAGGCGAATCTGTTCGTGACGCTGCCCGCCGCGGACGGCAACACCCAAGGTGGCATCGTGCTCTCGGGCCACACCGATGTGGTGCCGGTCGACGGCCAGCCGTGGGACACCGACCCGTTCAAGCCGGTGGTGCGCGACGGCAATCTTTACGGCCGCGGCACGTGCGACATGAAGGGCTTCATCGGCTCGGTCATGACGCTGCTGCCGGAAATGCGCGACGCCAAGCTCAAGACGCCGTTCCATTTTGCGTTCTCCTACGACGAGGAAATCGGTTGCGTGGGCGCACCGGTCATGCTCGCCGAATTGCGTGAGCGCGGCATCCGCCCGGACGGCTGCATCGTCGGAGAGCCGACGAGCATGCGCGTGATCGTCGCCCACAAGGGCATCAACGCTTACCAGTGCTGTGTGCGTGGTCATGCGGCGCACTCGTCGCTCACACCGAAGGGCTCGAACGCAATCGAATACGCCGCCCGCCTGATCTGCTACATCCGCGATCTGGCCGACCACTTCAAGCAGAATGGCCCGTTCGACGAATTGTTCGACGTGCCGTTCACCACGGCGCAGACGGGCACGATCTCGGGCGGTATCGCCCTAAACACGATCCCGGCGCTGTGCGAGTTCGTCTTCGAATACCGCAACCTGCCGGGTGTGGACGCCGATGGCATCTTCCAGCGCATTCAGCAATACGCCACGGACGAGCTGATCCCGAAGATGCAGAAAGAGCACCCGAACGCGGGCATCGAGTTCAAGCGGATTGCCGCCGCCCCGGCGCTGGACGCCTCGGAGCAGGACGCCATTACGCAACTCGTGCGCGCGCTGACCAAGGATACCGACAAGCGCAAGGTCGCCTACGGCACCGAAGCCGGTCAGTTCCAGCGTGCGGGCGTACCGTCGATCGTGTGCGGCCCGGGCAATATCGAACAGGCGCACAAGCCCAATGAGTTCGTGTCGCTGGAGCAGATCGCGCAGTGCGAGTCGTTCCTGCGCAAGCTGATTCGCAGCAACACTGTCGGCGCCTGAGGCGACGACTGAAGCGAACAATCGAGGCGACGACTGAAGCAACGTCTGACTCGCTCAGGCGGACGTGTCGATTGACGTTGCAACGGGGTCTGATGCCGAACGGGTGCCGACCCGGCGCCTACCGGACGCCAACCGGATGCCGGCGGCCGGCCCCTCGCCCGGCGACTTGGCGGTGCCAACGCGGCATCCGCCAAGGCCACCGGGTCGAATGCAATATGCATGGCGTTAGCACACCCGCGGCATGCCGTTAGCAGTACGTAGTACGTAGTCGGCAGCACGCAGTACCAGACGCCTATCGCAAGGGCGCACAGGACATCCTTCTGCTAGATAACCATCACGTACGTCAGACAGGTATCGGAGATCTCGCCCATGAGCGCAAGCGCAGCCCCCAACACGACGGCCTCGGCCGCCCGCACTTCCCCGCACGCGTGGCGTGTGATCGTATCGGCCTCGATCGGTAACGCCCTCGAATGGTTCGATCTCGTGGTGTACGGCTTCTTCGCCGTGACCATTGCCAAACTGTTCTTCCCGACCGGCAACGACACCGTGTCGCTGCTGCTCACCCTCGGCACGTTCGGCGTGTCGTTCTTCATGCGCCCGCTGGGCGCCATCGTGATCGGCGCCTACGCCGACCGCGCAGGCCGAAAGGCGGCCCTCACCCTGTCGATTCTGATGATGATGGTCGGCACGCTGCTCATTGCACTTATGCCAACGTATGCCACCATCGGCGTGCTGGCACCGGTCGGTATCGTCATCGCCCGCATGGTGCAGGGCTTCTCGGCGGGCGGCGAATTCGGCAGCGCGACCGCGTTTCTCGCCGAGCACGCGCCGCAACGCCGCGGCTTCTTCTCGAGCTGGCAAGTCGCCTCGCAAGGGCTCACTACGCTGCTCGCCGCCGGTTTCGGTGCGCTGCTGACCGGCAATCTGTCGCCGGAAGCCATGATGTCGTGGGGCTGGCGCGTGCCGTTCTTCTTCGGCCTGATGATCGGTCCGGTCGCGTATTACATTCGCCGACGTCTGGACGAAACGCCGGAATTCCTCGACATCGAGCCCACGCAGAGCCCGCTGCGCGACACGTTCGCCAGCCAGAAGGAGCGCCTGCTGCTCGCCATCGGCGTGGTCGTGATGGCCACCGTGGCGACCTACCTGGTGCTCTACATGCCGACGTACGCGGTCAAGCAATTGGGCCTGCCGTCGTCGGCCGCGTTCTCGGCGGTGTTGCTCACGGGCGTTGTGCAACTGATCGTTGCCCCCATTGTCGGCCACTGGTCGGATACCCACGGCCGGATCAAGCCGATGCTCACGGCCGCCGTCGCGCTGCTGGTGCTCGTCTACCCGATGTTCCGTGTACTCGACGCGAACCCGACGTTCGGCGCACTGATGGCCTTCCAGATCGTGCTCGGCCTGCTGATGACGACCTATTTCGGCGCCCTGCCGGCCCTGCTCACGGAATTGTTTCCGGTCCAGGTACGCACCACCGGCCTCTCGCTCGGGTATAACATCGCAGCAACGGTATTCGGCGGCTTCGCCCCGTTTATCATCACGTGGCTCATCGGCGCCACGGGCAACAAACTTGCGCCGAGCTTTTACCTGATTTTCGCCGCGCTCATCAGCATTACCGCGCTGCTGCGCACCCGCAAGCTCGGGCTACGCTGATCTCGGCGAAGGTCTAACGGCCCCGGGTCGCGGGGCGCGCACCCGTTCACCCGGTGCGCGCCCATCCCGGGTATCCCACACGACGGAGACCATGTCCCAGTGACGCAACCGACCCCTGCCCCGCACGCCGAGACCCTCGACGGGCAACCCGTTCCGACCCGCGACGCCATCGCCGCCTTGCACGACAAGCTGCGCCCGTATGTGCGCACGACGCCGGTGTTCACGCGCAGCGACTTTCCAACGCTGGGCGACACCCAGGTGACGTTCAAGTACGAGCTGCTGCAGGCGTCCGGCACATTCAAGGCGCGCGGCGCGTTCTCGAACCTGCTCTCGCTCGACGACGCGCAGCGCAAGGCGGGCGTGACCTGTGTGTCCGCCGGCAACCATGCCGTGGCGGTCGCCTATGCCGCGCAAGCGATGGGGATCTCCGCCAAGACGGTCATGCTCAAGACCGCCAGCCCGGCACGCTCCTCGCTGTGCCGCGAGTATGGCGCCGAGCTGATCTTGGCGGAAAACGTCCATGAGGCGTTCGAGATGGTCAAGCGTGTGGAGCAAGAGGAAGGCCGCTACTTCGTGCATCCGTTCAACGGTTACCGCACCGTGCTGGGCACGGCCACGCTGGGCTACGAGTGGGCACAGCAAGCCCCCGATCTCGACGCCGTGATCGTGCCCATCGGCGGCGGCGGGCTGATTGCCGGCGTGGCAACGGCGTTCAAGCGGTTCGCCCCGCACGTGAAGGTGTACGGTGTGGAGCCGGCGGGTGCCGACTCGATGGCACAAAGCTTCGCCACGGGCGGCCCCGTCAAGATGGGATCGATGAGCGGCATTGCCGACAGCCTGATGGCACCGCACTCGGAGTTGTACAGCTACACGCTGTGCCGCCGTCATATCGACGAACTGGTCACAGTGACCGACGACCAGATGCGCGCGGGCATGCTCACGCTGTTCCGTCAACTGAAGCTGGCCGTGGAGCCGGCGTGTGCCGCGGCTACCGCCGCGCTGATGGGCCCGCTGCGTGAAAAACTCGTGGGCCAGCGCGTGGGGGTGCTGCTGTGCGGCACCAACACCGACACGGCTACGTTCAACCGGCATATCGAAGCCGCCCTCGCGGCCGAAGCGAGCAGTTGAGCGACTTCACGTCGCAGTCGTGCGGCTGTCGTGCGGCTCTCCGACGCGACCCCAGGGTCGCGTCGTCGCGTGAGCGCCAGCCGCTTTCAGACCTTTCCGGCACATTCCAACACGTCTTTCCCGCCCCTTCACCAGGATGCCGCATGTCCGCCACCTCGCCCACGCCGCCCGTACTGCTGCTCGACGCCTCGCAAATCGCCGCGCTCATGCCCGTGGCGGATGCGATTCCCGTCATGTCCGAGATGTTCGGCGCCCTGGCCCGCGAGCAGATTCACCTGCCGTTGCGCCAGATCATCCGTCCGCCCGAGGCGCTCGGCGCGAAGGGCATGCTCGGCATGATGCCCGCGTTCCTGGGCGGCACGGCGGCCGGCATGCCGGTCTACGGCGCTAAGGTCGGCACCTTCTTTCCCGGCAACAGCACCCTCGGCAAGGATCCGCATCAAGGCTGCGTCCTGTTGATGAGCGGCCTGACGGGGGAACTCCTCGCGATCATGAACGCGGCGGAGATCACCGGCATTCGCACCGCCGCCGTGACGGGGCTCGCGACACGGCGACTCGCCCGCCACGACGCCACGCGTCTCGCGCTGATCGGCGCCGGTCATCAGGCGCACTGGCATCTCGCGGCGCTTGCCGCGGCGCGCGAACTGCGACACGTGCGCGTCGCGAGCCGCTCGCTCGCGAGCGCGCAGGCGTTCGTCGACAGGGAACAACCGAACTACGGCTTTCGCCTCGAAGCCGTGCAGAGCGTCGAAGCGGCCGTGCGCGACACCGATATCGTGGTCACAGTGACCAACGCCACTGACCCGGTATTGCAAGCCGGCTGGATTGCACCGGGCACGCACGTCAACCTGGTGGGCAGCAGCACGCCGCGTCACCGCGAGGCCGACACCGCGCTCATGGCGCGTGCGCAATTGTTCGTCGACCGGCGCGAGTCGACGATCCACGAATCCGGCGACTATCTTGCCGCAGCCGCCGAGGGCGGCATCGGGCCGGAGGACCTGCTCGCGGAACTCGGTGAGCTGGTCATTGGCAAGCACCCCGGACGCACCGATGCCGAAGCCGTCACGTTGTTCAAATCGCTCGGCATGGGCGCGCAGGATGTTGCGCTTGCCGCCGCGCTGTATGAGCGCGCCCAAGCCGCGGGCATTGGCACAAGCGTCGCGATCTGAGCGTCCGACGCGCCGATAGCGAGGGTGGCGCGCAGGTTCGACGGGGTTGACGGGGTTGACGGGGTTGACGGGGTTGACGGGGTTGACGGGGTTGGTGGGGTTGGTGGGTTCGATCGGGGAGGCGGGAGACGGGAGACGAGTTCCATAGGTTCGACTGACTCGACGGAGACGACCGAGGCGACGCGTCGCCCAACCTGATGTCCGGATCCGTCCGGTTCCGGTCTGCGGGTGGGCTGTCGGGGCGTCGGGAGACGCCATAAGATGTCCCCATCGTCACCTGACCCTACGGAGTCGTTCATGTCGCAAAACCAAGCCGCCCAAACCTCCCGCACCGCCCTGCTCGTCATCGACGCCCAGGAATCATTCCGCCAGCGCCCGTACTGGCGCGAAGACGATCTCGCCACGTATTTCGATCGCCAGCAGGCACTGGTCGACGGCGCCGTGGCGCGCGGCGTGCCTGTCGTGCAGGTCTTCCACATTGGCTCGGGCGCGTTCTCGCGCGATTCCGGCTTCGTACGCACGCTCGAAGAACTGCGCATCGCCCCGGCATTCACGGTGGACAAGGTCAAGCACAGCGCCCTGGCCGGCTCCACGCTCGGCGCATGGCTCGTCGAGCATGGCATCACACGCCTGATCGTCTCGGGCATCCGCACCGAGCAGTGCTGCGAGACGACCACGCGCGCCGCGTCAGACGCCGGTTATGCGGTGGACTTCGTCACCGAGGCCACCCTCACGTTCCCGATGCAGCACCCGCGCACCGGGCGCGAGCTGTCGGTCGCGGAGTTGAAGGAGCGCACGGAGACCGTGCTCGTCGATCGCTTCGCTCGCATCGTGACGGTTGAGGAAGCGCTCGCCGCGGTGTAATGTCGAGTTCAACCCGCACACGTTGTCCGAATCTGACCTGAATGCCCGCTGCGATGCCGCGATTGCAACCCGTCTACCTGCTGGTCATGCCCGATGCGCTGCTGCTCGACGTGGCGGCACCCGCCGAAGCCTTGCGCATCGCCAATCATCAGCAGGACGACGTGCGCTTTGTGTTGCATTACGTCGGCACGCAGCCCACGGTGGCGACGTCGATCGGCCTGTGCGTCTCGCCGCTCGCGGTATTGCCGGACGAGATCCCCGACGACGCCTGGCTGGTCGTCACGGGAACCGTCGAAAAGCCGCTGCCGGTGCCGGTGCGGGTTCCGGTGCCGGCGGTAGACGGCGGCACGGCACCGGACGTCTCGGTAGCGTCCCCGGAAGATGCCGAGTCCCTTGCCATCGCCTGGCTTCAGCGCGTCGTACGTTCCACGCATCAACTGGCCTGCATCTGCACTGGCGCGCTGTTGGCCGCACGCGCGGGACTGCTCGACGCCCGCGCCTGCACCACGCATCACGGCAGTTGCGACGCCCTGCGCACGTTGGCACCAAGTGCCCGGGTGGCCGACAATCGGCTTTACGTGCATGACGGCAATGTGTGGACGAGCGCGGGCGTGACCACCGGCCTCGATCTGATGCTCACGCTCATCGCCGATGCCACCGGCCCGCTGTGCGCGGCGGCCGTTGCGCGCCAGATGGTCGTCTACGCCCGACGCGCGGGCGCCGACCCGCAGTTGTCCCCGTGGCTCGAAGGCCGCAATCATTTGCACCCGGCACTGCATCGCGTGCAGGACGCCATCGCCGCCGATCCCGCGCACGACTGGACGCTCGCCTCGATGGCGGACATCGCTTGCGCGAGCGAGCGGCACGTGACCCGGCTCTTTCGCGAGCACGCGGGCGTCGCGCCCATCGATTACCTGCATCGGCTGCGCATCGCGCTGGCGCGCGAAATGCTCGGCAATAGCCAGCTCGATCTGGAGCGCATCGCCGAGCGCACCGGCTTCGGGTCGAGCCGGCATCTGCGACGCGTCTGGCACAAGTTCGACGCGCTTCCACCAAGCCGCGCACGTCGCGTCGCCCACGATGGCTGAGGCGAGGCGTCCGGGGCGGGACGATTGACGGCCCGGATGACACGCCCCCTCGGGGAAACTTCGGGAAACCAGCGTCGAATCGCCGCAACCCGGTAGAATGTCGATCGCAAGCAAAACGCACGACTCTCGACTTCACGATGGCCCACGATCTCGTCATTCTGGGCGGCACGCCGCCCGCCACCGCCACTACCCCGGCGACGCCCGCCACCGAATTCCCGTCTCACCTGCAAGCGGCCGTCGGCGCTTTCGTCCCTGGCGCGAACGTCACGTTCACCCCGGGCGCGGCACGCATTGCCGACGTCGTCGACACGCCCGCCCTGCGCGCGGCGATGGGCGCGTTCGCTCAGCAGCACGAGGTCGACACGGTCCTCGTCGACAGCCACCGCCGCCTCACGGACTTCAAGCTGGTGGCCATGGACATGGACTCGACGCTCATCACCATCGAGTGCATCGACGAAATTGCCGACTACTGTGGACTGAAGGCGGAAGTCTCGGCCATCACCGAAGCCGCCATGCGCGGCGAGATCAAGGATTTCAACGAGAGCCTCACGCGACGCGTGGCACTGCTCAAGGGACTCGATGCTAGCGCGTTGGAAAAGGTCTTCGACGAGCGCCTGCAACTCTCGCCCGGCGCCGAAACGATGCTGCACGGCGTGCAGGCACTCGGCATCCGCACGCTGCTGGTGTCCGGTGGCTTCACGTTCTTCACAGAACGATTGAAGACGCGTCTGAATCTGGATGTGACCCGCGCCAACACGCTGGAGATCGTCAACGGCAAGCTCACAGGCCGTGTGCTCGGCGAAATCGTCAATGCCGAGGTCAAGGCACGCACCGTGACGGAAGTGGCGACGCAGCTCGGCGCCCGCCCCGATCAGGCAATCGTCATGGGCGATGGCTCGAACGACCTGCAGATGATGGCCATCGCCGGACTCTCGGTGGCATTTCGTGCGAAACCGGTGGTGCGGGAAAAGGCGTCCGTCGCGCTCAACTACGCCGGACTGGACGCGGTGCTGTCGCTGTTCCGCAAGGATTGACCGTCGCCGGCACGATGTGCCGGCGATGCGCCCCCGCTTTCAAGAGGTTCGGGGGAGCGCCCGCCCCGTCCGTCAGGCGCCGAGGTGCGCCGTCAGACTCGCGTCGATATCGGCCTGCAAATCGCGCACGTCTTCGAGCCCGACGTAGAAACGCACCAGTGCACCCTTGTGCGGCCACGGCGTTGCAGTGCGCATGGACGGCACGCGATACGGCACGACCAGGCTGTGCGCCCCGCCCCAACTGAAACCGATCTTGAACAAGCGCAGCCCTTCGATGAACGCGTCGACCTGCGCGGGCGTGTAGCGCTCGTCGAACACCACCGAGAACAGGCCGCCCGCGCCCGTGAAGTCACGGCGGAAATGCGCATGGCCGGGACAATCGTCCAATGCCGGATGCAGCACCGCCGAGATTTCGTCACGCGTGCCCAGCCACGTCGCCAACGTCATTGCGGCACGATCGTGCGCCTCGAAACGCAGTTGCATGTTCGGCAGACTGCGCAACACGAGGCTGCAATCGTCGGCCGACACCCCGACGCCCATGCGCATGCGCGCCTGCTTCAGACGGTGGTGCACGGTGTCGTCGACCGTCACGACCGAGCCCATCAGCACGTCGCTGCCGCCCGATTGGTACTTGGTGAGGGCCTGCACCGAGATATCCACGCCGTGATCGAACGGACGGAACGCCAGGCCAGCGGAATACGTGTTGTCGATGGCGGTGAGCACCCCACGCTCACGCGCCACCCGCGCGATGGCCGGCACGTCGGGCACCTCCATCGTCACCGAGCCCGGGGCCTCGAGCCAGATCACCCGCGTATTGGGCTGAATCAGCGCACCGATGGAGTCGCCGATCATCGGATCGTAATAGCGCACCGAGATACCGAACGACTCGGCGAGCCAGTCGCCGTGCTCTCGGTTCGGGCTGTAGGCATTGTCCGGGATGAGGACGTCGTCACCACTTTTGACGAGACCGAAGTACACGTTGGAGATTGCGGCAAGCCCCGAGGGAAACAGCAGGCAGTGCTTGCCGCCCTCGAGCGCCGCCAGTCGCCGCATCAACTCCATCGACGTAGGGGTGGCGTGCAGACCATAGCGCCACTGGCTGTCGTTCTTCCAGTCGAGCGCGCGCATGGCGGCCAGATCGGGGAAGATCACCGTCGATGCACGGGCGACGGGCACCGGCATCGCGGCAAACCCTGCCGGCACATGCGTGTCGGTATGCAGAATATTCGTTTGCCAGTGCCAGCCGTTGGCTTCCGGCGTATCGAGGGGCTTACGATTGTCTTGCGTCATTACGGCTCCGGAAAGACTCGGGCCGGCAACGACACCGGCCCCCGGGAGTAACTTACACGCGCTCGAACACGGCGGCAATGCCCTGACCGCCGCCAATGCACATGGTCACCAGCGCGTAGCGTCCGCCGATGCGCTGCAACTCGTGCAAGGCCTTGACCGTGATCAGCGCACCGGTCGCGCCGATCGGGTGTCCCAGCGAAATGCCGGAACCGTTCGGATTCACCTTGGCCGGATCGAAGCCGAGATCGCGCGTGACCGCACACGCCTGGGCCGCGAACGCCTCGTTGGCTTCGACGACATCGATGTCGTCGACCTTGAGTCCGGCGCGCTCCAGCGCCTTGCGCGACGCCGGCACCGGCCCGATGCCCATATAGTTCGGATCGACACCGGCATGGGCATAGCTGACCAGGCGCGCGAGTGGCTTGGCGCCGCGACGCTCGGCTTCGGCGCGCTCCATGAGGATCAGGGCGGCGGCGGCGTCGTTCAGACCCGATGCATTCCCGGCAGTGACGGTGCCGTCCTTCTCGAATACGGGACGCAGCTTCGCCATGTCGGCCAGCGTCACATCCGCGCGCACGTGTTCATCGGTCGTGAACGACACGTCGCCTTTCTTCGACTTGATCGCGATGGGCACAATCTGGTCGTTGAAATAGCCAGCCGCCATGGCGCGCGCGGCGCGTTGATGCGACTCGACCGCGAGACGGTCCTGATCGTCGCGCGTGATACCCCATTTCTTGGCGATGTTCTCTGCGGTCACGCCCATATGAATGTTGGCGAAGGGATCGTGCAACGCGCCGAGCATCATGTCGACCAGACGCGATTCGCCCATGCGCGTGCCCCAGCGGGCACCCGGCATCACGTACGGGGCCCGGCTCATGCTCTCCGCACCGCCCGCCATCGCCACGTCCGTGTCGCCCAGCAGAATCGACTGCGCGGCGGACACGACCGCCTGAAGACCGGAGCCGCACAGGCGATTGACGGTCATCGCCGGCGCATGCTGGCTAACACCTGCCTCGATCGAGGCCACGCGGGCCAGATACATATCCTTGGGTTCGGTGTGAATGACGTTGCCGAACACCACGTGGCCGACGTCGTCGCCGCCAACCTGAGCGCGCGCCATGGCCTCGCGCGCGACGATGGCACCGAGCTGCGTCGGTGCGAAATCCTTCAGGCTGCCGCCAAAATCTCCAATCGCGGTGCGCACACCGCTGACGATCACGACTTCTCGTTGCATGTCTCTTCTCCGGATGAATATCAGCTGGCAACGAGTATAGCGCCACGGGAGTTACCGCGATGTCCGGCGCACTGGAGGGAAACTTCGATGAGTGAGATTGCGGGCGAAGCGAAGGGGAAGCCGGGGCATCGGCGTGCCCCGGCAGGTCATGCGTTGATGGCGGATCAGCCCGCCAGTGTCTGGAGCACCTGCTCGGCGCGCGGGACGGGTGCGACGGCGCCGTATCCGGTCGTCGACAACGCTGCGCAGACGTTCGCGTAGCGCGCCGCCGCGAACGGATCGTCGCCCAGCGCCAGACGGGCCACAAAGGCCCCGCCAAAGCAATCGCCGGCCCCGGTAGCGTCAACGGCCTTGACCGGATGCGGCGCGACGATACGACGCTCGTCTGGCGTGGCGACGTAGCAGCCCTCGCGCCCCAGCTTGAGCGCCACAACCTTCACGCCGTAGGACAGTAGTGCGTCGAGGATGGCATCGCGATCGTCCAGCCCGGTGACCGCCGTCACGTCGTCCCAGCTCGGCAGGCAGACGTCGGTCAGGCGGAAGGCTTCGCGCATCGTGGCGCGGGCACGGGCCAGCGGCCACAGCTTCAGGCGCAGATTCGTATCGAACGACACGTTGCCGCCAGCCGCGCGGATTATCGACATCGCCTCGAAAGCGGCATCGCAGGCGCTTGCGCTGATCGCCAGGCTGATCCCCGACAGATGCAGGAAGGCGGCCCCCGCCAACGCCTCGCGCGGCAGATCCTGCGGGCAATAACGGCTCGCCGCAGACCCCGCGCGCAGATAGTCGAAATGGTGCCCGCTCTCGTCGTGCGACACGAAATAGACGCCGGTCGGCGCCTGCGCATCGACGCGAACCAAGTTCGTATCGACGGCTTCCTCGCGCCACAGATCAAGCAGCATGCGACCGAAGCGGTCATCGCCGAGCGCGCTCACGAAGCCCGTGCTCACCCCCTGGCGACGCGCCGCGATGGCAAAGTTGGACGTGTCGCCGCCGAAGCCCTGTAAATACTGGCGGGCGTCGCCGGGCGACTGGTTGAACTCGACCATGGCTTCCCCCATGGCCAGCACTTGCGGGATTGACGTAGGCGTGAGCGCCATCAGACCACCTCGCCCCACAGATCGTGGCCGTCGGCGCCGGTCACGGTGACGTTCACGAACTCACCGATCTTCAGCCGCTTGGCGGCCTTCGGGGTGGGCTCGATGTACACGAGGCCGTCGATTTCCGGGGCGTCGGCCGCCGAGCGGGCCACACCACCGTCCTGATTGATCTCGTCGACGATGACCTGGATCGTCGTGCCGACCTTGCGCTGTTGACGCTGCGCCGAGATCTCCTCGGCCACTTCCATGAAGCGTGCGCGGCGTTCCTCACGCACCTCGTCGGGCAACGCCCCCGGCAACTCGTTGGCCTTGGCCCCTTCCACCGGTGAATAGGCAAAACACCCCACGCGATCCAGTTCGGCTTCGCGCAGGAAGTCCAGCAGATACGCGAACTCCGCTTCCGTCTCGCCCGGGAAACCCGCGATGAACGTGCTGCGGATCGTCAGATCCGGACACAGCTTGCGCCACGTCTGAATGCGCTCGAGATTTTTCTCGCCCGAGGCCGGGCGCTTCATGCGCTTGAGCACGTCCGGATGCGCGTGTTGCAGCGGCACGTCGAGATACGGGAGGATGTGCCCCTCGGCCATGAGCGGAATGATCTCGTCGACGTGCGGGTACGGATAGACGTAGTGCAAACGCACCCATGCGCCATATTGCTTGGCCAACTCGCCGAGCGCCGTGACCAGTTCGGTCATGCGGGTCTTGAGCGGACGCCCTGCCCAGAATCCGGTGCGGTACTTCACATCGACACCGTACGCACTGGTGTCCTGCGAGATCACCAGCAGCTCCTTCACACCGGCCTTGAACAAGTTCTCGGCCTCGAGCATCACTTCGGCCACCGGGCGCGAATCGAGATCGCCGCGCATCGACGGAATGATGCAGAACGTGCAGCGGTGATTGCAGCCTTCGGAGATCTTCAGATACGCGTAATGACGCGGCGTGAGCTTGATGCCGGCGGGCGGCACAAGGTCGGAGAAAGGATCGTGCGGCTTCGGCAGATGGGTATGCACCGCGCTCATCACTTCGCCCACGGCATGCGGGCCGGTGACGGCCAGCACCTTCGGGTGCACGGCGCTCACGATGTCCTGACCGGCGGCGTCCTTCTTCGCGCCCAGGCAGCCGGTGACGATCACCTTGCCATTCTCGGCCAGTGCCTCGCCGATGGCGTCGAGGCTTTCCTGGACGGCGTCGTCGATGAAGCCACACGTGTTGACCACCACGAGATCGGCACCGTCATAGGTACCGGCGATGTCATAACCTTCGGCGCGCAGTTGCGTCAGGATTTGCTCGGAGTCGACCAGCGCCTTGGGGCAGCCGAGCGAAACGAAGCCGACCTTGGGGGTGCCGGCGGGCGATGGGCGGGACATGGGGCGAAATCCTGTGAGTAAATTCGGGTAACGTTCGACCGGCGAAGCCTTGGCCTGAGCCCTGCCTCGCGCGGCTGCGGCGATGACACGGTGTCGCGCGTAACGCAGCGCCCACCCTTCGCCGAAAACGCCGCAAGCACTGCCCTGCGGCGAACAACCGCGTATTTTACCCTGTTCGCCCGTAGGGCGTTCCAACTATGTTGCCGATCGTCGCGACGCTCGCCCCGTGCCGCACCGCACCGCCGGCAACCCGTTCAGGGCTTCTTGTTCGGGTCGCCCGGTGCGCCCGGCGCCCCCGGGAACGGGAACGTGCTGAACATGTTCTTCGCCTGGCTTTGCATCTGTTCCTGCATCTGCACGAACAGGTTCTTCGATTGCTCGATGTAGTTGGTCATCATCCCCTGCATCATCGGCGCCTGCATGTTCATGAATTGCGCCCAGACGTCGGGATTGAAGGCCGCGCCTTCGTAGATGCCTTTCGACTGATCGGCCAGCTTGTTCTGAATTTCGATGAACGTCTGGATATTCTTCTCGAGATACGTGCCCATCATGCCCTGCAGCGCATGTCCGTAGAAACGGATGATCTGGGACAGCATGGCGCTCGAGAACATCGGCACACCGCCGGTCTCTTCTTCCAGAATGATCTGCAGCAGAATGCTGCGGGTCAGATCCTCGCCCGACTTGGCATCGACAACCTTGAACTCCTCGGTCTCGAGCACCAATTGCTTCACATCGGCAAGGGTGATGTACGTACTGGTCTGGGTATCGTACAGACGCCGGTTCGGATACTTTTTGATCAGGCGTTCGTCAGTCTTCTTGCTCGCGGCCATGCGGTGGGTTTCCTGCATTTATGAAGGACTTCCCCGACCGGCGGTCGGGGTTAGTCACATATTATCGATTCTAGGACGTTTGCTGCTATGCGGCAAAGCCCTAACCCGCAACAGGGCGCGTGGCGCACGACTGGCCGGCACCCACGCCCCGTTCCCGCTCAGCCCATGTGAAGGCCGCCGTTGAGCGAGAAGTCCGCCCCCGTCGAGAAGCCGGAGTCTTCCGACGCCAGCCATGCCACGATGGAACCGATCTCGCCCGGTTCGCCCAGGCGCTTGACCGGAATCGTCGCCACGATCTTGTCGAGCACGTCCTGACGAATCGAGCGCACCATGTCCGTGCCGATATACCCCGGCGACACCGTGTTGACGGTCACACCCTTGGTCGCCACTTCCTGCGCGAGCGACATCGTGAAGCCATGGATACCGGCTTTGGCCGTCGAGTAGTTCGTCTGACCGAACTGACCCTTTTGTCCGTTGACCGACGAGATGTTGATGATGCGGCCCCAGCCACGCTCGCACATGCCCTCGATGACCTGCTTGGTCACGTTGAACAGGCTCGTGAGGTTGGTGTCGATAACCGCATCCCAGTCTTCGCGGGTCATCTTGCGGAAGACGACGTCGCGCGTGATGCCCGCATTGTTCACCAGCACGTCGACCTCGCCGACTTCGGCCTTGACCTTGTCGAACGCGGCCTTGGTCGATTCCCAGTCACCGACGTTCCCTTCGGATGCGATGAAGTCGAACCCCAACGCTTTCTGATCTTCAAGCCACTTCACGCGGCGCGGCGAATTCGGCCCGCATCCCGCCACGACCTTGAAGCCATCCTTGTGCAGCCGCTGGCAAATGGACGTACCAATACCGCCCATCCCACCTGTCACATATGCAATGCGTTGAGTCATGGAAAGCTTCCCCCAAAAATAGCGACATCTCTGCCGCCTGTTGCGACTGCCAATTGACTGACGCACAAGGCGCGCGTTCCCACGCGTGCCTTTCGTCTCCTGCCGACTTCAGCGTGCGCCCATGCGCACTGGACGCACGGGCGATACCGATTCGATTGTTGTCAAACGCTGTTCCAAGACGCGTCAGACGCGCTCGAGCGCCAACGCAACGCCCATGCCGCCGCCGATACACAGCGAGGCCAGACCGCGACGCGCATCACGGCGCGCCATCTCGTGCAACAACGTCACGAGAATACGGCAGCCCGACGCCCCGATCGGGTGACCGATGGCGATGGCGCCGCCGTTCACGTTGATCTTCGAGGTGTCCCAGCCCATCTGCTGGTTCACGGCCAGTGCCTGCGCCGCAAAGGCTTCGTTGATTTCCATCAGGTCCAGATCGCTGGCCTTCCAGCCCGCACGCGAAAGGCAACGCTGCGATGCCGGCACCGGGCCGATGCCCATCACCTTCGGATCGACGCCCGCATTCGCATACGCCACGATGCGCGCGAGCGGCGTGAGGCCCAATTGTTCAGCGCGCCTGGCCGACATCACGACCACGGCCGCGGCGCCGTCGTTGATGCCCGAGGCATTGGCCGCCGTCACCGTGCCGTCCTTCGCGAATGCAGGCTTCAGGCCCGCGAGCGACTCGGCCGTCACGCCGTGGCGGACGAATTCGTCGGTGTTGAACACCAGCGGATCGCCCTTGCGCTGCGGAATCGAGACCGGCACGATCTCCGCGTCGAAGCGGCCGGCCTTCTGCGCGGCCTCGGCCTTGTTCTGCGAAGCGGCAGCAAACGCGTCCTGCATTTCACGGGTGATGCCATATTCCTTGGCGACGTTCTCTGCCGTGATGCCCATGTGGAACTGGTTGTACACGTCCCACAGGCCATCGACGATCATCGTGTCGATCAGTTTGGCGTCGCCCATGCGGAACCCGTCACGCGAGCCCGGCAGCACATGCGGCGCGGCGCTCATGTTTTCCTGACCGCCCGCCACGACGATGTCGGCGTCGCCCGCGGTGATCGCGTTGGCAGCGAGCATCACGGCCTTCAGGCCCGAGCCGCACACCTTGTTGATCGTCATGGCCGGCACCATGGCGGGCAGCCCTGCCTTGATCGATGCCTGTCGCGCCACGTTCTGGCCCGAGCCCGCCGTGAGCACCTGACCCATGATGACTTCGCTCACGTCCTCGCCCTTGAGCTTCGCGCGCTTGAGAACTTCGTCGATCACGATGGCGCCCAGATCCGGCGCCGCCACCTTGGCGAGCGAGCCGCCAAATTTACCGACCGCGGTGCGCGCAGCCGACACAATTACGATATCCGTCATGTCACTTTCCTCGTTTTCAAATGAGTCGAACCCGCGGGGGATGCCCGTCGTTGCCGCTCGTTCAGGCCTTGGCCTTCACGTAGCGACCGGGCGCCGGTTCGATAGGGGCATAAACAACATTACCATAGGCTTTCGGCGCCTTGACGCGTTTTCCTGCATAGCCCGCCAGCCACTCGCTCCAGTCGCTCCACCAACTGCCGGGGTGTTCCGTCGCGCCGGCCAACCAATCGTCGGCATCGACACCCACGTCGTCGTTGCGCCAGTAGCTGCGCTTCTTCTTGGCCGGCGGATTGACCACGCCCGCGATGTGACCGGAGGCACCAAGCACGAAGCGACGTTCGCCGCCAAGCAACGGCAGCGAACGGAACGCCGACGTCCACGGCACGATGTGATCCTCGCGCGAACCGAACACGTATGCCGGGGCATCGATGCCGCCCAGATCCAGCGGCACACCGCACGTCTGCACCACGCCCGGCCGCTTCAATTCGTTCTGCAGGTACAGATGGCGCAGGTACCAACAGAACATCGGCCCCGGCAGATTGGTGCCATCACCGTTCCAGTACAGCAAGTCGAACGGCTGAGGCGCATTGCCCTTCAGATAGCTGTCGACCACATAATTCCAGACGAGGTCGTTCGGGCGCAGGAACGAGAACGTATTCGCCAGCTCCACGCCGCGCATGAGGCCCGGCGCACGCCCGGCGCCACCGCCGATCGTCTGCTCGCGAAATTGCACATGCGGCTCGTCGATGAAGACGTCGAGCACGCCGGTATCGGAAAAGTCCAGCAGCGTCGTCAGCAAGGTCACGCTCGCGACCGGCGACCTGGCGCCCTTCTGACCCTTCGCGGCGAATACCGCAAGCGCGGCGGCGAGCAACGTCCCGCCGACGCAGAAGCCGAGCGCGTTGATCTGCGGCTGCCCGCTGATCTCGCGCACCACGTCGATTGCCGCAATCGGCCCCTCGCCCACATAGTCGTCCCACGTCTTGTGCGCGAGCGACGCATCGGGGTTGCGCCACGACACGACAAACACCGTGTTGCCCTGCTCCACCGCGTAGCGGATCAATGAGTTCTCGGGCTGCAGGTCGAGGATGTAGTACTTGTTGATGCACGGCGGCACGACGAGCAGCGCGCGCTGATGCACCGTCGGCGTGAGCGGTTTGTACTGGATGAGCTGGATCAGGTCGTTCTCGAAGACCACAGCGCCTTCGGTCGTCGCCACGTTGCGACCGACTTCGAACGCCGTCTCATCGGTTTGCGACACCTTGCCCTTGCCCATGTCGGCAAGCAGGTGCTGCATGCCGTTGAGCAGACTGTCGCCCTTCGTCTGCACGAGGCGCTGCTGCGCGTCGGGATTGGTCGCAATGAAGTTGGCCGGCGAACTGGCCGCTACCCATTGCTCGATGGCAAACCGAATCCGCTCGCGCGTCTTGGCGTCGGCATCGACCAGCTCGGCCATGCGCAGCAGGAAGCGACCATTGAGCAGATACAACGCCGCGGGCAAGGCGTAGAACGGATTGCGCCAGCCATCGCCCGCGAAACGCCGGTCGCCCAGCGCAGGCGCAGAGTCCAGTCCAGGTTGCGCGAAGCTGGCGACAAGTTCGGAAAATTCGCGGGCGTATTCCGTCTGAAGCGCATTCAGACGCGCCGGATCGACGTGCAATGACGTCGGCGGCGGCAGGCTGCCCGCCTTGCCCAGGAGATCGAAAAGCCCCGCGAACGGATTCGCGGCAGAGGGTGCCCCAGGGGCGGCGGAGAATGACGGGCCGGCAACCCCCGGCATCGCCCCGAACAATTGTTGGGCGGCCTTGAACCACTGCGACATGTCCTGAGCGGAGAGCGAAGCGGAGGGAAACTGCTTGGCAAACGAGGCGGCAAACGAGGCCGGATCGAAGTTGGCACTGGCGCGATTCATGGTAGCCTGAGTGTCACGTTCGTTGCGTTCACGGGCGGCGCCCGAAACGCGGTGGCACGCAGCGCTTGCTTAGCGATCCGCCCCACCTGCGAAGCATTCTTGCGTGCGCGCGCAAGCGTGTCAATGCTTGCAACGTACGTCCTGCCTGCATTTTTTGTCGTCCCACCGATTTGAATACGCGTTTGTCCCGATGCTGATCATCATTCTCGGCTGGCTTTATGTCATTGCGATGGTTGCCATCACCGCACCGAGCATTGCACTGGGTATCGTTATCTTTCTCGGCGGCGGCCTCGCCCCGACGGTACTCTGGCTCTACATCGCAGGAAGTCGGATGCGGCGTGCCCGCCGGCTGCGCCCCGATGACGCCGTCACCCAAACCCTTTCTCCACCCGATCACGACACCACGCCGCGCTCGGCCTCTACACCCACGGCATCCCCGACACCCCCTACCGCACCTACGCCACCTACGCCACCTGCGCCACCTGCGCCGCCACATTGACCTGTCTCCCCTGATGAAGCCGGCCGCGACGTGGACGGCGTCAGGTAGTGCGCCACACCAGTGCTGCCATGCGCCCCGTCGTCCGGTCGCGACGGTAGGAATAGAAACGCGCCGGATCGCTGACCGTACACCACTGCCCGCCCGAGACCTGCGTCACGCCCTCGCGGGCCAGTCGCAACCGCGCGAGCGCACACAAATCCGCCAACGACTTTCCCGCGTCCGGATCGCCATGCGGGATGAACGCGGCCTGCGTCGCTTGACGCTCGTCCGGCGTCGCCGCGGCGAGAAACGCCTCGCCCACCTCTTGCCCGACCTCGAACGCTTGCGGGCCAATACAGGGACCGAGCCATGCGAGCACCGGCGCGTCGGCCTCGCCCTTCGGCAAGCGCGCTCGCAACGCCAGCACCGTCTGCTCGATCACGCCGGCGCAAAGTCCACGCCACCCGGCATGCGCGGCGGCCACCGCACGCCCTTGCACGTCGCACAGCAGCACCGGCAGGCAGTCCGCCACCATGACGGTGCTTGCCACACCGGGCGCGTTCGTCGCGCTGGCATCCGCCTGCAACGGTTCACCCGCTTGCGCCGCCTCGAGCGCCGCTTGCGCATCGACCACGCGCGGGCCGTGGATTTGCGCCACCCACGCCGACGGCACCCCGGTGCGTGCCGCGAGCAACGCACGATTGATGCGAACGGCGGCGGGATCGTCGTCCGCCTTGACACCCAGATTGAAAGTGGCTTGCGGCCCTTGGCTCACACCGCCAGCGCGCGTCGTGAAGACAGCACGGACGTTCTCCGGGGCGGGCCAGTCCGGGATGATCCAGTCCGCAGGCATCAGGTCTTGCTCAGGCAGGGAAGAAGTCATCGAGCGAATCGGGGAGCGTGGAAAAATCGAAGTCGAGTCCAAGCGTGGTCATGAGCTGGCGCAGGTCGTCGGGCAACGGCGCTTGCCAGTGCGCGAAACGGCCGTCGTCGGGATGAATCAAACCCAGTCGCCAGGCATGCAGCGCCTGACGCGCGAATTCGCCCGGCAGCACCGGACGTTTATGTCGAGGCTTGTAAAGCGGGTCGCCCAACAACGAATGGCCGAGGTGCGATAGATGCACGCGAATCTGGTGCGTACGGCCCGTATCGAGCGAGCAAAGCACGAGCGACACCGGGGAACCTTCCCATTCTGCACTGGCGACAGTCACAACACGCGTGCGCGCCGGTTTGCCGCCTTGCCCCGGCACGACCGCCATGCGGGTGCGCTCGCGCGGATCACGACCGATGGGGGCGTCCACGACGGTGCGTTGCGGGGGACGTCCCCATACCAGCGCCGCGTAATGACGCTTGACGGTACGCGCCTGCAACTGGCGCACCAGATCGGTTTGCGCCACCAGCGTGCGCGCCACGACCATCAGGCCGGACGTCTCCTTGTCGAGCCGGTGAACGATACCGGCGCGCGGCAGATCGGCGGCCGCTTGCCCATAGCGATACAACAGGCCGTTGAGCAATGTCCCGGACCAGTTCCCCGCGGCCGGATGCACGACCAGGCCCGCCGGTTTGTTGAAGACCGCCAGTGTTGCGTCCTCGTAGACGGCTTCGAGCGGCACCGGCTCGGGGGCAAACGCGAGTTGTTCGGGCAGCGCCGCCGGGGTGATGAGCACGGCCTCACCGCCGGCCACCTTCTGGCGCACCTTGGCGGCCTCGCCATCGAGTGTGACGCGACCGTCTTCGACCCACGCCTGCAAACGGCTGCGGGAGTATTCGGGAAAACATTGGGCAAGCGCCTTGTCGAGTCGCTCCCCGGCGAGCGACTCGGGCAGCGTGGCGCTGAGCGGCGCGCCGACGCCCGCCCCGCCCGACGAGGCGGCACCGGGCAAGGACGCCTCGGAAAGGAGGCCATCGGCCGCGCTGGGGAAAGCCTCTGGAAGCGAATCGAGGTCGTCGTCAGACGAATCCTCCGCATTTTCCGTGGCAAATGAGGCGGTTACGCTATAATCCGGCAGAATTGAATGGGTCATCGAGAAGTGAAGCTAACGAGCATGCAAGCCCTGAAACTTGTCAAACATCTGACGCTGGCCGCAGTCGTGGTCGGCAGCCTTGCCGCCTGCGGCATTCTGCCGGAGAAGGTCGACGAAACGGCCGGCTGGTCGACGAACAAATTATACTCGGAAGCCAAGGACAGCTTCGATAGCGGCGACTACACGAAGGCCGCCAAATACTACGAGTTGCTCGAAGGGCGCGACCCGTTCGGCCCGCACGCCCAGCAAGCGCAAATCAACACGGCCTATTCCTATTACAAGGACAACGAGCCGGCGCAGGCGCTCACCGCCATCGATCGCTTCATCCGACTGCATCCGGACAGCCCGTCGATCGATTACGCCTATTACCTCAAGGGTCTGATCAACTTCAATGACGACCTGGGCCTGTTCGGCCGCTTCTCGGGACAGGATCTCAGCGAACGCGACCCGAAGGCACTGCGCGCGGCCTACGACAGCTTCAAGTACCTGGTCGAACACTATCCGAGCAGCAAGTACGCGAACGACGCTGCGCTGCGCATGCGCTATGCCGTCAACGCCATGGCCGCCCACGATGTGCATGCCGCCGAGTACTACTATCGTCGCGGCGCCTACCTCGCGGCGGTCAATCGTGCACAAAGCGCGCTGAAGGACTACGATCAGGCGCCGGCGCTGGAAGACGCGCTGGGCATCATGATCAAGTCGTACGACAAACTCGGCATGACCGAGCTGCGTGACGATGCCCGTCGCGTGATGGAAAAGACCTATCCGAAGAGCGGCTATCTGACCGTCGGCCATCGCACCGACACCAGCGGCGACAAGAAGTCCTGGTGGCAGCTCTGGCGTTAAACGTCGTCGCGGCCTGCACGATGGAAAAGCCCTCGCTCGCGCGAGGGCTTTTTTGCTTCTGCAGGCGATGCCTTCGGCACTGAGGCCCATCGACGCCGTCGACGAATCGGTGCGCGCCGCCCGCGCCGCCCTATCCCTGCCGACGCCCCGTCAGCGCGTCAGTCGCCCGCGTCGGCCGCAATCTCGTCGAAGAAGCCACGCACGATGGGCAGCTCACGCGTGCGCTTGAACGGCGGCAGGCTCTGCCATATCCGGCGCCCATAAGGCTTATCGACCAGACGTGGATCGCAAATCATCAGTACGCCACGATCCGCCTCGGAACGAATCAACCGCCCCGCCCCTTGCTTGAGCGCGATGACCGCCTGCGGCAACTGATGCACGGCAAACGGACTCAGCCCCTTCTTCGTGAGCGCATCGAGCCGCGCGGCCAGCACCGGGTCGTCAGGCGGCGCAAACGGCAATTTGTCGATGATGACGAGCGAAAGGGCCTCGCCACGCACATCCACCCCTTCCCAGAAACTCTGGCTGCCGATCAGCACGGCATTGCCGAGGGCGCGAAAACGATCGAGCAATTCGGTTCGGCTCGCCTCGCCCTGCACTAGCAGCGGATACGGCCAGCCACGGCGATCGAACTCATCACGCAAGCGCTCCGCCGCGCGGTTGACCGCACGCAACGTCGTGCACAGAACGAAGGCCCGCCCCCCGCTCACTTCGAGCACCGGCAAGGCGGCGTCGAGCACAGCGTCGGTGAAGCCCGGCGCCGAGGGTTGCGGCAATCCGCGCGGCACGTAGAGCAGACTCTGATTCGGATAATCGAATGGACTGGCCAACGTGAGCGACTTGCCGGCGTCAAGGCCCAACTGCGCCGCGTAGTGCATGAAATTGCCACGCACCGACAACGTGGCCGACGTGAAGATCCAGGCCCGCGGCGCACCGGCGCGCTGTTTCGAAAAGATCGGCGCAATCGAGAGCGGCGTCTGATGCAATTGCACCGCCTGCGAGAACACCTCGATCCAGCGCACCGTCTCCGGCGGCGTGTAGGTTTTCTCCGCTGCCCCCTCGCCCGTCGAAGTTCCCGACACCGACTTCGCTTCAGCCGCCAACCGCGCGGCATCTGCCTCGCGCGCCTTGGCGGCTTTTTCTCGCTTGCCATCGGTGACACGCGGCGCATCCGGATCGAGCAACGGTAATGGCGCCTCGCCGGGCGCGGGCGGTGTCGCCCCCGTCTGCCAACGCTCGAGTTGCTGATGCAACTCCAGCGCGCGACGCAAGCAAGTGCCCAGCGCCTCGGCCCGCTCGGCCTGGTGCTGGAGCGTCTCGATCATGTCCTGCAACGCAACGTCCACGCTGTCGAGCGCGCCGAACAATTCGTGATCGTCGGCCAATTGCGCCACCGACATTCGCGTATTGTCCTGCCCAAAGGTCAGGCGCACATCGCGCGCCGCCCGTTCGAGGCTCGCCCCGAGCTTGACCCAGTCGGCCGCATCGCGCGCGTGGATCAGCCCTTCGGCCACGCAGTCGCGGGCCAGTTCGAGCAGTTGCCCCGTCGAGACGGTCTCGCCAAAGAACAGTGTGGCGGTCTCGGGCAACTGATGCGCTTCGTCGAAGATCACCGTATTCGCGCTCGGCAGCAGTTCGGCCATGCCCGTGTCGCGCAGCATCACGTCCGCAAAGAAGAGGTGGTGATTGACGACGACGAGATCGGCCTGCTGCGCTTCCTTGCGCGCCTGCATCACGAAGCAATCCTTGTAGCGCGGGCACTCCTGACCCAGACAGTTGTCGCGGGTGGACGTGACCTGCGCCCAGATCGGCGCATTCTCCGGCACCGACGCCAGTTCGGCCTTGTCGCCGCTGTGCGTGATTTGCGCGAACGTCACGATCTCGCGCAACTGCGCCGCCTCATGCCGTGACGCGAAGCGCCCTTCCTGCTGGGCGCGTTCCAGATAGTAGTGACACAGGTAATTCGCACGCCCCTTGAGCATGGCCACCGTCACGGGGACCGCCAGCGCTTTGCGCACCGTGGGGATATCGCGCGCGAAAATCTGATCCTGCAAGTGCTTGGTGCCGGTCGAGATGATCGTCTTGCCGCCCCAGAGCATGGCGGGCACGAGATACGCGTAGGTCTTGCCCGTGCCGGTCCCGGCTTCGGCAATCAGCGTGTCGTGCGTATCCATCGCGGCGGCCACGGCGCGCGCCATCTCGGTTTGCGGTTCGCGCGAGCGATAGCCATCGATCGCGCGCGCCAGCATCCCGCCGTCGCCGAAGATCTCCTGCAACTCGCGCTCGCGCTTGGCGGCAAGCGGCTTGAGTCCATGGAACGTAGGCGTCTCGGCGGGGCTTGGGGAGATGTCGGGAAATTCGCTGGAGGCGGCGGAGGAATCGGTCAAAACGGCAAGAAAACTCAAAGGTGTCGCGAATCACGGGTACAGGATTCGCAACGCCGGCAATGAAAAAAGCAATCGCGCCGACGCTCGGGCGCGTGTCGCAAACGTTGCGCGGTGTCCGCGCTCAGGCGGGCTGGTCCGGCATTTGCTGCACTTGCAGCAGGGTGATCGTGTCCTTGATTTTCAGACGGCGCTTCTTGAGCCGCGTGACCTGAAGTTCATCGTACGCCGGCTCCATCAGCAATTTGTCGATCAGGAAGTCGAGATCGCGGTGTTCGATCTGCAACTCGATGATGCGGCGCCCGACGGAGTGAAGATCATGCTGCATCGTGCTCACGCTCCTGCGACTCTCGAAAGATTCCGGGGCCGGCGCACACCCTCCGTCCCCGACGGCGTACCCAACCACGATGCGTCATGACGGATCACCACGCAACGCGGCGGCACGGATCGTGACATGGCTTACTGCCCCGGCAACGGCTTCGGCGACGGCGCGTCGCCCGAGTCCGACGCCTTGCGGCGTGCGTCCGACTTCTTCTGACGCTCGATGGCGTCCTGCTGCTTCTGGTTGAACTTGCGCACGTTGTCTTCGCGCTCGGTCGCCTTGCGCGCCGCGCTCGCCTTCGCGTCGTCGAGCTTCTGCTGCTGTGCGGCCTGCTTGGCATCGTACTGCTCGGCGTTGGCCGCCCGCTGCGGTGCCTGGCCCGTACGCTCGGTGACGCGCTGCTGATACTCGGCCTGCTTGGCTTCGTAATCGGAGACATTCTGCGCACGTTCCGCGGCGCGCTGCGGCGCTTCGGCCGCCGTTTGCGCACGCTTTTCCGCCAGACGCTCGTCACGCTCCTGCGCACGCGCCTTGCGCTCCTGGTCTTCGAGCACCAGCCGCTGGCTGCGAACGGCCTTGAGCGCGGTACGTTGGTCGTCGCGCGCATTGTCGATGCAGTAGTTCACGAAGAACTTCGACGCGCACTCGTACTTCGCCTGCTCGAAGCGATAGTCGATCCAGGCACGCTGGCGCTCGAGCACGGCGCGGCGGCCGGCAAAATCGTCGTCAGCGGGGTGCAGATCGAGGTTGTCGTCATAGGCGACCGGCTTGTCGCCCTCGTCAATGGTAGCGTTGGCCGCGTTGGCTGCACTGGCCGGCGACGGGGTACGGTCGGCCGTGGCATCGAACGGGATCTGCGGCACGCGAAGCTGTTCGGTCGTGCGCCCGGCAGCCTCGGCCGCCGAGAGCCCCTGCGCGAAAGACGCGCCGGGCACGAGGGCAGCCGCCACCACGATACCGAACGCGCCCACGGCGGCATGACGGCACAAAGACAGGCGCGAAAACAAATTTGCGAAGGAAATCATGAGGTTGAGCAGAGTGATGCCAAATTTTAGCATTGCCTGCCCGGACGCGCCCGCGGTTTATGGCAAAATGCCCCGCTCCTGGCACTTGGGTAACTCGCAACACTCATGACGCAAAACGTAGCCCTTCAGATCGTTCAACGCATCGCCGACGAACTCAACGTGCAGCCGCGTCAGGTGGCCGCCGCCGTGCAACTGCTCGACGAAGGCGCCACCGTGCCCTTCATCGCGCGCTACCGCAAGGAAGTCACCGACAACCTCGATGACACGCAGTTGCGTACGCTCGAAGAGCGCCTGCTGTATCTTCGCGAGCTGGAAGAGCGCCGTGCGGCGATCCTCGCGAACATCGACGAGCAAGGCAAGCTGACCGACGAGCTGCGCACCGCCATCGAGGCGGCTGACACGAAGCAGACGCTCGAAGACCTTTATCTCCCGTACAAGCAGAAGCGTCGCACCCGCGCGCAAATCGCTCGCGAAGCCGGTCTCGAGCCGCTCGCGCAGGCCTTGCTTGCCGACCCGACGCTCGACCCGCAAACCGAAGCCGCCAAGTTCGTCGACGCCGACAAAGGCGTGGCGGATGTCAAGGCCGCACTCGACGGTGCCCGCGACATCCTGTCGGAACAGTTCGGCGAGACGGCCGAGTTGCTCGGCAAACTGCGCGACTACCTGTGGCATCAGGGCGTCGTGTCGTCGAAGGTCGTGGAAGGCAAGGAAAGCGAGGAAGGCGAGAAGTTCCGCGACTATTACGACTACGCCGAACCGATC
This sequence comes from Pandoraea eparura, assembly GCF_902459725.1. Taxonomy (GTDB): domain Bacteria; phylum Pseudomonadota; class Gammaproteobacteria; order Burkholderiales; family Burkholderiaceae; genus Pandoraea; species Pandoraea eparura. The sequence continues at coordinate 322,385 of NZ_CABPSH010000003.1, forward strand.
GCCGCCGTGCCGTCGCATCGTGCGCTCGCCCTCTTCCGCGGCCGTAACCTCGGCATCCTGATGGTCAAGCTGGGCCTGGGCGAAGAACTCGACGCGCAGATCCCGCATCCGTGCGAAGGCGTGATCGCCGGGCACTTCGGCATTCGCCAGCAGAATCGCGCTGCCGACAAGTGGCTCGGCGACGTCTGCCGCTGGTGCTGGCGCGTGAAGGTGCAGCCGCACCTCGAATCGGAACTGCTCACGCAAATTCGCGAAAGCGCCGAGAGCGAAGCCATTCGCGTGTTCGCGCGCAACCTCAAGGCGCTGCTGCTTGCCGCACCGGCCGGCCAGAAGGGCGTGATCGGTCTGGACCCGGGCCTGCGTACCGGCGTGAAGGTGGCTGTGGTCGATCGCACCGGCAAGGTGTTGGGCACCGACACCATCTATCCGCACGAACCGCGCCGCGATTGGGACGGCTCACTTGCGCGACTCGCCAAGATCGCCGCCGCCACCGGCGCGGAACTCGTGAGCATCGGCAATGGCACTGCGTCGCGCGAGACGGACAAGCTCGCGCTGGAGCTGATCAAGCGCCATCCCGAACTCAAGCTCCAGAAGATCGTGGTCTCGGAAGCGGGGGCCTCGGTGTACTCGGCGTCCGAATTCGCCGCGAAGGAATTCCCCGAACTCGACGTGTCGCTGCGCGGCGCGGTGTCGATCGCGCGCCGCTTGCAGGACCCGCTCGCCGAACTCGTCAAGATCGAACCGAAGGCCATTGGCGTGGGCCAGTATCAGCACGACGTGAACCAGCGCGAGCTGGCCCGCATGCTCGACGCCGTGGTCGAGGACTGCGTGAACGCCGTGGGAGTGGACGTCAATACCGCCTCGGCACCGCTGCTCGCGCGCGTATCGGGGCTGAACAGCACGTTGGCGAAGAACATTGTGGACTTCCGCGACAGCAACGGCCCGTTCCCGAATCGTGAAGCGCTCAAGAAGGTGCCGCGTCTGGGCGACAAGACCTTCGAGCAGGCCGCCGGCTTCCTGCGCGTGACCGGTGGCGACAATCCGCTCGATCGGTCATCGGTCCACCCGGAAGCCTATCCGGTCGTCGAACGCATTCTGGCGAAAATCAAGAAGAGCATTGGCGACGTGATGGGTAACGGCTCGGTTGTACGCAGCGTCTCGGCGACTGAATTCGTCGACGAGCGTTTCGGCCTGCCGACCGTCAAGGACATCCTGACCGAACTCGAGAAGCCGGGCCGCGATCCGCGTCCGGAGTTCAAGACGGCGACGTTCCAGGAAGGGGTTGAAAAGATCACCGACCTCAAGCCGGGCATGCAGCTCGAAGGCGTGGTGACGAACGTGGCCGCCTTTGGGGCGTTCATCGACATCGGGGTGCATCAGGACGGTCTGGTGCACGTCTCGGCGATGTCGACCAAGTTCATCAAGGATCCGCACGAAGTCGTGAAGGCCGGCGACATCGTGAAGGTGAAGGTGCTCGAGGTCGATCCGCGCCGCCAGCGTATCTCGCTCACCATGCGCCTGAACGACGAACTGCCGGTGGCCGGCGCCGGCGATCGCCCGAGCAGTGGTGGTGGCGGTGGGGGTGCACGCAGCGGCAATGGTGGCAATGGCGGCGGACACCGTGGCAGTGGCGGTCAACGTCAGCGCGAACCGGAGACCGTGAACGCGATGGCAGCCGCGTTCGCCAAGCTCAAGCGATAAATCAGGCCCTGGCGCTCACGCGTCTGACGCACGGCGCGCAAGCGTTTCCTCGCGCCGCGTCCTGCTTCGTTGCGATCGGCCCGCCTTCTTCGGAAGGTGGGCTTTTTTTTCGGCTCGCCAAAACGCAAAACCCCCAAGCGCTGGCGAGATCGCCAACGCTTGGAGGTTCGTTGCTTCAGGTTCACGCGCCGCGATGTCAGACAGCGCAGCCTACCCGCACCCATGGGGCACGGGACACGGTCATCAGATCTCGATCTTGGTCCCCAGCTCGACCACGCGGTTAGCGGGAATACTGAAGAAGTCGGTCGGCTTGGCGGCGTTCTGGTGCATCCAGGCGAACAGACGTTCGCGCCAGATCGACATCCCCGGCAGCTTGGTCGGCACCACCGTCTCGCGCGCGAGGAAGAACGACGTATCCATCAACTCGAAGTGCATGTCCGTCTTCGCCTCGAGTAAATTCAGCGTCTCCTTGACGTCTGGCGTCTCGTTGAAACCGAAGGTGGCAACCACGCTGTACAGCCCGCCGGAATGATCCTGGACTTCGATGCGGTTGAGGTCCTCGACATAAGGCACATCGACCGTGCGGAAGGTGAGGAAGATCGTGCGCTCGTGCAGGATGCGGTTGTGCTTGAGGTTGTGCAGCAAGCTCACTGGCACCTGCGTATTGCCACCGGTCAGGTAGATGGCGGTGCCCGCCACGCGATGTGGCGGATGCGCGAGCAGCCCCTGCAGGAACGGCGCGAGCGGAATCCCGTCGGCGGCCGTGCGCTCGCGCAGCAATTGGCGGCCCTTGTGCCAGGTCATCAGCATGAAGAACAGGAACGCGCCCAGCGCCAGCGGCAACCAGCCGCCCTCTTCCACCTTGATCAGGTTCGCGCCGAAGAAGGCAAAGTCGACCACCAGGAACCCAGTGATGATCAGCGCCACCAGGAACTTGTTCCAGTTCCAGACCTTGACCATGACCACGCAGGCCAGAATCGTCGTGATGACCATCGTCGTCGTGACAGCAATACCGTACGCTGCCGCGAGATTACTCGACGACTTGAAGGCCAGCACGATCCACATGATGACCAGCAGCAGCGCCCAGTTGATCACCGGCATGTAGATCTGGCCGATTTCGCGATCCGACGTATGCAGGATCTTCATACGCGGGACATAGCCGAGCTGAATGGCCTGACTGGTCAGCGAGAACGCACCGGAAATCACCGCCTGCGAGGCGATCACGGTCGCCGCGGTCGCCACTATCACCAGCGGCACGAGCGCCCAGTCCGGGGCCATGAGGAAGAACGGGTTTTCGATAGCCTTTGGCGTTCTCAGCAGCAATGCACCCTGTCCGAAGTAATTCAGCGTCAATGCCGGGAACACGAGGAACGACCACGCAAATCGGATTGGCCGAATGCCGAAATGCCCCATGTCGGCGTATAGCGCCTCGGCACCGGTCAGCACCAGAAACACCGAGCCGAGCACGATGTAGGCTTGCAGGGCATGCGTATGGATGAAGTGGATGCCGTAGTACGGGTTGATCGCCTTGATGATTTCAGGTGCAGCGACAATGTGGTTCACCCCGAGCACGCCGAGAATCACGAACCACGTCACCATGACGGGTCCGAAAAGGCGTCCGACTTTCGCCGTACCCGATTTCTGCATCGAGAACAGGATGATCAGGATGACGATGGTAATCGGCAACACGAAGCGCGAGAGCGACGGCGCGGCAATTTCCAGCCCCTCGACCGCCGACATCACCGAGATGGCCGGGGTGATGACCGCATCGCCGTAGAACATGCAGGCGCCGAACATGCCAAGCATCATCAGCACCGACGCCCACTTGCTGCCAGCGCGCACGCTGCGCAGGCTCAGCGCCATGAGCGCGAGTACGCCCCCCTCGCCTCGGTTGTCGGCGCGCATCACGAACAGCACATACTTCAGAGAGACGACGATCACCAGGGCCCAGAACAGCAGCGAGATGATGCCGAACACGGCTTGCTGGTTAAACGGAATGCCGTGTTGCGGATCGAAACATTCCTTGAGCGCATAGAGCGGACTGGTGCCGATATCGCCGAAGACCACGCCGATGGCCGCCACCATGAGCGCGGGCAAAGCCTGAGGGCGCTGCCCGTGTCGTATGTTTTGCGTCATAAGGTTTGGGTAATCGCTTTATTGCGCTGCACAAAATGGGCGTTATTCTAACTGGGCGCCGGTTCCCTCGCCAGTCCGGACAGGTGCTGAGTGCCGGACGTCTGACATGGCAGGCTACGCTAGGATAATTCGAGCCGTGCGCCGTGACCAGTGCGGCGCGACAAGGGTTTTGCCGCCTCAGCCCACCGTGGGATAGTCGGCGCGACGCCGATTTTCGAGTTGCAAATGCGCGACATATGCCAGCCATGCGCATTCACGAGTCGACATCCCCGCAAATTGCGTGTAGCAAGGCCACGAGCCATGGGTCGCCCGGGGCAGTTCCGACGGGACAGCACATAAAAAAACCGCCCGAATGCAGGCGGTTTCTTTCAACGCGTAAGACAACGTCGACCGGATCGCGGCCGACGAGTCATCGCCGCACCCGCTCAACGACGACGCGTCGCCTTGCGATGGCCGGTGCTCTTGACCGAGCGCACGAGGCTCGAATCGGCACTGTTCTGCTCGGCTTCGAGCGAGTGGATCTGGCCTTGCAGGTCATTCAGACGAATACGTGCTGCGGTACGTTCGGTTTCCAGCGCCGAGGCCTGCTCACGCACGGCCTGCTGGTTCTCGGCCAGCGCCTGTTCCTGTTGACGCTGGATCGCCAGGTCGTTCTGCACCGCGCTCAGGCGCGCTTCGCTGGCGGCAAGCTGGCGCTCCATCAGGGCCTTTTGCGCTTCGAGCTTGATGCGGCGGATTTCGACGTCGGCGAGCACCTGCGTCTGGCGCACGAAGTCGCCGTAGAGCGCTTCCGCCTTCTTCTCGTTGTCGAGCTTCACGACGCGCCAGAACTGGCCTTCATGGAACAGCGCGACGTAGTAGCCCATCGTCTGCGGATAAAACAACAGGCTCGCGCCATAGCGGCCGTTGTAAGTCGTGCGAAGTTCGGAGACTTCCTTGTTCTGAATGCGATCGCGCAGTTCCTGGATCGTACCCGAGGCGACCGCCGGCGCGTTGGCCGATGGGGTAGCCACTGCCGGCGCCGCGAGCTGGGCGGACGTCGCGCCCGTCACGTCCTTCACCGCGTCCGCCGCCCCCGCTGACGTTCCCCAGGCGGCCAGGCATGCCACCCCCACGCCCAACCAAAACCGCCCCCGGCAATCACTGATTTTCATCTGATCTGTTTTCCTGTTATCGACCGGATCGTTTCACGATCCTTGTTCGCCGCATTCGTTCGCCCCCCGGACTCCGTCCCGAGGATCTGAGACCCGCGTATTTGTGGAATGATAACCGCACGCCCGCAATCGCCAACAATTCTATCCATTGACGCGCCCGCTTCCAAGCGCCGAATGCGTTATTGTGCCCGCCAGAATTCATCTGTTGATACCGCGCAACTGCGGACACCGTGCGAGTTCCCCTGAGCGGAACCCGGATGTCAGACAAATCCCGTCATTTAGGTGCAAATCGAGGTATTGCCCACGCAGCACGCGGCATTATCGGGTCACGATCCCATGGCGATGGCCCACCGCCGCCGCCGTCGCGACGCCGCAGGCTTTTCAGTCGTTTCCTTCGGTTTGCCAATCACGCGAGGCAAATGCGGCGGCGTCGCCGTACGGCGAGCGCTAGTTACCGCCGCCCGCGTCGAACTCGCTGGCCAGTTCCGAATCGTTGCCTAGGATCTGATATTTGCGCATTTTCTCCCACAGCACCTTGCGGCTGATGCCCAGGGCATTGGCGGTGTCCTGACGTCGCCAGCCGTTGGCGTCGAGCGCCGCGACGATGCGTGCACGCTCGGCTGCGTCCCAACGGGCCCGATCCCCCTGCGCCGCGCTGCGCACACCATCGTCGCCACGGGCGATGGTGCCCATGCAGAGCGCGTCGAAGATGGGACGGATGCGCCGCTCGTCCCAGCCTCCCAGTTGCCGATAGATAATGCCGACGCGCTCGGCGATGTTGCGCATCTCGCGCACGTTCCCGGGAAACACCCCGCCTTCGACCAGTTCGCGCAGCCAGAGGGGCACTTGCGCGCCCACATCGCTGTCGCCGACGACTTTGCCGAGGTAGGCGGTGAAAACGGCAAGCTTGTCGACGGGACCGCGCTCCTCGAGACTCGGAATGTGCAGCTCGATGACGGCGAGACGGTAGAACAGGTCGGCACGGAACAGCTCATCGCGCACCATCGTCTTGAGGTGCTTGTTGGTCGCCGCCACGAGCCGGAAGTCGAGCTTCACTGGCTGAGCCGACCCCAGACGCGTCACCGCACTGTCCTCCAGCACCCGAAGCAGCTTGACCTGCTGGTACAACGGCAGATCGCCGATTTCGTCGAGGAAGAGCGTGCCGTCGTTGGCCTGCTCGAAATAGCCCTTGTGCGAATACAGCGCGCCGGTAAACGCCCCCTTGGCATGGCCGAAGAAATGCGACTCGAACAGGCCGTCGGGAATCGCGCCGCAGTTCACGGCCACGAATGGCCCCTGCCCGTAGTGACTCTGCTTGTCGTGCAGCAGGCGCGCAATGCGCTCTTTGCCCACCCCCGTTTCACCGTGAATGAGCACATTCGAATCGCAATCGGCAAAGGCGTCGACCTCGGCGAGCAAGTTAAGCATGGCGCTCGACTGCGCGACGAGCGGGTCGACCGGTGCGGGGGCCTGGTCGGCCTGCGCGATGGCGCCCGAGAGTTTGAAGATCAGCGTGCGCAATTCCGCGCCGGAGAAATCGAGCGTGAGGATGTTGCTGTACTCGGGTGGATAGACCCGTGGATCGTTCTCGCGCGGCGTGGTCGCCACCCAGATGACGGGCATGCCGTGGCCCAACTGCCACTCGTGCGCGTTGGTCGATGCGCCTTCGATCACCGACACGCTGACGACGGCGATGGAGGGGCGCGCCTTGGTGCGCTCGCGCGAGAGATCGATGCCATCGGCACGAATGACTTCCATGTCGAAGCTCGCGAGGCAATGCGCGACGCGCTCGGCAATGTCCGACTTGCCTTCCCACACGTACACGTCAAGATCTTCACGTACTGGCTTGCTTTTCATGCTGGTCCGCTCGTTGCCGGACGCGCCGGGCGTCCGTCATGGTGAATTTCATTGCTGATATGCATCGCCCGCATTGGGCGTCTCGCAGTTGCACGCCTGCTCCGCTGCGCTAATACACCAGTTGGACGAGTCCGTTCTGGCAGTTAATGCTGTCGACGGTCACGGTGGTGGTGCCAAGTGTGATTCCCAGCGAGGTGAGTAACGTGTTGAGCAACGTGCTCAGTGGCGAGAGCAGCGGATTGAGCAAGGTATAGAGCACGCTGCCGAGCACCGGCGAAATGTCGGTGGTCCCGATCGACCCCGACACGGCGTTGACGCGGCATTGATTCGCCCCGCTGCCCGATAGATTGCACACGAGATCCGAAAAGCCGCCGAGAATCCCGTTCACGACATCACCGAGCGTATTGAGCAACCCCGTGACGAGACCGCCCACGCCGCCCACCACCTGGGGCAGGTTGAGGGTGGCAACCCCACCCAAGGTCGTGCCGAGGGCGTTGGTCGTCGCCGTGAGTCCTGCGGCGGCAGTGCTGAGAAACGTGTTGACCGTCGTGACCGTGGCGCCCGCGGCCGCCGTTGGCACACTGCCAACGAGACCGGTGCCGATCGTGTTCGATGTCGATGTTCCCCCGGCACTCACATCGAGCGACAGGCCCGTGAGCAGCGCATTGACAATCTGACTGAGGTTCACACTCGAACCGACCGGCCCGACTTGCTGCGGGAACGGCCCGGTAAACGTCATCGGCGCCGGCGAATTCGTCACGAGCGACAGGTTGGCGTTTCCGCCAACGTTAATCAATCCCAGCAAGGTGGCGATGTTAGTGCGCTGCGTCATGAGCGTGGTACAGCTCGCCGCATTGTTGGCGACGTTCACGCCGCTGGCCGAGCCACCCACACAGACATTCACTAGCCCCGAGTTGACTTGCAGGGTCGCGGAAGGCGTCGCACCGCATTGCAGCGCCGTCACCGTCGCCGTCGACTGTGCCGCCTCAAGCACGAGCGGCAGGTTCAACTGCGTGCCCAGCCCGCTGAGCAACCCGCCCAACGTGCCGGCTGACGAGTTCACCGTGAGGAACAACCGCAATTGCGCAGTCGTCGCCGTCGCCCCGACACCGCCCACGCCAACCTGTGGCGGCGAAATCACCCGCGCCACGACCGACACCGTGCCACCCAGAATCGGTAAGGACGGAATCGCCACGGCATTGCTGCCATTTGCGCCGACGACAGCCGCGGAAATCAGGTCGGCGACGCTGATGTTGGCGGTGAGCGCGTTGGCCGCGCTCACACCGGCCGCGTCGATGTTGGCGATGAGGCCGGGTGTCGTCGCCGTACCCAGCAAGTTGATGGGCAGATTGAGCACCGGACTACCGGCGAACACATTGATGAGATTGTTCATCGCGGTGACCGACACCGAAAGCGCACCGTTCTGCGTCGCAAGGGCGGTGTTCGTCGCGCTCAGCAACTGCCCGACGGTCAGGTTTTTCACGGCGGCCACGCCCGAGAGCGACGCCACGCTGGCGTCTCCGGTCACTGGAACACCGAGCGCCTGCAACAAGCCCTGCGGCGTGATGTTGACGCCGACGAGTTGCTGCGCGGCGGCGACATACAGCGTTGGCGAGATGCCGACCGACTGAAGCAGTGGCGCGAGCACCGAGTTGCTCGTACTGAGCGTGAGCAGTCCCGAGTCGACCGTGAACGTCACGACCGCAGGCGCCTTGCGCGCGATGGCAATGGCGTTGATCGTACGCGTACCGGCAAGCTGGAAGAAGGACGGCACGGCCAGCGACAACTTCACCTGCACGGCATTGCCACTCGCCGCATTCCCGGCATTGGTCGCGACGAACGTGCCGGGGCCGGTCGCCGACGCCGACGGCGATGTCCACACGCCGCATGACGACGTCACCTGCAAGCCGGTGACGTTGCTGCCCATGTTCGATGTGACGTTGGCCTGCACGACAGCGGCATATGACGTGGCATTGGCACATCCCGGCAGCGTTTGTGCGCCGGCGAGCGCGCCCATGTCGGCCGCGCGCTGCAAGTCGCGTCGTTGCATGAACGCGTAGCCCGCATCGATCGCGAACGCGAGAATCAATGCCACGATCACGAAGGCGAAGGCGAGGATGGGAATCGATCCGCGCTGCCGCCCACGAGGCGAGGCGACACAATCCGTTGGGCGCACGCGCGCACGCACAGTCATGACAGGCTACTGGCTTGCGCCAGCTCCCGATACGGCAGGTGCAGCACCCGCACCGCCACCGCCATTGTTGCCGGTGCCCGTGTCGCCCTGGACAATCGCCGGATAAAACTGAGGAATCGGGTAGGTGAAGCTATCCAGATAGCGCTTATAGGCACGCGACGCTGTCGAGCCGAGCATCGGGAGCCCCGGCCCGGCGGCCAGGTTGTTCGCCTGGAGCGCGAGCAACGCTTCGGTTTCGTCGCCGAGCATGCCGTCCTGCGCGTGCTCGCCGACGCGCAACGCCGTATCTCGCCGCACAACGTTGCGCGGCACGCGTCCGGTGTGTGCCGCGGGGGCGGTTGCCGTTTGTGTCACCGTTTGTGTCACCGGTGCCTGCGCCACGTCGCGGGCGGCAGGCGCCGACGGGGCGGTCGGGGCCGCCTGTGCCGGTGCGGCGATGCCAGGCGCGTCGGCACCGCCCATCGTTCCCGTGATCGGCGCGCTGATCTGCGCCGCGGCCGCGCCCGCCCAACACACGAGTGCCGCCACCGTGAGCCACGCCGCCAGCCGCAGCCGGGCGTCCGATGTTCCGTAGGGTTTCTCGCCTGCCATCATCACGTCTCCCTGACGTTGCGTGATTCTTGTCGTACGTGCTGCGTTATGCATGAGGGGGAAGCCATCGCATCACTGCGAATGGCTGAATCGGTCGAGCAACGACGTGGGCATGTCGTTGCGGGCACCATCGGTGGCGTCGGCGGCCACCGTGGCACGCGCGAGCCTGGCCTGCGTCAGTGGCGCCGGAATCGCCGCCGCTGCCTGCGCGGCGGCGCGAGCGGCGGCTGCATCAGCCGCCGCGCGGCGGGCTTGCCCCTGAGCGGTGATATCGGCGGCGAGTTTGTCGATGGCGTCGCGCGTGGCCTGAGGCATGTCGGCACGCGTCATCACCTCGTCGGCCCGCACTCGCTCGCCGCTCACCACGAGATACACCGCCAGATTGCTCAACACCTTGCGACTGTCGGGTCGCAGCTCGGCCGCCTGAGCGAGCGGCACACGCGCGGCGCCCGTATCACCGTTGCGCAGCAGGGCGAAGCCGAGATCGCTCAGGTAGAACGCTTGCGTGGGCGCGCGCGTCACGGCCTCACGCAGCGCCTGCGCCGCGCCAGCGTAATCCTTGCGCTGCGCCGCCACCAGCCCCATGCCGTGCCAGGCCGCCGCCGCCTCACTTCCGCCCAGCAATGCCCGATAGGCTTGCTCGGCGGCGTCGGGCTGCCCCGTCTCGCGCAAGGCATCGGCCCGAAGAATGTCGATATCCGGCGCGGCACCGTATTGCATCCGGAACTGGTCGATATGGGCCAGCGAGGCGAAGTACGCGCCCTGCTCCTGCATCTGTCGAATCATCGACAGATACAGCTCGCGCGTATCGGGCTTGGCTGCCTTGGCCATCGCTTCGTCGTTCTGCTCCGCCTGCATGAGCGCCGCGGCCGACGGCGCACCGTAACCGCCGATGCGCGGCCCGCCGCATCCGGCGAGCGACACTGCGCAGCACATGGCGATCAGCGAGCCCGCCATCACGCGAGCGGTGCGGCGTTGTTGCGCGACGCAAGCCACCGCTGCGAGCCCTGCGGCACGTCGTTTCTGAATCTGTCGGGTCACCGCATAGCCTCCATCGATTTGGTCAATGACAGGATGGCCGGCCCCGCAACCACCAGCATCAGTGCGGGCAACAGCGTCAGCATCATCGCCAGCGTCATCTTCACGGTGAGCTTGCCGATACGCTCCTTCATCGTCTGCCGACGTTGCTCGCGCAAGCGATCGCTGAACTGTTGCAGCGGCTCCTGTACCGCGCCGCCGTGCTGCTCGACCTGCACGATGAGCCGCACCAGTGCGCGCAGGTCATCGTTGTCGTACACCTCGCGCAAGCGGCCCATCGACGCCTCCCGCCCGCGCCCCGAAGCGTACTGACGATTGGCGCTTTCGAACTCCTTCGACAGAATCGGCAGCACTTCGCGAAAATCGGACACCAGCACATACAGGCTCTGGTCCATCGACAGGCCCACGCCTTGCAGCAAGCGCAGCAAGTCGATGAGCAACGGCAGTTCCTCGATCAGTTCGCGACGGCGCTGCGTCGCCTTGCGCTGCACGTAGAATTTCGGCACGAGCAGTCCGATCCCGGCCGCACCGATCAGGCGCAGCATCGTGCCGACGCCCCCGCCGCCAGGAAACCACAACCAGATCAGCAATGGCAGCACCCCCGCGAGCGCCACCCGCGCGAACAGGAAGAGCGACTTCGCCCGCACGCTGTCGTAGCCACATTGCGCAAGCAGAAGCCGATCTTCGGCCGCAATCAGATGCTGCCCAAGGCGCGTTTCCGACCACTGCTTGCCCAGCGCCGCCGCGCGATCGAACAGGGCGCGCCAGCCGTGCCGCGCACCCTCACGCGTTTCCTGCAGGTCGTCCTCGAGCGCCGCCTGCGGCCCGGGCGGCGCATTCGCCGCACGCAGGGCCGCCAATGCCTGTTGCTGACGGCTGGCCAGCACCTGATCGATCATTCGTTCGCTGCGCCCCTGACGCACCGCACGCAACAGCAGGGCCGACGCCGCGAGCAACAGCCCGGCCGCGACCATCAACAGGCCCAGCATCATCCAGAAGTGTGAGTTGGCGAGGTGCATATGGGTCAGTCCCTCTCGCTCACAGCGACTTCGCAAGTCGGTACAACAGGAAGCCGCCGAAGACTTCCAGACCGAGGCCGATCGCGAGCAGTCGCTGACCGGACGCCTCCTGGAACATCGGCTCGAAGAATTTCGGATTCAGCAACATCAGCACGGCACTGACGATGATCGGCAGGGCGGCCAGCACCCAGGCCGACATCCGTGTCTCGGAAGACAACGCGTAAAGCTCCGCTTGCGCCTGCTCGCGATCGCGCATGAAGCCGGCCATGCGCGAGAGAATCTGGTCGGCGCGCCCCCCGAATCGGGTGGACAGGTCGACCACCGATGCGAACAGGTAGATCTCTTCAACGTGATACACCCGCGCGATCTGTTTGAGCGCCACGTCGAGATCGACGCCGGCCTGCACCTGTCGCACGGCACGGTCCAGCAATTCGCGCAATGGCATATCAGCATTGCCGGCGGCGGTCTGGAACGCGGCCGGCAGACTATTGCCAACGGTCAGCATCCGCACCATCCCGTCGAGAAAGATCGGCAACTGACGCACGATGTTGCGATGCCGGCGCGCCGCCTTGAACCAGTAGCGCAGCACCGTACCCACCACGTACAGCAACAACACGACGATGGCCGAGAGCGGTCCGTGCCACGCCCAGAACAGAATCACCAGCAGCAGGCCGGGCGCGATCAGCATCGTGTAGAACATCGGATCGGTGTGTACGCCCGCCCGCTCGAAGAAGAACTCCCACGGCAGCGACTTGCGGCGTGGCGCACGCGTGGCGGCGCCCTCGTTCGCCGCGAACCGCGGCGCATTCTGGGCGAGCTGCTGCTCGAGAAACGCGCTCGTCGCCTGCGCTCTCACGCGCAGGTGGGTACGGCGCCATAGCTCCAGCCCTGCCGCAATCAGCAGCAGGGCGATGCCGACGACCCACAACACGATGACATTCATCGACGGCGTCCGAAGAAGCCACCCCCGCCGCCCGAATCCGGTGGGGGGTTGCTCTGCGCCTGCGCGGCTGCCGCCGCATGGCGTGTCAGCTCCTTGAACCGCTGCAACTTCGGCGAGTGCGGCTGCAGGCCGAGCGAGATCCAACGATCCTTCTCTTCGCCGTCGGGCCCCACGACCGACTCGTGCCGGAACAGCTCCTGCGTCGAGATCACGGTATCCGACACCCCGGTCACTTCGGTAATCGACAAAATGCGCCGGCGCCCGCTCGACAACCGGCCAATCTGCACGATGAAATCGAGCGCGCTCGTGATCTGCCGGCGCAGGCTGCTCTCGCTGCCCTGAAACCCGGCAAAGCCCGCGAGCATCTCCAGGCGGTAGAGGCATTCGCGCGGCGAGTTGGCGTGGATCGTCGCCATCGAGCCTTCGTGGCCGGTATTCATCGCCTGCATCATTTCCAGCACTTCGGAGCCGCGCACTTCGCCCACGATGATGCGGTCGGGACGCATGCGCAAACTGTTGCGAATCAGGTCGCGAATCGACACCTCGCCCGATCCGTCGAAGCCGCCCTGACGCGATTCGAGCCGTACCACGTGCGGGTGGTTGAGCGAGAGTTCGGCCGTGTCCTCGACGGTCACCACGCGCTCGGTCGCCGGGATGAAGCTGGCCAGCGCGTTAAGCAGCGACGTCTTGCCCGAACTGGTGCCGCCGGAGACAAGAATATTGCAGCGCGAGCGAACCGCCGCGTCGAGCAGCGCATAAATCTCTTCGTTGAAGCTGCCGAGCGCGAGCAGGTCGGACGGCTTGAGCGGATCCTTGCGAAACTTGCGAATCGAGACCACCGGTCCGTCGACGGCCAGCGGCTCGATCACGACGTTCAGACGTCCGCCGTCGGGCAGGCGCGCATCGACCATTGGGTTCGACTCGTCGAGACGACGGCCGATGGGGGCGAGAATGCGCCGCACGATGCGCAGCAGATGCTGATTGTCCGAGAAGCGCAGTGCTTCGCGCGCCAGCACCCCCTGACGCGACACATAAACATCGTTGTAGCCGTTGATCAGAATGTCCTCCACCGCCGGATCCGCGAGCAGATCCTCGATGGGGCCGAAGCCGGCAAGCTCTTTCGTGAGCGCATCGGAGATCTGGCGCAGCTCCGATTCGTTGATCGGGATGCGGCGCAAACGTACGAAACCGTCCATCTCCAGATCGACGAACTGCTGGATCGCGCTGCGGCTCCAGCGCCCGAACTCCGCACCGAGTTCCTCGATTCGCGCGAGCAGATGTTCGTGTGCCGCGGTCTTGATGTCCTGAAACTGCTGTGAATTGGCGAACGCGCGCTTGTCGTCGGCAAATTCGATGGAGTCGGTCATATCAGTGCTTTCCCATGAATCGGCCCAGCCAGCCCGACGAATGACGTTGTGCCGCCGCCCCCGCATGTTGCGCGCTGAGCAGTCGTTCGACGAGCGGTTGCAACGCGCGCACGTACGGATCGCTACGCGCGGTATCGAGAATCAACTTGCCCTGATTGGTCGCCGAGAGCATGGCCAACGGGCGGTCGGGCAGCGTGGCGAGCAGCGGAATCTCGAAACGCTTGGCGATCTGGTCGGCCGCCATGCCGTAACGCGGATCGTAGCGGTTGAGCACGAGCTGCAGGTGATGGCGCTCCACACTCTTCTCTTCGAGATCGCGCAGCATCGACGCGAGCGAAACGATCGCGCCCACGCTCTGGTCGACCACGAGCCAGACCTCGTCGGCGGCGCGCACGAGGCTCGCGACGAACGCCGGATTCGAGAAGCCGCCAAGATCGGCAACGATCAGATCGAAGAACGCGCGCAGACGGTCGGTGAGCGCCAGCGCATCGGCCGCCGCCACGCTGCGCATGTCGCCGAGATCGAGCGGCAGCGGCAACACCGCCAAGCCGCTTGGCGTATGCGAGACGGCCGTGTGCACGAGGGTTTCATCGAAACGTCGCAGGTTCTGCACCGCTTCGGCGAAGCTGAACTGGCTTTGCGTATTGAGATACAGCAGGCCGTCACCGGACGGCAGGCCGAGATCGAGCAGCGCCACGTGACCGAGCAGCGAGGCATCGAACTTGTCGTCCTTGTTCGCCGGCGCCTTCGCGGCCCGGGTCGCCTTCTCGGGATGCGCGCCGACGACCATCTCCTGCCCGAGCTGCGAAAGATGCGCGGCGAGTGTGCTGCATCCGACACCGATTCGGGCGCCGAGCAACACCACGAAGCGCCCGTGACGCTGGGGCGCAACGGCGCTGGGCGGTGGCGTTTGATCGATCACCCGGCGGATGACATCAAGCGCCTCCTCGTGCGTCGAATGCATGTCGATGAAGTCGTGGACCCCGGCGCGGATGGCCGCCTTCATGCCATCGGCGCGCACCATCGATCCCACCGCCACCAACGGCAGTTTGGGCGCGACACGTTTGAGCATCTGCGCGAGTTCGATGGCACCGGCAAAGCTGCCGTCGGCGGTGTCGTCGGCATGGCCGCTCGGCTCGCCGGAAAAATCGAGCAATACGACCTGCGGGTCGAGATCGCCGATGCGCTGCTGCAATTGCGCCGGACGACCGGCCTCCTGCAGCACCACGCCCTCATCGCGCAACGCCGCCGAGAGCCACTGACCGTGGCCTGCGTGCGCGCTGCAAAAGAGGAAGCGATGCAACTCCGTCATGGTGTCCAGTATTCGCGTCGGTGCGTTCATGTTTGCACTCCTGACTTCCCTGCCCCGGCTGTCGCCCGGTTGCCGCTCGGTACCGCCTGCGTGCGCGGTTCGGCGCTATTTCGAAAACCCCGGCAATTCACTATCGCTTGCCACACCCATCAGGTAGGCGCCCCATACCGGCCCCGGGCGACGCTCACGCGTATCTCCCGGCAGTGGCATCGCCACGCCCTTCGCCATCGGTTTGACCAGATGTGGCGTGACCACGATCACCAGTTCCTTCTCGGCGCTGTTGTACTTCAAATTGCGGAAAAAGGCGCCGATAAACGGCAGATCGCCGAGCAGCGGCACCTTGTCAACCGCGGCGGTCGTCGTGCGCGAGATCAGGCCGCCGATGACGAAACTCTCGCCGTCGCCCAACTCCACCGTCGTGTCCGCGCGGCGCGTCGTGATCGCGGGAATTTGCGTCGATTCGGTCACGATGGCGTTCGTATAGTCGATGTCCGACGCCTCGGGCGCCACCTTCAGCGCGATGCGATTCGGCGCAAGGATCGTCGGCGTGACCGTGAGCCCCACGCCAAACGGCTTGTAGACAATCGTGGTCGTGCCCAGACCACCCGACTGCGGCACCGGAATCTCGCCGCCCGCGAGAAAGCTCGCGCTCTGTCCCGAGAGCGCCACCAGCGTCGGTGCCGCCAGCACCCGGCCGAGACCGTTCGATTGCAGCAGGTCGATCTGCGCCGACATGCTGAATGCGCCACGGGTAATCGAGCCGAAGAACGAGCCGAAGTTGGGTACGGTGCTCGCCCCGCCACTACCACCAAAGGCGGAGTTGAGCGCCGAACCCACGCCGAAGCTGCCCGAGCCGGTCTTCTTCGATGCGCCGAAGCTCGCTCCCAACTGATTGAGAATATTGCGATTGATCTCGACAATCTTCACGTCGACCTGCACGACACCGGTATCCCCAACCGTCGAACGATCGACGACGACGCCGCCCTTGCCCGCCGCATCGACCGCCGCCGACTGCAGGCCACTGTGTTCAACAACGGTATTCGCGTGGCCCTTGATGAGGGCCGCGCCGCCGCGCGCGTCAACACTGGCCGTACCGGTATCGCCCAGGGCGCTTTGCACGCTGCCTATCACGTGGACTTCCCAGCGCACCGGTTCGCCGCCGCGCGGCCACGCAGCGATCTGCGTAGTGCCCGCCGTTTTCCCGACGACCAGCACCGAGCCGCGTCGTCCGCCCGAGCCTTTGAGCACGACAACGTCCGCAACCGCGGGATCGGCCACGGCAACGCGCTCGAGCGAGCCCGGCACTTGCAACTCGCGTTGCTCGTGAACGCCCAGCGTCAGCGAACGCGATCCGGCACGCGAGGTGGCGTCGGCGGCATCGGCCAAACGCACCGAACCCGTGGCAGCGCACGCGAGCAGCGCGGCAAGGCACAACAGCATGCCGGTCACGCGTCGGGGCTGTTGTCTGGCAGTGCGAACCTGGCTTCTGATCATGGCGTGGCTATATCGGTCACTGTGTTGGTTAAGTGGCGTGGCGTTTCAGGTCGAACGTCGAGGTCTCGGCAATCTCAGTACGCGGCGGTGCTTTGCTGCGCGCCACGTACGACCTCGATCGTGGCGCCGCCGCCCCTGGCGCCCGGCTGACGCGGCGTTGCCGCCGGCGCACGCGGCGGCGCGCCGGCGAGTCCGGTCGCGGCAATCCCGGCGTAGGCCTGGTTCTCGGGCGTATCGAGCGCCGCCTTGTCTTCGCCCTTGAGTCCGGGCTTGCCCGCGAGCACCGGCGGTGGCGACGGGAACAGCGACGTGTCGGGTTTGGCGTCGTCGCCTGGGTTGCGCAGCGCCAGCGTGATCTTGCCCTGTTGCGTGCCGAGCACCACACGGTTGACGTCGGCCACTGGCACGGCCACGACGGCGGCCGTTGCCGGCATGGGCGGTTGGCCGTTGACGCCCGGTTGCCCGGGCGCCGGGGCCGTCGTCGTGGCGCCCTGCACGCTGGACGCCACACTCGGGGACGCCGGCGGCGGCGCCACGTCGTCGAGCGAGGCATTACCGTAGCTCAGCACCCGCACGCGCGAGGCCAGCAGACGCGCCTGCGTATCATCGACCAAGCCCACGGCCGGTCCTGCCGGCCGATTGGTTTTCATCGTGAAGAAGACATCGACGTAATCGCCCGGACGGATGCGGTTGCTTACGCCAATGGTTTCCGACACGGCAATCGCGACGGCACGCTCGCCCGGCGCGAGCTGCATGGCGAGGCCGTGCGCGAGCGTGTTCTGCGTGACCGGCACGCCAGGCGCGAGCGCGACAAGCGGCACGCGGCCCACGACGTCGGCCGGGTTGGCGAAGCCACCGACGGTCTGAGTGTCGAACGTCACGAGCTTCACCCCTTCGGCATCGATGGGTTGGCCCGGCGCGAGGGCCTTGGCCGCCACCACGGCCGGGTAGCGCTGCGTGAGCGTCTGGGTGACCGGCGAAGGCGTGGCGGCCGGCGCCGGTGCGTTGGCCGTGCCGAGGCGCAACGCGAAGAGCGCGAGCAACACACCAGCGACGACCAGCACAGCAGCAAGAATCTTGGTGGCTTTGTTCATGGCTTGGGGCCTGTCGGCCGTTCAGTCACAACTTGCGGGACGCCGGCGAACCGGCGGCATGACAACTCGGCATAACCGCACATCTTTTTTCTGTCTCCCGGAGCGGATGACCTTGGCACCGGCGCGACGCTCGCTGATCCGCCCCCACACGTTCGCGTCACTTAACTGCCGCCCAGCGTTGACGTGTCCAGCGTGACCGCAGCGGTGCCGACCACGTGTTGCGGCACGAGCGCGCCCAGCCCCGGCCAATTGACGGTCATGGGCTGCGTCAGCGTCAACGTCACGTGAACGATGCATTGCGAACTGGCACTGGTGCCCGACGCCGGGCAAGGATAGGTCGCATCGGGGGTGAAGCCGGCGCTCACGGCCGACGCCGATGGCCAGGTCAGCGTGGTATTGATCGCCTGCGTGGCATACCCCTGACGCTGCGCCATCGTACCGGCGCGCAACATCGCACGGCCAGCCTCGGAGGCGGCCTGCGTCAGCATCTGCCGGGCAAGAATGGTGATGGAGAAGGCAACGGCGACATAGAACGCGGGCAGCAGAATCGTCAGGATCAGCATGAATTCCAGCGCAGCGACGCCGCGCGAGCGCGCGCCTCGCAACCCGGATCCCGCCTGTGCCCCAAACACCTTCATGACGATGCTCCCCGTCGCTCACGGCACTGTGTGGCCGTGTTTGGCGACGCATTGTTCCTACCCATTTGCGCGGCGTCGCCCGCGCCTCTCGTTTCTCGTTATTACGGTGCCGCTTTGCGCAGCACTCGTCATTGCCTGCCTTCGTATGCGTCGTGGAGACTCGCACGACGTACCGCTACCTCACGCACTACAACTGCGACTAGCTCAACCGCCTGGACAGCCACTGCATCGATTACCGCACCACGAGCGCCGCCGCTGCCAGATAGGCCCCGTAGGGCAATCCGACGCGACCGGCACGCCATTGCAAAATCCTTTGCCAGGCTGCGCAGGCGCCCAGTGCATCACGCCATCGCGAGAGCCACTTGACCCGCGCCGTCAACAGCACCAGCGCATGCACGCCTGCCGCCACGCTCGCCAGACACCAGACCGGCAGCAGTGCCGAGTAACCCGCCACCAGCCCGATCAATGCGAAGAGCTTGACGTCGCCCGCCGCCATCACGTTTCGCCACCAGAAAGGCAGCAATGCGATCAATCCGAGCAGCCCGCCGACTCCATGAACCCACAACGCGCGAGGCTCACCATGCCATGCCTGCCACCCAATCCAGATGACGGCCATCCCCGCCACGCTCAGCAGCCACGCATTGGGGATGCGGCGCGCAACCAGGTCGGTGATCACGATCGGCACGCACAACAGCCACAGCAAGATCAGCACGGCGTGTCTCGCGTCAGTGATTCACGGCAGTCGCTGCGACCGACGTGACGTTGCTGAACACGTTGGTGAGCACGGTCGTCAAATTGGTGAAGACGGTCGCGCCGACCAAGATCACCACGACCGCGGCCAGGATGCCATACTCGAGCGCCGTCACACCTTTCTGCCCAGACAGACCGCGCTGCCGTCCGTTCATCCCTGCTCGCATTGCCCGCATGACTCGCATCCTCGCGAATACCGCCACCCACGCACCTGAAAGACGCCGCGAAGCTACGGTGTCCTTCCCAATACTGTCAAACGCAACCCTCGCTTCGACTGCTCAAGTCTCATGCAGGGGCTTGTCGCCTTCGCGCCAGCGCGACATATCGCTGACCGGCGCCAAAGCGGTTTGCGGTGCGGGGGTTTCAGGAGCCGACGGACGTGATGACCGACGTGATCTTCGCAAAGACGGAAGTGAACACCCCTGACAGGTTCGTGTAGACAGCACCACCGATCAGCACGGCCACGATCGCGGCGAGAATGCCGTACTCCAGTGCGGTGACCCCACGTTCGTCACGCACGAACAGCCGAATGCGATTGCCGAGTTTCATATCACGCTCCCACAAAAAAGGCGTCAAGCGCCCATTCGGGCACAACGACGCATCAGCGGCCATCCGGTCGCCGACGCACGTGCGCCGTATCGCTCATCTCTTCTTGAATTCGGCCTCGGGTTCGTTGCGCCGCGTGGCTCGCGAACCTCTTTTACCTTGTACGCCAATACTTTCAAGCTTGTTGGTCCAGCCTTTTGGCGGCGTACGCTTTTTTCGATGCTAATTTAAACCGATCAACAAAAACTAGAGTCTTGCTACCAATCACCCTGAAGAATGTAAGAAAGCGTTACCTCGATAGATCAAACAATACTCCAAAACCAGGTAATACAACGCCCGCGAGGGAAAACCATGATGGGTGTCCCACCACACACGCGCACGCGCACGCGCACGCAATACTTGTAGCACCTAATTAAATAGCGATTCAACTGGTTCAGCGATAGCGCCCCACGCGCGCTTCATCGACGCAAGAGCGCTTCGCCGTCGTCGATCGCCTCGCAATCTTCGCCACGCCCGCCTCACGCTACCAAGAGGATTGGCTCGACAGCGCCGCGATATCGGGCTTCCACGCCTTTCCCTTCCTTACGCAGGTCGCCAAGCCCATGGCCAGCCGATTTGCTTCGTATTTCTACACGACTCGACAGCAATTTTTCCGGAGACGTTACGTAACGTTACCCGTAACGCCCCCCGTAACGGGAACAGCATTTCGCCCGAGAGCCGTCAATTTTCGATGGCGTTAACCCTGATTTGCCTCCCTTTCTGCGATCGGCGATCCCTCGATTCAAAAGATTCTTGCTTTCCGAAACGCAAGTAAATACAGGCTTTTCAGCCTATCGACAGAAAAAATAGAACTGTTATTCAAACCCGGCCTTAACGATTGGCACAGCTCTTGCGCATATCCCAGCATCGCAACGCTGAAGATCACCGGGGGACACCATGATCATTGGCAATACCAAACAAACGATGCCGCACTGCGCTGCCCTCTCGGCCGGGCAGCAACGCATCGCCGCAATGCAGCGCAGCGCTGCTGCCGGCAACGATCGTAGAGGCGCAAGCCCAGGGAGGGGCGGTGCACAAGGCGGTGGCGTACGCGCCACCGCCACACCGACCGATTCGAACAGCACCACGCGCGCCTCCCGCGCGTCTTCGGCCCGGGCGATGACCGGCCCCGACAGCGCAGTCGTCGATGCGCTCCTGTTCGCACTGATTGCACAACGCATGAACAGCCGAATGGCGGCGCAAGACACGCCTGCCTGACGACCCACACAGACCAGAGGACACCATCATGAAAAACATCCAACGCCATCTTCTCGCTTCCGCCTGCCTGCTTGCGATTGTCACGATGACCGGCTGCGCAAGTTCTGGCTCGGGCGGCACCAGCGGCTCGCTCGGCGACAGCGGCACCAGCGCGGGCACCGGCGGTGGAGGCGGCACGGGCGCCGGGACGGTGACCGACGGCTCGAGCCTCGGCAGCAACGGGGGCGGCGGCGGAAGCGGCGGCAATGGCAATGGCAGCGGGGACGGCGGCACCGGCACGAGCGCCGCGACCAATCCGATCGGCACCGTGGCCGCCACCGCAAGCACGGGTGTCGTGACGCAAGTCGGCAAGACTGTCAGCGATCTGGGCACCACGCTTGCCGGCACGCAACTCCCGCTGGTCAGCACGCAGACGCAAAGCGGTCTGGCGGGCGCCGCCGTCTCGACCGGCAACGCCGTGCAGACCCTCGGCAACGGCATCACGAACGGTCTCGGCAAGCTGGGCTCGGTGAGCGATCCGCTCAATCCGACGCTTGCCAGCGTGGGCGGTGCGGTCACCGACCTCGGCACGGCCGGCACCCAACTGGGTAGTGCCGTCGCCGGCCTCGGGCAGACCGGCCCGCTCGCCAACACGCCGGTCAATGGCGTGACATCGCTGCTCGGCGGTGTCGTGACATCGGTCGGCATGGCGGGCCAGAGTCTGGGCAACGGCCTGACGCAAACGATCACGAGCGGCCCCGTACAGCAACTGACGACGTCGCTGTCGTCGGCCATCACGCCGATCACGAACGTCGTGACCAACACCACGCAAACGGTAGGTAACACGACAGGCCTCGGCGCGCCGGTGGTCGGACTGCTGGCGCAAATCGGCGGCGGCCTGGCCGGTGTCGGCACCCAGATCGCCGGTCAGGTCAACAACCCGGCGGCCACCGACGTCGGCGGCATCGTCGCGGGTGTCGGCAACACCGTGGCCAGCCTGGGCGGCGCGGCCCATGGCACGCCGACGAGCACCAACCCGCTCGCCCCCCTCACCTCGGCCCTTGGCGGGCTGACGGGTGGCCTCGGTGGTGGATCGGGCTCGGGTCCGCTCGCCCCCGTCACGAATCTCGTTTCCGGCCTGACCGGTGCACTCGGTGGCGCCGCGGGCGGCACCTCGAGCAGCAACCCGCTCGCCCCCGTCACGAACCTCGTCTCCGGCCTGACCGGCACACTCGGTGGTGCCGCGGGCGGCACCTCGGGCAGCAACCCGCTCGCCCCCGTCACGAACCTCGTCTCCGGCCTGACCGGCGCCCTCGGTGGCGCCACTGGCGGCACCTCGGGCAGCAACCCGCTCGCTCCCGTTACGAACCTCGTCTCCGGCCTGACCGGCGCACTCGGTGGTGCCACCGGCGGAACATCGGGCAGCGGCCCGCTCGCCCCCGTCACGAGCCTGGTGTCCGGTCTGACCGGCGCACTCGGCAGCGCCACTGGCGGGGCATCGACGGGGACGGGCGGCACGGCGGCAGGCAGTGCCCTGGCGCCGGTGACGACACTGCTCGGTTCCGTGACGGGCGCGCTCGGCGGTGCCACGGGCTCGGGGAGCAGCAGCAGCGGCCCGCTCGCGCCGGTGACCGGCCTGCTCGGCGGTTTGCTCGGCGCCAAGAAGTAACCAGACAACCATTCAGCACGATCAAGGGAGATAGACATCATGACCCACGCACTTCAACGCACCCTCCTGGCTTCGGCCGCCATCGCACTCATCGCCCTGACCGGCTGCTCCAGCGGCGGTGGCGGCAGCGGCGCTTCAGCCGGCACCTCGGGCAGCCCGAACGCTGTCGGCACGACGGCCAGCGGCGCCGGCGGTATCGTGAGCTCCGCCGGTAACGTCGTCAGCGCGCTGGGCGACCAGGTGTCCAGCACCCAATTGCCGCTCGTGTCCTCGCAAGCGTCGCAAGGCTTCGGCGGTGCGCTCACGCAGACCGGCAACGCCGTCACCGCCCTTGGCAACGGCGTAAGCAGCGGTCTCGGCCAAACGGGTGCCTCGTCGGATCCCGTCGGCACCACGCTCGCAAGCACGGGCAATGTCGTGACCGACCTCGGCCAGGCGGGCGTGTCGCTGGGTAGCGGCGTCGCCGGCATCGGCAAGAGCGGCCCGCTGGCAGGCACACCGGTCGACACGCTCACCGGCGCGGTCGGCAACGTCGTCGCGACCGTCGGCCAGGGCGGCATTGCGGGCGGCGCGATCCTGAAGCAGGCCTTCACGGGCGGCCCGGTCGTGCAGGCCACGACGGCACTCTCATCGGCCATCACGCCGATCACCAATGTGGTGTCGGACACGACCCGCACGGTAGGGACGACCACGGGCCTGGGCAGTCAGGCACAGGGCCTGCTGCAGACGGTGGGCGGCGCGGTCTCCACGGTCGGCACGACGATGCAGGGAACGTCGTCGAACCCGGTCGTGACTGCACTCGGTAACACGGTGATTGCCACCGGCAACACCGTCGGCGGCGGCGGCACGTTCCTGAACGGCAGCACCTCCACCGGCTCGGCGAACCCGTTCGGCTCGCTGCTGGGCAACCTGGGCACGACGACGGCCGGCGGGTCATCGAACCCGCTCGGCTCGGTCACGGGCCTGCTCGGCGGCGTCGGCGGATCGAGCAGCGGCAGCCCGCTCGCCCCGGTCACCGGTCTGCTCGGCAGTGTGAGCGGCGCCACCTCGGGCGGCAGCAGCAGCCCGCTGGCGCCGGTCACGAGCCTGCTCTCCGGCGTGACGAGTACGGCTGGCGGCAGCTCGGGCGGCGCGACGGGCGGTCTCACGGGACTGCTCGCCCCGGTCACCAGCCTGCTCGGTAGTGTGGCCAGCGTCGGCAAGTAATCGCCAGTCCAGCCGTGGTGCGCGCCCATCGTGCGCGCACCACATGATTTATCGATAAGGAGATGCCATGGCCCGCTTCATTCCCGACACCAGCGTTCTGATGCGCGGTCATGGCGATAGCGCCCCGCAACGTTCCGAGCCCATGGCAATGCGCGATACCGGCAACGGCTTCAGCGCCAGCCACCGCCACACGCCGCACGGCGCCGATTCGGGTGCCGCCTCCGGGGCGGCATCGACCGCCTCCCCGTTCAACGCATCGCACGGCACCATGAGCGACCGACATACGAACCGCAACGATCTCGTCGCCGGCATCGTCCGCTCGCTTGGGCGCCGGCTCGCCGTGTACACCGCGCTCTATCACGCAGCGCTCGCCGAACAGCTCGGCCTGAACGTCACCGATCTGAATGCCCTTGATCTGATTCTCGAACTCGAATCGATCACCGCCGGTCAGCTCGCGGAACTCATGGGGGTCAGCTCGGGCGGCATCACCACGGTCATCGACCGGCTCGAGCGCGCGGGCTTCGTCGAGCGCGAGAAGAATCCGCACGATCGGCGCATGGTCATGATCCACCCCATCGAAGCGCGTTGTGCGCAGATCGAACAATTCCTGTCGTCGGTCTCGCGCGAACTCACGGCGGTCAGCGCGGCGTACGACCACAGCGAACTGGCCGCGATCCACGATTTTCTGGTGCAAAGCATCCGCACCCTGAAGAGCGAAACCTTCCGTCTTCGCTTCGAGGCCGATCAGGACATCGCCGGTCTGGTCTCACACAGCCGAAGCACGTCGACCAAGGGTTGAGCGCGCCTCGACGGTCCCAACGAGGAGAAAAGTCATGTCGAAGATTCTGCGTCCCACGATGCTGGCCGTGCTGGTGGCCAGCATCGTCGGTGTCACGGGTTGTTCCAGCTCGGGCGGCGGCAGCGGCGCCACGGCGAATACGCCGACGAACCCATCGGACCCGACAAATCCCGTCACGCCGACGAACCCGACGAATCCGACGAATCCGGCCACGAGCAGTACCGGTGTCGTCAGTTCGGTCGGCTCTGTGGTCAGCGCGCTCGGCAATCAGGTCGCCGGCACGACGGTGCCAGGCGTGTCGACGCAAGCCACGCAAGGCTTCGGCGGCGCGCTCACGCAAACCGGCAATGCCATCACGGATCTGGGTACGGGCGTGGGCAACGGACTGGGACAACTCGGCACGTCCGGCACGAACCCGGTCGGCACCACGCTCGCGAACACGGGCGGTGTCGTGTCCGATCTCGGCAATGCCGGGGTATCGCTCGGTAGCGGCATTGCCGGCATCGGCAAGAGCGGTCCGCTGGCGAACACACCGGTCGACACGCTCACCGGTGTGCTGGGCACCGCCGTCGCGACGGTCGGTCAGGGCGGTGTGCAAGGCGGCGCCGCACTCACGCAGGCACTGACGAGCGCCCCGGTCGTTCAGGCAGCGACGCCCCTCTCGTCGGCCATCACACCGATCACGAATACCGTCGTGACAACCGCGCAAACGCTCGGCAGCACCACCGGTCTGGGCACGCCGGTGGCCGGTCTGCTGGGCACCCTGGGCGGCGCATTGAATTCGACCGGCGCGCAGGTCAAGTCTGCCGCACCGAACGCGGCCACCGCAAGCCTGGGCAATCCGCTGATGGCGCTGGGCAACACCGTCACGAGCGCGGGTGGCCTGCTCTCAGGCACTACCGGCACCACGCAACCCAATGCGCTCGGCAAC
The DNA here is from genome assembly GCF_902459725.1 of Pandoraea eparura. GTDB lineage: Bacteria > Pseudomonadota > Gammaproteobacteria > Burkholderiales > Burkholderiaceae > Pandoraea > Pandoraea eparura. Next base: position 348,060 of record NZ_CABPSH010000003.1, read on the forward strand.
GTGCTCGCCAGCGTGGGGAACACCACCGTGACGCCTACTACGTCCGGCGGTACCAATCCGCTCGGATCCCTCACCGGACTGCTCGGTGGGCTCACGAGTGCGACGGGCGCCTCCGGCAACAATCCGCTGGGGGCCGTGACGGGCTTGTTGGGCGGTGTGACGAGCGCCGCCAGTGGCAGTGGCAGCAGTGGCGCAGGCACGGCGCTGGCACCTGTCACGACGCTACTGAGCACCGTCACGTCACCGCTCACGACGCTCGCCAGTGTCGGGTCGGGGAGTGGCGGCAGCACGGGCGCCACCAGCGGCCTGCTCGCGCCGGTGACCGGACTACTCGGTGGATTAGGCAAATAACGCGACATCGCAAGACGTCGCAGGATCGCGAGAGGGGGACGTCGGCGGGGTGCTGACCCAACGGCGACGGCGAACCCGGACAGTGAAGCGACACTGGCCGGGCTTTGCCGTGTCTTGCGTCAGGCCATCGGAGCCCACGACGCACGCGCGGCAATGTGATCGCGGTGTTCTCGGTGTTCTCGGTGTTCTCGGTGTTCTCGGTGTTCTCGGTGTTCTCGGTGTTCTCGGTGTTCTCGGTGTTCGCGGTGTTCGCGGTGTTCGCGGTGTTTGCGATCATCCCGCGGATCGAAACGCGTGTGAGGACGCAACACGCCGCTGTCACGTTGTCATTTCATCGCCTTCGCGTAGCCAGTCTTGGCAGCAGCGCTGCCGTCACACTGTGCTCGCACGCCAACAAAAAAGACCCGGACGAATGCTCGTCCGAGTCTTCTTCTGCTGTGGGCGTCGTCCCGCTCGGGTCTACCTCGCAGGAGCGGTGGCAAAGCGAGCTTACTGGTCGCGGATCCAGGTCTGCGTGCGACCGAGCAGCGAAATGCCGAGGAAGCCGCGAACGTCGAGCTTCTTGCCGCCATCGATCACCGTGATCTTGCAGCTGTACTCCATGCCGTTTTCCGGATCGAGAATCTTGCCGCCGTCATACACGTCGCCATCCTTGCGGATGCCGCGAATGATCTGCATGCCCAGCATCTTCTGCCCCTTGCGTGCGTCCGTACAGGCCGTGCAGACGCGCTCCGGATCGTCGTTTTCGCCAAGCCCCTTGGTGACGACCCCGACATACTCTCCGTCCTTTTCCGTGATCGTGACGAGCGCCTTCGGCTTGCCGGTATTGTCGTCGATGGTCTTCCACACGCCGACCGGCGACATGTCGTTGGCCGCCACGGCCGCCTTGGCAACGCCACCCAGCAATGCCACCGCAATGAGCGCGTGCGCGCCCAGCCGTCGCCACGACGTCGCGTTCGAAATCTGCTTCATGATTGTCATCCTCCCGGATACGGAATTGATTGTCGTAGGACTCGCGACAACCACCAGCGCCGCAACGCCATTCGCGCGAGTCGCTTTGCAGATTACGCCAAAGGCGTGACGCCGTGCTGAGGAAGTCCTCTAGGCGAAATCCGCCCGCGCGCGGTGGCCGGCGTCGATCCGCCCGCCATGGGATGGCATTACGGTTCCCGTATCCAGGTCTGGGTGCGCCCGAGCCACGAGATGCCGAAATAGCCTCGCACTTCGAGCTTGCGGCCATCATCGACAACCTTCATCTGGCAGCCGTATTCGTGGCCGCTGTCCGGATCGAGAATCTTCCCACCGGTATATTCGTCGCGCTGCACGTCACGACGCAGGCCGCGAATGATCTGCAGCCCCTGGAGCTTCCTGTCTTTGCGCCAATCGGTGCACGCGGTGCAGCGACGCTCGAGTGCGTCGCGCCTGCCGAGGCTTTTCGTTAGTGATCCAACGTATTCGCCGTCCTGCTCGGCGACGGTGATGAGTGCCTTCGCATCGCCGGTATCGTCGACGATTCGCCATACGCCGACCGGCGTCGTCATGTCCCCGGCCGCCAGCGCCACGACGGCACTGGACGACAGGAGCGCGGCGGCGCACCAACGCCCCAAGGATGCGACGCTCGGCATTGCGCCGACGGCGATTTTCGTTCCCGGTATCCGCATGATGTCGACGATTACAACGGCGGCAAGGCAATCGCGGTCAGACGCCATTGCACGAGATTGCGCCGCGTCAGTGTGAACGTCACGACGCGCGTCGGACGGTCGCTGCGCGAGACATGCACGAGGAAGTGATTGAAGTCCTGAAACTCGGTCCGAGTGATCGTGCGCGATGGCGTATCGCCCGCGGAAGACGACGCGCCGCCCGAGCCGGCATCGGGGGCATTCGGCGCCGCAGGGACCACCGGCGCATACGGGTCGGCCGACGCCGGCGGGGCGGCCTGCGCTTGTGGCGCCTGAGGTACCGCGTCGCGCGGCGCAGGCGCACCGGGCACGGGCGGCAATCCGGTACTGTCGCCCCGCAGCATGGCCGCCACGGCTTCCGGCGTCAGCAGCGCCTCGACCACGCGATCCGACACCCAGCCGCCCAGCGCAAGGGCAAGCGCCCCGAAGGCGTTGCCGCGCTGCTTGTCCATCTGGCGCGAAAGTTCGTCGTGGAAACTCGATTTCAGGCTCTCGCGCACGGCCGGATAATCGACGTACGAGGAGAGCGCGTTGGCATCGCGCGCATCGGCCGCGTCGCGCGCCCGCCACAACGTGTAGTACGGCGAGCCGAAGAGCAGACCCAGCACGACAACCAGGGACCCGAGGGATATCGCGATCGTTGACAGCTTACGCATTGCAGAACTCCGTCGATCAAACTGCGCATGGTAGGCGACGTCTCGCCGCCCTCGCCTGCCGGCTTACATTGCTTTACAAATCTTTACAGCAAGCGGCCCCGCGCCCTTTTACTCTGGAAGCGTAGCCCCAATTGCGTGTCACGTCCCGGCGCCCGTCCATCCGACAGGCCGCGCACGTGCAAGGTACGCGGCAGTTCAACCGACAAGGAGGTGGCAAGATGCGTCATGCCCGACTTGTCCGGATGACGTGTTGCATTATGCTGGCCGTCGCCGCCCTGAGCGCAACGGCCCAACCGCCGTCGAACCGCCCGTTTTTCCAACGGTGGTTCGTCCAAGGTGCAGAGCGCCAGGACGGACATGGCGACAACCGCGGCGGCGCACGGGCCGGAGCGTCACGGCCGCCACCGCAGGACGTGCGGCCGCAGGGCGACTTGCGCGGCGACATCTACAACCATCTGCGCGAACAGCGGCAACCGCCCCCGCCCCCGCCCTCGCCCGCTGACAATCCGCGTCAGCGCGACCGCGGCGCCCGCTCACGCTGAATCTCGCACTCAGTCCTACGCGGAAGCCATTGACGCGTCGAGACTCAGGCGCCGCGCACCACGCTCACGTGAGCGACGTATCCACCACGCGCCGGGGCGCTTCGAGATACTCCAGAGACTGCATCTCCACGAGACGCGAGACCGTGCGCGTAAATTCGTTGGCGAGCGTGCCCTCCTGATACAGCTCCTCGGGCGCCACTTCCGCCGAGATCAGTAGCTTGACCTTGTGGTCGTAGAAGACGTCGACGAGCCACGTGAAGCGGCGTGCTTCCGAGGCCATGCGCGGCGTCATCTTCGGCACATCCGACAGCACAACGGTGTGGAAGCGATTGGCCAGTTCGAGATAGTCGTTCTGCGAGCGCGGGCCACCGCACAACATATGGAAGTCGAACCACACCACGCCGCCGGCGCGGCGCAGCGCCTTGAGCTCACGCTGCTCGATGTGCAGCAGCGGGCTTTCATCCGGCACCCCGGCGATCTCGGCAAACGCCGCGCGCAGCGCTCGATTCGCCTCGTTGCCGAGGGGATAGTGATAAACCTGCACCTGCGCCAGCGTGCGGCGGCGATAGTCGACGCCGGCATCGACGTTGAGCACGTCGAGCTTCTCTTCGAGCAGCCGGATCGCGGGCAGCACGCGGTCGCGGTGCAAGCCGTCCGGGTAGAGCGTGTCGGGACGGTAGTTCGACGTCATTACGAACTGCACGCCGTTCTTGAACAGCTCGGCAAGCAGGCGGTGCAGGATCATGGCGTCGGCCACGTCGGACACGTGGAATTCGTCGAAGCAGATCAAGCGATACCGTTTGGCGATGCGCTTGGCCAGTTCGTCGAGCGGGTCGGGCTGTCCCTTGAGCGCCTGCAACTGATGATGCACCTCGCGCATGAACTCGTGGAAGTGCAGGCGCGTTTTGCGCTGCAGCGGCACCACCGAGTAGAAGCTGTCCATCAGGAAGCTCTTGCCGCGGCCGACCCCGCCCCAGAGGTACACGCCCTTGGGCAGATCGGGATGCACGAGCCACTTCTTGAAGGTGTTCGAACGCTTGGCCTTGTATGCCGCCCATTCGTCGTAGCACTGTTGCAGACGCTCGACGGCGCGCTCCTGCGCCTCATCGGGCTCGTAGCCGCGAGCGGCCAGTTCCTGTTGATAGTATTCGCGAACGTTCATGCGGTGCGGCGACCGGCCGGGGGGCAGAGGAAATCGGGAAAAAACAAAGGCGAGTTGCCTCGCCTTTGATCGTACTCGTCAGCCTGAAGCGACTTACTTGTTCAGCGCGCGCTTCTCGACATCGAGGGCGGCTTCACGCATCACTTCCGACAGCGACGGGTGCGGATGGCAGATACGGCCGATGTCTTCCGACGCCGCCTTGAACTCCATCGCCACCACGGCTTCGGCGATCAGGTCCGAGGCGTTCAGACCGATCACGTGCACGCCGAGGATTTCGTCGGTCTTGGCATCGGCCAGCACCTTCACGAAACCGTCCGACGAGCCCATGCCCAGCGCACGGCCGTTGGCCGCGAACGGGAACTGACCCGGCTTGAACTCACGGCCTTCGGCCTTCAACTGCTGCTCGGTCTTGCCGACCCAGGCGATTTCCGGCGAGGTGTAGATCACCCACGGAATGCAGTTGTAGTCGATGTGCGGCTTCTGGCCCGCGATGACTTCCGCCACCAGCACGCCTTCGTCTTCGGCCTTGTGCGCGAGCATCGGGCCGCGCACCACGTCGCCAATCGCGTACACGTTCGGCAGCTTGGTGCGGCAGTGGTCGTCCACCGGGATGAAGCCGCGCTCGTCGGTCGCCAGACCGATGTTGCCCAGGCCCAGCTCATCAGTGTTCGGCACGCGACCGACCGACACGATAAGACGGTCGACTTCGAGCGTCTTGGCGTTGCCGTCCTTGTCCGTGTAGCTGATCGTGACGTTGTCCTTGCCGGTCTTGACTTCGCCGACCTTCACGCCGACGTTGATGTCCAGACCCTGCTTCTTGAACTGCTTGGCGGCTTCCTTGGCCACGCCGGCATCGGCGGCGGCCAGGAATTCCGGCATCGCTTCGAGCACGGTGACTTCAGCACCCAGACGGCGCCACACCGAACCCAGCTCCAGCCCAATCACGCCGGCGCCGATCACGCCGAGCTTCTTCGGCACGGTGTCGAACGAGAGCGCACCCTCGTTGTCCGAGATGAGCTTGTTGTCGACCGGCATACCCGGAAGATGGCGAGCCTTCGAACCCGTGGCGATGATGATGTTCCTGGCCGTGACCGATTCGGCCTCGGCACCCTTCACATCGATCTGATAGCCGCCGTCGTTCTTGGCCACGATCGTGCCGTGACCCTTGAGCCACGTGATCTTGTTCTTCTTGAACAGGTATTCGATACCGCCGGTCATCTTGTCGACGATACCTTGCTTGCGCGCGAGCATCTTCGCGATGTCGATCTTGACATCCGACGTGGTGATCCCGTGGTCGGCCAGATGATGACCGATCTTCTCGAACTCTTCCGACGAGGCGAGCAGCGCCTTCGACGGAATGCAACCGACGTTCAGGCAGGTCCCGCCGAGCACCATCTTGCCGGTCGGGTTGGTCCACTTCTCGACGCAGGCAACCGAGAAACCGAGTTGGGCGGCGCGGATGGCGGCAATATAACCACCGGGGCCGGCGCCGATAACGACTACATCAAATTCTTTTGCCATTTTGTTTGTGACTCACTGAAGGTAGACGGCAGGGGGAGGCGCGGCGCGCCGGCCATGCGAGGATGGCCGGGCGACACCGCGCAGTGCGCGCTAACGCTTACAGGTCGAGCAGCAGGCGGGCCGGATCTTCCAGCGCTTCCTTCATGGCGACGAGGCTCAGCACGGCTTCGCGACCGTCGATGATACGGTGGTCGTAGCTCATGGCCAGGTAGTTCATCGGGCGAATGACGATCTCGCCGTTCTCCACCACCGCGCGGTCCTTCGTGGCGTGCACGCCCAGAATGGCCGACTGCGGCGGGTTGATGATCGGAGTCGACAGCATCGAACCGAACACACCGCCGTTCGAGATCGAGAACGTACCGCCGGTCATTTCTTCGATCGACAGCTTGCCGTCGGCGGCCTTCTTGCCGTATTCGGCAATCTTCTTCTCGATGTCGGCCAGGCTCATCTGGTCGGCATTGCGCAGAATCGGCACCACCAGACCACGCGGCGAACCGACCGCGATACCGATGTCGAAGTAGCCGTGATAGACGATGTCGTTACCGTCGATCGAGGCGTTCACGGCCGGGTACTTCTTGAGCGCGTGGACGGCGGCCTTGACGAAGAACGACATGAAGCCCAGCTTCACGCCGTGCTCCTTCTCGAACTTGTCCTTGTACTTGTTGCGCAGATCCATCACCGGCTTCATGTTGACCTCGTTGAACGTGGTCAGAATGGCGTTGGTCTGTTGCGATTGCAGCAGGCGCTCGGCAATACGGGCGCGCAGGCGCGACATCGGCACGCGCTGTTCCGGACGGCCTTCGAGCGACGTGTCGCGGCCGACCGAAGCGGCCACCGACGGCAGCGCGGCACGTTGGGCCGGTGCCGGAATCGACGAGGCGGCGGCGGCGGGCTTGGCGCCGGCGGCCAGGGCGTCGCCCTTGGTCACGCGACCGTCGCGGCCCGAGCCGGCCACGTCCGCGGCCGACAGGTTCTTCTCGGCCAGCACCTTGGCGGCGGCCGGGCTGGCGATGCCACCCGATGCCCCACCGGCGGCAGGCGCAGCGGCCGATGCGGCAGCCGGTGCAGCGGCTTCCGCCGGCTTGGCGGCGACCGGCGCGGCAGCGCCTGCCTTGGCTTCCGTGTCGATCTTGGCGATGATTTGTTCGGACGTCACGGTATCGCCGGCGGCGGCGGTCACTTCGACGATCACACCCGCGGCGGGCGCCGGCACTTCCAGCACGACCTTGTCGGTTTCGACTTCGATCACGGTTTCATCTTGGGCGATGGCTTCGCCGACTTTCTTCTTCCAGTCGAGCAGCGTGCCTTCGGAAACCGACTCGGAGAACTGGGGGACTTTGACTTCAACAATGGCCATTTCTGGATCCTGGATTCGATAAACGTTCAATTCGGAAATACGGCAGCGGCCGTCCCTGGGGGAGGACGACCGCTGTAAGACCTAACCGGTTACTGCACCACGGTCGCGCCCTTGAGGCGACCGAAAGCCGTATCGAGCAGCTGCTTGAGCTGTTCGTAATGCTTGGCGTAGTAGCCCACGGCAGGCGAGGCCGAAGCCGCGCGACCCGCGTAAGCCAATTTCTGACCGGCGCTCATGCTTTCGATCAGGTGGTGTTCGATGTAGAACCACGGACCCTGGTTTTGCGGCTCGTCCTGGGCCCACACCACTTCGGTGAGGTTTTCGTATTTCTTCAGCTCGTTCTCGAACGCCTTGTGCGGGAACGGGTAGAGCTGTTCCACACGGACGATCGCGACGTCGGTCGACTTGTCTTCGCGACGGCGAGCGATCAGGTCGTAGTACAGGCGGCCCGAGCAGGCGACCACGCGCTTGACCTTCTTGGCGTCGATCGACGCATCGGTTTCGCCGATGACCGTCTGGAAGCCGCCCTTGGCGAGTTCCGACAGGTCGCTCACGGCTTCCTTGTGGCGCAGCAGCGACTTCGGCGTGAACACGATCAGCGGCTTGCGCAACTGGCGGATCATCTGACGACGCAGCAGGTGGAAGATCTGTGCCGGCGTGGTCGGCTGAACCACTTGCATGTTCGTGTCGGCACACAGTTGCAGGTAGCGTTCGATGCGCGCCGACGAGTGCTCCGGACCCTGGCCTTCGTAACCGTGCGGCAGCAGCATCGTCAGGCCCGAAACGCGGCCCCACTTCACTTCACCGCTCGAGATGAACTGGTCGATCACGACCTGCGCACCGTTGGCGAAGTCGCCGAACTGGCCTTCCCACAGCACCATCGTGTTCGGCTCGGCAGTCGAGTAACCGTATTCGAAGCCCAGCACGGCTTCTTCGGACAGCACCGAGTCGATCACCGTGAAGTTGGCCTGGCCGTCGGCCACGTGTTGCAGCGGCACGTAGGTGCCATCGTTCCAGCGCTCGCGGTTCTGGTCGTGCAACACCGAGTGGCGGTGCGTGAACGTGCCGCGGCCCGAATCCTGACCGGTCAGGCGCACTGCAAAGCCCGACGAGACCAGCGAGGCGAAGGCCAGATGCTCGCCCATGCCCCAGTCGAGCGGCTGCTCGCCCGCACCCATCTTGCGACGGTCGTTGATGACCTTCTCGACGAGCGGGTGCACCTTGAAGTTCGCCGGGATCGTGGTGATGCGCTCGGCCAGACGCTTGAGTTCGTTCAGCGGCACGGCCGTATCGCCGGCATCGGTCCACTTCTTGTTCAGGAACGGCACCCAGTCGACCGCGTACTTGCTCTTGTAATTCGAGAGCACCGGGTCAACGGTGTGGTGACCGTCGTCCATCGCCTTGCGATAGGCGGCAACGAAGCCATTGCCTTCTTCTGCCGTGATCACGCCTTGCGTGACCAGCTTTTCGACGTACAACGCGCGCGTGCCCGGGTGTTGGGCAATCTTCTTGTACATCAGCGGCTGCGTGACCGCCGGGGTGTCTTGCTCGTTGTGGCCCAGCTTGCGGTAGCAAACGATGTCCACGACGGCGTCTTTCTTGAATTCCTGACGGAAGTCCAGGGCCAGTTGCATGGCCAGCACGACCGCTTCCGGATCGTCGCCGTTGACGTGCAGCACCGGCGCTTCGATCATCTTGACCACGTCCGAGCAGTACGTCGTAGAACGCGCGTCACGCGGGTCCGACGTGGTGAAGCCGATCTGGTTGTTGATGACGATGTGCACCGTGCCATGCGTGCCGTAACCGCGCGTCTGGGCGAGGTTCAGCGTTTCCATCACGACGCCCTGACCCGCGAACGCCGCGTCCCCGTGCACTTGCACCGGCAGCACGCTGGCCGCGTCGGCGTCGCCGCGACGGTCCATACGGGCCTTGGCCGAGCCTTCGACCACCGGATTCACGATTTCCAGGTGCGACGGGTTGAACGCCAGCGACAGGTGAACCGGACCCCCGCTCGTCGAGACGTCGCTCGAGAAGCCCTTGTGATACTTCACGTCACCGGCCGGCAGGTCGTCGACGTGCTTGCCTTCGAATTCGGCGAACAGGTCCGACGGCATCTTGCCGAGGGTGTTGACCAGCACGTTCAGGCGGCCCCGGTGGGCCATGCCGATCACGATTTCCTGCACGCCCTTGGCACCGGCGTGGTGAACGAGTTCGTCCATCGCCACGATGAACGATTCGCCGCCTTCGAGCGAGAAGCGCTTCTGGCCGACGAACTTGGTGTGCAGGTAACGCTCCAGGCCTTCGGCTGCGGTCAGGCGTTCGAGGATGTGCTTTTTCTTCTCGGCGCTGAAGTTGGGCGTGGCACGCACCTTCTCCAGACGCTCTTGCCACCAGCGCTTTTGCACCGGGTCGCTGATGTACATGTACTCGGCGCCGATCGAGCCGCAGTACGTGTCGCGCAGCGACTTGAGCAGGTCGCGCAGGCTGGCCTGCTCGAAACCGAAGTACGTGTTCTCGGCCGAGTACACGCTGTCCATGTCGGCTTCGGTCAGGTCGTAGAACGCGGGTTCCAGTTCCGGAATGGCCGGACGTTCCTGACGCTTGAGCGGGTCCAGATTGGCCCAGCGCGCACCCAGGAAGCGGTAGGCGGCGACGAGCGACTGCACGTGCACCTGCTTGCGGGCAACAGCCAGGTCGGACGCGCCGGCACGCGACACGAAGGCATTGGCCTTGGCGCGCTGGGCGAACGACTCCACGATCGGGGCGTGAGCCACGTCGTTGGCGTTGGAACCATCCACTGCGGGAACGTTTTGCAGCGCGTCGAAATACTGGCGCCAATTGTCCGGCACGGAAGCCGGATTATCTAGATACGATTCGTACAGTTCTTCGACGTAGGGGGCATTGCCGCCAAAGAGGTACGAGTTCGTTTGGAATTGTTCCATCAAACTCATTTTGCGCTCACCTTTTCTACGAGTGTCTCGAGAAATAGCGGGTTACGAAACCTTCCGCGACACGGCCTGACCGATTAGCGGATTGCGTGAATCAAGTGGTGCTTGGAAGGACCTGATCAATCACGGCGAGGAGCATAGCACGTTTTCCCAGCACCCACCGCCCCGGAAAGCCGTCACACGGGGACTTCCGGCGTACCCGCCGCATGCGTCGCAGGCTCACGCGGCACCGCCCCGCTTGCGCCTTGTGTCTATATGGAAATTCGATATATAAAAATTAAATTTTATTATTTTAATTTCTAAGGACCAGCCGATATCGTGTTGTGTATCCCCTTGCCGGTCCGTCTGGGGGTGGCTCGACGGGAACACCCCGCCAGGGCTGGCGTCCAGGTCCGGCCCCTGGAGCCATGAACGACATGCAAGAGACGACACCGCTTTCCGCCCAGCAAGCCCAGATGCTCAGCCAACTGGTCGACGGCCTTTCCGGCGAGCAGCTCGCCTGGGTGCGAGGTTTTCTCGCCGGCATCAACCACTCGGTGCGACAAGCCGGTGCGCCGACGGGCGTTGCAGCCAGCGCCGCGCCAGCCGCCCCGCTGTTGACAATCCTTTATGGCTCCCAGACCGGGCACGCGCAGGAAGTGGCCGAGCACGCCAAGGCGCGTGCCGTCGCCGCGGGCTTCAAGGTCGACCTGTTCGCCATGGGGGATTACAAGGCCTCGCGTCTGAAGAACGACAAGCTGTTGCTGGTTGCCGTGTCCACGCAAGGCGAAGGCGAACCGCCTGACGACGCGCGCGACTTTTACGATTTCCTGCACGGCGCGAAAGCCCCCCAGCTCGACGGCACCCGCTTCGCGGTGCTCGGCCTGGGCGATTCGAGCTATGAAAAGTTCTGCCAGGCCGGCAAAGACTTCGATGCACGGCTGGCCGCGCTGGGCGCGCAACGGCTCGTGCCTCGCATGGACAGCGACGTCGACTACGACGCGCCGGCCGAGCGCTGGATCGAAGACACCCTCCAGGCACTGGCGAGTGTGGCGGCGCCGGCGGCTCCCGGCAAAACGGCTGGCGTGCCCGAAGGTTTCAGCCTCGCCGCACTCGCGAGCGGCATCGCACCGGCATCGGCATCGGCATCGAGCCCATACAGCCGCAAGCAGCCGTTCGACGCCACCGTGATCGAGAACGTCACGCTCTCGGGACGTGGCTCGTCCAAGGAAGTCCATCACATCGAACTCTCGCTCGAAGGCTCTGGCCTCACGTACGAGCCGGGCGACGCGCTGGGCGTCGTCGCGCAGAACGACGCGGCGCTCGTCGACACGCTCATCGACACACTGGCCCTCGACCCGCAGGCCACCACGACCACGCAGGACAGCACGCTGTCGCTGCGCGATGCCTTTCTACGCGCCTACGACATCACGACGCTCTCGCGCGCTTTCCTGGAAAAGTACGCCGCGCTGGCCGAGTCCAGCGAACTGAAGGCACTGCTTGGCGCCGGCAACGAAACGGCGTTGCGCGAGTATCTGAATGGCCGCGACGTGATCGACGTCGTGCGCCAGTTCCCCGCCCGCAAGGTCAAGGCGGCCGAGTTCGTCGGCACGCTGCGCACGCTTCAGCCGCGCCTGTACTCGATCGCCTCGAGTCTGGCCGCCAATCCGGGTGCCGTGCACATCACCGTCGGCGCCGTCCGCTACGACAGCCACGGCCGTGCGCGTCGCGGGGTGGCATCGACCTACCTCGCCGACATCGCCCGCGAAGGCCAGACGGTGCCGGTCTATATCGAAGCGAACCGGAACTTCAAGTTGCCGCGGGACAGCCACGCACCGGTCATCATGATCGGCCCGGGCACCGGCATCGCCCCGTTCCGGGCCTTTGTCGAGGAGCGCCAGGCCCTCGACGCGCCGGGCAAGAACTGGCTGTTCTTCGGCGACAGAAACTTCCGCACGGACTTCCTTTATCAGCGAGAATGGCAACGCTATGTGAAGGACGGTGCGCTCACGAAGATCGACCTCGCGTTCTCGCGCGACACTGAAGACAAGATCTACGTGCAGCACCGCATGCGCGAACAAGGCAAGGAACTGTACGCGTGGTTGCAGGAAGGTGCCCACCTGTACGTGTGCGGCGATGCCGACCAGATGGCGCGCGACGTGAACGCCGCGCTCGTCGACATCGTGACGGAACACGGGGGGCTGACGCCGGACGCCGCCGCCGAGTATGTGAAGACGTTGCAACGCGAAAAGCGCTACCAGCGCGACGTGTACTGATCGCGGATCCCGCGCATCCGACACGCGTTCGCCCGCCCCCCCCCGACAAGACCCGCGCGGCACCCCCGCGCTGACCGATAGAGCCGCTCACATGACGCAACCCACGCAAGCCGGCGACGCCTCGACGGCGCCGCGCTCCGAAGTCGAGAAGATCAAAGACGCCAGCCATTACCTGCGTGGCACCATCGCCGAAGGTCTGGCCGACCCGCTCACGGGCGCGATCTTCGAGAAGGACGCCCAACTGCTCAAGTTCCACGGCTCCTACATGCAGGACGACCGCGACCTGCGCGCCGAGCGGCAGAAGCAGAAGCTCGAACCGGCCTATCAGTTCATGATCCGGCTGCGCATGCCGGGCGGCGTGTGCACGCCCGCGCAATGGCTCAAGCTCGACGATCTCGCCCAGAAGTACGGCGGCAACACGATTCGCCTGACCACGCGTCAGACGGTGCAGTATCACAACGTGCTCAAGCACCAGTTGCGACCGCTCATCAAGGGCATCGACGAGGTCGCGATGACGAGTATTGCCGCGTGCGGCGACGTCAATCGCAACACGCTCGTCTCGAACAATCCGCACCAGTCGCCCGCCCACGCCGAGGCGCTCGACTGGTGCCTGAAGATCGATCAGCACCTGTTGCCGCAGACCACGGCGTATCGCGAGATCTGGCTGGGCGACAAGCGTCTGGGCGCGGGCAAGGAGGATCACGAGCCGATCTACGGCAAGCACTATCTGCCGCGCAAGTTCAAGATCGCCATCGCGATTCCGCCGAACAACGACGTCGATCTCTACGCCAACGACCTGGGTTTCATCGCCATCGTGGGCGACGACGGCAAGCTCGAAGGCTTCAACGTGACGGTCGGCGGTGGCATGGGCATGACGCACGGCGACGCCGCGACGTACCCGCGCACGGCGAGCGTCATCGGCTATACGCCGGCCGATCGCATCGTCGACGTCGCCGAGAAGGTGCTGCTCGTGCAGCGCGACTTCGGTGACCGTGGCAACCGCAAGCATGCGCGCCTGAAGTACACCATCGACGACCGTGGTGTGGCCTGGTTCAAGGAAACCCTCAACCGGTATCTCGGCTGGGATCTGGCGCCTGAGCGCGCGTTCGCGTTCACAACCAACGGCGATCAGTACGGCTGGCTCAAGGGCGCGGACGATCTCTGGCATCTCACGCTCTTCATCCAGAACGGGCGCGTGAAGGATTGGGACGACTACCGTCTGATGACCGGGCTGCGCGAGATCGCGAAGGTGCATCAGGGCGACTACCGCATCACCGGCAACCAGAACCTGATCATCGGGCGCGTGAGCGATGCCGACAAGCCGCAGATCGATGCCCTGGTAAAGGCATACGGCCTGCTCGACGGCAAACATCAAAGTGCGTTGCGCATCAACGCCATGGCCTGCGTCGGCTTCCCGACGTGCGGTCTGGCACTGGCCGAGAGCGAGCGCGCCCTGCCCGGCCTGGTCACGCGACTTGAGAAAGTGCTCGACGACGCGGGGCTTGCGGGCGAGCCGATCACTGTGCGCGCCACCGGCTGCCCGAACGGCTGCGCTCGTCCTTACATCGCCGAGATCGGTCTGGTCGGCAAGTCGGCCGGCAAGTACAACCTGTACCTCGGCGCGGGCTTCCACGGCCAGCGCCTGAACAAGCTGTACAAGGAATCGCTCAACGAAGACCAGATCGTGGCCGAACTCACGCCGCTCTTCGCGCAGTACGCCAGGTTGCGCGATGCTGGCGAGAAATTCGGTGATTTCCTCGTGCGCCAGGGCGTGGTCAAGGCCGTCATCGAAGCCCGCGAGGACTTCCACGGCTGAGCAGCATCATCGCCCGGAGCATCGTCGGAGCATCGTCGGAGCATCGTCGGAGCATCGTCGGAGCATCGTCGGAGCATCGTCGGAGCATCGTCGGCACGGCGCAGGCGCCTTGCCGACACTTGGCAGGCATCAATGAAAACGCCACGGTCTCCCGTGGCGTTTTGTTGTCGGCGCGGCTGAGCCACCATCGTACCGCGGCCGACCCTCAGTCGCTGCTGCCCGAGTACGGCACCATGCAGCGCTTGACCGTCTGTTCATAGTCGCGCGGCAGGTGGCTGCCGGGAATTTCGAAATACTGCAAACGCGCACCGAAGCCGCCCTGCATCACATCGACATACGGGTTGTAGATGGCTTTGCCATCAGCGCCCTGACCACGATAGACACGCACGCGGTCCGCCCCCTCACGCGCGTACGACGTCGATTCGACGTTCGGCGCCAGCGCGCTCCAGCCATGATAGATGCAGTTGAGCACCATGAAGCGATCGGCCCCGGTCCCCAGGTCGAGCAGTCGCCCCGCTGCCGGATCGGGCCGGCTCATCTGGTTGATCGGGCCACACCCGGCCACTCCGCCAGCCAGCACGGCCACCGCCGCCATCAGCACCACTCGCTTCATACTTCGCCACCCTCAACTGAGCAAAAGATGGGCAATGTTACCCGGTTCGGCGCACTGCCGCCATGAACACGCCCATGCCACGCCCCTTTCACGCCTCCGCTTTCACGCCTCTTTCACGCTCCTTTCGCGCCCCTTTCACGCTGCCGTCACGCCCCTGCCACACCCTCGCCACGCCCCAGCCACGTCGCCGGACGGTGGACGGCTACGCGTTGCTC
The DNA here is from genome assembly GCF_902459725.1 of Pandoraea eparura. GTDB lineage: Bacteria > Pseudomonadota > Gammaproteobacteria > Burkholderiales > Burkholderiaceae > Pandoraea > Pandoraea eparura. The sequence continues at coordinate 363,175 of NZ_CABPSH010000003.1, forward strand.
AAGCGGCCAGGGAAAGCGGCGATGTCTCCACGGCGTGCAAGGCCGGACGTCTTGCCGCGCCGCTTGCCTGACTCTCGTCGCCCAACCGGAAGCGCGCCATCTCCTCGCGAAGCGCATGCGTCTGATCCTCCAGCGACGCGGCGGCGGCCGCGGCTTGCTCCACGAGCGCCGCATTCTGCTGCGTGACGGCATCCATCTGCGTGACAGCCCGATTTACCTGCTCGATGCCACCGCTCTGCTCGTCCGACGCCGCCGAGATCTCCCCCATGATGTCGGTCACGCGCTGCACCGCTTGCAGGATGTCGTTCATCGTGCGCCCGGCTTCCGCCACCAGCGTCGAGCCATCGGCCACCTTCTGCGCCGAGGTCTCGATGAGCGCCTTGATTTCGCGCGCGGCCGTGGCACTGCGCTGCGCCAGCGTGCGCACTTCGCCTGCCACCACGGCGAATCCGCGGCCCTGCTCGCCAGCACGAGCCGCTTCCACGGCGGCGTTCAGGGCGAGGATATTGGTCTGGAAGGCGATTCCGTCGATCACACCGATGATGTCCACCACCTGCGACGAACTCGTCGAGATACCCTGCATCGTGTCGACGACGCGCGCGACGACCTGACCGCCACGCGACGCGATATCCGAGGCATTGACGGCCAGTTGGCTCGCCTGACGCGCGTTGTCGGCGTTTTGCTTGACCGTGGCGGTCAGTTGCTCCATCGACGACGCCGTCTCCTCGAGCGACGCGGCCTGCTCTTCGGTGCGCGCCGACAGGTCGGTGTTGCCCGCCGAAATTTCGGCTGTGGCCGTCGCCATCGCATCGCAACTGCGGCGCACACCGCGAATCGTGTCCGCGAGTCGCGACTGCATCGCTTCGAGCCCGCGCATGAGCGTCGACATTTCGTCCTTGCCACGCGCGTGCACCGGGTTGTCGAGCTGGCCCGCCGAAATGTGCTCGAAGTGCGTCAGCGCTTCACCGAGCGGGCGCATGATCGCGCCGCGCAGCGAGAAGTAGCAGGCGATCGCCATGAGCACGCCGAGCGCCGTAGCGCCGATGCTCAGCCAGCGGAATGCCACCAGTTCGGTCATCGACGCCTCGTACGTGTCGTGCCCGAGCTTCAGTTTGTACGCGGCCAGCGCGTCGCTGGCGGCCGTGAGCTCGGCGTAGCGCTTGGGCAGCACGTGCATGGTGATCTCGTCCATGGCCGTGCGATCTCGCGCATCGATGGCGGCGAGCATTGGATTCATGCCCTGCTGGAAGAAGACCTCGCGCCGGGCAGCGACCTCATCGGCCATCCGCTGTTCCTCGGCACCGCGCGGCAACGCCTGATAGGCCGCCCACGCCGCGTTCGCATCCTTGATCATGCCGCGTGCACGTTTGGCAATCTTGTCCCCATCGGGCGATTCCGGATGCAGCACCACGCGATCGAGAATGGCGCGGGTGCGCGCGAGGGTGGCGTTGTCCTTGCCGAGCGCCACCGTGGCGGCGAGGTGATTGGCGTATGTCTCCCGAAGGGCCGCGCCGGTACGTGTCATGCCCGCAATGCCGAGCGCCCCCAACAGAATCAATAATGCCGCCAATAGCGCCATCGTGATGCCGAGGCGTGCCTTGATGGAAAAGCTACGCAACATACTGTTGTCTCCGTCTTACGTAATGGGTTCTGATCCCTGTATGGCCTCTGTCGGGCCAGTATTATTTGTGTCATCGGCGTGGCGCACACCAGACTTGAGCGTCCTTCGGGTATACCTGCCCATGACGTGTCCGAGATGGACGTGTTGCGCGCCTTCGCGCCAGGATATCGACCGCGCCCGGCCCTTTGCCCATCGAGCGAGCGGTGGGCAAAGGGCGATGGACGACATCTCGATCCGTCGACCGCTGCGTCGCCCGTCTCGACAATCGAAACAGACGAGGTCGACGCCACGCAGCAACGCGCCACCGATGACGCAGGAAGCGGACATGATCTTATGACAATTTTTATATATTCATACGATATATTCGAATTATGATCGAGGGACTTGAAAAACTTCTGGCATCCGGCAAAGACAATTCGCTACTGCGCTTCGGACTTGGCAAGGCCTACCTGGATGCGCAGAACTTCGCGGTCGCGGCCGATCACCTGACCCATTGCGTGGCATTCGATCCGGCTTACACGGCCGCGTGGAAGCTGTTGGGAAAAGCACGACACGGCGCGGGCGATCTCAACGGCGCCCGCGACGCATGGACCCGCGGCATCGCCGCGGCGCAAGCGCACGGCGACCGGCAGGCCGAAAAGGAAATGACGGTCTTTCTCAAACGCCTGGGTTGAGGTGGCGTCTGCCCACGATGTCACGCATCGGGCGAGTCCAGGGGTAGCGTGGTATGGTGCGCCTGGCGGGTACGCGGCATGCTGGATGTGCCGGTCCTGTAGCGGGTCGCCAAAGCGCGCCGCGGCATCGTTGACGCGCGGGAAAACGCCCGAAACGCGCGTGTTCGTGCCGGGCGTGGCATACTGCACCGATTTCGCCGCGCGGCGGGGATCCACGCAGCGCTAGGCCGGCTGGCCTGTTCCCATCCTGCAATTTTCGTTGGGTATGTCCTTGAAGCAATGTTTGCCGCCTCGTGCGCCGTCTGATTCGGCGCCTCCCAAGTCCCCCGTCGTTACGTCCCAGACGTCGTCTGCACACTCTGCCTCGCAGCTCGCCTCCGGTCGTCAACGCGGTTTCGGCACCCTCGCCGTCATCCTTGCTACGTTAGTAGGCTTGGCCATCGTTGGCGCGTTGCTCGTCGGCTATGCGCTGATCGTCATGCGGCCGAACCTGCCGCCGCTGGACGTCATCACCGATTACCGGCCCAAGGTACCGCTGCGGGTCTATACGTCGGATAACGTGCTGATCGGCGAATTCGGCGAAGAGCGCCGCAGCCTGGTCACCATCGACCAGATTCCGGACGTCATGAAGAAGGCCGTGCTCGCGATCGAGGACTATCGGTTCTACGAACACGGCGGCGTCGACTTCATCGGCATTCTGCGCGCCGGCGTGTCGGACGTACTACACGGCGGTGCCGCACAGGGCGCCAGCACGATCACGATGCAGGTCGCACGCAACTTCTTCCTCTCGCGCGAGAAGACGGCCACGCGCAAGATCTACGAAATGTTGCTGGCGTACAAGATCGAGTCGGCCCTGTCCAAGGACAAGATCCTCGAGCTGTACATGAACCAGATCTATCTGGGGCAACGCGCCTACGGCTTCGCGAGCGCCGCGCGCATCTATTTCGGCAAGGACCTGAAGGACATTACGCTCGGCGAAGCGGCCATGCTGGCCGGCCTGCCCAAGGCGCCGTCGGCCTACAACCCGATCGTCAACCCGAAGCGCGCGAAAATTCGTCAGGAATACATTCTCAAGCGCATGCTCGATCTGGGCTACATTTCCCGCAGTCAGTACGAAGACGCGTTGCACGAGTCGATTCACACGCGCACGTCGGGCAACGAGTACAACGTGCATGCCGAGTACGTCGCCGAAATGGTGCGGCAGGCCGTGTACGACGAGTACAAGGACGACACCTACACACGCGGCCTGACTGTCATCACGACGATCGACTCGAAGAAGCAGCAAGCCGCGTACGAAGCGGTGCGCATGGGCGTGCTCGACTACGAGCGCCGCCACGCCTATCGTGGCCCCGAGGGGTTCGTGGAGCTGCCCGCCGCGATGCCCGATCGTCAGCAGGTCATCGAAGACACGTTGCTCGAACATCCCGACAACGGTGATCTGGTTGCGGCAGTCGTGGTGGCCGCGAGCACGTCGCAGGTCACGGCCGTGCCGCTCTCGGGCGACACGGTGGTCGTGAGCGGCGACGGGATCGGCTTTGCCGCGTCGGCACTCTCTGCCAGGGCCAGCGAGAAGATCCGCATCCGTCCGGGCGCCATCATCCGCGTGATGAAAGACGCCCGCGGCAAGTGGCGCATTACGCAGTTGCCGGAAGTGCAAGGCTCGCTCGTCTCGCTCTCGCCGGACGACGGCGCCATCCGCGCACTGGTCGGTGGCTTCGACTTCAACCAGAGCAAGTTCAATCGCGCGACGCAGGCATGGCGTCAACCGGGCTCGACCTTCAAGCCGATCGTGTACTCGGCGGCCATCGAGAAAGGCGTGAGCCCGGCGACGATGGTCATGGACGGCCCGCTCAACCTGCCCCCCGCCCAGACGGGCGGCCAAGCGTGGGATCCGCATGACGACGACGCCTTCAGTGGCCCGATGACCGTGCGCGAAGGGCTGCAACGCTCGAAGAACCTCGTGGCGATCCGCCTGCTGCAATTCGCCGGCACGCAATACACACAGGATTACGCCACGCGCTTCGGCTTCGACGCCGACAAGGTGCCGCCGTATCTGCCGATGGCGCTCGGGGCCGGGCAGACCACGCCGCTGCAACTGGCCGGTGCTTATGCGGTGTTCGCCAACGGCGGGTATCGCGTCGCCCCATACCTGATCAGCGAGATTCGCGACGCGCGCGGCAACGTGCTCAACAAGGCCACACCGGTGGTTGCCGGGGTGAACGCCGCCCGCGCGATTTCCGCGCCGAACGCCTACCTCATGAACAGCCTGCTGCAATCGGTGGCCCAACGCGGCACGGGCGCAGGCACGAACGTCCTCAAGCGCACCGATCTGGCGGGCAAGACCGGTACGACCAACGACGCGCTCGACGGCTGGTTCGCGGGCTACCAGCATTCGCTCGTCGCCGTGGCATGGCTCGGCTTCGATCAGCCCAAGACGCTCGGCAGCCGCGAATTCGGCGCACAACTGGCACTGCCGGTGTGGACCAAGTACATGGGCGTGGCGCTCAACGGCGTGCCGGAACAGCAGATGGCCATGCCTGCAGGGGTCAGTGTCGTGAACGGCGAGCTTTACGAGTCCGACAAATTGCCGGGCAACGGGTTTGTCGCGAGCATCGGGATCGACGACAACAGCAGCGGCTTCTCGCTGCCGTTCTTCGGCAGCAACTCGCCGTCTCCCGCAGCCCCGCCGCCCTCGGCCGGTCAGCCGCCGTCGCCGGGCGGTGTCGACGCGAGCGAGAAAGCGCGCATTCTCGATATGTTCAAGCATCCGTAACGCTTGGCTCGGCGTCCCGGCCGTGCGAGCGGCCGACGCGACCGGGCACCGTTACCCTGCGCGGCCACCCAACCGGTGGCCGTTTTTTTTGCCGCCCCGCCTGGTTTCCGATTGCAAGCGCAAGAACGTACAAGCGTGCGGTCCGGCGTAGCGGCTATGCTCACGCCTTCTCCTTGTCGTCTTCTACCCCTTATCTTCAGGAAAGCGTTTTCATGCTGGCTCAGACCCGTGCGGCAAGTTTTGCCGCAGGCGCCCGTGACACCCTGCCGATGATCGTCGGCGCGGCCCCGTTCGGCCTCATCTTCGGTGCGTTGGTGGCCACCACGCCGCTGGCGACGTGGCACGGACAATTGATGTCGCTCTCCGTCTTCGCCGGATCCAGCCAGTTCATCGCCGCCGGCCTGTTCGCGACCGGCGTGGGCTATCTCGTGCTCTGGGCGACGACGCTGATCGTCAATCTGCGTCATATGCTCTATGCGGCCAACCTGTTGCCGCATGTGGGACACCTGAACTTGCGCTGGCGTGCCCTGCTGGGGTTCCTGCTGACGGACGAAACGTTCGCGGTGACCAGCAGCCACTTTCATCGTCACCCCGACGACCCGATGGGCCACTGGTATTTCCTCGGCTCGGGTCTGTCGATGTACATGAACTGGCAAGTGTGGACGCTTGCCGGGTTGCTGTTCGGCGCCGCATTTCCGCGACTGCAGACGCTGGGCCTCGACTTCGCGATGGTCGCCACGTTCATCGCGATCATCGTGCCGCAAATGGCCCGCCTGCCGTGGGCCGTCGCGACGATCGTCGCCGGGGCCGCGGCTTATCTGTGTCAGGGCCTGCCTTACAAGCTTGGCTTGCTCGTGGCCGTGGCGCTCGGCATTGCCGCCGGCATGGTCGCGCTGCATACGACGCGTCGAGGGGGCGCGAAATGAATTACGTATTGGCGATTCTCGGCATGGCGGCGGTGACGTTCGCCGTCAAGGCAGGCATCTTCGTGCTGGGCGACCGCGTGCGGTTTCCCGAGTGGCTGCGCGAGGCGTTGTCGTTTGTCCCGGTGACGGTGCTCACGGCGATCATCGTGCCGATGACGCTGGCGCCGCACGGCACGGGTCTGGAGCTGACCTGGCGCAATCCGCAACTGGTCGCCGCCCTCGTGGCCATCGCGGTGTGCGCCGCGACGCGTCACCAGTTGCTCACCATCGGCGCCGGACTGGCGGTCTTCTTTACTTGGCAGCTAGGCATCTTGGGCTGACGCGCGCCGCTCGCGTCATTCGCTCCGCCCCCAAAAAAAGCGCCTCACACGAGGCGCTTTCTCATACCACGGCGTGCTTTGCGTCAGGCTGAGGCAGCGCCCAGCGTGCCGGCCAGGTAATCGGCGACGAACGCATTGAAGTCGCCGACCTGCGTGCGTTCGAGTTCAGCCTGGGCGTCGAGCGACTTGCGCGCCAGCGTCTCGAAGTGCGCGACCACGCCGGCATCGAGCGGCATGTCGCGCAGCGTCTGCGCATGGCGCTGGCTCTGCGCGAGCGCAAACGCCTGGAACGCGCCACCCGGCGTACCGCGCAGCGGTTCGAGGGCATCCATCACACGGGCCGACGGCGTGAGCGACACATCCCGCACCCTGGCGCGTTGCAGCGACATCGTATGGGCGTAGTGGGCGGCACCACGCTGCGCGTCGAATGCCGCCGCCGCACGGTCGATGCGATCGAGCAATGCCTCGGCCCAATCAACCAGCGTGATCGCTTCACCACCACGATGCAGTACCAGGCCGGGCTTGCGGCCCTCCTTCACGACGTGCGCGAAGTTGTCGCGATTTTCGCGGTTCTCCGCTTCCGAACACGACGGGCTGTCGTCCAGCGCGCAGAACAGCAGGAAGGCGTCGATGAAGCGCGCCGTGTCGACGTCGATGCCCACCGGCTGGAAGGGATCGATGTCGATGCAACGGACTTCCACGTATTGCACCCCGCGACGCGCAAGCGCCTGGACCGGACGCTCGCCGCTATACGTCACCCGCTTGGGGCGAATCGTAGCGTAGAACTCGTTCTCGATTTGCAGCAGGTTGGTCGAGAGTTGAATCCACTCGCCATCGCGCTGTGTGCCAAGCGCCTCGTAAGCGGGATGCGGTTGGCTAACGGCCTGCGTGAGGGCGTCAATATAGCTGGGCAGACAGTCGTAGCACGGCGAGACTTCGGACTGCGCACTGTTCTGGTAGCCCAAATCGCTCATGCGCAAGCTGGTCGCGTACGGCAGGCCGAGCGTGCCGTCGTCGAACGCATCGAGGCCGTGCGCGCGACCGCGCAGGAATTCGGCGTGCAGCACCGGCGACGCGCCGAACAGGTACATCAGCAGCCAGCTATAGCGGCGGAAATTGCGGATGAGTGCGACATAGCGCGCCGACTGATAATCGCGCGCGGATTCCGTCGCCCCCTCGCGCTCGCGCAGCAACGCCCACAACGGTTCGGCCAGCGAAAAATTGTAGTGAATGCCCGCGATGCACTGCATCGGCTTGCCATAGCGCAGCGCGAGGCCGCGGCGATAGACATGCTTGAGCTTGCCGATGTGCGACGTGCCGTAGTCGGCAATCGGAATCACGGCTTCGGGGGGCAGCGCGGGCGGCATCGAGTCGCTCCACAGCAATTGCCCGCCGAGCTTGCGGTAGGCGAACTGGTGGATTTCGTCGAGGCGGGCGATGACGTCGGCCGCATCGCGCTGCGGCGGCGTGATGAATTCGAGCAGCGATTCGGAGTAATCGGTCGTGATCTCTTCGTTGGTCAATGCCGAGCCGAGCGCGGGCGGATGCGGCGTCAGGGCAAGCGCGCCGTTGCCTTCGACGCGCAGCGTTTCCCGCTCGATGCCCGACAAGCCTTCGCCGAGCAACGCCAGGTGGTCGGGTTGCATGATGAGCGCCAGGCGCCGGTCAAGCGTCTCGTGAGCGGCATGCGATCCGGTGTGTGCGGTGTGTTCGTGTTGACGATTCTGGTTTTCCAACTTCCATCCCTCTGGACAGGCGCGATGCTATGGCATGGCTTTCGTCGCCGCGGCCCATCATGACGATGGTCATGATCCGTGTGGGCGCGGTGGCGTACGGGGGTCTACGGGGTGCCGACGACGGCGGCACGACCGCCGGAGCCGAAACTCCGGGGGACGCGCTCGATGCGCGGCACGGCGCGAATTTGGCCTGAGCATAACTGAAAACGCCAAAGCGCGTCGGACGCCACGCCGGCCCGGCATCGCAGCCTCAGCGACTGCTGCGGCACCTGCGTCAGCGCTTGCCTCAATGCCTGCCTCAACATCTCCCTCAACGTCTGCCGCAATACCTGCCTCTGCACCTGCCTCTGCACCTGCCTCAGCGCCTGCCTGAGCCCGCCTGTGCGAATGCCGCATTGGCGGGTGCGCATGGCACACCGATACTGGCGCCATGATGAATACTCAATACCTGCACGACCTCCTCCCCCTGCTCTGCCTGGGACTTGTGACCTTTGTGCTCGCGGGCTTCGTCAAAGGGGTGATCGGACTGGGCCTGCCGACGGTGGCCGTGGGGCTGCTCGGGCTAGCGATGCCGACCGCGCAAGCCGCCGCCCTGCTCATCGTGCCGTCGCTCGTGACCAATGTCTGGCAATTGTTGTCAGGCCCGCGCTTTGCCGCGTTGGCAAAACGGCTGTGGCCGATGCTCGCGGGCATCTGTGTCGGCACGTGGGCGGGCGGTGGATGGCTGGCCAACGGCGGCCATCTTGCCGGTTTGGCGCTGGGCATTGCGCTTCTCTTCTATGCGGCGCTGGGGCTTGCGGCGGTGCGCCTGCATGTGCCGAAGCACTGGCCTGCCGCGCACGTCGGCGCACTCGGCGGCGGCATTGGTGTGGTGACCGGGCTGGTCACGGCGGCAACCGGGGTGTTCGTCATTCCTGCCGTGCCGTTTCTCCAGGCGCTTGACCTCGAGCGCGACGACCTCGTGCAGGCGCTCGGCCTGTCGTTTACCGTGTCGACCGTGGCCCTCGCGGCCGGGCTGGCGCACGACGGCATCTTCCACGGCCATGCGATGGGCATCTCGCTGCTGGCATTGGCGCCCGCGCTGGGCGGGATGTACTTCGGGCAGTGGGTACGCGGGCGCGTCAGCGCGCCCGTCTTCCGCCGATGCTTCTTCGTGGGCCTCGCCATGCTCGGCGCGGAATTGGTGATCCAGCACCTGCGTTGAGCGCATCGGCCGGCGCGAACTGCGTGGGGACGTACAGCGCAACGCCCCGGAGCGTCACTTGAGCTCTGCGAAATCGACGTCCCAGAACTCCATCTCGCGTCGGCTATCCAGATTGCGCCCCGCTTCCGTGCGCCGCAGTTCGACGCGGCGAATCTTGCCCGAGATCGTCTTCGGCAGATCGCAGAATTCGATGCGCCGGATACGTTTATAGGGCGCGAGGTGGTCGCGACAGAAGCGCAGGATATCTAGGGCGAGCTTGTCGTCGGCATGAAAACCGGCGCGCAGGGTGATGAAGGCCTTCGGCACGGCGAGGCGCACCGGATCGGGACTCGGCACCACGCCGGCTTCGGCGACGGCCGGGTGCTTGATGAGTTCGCTTTCCAGCTCGAACGGGCTGATGCGGTAATCGGACGCCTTGAAGACATCGTCCGCGCGACCGATGTACGTGAAGTAGCCATGCTCGTCGCGCATCGCCACGTCGCCCGTGCGATAGTAGCCGTCGCGCATGGCCTCGGCGGTCTTCTCGCTGTCGTCCTCGTAGCCCTGCATCAAACCGGTCGGGCGCGACGACAACACGAGCGCGATTTCCCCTTCGTCGGCTTCGGCGCCGTCGTGATCGAGCAGCACGACGCGATAGCCCGGCATCGGACGCCCCATCGATCCCGCCTTGACCGGCTGCCCTGGCGAGTTGCCGATCTGGCAGCAGGTTTCGGTCTGACCGTAGCCATCGCGAATCGTGATGTGCCAGGCGCGTCTGACCTGATCGATCACTTCGGGATTGAGCGGCTCGCCCGCGCCGATCAGCTCACGGAACTTCACCGCGTGGCGCGTGAGATCTTCCTGGATCATCATGCGCCAGACGGTGGGCGGCGCGCACAGCGTCGTGACACCGCAACGCGTGGCCGTCGCCAGGGCGGCGCGCGCGTCGAAGCGCGAGAAGTTGTAGACGAAGATGGTTGCGCCCGCGTTCCACGGCGCGAAGAAGCAACTCCATGCGTGTTTCGCCCATCCTGGGGAGCTGATGTTCCAGTGGATGTCGCCCGGTTGCAGGCCGAGCCAGTACATCGTGGCGAGATGTCCGACCGGATAGCTCTGGTGCGTGTGCAGCACGAGCTTTGGGCGCGAGGTGGTGCCGGACGTGAAGTAGAGCAGCAGCGGATCGGTCGCGAGCGTGGCGCCGTCGGGGGTGAACTGATCGGATGCGGCATAGGCGGGCGCAAGGCGTGTCCATCCGTCGGGCGGGTCGTCGCCAACGGCGATGCGCCGATAGTCGCCGGGCAAGGCGGCGAATTTGACGGCGTCGCGTGAGGTGGTGACGACATGGCGCACGCGACCGCGTTCGAGCCGGTCGGCGAGGTCGCCGGCGGCGAGCAGGGTCGTCGCGGGAATCATGACGGCGCCGAGCTTCATGCAGGCGAGCATGAGGTCCCAGAGTTCGACCTGGTTGGGCAGCATGAGCAATACGCGCTCACCGCGCGACACGCCCTGTTCACGCAGGAAATTGGCGACGCGATTGGAGCGCTGCGACATCTCGGCGAACGACAGACGCGCCTCACGTCCGTCTTCTTCGACGACCCAGAGCGCCGGGCAGTGGTTGCCCTGGGCTTGTGGGTCGAAAAAATCCAGCGCCCAGTTGAACTGCGAGAGGACGGGCCAGCGGAAGTCACGGTACGCCACGTCGTAGTGGGCGCGCTGCGCGAGCAGAAGATCGCGTGCGGCCTCGAATCCCAGGATTTGCGGCATCGCTAGTCTCCGAGCCTCAAGGGGGCAGGATTGGGCAGAATTCCATTATCGTGAGGCCCTCCGAATGCAACATCCGGGATAACCATCATGGGATTTTGCCAACGGTGGACGTTGCGCCGAGCGCGCCGCAGGTGAAAAAAATATGCGTACGATGCGCACACCCTCTTTCTTTCCCGCGCGAAGCTCTGCTATACTCGCTTTCTTTCGAGCAATGCATCTAGACGACGCATTTCTCACGGGGCGTAGCGCAGCCTGGTAGCGTACCTGCATGGGGTGCAGGTGGTCGGAGGTTCAAATCCTCTCGCCCCGACCAGAATTAAACCCGCACAGTCATTGGCTGTGCGGGTTTTTTCGTTTTAGCAGGAAGGGGGAGCGAGATGCCCCGTAGGAGTCCTACGCACGGGCGAATTTCGGAGCGCAATTTTCGAAGGGCTCGACGGCGCGTGTCCGACAGCCCCCACCGCGGCCGGAAGGCGCCGGCCGCATTGGTTTGAGCGCCCGGCCCTCAGGCCGACAGACGCTCGAGCAGGGTGCGGGGACGCGAGGCGCGGCCCACTGCCGCCTGGGCAGCCTCATGCCAACGTGCCGTGGGCACGTCCGACGGCGAGAGCAGGCTATCGAAGCCGCACGCCCACAACATCGCCAGTTGATCCGGCAGCAACGGACCCGCCGCGCGAATCGCGCCTCGGAATTGCCACTTGTCCCGCAGCAGCTTCGCCAGCGTGAAACCCCGCCCGTCGCGCGTCTTCGGGAATTCGATCACGATCAGGTCGAGTTGCGGCAACAGCGGCGCAATACGCGCCGCATCGTCGTGCCCCTGCACGCGCAGCCCGGCCGGCGCCACGCCCTTCTCGTTCGCGGCAAGCCAGGCGTCGAGCGGCAACACGTCCTTGTTGCGCGGTTGCGCAACCGCGGCCGAATCGTCGGCACCGAGATAAGTCCAGACGTCTGCCGCCGGCAGTCCGTTTCGATCAATCAACATTCAAAGCCCCCTTGAATTCTTCTGCCCCAACGCGTCCGAGCGTATCGATGAAGCGCTCGCCCTCGTTTCGCAACGAGAGATATCGTCCGAGAATGTTCTCGATCACCTGCGGCACGTCCTCGTAGCTGACGCCCGGGCCGAGAATCTTGCCGACCGCGGCATTCTCGTCGGCCGAGCCGCCCAGCGTGATCTGATAGTTTTCCTTGCCCGCCTTGTCGACACCGAGAATGCCGATGTGGGCCACGTGGTGATGCGCGCAAGCGTTGATGCAGCCGGACACATTGAGCGTCACCGGTCCGATGTCGCGTTGCTGCGCTTCCGTGAACCGCAGCGCAATGCGCTGCGCCACCGGCACCGAACGCGCATTGGCGAGCGCGCAATAATCCAGGCCCGGGCACGCGATGGCATCCGAAATCAGGCCGATGTTGGCCGTCGCCAGACCCGCCGCCTTCAGGCGCGACCACAGTGCATGCAGTTCGTCGCGCTTGACGTGCGGCAGCACCAGGTTCTGTTCGTGCGTCACGCGCAGTTCGTTGAACGAATATTGCTCCGCCAGATCGGCCAGCAGCAGCATCTCCTGCGCACTGGCGTCGCCCGGAATGCCACCGGCCGGCTTGAGCGAGACGACCGCACTGATATAGCCGGGCACCTTGTGCTCGTGCGTGCAGGTATCGACCCAGCGGCGGAATTCGACATCGCGCGCGTAAGACTGCGCGAACGCCGTGGATTCGCCCGGCAGCGTCTCGAACTCGGGCACGATGAATCGCTCGCGAATCCCCTCGACCACGGCATCGCCCAGCGGCCGGTGCGTGAGCGCAATGCGCGCGAACTCTTCCTCGATCATCTCGATGAACTTCGCGGGCTTCATCTCCTTGATGAGGATCTTGATACGCGCCTTGTAGATGTTGTCGCGTCGACCCAGCGCGTTGTACACGCGCAGAATCGCCTCGACGAAGCGCAGCAGATCCGCTTCGGGCAGCCACTCGCGCACCAGCGTGCCGACGATCGGCGTGCGTCCCAGGCCACCACCCGCATAAATCTGGAACCCCACTTCGCCACGCTCGTTGGTGCGCGCCAGAATGCCGATGTCGTGAAAGCGCACGGCGGCACGGTCGGTCTGGCCACCTGTGATGGCAATCTTGAACTTGCGCGGCAGGTAGGTAAATTCGGGATGGTCGGTCGACCATTGACGCAAGATCTCGGCATACACACGCGGATCGAGGACTTCATCCTTCGCGGCACCGGCGAACTGGTCGGTCGTCACGTTGCGAATGCAATTGCCGCTCGTCTGGATGGCGTGCAGGTCCACGTCGGCCAACGCCGACAGGATCTCGGGCGAGTCCGACAGCGTCGGCCAGTTGAACTGAAGGTTCTGGCGCGTGGTGAAGTGGCCGTAGCCCTTGTCGTAACGCGTCGACACATAGGCGAGCTGACGCATCTGGATCGCGCTCAGCGTCCCGTACGGAATGGCAACGCGCAACATGTAGCCGTGCAGTTGCAGGTACAGGCCGTTCATCAGGCGATAGACCTTGAAATCGTCTTCGCTGAGTTCGCCGGACAGGCGCCGCGCCACCTTCTGGCCGAACTCGTTGGCGCGGTCCTTGAGAAACTCGCGCTCCGACGGGTCATAGCGATAGATGCCAGCGTGCTCCGGGGCAACGGTCAATGCCGGCGCATGCGCCAGCGCCGCCGGCGCACCGCCCTGCTCGGCCTGCTTGCCCAAGTCTTCACGCACCGACGGCCCGCGCGAGCGCAGTTGCTCGCGAAAATCTTCCGGGACCGGTCCGGCGTCGCTCAGTTGCGCCGGGCGCGGCATGGGATCGACGATCAGATTGGCGGCCAGCGCGCTTTTCGCCGCCGCTTGCGCCGGCTCGAGTTCCTGCGCGTCGAACACGTGCGCCTGCGTCAGGTCATCCACCCAGTTGTGTTGCTTGTCCAGCCAAACGACCAGGCCGTCGTGCAGCCGGTTTGCCGAAATCAGATTGCCTGCATTCATTCAACGCTCTCAATGCTTGTCATCATTTTGGTCGCAACTCGCGATTCGACCCGCAGGCTATCAAGACACGCGCGAAGATACGACCATTTAGTAGTTATGTAGGCATTACGGGATGTTGTTTGGACCCGGCAGCCCCGCCAGACCTGACCGGGCCAAGGGACACCCGGCGCGCCGCCAGCCCCCCCCCCCGGACGTGGAAGGACTTCGGGATGACGTCAAAATTCACTGTATTTTTATACAGTAGTCATGCTACATTCCCGATCACGCAACTTCATCGTGAGTGACACCATGAGCGACGCCAAATCCATCAAGTTCATCGTCGTGCCCTATCGCAAGAACCGGGACGGCGTCCTGCAACCCGGCGAGCTGCGCCAGGCGAGCACCGAGTTCGGCGCCGTGCGCATCGCGCAATCGATGGCGTCCGGATTTGCCGGCATCGCCGCCTACGAAGTCCTGGTCGACGAGGAGGACGGCACCATGGACGCGCCGCGCGTGCTGTTCCAGGAAGGCGCCATTCCCGCCCTGGCCGACTGAGCGGCGAACGGCCTGATGGAGGGTCGGCGCAGAATCCGCGCGGCGATCAGTGGGGGCTTCGTGCGAGATCGTCGAGCAGCGGCACGATGGCCAGCATGATCAGCACCCCCGCGAGCGGAACCGTCGCGACAAAGCCCAGGTGCTTGAAACCCAACGCGCCCGCCAATCCGCCCAGGAAGAACATGCCCAGCAGCGTGCCCAGCAAACGCAGCTTCTGACGGTCGCCTGCCACGCGCGGCAGATGGCGCGCCACACCGGGCCGATTCCAGTAGCTCATTTTGCCCAGCTCGATGCCGATGTCCGTCACCAGTCCGGTGACGTGCGTCGTCCGAATCTCGGCTCGGGAGATCTTCGTGATGATGGCATTCTGCAGCCCCATCACATAACACAGCAAGCCGACGGTGCCGGGCACGTACAACAGCCGCCGATCTTCGAGATTGGCCCCGATCACGCCAAACGCCAGCAGCAGCAGCGCTTCGAGCATCAGCGGCGCGGCGTATTCGCTGTGGGTGCCATGGCGCCGTCCCCAATGGATGAGGACCGCCGAGGTCGCAGCGCCGAGCAGGAACGCGAGCAAGGCGCTAAGCCCGGCCAGCACGAGCACGAGCTGGCCGAGCGCCAGGTTGTCGGACAGCGAGGCGACAATGCCCGACATGTGCGACGTGTACTGGCCGACGGCCAGAAAACCGCCCGCGTTGGCGCCTCCCGCCACGAAGGCGAGCGAGTAGCCCAGACGCCGGTTCGCAGCATCCGTGCGTACCGGCTGGGTGAATCCACGTAGAAATTTGATCGGCATGGCGCGTGAGTCTCGAGCTTCGCACATGCGCTATTCTAATGGGCGTTGGCGCCAATATCGCGCGCCAACGCGCTGCCTGCATGAGGGAGACAACTCAGCATGATCGAGTGTTACGCGTATTTGAGCCGAGCCGTGCCCGACCTCGATCTGCGGGAACTCTCCAGAATCATCGTCAACTCACGCGGCTTCAATGCGACCTACGACATCACCGGCGTACTGCTCTACGACGGCGCGATGTTCTACCAGTACATCGAAGGGCCGAGCGAGCCCCTCGCCGATGCCCGGCAGCGCATCGAGGCATCGCGTCACCATTACGACATTCAGGTATTGCTCGATGGCACGCCGCACACGCCCGGCGCCTTCCCGACCTGGAGCCTGGGCTATCTGATGCTCGACCAGCCCGCTCAGGCGCTGCAAGCCCTGGTGATCCCCGCCGATCACGCCGATCTCGTGGGCGCCTTCGCCGCACTCGCCGCCGAGTCGGACGCGATGTAACCCATCGGGCACTCAAAAAAGAACGCCGGGCGCCCTGTGAACTGGCCCCAAAGGTTAGACGGGTGTCCAACTTTCCGGGGGCCGCTCACTGAGGGGCCCGGCGTATTTCGCCTTCGCTGCGCATGGCGCACATGCGCCACGCTCACGACATCGAGATTACTGCTCGATCTGACGGTTCCAGCGCTGATCCCACTGCGCGCGATGCTGGTTGATGGCGTCCCAATCCACGGTCTTGATGTTCTTGACCAGATCGCCGATCTTGCCCAGGCGCTTCTGCATCGCAGGCGGCACGGTGGCATTCGGATTCGTCGGGATGTACGCCCCCGCGGCGGCTGCCAGCGTCTCTCCCTTGTCGGAGAGCAGGAACTGCGCGAGCTTCTGCGCCATGGCGTTATCCGGGCTGTTCTTCACGACGCAAAGGTCGACGAGCAACTGGACGGCCCCCTCCTTGGGCGCCACGTACGCCACCGGAATGCCCTTGTCCTGCAGCTCGCTCACGGCCGTCGGGGTCAGCGGAAAGATCGCCGCTTCGCCGGTCTGGATCATTTCCGAGAGCTTGGCCGAGTTCGGAATGTACTCGACGACGTTCGGCCCCACGGTGGTCGCCCACTTGCTGAAGCCCGGCTCGACGTTGGTCTCGCTACCGCCCCAGATACGGTTCAGCGCCAGGAAGCCATGCAAGCCGAACGTGCTGCTCGAGGCCGACTGGAAGACGACCTTGCCCTTGTACTTGGGATCGGCGAAATCGCTCCACGATGTCGGCGCTGCCCAGCCCTTCTCCTTGAAAATCTTGGTGTTGTAGCCGATGCCGGTCATGCCAAGTTGCACACCGGCAGCCATGTCGCCCTTCACGCGCGCGAACGGATACAGCGCCTTGAGCGCCGGCGAATCGTCGAGCTTCTGGCATACCCCCATGCTGATGGCGCGGGCCATCACGCCATCGTCCAGGAACACCACGTGCATCTGCGGGCTGTTCCGGTTGGCGAGCAGCTTGGCCAGCACGTCGGACGACGTCCCCGGCACCACCACCACCTTCACATTGTTGGCCTTCTCGAATTCGGGGAAGACCTGCGTCGTGTAGGCCTTTTCCATCGAGCCGCCATTCATGCCGACGTACAGCGTTTTGGACTGCGACCAGGCCGCGCTGCTCGCGCCCAATGCCAGCGCCGCAGCGCACATGACGACCTTTCGGGATAGCTTCATCGTGGTTCTCCTTGTGTTTCCTGGGTGTGAGGAAGGGGTGTGACGAACTCGGAACGTACGGGATTCATGGGTCGATCACGCCTCGGCCGTGGCCGGCGCGAACCGGTCGACGGCAAACGCCTCGATCGGTGTCGCCGTCTCGCCTTGCGTGACCAGATCCGCCAGCACTTCGCCAACGCCGGGCGCCAGCAGGAAGCCGCCGCCCGAGAAGCCGAAGGCATGCACCAGACGCGGCGTCGTGCGACTCATGCCAATGATCGGATTGCTGTCGGGCGTCTCGCCCTCCACGCCGCTCCAGGTGCGAATAAGCAACGCATGACGCAGCGCCGGCAGCAACGCACACGCCTCACGCATCACGGCGCGCGTGGTATCCGCCGACGGCTGCGCATACTCGCCGTCGCCGGTGCCGCGTCCGCCACCGATCACGCAATTGCCGCGCTCGACCTGCCGCGCATACACGCCGCCGCCATACACGCCCAGGTTATGGCCGATGAATTTCGGCAGCGGCTCGGTGACCCACATGTTCGGATAGATGGCATGCATCGGCACCCGCTCGCCGAACGTGCCCGCAATGTGATTCGCCCACGCGCCGGAAGTATTGAGCAGCCAGTCGGCGCTCACGTGCCATGGCGCGCCGTCGGCCGGCTGGGCCGTGAGCTGGAAGCGCACGCCATCGTGCGCGACCGCGGTAATCGGCGTGCGTTCATACACCTGCGCGCCGAGCGCACGGGCAGCGCGGGCAAACGCGGGAGACACCACACGCGGGTTCGCATGGCCGTCGCTCAGGCACAGCGAACCGCCGACGGCACCGTCGCCCAGCCACGGGAAGCGCTCGCGAAACGCCGCCCCACGCAGCACGGTCGACGCGAGTCCGTAACGGCTGGCCATCGCCGACCAGGCGTCGAGCGGCTCAAGATCGCTCTCGCGACGGGCGAGGCGCAGGTGCCCCGAGCGCACGAATTCGCCGTCGATGCCGATCAACTCGGGCAGGCGATCCCAGAGCTTGCGCGCGCGCATCGCGAGCGGCAGTTGTTCTTCCGGGCGGCCCTGACAGCGCACGCCACCGTAGTTCACGCCGCTGGCCTGCGCGCCGCAATAGCGCCGCTCGAACAACGCCACGCGCAAGCCGCGCTCGGCCAGCGCACGTGCCGCCGACGCGCCGACCAGCCCGCCACCGGCCACAACAACGTCGTAATGCAGGGGCTCACTCATCGCGCGCCTCCTCGGGAATGGCCTCGACGTTCTCGTCGTACAGCATCGGTGCAATCGGAATCGGCTTGATCGGCGCCTGCGCCCGCAGACGCCCCACTTGCGCCAGCGTCTGCCCGCTGGCTTGCGCCAGCAGATGGCACGCGGCCTCGCCACACATGCGGCCCTGGCAGCGGCCCATGCCGACACGCGTGAGCGCCTTGAGGCGGTTGATTTCGGTCACGCCGTCATCGCGCACACAGTCGCGCAACGTGCGCGCGTCGACTTCCTCGCATCGGCACACGAGCAGGTCGTCCGGCCAATGCGCCGACGGATTGTCGGGCAGCGCAAACGCCTGCTCGATCCCGACGCGAAAGCGTCCGATGCGCGCGAGCTTGCGTTCGATGACGTTGGCGTCAGGCACTTCAGGCATTGACGGCGCTGCGATGCCGAGATCATCGAGCAAGGCGAGCGCCGCACGACGGCCGGCGAGTTCCGCCGCGTCAGCGCCGGCGATGCCCGCGCCGTCCCCTGCCAGATAGATACCGGGTTGCGAGCTGCGACCGGCCGCGTCGCGCTCCGGCAACCAGCAACGGTTGAGCTCGTCGAAGACGAACCGGCACCCGGCCAGATCGGCCAGTTGCGTCTCGGGACGCAGGCCGAAGCCCAGCCCCACTGCGCTACAGGCCAGTGTGTGGTCGCGGCCGTCGCGCTGCCAGCGAATCGCGCGCACCCCCTCGGTGCCATCGATGCCGTCGAGCGTCACGCCCTGTTCGATGCGCACCCCGTGCGCACGCAGCCATCCCACGTAATAGAGTCCCTTGGCGAGCGTTGCCGGCTGGTTCAGCAGACGCGGCGCGGCCTTGGCCTGACGGGCGAACGGACTCGTGTCGAGCACGGCGGCCACGTTCGCACCCGCTTTCGCATACTGGTACGCCACGAGATACAGCAACGGCCCGGTGCCGGCGAATACCACCGGGTCGCCAATCGCGCACCCCTGCGCCTTGAGCGCCACCTGCGCGCCGCCCAGCGTGTACACGCCCGGCAGCGTCCAGCCCGGCAGCGGCAGGACGCGATCAGTCGCGCCGCTGGCAATGATCAAATGCGTGAACGGCACCGGCGTTTCTCGCCCGTCGTGCATGGTATGGAGCCGCGCCGGATCACAGGCCCACACCAGGGTTTCGGGTCGATAGTCGAGCTGCGGCAACAGCGCGGCCATCTTGCGGTGGATCGCGTCGGCCTTGGCCGCCTCGAAGCCATACAGCGCCTGCTTGGTCCGCGCAAAGCCTGCGCCGGCCGGCGGTTGACGGTAGATCTGCCCGCCCCAGCGCATGTTTTCGTCGAGCACCACCGGACGCAGGCCCGCGGTGACCAGCGTCTGCGCGGCGCGAATGCCGGCGGGGCCGGCCCCGACGATCACGATCTGCGCGCGCTCAGCCACGGGCGCCTCCGTGCGTGTTGTCGACGTCGGCCGCACGCGTGAGAATTCGCATGCCGGCCTGCACCGGTGTCGAGCAGGCGCGCACACGCGTGAGTGGTACGTCGCCTGCGGCGCCAGACACCGCCTCGCAGCGCACCCAGCAGTCCTGGCAGGCCCCGATCAGGCAGAAGCCTGCGCGCGGCGTGCCGCTGAATTCGCTGATGCGCAGATGGCGCTGGTGCGTGAGGATGGCCGTGAGCAGCGTGTCGCCCGCGAGCGCCTGTACCGGCTCGCCGTCGAGATAGAACGTGACGGGCGCGCGCGCCGTCTCGACCAGGCGCGCCAGTTGCGGTTGGCCCGGCGCGCAGGCGTCTTGCGAGACGCGAGAAGAATGGGAAGCGTGAGACATGATGTGGGTTCTGGAGCGCGCGTTCAATGCTGGCCGATCAGGATGCGGTTCAGGCCGTAGACACGGTCAAGCAGCAGCATCGCGCCGAGCGTCACGGCAATGACCAGCGCCGAGACGGACGCCATCATCGGGTCGATCGACTCGGTCGCGTACATGTACATGCGCACGGGCAGCGTGACTGTCTGTGGCGACGTGATGAAGACCGACATCGTCAGTTCGTCGAAACTGTTGATGAACGCGAGCAGCCAGCCACCGGTAATGCCCGGCAGGATCATCGGCATGGTCACGCGGCGGAAGGTCGTCCATGCGCCCGCGCCGAGCGACGCCGCCGCATGCTCGACACTGCGGTCGAGTCCGCTGATCGACGCCAGCACGAGGCGCATGATGAACGGCGTCACAACGATCATGTGCGCGAACGTGAGCGCCGCGAACGACCCGCTCACCCCGAGCATGGCGAAAAAGCGCAGCAGCGCAATGCCGAGCACGAGGCCTGGGATCACCAGCGGCGA
This sequence comes from Pandoraea eparura, assembly GCF_902459725.1. GTDB lineage: Bacteria > Pseudomonadota > Gammaproteobacteria > Burkholderiales > Burkholderiaceae > Pandoraea > Pandoraea eparura. The sequence goes on from NZ_CABPSH010000003.1 coordinate 383,704, forward strand.
GAGCAGCAGACCGTTGAGGAAGTTGCGCCCCGGAAAGCGCGTGCGGCCGATGGCCAGGGCGGCGGGCAAGGCGATCGCGAGCGAGAGCGTCGCCGACAGGAATGCCAGCTTCAGGCTCGTGAAGAACGACGCGATGAAGTCGGGGTAGTCGAGAATCGCGCGGAACCAGCGCAGCGACACGCCGCGCGTGGGCAGCGAGAGCGTTTGCTCGGGCGTGAAGGCGACCAGCACGACGATGATCATCGGCGCGAGGACGAAGAGGATGACGAGCGTATGGAACGCGAGCGCCAGGGGGCTGTTTTTACGCATGATGGCGAGTGGGTTCTGTTCTGCGGGAGACGCGTCCTGGCCTTAGCCCATGCTGCGCGAATAGCGGCGATCGAGCAGGCGGTAGTACGTCAGCATCACGATCAGGTTCGCCGCGAGCAGCAACACGGCGATCGTCGCGCCCAGCGGCCAGTTCAGCGAACTCAGGAACTGGTCGTACACGGCGGTGGCGGCGACCTTGAGGCGGCGTCCGCCCAGCAGACTCGGAATCGCGAACGCGCTCGCCGACAGGCCGAACACCATCAGGCTGCCCGACAGAATGCCCGGCACCAGTTGCGGCAACACAATGCGGCGCAGCGTCGTGGCCGGCGACGCCATCAGCGACAGCGCGGCGTTCTCCGTCTGCGGATCGAGCCGCTGGAGCGACGTCCACACCGGAATCACCATGAACGGCAGCATCACGTGCACGAGCGCAATGACGATCGCGAAGTTGGTGTATTCCAGCTTGAACGGGCCCATGCCGAGCCCGGCGAACGTCTGATTGATCACGCCGCCCGAGCCAAGCAGCATGCTCCAGCCGAACGCCCGCACCACGATCGACACGAGCAGCGGCGAGAGGATCACCAGCAAGAAGAGCGAGCGCCACGGATCCCCCATGCGCGAGAGCACATAGGCTTCGAACGTGCCCACCACGGCGCACACCGCCGTGACGGTGAGCGAGATGCCGAACGTGCGCAGGAAGATCGTATGGAAGTACGAGTCGAACAGTACCTCGGCGTAGTTACCGAACTGGAACGCCGCGATCGGGCCGCTCGACGGATCGAACTGGTAGAACGTGAGCGCAAGCGTCATGAGCAGCGGAATGAGCACCAACGCCACGAACAACAGCATGGCCGGGGCGCTCATCAACCACATCGGCAGATACGCATGCCAGGGGGCACGCGTCGCGGGCGCCGTCTCGGGGCGGGCCGCTTGCAGCGTCTCAGCCATGGGCGTGCTCTCCCGCGTTCGGGGTAATGAAGCGCACAGCCTCGGCCTGCCAGTCGAGACCGACCGGCGCGCCCTCGGTGAGCGGCTCGCCGCCCTCGTTCTGGCAACAGACGAGCACTTCGCCCAGCGGGCTGTCCACGCGATACAGCCATTGGCTGCCAAGGAAGAAGCGGCTCGTCACCGTGGCCGACATCCGGCCGTCGGCCGGTGCGCACAGACGAACCTTTTCGGGGCGCAGGCACAGCGTGATCGCATCGCCGACGGCCATGCCGCGCTCGCGCGGCGAGAGGTCGGACAGCCGCGCGCGCTGGGTCAGTTGCGGACTCAGTTCGACGTGCAGGTGCTCGTCGTCGCGCGCCGCCACGCGGCCGGCAAGCATGTTGGCCTTGCCGATGAATTGTGAGACGAACGGCGTTTGCGGACGCTCGTAGGCGCGATACGGCGTATCGACCTGGGTGATGCGTCCGGCCTCCATCACCACGACGCGGTCGCTGATCGACAGCGCCTCGGACTGATCGTGCGTGACCATGATCGTGGTCGTGCCGATCTTGCGCTGAATGGCGCGCAGCTCGAACTGCATGTCTTCGCGCAGCTTGGCGTCCAGATTGGACATCGGCTCGTCGAGCAGGAGCACGGGCGGGGCGATCACGACCGCGCGCGCGATTGCCACACGCTGACGCTGACCGCCGGAGAGTTCACGCGGGAAGCGATGACCGAGTGCATCGAGGCGCACGAGGGCCAGCGCCTCGCGAACGCGTGCCTGACGCTCGGCCTTGTCGATGCCGCGCATCTCCAGGCCGAAGCCGACGTTATCGGCCACCGTCATGTGCGGGAACAGCGCATAGCTCTGGAACACGATGCCCAGGCCGCGCTTGTTCGGGCGCATGTGCGTGATGTCGCGCCCGTCGAGCGTAATCCGGCCGGTCGTCGTCTCGACAAAGCCCGCGATCATCTGCAACGTGGTGGTCTTGCCGCAGCCCGAGGGGCCGAGCAGCGAGACGAACTCGCCCTTCTCCACCGAGAGGTTGACGTTCGAGACGGCGTTCAGCTCGCCAAACGTCTTGGAAACATCCGTCAAAGTCAGAAAAGACATGGTTACGACCTTCGGGCACTTACGCGCCGCAAGAAATGCAATTGCCTCGAACAGTAGCGAGCCAAATTGCTTGCCGCAAGACAACGATTCCGTGAAATGATATAAATATTCAGATTATTTTATTTGACGGAATATTCAACGGACTGACGGACGAATTCGTTTCGCGTTGCCGACTCGGGATAATCCCTAACACACCGTTGATATTGGTAGTTTTTTCGAATTTCGACGGATCACGCCAGTTTTCAAGTCACAACGGCTTACGCTAATATTCCGTTTGACGGAATATTTGAGGCACCGATGAATACCATCGATTCACCCCGCACGTCGGCCTCGCCGACATCAACGACATCAACGACGCCAACGACGCCAACGACAGCGCCGCCCCCCGAAACCGCTGGCGCGGGCATTCTGCAACGAACCTTTGCCGTCATTCGCGCGCTGGGCGACGCCAAGCCCGAGGGCGAGCGCGTGACCCATATCGCAAAGGCGGTCGGCCTCAGCCAGGCGACGGTGCACCGGATTCTGCACGCGCTCATCGCCGAGCAGGTGGTGGAACAGGACGAGACGTCCAAGCTCTACCGACTGAGCATCGACTTCTTCGCGATGGCCGCGCAGGCCGGCAACCCGAGCGGCATGCGCACGCTGTGCCGTCCGTCGCTGCTGCGGCTTTGTGCGAGCCTTGGCGACACCATCTTCCTGCTGGTGCGCAGCAGTTTCGACGCTGTGTGCCTCGACATGTGCGAAGGGCCCTTCCCGATCCGGTCGTTTACCGGCGACATCGGTGGGCGCGTAGCGCTGGGCGTCGGTCAGGGGAGCCTGGCGATTCTCGCCTTCCTGCCGGAAGCCGAGCGCGAGGAGATCATCCGCTTTAACGTGCCACGTCTGCGCGGGTATGGGGTGCTCGACGAGGTTTATCTGCGCACCGAGATCGAGCGCGTGCGTCAATTGGGCTACGCGGGCAGCAACAGCGGCGTGCTCGACGGCATGGCCGGGGTGGCCGTGCCGGTGTTCGATCGCACCGGGCACGCGGTGGCCGCGTTGAGCGTGGGCACCCTGGCCGCACGGCTGTCGCAGGATCGGCTGCCGATGGTGGTGGAATTGCTGCGGCGTCAGGCCGAGCTGATCGGCCCGCAGACCAATCCGTTCGACGTCGCCATGCGCCGCCCGATGCATGGCCTCACACGCGCACTGACGACAGAACCGCTGGCGTAATTCACGCCGGCCCACCAGGGAGAAAATGCATGGCATCAGGCGAACATCATTACCAGGTCGACGTCGAGTGGACCGGCAATCAGGGCAGCGGCACGTCGGGCTATCGCGAGTACGGACGCAATCACGATATTCGCGCCGACGGCAAGCCGACGATCCCCGGCTCCTCCGACCCGGCCTTTCGTGGCGACGCCGCGCGCTGGAATCCCGAAGACCTGCTGGTGGCGTCCGCGAGCGCCTGCCACAAGCTTTGGTATCTGCATCTGTGCGCAGAAGCAGGGGTGATCGTCGAGCGGTACACCGACCACGCCCTCGGCACGATGATCGACACCGCGCGAGCAGGCCGCTTCGCACGCATCGTGCTGCGTCCGCACGTGACGATCCGGGCGGGCAGCGACGCCACGCTGGCCGCCGAGCTGCATCATCAGGCGCATGCCAGTTGCTACATCGCCAACTCGGTTAGCTTCCCCATCGACTGCGAGCCGCGCATCGACGTGTTGCCTGATTGATGACGTGAGGGCGTGACCGGCCGCGCCGCCCGATCGGCCGACCGCTACGCGGCGAGTTGCTTCGCCAGCGCCACGTCGCGCTGCTGGGCCCGCACGAACGAGTCGCGGGCACGAAAGCGTTCCACGTAGGCCGTCACGGCCGGGGTCGACGGTACGAGCTTGAACTGGGTGAGGAAATGCATGGCGTTACCCCACAAGGCATCGGCCGCCGTGAACGACTCGCCGAGCCACCATGGACCGGCATGCTGCGCCAGGTGCCGCTCCAGCGTCCACATGACGGTATCGTAGTCGCCATAGGGCGAGCGCGAGCGCTCGGCGCCGTCGCGCCCCAACGACTTGTCGACCACGGCCGGTTCGACGCACGAGCCGTAGAACACCATCCAGCGCAGATAGGCGCCACGACGTGGGTCACCCGGCATCGGCGCGAGCCCCTTCTCCGGATACAGCTCGGCAAGATACATGTAGACCGCCGCCTGCTCGGTGACAACCGCATCGCCGTGGCGGATGGCCGGCACCTTGCCCATCGGATTGACGTCCAGATAGTCCGAGCCGCGCTGCTCGCCAGTGGCGAAACGCAGCAGGTGAAGATCGTGCTCGGCCTGCAGTTCGTCGAGCAGCACCAATACGCCGGAAGAACGCGTGTTGGGCGCGTGATAGAACGTGATGCGGCGGTCAGTCGTCATGGGCTTGTCTCCAGTCCAGCGCCAGGGGGAGCGGCATGGGTCGGTCCGGTCAGCGTCCGGCCTACCGCCGTCGAATTACGGGAAATGGTACTTCATCGCGTCCGGCGCTGGCGGACGGTGCAAGTGGGTGGTGCAAGCGCTCACGTGCGACGATAATGAACGAAACGGTTCCCCGGGTGAGGCGCATTTGTGATTTGATACGGCTGAGACCCTACCCATCGGCTTCTCCCTGCTTCTCCCTTCATGCGCAGGTGGCTTTCATCAGCCCCTGTTTTTGATTTTCATACTCGTCTATTGTCGGAGGCGGACGTGCCAGGACTACTTCCCGATGTCGACCGCGAGGGACTCCTCGAATATTCGGTCGTGTACACCGACCGATCCATCAATCACATGTCGCGACGCTTTCAGGGCGTCATGCGCGATATTTCCGATACGCTGAAAAAAGTCTACAACGCGAAGTCGGCGATCATCGTCCCGGGAAGCGGGACGTTCGGCATGGAAGCCGTGGCGCGGCAGTTCGCGACGAACAAGAAGTGCCTGGTCATTCGCAATGGATGGTTCAGCTTCCGCTGGTCGCAGATTTTCGACGCCGGCGGCATTCCGTCCGAGGCGACGGTCATGAAGGCGCGCCCCGTCGAGCCGGGAAGGCAAGCGGCCTTTGCGCCGGCCCCGATCGACGAGGTGGTGGCGGCGATCCGCGAACACAAGCCGGATCTGGTCTTCGCACCGCATGTCGAGACCGCCTCCGGCATGATGCTGCCTGACGCCTATTTGCGCGCGGTGGCCGACGCGGTGCATGCCGTTGGCGGCATGCTCGTGCTCGATTGCATCGCGTCCGGCACGGTCTGGGTCGACATGCAGGCGTGTGGCGTCGATGTGCTGATCAGCGCTCCGCAAAAGGGCTGGAGCGCCCCACCGTGCTGCGCCATGGTCATGCTCAGCCCGCTCGCCCGCGAACGGATCGACACCACCACGAGCACGAGTTTCGCTTGCGATCTGCGGCAATGGCTGCAGATCATGGAGGCTTACGAGAACGGTGGATTCGCCTATCACGCCACGATGCCCACGGACAGTCTCGCGACGCTGCGCGACGTGATGAAGGAAACCGAGGCCTACGGTTTCGACAAAGTGAAAGCGGAGCAGCTTGAACTCGGCGCGCGCATTCGCTCGCTCCTGACGGCGCAGGGCTTCAAGAGCGTGGCGGCGGAAGGCTTCGAGGCACCGGGGGTCGTGGTCAGCTATACGGACGACGACGGCATTCGATCCGGCAAGAAATTTGCCGACGCCGGCGTGCAGATCGCCCCCGGCGTGCCGCTTCGATGCGACGAGCCCGACGATTTCAAGACCTTCCGCATCGGATTATTCGGCCTGGACAAACTGCACGACGTCGACGGCGCGGTGGCCAGGTTCGCCAAGGCGTTGCAGAGTTTCGTGTAGTGCGCGTGTCGGGACGCGTGCGCGGCGCTTGCGATCCATCGCGAGGTTGAATATCGCAAGCGCGCGATCGATGACGCGACGTCGGTCGCGTCGATCGATTTGTCCGATTTGATTTGTCCAGATATCGCCCAGCGCCAGCGGTGGGGGCGCTTGCCCGGCGTGTTCTCCCAACGCGTGGAGACCAGGGGTGGCGTCATTTCTTGCCGACGTGACTGCCAAGCACCTCAATCGCTGAAATATCCACGAGATTCGAAGGCATCCCGATGCCGGGATTGCGGAACAGCCGCTTGTTTTGACGCGGGTAGTCACAAACATCGTGCGGGAGCCGCTCTCCGACGACAATACATCGCAAGACCTCGGCACCGGTATTGCGGATCGAATGCGCCAAGCCGCCCTTCCGGTAACCGATGAAATCCCCCGGGCCGATAATGAATTCCTCGTCCCCGATCACAGCAGTCGCCGTTCCGCTCAACACAAAAACGCACTCATCTTCGTGATGATGGACGTGATACTCCGTCGTCTCATGCCCCGGCTCAACTTCAATGATGTGAAATCCGAACCCGGTGAGTCCAGTGGCGTCGCCCAGCGATTTGTTGGTCCGTTTTGCGTGCGGGTTCCGGAAATGCGTTTTCGCGATGCCGTCCATCCCGGCAATGTCTTCGCTTTTGATCAGGTACTTGCTCATTGCAATGGCGCCTCATGGTTGACGGTGGTGGCCCATTCTAGGGCAAGTCGCGCCGCCGCCGGCACACCAACGCCGTCTATCGGCGCTTGCGTTGGAACGCCATACCCACGGCCACGAAGGACCGTGAGCGACTGTGGATTCGACCGGTGGATGCAACACACTAGAGATGTGTGAGCAGCGGGAGTGTTGCCGATTTCCAAGAGTTCCGGGAGTTTGGGTGTTTGCCTAGGCGAGCAAATGTTGCATGGCGCACTCTCACGAATACCCGCCTCGGGAGCAGTCTCCCTGGTTAAGCGCGGACGACCTCAGGTCCAGTTCGCAGCGCCGGCGCAATTTCAAGTTCCTTCGCGTAGCCTTCAAGAGGCTCGGCGACGTGCGTCTTCAACGACTCGACGAACCGCTTGATTTTTGCATCGACGAACTGACGAGATGGGTAGACAGCGTACACGTTGCGGACATGCGTGTGGTACTGCGGCAGTACGCGAACGAGCGCGCCGCTGCGCAGGTCATCGATAGCTGAGAATGCCGCCAGGAGGCCGATCCCAGCCCCGTCCCGAAGGGCATGCGACATCGAATCCATATCGTTGACGCTGAAGTGAGGGCCGGTGGGGCGGAAGATCGAATCGCCGGCGGGGCTCTGTAGACGCCATTCGTCGGGCGCGTAATCGACTGTCCCGAGCAACACGCATTGATGGTCGACAAGGTCGTCTGGGCACGCCGGCGCGCGATGTGTCGCGAGATAAGCGGGTGACGCTGCGAGGATGCAATGGCTGGTGCCGATGTTCTGGCTCACATATGCGGAATCGGGCAGCGTTCGCGCAATCACGATCCCGACGTCGAGTTGCTCTTCGAGCAGATTCGGCATGCGTTGCGACAGTAAGAGCTCGACCGACACCTCCGGATATGACTTGCGGTACGCGAGGACGGCCCGTGTCACTAGATTGCGCCCGAGTCCAGGAACCGAGTGAACGCGCAACGCGCCGCGAGGCTCGAGCAAAGCGTCACGTGCCTCGGCCTCTGCATGCTCCACATCGGCCAAGATGGCCACGCACCGGTCGTAGAACCGCCGTCCAGCATCGGTGACGACAAGGCGGCGCGTTGAGCGTTGCATGAGCTTTGTGTCGAGCGAATCCTCAAGCACCGAAACCGCGCGCGAGATGTTACCCACTGTCGTGTCCAAATGGTTCGCGACGGCGGTGAAACTGCCCATCTCCACGACTCTAGCAAAAATCGACATGTTATATAGCTTGTCCATCCCATCTGTCCCATTCGTCTGAATTCATCGTATCGGCCCCAAGCCATGCGGTTCAAATGCCATGTGGCATGGGCACCCGTCCATCGTAGGCGATCCCCGCCTTGCGTTTCGGCAAGCGTAACCGAGTCACGCACACCGATTCTCTCTTTCACGGGAAGAATCATTCTCTCCACGCAGGCTAAAACCAGCCGTGCTTCTCACCTAGACTGGGTTCCGCAGACAGGCACTCACTGAGAACTGTGAGCCGCCGCGGTGGCGTCCGTCAGCATCGAGAGGCTTGACAGCGCTGGCTAGCCCCCACCCATTTGGCAGGGCATGCGTGCACATCGATTCGATTACTACTTACTTAAGTGCGAAAACAATGAACACTCACTACGACTCACTCTATCTATTTATCAACGGCGAATGGGTTGCAGCCGGCGAGCGCGATACCGCCCCGGTCATCAATCCTGCCACATTGCAGGAACTGGCACGCTTGCCGCTTGCGACTGCAAACGACCTCGACTTGGCGTTGCAGACGGCAAAGCGCGCATTCGACGTGTGGCGCAATACTGCGCCGGCGGAGCGCGCACGTATTCTTAAAGGCGGCGCGAACCTTATTCGCGAGCGCAGCGCTCACATTGCGGAATTGCTGACGCTTGAAGAGGGCAAGCCGCTCGCCGAGAGCCTTGATGAAGTGCTGCGTGCTGCCGAATACTTCGAATGGTTCGCGGAAGAAGCTCGTCGTATCGACGGTCGCGTTGTACCGTCGAATCGCCCTGGAGTGCAGCAACTGGTGAAGCGGCAGGCCATCGGGCCGGTGGCGGCCTTCACCCCATGGAATTTCCCGGCCATCACGCCGGCTCGTAAGCTCTCGGCGGCACTGGCTGCGGGTTGCAGCGTCATCATCAAACCCGGCGAGGAAAGCCCTGCGACGGCACTCGCGCTTGCCCGCGCACTCGACGATGCAGGTTTGCCCAAGGGCGTGCTTCAGGTGGTCTTCGGCGTGCCCGATGAGGTGTCGAAGACGCTGATTGCGTCGCCGATTATCCGCAAAGTGACGTTCACCGGCTCCCTTCCCATCGGACGACTGCTGGCTGCGCGGGCCGCCGAAGGCGTGAAGCCTATTACGCTTGAACTTGGCGGCCACGGTCCCGTGCTCGTATTTAAGGACGCCGACGTCGAACGTGCTGCTGTCGAAGGCGCTGCTAACCGCTTTCGGGGCACAGGCCAGGTCTGCATCTCGTCAACGCGTTTCCTGATTCAACGCGAGGTCTACGAGCAGTTCGTTGGTCACTTCGTGTCCGCTACCCAGAGGCTCAAGGTGGGCGACGGCATGCAGCCCGGCACGCAAGTTGGCCCGCTCGCGAATCTGCGGCAGATTGCAAAGATGGAAGAGCTCGTCGCCGATGCGGTGGCGCGCGGCGCAAAGGTGCTGATCGGCGGAAAGCGCATCGCGAGCGAGGGCTACTTCTTCGAACCGACCGTGCTCGCCGACGTACCACAGGACGCCCGAGTGATGCATGAGGAGCCGTTCGGTCCCATTGCGGTCTTGATGCGATTCGGCCAACTGGAAGACGGTCTCGCCGAAGCGAACCGCCTGCCGTATGGCCTATCGGCCTATGCGTTCACGAATAACGCGCGCACTGCCATCGACGTTGGCGACGGGCTGGAAGCCGGGATGATTGGCATTAATCAGTACCGCATCGTGTCTACCGAGCTTCCTTTCGGTGGCCTTAAGGAAAGTGGAATCGGCTCCGAAGGTGGTGCCGAAGGCATCGAGTACTACCTTACCAACAAGTTCATCAGTCAAATCTGAGGAGCGAATAATCATGTCAAAAGCCAATTTCGACAGCCCGCGTGAAGCCGCGCGCGCGTTCACACCTAAGCTCGCAGCGCTCGTCGACGATGTGCTGTTCCCGCAGGTCTGGGCCGACCCGGCGCTTTCGCCGCGCGATCGCAGCCTTGTGACAGTCGCCGCATTAATCGTGGGTGGCCACCCAGACGAACTTCCCGCACATCTGCGACGTGCCTTGAGCAACGGCGTCACGCGTGAGGAGCTGGCAGCAATCATTACCCACTTAGCGTTCTACGCGGGTTTCCCGGCCGCCATCTCAGCTTCTGCCGCTGCGCAATCGACGCTCGGCGATGTACAGCCATAACAGGATATGCAACCATGAAAGCCATCACCTTCAACGAATTCGGCGATGCCGATGTTCTGAAACTCGCCGAGGTTTCTGAACCGGAACTGCGCCCCGACGACCTGCTCGTGCGAGTCCATGCGGCTGGTGTGAACCGCGCTGACCTCACGCATCGCCGCGGTGGATACGGCCGGCCGAACTTCGGCGACTCGACCATCATGGGCCTGGAAATCGCGGGCGAAGTACTGGAGGTCGGCGCCTCGGTCAAAGGCTACAAGGTGGGCGACCGCGTCATGGGTGTGGTCGGCGGCGGCGCGTATGCCGAAATCGCACGCATCGACTGGCGTATGGCGATGCCCATTCCGGAGCAGTTGGATTACGTGCACGCGGCGGCTATCCCCGAAGTGTTCGTCACCGCACATGAAGCGATGATGCATCTCGGCCGACTCAAGCAAGGAGACGCCGTGCTCATTCACGCGGCGGCAGGCGGTGTGGGTTCCGCGGCGGTACAGCTCGCATATGCAACCGGAGCCACCGTGTTCGCGACGGCCGAAGGATCGAAGCTCGAACGTGTTGTTCAACTGGGCGCCGACCATGTCATAGACTACCGCACACAGGATTTTGCAGCCTTCGTCGCGCAAAAGACTGGTGGGCGGGGCGTCGATGTTGTGATTGATTTCGTCGGCGAGCCATATTTTGCGCGCAATATAGCTTCGCTCGCGCACGGAGGGCGTCTTGTGCAAGTTGGGATTCTGGGTGGGGGCGGGCAAGTGAGTGTCGACCTGGAGACCATTCTGTACCACCATATCCAGATTATCGGCACGGTCATGAAGTCGCGCGCTCAGGCTGAAAAGCACGCTATGGTCGGGCGCTTCCGTGAACATTGGCTCAACCGCTTCTCCGGTGGCAGGCGCCTCGAACCTGTTGTCGACAGTACGTTTCCTCTGGCGAGGGCTGCCGACGCCCATAGACGCATGGAATCGGCGGAGAATGTGGGGAAAATCATCCTGACGACGAGTTGAGCGGCATCGCCAGGCACTCGGAGACGCTCCAACTTAGATGGCGGAGACTTGTCGAGTTTCGGCCATCTATCGCTGCCGACTGAGTGTCGCTTCATGGCCGATCACCGACATACCACCTCACGGCACGACGGCATCAGCGCCGAGGATGCTCATCAACGACCTCGCGTTGCGCTGCCCCTGATCCTCGTAATTGTTGTTGAACACCACATACACGCGGGCAACCTCCTTGGCGATGACGCGAATCGGATCGACCAGCGCCGCCAGTTCCGCGTCGCGATAGTCATAGTTGAAGCGATCCGACGCTGCGGTGCTATCTCGCACGTTCCACGTTTCTTGATTGCGCCCATGCAGGCGAACGACGGCGGCGAGCGGCGTGGTCGTCGCCCAGACCATCGGAATGCTGTTCGCGAAGCCCTGCGGCTCGTCGACGATCGTGTTGACCCAGCCCAACTCTCGCAGCCACGCCAGTGTCGCCTCGCCGTGCGCCCCGTCGAACCAGCCACGGTGCCGAAACTCCGCCGCCACGCCGTAGCCCTGCATCCGCTGCGCACATACCTCGATGTGCGCCCGGCTCGCGCGATCTCCCGTCAGCCAGGGCGGAAACTGAAAATGCACCAATCCCAGCTTCCCCGCCTGCCGCAACGGAGCGAGCGCCTCGAGATAGCGCCGCCAGATCTCGTCTCTGAGCGTATCGGGAAGGTCCTTGTAGTAGACGTTCGCGCGCGGCCCCGGCGGTAGCTCAGTCTGCAGGTCTCGGGGAAACGCAATACGGGGCGTCTGGTGCCCGGTGAGCAAACGGAATGCCTTGATGTTGAAGACGAACGCGCGCGGCGTGCGCTCGGCCCAAAGCTGCGCGTTGGATGCCGAGGGCATGGCGTAGTAGCTGCTGTCGACCTCGACCATCGGGAACTGGCTCGCATAGTAGCGAAGCCGCGCCTCGGCCGACGTATGCCCCGGTGGATAAAACCGCTTGCAGGCGATCAGCGACTTGTCCGTCCACGACGCCGTGCCGACATACACGTTCGGGCCAGCCGTCGCGGTACTTACCGGAGCATCGGCGGCGGTAGCGACGTCCTCGGCATCGGTGTCGTCGCTGCCGAGGACGTCGCTCACGTCGGTTGCGTCGGTGTCGCTGTCGGTGACGTCGGTGACGTCGCTGCCAACGGTGGCACCGGTTGCGTCAACGCCGTAGGCACTGTCGGGCGCCAGCCAATCGGCCTGCCCCGAGGTGGGCAATTTCACTCGGCTCATGCCAAATCCTCCCGTGGCGGCAAGCGTTGTGTTCGTGCGGTTGCGTTGCGCCAGTATAGGGCGAGCGCGCACGCAAGGCATGGGGACTGGACTAGGACGAACGGGTGCGATACTGCGCGCAGATCTGATCCGGCACGCGTTCCCCGCACCGTGCCGTTTATGCGGCCCGCAGCTCACCCTGCGGGCCGCCTTTTTCGGTTCCCCGCTTTCGTCACGAAGGCCTCCGGCATGTCGCCATGCCGCGCTATCATGGGCCGCTTGCCTTCACGCCAGCCATTACGCCAGCCATCAAGTTACGCCTGCCGAGTGCCCGCCATGACCGAACGCCTGCCCGTCGAACTCTCCAAAGCCTATCGTCCGCTCAATCACGGCCCGACCGTTCTCGTGGGCGGTGCGCACGACGCGCGCCGCAACGTTATGGCCGCCGCCTGGTCGATGCCGCTGGATTTCTCGCCGCCCAAGGTCGCCGTCGTCATCGACCGCAACACGCTCACGCGTGAACGGGGCGAGGCGGCCTGGGCCGACCCAAGCGCGTTGCACAATGGGCACTGGCAGGTCGAGCCCGGTGCGGCGCGCAGCCTTCACTATATTGCCGGCGGCCACTTCTTCGAAACCGGCGAAGCGTTCGAAGTCAAATCATGAGCCACTCCTCGCCTGCGTCACACGATGTCGACACCCCACACGACAGCCCTCAGGACGTCGCGAATGAGGTCGCGCAAGCCGCCCGCGCCCTCTGGCGCACGAACGGCGCGCCCCCGGCCACCGGCGCAACGCCCCCGCATTTGCCAAGTGACGACGGGCGGGGCAGAATTGACGCCGTCCCAGATATCATCGATCGAGAGTCGCCTTTGGCGACCGCCCGTCGCGAAATGACAGCTTCCGGAGCCGACTTCCACGCATCGCATGCCCCCGCGTCCCCGTCGAGGCGGGGCCTGACCTCTGGCGTGCCCCTCGACGAGGCCGAACGTCTCGCAGCGCTGCGCCGTTATGACATTCTCGATACGCCGCCCGAGCCGGCGTTCGACCGCATCGTGCGCCTTGCGTCCTATGTGGTCGGCGCGCCGATCTCGCTGGTCTCGCTGATCGACGAGTCCCGCCAGTGGTTCAAGGCGCGCCAGGGCATCGAAACCACGCAGACCCCGCGCTCGATCGCCTTCTGTGCCCATGCGATTCTCGACGACGACGTCCTCGTCGTGCCCGACGCGCGCGACGACCTGCGCTTCGCCGATAACCCACTGGTGATGGGCGATCCAAACATCCGGTTCTATGCCGGCGCGCCACTGCGCACGCCCGAAGGCCATCGCTTGGGCACCCTGTGCGTGATGGACCGCCGTCCCCGCACACTCGACGACGAGAAGCGTGCCCTGCTCGCGGATCTGTCCGCGCTCGTCGTCGACGCCCTCGAGCTGCGTCGCGTCAACAAAGTGCTGGGTGACATGGCCATGCGCGACGGACTGACCGGCGTGCTCAATCGCCGCGCCTTCCTGATGCAAGCCGAACGTCTGTTTTCCGCAGCGCGCGCTCAGCAGCGTCGTTTGTCCGTGCTGATGCTCGATATCGACCATTTCAAGCGGATCAACGACACCTGGGGTCATGCCGTCGGCGACCGCGTCATCGTGGAGTTGACGCAGATCATGCGCGCCACGCTGCGCAAAGGCACGGCGATCGGTCGCCTGGGCGGCGAGGAATTCGCCGTGCTGCTGCCCGAGGCCGACGCACAACGCGCCATGCAGGCCGCCGAACGCCTGCTCATCGCGATCGGCGGCGCCAGCGTGCCCGGCCCCAGCGGTCCCAAAGTCCCCGCCGGGCCGATCCGCTTTTCCGCCAGCATCGGCATCGGCAGCCTCACCCCCGACGACGCCGAATTCGGCACCCTGCTGCAGCGTGCCGACCGCGCGCTTTACACCGCCAAGCAGTCCGGCCGCAATCGCGTGGCCGTGGCGTGACTCCCACCTGTGACCGACAACCACAACCAACCCCATGGGTAAAAGCCGACTCGAAGCCTTCAGCGACGGCGTGATCGCCATCATCATCACGATCATGGTGCTGGAGATGAAAGCCCCGCACGGCAGCGAACTGGCCGACCTCCTGCCAGTCGCCCCGACGTTCCTCACCTACATCCTGAGCTACATCTACGTCGGCCTGTACTGGAACAACCACCATCATCTTTTCCACGTCGTCCAGCGCGTGTCCGGCAGCGTGCTCTGGGCCAATCTTCACCTGCTGTTCTGGCTGTCGCTGATTCCGTTCGTCACCCACTGGCTCGGGGACAACCATTTCACCGCCTGGCCGACGGCGCTCTACGGCATGGTGCTGTTCATGGCGGCAGTGGCGTACTACCTGCTCACGCGCGCGCTGCTCGGCGTGCATGGCACCGGGGGGAATGTGAAGCTCGCCACCGCCGTTGGACGCGACGTCAAGGGCAAGTTGTCGGTCGTGGCCTACGCGCTTGCCATCGGGCTGGCGTTCGTGGTGCCGGCGTTCTCGCTTGCGTTGTACGCTCTGGTCGCCGCCGTCTGGCTGATTCCGGATCGCCGGATCGAACAAGTGATCGAGTCATAAAGGCGACGCAAGGGGTCGCTCAACGGGGTTGCCATAAGTAACGCCATACCTGGTCGTATTAAGTGGTCGTGTTAAGTGCTCACGTTAAGCGGTCATGTCAGGTGGTCACGTAAAGCGGGAACCGTCAGCGGGCAGCCGGCGGGCGATCGCTGCACGGTGGCAGTCGACGCGCATCGGGTTTTTACGTAGTATCCGCTCCATCATGCAAAACGTAACCTTTGAATTGACAGGCGAATTCGTCGCCCTGAACGACTTGCTCAAACTCACCGGCCTTGTGGATTCGGGGGGCGCCGGCAAAGTGATGGTGGCCAGCGGCGCGGTCAGTGTCGACGGCCAGCGCGAGACGCGCAAGACCTGCAAGATCCGCGCCGGTCAGACGGTGTCGGTCGATGGAGTGCGCATTCGCGTCAAAGCGGCTTGATATCTCCGGCGTCCCCCTGAAGTTTGCTGCATCCACCGAAGCCGCCTGAGATTTGCTGAGGTTCACTGAGGCCGGCCGGGGATAGCGGCACGTCAACCCATGCGCTTATTGCCCGGAACGGCGTCGACATGTCACGCCCTCCCGGTTTCCCCCACGTGAGCCTGCCCTCGCAGGTCGCTATACTTGAAAGCGATTTTGGCGTGTCAGCCCAAGTCACACCCGACAATGTCCACAGGACGTCCGAGGAGGCCGTTGTGATGGTCGTGCCCGGTTCACCGTCCGTCGCCGGCGCCGCGCCGGGGCGCGAAGCGCTGCTCGCGGCGCTCGACCATTCGCTGGGCATGCTCACGCTTACGCCCGATGGCATCGTCGTCGATGTCAACGACAAGCTGCTCGGCATGTTCGGCTACGCGCGCGCCGACCTGCTCGGTCAGTCGCACACCCTCCTGTGCGACCCCGGTGATCCCACATGCGGCGACGCCCTCGCCAACGTCACCCACACCCGCCGCTCGCACTCCGGGCAAGTCCGCCGGCGTCGCCGCGACGGCAGCCCGATCTGGCTCGACGCTACCTACAACCCGGTCATCGACGACGAGGGCAAGCTCGCCTTCGTGATCAAGCTCGCAATCGACGTGAGCGCGCATGTGGAGCGTCAAGCGGCCGACGACGCCCGCCTGCATCTGCTCTCGCTCGGCGTCGATGAGACCGACAACGCCGTGCTCATCACCGACGCGCAGGGTGACGTGTGCTATGTGAACGCGGGGTTCACGCGCATGTTCGGCTACGCCGCGAACGAGGTGATCGGTCAGTCCGCCAACGTCCCCGCCGGCGAGACACCGGTGGGGGAGTTCGCCGATGGCGCGTCGGCCGTCGATGTAAAAGACGCCCTCGCGAACTACCTCGTTTCCGCTCGCGACGGCCGCAGTTGCCATAGCGAGGTGCTCGTGCGCACGGCGCAGCGCCAGCCCCTGTGGGTGTCCGTGGTGACGAACCCGATTCTCGACGCGAACGGCCAGCTCATCAACGCCGTGGTGCTGTTCACCGACATCACGCAGTCGAAGATTCAGGAAGTGCTGCAGCACAAGGCGCTCGCCGCGATGGTACGCGATGCGCCCCTCGTTGAGGTGCTCACGCTCATCTGCCGCGAACTGGAGCAGATCGCTCCCGAGGTCGTGGCCTCGGTCGTGCGGGTCGACGCCGAAGGCCGGCTGCGTCCGCAGGCAGGGCCAAGCCTGCCCGCGCAGTATCACAAGTGCATCGACGGCCTGGCCATCGGACCGAATGTGGGCACCTGTGGCACGGCGGCGTTCCAGGCACGCCCGGTGATCGTGACCGACATCGCGCACGACCCGCGCTGGGCCGATTTCCGCGACATGGCGGCCGAATTCGGACTGGCCGCGTCGTGGGCCATGCCCATCATCGCGAACGACGGGCGGGTGCTCGGGGTGCTCGGTTTCTATTACCGCACGCCTCGCGGCCCGGACGCCCTGCATGAGCGGCTCGTCGACGTCTGCGTGCATCTGTGCAAACTGGCCTTCGAGCGCGACGAGTCGCGCACGCGCATTCGTCAACTGGCGTTCTCGGACAACCTCACCGGCCTGCCCAATCGAAGCATGCTCGGCGTGCTCGCGGCGCAGGCCATCGCCAGCGCGGCAGAATTGAACGCGCGCATGGCCGTCATCTTTATCGACCTCGATCGCTTCAAGCAGGTCAACGACTCGCTCGGCCATCAGGCGGGCGACGCCCTGCTGCGCACGATCGCCCAGCGGCTGCGACGCTCGCTGCGCGGCGCCGATATCGTCGCGCGTCTGTCGGGCGACGAGTTCGTGGCCATGCTCACCGAGTGCGATCCCGAGCGGCTCGATATTGCCCTCGAGCGCATGCGCAGCGCGTTGCGCGCGCCGTGCCAGATCGATGGCGTGACGCTCGCGCCGTCGGGCAGCTTCGGTATCAGCCTGTATCCGAATCACGGCAAGGCATTCGACATCCTGCTGCAACGCGCCGACATGGCAATGTATCAGGCGAAGATGACCAGCCCGGGCAGCGTGCGCTTCTATCACGAAGACATGAACCTCCACGCGCAGGAGCGGCTCGAGCTGGAGACCGCCATGCGCGACGCCCTGCACCAAGGCAAGCTCCAGCTTTTCTATCAGCCGCAGATCGATCTGTCCGACGACTCGGTCTACGGCGCGGAGGCGCTGACGCGCTGGACGCATCCGCAGTACGGCGACGTGTCGCCATCGCGCTTCATTTCTCTGGCGGAGGAATGCGGCCTGATCGGGGAACTGGGCACCTGGACACTGCGCGAGTCATGCCGCCAGTTGGCAGATTGGCGCCAGCGTGGCGTGGGCATCGGCAACGTGTCCGTCAACCTGTCGCCGACCAATTTTCACGATCACAACCTGCCGCGCACGATTGCCGACGCTCTGGCCGATCACGATCTGCCACCGTCGTGCCTGGCCATCGAAATCACGGAAAGCGTGCTGATGGACCACAACCCGAGCACGCTGCGCATCATCGAGGAAGTTCACGGCATGGGCGTACGGCTGTCGATGGACGACTTCGGCACCGGCTACTCGAGTCTGGGCTATCTGCGTCGCCTGCCGGTCTCCGAGCTCAAGCTCGACCGAAGTTTCGTGCACGACATCGCCCGCGACGAGACAGTCCGGGCACTGACCAATGCCATCATCAGCATCGGGCGCAATCTGCACCTGACCGTTGTTGCGGAAGGGGTGGAGGACGAGGCCCAGCGTGCGCTGCTCGTCGCCCAGGGGTATCGCGTGGCGCAGGGGTATCTGTTTGCCCCCGCGCTGTCGGCCGTCGACCTCGAATGCTGGCTCGAACGATGGTCGACACGGCCCCCCTCGCCGTCGCCCCGGCTCTCCTGAAACGTCCTGGAAGGCGGAAGGCCGTGGAATGCCCGGCCTCATCCCGAATCACGGCGCGAGACCCAGCTCCATCTGATGTAGCGCCGTCTCGATGGCCTGGCTTTGCTCGGCGTCGAGCGTATCGGCGGGAATGCTCGTCTCACGCCGGTAGATCATCTCGCCATAAATGTTGGCCAGCGCTCGCGCCGACTGACACAACGACCAGTGGCTGTCGGCGGCCTGACGGCCAGTCCAGTAGTTGATCGCCTGCTCGATGTCGGCGATGGAGTAGTTGGCTTTCATGAGGGGTTCTGTCTCGCCGTGGAGTGGAATACTGTAATTATATACAGCACTCACGAAATCGGTAAATTGCCCATGTCATGGTCGGGTCGGGTCGGGTCCGCGTCCGCGCATGCGTCGATACATCGATACGTCGACACGTCGACACGTCGACACGTCGACACGTCGATTCTCAGGCGCACGTTTCGGAACTGCAACACTTGATATCAGGCCATCGGTGCATGTGTGCCATCACGTCCCCACATTCCTTGCAAAATCATTCACTTACCGATTCCGGCACGATATTGGCTTTAGCTTCGTGAAAACACCGCGCAGCCGCTTGCAATACTCGCCCTGCACGGCGTCCCAACGATCGCCCCGACGGAGCCCGCCATGCCGCCGAGACACGCCAGGCCACAAGTCCCGCCCGCTTTTTCACCCACTTTCCCGCCCGCCGGTCGTCATATGGCATGGCTTCGGTTCGGCTTCGTCATACTCAGCATGCTGATCGCGTCCGGTGCAACCCGGGGCCACGCCCAGGCCATGCCACCGGGCACGGCACCCGCCGATCCCTTTCATCAACCATGCGTTGCCGTGCGTGCCTCGCCGGAAGCGTCCGTCCCGGGTGAGCGTGGCACGCGTCACGGCTTGGCCGTTCCGCGGAGAATCATGACAACGCCAGCCGCCGAGCGCGTGGTTCGAAAGCAATATGTCGACCTCGACAACCGCTGTGCGACACCGCCAGCGTTCGCGCCGACGCGTGACGTCGACTCGACCGCCGTCTGGCATGTGGACGCCCCCGCAGACGACATGCATGCGGCCGCAAGACCCTCTGCGTTCCCCACCTTGCACGCTCGCAAGTCCTGAGCGCTGCCGCGCGGCGTTTGCTATCCTGCGTCTTTCGCACGCCCGCGTCGTTGCGCCCCCCTGCGTTTCCGGAATCTCAATGCCTGCCAATCCCCCAAACAAGCCGGGTACGCCCGCCACGCCTGCCACGTCCAACACCGCCGACAAGTCTCGCAGCGCCAAGCTTTCGCCCGGCGGTGCCCTGCCGCCACCGGGCGCGTTGCCGCTCGCCTGGATCGGGTTGCTGGCCGCTGCCGCCTGGGTGCTCAAGAGCCCACATCCCACCTGGGCCGTCGGCGTGATGTGTCTTTGCGCCGGCCTGATTTCATCATTCGGTGCACGTCGTCGCGGCCGCGGTCCATGGCCCGCCTTCTTCACGGGTCTGCTCCCCGTTGGTGTCGCACTGTTCTTCGCGCTGCTGATGCTGCGCCCGCTCTTTCGGTGACGACGCGGCGTCGGTGCGGTGTCGGTGCGTGTGACTGACCGGCGCCGATCGGCGTTACACGCTCGGCGATCGCCGAACGCCGAACGCGCGACGAGTTACCCACAGGTTCTGTGGATAACCCACTGGATAACCCGCCCCCTGTCTGCTGAAAGGCCCGTCGTTACAAGCTGTCAAGAGGATTGCCCGTTTCAGCGTCAGCCTTGGATAAATTTTTTAAGCTTGACGTTTCACCGCGCTTCTGTGCGCACGTATTACAAACCGTTACGGCTTTGACGTGACGCAAGCCCGTGGGAAATCACGCGGCGATTCGCGCGAAAAGCGGGGGCTTCGCGCGCAGGAGAGGGTTCGCAGCGCAAGCGAATCGGCCTATGATGGAATCGTGCGATAACTCGCCATGCATGACTTGGGATCCTCACAGGATCCGCGGTTCAGCGGCCGTTTCGCTTTCCAGTAACTTCGGGAGAACGTCTCGTATGACCCAATCCGACAAGCCGTCCGTTACCCCTGCCCCGTCGCCTGCCGACGCGTCCACGACCGAAGCGGAGCGCGTCCATCTGGACGACCTGCTCGCGCGTCATTCGGTCACGGAAACGGTCGACCGCGCGTCCGTCATCGACTTGATCAACGAGTTACGCTCGCCTGACGTGAAGACGGCAGAAGACCGTGATCGGGTCGTCAAGGAAAGTCGCTTGTGGCGGGAGGTATCCCATCGCGACACCGCGATTTCGCTGCTCAATTCGCTTGCACAGATGGCGCCGATCTTCCTGAACCAGATTCACTGGTAATGTTTGGCGCGCCGGTCGCCGCCGGCGCGCCTGCCCCCTCCGTTCGCTCCCTCGCCGCTCCCTGATTCGCACCTGCCGCGCCCGTCCATTGATCTGGATTAACGTTGCGTGCGCACACCCTGGTCCGCGGGCGGGACGTCGCGCTGCGCTTGCCTTACAATGCGGGTCGCTCACGTTATCCCTGTTGCCTCGACACCATGACGACCCTGCTGGACACCCCGACCGAATTCAAGCGCTGGATCTGCCTGATCTGCGGCTGGATCTACAACGAAGCCGAAGGCGCGCCGAACGACGGCCTCGCCCCCGGCACGCGCTGGGTCGACGTACCGGCCGACTGGCGCTGCCCGGAATGCGACGTCGCCAAGGACGATTTCGCGCTGTCGGAGTTCTGAGTGCGGTAACGACCGCGCACGGGACGCCGGGGCCGGGCGCTCAGCCCGCCCCGTCGGTGCCATCTCAGTGATGCCATCCCCATCCGCGACCCCATCCGCGGCCCCGGCCGTGCCATCCGCGGTAATATCCACCGCCGTAGTAGCCGCCCGATATCCCGAACGTCACCACGGGCGCAGGCGCGACTGCGTAGCCCGGCGCATAGCCATAACTGTCGTAATACGCGTTGCCGTACGCCGGAGAACCATAGGGCACGGCAACGCAACCGGCCATCATCACGGCGACGGCAGCGCCGCCTGCCAGCCAAAGTAATCGTTTCACGATAACGTCTCCCGCATGAGCTGTTCGAGTCGCGAGCGACGAGCATCGACCACCGGCCATCGGCAGGTCGTCGAGCCTCGCAGCCCTTGTTGACTCATTAGACACGCGGGTTCCCGTGAAATGCGCGCGGGACGCAGCTTCTTTGGTTACCAAACGTGACATTGGTAACCACGACGCAATATGACGTGCAGCCCCTGCCCGAGGGGCCGCCGGTCCCGGCTCAGAACACCCAGCAACGGTCGCGACCGGCGCGTTTCGCGCGGTACAGCGCCATATCGGCGCGCTCGACCATGGACATCGGCGAATCGTCGTCCTGCCACTCGGTGATGCCGAAACTCGCCGAGAACCGCAGCGGCGGCTCACTACCCTCCAGCGATTCACGCTTGCAGCGCTCGCGGATGCGATCCGCGACACGCAGCGCGTCGCGCTCGCTCGCCCCCGGCAGCAGAATCGCGAACTCCTCGCCACCGATGCGGCCGATCAGGTCGTCGCCGCGCAACGTCGACGAACAGACCAGCACGAAACGGCACAGCACCTGATCGCCGATGGCATGCCCATAGGTGTCGTTGATGGACTTGAAGAGATCGAGATCGGCGACGATGAGGCTCATCGGCTCGTTCTTGCGCTGCGTGCTTTCCAGCAACCGCTCGAAACGATGAAAGAAGTAGCGCCGCGTAAGGCTGCCCGTCAGTTCGTCATAACTCGCCTCGAAGGCCAGTTGATGATTGGCTGCGCGCAGTGCCTCGTTCGACTGACGGGCGACACGATGCTGCGCCCGCTCACGCCAGTACGTCCAGAGCGCGAGGGCCACAATGACGACACCGCCCAGATACAGCAGGAAACACAATGCCAGATCCTTGGCATGCTCGCGCGTAAGCGCCTCCCAGGCGTCGACGCCTTCCACCGCGTAGACGGTCAGGCCGTTGCTCGAACTCGGACGCGACGTGATCACGAACGGCTTGCGGAACTCGCCGAACGCCGACATCCGCGCCAGCAATTCCTGCGGCACCCAGGCGTTCGAGCGGCCGGGGGCGCGCTTGAACTGCGAGATGGGCATGCGTGCGAAGTCGTCACGCTGATACAACGCCCGCCGCTGGGCGGCGGAGAGCGCCCCCAACTTGCCATCGAGCATGAAGCGATTTTCAAAGCGCGGGTCGTTCGCCATGATGACCACGCCGTTGCCGTCCGCGATGAACGATTCGCCACTGCCTACCCAATGACGCAAACGTCGGAGTCCGATCTTGGTCATCACGACACCGATCAGCGCGCCTTGGCGATACACCGGAACGCTGAAATAAAGGCCCGGCGCCTGATGCTCCCAGCCTGCGGCATAGCTCTCGAAGCGTCCGCCCAACAGGGCATTGGTGACGTAGGGCATGTCGGCCACCGACTGTCCGATCGGCGATGGCCCATCGTTGAAATTGCTCGCGGCCACACAGATGCCGTGGGCATCGATCAGCCACACCCGGTCAACACCGAAGTATCCCTGAGCGCCTAGCAGAAACCTGTTGGCGCGATCGACCATCTCGGGGGGCGGTGCCCCGCCGCCCGGCGGGCGCAGAACGTCGCGCAGCAAATCCACTTCGGCCAACGTCGAGGGGATGGCGCGCACCATCGCCAGATCGGTGTTGATCGCGTGAATCATGCCGTCGGCGACACGGTCGGCCACCATTTGCCCGGCGTCGACGCTCTGGGCAAGCTTGTCGCCGACCAGCGACGTGGCGGTGCGGTCCGCCGCAACCCAGCAGGCGACCAGCACGCCAACCGAGACGCTGGCAGCATAAAGCCAATGCCTTATCCTCATCCGAAAATCAAACGCTCGTTCTAATATTATTCACTTCTTACGTTGGCGAAATATGCGCCGCATTCGTGTCGCGTTTCTGTCATTTCCCCGGACAGAAGTTCTGGTCGCGACTGGCCGCCCTGGTGCCAGCGAATTACCGCCAATTCTGGTCTGCGCGTCGAACTCGTTCCCCCTTTTGTCCCCCTTTCCCGACCCCCGGCCTGTCGCGCCCCGCGCCGTCGGATCCTGACCGCCCGCATTGTCCACCCCGACAATGGCAGGCGGTTGACACCCTGCCTCCCTCGCCTTCAAGCGGGCTTCGCGACGGCCCGCCGCCGTTCGCACTCGCCGCACTTCCCGCTCACGCCTCTTACACCTCTTGCGCCTCTTGCGCCTCTTATAGCGCTTATGCCACTTATGGCGCTTATGCCGACCGGATTCATCCCGCGAATCGGGCAATTTTATAGCACACCGACGATCAAACTGTAGCGACGAACATCAAATCACGAATATATTACGAATGCCTATTTAATCTATTAATTAGCTGAATACTTCGCTCGTCTACCTTGCCGCATTGCCTCGCTTTAACGGCAGATACCCAAACGCGCGATGACCGAATCAAGCTGATCGATTTCCACTGGCCGCGAGAATAAGTAACCCTGTGCGCACAGCGGCACGAAATGACGCAGCCAATCCAGTTGCCGATCGTTCTCCACACCCTCGACAATCAGTTCAATACCCAGCGAACGCGCGATGTTGACGATGTTCGAAATCATCAGACACGAGCGTGACGAATCGGGAATCGATTCCACGAATGAGCGATCGACCTTGAGGGTGTCGACAGGAAATCGGGTCAGGTAGGATAACGAGGAGTATCCGGTACCGAAGTCGTCCAGCGCGATGCGTAGCCCGGCGCGCTTGAATTGCTCGATTCTCATCTCCACGAGCGCCGGGTTCCGGATCATGACCGACTCGGTGATTTCCAGCTCCAGACGATTCGGCTCGATCGCGTATGCCCGCAAGAGACGCTCGACCAGTTCGCCAATGTCGCCGCGCCAGAATTGGACCGACGAGACATTGACAGCCAGCCGCAGCGACGCCATCGGCGTGTCTCGCCACGCGGCCAGTTGACTGCAAGCCTGCGCCAGCACGTACTCGCCGATGGCGACAATCTGCCCGGTCGTTTCCGCCAGGGGAATGAAGTCGCCTGCGCTCAACACGCCTCGCTCCGGGTGACGCCAGCGAATCAACGCCTCCATGCCACGCACGCAGTCGGACTCGAGCGCGACGATGGGTTGATAGGCGAGGAAGAATTCGCCGTTGGCCAGCGCCTGCTCCATCTGGCGCTCCCACACGACGAGCTGATGCGCCTGATACGTCATCTGCTGCGTGTAGACGCGCACGATACTCTTGCCGGCCTCCTTGGCCGAGTACATGGCCAGATCGGCCTTCTTGATGAGATCGGCTTCGGTTTCTTCCAGCGTCGACCAGAACGTCACGCCAATACTCGCGTGCAACGCGAAAGACGTGCCGTCGGCCACCATCGGCGACTTGAGCGTGGCAAGCAGTGTCTCGCCCAGCGCTTCGGCGCTATCCGGCGCCCCGTCGCCTGCGAGCAGCACCATGAACTCGTCGCCGGCAAAACGCGCCAGCATGGCGTTTGGCGGCATGCACGGGGCAAAGCGTTCAGCGACCTGCCGAATGATCTCGTCACCCTGGGTATGGCCCAGCGTGTCGTTGACGCTCTTGAAGTTGTCCAGGTCGATGTGCAGCAACGCCACCTTGCCGACCTGATCAGGCGTGGCCAGTGCACGCCGCAGCGACTCCATCATCGCGTAGCGATTCGGAAGTCCGGTAAGCGCGTCGAACGAGATCAGACGCGTGAGCTGCTGGTCGCGACCGATCAGCCGCTGCATGAGGTAGGCAATCAGCGCGAAGAACACGATGAGTGCGACCGACACGAAGGTGGCCATCGTGAGATAGACCCGCGCCACATGCCGGTGCTCAGCCAGCGCCTCTTCCACCGACAAACCGACCTGAACCGCCAGCGGATAATCGCGCAGATGCCGGTAAGCCACGATGCGCTCGACGCCGTCGATGGGATCGCGCTGGATGCCGGAGGTGCGTTGCGCGGCCGAGAACGGCGGCAGTTCCCCCGTGCCGGTGACAGCAACGCCGGCGCCGGTGCTGCGCGCGAGCATCGCACCGTCGTCGGCAATGACGGCGACCTCGCCATACTGGCCAAGCACGGCGTTCGTGTAGAAGTCCGTAGTGAAGTAGTCCGGCGCCTGCGACACGATCACGACACCTGCGAAGCTGCCGTCGGGATGATTGAGCCGCCGAGTGAACTGGAGCACCCACTTGTGCGACACGCGCCCGAGCACGGGATGACTGATGAACAAGTTGTCGTTCGCGAGCTCCTGATGCACGCGGAAGTGCTCCCGGTCGGCAATGCTGACGCCGATGCCGCCGGCTATCGTCGTGGCGATGATGTCGCCCTTCGCATCCGCCAGACTGACCTGCACCATGAAGGGGTCCTTGACCGTCCCTTCAACGAGAGAGCGCTTCAGATCGAAGGTCCCGTGACGTCGCTCGAACTCGTATTTCACGAAACGGGTCAGTTGATCAACCTGACGGATGGCGCGCAGCGTATGTTGCTCGAGCGCCGTCGCGACCGTCGATGCCGAGCCGGCCGCGTCGCGCAGAATGGCCTCGCGTTCAATGGCGATGCGCCAAAGCACAGCCGTCCAGACAAGGGCCAGAATCAGGAGACCGAAAATCAGAATCGCGGCGATCGAGCGACGCGGCGCCATCCAACTTCCCTGTCGCGCTCCCATTGTGCTCGGTTCCGCCATAGGTCGAGATCCTTTCAGCCCTTGTGCGCAAGCGCGCGCGAAAGTCGGTGTTGGCCCGGTCGTCAATAGGATCCAGCGGTCGTCGCTCACGCACGCCATGGTTTCCGGCAAGTGTAAGGCAATCGAGGCGCCCCCGGAAGTCATTCGGTACGTGCGCATTCGGGAGGCCGCGTTGGGTGAGGTTGGGCGCGAACGCCCCCGCCTCGCGGCGTCTCATATGTCGGATTACGGATATTTCGGCAACCGCCGCATCAGGAGAATCCCGGGGTTCAACGCCCCGGTCGGGCCGCACAACGGCAGCCGAGCGCCACTGGGAGCGTCACACGCCCTCGCTACCGAGCGGTCACTGCCAGCGACGCTGGAATCGCTTAACACAACGGCCTCGGGGCGGAGAGCGCGAGGCAAGCCGCTACCCAGGCGCCCCTACTTGCTCAAGACTTGAGCAGATCGATAATGGCTTCCAGCCGGCGACGCAGATCATCGACGTCGACCGCGCCCTCGAATTCAGCCAACGGCGCCGGCTCGCCCGCGAGCCCGGCGGCCGCCCCCGTCGCACTCGCACGGGGACCGCGCGGCGTATCGGCTTCGAGACGGTTACGTGCCCCGTTGATGGTGAAGCCCTGCTCATAGAGCAACTCCCGGATACGCCGGATCAGCAGGACTTCATGGTGTTGGTAGTACCGTCGGTTACCGCGCCGCTTGACCGGGCGCAGTTGCGTGAACTCCTGCTCCCAGTAGCGCAAAACGTGCGGCTTGACGCCGCACAGCTCGCTCACCTCACCGATGGTGAAGTAACGCTTTGCGGGAATCGGCGGCAAGGCAACGTGATCCATCGCGGCGTGAGCGGAATGGGACGACGGTTAAACTGCGAAGGAGAAACCAGCGGCCGCCACAGAATGCGGCGGCCGGAAATTACTTGCTCAGTACGCCGGATTCCACCATCGACTTGAGCTTCTGGCTGGCGTGAAAAGTGACCACGCGACGCGCCGCAATCGGAATGGCTTGACCTGTCTTCGGATTCCGACCGGGTCGTTGCGGCTTGTCGCGCAACTGGAAGTTACCGAAGCCGGAGAGCTTGACGCTGTCGCCGGATTCCAGCGCGTCACGGATCGATTCGAAAAACGCCTCGACCATATCCTTCGCTTCTCGCTTGTTCAATCCGACTTGCTCGAACAGCAGCTCGGCCAGTTCGGCCTTGGTCAGCGTAGGCGCTTCGGTCGAGACCTCGTTCGTGTCGCTGCGGCCCAGCGCGATGCGCTGCGCCGCGAGCATGGCTTCAAATTCACCAGGATTCATTTCGTTCATACGTCTCACGCGATGGCGATGACAGTGCGATAACCCACTCGCAAGCGGATGCTAACCAAGTTTCAGGCGCGCAAACGTGCGCCAAACCCTTCTACCCGTTGTACCAGTGCGTTGATCGCGCTCTGGACCGTCTCGTCCTGCAACGTACCCGAGGGGTCTTGCAGAGTAACACGAAACGCCACGCTTTTGTCCTGCGCCCCCAGCGAGCCCGACGCTGCGCCGGCCTTCGGGCGGAACTCGTCGAACAGGCGGACCGATTGCACCACGCTGCATGCCGGATCGTCATGACGCGCCGCCAGCATGGCGTCGATCAGACCCTGTACCGGCTGCGCCTGATCCACCACCAGCGCGATGTCACGCGTGACCGGCGGGAACTTCGAGATCTCTTCGTAGCTCGCGACGTCGCGCACCAGCAGCGCTTGCGCCTCGATCTCGAACAGCACCGGCGCATGCGGCAGGTCGTACTTCTGCTGCCAGCGCGGATGCAGCTCGCCGAGGATCCCGACACGCTTGCCATCGACTTCGATCGCCGCACTGCGTCCCGGATGCAACGCTGGGTGGTCGGCCTTGACGAAACGTGCCGTGCGCGGCGACAACAGCGCTTCGAGATCGCCCTTCACGTCGAAGAAATCGACCTGGCGCGTTGCCGCGCCCCACTGCTCGTCGAGCACCGGGCCGTAGGCCAGCGCCGCGACCGTGAGCGGCTGACGATAGCCGCCAACGCTCAGCTCGCCCGACGCGACCGTGTTGTCGCGATGATAAGTACGCCCGATTTCGAACACGCGCACGCGCGACGCCTTGCGGTTCAGGTTGTAGCGCGTGGCCGCGATCAGACTGCCGATGAGCGTCGAGCGCATCACGGCGAGGTGGCTGGCGATCGGATTGAGCAGCTTGATGGGATTGTCGTTGCCGGCGAAGTCGGCTTCCCACTCGACGTCCACGAAGCTGAAGCCAACCGTCTCGTGATAGTCGCGCGCTGCCACGGCATGACGCACGGCATGCTGCGAGCGGCGGCCTTCCTGCGTCGGACGCATTTCGCTCGCGGCGACCGGCGGATTGGCCGGAATGCGATCGAAACCATAGATGCGTGCGATCTCTTCGATCAGATCCTCTTCGATCTCGATGTCGAAGCGATACGACGGCGGCGTGACACTGAACACGCCGTCTTGCAGCGTGAACGGCAGCCCCAGCCGCGTGAAGATGGCGCTCATCTCCGCCTCGGCAACCGGCACCCCCAGAATCTTGACGGCGCGTGCGACGCGCAGGGTCACCGGCTGACGCTCGGGCAACTTCGCGACGTGATCTTCCAGCGGACCGGCCTGGCCGCCGCAGATATCGAGCACCAGTTGTGTGGCACGCTCGAGCGAGCGCACATTGCCTGCGAAGTCGACGCCACGCTCGAAGCGGTGCGAGGCATCGCTGGTGAAGTTGTATTTGCGCGCACGGCCCTGAATCGCCTGCGGGAAGAAAAATGCGCCTTCGAGGAAGATGTTCTGCGTCTCCAGACCCGCTTTGGTCGAGTCGCCGCCCATGATGCCGGCAAGCCCGATCGGACCGCTGGCGTCGGTGATGGCGAGCACGCTTTCGTCGAGCGTCACGGTCTGTTCGTTGAGCAGCTTGAGCGTTTCTCCCGCACGCCCGAAGCGCACGTCGATCCCGCCTTGCAGACGGTTCAGATCATAGACGTGCAGCGGCTGCCCCAATTCGAGCATCACGTAATTGGTGATATCGACCAGCGCAGAAATACTGCGCTGACCGGCGCGCTCGAGGCGCTCGACCATCCAGCGCGGCGACGCCGCGGCAGCGTTCACGTTGCGGATGATACGGCCACCGAAGCGTCCGCAACCTTCCGGCGAACTGATGCGCACCGGCAGTGTGTCGGCGATCGTCGCGGGCTGGGCGCCCTGGCCCGGCAAGTCCTTGAGCGGCGCGCCGGTGATGGCGGCGACTTCGCGGGCGATACCCAGCAGCGACAGGCAATCGGCCTTGTTCGGGGTGAGCTTGACGACGAACACCGTGTCGTCGAGATCGAGATACTCACGGATGTTCATGCCAACCGGGGCATCATCGGGCAGGATCATCAGACCGCCATGGTCTTCCGAGAGCTTGAGCTCGCGCGCCGAGCACAGCATGCCGAAACTCTGCACGCCGCGCAGCTTGCCGATCTTGATCTGGAACGGGGCACCGCCGGCTTCGGCCGGGGGCAAGGCCGCGCCCACGGTCGCGCACGGCACCTTGATGCCCGGCGCCACGTTGGGTGCGCCGCACACGATGGTGAGCGTCTCGCCGGTGCCGGCATCGACCTGACAGACGTTCAGGCGGTCAGCATCCGGATGCCGGGCGACGTCGAGCACCTTGGCCACGACCACGCCGGTAAACGGCGGGGCCACCGGGTCGGTTTCCTCGACCTCGAGCCCGGACATCGTCAGGGCATGCGCCAACGCGTCCGTCGACAAATCCGGGTCGACCAGGGTACGCAGCCACGATTCAGAGAATTGCATGGATCAGTTCGCTCGCAGTTAAGTCTTCACATCCGAGAGCCCGGCGGCAGCGGCGTCGCGCCAGTCCGGGGCCGTCGGCATCGATTACATGAATTGGCGCAGGAAGCGCAGGTCGTTCTCGTAGAACAGGCGCAGGTCCTGCACGCCGTAGCGCAGCATCGTGAGACGCTCCAGCCCCGAGCCGAACGCGAAGCCGATGTAACGCTCCGGGTCGAGTCCCATATTGCGCACGACGCTCGGATGCACTTGCCCCGAGCCCGAGATCTCCAGCCACTTGCCCGCGTTCTTGCCGGTCTCGAACTGCATGTCGATTTCGGCGGACGGTTCCGTGAACGGGAAATACGACGGGCGGAAACGCACTTGAATGTCGTCGCGCTCGAAGAACTTGCGCAGGAAGTCGGTGTACACACCCTTCAGGTCGGCAAAGCTGATGTCTTCGGCAATCCACAGGCCCTCGACCTGGTGGAACATCGGCGAGTGCGTGGCATCGGAGTCGACGCGGTACGTGCGGCCCGGCGCGATCACCTTGATCGGCGGCTTGTTCATGCGCGCGTAACGCACCTGCATCGGGCTCGTGTGCGTGCGCAGCAGCAACGGCTTGCCGGCGTCGTCGTTCCCTTCGATGTAGAACGTGTCCTGCATCGAACGCGCCGGGTGATTCTCCGGGCTGTTCAGTGCCGTGAAGTTGAACCAGTCGGTTTCGATTTCGGGGCCATCAGCCACGTCGAAGCCAATGGAGCGGAAAATCTGTTCAACGCGCTCCCAGGTGGTGAGCACGGGGTGCAGGCTGCCAGCGCCCAGGCCTCGGCCGGGCAGCGTGACGTCGACGGCCTCGGCAGACAAGCGCGCGTCGAGCAGCGCGTCGGCCATGGCCTGACGGCGCGCCTGCAGGGCGCCTTCGATCTGTTGCTTGGCCGCATTGATCCGTGCGCCCTCATGCTTGCGCGCGTCGGGATCAAGCTTGCCGAGGCCCTTGAGCAACTCGGTCAGTTGGCCGGTCTTGCCAAGAAAGCGGGCTTTCTCGTTTTCCAGCGCGGCGGCGTCGGGAGCGGCGGCGAACGCACGCTGCGCTTCGCTGACGATAAGTTCCAGATCCATATGCTACAGACTCAAGTTAGGCGGTCGAGATGGCCGCATGTACCATGCGAAAAACAAAAGGGGGCTCCGATGAGAGCCCCCTCCTGGCGAATGGCGCGCGGTAAGGCGCGCGATACGCTAACTACAGCTTAGGCTGCGACGGCGGCTTTCACCTGGGCGACAATCGCGGCAAACGCCGGCTTGTCGTTGATGGCCATGTCGGACAGCACCTTGCGGTCGAGTTCGATCGAGGCCTTCTTCAGACCAGCGATGAACACGCTGTAGGTCATACCGTGCTGACGCACACCTGCATTGATACGCGCAATCCACAAGGCGCGGAACACGCGCTTCTTGTTACGGCGATCGCGATAGGCGTACTGCCCAGCGCGCATGACCGCTTGCTTGGCGATGCGGAAGACGTTATTGCGGCGGCCGCGGAAACCCTTGGCAGCAGCGATGACTTTCTTATGGCGGGCCCGTGCGGTGACCCCACGTTTGACTCGAGGCATGTTTCTCTCCTATCTAAGTCGGGGTTTAAGCGAAGGGCAGCATTGCGCGTACGGAGTTCAGATCAGACTCATGAACGCCGACGGCACCGCGCAGGTGACGCTTATTCTTGGTGGTCTTCTTCGTCAAAATGTGACGCTTGAAGGCCTGACCACGCTTAACGGTACCGCCAGGACGCACGCGAAAGCGCTTCTTGGCACCGCTCTTGGTTTTCATCTTAGGCATGAAAAACTCCGAGTTTTTAACATGATCACAGGTGTGACGCCAAAATCGCGCCCCTTGTAGAACCCGAGACCACTTGTATTCAGGGTCAGACAGCACCCTGCATCGCTGCCGCGGCCTTGCGGGCCACGGCAGCAATTCCTTGCAGCCCGGCGGCATCGTTCGACACCGCCACGGCGTTACTTCTTCTTCGGCGCGATGACCATGATCATCTGACGGCCTTCCATCTTCGGCATCTGTTCCGGCTGGCCGAACTCTTCGAGATCGGACTTCAGACGTTCCAGCATACGAGCGCCGATTTCCTGGTGAGCCATCTCACGGCCACGAAAACGCAGCGTGATCTTGGTCTTGTCGCCTTCTTCGAGGAACCGCTTCAAATTGCGCAACTTGACGTTGTAGTCGCCGTCGTCGGTGCCAGGCCGGAATTTGACTTCCTTGATCTGAACAACCTTCTGCTTCAGCTTGTTCTCGTGCGCTTTCTTCTGTTCCTGATACTTGAACTTGCCATAGTCCATCAGGCGGCACACCGGCGGCTGCGCCTGCGGCGCGATTTCCACCAGATCCACGTCGGCCTCTTCGGACAGACGGAAAGCCTCGGCGAGTTTCATGATGCCGAGCTGTTCACCGTCGACCCCGGTTAGACGCACTTCAGGCGCAGTGATCTCGCCATTGATGCGATGCGCTTTATCGGTAGCGATGTTGCTTATCCTCGAAAAAAACAAAAAATTTAGCCGCGCTGTCCGACAGGCGTTATTGGAACGTTGCGCATTCCTGCGCCAGACGTTCGATGAGCGCGTCAACGGGTATCACACCCAGATCCACGCCGCCACGGGCACGCACGGCTACCGTATTCGCTTCCTGCTCCTTGTCCCCGACCACAACGAGATAGGGAACCTTCTGCAAGGAATGCTCGCGTATTTTATAGCTAATTTTCTCGTTGCGCAAATCGCAGCGAGCCCTAAGCCCTTGTTCTTTCAACTTTTTCGTCACTTCCTGTGCGTAATCGGCCGTTTTTTCGGACACATTCAGCACAATCACCTGCTCCGGCGCGAGCCAGGTCGGCATTGCACCAGCATGGTGCTCGATCAAAATGCCAATGAAGCGCTCAAGCGAACCCAGGATGGCGCGGTGAAGCATCACCGGGCGTCGGCGACTGTTGTCCTCGGCCACATACTCGGCGTCCAGGCGCTCGGGCATCGAGAAGTCGACCTGCATCGTGCCGCACTGCCATTGCCGGCCAAGCGCGTCCTTGAGGGTGTATTCGATCTTCGGGCCGTAGAATGCCCCGTCGCCCTCGGCGATCACGAATTCGCAGTTCGAACGGCGCAGCGACTCCATCAACGCAAATTCGGCCTTGTCCCAGTTCTCGTCCGAGCCAACACGATGCTCAGGACGCGTGGCGACCTTGTAAATCATGTCCGTGAAGCCAAAATCCTTGTACACGGCGTGCAGCAGCGCCGTGTAATTCACGCACTCGTCGAGAATCTGGTCTTCCGTGCAGAAAATGTGACCATCGTCCTGCGTGAAGCCGCGTACGCGCATCAGGCCGTGCAGGCCGCCCGACGGCTCGTTGCGGTGACACTGACCGAACTCGCCATAGCGCAGCGGCAGGTCACGATAGCTGTGCAGCGCCGAGTTGAAAATCAGGACATGGCCCGGACAGTTCATCGGCTTGAGCGCATAAGCGCGATTCTCCGACTCCGTCGTGAACATGTTGTCCTTGTAGTTCTCCCAGTGCCCCGACTTCTCCCAGAGCGAGCGGTCGAGAATCTGCGGGCCCTTCACTTCCTGGTAACCGTTGTTGCGATAGACGCGGCGCATGTACTGCTCGACCTGCTGCCAGAGCGTCCAGCCCTTCGGGTGCCAGAAGACGAGGCCCGGCGCCTCTTCCTGCATGTGGAAGAAGTCCAGGGCGCGGCCGAGCTTGCGGTGATCGCGCTTTTCCGCCTCTTCGAGCATGTGCAGGTACGCGTCCTGGTCTTCCTTCTTCGTCCAGGCCGTGCCGTAGATGCGCTGAAGCTGTTCGTTCTTGGCGTCGCCGCGCCAGTAGGCGCCCGCGACCTTCATCAGCTTGAAGACCTTGAGCTTGCCCGTCGACGGCACGTGCGGCCCACGGCAAAGGTCGACGAACCGGCCTTCGCGATACAGGCCGATCTCGTCCGTTGCCGGAATCGATTCGATGATCTCGGCCTTGTACTTCTCGCCCATCGACATGAACAACTGTACGGCGTCGTCGCGCGAGAGCACTTCACGCGTGACCGGCTCATCCTTCTTCGCCAGCTCGTGCATCTTCTTCTCGATGGCCTCGAGATCTTCCGGCGTGAAGGCGCGGTGGAATGAAAAGTCGTAGTAGAAGCCGTTCTCGATGACCGGACCGATCGTGACCTGCGCCTCGGGGAACAGCTCCTTGACAGCGTAAGCCAGCAAGTGAGCCGTCGAGTGACGGATGACGTCGAGACCATCGGCGTCCTTGTCCGTGACGATGGCAAGACTCACATCGCGATCGATCAGATAGGACGTATCGACCAGCTTGCCGTCGACGCGGCCGGCCAGGGCAGCCTTGGCCAGCCCCGTGCCGATCGAGCCGGCGACTTGCGCCACCGTGAGCGGGGCTTCGTACTGGCGTTGCGAGCCGTCAGGCAAACGTACCGAAATCATGTCGCACTCCCATGCGCAAAAGCGTCACGCGCGGCCAACGCCACGCGGCAATACCACGAAAAAAAACGGCCTCGACTGTCGTCGAGGCCGTCTCTTCATTCCTTGCATCCAGACGAAAAACACCCTCGACTTAACGTCGCACCTTCACCACTGTGAAAGTTCGGGCGGTCTTCAACATGAGTGTTTTTCCAGCGCCTGTGTCTGCGGGGTCTCGCGGACTGTCATGCATCAAATTCGTTGGTAGGCTCGATTGGACTCGAACCAACGACCCCCACCATGTCAAGGTGGTGCTCTAACCAGCTGAGCTACGAGCCTACTACAAGAGAACGAGATTCTAGCAACATTTGCGCGGGTCGCCAAGCGATTATTGTGCCTGCCGCAAAAACCGCTTACCGCCGACGCGACGACACGACGCCCGTCACCCCACCCAGTTGTGCCAGCGCTCGCTGCAACTGCCCGCCATCGCGCACTTCCACAGTAAATTGCATGAACGCCTGCGCCCCCCGCGACTGCGTGCTGACCCCAGTGACGTTGAGCTTCTCGCGCGAAAACACTTCGGAGATGTCGCGCAGCAATCCCTGACGATCCGTCGCCTCGATCTGAATGTCCACCGGATAAGCGGCCACGCCCCGCCCTTCGAGCACGTCGGCCGACCATGCGGTTTGAATCACCCGCTCCGGCGCACGCGCCTTCATGGCCTGAAAACTCGTGCAATCCTGGCGGTGAATCGACACGCCCTTGCCTCGCGTGACAAAGCCCACGATCAGGTCCGGCGGCGCCGGCCGGCAGCATTTGGCCAGTTGCGTGAGCAACGCCCCGACGCCCACGACCAGCACCCCGCTCTTGGCTCCCTGCGCGACGCTGGTGTCGAGGCTCTTCTTCGCGACGAGCGTATCCTCGTCGCGCGGCTCCGGCCCCGGCAGGTTGCCCGACAGCGCCTGCTCGACATGGCGCAGACTGAACTCATCCTTGGCGATGGACGCGTAGAGGTCGTCCGGCGTACGGAACCCGAGGCGAGCGGCCAGCTCCTCCAGGTTGACCGAAGTCTTGCCCTCGCGCTGCAGCGTCTTGTCGATCAGCGTGCGACCGTGGGCGATCGTCTCTTCGAGATCGATGGCATTGAACCACTGGCGCACCTTCTGGCGTGCCCGGTGGCTCTGCAGATACCCCAACTGCGTGTTGAGCCAATCGCGTGACGGACCGCCCTGCTTGACCGTCACGATTTCGACCGTCTGCCCGTTTTGCAGCGGCGTGTTGAGCGGCACCATCGCGCCGTCGACACGCGCACCACGGCATCGGTGCCCCAGCTCCGAGTGCAGATGATAGGCAAAATCCACCGGCGTCGCCCCCTGCGGCAACGCAATCACGCGCGCCTGCGGGGTGAGCACGTAGATGTGATCGTCGATCGTCGCGCGCTTGAGCTGCGCCCAGGGCTGCGCGGCCCCCTCGGCGCCCACCGTGTCGGCCACGTCGTCTTTCCACGCAAGCAGCTGACGCAGCCAGGCGATCTTCTCGTCGTACGCCTCGTTCGCCGCAAACGCACCGCCGTAGCCCCGCTGCCCCGCCTCCT
Source organism: Pandoraea eparura (assembly GCF_902459725.1). Classification (GTDB taxonomy): domain Bacteria; phylum Pseudomonadota; class Gammaproteobacteria; order Burkholderiales; family Burkholderiaceae; genus Pandoraea; species Pandoraea eparura. The sequence continues at coordinate 419,619 of NZ_CABPSH010000003.1, forward strand.
TGTAGCGCCAATGGGCCGCGATGCCGTACTCGGCGAAGTGATGCATCTCGTTCGTGCGAATCTGCACCTCGAAGGCCCGCCCGTCGTCGCCGATCACAACGGTGTGCAGCGATTTGTAGCCATTGGGCTTCGGACGCGAGATGTAGTCGTCGAACTCTTTCGGAATCGGCTGCCACAAGTTGTGGACAATGCCCAGCACCGTGTAGCAATCCTTGATGTCGTCGACGATCACGCGAAACGCGCGCACATCGTACAGCTCGGCGAAATCGACCGCCTTGCCGCGCATCTTCTTCCAGATGCTATAGATGTGTTTCGGCCGCCCGGACACTTCGGCCCTGACCCCCGCACGCGCCAATTCCTCCTGAAGACGCTGGATCGCCCCTTCGATGAACGTCTGACGCTCGACGCGCTTCTCTTCGAGCAGCTTGGCGATCTGCTTGTACGTCACCGGCTCAAGGAAGCGGAAAGCGAGGTCTTCGAGTTCCCACTTCAGTTGCCAGATGCCAAGACGGTTCGCCAGCGGCGCGTAGATCTCGAGCACCTCGTGCGGCATGTCCTCGGGCGGCGCCTTCTTCTGCGCCGCATACCAGCGCAGCGATTGCAGACGCGACGCCAACCGGATCATCACCACACGGATGTCCTGCGCGAACGCGAGCAGCATCTTGCGCAGCCCTTCGACCTGCGACTTGCGCTCTGCCGCCGCGTCGCGATCACGCCCGTCGGACGGCATGGCCTGCGCGGCACGCGAGCCCGCGCCCGAGAGCCGCTGCAACTTGCGCACGTCGATCACGAGCGCGGCCACTTCGGCCCCGAACGTTTGGGTCAACGTGGCTTGCGGATCCGGCAGGAACTCGACCGCCGAGAAGAGTGCCGCGGCCTGATGCGTTGCCTCGTCCACGCGCAGCGTATCGAGAATCGCGAGCATGCCGCGTGCGTGCGCCATGATCGGCTCGCCGGACGACAACACGTGCTCGCCGCACAGTGTCTCGGCGAACGCCAACGCATCGTCGAGCGTGGCGGGCAGCGGGGCTTCACCCGCGCCCGGGATCGAATTTCTGGCGTCGGGCGCCGTCGTCGAATTCGTGCCAGCGGATGTCGGGGCTTGATGTGGGTTCATGTCGTAACACGGGGCGTCGCGCGCCCCTGATGATGCGGGTCGTGCACTCAGCGCTCGCGCTGCGCCGCCACGACCACAATTTCAACAAGCATGGCAGGGTCGGCGAGCAACGCCTGCACGGTGGCACGCGGGGGCGCATTACCGGCCGGCACCCAGTCGTCCCACACCTGATTCATTTCACCGAAGTACTTCATGTCCGAAATGTAGATCTGACAGGAAAGGATCAGCGACTTGTCGCTGTTCGCCTCGGCGAGCAGACGGTCGATATGCGCGAGCACCTGGCGCGTCTGACCGGCCATGTCCTGCGTGCGGTCGTCCGGCGTCTGGCCTGCCAGATACACCGTGCCGTTGTGCACGGCCATGTCCGACCAGCGCTTTTCGACGTAGAAACGTTGTACTGCCATGATGTAAGACTCCTCGTATTCTTCGAATGCCGAACCTGCCAATGCCCCCTCCGGCCAGCGGGGCGCCTGTCAGTCGGCGGATTCCGCAAAAAATCGGCGTGCGATCTCGATCTGATCCGCATGCACAAACGTCGGCGCATGCCCCACGCCGGGTATTTCAACGGCGCGCGCATGTTGCGCGTGCGCCAGCATTTGTTCCAATGTCGCGCGAGAGAGCAGATCCGACTGCTCGCCGCGCACGACCAGTATGCGCCCGGAAAACGCCGCCAGCGACGCCCAAAGCATGGCCTCGCCCGCCGCCACGGCCTCGGGCGAAATCGCGGCGAACGCCGCCCCGAGCGATGGGTCGTAACGCAACACATACCCGTCGCCGTCGGCCTTGAGCAGCGGCTCGCATAACGCATGCCATTCCTCACGGGTATGGGGGCCGAATGACGACGAGATCGACCAGAGGTAATCGGCGCCTTCGTCGATCGACGCAAAACGCTTCGGCATGCCGACATATTGACCGATGCGGGCAAGCGCCGCGGCGTCGATATGCGGCCCGACGTCGTTGAGCAGCAGACTTCGAATCGGCGTATCCGGCAAACCCGCAAGCCCCATGCCGATCAATCCGCCCATCGACGTGCCAAACCAGTCCACCGACGCCACCCCCAGCCGCGCAATCAACGTCACCATATCGGAGACGTATTGCGGCACGACATACCCGGCGGGATTGCGCAGCCACGACGACTGCCCGCGCCCGACCACGTCGGGGCACACGACACGGTAGTCGTTTGCGAACGTCTTCGCCAGCGCGTCAAAATCGCGCCCGCATCGCGTGAGCCCGTGCACACACAACAGCACGCGCGGATTCTCCGGATCGCCCCATTCGGTGTACGCCATACGATGCAACCCGGACGGACTCAGGCACTGAACGTTCGACAGACGCGGCGCGTAGCTCGGCATGACAGACTCTTCGGATCGGTTTCCAGACCCGAATTCTACCGCGCTTGCGGCCTTCCTTTGCACCGATGCCGGCAATCCGCTGCGCAGCGTTGCGCGGCGCACGGATGGTCACTGGGCCGCAGACGTCTCCAAAACAAAACGGGCGGGGAAATCCCCGCCCGTCTCGCCTTCCACCGGTCACCGGGTTCAACGGCCACGGCAACCCTCAGCAATACTGCGTGTCAGACATCCCCGGTACTCAGGCAACCGGAGACAATCGGCACATCGCGAACACGTCAGACAGCGCTCGTGTCGAGCGGCGCCCCGGTCTTCTGCGAAATCTCGTCCTTGGTCACGCCCGGCGCGAGTTCGACCACCTTCAGGCCGCCTGGTGTCACATCGATCACACCCAGGTCGGTGATGATGCGATTGACCACTCCAACCCCGGTGAGCGGCAGATCGCAGGCCTTGAGGATCTTGTGCGCGTCGCCCTTGGCAACGTGCTCCATGAGCACCACCACGCGACCGACGCCGGCAACGAGGTCCATCGCGCCGCCCATGCCCTTGATCATCTTGCCCGGGATCATCCAGTTCGCGAGGTCGCCCTTTTCGCTAACCTGCATCGCCCCGAGAATCGCCAGATTGATGTGACCACCGCGGATCATCGCGAACGAGTCCGCCGACGAGAAGATCGACGACCCGGGCAGCGTGGTCACCGTCTGCTTGCCGGCGTTGATCATGTCCGCATCGACTTCGTCTTCCGTCGGGAACGGGCCGATGCCAAGCAGGCCGTTCTCCGATTGCAGCCAGACTTCCATGCCCTCGGGCACATGGTTGGCCACCAACGTGGGCAACCCGATGCCGAGGTTCACGTAAAAGCCGTCTTCCAGCTCTCGCGCCGCGCGCGCAGCCATTTCATCACGATTCCATGCCATGGTTATCTCCTTGATCTCGGCGCTTACTTGGCACGTACCGTGCGTTGTTCGATGCGTTTTTCCGGATGGGCGTTCAGCACAATGCGCTGAACGAAGATGCCGGGCAAATGCACGTCGTCCGGGTCGATCGAACCGGTCTCGACCAGTTCCTCGACTTCGACGATCGTGATCTTGCCGGCCATGGCCGCCACCGGGTTGAAGTTGCGGGCGGTGCGATTGAACACGAGGTTGCCGGCGCGATCGGCCTTGGCGGCCTTCACGAGCGCGACGTCAGCGCGCAACGAGCGCTCCATGATGTAAGTCTCGCCGTCGAATTCACGGGTGTCCTTGCCTTCGGCGACCACCGTACCGACCCCTGTCTTCGTGAAGAACGCCGGAATGCCCGCACCGCCGGCGCGCAGCTTTTCGGCCAGCGTGCCCTGCGGCGTGAATTCGAGTTCGAGTTCACCGGCCAGATACTGGCGCTCGAACTCCTTATTTTCGCCCACATACGACGAAATCATCTTCTTGATCTGACGCGTCTCGAGCAACAGGCCCAGGCCGAAGCCGTCCACGCCGGCGTTGTTGCTGATACAGGTGAGCCCCTTGACGCCCGAGTCGCGCAGCGCGGCGATCAGGGCCTCCGGAATGCCACACAGGCCGAAGCCGCCGACGGCGAGCGTTTGCCCGTCTGCGACAACATCGGCGAGCGCCTCCTTGGCGCTGGCGTATACCTTGTTCATCGTTTGTCCCTTTCCCTCGGTTGAGCATTGAAATTATGTCGCGCGCCTGCGCGTTGCGAGGCTTGCGCCGCCCCGCGAATCACCGTGGCCACGCCCCTCATGCAATCATAGAGCTTACGGTGTCGTGCAAATCGGGCACAATACGTGAAATTACATATCTCCCTGCGCGCCAGGCTGTCGCACGCGACCCACCGGCACGCGCCCCGACAGGATCCGCGCCGCTCCCCCATGCCGACGTTCGACTACCAGACTGCATTTCACATCGCGCCCGTCGGCCTCGTCATTTCGCGCCAGCGCATCATCGAGGACTGCAATCGTCAGCTCGGCAAGATCTTCGGCTACGAACCCGAGACGCTGATTGGCCAGTCGTTTCAGGTGCTGTATCCGTCGCCGAAGGAGTTCGAGCGCATTGGCGAGCGCATTCCGCCAATCATGAGCACGCAGGGCGTCTATGCCGATGAGCGCATCATGCGCCGCGCCAGCGGCGAGTTGTTCTGGTGTCACGTGACCGGTCGATCGCTCGACGTGAACGACCCGCATGCCGCCGGCCTCTGGACCTTCGAGGACATGTCGGCCACCCGTCGCGTCGCCGTGGCCCTGACCGCTCGCGAGCGCGAAATTGCGGCCCAGCTCGTGCAGGGCAAGACGAGCAAGCAGATCGGCAAGATTCTCGACATCAGCCCGCGTACCGTCGACATCTACCGAGCGCGTCTGATGCAGAAGTACGGCGCCGGCACCGCCACCGAACTCGTTCAGCGGCTGCTCGGCAATTAGGCGGCGCGAGGGGGCGAGCAGCGCCCCCGTTCAACGACCGCGATTCCGCCTCAAACCATCAATGCGCGCACCGCCTCCGGTAGCGGCACCGATTTTTCCGCCTTGTAGTTGACCCAAACGATCTTCGCCCCGCCCTCGGCGACGAGTACCTCAGGCATGTCGGCACGGCGCAGCTCGAAACGGGTGTCGACGCTGCTTCGGCCCAGCGCGCCCACCGACATGCGGCAATCGATATCGCCGGGATAACGCAACTGGCGCAAGAACGTCATGTTGGCGTTGATGATCACCGGCCCCTCCCCGGTCGAGGTTTCCTCCGACGCGATATCGAGCGACTCCAGCCACGAAATACGCACCTGCTCCATGTAGCGGAAGTAGACGGTATTGTTCACATGCCCGAACGCATCCATATCGCCCCAGCGAATGGGCATGCGCATCCGGAAAACTTCTTTGTATTCTGACGACACTGCAAATTCCCCATATTGAAGATCGACGCCCTGCCGTGCAGTGACAGGACGTCGTGGGGAGAAAGTGTAGCGCTTCACAGGGATCGGTGCGCGGCAAACCGGGGCGATTTGCCAGGATCCCCCGCCTTTTAGGGATTGCGCGAGACCACGGCTTCGGACACGTCCGAGGCGAGCCATCGCCACTACCGGCGAACGTCGGGCTCGTTCAACTTGGCCGTAGTCACTTCGTCCCTTACGGCAGCCTCAGCCTTGTCGACGAGATCGCGCCCGACCAGCGCCTTCCATTTCGCATAGACGGGACGCGTCGCGTCGACAAAACGCTGACGTTGTTCCGGCGTGAGTCGTATCACCTTCACGCCACGCGCCGCCAGATCATCCCACGCCGCACTCCCACCGCTCATCGCATCCTCTCTCGCGAGCGTCACTTCGAAGCGCGCCGCCTCGATCGCGGCGTCACGAACAATGTCGCGGTCCTGAGGTGTCCAGCTATCCCAGACCTGCCGATTGACGGAGAACACGATGGGATCGGCCACGTAATCCCATACCGTGATGAAGCGCTGCCCCAACGTGTCGAGCCGCACATTGTTGAAAACCGTGATCGGATTTTCCTGGCCATCGATCTTGCGCGCGCGCAGCGCACGCATCGCGTCGTTCCACGTCATCTGAGTCGGCACGGCGCCCAATGCCGTGAAGATGTCGTTGAACAACAGCGATCCGACAACACGGAACCGCAACCCGCGCATGTCCTCCGGCGCACGGATCGGCCGACGCGAATTGCTCAGTTGTCGGAAACCGTTCTCGCCCCACGCCAGCGGCACGACCCCCTGCTCTTCCACGCGGCGAAACAGTTCGCGCCCCACCTCACCCTGCGTGAGGGCGTCGAGCGACCGGCAGCCGCGCAGCAGGAATGGCAGGGAGAAAACGTTGAATTCGGGAATTGCCGACGACCAGTTGATCGTCGAGCCGACCGCCATGTCGATTACGCCCTGACGCAAGGCCGAGAATTCGCGTGTCTGATCGCCGCCCACGAGCGAGGCGCCCGTGTGCAATCGGATGTTGATGCGGCCGTGCGTGCGCTCGCGCACCATATCGGCCCAGAGTTGCGTGCCTTTACCCCAGGGCGTGCCCGCATCGGGCATGATCGACAGCGCGTATTCGGCCTTGTAGGGGCGCGCGGCCGCCGGCAGCGCGACGGCGGCGAGGGCAAGCGCGACGCCGACGAGCGCTCGCCAGCCTTGATTCAGCATGGTGTCCTCAGGATGATTCGGGATCCGACGTCAACGCGACGTCCTTCACGACCCCGTTGGCATCGGTGAATTATGCGCTCGTCGCCACGGCGCTGGCTGCCTCGGACATTCCCCGATTGCCGCATTGCAGCGCGGCCACCGATGGCACCGAATCGCCCGCCGCATAAGGCCCGTCATGGCTTAACCGATCGCCAGGCCATCGTCGATCGTCATGATCGATCCATTGATAAACCTGGAATCGTCTGACGCCAGAAGCAGAATCAGCCCGTCCAGATCGCTCGGCTCGCCGACGCGTTGGCGAGGCAACATCTGAATAAGCTTGCGCCCCGCATCGGTCTGCCAATGTTCGTGGTTGATCTCGGTGTCGATATACCCCGGACACAACGCATTGACGTTGATGTTGTACCGCCCCCATTCCAGCGCCATCGCGCGAGTCATGTGGATGACCGCCGCCTTGCTCACGCAGTAGACGCCAAGCAGCGAGATCGCGCGCTGCCCGGCCACCGACGCCACATTGATGATCCGATGCTGGCGCTGCGGATCGCCCTTGGCCCGCCGGATCATTCGCTTGGCGACTTCCTGCGCCACGAAAAAGGTCCCGCGCGTGTTGGTGTTCAGAACATAGTCGTAGTCCTGCGGCGTGACGTCGACCAGTCGCTGCTGGGTCGACACCCCCGAATTGTTGATGAGAATGTCGATGGCCCCCGCCTCGGTCTCGGCATGGGCCACCCCGGCGCGAATGCTGTCGTAGTCCGTCACATCGAGGGGAACGACGTGCGCCGCACCGCCTTGCGACTCGATCTCCGCGCGCAACTCCTTGAGCCGTTCAACGCGCCGGCTGGCCAGCACGACCTTCGCCCCGGCCTGGGCCAGCACCTTGGCAAACTGCATGCCAAGTCCACTCGACGCGCCCGTCACCATCGCCACTTTCCCTTCCAGATTCAGCGAACGCCCCATCGTCTTCTCCCTCGAGCCTCGACATCCATCGAAAAACGGCGACGCCGCATGGCCTGCCGCTAGAGTTGCTCACCTACCAAACTGAACGATCGTGCTATTAATATGCGGTTGCGAGGCGCCTCCCATTCCCGGAAAATGGCCGCACCCACGAATTCTAACGTTAATAACAGGAGCATCAATGGATCCCAAGCTGCTTGAGCAGTACGGCCCGAGGGAGTCGATGGAGTATGACGTCGTCGTTGTCGGCGGCGGTCCGGCCGGCCTGTCCACGGCAATCCGTTTGAAGCAGCGCGCGCAGGAGGCGGGCAAGGACATTTCCGTATGTGTGCTGGAAAAAGGCTCGGAAATCGGGGCCCACATCCTGTCCGGCGCAGTCATGGATCCGCAGGCGCTGAGCGAACTCATCCCCGACTGGAAAGCCCTCGGCGCGCCGCTCGACACCCCGGTCGTCGAAGACCGCTTCCTGTTCCTGAACGAGACCGGCGCGACCCCCACGCCGTCGTGGCTGCTGCCCGCCTGCTTCCAGAATCATGGCAACTACGTCATCAGCCTGGGTAACGTCGTGCGCTGGCTCGGCCAGCAGGCCGAAGCGTTGGGCGTCGAAATCTTCCCGGGCTTCCCCGCCGCCGAGATCCTGTACGACGAGAACGGTGCGGTCATGGGCGTGGCGACCGGCAACATGGGTGTCGGCAAGGACGGCGAACCGACCGAGAACTTCCAACTGGGCATGGAGTTGCACGCCAAGTACACGATCTTCTCGGAAGGCGCGCGTGGCAGCCTGGGCCGCCAATTGATCCGCAAATTCAATCTCGACGACGGGCGCGATCCGCAGGCCTACGGCCTGGGCATCAAGGAACTGTGGGAAATCGACCCGGCCAAGCACAAGGAAGGCCTCGTCATCCACACGGCAGGCTGGCCGCTCAATGCGCAAACCTACGGCGGCTCGTTCCTCTACCACCTGCCGAATCACCAGGTGGCGGTCGGTTTCATCGTCGGTCTCGATTACGGCAATCCGTACCTGTCGCCGTTCGAGGAGTTTCAACGCTACAAGACGCACCCGTCGATTCGTCACTTCCTCGAAGGCGGCAAGCGCATCTCGTATGGCGCACGCGCGATTACGGCGGGCGGTCTGCTGGCCCTGCCGAAGCTCGTCTTCAAGGGCGGTGCGCTGGTCGGGTGCGAAGCGGGCTTCCTCAACGTGAGCCGGATCAAGGGCAGCCATGCCGCCATCAAGAGCGGCATGATGGCCGCGGACGCCGCATTCGACGCGCTGGTTGCCGAGCGTCAGCGTGACGAGCTCAGCGCCTACCCGGCCGCGTTCGAGCAATCGTGGCTGCACGAAGAGTTGAACAAGGCGCGCAACTTCAAGCAGTGGTTCAAGAAGGGCCTGACCATCGCCACGATCATGACCGGCATCGAGCAAAAGCTGCTCGGTGGCAAGATGCCGTGGACGATTCACCGCAAGAAGGCCGATCACGAGTGCCTGCTGCCGGCCGCGCAATGCCAGCCGATCGTCTACCCGAAGCCGGACGGCAAGCTCACTTTCGACCGTCTGTCGTCGGTGTTCATCTCGAACACCAACCACGAAGAGAACCAACCGGCGCACCTCACGCTCAAGGATCCCAGCGTGCCGGTCGGCATCAATCTCACGGAGTACGCGGGGCCCGAGCAGCGCTATTGCCCGGCAGGCGTGTACGAATTCGTGAAGAACGACGACGACTCCGAGCGACTGCAAATCAACGCGCAGAACTGCGTGCACTGCAAGACGTGCGATATCAAGGATCCGACGCAGAACATCGTGTGGGTCACGCCGGAAGGCGGGGGCGGGCCAAACTACCCGAATATGTAATGCCGCATCGCCGCCGGTTCGTCCGGCGGTTTTTGTTTGTGGGCCACGGCGCCGCGCGTTTCGTCAGCGCGACGTCGTCATTCCGGCGCGTGTGCCGCGATGACCGGCGTGCTCACGTGCACATCGCCACACTGCGCGCGGTGACGCAACGCATGATCGATCAGCACGAGCGCGAGCAGCGCTTCGGCAATCGGCGTCGCGCGAATTCCCACACACGGGTCATGGCGTCCGAACGTCTCCACTGTCGACGCCTGACCGGCCACATCGATCGAGCGACGCGGCGTACGAATGCTCGACGTGGGCTTGATCGCGATCGACACGTCAATATCCTGACCGGTCGAAATGCCACCCAGAATGCCACCGGCGTTGTTCCCGACGAAGCCTTCCGGGGTCAGTTCGTCGCCATGCTCCGATCCCTTCTGCGTGACGCTGCGGAAGCCCGCACCGATCTCCACGCCCTTGACGGCGTTCAGCCCCATCATCGCGTGGGCGATATCGGCATCCAGGCGGTCGAACAGCGGCTCGCCGAGACCGACCGGCACGCCGGTCGCCACGACGCGAAGCTTGGCCCCGACGGAATCCCCCGCCTTGCGAAGCGCGTCCATATACGCTTCCAGTTCCGGGACAACTTCTGCGTTGGCGGCGAAGAACGGGTTCTGCGATACCTGCGACCAATCGGTCTGTGCAATCTCGATGTCGCCGAGTTGCGTCATGCAGCCGTGCACCTGCACGCCGTACTTCTCGGCCAGCCACTTCTTGGCCACGGCCCCGGCCGCAACGACCGGCGCCGTGAGGCGTGCCGACGAGCGGCCGCCGCCACGGTAGTCGCGCACGCCGTACTTTTGCAGGTAGGTGTAGTCGGCGTGTCCGGGGCGAAACGTCTGGACGATGTTGCCGTAGTCCTTGCTGCGTTGATCGGTATTGCGGATCAGCAGCGCGATCGGGGTACCCGTCGTCACGCCTTCGAACACGCCGGAGAGGATCTCGACGGTGTCCGGCTCATTGCGCTGCGTGACGTGACGCGACGTGCCGGGACGGCGGCGATCCAGTTCCCCCTGGATGTCGGCTTCCGTGAGCGCCATTCCCGGCGGACAGCCATCGATGACGCAGCCAATGGCCGGGCCATGCGATTCGCCGAAAGTGGTAACGGTAAACAGGGTTCCAAGCGTATTGCCAGACATACGGGGATCGGGTTCGGGGAGGACGGGAAGGCCCTATTATGCCAGCGATCCCACCGCGCCGCGCCGCGCCGTGCGGCAGGCGGTGGCGCGAATCGACCGAACGGCGGCATTTCGAGGGCTTTTCAGGCGAGGCCTCAGCGCATTCCGAGCCACGCCGTGATGCCAGGGGGCCCTTACACGTTACCGCTTACACTGGCCAGGCACCGCGCAGCTTGAGCACCTTCTCGCGCAGGGTTTCCGGCGTGGCCTGGGCGGGCGCTACTGGCGCACCGATGACAAGTTCGAGCCGATTCAGGATGCCGCGCTTGAACGGTCGCGTCATGGCCGCACCGCCGTGCCGCGAGAAGAAACTCCCCCACAGCCCGCGCAGCGCCATCGGCACCACCGGCACGGGCGTACGCTCGATGACGCGTTGCACGCCCTGCCGGAAGACCTGCAGTTCGCCGGATGCCGTGACCTTGCCCTCTGGAAAGAGGCAAACGACCTCGCCAGCCTTCAGGGCCTCTGCGATCTGTTGATACGCTTGGTCGAGCGCAATTGCATCTTCATGCGCCGGAGCAATCGGAATGGCGCCGACCGTACGGAAGAACCACGACAACACAGGAATGCGGAAAATCCGGTGGTCCATGACGAAGCGAACCGGACGACGGATCGACGCACCGATGACCACCGCATCGGCAAAACTGACGTGATTGCAGACCAGCAGGCATGGCCCGTCGTCCGGAATCTGGTCGGACCCTTTGACGTGGATACGATACAGGGTGTGCAACAGCAGCCACATCATGAAGCGGATCAGGAACTCCGGGAGCCGCAGATACAGATAGATGGCCACCAGCGCATTGAGAACGCCGGTGACGAGATACAACTGGTCGATGGTGAACCCGGCTTTCGTGATGGCCATCGCCATGAGTGCCGACACGACCATGAACAATGCGTTGAGAATGTTGTTCGCGGCAATGATACGCGCGCGATGCGACGGCGCGCTACGGCTCTGGATCAGCGCATACAACGGCACGCTGTAGAAACCGCCGAACATCGCCAGCAGGAACAGATCCGCCAGCACACGCCAATGGGCCGGTTGCGAAACGAACTGCGCCACGCTCTGCAAGGCCACACCGTGCGCGCCGCCGCGGCTCGCGAAATAGAGATCGACCGCGAATACGGTCATGCCGATCGAGCCGAACGGCACCAACCCGATTTCCACTTTGCCGCCTGACAGCCGCTCGCACAGCAGCGAGCCCAGCCCGATGCCCAGGGAGAACATGGCCAGCAGCAGCGTGACGACGCCCGAGCCCGCGCCGAGCACGTCGTGCGCGAAATTGAAAAACGAGGCAAGAAAGGTGGCCCCGAGGAACCAAAGCCAGGAGATGCCGAGCAGGCTCTGGAAGACCGCACGATCCTCGCGAGCGATGCGCAGATTTCTCCACGTCTCGGTCAGCGGATTCCAATTGATGCGCAGATCCGGCTGCGCGGCGGGCGTTTGCGGCACCCACGTCGATATCCCTCGCCCCAGCAAGGCCAACCCCAGGCAAACACCGCCGATCCATGGCAGCGCGCCCGCCCCCGCGCCAGCCAGTTCGCCCCCGACAATCGTGCCGATCAGGATGGCGACGAACGTGCCCATTTCGACCAGGCCGTTTCCCCCCACCAGTTCACGTGTGGCCAGGTGCTGGGGCAAATACGCGTACTTCACCGGCCCGAAAAGGGTGGAGTGCAGCCCCATGAGGAACGTGCACACAAACAGCAACGGCGCACTCGCCCAGAGGAAACCGGCTGCGCCGACGGCCATGATCGCGATTTCCAGCGTCTTGACGAAGCGGATCAGGCGCGCCTTGTCCCACTTGTCGGCAATCTGCCCGCTGGTCGCGGAAAACAACAGGAATGGCGCGATGAAGATGGCCGAGATGAGGAACGCCGCCGTCTTGCCGTCGACGTTATGAAAAAGCGATGCGTGATAGGTGACAAGCGACGTGAACGCAATCTTGAACACGTTGTCGTTCATCGCGCCCAGAAACTGCGTCCAGAAAAACGGCGCAAAGCGCCGCTCTTTCAACAGTCGTGATTGGTGGCCCTCGCCGCGTGCCCCGCGCCGGCTGGCCTCACTCACTTGGTGTCTTCCGCTTCCTCGGCCGGCCAGTCGCGAATGTAGGCCTTGAGCATGCGATTTTCAAAGGATTGCTCCTCGACGACGGCACGCGCCACATCGTAGAAGGAAATCACGCCCATGAGCGTGCGGTTGTCCATGACCGGCAAATAGCGTGCGTGACGCTCGAGCATCATGCGCCGGACTTCGTTGACATCCGTCTCCGGCGTGCACGTGAGCGGATGGTCGTCCATCACCTTGCGAATCGTGGAGGCGCCGACCGTACCGCCATTCTCGCTGATCGTATTGATGATTTCGCGGAACGTGAGCATGCCCACGAGATCGCCGAACTCCATGACCACGAGTGAGCCGATATCATGCTGCGCCATCGTGTCGACGGCATCGGCCAGCAACGTCTCCGGGGTCACGGTGAAAAGGGTGTTGCCCTTTACTTTCAGGATGTCAGACACTCGCATGGCACACTCTCCTCGTTGTGATGCTCGGGCAACCGCGGCAGAACGATGCCACCGGACGTAGTTGCCAGACTTCGGTGTTCGAGGCGGATCGCAGGCGCGCACGCCGTCGTCCCCTCGTTATCGTGATTAGATCATGTTCGAAAGATGCTATCGGAAAGCGTCTGAAAAGGAAAGAAACAAGACGCTCAAATGTCCGTGCGACGAGGCTTTTCGGCCGATTCCAGCGATCGATCGGACATACCCTCACCTCAAACATAAGACAACGCCAGCATTTTGCCGATGCATCCGACTGCGCCTGTCGCGATGCACGGCGGTGGTGCTAGGATGGCCGCGTTCAAGACGCCGGCATCACGCACCAGCGCCTAGTCATCGCTCAGCCGCCGTTCCGTCAACGTCAAGCCAACCGCGAGGCCTTCTCCGATATGTCCGTCCCGCACTTCGACACGCTTGCCCTGCACGCCGGGGCCGCCCCCGATCCCGCCACCGGGGCACGCGCCACCCCGATTTACCAGACCACGTCGTTCGTCTTCACCGACGCCGATCAGGCGGCTGCGCTTTTCAACATGGAGCGCGCCGGCCATGTCTACTCACGCATTTCCAATCCGACCAACGCCGTCTTCGAAGAACGCATGGCCGCCCTGGAAAATGGTGTCGGCGCGATCGCCACGGCAAGCGGACAGGCCGCGCTACACCTCGCCATTGCCACCCTGATGGGCGCAGGCTCGCATATCGTGGCATCGAGCGCGCTGTACGGCGGCTCGCACAATCTGCTGCATTACACGCTGCGCCGCTTCGGCATCGAGACCACCTTCGTGCGCCCCGGCGACCTGGACGGCTGGCGCGCGGCCGTGCGCCCCGAGACCCGGCTGTGCTTCGGCGAAACCCTTGGCAACCCTGGGCTCGATGTCCTCGACATCCCCCGTGTTGCCGAGATCGCGCACGACGCCGGCGTGCCGCTGATGGTCGACAGCACCTTCACCACACCGTGGCTCATCCGGCCCTTCGATCATGGCGCCGATCTCGTCTATCACTCGGCCACCAAGTTCCTCGGCGGACATGGCACGACGATCGGCGGCATTCTGGTTGACGGTGGTACGTTCGATTTCGAGCGAAGCGGCAAATTTCCCGAACTGACCGAACCGTATGACGGCTTCCACGGCATGGTCTTCGCCGAGGAGAATTCCGTCGCGCCGTTCCTGTTGCGCGCGCGGCGCGAGGGATTGCGCGACTTTGGCGCCTGCCTGCATCCACAAGCGGCATGGCAACTGCTGCAAGGCGTCGAAACGCTGCCGCTGCGCATGGCGCGGCATGTCGACAACGCACGTCGGGTGGTGGAATTTCTGGCCGGACACGAGGCCGTGGCGAGCGTCGCCTACCCCGAACTGGCGTCGCATCCCGACCACGCACTGGCCAAACGCCTGTTGCCGCGCGGCGCCGGCGCGGTATTCAGCTTCAACCTGAAGGGGGATCGGGCGGCTGGGCGTCGCTTCATTGAATCGCTGCAGCTATTCTCGCATCTGGCGAATGTGGGCGATGCGCGCTCGCTGGTCATTCACCCCGCCTCGACCACGCATTTCCGCATGGACGCCGCGGCGCTCGCGGCAGCCGGTATCGGAGAAGGCACCGTGCGCCTGTCGATCGGCCTGGAAGACCCCGACGACCTGATTCAGGATCTCAAACGCGGCCTGAAGGCGGCCGTCAAGTCCACAGCCAAGGGGCAAACGCGATGAACTTCACCATCGACGGCAACAACCTCTACGCGTACACCGCTGGCAAATCGATGGATCCGGCGCTGCCGACAGTCGTCTTCCTGCATGGCGCGCAGCACGACCACAGCGTGTGGGGGTTACAGAGCCGATACCTCGCTCATCACGGCATGAACGTGCTCGCCCTGGATCTGCCCGGGCATCACCGCAGCGCGGGCGCCCCATTGACCACGATTGGCGAGATGGCCGATCGCGTGGTCGCCGTCCTCGATGCGGCCGGCATCGGACAAGCGACGTGGGTCGGGCACAGCATGGGGTCGCTGATCGCGCTGGACGCCGCCGCCCGCCATCCCGAGCGGGTGTCCCGCATTGCGCTGGTGGGCACCGCCTACCCAATGAAGGTGTCCGACGTGCTGCTCGAGGCCGCCGCCGAGCGTGAGCCGGAGGCCATCGCCCTTGTCAACGCCTGGTCGCACAGCACGCTCGCGGCCAAGCCTTCGGCGCCCGGCCCCGGTTTCTGGACATGGGGCGTGAATCAACGGTTGATGGAGCGCGTGTCGCAACGCAATCCCGCCAAGGTGTTTCTCACCGACTTCGAGGCGTGCAATCGCTACGATCAGGGAATGGCCGCGGCTGCGCAGGTGCGGTGTCCTGTGCTCGCCGTGCTGGGGCAGCGCGATCAGATGACGCCGCCGCGCGCAGCACAAGCCCTGCTCGACGCGCTGCGCGAGGCCGGTGCGCCGGTCTCGATCAAGGTCGTCAATGCGGGGCACGCGATCATGACCGAGCAGCCGGACGCCCTGCTCGATGCGCTCGTCGCATTCATGCGACACTGAGCGCGTCACCTTCCCAATGGAGGAGGCTTGCGATGACACCTGGGCACGACGACGCACCGGCGTTTCGCCGGTTTGCGGACTTTTACCCGTTCTATCTCGGAGAGCACCGCAACTCCGTCTGCCGCCGTCTGCATTTCGTCGGCTCTTGGGGCGTGATCGCCTTTCTGCTGACGTTTATGGTGACGGGCAACCCTTGGTGGCTGCTCGCGGCGGTTGTGTGCGGCTATGCGTTCGCGTGGGTGGGCCACTTCTTTTTCGAGAAGAACCGGCCCGCCACCTTCCGCCATCCGATCTACAGCCTGATGGGCGACTGGGTCATGTTTCGGGATATCTGCCTGGGCCGCATCAAGCTCTAGCGCCTTCGTGGGACTCACCGCTCGCGTGATCCGCCCCCGCGCCCGACGTGTCGTCACCACAATTTGCCAGCGTGACATCGCACGGTAACGCATCGGCCAGCGGTACGTCCCACCTCCCGTCGCGCAGGATCTCGGCGACATGCGCGCCGTCAAGCGCGTGACGCTCCATTTGCCGTGCCAACTCGTCGACGTTGAGGGCCAGTTGCGCGACCAGCGGCGCCAGAGTCGCCGTGCGCGGGTTCGCGAGCAGCAGCCATCGCTCTGCCGGGGGCGGCGTCGTCAGCCGCCCGACCCACCCCATCCGCTCGAGCCGGGTAAGCAAATCACCGGCATGATCGAGGCTCGTGCGCATGGTGCTCGCCAATTGCACCATCGTGCACCCGCTGCCGCCGGCCTCCCGGTCCAGATTGAGCAAATGGATCAGCGTCAGGCCATCGAGCAGATCGCTTCCCGGAAATCGGGGATATTGGAAGTGTCCAAGGCGCAGCGCGGGCAGCACTGACGCGATCGTCGCGCCGATCAGTGCCACCAGCCACGACAGATAGATCCATAACAAGAAGATCGGCACCGCCGCGAAGGCGCCGTACACGGCCGTATAAGTCGGGAACTGCCGGATGTATAGGCCGAAGCCCCGCTTGGTCAGGTCGAACGCCAGCGCCGCGACGACCCCGCCGACCAACGCGTCACGCCAATCCACCTTGCAATTCGGCATGTAGAGATACATCAGCATGAACACCAGACTTGTCAGCGCGGGCGGAATCAGACTGAGCAGCGAGGCGACGATCGGCGGCAACGTGCTCACCAGCGACATCGATTGCGTGAAGACGTACGAACTGATCGACAGACTCACCCCAATCAACAGCGGCCCGAGCGTCAGCAAGCTCCAGTAGATCAGCAGGCGCTGCGCGAGCGGACGGGGACGTCGCACGCGCCAGATCACATTGAACGCCGACTCGATCGTCATCAACGTGAGCACGGCCGTCACCAGCAAACCGATCAGACCGAAGGCCGTCAGGCTTTTCGCCTTCGACGCGAACTGGTTCAAGTAGTTGAATATCTGGGCATTCACGCTCTCGGGCATCAGGTGCTCGAGCAGGAAGCCCTGCAAGGCGTCGCGAAACGCATTGAAGATCGGGAAGGCCGTGAACAACGCGAACGTCACCGCGAACAGTGGCACGATCGACAGGATCGAGGTAAACGTCAGGCTTCCCGCCACCTGCGGAATCCGGTCGTCCTTTGCCCGCGCAAGCGCGTATCTCAGCAGTTGGCGAACGTTGTTCCAGTTGATGCGGGAGAATCTGAGCAAATCGGGCTCCAGAAGGAAAGCGCCGGCGCGGCCTGCCGGCGACTGCGCATCCCACGCGGTCCATTACGCGGTTGTGCGATCACGCGGTCATGCGGCTACGTGGGTACATCGTTACGTGGCTTAGTCGTCGCGCAGTTAAGCCGTTACGCGATTAAGCCGTCACCCGGTCAAAAGCCGTCGCGCGGTTAAGCCGTCACGCCAATAGGAACGCCCTATAATACCTGCACTTTTACGATCCATTTTTCGATCCTTTTTCGACCCTTTTTCGTTCTGTTCTCGTTCCGTCGCGTTTCCTTTTCCACCCGCCTCCCCACCAAGGCCAAAGGCGCTAAAGGGTTTGCTGCCACAAGACTCGCGCCGACGTTGTCGTCGTAACGCTCGACCAGCGATATCGCAACGCGCAGCTCGTCCGGTCGACGTCGCTACCTCGTGTCGACGCCTCCGGGCATCCAGCTGCCCGCTACCGCGGCCCAGCCGACCCAGCCAATTCGACTTCATGACTGAAATCCTTGTCCTGTACTACAGCCGCCACGGCACCACGGCACAACTCGCCCAATGCATCGCGGCCGGCATCGACAGCGTGCCCGGCGCACAGGCGCGAGTGCGTACCGTCCCCGCCGTTTCGACCGTATGCGAAGCGAGCGCCCCGGACATTCCCGACAGCGGCCCGCCCTATGTCGAATTGCGCGATCTGGAAGAATGCGCGGGGCTCGCGCTCGGGTCGCCGACGCGCTTCGGCAACATGGCGTCCGCGTTGAAGTACTTTCTCGACGGCACCACGCCGCAATGGCTCTCGGGCGCACTCGCCGGGAAACCGGGCTGCGTCTTCACGTCCAGTGCAAGCCTGCATGGCGGCCAGGAAAGCACGCTGCTGTCGATGATGATCCCGCTGCTGCATCATGGAATGTTGCTGATGGGCCTGCCCTACACCGAGCCCGCGCTTTCCAGCACCCGGACCGGCGGCTCGCCCTACGGCGCCACCCATTTCGCGCATGACGGCAATCCGCTCTCGGCTGAAGAGCGTCAATTGGCGTCGGCGCTCGGCGCACGACTCGCCCGCGCCGCACACAAGCTGGCAGAATGAGGGCTTGCGCCGCGCGTCACGCCACCCCGACGCGGCGGCGGCTCGCTTTCCCGCAGTAAATCCGGCCCTCACGACAAGCCCATGACTGCTACACCGCCCGATATGCCACAAAGCACCGATGCCCGCAGTGCGCACGCGCAGGCCCCGCGCACGCCACCGCCGATGCCCGTCGCCTCCGGCGGGGCTCGTGGGCTGCGCCTGGCCAGCGTGACGAGTCTGTTGGCATTGATTGCGCTGTCGCTCGCCTGGGAGTTGTGGCTTGCGCCGCTGCGTCCCGGCGGCTCGTGGCTGGTACTCAAGGCGTTGCTGTTGCTGCTGCCGCTGCGCGGCGTGTTGCGCGGCAACCTCTACACGCTTCAGTGGTCAAGCATGTTCATCCTGCTGTTTCTTGCCGAAGGCGTTGTGCGCGGCATGACGGACACAGGGGTATCGGCCTCGCTCGCGTGGATCGAGACGGCACTGTCCGTCGTCTTTTTCTTCTCGACGATCTTTTATCTGCGGCCCTTCAAGCGGGCCGCGAAAGCCTGCGCCGCCGCCGCCCGTTAGCGCCTGCCCTCGAAACTCAGCGTTGCCAAACCTTGGATCGCGCGAAGCGTGTGCCGCCCCCCTGCCATGAACGACTCCTCCTTCCTCACCGCGTGCCGTGACCTGCTGGGTCGTGACCACGTTCTGCGCGAGGCCGCCGACACGGGCGCCTACCTCACCGACCAACGCAAACGCTACACAGGACGCGCCCTCGCGGTGCTTCGCCCCGCCGACACCGCACAGGTCGCCGCCCTCGTGCGACTGTGCGTCAGGCACGGCGTGCCGATGGTGCCGCAAGGCGGCAACACGGGCCTCGCCGGCGGCGCGACGCCCGACACAACCGGACGTCAGGTGCTCATCAGCTTGCGCCGCCTCGATCGCATCCGAGAAGTGGATGCCGAGAACATGACCCTGACCGCCGAGGCCGGCTGTCTGCTGGCGAACGTGCAGGCAGCGGCCGCCGCCGCGCAGCGCCTGTTCCCGCTCAGCCTGGCTGCCGAGGGCAGTTGCACCATCGGCGGCAATCTCGCGACGAATGCGGGCGGCACCGCCGTCTTGCGTTATGGCAATACGCGCGAACTGTGTCTCGGCCTCGAGGTGGTGACGCCACAAGGCGAACTGTGGGAGGGCTTGCGCGGGCTGAGCAAGGACAACACCGGCTACGACCTCCGCGATCTGTTTATCGGCGCGGAAGGCACGCTCGGGCTGATTACCGCAGCAACACTCAAGCTCTTCGCACAACCCATGGCGCGCATGACGGCGCTCGCCGCGCTGGACAGCCCGGCGCACGCGCTGGCACTCCTGAATCTGGCGCAACGCATGGCAGGCCCGCTGCTGACAGGCTTCGAGTTGATGTCCCACTTCTGCCTCCAACTCGTCGCGCAAGTCTTCCCACAGCAGCGTTATCCGTTCGCACAACCCCATGCCCAGGCCGTGCTGCTCGAACTGTCGGACAACGAGAGTGAAGCGCACGCACGCGATCTGCTGGAGCGCTTGCTGAGCGCGGCCGTCGAGCAGGGCATCGTGCGCGACGCCATCGTCGCGAACAGCCTGGCGCAATCGAATGCGCTCTGGCACTTGCGCGAAAGCATTCCGCTGGCGCAGTCGGCCATGGGGCTCAACATCAAGCACGACATCGCCGTGCCGGTGTCCCAGGTACCTGCGTTTCTCAACGCCACCGACCCGATCGTTGAGCGCCTTGCACCCGGCGCGCGCAGGGTCACCTTCGGCCATCTGGGCGACGGAAATCTGCATTACAACGTGATGGCGCCCGAGGGCGTCGATCCCGCGGCCTTCCTTCACCAATATCAGACGAGCGTCACCGCCGCCGTGCACGACAGCGTGCATGCCCATCGCGGCACCATCAGCGCGGAGCATGGCCTCGGGCAACTCAAACGCGACGCCTCGGCGCGTTACAAGTCGCCGGTCGAACTCGCGCTGATGCGCACGCTCAAGACGGCCTTCGACCCGCTCGGGCTGATGAACCCGGGCAAGGTGCTGCCCGACTGAGCGCCGCCGCCGCGTCGCCCATCATGACATCCACCGTCCCGCCGACCGGTCCTGACACCGCGCCGGCAAACGACCCGTCAAGACCGATGCGCGTCGAGGCATACCGCTACGCGCTTGGCCTGATCCCGGGGCTCGAATTTTTCGAGAACGCGCTGCTTGTCTACTTCGCCGTCTACATCTCCGGCGGCGTCGACGCCTCACCCAAAGAGTTCGTCTGGATAACGACGGCCTACGGCATGGCGTCGGTCCTCGCCATCCTCAAACAGCAATGGTTTGTCGAGCGCATCGGCTATCGCCGCTATCTGACGGCCTCACTGCTGCTGTATGCCTGCGGCGCCCTGCTTGCGGGCACCAGCGAGAGCGTGACGCAACTCGTGATCGCGCGGACCTGCCAGGGCTTTTGCGCGGGGAGTTGGATGAGTTCGTGCCGCATCCTCGCGCAAGTGAGCGTGCCGGCGGCGCGCCGCGGCAAAACGGTGCAAACCTTCGCCCTGCTGCTGTTCACCGGCTCGGCCGTTGCGCCGCTCATCGGCGGACTGCTCATCGCCGAATACACCTGGCGCACGCTGTTCCTGTGCACCGCGCCGCCCGCCGTGCTGCTCGCGGGACTCGCCTGGTTCTCGGTGCCGGACATCGGCCGCCTGCGCGAGCGCGCCACGGACAGCCGCTACCCGTTCGCCCCTTTCAT
This sequence comes from Pandoraea eparura, assembly GCF_902459725.1. Classification (GTDB taxonomy): domain Bacteria; phylum Pseudomonadota; class Gammaproteobacteria; order Burkholderiales; family Burkholderiaceae; genus Pandoraea; species Pandoraea eparura. The sequence goes on from NZ_CABPSH010000003.1 coordinate 440,765, forward strand.
GGCCTTCGCGTTGGCGATGGGGGCGTTTGAGCTCGTGCTGCAGGAAATGCGTTACACGTTGTGGCTGCAAACCCCGTGGTTGCCGTTGCTCACCGTCGTCGGCACGGGCGCGCTCGTGGCGTTCGGCTATCACCAGTGGCAACATCCGGCACCCTTCATTCGCCTGCAATCGTTGCGTCGCAGGGAGTTTCAGGTCGGGCTGTTGCTTTACGCGGCGTACTACTACCTGGCGAACACGCAAAGCTACCTGATGCCGCGCATGCTCGAGCAGGGGTTGGGCTTCACGGTCGAGCGAACCGGGCAATTGCTCGGGTATTCGGCGCTCCTCACCGTGTTTCTGCTGTTGGCCTACTTTCGCGTCGCGAAATTCATTACGCACAAGAAATTACTGATCGTGAGCGGCTTCGCGATGACGATCGCCACCAGCCTGTGGCTCGCCGCCATGCCACCCGACGCGGGTCAGCCGCAACTCTATGGCGTGCTGGCCCTCAAGGCCGTGTTCGGCATCTTTACCGTGTTGCCCGTGGCCAACCTGACCTTCCGCGCCTTCGACCACGAGAGCTTCGTGCATGGCTACCGGCTCAAGAACATCCTGCGCCAGCTCTCCGGCTCGTTCGCCGTCTCGACGATTGTGGCGTTCGAACAGCATCGAGAAGCGTTGCATCGCACGCGCCTGACGGAGATCGCCAATCCCTTCAACCCGCGCTTCACGCAGACGCTCGACGCGCTCGCCACAGCCCTCACGCACGCGGGCGTGGCCGCCTCGCAAGCCCACGGCGCCGCGCTCGCGCAAATTGCCCGGATGATTCAGCGGCAGGCGTCGTTTCTGACGTTCATCGACGGCTTTCACTTCATCGCCATCGTCGCGCTGTGCGGCGCCATCTTTGCAGCCCTTCAAAAACAGCTAAATTAGTAACGTTGCGCCATCGCAGTGCGACGTGCCCTTGCATACCACCGCTGCGGCATCAACCCTCCGACTTCGCTCGTCATGTTCAAAACCCTGCTCGCCCGCCTCCGACGCGCCCACGCACGCCCTACCATCGACGACGCCGTCTGGCACGAGGTGGTGGGCGCACTGCCATTCCTGGCACGGCGTAGCGCGGCCGACGTGGACAAGCTGCGCGGACTCGCGACTGAGTTCCTGGGCAGCAAACACTTTTCGACGGCGCACGACCTGCCGTTGACCGAGGCGATGTGCGTCTCGGTGGCCGCGCAGGCGTGCCTGCCGATTCTCAATCTGCCCAGCGCGCTGTATCGCGGATGGACGGGCATCGTGCTGTACCCCGGCGAGTTCCTGATCCGCAAAACCGTGGAGGATGACGCCGGCGTGGTGCACGACATCGCGCAGGAGGCGAGCGGCGAAGCCTGGGAAGGCGGACCGGTCGTGCTCTCATGGCAAGACGTGCAAGCGAGCGATGTGCTGGCGTACAACGTGGTGATTCACGAGTTCGTGCACAAGATCGACATGGAAGGCGGTGAAGCCGACGGTGTACCGCCGATGCTGCGGCGTCTGCATGGCGAGCTCACGCCCGAGGCCTGGTGCGAGGTCTTCGACCCTGCGTATGAGGCGTTCTGCCACGACGTGTCCAACGTTCCCGATGCCCATTGGGACGCGTTCGCGTCGTCGTCGCTGCTCGATCCATACGCCACCGAACACGAATCGGAGTTCTTCGCGGTCTGCGCCGAGGCGTTCTTTGTCGCCCCCGAGGCCTTCCGCGACGCCTATCCGTCCCTCTACACACTGTTTTCCCGCTATTTCCTGCAAGATCCCGCAGCGAGCGCCGGCGCAGGCGACGGCACGCCCGGCACGGCGGGGCTCGCGCCCGCCACAACCCCGTGAAAACTTTGCGAAAGTCATTGTTTTCATGGCATAATGCGCGTTTTACTCACCCGGAAAGTGGTTGACGTCCTTCCCGCCGTATGACGGCGCTGGCGTTAGCGGGCCAACGGGGCGCCTCCCGGGGTAACGACCTCGGGCGAACCTCCTCCCGCGCAGACTGGCTACCGACTTAACCCAAGGTACATCATGAAAGAAGGCATTCACCCCGAATACCGCGAAGTCCTGTTCCGCGACATGACGCCCGGCGTTGACTTCGAATTCATCACCCGCTCGACGATCCACACCAAGGAAACGGTCGAGAAGGATGGCAAGACCTACCCGCTCGTGAAGATCGAAACGTCGTCGGCTTCGCACAACTTCTACACCGGCGAACAGCGCATCATGGACACGGCCGGCCGCGTCGACAAGTTCCGCCAGAAGTTCGGCAACCGCGCCGGCGGCAAGATCGCCTGAGTTTTACCGGCGACGCGCCGCACAACGCGATGCGGGGCCCGGCAGACACTGGCGGGCCAGCACATTGGGGGCAACACCCCGGCGTTGGAGAAAACATTGGAAAGGGGCAGCTCAGGCTGCCCTTTTTTGTTGGATCTGGCCTGCGCCATCGGGCCGGTTACTGTCATACTGTCGGCTTTGCCGATTTCCCCGAGTTTTCCCTTAGTTTCACCCTGAGCTTCACCCAAGGTTTCACTTTCGAGTCCGTTCCGGCTCGCTCCCTGAGTCTCTCCCATCCGGCCGCCGTGCCGGTCCTGTCGTCCGGCCTATGAAACGAGTTCGCATCACCGCCTCCGCCACCAGCGCGCTACCGCGTTCGCTGCTGATCGCCATTTGTGTCATCTATGTGCTGGCGGGGTTGTTCGGTCGCGATCCGTGGAAAAACGAAGACGCCGCGGGATTCGGCGTCATGTGGACAATGGCACACGGTCAGTTGTCCGACTGGCTGCTGCCGAACATCGCCGGCAAACCCATCTACGACACCGGCCCCCTCGTCTCGTGGCTCGGTGCGCTCGCCATCCGCGCTTTTTCATGGCTCGACGCGCCCGACGCCGCCCGCATCGTCACCGGCCTTTGCTTCTACGCCACCTGCACATTCATCTGGTACGGCACCTACCTGCTCGGCCGCCGCCCCGAAGTGCAACCGTTCAAATATGCCTTTGGCGGCGAGCCCGAACCCCGCGACTACGGCCGCACGCTCGCCGATGGCGCGCTGCTGATTCTGCTTGCCTGTTTCGGCCTGGCCGAACGCGGGCACGAAACGACGTCTGCCGTCGGGCAGCTCACGCTCATTTCGATGGCGATCTACGGCCTCGTGCGCAGCCTCGACAAGCCGCGTCAGGGCGCCGTCTGGTTCGGCCTCGCGCTGGGCGGCATGGCGCTCGCGTCCTCGCCGTTGATGACGCTCTCGCTCTGGGTCGCGGGCATGGCCGCCGCCGTGGTCTGCCGCGCGCTACCCCTGCGCATGTTGCTGCTGGTCTCCACGCCCGTGACGCTGCTCATCGCCTGCGCGTGGCCGCTCGTGGCACTCAAGTTTGCCTACGGCGCGCGCCAATGGCTCGGAGAATGGACGGATATCGGCGTGGACGCGTTCAGCGGCCCAACGCTCGCCTCGCTGAGCTATATCGCCAAGAACCTGGCGCTGTTCGCCTGGCCTGCATGGCCGCTGGCCGCGTGGTCGCTATACTCGTGGCGCGGCATGCGACGCGCACCGCACATCGCGATTGCCCTCGCCTTTGCCATCGTTATTCTCGTGCTGATCGTGCTGCAGGCGCATCAGGGCAATCAGCTCTTCATGCTGGCGTTGCCCGCGCTATCGATCATCGCCGCGTTCGGCCTGCCCACGCTCAAGCGCGGCACGGTCAACGCCATCGACTGGTTCGCCGTGCTGTCGTTTACCGTGCTGGCAGGCTTTGTCTGGATCGTCTGGCTGGCCGGCATCACCGGCTTCCCCGCATCGATCGCTCGCAACCTGCGGCGCCTGGTCCCCGGTTTCGCCCCCGAATTCAGTTGGGTCACGCTGATCAGCGCCCTGATCGTCACGGGCGCCTGGGTCGCGCTGGTGGCATGGCGCGTGTCACGCAGCCCGAAAGTCTTGTGGCGCAGCGTGGTGCTGTCGTCCGGCGGCACTACCCTGATGTGGGTGCTGCTCATGACGTTGTGGCTGCCCGTCGTGAACTACGGCCGAACCTACCGCGACGTGGCGGCACAGATCGCCGCGCATCTGCCGGCCGATTACACCTGCATTCGCACGGCCCGCGTCGGCGATGCGCAGCTCGCCTCGTTCGCCTACTTCGGCAAGATGCGCTTCGGCTCGGCCGGCGACGATTGCGACGTGTTGCTGCGTCAAGACTCGCAGGACTACAGCGAACCGTTGTCGCTGGCGCCCTATGAATGGCGCCAACTCTGGGAAGGCCGCCGTGCGGCCGACCGCGACGAGCGCTTCCGCCTCTACGTATTGCAGGAGCGTCCGTGGCATCGCGGAGCGCGCCCGCGCTAAGCCCGTCCACCGCGTCCTTCGCGCAACGCTATGTGGCACGACATCAAACGCATTGCCGGGCTGGCCTGGCCGGTGCTCATCGGTCAGTTGGCCGTCATCGCCTTCGGGGTGATGGATACGGCGATGGTCGGTCGCGCCTCGGCGTTCGATCTCGCATCGCTCGCGCTCGGCGGGTCGATCTACATCACCGTGTATGTCGGGCTGATGGGTGTGCTCGTGGCACTCTCCCCGATCGTCGCACAACGCTTCGGGGCGGGTGAGCGCGAGAGCATTGGCGAGGAAGTCCGTCAGGCGTTCTGGCTCGCCGGGTGCCTCGCCGTACCGGGCGTGCTGCTGCTGTCGCACCCGCAGTTCATTCTGCGGCTCTCGGAAGCGACCCCGGAACTCGAAGCGCGGGCGAGCGCCTATCTCCAGATTCTTGCCTTCGGCCTGCCCGCCGCACTGCTCTTTCGTGTGTACTCCTCGCTGTCCACCGCCGTGGGGCAGCCTCGCATCGTCATGGCCATTCAACTCACCGGGCTGACCTTGAAAGTCCCGCTGAATCTGGCGCTGATCTATGGCATTGAGCGATTGGGCGTTCCGGCACTCGGCAGCACCGGCTGCGCCATCGCCACGACGGCCATCAACTGGGTGTCCTGTGCGCTTGGGCTCACGTTGATGGCTCGTCACGCGAAGCTGCGCGAGTTCGCCGTCTTCTCGCGATTCTGCTGGCCGCACTGGCAGGCGATTCGGGTGCTGCTCAAGCTCGGCGTACCGATGGGGCTGAGCTACCTGATCGAGGTGACAGCGTTTTCGTTCATGGCCATCTTCATTGCACGCCTGGGCGACGTGACACTTGCCGGTCACCAGATTGCCGCAAACCTCGGCGCACTCATGTACATGCTGCCCATGTCGATCGCGATCGCGACTGCGACGCTCACCGCGCAAGCCATTGGCTCGCGCGACTTCCGCTTGGCACGCCGGATCGGACGCCGGGGCGTCGAGTTTGCCGGACTGCTGGGCGTGTTGCTGGCAACCCTCATGGGACTGTGCCGACAGTGGATTCTGGCCGCTTATACGTCGGATCCGCTGGTTGCCGCCGTCGCAACCCCGTTGCTCGCCATCGTCGCCGGCTATCACGTCTTCGACGCATTGCAGGTGAGCGCCGTCTTCGTGCTGCGCGCGTGGAAAGTGGCAGTGGTGCCGACCGTGATCTATGCCGTATCGCTCTGGGGCGTTGGTCTGGGCGGCGGTTACGTGCTGGGCTTCGACGTCGGCGGACTGTCGCCGGGGTGGCTGCATGGCGCCGCGGGATTCTGGTTCGCCAATAGCGCCAGTCTGGCAGTCGCTGCGTTCGGCTTGCTGCTCTATCTGCGCTGGATTGTGCGGGTCAAAAGCTGATCGAGGCTGATCGCCCCCGCCTCCGGTCGATTCAGGATCGTCACCACGACTCGATGGCTCGCCGCACATGATCGCCATCCATCATCAATGCGCATAATTTGCGCATTTTAAAGAAATAGCGCGAAAAATCCGCACAGCCTTTCGGGATGGCATTACCAGGAAGAATACGGCATCGAAACGCCTCGCGAGCCCCCGTTGCAGGCCCCGAAACGACGAGCGTCGAGAGATAAAAAAAGCCCAGGCATCAGCCTGGGCTTTCTTCGTTTGGCGGAGCGGACGGGGCTCGAACCCGCGACCCCCGGCGTGACAGGCCGGTATTCTAACCAACTGAACTACCGCTCCAAACTTGCTGCAGCATTGTGATGTGACTCACTCTGCTTTCCTGCTCACCATTCGACATTGCAGCGTTGTTACGCGCAGATTGCCGAACTTCGTAGGTTTTGGCGGAGCGGACGGGGCTCGAACCCGCGACCCCCGGCGTGACAGGCCGGTATTCTAACCAACTGAACTACCGCTCCAAAACCGACAAAAAAACCCGCCTAACTTTCAGCGGGCTTTACGCCACTAACTGCTTGGCACTTTCAAACTGATACCGACTCGCTACCGGCACCAATTCTGGCGTCCCCTAGGGGATTCGAACCCCTGTACTCACCGTGAAAGGGTGATGTCCTAGGCCTCTAGACGAAGGGGACAAAATCGTCACAATCTTGTCTGTTTCGCTTTACTGCATTTCGCGAAGAACGCCATTCTAAACAACATTTCTTCGCTTGTGAAGCTTTATTTTCAAGTCTTTTACATCGTTTTCGCAAGAATCTTGCTTGTTCGATGCGCCTGAAAATCAAGCGTCGGAATCCGTGGTGGAGGTAAGCGGGATCGAACCGCTGACCTCTTGCATGCCATGCAAGCGCTCTCCCAGCTGAGCTATACCCCCCGAACAGAGAAATGAGATTCTAAAGACAAACCCATTTTCTGTAAATACCCTTCTCGCATTTTTTCCGCATTATTTTGCCGATCCGTGCGATGAATAAAAAAACGGCGACACCGAAGCGTCACCGTCTTCCTTGGCACAGCGACACGCGAACGCGTATCGCCGAGCCTCATGCGGACACCGAAATTACTGGGCGTCGCCTTCGCGCTTGACCAGCGCCGGGCTGCCCTGCTTTTCCTCGTCCGTGAGCGCCTTGTGCGACAGGCGCAGGCGACCCTTGTCGTCCTGCTGGATCACCTTCACGCGCACCACCTGACCTTCCTTGAGGTACTCGTTGATGTCCTTGATACGCTCGTTGGCGATCTCGGAGATGTGCAGCAGACCATCCTTGCCCGGCAGCACCGACACGATCGCGCCGAACTCGAGCAGCTTCAGCACCGTACCGTCGTACACCTGGCCCACCTCGACTTCCACGGTGATCAGCTCGATGCGACGCTTCGCTTCGGCAATGCCTTCCGCACTCGGGCTGGCAATCGTCACCACACCGTCGTCCGAGATGTCGATGCTCGTGCCGGTTTCTTCCGTCAGCGCACGGATCACCGAACCGCCCTTGCCGATCACGTCACGGATCTTTTCCGGGTTGATCTTGATGGTGACCATGCGCGGCGCGAATTCCGACAGCTCCGTACGCACGCCCGACTGCGCTTGCGTCATCTTGTCGAGAATGTGCAGGCGGCCTTCCTTGGCTTGCGCCAGAGCGACCTGCATGATTTCCTTCGTGATGCCCTGGATCTTGATGTCCATCTGCAGGGCGGTCACGCCATTCGACGTCCCCGCCACCTTGAAGTCCATATCGCCCAGGTGATCTTCGTCGCCGAGAATATCGGTCAGCACGGCAAACTTGTTGCCTTCGAGGATCAGGCCCATGGCAATGCCGGCGACCGGCGAGGTCAGCGGCACGCCGGCGTCCAGCATGGCGAGGCTACCGCCGCACACCGACGCCATCGACGACGAACCGTTCGACTCGGTGATTTCCGACACGACACGCACGGTGTAACCGAAATCGTCGGCGCCCGGCAGGCACGCAACCAGGGCACGCTTGGCCAGACGGCCATGACCGATTTCGCGACGCTTGGGCGAACCCACGCGGCCCGTTTCACCCGTCGAGAACGGCGGGAAGTTGTAGTGCAGCATGAAGCGATCACGGTACTCGCCTTGCAGCGCGTCGATGATCTGCTCGTCGCTCTTGGTACCGAGCGTGGCCACCACGAGCGCTTGCGTTTCGCCACGCGTGAACAGCGCCGAACCATGGGCACGCGGCAGCACGCCGGTGCGGATCGAGATCGGGCGCACGGTGCGCGTGTCGCGGCCGTCGATACGCGGCTCGCCCGCCAGAATCTGGCTACGCACGATCTTGGCTTCCAGATCGAACAGGATGTTGCCGACGTCGATGCTGTCCGGGGCAGCTTCGCCCTTGGCGAGTGCCGCCTCGCCCAGCTTGGCGATGACGTCGTTCGTCACCGCACGCAGTTGTTGCGTACGGGCTTGCTTCTCGCGCGTCTGGTAAGCGGCGCGCAGCGGGGCGTCCGCCAGCTCGGTCACTTGTGCGATCAGTGCTTCGTTCTTGGCGGCCGGGGCCCAGTCCCACTCGGCCTTGCCGGCGTCGCGCACGAGGTCGTGAATGGCGTTGATCGCCGTTTGCATCTGCTCGTGACCGAACACCACGGCGCCCAGCATCACGTCTTCCGGCAGCTCTTGCGCTTCCGATTCCACCATCAGCACGGCTTGTTCCGTACCGGCGACGACCAGGTCGAGCTTCGACTTGGCGATCTGCTCACGCGACGGGTTCAGCACGTACTGGCCGTCGACATAGGCCACGCGAGCGGCGCCCACCGGGCCGTTGAACGGCAGACCCGAGATCGACAGCGCGGCCGATGCACCGATCAGGGCCGGAATATCGGCCGGCACTTCCGGGTTCAGGGAGACGACCTGCACGACCACCTGGACTTCGTTGTAGAAGCCTTCCGGGAAGAGCGGGCGGATCGGACGGTCGATCAGGCGCGACGTCAGCGTTTCGTTTTCCGACGGACGGCCTTCACGCTTGAAGAAGCCACCCGGGATCTTGCCGGCGGCGTAAGTCTTTTCCAGGTAGTCGACGGTCAGCGGGAAGAAATCCTGGCCCGACTTGGCGCTCTTCGCGCCCACCACCGTGGCGAGCACGACGGTATCGTCCATGTCGACCAGCACCGCGCCGGATGCCTGGCGAGCAATCTCACCAGTCTCCATGCGAACCGTGTTTTGTCCCCATTGGAAAGACTTGACGACTTTATTGAACATTTGCACTCCTATATCGAATCGCGCGAATGCAGCAGCGGCGCGACATCGCTGCCGGGGGGATCCCGACGCCTCGCAGGGGGGAGTGTTATGCCATTCCAGCGTTGCCCGGCACGTTGGCACACGCATCGTTCGGACGACGCTGGAATGACACAAGCCCTGCTTATCGACGAGGCCCCGTAAAGTGGGAACCGCATGAACTGCGGGAACTGGGCGAACCCCGCCCGACGGCGCGGCTGGCAACCTGCCGGACATCCTCGGGACATCCATCAGGCAGCGCCCAAAAACAAAATGCCTGCATCAGCACGCTGATACAGGCATCTCGTCGTAATCGTAATCGCTTACTTACGCAGGCCCAGCTTCTCGATCAGGGCGCGGTAACGATCGGCGTCCTTGCCCTTGAGGTAATCGAGCAGCTTGCGGCGACGGCTCACCATGCGCAGCAGACCGCGGCGGCTGTGGTGATCCTTCATGTGCGCCTTGAAGTGCGGCGTCAGTTCGTTGATGCGCGTGGTGAGCAGCGCCACTTGCACTTCGGGGGAACCGGTATCGTTGGCGGCGCGGGCGAATTGCGCCACGACGTCCGACTTCTTGGTCATTGCGGTAGTCATTTGCTTTCCTTTGGATACACGCGGTCACGGAAGAATGGCCGTGCCGTGAACTTACAAAAACATGCGCGGCTTAGCCGCACATAAACAAAACTGCAAGTGCGCGATTATACGGGAGTTGCCTCCCGGACGCCACATTTTTCCTCGCCACGCCGCCTTGGGTGGGGCCGAGCGAGGGGTTCTAGCGGGAAAAATCGGCCGTCGCATCGAATAATCGATGAAATTTCACCAAATTATCTTGAAAATTTCGACAAATCGGCCTCACATCTCGCACGGCGCTCGCTGCTTCCCGCCCATCGCGTCCGTCCTCCCGCCTCGCCGGGCGGTTACCGCTGGCGGGCCATTCGACAAGTACTCGGCAACGCCACCTTGCTGGCGGGTAGCTCGAGCACTGTCTTGAAGCCGAAGCCCGAGCCCTCGTTATCAAACTTCACCCCCGGCTCGCCCGCGCGACGCATCACGGAAACGTACAACGGCTCGATCATCTGGTGGTCGTTCGGACGCATCCACGCATCGACTGGCGCCTCGCGAATCCGGCGGTTCTGGAGCGCCCTCGCCACCGTCGTCACATCGGTAGTGCCGGCCTGCTCGATCGCCGCGGCGATCATGTCGATCATCACGCTCATGCGCAGCAGCGGGTAGTCGTCGCGCGCCTCCGGATAACGCGCGCGGAACGTCTTGTAGAACGCATCCGATGCCTCTCCGCCCACGTTTGGGTGCCATTCGGCCACCGCGTACACGCGACCAACGCCGGCCTCGCCCAGCGCCGCCGGAGCGCCGAGGGCGTTGCCGTAGAACGTGTAGAACTTGAGTTCCATTCCCTGTTCGCGCGCGGCCTTGACGAGCAAGGTCAGGTCGTTGCCCCAGCTCCCCGTCACCACCGTATCCGCGCCCGCCGCGCGAATGCGCGCGAGATAGGGCGTGAAGTCCTTCACCCGCCCCACCGGGTTGAACTGTTCGCCCACGATCTGCACATCCGGGCGCTTTGCACCGATCATCTGACGGGCCAGCCCCGCGACCTGCCGGCCGAAGCTGTAGTCCTGGTTGAGCAGGTAGACCTTTCTGATGCTCGGGTCTTGCTTGATGGCTTCAGTCAACGCCTGCATGCGCATGGCAGCATTGGCGTCGAAGGCGAAATGCCAGAAGCTGCACTGCTCGTTCGTGAGCGCCGTGTCGACAGCAGAGTAATTGAAGAACAGCATGCGCTGCCCGGGCTCGCGCGCATTGCGCTTGTTGATCGCATCGATCAGCGCCGACGCAACGGCCGAACTGTTGCCCTGCAGGACAAACGGAATGCCCAGATCGCCGGCCGCCTTGAGCTGCACCAGGCTGTCTTCAACGCCGCCCTTGCTGTCGAACACCGTCAGCTCGAACGGATGAGCGCCGTCGCGCAGCTTGACCCCGCCGCGCGCATTCACGCGCTCGATCGCAAATCGCAAATTGCGCTCGACCATCGCCCCCGCATTGCCAAAGGGGCCGCTCATCCCTTCGATGAGCGCGAGCCGGATCGGCGGTGCCGCGTGGGCAAGGCTGGTCGTGGCCAGCAGGGTGGCGGCGCAAAGCACCGCGCTCAAGCGCGCCAGCAAGACATGAACTTTCATTGAAGCCCCAGAGACTGTTTCGGCGCGAATCATAACGTTCCCGCCCACCCCCGGCAAGCCGACGCGCCCCGGGACGCATCCCACGGCGGTATGCTATCGGCATGCCGCCCTGCGGCCGTCTTCCTCTGACGCGAGGCCATTCATGACTGATCCGATCCGCGCGCGCGCGGGCATCGCCCCCCCGAACGCCGTTACCCAAAGCCCCCCTCCCCCCAGCGCCTTGCGCCCTGTCGCGGCGCTGCGCTGGCTCTTGAGCGGCGCACTCGCGCTATCGCTGAGCGCCTGCTACACGCCCCCGTGGCAGACATTTTCTCCCAACACCTCGCAGACCGAGGTGCAGGCGCGGCTGGGCAAACCGAAGGAAGTCTATCCGCTCGCCCCAGGCGTGACGCGATGGCTCTATCCGACCAAGCCGTTCGGTGAAGAGACGATCGCCGCCGACTTCGATGCACAAGGCCGCCTGCTGGGTACCGCGCAAGTGCTCTCGATGCCGGAGTTCAACAAGGTCGAAATCGACAAGTGGACGAAAACCGACGTGCTGCATCACTTCGGCGAGCCGGTCGAAACGTCGTACTTCCCCCTCATGAAGCGCGAAGTCTGGACTTATCGCTTCAAGCAGGACGACGTCTGGTACTCGATGATGAACTTCTATTTCGACGCGAACGGCATCGTCAAGACCACCCAGATCAGCCCCGATCCGCTGCACGAGAAATTTGACCACGACCTGTTCTGATCGTCTTTCAGGCACCGCCGACAGCACAACGCCCGCATGCCGGATGTGCGGATGCGGGCGTTGTGTGTGCGATACATCGACGGTCAACGGCGCCAGGGCGCCCTCGATTACGGCGTCAGTTGCGGGTTGAGCTTCTCGGCCTTCGAATACAGCTTGTTGAGCGCCGACAGATAGGCCTTGGCCGAGGCCGCGACGATATCCGGATCCGTGCCCACACCGTTCACGATGCGTCCGCCCTTCGACAGTCGTACGGTCACCTCGCCCTGCGATTGCGTACCGGTCGTGATCGCATTCACCGAATACAGCAGTTGCTCGGCGCCGCTTTGCACCTGCGATTCGATGGCATTGAGCACCGCGTCGACCGGGCCGTTACCTTCGGCGTCCCCCACGAGTTCCTTGCCCTGCGCCGTGAAGACCACATGGGCGCTCGGGCGCTCGCCTGTCTCGGAATGCTGCGCCATCGACACGAGATAGAAATGCTCGCCGCCTTCGGCCTGGGCTTCATTCGAGACGATCGCCAAAATGTCCTCGTCGAAGATTTCAGACTTCTGGTCGGCCAGTTCCTTGAAGCGGGCGAATGCGGCATTCACGTCCTGCTCCGACGCCATCTCGATGCCCAGTTCCTGCAGGCGCTGCTTGAAGGCGTTGCGGCCCGAGAGCTTGCCGAGCACGATCTTGTTGGCGGTCCAGCCCACATCTTCCGCCCGCATGATCTCGTAGGTGTCGCGTGCCTTGAGCACGCCGTCCTGGTGAATGCCGGAGGCGTGGGCGAACGCGTTGGCGCCCACCACGGCCTTGTTCGGCTGCACACTGAAACCGGTGATCTGCGAGACGAGCTTCGAGGCCGGCACGATCTGCGTCGTGTCGATGCCGAGTTCCAGGCCGAAGTAATCCTTGCGGGTCTTGATCGCCATCACGACCTCTTCGAGCGCGGTATTGCCCGCGCGCTCGCCAAGACCGTTGATCGTGCACTCGATCTGACGCGCGCCGCCCAGTTGCACGCCCGCCAGCGAATTGGCCACGGCCATGCCCAAATCGTTGTGGCAGTGCACCGACCAGACCGCCTTGTCCGAATTCGGCACACGTTCGCGCAGGGTGCGCACGAGCTGGCCGTAGAGTTCCGGCACGCCATAGCCGACGGTATCGGCCACGTTGATGGTCGTCGCACCTTCGTTGATGACGGCTTCCAGCACGCGGCACAGGAAATCCAGCTCGGAGCGGCTGCCGTCTTCCGGCGAGAATTCGATATTGTCCGTGAACTGGCGCGCATACCGCACCGCGAGCTTCGCCTGCTCGAGCACCTGATCCGGGCTCATGCGCAGCTTCTTCTCCATGTGCAGCGGCGACGTGGCGATGAACGTGTGGATACGCGACGAGTTCGCGCCCTTGAGTGCCTCGGCGGCGCGGGCGATATCGCGGTCGTTGGCACGCGCGAGCGAGCACACGGTGCTGTCCTTGATGATGCCGGCGATGGCCTGGATGGCCTCGAAGTCTCCGTTCGAGCTGGCGGCAAAGCCGGCTTCGATGACGTCCACGCGCAGACGCTCCAACTGACGGGCGATACGAATTTTCTCATCACGCGTCATCGACGCGCCGGGCGACTGCTCACCATCGCGCAGGGTCGTATCGAAAATGATCAGCTTGTCGGCCATGACTTTCTCCTGTGGGGATCTTGTGTATTGAACAATCGACGCCAGACTCACCGCCTCCTGTGCTACACGATGTGTAGTCTCGCTCGCGTTAGCGGAGAGTCAGCATTAGCAGGTCAGGAATCCCCGTCCAACTTCCTACGGGCAGTCTCGAGATTGAACGCAACTTGCGCGACAAGTGAGTCCCAGTTTCGATAAACCCTTGCAGATACTTTCTTTGGACGTGGCGCACCTTCTGTAACCTCAAGGCGCCGCTTCACTATTGACATAACATGATTGACTGAACTTGACGCTTCAAACATGCTCAGGTTCGGGATCTGAAACGTATTTAGAAACCCTTTTTGTATATTAGCAGGCAACCACCTAGCGTTTTCAGGCCAATATTTTCTCTCGGCCTCATTTCGAGGTGCTGGATCCCCATCCGAAACTGCTTGAACGAACGCAAACGCGTTCGCCCGACAGCGCTCGAATAATGGCTCGTTGATCACCGTCAAGTCGAGATCTGATTCGCCACCAAACTCCCTACCAAAATTGTTCGGATGCATCGAGAAACCGATTCTCGCACTCCCGACCAGCGTCACATCCTTCGCCTGTACATTCAAACGCACAGCAATCCAACCGCGCATGTCCTCATAGACTCCTGCGCATTCAGAAAATGCAAATGGAATTCCCTCCGTTAGCCAAAGCCTAACAAGGCTTTCACGATCAACTTTGCCCGACGTTCTCAACGCATCCTTGAACGCCATAGGTTTCGGATGATGTTCCAGTCCATGAAGAGATCGGCTCACCGAGTCGAATGGGGGGAAGTTCGAGGAAGTCATAGACACCGCTTTTTGAGTGTTCGTGATATAGACGGACGAGATGCATCGAGCGCAAATTAAGTTGTTGCCAACGTCGCTCCGACATCACTCTTGGCTCCGGATACTTCAAGCGGGCGACAATCGCCGCACAAAGCTCTACGTGATCTACTAGCCCTTGTCTGCGCAAATGTTGCTCCACGCACTTGTATCCCACTAGGCCCGTGCCAAAGTACCCAATCATCAGGTATACCTGCGGAAATCGATGCTTGGGAATCAGGCGCGATACATGTAGGGCCAGTAATGCCTCGCGAAACTTGCGTCGCAGGGTTATTTCATACGCTCCGGTGAGAACTCTAACCACTTGTTGCTCAAGAGTACTGCCCCCTTGGCGCCGCCCCGAGCTAATTCGAACAAAAAGTGCCCTGAATATGGCGACAACGTCGACCCCAGCGTGACTGGACGCACGGCGATCTTCCCCAGACACAAGCAACTTTTGCGCCAAGTAAAAAGAATACGAAGAATCTTCGGCGTCTATAGTCGCAATAATCGAGCCGATCCTGGCGCGAAGGCTTTCAACTTCGCCAGCCAGGAACGGTCTAGACACGAGCATTGCAAGCTTAAAGAACATCTCCTTTACCTTAGCTACTCACCCGCCTACTCGTCGACTTCGCCGAAGATGCGTTGCCGACGGCCCTTCAGGAAACGGAACCCCCACAGCACATAGCCGGAGATGCTGTACAGGCAGAACATCCCGAAGAGCACCAGCGGCGGGTCGGACGACACCAGAATGAAGCCAACCATGAAGAGCAGCACCACGCCGAACGACACGCGCTGGCGCACATCGAGCGCCTTGCCACTGTAAAACGGCGCATTCGACACCATCGACATGCCCGCATAGATTGTCAACCCGAACGCCACCCATGGCATCCAGAACACATTCACCGGCAATTTGTTGTCGATCGTAATCCACACGAACCCGGCAATGAGCGCCGCCGCCGCGGGGCTTGCCAACCCCTGGAAGAAACGCTTGTCGACCACGCCGATGTTCGTGTTGAAGCGCGCCAGCCGCAAAGCCGCGCCGGCCACATAGACGAACGCCGCGAGCCAGCCCCACTTGCCGATCTCGTGGAGAATCCATTCGTACATCACCAGCGCCGGCGCCACGCCGAACGAGGTCATGTCCGAGAGCGAATCGTATTGCTCGCCAAACGCGCTCTGCGTGTTGGTCATGCGCGCCACGCGCCCGTCCATGCCATCGAGCACCATGGCGAAGAAGATCGCGATGGCGGCCTGCTCGAAGCGATCGTTCATGGCCTGCACGATCGCAAAGAAGCCGCAGAACAGCGCGGCTGTCGTAAAGGCATTCGGCAACAGGTAGATGCCGCGATTGCGCGGGCGCACAGGCAGATCGTCCTCCACACCCTGGTCGTGGTCTTCGTTCATCAATGGCTCTGCGGATGAATGGTTGTGACGGCTGAACGCCGAGAGATGCCTGACATTGTTGCGCAAGCGGCCGCGATGGTTTTCCGGCATCTGTACCTCCTTGACGATGCTATGACGGCGGGCGAACCCGCGACGGATCACCGCTATTGGAACGCGCGAAGCGAAAGCCGTTGCAGGCCGCAGCCCGGCGACGCACCACTGAAGGTCGCGCCGCCACCCACGGACGTGGCCCGGAGGCTCGGGTGGCTTACAGCTCGGCGAGGATCGTCGAGGTGGCCGACACCTTCTCACCGATGGTCACGCGCGGACGCGAGCCCAGCGGCAGGTACACATCGACGCGCGACCCGAAACGAATGAAGCCGTAACGCTGACCGCGCGAAAGCGTATCGCCGGCCTTGACGTAGCACAGAATACGGCGCGCGATGAGCCCCGCGACCTGCACGCTCGTGACGATCTGACCGCCCACGTCGATCACCAGCGCATTGCGCTCGTTCTCAAGCGATGCCTTGTCCAGATCGGCGTTGAAAAAGCGTCCCGGGAAATATTCCACCTTGGTCACCGTGCCGTCAACCGGGGCACGATTCGAGTGAACGTTGAAGACGTTCATGAACACGCTGATCTTGAGCGCTTCACGACCGGCGTACGGATCCTGCGTGGTTTCGATGGCCACGATGCGGCCGTCGGCCGGGGAGAGCACGGCGCCGGCCTGCTGCGGCACCTGCCGCGGCGGATCCCGGAAGAACTGCAGGACGAACAGGGCGATCACCCAGAACGGCGCGGCCCACAGCACGCCGGCCATGAAGTGCACGACGAGCGCGACGGCGACGGCGATACCCAGGAAGGGCCAGCCCTCGCGGGCAATGATCGGGTGAGGATAATTCATGCGATTGAGCTCGCGTCCTTGGTAAAACGGTTGAGTGAGCGGGTCGGCCTGCGTTGGGCCAAACCATGACGTGGCGGCATTGTAGCAATGCGCGCGGCGCCGTGACACTTTTTCCCCAATCGACAGGTCGGCGGCACAACGCCAAAGTCGGTCATTTCGCACAACCACAGCACCAGATCACGGCCCAGATGGTCGAGTCGGTCGCACTGATCCACTGATCCACTGATCCACTGATCTCACTGATCGCATTGTCCGTACTGGCCAAGCGGGTCGAACTGGTCAAACGGCTCGAGCTGGTCGAGCTGGTCGAGCTGGTGGAGCCGATCGAACGGGTCGCACGGAGCGCACTGGGCACACGGGGCGAGCTGGTCGAACCGATCGATATCCGGGACAAAACGAAAAAGGCCGCCCGCCTTGCCATAGCGACAGCTACAGCAAAGCGGACGGCCCGGCGCGACGGTGACGGCGATCCAGCCCCTTATGCGCTTTTACCCGCGACAGGCGCTTTTGGCGCTCGCCCCGTCTGCCGTGCGCCGCCGGTGCAACGCCCGCAAGCTGTGCCGGGCATACGCATCTTACGGCGCGTCGGGCTTAGTTCTTCGACTGGTCGACCAGCTTGTTCTTGGCGATCCACGGCATCATTGCGCGCAGCTTGCCGCCCACTTGCTCGATCTGGTGCTCGGCCGTGATACGACGACGCGAGATCAGGGTCGGAGCACCTGCCTTGTTTTCCAGGATGAACGACTTGGCGTACTCGCCGGTCTGGATGTCGGTCAGGCACTGCTTCATGGCCTTCTTCGTCTCTTCGGTCACGACGCGCGGGCCGGTGACGTACTCGCCGTACTCGGCGTTGTTCGAGATCGAGTAGTTCATGTTGGCGATGCCGCCTTCATAGATCAGGTCGACGATCAGCTTGAGTTCGTGCAGGCACTCGAAGTAGGCCATTTCCGGCGCATAACCGGCTTCGACCAGCGTTTCGAAACCGGCCTTGATCAGCTCGACGGTACCGCCGCACAGCACGGCTTGTTCGCCGAACAAGTCGGTTTCCGTCTCTTCGCGGAAGTTCGTTTCGATGATGCCGGCACGGCCGCCGCCGTTTGCGGCAGCGTACGACAGGGCGATGTCGCGCGCGGCGCCCGACTTGTCCTGTGCCACGGCGATCAGGTGGGGCACGCCGCCGCCTTGCGAGTACGTCGAGCGCACCGTGTGGCCCGGCGCCTTCGGGGCGATCATGATGACGTCGAGGTCGGCGCGCGGAATCACGCAGCCGTAATGCACGTTGAAGCCGTGCGCGAAGGCCAGTGCGGCGCCTTGCTTGATGTTGTCATGCACTTCGTTCTTGTACACGTCGCCGATCTGCTCGTCCGGCAGCAACATCATGACGATGTCGGCCGACTTCACGGCTTCCGCCACTTCCTTGGTGTTCAGGCCGGCGCTGACTGCCTTGTTCCACGAAGCGCCATTCTTGCGCAGACCGACCGTCACGTTCACACCGCTGTCCTTCAGGTTCTGGGCGTGGGCATGGCCTTGCGAGCCATAGCCGATGATCGTCACTTGCTTGCCCTTGATGAGGGAGAGGTCGGCGTCTTTGTCGTAGAAAACTTTCATTTGGAATTGTCCCGTAATGCCAAAAAATTACTCAAATCAGAATGGATCGAAATCCGCTTACCGCGTTGCCGCTGCCGATCAGACCTTCAGGATGCGCTCACCGCGCCCGATGCCCGAGCCACCGGTACGAACCGTCTCGAGAATCGCCGTACGATCGAGCCCTTCGATGAACGCGTCGAGTTTCGACGAATTCCCGGTCAGCTCGATCGTGTAGGTCTTTTCAGTAACGTCAATGATGCGGCCGCGGAAAATATCCGACATCCGCTTCATCTCTTCTCGCTCCTTGCCCACGGCGCGCACCTTGATGAGCATCAGCTCACGTTCGATATGCGCCCCTTCGGTCAGATCGACCACCTTCACCACCTCGATGAGCCGGTTCAGGTGCTTGGTGATCTGCTCGATGACGTCGTCGGAGCCCGTCGTGACCACCGTCATGCGTGAGAGCGACCGATCTTCGGTCGGCGCGACAGTGAGGGTCTCGATATTGTAGCCACGTGCCGAAAACAGGCCCACCACGCGCGACAGCGCGCCCGGCTCGTTCTCGAGCAAAACAGAAATAATGTGCCTCATGGTGTATCCCGGATTGTCCTAGTGTGGGGACGTCGCGCCCGCGCCGGCCTGACCGGCGGCGACGCTCGGCGCGCGCCTCGTCTTACAGATCTTCCGAACCGAGCAGCATCTCGCTGATGCCCTTGCCCGCCTGGACCATCGGCCAGACGTTTTCGGTGGGATCCGTTTGGAAATCCATGAATACCGTACGATCCTTCAGGCGCAACGCCTCGCGCAGTGCCGGCTCGACGTCCGACGACTTCTCGATGCGAATACCCACGTGACCGTAGGCCTCGGCAAGCTTCACGAAGTCGGGCAGCGCGTCCATGTACGAACTGGAGTAGCGCTTGCTGTATTCGATCTGCTGCCACTGGCGAACCATGCCCAGGTAGCGATTGTTGAGCGACAGGATCTTGATCGGCGTGCGGTACTGCAGGCACGTCGAGAGTTCCTGAATGCACATCTGGATCGAGCCTTCGCCGGTGATACAGGCGACTTCGGCATCCGGATGCGCCATCTTCACACCCATGGCCGCCGGCAGGCCGAAACCCATCGTGCCCAGGCCGCCCGAATTGATCCAGCGGCGCGGCTTGTTGAAGCGGTAGTATTGCGCCGCCCACATCTGGTGCTGACCGACGTCCGAGCACACGAAGGCTTCGCCATCGGTGAGCTTCCAGTACGTCTCGACGACATGTTGCGGCTTGATGATTTCGCTCTGGCGATCGAAGGCGAGGCAATCGCGCGAGCGCCATGCCTCGATCTGCTTCCACCAGTCGGCCAGCGCCGCGGTGTCCGGGCCGTGTTCGGCCGTCTGCAGGTTCTCGATCATCTCGCGCAACACTTCCTTCACGTCGCCGACGATCGGGATATCGACCTTCAC
The DNA here is from genome assembly GCF_902459725.1 of Pandoraea eparura. Taxonomy (GTDB): domain Bacteria; phylum Pseudomonadota; class Gammaproteobacteria; order Burkholderiales; family Burkholderiaceae; genus Pandoraea; species Pandoraea eparura. Next base: position 460,492 of record NZ_CABPSH010000003.1, read on the forward strand.
ACGCTTGGAAATCGACGACGGGTCGATATCGACGTGAATGATCTTGCGAGCACGCTCGGCGAAGTGTTCCGGATTACCGATCACACGGTCGTCGAAGCGCGCACCGATGGCGATGAGCACATCGCAGTGCTGCATGGCCATGTTGGCCTCGTACGTCCCGTGCATGCCCAGCATGCCGAGGAACTTGGGATCGCTCGCACGATACCCGCCCAGGCCCATGAGCGTGTTGGTCACCGGATAGCCGAGCAGGTCGCAGAACTGGTTCAGTTCCTTCGACGCATCGGCCAGAATAATGCCGCCGCCCGTGTAGATATAGGGACGCTTGGCCGAGAGCAGCAGGCTCATCGCCTTGCGGATCTGACCCGAGTGGCCCTTCGTGACCGGGTTGTAAGAGCGCAGCGACACCGACTTCGGATACTCGAAGCGGCAGCGCGCCTTGGACACGTCCTTCGGAATATCGACCAGCACCGGGCCCGGACGACCCGTCCTGGCGATGTAGAAGGCCTTCTTGATGGTTGCGGCGAGATCGCGCACATCCTTCACGAGGAAGTTGTGCTTGACGCACGGACGGGTGATCCCGACCGTGTCGCATTCCTGGAAGGCGTCCTGGCCGATGGCGGCCGTGGGCACCTGCCCGGTGATGATGACGAGCGGGATCGAATCCATGTACGCCGTGGCGATCCCGGTGACCGCGTTGGTCACGCCGGGGCCGGACGTCACGAGGCACACGCCGACCTTGTCGGTGGAACGCGAATAAGCGTCGGCCGCATGCACGGCTGCCTGCTCATGGCGCACCAGGATGTGCTGGATCTTGTCCTGCTTGTAGAGTTCGTCGTAGATGTAGAGAACCGAACCGCCGGGATAACCCCACAGATGTTCGACCCCTTCTTCCTGAAGCGAGCGCACGAGGATCTCGGCGCCAATCATGTCTTCGGAGGTATTTTGGTGGCGTGTAGCTTCCGCCTCGGAGAATTCCGCGCTTGGCATATTCATCGTCGACCTTTCAAAGTTTCGGCAAAAATTTTGATCGGGTGCTCTCCCCGCGAACTTGTGGTTCGGGCTCAAGCTGCGCGTCTGAATGATGGACACACCGGATAGGCGTGCCGATATTGAGACAATCACAGATATTGCGAACTGGCAACCTTACCGGTTTGCAGCAAAATGGTCAAGCAGGTTTATGCATTTGCAGCATGACTGCGAAGTCGGTCGCGCAGAATTCCCGCGCCATGCCCCACACAGCCCCAAGCCGGTGCACAATCTTCACACGATAGGAAGTAGGAAGCCGCCGAGCCCCGAACCGTCGCAAACCGGCACCACCGCAAGCAAAAAGCGGTTACAGCAAAGCGCGTTTTTGGTAGCATCCGCACCGGCTGCGTGATCCAGCGTGATCCTGCGCGATCTTCACCCGGCCTTTACGCTTACATGGCATTTCACAGGCGCAGCGCGCAACGCTGCGTGCACCCCACCGGATGGCATCTGACAAGGAACTGGCGGATTTTCTCGCAGGCATCGAACGGCGCGCCTTCAAGCAGGCCGTCTATGCCGTACGCGACGACGAGGCCGCCCTCGATATCGTTCAGGATGCGATGATCCGCCTGGCCGAAAAATACGGCGACAAGCCGTCGGCCGACCTGCCATTGCTGTTTACGCGCATCCTTCAGAACGCAATTCACGACTATTTCCGTCGGCAAAAGGTGCGCAACACCTGGGTGACGCTATTCTCGAATCTCGCCGGCCCCGGCGACGACGAACGCGACGACTTCGACCCTCTGGAAACCTTATTGGCCGAGGATGGGTCTGTGCAGACCGAGAGCAGCGAAGATGCAGTTTCGCGTGCCGAAATCCTCTCGCTCATCGAGGCGGAAATACAGAAACTGCCGACACGTCAACGAGAAGCCTTCCTCATGCGTTACTGGGAAGACATGGACGTTGCCGAGACGGCCGCCACGATGGGGTGCTCGGAGGGCAGCGTCAAGACGCATTGCTCGCGCGCCACACACGCGTTGGCGCAGGCGTTGAAGGCAAAAGGGATCAGGTTATGAATCACGATCTGGAAACGAGGGAACTCCGCTTCGCACATCGCGTGCGGCGTGCGCTGGACGAAGCGTCCGACGCACCGTCGCCGAATATCGCGGCCCGGCTGGCCGCGGCTCGCCAAGAAGCGCTCGCGCGCAAAAAGCCCGAACCGGTGGCCGTGGTGCAACCGGCGCTGGTGCTCGCCGGCGTCGGCACCATGCCATCGTCGCAAGCCGGCGGCCCGCGCCGCACGCTCGACAAGCTGCGCCGTCTTGGGCTGCTCTGGCCGCTCGCCGCCCTGGTGATCGGTCTGGCGGGTCTCGCGTACTGGGAACATCAGCAACACATTCAGGATCTGGCGGACATCGATGCCGCGGTATTGAGCGACGAACTCCCGTTGTCGGCGTACGCCGATCATGGTTTCAACGCCTATGTGAAGCGTGCCCAGTAGCCCCCCCTACCCAAGCCCCCCTGTGACGCGACGCAACGTACTTCTTCTGCTCGCCGCGCTGGTCGTGGCCGCGCTCGCCGGCACAGCCGCGCTGCGCCGCACGCCCGTGCCGGCATCGGTGTCCGATCTGCCGCCGGCCCTTTCCGGCGCGTCCGCGCCCGGCGGTGCCAATCCGGCGAGTGCACCGGTCGGTAGTCTGACGGCCAGCGGTGCGGGCGCGAACGGTGCCCCCGCGGCGGCCGTTGCGTCACCCGGCGGATACTGGGCCAAGCTCTCCGCCAGCCAGCAGGAGGCGCTCGCCCCGCTTTCCCATGACTGGAATCGCATGAGCGAGCTTCAGCGCGAGAAATGGATCGAGATTGCCAAGCGCTTTCACAAGCTCTCCCCTGAAGGCCGCAAGCGTCTGCACGACCGCATGGCGGACTGGGTGCGCCTGACGCCCGAGCAACGCAAACTGGCGCGCGAAAGCTACCAGAACGCCAAGACCCTGCCGCCCGAGCGCAAGGCGCAGATGTGGCAGCAGTATCAGCAACTCACCGAAGAACAGAAGAAGCGACTTGCCGCCGACGACAGGAAGCAAGCCAGCCGACCGAACGTGGTCAGCGCGCCGCCGTCGGGACGCACGGGCGTGAAGAATCCGTACGCCGCGGTGCATCGCAGGGACGCCGGCTCGGCGGGCAAGCATGGCGCGTTGCCGGCCCCGGTGGCATCGGGCGCGGCAGCCGCACCGGCCGCCGGGCAATCGGTGCCCGCCGCGGCCGCATCGTCGGCAATTGCCACACCCGCGAGCGCGGGCACGGCCAGCAGCGACAAGAACGGCGACGCCGTCTTCAACGCCGAGATCTATCACCACAATTGATGCCTGGCGTCGGACGACCCAGGCCATCACTAGCCGCAACGGCCGCCCTCGGGCGGCCGTTGGCTTTTGCGCGCGCGGGGACGTCCCGCCAGCCCGGCTGGCCCATCGACGCATTCTTGCGCATAATGAGCGGCACAGAACTCGACGTGCGCGCCGCAAATGCCTCGTGCCGGCACGGGGCGAGGCGCCCGACAAAAACTCCCAGACCACGCCGCGATGACCGACTCCGCCACCCAGCCCGCCACGCCGCCTCGCTCAACCGACACCACCCGCTCGCCGGATGTCCCGCCGCTGCAGCGCGCGCCGACGCCCGGCGCCGACGCGCCCAGCTACGCGGTACCGACGCTGCGCCGCCGCGTGCTCTCGATGGTCTACGAATCGCTGTTGCTCTTCGGCGTATTGTTCCTTGCCGGTTACTTGTTCAGCGCCCTGACCCAGCAGCGCAGCGGCCTGATGCACCGTCATGCCATGCAAGCCTGGCTGTTTCTGGTGCTGGGCGCGTACTTCGTCTGGTTCTGGACCCACGGCGGTCAGACGCTGGCGATGAAGACGTGGAAGATCCGTCTGGTTGATGCGACCGGCCAGCCGGTGGGCGCCGTGCGCGCCGTGGTGCGCTACGCGCTGACGTGGTTGTGGGTGCTGCCGGCCATGGCGCTCGACTGGGGGCTTGGACTCACCGGCTGGAGCAGCGTTGCCCTGCTCACCGGCTGGATCGTGCTTTGGGCCCTGGCCATGCGCGTGATGCCCGATCACCAGTTCATCCACGACCGGCTCGCCGGCACACGTCTCGTGAGCGTGCTGGGCAAATGACGACAGCGTCGCCCGCTGGCAGCGCTGCCCCGCGCGCTTCGCGCGCCCACCTGATCTATGGCGGCATTGAAATCGGGCTGTCGCTCATCGTTGCCATCGCCACGTGGGCCACCTGGCACAGCCCCTGGACGACCTTCCTGTGGACGGTGCTATGGTTGCCCGTCGCGCACGCCATCGGGCTCGCGGCGGGCTTTGTCATGGCCGCCCAGGGCGACCCATCCCCCGAACGACAGGCGAGCGCCGGCACACATGTGGCCGTGTGGGCGTACGAATGTGCGGCGTCGATCTTCCTGCTCGATCTCTGTCAACCGTGGTTCAGCACCGTGCGGCTGTCACCGCCGCAAGGCCCGGCGCGCCCCGTCGCCGTATTGCTGTTGCACGGATATGGCTGCAATCGCGCGTTCTGGCTGCGTTTCTCGCGCCATCTGGCCGAGGCGGGTTACGCCTGTGACGCCGTCAACCTTGGCCCGATGTTCGGCGACATCGACGGCTACGCCGCCACGATTGCCAACGCCACACGCACACTCGCCCAACGCACACGGCTGCCCGTCGTCATTGTCGGCCACAGCATGGGTGGGCTCGCGGCGCGCGCCTGCCTGCGCCACACGCCGACCTTGCCGGTCGCCCACACCATCACGCTCGGCTCGCCGCATTTCGGCACCCTGCATGCGCGCCATGGCATCGGCATCAACGCGCGACAGATGGGCATTGGCAGCGCGTGGCTCGCCGCGCTCGCCAGCCACGAGACACCGGCGCAACGCGCGCGCATCACGTCGATTTACACGTTTCATGACAACGTCGTCTATCCGGTGCGCACTTGTGTGTTGCCCGGCGCCCACAACGTCGCGCTGGACCGGCTCGGACACGTTTCACTGGGCACGCACCCCCGCGCGCGCGCGCACGTGCTCGAGACACTCGAGCGCGTTGCTCAGGGACTGCAGCACAGCGACTGATGCAGGGTGCTCGCGGTCACTCCGCGTAAGCTGTCGCATCGCCGCGACGTCGGGCGCCACTTTCGCGACATGGTTGTGACTGTCATCGTCGCTTCACGAAATCGTGGCGCAATGCACGCATGTTCAACGCGACGTGCGAGCCGGTATGACGACGACCCCCACCCTTGAGTTGCCGATCCCAACGCCTGCGGCTCGCGCCGGTCACTTCGCCGACACCCCGCCGGGACGTCCCGCCGCCCCGCCCACCAGCCCTCCCGCCACCATCGATCTGCCGCCGGACACCCCCGACCCCCTCGACCCGCCGCCTGACGGCATCACCCGCTACCGCACGATCTGGCTCTCGGACATCCACCTCGGCACGCAAGGCTGCCAGGCGGACTACCTGCTCGACTTCCTGCGTCATCACGAGTCGGACTACCTCTACCTGGTGGGCGACATCATCGACGGTTGGCACCTGCGCCGCGGCTGGCACTGGCCGCAGGCGCACAACGATGTCGTGCAGAAGATGCTGCGCCGCGCGCGCAAGGGCACGCAGGTGATCTACGTTCCCGGCAATCACGACGAAGCGGCACGTCAGTTCTGCGGGCTGGCGTTCGGCGACATTGCAGTGCGCGACGAAGCCTTTCACACCACGCTGTCCGGCAAGCGTCTGTGGGTCACCCATGGCGATCTGTTCGACGGCGTGATCCAGCACGCCAAGTGGCTCGCCTATCTGGGCGACTCGCTTTACACGCTCACGCTGCTGCTCAATCGCTGGTTCAATCGCGTGCGCACGCGCTTCGGCTTCCCCTACTGGTCGTTGTCGCAGTACCTGAAACACCAGGTGAAAAACGCCGTGAACTTCATTTCGGCCTTCGAACAGGTGATGGCCGACGAGGCACGTCGTCGCGGTTGCGACGGCGTGGTGTGCGGACACATCCACAAGCCCGAGATTCGAGAGATCGACGGCTTGCTCTATTGCAACGACGGCGACTGGGTGGAGAGCCTCTCGGCACTGGTGGAGACGACCGAAGGCGAGCTGCGCATCATCCACTGGACGCAAAAGCGCAACGTACGTCCACACGCGAAAGCCACGACGCTCAGCGTTTGAGCCCGCGCGGCGATCCTGGTGGGTCTCACGCCGCCAGCATCACCACGATTCACTGGATTCACGAGATTCCGGCCCGGCACACCGACCGGTTCACCCAGCGCACGCACGGCAGCGTAACGCCGCGTGTGCGCCCCCTCACGCGCGAGTTCGCGCGTGCCACCGATGCGCGCCATGTGCGCGAAGGAGCGCCCGATGAAAATCATGATCATCACCGACGCCTGGGATCCGCAGATCAACGGCGTGGTCCGCACGTTGAAGAATACGCGCGCTCAGTTGGAAGCCGCCGGCCATCGTGTCGAGCTGCTCACGCCGCAGGAATTCCGCACGATGCCGTGCCCGACCTACCCCGAGATCCGTCTCGCCTTCTTCGCCGGCGCCCGCGTCACGCGCCGCATCGAAGACTTCGCGCCGGACGCCCTGCACATCGCCACCGAAGGCCCGCTCGGCATGGCCGCACGCAAATGGGCGCTGCGCAACGACTTCCCATTCACCACGGCCTATCACACGCGCTTCCCGGAGTATGTGCAGGCGCGCTTCGGCTTTGCGCTCGCCACGACCTATCGCTTCCTGCGCTGGTTCCACAAGGCGTCGCACGCCGTGATGGCCCCCACGCCAGTCGTCAAGCGCGACCTCGAAGCGAACGGCTTCCGGAACGTGGTGCTGTGGACGCGCGGCGTCGACCTCGACATCTTCCGTGTGCAGGACGCACATGTGCTAAATTCGGCACATCCGATTTTCCTCTACGTGGGGCGTGTCGCCGTGGAGAAAAACATCGAGGCCTTCCTGAAGCTGGATCTGCCGGGCTCGAAGTGGGTCGCGGGTGAAGGGCCGCAACTGGCCGAACTGCGCTCGCGCTATCCCGATGTGAATTACCTGGGCATGCTTTCGCAGCCCGAACTGGCGAAGGTCTATGCGTCGGCCGACGTGTTCGTCTTCCCCAGCCGCACCGATACGTTTGGTCTGGTGCTGCTCGAAGCGATGGCCTGCGGCCTGCCGGTCGCGGCCTACCCGGTGACCGGTCCGGTCGATGTGCTCGACGGCTGTCCGGAAGGCGAAGGCGGCGCACTGCGAGAGGACCTGCGCGAGGCCTGTCTCGATGCGCTCAAGGTCTCGCGCTCGAGTGCGCGCGCCTGGGCCGAACGGTTCTCGTGGCAGTCGGCGTCCGAAGAATTCGCCTCGCATCTGCACCCGCGCAAGCCCGAGCTGTCGCTCGCCGGCGCGATCTGATCCACCTCCAGCGCCCGTTGCGGCGAGGAAACCGACGCTTGTTCATCGATCACCCGCCGCCACGCGACAAGCAACCGAATCCGTACAAGGGCAACCGGGGCGTCATGCGTGCCTGGCGCGCCCTGAAGTACTCCCTGTCCGGCTTCAAGTTCGCCGTGTTCGAAGAGAGCGCCTTCCGGCAGGAACTGGCGCTCGCCGCCATCCTCCTGCCGGCGGCGATCTTCCTGCCGGTCACGTCCGTCGAGCGCGTACTGCTCATCGGCTCGGTCCTGCTCGTGCTCATCATCGAGCTGATCAACTCCAGCATCGAAGCGGCAATCGACCGCATTTCGCTGGAGCGGCACGAACTGTCCAAGCGTGCCAAGGATTTCGGGAGCGCGGCCGTCCTCATCGCGCTTGGCCTTTGCCTGCTCACCTGGGCCACGCTCGCTGGCCCTGTCATCGTCGAACGGATACGTACAGCGTTTTTCTGATATCGTTCGCCGCCGCCCCTTCCCATGCTTGGCAGTGCGCGGCTGCCGGGTATAATCGGTCGCCATATACCTGATACTCCACTCATAGACGCAAGCGGGGAACATCGTTCGCCAAGCTTGCCGCTTACCGGGGCCGACAGACATGGAAGCAAAGCCGCCACGCCGTACCCGCGAACGAATTCTTGAGGTGTCGCTCCGGCTCTTCAACGACATCGGCGAACCGAACGTCACGACCACCACGATTGCCGAGGAGATGAAAATCAGCCCCGGCAATCTGTACTATCACTTTCGCAACAAAGACGACATCATCAACAGCATCTTCGCCCAGTTCGAGCAGGAAATCGAACGGCGACTGCGGCTGCCTGACGATCACAAGCCCAAGCTCGACGAAGTTTGGACGTACCTGCAATACATGTCCGAATTTCTGTGGCGCTTCCGTTTTCTGTACCGCGACCTCAACGACCTGCTCGCGCGCAACCGCACGTTGGAGACGCACTTCAAGGTGATCGTCGGCCACAAGAAGCGTTTCGCGCGCGAAATGTGCGACCTGCTCGTGGCCGAGGGGGAAATGGAAATCACGCCCGAGCAGATCGAGGTGGTCACGACCAACATGGTGGTGCTTTCCACCTATTGGTTGTCCTATCAGTTCGTGATGAATCCACGCAAGTACAACGACCCGGCGGAGATCGGTGCCGGGTTGCATCAGGCGAGCTACCACATCCTCTCGCAAATGGCCCCGTATCTGAAAGGCAGCTCGCGCGAGATGTACGACAGGATGGCGCGAGAATCGTCGTCCAAGGGAGCGCAATAAGGCATGGCGTCGGAAGTCAAATCCATTTGTATCTACTGCGGTGCCGCCCCCGGCGTGCGTCCCGCCTACGCCGAGGCCGCCCGTGACCTGGGCCGGCGTATGGCGCAAGCGGGCATTCGTCTGGTGTATGGCGGCGGCAAGGTCGGCCTGATGGGCATCATTGCCGATGCCGTGCTCGCCCAGGGCGGCGAAGTCGTCGGTGTCATTCCGAAAGCCCTGATGGAACGGGAAGTCGGTCACACCGGGCTGACGCAATTGCATGTCGTCGAGAACATGCACCAGCGCAAGCAGATGATGGCCGATCTGTCGGAGGCGTTCATCGCCATGCCGGGCGGCATCGGCACATGCGAGGAGCTGTTCGAAGTCTTCACGTGGCTGCAGATCGGCTACCATGCGAAACCGATCGGCCTGCTCAACGTCGAGCAATATTATGATCCGCTGATCGCGTTCCTCAAGTCGATGGTGACGGAGCAGTTCCTCAAGGGCGCGCAACTCGATCAGTTACAGATCAGTGCGTCGCCCGAAGCGTTGCTCGATACCCTGCGGCACTTCACGCCGTCGCAAGTCGATCGCTGGGCCAGCCAGCGTTCGCAGATCTGAGCGCGTCCGCGTCGCATCCATGTCATTGCTGCGCAGTCCACCGGCTGCGCAGCCTCAGCGTCACCCGTCGTCCGTCGCCCTCACCGTCGCGCTCACCGTCACCCTCACCGTCGCGCTCACCCTCGCCCTAAGCGTCACCCTCCCCTTCACCCCTCACCCGTAGCCCGTTCTGACAGCCAGACAATGGGCCGCTCCCGCTCGACACGCCCTCGCCCACGGCGACATTGAACTCCTGCTGCACCCGGGACTCAGACATCCGTTGCATGCGGTTCTCCGTGTGTGCACCCGCCCCATGCCCGCCTGGGTCAAGACCTTCCTCGACGTGCAACCTGCCCATGATGTTAAAGATGCTTCGCCCGATGCGACTGCTGCGTTCACGCTGGCTGCGCCCACACGCCGGGTTGCTGCTGCGCCGCGCCTTGTGGCAAGCCACGCCGCGTGGTGTGGCGATCGGGCTGGCGTGCGGTGTCTTTTTCGGCATCTTGATTCCCTTCGGACAGATGCTCGTGGCGATACTCGCCGCGGCGTTGTTACGCGGAAATCTGCTCCTCGCGGCGGTTGGCACGCTGGTGACGAATCCACTGACGGCGCCCTTCGTCTATTGGGGCGCGCACCGTCTGGGTCGCTGGATGTTCGAGTGGCCGCCGCAGGCCGGGATCGAAGCGACGGCAGCCGCGGCGGTACAAGCCCGAGAGAGTTTGTGGACCCAGGTGACGAACCTTGATTTCGGCACGGCGACGCTGCATCTCGCGACCGGCCTCGCCGCCTGTGCGGCGGCTGGCGGCGCGCTTGCCTACGTGATTGGCTTCTGCGCGATCCGTTGGCATCAGCAACGCCACGCCGGGAGAACGGTGAGCGCGTCTGACGCTCCTCGGGGCTGAGTGCCCCGTCGCCCGTCGTCAGAACGACGATCCTGGCGTCTTCAAAAACGCGATTTCCTCAGGCGTCGATGCCCGCCCCAAGGCCTCGTTGCGGTGGGGGTATCGCCCAAAACGCTCGATGATGACCGCATGCTTGCGCGCGTAATCCAGGTTATCCACCAGCCCGAACGCCTTCGCCAAGGGTTCGTACAGCGCCAACGAAAGGTGCTGGCTCTCCAGCGATTCGTCGTGCTCGAACGGTAGATAGACGAAAACGCGATGCTGCGGCGTGGGCAGACGCTGATCGTCGCCCGCCTCGACCAGGTGCCGCGCCACGGCCAACGCTCGCACATCGCCCGCGAAGGCCTTCGCGTGCCCCCGAAAGAGATTGCGCGAGAACTGGTCGAGCACCACGATCAGCGCGCACGCCCCGAGTGGCGTCTGCGCCCAATCGTCCAGTTCCCCTTCGAGCGCCTGCGCGTGCAGCACGCCGAAGCGGGTGCGGATCAACGCGTCGAACGCGTCCGACTTACGGAACCACTCGGGACGCTCCATCCCGTAATCGGGCGCGTCCGGGGGGCCGAACCAGAAATCGAGCACCGTTTGCCACGGCGGCACTTGCGAAGGACATGCTGCTGCGGGTGTCGCCATCGATCGTCCTGAAGTGTGAATGTGCGTGGAAGAGGCAGCTCGCATGATGCCAGACTCAAGCGAAGGCCAATACTACGCGACGCGTGCGGGACGTCTTCTTCTCGATCTTGGCCACGCGCAGCGCGCCGATTTCCGCGGTATTGGCCACGTGCGTGCCGCCGCACGGCTGCAAATCGATGCCTTCGATGCGCACCAGACGCACGCATCCCAACCCTACGGGCGGCTTCACGCTCATGGTGCGCACCAGCTCGGGACGCGCCGCCATCTCGTCGTCGCTGATGCTGTCGATGGCCACCGGCCGTGCGGCCGCCACGAGCGCCGCCAACCCGGCCTCGACCGTCTCGCGCTCGATCGGCTCGTTCGTCACGAAGTCGAGCCGCGCGTACTCCGTGGTGATGCTGCACCCATCCACCGGATGCGGCAGCACCGCGCACATCAGATGCGACGCCGTGTGAAAGCGCATGTGACGAAAGCGGCGCGCCCAGTCGATCTCCGCCTGCACGATATCGCCGACCGAGAGTCGCGCCAGCACATCGTGCTGGCCCTCGGCGGGAACATGAACCGCGTCGTCGGGCGTCGCACCCTCGTGTTTCGACTTGCGCGTGTCGGCAATCACAAGGCGAGTGCCGTCCATCAGCACCAACTCACCGGCATCGCCCGCTTGTCCGCCGCCCAGCGGATAGAAGACGGTGCGGTCAAGCCGGATGCCCGCCTCGTCGATGTGCGTGATGCGCGCCTCGCACTGGCGCAGATAGGCGTCCTGCCGAAAAAGGGCTTCGGTGGTCATTGGGGCGTCTCCGTAAGTGATCCGCCATGGTCGCGCGAACCGGGCCTGAGTGACAAGGGACAATCCGATGCTGCGACGCCAGTACGGTCGGCGCGCCCTCGCGGCGGTGACGTCGCCACAAGGGCGGAGGCGACAGGGTTCGCCAAGCAAAGGTTTCGCGGCATCGGCCCAACACTGGCGAATTGGGCATACGCGGCGTACCCGACGCCATGCTTTTCCCAATGCACTCCCACCGCGTGATCGGACGACAGCTTTGTCCACGAATCGAAAGAGACGGATACCGCGTCAACCGTAGGATCCGACCAGGCGCCACCCCCATGGCGCTCGGAAAAATCCGAAACGTTGTCAACCGGCCCCCTCCTCTCATGCATGCCACGCGCCATTCCCCCCCGTTGCCCCGCCACGATGTTGCCGGGCGTCTGCTGCCCACCGCTGGTGACACCGCGCCCCAGCGTTATCAGCAAGCACGCGACGCGTACCTCGCCGCCGATTACGACAGGGCACTCCATGTGCTCTATCCGCTGCTCAAGGCGCTTCCGCTGGACGTCAGCGTGAACAAGCTGGTCGGCTACGCGCATTTTGCGCGCGAAGACTATGCGCTCGCGCTGGTGCCGCTCAGCGCAGCAACGTTGTTCACGCCCGATGACCCCGAACCGATGCTCATTAGCGCGCAGTGCCTGGCGAAGTTGGGCGACGGCGCGCTCGCTCGCGACCTCGCCATGCAGGCGCTCGAGACCTCCCGGCAAAACGCGGCGCATGCCGATATCGGTGCGCGCGCCGAACGTTTTCTTGCCACGATTTAACGCCCATTCATTTCCGGGAGCCCCCCATGACGATAGGTATGCCCTCGTCTTCCCCTCTGCCGACGCCCGTCCAGTCCCTCTCGAACGCCAGCCATGTCCACGCGAACCCGCAGGTACAGATTGCGATGCCCGAGCCGCCGAAGGACCTGATGGCGGGGTGCTGGGAGCAGTTTCAAAGCGCCATGCAAACGCATCGCGGCGCACGCAACGCGGCCCTCATCGGACACGTGGTCAATGCCATCGCCAAGACCACCGCACTGGGCTTCGCGATCGCCACGATGGACGACGACTGGAAGGGTTACGTCGATATCCCCCTGCACTTGCTGGCGGCATCCACGGAAATCGCGAGTCTGATGCTCGCGGCCAGCAAGTTCTGGCACGGCCCTGAAGACATCCCGGGCGCGGAGATTCGCGACACCAATGTCTTCCAGACCATCGGGCAGTGGACCGGCATCGACCTCCTGCGAGAGTATGGCGGGGTGGTCAATTTGGCGATCACCAACGGTCCGCTGGTGTTTGGCGCCGTCCACAATGGCGCCGCACCGCTGCTCGAGACGCTGGGCATTCCGGTGCCGGCTTGGCTGAGAGACGCTGCCATTGACGATGCCAGTTCGGCCATCGCCGACGGCGTGGCGACCGCGACCGATTTTCTGCAAAACCGCGTGCTCGGCACGATCATCGACGGCCGTGAGCGGCGCGCGTCCGTGGACCGAGTCACGGCGGCAGAAACCAGTGTGAACTATATCGTGCTGGAAGGCGAAGGCGACTACGTGCACATGGCCCCCCGCCCGCAGCTCGACTACGAACTCGAGGGCGTGACGGTCGTCCCGAGACTGTCGCGGGACGATTCGGCGCTCGCGTCGATTTCGTCCATTTCGTCGATTTCGTCCATCCCGGCCCCCCCGGCCATCTCAGGCGAGAACACGGACATCCAGTCACTGGCGACCAGCGCCGAAGATGAGTTCTTCGATGCCGAATCGGATTGGCATTCGGTCGTCTCCGATCTGGCGAACGACGCCTTTCACGATGCCCTGGACACCGTCACGCCTGACGTCGGTGCGCGCCCGCAAGCCTGATGGCAACGGGCCGCGCCTGCGCAGCCCAGGATGAAACGCGGACACGCCCGCGCCGGCCGGGCGAGACGGGGCGCACGCCCCTCTCGCCGCGTCGCGGATGCGAGCGTGCCGCAGCCTGATGAATGCCCTGACCATTCGGAGGAACGACGTTGTATGCAGCAATATTCAGCCCCCCACGCCATCGTTGAAACCCAAGTCCCCGCCCGCGGCACGGCACACGACAACCCAACGCATCACCCGGCACGAACCGAAGGCGCCCCGCGTAGCCCCACTGACACGGTTTCACCTAACGCTTCGCCGAGCGCATCGACGGCCACCTCGCCGATCGATTCACCGATCGCGTCGCAAGCGTTCTCCCATGCGTATGCCCTGTGCGCGGCCAACGACTTCGTCGGTGCCGCGCGCGCCTTTGCCGACCTCTGCCTCGCCTACCCGGAACGCACGGATGCCTACAAGGCGTTCGGCTACGTGCTCTGTCAGCTTGGCGATTATCAACACGCCGTCGCCCCCTTGATGATCGCGATCGCTCGGAACTACGGCGACCCCGAGCCCTTGTACTTCGCCGCCGTGTGCATGCAGCGCAATGGCGATGTCGAGATCGCCCGCGAGATGGCCGTCGATGCGCTCGACATGGTGCGTCGCACCGGCCGCCCCTCGGATCTGCACGACAAGCTGACGCGTCTGATCGACGCCCTCTGACCCCACCCCTCGGAGCCCATTCATGCCCAGACTTGACGCCCTGCCCACACCGAGCTACGTCTCCCACCCTGCTCCCGTCAACACGTCGGCCACTGCGCCGAACGACGCATCGCTTGCGGGCGAAGTGCGCATCGCTCTCGGCGCGATGCAAGACGATGCGCACTCGCCACATCGACTGCGGCCGTCGCCGTCCACCGTTGGCCGCTTTACCGCCTTGATGCAACACGTGGGGAATTTCGGACTCAGCCTGGCGTCGTTAAGCGTCGCAAGCCTGAACAACATCAAAGAGATCTACGATGACAGTGCCTTGGCGACCGCGCACAACGTGACGCTCGCCACGGCGTCCCTAGCGACGCTATCCAGCCTGATGGACTTGACCGTCGCCATCGGCAAATACTGCACGCCCTCGACGACCACGGCTGACATCAAGAACACCGCCTGGCTGACCTCGGCGGGTGCCCTGCTGGGATCCAAACACCTCGAGCGGTACGGGGCCAAATACCAGACGACCTTGCTGGGCGCGTCGATGATGGTTTTCTTCAATCAGGCCGGCAGAATCGCCGGTGAGCATCACGCCATGGCCGAGCTATCGAACCGTGTCGCACCAACGCCGTCTGCCGCCCCGTCCGAAGCGCCGCCGGGCGACACGCTCGACATCGACTCGCTGCAATCCTGCATGGGGTTTTCGGCTGCCGCCTATCGCGCTTTCGGCGGCATCGCCACAGAAGGGCTGATCGAGTGGATGACGGCGATGGAGGCGCGCCGTTCGCTGGATCTCGTCGAGCATCAGTTGAATTACGAGAGCCCGTTCGGACAGGAAGGCAGATACCGATTGGACACGTCCGAGTTCGGACAGGCGACGCAACACGCCGGCGCGACCGGTCCGGACCCGACGTTGCCGCAAGCCCGTGCCGCGCTACCCGATAGCGTCACAAACGTCTGACACCGCCGAATCGCCCTCGTCGCCGCGACGGGGGCAAAGGGGTGCCCGCCCAGGCGCTACCGGCGGCCTCAATCCTCAACCCGCCCGATTGCGCATCCAGTCAGCCGTGCCATGGAACGCCTGCATCAGCCGTTCCTGCAGCGACGCTTCCACGCCGATGTCCTGCATGGCCCACGCCATGCAGCGCAACCACTGGTCGCGCTCGCTCGTGGCAATCGGGAACGGCAGATGACGCGCACGCAGCATCGGATGGCCAAACCGTTCGATGTAGTGATTCGGCCCGCCCAGCCATCCGCACAGGAACCAGAAGAGCTTGTCGCGCGAATCGGCGAGCGACGCCGGATGCAGGCTGCGAATACCCGCGAACTCGGACTCGAGGTCCATCAGGTCGTAGAAACGGTCGACGAGTTCGCGCACGCGATCCTCGCCGCCAAGCAGGGTAAAGGCCGTCGGCTGCGCGGGAGTGTCCCGCAGGTCGTCGTCCGTCTGCGGGGTTTGCGGAGTGTTTTCGGTCGTCATGCCCGCTATTGTGCCCCAGGCCCATCGCGACTGCCACGCGGGCATGAGCGGCACGATGCCGCACCGCTTCTGACAGGCGTCAGACCTCGCGCAACGTGCGCAGCGCCGACTGGCGCAGCACCGCCCGCAGGCCGCTCCATCCGCCGATCAGCGCGCACAGCACGCCCGCACCGACACCCAACACCGGCAGCCACGGATTGAAGTGCAACGCAAACTCGAAGACATAGCGCGCCAGCGCCCAGCCAAGCGCACCGGCGCCCAATGCCGCCAGCAGCCCCGCGAGCGCGCCGACAGTCACCAGTTCCGCCAGATGCACGTCGCGAAGTTGGCGCGACGACGCCCCCAACGCGCGCAGGATGCCGCTCTCGCGCATCCGTTCGTCGCGCGTGCCCGCTAACGCCGCGTAGAGCACCAGCACGCCCGCCGCGAGGGTAAAGACAAAAAGCGCCTGCACGGCGTCGATCACCTGGGACAGGATTTGTTGAATCTGCGCGAGCAAGGCGCCCGTGTCGATCACCGTCACATTGGGGAACTGACGCACCAGCGCATCGGCCACGCCCTGTTGCTGCGGCGCGAGATGGAACGACGTGATCCACGTCATCGGGAAATCACGCAGCGCGGCGGGCGGCATCACCACGAAGAAATTCACGCGCATCGATCCCCAGTCCAGCTTGCGAAGACTCGTGATCGGCGCGTCGATGTGCTGACCCGCGACTTCGAAGCGCAGCGTGTCGCCCAGCGACAGGCCGAGCGTCTTCGCGATGCCCGCTTCCATCGAGACCTGGGGCGTCGAGGCGTCCCCGTACCACTGCCCCGCCGTCACGCGATTGCCTTCGGGCAGCACCGCCGTGTAAGACAGGTTGAACTCACGCTCGGCAAGCCGCCGCGCGCGCACGTCGGTGTAGCTATCGCCCGTCACCGGCTTGCCGTTGATGGCGGTCAGGCGCGCACGGATCATCGGCGAGAGCTGCACGTTCGGCAGTCCGGCCGCGTGCAACTGCGACAGCACCGGCGCGTCCTGCCCCGGCTGGATATCGATGACGAAGCGGTTCGGCGCGTCCGGCGGACTCGACTGACGCCAGCCCGCGATCAAGTCGTTACGCGTGACGGCAAGCAGCAACAGCGCCATCAACCCCAGCCCGAGCGCCACCACCTGCAACGCACTGCCGAGCCCGCGACGCCGCAAACCCGCCACGGCATAGCGCCATCCGATGCCTCCCATCGCCCCGCCCGCGGCACCGCGATGCCGCGCCCAGGCCGCCAGCCCGCGAATGGCGAGCCAGGCAAGCCCGCCGAACATCACGGCTGCAGCGACGAAACCGCCCGCCACCATCGCCCCGAGGCGCACGTCTCGCGCCGCGAACAGCAGCAGGGCGCCGAAGGCCAGCGCGCTCGCGCCATACGCAAGCCATCCTTGCCGACGCGCGCCACCCACCACCTCCCGACGCAGCACATGCAGGGGCGCCACTTCGGACAGCGGCAGCAAGGGCGGCAGCGCGAAACCCAGCAGCATCACCAGCGCGCTCGCCAGACCAAAGACCGCCGGTCGCCACGTCGGCGCGGGCAACCCCGCCGGAATCACGTCCCCCAACTGCGCGAGCAGCACCCCATGCGCCGCGTAGCCGAGCGCAACGCCCAATACCCCACCCATCAGGCCAAGCCCGATGAATTCGATCGTCACCATCGCGCGCAATGCCCGGCGCGACAGGCCCAGGCAACGCATGACGGCGCAGGCATCGAGATGGCGCTCGCTGTAGCGGCGCGACGCGATGCCCACCGCCACCGCCGCCAACACCGCGGCGAGCAGCGCCACCAGCGAGAGGAAGCGGTCGGCGCGATCGAGCGTCTGGCGCACCTGCGGCTGCCCTTCCTCCAGCGATTCGAGATGCACGCCGCGCGCCTGTTCGGCGGCCGGCCGCGCCCACGCGGCGAATTTGGCGACCTGCGCATCCGTGCCCGCCACCAGCAGGCGATAGGTAATCCGACTGCCGAACTGCACCAGTCCCGTCGACGGCAGTTCGTCGAAGCGCATCATGACGCGCGGCGCCAGCGATCCGAAGCCATAGCCGCGATCCATTTCGCGTGTGATGACGGCGGCGATGCGCAGCGTCCGGCTGCCCACGCGAACGGACTCGCCGGGTTTGACATGCAGCGCATCGAGCAGCGCGGCATCGACCCAAACCGTGCCCGGCGCGGGGATGGCCGCGGCGGGCGCATCCGGCGTGTCGGCGCCGGCATCGGGTGCCGTGCGTACGCGTCCGCGCAACGGATAACCGTCGCTCACGGCCTTGAGCGAAGACAGACGGCTCGCGCCGACCTGCCCGTGCTCGCCCGGAACGCTGGCCATGCTCGGGAAGGTGGCGACGACGGCGGTGGCCAGCCCATCGGCGTGCGCCTGACGTGTGAATGCCGGGGACAAGGGGGCGTCGCCGCGCACGACGAGATCGGCGGCGAGCATCTGCCGAGCATCGCGCTCGAGACCGCCCTGCATCCGATCCGAGAGAAATCCCACGCTGGAGAGGGCACCGACCGCCAGCAACAACGCCACGAGAAGCAGATGCAATTCGCCCGCGCGCCAGTCGCGCAGGAACATCCGCCATGCCTGGCGGGCTACGTCAGTGAACCCCATCGTTCCTCAATCCTTTGACCCGCGCCAGCAACGAGCGCCAACCGCGCCAGACGCGGGGCAGCCACCACCACGCCAGCGCGACGAAAATCAATAACATCACGAGAAAAACGGCGGGAAGGAAGAACGCCAGCGCAAGCCCGCCCACCGTCGACACATCTTCGCCGGCTGAGGCCGCCACATTGGAAAAAGGTTCCGGCGACGTGTTGATCAGCGCCCGGCTGCCCGCCTTGGCCAGATGGGCCGTACCCGCGAGTGCACCGCCCGCCAGCCCCGCCAGCACCGTGACGGTCGGATCCATCTGCCCCAGCGCCGCCGCGCCCAGCACGACGCCGGCCGGAATGCGGATGAAGGTGTGCACGGCGTCCCACGCACTGTCGACGAAGGGGATTTTGTCGGCAAAGAACTCGATGGCCGCCAGCACACCGGCCGTGGCAATGACCCAGGTCGATGTCAGCACGGCCAGCGAGGGCGGCAGGTGCAGCCATCCCAGGCGCGCGGCCATCCCCGCGCAGAACACCGTCAGGTACAACCGCAGGCCGCTGCCCCAGGACAGCCCCGCGCCGAGCGCAATCGATTCAAGCATGGCGACCTCACTGCCGCCGACATGACGGCGTCGCACGATCACGCGTCGCGTACCGCCGACGCGGTAACGGCCATCGGGCAGGACGCCACCGGCGCCCCCCCTACCCGGACTGAATTCTCAAAAGACGCATCGATGACGTCCGGGCGGCGAACGCAGGCCGCCGGACGGTCACCGAGAGGTCACTCGAGCGCTACCGCGTCATTATGCCGCGCGCTGTGAGAACGCACCACCGGTGCTGGAAATCGGGGAGTTAGCATAGCCAGCGCGCGAGGCCGGCCCCGTTCAGGCGGCGGTCAACTTCAACCCGACCAGGCCCGCGAGAATCAGGGTCACGCTGGCGATCCGGGCGGCGGACGCCGACTCGCCGAACAGGACGATGCCCAGCACAAACGCACCGACGGCGCCGATACCGGTCCAGATGGCGTACGCCGTGCCCAACGGCAGCGAACGCACGGCGAGCGCGAGCAGCCAGACGCTGCCGATCATCGCCGCAATCGTGAACACCGACGGCCCGAGACGCGAAAAACCCTGCGTGTACTTGAGGCCAACGGCCCACGCCACTTCCAGCAAACCGGCAAACACCAACAATATCCAGGCCATGACTGACTCCGATAGGGAAATCGGGGTCGTCCCCGCAAGAGAAGCGATCCGCGTGCCGGGTCGTCCCGGCACGGGGTTCCTTCGGATGTCGAATGACGTGACAGAGCGCCGACGTTGCGAATTTGCCTGTTGGCGTCTTACCGCAAGGCAGATCGCCGGACATACCGCGAGGAACCGCACGATTCTAGCAAAGCTCTCACGTCGCGGTGATGGCCGTGATGACGTTGATGGCTTTCATCGCGTGGATCGATGCCCAGGCGTTCCCATACGCACCGCAACGCAAAGGCGTTCGCCGGCGACCGCCGAAGCGCTCAACTGATCGCGTCCATCTCGAGCCGGTAGCCGACCCCCGTTTCCGTCAGGATGTGTTGCGGCTGTGCCGGGTCGGCCTCCAGCTTCTGGCGCAGATGGCCCATGTAGATGCGCAGGTAATGATGGCTCTCCACGTGCGACGGCCCCCACACCTCCTTGAGCAATTGCCGATGCGTGAGCACGCGCCCCGCGTGGCGCACGAGCGTGATCAGCAGACGGTACTCGATCGGCGTCAGATGCACGGGGTCTCCCGCGCGCGTGACCTTGCGTCTTGCCAGATCGATGTGGATATCGCCGAACGAAAAGGCCTCGTCGAGGGTCTCCGCGTTGCCGCCACGATGATGTCGACGCAATTGGGCCCGGATCCGCGCGAGCAGCTCCGACACCCCAAACGGTTTGGTCAGGTAATCGTCGGCGCCGACATCGAGTGCCACGACCTTCTCCGACTCCTCGTTGCGAGCGGACAGCACGATGATCGGCATATCGGTCCAGCTTCGCACCTCGCGAATGACCTCCACGCCGTCGATATCCGGCAGCCCCAGATCGACGATGAGCAGGTCCGGCTTGCGCGTAGCGGCCTCGACCATGCCCTGCCGCCCGGTCTCCGCTTCGTGCACGACCATGCCTTCGGCTTCCAGCGAGGTGCGCAGAAACCGTCGGATCTGCCTTTCGTCTTCAATCACCACGATGGTGATGGTCGGTTCACTCATGTTCTCGGGTCGTGTTCGCGTCGGGTGTACGAGGTGTACGCGGGTCGTCGGCGGGCATGTCCGTCATATCCGCCAGGTTAGTCGTGCGCGACGCGGGCCTCATGTCTGGCATGCCCGGCACGCGCGCATCGACGTCCTCCGGACCGTCCAGACCTTCCGGCGTCGCCGTCCCCTCCGGCGCGATCGGCGGCGACTCCACCGGCAAGGTGAAGATGAAGCGAGCCCCGTGGCCGTCAGGCACGTTGGTGGCGTGAATTTTACCGCCGTGCGCCTCGACGATGGCACGACAGATTGCCAGTCCGAGCCCGATGCCGGGCGTGGCGGACTCCTTTTCGCCGCGCATGAATTTCTCGAAGATGCGTCCTTCCATGCCGGCCGGCAGGCCCGGACCGTCGTCACTGACGCTCACTTCCACCTCGTCGCGCTGCACGCGCGCGGCGATCTCAATCTGCGAGCCCGCGGGCGAATACTTCGCGGCGTTCTCCAGCAGATTCGTGAACAGGCGCTCCAGCAGCACGGCATCGAAGCGCAGCAACGGCAGGCCCGCGGGCAGCCGTGTGGTCACGACGTGCCCGGCCAGCGACCTGCGGCAGGCGCGCAACGACGTGCCCACCACTTCCTCGAGCATCTGCCACTGACGGTTGAGCTGCACGCCGCCCGCCTGCAACTTGGCCATGTCGAGCAGATTGGTCACGAGCCCCGTCATGCGCTGCGCTTCCTCGTGAATGGCCTCAACGAGGTCGGCACGCAATGGTCCCGGTGTCTGGGCATTACGGATCAGCATGCTCGCGAACCCGACGATGGACGTCAGCGGCGTTCGCAGATCGTGCGAGATCGCCGAGAGCAAGGAATTGCGCAGCCGCTCGGACTCCATTGTCACCAGGGCATCCTGGGCAATCTCGACATAATGCACGCGCTCGAGCGCCAGGGCGATTTGCGCCGCGAACGTATCGAGCAGACGCTGCTGGTCCGGCGTATCGATGGCCCCGCCGCCCTCCGGTACCGGCGCCACCACCAGCACGCCGCGCGTGCGCATGGGGGCGCGCAGCGGGAGATAGTACGCATCCGACGCAGGCAACGTGTTGGTGCCCCGCCCCGCCGCTTGCTGACGGTCATACACCCACTGCGCGACGTCGGTATCGATATGCGCTGGCAGAGATTCCGAGCGCGCATTCTCGACCGGTTGCCGAACACTGCCCTGGCTGTCAGGCAGCAGCAGCGCCACGCGGGCCTGGAACACCTCGCGTACGTGGCGCGACCCGATTTCCACGATCTGCGGCGTGGTAAGCGCCGCCGCCAATTCGCGGGCCATGGCGTACACCGCCCCCGTGCGTCGCTCGCGCCACGTGGCCAGTTGGGCCTGAAACCGCAGGCTCGTCGTCAGATGGCTGATGACCAGGGCGACGGTGAGCATGACGGCAAACGTCAGCAGATACTGGGTATCGGACACCGACAGCGACAGCTTCGGCGGTACGAAAAGGAAGTCGAACGCCACCACCGACAGAAACGACGCCAGCACCCCCGGCCCACGCCCCAGCCGCATGGCCGCCACGATCACGCCGAGCAGATACAGCATGGAGATATTGGCCAGGTCCAGGAACGACGTGAGTTCCGCCGCGGCGAGCGACACGGCGCCGCAGATCCCGACCGCCCAGGCGTAGGCACGCCAAGGGCCGCCCACAAGCCCCAACTCGGGGGCCGAATCAAACCAGTCGCGCCAGTCGCCGCGCACCACGCGCTGATCGGCTGTCGCATCCCCTGCCGCCGGCCCGATCAGCACGACATCCACACCGCGGGCGAGCCGCATCATCTGCTCGTGCACCGGCGTGCGCGCCGTCCACCACCGCCGGGCGCCGCTCGCGCCCACCACCAGTTTCGAGACGTTACGCATCTGGGCATAGGCGAGCAGCGTGGTCGCCGCGTCCGCGCCATCGAGCGTGAGGGTTTCGGCCCCCAGCTCCTGCGCGAGCTTGAGCGTCGCATAGGTGCTTTCCCGGCGTGCTGGCGATTGCCGCTGGAGGGCGGGCGTCTCTATGTGGACGGCCAGCCAGTCGGCCCGCAGGCTGGCCGCGAGCCGCGCCGCCGCGCGCACCAGTGCCACGCCCTCCGGCCCCGGGCCAATGGCGACGAGCAGCCGCTCACGCGCTTGCCATACATGGCTGATCGACTGATCGGCGCGGTACTCGCGCATTTGCGCATCGACGCGATCGGCCGTACGGCGCAGCGCCAGCTCACGCAATGCGATCAGGTTGCCCTTGCGAAAGAAGTTGCGCACGGCCCGCTCGGCCTGCGCGGCCATGTATACCTTGCCCTCGCGCATCCGCTCGAGCAACTCGTCGGGCGGCAGGTCGACCAGCTTCACTTCGTCGGCCAGATCGAAGATGCGATCGGGCACGGTCTCCCACACGCGAATGCCGGTGATCTGTCCGACCACGTCGTTGAGCCGCTCCAGGTGCTGCACATTGAGCGTGGTGTACACGTCGATGCCGGCGTCGAGCAATTCCTGCACGTCCTGCCAGCGCTTGAGATGCCGTGTGCCCGGCACATTCGCATGGGCAAGTTCGTCAATCAGCGCCACGGCCGGTTTGCGCGCGAG
This sequence comes from Pandoraea eparura, assembly GCF_902459725.1. Classification (GTDB taxonomy): domain Bacteria; phylum Pseudomonadota; class Gammaproteobacteria; order Burkholderiales; family Burkholderiaceae; genus Pandoraea; species Pandoraea eparura. Next base: position 483,550 of record NZ_CABPSH010000003.1, read on the forward strand.
CATGCCGTCGAGATCGAATTCGCGCAGGACGCGGCCGCGGTAGTCGACCGACTTCTGCGGCAGCACTTCCAGCCCCTCCAGCAAGCGCGCCGTTTCGTCTCGGCCGTGCGTCTCCAGCACACCGACCACGACGTCAGTGCCCTCCTCGCTGAGCTTGCGTGCGGCCTGCAGCATCGCAAACGTCTTGCCCACCCCGGCTGAGGCGCCGAAGAATATCTTCAGCCGACCGCGCTGCTCGCGGGCCTCTTCACGCTGCAGCTTGTCGAGCAGTTCGTCGGGATCGGGGCGTTCCATGCCAGGCATCGAATGAGTCCATCAGGAAGGCAAACGCCTCGCCATCAGGCGAGGCTCGTGTCGCATCATCGGTTGCCCGACGACGCCAAAAAGCGACACGCGCCGGGCGTGCCGCCAATCTACCGCAGGTAGCGAGGCAAGACCAGCGATTCACCGGCCTGCCGCGCACCGCGCATACGCATTTCAGACGCTGCCGTGCGTCAGGGCATCCAACGCCAGGTTCAACTTCAGAACATTCACCCGAGGCTCTCCGAAAATGCCCCACTGCCGGCCCTCGGTGTATCTCGCCACGAGCGAGCGCACCGCGTCGGGCGCGAGGCCGCGGGCCTTCGCCACGCGCGTAACCTGATACTCAGCGGCTGCCGGGCTGATGGCCGGATCGAGACCGCTGGCCGAGGCCGTGACCAGATCTCCCGGCACCGGCAGCGTTGCGCTCGGATCGGCCGCGCGCAAGGCGGCGATGCGTGCCTTTACGGCGTCGGCGAGCGCGGGGTTGAGCGGGCCGAAGTTCGAGCCGCCCGAGGCAATACCGTTATCAGGCATCGGCGCGGTGGCCGACAGACGCCCCCAGAAGTACTTCGGTTCGTCGAAATTCTGGCCGATCAGCGACGAGCCGACCGCTTTGCCGCCTCGGTAGATCAGGCTGCCGGCGGCTTCGCGCGAAAATGCCGCACGGCCGATGCCGGTGACGACCAGCGGATACACCAGCCCTGTAATGACCGACAGCACGACGAACAGACTGAGCATCGGACGCAAGAGGGTTTTCATGACATCAATTCCTTAGAGGTTCAGCAATGTGGCCCGAACGCCCGGCCGGCCGGCCATGGCGTTCGGGCCCCGCGCGATCAGGCCCAGCCCATCGCGGCGATGATCAGGTCGATGACCTTGATGCCCACGAACGGCACCAGGATCCCGCCCAGGCCGTAGATCAGGAGGTTGCGGCGCAGCAGCGTCGCGGCCCCGACCGGGCGATACTTCACGCCCTTGAGCGCCAGCGGAATCAGCACCACGATGATCAGCGCGTTGAAGATCACGGCAGACAGGATCGCCGACGACGGACTCGCCAGACGCATCACGTTGAGCGCATCGAGTTGCGGATACGTCGTGGCAAATGCCGCGGGAATGATCGCGAAGTACTTCGCCACGTCGTTGGCGATCGAGAATGTCGTGAGACTGCCGCGCGTCATCAGCATCTGCTTGCCGATCTCGACGATCTCGATCAACTTGGTCGGGTTCGAATCCAGGTCGACCATGTTGCCCGCTTCCTTCGCGGCTTGCGTCCCCGAGTTCATCGCCACGGCCACATCCGCCTGGGCGAGCGCCGGGGCATCGTTCGTGCCGTCGCCCGTCATCGCCACCAGCTTGCCTTCGGCCTGATACTTGCGAATCGTCGCGAGCTTCGCTTCCGGCGTGGCTTCGGCAAGGAAGTCGTCGACCCCGGCTTCGGCCGCAATGGCCGCCGCCGTCAAGCGGTTGTCGCCCGTGACCATCAGCGTCGTGATGCCCATCTGGCGCAGTTCGGCGAAACGTTCCTTGATGCCGCCCTTGACGACGTCCTTCAGTTCGATCACGCCCAGCGCGCGGGTCCCGAGCGCATCCTGCTCGGCCACCACCAGCGGCGTGCTGCCGCGACGCGCGATCTCGTCGACGGCGCTGGCCAGTGCCGTCGGCCATACCCCGCCAGCCGATTCCACGTAGCGCTTGAGCGCGTCGGCTGCCCCCTTGCGGATCTGCTTGTCCGTCAGATCCACCCCGCTCATGCGCGTCTGCGCCGAGAACGGGATGAACAGCGCGTGCAGACTGCCCATCTCGCGCTCGCGCAAATTGAAACGCTGCTTGGCGAGCACGGCGATACTGCGCCCTTCCGGCGTTTCGTCAGCCAGCGAGGCAAGTTGCGCGGCGTCGGCCAACGTGCGCTCGTCCACGCCCGGGGCCGGCACGAATTGCGATGCCTGACGGTTGCCCAGCGTGATCGTGCCGGTCTTGTCGAGCAGCAGCACATCGACGTCGCCCGCGGCTTCCACGGCACGGCCCGACGTGGCGATCACGTTCGCTTGCATCATGCGGCTCATGCCGGCCACACCGATGGCCGAGAGCAGCCCGCCGATCGTCGTCGGGATCAGGCACACCAGCAACGCGACCAGCACCGTAATGGTGACCGGATGCCCCGCTTGCGTGACGAACACACTGAAGATCGAATACGGCAGCAGCGTGGCCGTGGCGAGCAACAGCACCAGCGTGAGCGCGACGAGCAGAATCGTGAGCGCGATTTCGTTCGGTGTCTTCTGCCGCTTTGCGCCTTCCACCATGGCGATCATACGGTCGAGGAATGCCTCGCCCGGGTTGACCGTCACGCGCATGACCAGCCAGTCGGAGAGCACGCGCGTGCCGCCGGTGACGGCCGAGAAATCGCCGCCGGATTCGCGGATCACGGGGGCGGATTCGCCGGTGATGGCCGATTCGTCGACCGACGCCACGCCTTCCACCACTTCACCGTCGGCCGGCACCACATCACCGGCCTCGACGAGCACGAAATCGCCGCGACGCAGGCTGGCACTATCGATCACCAGACACTCCGCATCGCGCCGGGCGGCCCGCAATTGCTTGGCCGGCACGTTCTTCTTGGCCTGACGCAGCGACGCGGCCTGCGCCTTGCTGCGGCCTTCCGCCAGCGCTTCGGCAAAGTTCGCGAACAAGACCGTGAACCACAGCCACAGCGCGATGGCAAGAATGAACGGCGCGCTCGCCTCGGCGTGGCCCGCTACGGCCATGCCGAAAAGCACCGTCGTGAGCAGGCTGCCCACGTACACCACGAACATCACCGGATTCCGGGCCTGCGTGAGCGGATGCAGCTTGCGAAACGAATCGACAATGGCCGGCTTGACGATGGCGGGGTCGAACATCGACAGCGATGTCGACGTATGCGCCTTGCCCACCGGCCGGGTGACAGTATTTCCTGAGGGTTGATTCATGAGTGCCTCGAATGCCTCATTTCAATAATCAATGCGCACCGATCATCGTCAGATGTTCGGCGACCGGACCGAGTGCAAGCGCTGGCATATAAGTGAGCGCGCCCACCAACAGCACCGTGCCGAGCAGCAGCACGACGAACAGCGGACCATGCGTGGGCAACGTGCCCGAGGTCGCGGCAATGCGCTTCTTGCGGGCGAGAGCACCGGCAATGGCCAGCACCGGCACGATCACCCAGAAGCGGCCGAACCACATCGCGATCGCCAGCGTGCTGTTATAGAACGGCGTGTTGGCCGACAGCCCGGCAAAGGCGCTGCCGTTATTGTTCGCGGCCGAACTGTAGGCGTAGAGAAGTTCCGAGAAGCCATGCGTCGCCGGATTCGCCACGCCCGCCTGCCCTGCCGGCACGAGGACCGCGAGGGCGGTGCCCAGCAGCACCAGCAGCGGCGTCATGAGCACGGCCACGGCGACCATCTTCATCTCGAACGCTTCGATCTTCTTGCCGAGGTACTCTGGGGTGCGTCCGATCATCAGCCCGGCGACGAACACCGCGAGCATGGCGAAGACGAGCATGCCGTAGAGGCCCGAGCCCACGCCACCGAAGATCACCTCGCCCAACTGCATCAGCAGCATCGGCACCAGTCCGCCCAACGGCGTGAGCGAATCGTGCATCGCGTTGACGGCACCGCACGAAGCGGCCGTCGTCACCGTGGCGAAAATGCCCGAGGCCGCGATACCGAAGCGCGTCTCCTTGCCTTCCATATTGCCGCCTGCCTGCGTGGTGCTCGCTTGCTGATCGACACCGAGCGTCGTCAGCACTGGATTGCCGGCCTGCTCGGCCGAGACCGTGGCCACGGCGGCAATCGAGAACGCAATCGTCATCGCGGCGAGCAGCGCCATTCCCTGGCGACGATCGCCGACCATGCGTCCGAACATATGGCAAAGTGCGGCCGGGATCAGGAAGATCGCCAGGATCTGCAGGAAATTCGACAGCGGCGTCGGGTTCTCGAACGGATGCGCCGAATTCGCGTTGAAGAAGCCGCCACCGTTCGTGCCGAGCATCTTGATCGCTTCCTGCGAGGCGACCGGCCCCATCGGTAACGTTTGCGTCTGCGTCACCGCGGGCGTCGTCACCGGCTTGCCGGCAGCGTCGAGCTTCGGTTGACCGTCCGGGCCGAGCACCGGATTGTCGTAATGCGTGGCTTGCAGCGTCGTCACATCCTGATACGCGCTGAAGTTCTGAATCACGCCTTGGCTCATGAACGCGGCTGCGAGCACGATCGAAAGCGGCACCAGAAGATAGAGCGTGATGCGGGTCATATCGACCCAGAAGTTGCCGATCGTCTGCGCCGTGTGACGGGCAAAGCCGCGAATGAGGGCGACCACCACGGCAATCCCGGTGGCGGCCGACATGAAGTTCTGCACCGCCAGACCGAGCATCTGCGTGAGATAGCTCATGGTCGACTCACCGCTGTAGCCTTGCCAATTGGTATTGGACACAAAGCTCACCGCCGTATTCATCGACGAGTCCGGGGTTACGGCACCGAACCCTTGCGGGTTGAACGGCAGCCAGACTTGCCAGCGTTGCAGGGCGTAGACCGCCAGGGCACCGAGCGCGTTGAAGCCGACGAGGGCGATTGCGTACGCGCGCCAGTGCATTTCCTTTTCGGCATCGATGCCGCACAGGCGGTAGAGCCCACGTTCCAGAGGCGCGAACCAGCGGTTCACGCGAGATTCGCCGGCGAGCACGTCGGCCATGAAGCGGCCGAGCGGGCGCGACAGCACCAGCAGCACGACGAGGAAAACGCCGAGCTGGATCCAGGCGTTGAGTGTCATGCCAGATCCTCCGGCTTGAACAGCGCGTAGACGAGATAAGCGAGCAGCGCGAGCGTGAGCCCGCCGCTCAACCAATACATGGCGGTCATTGCTGTCCTCCTACCGACGCGCAGAACGCGACAAAACCGACGGTCGTGGCGACGAACACCGCGAGCACGCCGAGATATACCCAGTCCATGACAACTCCCTATCGTGTGGCGGCCGGCACGCCACGGACGCGACGCGCCCTCGCATGCGCCTGCCAGCCGTGTCCTGAAAGATACGGATCGACGCGTAAAGACGGGGACAAAAGGGATAAAGGGGGTGTAAACAACGCGTAAAAACGGGGGGCATCAACGCAAAAAAACCCGCCGATATCGCTATCGGCGGGCTTCCCGTTGGGTGGGGGCGCAACGACACCTTCCGTCGTTCGCGCCTCAGTCGGGCCTTACTCGGTGACCTGCATTCCTTTGTGCCAGACCTCGATCACTTCCTTGCTCGGCTCCAGGTTCAGATTGACGTTGCGCGGCGGGATCGGTTGCTGGAACCATTTGCGTTGAATGCGGCGAATGTCGCCCGAGCTGAATACGTGGGCAAGGGTCGTATCGACGAAGTGTTTGAATTGCGGATCGTCGCGGCGGAGCATCAGCGCGTTGAGTTCCGTTTCCAGCGGGGCGCCGACGATCTCGAAGTCGCCCGGCTGGCGGGCGTTGGCACGCAGACCGGCGAGAAGCACGTCGTCCAGCGCGAACGCCTTGGCGCGTCCAGTTTCCAGCGTCAACATCGACTCGCCGTGATCGCGGGCGGGAATCACGCGGAATCCGCCTTTGTCGGCCTGCGTGCGGGCCAGGCGCTCGCCCGTCGAGCCGGCGGATGCGACCAGATTCTGCCCCTTGAGGTCGTCCAGACCGCGAATGTTGTCCTTCCTGTTCACGAGCAGCCGCACTTCCGAGACGTAGTACGGGTTGCTGAAGCCGACTTGTTCGGCACGTTCCGGCGTGATGGTGTTCGGCGCGCAGTCCAGGTCGACCGTCCCGTTCTTGACCAGCGCAATTCGGTTCTGGGGCGTGATGGACATTTCGCGCACACGCAGGTTCGGCAGATCGAGGGCGGTCTTCACGGCGTCGACGACGGCATAGCAGAGATCCATCGTGTAGCCGATGGGCTTGCCCTTGTCATTGACGTAGGCGAAGGGGATGGCCGCTTCGCGGTAGCCGAGGGTAATGACGCCAGTGTCGCGGATTTTCTTGAGGGTACCGGTCAGATCGCCGTGCACGGTGGGCAGCGGGACAACGGTGGGGGCGGCCTTGGCAGGGGCGGCGACCGCCATGGAGACGCCGGCTTGTGTGGACGACCACACGGCGAGACCGATTGCGACGCGCTTTGCAGCGCGCTTCCAACTAACGTCCTTGAGACTGTTCACAGCAAATTCCTATCAAATTAGCAGCACGATAGCAATTTACAGAAATGGGCGGTCGGGCGCAAAGAAGCGTTTGTCATTAGCTTATGGCGGGCGAACGGATGGGACGAGACGGACCGGGGCCGCTTTCTGCTGCGCGTTGGGTTTGTGTCTGAGAGGCGGAAAGGGGCTCCGGTCCGTCGTGGGGGCACGATATCGTGTCTGGAAGGCGGGGGCGGGGGCGGGAGCGACTGCCCCAATCAACGGTTTCGGGTGGAAGACTTGGCGGCCGCGTCGTGTTCCGGGGCGTTGCCGTACGCATTGGCCTTGCTATCGGCGGTTGCCCGGTAACGCGCCCCGGCGTCCCAAAGCGCGAGCACGTCGGGCGATGGAACGACGTTGAGTTTATGTCCGAAAGGCGGCACGGCGGTCTGAAAGGAGTCGCGTTGGAGTTGGCGTATGTCGCCGCTGCCGAAGATGTCGGCGAGGGCGGCGTCGACGCGCGCCTTGAACGCCGGATCGTCCTTGGGCAGCGCAAGTGCGTAGTACTCGGGTTGCGTCGCCAGCGGTGGGCCAACGATTCGGAACGCGTCTGGCGACCGGCTCGTGGCGCGCAGGCCTTCGAGCAGCACGTCGTCGAGCGCCAGCGCTTGCGCACGGTGTTCCCGCAACATGCGAAACGCGTCGTCGTAGTCGCGCGCCATCAGAAGCTGGAAGCCTGCCCGCGCATGTCGAGCGCGCACCAGCCGTTCGGCGGTCGTGCCCTGCACCACGGCGAGCCGCAGCCCTCGCATATCGTTGATCGACTGAATCCCGGCGCCATGCCGAACCATGAGGCGCACGCGAGCGGCGTAGTACGGCAGGCTGAAGGCCACCTGTCGTTCGCGCGCCACCGTCACTGTCGACGGTGCGCAATCGATGTCGATGGCATCGCCCTTGATCAGCGGCGCGCGCATCTGCTCGATCACGCGCACGGGGGTACTGCGCAACTCGGGCAGCGCCATCTCGCGTTGCAACGCTTGCACAACGCGTTGGCACAGCGCCCACGCCAGCCCCATCGGCCGGTCCTTCGCGTCGACATACGAAAACGGGACCGCAGTTTGCCGATAGCCCAGCACGATGCGTCCGCGCTCGCGAATGCGCGCCATCGTCGGGGACGCTTCGGAAATTGTGGCGAGCGAAGCGGTGCCGTCGCCCGACGCCGCAACCAAGTCCGCCACCGACAACGGGAGCGCCGCCGCGCTCACCCGCGGCAGCCCGGGCACTGGCGGCGCGCCCGCGGGGGCCGCCGCCGGGATGACGAGCGCCAGCCCGACGGCCGCCGTCAGTCCGCGATGCAGGAATCGATGCAGGAATGAGTGCAGAATGCTTGCGACACGGGCCGCAGACGATGACAACCGACAAGGAGGCAGGAACATGGTCGACGCGGGGACAGAGAGAAAAGTGTCCGTACCTTAGCAACGCCGCGCATCGATCCGCCTGCCGCAAACCACTTTTCGGACAATTCCCTAGGAACGATATCGACGATCAGCGCGTCGGCGCCAGCAACGTTTGTAGCAAACGTTCGTCGTCGTCCGCCGTCGGTGCGGTATTGTCGTATCGCACCAGTTGCGGAAATGCCTCGACGGACGGCGAGAACCGGCGAAGTCGGTAATCGTCCCAGTGCGCGAGCTTATAGGCGTCGTTCGGATTGCCTCGGCTCACGATGCGCGCCTTCGCATTGGCCTCGTCGAGTTCGACCCAGACCACATGTATGCCCACGTCGTCATCGACCCCGAGCCACGCGCGATCGAACAACCGCCCTTCGCGCAACTCGCGAGAGAACGGCCCGACCACCAGCACATTCACGCCGAGGCGCAGATTTTCGCGCGCCGTGTCCAGCAGTCCCGCGTACTCCGGGTCGCGCAACGTCTGCAAATACACCGGACTGTCGCGGTCGTTCGGATTGCCCGTCAACGCCCCCATCACCGAAGCACTGTAAGCACCGTAAAGCGTGTCCTTATCGAGCAGGCAGAACGCTTCGCCGCTGCGCGCGATCAACGGGCCGATCAGGCGCTTGGCCAGCGTCGTCTTGCCCGCCCCAGCGTGACCGCAGAAGAAAACGAGGCGCGTCATGCTTGTGCCTTGCGCTCGAACATCACGAAGTGCTTGCGCACCGGTTCCACGACCTCGAACACCCCCTCGAATCCCGCCGGAATCACGCAGGCATCCCCTGGACCGAATTCCGACGCGTTGCCGTCGAGGTCACTGATGCGAATGCGTCCCTCGATCACCGAAAAATATTCCTGACGATGCGGACCAAACGCAATCCGCCATGCACCGGGTTCGCAGGTCCATTCGCCGCAATCGAACTCGCCGAGCGCATCCGTGTAGAACGGCCGCGTCACGCGTTGCGGATTGCCGCGCACGCGGCGCGCCTGCGCGGGATGGTCGAAGACGGCTTCACCGGCCTGAGCCGGCGCGAACGTAATCAAAGAGGGAGCTTTCATCAGCGTGTAGAGAAAAAAGTCGACAAAGTGGGCTCAATTGAGCGCCGCGCTCAGCTTGCGTCGCCACGCGGCCACCGTCGGTGGATCCGTCTCGGAGAGCGCGTCGAAGATGGCCAGCATCGACTTGCGTGCAGCGTCGTCGCCAAACCTGCGGTCGCGCTGCACGATCTCCAGCAGCGTCTGCAATGCCGGTTCGTACGCACGATCCGCCAGGTAGCGGTTGGCCAGGTCGAGCTTCGCCTGCAGATTGTCGGGATCCGCTTGCACGCGCGCAAGCAGCGCCTGCGCGGGCGGCAGATGACTCGCCTGCTCGGCCGCGGCAATTCGTGTGTTCAACGCGGCAATGCGAGCGTCGCCACTGGCTGCCGTGCGAGGCGACAGCAGCGCCAGTTCCGCCCGGGCGCGGTCAACCTCGTCCATGCCGAGCAGCACGTCGACCAGATCGAGACGCACCTCGTCGTGCGCCGGGTCCAGCGCCAATGCGGCCTGCAATGCGTCGCGCGCGACTTCGGGCGTGCCCGCCATCAACGCTTCGCGCGCCGCGCGGCGCGCCATCTCCGCCGGATTCGGCACGATCCCGTCGATGAACGCGCGCAACTTCCCCTCGGGCAAGGCACCCACGAAATGGTCGACCGGCTCGCCGTCCACAAACGCGACCACCGTCGGCAGGCTGCGCACGCCATATTCCGCGCAAAGCTGCGCGTTCTCGTCCGCGTTGATCTTCACGAGACGAATACGCCCCTGCGCTTCGGCTTCGAGCTTTTCGAGCAATGGCCCCAGCACGTTACAGGGGCCGCACCACGGCGCCCAGAAATCGGCGAGCACCGGCACTTGATGCGAGACGGCCAGCACATCGGTATCGAAACTGGCGAGATGGGTATCGATCATAGGTTCTATCGAGCGTGGTAAATTGCGTGGACGGCGGCCGTCACTCAACGAGTACGGCCGTCGGCGAGATGCATGGTAAGCATGGTAATCGCAAAACTGGGCCAATCGTTACGGACGCGCTCGAGCGCCCCGGGTTCCCGACCTGGCCGCGCGGCGCGCCGCCTGTCGAACGACATGCTGGGAGGCACATGCACGCAGGGCATGGCACGGCAATTTTCTTCACACAACTGCTCCTCCTGGTTCTTGTCGGCCGTTTGCTCGGCGAGGTGATGCAGCGCCTGCGCCAGCCGGCGGTCATGGGGCAGTTGCTGGCCGGCGTGCTGCTCGGGCCGTCTGTCTTCGGCGCACTGATGCCGGCCTGGCAGCACGCCGTCTTCCCCGATATCGACGCGCAGAAAAAGATGCTCGACGCGGTCGCCGAACTGGGCGTGCTGCTCCTGCTGCTGTCCACCGGGCTGGAAACCGATCTGGGGCTCGTTCGCCGCATGAAGCGCATGGCGATCTTCGCGTCGGCCGGCGGCATGGTGATCCCTTTCGCCTGCGGTTTCGCGCTCGGCTGGCATCTGCCCGACAGTCTGCTGCCGCATCCCGAGGCCAGACTGGTCACCGCCCTCTTCCTCGGCACGGCGCTATCGATCTCGTCCGTCAAAGTCGTGGCAATGGTCATTCGCGAAGTCGACTATCTGCGCCGCAACATCGGCCAGATCATCCTCGCGGCCGCCATTCTCGACGACACCACGGGCTGGATCATCATCGCCGCGATCGCCGGCCTGGGAGCGAGCGGTTCGATCGATCTCGGACAGCTGTCGATCAGCCTGGGCGGCACGTTGCTGTTCATCGTGCTGTGCTTCACCGTGGGCAAACGTGCCGTGGCGGTCGCAATTCGCTGGACCAACGACCGCTTCACCGCGGAGATGCCCGCCCTCAGCGCGATTCTCGTCATCACGTTCGTGATGGCGCTCGCCACCGACAGGCTTGGTGTGCATACCGCGCTGGGCGCGTTCATGGCCGGCGTCATGATCGGGCAATCGCCGATTCTCACCGAACAGATCGAGGCACAGTTGCGCGGGTTGATCGTCGCGCTCTTCGCGCCCGTGTTTTTCGGCGTGGCCGGCCTGTCCGTGGATCTCACGATCCTGCTCGACTGGCGCATGCTCGGCCTGGTCGCCGGATTGATTCTGATGGCGAGCGTGGGTAAATTCACCGGCGGCTTCATCGGTGCCCGCGCGGGCGGCATGTCGTCGGCCGAAGCGCTGGCGCTCGCGACCGGCATGAACGCACGCGGCTCCACCGAGATTATTGTGGCGAGTATCGGGCTCTCGCTCGGCGTGCTCAGCCAGGATCTGTTCACGATGATCGTCATCATGGCGCTGATCACCACGCTCATCATGCCGCCCGTGCTGCGGCGAGCCCTCGTACGCATTCCGCTCTCGGCGCAGGAAAAGGCCCGGCTCGAGAAGGAGGCGGCCGAAGAAAAGGACTTTCTGCCGAACGTCGAACGGATTCTGGTCGCGGTCGATGGCAGCGCCAATGGGCGCTTCGCCGCGTGGATCGCAGGACTGACGGCGGGTGTGCGTGGCACGTTGACGACCGTGCTCGCGCCCTCGCCGGCCCCGACGGACAACGACGCAAAGGCGCGTGACGACAGCGAGTCCTCCGAGGCCACAAACCAGCGCGCGAGCACCGACAAGGCTCGGCGTGGAGCCGGTGCGAATGCAGATGCAGGCGACGGCGAAAGCGACGGGCGCGACGCCTACGAGATCGCGCTCGCGGCTGCCACCCTGGCGGCGCCACGCGCCCCGGGCACGCCGGGCGTCGAGGACGATTCGGGTGCCGATAAGGCGCGCGAGGCGTCGCGCCTGGTGCTATGCGAGCGCACCGGCAAGGCCCCGCGGAAGACGCCGGATTTGCCGCACGGCCCCGTCAAGGAGCGCGCGAGTCAGGCGTCGGCGGCAGACGCGTCGAACCCTGACACCCTGAAGCACGAACCGGTGGGCGAAGCCCACGACGACAGGCGCGTGAGCAACGCGACCGAGGCCGGCGATTTCGTCGCCAGCGATCCGTCGGACGCGGCGCGCGAGCACGAAGCGCAGCAGCCCGACCGCAGCCACGAGGCCAATCGCATCTCCGACGAAATCGCCAAGGGCTACGGCTTCGTGATTGCCGGCTTCGATGTTCCGGGCGAGGAGTCGGATTCCGACGTCCCGCCGCTGCCCTTGCCCACCGGCGTGCTGCCGCTTACCAAAGCGTTCGATGGCGCCATCGGCATCGTGCTGGCTCACGGCGCGCATGCCCGCCAGCCCGACGCGCCGCTGAGCATTCTCGTGCCCGTATCCGGCACCGACTATTCGCGGCACGCGGCCGAGCTCGCGATCACACTCGCACGCGCGGCGAACGCGAGCGTCACGGCGCTGCACGTCAGCGCGCGGGTCGCGCCCGGCATGCTGCACCGACGCTGGCGCCCGCGCGTGCTGCGACCCGACGCCGCCGAAACCGCAATGATGGAGAACCTGCACGCGCTGGCCAAGCGCAACGGCGTGAAGCTGCGCACCCGTCTGCTCGCCGGTGGCAAGGTCGACGAAGCCGTGCTGCACCAGATCCAACACGGCAAACACAATCTGCTGGTGCTCGGGGTGCAGCCGCGCTTCGGTGACCGCCTCAACTTCGGCGCCGTCTCCCACCGACTGCTCGAAGACCGCCGATGCTCGGTCATCGTGCTCAGTGCGTGACGGGCGTGAGGGGCCTGAGGGGCCTGAGGGGCGTGAACAATGCGATATCGCCCGTTAGCCTGAGCCGCCGAAAGCAAAACGCCGCCGTCCGATGGTTTCGGTCGCCGGCGGCGCGCCGCCTCAAATGAGGCTCAACTCGCCGACGGCTTGCGCTCCGGCAGCGGAATCCACTCCGTCTCACCGGACACGGTGCCCATCTTCTGGGCCGTCCAGTCAGCCTTGGCCTGTTCGATGCGCTCGCGGCTCGACGATACAAAGTTCCAGAAGATGAAGCGATCGCCGTCGAGCGGTGCGCCGCCCAGCAGCATCAACCGCGCTGGCTTATCGCCCGCCACGATGCGCATGTCAGCGTCCGGCGCGAGCACGCCCATGCGGTGTTCCGGCAGCACCTCGTCGTTTACCGTCACCTCGCCCTGCACGGTATAGACGGCGCGCTCCGCGTACTCGGGCGGCAGCACGAATGCTGCGCACGGTGCCATATCGACGGCCAGATAGAAGATCGGCGAAAACACCTTCACCGGCGCCGTCTCGCCAAACGCCTCGCCGAGAATCAGGCGCATATGCACGCCGGGCAGGAAGATGTCGGGCAGCGACGACGCCTCGTGATGGGCAAACGTCGGCTCGGTCTCCTCGTCGGCCTGGGGCAGCGCCACCCACGTCTGAATGCCATGCACGTCGCCGCCGCGCTCGCGCACGTCATGCGGGGTGCGTTCCGAATGGACGATGCCACGTCCGGCCGTCATCCAGTTCACCGCACCGGGCGTGATGCGCTGATCGCTGCCGAGACTGTCGCGATGCCAGATTTCGCCATCGAACAGATAGGTGACGGTCGCCAGCCCGATGTGCGGATGCGGGCGAACGTCCATGCCCTGCCCCGGCGACAACGTGGCCGGGCCCATGTGGTCGAAGAAGATGAACGGCCCGACGGTCTTGAACGGCAGGCTGGGCAGACTGCGCTGCACAGTGAAGGCGCCGATGTCGCTCAGATGCGGCTTGAGCACGGCGAGGAAGGGACTCGTGGATTCGGACATGGTGCGGCTCTCCTGCGTTCGGATGCGTTCGGATGGACGATGGGGCGAATGTGAAGCGATTGTAGAGGACATTCCCTGCACACTCCATGACACCTGAGCATGATGGCCGAGCAGCACATGACGTCTGCGTGCATGCCCAGCCCCCATCGCTCCTATAATGCAGGGATCCTGAAACGCTCTACGCACGCGCGCGTCGCGTGTATCGACTTATGAACAAGGCCTTCGTCAAGGAAGACAACGGCGACGACGATGACGATCTCGACGCCGGCACCCCGGAAATTCCCGCGGGGACCAAGAACTACATTACGCCGACGGGCTATCGTCGGTTGAAGGAAGAATTGCTCGACCTCATCGACACGCAACGCCCCGAGGTCGTGAAAATCGTGTCGTGGGCGGCGTCCAATGGCGATCGCTCGGAGAACGGCGATTACATCTATGGCAAGCGGCGCTTGCGCGAGATCGACCGGCGCATCCGCTTTCTCACACGACGCCTCGACAACGCCGAGGTGGTCGACACTCGCCGTCAGGAGAATGTCGATCAGGTGTTTTTCGGGGCCCAGGTGACCTATGCCGACGGCAAGGGCGACGAGCACACGATCATGATCGTCGGCATCGACGAGGTCGATCTCGACCGGGGGCATGTGAGCTGGATTTCGCCGATGGCGCGCGCGATCACCAAGGCGAAGGTCGGTGACACGGTGCCGCTGCGCACGCCGGCCGGACTCGAACAGATCGAGATCCTGGACGTGCGCTATCCGCCGTCGGAGGGTTAGCGAATCAGGGGATTGGAGCGAGCGGTGCCGACGCCACCTTCAGACAGGGGCGCCGGCCGGCGCGTCAGTAGTCGCCGCGCTCGCGGGCGATGCGCATGGCTTGATTGGCGTGCAACTCATCCTGATGGCGCTCGCTGGGTCGCTCGCGCGCCACGCGCATCACATCCGGATTCACGCGAACGCGGCGCATGACGTTGGCCAGATGCACGCGGTCGCTCACCTGGATGAGAAAGCGCAGCGTGGCCGATTCGTCCGGCACCACTTCGTCCATGCCGATGTGCACGATGTTTGCGTCCGAGGCCGTAATGTCGGCCGCCACCCGCGAGAATACGCCGCGGTTGTGACGCACGAGCACCTTGATGCCCACGTCGAACAGTCGCCCCGGCTGCGGCGCCCACGCCACGTCGATCCAGCGGGTGGGGTCCTTGCGGTGAATACGGCGCGCGACAGGGCAATCGGTCGTATGGATCGCCATGCCCATCCCGATGCCGATATACCCCATGATCGCGTCGCCGGGAATCGGGCGGCAGCACGCCGAGAACTGCACCGACATGCCCTCCGTGCCGGTGATGAGCACCGGCGGCCCGACCGTCTCTTCGCCGGTACGCGGAGAATCCGAATCGTCCGGGCTATCGGTATCGTTCTCGCTTTCCTTGCCCGACGAGAGCACTGCGAGGCGCTTGGCCATGACCGCCGCGACCCGGCGGCCCAGACCGATGTCCGCGAAGATGTCCTCTTGATCCTTGTTGCCCGTCCACTGCGCGAGCTTGTCCCAGATCTCTGGCGGAATTTCGCTCATCGTCAGGCCATAGCCCTTGAGCGCCTGCTCCACCAGCCGCTCGCCCAGTTGCACCGACTCGGCAAAGCGCATCGTCTTGAGGTAGTGACGAATCGCCGAGCGCGCCTTGCCGGTGCGCACAAAGCCGAGCCAGACAGGGTTCGGCTTCGAATACGGCGCTGTGATGACTTCCACGATATCGCCGTTCTTCAGCTCGGTGCGCAGCGGCAGCAGTTCATTGTTGATCTTGACGGCGACACACTGGTTGCCCAGGTCGCTGTGGACCGAATAGGCGAAGTCGAGCGCCGTGGCACCGCGCGGCAGCGCCATGATGCGTGCCTTGGGCGTGAAGACGTAGACGGCGTCCGGGAACAGGTCAATCTTGACGTGTTCGAGGAATTCAGTCGAATCCCCGGTCTCGCTCTGGATGTCGAGCAGCGATTGCAGCCACTGATGCGCGTGCTTCTGCACATCGTTCATGTCCGCACCGCCGTTCTTGTATAGCCAGTGCGCGGCCACGCCCGCTTCCGCAATTTCATGCATGCGGCGCGTGCGAATCTGGAATTCGATCGGCGTACCGAAGGGGCCGACCAGCGTCGTATGCAACGACTGATAGCCGTTGACCTTCGGGATCGCAATGTAGTCCTTGAACTTGCCCGGCACCGGCTTGTAGAGCGCGTGCAAGACGCCGAGCGCGAGGTAACACTGCGCGTTGGACTCGACGACGACACGGAAGCCGTACACGTCGAGCACCTGCGAGAACGACAGTTGCTTCTCCTGCATCTTGTTGTAGATGCTGAAGAGCGTTTTCTCGCGGCCGAAGACGTCGGCACTCACCCCACCTTCCGTGAGCGCCTTCTCGACCGCGTCGAGGATCTTGCCGACCACTTCGCGCCGGTTGCCGCGCGCGGCCTTCACGGCCTTGTCGAGCACGGCGTAGCGACGCGGGTGGTAATTCGCGAAGCTCAGATCCTGCAGCTCGCGGTAGGTATTGTTCAGGCCCAGGCGGTGCGCGATGGGGGCGTAGATGTCGAGCGTTTCGCGCGCCACGCGGCGCTGCTTCTCGGTCGAGGTGACGCCCAGCGTGCGCATGTTGTGCAGCCGGTCCGCGAGCTTGACGAGAATGACGCGAACGTCGCGCGCCATCGCCAGCAGCATCTTGCGAAAGCTCTCGGCCTGCGCCTCTTCGCGGCTGCTGAACTCCATCTTGTCGAGTTTCGACAGACCGTCGACCAGTTCCGCGACCTTCGGGCCGAATCGCTCGGCGAGTTCGGCCTTGGTCACGCCCTGGTCTTCCATCACGTCGTGCAACAAGGCGGCCATGATCGACTGCGCGTCGAGTTTCCACTCGGCACAGATCTCGGCAACGGCGACGGGATGGGTAATGTAGGGTTGTCCGCTCTGGCGATACTGGCCCAGGTGGGCTTCATCGCTGAACTGGAAGGCTTCCTTGATTTGCGCGAGGTCGCTTTCCTTGAGGTACTCCCCAAGCATGCCCTTCAGACGGGCGATCGAGACGACCTCGTGCTTGCGCGGCTGCTCAGGCGTCGCCGTCGGACCAAACAGGTGCCGATACGACTGCTCGAGCAGCGCGTCGATGTACTGCCGCGTGGCGCTTTCGCCCTTCTTCTTTTTACGCTCGGGCTTGGGCTCTCCCGCTTTGGGTTCATCCGCAGCGATGGACGCGGCCGGTGATTTCGCATGACTCATACGTGTACCTGCATCGTCGAGCGGCCCGGAACGTCACATCGCATCAGTGCAGTCTCCCGATCAGAGCGGCACTTTCTTGAGCATCTCGACACCGACCTGACCCGCTGCGATTTCGCGCAGCGCGACGACGGTCGGCTTGTCTTTGTTGTTCTCGAGCTTCGGCGTGTGGCCTTGCGCCAGTTGGCGGGCGCGGTATGTCGCGGCGAGCGCCAGCTCAAAGCGATTGGGGATTCGTTTCAGGCAGTCTTCAACGGTAATTCGGGCCATAAGGAGTTTCCTTCTTGATATGAGGCGTATTCTATCGCAGCCGAGGCACGCTCGCGTAAAACGCCAGCGCGACCGGCGAATGCGAGGGTGTTACGAGGGATCGTTCGGTGCGTGAATGTCCAGATCCGTGAACAAGGTTCGGTGCCGCGCATACTGCGAGGCGAAGCGCAGACGCACGGCGGTGAACACCGATTGCAGTTGATCGAGCGCGCGCTGGAATTCGTCGTTGATGATGATGAAATCCGCTTCGGGCGCGTGGGCGATTTCGCCGCCGGCCGCCAGCAAACGACGCGCGATGACGTTCGGCTCGTCGGTCCCGCGCTTCTTCAGACGCTCTTCGAGCGCCGCGATGGACGGCGGCAGGATAAAGATGCCGACGGCGTTCGAAAAGCGCTTGCGCACCTGTTGCGCCCCCTGCCAGTCGATCTCGAGCAATACGTCACGACCTTCGCGCATCTGATCTTCGATCCACACGCGCGACGTGCCGTAGTAGTTGCCGTGTACTTCGGCACTTTCCAGAAACTCACCGGCCTTCCGGCTCGCCTGGAACTGCTCGACCGAAATGAAGTGGTAATGCACCCCCTCTTCCTCGTTCGGACGCGGCGCGCGCGTTGTGCTGGAGATCGACAGACAAATGTCGGCGTCCTGCGCGAGCAGCGCGTTGACGAGCGTGGACTTGCCCGCCCCCGAGGGGGCGACCACCATGAACAGATTGCCGGGATACTCGGCGTGCAGGGTAGCTTGCGGGATATGCGATGACGCGGACATGCGGCTTACTCCAGATTCTGCACTTGCTCGCGCATCTGCTCGATGTACAGCTTGAGCGCCATCGAGGCATCGGCGAGTTCCTTCGAGGCGGCCTTCGAGCCGAGCGTGTTCGCTTCGCGATTGAGCTCCTGCATCATGAAGTCCAGCCGTTTGCCCACCAGGCCCCCCTTGTCGAGGATATGGCGGGTTTCCTTCAGGTGGGCGTCGAGTCGCGTGAGTTCTTCCGCGACGTCGATGCGCACGCCGTAAATTGTCACTTCCTGACGAATGCGCTCGGCGATTTCGTCCTTGCTGGGCGCGTTCGTTCCGTCCGGCACCACAAGACCCAGCGCCTCCATCAGGCGATCGACGATCTTCTGCTGATGCCGCGCGATCAGCTCCGGCACCATCGGCTGCAGGCCCGTCAGGATCTTCTCCATATACTCGATGCGCTCGATCAGGCTCGCCTTGAGTTGCGCGCCCTCGCGCTTTCGCACATCGACGAGGTCGCCGATGGCCGCACGTCCGGCGTCGATCACGGCGTCACGCAGCGCATCGGCCGTCACCGACGCTTCGCCGAGCACGCCCGGCCAGCGCAGGATCTCGCCGGTGCGCATGCGCTCGGCGTCGGGAAAACACGCGAGCACTTGCTGTTCGAGATCGGCGAGTTGTTTGACGGCATCGAGATTGAGGGCACCGTTCGTGGCGTTCTCGGGTCGCTGCACGTTGATACGGATGTCGACCTTGCCGCGCGAGAGCTTGCCGGTGAGCGCTTCGCGCAGCACCGGTTCGCAGGCACGCGCTTCTTCGGGCATGCGGAATGCCAGATCGAGAAAGCGCGAATTGACCGTGCGCAATTCGACCGACACGCTCGCGCCTGCGGCGCCATCGGCATGCGCAACGTCGCGCGTAACGCTGGCGTAGCCGGTCATACTGAAAATGTTGTTGTCTTTCATCGGGGTGACCGGTACCACAGCCTCGTGACAGTGATTTCGCGAGGCGATGCAGCGACCGGATTCGCATGCATGGATGAAACGCGATTATCGCATTTTCCGGCACTGCGCTCCCGAATCGGCGCGCGCTGCCGGGGCGCCGCCGCCAAGCCTGCCGCGTTTAGCGATACCATTCGGGTATTGCCGCACCCATTCACCTTGCAGGACATTCACTCATGACGCAAATTCCCCGCCCGGACGGCCGTGCGCACGACGCACTGCGCCCCGTGCGCATCACCCGCCAATACACCCGCTACGCCGAAGGTTCGGTGCTGATCGAATGCGGCGACACCAAGGTCATCTGCACCGCCAGCGTGGAAGAAAAGGTCCCGGGCTTTCTGCGCGACTCCGGCCAGGGTTGGCTGACGGCCGAGTACGGCATGTTGCCGCGTGCCACGCACACCCGTGGCGATCGTGAGGCCGCGCGCGGCAAGCAGAGCGGGCGCACGCAGGAAATCCAGCGCCTGATCGGCCGCTCGCTGCGCGCCGTGTTCGACCTCGAAGCGTTTGGCCCGCGCACGATCCAGATCGATTGCGACGTCATCCAGGCCGACGGCGGCACGCGTTGCGCCTCGATCACCGGCGCTTTCGTCGCCGCCCACGATGCGGTCTCGAAGCTGCTCGCCGACGGCAAGCTGCAGGCGTCGCCCATTCGCGCGCACGTCGCCGCCGTCTCGGTCGGGCTGTATCAGGGCGCCCCGGTGCTCGATCTGAACTACGTGGAAGATTCCGCATGCGACACCGACATGAACGTCATCATGACGAGCGAAGGCGGTTTCGTTGAAATTCAGGGCACGGCCGAAGGCGCGCCGTTCACGCGTGCGCAAAGCAATGTGCTGCTCGATCTGGCCGACGCCGGCATTCGTCAGTTGATCGACGCCCAGAAGCGCGCGCTCGGAGTTTGAGAATGGCCATGCAGAAGATCGTGCTGGCGTCGAACAACCCAGGCAAGCTGCGCGAGTTCGCGTCGTTGTTCGAGCCGCTCGGCATCGCGCTGGTGCCGCAGGGGATGCTCGGCGTGTCCGAAGCGGACGAGCCTCATGTGACCTTCATCGAAAACGCCCTGACGAAGGCCCGCCACGCGTCGGCCGCGACGGGACTGCCGGCGCTGGCGGACGACTCCGGTCTGTGCGTGCCCATCCTCGGCGGCGCGCCGGGCGTGTATTCCGCGCGCTACGCGGCACGTGCCGGGCGCGAGAAATCGGATGCTGCGAACAATCGTCATTTGATCGAGCAACTCGCCGCGCACGCCGACACCCGCGGTTATCGCGACGCATACTACTTCGCCGCGCTCGTGCTGGTGCGTCACGCTGAAGATCCGCAGCCGATCATTGCCGAAGGACGTTGGGATGGCGAGATTGTCGACACGCCGCGCGGCGCGCATGGCTTCGGCTACGACCCGCACTTCCTCATCCGCTCCCTGAATCAGACGGCGGCAGAACTCGATCCTGCCGTGAAGAATGCGCACAGCCATCGGGCGCGCGCACTGCGCGCGCTGTTGGAAAAGCTGGGCCGGGAGGCGTGAACGCGATGAGTCAATCCGAGCTGCCCGTGCAGAACTTCCTGCGGCCCGGCAAGATCAGTTTGCCGGCGCTGCCGCCGATGTCGTTGTACGTTCACTTTCCGTGGTGCGTGCGCAAGTGTCCGTATTGCGATTTCAACTCGCATGAGTGGCGTGGCGACGGCGGCGCGCAAGCGTTCCCCGAGCAAGCCTATCTCGACGCCTTGCGCCAGGACCTGGAGCAGGCATTGCCGCTCGTGTGGGGGCGTCCCGTACACACTGTATTCATCGGAGGCGGCACGCCGAGCCTGTTGTCGGCCGCCGGCCTGGATCGTCTGCTTTCGGATTTGCGCGCCCTGCTGCCGCTCGACGCCGACGCCGAAATCACCATGGAAGCGAACCCCGGCACGTTCGAGGCGGACAAGTTCCGCAGCTTCCGCGCGAGCGGCATCAACCGCTTGTCGATCGGCATCCAGAGCTTCAACAGCGAGCATCTGAAGGCGCTCGGACGCATTCACGATGGCGACGAAGCGCGTCACGCCATCGAGATTGCGCAGGCGAACTTCGACAACTTCAATCTCGATCTGATGTTCGCGTTGCCGAACCAGACCTTGGCACAGTGTCAGCAGGATGTGGAGACGGCGCTGTCGTTCGCACCGCCGCACTTGTCGCTGTACCACCTCACGCTCGAGCCGAACACGCAGTTCCACAAATATCCGCCCACCGTGCCCGACGACGACACGGCGGCCGACATGCAGGACTGGATCGCCGAGCGCACCGCGTCGGCGGGGTATGGACATTACGAGGTGTCCGCCTATGCGCAGCCGCACCGTCGCGCCAAGCACAACGTGAATTACTGGGAATTTGGCGACTATCTCGGCATTGGCGCGGGGGCACACAGCAAGATTTCGTTTCCGCACCGGGTGCTGCGACAGATCCGCCACAAGCATCCGCAGCGCTTCATGGAAGCGGCCGCGGCGGGCAACGCGGTGCAGGAGGAGCACGAGGTCGACGCACGCGATTTACCGTTCGAGTTCATGCTCAACGCCTTGCGCCTGACCGAGGGCGTGAGGAGCGAGCTGTTCGCCGATCGCACCGGGTTGCCGATGGCGAGGCTTGCGAAGGCACTGGCGGCCGGTGTCGAGAAGGGATTGCTCGTCGGCGATCCGCAGCGCATCGCGCCGACCGAGTTGGGGCAGCGCTTCCTGAACGACCTTCAGGGGATGTTTCTCGAGCGCGACACGAAGTAACGGCGTGGCGCCGCCCCGTTACCCCAGCACCGTGCCCATCTCGCGCAGCGCCTTGCGGATGATCTTGCCGGTGACGGTCATCGGCAGTTCCGGCAAGAACACGACCTTGCGCGGGTACTCGTGTGCGGCGAGACGGTTTTTCACGAAATCCTGGATTTCCTTCGCCAGTGCACCGGACGGTTCATACCCTTCGCGCAGCACCACGAAGGCCTTGACGATCTCCGTGCGGAGTTCGTCCGGCTCACCGATGACGGCGGCGAACTGCACCGACGGGTGTCGGATCAGGCAGTCTTCGATGGGTCCGGGGCCGATGCGGTAGCCGGCGCTGGTAATCACATCGTCCGAGCGCCCGGTGAACGTGATGTAGCCCTGCGCATCGACGAATCCCGAGTCCCCCGTGAGCAGGAAGTCGCCGCGATACTTATCCATCGTGGCTTCCGGGTTATGCCAGTAGCCGAGGAACATGACCGGGTTGGGTCGTGCGATGGCGATGTTGCCGACGGTGCCGACCGGGAGCGGCGTGCCGTCGTCGTCGACGATGGTCACGCCATGCCCGCGAACGGCGCGTCCGATGGCGCCGGGCAGCGCCGGAAATTCTGCGGCGCATGACGACACGACCATATTGCACTCTGTCTGCCCATAGAACTCATTGATGTCGACGCCGAGGTGTTCGCGTCCCCAGGCCAGCAGTTCGGGGCCGAGCGACTCGCCGCCGCTGGCGACCGAGCGAAGTTGCAGGGGCCAGTGTTCGCGCGGCGACGCAACAGTGCGCAGCATCTTGAGCGCGGTGGGCGGCAGGAAGGTGTTGCGCACGCCGTGGCGGGCCATCAGGTCGAAGGCGGCGACCGGGTCGAACTTCTCGAAGCGTCGCGAGAGCACGGGCACGCCGTGATGCAGCGCGGGCAGCAGAACGTCGAGCAGTCCGCCGATCCACGCCCAGTCGGCGGGCGTCCAGATCAGGTCGCCGTCTTGCGGAAAGCCGTTGTGCGATGTCTCCACGCCGGGCAGGTGGCCGAGCAGCACCCGGTGCGCATGCAGTGCGCCCTTGGGTTTGCCGGTGGTGCCGGAGGTATAGATGATGAGTGCAGGGGCGTCGGCGCGGGTCTGGACGGGTTCGAAGTGCGTATCGCGCGATGCGATGGCGGGCCAGAGCGCGAGCAGACCGTCTTCGGCGACGCCCCAGTCCTGGTCGTCGGCGACGTGATGATGGGCTTCGGGCAGGTCGTCGTGGACGACATATACGAGGCGAAGATCGGGGAGTTCGGCGCGAATGTCGTCGATCTTCGCGACGCTGGCGAGGTCGGTGACGAGCACGGCGGCGCCGGAGTTTTGCAGGCGATAGGCGAGCGCCTCGGGGCCGAAGAGCGTGAAGAGCGGGACGGCGATGGCGCCGAGCTTGTAGGCTGCGACGTGGGCGACGAGGGTGGCGGGCGATTGTGGCAGGAAGATGCCGATGCGGTCGCCGGCCTTGACGCCGTGGGCGCGCCACTCGTTGGCGAGCTGGTTCGAGAGTTGTTTCAGGACATCGAACGTGAGTCGCACGTGCGAGCCGTCGGCGCTTTCGTGGATGAGGGCGAGCCGGTTGGTGCCGTCGGCCCACTTGTCGCAAACGTCGACGCCGATATTGAACAGCGTGGGAATCTGCCAGGAGAAGGCGCTGGCCGTCGGGGTGTCGGTCGCGCGCTCGCCGCTGGCGTCATTTGACGTCTCTTGGGCGCAGTCGCGGGAGGTGTCGGCATCCATGAGGTGTCTCCGGATCATGTCAGGCCTCGCACGGTAACGCGAGGAGCGTTCACCGTACGTCTTCAGGCATGATGCATGCCAGACGGGCACAAAACAAGGGGGATGGGGAGGAGCGTGAGAGTTTTGGCGGGATTTGAGGCAATTTGGGTGGATTGAAGGCTTCACATGGCGGGTTGAGCGGGTATAATGCCGGCTGCCGTGCGGTACCGGTCTGCGCCGGGGTTCCGACGCCGATTCTCCCGGACCGCACGCATCCCAAGTCGTCGCGCCAGACGACCTCCCCTGCCACGACACCCGGTCGTGCGCAACGCCTCGGAGGCGTGCCAGAGTGGTTTAATGGACTGGTCTTGAAAACCAGCGAAGGGGTAACCCTTCCGTGAGTTCGAATCTCACCGCCTCCGCCAGTTTTTCTTGGTTTTCCCAATAGTGGTCACTGGCGTTTCTGTGCCGTGCGCCGGAATCTTTTCGGATTTGTTCGGCAAAAGCGAAAATCAGGGTTGGCGTTTGCCGCGGCCACCAGCGAGTTTGCCTGTTGGTTTGCGTGGCCCCGCAGCCGGCTTGCTGCCGGGTTTGCTGCGCGTGTTTTTGCTGGGCACCTGCGCAGCGCCCGTCGCAACCTGTAGCACTTTGGGCTTCTTGGGCTTTTTGGGTTTCTTGACGATCTGGCCCGTCGCGCTGGTTTGCGGCACACGGTGTTCCGCTTCAAAACCTGGCTCTTCTTCGCGGGGCAGCGTTTGCCGGATCAGCGCTTCAATCGCGGCCAGTTGCGGTGCTTCGTCGGCACACACGAGGGACACCGCCACGCCGCTGGCGCCCGCGCGTCCTGTACGGCCAATGCGGTGCACATAGTCTTGCGCAACGATCGGCAGATCAACGTTGATCACCAGCGGCAAATCATCGATATCCAGGCCGCGCGCGGCCACATCGGTGGCCACGAGCATCTGGACTTCCCCCTTCTTGAAGCGCTCCAGCGCACGCAGGCGTGCGGGTTGCGGTTTATCGCCGTGGATGGTGTCGACCGCATAGCCGGCGTCATCCAGCATAGCCGCCAGGTAATCCACGCCATTGCGGGTTTTGACGAACACCAGTGCGTGATCCCAGTGGTTCTCGGCCACAAGGTGCATGAAGAGGTCCGGCTTGTTCTTTTTATCCACCGTCACCACCCACTGCTTGATCTTGCTGGCCGTGGCATTGGGCGGGCTGACGCTGATATTGATCGGACTGCGCAGAATGTTCGCCGCCATGCCGCGGATATCGTCGGTAAACGTGGCGGAGAAAAGCAAGGTCTGGCGCTGAGCGGGCAAGGCAGCAAAGACAGCGTTGAGTTCGCGCGCAAAACCCAGATCCAGCATGCGGTCGGCTTCATCCAGCACCAGCGTTTGCACTTGATCAAACTGCACTGCGTTCTGGCGATTGAGATCCAGCAAGCGGCCCGGCGTGGCGACGAGCACATCCACCCCTTTGCGCAACTTCATCATCTGCGGGTTGAGACTTACGCCGCCGTAGGCCGCCAGAAATCGCAAGTCGAGGCCTTTGCCGTAAGCGATAAAGCTTTGCAGCAATTGTTCAGCCAGTTCACGCGTGGGCACCAGCACCAGAACACGCACGCGGTTGCTGGACACCGCCGGACCGTATTGCACCAACCGCTGCAACAGCGGCAACGCAAAACCCGCCGTTTTGCCGGTGCCGGTCTGTGCCGCAGCCATGACGTCCTTGCCACTGAGCACAGCCGGAATCGCCTTGGCCTGCACCGGTGTAGGCGTCTGGTAATTGAGGTTCTGCACATTACGCAGCAACGGATCGATCAGACCAAGCGAGGCAAAAGACATGGACGTATTCGCGGCTAAAACCGTAATTCTAGCGGTTACCGTGCGAATTGCACGGCGCAGGTCAATGGTCAAATAGATCGACGTTGATCGACACTGAAAAACGTAGCGATACCGGGCGCCGCCCCGGCCATCTGTACTGCGAGGCGTCGATGAGCAGCACTGCCGGCGGCCCCCGCGCCAATCGAAGCAGCACAAATTCCCCCAACAAGCGTATTGTCCCCGAGGCCCTTTCTTGATCCACCAACGGACGTCAAAGGCTCAATCGCGACCGTCGCCTCACGCTCGATTCTTGCTATGTGCGGACGACGGTATTCGACCCATTGCGGACGTTGGAAAGTAATTGTTTTTAAGTTGCTCGGTCATGTTTGGCCGAGTTGCAGGCGCGCCGATTGCCATTCAGGCCAGACAGCCTCTGCAACAATGTCCGGGTACCCGCGTTTCTCTTCCATCATTGCAGCTTTTGAAGCGGGCATCGCCATGCAAGCCGCTTTGTCACGAATGGCAATGACTTCAGCCTCAGTCAATGGCCTGCCCTGCGCCTTCTCAGCGTGTAGAAGAACGGTTACAAGCGCAGGGATGAAAACCAAGCAGAGAGGGTCTTCGGGCGGGGACGTTGGCGCTTGCCGTTTTTTGAACATTCCAAACATTTGGCGTAGAAAAGCAAAAAAGAATAATCAATCAAAATGTTCGCAATGACCACTTGTGGCTGGAGCCGGCCATCAGTCTATCGGTCGATTCCGACCCTAAGTGGTCGTTTGGATCCGACGAAAGCGGCCGGGAGTGTGTTTCCATAGCAGGCCGGTCGACGGAGGCTACACCGTCGCGGGCATCACCCAAGCATTTGGCAAATCCGGGAAATGCCCCCAATGGGACCACGGAGCGCTGACCTGACCTTCCTGTCGCGAGGCAAGTCCCCATTCGGGAGGGTCCGGGAAACCATGCCAGGTATGTTGGATCAGGATTAGATCTTCGCCCTCGAAGGTCGCATAAAACGCAATGTCATGCGAGACGAACCAGTTGCGATCGCGACCAAAGATGCCTGACGGAGGGAAATCGTTCCAAGGAGCTGGCGTCCAGGGGATTGGCTTCATAGCGCGTTCATGAAATCCCAGTTCCTGTGCATCAACAGCCACTCCCTTCATGTCCCACGGGTTCGGCTCCCACTCAGGATGTACATCGTGTCGGCGATAAATACTCATAAGCGCTGTCGCATAGCAGGTCGCTGCGGAGAATCTTCCTGACCACAATTGTCAGCGATTCGGGTCTTCACGTCGAACGTCTCTTCATGGCCGTTAGCAGTCCATTGAGCCCACTACAACGGCGACGAAACATCACCAGTCCCGAGGGCATTGCGTAGCTTTGCAAGGTCGGGGACATCGGATTGAACGAAGTACAAGTCTTCCGCTATGCCCAACACGTTATCGCTAACGCCGATGACAAAATCGCGACCAAAAAGAGCGTGAAGACGGCCCATGAAACGCGCAATCACCTCCACATCCTGGAACCAGCCAGGGAATTCCCTTCCAAGGGCGGGCAGCGGCAAGTTCAGTCCTAAGTCCCAACACGGGCAGTCACCAGCTCGGACGGTGGACTCATGCCTGCGTTGGTTAACGATGGTTGGCGGCGGGCCGGCCCACGTCTCGCCATCAACAAACCACCGAAGCTGCCGCTCAATCGGCTCCGCAACTTCGCCCAAGTCTGCTCCATCAACGTACGCGTACAAGGTATGTAGAGGCATAGAAGCTTCGTTCACGGAGGGCAATATCAAAGGATGCTGGACGGTTTCTGCTGCCAGAATCAGAGCTTGGCCTTCGTTGCCAAGAAGACCAAATAGTGGGGTTCCTCTGACGAGAAGATTTCAGCCCCGCCGCCCATATACGCGCGCATAAGTTCATCGGCGGCGCCAGCCTCTTCGCCGATGTCCAGTAGCACCTGGCCAAGGCGCAGATGCAGGAAGGAGTTCCCAATCGCACCGGGGCACGTCATCGCGTACTCAAGCGCCTCCCTTGCTGAAGTCTTGTAACCAGACAGGAAGCACGCATCGGCTATTGCGGCAAGAATCCACGTCGACGCTTGCCAATTGCTTTTCGGCTCTGGAACCAGCATCCACGCCTTGTTATATTCCGCGACAGCCGCCTCATGGCTTTTCGCGCGCGCAAGTCTGTCACCTTCTGCGCACAGCGTCTTGATGGCTTCATGAGTAGCGGCGTCTAGTTCCAGTGCATTGCTCATGGTGCTTATACGGGCCGGTCAAGTAGCTGAGCACAAATTGAATGCCAAACGATGGCGTCCATCGGCATGACCCTATCCCAGAGGATTTTGCCCGCCAGAATGGGGTGCGGAGCGAAGGCAAAGAATTGCTCGTCGTTCCTGTGCACGCCGCGCTCGAATAGGAGAGCTACGCCATCTGTGAGCAAGGACTCAGCCTGCCACGTCGGATTGTTCATCAGTGAGGCGAACTCCTGGGTGGACGAGGCAACCTTGCGCACACCTCCCTCGAGCACATCCAGCGTCTCCACACCTCCACCTAGGCGTTCAAAGAATAGGTCTCCGAACGCCGACGCACCAATCAGCCTCAACCGCCCCGTAAGCGTGTGGGGCCATTGTTGCGCAAGCGGGATGCCTTCGAGAACTACTCCCTCAACAAAAATGTCTCGCCACGATAGTTTGGTCATTCCGAAATGTCCGCTTGTGGTTGCCAAAGCTTGTGGTATGCACCTGAGTCGCGGAGTAAGGATACCCGGATGGCCGCCCGCCGCCTTATGCAAAACGGAAATCGTGGAGTACTGAGCGGCCTGTGATCGAGGCAAATCACTTCAGCGCGTGGATCACGATGTCGCGCAACCTTCTAGCCTCATCCCTTTGTCTACGCGGTACGACTTCATCATCAATAACTCCGGATAGCCGTGAGCGCAGAATCATAAAAATTTCCGTACCGGTCGCCCCTTCGGACAATGCACCTTGGAGCCCCACTGCGTGCATTGCAAAATCAGCGTCAGCAAGCGAACCGGCTAGCAGTTCAACAGCATCGTATACATGTGTCATCGGCAAATTCCTTTGACTTTCGATGGCGCATTGTCGACGATCTAACTTCCGCTGTCGAACGACCACTCCTGGCCGCCAATTGCCTACGGCCTCGTGTTAATGCCCCTCGCGTCTACGGTAATACAAAAATGGAGTCGGTCAGTCGTTGTTGGATACGCTTCCGTCCACTCCAATGCGGCAGCACCGATTGTCCGACGGCAGAAGTCGGCGGCATCCGCTACCGAAAGCCCCTCTAGACTCGTCGTTCCTTGTGGTGCATTGCCGTGACCGACCCGCCCGTCCGCTGTCTGAACCCATCCTTCCCAACCCAGGATGGGAATCTGGTGAATCGCACACCACTCAACTGCGGCAATAGCTGCGTCGAGCGGAAGGACGATCTCCCTGCGTGAAATTGAACGCCGCGCGAGCTCGGGCGGCAATATATGCAACTGCTGCATTTGACACACCCAACAAGGTTCGAAAGTGCAGGATTGTCAGCCGTCTTGCCTCGAATGTCGAGAGTCCGCTATTGGCCGAAAACGGTCACGCTCGAGGGGCAGTTTTCGACCCATCCGAGTCGCTCGACACACGGCGGGTTGAATGGCGATTTCCGACCGTGAGCCGGCCGTTTGGCTTCCGGCCTCAATGGCCTTTACCTGCTCGAGGGAAGAACCAAGGCGCAGGAATGATCGATCAGACCGCCCCGTGGCAACCTCGGACGAATGCGAGCCTCGCGGATAGCCGTTTGATGCACTCGACGCGTTAGAGCCCGCTGCCAGGGCGCGGCCACTTCCACGATCGATTACAAGCCAAAAATGAGCGAGCGATGTGCCGCAACGCCCGCTGCAACGCCGGCCGCCGAGGCGAACGTCGCGTTGGACCATGCGCTCGCCGCATCGCCAGCGGCAAACACTCCCGGAACGGTGGTCTGCTTCCAGTTGTCCACGCGGATAACGGGACCCATCGGACCTTCGTCGAACTCGCATCCGAGCTGCTTTGCGAGCGGACTTGCCATCTGGGTGCGCGGCCCCACAAACAGTGCATCGATTTCGATGGCGCGGCCGTCGGCGAGACGCAACCCTGTCATGTTGGGTACGTCGCCAAGCACTTCCACAACTGGCGCCCGTTCGATCCGAACATTGCGGGCTTCGAGCAACGCAGTCTCTTCGAGCGATGGCTCGACTATGCCTTGCGTAAACCAGGTTGTCGGTCCCCAGTCGGGAACGAGCATCGCCTGATGAATCGATAGTGAATGCGTTGCCAGGACGCCGAGCCGTTTGTCCGCGACTTCGTAACCGTGACAATACGGACAATGCAGCGCGCTGATACCCCACCGTTCATCCAGGCCAGGGAGAGAGGGCAGTTCGTCTCGAATACCCGTCGCAAGGATCAATCGATCCGCGCTTGCGGTGCTTCCACTGCTTTGCGTGACGATGAAGCAATCATCAACACGCTCCGCCGTGCGTGCTTCGCCTGTCGCGACGTGCGCCGTCGGATACGCCGAGAGTTGCGCCGTCGCCTCATCGATGATCTCGCTGGGCGCCTTGCCATCCTGCCCGAGAAAACCATGAGCGTGTGATGCGAATCGATTGCGTGGCCTTCGACTATCGAGCACGAGTACACGCCGTCGCGCGCGCGCCAACTGCATTGCGGCTGAAAGACCGGCGAAGCTGCCGCCGATCACAATGACATCGTAGTGCTTGTCCATACGTTTCCTCTCCAGCTCATTACGTAACTTATCATGTTACATGATAGCGCCATGTTAAACTCTTATGCAACTTCAAAAGTTTCTTGAGATGGACGCCCACGATGAAGACCGATAGCCGCATGTCTCGCGTCTTGCACGCGTTGATTCACATGACGCATGCGGATGGCCCGCTCACCTCCGAAGCGCTCGGTGAAATGCTGTGCACGAACGCCGTCGTCGTGAGGCGCTTGTTTAGCGGTCTGCGTGATATTGGATACGTTACGTCGGAGAAAGGGCACGGAGGTGGTTGGGTGCTGGCCAAACCCCTCGAAAACATTACGCTACTGGACGTCTACCGTGCGGTCGGCGAACCTTCGCTTTTCTCGCATCTTGTTTCGGAGGATCATCCGGAATGTCTTGTCGAACAAGCTGTGAATGCCCATCTTTCGGCGACGCTTCTCGAAGCCGAGGCTGTCCTGCTGAAAGAATTCGAGATGGTCACCATTGCGATGCTTGCAGGAGGAGTTGAAACTTCGGCGTTGCGGTCGAAGTCGTCTCGCGCAGGGAATAAATAGCGGTCGCCGTATGCGGCCCGTCCGGTTCCGCGATGCACACCTAGGCGATTGGCAGGGTTGCGATGCGAACCTGCCGTTTAAATGGCAGTTTTGCGGGACGGGCTAGTGACTGCAACCGGTTGAATCCACAACGGGACACCGGCCAGTGGAACGCTCAGTTAGGAACACCTCCAGCTTCTTTCCGACGAATACACGCTGAATCGTCAGTAAATCGGCGATTCCCAATTCCGCGAAAAGCAGTAATCTAAGACGTTTCAGCAAACGCAAGCGCTTCGCTGCCTGAATGCAACCGTTCGGATCGCGCCATGACTGAGCCTCGTCTGACATTCCTTGACCAGAATGCATGGGAAAACTGGTTGACGCAAAACGGCGGCACCGCGTCCGGCATATGGCTGCGCCTTGCCAAAAAGGGCACCGCGCAGCCGACCTTGACTTACGAGCAGGCGCTGGAGAGTGCGCTTTGTCACGGCTGGATCGACGGCCAAAAGCAGACAGAAAGTGATGAATACTGGTTGCAACGCTTCTCTCGACGCTCCGCAAAAAGCGTCTGGTCCAAACTCAACAAAGACCGGGCCGAAACGCTGATTGCCGCGGGCAGAATGCTTCCTCCGGGCTTGCGCGAAATCGAGAAAGCCAAAGCCGATGGCCGCTGGGAGGCCGCCTATACGTCGGCCAGGAACTCGGTCGTGCCGGACGACCTGCAGGCCGCATTGAATGCCAATCCCGAGGCCAGCGCCTTCTTTGCGACGCTGAGCGGCCGAAACCGCTATGCCATCCTGTTTCGGATACAGAATGCCAAAAAGCCCGAAACACGGGCGCGCAAGATCCAAGAGTTCATTGGCATGCTCAATCGCGGTGAAACCCTTCATCCCTAAGGCAGGAAGTTCGCCACTCGACGAAACTCGCCGGATGATGCCGCGCTCAATGTCGCCCCCTTCAATGAGTCCGAATCTTACCGCCCCAATATTTCCCCGCCCCACGGTAGTGGTTGCGGACAGTTGAGAGCAATGCTCCGTATAAACAACGCTCAGGTCTCCCAATTCGAGGCAGCCGGCCCCCATCAATGAGTCATAGCCGCGACGCGCCTTATCGTCTCAAGAAACACATCAGTCTGCGCTGAGCGGACGTCTGTCGCCCGAGTGATCAAGCCAATAGGGGGCAACGCAATATCCATTTCCGTCGGAAGGACGACCAGCATCGCTGTCGACGCGTAATCCCGGGCAATCGGGGCAGGCAGAAAGGCCAGGAAATCATCGCTCCTCAGTAATGACAGGTTGGCGACCACCGAGACGGATTCCACGGCTGGTACGGGCGGCTTCAACCCGCGTGCAACGAAGAAAGCATCGACCCGCTCCCTCAGCGGCGCACCGCGCGTCGGGAGGATCCATCGCGCAGCCGCCAGGTTGACCACACTCACCGGGATACCGTTGGACAGCGGATGCCGCGGTCTCGCCACCACAGACACCCCCTCCTCGCAAAGTGCTTCACGAGCCAGCCTCTCGTTGTCGGTGCTGTCGGAAAGTCGACAGAGAACGCAGTCCAGCGTGCCGGCAAGCAGCGCATCGACGAGCCACGGCAGAGACCCTTCCTGAATCTCGACGACGGTACGCGGCGCCATCTCACGCAGCGCCCGAATCGCCTCACTTAGCAAGACAGAAACCGCTGCCGCAGCGACGCCGACACGCACACGCCCGTAAACACCCTCTCGCGCGGCATCGACATCGGACTTCATCTGCAAAATCTCTCCCAGCACGACGCGCGCACGATCGACGATGAGCTGCCCCTCCTGCGTCACCGCAAGCCCACTGGCCTCGCGACGGAAGATCACGGTCTCGAACAGCGCTTCCAGCTCTTGAAGCATCTTGCTTGCGCCGGGCTGTGACATGCCCAGACTAGCCGCCGCTTTGTGCAGGCTTCCCTCGCGCTCCAGCGCGACGAGAAATTCCATATGCCTGATGCGCAGGCGGGTATTCAAATGCCGAGCGTTGATCATTCCACGACCGTTTAACGAAGGGTTATCGGGCAATAATAATTCAGTAAGTTTTTGCCGCGAAGGCATCACGTAGATTGACAACTCCATTTGGAGGAATCGAACAATGACGCTGATAAAACGCCTTTCCGAGTCAGTCACAACGCTGGCATTCGCCATGCTCATGATGTCGCCCCTGCATGCCCAGGAAATCAGGGTGACACTGCTTGGCACCGGGACACCCATTCTCAATATCAACCGGTTCGGCATCAGCATGCTCGTCGAGGCGGGCAATCAAAAACTGCTGTTTGATGCCGGCCGAGGCGTAGCAACTCGCCTGCATCAACGCAACGTGCCCATCCGGGACATCGACGCCGTCTTTGTCAGCCTGATGAACTCCGACCACGTCACTGGGCTGGCCGACCTCTATGCCTCCGCGCCGCTTCCAACGGACGACGGACGTCGCACCACGCCTTTGGTGATGTACGGCCCCGAGGGTATCGAAAACGTCGCGGCCGGCCTGAAACTGATGCTCAAGGACAACAATCGCTTGCGACTGCTGGCAAAGGAGACAAACCCCGGCGCGATCGATATCAACGCGAATGTCGTCAAACCTGGCGTCGTCTTCGATCGAGACGGCGTAAAGGTCTCCGCATTCCTCATAGAACATGGCGTGACGAAGCCCGACTACGGCTATCGCGTCGAGTACATGGGACGCACGGTAGTGATTACCGACGACTGCACCTACTCCGAGAATCTGGTCGCGAATGCCAAGGGCGCCGACCTGATGGTGCAAAGCGTCGCGATCGCCAGCAAAGCCCTGGAAGCGCGCGACATGGACTACGCGAATCACTTCTACAGCTATCTTGCCAACCCGAAAAACGTCGCTCGCATCTTCTCCGAAGCTAAGCCAAAGCTAGCGGTGCTGGCGCATATCTCGCTCTACAGCCGCCACGGCATTCCCCGTGCGTCGATGGATGAACTTCGCGACCGCATCAGTCAAGGCTACCGCGGCCGCTTCGTTATTGGGGAGGATCTGATGTCCTTCATCATAGGAAATGACGGGGCGTCACCGGTACCGTACGACCCAGGCGTCCGCTCAAGAGAGCCCATCTAATCGTCGCCGACATTCGGGCCTTGTTTTGCGCCAGCCCCCGTTCGCCGCTGAGGCGGATAGGCGTGTGCCTCTGCCCGATGTCGGTCCTTCGCTGGCATCCACCACATACACCGCTGCCCGAGCGCCGGCGTGCCCTCAGGAACGCAACGACTCGTCGTCGACGGACGACGCGGCATGCCCGAGTTGGCGTGTCGCCGACATCACGAGCTTGGCAAACGCCTTCGCCGCAGCAGTTCTGTGCACTCGCTGCCGCTCCAAAATGGCAATGGTACGACTCGTGATCGGTTCCGGCAGATCGAGATGAGAGAGTCCGATCGGCACATCGCCGCTGACTTGAGGGAGGACAGTTGCCATCCCCCCGAGCTGGACGATTTTGAGAACCGCACTGATCGAGTTCGCCTCGATCGCAATATTGGGCGTGATCTTATGCGCCCGAAAATAGGTATCGGCATACGTGCGAGCCGCAAACCCTTCGACAAGCATCGCCAGCGGAACGTCCGACAGTTGCTCTGGCGTGATGGCGGCTCCCGCCACCCGCAAGGGGTGCGTCGAGCTGACGACAAGCGTTGCCCGCTCCTCGAACAGTGGCGTCACCAGGATGTCGTCGGTTCGAACATCAGTGAATCCGACCGCAATGTCGCATTCATCCGCGCACAACGCCGCCTCGATCGCGTCGAGCGACATCTCCGACATATACACGTGAACGTTCGGATAGTGCTCGTGAAACGCATGCACCCACCGTGGCATCAGCGATTCGGTGAATGACGGGGTACATGCCACGCGAAGCACCCCTCGCGACAGGTCCTCGACCTCCTGCAACGCGCGCCACCCGGCTTCAAGCTCGAACAGCGCCTTGCGCGCATGGGCCACATACGTTTCACCCGCATCGGTGAGTCGTATCGACCGCCCGGATCTATCGAACAATGTCGTGCCGAGATAGTCCTCGAGCTGCTTGATTTGCTGCGATAACCCAGGCTGCGAAACACCCAACGCGTCCGCCGCACGTGTGAAGTTCTTGTGCTCTGCAACAGCGAGCAAATACCGAATCTGACGCGGAACCACGGCGCGCTTCTCCATAACTTGAACTTATCGGGACCATTGCAACCACGTCTTGGACGTGATCGACGCGCGGATGCACAATCACGGACTGCCAGCCCACGGAAATCACCCGTGCGGCGAGGCGCTTATCCCTTTACACCATAACCATTCGAATAAGGCAAGTGCGATGCTCCGCAAGGTCTTGGATGTGACGGTGGAGCGCTGCTTGGCACGCACCCATGAAGCACTCAATCGTCGCATGCAGCGGGAGATGTAAACGTCGGTGCGACGTTACGGTTTGAAGAATGAAAAGGTTATGTTGACTCAAAAACAGATGCGGGCATGGTTCGAAGCGTTCTTGCCGAACGCCACAGGTCTGAGTGCGCGAGAACGGCTCCGGTCCGGCGCCGGGGCGGCAGCGGCGCTGACGATTGCGGGTCTGTTCCTGCATGTCCTTCCCGGATTCTCGAGCCGGTTTCCATTGCTGATTGCCCCGATGGGTGCGTCCTCGGTACTGCTCTTTGCCGTTCCCGCCAGCCCGCTCGCACAACCGTGGTCGGTGATCGGCGGCAACGTCATCGCCGCCATTGTCGGCGTCACATGCGGCATCGTCATCTCGAATGTGCCGATTGCCGGCGCTATCGCCGTTTCCCTAGCCATCCTGGCGATGTTCGCGGCGCGATGCGTGCATCCGCCAGCCGGCGCCGTGGCGCTGACCGCAGTGTTTGGCGGGGCCGGCATTCATGGCATGGGCTACGCCTTTGCCATCGCCCCCGTTGCCTTGCAGTCGACGATGCTGGTGTCGCTCGCCATCATCTATCACTCGCTCACCGGGCATCGCTACCCGCATCGCGTCGTGAAGGTCAAAGCGACGACGCCGGCCGAGGCTTCGATGGCAACGGGCGGTGGGTTCACCCGTCAAGACCTGGAAGCCGTGCTGGCACGTCGAAACGAATTCATCGACGTCGACATCGACGATCTGGAGGCGCTCCTGCGGGAAACCCAGCTCGCCGCCTGTCGACGTACCTTCCACGGCCTGACGTGCGGGGACATCATGACGAAGTCGCCGTTGACGGTGCTCGAGGACACGGATTGCTCGGTGGCGCTCAAGCTGCTGGAGCGTCATGCCATCAAGGCGCTCCCGGTACGCGACACCGATCATCGGATCGTCGGCATCGTCACGCGGTATGACATCCATCGGGCGCAGGCAAGCCCCACCGGACCGCAGAGCATTGGCAACGCGCTCGGCTGGCTCCTCCCGGGAAAGGACAATGCCCGATCCGTCGGCTCGGTAATGACGACCCGGGTGTGCACCGCAAAGGGCTCCGACTCGATTCTTGACCTGCTGCCCACGTTCTCCACGACCGGGCATCACCATATTCCCGTCGTTGATGAAGGCAATCATGTCATCGGCATGATTACCGAGCGTGACCTGATTGCGGGACTTCATGCGGGAACACAAATTCCCCAGCTCGAAGCCGCATAGCACTTCCCGGCACTTACCAGGAGGGAGCATGAACTTGAGAACCATCGAGACCTATCGGTCCGTCCATATCGAGGCTGCGCTCGAGCTGGAACATCGCGGGTACATCGCGTGGATACGCTATCGCGATAGGCACAGGATGGTCGCACACCGACAAGTGGCGCCCTCGGTCGGCCAATGCTTTGCGGCGGTGGATGTCCTCGTCAGGCAATTGCGCGCCGAGATTGACGAGATGATTCGACGCGGCGATGCCACCGAAGATCCAAGGCGGGTTCACTGGGCGCCGGGACCGTCGCCACGAATGCCTTAAGGGCTAGCGGTAATCCCGAGACGGGCTCGCGTGCATCTCGCCGGTGCCACGTCCCGTGTCCCATGTCCAGTCCACCGTCAGGCCAGCCTGACGACAGCGTCGTGCATCGCCCCTTCCACCCAGATGTCCTGGTACTTGGTGAGCAAGGCGGCATAGTCGCGATCACCCATCAATTTTTCGTTGACCTGCTGCATCTTGTCCAGGCTATCGGCGTCGAAGTGCCAATGAATATTGGCGCAGCCGAATTGTTCGACACCGAAGCGCATGTTGAGCGAATAGCTGCGGTTGAGGTGAGCGGTAACTTCCGATGCGAATGCCAATGCCGATGGCAGCGCCGCCGCATTCTTGACCGTAGCGGTGCGGATGAATCTGTACATGGTGACTCTCCTATCAACGTCCTTGGAACGGATGCGTCCAGGCCCGCGTGCGTCCTCAACGTTCGCGGACCCCGCCAAATGGATGTTAGGAGATTGTTTTGCACAGCCTTTGTGATGGATCAAACGCGGCGCGCAACGTCATCAGTCCAGCGAAGCCCGCTATCCCAACTGCCCGACGATCGCCTTGGCTCTTTCCACGACAGGTCGGTCGACGAGCTTGCCGTCCACGGCGATCGCGCCTGCGCCCGCCGTGGCTACCGCATCGAGCACCCGCTCTGCCCAATCGGCTTCCTGCGGCGTCGGCAGGAAGCCGTCGCGCACTATCCCGACCTGCTTAGGGTGAATGCAGAGCTTTGCTCCGAATCCAAATGCGCGCGAATGGCGCACGTCGGCACGCAGCACCTCGTCGTTACCGATCGCCACGGTCACCCCGTCGATGGGCGCCGGCAACCGCGCGTAGCGAGACTCGATCACGAACTGCGTGCGAATCGCATCGAGCGCGCCGCCATCGTCGCCGATGCCCGCGTCCGCGCAGAAATCGACCGTACCGAAGGCCAGGCGCGTCACCCCCGGCGCCCCCGCGATTTCCCGCAGACGCACCACCGCGTCGACCGTCTCGATCAGCGCATAAAGCGTCTGCGCCTCGCGCAAACGGGCGCGCAACGACTGTATCTCGTCGGCCCGCTCGGATTTGGGCAGCATGATCCCGGCGACGCCCGGCATTTCAGCCAAGCGCAGATCGTCGCCGTACCAGGGCGTATGCACGCCGTTGATGCGCACCAGCACACGCGCGTCCTCGCCGTGCTGCGCCAGCCATTGGAACAACGCGTCGCGCGCCGTGTGTTTGCGCTCGGGAGACACCGCGTCCTCGAGGTCGAGGATCACAAAGGCGGCGTCGGTGGCGAGCGCCTTGTCGAAGCGGTCCGGACGGTCGCCGGGAACGAAAAGATATGTCGATGCTGCTGTCATGGGAGCCCCTTTGCGCGGGCGCCCTTCCCGACGCATGGACGGGTTGTCAGGACGCGGCGCGCCAGTCGCGTTGAAATGTTTCCGAATAACTGAAGCGGTCGGCCGGGTGAATGCTGATCGCCGCCTCGACGATTTCCTCACGGCGATTCAGATAACGCCGGCAAATCCACAACGCCGCCGACTTTGGCTTGACGTTGAGCCAGCGCGCCTGCGCCGGTGTGATCAGCGTGGCCCGAATCTCCTGCTGCACCGCAGCGATGTGTTCGCCGAACTGCGCTTCAATCAGCGTGTAGATCGGCACATGAGAACTGCTCTCAATCCCCTCCAGCGCACGAAACGCCGGATGGATGTAGATGTCGCTGACACAAATCGGCTCCGGCTCGCCGCCACTGCGCCGCAGTGCCGACAGATGCAGCCACGATTCACCAGTGCCGGCGCGCAGCACCGGCGCCAGCGTCTCGTCAACTTCGACCAGATCGCGGGCGAAGATCTCCAGCTCGGTGTCGGCCGTGTATTGCTGCAAGTCGCTCAGTTGCCGCATTACCTGCTGGTAGCCGCTGACCGCCTCGCGCGCCAACACGCGCGTGCCGACACCGGGCTGGCGGTCCACCAGCCCCATCTGCACCAGGCGCTTGACCGCCTCGCGCACCGTGAAGCGGCTGGCACCGAACTGCTCGCACAGATCGAACTCGGTCGGCAGGAAGTCACCGACCGCGTATCGGCCATCGCGGATCTCGTGGATCAGCGTCTGCGCGAGCTGTAGATAGCGTGGCTGCTGGTTGAGCAATAGGGTCATGCGCGTGGTCGGCAATGCCGGTGAGGAGTAATGGTGTCATTGCACCACAGCTTGTTCGCGCAGCCAAGCAATCGCGTCGTCGCCGAACCCGGCTTCACGCAGTACCTCGTCGGTATGCTCACCCATGCGCGGCGCCGCACGTGCCGGGAGCGGTGTGTCGATGCGCACCGGCGACGCCACGCCCTTGATCGGACCATGCTCCGGGTGCGCGAAATCCATCACGCGAGCCTGTTCCGCAACGAACGGGTTGTCGAGTGCCTGGGCGACGTCGTGCACCGGTGCCGCCGGCACCTTGCCTGCGAAGCGCTCCATCCACGTCGCCGTGTCCTCGGTCATCAACACGTCGTCGAGTTCGCGGCGCACGCGGTTGCGATGCTTCAGGCGCGCCGCATAGTTGCAAAGCTCAGGGTCGGTGATCCATTCCGACTTGCCGATCTCCTGCGCCAACACGCCCCAGAACTTCTCCTTGTTGCACATCAGGAAGATCCAGCCGTCGCGCGTGCGATACAACTCGCTGGGCGTGAGCGAAGGATGGCTCGAACGCGGTTCGCGCCGCGTCATGTGTCCGCCGTTCAAATACCAGGTGGCGACGTAGGCCAGGTTATGCAGCGCCACATCGAACAGGCTCACATCGAGGTCGCGTCCCGTGCCCGTCTTGCGCGCTTCGAGTACCCCGGCAAGCAGCGCCATCGACGCCGTCGTGCCGGTCATCAGGTCGATGATCGACAGGCCGAAGCGCGCCGGCGGACCGTCCGGCTCGCCCGTCAGCGACAGATAACCGGCCTCGGCCTGCATCAGGTAGTCATAGCCCGGCCACGCCTTGCGTGACCCGGTGCGGCCATAAGCCGACAGGTGCACGCATACCAGCGCGGGGTTCGCGCGCGACAGCGACGCATAGTCGAGGCCGAGCTTGACCGGGAGATCGCCGCGCAGATTATCGAACACGGCGTCCGCGGACTCGACCAGCTTGAGCAGGATCTCCTTGCCTTCGGCGCTCTTGAGGTCGAGCGCCATGCTGCGCTTGTTGCGGTTGAACGCTTCGTAGAAATGACTGTCACCCTCGCCGAAGAAGTGCGGGCCGACCGCGCGGCCGACATCGCCGCCGTCCTTCGCGTTCTCGATCTTGATGATGTCGGCGCCCAGATCGGCCAGGTGCTGCGTGGCGAACGGGCCGGCACCGTATTGCTCGACTGCGATCACACGCAGTCCGGAAAGTGGCAGGCTCATACCGGGTTCCTCTCGATCAGCTGCTTCGCGATGATGATGCGCTGCAACTCGTTGGTGCCCTCGCCGATCACGAGCAACGGCGCATCGCGATACAGCCGCTCGATGTCGAATTCCTTCGAATAGCCGTAGGCGCCGTGGATACGCATCGCCTCGGTGCTGTTCTCGACACCGGCCTCGGTGGCGAAGTACTTCGCCATGCCGGCTTCCATGTCGCAACGCTCGCCGCGGTCATACGCCTGCGCCGCCGCATCGACGAGCAACCGCGACGCATGCACGCGTGTGGCCATCTCGCCGAGCTTGAGCTGGATCGCCTGGTGCTCGCAGATCGGCTTGCCGAAGGTCTTGCGTTGCTGACTGTAGGCCACCGAGGCGTCGAGCGCCGCCACCGCGATGCCCAGACCGCGCGCCGCGACGTTGATGCGGCCCAGCTCCAGCCCGCTCAGGATTTGCTTCAGGCCACGCCCCTCCTCGCCGCCGATCAGACGGTCGACCGGCACGCGGTAGTTGTCGAAGTTGAGTTCGCAGGTGTCGATGCCCTTGTATCCGAGCTTCTCCAGCTTGCGGCTCACTTCGAAGCCCGGGCCTTTCTCCGCAATCAGCAGGCTCATGCCGCGATGGCGCGGCTGGGCCGTGGGATCGGTCTTGACCAGCAGCACCAGGCAATTGCCGTACAGGCTGTTGGTGATCCAGGTCTTGGCGCCATTGACCACATAATGATCGCCATCGCGCGTGGCGCTCGTTCGGATCGCCTGCAGATCGGTGCCGCAATCCGGCTCGGTCAGGCCGATGCCGCCGCGCAGCTCGCCGGTCGCGAAGCGCGGCAGGAATTCCGCCTTCTGGTCCGGCGTGCCGTTGCGCTGCACCGTCATCGCCATGATCAGATGCGAATTGACGATGCCGCTGAGCGACATCCACACCGCCGACATGCGCTCGATGATGCGCGCATAGGTGCGGGTCGAGAGCCCCAATCCGCCGTACTCGGGCGCGACCAGGCAACCGAACAGCCCCATCTCCTTCATCTGCTCGACGATCTCGGCGGGATACTCGTCGGCTTTCTCCAGGGCATGCACGTAGGGCTTGACCTCCACCTTGAGGAAGCGGTCGAGCATGTCGAGGATCAGGGTATCGTCCTCGCCTTGCCCTGCGATGTTGTTTTCCACTTGCGTCATCTCACTATCTCCAAACATTCACTCGCGGCCTAGACCGACTCGCCGAGCACGGCGTGCAGGGCGCCCGCCGGCAGGCGGTCGAGAGCGAGCACGGTCTCGCGCACCTTGTCAACGCGTGCCTGCGGCAGCACACGCGCGGCGTTGGCAACGTACTTCTCCACGATTTCCGCGTTGCTGAGCGGACGATCCGCGCTGCCGCGATTGATCGCCTCGCGATGCGCGAGCGTGCTGCCGTCGCGCAGTTCCAGCACGACTTCCCCCGTATAGTGGCGCGGGAAAGTGCTGGCCGGGTCGATCTCGTACTCAACCTTCGCGGCCAGCGCGAGCACCGCGTCGTTGCGCAGCGCCGCAGGTTCAAGTTCGTCGAGCGTGAAGCGTCCCTTGATCAGCGCGCTGGACACCACATAAGGCACGCTGAACTGCGCATCGTAGCTGTTGGCCGGACGGCGCTTGTTGGCCACCGGCTCGCATACCGTCTTGACGACCGCCTCGGGAACCTTCACGCGAATGCGCGCGACCTGCTCGCCCAGTTCGCTGATCTTCCCGCCGCGTTGCTGCCAGACCTTGTGCAACTCGGTGCCCGCGTCGGCGAACGCATGCGTGAAATGACAGGCCGGCACCGGCTTGATCGCCACTTCCTCGATCTGCCACTGCTCGCCCAGACCTTCGGTCGCCAGCGACAGATCGGCATTGCCGCGCTGCTCGCCGAGGTAGCTCGAAAACAGGCCAAAGCGCCCTTCGTACGGTGCGGATGCGCCGATATAGCCGTGCGCGGCCAGGGTCGCGGCGGTGAACGCCGACTGTGCGGCCCAGCCCGGATGCAAGCGCTTGGTCCAGGCGCCGTCCTGCAGGAATTCGAGGCTGCCGCTGGCCATGGACAGGGCGATGCCCTGCGCCATCGCCGTCTGGTGTGCGTCCAGGCCCAGCAGGCGCGAGGCCGCGAGCGTGCAGCCGAAGATCCCCACGACACCGGTCGGATGGAACCCCACCTGGTGGAAGCCGCCCTTCGCCACCGAGCCGATGCGCGTTGCCGCTTCCATGCCGGCGATGTAAGCCGCCAGCGTCTGGGCACCATCGGCGCCGCGCAATTCCGAGACGCCGAACACGCACGGCAACACGCTCGCGGTGGCATGGATCACGCCGCGCGAGTGCGTGTCGTCAAAATCGAGGCCATGCACGAGCACGCCGTTCATCACCATCGCGTCGCGAGTGTTGAGGCGATGACCGCGGCCAATCACCGTCGCGCCAGGCTTGTCGCCGGCGCTCAGTGCGGTGAGGCCATCGAGCGCGACGCGGGTAAAGTCGGCCGGCTGCGACGCGTAGGCCAAGCCGATCGCGTCGAGCAGCAGGTGCTTGGCGCGCTCGCGCACGACCGCCGGCACGGCGTCGAGCGAAAGGCCCAGGGCGAACGAGGCCAGCGTTACCGAGATCCCCTGGGGCGTGTGGTTCACTTCTGAAGTCATGCTGGCTCCTTCCTGAACGGATGCAAGGTGTTGGGGCTAGCGCTCGGCATGCATGGCACGCGTTGTCGCGGCGCCACCGAGACCGGCGTCGCCGGGCACGCCGATATCTTCGAGCGACTGTTGATTGGTTTCCACGCGCAGCAC
The DNA here is from genome assembly GCF_902459725.1 of Pandoraea eparura. GTDB lineage: Bacteria > Pseudomonadota > Gammaproteobacteria > Burkholderiales > Burkholderiaceae > Pandoraea > Pandoraea eparura. Next base: position 526,103 of record NZ_CABPSH010000003.1, read on the forward strand.
CAGCAGCGCGACGATCAGCAGGCCAAGCACGCCGCTCACCATCGCCAGTACGCCGGAGATGCCGAAGTGCTGGAACAGGGCCACCGCCAGATACGGCGTGCTCATCGACGCCGCACGGCCGCACACGCCGGCAAAGCCCGTGCCGCGCAGACGGAACGCCGTGGGAAACAACTCGGGGATATAGCCGTACAGACCGAGCGTGACGACCGTGTAGATCGACGTGACCAGGCAGAAGCCGATGATCGAGATCGACATCGCATCACGCATCTGCGGGTACAGGAAGCCGAGCACGATCGTGGCCGCCGAAAACAGCACGAGGCCGCGCTGCCGTCCGAGGCGATCGCCAAGCAGATAGCCGACCAACGCACCGCCCGGGGCACCGAAGGCCATCAGCGTCGTGAATCCGAGCGACTGCACCACCGTCAGGCCTTGCTTGACGAAGAACGTCGGCAGCCAGGCCACGAAGCCGTACACCGCCACATTGATGGCGACACAGGTGAGCGCGGCGGTGAGCGTGCGGCCGATCACGGGCTTCGAGAACAGCACCGACAGGGGCACGTTGCGCGCCATCACCGGCTGCGCGGGCGGCACCGGCGGCAGCGCGCCGAACTGACGCTTCACCTGGCCTTCGATCTCGGCGAGGGTGGCTTCCGCATCCTGGGTGCGGCCCATCGATTCGAGCCAGCGCGGCGATTCCGGCATGCGCTTGCGCATGATCCAGATGGCGAGCGCGCCCGCGCCGGCGATGGCGAACATCCAGCGCCAGCCGAAGTTCGGGATCACGACATACCCGACACTCGTGGCGATCAGCAGGCCCGAGTTGATGATGAGCCCCATCAGCGAGATCCAGCGCCCGCGATAGGCCGGCGGGACGAATTCGCACAGGGTGCCGGCGGCCACGACAAGCTCCGCGCCGAGGCCGAGGCCCATGATGAAACGCAGCACGATCAGGGTGGCCATGTTCGGCGCGAAGCACGCCAGCAGCGAGGCGATGCCGAACACGGCGAGATTGATCTGGTAGGAATAACGTCGGCCGAAGCGATCGCCAACGTAGCCTGCGAGCGCCGAACCGATCAGCATGCCGAAGAAAGTGGCCGAGATGAAGGCCGCGTTGAGCTGCAACGTCGAGAAGCCGCTCTTGACCAGCGCCGCGAGCACCCCCGCGGCGAGATAGACATCGAAGGCGTCGAGTAGCGCGCCACCACTGATGAGTCCGAGAATCTTCCAGTGAAACCTCGCCAGGGGAAGCCGGTCGAGCCGGGCCCCAGCGTTGACGGAGGTTGCGTTCATACGGTTGTCTCCTGAACGTTGGTGGCATCCGTTCGTCTGAAGCGAACGTGATGCGAGCAGAAAATTGACTTGCGGCGAACGATGGCGTCATCGTTCTCGGCTTGCGTTACCCCTTCCTGTCCATGGCTAACTGTGACACTGACAATCGCGCCGTATCAAGACCCGCCGGCATCGCTGCGTGGTCGAGCGGGCCGAGACGGTCCACCGACGGCAGGTGCCAGTCTGTATGTTGTTGCAACTGATGCGCGAGACGCAGCAGCGTGTCCTCGCGCCACGCACGTCCGATCAACTGAACCCCGGTCGGCAATCCGTTCTGCGTGCGCCCGGCCGGTACGGCAACCGCCGGCAGGCCCAGGTAGTTGATGCCACGCGTCCAGTAAGAGAAATCGCCGAAGCGCCGTTCGATCTCGTCCGCGTCGCCGTCGAGCGTCTCGGCAATGGTCGGCACCGCGTACGGCAACGTCGGCAGCAGCAGCGCTTGCGCCCCTTCCAGGTAGCGATCGACGAACGACTGCGTGTAGCCGGCACGCAAGCGCAGCGCGTCGACATAACGGGTGGCCGGATACAGCAGGCCACGCTCCAGCCGGCGCAAGACCTGCTCGCCGTACGCGTCACGCCGCTCGCGCAGCCACGGCCCGTGGATCGACGCGGCCTCGGCGCCGAGCATCAGGGTGGCAAGTGCTCCGGCCTCGCGCAAATCGGGCAGCGGGACTTTGCGAACGGTCGCGCCACTGGCTTCGAGCGCTTGCGTCACCCGTGCAACGGCCGCGCGAATTTCGTCGGAGATCGGCGCCGTGGCGTCGAACTCGGGCACCGCGACGACATCGCGCTCGCTCAAGGGCTGCGCCAACGCGCGCGTGAAATCGCGTGCCTGGCTGACGAGGCAATGGGGATCGCTGGCGTCCGGCCCCCAGATGGTGTCGAGCACCGCCGCCGCGTCGGCCGCGGTACGCGCGAGCACACCGACACAATCGAGGCTCGGCGACAGCGGCATCACGCCGTAGGTGGAAACCGCGTGCTGGGTCGGCTTGATGCCGGTGACGCCATTGACGGCGGCGGGAATGCGAACCGAGCCCCCGGTATCGGAGCCGAGGGCGGCGAACGCAAGGCCGCGCGCGACAGCCACGCCACTGCCGCTGGACGACCCGCCACTGACGTGGTCCGGCGACCAGGCGTTGCGGCCATGCCCGAGGTGCGCGTTGAAGCCGGTCGGGCTCATGGCGAACTCCGCCATGTGCAGGGCGCCAAGATCCACGGCGCCCGCGGCATCGAGGCGCGCGAGCACGGTGGCCGTCTGCGACGGCCGATGCCCGGCGAGAATGCGACTGCCGCATTCGGTCAGTTCGCCGGCTCGGAAAAACATGTCCTTGTGCGCGAGGGTCGCCCCCAGCACGCGGCTATTGGGCAGCGTGACATCGTCGCGGATCGCGTGGTCGACGGCACGTGCCTGTTCGAGCGCGGCATCGCTGCGCAGACGCACGAAGCCGCCCGCAAGGCCGGCGGCCCCCGCTACGTCGAGCGCGACGGCCGCGCGTTCGAGGCAGGTGGCGCCGGACCGGTCGCGCTCCGGCGCCGCGTCCGTTGCCAAGCCTTTTGCCGAGTAGTTTTCCTCAGCGTGCAGGGTTCGCATCGCTTGTCTCCTGCTGGCGCAGCGTGGCGTTGAAGGCATCGGGCGTGAGCCAGTCGAGCGCGCGCGCAGCAACGGCGGCGGCGTCGGTGATGCCATGTGCGGCTTTGGCGAGTGCGACCGCATGCACCGGGCTGAGCGGCGCCGAGCCGAACTGATCGACCCAGCGTGCGGCGCTGATCGCGTCGACAGACCGAGATCCCTCGGCGGGGGGGACGGGATGGCTTGCGGTCGCGCTGACGTCTCGGGGATGACCGAGCGAGTCGGCTATCGCTGCCGCACCGCCTTGCCGGATGTTGCCTTGCATCCTTGCCTCCATCGCCGTGCCATCACGGCGAGCCGTGCCGCGGGTGCCGAGCGTTTCGGCGCACCCCGCGCGATGTCGATTGGAACGTACCGTGTGAGCCGCGCTGCCCGGCTCAGTCGCCGACGCCGTAGCCGCGTTTCGGAATCAGTGCGCTGCGCACGAACTCCATGACCTGCACGCCATGCTGGTTGAAGGCACGGGTATGCACGGTGACGATGCCTTGCGTGGGACGCGAGCGCGATTCGCGCTTTTCCAGGACCTGCGATTCGGCGTAGAGGGTGTCGTTGCAGAACACCGGGGCGGTGAGCTTGATCTCTTTCCAGCCGAGGTTGGCGATGGCTTTGCCGCTCACGTCGTTGACGGTCATGCCGAGCACGATGGCGACGGTCAGCCCGCTGTTGACGAGCAGCTGGCCGAATTCGCTCTTGGCCGCGTGCGCGGCATCGCAATGCATCGGATGGAAGTTCATCGTCAGCAGCGAGAAGTGAATATTGTCGGCCTCGGTGATGGTGCGCCCGGGACGGTGCTCATAGATATCGCCAATCTCGAAGTCCTCGAGATAGCGTCCGTAGCTCGCGCGAATGCGGCGCGTGGTCTCCGTCTGGGGTTGCAGTGCGTCCATGTCTCTCTCCTCCTGAATTCGATCGCTTGGCTAAGCTCGCCGACTTTGTTCGGTATTTATTACTTTGTACGGACAAAGTATTGACGAAAGAAAACCCGAAGTCAAGATGATGGGAAACCCTTAGGGGCGGGTTCAACGGCGCGGCTGAGCCGATTGGCTGGCGCGTGCCGCCTTGGCGTCGGCGCACGGTGCGTCCCCGTCGCGCCGCAGCCACCGCTCAGGATATGGCGAGCCGAACGCCTACTTCGGCTGGAGCACAGCGAGAAATCGCTCGGTCAGGTCCAGTTGGCTGCCGGCGCGCGTCAGACGCAGAATCTGCGAGGAGAACGTGTTCCGCTCCAGCGGAATAAAGACGGCCCGCTGAGATTGGGTGCGCGCCAAGGCTTGCGGCACCAGGGCGACCCCCATGTGAAACTCGACCATCGTCACGACCGTTTGCCAGAGCCGTGCTTCATGCCGGATCTGGGGACTGAACCCCGCCTCCACACAGGTGGCAATGATCTGGTCGTGGTAGTGCGGAGACACCGTGCGCGGAAACAGGATGAACGGCTCGTGCGAGAGCTGACGCAAATCGATGCGGCGCCGCTTCGCCAGCTTGTGATCGACGGGCAGGCAACAGAGCAACGCCTCCGACATCCACACCTGCGTCGCGACCTCGGCTGGAAAGTGCCCCCAGTGGGCAAATCCCAGGTCGATCTGCAATTGCTGCAACGCTCGCACCTGTTCCGCCGTATTCATCTCCTTGAGCACAATCTCCACCGACGAATGCGCCGCTTCGAACTGCTGCACGGCCTCCGGTAGCCCCCGGTAAAGCATCGAATTGACGAACCCGATGCGCAGGCGTCCCGCCAGCCCGTGCGCGGACTGCAGGGTGACCTTGGCCACGTCCTCCGCTTGCTGCAACAGCCGCCGGGCTTCGCCCAAGAGCACTTGCCCCGCATTGGTCAGCGCCACGGACTTGTTGCTCCGCTCGAGCAGCTTCACGCCGAGTTGTTCTTCAAAACGCCGAATATCGAAGCTCAATGCCGGTTGCGAGATGAAGAGCCGACGCGCCGCCCGGCCGAAATGCAACTCCTCCGCGACCGCGACGAAGTATCTGAGCTGCCTCAGTTCCATGAAAGCGCCTCCGGATAACGATAATCAGATCTTATCGTACGTGCCATCAATTGTATTGGACGATTATCAGACTGAACCGTACGCTGGTCTCCAAGAAGCTACGGTGCCAAGGCGCCGCACGATAATTCAGGAGACAGTCAATGCTCGAACTTCGGCAAGCGCCCGAGACGTCCAACATCCCCGACAGCCGCGGTATCAATTTCTTCCATAGCGACCCGTCGTTCGGCCCGCTGCTCAAGAGCTACCTGGGCGAGACGGTGTTCCATGGCGTCAGCGACCGGCTCGTAGAACTGGGACAACGCGCGTCCGACGAACTCGACGCCTGGGCGACGAGCGCCGACCACAATCCGCCCACGCTTCGGCAGCGCACACGTCGCGGCGAGGCCATCCAGCACATCGAGAAGCACCCGGATTACGTCGCGCTCGAACGCGTGGCCTACAGTGAACTCGGCCTCGCCTCGATGAGTCATCGCAGCGACGCACCGCTGCCGCTCGTCAAGTACGCGCTCACCTTCCTGTTCGTGCAGGCCGAATTCGGCCTCTGCTGCCCGGTCAGCATGACCGATTCGCTCACGCGGACGCTGCGTAAGTTCGGGTCGAAGGCACTCGTGGACCGGTACCTGCCGAGGCTCGCGTCGCAGGACTTCGATACCCTCTTCCAGGGCGCGATGTTCATGACGGAGCAGGCGGCAGGTTCCGACACCGGACGCACCGTGACGCGCGCGACCCGCGGCGTCGATGCCGACGGCAACGAGGTCTGGAAGCTGACCGGCGACAAATGGTTCTGCTCGAACGCCGACGCCGATCTGGCCATGGTTCTCGCGCGTCCGGATGACGCGCCCGAAGGCATGAAGGGACTGGCGCTGTTCCTGCTCCCGAAGGTGCTTGAAAACGGCACGCGCAACCGCTATCACATCGTTCGGCTGAAAGACAAACTCGGCAGCCGGTCGATGGCAAGCGGCGAAATCGTGCTCGACGGCGCCGAGGCCTACCTTATCGGCGAAGTGGGGCGCGGCTTCCAGCAGATGGCGGACATGATCAACATGTCGCGACTGTCCAACGGCGTGCGTGCGGCGGGCCTGATGCGGCGCGCCCTCACCGAAGCGCTTCACGTGGCGAGGCATCGCTCAGCCTTCGGTCGCAAGCTCATCGAGATGCCGCTGATGCAGCGCCAGTTGCTGAAGATCATGCTGCCGGCGGAGCAGGCCCGGTCGATGTTCATGCAAATCGCCGCACTCCTTCCCCGCGCCGACCGCGGCGATGCGCAGGCGGCCAAATGCGTGCGCATCCTCACGCCGCTCGTGAAGCTGCGCGCATGCCGCGACGCTCGCCAGGCGACGGGCGATGCGATGGAAGTGCGCGGCGGCGTGGGCTATATCGAGGAGTGGGCCGACCCGCGCCTCGTGCGCGACGCGCATCTTGGCTCCATCTGGGAAGGCACGAGCAATATCGTTGCACTGGACGTTGCACGGGCAACGCGGCGCGAAGGCGCGCTGACATCGCTCGGCCAGTACCTCCATGCGCTGCTCGACGATGCCGCGTTGCCGCCGGAAACCGTCGCATTGCTGCGCGCTGTGTTCGAGCGCGCCAGCGCGGCGCTCGACAGCGTGGCGGAATGCGGCCGCGACGAGAACGTGCGCGAGGCGGCAAGCGCCGTGTACAACGCGACCACGGCGGTGTTCATGGCGACGGAAGCGGCTCGCCTTGCCCCCGACTTCCGCCGGCTGGCCCTCGCCCACCTCATCCTCGAACACAAGCTGCTGCCGCGCGACCCGCTCGCGCCGAAGGATATCCGCGACGATGCGCCGCTGCTTCGTCAGTTGGTCGATGAAACGCCGATGCCCCTCGCCGCCGCGATGTCGCTCATGCCCGCGCGTGAAGGCGGTGCACGATGAGCCCCGCTCGCGTGACCGGCGCACTTCAGGGACTGCGCGTCATTGACCTGAGCCGGGTGCTGGGCGGTCCGTACTGCACGCAGGCGCTCGCCGACCATGGCGCCGAAGTGATCAAGCTCGAACCCCCGGGCGGCGACGAAACGCGCGGCTGGGGCCCACCCTTTGTCGGCGAGACGGCCTCGTATTTCGTGGGGGTCAACCGGAACAAGCAAGGCATCTGCGTCGACTTGTCCCGCGAGGAAGGTCGCGAAGTGCTGTGGCAGCTTCTCGACGGCGCCGACGTGCTCGTGGAGAACTTCAAACCCGGCACGCTCGAGCGTTGGGGAATGGATTACGCAAAGCTCGCCGAGCGCTATCCCCGCCTGATTCACTGCGCGATCTCGGGCTTTGGACCGGACGGCACCCTTGGCGGCCTGCCCGGGTACGACGCGGCCATTCAGGCGATGGCAGGGTTGATGAGCGTGAACGGCGAAAGTGAAGGACCCGCGCTTCGTATCGGTCTTCCGGTGGTGGACATGGTCACCGGGCTCAATGCGCTGTCAGGGATCTTGCTGGCGCTCGCGGAACGCGAAAAGAGCGGTCTGGGTCAGTCGCTCGATATCGCGCTGTACGACTGCGCCGTCTCGCTGCTGCATCCGCATTTGCCCAACTACTTTGGCAACGGGCGCACGCCGCAACGCAGCGGCAATGCACATCCGAACATCGCGCCTTACGACAGCTACCGAACTGCGACCGAGCCCATTTTTCTCGCCGTCGGCAACGACCGCCAGTTTGCGAAGCTGGTGTCACATCTGAACGCGCCTGAACTCGCCCACGACGCACGTTTCGTAGACAACCGCAGCCGTTGCGAACATCGCCGCGAGCTGAAGGAAAGTCTGGAAAGGCTTCTGCAAGCCCATGCGTGCGAGCCGCTCGCGGCCGAGCTGATTCGCGGCGGCGTGCCGTGCGGGCCGGTGCAAACCGTCGATGCCGTCGCCAGGCACCCACATACGCGCCACCGGCAATTGATTGTCGAAATCGGCGCGTATCGCGGCACCGGCACCCCGATCAAGCTCTCGCGAACCCCGGCCACCTATCGCACGCCCCCGCCCACCCTCGGCGGCAATACCCGGAGCGTGCTCGACGCACTCGGCATTGACGCGACGACGCAACAGCGCTTGTTCGACGCCGGAGTCCTCAAAGGCTGAACGCGCTTATCGATCAATCGAAACACGCATTCGAAGCCCCCTTCGAAACAAGCCGGCGAACGAGACCGGCCATCCTTACCTGGAGACATTTCATGCAGAACCACGCTCAGGGCAGCCCGGCGCGTCAGCCGGGCCGGGCCGCCTTCGCCGCTTTCGTCGGCACGACCATCGAATGGTATGACTTCTATATCTATGCGATGGCGTCGGCGCTCATCTTCAACAAGCTGTTCTTCCCGCAAGGCGACCCGTTCTACGCCACGCTCGCCTCGTTCGGCACGTTTGCGGTCGGGTTCTTCGCCCGTCCGTTTGGCGGCCTGATATTCGGTCACCTCGGCGACCGGATCGGCCGAAAGAAGGCCCTGGTGGCCACGCTCGCGATCATGGGCATCGGCACGGTCGGCATCGGCTTCCTGCCGACCTATGCGAGCGCCGGGGCGCTTGCGCCGACGCTCCTCGTCGTACTTCGCATCGCGCAGGGCATTGCCATTGGCGGTGAGTGGGGCGGCGCGGTGCTGATGGCGGGCGAGCACGCGCCGCAACGCAAACGCACCTTCCTTGCGTCATTCGCGCAGCTCGGCAGCCCTGCCGGATTGATTCTCGCGCTGCTTGCGTTCAAGACGGTGGGGCATCTTCCGCGCGAAACGCTGATGGGTTGGGGCTGGCGCCTGCCCTTCCTGGCCAGTGCGGTGCTGCTCGTCATTGGCGTGTTCATCCGCGCGAGCGTGTCGGAGTCGCCCGAGTTCACGGCGGCCATCGAGCGGGAAAAGCCCGCGCGTCTTCCCATCGTCGATGTGCTGCGCAACGCATGGGGCACGGTCCTGCTTTGCCTCGGTGCCAACGTGATCGGCGTGGCCGGCGCATGGTTCCTCAACACGTTCATGCTCAGCTTCACCACGCAGACGCTTGGGTTGAGTCGGGAGATGATCCTCGACTGCCTGTTCGTTGTGGCGTTCATTCACTTCTTCAACCAGCTCTTTTCGGGGTGGATCGCGCAACGCGTCGGGCCAGTCAAATTTCTCGCGTGGGCCGCAGGGCTCGCGATGCTCTCGCCCTATCCCATGTTCGCCCTCGTGTCGACGGGTCGTCCGGTGGCCATTGTGATCGGCATCGGGATTGCGGTGGTGTGCATGTCGGGTTCGTATGCCGTGATGGCCGGGCTCATGACCGACGCCTTCGACGTGCGCTATCGTTACTCCGCCATTTCGCTGTCGTACCAGTGCTGCGCGGCAATCGCCGGCGGCCTGACGCCGCTGATCGGCACCTTGCTGGCCCACGCGTGGCCGGGGCAGTGGTGGCCGCTGGCGTTGTTCTACAGTTCCCTTGCCGCCGTGTCGCTGATTTGCCTGGGCGGGTTGCAATGGAAGCAATCCACCTACCGCGCATCGGCGTCGGTGGCGGTGCCTGAGTAAGCGCTCGCCAGCCTCGGTCGGCAACGTCGTTCGGTAGTGCGAACGACGTTGCCGCCGCAAGACACTCAGTCGTAAGCCCTCGCATCCTCGACCCACTTCCCATCCGCCGGCAGTGTTCCGGGGGTGACGAAGTCAACGTCCCCGCGCAGCCGGGTCACGTCGCGCAACGTTTGCTGTACGCGCGCGGCCAAGCCTTCCGGCGGCGCGGTGGTCGTCTCGCAAATCAGGCGCATCCGATCCTCCCCGACACGCCCCTCTACCCGTAGCTTCAGGCGCACCAACTCCGGATAGCGCTTGGCAATCTCGCCAATCTGCCCCGGATGCACGAACATGCCACGCACCTTCACCGTCTGGTCGGCGCGCCCGAGCCAGCCTTTGAGCCGCATATTGGTACGCCCGCAAGGGCTGATCCCCGCCTCCACGGCCGACAAATCCCCCGTCGCAAACCGAATCAGCGGATAGTCCGGATTGAAATTGGTGACCACCACTTCGCCAATCTCGCCCTCGGGCACCGGCGTCGTACCCCCCGGCTCCACCAGCTCGACGAGGACGTTTTCGTCAACGATCAACCCCGCCTGCGCGTCGCTCTCGAACGCAATCAATCCCAAGTCCGCCGTGCCATATGACTGCCGCGCTGTCACACCACGCACACGGAACCACTCGCGCAACGACGGCGGCAATGCCTCACCGGACACCGTTGCACGTCGAATGCTGCCGAGATCCGCGCCGATCGATTCGCCTTTCTCCATCAGAATCTTCAGGAACGACGGCGTGCCCGCGTAGGCGACCGGTCGCAAATGACGAATCGCCTCGAGCTGCAATTCAGTTTGCCCAACGCCCGCGGGAAACACGCAGCAGCCCAACCGTGCCGCCCCGGTCTCGATCATCATCCCGGCCGGCGTGAAGTGATATGAATACGTGTTGTAGACCAGATCGCCGGCGCGCAGTCCCGCCGCAAACATCGCGCGGGCAAACCGCCACCAGTCGCTGCCGCGCCCGTCCGGCTCATAGATCGGCCCGGGCGATTGATACACGTGCGCCAGGCCACCGACAGGCGTGGCATTCAAGCCCCCCAACGGCGGATGGCGCACCTGGAACGCCGTCAGGTCCGATTTACGCGTCACCGGCAGCCCGGCCAGGGCGGCGCGCGAACCGATCTCGCGTGCGTCCACCGCGCCGAGCGCCTGCGCGAAATATGCCGCATGCGCCCGGGCGTGCCCGACCTGCGTCGGCAGCGCCGCCAACAGCGCCGTTTCGCGAACCTCCGGCGCACGGGTTTCCAGCGTGTCGAAGTAATCGTTCATAGTGACGGAAATACGTTTGAAGATTAATGATCGAGGCACAGTCGTCCACACGAACAAGCGCACAATCGCGCAAAGCCCAGAAGAGCCTAGAGCCCTCAGGCTATCCAGCGCTTGCGCCGTCGATAGCTCTTGACGTTGCGAAAGCTCCCCGCGCTGTTGTCTCCGTCCTTGGCGATCCCAAGGTAGAACTCCTTGACGTCCTCGTTATCGCGCAGGGATGCCGCGTCGCCATCCATCACCACACGCCCGTTTTCCAGGATGTAGCCGTAGTCCGCATAACGCAGCGCCACCATCGTGTTCTGCTCCGCCAGCAGAAAACTGACGTTTTCGCGCTGATTCAAATCGCGCACGATCGCAAAGATCTCCTCGACGATTTGCGGTGCAAGCCCCATCGACGGTTCATCGAGCAGCACCATCGACGGCTGTGCCATCATTGCGCGGCCGATCGCGCACATCTGCTGCTCTCCCCCCGAGGTGTATCCCGCTTGTGACTTGCGTCGCGTCTTCAGCCGCGGGAAATACGCGTAGATGCGCTCCAGCGCGTGCTGTTGCGCACTACGCGACGCCTGACGCACATAGCCTCCGGTCAGCAGGTTCTCTTCGATGGTCAGGTGCGCAAAGCAATGACGCCCCTCCATCACCTGGATCACGCCGCGCTTGACGAGGCCGTTCGGGGTCAGCTTCTCGACGCGCTCTCCGCGATAGTCGATCGTGCCCTTCGTCACTTCACCGCGCTCGGCCTGCAGCAGGTTCGAAATCGCCTTGAGCGTCGTACTCTTGCCGGCCCCATTGGCCCCGAGCAACGCCACGATCTTGCCCTCGGGCACTGTCAGCGACACGCCCTTGAGCACCAGAATGACGTGGTCGTAGATGACTTCAATATTGTTGACGCGCAAACTCGCTTCCATGCATGACTCCAGGATCGATGCGGCCTTGGGTCGTCGTGCGTCGTCCGCACTGGGCTGCGCCGTGCGGACGACGGCGTCGATCACATCTTGTAGCAGGCGGGTGTCATTCCCTTTTCCTTGGCATATTGCTTGGCCGACGCTTCGAACAGCGGGTGAATCAGGCGCCGGTTGCCCTCGATCCAGTCGGACACCATCACCCACTTGGTGCCATCCCATTGCTGGATGCGCACCTTGCCCGAGCCCTCGTGATCCTCGCAGCTCGTCTTGATGTCGGGCAGCAGCCCGGTGGCGCCCAAGGCCTTCAGGCGAGCGGCGTCGATATTCAGGTTCTCGAGCCCCCAACGCACCTGCACCGGCGTCATGACCTTGCCCTTGCCGAACTTGTTCTGGGCGGTGTTGAGCGCCTCGACGGTGGCCACCGCCGCGGACACCCCACGGTTGTAAAGCACGGAGCCGATCTTCGACGCATCTTGCAGATTGCCCTTGCCCGCGCCATAGACCACCTTCTCGATGTCGGCGATCAGCGGCACCTGCTTGCCCGCCACGTTCCAGGTGGCGCTCATATACCCCTTGGCGGCCGGGCCCGCCGGAATCGTGTCTTCCTCGGAGCCGGCCCACCAGCTACCGATGATCCGGTCGCGCGGATAGCCGACCTTCTGCGCCGCCTTGAGCGCCGTCTGATTCATCACGCCCCAGCCCCAGAACACGACGTAGTCGGGGTTCTCCTGCCGGATGCGCAACCATTGCGCGCCCTGCTCGTTGCCCGGATGCGCCACCGGAATCTCGATCAGGTTGAACTTGTGGATCTTCGATTCGGCCTGCAAGGCGACGATCGGCTCCTTGCCATACGCCGAGTCGTGATACAGATAGACGATCTTCTTCCCGTTCAGCGAGCCGCGGTTCTTGTCGGCCAGGAACTTGATGATGGCCGACGCTTGCATCTGGTAGGTCGTGACCAGTGGGAATGCCCATGGAAATACCGAGCCGTCCACCGCATCGGTGCGACCGTAGCCCATCATCACCAGCGGCACCTGGTCGGTCGCCGTCTTGTCGATCAGCGCGTACGAAATGCCCGTCGCCATCACGTGGTACGCCGTGCCCTTGGTGACCGGGTTCTTTCCCTTGAGACGCTCGTAGCACTCCACGCCCTTGGCGTTGTTGTACTCGGTCTCGCACTCCTCCCATGTCAACTTCACGCCGTTGACACCGCCATGCTTGAGATTCACGTATTGCAGATAGTCGATAAAGCCGCCATAGAAGGACTGTCCGTTCGCCCCGTACGGGCCGACCCGGTAGTCGGCAAGTGCGATGAACTGATCGTTTGATTGCGCAAACGACGCGCCGGTGACCCCCATGCCAAGCACGAGCGCCATGCCTAACGATGCCGTCAATTGTTTCGTGTTCATGCTGTGTCTCCGTCTGTGGTTTTTTTCATGGCAAACGCTGCTGCGGCACCGCACGACGCACCGTGCGCCACCGTGTCTAACCTCAATGCGGGAAGGGCCAGATGCGCAACTTCTCCTTGGCGATTTGCCAAAGCCGCGCCAGCCCATGCGGCTCGACAATCAGGAAGAAGATGATGAGCCCGCCAAACACCATCAACTGAATGTGCGAAACGGTCGCATTGGTGAACGGCAAATGCATAAGCGTGGCCATCGCCGGCAGCGCGCTATCGAGCAGAATCGGCAACAGCAGGATGAATGCAGCGCCCAGAAAGCTCCCCAGAACGCTACCGACGCCGCCGATAATGATCATGAACAGGATGCGAAAGGACAGATCGAGTGAAAAGCCGTCCGGCTCGACGGAACCGAGGTAACAGTAGGCATACAGCGCGCCAGCCACGCCGCAATAGAAGGAGCTGACAGCGAAGGCGAGCAATTTGACGCGCATCAGCGGAATACCGATCACCTCGGCAGCGACGTCCATGTCGCGTACCGCCATCCACGCGCGACCGATGTGCGATCGCACCAGGTTCTTCGCCACGAGCGCCATCACCGTGACGACGCCGAGCACGAACAGGTATTTGCGTACCGGCGTGTCAACGTCGACACCGAGCATCGAGATCTTCTGTGCGGTGATCACCCCGGACGAACTGTGGTTCGAGAGCCATGGAAACTTCGTCAGCACCCAAAGCACAAAGAACTGCGCTGCCAGCGTGGCGACCGCCAGGTAGAAGCCCTTGATGCGCAACGACGGCAGGCCGAACGCCACGCCCACGAGCGCGGCGCAAACGCCGCCCAGTGCAAACGAGGCGAGAATTGGCATGCCTTCGATGCGCAACTGGAAGTTATAAGACGCATAGGCACCCACCGCCATGAACGCCGCCGTTCCCAGAGACAACTGCCCCGCATAGCCCGTCAGGATGTTGAGGCCCAGCGCCGCGAGCGAGAACACGAGAAACGGCACGAGAATCGCCGTAAGCCAGTATTCGGAGGCTACCCACGGCAGCACGCCGAATGCGACAGCGAGCATGGCGCCAACGGCGAGCCGATCCTGGCGGATTGGAAATATCTGACTATCGGCTTCGTAAGTGGTCTTGAACTGCCCGGCTTCGCGATAGAACATGGATGGCCTCTGCGGTAAATGCTTGTACGTTCGGCTTGTAGGCTTGTTTCGAGGTGACGAGCGTCGGCTCAGACCCGATCGATATGCCGCTCGCCGAACAGCCCTTCCGGGCGAACCAGCAGGAACAGCAACGCAAAGACATAAGGGAACCACCCCTCGATGCCCCCGAAATTTCCACTGAACTGACTTTCCAGCAGTTGCGGTACATAGATCTCCGCGAGCTTTTCCGCCGCGCCGATGATCAATCCCCCGACAATCGCCCCTGGAATCGAGGTGAAGCCCCCCAGGATCAGCACCGGTAGCGCCTTGAGCGCGGTCATCGTCAGCGCGAACTGCACGCCGTTGCGCGATCCCCAGAGCATGCCGGCGACGAGCGCAACGAACCCCGAGACGCTCCACACCACGACCCAGATGCGTTGCAGCGGAATACCCAGGGAGAGCGCCGCCTGGTGATCGTCGGCCACGGCACGAAGCGCACGGCCGATGCGCGTGGCCTTGAAGAACAACGCCAGCAATGCGACCAGCACGGCGGCAATGCCGGCGGCCGCCAGATCGAAGCGGCTCACGAGCACGCCGGTCGAGTCCATGATCGATGCGATGGGTTCGTCGACAATGCCCAGCGACAGCGCTCGCACCTCATTGCCCCACAGCAGGGGGGCGAGGCCTTCGAGGAAGAACGACAACCCGATCGTCGCCATGAACAACGTGATAGGCGACTGGTTCACCAGCTTTCGCAGCACGAAGCGCTCGGTCGCCAAGCTCAACAACACCATGACGCCGAATGCGCCAATGGCAGCCAGCCACAGCGGCAAGCCGCGCTCCATCAGGCCAACCACCGACAGCGCCGCGAAATACACCATCGCACCCTGGGCAAAGTTGAACACGCCGGATGCCTTGAAGATCAGCACGAAGCCGAGCGCGACAAGGGAATACATCACCCCGGAGAGCAGCCCGCCGATCAGGATTTCCATAAAAAACTGCATCGATGTCTCCCAGTCGCCAATGCGTTGCCGGCGATCGATCGTCTGTTACCTAACGTCTGAGCATCACGCGGCGGCGGGCATCCCGTGTGCCGCCCCCAGATAGGCACGTATCACCTCGGGGTCCGCCCTGACTTCGGCGGGCGTCCCGTCACCGATCTTCTTGCCGTAATCGAGCACCACGACCCGATCGGAGATATCCATCACAACGCCCATGTCGTGTTCGATCAACACAATCGTCGTACCGAACGCATCGTTGACGTCCAGGATGAAGCGACACATGTCGCGCTTCTCTTCGAAATTCATACCGGCCATCGGCTCATCGAGCAACAGAAGCTCCGGTTCGGCGGCAAGCGCGCGCGCCAGCTCGACACGCTTTTGCAAGCCGTAAGGCAGCCGTCCGACCGGCGTCTTCCGAATATGCTGAATTTCGAGAAAGTCGATGATCTCCTCGACCTTGGCGCGATTCGCCATTTCCTCTTGCCGCGCCCGCCCCCACCAGAGCGCACTGGCCAGCAGGCCCGAGCGCATCCGGGTGTTACGGCCCGTCATGATGTTGTCGAGCACCGTCATGCCCTTGAATAGCGCGATGTTCTGGAACGTGCGCGCCACACCCTGACGCGCTGCGGACGTCGGATGCATACGCTGGCGCAACTGCCCACGAAAGACAATCGCGCCCTGCTGCGGGTGGTAGACGCCATTGATCACGTTGAGCATGGAACTCTTGCCCGCGCCATTGGGGCCGATGATCGCGCGGATCTCGTGCTCGCGAACGTCGAACGAGATATCCGTCAACGCCTTCACGCCGCCGAACGACAGGCTGATGTGCTGCAAATCGAGCAGGACGTCGCCGAACTTCCGGTTGTCGTGCATGCCTTCTCCCGCAAAATGCCTGGCAGAGTGCCAATGTAGGGGCCGATGCGCTGGTCGATGCGACGCTCAGGCGGCGCAGCGCAATGTCGCAGGCGCAGGGTCGTCAGCCGGTGCGCGCGCACCGATCACGCGCGCCGGATGTATCGTGAGCGTGGCGCTCACACTGCCTTCGCGTCCGTCCTCGAACTTCACACGCGTTTCGATGAATTGCGTCGTCTTGCCTGAATAGAACGCGTCGACCAGCACCTCGTACTTCTGCGCGATGAAACCGCGGCGCACCTTGCGCGTGCGCGTCAGTTCGTCGTCATCCGGATCCAGCTCCTTGTGCAGGATGACGAAGCGCCGAACCTGCGCGGCCGCAAAGGCGGACTCCTTGGCGAGATCCGCGTTCACGAGCTCCACGCAACCCAGGATCAGCTCGGCGACACGCGGATGGCTGGCCAGGTCGACATACCCCGCGTACGCGAGGTTCTGCCGTTCCGCCCAATTGCCCACCGCATCCATATCGATGTTGATGAAGGCGCACACCCCGTCGCGACCGTCGCCAAACGCCACCGCTTCCTTGATGTACGAGAAGAACTTGAGCTTGTTCTCGATGTACTTCGGCGCGAACAACGACCCACAGGCCAGTTTGCCGACATCCTTGGCGCGATCGATGATGCGAAGATGACCGTCGGCATCGATGATGCCGGCGTCGCCCGTGCGGAAATAGCCCGCCTCGTCGATGGCTTCGCGCGTGGCATCGGGCCGCTTGTAGTACGCCTTGAGCAACCCCACGCCGCGCACCAGCACCTCCCCGTTGTCGGCGATCTTGATTTCCATCCCGGGCGCGACCGGCCCCACGCTGTCGAATCGGACCTCGCGATCCGGTTGCAGGCAGACGTACGCGCACGTCTCCGTCTGCCCGTAGAACTGCTTCAAATTGATACCGATCGCGCGATAGAACCGGAACAGATCCGGGCCAATCGCCTCGCCGGCGGTGTATGCCGTGCGAATCCGGCTCATGCCGAGCGTATTGCGCAAAGGACCGTACACGAAAAAATTCCCGAGCGCGTACTGCAACCGATCGAGCCACGACACCGGACGGCCGTCGAGCACCGCCGCGCCGCACCGGTTTGCCACGTCCATGAAGTGTGAAAACATCCTGCGC
Source organism: Pandoraea eparura (assembly GCF_902459725.1). Lineage (GTDB taxonomy): Bacteria > Pseudomonadota > Gammaproteobacteria > Burkholderiales > Burkholderiaceae > Pandoraea > Pandoraea eparura. The sequence goes on from NZ_CABPSH010000003.1 coordinate 543,336, forward strand.
TTGAGGCGATTCGCATCCTCCATGCGGATCATCACTTGCGTGAGCACGTTCTCGTAGACGCGAGGCGGCGCAAAGTAGTACGTCGGGCCGATCTCGCGCATGTCCGTGGCGATGGTGTCGGGCGACTCGGGGCAATTGACCGTGAACCCCGCCACCAGTGCCTGCGCATAGGAAAACAGATGGTCGCCCACCCAGGCCATCGGCAGGTACGACAGCACTTCGTCGCCGGGGCCGAGTCGATCGAACGCACTACCGTGAAAGGCAGCGCCGATCAACCCCGCATGCGAATGGCAAACGCCCTTGGGCTTGCCGGTAGTGCCAGAGGTATAGAGGATGGTCGCCGTATCTTCGGGTTCGCCACGGGCCACGGCGTCATCAAAGTAGCGCGGGTGGCCGGCGTCGAATGCACGCCCCTGCTCGATGGCCGACGCGTACGACTGCAGCCCTGCGGCGTCGTAGCCTCGCAGGCCGCGCGAATCCTCGTAAATGATGTGCGACAGCCGCGGCACCTCGGCGCGCAGCGCCAACAGCTTGTCGACCTGCTCCTGATCTTCGACGATGGCGAAATCGATCTCGGCGTCGTCGAGCACATGCGCCATCTCCGCAGCCACGGCGTCCTGATAGAGCGGCACGGCGACGCCACCCAGCGCTTGCGCCGCTGTCATTGCCCAGTAAAGGCGCACGCGGTTATTGCCGATAATGGCGAGGTTGTCGCCTCGCTTGAAGCCAGCGGCAGCCAGCGCGCACGCCAGCATCCGGACTTCGTGCGCGGCCGACTGCCAGGTCCAGCATTGCCAGATCCCCAGATCTTTTTCCCGATATGCCGTGCGGGTGCCGCGCGTGGCCGCATGGGCCAACAACAAACGCGGGAAAGTGGTCCGCTCCTGCATGCCTGTCTCCTGTGTCTCGCCACGATTCGACGCATGTCGAGGAGGCGTGGCGTGGCTCGGTCGGCGCGCGTGCGTGTGGCACGCTCTCTACAGCTGGCAACGTCTCTTAGCGACTTTTTTTAAGTGGCGCTGCGTCATTCGCACTGCTTTGCGATCGTCCGCACTACGGAGCAACGATGACTATCCCTGACAACAGGCAGCTTCTATACTTGGGCTTCGGCGTCGTGCACGAATCGCCGTGAAGGCTTGTCTCGCCGTGGTCAGGCAAGGCGAAGATACCTCATGGATCACGACGGATTTGTCACCCGGATGACAATCAAGGGAAAGTCCCTATATGTCGCTCGAAACCCTGTTGCAACGCAGCGTATGGGCGCAAGGACTGACGCCAGCGCAACGCGAACGTGTCGTGGCCGAGATTCAGGTACGGCCGGTCGAGAACGGTGGCTATGTATGCCGCAAGGGCGACCCCTCGCACGCCTGGTTTGGCGTCATCGATGGGTTGGTAAAGATCGCGACGGCATCGGCCAGTGGGAAGTCCGTCACGTTCACGGGCGTGCCTGCGGGCGCATGGTTCGGGGAAGGGTCGGTGCTCAAGCGCGAGAACCGCAAATACGACGTGATGGCACTGCGCGATTCCGTTCTTGCCCACATGCCGATTGCCACGTTCGACTGGTTGCTCGACACGAGCATTCCGTTCAACCGCTTTCTCACGCTACAGCTCAATGAGCGTCTCGGCCAGTTCATCGCGGCGGTCGAGCACGAACGATTACTCGATACCGACGCTCGCGTTGCCCGCTCCCTGTCGTCGATGTTCAACCCGACGCTGTATCCGTCCGACGACACCACCGTGCAGATTTCACAGGAAGAGCTGAGTTATCTCGCCGGCGTTTCGCGCCAGCGCGTCAACCTCGCGCTCAAGGTGTTGGAGCAGGCCAGGCTCGTCAAGGTCGACTATGGCGTGCTGACGATCCTCGACCTCGAAGGGCTACGCGAATTTGGGATGTAGACGGGGTTGGCATGATGCCCTCACCCAGCGGTTTCTTCGGCTTCGCCGCCGGGCCGCCCTGCATCGAACACTGCTGAGTCAAAACCCCAAGGGTCGGATCCATGTCCAACGCTTGGGGTTCAGCTCAACACGCGCGAGCTTTCTGTTCGCATTCCTTACGGATATTGACGATTACTTGGCCGCCGCGATCACGGCAATCTCGACAAGCAGATCGGGGGCCGCCAGACGTGCCTCCACCGTGGCGCGCGTCGGCGTGTTGCCCGGGCTCGTCCACGCATCCCACACGGCATTCATGCCGGCGAAGTCGGCCTCGATGTCCTTCACCCAGACTTGCGCCGAGAGCAGTCGCGACTTGTCGATACCGGCGTCCTTCAGATAGCCATCGATCTTTGCGAGCACTTGCTGCGTCTGCCCGGTGATGTCCTGACTGCGATCGTCCGCCGTCTGGCCGCCGATGTAGACCGTCCCGTTATGCACCACGACACGGCTCATCCGTGCGTTCGTGTGATGGCGTTGAATATCGCTCATTAACCACATCTCCAAAAGATTTAAAAAGGACGCGAGTGGAGGGCGCGAGCCCCCTCACTTACTTGGGAAATCCTGCACGCTCGCTCAGGAAGTCGGGAGTGCCTACCGCGGTGGCCAACTCGCCCAACGTCACCGGCTTGATAGGCGGACGGATGCGATAGTACCCGACCTCCGGCACTGCGCAGCCCTGCGCCTGCGCCAGCAGTTCGGCCACAGTCAAGCCGCAGAAGCGGCCTTGACACGGCCCCATGCCGCAACGCGAAAAACTCTTCGTCTGATTCGGGCCGACACAGCCCAGGCCCGCCATGCGCCGCACGTCGCCCGCCGTCACTTCTTCGCAACGGCACACGATCGTGCTGTCGTCGGCCGGCACCCGGAACGCCTCGGCCGGCCGGTACAGCGCATCAAGGAACGGACGGATCGACGTGTGTGCCGACAGCTCACGGCGCAGCGACAGCGCGCGAGAGTCGCGCTTTGCAGCGTCGAGCTTGCCGAGCTTCACTGCGGCCTGCACGGCCGCGAGCCGTCCCGACGGCTCAGCCGCAAGCGCACCGGCAATGCCCGCGCCGTCCCCTGCCACGAAGATGCCCGGCAGGCTCGTCTCTCCCCAGGCATCCGTCTTGGGATGCCAGCACAACTGCGCGTCGTCCCACACATGCTCACAACCGATCGAGCGCGTGACCTGCGTGTTCGGAATCACGCCCTGATGCAGCAGCACCAGCGACGTGTCGATGCGAGCGGTGCGCCCGCCCACGACATACTCGATGCCCTCGGCGTGCTCGGTACCGAGCACGCGCAGCGCCTCGACATGTTTGACGTGCTGCACGCCCGCCGCGCGAATGGCGCGCAGCAGCTTGAAACCCTTCATCAGATATGACGGCGCGCGCAACGCCCCACCCGCGTGACGCAAGGCGTCACGACGCCCGCTTGCCTCGGCGGTGTCGAGAATCGCGCGTACCGGCACGCCAGCATTGATGAGCTGCCAGGCAAACAGGTAGAGCAATGGGCCGCAGCCGGCGAGCACCGCGGGCGAATCGGGGACCAGCGCGGACGCCTTGAGCAGTGTTTGCGCGGCGCCCACGCCCATCACACCGGGCAGCGTCCAGCCGGGAATCGGGAACGGCCGCTCCTGCGCGCCGCCGGCCAGCACAATGGCGCCCGCTTGAATTTGCAGCGTTCCGCCGCCCGCGCCCTGGCGCGTGACCGACACGCGCTTGTCCGCGCCGATCTGCCACGCGAGCGTCTGCGGCCAATAGGCGATGCCGGCCGACGTAAATGCGTCAACGAGCGCACGTCCGCGCAGATAATCCGGCCCGAGCACGCCCGGGTCGGCCAGCGGCGAGCGGCTCACGCTGCGATATATCTGCCCGCCGGGCAGGCCGTTCTCGTCGACGACCAGCGGCTCGAGCCCATGACGCTTCGCTTCGAGCGCAGCCGCCAACCCCGCGGGGCCCGCACCGACAACCAACAAATCCACGACTTTTGCGCTCATGCCACACTCCTTGCACCGTTCATTCGACGCACCTGCATGCCTTCGCGCACCGGTGTCATGCATCCCTGCCGGTTCGGCACGCCGTCGATCTCGACCAGGCATTCGAAGCACACCCCCATCATGCAGAACGGCGCGCGGTCGCTACCGGTGACGGGTGTGGTCCGGCACACCGTCACGCCCGCGAAGAGCAATGCGGCGGCAACGTTCATGTCGGCCGGCACGTTGACCGGCGTACCCTCGATAAACACTTGCACCGTCGCGCCATCCTTGCGCGCCAGCGACTTAAGCAGCGAAACGTTTGGCATAGAATTGATCCAGAAGCGCGGGACGCGGCGCGCCGAGAATCCACGGCGCGAGGGTTTCACAATGCGCAGCGGCGAGCGTCACACCGCTGTGACAGGTCGCGAGAAACGCGCCCGGGCAGGCCTCGGAGGCCTCGTAAATCGGCAGACCGTCGTCCGTCATCACCCGCAGCGCGCCCCACGCGCGCACCACGCGCACGTTCTTGAGCAGTGGGAACGGCGCAATGCCGCGCCGGGCGATGTCGGCAATCACGTCGGGCGTCACGCCGTCATTGAAGCCCACGTCTTCGGCCGAGTCGCCGAGCATGACCGAGCCCTCGACGGTCTGACGCACATAGATCGTCGGATAGTCGAGAAACGGCTTGACGCGCTCGGTCACGAGGATCTGGCCGCGCAACGGCTTGACCGGCGCGCGCAGCCCCACCATCGGCGCGAGATCGCGATTGCCCAGACCGGCGGCAAGCACGACACGGCCGGCTTCGAGCGATACATCGCCCATGCTCACGCGAAACGCGCTGCCCGTCTGACGAATATCGGTCACGCGCAGGTTCGGTCCATACTCGCCGCCCGCCTGCTCGAACGCGGCGAACAGCGCGCGCAGCGTATATAACGGACTGACATGACCGTCGTTCGGGGAATAGATGCCGCCCACCACGTCGGGGCCGATGGCCGGCAGCCGCTCGGCAAGCGCCTGGTGATCGAGCACTTCGTAGGTGAGGGCAGGCTCGGCTTCCTGCAGCTTGCGCATGCTCTCGACCTTGATGGCCAACTCCTCGGGCGTCTGGGCGATGTTGAAGCCGCCGGGTCGCTGAAAGCCCATGGAGACGCCCGTGCGTGCGAACAGCTCGTCGGCCAGGCGCTGCCACAGGTTGGCGGAGTGCAGCGACCAGCGCGCATAGTCCGTGCAGGTGCCACCCTTGCCTTGCACCCATACCAGCCCGAAGTTGCCGCGTGCGGCACGCAGCGAATTGTCTTCGCCATCGCACACGACGACGCGTTGCCCGCGCTTGGCTAGCCCGTAGGCGATCGCCATGCCGACGAGGCCGCCGCCGATGACGGCGATATCGTATGTCTTTTGCATGTTTTAGTGATTCCCCACCAGAACCTTGTTGAGTCCGTAGATGCGATCGAGCACCAGCATCACCACCAGCGTCAGCGCGATGAGCAGCGTGGAGATGGCCGCCACGCTCGGGTCGACCGTCTCGCTCATGTTCATGTAGATGCGCACCGGCAGCGTGATCGTGGTCGGCGCCGTCACGAAGATCGTGGCCGTGAGTTCATCGAAACTATTGATGAACGCGAGCACCCAGCCGCCCGCCAGGCCCGGCAGGATCGCCGGCAGCGTGATGCGTCGAAACGTCGTCCAGCGTCCCGCACCGAGCGAGCGCGCCGCCCGTTCGGCTTCGTCTGCCTGCCCCACGAGCGCCGACATGATCAGGCGCAGCGCGTAGGGGAAGATCAGCAGTGCATGGCAAGCGACGAGGCTCACGAACGAGCCGCCCATGTCGAGCAACGTGAACAGCCGCAGGAACGCAATGCCCAGCACCACCGGCGGGATCATCAGCGGCGAGAGCAGGAACGAATTGATCGCATCGCGTCCCGGAAACCGGTAACGTGCCAGCCCCATCGCCGCCGGCACCGCCAACGCGGTCGACACGCTGGCCGACGTCACGCCCAGCCACAGACTCGTGCGCAGCGCCGCCAGAAAGTCTTCGTCGTCCATGAGCGACGAGAACCAGCGCAGCGAAAAGCGATGCGTCGGGATGGACAGGAAGTTGTCCGGTGTGAAGGCGACCAGGCACACCACCACCAGCGGCGCCAGAATAAAGGTGAGGAACACGACGTGAAACGCGATCGCCCCCACGCCATTGCGATCGTACCGGGAGTCTTGTTGATTCATATGCCTGCCTCCCTCAGCCCAGACGGCGGGTGAAGCGCCGCTCGAGGGCGCGGTTGTAACCGGTGATGATGGCCACGTTCACGATCAGCAGCACGATGGCGATGGCAGCGCCCAGCGGCCAGTTCAGCGTGCCAAGGAACTCGTCATACGCCGTGGTTGCCACGACTTTCAGGCGACGGCCACCGATCAACGCCGGCGTGGCGAATGCACTCGCCGTCAATGCGAAGACGATCAGGCTGCCGGACAGAATGCCCGGTGTGATCTGCGGCAACACCACCCGCCACATCACCGTCGCGCGTCCCGCGCCGAGCGAGCGCGCCGCGTGGGCGACCGCCGGATCGAGCCGGGTGAGCGACGTCCACACCGACAGCACCATGAGCGGCACGAGCACATGCACCAGCGCCACCGTGACCGCGCCAATCGTGAAGAGCATTTGCAGCGGATGACCGATCAACCCCAGCTTCATGAGCACCACGTTGACCAGCCCCTCGCGCCCCAACAGAATCGACCAGCCCAGCGTTCGCACGACGACCGAGATCAGCAGCGGCCCCAGCACGAGCACCAGGCAGAGCGAACGCCACGGATCGCGCATGCGGAACAGGAAGTACGCTTCGGGCACACCGACCAACACGCACAGCACCGTCACGCCGACCGAGAGCAGCAACGTGCGCAGAAATATCTCGTAGAAATAGCTATCCGTGAGAATGTCGGCATAGTGCTGCAGCGAGATCGTCGGCAGCACGCCGCCCAGGTTCGGGTCGAAGCCATGCAGGCTCAACACGAACGTCAGGGCGAGCGGCACCGCGAGCAGCACGAGAAAGTACAGCGTCGCCGGCATGACCAGCGTCCAGGCGGCACGGCGCTGACTCGCGATCTCGGGCGAGATCGCCGTGCTTGCGTTCATGTCCGGCATGGCCGGTGCCCCCGGAGGTGTAGACGTCGCGGCATTCATGCGCCCTCCTGCACGAGTCGCAAGGCGTCGTCGGCCCAATCGAGCCCCACCGCCTCGCCGTCGTTGGCGGCAACCGCACCGTCGTTGGACACGAGCACACGCAGCTCGCCGAGCGCCGTCGACACGGTAAGCACCCAATGGTTACCGTGGAAGCTGCGCTGGCCTATCCGGCCCGCGAGCCGGCCCGCCGTCGCGGACGTCAGGCGAATGCGCTCCGGGCGAAGACTGAAGGTCGCCGGACCGTTACCTGCCGTGCCGCCCGCCATCGGCCCGGCGTGCGCGGGCGACACGGCGAGCCGGTGCCCTTGCGCGTCGAGCACCGCCACGCCGCCGCGCACATCGAGCTGACCGGAGATGAGATTGGTCTGCCCGATGAAATGCGCGGCGAACGTGGCGCGCGGGTCTTCGTAGACATCGTGCGGCGGATCGATGCGCACGACACGCCCAGCGTTGAGCAACACCACGCGATCGCTGATCGCGAGCGCCTCGGCCTGATCGTGCGTGACCATGACGGTGGTCGTGCCGACCTTGCGTTGAATCGCGCGCAACTCGTCCTGCATCTGCTCGCGCAGTTTGGCATCGAGATTCGAGAGCGGTTCGTCGAGCAGTAGCACGGGCGGTGCGATCACCAGCGCCCGGGCCAGCGCCACGCGCTGGCGCTGGCCGCCGGAGAGTTCGCGCGGATAGCGTTGCGCGTGCTGGCCGAGATGCACCAGCTCCAACGCATCCTGCACGCGGCGCTGCTTCTGCCCGGGGTCCACGCGGCGCATGTCCAGACCGAACGCGACGTTCTGCGCCACAGTCATGTGGGGAAACAGCGCGTAGCTCTGGAACACGATGCCGAGTCCGCGCTTTTCCGGCGGCACCGGCGTCAGGTCGCGGCCTTCGAGCAGAATACGGCCACTGCTCGGGGCGACGAAACCGGCGATCATCTGCAACGTGGTGGTCTTGCCGCAGCCGGACGGGCCCAACAGGGAGATGAATTCGCCCTGTTCAATCGAAAGATCGACGCCCTCGACCGCGACGGTCTCACCGAAGCGCTTGCCGAGTTGCTCGAGACGCAAATATGGGGTGCTCATGACGCTTAGGGTCTCCGTACGACTTAACGCTCGATCTGACGGTTCCAGCGCTGCGTCCATTCAGCGCGCTTCGCATTGACGACATCCCAGTCGACACGAATGAGCTTGTCGATCTGCGCAGGCGACGGCACACGCGCAGCCACCGCCATCGAGAGTTGCGTCTTCTTGTTCGACGGCGCAACACCTGCACTTTCAGCAAGAATGGCCTGGGCTTGCGGCGAGAGAATCATTTGGACGAACTTTTGCGCCAGCGCTTCGTTGGCGGATTTGTCTACCACGCACATGCCCATGGCAAGCGCCACCGCCCCTTCCTTCGGATACACGAACTCGGCCGGAATGCCCTGTTGGCGCAACGCCTGAACGCGGCCGTTGCCCCACACGGCGATGGCGACCTCATCCGATTGGAACAGCTCGGCGATCTTGCCCGGCGACGGATCGAACGACAGCACGTTCGGTGCGATCTTCTCCATCGCGCGGAAGCCCGGTTCGATGTTGCTGTCGCTGCCGCCGTGGATCTTCGATTCGACCAGCAATCCGTGCAGGCCATACGTGTTCTTGATGCTCGGCATCACGAGCCTGCCCTTGTACTTCGGATCCGATAGGTCCTGCCACGACGTCGGCGCAGGCCAACCCTTCGCCTGGAACACTCGCGTGTTGTAGGCGATGCCTGTGGCGATCAGTCCGGCCGCCACGGCGTTGCCGCCCTTGAACTTCGCAATGTCGTACAGATCGTGATACACGGGCGCGTCGGCGAGCTTGCCGCAAAAACCCATCTGGAGCGCCTGGTACATCGGGCCGTCGTCGAGGAAGACGACGTCCATGCCGGCCTTGCCTTTTTGCGCCTGCAGCTTCGCAAGGTTGGTCGTCGAATCGCCGGGCACGATCACTACCTTGGTGCCGGGGTTCGCCTGCTCGAAACCGGGAATGACGTCCTTCTTGAGCATCTGTTCAAACGAGCCGCCGTAAGCGCCGACGTATAGCGTCGTGTCGGCGTGGGCAGCGGTGGCGCCGAGTGCCGTTGCGGCAACACCGACCGACATGGCCGCGGTGCGGGCAAGCTTGCGAAGCGTTTGGGGAACGACAGTCTTCATCGATAAGCTCCTTGCGTGAAGTAGGGTTATGTGATGTTATGGCCCGGCAATTTCAAAGAACCCACAACCTGCTGCGTGGTTTGCGTAGGTTCATTTTCGACGCAAGCACCGTCAAATCACATTTTTTCGCCCGCCCATACGGAAATGTTATGGCGCGAGGGAGATGAGGTTCCCATGAAGATCCGGCAGTTGGAGGCATTTCGTGCGCTGATCCTGCGCCAGACGGTCACTCGGGCGGCGGACATGCTCCACGTTTCGCAACCGGCGGTCACACGACTGATCAACGATCTCGAGGCGGACATAGGGTTTTCCTTATTCGACCGGAGCAACGGCCGACTGAACCCGACGCCCGAAGCGATGGTGCTGTTCGAGGAAGTTGAGCGCTCGTTTGCGGGCATCGACCGCATTGCGCAGACGGCCGAGCAGATCAAGTCGCTGCGGCGCGGTTCGCTGCACATTGCGGGGGCACCCGCGCTCGCGCTGGAGTTCCTGCCCACCACGCTGACGGGGTTCATGCGCGAGCATCCGGGCATCAGCACGACGTTGCTGATTCACGCGTCGAGCACCGTGATCGACATGGTGGTTGGGCGGCGTTGCGATGTCGGGTTCATCGCCCACCCGATCACGCATGCGGGCGTAAACATCGAAACGCTGCACCGCGCGCCCATGCGTTGCATCCTGCCGAACGGACATCGACTCGCGAATCGCGACGTGATCCATCCTGAAGATCTGCGCGGCGAGTCGTTCGTGTCGTACCCGAAGGAGTTCGATGGACGGATGTATATCGATCACACGTTTGCCGAGCGACGGATCGATCGGGTCATGAGTGCGGAGTCGCAACTGTCCGCAGCGATTTGCGTGCTTGTACAGCACGGCGCGGGCGTGGCGATCATCGATCAGGTGACGGCCCGTTACGCGGCGGGGCGAGTTATCGTCAAACCGTTCGAGCCGGCGATCCTGTCGGGCTTCTCACTCGTCACGTCGACGCAGCACCCGCCCTCGCAACTCGCGAAGGCCTTCGTCGACTTCACGAAGCAACGCATGATCGACGAGTTCGGAGATTGAGGGGTTCCGGGCGTGTGCGGCTCCGTCGGTCGACACCGGATTGCCAAACGAATTTGCAAAATTTCCATATTTCCACTATATTCGAAAAATGGAAACCAATAACGCGCTCGAAGCGCTTGCCGCGCTCGCCCATTCGGTCCGCCTGATGGTGTTCCGCCTGCTCATGCAGGCCGGGCCCGAAGGCCTGCCCGCCGGGCGCATCGCCGAACTCATCGACATGCCCGCCTCGTCGCTGTCATTCCACCTCAAGGAGCTGCATCGGGCCGAACTGCTCGCCAGCCGGCAGGAAGGTCGCTCGATCATCTACATGGCGCGTTTTGAAACCATGAACGCGCTACTCGGCTACCTCACCGAGAACTGCTGCGGCGGTGTCTCCTGCACGTCCGTTTCGTCGTGCAACGTTGTCGCGGAGTCCAACCAATGACTGCCGCAGATAAAGCCACGCCCGCGCTTCCAGCCTCGGCCATCAGCTTCTTCGAGCGATATCTGACCGCCTGGGTGGTGCTATGCATCGTCGCGGGCGTCTTGCTCGGTCAATGGATGCCCGGACTCTTCCACACCATCGGTGCCATGGAAGTCGCACAGGTCAACCTGCCCGTGGGTCTGCTCATCTGGGTCATGATCATCCCGATGCTCATCAAGATCGACTTCAGCGCGATGGGACAGGTCGCGGGCCATTGGCGAGGCATCGGCGTCACGCTGTTCGTGAACTGGCTCGTCAAGCCATTCTCGATGGCGCTGCTGGGATGGATCTTCGTGCGCCACGTGTTCGCCGCGTGGCTGCCGGCAAACCAACTCGACAGCTACGTTGCCGGCCTCATCCTGCTGGCCGCCGCGCCCTGCACCGCCATGGTCTTCGTCTGGTCGCAGCTCTGCAAGGGCGACCCGTACTTCACGCTCTCGCAAGTGGCCCTCAACGACGCCATTATGGTCGTGGCCTTCGCCCCCGTCGTCGGCCTGCTGCTCGGTTTGTCATCGATTTCCGTTCCCTGGGATACGCTCATTACCTCGGTCGGGCTTTACATCGTCGTTCCGGTCGCGATTGCGCAAGCCATCCGCAAAGCCTTGCTGGCCCAGGGAAAAGCCACGTATCAGCGCGTTGTCGGCGCATTGGGGCCGTATTCCATCACCGCACTGCTCGCCACGCTCGTGCTTCTCTTCGGCTTCCAGGGCAATGCCATTGTCGAGCAACCGCTGATCATTCTGCTGCTCGCTGTTCCGATCCTCATCCAGGTACTGCTCAACTCGGGTCTGGCCTACCTGCTCAACCGCAAGCTCGGGGTAGCGCACTGCGTTGCCGGTCCGTCGGCATTGATCGGCGCCAGCAACTTCTTCGAGCTGGCCGTCGCCACCGCCATCAGTCTCTTCGGCTTTCAGTCGGGTGCAGCGCTCGCCACAGTGGTCGGCGTGCTGATCGAGGTGCCCGTGATGCTGCTCGTGGTCGCGGTCGTCAACCGCTCGCAACGCTGGTATGAATCGCCATAAGGAACTGTCATGCCCGTCACCATCTATCACAACCCGGCGTGCGGCACGTCACGCAATACGCTGGCCCTGATCCGCAACGCGGGCATCGAACCCACGGTCATCGAGTACCTGAGTTCGCCCCCGACACGACAGACGCTGCAAACGCTGATTCGCGATGCGGGACTCACCGTGCGCGACGCGCTTCGGCAGAGTGGCACGCCCTATGCCGAACTGGGCCTCGCCGATCCTGCCCTCACCGAAGACCAGCTCCTCGACGCAATGCTCGCGCATCCGATCCTGATCAACCGACCGTTCGTCGTCACGCCGCTGGGCGCACGACTGTGCCGCCCGTCTGAAGTCGTGCTCGATATCCTGCCCTCGCCGCAACAGGGGGCGTTCGCGAAAGAGGATGGCGAGCTCATTGTCGACGCCAGCGGACGGCGGGTGAAATGAGGGTCGATCTTCCCAACGTCAGTCGTGCAGTGCTCGATATGCCGGATCTTCGCAAACTCGAGCCCAAAAGCCTCAGCACGCATCCTCCCCGCATCCTGTTGCTCTACGGCTCGCTGCGCGAGACGTCGTATAGCCGGTTGCTGGTGCAGGAGGCTGAGCGGCTGCTTCAGCAATTCGGGGCGGAAACGCGCATCTTCGATCCCAAGGGATTGCCCTTGGCCGATAGCGTGCCGGCCGATCACCCGAAGGTCGTCGAGCTTCGCAAACTCTCGGCGTGGTCGGAAGGACAGGTCTGGTGCAGTCCAGAGCGCCATGGCACGCTGACTGCCGTCTTCAAGAACCAAATCGACTGGCTGCCGCTGGAGATCGGGAGCCTTCGGCCAACGCAGGGGCGCACGCTCGCCGTGATGCAGGTCTGCGGCGGCTCCCAGTCCTTCAACGCGGTGAACGCGCTGCGGGTGCTTGGCCGATGGATGCGCATGGTGACGATCCCCAACCAGTCCTCGGTCGCCAAGGCTTATCAGGAGTTCGACACCACGGGCCGCATGAAGCCGTCGTCTTACTATGATCGGGTCGTCGACGTGATGGAAGAACTGTACAAGTTCACCCTGCTTGTCAGGGATCGCACCGATTACCTCACGGACCGATATAGCGAGCGCAAGGACGCGGCCCCAGCCACCGCGACAGCCCTCGCCGCAGCAGCGATGTCGCATGAGCGAGACGCGCAGATCAGCGACACCGACAGCGGCGAAGTTGAATAAGCGACGTCACGCAAGGCGTGAACGGCGAGCTCAACCCACGCCACATTGCGTAAGTAACGCCTGGGCCTGCGAGCCCAGGTCTTGCGCCGTCGGATGAAACGGGAACGGGATGGTGTTGGGCGTGCCCTGCAGCATCTTGCGCGAGCTTCGCGAGTACGCCGGATCGTAGTGCCGGGTAATGAGCGCTTCCGAGAGTTCGCGTTGCCGTCCCTCGTCGAGCAACGTCAGCCATTGATCGATGACCGCGCGCCCATGCAGCGGCACCAGCCGGAGAAGCTGCGCTCGAAAGTCGTCCGGCTGCGCCAGCAAGTGCCCATAATCCTGCATCAACAGGTCGACCCGCGCGTGCAGCGCGACACGCACCTCGACACAGGTCGTCGCCCCGCGCAGCGACGACATCAACGACTCGGGCAGCGTGATCAGTCCGATCCGGCGGCTCTCCGCTTCGACGAACACAGGTCGCGTCGGATCGAGCCCGCGCAACGCACCGATCAACGAGGTATCGAACGATTTCTGCGATGGCTGCGGCACGCCCGGCATCGCCCCCAGCAGCGACCCGCGATGCTTCGCCAGCGCCTCGAGATCGAGCGTCTGGGCGCCCGCGTCGGCCAGCGCATGCAACAGCCGGGTCTTGCCGCTGCCCGTGTGCCCGGCCAGCACAACGTAATCGAGCGTCGAGGGCAGCGTACCGAGCGATGCCACCACGTCGCGCCGGTACGTCTTGTACCCGCCCTCGAGCTGGCGCGCCCGCCAGCCGATCATGTTCATCATGAGCGTCATCGACTCGGAGCGCTTCCCGCCCCGCCAGCAATAGATGAGCGGACGCCAGTTGCGCGGCCGGTCGGCGAACGTCGTGTCGAGATGCGCAGCGATGTTGCGCGCAACCATGGCGGCGCCCACACGCGAAGCGTCGAATGGCGACACCTGCTGGTACATCGTCCCGACGATCACCCGCTCTTCGTTGCTGAGCACCGGCGCGTTGATCGCCCCGGGAATGTGGTCGTCGGCAAATTCGAGCGGTGTGCGAACGTCGATGATCTCGTCGAAGTCGCCCGCGCTTTCCAGGGAAACACGCATCGGGTTCATCGTGCCCCCGCCGCCAGTTGCCCGCAGTGCTTGCCGTACGGGGTGCGCGATGTGGCCTGCGTACGCACGGCCTCGCCCAGGCCGGCGCGCACCTTCGCGGCGCGATCGATGATATGTGTGGCTGCTTCGCCGTCGCCCGCGCCCCCCAGGGCCAGCGCGTAGTCATCGAGCACCTCCGCATAGGCAAACGGCACCTTGCGCGCCGCCTCCATCCGATCGAGCGCCCCCAGCGCCCGGCCGAAGTATTTCACCGCGGAGACGTACTGCCGCTGAACCAGCGACAGTCTCGCCAACTCGATCAACGCAGGATACCGGTAGTGCCCCGTCAGGATGTCGAGATCGTAGGCGAGGCTCAGCTCACGTTCGGCTTCGGTGTAGTAGCAGGTCACGCCCAGTGCCCGGCCATAGTCAAAGTGCATGGCCGCACGATGCGAGGCCGGCCACCCCGACTGATCCGCCACAAGCACGGCCTGCCCAAAGGCCCGGCGCGCGCCGTCCCAGTCGCCGCGTACCTCGGCCGCGCCGCCCAGCGCCGCGTAGTCGGGGCCGGACGGCCTGCGCTCGGGGACGCTGCACCCGGCAACGCTCAACACGCCGCCGAGCGCGCATCCCATTGCCAACCACATCGAAGATCGGATCATCAGAAGAGAACACTGCCGGAATATCAGGGGTCGCGGGACACCTCCGTCCCGCGTTCGCCCGACAGGATACCGCGTCGCACCTGAACGCCCCAACGCTGACGTCCGGTCAAAAAGTGTCCCCAACCCAGCGCCGCCCCCGTGTGCCGCATCAGTTGGAACGAGAACGGCTCCAGTACTGCCGCGACAAGCGCCCATCCGAAGCTCGCGCCGGTGGCGTGGCCGGTCCAGCGCCGGTACGCGTGCACCGACCAGAGATGGAAGGCGAGATCGATGCCGATCTTGCCGAGAATGATGCCCGAGACCGGCAGCAGCACGCCGACGTGCCCCTCGCACACGAAGGCCACAAGCAGTGCAAACGCCGTGAGCCCGTAGATCGGCTGGAGCGTATCGAAGGCCTTCACCGGCAACATCCAGCGGCCCAGATTGCCGTAATGACCATTGCCGACCATATCCCGATACCAGTATTGCGTCTGGAGAAACCCCGCAAACCACCGGCGACGCTGACGCAGGAAGCTCCTGAGCGTGCCCGGCGCATCGGTGATCGCCTGCGCACCGCCAACGACACGCACTTCCCATCCCAACGCGTGGGTGGTCGAATACCGGCGCAGACGATGGATCAGTTCGTAGTCCTCGACCAGGCACGCCGGATCGAATCCGCCGACGGCCAGCACCGCCTCGCGACGGAAACACGCGAACGCACCCGAAATCAGCAGCAGGCCGTCGGCACGCATCCAGGCAAACCGCGAAATGAAGTTGCGGATGTATTCGTACGTCTGGAAAAGCTGCAACACGCGCGCGCCCGCCGTCTGCCCGCACACCGGCGTAAGCACACCGGTCGCTGCCACCAGTTGGGGACGTCGCGCAAACGCCTCATGCATCGCAGCGCACGCCCGGGCATCGAGCAACGTGTCGGCATCGACCGTCATCACAATATCCGTATGGATACCCACCAGCGCCGCATTGAGCGCGCGCGCCTTGCCCCCGTGCGGCACGCGCAGCCACTGAAGATTCGGATAGCGCGAACTCGGCGCACTCAGGCCACCCTCGCCGGGGTCGGTGAGCCCATACTCGCCCGTGAGCAACGCGAACGTGCCGTCGCGCGAGCCGTCGTCGGCAATGACGATGACATCCGGCACTCGCCGCCCGGCCATCAGCGCACGCAACGTGACCGGCAATGCCGCTGCCTCGTTGTGCGCCGCGACCACCACGCCGAGCGTCAGTCGAACGGGGGCGGTGTCGTGGCCGACACCCGTGGAAGTCTCGTCGGGATCGGGGCGCATCAGACGCCACGCTTGCGAGAACACGAACGCCAGCAGCACTGTGTCATACGCGACATAGGCGACCCCGGTCCCCCACGCGAAAACTCCCTTGAGGACGAAGGCCTGCGCGAACAGCAGACACCACAGCGCCGCCACCCCCGTATGCACGAGCCAACTGGCCAACGGCGTCGGCGAACGCGTGAAGCGCGGCGAGTGGAGCGCGCGTGCGACCTCTAGCCGCTGCGCGTTGCCGGTCGCGTCGTCACTCACGGCAGCATCCGGCGCAGCACCGGGTGACGGTCGATCCACTGATGCTTGAGCGCACCGCCAATGTGCAACGCCAGCAGCACGTACAAGCCGTATGCACAGTAGGTATGGACGTTGCCGAGCAGGGTGTGCCAGTAGTCCTTGCTCGCGTCGTTCAACGCCATCAGGAAGCCCATGCGCGGAAACGGCACGAGTCCGAACAGCGTCAGCGGATGGGTCGAGGCGGCAACCCACGCCGAGTCGTGCGCCCAGCCCGTGAGCGGCAGCGCAACGATCAGCACATAAAGCAGCCAATGCGCCACATGCGCCGCCGTGCGCTCCCATGAAGCGAAGACTTGCGAGAGCGGGGGCGGACGGTGCGTCGCGCGCCACAGCACGCGCAGGATCGCCAGTCCCAGCACGGTGATGCCGATGGACTTGTGCAGATCGATCCAGAAGCGCACGTCGATTTTTTCGAGCGTGGCGTCGGACAGCAAGGCGATCGTCTGGCCGATGGCGATGTTGCCGAGCATCAGCGAGGCAACCGCCCAGTGCAACACCATCGCCACACGGGTGTACTTGGCGTCTTCATGCAAGGCCGCGCCGCTCGGGGGGGCTGACGCGGACGCCACGCAGGGGGGCTGAGAATTCACGTCGGAGATCCTGAATATGCAGAAGAGGATAATTGCATAACGCGAATGGAACCGCGCTTATTCCTGAAGTTCCCCCGAAAAACGTCTTACACGAGATTACACGCGGCGCACAGGCGCGTCGGATGAAAAACATCTGACGGTCGATATTGCGCCTTACACCCCCTCGGGGCTGCCTTGCGAGGCCGGCGTAAAACCGCGATGATCGGGCTTGCGTGCGCAGCGTGAGCGGAACTGCGCCCCCTTCAGGAGACAAACCATGTCACGTAGCACCGCCGAAAAACGCGCCGCCTTTCGCGAACTCCACCATGCCGGTTGCTTTGTGATCCCGAATCCGTGGGACGCGGGCAGCGCGCGGTATCTCGAACACGCGGGCTTCAAGGCGATCGCCTCGACCAGTTCGGGCTTCGCCTGGTCGACGGGGCAACCCGACAATGGGGTCACGCGCGACACCGTACTGGCGCACTTGCGCACACTCGTCGAGGCCACCGATCTGCCCGTCAATGCCGACTTCGAGAGCGGCTTCGGCAACACGCCCGACGACGTCGCGCGCAGCGTCAAACTAGCCGTGGCGACGGGCGTGGCCGGCTTGTCGATCGAAGACGCGACGGGCGACGTCAACACCCCGCTGTTCCCGCTCGACGAAGCCGTCGCGCGCATGAAGGCCGCGCGCCGCGCGATCGACGAGACCGGCGGCGACACGCTCCTCATCGGGCGCGCCGAGAACTTCTTCGCGGGCGTACCCGACCTCGACGATGCCATCGCGCGCCTCCAGGCCTATGCCGAGGCGGGTGCCGACTGCCTCTACGCGCCGGGCATTCAGTCAGCCGAGCAGATTCGTGCCGTTGTCTCGGCCGTGGCGCCCAAACCGGTCAACGTGCTGATCGGGGCCACATCGCCATTGACGTTGCAGGATCTCGCCGACCTTGGCGTGCGGCGCGTGAGTGTGGGCGGTGCACTGGCCCGCGCCGCATGGGGCGGCTTCATGCGCGCCGCGCAGGCGCTGGCCGAGGGCCGCTTCGACGGATTCGACGGTGCCGCCAGCGGCGCCACGCTCAACGGATTGTTCCGGCCGGGCGTGTGATACGTCTGGCGCACTAAAGCGGTGCCATCCGGCAACCCGAGCCGGTGGATAGGATAACGCACCGGCCTGTCTGGATCGAGACGCCAAGCGCGAAGTATTGCCGGAAAATCAAACGGCCCGCCGTGCCGGAGCAACGACGGGCCGCGAGTGCGGGGTTGCGCGTCGCTTATTCGACGTGCGCGACGCTGCCCGCGAGGACCGCACCACCGGCGATCTCCGTGGGCAGTGCCCACGACATCCAGCGCGTGCGCAGCGCGACGACCAGCAAGAACGCCAGGCCAGCCAGTGCGCCGAAGGTGGCAAAGCCCATCTGGTAGCTGCCCGTCGACTCCTTGGCGATGCCCATGATGACCGGCAGATAGAAGCCGCCGATGCCGCCGGCCGCACCGATAATGCCCGACATCAGGCCGGTCTTGCCTTGCCAGCGTTGCGGCACGAGCTGGAACGTGGCGCCGTTACCCAGACCGAAGCACAAGTAGATCAGCACCAGCAGCGTGATGCCGGCACCCTGCGGGGGCATCCATGCGGCAAAGACAAAGTCGATGGCCGAAATCGCCGCGAGCAGTATCACCAGGGCACGCACGCCCGAGATCCGGTCGGCGACCATCCCGCCGATGGGACGCACCAACGCGCCGAGGAACGCGAGCAGCGACATGAACAGCCCCGCTTCGATGCGCGGCATGCTGTACAGCGAGATCAGCAGCGTGGTCACGTACGACGACATGCCGACAAACCCACCGAACGTGATGCTGTAGACCAGCATGATGACCCACGTGTCGCGCTCGCCGAGCACGCCGCGGTAGTGACGCGGCAGCACGGCAATCGCCAGCAGCGCCCCCAGCACCGGCAGCAACAGCACGCCGGCCTTGCCCTCGCCGAACGCGCCGGCATGCACGCACAACACGAGGGCGACGAGACCGAACACCGTGATGAAGAAGCTCGTGAACGCACGCGGTGCGCTGCCCGACTTCACGCCCCGATCCTTCGCCCAGAACACCAGCGCCAGCGCGGCGAGCCCGAGCAGCGGCAACGCGGCACCGGCCGCACGTGTCCAGCCATAATGCTCGGCCAGCCCCGGGAACATGAAGCCGTCGAGCACCGCGCCGATGTTGCCCGCCGCAGCCAGACCCAACACCAGCCCCTGCACCTTGGGCGGATAGTTGCTGCCCGCCATCGGCAACGCCACGGCGAAGCTCGCGCCACCTACGCCAAGGAACACACCCAGCACGAGCAGCAGCGTGTAGGACGGCGCACTCGGCATCAACAGCAGCACGATCGACGGAATTGCCGACAACGTGATGCCCATCAGGGCGATCTTGCGCCCATCGAACGCCTGGTAAAGATTGCCCAGCGTGACGCGCAGAATCGCCGCGCCCAGCACCGGGACCGCCACGAGAAAGCCCGTTTGCGCGGGCGTCATCGCAATGTCCTTGCTGATGAACGGCGCCAGGGGGCCGAGCATCACCCAGACGGTGAAACCGGTGTCGAAGTAAAGAAAACACGCAACCAGCGCGCGCCAGTTGCCACTTTTCAACGATTGCGTGAGCGTGCTCATGGATACCCTCGTGTTCGTATGCCAAAAAAAAAGCGTCCCGAAGCCGTACGCCTGTGAACAGGCCTATGGCTTCGGGACGCCGTTGCCCCGAAGTTCGCGCTCGCGCGCAGTCATGCATGCGGTGCAAAAAATTCGCTTGTCTTCACTCGGCCGCCGTTGGCCTTACCGACTGCTAAGCAATTGGCGTGCCATGTGCCGATCCAAAGCGACTCATCCCGCTGAAAAGCCCCGTCGCACAAGGCGAACCTCGATTTCGATGTCGCGAGAAAAATCGTGCCGCCAGGCGCGCGGCGTTGTGCGCTTCGTGCTGCCGATGACACCGCAACGGGCACGATGCCGCATCGCGATGCGGCGGCGCACCACAACTGTGCCCGCGCCCATCGGACAGCATCATTCGCGTACATGCGCCGGGGAACGGCCGCGCTGAGGGATAATCGATCCGCCCACGGTCACCGTCCAGACTGCCGCCATGAACACCAAGCTTTTCCCGCATCTGCTGCGCTTTCACCCACGACTGCTCATCGCCATCGCCCTTGGCGTGCTTGCGGGACTGTTCGTCCAGCTTGTCGTGACAGGGGAATTCAGCGCGGTGACGCGCACACTGATCGGCTGGAACGTCGGGGCCTGGTCCTATCTCGTGATGATCTGGACGATGATGGTCACGGCCCCCAAGCGCAGCATCGAGCGCTTTGCCGAGCAGGAAGACCAGAGCGCGGCCATTGTGCTCAGCGTGGTCAGCCTGTCGGCCATCGCCAGTGTGGCCGCCATCGTCCACGTGCTGGCGAGCGCCAAATCCGGCGCCCCGCATCAGGCCTCCGAGCACGTGCTGTTCGCCGCCGCCACGCTCATCGCCGGCTGGTTTCTCGTGCCCACGATCTACACGCTGCATTACGCGCGGCTGTACTTCACCGATACGGAGTCGCCCTTCGCGCTGGCCTGGCCCGACCGCGACTGCGATCCGGATTACTGGGACTTCCTGTATTTCTCGTTCACCATCGCCGTCGCCTCCCAAACCGCAGACATCGCGCTGACATCGCGCCGCATGCGACGCACCGCGCTCGCGCAAGCCATCCTTTCGTTCTTCTTCAATCTCGCCGTGCTCGGCCTGTCGATCAACATCGGCGCCAGCCTGCTCGCGTAGCGCCGCCTGCGTGTGACATGAGGTCGCACCCGCCGAAGACGGGAATCCCCGAAAAAACAGGCCACTAGCGCAGGTCGACGCGGCGATCGATGCCGCGTCAATGCGCCACATGTGACGTCTTGTCACGCGTGCTGCGATGCAGCACGTCCTACCATGCAGGCAAACAAGGGGCGATCGGCAGTGATGATCGCCCGATAGACAGGGTTGGTTTGCCTACATTGATCACGACATGACTGCCGTTCCGGAAGCTCTCGACCTCGCGCGCCTGCAATTCGCGTTCACGGTCTCGTTTCACATCGTTTTCCCCGCCGTCTCCATTGGCCTGGCGAGCTTCATCGCCGTACTGGAAGGTCTCTGGCTCAAGACGCGCCAGCCCCACTATCTCGATCTGTGCCGCTTCTGGTCCAAGGCCTTCGCGGTGTGCTTCGGCATGGGCGTCGTTTCGGGCGTGGTGATGGCTTATCAGTTCGGCACCAACTGGTCGGGCTTTTCGAGTTTCGCCGGCGCGGTCACCGGGCCGCTGCTCACTTACGAGGTGATGACCGCGTTCTTTCTCGAAGCGGGCTTCCTCGGCATCATGCTGTTCGGCTGGAACCGCGTTAGCGAACGGGCGCATTTCGCCGCGACCCTGTGCGTGGCCGTCGGCACGCTGATTTCGACGTTCTGGATTCTCGCGTCGAATAGCTGGATGCAAACGCCGCAAGGGGTCGAGATTGTCGACGGCCGTGTGGTCGTGCTGTCGTGGTGGGATGTCATCTTCAACCCATCGTTCCCGTATCGACTGGCGCACATGAGCATCGCGGCGTTCGTGGTGGCCGCGCTCGTCGTTGCGGGCACCGGCGCATGGCACCTGCTGCGCGGGCGCCGCGATCCGGCCGTCAAGACCATGTTTTCAATGGCGATGTGGTTGCTGCTGATCTTCGCGCCGCTGCAAGCCTTCGTCGGCGATCTGCATGGCCTGAACACGCGTGAGTATCAACCGGCCAAGCTCGCGGCCATCGAAGGGCTGTGGGAAACCAAGACCGGCGGCACGCCGCTCAACCTGTTCGGCTGGCCCGACATGGCTGCCGAGACCACGCGCTATGCGCTCGAAGTCCCGCATCTGGGCAGCCTAATCCTCACGCATCGCTGGGACGGCGAGATTCGCGGCCTGAAGGAATTCCCGAAGGACGAGCGCCCCAACGTGCCGCTGGTGTTCTGGAGCTTTCGCGTCATGGTCGGCCTCGGCCTCGCGATGATCGCCGCCGCGCTGGCCGCCGTGTGGCTGCGCCGTCGCGGCGCGCTCTTCACGTCGCGCCGCTTCGCCCGGGTCATGCTGATCCTCTCGCCGACCGGCTTCGTCGCCTTGCTGGCGGGTTGGGTCACGACCGAAGCCGGACGCCAGCCGTGGGTCGTCTACGGCGTGATGCGCACCGCGCACGCGATGTCGCCCGTGAGCGCGCAGCAGGTGCAGGTCTCGCTGCTGGTGCTCGTGCTGGCTTACTGCCTTGTGTTCGGCACCGGCATCTATTACCTGCTCAAGTGGCTGCGCGTCGGTCCGGCGCTGCCCGGCGGCGGCCCATCGACGCGCGCCGGCAGCCGTCACGCGTCGCCGCACCCGCACGTTGCCGCGCACGCCGCCCCCGCCCTGTCCGGCCTGTCCGGACGCATGGACACCGACAGCGCGCACGCAAGCTGATCGACACGCTTCACGACATCGACCTTTACGAGATTTCTCATGGATCTGACCTTGGCATGGGCCGCCATCATCGCGCTCGGTCTGTTTCTCTACGTGGTGCTCGACGGCTTCGACCTCGGCATCGGCATTCTCTTCCCGTTCTTCCCCGACGCGCGCGAGCGCGACACGATGATGCACTCCGTCGCCCCGGTCTGGGACGGCAACGAGACATGGCTCGTGCTCGGTGGCGCCGGACTGCTCGCGGCGTTCCCGATGGTGTATTCGGTGCTGCTCTCGGCGCTGTATCTGCCGCTCGTGCTCATGCTCGTGTGCCTGATCTTCCGCGGCGTGGCGTTCGAGATTCGCGGCAAGTCGCATCGCACCCGGTCGTGGTGGGATCTCGCGTTCATCGGTGGCTCGGCCGGCGCGACGTTCTTTCAGGGAGTCACGCTCGGCGCTTATCTGTCGGGCATTCCGGTGGAGAACGGTCAGTTCTCGGGCGACGCGTTCGCGTGGGTGACCGCCTTCAATCTGTTTACGGGATTGGGATTGCTCGTGACGTACGCGCTGCTCGGCGCGTGCTGGCTGATCGGCAAGACCGAGGGCGATTTGCAGCGCCGTCTGCGAGTGCTCGCCTGGCCGCTGACGCTGGCGCTCGTGGCGACGATGGCCGTCGTGTCGCTGTGGACGCCGTTGCGCGTGCCGCTGGTGGCCGAGCGCTGGTTCGCCGACCAGTGGTTCTGGCGCTGCCTGCCGGTACCGTTCCTCGTGGCGGGCACCACGCTCATCATGCGCCGGGTGCTGCGCCGCGCGCACGATGCCACACCGTTCTGGCTTGCCATCGGGCTCGTGTTTCTCGGCTACAGCGGTCTGCTCATCAGCGCGTATCCGTACGCGATTTTGCCGGGCGTCACGCTCTGGGACGCGTCCGCCCCGCCGTCGAGCCTGTCATTCACGCTATGGGGCGCCGCCTTCATCATTCCGGTGATCCTCGCCTACACGATGCTGGCGTACTGGGTGTTTCGCGGCAAGGTGCCACAAGATGCGCACTATCACTGATCTCGTGCGCCCCGCCGTGCGCCGGCAGCGCGAGCGGGCCATCGTCGCTCGCCCCTGGCAGGCGCGGCTGACCCGCTGGGGATGGTTCGTCGCGCTCTGGTGTGCCGGTGTGGCCGGCACCGCCCTGCTTGCACTACCATTCAAGCTCATCATTGCATCGGCCAAATAGGAGGCGTGCTTATGAATCGGCTTTCATCCCCGATGGGAATGCGAACCTTGCGAATGGCCGGCGCGGCGGCGGCCATAACCCTCGCCACAGGCGCCGGGGTGGCGCATGCCGAAGGCATGAGCGTATCGTCGAGCGCGTTCGCCGACGGCGGTGTGCTGCCGGCGATGCATGCCGGGCTCGGCGAGTGCGGCGGCAAGAACGTGAGCCCGCCACTCGCGTGGGAACATCTGCCGCAAGCGACCCGCAGCCTGGTCATTACGATGAAGGATCCCGACGGGGCGAAGGGCGGCGGCGTGGTGCACTGGCTCGCTTACAACATTCCGGCGACGGTCTCGTCGCTGGCCGCCGGGGCGGGCAACAACGCGAGCGAATACGTCACGCTCGGCAAGAACATTCGGGGTGAGATGGCCTATCTCGGCGCCTGTCCGCCGGTCGGCGATTCGCCGCATCACTACATCATCACGGTGACGGCCACCGATCTGGCGCCGGGTCGTTTGCCGGCGGGGCTCGACGCCAACGGACTGACGGCCGCGCTGGCCGGTCACACGTTGAACGGCTCGACCGTCGTGGCGCGCTACGGCCGGTAAGCGCTGGCCGTCAATAACGAAAAAGCGCTGGCGGGACACCCCGCCAGCGCTTGTCGCTTGCCACCCTCGCGGCGACTATTTGTCTCGCGCGAGCGCGAGAAACTCCGTGCGCAATGCCAGATTCGGCTGCAACTCGCCGAGCATGGCCGACGTCACCGTCTCTTCCCCTGCCGTGCGGATGCCGCGGCTCTCCATGCACATGTGACGGCATGACACCACCACGCCCACCGCCTTCGGTTGCAGATGCGTCATCAGTGCCTCGGCGACCTGCGTCGTCAAACGCTCCTGCACTTGCAGGCGGCGCGCAAAACAGTCGACCAGACGCGTGAGTTTCGACAATCCGACGATCTTGCCGTTGGGCAGATAGCCGATGGTCGCCTTGCCGAAGAACGGCGCGAGGTGATGCTCGCAATGGCTGTAGACGGGAATTCCGCGCACGACGATCAGTTCATTGTATTGCTCGGCACCGTCTTCGAAGACCTTGAGCACTTCGGCCGGGTCCTGCCCGTAGCCGGCCGTCCATTGACGCCACGCCTTTTGCACCCGGGACGGGGTTTCGTGCAGACCGGGGCGGTTCGGATCTTCGCCGATGTGTTTGAGGAATCGCTTCCAGTCGTTTTCGTCGAACGTGTCGTGAGACATATCAATCAAGCTCCTTGCATGAGGTCCGGTGCGCTGCGCCGTGAAAGCTGGCGCGCCCCGTGCGCCGCCGGACATGTGCGCACAATAGCAGAGAGTCCCTGCATGCGCATGGCGCCGGATTGCCGGTTGCCCTGCTTTTGCGCTAAGGTGGCAGCGAACAACCGCTACGCACGAGGCGCGTCATGCCGGCAAGCCCCCGCATGTGCACTAACGCGATGACCCTTGCCGCCCTGGCCTGGCTGGCCGGCTGCGGCGACCACGGTCCCCGGCCGTGGCAAGGCTATGTGGAGGGCGAGTTCGTCTATGTCGCCTCGTCGCAGGCCGGGACGCTGACAACGCTGTCGGTGACCCGCGGCCAGCAGGTCAAGGCGGGCGACGCCCTCTTCGATCTGGAATCCACGTTCGAGCTGGCCGCACAGGCCCATGCGCGCGAGACGCTCGCCAGTGCCGAAGCGCAGTTGCGCGATCTCGACACCGGCAAGCGCCCCGACGAGATCGCCGTGGCCACCGCCCAACTCAAGCAAGCCGTCGCCGTGCGCGACAGGTCGCTTGCCCAGTTCGACCGCGATCAGGCGCAATACGCCGCCGGGGGGATTGCACGCGAGCAGCTCGACGCCAGCCGCGCCGACGCCCGCAGCAGCGCCGCCCGCGTGCAGGAGCTGCAGAGCAGTCTGGCGGTGGCGCGACTGCCGGGCCGCGACGCGCAACGGCAGGCGCAAGCCGCTCAGGTGGCCGTAGCACGCGCATCGCTCGCACAGGCCGACTGGCAGCTCGCGCAGAAGCATCCGGTCGCGAGCGCGGCGGGGCGCGTGTACGACACGATGTACCGCGTTGGCGAATGGGTACCGGCGGGCAACCCCGTCGTGCAGTTGCTCCCGCCGGGCAATATCAAGGTGCGATTCTTCGTGCCCGAGGCCGACCTGGGCCGTCTGCGCACCGGACAGACCGTGCATATCGCCTGCGACCGATGCGGCGCGGGGGTGTCAGCCCATATCACGTACGTCGCTCATCAGGCCGAATACACGCCGCCCGTCATCTACAGCAACGACACGCGCGACAAGCTCGTGTACCTGATCGAAGCCCATCCCGCGACCGACGATGCCGTCAAACTCAATCCGGGCCAGCCGGTTCAGGTGACGCGCCCATGAACGGCCGCGATGCGCGCCCGCGCGAGAGCGCCGCCCCACGGGGGGGCGATGCGCATCTCGCCATCGACGTGAAGGGGCTGAACAAACACTTTGGCGACAAGCACGTCGTGAGAGACGTGTCGCTGCAAGTGCAGCGCGGCGAGATATTCGGCTTTCTCGGACCGAACGGCAGCGGCAAGACGACCTGCATCCGCATGATGTGCGGCTTGCTCACCCCCGACTCGGGCAGCGGCACGTGCCTGGGTTTTGACATCGTGCGCGAGAGTGCACAGATCAAGCGTCATGTGGGCTACATGACGCAACGCTTCTCCTACTGGGAAGACCTGACGATTCGCGAGAACCTCGACTTCGTGGCGCGCGTGTATGGCATGCCGAACCGGCGCGACGCCGTCGAGCGGGCCATCGAGCGGCTCGGCCTGACGGGCCGCGCGAAACAACTGACCGGATCGCTCTCCGGCGGCTGGAAGCAGCGCCTTGCGCTCGCGGCGTGCATGCTGCACGAGCCGCAGGTGCTGCTGCTCGACGAACCGACCGCCGGCGTCGACCCGACCGCCCGCCGCGACTTCTGGGAGGAACTGCACGCGCTGGCTGCACGCGGCATTTCGGTCCTCGTGAGCACCCATTACATGGACGAGGCGGAGCGCTGCCACAAGCTCGCCTACATTTCGTATGGCGAACTGCTCGCGCAAGGTACGGCCGCCGAGGTCACCGATCGCCAGCATCTGTCGACGTGGCGGGTGCACGGCGACAATCTCATCGATCTGGCGCGCGAACTGCGTGCACAACCGGCCGTGGCACAAACGGTCGCATTCGGCGACGCGCTGCACGTAAGCGGACAGGATGCCGACGCCCTGGGCAGGCTGCTGCACTCGCTGGCCGCCACTCGCGGGCTGCGCGTCGCGCCCATCGACACGAGCCTGGAGGACGTGTTCATCTACCTGATGAGCCACGCAAAGGACAACTTCGGAGACCCGGCATGAACGCGCCGCTCGGGTTCTCCATCGCCCGATGGTGGAGCATCGTGTGCAAGGAGTTCCTGCAACTGCGCCGCGACCGCGTGACGTTCGCGATGATCGTGGGTGTGCCGCTGGTGCAACTGGCGCTCTTCGGGTTCGCCATCAACTCCGATCCCAAGCACATGCCGACGGCGGCAATCGTCGCCGACAACAGCGAGTTCACACGCAGCCTCATGGCCGCGATGGAGCATTCGGGATACTTCCGCTTTACCGAGACCTTGACCAGCGAAGCGGCCGGACGTGCCGCCCTCGCACAAGGGCGCGCACAGTTCGTGCTGAACATTCCCGCCGACTTCACTCGGCGCCTGCTGCGCGGCGAGCGCCCCGCGGTGCTTATCGAGGCGGATGCGACCGACCCGATGGCAATGGCCTCGGCGCTCGGCGCCTTGCCTGCCATCGCGCAGTCCGTGGCGCAAAAGGACCTGACGGGACCGCTGGCCCATCTGGCCGGCGGGCAAGGAGCGTTCGACGTGGAGGTGCACCGTCTGTACAACGCGGAGGGCATCACGCAATACAACATCATCCCCGGTCTGATGGGTGTCATTCTGACGATGACGCTCGCGATGATGACCGGTATCGCCATCGTGCGCGAACGCGAGCGCGGTACGATGGAGAATCTGCTCGCCACGCCGGTCCTGCCCATCGAAGTGATGGCCGGCAAGATCGTGCCTTACGTGGCCATCGGGTTGCTTCAGGCGACCATTATTCTGATCGCCGCGCGCTTCGTCTTTCATGTGCCGTTCGAGGGCAGCGTTGTCGCGATCTATCTCGCCGCGCTGGTGTTCATCGCCGCCAACCTGATCGTCGGTATCGCGCTGTCGTCGTTTGCGCAGAACCAGTTGCAGGCCATGCAGCTCACCGTCTTCTACTTTCTCCCGAGCATGCTGCTCTCGGGCTTCATGTTTCCTTTCGGCGGCATGCCCGCGTGGGCGCAGGCCATCGGCAACCTGCTGCCGCTGACCTATTTCAACCGCCTCATTCGCGGCATTCTGCTCAAGGGCAACGGCTGGGGCGATGCGTGGCACGACCTGTGGCCGCTGCTGGCCTTCTCGGCCATTCTCATGATGGTGGCCGTGAAGTTCTACAAGCGCACCCTCGACTGAGACCATCATGCGACTTGTCCATCGTGCGCATCGTCATCGCTCCTGCGGCTGCGGGTCGCGGTGGCTGGCGCTCGGGCTGAGCGCGACGCTCGCCGCCTGTGCGGCTGGCCCCGACTGGCGCACGCCCGACGCCACGCATGTGGCGCAGTACACGACGGGAAGCCAACCGTCGACGACCGCCGGGACCTCAGGCGCTCAGGGGGCCGCGCAGACCTTCGTCGTCGGTGAGGATGTGCCGCCCGCCTGGTGGACCCGCTTCGGCTCGCCCGCGCTCGACGCCCTCGTCGCCCAGGCGCTGGCCGACAGTCCGACGCTGCACCAGGCCGAGGCGAAACTGCGTCAGGCGCAGGAGGACTTTCGTGCCCAAGCCGGCGTGCGCTCGCTGCCATCGGCGAACCTGAAGCTTTCCGGCACGCGCGAACGAGTCGATCCGGCGTCGTTCGGCATTACCAGCCTGCCGAGCCCCGGGCCCTTCACCTTGTACAACGCCAGCGTCGACGTGTCGTACACGCTCGACGTGTTCGGCGCCAATCGCCGCGCACTGGAAGGGCTCGCCGCCCAGATCGACTATCAACGCTTCATGCTGGACGCCGCCAGGCTCACGCTCGCGGGCAACGTGGTGACGGCCGCCCTGCGCCAGGCCAGCGCCCGGGCGCAACTCTCGGCGCTCGAAGGTATCGCGACGGCACAGCGCGCGAAGCTCGATATCACGCGCACACGCGAGCGCGTCGGGGGCGTAGCCGCGCTCGACGTCGAGAATCAGGCCGCCCTCGTCGCCCAGACCGAAGCCCAGTTGCCGGCATTGCGTACGCAGATCACCCAATACGATCACCAGTTGGCTCGCTTGACCGGTCAGGCACCGGGCACGTTCGCGTCGCCCGTCATCGACCTCGATACCCTGCAATTGCCGCAGGCGGTGCCCGTCTCGCTGCCGTCGACACTGGCCCGGCGCCGCCCGGATATCCGCGCCGCGCAGGCGTTGCTGCACAAAGCGAGTGCCGACGTCGGCGTCGCCACCGCGAACCTCTACCCGCAGTTCGCGCTCTCCGGCAGTTTCGGCACGCAACGCATGCGACTGGCCGATCTTGGCGATGGCCTCAATATCTGGAACCTCGGGATGAACCTGCTGCAACCGCTCTTTCGCGGCGGCGAGTTGCACGCGCAACGGCGCTCGGCCATCGCGGCCTACGACGCCGCGCTGGCGTCGTACCAGGACACCGTTCTGCTTGGCCTCGCGCAGGTCGCCGATGCCATGCGCGCGCTGGCGTCCGATGCTGACACCCTGGCCGCGCGCGCCGAGGCAGCCCGGCGAGCGGAAACGGCTCTGCGGATCGCGAGCGAACGCTATCGGGCAGGCGGCATCAGTCATCTCGCGTGGCTCGACGTGCAACGCCAGGCGCTCGATGCCACGCGCGCCCGGCTCGATGCCCAAGGGGTTCGTCTGACGGACACGGCCGCGTTGTGGCAAGCGTTGGGCGGCGCGACGGCCGAGCCGTCCAGCGCCCACGCGGCGCCATAGGGACGCCCTAACCGCACCCTAACCGCACCCTAACGCACCCTAATGCTTCCCATCCGGGCGCCATCCGCACCTCCACCGCGCCTTAATCGCGCCTCAATTGCGCCTTAATCGCGCCCTAACCGCGCGACTTCGCCTCGTCGGCAAGACACGTCATCAGTGTCGCGACCGGTGCGCGTGCGAGTGCCGACTGGCGTACCAGCACGCCCAGCTCGCGCGTGAGCGGCGCACCGCTGAGCGGCAGGACCTGAACGCCCGTCGCGCCGCCCTTGGCGGGCTTCGACGTCGCGTTGCCGCCGACCGGCAGGCCAATGAGCGTCGCAGGCAGAATCGACCATCCCAGCCGCGCACGCACCATGCGCAAGATGACTTCGGGCTCGTCGAGCTCAACCCCTTCGCGCACCCAGAGGCGGTGCCGTCGCAGGTAACGCTCGACGAGGTCGCCGCCGTACGAGCGCCGGTTGTAGCGCACGAACGGCAGGGCTTGCGCCCAGTCTGCCACCGTCCCGCCAGTGCCTTTGGGCGCAATCGCCACATAGGGCTCCTGCATGAGGGTCTGCCATTTCATATCGGCCGGCACGCCGATGCGCGGCCGGATCATCACCGCCAGATCGAGCTCCTTCGCGTCGAGTTGCGCGAGCAACTGCACCGACATGCCTGGCACGATGTTCAGATGCGGCATCGCGCCGAGCGCCGTCCAGCGCGCCATCGCGCCGGGCAGCAGGCCGAGCTGTACCGTGAGGATCGCGCCGACGTGGATGGGCGCGAGGGCCGCTTGTCCACCGTGCGCGCCGGCCTCGCCGCGCATCGCCTGATAGCCGGCAATCACCCCCTGCGCCTGGGCGAGCAAACGCCGGCCATCGTCGGATAAGGACACAGCACGCGCGGTGCGCTCGAAGAGCTGCACGCCAAGGTCGTCTTCCAGACGCTGAATTTGCGCGCTCACGGCCGACTGGGTCAGTCCGAGTCGCGCCCCCGCCGCCGAGAACGAGGCGGTTTCGGCTGCCGTGACGAAGGTTTTCAGGTAACGGATCATGGATCGAAAATTTTATTGCTGAGCGTCCGAATTATTCGTTTTTGATTATTTTTATCGATGGATAGAATTTACCGCAAATCGGTGGTGGTGTTCGCACCGTCGATGCCCCAGGAAAATCGTTCCCCAAAACCGTCGCCGGATTCGGCGCTCGCTCACGCTCACATGGCATTGGAGTTCCGTATGGCAACACCGCTCTTTCACCTCGCCTTCCCTGTCGACGACCTCGAGGCGGCCCGCCGCTTCTACGGCGACGTGATGGGCTGCGCCGAAGGTCGCAGCTCGGATCACTGGATCGACTTCGACTTCTTCGGTCACCAACTGGTCGCCCACCTCGCGCCGGACGACGCCGGCAAGCGCGTCACGAATCCGGTCGACGGCGACGATGTTCCCGTCCCGCATTTCGGCGTTATCCTTGACATGCCGGCATGGCACGCGCTGGCCGATCGCCTGCGTGCCGCGGGCACTCGCTTTGTGATCGAGCCGCATATTCGTTTTGCCGGGCAGGTGGGCGAGCAGGCGACGCTTTTCTTCTATGACCCGGCCGGCAACGCGCTGGAGTTCAAGGCGTTCGCGGATATGTCGCAGGTCTTCGCCAAGTAAATTTGCTATGCCGTCGTTCGCGCGGATGGGCGCGACGGCAGTCCAGGCGCCGTCTCGTGTCGGCGCCTGTGCTTTTTCCGTCATTGTTTCGTATCAGCCGAGAATCTTCCGATGAGCCAATTCGTTATTTCGGCGCCGCCCCAGGCGTCGGTCGCCGTGGCAGGCAGCGATGCCCGTTTCCCTGTGCGCCGCGTGTTCTGCGTCGGCCGCAACTACGCCGCGCACGCGCGCGAGATGGGCAGCAATCCGGATCGCGAGCCGCCGTTCTTCTTCATGAAGCCGGCCGACGCCGTCGTGGCTGCTGACGGCACGCTGCCTTACCCGCCGCTCACGAGCGAGCTGCATCACGAGATCGAACTGGTGGTCGCCATCGGCGGCGACGGCGAGAACGTCGATGCGAGCCAGGCGCTGTCGCTGGTGTGGGGTTATGGCGTAGGCGTCGACCTGACGCGTCGCGACCTGCAACAGCAAGCCAAGGACACGCGCCGCCCCTGGGATTGGGGCAAGGCGTTCGATGCGTCGGCACCGTGCGGCCCGCTGCACGCCGTGGCCGAGGTTGGCCATCCGAAGGCAGGCCGCGTGTGGCTGGACGTGAACGGCGAGCACCGCCAGACCGGCGATCTCAACGAACTGATCTGGTCGGTGCCCGATCTGATCGCCGAGATCTCGCGCAGCGTGAAGCTTGCCGCCGGCGACCTGATCTTCACCGGCACGCCCGCCGGCGTCGGACCGCTCGAGCCCGGCGACAAGGTCAGCGCCGGCGTGGCCGGCGTGGGTGAGATCGCGTTCACCATCGGCCAGAAGCCCGCCGCCTGACGATCGCCGTTCAATCAGGGCCGGACGCGGCATCCCTTCGTCGGTCGGAAGATATCGGTCGGGATATCCACAGCAACTGTTGATAACCCTATGCATAAGTCTCCCGCCGACGGCGCAAACGCCCACCGGCATTGGGTGTCAAGTGCCTTGCCTAATTTGCCGTCACCGGTGTCGCACGGCGTCTTCCGAAGGGGGATCCGCGTGCCCGGTGCAACATTCAGCACGTCATCCCCGCCCTGCCGTTCATTCCTGAAACGTTTTTCATCGGGCGACGGCATGCACCTCGCATCGAGCGATCAACTTCTCTTTGTATTCAAAGCGTTGCCGCCACTGGCATGCTTCTCGCATTATCCATGAGGCAAACCGTCCGCCCTCGAGGAAGCCTCATCGCCAGGGCCGACCGCCTCGGGAATCACGCCATGCACGCCACATGGCCCCGGCACGCCCGATGCCTATCCCTCGCCGGGAGCGCCCCGAGCGCGGACGGATTGCACCGAGGATCGATTCGGTTCAGACGATGAGAATGCGTCAGGGAGGGGATCATGCAAATGCGCCGCACCGGGCCTTGCGCCCTAAGTCCCTGCGTCAGGTCGCTCGCGCCTGCGAGTCCGGCCAAGTCGGCCCGCCGTCATCCGCGTGAGCGGTGCGCGAGCTGGCGCCATCGGCGGCACGACGCCGCCGGGGACCGCCGCCACGTTGCCCCTGGGCGGGCATTGCGCTGAGACCCGCCCTCGTCAGGAGGTCTCGCCGTCTTCCGCCCAGAACTTCGCCGCGCGCACGGCGCGTTGCCAGCCACTGACGGCACGGCTGACGTCGTGCTCCGACAACTTGCGGGAAAAGCGTCGCTGCAAATCCCATTGGCGCGCCAACGTGTCGATGTCCGGCCAGAAGCCGACAGCCAGCCCCGCGAGATAGGCGGCGCCGGCCGCCGTCGTCTCGATGACCTTGGGGCGCACCACATCCGCGCCCAGCAAATCCGCTTGCCATTGCATCAGCAGATCGTTGGCCGCCGCGCCGCCGTCGACACGCAGTTCCGACACGCGCAGCCCCGCGTCGGCCTCCATGGCGCGCAGCACATCGAGCGTCTGAAATCCGATGCTGTCGAGCGCGGCGCGGGCCACATGCGCCGCCGTCGTGCCACGCGTCGCACCGAACAATGTGCCGCGCGCACGCGGTTGCCAGTGCGGTGCGCCCAGTCCGGCAAACGCGGGCACGAGCACGACGCCGTCGGCGTCGGGCACGCTGGTCGCGAGCGCCTCGACGTCGCGCGAATGCCGAATGATCCCCAACCCGTCGCGCAACCACTGCACGACCGCCCCCCCGATGAAAATGCTGCCTTCGAGCGCATAGTCGACTCGGTCGCCGATCTTCCAGGCCACCGTCGTGAGCAGGTTGTGGCGCGACGCCTGCGGCTTGTCGCCGGTGTTCATCACCATGAAGCAGCCCGTGCCGTACGTGTTCTTCACCATGCCTGGCGAGAGACACATCTGCCCGAAGAGCGCCGCCTGCTGATCGCCTGCGATGCCCGCGATCGGTACCGGCACGGAGAAGAGCGACGTGGCCGTGTGGCCGTACACCTCGCTCGACGAGCGCACCTCAGGCAACAGACTGCGCGGCACATCGAGCAGCGCGAGCAGGTCATCGTCCCAGTCGAGCGTGTGGATATTGAACAACATCGTGCGCGACGCATTCGAGACGTCGGTCACATGCAACTTGCCGCCGGTCAGATGCCACACGAGCCAGCTATCGACCGTACCGAAAGCCAGGTGCCCGGCGTTGGCGGCGTCGCGCGCACCGGCCACGTTATCGAGAATCCAGCGGATCTTGCTGCCCGAAAAATAAGCATCCAGACGAAGCCCGGTGCGGCTTGCGACGAGCGTTTCGTTGCCCTGTGTGCGCAACCCATCGCAGAAATCTGCCGTGCGGCGGTCCTGCCAAACGATGGCGTTGTACACCGGCTCGCCCGTGCGACGATCCCACACCAGGGTCGTCTCACGCTGGTTCGTGATGCCGATGGCCGCAATGTCGCGCCCCCCGACGCCGGCATGCGTCAGCGCCTCCGCCGCGACGCCGGCCTGCGTCGCCCAGATGTCGCGCGGATCGTGTTCGACCCACCCCGGATGCGGATAGATCTGACGGAATTCCTTCTGCGCGGTCGCCACGACATGGCCATCGCGGTGGAACAGCAACGCTCGCGAGCTGGTCGTGCCCTGATCGAACGCGAGGATGTACGCACCTCCTGCCATTGCCCTTGTCTCCTGTATTTTTAGCGGAACTCAGGTCACCATTTCCGCCTGCTGGGCGAACCACTGTTGCACGCTGGATTCGCCATCCTTGCCGAGATGCAGACCGAGTTTGGTCCGGCGCCACAGCACGTCTTGCGCCGTGCGCGCCCATTCGTATTGCACAAGATATCGCAGCTCGGCCTCGTAAAGATCGCCGCAGATGCGCCGGCCCAGTCCGTCGAGCGAACTTGCATCGCCAAGCAGCACATGCGTGCGCGTGCCGTAGGTGCGCGCGTACCGATGCGCCAGCGCCTGCGGCAACCACGGCGTCTGCGCGCGCAGCGACGTCTCGAACGCGCCGGCATTCGGCTCGGCCATGTCGCCGCCGGGCAGTGCTGCACCTGCCGTCCAATCGCCATGTGTGAAGCCCAGCGGCCCTTGCAGGTGCGACATCGCCTCTTCCGCAAGGCGGCGGTACGTCGTGATCTTGCCGCCGAACACCGACAGCAGCGGCGCGCGAGTGCCGGGCGCGTCGAGTTCCAGCTTGTAATCGCGCGTGACCGCCGACGGGTTCGAGACTTCCTCCTCCATCAGCGGACGCACGCCTGCGTATGTCCAGACAACATCGGCTAGCCCGATCCGCCGGGTGAAATACTCGCTGGCGGACTGGCAGAGATAGGCGATCTCGTCGTCGTTGATCGCGACGTTCGCGGGATCGCCGTGATACTCGATGTCGGTCGTGCCAATCAGCGTGAAGTCGCGTTCGTAGGGAATCGCGAAGATGATGCGCTTGTCCGGGTTCTGGAAGATGTAGGCGTGATCGTGATCGAACAGCTTGCGCGTGACGATGTGGCTGCCCTTGACCATGCGCACACGATGCGTGGCGCTCTGGCGCAGCACGTCGCCAAGCAGTTGACCGACCCACGGCCCGGCCGCGTTGACGATGGCACGCGCGCGCACCGTCTGGCGCACGCCTTCGGTCGTCTCGAGTTGGGCCGTCCACAGACGCTCGCCACGCTCGGCGCCCGTGAGCCGCGTGCGCGTGAGAATCGTCGCGCCGCGCTCGGCCGCGTCCTGCGCGTTGAGTACGACCAGACGCGCGTCCTGCACCCAGCCGTCCGAATAGACAAAGCCGCGCGTCAGATCGCCACGCAGCGGTGCGCCGGCCGGATGCCGGCGCAAATCGATACCACGCGAGCCGGGCAGGATGTCGCGCCGCGCAAGGTGATCGTAAAGAAACAGTCCTGCGCGAATCATCCACGCGGGGCGCAGGTTCGGCATATGCGGCATCACGAAGCGCAGCGGCCACATGATGTGGGGCGCGGCACGCAGCAACACCTCGCGCTCCTGCAACGCCTTGCGCACCAGACCGAACTCGTAATACTCCAGGTAGCGCAGCCCCCCATGAATCAGCTTGGTACTGGCCGATGACGTATGGGACGCCAGATCGTCCTGCTCGACGAGCACGACGCGCAAGCCGCGACCGGCGGCGTCGCGCGCGATGCCCGTTCCGTTGATCCCGCCGCCCACGACCAGCAGGTCATAAGGCGGCAGCACGTTGTCCGATGGCGATAGAGCGGGTGTCTGCACGTCGTCACTCCCGGGGGATGGGCGTCAAATCAGGGAAAATTCGAAAATGTTCGTTTTCGATATTCGTTAACGAACAATCAGATGGGAATTCTACCAGAATTGCCCAGAGAATTTTCGAATTCGCACATTCTTGCCATTCGATGTGCGAATTCGCGCGTGAGTGGGAGGCGACGGTAGGGATCAGGTCGCGACGTGTACCCGCGTACCGGCCTCGGCGATCACGTCGGCCATGCCCTCGGGCACCGGGCGATCGGTAAACAGGGCATCGACCTGCGACAGGTGTCCCAGGCGCACGAGCGCCGGGCGCCCGAACTTGCTGTGATCGGCCGCCAGGAAGACGGTGCGGGAGTGCGCGATGATCGCCTCGGCCACGCGCACCTCGCGGTAGTCGAAGTCGCGCAACGTGCCGTCGGCGTCGATGGCGGAGATCCCGACGATACCGAAATCCACTTTGAACTGGCGGATGAAATCGAGCGTGGCTTCGCCCGTGACCCCTTGGTCGCGAGCGCGCACGACGCCGCCGGCAATGATGACCTCGGCGTCGGCGTAGCCGCTCATCATGGCCGCGACATGCAGATTGTTGGTGATGACGCGCAGCCCCCGGTGACTCGACAGCGCCCGCGCTACGGCTTCCGTCGTGGTGCCCAGATTGATGAAGAGCGAGGCGTGATCGGGGACTTGTTCGGCAAGGCGCACTGCGATGCGGCGCTTCTCGTCCGCCAACTGTGTCTGGCGGGCATCGTAGGCGTCGTTCTCGGCCCCGCCCGGCAGTCCGACGCCGCCATGGTAGCGACGCACCCATTTGCGTTCGGCCAGGAAGTTGATGTCGCGCCGGATCGTCTGCGGCGTCACGTCGAAGCGCACGGCAAGCGCATCGACCGTAAGAAAGCCATCGCGACGAACGGCGTCGAAAAGCGCCTGCTGGCGCGGGTTCGGCAAGGCCTGCCCGGCATCGGCGGCAGTCGTTTGCGCCTCGGAGACGTCGATGGATTCAGTATGGGACATCGGCACGCACGCAGTAAAAGCCTTCGCGCGGCCCGGCCGGCCGCGCGTTCGCCGTCATGATACCCCGACGGGGTATGACGCT
Source organism: Pandoraea eparura (assembly GCF_902459725.1). Lineage (GTDB taxonomy): Bacteria > Pseudomonadota > Gammaproteobacteria > Burkholderiales > Burkholderiaceae > Pandoraea > Pandoraea eparura. Next base: position 580,232 of record NZ_CABPSH010000003.1, read on the forward strand.
ACCGTGAGCGCTGCATGAAAGCTCGCTTCAACGTGCGACGCGATCGCCTCAAAGGCACCGGCGCACGGCGTCGGCGAGCGATTGGGGGCCCGTCGAACCGAGATACAGGGCGCCTTCGCTGCCCGGCCTGTGCGGCATCAGATCGAGAATGGCGAGCACGCCGTCGTCTTTGGAGGAGAGTTCGAGCGTCTGGCCCGCGCCTGCCTTCAAGCGTTGCAGGCTCGCGTGGGGCAGTTGCCGCTTCCACAGACGTGCCGTGCAGGCGCTCACGCGGGCAAATGGCTTCTTCGACGATCCTTGCCAGACCACCCCATTGTCCCGGGCGTCCGCGACCGTGTCGCGATAGGCAGGGAACGTCTCGACTTTGACATTTTCCGGTGCAACGTCGGCCACGCTGCCCACCGGCGGATCGTCATGCGCGACGACCGGCGCCGTCTGCGCACAGCCGGCCAGCCACACGGCGAGCCCCAGGCCCACTGCGGCCACTGCGCCCACCCGACTGCGCCGCGACACGCGCGACGTGCCCGAATTCCAGTCCTTGCCCCGGTTCATGCCCCGCTCCACGCTCGCATATGGCTGTCGCGCACGCAACGTCATGCTTCTGCCGCAGCCAGCCGGGCATCGTCGTGGCGACAACTTGGTATCTGGTCCCGGCGCTCGACGGCGGTTGGCCACGCGACGACATCGTGCCTGCATGTCGCGCCACCCCCTTGCGTCGTGATAGTCGTTGATTCTGCGCCGGTCATGCCGACACGCGCCCAGGCAGTCCCTGCATCGGCTCGGGCTTTCGCGAGCCATGCGGCGTTTCGGGCGACGCGCCGTCAGTTGGCGCCCATCTTACCCGCGTTATTCATAGCATGGCAATTCGCGCAATGCGCGCTGGCCCGAATCGCGTATATTGCTGGTTTCTGTCACACTGCGTCGCATCGTCTCGCGTCCAACCCTGTTGCGAGCCGACGCGCCATCCCGTCTACCGGGCCCAGGATAAACCGTCCGGCCGGTACGCCATAAGCGAAAACAAACAACGGGCATGACGCGCACGTGACCCCTGCCAACCCGTATCCCTTTTTGCGACTGTCCTGATTTCCATGTCCAGCAATGCGCAAGCCCCGATCATCGTCATCGCCCCCGATTCGTTCAAAGGTTCGCTGAGTGCCCCGGAAGTGGCCCGCGCCATCGCATCCGGCATTGCGCGCGTACTGCCGCAGGCCGACCTGCGGTTGCGTCCGATGGCGGACGGCGGCGAAGGCACGCTCGACGCCCTGCTCTCCGCGGGCGGGCGCCGTGTCCCGCTTTCGGTGCGTGGCGCCGGTCAGGCATCGGTGATGGCCGAGTATGGCGTCATGCCGGACGGCACGGGCGTGCTGGAAAGCGCCAACGTGGTGAGCATCACCGACCCGGTCGGCATGCAGACGCCGGTGGCCGAGCGCTCGACGGTTGGCCTGGGCGAATTGCTGCGCGCACTGCTCGACACCGGCGCGCGCCGGGTGCTGATCGGTCTGGGCGGCAGCAGCACGAACGACGGGGGCGCGGGCCTGCTCGTCGGCCTCGGTGCGCGCTTGCTCGACGCGTCGGGCGAAGCGGTGCCGCCGGTGCCCGCCGCGCTGCATCGCGTGGCGTCGATCGATCTGAACGGGCTGGACGCCCGCCTGAAGGACTGCGAACTGATCGCCATGTCCGACGTGAACAACCCGCTCAACGGCCCGCAAGGCGCCACGGCGATCTTCGGGCCGCAAAAGGGCGTGAGCGGCGCGCAAATCGAGCCGCTCGACCGGGCCATCGCGCATTTCGCCGAACATGCGCACCGGGCGTTCAATGCCAATCAAGCCGCCAGCCGCGCGGGCGCGGGGGCGGCAGGCGGCCTGGGCTTTGCCCTGCATCTGCTGGGCGCGAAGTTCCGCTCCGGCGCGGAAGTCGTGGCCGAGCGTGTCGGGCTGCCGCAAGCCGTGGAAGGGGCCGATTGGCTCATCACCGGCGAAGGCCGCAGCGACGGTCAGACGCTTTCCGGCAAGACGCCGATGATTGCCGCGCAGGTGGCGATCAAGGCCGGCGCAACGGCCTCGCTGCTCTCGGGCGCTATCGATCGCAGCGCGCTCGATAGCCTGTCGCGCGTGTTCTCGGGATGCTTCTCGCTGACGTTCGGACCGACCACGCTGGAAAAAGCGATTGCCGATGCGGCCGGGCTGCTGGCCGACAGCGCGGAACAGATGACGCGCCTGCGTTACACGCACAAGGGCTGAATCCGCCTTCCCGCGGCGGTCCGATAGTCATCGGACCGCTCATGCGCCGCTGTCGATTTTTCGATCCGCCGATTCGTCAATCCGTCGATGCGTCGACGGCCGCTCCCGCCACCGCCACCCCACACCGCGTGGGCAATCGGCGTCGCCGGGCGCTCACACCATCAGATCCACAAATTGATGCACCGGCATCGCCTCGAGTCGTTGCCGATCGAGCGCGACGTCAAGAATGCGCGCCTGCGCACGCGCCGCGAAGCGCCGCGCCAGGTTTGTCTTGAACTTCTCAACGAGCAGCGGCATCCCCTCGTCACGGCGACGCCTGTGGCCAATGGGGTATTCGACGAGCACTTCGTCGAGCTTCGTCCCGTCGGTCAGGGTGACGCTCAGTCCATTGGCGATCGACCGCTTGCCGGGATCGTGATAATCCCGCGTGAATTGCGGGTCTTCCTTGCAGACGATCTTCGCACGCAGCGCATCGATGCGAGGATCGGCGGCAACGTCATCTTCGTAATCGCCCGCCGTCAGTCGCCCGAACACCAACGGTACCGCCACCATGTACTGGATGCAGTGATCGCGATCCGCCGGATTGGCGAGCGGCCCTTGCTTGTCGATGATGCGAATCGCCGCGGCGTGCGTGCGAATCGTCACCGACTGGATGTCCTGCGCATCGCGTCCCATCGACACCAACTGGCGGTGCAACGTCATTGCCGCCTCTGCCGCCGTCTGCGCATGGAACTCCGCCGGGAATGAAATCTTGAACAGCACGTTTTCCATCACGTACTCGCCATAAGGGCGTTGGAACGCAAACGGCTTGCCTTTGAACAGCACGTCATAGAAGCCCCACGTCTTGGCGGTGAGTACCGACGGGTAGCCCATCTCGCCCGTGCGCGCCATGAGTGCGAGCCGCACGGCCCGGCTGGTGGCGTCGCCCGCCGCCCACGATTTGCGGCTGCCGGTGTTCGGCGCATGGCGATACGTGCGCAGGCTCTGTCCATCGACGAACGCTAGCGAGAGCGCGTTGATCAGTTCGTCACGTGAGAGTCCGAGCATTTCGCCGACGACCGCCGTCGACGCCACCTTCACCAGCACCACATGATCGAGTCCAACCTGGTTGAATGAATTCTCCAGTGCCAGACAGCCCTGGATCTCGTGCGCCTTGATCATCGCGGCGAGCACATGGCGCATCGTCAGCGGCGGCTGCCCCTGCGACACCGCGGTGCGTGAAAGCCAGTCGGCCGTCATGAGAATGCCGCCGAGATTGTCCGACGGGTGCCCCCATTCGGCCGCGAGCCACGTGTCGTTGAAGTCGAGCCAGCGAATCATCGAGCCCAGATTGAACGCTGCCTGCACGGGGTCGAGCTGATACGGCGTGCCGGGCACCTTTGCGCCGTTCGGCACGACCGTGCCCGGCACGATGGGCCCGAGCAGCTTGGTGCAGGCCGGATAGGACAGCGCCTCGAAGCCGCACCCAAGGGTGTCGATCAGACAATGGCGAGCGGTGTCGAAGGCGAGATCGCTGCGGACCTCATAGGTGAGGACGTAATCGACAATATCGGTCAGCACCTTGTCGGGCGCGGGACGCACATTCGAGATGCCTGCGGACATGGGCGGCCTCCTGTGACGTTGACGAAAGCCGCCATCCCACCAAGGCGCCGGCGACTTCCCGAGACCTCCCATGATAAGCGGCCGGAGAGCAGGATGCTCACCGGCCGCCGGGATCCCCACGCCCCCCCCGCCGTCAGCGCGGGGCGAACGTCAAACCGTCAACACGTCACGACGTCAGAACGCGTCGCCGGGAATGCGCACCCAGCCTTCCATTAACACCCGGGCGCTGCGGCTCATGATGGCCTTGGTGACCGTCCACTCGCCACCGTCCTGTTTCGCCTCCGCGCCGACGCGCAAAGTGCCCGACGGATGCCCGAAGCGCACCGCGTTACGCGCGCCGCCACCGGCGGCCAGGTTGACCAGCGTGCCCGGAATCGACGCCGCAGCGCCGATGCAAACCGCCGCCGTGCCCATCATGGCGTGATGCAGCTTGCCCATCGACAGCGCACGCACCAGCAGATCGATGTCGCCCGGATTCACGGTCTTGCCGCTCGACGCCGTGTAACCGGCCGGCTTTGCCACGAACGCGACCTTCGGCGTGTGCTGACGCGTCGCGGCTTCCGACACGTCCTGGATCAGGCCCATGCGGATCGCGCCGTACGCGCGAATGGTCTCGAACATGGCAAGCGCCTTCGCGTCGCTGTTGATCGCGTCCTGCAATTCCGTGCCCCGATAGCCGATGTCTTCGGCGTTGAGGAAAATGGTCGGAATGCCGGCGTTGATCATCGTGGCCTTGAAGGTGCCCACACCGGGGACTTCGAGGTCGTCGATGAGATTGCCGGTCGGGAACATGGCCCCGCCCTCACCGTCTTCCTCGGCGGCCGGATCGAGAAATTCGAGCTGGACTTCGGCGGCCGGAAACGTCACGCCGTCGAGTTCGAAATCCCCCGTCTCCTGCACCGCACCGCCGGTCATCGGCACGTGCGCGATGATCGTCTTGCCGATGTTGGCCTGCCAGATCCGCACGACGGCCACGCCATCGCGCGGCACCCGCGCCGGGTCCACCAGCCCGCCGCTGATCGCGAACGGGCCGACGGCCGCCGACAGATTGCCGCAGTTGCCGCTCCAGTCGACAAACTTCTGGTCGATCGACACCTGGCCGAACAAATAGTCCACATCGTGCCCCGGCCGCTCGCTCTTCGCGAGGATGACGGTCTTGCTCGTGCTCGACGTGGCCCCGCCCATGCCGTCGATCTGCTTGCCGTAGGGATCCGGGCTGCCGATCACGCGCATGAGCAGCGCGTCGCGCGCCGCCCCCGGCACCTGCGCGGGGGCGGGCAGGTCCTGCAGGCGAAAGAACACGCCCTTGCTGGTGCCGCCACGCATATACGTGGCGGGAATACGAATTTGTGGCTGATGCGCCATCACGTCTCTCCTCAGGCTGCCGCCTGCGACGATTCCAGAAAGTCCTGCGCGAAGCGCTGCAGCACTCCGCCTGCCTCGTAGATCGACACTTCCTCCGCCGTATCGAGACGGCAGGTCACGGGCACTTCCACGCGCTCGCCATTCCGACGATGAACCACCAGCGTGAGATCGGCGCGCGGCGTGCGCTCACCGATCACGTCGAAGGTCTCGCTGCCGTCAATGCCGAGCGTCTTGCGGTTCGTACCTGGCTTGAATTCGAGCGGCAATACGCCCATGCCGACCAGATTGGTGCGGTGAATGCGCTCGAAGCCTTCGGCGACAATCGCCTCGGTACCCGCCAGTCGCACGCCCTTGGCCGCCCAGTCGCGCGACGAGCCCTGGCCGTAATCGGCCCCGGCGATAACGATGAGCGGCTGCTTGCGCGCCATGTACGTCTCGATCGCCTCCCACATGCGCGTGACCTTGCCTTCCGGCTCGATCCGCGCGAGCGACCCCGCCTTGACCTGCCCGTCGACCACGACCATCTCGTTCTTGAGCGTCGGGTTGGCGAACGTGGCGCGCTGCGCCGTCAGGTGATCGCCGCGGTGCGTGGCGTACGAATTGAAGTCCTCTTCCGGCAGGCCCATCTTCGCGAGGTACTCGCCCGCCGCGCTGTCGGCCATGATCGCGTTCGACGGCGAAAGGTGGTCGGTCGTGATGTTGTCGCCCAGCACCGCTAGCGCGCGCATGCCGCGCAACGTGCGCTCACCCGCGAGCGCCCCTTCCCAGTAGGGCGGGCGACGGATGTAGGTGCTCATCTCGCGCCAGTCGTACAGTGGGTCGGCCGGCTCGCCCGCGTCGACCGAGGCGGCAAACATCGGCTCGTACACGCGACGGAACTGCTCCGGCTTGACACTGCGCTCGATGATCGCGTCGATCTCTTCGTCGCTCGGCCACAGGTCGGCCAGACGCACCGGCTTGCCATTGGCATCGACCCCCAGCACGTCCTTCTCGATGTCGAAACGGATCGTGCCGGCGATGGCGTAGGCCACCACCAGCGGCGGCGACGCGAGGAACGCCTGCTTCGCATACGGGTGGATGCGGCCGTCGAAGTTGCGGTTGCCCGAGAGCACGGCCGTGGCATACAGGTCGCGGTCGATGATCTCTTGCTGGATAACCGGGTCGAGCGCGCCCGACATGCCGTTGCACGACGTGCACGCGTAAGCGACCACGCCGAAACCGAGCTTCTCCAGTTCCGGCAGCAGCCCAGCGGCTTCCAGATACAGCGTGACTGCCTTCGACCCCGGGGCGAGCGAACTCTTCACCCACGGCTTGCGCGTGAGCCCCGCGCGATTGGCGTTGCGCGCGAACAGGCCTGCCGCAATCATGTTGCGCGGGTTGTTCGTGTTCGTGCAGCTCGTGATCGCGGCGATGATGACCGCGCCGTCGGGCATCCGGCCCGGCTCGTTCTCGACCTTGCCGCTGATGCCGCGCGCGGCCAGCTCGCTCGTCGGCACACGCTTGTGCGGATTCGACGGGCCGGCGATGTTGCGCACCACGCTTGAGAGGTCGAACGTGAGCACGCGCTCGTACTGCGCGTGCGCCAGCGTGTCGGCCCAGAGGCCGGTCTGCTTCGCATAGGTCTCGACCAGCGCGACCTGCGCGTCGTCGCGGCCAGTGAGCTTCAGATACTTGATCGTTTGCGCGTCGATGTAGAACATCGCCGCCGTGGCGCCGAATTCGGGCGCCATGTTCGAGATCGTGGCGCGGTCGCCCAGCGTAAGGTTCGCGGCCCCGTCGCCATAGAACTCGAGGTAGGCCGACACGACCTTTTCCTTGCGCAGGAACTCGGTGAGCGCCAGCACGATATCGGTCGCCGTGATGCCCGGCTGCGGCCTGCCCGTCAGTGCCACGCCGACGATATCCGGCAGTCGCATCCACGACGCGCGCCCGAGCATCACACTCTCCGCTTCCAGCCCGCCCACGCCGATGGCGATCACGCCCAGCGCATCGACCATCGGCGTATGCGAGTCGGTGCCCACGAGCGTATCCGGGTAGGCCACCCCGTGCGCGACCTGAACCACCGGGCTCATGCGCTCCAGATTGATCTGGTGCAGGATGCCGTTGCCCGGCGGAATCACGTCGACATTGCGGAACGCTTGCTTCGTCCAGTTGATGAAGTCGAAGCGGTCTTCATTGCGACGATCCTCGATGGCGCGGTTCTTCGCGAACGCGTCGGGATCGAAGCCGCCGCACTCGACGGCGAGCGAGTGATCGACGACGAGCTGCGTCGGCACCACCGGATTGACCAGCGCGGGATCGCCGCCTTGCGCCGCGATGGCGTCACGCAGCCCGGCAAGGTCGACAAGCGCGGTCTGGCCGAGAATGTCGTGACACACTACGCGGGCAGGAAACCAGGGGAAATCGAGATCGCGGCGTCGCTCGATCAGTTGCTTGAGGGAATCGGTCAGCGCCGCCGGGTCGCAGCGGCGCACGAGGTTCTCGGCCAGCACGCGCGACGTGTAGGGCAGCGTGTCGTAGGCGCCCGGCGCAATGGCCTCGACAGCGGCGCGGGCGTCGAAGTAATCGAGCGACGTCCCGGGCAGGGATTTGCGGTATTCGGTATTCATCATGTGAGGAAGGTATCGGCCCGGTGGATGGCGGCGTGAAGCCTGTGCAGACAACGTGCCTGCGTGCCGGAAGGCCCGGGACAGCGGCGTCGATGCCACCGCCCCGGGCCTTCCGGGCGAGAAATGCCTGTCGCAGGCAGGCTCAACGCTTTTCGATCGGCACGAACTGCTGGTCTTCCGGACCGGTGTAATTGGCGCTCGGACGAATGATCTTGTTGTCGATGCGTTGCTCGATGACGTGGGCACTCCAGCCGGACGTGCGCGCAATCACGAACAGCGGCGTGAACATCGCCGTCGGCACCCCCATCATGTGGTAGCTCACGGCGCTGAACCAGTCCAGGTTCGGGAACATCTTCTTGACGTCCCACATCACCGACTCCAGTCGCTCGGCGATGTCGTACATCTTCGTGTTCTGCTGGTCTTTCGACAATTCGTGCGCGACTTCCTTGATGACCTTGTTGCGCGGATCGCTCACGGTGTAGACCGGGTGACCGAAGCCGATGATGACTTCCTTGTTCTCGACGCGGCGGCGGATATCGGCCTCGGCGTCGTCGGGCGAGTCGTAGCGCTTCTGGATCTCGAACGCCACTTCGTTCGCGCCACCGTGCTTCGGGCCGCGCAGCGCGCCGATGGCACCGGTGATGGCGGAGTGCATGTCCGAGCCCGTGCCCGCGATCACGCGCGCGGTGAACGTGGACGCGTTGAATTCGTGCTCCGCGTACAGGATCAGCGAAGTGTGCATGGCACGCACCCACAGGTCCGACGGCTTCTCGCCGTGCAGCAGGTGCAGGAAGTGGCCGCCGATGCTGTCATCGTCCGTCTCCACATCGATGCGCACGCCATTGTGGCTGAAGTGGTACCAGTACAGCAGCATCGAGCCGAAGCTGGCCATCAGACGGTCGGCGATGTCGCGCGCGCCCGGCACATTGTGGTCATCCTTCTCCGGTAACACGGTGCCGAGCACCGAGACGCCCGTGCGCATCACGTCCATCGGATGGGCGGCGGCAGGCACGGTTTCGAGCGCGTCCTTGACGGCGGCCGGCAAGCCGCGCAGCGCCTTGAGCTTGGCCTTGTAGCCGCGCAGCTCCGCCACGCTAGGCAGCTTGCCGTAGACGAGCAGGTAAGCGATTTCCTCGAACTCCGAGGTCTGGGCCAGATCCAGAATGTCGTAGCCGCGGTAGTGCAGATCGTTGCCCGAACGGCCCACCGTACACAGGGCGGTATTGCCGGCGGTCACCCCCGACAGGGCGACGGATTTCTTCGGCTTGAAGCCGGTGGCGGTCGTCTCGCTCATGCTCATTCCTCCAGGATCAGGGATTCGGTTATTTCTGTTGGGCGAACAGCGCGTCGAGCTTCTGTTCGTAATCGTGGTAGCCGATGCTCTCATAGAGTTCGGCGCGGGTTTGCATCGTGTCGAGCACGGCCTTTTGCGTGCCGTCTCGGCGAATCGTCTGGTAGACGTTCTGTGCCGCCTTGTTCATGGCACGGAAGGCGGAGAGCGGGTACAGCACGAGCCCGACCTGCGCGCTCTTGAGTTCTTCCACCGTGAACAGCGGCGTCGCGCCGAACTCGGTGATGTTCGCGAGCACCGGCACTTTCACGGCGTCGGAGAACTGGCGGTACATCGGCAACTCGGTCATCGCCTCCGGGAAGATCATGTCGGCGCCGGCTTCGACGCACGCGCAGGCGCGATCGATGGCAGCCTGCAGACCCTCCACGGCCAGCGCATCGGTGCGCGCCATGATCACGAAGTTCTCATCGGTGCGGGCATCGACCGCCGCCTTGATGCGATCGACCATCTCCTGCTGGCTCACGATGGCCTTGCCCGGACGGTGGCCGCAGCGCTTCGCGCCGACCTGGTCCTCGATGTGCATGGCGCCCGCGCCAAACTTGATGAGCGATTGCACCGTGCGCGCAATGTTGAATGCCGACGGCCCGAAGCCGGTATCGACGTCGACGAGCAACGGCAGGTCGCACACGTCGGTGATGCGGCGCACGTCGGTGAGCACGTCGTCGAGCGTGGAGATGCCCAAATCGGGCAGGCCGAGCGACCCCGCCGCCACCCCGCCGCCGGACAGGTAGATCGCCTTGAATCCGGCCGCCTTGGCCAGCAGGGCGTGGTTCGCGTTGATGGCGCCGACAACCTGCAACGGTTGCTCGGTCTTGACGGCCTCGCGGAAAGCGGCGCCGGCCGAACGATGGGTTTGCGTCACGTGAGTGCCTCGGTCGTGTCGTGCGCGACCGACGGTGGAACGCCGCCGAATCGCACGTGGGTTGAGTAATGGCAAGGACATTAGCAATGGCCGTGCCAGCCCGCTATCCCGGCGCGCGCCAAGTGCGGCACCGCGTCGCTAAGACGTTCATTTCGCAGCGGAAATTCTTCTCGGATGTGACGCGCGCGTCAAGATGATCCGCTTGCCTCGCGCTGTCAAAGCGTTTCATTTTGTTTCATTATGAAACTCATAATGAAACACATCATTGCATTGTGCTACGATTCGAATCAGTCTGTCGTAGCGACGCCCGTCCGCCCCGCCGCCCGCGCACTAGCCGCACCTTACCCGCGCCACCCCGCGCATACCGATGAGTCAGGCCATGCCCAACCCCGCTGCCGAATTGCCTCCCCGCCTGCCCTCTGCGGCCGCGAGCGCCCGCCGCACGGGGTTTGCGCAACCGGTCACCGCCGTTCGAAAGCCCGTAATCTGGGCCGTGGGCATCAGCAAGCTCGGCGAACTGTATCGCGACATCGTGCCGGACTACGCCGCGCAAGCCGAGGTGCAGATCATCGACAAGGGTTATGAAGCCGTCATCGACGCGTTGGCGCGTCTGCCCGCCGGCAGCGTCGACGGCATCGTGGCGGCCGGCTCGAACGGCGCCTTCCTGCGCGAGCGCCTGGCCCTGCCCGTGGTGCTCGTGAAGGTGACCGGCTTCGACGTGATGCACGCGTTGGCACGGGCACGCCGCGCCCTGTCGTCGCCCTCACCCTTGCCACCCTCGTCACCCTTGCCACCCTCGTCACCCTTGCCACCCTCGTCACCCGCGTCGGCCGTCTCGCCCGCGTCGCGTATTGCGCTGGTGTCGTACGCCCGCCCCGCGCCCGAATTCGAGCGCTTCAAGAGCGCCTTCCACCTCGATATCTCGCAACACGCCTATTTCGACCGCCACGATGCGGAAGACCTCGTACACCGCTTGCGCGACGAAGGCATCGAGGTCATCGTCGGCCCCGGGCTGGTGAGCGAGCTGGCCGAGCGAGCCGGACTCACGGGCGTCTTTCTCTATTCGCAGGATTCGGTGCGCGCCGCGTTCGACACGGCGCTCGAAGTGGCGCGCTTCGGGCGCATTGAAGCGCAACGCCGCGAGCGGCTCGATACGGTGCTGCGGCACCTGCACGAAGGGGTAGCGGCCGTCGATCTGAACGGACGCATCGAAGCGATCAACGCATCAATGGCCGGCATGCTCGGCGTGAGCGTAGCCGACGCGCTCGGCCGTCCGCTTGACGTCATCGCCCCGGCGCTCGACATCGCGCGCACGCTGGAGAGTGCGAGCGCCGAACTCGAGGCCATCGTCTCGATGGCCGGCAAGACGTGGGTCATCAACCGCATTCCCTTGCTCGACCAGGGCACGCTCACGGGCGCGCTGCTGACCTGCCAGGACTCGCAGTCGTTCGCGCGCGTCGATCGCTCGCTACGCTCGCGCCATCGCCCGCGCCATCTCGTGGCGCGCTACCGCCTCGACGATCTCATCGGCGATTCGGACGCGATGACGCAAGTGCGCGCATTGGCACGCCGCTACGCGCAAACCGACTCGACCGTGCTCGTCCACGGCGAGAGCGGCACGGGCAAGGAACTGCTCGCGCAAGGCATCCACAACGCCAGTCGACGGCGCGACTATCCGTTCGTCGCGATCAACTGCGCGGCGTTTCCGGAAACGCTGCTCGAGAGCGAACTGTTCGGCTACGAGGATGGCGCCTTTTCCGGCGCGCGGCGCGGCGGCAAGGCGGGGCTGTTCGAGACGGCGCACAACGGCACCATTTTTCTCGACGAAATCGGGGAGATGCCGATGCCGCTGCAAACGCGCCTGTTGCGGGTGCTGCAGGAGCGCGAGGTGCTGCGTCTGGGCGCGACCGAACCGGTGCCCTGCGACGTGCGCGTGATTGCGGCCACGCACCGCGATCTTCGCCAGCGCGTCGCGGCCGGCGGGTTCCGCGAAGACTTGTATTACCGGCTCAACATCCTGCGCATGGTGCTGCCATCACTGCGCGAGCGCATGGACGACCTGCCGCGCCTCACCCCGCTCTTTCTCGAACGCGCGCTCGCCCGTGCCGGGGCGCGCATGAGCGTCGAAGCGTTGCAGGCGTCGCTGCTGCCACTGCTCGCAACCTATCACTGGCCTGGGAATGTCCGCGAACTGGAGAATCTGCTGGAACGGATTGCCGTCGTTTGCGCGGATGTCGTCGACGCGCGCGAGATCAGCCGCGCGCGCTTGGTCGAGATTGCCCCGGAGTTGGGGGCGATGCCCCATGCACTTGGCACACGCATGCCGCCCGACGTTTCAAAAACGAACAGCGAACGGCAAACAGGCGCGCGAGATTCGCGTCCCGCCGGCTTGACCGACGCAGGCACCGACGCGACACCATCAGCGCCGCTGACAGGCCGCGCCCGTCGCGCAGCAGAAGAACTGGCGCGCATTCATGCCACACTGGCGGCGTGCGGTGGCGACCGCGGCGCCGCCTGCGAGGCACTGGGCATCAGCCGCTCGACGCTCTGGCGAAAACTGCGCGACACCGCCGGCGACTGAGGCGTACCGCTCAGGTGCGACTCACCGCGTCAGTGCTGGTGACGGATGCGGTCCCACATCTCATGCCAGTCCAGGCGCCGGTGCTGGGACGGCTCGTCGTGATGCGTCACCCAGAAATGATCGAAGAACATGCCAATGGCGAAGCCCACCAGCAGCGCCACAAGCATCATCGAGACGTTGAGCATGGACATGGCGACCTCCCGTCGGTCCGGATCTCTCTTTTATTCTAGTCAAACGATGTCACGCCTGCGCTGCGATATAACCGTCTTTGCCAGTCGCGGCGACATAAAAAAACCGGGGTCGAAACCCCGGTTCGTCCAGTCCTGCAGACGATACGCGCAACGCGCATATTGTCCGTCGCCTGCGATTACCACGTCGGAATCAGCGCGCCCTTGAACTGCGTCTCGATGAACTTCTTCACTTCGTCGGAGTGGTAAGCGTCGACCAGTTGCTTGACCCACGGCTTGTTCGCGTCTTGTGCGCGCACGGCGATCAGGTTGGCGTAAGGCCCCTTCAGGTCTTCGATCGCGATGGCGTCACGCTTGGGCACCAGGCCGGCTTGCGCGGCGAAGTTGGTGTTGATCGAGGCAGCGTCCAGATCCGGCAGTGCGCGCGGCAGTTGTGCGGCTTCGAGCTCCACGATCTTGAGCTTCTTCGGGTTTTCGGCGATGTCCAGCGGGGTCGCGTTCTTGCCGTCGACACCGGCACCGGTGCGCAGCTTGATCAGGCCTTCCTTCTGCAGCAGGAGCAACGCGCGATTGCCGTTCGACGGATCGTTCTGGATGCCGACCTTGGCGCCATTCGGCAGGTCCTTCAGCGACTTGTATTTCTTCGAGTAATAGCCCAGCGGCGAGACGTACGTAAGACCGGCGCTCACGATCTTGTAGCCGCGATCCCTGACCTGGCTGTCGAGGAACGGCTTGTGCTGGAAGCCATTGGCATCCAGATCGCCGGCGTCGAGCGCGGCGTTCGGCTGTGCGTAGTCACTGAATTCGATGATCTTGATCTCCAGGCCGCGCTGGTGGGCGACCTTCTTCACGACTTCGAAGATCTGTGCGTCCGAGCCGGCCATCGTGCCGACCTTCAGGGGCTTGGCGGCCGTCTGGGCCGTGGCGCCTAGAGAGGCCAGCGCGAACGTGGCGCCGAGGAACGCGTGAATCAGTGGACGGGACAGCATGGGCGATTTCTCCTGTTGCTCATTTGGCGCCTGTTGAGCGCCGGTTCGATGGGGGCGGACTTGATGGGTCCACAACGGTCGCGAGGGCACAGCAATGCCTCTGCACGACCCAGACCCGCGATGCTGCCATAAATGCGGGTTTACGCGAAATACGAAATCGGCATGTCGATATCCCCAACGCGGGACGACAGACCGGTCGCCGCAAAAAAACGCCCCTTCGGTCATCCGAAGGGGCGCGTCGCCGGGAGAACTGCCTGATCACGGGCCGGGGGGGGGTGGCACGGCTGACAGCGAAGCCGTCAGCCGGTCGCATCAGGAACCGGCGATTAACCTGCAAGATTCGCTATTTGGGGAAAATGCCTCGGGGCAGCGCCCGCCTGCGTTGTGCCGATCGCCTGCGGGCCCGCCTGCGACGGACTCAGGGACACGTCTCCTCGCCATTCAAGCCGTTCATCGAACATCCACCACCACCGCCGAAACCACTGGGGCCGCCGAACGCGGCAAGTCCGTTACCGCCAGCCGCGCCACCGATGCCGAGACCGCCTGGGCCGGAAGCGCCGACGCCTCCACCGGTGCTCGCGCCACCGCTGCCGCCGGGCGCATTACCACCGCCACCGCCGCCACCGCCGCCACC
>NZ_CABPSH010000004.1 GCF_902459725.1 Pandoraea eparura
GCCTGAACGAGCCGCGTTACGTGACGCTGCCCAACATCATGAAGGCGAAGAAGAAGCCGCTGGAGACGGTCAAGCCGGCGGATCTGGGCGTGGACGTGAGCCCGCGCCTGAAGACGCTCAAGGTGGTGGAGCCGCCCAAGCGCAGTGCAGGGGTGAAGGTGGCGGACGTGGCAGCGCTCGTCGACAAGCTGAAGCTTGAGGCCAAGGTCATCTAAGGGGAGACGACGAGATGAGCATTCTTGTAATTGCTGAACACGACAATCAATCGATCAAGGCGGCGACCCTGAACACGGTGGCGGCGGCGCTGCAATGCGGCGACGACGTGCACGTGCTGGTGGCAGGCCACAACGCGAAGGCGGCGGCTGACGCCGCGGCACAGATCGCGGGCGTGAAGAAGGTACTGCTGGCCGACGCGCCGTACTTCGGTGACGGCCTGGCCGAGAACATCGCCGACGAGGTGGTGTCGATCGCCGGCGGCTACACGCACATCCTGGCCAATGCGACGGCGTACGGCAAGAACATCGCACCGCGCGTGGCGGCCCTGCTCGATGTGGCGCAGATTTCGGACATCACGAAGGTCGACAGCGCCGACACGTTCGAGCGACCGATCTACGCGGGCAACGCGATTGCGACGGTGCAAAGCGCGGACAAGGTGAAGGTGATCACGGTGCGCTCGACGGGGTTCGATCCCGTTGCGGCAAGTGGTGGCAGTGCAGCGGTGGAAGCCGTGGCGGCGACGCCGGACGCTGGCCTGTCGCAGTTCGTGGGTCGTGAAGTGACGAAGCTGGACCGTCCGGAACTCACGAGCGCGAAGATCATCGTCTCGGGTGGCCGGGGTCTGGGAAGCGGCGAAAACTTCGCGTTGGTGCTTGAGCCGCTGGCGGACAAGCTGGGCGCGGCGCTGGGCGCCTCGCGCGCGGCGGTCGACGCGGGTTATGTGCCCAACGACTACCAGGTCGGCCAGACGGGCAAGATCGTGGCACCGCAGTTGTACGTGGCGGTGGGCATTTCGGGGGCGATCCAGCACTTGGCGGGGATGAAGGATTCGAAGGTGATCGTGGCGATCAACAAGGATCCGGAAGCGCCGATCTTCTCGGTGGCGGATTACGGTCTGGTGGGCGATCTGTTCACGGTGGTGCCGGAGCTGACGGGCGCGCTGTAAGCGAGTCCTGAAGTGACGCTGCGGGATCGACTCCCGCAGCCGATCCGCATGAAGAGGCCGGCCGGCGACGGTGCGGCGTCTTCATGCGAATCGGAAAGAAACGAAGGAACAGCGATGGACAAAGTCGATTGCGTCGTGATCGGCGCGGGCGTGGTGGGGTTGGCCGTCGCGCGGACCCTGGCCATGGCCGGGCGCGAAGTGGTCATCCTGGAGTCCGAGCGTGCGATCGGCACCGGCACCAGTTCACGTAACAGCGAAGTCATTCACGGTGGCATTTACTACCCGCCCGGCTCGCGCAAGGCAGCGCTGTGCGTCGAGGGCAAGCACCGCCTGTATGCGTTTTGCGCGTCGCACGGCGTGGAGCATCGCCGCTGTGGCAAGCTGATCGTCGCGACCAGCGAGCGCCAGATGAGCGAACTCGAGGCCATTGCCGCCAACGCGCGTGCCAGCGGCGTCGACGATCTGCAATGGCTCACCGCCAGCGAAGTCGCCCAGCGCGAACCAGCGTTGCACGCGTTTGGTGCGTTACTGTCCCCGTCAACGGGCATTGTGGACAGCCACGGACTGATGCTCGCCTTGCAGGGCGATGCGCAGAACGCCGGCGCCATGCTCGCGTTCGACGCGCGCGTCGTCGGCGCCCGTGTGGGGCACGCCGACGGTATCGCGCTGGAGATTGACACGGCGGGCGTCACGTCGACACTGCTCGCCAACACCGTCGTCAACAGCGCGGGGCTCCACGCCGTGGACGTCGCGCGCACGTTCGACGGGCTCTCCCCCGAACACATTCCGCAGCGCTATTTCGCGAAGGGGAGCTACTTCACCTGTTCGCAGCGCGCGCCGTTCTCGCACTTGATCTATCCTGTGCCGGAGCCGGGCGGGCTGGGCGTGCACCTGACGCTCGATCTCGGGGGGCAAGCGCGTTTTGGTCCGAACGTGGAATGGGTCGACGAGATCGACTACACGGTCAATGCCGCGGATGGCGAAGGCTTCTACGCGGCGGTGCGGCGCTATTGGCCCGCGTTGGCGGACGGCGCGCTGCAGCCCGGCTATGCAGGCATTCGACCGAAGATCAGCGCCCCCGGCGAGCCGACGGCAGACTTCCGTATCGATGGGCCGGCGGTGCATGGCGTGGCGGGCCTCATCAACCTGTTCGGTATCGAGTCCCCGGGGCTGACGGCGTCACTCGCGATTGCCGAAGCGGTGCGCGCGGCGCTTTGACGTAAGCCCTGGCAACAAACGCGAGAGGTGACCGGCGGTCAACGCTCACGCATTGGGCGGCTATCCGGCTAACCCTGTCATGCGGGTCCAACAATGCCGCGAGCGTTGCGCGGCATGCCTGTCGGACAAAGAACGTTGTGAGGGTGGGCGTGGTGGGGTTGCCGATCAGCGCACGGCAACCGGCGGCTTCCACGAGGCCGGGTTGGTCCAGAACACCCCGCGCAGGCGATCGGTGTCGCCGCAGGGCGTGCTGCGCGTGGGCTTGCTGACTTGACCCGCGCAGGCGCTGATGTCGCGGCCCGATTGTTGCAGGCGCTTCAGGATCGTATCGAGCATGCCCGATTCGCGCCACTCATTGAGTTTGCGTCGGCAAGTCGGTACGGAGGGGTACTGCATGGGCAGCTTGGACCAGCTCTCGCCGGTAAACAGCACCCACAAGACAGCATTGGTCAGCGTGCGCTGCTCGACTTGAGGGCGGCCGCGCCGCTCCGTACGGACCGGACGGTCACAAATCAGATCACGCAGGGCGTGCCATTCAACGTCGCTCAGTTCAGTAAACATAACACCTCGACCCAAAACAAACGGAGGCGCCGCAGGGGGCGAGTCCGAGCTTCACGATCTGGCAGGTACCGAGGCAATCCGGTAGGTGCTTATCCGTGAAACCTCGGCCAAGGCGGCGTCGTTCCCCGATGCTGGAAATACAAGCAACAAGCATGCCAGAGCATCGGGTTCTCTTATGAAGAACGCCGCGGGCGGGGCGAACCACACTGCGATGTGAGCGTTTGACCAGCAAAAAAACGCCCACTTGGCAGGTGGGCGCAGCTCCTGGGTGGCTATTGGGATAGGCAATCGCAAAAGCGTCAGGAGAAAAGGAATACGTGCCTGTTGGCCAGTCCGGATCGTTTATTATTCTCGGCCCCGGCCAGAGTGTCTCGCTCCACATGCGCCAGCTTGTCAAGCTTGCAACCGAGATGATGACAAAAAGTGCACGTCGACGCGCTTCGGAATTACCCCCATTGCGGTGCATTGCCCATGCCACCGGCGGATCGCCCAAGATGGGTGCTCGCTTGCGCCCCGATAGGGCACCATGACGCGAGACGGGGCGCAACTTCGCGCGCCGGAGGTGCAACCGAATCTCGTCGCGTGAGAAAGTGTCCCGGTCGCCGCGTGGCGATTCGTCATGGCCGGACGGCAGGCCCGTGGCCTATAATGTGCGCCTTCGATGAATATCGTCTATCGGTTGCGCGCAAGCGCCGCACACCGGTCGGCGCCAATGTGCGCAAACGGCATGAGCAACGACAGCGATAACAAATACTCCGTCCCGGGCCTTGAGCGCGGGCTGCGCGTTCTTATGGCGTTCTCGGCGCGCGAGCCCGTGCTGGCCGGGGCCGACCTTGCGCGGCGTCTTGGCATCCCACGCTCGACGGTCTTCCGTTTGTTGCAGACCCTCGAAGCCGAAGGTTTCATCGAGAAGGCCGGGGACGATCGTCACTATCGATTGGGCGTGGCGGTGCTGCGCCTAGGGTTCGAGTATCTGAATTCGCTCGAACTGACCGATCTGGGCACACCGGTCATCGAGAAGCTGCGCGATGCCACGGGGTTCTCCAGTCATATCCTGATTCTCGATCAGCGCGATGCGGTGTTTGTCGCAAAGGCGGCCAGTCGCGACCTCGTGTTCGGATCGGTGCGGGTCGGCACGCGCCTGCCCGCCCATGCGACTGTCGTCGGGCACATTCTGCTCGGCGACTACTCGCTGCCGGCGCTCAAGCAGCTTTACCCGGAACCCAAGCTCGAAGCCTACACGGCCCACACGCCAACGACCGTGGACGCGTTGTATCGCGTGGTCCAGGACGACATCGCCCGCGGGTACAGCATGAGCCAGGCCTTCTTCGAGCAGAACATCTCGACGATTGCGGCGCCCGTGCGCAATCATCGCGGACAGATCGTCGCCGTGATCAGCGTGACGATTCCTCAGTCGCGCGTAGAGGCGGATCTGCTCGAGAGCGGCATTGTCGAGAAGGTCGTATCTGCCGCGGACGAACTCTCGCACAAACTCAACTACCGCTCGGATCGCGCATCAGCGCCGTCAGCGGCGACGAAGTAAGGCGAAAGCGCGCACCGCGTGAGCGGCGAGGTCGGCGTTACGCCGTCACGGTTTGACGCCGATAGTCGCCGGGACGCGCTCCCGTCCATTTTCGGAATGCCCGAAAGAACGCACTCGGTTCGGCAAAGCCCAGCGACAGGGCGATCTCCAGCATGGGCTTCGACGTGTGGCATAGCGCGTGAATCGCGAGGTCGCGCCGCAATTGGTCCTTGATCGATTGATACGACTGGCCCTCTTCCTCAAGGCGCCGGCGCAGCGTCGATGGCGTGGTGTGGAACTCGCCCGCCAGCGCTTCGAAGGCCGGCCAGCTATCGGTCGGCATCGTCTTCAATCGCCGCCGCACGCGTGCGACCATACCCTTCGTGTTCTTGTACTTGAGGATGATGTTGCCCGGCGCCGCGCGCAGAAATTCCTTCACGGAGGCGTCGTTCTGCACCACCGGCAAGTCCAGGCATGCAGCATCGAATTCGATGGCCGTGTGTGCCGCATGGAAAACCAGCCGCGGCGAATACATCGTCCGATACTCATCGCTGTAGACCGGCTCGGGAAATGAAAAGTAGGCCGTGCTCAACGGCACGCGCCGCGCGATCAGCCAGCAAGTCAGCGCATAGAAGAGGATCAGCAGCGTTTCGTGCCCGAAGATGCGTGGCGACTCCGAGTCGTCACGTTCATGCACTTCGAGCCGGGCGAGCGCGCCGTCGCGGACCAGATGCACCGCCAGATCGTCGAGCAACAGTTCCATGAAGCGCGTTGCGCGTTGCAGCGCCTGATCGAGCGTGCGGCAGGCGACGACGGTGTGACACAACATCGCAAAGCTGCCGACTTTCATGCGGCGTGAATCCTGCCCGAAGAATTCGTCGTCTAGCGCGACACTGATCAACCGCCACAGGTGCGCGTATCGATCCGCCGAGACGCGGGCTTGCGGATGCGCGAGCAGCGATGGGGCGATATCGGCGCCATGCAGCAATGCCACCGGATCGCCGCCGAGCCGCTCGACATGTGCCAACGCGTTGATCACGAAATGTATTGAAATGCTGCCTTTTTCCATGCGTCGCGAAACGGAACATCGTAGCAAGGGGACGCACCGATTCTAGCAGTGCGACCCCTGACGACGCTTCCGGGGCCGTCCGAAAACGGGATCGGCCCTTTCCGATTTTCGCGTGCGGCGCGCCATGGCGATGCCGGCGATGACTTACTTCGGCGCCATGCGCAGCGCGCCGTCCAGACGAATCACTTCGCCGTTGAGCATGACGTTCTCGACGATATGGCGCACCAGCGCGGCATACTCCGACGGACGGCCGAGGCGCGGCGGGAACGGCACCGATGCGCCCAGCGCGGCCTGCACCTCGGGCGTCATGCCGGCCATCATCGGCGTTTCGAAGATGCCCGGCGCAATCGTCACCACGCGTACGCCAACGCGCGCTAGTTCGCGCGCGGCCGGCAGCGTCAGTGCGGCTACGCCCCCCTTCGAGGCGGCGTAGGCGGCCTGCCCGATCTGTCCGTCGAACGCGGCGACCGATGCCGTGTTGACGATCACGCCGCGTTCGCCCTCGGCGTCGGCATCGCCCTCGGCGATCGCCGTGGCCGCAATGCGCAGCACGTTGAACGTGCCGATCAGATTCACATTGACGATGCGGGCAAAGCTGTCGAGCCGGTGTGGGCCTTGCTTGCCCAGAATGCGCTCGCCCATGACGAGACCGGCGCAGTTGACCACGCCGTTCAGGCGGCCGAACGCGCTTTTGGCGGTATCGACCAGGCGCTGCACGTCGTCTTCGCGGGTAATGTCGGTGGCGACGAAACGGGCCGCGTCGCCCAGTGCACTGGCCTGTTGGGCACCGGCCTCGGCGTTGATGTCACCGAGCACGACCTTCGCGCCCGCGTCGACAAACATGCGTGCGGTGGCCGCACCGAGACCCGACGATGCGCCGGTGACGAGAAAGACACGATCCTTGATTTGCATGGGCTGCGATCTCTGAAAGAAAAGCGTGTTGACGCTCAGGCCGCGCTGGCCGACGACTGCGCGGCCTTGGCGATTTCCTGGTTGCGCAAGATAAAACGCTGGAGCTTGCCGCTCGGTGTCTTGGGCAGTTCGGCGACGAATTCGATTTCACGCGGATAGGCGTGCGTGGACAGGCGGTGGCGGACATGCGCCTGAAGCGCCTGCGCGAGCGCGTCCGTCGGCGCGAACTGCGAATGCAGCACGACGAACGCCTTGACCAGTTCGGTACGCTCCGGATCCGGCTTGCCGACCACGGCCGTTTCAACGACCGCGGGATGTTCGATCAGCGCGCTCTCGACATCGAACGGTCCGATGCGATACCCGGCCGACGTAATGACGTCGTCGTTGCGTCCGACAAAGCTGATGCTGCCGTCCTCGTTGCGCTCGACCGTGTCTCCGGAGAGATAGTACTCGCCCACGAATGCGGGCGTCTCCCGCTCCCAGTAACCGGTGAACCACATCAACGGCGATTGTCGTCGATCGAGGGCGAGTACGCCCGGCTGGCCGACCGGACACTCGCGGCCCTCGTCGTCGAGGACAACCACGCGATGCCCCGGTGACGCGAAGCCGGCGGTCCCGGCCTGCACCGGATGGGCCAACGCGTGATGGTTGCAGACGACCATGCCGAGTTCCGTCTGACCATAGTGGTCATGAATGGTCACGCCGAGGTGCTCGGCGAACCAGCGGATGACCTCCGGGTTGAGCGGCTCGCCGGCGCTGGACACGGCGCGCAACTGTCCCTTCAGGGGCGCGGCTGTCTTGTCGCCGCCGGCGATCAGCAGGCGAAAGGCGGTCGGCGAGCCGGCCAGATTCGTGATGCCGAGCTTCTGGATGATCCGGTACGTGCTCTCGACATTGAACGGGCCGTCGTAGAAGGTGGTGGGAATGCCCATCGCGAGCGGGCCCGTCACCGCATAGTAAAGGCCATAGGCCCACCCCGGATCGGCAATGTTCCAGAACGCGTCGGTCGGTCGCAGATCAACGGCGTCGCGCATATAGCCCACGAACGCCATGATCGCGCGCAACGGCACCATGACCGGCTTGGCGGCACCCGTCGTGCCCGAGGTGAACATCATCAGAAACGGATCGTCGCCGCGGCGCATCACGGGCGCGAAGTCGGGGGCGTGCTGCTCGACCTCATGCCAGAAGCTGAAGTCGCTCTGGCGCACCCCCTGGCCGCGCGGCCCGCTGACGGTGACGACCGGCGGGCAGTGGACCACCTCGTCGAGCTTGGGTCGATTGGCGCCGTCGGTCACCACGAGCTTGCTCTGAGCACTGTGCAGCCGGTGTTCGATGGCCTTCGGCCCGAACGCCGTGAAGAGCGGTTGATACACCGCCCCCGCGCGCCAGGTGCCGAGAATCGTCACGAGCAATTCGGGCGTACGCGGCAACAGCCCGCTCACGCGGTCGCCGGGCTGCACGCCCTGTTCGCGCAGGAAATTGGCAAAGCGTGCGGAGCGCGTTTGTAATTCGCGAAACGTCCACGTCTGGCTGGTGCCGTCTTTCCCTTCCCAGAACAGGGCGATGCGCCCGGGAAGCGCGTGACGGTCGCAGCACTCGACGCACGCGTTCATCGCGTCCAGATGCCCGGCAAGCGTGGTGCGCACGGTGGCGTCGAGGTCAAACGCGCGGTAGGTGTCCGCGTAGTCCGCAGTCATGGGTCGTCTCCTGTAGTCGGATGCCGGTCCGCAGCCGCGCGCCTATGATGAAAGCGTTCGGGCGTGCATCGCAGACCGCCCGGGCGCCGTCTTGATCGGGACGCGGCGCTCACGGGGCATTGGCGAAATTCATCCTAATGCGTGGCGTCGGCGGGACGCAATGCCCAAACGGGTCAAGGTTCGTGAGGGATTTATCCACTCTGGCGGTGGGGACTTGCGGGGTGACGAGGTACCCCGCCGGGCAAGGCGGCGCGGGGTCGAATGCCCTATTGAGGGTTTTGCCGAGGGCGGCGTCGGCCTTTTCCGATGGCAATTCCGCTCATGCAATTTGCCGCTTTTGGCTATGGTGCCAACGCGGCGCGATCCCTACACTGAAGCCATCGACAAAGCACGGGTGCTGGCGATCCCTTTGGATAATGTCAGGGTGCGGGAGACAGAACATGGATTTCTATACCGAAGACCAACGCATGATTCGCGACATGGCGCGCACGTTTGCCAGTGAGCAGCTTGCGCCGAATGCCGCGCAGTGGGACCGCGACTGCGCGTTGCCCGACGCCATGGTCGCGCAAATGGGCGAGCTCGGCTTGCTGGGGATGATGGTGCCCGAGACGTACGGTGGCTCGTACACGGATTACACGGCGTATGCCCTGGCAATGGAGGAAATCGCCGTCGGTTGTGCGTCCACGGCCACGATGATGTCCGTTCACAACTCCGTGGGCTGCTCGCCGATTCTGAAATTCGGCACCGACGCTCAGCGCGAGCGCTGGCTGCCGGATCTGGCCGCCGGCCGGAAGATCGGGGCGTTCTGCCTGACTGAGCCGCAGGCCGGGTCGGAGGCCAATAATTTGCGAACGCGTGCCGAGCGTCGCGGCGACAAGTGGGTGCTCAACGGCAGCAAGCAGTTCGTGACGAACGGCAAACGAGCCGCCGTCGCCATCGTGTTCGCCGTGACCGATCCTGCGGCCGGCAAGCGTGGCATCTCGGCGTTCATCGTGCCGACGAATACGCCGGGGTTCGAGGTCGGGCATCCGGAGCACAAGCTTGGTATCCGGGCGTCGGACACCTGCCCGATCACCCTGATCGACTGCGAAGTGGGCGACGACGCGTTGCTTGGCGAGCCGGGGCAGGGATTGAAGATTGCGTTGTCGAATCTCGAAGGCGGACGCATCGGCATTGCGGCGCTCGCACTGGGGGTGGCGCGGGCGGCGTTCGAGGCGGCGCTGCAGTATGCCGGCGAGCGCCAGCAGTTTGGCAAGCCGATTCGCGAGCATCAGAGTATTGCGAACATGCTCGCCGACATGACGACGCGCATCAACGCAGCAAGATTTCTGATCCTGCACGCAGCGGCGCTGCGCACGCAGGGATTGCCATGCCTGTCCGAGGCGTCGCAGGCCAAGCTGTTCGCGTCGGAGCTGGCGGAGTCGGTGTGCTCCGACGCCATCCAGATTCACGGCGGCTATGGCTATCTCGAGGACTATCCGGTGGAGCGTCACTACCGGGATGCGCGCATCACGCAGATCTACGAAGGTACCAGCGAGATTCAGCGTCAGGTCATCGCCCGCGCGTTGGACTGATCGCGAAACGGCAAACGTGACGGACGAGCGGACGAACCGACGAACCGACGAACGATACGGCGACGAGGTGATGCGCTTGGTGGCAACGATCGGTGCCGCCTGATCAAGGGGGAGGGGGAGTGAGTCAGCATGAGCGCGCCATCGAGGCGCAAGACGAAGTGTTGTTCGACGTGGTCAACGGATTCGGCATCATCACCCTGAACCGGCCGAGGGCGTTGAACGCGATCACGCACGGCATGGTGCGGTCGATGTGGCGCCAGCTCAATGCGTGGGCCGACGACCCGGCTGTACGGGCCGTGCTGATCGAAGGCACGGGCGAAAAGGCGTTCTGCGCAGGCGGCGACGTGCGGGCGCTCTATGACAGCCGCGTGAACGGGATGAGCGATCACCAGGCGTTCTTTATCGACGAATACCGTCTCGACTATCTGATCCACCGGTATCCGAAACCATACGTCGCGCTGCTCGACGGGATTGTGATGGGGGGCGGTATGGGCGTCGCGCAAGGGGCGACGCTGCGCATCGTCACGGACCGCACCCGGCTGGCGATGCCGGAGACGGGCATCGGCCTGTTCCCGGACGTCGGCGCCAGTTGGTTCCTCGGGCATCTGGCCCTGACGCTGGCGCGCTATCTCGGTCTGACCGGTGCGACCATCGCCGCGGCCGACGCCTTGTACTGCGGACTCGCCGATGTCTGGCTTGAAGGGGACGCGCCCCAGCAATTGCGTGCGGCACTCGTGCATTTCGATTGGCCGGAGAACGCCCCCGCTTCCGCGGATCTGCTGGCGCAGCTTCGATCCGTCATCCTCCCGCTGGGGCGCACGTGGACCGACGCCGCGCCGTTGGCGCACGTGCGGGCCACCCTCGACAGGCATTTCAGCGCGATCGACGTGCCGGGCATCGTGGCGTCGCTTGCCAGCGACGCGCAGACCCCTTGGGCCGTCGACACGCTCGCGTTGTTGCAGCAGCGCTCGCCACTGAGCCTGTGCGTGACCGACCGGCAATTGGCGAAGGGCCGTCGGCTCGATCTGGCCGACGCGTTTCGCATGGAACTGGTGCTGGGATATCACGCGTTCGCGTCAGGCGATTTCGTTGAGGGCGTTCGGGCACTGCTGATCGACAAGGACAAGCAGCCGCGCTGGCGATATACGACGATTGCCGACGTCCCGCGGGCGCAGGTCGAGGCCTTCTTCGTCTCACCGTGGTCGGACGGCGCGCATCCCTTGAAAGCACTGGGAGATCGTTGAACTCGGGTAAACGCATGCGACAATGCCGGCTTTGCGGGGCACCGCACCATCCGTTGGAGTCCAGATGCTTGTCGATATTGCCCGTCTACTACTAGACCTCGTCTTCTCGCTGTTCGGCGCGTTGTTGCTGTTGCGCGTGTGGATGCAAGCGACGCAGTTGCCACCGCGCAATCCGCTCTCGCAAGGGGTGTTCCAGTTCACCAACTGGATGGTGCTGCCGCTGCGGCGTATCGTGCCGGGGGTTGGCGGCATCGACTGGGCAAGTTTGATCGCCGCGTGGCTGTGCGCCGTCGTCTACCTGGTGCTGATCACTGCCGTCGTGGGGGTATCGCCGGTCGCGGTGTTCCCGCGAGGCTTGCTGGTGGCGCTGGTGTTGGTCGCCAAGTGGGGCGCCAACCTTGTGATGTGGATGACGCTGTTGATGGCCGTGCTGTCGTGGGTCAATCCGCGTGCGGCCGCCATGCCGATCCTCCAGCACTTGCTCGACCCGCTGCTGCGCCCGATCCGTCGCGTCATCCCGATGGTCGGCGGCTTCGATCTGTCGCCGCTGGGACTGTTCTTGCTGATGCAGATCCTGCTGATCGTGCTCGCGCGCCTAAGCCAAATCTTCGCGACGCTCTGATGCATCGGCGGGCAGCGTCGCTGCCTGCCGCAACTCACCGGCGGTCGCGTCGACGGGCAATCCCGTTGACGTCGGCTGTCCGCTCAAGTCACTTCTCTGTGCCTGATCCACGCGCCGCGCGTTCGCCATCGTCGGACGCGGCGATTCCGCACGCTTGCCCACCGGGCGCGCCAGCCCCAGACGGTGCAACACGCGGCGACCATTCTCGGTCACGATGACTTTGGTTTGTCCCTCGTCGACGTTCACATGGACCAGGTGCGCTTGCTCCAGCGCAGCGAGGTCCGGGGGTTCTAGTGCGTCGGCATCGATCGGGCCGAGGGATGCAGCCGCCAGCAACAGCGTGGCGATTTCATGCGGGCTCAGCATTGACAGGCTCCTTGAGGCGAAGGCTTCACGTCAGCGTACCGGGCAAATGTAAGGCCTCGGCTACGCCATGTTTACCGCACGTTACGACGCGCCTCCGACCCCGTCGCCGCAGGCGGTCCCGCGACGCTCCCGTGATGGTGCCGTGATGGTGCCGTCTGGCGATTCACGTCGATCGCATACGGCCGTGTGGCGACGCCGTACGCCTGACATCGGATCGCGAAGCGTGCGGCAAGTTCGGAAATACGGGTTTCCCCTAGTATGCCCGCTTTTTACGTCCTCATGTCGGGCTGCCCCCTTGTTTTGACAGGGGTTGCGCGACACTCGGGGGCAGTCCTTGGACGTCTGCGGGTCATTTGAAC
The DNA here is from genome assembly GCF_902459725.1 of Pandoraea eparura. GTDB lineage: Bacteria > Pseudomonadota > Gammaproteobacteria > Burkholderiales > Burkholderiaceae > Pandoraea > Pandoraea eparura. The sequence goes on from NZ_CABPSH010000004.1 coordinate 12,307, forward strand.
TATTTTTTTTCTTTTGACGGGGTGCCAATGAAAATATACTTTCTTCGTCACCCATAGACCGCATCGTTCCATGACCGACGCCGATTCGTTGCCTGCCGATTTGCCGCTCACCGAGCGCATCGTGCGTGCCATGCCCGATCTGACGCCCGCGCAGCAGCGCATGGCGGCGTTCGTGCTCGACAACACGTTTCGTGCAGCGACCATGCGCATCGACGAGTTCGCCGATGCCGTCGGCGTGTCGCTGGCCACCGTCAATCGCTTTGCTCGCGCGCTCGGCTTCGATGGATATCCGCAATGCCGGGCCGCGATGGTGCGTGGATTCGAGGCGACGCTGGCACCGATCGAAAGCCTGCGCACGAGCAAGGCGCAGGCGAGCGCCAGCGCCGATGTGATGGCCGCGTCGCTGGCGCAGGCCGCCGAGAACCTCGAATGGACGCGTCGTGCCCTCGATGCCGCCACCTGCGAGCGCGCCGTCGAGGCGATCCTGCAGGCGCGTCGCATCTACGTGCTGGGGCTGGGCGCGAGCGGTTATCTCGCCGGCCTGCTGCATCACGGTCTCGATCCGTACTGCGAGAACGTGCAGGCGGTGGTTGGGGCGGGCGGCTCGACGCATGCCGCGCGTCAACTTTTCAAACTGCGCGAGGGCGACCTGGTGATCGCGCTCGCCTTCCCGCGCTATGTCACGGACACCATCACGCTTTGCCAACGCCTGCGCGGACGCGGCGTGCCCGTGATGGTGCTCACCGACAGCCCGACGTCACCGTTGGCGCCGCTTGGCGACATCGTGATCTTCGTGCGCAGCAAGCCGCGTCTGTCGAGCAACTCCGAAGCGAGCGTGCTGGCGATGATCGACGCGCTGTGCGACGCCGTCGCCCAACGCGCCAAACACGCCGTCGATCGCGCGACCGAACTGACCGATTTTCTGCTGCCGTGGCTCGATTCGGCGTCGTTGGCCCCAAGCCGCCTGGCGAATGTGCCGGCGCGCATCGACACGCCACAACGCACGACGGCCGTCAGTGCCGCGGCGAAGGCCTTGACGAGCGCCGCCGCGGCCGTCAGCGTCACGCCGCAAAGCCAACCGAACCCGGCCTCAGGGGCCACGCCCCGCCTCGTGCCGGGCCATCAGGACAGAAAGGACAACGCCTCATGAGTCACGCCCAACGTGCGGTCATCGCCATTCATGGCGGTGCCGGAACCATCAGTCGCGACACCTCGCCGGCAGAAATCAAGGCTTATCACGAGGCATTGGCCGACGCCTTGCGCGCCGGCCAGACCGTGCTCGCCGCGGGCGGCTCGGCGCTGGATGCCGTCTCCGAGGCGGTGCGTCACCTTGAAGATTGTCCGCGCTTCAATGCGGGGCGCGGTGCCGTGTTCACCCACGAGGGCACGCACGAACTCGATGCGTCCATCATGGACGGTGCCACGCTCGACGCGGGCGCCATCGCCTGCGTACATCGCGTGCGCAACCCGATTCTCGCCGCTCGCGCGGTGCTCCAGCACAGCCCGCATGTGTTGCTCGTGGGCGAGGGCGCGGAAGCTTTCGCCGCGGCCAATGGGGCTGAACTGGTCGAGTCTGGGTATTTCTTTACCGAAGGTCGCTACGCCCAGTGGAAGCGCGCGTTGGCCGACGCGGCGGTCGCGCTCGATCACGACATGCCGCTCAAGAAGGAGCCGATCGATCCGGACACCAAGTTCGGGACGGTAGGCGCCGTGGCGTGCGACATGCGCGGACACGTGGCGGCGGCGACGTCCACCGGGGGCATGACGAACAAGGCGGTCGGCCGCGTTGGCGACACGCCGCTCATCGGCGCCGGCTGCTATGCGAACGATGCGACGGCGGCCGTCTCGGCGACGGGGACCGGCGAGGCGTTCATCCGTACCGTGGCGTGTTACGAAGTGGGCGCGCTGATGGCCTACGCGGGCCTGTCGCTCGCCGATGCCGCCGAGCGTGTGGTTCGCGAGCGTCTGCCGCGCGTGCAGGGCCGAGGCGGCCTGATCGCGGTGGACGCGCAAGGCAACGTCGCGCTGCCCTTCAATACCGAGGGGATGTATCGCGGCGTGGCGCGTGTGGGCGAGGTGCCCGTGACGGCCATTCACGAGTAACGCGCGAAGGCGCAGGGTCCGGGCCGCATTGACCTGACCCGCAGCATCAATCAGTATCACCGAGTATCACCCGGCATCACGCCGTATCAAGATGCAGACCAGCAAGCGAAGATTAGCGAGGACAGGCGTGGCAGAGCGCAAGACAACCCCTACGATTTCGTTGCCCGACGAGCGCGTGCTCGACGTGCGCGGCCTTACCGTGCAGTTCGCGACGTCCGAGCGCCTGGTCACGGCCGTGCGCGACCTGTCCTTCCATGTCGACCGCGGCGAGACGCTCGCCATCGTGGGCGAGTCGGGCTCCGGCAAGTCGGTGACCTCGCTGGCCGCCATGCGCCTTGTCGAGACCGGGGGCGGACGCATCGCCCAAGGCTCGATGGTCATGCGCCGCCGCAATGGCCAACTCGTTGACCTCACGCGCGCGAGCGGCAGCACCATGCGCAGCATTCGCGGCGCGGACATGGCGATGATCTTCCAGGAGCCGATGACCTCGCTCAATCCGGTGTTCCCGGTGGGCGAGCAGATCGCGGAATCCATCCGCCTGCACCAGGGCAAGGACACCGCCGCCGCACGCGCCGAAGCGCTGCGAATGCTCGAACTCGTCCGCATTCCCGAGGCGCGCCGCGTGCTCGACCGTTTCCCGCACCAACTCTCGGGCGGGATGCGCCAGCGCGTCATGATCGCGATGGCGCTGTCGTGCAAGCCGGGTCTGCTGATTGCCGACGAACCTACCACCGCCCTCGACGTGACGATTCAGGCGCAGATTCTGCAACTGATTCGTGCGCTGCAAGACGAGATGCACATGGGCGTCGTGTTCATCACGCACGACATGGGCGTGGTGGCGGAAGTGGCCGATCGCGTGCTCGTCATGCATCGTGGCGACCCGGTCGAAGAGGGGCCGTCGCGCGAGATATTCGAAGCGCCGCGCGAGCGCTACACGCAGGCGCTGCTCTCCGCGGTGCCGCGTCTGGGCTCGATGCAGGGGACCGATGTGCCGGCGCGTTTTCCGCTGCTGCGCTACGACGCTGCGGCCGACGTCAAGCCCGTTCCGGAAACGCCGCAACCGCCGGTCAAGACCGATGCCGGCCCGATTCTGCGGGTGAAGGATCTGGTCGCGCGTTTCGATGTGCCGTCGGGCTTCTTTGGTGGCGTGAAGCAGCGCGTGCACGCCGTCGAGCGCGTGAGTTTCGATCTGTATCCGGGCGAGACGCTGGGTCTCGTGGGCGAGTCAGGATGTGGCAAGTCCACGACGGGGCGCGCATTGCTGCGGCTGGTCGCCAGCCAGGGCGGCTCCATCGAGTTCGGCGGCAAGCCGATCCATGACCTCGCCGGACGCGCCCTGCAGCGGTTGCGTCGCGACATCCAGTTCATCTTCCAGGATCCGTTTGCCTCGCTCGACCCGCGCCTCACGGTGGGCTTCTCGATCATGGAGCCGCTGCTCGTGCACGGCGTGGCCAGCGGGGCCGAGGCCGAGAAGCGTGTGGCCGAGCTGCTGGAGCGGGTCGGACTGCCGGCCGAGTATGCCCAGCGCTATCCGCATGAGTTCTCGGGCGGACAGCGTCAACGCATTGCCATCGCGCGGGCGCTGGCCCTGAAGCCGAAGGTCGTGATCGCGGATGAATCCGTCTCGGCGCTCGACGTCTCCGTACAGGCGCAGATCATCAACCTGATGCTCGATCTGCAGAAGGAATTCGGCATCGCGTTCCTGTTCATCTCGCACGACATGGCGGTGGTTGAGCGCATCAGTCATCGGGTGGCGGTCATGTTCCTCGGGCAGATCGTGGAGATCGGCCCGCGCCGGGCGATCTTCGAGAACCCGCAGCATCCGTACACGAAGAAGCTGATGTCGGCGGTGCCGATTGCCGATCCGACGCGTCGTCATGCGAAGCGCGAGTTGTTGACCGAAGAGATTCCCAGCCCGATCCGCGCGGTCGGCGACGAACCGCAGGTGCAGCCGCTGGTGGAAGTCGGCGCGGGGCACTTCGTGGCGCGCCACCGCGTCGCCGGCATGTATTGATCGTGATTCAGTAGCTCAGGCAGTCCCCAGTTGCAGTTCTCGTTGTAACCACAATGCCCGCCAAGGGACGCAGTCGCAAGACTCGCTCGCGGCGACCCCGTCAGACAAGAAGGAGAAAGACAGATGTCGAAAAACGCTTTGTTGGGCGCTCGCTGGAAAACCGCGATCGCATCCGTTGCCATGGCGTCCGCGGTGCTCGGTGCCGCCCCGGCGTTCGCCGCCAAGGATGTCGTGATGGCCGTGCAGTCGACGTTTACGACGATGGATCCGTACGACGCCAACGATACGCTGTCGCAGGCCGTTGCCAAGTCGTTCTACGAGGGCCTGTTCGGCTTCGACAAGGACATGAAGCTCATCAATGTGCTCGCCGATAGCTACACGGTGTCGCCGGATGGCCTCGTGTACACGATCAAGCTCAAGTCGGGCGTGAAGTTCCAGGACGGCACGACCTTCGACGCCGCCGCCGTCAAGGCGAACTTCGACCGCGTGACGAACCCGGACAACAAGCTCAAGCGCTACAACCTGTACAAGGAAATCGCCAAGACGGAAGTGGTCGATCCGCATACGGTGAAGTTCACGCTCAAGGAGGCGTTCTCGCCGTTCATCAACACGCTGGCGCACCCGTCGGCCGTGATCATTTCGCCCGAGGCGCTCAAGAAGTACGGCAAGGACATCGCCTCGCACCCGGTCGGCACCGGCCCATTCGAGTTCGTCGAATGGAACCGCACCGATTACGTGAAGGTGAAGAAGTTCGACGGCTACTGGAAGAAGGGCTATCCGAAGGTCGACACGATCACCTTCAAGCCGGTTGTCGACAACAACACGCGTGCCGCCGTGATGCAGACGGGCGAAGCCAGTTTCGCCTTCCCGCTGCCGTACGAGCAGGCCGCCACGCTGAAGGCCAGCGGCAAGGTCGATGTGATCGCCGGCCCGTCGATCATCCAACGCTACATCAGCTTGAACACCCGCCAGAAGCCGTTTGACGACGTGCGCGTGCGTCAGGCGATCAACTACGCCATCAACAAGGAAGCCCTGGTGAAGGTGGCCTTCGCAGGCTACGCAACGCCGGCCGACGGCGTGGTGCCCAAGGGGGTCGATTACGCCGCCAAGACCGGCCCGTGGCCGTACAACCCGGCCAAGGCCAAGGAACTGCTCAAGGAAGCCGGCTACCCGAACGGCTTCGAGACGACGCTGTGGTCGGCATACACGTACACCACCGCGCAGAAGGTGATTCAGTTCGTGCAGCAGCAACTGGCGCAGGTCGGCATCAAGGCGCAGGTGCGCGCGCTCGAAGCCGGTCAGCGTGTCGATCTCGTCGAGTCGGCCCCGGATCCCGACAAGGCACCGGTGCGTATGTACTACGTGGGCTGGTCGTCGTCGACGGGCGAAGCCGATTGGGCGCTGCGTCCGCTGCTGGCCTCCGAGTCGTTCCCGCCGAAGCTGTTCAACACGGCGTACTACAAGAACGATGCGGTGGATGCCGACTTCAACAAGGCGCTGCTCACGACCGACCGCGCCGAGAAGACCAAGCTCTACACCGATGCCCAGAAGAAGATCTGGAACGACGCGCCGTGGGCGTTCCTCGTGACGGAAAAACTGCTGTACGCGCGCAACAAGAACCTGTCGGGCGTCTACACGATGCCTGACGGCTCGTTCAACTTCACCGACATCTCGATGAAGTAAGCGCCGCGCGCAAGTGTGACGTGCCCGCGCCGCCGGCCATGGCTGGCGGCGCGGTTTACCGCAAGACATGGTTTGGCAAGACGTTCGGCAAGACTGCGATGCTCAATTACTCTCTCAAGCGCCTGCTCGGCCTGATTCCCACACTGCTGATCGTGGCCGTGCTGGTGTTCGCGTTCGTGCACATGTTGCCGGGTGACCCGGCGCGTCTGGCGGCCGGCCCGCAGGCGGACGAGGCGACCGTGGCGCTGGTGCGCCAGGATCTCGGCCTCGACAAGCCGTTGCTCACGCAGTTCACGAACTTCATCACGCACGCGGTGCGTGGCGACTTCGGGCTGTCGATGCGCAGCAAGCAACCGGTCTCCGAAGAGATCGGCAGCCGCTTCATGCCGACGCTGTGGCTCACACTGGTGAGCATGATCTGGTCGGTGATCATCGGCATGGGCCTCGGGGTGGCCTCGGCCGTGTGGCGCAACCGCTGGCCCGACCGGCTGGGCATGACGTTCGCCGTCTCCGGTATTTCGTTCCCAGCCTTCGCGCTGGGGATGTTGCTGATGCAGGTTTTCTCGGTGCAGCTCGGCTGGCTCCCCACGATGGGCGCCGATTCGTGGAAGAGCTACATCCTGCCCTCGATCACGCTCGGCGCGGCAGTGGCGGCCGTGATGGCGCGCTTCACCCGCTCGGCGTTCGTCGACGTGCTGCACGAAGACTTTGTGCGCACAGCGCGCGCGAAGGGGCTCAATGAAATGCGCGTGGTGTTCAAGCACGCGCTGCGCAACGCCATGATTCCTGTCGTTACGATGATGGGTTTGCAGTTCGGCTTCCTGCTCGGCGGGTCGATTGTCGTCGAGGTGGTCTTCAACTGGCCGGGGCTCGGGCGCCTGCTGATCGATTCGGTCGAGATGCGCGACTATCCGGTGATCCAGGCGCTGGTGCTGCTGTTCTCGCTCGAGTTCATTCTGATCAACCTCGTGGTCGACGTGCTGTACGCCGTCATCAACCCGACCATTCGCTACAAGTGAGGCACGCATCATGAACGCGGGTCAATCGACTACGGCCGCCACCACCGCGGCATCCGCCAGCCAAACGCGCGTGCGCACGCCGTGGCGCGAGTTCTGGCGCAAATTCAAGAAGCAGCACATCGCCATGGTCGCCGGGGCGTTCGTGCTGGCGCTGGTCGTCATCGCGATCCTCGCGCCGCACCTCGTGCCGTTCGATCCGGAGAACTACTTCGATTACGACGCCCTGAACGCCGGGCCGTCGGCAACGCATTGGTTCGGCGTCGACTCGCTGGGACGCGACATCTTCAGCCGCGTGCTCGCGGGCACGCGCATTTCGCTGGCCGCCGGGTTCGGCTCGGTCGCGCTCGGCGCGGTGATCGGCACGGTGCTCGGGCTGCTCGCGGGCTACTACGAAGGCTGGTGGGATCGCATCGTCATGCGCATCTCCGATGTGCTCTTCGCCTTTCCGGGCATTCTGCTCGCCATCGGCGTGGTGGCCGTGCTGGGGAACGGCATGATCAACGTGATCGTCGCGGTCGCCATCTTCTCGATCCCGGCCTTCGCGCGGCTCGTGCGCGGCAACACCCTGGTGCTCAAGCATTTGACATACATCGAGGCGGCGCGCTCCATCGGCGCGTCGGACTGGACCATCATCATGCGGCACATCCTGCCGGGTACGGTGTCGTCCATCGTCGTGTACTTCTCGATGCGTATCGGCACGTCGATCATCACCGCCGCGAGTCTGTCATTCCTCGGGTTGGGCGCGCAGCCGCCCACGCCGGAGTGGGGGGCGATGCTCAACGAAGCCCGTGCGGACATGGTCAACGCCCCGCACATCGCCATCTTCCCGAGCCTGGCCATTTTCCTGACCGTGCTCGCGTTCAATCTGCTGGGCGACGGCCTGCGCGACGCGCTCGATCCGAAGCTCGATCGGCATTGATGGCCCCGCAGGAGCGCTCCATGACGTCACCGACGCCACCGACGCCATTGAAGCCGCCGCGCGACGCCTTGTTCGGCGCACCTTACGTGGGGCACCTGCCGGCCGGGCCGCGCCACGCGATCACGGACGTGCCGGGCGTGTACGTCGGTCATGTCACGCTCGCACAAGGGCCGGTGCAGACCGGTGTGACGGTGGTGTGCCCGACGCCCGCCGACGTGGGCGGCAGCGCGGCGGGCGTGCCAGCCACGGCGGGCGCACCCGGCGCTGGCTGGGATCCGTTTCGCGCCAAGATTCCGGCGGCGGCGGCCGTCATCAACGGCTTTGGCAAGAGCGTCGGTTTGATGCAGATCGACGAACTCGGCGTGCTCGAGGCCCCGGTGGCGCTCACCAACACGTTCTCCGTCAGCCACGTGGTGCTTGGCCAGTTGCGCGCGGCGATCGCGGCGAATCGCGACATTGGCCGTGGCAGTCCGTCGCTCAATCCGACCGTGCTCGAATGCAACGACGGCTACCTCAACGATATGCAGGCATTTGCCGTGACCGAGGCGCACTATACGCAGGCGCTGGCAAACGCATCGCGCGACGTCGCGCAGGGGGCGGTCGGCGCGGGGCGCGGCATGTCGAGCTTCGGCCTCAAGGGCGGAATCGGCTCCGCGTCGCGCGTGGCGGAGACGGCCGGGGCGACCTTTACCGTCGGCGTGCTCGTGTTGTCGAACTTCGGCCGGCCGTCGCAACTGACGATTGCCGGACGTCATGTCGGGCCGGTGCTTGACACGCGTCTGGCGGCGCCGGCGCTGAGCGCCGCACCCGAGCGCGGCTCCATCATCATGCTGGTGGCCACCGATGCACCGCTCGATGCGCGCCAGTTGCGCCGCGTCGCCACGCGTACCGGCGCCGGTCTGGCGCGCACCGGGTCCGTGTATGGCCACGGCAGCGGCGACGTGGCGCTCGCCTTCACCACAGGCTATACGGTGGCGCATGACGCGACGGGCTGCATCGCCCCCGTCGCGCTCGTGCCGGACCCCTTGCTCGATCCGATTTTTCAAGCCACGGCGGACGCCACCGAGCAGGCGATCCTGCACGCGCTCTTTGCCGCCGAGTCGGTGCTCGGGCGCGATGGGCACGTGCGCCGTGCCCTTGCCGACGTGCTGCCCGACTGGGCCTCGCTGTAAGCCTTTCACGACATTGCCGACATCATGCGAATCCTGATCTCTACCGATATCGAAGGCGTCGCGGGCGTCTTCCACGCCGAACAGACCCGGGCGGGCAACGGCGAATACGAACGTGCGCGCCGCTGGATGACGCGCGAGGCCAACGCGGCCGTCGAAGGCGCGTTTGCGGGCGGCGCGACCGAAGTGATGGTCAACGACTCGCACGGCGGATTTCGCAACCTGTTGCCGGACGAACTCGATCCGCGCGCGCGCCTCGTGCTGGGCAAGCCGCGTTATCTCGGCATGGTGGCCGGGGTCGAGGCCGGCTGCGATGCGCTGTTCATGATCGGTTACCACAGCCGCGCGCAGAGCGCCGGGATCCTGGCGCATACGATCAACAGCTTTGCCTTCGCCCGCGTGTGGTTGGCGGGCGTGGAAGCGAGCGAAGCCATGCTGTACGGCGCGCTTGCCGGCGAACGCGGCGTGCCGATGGTCATGGCCAGCGGTGACGACGTTTTCTGCGAGGAGACGCAACTGATCTTCCCCCATGCGCATTACGTGCAGACGAAGGCCGCCTGGGGGCAAGGCAGCGGCATGACGCTCAACCCGAGCCAGTCGTGCGACCTGATTCGCGACGCCGCCAAGGCATCGCTCGCGGATTCGCGCACCTGGCATGCCTACCGGGTCGAGACGCCCGTCGAAGTGCGGCTGCAGGCGCAGACCACCGCGCTGGCCGATCTCTTTTGCCAGTGGCCGACGCTCGAGCGCGTCGACGGCGTGACGCTCCAGTTCGTCGCTCCCAGCGTCGAGGCGGCGGTGCGGATATTGAACTGCCTTTCGGCAATGTCGTTCATGCTGCGCTGAGCCTCGCGCGCGGCGTCCTCCCGCCGCGTGTTGTTGAGTTGCCACTGAATCAGGGTTCACCGTCTGGGAATGTCAAGACCCGGCGTGCGATAATCCGTAATATTTGGTAACAGAGGCGCCGCACTATTGGGTGCCGCCTGGATTATTGAGCGCCGGCAGGTCCGGGCGAGGAATCATGGATATCAGAAACGCCCGACGTTGGGCGGAGCCCGGCGCAAGGCGTTACGTCGGCGCGTTGCTCGTGGTCTTTGCTGCGTTTCTCGTTCGCAGCCTGCTGCATCCGGTGCTCGATCACTCGATGCCGGGGATTTTCTTTACCTGTGCCGTCATCATCGTCGAATTTACATGGGGACTCGGGCCGGCGATCATGGCCATGATCATCAGCATCCCGATTTTCGACTTCTTCTTCGTGCCGCCGTTTCGCGACATCGCCCAGTTCGACCGGCGCGACGTGCTGATTGTCTCCGGCTTTCTGTTGATTACGCCGCTTGCCGTTGTGCTGATCGAGCGCCTGCGGCGCGCCCAGTATCGCGCCGAGCTGATCGCGGAGGTCGCACAGACGCGCTACGAGATGCTGCTGCGTGCAGAGAACGAGCGCATGCTCCTGTCCGACTCGGTGCAACTGGGCAACGCGTTGATGACGTATCTCACGAAGCACCTCGATACGATCTTCTATCTGTCCAATCCGGCCGCGCATTACGAATACATCGACGAGCATTTCCGCCGGGCGACGGGTGTCGCTCCGGAGGTTGTCAAGCGCGAGGGGCTGCGAGCCCTGCTTCATCCCGAGGAAGCCCAGCGTCTGGCCGGGCTATTTGCTGCCGACGGCGAGCGCCCCCAGCATGGTGCGCACAATCTTCGCATCCGCACGCGTGACGGCGGCTACGAAATGTGCCATTGCGAACTACAGTATTTCCGCGCGCACGTTGGCACGTATGTGATTCTGCGCTTGCATGCGGGGCCGGCGGTGCGTCCGGTCGCGCCACTGCACACGCTCACCCCGGCGGCCAATGCGCGCGATGTCACTGAGACGCCCGTCGTCTCCGGCGGGGCTTGACCATGTTCCAGGACGATATCTTCTACAAGGGCGGCGACCACGCGGTGCTGCTGCTGCCGGGGCTGTCGAGCACGCCCCTCGAAATGCGTCCGGTGGCCAAGGCGTTGCATCGCGACGGTTACACCGTCTGGGTGCCGCACATCGAAGGCTATGGGTTGGGCGCGCCATGCGCCGACTGGCACGCATGGGTCGCCGCTGCGCGCGAGAAGTATCGCGAGCTGTGGGCGACGCACGAGACGGTGTCGCTGTGCGGCTTGTGTATCGGCGCTACCCTGTGCCTGGCCGTCGCGCAGGAGGAGCCGGACGTGATGGCGCTCTCGCTGCTCTCTGTCACCCTTGTGTATGACGGCTGGACTATCCCGTGGTACTACCCGCTCATCGATCTGGCGTTCCATACGCCGTTGCGCCGTTACTATCGTTATCACGAGAAAGCGCCGTTTGGCCTGAAAAACGAAGTGCTGCGCGCACGTGTAGCGAAATCGATGTCGCTGCACGACGCGTCCGAGATCGGTGCGGCATCGTTGCCGCTCGCGCACCTGTACCACGCGCGACGACTCGCCGCCCATGTGCGCGCGCGTCTGGATCGGGTGACGGCGGATTGTCTCGTCATTCACGCGGTGGATGACGACACGTCGAGCCCGCACAACGCGCGCATCGTCTACGACGGCGTGTCGTCAAAAGTGAAGCAGAAGTGCCTGCTCGGCGAGAGCTATCACATTCTGACGATGGACAACGAACGCGAAACCGTGGCCGACGAGACACGTCGCTTCTTCCGCGACGCCATAGCGCGCCGTACCGGGGCTGCCACGTCCGAGACGCGCATCATTTCGAAGGCGCTGTTGCGCGCCAAGCGCCGTCACGCCGCCGCCTGAGCGCCAAAACGACAACGGCACGCTGCAGAGCGTGCCGTCGTGGGCTTGCGCCAGCGGTCCCGGCGCAGGCTGAGTGAGACCGGGCGCGGCTTACTTGTCGGTGGCCTTGACGAGCAGGATCGGCAGCGTAGTGATACGCAGCAGGGTTTCCGCAACGCTCCCCAGCAGCAGACGGTTGATGCCGCGCCGACCGTGCGTGCCGAGCACGATCACGTCGGCGTTCCACTCTTGGGCTTCGCGCAGCACGGCGTCGGCGATTTCATCGGTGCCGGCTTCGAGCGTGATCATCTTCGTCTCGGCATCGACACCGCGCGGTTTCAGGGCGGCCTGTGCCGTGGCGAGAATTTCCGCGGTTTCCTTCTCGAACGACTCCTGACTCTCCAGCGGCACGAAGCCGCTGTAGGCGCCGGCCGCGTAGGCGTTGGCGAGCGAGGGGACGACCGATACCAGGCGAATCTTGCCGTGGCTGAGCGCCACGAGCTTGACCGCTTCGTCGATGGCGCGGTTCGAGGGGTTGCTGCCGTCGATCGAAACCAGAATGCGTTCGTACATGATGGTGTCCTCTTTGCGCTGGAAGGGCTGGAAGGCGTGCTGCCTGAGCGGCATCGCTACCCCGATGCACGACGGATGCGCGACAACCCGTCGGGATTTTTTCATTTTCGCATCGCATCCCTCGAAAGTCATCCCGCGAAATGGCGCGGCATTGACCGCACGCAAGGATTCATCGGAATGCCACGGACCTGTGCGACCTTGCGGGGACGCGGGGCGCCGAGTGTGGCAGGCGTTTCATCATACGGAACGCCCGGCAGCCGGGGGCCGAGCGGCTGGCGGACTCAGTTCGGCCGGCAGGCGATCACGAGATTGGCGACGCCATCCGTCACGTCGCGCGTGAGCACGTCGTAGCCCTTTTGCGCGCATTGCGTGCGGGCACGTTGATCGCAGTCGCTCGCACTGTTGGCCGAGCACTGAATCTGCTGGGTGGGACGTCCGTCCGAGGCGAACAACGGTGCCGACGAACTGCAAGCGGACAGCGCAACCGTAACAAGCCCCGAGGAAAGCAGCGTGGCGATCTTGGCGAGATTTTTCATAGAGGTCGTCTTGTAAGCTCTCGCGAGTATAGCGCGGCGCTGAGACCGTCCCCCACAAGACTGCCCGCATTTGGGGCGATGCCCGCGAACCGCGTATGATCGCCATTCGTCGAGCGTTTTCCATTCTTGCCGCCGCGTGCGGCAGCTTTGCAGGAGAGTCATGCATGTCGTCCGTACCCGCTGTTGCCGAGTATGCGGCTTTTGCCGCTTCGATGGCCGATGCCGTAAGGCCGCTATCGCTGGGATGGTTCCGCCGGCGTCTGGCTGTCGACGACAAGGCCGACGAGAGCCCGGTCACGATTGCGGATCGCGAGGTCGAGACAGCGCTGCGCGCACAGATCGCGGCGCGCTATCCGTCGCACGGCATCTGGGGCGAAGAGTTCGGCAAGCGTGGCGTGGATGCGGAATTCGTCTGGTCGGTCGATCCCATTGACGGCACGCGCAGCTTCATCACGGGACACCCGCTGTGGGGCACGTTGCTCGCCTTGCTGCACCACGGCAAGCCGGTCGTCGGCCTGATCGACATTCCGGCAACGGGCGAGCGCTGGATCGGCGTGAACGATGCCGCCAGCGGCGTGTGCGAGGCCCGCTTCGACGGCGCCCTGTGCGCCACCAGCCCGGTCACGGTGCTGGCGGATGCGACCGTCTACGCGACGTCGCCCGACATCTTCGACGCGGCGGAGTACGCGCAATTCGAGCGATTGACGAAGGCCGTGAGCCGTCGTCGCTTCGGTGGCGATTGCTACGCCTACGGGCTGCTGGCGAGCGGGCACATCGAACTGGTCATGGAAGCCGGATTGCAGACCTACGACTACCTGGCCGTGGCGCCGGTGGTCGAGGCGGCGGGCGGTGTCATCACCGATTGGGAAGGCCAGCCGCTTACGCTCACCTCGCAGGGGCGCGTACTGGCGGCCGCGAACGCCGAGTTGCACGCCGCCGCGCTGGCGTGTATTCGCGCCAGCTGAGGTCGTCGCCGTTAGCAGCCGCCCCTTGTTTATCGTCCCGTAGTTATCGCCGGGTAGTTATCGCCTGGTAATTATCGCCCGATCGGCGTTGTTGGTGTTCGTGGCTGGCTGTCATGGCCCGTCATCGTCGGTGGCGGGTTACGTGATCGGGCGGAAGTCCTTGCCAGATGCGCGGCAGCAAGACCCCCAGCACGATGCCGCGCGTCGCGAGAAACGCCATGAGGGCGACCCACAAGCCGTGATTGCCCCAGGCGTCGAGCGTGAACGGCATCACCGCGCCAAAGACCAGCAGGCCGATCAACGAGGACGTCAGTAGCTCTCTGGTGCGCGTCGCGCCGATGAATACGCCGTCGAGCTGGAAGCACCACACCGCCACGAGTGGCGAGAGCACCGCCCAGGGCAGGAATTCGCGCGCGGTTGTGCGAAGTGCGGGTTGATCGGTCAGGACATCGATGATCGTGCCGCCAGCCACGGCGTAGACGAGGGCAAAGGCCACGGCGCAGCCCAGCGCCCAGCCCAGCGACAACCGGATCGCATGCAGCAGCGCCGCTCGCTGACGCGCACCGACATAGGCGCCCACGAGGGCTTCGGCCGCGTGGGCAAAGCCGTCCAGGCCGAACGCCATGAACGTCTGGAAGTTCAGCAGCAGCGCGTTGGCAGCGAGCGTGACGTCGCCAAGTCTTGCGCCCACACGAGCGAACCAGGCAAAGGCAAGTTGCAGAAACAGCGTACGCAGGAAGATATCGAGATTGAGCCGCAGCAAGCGCCACAGCGCATTGCGCTCGACCAGCGTGGCCAATCGCAGCGGCGGCAAGCCGGGCGTACGCGCGAGCCAAAGCAGCCATGCGCCCAGGGCAAAGCCAAGTGCGTCGGCCAGCGCGGTCGCCCCCGCAATGCCGACTACGCCCCAGCCGAAGCCGCGCACGAAGACCAGCACCGCCACGATGTTCACGAGATTGATGAATACCTGCACGGCAAGCCCTTGCCGCACGCGTTGGCACGCCAGCAGATAGCCGAGCACCACATAGTTGCCAAGCGCCAGTGGTGCGGCGAGCACGCGGATGCTCGCGTATTGACGTCCCAATGACTGGACTTGGGCGCTTCCCCCGAGCCACGACACGCCCAGCGAAACCAGCGGTTCGCGAAAGACCAGCAACACGGCGCCGATGACGAACGCCAGCGCCAGCGCGCGGGCGAGCGTGTCGCGAAGGCGCTCGGCATTGCCGGCGCCGAACGCCTGCGCGGCGAGGCCTGTCGTGCCCATGCGCAGGAACGAGAAGCCCCAGAAGAGCAGGTTCAGCAGCAGCGCGCCGAGCGCGACCCCGCCCAGGTAAGCGGGGCCTGGCAAGTGACCGGCCACGGCGGTATCGACGGCCGAGAGCAGGGGTTGCGTGAGATTGGCGAGCACGATCGGCACCGCCAGACGGAGTAGTTGCCGATGACCGACGGCCGCAGGGGCAGGGTTCATGAGTGAGCTGGGCGGCGACCGTTCCGGGCGGTCACCATTCGGGAAAGCGGAAAAGCCGGAGCGCGGGAAACCGGGTGTTCGGGAAGCCGTAAGCGGCGACAGGTTGCGAGTGCGCCGATTATAAGGTCTCGCGGCCGTTCGGCTACCTGCCACGACGATGCCGGTGCGTACGAGTCCCGAACGGTACAATGCCCGACGTTTCCGTCCGTCATGAAAGGCCGCACATGCCGTCCTCGTCCTCGATGTCCTTGATGTCCTTGATGTCCTCATCTTCCGCGTCGGTTTCGAGGCTCGCGTCCTTCGTCCGATTATCGCCCTTGCGGGTTGCCCGCCGTCGTCATGCGCTCGCTGCCGCCTTGTATCTGCTGAGCCTGCCGGTGCTCGCCGACGTGACGCTGCAACGTGGTCCGCCCCCGCCGCGGTTCGAGGATCACCACGCGGCGCCCCACGGACAATTCTGGGTGCCGGGCTACTGGCAGTGGAAAGACGGCCGCTACGACTGGGTCGACGGACACATGGAACCCAAGCGCCCGGGCATGCGCTACACGCCACCGCACTGGGAGCAGACGGGCCGTTACGAATGGACGTTGCGAGATGGCGCCTGGGCATCCACGGGCTGGGGGCCGGGCACGATTCATGAGATCCGTGCGCCCAAATGACACGGCGGCGAAGTGTTTCGGACGCCGGCTGATGCATCGGCCATCCGAGGTAGGTGTCCGCCGGAAATGCCGCTAAGGGCGGTGCGGCGGACGTCATCGGCGCTCGCCAATAAAAATGCCCGCACGAGGCGGGCAAAAATCACTACAGGGGAAGTCACGCGATATGAGTGGCGATCGACCGTAAGAGTTCCCAACGTTCTGCGACTGGCAGCGGGCCACGCGATGGACGTAAAATGGCGCTTTGTCGCTACAGCACCCCGCTTGTCGGACGTGGCGCACGACGCCGATGGACAACATCTGCGCGGGGTGGGATTTTCAGGTGTCGAATGTCGGTAAAGCCGGTCGTGCGGAGTCGCCTCCTGTTGGCTGCGTGCCTGAGTGTCGGGATGTCGGCAGGGGCGCACGCGCAGTCCTTGTTCTCGGATACCAATCCACCGTGTTTCACTGAACGCAACGCCGTGTCCTACGGGTTGTGGGAACGCGGTCTCGCGCCTCAGTATTTTGTACCGCCTCCACCACCGCCGTCACCGCCGGTGGTCACGGATCCCGACGCGGCCACGGATCCCATTGCCCTGTTCGCCGGAGACGACCCGGCGGCGGTCGCCGCCGCCGTCGCTCGTGACGCTGCCAGGCGGGCCGCGCAGTCCACGGCAAATGATGCGGTCGCTGCCGGGGACGCGGCGCCCGAGGCGTCGCAGACCGCATCGGACGCGCAAGCGTCCAGTGAGGCTTCGTCGCCAGTTGCCGGCAACACGAACACTACGACCACCGCGAACACTACGGATGCCATGGACCCCATGGCGAGCGCACCGTCGGCACAAGTGCCCGCGCCATTGCCACCATCGCCACCATCGCCGCCACTGCCGGCAGCCGACTTTGCGGTGGCGCCGGAGTTGAGTGCCGACGGCACAGCCATTTCCGCCGTCGATCTGGATGCTGCAGCATCGGCGGCATCGGCCGCGAGCAGCGAGCCGCCGCCGGCCCCGGACGTTGCGCCGCCCAATGCCTTCCTCGCGCGCGCCTCGTGTCTGCGCGGACTGCCGCGCCACGAGAGTCGCGCGGATCGCAACATCCGCATGTTGATGCGCGGAGGGCTCGTCGTGCAAGACGAGACGTTGCCGTTCATCGCCACGCGCAGCCGCACGCCCGGCGAGGGCGCCGTGGGACTTCAGGTGATCAACGAGCGGCCCTACCAGTTCAACGTCGGCATGAACAACAGCGGCATGACCACCTCGGGCAAGATGCAGGGCACTGCGAACCTGTTGATGAGCAACCCGCTCGGCATGTACGGCAAATTCAATACGACGCTGAGCCAGGATTTTCAGAATGCGCGTCGCGATGCGACGAACCGCGATCTGTCGGCCAATTACTCGGTGCCGATCGATGCCGACTGGACGGTCGGGATCACAGGCAGGAGCAACGCGGCGACGGACCAAATCGACGCGGGTACTACGCAGACGCAGACGTTGCAATGGCGTGTGCGTCGCGCGTTCGACTTTACGGCGAACGGTTCGACGGGTCTGGAATTGCGCTACAACCGCAGTCGCACGGAAGACCCGAACGCGCTGCACACCTACGACAGCTATGCCGAGGTGGGGCTGAGCCATACGCACTATATTGGAGCGTCGAAGCTCGATCTGTCGCTGATGCAGCGGCTGAACGCGCCGTGGATGCCTTCCTCGAGCGGCCTGCCGGGCTGGTCGTACCGCTTTCAGTCGATCGACGCGAAGCTCACCGTACCGTTCTGACGACATCCATGACGGTATCGAGCGATGCCGTTCGCACGGGCAAAAAAAACCCGCCGGGTCGGCGGGTGAGGAAGCAGGCCTTCCACGGGGAAGTGAAAGCCCGATCTCGCGAGGTGTTTGCGAGACCCGTGTAGTATCGTGACCCAAACGTCTGTTGGCTATGGGCCAAGTCCTAAAGTGCATGTCAGACGCTTTCCATTTCCGTTTCCTAACCTTTCCGACGTCCACAGGGCGATAGATGACCGAACCGAACGACACCGCACCGGCCAATGCCGCCCAGATCGCTGACATGCAGACGTTGCGCGCCGCGCTGCTCGCCCAGCACAAGGTGCTGATCGCCAACGATCGTCTGCAATACGAAGCCGTCTTCGGGCCGGTGCCGACCGGACGCTTCGTGCAGTTGCTCACCGAAGACGCCTGGTTTCGCTGGCTGGATCCGCTCTCGCGCCTGATCGTCGCCCTCGACGAGTGGCTGGAGCAGACGCCGCCGCAGGCGGACGCCGGTATCGCACTGGCCGACGAAGCCGCCAAGCTGTTTCGTCGCACCGATGTCGAGTTCGGCGAGCGTTATCGCCTGGCGTTACAGCAAGCCCCGGATGCGGTGCTCGGGCAAGGCCAGGTCATGACGGCGCTGCGCGGCGCGCCGCAATCGCCGCCCGAGGCCTCCGGGAAATCCGATGCGCCGGTTGCGAAGGAGCCCGATGCGTCGGCAAACGACGGCAATGGCGCGTGAGCAGGGAGGGGGCAGACCGTCAAGCCGAAAATTTGTTCCGCGGCTGATCATTTTTTGAGCAAGGCTCTTGACAGCGTGTGTTCGCGGGGCGTTCGGGAAGGTGAGGGCAGGTTATCCAGTGGGTTATCCACACAGGGTGTGGACAACTTTTGTGGGTACTGCCCGGTCGGCGCGTTGTCGGCACGTCATCGGCCGAGGCAAGCGCTCGCCGGGTTCACCGCGGAGAGCGCAGAACGAGGTGCGAGCGACGTGGCGCGGCGACGCGAGGCGATGATGGCGAAGCGGCCTGGCTCTGTAGGAATCCTTCACGTTGGCCCTATCTCGATGCAGTAGCCGCTGCCACAATGGCGCTTTGCGTGCTGTCGGACGCGGGCGCTATCGCTCGTCTGCCCGGCATCCGCCTGCTGCGACTCATCGACATGACCACCACCCCCATAGTGCTGTTGGTGCTGCTTTCGGCCCTGATGCACGCCACCTGGAATGCCTTTCTCCACGCCAGTCCCGATCGCGTCTGGCAAGTCGGCATGATGGCGGTGCCGCAAGGGCTCGCCGCCGTGGCCGGCATCGTGTGGCTGCCCCTGCCACCGGTACAGGTCTGGCCGCTCATCCTCATCTCCGCCGGCGCACAGGTCGCGTATACGGCGGCGCTTATCCGCGCCTATCGCGTCGGGGAGTTCGGGCAGATCTATCCCATTGCACGCGGCATTTCCCCGTTGCTGATCTCGGGCGCGGCGTTGCTTCTGGCGGGCGAGTGGCCGACGGCGATGGCGGCGTTGGGCATCGTGGGGATCTGCGCCGGCATTCTGACGCTCGCGTTGCGCGGGCGGCGCTTCTCGGGCGATAGCGTGCCTGCCGCATTGCTCACGGGCGTGTTCATTGCGGCGTATACGATTGTCGACGGCTTCGGTGTGCGATTGTCGAATGGCAACGGCTTCGGCTACCTCGCATGGGCCTACCTCTTCGCGAGTGTGCCGCTGGTGGGTGCCGTGGCGACATTGCGGGGCGGATGGCGCGGCATGTTCCTCGCCCCGCGCCGCCGCGTGGCCGAAGCGCTGGGGGCGGGCATTGTCGCGCAATGCGCCTATGGCATGGTGGTGTTTGCGCTGCAATATCTGCCGATGGGCGTCGTGTCGGCGCTGCGCGAGTCGAGCGCCATCATCGCGGTGCTGCTGGGCTGGCTGTTCATGCGGGAAAAACTCAATGCCCGCCGTCTCGTGGCGTGCGGCCTCGTCGTCGGCGGGGCGGTACTCATCAAGCTGGGCGCTTAGGTGCGCGCTACGTTGCGCTCAGCCGCGCGGCCAGAGTTCGGCGCGATGCGCCGTGATCGCGGCCACGACGATTTCGCGCATCCCATGGCCGTCCGTGGATTCGAGATGTTCGAGAATCGTCATGCGCATGCGCGGTGCCCAGAAGCGTCGCAGGTGGCCTGCAATGTTGTCGAGCGCCTCGCTGCGGTCGGGCATCGTCTCGAAGAAGTCCCCGATCTGATTGGCCATCTTGACCAGATTGTCGGTGTCCATGATCTGTTGTGTCCCCTGAAATCGTTCTCTGTACGTTGACTGCCGTAGGTTGCGTGGCCAATCTCGCGTCCGCCGCACCGTCTGATGGCAATCGACGGCGAGGCTCGCCGGCGTCCCCGGCGATGGACGCGGATTGTCCGTCGCAGCGCGCCGCCTCGAAGGTTCTCGATGAGGCGGTGCGCGTTGCTTGCTCTCTTTTCCTACCGACTTAGCTCGCGTTGGCCTCGGTGGCACCACGAGCGTGTTCGAGGAAGGCCTCCTGTTGGCGATTGAAGTCCGAGTACTGACGCTGCCATTCCGAGGGCTGGGCCACCGGCGTGACCTGTACCGCCGTCACCTTGTACTCGGGGCAGTTGGTCGCCCAGTCGGAGTTGTCCGTGGTGATGACGTTGGCGCCCGACTCCGGGAAGTGGAACGTCGTGTACACCACGCCGGGTTGCATGCGATCGCTCACGACGGCACGCAGCACGGTCTCGCCCGCACGACTCTGAATGCCGACCCAGTCGCCGTCCTTCACGCCGCGCTCTTCGGCATCGTGCGGATGGATCTCGAGCCGATCCTCGTCATGCCAGTGGACGTTGTCCGTGCGGCGCGTCTGCGCACCGACGTTGTACTGCGACAGAATCCGCCCGGTGGTCAGGATGAGCGGGAAGCGGCGCGTGACCTTTTCGTCCGTCGGCACGTACTGCGTGATGAGGAACTTGCCCTTGCCGCGCACGAATTCGTCGATGTGCATGACGGGCGTGCCGTCCGGTGCGGCCTCGTTGCACGGCCATTGCACGCTGCCCATCCGGTCGAGTTTCTCGTAGCTCACCCCCGTGAACGTCGGCGTGAGGCGTGCGATCTCGTCCATGATTTCCGACGGGTGCGAGTAGTTCATCTCGTAGCCCAGTCGCTTGGCCAGTTGGATCGTGACTTCCCAGTCGGCATAACCGGCGCGCGGCGGCATCACCTGACGCACGCGCGAGATACGACGCTCGGCGTTGGTGAACGTGCCGTCTTTCTCCAGGAATGACGACCCCGGCAGCAGCACGTGTGCATACTTCGCCGTTTCGTTCAGGAAGATGTCCTGCACGACGATGCACTCCATCTGTTCGAGCGCGTGGGTCACGTGCTGCGTGTTCGGGTCGGACTGCACGATGTCCTCCCCCTGGCAGTACAGGCCCATGAAGGTGCCTGCGATCGCCGCGTCGAACATGTTTGGAATACGCAGGCCCGGCTCGGACTGGATCTCGACGCCCCATTCGGCTTCGAACAGCGCACGCGCGCTCGAATCCGACACGTGACGATAGCCCGGCAGCTCGTGCGGGAACGCGCCCATGTCGCACGAACCTTGCACGTTGTTCTGGCCGCGCAGCGGGTTCACGCCCACGCCTTCACGGCCGATGTTGCCGGTGGCCATCGCGAGGTTGGCGATACCGATCACGGTCGTGGAGCCTTGCGCATGCTCGGTCACGCCCAGACCGTAGTAGATCGCTGCGTTGCCGCCCTTGGCATACAGACGCGCGGCACCGCGCACGAGATGCGCCGGCACGCCGGTGTGCACTTCGGTCGCTTCGGGCGAGTTCTCGGCACGGGCGGTGAAGTCGCGCCACTGCTGGAACGCGCGGTCCTCGCAGCGCTCGGCGATGAACGCGTCGGCCATCAGGCCTTCGGTCACGATGACGTGCGCGAGCGCGTTGATCATCGCCACGTTCGAGCCCGGACGCAGTTGCAGGTGATAGTCAGCCTTGATGTGCGGGCTGTTGACCAGGTCGATGCGGCGCGGGTCGATCACGATCAGCTTGGCGCCTTCGCGCAGTCGCCGCTTCATGCGCGAGCCGAACACCGGGTGGCCGTCGGTCGGGTTCGCGCCCATCACGAGAATCACGTCGGAGTGCTCAACCGACTTGAACGTCTGCGTGCCGGCCGATTCGCCGAGCGTCGCCTTCAGGCCGTAGCCGGTCGGCGAGTGGCACACGCGCGCGCAGGTGTCGACGTTGTTGTTGCCGAACGCGGCGCGCACGAGCTTCTGGACCAGATAGTCTTCTTCGTTCGTGCAGCGTGAAGACACCAGACCGCCGATCGAGTCGCGCCCGTATTTGGCCTGAATGCGCTTGAACTCTGACGCCGCGTAGTCGAGCGCCTCGTCCCACGACACGTCCTGCCATGGATCGGTGATCTTCTTGCGAATCTTGGGCGTGAGAATGCGGTCCTTGTGCGTGGCGTAGCCCCAGGCAAAGCGGCCCTTCACGCAGGCGTGGCCTTCGTTGGCCTGACCGTCCTTGTGCGGCACCATGCGCACGACTTCGTTACCCTTCATCTCCGCCTTGAACGAGCAACCCACGCCGCAATAGGCGCAGGTGGTGATCTTGGCGTGTTCGGCCTGGCCGAGATGGATGACCGACTTTTCCTGCAGCGTCGCCGTCGGGCAGGCCGCCACGCAGGCGCCGCACGACACGCACTCGGAGTCCATGAACGACTGGTCCTGCCCGGCCGAGACGCGCGCCTCGAAGCCGCGGCCCGAGATCGTCAGCGCGAACGTGCCCTGCGTTTCCTCGCAGGCACGCACGCAGCGGTTGCAGACGATGCATTTCGAGGCGTCGTAGGTGAAGTAGGGGTTCGACTCGTCTTTCTGGCTGTCGAAGTGATTGTCGCCGTCGAAGCCGTAACGCACTTCGCGCAGGCCCGTCACGCCGGCCATGTCCTGCAGTTCGCAGTCGCCATTGGCCGCGCAGGTCAGGCAGTCGAGCGGGTGATCGGAGATGTACAGCTCCATCACGCCCTTGCGCAGCTCCTGGAGCTTCGGCGATTGCGTGCGCACCTTCATGCCGGGTTCGACGGGCGTGGTGCATGACGCGGGGTAGCCGCGACGGCCTTCGATCTCGACGAGACACAGACGGCACGAGCCGAACGGCTCGAGCGAGTCGGTGGCGCACAGCTTGGGCACGTTCACGCCGCCTTCCGAGGCCGCGCGCATGATCGACGTGCCGGCGGGCACGGTGACCAGTTCGCCGTCGATCTCCAGCGTGACTTCCTGCGTCGATTCACGGCGCGGGGTGCCGTAATCCTTCTCAAACATCGGGTCCATCATGGTGGGCGATCTCCTAGGCGGCCTTGGTCGGCAGATTCGACGGTTCGGCCGCGCCGAAGTCTTCGGGGAAATGGTTCAGCGCAGACAGCACGGGGTAGGGCGTCATGCCGCCCATCGCGCACAGCGAGCCGGCGAGCATGGTGTCGCACAAATCGCGCAGCAGCTTGATCTGTTTGGGACGGTCGCGTCCGTCGATGATCTTGTCCATCACTTCGACGCCGCGCGTCGATCCGATGCGACACGGCGTGCACTTGCCGCACGACTCGATGGTGCAGAACTCCATCGCATAGCGCGCGAGCTTGGCCAGGTCGACCGTGTCGTCATGCGCCACGATGCCGCCGTGGCCGAGCACGGCCCACAGTGCGGCGAACGCTTCGTAGTCGAGCGGGGTGTCCCATTGCGATTCGGGTAGATAGGAACCGAGCGGGCCACCGACCTGCACCGCGCGCAGCGGGCGGCCGGTGATGGCGCCACCGCCGAACTCGTACAGGATGTCGCGCAGCGTCACGCCGAAAGCCTTCTCGATGAGGCCGCCGTACTTGATGTTGCCCGCGAGCTGGATGGGCAGCGTGCCGCGCGAGCGACCCATGCCGAAATTTTTGTAGAACTCGGCACCGCGATCCATGATGATCGGCACCGAGGCCAACGAGATCACATTGTTGATGACCGTGGGCAAGCCGAAGAGACCCTCGATGGCGGGCAGCGGCGGCTTCGCGCGTACGACGCCGCGCTTGCCTTCGAGACTTTCCAGCAACGCGGTTTCCTCGCCGCAGACGTAAGCCCCGGCCGCCTTGCGCACTTCGAGATGGAAAGTCTTGCCGGTGCCGAGGATGTTCTCGCCCAGGTAACCCGCCTGACCGGCGTTGGCGATGGCTTCGTTGAGCACATCGATGGAATGCGGATACTCGCTGCGCACATAGATATAGCCGCGCGTGGCGCCCACGGCGATACCGGCAATCGTCATGCCCTCGACGAGCACGAGCGGATCGCCTTCCATGAGCATGCGGTCGGCGAACGTGCCCGAGTCGCCTTCGTCGGCATTGCAGACGATGTATTTCTGGGCGGCGGGCGTGTTGAGCACCGTCTTCCACTTGATGCCGGTCGGGAACGCCGCACCGCCGCGACCGCGCAGGCCCGACTCGGTGACTTGCGCGACGATCGCCGCGCCATCCAGCGCGAGCGCGTTGCGCAGGCCGCGAAAGCCGTCGTGCGCAACGTAGTCGTCAACGCACACGGGATCGGTGATGCCCACGCGGGCGAACGTCAACCGTTCCTGCTTCTTGAAATAGGGGATCTCTTCGGTCAGTCCGAGCGCGAGCGGATGATCGCCGCCGGCCGTGACGTTGGCATCGAACAGGCCCGGGACGTCGTCGACGTCGACCGGACCATAGGCGACACGCCCCGCGGGGGTCACGACTTCGAGTAATGGTTCGAGCCACAGCATGCCGCGCGTGCCGTTGCGTACCAGTTCGACGTCGATCCCGCGCTGGGCGGCTTGCGCCACGATGGCGTCGGCGACGTCGTCGGCACCGAGTGCGAGCGCAGCGGAGTCACGCGGCAGATAAAGCCTGACCTTGCCGGCGGCTGACTTGGCGGAAGTGGCGGATTGGCTCATGCGGCATCCTTGGCGCGGGCGACCAGGCGGTCGAATTTCTCGGGGGTGACGCGCGCGTGCAGCTTGTCGTCGATCATGATCGCGGGGGAAGTCGCGCACTGGCCCAGGCAATACACCGGTTCGAGCGCAACATCGCCGTGATGGCTGTGCATCGCGCAGCCCAGCGCGCGTTCGGCATGCGCGACGAGTGCGTCGGCGCCCATGCTCTGACACGCCTCGGCGCGACAGATCTGTACGACGTGGCGCGGCGGCGGGCTGGTGCGGAAGTGGTGGTAGAACGTGATCACGCCATGCACTTCGGCGCGAGACAGGTTGAGGGCGTTGGCGATGACGGGCACGGCGTCCGGGGGGACATAGCCGAAAGCGTCCTGAACGTCATGGAGGATCGGCAGAAGCGGGCCTTCCTGAGTTGCATGAGCGTCCAGAATCGCGTGCACCGTGGCGATGGAAAAAACCTCGCGCATGGCTGTTGTCTCCTGTTTGGCACCCCGGCGGGAACGGGGCACCTGAGGGTGTGAGTTATCTGTTCTTGTCTTGCCCTGGGGCGAGAGGCCCAATGGTCACATCCGACGACGCTGCTCGGGTCTAGCGATCAGCGCGGCGCCGGACGAGCGTGCGGCACATAGCCCCCACCATATGCCGCACGGGCTCGGCCTCTCGCCCGTGGCTTACTTCGTCAACCTTCTCTATATAGCGGTACTGCGATACATCGGCATGTGAAACACGATATATGATATACGGTATACGTGCAATAGTTTTGGCAGGGGTTAGGCAGGCTCGTTTACCCGAATCGGGCGCAGGAAATCGGAATACGAATCCGGGGCAATGGTCAGGCGCGATGCGGATGACGGGAATCCGCGGGACGCGACACGTTGGAGATGAGACGGGGCGGTTAGGCAGCTCGGCGAGCAGCGAGTAGCCGAGACGGCGAGAAGAGCGAGAAGAGCGAGAAGAGCGAGAAGGCGGGAAGGCGAGAAGAGCGATAGAAGCGCAGACGCTCAGGTGCGCAGAAGGCCGGGGCAAAAAAAAGCCAGTGACATTCCAATGTCACTGGCTTTTTAGCCGATCGCGGCCATTGCCGGACGCGGTGCAACGGCGAACGCGGGTTATTCGAGGAAGTCGCAGTGCTCTTCGACGAAGGCAGCCAGCCCCAGCGTATGGTCGCGCGCGAGCTTCTCGGCGAGTTCCGTGTCGCGCTTCTCGAGGGCGGTAATGATCTTCAGGTGATCGACAATCGAGCGGGCGGCCCGGTCGTTCTGAGCGATCGTCACCTTGCGGATGGCGCGCACGTGAATGAACAGGTTCTTGATCGTATTGGCGATCGCTTGCGAGCCGCCAAGATTGATCAGCGCCTGGTGGAAGTCGATATTCGCGTCGGAATACTCTTCGATATGATCCGTCGGCGGCGCATTGACGAACTCGTCGAACAGATGACGCAGCCTGGCGATATCCTCGTCGGTCGCATGCAACGTCGCGAGACGGGCGGACATCCCTTCTAGGGCTGCCCACATCTGGATCATCTCGACGATCTCGCGCTTGGTCTTGCGGATGATGAAGATGCCCCGGCGCGGCACCGTACGCAAAAAGCCTTCCTGTTCCAGCAAGGTCATGGCTTCGCGAATCGGCGTGCGCGAAACGCCAAGCACCTGGATGAGCTGACGCTCATCCAGACGAATTTCTTCTTTCTGGTTATAGATGTCGGCATCGGCGATGGCTTTTTTCAGCAGCGCATACGCCTGATTGCGAAAACTCGTGGTGGTGTCGATCGGCTCCAGCGCGAGCGGAGTCACGCGCGCCGGAGTTGGGGTGATCAGGGACATGCAATAGTCTCCTAGGTATTACGGCCCCTTCAGAGGCGCAATGCTTGCTGCCCCACGATGGTTGCCGGCTTGGTGACGAGTTTACCCGATTCGTTTGCCTGCGTGGTTTCCGCCAGGTAGGCGAAGCGGCCGTTCTTCTCGGCCTTTTCGAGCATCGAGGCCGGCAGGGCGACGAAGAGGTGAACCATCGCAACACCGGTGGCAAGGGCGGAAGCAAGGGCAAGCAAAGTCAGCGCAGCGACGAACATGGTGAAGCTCCTGATAAATGTTGACGATTGAAATGTGGGGGAGAACTTGCTTCGCATTGTATGTCGCGCTGCAGCAAGTCTCAAGATATACCACATACCAAATACCAATATTTATCGTTTTTCGGGACGTTCCCGGTGTCGCGGCGTTGGTTCACTGCCCGGATTTGTTGCTTTTTCGGATAGTGTTCAGTGGATGGATGATGGCGATGAACCTCCTGGATTGTCCGTCGGGCTTACGTTAGTGCGGATTTCGGGACGCCTGTGGCGCGCGAGGTTTCAGGGAGAACCCGAAGTGATCTCTAGTGGGTCCAAAAACGAATTATTGCGTTGCCGCGAAACCACATCGGCAGGGGCGTGCGTCGCTGCAACGGGTCAGGGGCTGCCGGCGAAAAGCCGGGGCGGCCGACGGTCATGACGGCAGGGCGGTATGGCAACGCGATGGCTTCAACCGGTCGCGTCCGCCACCTCTGTCGACGCTCTATATAGTGGGTGCCGATCTTCGCGGGGCATCGTTGCAAGCCCCGCGAAGGGTGTTTCATGAAAACAACGCCTGGCTCAGGCCGCTTTGGCCAGGCGCGCCTGCGCAGCCGCGACGGCGTCCGGCTGCGTCATGAACTCACGCTGCTTGATCAGTGCCAGCACCACATCGAGCGTCGGTGTCGGCACGTTGGCGAGGCGCCCCATCTCCTGCACCACTGAGACGAGCGGATCGATTTCCATCGCGCGGCTGCGCTCCAGATCCTGCAGCATCGACGTCTTGTGGGCACCGACGGCGCCCGCCCCGTTGATTCGGCGCTCCACGTCGACGCGGAAATGCACGCCGAACTTGTCGCCGATCGCTTTGGCTTCGAGCATCATGGCGCGCGCAACAGCGCGCGTGCCCGGATCGCTGGCGATGATGTCGAGCGTGGCGTGGGTGAGTGCGGAGATCGGGTTGAAGCAGAGGTTGCCCCAGAGTTTGAGCCAGATTTCGTCGCGGATATTCTCGCGAATCGGCGCGTCGAGTCCGCCAGCAATCATCAACTGCGAGAGTTTCTCCACACGCGCCGTGCGCTCGCCACTGGCTTCGCCCAGCGGGAACTTGTTGCCGTAGACGTGCTGGATTACGCCCGGTGCGACCACTTCGGTGGCCGGATAGACCACGCAGCCAATGGCGCGCTCGGGGCCGAGTTCACGCCACTGGCGACCGCCGGGGTCGATGCTCTCGAGCGTCGTGCCTTCGAGCGCGCCGCCGTGCTTATAGAAGTACCAGTAGGGGATGCCGTTCACGGCCGTGACGACTGCCGTATTCGGGCCGATCAACGGTTGCATGGCGTCGAGCACCGACGGCACCGAATGCGCCTTCAGGGCGATGATCACGTAATCCTGCGGACCGAGTTCACGCGGATCGTCCGTGCAACGCAACTGGGCGACGCGTTCCTCGCCGTCGATCAGCAACTTGAGTCCGTGCTCGCGCATGGCGGCCAGATGTGGGCCGCGCGCAACCAGACTGACATCGGCTCCGGCGTGCGCGAGTTGCACGCCGAGATAGCCGCCGATGGCACCGGCGCCATAGATGCAAATCTTCATGAAGTCTCTCCCTCCAAAGGTGAATCGAAATCTGGGCCTGGTACTGGCCGTTTATTCTTCTAATACCAAATGTTGTATATCGTATATCACAAGGCGAGGAGCGCCAAGCATTCCGGCGGCAATTCCCGTCATGGTTTCCCCGCAGAGGCCCGAAAAACCGATGGCACGATGTGTGAGCACTTCGGGCATGAGCGGTGGGGGCAGAAAACGCCTGAGGCGTCTGTTAGATGAATTATTACGGTGTATTACAAGGATTGAGCGCAAGGGCAGAAATCGGTTTCTTGTGAGAAAAAGTATCGAAAATATCGCCTTGTGCTGGTTTTAAAAATTGCCAAGGAGGCCGATGTAAAAAGGCTGTCTGCCTTGTCAGGCAAGCCTCTCTGATCAGGTTAACTCCTTAGTATTTTCGCATTGCGTTGTTGCGCCGCTCCGGCCTACAGTGGCGTTACTGTATCTAGCCGCCACTTAGAGCAGGGTGTCGCGTGCCGTGAGGGTTTTCGCTGCAATGGACGAAAACGACTGCGGCACACGACGCGGAAGACGAGGATCGCAATAAATTAGTGTTGACTTATATCTGATATATCGTATATTTCGTTCGGTATATTTACGGGAAATGCAATGGACCCCGTAAGCATCAGAGACAAGTCGGCGAGGCGAAGACCTCGTAAAGCATACCCAGGGGGCACAGACCCCATCCGGAAGGTGTTGTTGTTGTGAAGCTGCCAAACAACTGGAAACCGATGGAGGAGGTACAAGTGGAGACGACTAATCAACACGGTAAGCAATCCGTGTTCGCGAGCCCTTGGGTTCAGCTCGTGTTCGGCGTGATTTGCATGGCGATGATCGCCAACCTGCAGTACGGGTGGACGCTGTTCGTCAACCCGATCGATGAGAAGTATCACTGGGGCCGTACGGCCATTCAGGTCGCGTTCACGATTTTCGTTGTGACGGAAACCTGGCTGGTGCCGATCGAAGGGTATCTGGTCGACAAGTTCGGCCCGCGCCCGGTGGTGGTCGGGGGTGGTCTGTTGTGCGGTGTCGCCTGGGTGTTGAACGCCCATGCGTCCTCGCTGCCGATGCTGTATTTCGCCGCGGCGGTGGGCGGGGTGGGCGCCGGTGCGGTGTATGGCACGTGCGTGGGTAATGCGTTGAAGTGGTTCCCGGATCGCCGCGGCCTTGCTGCGGGCCTGACCGCCGCCGGTTTCGGCGCGGGTTCGGCGCTGACCGTGGTGCCGATCGCCAACATGATCAAGTCGAGCGGCTACGAAAACACCTTCCTGACCTTTGGTCTGGGGCAGGGGATCATCGTGCTGGTGCTCGGTCTGGCGCTCGCCAATCCGCCGGCATCGATCGAGGCGCTCAAAAAGCTGGCCCCTGGGGCCATGCGCTACAACGCCAAGCCGACGGAAGTCATGCGCTCCCCGGTGTTCTGGATGATGTATCTGATGTTCGTGCTGATGGCCGCCGGCGGTTTGATGGCGACGGCACAGCTCGGCCCGATCGCCAAGGACTACGGTCTCGATCAGGCACCGGTGTCGATCCTCGGTCTGACGCTGCCGGCACTCACCTTCGCACTGGCGATCGACCGTGTGCTTAACGGGGTGACGCGTCCGGTGTTCGGCTGGATCTCGGACAAGATCGGTCGCGAAAACACGATGTTCATCGCCTTCGCGATGGAAGCCGTGGGGATCTACGCCCTGGCCAAGTTCGGTCAGCACCCGGTGGCTTTCGTGATCCTGACTGGCCTGGTGTTCTTCGCCTGGGGGGAGATCTACAGCCTGTTCCCGGCGACCTGTGCCGACACGTATGGTTCGAAGTATGCCGCCACCAACGCGGGGATGCTCTACACCGCGAAGGGAACCGCCGCGTTGCTGGTGCCCTTCTCGAGCATCATCACCACGTCGACTGGCAGCTGGCAGGCCGTGTTCATGATCGCTTGCGCCATGAACGCCTTCGCCGCCTTCCTGGCCTTGTTTGTCCTCAAGCCGATGCGTGCCCGTCTGGCACAGCGTTACGCCAGTGACTACAAGGCGCAAGCGGGTGATCCGGTCGTGCAGGCAGCGGATCTGTCGCGCAGCACCACGTAACGTGAAGCGACGCGCTCAGCACGCAGCCTGACCGGCGCTTGGAAAGAGATGTTTGACCGGCGTGCAATCCGTGCCCTTGCGGGGCCGGTTGCACGGCCGGGTGAGCAAGTAGCGAAGCAGTACGGGAATACCCATTAATCGTCAGACAAGACGACGCAACACTGAAACCGGAAAAATTGGAGGAGAGAATTATGTCCATTGCGATGACCGTGCCAGTCGGCAAAGCGGAAAACGACACCGCGGGCAACACGCTCAATGACACCAGCCGACACGCGAACATCGTGTCCGAGGCGCCGACGACCGATGGCTTCCATCTGGTCATCGATGCCCTGAAAGCGAACGACATCGACACCATCTTCGGTCTGGTGGGCATTCCCATCACCGATCTGGCGCGACTCGCGCAAGCCGAAGGTATGCGCTTCATCGGCTTCCGCCATGAACAGCACGCCGGGCACGCCGCGGCCATCGCCGGCTATATGACGCAAAAGCCGGGCATCTGCCTGACGGTGTCCGCCCCCGGCTTCCTGAACGGGCTGACGGCGCTCGCCAACGCGACCACCAACTGCTTCCCGATGATCCTGATCAGCGGCTCGAGCGAGCGTGAGATCGTCGACCTGCAGCAGGGCGACTACGAAGAGATGGACCAGCTCAATGCGGCCAAGCCGTATTGCAAGGCCGCCTACCGCGTGTTGCACGCCGAAGACATCGGCGTTGGCCTGGCCCGCGCCATTCGCGCGGCCGTGTCGGGCCGCCCGGGTGGCGTCTATCTGGATCTGCCGGCCAAGCTGCTGGCGCAGACCATCGACGCGCAGAAGGCGAAAGACTCGCTGATTCGCGTGATCGACGCCGCACCGCGTCAGATCCCGGCCCCCGATGCCGTCCAGCGCGCGCTCGATGTCATCAAGGGCGCCAAGCGTCCGCTGATTCTGCTCGGCAAGGGCGCTTCGTACGCCCAGGCCGACGCCGACATTCGTGCCCTCATCGAGAAGACCGGCATTCCGTACCTGCCGATGTCGATGGCCAAGGGGCTGCTGCCCGACACGCATGAGCAATCTGCCGCGGCCGCACGTTCGTTCGTGCTGCAAGAGGCCGACGTGGTCGTGCTGATCGGCGCGCGCCTGAACTGGCTGCTCGCGCACGGCAAGGGCAAGACCTGGGGCGCCGCGCCGAAGAAGTTCGTGCAGATCGACATCTCGCCGACGGAAATCGACAGCAACGTGGCCATCGCGGCCCCGGTGATCGGTGACATCGGCTCGTGCGTGTCGGCACTGCTCGCCGGTGTGGACGCCAACTTCGGCAAGCCGTCGACCGAATGGACCGGCGCCATCGCCGAGCGCAAGAACAAGAACCTCGCGAAGATGGCGGCAACGCTGGCGCAAAATCCGTCGCCGATGAACTTCCACAGCGCACTGGGCGCGATTCGCGACGTGCTCAAGCAGCATCCGGACATCAACCTCGTCAACGAAGGGGCGAACACGCTCGACTACGCCCGCGCCATCATCGACCAGTACCAGCCGCGCAAGCGCTTCGACTCGGGTACGTGGGGCGTGATGGGCATCGGCATGGGCTTCGCCATCGGCGCGGCCGTCACGAGTGGTCAACCGGTCGTGGCCATCGAAGGCGACAGCGCCTTCGGCTTCAGTGGCATGGAACTCGAAACCATCTGCCGTTACGAGCTGCCGGTCACCACCATCATCTTCAACAACAACGGCGTGTATCGCGGCACCGACGTCAACCCGACGGGCGGCAAGGACGTGGCACCGACGGTGTTCGTCAAGGGCGCGCGCTACGACAAGATGATCGAAGCCTTCGGTGGCATCGGTTACCACGTCACCACGCCGGAAGAACTGACGAAGGCGCTGCAGGCGTCGATCGCAGCAGGCAAGCCGGCGCTGATTAACGCCGTCATCGACGAAGCTGCGGGCACCGAAAGCGGCCGCCTGACGAACCTGAATCCGCAAAGCGCGGCGATGAAAAAGTAACTCGAGTCAATCAAGGAGACATGACATGAGCAAACCCCTCGAAGGTATCAAGATCATCGACTTCACGCACGTGCAAGCCGGCCCCGCCTGTACGCAGTTGCTGGCCTGGTTCGGCGCCGACGTGATCAAGGTGGAACGCCCGGGATCGGGCGACGTCACGCGTAACCAACTGCGCGACATCCCCGACGCCGATGCCTTGTACTTCACGATGCTCAACAGCAACAAGCGCTCGTTGACGCTCGATACGAAGACGCAGGAAGGCAAGGAAGTGCTCGAAAAGCTGGTGCGTGAATCCGACGTGCTGGTGGAAAACTTCGGCCCGGGCGCGCTGGATCGCATGGGTTTCTCGTGGGAGCGCCTGAACGAACTCAACCCGAAGCTGATCATGGCCTCGGTGAAGGGCTTCTCGGACGGTCACCACTACGACGATCTGAAGGTCTATGAGAATGTGGCGCAGTGCGCAGGCGGCGCGGCCTCGACGACCGGCTTCTGGGACGGCCCCCCGACGGTGTCGGCCGCAGCGCTGGGCGACAGCAACACCGGCATGCACCTCGCGATCGGCATTCTGACGGCCATCATTGGCCGTGGCCAGACGGGCCGTGGTCAGAAGGTGGCCGTCTCGATGCAGGATTCGGTCATCAACCTGTGCCGCGTGAAGCTGCGCGACCAGCAGCGCCTGGACCGTATCGGCTACCTCGAAGAGTATCCGCAGTACCCGCATGGCGAGTTCAGCGACGTGGTGCCGCGCGGCGGCAACGCCGGCGGTGGTGGTCAGCCGGGCTGGGTGCTCAAGTGCAAGGGCTGGGAGACGGACCCGAACGCGTACATCTACTTCACGATTCAGGGTCACGCCTGGGAGCCGATCTGCCGCGCGCTGGGCAAGCCGGAGTGGATCGAAGATCCGAACTACGCTACGCCGCAAGCGCGTCAACCGCACATCTTCGAAATCTTCGCGACCATCGAAGAGTGGCTGGCCGACAAGACGAAGTACGAAGCGGTCGACATCCTGCGCAAGTTCGATATCCCGTGCGCACCGGTGCTGTCGATGAAGGAAATCGCGAACGATCCGTCGCTGCGCGCGTCGGGCACGATCGTGGAAGTGCCGCACAAGGAGCGTGGTACGTACCTGACCGTCGGCAGCCCGATCAAGTTCTCGGGCCTGAAGCCGGAAATCACGGGTTCGCCGCTGCTGGGTGAGCACACCGACGAGATTCTGGCCGAGCTGGGCTACAGCAAGGACCAGATCGCAAACCTGCATTCGTCGCGGTCGGTTTAAGTCCGCGAGGGCAGGACGAGTCAGGCTACGCCCGGCTCGCCGCCAGTGCGCCGCTGCCGTCACTGCCCTCGGGCAGTGACGGCAGCGGCGCAGGGTAGGTGTTCATGGGTGCGGCGTCGTATGGCGCCAGCACCCGTTCTTATTTTCGGGACCGTGTTGTCCTCTAATTGATGTACTTTATTGGCATGTTTGGTAGTCGTGCCAATCGCATTCCCCACAAGATTATTGGAGACATCATGAGCGCATCCGTCGACGTCAGTCAGTTGGTCCAGGTGGTGGGCGACGCCATCGTCGTAGCCGATCCGAACAACATCATCACGCTGTGGAACAGCGGTGCGCAGAAGATGTTCGGTTTCTCGGAAGCCGAGGCGCTCGGGCAGCCGCTGGATATCATCATCCCCGACCGGCTGCGCGCGCGTCATAACGAAGGCTATGCCAAGACGATGGAGACCGGGCAGACGAAGTACGGCAGCGATTTGCTCAAAGTCCCGGCCGCGCACAAGGACGGCCGGGCCATGTCGATTGCGTTTACCGTGGCGTTGCTGCATGGTGCGGGCGGCGAAGTCACCGGCATCGTGGCCGTGATTCGCGACGAGACCGCGCGCTTCCAGGAAGACCGTCAGTTGCGCAAGCGCGTGGCGGAACTCGAGGCGAAAGTGGCGGCTACGGCCGGCTGATCGCGCGATGGCGGACGTCGTGGTCAGACGCGCGAGGCGTTACCGCTAGCGTCCGAGCGTCAATGCTGGACACCGCGCAGGATTCAGGTCAGGACTCAGGAAGCACCGAAGTGTGACGCCCCCGTTTGGGCGGCGCCGCGCCTCGGTGCTTTTTTGCGTTTCAGCGTCCGGTTGGCGGGCGAAGGCGGGCTTTCGAGTATTTTGTATTCAATATATTCAAAGGATCTTGAACGAGGTCGCGCGACGGATCGCCGATTTTCATCGTCAGGACACATGCCTGTAAACCCGTAGCCCGGAGCGATGGCGCATGCGATGTTGCGGCGCAGACTCCCTTTGTTCATGGGGATTGCGGCGATTTTCCACGGTTCCATGCTGCGTCACAGTCAATCCCATCGGCAACAAAAAGCCGTTGATAAAATATCGTGTATGAAATACTGTATATCACAGCGATCGATCGACGATGGGGATGGCGCCCGCAGAGGCGACAACCATCGGCGGATCAGGCGAGTCCCGCGTGTTATCGCGTCTCGCGCACCGATTACATAAACGCCGTCGCATCAGGAGGAGACAAACCATGATCATCGTCGCCAGCATCCGGCGCGAAGCCCGCCCAGCGCGTGGCACGCACACACAGCAGGCCGCGGCATGTGCCGTGCGCCATGCGCAAGTTCAACTGTCGGCTTCGGGCGCGGGTGCCCGGGCCGCTTGCTGAGCGGAGACGATCATGGGCAAGGCACTTGAAGGTGTGCGCATTCTCGACTTCACGCACGTCCAGTCGGGACCGACTTGCACGCAGTTGCTCGCCTGGTTCGGCGCGGACGTGATCAAGATCGAACGGGCGGGGCATGGTGACGTGACGCGTGACCAACTGCGCGACATCCCCGACGCGGACAGCCTCTACTTCACGATGCTCAACAGCAACAAGCGGTCGATCACGCTCGACACGAAGCACCCGGAAGGCAAGGCGGTGCTCGAGCGCATGATTCGCGACTGCGACGTGCTCGTGGAAAATTTCGCCCCCGGCGCCCTCGATCGCATGGGCTTCACGTGGGAGCACATCCACGCGTTGAACCCGCGCATGATCGTGGCCTCGGTCAAGGGCTTCGGCCCCGGTCCGTACCAAGACTGCAAGGTCTACGAAAACGTGGCGCAGTGCGTGGGCGGTGCGGCGTCGACGACCGGTTTCGATGACGGCCCGCCGATGGTCACGGGCGCGCAGATCGGCGACTCCGGCACGGGGCTGCATCTGGCGCTGGGCATCGTCACAGCGCTGTATCAGCGCACGATGACCGGGCAGGGGCAGCGCGTGCTCGCCGCCATGCAAGATGGCGTGTTGAACCTGTGTCGCGTGAAGCTGCGCGATCAGCAGCGCCTGGAGCGCGCGCGCGTGATGGAGGAGTACCCGCAGTACCCGAATGGCGAATTCGGCGATGCGGTGCCGCGCGCCGGCAATGCGTCGGGCGGCGGCCAGCCGGGCTGGATTCTCAAGTGCCAGGGCTGGGAGACGGATCCGAACGCTTACATCTACTTCATCGCGCAGGCACCTGTGTGGGGCGCGATCTGCAAGGTGATCGGCAAGCCCGAGTGGGTCGAGCATCCCGACTACGCCACGCCGCGCGCCCGTCTGCCGCGCCTGCGCGAGATCTTCGACACGGTCGAGCACTGGACGATGACCAAGACGAAGTTCGAGGTCATGGCGATCCTCAACGAGTATGACATTCCGTGCGGCCCGATTCTGTCGATGAAGGAAATCGCCGAGGACATGTCGTTGCGCGAGACGGGGACCATCGTCGAAGTCGATCACCCGAAGCGCGGCAAGTACCTCACCGTCGGCAACCCAATCAAGCTCTCGGCCAGCCCCACGCACGTGGAGCGCTCGCCGCTGCTCGGCGAACACACCGATGACGTGCTCTCGGAGTTCGGCTACAGCGCGCAGCAGATCGCGGCGCTGCGCGAAATCGGCGCGGTGTAAGTGGCGCGGGGCGACTCGCCCCGCATGCGCGCAAGCGAGCACAAGTCGTCTGCACAAGGCAGATGGGAATGACGTCAAGACATCGCGTCCGGCGCGCCCACGGCGACCCTTGCCGTGCCGCCGGACGGCTACAGATAAGGCACACGTATGAAGCTCTGGACCCGTTTCAAGACCGCCCATGGCCGCATCGGCTTTGGCTTGCTGCAGGGCGAGCACATCCTCGAACATCGCGGCGATCTCTACGATCAGCCGATCGCCACGGGTGCGACGATTGCGCGCGACGCCGTCGATCTGCTGTGTCCGTGCGAGCCCTCGAAAATCGTGGCGCTGTGGAACAACTTTCACGCGCTCGGCGCGAAGCTAGGCAAGGCCGCGCCGTCGCATCCGCTCTTTCTCATCAAGCCGGCCACGTCGCTGAACGGGCCCGACACGGTGATTCGGCGTCCCCCCTCGTATGCGGGCAAGATCGTGTTCGAGGGCGAGCTGGGCGTCGTGATCGGCAAGCGCGCGAGTCACGTGAGCGAGGAAGCGGCGCGCGATTACATCCTCGGCTACACCTTGGTCAACGACGTGACCGCCGCTGAAATCATCGAGCAGGACGGCAACTTCGCGCAGTGGACGCGGGCCAAGGGCTTCGACACGTTCGGCTGTCTCGGCCCGGTGATCGCGCAGGATTTCGACTGGCGCGAGGCCGAGGTCGTCACGCGGCTCGACGGCACGGAGCGCCAACGCTACCCGCTCGCCGACATGATCTTCAACCCGTGGCAACTCGTCGCGCGCCTCTCACAGGACATGACCCTGATGCCGGGCGACGTGATCGCGGTGGGCACGTCGATTGGCGTCGGCTCGATGAAAGAGGGCGCGCTGGTCGAAGTGAGCATCGACGGACTGGGGACGTTGGCCAACCGCATGGGTGGCTAAGAGAGCAACCGGTTTCACGGTGGTCGGCCGGGGTGGCAAAGGCCTGAGTCGATCGCCCTTTTTCATTTGGCAGATCAGGGATCTGTCCGGCGCGAGGCGGCCGGTTCGCCGCCGAGCGCCGCGGGGGGCGGCACGGGACTCTTGTAAGCCATCATGCCGTCGATCAGTGTCGCGCCTTCGGCCAGCAGGAATTCCCGGAAGGCGAGCGCGACCGGTGGCAGCCGCTTGCTGCGACGATGCACGACGTACCAGCTTTGCCAGGCCGGAAACCCCTGGACATCGAGCACCGTCAACTGACCGGTCTGAAGCTCCATGCCGACGGTGTGGGCCGACAGGAAGCTGATGCCCATGCCCGCCACGACCGCTTGCTTGATGGTTTCCGTGCTGGCGATCTCCATCGTGATCTTGAGTCGCTGGGTGCGCTGACCGAAGGCGTCCTGCAGGGAATTCCAGGTGTCGGAGCCGCGCTCGCGGCTGATGAACGGTTCTTCCGTCAGGCGCGAGAAGGGTATCTGACGCTGGCTGGCCAGCGGATGACCGGGCGGCGCCACGATGACATAGGGGTGGGGGGCGAAGGCTTCGTTGATCGTGTCGATCTCCGGCGGCGGACGCACCATCACCGCCAGATCGGTGAGGTTTTCGGTGAGCTGATGCAGGAGTTCCTCGCGGTTGTGGACCGTGAGATTGAGCGTCACGCCGGGATGGCGCGCGGTGAAGGCCGCGAGCAGCCTGGGGAAGAAGTAGTCGCCCGCGCTGATGACAGCCACGTTGAGCTTGCCGCCCGTGATGCCCTTGAGGTGATCCATCGCCTCTTCGGTCTCGCGAAAGAGCGCAATGATCGCACGGCTGTAGTGAAGCATTTCGGCGCCCGCCGGCGTGAGGAAGACCTTCTTGCCCAACTGTTCGAAGAGCGCAAGGCCGGCGTGACTCTCGAGCTGCTTGACCTGTGTCGAGACGGCCGGTTGTGTGAGGTGAAGTTCTTCGGCGGCGCGCGAAAAGCTCAAATGGCGCGCCACGGCCTCGAAGACCTTGAGTTGACGGAGCGTGGCGTGTTTCATGCGGTGGGCATCCAGGTATCAGCAGGGCGGCGGAACGATTTCCGCATGCGAAGCGTTGTCATGGAAGTATAAGTAATCGTTGATGGTTTGCATAATTAACTTTAACTGTCTTTTATGGTTCGGGCTGCGTAATCTGCAATGGCAGCCCGCATGAAAGTGGTGTGACAGCAAAGGGTCGGTGACCTGTCATGCCAGGCGAGAGCGGGTCAGCGTGTTCTGGAGACGATCACTGTTTTGGGAGAGCGCCATCATGTCTGTCATCGAATCGCACATCAAACCCGCCGCCCTGGCACCGGTTGCCAACGCCCATCTGCATGCGTTCAACAACGCATTCGTCGAGCTGGGTCTGGACTGGTATTGGGATCACCCCACCTACGCCCGTTTGCTGCACGCGACCGGGAACCAAGATTTGCCGCTGGCGTATCTCGAAGGCGCTTCGGCGCAGGCGTTGCGCATGGCCGAGCTGTTGCTGATCGGGGCCTATCTCGACGGACACCAGCCGCATCTGCTGCGCGCCTACGAGCCGGAATTCCTGTGCGACCTGATTCATTGCACGAAGGTGCGTTGCTTTGAAGCGGCCAATGAAGGCCGTTCGATGCAAGCGCCGCGAGCCGCTGCGGCCTGAGTTTCACAACACGACAGGGGCTCAGACCCCGAGACAATAACTATGCATATTGGCATTCCAAAGGAGACGGCCGCCGGCGAATCCCGCGTCGCGGCCACACCGGAAACGGTGAAGAAGCTGGTGGGCGCTGGGCATCGCGTCACCGTGGAGCGAGGGGCCGGCGAGGCCGCGAGCGTACCCGATGCGGCGTATGTCGCGGCGGGCGCGTCGAGCGGTAGCGCGGCCGACGCGTTGGGTGCCGAATTGGTGCTGAAGGTACGCGCGCCATCGATCGCGGAAATCGCGTCGATCGCGCGTGGCAGTGTGGTGGTCGGCATGCTCAATCCGTTCGATGCCGAGAACAATGCGCGCATGGCGGCGGCCGGCGTCATCGGCTTCGCGTTGGAAGCCGCGCCGCGAACCACCCGCGCGCAAAGCATGGACGTCTTGTCCTCGCAGGCCAACATCGCCGGCTACAAGGCCGTGATGCTTGCCGCCAATCTGTATCAGCGTTTCATGCCGATGCTCATGACAGCGGCCGGGACGGTCAAGGCCGCGCGTCTGGTCGTGCTCGGCGCCGGGGTCGCCGGGTTGCAGGCGATTGCCACGGCCAAGCGTCTCGGTGCCGTCATCGAAGCCTCGGACGTGCGTCCCGCCGTGCGCGAGCAGATCGAGTCGCTCGGCGCCAAGTTCATCGACGTGCCCTTCGAGACCGACGAGGAACGCGAGATCGCCAAGGGCGTGGGCGGCTATGCGCGTCCGATGCCCGCGGCTTGGCTCGCGCGTCAGGCGCAGCTCGTGCATACGCGTCTCACCCAAGCGGACATCGTCATCTCCACCGCGCTGATTCCGGGACGTGCCGCGCCCACGCTGATCGCCGAAGACACCGTCAAGGCCATGAAGCCCGGCTCGGTGATCGTCGACCTGGCCGCAGGGCGCGGTGCGAATGGTGGTGGCAACTGCCCGCTGTCGGTGGCCGACGAGGTCGTCAAAGTGCATGGCGTGACGATTGCCGGCTACACCAACCTCGCGGGCATGGTGGCGGCCGACGCCTCCGCGCTATACGCACGTAACGTGCTCGACTTCCTGAAGCTGGTGATCGACAAGGAAGGCAAGCTCGTCATCGATACCAACGACGACATCGTTGCCGCGTGCCTGATGTGCCGCGACGGTCAAGTGCTGCGTGCGGCATAAGGGGGAGACACGACCATGGAAATGATCAATCACACGGTGATCAATCTGATCATCTTCGTGCTGGCGGTGTACGTTGGCTACCACGTGGTGTGGAACGTCACCCCGGCGCTGCACACGCCGCTCATGGCGGTAACGAACGCGATCTCGGCCATCGTGATCGTGGGCGCGATGCTCGCGGCGGGCCTGACCGAAGGTGCGCTCGGCAAGACGATGGGCGTCGTGGCCGTGGCGCTGGCCGCGGTGAACGTGTTCGGGGGCTTCCTCGTCACGCAACGCATGCTCGAAATGTTCAAGAAGAAAGACAAGGCCCCGGCAAAGACCGCGGCCAATGACGAAGCCGCAGGCAAGGGAGCGCACTGACATGAGCATGAATCTTGTGACGCTGTTGTATCTGGTCGCGTCGATCTGTTTCATTCAGGCGCTCAAGGGGTTGTCGAATCCGAAGATGGCGCGGCGCGGCAACGCGTTCGGCATGATTGGGATGACGATTGCGGCGCTCACGACCGTCGCGCTGATCTTCGAGTTGCGCAAGCTCTCGAGCGGTAACTTCTCCGGCCTCGGCCTGATTCTCGCGGGCCTCGTGGTCGGCGGCGGCATCGGGGCGTTCGTCGCCCGCAAGGTCGAGATGACCAAGATGCCTGAGCTGGTCGCGGCCATGCACTCGCTGATCGGTCTCGCGGCGGTGTGTATCGCGGTGGCGGCAGTGGCGGAACCGGCGGCGTTCGGCATCGTGCCGGCAGGGCAGACGTCGTTGCCCGCGGGCAACCGTATCGAGTTGTTCATCGGTACGTTTGTTGGCGCGATCACGTTCTCGGGGTCGGTCATCGCCTTCGGCAAGCTTTCGGGCAAGTACAAGTTTCGCCTGTTCCAGGGCGCGCCGGTGGTCTTCAAGGGCCAGCACATGGTGAACCTGGCGCTGGCGATTGCGATGCTTGGCTTCGGCGGTGCGTTCTTCGTGTCGCAAAGCTGGACGCCGTTCGTCATCATGACGGCTATCGCGTTCGTGCTCGGCGTGCTCATCATCATCCCGATCGGCGGTGCGGATATGCCGGTGGTCGTGTCGATGCTGAACTCGTACTCGGGCTGGGCGGCCGCCGGGATCGGCTTCTCGCTGAACAACCCGATGCTCATCATCGCGGGCTCGCTCGTGGGGTCGTCAGGCGCGATCCTGTCGTACATCATGTGCCGCGCCATGAACCGCTCGTTCTTCAACGTGATTCTGGGTGGCTTCGGTGCGCAGGCGGGGGCGGGCGGTGCCGCCGGCGAACAACAGCAGCGCCCGGTGAAATCGGGGTCGCCTGACGACGCCGCGTTCCTGATGAGCAACGCCGAATCGCTGGTGATCGTGCCGGGTTACGGCCTGGCCGTCGCCCGTGCGCAGCACGCCCTGAAGGAATTGACCGACAAGCTTGTCGAGAAGGGCGTGAGCGTGCGTTATGCGATTCACCCGGTGGCGGGTCGCATGCCGGGCCACATGAACGTGCTGCTCGCCGAAGCCGAAGTGCCGTACGATCAGGTGCTGGAGATGGACGAGATCAACGGCGAATTCGGTCAGACCGACGTGGTGCTGGTGCTCGGCGCGAACGACGTGGTGAATCCGGCCGCGAAGACCGATCCGACCTCGCCGATCGCCGGCATGCCGATTCTCGAGGCTTACAAGGCCAAGACGATCATCGTCAACAAGCGTTCGATGGCGGCGGGCTATGCCGGGTTGGACAACGACCTGTTCTACCTCGACAAGACCATGATGGTGTTCGGCGACGCGAAGAAGGTCGTCGAAGAGATGGTCAAGGCTGCGGCCTGATCGGCGCAATCGCTTGACCCGCGTGTTACGGGGCGCGCCGCCGGGTGCGGCGCGCCGATGCCACTCCGGTGGCTCGTTCGTTCACTTTTCGGCAGGGCACTAGCACATGAACGTATCGCTGAGACAACTCAAGGTCTTCATGGTCGTGGCGCGCAGCAAGAACTTCAGCCGTGCGGGGGCCGAGATCGGCCTGACACAACCGGCCATCAGCCGCTGCATCAACGAACTGGAAGGGCAGCTTGGCCTGCGTCTCGTCGACCGCACCACGCGCGAGGTCGCGTTGACCGATGCCGGCGTGACGCTCGCGAACAGTCTCGACCGTGTGCTCGACGAACTCGAGATCGCCCTGTTGCAGACGCACGGTGCGGAAGCGCGCACGAGCGGAAGGGTGCGCATCGGCGCTGCCCCGACCATCTCCGCGACGCTCATGCCGCGCGTGCTGCTGGCCTCGCAGGCGACGTATCCGGATATTGCCCTCGCGCTCGTCGACCAGATGCAGCGCGCCGTTCTGGATAGCGTGCGCGCGGGCGATGTGGACTTCGGCATCGTGGTGGCGCCTCAGGGGGCGGACGACCTGACGACCGAACACCTGATGAGCGAGCCGTTCTGTCTGGTGTGCCGCAGCGATCATCCGCTTGCCGCGCAGGGGGCCGTGCATTGGTCGGAACTTTCGGGCGAGAACCTGGTGCTGCTCAATCAGAGTTCGGGCAGCCGAGTGCTGATCGATCGCGCGCTCACCACGCAAAAGGTGCAAGGGACGATCACGCAGGAGCTGGGGCACGTGAGCACCATCTTCCGCATGGTGCAGGAGGGGCTGGGGGTGAGCGTGTTGCCGCCGCTGGCGTTGCCCTTACCCGAGAATTCGACGCTGGCCGTGCGTCCGCTGTTGCCCGCGTTCGAGCGCAATATCGTGCTCGTGCGACGCAAGAACCGTTCGCTCTCGCCCGTCGCGCATACGGTGTGGGAGCTGATCCACCGCGTCGTTCGCGAGCGCAACAAGGGGTTCGCGCTGGCGATGGAGCAGCGCGGCGCTGCCTCCACGGCACAGGTCAGTTGAATCCCTGAGTCGAATCAACGACTTGTAGTCACTCATCAAGGACTTGTCCACAGACTTGGGCACAAAATCTGTGGATAAATTGGAGGCGCTCGCGGGCCGTCTGCCTGCGCGGGCCGCCTCCTGATCCTTCACGTCGAAAACCTCATACCGATCAATCGCTTGGCAACCTTCCGTGGTTCGTTGTCCACAACGTTGTGAACAAAAACTGTGGATAAGTCGCGGCGTGCCATGCGCGTGGCGGGGTAACTGCCCGACTGACGGACGCGCGACGCGGAACCCATGCCGCGCGCACCCACCATCACTTCAGCGTGACGGACGCCTCCCCGATCC
This sequence comes from Pandoraea eparura, assembly GCF_902459725.1. Classification (GTDB taxonomy): domain Bacteria; phylum Pseudomonadota; class Gammaproteobacteria; order Burkholderiales; family Burkholderiaceae; genus Pandoraea; species Pandoraea eparura. The sequence goes on from NZ_CABPSH010000004.1 coordinate 55,457, forward strand.
CGTCGATCGTGCCACGCAGTACGCCTGCACCACGCGCGGGAAGCATGCCGACGTAAGAGCCGCAGGTGATGACGGCGCCGGCATGCATCGTGATGCCACGCCTGCCGTTGTGATTGACGAGCCACGTGAGCAGGGTGCGCGGATCGCCCCCCGTGTTGAATCCCGTGTCCGACGGCGCAATGTTCACCCCATCGAGCGAGAACGCGAGCTTCGGCGTCAGATAGTCGAGCGACGCATCGTAGGCGCGGCCACTCCCGACCACGAGTGCGCCATTGTTCTGCAAATCGGCGAGCGTGAATCGGCTGTCGAGGCCGCTCGTCGCGAAGCGGCTGTCGGTGATCTCTATCGTGACAAGCGTTTCGCCGACGAACATGAGCGCCTCACGCTCGTCGTAAATCCCCGGCTTGATATCGCGGGCCAGTCGGAACGCGATCTCCAACTCCAGTCCCGGACGAAAGAAGTCGTCGAGCGCCAGGGTGCCGCCGGCGTTGCTTACCACGGACGCCGGAATCGGCGCGCAATTCGGCAGATCCATCGGCGCCTTCGCGCCCACTTTCCATGCCGCAATGGTCTCGCCAAGCAGGTCAAGCGTGCGCAGCTGCACGGCGTAGGCGGCGTCGATGTCGGCCGGCAGCAGCGCCGCAGCGGGGGCATCGATCGGCGTATCGCCGCGACGGGTGTCGGCCAGCAGTTGGGCCAGCGATTCGACGGCGGGGGTCTCGAACATCTTGCAAGTCTCCTGTAGGAAAGGCGATGCCGCAGCGATTCGCTGGCAGCGCGTGGCTCCACATCGTATACAAAATTCAGCCGTCGTTGCGCCGCACGCTGAACACGATCGCTACTCGGTGAAAACACCATCTAACGTAGTCAAAGTGCCGGCGATCTGCGAGAATCGGACTTCGTAATATTTCGTAATATTTCGCGCGGTGTGGTAACGCAGACGTTTGACGTCGCGCGCGAAAGTGCAGTGCGTGCAGTCGATGACCTTCTTCTCCAAGCGAACGACCCGACCCAGCCTATGCACTCCGTGACCCTGAACGTCTTGCGTGAGCACGTCACCCATCCGCCGGACAGCGAGGCGGCCCGGCCGATCAGCCGACAGGCGCTGCATCTCGCCGTGATGGACCGCCTGCGCAAGATGATGACCGAAGGCACCCTGCCGCCGGGCGCGCATCTGAACGAGCGCGCCCTGTGCGAGCAACTCGGCGTGTCGCGCACACCGTTGCGCGAGGCGCTCAAGATGCTGGCGGTCGAGCGATTGATCGAACTGCTACCGAATCGCGGCGCGCGTGTCGTGACGCTGTCGGCCACCGACATCGCCGACGCCTTCGAACTCCTCAGCGGTCTTGAGGCGCTGGCTGGCGAACTGGCTTGCGAGCGCATCACGCAAGCGGAAATCGACGCCATCGAGACGTTGCATGGCGCGATGACCACGTGTCACGCAAACGGTGACCTCCCGGGCTATTTCGATTGCAACCAGCGCATTCATGAGCGCATCAATGCGGCGGCGCGCAATCCCGCTCTCACGCAGATGTACCAATCGGTCAATCAACGCCTTCAGGCGCTGCGCTTTCGCTCCAATCTGCACGCGGGGAAATGGGAGCAAGCCGTTGACGAGCACGTTGCGATGCTGCGCGCCCTGCATGCGCGTGACGGTGCCGCGCTCGGGCGACTATTGCGTGGGCATTTGATGGCCAAGTGCGCCACCGTGCTCGCCCATCGACTCGCCGCCGCGTGACGCACCGGCGCGGCGTACTCGCCTGCCTGTGCTGGCGTGCTCACACGTGCATGCGTTCACGGGCTCACGCCGCGCGACCCAGGCTCACCAATCCTTCGTTGAGCATGGCGGCGACATAGGCGTCGGTCTTGCTGCGCAGGTGCGCTTCCATCAGCGTGCGCAGGCGCTTTCCATCGCGCCGGCGCAGCAGCGCGAGCATTTCCGCATGTTCATCGACGGCCTGACGCCAGCGCTCGGGCGTGGGCGTCAATCGTTCGCGCACATGCCGCAGGCGGGCGTTGAGATTGTGGAAATACTCGGCCAGCGGGCCGTTGTCCGCCATGCGCAAAATGCTCAGGTGGATCTGCTGATTCAGGGCGAAGTAGGCGGCGTGGTCGGCGCGGGCGTACGCCGATTCCATGTCGGCTTGCAGCTGCGTGAGGGCGTCAAGATCGGCCTCCGACGCTTTTTCGCACGCCTGCTCGCCCGAGAGACCTTCGAGTACCGCCATCACGGCCAGCAGATTCACGACTTCGTCGACACTCACACGCGCCACGCGTGCCCGGCGCGTTTCCGAGATTTCCACCAACCCTTCGTTCGCCAGTCGCTTAAGCGCTTCGCGCAGCGGCGTGCGTGAGACAGCCAGCGCATCGCATAGCGCGCGTTCCGAGAGGGGCGCTCCGGGACGAAGCTCGCCGCGCACGATGCGCGCCTTGAGCGCTTCGTAAGCGGCGGCGTTCAGCGAGGCGGACGTGCTCATGCGTAATGACCGTGAAAATGGAATGCCAATTTTGATGGGGATGTCATCCGTCGTCAATCGACAATGCGAAATTTTCTCGCGCTAACCCTTATTTTTTTGATTTTCGCTTGCCAATTGCATATCGAAGATCTTATCGTTTTCGAAAATTGGTATACCAAAAATAGAAGCCGGGCGACATCGGGTGCGCGCTGGCGTTGGAAGGAGGCTGTGTGACATCGACCGTTCTGACCGAGCGACACGGCGCTATCGCGCTGGTCACGCTCAATCGTCCTGAGAAGCTCAACGCGTTGACCAAGCCCATGTGGCAGGCCTTGGGCGACACCATCCTGGCGTTGTCCGAGACGCCCGACGTGCGCTGCATCGTGCTGCGTGGGGCGGGCGAGAAGTCGTTCGCGCCGGGCAACGACATTGCGGAGTTCGAGACCGATCGCGCCAACGTGGAGCAAGCGCGCACCTATGGCGCGCTCATGCATCGCACGCTTGACGCGTTGACTCGATGCCCCGTGCCGCTTGTCGCGATGATTCACGGCATTTGCGTTGGCGGTGGCATGGAGATCGCGGCGGCCTGCGACGTGCGCATCTGCGGCGAATCGAGCCGCTTCGGTGCGCCGATCAACAAGCTGGGCCTGGTGATGGCGCATGCGGAGCTGTCGGGGCTCGTGCGGCTGCTCGGCCCCGCGCGGGCGCTCGAGATCCTGCTTGAAGGCCGCATCTTCGACGCGCAGGAGGCGTTGCGCATCGGGCTCGTCACCCGCGTGGTGGCCGATGGCGACGTCACGCGCGACGCCCTCGAGAGTGCGGCGCGCATCGCGGCCGGCGCGCCGCTGGTCGCGCGTTGGCACAAGCGCTTCGTGCGCGAACTGGCCAGCGGCCAGCCGCTCGGCGCCGCGCAGATCGACGAAGGTTTCGCGTGCTTCGGCACCGCCGATTTCCAGACGGGCTATCGCGCCTTTCTCGCGAAGACGACACCGATTTTCGAGGGGCGCTGACATGACCGATACCATCCAACCGGCTCGCGGGCCGTTGCAGGGCGTCAAGGTGATCGAGCTGTCGCACATCATGTCCGGCCCGGTGTGCGGCATGATGCTGGCCGACATGGGCGCCGACGTCATCAAGGTCGAGAAGCTGGACGGCGACGACGCCCGGCGCTTCGCCCCGATCCTCCCGCACGGCGAATCGGCATCGTTCATGATGCTCAATCGCAACAAGCGCGGCATTGCGCTCAATCTCAAGACGGCGGGCGGCTGTGCGGTGTTGCGCGAGATGCTGGCGAGTGCCGACGTCGTCACCGAGAACTATCGCAAGGGAACGATGGAGAAACTCGGCCTCGGCTACGAGACATTGCGCGCGGCCAACCCGGGCCTCATCTACTGCGCGATTTCCGGCTACGGGCGCACCGGCCCCTACGCCGACAAAGGCGGCTTCGATCTGATCGCGCAGGGGCTCTCCGGCCTGATGAGCGTGACGGGCGAGCCAGGGCAGGCGCCCATCAAGGCGGGTTCGCCGATTGCCGATATCAACGCGGGCATTCTGGCGGCACTCGGCATCTCGGCGGCGTATGCGCATCGATTGCGCACGGGCCAAGGGCAGATCGTCGACACGTCGTTGCTCGAAGCGGGATTTCAGCAGATGTACTGGGCGGCGGCCAACTACTTCGCGAGCGGCGAGAATCCGCCGAAACTCGGCTCCGCGAATCCGACGAGCACCCCTTATCAGGCGTTTCGCACGCAAGACGGCTGGATCAATATCGGCGCGGCCAATCAGGCGAACTACGAGCGGCTGCTGCAGGTGCTCGATGCGCCCGAGATCGCCGGCGATCCTCGCTTTGCCACCAACGCCGGACGCACCGCGCATCGTGCCGAACTCGTCGAGCGGCTCACGGCGTACCTGATGCGCGACACCACCCATCACTGGGTCGAACGGCTCGACGCCGCGGGCTTGCCGGTCGGCCCGGTGCTGCCGATCTCCGAAGCGGTGACGCACCCGCAGATCGTCGCGCGCGAGATGGTGGTGGAAACGGTGCATCCGCTGGACGGCCCCACACGCAGCATCGGTCTGCCGATTCGCTTCTCCGAGACGCCGAAGTGCACGGGCGGCCCCGCGCCGCGGCTTGGCGAACATTCGCGAGCGGTGTTGGCGGAGTACGGCTTCGACGCGACGCGGATTCGCGAGTTGATCGCACAGGGAGCGGTGCACGTGCTGGACGAGGCGGCCCACGTGAGCGCATGACGTACGTCGCGCGCCGACGGTGCGGATTCCCCGCGTCTTGACGCGCTGCCGAGAACTTCCCTCCCGGTGGCCGGTCGGTTTTTAGATTGGCGCACGACAGGCCACCGATCAATCCGACCCGACGCCCGACGTCGACAGGAGGGAGTGCATGACTTTTGGCAACAACTTCGGCAATCACAACGGCCCGTCATGGGGCCGGTGGTCGCGCCTGGACCACGCGCGTACCATAGGGCTTCACTCGCTTGCGTTCCCTGGTCTGACGACGGGCGCGACGTTCCTCTTTCCTTCGCGAGGTGAGCATGCCGGCCCGTATTGAAGATTACGCAATGATTGGCGATTGCCGAAGCGCTGCGCTCGTCGCGCGCGACGGTTCGATCGACTGGCTCTGCTGGCCGTATTTTGATTCGCCGGCGTGTTTCGCGGCGTTGCTTGGCGGCCCGGAGCATGGCCGATGGAAGCTCGCGCCAGAGGACCCCCACGTGAGCAGTACGCGTCGCTATCACGACGACACGCTCATTCTTGAGACCCGTTTCGAGACGGTGGAGGGCTGCGTCGCCGTGATCGACTTCATGCCGTTGCGCGACGGCGCCGCCGATCTCGTGCGGCTGGTCAAGGGCATCCACGGTCGGGTGACGATGTCGATGGAGTTGATCCTGCGCTTCGACTATGGGGCGTCGGTGCCGTGGTCGCGTCCGCTTGACGGCGAGGATGCCACCGGGCCGGGCGTGCGGCTGATCGCCGGCCCCGACAAGGTCGTATTGCGCACCCCCATCGAGATTCAGGATGTGCCCGGCAGTCTGCGTGCGCGCTTCGACGTGACGGCCGGCGACACCGTGCCGTTCGTGCTCTCGCGCGTGCCGTCGCATCATGCCGATCCGCGCGAGATCGATCCGCTTGCCGCGCTCGCCGATACCGAGCGCTACTGGCGCGCCTGGGCTCACCGCTGTCAGCTCGACGGCCGTTGGGCCGACGCGATTCGCCGCTCGCTCATTGTGCTCAAGGCGCTCACGTTCGTGCCGACGGGCGGTGTGGTGGCCGCCCCGACGACGTCGCTGCCCGAACAGCTAGGCGGTGAGCGCAACTGGGACTATCGCTACTGCTGGTTGCGCGATGCCACGCTGACGTTGCAGGCGCTCATGCTCGGCGGTTACTACACCGAGGCGAACGACTGGAGCCATTGGCTGGTGCGCGCCGTGGCCGGCGCGCCGTCGCAGGTGCAGATCATGTATGGACTCTCGGGCGAGCGGCGTCTGCCGGAGTGGGAAGTCGATTGGCTGCCTGGCTACGAAGGCGCGAAGCCCGTGCGCGTGGGCAATGGCGCGGTCGGACAGTTGCAGCTCGATGTCTATGGCGAGGTGATGGACGCATTGCACCAGGCGCGTCTGGGCGGATTGACGCCGGATGATGCCACGTGGGAGGTGCAGACCAAGCTCGTGGCGCATCTCGAGACCGTCTGGCGACAGCCGGATGAGGGCATCTGGGAAGTGCGCGGCGGACGCCAGCACTTCACCTACTCGAAGGTGATGGCCTGGGTTGCGTTCGACCGGGCGATCAAGTCGGCCGAGCGTTTCGGTTTGCCGGGGCCGATCGATCATTGGCGCGACTTGTGCCGCGAGATTCACGCGGACGTCTGCGCGCACGGCTTCGACAAGGGACGCAATGCGTTCATGCAGGCGTATGGCACGTCCGAGATGGATGCGAGTGTGCTGATGATTCCACTCGTGGGCTTCCTGCCGGCGGATGATCCTCGTGTGATCGGCACCATCGAAGCGGTCGAGCGCGATCTCATGCACGATGGGCTGGTGCAGCGCTATCGCACGAGCCGCGTCGATGATGGGCTGCCGGCGGGCGAGGGGGCGTTTCTCGCATGCAGCTTCTGGATGGTCGATTGCCTGGTGATGATCGGGCGTCACCACGATGCCTGCATCTTGTTCGAGCGGCTGCTGTCGTTGCGCAACGACGTCGGCCTGCTGGCCGAGGAGTACGACACGCACCATGCGCGTCAGGTCGGCAACTTCCCGCAGGCGTTCTCGCATATCGCGCTCGTGCACGCGGCGATTCGCCTCGAGGCGCTGGCCGACGACGATCGTGCGCACGATGCAGAAAACAGCGCGTCGTTGAGCGCGGTGGATGACGGCGATGTCGACGACGAAGCCCGTTTCGAGCATGTCGGTTATCGAGCGGTCAGGGCGTGAGGCGGTGGGGCGGATGACTATCGGTACGCGCGTCAATATGACCGCCTGAGCCTTGCGCATTGCATCGCCGGCGCGGGGCGCTCACCGCCCTCCGGAAAAATCGGCCTCGGTGAGCCTTGTCAAAGCGCGCTAGAATTCTGCTTCTGCTTAATTCCTTCCGGAGACCGGGCGGGCCGCCGTGTTTCGTCCCCACGCCGCATGACGCAAGACAAGACACTCACCGCGCTGCTTTGGATCGTGGCGGCCGGTTTTTTCATGCAGGCGCTCGATACCACCATCGTCAATACGGCGCTGCCCGCGATGGCGGCGAGCCTTGGCGAGAACCCACTGCGCATGCAGCCCGTGGTGGTCGCCTACTCCCTGACGATGGCCATGCTCACCCCGGCGTCGGGCTGGCTGGCGGACCGGTTCGGCACGCGCCGCGTCTACTTTGTTGCGATTCTGCTGTTCGTACTCGGTTCGATCTGCTGCGCGATGGCGCACACGATGTCGCAACTGGTGCTCGCGCGCGTGTTGCAGGGCGCGGGCGGCTCGATGCTGCTGCCGATCGGACGGCTTGCGGTGCTGCGCACCTTCCCCGCAGGGCAGTACCTCGCGGCGCTCGCCTTCGTGTCGATTGCCGGACAGGTCGGTCCGATGATCGGCCCGGTGCTGGGCGGCTGGCTCGTGCAAGTTAGCTCGTGGCATTGGATTTTCCTGATCAACGTGCCGATCGGCATGGTCGGCTGTTTGGCCGTGAGGCACTATTTGCCGCGCCCAACATGCGACGAGGTGATTGACGCCGGCTTCGACTGGGTGGGCTTCGCGCTGCTCTCGATGGCGATGGTGTCGTTTACGCTGGCGCTCGATCACCCATACTCCGACAAGGGGTGGGGGGTGTCGGTGGCGCTGGCGCTGCTTTGTATCGTCACCGCGCTGGGCTATTGGCCATATGCCCGGCGTCGCGCCGCGCCGCTGTTCCCGCTCGAACTCTTCGCGACGCGTAGTTTCCGGCTCGGGCTGCTGGGTAATCTGGTCGCGCGAATTGGCAGCAGCGCCGTGCCTTTCCTGCTGCCGTTGCTGCTTCAGGTGGCCATGGGATACAGCCCGCTCGCCTCGGGCCTGATGATGTTGCCGGTCGCGCTGGCGGGGGTGGTGGTCAAGCGCATGGTCACGCCGCTGGTGGAACGCTACGGCTACACGCGCTTTCTGATGGTCAACACGGCGGTGCTCGGTGGCGCCATCGCGAGCTTTTCGCTGTTCGGCCCGGGGTGGCCGATGTGGCTTGGACTGGCGCAACTGGCAATCTTTGGCGGCGCGAACTCGATGCAGTTCGCCGCGATGAACAGCGTCACGCTCAAGGATCTCGGCACGCGTCGCGCGAGCTCGGGCAATGGCCTGTTCTCGATGGCGCAGATGCTGGCGCTGGGACTGGGCGTGACCATCGGCGGCCAGTTGCTGGCGCTGTTCGGTCAATTTGCCGGGCAGGCGGGTGAGGGGGGGATGGGCGGCACGGTGGCGGGCTTTCGCCTGACCTTCGTTTGCGTCGGGCTGATTACGCTCGCGTCGGCGCTCATTTTCCGCCGCGTGGAAGATCCGGCGGCGGGGGCCGCGCAAGACGACAGCGAGACGCGACCCGCGTCTGCCACCGATCTCAGGCGCTGAGCGCGCGACTTACTGCATTTTCCGGTGCACGTTTCCAATCGGCCAGCGGGGCAAACGCCTTGTCGGCCGGAATCGTTTCCAGGCGCTGGCTGCGGCAGTGTTCAGTGCTCGCAGTGCGGTGCGGTGCCCTGCGCACTGGTGGCAATGGCGTTGCCGATGCTCAGCGCCAGGCGGCCGACGAGCTGGCGCTGCGCCGCGACAATGCCATCGATGCCCCCCGTGCCGCCCGCATCCGCCGAGGCGGGGGCGGTGCCGGAGAAGCGGCAAGTGAGCACGACATCGCCCGGCACGCGGCGAACGCTCCACACGGCGGCCAATGCGGCCTGCGCGCCCGGCACGGACTCGAAGCGCTGCACCGACGTCGAGACGCGGTACACGGTCAGGCCGTCGGCGCGGGGCAGGCCGTACACGTCCATCGCGCCGAGATGCTGCGTGAGCTTGCGCGAGATCGTCGACGTCAGCTCGGTCTTGAGCGGCGCGGCCCAGCGCGATTCCTCCAGAATGTCGACGCGACCACCGCCGCGCGTGACGACGATCTGCGGCCGGTCGACCTGCTCAGGCACGGCGACCGGCGCGACTTCAACCGCATAGCGCGCCGCCGGTACGTTGGCGTCACTCGTGGCGGCGCTGCCCGCGGACGTTCCCGTGTCGTCGGTCAGTGTGTAGAACCGCGACGGCGGCGACGCGCACCCCGCGAGCGTCAGGGTGAGGGCGGCCAGCACGGCGCCGGCCATCGGCGTCGCGCGGCGGCGCTGGCTACGGGGCATCGGGGGCGGCATCGTCATGGTTGCGGATCCTTGGGTTTGCCGCGCAGCAGCGCCTCGGGGTGCTGCTGCAGATAATCAGCCAGCGTGCCCAGCGAGCGCAGGGTCTTCGTCAGTTCCTGCATGGCCTGACGAACGTCCTGTTGCACCGGGGCGTCTTCGGAGAGGGTGCGCTCGGCGGCACCGAAGCTCTTCTTCGCTTCGCTCAGCGTGGCTTTCGCTTCGGGCGCGATCTCGCCGTCGAGCTGGCGGAACAGGCCCTGCGCGCTGTCGAGCGTCTTGTCGAGCTTGCGCAGCGACGCATCGAGATTCTGACCAATGCTGTCGAACGGAATCTTGTCGAGCTTGCTCGCGATGTCGGCAATCTGGACCTGCAACTGGTCGAGCGTATTGGGCACGGTCGGCATGACAACCACGTTGTCGACTTCCACGGCGTGGGCGGGCTTGGCGTTCGGGAAGAAGTCGAGTGCGACGTACAACTGGCCCGTCAGCAGGTTGCCGGTGCGCAACTGACCGCGCAGGCCGCGCGCGACGAGCGAATTCAGAATCTGGCGACTGGCGAGTTCGTCCGGTGGCAGGTTGTTCTTCGGGTCGCGGCGGCGCAGACGATCCGGATAGACTTCGACCGTCACCGGCATGTTGATCTGCTTGGTTGCCTGATCGAATTCCACGCCGATCGACGTGACCTCACCCAGCGTGATACCGCGGAAATCCACCGGTGCGCCCACCGCCAGGCCCCGCAGCGACTGCTGGAAGCGGAACACGACCGTCATCGGGTGGGTGTCGGGGGCCTTCATGGCGGTGGTTTCGTCAGGCGCCAGGCGGAATTCCTGGCCCGCTTTGGCCATCACGCCCGCCCCGGATTCGTTCGGCGCCTGGAACGCGATGCCGCCGATGACCACCGACGCCAGCGATTGTGTATTGACCTGAAAGCCGCTCGAATCGAGCCGCAGGTCGATGCCGCTCGCATGCCAGAAGCGCGTGTTGGAGCCGACATACTGGTCATAGGGGGCCTGAACGAACACGCGCAGCGTGACGCCCTTGCCATCCGGATCGAGCGAGTAGGCTTCGACCTGACCGACCTGGATACGCCGGTAATAGATCGGTGAGCCGATGTCGAGCGAGCCGATGTCCGCCGCATGCAGCACGAAGGGCTTGCCCGGCTGGCCGCTGGAGACGACCGGCGGCACTTCGAGGCCCACGAAATGCTCCGACGATTCCTTCGACTTGCCGGCGTCGGCGCCGATATAAGCGCCCGAGAGCAGCGTGGACAGACCCGAGACGCTGCCGCCGGCCACGCGCGGTCGCACCACCCACCAACGCGAATCCTTGACCGCGAACCGCTTGGCATTCTGCGTGAGGTCGACGCTCACGCGCACGTGCGACAGGTCGTCGGACAGCTCGATGTTCTTGACGGTGCCGATATCGACTTCCTTGTACTTGACCTTCGTCTTCCCGGCTTCGAGGCCTTCGGCCGTCTTGAAGTCGATGACGACGCTGGGGCCCCGCTCGATGATCGCCTTGGCGACGAGCGACAGGCCGATCACGGCAGCCACCAGCGGAATGAGCCAGACGAGCGACGGCGCCCAGCGTTTGCGCGGCTCGATGACCGGCGTGGGCAGCTCGCCGGCGCCGGGCGGCGGCGCGGCGTTGGGGGCTTGCGGATCTTTCGGGTCAGTCATGATCGTCCTGTTCGGTATCGTCGTCGCGGATCTGATCCCAGATCAACCGAGGGTCGAACTGCATCGAGGCAAGCATCGTGAGCACGACCACCGCGCCGAACGCCACGATGCCGGGACCGGCCTGGATCACGGCCAGCGACTGAATGTTCACGAGCGCGACCATCAGCGCGACGACGAAGACATCGAGCATCGACCAGCGGCCGATGAACTCGATCATGTGGTAAAGCCTGGTGCGTTGATGCGGATTCCAGCGCGCGCCGCGCTGCGCGGTCAGGCACAGCAGCGACAGCGCAATGAGCTTGAGCATCGGCACGAGAATGCTGGCCGTGAAGACGACGATGGCCAGGTCGTATTCACCGTTGATCCAGAAATAGATCACGCCGCTCATGATCGTGTCGCTGGAATTGCCGAGCAGCGAGCGCGTCTGCATCATCGGCAGGACGTTGGCGGGAATGTACAGGATCGCGGCGGCGATCAGCAAGGCCCAGGTGCGCGCCAGACTGTCGATCTTGCGTTGATGCAGGGCCGCCCCGCAACGCGGGCAACGCGACGTCTCGAGCGTGCTGACGTGGCGCGAGAGCCGTCCGCACGCCGTGCACGCGACCAGTCCGGCGTCTTTGGCGGTGAGGTATTTCATCGCGGCACCGTGCGCGACGGCGAGGCGTCGGGCGCGTCCGCATCCGGTGTGTGGTCGATCACGAGCCAGAGATTGCGCAGGTCGTAAGACAACACCATCGCCAGCAACACCGTGAGCGCACCGAAGGCCCATAACGCGATGCCGGGCAACACGCTGGCCATGGACGAGAGTTTGACCACAGACACCAGCACGCCCAGCATGAACACTTCGATCATGCCCCAGGGGCGGCAGAACTCGATGGCGCGCATCACGTGAAAGACGGCGTACGGCCGTCGCCCGACCGAGAGCGGGCCGATCAGATGGACCAGCGCGAGCAATTGCGAGAGCGGCGAGAGCACGGTGGTCGTAAACACCAGCAAGGCGACAAGCCACATGCCTTCGCGGTACAGGGCCCAGGCGGCGCCGATGAGCGTGGTGCGCGTGTAGATGCCCTGCACCTCGATCTCGACGATGGGAAATGCGTTCGCGATGGCGAACACGATCAGGCAAGTCAGGGTGAGCGCCAGCACGCGCGACAGGCGCAGGTCGGGGGCGCGGTAAAGCACCGAGTGACAGCGCACGCAGCGGGCCGCCACGCGCGGGGGCACGTCCGTGCGACGGTGCAGCGTGTCGCAGTTGGGGCATGCCATCAGGGTCGTCACGTCATCTTCAGGGGGCAAAGGGTTCATTCCCGGGGACGGTGACCAAAGTGACGCTCAGAATACCAAAATGTTGAGGAAGTTCCAGCATTGTGCGCTGCGGTGCAGCATTCGGCATGGTTTGTGCTAAGTCACGGAAAAGCGTGATTCTTTGCTCTATACTCAACGGACTCCCGCAAAGTTTTCGAAAATTTGAGGAGATTTCCCCCATGCTGAATATGTCGAGGCGCCAGTTCCTGAAAGTGAGTGGCGCGACGTTGGCCGGGTCCAGCCTGGCAATGCTCGGGTTCGCGCCCGATGCGGCACTGGCGGAAGTCCGCCAGTTCAAGCTGGCGCGAGCGACGGAAACCCGCAACACCTGTCCGTACTGTTCCGTGGCCTGTGGCCTGCTGATGTATAGCTATGGCGACGGGGCGAAAAACGCGCGGAAGAGTATTTTCCACATTGAAGGCGACCCCGACCATCCGGTCAATCGCGGCACGTTGTGTCCGAAGGGGGCAAGCCTCATCGACTTCATCCACAGCCCGAACCGCCTCACGCATCCCGAATACCGCAAGCCGGGGTCGGACAAGTGGGAGCGAATCTCGTGGGACGACGCGCTCGATCGCATCGCCAAGCTGATGAAGGACGACCGCGATGCCAACTTCGTCGAGAAGACGGACGACGGTCTGACGGTCAACCGCTGGGTCACGACGGGCATGTTGGCGGCGTCGGCGTCGAGCAACGAAGTCGGCTATATCACGCACAAAGTCATCCGCAGTACCGGGATGCTGGGATTCGACAACCAGGCACGTGTCTGACACGGCCCGACGGTGGCAGGTCTTGCCCCGACGTTTGGCCGTGGTGCGATGACGAACCATTGGGTCGACATCAAGAACGCGGATCTGGTCCTCATCATGGGCGGCAATGCCGCCGAGGCGCACCCGTGCGGTTTCAAATGGGTGACCGAGGCGAAGGCGCACAACAACGCGCGCCTGATCGTGGTCGACCCGCGCTTCAACCGTTCGGCCTCGGTCGCGGATGTCTATGCCCCGATCCGCTCCGGCACGGATATCGTCTTCCTCGGCGGGCTGATTCATTACCTGCTCACGAACGACAAGATCCAGCACGAGTACGTCAAGAACTACACCGACTTCACGTTCCTCGTGAAAGACGAATTCGCGTTCGAGGACGGTATTTATTCCGGTTACAACGCCGAGAAGCGCACTTACGACCGCAGTACCTGGGACTACCAGAAGGGCGCGGACGGGTACGTCATGACGGATCCGACGCTGCAACACCCGCGCACGGTGTTCCAGTTGATGAAGCAGCATTACTCGCGTTACACGCTCGAGATGGTCGAGCGCGTGTGCGGCACGCCGGCCGACAAGATCCAGCAGGTCTACCAGTTGATCGCCGAGTGTTCCACCCCGACGCGCACGATGACCATCATGTACGCGCTGGGCTGGACGCAGCATTCGATCGGCTCGCAGATGATCCGCACCGGCGCGATGGTGCAACTGCTGCTGGGCGATATCGGCGTGGCCGGTGGCGGCATGAACGCGCTGCGCGGTCACTCGAACATCCAGGGGCTGACCGATCTCGGGTTGATGACCGACTTGCTGCCGGGCTACATGACGTTGCCCAAGCAGGCTGAGCAGACCGCCGAACAGTACCTGACGGCGCGCACGCAAAAGCCGCTGCGTCCGAACCAGCTCAGCTACTGGCAGAACTATCCGAAGTTCTATGTGAGCCTGATGAAGGCGTGGTGGGGTGACGCGGCCACGGCCGAGAACCACTGGGCCTACGACTATCTGCCCAAGCTCGACAAGCCTTACGACCTGCTGCAGGTGCTCGAGCTGATGAACCAGGGCAAGATGAGCGGCTACCTGGCGCAGGGGTTCAATCCGCTCGCGGCGGCACCGGGCAAGTTCAAGTGGGATCAGGCGCTCGCCAAGCTCAAGTTCCTCGTCGTCATGGATCCGCTGGCGACGGAAACGTCAGAGTTCTGGAAAAATTTCGGCGAGCACAACAACGTCGATTCCAGCAAGATCCAGACGGAAGTGTTCCGCCTGCCGACGACTTGCTTCGCCGAGGAAGACGGCGCGCTGGTCAATTCGGGGCGCTGGCTGCAATGGCACTGGAAGGGGGCCGAGCCGCCGGGCGAAGCGCGCACGGACATCGAGATCATGACGGGACTGTTCCTGCGCCTGCGCGAGATGTACAAGACGCAGGGCGGCAAATTTCCCGATCCGATCGTCAACCTGTCGTGGCCGTACGCCCAGCCGGAGAGCCCGTCGCCCGAAGAACTCGCCAAGGAGTACAACGGCCGTGCGCTCAAGGACATCGTCGACCCGAAGGATCCGAGCAAGGTCACCCGCAAGGCTGGCGAGCAACTGGCGGGATTCGCCGAACTAAAGGACGACGGCAGTACGCTGTCGGGCTGCTGGATCTTCGCCGGCGCGTGGACGCAGGCGGGGAACCAGATGGCACGACGCGACAACAGCGATCCGACCGGCATCGGGCAGACGCTGAACTGGGCGTGGTCGTGGCCGGCAAACCGTCGGATTCTATACAACCGCGCCTCGTCCGACCTTGCGGGCAAGCCGTTCAATCCGAAGCACAAGCTGGTGTGGTGGAACGGCAAGGTGTGGACCGGGGCGGACGTGCCGGACTTCAAGATCGACGAGGATCCGGCCAGCGGCATGAATCCGTTCATCATGCTCCCCGAGGGCGTGGCGCGCTTCTTCGCGAAGGGGGCCATGGCCGAGGGGCCGTTCCCTGAGCATTACGAGCCGTTCGAGACGCCGCTGGGCTATAACCCGTTGCATCCGAAGCAACCGAAGGCCACGAGCAACCCGGGCGCCCGCGTGTTCCCGGACGACCTGGCCGTGATGGGCACGGCCGACAAATTCCCCTATGTGGCGACGACGTATCGTCTGACCGAGCACTTCCACTACTGGACCAAGCACGCGCTGCTCAATTCGATCATCCAGCCCGAGCAATTCGTCGAGATCGGCGAAGCGCTCGCGAAGGAGATCGGTGTGGTGGCGGGCGACACGGTTAAGGTCTCGTCCAACCGCGGCTTCATCAAGGCCCGGGCGGTCGTGACCAAGCGCATTCGTGCGCTCAAGGTGGACGGCAAGACGATTCACCACGTGGGCATTCCGATTCACTGGGGCTTCAAGGGGCTGACCAAACCCGGGTTCCTCGCGAATACGCTGACGCCGATCGTGGGCGATGGCAATTCGCAGACGCCCGAGTTCAAGTCGTTCCTGGTGAAAGTCGAGAAGGCATAAGGGGGCGCCATGGCATTGCAATCACTGGATATCAAACGGCGCTCGGCCACCACGCTGCCGTCGCCCTCGGTGCGCGAGTCGCATACGGGGGACGTCGCCAAGCTGATCGATACGTCGAAATGCATCGGCTGCAAGGCCTGCCAGACGGCGTGCATGGAGTGGAACGATCTGCGCGACGAGGTCGGCACGAACGTCGGCGTGTACGACAACCCGGCAGACCTGACGGCGGAGTCATGGACGCTCATGCGCTTCACCGAGTACGAGAACCCGAAGGGCGACCTGGAATGGCTGATCCGCAAGGACGGCTGCATGCATTGCGAGGACCCGGGCTGCCTGAAGGCGTGCCCGTCGCCGGGCGCCATCGTGCAATACGCCAACGGCATCGTCGACTTCCATGAAGAGGCGTGCATCGGCTGCGGGTACTGCATCACGGGGTGCCCGTTCAACATCCCGCGCATTTCCCAGAAGGATCACAAGGCCTACAAGTGCACCTTGTGTTCAGACCGCGTATCGGTGGGGCTGGAGCCGGCGTGCGTGAAGACGTGTCCGACCGGTGCGATCCTGTTCGGCACCAAGGACGACATGAAGGACCAGGCGGCCGAGCGTATCGAAGACCTGAAGTCGCGCGGTTTCGAGAACGCCGGGCTGTACGATCCGGCGGGAGTGGGCGGCACGCACGTGATGTATGTGCTGCATCATGCCGACAAGCCGTCGCTGTATCACGGTCTGCCGGACGATCCGCGCATCAGTCCGATGGTGACGTTCTGGAAGGGGATCGCCAAGCCGCTGGGCGTCGCCGCCATGGCACTGACGGCACTGGCCGGCTTCTTCCACTACATCAAGACCGGTCCGAACGAAACGACCGAGGACGATGAAGCGCAGGCCCGCCGGTACGATGCGTCCCGCAAGGGGCCCGGTTCCGATGGCCAGCAGGGTGCCGCCACGCACGAGGAGGTCTGACCATGTCGAACGAACGCAGTGATCGTCAGGCGGGCAAGGACGATCTGATCGAGCGCTACACCGCCGGGCAGCGCATCAACCACTGGATTGTCGCGGGCACGTTCATCCTGCTTGCGTTGTCCGGGCTGGCGCTGTTCCATCCGTCGATGTTCTGGCTGGCCACGCTGTTCGGGGGCGGATCGTGGACGCGGATTTTGCATCCCTTTGTCGGGGTGGTGATGTTCGTCACCTTCGTGTGCCTCGCACTGCGGCTGGCGCGCGACAACAGGTTCGAGTCGCGCGACGCCGAGTGGATGAAGAAGATCGGCGACGTGCTGGGCAATCGCGAAGAGAAGCTACCGGAAGTCGGGCGCTACAACGCCGGACAGAAGCTGCTTTTCTACGTGATGGTGTTGTGCATGATCGGGCTGTTGCTCTCGGGCATCGTGATCTGGCGCGCCTACTTCGCGCTTTACTTCCCGATCGGGGTGATACGCCTGGCTTCCGATGTGCACGCGGTGTGTGCATTCGTGTTGATTTGCGGCATCATAACGCACATCTATGCCGCGATCTGGATCAAGGGTTCCGTACGCGCGATGACGCGCGGCACCGTCACCCGCGGCTGGGCGTGGAAGCACCATCGCGCCTGGTACAAGCAGCTCAACAAATGAGTCCGGCCCCGGTGGCCGGACGCTCTTACGAGGCCGGCTACCTTGCAACGCATCCTTGAACCCGGACAGATCGAATCGCTCGATCGCACTGCCATTCCCCGTCTACGCATGCCGCAACGCGCCGAAGTCTTCTCGGCGCGTGCGGCACGTCTGCGTCAATTGGCCGACGGCCACCCACTCGGCGACTACCTGCGGCTCATGGCCTCGCTCGTCGACGCGCAGCAGCGTGTGCTCGATACCTTTCAGGCCGAGCGTCCGTCAGCCGAGTCGATCGAGCAGGCCCAACTGCACTGCATGCCGCTCGTGCCCGCGAGCGGGGGATACGACGCCGGCCGGTGGCAGCCGTTGCTCATGCGCTTGCTCGATGCCATGTCGGCACAGCCGGAACTGCCCGCGCCGGTGCGCGCGGTGTTCGAGCGCGTTCGCGTCGCCAGTCCTGCCTCGCTGGATGCGGCGGCGCAGGCGTTGCTCGCCGGGCATGGCAAGGGGGTCGATGCGGCGAGCGCACCGTTCCTGATGGCGGCGCTGCAAGTGCTCTGGACAGGCGTGGCGAGCACATTCGAAGCGGGCGAAGTGCCGATGCTCGACGTCCCCAATGTCTGTCCCATGTGCGGCACGCTGCCGGTGGCGAGCGTTGTTCGCATCGGCGG
The DNA here is from genome assembly GCF_902459725.1 of Pandoraea eparura. Classification (GTDB taxonomy): domain Bacteria; phylum Pseudomonadota; class Gammaproteobacteria; order Burkholderiales; family Burkholderiaceae; genus Pandoraea; species Pandoraea eparura. Next base: position 73,261 of record NZ_CABPSH010000004.1, read on the forward strand.
GGCGCACGAGGGCTACCGGTATCTCGCGTGTGGGCTGTGCTCGACCGAATGGCACATGGTTCGCGTGAAGTGCACGCATTGCGAAGCGAGCCAGCATGTCGCGTATCACGTGCTCGACAAGACCGGCGACGCGGCGACCTCGGGCGCGGACCTGCGGGCAGCCCATGCCGAGGGGGGGGTCGCCAGGGGCGCCGACGGGCGTCCGGCGCTCGACGACGCGGCCAAACGCGTGGCGTCCTCTCCGATCCGGGCGGAGTCGTGCGACGACTGCCATAGCTATCGAAAGATCTTCTATCAGGACAAGGATCCGTTCGTGGAACCGGTGGCCGACGATCTTGCGAGCCTCGCCCTCGACGTCTTGATGGGCGAGGCGGGGTACGCGCGCGCCAACGGCAATCCGTTGCTCTGGCAGAACGCCGAAACGGCTTAAGGGAATGCGGGGGGGGCGGATGGCCGAGCACGATCTTGGGTTTGCGGGTGCGGCGGATCTCCCGTCGCTCGACCGGCTGCTGGGGATGCCCGACTTCCAGGCGGCGTTGGCCGAATTCGGCCGCACGCAGGTCACCGACGCGTTGCGCCATGATCTCGACGCGTGCCGCGCCGCCGCCCTTGCAGGCACGCTCACACACGACACGCTGGCCCCGGCCGCCTTCGGGGCGCGCGTGACGTGCGCGCTGACCGAGCGCAATTGCGCGACGTTGCGTCCGGTCTTCAATCTCACCGGCACGGTGCTGCACACGAACCTGGGGCGGGCGTTGCTGCCCGAGGTTGCCGTGGAAGCGGTGATGCAAGCGCTGAGCGCGCCGGCCAACCTCGAATTCGATCTGGCGACGGGCGGGCGCGGCGACCGCGACGACCTCGTCGCGCCCTTGCTGTGCGAATTGACGGGCGGCGAAGCGGCAACGGTGGTCAACAACAACGCGGCGGCGGTGCTGCTGATGCTGGCGACGCTGGCCAAGCGTCGCGACGTCGTGGTCTCGCGCGGTGAGCTGGTGGAGATCGGCGGCGCGTTTCGCATTCCCGACATCATGACGCACGCGGGCGCCAGGCTCGTCGAAGTGGGCACGACCAACCGTACGCATGCGGCCGACTATCGCAATGCCATCGGCGAGAAGACGGCATTGCTGATGAAGGTTCATTGCAGCAATTACGCGGTCACGGGCTTTACCAAGAGTGTCGACGTCGCGGAGGTCGTGCAGATTGCCAAGCCGCACGGCGTGCCGGTGGCGGTCGATCTCGGTAGCGGCACGCTGACGCCACTGGAGCGATGGGGGCTGCCGCACGAGACCACCGTGCAGGAGACGATTGCCGCCGGGGCCGACCTCGTGACGTTCTCCGGTGACAAGCTGCTGGGCGGTCCGCAAGCGGGGATGATCGTTGGGCGCAAGGACCTCATCGCAAAGATCAAAAAACATCCGCTCAAGCGTGCGCTGCGCGTGGGCAAGCTCACGCTCGCAGCCCTGGAGCCGGTGCTACGTCTGTATCGCGATCCCGATCACCTGGCCGAGCGGCTCACCACATTGCGCTTGCTCACGCGAGCACGCGCCGACATGATGGTGCAGGCGCAGCGTCTGGCGCCGGCGCTCGCGCAGTCGCTGGGCGAAGCCTATACCGTGAGCGCCGCGCCGATGGTGAGCCAGATCGGCAGCGGCGCGCTACCGGTCGAGCAGCTCCCGAGTTATGGCCTGGCGATCGCGCCGGCCGGTGGCGGCAAACGCGGCAGCGGACGTGCGCTGGCGGCACTCGAAACCGCGTTGCGCGCACTGCCGTATCCGGTGATCGGCCGAATTGCCGATCAGACGTTATGGCTCGATCTGCGATGTCTCGAAGCGGCTGACGAAGCGCGTCTGGCGCTGCAATTCTCGGAGCTGCGCGCATGATCGTGGGCACCGCGGGTCACATCGACCATGGCAAGACGAGTCTCGTTCGCGCGTTAACGGGGGTCGACACCGATCGTCTGAAAGAAGAAAAGGCGCGCGGCATTTCCATCGAATTGGGTTACGCCTACACCCCGTTGCCGGATGGCGAGGTGTTGGGATTCATCGATGTTCCCGGCCATGAAAAACTGATTCACACGATGGCGGCCGGTGCCGTCGGCATTGATTTCGCGCTGCTCGTGATTGCGGCGGACGACGGCATCATGCCGCAGACGCGCGAGCATCTCGCCATTCTGTCGATGCTGGGTGTGCGGCGGGGCGTGGTCGCGCTGTCGAAAGCGGATCGCGTCGATGCGGCGCGGCTGGCCGCTGTGACCCAGGCGATTTCGCAATGGCTCGCGAACACGCCGTTCACCCAGGTGGACATCATGCCGGTGTCCGCGACGACGCCGGGCGACCCGGGCGTGGCGGCGCTGCGGGAGCAGCTCACGCATGCGGCGCAGGCATTGCACACGTCCGGCAATGCGACGCGTCGCGACGACGCGTTGTTTCGTCTCGCCGTCGATCGTGTCTTCACGCTGGCGGGCCATGGTACGGTCGTGACCGGTACGGCGTTCGCAGGCACGGTGCACGTGGGGGATCACCTCATGGTGATGCCGCAGGGATTGCCGGTGCGGGTGCGCAGCGTGCATGCGCAGAACCGGCCGGTGGACGCCGGACGCGCCGGGGAGCGTTGTGCGCTGAATCTGGTGGGGGTTGAGCGCGACCAGCTTCGGCGGGGCAACTGGATCGCGGCGGCGGGATTGCCGGGGCCGTCGACACATGTGGATGTGGAACTGCACTGGCTGGAAGGCAGTGCGCCACTCACGCAATGGTTTCCGCTGCATGTGCATTTGGGCACGACGCATGGGCAGGCGCGCACGGTACTGCTGGAAGGGGACACGCTGGCCCCCGGTGGGACGATGCGCGTGCAATGGGTCTTCGAGACGCCGGTGTGCACGATGCCGGGCGACCGTTTCATCGTGCGCAATCCGCAGGCGACGGCAACGGTTGGCGGCGGGCGGGTACTCGACCCGGCGGCACCGGCACGCAAACGTCGTTCGGCGACGCGATTGGCGTGGCTCGACGCCGTGGCGCGCGCGCTCGACGGCGACGGACTGGACGCGGTGCTCGCGCAGTCCGCGTTTGGCTTGACGAGTGCGCAAGTCGTGGCGCTCACGGGGTTGCCGGCGGGCCAGTGGCAGTGGCCGGCGAGTGCGGAGGTGCTGGCGGGGGCAGAGGGCGAATCGCTCGGGTTTGCCCCGCAGGCGTGGGAGGCCGTGCGCACGCGCGTGCTCGACGTGCTGCGCGACTATCACGTGCGCCTGCCGGACGAGCCGGGACTCGATGCCGCGCGGCTGGGCCGCATGACATGGCCGTCGCTGGACGCGTGGCGTTGGCGCGTCGTCGTGCAAGCCATGTTGCGCGACGGAGCGCTGGCGCGTACCGGCGCGTGGTGGCATCTGCCGACGCACCGTGTGGAAATGACGGATGAGGAGACGGTGTTGGCTGACGCGTTGCTGCCGCTGGTGGAGCAGGGGCGTTTCGATCCGCCGTGGGTGCGGGATATGGGGCGTACGCTGAATGTGCCGGAAGAGCGGGTGCGCGTGGTGTTGCGCAAGCTGGCGAGACAGGGGCGGGTGCATCAGATCGTGAAGGATCTGTTCTACGACGACGCGTGTGTCCAGACGCTTGCCGGTATGATCGCCGACGCGGGGGCCAAGGTGGAAGCCGGCGCGTTTCGCGACGCGACGGGCCTGGGGCGCAAGCGTGCGATCCAGATTCTGGAGTTCTTCGATCGTGCGGGATATACTCGCCGCGTTGGCGATTGGCATGTGCGGCGCCCCGGGGCGGAATGGGGCACCGCGTAGGGTAGTCGGGATACCGAACTCAGGTGATTCAAGCGATGCCAGAGCGCCTGCATGACGATCTAGTCAGTCACACTACGTTATCCGAAGGAAGGCATCCGTATCCGGTGATGCGGCCGGGCTTCAAACCCGGTTGGGGGCGTCAGCCGCTCCCAGGTAGGTTCGACTCCTGCTGCCTTCCGCCACAAGGCTTTGGCGGATTTTGGTTACCCTGAATTTTGCCAAGCTTTTTTCCGCAAACTTTGACTTGTTCCGCGAAATACATTTCGTTGGCTTCACTTTGGTGCCACGGCGATTGCGCACATAGTGCTCTGTCATCGTAACTGACGTGTGTTCGAGTTGTTTCTGCGCTTGGCGGATGTCGCCAGTTGTGTCCGTCTTGTCGGTGCCGGCCTTCGCTCGCAAACTTCGCATCTGAAATGCGTCGTCAGCCACTCTTGCCGCGCGTCGGGCATGTCGAAAGCGCCGCTGCAGGGTGTCGAGCGTCATGGATCGACCCCGCTCATCTACGATGAGGGCAGTGCTGACAACCATGTAGGTACGCTTTCTTCGATGAATACCCTCGATGACACGGGCAAGTTCTCCGACGACTGCTATGCGTAGCTTTATTTTCGTTTTCCCCTGTTGAAACTTGAGATCACCGGCGGCGCTCGGATGTCGCTCGTCGAATTTGAGTGCGTCTTGCGGCCGCTGCCCCGTCAGATACATCGGATCCATGGCGTCTCTCGTTGCGGTGTCAGCGACTTCGTAGACCGCCGCGAATACGTCGTCTTCAACGTAGATGTCGCGGCCAGTCTCGCGATTCATCTTCACGCCCATGCATGGGTTCGCGGCTTTTGTCAGTCCGGCTTCGCGAGCGTAAGTGAATGCGTGGCTTAGGGCCTCAATATCTCTGTTTGCCCGAACGTATCCCGTATCTGTGGGCGCGACCTCTTTCCGCGATCGGTACCAGGCGACGGACCGCTTGTGTCGCCAGTACATGTATTGCTTGACATGGACAGGCTCAATTTCGTCAAGCGGGGCATCCTCTCCGAAGAACTCGTAAAGCAACGCGATTTGGTCGAGATTGTCTTTCTGGCCCTGACCGCGAGGACGAAATCGGTTCCCAAGGGCATCGCTTTCCTGGGCTTGCCTCCAATATCGTAGAAGTCGTACGTTTTCGATCCCCGATGTCGAGCCCGCATTTTGGGCGGTAAGTTTCTGTTTCTACTCGGCTTGCGTCCCATCGCGTTACCCCATTGCGGTCAATCTCGGTTGCTATTTTTTCTTCGGTGGCTCTTCCCCGCGAGACGTTCCTTCGGTCGTGACCCGTGCAAATTCTTCAGAATCGATTTCTGGGCGGCGATATTTGAGGAGTAACTTCATTAGGTCGAGCGATGTAATGCGCTTTTTGCGTGCATTGTTCATATTGGCGGTGGAGGTGCCCATGCAAAGAACGATTGAGTACCGTGGCTTCGAGATACACGTCGAGCTAATTCAGACCACCAAGGACATGTTCGACGTGTGGTTTCGTGTGGACGGCCCGATCAAGCCAGCTGGCGTCATGGCTCTAGGCAAGCTGATAAAGGTGCGCACTGGGCCGTTTTCCCGCCGATGGGCGTATCTAGTGGCGGAAATCTCCGGCCAAGCGGCGATAGACGTGATACTCGGCGCCCCAGAATGAGCGGTTGACGCGCTTGCAGTGGGATTGCGCGGGTATTCCTTAGGCCTGAACCGAGTGTTTGGGCGTACCCTGTGCTGACCGATAGCCAATTGCCCCCGGCGAACCGGATTCAAGCCCTCTCAATTTGGTGGGCTTCTTTTTGCCAGAATCGAATAGTCGTACGTTACGACGGCGCATTCGCAGGGAGGCGCAAATGGGAAGGTGTGTCGCATGCGAGCATCTTGCTGGCACAATGCCCGACGGAACTGCGCACGATGATCTGGTGCAGACGGGCACGGCGCGTAGGAAGCACTTCGCACAGGCAGTCGGCGATTTGATTTTCTACCGTTGCAGAGTTTGCGGGCAACATTGGGAGCTCGAGTCCGGCCGGCAGGATCCACATATTGGCTGGGCGCTTGTATCGACGTAACGAGATATGAGTTTTTGACGAACCCGTCAATTTCCGATTCTCTGAAAACACGGAATGTGACTTTCTCAATAAGGTGACCCCTCAGGCAACTTTGTCTGCCGCTCAACCCATGTGGTCTATCAACTTCGTGTATCGCGGTTGCAACGTCGACATCGAAATCGGCGAGCGCGTAACGCTCTGGGACATCACGATCGAGGTGACGCCGCTTGATGGCGTCGAGCTCATCGAACCGTTCGGCGCCCGCAAGCTGAAGCTTGCGAAGGTCGAGGAACTGGACGAGATCCAGGCGGCGCTTGTCGAAGAGATCCAGATGGCGATCGATCATCGGCTTGTTGAACCGCACCGGATTTGAACTGACCCCCGAGAGTTGGACACGACCTTGGAGATTCCGTGAGGAACTTCGAAGTAAAGTTTAAGGAGAAGGTGGTTCGCGAGCCGCGTAGCGAACATCCGTCGATGTGGGCGGCGTTCGAATCGATCGCACTCATCAGACACCTCTTCAGGGCGAGTATTCTCGCCTAAATTGGTGTCCGGGGAGATTAGACCACTACGCTGTCCAACTACCACGCCGGCCGGATCGTGTACGCGTGTCTGAAATATGCGCGGCCAAATTGCGTCGGCTCGAAGTGCTTGCCGACGAGGTGTATCAACTCGCGTGCGAGTAGCGCATTGATAACCGCTTCCGATGGCTGTTTGGGACTTTTTTCTGCTATGCGTTGTAGGGCAGCCGTGATTGCATGTGCTGAAAGGGTGAGCATGTTTTGCTCCTGTAAGAATTTTCTTGGGGCCCTTAGCGCTGGCTTCTATTAAGACGCTCAGTTGGGCGGCTTTCGGTTACCAGCGGCGCGATGGAATATCCACCTGCCAATTCGGCCATGCTGGGCTAGTGTTGTAGCCATGGTCTTGTGGCTCAGTCCGAGTGCGTAGGCAATGGACGCAACGGAAAGAAATTTCACTGTGTCCGCAGGCTCATACCCGGAATACAGGAACCAGTTCGGCGATATGATCATCTCTTCACACCTCAGATGCGCCTCTATCGAGAATGCCATCTACCAACGAGCGCGCAAACTCGTCGCCAGCGCGGCGAGCGTCGCCGATCGAATCGAATAGGACCCTTTCAAGCCGAAATACCTTTGAGTCCGATGATGCGGCTTCGTCAGGTGCGGCAGGACTGATTCGTACCGAAACCGCGAGCAGTCTCTCGTGCTTCCGACCCTCGGGGGCAACGTCCGGATTGTGAAACACCAGCGTTTCCAGTCGGAAGCCTCTGTAGGACGGGATAGTGTGGGACATACGTCCTCCGAGACGGCGGGCAGCTGCGTATCACCGCGAGCAAAGGTGCGGCGATATGTTGAAGGGGATACGGTAGGGGCTACGCGGGCTTGATATTCGACGCCTGCATTCCTTTTTGCCCACGCGTCACGTCGAAGGAGACGTGCTGGTTTTCTTTGAGAGTGCGAAATTCGCCGCCCCCTTGGGGCTGAATTTCGGAGAAATGCGCGAACAAGTCTTGACTACCACCATCCGGCCTGATGAAGCCGAAGCCTTTGCTGTCGTTGAACCATTTCACAATTCCGGTGCTCATGTGAACTCCTGGTTTTCCCGGCGTGCTGTCATCGCAAAATGCATGACTGGACGCTAGTGGCGGACAAACAAGAAATTCAGAGATCGGAAGTGTCTCGCAAAGATCGGTAAGATCGACGCTTGATCGGTAAAAGTCGTACTTGATGTTCGATGTACAACTTATACGCGCGTTTCATCGACTGAGCAAACATTCTTATGTAAGTGATTTTCTTTGCCCTTCCGTGCTCCGCTGAAGTGTGAGTTGTCGGACTTCAAACCCGGCTGGGGGCGTCAGCCGCTCCCAGGTCGGTTCGACTCCGGCTGCTTTCCGCCACTACGCCGCCACTACGCCGCTGGCGCGACGCTGACCCCTGTCACACTATGTCGTTGCATGGCGTCGGCTACGAAACCCTCGCGTTTCATGTCTTCCACGAATGTCTTCAGATATGCCGCAGCCGCCTCGCCGCGCGTGATCGGCACGCCCATCGCTTGCCGAATGACCATGAAGCGCTCGTCGAGCAACCGGTAGCCGGTCAGTGCCGCCACGTCGTGTTCGAGCTGCTGCTTCACGCCGGCGGCTACCTCGCAGCCCGTGTCGATGAACGTCTTGACCACCGTCGGCGACGTGGGCGCGCGCACGATTTCCGCGTGCTTGAGTTCGCGCGTCAGGAACAGGTCATACGCGCTGCCTTTGCCGACGACAACGCGCGTGCCCGCCTGATCGACCTCGGCGTTGGTCGTCACCGGCGACGCGTCGCGCACCAGGTAATAGCCTTCGATGAGCAAGTACGGCACCGTGAAACCAATCGTCGCCGCGCGGCGCGGATCGATGGCGAAAAAGCCCACGTCGGCCTGCTCGTTCGTTACCGTCTCCACCGATTTGCCGGCGGCATCGACCACGACAAGCGAAAGTTCAACGCCCAACCGCTTCGCCAAGGCACCCGCCAGATCGACCGAAATGCCGACCGGCTTGGACTGGGCATCAAGCCCCGCCAGAATCGGATTGCCAAGGTTGATGCAGGCGCGCAGCACGCCAGTCGGCGCAAGCGCGGCAAGGAGGGTCGAATCAAGCGTCATGGCGAGGATCGGGAAGTTTAGGGTTCGAGAATACCGGCAATCTTGCCGATGGCGTCGATGGTGTGGCGCAGGTGGGCGTTCGGCTAAATGGTACTGGCCGTAAGATTGGCTCGCGCCAACGCTCAGGCCATCCCGACGCGCCTTCTCACCAGTGTCACGCGCGGCTGGAGCAAGTGGCACGAGGTATCAGCTTGCCCCGATCTCGTGCCCGCGACGGTGGGGCTCGCCGAGGCGAATGGCCTCGGCGACGACGCTCAGCACTTCGGTCCCCGTGTTCTCGGAGTGCGCCTTGAGCACCTCGCCCAATTGCGGCCGTCCGGGTTCGCGAAGGGCCGCCATGATCCGGTCGTGCTCTTCGTGCGATTCCTGCCAACGGGAAAGATCCGCGTTCGCAGCACCGCGCGCGCGGTGCACCTTGCTCATCAACGTCGCATAGAGCGAGGAGAGCACCGGGTTGCCCGCGCCGTCCACAATCATCTGGTGGATCTGCTGGTTGATCCGGAAGTACTCCGTTCGAAGCCCCTTGCCGTGCGCATCGAGCATCTGCTCGTGCTTCTTCTCGATCGCGGCCAGCGCGCTGTCGGTCAATCGCTGTGATGCCAACTCGCCCGCCATGCGTTCCAGGCCGTGGAGGATTTCGAACGTGGCGCGAAGCTCGTCGAGATCGAGCGGCGCGACCCGGTAGCCGATGTATTGCCGGTGCAGCACCAGGCCCTCGGACACCAGCGTTTTGAGCGCTTCGCGCAGCGGCGTCTTCGAGACGTCGAACATTTCGCAAAGCGCCTTCTCGTCGATACGCTCGCCCGGCGGCAGTTCGCCTTCTTCGATCATGACGCGCAAACGCGTCGTAATCTCGGCCGCCATACCTAACGTGCGGAGCTTGAGGGACTTCTGGAGGGGGAGGGTCACAGTCGCAGGCGTGTTTATCAGGGTCATAAATATCCTACCACGTAGGGAAATCCCTAGAAGTGATTTCAATAAAATCAATTATTTACAGATATTGTAATTACAGATTACAGATTCTATACTCGCTCTCAAGTCGCGACGAAAGGTATGTAAGTCATCTACTCTGGAGATTCACCATGCAGTCGACAGGCAGGGTTGCCGCTATGGCGGGCACGAAGAGCGCTGTGCGCTGGAAGATATTTTTCTTGATGCTGTGTCTGATCTCGATCAACTACATCGATCGGGCGTCGTTGTCGGTGGCCATGCCGCTGATTTCGAAGGAGTTCGATCTCACGCCCACGATGGAAGGGTTGATCCTGAGCGGCTTCTTCTGGACGTATGCCGTCATGCAGATTCCGGGCGGCATGCTGGCCGACAAATACAAGCCGCGCATCGTGATCGCGCTGGCCACGGTCTTCTGGGGCATCTTCCAGGCGGCCGCCGCCGTGTGCACGAATGCCACGTCCCTGCTGTTCACGCGCTTCGGGCTGGGCGCGGCTGAAGCGCCGATCTATCCGGCGGGCGGCAAACTCAACGCCATCTGGATGACGCAGTACGAACGCGGCCGTGGCGCCACGCTGCTCGACGGTGGCGCCCCGCTAGGGGCCGCCCTCGGCGCCATCATCATCACGTGGCTCATCACGATGCTTGGCTCGTGGCGCCTCGCATTCGTGGTCGCGGGCGTTGGCACGGTGCTGGCCGGCTACGTCGCCTGGCGCTACATCCGCAACACCCCGCGTGAACACCCGGCCGTCAACGACGAAGAGGCAACCTACATCGAGCAAGCGCAGGCGAACGAACACCGCACCGAACCGGCCAACCTCTCCGGACGCTCGCTGGACTTCTTCAAATACCGCTCGGTATGGTGCATGGCGCTGGGCTGGATGTGCTTCAACACGGTCTTCTACGGGCTGCTGACCTGGATGCCGAACTACCTGCACAAGGTGCACGGGTTCGACATCAAGCAGATGGGCGGCGCCAGCTTCATCATTTTCTTCTGCGGCTTCGTCGGCGAGCTGTTCGGCGGCTGGGTTGGCGACAAATGGAAGGCCGCGGGCGGCTCCCCGAACAAGGTCATGCGCACGCTCTTCGGCATCGCCGCCGTGATCGCGACCGCGTCGATCTTCTCCGTGGCTTACGTGAAGAGCGATGTCGTCACCGTGGTGCTGCTGTCCTCGACGCTGTTCTTCCTTCGCTGGTGCGGCCTGTACTGGTGCATTCCGTCCATTCTCGGCACACGCAACAAGGTCGGGTTCCTCGGCGGGGTGATGAATCTCGGCGGCAACATCGGGGGCATCAGTGTCCCGCTGATTGTCGGCGTGATCGTGCAGACCACCGGGTCGTATTTCCTCGCTCTGATGTTCTTCGCGGCCGCCGGTGTCGGGTTGTTCATCTGCTCGACGCTGATCGACTACGAACGCAAGCTCCCGGTCTGATTTTCTGATTCTCTGATTGGCAGACCCACGTTTTCCCCCGATCGGCCCGCCGCCCAGGCGGCCGATCACCGCATTATCGGTAAGACCATGACGACTAAAAAACGCAAACTGCTTGGCATGCTCACGCCGTCTTCCAACACCGCGCTGGAACCGATTACCAGCGCGATGGTGGCGAGCCTCGAGCACGTCTCTGTCCATTTCTCCCGCTTTCGCGTCACGCAGATTTCCCTCGGCGAGAACGCCCTCGGCCAATTCGACCTGCAAAAGATTCTCGACGCGGCGCAGCTCCTCGCCGACGCCGAGGTCGATGTCATTGCGTGGAACGGCACGTCCGCCGGGTGGCTCGGCTTCGAGACCGACGAAGCGCTGTGTCGGCAGATCACCGAGACGACCGGCATTCCCGCCACGACGTCCGTGCTGGCACTCAACGAAATCCTGGCACGCACCGGTGTGACCGAACTCGGTCTCGTGACGCCGTATCTGGAAGACGTGCAACAACGCATCGTCGCGAACTATGCGCGGCAGGGCATTCGCTGCACGGCCGAGCGTCACCTGGGGCTCAGCAAGAACTTCGAATTTTCGGAGGTCAGCGCGCAGACGCTGGAGGGCCTCGTCAACGAGGTGGCGCAAGCGCGCCCGCAAGCCATCACCACGTTCTGCACCAACCTGCATGCCGCGCCGCTCGCCCGCGCGCTGGAAGTCAAGACCGGCATTCCCGTGTACGACACCATCTCGACGGTGCTCTGGAAGTCGCTGCGGCTCGCCGGCGTCGACACGCGCGCACTGAGCGACTGGGGCCAACTGTTCCAGCAAGGAGAGTAAGACGATGAGCGACACCTTCGACCTGGTCATTCGGCATGCCGACGTGGTCACGGCGGCCGACCGTTTCACGTGCGACATCGGCGTGCGCGACGGTGTAATCGCGGCGCTCGGCCGGAATCTGGCCCGTGGGACGCGCGAGGTCGATGCCTCGGGCTTGCTTGTGCTGCCCGGTGGCGTGGACGGCCACTGCCACCTCGACCAGCCCATGCCGGACGGCCTGCGCATGGCCGATGACTTCTTCACAGGTACGCGCGCCGCCGTGTGCGGCGGCACGACGACGGTGATTCCGTTTGCCGCGCAGGAGAAGGGCGGTTCGTTGCGCGCGGCCGTCGACGACTATCACCGCCGCGCCGAAGGGCGCGCGGTGGTGGACTACGGGTTCCATCTGATCGTTGCGGATCCGACGGAGAAGGTGCTCTGTGAAGAGCTGCCGCAATTGATTCGCGAAGGGTACACGTCGTTCAAGATCTACATGACGTACGACGATCTGAAGCTCTCGGATCGCGAGATTCTGGAGGTGCTGTCGGTGGCCCGCGAACACGGCGCGCTGGTGATGGTGCATGCGGAGAATTCGGATTGCATCGCATGGCTGACGGACAAGCTCGTCGGGCAGGGTCGCATTGCGCCGAAGTTCCATGGTCTCGCGCGACCGGCGGCCGTCGAGCGCGAAGCGACGCACCGCGCGATCACCTTCGCCGAACTGGTCGACGTGCCGATCCTCATCGTTCATGTGTCGGGCAAGGACGCCATTGGACAAATTCGCTGGGCACAGGGCCGCGGCATGCAGATTCTGGCCGAGACGTGTCCGCAGTATTTGTATCTGAGCGCCGAGGACATGAATCATCCGGGCGACGACGGCTACGCCGGGGCCAAATGCGTCTGCAGCCCGCCGCCGCGCGATGCCGACAACCAGGAGGCCGTGTGGAAGGCGTTGAAGCAAGGCGTGTTCTCGGTGTTCTCGTCCGATCACGCGCCGTTCAACTACGAAGATCCGCAAGGCAAGAAGCCGGGCGGCAAGCCACAGTCGTTCGAGCATATCCCCAACGGCATTCCCGGCATCGAGACGCGCCTGCCGTTGCTGTTTGACGGCGTGCGTCGCGGACGCCTGTCGATTCATCAGTTCGTGGAACTGACGTCGTACCGTCCGGCGCGGCTCTACGGCCTGTATCCGCGCAAGGGCACCATCGCCGTGGGCGCGGATGCTGACATCGTGCTGTGGGACCCCGAGTTGCGAACGACGATTCGCAACGCCGAACTCCATCATGCCGTCGACTACACGCCGTATGAGGGGCGCGAGGTCATCGGTTGGCCGGTGCACTGCTTCTCACGCGGCGAGCAACTCGTGGCCAGTGGGCAATATCTGGCGCCGGCCGCCGGGCGAGGGCGCTTTCTTCCCGCAGACGCGCCGTCCCTGGTGTGACGCAAGACAACGACAGTGGCAGGAGATTTCATGCGCTTACTTGTAGTGAATCCCAATATCTCGACGAGCGTGACAGGGCTGATCGAAGCCGAAGCCCGTCGCGCCGCATCGCCGGAGACGACGCTCGCTTTCGCGACGGCGTCGTTCGGCGTTGCCTACATCGAGACGCGTTTCGAAGCGCTCGTCGGCGGCTACGCCACGGCGTGTGCTGCGGCGGAACAGGCGGGCACGTTCGATGGCCTCGTGGTCGCCGCGTTTGGCGACCCGGGGTTGGGGGGGATCAAGGAGTTGTTCGACGTGCCGGTCGTGGGCATGACCGAAGCGGCGTTGGCGAGCGCGTGCCTGCTCGGCGCGCGCTTTTCGATCATCGCCATCTCGCACCGGATTCAGGCCTGGTATCGGGAGTGTGTGGAAGCGAACGGACTGACATCGCGACTGGCCAGCATTCGCAGCCTGACGTCGCCATTGCGCGATATTGCGACCGTGCAGGAGGACCACGCTGGGCGTCTCATCGAACTGAGTCGGCGCGCCGTGGAGGAAGACGGGGCCGACGTGATCATCGTGGCGGGCGCACCGCTGGCAGGACTGGCGCGGACGTTGCGCGATCGCATTCCGGTGCCAGTCGTCGACGGCGTTTCCAGCGCGGTTCGGCATTGTGAGTCGCTGGTAGCATTGCAGCCGGGCGTGGCTCGCCTGGGCAGCTTCCAGAGACCGCCGGTGAAGCCGCACGCGGGGCTGCCGCTCGCCGTGGGCCGGATGCTCGACGCGCCGGGGGTTTCGGACGGCTGACGCCGGGGTGTGCTTTCGGATTACCCTTGGCGAATCGGCGGCGAGGACGTCGCCAGTGCGGCGACGCCGAGACTCATGTACAGCAAGCCGGTCACGTACTTCCCGATGCCCGGTCTTGCGCGCCGGCTGGCGAGCGCCTTGCCGATCGTGCCGGCCAGCGCCGCGTACGCGACGTCGCTCAATGCGCCGACGAACACCAGCAATACGCCGAGTGTCGCGATTTGCAACGGCACATGGCTGGACGCTGGGTTCACGAACTGCGGCAGGAAGGCGGCGATGAACAGGCCCGTCTTCGGGTTGAGCAGATTGACGAGAAAGCCCTTCTTGATCGAGGCGCCCAGCGCGCGTGCGGGCGCCGGCGGCGCGGCGCCGACGTGAGCGGGCCGGCTGCGAATTGCCTTGATCCCCAGAAAGATCAGATAGGCCGCGCCGAGCGACTTGATCACGCCGAACAGCACCGGCGAGGCCAGCAACAGGGCCGTCAGTCCGGCGGCCGCCAGGGCAACGTGGACGAGCGTCGCCAGCATCACGCCGAAACACGACGCCAACCCGAAGCGAAATCCCTGGCTGGCGCTCGCCGTCGAGATGTAGATCGTGTTCGGTCCCGGAATCGCGACGAGTACGGCGACAGTGGCGAGAAAGTAGGGCAGTACGTTGATATCGATCATGGGGAATGTCGAGCGGCGCCATCGGTGGCGCGGCCGACGACGCAGAAACGTTAGCGGGTCTGTCTGGCATGACGATGCGCCACGGCATCGTAACATCGTGACGGCTGGCGGATGCCGTGCACACCGCGCTCCTTGGTGCTCTCGCCATGCCGACTCGGCGCGACGTAGCCGCAGATCGCGCGGTGCACGGCGTATCGCAGCGCTTGCGACATTGGCCGGGCGTCATGCGACAGGCGGGCGGCGTGAAACAGTGTGTTGCATGCCGTTGCCGGCTGAAATTCGGAAATGGCGTTACACTTCTAGCGCACGCCCACGCCATCCGGTGGTGGGCGACTCCCCAATTTCGGCCTGTTTGAACGTCATCATGAAGTCCCCTGGTACTGCCTCTGCCACGCCCGCGTGCGACGCTGGCGAATGCGTCGAGCTTGTCGCAACGGCCACCCTGCCGACGCGATACGGCACCTTCACCTCTCACGCGTTTCGCGTCAAGGACAGCGACAACGAGCACCTCGCGCTGGTCATGGGAGAGGTCAGTGGCGATGCGCCCACGCTCGTGCGTCTGCACTCGGAATGCCTCACGGGGGATGTCTTCGGATCCTACCGCTGCGATTGCGGCGAACAACTCGACGCGGGCATGCGCAAGATCGCCGACGAAGGGCGCGGCGTGATGCTGTATTTGCGCGGTCACGAAGGGCGTGGGATTGGCCTGAGCAACAAGATTCGTGCATATCTGCTGCAGGAGCAGGGCCGCGATACCGTCGAGGCCAATCTGGATCTGGGCCTGCCCGACGACGCCCGCGAGTACGACTCGGCGGCTGCCATTCTGCGCATTCTCGGCGTGCGTTCGGTGCGCCTTATGAGCAACAATCCGAAGAAGTTCGACACGCTCGCGAAACACGGTATCCCGGTGTGCGAGCGCGTGGCGCTCGACATCCCGATGCGCGAAGAGAACGAACGCTACATCCGCACCAAGCAGGTCAAGTTCGGACATTACTTCGAAGAGAACGAGTAGCGTACGAACGGCGCGACGAACGGCTCAACGGAGCGGCCAACGAACGGCCAATGAGCAGTCAATGAGCAGTCAATGAGCGACCGACGAGGGCTTAACGTTCAGCGAACGAGTCGTGAACGCGTAAGCGCGCGTTGCGCGCACCATCGACGCCGTGGCGATTTGTCGTACGGTTCGCCAACATGTCTCCTGTGTAATGGGCACGTCGCGCGCCTCACTTCGGCAGCAGTGCCAACATCGGCATGGGCAAGTTCCCATCCGATGTGCGATGCAGCAATTTGTGCTTGACTCTGCAATTTGGCAGCAGTTACCATCCGCCCTGTCTTCCACTCAAGGGGTTTGTCCGTGAATTCCGATGCCAGTAGTAGTCGATCGTTGATCGACTGATTGCCTGAGGATCCACAGCCTTCCCTGTGCCGCGTCCTCATGCAGGATGCGGTATCTAGCGCCAACGCATGCTCGTCTCGAGCGTGACTTCTCCGGCGCGATTTCCGCAAAATTTCCACTGTCGTGCCCGTGAGGGGCGCTGTCGTCTTGCGCATGCATTTGGCATCGCGACGCTGTGCCCGCATGAGCCGGCCGTCCTTGCCGTGCGCGGCAGGGACGATTCGCAGTCATGCGAGGAAGTCATGCGCGCTATTCAAACGTCGCAAACGTTTCAGGCTTTCCAGAGCCAACCGACGCTCACCACCCCGGTGTCGCGTCTGACCATTGTCTGCCTGGCCGATGCCCTCGGGGCATTGCGCAAGCAGATGTTCATCGATCTCACGGCGCTCGGCCTTCGCGCCACGCGCGTCAGCATTACGCGCTGGAGTGATCGCAACGAGGCCTCGGCCACCGTCACGCTCGACTGCCCGCTCGCCTCGCGGGCGTCGCTCACGTCGCTCGTCATGCGCCTGTCGGGCGAGCGCAGCGTGCGCCGCGTATTCTGGTCCGACGATGCAAGCCGCCATGTGAGCGTTGCCGTCAGGTCCACGCACGCTTGACGCCGTTGACCTGATCGCGCGGACGTCGCTTGCCGTTGTGCCGAACCCGAAAACTTAAGGAGTCCGACATGGAAGATGGAAGTAGCCGAATGAGGCCCGCCGGAGCCCGATGCGCAACGCGCGGGTTTCCGGCGGGCGATCCCCAAGAATTTTCACTATCACCGACCGCGCGCCGCGCGGCGCGGCTGGGTGCGTTCGCGCGTTGTTTCCGGAGACATGACTTCCGGTAGCGCCTGACGAGACCGGCCGGCCGCCATGTCAGCGTAAGCCGCGCCAGGAACATCGTCATGAACAAGCCTCTTCACTCGCGCCGCAAACAACGCGGCTTCGTCGAACGCTCGACAACCCCCGGCCTGCCGCCCGCGGGCCCCGACGTCGTCGCCCGGCTCGCCAATGAGCCGCTGCGGGACGTGCTGCACACCCTCGACACCGACCTGAACGGTCTGACGCTCGCCGACGTCGGCCAGCGCCAGACCCGCTACGGACCCAACGAAATCGCGCACGACAAGCCGCCTCACTGGGCGGTGCAACTGTTCGGCGCCTTCAAGAACCCGTTTGTGATGGTGCTGCTGGCGCTCGCCACTGTCAGCTATTTCACCGACGTCCACTTCGCGGATCCCGGCGATGAGGACTACATGGGCATCTCCATCCTGCTCACGATGGTGACCATCAGCGGGCTGCTGCGCTTTTTCTCCGAGTTCCGGTCGCTGCGCGCGGCCGAGAAGCTCAAGGCGATGGTGCGCACGACCGCCAGCGTTCGCCGCCGTGTGACGGCGACGGGCGAGCCGGAGCGTCACGAAGTCGCCATGCGCGAGCTGGTCGTGGGCGACATCGTGACGCTCCAGGCGGGTGACATGATCCCGGCCGACCTGCGGTTGATCGAATCGCGCGACCTGTTCATCAGTCAGGCGGTCCTCACGGGCGAAGCGCTGCCCGTCGAGAAGTACGACACACTGGGGGCCGTCGCGCAAAAGTCCGCCGAGACGACGGCCAGACCGGGTAACGCGAACCTGCTCGATCTGTCCAATATCTGCTTCATGGGCACGAACGTGGTCAGCGGCACGGCCACCGGCGTTGTCGTCGCCACGGCGGGCGACACGTATTTCGGCGCCCTGGCGACGAACGTGGTGAGTCACAAGCGGGTCGAGACCAGCTTCGACCGCGGCGTGAACAGCGTGAGCTGGCTGCTCATCCGCTTCATGCTGGTGATGGTGCCGGTCGTCTTCATGATCAACGGTCTGACCAAGGGCGACTGGGTCAGCGCGCTGACGTTCGCACTGGCGGTGGCTGTCGGCCTGACGCCGGAAATGCTGCCGATGATCGTGAGCGCCAACCTGGCGCGCGGCGCCATGGCGATGTCGCGCCGCAAGGTGGTCGTCAAGCGCCTGAACTCGGTGCAGAACTTCGGCGCCATGGACGTGCTGTGTACCGACAAGACTGGCACGCTCACGCAGGACCGCATCATTCTCGAGCAACATCTCGACGTGGCCGGCGACGAGCGCGAGGACGTATTGCGTCTGGGCTGGCTCAACAGCTATCACCAGAGTGGCCAGCGCAACCTGATCGACGTGGCGATCATCCGCCGTGCCAACGAGATCGGCGAGGCGGTGCAACCGCGTGACTTCACCAAGATTGACGAATTGCCGTTCGACTTCGTGCGCCGGCGTCTGTCGGTCGTGGTGGCCGACGCGCGCGGCGAGCACCTGATGATTACCAAGGGCGCCGTCGAGGAGATGTTGTCCGTCTCCTCGCACGTGCAAACCTCGCAAGGCGTGCGCGCGCTCGACGATACGGCTCGCGCCATCCTGCTGGCGCGCGCCGAGGCGTACAACGCCGACGGGTTCCGCGTGCTCGTCGTGGCGACGCGCGATATCCCGGCGGGCGAGACGAAGACGCAGTACAAGACGTCCGACGAAGCGGGGCTGACGGTCTGCGGCTTCCTGACCTTCCTCGATCCGCCCAAGGACTCGGCCGCCCCGGCCATTGCCGCCCTGCGCGAGCATGGCGTGACGGTGAAGGTGCTGACCGGCGACAACCCGATTGTCACGATCAACGTGTGCCGTCAGGTGGGGCTTGAGCCGGGCACGCCGCTGCTCGGCACGGACATCGAGCCGATGGACGACGCCACGCTGCGCGAGGCGGTCGGCCGCACGACTGTGTTCGCCAAGCTCGCGCCGCTGCACAAGGCGCGCGTGGTCAAGGCCTTGCAGGCCAACGGTCACACGGTGGGCTTCCTGGGCGACGGCATTAACGACGCCCCCGCGCTGCGCGATGCCGACGTCGGCATCTCGGTGGATACCGGGGCCGACATCGCCAAGGAGACCGCCGACATCATCCTGCTCGAAAAGAGCCTGATGGTGCTGGAGGAGGGCGTCATCAAGGGCCGCGAGACCTTCGGCAACATCCTCAAGTACCTGAACATGACGGCCAGCTCGAACTTCGGCAACGTGTTCTCGGTGCTGGTGGCGAGCGCATTCCTGCCGTGGCAGCCGATGCTCGCGATGCAATTGCTCGTGCAGAACCTCGTGTACGACATTTCGCAGATGTTCCTGCCATGGGATCGCATGGATCCGGAATTCCTCAAGAAGCCGCGCAAGTGGGACGCGGGCAACATCCGGCGCTTCATGCTGTGGCTTGGGCCGACCTCGTCGGTGTTCGATATCACGACCTATGCGCTGATGTGGACGGTCTTCGGTGCGGGTGCGCTGTATCACGCGCATGGCGGCGATGCGGGGCAGGTCATCATGAATTCGGGCTGGTTCGTCGAAGGGCTGGTGTCGCAGACGCTGGTTGTGCACCTGCTGCGCACGCAAAAGATCCCGTTCCTGCAAAGCACGCCGGCGCTGCCGATCATGCTGTCGACGACGGTGGCGATCGCGCTGGCCTGCTGGCTGCCGTACTCGCCGTTTGCCGAAGCGCTGGGCTTCGTCGCGCTGCCGGGATCGTACTTCTACTGGCTCGCCGCGACCATGCTCGGTTACATCGCCCTCGCACAAGTCGTGAAGACGATCTACATCCGTCGCTTTGGCCGCTGGTTCTGATCGGGTGTCGACCGCGTCGACCGAATCTTTACCGCCATCGATGTGAGGCAACGCTCCCGCCCGGCTGGGCGGGAGCCGTCACTCACATTCACACACACGCCTGTCCCGCCGCCGTGC
This sequence comes from Pandoraea eparura, assembly GCF_902459725.1. GTDB lineage: Bacteria > Pseudomonadota > Gammaproteobacteria > Burkholderiales > Burkholderiaceae > Pandoraea > Pandoraea eparura. The sequence goes on from NZ_CABPSH010000004.1 coordinate 92,990, forward strand.
GCGCCGGGACAGCACACGTAAGCAAGAGAACGACTCATGAAGAAACCACTGATGTCCCTGGCGCTGCTCTGTCCGCTGAGCGCCTTCGCGGCTCACCCGCTGGTCTCCGACGATACCGGTACGCAGGGCGACGGCAACTGGCAGTTCGAAACGAATGGCGAAGTCACGTCGAAGCAGTCGGAAATCGGCCGCCAAACGCTCTGGAACAGTACCCTCACCCGCGGGGTGGGAGAGGCGCTCGATCTGTATGTCGACGTGCCCTACACGCATCTCCAGAATCGCTCCGACGAGGCGGGCAACGGTGTCGGTGATGTGGAGACGGGCGCCAAGTGGCGGATGTACGACGACGGGGCGTTCAGCGTCGGCCTCAAGCCGTACCTGAGTTTTCCGACGGGCAACGACCGGCGCGGGCTTGGCAGCGGACGGGTGAACGCCGGCGCGACCTTGCTGACGCAATACGAGATCGAAAAATGGACGTTCCTGTTCAACGCCGGGGCCGCCTACCAGCCGAACCGTCAAGGCGATCGCCAGTCGCTGTGGAAGGTCTCGGGGGCCGTGCTTTACCGCGTGCTGCCGACCACGCAGCTCATTGTGGATGTGGGCGCCTCGCAGAACCCCGACTTTACGCAGCGGACCCACCCGGCGTTCATGATTCTCGGGGCGATCTATAGCCCGAAGTCGTGGCTGGATCTGGACGTCGGCTATCGGCGCGGCCTCAATCCGCAGACCTATGACTATTCCTGGATGGGCGGAATGACCGTGCGCTGGTAAGCCGGTCTATCGACGAGACAAGGCATTGCGGGGCGCGGCGGCGCATAGCGATACTCCGCCCTGGGGAACGGGGCGGCGAGTGGATCGATAACTTTGCAGTATAATTTTTTTTCAAAGTCATTGTCCGGGCGCGCTGCGTCGCTTATCTCCTTTTTCTCATGCCCAAATCGTCGCCGTCCAAGGCGCTCACCGTTACCAACCCGGCCTGTCTCATCGACGGTTCCGACGCCGAATTCCGGCACCTGATCAATGGCCTGTTGCCGTTCGCTGCACGCCTGCTGTCGGTGCGCGACGGCTTTGGCAGCCTGATCGGCTTGACCGGCATTCAATACTCGCTGCTGCAGTCGGTCGTGCACCTGTCGTCGCTCGCGGATGTCACCGTCAATCAACTGGCCGAGCACCTGCACCTGTCCGGTGCCTTCGTGACCATCGAGACGAACAAGCTCAAGGCGCTCAAGTTGATCGACAAGCGTCAGAATCCGGACGATCGGCGCAAGATGAGCCTGACGGTGACGCCCGCTGGTGCCAAACTGCTCCACGAACTGACACCCTCGCAGCAGCGCATCAACGACGTGCTGTTCGACGGCGTGACGCGCACCGAATTCAAGGTGCTGTGCGCCGTGGTCGATCGGCTCGTCGCCAACGGCGACCGCGCCACGCTCGATCTGGGCCACCAGTTGGCGACGCGCGACAAGCGCTAGGCGCGGCGCCCCCCGCTCGCGATCAGTGCGCGGCCCACTGGATCGTGTTCAGATCGACGCCGTCCTGATACATATCCCATAGCGGACTCATCTCGCGCAACTTGCCGACGGTACCGCGCACCTGCTCGATCACGCTGTCCACTTCGGCCTCGGTCGAGAAGCGTCCCAGCGTGAAGCGGATCGAGCTGTGCGCGAGTTCGTCGCTGCGCCCGAGCGCGCGCAGCACGAAAGACGGTTCGAGCGAGGCCGACGTGCACGCCGAGCCCGACGACACCGCTACACCCTTGATCCCCATGATGAGCGATTCGCCTTCCACGAAGTTGAAGCTCACGTTCAGGTTGTGCGGCACGCGATGCGTCATGTCGCCATTGATGTACACCTCGTCCATCGCCTGCAAGCCCGCCAGCAGGCGGTCGCGCAGCACGCGAACGCGCGCGGCCTCCGCCGCCAGTTCTCGCTTCGCGAGCCGGAACGCCTCGCCCATCCCCACGATCTGATGCGTCGGCAACGTGCCTGAGCGCATGCCGCGCTCATGCCCGCCGCCGTGGATCTGCGCCTCGATACGAATGCGCGGCTTGCGGCGCACGTACAGCGCACCAATGCCTTTCGGACCGTAAAGCTTGTGCGCGGTGACCGTCATCAGATCGACCTTCAGCGTTTGCAGGTCGATCGGGATCTTGCCGGCGGCCTGCACGGCGTCGCAGTGGAACACGATGCCACGCTCGCGGCATAGCTCACCGATCTCCGCGATGGGCTGAATCACACCAATTTCGTTGTTGACCATCATTACCGACACCAGGATGGTGTCGGGGCGCAGGGCGGCGCGCACCGTCTCGACGGTAATCAACCCGTTCTCCTGCACGTCGAGATAGGTGACCTCGAAGCCTTGCCGCTCCAGCTCGCGCAGCGTATCGAGCACTGCCTTGTGCTCAGTCTTCACGCTGATGAGGTGTTTGCCCTTGCCGCTGTAAAAGCTTGCGGCGCCCTTGATCGCGAGGTTGTTGCCTTCGGTCGCACCCGACGTCCAGACGATCTCGCGCGGATCGGCCCCCAGGAGCGCGGCGACATGCTCGCGCGCGGTTTCCACGGCTTCCTCGGCTGTCCAGCCGTAGCTGTGGCTGCGCGAAGCTGGATTGCCGAAGTTGACGTTCAGGTACGGCACCATGGCCTCGACCACGCGCGGATCGACCGGGGTCGTTGCGCTGTAGTCCATGTAGATAGGGGCTTCGAAAAGCGACGGCGTGGGTGACGGCATAGGGGACTCCGAATCGTCCGGTGGACATCATGAATTGCGGCCGAGTGTAGCACCGCATGTCTCGCGTTTTGTCCTCTCCCACATTGAAAAAAGGGTTTCATGCGGGCGGTTTTGGCGGTCATTTGCCTCGGGTAAACACGCAACGTTGTGCGTAACGCGGTAGTGCGCCGTGCGCAGAGATTCCCTTGAAACCTCAATGCCAGCAAGGCTTCTGCCCAGCTTTGGGGCGTCGACGCACCATCGAAATGTCCATGCACCGAGATCACCCTCAGGGTTTACCTTGCTTGATTAGCTAATTTTATTAACGTTCAATAATGACTAACAAACAAAGCTAAATATAAAAGGTTGTCGGATGGGTGAAGCGAAGGAATCGAGATCGTTTCACCCGTCGGGCCGGCTTTCAAAGGAGGTAGCCATGAACCAGGTATCGACCGCAGTGCCGACTCAGGAGGACGAGGCGCGACAGTTCCGTCGCACGCTCGCCATGTTCGCCACCGGCGTGGCTGTCATTACAGCGCCGCGTGCCGAAGGGCCGCCCATCGGCATCACCGTGGCGTCGTTCAATTCGGTCTCGCTGGCGCCGCCGCTGATTCTGTTCAGCGTCGACCGGCGCTGTCTGAGCCTCGAAGACCTGTGCGCCGCGGGGCGCTACACCGTTAATGTGCTCGACGAGAGTCAGCGCGAGACGTCGAACCGCTTCGCCGCCGCCCGTGGCAATAAATGGGACGGGGTGAGTTTCGACGAGGCGGGCATTGGCCGTCTGCCGGGTGCGTTGGCCGCCTTCGAATGCGAACCGCACGCCCAGCACGACGGCGGCGATCACGTGATTTTTGTCGGACGCGTCGTGCGCCATACGGCGCGGCACGACGGCCGTCCGCTCATTTTCTTCGGCGGGCAGTACCGCTCGCTCGACACCACGCCGGTCGCGGCGTGAGTTCCCCAAGGTTTCAGGAGAGAGTCATGGTAAAGAACGGTAGTCAACATATCGGCCAATTGCGCGACGGTCGCGAGGTGTACATCGACGGCAAGCCCGTCGGTGACGTGACCACCCATCCGGCGTTTCGCAACTCCATTCGCAGCTACGCGAGTCTGTACGATTTCCAGGCGCGTCCCGAGAACCTCGAGGCGATGACGTTCGCGTCGCCGGACACGGGCGATCGCGTTTCGCGCATCTGGCAATTGCCCACGAGCTACGGCGAGCTGGTGCAGCGCCGCGAGATGCTCGAAGCGTGGAGCGAGTTGCATTACGGCTTCATGGGCCGCTCGCCGGATCACGTGGCGTCATGCCTGTCGGGCATGGTCATGGGCATCGACGTCTTCGAGCAATACGACACGCAGCGCGCCGGCGCGTTGCGCGACTACTACAAGTACGCCCGCGACAACGACCTGTTCCTGACCTACGTGATCGTCAATCCGCAGGCCAACCAGTCGAAAGCCGCCCACGAGCAGGAGGACAAGTACCTCGCCGTCGGCATCGTCGATCAGGACCACGAGGGCATTACGGTGCGCGGCGCGAAGATGCTCGCCACCAGCGGCATCATGGCCAACGAGGTCTTTTGCAGTTGCATCCAGCCGCTCAAGGCGGGCGACGAGATGTACGCGCTGTCGTTTGCCATTCCGATGAATTCCAAGGGGCTGCGCGTGCTGTCGCGCAAGTCGTACGAGGCCAACGCCACGTCGGTGTTCGACAACCCGCTCGCGTCGCGCTTCGACGAGAACGACGCCGTGCTGTATTTCGACGACGTCAAAGTGCCGTGGGAGCGCATCTTCGTCGCCGGCGATACGGCCGTGTGCGCGAAGCAGTTCCACGCCACGCCCGCCCACAGCTACCAGAACTACCAGTGCCAGGTGCGGCTGATGGTCAAGCTGCGCTTCCTCGTGGGCATCGCCTTGCGCATTACCGAAGTGAACGGCACCAACGCCTTTCCGCAAGTGCGCGAGACGCTGGGACAACTGGCGGCCGAGGCGGCGATGGTCGAGGCGTGGGTGCACGGCATGGAGGCGAAGGGCCATATGGAGAAGGGCTACTACGTGCCGGACCGCAGCCTGCTCTATGGCTCCCAGGTGCTCACGCAGCAGCTCTACACGAAGGTGCTCAGCACGCTTCGCGAACTGGCGGGCGGCGGCATGATCATGTTGCCGTCGAGCATTCACGACTTCGAAAACCCGATGCTCGCCAGCATCATCGAGAAGACGCAGAAGTCGCCGGTGGCCGACGCCGAGGAGCGGGTCAAGTTCTTCAAACTCGCCTGGGACGCCGTCGGCTCAGAATTTGCGTCGCGGCACAACCAGTACGAGATGTTCTACGCCGGCGCCACCTTCGTGACCAAGGGCCACGCCTATCGCACGTACGACTGGCAGAAGGCTACGCGTCTGGTCGACAAACTGCTCGGCACCTACGCGCTCTCGGACGAGATCGTCCGGCAGCCGGTTGCGGCCTGACCGGCATTCCCCATCCCCACGACAACGGCATTCCCTGCCGCAGCCAGAGACACAGACAAGGAGTTCCCATGGCGATCAACAAGCTGCATGACGAGTTTCACACCATCGATATGACGGACGGTTGGGAAGTGCCGCCGGGCTACCCGCCGGGCATCGAGCAGAAGATTCTCGCGGGCTCGCTCGACGAGCAGAACCGTGCGGGCAGCCGTACGCGCCTGCTGCGCTTCGCGCCGGGCATCTACACCCAGGCGCCGTTCGTGCATACCTATTGGGAAGAGGTCTATCTGGTCGCGGGCGATCTGACGGTCGGCAACGACGCACAGGGCGAGGGCGGCGAAGCGTTCGCGCCGAACACCTATGCCTGCCGTCCGCCGGGCGCGTTTCATGGCCCGTTCAAGTCGAACGGCGGCTGTCTGCTTCTCGAAATTCACTACTACGACCCGGCCTGACACGTGCAAGGCAGGGCACCAGGCGCGGCAACCCTCAGGGCGTTGCCGCGCCGTTCGGAGACCGTTTCACCCACACGAACCTCTACAGGCTATCGGGAAAACATCATGGTTACGTTTCGCGCAAGTCGTATCACGTCAATGGCCGCACTGGCGCTCGCCGCCGCCCTCGCCACGCCCCTCTCCGCCCGGGCGCAGCCCGGCAAGATGAGCGACGGGGTGGTGAAGATCGGCGTACTCACCGACATGTCGTCGATCTTCTCGGATATCGGCGGCAAGGGCTCGGTGATTGCCGCGCAAATGGCCGTCGACGACTTCGGCGGGAAGGTCAACGGCGTGCCGGTCAAGGTGATTTCTGCCGACCATCAGAACAAGACTGACGTGGCGGCGACGATCGCGCGCGACTGGTTCGATAACCAGCACGTGGACGTGGTCGAGGATCTGTTGCCGTCGTCCGTGGCGCTGGCGGTTGCCAATGTCGCCAAGGCCAAGCATCGCATCGCCATGGTGACCGGCGCGGGCACCACGCGGCTGGTGAACGAGGACTGCTCGCCGTACACCGTGCAGTATTCGTACGATACCTATTCGTTTGCGTCGAACACAGTCAAGGCGATGACCCGCAGCGGCGACAACAGCTGGTACTTCCTCACAGTCGATTACGCGCTGGGGGCATCGCTCGAGAAGGACGCCACCGACGCCCTGCAACACGCGAACGGCAAGGTCGTGGGTCGCGCCAAGCATCCGCTCAATTCGCCGGATCTGTCGTCGTATCTGCTGCAGGCGCAGGCGTCTCGCGCCAAGGTGATTGCGCTGGCCAACGCCGGGGCGGACACGGTCAACGCTATCAAGACGGCCCGCGAATTCGGCATCAGCGGCCCGGGCAAGCAGAAGCTCGCAGGGCTGCACATGTTCATCAGTGATATTCATAGCCTGGGCCTCGAGGCAGCGCAGGGCATGACGTTGACCACGGCCTTCTACTGGGACCGTGACGACGCGTCGCGCGCCTGGGCGCAGCGCTTCTTCGCGAAGACCGGCAAGATGCCGACGCTCGTCCATGCCGGCACTTACTCGTCGGTCATGCATTACCTGCAAGCCGTGCAGCGCACCGGCACCGACGACGCCGACACCGTCATGGCATCGATGAAGCAGGCGCCCATCAATGACTTCTTCGCCAAGGGCGGCCGCATTCGTCCGGACGGCCTGATGGTGCACGACATGTATCTCGTCGAAGTGAAGTCGCCCAAGGCGTCGACGAAGCCGTGGGATGACTACAAGGTGCTGCAGACGATCCCCGCCAACGAGGCATTCCGCCCGCTCGCCCAGAGCCAGTGCGCGTTCGTCAAGAAGTGAAGCCAGGAAGTCAGGCCATGACCGGAGTCGGCAAGATGAATCTCATGCATTTCGTTGTACAGACGGCGCGGGGTGCCGTCGATCGCGATATCGCCATCAAACAGCTCGTGGTCGCGGGCTGGACGGGGCGGGACGCCGAAGCGATGGAGCATCACATCCGTGAGCTCGAGGCGCTCGGTGTGAAACGCCCGGCGGCCACGCCGATGTTCTACCGCGTGTCGAGCGACCGGCTCACCACGCAGGCGCATATCGAGGCGAGCGGACGCGCCAGTAGCGGCGAGGTCGAGTACCTGCTCGTGCGTAGCGGGGGCGAGACGTACGTGGGGGTGGCGTCGGACCATACGGACCGCGACGTGGAGACGTATGGGGTGACGGTCTCGAAGCAGATGTGCGAGAAGCCCTGTGCGACGGTGCTCTGGCCGCTGGCCGACGTCGAGGCGCATTGGGACCGGCTCGTGTTGCGCAGCTACGCCAACATCGGCGGCGAGAAAGTGCTGTATCAGCAGGGGCCGGTGACGGCGATGCGCTCGCCGCAGGATTTGCTCGCGCGTTTCGTCGAGGCGGGCGGGCGCTTTGAGGACGGCACGGCCATGCTGTGCGGCACGCTCGCGGCCATCGGCGGCATTCGTTCGGCCGAGCGCTTCGATTTTGAACTTGAGGATCCGGTGCTCGACCGGCGTTTGCAACACGGTTACGGCATCACGCCGCTACCTGTGGTGGGGTGAGCGCATGCATCACGACGACATCATTCTCGAAACCCGGCAGCTCACCAAGGCGTTTCGCGGCTTCACCGCTGTGGGCGGCGTCGATCTGAAGGTCCGGCGCGGGGCGATTCATGCACTCATCGGCCCGAACGGCGCAGGCAAGACGACGTGCTTCAACCTGCTGACCAAGTTCCTGACGCCAACGTCCGGCCAGATCTTCTATCGCGGCGAGGATATTACAGGCCTCGCGCCGGCGGCCGTCGCGCGGCGCGGCATGATCCGCTCGTTTCAGATTTCGGCGGTGTTTGGGCACCTGTCGGTCATCGAAAACGTGCGCGTGGCGCTGCAACGCGCCACCGGGCAGTCCTATCACTTCTGGCGCAGCGCACGCGCACTGGGCGATCTGGATACGCGCGCGATGGCCTTGCTCGACGAAGTGGGCATCGCGGCTTACGCCAATGCGCTGACCGTGTCGCTGCCGTATGGGCGCAAGCGCGCGCTGGAAATTGCCACCACGCTGGCCATGGAGCCCGACATCATGCTGCTCGACGAACCCACCCAGGGCATGGGGCATGAAGATGTCGACCGCGTGGCGGCACTCATCCGGCAGGTCGCGACCGGACGCACCGTGCTGATGGTCGAGCACAACATGAAGGTCGTGTCGGGCATTGCCGACACGATCACAGTTTTGCAACGCGGCGAGATTCTGGCCGAAGGCGACTACGCCGCGGTCACCGCCGATGCCCGCGTGCGCGAAGCCTACATGGGCTCGGCGGACGCCACACTGGAAGGAGCGCACGCATGAAGGCACACGAATCGTCTCTCGTTGCCGCCAGTGTCCCGGCGCTGGCAGTCACCGGCCTGCAGGCGTGGTATGGCGAATCGCACATCCTGCACGGCGTCGATCTGGTGGCGGGGCAAGGGGAGGTCATCAGCCTGTTGGGCCGCAACGGGGCAGGACGCAGCACGACGCTGCGCGCCATTCTCGGGCTCACAGGGAGCCGCGACGGCTCGGTGCGCGTGTTCGGGCGCGAGACCATCGGCTTGCCGACGCGCAAGATCGCACGGTGCGGCGTGGGTTTTTGCCCGGAGGAGCGCGGCATCTTCGCCAGTCTGTCGTGCGAGGAGAACCTGTTGCTGCCGCCGGTGCTGGCGCCAGGCGGTGCCGCCGCCGGACTGGCGGGCATGTCGCTCGACGAGATTTACGCGATGTTCCCGAATCTGGCGCAGCGCCGGCACAGTCCGGGCACGCGTTTGTCGGGCGGCGAGCAGCAGATGCTGGCCATCGCGCGGATTCTACGCACAGGCGTGCGCCTGTTGCTGCTCGACGAGATCTCCGAGGGACTGGCGCCCGCCATCGTGCGCACGCTCGCCCGCATGATCGAGACGCTCAAGTCGCGCGGCTACACGATCGTGCTCGTCGAGCAGAACTTCCACTTCGCCGCCCCGCTTGCCGAGCGCTTCTATGTGATGGAGCACGGGCGCATTGCGCTGCAATTCGATGCTGCCCAGTTGCCCGCCCACACACAGACGCTGCAGACGCTTCTCAACGTGTAATTCGCTCTGAAGGCCATTGCCGTGAATCCTTTCGATATTCCTCTGCCGGCGTTGCTCAGCCAACTGATGCTCGGCCTGGTCAACGGTTGTTTCTATGCCGTGCTGAGCCTGGGCCTGTCGGTCATCTTCGGCTTGCTCAACGTCATCAACTTCGCGCACGGGGCGCTTTTCATGCTCGGCGCACTCGTCGCGTGGATGGGCGGCCAGTATCTCGGGCTGAACTACTGGACGATGCTGGTGCTCGCGCCGCTGGTCGCTGGCTTGCTCGGCGCGGCTATCGAGCGCGGGCTGCTCTCGCGCATTTATCAACTCGATCATCTGTACGGTCTGCTGCTCACCCTCGGACTCACGCTTGTCATCGAGGGGCTGGGCCGGTCGGCCTACGGCGTGTCGGGCATGTCGTTCGAGGGGCCGGCACTGCTGGCCGGTGCCACGCGTCTGCCGTTCATGGTGTTGCCGAACTACCGCGCGTGGGTGGTGGTCGCGTCGCTGGCCGCCTGCGCACTCACGTGGTTCGTCATCGAGCGCACGCGCATCGGGGCGTTGTTGCGTGCCGGTACCGAGAATGCGCGGCTCGTTGAGACGTTCGGCGTGAACGTGCCGCTCATGGTCACGCTCACGTATGCGTTCGGCGCCGCGTTGGCGGCGTTCGCGGGCGTGTTGGCGGCGCCCATCATGCAGGTCTCCCCACTCATGGGGCAGCCGATGATCGTGACGGTCTTCGCCATCGTGGTGATCGGCGGCATGGGGTCGATTGCCGGGTCGGTGCTGACGGGGCTTGTCCTCGGGGTGCTCGAGGGCCTGACCAAACTCTGGTACCCGGAGGCTTCGGCCACGGTCGTGTTCGTGATCATGGCGCTCGTGCTGCTTGTGCGCCCTCATGGTCTGTTCGGTGGTTATGCCTACAAGTGAGTCGTCGATGATGCGTCAATACCGTTTCGATCTTGTGTTGCTTGTGATACTGGCCGCGCTGCCGGCGCTCGGGGTGTACCCCGTGTTCGCGATGAAGGTGCTGTGCTTTGCGCTGTTTGCCTGCTCGCTCAACCTGGTGCTTGGCTACACAGGGCTGCTGTCGTTCGGCCACGCCGCGTTCTTCGGCGGGGCCGCGTACTTCGCCGGCTACGTGATGCGGGATCTGGCCGCGTCGCCGCTCGTGGGCGTGCTGACCGGGGTCGCGACCGGCGCCGTGTTCGGGCTGATTTTCGGCTTGTTCGCGATCCGGCGGCAGGGCATCTACTTCGCCATGATTACGCTCGCCTTTGCGCAGATGTTCTATTTCTTCTGCCTGCAAGCGCCGTTCACGGGCGGTGAGGATGGATTGCAGGGGGTGCCGCGTCAGGCGCTGCTCGGCCTGTCGCTGGACCGCGACATCACGCTCTATTACGTGGTGCTGGGCGTGGTTGCCGCCACGTTCGCGCTGATCTCGCGGATCGTCGCTTCGCCCTTCGGACGTGTGCTGGCGGCGATCAAGGAGAATGAGCCGCGTGCCATCTCGCTCGGCTACGAGGCCTCGCGTTTCAAGCTGCTGGCCTTCGTTCTTTCGGCAGCGATCGCCGGCCTTGCCGGTGCGCTCAAGACGCTCGTGCTAGGGTTTGCCACGTTATCCGACGTGCATTGGTCGCTCTCGGGATCGGTCATTCTGATGACGCTTGTCGGCGGTATGGGCACACGCTTCGGCCCGGTGGCGGGGGCGCTGCTCATCGTCTCGCTGGAGACGAAGCTCGGGGACATCGGCAACTGGCTGATGCAGGTCACGGGGTGGCAAGCATTTGCCGGACTGGGCTCGATGGTGAGCGTGGTGACAGGGGGAATTTTCGTGCTCTGCGTGCTTTTGTTCCGCCGCGGTCTCGTGGGCGAATGGCTCGTCTGGCAGCAGCGCTGGCGGGGGCGCCGCGGCCCTGGCGCTCGCCCGGCGGCGCTCGCCAGCGGGGTCGAAGGGTAGGGCGAGGGGGCAGGTGGGGCGATGCCCCATCAGCGCCTGCTGTTGCGGGCTGGCGAGACGGGGGCGCAGGGCGTCAGCGGAGCATAAGATGCCTATGAAAGCCATGTTAAACTGACTCGCAATAGTTGCGGGCGGCACTTGGTGCCGCCCTACCCGTTCCCGCAGTGTTCCCCCGTCGAATGCGCCTCACCGACCACACCGATTACAGCCTGCGCACCCTGATCTACGTCGCGGTTCATCCCGACGAGTTGGTGCACGTGCAGGCCGTGGCCGACGCATTCGACATTCCCAAGAATCACCTCGTGAAGATCGTGCAGAAGCTCGGCCAGTTGGGCTACTTGCACACGGTGCGTGGGCGCTCGGGAGGGATCCGTCTGGGACGTGCACCGGAGCGCATCGGGCTTGGCGAAGTGGTGCGTGCCATGGAACCCGACTTCGCGATGGTCGAGTGCTTCCACCAAGGTGACAACGCCTGTGTCATCACGTCGGCGTGCAACCTTCGCGGCGTGCTGGGCGAGGCGTTGCGCACCTACTTTGCGGTGCTCGACCGATACACGTTGGCCGATCTGGTTGGCCAACCCGCCGAGTTGCGCCGCCTGCTCGGGGATGCGGTGGCCGCGGTGATTCCCGTGTCGGACATCAAGGTCAAACGACGCGTCACCGAATCGTCCTCCTGAAGCGCCTTGGGGGACACGTCGGTTCCCTGTCGTGTTCCCCCCTCTGCGCGTTCAAGCCCGACGTCGCACCAAGCGCAAGCCGCTCGCCAGACACCCAGCGGCGGAGAACGCGGCGCCCCACGCCAATGCCCACAGCGAACCTTGAGCGCCTGCGAGGCCCAATGCCAGGGCCACGAGCGCAGCGCCTGTCGCTTGCCCCAGCAATCGCGACGTTCCCACCATGCCGCTTGCCCCACCACTACGCTCCGGCGGTGCGCTGTGCATGAACGCCTTCAGGTTCGGCGACTGGAAGAATCCGAAGCCCAGACCGCACAACGCCATCCGCCAGCCGATATCCCACAGTTGCGCGTGCTCGGGCATGATCGCGAGCAATCCCATGCCGGCGCTTAGCATTGCCAGGCCAATCGCGCCCAGCGCGCCGGGCGGATAGCGATCGGACAGGCGTCCCGCCAAGGGCGCAATCGCTGCCACGAAAAACGGCCACGGCGTCATCAGAAAGCCCGTCTCGATGGGACTGCGATGCAGCACGTTCTCGAAATAGAACGGCAACGACACCAGCCCCAGCCCCTGCGTCGCAAACGCACAGATGGCCGTGAGCGTCGAGAGCGCAAAGGCGGGCAGACGCAGCAAGTCGACCGGCAGCATCGGCGCACGATGGCCACGCTCGCGGCGAATCAGTGCCCAGCCAAACACGAGCGCGCCCACGAAGCACGTCACCGTCAGCCGCCAATCGGCCCGTTGCGCGCTCTGGCTCAGCGCGAAGATCAGCAGTGCAAACGTCGCCACGTTGAGCAACGCGGCGATCATGTCCGGCTTGTGCGCGCTGCGCGGCGTGTCGGGCAGGTTACGGCGCGAGAACGCCAGCGCCAGAAGCGCCGTCGGCACATTGATCAGGAACAGCCATGGCCAACTCCCGAACGCGAGCACGAGCGACGCCAACGTTGGCCCGATGGCGAACGAGATACCGACGATCAGCGCGTTCAGGCCAACCCCGCGACCCAGTTGATGCGCCGGATACAGGAAGCGAATAAGGGCAATGTTCACGCTCATCACCGCGGCGGCCCCTACCCCTTGCAGGACGCGAGCGCCGGCGAGAAAGCCGAGCGTCGGCGACAGCGCGCACAGCAGCGACGCCACGAGAAACACCGCCACGCCCGACATGAAGACGCGTTTGTGGCCGACGCGCTCGCCCAGCGAGGCGAACGGAAGCAACGTCGCCACCATCGCCAATTGGTACGCGTTCACGATCCAGACCGATGCCGAGGGCGTCGTCTTCAGATCGAGCGCCATTTGCGGCAGGGCCGTGTTGGCGATCGCGGTATCGAGACTGGCGAGCGACACGGCGAGCAGGATCGCCGTCATCGCGAGGCCGCGTCCGGCAGCGGGCGGCTCGTGTGTGTGCGCCGTGGCTGGGGCGCTGGTCGCTGGGGTATCGGCAATCGGGGGCAGGGACGACATGACCGATCAGCCCTGAGCCAGAATTTGACGAATGGCCTGTTCGAACACTTCCGGCGGTTGGCCGCCGCTTACCAGATGCCGGTTGTTGAAGATGATCGCCGGCACCGACTGGATGCCGAGGTTCTGGTAATGGCGCTCAAGCGCGCGCACTTGTTCCGCGTATTCGTCGGAGGCGAGGATCTCGCGCGCCCGCGCCGTGTCGAGGCCGGCTTGCCGCGCGGCGTCGACGAGCACGTCCGGGTCGCTCGTGCGCTTGCCTTCGACGAAGTAGGCGCGCAACAGTGCTTCCTTCAGGGCGAGCTGCGTGTCGTTGCCGATCGTCTGCGCCCAATGCAGCAGACGATGCGCATCGAACGTGTTGTAGGCGTGCGTGCGCAGGTCCATGCGCATGGGGAAGCCTTCGGCTGCCGCCCGCGCACCGATGTTGGCCTGATTCTGAGCCAACTGCGCCGGCGTCAACCCGTACTTGCGCGCCATGTAATCGGCGAGCGGGACGCCGTCTGCGGGCATGTCGGGATTGAGTTCGAACGGGCTGAAATGAAGATCGGCTTCGACCTCGTCACCCAGACGGCCGAGGGCCGTTTTCAACGAGGCAAGGCCGATGGCGCACCAGGGGCAGGCGACATCGGAGACAAAATCAATCTTGAGCGTGGCGGGCATGGTTTGACGGCGCCGTGGCGGCGCGTGCAATGAAAAACGCGTCGCCTTGCGCGACGCAACACGGGCAATCGTCGCACAAATCGATGATTCTCGCCGGAGACCGCCCGGACGGCGCCACAAGCCTTTATTCATGCGGCATTCGGGGCGTAAGTGGGGCGGTTGCCAGAAGCGTGGCGTGTTTTGACTGTCGGAATCGTTGTTTTGTCTGTTGAATCATTGAGTGGCGGTTGACCTGCGGCCTGTGGCGATGCGATATCGTGTAGGGCATTCATTTCCGTGGATCTTCTCCGCCTCATGTCCAACGACGTTCACTTCTACGACCCGGCCAAGGGTCACGGCCTGTCTCACGATCCGTTCAAGGCGATTGTCGCGCCGCGCGTGATCGGCTGGATCTCCAGCCGCGATGCACACGGCCGGGTCAACCTCGCGCCTTACAGCTTCTTCGGGGCGTTCGCGACATTCCCGCCGATCATCGGTTTTTGCAGTGAGGGCTACAAGGACTCGATTGCCAACATCGAGGCCACGCGCGAGTTCGTCTGGAATTTCACGAGCAAGTCGCTCGTCGCGCAGATGAACCGGACGTCGGCCCCCGTACCGCACGACGTCGATGAGTTCGAACTGGCGGGGCTGACGAAGGCCGCGGGCGTCAATGTCGACGTACCGCATGTGGCCGAGTCGCCTGCCTCGCTCGAATGCAAGTTGCTGCAGATCGTGCGCATGCACAATCTCGACGGCAAACCGATGGACAATTGGCTCGCTCTGGGGCAAGTCGTCGGGGTACACATTCGCCGCGAGTATCTGCGCGAGGACGGTATCTTCGACACGGCGAAGGCCCATCCGGTGATGCGTGCGGGCTATCTCGGCGACTATGCGGAGATCGGCCCGATGTTCGATTTACGTCGCCCGAAGGCCTGATCCACGTTGGGGACTGCCGCGCGAACCGGTCGACCCGATGCAATCGCCGACCGCGCGTTCGGACAACGCACTCGCAATCATTTGTAAAATTGTTGCGATGCAAAATGTTTTTCAGGCGCGTATGCTTGCCACCTTCGTTGACGCCTCCGCGCCTGGCGTCCCCTCCCGATGGCATGATTTGCCTTGATGTGCGCGCATCGCGACCTGCGATGCGTGCGGGGTAGGTTCGTCCCTGGCTGCGTCGATATAGCGCTCTCGCGCTGAATTTTTGTTGCAGCACATCAGGACCCCCCCATGCTTCCCATCTTGTCCCTTCTCATCTGGCTTCCTATCGCGGCTGGCGCACTCGTCATGCTGCTGGGCCGGGATCGTCATCCCAATACCGTACGTTGGACATCACTGATCGCGGCCGCGATATCGGCGGCGCCCATCGTGCCGCTGGTGCATGGGTTTCGCACCCACGTGGCCAGTCTGCAGTTTGTCGAGCGCTTTCGCTGGATCGATTCGTTCGATGCGTCGTGGCATGTGGGCATCGACGGCATTTCTCTGTGGCTGGTGGTGCTCACCGGTGTGACGACCCTCATCGTCGTGCTCGCCTCGTGGCGCGCCGTGACGACGCGTGTGAGTTCGTACTTCGGCAGCTTCCTGGTGTTGTCGGGGCTGATGCAGGGCGTCTTTACGGCGCAGGACGGCATGCTGTTCTTCGTCTTCTTCGAAGCGACTCTGCTGCCGTTGTATCTGCTCATCGGCGTGTATGGCCGCGCCAATCGCACCCACGCGGCCGTGAAGTTCTTTTTCTTCTCGCTGACCGGTTCGCTGATGATGCTCCTCTCGATGCTCTATCTGTATATGCAGACGCAGAGCTTCGAGATCGCGAGCTGGCAGACGCTGCATCTGCCCCTGGCGGTGCAGGTGATGCTGTTCATCGGCTTTCTCGGGGCGTTCTCGGTCAAGGTGCCGATGTGGCCCGTGCATACCTGGTTGCCCGAGGTGCATCTCGACGGGCCGACCGGTGCCGCGGTCATGCTCGGCATGCTCAAGCTCGGCGGCTATGGGTTGCTTCGATTCAATCTGCCGTTGCTGCCCGATGCGAGTCATTTCCTTGCGCCGCTCATGGTCCTGCTGTCGCTGGTTGCCGTGATTTACGCGAGCCTGGTGGCGCTGGTGCAAACGGATCTGCGCAAGCTGCTGGCGTACTCGGCCGTCGCGCACATGGGCTTGGTAACGCTGGGGCTGTTCCTGTTCTCCGAGATGGGGACCGACGGCGCCGTGATGCAGATGATTTCGTACGGCATTGTCTCGGGCGCGATGCTGTTGTGCACGGGGATGTTGTACGACCGCACGTCCAGCGCGTCGATTGACGCTTATGGCGGCGTGGCCGCCACGATGCCGCGCTTCGCGGCGTTCGCGATGTTGTTCTCGATGGCGAACGTGGGGATGCCGGGGACGTCCGGCTTCGTTGGCGAGTTCCTCGTGCTGATGGGCGCGATCAAGGTTAATTTCTGGATCGGCGCATTGGCGTCGCTGACGCTGGTGTTGAGCGCGGCTTACACGTTGTGGATGGTCAAGCGGGTGATTTTCGGACGCGTGGGGAATGCGCGTGTCGCATCGCTCAAGGATGTAAGCCGTCGTGAGTTTGCGCTGCTTGGGGCGATGGCGGTGATGGTGCTGGGTATCGGCCTCGATCCGAAGCCGCTGACCGACGGCATCGATGTGACGGCCGTACAGGTGGTGCAGGACATCGAGCAGCATCGCCTGCCCGCGAACGATTCGGGCCGCGACGAGATGGCGGGACGTCGTCACGGTGTCACTGCCGGTCACGCGGCAGTGAGGGTGAAGGGCGAACAGCCCGCCGCCTGATCGGTCGCGGCAGGATTCGTCCAAACGGGCGCCATGCGGCGCCCGTTTGTTTTTTGGCGGCGCACAACGTGCAGGCCAGACCCCGGGCGCCGCGAACCTGGCACGACGCGCAGAAGCCATTGCTGCCGGCGCAAGGAAATGTCTAGGGGGAATTACCGATCCTGCAATTCGTCACATTGCATACAATGTTTACAAAATTCGCCGGATGCCACTGGGTATCTCTGATTATTTGGAAACATTGCATACAATGTCGTCTACGCCGCTCACGCTTTCCTCCGCCGACGTCTACCTGGCCATCAAGACCGCGCTGGCCGAACATGAGTACGCCGCGGGCCAGTATCTGCGTGAGACACAACTGGCAGAGCGCTTCGGCGTGAGCCGCACGCCCGTGCGCGAGGCGTTGCGCCGGCTCGATGCGGAGGGTTGGGTGGAAGCGGTGCCCAACTATGGCGTGCGCGTGCGCGCATGGACCGAGCAGGACGCGCGCGAGATTTTCGAGGCGCGGTTGCTGATCGAGCCCTATCTGGCGGGGCGTGCGGCGCAGCGCGCGACCGACGACGATGTGGCCCGGCTGCGCGAACTGGCTGTGACGATGTTCGACATTGCGCGCGAGCCGCCGACAGCCGAGTTGACCGAACGCTGGTTCGCGCTCAACGATGCCTTCCACGCGCTCATCAGCGGCGGCGCTGGCAATGGCCGGCTCGACCGCTCGCTCAAATCGATGAAAGAGACGCCACTGGTCAAGTGGACGTTCGACACCTACAACCCCGAACACCGTGAGCGCAGCGCGCGCCAGCACCTCGAGATCGTCGACGCGTTTGCACAACGCAACGGCGTCTGGGCCGAGGCGATCGTGCGCTGTCACATCGCGGCGGCCCAGAGCGTGGTGCTTGGCCGTGTGCCACGCACGTTGGCCGACGGCGCCGTCGCGCCCGCGTTGACAGGGGATTAGCCGGTTCCATCAGCCGTACCCGAAAACATCACGTCGATCACGACGGAGGAGACAGCGCATGTTGAGTTCGATAAACGCAGGGCCCCGGCTGGACCGGCTGCCCATCTCCGGCTTTCATCGCCGGATCCTGTGGTTGATCGGGGGCGGCATGTTCCTCGATTCGTTCGACATCTACCTGGCCGGCGGCGTGCTGGGCGCCCTGGCCAAGAGTGGATGGTCGACGATGCAGCTCAACGCCACGTTTCTGTCGGCGACCTTTGTCGGCATGTTGCTCGGCGCGTTGACGGCCGGCGTGCTGGGCGATCGCAAGGGGCGCAAGTTCACCTATCAGTTCAACCTGGCGATCTTTGGTCTGGCGTCGCTGGCCGGTGCGTTCGCACCCAACATGACGTGGCTGATCGTGTGTCGTTTCTTCATGGGACTCGGGCTTGGCGCGGAGATCGTGGTCGGCTACGGCTCGCTCGGGGAATTCGTGCCGCCTGCCGTGCGCGGCAAGTGGTCGGCATACCTGTCGCTGATCACGAATTCGGCGTTGTTTTTCTCCACCTTTCTCGGTTATCTGATCATCCCCTCGATTGGCTGGCGCGCGATGTTCGCGATCGTGGGCGTGGGCGCCCTGATCATGTGGTTCGTGCGCGCGAGGATGCCCGAATCGCCGCGCTGGCTGGAATCGAAGGGACGGTTCGACGAGGCCGATGCGATCCTGCGCGCGGCCGAAGCCGAGTCGGCGCGCGGCGGCGTATTGCCTCCGGTGCGCCAGACGCCGCCGGTCGCCACGCGGCCGACCACGTTGCTGGACCTGTTTTCCCCCGCGCAACTGCGTCGCACGGTCGTGGCGATCTGTGTGCAGATTGGTGTCAACGTGGTGATCTACGGCTTCATCGTCTGGGTGCCGACGTTCCTGATGAAGCAGGGGATCGGCATGGCGTCGTCGCTCGGCTACACCACGTTGATGTCGCTCGGCGGTCCGGCCGGCGCGCTGGTGGGCGTGCTCGTGGCCGATCGCATCGGCCGCAAGAACGGCATGATCGCGGTGTCGGCACTCGCCGCGGTGGTGGGGTGGGCCTATGGTCACTCGAGCAGCGTGGAGATGGCGACCGTGCTCGGCTTCCTGCTGTTCACGCTGACGTATCTGATGGTGGCGCTCGGGATCGCAACCTATTGCCCCGAACTTTTCGCGACGGAAAACCGCATGCGCGGCAACGGCGTGGCGGGCTGTGCCGGCCGGATCGCCGGCATTCTCGCGCCGCAGATGGTCGTCGCACTCTACGCGTCCGGCGGTATCCAGCAGGTACTCACAACGATCGCCTGCGTGTTGGCGGCCATGTCGATCGTGCTTGCGCTGTTTGGCATCGAGACCAACCGCCGCTCGCTCGAGGACATCGCACCGAACGCGGGCGCGCCGGGTACGGCCGGTCTCGGCGAGTCGGAATTCTCCGGGAAATCGCAACGCTGACGTCTGGCGCAATACAGCGTCCAGATTAGAAACGACGCGCGGGTCCAGACCTCCGCGCGGCGGCAATCTTGCTTCACTGACATATTGGAATTGTGATGAACGCCCAAGACAAACGCAGTCAACTCAAAGCGAAACTGGCTCGGCAAGACATTGTCGTCGCGCCGGGCATCTACGACATGATCTCGGTTGCGATGGCCGACGCGATGCAGTTCGACTGCCTCTACATGACCGGTTTCGGTACGGTGGCCTCGTATCTGGGCGTGCCCGATGCTGGCCTGGCGACCTATACCGACATGGTCAATCGTGTGACGGCGTTCTGCGGCAACAGCCGCACGCCGTTGATCTGCGATGGCGACACCGGCTACGGCGGGTTGCTCAATGTCATGCACACGGTGCGCGGTTACGAGCGCGCGGGGGCGGCAGGCATTCAGCTCGAAGACCAGGAGTTTCCGAAGAAGTGCGGCCACACGCCGGGTCGCCGGGTGATTCCGGCCGGCGACATGGTCAAGAAGATTCAGGTCGCGGCGCAGACGCGCGACGACGCGAACTTCCAGATCGTGGCACGCACCGACGCCCGCACGTCGCTCGGCTTGGATGAGGCATTGCGCCGAGGCGAGGCCTATGTAAAGGCGGGGGCAGACGTCCTGTTCATCGAGTCGCCCGAGAGCGTGGAGGAACTGGAGACCATCGGCAAATCGTTTGACGTGCCGCTGCTGTGCAATATCGTCGAGGGCGGACGTACACCGCAGCTGTCGCCAGCGCAATTGCAGTCGCTCGGGTTCTCCATCGCGATCTATCCGGCGACGGGCTTCCTGGCTGCCGCGCAGGCCCTTGAGCACGCGTACGCACAGATCAAGGCCGGCAAGGGCACGATGGGCATCGACAACGCGCTGTATCCGTTCTCGCAAATGTGCGAGTTGATGGGCTTTCCGGAAGTGTGGGCGTTCGATCGGGCTCACGCGGACTGAGTGAGTGCGCGACGGCGCAGCCGAACTACGTGGCCTGCGCCATCCTCGCGGTGGTGTGGCGTTGACGGGTCAGCGCGACGGCTCGCCGTTGAGTTGATCGGTCGGCAATCCGCGCGGCGACATCGATCGGCTGGCGGGTAGGCCAAAGCTCGCGAGCAACGCGATACCGCAGGCCCCGATCACGAAGTACGCCGGCGCGGCCAGTGATCCGGTCTCGCGGATCAGCATGGTCGCCAGTAACGGCGCGAAACCGCTGAAGACGAGGACCGAGGCGTTATACGACAGTGCGATGCCGCTGAACCGCACCTGGACCGGGAACTGATCGGCAAGCACGGACGCCCACGTACCGCTGGCGAGCGAGAAGACCACCGCCGCGAGGATGAAGAGCGTCACCAGATTTACGGTGTGGCCGACCAGCGCGTAATAGAACGGATAACTCAATACCACCAGCAGCGCGGCCGACGCACGCAGAAGATACCGGCGCGGCACCTTGTCGCCAAGCCATCCCGCGGCGAGCAAGCCAAACGAACTGACGATCAGATAGGCGTTCTGGGCGATCGCCGCCGTCCGGGGCGCATAGTGAAGTTGTTGCACCAGGTAAGCCGGCATGTGTCCGTACAGGATGCCATTGACACCGGCCATGACCGCGATCGTGAGCGCCGCAGCGACGACCGATTTACCGTGGTGCCGGAGCGTTTCGCGAAACGGTTGCTTGATGACGGCCCCTTGCATCTTCTTGAACTCTGGCGACTCGTCGAGGTTGCGTCGCATCCAGTACGACACGATGCCGCAGACACCGCCGAACAAAAAGGCGACGCGCCAGCCATACGCCGCGGCATCCGCGCTCGACAGGGAACTCTGAATGACGAGGTTGACGACAGTCGCGAGCAACACGCCCACGTTCACCGCGCAGATGATGACGCCGGCGGCCAGGCCGGCGCGATGTGGCGCGGCTTCCACGGCATAGGTAATGGCGCCGGGCATTTCACCCCCGACACAGAACCCCTGAAGCATGCGCAGGACGATCAGCAGAATCGATGCGGTGATCCCCCAGTGCGCGTAGTTCGGCAGCAGACCCAGGCAAATCGTCGCGGTGGTCACGACAACGATGGAGCCGAGAAAGACCGGCCGGCGGCCATAACGATCTCCCCAGCTACTCAGCACGATGCCGCCGAGCGGTCGAATCACATAGCCGATGGCCAGCACGGAGTAGGCGGCGAGCATGCTCAACAGCGCCGACGCGTTCGGAAAGAACTGCGCGGCGATGTACTGCGCAAAAAAGCCGTACACAATGAAGTCGTAAAACTCCAGTGAGCCGCCCAGGCTCGCGATGAGAATCATCTTCCATTGCGACCGTGTCAGACCGGCGGGTTGCGGGCGGCTGACTTCGCCGACGGGGTTGCGGGTTGTCTCCATGACTTCTCCAGGAAAGGTTGGCTTCTTTGTCCAATGACGTATACGCACGGTGGTGTTGCGTAACGGCCGCCCGATGGCAGCCGATCAGGCGGTTGCCGTGTGCTGATGGGGCCGTGCTTGTTCGAGCAGGTGTCTCAGGGCATGCCGGTCAGGCGCGACACCGAACACGTATCGGTCGGGGCGCACCAATTGGGCGACGGCGCCGGTCGACCTGAGCCACGCTCGGATCGATGCATCCTCGCTCGCGATGAGCTGGACATCGGCGCGGGCCGCCTGGTCGGGCAGGTCCGGGCATTCGCCGAGCAACTCCGGTAAGGCAATCAGTGCGAATCGATAGCCGACGATGTCGTCAAGCCGACGGCCGTCATGCAGACGCGGCTGCGGTGCAATCTGTCCCGCCGTGCCCGAGGCGTCGTCCACCCACTCGCCAGGACCAAGCTTCGGTTGCGGCGTGACAAAATTGCGGATGGCGTCGGCCATCTCGTCGTCGCGCGCGTTTGCAAGTTCCGGGTGAGTGGTCTGTATGACGGCACCGAGCTGAACGGCGGTCTCGATAAACTCGCGCACATGCGGCGAGCGTTCCGATTCGTATGTGTCGAGAAGGTCGTCGGCGGCTTCGCCGCGAAGCACGACGCCAAGCTTCCAGGCGAGATTCGACGCGTCACGAATGCCGGCGGCCATGCCTTGGCCCATGAAGGGCGGCGTCTGGTGCGCGGCATCTCCTGCGAGCAGCAAGCGGCCACGGCGCCAACCGTTGGCGACGACAGAATGAAACGTGTAGACGGCTGAGCGCTCAAGCCGTGCATCGGCGGGCGAGATCCAGCGAGCGAGCTTGTCCCACAGCCATTCCGGGGTCGTGAGTTGCGTCGAATCGTCGCCAGGCATCACCATGATTTCCCAACGACGACGGTTGCCCGGGCCTCGCGTATAGGTGGTCGGCCGCGCCGGATCGCAATACTGAATCGAGACGTCGCCCAGTTCAGGCCGCGGCGCATTGAGCATCACGTCGACCACGACCCAACGTTCATGTGATTTCAGATCCGTCAGCTCGGTGCCCATGAAGCGCCGCGCAATCGAGCGCGCGCCGTCACACCCGACGACATATCGCGCCGTCGCGCGCCCCAGTTTGCCGCAACGCGTGTCTTCGAAGCGGATTTGCACGCCGTGCGTGGTCTCATCGAGGGAAAACACCTCGTGACGCAGGCGGACTTCGACGTTGGGATACTGCGCCAGGCGCTCGCGCAGTGCATTCTCCAGGTCAGGCTGGTGGAATTTGTAGCTGGCACACCAGCCGTGAGGTCCAATGTGGGTCGGGCGCGGCCAGTCGATCAGCAACTTGCCTTGCGCGTTCACGAACTTCATTCCCGGGCCGACGAACAGGTTGGGGAGCAGGGTATCGGCGATCCCGATTGTCTGAAATACGCGCATGCATTCGCCATCGAAATGCACCGCGCGGGGCAGCGCAAAGATGTCGTTGTCGCGCTCCAGCACCAGCACCCGCAACCCCTGAATCGCGAGCAGATTGCCCAACGTGGCGCCGGTGGGGCCGAGGCCGATGATCGCGACATCGTAGTCGCACGCCTGGGGTGAAATCGTTTGATTTGACATGTTCATTTCCTGCAGATGAGACACCGGGGGCGGCTCCCCGCACCCGGCAACGACGCTTATGCCTCGTCGGTGATCGGATTGGACAGCACGCCAATGCGATCCACTTCCACTTCGACCACGTCGCCCGGTTTCATGAACAGCGGCGGGTTACGTTTTGCACCCACGCCGCCCGGCGTGCCGGTCACGATCACGTCGCCGGCGAAAAGCGGTGTGAACGTCGAGAGATAGGCAATCTGCTTGGCGATGCCGTGGATGAGCATCTCCGTGGTTGCCCGCTGCACCTCCTGCCCATTCAGGCGGGTGACGAGCGTCATCAGCGCGTTCGGCGCGATCTCGTCGCTGGTGACCATCCACGGCCCGAACGCGCCGGTGCGGTAGAAGTTCTTGCCCGGTCCCCATTGCGTCGTATGACGCTGCCAGTCACGCACGGAGCCATCGTTGTAGCAGGCATAGCCCGCGATGTGCTGCCACGCGTCGGCTTCGGCGATGCGCCGTCCACCGCGGCCGATGATGACCGCGATCTCGCCCTCGTAGTCGAACTGCTGCGACTCGGGCGGGCGCAGCATCGACTGAGCGTGGCCGACCTGGGAGGCGGGCAGCCGCATGAAAATCACGGGCTGTTCGGTCACCTCGCGGTGCGTTTCCTTGACGTGCTCGGCGTAATTCAGACCCACGCAGAAGATCTGCTCGGGATTGGGAATGACCGGCAACAACGTCACGTCCGCGAGCGCGTGGTCGGCCTGCGCGCCCTCGATGGACTGGGCCGCTTCCCTGAAGGCGTTGGCGGCAATCAGCGCCTTGAGATCCGCGAAGCGCCCGTCAAGGCGCTTGCCGAGGTCGAAGATAACGTCGTCGCGAACCATGCCGAACGAAGACCCCTGCGAGGTGGAGAAGCTGACGAGTTTCATTGATGCTCCGATGATAAATAACGGTAGTTTTGATCCGCACACCGCCATAAAAAACTAGTGTGTTTATCGTATTTTGAGAATAAACTATATTTAACGAATGAAACAACGTGTTTTTCGTCAGGGTTTATCACTATCGGAGACAAGCATGGAAGGGATGAAGCAGAAGCGGCGGGGTCTCTCGTTGAGCCACATGGGCTTCTACGTGAGCGACATGGCGCGGGTCGAGGACTTCTATTCGCGGGTGCTGGAGTTCACGGTGACTGATCGCGGCAAGCTACAGACGCCGAATGGCGAAGTGCGGTTGGTGTTTCTGAGCCGCGATCCGGCGGTGCACCATCAGATCGTTCTGGCGAGCGGCCGTCCGGCGCATCTGGCGTTCAATCCGATCAACCAGATTTCGCTGGAGGCGGACAGTCTCGCGACGCTGCGGCAGTTTCACGAGAAGTTCGTAGCCGAGGGGCTCGACGAAATCCGTCCCGTGACCCACGGCAATGCAGTCTCGATCTATGCGCGGGACCCGGAAGGCAATCGGCTGGAACTGTTCGTCGACACGCCGTGGTACGTTGACCAGCCGATGCGCGTGCCGGTCGACTTCGGTCTGGCAGACGCCGAGTTGATGGCGGATGTCGAGCGTCATGCCCGTACGCTGCCCGGCTTCCGGCCAAGAAGCGTCTGGCAAGCGGACATGGCTGCGCGCATGGGGCTTGTGTGATCGCGCAACGGGACGCATGGTGATAGGCGTTGCCGCCCGGAGGGGGGCGAACTTCCGTTGCCGCTGGCGGAAGGTGCCGACCCTGCGCGTGCTTTGACGAAGCACGCGCAGGGTCGTGCGGCAGCGGGCTCTGGCTATAATTCACTCACGTCCACAGGATCCATTGTCCCGATGTCGAGCATCACCAAAGTCTTATCCATCCTTGATCTGTTTTCCGAGACCAGGCCGTTTCTGTCCGCCGAAGACGTTGGCGCGAAACTCGATTGCTCGATTCCGACGGCTTACCGCTATGTGCGAGAGCTTGTCGATGCGGGCCTGCTCGTGCGTTTTGCGGGGGGAGACTACGGGCTTGGGCCTCGCATCATCAAGCTCGACTATCACTTGCGCGTATCCGATCCGCTGCTCGCGGTCGGTCAACCGATCATGCGCGAACTGAGCGAGCATTCGGGCTTCGATATCGTGATGTCTCGGTGGTATGGGAACGAGCTTGTCGACACCCATCGGGAGACGCACGACGCATCACTTGATCTCAGATACGGTCGGGGGCGTCCACGCCCACTTTTCCTCGGTGCAGCGTCAAAGGCGATCCTGTCGACCTTTCCCAAGGCGAAGCTCGCCGTGTTGTTCGATCAATATCCCGAGGACATCGGGCAGAGCGGACTTGGTGCGACCTTGGAAGATTTTCGCGCATCGCTGCTCAAGATTCGGCGCGCGGGCTTTTATCTCTCGAAAGACGAACTCGAAGTCGGGATTTCGGCGCTGGCGTCGCCGCTGTTTACCGACGACTCAGGGGAGGCGGTCGGCGCGCTCGCGGTGATCGTGCCGACGCCACGTCTGCAGTTCGCCAATCTCGACCGGCTCGTTGAATCGATCAAGGAGGCAGCGGCGCGGATTTCGCAGCGCACGCGGGATGTCATCGAGCGTCACCAGACCGAAGCTGTCGCGTCATCGCACGGGGCGTCGCGCCCGAGACGGTCTGCGTGAGCGAAGGCCGCCGGTCATGGGGGAGGGACGCTTGACGGTGCCATTCGCTCGCCGGCGTCACAATCTCCTCGACGTCGTGCTTCACAAGCGCGCCTTCGCGCTGGCGAGTGCTGCCTCGATGGCAGCCGCCTCCTTTTTCACCGCCGTCGCAAGCTTGGTCTCCCGCTCCAGAATGCGCTCCGATAACGCGGAAATTGCCACCGCGGCGATGACCTCGCCGTCCGGGGAGCGGATCGCCGCCGCGATCCCTCCCATTCGATGCACGACAGCATCGATCAACACGGCATAACCTTTCTCCTGCACGCGCGCGATCGCCTCACGCAAAAACGTATCCGTTAGCATCGGGTAGTGCGTGACGCGCGGGGCGATCTGCGCCAGCACGGCCTCGCGCTCGGCGTCGCGCATGGCGCCAAGCACCGCGAGCCCGCTCGATCCCACGCCTAACGTGCGGCGGCTGCCGAGCGCCTGAAAATTCGCGCGCACCGGATACTCGCCAATCTGCAGGTCGACGCACACCATCTCCAGTCCGCTCAACACGGACATCAGCGACGTGTCCGCGAACTCGCCGCTCAACCTGAGCAGACTCGGGCGCGCCATCGCGCGCCAGTCGATCTCTTCCTCCACGCCATTAGCGATTCTGACGATCTCGGCACCGAGCCGGTAGTGCCGGGAATCGGCGTCGCGCGCCACCATGCCTTCGCGAATCAGGATGTCGAGCACGCGCATCGTGGTCGAGCGATCCAGGCCGCAATAGTCCGCGATGTCCACGAGTCGGACATTACGGCCGTCGCTCATCGCCTTGAGCACCCGACAGGCCTTTTCGATCGCTCCGATCGGATTGGGTGAGTTGGCTTTCATGTGCTCTCCCTTTAATTGCATCAGTTGCAAACAAAATCACGATTCTATTTTATTTGCACCAGTGTTAACCCGCTAATTTGCAGATTTATCTTGGAATTAAGGTGGGTATACGTAGAATTCAACGAAACAAAAGAATATCTCATGTTTGCATCAGATGCAAATGTACTTAGATCAAATCCACAGCAGGCGATCCCATGTCAGTGTTTGAATCCACTCTGGCGCCATCCAGCGAGTCCTTTGCCCGTCATCGGCGGTCAATGATCGATCGGCTGGAACGGCTCCGCACCATTGAAGCGACAACGCGCGAGGTGTCGGCCGCCGCCGCGCCACGCTTCCGCAAACGCGGGCAGCTCTTGCCGGCCGAGCGCTTGAGCCTGCTGTTGGACAGGGGCGCGCCGTTCCTCGAACTTTGTTCGATCGCCGGCTACGGTCTTGGCGCCGCGCGCGCGGACGGTCGGGAAATCGCGGGCGGCGGCCTGATCGCGGGTATCGGCTCGATCGCGGGCACTGTCTGCATGCTGAGCGTCACCGATTCGGGCATTGACGCCGGGGCGTTCCAGCCGAAGGGCCTCGAGAAGCTGCTGCGCATTCAGGAAATCGCGCTGGAAAACCGGCTGCCGTTCGTGCAACTGGTGGAGAGCGCCGGTGCCAATCTGCTGGCCTATCGCGTCGAAAATTTCGTCAACGGCGGGCAGAAGTTTCGCAATCTCGCGCGCCTGTCCGCAGCAGGCATTCCGGTGGTGACGGTCACGCATGGCCCGTCCACCGCGGGCGGCGCGTATCAGACCGGGTTGTCGGACTACATCGTGCTGGTGCGCGGACGCTCGCGCGCATTTCTTGCCGGGCCGGCGTTGCTTAAGGCGGCGACCGGTGAGGTCGCGACCGAAGAAGAACTCGGTGGTGCGGAGATGCATACGTCGGTGTCGGGGCTCGGCGACTATCTGGCCGAAGACGATCGGGACGCGCTGCGCCTTGCGCGCGAAATCGTCGGTTCCTTGAACTGGCCGTCGCGCGCCCCGTTGTCGCAGCGGATGGATTTCCGCGAACCGCGCTACAGCGCGGAGGAATTGCTCGGCGTAATGCCCGACGACCATCGCCGCCCGGTCGACATGCGCGAAGTGATCGCGCGGATCGTCGACGACTCCGACTTCCGCGAATTTGGTGCGCGCTACGGCTCGGCGACCGTGTGCGGTCACGCGTCGGTGCAAGGCCGGCCCGTCGGCATCATTACCAACAATGGACCGATCGAGCCGGCGGGCGCGTCCAAGGCGACACACTTTATTCAGGCGTGCTGTCAGTCGCGTACGCCGTTGCTCTATCTGAACAACACCACCGGCTTCATGGTCGGTCGCGCGTTCGAGGAGGCGGGCAGCATCAAGCACGGTTCGAAGATGATCCAGGCGATCAGCAACGCCAGTGTTCCTCAGATCACGATCTTTTGCGGCGCGTCCTTCGGGGCCGGTCACTACGCAATGTGTGGCAAGGGCTTTCATCCGCGCTTCAGCTTTTCGTGGCCGAACGCGAAGACCGCGGTGATGGGGGCAGAGCAGGCCGCACAGACGATGGTCAGTGTGAGTCGCGCGGCAATGCTCCGCAAGACCGGCGAGGTGGACGAAGAAAAGCTCGCGGCCATTTCCCGCAAGGTGATCGAGAACTTTGAAGGTCAGATGGACGTGTTCGCGACGAGCGCGCACGTGCTCGATGACGGGGTCATCGATCCGCGCGATACGCGCCGCGTGCTGGCCCAGGTGCTGGAGCTGTGCGAGGCGGCCGAGCACCGGCAGCTGGTGCCGATGCAGTTCGGCGTCGCACGTCCATGAGGGCCGTCGGTGCGCCACGCCGCCAGGCTACCCAATTTATCCAGAGACCGGAATCCATGAGCAGTATCAAACGGCTGTTGATCGCCAATCGCGGAGAAATCGCCGCGCGTGTCATCCGTAGCGCCCACGCAATGGGTATCGAAACCGTTGCGGTGTATTCCGATGCCGATGCGGACTCACCTCACGTGCACATGGCGACGCGCGCGGTGGGCATCGGCGCGCCGTCGGCCGCCGCTTCCTACCTGAACATTGCGACGATCCTTCGGGCGGCGCAACTGGCCGGCGCCGATGCCGTTCATCCGGGCTACGGCTTCCTGTCGGAGAACGCCGGGTTCGCGCAGGCCTGCGCCGACGCCGGTCTGACGTTCGTCGGCCCGTCGGCGCACGCCATTCGCGTGATGGGGGACAAGGCCGAGGCAAAGGTTTTCATGCGCGAAGCGGGGCTGCCTTGCATCCCAGGCTACGACGGCGAGGAGCAGGATGCCGACACGCTTGCCGAAGCGGCAGCGCAAATCGGCTATCCGGTGATTGTCAAGGCGACGGCGGGCGGTGGCGGGCGTGGTATGCGCGTCGTCGAGGAGGCGGGCGGATTTCAGCGCGCGCTCGAGTCGGCGCGATCCGAAGCGCTTGCGGCCTTCGGCAGCGAGCGCATGATCGTCGAGCGGGTGGTGCGTGAGCCGCGCCATATCGAAATCCAGGTGCTCATCGACCGTTACGGTCACGGCGTGCATTTCGGCGAGCGCGACTGCTCCGTGCAGCGTCGCCATCAGAAGCTGATCGAAGAAGCGCCCGCGCCCGGCCTACCGGTGGAAACGCGTGAGCGCATGGGCAGCGCGGCCGTATCGGCAGCGATCGCGCTTGGCTACGAGGGTGTGGGCACTTTCGAGTTTCTGCTCGACGCGTCGGGCGAGTTCTATTTCATGGAGATGAATACGCGCTTGCAGGTCGAGCATCCGGTTACCGAATGCATCGCCGGCATCGATCTCGTCGAATGGCAGCTGCGCGTCGCGATGGGCGAAGCCCTCGATTTTGATCAACAGGACGTGCGTCTGGCCGGTCATGCGATCGAAGTGCGGCTGTGCGCGGAGGACGAGCGCAACGGCTTCCTGCCGCAAAGCGGTTCGATCGACCTGTGGGTGCCGCCTGACGGCATCCGCGTGGAGCATGCGGTGCGCAGTGGCTTCGTCGTCTCGCCGTATTACGACTCGATGTTCGCAAAGCTGATCGGGTCGGGCAAGACGCGCGAGGACGCGCGGCGCTCGCTGGTCAAGGCACTGCGCGACACGGTCGTGCTCGGCATTCGCACGAACCGGCAGGCGCTGATTCGCTGCCTTGAGCATCCTGCGTTCGTCGCGGGCGGCGTGAACACCGGCTTTCTGATTGAACACAAGGACGACGTGCTCGTGCCACAAGACGAAAGTCCGTGGCTCGCGCTCGCGGTAGCCGGCGCCGTGCTCTCGCCGGGCACACGCGCGAGCGGCTGGCGCGGCTCGGTCATCCACCTCGCCGACGACACCGGTGGTGCGTACTGCCTGTCTGTCGCGCCCTGCGGCGAGCGCGGGTTGTGCATCGAGGCGGATGCGCACTCGATCACCTTCGACGCCTGCGAGGTCGAGCACCCACGCGTGCGCTTCTCGTTCGGCGGCGTCGATCGCGAGGCGTTCTGGACGCAGTCCGGCGCTCAGGTCCACGTGCAGATCGACGGCCATGCGTGGTCGTTCGCCGATCGCACGTATGTGGGGGCGACGGCCAGCGATGGCGAGGGCGACGGCCGTTTGCGCGCGCCATCCAACGGCCGGGTCGTTGCGCTGTATGCGAGCGCTGGCCAGCGTGTTGCCGAGGGCGATGCGCTGCTCACCATCGAGGCGATGAAGATGGAGCACACGGTGATTGCGCCGGCAGCCGCCATCGTGCGCAGCGTGTTGATCGACGTCGGGCAGTCGGTGGCGACAGGCAAGGTGCTGCTCGAATTCGAGCCGACCGCTTGAGCGTCTGGACAGCGACCATGCCGCACGCCAAACCCCTTCATACGATGCAAATGCAATCAGGAACGCTTGACATGTCGAATACCGGAAGCGGTGCCCTCGCCGGCATCAGGGTCGTCGATCTATCGCGCGTGCTGGCCGGCCCGGCCTGCGCGCAGACGCTGGCCGATCATGGGGCAGAGGTCATCAAGGTCGAGTCGCCTGCCGGCGACGACACCCGGCTGTGGGGGCCGCCGTTTCGCGACGGTGCGGCCTCGTATTACATGGGCGTCAATCGCAACAAGCGCGGCATCGTGCTCGATCTGAATCAACCCGACGCACGCGAGGTGCTGCTCGATCTGCTCGAACAGGCGGACGTGCTCGTCGAGAACTTCAAGGTGGGTACGTTGGAGCGCTGGGGCCTGGGCTACCAGGACACGCTCGCCAGCCGGTTCCCGCGGCTTGTGCATTGCCGCATCAGCGGCTTCGGTGCCGATGGCCCGCTCGGGGGCTTGCCCGGGTACGACGCGGTCATTCAGGCGATGTCCGGGCTGATGAGCATCAATGGCGACCCGCAGAGTGGTGCGACCCGCATCGGCGTGCCGATTGTCGATCTCGCGTCGGGGCAGGCCAGCGTGAATGGCATTCTGCTCGCCCTGCTGGAGCGCACGCGCTCGGGCCGAGGTCAGTTCGTCGATATCGCGTTGTACGACGTTGCGCTGTCGCTGCTGCATCCGCCTGCCGCCAACTGGTTTATGTCGGGCCGTGTGCCGCCGCTGCTCGGCAATGGCCATCCGAACATCGTGCCGTACGACAAGTTCCAGACGGCGACGGTTGAGGTGTTCCTCGGCGTGGGAAACGACCGGCAGTTCGCGATCTTTGCGCAGCACGTCGGGCATCCGGAATGGGTCGACGATCCGCGCTTCTGCTCGAACGGGGCGCGGATGACACATCGCGACCTGCTGCGCCAGATGATCGCCGAGCGCCTGCGCAGCGTCGAGGGTGACGCGCTATGTCGCCGTCTCACACGCGCAGGCGTTCCCGCGGGCGCCGTGCGCGACGTCGGTGCAGCGCTTTGCGATGCGCACACGGCGCATCGCCAGATGCGTGTCGCGGTAGACGATTACGAAGGCGTCGGGGTTCCGGTGAAGCTCTCGCGCACGCCGGCTCGGATCCAGCGGCGTCCGCCGCGTTTTGCCGAGCACACACGTGAGGTGTTGCAGGAGCTTGGCTACGCCGACGAACGCATCGACGCGCTGGCCGGCGATGGCGTGCTGAGGCTCGCACGCGAGGAGGTCGCGCCATGAGCACCACGACGAAGCGGACTCGTCTGCCGTATGAAGGGATTCGCGTGCTCGACTTGAGCCAGGGCATCGCCGGGCCATCGTGCGGCGCATTGCTCGCACGGCAGGGCGCAGATGTCGTCAAGGTGGAACCGCCGGCCGGCGACTGGGGCCGTCTGATGGGCGACGGCGCGAACGGCCTGACCGCGATCAGCATCGGCGCGAATGCCGGCAAGCGTGCGCTATGTATCGATGCGACGCGTGCCCAGGGACGCGCGGTGCTGCATCGAATGATCCAGCGGACCGACGTGCTGATCGACAGCTTTCGCCCTGGCGTGATGGACACCCTCGGGCTCGGCTACCCAACCGCATCGAAGCTCAATGCCGCACTGATTCATTTGTCGATTACGGGCTTTGGGCCCAGCGGGCCGTACCGCGACAAGGCGGGCTCCGATTCGGTGCTGCAGGCGCTGGGCGGAATGATGGCGATGAACCGTGATGGCGAGGGCGTGCCGCGCCGCATCGGCATGATGATCGTCGACGCGGTGTGCGGCGTGTACGCCGCACAAAGTGTGGGCGCGGCGCTGATCGGTCGGCGCGCGACCGGCCGGGGCGAGCACGTCGAGCTGTCGTTGCTCGAAGTGACGGCGGCGCTGCAGACGATCCCGATTCTCGACCACTTCATGAGTGCGGGCCGTGAGCGCTTGCCGGCGACGGTGCCCTCGGGCACGTTCCGCACGCGCGACGGTTTCATCAACGTCGTGGCGCTGCGCAACGAGATGTTCGTCCGCCTAGCGCATGCGCTCGGGCACCCCGAATGGGGATCGCGTGAGGCGTGGTCCACCAATGCGAAGCGGCTCGCACAGCGTGTCGAGATCAATGCGGCCATCGCGCAAGTGCTGCGCGAGCGCGACAGCGACGACTGGCTCGAACGCCTGCACGCCCATGACGTGCTGTGCGCCGCCGTGAATGACTACGGTGATTTCGTCACCGATCCGCAGGTCGAGCACGCCGGTGTGTTTCGCGATCTGGTGCTCGGCGACGCGCCCGGATTGCCGTTCGCGGGCGTGCCGGGACTGGCTGGCGGCGAGATCGGACCGGTGCCGAGACAGGGCGAGCACAGCCGGGCCGTGCTGGTCGAATTCGGATGGTCGGATAGCGAGGTCGATGCGCTACTGACGACAGGTGTCGTGATCGAAGCGCAGACCGGTAGTGGCTGGGCATGACGGCGCTACCGAGCGGCGTGTGCGAACAATGATCTGGAAGCAATGGAGTGAAGTATGGAGACACCGCAGCAAAACCCTTCAGACGCCGGGCGACACGCCGACGCGTTGCTCGTCGACAATCACGGCCCCGTGCGCGTGCTGACGATGAATCGTCCGGAGCGGCACAACGCGTTGAATCACACGCTGACGCGCGCGCTACTCGCCGCGCTCAACGCGGCGCAGCATGACAGTGAATGCCGCGCGATCGTGCTGACTGGCGCGGGCCGGTCGTTCTGCGCTGGGGCGGATACCGGCGAATTCGCGGCGCTGTCGGGCGACGAGACCGCCTTCGCGCGCGAACGCGCCGAGTTGACCTGCGCGCTGCACCGCGCATTCACGCAGGTGAGCAAGCCGATCGTGTCGGCTGTTCGCGGCTTTGCGCTGGGCGGCGGCGCGGGACTCGCGCTTGCCTGCGACCTGATGGTCGCCGCCGACGATATGCGCTTCGGCTATCCGGAACTCAGGCACGGCATTGTCGCGGCGATCGTCATGGCCAATCTGGTGCACCAGGTCGGGCAGAAAGTCGCGTTTCGGTTGGTCGCGACCGGCCAGACGCTCGACGGCGCCGGTGCGCTGGGTCTTGGCATCGCCACGGCCAGCGTGCCGGGCGCGGAGGTATTGCCCTACGCGCTGCAACTGGCCGAGGCACTTGCCGCCCATCGTCCCGAAGCGATGGCGGCGACCAAGCGCCTGCTGTATCGCGTGAGCGAGCTGTCGCTGGAGCAGGGGCTGCTTGCCGGGCGCGACACCAATATCCTGATGCGCGGATTTTCGCGTGGGCGCGCGGCGTCCGACGCGGCGCAAACGGCAACGGAGGCCGCATGATCTCGATTGAACGCAACGCGCCCCCGTCGCCCGACGTGGTGATCTGCGAATGCTTCGCGCGCGATGGGCTGCAACACGAGACCACGATCCTGCCGGCCGCCCACAAGGCCGAATTGATCGACGCGTTTGCCGGTGCGGGCTTCATGCGCGTCGAGGCGACTTCGTACTCGAACCCGGCGATCGTGCCGCAGTTTGCCGACGCGAGCGAGGTGCTGCGCCTGTTGCCGCGCCGGCCCAGTGTGTTCTACAAGGCGACCTGTGCCAACGTGCGTGCGGTGGAGCGGGCGCTCCTCGATAGCGAAGCCGGCATTGGCGCGAATGAAATCAGCGTGCTCGTGTCGGCGTCGGAGTCGCATTCGCTGAAGAACCTGAAACGCACCCGCGCCGAGCAGTGGCAAAACATCGACGCGATGGTTGAACGGGCCGGCTCGGCGTTCCGCGTGATCGGCACCGTCTCGGTCGCGTTCGGTTGCCCGTTCGAAGGGCGGGTGGAAGAGGCCACGGTCATCCACGCAATCGAGTCGTTCCTCGTACGCGGCGTCAAGTGGGTCACGCTCGGCGATACCACCGGCATGGCGACGCCCGCGAGCGTCTCGTCACTGACCGCACGTATTGCGCGACAGTTTCCCGAAGTGACGCTGATCGCTCACTTCCATGACACGCGAGGCACGGCGCTGGCCAATTGCGTGGCGGCGTACGAGGCTGGTGTGCGCTACTTCGACGCGTCGTTTGGCGGTGTGGGCGGACATCCCGCGAAGGTGCGCTACGGCGGCGGCTATACCGGCAACGTATGCACCGAAGACCTCGTCAATCTGTTCGAGACGATGGGGGTTGAGACGGGCATTGATCTCGCACTGCTGCTCGACCTGGCGGCGCGTTGCGAGGCTGCGCTGGACCGACAGCTCAACGGCCGCGTCACACGCTCGGGGCTCAATCCGCTGCTCGGCGCGTGCATGCAACCGCTGGACGCCCCGGGCTCGCCGGACCCGAGCGTCCGCGGCATCAACGGGTAACAGGGCAACACTACAACAACGGAGACAACCATGCAGGCAGACACACACTTGGTCGGGCGGGCGCCGGCTAGCGGCGCGGACGCGATCTATCGCAAGGTGACGTGGCGGATCATTCCGCTGCTGTTCCTGTGCTATATCGCGGCCTATCTCGACCGTATCAACATCGGCTTCGCGCAGGCGGCGATCCGTACCGACCTCGCATTTTCCGGTACCGCGTTCAGCTTTGGGGCGAGCGTATTTTTCATCGGCTATTTGCTGTTTGAAGTGCCCAGCAACATGTATCTGGAGCGTGTCGGTACGCGCAAGACGCTCGCGCGCATCATGGTCTTGTGGGGGCTGATTTCGGCGGCCACGATGTTCGTGCGCACACCCGAACAGTTCTATGTCTTGCGCTTTTTGCTGGGCTCGGCGGAAGCGGGCTTCTTTCCTGGCGTCGTGCTGTATCTGACGTACTGGTTTCCCCCGCAGCGGCGCGCGAAGATCGTGGCGTTGTTCATGTTGCCGGTCGCTTTCGCCGGCTTCTTCGGCGCCCCGCTGTCGGGGCTCATCATGCAGACGCTCGATGGCGCGAACGGGTGGCACGGCTGGCAATGGATGTTCCTGCTGGAGGCGATTCCGTCTGTGGTGCTCGGCGCCGTCGTGCTGAAATATCTCACCGATCGGCCGCGCGATGCCCATCGCTGGCTCACGCCGAGCGAGATTGCACAGATCGAGGGCGATCTGGCGCACTCGAACGTACCGGCGGCCTCCCACGATCATGGGGTGTGGCGCACGTTGTTGACGGACTGGCGCATCTACGTGCTGATCCTCGGCTACTCGGCGCTGAACGCGTCGGTCATCGGTATCGGTATCTGGATGCCGCAGATTCTGCGCGAGGCGTCCCACAACACGTCGTCGGTATTCGTCGGCATGTTGACCGCGATACCGTATGCGGCAGGAGGTGTCGGCATGCTGCTGTTCGGCATTGGCTCGGACTTTCTGGCGGAGCGGCGACGCTTCTGCGCGGGGCTGCTTGCGCTTACGGGCCTGGGATTCGTTCTGGCTGGCCTGACGGCGCATAATCTTCCAATGCTGCTGGTGGCGCTCTCGCTCGTGTTGGTCGGCAATCTGTCGGGCTACCCTGTGTTCTGGGCGCTGACGAGTCAGCACTTCCGCATAAGCACGGCGGCCGTCGGCGTGGCGCTGGTCAGCTCGATCGGCCAGTTGGGTTCGTTCGCGAGCCCGATGATCATCAATGCGTCGAAGACGCTGACCGGTAGTGTCGCGGGCGGACTCGACGCGATTGCCAGCCTGTTGTTCGTGGCGGCCATCGCGATCTTCTTCTCCTTCCAAAGGTCGGGCGGCAGCGAGGGGGCCGCGCACCAGTAGGGCAGTGGCCGTGCCGGCGCAGTCCGGCTGGCACGGCGCAGTGAGTGATTTGCAACGTTTCCTGAGTTCCAGCCATGCATCACATTGAAATTCCACAATCCGTCGTTGATCGCGCCGTGGCGCGGCGCGGCCGGCGGCACGTCTATCCGACCCTTGATGCGTCGAAGACCGCGCTACTCGTCATCGACCTGCAGAACGGCTTCGTCGCGCCGGGTTTTCCCGGCGAGTTGCCGATGGCGCGCGAGATCGTGCCGAACGTGAATCGCCTCGCGAGCGCGCTGCGCCAGGCGGGCGGTCATGTGTACTGGATTCGTCACACGCAGGTCGTGCCTGGCGAAGCGCCTTGGCAGCGCTTCGACGAGTTCGGCGCGAGCTGGGCGGCCAGTCTCGGCGAGACGCTGGTCGACGGGCACGCCGGCCATGCGTTGTACTCGTCGCTCGACGTTTGCGATGCGGACGAGATCGTCGACAAGACGCGGTTCAGCGCGTTCATTCAGGGCTCGTCGGATCTGCATCAACGCCTTGCCGCTCGCGGCATCGACACGGT
This sequence comes from Pandoraea eparura, assembly GCF_902459725.1. Classification (GTDB taxonomy): domain Bacteria; phylum Pseudomonadota; class Gammaproteobacteria; order Burkholderiales; family Burkholderiaceae; genus Pandoraea; species Pandoraea eparura. The sequence goes on from NZ_CABPSH010000004.1 coordinate 129,675, forward strand.
GATCGTGACCGGCACCGTGACGAATGTCTGCTGCGAATCGACCGCGCGCGACGCGATGATGCTCGACTACAAGGTCCACTTTGTCGCCGACGCGAATGCGGCCCGTACCGACGACGAGCACAACGGGACGCTGTGCAACATGGTGCTGTGGTTTGCGGACGTACGCACATCCGACGAATTGCTGGCGCTGCTCGACGTGGGCGCTGCGGACGCTCGGAGCGCTTCGGTGGAGGCGGATTCAAGGTAGGTGCTTTGCCTGCGCCGGCTTCACGAATATCCAACACACCGACCTGTGGAACGGGTATGGTTCGACGTTCGTGGGGTTAATTGAAGCGTGGGCGGCAGTCGCCTGTGATAACGAGGTGAAAGATGATTGATGGCCTGATTGGTGGCAAGGTTTACGGAAAGCCCGCTGAGCGCCAAGGGCAAGGCGGCACGGCGTATGTCACGGCGAAGGTTCTCGCCGCTGGGGCCGATGGTGAGTCCTTGTTCGTGAACGTGATTGCGTTTACTGACGATGCGCGGGCCGTGCTATTGGCGCTGGATGACGGGGATTCCGTTTCTCTGTCTGGCGCGCTCACGCCGAAGGTATGGACTGACAAGAACGGCGAGGCGCGCCCGGCGCTAGACATGGTGGCGCATGCGGTGCTGACTGCCTATGACGTCAACCGCAAACGGCAAGCCGTCCAACGAGAGGCTGCACCGACGAGTGGCGACCCGCTCGGGGACGACGATCGCTGAAGGAGATGCGGGGCGGGGCGTCGTGGTAGGCGAGCGCGTGACGCCGGTTGCGTCAGCGCCTCATCGTGACGCAATCCGCCTGCAAGGCGGTTCCATGACGCCGCAAAAGAGAAAGGGGTTACAAGCGAAACGCCTGTAACCCCTCGAATTCGTTTGGTAGGCCGTGCGGGACTCGAACCTGCGACCAACGGATTAAAAGTCCGCTGCTCTACCAACTGAGCTAACGACCCAACGAAGAAAAAGATTATAGCGACGCCATCGCCATAGTGTCAAGAACTGCGTGGCGTCGATAGGTCCGTTTCAGCGCCATTGCCCGCATATGCGCGCGCATTACGCTCAAACGCTGCGCTCAATGCGCCACATCTGGTACTTGAACGCGCAGACGCCGCCCACGAGAATCGCCGCCGTCGCAACGAACGACCCCAGCGCCAGCGTCGACACGCCCGACAATCCTTGCCCCACCGTACAGCCCAGCGCCGTTACGCCACCGAAGCCCATCAGCACGCCACCCGCCATGTGATTCGCGGTGTCCTCCGTGCCCTGAAAACCTTCCCAACGGAAATTGCGCGACACCAGCGCGTAGACGAACGACCCGGCAATCACGCCCAACACGCTCGCAATACCCAACGTGATGACGTTGCTCGTGTCGCTCCACATCATCAGCCAATACATCGTATAAGCCAGCGGCGAGACGAACGACAGCGCTTCCATCTTTCCGGAATTCGTGGCGACGAAACTCTCCTCCAGCGTATTCGGATTCTCCGCCACGTAACCGAGCTTGCCCGAGACGTACCACAGTGCCACGATGATCGCGCCCACGACGAGGCCGCCCAGCAGATTGTCGAACGTCCAGAATTCGCGTCGTGCGAGCGCCGCAATCACGAACGCACCGCCGACCCCCAACCCGAGCACGAGCTGCGCGCGATGCACGTCGCCACCGAACAGGCCGCCCAACAACGTCGGCAGATCCTGCGATGTCGCAAACGTCGTTTGCACGCTATCGATGGCCGTCACACGGAGTACCGCGAACACGCCCTTGAGCGTCATGTAGGCCGACAACCCGATCATCACGAAAACCAGCAGCGACTTCAGATTGCCGCCGCCAATGCGCACCAGCGTCTTGCTGCCGCAACCAGATGCCAGCACCATGCCGAAACCGAACAGCCAGCCGCCAACGAGATACGACAGCCAGGTAAAGCGCGGCGTCGTGTAAATCGCCTTGACCGGATCGATGATGCCCTGCGACGCCAGTACCCCGGTGCCGATGGTCGCGACCCCGATGGCAAGCAACCACATGCGCATGCGGTTCCAATCCCCGATGTTCACGATGTCGGACAGTGCGCCCATCGTGCAGAAATGCGTGCGCTGCAGCACAGCGCCAAACACGAAGGCCAGCGCAAAGGTGAACCACACCACGGTGTGGGAGAGGGCAGTGAGATCGACGTCGGTCATGAGGCGAGAAGGCGATGGCGGCCGTGCCCGGCCGTTCGATTCATTGTCGCGAGCCACGGGGCGCAGCCAGCTTTGTGGTTATCGGAGGTGCCGCGCAGTCGGTGCGCGATCACATCGCGAGTGCGGTCGTCATGCGCTGCGGACCGTTTTGGGTCCGTACACATCCCCTGAGACACCGCGCTTCGAACGCTTGCAAAGCCCGTATTCTACTTGAGGTCGCGCCCGGTCTCCGGAAAGCTCAGTAGCCCACGGAAAGTGCGGAAAGCCCGGAAAGTGCCAGGTGCGTGCCAGCGCCGGAAACGACAACGCCGCCCAAAGGCGGCGTTATGCGTTTGACGCGTCAGGTTGCACGGAGGGCTGGTTCGCGCAGACTCCCGTGAGACCGCTTACTTCAGCTTGGCCGCACGCTTCTTGGCCTCCGCTGCCGATTCGCTGTCCGGGTACTTGGCCATCAAATCGTGCAACGTTTTCTTCGCTGCCGTCACCTGCCCGGATTCTGCCTGGTTGCTGGCAATCGCCAGCATCGCCTCGGCGGCCTTCGGGCTCGTCGGATACTTCGTCACGATTCCCTGCAGCGTCGCAGTCGACCCCTTCAGATCCTTGTTGGCGTACTGCGCATTGCCAAGCCAGAACTGCGCTTCAGGTTGATACGGGCTGTCGGGATACTTGGCCGCGAAGGTTCGAAACGCCGTCTGCGCACCCTTGTAGTCACCATTGCGGAATTTCGTCAGTGCGGCATCAAAGATGTCTTTCTCGCCCGGTTGGACGGTGCCGGTCACGCCGCCGACGGTCATCTGCTGCGGTTCGAATTTCTTCAATCGACCATCGAGGTCGTTGTAGAAATCCTTTTGACTCTGTTGCAGGTTCGCAAGCTGGTTTTTCAGATCCTCGTTCTGACCGCGCTGGTCGGCCAGATCACGCTGCAACTGCTGAATCTGATTGTTCAAATCCAGTACGTTGCGCGTGAGCCCCTCGATCCGCTGCTTGTCTGAATCCAGACGGCTGCGGATATCGAGAATCGCTTTGCGCGCCTCGTCGTCATCGAACAATCCGGCATGCGCCAGCGGACTCAGCACCGCAGTGCCGAGCGTCACCGCGCAGATCATGTTTTTAAGCAAACGAGACGTCATGACGATTCAATCAATAAGCCAGATCGGCGCGACGGTCCTGGGCCCAGCTGGCCTCGTCCGTACCCGTGGCCTTTTCCTTGCCCAGCGAAACGGCTTCCATCTGGCTGGTGTTGGCGCCCAGGGCCGACATGGCCTTCACGACGGCCTCAGCACGCTTCTGGCCCAGGGCCAGGTTGTACTCGCTCGTGCCGCGCGGGTCAGTATTGCCCTGCACCAGCACGTGACGCTGCGAGTACTTGTTCAGGAAGGCGGCGTGCGCCTGGAGCATCGGGGTGTACTGGGCATCGACGCTGTACTGGTCGAAGCCGAAGTACACGCTGCGCTTGGCGAGCGGGCCGTTCGGGTTGTTCAGTTCGTCAGCCGAAGCGTCGACGGGGGCGACAGCACGGGCGTCCGTGGCTTGACCCTTGTTGGCGTTAGCCTGGTCGTCGAGCTTCACGCCCGACGAGCAAGCGGCCAGCGCGGCCAGCGAAGAGATGGCGAGGATGTTACGAAGCAGGGAACTCATTTGAGCCTCCAATTGATGTTGCTGTTGACGTTATTGCATGAAAGGGCCCCAGGAGGGTTCGCGAACTTCCCCTCCCCGAACCTGAAGAATCTGCCGGGTTTGCCCGTCCACCGAGACTGCCGCGAGAACCTTGCGGCCCCCGGATTGCGTTGCATAAAGAATGTACTTGCCGTTCGCGGCAAAACTCGGTGACTCGTCGTGGCTGGTGTCGGTCAGCGCCGTAACATCGCCAGTACTCATATCCTGCACGCACAGTTTGAATCCGCCGCCTTGACGCGCAATGAACGCGAGCAACTTGCCATCGGGACTGATTCGCGGACTGACGTTGTAACTCCCCTTGAAGGTCACGCGCTGCGCAGCGCCTGCCACTTCGCCACCGGCCGGCATTTTGTAGATTTGCGGACCACCGCCACGATCGCTCGTGAAGTAGATCCATTTGCCGTCCGGGGAATACTGCGGTTCGGTGTCGATCGCGCCGCTGCGCGACAGACGCTTGAGGCCGCCGCCATTGGCGTTGACCTGGTAGATCTGCGTGTTGCCGTCGCGCGAGAGGGCCACGGCGAGCTTGCTGCCGTCCGGCGCCCACGCGGGCGCCGAGTTATTGCCCTTCTCGTTGGCCAGCACGGCACGACGACCCGTCGGCAGATCGTGGATGTACACGACCGGCTTGCGCTTCTCGAACGAGACGTAGGCGACCTTCGTGCCATCCGGCGACCACGCCGGCGAGATGATCGGCTCGCGGCTGTTGAGCGCGACGCGCGCATCCTGACCGTCCGAATCCGAAATCTGCAACTGGTAGTGGTTGCCGCTGTGCAGGACATAGGACAGACGCGTGGCAAACACACCGCGATCGCCCAGCAACTTCTGGTAGATATAGTCGGCAATCTTGTGCGCCGTCAGACGCAGGTTCGCCGCGGACGAGGTGAGCGCCAGGCCGCCAAGCGGCTGACCGTTCACGGCATCGTACAGACGGAAGCTGACCTGGAAGTTGCCGTTGCCTGCCGGCACGATCGTGCCCGAGACGAACGCATTCGCCCCCTTGGCGCGCCACGTGCCGAGATCGACCGAATCGTCCACGCCGACCGCGGCGCCGCCCGTATCGATCTGATTGAAGCGCCCGCTGTTGCTCAGGTCGGCCTTGACGACGGATACGATGTCTGTCGGCGCGGTGCCCTTGAAGTTGGACACGGCGATCGGATAACGGTTGGTGCCCACGCCATTGATCTCGACGGTGAGCGGGGTCTGCGCATGGGCGATCGTGCACGCCGCAGTGAGCCAGGTGGCTACCAGCGCACGCCATGCATATTGACTGGAAATTCGCATGCGTTCGATTAGTCAGTTACGCGGTGCAGCCGCCATTTTTACCATATCTTGATGAAAATGGACTTGCATCGCTCGGTTTTCGTTCCCGTTTGACAACATTCCTCAGCCCTTTGGCCGGAGGTGGATGTCGAGCGTCGGGGGCGGGGCTTTGCCGCCGACACCGCGCGGCAAGGGGTCTGATTTCTTGATGGCGGCCATGGCTGCGGCGTCCCACGCCGGATTGCCGCTCGACTTCGTCAACTGCATCGACAGGATGCTGCCGTCCGGCGCAATGCGCACGGCGACGATGGCCTGCGGATTGCCCGTCGTATCGCCGGCATAGGCAATATTTGGCATGACCTTGGCACGCACGCGTTCAGCATAGCCAGCCTCACCGGTACCACCGCTCCCCGCGCCCGTGCCGCCCGCCTGCGAGCCCAGGCCGTTGCCGGTCGCACCCGCCGTGCCGCCGGCCATCCCGCGCAACGCTGCCAGACGCTGCGCGCGTGCCGCGTCGGCCGCCTTTTGCGCCGCCGCTTCCTTCGCGGCCTTGGCCTTGGCCGCCTTGTCCTGCTCAGCCTTCTTCTCGGCGTCGGCTTTCTTCTGCGCGTCGGCCAGTTGCTGCTGCTTCAACTGTTCGGCCTTCTTCGCGGCTTCATCCTTCTGGCGCTTCAACTCGTCAGCCTTCTTCTGATCGGCGAGTTTCTGCTGCTGAGCGGCTTCGGCCGCTGCCTTCTTGCGGGCGATTTCGGCTGCCGCCTGCTGCTCGGCAAGTTGCTTCTGTTTGAGGGCTTCCTGGCGCGCCTTCTCCTGCTGCGCCTCGAGCAGGCGCGCCTGCTCGGCGGCTTGCTGTTCCTGTTTGCGCTTTTTCTGCTGGAGGGCGATGTCGGCGTCCTCGGCCGGCGGCGTCGGCGCGGCCACGGCGGGCGGTGCGGGCGTCGGCGGTGGCGTCACCACGGGCGATGTCGGTTCCGCGACTTCGGACGGCGTCCACAGCTCGGCCTCGGAGCCGGCGGGTGAGCTGTTCTGCCAGCGCATACCGTAGAAGAGCAGCGCGAACAGCAGCGCGTGCATGAACAGCGCAAGCAGAAATGCCCGTCCCGTGCCGCGCTCATCGTTGCGCGGGCCGATGGGGCGGTTAGGGCGGTCGGGGCGGGCTGCGGTGCGGCTCATTTCTGCTTGACGAGCAGACCCACGCGCTTGACGCCCTGGGCCTTGAGATCGGACATCACGTTCATGACGATTTCATAGCGCACCGACTTGTCGGCGGCGATGACGACCGGCTGATCCGGATTGGCGGCCTGACGTCCTTGAAGGAAACCGGTCAGATCGGCGGCGCCCATGCGCTGCTCGATGGTGTTCTCGCCGTCCTTGTAGCGCACCAGCATCCGGTTGTCGGCTTCGATATTGACGACCACGGGCGGCGTCTGTTGCTGCGGGCTCGCGTTGGCGACGCTCGGCAGATTGACGATCGACGGCGCGACCAGCGGTGCGGCCACCATGAAAATGACGAGCAGCACCAGCATCACGTCGATATACGGTACGACGTTGATATCCGCCATGGCGCGACGGCCGCGGCGAGCGTTGCGCATAGAACCTGCCATGTCTCGGCGCTCCCGGAGTGCTTAGTGAATCTGCCGTTGCAGGATGTTGGAGAACTCTTCGACGAAGCTTTCGAAGCGGATCGAAAGCCGGTCGATATCGTTGGCGAAGCGGTTGTAGGCAACCACGGCAGGGATAGCGGCGAACAGGCCGATGGCCGTGGCCACCAGTGCTTCCGCGATGCCCGGCGCCACATTGGCGAGCGTGGCTTGTTGCACGTTCGACAGGCCGCGGAAAGCGTTCATGATACCCCACACGGTACCGAACAGACCAATGTACGGGCTCACGGAACCGACCGATGCGAGGAACGGCAGATTGGCTTCGAGCGAGTCCATTTCACGTTGGTAGCAAGCGCGCATGGCGCGGCGCGCGCCGTCCAGAATGGCATTCGGATCGTGCAGACCTTTCTCGCTCGCCTTGATGTATTCGCGCATGCCCGATTCGAAGATACGTTCGAGCGCGCCCGTCTGATGGCGGTTGTTCAGGGCGCTTTGATAGAGCGCCTGGAGATCGCCACCCGACCAGAAATCGCGCTCGAAGCGCTCGGTCTGGGTGCGGGCGCGGCGAATCGCGAAGATCTTGCGGAAGATGTGTGTCCACGAGAGCAGCGAAAGTACCAGCAGCAGGCCCATGACGGCCTGGGCGAGCACGCTGGCATGCATGACCAGCGAAATAATGGAAAGGTCTTGATCGGGCATGGTGTGGTTATTGACTGACCGGAGTTCTTGTCGTTGGCTTCAGGCGGCTGCCGGACGGGCGGGCTCGCCCGCTGCGGCGTTGACCACCTTGGCGGCCGATTGCATGGCGAGGCGCACGTGCTTGGGAATCTTGCCCGGGCGCAGGGTGTCGGCCGCCACACAGCCGATTTTGATGCTGCCGCGCACCAACAGTTCGCTGCTGCCGTCCGGCGCGTCTCGCCAGGCTTCCTGGTGAAAATCGACAGAGGCGCCGCCAAGGCGCTCGATGCGGCTCTTGATAGTGAGCCGATCGTCCAGCCGGGCGGGCGCCAGATAGTCCAGCGCGGTGGCGCGAACGATGAAAATCATGCCGGTATCGCCGGCCAGCGCGAGTTGCTCGATACCGAGCGAACGGAGCCACTCGGTGCGGGCCCGTTCAAAGAATTTCAGATAGTTGGCGTAGAAGACGACGCCACCGGCGTCCGTGTCCTCGTAGTAAACGCGAATTGACCAACAAGTATCAAAATCAGCCATGCCGCGCATTGTATCGGAACCCGGCACCAACGCCAGCCACGGAAACACAATTTTTCAAACCGGAGCGATGGCCTCCTGTTTACGAGGAATTACTTGGCGTTCGGCGCCGCACCAAACTAGGGCGAATTTGTACGAATCCCCCGTGTGGCGGGGGATTGCGCTGGCGTCCGGGCGCCGCCCGTCTCTATAATGATGGCTCGCAAGCCCCCTGAATTTCAGACTGGATCCCCATCGGCGCCCCCCTGCATCACGCGTCCCTGGGGTCCCTCCTAGCGAATCAACCTGCGAGGCCCTCGAATTGACTTCCCCTTCATCGCAAGCAACCTCCGTGCGTGTCGCGTTTCTCGGCCTGGGTGTGATGGGTTATCCCATGGCCGGTCATTTGCAACGCGCCGGTCATCAGGTCACGGTCTATAACCGTACGACCGCCAAGGCGCAGCAATGGGCCAAGGAATATGGTGGCGCGGCCGCCGCCACCCCGGCCGAAGCGGTGCGTGATGCCGATATCGTGGCCGCCTGCGTGGGCAACGATGACGACCTGCGCAGCATCGTGCTCGGCGAGCAGGGCGCCTTCTCCGGCATGAAGGCAGATGCCGTTTTTGTCGATCACACGACGGCCTCGGCCGACGTGGCGCGTGAACTCTATGCGGCCGCGCGCGCGAAGGGGCTGCACTTCGTCGACGCTCCCGTTTCGGGGGGCGAAGCCGGTGCCAGGAATGGCGCGCTGACGATCATGTGCGGCGGCGACGTCCCGGCGTTCGACCGGGCTGCGCCGACGCTGGGTGCCTACGGCCGTGCCGTCACGCGTGTTGGCGAGGCCGGTGCGGGACAGATTGCCAAGATGGTCAACCAGATATGCATCGCCGGGCTGGTGCAGGGGTTGTCCGAGGCGATCAACTTCGGCCAGTGCGCCGGGCTGGACATGCCGCTCGTGCTCGACGTCATCAACAAAGGGGCGGCGGCGAGCTGGCAGATGGACAATCGCGGCCAGACGATGATCGACGGCAAGTTCGATTTCGGCTTCGCGGTGGACTGGATGCGCAAGGATCTGGGTCTCTGCCTGGCCGAAGCGCAGCGCAACGGTGTTTCACTGCCGGTCACGGCGCTCGTCGACCAGTTCTACGGGGACGTACAGGCGCTGGGCGGGTCGCGCTGGGACACCTCCAGCCTGATTCATCGGTTGCGCGTGCTGTCGGGCAAGGCTTGAGTGGCACCCGCGGGCTTCTGGCCGATATCCGGTATTTGGCATATCTGCGGGTTTGTCTCCAATCGTCAGCGGGTGCCGATTGGCACTAGAATGCGGAAAACGGGACGTCGCGGTGCGACGGCATGGCGGCGTGGCAGCTTGGGAGCGGGCTGGGGCGGTGGCGTGTCGACGTTGAGCAGCAGGGAGACCGCCGCGAGCGATAACGATCCAGAACACAACTCGACCCCGAGACCCCAGTACCGACATGAGCAATCAGTCGAACGCCGCGGCCGTCCGCGCATTTCGCATTCTCGAAATTCTCAGTGCGTCAGGCACGCCAATGACCTTGGCGGAGATCGTCGCCGCCATCAGTCTGCCCAAGCAGACGGTGCATCGCATTCTCAAGCAGCTCGAAGCGGCGTTTCTCGTATCGCGCGAAGCTGGCAGCCGGCATTACGAGCCGTCGTCGCGGGTGCGCGCGATGGCCGTCAATGCGCTGATGCACGTCGGGCCTGCGGCCGCGCGCCACGCCATCCTTCAGCAACTGGTCGACAAGTTGGGCGAGACCTGCAATCTGTCGATGCTCTCGGGGGACGACCTGGTCTACCTCGATCGTGTGGAGACGGATTGGTCGCGGCAGCTCAAGCTCGCGCCGGGCTCGCGTGTGCCGTTGCACTGCACGGCGAGCGGCAAGCTGCTGCTGGCGTTCCTGCCGCGCGCGCGTCGCGAGAAGTTGATCGCCCATCTGCCGCTGCGACCGCGTGCGGAGAACACCATCACCGATCTCGAGGACTTGCGCGAGGAGTTGGGCGAGACGCGCAAGCGCCGGGTCGGCACCAATAACGAAGAGCATGTGCCGGGCATGATCGCCGTGGCTGTGCCCGTGATGCTCGACCGCAATCGTGCTTGCGCTGCCATCGCGGTGCAGGCGAGCGCGCAGCGCCGCACGCTCGACGCGCTCATGACGTTCTTGCCGGAGCTTCAGGCCGCCGCCGAGGCGATGGCGGCCACGTTCAACGAGTAAGGGCAAGCCCGGCGCTTAGACACTAGGATGCCGCGGCGCAGCGTCACCTTGACACCACGACACCAAGACATCGCGACACCTTGCCACCCGCCGCTATTGGGCATTGGCAGGACGCGTGGCGACTGACGACATCGACGCTGGCGCGGGGATGTCGGCCGTCGCGGTCTCGAAGAGGTGTTCGAGTTGCTTCGTAGCTTGCGCCGAGTCGGCGCGCATGCGTGGTCCGATGAAGATCGGGTCGAGCATCAGGAACAGCAGATTCGGCGTGCGATAGGTGACGTCGCGCTCGAAGCGCGTGCCCGTGCCGTCGGGCGTGAGTGTGTATCGGACTTCGCCCGACGGGCGCCGGTTCATTTCGCCCTCGATACGCCATTCGAAGGGAGGCTTCGCCTCGACGACCTTCCAGTGGACGATGCCGTGACGTCCGGCGAGGCGAAATTCCTCGGCGACTTTTTCCCCCACGGCGAGCGAGTGATCGGTCGCACCCTGCACGGCGAGCGACGCCGGATGCCACTTCGGCCAGTTGGCCGGGGTAGTGACAAATGCGTAGACGGCTTGCGGCGGTGCACGCAGCGTGACCGTGTTCACGATGTGAGTCTGACGCTCGAAGGGCAGGGGCAGCAGCGAGAGCAGGGCGACGACAGCGGCCGCCCCGAGGATGAACAGGAAGACCCGCTTCATCGGCGCGCGCTCACGCACCGGAAGGCGAATCGAGTTCGACATCGACCATCAGGTCATCGGCCAGGCTTTCCAGGGTCTCGCGCAGCGATTCCGTGCTGACGCTCGCGGGGACATGAAGCCGGGCCGTCGCATGAAACAGCGTGCCGCCGGACATCGATCCTTCGACACATTCCGTGGCGAGTTCGTCGATGCTGATGCCGCGCGAGAAGAGCACGTGCGAGATTTCCTTGACGATTCCCGGATGATCCTGCCCGACCAGATCTAGCTGAAGCGTGCGGGCTGCCGGGTCGGCGGCGGCGCTCTGGGCGCGCGTGACGGCGATGCGCAGGCCTTGGGTCTCCAGCGCCTGCAGGGCTTGCGTGAGCACGTCGGCGTGTTCGTCGGGGACTTGCAGATGGATGATGCCGGCGAACTGGCCGGCCAGATTGGCCAGGCGGCTTTCCAGCCAGTTGGCGCCGCAGGCGCTCGCGCGATCGGCGATCGCATTGACCAGACCCGGGCGATCCGGGCCAATCACATTGAGAATCAGGGACGTCGTCATCACAGGCTCCGTCGAAACTGAGGGGGCAAGAGGCGGCGCAGGCAGCGCGCTCGATTTCCGATGGGAGGCGTTGCGCGCAGCAGGTTCCAGTGTAGTGCAATCGCGCGGTACGCCGCTACGGCATGCTCGCCCATCCCTCTACACCGCAACCACGCGCCGGATCGCCCAGCGTTGCCAAGCCCAGACAAACGTGGTGCCGACCGCGATGCCGAGCGCGGCACCGGCGAGGGCGTCGCTTGTCCAGTGATAGGCGGCGGCGAGCTGGCCGAAGCCCGTCAGCGCAATCGCAACGGCGCACGGCCAGCGCAAGGCGCGGTGTCGCAGCGCGAGCACGGTCGCAAACGCCAGCATGACGGTGAGGTGCCCCGAGGGAAACGACGCGTAAGCGGCACCATCACCGCCGAACAGCCGGAACTGGAACACGCCGTCGCGCAGATACGACGGATTGTCGTGAATCCACGTGGCCGGCCATGTCCGCCCGAAAGCGAACTTCAGGCCTTGCTTGAATACGCTGCCGACGCCCACCGCACCGGCTGCGAGCCACAGTGTCGCCGCCCACGCCGGAAGGTCTCGGCGCCAGACGAACGCGGCGCCAACGATCCCAAACGTCGGCCACGCCAGCGCAAACAGCGGTGAGGGCAACTCCGCAACGTGCTGAATCCACCGCGTACCTTGCGTATGCACATGCACGAGGTCCACCACCGGCCGGTCGATCCACGGAATGGCGACCAACGCCAGCAACAGGCACGCGAACGCGCTCAGCCATGCATTGCGCAGGCCAAGGGCGGTGGCAGGGGCGGCGGAGGCAGACGCTGGCTCGTTCATGACGCGACATGGGTAGAGAAGGGGGCGGGCGGATCCAAGGGAATCCCAGCGGAATCGACCATCGGGGAAACCGCGTCATGGTAGCCGTCATTGATGACAACGGGGGGGCAACGTTTTCCGCGGACGGGAGGCGTCGATGTCGTCATGGCGATTTGATGACGATCAGGGCGCGTGTTGCGCGCATGACATGCTCGCCCGGCAAGGAAACGAAAGATTTTTTGCTTGGCGAGCGGCCATCGTCCTACAATCGTCCCCTACGTAAAAGTCGGGTGCGAGCCCAATGTCACAAGGCGCGGCGGGCGGTTTCCGGGCCGACGTCGAACGAAGGAACAGCTGTTTTGGATGGTGTAGTTCGCTTGATAAAAGAAAAACCTATATCGCTTGCGGGGGCAGTAGTGAACCGGGGATTCGAGAGCATCATCGATCGTCTGGCGCGAGAGTTCTGGCGCGCCGCGCACTTGCGCGAGCAACAGCATGCGCAAATGCAGGCGCGTTCGCTGGCGGAAGTTCGCGCCGTGGATCAGGCACAGCGTGCCGCGGAAGCCGCGCCGGACGCCGACGCTGCCGCGCGTGAGCGCAAGCACGTGGCGTGGCGTCAGGCGGAAGCGGCCGCGCAGGGCGCCAAGGCCAAACTCGAGGTCGCGCGGCTGGAGCGCTTGCTTGCCGACGGTCTTGCGCGCGATCTGCGCATTCCACCGGCAGACCTGCGCGCGAGCAGCACGCCGCCGGTGCTCGACACCCGGCATCTCCCGAAGATTTTGCCCAAGCCAGAATGGGAAGCCTTCGCGCCCGAGAAGCCGGGCCGGCTCGCGCTGGCCATGCCGGGCGCGTCGGGGCGTTACGAGCAAGCCGTCGCCAAGGCGCGTGGCGAGTTCGTCCACGCGGAACGTGAGCACGAGGCGTCGAAAATACGTCGGGCGCAAGGCTCGATGATTCTCCAGATCGCGCAGCAAAAGGCCACGGAAGCGGCGCGGGCCGAGAGCGCACGTCACAACGCGGCCGTGGCCGACTTCGAAGGGGCGCTGTTGCGCGGCGAGGCGGCCGCCATCACGGGCTATGCGCGCATCGTGCTCAGCCGCAGCCCTTACCCGCAAGCGTTCGCGCAGACGCTCGCGGCGCACTACGTCGAGAACCGCAAGCTGCTGGCCATCGGCTATGACGTGCCGACGCTCGACGCCGCCGTGCCCGTCGCGTTCGACTACCACTATCACCCCGCGCAGGGGCTCGTGCAGGGCGTACCTGCCAGCGAGGCCGTGCGCGCGAAGGTGTACGCGAACGCACTGCGCCAGATCGTGCTCCGTTCGCTGCACGAATTGTTCTCGGCCGATCCGCTGCGTCAGGTGAACGCCATCGTTTTCAATGCGTACGCGAGCGATGGTGAGAGCCGCGTTTGTCTGGCGAGCGTTCACGTGACGCGTGCCGACTTCGCGGCGCTCACCTTGGCCGACGGCGATCCGGCGGCGCATCTGGCGGCGCTCGGTGCGCGCGTGTCGGCGTGTCCCGAAGCGTTGGAGGCGGTCGTCCCGGTGGCGGGCGTCGATATGACAAAGGTCGTCACCGACGCCGATGTCGCCGTCGATCGTCGCTTCAATCTGATGACGCTTACCGACAAGGACTTCACGCAGGTGATGTTCCACCTGCTGCGCTCGCACGGTTTCGAGGGGCCGCCGCTGCTGCCCGGCGAGCCGGCAGGCATGCTGACCTGTCGCGCCTGGGATCCGCATCCGATTTTCGGGGGCGACGTCGTCGTGCACGTGTATCGGGAAATGCACAAGGACGCGCGGCTGGAGGTCGCCGCCGCCCGCACCTTGCTCGCCGAGATGCAGAAGATCGGCGCCGCCCGCGGCATGCTGATCACGACGGGGGCGTTCGACGATGGGGTCGAGGAGTTTGCGCGCGATCGCCGCATCGAGCTGCTCGCTGGCCATCACCTGATCTTCCTGCTCAAAGAGAACGCGGGTGTCGATGCCAGCGTTGTGGTGCCGGAGGCGCCCGCCACCTCCGCCGCGATGTTCTGACGGCACCGTGGTATCAAAAAAATGATCGGTTTTGGGTCTTTGCCAAGGGCCGCGCGAGACGTACGCTAGGCGTCATTCCCTTTCCGTCGTTTCTGTCCGGAGTCGTCGATGTACCAGCCCGCCGCCTTTGCCGAGGATCGCCCTGACGTCTTGCACGAACTTATTCGCACCCAACCGCTTGGCCTGCTTGTCAGTGCCGGTTCGCAGGGACTGATCGCCGATTCGATTCCGTTCCTGATGTACCCCGACGAAGGCGAGTTCGGCACCTTGCGCGGGCATCTGGCGCGGGCCAATCCGCACGGTTCGGCGCTGCGCGATGTCGGCGATTGCCTCGTCGCCTTTACGGGGCCGCAGGGGTACATCACGCCCTCATGGTATGCCGCCAAGGCGGAACACGGCAAAGTCGTGCCGACTTGGAACTACGCTGCCGTGCACGTCTGGGGGAAGCCGCGCGTGATCGACGATGCCTCGTGGCTGCGGCGGCTCGTCGGCGATCTCACGCAGTCGCAGGAGCAACGGCGTGCCGCGCCGTGGGCGGTGGAAGATGCGCCGGCCGATTTCATCGACGGCATGCTGCGCGCCATCGTCGGCGTGGAAATTCCGATTCGCCGTATCGAGGGCAAATTCAAGATGTCGCAAAATCGCGCGATGCCCGATCGCGTCGGTGTGGTCGATGGCCTGCGTGCGGAGGGCGCGATGAACGAGCCGCTCGCGGCGCTCATTGCACTGCGCGGCGAGGTGCCCGGCCGCTGATGCTGCGGGATGGGGGCGACGGTACGATCCGCTGCGTCGTAACGGAAGGAAACAATTTCCGGGCACGCGGGACAGGTTGCGCGGTGGCGTCCCCGCATACAATGCGGCAACCCGACTCGGATGCCGCAATGAAGACACTGCTCCTTGTGCTCGCGCTGGCGCTCTGTGTGCTGTTCCTGGCGCAGGACTGGCTGCTGCCGAGTGCACAAGCCGACGAGTGCGATAACCTCGGCCCCACCCAGACCCTGCAATGCGCCGCCTATGGTGCGGGCAGTGTCGTCCCCGAATAGGCGCTCCTCCGCTACAATCGCACCCCCTGACGTCTTACCTCTAGCCGTACGATGAAGCAGTCTCGATGGACGGTCACCGCAGTGCGCGCAAGCCGTTTGCGCGCGATGACCGGGCAGTTGGCCGCCGCTCCGGCCACCCTTTCCTGCGCAGTGGCCGTGACGTTCGTCATGGCCTTCCCCGGCGATTCGTTTGCCGCCGCCTCGGCCTGCGGCGATCACTATTGGGGCGGCACCGCCCCCGACATCACCCAAGCTGCCATGTCGCGCGACGCGCGCGAAGTCTGCTTCAGCGCGTTCGGTGTGATGCATTCGGGTGTGACACGCACGCCACTCTGGTCCGCCGAGCACCTCACCCGTGCGGGATTGCGCGACGCGCGTCAGATCTCGCGCGTCAACAATTTCCACGCCGAATCGCGGCTTCCCGTCGATGAGCGGGCCGAGCTTCGCGATTACGTGCGCTCGGGATACGACCGGGGACACATGGCGCCGTCGGCCGATATGCCGGACGCACAAGCGCAGTCGGAGAGCTTTTCGTTGTCGAACATGGTGCCGCAGAACAGCGAGAACAATCGCTATCTGTGGGCGGGCATCGAGTCGAGCGTGCGCAAGCTCGCGCAGGATCGCGGGGAGGTGTTCGTCATCACGGGACCACTCTTCAAGGGCAAGTCGATCACGCAGGTCGGCAATCGGGTGATGGTACCTACACAGCTTTACAAGATCGTCTACGACCCAAAGCGCCAGCAGGCCGGCGCCTACCTGGTCGCGAACGAGGCCACGAGCGACTATTCTGTCGTGAGCGTGGCGGAAGTCGAGTCGCTCGCCGGCATTGACTTCTTCCCCGGCATGGCGTCGGACATCAAGCGCACGGCAATGCGCCTGCCCGCGCCCAAGGCGGCGGGCGGCAAACGCAAGCGAGATCCGGAGATGCCCTCGTATCGCGAGGTGAAGACGGTGCTCGATTTCTTGCGTACGATCGTTCGCTAGGCATGGCGCAACCGTGCAGGGCCGATCGCCGCAGGCGTTGCCGTGCGATAACGATGGTCGCCGTATTGGCCGACCGCAACTGACCGTTTTTCTCCCTCGCTCCAGGAGTCCCCGATGTCTGCTTCGTCTTCTGCCAATGCCCCGTTTGCCCCGTTTGCCAACGATGCCGATGCGCTCACGCTCGGCGAGTTCAACGTCGAAAATCATACGGACCACGTTGCCCTCTTCGGCAATCTCGAGATTCGCCGCGACGCCGAAGGACTGCGTCAGGCACAGACCCTCAAGGCGGTGCTCGACGCCGTGGTCGAGGCGCTGGCCCGTGCCGATCTGCCAGCCCGGGCGGCCGCGCAGGACGGCACCACGGCGCGACAGGTGAAAAATCCGTTCGAATCTTGACGCCGGCGGGGAAGCGGGCGCCCCCTCTCCCCGGATTTACCCCAGCTTTGTCGATTATCCGAACAATCGATGTTGCGCCGCATGATGGGACGAGCCCGACCGTCTGACGTCGCCTCGATCCCCCTGGTCGTCCGGCCTGCCACCGCTGCCGCACCTGCGACACGACTCGCCGTGTCGCACTTGGCGAAACACCCAATTCCAGCATTCATGCGGGTTGCGCGACAACTTGTCGCACCTGCGACATTCTGTCGCATTGACACCTCCTGTCATTCATTCTGAATGGCGTCGGGCTGACGGGATTCACCATCTCGCGCGCCCGTCTCGAAATCCGAAGAATTCGTGCATTTGGCTTGCGGCGACGCAGCACGGATAGGGGGTTTACGACGGCTCGGCAAAGCGCATACTAGCCCTGCGTCTCGTCGATTCCGATAGCGTGAATCGATGACGGCAAGGCTACGAACACTAAACAACGCGAGGTAACTTATGCACATCCGTTGGAAAAAAGTGTATTCGAGTGGTTGGGGAACGATTCATCACGATGCACCCCGTTCCCATCGCAGCGCGAATGAGCGCGAGCAACTGTTTCAACGCCTGTTGGCAATCGCGATCGGCTGTAGCGTCGGCGGATTCGTTCTCTTGTCGGTAGGCGCGGCCTTCCTGGGACGCTAAAGTCACCCATCTTCCTTTTCGTGCGCGGCACCGCCTCCGGCGGACGGCCGCGCCACGTTGCTTCGGCTGACGCCGATCCCGCTTCCTTGACGATGTTGCCGCTTCCCGAGCTTGCGCCACGGGGGCTTTAACGCGTTCGTCATGCGACTTCAATCACCCGATTCAATCGCGCGACCCTGCCGTCTTGAAACGTTTTGTTACACACTCGGCTCGCATCCAAACGGTTCGCATGGCTGAATGTCGGTCATTGGCTGCCATTTCCCATTGAGCATCGACGCCGCCGCCGATAAAGCGCGTTAACCGCGTCGATATCCATCGTCGATCACGTGGCCGCTCGTGGCGATGGTGCCGCATTCTTCGGGTTCACGCTATTGCGTTTACGAAAGAATAGTGCCATCTTGAAACGACGGCGCTGTGTCGGAATTTTGGGTAGTCCTGTGTTCCGGATTTTCCCGGATTAATCCGAATTGTCTTGCGTCTCAGAATTTTCGATAAAACAGTAAAAAAATAGTCACGCGGGCCGGTTTGATTGATTTGTGAGGTGCGCCATGGAAATTCGCTGGGAAAAGTTGTACTCGGGCGGATTGGGTCGTTTTTACGACACTTCGGAATCGAGCCGCCGTCGGGCACGGCGTGCCCAACTGGCGTGGTTTGGCATCGTGATCTCCGTTGGCATTGCCGTCGGCGCCATGGCCATTGCGTGGCGCTGGCTCTGAGGGGTGTCGCGGCCGCGGGGAGCGTTGCGACGGGCGCGCCATGGATTGGCGCGCCTCTGCGGTCTCGATGCACCCAACAACGTTGGCGCATGCCGCGTTTGACGGGGTAGGCAACACCGGTCGCAGTCGCCGGCTACAGATCGAGTCGCAGCGATGGCGTGCGACAACCGGAGACACACACTGTCATCACGGTGTTGGACGCGCGTTCCGTTGCCGTTAGCACCGAGTCCCGATGATCCGGCTCGCCAGCCAACACTGCGGTCTTGCAGGCGCCGCACACGCCCTCCTGGCAACTGTACGGGACTTCGACCCCTGCGCTCAGCAACGTCTGCAACAGCGTTGTACCAGGCTCAACGCTCAGCGTTCGTCCCGACCGATTCAGCGTAACAGCGTACGATGACCGAGGCTCGGCCGCAGGCTTGGCGCCCGAGAATCGCTCGATGTGACCGTTCTGGATCCCCAGGTCGTGACAAGCCCGTTCGAAGGCACCCAGAAAACCGCCGGGGCCGCAAGCGTAAAAATGAGCGTCGCGCGGCTGGGATGCCATGTATCGCTCGAGGTCGAATTGCACGCCCTGTTCATCATCGAAATGCCACATTACCGGGATGCCGAGCGCGAGAATATCGTCGACAAAGGCAGCGTGTTTTCGGGTCTGGGCGCAGTATGCGAGCACCACATCGCGGCCTTGCGCGCGCAAGTGACGCGCCATGCACAACAGGGGCGTGATGCCGATGCCACCGGCGATCAACACGGCGCGCTCGGTTGAGTCGGCGAGGCTGAAGTTGTTTCGCGGGCTGGAGATGATCAATTCGGCGCCGACTTCCAATTCGTGATGCAGGTAGCGCGATCCGCCCCGACTCTCCGGAACCTCAAGCACGCCCAGCACGTATCGGTGCGTTTCGTCAGGCGCATTGGTCAGGGAATAGCTCCGGGTGATGCCATTGGGCAGTCGAACGTCAACGTGTGCGCCGGGCGTGAACGCGGGAAAAGAAGCGCCGTCTGCCGGTCGCAATTCAATGCGGATGACGCCCGTGGCCTCTTGCCGAAGTGCTGCCACTGTCGTTCTTAGCGTCGGCATCGGTGGCTTTGTGCGAACGCGAGGCGGGTGGTAAATGACCAGCATTTCCAACGCCGATTCGCCCAGATTCCGGAACGAGTGAGCAACGCCGGCAGAGATTGGGCTGACGGACCCTGCACAGACGGGGGACGTTTCGTCACCCACCGTGACTTCGCCCACGCCGGACAACACATAGAACAAATGCGCGTGCGGCTCGACGTGGGTGGGCGATGCCCCTCCCGGTCCGACACTGGTCAGCTCGATGCTGTAGGCATCATTCGTGTACGCGGGCTCGGTGACGGCTTTGTAACCGGACTTGTTGATAAACAGGCCGGTCAGGGGGATCCATGGAATATCGTTGACGTTCCACGTTACAGGCTTTTCGCCATCGACGACGTTGTCCGCCGAGGCTGTGGTTGCAGGGGGCATGTCATGGTCTCCTTCGATTGACGTTCGTCCCCGCTCGGGACTATTCTGCCGGCCGTTGCGCGGTGTGGCCGATGTGTGAATATTCTAGGTACCCCCCCTTGTTGCCTCAAGATTGATTCTGATAATCGACCATGAAGTATCGGCATGACTACTTGTCTCGGGACGAAACCCTCAGTGCGCTGGGCGTGACGGCAAAGACGCTCTATTCCTACGTGAGTCGTGGAAAAATACAAAGCATCCCGGTCCCTGGGACGCATCGACACCTTTACGCCCGCGCTGACGTTGACGCGATGGTCGTGCGCGGACGCGGGCGAGTGCCGCGTGCCGTGACAGCAGCGACGTCGATGCACTGGGGCGAGCCGATCGTTGCCACATCGATCACCCGGATCGACGAGCACGGTCCGCGCTACCGCAACCATGCCGCGTTGGAATTGGCGACGCAGGGCTGCCCCTTCGAGGCCGTTGCCGAACTCCTCGTGACGGGCGCGTGGAACCCCTCGGCGGAACCTTGGCCTCTGATCGAGATTCCAGATCGCCTGCACGCATTGCTACAACTGCACGCGGAACTGGGGCCGCCCGACGACATTGGAAATTTGATGGCGATGAGCGTACTCGCCCTTTGTGGGCGTGAGACACCGGATGCGCCGCAAGGCGCGCAAGAAGATTTGGGTAGCGTACAACGGGTCTACCATGCGCTCGTCGGATGCCTTGGATTTCTATCGAACGCGCGAGCCTACGTCCCCCGTCGACCGAACGAGCGAATGGCCGCATGGGCATTGCGGGCCAGCGGCGCGAGAGCCACGCGCAATGCGATCAAAGCGATCAATGCCTTGCTGATTGTTTGCGCCGATCACGAACTCACGCCTGCCACACTGGCCGCACGCGCCGCAGCATCCACGTCTGCGCCGCTGTTCAACAGCGTTGCGGCAGCGATCTGCACGCATCTGGGGACGTCGGTCGGAGGTGCCACACATGTCGTGGAACGGACATTGGTCGCCCACTTGTCTGGAGAGACCCATGACGATCATCTTGACCAGATCCGTGCCGAAGGAAAGTCGCTGTACGGATTCAATCATCCGCTTTACCCCAATGGAGATCCGCGCGCGCAGGTCTTGTTGGGATTGGCCGCTGAACACGCCCACAACGCCGGCCGGGCCAAAGCGATGTTCCGACTGCTCGCCGATGCGCATGAACGCCTTCAGCTTTCCCCCGGATTGGCGCTTGCCCTCGTAGCATTGACGCAGTCGGTGGGCATGCCCGGCGGCAGCGCTGCCGCGTTATGGATGGTGGCGCGAACCAGTGGGTGGTGTGCTCACGCGATCGAGCAGCGGGAGCAAGCGTTCATGCTGCGGCCCCGAGCGACCTACCGACCCGCCGACGTGTGACGGCAGTCGCCGCGACGGGCGCCTTCGGGTCGGTCGCCACCGCCCCCGGGAATGGCTATGATGTCGCCATACGGATACGGATACGGATACGGATTCGGCCCACTGCCGCTCCCGGCGAGGGCTCCGGATGGCGCCTCGCGCCCCCTTCAATCTGCACGGCGTGAACTGCCACATCAAACAAGCCATCCTCAAGGACGCCCCCTATGAACGACATCGTCACCCCGACTCAGCCGGCGCTCGACACCGCCGCCTTGCGCGACTTCGTCGAACGCAAGTGGAATGAAGAAATCCTGCACGCGCTGACCGACTACATCGCGGTACCGGCCAAAAGTCCGGGCTTCGACGCTGACTGGGCGCGCAACGGCTACATCGATCGCGTCGTGCGCGACGCCGCGCAATGGGCCGAACGCCAGCCGGTCAAGGGACTGAAGCTCGAGGTCATTCGCCTTGAAGGACGCACACCGGTCATCTCCTTCGAGGCCCCCGCCACGCGCTCGGGCAGCGACGAAACGATCGTGCTCTACGGCCACCTCGACAAGCAACCCGAGTTCGATGGCTGGCGTCGCGACCTGGGCCCGTGGACGCCCAAGTTCGAAGACGGCAAGCTCTATGGCCGCGGCGGGGCGGACGACGGTTACGCCATCTATGCCAGCGTGACGGCGCTCGCAGCGCTCGATGCCCAGGGCGTGGAGCGCCCGCGCTGTGTTGGTCTCATCGAGACCTGCGAAGAGTCGGGCAGCTACGACCTGCTGCCCTACGTCGACGCGCTGCGCGAGCGATTGGGACGCGTCGGACTGGTCGTCTGCCTCGATTCCGGGGCGGGCAACTACGATCAGTTGTGGCTGACCACCTCGTTGCGCGGCCTGATCTCGGGCAGTCTCGAGGTGCAGGTGCTCGACGAGGGCATTCATTCTGGCGGCTATGGTGGGATTGCGCCGTCGAGTTTTCGCATCATGCGTCAATTGTTCGAACGTCTGGAAGATGCGGGCAGCGGCAACGTGCTGCCGCAGGGCTTTCACTCGCCGATTCCGTTGCAGCGCCTGAAAGAGGCGGAAGCGACGGCGCGCATTCTTGGTGACGACGTCTGGAAGAAGCTGCCGTGGGCGTGCGGCCAGGACGGCCTGTCGGTGCTGCCGACCACCACCGATCCGAAGGAAGCCCTGCTCAATTCGACGTGGCGTCCCTCGCTGTCGGTCACCGGCGCGTCGGGCCTGCCGGCGCTGTCGGATGCGGGCAACGTGCTGCGTCCGCGCACGGCGTTCAAGCTGTCGCTGCGTCTGCCGCCGCTGGTCGACGCCGCGCAGTCCGTGGCCGAACTCAAGTCGTTGCTGGAACTCGATCCGCCGTACAACGCGAAGGTGACGTTCAAACCCGACGCCGGTGCGGCCTCCGGCTGGAACGCGCCCGACGTTGCACCGTGGCTCACCTCGGCACTGAACACGGCGTCGCAACGGCATTACGGGGAGGACGTGGCATACATCGGGCAGGGTGGCACCATTCCGCTGATGAACACACTGCAGGCGGGTTTCCCGTCGGCGCAATTCATGGTGTGCGGCGTGCTCGGACCGAAGTCGAACGCGCATGGTCCCAATGAGTTCCTGCACGTGCCCTATGCGACGAAGCTGACCGCCGCGGTGGCCGAGGTCATCGCGCTGGCGCCGTAAGCGGCAGCCGCGCCGTCGTGGCGAGGCATGCCTGGCACGCGCGCGCGGCACTGGCCTTCCACGGGCCAAGCATGCCGCAGGCGAGCGCGCAAGCCGCCTCGGGACAGGTACGCTCGCCCGGTATAATCCCGGCGCTGCGATGTGGGCGCGGTGCCATCTCCCGCGCCGGACGCGGGCATCCGTGAGAGGACGATTTGAATCGCGTTGCGACGACATCCTGCGCGCCGAGAGGCGCGCGTTTCAATTTCCGAGCCATCGGCGAACGTTTGCGTGCCTACCGGCTCGCCGCGGATCTGCGCAGCGAGGATGTGGCGCAGCAGCTCGCCATCTCGCGCGCCGCGATCTACAAGCTCGAGCGCGGCGAGATCGTCAAGATCGATACACTCGAGCGGCTTGCGGCGCTGCTGGGGGTGTCGCTCGCGAACCTGCTGGGCGTGGAAGTCGAGTATCACGACTCGGCGGTGAGCTACTTCGAGCGTATGCGCCAGTTGGAGCGCCGCTCCGAGCGCATCGTCGCGCATTTCGATCCGATTTCGTTCCTGCTCACCTCCGACGACTACGACGTCTGGTTGCGCCACATGCTCGACGAGAGCATCCCGCCCACGCTTGCCGACCAGCGCTGGTCGAACACGATCGATCGCGTGCTGGCCATCCTGCAGGAGCGCAAGTCGAGCTTCTCGCGCCAGCGACTGGCAGTCACGAGTCTCATCGGCCTGCGTCAGATCGAACAGTTTCTGCATCACGGACTCGTCGGACGCCTCGGACTGCCTGCCGAGGTGCAGCGCGAACGGCGGCAGGCGGCGCGGCGCGAGGTGGCGCGTATCGTCGCGTTTCTGGAGACCGACACGACGGGCGTGCAGATTGGCATCGTGAGCGACAACATGCCCAATGAGTCGTTTCAGATCTTCGAGGCGCAGGGCGAAGCCTATGTCGCGGTCTCGCCGTTCCGTCTCGGCGAGCTACCGAACCTGCGTACCGGCATTGCCACCATCACAACGTCCCCCGACGGCGTCGGCATGTATCGCGCCATGATTGACCGGCTCTGGGCTGACGCGGCCAAGGGCAGGGAAGGCGCGGCATTGCTCGGTGAACTGCTGGCGCGTTTCTGAGCGCGCGGGCGAGGGAGGTGCGTCCCTCGAACGTCCTCGTCGTGTACGCGCATTGCGTGCGGGAAAACGACGAGCCGGTGCCACAATACGAAGACTTCCCACACAATCGACATCGCCTCCCGGCAAACCGATCTAGTCTCCTTGCGCCTGAAGACCATCCGGTCTGAATTCCTTGGAGACGATCATGGGAACCATTTTCGCCGCATCGCGCAGCTTGCCGGTGCACCTCATTTCCATCAACCGGTCGAAGCCGCCAGACGACGGAAACAGCTTCGGCTCGGACTTTCAGCGACTGGGATCGGTCGCAACGTCGGCGCTTGGATCGACCGGCAAGCCTTGGCAGTCCTATCCCGTGCGGCCGAGAAGCACGCAAGCCAACAACGGCATTGCACTGGGCTCCTGGTGCGCCGAGCGCGATCGGGAGGTGCTTCACGCCAAACGCCTGCGCGCCGACCCCCTGATGCCCAAGTTCGTCGGTGAGGGGCTTGAGCGCTGGCGCGCCCGGTTTGTCGACGCCGTCGATGCCGACGTGACCTTCGAGCGTGCTCGCGCGAGCGCCATGCAGCGCGTGCGTCACGGTATTCCCGCCGAGCCGACCGCTTTCGTGCGGACGTTCGCCACCGGCGCGGTACGCGCGCAGCTTGGCGAGATTGCGCGTCTGAGCGACGAGGTCCGCAAGCTGACTGCGACCATTCCGGCGTTGCCGGACGGGAGCGCCAGGAAAATTGCCCTGAGAAATCGTGACGACCTTGCTACCCTCAGAGACGCGATGGCGCAATTGACCCTGAATTCGCACGGCAGGAAGGACGATCTGCTGCGCTCGGAACTCAATGCCCTGGTCGCGCTGAACGACATGGCGCGCGAGGCGCAGCGAGAAATGACCAACGGCGGCGCTGATGTTCCGCTGCGCCTGGCCGTGCGCGATGGCAACTGGGTGCTCAAACCCGCCGCATCGACTTCCTGGTTCGCCCGCAACAAGACGCGTGCGGCCAACGATGCCGCCCGGTTGGCCCTGCTCCTGGGCTATCCGGCCGACCGGCCCGTCACGCTCAAGATGATTTGCGCCCGTGGGTTCGGCGCGCATGAGTACACGACGGTGCTCAATGACGCCAGGTCTCGCGACCGCGAGGCCGCGCGTTCGTGGCTCGCCGCGAGAGCGCTGGACATCGACACATGGAAGGCCGCCACCGGCGCGGTGCGAGACGGCCTCGCACCGTCCGCGACGGGGCGAGCGCCGGCGTCTGAGCATGACGACAGCCGGCTTGGCGATGACCTCGCCGCAGGTGCGGATCCAAGAAGTCCGAACCGTGAGCGGTCGCATCGGACGGTGACCCGACAGGTCGGTTCGATCCGGCTCGCCGATGTCATTCGCCCCGCGTCGGCTGACCCGACCGCCAGCCCGTCGCCCGACGATTCCGACGATTCCGAGGCCCCTGACACGGACGCGCGCGGTTATGCCCGCCTCGTGAGGGCGGACACCCCGTCGGACGTCCCTCACTATGTCGCGCCGGACGGCAGCGAATACGCGCGCGTCACGCGAGCCGAACTGTCGCCGACGTCGGCCAGTGCGACGTCGCAACCCTCCCGGCGCGAGCAGTTCGCCGAGGCATTTTGCAAGGCACATCCGGGCCAGCAACATAGCTTGCGGGAAATATTTTCACGATCGATGCTGTCCACGCCGTCGTCGAGTGAACCGACGGCGCACGCGAGCGGGGGGCTCAGCGGCCGGCGAGCCGGTGCGATGCCGCTGTCGCCGCCGCCCGCGCCGCCCCTGTCCGAACTACCGACCATTCGTGAGTAATCCCCTGCTGCATTAGGCAAGCCGGGCCGCTACCCGACAAGGGAGCGGCCTTTTTCATGCAGACATTCGCGGCAGTTATGTTATTTGGCGAAACACGCCGTGCGCGCGTGATAGTAAATATTTTAATTATCTGCAAGCCTATTTAATCAACAGTTTGCGCGACTTACGCAACACTCTCGTTTTGCCATGCCGGGGCTTGTCAGTAGAATGGCCGCGTCGGGTGCGCCCTACGAACCCAAATACTATACCGCTGACGAATGGCGTTTCGTGAATGCCGCCGTCGATCGCCTGATTCCCGCCGACGATCTCGGCCCGGGAGCGCTTCAGGCCGATGTGCCGCAGTTCATTGACCGTCAGATGGAAACGCCCTTCGGCCACGGCAAGTTGTGGTACAGGCGGGGGCCGTTCCACACCGATCAGCCGCCGGAAATGGGCTACCCGTTGAGCCTCGTGCCGCGCGACATCTATCGTCACGGCATCGCGGCCTGCGACGCGTACTGCAAGAAGCAGTACAACAAGGCGTTCGCCGACCTCGATCACGCCACGCAGGAGACCGCGCTTGGCGATCTCGAGCATGCGAAGGTCGAATTCGACAGCGTGCCGGCGCGCACCTTCTTTTCGTATCTGCTGGCCAATGCGAAGCAACGTTTCTTCTCGGATCCCATCCACGGCGGCAACACGGACATGGTCGGCTGGAAGCTGGTGCTTCGCCGCTTTCGTGCGGGCGGGGGAGGGGATGCGTCATATCGTTATACTGACGGTTCTTGCGTAACCGTCTGCCCCAACGTGAGGTTTCGCCATGCCCCGTCAGTTCGACAGAACCTTGCCGTGTCTCGCCGTCGCCGCGGCGCTTGCCTTGTCCCCACTGTCGTCGTTGGCCTGCACGCGCGTCGTGTATCTCGGAGCGAAAGACGACATCATCACTGCGCGCTCGATGGACTGGAAGCTCGATGTCGCCACCAATCTCTATGTGCTGCCGCGCGGCATCCCGCGCCCTTCGACCCGTCCCGAAGCGATGCATGCCCGACACGTACCGGGGCATGCCTGGCGCGCAGGCAAGGCGAGCGCCGAATCCCGCAGTACGCTCGCCCGACCCGCCTCACTTGCGCCGCGTCACCCCAACCAATGCTTGATCGAGGCGATGAGCGCCTTGCGCGAAATGCCGTAGCGATCCTGCAGCACCGGCAGGGACCCCGCGTCGAGGAACTGGTCGGGCAGACCGATATGGCGAAAGCGTGTCGAGACCTCGGCACGCATCAGCGCTCCCGCCACCGCCTCGCCCAGGCCGCCGACCACCGTGTGGTTCTCCGCGACAACGACCAGACGCCCGCCACGCGCGGCCTCGCGCACGATAGTTGCCTCATCCAGCGGCTTGATCGTCGGGACATGCAGCACAGCCACGTCGACGCGATCGGCCGCGAGCGCCTTGGCGGCGTCGAGGGCGCGCATGGTCATGAAGCCCGTCGAGATGATGAGGACATCGTTGCCATCGCGTATCGGCTTGGCTTTGCCCAGCTCGAACCGGTAGCCGTACTCGTCGAGCACCAGCGGGACGTTGCCGCGCAGCACACGCATGTACACGGGGCCGGGGTGGTCGGCGATGGCCGGCACGATCTGCTCGATATCGAGCGCGTCGCACGGATCGATCACGGTCAGGTTGGGCATCGCACGGAAGATCGCGATGTCATCCGTGGCCTGATGGCTGGGGCCATAGCCCGTGGTCAGGCCCGGCAGGCCGCCGATGATCTTGACGTTGGCATCCTGCTCGGCAACGCCCTGTGAGATGAAGTCGTAGCATCGGCGCGCGGCGAAGGTCGCGTAGGTCGAAGCGAACGGGATGAACCCCTCCTTGGCCAGCCCGCCGGCGGCGGTCGCCATCAACTGCTCGGCCATGCCCATCTGGTAGAAGCGCTCCGGATAGGCCTGCGCAAAGATGTGCATGTCCGTATATTTCGCGAGATCGGCACTCATGCCGACGATCTCGGGACGTTCGTCGGCCAGGGCGACGAGCGCCTTGCCGAAGGGCGTGGCGCGCGTGCGGTGTCCCTCGTCGACCGACGACGCGATGATCGCCGGCATGGTGGGCACCGGCATCTGGCCGGTGGGCGTCGTCGAGAGTGTTTCGGCTACAGACGTGTTCATGCTGCACTCCCTTGCGCGCTGAGCGCGTTGAATGCCCGTTGCCACTCGGGCGGGTCGAGGCGGATGAAGTGGTTTTTTTCGCGGGCTTCGAGGAAGTGGACGCCCTTGCCCATCTTGGTGTCGCAGATGATGATGCGCGGCACGGGCTTGTCGTGCGACCGAGCATTGTCGAAGGCGCGCAGCACGGCGGCCAGGTCGTTGCCGTTCACCCGTTGCGTGTAGAAACCGAACGCCTCGAACTTCTGCACCAGCGGCTCGGTCGGCATGATGACCGTTGACGGGCCGTCGGCCTGCACACCGTTGACATCGACGATGGCGATGATGTTGTCGAGCTTGAACGCCGAGGCCGACGTCGCGGCTTCCCAGGTCGGTCCTTCGGCAAGCTCGCCGTCGCCCATCAGTGTGTAGACGAACGACGCCGACTGCTTGCGCTTGAGGCCGAGTCCCATGCCGACGGCCATCGGCAGGCCGAGACCGATCGAGCCGCCCGACATTTCCGCGCCCGGCGTGTACGACATCATGCCCGACATCGGCAGGCGGCTGTCGTCGCAACCGTAGGTGACGAGTTCCTCTCTCGGGAAGTAGCCGGCTTCGGCGAGGACGGCGTAATGCGCGATGGCGTAGTGGCCGACCGAGAGCAGGAAGCGATCGCGCGCCTCCCATTCCGGCTCATGCGGCCGAACGTTCATGGCATGCAGATAGGCGACGGCCAGCACGTCGGCGATGCCCAGCGCCTGCGCGACATAGCCCTGGCCCTGGACCTCGGCCATGGTGATGGCGTTGTGGCGGATGCGATGCGCGCGCTGAGCGAGCGTACTCAGGGTATCGGTGGGGGGGGATGCAACGGTGCTCATAACGTCTCCTGTGCAAAGTGAACGTGTTCCGGCGTGCGTCGGACAGCGCGCTGCATGGCAGCGCGCGCCGTGTTGGCAGGTCCGGATTGGGGGCGAATCGTGGGGCGTGAGTTTTGTGGTGCGAATCGCGGAAAATCTGGGAAGCTCAGCTGAGGAAGCCCGTCGAGAGCCAAGGCACGGCGGCGACCAGCACCAGGCCGATGGCCAGCGCGACGATGTAGCCGACGATGGGCCGCATGCCCTCGTCGGGATGGACCTTGCTGATGACGCAGGCGGAGTAGTAGCCGACGCCGAACGGCGGCGCGAACAGGCCGATGCCCATGGACAGGACGACGACCATCGCGTAGTGCACCTCGTTGATGCCCACGCTCTGTGCCACCGGGAACAGCAGCGGACCGAACAGCACGATGGCCGGAATACCTTCCAGCACGCTGCCCAGCACGATGAACGCCAGGATCGAGATGGCCATGAAGCCGACCGATCCGCCCGGGACGTCGCGCATCGCCGCGGCGAGCATCGTCGAGAAACCCGACTGCGTGAGCGACCATGCCATGCCGGTCGCCGCGCCGATGATCAGGAGGATCGCGCCCGTCAACGAGGCGGTCTCGACCAGCATCGGATAGAGCCGCTTGAGGTCGAAGCGGCGGTAGATCAGCACGCCGATCGCGGCCGAATAGACGATGCCGATGGTCGACACTTCGGTGGCCGTGGCAATGCCCTCGATCACCGCGACGCGGATCACGAACGGCAGCGCGAGGGCGGGCAGCGCGACCGCGAAGCTTTTCGCGATCTCCCGGCCCGAGGCACGCGCGCCATTGTCCACCTTCTCATGACGATAGCGCCACCACACCAGCGTGCACAGCGTGACACCCAGAATCGCCCCGGGCAGCAGGCCGCCGGTGAAGAGCGCCGCGATCGAGACGCCCGTCACCGAGCCGATGGTGATCAGCACCAGGCTCGGCGGGATCGTCTCGGTCTGCGCGCCCGTGGCGGCAAGCAGCGCGACGAGGTCGCCGGGCTTGGCGCCTCGGCGCTGCATCTCCGGGAACAGCACCGGCGCGACCGCCGCCATGTCGGCCGCCTTAGAGCCGGAGATGCCGGAGACCAGATACATCGCGCCAATCAGCACATACTGCAGGCCGCCGCGTACGTGGCCGAGCAAACTGCCGAGGAACGCGACCATGGAGCGCGCCATGCCTGTCATCTCCATGAGCAGGCCGAGGAACACGAACAGCGGCACCGCGAGCAGGATCAAATGACTCATGCCTTCGTCCATGCGTCCCGCCAGAATCACGACCGGCGTGGTGGTGCCGAGCGTCAGGTAGCCGAAGGTGGCGAGCGCGAACGAAAACGCGATCGGCACGCCCGTGAGCACCATCAATGCCACGAAGCCGACGAAGAAGATCAGCAGGTTCAGGTTGCCGAGCCCGCGCAGCACCGGCTGCGCGAGTAACAGCGCACCGAAGATCGCGCCGATCGTCACCGCCGCGGTGGCGACCATGCGCGCGCTGCCGTGACGCGCCAGTCGCAGCAGGGCGGTCAACGCCATCAGCGCGCAGCCCACCGGAATGGCGCCGGCGCGCCACGAGTCAGCAATTTCGAGCGCCGGCGTCGTGATGAAGGCCTGGTCCGCCGCGAAGTCGTAGGCGCTCGGCATGAACAGCAGCAAGAATGCGAGCGGCGTGGCGATGGCCAGCACGTCGAGGAAGGCGCGCCGGCCGGCGTTCATGCGACCGACCAGGGCGGTCATGCGCATGTGTTCGCCACGCTGCAAGGCAATCACCGAGCCGAGCATCGCGAGCCAGATGAACAGGATCGAGGCCAGTTCATCCGACCAGACGAGCGGGCTGTGGAACACGGCGCGGCTGACCACGCCAGCGAACAGCGTGACGATTTCGGCCAGCACCAGCAGCGCGGCCGGCAACTCGACGCACCTCGCCACGGTGGTTTGCAGCGCGGCGATGAGGCCCCCCTCGGCGGGGGGCAGCGGCAATATGCCTTTGTTCATGCGAGTCTCCAGCCTGGCGCGGTTCATACCCGGTCTCCTTCGAAAGGTCTGCGGGGGCTCAGAGCGCGCGGCCCGCACTCTTTTGCAGCAGTGCCCAGGCCTCCTCGCCGAACTTGCCTTGCCATTCCTTGTAGAAGCCGGCGCTCTGGAGCTTGTTCTGGAAGGCGCCGGCATCGACCGAGTTGAAGGCGATGCCCTTGGCGGTGAGATCCTTCTCTAGCGAATCGTTGAGCGCCGTGACGTCGGTGCGCTGCTTGATCGCGGCAGCCGTGATCTGGTCTTCGATCACCTTGCGGACTTCCGCCGGCAGCCTGGCCCACGAGGCGCGGTTCGACAGGAACCAGAAGCCGTCCCACATGTGGTTGGTCTTTGCCACGTACTTCTGCACTTCGTAGAGCTTGGCCGAGTTGATCGTGACCAACGGGTTTTCCTGTCCGTCGGCGATCTTCGTCTGCAGCGCCGAATAGACTTCGGCGAAGTTGATGGTGAGCGGCGCCGCGCCAAAGCCCTGGAACATCGACGTCCACATCGGCGACGGCGGGACGCGAATCTTGAAGCTCTTCAGGTCGTCGGGCGCCTTGATCGTTCGCGTTGACGAGCTGATCTGGCGGAACCCGTTGTCGAAGATCTTCGGGAACGGGTGCAGGCCGCCGCGCTCAATCTGGGCACGCACGTAGCTACCCAATTCGCCGTCCATCGCGCTCCACACGTGGTCGTAGCCCTTGAACGCGAAGCCCACGCCACTGATCGCGGCCTTCGGCACGAGGGTCGAGAGGATCATCGGCGACAGCGTGAAGAAGTCGAGCGCGCCGGCCCGCAACTGCGACAGCATGTCGGTGTCGCCGCCGAGCTGGTTGTTCGGGAACACACGCAGGTCGACCTTGCCGCCCGTCTCCTTGCGGATCGCTTCGGCGGCCTCGGTGATGCGCACTGTCAGGGGGTGGGTGAGCGGCGCGTTGTTGGCGTACTTCAGCGTGAAGTCGGCCGCGTAGACGCGCGTGTGCTTGAGGATCGCCGGGGCTGCGATCGCCGTACCCAGAGAAAGCTTCAGCATCGAACGGCGGGAAAGGCTCTGCATGATGTGTCTCCTGAAGATTGCTTTTTTGGATTTGGGGGCCTGATGCGACCGGACCCTAGTGGCGCTCGGTCGGTACGGCGGTTGCAGCAGTGATGTCGGTAGTGATTGCGGTAGTGAAGCGGGGTAAATCGAAGGCGCTCACCGGCGGCGGGTTGGCAACCGGCGCACTGACCTCGACCAGGCACGACTGCGCGGCGCAGCCCTGCGACAGACCCGAGGCCGGCACGTCGGCCGTCAAGACGTTGGGATTGCCATGCTTGTCGCGCCCGGTGTCCGGTTCCGGGTCGTACCAGGCGCCGGTGGACATGCGCACCACGCCGGGCAGAATGCGATCGGTAATACGCACGCCCGCGAGGCAGCGACCGCGCGCGTTGAACACCTCGACGATGTCGCCGTCGTGGATGCCGCGTGCGGCGGCGTCGCGCGGATGAAGGTAGAGTGGCTCGCGGCCCTGGATCTTGTTGGCGGCGCTGTATGGGCTGCCGTCGAGCTGGCTGTGCAGCTTGTTGCGCGGCTGGTCCGAGAGCAGGTGCAGCGGATAGGTCGTTGCGAGCGGTGCGCCAAGCCATTCGGCGGGCGGCAGCCAGCATGCGTGGCCCGGGCAGTCGGGAATATCGAACGAGGCGATCTGGCGCGAATACAGCTCGAGGCGCCCGGACGGCGTATTCAGCGGTGCGGCGGCGGGATCGGCGCGAAACGCTTCGAGCATCACGACCGGCTGCGCGCGCGAATGAAGATCGACCATGCCCGTGTCGCGGAAGGTGTCGAAGTCCGGCAACGCCACGTCGGCGCGTGCATAGCGCTCGCGCGTCTGCTCATACATGTGCCTGAGCCACTGGTCGGCGTTGCGGCCCTCGGTAAATGCCGAGAAGACGCCGAGCCGTTGCGCAAGCGCCGCGAAGACGGTGAAGTCATCGCGAGATTCGCCGACCGGTTCGGCGATCTTCGCCATCCACATCAGGATCGCTTCCTGCGACGCGTAGCCCAGGTCGTCGCGCTCCAGCGACGTGGTGATCGGCAGCACGACGTCGGCGTGTCGCGCGCTCGCGGTCCACGATTGCTCGTGGATGACGATCGTGTCCGGCTTCTGCCAGGCGTGCAACAGGCGGTTGATGTCCTGGTGATGGTGAAACGGATTGCCCCCGGCCCAGTAGACCAGGTGCGTGTCGGGATAGTGATAGCGCTTGCCGTCGTAGTCGAATGGCTCGCCGGGCTTGAGCAGCATGTCGGCGATGCGCGCCACGGGAATGAACGCGTCGACCGGATTACGGCCTTGCGGCAGCGTTGGCCCGCCCAGTTTGTCATGCGGCGTGCCCAGGGTGTTCACGCAGCCGTAGCCGACGCCGAAGCCGCCGCCGGGCAGGCCGATCTGGCCGAGCATCGCCGCGAGCGTGACGACCATCCAGAACGGTTGCTCGCCGTGATGTGCGCGCTGCAACGACCATGCGACGTTGAGCATCGTGCGGCTCGCGTGCATGCGGCGCGCGAGCGCAGTGATGGTGTCTGCCGGCACGCCGGTGATCGGTTCCGCCCACGCGGGCGTTTTCGGAATGCCGTCGATACGACCGAGCAGGTACTGCTCGAATTCGTCGTATCCCGTGCAGTGCGAGGCGAGGAACGCGCGGTTGTGCAGATTCTCGTGACGCAGCACCCAGGCGAGGGCCAGCATCAAGGCCGTATCGGTGCCGGGGCGCGCCGCGATCCATTCGACCTCGCCGCCGGTGTCGAGATTGTCCGAGACGGGGCCGATGTTGACGAACTTGACGCCGGCGTCGTGCATCGCGCGCAGTCCACCGGGGACGCGATGTCGGCCGACGCCGCCCGGCGCCGACTGCGCATTCTTCTGCGGCACACCGCCGAAGGTGACGAACAGTTCGGTGTGCTGGGCCAGCACATCCCACGAATGGTGATAGCTGATCAGCGCGTCCATGTCGTCGACGACATGCGGCATGATCACATGCGCCGCGCCGAGGCTGTACGAATCCCGGTGACGGACGTAACCGCCAACACAGTTCAGGAAGCGATGCACCTGGCTCTGCGCGTGGTGGAACCGGCCGGCGCTCGCCCAGCCGTAGGCGCCGCCAAAAATCGCCGTGTTGCCGTAGGTCTCGCGAACCCGTGCGATTTCCTTCGCGACGAGATCGAGCGCGACGTCCCACGACACTTCGACGAAGGGCTCCTTGCCTCGCAGGTGCGGGGCGCTTCCCGGTCCATTCTCCAGCCAGCTGCGCCGCACCGAGGGGCGCCGAACGCGCAGGGCGCGCAGGGACTCGGCGGTCTGGTAAGTGCCGATCGGCGATGGGTCGCTGTCGTTCGCATAGGGGTGCAGACAAGTCTTGCCCGTGTCGTCGACGCCGGCCTCATAGACGCCCCAGTGCGAGAGCGTGTATCGCGTCATGCGCCGGTCCCGACATCGCGAGACTCCTCCAGGAACAGTTCGAAGCAGATCAGCACCGGATTGTCGCCGCGTACCACGCGACCCTGGTGAATGTTGCCGCGCGGGTCGATCAGCGCAATGTCGAGCGTGGCGCGCGGACCGTTCGCCGCCTCGGCAACGACACCGTCGAGGACGAAGATCTCGGTGGCAATGTCGTCGACGGGTGCGGCGTTCTCGAAGCGCGCGCCGACGATGCTGCCGACACTGCCGCGAATCGTTGCCGCGCGCAGGCCGTGTTCGCGGCAGACCTGCTCGATGCTCTGCACCAGATCTTCGTTGGGTCGAATGCGCGCGACCACGCATCGGCGGCCGGTAGGCGTCGACACCGGTTCGCGCGGCGCATCAACGGGCACCGGGCGGAACAGCGTGAAATTGGTTTCGGCATCGAAGTCGGCGCGCATCTCGGCGTTGGCGATGCCCCACGCGCGCGCCACGGCGTCGTGCGCGACGATCACCTGATCGGAAAAGATGTGCCCCCCTTGCCAATGACCGTTGGCCGTGCGCCACATGGCGTGGCAATGAATGAACGGCCCGCCGTCGCGGCGACCCACGGTCGCGCAGGCCAGCTCGATGGTGATGGGTTCGTCGATGCGGTGTGGCTCGCTGTAGAACGCCACGTGTTCGTCGTCGGGCGAAGCCGCCGGGCGCACGTAGTGCATCGAGCGCAGCCGCAGGCCTTCGATGCGCACCGTGGCCGCGGCCATGCCGGCCGCTTCGAGCGGTCCGAGAATGGCATCGCGCAGGTTTTCACCGCTGGCCAGCGTAAAGGTGAGCGACAGGGCATCGCCGGCGATGGATTCGATCCGCGCGGCAGCCGGGGGGCCGGGCTGCGTCAGGCGTCGAGGGGAGGGCAGGGTCACGGTGTCTCCAGGCGTTGGGTTGGCGCGTGCGAGGGAGCGGTTCGTCGTTGTCGCTATGCGGCGATGCGCCTTACTTCGCGCGGCGGGCGGCGCGGACCGCCGTCGTCGACGCGTCGACAGGGTGGGCCTCTGCCCGTTGTTTCAGTCGCAGTTCGATGTTGCGCACCTCGGACTGCAGCATGCGAACCAATTTGGGCTGGCGATCCTCGCCCATGCGGCTCTCGATCGCGCCGATCGAGAGCGCACCGGCCGGGGTGCCCGATTCGTCGTGAAACACGATGCCCAGGCCCCATGAGCCGGGGTGCACCAAACCGCGGTGCATCGAGTAGCCGCGTTCGCGCGTCTCGTGCACCAGCGCCCACAGCCCCTCGGGCGTGATCGACGGGTAATGTTCGCGATAACTCGCCGCGTTCGCGCTCAACGTTTGCTCGACCTCGTTATCGTCCAGTGCGGCCAGCAGGGCGATGGCGCCCGCGCCCACACCGAGCGGGTGGCAGTCCCCGATCGTCAGCACCTGGGCGCGCACCGGATACGCGCCCTCCTCACGGTGGAGGCAAACGGCGTAATCGCCGCGACGTACGGTCAGGAAAGCGGTGTCTTCCGACTGATGCGCGAGCCGCACCACGCTGCCCACGGCGATGCGATGCGCACCGAAGCGCTCGGCCGCCAGCGTGCCCAGCACGTAGCTTTCGATGCCGAGGTGATAGCGCTTGCTCTGCGGATCCTGCTCGATCAGGCGGGCTCGCACGAGCGCGCCAAGCAGGCGGTGCACCGTGGGCTGCTTCAGGCCGCTTTGCGCGACCAGTTCGCGCAGCGGCATGCCGACCCGGCTCTGTGCCGATACCAGATTGAGCAGTGCCATCGCGCGATCAATGCTTTGCGAACCGTCTCGTTCGATCGACACCACAGCGGCCGTCGTCTCTTCGCCTTGCGGCGGTCTCTCATCGGCTGAAGATTGAATCATTCAAATAACTCCACATTGTGGACTATCGATTCTGGATTTCATGTGTGAATTAACAGGTACTTAATTCACATTGTGGATGCTTGTTGTGCGTAACCATGTGAAAATTATAGGGATTGTCGATCTGTTATGAATTGTGGTTAACGAGCACTATCCATAAATGTGCGTAATCTCCTATCCTTCGATCAACGTATTCCCTTTTATTTAAAGTCCACATTATGGATTTAATAAAGTTGGCGAGATCGAGAGGCGGCGAATGAACGAATCCATGAATGCCACGGCGTCGATGCACGGCAGGACCGTGATTGTGTTCGGTGCGGGCTGCCGCGGCGAGGGTTGGAACAATGGCAAGGCGGCGGCCGCCGCCTATGCGCGCGCCGGCGCGAATGTGTGCTGTGTCGATCTCGACGGCGAACTGGCCGAGGGCACGGCCGATGCCATCAAGCGAGCAGGGGGCACGGCGCTCGCCTTGCGTGCCGATGTCACGGACAGCGCGTCGGTTGCGCGGGCGGTTGACGAGACGTTGTCGCGCCTGGGCCGTATCGACGTGCTGCACAACAATGTCGGGGTGACGCACATGGGCGGCCCGGTCGAGCTTGACGAAGCGACCTGGCATCTCGCCATCGAGCTGAACCTGGGCTCGGTCTATCGCACAGCGAAGGCCGTCTTGCCGCACATGATCGAGCGCGGCAGCGGCGTGATCATCAATATCTCGTCGCTGGCATCGCTGGGTTGGACCGGCTATCCGTATTTCGCTTACTCGGCCTCGAAGGCCGCGGTCAATCAAGCGACCGTCAGCATGGCGATGCAGTACGCGCGCCACGGCATCCGCGCCAATTGCGTGCTTCCCGGCGCGATACATACGCCGCTGATCTATACGCAGATCGCATCGCAATACAGCAGCGTGGACGCCATGATCGAGGCGCGTAACCAGATGGTGCCGATGGGCCGCATGGGCGACCCGTGGGACGTGGCCAACGCCGCGGTCTTTCTCGCCTCGGACCAGGCCAGGTTCATCACGGGCGTTTGTTTGCCCGTCGATGGCGGTCAGAGTTGCGCGATGGTCCCGCTCAAGTGACGCGAGACGTGGGCGATGCGCGACGTCGCGCGAATGCCCGCCATCGATGCTTCAAGTTCATTGGCGCGTGCGGCGTTTCGCGCGGGCGTATCGAATTCCAAACCGGAGCAAGGCATGCAAGCAGATTCACGGGTCGCGGTGATTACGGGCGGGGCTGGCGGCATCGGCGCTGCGATCGCTGAACGGCTGGCCGAGGACGGGTTCACCGTGATCGTCAGCGACCTGGTGCCGGAGGCGGCGCAGTGCGTGGCGTCGGCGCTCGTGGCACGCGGACTGCGCGCCGACGCGATGTCGCTCGACGTCGGCGACGGTGAATCGATCGAACGTTTTTTCGCCGCGCTCGACGAGCGTCATGGCCGATGCGATGTGCTCGTCAACAATGCCGGCATCGCCAGCCTGACGCCGTTCCTCGATTTTCCGCTCGACACGTTCCGCCGCATCATGGAGATCAACCTGACGGGGCCGCTGGCGCTCGCGCAACACGCGGCGCGTCGCATGCGTGCGCGCCAATGGGGCCGGATCGTCAACATCGCGTCGACGAGTGGCATCCGTGCCGGTGCCGGGCGCACCGGTTACGGCACGTCGAAGACGGCGATGATGGGGCTCACGCGGCAGATCGCGATCGAGCTGGCGCAGTCGGGAATCACGGCCAACGCGGTCGCGCCGGGGCCGGTCGAGACGCCGCTCACCCGGCACCACTCGGCGCAGGCGCGCGAGACCTATCTGCGCCAGGTGCCGATGAAACGATACGGCCAGCCGAGCGAGATTGCCGCGGCGGTCGCGTTCTTCGCGTCGGAGGGGGCGAGTTTCGTGACCGGCCAGACGCTCGCGGTCGATGGCGGCTTCGTTGCCGCGGGCATCCTCGACGAATGATGCCAGCCTACGGTCAAGCTTAAGGAAGAGACAAGATGAATACGCAACCCATGCTGGTTGGTTGGGCGCACTCGCGCTTCGGCAAGCTTGATGCGCCCGATGTGGAAGCGCTGATGCGGGACGTGATCGGCGACGCGCTGTCGCACGCGGGTGTCGTGGCGGAAGACATCGACGCGGTGATGGTCGGCGTCTATAACAACGGCCTCACACCACAGGGCTTCGAGGGCGCCCTCGCTTCGCTCGCGCAGCCGGGCCTGCGCTTCGCCCCCGCGATGCACGTGGAGAACGCCTGCGCGACGGGGTCTGCGGCGCTGCATGCGGCGATGGATTTCATTGCGGCAGGGCGTGGCAAGCTCGCGTTGGTGATTGGGGCGGAGAAGATGACCGCCGTGCCGGGGCGGGCCATTCCGGACATCCTGATGAGCGGGTGTTATCGTCGCGAGGAGAGTAATCCTGATGGCTTTGCCGGCATTTTCGGTTGGATCGCTCAGGCGTATTTCGAGCGCCACGGCGAGCACAGCGACGCGTTGGCGATGATCGCGGCCAAGAACCATGCGAACGGCGTGCGCAATCCCTACGCGCACTTGCGCAAGGATCTGGGGTTTGCGTTCTGCAATACCGCGTCGGAACAGAATCCGCTCGTCGCCGGACCGTTGCGTCGCACCGATTGCTCGCTCGTCTCCGATGGCGCTGCGGCGATGGTGATCGCGGCGCCCGAGATTGCGATGACGATGGCGCGCGCGATTCGATTTCGCGCGCGCGTGCAGGTCAACGACTTCCTGCCGCTCGCGAAGCGCGATCCAATCGCGTTCGAGGGGGCGCGTCGCGCGTGGGGCCAGGCGCTCGACCACGCAGCGGTGGCGCTGGGGGATCTGAGTCTGGTCGAGACGCATGATTGCTTCACCATTGCCGAGATGATCGAATACGAGGCGATGGGGCTGGCCGCCCCCGGTGAAGGTTGGCGGGTGATCAAGGAGGGCGTGACGATGCGTGACGGGCGTCTGCCGGTCAACCCGTCTGGCGGGCTCAAGTCGCGCGGGCATCCGCTGGGCGCGACGGGGGTGTCACAACATGTGATGGCGGCGATGCAGCTCATGGGGGACGCGGGCGACATGCAGATTGCCGATGCCACGCTGGCGGGCGTGTTCAACATGGGGGGCGCAGCGGTGGCCAACTACGTCTCGATCATGGAGCGCGCCAAATGAGTTTCGTCAACATGACGCCGACCTCGGCACGGGTGATGAACCTGGCCTATTTTGCGACGCGCAATGCGCGGCGTTTCCCGGATCATCTTGCGATCGTCTTCGGCGAGCGGCAATGGACGTGGCAAGCGTTCGACGCGCGTGTCTCGGCGCTCGCGGCGGGCTTGCGCGCGGTCGGTGTCGGGGCCGGCGATACCGTGCTCGCCCACTCGCGCAACAGCAACGAGATGATCGAGGCGATGGTTGCCGTGTTTCGGCTGGGCGCGGTCTGGGTGCCGACCAACTTCCGGCTCGCGCCGGGCGAGGTGGCTACCATGGCGCGTGTGGCGGAACCGACGGTATTTCTGTGCCAGACGGATTACCCGGATCACGCCGCCGCGGTGGTCGCCGAACGCGCGGACTGTGACATCGTCTGGTTCACCGGCGACACCGCAGCGCCAGACGAATTGCCGCAGGTGAGCGCGCTGATCGATCGCCACATGACCACGCCGATGGCTAACGCGGTGGTCGAGCGTGACACGCCGTGCTGGCTGTTCTTTACCTCAGGCACCACCGGGAGTCCAAAGGGGGCGGTGCTCACGCATGGGCAACTGGCGTTCGTTATCAACAACCATCTGTGCGACCTCATGCCCGGCGTGACGCACGAGGATGGCTCGCTGGTGGTCGCGCCGATTTCGCACGGGGCGGGCATGCATCAGCTCAACGTGATGGCACGTGGCGGCACGACAGTGATGATGCCGGCGCAGAAGCTTGATCCGGCGCAGGCGTTCGCGTTGATCGAGCGGTACCGGCTGACCAATATGTTCACCGTGCCGACGATTCTCAAGATGCTCGTCGAGCACCCGGCTGTCGATACGCACGATCACACAAGTCTGCGCTATGTGATCTATGCGGGCGCGTCGATGTACGAGCAGGATCAGAAGCGCGCGCTGGCGAAGCTGGGGCCTGTGCTGGTACAGTATTACGGCCTTGGCGAAGTCACTGGCAACATTACGGTGCTGCCGCCGGACGAGCACAACGACGAGACCATCGCGCTGCGGCCGCGGACCTGTGGGGTCGAGCGCAGCGGCATGCAAGTGACGATTCAGGACGATGAGGGCAACGAGCTTGGGCCGGGCGAGACGGGAGAGGTCTGCGTCATTGGTCCAGCGGTATTCGCCGGCTATTACCGCAACCCGGAAGCCAACGCCAAGTCGTTCCGCGAGGGGTGGTTCCGCACCGGCGACATCGGACATATGGACGAGAGCGGTTACGTGTATTTGACCGGTCGGGCGTCGGATATGTACATCTCGGGCGGCTCCAACGTCTATCC
This sequence comes from Pandoraea eparura, assembly GCF_902459725.1. Taxonomy (GTDB): domain Bacteria; phylum Pseudomonadota; class Gammaproteobacteria; order Burkholderiales; family Burkholderiaceae; genus Pandoraea; species Pandoraea eparura. The sequence continues at coordinate 169,954 of NZ_CABPSH010000004.1, forward strand.
GCGCGAGATCGAGGAATTGATGCTGACGCACGGCGCGATCACCGAGGTTGCGGTGGTTGGCGTGCCTGATGCGCAGTGGGGAGAGGTGGGCGTGGCCGTCTGCGTTTTGCATGCCGGGGCGAGTCTGGACGAATCGGCGCTGCAGGATTGGCTCAAGACCCGTATCGCCAAGTACAAGGTTCCCAAGCGAGTTGTCTTTTGGGACGCGCTGCCGAAGTCGGGCTACGGCAAGGTGCCGAAGCGGATGGTGCTCGACGAGTTGACGCGGCGTGATGAAGCCGGGAGATGAAGCGGGGCGACGAAGCGGTTGAGGGGGGGGCCGGCGGGTCCCAAGGGTTTCCGCTCACGAAGTCGCTTCCTGAATCTAGATCATCGAAGACTTGCCCGTAGTCGTGGTCAGGACTCGGTGCAATAGCAATGGAGCGTCGATCATGGCCGCCCACAAATGGCAGTTCACTGCCCGATTCCGACGCCATGCCTTTGGCTGGCGCTCGGACACACCAATCACACGTATCAAGGAAGCGCTTGCCGAAATCAAGCAGGTCGGCCGCAAGGACCCCGTCCTGGCAGCAGAGGGCGCGATCACTCTGCTGGAAAAACTGTCGCCGGCACTGGAACAGGTTGACAGTTCATCGGGCGCTTTGGGCTCAGCGGTCAACAAAGCCATTGAGACCCTGGTGTCGATTATCGCCAAGGCGGATGTTGAGCCGCACATCCGCCAGTGCTGGCTGGGACGTTTATGGCGGGCGCTCCAGGCCGATGACATGCCCTACATCGAAACGTTGGGCGATTATTGGGGGGAACTGTGCGTGAGGCCGGAACTGGCATCGACCTGGGCCGATGAATTGATGCCGGAGGTCGAACGGGTGTGGAGCCCCCAGAGCGCCGGTCATGGCTATTTCAACGGAACCGGTGCCTGCTTTGCCTCGCTGTATACGGCAGGACGGTATGAAGACATATTGTCCCTGTTGGAGAAGGCGCGCTTCCGGTGGTGGCATGACCGGCGCTGGGGGGTGAAAGCCTTGGCGGCGATGGGGCAGAAGGCCGAAGCGATTCGCTATGCCGAAACCTCACGGGGGGACAACGATCCAGGCTGGCAAATTGCGCAGGCTTGCGAGGAGATTCTTCTGTCCTCTGGTCTTGCTGAGGAAGCATACCGCCGCTACGCGAGGGAAGCCAACCAGAGCACGACCCACCTTGCCACGTTTCGCGCCATTGCCAGAAAGTATCCGCATAAGCCGCAGGAAGCGATCCTGCGCGACCTCGTTGCCAGCACGCCTGGCGCGGAGGGCAAATGGTTTGCCGCTGCCAAGGGGGCGGGGATGTTCGAGGTGGCGACCGAGCTGGCCGCTCGAAGCCCAACCGACCCACGGACATTGATCCGCGCCGCTCGTGATTTTGCCGAGAAGCAGCCCAACTTTGCGTTGGCATCCGGGCTCGCTGCACTGCATTGGATATCGCTCGGCCACGGCTATGAGATCGCGGGTAGGGAGGTGCTCGATGCTTATGCTGCCGTGCTGCACGCCGCCGCGGCGGCGGGCGTTTCCACTGACCCTGTCAAGACGCAGATTCGGGAGATGAGCGCGCACGCCACAAACCCGCTCATGAAAACGATCTTGGCCCATCATTTGTCGGGCTGATCGGTATCGCCTGTTGAGGTAACCCGCACGTCTCGCAACGCCCCCTTGGGTGCGGTGACGGGGAACGCACTGAAGAGGGACGAGTGCTCGATGTGAACACGGGCCTGGCGTCTCTCGCGATGGGGGTGAGCGCGGCGCCGCAACATGAAGCGGACGAGTAAGCCGTGGCCCAAATCGACGCGAAGCACGCCGTTATCGCACTCGCCGCGCTTGCATCAGTATTTGGCGAAGGACCCCGCCGGCGTGCCTTGGGAAACCTATCACACGCTGAGGAGCATTCCCGTCTTTGGGGCGAGTGGTCAGACCGTAACTGTCTTCGGTTTGCACCTGACCGACTTCTTCGGCGCACACGTCTCGGCACCCTGGCAGCAATTCTCCGTCAGGAAGTCGATGAGAAGATTCATGCGGTCAATCGCAGGTGCGTAGTAGATGAAGCGCCCCTCCTGTCGTGACGTGACAAGGCCGGAGTGGGTCAATTCCTTCAGGTGGAAGGACAACGTAGCGCTCGCGAGACCGAGCGCTTCCTGAATAACGCCAACGCTGAGCCCTTCCGGCGCGGCTGTGACGAGCAGGCGAAAAACCGCAAGGCGGGTAGGCTGCGCCAAGGCGGCTAGCGCTTTGACGGCGTCGTTTTCCTTCATGATGCTGGGCCGCAATGGTGAAGCGGCTATTCTAAGCCTATCGGGATCGCTGTGGCGCGTGAGAGGCGGTTCGCGGCCCGCACCGACGGCATCCCATCGCCTCATCTCGTGAACGTGGTGTTCATCCAGCCCTGTGACCTACTGTTCGAACGACACTTGCCGGGCATTTATATTTCGATTATATTGGAAATATCGATTTAATTTGACGATGCCCAACGAGCGGAGAATTTTCGTGACCGAACAACGCAAATACAACGTCCTCTTCCTTTGCACGCACAACTCAGCGCGCTCGATTCTCGCAGAGGCCGCGTTGAACGCGCTGGCCGGTGACAGATTTGTTGCCTACAGTGCCGGCAGCCATCCTGGGAAGGCGCCTAACCCGCACGGTATCGAGTTGCTGCGCTCGCAGAACATTTCCGTTGAAGGGCTGCGCAGCAAGAGCTGGGACGAGTTTGCCGTCGATGGAGCACCGCGCATCGACTTCATCTTTACCGTTTGTGATGACGCGGCTGGTGAGGTCTGTCCGATTTGGCCGGGTCATCCGGCCAAGGCGCACTGGGGCGTGCCCGACCCGTCGCAGGTCGAGGGTAGCGACGAGGAAATGCGCCGGGCTTTCCTGAAGACCTTCGTGCAGCTCAAGAAGCGCATCGAACTGTTCACGAGCCTGTCGCTCGACAAGCTCGACGGTATGGCGGTTCAGAAGGCGCTGCAGAATATCGGCACGTCGTTGCGCGAAAGAGGGGAGTAACGATGCCGGACAGTCAAACCGTCAGTACGCCGTCGGAGAAGCCTGCGGGGGGTATTGGGTGCTTTGAGCGATACCTATCCGTGTGGGTCGCCCTGTGTATCGTTGTCGGCATCGGGCTAGGCAAATCGATGCCCGGGGCCGTGCAGTTGATTTCCGCACTCGAGGTTGCTCATGTCAACCTGCCGGTGGGTATCCTCATCTGGGTGATAATTGTTCCGATGCTCCTGCGAATCGACTTCGCTTCGCTGGGTCAGGTTCGCAGCCAGGTCAAGGGCATTGGCGTCACGCTCGTCATCAACTGGGCAGTCAAGCCGTTCACGATGGCTTTTCTCGCCTGGGTGTTCGTGCGACACGTTTTCGCGTCGATGTTGCCGGCTGAGCAGTTGGACAGCTACGTTGCCGGGCTGATTCTTCTGGCGGCCGCACCGTGCACTGCCATGGTATTTGTCTGGAGCCAACTGACAAAGGGTGACCCGTATTTCACGCTCTCGCAGGTCGCACTGAATGATGTGATCATGGTCTTCGCGTTTGCACCCATTGTCGGGTTGCTGCCTCGAACTTCTTCGAGCTGGCCGTGGCAACGGCAATCAGTCTGTTCGGCCTGAAGTCCGTGCGGCGTTGGCGACCGTCGTTGGGGTGCTGATTGAGGTGCCGCTTATGCTCGCCGTTGTGAAGGTGGTGAACACTTCCCGGCGGTGGTATCAACGTCAATCGTAACGTTACCTAAGCAGGCCGCGAAATTGCGGCCTGTTTCATTTGAGGAGGAGCTCACGCGGGTATGCGAGAACCGGTGCGAGCGGAAAAGAAAAAGCCCCAACTGAGATCAGTTGGGGCTTCAATATTGGTGGAGCCGGCGGGGATCGAACCCGCGTCCGCAAGTACTCTACGATCAGTTCTACATACTTAGTTCAGTCATTTGATTTAACCGTTTTGTCGCGGACGAACACGCTACGCAACAGCGATCCACTTGATTTTAGGCCCCGGCGCCGTGGCACCACCGGAGATTATCTGACGTAAATGACCTCGCTTGGTATTGCTACCCTAACCCGTCAGAGAGCTAGTGCGAGGCAGGCGCCCTTAGGCAGCCAGTGCGTACGAGTTATCGTTTGCAGTTACTTAATTTCCCATTGATTAACGAGGTGACGGGTCCTCGGTATGCCCTGATTCGCTTCGCTACCCACGTCGAAACCATGTCGGCCCCTGTGGTAACGATGATTATGACACAAATGGCCTACTTAAGTTCAAAGTCCACCCGCGTCGTCGCCCCCTTGTCCTTGATGCCGTCCGCGCTCAGCTTCGGCGCCACCACGAACAGCCGATCCGACGCGATCTTGCCGTCCAGCCAGGACCGCACGCGCTGTGCCCGCCGATCCGCCAGCGCCCGCAGATCGTCCTCGCCCACCTTGACGTTCGTCTCCATGAGCTTTTCCATCTCGTCATCCGGCAGCGATTTCGCAAACCCGATCATGTTGCGCGGCTTGGCAAAGTCGGCCGCCTTGTAAGCGGCCGTCAAGTACTTGCTGCGCTCCTCCGGACTCACCTTCACACTGTCCACGTCGATGCTCTCGCCCTTGCCGACCATCGCCTTGACCTTCTGTGCCTTGATCGCGCGCTCCACCGCCACCTTGCGCAGACCGTCGGTATCCTTCGTCGGATCGACCCGGCCCTCGATATCGAGCTTCAACGCCGTGCGATCCGTCAGCGCCTTCACCAGCGTCTCCAGCCGCTTCTCGCTCTCAGGCGTCAGACGCGCGCTGCCCGGCGCGAATTCCACGTAGCCCAGCTCCTGGTCGCCGCCGCCAAATGCCGACGCCAGCAAACTGAACGGCGCTGTCACCGCCTTGACGATCAGATTCACGAACGCCCGGAAAATGACCCCGCCAAGGCTGAACTGCGGATCGTCGAGCGAGCCGGAAATCGGGATGTTCACATCGATCTCGCCGCGCGAATTCTTCAGCAACGACACCGCCAGACGCACCGGAAGATTGGTGGCCGTCGGACTGTCCACATGATCACCGAACGTCAACTGGTCGATGAAGATGTGATTGTTCGCCGTCAACTTCGCCTGATCGAGCAGATAGTGCACGTCAACCGTGAGCTTGCCCTTTTCAATGGGATAGCCCGCGTACTTCGTCGAGTAGGGCGTGAGATTGGTCAGCTCGATACCGTCGGCCTTGGCACTCAGATCCACGAACGCCATCGGCGCGAGCGGATTGATCTTGCCGTTGATGCCGATCGGCGCATTGCGATTGACCTTGCCTTGCAGCGCCACATCGGCCGGCTCGGTCGTCGCCGTACCAAATGCGCCAATGTGCCCGCCGATATCCGTCAGGTTGGCCGTGTAGTTCGGCTTGACGAAGTTGTCCGTAAAGTTGACGTTGCCGCCCTGCAGCGTGATGCGCCCGATGCGCACGTCCGCAGGCAGCGCCTTGCCGGCGCCGTAGCCCGGGCCGCGCTGCGCCGTCGTCTCGCCAGGCGTCTGCACCGGCTTCTCGGCGGGCGTCGGCTGACCGGCCTCCACGGCGGATGCCGCCGCATCGAGCGGTGGCTTGGCGGTCGATCCCCCGAGCGGCACGCCTTCATTGGCTCGTGTCAGTGAACGCGGTGCCGTCTCCTTGTTGCCGACCACATCCGCCAGATTCAAGCGCCCATTCGCGTTGATGATCAGGCGCGCGTAGAAGCGCGACAGCGCAATGCTGCCCAACTGGATGTTCGGCTTGCCGCTTCCCACCGCCAGATTGATCTGCTGTACCGCCAACGCGCTCCAGCGCATGAAGTCGTCTGTCGTCACCTTGTCGAGCAGACGTACGTTGCCCAGCGTGGCGTCGCCGCGATAGCTTGCCTGCGGGGTGTCGCCCTTCATCGCGAACGTGGCCCGGCCGTTGCTGGAGAGCAGTGCGCTCGCGATGCTCGCGTTCAGTTGGTCGCTGATGTATGAGTCGAACGCGGCCAGATCGAGCTGCTGCGTCTTGATCTGGAGATCGGCCGCCAGCGGCTGCGGCGTGACGTGGCCCGTGGCGTTGAGCGATCCCTTCTTGTTGAGTGTGCCGCTGATGTCCAACTGCAACGGCTTGCTCATGTCCTGAGACGCCCCCTGCACCTTGACGTTGAGCGGCGCGAAGGTCGCGTTGATCGGACGGCCTTTGACGTCTCGATCTTCAAAACCGATGCTCGCGTTTTCCAGCGCCACCTTGCCGACACGCCATTGCCAGCCACTGGCGCTCGCCTGCGCGCTCGATGATGCAGACTTGGCGGACGTGGCCGACGTGCGTCGGCCACGCTCTGTGCCGACGCGTGCCTTGGCGCCTTTGCCTTGGCTGGCAGCCGCTTTCGGCTGGCCGTCGCCGGTCAGGGCAAGCAAGTTGATCTTGCCGTCCTTGTCGCGGCGTGCCGACACCTGCAGCCCGCTGACGGTGACCTCGTCGACCACGGCTTGCCGTGCCCCGAGATCGAAGTGCGAGAGTTTGGCCTCCGCCTTGGCCAGCTTGACCGGCGCGTCGCCCTTGTGGCCCGTGAGCCACTCGATCTTCTCGAGCGTGGCCGTGGCCGGTGCAATCTGAACGTTGGGCTGCTTGTCCGGCGCAAATGCCGCACTGAACTTGGCCTGGGCGCCGAGCGTCCCGCTCTTCAGGTCGCCCGCGAGCGCGCGTTGGGCGAAGGGCAGCAGGGCGGCGAGCGCAATTGACTGGGCCTCGAGTTCGCCGCTTGCGTTGTATGCGGGCAGGCTGAACTGACCGTGCGCCTTGAGCGAACCGCCGCTCTGGATGTTCAGCGATGCGTCATACGTCGCCGGGTCCTTGCCGAGCGTTGAGAACTGTTTTACGCCGATCTGGATGTTTTCCAGCGCGAGGCTCGCCGGTTTGGCGCCGCGCTCGTCGGTCAAAAGCACCTTGCTGTTGACGAGCGAGACGTCGCCGACCAACAGGTCGAGTGGCGCGGGTTGCGCGGCGGCCAATGCCTTCGCCTGGGCCGCTTCGGCCGCCGACGCCGGCGACGCGGGGCGCGCCGTCTGCTCGGCCGGAACCTTCGGTGCCGCCTTGGCCGCTTCACTCGCTTGCGGCGACGCCGCCGCCTGATCGACGGCCTTGCCCACCGCCTTGATGACCTGGCGCTGCGGCAGCAGCGCCTTTGCGACGTTGATCGAGCCGTCTTTCTCCAGCGTGATGTGCGGGTCGAGACCGTCGATCCGTACGCTATCGATGTGATAGACGTTGCCCAGCGGTTCGACCTTGCCCAACGTCATGTCGACCTGCTTGACCGCGACAAGCGGCGAGCCGTCCGGCTCGTTGACCACGGCATCGGACAATCCCGCCGTGCCCGTGAGCCGCACATGATCGCCGTCCTTGTCGCGGGTGAAGTGCAGCTTCAGATCGGTACTGATGGCACCGCTCTTGATCTGCGCCGGCACCGTGACCGGCGAATAGCCGAGGTACTTGGTCAGATCGAACCGGTCGAGCTTGATGTCGACCGTCGATTCCAGCGAATCGGCGAACGGCTTGGTCTGGCCCGAAAGACGCACCGGCGAGCCGTCGACGGACGCCTGCAGCAGCGGCTGTACGAAGATGTCGGTGTCGGCCGGCAAATTCGCGATAAACGGCACACCGACCTGCAAATGGTCGATGACGTGCTTTTCGTTCTGCACGGCGTCGTCGAAACGCACCGTACCGTTCTTGATCTGAACGTTATTCAGTGCAAATCGTGCGGGCTTCGATGGCTCGGGCGATGGCGGCCCCGACGTGGCGCGATCGATGATGTCCGAGAAATTGAAGCGTTGCGGCGCCGTGCGCACGATGTTGACCACCGGCGTGTCGACGTAAAGCTCGTCGACGACCGGCGCAAAGCGGAACAGCGAGCTCCACGAGGCGTTCACGCGCAGCATGCCCACGTCCACGAACGGCTGCCCCGGCGTCTTGTCGCCGATGTGAACCTGATGCAGGTCCAGGCGCAGCGTGTACGGGTTGAAGCTGACGTCGCCCACGCTCACCGGTCGTTCCAAATAGGCCGAGAGCTTTTCGATGGCGTAATGCTTGACCACGGCCGGGACGGTGAAATAGCCGAAGACGCCGAATACGGCGATCACGCAGGCGGTCCACAGGCTGGTCTTGCGCGCACGACGGCGCACGTCGGGGTCACGTCCGAGCGCACGGGCGCGAACGAGACCTTGTTGCAGACGAGTGCCGTCTGCGGACGATGCCGGCGATTCTGAGGGCGGTTTGCGATCGTTCGCTTGCTCGGCCATGCGGTCTCCCGTAAGTCGCCAGTGAAGCACACGCCGCGCCACTGGTGCGCGGCGGGACAGACCCGGGAGCGGCCACGGTGGCTCGATCCCGGCAGGGCAATGACCCGGCCGTTCAGGCCGGCGACATCACCAGCGGGGCGATCGCTCCCGCGCGTTCGACGACGGCGTCCGCCTGCCACTCGGCAGGGGCCAGCGAGTCGCCGCAATAACCATAGGCCGCGGCGACCGTCGCCATGCCTGCTGCCTTGCCGGCCTGAATGTCGCGCAGGTCGTCGCCGACGTACACGATATGTCCGGGGGCGATGCCGATGCACTCGGCGGCATACAGCAGCGGCGCGGGGTGCGGCTTGCTGTGCGGGGTCGTGTCACCCGACACCACGCACGCGGCACCGTCGGCGAGTCCGAGCAACTTTACGAGCGGATGCGTCAGGCGGGTGGCCTTGTTGGTCACGATGCCCCACGGCATGCCACGCGCGGCCAAGGCATCGAGCAGCGCGGGAATTCCTTCGAACAGACGACTCTGTACGCACAAGGCGGCTTCGTAATTGGCGAGGAACGCGTCGCGCAGGGCAGGGAACGCGGCATCCTCGGGGGCGACGCCGAAGGCGCTGCCGATCAACCCGCGAGCGCCGTGCGACGCCTGCAGGCGCAGCGTCTCATAGGGCCCCGGCGGCAGGCCGCGGTCGGTCCTTACCTTGTTGACGGCGGCGACAAGGTCGAGCGCCGTGTCGGCCAGCGTGCCGTCCAGATCGAACAGGACGGCACGAACGTTGCCGTGCAGTAGTTGCGACGCAGTGCCGAAGGGCGTGGCGAGGTCACGCGCGAGGGGCTCGAACATATCAGGCATCGCGGGTGCACGCGATCATGTAGTTGACGTCGGTGTCGCGGTTGATCGCATAACGCTTGCTCAACGGGTTGTACGTCATGCCGCGAAGATCGCGCACCGTCAGGCCGCTGGCGCGGGCGAACGACGCCAGTTCCGAGGGACGGATGAACTTGGCGTAATCGTGGGTGCCGCGCGGCAGCATGCGCAGCACGTATTCGGCGCCGACCACGGCCAGCAGCCAGGCCTTCGGATTGCGGTTGAGCGTCGAAAAGAACACGTGACCGCCCGGTTTGACGAGCGTTGCGCAGGCCGCCACCACGGATGCCGGCGACGGCACATGTTCCAGCATCTCCATGCAGGTCACCACGTCGTACGTTCCCGCATCGCGCGCGGCGAGCGCCTCGGCGGAAATCTCCTCGTAGTCGATGGACAGCCCGGCTTCGAGACTATGCAGATCGGCCACGCCGAGCGCCTTTTTCGACAGGTCGATCCCCTTGACGTGCGCGCCCTGGCGAGCCATCGACTCGGAGAGGATGCCGCCGCCGCAACCAATGTCCAGCACACGCTTGCCCTGGAGCGGCACATGTTGCTCGATCCAGTCGAGGCGCAACGGGTTGATCTCGTGCAGCGGCTTGAATTCGCTGTGCGGATCCCACCAACGGTGGGCCAATTCACTGAATTTATTGAGTTCTTGCGGGTCGGCGTTCATCACTTGCTCATGGACATGGACGGCTGGGGGCAGGCAGAATGCCGCGCGCCAGCGCGTGCCTGGGGACCGGGCTTGACCGGCGGGCGCCGTCGAGATGAAGCAAGTATAACGAAGGGAGTGTGCCCATGTCCAAAGCGCGAGGCGTGGCGCGGTCCCGCGGCCGACGCATTGCGAGGCATCCGGCGGTAAAACGCCGGTTTGGACATGGTGTCAACGATCTCTGACGTGCGCATGGCGCAAACGTGGCAGTCCGCTGTCACGGACATGGCAATGCCTTGTTCGGGCAGGGAAACCGCCGACTGCGAGCGCTGCGCAGATGCGACACACTCGGGGCACGTCCCGCCGCGTGACGGGGACGACTTCGTGTTTGTCGCCGGGGTAGACGGCATGGGGCGGCCATCGCCACCGCGACAACCCCTCGGCCGTTCTGGATCGGATTCCTCAGGGAAACGCCATGACGCACCCCTCGGCGCAAGACAACGCTGGCGCCACGCCCGTCCACTCGCCCCGCCCGGGGCCGCCGCGCCCCTGGCGCTGGCTCGCGCTGGCCGCGCTGGTCATTGTCGCGCTGCTGCTCTGGCGCTGGGCCGCGCATCGCGCCCCGCCGCCCGCCCCGCCCCTTCCTTCTGTCGCCGTCGTCTCAACCGTCGTCACGGCGGCCGATCTGCCGCGCTACGCGACAGGCATCGGCACCGTGCAGGCGACGACGTCGGTCACCGTACGTGCGCGGGTCGACGGGCAGATCGAGGGCGTTGGGTTAGTGAATATTGGGGGCGTTCAGAAGCCGGCCATCCGTATCCAGCTCGACCCGGACAAAGTCGCAGCGCTGGGGCTCGATTTGGAGACGGTGCGCGGCGCGCTGGCCGGCGCCACCGTCAATGCCCCGAAGGGCAGTTTCGACGGACCGCGCCAAAGCGTGACGGTCTACGACAATGGCCAACTGCTCGACCCCGTGCACTGGAACGACGTGATTGTTGCCTATCGCAGTGGGGCGCCCATCCGGGTCCGCGATCTGGGGCAAGCGGTGGCCGGGCCGGAGAATGCGCGGTTTGCGGGCTGGGCGTTTCGTGGGGCCGCCATGCCGCAGAGCGAGTCGCTCAAGAGCGGTCGCTCGGTGTTTCTCGCGGTGACCAAGCAACCGGGGGCGAACGTCATTGCCACGGCCGAGCGCGATCATGGGCTTTCGCCGCAGGAGTCGATCTATCAGGCGTGTCTGCTGCGGTTCCGTCCGATCATGATGACGAGGATGTGCGCGCCGCTCGCGGGGTTGCCGTTGATGCTCGGCAAGGGCGCGGGCTCGGAGTTGCGGCGGCCGCTCGGGTACGCGATGGTCGGCGGGTTGTTGCTGTCGCAGGCGCTTACGTTGTTTACGACCCCCGTCATCTATCTCTATCTCGACCGGGCAAGTCTCTGGTTCCGTGAGCGCAAAGCCCGTCGTGCGGCAGGGCAAGCGGGATCGCAGGACTGAACGTGGCGTGAGGCCAGGGGTGAAGATTCCGGGCCTCACGCCAAAGCATCAAAGCATCAAAGCGCCAACGTCGCTATGCCTATGCGGCGGCCGGCAAGTCTGCCAGGACGCCATGCGGATCGTGATACACGAGACCCAGCGCGTCGGCCACGCCACGGTTGGTTACCCTACCGCGCGCGACATTGAGTCCCGCCAGCAGGTGCGGATCCGCGCGCATGGCGGCGACTGGGCCGTGATCGGCCAATTGCAGAATGAACGGCAGCGTCACGTTGTTGAGCGCGAACGTCGAGGTGCGCGGCACCCCGCCCGGCATATTGGCAACGCAATAATGCACGACCCCCTCAACGACGTACACCGGATCGGCATGCGTCGTCGCGTGTGACGTCTCGCAACAACCGCCCTGATCGATCGCGACGTCGACGATGACCGCCCCCTTGCGCATGAGGCCGAGCATCGCGCGGGTGATGAGTTTCGGCGCAGCGGCCCCCGGGATCAGAACGCCACCGATGACGAGATCGGCGTCGCGCAGGTGCGTTTCAATCGCGTGTTGCGTGGAATAGACCGTCTGGACGCGGCCACCAAACTGCGCGCTGATGCGGCGCAGCGCGTCGACCGATTTGTCGATGACCGTCACCTGCGCGCCGATGCCGACGGCCACGGTCGCGGCATTGGTACCAACGACGCCACCCCCCAGGATCACGACCTTGCCCGCTTCCACCCCCGGCACACCGGAGAGCAGCAGTCCCAGTCCACCATGCGTCTTTTCGAGCGCGGTGGCCCCGGCCTGGATCGACATGCGTCCGGCTACCTCGGACATGGGCGCGAGCAACGGCAGCCCACCATTCGCGGACGTCACCGTCTCATACGCAATGCACGTGGCGCCGCTCTTGATGAGGTCTCGGGTCTGGTCGGGATCGGGCGCGAGATGAAGATACGTAAAGAGCGTGTGATGAGGCTGAAGCCGGGCGCGTTCGACGGCCTGCGGCTCCTTGACCTTGACAATCAGTTCGGCGCGCTCGAACACATCGACCGCGGTGGCAGCGATGCGCGCACCGGCGGCGGCGTAGACCGTATCGTCCATGCCAATGCCACACCCGGCCTGGGTTTCGATCCACACTTCGTGCCCTCGCGCGACGACTTCGCGCACTGCGGCGGGCGTCATGCCGACGCGGTATTCGTGGTTCTTGATCTCCTTCGGTACACCGATTTTCATGATGCGTCTCCTTTTTTATGATGTGACAGCAAAAAGTGACGAGCAGCGCATGGCAACGTTGCGGCAGCGCCAATCAAAACGGCACCCGAAGGTGCCGTTTGGAGGGTCAGGCGAAGGCCGGTTGGGCCTGCGCATCGGGCGCGCCGCTGTAGCGCGCCACTGACAGATCGTCGGCCAGAATTGCCGGCCGCCGCCCGGACATCAGGTCGGCCAGCAGCTGGCCTGATCCGCACGACATCGTCCAGCCCAGCGTGCCGTGTCCCGTGTTCAGGAACAGATTGCGCAGCGCGGTGGCGCCGACGATCGGCGTGCCGTCGGGGGTCATCGGGCGCAGCCCCGTCCAGAACGAGGCCTCGGCCGTGTTGCCGGCGCCCGGATACAGGTCGTTCACGACCATTTCCAGTGTGGCGCGGCGTGCCGGGTTGAGCGTCTTGTCGTAGCCGACGACTTCGGCCATGCCGCCGACGCGAATGCGGTCGTCGAAACGAGTGACGGCAATCTTGTAGGTCTCGTCGAGCACCGTCGACACCGGCGCGCGCGACGCGTCGACGATGGGAACCGTAATCGAATAGCCCTTGAGCGGATACACCGGAATGTCGACGATGCCGCGCAGGAACGGCGTGGTGTACGAGCCGAGCGCGACCACGTACGCGTCGGCGCGTTGCACCGTGCCCGCGCAGACTACGCCGTCGATCTTGTCGCCGGCGACGTTCAGTCCGTCGATCGGCATGTCGTAGCGGAATTTCACGCCAAGGGCTTCGGCCATTGCTGCCAGACGCGTCGTGAACAACTGGCAGTCGCCGGTTTCGTCGTTCGGCAGGCGCAGACCGCCGGTGAGCTTGTGCGAGACGGCAGCCAATGCGGGTTCCGCGCTGGCGAGTGCCTGGCTGTCGAGCAGCTCGAACGGCACACCGGCCTCTTCGAGCACCGCCATGTCGCGCGCAGCATTCGCCAGTTGCTCGTCGGTACGGAACAGTTGCAGCGTGCCCGCCTGACGGCCTTCATAAGGAATGCCAGTCTCGGCCCGCAACGCACGGAAACAATCGCGGCTGTACTCGGCGATGCGCACCATGCGTTCTTTATTGACCGCATAACGCTCGGGCGTGCAATTGCGCAGCATCTGGTAGAGCCACTTGAGCTGTGTGAGCGTGCCGTCCGGACGGATGGCCAGCGGGGCGTGCTTCTGGAACAACCACTTGATGGCCTTCGTTGGAATGCCCGGCGCTGCCCACGGCGAGGCGTAGCCCGGTGAAATCTGGCCGGCGTTGCCGAAGCTGGTCTCGAGTGCCGGACCGGCCTGGCGATCGAGCACCGTGACGTCGTGCCCGGCCTTCGCCAGGTAATAGGCGCTGGTGACGCCAATGACGCCGCTACCGAGAACGATGACCTTCATTGCGTTGACTCCTGTAAAACCATGTTTATCCAGTAATAATTGGCATACTATTATCTGATTAGTAGGTTTAGTTAATGTATATAGTCAGAATTCAGGAATAAATCATGAGAGTTCAGCAGCAATCGATCCGAACGCTGGATCGGCTCGACCGGCGCATCCTCGCGCTGCTTCAGCAGGACGGGCGGATGTCCATGAAAGACCTCGCGGAGCAGGTGGGCCTGTCGATTACGCCATGCATCGAACGCGTGAAGCGCATGGAGCGCGACGGCGTGATCATGGGCTACTTCGCCCGGGTGAATCCGGCCGCGCTTGGCGCCGCATTGCTGGTATTCGTCGAGATCACACTCGATCACAAGTCCGGCAACATGTTCGATCAGTTCCGGCGGGAAGTGCTGCGAATTCCGGAGGTGATGGAGTGCCATCTCATCTCGGGCGATTTCGATTACCTGATCAAGGCGCGTATTCGGGAGATGTCCGAATACCGGAAGTTGCTCGGCGACATCCTGCTGCAATTGCCGGGGGCGGTGCAGTCCAAGAGCTACGTCGTGATGGAGGAGATCAAGGAGACGCTCACCATCCACGTCGAGGAATGAGCGGGGCGCCAGAAGGCGTCAACGCGCGCAAGAGAACGCAAATGGCGTTAGGGTGGCGAATGTCGTCTTAAAAGAGCGGCAACTGCGGGTCGGCGGCGCATGCCGCGTCGCCGGGGCGTTGCCCGGTGGTCCCGGTCGACAACCGCTGTGCGACGTTTTGTTGTCCGCTGGCGCCGGCAGCCGCACCGGCAGCAGTGGCAGGCGCCGGAACGTTGAATTGATCGTTACGCAAGGGCGGTCTCGCCTGATTGAGTCCCAATTTGCGCGCCGCCAGATGAAAGCGCTGACGGATCAATTCCGCGTGCAAACCGGTGCCGCGCATGCGGGTGCCGAATTCGGAACTGTTGTGTTTGCCGTCACGCACCTGCTCGATCAGGCTCATGACGTGGCGTGCCCGCAACGGATAATGCGCTTCGAGCCATGCGACGAATATGTCGTGCACTTCGCGCGGCAGTCGTAGCATCACGTAGCCCGCGTACGTCGCGCCGGCTTGCGCTGCGGTCGTCAACACGCGTTCGATGTCGAAATCGGTGAGCGCCGGCACGATGGGCGCCACGATCACCCCGGTGGGGATGCCCGCCGCCGTCAGCTTGCGGATGGCTTCGATACGACGCGCGGGTGTGTTGGCGCGCGGCTCCATCTTGCGGGCGATGTCCGCATCGAGGGTTCCCACAGAGATGAATACGCGGGCCAGGCCGCGCTGCGCCATTCGCGACAGGATGTCGATGTCGCGTGTGACCAGCGCGGATTTCGTTGTAATGCCGACCGGATGGCCGAATCGCTCGAGCACTTCGAGCACGCTTCGCGTGATGCGGTATTCGCGTTCGATGGGCTGATACGGGTCGGTGTTTGCGCCGAGCGCCAGCAGCGCGGGCTGATAGCCGCGCTTGCGCAACTCGGCCTCGAGCCGCTCGGCGGCATTGTGCTTCGCGTAAAGGCGGGTTTCGAAGTCGAGTCCCGGGGATAGCCCGAGATAGGCGTGTGTGGGACGCGCAAAACAATAGGCGCAGCCATGCTCGCATCCCCGATAAGGGTTGAGCGAGCGGTCGAAGGGAATGTCCGCCGATTGATTGCGCGAGAGGATCGTCCGTACGTTTTCCAGCGCGACTTGCGTGACGAATTTGACCTCGCATTCTTGGGCGGCGTCCGATTCATGGCGCGTCTCGTCGCTTTCGCGGCGGTGCTCGGAAAAGCGCGATTCGAGATTGGCGGTGGCGCCTCGTCCCTTGCGCGACGGGGGCGGCGCGAATGAGGAAGCCATGGCTCGTCTCCTTGATGGCAGTCCGGGGCGCGAAGGCAGGGCGATCGCGAGGAATGCTTGTCATTATACTGTGTTTTTATACAGTATTCGAGGAGGCAAGCATGGCAACGATCGGACAGACGGCCACGGCCAATCCGCCCGGGTGGGCAGCGTCGTGCGGTGGCGCGGGGTGGGAACGCTGGATGGCCTTAGGCGTCGCGTTCTGGGGCGGTTGGCGGCAAATACGGAGCGATGGCGCGCGCGATGGCGTCGAGTGCGGCGCTGTCGGCGTTCGGGCGTTGCCGGGCGAGGTGAATCGCCCGAAGCGTCAGGAGCGAATACAGCGTCGCGTGATTGCCGCCCATCGAGGCAAGGGCTTCCGTGTGGCGGGTGACGATGCCTGCGTCGCCCCGCGACACCGGGCCGGCGAGTGCACCGGCGAGCCCGCGCTCGCGGGCCGCGGTGAGGGTTCCCATGACCAGCGGCCACATGGCGTCTTGGGCGTCGGCTTCGGGCATGCCGATGGCTTGCCAGAGCTGGGTGGCTTCGTCGAGCAGGCACAGCAGGAAACTGGCGGCGTAGTTGGCGCCGGCGTGATAGCGCATCCGTTCGCCCGCCGGGATCGACAGCGCACGGCAACCGATGGCGGTGGCGAGACCGTGGAGTGCCTCGCTCAGCGGCGCGTCGGCTTCGATGGTGATGGCGCTGCCCGACAGGCGTATCGCGTCATCTTCGAGGCCGGCAAACAGAAACAACGGATGGAAGCCGCCAATTTGTGCTCCTTGCCGGGCGGCGGCCTCGAGCAGGGCAACCTCGGACGCACCGCTGCAATGCACCAGCGCCTGGCCCGCGCGCGGGGACAAATGCGCGGCACACTCGGCAATAGCGTCATCCGGAACACTCAGGAAGACAAGGTCTGCGCGGGAGAACACCGCGTTCATGTCCTCCGGGCGCTCGATCGGCAGGGCCTCGCACGTGGGCAGGGCCGACGCGACGCGTTGCGCCACGTCGAGGCGCCGGCTTGCGATCGCAGTCACGTCATACCCCGAGCGTGCCGCCGCGACGGCGAGCGCGCGAGCGACCCGGCCGGCACCGATGAAGCCCAGTGTCGGCCGGCGGGGAGTGGCGGGAGGGCGTGTCGTCATGCTGGCGCGTTACTGCGACAGGCGATTCGGCGTGTCGTGCGTTTCGAAATAGGTCTGGAACGCCACGGCGAGACCGACCATCAACAACATCGCGCCGACGAACAGCGACAAACTCACGATGATGACGGCGATCCACCCCGAGCGCGACTTGCGCTGGGTGTCGGCGTTGAACTGGGCATCCCAGCGTTCGTCGGGGCGAAGTCCGTAGACGATCGCTGCCAGGAATGCGGAGAAGAGCGAGATGCCGCCGAGAATCGTGAGGCCCCATCCCGCGGGCGATTGCAAATCGCTCGTGACAAGCAGCCCCCAGCCTGCCACGCCGCAGGCCGATCCAACGATATGGGCCCATCCGAAGCGGTCGCGCGGACCATACAGATAGAAACGATGCAGGCCCAGCGTGCCGAACAGCATGGCCAGGCCTGCGGTCAGGGTCTTGGATTTATAGGCGACGGCGTTCATTGGGAGGGATTATCGGGCAGGCGTTTCGCGAATGACTTCGACCAGCGTCCAGCGCATGTTCGACGCGTCGGCGGGCGGGTTGGCGATGGGTTCGCCGTGGATTTTCACGCGGTATTCTACGCCGGGCTTCCATGCGAAGCCATCGATGTGGGCGTACCAGAGTTCCCACGGGGCTTTACCGGAATCGTCGGCATTGCGCACGCGCAGGCACTTTCGCTGCGCAACGCCCACGCAATCCGCCATTTGCGAATCGACGTCGAGGATACGGTCTTCCGTCCTGGCGGCGCTGGTGGTGCCCGTAGTCCCCATGGAGCCTGCCGTGCCAGCGACAGGATGATCGAGCAGCGTTTGCGACGCGTAGGTCAGGGTTTCACCGTTCGGGGTGCGCAAGACCAACTGTGTGTCGCGGCGTTCGAAACGCGTAACGCGGGGAAGCGTCTTCAGGTAGCGATCTTCGAAGGCCATCGAGTCCGGGCAGGCCATGCGCGTGGCGGCTGGCGCCTGAAGACTGACCTGGCCCTTGGCCGGGCCCACCGTGTATTGACCGAAGATCCGGTTGCATCCCCCTGTGCCGGCGAACGCCCCCATGTCGTTGAAGGTCAGGTTGATGGCGCGCCCTTCCGGCAGGCTCGGCAGGTCATTGACACCTTCCCACTTCATCAGTTGCCAGGTGCCGAGAATGTCGGCGGGGGCGGTGGTGGCCGCTGGCGTGCCGGGCGACGCCGACGACGGACCTGCGCCGCCGCCCGACGGCGCGGCGCAGCCGGCCAGCAAGGCCGCCGGCACGAGCAGCGTTGCCATATAAGTTGCAAACGAGGCGGGCAGGAACGAGAGTCGGCGTTGGGTCATGATCTTGTCTTGGCGTAGTTGCCGAACGTACCGGGAGGGCACGCGCAGCGAAAGTGTTGCAACGCGCGGCGGCGAACGCCGTGCGCAGCCCTGAGTCCATGAAGAATTGACCGGCGAGCGGTCGGCGCAGTTCCTCTCGTCGTCATTGCCGTGAGAAGTCCGAGTCGGGGGCGAAGCCTACGGTATCGCGCACGTCACGCGCGACGGCTCGAGCGTAGTGTCGTACACGACGCCTTGTGCCCGGCTGCCGACGAAGAGCGTGCCTTTCGCGCCGAGCGTCACGCCGAGGGCGCCGGGCACCCGATCGGAGAAAACCTCGACATGCAAGCCAAGCGGCAGCGCGAGACGCTCAATGCGAGGGGCGCCGCGCGCGGCGGTGAGCCACGGGGTCAACGCCCGTGCGCCACTGAGAAACCATCTGGCGTGACGTGCAAGCGTTACGAAGCGGATGGCTCGCGCGGCGATGTGCGCGGACCATCGCGGCCGAATGAGGCGTTGCCACCCATCGGGAAATCGTCGCATGTCGGAGTCGCTTCACGCAAAGGATGGGTGCATTGTAGACCAGTGTCTGCCGTCGCCAACATGGCGGTCTCGGCCTCCCAATTCGGGCGTGGCTTGGCGGGGTGTCGCCGGTGTCAGGGGAAGTGTTTGTTTTGACGGGGGTTTTGCGCTATAATGTCGCGTTTTCTGTCCGAACACTTCTGGATTCACAAGGATTTATTATGGTCGTTATCCGCCTGGCTCGCGGCGGCGCGAAGAAGCGCCCGTTTTACAACATCGTTGCAACCGACTCGCGTAACCGCCGCGATGGCCGCTTCATCGAGCGTATTGGCTTCTACAACCCGGTCGCTGTCGAAGGCACGGAAGGTCTGCGTATTGCTCAAGACCGTCTGACGTACTGGCAAGGCGTTGGCGCACAACTGTCGCCGACCGTGGCTCGTCTGATCAAGCAAGGCGCCAAGGCTGCTGCCTAAGCGCTTCGGCTGGTCGAGCTATCAGCATTGCCGTCGGTTTGCCGATGGCATGAGAATTGAACGGCGGTGCCTGCTCCCGAGCCATCGGAAGCGGTCATCGCCGTGTGTTCGTCACAACGTTGGATTGGCATGGTTCGTTCCGCTCGACCCGCACGTGAGCGGGTACCGCTGAAAATCGGTGCTGAGGCGCGCCGCGCCGCCGGCATGCGCGCCGAGCAGGTGCTTGCTCCGGTGACCGAAGTGCCCGACGATCTCGTCGAGCTGGGTTACATCGGCGACGCCTATGGGATTCGCGGCTGGATCAAGGTGCAGCCGCACACGGGCGAGGGCGAAGGGCTCTTGTCTGCCGATCGCTGGTATTTTCGTCGTCCCGGTGAGTCGGCCTACACCCAGGCCAATGTGCTGCACAGTCGAGGGCATTCCGGTACCGTCGTTGCGCAGTTGCGCGGCAGCGAAAACCGGTCGGCTGCCGAGGCGCTCAAGGGGCTTCAGGTCTGGGTGCCGCGCAGTGCGTTCCCGAGCGCGGGGGAAGACGAGTTTTACTGGGTCGACCTCATTGGCGCCCAGGTCACGAATCTGCAGGACGAATCGCTTGGCAAGGTTGTCGGGTTGCTCGACAACGGTGTGCACACCGTGTTGCGTGTCGCATACGAGGTGCCTGCCGTCGACGATAAGCCGGCGAAGACCGCTGAGCGTCTGGTCCCGTTCGTTGCCCAGTATGTGCAGACCGTCGATGTCGAGGCGGGGCGTATTGTGGTTGACTGGGGTCTCGACTACTGAGATATCGATTGATCGCCCGGCCGTTGTCGCGTCCGGGCACCTCTGGACGGAACCGGTTTGATGCAGTTTGACGTTGTGACGCTCTTTCCCGAGATGTTTCGGGCACTGACCGACTGGGGCGTCACCAGCCGGGCGCTCAAGCAGTCGCGCTA
The DNA here is from genome assembly GCF_902459725.1 of Pandoraea eparura. GTDB lineage: Bacteria > Pseudomonadota > Gammaproteobacteria > Burkholderiales > Burkholderiaceae > Pandoraea > Pandoraea eparura. Next base: position 190,023 of record NZ_CABPSH010000004.1, read on the forward strand.
CGGCCTGCGGTTTTGGAATCCTCGTGATTTCACACATAACAACTACCGCACGATCGACGATCGACCGTACGGTGGCGGCCCGGGCATGGTCATGCTTGCCAAGCCGCTCGAAGACGCCATCGGCGCGGCGAAGGCTGCGCAGGCGCAAGCCGGTGTATCGCGCGGACGCGTGTTGTTGATGTCGCCGCAAGGCAAGCCGCTGACGCATCGCCGTGTGGTGCAGCTGCGTGAACAGGCGCAGGGATTGATTCTGCTCTGCGGCCGCTACGAAGCGATCGATCAGCGTTTGATCGATCGCGTGGTGGACGAAGAGGTCAGTGTGGGCGATTTCGTGCTGTCCGGGGGGGAGTTGCCCGCCATGGCATTGATGGACTCGCTGATCCGGCTGCTACCCGGCGCACTGAACGATGAACAGTCGGCCGAGCAGGACAGTTTCGTCAACGGACTGCTGGATTGTCCGCACTACACGCGCCCTGAAGAATACGAAGGGGTGCGGGTGCCTGACGTGTTGTTGGGCGGGCATCACGCCGAGATTGAAAAGTGGCGGCGCCGCGAGGCGTTGACCAATACCTGGCGCAAGCGCCCCGATCTGATCGAGAGCGCACGCGCCAACGGATTGCTCAGTCGTGCCGATGAGGCGTGGCTGGCAAGCCTGCGGGCCGATACGTCGGCCCAGTAGGCGGCGGGTGTCGTCATGGGGACGACATTCGGTTAGCACCCATCCTCTGTCGGGGCCGGCATGCCGGTATATAACGCCGATACGATGGCACAAGGAGTGGTAAATGAATCTGATCGCCAAGATCGAGCAAGAAGAAATCGCGCGTCTGACCGCGAACAAGACGATTCCCGAATTCGCCCCGGGCGATACCGTGATCGTCAACGTGAACGTGGTGGAAGGTACGCGCAAGCGCGTTCAGGCATACGAAGGCGTCGTGATCGCCAAGCGTAACCGTGGCCTGAACTCGGCGTTCATCGTGCGCAAGATTTCGTCGGGTGAAGGCGTTGAGCGTACGTTCCAGACGTACTCGCCGCTGATCGCCAGCATCGAAGTCAAGCGTCGTGGTGACGTGCGTCGCGCCAAGCTGTACTACCTGCGCGAGCGTTCGGGCAAGTCGGCACGTATCAAGGAAAAGCTCACGTTCAAGAGCAAGACCGCTGCTGCCGAGTAAATCGGACGCCGCTACGCCTGGCGACCTCGTGGCCGGGCGCAGCCAAAGCCGTATGGAAAAAAGCACCCTTCGGGGTGCTTTTTTCGTTGTGCTGTCTTTCATCGATCGGGATGCTGCGGCGTGCCATCGCCTGTGGAATGCCGAGAATTGCCACGCGATTGGCATTTTCTTTGCGCGTACGCGTTTTTAGCTTCCTCGCTAAAATAGCGAAGTTCCCCACTCAGCAAAGGTCTCCGTGGCGCCACCTCTCATCCTGCATCCTGAAGCGTTACCCATCGTCTCGACGGGCGAGGGGGAGCCTGCAGTGCCGGCAGAGCGACTAACGCCCGCAGCGTTGCGAGACCGACTGGCCAGTCCGCCGATCTGGACGCCCGAGGCGGGGGCGATCGAACTCGCGCCGCCTGCGCAATTCACGCCGCGCGCGGCGGCCGTGCTCGTGCCGTTGGTGATGCGCGCGTATGGCACCACTGTGTTGCTGACCCAGCGAACACAGCATCTGAGCACGCACGCCGGACAAGTGAGTTTTCCTGGCGGCAGTCGCGAGCCCGACGATCCGACGCCGATCGCCACCGCCTTGCGTGAGTCGCGCGAGGAAATCGGGCTCGATTCCGGCGCGGTAGAAGTGATTGGCCGCTTGCCCGACTACGTCACCGGCACTGGCTTTCGTGTTGCGCCGGTCGTGGGCCTGGTCAAGCCGCCATTCGATCTCATGGCCGACGCCGGCGAAGTCGACGAGATATTCGAGGTGCCGCTGGATTTCCTGATGAACCCCGCGCATCACCAGATCCGTGTCTTCCACTATCCGGTGGGCGAGCGCCGGTTTTACGCGATGCCCTATCCGAAGCCCGCGGGCGGCGAGTATTTCATTTGGGGGGCAACGGCCGGCATGCTGCGTAATTTCTATCAATTGCTGCGGGCCTGACGCGAGCGCTTTATCGTTTTTGCAAATTGTCTGCTCGAAGCGTGAAGTGAGTGCGTCGTGCAGGCGTCTGGGCCGGGCATTTGCGAGAAGCTGTGCTATCGTTACACCATTCCGTCTGGTGATCTGAACGCACGCATGACATTCTTTTCGGTACTCCTCGCGCTGATCCTCGAGCAGGTGCGTGCCCTCTCCACGCAAAACCCGATCTACAACCTGATTCGCTCCCACGCGACCCATACTTCGCAATCCTTCGATGCCGGACTTCCGCGTCACGGCGTGCTGGCATGGCTGGTCGTGGTGCTGCCGTTCGTGCTGGCCGTTGGCGTCATCTATTACCTGCTCATGCGGGTCAACATTTTTCTGGGCTTCGCCTGGAACGTGCTCATCGTCTACCTGACGATGGGATTCCGGCAGTTCAGCCACTACTTCACGGACATTCACGTTGCCCTGAACAACGATAACGTGAACGAAGCGCGCGACATCCTGCATCAATGGATCGGTATCGACACGGTCGACATGCCGGTGGACGAAATTGTGCGCCACACGCTCGTGCATGCGGTCGTCGCCTCACACCGCCACGTTTTCGGGGTGTTCTTCTGGTTCCTGATGCCGGTGGGTCCCGCAGGGGCGGTGTTGTACCGTCTTGCCGAATATCTGTCGCGTCGCTGGACGGAACCCGCACCCGATCGAAGCCCGGCCTTCGGTGCCTTCGCGCGCAAGGTGTTCTATGTGATCGACTGGGTGCCGGCACGTTTGACGGCCATCGGTTTCGCCATCGTGGGCAACTTCGAAGACGCCATTTATGCCTGGCGTCACTATGCCAAGCAGTGGCCGAACGAGAACGAAGGCATCTTGCTGGCCGCGGGCAGCGGTGCGCTGGGCGCGCGATTGACGGGGCCGCTGGCGGAAGTCTCGAGCGTCGATGCGCTGAGTCAGGGCGACGACGCGGTGCTGCCGGTCGGCAGCGAATGCACGCCTCGCACGCTTCAGGCGGCTGTGGGTCTGGTGTGGCGTGCGGTCCTGCTGTGGATGCTCCTGTTGCTGCTGCTGACCCTCGCCGTGTGGTTGGGCTGATGCTTCAGGCGAGTGCATCCGTGACGCGCCTCGGATGCGCCAACAGCGTTCGGTGAAAACAAAAATGCCGCTTCGATGAGAGGATCGAAGCGGCATTTTTTACTGCGTTTCGCAGATCCTTGCTATGGCCGATTATCGCTAGGCAGGTGCCGCGATGCTCGCAGGCTCGACCGGCCGGCATTGCTGTAGACGCGGCGTTTTGCGTGACCGATTCGCTCCGACTGGCGCCTCAGTAGGGAACCTGCTGCTCCGATTCGTGAACGAGTTGGGCGTAGAGCGTATGGCGCTGTTGCGAGATGCTTCCCTCGGCCACGGCCTCAAGAATGGCGCAACCCGGTTCCTTCAGGTGGTGGCAATTGTAGAACCGGCACCCGCTGAGTCGCGGACGGAATTCGGGGAACGCGCGCTCCAGCGCCCCCTCCTTGAGGTGATGCAGGCCAAACTCCTGGAACCCGGGCGAATCGATGAGCAGTCCACCTTCGGGCAAATGGAAGATGCGGGTGAAGGTCGTCGTGTGCTTGCCCGAGTTCAACACCGTGGAGATTTCGCGCGTGGCGGCGTCGGCGTCGGGGACGAGCAGGTTCACCAGGCTGGATTTGCCCATGCCCGACTGCCCGAGCAGCAACGAGGCTTGATGGGCCAGACGCGGCAACAACAGCGCCTTCGCCCCTTCCGGATCGGCACGCACGGAAAGCTCCACCACGTCGTAGCCCAACGCGCGATACGGCGCCAGACGCTCGCGTGCAGCGGGTAAGGCCGCAGTGACATCGGTCTTGTTGAGCACGATCAACGGGCGCAGCGCGTTGGCTTCCGACGCGACGAGTGCCCGCCCCAGCAAATCCTCGCTGAAGTACGGCTCGGTCCCTAACATGATGACCAACTGGTCGATGTTGGCGGCGAAGAGCTTGCTCTTGAACTGGTCCGAGCGATAGAGCAGGTTGCGGCGCGGCAGGATCTCTTCGATGACCCCCTGATCGCCGGTACGCGCCCAGGACACTTCGTCGCCGACGGCGATTTCGCTTTTCTTGCCGCGCGGAAAGCACAGCACCGTTTCGCCATCGTCCGCTTCCACGACATAGTGACGACCGTGTGCTGCCGTGACGCGGCCGTGACGCCGATCCTGAGCGGTCGTCTCGACCGGCACGGCCTTGCCCTTGAGGCTGCGCTTCATGCGTGCCCCAGCAAACGGTCGATGCGCTGGGAGGCCGGCGGATGCGAATAGTAGAACGCGGTGTAGACCGGATCGGGCGTGAGCGTCGAGGCGTTGTCCTGGTAGAGCTTGACGAGCGCGTTGACCAGATCGCTGGCTTGCGTCTGACTGGCGGCGAAGGCGTCGGCCTCGAACTCGTGCTTGCGCGACGTCAGGCTGCCCAGCGGGCTGGCAAAGAAGCCGAATACCGGCAGCACCAGGAAGAACAGCACCAGCGCCAATGCGTTGTTGCTGCCGGTCAACGACGGCATCACGCCGAGGTCGGTGTAGAACCACGTGCGGCCGATCAGCCACCCGAGCAGGGCAAGGAAGGCCAGCGACAGCACGAAGGCGACGACCAGACGCTTCATGATGTGGCGACGTTTGAAGTGCCCCAGTTCGTGGGCCAGTACGGCTTCGATCTCAGCGGGCGAGAGCCGCTCGATAAGCGTATCGAAGAACACGATGCGCTTGGTGCGGCCGAAGCCGCTGAAATAGGCGTTGCCGTGGGCAGATCGCTTCGAGCCGTCCATCACGAACAAGCCGCGCGCCGCAAAGCCGCAGCGCTGCATCAGTCCCTCGATGCGCTGCGCCAGCGATGCATCCGCGAGCGGCTCGAATTTGTTGAACATCGGCGCGATGACGTGCGGGAAGATGAACTGCACGAACAGATTGAAACCGACCCAGACGACCCAGGCGTACAGCCACCACAGCGGCCCCGCGCGCTCCATCAACCACAGCACGACGAAGAGCAGCGGCAGTCCGAGCACCACGCCGATGGCGGTGGCCTTGATCATATCGACGATAAACAGCCCGAGCGACATGCGGTTGAAGCCGAAACGCTGTTCGATCACGAATTGCCGCACGTAAGTGAAGGGCAGGTCGACGAGACCGGAAATCAGCAGCACGGCCGCGATCAAAGCGATCTGGCCCAGATAGCCTTCGCCGAGCCACTCGGTCACGCCAATATGCAGCAGGTTCAGCCCGCCCAACAGCGTGAAAGCGACGAGCAGCACCGCCTGGGCAAAGATCTCGGCCATGCCCAGACGGGTGCGGGCGATCGTGTAATCGGCCGCGCGCTGATGGTCGGTCAGTGTGATCGTGTCGGCGAATCGCTCGGGAACGGCCGCCCGATGGGCGACCACATGGCGGACCTGACGGGCGGCCAGCCAGAGCTTGGTCAAGACCATCGCCAGCAGGAAGATCACGAAGAGGTAAGTGAGCATGCGCTTGAGGAGAATCCGAAGTATGCGAGAATTATAAGTTCTTTCGACCGGCCAGGCGCCTTGCCGGTCGCCCACCGACGTGTTTTCCAGAGTCTTCCGACCATGTCTGTCATTCCCTCCCAACATCCCACGTCTGCCGATGTCGAGACGACGCTCGCGCGCGCCGAGTTCAATCTGGTCTGGCTCGATATGGAAATGACCGGTCTGCAGCCCGACAGCGACCGGATCATCGAGGTGGCGGTCGTCGTCACGGATTCCGCGCTGACGCGCCGCATCGAGGGGCCGGTGTTCGCGATCCATCAATCGGACGCCGTGCTCGACGGGATGGACGACTGGAACAAGTCGACCCACGGCCGCTCGGGGCTGATCGATCGCGTGAAGGCGTCAACGATCGACGAGGCGTCCGCCGAAGCGCAACTGATCGAGTTCCTCTCGCAGTACGTGCCGCCCAACAAATCGCCGATGTGCGGTAATTCGATCTGTCAGGATCGCCGCTTCATGGCGCGTTACATGCCCAAGCTCGAGGCGTTCTTCCACTACCGGAACCTCGATGTCAGCACGCTCAAGGAACTGTGCCGCCGCTGGGAACCCACGGTCTACAAGGGCTTCACCAAACGGGCCGCCCACACGGCGATGGCCGACATCCACGAGTCGATCGACGAGCTGGTGTACTACCGCGCGCATTTCCTGAAGACGACCGTGCCCGGTGCGCCCAGTGCCGCTGATGCGCCGGATGCGCCGACGTCCACCCCGGCCTAATCTCTGCCAGACCCCACACAACGCCAGCGACATTGCTGGCGTTGTGCTTTGGATGTCCGAAGCGAATGGCCCGCAACGCCCCGTCGTCTGACCCTTAGGTAGGCCATCAAGTCAGGTGCTCAAGTCAGGCGCTCAAGTCAGGCAAATCAAGCCGGTTTCGGCGCGCGAATGGCGTTCTTGGGGCGGAAGGCCTTGCAGACGGCCTCATCGGTCTCGATGTAGGGGCCGCCGATCAGGTCGATGCAATACGGCACGGCCGCAAAGATGCCGGGCACGATCGACTGTCCGTCCGCGTCGCGCAGCCCTTCGAGCGTTTCCTTGATCGACTTGGGCTGGCCGGGCAGGTTGATGATGAGCGCGGCATGGTCGGCGCTCTCGCGGATCACGGCGACCTGGCGCGACAGGATGGCCGTCGGCACGAAGCGCAGACTGATCTGGCGCATCTGCTCCCCGAAGCCCGGCATTTCCTTCGTGCCGGCCCGCAACGTGGCCTCGGGTGTGACATCGCGCCGGGCAGGGCCCGTGCCGCCGGTGGTGAGCACCAGGTCGCACTGCTTCGCGTCGACGAGATCGATCAGTGTGGCGGTAATGCCGTCGGCGTCATCGGGAATCAGGCGCGTTTCGGCCACCCAGGGGGATAGGAGCGCGGTGCCGAGCCACGCCTGGAGCGCCGGAATGCCCTGATCGTCATACGTGCCCTGGCTCGCCCGATCGCTGATCGAGACGAGGCCTACGCGCAGTTCGTCCGGATGTGAGCGGGCGGCCATCACTCTTCCTCGCGGGTTGGGAATTCCGGCAGTTCGTTTTCGGCCTCATCCGAAGTTTCGGCGTCGGACGATCCGGTGCCAAGCAGATCCTTGAGCGCTTGAAATAGCTCGCGAAAGGCTTTCGGCGGTTTTTGCGCGGCCTGTTCCCGGCGGGCGTTGCGAATCAGCGTGCGCAGTTGCTGGGCGTCGGCCTGCGGATGCTGGGCGAGCAACTCGGTGAGGGCCTCATCCTTCGCCAGCAGGCGCTCGCGCCAGCGCTCGAGCGCGTGCAGCTTGGCCGTTTCCGCCTTCGATACGCCCTTGATGACATCGAGCGCGCGGCGAATCGCGTCGACTTCCGACTCATGCAGCGTGCGCATTTGCTTGCCCACGTACTGCATCTGACGGCGGCGGCCTTCGTGTGCGGTGATCTTGCGGCAGTCCTTGACGGCCTGTTCGAGATTCTCGGGCATCGGCACGCGGGCGAGCGCGTCCTTGGCCAGGTTGACCAGTTCTTCGCCCAGATCCTGCAAGGCATGCGATTCGCGCTTGCGCTGGGATTTGCTCGGGCCTTCGTCGGAAAGCTCGGCATGGGCGATACGGTTATAGCGTTGAATATGCGTCATGGGCGCTATTGTAGCGCGGCGCGCGCCGACCAAATAGTTGCCGGGCCTTCGCACGATGGCGAGGAAGTCGCGCTAAGATGGCGGTTCCTATTCAGCCACTGACCGAATCGCGCCGATGTCCCAAGCGACCCAGCACTTCACGCATACCCAGGATCAACTCAAGGAAATCGTCAGCGACGTACTACAGTACGCCCGTTCGCTCGGCGCCACCGACGCGGCGGCCGAGATCTCCGAGGGCGATGGCCTGTCGGTCTCGGTGCGCCGTGGCAAGGTCGAGACCATCGAGCGCAACCGCGACAAGCTGGTGGGCGTGACGGTGTTCATCGGCCAGCGTCGCGGCAACGCCAGCACGTCGGACTTCTCGCGCAAGGCGCTGCACGACACGGTCGACGCGGCCTACAACATTGCGCGTTTCACTGCGGAAGACGACTGCGCCGGGCTCGCCGAGTCCGAACTACTGGAGATGCACCCGCAAGACTTGTCATTGTTTCATCCGTGGGACATCACGGCCGACGAGGCCGTCGAGCTGGCGCGACGCGCCGAGACGGCGGCGTTCGAAGTGAGCCCCCTGATCCGGAATTCCGAAGGGGCCGGCGTGTCGGCCCAGCACTCGCAATTCATGCTGGGCACGACCCGTGGCTTTCTCTCGGGGTATCCGTATTCGCGTCATTACCTCTCGGTCTCGCCCATTGCCGGCTCGGGCAGCCATATGCAGCGCGACGACTGGTACTCGTCCAAGCGCGCCGCCGGGGACCTGGCTTCGCCCGAAGCGGTGGGCCACTATGCCGCCGAGCGCGCGCTGGCCCGCCTGCACGCGCGCAAGCTGTCCACGCGCAAGTGCGCGGTGCTGTTCGAGGCGCCGCTCGCCGCCGGTCTGCTGGGGGCGTTCGTGCAGGGCGTGAGCGGTGGCGCGCTGTATCGCAAGGCTACGTTCCTGGTCGACAGCCTGGGCAAGCCGGTGTTTGCCGATCACGTCGGCATTTACGAAGACCCGCACGTGCCACGCGCCATGGGCAGTGCCCCGTACGACGAAGAGGGCGTGAGAACGCGCGCCCGTGACGTCGTGAGCGACGGCGTGGTGCAGGGCTACTTCCTGTCGACCTATTCGGCCCGAAAGCTCGGCATGCAAACGACCGGTAACGCCGGCGGTTCGCACAACCTGCGCATGTACAGCAAGCTCACCGCGCCGACGGACGACTTCCGCGCGATGTTGCGCAAACTCGGCACCGGCCTGCTCGTGACCGAACTGATGGGGCAGGGCGTGAACTATGTGACGGGCGATTATTCGCGTGGCGCGTCGGGTTTCTGGGTGGAGAACGGCGAAATCCAGTATCCGGTCGAGGAGATCACGCTGGCGGGCAACCTGAACGACATGTTCCGGCAGATCGTTGCCATCGGGGCCGATGCCCTCGTGCGCGGCACCAAGGAGGTCGGGTCAATCCTGATTGAACAAATGACCATCGCTGGTCATTGATGCTGCAAAACGCCGTTGCGACGCCATAAGCGCGTTGCATTTTTGCGCCGCAACGGGGCAAAACCCCATTTGTCGTGCCCGATACAGGCAGTTTGCGTTATGCTTGGGAGTTTTCTTAAGCCGTGGCTTAAGAACCGACGCGGTAGTTAGGGTAATGGGCGCGCTCACAAGGCGCGCTTTCTCATAACTAGAGACTAGGAATTGGAGGAAGAAGACTCATGAAAAGCACCATGACCAAGTTGCTGAGCGCACTTGTCGCTACGGGGATGGTGGCTGCGGCCCACGCAGCCGATCTGAAGATCGGTGTGGCCGAGGCACTGTCGGGCGGTGCGGCGCAATATGGCGCCGCCATCAAGAACGGTTTCCAGCTCGCGGCTGACGAAATCAACGCCGCCGGCGGCGTGAACGGCAACAAGCTTGTGCTGCAGGTCGAAGACGAACAGGGCAAGAAGGAAGAAGCGATCAACGTTTTCAAGAAGTTGATCTTCCAGGACAAGGTGCTCATGGTCTTCGGCCCGACGTTGTCGAACTCGGCGCAGGCGGCCGACCCGATCGCGCAAGCCAGCAAGACGGTGGCGTTCGGCACGTCGAACACGGCGGACGGCATCACATCCATCGGCGACTACATCTTCCGTAATTCGGTGACCGAAGCCGACGTGCTGCCCGAGACCATCAAGGTCGCGACCAAGCACACGGGCATCAAGAAGGTCGCGGTGCTGTACGGCAACGACGACGTGTTCACCAAGAGCGGCTACGACAACTTCAAGAAGGCGCTGGCCGATCTGAAGATCCCGGTCACGACGACCGAGACGTTCGCCAAGGGCGACGTGGACTTCAAGGCGCAGCTCACGAAGATCAAGGCGAGCAACCCGGACGCCATCGTGCTGTCGGCCCTGATCGCCGAAGGCGCGCCGATCATGGTGCAGGCGCGTCAGTTGGGCATCAATGTGCCGTTCATCGGCGGCAACGGGATGAACTCGGTCAAGGTGTTCGATCTGGCCAAGGGCAGCTCGGACGGCCTGTGGGTGGGTAGCCCGTGGTCGATCGAGAACAACACGCCGGCGAACACGAAGTTCATCGCGGCCTACAAGGCGAAGTACAACATGGCCCCGGACCAGTTCGCGGCGCAAGCCTATGACGCGATGTATATCGCAGCCGGCGCAATCAAGAGCGTGAAGCTCTCGGGCAACCTGGAAGCCGACCGCAAGGCACTGCGCGACGCGCTGCCGAAGGCCACGCACGACGGCGCCACGGGCAAGTTCGCATTCCGTCAGGCCATGGGCAAGAACGGCAAGCCGGCCGGGTACGACGCACAACAGGCGCCGATCGTCAGCGTGACGAAGGGCAACAAGTACGTCATCGAGAAGTAAGCAGCCCGGCAGTACTTGAAGAAGTCCGCATGGGCGTAGAGCTGAAAGGCGCTACGCCCATCGGCGTTTCTGGCGCACGCCGTACCCCCGTGCGGCGCGTGTCCCCGTCCCTCAGGCTGGAATAATCACCATGCTGGAACAGCAACTCGTCAACGCGCTCTCCCTCGGGTGCGTGTACGCCTTGTTCGCGCTCGGGTTCACCCTCGTGTTCGGCATTCTCGGCGTTATCAATCTCTCGCACGGCGCAGTCTTCATGGTCGGTGCCTATGCGGCGCTGCAAGCCGTCGTGCGCCTTCATCTGCCGCTGTGGGCGGCCATCGTCACGGCGGTCGTCGTGGCGGGTCTGGTCGGCTTGCTCATCGATGTGCTGGTGCTCAAACCGTTGCGCAAGCGCGGTGCGCCTCACCTGATTCCAATGATCGCCACCATTGGCGTGGGCATTCTGCTCAACAACGGAGTGCAGGGCATTTTCGGTGCGGAAAACCTGCGGTTCCCATATGAACTCGTGCCGCAGGACACCCTGACCGTGGCCGGCGTGCACATGACGGTGCTGGAGCTCGCGATCATCTTCATCTCGTTTGCGCTCATGGCCGTGCTCATTGCCACGATCAAGAAGACGCAACTCGGGCGCGCGCTGCGTGCCATTGCCGAGTCGCCGAAGGCGGCCTATCTGCTCGGCATCAACGTCGAGGGTCTGTTCCTGGCGACGTCGTTTGCCGCGGCGGGGCTGGGCGGCATGGCGGGGGTGCTGATCGGGCTTTACTCCAACGCCGTTTTCCCGCTGATGGGCCAGCCGATGCTGCACAAGGGGATTGCGGTCATCATTCTCGGCGGCATGGGCGACATTCGCGGCGCGATGATCGGTGGCCTGTTTCTCGGCTTCGCGGAAGTGCTGTCGGTCGCGTATATCGGCTCGAACATGCGTGACGCCGTCGCGTTCGGCCTGTTGTTCCTGATCCTGCTGGTGCGTCCGCAGGGGTTGTTCGGCAAAGTGCTCGAACGCAAAGCGTAATCACGGGGGCGCAATGGACTGGTTTAACAATTTCTGGGCGGTTTATAGCAACCTGGTGCTGACACTTGGCACCAACGCGCTGCTGGCCCTGTCGATTTACCTCACGCTCTCGTGCGGCATGCTGGCCATGGCCAATGCCGCGTTCATGGGTATCGGCGCGTACACGGCGGCCTTGCTCACGATGAACTACGACGCGCCGTTTGCGGTGTCGCTGGCGGGGGGCATGGCCGCGCCGGCGCTGATCGCCTTCATCATCGGCAAGCCGACGCTGCGTCTGTCGGGCGTGTATCTTGCCATGGCAACGCTGGGCTTCGGTGAAGTCGTGCGCGTGCTGATTCTCAACACGGAAGACCTCACCGGCGGTGCGCTGGGCCTGAACGGCATTCCGCAACTCACCCAGTGGTGGCACGTGGCGGGCGCCGTGGTGATTTCGCTCGCTGTGCTGTGGCGCCTGCGCCGCTCCAAGGTGGGCCGTGCGTTCGAAGCCATCAAGGAAGACGAAACGGCGGCGGGCCTCATGGGCATCAACGTCACCGGCTACAAGATGCTGGCGTTCGTGCTGGGGGCGGTGCTGGCCGGGCTGGCCGGGGCGCTCAATGCGCATCTGACGTTCTTCATCGGACCGAATGAATTCGGCTTCGACCGTGGCGTGGAGATTCTCACCATGGCAATTCTTGGCGGCATCAACGGGCTGATCGGGCCGGTGCTTGGCAGCACGATTCTCACGCTGCTGCCCGAGATGCTGCGGGCTTTCGACGCCTTCCGTCTTGTGGTCAACGGCCTGATTCTGGTGCTGATCGTGCTGTTCCTGCCCAAGGGCATTTGGGATCCGATGCGCTTTCGCCGGTGGTTCCGTGCCGGCAAGACGCGTTCGGCCTCTTCCACATAAGCGGACGGGGGATACGACATGCTCAAGCTTTCCAATATTTCCAAACGATTCGGTGGTCTGCACGTTCTCCAGGACGTGAACATCGAGGTGCCGCAAGGCACGATCTTCGGCCTGATCGGCCCGAACGGGGCGGGGAAAACGACCGTCTTCAACCTGATCACCGGCCTGTTGCAGCCTACGGGCGGCAGCATCACGTTCGACGGCGAGAGTCTGGTGGGGCAGAAGCCGCATCGGATTACGCAGCGCGGCATTGCCCGCACGTTCCAGAACATCCGTGTCTTCAAGGAGATGACGCTGATCGAGAACGTGGTGGTCGGCATGCACCGGCACCTCTCGTATGGCCCGGCAGGCTTGCTGCTGTCGCTGCCGGGGTATCGCGAGATGGAGAAGCGCTCGCGCGAGCGGGCGCTTGAGCTGCTCTCGTGGGTGAAGCTCGATCACAAGGCGCACGACATTGCCGACAACCTGTCGTACGGCGACCAGCGCAAGCTCGAACTGGCCCGGGCGCTGGCGACCGAGCCCAAGCTGCTGCTGCTCGACGAGCCGGTCGCCGGCATGAACACGGGGGAGAAGGTCGATCTCATGAGCGAGATCGAGAACATCAAGGCGCGTGGTTACACGATCTTCATGATCGAGCACGACATGCGTTTTGTGATGGGGTTGTGCGAGCGCATCGCCGTGTTGAACTTCGGGCGCATCATCGCTGAAGGCAGTCCCGACGAGATCAAGCATAACCCGCAGGTCATCGAGGCCTATCTCGGCCGCGATGACGATGACGACGATGCGGCTGCCCTCGCGGCTGGCGCGGAGGACAAGGCATGAGCGCGCTGCTCGAAGTGAAGGGCCTGAAGGTGGCCTATGGGCATATCGAAGCCGTGAAGGGCGTCGACTTCTCGTTGCGCGAGCATGAGATCACCTCGCTGGTCGGTGCCAATGGCGCGGGCAAGTCGACGACGCTGCTTGCGCTGTCGGGTCTCATCAAGAAGCAGGCGGGCACGATTCTCTTCGAAGGGGAAGATGTCGGCGGTCTGGCGCCGAACAAGATCGTGCAGCGCGGGCTGGTGCAGGTGGCCGAGGGACGCGCCACGCTCACGACGATGTCCGTGCGCGAGAACCTGGAGCTTGGCGCCTACACGCGTCGCGACAAGCAGAACGTGAAGGCGGATCTGGACAAGGTGCTGGGGCGCTTTCCGCGGCTGGCTGAGCGTATCGAGCAGATGGCCGGGAACTTGTCGGGGGGCGAACAGCAGATGTTGGCCATTGGCCGTGCGCTGATGGCGCGGCCACGGCTGTTGCTGCTCGACGAGCCGTCGATGGGGCTTGCGCCGATCATCGTGCAGGGCATCTTCAACACGCTCAGGGAAATCAACGCCGAAGGGCTGACCATCTTCCTGGTGGAGCAGAACGTGCGTCAGGCGCTGAAGATTGCGCAACATGGCTACGTGCTCGAAACCGGTAAGGTGGTGCTCGAAGATACCGGGCGCAATCTGCTCGGGAATCCTCGCGTGCTCGAGGCGTATCTGGGCGGTTGACGGCCGGCGGTGGCGTTGTGCGGCGCGCCTGCTGCCCTTGACGTCACTGAAGGACAAGGACGACGTCGGACCGGCGGCGTTGACGGGTTATCTGACGATAGCGTGTCGACGCCGCTTTTTCCATGGGCGTCCCTGGATGTCGCGACTGGGCGTGTTTGCGGCGCTGGAGAGGAGAGGGGCGAGATCGAGAGCGGCGACCTTGAGCGCCCCGTCGCTTCAAATCCGTTCGTAAGTCACGAACGCGTAGTCGAAGTCGTTCGGCGCGGGCGAGTGATGGGTCTCGCGGGCGGTTTCCTGCCATTGGGCGGCAGGCAGATCCGGGAAATGTGCGTCGCCTTCGAACGCCTTGGCGATCTCCGTGACGACCACCTTGTCTGCGCTTGCCAGGGCTTCGGCGTACAACTGCGCGCCGCCGATCAGGCAGATTTCCTCGACCCCCACGCACAGCCGCATCGCATCGACGAGCGATCCGGCCACGTCGCAGCCGTCGATCTTCAGATCCGGATTGCGCGACACCACGATATTGCGACGGCCCGGCAGCGGACGACCGATCGAATCAAACGTCTTGCGCCCCATCACGATCGGCTTGCCGAGTGTCGTGCGCTTGAAGTGGGCCAGATCTTCCGGCAATCGCCACGGCAATTGATTGTCGCGCCCGATCACACCGTTCTCGGCGCGGGCGACCACCAGCGTCAGTATCGTCATACGGCCACCGGTGCCTTGATATGCGGATGCGCTTCGTATCCGGTGATATGGAAGTCCTCGAAACGATAATCGAAGATCGAATCAGGCTTGCGCGAGATCTCGAGCCTCGGTAACGCGAACGGCTCGCGCGCAAGCTGCGTGCGAACCTGTTCGAGGTGGTTGTTGTACAGATGGCAGTCGCCCCCCGTCCAGACGAAGTCGCCCACCTCGAGCCCGGTCTGCTGCGCCATCATGTGCGTGAGCATCGCGTAGCTCGCGATGTTGAACGGCACGCCAAGGAAAATATCCGCGCTGCGCTGATAGAGCTGGCACGACAGCTTGCCATCGGCCACATAGAACTGGAAGAACGCGTGACATGGCGGCAGCGCCATGCGAGGAATCTCGCCGACGTTCCAGGCGGACACGATCAGGCGGCGCGAGTCGGGCGTCGTACGAATCTGCTCGACGAGCTGCGTGATCTGGTCGATATGACCGCCGTCGGGCGTCGGCCACGAGCGCCACTGCGCGCCGTAGACAGGGCCGAGTTCACCCTCGGCATCGGCCCATTCGTTCCAGATGGACACGCCGTTTTCCTGCAGATAGCGCACGTTGGTGCTGCCCTGCAGGAACCACAGGAGTTCGTGCACGATGGACTTGATATGCACCTTCTTGGTGGTGACGAGCGGGAAGCCTTCCTGCAGGTCGAAGCGCATCTGGTAGCCGAACACCGAGCGCGTGCCCGTGCCGGTGCGGTCAGTCTTGTCGGTGCCATGTTCGAGTACATGGCGCATGAAGTCGAGGTACTGTTTCATAGGCCCATCCGTTTTGCCGGATTTTACCAGCCTCCGAGGCACGCCGTGCTGCGCAACGCTCAGACGCCGCCGGCATTTGTCGCGAAAGCCACCGGATGCTCGACCGACAGACGCAGCCCCACGCGCTCGCCCACTTCGTGGGCCAACTCGCTATCCACGCGGGCGATCACCTCGCGCCCCGACGCCAGACGCAAGGTGTACAACTGATCGGCCCCACGGAACGCGCGCCGCACCAGCGTGCCTTCGAACGGACTCGCCGGGTCGTGCGCGATGTCGTCCGCGCGCAGCAGTACGTCGACGTTCACGGGATACGCATCGTTGGCGGCGCTGCGCAGCAGCTTGTCGGCCAGCCCCGGCGAGACGGCCAGCTCCCCGAGTTCGAGCGAGATGCCACCGCCGTCGGCATTGCCCCGGAAGGTACCGGGAATCAAGGCGCCGCGTCCGATGAAATCCGCCACCACACGATTGGCGGGCGCGTGCCACAACTCGCGCGCGGGCGACCACTGGGCGATCGCCCCCGCATGCATGACGCCGATGCGGTCGGCCATCGCGAAGGCTTCGTGCTGGTCGTGGGTGACGAGGATCGCCGTCGCCCCGCTCGCCTGGATGATCTCGCGCACCTCGACCGCCAGACGCTCGCGCAGATCGAGATCGAGGTTCGAGAACGGTTCGTCGAGCAAGAGCAGCGCAGGGGCGGGGGCCAGAGCGCGTGCGAGCGCCACGCGTTGCTGCTGACCGCCCGAGAGTTCATGGGGATACTTCTTCAGCGCCCCTGCCAGCCCGACGCGCTCCGCGAGCATTTCCACGCGCGCCTGACGCTCGCCGCGCGCCATGCGCCCGATGCCGAAGACGATATTCCGGGCAACGTCCAGATGCGGGAACAACGCGTAATCCTGGAACACGACGCCAACGTGGCGACGCTCCGGCGGTTCGCTCGACTGCGCGTTGGCAACTTCGTGACCATCGAGCACGATACGCCCGCCGGCCAACGGCTCGAAACCACAGACGGCGCGCAGCACCGTCGTCTTGCCGCAGCCGGACGGACCGAGCAGACAGCCGATTTCGCCGCGGGCCAACGACAGCGACAAGTCGCGTACCGCGGTATGGACGTGGCCGGCAGCCTCGTAATTCACGCAGAGATGGTCAAGCAGCAGGTAGGGCAGGGGCATCGGCGTAAGGTGGCGTGAATCGACGCAAGCACGTCGACGAAGCAGATGAATGGAGATGAGTGATGACGAGTGATGACGCGTGGACACGAATGTCGCGAGGTGGCCCTTTTCGCTGGAGGTCGGGCACTTTCTGCGGCCATCCGCGTCAGAGTCGCAATCGCGAATGCGTATAATTTACAACGCATTAGACCGGCGAGTGTCTGCCGGTTCCCCGAAACGATGCGACGGGGCAACGGCAGTGAGCCGTCGCCCGGGGGGGTACCCTCGCTCGTTCACCCAATTTCCGCTTCCCGTTACGATTTGCCGATGTCATCGACGCCTCCGTCACGCGCCGCCGCCGATTCTGCCCATGCCGATTCCGTCTTGACCGGACGTTCGCCACTCGTCGCCAGACGCCGGCGCACTGCACGGCTGTCCGTCGCCTGGGCATGGCGGTGGGTGGCGTGGGTGTCCGCGCTGGTCGTGCTCGTGCCGATGGTCGGCATCCTGGCGGCGCTCGGCGCGGGAGACGCGCAAACTCAGGCCGTCCTCGCCCATATGCTCGACACGGTACTGCCCGAGTACCTGCTCAACTCGTTGCGCATCTCGGTCGCCGTGAGCGCGGGCGTGCTGGTGATGGGCGTCACCAGCGCGTGGCTGGTCGTGCAGTACACGTTTCCCGGCCGCCGCGTGCTGGAATGGGCGCTGATTCTGCCGCTGGCGATGCCCGCCTATGTCACCGCCTACGCCTACACCGACTTCCTGCAGTTCGCCGGCCCGGTGCAAAGCGCATTGCGCTCGCTGCTCTCGGTCGAGCGTCTCGCCGCCTTCCCGGAGATTCGCTCCTGGTACGGCGCCGCGTGGGTCTTCGCCGGGGCGTTCTATCCGTACGTCTATCTGCTGGCACGCACCGCCTTTCTGGAACACAGCCAACGTTACTTCGAAGCCGCGCGCACGCTGGGGTGCACGCCAGTACAGGGGTTCCTGCGCGTAGCGTTACCGCTGGCGCGACCGGCCCTGGTCGCGGGTTTGGCGCTGGTGCTCATGGAGACGCTCGCCGACTACGGCGCGGTCGCCTACTTTGGGGTGCCGACGCTCACGACCGGCATCTACCGCGCCTGGTTGTCGATGGGCGATCGGGTGGCGGCCGCGCAACTCTCGGCCTGTCTGTTGTTGGCCGTCCTCGTCTTGCTGATCGCAGAAGCGCGCAGCCGGGCGCGGTTGCGGTACTACGGGGCGCCGGGGCGAGCGCCGGCGCCGTCGCGACACACACGCCTGTCTGGCGGACGTGCCGCCCTGGCGACGTTCGTCTGCGCACTGCCGCTCATCATCGGCTTCCTGCTGCCCGTGCTCATCATGTTGCGGCTGGCCGCTGCGGAACTGGATCAGGTGCCTTGGCATCGCTACGGCGAGTGGGTCTTCAACACCGTACGCCTCGCGGCGGTGGCGGCCCTCGTCGCGAGCATCGCCGCCGTCGTGCTCGGGTACGCCCAGCGACTGGCCCCAGGGCGTGTCACGCGCATCGCTATCCGGTGGGTGAGCGTTGGCTACGCGATCCCGGGGGCGGTCATCGCTCTGGGCATTCTCACGCCGGTGCTGCAAGTGGATACGTGGCTTGGCCGCGTGTTCGGCGCCGACGGACTGGTGCTCGCCGGCACCAGCGGCGTGTTGATCTACGCCTATCTCGTGCGATTCCTGCCGGCTGCGCTGCAAAGCGTGGACGCCGGCTTTGCGCGCATCGCGCCCAATCTCGACGCCAGCGCCCGCAGCCTCGGCGTGAGTGGCTGGGCGATGCTGCGCCGCGTGCACCTGCCGCTGCTGCGCGGTAGCGTCTTGAGCGCCGCGCTGCTGGTGTTCGTCGACGTGATGAAGGAACTGCCCGCCACGCTGGCGCTGCGCCCGTTCAACATGGACACGCTGGCGGTCGTCACCAGCCACCTCGCGGCAGACGAACGGCTCGCCGAAGCGGCCGTGCCGGCGCTGACGCTCGTGCTCGTGGGCCTGGTGCCGGTGCTGGTGTTGGCGCGCGGCATGGCGAAACGCGCCTGAATGCACGGCGCTTCGGCAAGGCGGCGTGGCGCGGGCTGTTGCCCGAACACCAATCACTGACCCGTTTGAAAGGTTTCCGGGTTGCCGCTCCGATAGCGCCGCACTATAGTCAAAGCAGGCCCGGCAACGAAGCCGGGATGATCGAGCGTCAACAAAATGATTGCGATCGTCATTTGCAAATGTTGGCTGTTCATGGCCTTGGCGTCGGCACCGCCGCCTGAGGCACCGCTGAACACGGCGGACGGCGGCTGGAGCGCCGTGCTGCTGGCGGGAGCGATGCGCTAGCGGGTGTCCTGGAAGGGACGGGGACAGGCACTTGAGACGGATGCGCGACGTCCGATGGGAGCGTGTATCCCGCGCGCCTGACGTTGGTTTTGTTGCCTGCGTGTTGCCTGCGTTCCTTGACGTCCTCCTTCCCCCCGAGTCGGCGCTTTTCCGTTTTCCCGGCCGTTGGGGGCATTTGCCGCCGTTCTTGGCGTTGAGGTCGTTCGTTGGCGTTTCGATGTTGTTTTCCTGAGTCGTTCGGGGCGGCGAACCGTGGCGTTTTTGCCACAGGCGCCGCAACATCGCTGTCAATGCAGTGCCTTTGGGAGACAGGCATGGCGCTATGGCGGATCGATCTTGTCTCGTTGCGACTGTTCGTCGCCGTTTGCGAGGAAAGCAGCATTGCGCGGGCCGCCGAGCGCGAATTCATTGCGCCTTCCGCGGTCAGCAAACGCATCAACGACCTGGAGTCTCTGGTCGGTTCGGCACTTCTCCAGCGTCACAAGTGGGGCGTGCGGGCGACGCCGGCAGGCGAAGCACTGCTGCATCACGCGCGCAATGTGCTGCGAAGTCTCGAGAAGATGCAAGGCGATCTGTCCGAGTACACCAGCGGCGTGCGCGGCCATATCCGCATCTTCGCCAACGTCTCCTCGATCGTCGAAACCCTGCCCGATGAACTCGGCGCGTTCCTGCGTCGACACGACGGCGTGAAGGTCGACCTCGAAGACCACACCAGCGCGCAGGTCGTGCGTGGCGTAGTGGACGGCGCCACCGACATCGGCATCTGCTGGGACGCCGTCGACACCCGCGACGTCGAAGTCTTCCCCTATCGAAACGACCAGATCGTGACCGTGCTGCACCGCGAACATCCGCTGGCCAGCCAGGAACAGCTTGCGTTCGTCGACACCCTCGATTTCGATCACATCGGCGTGCATCCGGACAGCGCCATGTACACAGTGCTGCGACGCCTGGCGGCCGAGCAGGGCAAGACGGTCAAGTTCCGCATCCATGTCTCGACCTTCGAAGCCGTGTGCCGCATGGTGCGCGCCAACCTCGGCGTGGCCGTGGTGCCGCGCGAGGCCGTCGGCAGCTATTCGCAGGCGAAGGACGGGGAGGCGCTGCGCATTGTGCCGCTCACCGATCCGTGGGCGCAGCGCCGGTTGATCGTTTGCGTGCGGCGTTACGACGCGTTGCCCATCGCGTCGCGGATGCTCGTTGATCATTTGTGCGCCAATCCCGTGACGTAATGTGCCCAGGAGAACGGAACGCCGGAGGCTCGGCCCGTGGGCAAGCGTCGTGAACGGCGATGTCTGGCATGCCGAAACACAACTTGTCGGCCTCTCGGGGGCAGCGGATGCTCTGGGGGCCGATAGCGATTCCAGCCGACGAGCCGGAGCGCGCCGATTTCCCGCATCGGGCGGGAGGAGACTCGCGATGATACAGACCGAAGCATGCCGGGTGCGTGTTGCCGCAGGACGTTGGGCGCTCGCCTTCTCGCTGGTGGCGTCAGGCCTCGCAGCACTGGGCCTGAGCGCCGGGGCGTACGCCGCGCCCGCACAGGCGCTCGAGAAGCCGAAGATCACGATCGCCGTGGGCGGCAAGCCTGGCCTCTACTATCTGCCGTTGACCATCGCCGAACAGCTCGGGTACTTCAAGGACGAAGGCCTCGACGTCACCATCGACGACTTTGCCGGCGGCTCCAAAGCCTTGCAGGCGGTTGTCGGCGGCAGCGCCGACGTGGGCGCGGGGGCCTTCGAGCATACGCTGCTCATGCAGGCCAAGGGGTTGACCTATCAAGCGTTCGCGGTGCTCGGCGCAGCACCGCAACTGGTGCTTGGCGTGGTCAAGGCCAAGGCCGCCGAAGTCAAATCTGTCAAGGATCTGAAGGGCATGCGCATCGGGGTGAGCGCGCCGGGATCGAGCACGCACATGCTGGTGAACGTGGCACTCGCGAAAGCCGGACTCAAGCCAAGCGATGTGTCCATCGTGGGCGTCGGCAGCAGCGCGACGGTTGTCGCCGCCGCGCGCGGGGGACAGGTGGATGCCGTGTCCAACGTCGATCCGATGATGACGCTGTTGCAGGAGTCGGGCGACATCAAGGTGCTCGTCGACACGCGCACACAGGCGGGCACCCGCGCCATGTTCGGCGGGCCGATGCCTGCGGCCGTGATGTACGCGCCGCAGCGCTTCATCGACACGCATCCACGAACGGTGCAGGCCGTGGCGAACGCCATCGTGCGTGCGGACAAGTGGCTTCAGCGCGCCACTGCGGCGGATCTTATCAGGACTGTGCCGGAGTCCTATCTGCTGGGCAACAAGGCGCTTTATCTACAAGCGTTTGCCAACTGCCGTGAGGCGTTCTCGCCGGACGGCATGATGCCTGCCGGCGGCCCGGCCACGGCACTCAAGGCGCTCGCGTCGTTCACGCCGGAGGTCAAGCCCTCGCAGATCCGGCTCGGCCAGACGTGGACCAACGCGTTCGCCATACGGGCAAATCGGCAGTATCCCTGAAGGCCGTGGGCGAAAGCGGTTTCGCGCTGTCGATCAGCGGGGCGCGCCGTGGCAAGGGGGTGTTGCGCGAGGCCTGTCCATGCTCGCCATGATGCTTGGGCACCCAGCGCGTGATCGCCGAGCGTGCCGAGTGCGTCCCTGCGCTGAACTGCCAGAACCTGGGTTGCGGATGTGGAATCCGCGTTGACGCTTGCGGTGCGGTTGCCGGATCGGCAGTGCGGCGAAGCGTCGTGAGCGGGTTGGGGAGGATTGACGATGCCGGACGTGTCTGCCACAACGCCGATGCCGTTGAATGACATTCGCGTGGTCGAGTTTTCTCATATGGTAATGGGCCCCACCTGCGGCATGGTGCTCGGCGATCTCGGCGCCGACGTCATCAAGGTGGAGCCCGTCGGCGGCGATCCCACGCGGTGCCTGCTGGGCACTGGCGCGGGCTTTTTTCGCACGTTCAATCGCAACAAGCGCAGTCTTGCCGTGGATGTCACGCGGCCCGAGGGGCGTGAGCTGATCCTGCGCCTGGTGAGCACGGCCGACGTGCTGGCCGAGAACTTCAAGCCGGGACGCATGCGCCAGTTCGGCCTGGATTACGCGACGCTGTCGCGCTTGAATCCGGCGCTCGTCTACGTCTCGCTCAAGGGGTTCCTGCCGGGTCCGTACGCGGGCCGCACCGCACTCGACGAAGTGGTGCAAATGATGGCTGGACTGGCCTACATGACGGGACCGCCCGGGCAGCCGCTGCGCGCAGGAACCTCGGTCAACGACATCATGGGCGGCATATTTGGCGCGCTCGCTGCGCTGGCGGCGCTTTACGAGCGCAAGACCACAGGGCGCGGGCAGGAAGTGCAGGGGGCGCTGTTCGAGAACTGCGTGCTGCTCGTGGCGCAACACATGCAGCAGTTCGCGGTGACGGGCCTGGCACCCGACCCGATGCCTGCCCGTGTCTCGGCCTGGGGAATTTACGACGTGTTCACGGCGCGCGACGGCGTGCAGATTTTCCTCGCGGTGGTGAGCGATACCCAGTGGCGGATCTTCTGCGACGTGTTCGGCCGTCAGGATCTGGGCGACGACGCGCGGCTCGCGACGAACAACGGTCGGGTGCTCGCACGTGAGTGGCTGCTGCCTTTGCTGCGCGAGATGATGCTGGGGTTCGACGCGAGCTATCTGGCGGCTGCGTTTGAGCGGCACGGTCTGCCGTTCGCTCCGATCGTCACGCCGCAGGCGCTGTTCGACGATCCGCACCTGCGCGCGAGCGGCGGATTGGGCGATCTGGTGACAGAACAAGGCGAGCACACGCACGTGCCGTTGCTGCCGATCGCGATGGCGGGGCAGCGCTTGCCCGCGCGGCGGCCGTTACCCGCGGCGGGCGAGCATACGGTCGAAATCTTGCGGGATCTGGGGTATCCCGACAGTCAGATCTCGCGACTGCTGACCGAGGGGGTCGTCGCGGGGGCGAGGGACGACAACTCACCGGGCGAGGACCGGGGGTAGGCGGCGCTTCGCGTCCCGTTTTGTGGGATGACAGCAGGGTTCGAGTCTGAATTCGGACGTGTCCGAGTGAAGACGGCGTGTCGTGCGCTTGCGCAGGGACGACGCGGCACGGTACGGTGTGGACATCCGTCGTCATCCCTTTCGCGCTCGCCATGACCGAATCGCTCGATTTCCACGAACGCCCCGAAGCCCCCGAAGCCCCCGACGCCCATCCATCTTCCGCGTCTGCCGAGACGCCGCTGGCTGGCGTCACCGTGCTGGATCTCACGCGCCTGCTGCCCGGTCCGCTCGCCGGGCTGCGCCTCGCGGAACTGGGTGCGCACGTCGTCAAGATCGAAGACACGGGGGCGGGAGACTATGCTCGCGAGATGATGCTCAACGATGGCGAGCCGCCGCCGAGCGCGTTCTGGCGACTGCTCAATCGCGGCAAATCGGTCGAGCGGCTCGATCTCAAGCGCGACCGCGACCGCGCGACCTTTCTCGACTGGGTCGTTCGCGCCGACGTATTGCTCGAGGGGTTTCGCCCGGGAGTGATGGCGCGGCTTGGCTTCGACTATGCGACGCTGGCGCGCCTGCGGCCCTCGCTGGTGATGGCATCGATTACCGGTTATGGGCAGCACGGGCCGATGGCGCAGGCCGCTGGGCACGACATCAATTACATCGGTTATGCGGGTGTGCTTGACCAACTGGGGGATGCGAGCGATGCACCTATCGTGCCGAATTTCCAGATTGGCGACCTGTACGGCGGTGGGCAGGCGGCGGTGCAAGCCGTGTTGGCGGCGCTGGTCGCGGCACAGCGCACCGGCCGCGGCCGGTGGCTGGATATCTCGATGACCCACGAGGTGTTCCGCTCGAATCTCGTTCCGGCCGTTGCCTTGCACCGGCAAGGGCATGTCTCGCGGGCGGGGCAGGATTTGCTCAACGGTGGTGTGCCTTGCTATCAGGTCTATCGCACGCAGGACGGACGATTCATGGCGGTAGGCGCGCTCGAGCTCAAGTTCTGGCAAACGCTGTGCGACGTGCTCGGACGTAGCGATTGGAAAGCACGACACTGGTCACTCGGTCAGCCGATTGGCGGCGACGATGCGCGTGCGCTTCAATCTGAAGTGGCGGCGGTGTTTGCGAGCGCTTCGCAGGCCGAATGGACATTGCGCTTTGCCGATGCCGATTGCTGCGTCACACCGGTGTTGCGGCTGGAGGAGGCCATGACGCATGCGCTGTTTGCGCAGGCCCGTGAGGCGCTGTTGCCTTGACGCCGGGCGGGTGAGCGTTACGGAATGTCACAACTTTTCAGGAGGAAACGACACGACGTGAGGGCTTTGATCGCGTAGAGTCACCGCTTACCGACCCCGATATCGCCATGACACGAAGGCTCGCCTTGCTCCGAGATCGAAACGGCTTCGCCCATGTCGCGCGAGTGCGATCGGCGGCGATGGCCGCGATGGCAGCGTTGCTGGCGGCGGCGATGGGTACCGGATGCGTGTCCTACCAGGACGCGCCTACCGAACACGGCAAGGTGCGCTCGACTGCGATGACGAGCGCCGACCTCGCGCAGACGGACATCACTCGCATGGCGACACTGGGCATGCGGGCCAATCGCGAGAGCTTGTACCGTCTGGCCGACAAACTCTACAAGCGGAATCCGCGCGAATGGCGCAAGGGCGGCGCAGCGACACAGGCGCAGGCGATGACGCAATTGCGCGCCGCCATCGACGGGCGCCACCGCCTGCCCGACTTGAAGGACCTGCGCGATGTGAAGGCGTTGTCGCTGTCGCTCGACCCGACGTTCAGCGGCGATCGTGTGGCCGCGTTCGTCTTCAGCCTCTCGGACACGATCGTCGCGGCGCATGGCGGGGCGACCGTGTTCTACCTGAGCGATGGCCTCGACGCACAGCGAATCTACAATGCGGCGCGCAACGTCGAGATCGCGGCGTGGCTGTTGTCGAGCCGTCACGACGCGATGGGCAAGCCGCTGCTGGTCGCGAACGAACTTACCGATGTGCGAAACGTGAGTTTCGAACGGGAGTTCGGCAAGATCATCGGCCGACTCGACCTGCTTGCTGAAATGCTCGACGAGAAATACCGCCGTGCCGGCATCGGGTACGTCCAGAATTTGCTTGGCGCGCAGTTTCTCCAGTTCCTGCCTGTGCGGTGAGACGCTGGCGCGATGTCACGAGTGGGGCGCAAATGCGGCATTAATGCTGTATATTTGAACAGTGTTTTCGTTCGCAACCATGTCCTCCTCTACGCGCAAGATCATTCACTGCGACGCCGATTGCTTCTACGCTTCTGTCGAGATGCGCGACGACCCGTCGTTGCGCGGAATTCCGCTGGCGGTGGGCGGCCAGCCCGATCAGCGAGGCGTGGTCGCAACGTGCAATT
Organism: Pandoraea eparura; assembly: GCF_902459725.1. Lineage (GTDB taxonomy): Bacteria > Pseudomonadota > Gammaproteobacteria > Burkholderiales > Burkholderiaceae > Pandoraea > Pandoraea eparura. Next base: position 215,349 of record NZ_CABPSH010000004.1, read on the forward strand.
ACGAGGCACGCGCCTTCGGAGTGCGCTCGGCCATGCCGTCGGCACAGGCGCTAAAGCTCTGTCCCGAGTTGCGCATCATCGCACCGACGATGCGCCGGTATCAGGAGGCGTCGCAGCGCATCATGGCGATCTACCGCGATTACACGGATCTCGTCGAACCGCTTTCGCTCGACGAGGCGTATCTCGATGTCACGCACAGCGAGCGTTGCGACGGCTCGGCCACATTGATCGCCCGCGAGATTCGCGCACGGATTGCCGAGGAGGTCGGGCTGACCGTCTCGGCCGGCATCGCCCCCAACAAGTTCATCGCCAAGATCGCCAGTGACTGGCGCAAGCCCGACGGCATGTTCGTCGTGAGACCCGCCGAAGTCGATGCCTTCGTGGCGGCGCTTCCCGTCGAGCGCCTGTTCGGCGTGGGGAAGGTCACGGCGGAGAAGCTCCGGGCGTTGGGCGTGCAGTCCTGCGCCGATTTGCGCAGCCACTCGATGGCCGATCTCGCCGAGCGTTTCGGGGTGTTCGGTCAGCGGTTGTACGAGCGCTGCCGCGGCATCGACACGCGCGACGTCAGCCCGGACCGGGAGCGCAAGTCGATCAGTGTCGAGACGACCTATACGCGCGACCTGCGCACGCTGGCCGATTGCGAGACAGCGCTCGCGCCGCTGCTTCGTCAGTTATCCGAGCGGATCGACCGGGCGCGTCGCAGCGAGCCGCTGGCGATCGCCAAGGTATTCGTCAAGATCCGCTTCGCCGACTTTTCGCGGACCACGGCAGAAGCCGGCGCGCTGAGTGTCGATCCCACACAATGTCGTGAATTGCTGGCCGAAGCCGTCGGCCGGAAACGCCGGCCGGTGCGCCTGATGGGGGTGGGTGTGCGCCTGCTCGAAGCCCAGGCCGCGCGCCAGTTGCGCTTGTTCGACGACGGCGACGACGCGTCTGGACTCACCCTGCCCGGGACGGGCGACAATGCAGCATCACAGGGATAGATCGCTCGGAGAAGCAACGCGAGCGAGACGCGTGAGACATACGGGAATACGTCACCGGAAGATCCTGCGGATACCAAAGAAAATGCCCGCCGAGGCGGGCAAATGACGTTGTCGCAGTACCCCCAAAAGGACGTAAGAGGGTGATTGCATTGTGGTCAGCGGCCGATTTTTCGCCAATCGGGGCTTGCCCGATTAGGGAAAGCACGCCCAGACGTCGGCGTCGGCGCAACGCGAGGTCGGCGCGTCGCTCACCGTAGCGCGCGCAGTTCCGTAGCACGTGCACGCGCTACCCGCAGGCCGTCGGCTTGCAACGTGAGCGTGGCGGCATCGGCTTGCTGCGAGGCGTCGGATGCTGAGGTGTACGTCACAATGGCGGCTTGCCGCTCACGCTTGAAGCGCCCGGTGATCGGGGCGCACTCCGCGGCGGCTTCGTCCGCCAGCCGGGCAGGGTCCGGCACGAGGTCGATGTAGCGGGCGACATGACCGTAAAGGCACATGCGGTACTGGTCGGCCGCGGCATCGGCGGCGGCCAGATGATGTTCGCGCAACGTGGCGACATTCGGCGCGCCGGAACGCGCCGACGTCGACGCCCCATGCGGCGTTGACGACGTGGCGCAGCCGGTCGCGAGCAGCGTGGCCGCGACGCAGAACAGGGCCGGCGCCGCAATGCGCGTGCGGGCCAAAATCGGAAGCTTCCGAATCATAAGGTAATCGAGGCCGATGGCATAAAGTCCGCGATATCGCTATGGTACGGGATTGGGCGAAACCTACAATGGCGCGCACGTGTTGCGCCAAACTGACATGAGCGAATTCCAGAAAGGGCTGGTTTGGCTGCGGCGCGATCTACGCTGCACGGACAATGCAACCCTCGCGCACGCACTCGCCACGTGCGCCGAGGTGTACGCGGTGTTTGTCTTCGACACGACAATTCTCGATGCCTTGCCGCGAGACGATCGTCGGGTCGCGTTCATCCACGACAGCGTGCGCGAACTGGCCACCTCGTTGGCCGATGCCGGGGGCGTGCTCATCGTGCGTCACGGCGATCCGACCGAGGCGATCCCCGCGCTGGCGAAGTCGCTTGGCGTTCAGGCCGTCTTTGCCGGGCGCGACTACGAGCCCGCCGCGGTGGCGCGAGATCGTTCGGTGGCGCGCTCACTCGACGATCTCGGCATCGCGTTTGAAGTCGTCAAGGATCAGGTGATCTTCGAGGCCAGCGAGATTCTGACCGCGCAGGGCGAGCCTTACAGCGTATTTACTCCTTATCGGCGCGCGTGGTTGAAGCAGGTACGGCCGGTAGACCTGGCGCCCCATGGACGCCAGAGCGATTGGCAGCATCTGGCTGTGCCACCGGAGGGTAAGCAAGCGCTTCCGTCACTGGCCTCGATGGGTTTCGAGGTATCGGACGCGCGCCGGATGGCGATCCCCACGGGCGAGTCCGGCGCCCGCCAGTTGCTGGACGATTTTCTGCCGCGCATGGCGCATTACCACGAGCGGCGCGATTACCCTGCCGTGCGTGGACCGAGCTACCTCTCGGTGCATCTGCGTTTCGGCACGATCTCGATACGCACGCTCGCGCGCGAGGCCCACGCCGCAATGTTGCGAGGCGGGGACGCCGGGAGCGGCGCGCAAACGTGGCTGAGCGAGCTGATCTGGCGCGAGTTTTATTTCATGATCCTGCACCATCATCCGGGTGTTGTCGCAAGCGCATTCAAACCCGCCTACGACGCCATCGAATGGGCCACCGGCAACGCGGCCGATGCGGATTTTCAGGCCTGGTGCGAGGGGCGCACGGGGTATCCACTCGTCGATGCCGCCATGCGCCAGATCCATCAGACCGGCTATATGCACAACCGCTTGCGCATGGTGACGGCGAGCTTTCTGGTCAAGGACTTCGGCATCGATTGGCGGCGCGGGGAAGCCTACTTCGCGCGCGCACTCAACGACTTCGACCTCGCAGCGAACAATGGCGGCTGGCAGTGGGCGGCGTCCACCGGATGCGACGCCCAACCGTACTTCCGCATCTTCAATCCGGTGACGCAGTCGGAAAAGTTCGATCCGCAAGGGCGTTTCATTCGGAAGTACGTACCGGAGCTGGCCAATCTGCCCGACAAGGCGCTGCACGCCCCCTGGCGCGCCGATCCACAGACGCTGCGCGACGCCGGGGTGACGCTGGGACGCGACTATCCGCCGCCGCGGGTGGCGCACGACGTGGCGCGCAAGGAGACGCTGGCACGGTATGCGGTCGTGAAGACGCCGGCCGCTTCAGACAAGGGCGACCACGCGGCAGATGCGGAGTGACGAGGGATCGTTAGCGATCGGTGTATACCCCCGTCAACTTTTGTCCGTGGCTTGCCGTTGATAGGGGTAAGGCACATGAGAGGGCCGGGTTGCCTGGCGGATCGCAACGACGGAGGGGCGTTCGCTGGCGGCAGGGGGAAACCGAACGATAACGACAACAGGGCTCGGAAACGAGCAGGGGCAAGCCAAAACCACACAGAAAAGCGGGAGGATGATTGGCCGCGCAGACGGCAGTCCCGCAATACGGGGTTCGCGACGAGCGAGTGCCCGGAACGGAAGCGTTCCGGGCATTTTTTTATGCGGCAATCGGTTGCCCGCGTTGGGCCGTCGTCCCCAGCACGATCCAGACCGCCAGATTGAATGGCAGCGTGAAGTACGGCCAGCCGAGCGGGCCGAGCACGGCGCCGAGGGCGATGCAGATGACGCCGGCCAGAAGGGCGCCGGCGAAGCGCGCGGCCGGGCGGCGTCCGAACATCCCCAAACCGAGGGCGGCAAGAAACGCATTGATGCCGACGCCGCCTGCCTGCGCGAGCGTCGTCGGCCAGAGCGTCGTTAGCGCGCCGAGTGCGGACCAGACGGCGATGTCCGCCGCCAGCGCCCAAAGCGTGGCACGCGGGTTCCAAAGGGCCAGGATGTACCAGGTCAGCAGGCCCAGCACCAGTGGCGCGACGAAGACGACCTGCCCCACCGAGCAGAAGACGAACCCCGGCGTGCCCATGTCGCAGGCGAGTGCCCCGGTGCGCGGCAACCAATGCAGCCACGGCTGCATCGCCCAGGTGAGCGCCATCGCACCGATAAACGGGCCGGTGAGCGCGGGACGTGAGCGCTGCGCGAGGGCTGCCGTTGAGATCACGGTCAGGCAAACGCACACCGCTAGCCACGCGATGTAGGTGGTGTCAGGCTTCCACAACGCGCCAAACGCAATGCCGGTGAGCGTCGCGTTGTATCCCAATAGCCCGTTGCGGCGCAGCGTGTGCGGCAGTCGCAGCGCACTCGCGAAGCAGGACGCGGCCACGCTTGCAGCCAGTCCGGTGATTGCGGCAGGGAAGTCGGCGAGGGCGAGAACGGCGAACAGCAGCAATCCGGCACTCGCGGACGGGACGAAATAAATCTGTGCGAAGTTCGCCGCCACGCCGGGGAGTGCGTCGATCAATCCATGGTGCCCGGCAGCGGCACCCGGTGATGCCGGTGCAGTCGGTGCAGTCGGCGGTGCAGGCTGTGCTGAGGCAGGCAAGGGATGCGGGATTGACATGGGGGATCGTAGCGGCTCGAGCGAATCTGGGGCTCGCGGCCTCTGACGCGCAGCGTTGGCGCGGCCGGAAGAGCGATGGGCGCGAGCTTACGCCGAACTCGCATTGCCGGGCGCGTCGGCGCCTTATAGTCGGTATAGCGACCGTATGACGAGGGTATGGCGTGAGACTAGCGTGGGTGTGGCGAGGCTGTGGCGAGGCTGTGGTGAGGGTTACGGCGAGAGGATGGCGCGAGTATGGCGAGTGGATGGCCACGATATGGCGAGGATATAGCGCGGGTGTGGCGAGGTTGCAGCGTCGGCAGATCGGTTGAGGCGGCGCGTGCCTGTCGCGTCAAAAAGCAAAACCCGCGCACGAGGGCGCGGGTTCTGAGTTACGCGGAGGATGGCCGCAAGGCAAGCTACTTGCCGCCGCCCTTGGCCGGCTTGACCGCCCAACTGTCCTTGAGCGAGACGATGCGGTTGAACACCGGCTTGCCCGGCGCCGAGTCCTGACGGTCGGCCACGAAGTAGCCGTGGCGCTCGAACTGCACGCGATCTTCCGGCGCAACGCTCATCAGGCCCGGTTCGACATAGGCTTGCGTGACGCGCTTGGCGTTCGGATTGATGGCGTCGAGGAAATTCTTGTCCCCCGCGTCCGGATGCGGATCGAGGAACAGGCGGTCGTAGATGCGCACCTCGGCCGCGAGCGCGTGCGGCGCACTCACCCAGTGGATATTGCCCTTGACCTTGTAGTTGTCCGCGCCCGGCGTACCCGATCGGCTGTCTTCGAAATACTGGCAATGCACGGCAGTGACGTTGCCGTCGGCATCGGTATCGAAGTCGGTGCACTCGACCACATAACCGTAGCGCAGTCGCACCTTGTTGCCCGGGAACAGGCGGAAGAAGCCCTTGACCGGCTCGGCCTGGAAGTCTTCGCGCTCGATCCACAGCTCGCGCGAGATCGGGAACGTGCGCATGCCGCGCTCCGGCGCGTGCGGATGCACCGGGGCCTGGCAGTCTTCCTGCTGGCCTACCGGATAATTGTCGATGATCAGCTTGAGCGGATCGAGCACCGCCGTCGCACGCGGCGCCTTCGGGTCGAGGTCGTCGCGCAGGGCCTGCTCGAGAATGCTCATGTCGATCCACGATGCCGACTTGGCCACGCCGATACGCTCGCAGAACAACTGCAAGCTCTCCGGCGAGAAGCCGCGACGGCGCAGGCCGACGAGCGTCGGCATGCGCGGGTCGTCCCACCCGTCGACGTGCTTTTCATCGACCAGTTGACGCAGCTTGCGCTTGCTCGTGATCGCGTACGTCAGTTGCAGGCGGGCAAATTCGATCTGCTGCGGCATCGGACGCTTGAACATGCCCGCGTCGGCCAACTCGCCGAGCACCCAGTCGTAAAACGGACGCTGATCTTCGAACTCCAGCGTGCACAAGCTGTGCGTGATGTTCTCGATGGCATCCTCCAGCGGATGCGCATAGGTGTACATCGGGTAGAGGCACCACGCGTCGCCGGTACGGTGGTGATGCGCATGACGGATCCGGTAGATGGCCGGGTCACGCAGGTTGATGTTCGGCGAGGCCATGTCGATCTTGGCGCGCAGCACGTGCGTGCCGTCGGCAAACTCGCCCGCGCGCATGCGACGGAACAGATCGAGGTTGTCCTCGACCGAGCGGTTGCGGAACGGCGAATCCTTGCCCGGCTCGGTGAGCGTGCCGCGGTTGGCGCGCATGTCATCGGCGCTTTGGCTGTCAACGTAAGCCTTGCCGCGCTGGATCAGAATCTCGGCGCCCTGATACAACTGCTCGAAATAGTCGCTCGCAAAATACAGGTGTTCCTTTTGCGGCGTCTGGTAGCTGAAGCCGAGCCACTTGACCATGTCGATGATCGAGTCGACGTATTCGGTCTCTTCCTTCTCGGGGTTGGTGTCGTCAAAACGCAGATGACACACGCCATCGTAGTCGCGCGCCACGCCGAAGTTCAGGCAGATGGCCTTGGCGTGCCCGATGTGCAGATAACCGTTCGGCTCCGGCGGGAAGCGCGTTTCGACGCGCTGGCCCCATTTGCCCGAGCGATTGTCTTCGTCAATGATGTTGCGGATGAAATTGGATGCCGCGTTCAGCTCTGTGCTCATGCCAGTCCAGTGTTCGGAGTTTGGCGAATATTCTACCGTACCGCACTGCACCACGGGCAGGCGTCGACGCGCCACGTCGACCACGGCACGCGACGCCGCCGCGCCATCGTTGCCGTTTACCCGTTGGAGACCGGGGCCGAGGTCTGCTGCCCCGGCCAATTGGCGTAGGACAACAGCCAGAGAGAGATGATATTGACGACCGGGATGAAGGCCAGCACCGTGAACCAGGGCGACAGGCCAAGCCGGGTCAGAATGCGCCAGACGGGAACCCCAACGAGCACGATAGCGACGAGCAAGCCAATGAGACTGGACATACGATATCTCCCGATAGTCCCGCCGGCGGCGGGGCGTGCCGCCAAGTATATAGCGCTGATCTGCCGTCGCTGCGCCCGGATTGTTCTATCCTGAAAGCACTGCCGGCCCCGTCGGCGGCTCTGTGAGCAACCCTCAAGGGAGGACATCATGGAACTGCACCTCCACTCGCATCGCTTCACGCACCGCTCGCCCGACTGGGCAGCCGCCGCCGTCGCCGGCTTTGTCGCCTGCGCTTTCTTCTCTGCGGTGGAAATGCTGATGGTGTTGCTGGTCACCGGTCAGAGTCCGTGGGTACCGCCTCGCATGGTGGCGGCCATCGCGCTGGGCCCGGGCATCCTGACGCCGCCGGCAACGTTCGACCTGTCCATCGTCGCCATGGCGCTGATTGTCCACGCGGTCATCGGTGTCGTGCTGGGCGTGGTGCTCGGCGCCATCGTCGCCCCCTTCCGGCTGGACTCGGATGTGGTGACGGTGTCGGTGGCAGGGGCGGTCTTCGGACTGGCCGTGTATGCCGTCAATTTCTACGTGATGACGCAGTGGTTCCCGTGGTTCGTCGCCTCGCGTGGGGGGACGATGGTGGCGGGGCACATGATCTTCGGCGCGTTCGCGGGCTATATGTATTGGGTGCTTGCCCAAATTGACGACCGTTCGTCCACGTCTTGACCTGACTTTGGTCTCGGCCTGCTTTGGTGTCGAGACAGCAATTTTCTGTTATCATTCGCCATCTGCACCGTTTTTTTCGTCAATTTCGATTTGAGCGGATAGCAGTCGCACGTGGCATGAACGGCGGAGCAGGGCATACGCCCATCCCGCGAGGGCCGGCGTGTGGCACGATTATCACTACAAATGTGCCGCACGACTGTGCTACCGCATGTCACGCTGAGCGCTCGGCGTGAATTCCCGCGCCAGACGTTCTTGCCGTCGCCCTTGACAGGGCGGCAGCGCATCGTTCCCCGAAACCGGAAGTCGTACAGAACGCCCGCATTGCGCCTTGCGTTGCGCTATGCCGGTACGCACGTGGCCTTGCGCCGCGTGACGCGTTCGCCCGCACCGTCTGTCGTATGTCAGTCATGCCAGTGTCGCGTGTCTGTCACATTTCGCAGATAGGCTGCGTGCACTTCACGGAAACATTTGTGCAGATTTGCACTCTCATCACCGTAAGCCGAGTCGAGAGGAATCGTTATTCGTCATATTTTTTGCAGTAAGAAGGATAAAGAATGAAAACAACACAATTTCAAGAATTTCAGTACAGCGTGCGTGCCGTCGAGCGCGACAACGCCCGTTGGGACGCGTTCTACGAGATTCATCGCCCGACCCACCAAGGGTTCGAAAAAGTCGGTGCCTATCAGGTGCAGACCGCCTACGGCTTTGCGACGCAAGGCAACGCCCTCGACGACGCCGAGCGTAATGCCCGGGCCGACATCGAGCAGGGCATCGTCTACTTTCAGTAAGTCGGTCTTCCCGCCCGGTTCTCCTGCGTCGCCGCTCCCGTTTCACCTCCCCATTCACCGCCTGTGCGCGACACCGGCATCGTTGTGATGCGACGGTGCTATAGTCCCGCCTTTCGCATCGCAAGGCGGGAGTGTCGGGAATGGAGTGGATGTGCAAGTCGTTCGATGCGCTGGGCAGCCCGCTGCTTTACCGTATTCTGGCCGCGCGGAACGCCGTGTTCGTGGTCGAGCAGCAATGCCCGTATCAGGACATCGACGGACGCGACCCCCACTGCCTGCATCTCGTCGCGCAAATGCATGACGCGTCGGATGTCCCGCAGATCGCCGCGTATTTGCGGTTGTTGCCGCCAGGACTTGCGTACGACGAAGCGTCGATCGGGCGCGTGATCACGGCGGCGTCGCATCGTGGCACCGGGCTCGGGCGCGAATTGCTGACGCGGGCCATCGCGATTGCCGACGACGCGTGGCCTTCGTCGGCGCTGCGCATCGGTGCCCAGGCCCATCTCGAAGCGTTTTATGGCGCGTTCGGTTTCGTCAAGGCCAGTGAGCCGTATGATGAAGACGGCATCCAGCATATTGAAATGCTGCGCCCGCCGGCGGTGCGGTAACCGAGCCATCGACCGGGCATCGCCGTGCAATATCGGCCGGGCGTTCGCGCCCGGCACTACAATATCTCCCTTCTATCCCCTTCGCAGTTCTCGCGTTTCCCCGACACATGGCCTTGTATTCCATTTCGGGCGCCCAATTGGCGTTCGGTCACGTGGCATTGCTCGACAATGCCGATTTTTCGCTCGAAGCCGGTGAGCGCGTTGGGCTTATCGGCCGCAACGGCGCCGGCAAGTCGTCGCTGCTCAAGATCGTGGCGGGGCTGACGACACCCGACGACGGTCTTGTGGCCCGGCAGGCCGCGCTCAATACCGTCTATGTGCCGCAGGAACCCGAGTTCGACCCCGATCAGACGGTGTTCGATGCGGTGGCTCTCGGTCTGGGCGAGTTGCACGTGCTGCTCTCCGACTACGATCGCACCGCGCAGGCGCTCGCCGACGCGCCCGACGGCGCGCAGCACGATGCGCTGCTCGCGCGTCTGAACACGTTGCAGTCGTCGCTCGACGCCGCCGACGCATGGCAAGTCAAGACGCGCGTGGAGACGACCATCGCCCAGCTCGGTCTCGACGGGCACGCGCGCGTCGGGTCGCTCTCCGGCGGGATGCAAAAACGCGTCTCGCTCGGGCAGGCCTGGGTGGCCAAGCCCGACGTGCTGCTGCTCGACGAGCCGACCAATCACCTCGATTTCGACGCGATTCGCTGGTTGGAAGACTTGCTCATCGGCTTTCGCGGCGCGCTGCTGTTCATCACCCACGACCGTAGCTTCCTGGATCGTGTGGCCACGCGCATCGTCGAACTCGATCGCGGACGTCTGCTCTCGTATCCGGGCAACTTCACGCAGTATCAGGAACGCAAGGCCGCGCAGCTCGAGGTCGAGCGCGTGGAGAACGAGAAGTTCGACAAGCTGCTCGCACAGGAAGAAGTCTGGATTCGCAAGGGCGTCGAAGCACGACGCACGCGCAGCGTGTCGCGAATCGAACGCCTGAAGACGATGCGCAGCGAGCGCGCCGAGCGTCGTGAGATTCAGGGCAACGTGCGCATGGACGTGGCGCAGACGGAAAAGTCCGGCAAGATCGTGGCGGAACTGACCCACGTCACGAAGGCGTACGGCGACCGTGTCATCGTGCGCGACTTCACGGCAACGCTCATGCGCGGCGACAAGGTCGGCCTGGTCGGCCCGAATGGCGTCGGCAAGACGACGATGCTCAAGCTCATCCTCGGCCAGATCGCGCCGGACAGCGGACAGATTCGCGTCGGGACCAATCTGCAGGTGGCGTACTTCGACCAGATGCGGGCGCAACTCGATCCCGAGAAGAGTTTGCTCGATACGATCAGCCCGGGCAGCGACTGGATCGAGATCAATGGCGCGCGCAAGCACGTCATGAGCTATCTCGGCGACTTCCTGTTCTCGCCGGAGCGTGCGCGCTCGCCGGTGAAGTCGCTCTCGGGCGGCGAGCGCAATCGACTGCTGCTCGCGCGACTGTTCGCGCGTCCGGCCAACGTACTGGTGCTCGACGAGCCGACCAACGATCTGGACATCCCGACCCTGGAACTGCTCGAAGAGTTGCTCGAGGATTACCGCGGCACGGTGTTCCTCGTGAGCCACGATCGCACGTTCCTCGATAACGTCGTGACCTCGGTCATCGCGGCCGAAGGCGACGGCAATTGGCGTGAATACGTCGGCGGATTTACCGATTGGCAGGTGCAGAGCGATCGGTCTGCCGCGCTCGCCGCGCAACGCGCCCCCGTCGAGGCAGCCGCGAAGGAAACCGCGAGCGCGCCGAAGCGCGGCGCGAATCGCACCGTCAAATTGAGCTACAAGGAGCAGCGCGAACTCGACGGTCTGCCGGCGCGCATCGCGGCGTTGGAAGCCGAGCAAAAGGACGCAGGTGCCAAGCTCGAAGACGGCTCGATCTTTGCGAAAGATCCGGCCGCCGGGGCGGCATTGTCCGAACGTTTTGAAGCGATTGAACTGGAGTTGCTCGAAGCGCTCGAACGCTGGGAAGTGCTCGAAGCCAAGCAGCGCGGCGAGGGCGCATAAGCGTTGGCGCGTCGGCATTCGGCGCGCAAGCGCCGGGCGGCTGGATGTCCGGCCACGTGGCATGGGCCCGTTGGCGTTGTCACCCGATCGCATGGCGAGTGACAGTACAATAGGCCGCGATGCCTCGGGCACGGTTCGCCTCTGGACGCCCGGTGTCGGACGCCGAACCTGCTCAGCGTGCCCATAATGTGAGCGCCGCAACGCAAGTCGTTGATCCGTCGTCATTTTTGTCATGTGTTCATGGGTTTTCCCCGTGGTTGTCCACAGGATTTGTGGATAATCGCCGGACGTCGTACCCCCAATTCAGTCACGCTATGTCGAAAAAAAATACGCCTGCCCAGTACAGCGAAGCGTCCATCAAGGTCCTGAAGGGCCTTGAGCCGGTCAAGCAGCGCCCGGGCATGTACACCCGCACCGAAAATCCGCTGCACATCATTCAGGAAGTCATCGACAACGCGTCGGACGAAGCGCTTGGCGGTTACGGCAAGCAGATCCTCGTCACGTTGAACAAGGATGGTTCGGTCAGCGTCGAGGACGACGGTCGGGGCATTCCCGTGGGCATCCACCCGGAAGAGGGCGTGCCGGTCGTCGAGATCGTCTTCACCCGCCTGCACGCGGGGGGCAAGTTCGACAAGGCCGCCGGTGGCGCCTACACGTTCTCGGGGGGCTTGCACGGGGTAGGTGTGTCGGTGACGAATGCCCTGGCGACGCGGCTGGCGGTCACGGTCTGGCGCGACGGTCAGGTCTCCGAGCTGGAGTTCGCCGATGGCGGTAATGTCGACGTGGCCTTGCACTCGCGCGCGGCACAACGCGGCGAAAAGAAGAGCGGCACGCGCGTTACCGTCTGGCCGGACCTGAAGTATTTCGACAGTCCCGCGCTGCCGCTGGGCGAGCTGCAACGGTTGCTGCGCTCGAAGGCGGTGTTGCTGCCGGGCGTGCGCGTCACGTTGCGCCAGGAGAAGACTGGCGACGAGCAGACGTGGTGCTACGAGCATGGCTTGCGTGGCTATCTGGTCGAATCGCTGGGTGGCGCCGAGCCGCTGATTCCGCTGTTCGAAGATGAGCGCTTTGCCGATGGCAACGAGGACAGCTTCGCCGAAGGCGAAGGCGCGGCCTGGGTCGTGGCATGGACCGAAGACGGCGCGCCGCTGCGCGAGTCGTACGTCAACCTGATCCCGACGCCGGCGGGCGGCACCCATGAATCGGGGCTGCGCGAAGGGCTGTTCCAGGCCGTGCGTGGCTTCATCGAGCTGCACAATCTGCAGCCCAAGGGCGTAAAGCTGCTGCCGGAAGATGTCTTCTCGCGCGTGTCGTTCGTATTGTCCGCCAAGGTGCTCGATCCGCAGTTCCAGGGACAGATCAAGGAGCGCCTGAACAGCCGAGATGCGGTGCGTCTGGTGTCGTCGTTCACGCGTCCGGCGCTCGAGCTGTGGCTCAACCATCATGTCGAGCATGGCAAGAAGCTGGCCGAGCTGGTGATTCGTCAGGCGCAGGCGCGCACGCGTGCTGGCCAGAAGATCGAGAAGAAGAAGAGTTCCGGTGTGGCCGTGCTGCCGGGCAAGCTGACCGACTGCGAGACCGAAGACATCACGCGCAACGAACTGTTCCTCGTCGAAGGCGACTCGGCGGGCGGCTCGGCGAAGATGGGGCGCGACAAGGAGTTTCAGGCCATTCTGCCGTTGCGCGGCAAGGTGCTGAATACCTGGGAGACCGAGCGCGACCGACTCTTCGCGAACAACGAAGTGCATGATATCGCCGTGGCCATCGGTGTCGATCCGCATGGCGCGAACGACACGCCCGATCTGTCGAATCTGCGCTACGGCAAGATCTGCATCCTCTCGGATGCCGACGTCGACGGCTCGCATATCCAGGTGCTGCTGCTCACGCTCTTCTTCCGCCATTTCCCGCAATTGATCGCGAAGGGGCACGTGTACGTGGCCCGGCCGCCGCTGTATCGCGTGGACGCACCGGCCCGCGGCAAGAAGCCCGCGCAGAAGCTGTACGCGCTTGACGAGGGCGAACTCGAAGCGATTCTCGACAAGCTGCGTAAGGACGGCGTGCGCGAGACCGCATGGTCGATCAGCCGCTTCAAGGGGCTGGGCGAAATGAGCGCCGCGCAGTTGTGGGAAACCACCATGAATCCGGACACGCGGCGGTTGAGCCCCGTGGCGCTCGGCGGACTCGATTTCGAGGCGACGGTGGCGCGCATGAACATGCTCATGGGCAAGGGCGAGGCGGCGCAGCGTCGCAGCTGGCTCGAGGCCAAGGGCAACGAAGTGGAAGCCGACATCTGAGCGAATGGCCGGGCATCGGGGGGATGGCGGGTGCGTCGCGCAGGGGCAGATCAGCGTGAGCGCTCACATCGTGGGATAATCCAGCCTTCACCCTACCGGGAGTCGCGTTATGTTGCGTTCTGTGCGTTACATTTTCGTGCCGTTGCTGCTGGCGGGCGCCAGCGTCACCGCGTTGGCCCAGTCGACGGCGCCTCGTGTCTTCTTTGTGGCGCCTGCCGATGGCGCAACCGTGTCGAACCCGGTGGTGGTCAAGTTCGGCGTCGAGGGCATGGCGATCAAACCGGCGGGCGACATGACGTCCAACACTGGTCATCACCATCTCATCATCGACGGCGATCCCGTTCCCGCAGGTCAGGTCGTTCCCACGGACGACACGCACCTGCATTTTGGCAAAGGCCAGACCGAGACGAGCGTCAATCTGACGCCCGGCGATCACACGTTGACGTTGCAGTTCGCCAACGGTGCTCACCAATCGTACGGTCCGGCCATGAGCCAGACCATCAAGGTGCATGTCAAAGGTCGGTAATCCTAACGTTTTTACGGCAAGCCGCGTGCGAGCGGTTTGCCGACAGTACGCGCCGCGACGTTTCGCCAGGGCCTGGCTCGCCGCCGCGCTACTCGTGGCGACGCCATTCGCTCACGCCGAACTCTACGGCTACGTCGATGAGAACGGCGTCGCCCACCTCGCGGCACGCAAGCTCGATGCGCGTTATCGCCAGGTCGTCGGGGCCGGCGGCAATGTCGACCTGCGCGCGCCGCAGGGCGATACGGTCAGTGGGGCGGATCGCTCGCGACTTTACGATGCCCTTGCCCGTCATCCCAATTTGAAAAAGCTGGCGCCCGTGATTGCGCAGGCCGCGCAGCGTTATCACGTCGACGTGGCGTTGCTCAAGGCGGTCATCGCCGCGGAGTCGGGATTCGATAGCGCGGCCGTGTCACCCAAGGGTGCCGTCGGCTTGATGCAGGTGCTCCCGGCGACCGGTGAGCGCTACGGCGTGCGTGCCGACGCACGGCGCACGGTGGCCGACAAGCTCACCGATCCGCGGACCAACGTGCTGACTGGAGCCCGCTATCTGCGTGATCTGCAAGCGCGTTATCCCGATCGTCTCGAACTGGTGCTCGCGTCGTACAACGCGGGTGAGGGGGCCGTGGCGCGTCACGACAACCAGATCCCGCCGTATGCCGAGACGCGCGACTACGTGGCGACCGTGCTGGAACTGTATCGACGCTTCGATCCCGAGGCCCCCGTCCTCGGACAGGGCGGCGGGGCGATACGCGTGAGCGGGTCGAGTGGCGGCAGCGCTCACGTGGGGCGAACCGGCGGTGCTCGCGTGGGCGGCTCGCGCGATGGTCGCATCCACGTCATTCTGGGTGCGCCGTCTGGCTTGCCCGTCGTGCCTGCGACGTTGCCGAATGCGTCGGTCCGTGAATCGACGCAAGGGGCACTGTCTTCCTCGCCAACGATTGATTGAGGCGCCGCCGGCGTTGCCGGCGGCGCTGCCGCATGCCGACTCCCCCGAATTGACGCTCGGAATCCTCCGAAACGCAGGCACAATCGTGCCGATTCCGGCCGCCTCTGATCCGAAAACACGTCCCGCTTTGCCAATCGGACGTGTTTTTGCCGAAATGTGCCGACGAGCTTGGTATGATCTCGCGGTCAACGTCACCCCGAACTCTCGTCAAACGTTCGCAGCAAACCCACAGGTTTTATGGAACAAGTAGAAGATCTCTTTACGCAACCGTCGGATGACGACACGCTGACGCTCGGCGCGTATGCCGAGCGTGCTTATCTGGACTACGCGATCAGTGTGGTCAAAGGCCGTGCACTGCCGGATGTGTGCGACGGCCAGAAGCCGGTGCAGCGCCGGATTCTGTTCGCGATGAACGAAATGGGCCTCGCGGCCGACGCCAAGCCGGTGAAGTCGGCGCGGGTGGTCGGCGATGTGCTCGGCAAGTTTCACCCGCATGGCGACCAGTCGGCGTATGACGCGCTGGTGCGTCTGGCGCAGGACTTCTCCATGCGCTATCCGCTCATCGACGGCCAGGGCAACTTTGGCTCGCGCGACGGCGACGGCGCGGCGGCCATGCGTTACACCGAAGCGCGCCTGACGCCGATTGCGAAGCTGTTGCTCGACGAGATCGATGCGGGCACCGTGGACTTCGTGGCGAACTACGACGGCTCGACGCAGGAGCCGCGGCTGTTGCCGGCGCGTCTGCCGTTCGTGCTGCTCAACGGCGCCTCGGGGATTGCGGTGGGCCTGGCGACGGAAATTCCGTCGCACAATCTGCGCGAAGTCGCGTCGGCGGCGGTGGCCCTGATTCGCAACCCGAAGCTCGACGACGCCGAATTGATGACGCACGTGCAGGGCCCGGACTTCCCCGGCGGCGGCCAGTTGATTTCGAGTGCGGCGGAAATCCGCGCGGCCTACGAAAGCGGTCGCGGCAGCCTCAAGGTGCGGGCTCGCTGGAAGATCGAAGAGATGGCGCGCGGCCAGTGGCAGGCCGTGGTGTATGAGCTGCCGCCGAACACGTCGGGCCAGAAGGTGCTCGAGGAAATCGAGGAAATCACCAATCCGAAGGTCAAACTCGGCAAGAAAACGCTCACCCCCGAGCAGCAGACCCTTAAGCAGTCGATGCTCGGCATGCTCGACGCGGTTCGCGACGAATCGGGCAAGGACGCCCCGGTGCGCCTGGTATTCGAGCCGAAGTCGAGTCGCATCGACCAGCAGGAATTCATCACGATGCTGCTCGCGCACACGAGCCTGGAGTCGAGCGCGTCGGTCAATCTCGTGATGGTCGGCGCCGACGGCCGTCCGGCGCAGAAGTCGCTGCGCGACATTGTCACCGAGTGGATCGGCTTCCGCTTCGAGACGGTGACGCGCCGCTCGCGCCATCGTCTGGGCAAGGTCGACGACCGGATTCACATTCTCGAAGGCCGGATGATCGTCTTCCTGAATATCGACGAAGTCATCCGCATCATTCGCGAGGCTGACGAGCCGAAGGCCGCGCTGATGAGCGCGTTCGGGTTGAGCGAGCGGCAGGCGGAAGACATTCTGGAAATTCGTCTGCGTCAGTTGGCGCGTCTGGAAGCGATCAAGATCGAACAGGAACTGGTGTCGTTGCGCGACGAAAAGGCGAAGCTCGAAGAGCTGCTCGCCAACGACAGCGCGATGAAGCGTTTGATCATCAAGGAAATCGAAGCCGACGCGAAGCAGTTCGGTGACGATCGCCGCACGCTGATTCAGGAAGAGAAGCGTGCGGTCGCCGAAGCGCGCGTGGTCGACGAACCGGTGACGGTCGTGGTGTCCGCCAAGGGGTGGGTGCGCGCGCTCAAGGGCCACGGCCTGGACGCGCAAGGCTTCTCGTTCAAACAGGGCGACGCGTTGTACGGCGCGTTCGAATGTCGCACCATCGATCCGCTGATCGCCTGGGGCAGCAATGGCCGCGTCTATTCGGTGGCCGTGGCGCTACTGCCGGGCGGGCGAGGTGATGGCGTGCCGCTCACGTCGTTGATCGAACTGGAATCGGGCTCGCGCCTGCTGCATTACTACGCGGCGTCGGGCGAGCAACCGCTGCTGCTGGCAACATCGACGGGCTTCGGTTTCACGACGAAGCTGGGCGATATGGTCAGCCGGGTGAAGGCCGGCAAGTCGTTCATGACCATCGACGAGGGGGCCGAGCCGCTGGCCCCCACGCCGATCTGGCAGGGCGCCAGCGCGGTGGCGTGTCTGTCGAGCGACGGGCGTCTGCTCGTGTTCGGCATGGACGAGATGAAGTCGCTCTCGGGCGGTGGACGCGGCGTCACGTTGATTGGCCTCGACGACAAGCAGACGTTGGTGTCGGTCGTGCCGATCGGCGAAGCGGGCGTTACCGTGTATGGCGAAGTGCGTGGCGGCAAGCTTCAGGCCGAGACGCTCTCGGGTGCCTCGCTCGCCCCGAACATCGGCAAGCGCGCCCGCAAGGGACGCGCGCCGGCAGTCAAGTTCGCGACGTTCAAGCCGCGTTCGCTCGAGCCGGTGTTGCCGGCCGCCCCTTCGGCATCCTGACGGGAGTCACGCATGAATGTTTATGCCTTGAGCTTGTTCCTGCATCTGGTGAGCGTGGCGGTCTGGATCGGGGGGATGTTCTTTGCGCTGGCCTGTCTGCGGCCGGCATCCTCCGAACTCTCGCCGCAGCAACGCCTGCCGTTATGGGAAGCGGCGCTCTCGCGCTTTTTCACCTGGGTGGGCGTGGCCATCGTGCTGATCCTGCTGTCTGGCGGTCAAATGATGCTTGCCATGGGCGGTGCACACGCCCGTTGGCCTGTGCATGCGATGGCCGGCATCGGCGTCGTCATGATGCTGGTCTTCGGTCACATTCGCTTTGCGCTGTTTCCGCGTCTGCAACGCGCGGTGCAGGCGCAGTCGTGGCCGGACGGCGCTGCCGCCGTCAATGGGATCCGGCGGCTCGTGATTCTGAATCTCATACTGGGCGTTGTCGTCATCGGGCTGGCGGCGTCACTGCGCGGCTGACGGTAGGGGAGGGGGCAGGGGGCAGCGCGTCGTGGGGCATCATGCCCCAGGCGGCGGCGTCTCGTGAAGGCGACCCGCCACCTCGCGGCAAATCGTGACGAACGCCTGCACTAACGGGCTCGTGTCGTCGCGGCGCTTGGCCAGCAGCAGGGGCGTGTGGGCGTCAGGCTCACTAAGGTCCATGAAGCATGCCCCTTCGATCTGAATGCATCTCACGGCGGCTGGGAGGATTGCCACGCCCAGCCCGCTCGCCGCAAGCGCGACAATCGTCGTCGACTCACGGGCTTCCTGCACGACGCGCGGCGTAAACCCCGCGCGCTCGCACATCCGCCGTATTTTCCCGTCGATGGCCGTGCCGACATCGTGCGGATGCATGATGAACGCCTCGTTGGCCAGGTCGGCCATGGACAGGCTTGCGCGTCCCGATAGCGCATGTCCCTGGTGCAGCACGACCACCAGCGCTTCGTCGATCAACGTCTCGAAACTCAATCCCGCTATCGGTGGCGCATCCTCCGCCTGGCGCACCAGGCCGATGTCGAGTGTGCGCTCGGTGAGCGCGTCTCGCTGCCGCTCGGACGGCAGTTCGCTCAACGTCAGCGTCACGCGCGGATAACGCTGGCGGTAGCCGGTGAGCACCCGCTTCATCAGATTCGTCATCGGCGCTGAGGTGGTGAAGGCGATGCGCAACTCCCCGGCATCGAGTCCGGCAATCTGTTGCACCTCCAGGCGTGCGGCTTCGGCGTCGGCGAGGATCTGTCGCGCCCGCACGAGAAACGTCCGTCCGGCGCTGGTCAGAAACACGCGCCGCTGCGAGCGCTCGAAAAGGGGAACCCCCAACTCGTCTTCCAACGCACGGATCTGCATGGACAACGGCGGCTGCCCGATATTGAGCTTTTGCGCTGCACGGCTGAAGTGCAACGTGTCGGCGACGGCAACAAAGTAGCGGAGATGACGCAGTTCCATCGATCAGTCCTTGATTGATCCTTTTTATATATGGAAATATCACTTAAATATATATTGGACGTGGGGTAACGGCAAACCTATGATGCGTTGTATACATTTCCCCCCAGGCTCGCGCGAGGCGATCCAGCGTCATGGCATCAACGAACTCTCTTCCTCTTCCCAACGGCCTGGCCGCAGGTAGCAACGCCCCGACCGCCAAACTTCCGGCGGGCGTGGCCCGCGGCACACGCGAGTACGCCATCATCAGTCGGGCGCTCTTTTTCGGCGGCTTTTCAACGTTTGCGCAGTTGTACTGCATGCAGTCGCTGTTGCCGCTGCTGACCACCACGTTCGACATCACGCCGGCGCAGGCCAGTTGGTCGGTCTCGGGCGCCACGATGATGATGGCGCTCGGCCTGCTCGTGACGTGTGTTGCCGCCGATCGTGTGAGCCGCAAGCGGATGATGACGGTTGCGCTGCTCAGTTCCTCGGTGCTGACCCTCGCGAGCGCCTTCTCCACCAACTTCGAGACGGTCGTGATTCTCGGTGCGCTCAAGGGCCTGGCGCTTTCCGGACTGCCGGCCATCGCGATGGCGTACCTGAGCGAGGAAATCGATCAGCGCTCGCTCGGCATGTCGATGGGGCTCTACATTGGCGGGAACATTCTCGGGGGCATGGCCGGGCGCGTGATGTCCGCGTTCATCGCCGACCTGTTCTCGTGGCGCGTCTCGGTGGCAGTGATCGGGCTGGTCTGTCTGGCGATGGGGCTGGAGTTTGCTCGCAGCCTGCCGCATTCGCGTCGTTTTGCGCCGCGCGACATGACGGTGCGCGAAGCGATCGGACATGCGCGCCGCCATCTGGCCGACCCGGCGCTGCTCGGCCTGTACCTGTTTGCCGGCCTGATGATGGGCAGCTTCGTGAGCGTCTACAACTATCTGGGCTTCCACCTGTCGGCGCCGCCGTTCCATCTGCCGCACGCCGCCATCGGGGCGATCTTCGCGATGTATCTGATCGGCGTGATCGGCTCGTTCATTGCGGGGCCGCTGTCGGACCGCGTGGGACGTCCCCGGCTGCTCTGGGGGCTGGTGGCATTGGCGCTGGTGGGGCTGATGATGCTGCTGGCGTCGCAGGTCATGGGGGTGGTGATCGGGCTGGCGATCTTGACGTTCGGCTTCTTTGGTGCGCACACCGTCGCGAGCAGTTGGGTCGGACGCCGCGCGACCGAAGGTCGGGCCATTGCCTCGGCACTGTACCTGTTTTTCTACTACATGGGCTCCAGCCTGCTCGGCAGCTACTCGGGCGTCATGCTCAAGTCGCACGGCTGGCATGGCGTGATTGCCCTGCTGGCCGTGGCGGTCGTGCTGTCGCTCGCCGTCGCGATCGCCATGCGCCGCGCTTACGGCAGCGCCAAGCCTCGCTGATCGTTTCCCGGCACGGCAGTCTTCGCAGCGAGCCAGGCCGGACGGATCGGCTTGACGCGGACGCTTGCTGCCGGGTACGGTGCGCAAGATGTGCGTGTCAACGTCATGTTGTCGGGGACCGTGGACACGGAAATGTCTCGCGACATGAACGACACCCATGCATCGTAGGCGCTCGTGACGGGGCGGCATCCGCGCAAGCGCGTCGCGAAGCCTGAAGCACTGGCGCGTTCGGTGCTCTGCCTCACGCTGGACGAGTTGTCGTTCGTGACGGGCACGGCTGCGCTGGTGGATGGCGGTGCCTCGATCATGCGTACGTGAGTCCATTGGCGGTATCGCGTCGCTCGATACGGCGTGTCGCCATCTCAACGTCTTTCACGGAAAGGGAAATCCATCATGGACCTGAATTTGAAGGGCAAACTCGCACTGGTCAGCGGCAGCACGGCCGGCATCGGTCTCGCCATTGCCGGCACACTGGCGCAAGAAGGCGCGCGCGTGATCGTCAATGGCCGCATCCAGTCATCGGTCGACGATGTGGTGACGCAACTGAGGGCGAACACTGGCGGCGACGTTTACGGATTTGCGGGCGACCTGAGCACGGCCGCGTCAGCGGACGAACTTGCGCGACGCTATCCGGGGGTGGAGATTCTGGTGAATAACCTGGGCATCTTCGAGCCCAAGTCGTTTGAAGCCATTCCCGACGAGGACTGGCAACGATTCTTCGACGTCAATGTCTTGAGTGGCGTACGGTTGGCCCGCTTGTATCTGCCGGCGATGAGGCAGTCCAACTGGGGGCGCATTATTTTCATTTCGAGCGAAAGTGCCGTGCAGATTCCCACGGAAATGATCCACTACGGAATGACGAAAACTGCGCAGCTTGCCGTCTCGCGTGGGCTGGCCGAGGCCGTTGCCGGCACGGGCATTACCGTCAACAGCATTCTGCCGGGGCCGACGAAATCGCGGGGTGTGGGTGAATTCGTGGAGACGCTTGCAAAGGCCGACGGCAAATCGTTTGAAGCGTTCGAGAAAGAATTCTTCGAGACGGTTCGCCCGACCTCGCTCATCAAGCGATTTACCTCGCCGCAGGAAATTGCGTCCCTCGTGGCCTATATCGCCAGTCCGCTGGCATCGGCCACGACCGGTGCGGCGTTGCGAGCCGACGGGGGCGTGATCAAGAGCGCCTTCTAGGTCTGCGCCGGCATTGCGGCCGGCTTTTCCCGTGTTTTCCCGATGCGTGTTTGGAGGGGGGCGTTGACGTTGGGGGCTGGAGGCGGCCGCAATGCGGCACGCCTCCATGCACGACGCCTCCATGCACGACGCCTCCATGCACGACGCCTCCATGCACGACGCCTCCATGCACGACGCCATCAGGCGGTCATCGCACGCTCGTCAGGCGAGTTCGGCGATCAGCTCGATTTCGACGCACGCGCCCAGCGGGATCTGCGCGACGCCGAATGCCGAACGCGCATGCTTGCCGGCATCGCCGAAGACTTCGGCGATCAGTTCCGACGCGCCGTTCGTCACCAGATGCTGGTCGGTGAAGTCCTGCGTCGAATTGACCAGGCTCATCAGCTTCACGACGCGCTTGACCTTGTTCAGGTCGCCCGTGTGCGCGTGCAGCGTGGCGATCAGCTCGATGGCGACGGCACGCGCCGCGGCCTTGCCTTCGTCGACGCTCACGTCCTGGCCGAGCTTGCCGGTCCAGATCTTGCCATCCTTCTTCGGCAGGTGGCCCGAGAGGAAAACGGTGTTGCCGGTCTGCGCGCTCATCACGTAGGCGGCGGCAGGCGCGCCCGCGGTCGGCAGTTCGATACCCAGTTGCTTCAATTTGTCATAGACGGACATGTACGGCTTCCTTGCAGAGGCGTTGAATCGGACCGAACCATCGGTTCGAAAGGTGAGGTGAGAGGCTGGTGTGGCGATTTTGACCTATCGCGTCGATCACGTCGATCACGTCGATCGCCACAGCGCCCAGCCTGGCGCACCGCCAGGCTGGCGGAAACGGCCAACGCGTCAGGCAGCGCGCCGCGCGAGCGCTTCGGCGACGAGCGCCCCAAGGCGCGCAACGCCGACCTCGATCTTCTCGGGCGGCACCGTGACGAACGACAGCCGGAGCGTATTCGCGGGCGGCGTGCCGACATAGAACGGCGCGCCGGGCACGAACGCCACATTCTGCGCAATCGCTTTTTCCAGCAACAGCATGGTGTCGATGCCGGCGGGCAATGTCAACCAGATGAACATGCCGCCGGCCGGCGGGGTCCAGGTGGTGCCTGTCGGCATGTGCTTCGCCAGCGAGGCCAGCATGGCGTTGGCCTGCGCGGCGTAGAGCGTGCGGATCGATGGGATGTGCGTGTCGAGGAAGCCGTCCTTCACAACCTCGTAGGCGATACGCTGCGTGAGGCTCGGCGTGTGCAGATCGGCGGCCTGCTTGGCCTGCACGAGCTTGGCGATCACCGCCTGCGGGCCGATGATGAATCCCAGGCGCAGTCCTGGCGCGAGCACCTTCGAGAAAGACCCCATGTAAAGCACGTGCTCCGGAGCGAGCGACATGAGGCTTGGCAGGCGCTGACCTTCGTAGTCGAGTTCGCCGTAGGGATCGTCTTCGATGATCGCCAGACCGTCGCGCTTGGCCACAGCGGCCAGCGCTTCGCGGCGCGCCATCGGCAGACGGCGTCCGGTCGGGTTCTGAAAGTTGGGCATGGCGTATAGGAAGCGCGCCCCCTTCGTCTGCTCGGGCGTGAGCGCCTCGGGCAGCAAGCCATGCTCGTCGGTGGGCACCGGCACATACGTCGGGGCGAACAGCGAGAACGATTGCAGCGCACCCAGGTAGCTCGGCGCTTCGACGAGCACGCGGCTGCCTTCGTCGATGAAAATCTTGCCGATCAGATCGAGGCCCTGTTGCGACCCCGTGGTGATCAGTACATTCTCGGGGGCGAGCGTCAGGCCGTCGCGCGAGTAGCGTTTCGCGATCCATTCGCGCAGCGGGGCGAAGCCTTCGGTGGCGCTGTATTGCAAGGCGGCCTGCGGCGATTCGGTCAGCACGCGCTCGGCGGCCGTACGCATGCGCTCGATGGGGAAGGTCGCGGGCGACGGCAGGCCGCCGGCGAACGAGATGACGTCCGGGCGCTCCGTGACCTTGAGGATTTCGCGAATCGCCGAGCTGGTCAGATGGCGGGCACGTTCGGAATATTGCCAATCATGCATGAGGGTCTCGCTTTGAGAAAGCGGCCGGATCGAGCGGCCGCGAGTATCGGGCGTTGCGTGTGCCGAGCGCGTGGGGGCAGGCGCAAACGCCGGGGGGCAGACGTGTCGCGGCGCAGGGATCGCATGCGCCGTGACGCGTCTTCAGACCGGTTTGCCCGTGAGTCGCGAGGCGCCGATCTTCATGTGCTTGCCGAGTGCGATGGTCAGGACGACGCCGGCGGCGAAGAGCCAAGTTGCCGTGTCGACGTGTTCGCCGAAAAAGAGGGCGGACAGCGCAATCGTGAAGAAAATCTGCAGCAATTGTACTTGGCCCACGCGTGCGATGCCGCCCATGGCCAGACCGGCATACCAGGCGAAGAAGCCGATGAATTGCGAGAACAGGGTGACATAGGCGAACGCGCCCCATGCCTTGCCGCTGACGGGCCACGGCTGGTGCCATGCTAGCCAGCCCACCGGCAGCACCAGCACCGGCGCCGACACCACGAGCGCCCAGCAGATCACCTGCCAGCCGCCCATCTCGCGGGCGAGCTTGCCGCCTTCGGCATAGCCCAGCGCACCGATGACCACCGCGAGCAGCATCAGCCCGTCGGCGGCGTGCAGGCTGCCGCCCCCGGCGCGCAGCGCGAAGGCAATCACCAGCACGCTGCCAACGAGGGCGCAGCCCCAGAACCCGCGCGACGGCCGTTCCCCGCCAAGCCAATAGGCGTAGATCGCGACACAGAACGGCTGCAAGCCGTTGACGACCGCGCCGTGCGACGCGGGAATCGTCTTCATCGCCCAAGCCGAGAACACCGGGAACGCGATGATCACGCCCAGCGAAGTGATCGCGAGACTCTTAATCTGACGACGCGTAGGCCACGCCTCACGACGCCACCAGAGCAGCGCGCCCGCAAACACGGAGGCGACCAGCGCGCGCCCCAGTCCGTTGAGCAGCGGGTTGACTTCCGCGACGACGATGCGTGTCATCGGCAACGTCAGGCTGAAGATCAGCACGCCGATCAGTCCGATCAGCATGCCCCGGGATTCGCGCGAATTCATGGTGTCGCCTCGTGTGTCTCGTTCTGGTTCATCCGCCCGCCCTGCGGTGCGCCGGGCGTTCGGTACAACGGGCCTAGCGCAGCGTGCGCGGGCCGTCAGGCGTGTCGATTTCCGCGGCGAGCGACGGCTCGACCAGCGTGGCTTCGACATTGAGAAGCGTGTCAGCCCCAAGCCACTGCAACTGCGCCTGGATCGCTGCCGCTTGCGGATGGAAGCCGCGCAATGCGGTGACGGCACAATCGGCGCTCGGCAGCGCATCGCTTGGGTGTTGCGCCGCGTCCCATTGAATCAGTGTCGGCAGGAGACCTTGTCCGGCGCCTTGCCAGGCGGGCAGGCTGCCGTCGTCGGGCACGCCGATCTGCCACGACAACGCGCCGCGCTGCATCGCCATGACCGGAGCCAGCCGCTGCGGATACTGGGCCTGCCAGCGCGGCAACGAGCGCGGACGATCCACGCGCGCCACCCAGTGCGCAAGGTACGGTCCGCGAGCGAGGCGCGCCTGCACGGCGTCGTCGTCGAGGCCGAACCAGCGCGGGCGGCTCGGCGGCGGGGCCTGCGGATCGATGGCGATGATCTCGAGATAGGCACCTCCCCACAGCCCCAGCAAACTGTTGTGCGTGCCCATGCGCGTGTGCTTGCCGCCACGCTGCGGCACGACCTCGGTGAGGCCGAGCTGCGCGATGACGTGGGCTTCGCCCGCCTCCAGCGTCTGCGCGGCAACGACGAGATGATCCAGTTTCAGGGCGTGGGGTGCGGTCATGGCGGGTTCCGGCGGCAAAATCGATAGCTTACTCCGCCTCGTTCCTTCCTCGGGTCATCCACGCGAGAGTCGCGTCATCGTCCGATTGGCCATGCGCACGGCGACATCGCGCCACGCCAGTCGCCAACCGACGCGCGGGGCGGGCTTGCCGGCGAACACAGAGCGTGCCGTCGCCGGCTGGCTCACGCGCAGACGTGCGCCGTCTTCCCACGTGCCGAGCCATACGCGCTGACCGGCTCGCATCTCGAAACTCTCGCCGGCGTGCAACCAATGGTCGGCGGGCTCGCCTTCCACGGTCAGCCACAGGACGCCTTGCAGCACCTGAAGCGATTGCGGTAGCTCGGCAGCCGGGGCCTGCCAGAAGACGGTCTGTCCCGGGTCCAGTTCGAAGAGTCGGATTTCACGCATGGCGGTCTCCAGTTGAGAGGACACTTTATCGGTTAATCCCGGTACAGTACCGGTACAGATGGCAAAGTAATCTTCGGTACAGTTCGGGATTGACAGGGATTTTGGCAGGCGTACAGTGGCGACCGATGCGTAACGCCCGGCATACCCGGCATACCTGGTGTACCCGAAATTCCGAACCGCCGCGTAGCCGCCAACGCAGCAGACACTTTGACCGCGACGCGCCAGTCACATTGGCCCAGGTGGATAGACGATGACGACCCCGACTCCCATTTCTCCGCTGGTGCTGGCGGACAACGCCGCGCTCGACACGTCGCGCATGACGCTGGTCGATCAGCTCGTCCATTGGGCGAGTCTGCGCATCGAGGAACGTGTTTTCCTGCCGGGCATGCGCATGCCGTCGATCCGCTCGCTCGCCGAAGACAAACGCGTGTCGCGCTTTTCCGTCGTCGAGGCCTATGAGCGGCTCGTCGCGCAGGGTTATCTCGAAGCGCGGCGCGGCTCGGGCTTTTACGTGCGCGAGCGGCCCGCGATGCCGCCGCAGAACGCGGCAGCGCCGATGGTCGCGCAGGGGCCCATCGATGTGGCCTGGCTCGTGCGCAGCATGCTTCACTCGGTCGCGCCGGAGCGCGGCCCGGGCATGGGCTATCTGCCGCCGAGCTGGCTCGATGCCGACATGATGACTTCGGCCATGCGCTCGATGAGCCGTCAGTCGAGCGCGCATCTGCTCCAAAGCGGCAACCCGCACGGCTTCCTGCCGCTGCGGGTGCAACTGCAGACGCAACTCGCGGAACTCGAGATCGGGGCGCGGCCCGATCAGATCGTGCTGACATCGGGCATTACGCAGGCGGTGGACTTTTTGCTGCGTCTGTACGTGCGCGCGGGCGATACGGTGCTGGTGGGGGACCCGGCGTGGTTCGTCATGTTCGGCCGCATCGCGTCGCAAGGCGCGCACACCGTCGGTGTGCCGTACACCCCCGACGGGATTGACATGCCAGCGCTGGAGCGGCTGGTGCAGCAGCATCGCCCCAAGTTGCTGATCCTCAATTCGATCCTGCAGAATCCGACCGGAACGTCGCTTACGCCCGCGCGCGCGTTCCAGATTCTGCGTCTGGCCGAGCAGTACGACTTCATGGTGCTCGAAGACGACATCTACTGCGACCTGTGCCCGTCGCATCAGCCGGTGGCGCGTCTGGCGAGTCTCGATCAGCTCAAGCGCGTGATTTACATGGGCAGCTTCTCGAAGACGCTCGCCGCGAACCTGCGGGTGGCGTTCGTGGCGTGCTCGCCGGCGCTGGCGAAGACCTTCGTCGATCACAAGATGCTGTCGGGGTCGACGACGCCCGAGATCAACGAGCGGATTGTCTACAAGGCGTTGACTGAGGGGCATTACCGGCGTCACGTGGAACGCTTGCGCACGCGTCTGGACGAGGTGCGCGACAGCACGCGCCGGCATCTGGAGCGCATTGGCCTGCGCATGTTCGGCGAACCGACGGCGGGGATGTTCTTCTGGGTCGACACGGGCGTCGACACCAGCGCGGTCGCCGCCGCCGGGCACGAAGCGGGCTTCCTGTTTGCGCCGGGGGCGTTGTTCTCGCCGCGTCAGGCGCCGAGTACGTGGATGCGCATGAATATCGCCTGTTCCAGCGATCCCGCCATGTTGACGTTCCTCTCGCGCCAGCTCGAACTGGCCGCCTGAACGGGGTGAACCCGCGCCCGTCGGGGGGGCTTCCCCGTGCTGTCGCGACGGTGCTGCCCCACGTTTCGACGCCATGCTGCCCATCTTTGCGCAAGCTGCCGCGAAATAACCCTTCCGCCGGCCTTGAAATGCCGTCCTGCCGTCCCTATTTCCATCGGGTACCGCCCGGCTCGGCGGCGCGCGCGCAAGCGCGTCGGCCGGCGGTCCGCGTCGATATTCCATCCATCTCACCGATTCACGAGGATTCCCGACCATGGCGCAAGACACCATGAGCTTTCAGGCAGAAGTCAAACAGCTTCTGCAACTGATGATTCATTCGCTGTACAGCAACAAGGAAATCTTCCTGCGCGAACTGATCTCCAACGCTTCGGATGCCGCGGACAAGCTGCGCTTCGAGGCGATCAACAACGCCGCGCTGTACGAGCAGGATCCGGAACTCAAGATTCGCGTGTCGTTCGACAAGGACGCCCGCACCGTCACCATCGAGGACAACGGCATCGGCATGAGCCGCGAGGAAGCCATTGCGCATCTCGGCACGATCGCCAAGTCCGGCACCAAGGAGTTCTTCTCGCGCCTGTCGGGCGATCAGCAGAAGGACGCCGCGCTCATCGGCCAGTTCGGCGTGGGCTTTTACTCGGGCTTCATCGTCGCCGATCGCATGACGGTCGAGTCGCGCCGTGCCGGGCTGCCGGCCTCGGAAGGCGTGCGCTGGTCGTCGGCGGGCGAGGGCGACTTCACGGTCGAGACCATCGAGCGCGCCCCGCGCGGCACCGCCATCACGCTGCATCTGCGCGACGGCGAAGACGAACTGCTCTCGTCGTGGCAACTCCAGTCGATCATCCGCAAGTATTCGGATCACATTTCGCTGCCGATCGTCATGCGCGGCGAGACGTGGGACGACGAGAAGAAGGCCATGGTGCCTGCCGAGACGGACGAGACCGTCAACCAGGCGAGCGCGCTGTGGACGCGCAGCAAGAGCGAGATCACCGACGAGCAGTACACACAGTTTTATCAGCACATCGCGCACGATATGCAGGCGCCGCTGGCCTGGACGCACAACCGCGTCGAAGGCCGCAGCGAATATACGCAACTGCTGTATGTCCCGGGCCATGCGCCGTACGATCTCTGGGACCGCAATTCGCAGGGCGGGTTGAAGTTGTACGTCAAGCGCGTGTTCATCATGGACGACGCCGAACAACTGTTGCCGAACTACCTGCGCTTCGTGCGCGGGGTGGTCGACTCCGCCGATCTGCCGCTCAATGTGTCGCGCGAAATTCTGCAGGAAAGCCGCGATGTGAAGGCGATCCGCGAGGGCTGCGCGAAGCGCGTGCTGAGTTTGCTCGAAGATTTGGCCGAGAACCAGAAGGACAAGTACACGCAGTTCTGGGGCGCGTTCGGGCAGGTGCTCAAGGAAGGCACGGGCGAGGATCAGGCGAACCGCGAGCGCATTGCCAAGTTGTTGCGCTTCGCCAGCACGCAAAACGATTCGGCCGAGCAGAACGTGTCGCTGGCCGACTACGTCAGCCGCATGAAGGACGGTCAGGACAAGATCTACTATGTCACGGCCGAGAGCTGGGTGGCGGCAAGCCACAGCCCGCATCTGGAAGTCTTCCGCAAGAAGGGCGTGGAAGTGCTGCTGCTGACCGATCGCGTCGACGAGTGGATGCTCTCGTACGTGCACGACTTTGACGGCAAGGCGCTCGTGAGCGTGGCGCGTGGCGACCTGGATCTGGGGGCGCTGGAAGATGCGGGGGAGAAGGCCGCGCAGGAGAAGACGAGCGACGACCTCAAGCCGCTCATCGAAAAGATGAAGGAAGTGCTCGGCGACAAGGCCAAGGACGTGCGCGTGACGTTCCGTCTGACCGATTCGCCGTCGTGCCTGGTGTCGGATGAGAACGATATGAGCGGCACGCTCCAGCGCTTGATGAAGGCGGCGGGGCAGAAGATGCCGGAATTCCGTCCGATTCTCGAAATCAACCCGGAGCACGCGTTGATCCAGCGTCTGACGGCCGAGCGCGCCGATCTGGCGGACTGGGCGCAACTGCTGTTCGATCAGGCGCTGCTGGCCGAAGGCGGCAGCCTGGACGATCCGGCGGCGTATGTGAAGCGCACCAACGCATTGCTGCTCGCCGCGCATTGAGGGCGGTAGTGCTGACAGCGCAGCGCTGACGGCGTTGCTGGAGGGCCCTTGCGTCGACATGTCGCGGGGGCCTTTTTGTTGTTGGCGCGAGCGTTGCTGGGCGGTGGATCGGCAGTGCCGAGCGGGTGTCCGGCGGCTGTCCGCGATGCAGCTACGGCGCGTTGCGCGGACGCCGCGCAGTGACATTGCGCCTTTATAATGCCGAGCCATGACTTTCCGATTCGATGTAAGCGGGCGGCGCTGGCAGGCTGTCCCGGCGCCGGCGCTCTCGCGTCGTCATAAAGACTGGCTCACCCGGGGCGGCGCGCTCACGCGTCATCTGTCTACCCTTGGCCGGGTGAGCGTGCGTGTCGTGGCCGAGCGCGTGATGCCGGCCGACGCGGATCAGTGCCGCGCCATCGGTGTGCCATTGCGCACGCCGATGTGGGCACGCGATGTCATTCTGCTGGTTGACGGCGAGCCGGTGGTCGTGGCGCACAGCGTCACGCCGCTCGCCTATAGCCGCTCGATCTGGCAGGCCATGCGTCGCTTGCGTACACGCCCGCTGGCCGATCTGCTCTATCACGATCCCACTGTCACGCGCTCCGTGCTGGTGTCGTGCCCGCTCGGGCCGCGCCATCTGCTGCACGGCCGTGCACGCCATGACGCGCGCGACCCGCTCGTCGGTGCGAACCCGCGTGCGCGGTTGTGGGCGCGTCGCTCGGTTTTCGTGCGTCGTGGGGCGCCGTTGCTTGTCACCGAAGCGTTCCTGCCGCGTTTCTGGCGGCATCTGCAAGCGGCGCAGGGTGCGCGGGCTTACGCCTGACGGATGCCATGACGACGGCTGCCATTTCGGAGCGCAAACGCAACTTTCCCCCGGTGGTGGATGCGCAAACGCGCGTCCTGATTCTGGGCAGCCTGCCCGGCGACGTCTCGCTGGCGCACCAGCAGTATTACGCACATCCGCAGAATCGCTTCTGGCATCTGGTGGGCGATACGATCCGCGAAGACCTGCCGTCGCTCGACTACGATGCGAAGCTGCGGGCGCTGCTCGCCCATCGCATCGGGTTGTGGGACGTGGTTGCCGAGGCTCGACGCAAGGGTAGCCTCGACAGCAATATCCGCGACCATACGGGCAACGATCTGATCGGACTTATCGAGACGCTGCCGGGTCTCGAGGTGATTGCATTCAATGGCGGCACGGCGGCCCGGTTGGGCATGAAAGCGCTCGCCCGCCATGCGGATCGGTACCGGATCGTGATGCTGCCCTCAAGCAGCCCGGCCTACACGTTGGCATACGCGGAAAAACTTCGCACGTGGCAGGCATTGCAGGCGTGGTTGTCTGGCGAACCGCGTCCGGCATCGCCAGGACATGTCGCCACGTGACGTCAAACGCAGCCCGGGATAGCGTTTCAGCGGCGTTAGCGCATCAGGCACGAGGTGCGCCGTTGGACGCGTCCGTCGACCCGACGACGTTGCGGATCAACTGATCCATCTCTTTGATGATGTCCGCAAGCACCTGCGTGATCACCGCGAACTCCCTGCCATGCTCTCCGGCCCGTGCCGCCGAGATGCGCGCATTGATGGCGACGATGTTCGCTTGCATTGAAATACCGCTCAGGCGCTCCACGAGATTGGCCTGACGCTTGCGTACCGCGACTTCGCAGCGGTGCAATTCCTCCTGATAGGCCTGCGTGACGGTCTGCAGCAGTTCGAGTATTGGCGTGGCCTGCGCGACCAGTCCATCGAGGGAGGACGCATGCGAGCTGGTGCCCGCCGCGGGCGCATCTATTGCCATCCTGACCTGAGCAATGAAGTCGCGGATACGCGCATCGGCGCGCGAACTCCCGAAGTAAAGCTGCTGCAAGGCGTTCGAGAATGCGCCGGGAAAGCGCTCATTGCCCGCCGCGAGATCCGAATGCGCCGATTCGAACATCGACAGACACTGGCGTGCGATATCGCGCGCAGCCGTGTCGCCACGCGAAGCGAGTAGCAACTGGAGGATGATCCGTTGCGACAGCATGCGCTGTCTGCCGGACAGGTTGATCAGGGTGCCGATGGTTTCGGCGGACACTTCGGCCTCGGTTGACTGAGTAGAGAAAGCGTTCATGCCATGCCTTACAGGGAGTGTCGAGGCGGATGCGCACCGCGCTGACCGGCAACGAAAAAGCGCCCCGACGCGAGAGGCCTGCAAACCGGTGGTCCGGTGCGGGATCCTCTCGCTTCGGGGCGCCATTGCCCGGGACACTCCATGTCGGAGCGTGTCATCGCGACTTGCCAGTTTGTTTTCAGGCCGCCGTTGGCCTGTGCCTCACTTCAGCAATATCCATGCCATCACGCGTAGCCGCGGCATCGGGCGTCGGGGCGCAACGAAATGGTGCGGCGGCACCGGCCAGGGCACCGATCTTGTGCCAGATGCGTCATCACGACGCGTGCGTTGCGGCGTCTCGACGGGGGCGGGAAGCGAACCCGGTACAATGCGTTCCCATCGGAATCTCCCGAGTTTCATCGAAGGACACATGACCCTCATCAAACGCAAATCCATCGAAGCCGAAGCGTTCGTCAGCGACGAGCGCACCGCCCGTTCTCCCCGTCCCGCGTACAAGCCGCGCTTTGCGCCGGTGACGTTCTCCGAAATGGGTGGCGTGCGTTACCTGCATTTCGGCACGCCGTGGGTGCAAGGGGCGATGCGTCTGTCCAAGCCTGACCGGATCGAGCTGGAATACGCGCAGCAGATGATGGCGTGGTTGCTGTTCATGCGCGCACCCAAGCACGTGGTCCAACTGGGCCTCGGCACGGGTTCGCTCACCAAGTTCTCGCATCGCCAGTTCCCGCGCACGCAGGTCACCGCCGTGGAGCTGAACCCGGCCGTGGTCGTGGCCGCGCGCACGATGTTCAGCCTGCCGGACGACTCGCGTCGACTGAAGGTGCTCGAAACGGATGCGTGGGATTTCGTCACCGACACCGCGACGCACGGCACGGTCGACGTGCTGCAAGTCGATCTCTACGATGCGACCGCGCGCGGCCCCGTGCACGACACGCCTGCGTTCTACAAGGCCTGCCGCGCGACGCTGCGTGAACCGGGCATGCTGACGATGAACCTGTTCGGCGATCACGACAGCTATCCGAAGAACATCCGACGTCTGCGTCAGGCCTTCGACAATCGCGTGATCGAGTTCCCGGAAGTGCACGACGGCAACGTCATCGCGCTGGCCTTCAACGGCCCGCTGCTGTCGGTCGAGTGGAAGGACGTGGAAGCCCGCGCCAAGGTGGTGGAAGCCGCCACGGGCCTGCCGGCCAAGCGTTGGGTCAAGCAGCTTCGTTCGGCCAACGGCGACGGCGGTCCGGTGCTGACGATCTGACGTCACGGCGTCAGGGCACCTCTGCGCGTCTCGGCGCGGCGATGCTTGTCGTGGATGCAAAAAAAGCCAGCCGCGAGGCTGGCTTTTCATTGGGCGCGACGGACTGGCCGTCTCAGGCCGCGACTTCCTCGATACTCAGTGGCTGGCCACCTGCCACAATCGCCAGCAGGTGGTCGACGTTCGGATGCGCGCCCGGGCGGTTGCGCGCATCGGCCGTGTGCTCGCCGAAGACAGCCAGCCCATGCTCGGCGGCCTTGGCGTCGAGCGTGCCGAAGGCCTGCTTGAGGTAGTGGTACACGGCGAGCGAGCCTTGCTTGCCCGGTGCGTTCTCTATGGTCGCCACGACCGCGCCCGTGCCGTCGCGCAGCGCAATGCGCGCGATACCCTCGATGCTGCCGATGGCGGCCATCCGTGCGAGGTTGTCCTTGAAGACCGGGGTCGGTTCGATCACTGCCATGGTAGTGCGGCTCCTGCGGTTACGTTGCGTTCGAAAAATGTTGCGGGCCGAATGGTACCACCTCGGCCCTCTGCGTTTCATACCAGGCTCACGCGCGCCGCCATTGCAGGATCGTCAGCGTCAGCACGCCCGCGATCAGACCCCAGAACGCCGAGCCGACGGACAGCAGCGTCAGGCCCGACGCCGTCACCATGAACGTGATGAGCGCGGCTTCGCGCTGGCGGGTGTCGTGCATGGCATTGGCCAGGCCGTTCATGATCGAGCCGAACAGCGCGAGAGCGGCAATCGAGACCACAAGCGCCTTCGGAAACGCCGCGAACAAGGCCGCGATGGTCGCCCCGAACGTGCCCGCGATCAGATAGAACACCCCCGACCACACGGCCGCCGTGTAACGCTTGGCCGGATCTTCGTGGGCTTCGCGTCCGGTGCAGATGGCCGCCGTGATGGCCGCCAGATGAATGCCGTGCGAGCCGAACGGCGCGAGCAGCACCGAGGCGATGCCCGTCGTCGAGATGAGCGGCGAGGCCGGCACCTTGTAGCCGTCGGCGCGCAGCACGGCGAGCCCGGGCACGTTTTGCGAGGCCATCGCCACCACGAACAACGGGATCGCGATGCTGATCGTCGCCGACAGCGAGAACGACGGCGTGGTCCACACGGGCTGCGCGAGCGAGACGTGGAAGTGGCTGAAATCGAGCAGGCCGACCCCGCCCGCCACGGCGGTGCCTACGATCAGCGCCACCAGAATCGCGTAACGCGATGCGAAGCGCTTGACGACGAGATACGTGAAGAACATCGCGAGCACGAGCGCCGTCTGGTGCTGTGCGGCGACGAAGATCTCCAGCCCAATGCGAAACAGGATCCCCGCGAGCAGCGCGGACGCCAGCGCGGGCGGCACCCGGCGCATGATCGTCTCGAAGCCCCCCGTCAACCCGCACAGGGCGATGAGCGCATTGCAGACGATGAACGCGCCGATGGCCTCGCCATAGGGCACGCCCGGCAGCGACGTGATCAGCAGCGCGGCGCCCGGCGTCGACCACGCCACGACCACTGGCGTGCGATAGCGCAGCGACAGCCCGATGGTCGTCACGCCCATGCCGATGGACAGCGCCCAGATCCAGGACGAAATCTGTGCCGGTGTGAGGTGGGCGGCCTGTCCGGCCTGGAACATCAGGATGAGCGAGCTGGTGTAGCCCGTCATCATGGCCACGAAGCCGGCGACGATGGCCGATGGCGACGTGTCCGCCAACGGTCGAAGCGGCGGCAGGGGAGTCGTGCTGGACGTCATGATGGGAAGCGGTCTCTTGTCTCGTGTTGCGTTATTGGTGCGTTGGTGCTGCCGCGCCTTGCTATCGCGGGCGGCGAGCCTTACTTGCTCAGCACGCGCATGGCCGACTCCAGCCCGGCGAGCGTAATCGGATACATGCGCCCCGCGAATAGCTGGCGAATGACCGAGATCGACTGGCGATATTGCCATATCGCCTCGGGTTCCGGATTGAGCCAGGCGTGATGCGGGTAGCGATCGATGAAGCGGCGCAACCACACCGCCCCGGCTTCGGCGTTGTTGTACTCGACCGAGCCGCCCGCCTGCAGCACTTCGTACGGACTCATGGTGGCGTCGCCCACGAAGATCAGTTTGTAGTCGGGCGGGTATTTGCGCAGCACGTCCCACGTCTCAAAGCGTTCATTGTGGCGGCGTCGGTTCTGCCGCCACAGGTAGTCGTAGACGCAGTTGTGGAAGTAGTAGAACTCGAGATGCTTGAATTCGGATTTCGCCGCGGAGAACAGCTCCTCGGTGCGCGCGATATGGTCGTCCATCGAGCCGCCCACGTCGAGCAGCATCAACACCTTCACGTTGTTGTGACGCTCCGGCACGAGCTTCAGGTCAAGCCAGCCGGCGTTGGCCGCCGTCGAGCGAATGGTGTCGTCGAGATCCAGCTCCTCGGCCGCTCCCTCGCGCGCGAACTTGCGCAGACGCCGCAACGCGACCTTGATGTTGCGCGTGCCGAGTTCCACGGCGTCGTCGTAGTCGCGATAGGTGCGCTGGTCCCACACCTTGAGCGCTGTGCGATTGCCGTTGCTCTCGCCGCCGATGCGGATGCCTTCGGGGTTGAAGCCGCCATTGCCGAACGGCGAGGTGCCGCCGGTGCCGATCCACTTGTTGCCGCCTTCGTGGCGGCCTTTCTGCTCGTCGAACAGTTGCTTCAGGCGTTCCATGAGCTTGTCGAGCCCGCCCAACGCCTGAATGCGCGCCTTGTCTTCGGGC
Organism: Pandoraea eparura; assembly: GCF_902459725.1. Classification (GTDB taxonomy): domain Bacteria; phylum Pseudomonadota; class Gammaproteobacteria; order Burkholderiales; family Burkholderiaceae; genus Pandoraea; species Pandoraea eparura. The sequence goes on from NZ_CABPSH010000004.1 coordinate 250,884, forward strand.
GACAATTCGCGTTGCATGCGCTGCTTGAGCCATTCGAGCGGCACCTCGCCCGAGGCGTCGACGATTTGTTGCACGCCTTTGAAATACGCGCCGAAAGCCTGATCGAACTTGTCGTAGTGCTTCTCGTCCTTGATGAGCGAGAGGCGCGCCAGATAGTAGAACTCGTCGAGCGAGGGCGCGATGACCTGACGCTGCAACGCTTCGAGCAGCGTCAGGTATTCCTTGACCGAGACCGGCAGCTTCGCCGCGCGCAAGGTATAGAAGAAGTCGATCAGCATGACGGAGGCGCGCTTACCGATTGGCGCGATTCATGAAGACGAGGCGCTCGAACAGATGCATGTCCTGTTCGTTCTTGAGCAGGGCGCCGGCCAGCGGCGGAATCGCGAGCTTGTTGTCGGCGCTGCGCAGCGCTTCCGGGCCGATCTCCTCGGCCATCAGCAGCTTGAGCCAGTCGATCAGCTCCGAGGTCGATGGCTTCTTCTTGAGTCCGGGAATATCGCGCACCTCGAAGAAGGTCGCCATCGCGGCGTTCACCAGCTCGCGGCGAATGTTCGGGAAATGCACGTCAATGATCGACTGCATCGTCGACGGCTCGGGGAACTTGATGTAGTGGAAGAAGCAGCGCCGCAGGAACGCGTCGGGCAGTTCCTTTTCGTTGTTCGACGTGATGATGACCAGCGGACGGTGGCGTGCCCTCACGAGCTGGCGCGTCTCGTACACATAGAACTCCATGCGGTCGAGTTCGCGCAGCAGGTCGTTGGGGAATTCGATGTCGGCCTTGTCGATCTCGTCGATCAGCAGCACGACGGGCTGGTCGGCCTCGAAGGCCTGCCAGAGCACGCCCTTGACGATGTAGTTGGCGATATCGCGCACCCGCTCGTCGCCCAGTTGCGAATCACGCAGGCGCGAGACGGCGTCGTATTCGTAAAGGCCTTGCTGGGCCTTGGTGGTGGACTTCACGTGCCATTGCAGCAGCGGCATGTCGAGCGCGGCGGCGACTTCCTCCGCGAGCATCGTCTTGCCGGTGCCGGGTTCACCCTTGATGAGCAGCGGTCGTTGCAGCGTGGCCGCCGCGTTCACGGCGAGCTTGAGGTCGTCGGTCGCGACGTACTGGGAAGAGCCTTCGAAGCGCATTGTCTGAGCCGTCCGCAAACAGCCGGCCTACCGGCCGGGCAGGGAAAAAGTTCAGTATAAGACATTGCGCATACGGCTCGCTCGCGCGGTGAAAATTGACTGTGACATCAAGGGCTTGCGGAAAAACTTCGGAGAACTGTGCGGGTCAGCCCCGAGTTTGCGCTACGAAGGGTGTGGGTTACAATCGATTGCTTTTTTCACAGGACGGCGGCCTTGGAGTCGGGACGCCGTCCTGCGTGTTGCGGGCCGGTATTCCAACCAAAAACGTTCCCAAGAAGACCATGAAAAAGTTCCTCACGATGATGGCGCTGGCGCTGGCGCTCGGCAGCACGTCGTTCATGTCGCTCGGTGCAGCGCATGCGGCCGATCTCAAGCCCAATCTCGACGCGGCCAAGGACAAGGTCGCCATGTGTATTGGCTGCCACGGCATTCCCGACTATCGCACCGCGTTTCCCGAGGTCTATCACGTGCCCCGGATCGGCGGACAGAATGCGAAGTACCTTGAAAACGCCCTGAAGGAGTATGCCAAGGGCGACCGCAAGTTCCAGACGATGCATGGCATCGCAGCCACGTTGACCGAGCAGGACATCGTCGACATTGCCGCCTACTACGCGGCACAGACGGCGTCGACGCCGGTCAATCCCCAGAAGTAAAACGTGCGTGGCTGAGGAGATCACGATGAAGCATTCGATGGTAAAGGCCGCCGCGGCGGCATCCCTGGCGCTCGGCGCCGTGCTCGCGGGTGGGGTCGGCTCGGCGTTTGCCGCCGGCGATGTCGCCAATGGACGCGCGCTCGTCGAGAAAGGCATGTGCGCCAGCTGCCATGGCGCCAATCTGAACGCGCCGATCAGCCCCGAGTATCCGAAGCTGGCTGGTCAATACGCAGATTACGTGTACAACGCGCTGCGGGCTTATCAGAACGAAACCAGCCTGATCTACGGTCGCAGCAACGCGATCATGAAGGCGCAGGTCATGTCCAATCCCGCCACGGTCGGTAAGGACGGCAAGCCGCGTCCATTCACCTCGCAGGAGCTGCGGGACATTTCGGTCTATGTCGAATCGCTGCCCGGCGATCTCGTCACGAAGAAGTAAGCGGTCCGGCCACGATATTCGGGCTCGGCATCAGGGAGGGACGACGGCGACCCTCAGGGGGAATCGTCGTCGCTGCATCGGGGCTGCCGACCAGCGTTCGTCGTTGACGAACCGCCGATATGCCTGCATGCCGATGTGCCGATCCACCGATCCGTCGTTACACTGGCCCGTCGACGTCGACGTCGACGTCGGCGCTCAGCGAGAAGCTTGCTGCTCGATGCGCTGCAGGTAGGCGTCCGAGTCGGGCGGCTGGCCGCTGCGTTGCGCTTCCCAGAGCGTTTGTCCCAGGCACTCCATGATGCGGTGCTGCGCCTCGTGGGGCGAATCCAGTCGTTGGCTCAGTTTCTCGTAGGCGGCACGAATGCCCGGCGGCTGGTCGATCGAGACCTGCTCGCTGATCGCCAGGTGCATCGACAGATGCAGGAACGGGTTGGTCTGTCCGGCTTCGGGCGAGTAATCGCGCGCGCTGGCGTCTTCGGTGTCGGACAGCGCGTCGTGGTACTCGGGGTGGGCTTGGATCCAGTCGGCGGCCATGGTCTCGAGCGGCGTGAGGATGCTGCCGCTGCGCTGCTTTTGCCAGGTGGTGCAGAAGAATTGCCGGACTTCGTCACGGCTCGGATTGAACATGGGGACTCCGTGGGGTTCTGATGTCGCCGCTTGCGGCGCGCCGCGCCTTGACTACAATGGCGGATCGATGGCCGCTGTGCGTCGGGCCAGGCGCGGGCGAAACGCGTCGCCAACGCCTGAAAATCACGCCGTATTGTCGCTCAATTTGTCCAATCATGTCGCAAAGCCCTCGCGCACACGCGCCCTCCGGCAACGTCGCCGTCATGCCACCGCCACCCCGTCCCTCGGCCTGGACCGGCGTCGCGCTGATTGCCGTATCGGCATCGGCGTTCGGCGCCATGGCGATCTTCGCGCGCGCGGCAGCGGCGTCCGGCGCGGACATCTTCGCGATGCTGTTGTTTCGCTTCTTCGTCGCCGCCGTCCTGTTGCTGGCCTGGTGCCGGTTGCAGCGGGTGCGCTTCCCGTCGCGCCGTCAGGCGCTCGGCATTGCGCTGATGGGCGGCATCGGCTACGTCGGCCAGTCGCTCTGCTATTTCGGGGCGCTGCAATATGCGCAGGCGTCGCTTGTCGCGCTGCTGCTCTATCTTTACCCGGTCTTTGTGACGATCCTGGCGGCGATCTTCCTGCATGAACGCCTCACGCCCGTGACGCTCGGCGCACTCGTGCTCTGCTCGCTGGGCACGGCGCTCACCGTTGGTGGCGGGCAGGGGCAACCGCTGGGGATGGCGTTGGCCGTGGCGGCGGCGTTGATCTATTCGGGCTACATCGTGATCGGCGCACGGCTGACACGCGGTGTCGACGCCCGCGCGACCGCCACGCTCGTCTGCCTGGCAGCCACGGTCTCGTTCGGCATGATGGCGGCGGTGCGAACCTCTCAAGGGCTGCCGCTGCAATGGCCCACGGGCACCGGGGGCTGGGCGGCGCTCGCCGCCATTGCCGTTTGTTCGACGGTCGTTGCCATTCTGACCTTCTTCGCTGGCCTGCAGCGGCTGGGCGCGGGGCGCGCCTCGATGCTCTCGACGCTGGAGCCGGTCGTCACGGTGCTGCTCGCCGCGATGCTGCTGGGCGAAACGCTCACGGCGGCACAGTTGGGCGGCGGCGTGCTGATTCTGGCCGGGGTGGTCTGGCTGTCGGCGCGCGGTGCTGCGGCAACCCCATGATCTTGAAGATATTTTTGCAGCGTCAGCGCGTGTCGCGCGGCAACGGTACAATCGCCGGTCATTCGCTACTCATCTCCCGAGGTCCATTGTCATGAGCATCATCGCCAAAGAAGCCATCGCCCAACTTTTCACCGATGCCCGCACGCATAACGTGTGGCTCGACAAGCCGGTCAGCGATGACACGCTGCGTGAGCTGTACGACCTCGTCAAATGGGGCCCGACGTCGGCCAATACCACGCCTGCGCGCGTGGTCTTCGTGAAGAGCCCGGAAGCGAAGAACCAACTGCTCGAATGCATGGCACCGGGCAACGTCGACAAGACCCGCTCGGCCCCCGTGACGGCGATCATCGCTTACGACCTGAAGTTCTACGAGCACCTGCCCAAGTTGTTCCCGAACGGTGCCGACAAGATGGTGCCGATGTTCTCGAGCGACCCCGCCAAGGCCGCCGGTGCCGCGCATATGAACAGCTCGCTGCAAGGCGGCTACTTCATCCTCGCCGCGCGCGCGCTGGGCCTCGATTGCGGTCCGATGGCCGGCTTCGATGCCCAGAAAGTCAACGATACGTTCTTCGCCGGCACCGAGTGGCGCGTGAACTTCATCTGCAACCTGGGCTACGGCGATCACGGCAAGCTGTTCCCGCGCAATCCGCGCCTGTCGTTCGACGAGGCGGCACGCATTATCTAAGCGGGGTTTGCCGCGCGCTGCGCGCACGCGCAGCGCGTACCGAACAAACGGGCGGTCCCGGTGTCGGGCCGCCCGTTGTCGTTTGTGCCCTCGTTACCGGGCGAGCAAATCAGGCCTTCGGCGCGGGCGTCTTGGGACGGAAATCGCACAGCGGCTCGATGGCGCAATGCCAGCACTCGGGCTTGCGCGCCTTGCACACATAGCGGCCGTGCAGGATGAGCCAGTGATGGGCGTCGTGCTTGAACTCGCGCGGGATAACGCGCTCCAGCGCCAGCTCCACGGCCAGTGGATCCTTGCCGGGCGCGAGGCCAGTGCGGTTCGCCACGCGAAAGATGTGCGTATCGACGGCAATCGTGTCTTCGCCAAACGCGGTATTCAGCACCACGTTGGCTGTCTTGCGGCCGACGCCTGGCAGCGCCTCGAGTGCTTCGCGCGAGCGAGGCACCTCGCCGCCATACGCATCGAGCAGCAACCGGCAGGTGGCGACGACGTTCTTGGCCTTGGTGCGGTACAGCCCGATCGTCTTGATGTAATCGGCGACACCGGCCTCGCCCAGCGCGAGCATCTTCGCCGGCGTGTTCGCCACGGCGTAAAGCTTGCGAGTGGCCTTGTTCACCGAGACGTCGGTCGCCTGGGCAGAGAGCAGCACGGCAATCAACAACTCGAACGGCGACGTGTACTCCAGCTCCGTCGTCGGATGCGGATTGAGTTGCTGCAGCGTTTCGAACAGGGCGCGGCGTTTGGCGTCGTTCATGGCAGGTGGCGCGTGGATGGTGGCGTGTCTGTCTTGTTATGGGGTGACGGCGCGTTCAGCCGCGTGACTGGCCTTCCGGCGGGGCGCTATCGGCACCCGAGGGTGAGGCGTCGTCGTCCGCCGCAAGGCCCAGGCGCTTGCGGCGCGCTTGCGCTTCGTCGATCTGCGCCTGCACGGCGGCGGAGACATGCTCCGTGTTCTTCGGTCCTAGCCCTTGTGCCGCCAGTGCGGCTTTCTTCTCTCTCGCACGCGCCAAGGCTGCCTGGATGATGGCCTGCTTGCGCGCCGTCGCAGCGGCGGCTTCGTCGGCTGCGGGGGAGGCGGCCGGCGCCACGTCAGCGGTTTGCGCTACCGGCGACGCGTCGTGCTCGGTGGTGGATTTCGAGGGCGCCGAGGGCGCGCCGGGTGCCACTCGCGCCGCGCGAGCGGCCAGACGCGCTTCGCGCGCCGCCCGGTCCTTCGCGAGACGGGCCTGATGCGCCTCGAAATGCGAGCGCGCGTCGTCGGCTTGCGTCTGCGACCACGCGTCCCAGCCGGTACGCTCGCCGGTGACCGGCACCATGTCGATACAGTCGACGGGGCAGGGCGGCACGCAGAGATCGCAGCCGGTGCAGCGATCTTCGATCACGGTATGCATCAGCTTGGCGGCGCCGACGATGGCGTCCACGGGGCAGGCCTGTATACAGAGCGTGCAACCGATGCACAGCGATTCGTCGATGACGGCGCGCGGGCGGGGGCGCTCGGTGCCATTGTCCGGATTCAGCGCAATGATGGGGCGCTCCAGCAGCCTGGCCAGACGCGCGACGCCCTCGGCACCACCCGGCGGGCACTGGTTGTAGCTGGCTTGCCCGCTGGCGATGGCGTCGGCATATGGGCGGCACCCGGCGTAACCGCACTTGGTGCACTGCGTCTGGGGCAAAAGGGCATCGATGCGCTGCGCGAGCGCGCTAACTTCGGACACGTCGTTTGAGGGGGATTCGGCGGAAAGTCGAATTATCCTGCATTTTCCGGAAACACTGAAACCGATGTGCCATAATTCCGCCCGATGAGAACGACCGGCCGATCATGACAACACCTCAAACCAAGATCAAACGGGACCCCGAACGCACTCGCCAGCGCATTCTTGCCGCGGCGATCGAGGAGTTTGCGGAGCGGGGTTCAAGCGGTGCGCGCGTGGACAGCATCGCACGCCGAGCCGACATCAACGAACGCATGCTGTACTACTACTTCGGCAACAAGGACCAGCTCTACCTGGCGGTGCTCGAAGAGGTCTATGGCGAGTTCAACCGCGCGGAACATGCGCTCAAGCTCGACGTGCTGGCGCCGCTCGACGCCGTGGCCGAGCTGGCCCACTTCGTCTGGGACTATTACGCCGACCATCCGGAACTGATCCGGCTCATCAACAACGAGAATCTGCACGACGCAAAGTCGATGCGTCAGTCGACCGAGATTCGTCAGCAGGTCTCGCCGATTGTCGAACTGCTCGCGCAGACGCTCAAGCGCGGCGAGGCCAGCGGCGAAATCCGACAGGGCGTGGATCCGGTCGACCTGTACGTGACGATCTCGGCCATGGGGTATTACGTGATGTCGAACCGCCACACGCTGTCGATCGTGATGGGACGCGACTTCATGGCCAGCGACGTGCGCCAGTCGCATTCGGCTTTCAACACGCAAATGCTGCTGGATTCATTGCGCACGCGATGATCGGGTGAGCGCGTACGGCGCTTGCCGCATCGCCCGTCAAAACAAAACCGCCGCGTGGGCCGAAGCCCCGCGGCGGTTTTGTCATCTTGGTTCGCGTAACCGGCGCCGGTTCAGGCGTGCTTGGCGATGAAGTCGCGAATCTGCGGATAGATCACGTTGCGCCAGCGGCTGCCGGAGAAGATACCGTAATGACCGCACGCCGGGGCGGTGAAATGCGCCCGGTGCTTGGCGGGGATGCCGATGCACAGCTCATGTGCGGCTTGCGTCTGACCGCTGCCCGAGATGTCGTCCAACTCACCCTCGATGGTGAAGAGCGCCGTGGTTTTGATGTCTTGCGGACGAACCCGCTGGCCGGCCACATCCCACGTGCCGCGCGCAAGGCTGAAGTCCTGGAAAACGGTCTTGATCGTATCGAGGTAGTACTCGGCGGCCATGTCGAGCACCGCGTTGTACTCGTCGTAGAAACGACGGTGCGAGTCAGCGTCGTCGTTGTCGCCGCGTACCAGATCCAGATAGAAGTCCCAGTGCGAAGTCAGGTGACGGTCGGGATTCATCGCCACGAACCCGGCATGCTGCAGGAAGCCCGGGTAGACCAGCCGCCCCGAGCCCGGATAGTTGGCGGGCACCGGGTGGATCACGTGATTCTCGAACCACTCGTACGACTTGTTCGTCGCGAGCGAGTTGACCGACGTCGGGCTCTTGCGCGCGTCGATCGGGCCGCCCATCATCGTCATGGTCTTGGGCGTCGTTTCGCCATTCGATGCCATCAGCGAGATCGCCCCGAGCACCGGCACGGTCGGCTGGCACACCGAGATGACATGCAGGTTTTCCGCGCCGATGTGGCGAATGAATTCCTGGATGTAGGCGACGTAGTCGTCCAGATGGAACGCGCCGGCCTCGAGCGGCACCATGCGGGCATCGACCCAGTCGGTGATGTAGACCTTGTGATCCTTGAGCAGCGTGGCGACCGTGTCGCGCAGCAAGGTGGCGTGGTGACCGGAGAGCGGCGCGACCACGAGCACGACAGGGTCGTCCTTGAGCTGCCCGACGGCGCTGGCGTCGTCGGCGTAACGCTTGAAGCGAAGCAGGCGACAGAACGGCTTTTCCATCGCCGTCATTTCCACGACCGGAATATTATGGCCGTCGACGTTGACGGCCTTGATATCGAACTCGGGCTTTTCGTAGTCCTTGCCGAGCCGGTAGAGCAGCTCGTATCCCGCGGCGATACGTGGGGCGCCCGGCATCATGGCCAGCAGGCTGCCCGGGTTGACGAACGTGGTCGCCGCCGCCTTGGCCCAGGTGGTGAGGGGATTCAACCACGCACGGTTGTACTCATGAATCTGATACAGCATGTTGTGTGCCCTGACCCGGATGATTGGGGAATTATGCAACCGTTTATCGCGGCTGTGCAACGCAGCATAACCCTGATATATCGGATTTTGGAATCTTGCCCATAGGTTTTGACTATTTTGACAATTGTTTTCAATTATCGTTGCTGCACTGCAACAATTTGGGACGAAAAAAAGCCCGCCGGGTGGCGGGCTCGTCATCGATGACGCTTGAGACGCTTGAGACGCTTAGGGCGCTTAGGGCGCTTAGCGCAGCACTTGGGCGATGGCCGAAGCGACGCGGTCGATGTTCTTGTCGTTGAGCGCTGCCACGCAGATACGGCCCGTGCTCACGGCGTAGATACCGAATTCTTCGCGCAGGCGTTCAACCTGGTCGGCGGTGAGGCCCGAATAAGAGAACATGCCGCGTTGCTTGATCACGAACGAGAAATCGCGTTCCACGCCATGCGCACGCAGCTTCTCGACCAGGGCGAGACGCATGGCGCGGATGCGCTCACGCATTTCCGCCAGTTCCTCTTCCCACAGGGCGCGCAGTTCGGCGCTGCCCAGCACGGCGGCGACGACCGAGCCGCCGTGCGTCGGCGGGTTCGAGTAGTTGGTGCGGATCACGCGCTTGAGCTGCGAGAGCACGCGCGCCGACTCGTCCTTGCTGCCCGTCACGATCGACAGGGCGCCCACGCGCTCGCCATACAGCGAGAACGACTTCGAGAACGAGCTCGACACGAAAAAGTCCAGGCCGGCGGTGGCGAACAGGCGCACCACGGCGGCGTCGGCGTCGATGCCGTCACCGAAACCTTGATAGGCGATGTCGAGGAACGGCACCAGCTTGCGGGCCTTCACGACCTCGACGACTTGCGCCCACTGGTCCATCGACAGGTCGACGCCGGTCGGGTTGTGGCAGCAGGCGTGCAGCACGACGATGGTGCCTTCGGGTTCCTTGCCGAGCATGTCGAGCATGCCCGTCAGGTTCACGCCGTGCGTTTCGGCGTCGTAGTACGGGTACGAGACGACATTGAAGCCGGCCTGCATGAACAGCGCGCGGTGGTTTTCCCAGCTCGGGTCGCTGATGGCCACGGTGGCGTTCGGGTTCAGTTGCTTGAGGAAGTCGGCGCCGATCTTGAGCGCACCGGTGCCGCCCAGGGCTTGCGCGGTGACCACGCGGCCTTCGGCCAGCACGGGCGATTCCTTGCCGAACAGCATTTCCTGCACGGCCTTGTCATAGGCGGCAATGCCTTCGATCGGCAGATAGCCGCGCGGCAGACCGGCGGCCACGCGTTGTTCTTCGGCTGCCTTCACGGCCTTGAGCAGCGGCAGTTTGCCTTCCGCATTGAAGTACACGCCCACGCCCAGGTTCACTTTCTCGGTGCGGTGATCGGCGTTGTAGGCTTCGTTCAGGCCAAGGATGGGGTCGCGCGGGGCGAGTTCGACAGCGGAGAACAGGGTCATTTCGACGGCTCGAGGCAGGTAGTGGGAAAACGCGGCGGATCGGCGGTATTCGACGCGCGACCAGCGCAACGCGATATTTTAGCGAAGATTCCCCGCGCTTGTGGGAAACACCGGCCGCACCGCGCGAAATCGTGCTATTTCGGCACGAAAACTGCCACGGATTGCCAGAATTTGACGACATTGCCGAGGCGGGGAGCGGTGGGGCGGCGCATCGGGTGCCCCTGTCGCCGATGCCCGACCGGCTGTCACCGATGGGACTCAGGGAATCGTCCGACGCGCTAGAATGCTCGATTACGTCCCACATGCTTGCGCGCTTGCCATGACTCCTGCGGCTGACAACGATCTCGACGAAAGCAAGTTCCTGACGTTTCCGGACTCGCCCTATCAGCTCTACTGCCCGTTCCCCGCGGCTGGTGATCAGCCGACGGCCATCGCCCAGTTGACCGAGGGCGTGGAGGACGGGCTAGCCTTCCAGACCTTGCTTGGCGTGACCGGCTCCGGCAAGACGTTCACGATGGCGAATGTCATCGCGCGCCTTGGCCGCCCGGCCATCGTGTTCGCTCCCAACAAGACGCTCGCCGCGCAGCTCTACTCGGAATTCCGCGAGTTCTTCCCGCGCAATGCGGTGGAGTACTTCGTCTCGTACTACGACTATTACCAGCCGGAAGCCTACGTTCCGCAGCGCGATCTCTTCATCGAGAAGGATTCGTCCGTCAACGAACACATCGAGCAGATGCGTCTGTCGGCGACGAAGAGCCTGCTGGAGCGGCGGGATGTGGTGATCGTGGCGACCGTCTCGGCGATCTACGGTATCGGCAATCCGAGCGAATATCATCGGATGATTCTGACCGTGCGGCAGGGCGACAAGCTTGGGCAGCGCGAGATCATCGCGCGCCTGATCGCGATGCAGTACACGCGCAACGAAACCGACTTCGGTCGCGGCACGTTCCGCGTGCGCGGCGACACCATCGACATCTTCCCCGCGGAACACGCCGAACTGGCGTTGCGCGTGGACCTGTTCGACGACGAAGTCGATACGCTGCAACTGTTCGATCCGCTCACGGGACGAGTCCGACAGAAGGTGCCGCGCTTCACGGTCTATCCGTCGTCGCACTACGTGACGCCGCGCGACACGGTGCTGCGCGCCATCGAGACGATCAAGGACGAGTTGCGCGAGCGCCTCGACTTTTTCTACAAGGAAGGGAAGCTGGTCGAGGCGCAGCGCCTTGAGCAGCGCACGCGTTTCGATCTGGAGATGCTGCAGGAGCTGGGGTTCTGCAAGGGCATCGAGAATTACTCGCGGCATCTGTCAGGTGCGGCGCCGGGCGAGCCGCCGCCGACCCTCGTCGACTACCTGCCGCCCGATGCGTTGATGTTTCTCGACGAATCGCACGTCCTTATCGGGCAGTTCAACGGCATGTACAACGGCGACCGGGCGCGCAAGGAAAACCTCGTCAACTACGGCTTCCGCCTGCCGTCGGCGCTCGATAACCGTCCGCTCAAGTTTGCGGAATATGAACGCAAGATGCGCCAGGCGATCTTCGTGTCGGCGACGCCTGCCGATTACGAGGCAAAGCGCACCGGGCAGGTGGTGGAGCAGGTGGTGCGTCCGACCGGATTGATCGACCCGATCATTATCGTGCGTCCGGCCCAGACGCAGGTCGACGATGTGCTGAGCGAGATCAACAAGCGCGTGGCCGTGGGAGAGCGCGTGCTCGTGACCACGCTCACCAAGCGCATGTCCGAGCAGTTGACCGACTATCTGTCGGATAACGGCGTGAAGGTCCGCTATCTGCACAGCGACATCGATACCGTCGAGCGCGTGGAGATCATCCGCGACCTGCGTCTGGGCGCGTTCGACGTGCTGGTCGGGATCAACTTGCTGCGCGAGGGGCTGGATATTCCCGAGGTGTCGCTCGTGGCGATCCTCGATGCGGACAAGGAGGGGTTTCTGCGTTCCGAGCGATCATTGATTCAGACGATCGGGCGTGCGGCACGTAACGTCAACGGGACGGCCGTCCTCTATGGGGACAAGATGACCGATTCGATGACGCGCGCGATCGGGGAGACGGAGCGTCGCCGTGCCAAGCAGATGGCGCACAACGAGGCGCACGGCATCGTGCCGCAGGGCGTGAAGAAGCGGATCAAGGACATCATCGACGGTGTCTACGACCCGCAGGACGCCAAGGCGGAACTGGCTGAAGCCAAGGAGCAGGCGCACTACCAGGACATGTCGGAAAAGCAACTGGCGCGCGAGATCAAGAAGCTCGAGAAGCAGATGCAGGAGCATGCCCGCAACCTGGAGTTCGAGAAGGCCGCCAAGGTGCGCGACCAGTTGCTGCACGTCAAGGCGCTGGTGTTCGGCACCGATGGGGCGAGCGAGGCGGAATTGGGGCCGAAATGATGAGAGCGACATCGGTTCTTTTTGTGTGCATGGGCAATATTTGCCGCTCCCCAAGCGCGGATGGCATCTTTCGTCACCGGCTGGCCACGGCTGGGCTCGCGGACGCGATCGCCGTCGATTCGGCGGGCACGCACAGCTATCACCTCGGTCACGCGCCAGATGAACGCACGCAGGCCGCTGCCGAGCGGCGCGGCTATGACCTGAGCGCCCTGCGCGCGCGCCGCGTCGAGGCCGACGACTTCGTGCGCTTCGAATGGATCGTGGCGATGGATGATGCCAATGTTGCCGAACTCATGGCGCGCTGCCCGGTTGAGTATCGTCACAAGATCGTGCGTCTGATGGACTTCGCGACGCGGCACGACGCCACCGAAGTGCCCGACCCGTATTACGGCGGTGCGCAAGGCTTCGAGACCGTGCTCGACTATATCGAAGACGGGCTCGACGGCCTGCTGGCGCATCTGGAAAAGCACCGCTGACGTTCGGCAAAGCCGGTTGGCGCGGTAGATCCTGTAGTACTGTGCTTCTCTCCTTTCTTTCCACCCCGTTTGCCATCGATGTTCAACTCGCTCATTTCGTATTGGCGTAAATGGCGCGCTTCGCGTCACGCCGGCCATCAACTCGACGAACTGCTCGCGCACGCCGATCCGGCGGCGCCGCTGGCTGTCCGAAACCAATGGCTGATCGAATTGGCGCACTGGGTGCAAAAGCGCGGCGCGCTCGTCAACGAGACACGCGGAGCCGGGGAGGCGGCACGCTATCGCCCGCACACGCGGCTGCGCTATCTATTGCAGATGCTCGAGCGCAACCCCGCATGGCGACTTCCGGTGGCGCGCACGTTGCGCAGCGTCGTCGCCGAGAGCGACGCCATTTCACTGCTGTGCGATACCGGCATGCCGGTGCGCCCGGGATTCTGGGGCGCGCTGGTCGAGCGTATCGAGACGGCGCTGATCCCGCCACCGCCGACGCGGCGCGATCTCTCGGCGCTGTGCTCGCTGATGTTTCCCGATGGCGACGCCGCCGACTGGATCGCCGCCATGCCACCGGAATTGCTGGCCGACCTCATCGCGCTGTTGCATGAGGGCGAGGAGGCGGATGACAACGCCGACTGGAACCCGTTCGGCGAAGACTTGCTCGTGGCGATGCACCACCTCGTCGACCAGATTGCCTCGACCGGGCTGTCGCAGGCGGTGCGCTCGCGTCTGACGTATCCGCGCGCCACCGAATCGCCGTTCTACCAGCTCGGACGCGCCATGCAGGCGCTCGAATCGGCCGGGCAGGCGTTTGCGCGCGGCGCCCCGCCGTCGCAGCCCTTCGTGCAGCAGATCAACGTGTTCCGCGCGCTGATCGACGACTGCGCGCGCGCGGCGCGTCAGGTCTATGCCCACCTGGACGAGAACGGCGTGAGCGTGGACATCGTGTTTCAGGTCGAGCGCACCAAGGCGCGGATCCGTCGGCTCGAGCGTCTGCTCGAAGCGTGGCTGACGCACGGCGAGCGCGGCGATCGCACCGCGGCGCGGGTGCGGCTCCTCGCCGACCTGGTGCGCGCGAACCGGGCAAGCCAGAGCGTGGGTGAGTTGGCGCGCACGTCGTTCGGGTTGCTCGCGCGCAAGGTCGTCGAGCGCAGCGCCGAGACGGGCGAGCATTACATCGCCCGCAACCGCAGCGAATACTTCACCATGTTGAAGATGGCGTGCGGCGGCGGGCTGGTGACGGTGGTGACCGTCTACGTCAAATTCCTGATTGCTGGCGCGCACCTGCCGACCGTCGTGGAGGGCTTCCTGGCCGGGGCGAACTACGCGCTCTGCTTCCTCTTCATGCACTTCTGCCATTTCACGCTCGCGACCAAGCAGCCGGCCATGACGGCGCCGGCCATTGCCCGCAAGCTCGACGATGTCGATACACCTGCCGGCATGGATGCCTTCGTGGGCGAAGTCATTGCGCTCGTGCGTACGCAAGCGGCCGCCATCTTCGGCAATCTGGCGGTGGTGTTCCCGTTCTGCCTGCTGGTGCAGTGGACAGTGTCGGCGGCGCTCGGCATGAACACGATCCCGCCCGAAAAGGCGCACGCGACGCTGACGTCGTTCTCGATTCTGGGCGTCACCCCCGTGTTTGCGGCCATGACGGCGGTGCTGTTGTGGTTCTCCAGCCTGATTTCGGGCTGGGCCGACAACTGGTTCGCGCTGCACGGCATCGGGGATGTCCTGGCGTACAACCGGCGCCTGCGCTTCGTCCTCGGCCGCAGTGGGGCGGCACGGCTGGCGGACGCGTGCCGCCGCCACATCGCGCCAGTGCTCGGGAATCTGACGCTCGGCTTCATGCTGGGACTCGTGCCGGCGGTGCTCACGGCGTTCGCGTTGCCGTTCGAGGTGCGTCACGTGACGCTGTCGACCGGCTCGATCGCAACGTCGATCGGCGTGCTGGGCATGCCGGTGCTGCGCGATCCGGCGCTATGGCTGGCCGTTGCTGGCGTCGGGTCGATGGCGCTGCTCAACGTCGGCGTGAGTTTTGCGTTAGCCTTCCACATGGCGCTCAGATCGCGTCCCCTGCGATTGGGCGACCGCCGGCAAATCCACCGTGCCCTCTGGCGCGCCGTGCTGCGCAATCCTCTGGTGCTGCTGTTCCCCCTGCGCCCCCCGCAGGCGAAGGCGCGTCCCGAAAATTAACAAATTTCCCAAGCGGGCGAGGGAACTTTCGCAAAAAATGGGCCAGAAGTACTTGACTGAAATCGTAGGGAATTTATACTTGACGAAAATAGTCGAGATTAATCCCCAGCATCATCATGAGACTTACCACGAAAGGCCGTTTCGCCGTCACGGCGATGATCGACCTGGCCATGCGCCAGGACGCGGGTCCCGTGACGCTTGCGGGCATTAGTCAGCGTCAGCGGATTTCCCTCTCTTACCTGGAACAGTTGTTCGGCAAGTTGCGCCGCCACGAGATCGTGGAGAGCGTGCGCGGGCCGGGCGGCGGCTACAGCCTGGCGCGTCGCGCGGAAGAGGTGACGGTCGCGGACATCATTATCGCGGTCGACGAACCGCTGGACGCCACGCAGTGCGGCAGCAAGGGCAATTGCGAGAAGGGCCAGGACGGCCATCGCGGCCACTGCATGACGCACGAGCTGTGGGCGACGCTCAACCAGAAGATGGTCGAGTATCTCGATTCGGTTTCGCTGCGCGACCTCGTCGAGCAGCAGCGCAGCAAGCAGGCCCAGCAGGCCGTGCTGCGCGACACGCGCGAGTCCGGCACTCCCAACCAGACCATTGCCACGCGCATTCCCAATTCGGTCTTCGATATGGCCCGTTCCTAAACTGGCGCCACGGCACGATCCTGGAGCACCCCATGAAAAACGACACCCTCAACCTCCCCATCTACATGGATTACAGCGCCACGACGCCGATTGACCCGCGCGTCGTGGACAAGATGTTGCCGTACCTGCGCGAGCAGTTCGGCAACCCGGCGTCGCGCAGCCACTCGTTCGGCTGGGCTGCCGAGCAGGCCGTGGAAGAGGCGCGCGAGGAAGTGGCCAAGCTGGTGAACGCCGATCCGCGCGAAATCGTCTGGACGTCGGGCGCCACCGAGTCGAACAACCTCGCCATCAAGGGCGCGGCGCACTTCTACCAAGGCAAGGGCAAGCACCTGATCACGGTGAAGACCGAGCACAAGGCGGTGCTCGACACGACGCGCGAGCTGGAGCGCGAAGGCTTCGAAGTCACGTATCTGGACGTCAAGGACGACGGTCTGCTCGATCTGGACGTCTTCAAGGCCGCGCTGCGTCCGGACACGATCCTCGTGTCGGTCATGGCCGTGAACAACGAGATCGGCGTGATCCAGGACATCGAGACGATCGGTGAGATCTGCCGCGAAAAGGGCATCATCTTCCACGTCGACGCCGCACAGGCCACCGGCAAGATGCCCATCGACCTGGCCAAGCTGAAGGTCGACCTGATGTCGTTCTCGGCGCACAAGACGTATGGCCCGAAGGGCATCGGCGCACTGTATGTGCGTCGCAAGCCGCGCGTGCGTATCGAGGCACAGATTCACGGCGGCGGTCACGAGCGCGGCATGCGCTCGGGCACGCTCGCCACGCACCAGATTGTGGGTATGGGCGAGGCGTTCCGTCTGGCGCGTGAAGAGATGGCGACCGAAAACGAGCGCGTGCGCATGCTGCGCGATCGCCTGCTGCGCGGTCTGACGGAAATGGAAGAAGTGTATGTGAACGGCGACATGGAAAAGCGTGTGCCGCACAACCTGAACATCAGCTTCAATTTTGTCGAGGGCGAGTCGCTGATCATGGCGATCAAGGATGTCGCGGTGTCGTCGGGTTCGGCGTGCACGTCGGCCTCGCTGGAGCCTTCGTACGTATTGCGTGCCCTGGGTCGCAACGACGAACTGGCGCACAGCTCGATTCGCTTCACCGTGGGTCGTTTCACGACCGAGCAGGAAGTCGACTACGTAATCGACCTGCTCAAGGCCAAGATCGGCAAGCTGCGCGATCTCTCGCCGCTGTGGGAAATGTACAAGGACGGGGTCGATCTGAATTCGATCCAGTGGGCCGCACACTGAGCATTCAAGGAGTTAGCCATGTCGTACAGCAAGGAAGTTCTGGATCACTACGAAAACCCGCGCAACGTCGGTTCGTTCGAAAAGGGCGATGACGCCGTCGGCACGGGCATGGTCGGCGCACCGGCGTGCGGCGACGTCATGAAGCTGCAGATTCGCGTGAACGAAGCCGGCGTGATCGAAGACGCCAAGTTCAAGACCTACGGCTGCGGGTCGGCGATTGCCTCGTCGTCGCTGGTCACCGAGTGGGTCAAGGGCAAGACGCTCGATCAGGCGCTCGATATCAAGAACACCCAAATCGCGCAGGAACTGGCGCTGCCGCCGGTGAAGATTCACTGCTCGATCCTGGCCGAAGACGCCATCAAGGCGGCCGTGGCCGACTACAAGCAGAAGCACGGCCAGACGGCCGAGCCGGCCAAGGCTGCGTGATCGGCACGACGGATAAAGGAATCAGGCAACCATGGCCATTACTTTGACCGAGAAGGCCGCGCAGCACGTTTCGCGTTATCTGACGCGGCGCGGCAAGGGCGTGGGCCTGCGGCTGGGCGTGAAGACGACCGGCTGCTCGGGCCTGGCCTACAAGCTGGAATACGCCGACGAAGTGGCGGGCGAGGACACGGTCTTCGAGAGCCACGGCGTGAAGGTGATCGTCGATCCGAAGAGTCTGCCGTATATCGACGGCACCGAGTTGGACTTCGCACGCGAAGGCTTGAACGAAGGATTTCGCTTCAACAATCCGAACGTCAAGGATGAGTGCGGCTGCGGCGAGTCGTTCCGCATCTGACGCCGCGCCGTTGCGCGCGATCGTCGGGTTCCGGCAGGACGACGAAGGCCAATGGGTCGCGCGTCTGGCGTGCGGGCACGGGCAACATGTCCGGCATCTTCCCCCGTGGCAGATCCGGACATGGACGCAAAGCGAGGCGGGCCGCGACGCGATGCTCGGCACGCTGTTGCGCTGCCGCAAATGTGAACGCGGCGAGCCGCCCGATGCGTGAGGCGCTCGCCCCGCTCGGCGGCGGCAGACGTGGCCGCAGGATGGGAGCGATAGGTCGATAGGTCGTCGAATCGGCGGACGGTTCGGCAGCCCAGCAGCAGCGTAGGCAACCAGGCGGCGCGAGCCGCTTTTTTTACGGGCCGAAGGCGGATGGCATGGCGCGAATGGCGCGACGTCCTCTGCATCGACGCCCGAGATGGATGATGAGTGCGCGATGAGTGCATTGACTGAGAACTACTTCACGCTGTTCGATCTGCCGCAGCGCTTCACGCTCGACAGCGACGCGCTCGACGCGGCCTACCGGGCCGTGCAATCGCGCGTGCATCCGGATCGATTCGCGAGTGCGAGCGATGCCGAGCGCCGCGTGGCCATGCAATGGGCCGCGCAGGCGAACGCCGCCTACCGCACGCTGCGCGATCCGCTGCAGCGCGCGACGTATCTGCTCACGCTCCAGGGCATCGATGTGGGCGCGGAGAATAACACCGCGATGGCCCCCGATTTCCTGATGCAGCAGATGGAGTGGCGCGAAGCCATCGACGACGCCGTGGACGCGCGCAATATCGGCGCCCTGGAGGCCCTCGCCAAGTCGTTGCGCGACGATCGTCGCGTGCGGCTCGCCAAGCTGGGCGACTGGCTCGAGAGTCAGGCATGGCAACCCGCCGCCGAAGCTGTGCGGCAACTGATGTTCATTGCGCGCGCCGACGAAGACATTGCGCAGCGCATCGAAATGCTGGAAAACGCGTGACGGCCCGGTGCGGCGCCGTCACATGTCATTGAGAACTGCTTGAGAACAGGGCGCCCGCGCGAGCGCGTCGCCCGCATTGCAAAGTCATGGCCCTTCTGCAAATTTCCGAACCCGGCATGTCCCCCGCGCCGCACCAGCGGCGACTGGCCGTGGGCATCGACCTGGGCACGACGCATTCGCTCGTGGCCTCCGTCCGTAGTGGCGTCGCTGAAGTGCTCCCGGACGAACAGGGCCGCGTGCTGCTGCCGTCCGTCGTGCGCTATCTGGGCGGTCCCCGTACCCAGATTGGCTACGACGCCCGTGCGGCCGCCGCCAGCGATCCGCGCAACACCATCGTCTCCGTCAAGCGCTTCATGGGCCGGGGCCTGGCCGATGTCGCCCATGCCGACAACGCGCCGTACGATTTCGTCGACGCGCCGGGCATGGTGCAGATGACGACCGCGGGTGGCGTCAAGAGCCCGGTGGAAGTGTCCGCCGAAATCCTCGCCACGTTGCGTCAGCGCGCCGAAGACACGCTCGGCGACGATCTGGTGGGCGCGGTGATCACCGTGCCCGCATATTTCGACGACGCGCAGCGTCAGGCCACCAAGGACGCCGCGCGTCTGGCCGGCCTGAACGTGCTGCGTCTGCTCAACGAGCCGACGGCGGCCGCGATCGCCTACGGTCTCGACAATGCCGCGGAAGGGCTTTACGCCGTCTACGATCTGGGCGGCGGCACCTTCGACATCTCGATCCTGCGCCTGACAAAGGGCGTGTTCGAAGTGCTTGCGGCGGGTGGCGATTCCGCGCTCGGCGGCGACGACTTCGATCAGGCGATCTATCGCTGGGCGGTGGCGGCGGCCGGTCTTGACGCGGCCTCGCTCACGCCTGAAGACGTGCGTGGCTTGCTCGATCACGCGCGCACCGCCAAGGAAGCGTTGACCGACGCCGCGCAAACGACGATCGGCCTCACGCTGTCCGGTGAGCGCACGCTCGCGCTGACCCTCACGCGCGAGCAATTCACGGCGCTGGGCGCGCCCCTCGTGCAACGCACGATCGGCCCGATGCGCAAGGCGCTGCGCGATGCCGGCATGGGCCCGGAAGACGTCAAGGGCGTCGTGCTCGTTGGCGGGGCGACGCGCATGCCGCAAGTGCGCGAGGCCGTGGCGAGCTTCTTCGGTCGCGAACCGCTGACCGATCTCGACCCGGATCAGGTGGTCGCGCTCGGCGCCGCCGTGCAGGCCAACCTGCTGGCCGGCAATCAGGCCGAAGGCGACGACTGGCTGCTGCTCGACGTGATTCCGCTGTCGCTCGGGGTCGAGACGATGGGCGGCCTCGTCGAGAAGATCATTCCGCGCAACGCCACGATTCCTGTGGCGCGCGCGCAGGAGTTCACCACATTCAAGGACGGCCAGACGGCGATGGCCGTTCATGTGCTGCAAGGCGAGCGTGAGCTGGCGTCCGATTGCCGGTCGCTGGCCCGGTTCGAGTTGCGCGGCATTCCGCCGATGACCGCCGGCGCGGCGCGTATTCGCGTGACGTACCAGGTCGATGCGGATGGGCTGCTCTCGGTCTCCGCGCAGGAGTTGCACTCGGGCGTGGCGGCCTCCATCGAAGTCAAGCCGTCGTACGGCCTGGCGGACGACGATATCTCGCGCATGCTGCAAGACAGCTTTGGCGCGGCCGAGGCGGACATGCGTGCGCGTGCGCTGCGTGAGCAGCAGGTGGAAGCCGAGCGTTTGCTGGTGGCGATCGACAGCGCCTTGCAGGCCGATCCGGAACTGCTCGACGCCGACGAGCGCGCGCAGATCGACGGCTTGCTGGACGACTTGCGCCAGAAGGCGTCCGGTGACGATCAACTCGCCATCAAGACGGCGACCGAAACGCTCTCGCACGCGACCGATGCGTTTGCCGCACGCCGCATGGACAAGAGCATCCGCGCAGCGCTGGCCGGCCGGCGCGTGGCGGACATCGACAAACTGTAAGACACACACGGAAAGCCAAAGTCATGCCTCAAATCGTTGTATTGCCTCACGTCGAGCTGTGTCCTGAAGGCGCGGTGCTGGACGTTCCGACGGGAACCACCGTGTGCAGAGCGTTGCTGGACAACGGCATTGAAATCGAACACGCGTGCGAGTTGTCGTGCGCGTGTACTACGTGCCACGTGATCGTGCGCGAGGGCTTCGAGGCACTGGAGCCGGCCGAAGACGAGGAAGAGGATCTGCTCGACAAGGCCTGGGGCCTGGAGCCGACGTCGCGCCTGTCGTGCCAGGCGAAGATGCCCGCCGACACCGATCTGGTCGTCGAGATTCCGAAGTACACGATCAACCACGCCAAGGAAAGCCACTGAGCGGCGCCGTTTGGCGTTGCGTGGCGACACGTGAGAAGAAGAGGACCCTGCCCATGAAATGGACCGACATTCAGGACATCGCGATTGCCCTTACCGAGGCACATCCCGACATCGACCCGCAATACGTGCGCTTTACCGACCTGCATCAATGGGTGATGGCGCTCGACGGCTTCGACGACGCGCCCGACCGTGCCGGTGAGAAGGTGCTCGAAGCGATCCAGATGGCGTGGATCGACGAGGTCTGACCCGACGAATCGACGAATCGACGGATCGCGCCTGGCGCGCGACGCTGCCGCAGACGCAAAAGCCGCTCCTGACGAGCGGCTTTTGCGTTAACGCGAGGCCAGTCGCGGCCCGAACGGGGGGGGCTTATCCGGCGCGCACCAGCCCGTTGTTTTCGAGCCGCACACGATCGCCCGGCTGCACACCGGGTGCCGATTGATACGTCCAGTAACGCGTCTTGCCGGTATCCATGCGCACGTAGACGCGATACACGGTCTCGGCGCGAACGCGCTTCTCGACTTCGTTGCCGGCCAGGCCGCCGCCCAGTGCGCCGACCACCGTCATCGCCGTGCGGCCGTTACCCGCGCCGAACTGGTTGCCGAGCAACCCCCCGGCCACGGCACCGCCGACGGCACCCAGGCCCGAGGCCTGGCCTTGCGTGCTGATCGGTTCCACCGACTGCACGGTGCCGCAGGTCGAGCACGTTGCAGCCTGGCGCTGTGCCGGGGCTGCCGACGATTGCGCATAGGACGGCTGCGGGGCAGGGGCCCGTTGTGCCGGCGCCCGCTGCGACGCGTATTGCGCTTGCTGTGGCGTGTACTGTGCCTGCTGCGGGGCTTGTTGTGCCTCTGACGTTTGCGGGCTGCGCATGGCGCTGGACGACGGCTGTGGCGTCGACGTCAGCGCGTACTGCGAATGATCGACGATCGGTGTGGGGCCGTCGGTGCTCTTGGCGACAGGGAGCACGCCTGTGATGGCGGCAACGCCGAGCAGGCTGACGACCACGATGCTGCCGGCGGCGGCAGCGACCAGCGGATGCATGCGGCGCGGTTGCAGATCGTTATCCATGTGGTTTTTCTCCATCGTGCGGTTGTCGCGACCTCCTTTCGGCGTGCTGGCGTGCACGGGAGGTTTCGCATGAGACAAGTCTCCGCCATGGCAAGCGCATCATCCGTTTCATTGTGTAACGCGATGTAAGGTCTGCATCGCGGCGGCGCAGGGTGAGTGTCCTTCGATATCTTTCTAAGTCAATGAAAGATATGGAATTTTTTGTTGTTTGGCGGCGCGCATGCACCATGCTCGCGCCCGGTTGTCCTAACAAATGAAACAAGTTGCGCCAGACGGCGAGCGGGCGATGCGTATGCTGGGCATGCAGGGAAGGCGCGCGCATAATGGCGCGCATTGCCCGTCAACGTCCTCCTTCTCGCCGACGCGACCCCACGCCATGATCGATACGCTGCCGCCGCTGGACACCCCGCTCGACGCCTCAAGCCACTCGCGTCTCTATCCGTACGTGGTGCAACGCGCGTGGGTCGACGCGCACGATCCGCAAGGGGAGGTCAGCGAGCCGTTTTCCGACGATGTCTTCGTGACGCTCGTGTTCGACGGTCCGGCTGGGTTGCGCCGGCTGCAGCGCGAGGATCTATGTGCGGCCGGCCTGACGTTCGAGGAAGCCTTTACGCAAGCCGCATCCAACCTCTCGCGCGCATGGACGGCGCGTCACTTCGAGTTCGGCATTGCGCGGCTCGACGACGGCACACCGATCGCTGGTTGTCGCGGCAATTGGATGGCACCAGCCGGGGGCCTGGTGCTGGGAAATCTCTACCAGTCGATGGTCGAGCATTTCGAGGTGACGGACTTTGCGGCCGTCGCCGTCAATCGCACGCTGCTGCTCGCGTTTCCGACCGACGCCAAGACGCTGTCGTCGCTGGCGCTGCGGCAATTGGTCGAGGGGGCGTCGAGCGGTGCGATTCTCCCCATCGCCCGCAGTTGGCTGCGGCTCGATGGGGAGTGGCCGTCCGCCTATCGCGGCGTTCCGGCCTTCTGAGCCTTCCGAGTCGCTTATGCCGGCTACCCGGCTCAGTCTTCGCGACGCAGGTGCGGGAACAGCAGCACGTCGCGAATGTTCGGGCTGTCGGTGAGCAGCATGATCAGCCGATCGATGCCGATACCGCAGCCGCCCGTCGGGGGCATGCCGTACTCGAGCGCGCGAATGTAATCAGCGTCGTAGTACATGGCCTCTTCATCGCCCGCGTCCTTCTGCTCGACCTGCGCGCGAAAGCGTGCGGCCTGGTCTTCCGGATCGTTCAACTCCGAGAAGCCGTTCGCGATCTCGCGGCCGGTGATGAACAACTCGAAGCGCTCGGTGATGCCCGGCACGGTATCCGATTCGCGCGCAAGCGGCGAGACTTCCACCGGATAGTCGACGATGAAGGTCGGCTCCCACAACTGACTCTCGGCCGTCTCTTCGAACAGTGCCAGTTGCAGCGCGCCAAGGCCGGCGTTCTTGAACTGCGGTGCGTCGACCTTCACGCCGTACTTGCCCAGCGCACCGCGCACGAATTCGATATCGGCCAGTTGCGCGTCGGTGTACTCGGGCGCGTACTTGCGGATCGCTTCGACGATCGTCAGGCGGTGGAACGGCTTTGACAGATCCAGTTCGCGGCCCTGGTATTCGATGGTCGCGGTGCCGCGCGCGTCGACCGCTGCGTTGCGGATCAGCGCTTCGGTGAAGTCCATCAGCCAACGGTAGTCCGTATAGGCCGCGTAGAACTCCATCATCGTGAATTCCGGATTGTGGCGCGGCGACACGCCTTCATTGCGGAAGTTGCGGTTGATCTCGAACACACGCTCGAAGCCGCCGACGATCAGGCGCTTCAGATACAGCTCCGGCGCGATACGCAGATACATCTGCATGTCGAGCGCGTTGTGGTGCGTGATGAACGGCTTGGCCGCGGCGCCGCCCGGAATCGGGTGCAGCATCGGCGTCTCGACTTCCATGAAGTCGGCGTCCGTCATGTACTTGCGCATCGAGGCGATGGCCTTCGCGCGGGCGCGGAACGTGGTGCGCGTCTCGGGCGAGGTGATCAGGTCGACGTAGCGCTGGCGATACTTCGTTTCCTGGTCGGACAGGCCGTGAAACTTGTCCGGCAGCGGGCGCAGCGCCTTGGCGAGCAGACGCAGCTCCGTCACCTTGACCGACAGTTCGCCGGTGCGCGTGCGGAACAGCGTGCCGTTCGCAGCGATGATGTCGCCGATGTCCCAGCCCTTGAAGGCGGTCATGGCATCGGCGCCGACGTCGGTAGTGCTGATGAAGAACTGGATCTGACCGCTGCCGTCCTGCACGGTGGCGAAGGCGGCCTTGCCCATCACACGCTTGAGCATCATGCGACCGGCCACGGACACGGGAACGGGCTCGGCTTCGAGCGCTTCATTCGCCACATCCTGGTAGCGCGCCTGCAGGTCGCCGGCGTGCTGCTCGGGACGGAAGTCGTTCGGGAACGCTACGCCGCTGGCACGCAGCGCCTGCAGTTTCTCGCGACGCTCCGCGATGAGCTTGTTGTCGTCGTGCGGCAGGTCGCCAGCCGGGGTGCCCGTGTGGGCCGGAGTATTTTGATCGGTCATGATGCGAGCGATGAGGTTATTCGGTAAAACGCAGCGTGTGCAGCAGGGCATTCTTGAGCACGCCATCGGGCGCACCCAGCCAGATCAGTTCGGTGCGGTCCTGACGCGGACCGGCATTGGCCGCCGCACTCGGGTCTCGCACGAACAGCGCCGCGATCGCCTGTGAGCGCGGCTCATACAAAATGTGGACATACTCGCTCGGGCAATCGTGTGGCTTGCAGCTCTGCACCAGCAACCAGGGCTTGCCGGCGACGCTCACGCGTTGCGACGGCGTCGATGTCCCGCCCTGACGCACCCACGCGGGAACATTGCGTGGCGTGATGATGCGCGCATAGGCCCCCGAGAAGTCCGGGCGCTTGAGCAATTCATGCAGGTACGGTCCCGTGTCGGGACTTGCACCCGGTGCGCCCGGTGTACTGGCCGGGGCAGCCACGGCGGCGCGCTGCAGGCACAGCGCGCTCACCACCCACACGGCTAGCGTGCGGACAAACGCCATTCCTTACACTCCCTGCTTGAGACTCGCTGAGATGAAGTCGTCCAGATCGCCGTCAAGCACCTTGCCGGTGTTGCCGGTTTCCACGCTGGTGCGCAGGTCCTTGACGCGCGACTGATCGAGCACGTAAGAGCGAATCTGATGGCCCCAGCCCACATCGGTCTTGCTCGACTCCAGCTTGTCCTGCTCGGCACGACGCTTGCGCATCTCGTGCTCGAACAGGCGCGAGCGCAGCATGTCCCACGCTTCGGCACGGTTGCGGTGCTGCGAACGGTCGTTCTGGCAGGCGACGACGATGCCCGTCGGGATGTGCGTCAGACGAACGGCGGAGTCGGTCTTGTTGATGTGCTGACCGCCTGCACCGGACGCGCGATACGTGTCGGTGCGCACGTCGGCCGGATTGATGTCGATCTCGATCGAGTCATCCACTTCCGGGTACACGAACAGGCTGGCGAACGACGTGTGGCGACCGCCCGACGAGTCGAACGGCGACTTGCGCACCAAACGGTGCACGCCGGTTTCCGTCCGCAGATAGCCGTAGGCGTAATCGCCGGTGACCTTCAGCGAGGCGCTCTTGATGCCCGCGACGTCGCCGTCCGACACTTCGAGCACTTCGGCCTTGAAGCCCTTGCGTTCGCAGTAGCGCAGATATTGGCGCAGCAGCATGCCGGCCCAGTCGTTGGCCTCGGTGCCGCCGGCGCCGGCCTGGATGTCGATGAAGCAGTTGTTCGGGTCGGCCGGGTTGTTGAACATCCGGCGGAATTCCATCTCGCCCACGCGCGCGGCGAGGCTCTGCGTGTCGCTTTCGAGCGCCAGCAACGAGTCTTCATCGCCCTCGTCGCGGGACATGTCGAACAGTTCCTGCGTATCGGACAGGCCGGCGTCGAGTTCGGTCAGGTTGGTGACGATGCTGTCGAGCGCCTTCTTTTCCTTGCCCAGTGCCTGCGCGCGCTTGGAATCGTTCCAGATGTTGGGGTCTTCGAGTTCTTTGTTGACTTCAGTCAGGCGAGCTTGCTTGACATCGAAGTCAAAGATACCCCCTGAGCTCGCCGACGCGGGTGCGCAGGTCGGCGAGCAGGGATTCAAGTGCGTTAAGGCGTTCGGCTTCCATGAGCTATGACGGGTGCGAATTCGGGGAAACCGCGATTATAGCGCAGCAAAGGCTCGGTTCCCCCACTTTTCCCGGGCGGTTGGCGCGTTCCGGAGCCCCCACCGCCGGCCGCGCTGGACAGATTTCGTGTCGGTACGCAACACGGCCGGCGTTCAGCCCTGGGCGTGCTCGACGATCATCTGGACCCGTGACACGCCATTGAACGTGTCAGCGGCCAGTCGATAGGCAAATCGCGCACGGCTGGGCAGGGTATCGGCGTGATTGAACCAGATGGCATTGAAGCGCATGCGCCCGCGACCGAGCTGCAACTTCAGGTGCTTGTCCTTGAGGATGGCTTGCGAGAGCACGTCGAATTCCCCCGAGAACACGGGCGGCGGGAAACCCTGTCCCCACACTTGCGCGTCGAGCAGGGCGACGAACGGCGGCACGAAGCACTCGTCACCGATATCGCCATCGGTTTCGATCACGCGCGAGAGCGCCTTCTCGTCGAGCCACGCCTGTCCCACGGCTTCGAACGCCGCCTGGAAGCGTGGCAGGGCGTCGGCGGCGATCGTGAGGCCCGCGGCCATCGCATGTCCGCCGAATTTGGCGATGAGACCCGGTTCGCGCTTGGTGACGAGATCGAGCGCGTCGCGCAGGTGAAAGCCGGGGATCGAGCGGCCGGAGCCCTTGATCTGAGCGTCGTCGCCGGGGGCGAACACGATGGTCGGACGGTAGAACTTCTCTTTGAGCCGCGCGGCCACGATACCGATCACGCCCTGATGCCACGTCTCGTTGAAGGCGCACAGCGTGGTGGCAGCGCGCGGGTCGAAGCGCGCCAGGTCGGCCAGCGCTTCCTGCTGCATCCCCGCTTCGATCTCCCGGCGCTCGCGATTCATTGCATCGAGTTCCTGCGCGAGCGTCCAGGCGCGGGCGTCGTCGTCCGTGAGCAGGCATTCGATGCCGAGCGACATGTCTGCGAGGCGTCCGGCGGCGTTCAAGCGCGGACCGAGGCCGAAGCCCAGATCGAAACTGCCCGCTTGCCGCGCGTTGCGGGCGGCCGCGCGAAAGAGCGCGTTGATGCCCGGATGCATGCGCCCGGCGCGCATGCGTGAGAGGCCCTGCGCGACCAGGATGCGATTGTTGGCGTCGAGCTTGACCACGTCCGCGACCGTGCCCAGCGCGACCAGATCGAGCAGCGTGTCGAGCCGCGGCTGCTCGCGCGCGTCGAACGCCCCGCGGGTGCGCAATTCGGCGCGCAGCGCGAGCAGGACGTAGAACATGACGCCGACCCCGGCCAGATTCTTGCTCGGGAATTCGCAGCCTGGCTGGTTGGGATTGACGATGCAGCGTGCGTTGGGCAGCTCATTGCCCGGCAGATGGTGATCGGTCACCACGACTTCGATGCCGAGCGCCTGCGCGGCGGCCACGCCGTCGAGGCTGGCAATGCCGTTGTCGACGGTGATCAGCACGTCGGGCGGCCCTGCCTTGCCTTGCGCGGCCAGGGCCACGATCTCCGGCGTCAGGCCGTAGCCGTATTCGAAGCGGTTCGGCACCAGGTACTCGACCTTGGCGCCGAACATGCGCAGGCCGCGCACGGCCACGGCGCAGGCGGTCGCGCCATCGCAATCGTAGTCGGCCACCACGAGCAGGCGCTTGCCGGCGGCGATGGCGTCGGCAAGGAAGGCCGCGGCGTCCTGCGCGCCCTTCAGTTGCGTCGGGGGGATCAGGCGAGACAGCGCCGTTTCGGTCTCGGCATGCTCGGCCACGCCGCGTGAGGCGAACAGGCGGGCGAGCACCGGGTGGATGCCCTCGCGCGCGAGGGCGTCGGCCGTCGCGTCGTCGACCTGACGGGTGACGATGTCGGTCATGCGACGTCCTCGCCCAGGCGGGAGAACGCCGCCACGCGACTGGCGAGCGCCTGACGGCGCCAGAACTTGCGCAGGTCGCCGCTGCGCGAGCGGATCGTCACGCTGTGGCTGTCGCCGCACAGGGTGAGCGAGACTTCGCGGGCTTGGCCCTTGCTCACGCGCGCGAGCGCCGGTGCCAGCCACGTGCGGTCGATCTCGACGAGAGCATCGCGCCAGCGCGCCCAATCTTCCGTCAGGAAGTACGGCGTCAATGTATCGATCTGCACGACGGTTCTGCCGTTCGCGGCGGCGAGGCCGGCGTCCGTGCCGTGCAGCGCGATTTGCAGATGGTTCGCCAGGCCCCGGGTGGCGGGGGCGTCCGCCAGGATCGTCACGCATGGCCGGTTCAGGCGCGGCGCGGCGATGCGTTCGCCGCCGCCGTACAGCCAGATCGCATTGACCGGTGGCAGGCCGCGGGCTTCGCGCGCCTGATTGGCCGGATGGTCGTACCAGGCCATCTGGACTTCGTTCTGCCACTTGCGCCACGTCAGTTCGGCCTTGCCCTGCGGCAGCCAGATGTCGACGTTGCGCCCGGCCGCGCGCGCGGGCGACGCGCTCAGCAGGTCGCCCAACGCCGGCGCGCTCAGATACCACCGGTCCGGACGCGGCGCGTGCAACTCGCCGCCGACCTCCGCTAACAGGGTATGCGCGGTGGCGAACAGGGCGGCAGATTCCTCGGGGCTCAGCGCCAGTTCGGCGGGATCGGTGAGCACCAGATGGTCGGTGGCGATGTGGATGTGCGCGGGTTGCGCGCAGTACCAGAACCGGGTGTCGAGCATGCCGCTGTCCTCGAACCGCATGTACGGCGCGAGCGGGGCACGCGACGGTCCGCGGGGCAGGCCAAAGGCTTCGGTCAGCCAGCGCTCGTGCGGCAGCGTGGGGACAAACGGGTCGGCCGGCACGTCCTGCGCCGCCTGGACGCCGCGCGCGAGCAACTTTTCGAGCGCAGGCAACTCCAAGTCGGCCAGCAGTGCGGGCAAATGGGCCGACGCGGGCAACGCGAACGGCAAGAGAAAGTGCAGGGCAGGTGTATCCATGTCGAGGCGAATTGTATGGCAAACTTCGCGCTGGCAGTTGGGTGACCCTGACGTCAGGCGTTGAACGTGCGGTGCGTCGGGCCGGGCCAAGATTGGCAGGAGGCCGCGGGCTGGCCGGAGTTCGGCCAGGTGTTGGCCAGATGGCGGCGTCGTACCAAGGGCCCTGGGCGCCGGTGAAGACCGGCACCGGTACGCGCCGATCGATCCTTATCAAGAATCAGGAATCCGTTTGAAATTCCCATACGAATGGCAGATCGGCTGGCGCTATACGCGCACCGGCAAACGATCATCCGGCAACGGTTTCATTTCCTTCATTTCCTTCATCTCCATGGCCGGCATTGCGCTGGGCGTGGCGGCGCTCATTGTGGTGCTCTCGGTGATGAACGGCTTTCAGAAGGAAGTTCGGGACCGCATGCTCTCCGTGCTCGCGCACATCGAGGTCTTCGCGGTCGACGGCAATCTGCCCGACTGGCACCGCACGGCGGCCGAAGCGCTGCAGAACAAGAACGTGATCGCGGCGGCGCCCTACGTGGGCGAGCAGGCCATGCTCACGCGCGAGGACAACGTGCGCGGCGTGGTGTTGCGTGGCATTGTGCCGAGCGAGGAAGCCAAGGTGTCCGATCTCGGCAAGCAGATCACCGAGGGCTCGCTCGCCAACCTCACACCGGGCAGCTTCGGCATCGTGCTCGGTCGCGAACTGGCCCGGGCGCTGGGCGTGACCATCGGCGACAAGATCACGCTCGTCGCCCCACAGGGGACCATCACACCGGCCGGAGTGCTGCCGCGCGTCAAGCAGTTCACGGTGGTGGCCGTCTTCACCGCGGGGCACTATGAATACGACAGCTCGCTGGCCCTCATCGACCTGCACGATGCCGAGACGCTCTTCCGGCTCGACGGACCGACCGGCGTGCGCCTGAAGATCCAGGACATGGAGCAGGCGCCGCTCGTGGCGCGCGAACTGGCCAAAACGCTCTCGGGCAATATGTGGGTGCGCGACTGGACGCAGCAGAACAAGAACTGGTTCATCGCGGTGCAGACCGAAAAGCGCATGATGTTCATCATCCTGACGCTCATCATCGCCGTGGCGGCCTTCAACCTGGTGTCCTCGCTGGTGATGACGGTGACCGACAAGTATGCGGACATCGCCATTCTGCGCACGCTGGGCGCGCAGCCCGGCTCGATCATGAAGATCTTCATCGTGCAGGGCGTGACGATCGGCTTTGCCGGGGCGCTGCTCGGCGTGGCGCTGGGCTGCCTGATCTCGGTCAACATCGGCACCATCGTGCCATTCATCGAGCACTTGCTGGGGGTCCACTTCCTGCCGCAAGACATCTATTTCATCTCCGAATTGCCTTCGGATCTGCAATCGTCGGACGTGATCCGCATCGGGGTGATTTCGTTCATCCTCTCGGCACTGGCGACGATCTACCCGAGCTGGCGCGCCTCGCGCGTCAAACCGGCGGAGGCCCTGCGCTATGAGTAACGCGAATCGATCGTTGGCCGGTGTGCCAAACCTTGCCTATGACGGCCCCGTGCTGCGCGCGCGCGATCTGCACAAGACGTTCCGTCAAGGCCAGCTCAATGTGACGGTTTTGAACGGTGCCAGCCTCGACGTGGCCCCCGGCGAAAAGGTGGCCATCGTGGGCGCGTCGGGATCGGGCAAGAGCACGTTGCTGCATGTGCTGGGTGGGCTCGACGATCCGTCGCGTGGCGAGGTGTCGCTGCTCGGCAAGCCGTTTTCGTCGCTGCGTGAGCGCGAGAAGACGACGCAGCGCAATCAGTCGCTCGGCTTCGTCTATCAGTTCCACCATCTGCTGGCCGAGTTCTCGGCGCTCGATAACGTGGCGATGCCGCTGCGCATTCGCCGGATGCCGACCGAGCAGACGCGCGCGGTGGCGCAGGCCATGCTCGAGCGTGTGGGACTCGGCTCGCGCATGAAGCATCGTCCGTCGGAGTTGTCGGGGGGCGAGCGTCAGCGCGTGGCAATGGCGCGCGCGCTGGTCACGCAGCCCGCGTGCGTGCTGGCCGACGAGCCGACCGGCAACCTCGACGGGCATACCGCCGAGACCGTGTTCGAGCTGATGCTCGAATTGTCGGAAACGCTGAAGACCAGCTTTGTGATCGTGACGCACGATATCGATCTGGCGAAGCGCTGCGATCGCGCCCTGCGACTGCGCGACGGCATACTGGAGCCGGCATGATCGCTGACCGAGTGTGGTCGCGCGCTGGTGCGAGCGGTCGGTGAGGTGAGCGTAAATTGAGCGGAAGGTAAAAGACGATGTGAGCGAAACGCCGGGGAATGCCCCGGCGTTTTGCATTTTGCGCGTCGCCGGCCCGTGTCGATTTCGGCTGCGTCCTAGACCGTAACGCGGCGTCGTCCGATGGTCATGGGGAGAACGGCGTGCGAGCCTTGTCATCGACCCGTAGAATTGACGCTCAAGGACCTTTGACCATGTGGATCGATACCCATTGCCATCTCGATGCGGCCGAGTTTGACGCCGACCGCGCGACCGTGATCGCTGATGCCGCTGCTGCCGGTGTGGCGGGGCTCGTGGTGCCCGCCGTCGAGTGTGCAACGTTTGACGCGGCGCGGGCCGCGGCCCGTGCGATCCCCGGGGGCGCGTATGCCCTCGGCATCCACCCGCTCTATACGCCGCGTGCGCGCGACGAGGACATCGCCACGTTGCGCCGTGCCGTCGCGCGGGCGATGGGCGATCCGCGCTTTGTCGGCATCGGCGAAATCGGTCTCGATTTCTTCGTCACGACGCTGGATCCGGCGCGTCAGCACTTCTTCTATGTCGAGCAGTTGAAGATCGCGCGCGACTTCGATTTGCCCGTCATCCTTCATGTGCGCCGCTCGCAGGATGCCTTGCTCAAGCAACTGCGCATTTTCACGCCGCGTGGTGGCATCGCGCACGCGTTCAATGGCAGCCGTCAGCAGGCGGACAAGTTCGTCGAACGTGGCTTCTGCCTCGGATTCGGCGGGCAGATGACCTTCGACCGTGCCTTGCAGATTCGACGTCTCGCGGCGGATATGCCGCTCGAGGCGCTCGTGCTGGAGACCGATGCGCCCGATATTGCGCCGCAATGGCGCTACAAGCAGCGCAACAGCCCGGTCGAGTTGCCGCGCATTGCGCAGGTGTTGGCGGATCTGCGCCGTGTGACGCCTGAGGTGTTGGCCCACGCGACTTGCCATAACGCATGGCGAGTGCTGCCGCGTCTGTCGGGCGCCATGGCGATGGGGCCTGGCGACGGGCCGGATGCCGACGTCTCGCTTATCTCCGATATGCCCGACAACCGCGACAACCCCGAAAACCCCGACAACTCCAGCAACTCCAGCAACTCCAGCAACTCCAGCAACCCGGACAACCCGGACAACCCGGACAACCCGGACAACCCGGACAACTCCGACATCTCTGCCGTTCGCGCGCGCTGAGGCCAAGGCGTCGCGTGGGTGGTGGATACATGACGTGGTGACGTCGTGAGACTAGTCCTGCTTGCGTGGGTCGCGGGTGTCTGGTGGTTGCAGCAGGCGTCCGTATTGCCTGGGGGGCGAGGGTTCGGTGCGGCGGTCGGAGTCGCCGCGAGCGTGTTTGCTGTGTGCGCCGGTGTCGCCATCTGGGCCGTGGCAAGACGCGATCCCGGTGCCACAGAGGCCAGCGTGACGGCGGGCCGAGACGGCGCTCGCCTTGCGCATGGCGCCGGGCATGCCGGGGTCGGCTGGCGTCACCGCGGTAGGTTGGCGGTACTGGCGCTCTGTGCCGGCGTCCTCGGTTACTCATGGGCGGTGATTCGGGCGGAGTCGCGATTGAGTGATCGACTGCCCGTCGAGCTGGAGGGCCGCGATGTGGCGGTCATCGGAATCGTTGCCGGGCTCCCTGTTTCCACCGGTGATGGATGGCGATTCGCGTTTGACGTGGAGCGTGCATTCGCCCTGCGTGAGGGATGTGAGGTGCCGGCATCGGCGATGGCGCGTGCAACGTCCGACGTGCTCGACGGTCGACGTGAGGCGGCTGCCAACGCGGCGATTTGCCCTCAGGTGCAGGTGCCGAAGCACATCGAGTTGGTGTGGCCGCGGCAATCGCGGTTCGGTGGCAAACGGGATCGGGGCGGGATGGCGGCGAGAGCGGCTGGAGCCGCTGGAGCGGCCTCAGAGGCGGGGCGTCCGCACGCCGGGGAGCGATGGCGATTGCCGGTGCGGCTCAAGGCGCCAAGAGGTTTCGCGAATTGGCATGGTGCCGATGCGGAACTGACGGCGCTGGTGCGCGGGATTCGCGCGGCGGGATATGTGCGGGCGTCGAGCGGCAGAGGCGGCGCGATGGGAACGCGTGCGGGGGCGACGGGCGCACTTCGTCTCCAGGCCGACACGATGCCGGGGTACCGATTCGTGGCATGGCGCGAGCGGCTGCGCGACGGCGTTTGGGCCGGACTCGGGCCGTCGGCGCGATACGGCGGGGTGCTGATCGCGCTGGCGCTGGGGGAGCGGGGCGATATCGCGGACGACGATTGGCAAGTCTTTGCCGATACCGGTGTCAGTCACTTGCTGGCGATCTCCGGATTGCACGTGTCGCTTGTGGCGGGCGCGTTTGCGGCGCTGGTTGGCTTGCTGTGGCGACGCGTTTGTACGCGGCGCTTCAGCTTGCCGCTTTGGTGGCCTGCGCCCAAGGCAGCGGCCGTGGCCGCTCTGCTGGCGGCGGTGGCGTATGGGGCGATAGCCGGGTGGGGCGTTCCGGTGCGGCGTGCCGTCGGCATGGTGGCGATTCTGGTCTTCGCCTTGCTCAATGGTCGTATGGCGGCGCCGTCGTACGTGCTGGCGTGGGCATTGGCCATCGTCGTCGCACTCGATCCCTGGGCCGTGGTGACGCCAGGCCTGTGGCTTTCATTTGGCGCGGTCGCGGCGCTTGTCCTGGGCGCGAAGCGGGGGCAGACGTCGCGGGCGGCACGTCTGCGCGGTGCTTCTGAGACCGCGCGTTCATCAGCGACATCGCGCGAGATTCGGCGCGGGTTGTGGGGAGAGCGTCAATTCGGCGAATGGCGGGACGGTAAGCGCAAGCGGGCCGAACGTCTGGACGGTAAGCGTAAGCAGGGCGAAAGTCGGGGCGGCGAGCGTCAGTCAGTCGGATGTCAGGGGGGCGAGCGGCAGCTTGGCGAAGGTCTGGGCGGTGATCGGCAGCCAGGCGAATGCCGGGCGGGTGAGCGCCAGGCCCGTGAACGTCAGGATGGCGCGATCCGCCGCTGGCGAGTCGCGATCCTGGCCCGTCTGGGGCCTGCGGCGCGGGCACAGTATGCGGTCACGGTAGGCCTCGTGCCGTTGACGTTGGCATGGTTTGGGGCGGTGCCGCTGCTTGGGCCGCTGGCGAACGCGATCGCCATCCCGGTGATGACATTGATCGTGACGCCGCTGACGCTGGTGAGCCTGTTGCTGCCCGCGTCGTTGGCGCATTGGGCGCTGGTGATCGCGCATACAGCGGTGGTCTGGCTGGCCGATTGGCTCGGTGCACTGGCGGCGTGGCCGTGGGCCGTGTGGCGGGCGGCCGTCGCGCCGCCTTGGGCGCAGGCGGCGGCGCTCGGCGGCGTGATCATCTGCCTGATGCCTCTGCCGGCCGCGATGCGGCGACTGAGCGCGTGGCGCGTTGGCGTGCGTTTCGCCGGTTTCGCGCTGCTGGGGCCGGCATGGCTCGCGTCGTCGCCGCGGCCGGATGCCGGGGCGTTTCGTGTCACGATGCTCGATATCGGGCAGGGCAATGCGGTGCTTGTCGAGACGGCGACGCGCACGCTGCTCTTCGACGCAGGACCGCCGTTGGGACGACACAGTGATGCCGGCCGCCGCGTGATCGTTCCCTATCTGCGCGCACATGGCATCACGCGGCTGGATCGCTTCGTCGTCAGTCACGCGCACGACGATCATTTCGGCGGCGCATTGAGTGTGCTCAAGGCGTATCCGTCGACGCCGGTGTTCTCGTCGTTACCGGCGACACATGGCGTGCGTCGCGCCGCAGCGGCGCATCGCACGTGCCTGGCTGGACAGCAATGGACATGGGACGGCATCACCTTCCGCTTTCTGCACCCCGATCAGGCAGCGTTGCGCGACGGCTGGGGCGGTCGCGCCGGGCCGAACAGCGTCAGTTGTGTGCTGAGCATTGCGAATGCCCGGCATAGTGTGCTGCTCGCGGCGGATGCCGAGGCGCCGCAGGAGCGGGGCATGCTGGCGCGATTCGGGGCCGATCTGCGTTCGGACATCCTGTTGGTGCCCCATCACGGCAGCCTGACGTCGTCGACGCCCGCATTCATCGACGCGGTATCGCCGGATCATGTGGTGTTCCAGGCGGGCTACCGCAACCGCTTCGGACATCCAAGGCCCGGGGTTGTGGCCCGTTATCGGGCAGCCGGCGCGCGGATCTGGCAAAGCGTGACGCATGGAGGCATCCGGTTTTCGATCACAGACGATGGCATCGAAGCGCTGTCGTACCGCGAGCAATATCGGCGCTATTGGCACGCGGACGTGCCGGATACGTCGTGACGGCGACGTTGCGGGGCCGGCAACCCCGGCTTTATGCGGCTTCGGGCGGCTAAGGGCGAGACGCGCGGGGCCGTCGCGGGCGTCGCAATTCGACGGAAACCTCTACCGTTACTCGACGAGCGGTTCGCTAGAATGGACCGACGAGCCGGATCTCGGTCAGGGCGACCCGGGTCCGTGCGGGCGTGGTGAACGACCCCGGTTGCCGCCGATCACTACGGATTCGTGGCGATTGCAGCGGTCATCAGCAAGTCCCTGCGATTGCAGCGATCCCTAGCGATTCCCCGCGATCCCCGGTAGCTGCCGCCTGTCAACGTCAGTCGCCGTCGGGCGACAGGCGTCACGGCATTGCGCACCTGGTTGGCTCTCCACGACAACGAACGCCATGACAAGAGACATCCTTCATTTTTCGCACGGCAATGGCTTCCCCGCTGGCGTGTATCGCAAGCTGCTGGGGGCCCTGGCCGATGAGTACGACGTGCGTGCCATCAATCGTATCGGTCACGATCCGCACTATCCGGTCACGCCGGGCTGGCGCCATCTACGCGACGAACTGGTCGATACGCTCGCGCGCCAGTACCGCGGTGAGCCCGTCTGGCTCGTGGGACATTCGCTGGGCGGCTTTCTGAGCCTCATGGCCGCGCTCAAGGCACCGCAGGCCGTGCGCGGTGTGGTCATGATCGATTCGCCCATCGTCACGCCGGGCTGGCGCACGCAAATGCTCCGCCTTAGCCTGCTCACCGGGCTGTACGAACGCCTGTCGCCCGCGGGCGTGACCAAGCGGCGCCGCGATCACTGGCCCGACTGGGAGGCGGCGTGGCAACATTTCGCCAGCAAGCCGGTGTTCGCCGGCTGGGATCCGGACGTGCTGCGCGACTACATCGACTGCGGCACGATGCCGACCGGCGAGGGCGAAGCCCGGCGCCTCGCGTTTGCGCGTGACATCGAATATCGGATCTATCTGACCCTGCCGCCGCTGCTTGCCGTGCGCGCCATGCGTGGCGTGCCGGTGCCGGTCGGCTTTCTCGCCGGCACCGAGTCGCGTGAGTTGCGGCAGGCCGGAATCGGGGCGACACGCCGTATCGTCGGCACGCATCTGCGCTACGTGCAGGGCACCCACCTCTTTCCGATGGAGCGGCCGCTGGAGACCGCGGATGCCGTGCGAGATATGCTGGCGGCACTGCGCGGCGAGCACCGGCGTTCGCTGGCCGCCTGAGACGCCCGACTCGGGCTTGCGCCGCGCGAGCCCGAGTCGGGTGTGTTCCTCGCGGGCGTGTGGGACGCATCGGCCATACGGAGCGGCGCGCGGGGTGCCTGTCAAGGTCAAAATTTGCCGCGTCGCACGTCGAGGGCAGGGCGGCTTTCGGGTATAATCCGGCTTTCCCGCGAGCAATTACTGCGATGACCAAATTTGTTTTTGTCACGGGCGGCGTGGTTTCCTCTCTTGGTAAGGGAATTGCTGCCGCATCTCTGGCCGCGATTCTCGAATCGCGTGGCCTCAAAGTCACCCTCCTCAAGCTTGACCCCTACATCAACGTCGATCCGGGCACGATGAGCCCGTTCCAGCACGGCGAGGTGTTTGTGACCGAGGACGGTGCGGAAACCGACCTCGATCTGGGTCACTATGAGCGCTTCATCAGCGCCAAGATGCGTCGTGCGAACAACTTCACGACGGGCCAGATCTATGAATCGGTGATCCGCAAGGAGCGCCGTGGCGAATATCTCGGCAAGACCGTTCAGGTCATTCCGCACATCACCAACGAAATTCAGGCCTTCGTCGAGCGCGGTGCGCGTTCGACCTGGGACGGCCATCCGGACGTTGCCATCGTCGAAATCGGCGGCACGGTCGGCGATATCGAATCGCTGCCGTTCCTCGAAGCCGCGCGTCAGATGAACCTGCGCCTGGGCCGCAACAGCGTGGCCTTCGTGCACCTGACGCTCGTGCCGTACATCGCGACGGCCGGCGAACTCAAGACCAAGCCGACGCAACACAGCGTGCAGAAGCTGCGCGAAATCGGTATTTCGCCGGACGTGCTGCTGTGCCGCGCCGACCGTCAGATTCCGGAAGACGAGTGCGCCAAGATTTCGCTGTTTGCGAACATCCCGCAGGACGCCGTGATCTCCGTCTGGGACGTCGACACGATCTACAAGATTCCGCAGATGCTCCATGACCAGGGCATGGACAAGATCATCTGCGAAGCGCTGAAGATCGAAGCCAAGCCGGCCGACCTGTCCATGTGGACGCGTCTGGTGCATGCCGTCGAGAATCCGAAGCACGACGTGACCATCGGCATGGTCGGCAAGTACGTCGATCTGACCGAGTCGTACAAATCGCTCATCGAAGCGCTGCGCCACGCCGCGATCCACACGGAAACGCGCGTGAACATCGAGTACATCGATTCCGAACAGATCGAGAAGGACGGCACGGACGCGCTCAAGCATCTGGACGCCATTCTCGTGCCGGGCGGTTTCGGTCGACGCGGTACCGAGGGCAAGATCAAGGCGATTCGTTACGCTCGCGAGAACCGCGTGCCGTATCTCGGCATCTGCCTGGGTATGCAGCTCGCCGTGATCGAATTCGCGCGTGACGTGGCCAATCTGTCCGAAGCCAACAGCACGGAATTCGAGCCGTCGACGCCGCATCCGGTCGTCGCCCTCATCACCGAGTGGCAGGACCGCGACGGCAAGATCGAGCAGCGTACCGAAAATTCGGATCTGGGCGGCACGATGCGCCTGGGCTCGCAGCGCGTGCCCGTCAAGACCGACACGCTCGCCTCGCGCATCTACGGCGACACGGTCAACGAGCGTCACCGCCATCGCTACGAAGTCAACAATCATTATGTCCCGCAGCTCGAAGCCGCCGGCCTGGTGATCTCGGCACGCACGCCGACCGAGAACCTGCCGGAGATGATGGAGTTGCCGCAGCAGGTGCACCCGTGGTTCGTGGGCGTTCAGTTCCACCCCGAGTTCACCTCGACGCCGCGCGACGGCCATCCGCTCTTCAAGGCGTATGTCGAGGCGGCGCTGGCCGGTCAGCAGGCGCGCAAGAAGGCCGCCTGAGGCCCCGCCCGCAGCGAGCGAGACACAAGGAGTTCCCATGAAACTGTGCGGTTTCGAGGTTGGCCTGGACAAGCCGTTTTTCCTGATCGCGGGTACCTGCGTCGTCGAATCGGAGCAAATGACGATCGACGTCGCGGGACAGCTCAAGGAAATTACCGGCGCGCTGGGCATTCCGTTCATTTACAAGTCGTCGTTCGACAAGGCGAATCGCAGCTCGGGCAAGTCGTTTCGCGGCCCCGGGCGCGAGGCCGGCCTGAAGATCCTCGAGGAAGTGCGCCGCCAGCTGGGCGTGCCGGTGCTCACCGACGTGCATACCGAAGAAGACGTGGCCGTGGCCGCGCCCATCGTCGATGTGCTGCAAACGCCGGCGTTCCTGTGCCGCCAGACCGATTTCATCCGTGCCTGCGCCCAGTCGGGCAAACCGGTGAACATCAAGAAGGGGCAGTTTCTCGCGCCGCACGACATGATCAACGTCATCGACAAGGCCCGCGACGCTGCGCGCGAAGCCGGCCTGCCCGACGACGTCTTCATGGCTTGCGAGCGCGGCGTCTCGTTCGGCTACAACAATCTGGTCTCGGACATGCGCTCGCTGGCGATCATGCGCGAGACCCGGGCGCCGGTCGTGTTCGATGCGACGCACTCTGTCCAATTGCCGGGCGGCCAGGGCGCCAGCTCGGGCGGCCAGCGCGAGTTCGTGCCGGTCCTCTCGCGTGCCGCCGTGGCCGTGGGGGTGTCGGGCCTGTTCATGGAGACGCATCCGGATCCGGCCTGCGCGCTCTCGGACGGTCCCAACGCCGTGCCGCTGGCGCGCATGCGCGAGCTGCTCACCACCCTCAAGACGATCGATGCGGCGGTGAAGCAAGGCGAGTTCCTGGAAAATAATTTCAACTGAAATGAGACACGCCGTCCTGGGGCCACTATCAGAACGCCCACAGGACGGGTATAGCGCTCGGATGCCTTGGCAGCGTGGCGTCGAGTCGTTAAGCTTGTCGCCGCAGCGGTCGTCAGTGGCCGCCGCGAGGGCAGGCCCACAAGGAGATGCCCGCGTGCCGTACGCCGAGCGCACCGTCGACATCGATGTCATCCCGCCGGCCGCCGTGCCTCACCCGTGCCTCTTTTCGAGGCGCCGAGGTTTCCCCGTCCATGCAGTCCCCGCCGTTGCGCGCGCGAGCGCCGCATCGGCGTCCACGTCAGGCTTCGGCGCAAGCGCCCGACGTGAAGGCGGCAGGTGACGGGCCGCGGCGCGAAGCAGGTTCTCTTTAGCGTTTTTGTCATACAGATACCGAGGAATACATGAGTGCAATCGTAGATATCATCGGGCGCGAAGTGCTGGACTCGCGCGGCAACCCGACGGTCGAGTGCGACGTGCTGCTGGAGTCGGGCGTGATGGGCCGTGCGGCGGTGCCGTCGGGCGCATCGACCGGCTCGCGCGAAGCGATCGAGCTGCGTGATGGCGACAAGGGCCGCTATCTCGGCAAGGGCGTGCAGAAGGCGGTCGAGCACATCAACACCGAGATTTCGGAAGCGATCATGGGCCTGGATGCGGCCGAGCAAGCCTTCCTGGACAAGACCCTGATCGAACTCGACGGCACGGACAACAAGTCGCGCCTCGGCGCGAACGCCATGCTGGCCGTGTCGATGGCTGTGGCCAAGGCTGCGGCGGAAGAAGCCGGCCTGCCGCTGTACCGCTATTTCGGTGGTTCGGGCGCGATGCAGATGCCGGTGCCGATGATGAACATCGTCAACGGTGGCGCGCACGCCAACAACAGCCTGGACATCCAGGAGTTCATGGTGATGCCCGTCGGCCAGTCGAGCTTCCGCGAAGCCCTGCGTTGCGGCGCCGAAATCTTCCACGCGCTCAAGAAACTCATCGCCGAGAAGGGCATGAGCACGGCCGTGGGCGATGAAGGCGGTTTCGCACCGAACTTCGCGTCGAACGAAGAGTGCCTGACCACGATTCAGCAGGCGGTCGAGAACGCCGGCTATCGCATGGGCGAGGACGTGCTGCTCGCGCTGGACTGCGCTTCGACCGAATTCTTCAAGGACGGCAAGTACGAACTGGCCGGCGAAGGCCTCTCGCTGACCTCGGAAGCGTTTGCCGATTACCTTGCCAACCTGTGCGACAAGTTCCCGATCGTCTCGATCGAAGACGGCATGTCGGAAGACGACTGGGCCGGCTGGAAGATCCTGACCGAGAAGCTCGGCCACAAGGTGCAACTGGTCGGTGACGACCTGTTCGTGACCAACACGAAGATCCTGAAGCAAGGCATCGAGCAGGGCGTCGCCAACTCGATCCTCATCAAGATCAACCAGATCGGTACGCTCACCGAAACGTTCGCCGCCATCGAAATGGCCAAGCGTGCCGGCTACACGGCCGTCGTGTCGCACCGTTCGGGCGAAACCGAAGACTCGACGATTGCCGACATCGCCGTTGGCACGAACGCGGGTCAGATCAAGACGGGCTCGCTCTCGCGCAGCGACCGTATCGCCAAGTACAACCAACTTCTGCGCATCGAAGAGGATCTGGGCGATATTGCTTCGTATCCGGGCAAGGAAACGTTCTACAATCTGCGCTAATTCCGTTTCCCGGGACGTTGTGCCCCGACGCTGATCGGGGCGCGCTTCCCGGCATTCTTGCCAGGCGAAAGCATGCGAATGGTGACCTTGGTGCTGGTGCTGCTTCTCGCGGCGATCCAGTATCCGCTCTGGTTCGGCCACGGGGGGTGGTTGTACGTGCACGAACTGCGCGACGAACTGAGTGCCGAACAGCAGAAGAACGAGCAGTTGAAGGAACGTAACGATCGTCTTGCCGGCGAAGTGCAGGATTTGCAGGAAGGCACGTCGGCGATCGAGGAGCGCGCGCGTTTCGAGCTGGGCATGGTCAAGGACGGCGAAGTGTTTGTCCAGTTCGTGGGGCCGGATGGCGCTGGCGGCCCGCAGGCGGCGTCCGGTGCCGCTGCGCCGCTTGTGTCGTCAACCGAACCTGCGCATAAGTCCGTGGCCGCGGCGCCACCCGCACCGCCCTCGTCGTCACAGACGAAGCGTGGCGCGCAGGCTGCGCACAAGGCCAAGCATCATTGAGTGTCGCCGACAGGACGCGCAGGCGGTAAAACGAAAAGGCGCTCCCACGGGAACGCCTTTTTCATGTCATCTCGGGCTGGCGCGCTAGAAGCCGATGCCCACACCCACCGATGCGCCTGGGCCATATCCGCCATATCCGCCTGGGCCGTACCACCCCGGTCCATACCACCCCGGACCATACCACCCAACGCCTCCCCAACCGCCATACCCATAGGCGTTGCTACGCAGGACCTCGTCGATAGCGCGCTGCGCACGGTCGCGCTCGATGGTAGCTTCCTGCTCGTCGTAGATGCGTTTGTTCAGACGCGTCAGGTCTTGCTTCTGCGCCTCGGTCATCGCAGGGGTGCCCGGCGTCTGCGGCAGGCGCGCGGCGGGGGCATCGGGCGGTGGCAGTTGCAGTGACGTGCAGCCGGCGGCAAGTGTCAGGGCCAGAGCGCCGACGGCGTAGACAACCGGGCGAGTGCGCCGTCCACGCGGTGAGCGCGTGGCACGGCGGGTGGGAGCGAGTAGCGACATGAGCGATTCTCCGTGAATGGGCCACGAGGTGGTGACGCGGCGGTGCGGCGAGGTGAACGACCGAACGTCGCATCGCCCACGAGATTCGCGGGCGCGCCGGTCGCAGCGCAGGCCCGTGATCTCGACGTCGTTCAATGCTGCACGGATGGCGCGGCGTGCGACGGCTCCGTGAAGAGCTGCGCTGCATCCACCTTGTCGAAACGATAGGTCTGGCGGCAGAACTCGCACGCCACCTCCAGGTCAGGGCGTTCGTCGAACACGCTCATGACTTCCGCTTCGCCGAGCGTGCGCAGCATGTTGGTAACGCGCTCGTGCGAGCACGAGCAGCGAAACGCGGTGAGCGCCGGTTCGAACACCCGCACGGTCTCTTCCCAGAACAGGCGTTGCAGCAGGGTTTCCCGGTCGACGCTCAGCATTTCGTCTCGCTTGAGCGTGTTGCCGAGCTGGCAGACGCGATTCCACATGTCCTCGTCCTGCTCGGGCGCGCGCTCGGCGCCGGCACCGGCCGTGCCGCCATGGCCGGGCAGCTTCTGCAGCAGCATGCCCACGGCGTGGCGATCGTCCGACGCGAGCCACAGGCGCGTGTCGAGTTGCTCCGAGTGATGCATGTAGTGCTCGAGCACCGACGCCAGATCGGGCAGGGGGCCGTGTTCGTCGGACAGCGGCACCACGCCCTGGTAGGGCTGTTGGCCCGGCGGCTTCACCCGCGGGTCGAGCGTGATGGCGAAGCGCGCCTGGCCGTTGACGTTGACGAGCGATTTGAGCGTGGCGTCGTCGGGGATCTCGCCGTGGTACTTTGCCGTGGCGCGCATCGTCAGGTCGGCGTTGCATTCGACGACGATCATGGTAACGGGGCCATCGCCGTGCAGTTGCAGGATCAGGGCGCCGTCGAATTTGACGTTGGCGGTGAGCAGCGCGGCCGCGGCCATCATTTCACCGAGCAAGTGACGCACCGGCGCCGGGTAATCGTGACGTTCGAGCACGGCGCGCCAGGTGGCGTCGAGGCTGACGTACTCTCCACGCACCGGCGCGGCGTCGAACATGAATTTCTGAAGTTGATCGGACACAGTTGAATTCCTGAAAAATGCGGCAGCGTCGGCGTTGCGGCATGGCGGCAGGCGGTGTGCGATAAAAAACACCTTGAAATGGGGCCGGATGCTGCACAAACGCCGGGGATTGGCGCGTCAATACTGGCTAATCTGAGGGCGCGCACCGCATTTTCAACACGCCGGTCGCGCAGGCGGGGTGCCGAGCTCGTCGCCCGCGCCGCCGCCGATGGCGCGATCAGCCGATGCGAACCAGCTGTTCCTTGAAGACCTGACGCCGCGACGCGTAGCCCTCGGCGTTGCGCTTGAGATTGGCGACTTCCTCGTCGGTCAGTTCGCGCACGACCTTGGCGGGCACCCCCAGGATCAGGGAGCGGTCCGGGAACGTCTTGCGCTCGGTGACCAGCGCGCCCGCGCCAACCAGACTGTCGCGGCCGATGACCGCGCCGTTGAGCAGCACCGCCTGAATGCCGATGAGCGAGTTTTCACCCACCGTACAGCCGTGCAGCATCGCCTGATGGCCAATGCTGACGCCGCCGGCCAGTGTGAGCGGATAGCCCGGATCCGCATGCAGCACAGCACCTTCCTGCACGTTGGTGCCGACGCCGACCTTGATCGGCTCGTTGTCGCCGCGAATCGCGACCCCCGGCCACACGCTGCTGTTCTCGGCGAGGCTCACATCGCCGATGATGCTGGCGGTGTCGGCCACGAAAGCACTCTCGTGGATCTGGGGGGTCTTGTCTCCAAGTTTATAGATCGGCATGGCGGCTTCGGTTCGCGGTTAAAATCGGTCAATTCGCTATTGTAACGTCATGGCCGATTTCACTCCTGCGCCCAGCGGCGCTGCCACGCGCAACGCCGTCTGCGGTTCCCCCGAAGCTTGCCCTCCCGGCAACGCGCGTCCCGTGTGCGCCGCGTCCGATTGTGCCCGCGAGCACGCACTTGCGCTTCTGCGCCTGTGCGACCCGTATGAAAAAGCCCGCGGGGTGACGGCGCTTCGCGACGCCGTGTGCAACGGTCTTGCGCACTGGCATCCCGAGCGGCGCCTCGACGTTGACAAGGCAGACGATGCCCGTGATGCCGACGCA
This sequence comes from Pandoraea eparura, assembly GCF_902459725.1. Taxonomy (GTDB): domain Bacteria; phylum Pseudomonadota; class Gammaproteobacteria; order Burkholderiales; family Burkholderiaceae; genus Pandoraea; species Pandoraea eparura. The sequence continues at coordinate 295,272 of NZ_CABPSH010000004.1, forward strand.
CGCGACGCAGGCATTCCCGGGCGTCCCGCCGTGCCCCGGCTGGTGTCGCCGCGCGAGTTGAAGCACCGCGCCGTGACGTCCGTCGAGGGCCGTGCCGCGTTGCTGCATGCGCTGGCCCACATCGAATTCAATGCGATCAATCTTGCGCTCGATGCGCTGTGGCGCTTCGACGGCCTGCCCGCCGAGTATTACGACGACTGGCTTCAGGTCGCGGCCGAGGAGGCGTATCACTTCTCGCTGCTCGCCGCCCATCTGACGACGCTGGGCGAACCTTATCGCTATGGCTGTTTCCCCGCGCACGACGGCCTGTGGGAAATGGCGCGCAGGACGTCCGGCGACTGGCTCGCCCGGCTGGCGCTGGTGCCCCGCACCCTGGAAGCGCGCGGCCTCGACGCGAGCCCACCGATCAAGGCCAAGCTGGCGAGCGCGGGCGACGCCGCCGGCGCCGCCATTCTCGACGTCATTCTGCGCGACGAAATCGGGCATGTCGCCATCGGCAACCGGTGGTATCGCTGGGGCTGCGCACGCGCCGGATGCGACCCCATCGAGACCTATGCGCGGCTCGCGGCGCAATACGGCGCGCCGCGTCTGCGCGGGCCATTCAATCTGGCGGCCAGACGGGCGGCGGGCTTCGACGACGATGAACTCGCGGCGTTGCAGGCACTCGCGTAATCGCGCGGCCGATCCGTCATTTTTGACGCTGATAGACTCGGCGTTCCTCAATCGTTTCGATCTTCACTATCTGCCAGCGCCATGACCGATCCGCTTGATTCGCTTGCTGCCTCCGATGTGCTCGATGTGCCCGATTCGCGATCCGAATTTCTGACGGTGCGAGGCCTGCGCCACCATGTGCGGCAGTGGGGCACGCCGGGCGCGCCGAAGCTGTTCGCGCTGCACGGCTGGATGGACGTCTCGGCGTCGTTCCAGTTCGTGGCGCAAACGCTGGCGCAACGCTGGCATGTGCTGGCCCCGGATTGGCGCGGGTTTGGCCTCACCGACTGGCCGGTCGCGGACGGCCGCTGCGGCAGTTACTGGTTTCCGGACTACCTCGCCGATCTCGACGCCTTGCTCGATGTCTACACGTCGCCGGGCGAAGCCGTCCACCTGATCGGCCACAGCATGGGCGGCAACGTTGCGTGCCTGTACGCCGGCGTGCGGCCCGCGAGGGTTCGACGTCTCGTGAATCTGGAGGGCTTCGGCTTGCCGCCTACACAGCCCATCGCGGCGATTCGTCAGCTCGGCCGCTGGCTCGACGACTTGCAGCATGGGCCGACGTTGCGCCCCTATGCCACGCTCGACGCGGTGGCGGCACGGTTGCGCAAGACCAATCCGCGCCTCACACAGGCGCGCGCGGATTGGCTGGCACCGCGCTGGGCACGCCAGGCCGCCGACGGGCAATGGCATTTGCTTGCCGATGCGGCGCACAAGATCGCCAATCCCTATCCGTACCGGCTCGACGAAGCCATGGCAGTATGGAGCAACGTGAGCGCGCCCGTGCTGCATGTGGAGGCGACCGACTCGGACGTGCTGCGCCACTTCGTTGGCGCGCAGGGCACGGCGGCGTTCCGGGAGCGTTTCGAAGTCTTTCCGAAGATGACGGAGGCCTTCGTGGACGATGCCGGCCATATGCTGCATCACGACCAACCGGAAGTCGTGGCCCGGCTGATCGACGACTTCTGCCGAGATTGAGGGTGCGGGTCACTCGCGCCGCGCTCACTTGAGCGGTAGAATAAAGGCGTCATTACCACGTCACACGCCGGTGCTCGACGGACCAGACGTGTCATCGCCCGGCGGCTCATCATGCTTAACGCGGATCTTCATTGTCATTCCAGAGTGTCGGACGGCACGCTTTCGCCCACCGAAGTGGCGCAGGTGGCGTTCGAGGCGGGTGTCGACCTCTGGTCGCTCACGGACCACGACGAGATCGGCGGCCAGCGTGAAGCGCGCGAGGCGGCCGAAACGCTCGGCATGGATTACGTGAGTGGCGTGGAAATTTCCATTACGTGGGCCAATCGCACGGTACATATCGTCGGACTGAACGTCGACCCCGACAACGCCACGCTGATCGATGGCCTGGCGGCCACGCGCGGCGGCCGCGCGGCGCGCGCCCAACAGATGAGTGAGCAATTGGCGGCCGCAGGCATTCCGAACGCCTACGCGGGCGCGCTGCGTTTCGTCGGCAATCCCGATTTGATTTCGCGCACGCATTTCGCACGGTATCTGGTGGAGATCGGCAAGTGCGCATCGGTCTCCGACGTGTTCTCGAAATATCTCGCGGAGGGACGTCCTGGCTACGTGCCGCACCGCTGGGCCACGCTCGAGAATGCCGTGACCTGGATCCGGGGGGCGGGCGGTATTGCCGTCGTGGCACACCCGGGGCGTTACCGATTCACGCCGCTCGAGTTCGGGGTATTGTTCGATCAGTTCCGCGAGCTGGGCGGTGAGGCCATCGAGGTGGTGACCGGCAGCCACACGCCGGATCAGTACCGCGAGTATGCCGACGTCGCGCGCCGCTACGATTTTCTGGCGTCGCGCGGCTCGGATTTCCATGGACCAACCGAGAGCCGCGCGCTGCTCGGCAAGCTGCCGGCGCTGCCCGACGATCTCACCCCGGTCTGGAGCCGCTGGCAGTAACTTTCCGACGCTATGTCGCAATTCTTCCAGATCCATCCGGAAAATCCTCAGTCACGACTCATCAAGCAGGCCGCCCAGATCATCGACAAGGGCGGCATCGTGGCGTTGCCGACCGATTCGAGCTACGCGATTGCCTGTCACATCGACGACCGGCAGGCTGTCGAGCGCCTGCGTCGTATTCGCGGGCTCGACGACAAGCAACTGCTCTCGCTGCTGGTGCGCGATCTGTCGGAGCTGGCCGAGTTCGCCATCGTCGACAATCGGCAGTACCGCTTGATCAAGGCGACGACGCCGGGGCCGTACGTGTTCATTCTCGAAGCGACGAAGGAAGTGCCGCGCCGGCTCTCGCATCCGTCGCGAAAGACGATCGGCCTGCGCGTGCCGGAGCATGCCATCACGCTGGCGTTGCTCGAGGCACTGGGCCAGCCCTTGCTTGCCACCACGCTGATTTTGCCCGGCGAAACCGAGCCGCTGAACGACCCCGAAGAGATTCGGGAGCGCCTGGAAAAGCAACTGGATCTGGTGATCGATGGCGGGGCGTGTCCTAAAGAACCGTCCACGGTGGTCGACCTGACGGTGACGCCGCCCGAGGTGCTGCGCCGCGGGCGCGGCTCGCTGGCGCCGTTCGGCCTGTCTTGACGGGGCGTGCGCCGCGCATGTTGCAATACGCGGTAATACTGGCGCGCAGGTCGGCTTGCTACAATACCCGGCTATGAATGCTGACCTGATCCAGACCGTTGCGGTCTATGCGCTCCCCGTCCTCTTCGCGATTACGCTGCACGAGGCGGCACACGGCTACGTCGCCAAGTATTTTGGCGACCCCACCGCCTATCTGATGGGGCGCGTGACGCTCAATCCGCTCAAGCACATTGACCCAATCGGCACGGTGCTCGTGCCCCTTGCCCTCTATTTCATGACGAGCGGCGCGTTCCTGTTCGGCTACGCCAAGCCGGTGCCGGTCGCGTTCGGTAGCCTGCGCAATCCGCGCGTCGATACGATCTGGGTGGCGCTGGCCGGTCCGCTGTGCAACTTCGTGCAGGCGATGCTGTGGGCCGTGTTCGGGGTGGGGCTGCAAATCGTCGGCGTTCACGAGCCGTTCTTCATGATGATGGCGCAGGCCGGGCTTCTGGTGAACCTCGTCATGTGCATGTTCAACCTGTTTCCGGTGCCGCCGCTCGATGGCGGGCGCGTGCTCGTGTCGCTGCTGCCGGCGCGCGCGGCCTACAGCCTGTCGCGCGTCGAGCCCTACGGTTTTTTCATCGTGATGGCCCTGGTGGTGAGCGGTGTGCTCGGCCGTGTCTGGCTGTGGCCGCTGATTCAGTGGGGGCGTGACTTCATCGTCTGGATGCTCACACCGCTGTTGTCGCTGATTTCCTGAAGTTTTTGCAGAACATAACGAGACCATGTACCCCGAACGCGTTTTCTCCGGCATGCGACCGACCGGTCGTCTGCACCTCGGTCATTACCATGGCGTGCTCAAGAACTGGATTCAGCTTCAGTCCGAGTACCCGTGCTACTTCTGTGTGGTCGACTGGCACGCGCTCACCACGCACTACGAGACGCCGGAAGTCATCGAACAGAACGTATGGGACGTGCTGATCGACTGGCTTGCCGCCGGGATCGATCCGAATCAGGCCACGCTCTTCATCCAGAGCAAGGTACCCGAGCATGCCGAGCTGGCGCTGCTCATCGGCATGAGCACGCCGCTGGGCTGGCTCGAACGTGTGCCGACATACAAGGAGCAGATCGAGAAGCTCAGGGAAAAGGATCTCTCGACGTACGGTTTCCTGGGGTATCCGGTGTTGATGGCGGCCGACATTCTGCTCTACCGCGCGTTGCACGTGCCGGTGGGCGAAGACCAGGTGCCGCACGTCGAAATGACCCGCGAGATCGCGCGTCGCTTCAACTATCTCTACGGCCGCGAAACCGGCTTCGAGGAGAAGGCGCTGGCGGCCGCCCGCAAGCTCGGCGGCAAGCGTGCGAAGCTGTACCTCGAGCTGCGCACGGCTTACCAGGAGCAGGGCGACGACGAGGCGCTCGAACAGGCGCGCGCGATGCTCTCCGAATCGCAGTCGCTGTCCATGGGGGATCGCGAGCGGCTCTTCGGCTATCTCGAAGGCGCGCGCAAGCTGATCCTGGTCGAACCGCAGGCGTTGCTCACGCCGGCGTCGCGCATGCCGGGACTCGACGGCCAGAAGATGTCGAAGTCGTACAACAACACCATCGGCCTGCGTGAAGACGCGGAATCGATCACCAAGAAGGTGCGCACGATGCCGACCGACCCGGCACGCGTGCGTCGTACCGATCCGGGCGATCCCGAGAAGTGTCCGGTGTGGCAGTTGCATCAGGTCTATAGCGACGACGACACGCGCGATTGGGTGCAGAAGGGCTGCCGCAGTGCCGGGATCGGATGCATCGAGTGCAAGCAGCCGGTCATCGAAGGCATTCTGCGCGAGCAGCAACCCATGCTCGAACGCGCCCAGAAGTATGTCGACGACCCGTCGCTGCTGCGCGCCATCGTGGCCGACGGTTGTGAGAAAGCGCGAAAGTCCGCGCAGGAGATCATGCGCGACGTGCGCGAAGCGATGGGGCTCCAATATTCATGACGGACCTGGCCGTTCCTGGCGTGGCGCCCGGCGTGGCGCATGGCACTGGCGTACCGTCGCCGTGGCTGGTGCGCTGGGGGCATCTGATCGCGCCGGGCACCCGCGCGCTCGATCTGGCGTGCGGTCAGGGGCGTCACGCGCGTTGGCTCGCGTCCCGCGGGGTGAGCGTCGTCGCCGTTGACCGGGATGCGGCGGCGCTTGCCACGATGTCAATGCTAGCGAACGTCACGACACTCACGGCGGACCTGGAAGGCGCGCCGTGGCCGTTGGCCGAGGGCGAGCGCTTCGATGCCGTTATCGTCACGAACTATCTGCACCGGCCGCTTTTCTCGCGTATCGCGGCCAGCGTCGCGCCGGGCGGCGTGCTGATTTATGAAACCTTCGCGCAGGGAAACGAACGGTACGGAAAACCGTCCAATCTGCAGTTTCTGCTGGCGCCCGGCGAGTTGCTCGAGGTGGCACGCGAGGCCGGTCTGCGCGTGGCGGGCTTCGAGGATGTCACGCTGGCGGCACCGCGTGCGGCGTGCGTGCAGCGCTTGTGCGCCACGCGTGCCGCCCCCGGGGAAAACCCCGGCGATGCCGCGCTGTACGAGCCGGCCGCGTAATCCGCTACAATCCACCCTTATCGCTGAATTGTTCGATCAACCATGACTACCCAAACTCCGATTCAAGGCAGTATCGTCGCGATTGTCACGCCGATGGCAGAGGACGGCAGCCTTGACCGTGAAGCCCTGCGTAACCTGATCAACTGGCATGCCGACGAAGGCACCGACGGTATCGTGATCGTCGGCACGTCGGGCGAATCGCCGACCGTCAACGTCCAAGAGCACTGCGAGCTCATCGAGATTGCCGTGCAGCAAGCCGCGCAAGCCGGCGAGTCGCGCGGCCGCAAGCTGCCGGTGATTGCCGGCACGGGCGGCAACTCGACGGCGGAAGCCATCGAGCTCACGAAGCATGCGAAGCAGGTCGGCGCCGACGCGTCGCTGCAGGTCGTGCCGTACTACAACAAGCCCACGCAGGAAGGCCAGTATCAGCACTTCCGCGCGATTGCCGAAGCCGTGGAGTTGCCGGTCATTCTCTATAATGTGCCCGGCCGCACCGTGGCGGACGCCAGCAACGACACGCTGCTGCGTCTGGCACAAGTGCCTGGCATCGTGGGCGTGAAAGACGCCACGGGCAATCTGGATCGCGGCATCGACCTGATCCGTCGTGCCCCGAAGAGTTTCGCCGTGTACAGCGGCGACGACCTGACGGCAGTTGCGCTCATGCTCATGGGCGGTCAGGGTAATATCTCGGTCACTGCCAACGTGGCACCGCGTGCGATGCACGAGCTGTGCGCGGCTGCGCTGGCCGGCAATGTGGCCAAGGCACGGGAGCTGCAATTCCAGTTGTTCGAACTGCACCGCGCCATGTTCGTCGAAGCCAATCCGATCCCTGTGAAGTGGGCGTTGCAACAGATGGGCATGATCGCGTCGGGCATCCGCCTGCCGCTCACGCCGCTGGCGCAGGCGTACCACGACACGGTGCTTGGTGCCCTCAAGTCGGCCAACATCGCTGTTGTCTAACCTGTCGTTCCGGCACCCGGGTTCGATTGCCCACCCCTTTTTTTGCGACTCATGAAACGAATCGTCAGTATTTCCGTAGCTCGTCCCGTGCTGGCATGGGCCGCTATTGCCTCGTTGGCTCTCGTCGCCGGATGCAGTTCGCTCTCGAGCGCCTTGTCCTCCGACAAGGTCGATTACAAGAGCTCGAAGACCGGCCCCTCGCTTGACGTTCCACCGGATCTGACGAACGTTCAGGCGTCCGATCGAAAGTATGTGTCGCCGGCCGGCACTGCCACGCTGTCGACCTACGAGAACGAGCAGAAAGTGGTCGCGACCAACCCGACCGACACGGTGCTGCCGTCGGTGCCGGGCATGAAGGTCGTGCGCGACGGCAACGAGCGCTGGTTGGTGATTCAGAAGGCCCCGGGCGACCTGTGGCCGACGCTGCGTGAATTCTGGCAAGAGAACGGGTTCGTGCTGACGATCGATTCGCCGGACACGGGCGTGATGGAAACCGATTGGGCGGAAAACCGCGCCAAGCTGAATCAGGACATCATCCGCGATCTGCTTGGCAAGGTGCTCGATGGCTTGTATTCGACCGGCGAACGCGACCGTTTCCGCACGCGCGTGGAACGTGATCCGAATGGCGGCACGGACGTCTACATCACGCACCGTCGCATGGTGGAAGTGTTCACGAACTCGCAGAAGGACACGACCAAGTGGGAGCCGGCGCCGAACGATCCGGGTCTCGAGGCGATTTTCCTGACCAAGTTGATGCAGCGCTTCGGCGTGCAGGCCGATCAGGCCAAGGCGCAAGTGGAAAGCGCCAAGGCGGGCGGCCCGTCGAGCCAGATCGTAAAGACGGCCGACGCGGCGTATCTCGACATCAATGAGCCGTTTGATCGGGCCTGGCGTCGCGTCGGTGTGGCGCTCGATCGCGGTAACTTCACCGTGGACGATCGCGACCGCGAGAAGGGCCTTTACTACGTGAGCTACGTCGATCCGGCCTCGCTGGCGAAAGACAACGGTTTCTTCTACAGCCTGTTCCATGCGAAGGAAGTACAGGACAGCAAGAAGGCCAAGAAGCTAAGCGTGAACGTGCAGGGCCGCGGCGATAGCCAGACCCGTGTGCAGGTGCTCGACGACAAGGGTAACGTCGACAACTCACAGATCGCGCAGACGATCATCAGCGTGATCGGCAACCAGCTCCGTTAAGGCGGGGCGTGCGGTTCGCCAGTCTGGGCAGCGGCAGCGAAGGAAATGCCCTGCTCGTGGAGGCGTCGGAAGGCGCCTCCACGACCCGTATCCTTCTCGATTGCGGTTTCTCGATGCGGGAAGTCGAGCGGCGCCTCACGGCACGCGCGATCGATGTGGCGTCGCTTGACGCCATTGTCATCACCCACGAGCATGCCGACCACATCGGCAGCGCCCTTTCCCTCGCTCGCAAGTACCGGATTCCCCTCATCATGAGCTGGGGAACGGGTCAGGCCGTCAAGGTTCACGCCACGCTCAAGGGCGAGGACGATGCGGCGCTTGTGCGCTGGTGCCGCGCCGATGAGCGGTTTGCCGTTGGGGGAATCGAGCTTCGTCCCTACACGGTGCCGCACGACGCGCGCGAACCGCTGCAGTTCGTGTTTTCCGATGGTGCGCGGCGGTTGGGCGTGCTGACCGACGCGGGATGTGCCACGGCGCATCTGGTCGCCGCCCTCGGCGGCTGCGATGCGCTGGTGCTCGAATGCAACCACGATCGCGATATGCTGGCGAACAGCAAGTATCCACCGTCGCTCAAGGCGCGGATTGGCGGCACCTATGGCCATCTGGCGAACGATTCAGCGGCGGAGATTCTGGGGGCGATCGACCGGGTGAAGCTGCAGCGCGTGATCTGTGCGCATTTGAGCGAGCAGAACAATACGCCTGAGCTGGCGATGGCGGCGATGTCGGCCGTTATCGGCTCGCAGTCGACGGAGATTCTCGTGGCAACGCAGGCGGGCGGCTTCGATTGGCTGACGTGCTGACAATGCAGACATGCAGACGTACAGACCCACAGACCCACAGACCCACAGACCCACAGACCCACAGACCCACAGACCCACAGACCTATAGACCTATAGACCTATAGACCTATAGACCTATAGACCTATAGACGGCGTGAGGGCGGCTCGGGGCGATATGAACGGGCCGGTTGCCTGAAGGAAGGGTGGCGCCGAGGGGGATGGAAGTGAGCGCGACGCGTTGCGATCCGAGTAAGGACAATAAAAAAGCCGGTCATAAGACCGGCTTTTTTTGCTCAACTGCCTTGCGGCAGTGAGAGCTTACTTGCTGGCAGCAGCGTCAGCAGCCGAAGCGACAGCGTCAGCAGCAGCGCCGGCAGCCGAAGCCGCCGTGTCAGCAGCAGCGCCGACAGCCGAAGCAGCCGAAGCGGCCGAATCAGCAACAGCAGCAGCAGCCGAAGCGGCCGTGTCAGCGGCCGGAGCAGCGGCTTCTTCCTTCTTGCCGCAGGCGGTCAGGGCGATAGCCAACAACGAAGCGACGAGGAGAGACTTCTTCATGATCACGTCCTTTTATGGTAGAAGACAAGCGAATGGAATAATAATTACGGTAATACGCTCTTGCCAGCGCAAAGCCGATTGCGAGACGTTGGCAATTAAGGATTACCCTTGGTCATGCAAGCTGCTTGGCGAGAAATTATATTGGGTTTTCCCCAACCCGTCACCACAATCTCGCGTCATTTTCCCGCTTTTTTCCTTACGGGGCGCAACGTTAGCGGGGGTTGCGGGTCGGTTGGCAGTTGCAGCCACCCAGAAGCATACCAATCGTACAGAATTTCGATGATTTCCGGACCTTTTTTCTCGAAATTCGCGCATTCCCCTGCATTTAGCTGACGGCGATCGGCAAGTTGCCGCAACATCGAACGTGCCCCGGCCGGGATATCGAGCGGCTCGCCGTTGACGTAGTATTTGTTGCGCCGATACAACAAATGCGTCTTGGGTGAGAGCGCCAGGCCGTGCACAGCGGCTTCGCGCACGAACCGCGTCATTGAAAGCGGGGTTTCCGGCGGATCGAAGAACACGTGCGACTTTGGCTCGCTGAGCCATCGTCCGAGGAAATCCTCCACCTCCTTTTGTCCCCAACGCACCTTCTCGAGCTGCGAGACGAGCGTCTCGATCATGGCGTCGGGCAGTGCGGCCGGATGTTTGACAGCCGATTGCCCGGGGTCGGCGTACCGCCCCGCGAAATGGCGGGCGAACGGCAAGGCGGGGGCGTTTTCCGCAAGGTAGTACAGGAAGTTCTGGAGCATTTCCTGCTCCAGCGGCGCGCGAAAGCCGATCGAGTAGGTCATGCACTCGCCTTGCGCAACGCCATCGTGCGCATAGCCCGGCGGCAGATACAGCATGTCGCCCGGTTCCAGTACCCACTCCTGTTCGGCCTCGAAGTGCTTCAGGATGCGCAGGGGCACGCCATCGAGCCATGTCGTGTCGCGCTGCGGGCCGATGCGCCAGCGCCGCTTGCCATGTGCCTGCAGCAGAAAGACGTCGTAGGAATCGAGGTGCGGGCCGACGCCACCACCGTCGGTGGCGTAGCTGATCATCACATCGTCGAGACGCGCATCGGGAATAAAGCGAAACTGCTGCATGAGCGCGTCGACGGCCGGCGCGTGAAGATTCACCCCCTGCACGAGCAGCGTCCATTGCTTGCGACTCAGCGGCGGTAGATCGTCGGCATCGAACGGCCCATGCTCGAGTTGCCAGCGTTTGCGGGCGTGGCTGATCAAGCGGGATTCGACATCATCGCGCGCCGCCAGCGCAAACAGCGCGTCGCGCGAGACCGGCGCGGTAAAGTCGGGGATGGCCTGGCGGATGAGCAGCGGGCGCTTGTGCCAGTGGCGCTTCATGAATGCGTCGGGCGCGAGGCCGCCAAGCAGGGGCGAGGGGGAACGGGCTGTCGTCATCAGTGGGTCAATGCATGAAAAGAGGGTGGCACGAAGGCTGGCAGCGGTGACGGCACAAGGGTCGGCATCCGCGCAGCGCCGCATGTCCGGTCGCGCCATGGTCGCCTGCAACGAATCGGCATGAGGATGCGATGACGCACGAGATGCAGCCTGGCCACGCAAGTGCGTGCGCGATTCGATGTGGCGTTGGGTCGTGCGCGGGGCGATGTCATGCGGCTGCGCGTATAATGCGGGCTGTTTTTCGGAGAGTTTGATGAAGATCGAAAAGAATACCGTCGTCTCGGTGACTTACAAGTTGTCGGACGCTCAGGGCAACCTGATCGAAGAAAGCGGCGCCGAGCCGATGGTTTACCTGCACGGCGGCTATGATGGCACGTTCCCCAAGATCGAGGAAGCGCTCGACGGCCAGGACGTAGGCTACGAGACGCAACTGCAACTGGAACCGTCCGACGCGTTCGGCGATTACGATCCCGAGATGATCAAGATCGAAGCGCGTGGTCGTTTCCCGGATCCGCTCGAAGTCGGCATGCAGTTTGAAGGCACGCCGGAAGATGGCGACGATGAGTCCGACACGTTGATCTACACGGTGACGGATGTCGCCGAAGACAAGGTGGTGCTCGACGGCAATCATCCGCTCGCCGGCATGGCACTGCGTTTCGAGCTGAAGGTGGCCGACGTGCGCCAGGCGACGGAAGAAGAAATCGAGCACCAGCACGCGCACGGCGCGTCGGGGCTTGAAGTCGTCGACGAAGACGAAGACCAGGACGGCGCTCCCACGCTGCATTGAGGTTGCGCCGTCGCGTTGCCGCAACGCCGCGCTGCTGATTCAGGGCGGGGCACGTAACGCACGACGCAACAGCAGTCCCCGGGCAACCGCCAAGTCAGACGCCGAGTCAGACGCCTTGCGCAATGCAACGCGTCTGACTCGGCGTTTGCGTTTCGGCGCGTAGCGACTGGCGCGTATTCAGTGGCTGTGCCTGGCTGGGTGTGCGCCCGTGTTCAGGTGGAGCGCGGGCCCGATGGGCATGACGCCCTGATTTGGATCCGACGCAGCCGGATCCAGGTCGTTCGACATGCCGGACGACAGATAGCGTGCCGAATAGGGTGCCGCGTCGTAGGGTGCCGCGTAGGGCAAACTGCCGGGGGCGGGGGCTGCCGCACCGGTCGAGGCCCCTCCCGGCACTGGGATGAGACCGCCGCCGCGCGGCGCACCTGGTGTCGCCGCGCTGTTGGCGGGGAGCGTGACGGCTTCGAGGTGGAACAGCGACGACGTGCTTGGATCGACCCGCACGCGCACCCATCGATTCGTGGTCGGCGAGCCGTAGGTACTCAATTGCGTGAACGACTTCACCAGTGCGCCGCGGGCATCGCGCAGCGGTTGGGCGCGGCGCATCGTCTTGCCGCTGTCGATGAGCAGGACCGGTTCCCTGAAGTGCGTCGTGAGCCGCAGCAACTGCGTCCGGAATTCCTTGTAGCCGTCGACACCATGGCGTCCTGCGCGATCCGAGAAAAGGCTTCTCAGTCCCCCCCTGCGGGCCGGTTCGAAGGCCGGATCGGCCTGCGCCACGATGACCATACCGATGGCCGCCTTTTGCTTCGCGTACACAATGGCATGCTGCAGCCAGACGCGCGTCGCGACGGCCCGATCTTCGAACTCGCCGTTGCGTCCCCCGGCCGAGCGGTAATTGTTGTTGTTGCCAGGCAAATTCAGGCCGACGAATACCACCCCGCCGTAGAACCACCGCACGTTCTCGTGGTACTGACGAAACCGTGCCATGTCGCTCTGACGCGTGAGATCGAACGGCGCGTGTCCCACGGGGCCGGGGCCAAGCAACGCATCGTCGCTGAACGCGTGGTCGCGCAGAAAGTCGAGCCGCTCCACGGGGTTGTAGCCGCCCTCGGTCGCGCGCTGGCAATTGGCCCAGTCGTTCGCGCCCGGTACGTAGATCAGTGGCTTGGGCGAACTGGCGAGCAGGCCCAGGCGCTGTGTGATGAGTTCGTCACGACACGACTCTGCAGCGCCTTTTAGATTGCCCGCGTGTATGACGAACGCGGCCGGGCTGTCACCGATGTTGGCCAGCACGCTGCGCACCACCGGCACTTCGGTGCTGCCGAACGGTGTGTCGCCCAGCACCGCGAATTCGAACGGCGGTGGCTTGTGCGGGCCCTTGGCGCGAGGCTTGGCCGCAGCGGTCCTCGCGCTCGGCGATGCCGCCGTCGTCGTCGCGGTTCCGGCCACGAGCGCGAGCGCGAGCGCCACGAGGCACACGGCGCGCAGGCCGTGGCTTGGGTGTCGAGGGACGCGCAGGCGAGGCGGGCTCGGCATGAGAGGCGATGTCAGTGCGCGCGGCCGTCCAGCAGGCCTCGCAGTTCATACAGCAGGTCGAGCGCATCGCGCGGGCGCAGGTCGTCGGGATCGATCTGCGACAGACGCGCCAGCGTGGCCTGCGCGGCCGGATCGAGCGCGGCGGCACCGTGCGCCAAGCCCGCCTCATGGCCAACGTGCGTCGTCTGCCGGCCGTTCGGCGCGGCATCCGAAGTGTCCGACGAAGCTTCCATCGAAGTGTCATCGATCGCGTACTCGAGCGGGGCGCGCGGCGCAAACAGATCGAGCTGCGGCGCGGCCGGATCGAGGGCCTGTTGTTCGAGCAGCGCAAGATGCTTGCGCGCTGCGCGAATGACCGGCATCGGTACCCCGGCGAGTTGCGCGACCTGCAAGCCGTAGCTCTGGCTTGCCGGGCCGTCCTGTACCGCGTGCAGGAACACGATCCCTTCGCCATGTTCCACGGCCGACAGGTGCACGTTCGCGCACTGCGCAAACTCGTCGGGCAGTTGCGTGAGTTCGAAATAGTGGGTGGCGAACAGCGTGTAGCTGCGATTGTGCCCAAGCAGATGCCGCGCGATCGCCCAGGCGAGTGCGAGACCGTCGAACGTCGACGTGCCGCGCCCGATTTCGTCCATCAGCACCAGACTCTGATCGGTCGCCGTGTGCAGAATCGCGGCCGACTCGGTCATCTCGACCATGAACGTGGAGCGTCCGCCTGCGAGGTCGTCCGACGCGCCGATGCGCGTGAAGATGGCGTCGAGCGGGCCGAGGCGCACCGCCTCGGCGGGCACGTAGCAGCCGACGTAAGCGAGCAGGGCAATGAGGGCCGTCTGACGCATGAACGTCGATTTGCCGCCCATGTTCGGTCCGGTGATGAGCAGCAGCCGGCGCGCGTCACCCAGCGAGCAGTCGTTGGCGATGAAGCGCTCCACTTGCTGTTCGACGACCGGATGGCGACCCCGGCGAATGTCGACCACGCGATCCTGCACCAGATCGGGCTTGACCCATCCCAGGGTTTCGGCGCGTTCTGCCAGCGCGGCAAGAACGTCCAACTGGGCGAGTGCCTGCGCAATGCGCTTGAACTCAGTGATGTGCGGCAGCAGCGCTTGCAGCAGCGCGTCGTACAGCAGCTTCTCCCGCGCGAGCGAACGCTCCTGCGCCGACAGTGCCTTGTCCTCGAACGTCTTGAGCTCCGGCGTGATGTAGCGCTCGGCATTCTTGAGCGTCTGGCGGCGGCGGTAGTCGTCGGGCACCTTGTCGGTCTGGCCGCGCGTGACTTCGATGTAGAAGCCGTGCACCTTGTTGAACTCGACCCGCAAATTGTTGATGCCGGTGCGCGCACGCTCGCGCGTTTCCAGATCGACGAGGAACTGGCCACAGTTTTCCGAGATGTCGCGCAACTCGTCGAGATCGGCGTCGTGACCGCGCGCGATGACCCCGCCGTCACGCAACATGGCCGCGGGCTCTTCGGCGATGGCGCGCGTGAGCAGCGCGAGCGCGGCCTCGGGAATCGCGAGGTCGTCGTGCAGCATCGCGAGCAGCGGTGCGCGCGCTTCGACCGCGCGCAGCGTGGTGTGCAGTTCGGGCAGGCGGCGCAAGGCGTCGCGCAGGCTCGACAAATCGCGTGGTCGCGCGGTAAGCAGTGCCAGGCGCGCCGTGATCCGCTCGACGTCCGCCACATGGCGCAATTCGCTGTGTAGCGCCCGCCACGCGCCCGGACCTTCGAGCAACGTGGCGATCGCCAGTTGGCGCGACTGCGGCACTTGCTGATCGCGCATCGGGTGATGCAGCCAGTGGCGCATCAGCCGGCTGCCCATCGTCGTGCCGCAAGTGTCGAGCAGCGAGAGCAGCGTCGGCGATTCGGTGCCGCGCAGTGTCTCGGTGAGTTCCAGATTGCGACGCGTGGCGGCGTCCAGCCCAATATAGGCGGCTTCCCGCTCCACGTTCAGACTTTGCACATGACGCAAGGACTGACCTTGCGTAGCGGCCGCGTACTGCAGCAGCGCCCCGGCCGCGCCCAGCGCCGGGTTCAACCCGTCGCAGCCGAAGGCCGTCAGGCTCGCGACGCTCAACTGGTCGCGCAGGCGCTGGGTGCCGGCCGCCGTGTCGAAATGCCAGTCGGGCACGCGCGTCGTGGTGCCGAGGGCGAAGCCCCCGAACGTTTCGATGTCACTATCGGGCACGAGCGTCTCGGCCGGGCGGATGCGCTCCAGTTCGCGCGGCAGCTTGTCGACGGCCACTTCCATCAGGCGCAACTCGCCGCTGGCGAGCGACAGCCAGGCGAGGCCGGCGATGCGCTCGCTCGCGCGGCGCGCCGGTGGGATTTGCACGGCGAGCAGGTATTGGTCGACCTTGTCGCTGAGCAAGGCGGCGTCGGTGAGGGTGCCGGGCGTGACGATGCGCACGACCTTGCGCTCGACCGGGCCCTTGGCCGTGGCCGGGTCGCCAATCTGCTCGCAGATGGCGACCGACTCGCCGAGCTTGACCAGCTTGCCAAGGTATTGCTCCACGGCGTGATGCGGCACCCCGGCCATGCGAATCGGCTGCCCGCCGGACTGACCGCGCGCGGTGAGCGTCAAGTCGAGCAGGCGCGCCGCCTTGGCCGCGTCATCGTGGAACAGTTCGTAGAAATCGCCCATGCGATAGAAAACGAGCATGTTCGGATGGTCGGCCTTGATGCGCGTGTATTGCTGCATCATCGGCGTCATCGGCGTCATCGGCGTCATCGGTGTGGCGGAGGCGGGCGTGGCGTGGGCTTGGGTGCTCGTCATGAATTCGGTCGGGTCGGGCAAGTCGGGTCACGACGGGGCCGCGGCAGCGGATGCCGGCTGCGGCCGCGGTACGATATCGCGGCGATCCGGCGTGGTGCAGGCCGGTTCGCCCCCTCGTGGCGCGTTGGATGCGCAATTTTACGACGGGTTCGGCGAACCTCGTTATTCGCCGGCTGGCATTGTCGCAAGCGAGTATCGATGCGCCTGTTACACGAAGGCAGCGAATTTGGCTCAAGTTTCCAGAAAATGTGCCGTTTCGGGTGATAAGCTCCCGCAAAAATTACCAAAAAGCATCACAAGCTACTCTCGCACGGGCCAGTATGGTGAAGTCGTTGAAGGGACGGGTCGCGGCCACGACGGCCATCGTCTCGATGATATTGATCGTCGGCGTGGCCGTCGGCATCGAATTCTTCGTCTATGGGGAATTGCGAAGCTCGATGCAGGCGCAGCTCGACACCCAGGTCAAACTCGTGGCCGAGCAGCTCGACGACAAATTACGCGGGAAGTTTCTCGCGTTGCACCGCATGGCGCGGCACATCGGCAATCCGTACGCAATGACGGTCGCGCAGTTCGACGCCTTCGCCAACATGTCGGTGTCGATGCCCGAGACGTTCAACACATTCTTCGTGGCCGCGCCCGATGGCCGCATGCTCTACGACTCGACGTTCCCGGCTACGGCAATCAATATTGCCGATCGCGACTATTTCCGGCAGGTGCTTGCGGGCGCGCCGCAGGCGGCGTCGGGGTTGATTGCAGGCAGGATCACGCGCTCGCCGGGCATCATCCTTGCAGTACCCGTGGTGGACGCGCAGGGCAACACGATCGCCGTGATCGGCGGCGCCATCAATCTGCTGCGGCAGAATTTCATGGTCGATCTGGCCAGCAATGCCGTCGGCACAACCGGCCGCTACTGCGTGACGACGAACGAAGCGCAGGCCCGATACGTGATCCAGGCGGACGTGACCAAGATTCTCTCGCCCGTCGGCCCGGTGCAGACGTTGTGCGGCGTGCGCGACCCTGGCCCGAATCACCTGTTGCGCATGCATCCGCTCGTGGCCCGCGCAAGCATGGCGACGACCGGCTGGTCGGTCGTGGCGGTATTGCCCGGGGCCGAGGCGTTCGATCCGCTCGCGCGCGTGCGGCGGCGCGTGACGCTGCTCGCGATTGCCGTGATCGGTCTGGCCGCGTTCGCGATGTGGTGGATGGCGCGCCACATGTTGCGCCCGCTCGATACGTTGCGCGACCTCGTGCAGCGCAGCGCCGGCGACATGCGCGCAGTGCAATCGCTACCCGTGCAACGTGCGGACGAGATCGGGGCGCTCGCGAACGCATTTCGCGACATGATGGAACAATTGCGCGATCGCACCGAGGCGCTCGAGGGCTCGCGCGAGGCGGCGCGTGCGAACGTGCGCCGCATGCAGGAAATTGCGGATCGTGTGCCGTATCTCGTGGCGTTTCTCGATAGCGAAGAGCGCTTCGCGTTCGTGAACCGGGCGTGTGAAACGCGGTTGCGCCGTTCGCGTCAACGCATTCTCGGAGCGACGGTGAGCGAACTGCTCGGGCCCTCGCTGTACCGCGAATTCGCGCCGCATCTCGCGCGAGCGTTCGCGGGCGAGGCCGCCACGTTCATCTGGGATTTCGGCGAGGACACGGCGTATCGCTGTTTCGAAGTCAGCTATCAGCCGGAATGGGCCATGCACAACGTACTCGCCGGCGTTCACGTGTTCGTGCGCGATATCACCGTCGAGCGCTCGAACGAGCGGCGCTGGCGGCGCGAATCGCACACCGATCACCTCACGGGACTGCTCAATCGCAAGGGCTTCGACCAGGCGCTGGCGAGCGCGTTGCGCGGCGCGCGCGACGGGGGCGGGGCGCAGGCGTTGCTGTTCGTCGATCTCGATCGTTTCAAGCTCGTCAACGACACGTGGGGGCACGCGCTGGGCGACGAATTGTTGCGACGCCTGGCCAAACGGCTCGTTGCGTGCGTGCCAGAGGGCGATGTGATCGCGCGCTTCGGCGGCGACGAGTTTGCTGTCGTCATGCGCAACGTTCAGGACGTGCTCGATGTCGAGCGCACCGCCATGTCGATTCTCGAGGCGGCGTCGCGGCCGATGGCGCTGTCGGTCGGCCCGGTCACGGTCGGTGCGTGCGTGGGCGTGGCGATGGTCGCCTGCGGCGAAGTCAAGACGCCCGGGATGATGTTCGAGGCGGCGGACCGCGCGCTGTACGACGCGAAGCATGGCGGCCGCGGCCGCTTCGTGCTCGGTGACGGGGCGTGCGTCGAGCATTAGGCGCAACCAATCAAATGGGCGACAGCGATCAGCTTCGCTGAAGATACGGGCGTGAAGGGTCTGACGCACAATAGGCGACGCCATCCGTTCGCCGAGACGTGCGGCGGGCGGCTTTCGGGCGTGGGACGTTTCTTCACGGGAGGCAGGCATGAAAGTTGAGGGCGGACGAAGCCGGGCAGCAGCGCGCGCGGCTTCCGAAGCGGGGTGGCGTGCGCCGGGGGCGCGCCGTGAGCCACCGCAGGCTTCGCATCGGGGGCCGCGCGTGCGGCAAGTCGCCGATGCGCACGACGACCAGGCGAGGCACCTGAGCTTGTCGAGTCGTGAGAATGAAGTGTTTCATATGCTGGTCGACGGCCTGGCCGTCAATGAAGTCGCGCACGCGATGCAATTGAGCGAGCGGACGATCGCATCACACGTTGCCCATATCCTGCACAAGCTCGCGCTCGACGACCGTGCAGAACTGACCGACTACGCGATACGGCACGGGCTGATCGACGAAGGGGCGGAAGGCGTCGCCTGACGACGCCCGAGCGAGCGGGCGGCGCTGACAGGCCTGCGGGCT
Source organism: Pandoraea eparura (assembly GCF_902459725.1). Lineage (GTDB taxonomy): Bacteria > Pseudomonadota > Gammaproteobacteria > Burkholderiales > Burkholderiaceae > Pandoraea > Pandoraea eparura. The sequence continues at coordinate 313,955 of NZ_CABPSH010000004.1, forward strand.
GTCGGCGCCACGCTTTTGGGGCTAACCCGGCGCGTCGCGCGTGGTCTCGGAACCGTACGCGACGCGCCCGACAACCGGCATGCGTGCCGGTGTCTACACGTCTTGCAGGTCTGCGGCAGTCATCCCGCATTGGTCGCGTAGCGCCCCCGCAGTCGTGCCGCAGCGCTCCCGTGGTGCCCCGGCAGTCGTGTCGCAGTGCCCCCGCAGGACTTCCCGCAGTCCTCCGGTATGACTCCCGCCATCGTCCCGAATACCTCGGTTTGATTTCGAATGCGGATGGCGTTTGCATCGACGACCAACGCGATCGCTCGGTCGGTGATAAGGTACCGGCTCGACACAGTTTTCACGCGGGGTCAGTGGCATGGCAGGTGCGCGGCGCGCCGCTCGCATGGCAGCCCCACGACCTTCGCGACCCTAACGAGACGGGCAGCCCGCGCGCAGACGGGGGCGTCGCCCCGAGAACCAAGGACAGACACGATGAAGGCGATCGAGATTACCCAATACGGTGCACCGGACGTGCTCAAGCCCACCGAGCGGCCGCGACCCGAGCTCAAGCCGGGCGAGGTGCTCATCAAGGTGACGGCGTCGGGCGTGAACCGTCCCGACGTGCTTCAGCGCATCGGCCAATATCCGGTGCCGCCGGGCGCCTCGGACCTGCCCGGACTCGAAGTGGCGGGCGAGATCGTCGATGGCGCGCTCGACGGCCCGGACAACCGCTGGGGATTGAAAGTGGGCTCGCGCGTATGCGCGCTCGTGCAGGGCGGGGGCTACGCCGAGTACTGCGCCGCGCCGCTCGCGCAGGTGCTGCCGGTGCCGCAAGGCTTGTCGGACGTGGAAGCGGCGTCGCTGCCGGAGACGTTCTTCACCGTGTGGAGCAACGTGTTCGATCGCGCTCACCTCGGCGAGACCGAGTCGGGCGAGAAGGAAACGCTCCTGGTGCAAGGCGGCACGAGCGGTATTGGCGTAACGGCGATTCAGCTCGGCGTGGCGCTGGGCCATCGCGTGTTTGCGACCGCCGGGTCCGACGAGAAGGCCCGTGCGTGCGAAGCGCTCGGTGCCGAGCGGGGCATCAACTACAAGACCGAAGATTTCGTCGCCGTCACCAAGGCACTCACCAGCGATCGCGGCGTGGATGTCGTGCTCGACATGGTGGGGGGCGACTACCTGCCGCGTGAAGTGCAGGCGCTGGCATTCGACGGGCGCATCGCGATCATCGCGCTGCTTGGTGGCAGCAAGGCGACGCTGGACATGGGCGCGTTGCTGCGCCGTCGTCTGACGGTAACCGGCTCGACGCTGCGTCCGCGCTCGGTGGCGTTCAAGGCGGCGATCGCACAAAGTCTCCACGACAAGGTCTGGCCGCTGTTCGCCGCAGGCAAGATCCGGCCCGTAATTTATCAGACGTTTCCGGCCGAACAAGCAGACAAAGCCCATGCATTGATGGAAACGAGTACGCACGTCGGGAAGATCGTGTTGACCTGGTAAGGCATCTCGTCTCGGCTGACGAGCGGAATCCGCGTGAAAGCCCCATTTCATGCGGATTCTCACGTTTGAAAGCCGGCGAAATTGACCCCCATGCCCCGGACGCACTAGAATGAGAGGTTTTTCGTCCTTACGCATTGGGGGATCAGGCGTGACAATCGGTACCGCAGCTTCGGCTCGCACCCTCGGCCGCAAGGCTGGCAAGCTCGTCGTGGGCAATTGGAAACTGCATGGCAGTCTGGCCGGCAATGAGGCGCTGCTGGGCGACCTGCTGGCGTCGCCGGTGTTGAGCGCTCCGGGCGTGACGGCCGCCGTGTGTGTGCCGTTCCCCTATCTCGCCCAATGTCAGGCCCGCCTCTCGGGGCAGGTGTTGGGCTTTGGCGCGCAGGACGTCTCGGCGCAGGTGAGTGGTGCCTACACGGGCGAAGTCTCCGCCCCGATGATCGCCGAGTTCGGCGCGCGGTTCGTGATCGTGGGTCACTCGGAGCGTCGCACGTACCATGGCGAGACCGATGCGGGCGTCGCGGCAAAGACCGTGCGCGTGCTCGACGCGGGCATGACACCGATCGTGTGCGTGGGCGAGACACTTGCCGAGCGCGAGGCCGGCGAAACGAAGGCCGTCGTGACGCGTCAGCTCGAAGCCGTGCTCGCGGTGCTGACGGCAGAGCAGGCGGTGCAGATTGTGGTGGCCTATGAGCCGGTCTGGGCGATCGGCACGGGCAAGACGGCGACGTCGGCCGAGGCGCAGGAGGTGCATGCGCATCTGCGCTCGCTGCTGCGTGCGAAGGGTGAGGCGGTGATGGATGTGGCGGTGTTGTACGGCGGCAGTGTGAAGCCGGATAACGCGGCCGAGCTGTTTTCGATGGCGGACGTCGATGGCGGGTTGATCGGCGGCGCGGCATTGAAGGCGGCCGATTTTCTGGCGATTTGCGAGGCGGGTCTGCCACGCTGACGTCGATGCCGTGCGCGGTAACGGCATGAAATAATCATGATGCAGTGCACCAAAAGTGCACGGCAAATCAGATTCTTCTATACGGGTGATGAGATGGGGTTGTTGAAAACGTTGTTGATCGTGGTGCAGGTGCTTTCCGCGCTGGGCATCATCGGTCTGGTGTTGCTCCAGCATGGCAAGGGCGCCGACATGGGCGCGGCGTTCGGCAGTGGTTCGTCGGGCAGTCTCTTCGGTGCATCGGGTTCCGCGAACTTTCTGTCGCGCACCACGGCCGTCCTGGCGGCCGTGTTCTTCGTGACCACGCTGGGTCTCACGTATCTCGGCTCGTACAAGCCGGCGGCAAACATCGGTGTCCTTGGTAATTTGCCGGCCGCGACATCGCCGGTCACGGCATCGGCTGCGGCTGCGGCAAGTGCCCCGGCGCCCGCATCGGCGACCAATCCGCAAGACGTGCCGAAGTAACGCGCAGCGTGCTTTGTGAGGTGTAATAAGCTGTAAAGAAAATCGAAAAAAAATCGATTTGTGCGTTGAACAAAATGCTGAAGAGCGCTAATATAGCGGTCTTGAAGCGATTCGTAAGTGACAGCGGATTGCAGAATTTGAATGCCGACGTGGTGAAATTGGTAGACACGCTATCTTGAGGGGGTAGTGGCGAAAGCTGTGCGAGTTCGAGTCTCGCCGTCGGCACCACAGTTCTCCGATGCCAGCCTTGCGTTTATGCTTTGGCTGGCATTTTATTTTGTGCTCGCTGTTCATCCGCTTTCTGGCCCCCACGCCAAGACGAGAGCGGTTTTTGGACTAACCAAAAAGAGGGTAGAGTTGAACCTCGGAACCTATTATCCCGTCCTGCTGTTTCTTCTGGTAGGTGGCGGTCTTGGGGCGCTATTGATTGGGGTTGGTAAATTCCTCGGCCCCAACAAACCCGACAGCGCAAAACTCTCTCCGTACGAGTGCGGCTTCGAGGCATTCGAAGACGCGCGCATGAAGTTCGATGTGCGCTACTATCTCGTCGCCATCCTTTTCATCCTGTTCGATCTCGAAACGGCATTCCTGTTCCCGTGGGGCGTTGCCCTGCGCGATATCGGCTGGGTGGGCTTTATCTCCATGATGGGTTTCCTGCTTGAACTGCTCGTCGGTTTCGTCTTCCTGTGGAAGCGCGGTGCGCTTGACTGGGAATAAGGCCGTCAACGTATTTGGCAGTATTGCAGAAGGATTCAGGGTAAGCATATGAGCATCGAAGGGGTTTTGCGCGAAGGGTTCGTCACCACCACGGCTGACAAACTCATCAACTGGACGCGCACGGGTTCGCTGTGGCCGATGACGTTCGGCCTGGCCTGCTGTGCCGTCGAAATGATGCACGCCGGCGCGGCGCGTTACGATCTGGACCGGTTTGGCGTGGTGTTCCGCCCGAGCCCGCGTCAGTCGGACGTGATGATCGTGGCCGGTACGCTGTGCAACAAGATGGCGCCCGCACTGCGCAAGGTGTACGACCAGATGGCCGAGCCGCGCTGGGTGATCTCGATGGGGTCGTGCGCCAACGGCGGCGGTTACTATCACTATTCCTACTCGGTGGTGCGCGGTTGCGATCGCATCGTGCCGGTCGACGTCTACGTGCCCGGCTGTCCGCCGACGGCCGAAGCACTCGTCTACGGCATCATCCAGCTGCAGTCGAAGATCAAGCGGACTGCGACGATCGCGCGTAAATAACCGCCCCCGCCCATGTCTAAACTAGAACAACTCAAGACCACCCTGCAAAACGTGCTTGGCGCCCGCGCCGAGCTGTTGGTGGAAGCCCTCGACGAGCTGACGCTGACCGTCAAGGCGAGCGACTATCTCGAGGTGGCGCGCACGCTGCGCGATCATCCCGAACTGAAGTTCGAGCAGTTGATGGACGTTGCCGGCCTGGACTACTCGGCCTACGGCGACGGCGCCTACGACGGCCCGCGCTACGCCGCGGTGTCGCATCTGCTCTCGTTGACCCACAACTGGCGTCTGCGCGTGCGCGTGTTCGCACCCGACGACGATCTGCCGGTCGTGGCATCGCTGATCGATCTGTGGAGTTCGGCCAACTGGTTCGAGCGCGAAGCGTTCGACCTGGTCGGTATCGTGTTCGAAGGGCACCCGGATCTGCGCCGCATTCTGACGGACTACGGCTTCATCGGTCACCCGTTCCGCAAGGACTTCCCGACCTCGGGTTACGTCGAGATGCGTTACGACCCCGAGCAGAAGCGGGTGATCTATCAGCCGGTGACGATCGAGCCGCGCGAAATCACGCCGCGCATCATCCGCGAAGAACATTACGCCGGTCTGAAACATTAAGGTGGCCTTGTGGCAGACATCAAGAACTACACTCTGAACTTCGGTCCGCAGCACCCGGCAGCGCACGGCGTGCTGCGCCTGGTGCTCGAGCTGGACGGCGAAGTGATCCAGCGCGCCGATCCGCACATCGGCCTGTTGCACCGTGCGACCGAAAAGCTTGCCGAGTCGAAGACGTTCCTGCAATCCGTGCCGTACATGGATCGTCTGGACTACGTCTCGATGATGTGCAACGAGCACGCCTATGTCATGGCGATCGAGAAGCTGCTCGGCGTCGACGTGCCGATTCGCGCACAATACATCCGCGTGATGTTCGATGAAATCACGCGGATTCTGAATCACCTGATGTGGATTGGTTCCCACGCCCTCGACGTGGGGGCGATGGCGGTGTTCCTGTACGCCTTCCGTGAGCGCGAAGACCTGTTCGACGTGTACGAAGCCGTCTCGGGCGCGCGCATGCACGCGGCGTACTACCGTCCGGGAGGCGTGTACCGCGACCTGCCGGACACAATGCCGCAATATCGCGCGTCGAAGATCCACAACGAGCGCGCCATCAAGAAGATGAACGAAGCTCGCGAAGGCTCGCTGCTCGACTTCATCGAAGACTTTGCCAATCGCTTCCCGAAGTGTGTCGACGAGTACGAAACGCTGCTCACCGACAACCGTATCTGGAAGCAGCGTCTGGTGGGGATCGGCGTGGTGTCGCCCGAGCGTGCGATGCAGCTCGGCTTCTCCGGCGCGATGCTGCGCGGCTCGGGCATTGCCTGGGATCTGCGCAAGAAGCAGCCGTACGAAGTGTACGATCGTCTCGATTTCGACATTCCGGTGGGCAAGGAAGGCGATTGCTACGACCGCTATCTGGTGCGCGTAGAAGAAATGCGTCAGTCTGTCCGCCTGATCCGTCAGTGCGTGACGTGGCTGCGTGCCAATGAAGGTCCGGTGATTACGGACAATCACAAGGTGGCGCCGCCCTCGCGTGTCGAGATGAAGTCGAACATGGAAGAGCTGATTCACCACTTCAAGCTCTTCACCGAAGGCTTCCACGTGCCCGCCGGCGAGACGTATGCCGCCGTCGAGCACCCGAAGGGCGAGTTCGGCATCTACCTGGTGTCGGACGGCGCGAACAAGCCGTACCGCCTGAAGATTCGTGCGCCGGGCTTTGCCCATCTTTCGGCGCTCGACGAGATGGCGAAGGGTCACATGATTGCCGATGCGGTGGCGATCATCGGGACCCAGGACATCGTGTTCGGCGAGATCGATCGCTAAACGCGCAGCGGGCGCCTCAGGCGCCCGCAAGTTTTCATTCGGCAGGGTTTCGCAGGTCGATGCCATTGCCGTTCCAGTTGCCGTGCCTGTGAGTCGCGGGTGGCCGAAAAAAACGGCCCATCCGTGTTGGCGCGAGCGGGGATAACGTTTTAGAGAACCGTCGGATCGGAAATGCTTTCTCCCGAAGCCCTGAAGAAAATCGACCGTGCCGTTGCCAAATACCCTGCCGACCAGAAACAGTCGGCGGTGATGCACGCCCTTGCCGTCGCGCAGGTCGAGAAAGGCTGGTTGTCGCCCGAAGTGATGCAATTCGTGGCGGACTACCTCGAGATGCCCGCAGTCGCGGTGCAAGAGGTCGCAACCTTCTACACCATGTTCAACACGAGCCCTGTGGGCAAGTTCAAGTTGACCGTGTGCACGAACCTGCCTTGCCAGCTCACGCGTGGCGAAGAGATGGCGAAGTACCTGAAGGAGAAGCTGGGTGTCGACTATAACGACATCACGCCGGATGGTCTCTTCACGGTCAAGGAAGGCGAGTGCATGGGCGCTTGCGGCGATGCCCCCGTCATGCTGGTGAACAACCATCGCATGTGCGGCTTCATGAACGAAGCCAAGGTCGACGCGCTCATCGATGAGCTCAAGGCCACGGGCGCCGCGGGAGAGAAAGCATGACGTCGCTGCACAACCGTCACATCAAACCGCTGATTCTCGCCGACCTCAACGGAGAGAACTGGCACCTCGAAGATTACGTCAAGCGCGGTGGTTACCAGCAGCTTGCCCGTATCCTGAAGGAAGGCCTCACGCCGGAGCAGGTCATCGCCGACGTCAAGGCGTCGGGTCTGCGCGGCCGTGGCGGCGCAGGCTTCCCGACCGGTCTGAAGTGGAGCTTCATGCCGCGCGCGTTCCCGGGGCAGAAGTACCTCGTCTGCAACTCGGACGAAGGTGAGCCCGGTACGTTCAAGGATCGCGACATCCTGCGCTACAACCCGCACGCGCTGATCGAAGGCATGGCCATCGGCGGTTTCGCCATGGGCATCACCGTCGGTTACAACTACATCCACGGCGAAATCTACGACGTGTACGAGCGCTTCGAAGAGGCGCTCGAGGAAGCGCGCGCTGCCGGTTACCTGGGCGACAACATCCTCGGCACGAACTTCTCGTTCCAGTTGCACGCCCACCATGGCTATGGCGCGTACATCTGCGGCGAAGAGACCGCGTTGCTCGAATCGCTCGAAGGCAAGAAAGGCCAGCCGCGCTTCAAGCCGCCGTTCCCGGCGAGCTTCGGTCTGTACGGCAAGCCCACGACCATCAATAACACCGAGACGTTCGCCGCGGTGCCGTTCCTGCTGGCCATCGGACCGCAGCAATACCTGGAAATGGGCAAGCCGAACAACGGCGGCTCCAAGATCTTCTCGGTGTCGGGCGACGTCGAGCTGCCGGGTAACTATGAAGTGCCGCTGGGCACGCCGTTCGGCGAATTGCTGGAACTGGCCGGTGGCATGCGCGGTGGCAAGAAGCTCAAGGCGGTGATTCCGGGCGGCTCGTCGGCACCGGTCGTGCCGGCCGGGCTGATGATGGAAACCACGATGGACTACGACAGCATCGCCAAGGCTGGGTCGATGCTGGGCTCGGGCGCCGTGATCGTGATGGACGAGACGCGCTGCATGGTGCGCTCGCTGCTGCGCCTGTCGTACTTCTACTACGAAGAATCGTGCGGTCAGTGCACGCCGTGCCGTGAGGGCACCGGCTGGCTGTGGCGCGTGGTCAATCGAATCGAGCATGGCGAAGGCCGCCAGGAAGATCTGGATCTGCTCAACTCGGTGGCCGAGAACATCATGGGCCGCACCATTTGCGCGCTGGGCGATGCCGCAGCGATGCCAGTGCGCGGCATGCTCAAACACTTCTGGGACGAGTTCGCCTACCACGTCGAGCACAAGCATTGCTTGGTCGGCGCTCACTAATCCCTTTTGACGCTTGGCATTGAACCGCTATGGTTGAAATCGAAATTGACGGCCAAAAGGTCGAGGTGCCCGAAGGCAGCATGGTGATCCAGGCTGCCAAGAAGAACGGCACCTATATTCCCCACTTCTGTTACCACAAGAAGCTGTCCATCGCCGCGAACTGCCGCATGTGCCTGGTCGAGGTCGAGAAGGCCCCGAAGGCGGTGCCGGCCTGCGCCACGCCGGTGGCCAACGGCATGATCGTGCGCACCAACTCCGAGAAGGCGGTGAAGGCGCAGCAATCGGTGATGGAGTTCCTGCTGATCAACCACCCGCTCGACTGCCCGATCTGCGATCAAGGCGGCGAGTGCCAGTTGCAGGATCTGGCTGTCGGGTACGGCAAGTCGGCGTCGCGCTATCAGGAAGAGAAGCGCGTGGTGTTCCACAAGAACGTGGGCCCGCTCATCTCGATGGAAGAGATGTCGCGCTGCATCCACTGCACCCGCTGCGTGCGTTTCGGCCAGGAAGTGGCCGGCGTCATGGAGTTCGGCATGCTGGGTCGCGGCGAGCACTCGGAAATCACGTCCTTCGTCGGCAAGACGGTCGACTCCGAACTCTCGGGCAACATGATCGACCTGTGCCCGGTCGGTGCCCTGACGTCGAAGCCGTTCCGCTACAGCGCCCGCACGTGGGAACTGTCGCGCCGCAAGTCGGTGAGCCCTCACGATGGCGTGGGTGCAAACCTCGTGGTGCAAGTGAAGAACAACAAGGTCATGCGCGTTGTGCCGCTCGAGAACGAAGCGCTCAACGAATGCTGGATCTCGGACAAGGATCGTTTCTCGTACGAAGGTCTGAACAGCGACGATCGCCTCACGAAGCCGATGCTCAAGCAGGGCGGTGAGTGGCACGAAGTCGACTGGCAGACGGCGCTCGAGTATGTCGGTCACGGCCTGACGGACATCATCCGCGACCACGGCGCCGATGCCGTCGCCGGGCTGGCTTCGCCGCACGCCACGATCGAAGAACTGCACCTGTTGCAGAAGTTCGTGCGCGCCTTGGGTAGCGAGAACGTCGACTTCCGTCTGCGTCAGACCGACGTGTCGGGCGGCACTCAGGGTGCCCCGTGGCTCGGCCTGCCGATCGCTGAACTCGACAAGCTGCAAAGCACGCTGGTCGTGGGCTCGTTCCTGCGCAAGGATCATCCGCTGTTCGCCGCGCGTCTGCGCGCCGCCGTGAAGGCTGGCGCTCAACTGCACGTGCTGCATGGTTCGGACGACGATCTGCTGGTGAAGCTCGCCAACAAGATCATCGCCGCACCGAGCGCCTGGGCGAGCGAGCTGGCCGGTATCGCGGTCGCCGCCGCCGCGGCCAAGGGCGTTGCCGCCCCGACTGAGCTCGCCGGTGTGAGCGCCAGCGATGCCGCCAAGGCCATCGCCGCGTCGCTGGTGAGCGGGGAGCGTCGCGCCATCCTGCTGGGTAACGCCGTGGTGCAGCATCCGCAATTCGCACAACTGCACGCCATCGCGCAAGTGATCGCTGACATCACCGGCGCCACGCTGGGCTTCCTGACCGAAGGCGCGAACACGGTCGGCGCCTACGCCGTGAAGGCCACGAATGCCAAGGGTGCTGCTGCGCTGTTCGCGCAACCGCGCCAGGCGTACCTGCTGCTCAATGCCGAGCCGGAATACGACTCGGCCGATGCGAAGCAAGCACTCACGGCACTGAACGCCGCGAAGATGGTCGTCTCGCTCTCGCCGTTCAAGCACGGCCTCGAGTATGCCGACGTGCTGCTGCCGATCGCCCCGTTCACGGAGACGGCCGGTACGTTCGTCAACGCCGAGGGCCTGCCGCAACACTTCAACGGTGTGGTGCGTGCGCTGGGCGAGACGCGTCCGGGCTGGAAGGTGCTGCGCGTGCTGGGCAATCTGCTCAAGCTGCAAGGCTTCGCTCAGGACACCGCGGAACAGGTGCGCGACGAAGCGCTCGCCGGTTTCTCGTCCGCCTCGCTCGACAACCGCGCCAAGGCCGCGCTGGCCGCACCGACGGCAGCAGGGCAGGGTCTGGAGCGTCTGGCCGATGTGCCGATCTACGCGGCCGACGCCCTGGTGCGCCGTGCCCCGTCGCTGCAATTGACCAACGACGCCAAGGCGGCGTTGCGCGCCACGCTGCCGGCTGCATTGTTCGACCGCCTGGGCCTCGCCGCCGGCGATGCCGTGCGCGTGCGTCAGGGCGATGCGGTGGTCACGCTGCCGGCGGCTCGCTCGGAAACGCTGCCCGCCAATGTGGTGCGCGTGCCGGCCGCCACGCCGGCGTCCGCCGCGCTTGGCGCGATGTTCGGTGAAATTTCGGTGGAGAAGGCGTAAATGAGCCTGAACGAAGTCATCAATCAATACGGCACGCAACTGCTGGGCGTGGCCTGGCCGACGGTGTGGGCGCTGGTCCGCATCCTCGTCGTGGCCGTGATCCTGCTGCTGTGCGTGGCGTACCTGATTCTGTGGGAGCGCAAGCTCATCGGCTGGATGCACGTGCGTCTGGGCCCGAACCGCGTGGGTCCGGCCGGTTTGCTCCAGCCGATCGCCGACGTGTTGAAGCTCCTGCTCAAGGAAGTCATTACGCCGTCGCAGGTGAGCAAGGGCATTTACGCCATCGCGCCGGTGATGGCCGTGCTGCCGGCCTTCGCGATCTGGGCGGTGATTCCGTTCCAGCCGGGCGCCGTGCTGGCCGACGTGAATGCCGGTCTGCTCTACGCCATCGCGATTTCGTCGATCGGCGTGTACGGCGTGATTCTGGCCGGCTGGGCCTCTAACTCGAAATATGCCTTCCTCGGCGCCATGCGCGCGTCGGCCCAGATGATTTCGTATGAAATCGCCATGGGCTTCGCGCTGGTCACGGTGCTGATGACAGCCGGCTCGCTCAACCTGTCGGACATCGTGCGCTCGCAAGAGCACGGCATGTTCGCGGGCCTGGGCCTGAACCTGCTGTCGTGGAACTGGCTGCCGCTGCTGCCGATGTTCGTCGTCTACTTCGTGTCGGGCATTGCGGAAACGAACCGCCACCCGTTCGACGTGGTGGAAGGCGAATCGGAAATCGTGGCCGGTCACATGATCGAATACTCGGGCATGGGCTTCGCCCTGTTCTTCCTGGCCGAGTACATCAACATGATCATCATCTCGGCGCTCGCCTCGGTGCTGTTCCTGGGTGGCTGGAGTGCACCGTTCGGCTTCCTGTCGTTCATCCCGGGGGTGTTCTGGCTGGCGTTCAAGGTGTTCCTGCTGCTGTCGGTGTTCATCTGGGTGCGTGCGACGTTCCCGCGCTACCGCTACGACCAGATCATGCGTCTGGGCTGGAAAGTGTTCCTGCCGCTGACGATCATCTGGGTGATCGTGGTGGGTGTCTGGATCATGTCTCCCTGGAACATCTGGGGCTGAGGCGAACGGAGTAGAGGAATCCCATGGTAAGGGCAATCAAGGACTTTTTCGGCAGTTTCCTGTTGTTGGAACTGCTCAAGGGCATGGCGCTCACAGGGCGCTATACGTTCGCACGCAAGGTGACGGTGCAGTTTCCGGAAGAGAAGACGCCGATGTCGCCGCGTTTTCGCGGTCTGCACGCGCTGCGCCGTTATCCGAACGGTGAAGAGCGCTGCATCGCCTGCAAGTTGTGCGAAGCGGTGTGCCCGGCAATGGCCATCACGATCGAGTCGGATGTGCGCGACGACGGCACCCGCCGCACCACGCGCTACGACATCGATCTGACCAAGTGCATTTTCTGCGGCTTCTGTGAAGAAAGCTGCCCGGTGGACTCGATCGTCGAGACGCACATTCTCGAGTATCACGGCGAGAAGCGTGGCGATCTGTACTTCACCAAGGAGATGTTGCTCGCGGTGGGCGATCGTTACGAAAACGAGATCGCGGCGGCCAAGGCGGCCGATGCGCCGTACCGTTAAGCAGGGCAGGGCGCAACGCATCGACGGTGCGCCCGGTACGGCAATTGACGTTGGCTAATTCTCGCAACACCCGGTGATTATGGAATTCACAACCTTTCTTTTCTACGTGTTTGCGCTGATCCTCGTGATCTCCGGCCTGAAGGTCGTGACCGCGCGCAACCCCGTGCAGTCGGCGCTGTTCCTGGTACTCGCGTTCTTCAACGCCGCGGCGATCTGGATGCTGCTCCAGGCCGAGTTCCTGGCCATCATGCTCGTGCTCGTGTACGTTGGCGCGGTGATGGTGCTGTTCCTGTTCGTGGTGATGATGATCGACATCAATCTCGACGAACTGCGACGCGGTTTCGGCAAGTTCATTCCGCTGGCGAGTGCCGTCGGCGCGATCATGATCGTCGAAGCGGCACTGGTGCTCATGCGCGGCTACGGTGCTACGCGCGCCCCCGTCAAGGCCGTCTCGGCGCCGGACGTGGCGAACACCAAGGCGCTCGGCGTCGCGCTGTACACCGACTATATCTTCGCCTTCGAAGTGGCAGGTCTGATCCTGCTGGTGGCGGTCGTGGCGGCCGTAGCGCTCACGATGCGCACCCGTAAGGATCACAAACAGACCGACCCGAGCCAGCAGGTGCGCGTGAAGGCGCGCGACCGCGTGCGTCTGGTGTCGATGCCCGCCGAAGCCCGGCAGCAGTCCACCGGCAGCGATACGCCGGCGGCGGAATAAGGAGACAGCATGATGTCGTTGTCGCTAGCGCATTACCTGGTGTTGGGCGCGATTCTCTTCGCGATCAGCATTACCGGTATCTTCCTCAACCGCAGAAATGTGATTGTGCTGCTCATGGCCATCGAGCTGATGTTGCTCGCGGTCAATCTGAACTTCGTCGCGTTTTCGCATTACCTGGGCGACATTGCCGGCCAGGTATTCGTGTTCTTCATTCTTACGGTGGCCGCGGCGGAAGCCGCGATCGGGCTGGCCATTCTGGTCACGCTGTTCCGTAAGCTCGAAACGGTCAACGTCGAAGATCTCGACCGCCTCAAGGGTTAACAAAAGCGAACGCTGTTATGGCATCCACATTGAATCCCAACCTGCTGCTCGCGATCCCGCTGGCGCCGCTCGTCGGCTCCATGATCGCCGGCCTGTTCGGCAAGCAAGTCGGACGCGCGGGCGCCCACACGGTCACGATCCTCGGCGTGCTGGTCGCATTTGTCCTGTCGGTCATGACGTTCATCGACGTCATGAACGGGGCGAGCTTCAACGCCACCGTCTACGAATGGGCCCGCATCGGCGACCTCAAGCTCGAGATCGGCTTCCTCGTCGACACGCTCACCGTCACGATGATGTGCGTGGTCACTTCCGTCTCGCTGATGGTGCACATCTACACCATCGGCTACATGGCGGAGGATCCGGGCTACCAGCGCTTCTTCTCGTACATCTCGCTGTTCACGTTCTCGATGTTGATGCTCGTGATGAGCAACAACTTCCTGCAACTGTTCTTCGGCTGGGAAGCGGTGGGCCTGGTCTCGTACCTGCTGATCGGTTTCTGGTACACGCGCCCGACCGCAATCTACGCCAACATGAAGGCGTTCCTGGTCAACCGTGTCGGCGACTTCGGCTTCCTGCTCGGTATCGGCCTGCTGCTGGCCTTCACCGGCACGCTGAACTACGGTGAAGTGTTCGCCAAGGCCAACGAGGTGGCGGCCCTGTCGTTCCCGGGCACCGACTGGCGCCTGATTACCGTGGCCTGTATCTGCCTGTTCATCGGCGCGATGGGCAAGTCGGCGCAGTTCCCGCTGCACGTCTGGCTGCCGGACTCGATGGAAGGCCCGACGCCGATCTCGGCACTGATTCACGCGGCCACGATGGTGACCGCGGGCATCTTCATGGTGAGCCGCATGTCGCCGCTGTTCGAACTCTCGGACACCGCGCTGTCGTTCATCACGATCATCGGCGCGATCACGGCCTTGTTCATGGGCTTCCTGGGTATGATCCAGAACGACATCAAGCGTGTCGTGGCCTACTCGACGCTCTCTCAGCTCGGTTACATGACTGTCGCGCTCGGCGTGTCGGCCTACCCGGTCGCCATCTTCCACCTGATGACGCACGCGTTCTTCAAGGCGCTGCTGTTCCTCGGTGCGGGCTCGGTCATCATGGGCATGCATCACGACCAGGACATGCGCAACATGGGTGGCCTGTGGAAGTACATGCCGATCACGTGGATCACGTCGCTGCTGGGCTCGCTCGCGCTGATCGGTACGCCTTTCTTCGCCGGTTTCTACTCGAAGGACTCGATCATCGAAGCCGTGGCCGCCTCGCATCTGCCGGGCTCGGGCTTCGCGTACTTCGCCGTGGTCGCCAGCGTGTTCGTCACCGCGTTCTACTCGTTCCGCATGTACTTCATGGTCTTCCACGGCAAGGAGCGTTTCGGTCAGGCGCATCACGACCATGACGACCATCACGAGGAAGAAGAGGAAACCGCCGATCATCACCATGGTCTGGCCCCGGGTCAGAAGCCGCACGAGTCGCCGGCGGTTGTCACCATTCCGTTGATCCTGCTGGCGATTCCGTCGGTCATCATCGGTGCCATTGCGATTGCCCCGATGCTGTTCGGCAACTTCTTCAAGCAAGGCGTGGCGTTCAAGGACGTGATCTACGTCGGCGAAAACCATCCGGCGATGGAAGAGCTGAGCCATGATTTCCACGGCTGGCTGGCCATGGCGCTGCACTCGTTCGGCACGCTGCCGATCGCCCTGTCGGCCCTCGGCATCGTGCTGGCGGCGTTCTTCTACCTGAAGCGCCCGGATATTCCGGAAGCGCTGAAGCACCGGTTCTCGGGCATCTACAACCTGCTCGACAACAAGTACTACATGGACAAGATCAACGAAGTGGTCTTCGCCAAGGGCGCGCTCAAGATCGGTCGCGGCCTGTGGAAGGCGGGCGACCAGGGTCTCATCGACGGCGCCGTCGTGAATGGCAGCGCGCGTCTGGTGGGCTGGTTCGCCGGTGTCATCCGCTTCGTTCAATCCGGTTACATCTACCACTACGCGTTCGCCATGATCCTCGGCATGCTCGGGCTCCTGACGCTGTTTGTGACGTTGAACGGCAAGTAATAGGGGGAGCCAACAATAATGCAATCGCTACCGCTTCTGAGTCTGGCCATCTGGCTGCCCATCATTTCGGGGATCGCTGTCCTCGCGGTGGGTAACGACCGCAACCCGGGGGGCGCACGCGCGCTGTCGCTCATCGGGTCGCTGGTGAGCTTCGTGGTCACGCTGCCGTTGATCTCGAACTTCGACGCCAACACGGCGGCGTTCCAGTTCGTCGAGAAATCGAGCTGGATCGACCGCTTCCACATCAACTACTTCCTCGGCATCGACGGCATCTCGCTGTGGCTGATCGTGCTGACCTCGCTCATCACGGTGATCGTGGTGATCGCGGGCTGGGAAGTGATTACCGAGCGCGTCGCCCAGTACATGGCCGCGTTCCTGATCCTCTCGGGGCTGATGATCGGCGTGTTCTCGGCGCAAGACGGCCTGCTGTTCTACGTCTTCTTCGAAGCCACGCTGATTCCGATGTACCTGATCATCGGTGTGTGGGGCGGCCCGAACCGGGTGTACGCCGCGTTCAAGTTCTTCCTGTACACGCTGCTCGGCTCGCTGCTGATGCTCGTCGCGCTGATCTATCTGTACAACGTGACGCAGTCGTTCACGCTGACCGACTGGTACGCCGCGAAGCTCCCGATGAACGTGCAGATACTGCTGTTCGCGGCGTTCTTCATGGCCTTTGCCGTGAAGGTGCCGATGTGGCCGGTGCATACCTGGCTGCCGGACGCCCACGTGGAAGCGCCGACCGGCGGCTCGGTCGTGCTGGCCGCGATCATGCTCAAGCTCGGGGCCTACGGTTTCCTGCGCTTCTCGCTGCCGATTGCCCCGGACGCCAGTCACTACCTGTCGGGCTTCATGATCGCACTCGCGCTGATCGCCGTCGTCTACATCGGCCTCGTGGCCCTGGTGCAGACCGACATGAAGAAGCTGGTGGCGTATTCGTCGATCGCTCACATGGGCTTCGCGATCCTCGGCTTCTTCATGTTCAGCGAAATCGGCATGCAAGGCGCGCTGGTGCAGATGATCTCGCACGGCTTCGTCTCGGGCGCCATGTTCCTGTGTATCGGTGTGCTGTACGACCGTATGCACTCGCGCAACATCGCCGACTACGGCGGTGTGGTGAACACGATGCCGAAGTTCGCGGCGCTGTTCATGCTGTTCGCGATGGCCAACAGCGGTCTGCCGGCAACGTCGGGCTTCGTGGGCGAGTTCCTGGTGATCCTGGGCGCCGTGAAGCTGAACTTCTGGGTGGGGCTGCTGGCCGCCACCTCGCTGATCACCGGTGCGGCCTACTCGCTGTGGATGTACAAGCGCGTGATTTTCGGCGCGATCGCCAACGATCACGTTCGGGAACTGGTCGATATCAACAAGCGCGAGTTCTTCATGCTGGCCGTACTGGCGGCGCTCACGCTGTTCATGGGTATCTATCCGAAGCCCTTTACGGACCTGATGCACACCTCCGTAGTTAACCTCCTCGCCCACGTGGCGCAGACCAAGCTGCCTTAATCGGGGAGGATATCTAGATCATGCAAAACATTAATCTGCTGCCTGCGTTGCCGGAGGCCATCCTGCTGCTCATGATCCTCGTGATCATGATGTGCGACGCGTTCCTCGGCCAGACGCGCAAGCTTAACTACGTTCTGGCGCTCATCACGTCCGCGGCCGTGTCCGTGCTGTGGGCGTGCAATGCCAGCGATCCGGCGTCGCACTACCTGTTCGGCAACGCGTTCGTCGCCGATCCGATGTCGAACCTGCTCAAGGCCTTCGGTGGCCTGGCCACGTTCGTCACGTTCGTCTACGGTCAGAAGTATCTGGAAGCCCGCGGTCTCGCCCGTGGCGACTTCTACGTCCTCAGCCTGTTCTCGCTGCTGGGCCTGTCGGTGATGATCTCGGGCAACAACTTCCTGACGCTGTACCTGGGTCTGGAACTGATGTCGCTGTCGCTGTATGCCCTCGCCGCCGTCTGGCGCGATTCGACGAACGCGACCGAGTCGGCCATGAAGTATTACGTGCTGGGTGCGCTCGCTTCGGGCTTCCTGCTGTACGGCATGTCGATGATGTACGGGGCGACCGGTTCGCTCGAACTGTCCAAGGTCTTCGAAGTGATCGCCTCGGGTGCCGTGAACAAGGTCGTGCTGGTGTTCGGCGTCGTGTTCGTGGTGGCCGGCCTGGCATTCAAGCTCGGCGCTGCGCCGTTCCACATGTGGGTGCCCGACGTCTACCAGGGCGCGCCGACCCCGGTTACGCTGCTCATCGGCGGTGCACCGAAGCTGGGCGCCTTCGCGCTGCTGCTGCGCCTGCTCGTCGAAGGCATGTTGCCGCTGGCGATCGACTGGCAGCAGATGCTGATCATCATGGCGGTGCTCTCGCTGGTGATCGGTAACCTGACGGCCATCGTGCAGACCAACGTCAAGCGTCTGCTGGCCTACTCGACCATCTCGCACATGGGCTTCGTGCTGCTGGGTATGCTCTCGGGCGTGGTGGGCGGCAAGATCGACGGGATCGCCGATGCCTACGGTTCGTCGCTGTTCTATAGCGTGATCTACCTGCTCACGACGCTGGGCACGTTCGGTATCGTGCTGCTGCTCTCGCGCCAGGGCTTCGAAGCCGAGAATCTCTCGGACCTGAAGGGCTTGAACCAGCGTAGCCCGTGGTTCGCGTTCGTGATGCTGATGCTGATGTTCTCGCTGGCCGGCATTCCGCCGCTGGCAGGCTTCTACGCCAAGCTGGCCGTGCTGCAAGCCGTGGTCAACGCGGGCATGGTGTGGCTGGCGGTTGTGGCGGTGATCGCGTCGCTGATCGGGGCGTTCTACTACCTGCGCGTCGTCAAGCTGATGTATTTCGACAAGGCCGACGACCAGAACGCGCTGCAAGGCAGCGGCACGATGCGCTTCGTGCTGTCGCTCAACGGTCTGGTGCTGCTGTACCTGGGCCTGATGCCGGGCTCGCTGATGGACTGGTGCCTGCGCACCATCAAGCTCACGCTGGCCAGCTAAGCAACGGGGCGCGCCAGTTCGTACGAAGGCGCGCCAACACCGCGCCGGGCGAGTCGACATGACCGGCCCGGCGCTTGAATGATGAACAGGCGGAGGGAATGTCGATGGGGATGCAGGCAGGTAGTACGCTGGTGATTCTGCTGGCCCTGTTGGGCGCGAATCTGCCGTTCGTCAATCAGCGCCTGTTCGGCGTCATCGCGCTCAAGCGTGCTGTCAAGCCGCTGTGGTGGCGTCTTGTCGAGATGGTGGTGGCTTACTTCGTGGCGGGTGCGCTCGGTCATCTGATCGAGTCGGGCATCGGCAACGTGTTTGCGCAGGGCTGGGAGTTCTATGCGGTGACGGCAAGTTTGTTCGTCGTGTTCGCGTTTCCCGGCTTCGTGTACCGATATTTGTGGCGTCATCGACCGGCGGTTGCCGCCTGAGATGCAGGCTTCGCAAGACGCCGCCCCTGGGGCGGCGTTTTGTTTTGGATTTGCCAATTTTCAGCCGTGGAGGGCTTATGACCGAGCGTCAATTCGACGATCAGCATCTGATTGAGACGCGTCTGGCGAGCGATACGGTCTACGACGGTTCGTTCCTGACCATCAAGCGGGACTGCGTGCGTCTGCCCGACGGCAAGACCGCAACGCGTGAATACACCACCCATCCGGGGGCCGTCATGGTGATCCCGCTATTCGATGATGGTCAGGTGCTCATGGAGCGCCAGTACCGTTACCCGCTCGAGCGCGTGATGACGGAGCTGCCCGCCGGCAAGCTCGACGACGCCGAGGGCGGGCTGGCGTGCGGTCAGCGTGAACTGCTGGAAGAGACGGGCTATCGCGCCGAGCGCTGGGATTACCTCACGCGCATTCACCCGGTGATCTCGTACTCGACCGAATTCATCGACATCTGGCTCGCGCGCGACCTGACGCTTGGCGAGCAACGACTCGACGACGGCGAGTTTCTCGACGTGTTCAAGATGCCCGCGACCGAACTGCTGCAATGGGTGCGAGACGGGCGTATCACGGACGTCAAATCGATCATCGGCGCGTTTTGGCTGGAAAAGATATTATCGGGGATGTGGCAGCCGAACGAGCGGTCGCCCCAGCGCTAAGCCACCGTCAACTTGTCGGCCCCGAGGTCTCGTGACTGGCGGGGCTGGGACACATCCATCGCGTCATGAAGGTTTTTGATTTGCGTTGTGCACACGAGCACACCTTCGAGGGCTGGTTCGGCTCGGAGGACGATTACCTGTCGCAGCAAGCGCGCGGGCTGGTGAGCTGTCCCGTCTGCGGCGACGCCCAGATTGCGCGCATGCCGTCTGCGCCGCGCCTGAACCTGTCGGGGGCCACCTCGCGTGCCGACAGCGCCCCGATCGTGCCACCTCGCGGCGAGACGGTGCCGCAGGACGTTGCCAAGGCGAAAAGCGAATTGCAGACGCTCTGGATGAAGGCCGTGCGCCACGTGATGGCGAATACGGAAGACGTGGGCAGCAAGTTTGCCGAAGAAGCCCGCAAGATTCACTACCACGAAGCCCCGGAGCGCAATATTCGCGGCACCGTGTCGCGAGAAGAGGGCGAAGCGCTGGCGGAGGAGGGCATCGACGTCATGCCGCTACCGATTCCCGACGGCTTCAAGGATACGTTACAGTAAGCCCGTAACCGCCCGGGGCGCGGGGGCGCATGGCGATCACCGCTCGCCCACCGATGGCGGGGCGCCTGTTTCGCGTCGGCCGTTGGCCGTTGCCCTTTTTCCGGGCGTGTCCCCGCCTTTCCATTCGTGCGCGCCTGACAGACCACACCGGCGCGCCGCACGCAGGAGTTAGCGATGGCAAACCTCGAGTACTACTTCGAAGACTTCGCAGTCGGTGACACTTTCGATCTGGGCGAGTACACGTTCACGGCCGACGAGATCGTGCACTTTGCCCGGCAATTCGATCCGCAACCGTTTCACATCGACGACGCCGCCGGGCGCGCGTCGCATTTCGGCGGGCTGGTGGCCAGTGGCTGGCACACGTGCAGCATCATGATGCGGATGAACGTCGACAAGCTGCTCTCGCGCTCGTCGAGCATGGGATCGCCGGGCGTCGAGCAGATCGAATGGCTCAAACCGGTGCGTCCGGGAGACACGATCACGGTGACGAGCAGCACGCTGGAAGTGCGCGCGTCGAAAAGCCGTCCCGACCGGGGTATCGTGCGCCAGCTCTGGACGGCCACCAACCAGCACGGCGAAGAAGTCTGCCGGTTCCGCGGAACCGGGCTCTATCTGAAGCGAACCGCCTGACGCACGAGCGCCCGGCGCATCGGCGCTCGCGTCGGCTCGTCGCGACGCGTCTCAATGCGACAAGTCGCTCACCGACGCCGCCGGGGCGTCGCGTTTGACCTGCGTGATGCCGTCTTCCATCTGCTCGGCGCTCGAGAACATCTGGCTTTGGCCAATAATTTCGCCGTTGCGCGCCTTGAGCACGAAATACGGGCGGCCGGACGTCGACGTCTTGCGCTCGAAACGATGATCCTCGACCGAGTTCTTGCGAACGGACTCGATGCCATTCTGCGCAGAGGCACGCGCCTTGTAAGTCTCGGAGGAGAGGATGATGTGCCCGCTGTCGGCCAGCAGGTGAAAGTGGAATTCACCGTTGGGGCTGCGCTTGAGTTCGAACTTGCCTGACATATGTGGATCTCCCGGATCTTCCAAAAGCCAGCGGCGAGGGACTGCGAACTGCAAGGGGACGACGGCTGCCGGCCGCGTCAAAGACATCTGGAAAAACGTCTGCAGGAACGTGTTCAACGCGTTCGACAGGTTCGATGCGCCTGCGCACCGTAGCGTAATGCACCTAGATTAGCACTGCCGGCGTCGCGACGAAACCGCCGTCTGTTGCGAAGTGTAAACCACTTCGCCCCGCCCCCCGCCGAACCCTGGCCATCGGCGCACGGCGTGGCGGGGACACGAGGTTGCGGGTTGCGTCGGGCGCTGGCGGGCCGCTCGGTGGACCGGCGTGGGCTTAATGGCGCGAGTATTGCGTCGCGCCGAACAGCATTTCGCGGGCCTTGGCGTCCTGGAATGGCTTGCGCGCCTCGGCCAGCACCTTGATGCCGCGCTGCACGGCCGGACGTGCTTCGATGGTCTCGAACCAGCGCTGCACATTGGGGAAGTCAGATAGCTCGACCCCTTGATTCTTCCACGAGCGCAGCCACGGCCAGATCGCGATGTCCGCAATGGTGTACATGTCGCCGCAGACATATGGATGCTGGCCAAGCTGTTTGTCGAGCACGCCATACAGTCGCCGTGCCTCGTTGGTGTACCGCTTGATCGCGTAATCGATCTTCTCGGGCGCGTAGATCCGGAAATGGTGCGCCTGACCGAGCATCGGCCCGACGCCGCCCATCTGGAACATCAGCCACTCGAGCGTCTCGTACTTGCCGCGCACGTCTTCTGGCAGAAAGCGCCCGGTCTTGCCCGCCAGATACAGCAGAATCGCCCCCGACTCGAACAGCGACATCGGTTTGCCGTCCGGGCCATCCTCGTCGACGATGGCGGGGATCTTGTTGTTCGGCGAGATGGCGAGAAAGGCGTCCTTGAACTGATCGCCCGCCCCGATGTCGACGGGATGTGCATGGTAGGGCAGCCCGCACTCTTCGAGCATGATGTGGACCTTGTGGCCGTTGGGCGTGGCCCAGGAATAGACCTGAATCAATTGTGGCTCCTTGTTGGGGCGTCGGTTGACGACGGGGCGCTCGGCGCGCCCGGGTAACGTGCCAGTTCCAGCTTGGCGATGGCATTGCGATGGACTTCGTCGGGGCCGTCGGCGAAACGCAACGTGCGCGCGCTCGCATACGCGTAGGCCAGCGGAAAGTCGCCGGACAGCCCTGCCGCGCCATGTGCCTGCATCGCCCAATCGAGCACCTGGCACGCCATGTTCGGCGCCACGACCTTGATCATGGCGATTTCGGCCCGCGCCGCCTTGTTGCCGACCGTATCCATCATATAGGCGGCCTTGAGCGTGAGCAGACGCGCCTGCTCGATCAGGCACCGGGCTTCGGCGATGCGCTCGCGCGTGACGCCCTGCGCCGCAATCGGCTTGCCGAACGCCACCCGCGAGAGCGTGCGCTGGCACATCAGCGATAGCGCGCGCTCGGCCAGCCCGATGAGCCGCATGCAGTGGTGAATGCGCCCAGGGCCGAGGCGCCCCTGCGCGATCTCGAAGCCGCGTCCCTCGCCGAGCAGGAGGCTGCTCGCCGGCACGCGAACCTCGTCGAGCACGATTTCCATATGGCCGTGCGGGGCATCGTCGTAGCCGAAGACAGTGAGCGGGCGCACGCGCGTCACGCCCCTGGCGTCGGCCGGCACGAGAATCATCGATTGTTGGGCGTGTTTCGGCGCGTCCGGATCGGTCTTGCCCATCACAATGTAGAGGGCGCAGCGTGGGTCACCCGCGCCCGTCGACCACCACTTGCGGCCATTGATGACGTAGTCGTCGCCGTCGCGTCGAATGCGGCATTGCACGTTGGTGGCATCGGACGAGGCCACGTCCGGCTCGGTCATCAGAAAGGCGGAGCGGATCTCGCCGCGCAGCAGCGGCTCGAGCCACTGGGCCTTCTGTGCGTCGGTCGCGTAACGCTCCAGCGTTTCCATGTTGCCGGTATCGGGGGCATTGCAATTGAAGACCTCCGGGGCCCACGGCACTTGTCCCATGATCTCGCATAGCGGTGCGTACTCGACGTTGGTCAGGCCCGCGCCGCGGCCCGAGTCGGGCAGGAACAGGTTCCACAGTCCCGCCTGCTGCGCGAGCGGCTTGAGGCGCTCGATGACCGTTGACGGCTGCCAGGCGTCGCCCTGGCGCCGCGCCACCTCGATCGCTTCGAGATAGCGGTGTTCGTTCGGGAAGATGTGCTCGTCGAAAAAGGCGCTGAGGCGCGCGCGCAATGCCTCGACTTTCGGGCTGTAGCTGAAATCCATGGGGTCTCCGTTGCGTGACTGCCTGTTTTCGTGGCCACGATCGATATTGTGGTCACTATGGCGCCGGTTCCGTACTGCGCTGCGCGTACGCCCAGGCGAGTTCGGCCATCGGCCGCGCGCGCTTGCCCGCATCGAGCGCCTGCTGACTGACGGCGGTGCCGTCGGCGACGCGCTTCATGATGCCTTGCAGAATCGCAGCAATACGGAACATGTTGTAAGCCAGATAGAAATGCCACTGCGCGGGCCGGGCGATCCCGGTGCGCTGGCTGTAGCGGGCGACGTAGGCGTTCTCGTCCGGTAGGCCGAGGGCGGTCCAGTCGAGGCCGGCAATTCCGCGAAAGACGCCGGGGCTGACGTGCCACGCCATGCAGTGATAACTGAAGTCGGCGAGCGGGTCGCCAAGCGTCGACAGTTCCCAGTCGAGCACGGCAAGTACGCGCGGCTCGCTTGGATGGAAGATCAGGTTGTCGAGGCGGAAGTCGCCGTGCACGATGCTCGTGCGCTCGGGCTCGCCGGTCGGCAGATGCGTGGGCAGCCACTCGATGAGCTGGTCCATCGCGTCGATGGTCTGCGTCTGTGAGGCGCGATATTGCTGGCTCCAGCGGGCAATCTGGCGCGCGATGTAGTCGCCCGGCTTGCCGTAGGACGCCAAGCCGATGGCGCGGTAGTCGACCCGGTGCAAGGCCGAGATGACGCGGTTCATCTCGTCGTAGATGGCCGCGCGCTCGGCGAGCGTCATGCCGGGCAGTGAGGGATCCCACAACACGCGTCCCGGGACGAAGTCCATGACGTAGAACGCCAGCCCGATCACGCTTTCGTCCACGCACAGGCCGCGCATGCGGGCCACGGGGACGTCGGTGCCGGCGAGGGCATCCATCACGCGATACTCGCGCTCGATGGCATGGGCAGACGGGAGCAGTTTGGCCGCCGGCGCGGGCTTGGTGCGCAGCACGTAGGCGGCGCCGGGCGTCGTCAGGCGATAGGTGGGATTGGATTGGCCGCCATTGAACTGGGTGATCGTCAGCGGCCCGGCGAAGCCGTCGACCTGCGCGGCGAGCCAGCCTTCGAGCGCGACGGTATCGAAAGGCACGCGAGCGTCCAGCGCGCGTTCGCCAGCGAATGTGGAATAGTCCTGCGCAAGCTCCTCGGTCATGCTGTCTCCTGCATTTCCGGTGCTACGTTAACGGTGACGAGTTCGAGCGCGTCGACGGCGCTGTGTGTTACCTGTGCTTACCTGTCATGGCTTGTGCTGCGACTGCGGGTCATGCGACTTGGAAAAGACCAAGCGCCGGGCGACGCCCGTGCACTCGATGGACTTATCCGCGCGCTCGCGTTCGCACGAACGACGCAAAGATCTTTTCCATGACGGTCAGCCGGTTGTCGCGATGCAGTTGTTGCGGCGGCGCGAAGTTCATCAGGCGCACGACCCAGTCGTCGGGCTTGTCGCCCACGTCGAGCGCGTTGATGCAGGCGGGTGTCTGGGCGAGTTGGCCCAGGAAGAGGCGCCCCAGCGGATGCATGGCATGCGAGAGTATCGCGCGATTCACGCCGCCATGCAGCACAAGCAGCACCGTGTCCCACGATCGATCAGCGCGCAGCTCTGCCAGCGGCGGCACCACGCGGTCGAGCAACTCGCGCACCGACTCGCCGTTCATGAAGCGGGTGTGCTCCGGCACGAGGCCATCGAACGCGCCGAGAAACGCCTGTGCGATCTCGTGCGGTGGCAGGTCGGAAATATTGCCGGCACGAATTTCCTGCCAGCAGGTCCACGTCTCGATGTCGATCGATTGCCCGGTCTCGGCCAGCACGCGCTCGGCCGTCTCGCGGGTGCGCGGCAGGCCGCTCACGATCACACGGTCGAAGCGGATGTTCTCGGCGGCAAAGGCGCGTCCGGCGGCGCTGGCTTGCGAGCGTCCCAGCGCGTTGAGCGCAACGGTGTCGGGGTCGATGGGCTTGCCGCTGTCGTCGAAGTAGGTGACGTCGCCATGACGCATCAGATAGATGCGCCGGCGCTGCGGTGGCGTGAATGTCAAGGGGCCGGCGGCGGGGCCGGGTTGGCCGAGTGAGTCGCGCATGCGGTAACTCTCCTGAGAGGGGCGCCGGCAGTCGGTCGGGGCGCTGCGGCAATGCATTGACCGACGGCACGCGTGCGAAGTTCGGTCGCGCGCCGTCGGTCAAGCCATCAGGCGTATTTTGCCGGACGTTTCTCGAGGAAGGCACTGATCCCTTCCAGGCCGTCCGCATGGTGAAGCGATGCGACGAAACTGTCGCGCTCGGCGCCCAACTGCGCGGTGAGCGTCTGGCTGGCGCCGCTCTCGATAAGCGACTTGATCCGGCCGACGGCGTTCGGCGAGAGCTGCGCGAGATCGGTCGCCCAGTTCAGCGCCTCGGCACGGGCTTGTCCCGGTGCGACCACCCGGTTCACGAGACCCGCTGCCGCCAGACGCCCTGCGGCCACCGGCCTGCCTTCGAGCAGGATCTCCGTGGCGAGCGGGCGGGGCAGGGCTTGCGAGAGGAACCACGAGCCGCCGCCATCGGGCGTGAGGCCGACCTTGACATAGGCCATCACGAACTTGGCATTGTCGGCCGCGACGAGAAGGTCGCACGCGAGCGCGAGCGAGAAGCCGGCGCCGGCGGCAGCGCCCTCGACGGCCGCAATGATCGGCTTCGGACACGCCCGCAGCGCTTCGATCCACTCGGCCAGCGCGTCGATGCTCGCGGCCTGCACCGCCGGATCCTTCTGGCGATTCTCGAGCAACCGGTTCAGGTTGCCGCCCGCGCAAAAGAAGTTGTCGGCGCCGGTGAGCACCACGGCCCGCACGGACGGATCGCGCTCGGCCGTGGCCAGCGCTTCGACCCCGGCGGCATACATGCCGGGGTGCAGCGCATTGCGCGCCCCGGGGTTCGAGAGCGTCAGCACCAGGGTGTGGTCGACGCGTTCGGCAAGCAGTTCGGCGCTCATGAGGCGAGTCTCCGGATC
The DNA here is from genome assembly GCF_902459725.1 of Pandoraea eparura. Classification (GTDB taxonomy): domain Bacteria; phylum Pseudomonadota; class Gammaproteobacteria; order Burkholderiales; family Burkholderiaceae; genus Pandoraea; species Pandoraea eparura. The sequence continues at coordinate 339,855 of NZ_CABPSH010000004.1, forward strand.
ACTGGTCTTCGGTCAGCAGCGACACGCCCAGTTGCGCGCGGCGCGTGAGCCACGGCGACGGACGATAGCGTTGATCGCCATAAAACGATTGCAGATTGCGCAGGACGGTGAGCAGTTGGCGCGCGCCGACGGCGTCGCCAAGGGCGAGCGGGCCTTTGGCGTAGCCCAGACCCAGCGTCACGGCACGATCGATGTCGCCTGGGGCTGCGATGCGTTGCTGCGCGATGTCCGCGCCGATGTTCACGATGGTGGCGATCACGCGCTGGGCGACAAAGCCCGCCGAGTCGCGAATCACCGTCACCGGTGTACCGCCGTGCGCAAACAGGGCATGTGCGGCGTCGCGTGCCTCGGGCGTCGTGACCGGCGTGGTCATCAGCGTGTGACGCTTCGCGCCCGCGAGCGGCAGCAACGTGTCGACAGCGACCGTGCGCGCCGCGTCGAGCCCCTGTTCGACGGCACAGGTCGTGGCATCGAGGCCGAGCGGCGTGACAACGATCAGCGCTGTCGCCGACGGCTTGTCGCCGCTTTCGAGGGTGACGCCCGTCGCGCCGAGCCATTCAACCACGGCCGCGAAGCCGCGCGTGTCGGCCCGGCTCACCCAGACGCTGGCGGGCAGGGTGTCGGGTGCCGGGGCTTCAGGCGGCACCTGTTGTTTGCCGTCGACGTAGCGATAGAAGCCTTCGCCAACCTTGCGGCCCAGCAGGCCGCCCGCGAAGCGCACGGCCGTGATCGGGGACGGACGGAAGCGGGCTTCTTCGTAGAACTGGTGGTAGATCGACTCCATCACCGGATGCGAGACGTCGAGCGCGGTGAGGTCGAGCAGCTCGAACGTGCCGAGACGAAAGCCCGCCTGCTCGCGCAGGATGCGGTCGATGTCGGCAAAGCTCGCCACGCCTTCGCTCGCCACGCGCAGGCCTTCGGTGTTCATGCCGCGCCCGGCGTGGTTGACAATGAAGCCCGGCATGTCCTTGCAACGCACGGCCGTGTGCCCCATGCGCTGACCCAGCGCGAGCAGGGCGTCGCCGACCTCGGGGGCGGTGCGCAGGCCGTCGATGACCTCTACCACCTTCATGAGCGGCACCGGGTTGAAGAAGTGGTAGCCTGCCACGCGCTCCGGACGCTCGCACGCGGCCGCGATTGCCGTGATCGACAGCGACGACGTGTTCGACGCGAGAATCGCGTCCGCCGCCACGATGCCTTCGAGCGAGCGGAACAGATCGCGCTTGATCTCGAGCTTCTCGATGATGGCTTCGACGACGAGCTGGCAATCGGCCAGATCCTCGAGCGCACTGCATGCCTGCAGACGGCCCATCGTCGCCTCGACACTCGACGCGTCGATCTTGCCCTTCGCGGCGAGCTTGTCCAGCGTATCGCGCAGGGTGCCCAGCGCGGCTTGCACGGCGCTGGCGTTGGTGTCGTAAAGCTTCACACGCAGGCCGGCCTGCGCGGCGATCTGGGCGATGCCGCGGCCCATGGCGCCGGCGCCGACAATGCCCAGCACGTCGATAGCCTTGCCGGGGGAGGTCGCGCAGGCCTGGGAGGAGGATGCAGTCATACGGAGTGTCTCGAAATGGGTATCGGGGGGCTCGGGTGTCGTCGATCGGGGTGGCGCGGTTCGCGCGCACGGCGCGGGCATGGAAGTGACGTGTCATTCTACCGTCCGACCGGTCGGTCGGGAAATGAATTTCCTGACGTCTCTCCAGCTAATGCAAACCGGTGCCAAAATCGCGTTGGCGCTATTGTCGCCGATCTTGCCGCGCCTGCCAGCGCTTGTTCCGCTGGGCGGTCGAACGCCGGGGGTGGGCCATCGGTTCGATCGCGGGGCTGCCGCGGCGTACGGAAGCATATTTCGGGACGACTTGCGGCGCGCGCGTCTCCCGAGCGATGGTGCGATGCCGTTACACTGCGGGTGGCTGCCCATCGCACCGGTCGTACCCATTGCCCACGCCGCATTGCGTCGTGAGCCCGTGGATCGAGGCTGGCGCGACTACCGTCGCGCGACGGGCCGCCAACGAGACGCCACCGCCCATTGGCGGCAGCGCCCAGGGACGCATCATGAAACTGCGCACGCCCCGCAGCCTTGAAGGCAAAGCAGGCGCTGGCCGTGACGCATCGGAGACATCATGTTGAAGTTGTACGGTTTTCCCATCAGCAACTACTACAACAAGGTCAAGGTCGTGCTCTATGAGAAGGGCTTGTCCTTTGAAGAATCGGAGTCGATCCCCAGCCAGGACGAGTCGATCTTGCAGTGCTCGCCGCTCGGCAAGGTGCCATATCTGGAGACCGAGCAAGGGTTCTTGTCCGAGTCGCAGGTGATTTGCGATTTCCTCGAAGCGACGCATCCGTCGCCGGCGCTCTTCTCGAAGGATCCGTGGAAGCAGGCGAAGGAGCGCGAATTGCTCACGATGTTGGAGTTGCACCTGGAGCTGGTTGCGCGCGACATCTACGGGCAGGCGTTCTTCGGCGCGACGGTGTCGGACGGCACGCGTCAGCGCACCGAGAAGCTGCTGCGCCGGAACATCGTGGCGTTCAAGCGGCTGGCGAAGTTTGCGCCTTATGTCGCCGGCGACACGTTCTCGATGGCCGACGTCGCCGCCGGCATCCATCTGCCGATCCTGGGCATGGCCACGCACGCCGTGTATGGCGAGGATTTCCTGCAGGCTGCCGGCATCGACTGGAAGGGTTATGGGAAGGGACTCGCCGAACGTGAGTCATTCCAGCGTGTGCGCGCCGAGCAGAAGGCGTACCAGCAGGCGCAGCAGGCGAAGAAAGCCGGGTAAGTCAGCGAGGTAAGCGAGGAGAGGCGCGGTTGGGCGGGGCAAGGCTGGCTATGACAGACAAGCCAGATCAGCTGGGGCGATAAGCGGGACGTCGCAACCGGCTTGGCGAGTCCGCCTCGCACCGCGCACTGAAGCCAATGCGAAAGGGCCGCAATTTGAAAAGATTGCGGCCCCATTTTGCGGCTTGCTGAAACGCTCGGCGTCAGATCTTGGCGAGTCGTGCCAGCGCTTCACGCAGCGTGTCGTCCTGTTTGGCGAAGCAGAAGCGCACCACGCCCGATTCGTGCGGCTCGTGGTAGAACGCCGAGACGGGAATGGCCGCCACGCCGATTTCGCCGGTCAGCCACAGTGCGAAGTCGGCTTCGCTCATATCGCTGATTGCGCTGTAATCCACGCATTGGAAGTATGTGCCTTCGCACGGCAGCAATTTGAAGCGCGTGCCCGCAAGCCCCTCGCGGAACAGGTCGCGCTTCTTCTGATAGAAGCCCGCGAGTTCGAGGTAGGGCGCGGGGTCGCGCATATAGTCGTCCAGACCGACCTGCATCGGTGTGTTGACCGTGAACACGTTGAACTGATGCACCTTGCGGAATTCGGCCGACAGGGACGCCGGCGCCGCCACGAAACCGACCTTCCAGCCCGTGACGTGATACGTCTTGCCGAAGCTCGACACGATGAAGCTGCGGCGCGCGAGTTCCGGGTGGCGTGCCACGCTCTCATGCCGCTTGCCGTCGTACACCATGTGTTCGTAGACCTCGTCCGAGATCAACAGGATGTCGGTGCCCGCCACGATCTCGGCGAGCTTCGCGAGATCCTGCGCGTGCCACACCGTGCCGCTCGGATTGTGCGGCGTGTTGAACAGGATGAGGCGCGTGCGCGGCGTGATTGCCGCCGCGAGCTTGTCGAACGGAATGCGGAACTCGGGCGCGTCGAGCGTGATGAACACCGGCTTGCCGCCGGCCAGCTCGATCGAGGGGACATAACTGTCGTACGTCGGCTCGAACACGATCACCTCGTCGCCCGGATGCACGCACGCGAGAATGGCCGTGAGCAGGGCCTGCGTGGCCCCGGCCGTCACTGTGATTTCCGTGTTCCAGTCGTAATGCTGCCCGTAAAGCTTGCCGATCTTGTCGGCGATGGCCTGGCGCAGCGCGGGGACGCCGGCCATCGGCGGGTACTGGTTGTGGCCGTCGCGCATGGCACGTGAGACGGCGTCGACGATTTTCGGATCGCACGCGAAATCGGGGAAGCCCTGCCCGAGGTTCACCGCCTGTTTCTCGGCGGCGAGCGCCGACATCACGGTGAAAATGGTGGTGCCGACGTTCGGCAGACGTGATGCCAGCGGCGGGGCGACCAACGCCTGGGCGGTGGGCGCGACAGATGCGGTGTGAGGCGCGTTCATGGAGGCAATGGACGAGGCAGTGATCAGGCCGACATTCTAACGCCGCAGCGTCCGGCATGCGGGCGATGCCGCAAGGTCGCACCGCGTTTTCGGAGAAGGCGCAGCCGTCCCTCGGTCGATTCCGATCCGGCTCGCAACTGATTTCGATCCGACCCCGACCTCGCTTCCAATCTGAATTCAACGCGGCTCAGATCGGATGTTCGGATATTGGGACATTGGGACATTGGGGCACTCCGGCATTACCCGCGCGTGTCGAACAGCGACGCGAAGGCGCTCGCCGTCACGATACGGAAGCCGAACTGGCGCGCTACCCGGCTGCGAAGCTTGAGCACGGCTTTATCCTTGCTGACGAGCCAGTGCGCATGGCCGTCGCGTGCGGCTTCGAGGAATTTCTGATCGTCGCGGTCGCGGCACAACGGCAACGGGGCGCCCGGCGCGGCGTCGTCGGGCACGACGATGCGGTGCGTGTGGGCATCGACCCAGGCGAGCGCGGCGTCGTTGTCGATCGCGCGCGACAAAAATTGCGGGTAAGTGAGCACCACGGCGAGTTCGTCACGGCAGCGCGTCGCCATCAGGGCGATGAGGCGGCGCTCGACGAGCGCATCGCGCAGCGGGCGCACGATGGGGTCGTCAAAGACGAGCAGGTCGATCCAGACATTGGTGTCGAGCACCACGCGCGGCGGCGTGGCAAGCGTATCGAGATGCTCGGCGAAGGCTCGCTCGGCGGGCGTGGCAACGGCGTTTTGAAGCATTGGATAGAATGTCGGTTTCTCGTTTTCGCAGGAACGCTGCACCCGATATGATAATTGTTCTCTCGCCGGCCAAATCGCTCGACTATGAAACGCCGCCGCACGTGAGCACGCACACCGTGCCGCAGTTCGTCGACGACGCGGCCGAACTGATCGACGGCCTGCGCGAACTGAGCCCGGCGCAGGTGGGCTCGCTCATGAGCATTTCCGACCAACTGGCGGCCCTCAACGTCACCCGCTACGCCGAGTGGAACACTCGCTTCGATACGAGCAACGCCAAGCAGGCCGTGCTCGCCTTCAACGGCGACGTCTATGAAGGCCTCGCCGCTCGCACCCTCAGCGCCACGCAGCTCGACTTCGCCCAGAAGCATCTGCGAATTCTGTCCGGCCTGTACGGTGTGCTGCGCCCGCTCGATCTGCTGCAGCCGTATCGTCTGGAGATGGGCACGCGCTTTGCCAACAAACGCGGGCGCGATTTGTACGCGTTCTGGGGCGAGCGTGTGACGCAGACGATCAATGCGTCGCTCGCGGAACATGTCGAGACGCGTCGCGTGCTCGTGAACCTGGCGTCCGAAGAGTATTTCAAGGTCATCAAGCGCCGGCTGGTGGCCGCGCCGGTGATTACGCCGGTGTTCGAAGACTGGAAGAGCGGCAAATACAAGATCATCAGCTTTTACGCCAAGCGCGCGCGCGGTCTGATGGCGCGTTACGCGATCGAGCGCGGCGTGACCGACGTGCAGCAGCTCAAGGCCTTCGACAGCGAAGGCTATGCGTTCGACGACAGTGTCTCGAACGATGCGCTCTGGGTCTTCCGCCGTCGCGTGGCCTGACGTTCGTCAACTTCCGACCCCGGGCGCGTGCCCGGGGTTTTTGATTTCCGCCAGCGAGACAAGTCATGAGCGTCCAGATCAGCAGCAAGTTCGACAGCGGTGCCATCGAGGTGGTGAGTGCCGAGCGTGCCGACGACATTCACGTGCGCATTGCGCAGGACGGTGCCGCCGAGTTTGCCCAGTGGTTCCATTTCCGCTTGCAGGGCGTGGGCGGTGCGCCGTGCCGGATCGTGTTCGATAACGCGGCGCAGACATCGTATCCGCGAGGCTGGGAGAACTACCGCGCGGTGGCCTCGTACGATCGCGTGACCTGGTTCCGTGTGCCGACCTCGTACGATGCGAAGGTCATGACGGTGTCGTTCACGCCGGCGCACGACAGCGTGTTCCTGGCGTATTTCGAGCCGTATGCGGAGGAGCGTCATCTGGCGTTGCTCGGCACGGCGCAGAATTCGCCGCGGGTGAGTTCGCGCTCACTGGGGCAGACCGTCGACGGGCGGGATATGACGCTGCTCACCGTGGGCGAGCCGCGCGCGGGCAAGCGCAATCTGTGGGTGATCGCGCGTCAGCATCCCGGTGAGACGATGGCGGAGTGGTTCGTGGAAGGGCTGTTGCGCCGCCTGCTCGGGGCGGGGGATTGGGCGGGCGATCCGCTGGCGACGGCCGTGCTCGACGAAGCGGTGCTGCACATCGTGCCGAACATGAATCCCGACGGTTCGGCGCGAGGCAATCTGCGCACCAACGCGGTGGGGGCGAACCTCAATCGCGAGTGGCTGGCGCCGGATCTGGCGCGCAGCCCCGAGGTGTATCACGTGCGTTCGGCCATGGAGGCGCTCGGCTGCGACATGTTCTTCGACATTCACGGCGACGAGGCGCTGCCCTACGTCTTTCTCGCGGGCAACGACGGCGTGGAAGGCGCGACCGACGCGATGCTCGCGCGAGAGAAGGCGTTCGGTGAGCGCCTGAAAGCGGCGAGCCTCGATTTCCAGGACAAGTTCGGCTATCCGCCGGGCAAGCATGGGCCGGACTCGTTCAAGCTTGCGTCGAAGTGGGTCGCCCGTCGCTTCGGTTGTCTGTCGCTCACGCTCGAGATGCCGTTCAAGGACAACGCGAACCGCCCCGACCCGCACGTCGGGTGGAGCGGCGCACGAAGCGCCGCGCTGGGCGCGTCGATGCTCGCCGCCATCTGGGCGCAGATGCAGGCCGATAACGTCTGACCGGGCCGCGGGCAGTCAGCGAGGTTGGCACGCCTCGGCGATACCAGACTCACCGGGACATAGACACGAGCGTACCCAAGCGCGACGCGCCATGCGTCGCGCTTGGGTACGCTTTGTCATGCTAGGTTGCCATCGCAGACCGTCACCCGACGATCAATGCGATTTCTTTTTCGTCACAGTCTTCTTGCTGCTGCTCGCCTTCGCCGACGACGTTCTCGCCGAGGACTTGCCGCGCGACGACTTGGCCGTCGTGCCATGCCTGCCCGACTTCGCCGACGCGTGCGTCACCTTGCCATGCGAGCTGTGTTTGGCTCGCCTGACCGGTTGCTCGACCTGCGACAGCGGCGACGTATAGGTGAAGCCCATCATGCGGCCGTCGGCGTAGCCGCAGCGAATATGGATGTTGTCCGTCTGACCCGTGGTGCGTTTGCCGACGCCGTCGATTTCGACCATCTGCGTGACGTCCACGCGTTGCTTGTGGTCGTCGAACGGACCGGACCACGGCAAGACCTTCGCGTGCTCCGAGTCGAGGGCGTTGTCGGCATACTCGACGCTCGCATAGCCGGGTAGCGTGGCGACGACGAAACTGGCGTGCGCGGCGCAATCGGCCACCAGCGGATCGGCGTGACGGGTGTTGACGAATTGCTCGACCAGCGCGCGATGCTGTTCAAGCGTGAAGGCCTGCGCAGGGGCCGTGAAGGCGGACAGGCAGAGGGGGGCCACGACGGCCGTGACGACCGCGACAGGGGCGGCGTTCGCGGCAGCGGCCACTTGGCGCACGGCTCGCATCACGGCGCCGGCGGCGCGTTGAAAAAATCGATTCGACATTGCTTGACGTATTCTCGGGGGCGCTAAGGCATTGCAGAGCAATGCGGGCATGCGATGACCCATCGTGGGTGTCTTGCGCACGCGCCGCTCGCGAAGAGGCTTGACCGCATTTTGATAGACAACGGCAAAGCGGCTCCCATCTTAACCGAAAAAAAGTCGCCGACGCCCGCCGGGTAAGCCCTCAGACGTAACAGCGCCGGCCATGAACGTTACAGCGCGCTACAATGCGGGCCTGACCGGCGCGCTGTGGCGTGGATGCCCTGGCGCAGACAACGGGCGCGCCCGCGTTCCTGCGAGGGCAGGCGGCGAATTCTGTCATCGGCGCCCGCGCCGCGATCGCTCGAACAACGGCGAATTTCGGGGTTTTTTCGCGACGCGCGTTCGGGAATGTCCGTCGCTCATCACGCGCCTTTTTTATTTCCGCATGTTCGCAAATTCACGCACGGTGGCCAGTGCGCAAACCGGCCCACACGACAAACTGGCCGCGCTCGTCGATCGTCATCGCGACGCGGTCTTTCGCAAGCCGCTCGCCGCCTACAGCGCGGGCGCCTTCGACGCCGCCATCGCTGCGTGGCGCAACGCCGGTGCGGCACCGCTGATCATCGACGCGGGATGCGGTGTCGGCGAGAGCACGTTGCGGCTGGCCACGCAGTTTCCCGATCACTTCGTTATCGGCATCGATCAATCGGAGAGCCGCATCGTGCGCGGTAAAGATTGGTGGGGCGGCGAGTGGCCGGAGAACTTCGTATGGGTGCGGGCGGATCTGGTCGATTTCTGGCGGCAGTTGTTCGAGGCCGGAATCCGCCCGGCACGCCATTATCTTCTGTATCCGAACCCGTGGCCCAAGATCGGCCAACTCGCACGACGCTGGCATGCCCACGCGGTGTTTCCCACGGTGGTGGCGCTCGGTGGCGTACTGGAGTGCCGCAGCAACTGGGACATCTATATCGAGGAAATGGCGTTGGCGCTCGAATGGCTCGGCGGTGTACAGCCGGTCGTGGAGGCCTGGGCGCCCGAGGGGGACGTCGCGCCCATGACGCCGTTCGAGCGAAAGTACCTCGCCTCGGGGCATGGGCTGCATCGATGTGTCGTGACGTTGCCGTCGTCGTTGGACGTATCCTTGGACTCGCTGGCGCGTGAGTGAGTGGCCATGCGAGTGGCCAAACGGGCGACTAAGCGGGCGACAAAGCGATGGACTAAGCGGGGCAGGCCGCCCGCCTCGCACAAAAAAATGGCCGTGCGCGGATGACGCATGGCCATTGTCTTGCTGCCGTTGCGCGTCGCGTCATTCATTGACACGACGCGGTGCCGATCAGTGGAAGTGCGGACGGCTTGGTTCGGCATCTTCCGGCATTTCCGCATGGACGACTTCGCCCACCGGGTCCGGATACAGCGGCACGCCGCAATCGTCGCAATACTCCGGATCGAAGCGCCCCGGATGCTTGCGAATCTCGGTCACGCCACAGGCCTTGAGCAGATCGGTGACTTCGTCGAGCGCGCCGCCTTCGACCTCGCCGTTCTCACGCCCATACAACGGCCATACCACCCCATAGATGACATCGTTGCTGCCGCGCTGTGTGAAGCCGATGCGGTACTCGTCGATATTCTGCTCGCCGAAGCCGGCCACGACCGCGCGCAACTCGGGCGGCGTGAGCGTGAGGACGTCTTCGAGATAGCGCAGTGCCGTGCGGATCGTGTGCGGGCGGATGCGCTCGTCGGCTTCGCGGCAGCTCGCGTAATAGGCGTCGGGCAGCAGGCACTCGATTTCGCAGCCCGGCAGCAGTGCGTTGAGATTCGGGCCCCCCTGCGCCGACCATGCCTCCTGGCATTGGCCGCGCTCGGCGTGGCGCGCGCCTTCCTCTTGCCAGCGGAACATCGGCGCCCCCTTGGGCACGCTGACGGCGGCGAGCAGGAAGCGCGGGTCGGCGAGAATCGGCGCGGTTTCCGGCAGGTCGCTGCCGGGTTGCTTGACCTCGGCGTTGTCGACCGCCGCGCGCACCAGTTGCTGCGTCACCTTCCACGATTCGCAGTGCGTGCGCGGCAGTTGGTCGATGCTGTAGAGATAGGGCGAAATGGTCACGCGCGCGGGTTCGGCCAGCACGTGGGCGTGCAGGTGGGCGCGAACCGGCATGAGGGCATCGGCCTTCACCGGGCCCGAGGGGATCGCGTAACGGGTCCACGCGAGGATCGGGATGGCGACGAGCAGGCCGTCCCACACCTGGCCTTCGGCTTCCGGTTCGGCGGATTCGCTTTGCGACTCGATCAGGTCGGCGAGCGCGCCATAGGCCTCGCTGTGGTTGGCCTGGAGGTGGTCGAGTGCAGCATCGATGGCCGGTTGGTTGCCGGTGCGCAGCACGCGCGTGAGCAGCGTGTCGAGCTGGGCTTCCCAGAAGCGGTCTTCGATACGGCTGCCCGAGGCAGCGAGCGCGAGCGCGTGGCCGACCAGCTTTTCAGCGTCGGGAGTCAGTCGTTTGGCGGTGCGTGAGCGCATAGTCGTGCAAAGCAGAAATACATGGACTCACGATTGTACGGCATGCGTGAACGCGATTGATGGGACGCGCGCAGCTATCGCGTCGCCCCGTCCTGAAAATGACAACATGTCGCGCCGCCGGCACGCCCGGCCGTCAGAAGTCGAACGCGAGATTGGCGGGGGCCGAGAGTCGCGTTCGACGCGTGGCCGCCACGGCGGCGCCCATGATCGGGGCCAGTGCGGCCCCTTCGAGCGAGAGCAGGGCAAGTTTGCGCTCGACCCCGCTGGCATAGCCGGTGAGGGTGCCGTCTGCGCCGATCACGCGGTGGCAGGGCACGATGATCGCGATCGGATTGCGTCCGTTGGCGGCGCCGACCGCGCGCGATTTGTTGAGATCGCCCAAGGCATGCGCGAGGTCGCCGTAGCTGCGCGTCTCGCCGAACGGAATGCGTTGCAGTTCGGCCCAGACGCGTTGCTGAAACGGCGTGCCGTCGGCCGCCAGTGCCAGGTCGAAGGTGCGTCGCCCTTCGTGAAAATACTCGTCGAGTTGCCGCTTAGCGTCATGGAGGACGGCGAGGTCGGCGCCATCGCGGCGGGTGTCGCCCTCGTGCGGAAAATACTTCTGATGCGAGAAATACACGCCGGTGAGCGCGTCGCCGTTCGCGACGAGCAGCATGTCGCCGAGCGGGCTGTCGTAAAGCGTTTCGTAGCGGGTCATGCACACACCTCCTGCAAAGTCTCGACCGGCTGGCCTGCCGGTCCCTGCGCCGCCGCCCGCCAGACGTGCAGCGCGGCGTACGCGCGCCATGGCGCCCATTGTGCGGCTCGCGCGGCGACGGCACGCCCATCGGCCACGCCAAGCGCCTGACGTAGCACCAGATCGTCGACCGGCATGGCATCGGGTGAGCCAAGCGCGCGCATGGCGATGTACTGCGCCGTCCAGGGGCCGATGCCTTTGATCGCGAGCAGACCAGCGATCGTGGCGTCCAGCGGTGCCAGGGGATCCAGCCGCAAGCGACCGTCGACGATCGCCTGCGCCACCCCGTGAATGGCGGCGATGCGACTTCGAATGATACCGGCTTCGCCGAGGGCGTCGGGGGGCACGGCGAGGAGTTGCGCGGCGCTCGGGAACGTGTGCGACAGACCGTGCGCGGGGGCGGGCAGGGGCGTGCCGAAGCGTTGTGCGAGCCGGCCGAGCAGGCGGCGGGCGCCCTTGACCGTGATCTGCTGGCCGACGATGGCGCGCACGGCGATCTCGAAACCATCGACCGCGCCCGGGACGCGCAGGCCCGGTGTTGCCGCGGCGAGGGGGCCGAGGTGTGCGTCGATCACGTCTGGACGCGCGCCGAGATCGAACAGATGCCGCAGCTTGCCCAGCACCTGCGGCACGCTGCCGGCCAGCGTGGGCGGCAGCGTCACCTGAAGCGCATGGCGATCCGATAGCGGTGTGACGCGGCACCAGCCCGCGACCGTCTGCCCGTCCTGGCGTTCGAGGCTCAGCGTGCGGGTGTAGACGTTGCCATCGCGCCGCTCGACGCCGTCGATGGCCCGGTCGCCGAGGAAGTCGAGCAGGGCGTGCCAGGCGAAGGGCGGACGGTAGGCGAGCTGGAACACGAGCTGGCTGTCGGGCAGGGCGTCGTGGCGGGCGTTCAGGCGGAGCCGGCCGGGGGCGAAGCCGTAGCGGGTCTTGAAGAGCCCGTTGAAACGTCGAACGCTGCCGAAGCCAGCGGCGAGGGCGACCTCGGTCACGGGCATGGCCGTATCGGTGAGCAGGCGCTTGGCGAGCAGCAGACGTTGCGTCTGCGCGTATTCGACGGGGGAGACACCGAATTCGTCGGCAAATATGCGCCGCAGATGGCGTTCGGTGATGCCGATTCGGTCCGCGAGGGCGGGGAGGCCGGCGTGATTGAGGAAGCCTTCGTCGATCATGGCGGCTGCGGCGTCGGCGAGCTCGCGGGTAGCGTCGAAACGGGCGAGGCCAGGCGCGAGTTCCGGGCGGCATTTCAGGCACGGACGAAAGCCGGCCTTCTCGGCGGCGGCGGCGCTGCCATAGAACGTGCAGTTCTCGAAGCGGGGCGTGCGCACGTTGCACACCGGGCGGCAGTAGATGCCGGTGGACGACACGCCGACGAAGAACCAGCCGTCGAAGCGCCGGTCGCGGGCGCTGACGGCCTTGTAGCAGACTTCAGGGTCGAGGGGCATGGACATGGGGGCCTGTGCGGTCCGGCGGCGAGAGGGCGGAGACGATCTGCCTCACTCTACGCGCGAGGCGTATGAGGCGCTAGTCATTTTCGGACATGACAGCAGAGGCGGCGGGGGCGAAGGAAGGGGCGTGTGTCGAAAGTCGCCCGGAAAGCTTGGTAAAGAGGCCGCGTCCCAAATTTTCTCGGATTCCGCCCATTTAAGCGTTCGCTGATATTCGGTAACGTCGTGGACTGTTTCACATAGTCCCCGAATCGTTCCGCTACGTCGGGTTAAAGAGGTACCTAATTCCGTTTCGGAATATCAAAACCGTCATGTCGACGTCACCATCAACGCCACAGGCGGCTGTCGAAGCCCCGGATCCCGAACCTCGCGCATCGCTGGACTCAGGCCTTGCATCGTTGATCCTGATTGCCCGATTTCACGCACTCTCCATCGACGCGGCACAGCTCACGCATCAGTTCTGCGTTGACGGAAAACCCCTGGCGCGGGACGGGATTCTTCTGGCGGCCAAATCCCTCGGGCTCAAGGCCAAAGTGGCCAAGCCCCGGCCGGAGCGGCTGGCACACACGCCGTTGCCGGCCATGGCTGCGACACAGGATGGCCGGTATGTCATCGTTGCGCGCTGTGACGGCGTCAACGTGCTGATCCAGGATCCGAACGAGAATCGCCCGCAAACGCTGACGCTTGCAGAATTCTCCGAACGTGCAACGGGCGAGCTGATTCTCTTCGCGTCGCGGGCTTCGCTCGCGGGCGAAATGGCGAAATTTGACTTTGCATGGTTCATTCCCGCCATCGTGAAGTACCGGCGGTTGCTGGCTGAAGTCGTGCTGGTGTCATTTGTGTTGCAGCTATTTGCGCTCGTGACCCCGCTTTTCTTCCAGGTCGTCATGGACAAGGTGCTTGTGCACCGCGGATTGAGCACGCTCGACGTGATCGCCACGGGCTTGCTCGCGGTTGTCGTTTTCGAGGTTGTGCTCACCGCACTTCGCAGTTTTGTTTTTTCACACACCACCAGCCGAATTGACGTCGAACTTGGCGCGCGTCTGTTTCGCCACCTGTTGAATCTTCCCCTTGCCTATTTTCAGGCGCGACGGGTTGGCGATTCGGTGGCGCGTGTGCGTGAGTTGGAGAACATCAGGGCGTTCTTGACGGGCAATGCGATCACGCTGGTCCTCGATCTGCTCTTTTCGGTGGCCTTTCTCGCTGTCATGTTCCATTACAGCACGACGCTGACGTGGATCGTCGTCGGCTCCTTGCCTTGCTACGTCGCGCTGACGCTGGCCTTTACGCCGATACTGCGCGCCCGATTGAACGAGAAGTTCAACCGTGGCGCGGAGAACCAGGCGTTTCTGGTGGAGACGATAAGCGGTATCCACACGGTAAAGGCGTTGGCGGTCGAACCGCAATGGATGCGGAAATGGGACCAGCAACTGGCCGCCTACGTCGCGTCGAGCTTCCGGACGGCGATGGTGGGTACGTTCGCGAATGGCGGCGTGTCGCTGGTGAGCAAGATCGTCACTGTTGCCACCATGTATGTCGGCGCCAAGTTGGTCATCGACGCCGATATGACGGTTGGGCAATTGATTGCCTTCAACATGTTGGCAGGACACGTCGCAACGCCGGTCATGCGGTTGGCGCAAATGTGGACGGAATTCCAGCAGACGGGGATATCGGTCCAGCGACTCGGGGACATTCTCAATACCCGAACCGAGATTTCGGGCGCCAAAAGTGTATTGCCTGCGATACGCGGTGCGATCCGTTTCGAACGCACCACGTTTCGTTATCGCCCGGACGCGCCGGAAGTGATCAAGGCCATCGACCTGGACATTCGGCCCGGAGAAGTCATCGGGGTGGTCGGACGCTCTGGCTCGGGCAAGAGCACGCTCACCAAACTGATTCAGCGTTTGCATGTGCCAGAGAGCGGGCGAGTGCTGGTCGACGGTGTCGATTTGGCGCTGATCGACGCGTCTTCGCTGCGTCGCCAAGTCGGCGTCGTACTTCAGGAGAACGTGTTGTTCAACGGCACGGTGCGCGAAAACATTGCGCTTGTCGACCCAGGCGCGTCGCTGTCCGTGGTGATGCGCGTGGCGGCGCTGGCCGGCGCCCATGCGTTCATTACCGAGCTTCCGGATGGCTACGACACGCTGGTTGGCGAGCATGGCGCGACACTTTCCGGCGGGCAACGACAACGCATCGCGATTGCTCGGGCGCTGATGTCCAACCCGCGCATTCTGATTTTTGACGAAGCGACCAGTGCGCTTGACTACGAATCGGAGCGCGTTATCCAGAACAACATGCGCGCCATTTGTCACGGGCGCACGGTGCTCATCGTGGCGCATCGACTCTCGGCGGTGCGTGGCGCCAATCGAATCGTGGTGATGGAACGGGGAACGATCGCGGAAGTGGGATCGCACGCGGAGCTTTTGCAGAAGCCGGACGGGATGTACACGAAGTTGTACGGCATGCAACGGGGCTGACGATGATCCACACAAATCGATGGCGGGCGTTTGGCGACCTGTTGCAGCGGTATGCGGATGTGTTTCGCGAAGCGTGGCGACAACGTCGTGAGAACGGCGCAGCGCGCTACTTGCCGCAGGAGGCCGACTTCTTGCCTGCGGCTCTGGCGTTGCGTGAAAAGCCGGCACCCGTATTGCCCAGGGTCACGATGAGGCTGCTGATGGGGTTGGCGGCGCTTGCCGTGCTGTGGGCGGTGTTCGGAAAAATCGACGTCGTCGCGACCGCGCAAGGCCGGCTCATTCCGAGCGATCGCACCAAGACGATTCAACCGATGGAAACGGCGATGGTTTCAGCGATACACGTGAGCGATGGCGACGCTGTCCGGGCAGGGGATGTGCTCATCGACCTGGATGCCACCGGCGCAAGCGCTGACCGGGGACGTGTCGCTAACGATCTGCTGGTCGCGCGTTTGCAGGTCGCCCGGGCAAGGGCGATGTTGAAGGCGCTGAACGATGGACGATTTGATGCGATGGTCGCGCCGGAGGGCGCGCCGGCACCTCAGGTGCTGGAGGCGCGGCGGCATCTGGCGGGACAGTACTCCGAGTACGAAGCGCGCGTTTCCCGAGTCGATGCGGAAATAGCGCGCCGTGTGGAAGAGGCGCGATCGACTCGCGCGCTGGTGGGCAAGCTCGAACAGACAGTACCGATCGCCAAGCAACGGGCGCGCGATTTCGAGGCGTTGGCTGATAAGAAATTCGCGTCTCGTCACAGCTATCTGGAGAGGGAACAGTTTCGCATCGAACAGGAGGCCGACCTCGCCGCGCAACGCGGCCGGCTGCGGGAGATCTCGGCGGCGAAGCGCGAAGCGGAGCGACAACGTAGCGCGCTGACGGCGGAGACGCGCCGTATCCATCTCGATGCGCTCAACGAGGGGATGCAGAAAGTGACCGGTTTGGAAAACGAACTGGTCAAGGCTGAAACGCGAGAACAGTTGATGCATTTGGTGGCGCCCGTGGATGGCACGGTTCAGCAGCTTGCGATGCACACGATCGGCGGCGTGGTGACGCCAGCGCAGGCCCTGATGGCCATCGTGCCGAAGGACAACCCGGTGGAAGTCGAAGCGTTTCTGGAAAACAAGGATATCGGGTTCGTCAACGTCGGCCAAGGTGTGGAAGTCAAGGTGGAGACGTTTCAGTACACCAAGTACGGGACGATCCCTGCGACGGTGGTCAGCATTTCTGAAGACGCGATTCGGGACGAGAAACGAGGCTTGATATATGCGACAAAGATCAGATTGTCGCGATCGACGATCGATGTCGATGGGAAGCGGGTGCGGCTGGCGCCTGGGATGGTGATCACGGCGGAAATTAAAACCGGTAAGCGCCGAGTGATTGAATATTTCTTGAGCCCGTTGATGCAATACAAGGCGGAGAGCTTCCGGGAAAGATGAGGGTATTGGGAGGGCGTATGCAGGATGTAAAGAAGAAAAAGTTGACGTTTTACGATTGGTGTCTTGCGGCATTTTTCTGGGGTGGGCCGATAAGCCTGTCCGCGGTCATATCCTTGCTGGTGCCGAATGACATACTGACGCGTGATTTGGCAAGACAATGGGTTGAATTTGTTTTGCAGGTTGCGCCGAAGATGCTGGATGTTCCTGTTGAATCTGAAATTCCACAGGTTGTGAAGTTCTATCACGCAACTATGCTTTCAAGCATTTTAATTTGGGCTCCTGCGTTAATTTTTGTTTCGTTAAATAAGTTAAAGGGAGACTGTTTTGATGGAAGGCTTATTGGGCGATATAAGCTTTGGATTATTTATGAGATATTTTTAGGATTGTTGACTTTTTTAATATCTTGGTGTTTTTTTGGATTTGGATATCGCTACGGAAAAATGGCATCGCTTTGGTATTCAAGGGAGAGTCTTTTTTTTTCAGGCTTCATACCATACATGATGTTGTTCGTGGCTTTTGGGGTTGGGTTTTCAAAGTTGGTGGAATTGTTTTTGTTTTCAAAAGGAGTTCCATGGTTTAGGCACGATTCGACGAAGTAATTTTGCGAATTTGGAGGCGACAATGAGTGAAGGCAGGCAAGAGACAAGTGTTATTCAGGTTGTGTTCGATTCTGGCATGGGGGTATTCAGTCAGGGCATGCAAGACATGTTGGCGAATGCGTTAAAGAATGCAGATACTCAAGCGAAGCTCGCAGCAAAAATTCCGGGTGCCAAGATATGGCTGGTCGGGAATCTCGGGAATACACTCCAAATTGGCATTGGTTTCGGCAAAGGCGACGCCAACATAGTCGGTGAAGCACTATTCAAGATTATTGGTGGTTCGATAGGCGGGGCAGTGGGAGCCACCTTTTTGGGCGCCTTAGGAGCGGCGACCCCCATGCCTGGTGGGATTTGGATTGGCCGAGTCATTGGGGCCGTCGGGGGAGTCAAGCTCGGAGAAATAGCTGCGGGCGACTTCCTCTGGAAAGAAATCAGCGAATCCTCCGGCAAGAACGCCATCCTGGATCTCGGCTTCGCCCGAGTGGAATTCAGCCTGAAGGGTGCGCCCCGCATCCTGGCTCCCGGAGCGCACACCGCAATCTCGGAGACCGCAACCGTCTTCAAGCCAGTGGCAAGCCCGCATGACGAGACGTCAATCGACGTGGCTCGTCAAACGGCCGACGGCGACACCGAGATCCTTGGCGGCGGATGGCGCTTTACCCGAGATGCGAACGCCGCCCATTCGGACCGCAACTACACCGTCAAGAAAGGCGAAAGCCTTTGGCAACTTGCCACGCGAGACGGCGTTACCGTGGACGACTACCTGCGTGCCAACCCGCAGATCAAGCATCCCGATCTGATCCAGGAAGGTCAAGTCATCAACCGGCCGAACCTGCCCGCCGTCACCAACGACTTCGACCTGAGTATTAAACCGGAACATCAGCTAGCCGAAGCCGGCGCTGGCGACTTCGAAAAGCAAACCCAACGGGTTGAGGACGGCTTCGTCACTGGCGGCGGCGGGTGGGATATCCGCTCGGCAGCAGACAAGCTGAACGGCGACCAGATGGTCGGTCGTTTCGTGGACAACACGGCCTCCGTTGCTTCCACGCGTATTCTTGCCGACGGTTGGCGGCCGGGTAACGGAAATCTTTCCGAGCCTGTCATCGATCGCATTCCACTGAAGGAAGGCAATAGCATCCTGAACGGTGTCAATGGGGCCATCGTCAACAGTCTCGGCGCATGGGCGCAGAAGGCTGCCCCAACCGATCCGCTCGTGCTCGATTTGAACGGCGATGGCGTGATGTTGACGGACTACGTGAGCGCGCCGGTCTGGTTCGATGCCGATAACGACGGTGGGAGCCTGGAGCAAACAGGATGGGTTTCGCCTGAGGACGGCATCGTTGTCCTCGATCGCAACGGCAACGGAAAGATCGACAATATGTCCGAAGTCCTCTCGGAATATTTCGCTGGGACGTCTGGTATCGACGGCGCGGGGGGAGAAAAGCGCCACAAGGACGGCTTCGCGGCGCTAAAGAGTCTCGACAGTAATCGCGACAATGTCTTCGATATCCGCGATGACGCTTGGCAACAGGTCAAGGTCTGGGTCGACGCCAACCACGACGGCAAGAGCTGGATGGATGCGAACGGCGATGGCCGCCTCGATCCTGGCGAGCGCAGTGAACTGGAAGGCCTTGATGCGTTGGGCATTACGCGTATCGATCTCGACCCCGTTAGACAAAGCGGCGAAGTCCGTGATGGCAACGAGATTCTGGCCAGAGGGACATTCGTTCAACACGGACAAACGAAAGAGGCCGTGGCCGCCAACCTGTTGGTGAATCCGAATGGCAATACCTTCACGCCGAGTGGCAGCGGCACGATAGTTCGCACGGAACAAGGCGATTCACGCCTGGCGCCGGGAAGCGCATACGTTGCGGGCAGCGCGGGAGAAATCATCGACGTGGCGAAGAAAGGTGTGCGCAATGGCGTCGGCGGTCAAGGCAACGACATTCTGAAGGGCGACGCAGGCAACAATTGGCTGGCCGGCGGTGCGGGGGCGGATCGTCTTGAGGGTGGCAACGGCGACGATGTCCTGTTGATCGACGCGGACGATGTCTTGGTCAACGGCGGTGCCGGCACGGACATCGTGCATGTCGTCGGCGATCGCGGCGTCACATTGAATCTCGCGCAGAGTGAAGTCGAGATCGTCCAGGGCGGACGCGGCAACGACGTACTCGTCGGCGGTGGCCGAAGCAGCGTATTCATCGCGGGGGGTGACGGCGACGACATAATCGTCGGTGGCGCGGGCAACGACGCACTGTCGGGCGAGGATGGCGACGACGTCATAGATGGAGGTGCTGGCAACGATGTGATTCGTGGGCATCGTGGGCGCGACCGCCTGTTTGGCGGCGAAGGGGACGACTATCTGGACGGCGGTACTGACGATGACGTGCTGATCGGCGGAGCGGGCAACGATGTCCTGCGAGGCGGGGGTGGTGACGACACCATCGACGGCGCAGACGGTATCGACATCATCGAGTTGTCCGGCCGGCTTTCCGAATACCGCATCGTGCCGGGCGAAGACGGCGTCTGGATCAGCGATACCGTTGCGGGTCGCGATGGCACGGACTTCGTTAAGAATGTTGAGAAGGCGAATTTCGCGGATGTCACGTTGGTCGACATTCCGAGCAGCAGCGGCGCAGGGTTGGAAAACCCGATGCCGGTCAAGGATGTTCTTACGCGTGACAAGAACGGTAAGCGTCTTGAGCGCAGCGGCGTGCACCTGATCGCGAAAGAGCAACTATTGGCCAACGATATCGATTTCCAGGGCGATGCGTTGCATATTTCGGCGGTGATGGAAGCCGTTGGCGGCACGGTCACGTTGACGGACGCCGGAGACGTGCTATTCACCCCGGACGCCAGTTTTACCGGGTTCATGAGCTTCAAATACACGGTAGCCGATGCCAAAGGCAATCCCGCGGCCCTCGTAACGCAAGTCAGCACCGGCGAGCAGGCGTCGGCGAGGGCGGCGGTGTTCCTGAAGACTGGCGATTTGCCGTTGGACGATCTGGTGACCGATCAATGGTACCTGGGCGACACGAACGTCCTACCGGCCTGGCGCGACTATAGCGGCAAGGGGGTGCGCATCGGGCAATTCGAGACCCATGGATCGTTCGGCAACAGCAACGAAGTGCTCGACTATCGGCATCGCGATCTGAAAGACAACATCGATCCCGAATGGTTGGCCGATGCCACGCCGGGGCGCAGGGCAGGTGAGGGGAGCGACGGCAAAATCTCCGACCATGCGACGCTGGTAGCCGGTGTCATGGTGGCCTCCCGAAATGGCGCCGGCGGAGTCGGCGTCGCGCACGGTGCAACCCTTGGCGGGCATTGGCTCGATGGCAAGGATATGTCGTCTCTCGCACGCATGCAGGAGTATGACGTTGTGAACCATAGCTGGGGATCGCGCGAACGATTTACGCTGCGGTACTCGGAGGCGAAAATCGGCGATCTGCCGCGCGAATACGTGGACGCCCTCGAACGCGGGCGCGATGGCCTCGGTACGGTGATCGTGATGGCGGCAGGCAATGACCGTGCCGTAGGCGGCAATGCTAACTACAGTAGCCTGACAAACTCCCGTTCGAGCATTATTGTTGGCGCGATCAACGCAAAGACGGATCTGGGGCAGTTTCAGGTCCACCAACAGCCGTTCTCATCACGAGGGGCCAGCATCCTTGTGAGCGCGCCGGGCTCGAACGTGACCTCGACATCGAGCCTGCAGCAAAACGCCAATGGCTCCACGTTCGGTGCCGATGCGAAAACGGTGCAGGGCACCAGTTTTGCGACGCCGATCGTGTCGGGCATCGTCGCGTTGATGCTGGAGGCGAATCCGCGCTTGGGCTATCGAGACGTCCAGGAGATCCTGGCGCTGTCCGCGCGCAAGGTCGACGATTCGGAGACGGATTGGCAGATCAACGGTGCCACGCGTTGGAACGGCGGCGGCATGCATGTCAGCCACGACTACGGTTATGGACAAGTCGACGCGCGGGCGGCGGTTCGACTCGCTGAAACCTGGGTTGATCGGCAAGCGGCAGACAACCTTTACGGGGCGGTGAAAAGCCCGGAATCCGGTGTGCTGGATCGCGCTATCCCAGACGGAAATGCTGCCGGCCTCAAGCACACATTGGGTATCGCGGGCACTGGCGTTACCACGGAGCACGTGGAGGTTCGCATCCGGCTCACGCATGCTCGCCCCGGCGATCTGATCATCAAATTGATATCGCCGTCCGGCACGGAGTCCATCCTGATGGATCGTCCTGGACGGATACCCGGCGATGCCGCCTCCCGAGGAGATGCGCGCTTTGACGGTTCGAACACACTCGACTTTGTCTTCGGATCGGCCCGGCATCGCGGTGAGCGTGCCGATGGCAATTGGACCCTGCAAGTCATTGACACGGTGTCGGGCGACACAGGCATCCTGCATGACTGGAGTCTGAATGCCATGGGCCGGGGCTGGACCGCCAACGACCAATACGTGTATACGGACGAGTTTGCCAAACTCGCGGTCCACGGACGTGACGTTCTGGACGACACCAATGGCGGGAGTAACACGATCAACGTTGCCGCCGTTTCCAGCGGCAGTCGGGTGGATCTCGCGGCAGGAAACGCGACCATTGCCGGCGCTGCGCTCACCATCCGGAATTCGACCAACTTTACGAACCTCGTCGGCGGCGAGTTCGATGACGCGCTGACCGGCAACGACGGCACCAACATCCTCGTAGGCGGTCGAGGTAACGATACCCTTCGCGGTAATGGCGGTATGGATGTCTTGTTCGGCGGACTCGGTAACGACACCTTGACCGGCGGAACCGATGCGGACTTTTTCGTCATTGAAAGCGACCCTGGATCAACAGATACGATTGCCGACTTTGCCATTGGGGAGGATTGCATCGTGTTGTCCGGACTGGGTGCGAATCCGTTGGCGCGCCTGAAATTATCGCAAGCGGGGAGCGATACCCGCATCGAACTGCCAGAGGGCCAGATCATGATTCTGAAGAACGTGAATGCAGGGAAATTGACGTCTCGTAATTTTCTGACGATCGAAGCAGGATTGCGACCATCGGAGGTGACCCACGGTAAACCTTTTGGGTTTGGCAGCGATGCGTCGGACCGCGAGCAGGTGCTGCCCGATGGCGGCGCGAACTACTGGGCGGGCGACGGGGATGACCGTGTCTTTGGCGGTACTGGCAACGACATCGTATATGGTGGCGCGGGAAACGATGTGCTGGTCGGTGAGACGTCGACCGACGCATTGTTGGGCGGCAACGATGTTCTTCACGGGGGCAAGGGCGACGACGTTGTCCGCGGTGGTCCCGGTAACGACAGTCTTTGGGGCGATGAGGGCCTGGATTATCTAAACGGCGATGCCGGCGATGACACCCTTTACCTTGAAGGCGACCAAGGCTTGAACGAGTTTGCGAATGGCGACCTGTTTGCCCAAAATCTCAACTTGCAAGGCGGCACGTTGACGGGGGCCGCCGTGGCGGGCGGTGCCGGCAATGATCGGTTCGTGGTGGTCGAGGATCGCAGTCCGTCGGCGTCGAATGGTCTGATGAAGAATCTTATCGAGGATTTTGAAGTCAACAATCCTGGTGAAAAGATCGATCTGTCTCAAATCAGGGCGGTGTCATCTTTTAGTGATCTGACGTTCAGCAACATCATGATCGCCGGCCAACAGTTCCTACGTGTCTTTTTGGGGCGTATGGCGTCCGGGACGCAATACGTCACGCTTCGGGGTGTTCGTCAGGAGCAACTGTCGGCGCGAAACTTCATCTTCGGTCAACCCCGCACGCAAGCCATCAACGTCCGCGTCTCGGGTGCCGGCGGTAACGATCTACTGGTTGGTGATGCCGGAGGGAACACGCTGGATGGTGGTGCCGGTGCCGACGTCATGGAAGGCCGTACCGGAGACGATACGTACGTCGTCGATAACCCGGGGGACGTCGTCAAAGAGCTTGCAGGAGGTGGCTACGATACGGTCAAGTCGAGCATCAGTTATACGTTGCCGGATGAAGTCGAGGCACTGGCGTTGATCGGACCGGAGGCGATCAACGGCACGGGTAACGCCAAGGCAAACCGGATGGTTGGCAACGATGCAGACAACCGATTGGACGGCGGCGCTGGCGCCGACCTTTTGCTGGGCGGCAAGGGTAACGATACCTATATCGTTGATCACACGTCGGATCGTGTTGTGGAGTACGAGGGCCAGGGCATGGATACCGTTCTGTCATCGGTGTCCTTCACGCTGGGGGATCACTTGGAAAACCTGACACTGACGTGCGATGCGGACATCAACGGAACAGGCAATGCCCTGAGTAATCGTTTGATCGGTAACGCTGCTGACAACCGTTTGCTTGGCGGCGCGGGCAACGATTGGTTGGACGGTGGTGCCGGCAACGACTACCTGATGGGCGGCGCGGGCTCGGATACCTATCTGTTCGGCAGGGGCTCCGGGCACGATACGATCTTCAACCACGACGAAGGACAGGGCGCGCTCGACGTATTGCAGCTTGGTGCTGACGTTGGGGCGGACCAGATCTGGTTTCGCCGTCAGGGCGACGATCTGGAAGTCAGCATTGTGGGTTCCCGAGACGTTGCGACGGTTCGAAAGTGGTACGCGGGCCAGGAATTCCGGCTTGATCAGGTCAAACTGTCGGATGGTCGAACGCTGACGGATATCCAGGTCGATCAACTGGTGGATGCCATGGCCACCTTTGCGCCACCCGCTGCCGGACAGTCCTCGCTGCCCAATGACTACCGGACGGCACTTACGCCGGTGCTCGCCGCCAACTGGCAGTGATTTCTGTGAATTAACGAATGCCAGGGCCGTCCGACGGGGCGTCTCCCAACATCGAGGCGGGCGCTCCATGACGTGTCGACACGCCGCGACGGCCCTGGATCCTTCCGCCGGAACCCCCTGTCGTCGGGCGATTCCGGCTCCCCAAATGGCTAAGCGATGTTCAATTTATACAAACCTCCGCTCGGGAAGAGCGCGCGCCGCCGTGTGTTCCGCTGGCTGGGCATTTGTCTTTGCATCCTCTTGCCTGAGTCTTCGTCTGCCACCGACTTGCTGAGTCTTTATCACGAGGCATTGCGCTTCGACGCGCGAATCTCTGGCGCGCGAGCCGCGCATTTTGCCGGCCAGGAGGCGTTGCCTCGGGCGCGAGCGCCATTGCTTCCGTCGGTGGAGGTGCGAGGTCATCTGACACGTGAGGACGGGGGCACGTCCCGGGGCAGCACTCCCGGACAAACTGCCACCGGGTACACCATTTCCCTGAAGCAACCGGTATTTCATTGGGATGCCTGGCAAGGTTTTCAACAAGGCATGCTCACAGCGGCGAAAGCGGATATCACGCTAGCCAAGGCGAATCAGGAGTTGATGCTTCGCGTTGCCGAGGCTTATTTCGAATTTCTGGAAGCGCAACATATCGCGTCGCTCGCGCATGCGCATCGCGTTGCGGTTGCCGAGCAATTGGCACAAGCGACGGCGAGCGTTCCGTTAGGAAATGCCACCATCGTTGACGTTCATGAGGCCGCCGCCAGTCATGATCAGGCGATTGCCGACGAGATTGATGCCCAAGGCATCGTCGATGTCAGGAGGAGCGCACTGGCAACCATCGTGGGGCGCAGGGTCGAAGCGGGCGAATTGCCTCGATTCAAGCAGCCGCTACCAGCGCCGGTGCCGAGGGACGTCGATCCCTGGATTGATCAGGCTGAACGTCAGGCGTATCCGGTGCAGTTGAGCACAATGGCGCTTGAAATGGCTCGAAGGGAAACGGCTAAGGCGTACGCCGGACATCTGCCTCGTGTTGACCTTGTGGCGAGCCGTGAGCGCCGGTACAGCGATGGCGGCCTGCCTTACTGGAACGGACGGCGGGACGCGAGCCAGGTGGGGATTCAGGTTCAGATTCCAATTTTCGCCGGGTTTGCCGTTCAGAGCCGAGTTCGCGAGACGCTGGCTTTGGTTGAGCAGGCGTCGGATGAACTCATGGACGTGCGGCGTGCCGCAGGTCTGGAAGCACGAAAGGCCTTTTTAGGCGTCACCACTGGGTTGATGCGCATCGCCGCACTTCAGGTTGCGGAAACGTCTGCACTGACGGCGTTCGAATCAAACCGGTTTGGATACGAACATCATGTGCGCCCGAACGTGGATGTGCTTAACGCACAATACAAGCTATATCGCGTGCGTCGCGAGCTTGCGCAAGCCCGATATCGCACGCTGATGGAAAGCCTGAAGCTCAAGGCGAGTACCGCGTCCCTTGCCGAGTCGGACATCGCAGCGACGAGCCACCTGCTGTCAAGTGCGTGACTAAAGGTGCCCGGAGCCTTGGATCCAACAGGAGGTTTCTCACAAAAAAATTGCCCCGCGAACGACATTGTCGTACGCGGGGCAATTCGACGTGTAACGCCATCTGGCTCGCTATCTGGCGCGCTTACGCAGCGGCGAGCAACTGACGCAGCACGAACGGCAGGATACCGCCGTGCTTGTAGTAATCCACTTCGATCGGCGTGTCGATGCGCAGCAGGACTTGCACCTTTTGCGTGTCGCCGTTCTTGCGGTGGATCACCAGCGTGACATCCTGTTGCGGCTTGATATCGGCCGTCAGCCCTTCGATGTCGTACGTTTCTTCGCCCGTGATGCCCAGCGACTGTGCGCTGTCCGAGCCCTTGAACTGCAGGGGCAGCACGCCCATGCCGACCAGGTTCGAGCGGTGGATGCGCTCGAACGAGCGCGCGATGACCGCCTTCACGCCCAGCAGTTGCGTGCCCTTGGCCGCCCAGTCGCGCGACGAACCCGTGCCGTACTCTTCACCGCCGAACACCACCGTCGGGGTGTTCTCGCCGACATACTTCATCGCGGCGTCGTAGATCGACAGCTGTTCGCCGCTCGGCTGGTGAATCGTCAGGCCGCCTTCCACGCGCGAACCATCTTCCTTCGCCGGGATCATCAGGTTCTTGATTCGGACGTTGGCGAACGTGCCGCGCATCATCACTTCATGGTTGCCACGACGCGAGCCGTAGCTGTTGAAGTCGGCCTTGAGCACGCCGTTCTCGAGCAGCCACTTGCCGGCCGGCGAGGTTTCCTTGATGGAACCGGCCGGGCTGATGTGGTCGGTCGTGACCGAGTCGCCAAACACGCCCAGGGCGCGTGCGCCATGAATCGGCTTGATGTCGGCGTTCGGCTCCATCGTGAAGCCTTCGAAGAACGGCGGCTCGGCAATGTACGTCGAACCCGGCCAATCGTAGACCTGGCCCTTCGACCCCTTGATCTTGGCCCACAGCGGGCTCGGATCCTTCACCGTGTCGTAGTTCGTCTTGAACGTCTTCGCGTTCATCGCAAACTTCATCAGCTTGTGAATTTCGTCGCTGGTCGGCCAAATGTCGCCCAGGAAGATCTCCTTGCCGCCGCGACCCTTGCCGACCGGTTCCGTCATCAGGTCGCGCGTCACGTTGCCGGCGATGGCGTAGGCCACGACCAGCGGGGGCGAGGCCAGGAAGTTGGCGCGGATGTTCGGGTGAATGCGCGCTTCGAAGTTGCGGTTGCCCGAGAGCACTGCAGCAGCGACCATGTCGTTCTTCACGATCGTGTCGTTCAGTTCGGCCGTCAGATCGCCAGCGTTGCCGATACAGGTCGTGCAGCCGTAGGCCGTCACGCCGAAGCCCAGCTTCTCGAGGTACGGCAGCAGGCCGGCCGCTTCGAGGTACTCGGTCACCACACGGCTTCCCGGGGCGAGCGACGTCTTGATGTGCGGTGCAACCTTCAGGCCGGCTTCCACGGCTTTCTTGGCCAGCAGGCCGGCGGCGAGCAGCACGCTCGGGTTCGACGTGTTCGTGCACGACGTGATCGCTGCGATCAGCACGTCGCCGTTGTTCACGTCGATGCCGCTGGCGGTCTGGTAGGTCGTGTCGAGCTGCGCTTCGGTCTTGTTGAAACCGTTCTCGGCGACCGGCTTCGTGAACAGGTCCTTGAACGTCGACTTCACATTGCCGATTTCGATACGGTCCTGCGGACGCTTCGGGCCGGCCAGCGACGGGGCCACCGTGCCGAGATCCAGCGAAAGCGTCTTCGTGTAGTCGATGTCGTTCTTCTTCGGAATGCCGAACAGCTTCTGGGCCTTGAAGTACGATTCGAAGGCGTCGATTTCCGACTTCGTGCGGCCCGTGCCCTTGAAGTAGTCGATCGTCTTTTCGTCGACCGGGAAGAAGCCCATCGTGGCGCCGTATTCCGGGGCCATGTTCGCGATCGTGGCGCGATCCGGCAGCGCCAGGCTGGCGGTGCCTTCACCGAAGAATTCAACGAACTTGCCCACGACCTTCTCGCGGCGCAGCATTTCCGTGATCGTCAGCACCAGGTCGGTGGCGGTCACGCCCTCGCGCAGGCGGCCGGTCAGTTCCACGCCAACGACGTCAGGCGTGAGGAAGTACACCGGTTGACCCAGCATGCCGGCTTCGGCTTCGATGCCGCCCACGCCCCAGCCCACCACGCCGATACCGTTGATCATCGTCGTGTGGCTGTCGGTGCCCACCAGGGTATCCGGATAGAACACGTGGTCCTTCTTGTGCACGCCGCGTGCAAGGTACTCCAGGTTCACCTGGTGCACGATGCCGTAGCCCGGCTGCACGACGCCGAACGTGTCGAACGCCTGCATCCCCCACTTCATGAACTGATAGCGCTCGTTGTTGCGCTGGAATTCCAGCTTCATGTTCAGATCGAGCGCCTTCTTCTCGCGGAAGTGATCGATCGTGACCGAGTGGTCAACCACCAGATCCACCGGCACGAGCGGCTCGATGCGCTTCGGGTTCTTGCCCTGGCGCTCGGCGACGTTGCGCATGGCGGCCAGGTCGGCCAGCAGCGGCACGCCCGTGAAATCCTGCAGCACGACGCGTGCCACGACGAACGGGATTTCGTCGACGCGCTCGGCATTCGGCTTCCAGTTGGCCAGTTGCTTGACGTGCTCCTCGGTGACCTTCTTGCCGTCGCAGTTGCGCAGCACCGACTCGAGCACGAGACGGATCGACACCGGCAGGCGTTCGACGTTCACACCCAGGGCTTTACCCAGTTGGGGCAGCGAGTAGAACTTGCCTTTCTTGTCGCCGCTGAGCTTGAACTCTTTAAGCGTTTTGTGGAGGTTGTGGGCCATGATCTTTCCTTGAGTGATACAGAAAAACGAAGCGGTGGTAATGCCATTCAATGAAACCAGGCATCGCAACGGGACCTGCGTGGGCGCCCCGTGGCGATGCCGGTACGTCTAGCGACCGGCGTTGCCGGCACGCCGGGGACTGCATGTCTTGCCGAGGCGGCAACAGGAAAGCGGCCGGCGCCTCATGCGATCGAGATCCGGGTCAACCGAGCTCGGCTCAGTTGGTCACCTTGATCAGTTCGACCGATTGCGTCGGGGCGAGCTTGTCATGTTCGGCCATCTCGCGCGTCAAGCATTCGTCGGCCAGTCGGCTGCCGCCATCGCGGTGCGTGAACAGCATGGCCTTGGCCGGAATCACCACGAGATCCAAACCGCTGGCGGGGTCGTAGAAGCGGTCGGCACCCGTCGTCGTCTGCTCGCGCGGCAGCTTGTAGTTGCGGCCTTCCCAGAACATGGTCAGCACCTGGTCGCGCTTCATGTTGCCCTTGATGTAGAGCTTCTCGTTTTCCTTGCAGCTCCACAGTTCCGAGCCTTCGTCCGGCTGGGCCGGCGCCGCGGCAACGGTCGCCTTCTTCTTGGCCGGCGCCTTCCTGAGCTTCTTCTTCGGTGCGGTCTTCTTGGCCGTCGTCTTGCTGGCCGGTTCAGCGGCCAACGCGGCCGGCACGACGGCAGCAGAGCACAGGGCAACCAGCACGGTCAGACAAAGCTTCTTCATGGTGAATCTCCAAACAATAGGTAAGGGCCGACAAAAGCGCAGATTATCGTACGAAGTCTGCGTTGGTCGGCGTCACCATACAAATTTTTTCAATTCCGCTGGGCCGAGTGCCGCGGGCGCCAGCGGTACGGACCGGCGTCGCTGGGTGGCGTGTTGCAGTGCGGGATGTCGTGGTGCGGGATATGGCCGCGCGGGATGCCGTGGTGCGTCGTGCAAGAGGGCGCGGGGCGGGGCTGCGCTCGCGCGTGAAACGGGGGGCTGGCGGGGCCATGACGGCCATCGGGCGGAAAGCTTGGCGAAGCCAACGCAGGGCATCGTGCGCCGCGGTCGCTGCGGACGTTGCGCGATCGCCGGTCATCCGGTGTGGCGCGCGGGGTGCGGCAGTCAGGCGTTGCATTGGCTTGGCCAAGAAATCGCTCGGTGTTGCGTGACGTCGTGCCGGGGGCATGGGGCAAGGGAGGGCGCAATGCACGGCACCGTCCTTTGCACAACCGACCGTCACTGGGGCTGCGAACGTTGAAGCCATTCCCTTGATCGTGGGAGTTGCGCCGGCACTGGGGGTAAGTCGCCGGCGCAGTGTCGGCCTCCGACGGCGCTTGTGGCGCCGTCGGAGGCCGGGTCCCTGGGGGATTAGCCCAGCAGATGTGCCACGCCAGCGCGCTCTTCTTCGAGTTCGTTGAGCGTGAAGTTCATCTTTTCGCGCGAGTAGGCGTCGATCTCGAGGCCTTCCACGCGCTGGTACTTGCCGTTTTCGCAGATCACCGGCACGCCGTAGATCACGTCTTGCGGAATGCCGTACGAGCCGTCCGACGGAATGCCCATCGTGACCCACTTGCCGTTCGAGCCGAGCACCCAGTCATGGATGTGATCGATGGCGGCATTGGCTGCCGAGGCGGCCGACGACAGGCCACGGGCTTCGATGATGGCGGCGCCGCGCTTGCCGACGGTCGGCAGGAACACGTCGTTGTTCCACACGTCGTCGTTGATCATCGCCTTCACGCTCTGGCCATCGACCGTGGCGAAGCGGTAGTCGGCGTACATGGTCGGTGAGTGGTTGCCCCACACGGCCAGCTTTTCGATGCTGGCGACCGGCTTGCCGGTCTTGGCGGCGAGTTGCGACAGGGCGCGGTTGTGGTCCAGGCGCAGCATCGCGGTGAAGTTTTCCTTCGGCAGGTTCGGTGCCGACTTCATGGCGATGTAAGCGTTGGTGTTGGCCGGGTTGCCAACGACCAGCACCTTGACGTCACGCTTGGCGACTTCGTCCAGGGCCTTGCCCTGCACCGTGAAGATCGCGCCGTTGGCTTCGAGCAGATCCTTGCGCTCCATGCCCTTCGAGCGCGGACGGGCGCCAACCAGCAGGGCGACATCGGCATCCTTGAAGGCGACCTTGGGGTCGTCGGTCACGACAACGCCGGCGAGCAGCGGGAACGCGCAGTCTTCCAGCTCCATCACAACGCCCTTGACGGCGGCTTGCGCTTGCGGGAGGTCGAGCAGTTGCAGGATGACGGGCTGATCCTTGCCGAGCATGTCGCCATTGGCGATGCGGAACAGCAGGGAGTAGCCGATTTGGCCAGCGGCGCCGGTGACGGCGACACGCATTGCGGGTTTTGCCATGAGAATCTCTCCAGACGTGTACAAATTCCTGCGAAGCTCGGGGTAAGCTCGCCGTCCGGGTGGCTCATTTGCCAGGCTGACAGCGCCGCGTCACACAAAGCTCCTAAAATTCCTTGACCTACGGAAGCTTGCGGGCTGCGGGGTGGACTGCCGTGAATGAGTGCGAAGCGCCGGACTCTCTTATAAGATAGCCGTGCCGCGGCTGCAGGCCCCTGTTAGCCCGCGCCAGTGTAGGATTGGCCACACCGAATGTCAACTGTATCTTATGTCTTATATAAGACATAGGATTATTGCTGTTATTCGATGGACGAAGGCCTTGATTTGTGGTCAAATCGCCGCCATGAATGCGAATGTTCGCGACACATCCCACCCTACGCCGCCTGTCGATGCTCCGCAGCGACCGGACAGCGCGCGCGACGCCGCACCGGCCCCCCAGGCCACACAGGGCGCGGCTGCCGCAGGGGCGTCGCCGACCTTCAGCCCGCTCTACCAGCAGATCAAGGGGCTCATTACTCAGGGTCTGCAAGCCGGTGAGTGGAAGCCCGGCGAAATCATTCCGAGTGAAGTCGATCTGGCGGCCCGCTACAAGGTCAGTCAGGGCACGGTGCGCAAGGCCATCGACGAGTTGGCCGCCGAGAACCTGCTCGTGCGCCGTCAGGGACGTGGCACGTTTGTCGCGACCCATCACGAGGACCGGGTGCAGTTCCGGTTCCTGCGTCTCGCGCCCGATTCGGGCGAACCCCATCACCCCCCAAGCCGCCTGATCGAGTGCCGCCGCATGCGCGCACCGGCGGAAATCGCGCGCCAGCTCGAACTGCGCGCGGGCGATGGCGTCATTCTGATCCGCCGCATGATGGATTTCTCGGACCGTCCGACGGTGCTCGATGAAATCTGGTTGCCGGGTGCGCTGTTCCGCGGGTTGACGGCGGAAAAGCTCAATGAGTACAAGGGGCCGATGTACGGCCTGTTCGAGGATGAATTCGGCACACGCATGATCCGCGCCGTGGAAAAAGTTCGCGCGGTGGCCGCGGACGACATGACCGCCGATCTGCTCAAGGTGCCGAAGGGGTTTCCGTTGTTGAGTGTCGAGCGGGTTTCCTACACTTACGGCGACAAGCCGGTGGAAGTGCGCCGCGGCTGGTACGTGACGACGGAACATCATTACCAGAACGAATTAAGTTGAGAGGGTGGGCGACTTCCCAGGGGCGAGCCGGCGTCGTGGCCGGCGAGCGCCTGAAAGTCCAGGCATGAAGGGCGGCGCAGGGTCCGCTGCCCGCAGGAATTTCCGGAGCATTGGAACCGGTATGGTGCAACGCACTAGAATCGGCGCTAAAATCTGGGGCTGATGTAACTACATGGGGTCTAGCATGGCTGAAGTGGTAAAAAAAGAGCGGCCAGTCTACAGGAATATCGGTATCGGACAGATTGTCTCGTACCGTCTCCCGCTGGCTGGGATCGTGTCCATTCTGCACCGTATTAGCGGTGCGATCTTGTTCCTTCTGTTGCCGTTCGCGCTTTATTTGTTCGAACAGAGCCTCACGTCGGAACTCAGCTTCGACGTTCTGCGAAGCATCGCCTCCAACTGGTTTGTCAAACTCGTCATCCTGGCGCTGTCGTGGGGCTTCCTGCAGCACTTCTGTGCCGGCGTGCGCCATTTGCGCATGGACTTCAATCACGACGCCGTGAGCAAGGAAGGCGGCAAGAATTCGGCCGTGGTCGTGCTGGTCGTGTCGCTGGTGCTGACGCTGGCCGTCGCCCTCAAGCTGTTCGGAGCGTTCTAAGATGGCACAGAACAATATCGGTTCCAAGCGCCTGGTCGTCGGCGCAGGCTACGGCCTGCGTGACTGGATGGCGCAGCGCATGACCGCGGTCATCATGGCCGTGTACACCGTGATCCTGCTGGTGTGGTTCTTCACCGCCAAGGATTTCTCCTACGAAGGTTGGGCAAGCATCTTCTCGCATCAGTGGATGAAGCTGGCCACGTTCGTCACGCTGCTCGCCGTGTTCTATCACGCATGGGTCGGTGTGCGCGACATCTGGATGGACTACGTCAAGCCGGTCGGTGTGCGACTGGCGCTGTACGCGCTGACGATCGTCTGGCTGCTGGCTTGTGCCGGCTATGCCGCGCAGATTCTGTGGAGAGTGTAAAGAATGGCTGCAATTAAAAATTCGCTGCCGCGCCGCCGCTTTGACGTCGTCATCGTGGGCGCAGGTGGTTCGGGCATGCGCGCGTCGCTGCAACTGGCCAAGGCCGGTCTGTCGGTCGCCGTGCTGTCCAAGGTGTTCCCCACCCGTTCGCATACCGTGGCCGCTCAGGGCGGCATTGGCGCTTCGCTCGGCAACATGAGCGAAGACAACTGGCACTACCACTTCTACGACACCATC
Organism: Pandoraea eparura; assembly: GCF_902459725.1. Classification (GTDB taxonomy): domain Bacteria; phylum Pseudomonadota; class Gammaproteobacteria; order Burkholderiales; family Burkholderiaceae; genus Pandoraea; species Pandoraea eparura. Next base: position 372,688 of record NZ_CABPSH010000004.1, read on the forward strand.
AAGGGCTCCGACTGGCTCGGCGACCAGGATGCGATCGAGTTCATGTGCCGTCAGGCGCCGAACGCCGTCTACGAACTGGAACACTTCGGCATGCCGTTCGACCGTAACCCGGACGGCACGATCTACCAGCGTCCGTTCGGCGGTCACACGGCCAACTACGGCGAGAAGCCGGTCCAGCGCGCTTGCGCGGCCGCCGACCGTACCGGTCACGCGCTGCTGCACACGCTGTATCAGCAGAACGTGGCCGCCAAGACGCACTTCTTCGTGGAGTGGATGGCGCTCGACCTGATTCGCAACGAAGACGGCGACGTGCTCGGTGTGTCGGCGCTCGAACTCGAAACCGGCGAAGTCTACCTGCTCGAAGCCAAGTGCACGCTGTTCGCGACCGGCGGTGCCGGCCGTGTGTACGCCGCCTCGACCAACGCGTTCATCAACACCGGTGACGGTCTTGGCATGGCCGCGCGTGCAGGCATTCCGCTCGAAGACATGGAATTCTGGCAATTCCACCCGACCGGCGTGGCCGGCGCGGGCGTGCTGATTACCGAAGGCGTGCGCGGTGAGGGCGGTATTCTGCGCAACTCGAACGGCGAGCGCTTCATGGAGCGCTATGCCCCGACGCTGAAGGATCTGGCGCCGCGTGACTTCGTGTCGCGCTCGATGGACCAGGAAATCAAGGAAGGCCGTGGCTGCGGCCCGAACGGCGACTACGTGCTGCTCGACCTCTCGCACATCGGTGCCGAGACGATCATGAAGCGCTTGCCGTCGATTCGCGAAATCGCTCTGAAGTTCGCCAACGTCGACGCGATCAAGGAGCCGATCCCCGTCGTGCCGACCATCCACTACCAGATGGGCGGTATTCCGACGAACTACAACGGCCAGGTCGTTGTGCAGAAGAACGGCGAATCGACCCCCGTCAACGGTTTCTACGCCGTAGGCGAGTGCTCGTGCGTGTCGGTCCACGGGGCCAATCGTCTGGGTACGAACTCGCTGCTCGACCTCGTGGTGTTCGGCCGTGCGGCCGGCAACCACATCGTCGACTTCGTGAAAAACCACGGCGAACACAAGCCGCTGCCTGCCGATGCGGGCGACAACGCCATGGCGCGTCTGGGCCGTCTGGAAGCATCAAGCTCGGGCGAGTACGCTCAGGACATCGCCAACGACATCCGTGCCACGATGCAAAAGCATGCCGGCGTGTTCCGCACGTCGGACCTGCTCAAGGAAGGCGTGGACGAGATCAAGCAAGTGGCCGAGCGCGTGTCGCGCGTTCACCTGAAGGACAAGTCGAAGGTGTTCAACACGGCGCGCATGGAAGCGCTGGAAGTCGACAACCTGATCGAAGTGGCCAAGGCCACCATGATCGCAGCCGAAGCCCGCAAGGAAAGCCGTGGCGCGCACGCGCACAGCGATTATCCGGAGCGCGACGACGCCAACTGGATGCGTCACTCGCTGTTCTTCAGCGAAGGCAACCGTCTGGATTACAAGCCGGTGCAGATGAAGCCGCTGACCGTCGACTCGGTTCCGCCCAAGGCGCGGACGTTCTAAGGGATTCGCAAGATCATGAAACGAATTTTTGAAGTCTACCGCTACGATCCGGACAAGGACGCCGCACCGTACATGCAGACCTACGAGGTTGAACTCGACGGTCATGAGCGCATGCTGCTCGACGCCCTGGTCAAGCTCAAGAAGCTCGATGAAGGCATTGCGTTCCGTCGCTCGTGCCGCGAAGGCGTGTGCGGCTCGGACGCGATGAACATCAACGGCAAGAATGGTCTGGCCTGCCTGACCAACATGAACGACCTGCCGAACAAGATCGTTCTGAAGCCGCTGCCGGGACTGCCCGTCATTCGCGATCTGATCGTCGACATGACGCACTTCTTCAACCAGTACCACTCGATCAAGCCGTACCTGATCAACCCCGAGCCGGCACCGGAGAAGGAGCGTCTTCAGTCGCCCGAGCAGCGCGACGAGCTCGATGGCCTGTACGAGTGCATTCTGTGCGCGTCGTGCTCCACGTCGTGCCCGAGCTTCTGGTGGAATCCGGATAAGTTCGTCGGCCCGGCCGGTCTGCTGCAGGCCTACCGCTTCATCGCGGACAGCCGCGACACGGCAACCGGCGAGCGTCTGGACAACCTGGAAGATCCGTACCGCCTGTTCCGCTGCCACACGATCATGAACTGCGTGGATGTGTGCCCGAAGGGTCTGAACCCGACGAAGGCCATCGGCAAGATCAAGGAGCTGATGGTGCGTCGCGCCGTCTGACCAAGCGATCATGCCGGATACCAATCACCAGTCCGATCCGGTCAAACGTGCCCGCCTGCGTTGGCGGGCACGCCGCGGTTTGCTGGAAAACGACCTCATTCTCGAACGCTTCTTCGCCAAGTACGAAGCCTCGATGACCGACGAGGATGTGGGCGCCCTCACCAGGTTGCTCGATTTGAGCGACAACGATTTGATGGATCTGCTGCTAGCGCGTACAGAGCCCGACGCGGATCTGGACGGGCCGGACGTGCAGCGCCTGCTGGCGCTTTTGCGTGCCGTGTAGGGGTTTAAGTATTTTTTTGAGGAAGCGATATGACTCCGTCTGATGTTAAAGCCACCCTATCTTTCTCTGACGGTTCGCCCAGCGTCGAACTGCCGATCTACCAGGGAACGATGGGCCCGGATGTAATTGACATCCGCAAGCTGTACGGCCAGACCGGCAAGTTCACGTATGACCCGGGCTTCATGTCGACGGCATCGTGCAATTCCGCCATCACCTACATCGATGGCGACAAGGGCGAGCTGCTGTATCGCGGCTACCCGATCGAGCAGTTGGCCACCCACTGCGACTTCCTCGAGAGCTCCTATCTGTTGCTCAAGGGCGAACTCCCGAACGCACAGCAAAAGGACGAATTCGTCAAGACCGTGACCCGTCACACGATGGTGCACGAGCAGATGAATTTCTTCTTCCGCGGCTTCCGTCGTGACGCGCACCCGATGGCAGTGTTGACCGGTTCGGTCGGTGCTCTGTCGGCGTTCTACCACGACTCGCTGGACATCAACAATCCGACGCACCGCGAAGTCTCGGCCATCCGCCTGATCGCCAAGCTGCCGACGCTCGTCGCCATGGCGTACAAGTACAGCATCGGCCAGCCGTTTGTGTATCCGCGCAACGACCTGTCGTACAGTGCGAACTTCATGCGCATGATGTTCGCCAACCCGTGCGAAGAGTATGAGGTCAACGACGTGCTGGTGCGCGCGCTCGACCGCATCCTGATTCTGCACGCCGATCACGAGCAAAACGCCTCGACCTCGACCGTGCGTCTGGCCGGTTCGTCGGGTGCCAACCCGTTCGCCTGTATCGCTGCCGGTATCGCATGTCTGTGGGGCCCGGCGCACGGTGGTGCGAACGAAGCCGCGCTGAACATGCTCGAGCAGATCGGTTCGCCGGAGAATATCCCCGAATTCATCAAGCAGGTGAAGGACAAGAACTCGGGCGTGAAGCTCATGGGCTTCGGTCACCGCGTGTACAAGAACTACGACCCGCGCGCCAAGCTCATGCGCGAGACGTGCTACGAAGTGCTCAACGAACTGGGCCTGCACGACGACCCGCTGTTCAAGCTGGCCATGCAGCTCGAGAAGATCGCCCTGGAAGACGAATACTTCGTGTCGCGCAAGCTGTACCCGAACGTCGACTTCTACTCGGGTATCGTTCAGCGCGCGCTGGGCATCCCGACGTCGATGTTTACCTGCATCTTCGCGCTGGCCCGTACCGTGGGCTGGATCGCGCAGTGGAACGAAATGATCGGCGAGCCGGACCAGAAGATTGGTCGTCCGCGTCAGCTGTTCATCGGCCACACGCCGCGCGAAGTCGCGACGATCGACAAGCGCTAAGCCTGTTGCAAGCGTTCGGCACGGCCCCTGCTTGCCGTGCCGGCACCGCAACCTTGCCGAAACGGCAAGGGCCCTGGTGCCGCAACGAGCGCGCGTTGCGCTATATTCGAAGCCACGGCACAAGCTGCCGTGATTCGCACAAATCCCCGGTTGATCGTGCGTTTACCGCCCGGTTTTCCGGGGATTTTGTCTTCCGCCGGCGCGAAAGCGCTATGGCATAATCAAAAGTTTACGGAACGAAGTCAGTTCCCACAACGATATTTAGCCCCGCGTTTTTATCATGGCCAAGACGCTGTATGACAAATTGTGGGATGCACATGTCGTGCATACCGAGGACGATGGCACTACGTTGCTCTACATCGACCGTCATCTGTTGCACGAGGTGACCAGTCCGCAGGCGTTTGAGGGGCTAAAACTCGCGCAGCGGCCGGTCTGGCGCCTGTCCGCCAACCTCGCCGTGTCGGACCACAATGTGCCGACCACCGACCGCTCGGAAGGCATCGCCGATCCGATTTCGCGTTTGCAGGTCGACACGCTCGACGCGAACTGCGACAGCTTCGGCATCACCCAATTCAAGATGAACGACCTGCGTCAGGGCATCGTGCACGTGATCGGCCCGGAGCAGGGCGCCACGCTGCCCGGCATGACGGTGGTCTGCGGTGACTCGCACACCTCAACGCACGGTGCGTTCGGCGCACTGGCGTTCGGCATCGGCACGTCCGAGGTCGAGCACACGCTCGCCACGCAGACGCTGCTCATGAAGAAGAGCAAGAACATGCTCGTGAAGGTCGAGGGTACGCTGCCGCGTGGTTGCTCCGCCAAGGACATCGTGCTGGCCGTCATCGGCAAGATCGGCACGGCCGGTGGCACGGGCTACACGATCGAATTTGCTGGCTCGGCGATTCGCTCGCTCACGATGGAAGGCCGGATGACCGTGTGCAACATGGCCATCGAGGCTGGCGCGCGTGCCGGCCTGGTGGCCGTGGACGACACCACGATCCAGTACGTGAAGGGCCGTCCGTTCGCGCCCGCAGGCGTGGAATTCCAACAAGCCGAAGCCTACTGGCGTACGTTCCACACCGATCCGGGCGCCGCGTTCGACCACGTCGTCGAGATCGATGCGAACACGTTGCGCCCGCAAGTGAGCTGGGGCACGTCGCCGGAGATGGTCGTGAGCATCGAAGACCGTGTGCCCGATCCCGAGAAGGAAAAGGACCCGGTCAAGCGCAGTGCGATGGAGCGCGCGCTCGAGTACATGGCGCTGACGCCGGACACGCCGATGGCCAGCATCAATGTCGACAAGGTGTTTATCGGGTCGTGCACCAACTCGCGTATCGAAGATATTCGCGCGGCGGCTTATGTCGTGAAGACGCTCGGTCGTCGTGTGGCGCCGAACGTGCGTCTGGCGATGGTCGTGCCGGGCTCGGGGCTGGTGAAGCACCAGGCCGAGCAGGAAGGGCTGGATCAGATCTTCAAGGCCGCGGGCTTCGAATGGCGCGAACCGGGTTGCTCGATGTGCCTGGCGATGAACGCCGACCGTCTGGAGCCGGGTGAGCGTTGCGCATCGACCTCGAATCGCAACTTCGAAGGCCGTCAGGGCGCGGGCGGGCGTACGCACCTCGTGAGTCCGGCGATGGCCGCCGCGGCGGCCATCGAAGGCCACTTCGTGGACGTGCGTCGCCTCGTTTGACGCCCGGGTATCGGGCGCGCATCGGCTCAGTGTCGGCTCAATATGGGCCGGCTATTGGGTTAACCGTCGTTTGACCTCGTCTTTGACAGAGAAAAAACCATGAAGAAACTGTGGATGTTGATCGGTGCGTTGCTGGTGCTGGGCGTGGCGGGGTGCAACACGATGGCGGGCCTCGGCAAGGATACGCAAGCCGCTGGCTCGGCCCTTGAGAACGCCGCGAAGAAGTGATGCGACGGTGCGCGTCGCGCAGGTAATCGCCCCGCGCGCGCACCCACGAAATTTCCGGCTCGGATGGCCAGGGTTCCTTGGGACCGGCCGCGGCCGAATTGTTTTGATCAGGTGGTTCGTGATGGAAAAATTTACCGTCCATACGGGGTTGGTGGCACCGCTGGATCGCGAAAACGTCGATACCGACGCGATCATCCCCAAGCAATTCCTCAAGTCGATCAAGCGCACGGGCTTCGGTCCGAACCTGTTCGACGAGTGGCGTTATCTCGATGTCGGGCAGCCGGGACAGGATTGCAGCACGCGTCCGCTCAACCCGAACTTCGTGCTCAACCAGCCGCGTTATCAGGGCGCGACGGTGTTGCTCGCGCGCAAGAATTTCGGTTGCGGCAGCTCGCGTGAGCACGCCCCGTGGGCGTTGCAGCAATTCGGCTTCCGCGCGGTCATCGCGCCGAGCTTCGCCGACATCTTCTTCAACAACTGCTACAAGAACGGGCTGCTGCCGATCGCGCTGTCCGAGATGCAGGTCGATCATCTGTTCAACGAGACGGCCGCATTCAACGGCTATCAGTTGACCATCGATCTGGACAAGCAGGCGGTGGTGACGTCCGACGGCCGCGCTTATGAGTTCGACATCGCGCCGTTCCGCAAGTACTGCATGCTGAACGGTTTCGACGACATTGGCCTGACACTGCGTCACGCCGACAAGATTCGCGCCTACGAGGCCGAGCGGCTCGCCAAGCAGCCGTGGCTCGCAACGCGTCTGCCGGGCTGAGGCCCGCGCACTCAAGGAGATCGCATGAAAATTGCAGTGTTGCCGGGTGACGGCATTGGTCCGGAAATCGTGACGGAAGCCGTCAATGTGCTCAATGCACTGGGCGAGACGTTCGAACTGGAAGAGGCGCCCGTCGGCGGCGCGGGCTACGAGGCCGCGGGTCACCCGCTGCCGGACGCCACGCTCAAGCTGGCCAAGGAAGCGGACGCCATCCTGTTCGGCGCCGTGGGCGACTGGAAGTATGATTCGCTCGAACGCGCACTGCGCCCCGAGCAGGCGATTCTGGGGCTGCGCAAGCATCTGCAGCTGTTCGCCAACTTCCGTCCGGCCATTCTGTACAAGGAGCTGGCCGACGCGTCGAGCCTGAAGCCGGAAATCGTGGCAGGGCTGGATATCCTGATCATTCGCGAGCTGAACGGCGACATCTACTTTGGTCAGCCGAAGGGGTTTCGCCGGTCGCCGGATGGCGCTTTCGAGGGCGCACGCGAAGGTTTTGATACCATGCGGTATAGCGTGCCGGAAGTCGAGCGTATCGCGCATGTCGCGTTCCAGGCCGCCGCCAAGCGCGACAAGCGTTTGTGCTCGGTGGACAAGGCGAACGTGCTCGAGACGTCGCAACTGTGGCGCGACACCATGATCGAGGTCGCCAAGCAGTATCCGGAGGTCGAACTCTCGCACATGTACGTCGACAACGCTGCGATGCAACTGGTCAAGGCGCCGAAGAACTTCGACGTCGTGGTGACCGGCAACATGTTCGGCGATATTCTGTCGGACGAGGCCGCGATGCTCACGGGGTCGATCGGCATGTTGCCGTCGGCGTCGCTCGACGCCAATAACAAGGGGCTGTACGAGCCGTCGCACGGCTCGGCGCCCGATATCGCCGGCAAGGGCGTGGCCAATCCGTTGGCGACGATCCTCTCGGCGGCCATGATGCTGCGCTACACGCTGGGCCGTGCGGAACAGGCCGATCGCGTGGAGAATGCGGTGAAGAAGGTGCTGGCGCAAGGATTGCGCACGCCCGACATCTGGCAGGAAGGCGCGACCAAGGTGGGTACGCGCGAGATGGGCGCGGCGGTGGTTGCCGCGCTATAACGTTGACGGGGCGTCGTGAGACGCTCCTCGGCGCAATTGCAACGATAAGAGAGTGGATAAATGAAAACCGTAGGTCTGGTAGGTTGGCGGGGCATGGTCGGTTCGGTTCTGATGCAGCGCATGCAACAGGAGAACGACTTCGCCTTGATCGAGCCGGTGTTTTTCAGCACCAGCAACGCGGGCGGCAAAGCCCCGTCGATGGCGAAGAACGAGACTTCGCTGAAAGACGCCAATGATGTCAACGAGCTGAAAAAATGCGACATCATCATTACCTGCCAGGGCGGTGACTACACCACCGAGATCTTCCCGAAGCTGCGCGCGGCGGGCTGGAACGGCTACTGGATCGACGCGGCCTCGACGCTGCGCATGAAGGACGATGCGATCATCGTCCTCGATCCGGTCAACCTCGATGTGATCAAGCACTCGCTCAGCAAGGGCACGAAGAACTTCGTCGGCGGCAACTGCACCGTGAGCTGCATGCTCATGGGTCTGGGCGGCCTGTTCCAGCACGGTCTGGTCGACTGGCTGACGTCGATGACGTATCAGGCGGCGTCGGGCGGTGGGGCGCAACACATGCGCGAGCTGCTCACGCAGTTCGGCAGCATCAACGCCGAAGTCAAGGCACTGCTGGACGATCCGCACTCGGCCATTCTCGAGATCGACCGCAAGGTGCTCGCGAAGCAGCACGCGCTCACGGCCGACGAGACCAAGCAGTTTGGCGTGCCGCTGGGCGGCAACCTGATTCCCTGGATCGACAAGGACCTGGGCAACGGTCAGTCGAAGGAAGAGTGGAAGGGCGGTGCCGAGACCAACAAGATCCTGGGTCTGGGCGACGGTTTCCCGAACACCCGCGCCATTCCGGTGGATGGCCTGTGCGTGCGTATCGGCGCGATGCGTTGCCACAGTCAGGCGCTGACCATCAAGTTGACGAAGGACGTGCCGTTAGATGAACTGACGGACATCATCGGCCAGGCGAACGACTGGGTGAAGGTGGTGCCGAACACGCGTGAGGCGTCGATGACCGATTTGACGCCGGCGGCGGTGACCGGCACGATGACGATTCCGGTCGGTCGCCTGCGCAAGATGTCGATGGGGTCGGAGTATCTGTCGGCATTCACGGTCGGCGATCAACTGTTGTGGGGCGCGGCGGAACCGCTGCGCCGCATGCTGCGCATCCTGCTCGACGCTTGAGCGTCGCAGCGCATCGGTAAGGCGTGAAGAACGGCGGCCCGCGAGGCCGCCGTCCGCGCTTTGGGAGGCACCCCTTGCAGCCGGGGCGGCCAGTGACAAACAACTGACAGGCCTGACAAGACACAGTGCGGAAATACTCGATCGGCAAGCGTGCAAACTCGTCCCGTAATTCGCTCCGCCTGAGCGCGGCAGCGGCCGTCTTGTGGAGCCTTGGGCTGCTCAACGCCGGGGCGGCGGAGTTCGGCCCGCAGCAGGTGCGCTCGGGCCCGGGCCAGCCATTGCGTGCCGTCATCGTGCTGGGCAACGTGTCGCCGGCGGAAGCCGACGGATTGTCGGTGAAGCTCGCGCCGCGCGACGCCTTCAAGCAGGCCGGTCTGCGCTACGATCCCACGCTCGACAAGCTCTCCGTGTCGGTCTCGCCGACCGGTGGGCGCCAGGCGGGCTACAGCGGCACGTACCTCGTGCATGTCGACTCGGCCGAGCCGATAAGTACCTCGTTCCTCGACCTGTTGCTGGTGCTCGAGTGGCGCACTGGCCGTCAGTCCAACGCCGTGACGCTGTCCGCCATCCCGGAACCGAGCGCAGCCCAACCGCAGGCCGTTGTCCCTGCGGCAGTGGCGAGTCAAGCCGCGCCCGCGACGTCCACGACGCCCGCACCCGCACCCGCGCCTGCGCCGGCCACGTCGGCCCAGCCGGGCAAGGCGTCTGCGACGGGCGTGGCGCGTGAGCGCAAGGTGGCGCGCGGCGATTCGCTGTCGTCGATTGCCCGTGAATTCACGGGCGGCGAAGGTGGCGTGACGTTGGCGCAGATGATGACCGCGCTGTTCGACGCGAACCGCTCGGCGTTCATCGGCGACGATCCGAATCGGCTGCGCCAGGGAGCGACGCTGACGCGACCGGCCGACGCGCAGGTGCAAGGGGTTCCGGCGGCGCAGGCACGCAAGTTCGTGTCGGCTGCGCGGGAGCAGTTTGACGCGTATCGCGCGCGGCTTGCCGAATCGACGGCGCAGCAGGCAGCACCGGCCGGAGGCCGCAGTGCACAGGGCGCGATCGAAGCGGGCAAGGCACCGGAAGCTGCCACGCCCGCGACACGCGATGAATTGAAGCTGTCGCGACCCGGGAAGGGAGGGGCGAGCGGCACGGCCGGTCGAACCGGCGGCAGCGAAGAAGCACAAATCGCCCAGAGCAAGGCACAGGCCGAGGCTCAGGGCAGGGTGAACGAGTTGCAGAAGAACGTTGCAGATCTCCAGAAGTTGTTGGCGCTGAAGAATCAGGCCGTCGCCAATCTGGAGCAGCAGGCCGCCACCGCTTCCGGGGCGACTGCGCAGGAAAAGACGGCGAAACCCGCCGAAGGCAAGGGCAATACACAGGTGGCATCGGTGACGGGCAAGCCGGCGCCGAATGCCGCCAATGATGCGGATAGGAAGGCAACCGACGCCGCTACCCGCGCAGACAGCGCAGGCATGGCGGCCGTCGCCTCAGCGGCAATGAGCGACGCCACGGCTGCCGCCTCTGCTGCATCGGCGGGCGCGACCGCATCCGAGGCGACGGCTGCGGTCGCGGGCCCGGCAAGCGACGTCGCTGCGGCGGCCGCTGCCAGTGCTGCGGTGGCACCGGCCAAGGCGGCGCCGAACGGCGTGATGAACTGGCGTGCCGTGAGTCAGAATCCGTATGTGCTGCCGGGTGCGGGTGTGCTGGTGGTGCTGCTCGGCCTGTGGGCGCTGATGCGCCGCGGCCGTGCCGCGGCGCCGCTGGAGCCGCCTGAGCCGTATGACGATGGGCGTGATGCGCACGATGGTCGCGACGCGTCGCAAGATGGTGCGCCGGAAGCCGAGCCGGCGTCGCACTGGATGGCCACGGCAGGTACGGCGGCGAGCGCGGGTGCCGCAGGCGCTGCGGCGCTGTATGCGGCCAACCAGGCGGACGCCGAAGACGCTCGGCCGCCGGTGCCCGAAGGCGCATGGTCGGCGTCGGACGAGGGCGTTGCCGCCATCGACGACGGACATCACACGCCCGCAGCCGCCGATGTCAATGGACGGGCGTGGGCCGCGGAGCCAGTGCATTCGGCCGACGCGCTCGACGACGAATTCGCCGGCAAGCACGCTGAGAAACACGACGGCAAACGCGCAGACAATCACGCCGACGGGGCCGGCAGCGAACATCGCGAAGATCTTAGTGTGCCGCCTGTGGCATTGGCGTCGGCGCAGATGTCCGAGTCGGCGGTTGATCCGTTGGTGGATGCTGAGGCGACACATGTCGCGCAAACGCCGGGCGAAGCCGCCAGCGAGCCGGAAATCGATTGGAACGCCGCGTTTGCTGAACAAGCCGGACAGGCTCGGGAATCTCACGAAGCCCCTGCCGCTCACGACGATCCGGCCGCAGCCAGCCTGTCGGCGCTCGAAGCGCTGGGCGCTGCCGCCGCCGTGGGTGGCGTGGCGGCCACGGCGGCGCGTGAGCCTGCGCCGAGCGCGTCCGCACCGGCCGAACCCGTCGATGCCGCTGAAGCCTCCGAAGCCACTTCAACGGCTTCAGCCCTTTCAGCGACTGAAGCTACTGAAGCACCGATTGCCGAGGTCTTGCCTGACGGCGGCGTCGCCGGCATGCTGGGCGATCTGGATCTGGCGATTCCGGGGCAGTCGGCCCAGGTCGGCACCATTTCCAGCGATGCCTTGCCGTCACTGACGAAGGGGATGGGCTCGGTGCAGTTCAAGATGGCACCGATGGACGATCCGCTGCGCTCGCACGCGAGCGCGGACGAGGCGTCCGACGAACCCGATGGCGAACTGAGCGATGCCGACTTCGACGCCGCGCTGCAGCAGGCCGGCAACACGCCCGCGGCACCGCGAAGCTATACGGATACCGCGCACGAGGCGCCATCACTCAAGCCGTTGTCGTTCGATCTCTCGGACTTCAGCCTCGATCTGAAGGGCGACGACGCGCAAACGATACCGGCGTTCGTGAGCGCACCGACGCTACCGGCCGACATCGGCGCCGAAGCCCTGATCGAGCACGATGTGCTGAATACGCCGGCACCGCAAACGCCGTATGCCGCGGAACCGGCGGCGCCGCAGATGCCGCAGGTGGTCGCGCCGGCACTGTCGGCAACGCCGGTGGCCCCGGTCGCGGTGCCGCCTGCCGAGCCGGCCGCGCCCGACGAATTCCATACCAAGCTCGAACTGGCTACGGCGTATCAGACCATCGGCGACGACGAAGGCGCGCGCGAACTGCTCGAAGAGGTGATCGCCGGCGGCGACGCCGCGCAGCAGTCCGTGGCCCGCACACGGCTGGCCGAGCTTGGCAAGTGACGACGCGAAGTTGACGCCACGACAGGCTGACGAACACACCACAGATTGACCGTAGTTTGGGGCGCTCGCAGGTTGAGCGCCCATTTTTCTTTTTCATATGCGAATCGCACTGGGCATCCATTACGACGGCACGGCGTTCTCCGGCTGGCAATCGCAGCCGCACGGCAACACCGTGCAGCAAACGCTCGAAGCCGCGATGCGGGAATTCGGCGGCGTTGCGCTGCCCACCACGGTCGCGGGCCGCACCGACACCGGCGTGCATGGCATCGGCCAGGTCGTGCATTTCGACACCGAACTCGACCGCGCGATGTTCTCGTGGGTGCGCGGTGTCAACGCGTTTCTGCCCAAGACGGTGGCCGTGCAATGGGCGCAGGCGATGCCGGATGACTTCCACGCCCGCTTCACCGCGTTCGAGCGCACGTATTTCTATGTGCTGTACGTGCACCCCGTGCGCTCGCCGTTGCTCGACGGCCGTTGCGGCTGGCTGCACACGCCGCTCGATCTCGAGGCGATGCGCGCTGCGAGCCGGGTGCTGGTGGGCGAGCACGACTTCTCGGCGTTCCGCTCGTCCGAGTGTCAGGCCAAGACGCCGGTGAAGCATCTGTACGCCATCGACATCGAGCAGCAGGGGCATTTCTTCGTGTTCCGCTTCCGGGCGAGTGCGTTCCTGCATCACATGGTGCGCAATATCATGGGCTGTCTGGTCGCCGTGGGCCGGGGGCGCCAGCCGGCGAGCTGGATGACGCACGTGCTCGCGAGTCTCGACCGTCGTCAGGCCGCCCCGACGTTCATGCCGGACGGGCTGTATCTGGCACGGGTGGGGTATCCTGAGCGTTTCGCCGTTCCCGAGCCCAACTGGGCTGCGTGGCCGTTCCCGATGCCGTGGGCAAGTTCATGAAATCCCGTACCCGAATCAAGATCTGCGGCCTGTCGCAGCCAGCCGACATCGATCACGCGGTGGCGCTGGGCGTCGACGCCATCGGTCTCGTCTTTTACCCGCCGAGCCCGCGCTACGTGGATCTGGCGCGCGCGGCCGAACTGGCCCGCCGGGTGCCGGCGTACGTGAGCCTGGTCGGGCTGTTTGTGAACGCGACGGCCGACGAGATCGCCCGGACGGTCGAGGCCGTGCCGCTCACCGCACTGCAGTTCCATGGCGATGAAACGCCGGTGCAATGCGCGGCGTTGTCGGCCGCCGCGGGCAACCGTCCGTACATGCGCGCCATGCGTATCGGCCCGGAGACGAAAGACAGCGGCGATTTGCTACAATTCGCCAATGCATACACCGCCGCGCAAGGCATCTTGCTCGATGCCCTGGTCGAGGGCTACGGCGGTGGGGGAAAGGTTTTCGATTGGTCACTTATTCCAAAAGACATCGCGCGTCGGGCCGTTTTGAGTGGTGGCTTGAACGCACACAACGTTGCTGAAGCCATCGGCCGGGTGACGCCTTACGCCGTCGACGTGTCGAGCGGTGTGGAGGCGTCGCGGGGCGTGAAGGATCACGCCCGCATGACGGCGTTCGTGCACGCGGTGCGTGCCGCCGACGCCGAATGAGCAACCCGCCGGGGCGGCCGCTTGAGCCGCGCACCGGTACTGCGAAGAGTGACGACCATGTACGATTTGCCTGACGCCCGCGGCCATTTCGGCCCGTACGGCGGTGTCTTTGTGGCCGAGACGCTGATTCACGCGCTCGACGAGCTGCGCGAGGCTTATGCCAAGTATCAGCACGATCCGGCCTTTCTCGAAGAATTCCATTACGAACTGAAGCACTACGTCGGCCGTCCGTCGCCGATCTATCACGCCAAGCGCTGGAGCCAGGAACTGGGTGGCGCGCAGGTGTACCTCAAGCGCGAAGACCTGAACCACACCGGCGCGCACAAGGTGAACAACGTGATCGGGCAGGCGTTGCTGGCCCGTCGCATGGGCAAGCGCCGCGTGATTGCGGAAACCGGCGCCGGTCAGCACGGCGTGGCCACGGCCACCATTGCAGCGCGCTTCGGCATGGAGTGTGTGGTCTACATGGGCGCGGAAGACGTCAAGCGTCAGGCGGCCAACGTCTACCGCATGCAACTGCTGGGCGCGACCGTGGTGCCGGTGGAGTCGGGCTCCAAGACGCTCAAGGACGCCCTGAACGAAGCCATGCGCGACTGGGTGACCAACGTCGAGAGCACGTTCTATATCATCGGTACCGTGGCCGGACCGCACCCGTATCCGATGCTCGTGCGCGATTTCCAGTGCGTGATCGGCGAAGAGTGCAAGGTGCAGATGCCCGAACTGGCCGGCCGTCAGCCCGATTACGTGCTCGCCTGCGTGGGCGGCGGCTCGAACGCCATGGGCATTTTCTATCCGTACATCGACGTGCCGGACGTCAAGCTCGTGGGCGTGGAAGCGGCCGGTGACGGTATCGAGACCGGCCGCCACGCGGCATCGATCATCGGCGGCACGCCCGGCGTGCTCCACGGCAACCGCACCTACCTGCTGCAGGACGCCAACGGCCAGATTACCGAGACGCATTCGATCTCGGCCGGTCTGGACTACCCCGGGGTGGGTCCAGAGCACGCATGGCTGCATGACATCAAGCGTGCCGAGTACGTGGGCGTGACCGATACCGAAGCCCTGCGCGCGTTCCATGACTGCTGCCGGATCGAAGGCATCATTCCGGCACTGGAGTCGAGCCACGCGCTCGCCTATGCGTGCAAGCTGGCGCCGACGCTGCCGAGCGATCAGATCGTGCTGGTCAATCTCTCGGGCCGCGGCGACAAAGACATGCACACCGTGATGGCGCTGGCCAAGCCCGCGCCGGGCGGGGCATAGCGGCACAGGCGGTATGGACGGTCAATGCCGTGCAGGTGGCGTCGCGAGACGCCATCGATGGCCGAACCGCAGATTCCACGATATCCCGTTTTCAGCCCCCGCAGCTCCCTGAGTTGCCTTAAGGACACCAGAACCCGCATGACCGATCTGACTGATCGCAAGGCACCGCTTGACGTCCTCGTGGGCGAGCGCCCCATGGACGCCACCGACGCCGCCGCCGCACGTCTCGAGGCCAGGGAAGCGGCCGGCGAGCTGCGCGCGCGTTGGGCGCCGGGCGACATCACCTTGCGTCATGCCGACTTTCTGGCGCACTTGCACGAACTGGACGACGGCAGCGTCGACCTGATTCTTGCCGACCCACCGTACGGGCTGGGCAAGGACTATGGCAACGATTCCGACAAGCGCTCCGGCGAGGACTTCCTCGGCTGGACGTATGGCTGGCTCGAAGCGGCGCTGCCGAAGCTCGCGCCGCGCGGCTCGCTGTACCTGTTCTGCACGTGGCAGTACGCCCCGGAGCTGTTCGTGTTCCTGAAGCAGCGCATGCTGATGATCAACGAGATCATCTGGGATCGCCGCGTGCCCAGCATGGGCGGGAGCACCCGGCGGTTCTCGTCGGTACACGACAATATCGGCTTTTTCGCGGTGTCGAAGGATTACTACTTCGACCTCGATGCGGTGCGCGTGCCGTACGACGCCGCCACGAAGAAGGCGCGCTCGCGCCGTATCTTCGAGGGCAGCAAGTGGCTGGAGCTGGGGTACAACCCCAAGGATCTGTGGTCGATCTCGCGATTGCACCGGCAAGACCCCGAGCGCGTCGATCATCCGACGCAAAAACCGCTGCATATCATCGAGCGCATGGTGCTGGCCAGTTGCCCGCCCGGCGGTCTCGTGCTCGACCCGTTCATGGGTAGCGGCACGACGGCCGTGGCTTGCGCGCTGCACGGCCGGCGTTTCGTCGGCTTCGAGCTGAACGCGCATTACCACGCGCTCGCCAACCAAAGACTTCAGAGACTTTCCGATCATGTCCCGCATTCAAGCGACGTTCCAAGCCTTGCAAGCGCAGGGTAAAAAGGGCCTCATTCCGTTCATCACCGCCGGCGATCCCGAACCGGGCTGGACGGTCAAGTTGATGCATGCGTTGGCCGACAACGGCGCCGACGTCATCGAACTCGGCGTGCCGTTCTCCGACCCGATGGCCGACGGCCCGGTGATTCAGCGCGCGTCCGAGCGCGCGCTGGCACGCGGCGTAAGCCTGGCCGAGGTGCTCGGCTATGTGGCGGTGTTCCGTCAGACCAACGACCGGACGCCGGTCGTGCTCATGGGCTACGCCAATCCGATCGAGGCGATGGGACTCGACACCTTCGCCGAGCGGGCCGCCAGGGCCGGTGTGGATGGCGTGCTGGTGGTCGACTACCCGCCCGAGGAGGCCGAGGCCTACGCGGGCGCGGTGCGCGCGCATGGTATCGATCCGATCTTCTTGCTCGCCCCGACGTCGACCGAGGCGCGGATGGCCGCCGTGGCGCGTCAGGCCAGCGGGTATCTGTATTACGTCTCCCTGAAAGGGGTGACGGGCGCTGCCAGCCTGGATCTGGACAGCGTGGCCGCGAAGATCCCGGAAATCAAGGCCGTCGCGCCCCTGCCGGTGGGCGTGGGCTTCGGTATTCGCGACGCCGCGACGGCACGCGCCATCGCGAGTGTGGCGGACGCCGTGGTCATCGGCAGCGCCATCGTGCAGCGTCTGGAGAACACGCCGCGTGATCTCGAAGGCCAGAACGCGGTAAAATCGCTCGCTGAATTCATCGGCGGTATTCGCCAGGCGCTCGACGAGGGCGCCAAATCGGCGTAAATTCGCGGCGTAAATTCGCGGCGTAAATTCGCGGCGTAAATTCGCGGCGTAAATTCGCGGCGTAATTTCGTCGGTATCGTCCGCGGCGACGATTCGCCGGCCCGCCCGGTGAAACGCTGAATTGACACGGCCGTGTTGCACGGTCGCCCGAAACGCCCGCCCCGTCTGGTGCGGGCGTTTGCCAAGGAGAAACTATGAGCTGGCTCGATAAGCTGCTGCCCCCGAAGATCAAGCAAACCGATCCGACGCAGCGCAACAAGAGCATCCCGGAAGGGCTGTGGATCAAGTGCCCGTCGTGTGAGGCGGTGCTGTATCGCAACGACGTGGAAGCGAATCTGCACGTCTGCCCGAAGTGCGATCACCATATGCGTATCGGCGCCCGTGCGCGTCTGGACGCGCTGCTCGATCCGGAAGGCCGTTACGAACTCGGCCAGGAGATCGTGCCGGTCGACGCGCTGAAGTTCAAGGACAGCCGCAAGTACCCGGACCGCATCAAGGAAGCGATGGACGACACCGGCGAGACCGACGCGATGGTGGTCATGGGCGGTGCGATCCACACGCTGCCGGTTGTGGTCGCCTGCTTCGAATTCGCGTTCATGGGCGGCTCGATGGGGTCGGTGGTCGGCGAGCGCTTCGTGCGTGGCGCGCAGAACGCACTGGAGCAGGGCGTGCCGTTCGTCTGCGTGACCGCTTCGGGCGGCGCGCGCATGCAGGAAAGCCTGCTCTCGCTCATGCAGATGGCGAAGACCACGGCCATGCTTACCAAGCTGTCCAACGCCAAGCTGCCGTTCATCTCCGTGCTGACCGACCCGACGATGGGCGGCGTGTCGGCCAGCTTCGCCTTCCTCGGCGACGTGGTGATCGCCGAGCCCAAGGCGCTGATCGGCTTCGCCGGCCCGCGCGTGATCGAGCAGACCGTGCGCGAGAAGCTGCCGGAAGGCTTCCAGCGCTCGGAGTTCCTGCTGCAAAAGGGCGCGATCGACATGATCGTCGACCGTCGCAAGATGCGCGAAGAGATCGCTCGCCTGATCGCCCTGATGCAGTGCCAGCCGGCGGACGCCGTCGCCTGAGCGCGGACGCTTCACGCGCGCGATGGCGTCGTGCGCCGCTGCGGTGCCCCAAAGGGCAGTGCAACGGCGTAGAATGTCGCAACGCCACGCCGCGCCGCGCATGCGGCGCTTGAACGCATCACTCAGCAGGATAGCAAGCGCGGACGTTACGTGACGTCCGCGTTTTTGTTTTTCTGCCCGACCATTCATGCCGACTTACTCCACTCTCGACGCCTGGCTCGCCCATCTGGAAACCGCCCACCCTGTGGGCATCGATATGGGCCTCACGCGCATTGGCCGCGTGAAAGCGGCTCTCGGACTGCAATTCCCGTGCCCCGTCTTCACGGTGGGCGGCACCAACGGCAAGGGATCGACCTGCGCGATCATCGAAGCCATCCTGCTCTCGGCGGGCTATCGCGTGGGCTGTCATACCTCTCCGCATCTGATCTCGTTCAACGAGCGAGCTCGCCTGAACGGCGAGAACGTCGACGACGCCACGCTGCTCAAGCATTTCGAGGCGGTCGAAGCCGCGCGCACTAGCTTCGACGAGCCGGTCTCGCTCACGTATTTCGAGTTCACCACGCTGGCGATCATGCACTTGTTCGCCACCGCTGGGCTCGATGCCGTGATTCTGGAAGTCGGCCTGGGCGGGCGCCTCGATGCGGTCAACATCGTCGATCCCGACTGCGCCGTTGTCACCAGCATCGACATCGATCACGCCCAGTACCTCGGGAACACGCGCGAGGCGATCGCCATCGAGAAGGCGGGCATTTTCCGCGCGGGCAAGCCGGCGATCTGCGGCGATCCGATGCCGCCGGCCACGCTGCTGGCCGAGGCGGAGCGTATCGGCGCGGACTTGTGGCTGTTCGGCCGCGATTTCAACTACCAGGGCGACAAGCAACAGTGGAGCTACGGCGGACGCCAGATGCGCCGCCCGGCGCTGGCCTATCCGGCCCTGCGCGGCGCGAACCAGTTGCTCAACGCGTCGGCGGCGCTGGCCGCGCTCGAATCGATGCGCGACACGCTGCCGGTGTCCGCGCAGGACATTCGTCTGGGGCTCGCATCGGTCGAGTTGCCGGGCCGGTTTCAGGTGCTGCCGGGGCGTCCGGCCGTGGTGCTCGACGTGGCGCATAACCCGCACGCCGCCGCCGCGCTCGGCCACAATCTCGATGGCATGGGTTACTTCCCTTACACGTATGCGGTGTTCGGGGCGATGGCTGACAAGGACATCGAGGGCGTGTTGCGGCATCTCATCGACAAGGTCGATCACTGGCGCCTGTGTGCGCTGCCGACCGAGCGTGCCGCGAGTCCGCAGATGTTGGAAGAGAAGCTACGTGCCGTGGGGTTCGCGCCGGACGCCGATCATTCGGTCGAAACCTTCGAATCCCCCGAGAAAGCCTATGCCGCCGCGCTCGAGCAGTGCGGGGAGAATGATAGAATCGTGGTTTTCGGATCGTTCTTTACGGTGGCAGGCGTCATGTCGCACCGCAAATTGCAGCGCCATTGACGCATGAGGGGCGTTTGCCGTGACATTGGCTTACGAGAAATGTCATGCGCAGGGGGCCGCCGATGCGCGATCATCATCCGTCCAACGACGCGAGTTACGACCTGAGCCAAGGGCCTATGGGATTGTTTTCCTTCCGCAAGAAAGACGCCGAAGCCGTTCCCCCCAAGCGCGGTAGCCGCCGGAGCGGCCGAACCGGCACCCGTGCGGCGGGAGGGGGCGAGTACAGCGAGCACGAGCAACTCGACCCGCTGCTGCCCGAGAAGCAACGCGCGCGCCGCCGACTGGTCGGTGCGTTGGCGCTGGTGCTCGCGGCCGTCATCATTCTGCCGATGGTGCTGGCGCCCGAACCAAAGCCGTCGGCCGACGACATCGCCATCCAGATACCCGGAAAAGACACCAACTCGCCGCCCGTGCGCGTGAAGCCTCAGGCGGCAGCCGCGCCGTCGACCGACGCGTCGCTCGACAAGGGCGAAGTGGCGCTCGACAGCAATACGTTGGCTGGTGCCAACGCGGCCAAGCCAGCCACGGCTACGCCCGCGACGCCCGCCCCGGCACCGACGGCCGTGCCGCCGGCCCCGAGTGCAGTGCCGGCACCGGTGGTGGCGCAAGCGCAGCCGGACACCAAGCCCGAGGCCAAGAAGCCGGAAGCGCATGTCGAGACGAAACCGGCCGCGAAGCCGGAGTCGCACGACACGCCAAAGGCGCAAGCCAAGGCGCAGCCGAACAACAACGTCGCCGATCCGATTGCGCAGTTCGCGCAGAACAATGCGACGACCAAGCCCGCCAAGTCGGCGGATAGTCACGACAGTGCGCAGAAGCCGGCGGCGTCTGGCGGCAAGTACCTGGTGCGCATCGGTGCCTTCTCGACGCAGGATCGCGCGCAGGCCTGGCTCGTCAAGCTCAAGCTCGTGAACGTGCCGAGCTATATGGTCAAGAGCAAGGTCGGCGGCCGTGAGCTTTACCTGCTGCGCGCCGGGCCGTTCCCCGATCGTCCCAGCGCGGAGGCGGCGGGCAAGAAGATTCGCGACGCCGGACTGACGGCGCAGGTCGCAGAGGCGGGCTGAGTTGAGCGATCCGGTGCATAGCGCTCTGCTGACCGTGGTGGATTACGCGGCCATCGCGGTCCTCCTCGGCTCGATGCTGCTGGGCATGCTGCGCGGTCTGGTGCGCGAGCTGTTCAATCTGGTGGGCTGGGTCGTGGCGTTCTTCGTGGCGCGTGCCTTCGGCCCGGATGTTGCGCATTGGCTGCCTGCCGATTTGCCCGGCGGCGAGATGACGCAGGGCGCCCTCGGTTTTCTGCTGGTGCTCGTCGCGGTGGTGTTCGGCGCGGGTATCGTCAGCGCGCTGGTGGGACGCATGACCGACATGATCGGTTTGCGCCCGGCCGATCGCGGACTGGGCATGCTGTTCGGCATCGTGCGCGGCATGTTGCTCTTGATGTTGTTGATGGTCGCCGCCAAGTTGACGGCATTGCCGCAACAACCGGTCTGGCAGCAGTCGCTGGTACGTCCGTGGGTGGAAGCGGGATTGTCGCGGCTCATGCCGTACCTGCCGGAGCCGGTGCAGCACTATCTGCACAATCCCGAAGCGGCGGTGCCGAGTGCCAATCCGCTGGGAACGCCGATTCCCTTGCCCCAGTTGGCGCCGTATCGCGGCACGCCGGAATCGGGCGGGTCGGCCCATCCAGATGGTGAGCGCGGTGGCGGGACTTCCGGAATGTCCGGGGTGTCAGGCACGGGCGGCTCGACGAGCGTGGGTGTGCTTGGCGGCGGCAGTCTCGGCACGGGACTGACGAGCGAGGGCCTGCATGGCCAGAGCACGACCGGTCAGTCGCAGGGGTGGGGCATGCGCAGCGGCGCGGCGGGAGGGGCGGGTGGATCGGCCACGCCGTCGACCGGCCTGCACAAGGTTTCCGAATGACGGATAATACGGTCCGTTAGTTGCAGATTTCGATGTTTTTTGAAGGATTCATGCCATGTGTGGCATCGTCGGTGTAGTTTCCAAGTCCCCGGTCAACCAGTTCATCTACGATAGTCTGCTGCTGCTGCAGCACCGCGGCCAGGACGCCGCCGGTATCGCGACGACGGATGGCCACTCCTTCTACATGCACAAGGGCAACGGCATGGTGCGGGACGTGTTCCGCACGCGCAACATGCGCGACTTGCCAGGCAACGTCGGTATCGGTCAGGTGCGTTACCCGACGGCCGGTTCATCGAGCGCCGCACAGGCCCAGCCGTTCTACGTGAATGCGCCATACGGCATCGTGCTTGCCCACAACGGCAACCTGACGAACTGGGAACAGCTCAAGGACGAGATGTTCCGTGTCGATCGTCGCCACATCAACACCACCTCCGATTCCGAAGTGCTGCTTAACGTGCTCGCGCACGAACTGCAGGACAGCGCGCGTGATGGCCTGAGCGTCGGGTCGTTGTTCGAGGCGGTGGGCAAGGTGCATGGCCGGTTGCGCGGCTCGTACGCCATCGTCTCCATCATTTCCGGCTTCGGTCTGCTCGCGTTCCGCGATCCGCACGGCATCCGCCCGTTGTGCATCGGCCGCTTCGACGGCCCGAACGGCACGGAGTGGATGGTGGCGTCGGAGTCGGTGGCGCTCGAGGGCATGGGCTTCGCGTTCGAGCGCGACGTCAAGCCGGGCGAGGCGGTCTTCATCAGCAACGACGGCGAACTGTCGTCGCAGTTGTGCGCCGAAGCCGCATCGTTGCATCCGTGCATTTTCGAACTCGTGTACCTGGCCCGTCCGGACTCGGTGCTCGACGGCGTGCCGGTCTACGATGCGCGCCTGCGCATGGGCGACTACCTCGCCGAGAAGATTCGCCGCGAAATCGACTACCAGGACATCGACGTCGTCATGCCGATCCCGGACTCCAGCCGTCCGGCCGCGATGCAGGTCGCCAAGCGACTGGGCCTGAACTATCGCGAGGGCTTCTTCAAGAACCGCTACGTCGGCCGTACCTTCATCATGCCCGGCCAGGCGATGCGCAAGAAGTCGGTGCGCCAGAAGCTCAACGCCATGCGCGTCGAGTTCAAGGACAAGAACGTGCTGATCGTCGACGACTCGATCGTGCGCGGCACGACCAGTCAGGAAATCGTGCAGATGGCGCGTGACGCCGGCGCTCGCAAGGTGATCTTCGCATCGGCCGCACCGCCGGTGAAGTTCCCGAACGTGTATGGCATCGACATGCCCACGCGCAGCGAGCTGGTGGCCCATGACCGCAGCGATGCGGAAGTGGCGCGCATCATCGGCGCGGACGAACTGATCTATCAGGACGTCGAGGACATGAAGGCCGCCGTGCGTGACATCAACCCGGCGCTGGCCGACTTCGACGCCTCGTGTTTCGACGGCAACTACATCACGGGCGACGTCACGCCAGAGTACCTGAATCGTCTGGAACAGCAGCGCAAGGCGCCGAAGGCGCCGGTGGTGGAGTCTGGCGAAGGCGACGACAATGAGCCGCGCGGAGCGCAGCTCGGCCTCTGAGTCGAACCGGGGCAGGCCGGCGGCGGGGATTTTCCTTCCCCGCCTGCAACGTGCTACACTCGATTTCACGTCGATTTGATTTCAGCTTGCGGACGTGGGGATCTTCCCCGAAACAGCTAAAGCGAGGCCTAGACAGATGGATTTCGAGCCCGTTTTGCTGACCAGCGAAACGGGCTTTTCTTTTTTTGGCCGGCGGTCGGGCCAACCTGATGACGAGACACACGATGGACTCCTTCGACTTCGATACCCTGGCGGTGCGCGCAGGCACGCAGCGCTCCGAATTTGGTGAGCATTCCGAGGCGCTGTACCTGACCTCGAGCTTCGTATTCAAGAGCGCGGCCGAGGCCGCCGAACGCTTTGCGCATTCGGAGGAGGGCTTCACCTACTCGCGCTTTACCAACCCGACCGTGTCGATGTTCCAGGATCGTCTGGCCGCGCTTGAGGGCGGTGAGGCCTGCATGGCGACCGCCTCGGGCATGAGCGCGATCGTCTCGGTGGTGATGGCGGCGCTGTCGGCCGGCGATCACCTCGTGAGCTCGCAGAGCATTTTCGGCTCCACGCTCAACGTCTTCTCCACGATCTTCAACCGCTTCGGTGTCGAGACGACGTTCGTCGACCCGACCGATCTCGACGCCTGGCGTGCCGCGATCCGTCCGAACACGAAGATGTTCTTCCTCGAGACGCCGTCCAACCCGCTCACCGACATCGCCGACATTGCTGCCATCGGTCAGATCGCGAAGGAAGCGGGGGCGTTGTTCGTCGTCGACAACTGTTTCTGCACGCCGGCGCTGCAACGGCCCATCGAGTACGGCGCGGACGTCGTCGTTCACTCGGCGACGAAGTTCCTCGACGGTCAGGGCCGCGTGCTCGGCGGTGCGATCGTCGGCACGAAGGAATTCATCATGGGCAAGGTGTTCACATACGTGCGCAGCGCGGGCCCGACGCTGTCCGCGTTCAACGCCTGGGTGTTGCTCAAGGGACTGGAGACGTTGTCGCTGCGCGTCGAGAAGCAATCGGAGAACGCGCTGGCGATCGCACAGTGGCTGGAGCAGCAGCCGCAGGTCGGCCGCGTGTTCTACCCGGGACTGCCGTCGCACCCGCAGTACGCGCTCGCACAGCGCCAGCAGAAGGCTGGGGGGGCGATTGTCGCGTTCGAACTCAAGGGCGCCACGCCCGCCGAGCAGCGTGAGAACGCCTGGCGTGTGATCGACAACACGCGCGTGTGCTCGATCACGGGCAACCTTGGCGATACGCGCACGACGATTACGCATCCGGCGAGTACCACGCACGGCCGCATCACGCCGCAGGCGCGTGCCGCGGCGGGCATCACCGAAGGCCTGATCCGTCTGGCGGTCGGTCTGGAGTCGCCGGCCGATATCCGGGCCGATCTGGCTCGCGGTTTCGTGCGCTGAGCGGAGCGGTCGTCATGAGTCGATTCTGGAGTGCGGGCGTTGCCGAACTGACGCCCTATGTGCCCGGTGAGCAGCCGCAGATGCAGCGTCTGATCAAGCTCAACACCAACGAGAACCCGTACGGTCCGTCGCCGCGCGTGCTCGCCGCGATTCGCGAGGCGCTCGGCGGCGACGCCGATGCGCTCAAGCTTTACCCCGATCCCGACGCGCGTCGCTTCAAGCAGGCCATCGCCAATCGCTTCGGCATCGACGTGGCCAATGTGCACGTGGGCAACGGGTCCGACGAAGTGCTGGCGAACGTGTTTCAGGGACTGCTCAAGCACGACAAGCCGATCCTGTTCCCGGACATCACCTACAGCTTCTATCCGGTGTACTGCGGGTTGTACGGGGTGGCGTTCGAGAACGTGCCGCTGACGGACACGTTCGAGATTCGCGTCGACGACTACCTCAAGCCGAACGGCGGCATCATCTTCCCGAATCCGAATGCGCCGACCGGTCGCGTGCTGGCCGGTGGCGAGATCGAGCGCCTGCTGGCGGGGAATCCGGATTCGGTGGTGGTGATCGACGAGGCCTACATCGACTTCGGCGGCGAGAGTGCTGCAGGGCTGATCGCGACGTATCCGAACCTGCTCGTGGTGCAAACGCTCTCGAAGTCGCGCTCGCTGGCGGGACTGCGTCTGGGCTTTGCCATCGGTCATCCGGACCTGATCGAAGCGCTCGAGCGCGTGAAGAACAGTTTCAACTCGTACCCGCTCGACCGTCTCGCGCAAGCGGCCGGTGTGGCAGCCATCGAGGACGAGGCGTATTTCGACGAAACGCGTCGGGCGGTGATCGCGAGCCGCGAGGCGCTGGTCGCGCGTCTGACGGCGCTCGGCTTCGACGTGCTGCCGTCGACGGCGAACTTCGTGTTCGCGCGCCATCCGTCGCACGACGCGGCCCAACTGGCGGCGGCGCTGCGCGAACGCTCGATCATCGTGCGCCACTTCAAGCAGGCGCGCGTGGCCCAGTTCCTTCGCATCACGGTCGGCACGCAAGCGCAGTGCGTGGCGTTCACGGACGCATTGAAGGAAATTCTGGTGAGCTGACATGTCTTGGGGCGCTTCGACGTCCCGCAAGAGGGCAGGGGCGGGACGACTGATCCTCCAGGGGCCGGCAGCATGGGGACGTGGAACGTTTCCTGGGCTGCCGGCCCTTTTGTTTCATGAGATGAGATGTCTGCGCAGGCCTCGGGAAACGCACGGGCTTGGCTGCGATGGGAGGGCAACAGGAATCGGCCGGCTGCGTTATGCTGTTGGGCGTGTTGCCAACCGGAGACTTCAGCATGTCGCACAACGTAGAGCTTTTCATTAACGGGCAGTGGAAGGGGGGCGCGGAAGGCCTTACGCTGCCGATCGAAAACCCGGCCACTGGCGAAACCATCGGCACGGTAGCACGCGCGACCCAGCCGGATCTGGACGCGGCCCTGGCAGCGGCCGAAGCCGGCTTTGCCAAGTGGCGCGAAATCGCGCCGTTCGAGCGCGCCAAGCTCATGCGCAAGGCCGCCGGACTGCTGCGTGAACGCGTCGGCGACATCGCACGTCAGATGACGATGGAGCAGGGCAAGCCGATCGGCGAGGCCAAGGGCGAACTGCTCTCGGCCGCCGACATCATCGAATTCTTCGCGGAAGAGGGCAAGCGCGCCTATGGTCGTCTGGTGCCGGCCCGCGTGCCGAACGTCTACCAGATGGTGATTCCGTCGCCAGTGGGCCCGGTCGCGGCATTTACGCCGTGGAACTTCCCGGTCAATCAGGTGGTGCGCAAGGTCTCGGCCGCGCTGGCCGCCGGTTGCTCCGTGATCGTCAAGGCACCGGAAGAAACGCCTGCCTCGCCGGCCGGGCTGATTCGCGCCTTCGCCGACGCCGGGCTGCCCGACGGTGTGCTGAACCTCGTGTACGGCGTGCCGGCCGAAATCTCGTCGTATTTGATTCCGCATCCGACGATCCGCAAGGTGTCGTTCACGGGCTCCACGCCGGTGGGCAAGCAACTGGCGGCGATGGCCGGCCTGCACATGAAGCGCGTGACGATGGAGCTCGGCGGGCATGCGCCGGTGCTGATTTTCAACGATGCCGATATTGCCGCTGCGGTGCGCAATCTTGCCGCGGGCAAGTTCCGCAACGCCGGTCAGGTGTGTATCGCGCCGACGCGTTTCCTCGTGCAGCGCGGCGTGTACGATCAATTCGTCGACGCCTTCGTGAAGGCTGCCGAAGCAGTGCGCGTGGGCAACGGGCTGGATCCGGAGACGACGATGGGGCCGCTGGTCAATGGCAAGCGTTTCGAGGCGATCAGCGCCATCGTCATGGATGCCGTCGCCCAGGGCGCGCAGCTCAAGACCGGCGGCAAGCGCGCGGCCGAAGGCGGCCACTTCTACGCGCCGACGGTGCTGTGCAATGTGCCGATGAGCGCGAAGATCATGCACGAAGAGCCGTTCGGCCCGGTGGCGATCATCAACCCGTTCGACACGGAAGACGAAGCCATCGCCGAGGCGAACCGTCTGCCGTACGGCTTGGCGGCATATGCGTACACGACCTCGCAGGGCACCGCGCATCGCCTGGCGGCGCGCGTCGAGACCGGCATGCTGACGATCAACCATTCGGGACTGGCACTGCCGGAAGTGCCGTTCGGCGGCGTGAAGGACAGCGGTTACGGGTCGGAAGGCGGCCCGGAAGCGCTCGAAGCGTATCTGCAGCCTAAGTTCGTGTCGCGTCTGGAGGTCTGACGTACACTGCCTTGCGCTGACCCGCGCTGACCCTCACGGTAAGCGGGTAATGAGCGGGTAACAGGTAGGTAACAGGCAGTTGACAAGCCGACGCGAGAATTCGCGTCGGCTTTTTTGTCGCCCGTCGCCCGTCGCAATCTCAATAGGCGTGTCCGTTGATGCTGCGCGGTGCGGGGGAAAACGCATCGCTGAGCACGTCGTGCGACGCGTCGTAGTAAGCCGTATCGATGTCGAGCAGGCCGAGCATGGTGTGCTCGAGCTGGTCGGTCTGATAGGGGCGGGATTCGAGCATCGCGCGTTTGCGCGCATCGATCGCGTCGCGCGTCCAGACCAGCATCGGGATTTCGTAGCCGGACGCATCGGCGACAGACTGCCCCGTGTGATCGCGCGTGTGGCCGACCTCCTGGGCGTGGTCGGAACTGAACAGCAGGCTCGCATCGGATGTGGCTGTGGCCTTCATCGTCTTGCGGATCAGATTCGCAACCACGTAATCGTTGTACGCGATGGCGTTGTCGTACTCGTTGCGCAGACGACGAACCCAGAGCGAGCGGCCTTGCGTCGCGAGGTCGCGCATGACGGTGTCGTTGGCGTTGTCGAAGCGCGCGAACGTCGCCGGGTAGCGCATGTCGTAGGTCGGGTGCGCGCCAAGCAGGTGCACGACGATGAGCTTGCGGGGGGCATCGCTCGCGAGGGCGGCATCGACAGCCGGCAGCAGATTGCCGTCGACATTGTTCTCGCCTCGACCCAAGCCCTTGTTGATGAAGACGCGCTCGTCAGCTCGCTTGGCGACGAGTCCTAGCCAGCCGTCGTTGGGTGCCTGGTTCGATATCCAGTAGGTGCGATACCCCGCTTCCCTCGCCAGCATGACGAGATCGGGCTGTCGCATCCAGGCGTCGGGATCCGTGAGGCTCGCCGGCGTGAGCATCTTCATGAGCGAGGCCATCGTCGCGGGTTCGGACGAGACCACGTCACGAAAGACGGTGAGTTCGCTGCGCAGCGAGTCGAGCATTGGCGTCGTGTTGCGCGCGTAGCCGTAGAGCGACATGTTGTTGCGGTTCAGGCTCTCGCCGATCACCCATACGACGGTCTTGCGCGCCGGCCCGCGATACTGCACGCGCCAGTCGGTGCGCTGCGCCATGTTGCGTTCGAGGGCGTGTTGCAGCGTTTCGGCATAGGCGAGTTGTCGCTGGTAGTCGAGATAGCGGATCGGCCAGTAAAGCAGCGGATTTTCCTTGGCCATTGTCGGATTCAGATGCAATGCGAGAAAGCCCATGAGCATGAAAGCCACGGCGAACTTGCCGCGGCGTTGCATCGGCGGCGGGGTGATCGCGGCTTCTGCGTGCGACAGGCGGCGCTCGAGCATGACGACCACGGACATCAGCCCGGCGAAGACACCACTCGCCTCGGCGAGGTCACGCCAGTGGTGGCGGAAGAACTCGCCGGCTTCGGAGGGGTTCGTGTTGAACACCGCTTGCAAGACCAGCAGATGATTCGGACGCAAACCGAAGTAATCGCGCAGGAAGCCCTTGGTCGCCGCGTCGAAAAAGAAGACGGCAATGATGCCAAGCGTTGTCGCGCTCAACCAGGCGGGGCGTGCGCGCAGCAGCAGGCACAGGCCCGTGAGCCCGGGCAGGGCCGTCGCCATGAGCGCCGCGCTCTTGCCGTACTCGTTGGCACTGAGCATGCCGAAGGCCCAGAACAGGGCCAGTCCGCCCAGTCCGAGGGACACGCGGTAAAGAAGTGATGCCACGGTGCTTGTCTCCCAATGCGTCGCGCACGTCGCTGCGTGCCTGTCGATGGTCGCTGACCGGCGCCGGGCCCGTTCGCGCGGGCACGTGGCATTGCACTTGTCGCCTGATGCCAGGCGCCGATCAGCGTCGCAATTCGACCAGAAATTGGGAGATTGGTGTCGTGAGCGCGAACATTTATGGGTGAATTCCATTCGGTATTTGGAGCATTCCGATCGGCTCGCCGGGCGCGGGCAATCGGCTCAGCCCGAGGTGGGGCGGGCGTGGCATTCGCGCCGCCATGCCGCGGGCGTCTGGCCGTAGTGCTGGCGAAACGCGTGCGTCAGAGCGCTTTGATCGTTGAAGCCGACCTCCAGGGCGATGTCCGCGAGCGTCGCATCGCTGGTGCTCAGCAACCTGTCCGCATACGCCAGCCGCAGGCGCATCAGATGCCGGTGAGGCGTCTCGCCGGCGATCGCGACAAAGGCATCGTGAAAATGGCGCACGCTCATACCGGCTTCGCGGGCCAGCGTCGCCGTATCCGGGGGTGTCGCCAGCGCAGTGCGCAGGCGGGCGTCGATGCGCGCGAGGTCCAGCCGCACGGTGCGCTGTGCGGGACGCGCCGGCGCCAGGCGCGCCGTGAGGGCGCCCAGCCACTCGCGCACGACCGGATCGTCCGCGCTCAGGGGACGCGCGCCGTCGCTGCGTGCGCTCACGCGACGGGCCAGTGCCAGCAGGCTGGCGTCGAGCGCGAAGAATGCCTCGTGCGCGAACGCCCGCTGCGAGCCGGTCGTCGCCGCGAGGCGCGATGGCACGTCCAGCACGACCTGCCGGTTGGGGCCGTCGCCGCGATAGTCATGCCGCACGCCCGCCGGAATCACCACGCCGTTGCGTGAGGCCACACGGCCGTATCGCGTCGCGTCGCCATCGAGCGACATCGACATGCGCCCGGACAGCCCGATCACGACCTGATGAAAGTCGTGCGTGTCGGTGCTTTCGGTCGGGCGGTATTCACGCAGTTCGAGGATCGCGGTGGACATGAGACGGCAATGTAATGTTGCGAAGGGACAAAGCGACAAGTGGTAAGCGGCAAACAGCAAACAGCGAACGACAAACGGCAATGCGGCAAACGTCAAGCGGCGCGGGATCCGACGCTATCTCCGTTCCACGACGCGAGTCGCGCAAGCGGATGCCCTCAGGTTCTGCGTGAGTGTGCACAGGTGGCTGATATAATGCCAGCTTCCGAATGTTGGCGACCCGCCTGCGCGAGACCCTCCGCCGCGGGCGTTTTTGTTTGTCGCCGACGCGATGCACCCACGCCAAATCATGACCACAGTCCGCACCCGCTTTGCGCCTAGCCCGACCGGTTTCATCCATCTGGGCAACATCCGTTCCGCTCTCTATCCGTGGGCCTTCGCGCGTCACAATCACGGCGCGTTCGTGTTGCGCATCGAAGACACCGATCTCGAGCGTTCGACCCCGGAAGCCGTGCAGGTCATTCTCGAAGGCATGGAATGGCTCGGCCTCGACTACGACGAAGGCCCGTTCTACCAAATGCAGCGCATGGACCGTTATCGCGAGGTGCTCGAGCAACTGAAGACAGCCGGTCATGTGTATCCGTGCTACATGAGCATGGAAGAACTCGACGCGCTGCGCGAGCAGCAGCGCGTGCGCGGTGAGAAGCCGCGTTACGACGGCCGCTGGCGTCCGGAGCCGGGCAAGGTGCTGCCCGAGCCGCCGACTGGCGTGCAACCGGTGCTACGCTTCAAGAATCCGCTCGCCGGCAGCGTGGTGTGGGAAGACGCCGTCAAGGGCCGCATCGAAATCTCGAATGAAGAACTCGACGATCTCGTGATCGCGCGCCCGGACGGCACGCCGACGTACAACTTCTGTG
Source organism: Pandoraea eparura (assembly GCF_902459725.1). GTDB lineage: Bacteria > Pseudomonadota > Gammaproteobacteria > Burkholderiales > Burkholderiaceae > Pandoraea > Pandoraea eparura. The sequence continues at coordinate 403,336 of NZ_CABPSH010000004.1, forward strand.
TCGTCGTCGACGATATCGACATGGACATCACGCACGTGATTCGTGGCGATGACCACGTGAACAACACGCCACGCCAGATCAACATCTTCGAGGCGCTCGGCAAGCAGCCGCCGATCTACGCCCACCTGCCCACCGTGCTTAACGACCAGGGCGAGAAGATGTCCAAGCGCAACGGCGCCATGAGCGTGGTTCAGTATCGCGAGGAGGGTTTCCTGCCCGAGGCGGTGGTGAACTACCTGGCGCGTCTGGGCTGGGCGCATGGCGACGCCGAAGTGTTCTCGCGCGAGCAGTTCGTGACGTGGTTCGATCTCGAGCATCTGGGCAAGTCGCCCGCGCAGCACAACCCCGAAAAGCTGCTGTGGATGAACAACCAGTACCTGAAGCAGGCGGACAACGATCGCCTGGCCGGACTGACCGAGCCGTTCCTGCAGAAAGCGGGCGTGTCGATCGAAGGCGGTCCGTCGCTGGCCGGGGTCGTCGCGCTGTTCAAGGACCGGGCGAACACGATCAAGGACATCGCGGCGAGCGCCGAAATGTTCTACCGCAAACCCGCCCCGACGCACGACGATCTGGCGCAGCACATGACGGATGCTGCACGCGCAGCCGTGAAGGACCTCGGTGCGACGTTGGCGGCGCTGCCCGAGTGGACGAAGGCGGCGATCTCGCCGGCGTTCAAGGCCACGCTTGCCCAGCATGGCATGAAGATGCCGCAACTCGCGATGCCGGTGCGCCTGCTTGTGGTTGGCACGACGCACACGCCGGCCATCGACGCCGTGCTCGAACTGCTGGGTCGCGACGCGGTGCTGGCACGCTTGGGTGCCTGAGGCCCCCGCGGCGTGTGAAGCCGTTCGGGGCCGCCCGCGGCGGCGCCGACGATAGAAAAACCCCGGGATGCGCAAGCATCGCCGGGGTCTCTTTTACGAGGGACGCTTTCGACGTCCCTGCGCAGGCGTTACGACGGCAGGTTGCCTTCGGCGGCCGCCGCGCTGGCCTTGGCCGGCGATGCCGGACGCTTGGCGCGCGAATAGCCTTCGAGCAGCTTGACCATCTGCGCGTAGATTTTCGGGTTGCCTGCGAGAACTTCGCCTTCGAACAGGAAGTCCGATTCGCCGGTGTAGTTGCCGACCAGGCCACCGGCCTCGGTAATCAGCAGGCTGCCCGCGGCCATGTCCCACGCGTTCAGGCCCTGCTCGAAGAAGCCGTCCATGCGGCCGGCCGCGACGTTGGCCAGATCGAGTGCCGCCGCGCCCGGACGACGGATGCCCGCGCAATGCTCGGTCATCGTGCCGAACATCTTCAGATAGTTCTCTACCCCTTGCAGATCGCGGAACGGGAAGCCGGTGCCGATCAGACCATCGGCCAGACGGTCGCGGCGCGACACGCGGATGCGCTTGCCATCGAGGAACGCACCACGGCCACGCGAGGCGGTGAACAGTTCGTTGCGCGTCGGGTCGTAGATCACGGCTTGCGAGACGATGCCCTTGTGGGCGAGCGCGACCGACGTGCAATAGTATTGCAGGCCGTGAATGAAGTTGGTGGTGCCGTCGAGCGGATCGATGATCCACTGGTATTCCGAGCCCGACTTGCCGTGCTCCTCACCCGATTCTTCGGCGAGGATGGCGTGGTCCGGATAGGCTTGCAGAAGGGTTTCGATGATCGCTTGCTCAGCCGCTTTGTCCACTTCCGTCACGAAGTCGTTGTGCTGCTTCTTGCTGACCTTGACAGTGTCGATGTCGAGGGAGGCGCGGCTGATGATGTTGCCGGCGCGGCGCGCGGCCTTCACCGCGATATTGAGCATGGGATGCTGCATGACAGATTCCTGTTAAGGCCATTGCCGACGGTACGCGCGACCCCCTCTGGGCCGGCCGTCAGGCATGGCAGACAAAGCGAACAAATTGAGCAAGAGCGATGCCCTGCAAGCGCCGCGCACCGGGTGGCGGCTCGTTTGCAGGGACGAAAACGCGTATTTTAGCAAAAACGCGACGAGTGCGCTGCGGCGGCTTCAGCTGCCGGTCCTGTTTCTGACCCTTTTTCGTCGATTTGCGGCTTCGTTGCGGCGTCTTCGTGGCTTCGTGGCTTCGTGGCTTCATCACGGCTTGATAGTGGCTTTGTCGTGGCTCGGCGCCAGCGTCGTGGCCGCGCATCGGCGCAGCGTCGATGAGCGACGCCGTCATGAGCGCCCGCAGCGTTCCCGATTCAGGGCAAAATAGCGGCGTCTGCCGTCGAACGGCCGTCCGGCCCGAATGGGATGCGGACGTCGACCCCGTGCACCGGGCTTCGGCCTGCCGCATGCTTTGTTCTCACGCCTCTTCACTGCCTCATGTCACAGTCTGCTGCTGCCCATCCCGCATCCCTGTTGTTCGATCAAGTGCGTTTCGTGCTCAACGAGACGAGCCATCCCGGCAACGTCGGGTCGGCCGCCCGGGCGATCAAGACGATGGGGTTCGGCCGGTTGGTGCTGGCCGCGCCGCGTGCGGGGGCGGACGTGTTGTGCGACCCCGAAGCCGTGGCACTCGCGAGCGGTGCCGACGACGTGCTGGCGAATGCGTGGGTCGTGCCCGATCTCGACACGGCCTTGCAGGGCGTGAGCTGGGCCGTCGCGTTGTCGGCGCGTTCGCGCGAATACGGCCCGCCCAATGCCGAGCCGCGCGAGAGCGCCGCGATAGCCGTGCAGCATGCGGGGCAGGGCGAAGCGGTGGCGTTCGTGTTCGGTAGCGAACGCACGGGCTTGTCCAATGACGATGTCGAGCGCTGCAACGCACTGGTCCACATTCCGGCCAACCCGATGTACAGCTCGCTCAATCTCTCGCAGGCGGTGCAGTTGATCGCTTATGAAGTGCGCATGGCCTGTCTGGCGCGTGAGCGCGGCGAGGGGTCGCAGGTCGCGGCCGTGGCCGCGTTGCCGCCGGGACGCGAGGGTGCCGCGCACGATGCGCTCGCGACACGCGATGATGTTGAAGGCATGCTCGCGCATCTGGAGCGCGCGCTCGTCGATCTCGATTTTCTCGATCCCGAGAATCCGAAGAAGCTCATGACGCGCCTGCGCCGGCTTTTCGCCAAGAGTCATCTGGAGCGTGAGGAAGTCAACATCCTGCGCGGTATCGCGAAGCATGTTCTGGAGCGCAGGATTCGGCGGTGACGGCCCGCCGCGCACCTCGCTTGTTGCGTCGACCTTGCAAACGGCGCTTGGCCTGCCCCTGGCGCACTCGGCGTCTGCCGCTCACGTCCGGTGCGCCCCCCGATAACTCCGCGACGATCCGTGCCAGAACGGCCGGCCGCGCACCACAGCATGGAATTCAGTCTCATGTTCACCCGTCTTCGCGAAGATATCGCCGCCATTCGACAGAAAGACCCCGCCGCCCGCAGCAACTGGGAGGTCTTCACCTGCTACCCCGGCCTGCATGCCGTGATGCTGCATCGGGTGGCGCATGGCTGCTGGACATCCGGCTTCAAATGGCTCGGCCGCTACGTATCGCAATACGCACGCTTTCTCACCGGCATCGAGATCCATCCGGGCGCGACGCTTGGCCGCCGTGTTTTCATCGACCACGGCATGGGCGTGGTGATCGGTGAGACGGCTGTCGTTGGCGACGACTGCACGATATACCAGGGCGTTACCCTCGGCGGCACGTCGCTTGCGCGCGGGGCGAAGCGCCACCCGACGCTGGCGCCCGGTGTGATCGTGGGCGCCGGTGCCAAGGTGCTCGGCGGCTTCACGGTGGGCGAGGGCGCGAAGATCGGCTCGAACGCCGTGGTGGTCAAGGCGGTGCCCGCTGGCGGCACAGCCGTGGGGAATCCCGCGCGCATCATCCGTCCCGACACCCCGCGCGAGGACGCGCAAGCCAAGCCGAACGACAACGCGCGCAAGCCGGAATTCTCCGCCTACGGCATTACGCCGAACGCCGACGATCCCGTCTCGCTCGCCATTCACGGGTTGATCGAGAACGCGACCGATCAGGCGCACAAGATCGATGTGATGGTGGCGGCACTCAACCAGCTTGGGGCGCACCTCGAAGCCCTCGGCGCGAGCAAGATCGATACCGCGGAACTGCGCAAGCTGGGCAAGGAAATCCAGGACATGTAGGGTCCGCGAATGCTCGCAGAGTCGCACGGCGGCGCGTTGTGGAAGTCCGTGGCGCGCCGTGGCACGCGATTGTGCGAGGGCGCCACGGCGCCCTGACGAGCACAGCCGCACAATTCATGCGGGCCGTCCGGCAGGATGGGGCAGCGCCTCAGGCGCGTTGCGGCGAGGCGTAGACCAGGTCGATGGCGTGCAAGCCGTGGCTGTCCCATTGCAGATAGCCGCCGCGTGGCGTCGCTATATCGAACTCCCAGTCGGGTAGCACCCAGCGCACGTGGCGGCCGTCCACATGGCGTGCCGGACGGTGCGTGTGCCCATGCACGAGCGTGCGCTCACCGACGGCATCGAGCAGGGCGGCGATGGCCTGGGCGTTGGCGTCGGCATAGGCCATGCGATGCGCCCCCTTGGCGGCACTTCGCCGCCGGACGCGATTCGCGATGGCCATGCGCAAGCGCAGCGGCAGCGCCAGGAAAAACGCCTTGCCGAGCGGCGAATGGGCGACGCGTCGAAAACGCTGATAGCCCACGTCGTCGGTGCACAACTGGTCGCCATGACTGAGCACCAGTGCCTGTCCGAGAAACGAGAAGACACACGGATCGTCGAGCAGGATCGCACCGGCCGCGCGCGCGAAGCGCTCGCCGAGCAGGAAATCGCGATTGCCGCGCATCACCGCGATCGGCACGCCGCTTGCGGACAGTGCCGCCATGGCGGCCGTCATGCGGCGCGCGAAGGCGCCGAGCGGTTCGGGCTGCGGTGAGGCGGCGTCGGAGGCATCGGTGCGTGTGCCGGTCGGCGCGTCGACATCGAGCATGTCGTCGCCGATCCAGTATTCGAACAGATCGCCGAGGATGAACAGGACGGACGCTTCACGCGCGGGGCCGCGCAGGAAGTCCTCGAAGACTTGCACCGTGCGCGGCAGCGCCGGCGAGAGGTGAAGATCGGAAATGAAAAGCGCGGGCCCGTCGCCCCGGGGAATCACAGGACATTGCGGGCACCGCGCAGTCGATACTGGCATCGAGTGTTTGCGTTCGCGGCAGATGCGCTTACGCGACGATCACGGCCTTCTCGATGATGACGTCGTCCACCGGCACGTCCTGGTGGAAGCCCTTCGAACCCGTCTTCACGCCCTTGATCTGGTCGACGATGTCCTGGCCTTCGACGACCTTGCCGAACACGGCGTAGCCCCAGCCTTGCGGCGTCGGTGCGCTGTGGTTCAGGAAGTCGTTGTCGCTCACGTTGATGAAGAACTGCGCCGTGGCCGAATGCGGATCGTTCGTGCGGGCCATGGCCAGCGTGTACTTGGTGTTCTTCAGGCCGTTGTTGGCTTCGTTCTCGATCGGCGCGTCGGTGGGCTTTTGCTTCATGCCCGGCTCGAAACCGCCGCCCTGGATCATGAAGCCATTGATCACGCGATGGAACACCGTGTTGTCGTAGAAGCCGTTCTTGACGTAGTTCAGGAAGTTCTCGACCGTCTTCGGTGCCTTGTCGGCGTCGAGTTCGATGCGAATGACGCCGTGATTCGTTTGCAATTCAACCATGATGCTTTCCTTCAGATGAAATGGTCCCGTTGGGCCGGAGGGTATCAGCGCTTGACGACGCTGGCCGATTCGATCACGACGGGCGTGGCCGGCACGTCCTGGTACATGCCCTTGCGGGTCGTGGCAACGCCCTTGATCTTCTCGACGGTATCCATGCCGGATACCACTTTGCCGAATACCGCGTAGCCGTAGCCGTCCGGGTTGGGGTAGTCCAGTGACGCATTATCCTTCACATTGATGAAGAATTGCGCGGTCGCGGAGTTCGGATTCGACGTGCGGGCCATGGCGATGGTGCCGGTCACGTTCTTGAGTCCGTTCTGCGATTCGATGGGGATCGGCGCGCGCGTGGGCTTTTCATTCATATCGGGCGTAAAACCGCCGCCCTGGATCATGAAGTTGCCGATCACGCGGTGGAAGATCGTGCCGTTATAGAAACCGCTATTGACGTATTGAAGAAAATTCTCGACCGTTTTCGGTGCCGCCTTCGGGTTGAGTTCGACGACGAAGTTGCCGGCCGACGTTTTGAATTGCACTTGCGGGTCAGTACCCTGCGCCACTGCGCTCAGGCTCGTCCCCGACAGGGCGGCCGCAGCGAGGACGCCGCCGAGCAGCGTGCGACGCAGGCGATTCGGAAAATTCATGCAGGTCTCCGTAGGCAATGAAGAATCGATTCTAGGGTCGGAATGGTGGGCGGGGGGCGGGCTCAGTTGCCCGACTTGCCAACGTTCTTGAGCGCGGCGTCGTCGGCCTTGGCCGGTGAGGGCGTCTGGCTCACGGGGGCGATGCGCTGCGGGGCGAGCATGTTGCTCAGGATTTTCTCGCGGTTCGACACGCGCGCGGTCGGTGCGAGCCTGAGCGATTTCTGATACGCCTGCTGCGCGAGCTTGGCGTAGATGTCGCCGAGATTCGCGTAGGCCACGGCAAAGCTGGGGTTGTTGCGAATCGCGCTCTCGAGCGCCGCGCGCGCCTTGTCGTACTCACCGGCCTGCGCATAGAGCGCCGCGAGGTTGTTGAACGGCTCGGGCAGTTCCGGGAAGTCTTGCGTGAGCGCGGTGAAGGCGTCGATGGCTTCGGCGTTGCGGCCCATCTCCATGAGCACGCGTCCGCGCGTGAAACGCACCTGTGCGTCGCGCGGATATTGCTTGAGGTGTTCGTCGATCTTCGCGAGCGCGTCGTTGTACTTGCCGGCGGCAACCAGTTTGTCGATGGCCGATTCGCTGGCTTGCTGCGGCGTTTGCAGCGGCGCGGGCGGCGGCGGATCGGTAATGGCCTGTGCCGCGGCGGGCAGCGCGAACAACGTGCCCGCGAGGCCGAGGGTAAGGCCGGCAAGCGCGAGTGCGCGGGTGCTGCGCGGGGCGGCGGCCCCCGGACGGCGTTCGCGCAGCGGGCGCGTTGCGAGAGACAAAAGTGACCGGCTTCGTTGCGTCATAGTGGGTGCTTGGGATACCTGAGAGGTGCGCAAGAGATGCTATACTCGGCCGCATTCTAACAAAACACCTGCGCTCGGCCCGCGCCATTTCTCCTTATGGCGGCGGATGCGGTTCGCAGGTTCGTTTTTTCCACCGCACGGCGCGCAGCCCGCCTCGCGATGTCGCTCCCGTCACGCCCTGTGTGACGCGTTCGAGGACATCGTCGCAGCGTCCGGCGCTGTTGCCGCCCGGTCAAGCGCTTATCTATGGATTCACTGCGTGTCTACAACTCGCTCGCGCGAGACAAACAGCCGTTCGTACCTCTGGTTGCCGGCGAAGTCCGCATGTATGTTTGCGGGATGACGGTGTACGACTACTGTCACGTCGGTCATGCGCGCGTGATGGTGGTGTTCGACATGGTACAGCGCTGGCTGCGAACGCTCGGCTATCGCGTGACCTATGTGCGCAATATCACCGATATCGACGACAAGATCATCAAGCGCGCCGTCGAGAATGGCGAAACGATGCGCGAACTGACGACGCGTTTCATTGCCGCGATGCATGACGATGCCGACGCGCTGGGGGTTCAACGCCCGGATCACGAGCCGCGTGCCACCGAATTCATCCCGCAGATGGTCGACATGATCGGCACGCTGCAACGTAACGGGTATGCCTACCAGGCCGACGATGGCGACGTGAACTACGCCGTGCGCAAGTTCGCCGGTTACGGGCAACTCTCGGGCAAGTCCATCGAGGATCTGCGCGCCGGCGAGCGGGTTGCCGCCAACGCCGCGAAGCAGGATCCGCTCGACTTCGTGCTGTGGAAGCGCGCCAAAGACACCGAGCCTGACGAGTCGAAGTGGGCCTCGCCGTGGGGCGCGGGCCGCCCGGGCTGGCACATCGAATGCTCGGCGATGAGCTGCCAGTTGCTCGGCAATCATTTCGACATTCACGGTGGCGGGGCCGATCTGCAATTCCCGCATCACGAGAACGAGATTGCCCAGAGCGAAGGCGCGACCGGTGAGACGTTCGTGAACTACTGGATGCACAACGGCTTCGTGCGTGTGGACAACGAGAAGATGTCCAAGTCGCTTGGCAACTTCTTCACGATTCGCGAAGTGCTCGCGAAGTTTGACGCGGAGGTCGTGCGCTTTTTCATTCTGCGCGCCCAATACCGCAGCCCGCTCAATTACAGCGATGCGCACCTGGACGACGCGCGCGGCGGGCTGACGCGCCTGTACACGGCGCTCAAGGATGCCACGGGCGATGGCATGCCGCTCGACTGGAACGAGCCGTTCGCGCAGCGTTTTGCCGCGGCGATGAACGACGACTTCAATACGCCCGTGGCCATCTCGGTGCTGTTCGACCTCGCCGGCGAGATCAACAAGCAGCGCGACCCGGTGCTCGTGCGTCAGTTGCAGGGGCTCGCCGGCACGCTCGGCTTGCTCGGCCGCGATCCGCAAGCGTTCCTGCAAGGGGCGGCGGGGAGCGACGCGGCGGGCGACGACGACGCGTTGCGCGCGTTGGTGGAGGCGCGCATCGAAGCGCGTGCGCAAGCCAAGCGCGAACGCAATTTCGCGGAAGCCGATCGTATTCGTGCCGAACTGCTGACCGACGGTATCGTGCTGGAAGACCGTCCCGGAGGCGCCACCGAATGGCGTCGTGCCTGAGCGCGACGCATCGAGGCAAATTTCATGGTGACTCGTAAATCCGTGGCCGCTAAGGTGGCGACCCAGTCGGCCGCAACGCAGGGCGCGAGGGGGACGAAGGGAGCGGCCAAGGCCGCCCGATCGGCCGCGCTGTCCGACGACAGCAAACGCCGCGCGCCGGTCAAGGCGGTGAAGGCGACGCCGGCCAAGCGCCCGACGACGGACGTCAAGTCCGTTGGCAAGGCCGCGGCTGGCGCTGCGGTCGCAAAGGCAACGCCAGCCGGCGCAGCGCGCAAGGTGGCGCCGCCAGCGGCGAAAAAGGCCGTGAGAAAGGTGGCGAAAAAGGTCGCAAGGAAAGTCGCAGAAAAAGGCACAGGAAAGGGCACAGGAAAGGGCGCAGAAAAAGCCGCGAAGAAGGTTGCCGAAAAGGTCACTGAAAAGGTCGTGAAAAAAGCGGTGCCGACGGCGGGGACGAAGGTCGCGCGAAAGGTGCCGGTGAAGGCTGCACCGTCGACGGCCGACGACGCGCGCCGCGTCATCGCCAAGCGCGATGGCGAGACACGCATCGTGACGCCCGAGATCGAGCGCATCGAGCACGACGTCGTCGAGCAGGTGGTGACCGGTGTGGTGCCGCTGCCGGTGGCGACGGGGGCGACGCGTCCGCACTTCTGGGATCAGGCCTGCGCCGATCTGATGAGGCGCGACCGCATTCTCAAGAAGTTGATTCCCCAATTCGGTCCGGCCCATCTGAGCGGGCGCGGCGAACCTTTCGTCACTCTGGCGCGCTCGATCGTCGGCCAGCAGATCTCGGTGAAGGCTGCGCAAGCCGTCTGGGATCGCGTGCAGGCCACCTGTCCGAAGCTCACGCCAGCTCAGTTCATCAAGGCGGGGCACGATGCGCTCGCCGGTTGCGGGTTGTCGCGCCGCAAGGCCGAATACATTCTCGACCTGGCAACGCACTTCAAGTCGGGCGCGCTGCACGTCGACGCCTGGGCGACGATGGACGATGAGGCGGTCATCGCGGAGCTGACCGGCATTCGCGGCATCGGCCGCTGGACGGCCGAAATGTTCCTGATGTTCAATCTGCTGCGTCCCGACGTTCTGCCGCTCGACGATGTCGGGCTGATCAATGCGATCAGCGTCAACTATTTCAGCGGGGAGCCCGTCACGCGTAGCGAAGCACGGGAAGTGGCCGCCAATTGGGAGCCATGGCGCTCCGTCGCCACCTGGTATATGTGGCGAAGCCTCGAGCCGGTGCCCGTCGAATACTGAAAGCGCACGCGACGACGTATAATCCGCGTCCATCCCAACGCATCCAGTCATTATTGACGTCTATTGCAAGTCGAGCGGCAATGAAAGTTGTCTATCTCGACCGGGCAGACGTTGCCGGCGGTACAATACGCTGCCGCATTTCCGGGGAAGCCTGATGAAGAACACCTTTTTGGATTTTGAACAGCCGATCGCCGAGCTCGAAGCGAAGATTGAAGAGCTGCGCTTTGTGCAAGACGATTCAGCCGTCGACATTTCCGAAGAGATCGAGCGCCTCTCGAAGAAGAGCCAGCAGCTCACCAAGGACATCTACACGAACCTGTCGCCGTGGCAGGTTTCGCAAATCTCGCGTCATCCGCAGCGTCCCTATACGCTCGATTACGTTCGGGACATCTTTACCGATTTCCATGAACTGCATGGCGATCGCTCGTTCTCGGACGATCTGGCCATCGTGGGCGGCATGGCGCGGTTCAACGGCCAGGCCTGCATGGTCATTGGTCACCAGAAGGGCCGCGACACGAAGGAGCGTGCGATGCGCAACTTCGGCATGCCGCGTCCCGAGGGCTATCGCAAGGCCATGCGCCTGATGAAGCTTGCCGAAAAATTCGGCCTGCCGATCTTCTCGTTCGTCGACACGCCGGGCGCCTATCCGGGTATCGACGCCGAAGAGCGCGGCCAATCGGAAGCCATCGGTCACAACCTGTACGTGATGGCCGAGCTCAAGACGCCGATCATCACCACCATCATCGGTGAAGGCGGCTCGGGCGGGGCGCTGGCCGTGGCGGTGGCCGACACGGTCATGATGCTGCAGTTCTCGACGTACTCGGTGATCTCGCCGGAAGGTTGCGCGTCGATCCTGTGGAAGAGCGCGGCCAAGGCGCCCGAGGCGGCCGAAGCACTGGGTCTGACCGCGCACCGTCTGAAGGCGCTGGGGCTGATCGACAAGATCATCAACGAGCCGCTGGGCGGCGCCCATCGCGATCCGCTCGGCATGGCCGGCATGCTCAAGCGTGCGCTGGCCGATTCGCTGCGCCAGTTCCAGGGCAGCAGCCACAAGGAACTGCTCGAGCGCCGCTTCGAGCGCCTGATGAGCTATGGCAAGTTCAAGGAAGCCGGCGCGAAGTAAGGCGCCTGCCATCGCGTCGTCGCCGGTCGTGGCGATGACGCCGAATCCGATGCCGCACCACGATGCCTGCCCTGCCGCGTATGCTTCTGCCCGAAGCGACGCGGCAGTCGTTCATGTGGACGTCGCATTGCGCCTCACGCTGGCGACGCACGTTGCGTCACACGTCACGTCGGACGCCCCACCTCACGATGTCCCCCAACTCGCCGTCGCGCTGAGCGGCGGACTCGACTCGATGGTGCTGCTCGATGCGCTGGCGCATTGGGTCCAGGCGCGTCGAGACGCGGGCGAGGCGATCGCACCGCCGCTGGCCATCCACATCCATCACGGACTGTCCGAGCATGCCGATGCGTGGCTCGCTGCGTGCGAGCGCGAGGCGCGCCTGCGCGGTTTCGCGTTCGAGGCGCGTCGCGTGAGCGTGCCGCGCGACGCCCGGCAGGGCATCGAGGGCGCGGCGCGTGCTGCGCGTTATCAGGCGCTTGCGGCGTCGTGCGATGCGCATGGTGTGCGCTGGCTGCTGAGCGCCCATCACGCGAACGATCAGGCCGAGACCGTGCTGTTGCAGATGCTGCGCGGCGCGGGGTTGCCCGGCGTGGCGGCCATGGCCGTCGAGGGCGAGTTGCCGGTCGCGGCCGGCAACTCGCCGAGTCGCGCGCGCTTGCTGCGACCGTTGCTCGACGTTTCGCGCGAGACGATGCTGGCGTATGCAAAGGCGCGCTCGCTGTCGTGGGTCGAGGATCCGTCGAACGAGGATCGTCGCTATCTGCGCAATGCCTTGCGCCACGATGTCATGCCCGCGATCGCGGCCCACGTGCCCGCGTATCGCGAGACGTTGGCGCGGTTTGCGCGCCATGCGGCGCAAGCGCAATCGCTGCTCGATCAGCTCGCGCAGGCCGATTTCGACATGGCGTGTGTGACGCACGATAAAGGCGACGAGCGCTTGCAACGCCGTCGGCTGCAAGCGCTGGACGCGCCGCGACTGGCGAACCTGCTGCGGTATTGGGCGGCACGTCGCGGATTGGCCATGCCGTCGGAAGCGCGGCTGGATGAGTGGGTGCGACAGATTCGTGACGCGCACGATGATGCATCGCTCGAACTGCCGCATGGCAACTCGGTCTTGCGGCTGTATCGCGGGGTCTTGCAGTGGACGGCGGTCTACGACGCGGCGGGCCCGGACGATGGGGCCGGCGATGTCGCGTTGTCCTGGGCGGGCGAGCGCGAATGGCCGTTGCCGCACTGGCGTGGAAGGATTGTGTTCGTGCCGGTCGCCGAGGGTGAGGTGGGCGAGGAGGGCGAGGGCGGATCGATCGACGAGCGCGTGCTGCGCGCGCGCCCGCTCGTGGCGAGGGCACGCACAGGGGGCGAGCGATGGCGCGAACACGCGCAGGGGCATTCGCGCTCGCTGAAGCACTGGTACCAGAGTCGAGGGGTGGCGGCATGGTTGCGTCATGTGCCAATCATCTGGCAGGGTGGCGAGATCGTCTTCGTGCCGCGCCTGGGCATCGACGGGGCGGCACAATCGGGTGCGAACGGCGGTGCGCGCTGGCGGATGACGTGGCGCGACGACGCGTAAGCGGCGCAAAACAGCACAATCTGCTGCTGCATGCGGCGCGCGGCGCCCTTGGCAGTGCAATGTGCGCCAGACTGGCTCAGGCGCGATACATTCGTGCGATAATCAAAAGTTCCGCGAATCGAAACGTGACCGATACCCTTCGGCGGGTCTCCGTGCGTGATTCATAAACGGTTTCAAATCAATGTGTTAGCAATGTTATGGCTCTGATCGTACACAAATACGGCGGCACGTCGATGGGCTCGGTGGAGCGCATCAAGAATGTCGCCAAGCGCGTGGCCAAGTGGCATAAGGCCGGTCACAAGATGGTGGTGGTGCCGTCGGCGATGTCCGGCGAGACCAATCGTCTGCTGGGATTGGCCAAGGAAATTTCGGCCCATCCCGATCCGCGCGAACTCGACGCCATTGCCGCCACGGGCGAGCAAGTGAGCGTTGGCTTGCTGGCGATGGCCCTCAAGGAAGCGGGCGTCGATGCCGTGAGCTATGCCGGCTGGCAAGTACCGATCAAGACCGACAGCGCTTTCACCAAGGCTCGTATTTCGGAAATCGACGACAAGCGCGTGATGGCCGATCTCGACGCCGGCCGCGTGGTCGTCATCACGGGGTTCCAGGGCATTGATCCGAACGGCAACGTGACCACGCTGGGTCGCGGCGGCTCGGACACGTCGGCCGTGGCAGTCGCCGCGGCGCTGAAGGCCGATGAGTGCCTGATCTACACCGACGTCGATGGCGTGTACACGACCGACCCGCGCGTGGTCGACGAAGCGCGCCGCCTCGACAAGGTCACCTTCGAAGAGATGCTGGAAATGGCCAGCCTCGGCTCGAAGGTGCTGCAGATCCGTTCGGTGGAATTCGCCGGCAAGTACCAGGTCAAGACGCGTGTGCTCTCGAGCCTGACCGACCCGATGATCGCGCTCGACGAAGAAGCGCGCTCGGGCACGCTGATTACTTTTGAGGAAGACGAACAAATGGAAAAGGCCATCATCTCGGGTATCGCATTCCAGCGCGACGAGGCCAAGATCACCGTGCGCGGCGTGCCGGATCGTCCGGGCATCGCCTACCAGATCCTTGGCCCGATCGCCGACGCGAACATCGATGTCGACATGATCATCCAGAACCTGAGCATCGAAGGGAAGACCGACTTCACGTTCACGGTGCCGCGCGGTGACTATCAGCGCGCCATGTCGCTGCTGCAAAAGGATGTGCAGGGTCACATCGGTGCCGCCGAAGTCGTGGGCGACCCGAAGGTCTCGAAGGTATCGATCGTTGGTGTGGGCATGCGCTCGCACGTCGGTATCGCCAGCAAGGCGTTCCGCACGCTCTCGGAAGAGGGCATCAACATCCAGCTCATCTCGACCTCCGAAATCAAGATCTCCGTGCTGATCGACGAGAAGTACATGGAGCTGGCCGTGCGCGCGCTGCACAAGGCGTTCGAACTCGATCAGGCCTGAGCGTCGCCAACGACGTCCGACGTGTCGCATGCCGGCTCGAGGCATGCGGCGCGACGCGCGATTTTCGCGCGGTCGTGCGGGGAATTTTCCCCAAGCGTGTCGAAGGCATGACACCTGCGCAAATATTGTTGGATTTTGATGCGCATAATGTTTGACGACATCGCGAACAGTAGGTAATATCACGCCTTCGTTACATCACCTCCCTGATGTGACGACAAGTTTGGGAGACGTGGCCGAGAGGTCGAAGGCACTCCCCTGCTAAGGGAGCATCTGGGCCAAAACCTGGATCGAGGGTTCGAATCCCTCCGTCTCCGCCAAGTCGCCTTGGCGGAACACCCCCGGCTCTCCGCGGAGAGCCGGGGGTTTTTTCTTTCCCGAGTTCGCGCGTTGGCGATACCTCGCGCGTCGATACTCTTTCTGTTTCGAGCGAGGACAACGATGTCGATCATCACCACCGATTCCGGCCTGCAATACGACGATCTGCAAGTGGGCGACGGCGCCGAGGCCACGCCGGGCAAGACCGTCACGGTTCACTACACGGGCTGGCTGACCGACGGCAAGAAATTCGATTCCAGCAAGGACCGCAACGACCCGTTCGCCTTCGTGCTCGGCGGCGGCATGGTCATTCGCGGCTGGGATGAAGGCGTGGCCGGCATGAAGGTCGGCGGCAAGCGCAAGCTGGTCATTCCGCCGGAACTGGGCTATGGCGCTCGCGGCGCCGGCGGTGTGATTCCGCCCAACGCCACGCTGGTCTTCGAGGTCGAACTTCTGGACGTCTGAGCGATCGAAAGCCGTCACCGAGCGGCATCATCGATGCAATCGACACCCCCGGTGCCTCGCAGGTACCGGGGGTGTTGTCTTTTTACCTGGGCCATCGTCATGCGCGTTGGCCGCACAGAGGAGCTTTCACCCGGTGTCTCACCCCACCACGCCCGTTTCCCGATTCTGGTTTCCGTTCTCGCTCGTGCTCTTCGAGTTTGCCGTCTACATCTCGAACGACATGATCATGCCCGGCATGCCGATGGTCACGCGAGAATTCGGGGCGTCGGCGGACATGACCACGCTGGCGCTCACCGCCGCCATGCTCGGCAACGCCAGCCTGCAATGGCTGCTCGGACCGCTCGCCGATCGCTTCGGACGCCGTCGCGTGCTGCTCGGCGGTCTCGTGATGTTCATCGTCGCCTGTCTGGCCACGCACTACGTGCAGACGATGCCGCAGTTCATCGCGTTGCGTTTTCTCCAGGGCATGGGCTGCTGCTTCGTGCTGACCGTGGGCTATCCGACCGTGCACGAAGCGTTCGACGAGAAGACCGCAGTGCGCGTGATGGCGCTCATGGCGAACGTCTCACTGCTCTCGCCGCTGTTCGGCCCGCTCGCGGGCGCGGCGGTGGTGTCGTACTGGCCGTGGCGCAGCATCTTCTGGCTTATCGCCATCGTGGCCGTGTTCTCGTTCGTGGGGCTGTATCGCACCATGCCGGAACTGTCGCGCCATGACCGCACGGCGTTGAACGCGAAGGCACTCTGGGCGAGCTACAAGCTGCCGCTCTCGAGTGCGCGGTTCTGGCGTGGTGGTGTGCTCACGGGCCTTGCCGTCACGCCACTGCTGACGTGGATTGCGCTTGGGCCGGTGTTCCTGATCGAGCGAGCCGGTCTGTCGCAGATGCAATACGCGCTGCTGCAAGTGCCGGTCTTTGCGGCGCTGATTCTCGGCAACGTGCTGCTCGCGCGTCAGGTCGGGCGTTGGTCCAATGGCCGATTGCTCGCGACGGGCGTGGCCGCCATGCTGATCGGCGCCGCCGTATCGCTGATCGGCACGGTGATTCTCGCGCCGGGTTATCCTGCATTGCTGGTCGGCACGTCGCTGCATGCGTTCGGCATGGGCATGTGCTACGGCGTGGTGTATCGCCAGTCGCTGTTTGCCGTCGAGAGTCCCAATCGCGCGACCGTGGCGGGCATGCTCAGCATGATCACCATCGTGGTAGCGGTGGTCGTGATCGAGACGATGAAGGTGGCATACCTCCACTTCGGCGATGCCGCGCTCGGCATTGGCGCGATGATGGCAGCGGCGCTGGTCGCCGTGCTCGCGGCGAACTTCGTTCCGCCGCCGGCGCAGGATGTGCTCGCACAACCCGGACGGCAGTCGTAAACCGAGTCCGCAGCGAGGATCGCCAGCGACAGGTGAACCGACCCCCAAGCGTTAGGCATCACGCCAACCCTTGGGGGGTTTTCATGACGACGTACGACGCGGCGCTTTTTATTGGCGACGGGTGCGGGCCGCGTCAGCCGTGCGCGCGTTCGTTGGCCTCGGTGTGCGTGGCCGGAGCGTTCGATGTCGCAACGGGTGTTGCGGGGTTGGCGGCGGGCTCGGGCATATCGGCCATATCGGGCTTCCCGGGCGTGTCAGCGGTGGGCGCCGCGTAATAGTCGCGCTCCCACTGTTCGTGATTCGCCTTGGCTTGCTGCAACTCCGGTGTGAGTGGGGCAAAGGCAAGCAGCCACTTGTTGAGCCACGACACGGGCACCTTGCACGGACGCTCGAAATCGACGAACAGCACCACACGCGTCTCGTCGGTATCGTTGTGCACCTGGTGGGAATAGGCGTCGTCGAAGACCACGGCGCGGTTGGCTTGCCAGGCATAACGCTGACCATCGACTTCGATCCAACAGTGCTCGCGCTCGCGCGGCACCTTCAGCGCGAGATGCAGTCGCAGCACCCCGTTGTAAGGGCCGCGATGCAGCGGAATCTGCTTGCCCGGCGAGAGGATGGAGAAGAAGGCGGTGCGCAGCCCTGGAATGCCGTCGAGCGCTGCGGCCGTGGCCGGGCAACGCGCGAGATTGCGCTCGGCGCGCATGCCGTAGCCGAGGAACACGAAGGTCTGCCACTGATGATCTTGTGTGATGGTGGCGACGTCGGGCGAGATTTCGTGGAACGCCGGCAACCGCCCGGGCGTGGCGAGGACGGCGTCGAGTTCCCGGGCGATGGCCGGTGCCTGCGCTTCGAGGGCTTCGACCCACGGGAACTGCGTGTTCTCGAAGATGGGCTTGTCGCCGACCAGTGAGCCACGCGCGATAAGACGTTGCGCCGCTTCCACACAATGAAAGAAAAATCGGGCGAGCCAGCGAGGCAGGGTACGGTTGGGGTTCTGCGCGGGCGATCGTGTAGCACGCAACGTCGGCCTCCGGGGCGGAAACAGGGGAACCGGGCCGGCGAGCCTGCGTCTTTCAGTGCGGTAACCGCCGGGCTTTTGGGTACAATTGTCGCGCGGTCCGGCCGTGTCGCCAAGCCTCATGCGGGAAATGTGCGTGAGGGCGAGCACAGGCGACGTCACCAGACGTCGCCAAACGCCATCCAACGCCGCTCAATGCTGCGGTGGGCCGAAGGGGAGGGGTCTGGAGGCGTCGGGGCTCCAGGGCTGCCGTTCGCCGACCAACACAGGAGACGCATGAAAGCGCGCACAACACGGCATCCACTCGCGACGCGCGACTCGCTCGCCCGCTTCGTGTCTTCTCTGATCCGCGTGCTGAGCGTCGTTCCCGCCCTCGTTCCGGCGCTCGCCTTGGGCCTGCTGCTCGCGCCGGCCGCGCAGGCGAAGTATGCGATTGCCCAATACGGCGAGCCGAAGTATCCGCAAGGCTTCACGCACTTCGACTACGTCAATCCCGATGCCCCTCGCGGCGGCACGCTCACGCTCGCCAACCCCGATCGCCGCACCAGCTTCGACAAGTTCAATCCGTTCACGCTGCGCGGCACGTCGGCCCCGGGCGTGCTGGGCCTGATGTTCGAGACGCTCGGCGTCGGCAGCGCCGACGAACCCGCCACCGTCTATGGCCTGCTCGCCGACGACATCGCGGTCGCCCCGGACGGCACCTCGGTCACGTTCCACCTCAACCCGGCCGCGCGCTTCAACAACGGCGATACGGTGACGGCACAGGACGTCAAATACTCGTTCGATACGCTGATGAGCCCGCAGGCGTCGCCGGGCTTCAAGGTGATGTTCGCGGACGTGAAGGGCGTGAGCGTACTCGACGCCAGTCGTGTGCGCTTCGACTTCCGTCGCGTGAGTCCCGACCTGCCGCTGCTCGTGGCGACGGTGCCGGTGTTCTCGCCCAAGTGGGGCGCCGACGCGAACGGCAAGCGCAAGGCCTTCGACGCGCTGACGTTCGAGACGCCCATCGCCAGCGGTCCGTATCGGATCGAGTCCTATGACGGCGGACGGCGCATCACCTTCGCGCGCGACCCGAACTACTGGGGCAACGCCCTGCCGGTGCGACGCGGCACCTACAACTTCGAGCGCATCGTCTACAAGCTTTACTCCGATGACATCGTGCGGCTCGAAGGCTTCAAGGCGGGCGAGTTCGACGCGATTACCGAATACCGTGCCCGGAGTTGGGTGCGCAGCTACGTGGGCAAGCGCTTTCGCGACGGCGAACTGATCAAGCGCGAATTCGCACATCACAACACGGCGGGCATGCAGGGCTTCATCCTGAACCTGCGGCGCGACATGTTCCGCGATGTGCGCGTGCGCCACGCGCTGGACCTGGCGCTCGACTTCCAGTGGCTCAATCGTCAACTGTTCTACAACCAGTACCAGCGCATCGACAGCTATTTCACCAACAGCGATCTCGCGGCTCGCGGTCTGCCGAGTGCGGCGGAGCGCAAGCTGCTCGACCCGCTGCGCAAGTCGCTCGATCCGGCCGTGTTCGGGCCGATGGTCGTGCAGCCGACGACGACCCCGCCCGCGAGTCTACGCGAGAACCTGCGTCAGGCGCGCGAGCTGCTGGCGCAGGCGGGCTGGACGTATCGCGACGGCGCGCTGCGCAACGCGAAGGGTGAGCCGTTCGTGTTCGAGTTTCTCGACGACGGCGGGGCGATGGGGCCGATCGCCTCGGCGTACGCGCGCAATCTCGCGAAGCTGGGCATCACGCTGAACTTCCGCACGAGCGACTTCGCGTTGTATCAGAAGCGCCTGGAAGCGTTCGACTTCGACATGATTTCGCTGCGATATCCCGATTCGCAAATTCCGGGTACCGAACTGCTCGATCGCTTCGGCAGTCAGTCTGCCGATGTGGAAGGCTCGGATAACGCCATCGGGCTGAAGGATCCGGCAGTCGACGCGCTCGTGGCCGATCTCGTGCGTGCGCATACCTACGACGACCTTCTGGCCGCCGCGCGTGCGCTCGACCGCGTGCTGATGCACGGCTACTACATCGTGCCGCACTGGTTCTCGTCCACGCACCGCATGGCCTACAAGCAGTATCTGCACTTCCCGGACAAGTTGCCGCTGTACTACACCGCCGAAGGCTGGCTCGTCTCGACATGGTGGGATTCGCGCGTGGGGCCGGCCAAGTCGGCAACGCCGGGGGCGCCTGCGGCCTTGGCGCCGTCCGCTGCGTCGAGCCCCGCCGCCCCGTCCCGATAGGTCGTCACTGCGTCAGGTACCAACAGGAGCTGCCCCCCAACCATGTGGTCCTACATCCTCAAACGCCTGCTGATCATGATTCCGACGCTGCTCGGCGTGATCACGCTGACCTTCGTGGTCATTCAATTCGTGCCGGGCGGCCCGGTCGAGCAGGTGATGCTCGAACTCAAGGGCCGTGGCGGCGGCGGGGAGGCCAGTGGCGGCGGCACCGCGAGCGAGTATCGCGGCCGGCGCGGTATCGACCCGCAGCAACTGGCCCAGATCAAGGCGCTGTATGGCTTCGACAAGACGCCGGCCGAGCGCTACTGGTTCATGCTCAAGCGCTTTGCGAAATTCGATCTCGGCCAGAGTTACTTCCATCACCAGAGTGTGTGGTCGCTCATCGTCTCGAAGTTGCCGGTGTCGATTTCGCTCGGCTTGTGGACGTTCTTCCTCACGTACTTGATATCGGTGCCGTTGGGCATCGCCAAGGCGGTGCGCAACGGATCCCGATTCGACACGCTCACGAGTCTGGTCGTGCTCGTCGGCTACGCGATCCCGGGCTTCGTGCTCGGGGTGTTGCTGCTGGTGCTCTTCGGCGGTGGCACGTTCTGGCAGGTGTTCCCGCTGCGTGAGCTCGTCTCCGACAATTGGAGCGACTTGTCGTGGCCGGCGAAGATCACTGACTACCTGTGGCACATCACGCTGCCGGTGACGGCATCGGTCGTGGGGAGCTTCGCGGTCGTCACGATGCTCACCAAGAATGCGTTCCTCGACGAGATCCGCCGCCAGTACGTGCTCACCGCGCGCGCCAAGGGGCTGTCCGAGCGCAAGGTGCTGTTCAAGCATATCTTCCGCAACGCGTTGATTCCGCTCATCACCGGCTTCCCGTCGGCCTTCATCGGCGCGTTCTTCGCGGGCAGTCTGCTGATCGAGACGCTGTTCTCGCTCGATGGGCTGGGTCGCCTGTCGTATGAATCGGTGCAGCGCCGCGACTATCCGGTCGTGCTCGGCTCGCTGTACCTGTTCACGCTCATCGGCCTGGTGACCAAACTCATCTCCGACCTGTGCTACGTCCTGGTCGACCCGCGTATTCAATTCGATCGACTGGAGCACTGACGTGACCCGATCCGCCACGCCATCGCCACGCCCGTCATCGTTCGCCGCATCGCGCCCGCCCTCGGCATCGCGCTCGCCGCGCTGGCGTGTGTGGCGGCGCTTTCGCAATCAGCGACTGGGCTACTGGAGCCTCGTCGTGTTCGTCGTGCTGTTCGGCATCAGCCTCTTTGCCGAGGTGATCGCCAACGACAAGCCGTGGGTCGTTCGCTACGAGGGACACTGGTATTTCCCGCTCGTGAAGACGTATCCCGAGTTGACCTTCGGTGGCGATTTTCCGACGCCCACCGATTACCTCGATCCGTTCATCGAAAAACGCATCCGCGCGGGCAATAACTTCGCGATCTATCCGCCGGTGCGCTATCACTACGACACCATCAACTATTTCGCGACGGCACCCAATCCGGCGCCGCCGTCGTCGGAGAACTGGCTGGGCACGGACGACCGCGGCAGGGATGTCTTCTCGCGCTTGCTGTATGGGTTCCGCCTGTCGGTGATCTTCGCGCTGGCGCTGACGGTGTCCGGCACGTTGCTCGGGGTGCTGGCCGGCGCCGTGCAGGGGTTCTACGGCGGGCGCATCGACCTGACGCTGCAACGCCTGATCGAGATCTGGGGATCCTTGCCTGAGCTGTACCTGCTCATCATCTTTGCGTCGATCTTCGAGCCGCACCTGTGGCTGCTCTTCGTGCTGCTCTCGCTGTTCGGCTGGATCGGCCTGTCGGATTACGTGCGCGCCGAGTTCCTGCGCAATCGTCAGCTCGATTACGTGCGCGCGGCGCGGGCGATGGGGCTCTCGAACTGGCAGATCATCCGGCGTCACGTGCTGCCCAACAGCATGACGCCGGTCATCACGTTCCTGCCGTTCCGCATGAGCGGGGCGATTCTCGCGCTCACGAGTCTCGACTTTCTCGGGCTTGGCGTGCCGCCACCGACGCCCAGCCTGGGCGAGCTGCTCAATCAGGGCAAGGCGAATCTCGATGCGTGGTGGATTTCGCTGGCGACGTTCGTGGTGCTCGTGCTCACGCTGTTGTTGCTCACGTTCATGGGAGACGCCTTGCGCAATGCGCTCGACACACGGGTCGCGGACAAGCAGGCCGCCGCCGGGGGGGCGATGTGAGCGCACCGCTACTCAGTATCGAAAACCTGTCGGTGCGCTTCGGTGACACCGAGGCCGTGAAGGACATCAGCCTGGCCATCGGGCGTGGCGAGCGGGTTGCGCTGGTCGGCGAGTCGGGCTCGGGCAAGAGCGTGACGGCGCTGGCCATTCTGCGCCTGTTGCAGGATGCACAGGTACAGGGCCGCATCATGCTCGACGGCGTCGACCTGGCCAGCGTGAGCGAGCGCGAGATGCGTGGGCTGCGTGGCAACGATATCGCCATGATCTTCCAGGAGCCGATGACCGCGCTCAATCCGCTCTATTCGATCGGCGAGCAGATTGCCGAGGCGCTCGAGTTGCACGAAGGGCTCGTCCCCAAGGAGGCGAAGGCACGTGCAGTGGAGCTGCTGCGCCGCACGGGCATTCCCGAGCCGGAGCGCCGGGTGTCGCATTTTCCGCACGAGTTGTCGGGCGGACAACGCCAGCGCGCGATGATCGCGATGGCGCTAGCGTGCCGGCCCAAGCTGTTGCTGGCCGACGAACCGACCACGGCGCTCGATGTCACCATTCGTGCCCAGATCATCGAGCTGTTGCTGGAGTTGCAACGCGAAGCGGCCGAGACGCGTGGCATGGCGGTGCTGCTCATCACCCACGACTTGAACCTGGTGCGGCGTTTCGCGCAACGCGTCGCGGTGATGGAGAAGGGCGTCCTCGTGGAATGTGCCGTCACCGAGACGCTTTTCACCAATCCGCAACATCCTTACACGCGCAAGCTGCTCGACAGTCGTCCGCAGCGGGAGATTCATCCGGTGTTGCCGATCGCACCGGTGTTGCTAGAAGCGCGCGGCGTAGCGGTCGACTACGCGACCTCGCAGCCGGGGCTACGCGGCTGGTTCGGGCGCGGACGGTTTCGCGCGGTGCATCCGCTCGATCTGGCGCTGCGTCAGGGCGAGACGCTGGGTGTGGTGGGCGAGTCGGGTTCCGGCAAGTCGACGCTCGCCATGGCGTTGCTCGGGCTTCAGCGAGCGAGCGAGGGGCAGATCGAATTCCAGGGCGAGCCGCTCAGCGCCTATCGCGGCAAGGCGCAACGCATGCTGCGCTCGCGCATGCAGATCGTGTTCCAGGACCCGTTCGGCTCGTTGTCGCCGCGCATGACCATCGAGGAGATCGTGGGCGAAGGGCTTGCGCTGCATCGGCCGCAACTGACCGAAGACGAGCGGCGAACGCGCGTGGCGGACGTGTTGCACGAAGTCGGGATCGACGCGCGCGCCATGTCGCGCTATCCGCACGAATTTTCTGGCGGACAACGGCAGCGGATTGCGATTGCGCGCGCCCTGGTGGTCGACCCGCAGTTGATTGTGCTCGACGAGCCGACCAGCGCGCTCGACGTGTCCATTCAGCAGCAGGTGCTCCATCTGCTCGCGCAACTGCAGATCAAGTACAACCTGAGCTATCTCTTTATCAGCCACGATCTCGCCGTCATGCGGGCGATGGCGCACCGCGTGCTGGTCTTCAAGGATGGGTATCTGGTCGAGCAGGGAGAAACGGAGTCGGTGTTTTTCGATCCGCAAAACGAGTACACGCGCGCATTGGTCGCGGCAGCCATGTTGTCGGGCGCATGACGTCCCGGTGAAATATCACGCAACGTCGCCGAACATCGGCTAAATCGCAAAGGCTTGATTGCTAATGAAAATTTTCTGATTGTGCTGATTGTTTTTTTCTATTACCTTTTGACATCATGTGACGTTCACATTACTATCGCGTACCAATTAAGTTGAATATTCAACGAGTTAACAGTCAGTCAAGACGACGGGTTCGGTGGTGGGTCAGCCGGGCATAACTCGAAGGCGTTCGACACGGCAGTATCCTGTTGCACCTTACGAGCGACTCATCGGCCATCCGACACACTCAAACCGGCGACTAATGCAGACGATCCCTCCGCGCATCCGCAAGACACTCCTTCTCGCGTTTACTGCCGCCGGCCTCGTCACCGCCTCGTTCACGGCGCAGGCAGACGACTACAACAACGGCCCGACCGCCGCCGCACGTGCGGCCGCCGCTACCCTTCAGGCAGGCGGCTCGTTCAGCGCTGCTCAGAATGTCGCTGCGAACGTCGCCGCGAACCCGGCTACGTCGGGCGCGTCTGACGCCGCCCCGCAGGCACCGGTGGAAGAGTCGCGGGTGCAACGCGCGCAGAAGCTGCTCTCGAACGTGACCGACAAGGCCTCGGACGTGGTGCTGGGCGCGTTGAACTACATCGGCGTGCGCTACAAGTACGGCGGCAATACCCCGGACAGCGGTCTCGATTGCAGTGGTTTCGTGCGTTATGTGTTCCAGGACACGCTCAACTTCATGCTGCCGCGCCGTGCGGAAGAGATGAGTCAGGTGGGTGAGCGCATCGCCAAGAACGATCTGAAGCCGGGCGATCTGGTGTTCTTCAATACGATGCGCCGCAGCTTCTCGCACGTCGGTATCTATATTGGCGGCGACAAGTTCGTGCATGCCCCGGCCACCGGCGGCAAGATTCGTGTGGAAGACCTGCGTGAATCGTACTGGTCGGCCCGCTACAACGGCGCCCGTCGCGTCGAAACCCTCAAGGCCAGCGCTGAGCTGACGCGTGTCGAGCAGCTCTTCAAGAACGACCACCCGATGTAAGCGTTCGATGTCCGCGGCGTTGGCGGATATCAAGACGAGACAGCAAAAAGAATTGCCGCCCAGTGGGCGGCAATTCTTTTTCAGGGGCTGGATTGCGGCGCTTGGCCAGACGCTTCGGACGCTTGGCGGGTCCGAAGCGGCTTCGCTCAGCGTGAGGCTTGCGGCATGCCGCGCGTGGCTTCCGCCTGCGCTTCGGCCAGCTTGCGCTGAATTTGCGGCCACATCGCGGCAACCGCTTCCTCGCCGGCCAGAATGGCGCGATTACGGCCCTGGAAGTCCGAGGCACCCATCTTCGCCAGTGACGGGCGAATCACCACGTCCGCGTTCTTCTCCAGCTCGTACTGCTTGATCGACTGCCCCATGATCGTGAACGTCTGCATGAGGATGTCGAACTGGCCTTGCGTGGCCTGTGCGGTCGGGTTGGCCGAAATGTCGACGGCAATCACGAAGTCGGCCCCCATCTGGCGGGCATACTCGGCGGGCACCGGCGCGACCAGGCCGCCATCGACATAATCGCGCGTGCCGATATGCACAGGCTCGAATACGCCCGGCACGCTGCTCGACGCCCGCACGGCTTGGCCGGTATTGCCGCGGCGGAACAGGATCGGCGCGCCGCTCTGCAAATCGGTGGCGACGATGCCCAACTGGCGCGGCATCTGCTCGATCGGACGATCCTTGAGAATCTTGTTGACGTAAGACTGGAGGGCTTCGCCGCGCAGCATGCCGCGCGAGCGGAACGGCATCGTCCAGTCGCTGATCGACGCTTCGTCCATCGTCGACGCCAGGCGATTGAGCTGGAAGCCGTTCATGCCGGAGGCGTACATCGCACCGACGACGCTGCCCGCACTGGTGCCGACCACGATGTCAGCGTGGATGCCGCGGGCCTCCAGCGCCTTGATGACGCCCACATGCGCAAACCCGCGCGCCGCGCCGCCGCCGAGCGCGAGACCGATCTTCAGCGGTCGGACGATCTTCGGCGGCGCTGCCGGGGTGGCGGGGGCCGTCGGTGTCTGCGCGGTCGACGACGTGCTGTCGGCGGAGGTCACGGGCGCGTTGCCTGTCGGGGCGCTCGCACACCCGGCCAGCACGGCGGCCACGGCGAGTGCGCTCAAGGCTGTACGGGGTTTGGCGGCGAGCGTGACACCCGCGTTGGCGTGAATCGGCGCGACGGGGCGCAAGAGGGGGCGCAAGAGCGAGAGCGAGCGGGGCCGCGCAAGGGCGGGGGTGCCGTGGGCTGTCGGTGTGACAGGGCGGCGTAGCTTTCGAATCAACGACAACAAAGGGAAACTCCGGCAGGGTACGACAAACGCGCGTGGCGCCTTCGATCTGGGAGATGGCAGGCTACCGGCGTGCGTCAACGTGCAATTTTACGGCGGTTGGAGCCGCGCGGGCGCAATTCGGTTCACTTTTCGAGGAGACCGTCGAGAAGCGCGCACACGACAGGAACCTTTGGCGGGGTGCCTCGTCTTATCAGCCGCAACCGACAGGGCGCGCCAGGGGCGGGTGCCTTCTGTTCCCAAGTGCGGCAGCCTTGAGCGTTTGACGGTCTGGCTCCCGCATCACCGCATCACCGCATCACGGCATCACGGCATCACGGCATCACGGCATCATGGCGTCATGGCGTCATGGCGTCATGGTGCTTCGGCGCTGAGGCGCTACCGCGCCACTGCGTCACCGAGCCACCGAGCCACCGAGCCACCGAGCCACCGAGCCACCGAGCCACCGAGCCACCGCGTCACCGAGCCACCGCGTCACTGTGCCACTGTGCCACTGTGCCACCGCGCTACGACGCTACGACGCTACGGTGCCACCGTGCATCCCCTCCCGCCCGCTTCTCACAACGAAGATGCAAAATAACGAGAATGGGAATCATTTGCAATATTGCGCATCTTTCATTATGCTGTTCCTCTCTACGAAACCACGACAGCGGGGGAATGGCCCATGAAGGTGAAGACGATCGGCACACTGGTACGACTGACGGTACTTGGCACGTTGATGGGGGCGACACTCGGCGCGCAGGCCGACACCGCTGGCGTGCTGAATCTTTACTCGGCGCGTCATTACCAGACGGACGAGCAGCTTTTCGGTGCCTTCACGCGGCAGACCGGCATCAAGATCAACCGGATCGAAGCGGACGACGCGGCGCTGCTGGAGCGGTTGAAGAGCGAGGGCGCGAAGAGTCCGGCGGACGTGATTCTGATGGTCGACGCGGCGCGTCTGGCGAAAGCCGACGAGGCGGGACTGTTCCAGCCGACCCGCTCCGCGACGCTCGACGCCCGCATTCCGGCCAAGTTGCACGCCGCGAGCACGACGGCCGGCACGGACTGGTACGGCTTTTCAACACGGGCGCGTGTAATCGTCTACAACAAGGACAAGGTCGACCCGAAGACGGTGCAGACGTACACCTCGCTCGCCGATCCGTCGCATAAGGGGCAAGTCTGCACTCGCTCGGGCTCGCATCCCTACATGCTCTCGCTGGTGGGCGCGCTGATCGCGCGTGAGGGCGCACAGGCGACGCAGCAATGGGCCGAGGGCATGGTGGCGAACTTCGCGCGCGCGCCGCGCGGCGGCGACACCGACCAGATCAAGGCCGTGGCGACGGGGGAGTGCAGCGTGGCGCTGGCGAATTCTTACTATTACGTGCGCATGGCGCGCTCGGAGAAGCCTGAGGACAAGGCGCTGATGGGCAAGGTCGGCTTGATCTGGCCGGATCAGGCGGGCAAGGGCACGCACGCGAATGTGGCGGGGGCGGGCGTTGCCCGGCACGCACCGAACCCGGCCAATGCCGTGAAGTTCCTGGAATATCTCGCGAGCGACGAAGCGCAACAATACTTCGCGAACGGCAACAACGAGTGGCCGGCTGTGCCGACGACTCGGGTCGACAACCCGGCGCTCGCCGCGCTTGGTCAATTCAAGGCGGAAGCGGTGCCCATCGGCACCATCGCGAAAAGCCTGCCGGAAGCGCAGCGGATTCTCGATCGCGCCGGCTATAAGTGAGGCGATGCGGTAAGGGCTACTCGGTAAGGCGACACGGTTGGGCTAGGCGGCAAGGCTGCGTGGTAAGGCGATGTCGTCAGGCGATGTGTGATCGTGGGCGCTTGATGCGCCTGCGATCGTTCGTATCGATTCGCAGAATCAAAAAGGGCACCGGCGGAATTCCGGTGCCCTTTGTCGTTCAGGGGCGCCATCGGCGAGATCGATGCGCCTGATTCATACGCTTAGTCGATATCGTCGCCCGGCTGATACATGTGGTAGTCGCCCGTGGCATAGACGCCCTTGTAGGGCGTGGGCGACTCCTCGTCGTGATCGACCGGATGCGTCTCGGCGATGCGCAGCGAGTCGCGCACCTGTGGCGGCTCGCACTCCGCGATCAGGCGCAGGGCTTCCGCGGCATCCTCGGCCACCACATCGTAGGTCGTGACGAACTCGGGGGGCGGGCCATCCGGGTCTTCGTCTTCCAGCGGCTCGTACCAGTGACCCTCCACGATCAGATGCATCACCTGTGCCGTGTCCGACTGCGCGTCGCGCGCGGCGCGCAGTGCCCACAGGGCGGTATCGCTCCACTTGTAGCGCTGCACGGCCTCCAGCGCGGACGCGAGCGCCTTGTCGTTGTCGCCCGACTGCTTGTACGCGAGCGAAAGCTCGGCGAGCACATCGGCCATCGTCACGTTGCTGCCTTCGTCGTCGTGCTCGTGCTTGTGCAGCGATTCGTAGGTCGCAATGGCGGCCTTCGGCTCGCCTTGCGCATTGAACAGGTGCATGCGCAGCGCGATGGCGTTTTCAATGAAGGCGCGTCCGGCCTGCGCAAGGTGCGGGCTCTCGAACACACGGTCGAGACGCGTCTGCGCCGTCGTGAAGTCGCCATGGCGGGCGAGGGCGTTGGCATGGTTGAAGTCGACGATGACGAGGTCTTCATCGGGGGCGCAATTGCCGGCGGCTTCGTATGCTTCGATGGCGGCGGGGAAGCGCCCCAGGTCGGAGCGGTAGTTGCCGAGCAGTTGCCAGAGCAGCCAGACGCCCGGCGCATGCGCGACACCGGCTTCCAGGGTGGCCACGGCCTGTTCCATGTCGTCCATGTCGGCGTAGGCCATCGCCTGCACCTCATAGGCGCCCGAGTACTGCATCGACCCGAGCCGTTTGCCGATCTCCAGTGCCGACTCGGGGTCGCCGGCTTCGAGGTGGGCAAAGGCTTCCGCCATCAAATCGTCTTGCTCGGACATTGCAAACTCTCCTTCGGGTACCACGGTGGGGGAAGGCGTGCCAGCGGCCAGTGCGCGGTGCCGTTCCATCATATAACAGTCATCGTGACCGCCCGCACGGCCGCGGCTCGGGCGGGCGGCGCAAGGGGGCGGTGCAAAGAAAAAGCCGCGACACGCGGGTCGCGGCTTTTTCTCGTGATGCGCAGGGGCGGAATCAGCCGCCGCGGCGCATCAGGTCGAAGAACTCGGCGTTGTTCTTCGTCTGCTTGATCTTGCCAAGCAGGAATTCCATGGCTTCGGCCTCGTCCATGTCGTAGATGAGCTTGCGCAGCACCCAGATCTTTTGCAGGATTTCCGGCTTGATGAGCAGCTCTTCGCGACGCGTACCCGACTTGTTCAGGTTGATCGCCGGGTAGACGCGCTTTTCCGCGAGACGACGCTCGAGGTGCACTTCCATGTTGCCGGTGCCCTTGAATTCTTCGTAGATCACGTCGTCCATGCGGCTGCCGGTTTCGATCAGCGCCGTGGCGATGATCGTGAGCGAGCCACCTTCTTCGACGTTACGCGCGGCACCGAAGAAACGCTTCGGGCGCTGCAGGGCGTTGGCGTCCACACCGCCAGTGAGCACCTTGCCCGAGGCCGGGATCACGGTGTTGTAGGCGCGGGCCAGGCGCGTGATCGAATCGAGCAGAATGATCACGTCCTGCTTCATTTCGATCAGGCGCTTGGCCTTCTCGATCACCATTTCGGCGACCTGCACGTGACGCGTGGCGGGCTCGTCGAACGTCGAAGCGACCACTTCGCCTTTCACCGAGCGCTGCATTTCGGTCACTTCTTCCGGGCGCTCGTCGATGAGCAGCACAAAAAGCTTGGCTTCCGGATGGTTGGTGGCAATCGCGTGAGCGATGTGTTGCAGCATCACGGTCTTGCCCGACTTCGGCGACGCCACCAGCAGACCGCGCTGGCCCTTGCCGATGGGGGCAATCATGTCGATGATGCGGCCCGTCACGTTCTCTTCACCGCGAATGTCGCGCTCGAGCAGCAGCGGCTTGTTCGGGTGCAGCGGCGTGAGGTTCTCGAACATGATCTTGTGTTTCGAGGCCTCGGGCGGGTGGTCGTTGACCTTGTCGACCTTCACCAGCGCGAAATAGCGCTCGCCGTCCTTCGGCGTGCGCACTTCCCCTTCGATCGTGTCACCGGTATGCAGGTTGAAGCGACGGATCTGCGACGGGCTGATATAGATATCGTCCGTGCTGGCCAGATACGACGTCTCAGGCGAGCGCAGGAAACCGAAGCCATCCGGCAGCACCTCGAGCGTACCGTCGCCATAGATGGTTTCGCCGGTCTTTGCGCGCTTCTTCAGAATGGCGAACATCAGCTCCTGCTTGCGAAGGCGGTTTGCGTTCTCGATCTCGAGACCGTTCGCCATTTCAAGCAGTTCGGAGACGTGCTGGGACTTTAGTTCGGATAAATGCATACGGAGGTGCCGTCCGTTGGACGACAAGTGAAGGATCAGGGAAAAGTGAGCGAACGCTCGAAGAACTTTGGGATGCTTGTTGCCGGATTATATAGCAAGCAGCGTCACGCGCAAGCACTGCGCGGCTTGCCCGGTGCCGGGCTGTCGCACTGCGGCGACAAAGGCCCCGGCACCTGCCGTCACTGGCTGGGGATTACAGATGCTGGTCGAGGAAGGCGGTCAGTTGACCCTTCGCGAGCGCACCGACCTTCTGGCCTGCGACGGCGCCGTTCTTGAACAGGATCAGCGTCGGGATGCCGCGGATGCCGAACTTGGCCGGCGTGGCCTGGTTGTCGTCCACGTTCATCTTGGCGATTTGCACCTTGTCGCCGTATTCCTTCGCCACGTCTTCCAGGATCGGGGCGATCATCTTGCACGGACCGCACCATTCCGCCCAGAAGTCGAGAAGCACCGGCTTGTCGGAATTCAAAACGTCCGCGTCGAAGCTGGCGTCGGAAATGTGCTTGATTTGTTCGCTCATGAGTATTGTTGCCTCGTCTGACTATTCGGAAACGTCTGGCGAAAACAGCGCGCTTTCACCGACGCCGGAGATGTCACCCGGCTTTTCCGGGCGTGCATTCTCCATATGGAGGCTGCAATCGCGTGCTTCAATAGCGTTCGCCAATGCAGTTTGTGCTCATCTTAGCGGAAATCGCAAACGCATGTGCGTCGTGCCTGAGCGCGCCGCGACGTGGCCGCCGCGAGCGCGCGCGTCTCACAATCGCTCGCGTCGGGCTTCTGTTGACGCGCCGACTCTGGTAGAATCTTTTCCTGACGGGCCTCCTCGCATGGTGGCGCGGCCAATCTGGTCAGGTCGGGAACGAAGCAGCCACAACCGTTTTCTGCCAGTGCCGAGGGTCAGGCTCGTCACCTACCTCCTTGTTTTATCGATGTTCTCCGCGCGTTCCGCGCACTTTCCGCTTCTGCTTCCCCCTCTCGCGTGCCGTGGCAATCGGTCGCTCACCGCGATGAATGGGTATGACGGCGCCGTCGCTCGTCGATGATCCCGGCGATGGTTGCCAGTCTGCGCCTGCGTCTCGCCAACACCGTTTCACCGCGTATCGCGTGGACCGGATGGGCTTGGTAGAATCGCGCAACATTTTTTTCTATCGCACCGATAGCCTGCCGGATTTTGCGCTCGGACAGCGCCCGATCGGACGGCGACATCGGTGCGGACGCTCAACGCCGAACTGTTACAATTTGGCATGACCTATCAAGTACTCGCGCGCAAATGGCGCCCCAAAGGCTTCTCGACCCTGGTGGGCCAGGAGCATGTCGTGCGTGCGTTGACGCACGCGCTCGAGCAACAGCGTTTGCATCACGCCTACTTGTTTACCGGCACGCGTGGCGTGGGCAAGACAACGCTCTCGCGCATTCTGGCCAAGGCGCTCAATTGCGAGACGGGGATTACGGCCGAGCCGTGCGGCGTGTGCAAGGCCTGCCGGGCGATCGACGAAGGGCGCTTCGTCGACTACGTCGAAATGGACGCGGCATCGAATCGCGGCGTCGACGAGATGACGTCGTTGCTCGAAAAGGCCGTCTACGCGCCGGCGGACGCCCGCTTCAAGGTCTACATGATCGACGAGGTGCACATGCTCACGGGGCACGCGTTCAACGCGATGCTCAAGACGCTCGAAGAGCCGCCCGCGCACGTCAAATTCATTCTGGCGACGACCGATCCTCAGAAAATTCCGGTCACCGTGCTCTCGCGCTGCCTGCAATTCAATCTCAAGCAGATGCCGGCCGGGCACATCGTGTCGCATCTCACGACCATTCTCGGCGAGGAAGGGATCGAGAACGAGCCGCAGGCGTTGCGTCTGCTCGCCAAGGCGGCCGGCGGCAGCATGCGCGACGCGTTGTCGCTCACCGATCAGGCCATTGCCTATGCCGCGGGGCCCCTGACCGAGACGGCCGTGCGCGGCATGCTCGGTGCGATCGATCAGAGCGTGCTCGTGCGGCTGCTCGACGCCCTCAAGGACGAATCGCGTACCGACCTGCTGGCCGTGGCCGACGAAATGGCCGAGCGCAGCTTCTCGTTTGCGGCGGGATTGCAGGATCTTGGCAGCTTGCTGCACAAGATCGCCCTGGCGCAATACGCCCCCCAAGCCGTGTCGGACGACTGGCCGGAAGCGGCGGACGTGCGACGTCTGGCCGACGCATTGTCGCCCGAGGCCGTCCAACTGTATTACCAGATTGCCACGCGCGCACGCGGTGAACTCAGCCTCGCGCCCGACGAATACACCGGGTTTTCGATGGCGCTGCTGCGTATGGCTGCGTTTACCCCGTTGCTCGCGGGCGGCACGCTCGCGGAGCCACCGACGCCGCGGGCGGCAGGCACCGCCACGCGGGCGGCGGCCTCCGCCGCTGCACCATCGCGCGCCCCGAGCGCAGACACGGGGCGCGCCTCGCCCTCATCGCCCTCATCGCCCTCATCGCCAGCTTCGGCAGCTTCGGCCTCGTCGGGGGCCTCGGCGTCGTTTGCGCCGAGCGCGTCCGCAGCGCCGGCCGCACAGCCCGAGGCGCGCCGCGCC
>NZ_CABPSH010000005.1 GCF_902459725.1 Pandoraea eparura
TGATCTGCTGCCGCACCGTTGGACGCCGGCCGCGCCCTGAAACCTGACCCGTCAAGACGGGTTTGCCGGTCGCTTACAACGGTTCGGCGAGATGGCCAGCAATGACGTCAAGCGACTCAAGACGCTTGAGGCCGAGAACGCGCGGTTAAAGAAAATGGTGGCTGAGCGCGATCTTGAGATCGAGGTCATGAGGGAGATCGGCGAAAAAATGTGGTGATCGCACACGTTCGCTGCGAGCAAGTCCGGTTTGCAGTCGAACGGGGCTTGAGTCAAAGGCGAGCGTGTGCGCTGATGCAGGTCGGCCGTTCGAGCTTGAGCTATGCATTGAAGATGCCAAGCAAGAATGCGCCGGTGTCATCGTAACGAGCACGACAACCAATGGGCGATGCGCACGCCATCGAGGCGCGAGCCTTCTGGGGTATCGCTGCCCAGCATGGTCACGATCACGGGACGCCGTTTGTGCACCATCAAGCGCATCACCATGTTATGCCCCGATTCGTTGATGAAGCCTGTCTTCTGAACGCTCGCATCCACCTTTCCGTAGCGCACCAGACGGTTCGTATTGACGTACTGCAGCCGCCCTTTGCCCGTGTTCACCCGTTGTTGATGGTCAGTCGAGTAGCGGCGGATCAGCGGATACCTATTCGACGCTCGAACCAGACGCGCCAGTTCTCGCGCCGTCGACACGTTGTATGGTGACAGCCCCGTCGAGTTCTCGAAACGCGTATTCGGCATGTTCAACGCGCGGGCCTTCGCATTCATGGCAGAAATGAAGGCGGGACGCCCGCCCGGATAGTCGCGGCTCAAGGCGGCGGCAGCCCGGTTCTCCGATGCCATCAACGAGATGTGCAACATGTCGGCACGTGAAAGCGTCGAGCCCACCGCCAAACGCGAATGGCTGAACTTGAGGGTATCGAGATCCGCATTCGTGACCGTAAGCGGTGCACGCATGGCCGGGCCGCTATCAAGCCAGACGACCGCCGTCATCAGCTTCGATAGCGAGGCAATCGGGCGCACTTGATTCGCATTGAGGGAGAAGAGTGGCGTCTTCGTTTTCTCGTCGACAATATAAACAGCCCTTGAGAAAAGCCGCTTGCGTGATGCCCGCGTGAAACCGCATCGCGCGAGAAGACGCGGCTTGGTAGCCGTGCCGACTGATGCGGTCGCTGTCTTCGTCGCTCTCACGGCTCCTGCAGTGCCAACGGCTCCTGTTGCTCTCGTTGTTCCCACCGCTCCCGAAACTCCCGAAACTCCCGAAACGCTCGAAACGCTCGAAGCCTTTGAAGCCTTTGAAGCCTTTGAAGCCTTTGAAGCTTTTGAAGCTTTTGAAACCTTTGAAACCTTTGAAACCCTTGAAGCGTTTGAAGCATTCGACACCGCATTGCGCCGCGTAGCCGCGGGCCGACGCTTCACCGACGTTTTAGCGCTGTGCGGTGGTTTCGTCGCTTTGTGGCCTGCATGGCGCTTGGCCCCACGATGCGCTGATCGTTGGTGCGATCGACGCGCAGACTTCGCCGGCTTCTTCGCTGCCGTCTTTTTCTTCTTCACCGCAGGGTGGTGGTGCTTGCCATGACTCGAATGATGGACGGTCGCTGCCAGTGCATCGCTGACGGGTAGCCCGGCGACGAGCAACATCAATCCGAACAGCACCAGGCGAGCGAACGCGACGGTGCGCGGCGATAAACGAGGAAGACGGGGCAAGGACGAGATAAACAGCGGGTACCACAGGGCGGACATCTTCGAGCGGTTCCGTAGCAAAAGGGGACGGTCGGCACGTGCAGGCAACAGCAACCTCTCGCGTCGGTGACCACCACACGAGATGCCGGCGCAGTACACGGGCAAACCTATTGGACGGGACGCGGGCGAGGAGTTCCTGAACTTCCCAGCGGCATATTACAAAACGTTACAAATAACGACCCTTTGGTGTGCGACGGCGCTTAGGCGGTCACTGACCTCCCCAAATTAACCGAGCACATTGGGGGGAGGTGCCCGGCGATCACAATCACGGACGCCGCCCATAAGACAATGGGGCCGCGCAAGCGGCCCCATCAACACCAACAATCCAAACGTCGTTCGGATCACGGTTCCTCAATCAATAGCCGAGTGCGAGCCCCGTGTTACGACGCGGATCGTTCGCGCCGTAGTAGCGGTTCTTGCCGATCGGCTTGCCGCCGAGCGACGGCGCACCCACGATAATGGCGGCGATATGGTTCGCGGGTTGCGGACCGGCAAACTTCTGGCCCCAGCTTTCGAGGATCTTCTGCGTGTCGGGACTCAGGGCGAACCGCTCGAGGTTGGTCGCTTCGGGCATCCACTGTTGATGGAAGCGCGGTGCATCAACGGCCTCCTGCAGATTCATGCCGTAGTCGATGACGTTGAGCATCGTGAGCAGCGTGGCCGTGATGATACGGCTACCGCCCGGCGTGCCCACGACCATGACCGTCTTCCCATCTTTCGTGACGATGGTCGGACTCATCGACGAGAGCGGACGACGGCCCGGGCCAATGGCATTCGCTTCCCCCTGGATCAGGCCGTACAGGTTCGGCACGCCCACCTTGGCCGTGAAGTCGTCCATTTCATCGTTGAGCATGACGCCCGTGCCGTTGGCCATCACCTTTGCACCGAACCAGTCGTTAAGTGTGTAGGTAACCGACACGGCATTGCCGTCGCGATCGATGATCGAGTAATGCGTGGTGTTGCTGCCTTCATGCGGCGCTACCCCCGGCTTGATCTCCTGCGAGATACCGGCCTTCTGCGGGTTGATGGCTGCCCGAATCTTGGCCGCGTATTGCTTGTCGAGCAAGTGAGCGATCGGGTTCTTCACGAAATCGGGGTCGCCCAGATAGCTGTTGCGGTCGACATACGCGTGGCGCATTGCCTCGATGGTGTAATGCACCCCCTGCGCCGAGTGATATCCCAACTCGGTCATCGGATAGCCTTCGAGGATGTTCATGATCTCGCAGATCACCACACCGCCCGAACTGGGCGGGGGGGCCGAGACCACATGGTAGCCACGATAGTCGCACTCGACGGGGGCCAGTTCGCGCGTTTTATACTGATCGAGATCGGCCTGCGTGATGATGCCGCCGCCGGCCTTCATCGAAGCCACAAGCTTGTTGGCGACTTCGCCCTTGTAGAACCCGTCGGTACCCTTGGCACTGATCAGCTTGAGCGTACGCGCAAGATCCTTCTGGACAAGCCGCTCACCCGGCTGGAATGGCTGACCCTTGTTCAGGAAGATGGCACCCGAGTTGGCGCGGTCGTTCTCGAAGTTCTTGGTCGATGTCCACAACATGTCGGCGTCGCCCTGATCGAGCACGAAACCCTTTTCCGCCAGCGTGACGGCAGGCGCGATCAGTTGTGCCCGCGTCCTGGTGCCGTACTTTTGGCGCGCGTATTCCATACCCGACACGGTGCCGGGCACGCCCACGGCCCGATAGCCGGTCGTCGAGGCGCCCTTGATGACGTTGCCATCCTTGTCGAGATACATGTTGGCCGTCGCGGCCAGCGGGGCCTTTTCGCGGAAATCGAGGAAGGTCTTGCGGCCGTCCGCAAGCTGGATCGTCATGAAGCCGCCGCCGCCGAGGTTGCCGGCGGCCGGATACACCACCGCGAGCGCATACCCCACGGCTACCGCCGCATCGACAGCATTGCCACCGGCCTTGAGCACATCTACGCCGACTTTCGACGCCAGGTGCTGGGCCGTAACCACCATGCCGTTCTCGGCACCGACCGGTGCCTGCGAGGCGGCGTGAACGTTGAACAGCGCACAACTCAGCGCTGTCGCCAGAAACGCTTTGGAGAAAGTTGGATTTTTCATCGTCTTAACGTGTTCTTGTCCGAGCGAGATAGGGGGAGTTTCAACATCGCCAGCGACGCACGCACAACCAGCAGCCCGCCCGCGCACCGAGCCTGAGGCCGGCACAGTTGCGGGGCGACGTCTCCACTGCCTAGACTTAGGCATGCGTAACAACGCCGTCGACCCTGGAACGTTAACGCATAACGGCGAATTGGGGAAAGATGCGACGCACGTCCGAGTGACGGGCCACAGCGTGAGATCGCGTGGCCCTGGACATTTTGCAAAAAGGCTCGCTTGCCTTGGCCGACAAGCGTTTGTGCCTATATGGGGTCAGATGGTAATGGCGCCAGCCGCTCGAAATGTGGAATATCGACAGGCGAAACCGCTCGAAAAGATGAGGTTTCACCTTGCGAATGTTGCGCTGTCACCACGCTGCCATCAAGGGGATTGTCGGGGAGTGTGCTACGCGAGCGCGTCAGGGTTGCCGGACGTTCGACTCGCCGCGCTTGCGCAGTTCGAGCCGGATGACGAACCCGCCGGCCACGGCCGACATGATCGCCAGGGCGTACCACGTCAGCAGATAGCTCATGTGGTTGTTCGGAAACTTCACCACCGTGAGCCCGCCCACCGGGTAGTCGCGCACCGGCGCCTGGCCAGTCATGGCCTCGGCATCGCCGCCGGCCAACGCGCGGCTCGCGTCGGCGCCAGGTTTTCCATCGGCATCAACGAAGAAGGGCGCCACGTCGGCGGCCGTCAATCCACGTGCGGCGGCAATGCCCGCGACGTCGCGCGAATACCAGAGGTTTTCCGACGGCGCATTCTTGCGCAGGAATCCGCCGCCCGGCTCGGGCATGCGCAGCAGACCGGTGACCGTAACCTCACCCGCCGGGGCGGCCGGCACGGCCTCCTTCCAGCCCGGCGGCACAAAGCCGCGATTGATCAGCACCTCGCCGCCGTCCGCCGTGCGCAACGGCGTGAGCACCCAGAACCCGCCGCCCAGATCGGTAACGGCTTGCACGAGGGTGTCCTTGTCGAACTGGTATGTACCACTGAGCGAGACGTGGCGATATTCATCCTCGGCCGCACTGACCGCGGCCCATTGGGCGCGCAAGGGTGCCGGTGCGGGCGGCGCATGCACGCGCGAATTCACACGTTCGATCAAGTCGAGCTTCCAGGCGCGTCGATGCAACTGCCAGGTCCCGAGCGATACGAAGACGCTGACCAGCATCAACGTGATGACGCCAAGGATGACCAGCCGAAGCGGAGAGGGGCGGGAGGGCGCACCAGAAGTGCGCGGGGGACGCTGTGCGCCCCCCGAGTCATGAAGTCGATTGCTGCTCAAGGGAAATGCCGTTCACGGAAGGTTTTTCGTATCCTGCATCATACCCGCCATCATGTTCTGGTTCAGGTGATACATCACCCATAGCGAACCCGACAGCGTGATCACGACCAGCACGATCGTGAAAATCAGCGACAACAGGTTCCAGCCGCCTTCGGAGCGCCCGTTCATGTGCAGGAAGTAGATCATATGAACGATGATCTGAATGGCGCCGAGAAACAGAATCATGATGGCGGTGGTACTCGATTTCTCGAAGACGCCGCCCATCACGAACCAGAACGGAATGGCGGTGAGCACGACGGAAAGGATGAACCCGGTCGCATACCCGCGCAAGGTACTGTGCGGCCCCTCGTCGCCATGCTCATGGTCGTGGTCGTGCCCGTCGGCACCATGCAGGGTCGAGTCGTGGGTGCTCACGGCAGCACTCCCATTAGATAGACAAACGTGAAGACGCCGATCCACACCACGTCGAGAAAGTGCCAGAACATCGACAGGCACATCAGGCGACGGCGGTTGGGCGCGGTGAGGCCGTGCTTGCCAACCTGCACCATCAGGGTGATGAGCCAGACGATGCCGAACGTGACGTGCAGCCCGTGTGTGCTCACCAGCGTGAAGAACGAGGACAGGAACGCGCTGCGCCACGGCCCGGCGCCCTCGTGAATGAGGTTCGCGAATTCGTAGAGTTCCAGCGAGAGAAACGCCGCACCAAGCGCCCCGGTGACCGCGAGCCAGCCGAGCACCGCACTCTGGCGCCGCCGCTGCATCTCAAGCATCGCGAAGCCGTAGGTGATTGACGAGAGCAGCAGGAAGGTCGTG
Source organism: Pandoraea eparura (assembly GCF_902459725.1). Lineage (GTDB taxonomy): Bacteria > Pseudomonadota > Gammaproteobacteria > Burkholderiales > Burkholderiaceae > Pandoraea > Pandoraea eparura. The sequence goes on from NZ_CABPSH010000005.1 coordinate 5,955, forward strand.
TTGAGTGCCACCAGCGGTAGTTCGAACAGCTCCGCGCCGGTGGGGCCGCCCGCGTAATTGCGTCCGAGCACGCCATACGCCGCAAACAGACAGGCGAAGACGAGACAGTCGCTCATCAGGTAGACCCAGAAGCCGAGCAGCGTCCCGTTGGGCGGGTGATAGTCGCTCGTCATCATGAACTTCAATTCGCCGTCGGGCGCGCTGGGCGTGTGAGCCCCGAGCGGGGCGCCGCCGGCCGGGAAGGTTGCCGTCGTATCAGACATGCTGCGCGAGCAGGCGCGTACGCGCTGCCTCCGTTTGTTCGACCTGATCGGCCGGGATGTAGTACTCGCGGTGGTAGTTGAACGTGTGGCCGATGGCGGTCGCCAGCAGCGCCACGAACGACACGATCACCACCAGCCACATGTGCCAGATGAGCCCGAAGCCGCACACCGTCGCGAACCCGGCGAGAATGATGCCCGCACCCGTGTTCTTCGGCATGTGGATCGGGATGAAGTCGTTCTCCGGACGCTTGAAGCCGTGCTGCTTCATCTGCCACCAGGCGTCGTTGTCATGGATGACCGGCGTGAACGCGAAGTTGTAGGCCGGCGGGGGCGACGACGTCGACCATTCCAGCGTGCGGCCATTCCACGGGTCGCCCGTATCGTCGCGCAGTTGTTCGCGGCGCATGAAGCTCACCACGAGCTGGATGATGAAGCACCCAATGCCAATGGCGATGAGCACTGCGCCCACGGCGGCGATCCGGAACCAGATCTGCAGCGACATATCGTCGAAGTGACTCACGCGGCGAGTCACCCCCATCAGGCCCAGCAGATACAGCGGCATGAAGGCGACGTAGAAGCCGATGAACCAGAACCAGAACGAGCACTTGCCCCAGAACGGATCAAGCCGGTAGCCGAAGGCCTTCGGGAACCAGTAGGTGATCGCCGCCATGACCCCGAAGATCACGCCGCCGATGATCACGTTGTGAAAGTGAGCGATCAGGAACAGGCCGTTGTGCAGCGAGAAGTCGGCCGGTGGCACGGCGAGCAACACGCCGGTCATGCCGCCGATGACGAACGTCACCATGAAGCCGACAGTCCACAACATCGGCACTTCGAAGTGGATGCGCCCGCGATACATGGTGAACAGCCAGTTGAAGATCTTCGCACCGGTCGGTATCGAGATGATCATCGTCGTGATACCGAAGAACGAGTTCACACTCGCACCGGAGCCCATCGTGAAGAAATGGTGCAGCCATACAAGGTACGACAGCACCGTGATCACGACCGTCGCATAGACCATCGACGCATAGCCGAACAGGCGCTTGCCAGAGAAGGTGGCGACCACCTCGGAGAACACGCCGAACACCGGCAGCACGAGAATGTAGACCTCAGGGTGGCCCCAGATCCAAATCAGGTTCACGTACATCATGGCGTTGCCGCCGAGGTCGTTCGTGAAGAAGTTGGTGCCGGCGTAACGATCGAGCGCCAGCAGGGCAAGCACGGCGGTCAGCACCGGGAACGCGGCCACGATCAGCACGTTGGTGCACAGCGAAGTCCACGTGAAGACCGGCATGCGCATCATCGTCATGCCCGGCGCACGCATCTTCACGATGGTCACGAGCAGGTTGATCCCCGAGAGCAGGGTGCCGATCCCGGCGATCTGCAGTGCCCAGATGTAGTAATCGACCCCGACGTTCGGACTCTGCAGGATGCCCGACAACGGCGGGTAAGCCAGCCATCCGGTGCCGGCGAATTCGCCCACGAACAGCGACAGCATCACGAGGATGGCCCCGCTCGTCGTCATCCAGAAGCTGAAGTTGTTCAGGAAGGGGAACGCCACGTCGCGCGCGCCGATTTGCAGCGGCACCACAAAGTTCATGAGACCGGTCACCAGCGGCATCGCCACGAAGAAGATCATGATTACGCCGTGCGCGGTGAAGATCTGATCGTAATGGTGCGGCGGCAGATACCCCATGTTGTCGCCGAACGAGACCGCTTGCTGCATACGCATCATCAAGGCGTCGGCAAAACCGCGCAGCAGCATGACGATGCCCAGGATCACATACATGACACCAATTTTCTTGTGATCGATGCTCGTGAACCATTCGCGCCACAAGTATCCCCACAGCTTGAAGTAGGTGATGGCGCCCAGTACGACGAGGCCGCCGAACGCCACCCCGGCAAAGGTCGCGATGAGGATCGGTTCGTGGTACGGGATCGCCTCGAGCGTGAGGCGACCGAAGATCAACTTGACGATGTCCATAAGCTCGAGCCTGGGATCAATCGCGCACGAGGCGCATCATTGTCGACGGTTGGGCGCGGTGCGCGTCACTGTGCAATTCCCGCACCGGGCGCGCGTTGTGCGCCAGACGCGAACTGCGCGGTGTTCTGCGCCGTGCACATCGCGTCGGCGAGCAACGACTCGGACGTGCCGCTACGCGCCCGGCTGGCGTGCGGGAGATTGGGCTGATCCATCATGTCCTTCAGACAGGTCTGCCCGGGCTGCACGCACCGGTTCAGAATCGCGTCGTAGAGGTTTGGCGCCACGTCGCCGTAGTAGTGCACGGGCACCCATTCGCTCGGTTGGGAGAGGGCCGCGTACTTGTCGCGCGTGAGGTTGTCGCCGCGGGCCTTGACCTGCTTGACCCATGCGTCGAAGTCGTCTGCCGACAACCCGTGGAATTTGAAGCGCATGCCCGAGAAGCCCGCGCCGCTGAAGTTCGCGGAGAAGCCGTCATAAATGCCGGGCTTGTTGATGACCGCATGCAGCTTTGTTTCCATGCCCGGCATGGCGTAGATCTGTCCGGCCAGGGCGGGCACGAAGAACGAATTCATCATCGTGGTCGATGTGATTTCGAAGCGGATGGGACGGTCGACCGGCGCGGCCAACTCGTTCACGGTCGCAATGCCCTGATCCGGATAGAAGAACAGCCACTTCCAGTCCATGGCCACCACCTGTACTCTGAGCGGGCGCGTGTCTGGCGGAATGTCGCGTTTGGCGTCGATCCGCTCGAGCGGCCGGTAGGGGTCGAGCTTGTGGGTGCTCACCCAGGTGAGGGCCCCCAGCGCGATGATGATCAGCAGCGGCGCGGCCCAGATCAGCAGTTCGAGCAGCGTCGAGTGATCCCATTCGGGCGTGTAGACCGCCTGCTTGTTCGACGCTCGGTAACGCCAGGCGAAGACCAGTGTCAGCACGATCACCGGAACGATGATCAGCAACATCAGGACAGTGGAAATGATGATGATGTCCCGCTGCCGTACCGCAAGATCGCCCGAGGGCGACATCAATACGGTACTGCAACCGGACAGCAACGCGGCGGCGGGGAGCAAAAATACCCCGCGAGGGAGCTTGGGGGAAGTCATGCTGCGATCGATGGAACCGTAGCCTCAGACCGGGATCATCATGGACTCCCCTCCACGATGCGGCAATTCAGGGTAAACCCGATGGCGTGGATTCGCGATACCTGCGATGCTCTTTTGGCACAAGTGTCATGGTCATCCCGATCCGCAAGGGGGTCCGATAATGTCAAGCAGTGCTCATCAATCGCCGACGCCTCCCGGCGTGACCGCCGCGACGACGGCGCACGATCACGGCAGCAAGTCGCGCATCGCGCCGGAGGAAATCGCCGTCGGCGTGGTGGTCGGACGGGCCTCCGAGTACTTCGACTTCTTCGTGTTCGGCATTGCCGCCGTCCTCGTTTTTCCGCACGTTTTCTTCCCGTTCGCCGACAGCCTGCATGGCCTGTTGTACGCGTTCGCGATTTTCTCTCTCGCGTTTATTTCTCGTCCGTTCGGCACCGCGTTGTTCATGAACGCGCAGCGCCGCTGGGGGCGCAGTGTCAAGCTCACGGCCGCGCTGTTCGTGCTCGGCACGGCAACCGCCGGCATGGCGTTCCTGCCGGGCTATTCGGTGCTGGGCGACCGCGCCATCTGGCTGCTGGCGTTCTTCCGGCTGGTGCAGGGGATCGGTTTTGGCGGCTCGTGGGACGGACTGCCGTCGCTGCTCGCGATGAACGCCCCCCCGCAACGGCGCGGCTGGTATTCGATGATGGGGCAACTGGGCGCGCCGATTGGCTTCATCATCGCCGCGTCCCTGTTCCTGTTCCTGCACTGGAGCCTCGAGTCTGACGACTTCCTCACGTGGGGCTGGCGATACCCGTTCTATGTCGCGTTTGCCGTGAACGTGGTGGCGCTGTTCGCGCGGCTGCGCCTGGTGGTGACGCACGAATACACGGAGATGCTGGAAGAGGGACAACTGGAGCCGATCAGCACGCGCGAGATGGTTCGTTCGCAGGGCTACAACATCTTTCTCGGCGCCTTTGCGGCGCTCGCGAGCTACGCGCTCTTTCACCTGGTGACGGTGTTCCCGCTGTCATGGATTGCGCTGCAGAACAGCCAGGATCTGAACAATGTGCTGATCGTGCAGCTGTGCGGTGCGGCGATCGCCATCGTATGCACCGTCATTTCCGGGCGCATTGCCGACCGTATCGGCCGGCGCACCACACTGGGCCTTTTCGCCATCTTCATCGGTGTGTTCGCGCTCTTCGCCCCGTTTCTCATGGGCGGCGGCTCAACGCGGCAGGATATTTTCATCCTGGTTGGCTTCGCGCTGCTCGGGCTGTCGTACGGGCAGGCCGCCGGTACGGTGACGTCGAACTTCGAGCAACGCTTTCGCTACACTGGGGCGGCGCTGACGACCGACTTCGCGTGGCTGTTCGGCGCGGCCTTCGCGCCGCTCGTGGCGCTGGGATTGTCGTCCGAGTTCGGACTGATTGCCGTGAGTGCCTATCTGCTCTCGGGCACGGTGTGCACGCTGCTGGCATTGCGCATCAACAAGGCCTTCGAGACGCGCGATTGATCGCCGGCGCGGCACCGGCTTCTCATCTTCCGTGACGGCGCGACAGGGTTCGCGCCGTTTGTCCACCCAGCCGTCATCCACTCACACATCGTGCAACATGCCGGCGATGGCGGCCGTGATGTCGTGCGTGCGCGAATCGTGCTCGCGATGAATCATGCCGACCGTGCGCAGCAAGGGCGGTTCGGCAATCGGCACGATGCGCAGCAGTGGGTCTGATTGCCAGTCGCCGCGATGCAACTGCGGCAGCACCGACACGCCGACGTTCTTGCGCACGAGCGCGACGATTGTCTCGATGGAGTTCAGCTCCAGGTATTCGGTCACACTGAGCTTCGCCGCGCGTAACGCCTGCTCCACCACCATACCGGTGCGAACGCGCCGGTCAAAGCGCAGAAACGCGTGTTCGTCGAGAATGCGCTGCGGGTCGGGTTCGGTGACGTCGCGATTGACGACCATGACCATCGGCTCGGTATAGAGGGGCGTCCACACCAGCCCGTCGACGCGGGCATCGTCGGCTCGCGCCACCACCGCGGCAATATCGACTTCGCCTTGTTCGACCAGATCGGTGAGTTCGTCAGAGCGTGCCGACGTGAGCCGTACATCGAGCCGCGGATGCGCGGTCTTCAGTTCCGCCACGACTAACGACAGCGCGCCGATGACGGACACCACGGCGCCGATGGTGACGGGGCCCTGCATGGCATCGGCGGAGGTGGCGCTGAGTTCGGCGGTGAGTGCCAGGATCTGCTCGACACGCGGGAACAGATCGCGTCCCTGACGCGTGAGCGTGATCTGCCGGCCGCGCCGATCGAACAATCGCTGACCGACGGCCTCTTCCAGACCGCGCATCTGCAGACTGACGGCCGCCTGCGTCAGCGCGGCGCGCTCGGCGGCCGCGGCGAACGAGCCGGTTTGTGCCACCAGTCGGAACGTCTTCAGCATGCGCAGCGTAAGCATCGGTGGGTCAAGAATAATTTACGAATGAAAAAGAAATATTAATATTTCTTTTGCGTGCATGGAAGACATAATCGTGTCACGCACATCCCTCGCGACCGGCTTGGCCGGAAACGAGGGCAGGAAGATCGACCTACACAACGCGCCAATGACCATGCCCGCAGACGCTGGGCCGGTGCTCGATGTCACCGGACTGTCGCTGAAGTTCTCCAAAGCGCCCGCCGCGCCGAATCTGATCGATGGCGTCTCGTTTGCCGTGCATCCCGGCAAGACGCTGTGCATCGTCGGCGAATCGGGATGCGGCAAGAGCGTGACGTCGCTCGCCCTCATGGGGTTGTTGCCGAGCCCGCCTGCCAACGTCGTCGCCGGTTGTGCGATGTTCGAAGGCCGGGATCTGCTGGCGCTGGGCGAGCGCGAGTTTGCCGATCTGCGCGGCAATCGTCTGGCCATGATCTTCCAGGAGCCGATGACTTCGCTGAATCCGGCGTTCACCATCGGTCATCAGATCGAGGAAGGCATTCGGCGCCATCGTGGGCTGGATCGCCGCGCCGCGCGCGCCGAGGCGCTCGAGATGCTCAAGCGGGTGCGTATCCCTGCGCCCGAGACTCGGCTCGATAACTATCCGCACGAGCTCTCCGGCGGCATGCGTCAGCGCGTGATGATTGCGATGGCGCTCGCCAACCGGCCCGCGCTGCTCATCGCCGACGAACCGACCACCGCGCTCGACGTCACGATCCAGGCGCAGGTGCTCACCCTCATTCAAACCTTGCAGCGCGAAACCGGTACCGCCGTCGTGCTCATTACGCACGACCTGGGCGTGGTTGCCGAAGTCGCCGACGATGTCGCGGTGATGTACGCGGGGCGCATCGTCGAATATGGCACGGTGAACGAGATCTTCGACGATCCGCAGCATCCCTACACCATTGGCCTGATGGGGGCGATTCCCTCGATCGGCAAACGCGAGGGCACGCTCGCAACCATTCGTGGTGCGGTGCCGTCACCGGAGCGCATGCCTGCCGGCTGCCGCTTTGCGCCGCGCTGCCCGTTTGCCGAAGCCCGCTGCACGCGTGAAGCGCCAGTCGAGCGCACGTTGTCCGGCACGCATCGCGTGGCCTGCTGGCTGGCGCCGGTCGAGGCCCTGACACCGCCCGCATTCCCGATGGAAAAGGTCGCCGTATGAACGCTACCGCTTCACCGCTCCCGCTGCTGGACGTGCGCGACCTGACCAAGCACTTCGGCGGTCATCGCGTCGGTTTCTCGCGTGCGCCCACGGTGTATGCAGTCAACGGCGTGTCGTTTGCCGTGCAGGCGGGCGAGACGTTCGCGATCGTGGGCGAATCCGGCTGCGGAAAATCCACACTGGGACGCCTGCTGCTTCGCCTGCTCGATGCCACGCGCGGCGAAGTGCGCTACCAGGGCGAGGACATCATGACGCTGGGCGCGAGCGCCATGCGTCGATTGCGGCGCGAACTCCAGATCATTTTCCAGGACCCGTTCGCGTCGCTCAATCCGAGCATGACCGTGGGCGGACTGATTGGCGAGCCGATTGCCTTGCACGGTCTCGCGCGCGGTCGCGAGCGCGACGAACGCGTAGCCGAACTGCTGCGCACCGTCGGCCTGCAGCCCGATTACGCGCAGCGCTTCCCGCATGAGTTCTCCGGCGGTCAGCGTCAGCGCATCGGCATTGCGCGGGCGCTGGCAGGAGAGCCGCGAGTGATCGTCGGCGACGAACCGGTCTCGGCGCTCGACGTCTCCGTGCAAGCCCAGGTTATCAATCTGCTCGAACGCCTCAAACATGACTTTGGCCTGACGCTCATCATGGTCGCTCACGATCTGGCGGTGATCCGCCACATGAGCGACCGCGTAGCGGTGATGTATCTGGGGGAAATTGTCGAGCTGGCCAGTGCCGATGCGTTGTTCGACACGCCGCTGCACCCCTACACGCAGGCGCTGCTGCAGGCGATCCCCGCGAGCGGTCCGCACCTGCGGCGCGAACGCGCGCCGCTCGGCGGTGAGTTACCCAGCCCGACCGCGCCGCCGCCCGGCTGCCGCTTCCATCCGCGGTGCCCGCATGCGCGCGCCGCGTGCCGTGAGCAGAAGCCTGTCAACGAAGTGCTGCCTGACGGTCGACAGATCGCCTGCCATTTCTGGCGCGAGATCCAGAACGCCGGGGCCAGTCCCGCGCGCGCCGCGCCGCCGAGCGAAACCCTGAGCGCACGCCTTGCGCTGTATCGCGCGCGCCAAGCCCAGGCCGATGCCGCCATCGGCGGATAACGACACTTTCACCACACCACCATCCACAAGGGGTCTCACGCATGCGAAAAGTTCTGCTCGATCTTGTTCTGGCGGCGTCATTGGCGACCGGCACCGCCGCAGCGATGGCGCAATCGACGCTTCGCATCGGTTTGCAGGAGGACATCGGCTCGCTCGATCCTGCGCGCAGTTCGCAGGTGGTCGACCGCATGGTGCTGCGCTCGCTGTGCAGCTCGCTCGTCGATATCGGCACCGATCTGAAGTTCGTGCCGATGCTCGCCACGTCGTGGAGTGTGAGTGCCGACGGCAAGACCTGGACGTTCAAGCTGCGTCACGGGGTGAAGTTCCACGACGATGAACCGTTCAACGCGCGCGCCGTCAAGGCAAATCTCGACCGTGCGCGCAGCCTGCCGGCGAGCAATCGCAAGAGCGAGCTGTCGTCTGTCGATCATGTCGACGTCGTGGACGACGACACCGTCAACATCGTGCTCAAGGCTCCCGATTCCGCATTGCTCGCCACGCTGTCCGACCGTGCGGGCATGATGCTCGCGCCCAAGACCCTGAGCGACGATGCCGGCGTGCAGTCGCACCCGGTGTGCTCCGGCCCGTACAAGTTCGTGCAACGCGTGCAGAACGATCGCGTGGTGCTGGAGAAATTCCCGGGCTACTGGGAAGCGGACAAGTATCCGATCCAGAAGGTCGTGTTCCTGCCGATTCCCGACACGACGGTGCGCCTGGCCAATGTGCGCTCGGGCTCGCTCGACATGCTCGAGCGCCTCGCGCCGTCGGACGTGGCCTCGGTCAAGCGCGATGCGAACCTGAAATTCGTCTCCATCGACGGGCTGGGGTACTACGGCCTGACGTTCAACGTGGCGGCCAACGCGCCGAAGGCATTGCGCGACAAGCGCGTGCGTCAGGCGTTCGATCTGGCCATCGATCGCGACGCCATCAACCAGGTCATCGGCGGCGGCATTTTCACGCCGGCCAACCAGGCCTTGCCGCGTTCCGGGCAGTACTACGACACGTCGATCAAGACGACCAAGCGCGACGTCGCCAAGGCGAAAGCGCTGCTCAAGGCGGCGGGCTTCGAGAAGGTCGACGTGACGCTGAGCTTCGGCAACAACACCGTCTCCAATCAGATGGCGCAGATGCTGCAGGCGATGCTCGCCGAAGCGGGCATTCAGCTGAAATTGCGACCGATGGATTACGCGGCGGCGCTCGACGCTGCCCATCGTGGCGACTTTGATGTGCTCTACAACGGGTGGTCGGGTCGCGTGGATCCGGACGGCAATCTTCATCAGTTCGTCACGTGCAAGGGCAATCTGAACTACGGGCAGTATTGCAATCCCGACATCGACAAGCTGCTCAACGAGGCGCGCGTGAAGTCTAGCGTGGCCGAGCGCAAGCCCCTGTACGACGCCGCCGACAAGATACTGTCCGAAGACAATCCGATCCTCTATCTGTATGTGCAGCCGTGGCCGTACGTGCTCAGTAAGAAGGTGCAGGGATTCGTCGCGTATCCGGACGGGTTGATCCGTCTGCGTGGCGTGAGCCTCAAGGGCTAATCCGGGACCGCCCGGCATCTCCAGGGAAACAGGAGCCGTCATGCTTCGCCTCGTCATCCATCGTGCGCTGGTCGCGATACCCACGCTCATCATCGTGTCGATGATGATCTTCGGGCTGCAGAAGATGTTGCCCGGCGATCCCGTGCTCGCGATGGCTGGCGAGGATCAGAACCCGCAGGTCATCGCCGCACTGCGCGAGCAGTATCACCTCGACAAGCCGCTGCCTACGCAGTACGCGCTCTGGATGGGCGACGTGCTGCGCGGTAACCTCGGCAACTCGCTGCGCACGGGCGAGCCGGTGAGGGAACTCATCGCGCAGAAGCTGCCCGTTACGCTGCAACTGGCGACGTTCGGGCTGCTGATCGCCATCGGCATCGGTATCCCGCTGGGCATTCTGTCGGCGGCCAACCGCGGCAAGGCCATCGATTACGGCGCGAACGTGCTGGCCCTGTCGGGGATGTCGATCCCCAACTTCTGGCTCGGCATTCTGCTGATCTTTCTGGTCTCGGTGCGCTGGCATTTGCTGCCGTCGTCGGGCTATGTCTCACCGGGCGAAGACCTGTGGATGAGCGTCAAGACGATGGTCATGCCCGCCTTCGTGCTGGGGGCGGCGCTGGGGGCGCAGTTGATGCGCCACACGCGAAGCGCCATGCTCGGCGTGCTGCGCACCGACTACATTCGCACGGCGCGCGCCAAGGGGTTGTTGCGCGGCACGGTGGTGCTCAAGCATGCGCTGCGCAATGCCCTGATTCCCATCGTGACGGTGCTCGCGCTGCTGTTTGGCGAACTGCTCGCGGGCGCGGTGCTCACGGAACAGGTCTTTACCATTCCGGGTTTCGGCAAGCTGGTCGTCGATGCGGTGTTCAATCGCGACTATGCGGTGGTCCAGGGCGTGGTTCTGGTGACTGCCGTCAGCTTCATCGTGCTCAACCTCCTGGCCGACGTGCTCTACGTCTTGCTCAACCCGCGACTGCGTCGCGCCTGAGATCTTTTCGAACATGGCCGCATTGCCCACGACTTCTACCGCATCGCAGACTCCCGACGGGGGCCACGCCGCCGCGGTCGTTGCCAGCCCCGAACGGTTGCCGCGCCGGCGCCATCGCGGGCTGCGAAAATTCGCGCGTAACCGGGCGGCCGTCGCGGGGGCCGTCATCGTGGCGTTCGCCGTGATCGTGGCGCTATTCGCGCCGTGGCTGTCGCCGTACGATCCGATCGCCACGAGCTTCATGACGGTGCGTCAGGCACCGAGCGCGCTGCACTGGTTCGGCACGGACGAGCTGGGCCGCGACGTGCTTGCGCGCATGATCTTCGGCGCGCGGGCCTCGCTTGCGGCGGGGGTGGTGTCGGTGGGCATCGCCGTGATCATCGGCGTGCCGCTTGGTTTGCTCGCGGGGTACTTCGGCCGATGGGTCGACGCGATCGTGTCGCGTCTGGCCGATGCGCTGCTCTCCATCCCGTTCCTGATTCTCGCCATTGCGATGGCGGCGTTTCTCGGTGCAAGCCTGACGAACGCGATGATCGCCATCGGCGTGTCGGCCATGCCGCGCTTCGTGCGGCTCGCCCGCGCGCAGGCGCTGAGCGTCAAGGCCGAGGAATACGTCGAAGGCGCGCGTGCCATCGGTTTGACGGATGCGCGCATCATCGTGCGCTACATTCTGCCCAACGTGCTGCCGCCGATCATCGTGCAGGCGAGCCTGACGGTGGCGAGCGCCATCATCGCTGAGGCAAGCCTGTCGTTCCTGGGGCTGGGGCAGTTGCCACCGGCACCTTCGTGGGGCTCGATGCTCAACACCGCCAAGGACTTCGTCGAACAGGCGCCCTGGATGTCCATTTTCCCCGGTATCGCCATTTTCCTGACGGTACTCGGTTTCAACCTGCTGGGCGACGGTTTGCGCGACGCGCTCGATCCGCGCGAGCAATAGCGCGGCGCGAGAGACGAGCCTCGTCAGCCTCGCTGCCCGGCAGGCCTACTTCATCATTCGTTACAGAGCTGATCAGCCAGTCCCATGACACACTTCAATTGGCAGAATCCGTACCCGACACCGCGCATGCCGGTGTTCGCCCGCAACATCGTATCGACGTCGCATCCGCTGGCCGCCCAAGCCGGGCTGCGCATGCTGTGGCAGGGCGGCAACGCCGTGGACGCCGCGATTGCCGCCGCCGCCTGCATGACGATCGTCGAACCGGTCTCCAATGGCCTGGGCGGCGATTGCTTCGCGCTGATCTGGGACGGCAAGGAACTCCACGGCCTGAACGCATCGGGCGTGGCACCGGCCGCGTGGAACGTCGATTACTTCCGCAAAAAATATGGCGAGCAGCATGGCATCGCCAAGCAGCCGACGCGCGGTCTCGACACCGTGACCGTGCCCGGCGTGATCGCGGGCTGGGAGGCGTTGCATGCAAAGTTCGGCAAGCTGCCGTTCGCCGATCTGATGGCCCCGGCGATCGAGATCGCCGAGCGCGGACATGCCGTCGCGCATATCGTGGCACGCAAATGGGCGGCGGCGGTGCCCGAGCTCAAGGACTTGCCCGGTTACGCGCAGACCTTCATGCCGAACGGCCGCGCGCCGACCACGAGTGAAATGATCCGCATGCCGGGGCATGCGCGCACGTTGCGCCTGCTCGCGAAGGAGGGGCCGCGTGCGTATTACGAAGGCGAGATCGCCGAGCGCATCGCCGCCTGGTCGGCGCAGCACGGTGGCGCGATGACGACCGACGATCTGAGCAATTACCGCGCCGACTGGGTCAAGCCCATCGAGAAGGATTATCGCGGCTATACCGTGCACGAGATTCCGCCGAACGGACAGGGCATCGCCGCGCTCATGGCGCTGGGCATTCTGGAAAAATTCGACGTGTCGCGTCTGGCGGTCGATCGCGTGCATTCGCAACACTTGCAAATCGAGGCGATGAAGCTCGCCTTTGCCGATCTGTACAAATACGTCGCCGATCCGCGATCGATGGAAGTCACGCCCGAGCAGATGCTCGACGACGCTTACCTCACCGCCCGCGCCAAGCTCATCGACCCCGAGCGTGCGTCGCAATTCGACTTCGGCATGCCGAAGGCCGGTGGCACGATCTATCTGTCGGCCGCCGACGAGCAGGGCATGATGGTGAGCTTCATCCAGTCGAACTACATGGGCTTCGGGTCTGGCGTGGTGGTGCCCGACCTGGGCATCGCGCTGCAAAACCGGGGCTGCGGCTTCTCGATGGACCCGAAGTCGGCCAACGTGGTCGAAGGCGGCAAGCGGCCGTTCCACACCATCATCCCCGCGTTCCTCACGCAGAAGGTCGACGGCAAGCACGAGGCGGTGATGAGCTTCGGTGTGATGGGCGGCGATATGCAGCCGCAAGGCCATCTGCAATCGATCGTGCGGATGATCGACTACGGCCAGCAGCCTCAGGCCGCCTGCGATGCGCCGCGCTGGAAGGTCAACCGCGACTTCACCGTGGACATCGAATCGACGCTCGACCGCGAGACGGTGGCGGGGCTGGTCGCTATGGGCCACTCGCTGAAGTCCATCGACGACCCCTACATGGACTTCGGCTCGGGACAGTACATCTGGCGCCTGGATCGCAACGATCCGGAGCGCGGCTACGTGGCCGCAAGCGATAGTCGTCGCGACGGTCTCGCCGCCGGCTACTAAGCCAGCGCCTCGACCAGCAGCGCCGGCGCGCGGTGGGCATCCCACTGCGGCCGGCGCTGTTTTTGATGGTACGCGTTGCAAGCGCCGAAACGCGTCGAACGACGGTGTTTGTGTGTGCTCACTCATCTCGGATTCCTACTCGGTAGTGCGGACTTCGGAACACATTAAGTTTCCGTTGATTCATCGAATCGTCACAGTCCACCGGCAATAATCACGTCGCACGAAGCCTATACCAACTAATTCGGCAACCGATCTACTGCGTCAACTCGCGCGTGGCACCGGGGGCCGGTGCGACCCGGGGAAATGACGCCATGACGATCCGTCATCGAATTACGCTATTGGTGATCCTGACGTTTGTCGCGCTCTCGATCATCGGGGGATACGCGGTCTACCAGACCCGCGCGAGCGCTCACAAGGTGCGGCAGGTGACGGAAGGGGTGGTGCCCAGCGCACTCGCTTCGGCCGATCTCGTCTCGCAAGTCAAGGCGGTGCAGATCGCCACGATGACGCTGGTCTACGCGCAGGACGACACCGTCGTCGAACAGGCGCTCGACACGCTCAAGAAGCTGCGCGGCGACATCGACCGGTCACTGACGCGTCAGGCCGAAGGCGCGGCGAGCAATGCGCAGAAGGGGTTGGTGACCCAGGCGCGCGAGAGCGTCGAGAATTACTTCAACGCCATCCACGACACCGCCAAGCTCAAGCAGGCAGGCAAGACCGAGATGGCGCAGGCATTCCTTTTCGCGATGGTCGCGCAATATCGCGACGAACTCGAAGGGGTGGTCAACACGCTGCGCGTCGAAAAGACGCGCCAGCAGGACTCGGCCATCGCCACGCTCAACGACACGCTCTCGACCACCACGACGGCCATCGGCATTGTGACGGGGTTGGCGATCGTGCTGCTCACGGCCATCGGTGCGCTGTTGTACCGTCAGATCACCCGTCCGCTCTCGCGTATGCAGGCGATGATGAGCGAGATCGCGAACAGCCAGGACTTCACGCGTCGCGTGCCGGTCGGCCGCATGGATGAAATCGGGCACTCGATCGTGGCGTTCAACGGCATGATCGAGAAGATTCAGGAGCGCTCGGCGCAGCTCAAGCAGAAGACGGCCGACATTCAGGCGATGTTGCAGAACATGCAGCAGGGCATTCTGACGGTGGTCGACGGCGCGCGCGTGCATGGCGAATACTCGGCCTATCTCGAAGCGATCTTCGAGACGCAAGACATCGCCGGGCGTCCCGTCATGGAACTGGTGTTCGGCGATAGCGATCTGGGCGCGGATGCGCTCTCGCAGGTCGAAGCCGCCGTCGAGGCCTGCATCGGGCAGGATGCCATCAACTTTGTCTTCAACGAACACCTGCTGGTGGGCGAGATCGGCAAGCGCATGCCGGACGGGCGCATCAAGCAACTCGATCTGACCTGGTCGGCGATCACCGACGAGAGCGACACGATCCTGCGGCTCATGCTGTGTGTGCGCGACGTGACCGAGCTGCGCGAACTCGCGGCCGAGGCCAGCGAGCAGAAGCAGCGGCTGGAGATGATCGGCGAGATTCTGTCGGTGAGCCAGGAGAAGTTTCATCACTTCATCGAAAGCTCGACCGGCTTCATTCGTGAGAACGAGCGCATCATTCGCAAGCACTCGCAGGCCGACAGCGCGGCCATTGCCGAGCTGTTCCGCAACATGCACACCATCAAGGGCAATGCGCGCACGTACAACCTGCAGTACCTGACGAACGTCGTGCACGAGACCGAGCAGCGCTATCACGAGCTGCGCCAGCCGGACGTCGCTCGCCTGTGGGATCAGGATGGCCTGATGCGCGAGCTTGAGCGCGTGCGCGACGCCGTCGATGCCTACGCGCACATCAACGAGATGAGCCTCGGCCGCAAAGGCCCGGGCAAGAGCGCCGACGAACAGTCAATGGTAGTGGACCGCGCCCATATCCGCGCGAGCCTTCGCATGCTCGAAGCTGCCGATCCGAACGATCTGCATCAATTGGTGGGCATGCGCGACGCCGTGCACCAGACGCTGCGCCTGCTGGGTACCGAGGGCGTGGGCGAAGCGCTGGGCGGTGTGCTCGATTCGCTGCCGTCGCTGGCGAGCGAACTCGGCAAACCGGCGCCGGCCGTGCGCATCGACGACAACGGCTACCGCCTGCGCTCGCCCGCCGTGCGAATTCTGCGCGACGTGTTCATGCACCTGCTGCGCAACTCGTTGGATCATGGGCTGGAAGGTGCGCAAGAGCGTCGTGCGAAGGGCAAGCCGGAAGCGGGCACCATCGACATCGAAGTCGGCCTCGATCACAACATGCTGCAAGTCACGCTCTCCGACGACGGTCGCGGACTGGCGCTGCATCGCATTCGCAGCATTGCCGTGCAGCGTGGCTGGATTACCGCAGAGACGTACGTGACAGACGAGCAGATCGCGCAGTTCATCTTCCGCCCGGGCTTCTCGACCGCGGCGCAGGTCACCGAGGTGTCGGGGCGCGGGGTAGGCATGGACGCGGTGCAGGACTTCGTGCGTCGCGAACACGGCCGCATCGAACTGCGCTTCACCGATGATCACAAGGGCGCCGAGTTCCGCCAGTTCCAGACGGTGGTGTGTCTGCCGGACACCTTGGTGGTCGACGGTTTCGATCTGAACAGCGTGGCTGCCGATGTTGTCGATCGACCGGTGCTGGATGCGGACACGTCGTTTCCGGAGACGGTTTGAGCATGAACACCCTGCAATGGCTTTGGGTCGGTGGGCTGGCCGGCGTAATCGGCACGTGCGTCGTAGCGTTCGTTGCGCATCGCTGGCGCATGGCGCAGGCCACGGCGCACTGGCGGGCGCTGACCGAGGCGCATGACGAGGCGCTGGCGCAGGCGCACGAACGCGAGCGTCTGGCGATCGCCAGTCTCGACGAACAGGGGCGGGCACAGGGTGAGGCGCTTGCCGCGCAGCAGGCGCGTCTGACACAAGCCGAACAGGATCTGCACGTCGCGCGCAAGTCCGAGGCCGCCGTGCTGGAGGCGAAAGGGCATTGGCAGGCCGAGGCCGAGCGCATTGCGCTCGAAGCGGCACGTCTGCGCGGACTGGCGGCGACCTTCGAGCGCTGGCACGAGCAGATGATCTCGCTCATGACGCAGAACCAGGACATGCACGCAAAGAATCACGAGCTGTCGTCGATTGTCCGGCACGTGTTGATCGTGTCGCTCAACGCATCCATCGAAGCGGCACGCGCGGGCTCGGCCGGACGCGGCTTCGGCATCGTCGCCAGCGAAGTGCGCGCGCTCGCCACACGCTCCGAGGAACTGTCGAAGAGCTATCGCGACAGCCTGCATCGCAACGACGTGACGACCACGGCGACGTTCCAGGACATTCAGGCGGGCGGCAAGATGATCGCGGCATCGCTCTCGAGCGTCGAAGCGCTCGCACAACAGTTGCATTCCCGTCTTCACTAAGCCAGCAGGTTTCGTTGTGATCAGCGCTCACGCCCGCGACAGTTTCGAACGCATTCTTCATCACGCTGCCCGCACCCGGCTCGCCCGTACGGCGCACGCCGAGTGCGAGATCGTGCCGCTCGCCGTGCGCCATGCCGACGCGACGCCGGAGGGCACCGAAGTCGATCTGGCCGCCCGTCACGCCAACGTGGTGGTGTTCACCATCTCGTCCATCGGTTTTCGCCTGCTGTTCGTGCTGCACTTCGACGAGGACGACACGACCGCGGCGTACTTCGCGGGCGACGATCGCGACAAGCCGTTTCGCGAGGTGTTCCTCGAGCAGGGCAATCTGTGCTGTGGGGCGATCAATCAAGCGCTGCTCAATGACTTCCCCGATCTGGGGATGTCGACCCCTTACGTGCTTAGCGCGCGATGCGTGCCGCACCTCAAGCAGCTCAAGCCGAATCTTCTGTCTTCGTGGGACATCACGTTCGACGGTTCGGTGCGTCTGGCGGCCACGCTGTGTGTTTGTGCGCACGCGCCGCTCGACTTCAACGCCGACGTCAGCGAGTCGCAGGACAGCAGCGGTGAGCTGGAATTGTTTTGATATGGCAATGGTTTTGCCTGGCCTTAGGAAATTACGATAATGAACCGAAGCACCCCCCGCGAGTCGGTCAGCCAGTTTTTGATCCTCGACGACAACGTCGAGCATGAATACCCCGAAGCGCTCGTGCGCGGGATGGTCGATATCACCGATGGCGTGTTTCGCGGTCTGTTCGGCGACATCGCCGTGCACTGCGAACCGCCCGGCGTGGTGCGCGACCGCATCATCTTCGGCGAGGTCTTCAGCCTGATTCCGCTAGAGAGCGCGTGGTGCCGCGGCTACATGATGATGCAGGCCGAACAGGTCCCCTTCATGCAGTTGCTCGAGCATACGGGCCGCTGTGAGGGCCAGGCAGGCTTTCGCGAACTCAACGGGATGCTCGGCGAGCTGACGAACCTGATCTGGGGGGCGTTCAAGAACCGCTATATGGGCGATCCGTCGGCGGTCGACCGTGCGCAGGTGCAGGTGCCGCTGCTGATCAATCACAAACAGAAATACATTTCGTTCGGCACCGACAATCCCCAGTTGTGCTTCGTCTATCACCTCACCGATCCGGTCAGCGGCCAGATCGTGACGTTGCATCAACATTTCGTCTTCAGTCTCAATTGGTCGCCGGAAGCGTTCCGCGACGCCCCGCAGGCGAGCGCCGAGCCCGTCGAGACCGGGGCGCTGGAACTGTTCTGAGATCCCGGCGCGAACCTCTGCTTTCTCTTACACACAAGGACAACATCATGTCGAAGATTCTCGTGGTCGACGATTCGAGCACCGTGCGCGACGAAGTCGCGGGTTTTCTGCGCAAGAACGGCCTGGACGTGGACACGGCCGTCGACGGCAAGGACGGCCTGGCCAAGATCAAGGCCAGCCCTGGCGTGAAGCTCGTCATCAGCGACGTGAACATGCCGAATATGGACGGCCTGACGATGGTCGAGAAGATTCGCGGCGAACTCGCGAATCAGAGCGTCAACGTGGTGATGCTCACCACCGAGAGCAGCCCGGCCATGAAGGAG
The DNA here is from genome assembly GCF_902459725.1 of Pandoraea eparura. Taxonomy (GTDB): domain Bacteria; phylum Pseudomonadota; class Gammaproteobacteria; order Burkholderiales; family Burkholderiaceae; genus Pandoraea; species Pandoraea eparura. The sequence continues at coordinate 24,239 of NZ_CABPSH010000005.1, forward strand.
CGGGGCAAGGCGGCCGGCGTGAAGGGCTGGATCGTCAAACCGTTCAAGGGTGACGCCGTGCTCGAGACGTTCCGCCGGCTTGCCGGCTGAGCCTGCGCGCCGATGATCATGCCGACTGTGCCGCTACCCCGGCCCGCGACGGCTGGGCGAGCCGGCTAGGGCGCGCATGATCTGGGCGCTTCGCCGTCCGAGCGTCGCCACAGCGCGACGGTGGCGTTACACTGCTGACTTTCCTGCACTACGCGAGCATTGGCGCAGGCCATTTGCGCAGTCTCGCCCTCTCACCATGAGCGTCGTACCCCAGAAAAAGAAGCTGACCGCAGCCGCAGGTGCCAACGAGAATGACAGCGTCGCGCCGGCACCGGATACCGACGCGTTCGAGGGGACATCGGGCTCGGCCGAGGCCCGGCCGCGTCGCGCCAAGCTGCGTCTGACCTATGTCATCGCCAGCCTCGACCGTCTGCTGCGCCGCCACATGTCCGAAGCGCTCGCGCCGCTTGGGCTGACGCTGGCCCAGTTCACCGCGCTCTCGGTGCTCGACGCACGCGGCAAGCTCTCCAATGCGCAACTCGCGCAACGCTCGTTCATCACACCGCAGTCGGCCAACGAGGTCGTGAGTCTGATGGCCGCGCGCCAGTGGATCACCCGCGAGCCCGACCCCAATCACGGCCGCATTGTGCTGTTGCAACTCACCGACGAAGGCCGCCGGGTGCTCGCGCAATGCGAGGCCGTCGCCAAGGAAATCGACACGCGCATGCGTGCCGATGTGAGCCGCGAAGACGCGGCAGCCGTGCAACGCCATCTCGAAATGTTCGTGCGCAATTTGCGCGACTGACCCCGGGTTTGTCCCGACCTGCCGATGACTTGTATTGTCAGGTAGCTTGATATTAAATGGAGTCCGTCGCCGGAGCAAAACGCGCGACAGAATCCCAGTGACACGGTAAGACGAAAGCGGAGGTGCGGCTCGCGCGGCATCGTCGCGCCCGTGGTACGTGCATCCTTAATATCAGGTTCCCTGATTAAATGGGGGCGCGTCGCCCCGCTTCGTCGGCGGTGTCGACTGACGGCGCATCAGGTGCTGCCCGCGCTGGGTGGCGACCGAAGTCCATGAAAAAGATCACAGGAGACACCATGAAATCGAATCATGAGGGTAGCGCGCAGGCGTTGCCGTTGGCGCCGGAGGGCACCGCGCAGGCGGCCAGTCCGGTGGCGCTCACGCTGGCGTTGTGTTTTGCCGTCGCGCTGCTTGAAGGCCTTGACCTGCAATCGGTCGGCGTAGCGGCACGCGGCATGTCCAAGGAGTTCGGGCTGAGCGTCGCGCAGATGGGGCTCGCCTTTTCGGCGGGCACGTTCGGGCTGCTGCCGGGAGCGATGGTAGGCGGGCGCCTGGCCGACAGCATTGGCCGCAAGCGCGTGCTGATGCTCTCGGCGGTGGTCTTCGGCGTGTTGTCGATTGCCACGGCGTTCGTGTCGGACTTCGGGATGCTGGTGATCGTGCGCGTGCTCACGGGCATTGGTCTGGGCGGGGCGATGCCGAATCTGATCGCGCTGTCGTCGGAAGCCGTGGCGCCGCGCCTGCGCGGCACGGCGGTGAGCATCATGTATTGCGGAATTCCGCTCGGCGGCGGCATCGCTGCGGCCATCGGCATGCTGGCGGTAAGCGACGCGGACTGGCGGCACATTTTCTACGCAGGCGGTGTCGGCCCGCTGCTGCTCTTGCCGTTGCTCGCCTGGTACCTGCCCGAGTCTCGCGCGTTTGCGGCCGCCACCTCGCAAGGCCGGCGCGCCACGCCTGCGCCGATGATGACGGTGCTGTTTTCGCAGGGCCGCGGTATCTCGACGATTCAACTCTGGCTGTCTTACTTCTGCACGCTCATCGTGCTGTACTTCCTGCTCAATTGGCTGCCGTCGCTCATGGGCGCGCGCGGTCTGGCGCGCGGCGATATCGGCTGGGTGCAGATTCTCTTCAACGTGGGCAGCGCCGTCGGTGTGCTCGCCCTCGGCTATCTGATGGATCGTGTGCGCATGTCGCTCGTGATCGGCGGCATGTACCTGGGCATGATCGCCTCGCTCGTCGGACTTGCGGCGGCGCAGGGCTTCGGGGTGCTGGCCACGGCGGCATTCTTCGCGGGCATGTTCATCATCGGTGGTCAATCGGTGCTCTATGCACTCGCTGCCGCCTACTACCCGACCGCCATGCGCGGCACGGGCGTGGGGGCGGCCGTGGCCTTCGGGCGCATCGGCTCGGTGGTCGGGCCGCTTGCGGCCGGCATGTTGCTCGCCGTGGGCAGCAGTGCCGCCGTGGTGATCGGCGCGAGCATTCCCGTGACGATCGTAGCCGCACTGGCCGCCCTCATGCTCATTCGTCGTCCCCGCGCGGCTGACTGATCCGGCGTCACGCCGGTTGGCCTCGCTTGTGCGCGACGGACGCCACCTGGCTGTGCCGTCGCGCATTTTCTTGCGCAAAGGCCGCGCACGTCTGCTGTTCCTGGTTTGCCTGCACCGATAACAACATCAATGATTTGGAGACTCACATGGCATCTTCCTACCGCGCGCATGCGCTCGCTTCATTGGCCGTGGCCGCCGCGCTGGCGGCGCCCGGTATCGCCAGCGCACAATCGAATATCACGCTGTACGGCATCGTCGACACCGGCATCGAGTACGTCTCGCACGCCAGCGTGAACGGTGCCGTGCTGCGCATGCCGGGTGTGACCGGCGAATTTCCGTCGCGCTGGGGTCTGCGCGGCACGGAAGATCTCGGCGGCGGGCTCGCGGCGATCTTCCAACTGGAGAGCGGCTTCAACCTGCGTGGCGGCGATCTTGGGCAGGGTGCTCGCCTGTTCGGTCGTCAGGCCTTCGTGGGTGTGAAGGGTCCATACGGCACGCTGTCGCTCGGCCGCCAGTACACCATGACGTACTACGCGCTGCTGGGCTCGGACATTCTTGGTCCGGACATCTACGGCATGGGCTCGTTCGATGCCTACGTTCCCAACGCGCGCACCGACAACTCGATCACGTATCAGGTCGGCTGGCAGGGGCTAAGCTTCGGCGCGGGATATTCGTTCGGCCGCGACGCGGCAGGCACGGGAAATTCGCCGGGGCAGGGCACTTGCGCCGGACAGGTACCGGGCCAATCGGTGCAATGCCGCGACTGGTCGGTGATGCTCAAGTACGACGCGAACAACTTCGGCGTGGCCGCGTCGTACGAGGAGCAACGTGGCGGCACCAATGCGGCGGCCAACTTCTTCGACGGACAGCCCACCTCGGCGTTCGCGAGCCGCGGCGACAAGGACACGCGCACCACCCTCGGCGCGTACTACAAGTACGGGGCGCTCAAGGTGGGTGGCGGTTGGCTGGGCCGCCGTGTGTCGACGTCCGCCATCAACACGCATTCGAACCTGTTCTATCTGGGCGCGGCGTACAGCATCACACCGGCCTGGCTCGTCGACGGCGAGGTCTATCGCATCGTCAACAGCGACCATGACACGCGCGGCACGATGACGACGCTGCGCGCCACATACTCGCTCTCGGTGCGCACCGCGGTCTATGCGCAGGCAGCCTACCTCTTCAACAGCGCCCGCGCCGCGTATTCGGTCAGCGGCGGGGGCGGCGGCACCACGCCGCCTGCCGGCGAGGGCCAGGCCGGCGTGATGCTCGGCATGCGTCACACGTTCTGATATTTAGGGCTCAGGGTTTTCACTGAAAACATGAGGCTTGCAATGTAAGGTTGCCTGATATTAAATGTGTCTGTCGGCAACACCGCGCGCCACTTCCGGTGCGCGGCACAGGTTGCTCGGAACACTTGGGAATTACGCAAAATGAATGCATACGAAGGACGCTGGAAGACGATCGACGTGAAGGTGGAGGGCGGTATTGGCTGGGTCACCTTCAATCGCCCGGAAAAGCGCAACGCCATGAGCCCGACGCTCAACACCGAGATGATTCAGGTGCTCGACGCGCTCGAACTCGATGCCGATGCGCGAGTGGTCGTGCTCACGGGCGCTGGCGCCGCGTGGACGGCGGGCATGGACCTGAAGGAATACTTCCGCGAGATCGACGGCGGACCGGAAGTGGTACAGGAGCGCGTGCGCCGCGATGCCTCGGATTGGCAATGGCGCCGCCTGCGCATGTATGCCAAGCCGACCATCGCGATGGTCAACGGCTGGTGCTTCGGCGGTGGCTTCTCGCCGCTGGTGGCTTGCGACCTGGCGATCGCTGCCGACGAGGCCGTCTTCGGTTTGTCGGAAATCAACTGGGGCATTCCGCCGGGCAATCTGGTGAGCAAGGCCATGGCCGACACGGTGGGACATCGCCGCGCGCTGCACTACATCATGACCGGCGACACGTTCACGGGCGTGGAAGCCGCGGACATGGGGCTGGTGAACCAGAGCGTGCCGCTCGCCGAACTGCGCGATGCCACGCTGGCGCTGGCCGCCAAGCTGCTGGAAAAGAATCCGGTGGTGCTGCGCGCCGCGAAACATGGCTTCAAGCGTTCGCGCGAGCTGACGTGGGAGCAGTGCGAAGATTACCTGTACGCCAAGCTTGATCAGGCCCAGTTGCGCGATCCGGAACATGGCCGCGAGCAAGGCTTGAAGCAGTTCCTCGACGACAAGTCGATCAAGCCGGGTCTGCAGGCCTACAAGCGCTGAGACGCGATGTTCATCAGTGACCGGAAAGAGGAAGAGCGCGATGCATGAAGTGCAGATGCTGATCGGTGGCCAGTGGCGCGGCGCGCAGGATGGGGCAACGTTCGAGCGCATCGACCCGGTGACGGGCGAGCTCGCCACGCGGGCGCCGGCCGCCACGCTGGCGGACGCCGACGCGGCCGTCGACGCGGCGCAGGCGGCGTTTCCCGCCTGGGCGGCGCTGTCGCCGACGGCGCGTCGCCAACGCTTGCTTGCGGCCGCCGAACGCATGGACGCCCGCGCGGCGGAGTTCATCGCCATCGGGGCCGCCGAGACCGGCGCGATGGCCAACTGGTACGGCTTCAATGTCATGCTCGCGGCCAATATGCTGCGCGAAGCGGCGGCCATGACCACGCAGATCGATGGCAGTGTGATTCCGAGCGATGTGCCCGGCAGTCTCGCGATGGCGGTGCGCTCGCCGGTCGGTGTGGTGCTCGGTATCGCGCCGTGGAATGCGCCGGTGATTCTGGCGACGCGTGCGCTTGCCATGCCCCTCGCGTGTGGCAACACGGTCGTGCTCAAGGCGTCGGAGCAATGCCCCGGCGTGCATGCACTCATCGGCGCTTGCCTGCACGATGCGGGACTGGGCGACGGCGTGGTCAATGTTGTGACGAACGCGCCGCAGGACGCGGGCGAGATCGTGGCACGACTGATTGCGCATCCGGCGGTCAGGCGAGTGAACTTCACCGGCTCGACGCATGTCGGTCGCATCATCGCGCGCCTGGCCGCGGAGCATCTCAAGCCGGCGCTGCTGGAGCTGGGCGGCAAGGCCCCCGTGCTTGTGCTCGATGACGCGGATCTGGACGCTGCCGTCGACGGCATTGCGTTCGGCGCGTTCTTCAATCAGGGGCAGATCTGCATGTCGACTGAGCGTGTGATCGTCGATGCGCGCATCGCGGATGCCTTCGTCGAGAAGCTCACTGCGAAGGCGGCGACATTGCGCGCGGGCGCGCCGACGTCGCCCGACAGCGTGCTGGGGGCGATGGTGAGCGCGCAGGCGGCGTCGCGTGTGGCGGCGCTGGTGGACGATGCCCGCGCGCATGGCGCCCATCTGCCGCTGGGGTGCCGTGTCGACGGCGCGATCATGCAGGCGACGATTGTCGATGGCGTGAGCCCGGCGATGCGCCTGTACCGCGAGGAGTCGTTCGGTCCCGTGGTGACGATCCAGCGCGTGAACGGCGACGACGAGGCGGTGCGCGTGGCCAACGACAGCGAGTTCGGCCTGTCGGCCGCCATCTTCAGCCGCGATGTGTCGCGTGCGCTGCAACTGGCCAAGCGCATCGAATCGGGCATTTGTCACATCAACGGTCCGACCGTGCACGACGAAGCGCAAATGCCGTTCGGCGGCGTGAAGTCCAGTGGCTATGGCCGCTTCGGCAGCAAGGCGTCGATTGGCGAATTTACGGAACTGCGCTGGATCACCGTGCAGACCACGCCGCGCCATTACCCGATCTGATCGGTTGCAGGATGAGGCTGTACCCGCGTACGGACGCGACCGAGAGCGCGCCGCCGCGGGATCGAAGCAGGAGACAGTGTTTTGAATCAACGCAACAACACAGCCGCCACGCATGACGTGGCAGCGCATCGCTATCGCCACGTTGCCATCGGCAACCCGGGCGTCGACGTGGTTCGCGATGGCGAATGCTGGTATCTGCGCTCGCGCGAGCCGCTCGGCGATTTTCCGGAACGACTCACGGACCGGCTCGTCTCGGGCGCCGCCCGGCACCCGGAGCGGTGGCTCGTGGCGCGGCGCGGCCCCAACGGAGAATGGATCGGCATCACGTATGCCCAGATGCTGCAGCGTGCGCGCGCGATCGGTCAGGCATTGCGCGATCGCGGGATGTCGCCGCAACGCCCCATCGCGATCCTCTCCGGTAACGATCTCGAACACTTTCAGCTCGCCCTCGGCGCGATGTACGCCGGCGTGCCGTTCGCGCCGATATCTCCGGCGTACTCCATCGTGTCGACGGACTTCGGGAAGCTACGCCATACGCTGGGATTGCTGCGTCCGGGACTGGTGTATGCGACGGACGCAAGCGCCTACGGTCGCGCCATGGACGCCGTACTCGACGACGGTGTCGTACGCGTCACCGCGCACGGCGACGCGGGTACGCTGGCCTTCGATGCGCTGCTCGATACCGTGCCGCGCGACATCGACGCCATTCATGCGCAAGTCAACGCCGACACGATCGCCAAGATCCTCTTCACGTCAGGCTCGACCCGCCAGCCGAAGGCCGTGCCGACCACCCAGCGAATGCTGTGCAGCAATCAGCAAATGCTGCTGCAAACGTTCCCGACCTTCGGCGAGGTGCCGCCCGTGCTGGTCGACTGGTTGCCTTGGAATCACACGTATGGCGGCAGTCATAACGTTGGCATCGCGCTCTACAACGGCGGCACGCTGTACATCGACGACGGCAAGCCGGTCGCCGGCAAGTTCGAGGAGACGCTGCGCAACCTGCGCGAGATCTCGCCGACCGTGTATTTCAATGTGCCGAAGGGATGGGAGGATCTCGCGATCGCCCTCGAAAACGACGCGGCCCTGCGCGAGCGCTTCTTCGCCCGTGTCAATCTCTACTTCTTCGGCGGTGCCGGGCTGTCTCAGGCGGCCTGGGACCGGCTTGAACGCGTGACCGAGGCGCATTGCGGCGAGCGCATCCGGATCATGTCGGGGTTGGGAATGACCGAGACGTCGCCAAGCTGCATGTTCACTACTGGGCCGATCATGCGCGCGGGCTACATCGGCCTGCCCGCGCCCGGCTGCGAAGTGAAGCTCGCACCGGTCGGCGGCAAGCTCGAAGTGCGCTTTCGCGGACCGAACGTCATGGCCGGCTATTGGCGTCATCCGTCGGGCGATCCCGTGTTCGACGAAGAGGGCTACTACTGCACGGGCGACGCCGCCACGTTTGTCGACCCGCAGCACCCGGAGGTCGGTCTGCAATTCGACGGTCGCATCACCGAAGATTTCAAGCTCAGCTCGGGCACGTTCGTGAGCGTGGGACCGTTGCGGGCGCGCGTGATTTCGGAAGGCGCGCCCTATGTGCAGGACGCCGTGGTCACCGGCATCAACCGTGACGATATCGGCCTGATGGTCTTCCCGCGCGTCGACGATTGCCGGCGGCTGAGCGGTCTGCCGCCACAGACGCCGCTGAGCGACGTGCTTGCCAGCCATCCCGTGCGTGAGGCGTTTTCGGCACTGCTCGCGCGGCTGAATGCGAGTGCCGGCGGCAGCGCCACCTATGTGGCGCGACTCATGCTGCTCGACACCCCGCCTTCACTCGATCGGGGCGAAGTCACCGACAAGGGATCGATCAACCAGCGGGCGGTGCAGGACCAGCGCGCCGCGGCCGTGGATGGGCTGCACGCCGCGCAAGCGGATGACAGGCACATTATCCTCGCGCCGGCAAGGCACTGACATGAACGCTCCACAATCGCACAGCGCGGCCGACGATATTGCGTTCGTGCTGGACACGCTCGGCGTTGGTGAGGCGCTGACGCGCCTCGCTCCGTTTCGCGACTTCGACACGGCCACGCTTGTGCAGGTAGTCGAAGAAGCCGCGCGCTTCTCGCGCGAAGTGCTCGCGCCGCTCAATGCCGTGGGCGATCGAGAAGGCTGCACCTGGCGCGACGGCGAGGTGCGCACGCCCCGCGGCTTTGCCGAAGCCTATCGTCAGTATCGCGACGCCGGTTGGCCGTCGCTGCCGTGCGATCCGTCGTTGGGCGGACAGGGGTTGCCTGTCGTGGCGCAGGTGGCCGTGCAGGAACTGACGGCCGGCGCGAATCTCGCCTGGACGATGTACCCTGGCATTCTGCACGGCGCGTACGAATGCGTGCATCGATTCGGCAGTGCCGCGTTGCGCGACGCCTGGCTGGGCCCGCTTGTCAGCGGCGAATGGCTCGCCACGATGGGGCTGACGGAACCGGGCGCCGGCAGCGATCTTGGGCAGATCCGCACGCGCGCCGAATGGGTCGATGCGCAGCGCGAGACGGTGCGCGTGACCGGCGAGAAGATATTCATCTCGGGCGGTGAGCAGGACCTTACGCCGAACATTGTTCACCTCGTGCTGGCGCGCACACCCGACGCCCCGCCGGGCAGCGGCGGATTGTCGCTCTTTCTCGTGCCCAAGACGCTCGCGAATGGCGAGCGCAATGCCGTTCGTTGTACCGGCATCGAGCACAAGATGGGCATTCGCGGCAGTGCCACGTGCTCGATGGCGTTCGAGGGGGCGACCGGTTATCTCATCGGCGCACCGCATCGCGGACTCGAGGCGATGTTCGCGATGATGAACTCGGCGCGGCTGCATGTGGGGGCGTCCGGCGTCGGACTGGCGCAGAGCGCCTATGACATGGCGGTGCGGCATGCCGGTGAGCGCGTGCAATCGCGGGTGCCGGGGGCCGACGCCGGGACGCCTATCGCCGGGCACCCGGCGGTGTGGCGCTTGCTCGAGGGGCAGCGCGTCGCGCTGGAGGGTGCGCGACTGTTGTTGTATCGCGCGGCGCTCGCGATCGACGAGGCGCATCACGCCGACACGCCGCAGGCCCGCGCGCAAGCCGATGCGCTGGCGGCGCTGCTCACCCCGGTCGTCAAGGCGATGCTCACCGAGCAGGCCTTCCAGGGGGCGAGCGACGCATTGCAGGTCTTCGGGGGCTACGGGTACATCGAAGAGACCGGCATCTCACAGGTGATGCGCGACGCGCGCATCCCGATGATCTACGAAGGGACCAACGAGATACAGGCCATCGACCTGGTGTTGCGCAAGATGGTCAAGGACGATGGCGCCACGCTGTCGCAATGGCTGGCGTGGGCGCGAGCGCAGGTAAGCGACGCGCGCACCGTCGACACGCTCCACGGCTTCGATGCCGCGCTGTCGGCGCTCGACGACTGGACGTCGATGATGCCGACCGTCATTGCGCTGGCGAGAACGTCGCCCCGCACGGCGTTGTGTGTCGCGGGCGAGGTGATGCGTGTGGTGCACGGCCTGTCGATGGCCGGCCTCTGGGCACACGCGGTACTGGCGGCGCGGCGCGTTCACGGACCCGCTGCCGACGCGAAATGCCGCGCCGCGCGCTATTGGCTGAAGTTCACCCTGCCGGAGACGCGTCGTGCGATGACGATCGTCGCTGCGCAACTTTGCGATCCGGAGCTGGCCGAATGAATCTCGAAAAACTCATCGCCATCGATACGCACGTGCATGCGGAAGTGTCGTGTTGCCAGCCGCCGGATCTGTTCGGCAAGGCGTTTGACGACGCGGCCGACAAGTATTTCGGCACGGTGCTCAAGCAGAATCGCCGCCCGACGATTCCCGAGACCCTTGACCATTACCGCGAGCGCAATATCGGCTTTGTGATGTTTACCGTCGATTGCGAAGCGAACATCGGTCGTCGCCGGATTCCGAACGAGGAGATCGCCGGCTATGCGCAGGAAAACGCAGACATCATGATTGCGTTCGCCAGCATCGATCCGCACAAGGGGCGCATGGGCGTGCGAGAGGCGAGGCGGCTCGTCGAGGAGTTCGGCGTGCGGGGCTTCAAGTTTCATCCCACCATGCAGGGGTTCTTCGCCAACGACCGCATGGCCTACCCGATGTACGAGCTGATCGCGGAATACCGGCTCACGGCGGTCTTTCACAGCGGCCATTCCGGGATCGGTTCGGGCATGCCGGGCGGCGGCGGGTTGCGGCTCAAGTTCTCGGAGCCGATCCATCTCGACGACGTGGCCACCGACTTCCCGGACATGAACATCGTGATCGCGCATCCGTCGTGGCCTTGGCAATCGCAAGCACTCTCGATTGCGCTGCACAAGCCGAACGTCTATATCGATCTGTCGGGGTGGTCGCCCAAGTATTTCTCGCCGGAGCTGATGCAGTACGCGAACTCGCTGCTGCGCGAGAAGATGCTGTTCGGCTCGGATTTTCCGCTCATCGCGCCGGACCGGTGGCTGCGCGACTTCGAGACGGTGGGGTTTCGCGATGAGGTCAAGCCGCTGGTGCTCAAGGACAACGCGGTACGCATGCTCGGGCTGGCGAGCGCGCAGCCCGTGGCGGCGACGGCGTAATGTGTTGTGGATGCGTGCCGGAGGGATGGTCGACGTGACCGGCGACGGCGTGCTGTCGTCAGCGCACGCCCGGTGTGCCATAGCGCACGCGCGCGGCGTCGCGCATGGCGCTGATGAGCGTCTGTTCCGGCGGGGTCGGGACGGTATCGTTGCGCCACAGAATGCCGATCGACTCCTCGGTGCCCTTCGTGGAAAACGGCAGAGCACACAGCACACCGTCGGCAAGGTCGTCCTGCACGGTGATTTCGGAGGCGATCCAGACGACATCGTCGCGCAGCGTCATGGCGCGGGCGAGAGACATCGAGAGCAGCTCGGAATAGTCGTTGAGCATGCCCACGCCGTGCGCACGCAGGAAGCTGTCTGCCGTGTGTCGCAGGATCGTGCCGTGCGGCGGCAGCACGACGTGATAATTCGCAATGTCGGCCAGCGACACGCTGCGTTGCTGGGCGAGCGGATGCGATGGGCGCACCACCACGCAAAGCGGCGTTGCACACAGGTGCTCGAAGGTGAGGCCCACCATGCCCTCGGGGTCGGACATCCGGCCGAGCGCCAGCGTGACCTGCCCGGACTTCAACTGCGCGAGCAATTGCTGGTTGGCACCGGTGTGCACCTGCACGACGATGCCCGGCCATTCGCGCCGGAACGCTTCGAGCGCGCTCGGCATCAGGGCGGCCGCCAGGGTGGGCAGGACGGCGATCTCGATCACGCCGCCGGTCTGGCCGACGGCGCGCGAGAGGACGTCGATACCTTGGCGCAGCGCGCTCACGCTCGCGCCCGCATGCCGCAGGAACAGTTCGGCCTGTGCGGTGGGGCGCGCGCCATTGCGTCCGCGCTCGAACAGGCGCACGCCCAGCAGGCCTTCGAGTTCGGCAATGGTCTTGCTGACGGCCGGCTGCGTGATGGAGAGCGCCTCCGCGGCGCGCTGCAGGCTGCCGTGCTGGGCGACGGCCAGCAGGCATTGCAGATGACGCAGCTTGATTCGCCCGTCGAGTCGATGTTTTTCCATGCCGGAAAGTTATGAAAAACCTAAGAAAATGTCAATAAATATATCCGTTGATTATGGATATAGTGTGGAAAACACGCTGGCGGCAAGCCAGATTCGTCAACACAGAATGGAGTGAGACCATGTCGAATTCGACGACCGTCCTGCGCCCCCGCGACTGGGATTCGCATCCCAAGCTGATCGACAGCGGGTACAAGTCCACGGCGCTGCGCGGCCCCAAGCAACTGCTCGTGCCCGTGAAGCAGAACCTCGCGAACCTGCGCTCGCCGGTCTACGGTCACGGCATCGTCGGGGCGCTCGATAGCGACTTGACGCGCAACGCCGTGCGCAACGGTGAGCCGCTGGGCGAGCGCATGATCGTCACGGGCCGCGTGCTCGACGAAGGCGGCCGTCCGGTGCCGAACACGCTCGTCGAGCTGTGGCAGGCCAACGCGTGCGGTCGCTACGTGCACAAGGTCGACCAACACGACGCGCCGCTGGACCCGAACTTCCTCGGTGCCGGTCGTGCACTGACCGATGCGCAGGGCCGCTACAAATTCCTGACGATCAAGCCCGGCGCCTATCCGTGGAAGAACCATCACAACGCGTGGCGTCCGCAGCATCTGCACTTCTCTGTGTTCGGTGAGTATTTCGCGACCCGGCTCGTGACGCAGATGTACTTCCCGGGCGATCCGCTGCTCGGCTACGACCCGATTTTCCAGGCCACGCCGGCGCATGCCCGCGACCGTCTGATTGCGCGTTTCTCGATGGATATCACCGAGCCCGAGTACGCACTGGGTTACGAATTCGACATCGTCCTGCGCGGTGCCGGCCAAACGCCGATGGAGTCCTGAGCCATGTCCGATTACCAGCAAACGCCGTCGCAGACCGTCGGCCCGTACTTCGCTTATGGCCTCTCGCCGGAGCAGTACCGTTACGACTTCAAGAGCGCGTTCACGCCCGTGGTGGCGCTCGATCGTGCCGAAGGCGAGGCCATCCGCCTGGTCGGGCAGGTGCTCGACGGCGCCGGTCAACCGATCAACGACGCGTTGATCGAGATTGTGCAGGCCGACGCCGCCGGCCGCTACGTGCAGAGCGCCGACGACATCGAGCGCACCGGCTTCGCCGGCACCGGCCGCTGCGGCACCGGCACGGACGCTGAGCACCGCTTCAGCTTCGAGACGATCAAGCCGGGCGTGGCCGCGCCGGGCGAAGCGCCGCGCATCGACGTGATCGTGACGATGCGGGGCTTGCTCAATCACCTGTTTACGCGTATCTATTTCGACGACGAGGCCGCGGCCAATGCGCTCGACCCCGTGCTGCAGCAAGTGCCGGCCGAGCGTCGCCACACGCTGATCGCGCGCCGCGAGGTGAACGGCGGGCGTGTGTCGTACCGGTTCGACATCCGCATGCAGGGGGACGAGGAGACGGTTTTCCTCGACCTTTGAGGTCGATCATTCGGTCACGCACGGCGGATACTGGCGCGGCTTCGGGCTGTCGGCATGCGAATGCCGCCGGCCCGTGGCCGTCTCTGCATTGCATTGTTGCAACGTACCCGGGCGACCGGGCTCCTACCCAACCTCAACCACCATCGACGCTCCGATGACGGAACTGCTTGACTCCTTGCTGCGCGGCGCTGCCGTGACGGCGCGCTTCTCGCGCGACGCCACGCTGCAGGGCATGCTCGACTTCGAAGCGGCGCTGGCGGCAGCCGAGGCCGAAGCCGGTCTGATCCCGGCCGCCGCTGTCGCGCCGATTACCGCCGCTGCGCGTGCCAGCGAACTCGACTGGCCCGCCCTGCGCGACGCGGCGGCCCTCGCGGGCAACCTCGCCATTCCGCTGGTCAAGCAACTGACGGCACGCGTGAGCGCGCTCGATGCCGACGCCGCTCGCTTCGTGCATTGGGGCGCCACCAGTCAGGATGCCATCGACACGGGTCTCATCCTGCAAGTGCGTGGCGCGCTCGACGATCTGGGCGCGGATCTCGATGGCTTCATCGACGAACTCGCCGCGCAGGTTCGGCAGCATCGTGCGACGGTCATGGTCGGCCGCACGTGGCTGCAACACGCCTTGCCGATCACGTTCGGCCTCAAGCTCGCGGGCACGCTCGACGTCTTGCTGCGCGCGCGCGCCGATCTCGCGAACGTACGCGCGCAGGCGCTGTGCGTGCAATTTGGCGGCGCGGCAGGCACGCTGGCGTCGCTCGGCACGCAGGGCCCCGCCGTGGGCGCCGCGCTTGCGCGCCATCTCGACCTGGCACAGGCGGCCACGCCTTGGCACGGTCAGCGCGATCGCATCGTACGCGTGGGAAGCTGGGCGGCGGCGCTGACGGGTTCGCTCGGCAAGTTCGCGCGCGACACGGCCATGCTCACGCAAACCGAAGTCGGTGAAATTGCCGAGGCGTCCGGGCCGGGGCGGGGCGGTTCGTCGACCATGCCGCACAAGCGCAATCCGGTCGGCTGTGCTGCGATTCTCGCGGCGGCCACCCGCACGCCGCAACTGGCCGCCACGCTGTTCGTCGCGATGCAGCAGGATCACGAGCGCGGTCTGGGCACATGGCATGCCGAGTGGGAGACGCTGCCCGAGCTGCTCATGCTGTGCGGTGGTGCGCTGGCCACGGCGCGCACGCTCGTGCAGGACTGGACGGTCGACACGACGCGCATGCGGGCAAATCTCGAGATTACACACGGGCTCATCATGGCCGAGGCCGTGACGATGGCCCTGGGCGAATCGATGGGCCGTCTTGAAGCCCATCGCCGTGTCGAGGCACGTTGCCGCGATGCGCTCGCCCAACAGCGTCATTTGTTCGATGTGCTGCGCGAAGACGATGACATTACCCGCATCCTCGGCGTCGAGACGCTCGAGCGATTGACGGATCCGCAACATTATCTGGGTGCTGCCGAGGCGTTTGTGAGCCGGGTCCTCGCGCTCGCCGACGCCACGCAGGCGCCATCCCAACCCGGCAGGAAATCAACATGAACGATCAGGAACGCTACGACAACGGCATGCAGGTGCGCCGCGCCGTCCTGGGTGACGCGCACGTGGACCGAACCCTCACACGCCGCAATGAATTCAACGACGAGTTCCAGAACTTCATCACGCGCTTCGCGTGGGGCGACATCTGGACGCGTCCAGGCCTCACGCGCCACATGCGCAGCATGGTGACGCTCTCGCTGCTCATCGCCCTCAATCGGGGCGATGAGTTCCGCATGCACGTACGCGCCGCGTTCAACAACGGTGTGACGCGCGAGGAAATGAAGGAACTGTTCATGCACGCTGCGCTGTACTGCGGCTTGCCCGCCGCCAATCAGGCGATCCACGACGCCGAGACGGTGTTCGCGGAGATGGAAGCCGCCGAGCCGGGGTCGACGACCCGTGCGCGCGACGCGGCACAGGGCTGAGGAGACGAATCGAATGACGATGGAACGGCTTATCGAGGTGGGCGACGCCACGCTGCGCGTGGCGATCGACGGCGACGAGCATGCACCGGCGCTGGTGCTGTCCAATTCTCTGGGCACGACGCTCGAGATGTGGGCGCCGCAGGTGCCGGCGCTGGCCCGCGAATTCCGTGTGATCCGTTACGACGCGCGCGGGCATGGCGGCTCGTCCGTCACGCCGGGCCCGTATGTCATCGACCAACTGGGACGTGACGTGATCGGGCTGCTCGACGCGCTGGATATCGAGCGCGCGAGTGTGGCGGGGGTATCGATGGGGGGCATGACGGGCATGTGGCTGGGCATTCATGCGCCACAGCGTCTCGAGCGTCTCGCCATCGTCTGCTCGTCGGCGCATATCGGCGGCGAGGATGGCTGGAATGCGCGCATTCGCACCGTGCAGGCCGACGGCATGAGCGCGGTCGCCGATGCCGTGGTGTCGCGCTGGTTCACGCCGGCGTTCGCAGAGCAGGAACCCGCGTTGATCGAGCGCATGAAGGCAATGTTCCGCGCGCTGTCGCCGCAGGGCTATGCGGCCGCCTGTGCCGCCGTGCGCGACATGAATCAGCTCGACGAGATTGCGTCGATCACCGCGCCGACGCTGATCGTGACTGGCTCGGAGGATCTTGCGACGCCGCCCGCGATGTCGAGCGCGATGCTCGCGCGCATCCCCGGTGCGCAGCAGGTCATCGTGCCGGGCGCGCACATCTCGAACATCGAGTGTGCCCCGGCCGTGACCGAGGCGCTCCTGTGCTTCCTGCGCGTGCCGGCCCCGGCCGACGCGTAAGCATGTGAGCACCGGTTCGCTGGTGCACCGGCGCATCGACGCGTCAGGGGATCAGTGAATCGATGCATCGGTGCATCGGCGGGGTGGCGGGCTTTCGACAGCGCTGGCCCGTCTACCACCTCACGGCGCTTACGAAGCGTCGCCGAGGTGGGCGTGTTGCGCCGAGCGGCGGAAGGCCGACGGCGTGACACCGACATGTCGTTTGAAGACACGGCAGAAATACGCCGGATCCTGGAAGCCGAGTTCGTAGGCGACGTGCGAGACAGGCGCCGGAATATAGATCAGCTTGCGGCGCGCTTCGAGCATCAATCGGTCCTGCACCAGATCGAAGGCCGATTTTCCCGCGATGCGACGGCATAACCGATTGAGCTTGCTCTCGGTCACATGCAGTCGTTCGGCATAGGCCGGCACGGCCCACGCTTCGGTGTAGTGCGTCTCGACAAGCGCGCGAAAGCGCGCGAACAGATCCAGCTCCGTGCGCCCGGCTCGGGTAGCCGAATCGTGATGCGCATGCAAGCGCGCGAGCAGCAACAGCACACTACGCGTGAGCCATCCCACCATTTCCGCGTGTCCCAGTTGCGGGCGCGAAAACTCGTCCATGATGAGACCGAGCAGCGTGTACAAGCGGTCGCGCGTTTGGGGCGCATCGCCCAGCGGGAAAAGCCACGGCTTGCGCAGCAGCGACGCCATGTCGGCGTCGGCACCGAGCGCGGCATCGAACGGCACGCTCTGCGCCATCGTCAGCACGAAGCCGTGCGCGCCGCGCGAGAAGCGGAAATTATGGACGGCCGACGGATGCACCGTGATGACGGCCGGGCCTTGCACCTCCCACGTGGCATCGTCGACGTTCGCCTCGACCGAGCCCTCGAAGATCGCAAGCACCTGGAACAGTCCCAGATGTCGGTGCGTGTCGATATGCCAGTCGTAGAGGCGGCTGCGCGTCTCGATCCATTCGATATGGACGAAATCGGCACTGTCCGTTCCCGTCAATTCACCGTACAGCGAAAATTCCGGAATCGCCTCGCGCGCCGCGCGCAGCCGGGATGACGCGCCTGACATACTGGTTTTCCCTTGGTTCAAGTTGTCAAAAAAGTACAAGAAAGGCGTCGATTCATCCATTCAATGCGACGCGCGTGATCCATAAGATATGACGCATTCGCCCCTCGTGACAAGGCGTGAAAGCCGTTTCTGACATGCTCGTTTACGCGCAGTCTCAATTCGGTGCAGCGAGCGCCAGGCAGCAGAGAAATGCAAGCCACCCGCATGCCGCTTTCCTGTCGCGAGATGCCCCGGCACGGGTGTGCCGGGCGTGGGCAATGCCGCTACAGGAGACAACACATGCGCACTCATTACCCCGTCGTCATCGTCGGCGCCGGTCCAGCCGGACTGCTGCTTTCCCATCTGCTGCATTTGCAAGGCATCGAATCCATCGTGCTCGAATCGCGCTCACGCGCCGCCGTCGAGTCGACCATTCGCGCCGGTGTGCTGGAGCAGGGCACGATGGATATACTCAACGAGACGGGCGTGGGCGAGCGCATGCGTCGTGAAGGCGCGCTGCATCACGGTATCGAGTTGGCCTTCGGCGGTCAGCGTCATCGCATTTCGCTCACCGAACTGACAGGCCGCGCCATTACGGTCTACGCACAGCACGAAGTCATCAAGGACTTGATCGCGGCGCGTGAAGCGGCGCAGGGCGACATCCTGTTCGACGTGTCGGATGTCTCGGTGCATGACATCGATAGCACGCAACCGAGCGTGCAGTTCACGGTGGACGGCCAGGTTCGACGGCTGACGTGCGACTTCATCGCGGGCTGCGATGGCTTTCACGGCGTGTGCCGCCCGGCCATGCCCGCCTCGGTGCGCAAGGAATACCAGCGCGTGTATCCGTTCGGGTGGTTCGGCGTGTTGGTGGAGGCGCCGCCCTCGTCGGACGAACTGATCTACGCGGCCCACGAGCGCGGCTTCGCGTTGATCAGCACACGTTCCCCGACAGTACAGCGCATGTATTTCCAATGCGATCCGAGCGAGCGCGCCGAGACGTGGAGCGACGAGCGCATCTGGCAAGAGCTGCACACGCGCACGGAAAGCGATGACGGTTGGCGCCTCAAGGAGGGGCCGATCTTCCAGAAGAGCGTGATCGCAATGCGCAGCTTCGTCGCCACGCCGATGCAGTACGGCCGTTTGTTCCTGGCGGGCGACTCGGCGCACATCGTGCCACCGACGGGCGCCAAGGGCATGAACCTGGCCGTGGCCGACGTGTGGCGTCTGGCGCGTGCGCTCGACGACTTCTTCCATCGTGACAGCGAAGCCGGCTTGCGGGGCTACTCGGAGGCGGCGCTCAAGCGGATCTGGCGCGCGGAGCACTTCTCGTACTGGATGACGCGCATGATGCACCGACTCGACGACGCCACGCCGTTCGAGCAGCAGATGCAGCGCTCGGAGCTGGAGTACGTTGTCAGTTCGCGCGCGGCGTCACTCATGCTGGCGGAGAACTACGTGGGGCTGCCGCTCGCCTGAAGCGCGGGGCGGGGGCATCGGCGCGGGCGCTCGTGTATAACTGTTCGTTATGGATGATCTGACGAAAGATCATTTCGACAGCCGGGTGAAGGCCTTACAGTAGCGGCAGAAAATCGGCGCCGCAAATCCGTTGCATCCCATCGGCCGACAAGCGCACCGTTCCCCGCAGAGGGACGCGCACCCGCGGCGGCGAATTCCAGAATTACAAAGCGA
Organism: Pandoraea eparura; assembly: GCF_902459725.1. Taxonomy (GTDB): domain Bacteria; phylum Pseudomonadota; class Gammaproteobacteria; order Burkholderiales; family Burkholderiaceae; genus Pandoraea; species Pandoraea eparura. Next base: position 42,909 of record NZ_CABPSH010000005.1, read on the forward strand.
TGACAACCGGGGCGGCCGCGCCCCGAGGAGACAGTTTCATGACGCAGACAAGAACGGTGGATGTGCCCACCTACATCAACGCACACCGATTTTCCGGCTATCAATGGCTGGTGTTGATCCTGTGTTTCTTCGTCGTCGCCATTGACGGCTTCGATACCGCGGCCATCGGCTACATCGCGCCGTCGCTGGTGCAGCAATGGCATATCGACCGAGGTTCGCTCGGCCCGGTGCTTTCGGCGGCGCTGTTCGGTCTGGCGGGCGGGGCGATTTTCGCCGGACCGCTCGCCGACAAGCTCGGTCGCAAGACGTTGCTGGTGCTCTCGGTGGTCTTCTTCGGCGTCGCAAGCCTGACGACGGCGTTCGCCCAGGATCTCGAGACGCTGACCGCACTGCGCTTCCTGACGGGGCTTGGGCTTGGCGCGGCCATGCCCAACGCCGTGACGCTGATTTCCGAATACGCACCGGAATCGCGTCGCGCGGTTATCGTCAACACCATGTTCTGTGGCTTTCCGCTGGGGGCGTCGGTGGGGGGATTCGTGGCCTCGTGGGTGATTCCGCACTTTGGCTGGCATAGCGTGCTGGTGCTCGGCGGCGTGTTGCCGCTGGTGCTCGCGGTGCTGTTGATCCTGTGCTTGCCGGAGTCGGTGAAGTTCCTCGTCGTGCGTCACAAGCCGATCGAGCGCGTGCGTCGTATTCTGTCGCGGATCTCGGGCGAGCCGCTCGACGACGTCGGCACGTTCACGGTCAATGAAACCGCGCCGAAGCGGGCCGGTTCCGCCATCGGCGTGGTGCTCTCGAAGCAATATGGCTTCGGCTCGTTGATGCTGTGGGTCACCTACTTCATGGGACTCGTGATCTTCTATCTGCTCACGAGCTGGATGCCGCTGCTGTTCAAGGATGCCGGTTTCAGCATCGAACGCGCCGCGTTGATCACGGCCTTGTTCCCGCTCGGTGGCGGCATCGGCACGATTTTGTCGGGCTGGTGCATGGACAAGTTCAACGCGCAGAAAGTGGTGGCCGTGGGCTACGCGATCACGGCCGTGCTGGTGTATGCCGTCGGGCAGGCGATGGGCAACATCGGTGCGCTGGTCGTGCTGATTTTCCTGGCCGGCACGGCGATGAACGGTGCGCAGTCGTCGATGCCGTCGTTAGCAGCGATGTTCTACCCGACGCACGGTCGCGCCACGGGCGTGGCCTGGATGCTCGGTGTGGGACGCTTCGGCGGCATTGCCGGGGCATTGCTCGGCGCGGAGCTGATGCGCCGTCACCTGGGATTTGCGTCGACGTTCTCGCTGCTGGCCATTCCCGCCGTGATCGCCACCGTCGCGCTGCTTGCGAAGAACGCCTGGGAACGGGCCAGCGGCAACCCGCTGGCCTCGTCGCGCGACGCGCGCAATTCGGCGCCGATGCACTGACCACTGACGGTTGTTTCATTCCTTCCTGACGCGCCGTCACCCTGGGTTGACGGCGCGTCGTCGTATCGCGGATCAGTTGCGTCGGCGTCCGAGATGAAGCATGCGCTCGCGCACTTCTTCTTCCGAGCGCCAGTGCTCGGCCGGCTTGACCAGATCGCTGCGGCTGATGATGCCGACGAGCTTGCGCGAGGTCGCATCGCTCACGACAGGCAGGCGTTCCAGGTGATGCGCCGCGAAACGCGCCGACACGATCCGCCCGGTCTCAGACGCCAGGGCCACGAGCGGCGGATTCGCGCCGTACAACTGCCCCAGCGTTTGCAGCCCTTGCGCCTGGGCGCGCGTGAGCGCTTGTCGGTCGACCATGCCCAGCACACCGTGCCCGGCGTCGACCACGGGATAGGCGCGATGACGCTGGCCCGCACCGAAGGCTTGTTGCGCCGCCTCGTCGATCGGCATGTCGGCGGCCAGCGATACCGGCTCGCGCGTCATCAACTCGCCAACGTGCAGGCGTTCGAGCGGATCGACACCATACTCGCGATGGATGTGACGGCCACGTCGCGCGATCTTCTCCGTCATGATCGAGCGCGGCATGATCCAGATCGTGATGCCGTACGAGATGCCGCAAGTCAGCAGCAGCGGCAGCAACGCATTCACGTTGTGCGTGAGGCCAAGCGCGAAGACGATGGCCGTCAGGGGCGCGCCGAGCACGCCGGCGAGCGTGGCCGCCATGCACACCAGCGCCCACAGCGAGACGTCGCCGCCGGGCAGCACGGGCGCGAGCAGCGTGCCGAGTCCTGCGCCGATCATGAGCAGCGGGGCGAGCACCCCGCCAGACGTGCATGATCCCAGTGCAATCGCCCAGATGATCGCCTTGACCACCAGCAGCGCCAGCGCGGCGTGCAGTGTGAAGTGTCCGGCGAGCAGATCTGCGATGACGTCATAACCCACGCCCAGCGCACGCGGCTGAAGGTAGCCGCCAATGCCAATGGCGACACCGCCGATGGCCGGCCACCACATCCAATGCACGGGAAGCTTGTGGAAGCCGTCTTCGATGGCGTAGAGGGCGCGCGACATGCCGGCGGAGAGGATGCCCGCACACAAACCGGCAATCACGCACGATATCAGCGCGATGGGCGCGACGACAGAGGCCGCCATGGGAAAGAGCGGACCGGCGTCGAGCATCAGCGGCCGTGCAAAACCCGCGACCGCGCACGCGGCGATCACCGGTAGCAAGCTGCGCGGTCGCCATTCGAACAGCAGCAGTTCCACGGCGAGCAGCACGGCGGCGACCGGTGTGCCGAAGACCGCCGTCATCCCGGCGGTGGCCCCGGCGACGAGCAGCGTCTTGCGCTCGGCGGCGCTCAGATGGAAGTACTGGGCGATGAGCGAGCCGACCGCACCGCCCGTCATGATGATCGGGCCTTCCGCGCCGAACGGGCCGCCGCTGCCGATCACAATGCCTGACGACAGCGGCTTGAGGATGGCGACGCGCGGCGACATCTTGCTCTTGCCGAACAGTATCGCCTCGATGGCTTCGGGAATGCCGTGGCCGCGAATCTTGTCGCTGCCGAATCGGGCCATCGCGCCGACGATCAATCCGCCGATGACCGGTAGGACAATGACGGCGGCGCCGAGCGTGTTATCGGCGGGCGAGCGGGGCGCGAACGAGAGCGTCTGGTAGAAGAAGAGGTTGGTGAACCCTTGAATCAGGTGCAGCAGCAGCCATGCGGCGGGAACGCCGCAAAAGCCGATGACGGCGGCCAGCGCAAGCAGTCGCGGCAGGCCCGGTGCCCGCGAAAAGTCGCGTGCGTGGGCGGGTGCGGCCACGGTGGCGTGAGGCGAAGGAGGATGGGGAAGAGAAGCCATGACAATGCCGTGATTACAGATGAACGCCACGAATGTGGAAGATGTCCGCAAAGGTGCTCAACTCTTTGCGGTGCTGGGCGGCGAGATTCATGAGACATGCGTCGCCCGCCGCTGAGAGGTGCACTTCCACCACTCGCCGGTCGCTTTCGTTTTGGCGGCGCGTGACGAGCCCGGCTTTCTCGCAGCGGGCGACGAGCGCCACCACGCTGTGATGCACGGCTTGCAGACGCTCGGCCAATTCGCTGATGGACGCCCAGTCGCGCCCCGGTATACCTTTGACGTGCAGCAGCAGCAGGTATTGCTGCGGCGTAATGCCTTCGTCGCGCGCGGCGGATTCGCTGAAATTGAGGAATCGGCGCAAGCGATAGCGGAATTCGGACAGGGCTTCGAAATCGTGCTTGGTCAGCGCATCGGCGGTGACCGTCGGTGTGGGCGAGGGGGGTGCGGGCATGAGTCGGGCGGGCGAGAAACGCCGGGAGGTCCGAAAACCAAAAAATATATCATATCACGATACATTTCATGGCCTTAGGGATAGCCGGGATGACAAACGGGGCACAGTGCGTGCAGAATCGCGAAAAAACGAGACTCAGCAGTGACGGGAACTCGATCCCCGCCGGAAGGATGGAAGGCTGGTTGCCGATGGCCGGTGACGAGCGTCGTTCAGGCGGGCCGACCTCTGACAGGGAGGAGACATGGCTTCCACGGTCCGACGCCGCTGGCGTACGGGAACGTTGTTGTTGCTATCGGTGGCGCTCGGCTCCACAGTGGCCGCCTATCACTACGCCTCCGGTTTTGAACTGGGCGGCGGCGTTTTCCAGCAGATCGGCTTTGGACGTCAGGGCACGTCGTCTGGGCAGGGGGCGAATGCGCGCAATGCGGCATCGTCCTGTGCCGGAAGCGATTGTCGCGGCGACCCGGCGTCTCAGTCGCATTGAATCGTCCGCACGGCATGCTTGCCGCGCCCCATGGCAGGGCGCGGCATCCCCCTTTAGAAGACGTGACGCAGGCCGAGGGTCACGGCGCTCTGGGTCGCGTCGCGTCCCGGTGCGCCACCCGTGATGCCCGGGTTGTACATATGCGACGCGCGCAGGTTCGCGAAGTTTGAATAGAGGTCGGTGCGCTTGGACAGGAAGTAGTCCAGGCCGACGTTGAATTGGAGCAGACGACCCGTGGCCGGCGCGCCGACGAAGGAATACCGCGAGTGCAGGACTGCCGCGGCAAGCTTCAAATTCGGTAGCACCCAGTAGTTCACACCGACGTCGAACACGTTGGTCGCGTCGTTGTTCGAACCTGCGGCCGCGAAGGCGCCGCTGCTGGCGGCACTGGTGAGGGTCGTTGCCAGGGGGGCTGCCGTTCCACCGAAGCGTGCAAGCGGTTGCAGCGTGCGCGACCAAGACGCGTAGACGCGTGCCTTGTCCCACCGGTAGCTCGTGCCGACCATCCATGTGCGAATGCAGACGTCGCTCGCATGTCCGTACGCGGGATCGCAACCTCCACCAGGGGTCGCGCCGGCATCGCTCGACGCGTTCGTCATCCCGGTTCCGGTGCCCAGTCGTGATTGCCAATACCCGAAGCCGACGCCGAAGCCACCGTACTTGTAGTTCGCACCGAAGCCCAGCGATTGCCCCGTGGCCATCGATCCGGGGGTGCCGCCGAAGCCATAAGTCACATTGGCGCTCAGACCACGAAAGTCCGGCGAATCGTAGCGGATCGAGTTGTTGGCGCGATTGCCGCCGACGCGGTCGAGATTGTTGTCGTGAACGCCGTTGATGAAGACGCCGAAGTCGTGGACGCTCGAATACCAGGTGGCGATTTCGTCGATGTAGTCCTTGCGACGGCCGATCTGCACAGTGCCGTAAGGACTCGACAGGCCGACGACGGTCGTGCGTCCTAGCGCCAGGCCACCTTGTCCAGCGGTGCCGTTGGCGACGGAGAACCCGCCTTCGAGGATGAACAGCGCCTTCATGCCGCCGCCCAGATCCTCTATCCCCTTCATGCCCCAACGCGATTGTTGAAGATCGCCGCTATCCACGCTCAACCGGTTGCCGGTCGTCGTGCCGCTCGGCCCCGCAACTTTGCTCACGTACGTGAGGCCGCTGTCGAGCAGGCCGTAGAGCCTGACGTTCGATTGTGCGTCGGCCGACGGGCTGACGGCCGCGAATCCTGCGACCCCGGTGGCCATGATGGCGACGCGTGCGATTAACCCTGCCTTCTGCTTCATATCTCCCCTCTGGGTGTGTGGAATGACGTCGTGTTTCAATGTTTTAATGATTGAAACAATGTTTTGAAAATTATTGGATAGAGGGGATGGCAACGTCAACCGGTCGAAAAATTTTCAGAATCCGTGAAATCAAAATACTGAAAAATTTGATATTTCAGTCATTGAAACGCGGAAAAAATAGTGAATTTCAGCAGATTCCACGAGTGGTTCCTGAAATCGGCACGTGCCGCTGACAGATTCCTCGCTTGACCGTCTAAATTTTTTCAGGCTTAATTTTTAATACGTTGTTTTAATAAATAAAACAACGATGATTTGGCGATAAGAGATTTCGCTATTCCGGCCCGTCAGGCGGTCGCAAGCACGTGGGAAAAATTTTGATGGTGACGCAAGAAAACAACACGACGGCCTTGGGCGCCGACGTATCCGCCGACGTGCGCATGTCGCGCAACGACGCATATGTCGTCGTGCGTCCGGTCGAGTCGTCGCTGCCGATCGTGTTCGACTCACCGCACAGCGGCGCCACATTTCCGGCCGACTTCGACACGGTGGTGCCGCGCGAGGCGCTGCTCTCGGGATGGGACGCATTCGTCGACGAACTCTGGGCCTGCGTGCCGCGTCATGGCGGCACGCTGATCGCCGCGAATTTCCCCCGCATGTACATCGACGCGAATCGGGCCGTGACGGATATCGACGCGGACATGCTCGATGGGCCCTGGCCGGACCCCATCGCGCCGGAAAAATATTCGGCACGCGGCATGGGGCTGCTGCGCCGTTACGCATTGCCGGGCATGCCAATGTATGACCGCAAGTTATCGGTGGCCGAAGTTCGCCATCGCATCGACGGCTACTACCGGCCGTATCGCCGCGCGCTGGCGGAAGTGGCCGATGCGGCCTACGTGATGCATGGCGCGCTGTGGCATGTCGATTGCCATTCGATGAAGTCGCGCGGCAACGCCATGAATGTGGACGACGGTGCCGCGCGCCCGGACATGGTGGTGAGCGACCGCCTCGGTACCACGGCCGATCCGGCGTTTACCGAGTGGGTGGCCGGCACGCTGCGCGAGCTGGGATATCGCGTTCAGGTCAATACGCCGTATCAGGGCGGCGACCTGCTCACCGCCGTGAGCGATCCCGCGCGTCGGCGCTCGAGCTTGCAGATCGAGATCAATCGCGCGTTGTACATGGATGAGGCGCGCTTTGTGAAGCACGCCGGATTTGATACGCTCGGGCGCAATCTGGAAACGTTCACGGCCACGCTCGCCCGTTGGGTGCGCGCGCAGGCAAGCCCTAAGGAAATCCCATGAACTACATCGTCGATTCCGTCGACAGCGCCCTGAAACTGCTCTCGCTGGTCGCGGAGCATCCGGGACTCGGCGTGACGGAGCTGTCCAATCGTCTGGGCATCAACAAGTCGCGCACCTATCGCATGCTGTGCACACTGGAGCACAACCGGTTCGTGCTGCAGGACGAGCGCACGACAACCTATTCGCTGGGGCCGCAGGCGTTTGTGATCGGCGTGGCCGCATCGCAGCAGAACATTCTCGTGCGTGCGGCGCAAAAGTCGATGCTCGTGCTCAACCAGGCGATCAACGAGACCATCGTGCTGCGTGTGCGCGAAGGGCTGGAGACCGTGTGTGTGGCGCGCAGCGAAACGACGCATCAGGTGCGCTCGGTGGGATCGGTCGGCAACCGTCGGCCGATCAGTTCGGGGGCGTCGGGCAAGGTGTTGCTCGCATTCTCCCCGGATGCCGTTCGCAACGAATTCTTCACACGAATGAAGCATTTGCCGGGCGAAGCCGAGACGATGACGTTGGCCGAGGAGCTGGCCGCCGTGACGCGCAAGGGCTATGCGATCAGTGCGGGAGAAGTCACGAGCGGGGCCATCGCCATTGCGGTGCCGGTGCGCGACGTGTCGGGCGAAGTCGTGGCGGCGCTCTCGATTTCGGGACCGGAGGCGCGCATCAGCCGCATCGAGATTCCCGATTATCTGGAGCGCCTGCAGGCGTGCAGCCGCCAGATTTCGGCGGAACTGGGGTATGCGGGCGCTGCGCTCGCGCAGGCCCCGAACGAGGCGCAAGCCGACAAGGTGGCGTAGCGCGGCGCCAGACCCGCACTGGTTCGCCAGGGATTGGCGGCCGGTGGCGGCACGGCGCCAGGCGACGTCATATCAACAACACGAAAGAGACAACAGGCAGGACTGACATGACAGCGCTAGCGCCGACGCCCGTCGACGGGCATTCCCATTCCGATCTCGCGAACGCGCCAGCCGGGCACGCGCACGGCGAGCCCGGCAAGGTCGAAAAACCGCACGGCAAAATGCTGCACCCCGTCGTCATGATGCTCTGGGTGCTGATCGCGGCCGTGGCGATCACGTGGTGGGTCGATGCCGGGCGCTTCTCGCGCGAGGGCAAGCTCGTGGTGCCGGGCACCTATCAAGTCGTGCCGAAGACGCACGACATTGCGATGCTCGTGGCGCCCAGGGCCGCGCACAGCACACCGGCGCAGGCGCAGCCCGCCAACGTGGTGTCGGCATTTCTCGCGGTGCCGCAGGGGCTCGTCAAGAACGCGCCGCTCATCTTCATGGTGATGTTCGTGGGCGGCATGTTCGGCGTGATGCGCAAGACGGGGGCCATCGACGCTGGCATCGACCGGTTGCTGCAACTCACCGCGGGCAACATGTACCTCCTCGCGCCGTTGCTGATGGTGCTGATCGCGCTGGGTAGCACGCTGCTCGGCTTCATTTCCGAATATCTGGTCGTGATTCCGATGGTGATGGTGCTCACGCGCCGTCTGGGGTTGTCGAACCTGTTCGCGGTGGCGCTGGTGGCGATTGCGGCGAAGATCGGGTATATCGCGTCCGTCACGAATCCGCTGGCGCTCGCCGTCGCCCAACCGCTCGTCGGCTTGCCGCTGTTCTCCGGCGTCGGGCTTCGCGTGGCGGTGTTCGTGGGGTTCCTGGCGCTGGGCATCGCCTACTTTCTCTGGCACGTGTATCGCAGCGAGTACCGCCTGGCCGAGGCGCGGGCGCAAATGGCGTCGGTGGCGCATCTGCATGCGCGGCTCTCGCGACGCCACAAGGTCACGCTGCTCGTGCTGGCGCTGGCCGCGGCCATGCTGGTCTACGGCACGCGCGAGCTGAAGTGGGGCAACCTCGAGCTGTCGGCCTTCTATGTACTGACGAGCCTGGTGACTGCCGTCGTCGGTCGCCTTGACTCCCGCACGGCCGCCGACGCGTTCGTCGAAGGCCTCAGGGGCATGATGCTCGCGGGCCTGCTGATCGGACTGGCGGCGTCGGTCGAGATCATCCTGCATGGGAGCTATGTGCTCGATACGCTCATCAACGACTTCACGCGCGCGGTGCGCGGTCAATCGGCGGTGGCGGTCGCCAATGGCCTGATGGGCGTGCAGATGGCGCTGGATGTCTTCATTCCGTCGATCTCCGGCAAGGCCGCGGTGAGCATGCCGATCATCGGGCCGATTGCGCAGCTCTCGGGCGTGAGTCCTCAGACGTCTGTGCTGGCATTCTTGCTGGGCGGCGGGCTGACGAACATGATCACGCCGACGTCCGGCATGTTGCTCGCGTATCTCGCGACCGCGCGGGTCGGTTTCGGACAGTGGTTGAAGTTCATCCTGCCGCTGTTCGTCGTGCTGCTGATGCTCTCGGGCGGTGTGCTCGCGTTCGCGGTGTTGAGCGGGTATTGAGTCTCACGAGCGCGCCTCGTCCGTAACGTTTTTGCGATGCCGACATCGCGCCGTCGGCATCGCCTTGTGCGCGAGGTAATATCGCGCGATGGATGCTCTCATTGCTGCTTCGGCCCGCGCGCTCGCTGCGGGCGATTCGCTTGGTGCCTTGCGCCGGATCGCGTTGCGCGACGATCCGCCCGCGCTCGCGCTGCGCGGCATCGCGATGGCACAACTGGGCGAGTTCGCTCGCGCGCGCGAGCTTTTCAAGCGGGCGGCGCGAGGCTTCGGCCCGCATGAGGCCCTGGCGCGCGCCCGATGTGTTGTCGCCGACGCAGAAGTCGCGCTCGCCATGCGCGACCTTGGCGGGTCGACGCGATCGCTCCACGCCGCCGCCGCCGTGCTGCTTGCGCATGCGGACATCCCCAATGCCATGCTCGCGCGTCTGGTCATTGCGCGTCGCCTTGTGCTGCTCGGCAAGCTTGACACCGCTGCGCAAGCCCTGAACGACACCCCGTCAGACGCCATCCCGGCGCGCCTCGTCGCCGGACATGCGCTGATCTGCGCCGAGCTGGCGCTGCGCACACTGCGCATCGCACAGGCGCATGCCATGCTCGCGCATGCGCAGATAGCCGCGTCGGCGGCCAACATCCCCGCGTTGATCGCCGAAGTCGAGACCGTGCGCGAGGCCCTGGCGCGTCCGGCCGCTCGACTTGCGCACGCCGACGGCGAGCGCGCGTTGAACCTCGACGACGTGGCGCGACTGCTGCACTCGGATTCGCTCGTCGTCGATGCCTGTCGGCGTGGCATCAGCGCTGGTGGTAACGCCGGCAATATCGCTGGCAGTAACGTTGGCAGTAACGCTGGCAATCGCTGGCGTCCACTGGCGCGGCGTCCGGCGCTCTTTGCCCTGGCGCTGCAACTCGCGCGCGCCTGGCCTGGCGACGTCGACCGCGATACGCTCATCGCTGAAGTGTTTCGACTCCGGCGCCCCGACGACACCCACCGCGCTCGTCTGCGCGTGGAAATCGGCCGTCTGCGCGCGGTGCTCAAGGGACTTGCCCACATCGACGCGACGCCGCGCGGGTTCGTGCTGCGCACGCAGGGTGAGCAGGCGGTGTCGGTCTTGCTGCCCCCCATCGATGGCGATCGCGCGTCGCTCGTCGCCCTGTTGTCGGACGGTGCCGCTTGGTCGACGTCCGCGCTGGCGCTGGCCCTTGGGGCGAGTCAACGCACGGTGCAACGCGCCCTGGCCGCGCTGGAGGAAGAGGGCCGTGTGCGTGCGCTCGGGCGCGCAAGGGCCCGTCGGTGGATGTCGCCGCCGCTCACCGAATTCACGACGACATTGTTACTCCCTGTTGGATGGTCGTTTGGCTAGAGTGGACTTGCACGCCGACGACGGCGTCACAACCGGAGCCTGACATGACAAGCAAACTGCAACGCGTGGAGCGACCGCTCCCCCAAGCCGCCGTGATGGCGGCCGATATCGCCGGTGAGTACGGCCCGTTCGCGGACAACGAGCGTATCCATGGCGTTACGTTCGACGGCCGGCAGGTATGGGCCGCCACGGGCGATACGCTGATTGCCATCGATCCTGCCAGCGGCGAAGTCCGTCGTACGATCGACGCGCCGAGCGATGCCGGCACGGCCTTCGACGGCACGCATCTATACCAGATCGCCGAGTCGCGCATCGACAGGATCGACCCGTCGAGCGGCAAGGTTGTCTCGTCGATTCCCGCACCGCAGAGCGGCAGCAACTCGGGACTGACTTGGGCCGAGGGCAGCCTGTGGGTCGGGCAGTATCGCGACCGCCGCATCCTGCAAATCGATCCTGCGACCGGACAGGTGTTGCGCAGCATCGCGTCCGACCGGTTCGTGACCGGGGTGACCTGGGTGAACGATGAACTTTGGCACGGCACATGGGAGAACGATGAGAGCGAACTGCGCCAGGTCGATCCCGTGAGCGGTGAGGTGCTCATGCGCCTGGAAATGCCGCAGGGCATCGGCGTGAGCGGCCTGGAGCACAACGGCGCCGATCTTTTCTTCTGCGGCGGGGGCGGAAGCGGCAAGGTTCGTGCAGTACGGTATCCGCAGCGCTAAGCCGCTGAATCACCGAGCCCTGGCACACTTGAGCGCCGGACAACGACCGGCATGACGTGGCAGGGCACGGCAGAGCAGGGGGGATGCTAGCGGGAAGGGAGGCGCAGGAAGCAGGAAGCAGGAAGCAGGAAGCAGGAAGCAGGAAGCAGGAAGCAGGAAGCGGGAAGGCTATCGGCGCCGATAGCCTGAACCAATGACATAGATTTTTATAATCAATTTTGTATAATTGATAGCGTTCGGCATACTGTCAACACTTTCCACCCCGTCAGAGAGACAACGACATGCCGATCATCAACACCCAAATCAAGCCGTTCAAAGCCAACGCTTACCAAAATGGCGATTTCCTCACCGTGACCGACGAGACGCTCAAGGGCAAGTGGTCGGTGGTGGTGTTCTACCCGGCCGACTTCACCTTCGTGTGTCCGACCGAGCTGGGCGATCTGGCCGATCATTACGACGAATTCAAGAAGCTGGGCGTGGAGATCTACAGCGTGTCGACCGACACCCACTTCACGCACAAGGCCTGGCACGACACGTCGGACACGATCCGGAAGATCCAGTACCCGATGATTGCCGACCCGACGCTGGCGATCTCGCGCAACTTCGACGTGCTGATCGAAGAGGAAGGGCTGGCACTGCGCGGTACGTTCGTGATCAACCCGGAAGGCGAGATCAAGCTGTGCGAAATTCATGACAATGGCATCGGCCGCGATGCCAAGGAACTGCTGCGCAAGGTGCAGGCAGCGCAGTACATCGCCGCGCATCCGGGCGAAGTCTGCCCCGCCAAGTGGACGCCGGGCGCGCAAACGCTGAGCCCGTCGCTCGACCTGATCGGCAAGATCTAAGCATTGAAAAGCGCTTCAAAGTACTTATAAGCAGTTCTAACAACTTCTAAGCACTTCAAAGCGCCTCGCTCGATCACTGCCACGAGCGCTGCGCCTGTGACCTGGCGGCGCGTGGCCCGCGCCGGCCACCGACCCTGGTGCGCCGGCGCCTGATCCCGAATCCCGACGCTGACCTGCGCCCGCCTCCGGCCGGCGCGGTGGGCCTCGCTCACCCCATCACTCCTTATCGAGACGGAGAAACGCCATGTTGGACGCGACCCTCAAAGCCCAGTTGCAAACGTACCTCCAGAAAGTCACGCGCCCGATCGAGATCGCCGTGTGGCTCGACGACAGCCCCCAGTCGGCCGAGATGAAGGCCCTGGTCGACGAGATCGCCTCGCTCTCGCCGCAGATCGCTGTCGTGGCGCGCGGCGATGGCGATGATATTGCCGCCGAGCGTCGACCGTCGTTCGCCATCGGCACGCCGGGAGAGGCGCCGCGCATCCGTTTCGCGGGGCTGCCGATGGGGCATGAGTTCACGTCGCTGGTGCTCGCGCTGCTGCAAGTGGGCGGGCATCCGGTGAAGCTCGACGACGACACCATTGCGCAGATTCGTGCGCTCGACGGCGATTTCCGCTTCGAGACGTATATCTCGCTGTCGTGCCAGAACTGCCCGGAAGTCGTGCAGGCGCTCAACGTCATGGCGCTGATCAATCCGCGCATTCAGCAGGTCACCATCGACGGTGCGCTGTTTCAGGGCGAAGTCGAAGCGCGTCGGGTGATGGCGGTTCCCACTGTGTTTCTCAACGGCGAATCGTTCACGCAAGGCCGAACCAGTGTGAAGGAATTGCTCGCGAAACTCGATACTGGCGCAAGCGCGCGTGCCGCAAAGGCGCTCGACAACAAGCCGGTCTACGACATGCTCATCGTGGGCGGCGGTCCCGCAGGCGCGGCCGCGGCCATCTACGCTGCCCGCAAGGGCATCGTGACGGGCGTGGTCGCCGAACGCTTCGGCGGTCAGGTGCTCGACACGATGGCCATCGAGAACTTTGTCTCGGTGACACACACCGAAGGCCCGAAGTTCGCCACGGCCCTTGAGCAGCACGTGACGACCTATGACGTCGACGTGATCGACACCCAACGCGCGCAGGCGCTGATTCCGGGCCAGATTCACGAAGTGCATCTGGCCAGCGGTGCGGTGCTCAAGGCCCGTTCGGTGGTGCTCGCCACCGGTGCGCGCTGGCGCGAGATCGGTGTGCCGGGCGAGCGCGAATATCGCAACCGCGGCGTGGCCTATTGCCCGCACTGCGACGGTCCGCTCTTCAAGGGCAAGCGTGTCGCGGTCGTCGGCGGCGGCAACTCAGGCGTGGAAGCCGCCATCGATCTGGCCGGCATCGTCATGGAAGTCACGCTGATCGAATACGGCACGCAACTGCGCGCGGACGACGTGCTGCAGCGCAAGCTGCGCAGCTTGCCGAACGTGCGCGTGGTGCTCAACGCGCAGACCACCGAGATTCGCGGCGACGCGCAACAGGTCAACGGTCTCGTGTATCGCGACCGTGCGTCGGGGGAGACGTCCACGATCGCGCTCGAAGGCGTGTTCGTGCAGATCGGGCTCGTGCCGAACACCGAATGGCTCAAGGGGAGCGTGTCGCTCTCGCGTCATGGTGAGATCGAAGTCGATGCGAAGGGCGCCACCTCGGTGCCGGGCGTGTTCGCCGCCGGCGACATCACGACCGTGCCGTTCAAGCAGATCGTGATTGCCGTAGGCGAAGGCGCGAAGGCCTCGCTGGGCGCCTTCGAGCACTTGATGCTCAGCTCGGTGGAAGACGAGGTGGCCAAGCCGGAGGCAATCGCCGCCTGACACAGACTGACACGGACCGACGTCGACTGACGTCGGCCGTCACAGACCGGAGCGGCCCCCGCGCCGCCTCCGCAAGACAGCAAAGCCCTCACGCGTGATGCGCGTGAGGGCTTTGTCGCATCTGGGCCCGACCGTCCTCCCATCGCGCGCCGCGCGGTTGACGTTGGCGCGACGGCCTGCCCTACGTCGACCCCGTGTTAATGGGAAATCGCACCAAAAATACGCTTTGCATGCGGCCAATGCCCAAAGACTACGCAGATTTTCGATAGTTGACGGATTCATTGTCACCATGGGCGCCTTCAATCTGGCACACGACGCAGGCGGGCTTTGCGTCACGCCTTAGCCGAGTGAGGGCGGTTGGATTTCGATCCGACCCACCCCTTGTTCGGCCAAGTGAATCGACATATGGGAATCGACAACATTTTTCGTGCGCTGGGCAACGCTGGCACGCAATCGCGTGAGCGATGGCAGAAGTGGCGGGCACAGCCATCGGGTCTTGCCGGACAACTGCGCAGTGCGTTACCGATCGTCGTGGCTGCCGGCGCCATCACCGCGGCCACGCTCGCCTGGGTTTCGCGCGACACCGGCTACGCGCCGCTCTTCGGGCAGCACCAACGCATTCCGATCGCGCAGGCGACCGGCGTGCTCGACGCGGAGCAGATCCCGTTTCGCATGCATCCAGACACCGGCGCGATCCTTGTGCCGCATGACCGGGTCGGCCGCGCGCGTCTCGCGCTGGCGGCCAAGGGCGTGACGCCGGAGTTGCCGCCGGGGCTGGAGCTGGTCGACCGGGACGAGCGTCTTGGCGTGCGTCAGTTCGTGCAAGACGTGCGCTTTCGTCGCGGGCTGGAGGGCGAACTGGCGCGCACCATCATGTCGATCGACGCGGTGGACTCGGCCCGCGTGCATCTCGCGCTGGCGCCGCAGACGTCGTTCGTCACCCACACCAAGGCGTCGGCCAGCGCGTCGGTGCTGATTGCCGTGCGCGCCGGGCAGACGCTTGCACCGCAGCAGGTCAGTGCCATCGTCAAGCTCGTCGCCGGCAGTGTGAATGGACTGGCGGCGGAGCAGGTCTCCATCGTCGATCAGCACGGCACGCCGCTCACGGCGAATCTCGATCTGGACGCTGCGACGCACGGCAACGCCGAAGCGCGCACCCGCTCGCGCGACGACGCGCTTCGCAACGTGCGCGGCCTGCTCGACGGCATTCTCGGCCCCGATCGCTATCGCGCGAGCGTGAGCATCGACCTGGACGAGGACCTGGTGTCCAACACCACCGAGGCGCTCGGCACCGACCCGCGCGTGACGCAGGAAGCCGTGCGTGAAGCGCGCGACGACGACGCCGTCGTGGGCGGTGTGCCGGGGGCGATGACCAACCGCCCGGTGGACGCCGCGCCGTTGCTCGCGGGCGACGCCGGTGCGACGCGCACGACCTCGGCCACGCGTCAGTTCGCCTACGACCGCTCGATTACGCAGACGAAGCGCCACCGTCCGCGCGTGCGCCAAATGCATGTGGCCGTGATGGTCGACTCGCAAGCGGCGCCGGGCGGCAACGGGTGGACCGCCGAGTCCCTTGCCGAGCTGGAGCGTGCGCTGCGCGCCGGCACGGGCATTCAGACCGGGCGTGGCGACACGCTGGTGGTGAGCGCCATGCCGTTCGCGGTGTCCGACCGTGCCGCCTTCGTCGACTCGCCGGACGCGGCCGCTCAGCCCTCGGTGCTGACCGACACGCAAAGGAAATATGCCGCCATCGCGGCCGCCGCGACGCTCGTGCTGGCGCTGGGTCTGTGGGCCGCGCTGGCCCGGCGTGCGCGCCGCCGCAAGGCCGCCGCGCTGGCCGCTGAAGCGAAGGCCAGCGAGCGCCGTCGCCATGAAGCGGAGCGCGCCGCGCAGCAAGCGGCGCTGCCGGCCTTCGCGGCGGACTTGCCGCCCGCATCGGACGCGTCGTTCGACACGAAGCTCGAACGCCTGACAACCCTGGCCGACGGCGAACCCGAACGAGTCGCCCAGATCATCAAACAATGGATCGGTACGCATGCTGCTTCCCGCTGACACTTCCGCGCTGAGTGAGATCAATGGCGTCGACCGCGCCGCCGTGCTGCTGCTTTGCATGGGCGAGCGGGCTGCCGCCGCCGTGATGGCGCAACTCGCGCCTGCCGAGCTGTTGCGCGTGGCGCACGCCATGTCGCGCGCCGGCAGCGTGAAGAAGCACGACGTGCATGCCATCGTCGACCAATTCCTCGCCGCCTGCACGCAGCACGGCGGCGCGAATGCCGCACCGCGCGCTTACCTCGAACGCTCGCTCGCCGCGGCGCTTGGCGAGGGGATCGCCAGCAACGTGCTCGACGGCATCTATGGCGATCGCGTTCGGCCCAAGCTGGCTCGCCTGCAATGGGTGAGCGTCGCACGGCTTGCCGACGTGCTCTCGCGCGAGCATCACCGCATGCAGGCGTTGCTGCTCGCCTACCTGCCCGCCGACCTGGCGGGGCAACTGCTTCGGGCGCTGCCCGAGTCGCAACAGGAAGCGCTGTTGCTGGAGACGGCACAGCTCACGCGTGTCGATCGCGAGTTGCTGGCCGATCTGGAGCTGATCGCGGATCGGTGTCTCTCCGGGCTGTCGGCCGAGAATGCCGATGTGCCGGGCACCCGGCTCGCGGCACAAATCATCGGCCATGTGCCCGACGATCAAAAGCGGCTTATGGAAGCCCTGCGCGCGCACGACGCCACGCTGGCGGAGTCCGTCGAGGCGAGTCTGTACAGCTTTGACATCCTGGCATATCAGGCGCCGGAAGTCATCGATCTGGCCGTGGGCGAAGTGTCGACCGAAACGTGGGCGACCGCGCTCAAGGGGACGGACGCCCGCATGCGGCAAGTCGTGCGAGAGCGCATGTCCCGCCTCCAGGAAGACGCACTCACGCAGGCTATGCGGCGTCTTGGCGCGGTGTCGGCGGCACGCGTGGAAACCGCGCGCAGCGAGATCATGACGGTGCTGCGCACGCGAGCGCGCGAGGCCAATCTCTTCCTGCGTCTGGCCGACGGCGAGGTGCTCGAATGAAGCCGCACCGGTTTGGGACCCAGTCGGATGCCGCCGCGCAGCGCGGGTGGGTGCCGGTGACGCCGGATCTGGACACCCTGCGCGCGCAGGCGTATTCGCAAGGCGTGGCGCGTGGCGCCGCGCAGGCGCGTCATGCCGTGTGGCAGGAAGCCTTCGACGCCGGCCGTGCGCACGGCGAACACGCGGCCGAGGCGCGTACGCAGGTGTTGTACGCCGCGCGCCTGCGCGACGAACTCGACGCCATTGCCCAGCCGCTCGCAGCGCTGCAGGCGGCGCGCGAGCAAGTGCACGCGCGACTCGCGGCGGGGGCGCTCGACGTGGTGTGCGACGTGACGACACGCGCGGTGCAAGCGATCTTGCAGCGCGAGTTGAACACGGCACCGGCCGACATTGCCGGCATCGTGCAGCGACTGCTCGCGCAGTTGAGCACGAGCGACCACCGCGTCACCGTCTACGTCGGCCCTGACGACGCCCAGGCGCTCGCGACGCGTATCGGTGGCGATATCGTTGACGGATCGCCGCGTGCCGACGGCGAGCGTGCGGGATGGCGCATCGTTGCCGATCCTTCGCTCGGGCGCGGCGCCTGCCGGGTCGATGCCGACGGCCTCTGGTACGACGCCGGGTGCGACGGCCGGCAAGCCGCGACGCACGACATCGTGCGCCGGCGATTGTCCGACTGGGTCGATGCGTGCATGCAAGCGCCTACGCCGGACGAGACGCCAGAGGCTCGACGATGAACGACGAGATCGCACTCGCGACACCGATGGCGTTCGTCACGCGTGCGAATGGCGCGGTGCTCGACGCGCGAGGCCAACGGTTTTCGCTCGGCCAACCGTGTCGTGTTGAAACGTCTGCCGGCCGATGGACCGACGCCGAAGTCGTCGGGTTTGCCGATGGCACGCTGCAGCTCTTGACGTTTGCGTGTGTGGCCGACGTCGTGCCCGGTGCCCGTGTGCTGCCCGGCCACTCGACGCCGGCGCTGCGCATCGGCCCGTCGTGGCTCGGCCGCGTGGTCGACGCGTTCGGGCAGCCGCTGGACGGCAAGGGCCCGTTGCGCGGCGACACGTGGCTCGATACCCAGGGATCGCCACCGGCGCCGCTGGATCGGCGCGCCATTGCCGAGCCGCTAGCCGTCGGCGTGCGCGCGATCGACGGACTGCTGAGTCTGGGCAAGGGGCAGCGCGTGGGGCTGTTCGCGGGCAGCGGGGTGGGCAAGAGCGTGCTACTCGGCATGATGACCCGGCATACCGAAGCGCAGATCGTCGTGGTTGGACTGATCGGCGAGCGGGGGCGCGAAGTCGGTGAGTTCGTCACCGAGACGCTCGGGCGCGACGGGCTGGCCAAGGCCATCGTCGTTGCCGCGCCGGCCGACGCACCGCCCGCGCAGCGCATGAAAGCCACCGAGTTGTGCCACGCCATCGCGACGCATTTTCGCGACGCGGGCCACGACGTGCTCCTGCTGGTCGATTCGCTCACGCGTTACGCCATGGCGTGCCGCGAGGTGGCGCTCTCGCTGGGCGAGGCACCCGCGGCACGTGGTTATCCGGTATCGGTGTTCGCCCGCTTGCCGCGTTTGGTCGAGTGCGCGGGCAATGGCGCGGGCTCGGGCAGTCTGAGCGCGATCTACACGGTGCTGGCCGAGGGCGACGATTTGCAGGACCCCGTGGTCGACACCGCCCGCGCAGTGCTCGATGGCCACATCGTGCTGTCGCGGGAACTGGCGGATGCGGGGCACTACCCGGCGATCGACATCGGAGCATCGGTGAGCCGGTGCATGACGCAGGCGGTGGGCGCGCGTCATGCCGGCGCGGCGCGCGCGTTCAAGGCGCAGTGGCACGCGTATCGACAAATTCGCGAGTTGATTCCGCTGGGCGCCTATGTGCCCGGCGCGCACGCCGAGACCGACCGCGCCGTGGCGCGACATCCCGCCATGCTCGACTTCCTGTGCCAGCACGAGGGGGAACACCGCGCGCCGCACGATCTGTGCGAGCGACTGGAGGCGCTATGTCGATGAACGACAACGCACCACGCGCCCTGCGCGCGTTGCTGTCGATGCGCGAGCGCGAACTCGACGCGGCACAGCGCGATGGCCGCCAAGTCGCGCAACGCCAACAACGGCTTGCGCGCAACGTTGCCCAGCTCACTGCGCTCTATCGCGCCGTGGCCATCGACGGCACGCGTGCGAGCGCGCACAGCTTTCAGAATCGCGCCGATTACAAGCGCACGCTCGTGGAGATGATCGAGACGCAGCAAGCGCCGATGGTGCAGATGGGGCGCTGGCAGGCGGTCGCGGCGCAGGCCGTGCGCGACGCGCAGCGTCGGCGCGAAGGTGTGGCAATCCTTGTCGCCCGTCACGAGACGGCGGCGCGTCAGGCGCGATGGCAGCGCGAGGCGCGCGAGCAAGCCGCGCTGGCGCTGGCGATCTGGCAGCGGGGCGTGTCCGCGCGTGAGCGAAATGAGGAAATCCCCTCGATCCCTGGCGTTGACAAAGCGCGTGCCGAGGTCGCTTGGGTGGGAGAAACCCCGCGTTTTGCGCCTCGTGCCCACCCTGAATCAGGAGTTTCGCCATGCTGCAAGTGAAAGACCGTATCGAAAAGCTGGCCCAAGATGTTGCCTCCAACCGCATGCGAGCGGAGTTCGGCCGTCTCGGGAAAGACAAGGCCAGCACCGAATCCCGCCAAACCGGCGTCGCAACGCTCAAGGACGTGCTGGGCGCCTTCGAGAAGCAACTGCGACGCCTTGGCGACAGCGCGGACTTGCGTCAGCACAAAGCCACGCAATCGAACGATCAGGCGTTCTCCGTCAAGCTGGAGAAGGGCGTGCAGCAGCTAGATTTCGACGTGCATGTCAAACAGCTCGCCACCGTGCACCAGGTGCAGATCCAGAACATTGCGGCGCTTGCCGACGGCAAGCTGGCCGTGGCGGGACGCAACGAGGCGGTTGCGCTCGATACGTCTGGACTGGACCTGACAACGCCCGAGGGTGTCAAGGCGCTTGCCCGACGCATCAACGCTGACCCCAACTTGAGCGGCCACGTCCGCGCCGATCTTCGGTACGTCGCGAGGGACGGCGTGCCGCGGCTTCTGTTGACGGCGAAATCCTCCGGGCTGGACGCCCGCTTCAGCGTCAAGGACGCGGCTGGCGCCGAAATCGGAACGGTGCTCGCGAAAGGCGATAACGCAATCGTGCGTCTTGGTGGTCAAGCGGGGCAGGACGAGGCATATCCGAGCAACGAAATCGCCCTGTTCGCGGGGATCACCCTGTCATTGAAAAAGGCGGATGCCGCAGTCGAGACGACGCGTGTGTCGGTTGTCCCGGATCGTGAGGGAACGGCGGCGAACCTGCGCGCGCTCGTTCAGGCATACGACGCGCTGCGCAAGCAGGTGCGCGAGCTGATGGATCCGGGCACCCCGGGCGCGGCGGTCTCCGTCGATGGCGAGGAGACGCGCGAAGACATCAAACCGGCGGGCCCGTTCTATGCCGACGCCGGTGTGCGCTCGCTGCTGCGCGACCTGGAGCGCCATTTCGAGCGGCCGGTGACGATCGACGGCAAGACGTTCGATCCCGCCCAGTTCGGGGTGAAGCGTAACGCCGACGGATCGGTCACCTTCGACTCGGTGCGCTTCGACGCCGCTTACGCCGAAGACAAGGAACTGTTGAGCCGGTGGTTCGGCGAGAGCGCCGACGTCATGAAGCGCGACACCCGCACCGACCTCGACAAGCAACCGGCGGGCATGCGGCTGGCGGTGCGCATCCGTGAGTGGACCGACGAGATCACGGGCGTGCTCAGGCACCGGACCGACAACGACGAAATCGCTTCACGCCGGCTGTCCGAGCAACAGGATCGGCTGGAGACGCGCTTTCGCGCGCTCGTGGCGCGCTACACCGGCGAATTTGCGCGCGCAGAGCAGGTTCGCCAGCAAATGAACGAGATACGCAGCTTCGTCGACGCGCTCTTTCGCGGATCGCGCAAGTCCGACGAATGATGCGCGTCGTCATCCTTTAGGGAGTCAAACCGATCATGGCTTATCAGCAATACCACGCCTCAGACCTCGACGCCCGCATCGCGGGCGCCACACCGCTTCAGCTCATGCTTATCCTGCTCGACGGGCTGCTCGACGAACTGGCACGCGTGCGGGCGCACATCGAGCATTCGCGCGACGAGGCGCGCCTGCGCAGCGTCACCAAATGCCTGAATCTGCTCAATGGATTGGCGTCGCACGTCGATGCGGCCGATGGCCCGGGCGTCACGCAACCGCTGGCGACGGTGTACGACTTCTGTATCCGCGGGGTCGCACAGGCGAGCGTGGAGCACGATGTCGCCAAGCTCGACGAGGTCACCGCCGTGGTGACGCAACTGGCGCAGGGCTGGCGCTCGCTGGAGACGCGCTGTGGTTGATGTGGCGACCTTCCGCGCGCTGGCGCGAGACCTGCGACGGCATTCCGCCGCGCGCGAATGGGACTTGCTGCAAGCCACCGACGCGTTGTTCCGCCGTGCGTGGCGGCACGCGCCGTCGCCCGAGGCGCGCGATATCCGGCTTGCGCACGCCATGGCCGATGCGCGCATCGCGCACGACCAGGCTTACCTGTTGTCTCAGCGCGCCGCATCGACCGCGCGCAGACACTTGGCCGGACTCGGTCATTGGCGCGATGGCGCGCTCGGCTACCTGAGGATGCACGATGATCGTTGAAGCGGCTCGCCCCATGACATTGACCGGCGCGGACCCGTTGGCCAATGTGGCCGATGGCGCGCTGCCTGCCGATCTGGCGCAAGCGGTGCCGCATCCCCGAGAGGGGCGCGCGTTGCACGACTTTGCGGCGTCGCTCGTTCGCTCGTCGGCCGAGGGACGCGAACCGGTCGACGGCTCGGTCGGTCAACCCGATGCCGTGTGGGGGGCGTCGGGCGAAGCGTCGGACGCCTCGTTTGGTTCCGGGACGGAAATCCCCGTCACGACGCCGGTCACCCCCGCGATGCCCTTGACCGAGTCCGATCTGTCGAACGCGGTCGAGACGCCTGGCACCGTCGAGTCGGCGCGCGACGACGCCGGAAGGGCGCGCAACGTTGCCTTCATTTCGCCGATCCTGCCTGTCATGCCCGCAGCGACGACGGCCGTCACGCCCGATGTCGGTGAACCGGCGCCAATGTTGCCCCACGCCGATGCGCGTGGTGACGCGTCGCATGACGACACGCCGACGTCCCACATCGCCACGATGCTCGCTGCGCGCGCGCATCGCATGCAGGGCGCGCTCGGCAGCGTGCCACTGACCGAGCGCGGGAGCGGCGCGGCCGACGCATCGTCTTTCATGGCGGCAGCGCCAACCGCAACCGCTTCCGCGTCGCGGGTCGCCTCGCCGATGACGCTGCCGCCCGCTGTGCTGCTGCCCGCGGACGTGACGAACGATGGCGGCGCGGCACAAAGGCTTCGCGCAACGCGGGTGACGACGCCGTTCGCGAGCGCGCTGGCGACAGAGTCGACTGCCGCATCGGGGACGCCGGGATTGGCGATTCTTGCCGCAATGCCGAGCGGGCAATTGGCCGGACATCTGAGCGTGGGCGATGGGGCCGCCGCGTCCCGAACCCTGTCCGAGCGCGTGCAGTCGATGACGGAAAACGGTGTCCAGGAAGCGCGCATGCGGTTGATGCCAGCCGAACTGGGCGAGATCGGCATCGTGGTGCGCAAGTCGCCGATGCAACTGAGCGTGAGCTTGCACGTAGCGCGTCCCGAGGTGTTGAGCCTGGTTCAGGGGACGGTCGGGCTTCTGCGCGACATGCTCTCGCAACGACACGCCGGGGAGGTCCACGTGAGCCTCGCCAGTTTGCCGCAACACGGCGGCGACGGTGCGTCTGGCAATGCCCGCGAGCGGCATGCGCGCGACGATCGGTCCGGCGACACCCGCCCGGGCCTCGCGCTGGGCGCCGCGGATCGCGGCGACGAGGCATTCCGGCTATGAACACACTGATGTATGGCCCCGTCATGCGCGCACGCGACGAGCCGCGCGACGGCATTCGCGATGAGGTGAGCAACGATGCCCGCGCCGCGCGCGGCATCCATGGGGAGGGCTCGCGGCCCTCGCGTGCCGCGAGTCCGCACGCGTCGCTGCCAAGGTCGCGGCCGCCGTCGCCGTCGGCATGGCCGGCGATGCCGGTCGCCGACGAGCAAGCGCACGTCTTGCGCCTGATGCCGGTGATTGCGCGCATCGTGCGCTCGCTGGCACCACAGACGAATGTGGCGATGGCGCAGGAAGACATGACGCAGATCGCGCTGATCGCCGCCCTCGACGCCATACGACGTTATGGCCCGCAGGACGAACGCTTCATCGCCTACGCCGCCACGCGCATTCGCGGCGCGGTGCTCGACGAACTCCGGCGGCTCGACTGGCGCCCGCGCACGTTGCGGCAGGCGTCGCACCGGCGGCGCGATGCCGAGCGCGAACTGACGCGCCGGCTCGGGCGTGCGCCGACACGCGAGGAATTGCGCGACCACGCGGGGATGGACGCCGCCTCGCTGGAAGAAGCCGAGATGGCCAGCTATGCGGAGAGCATCGCGAGCTTCGACCAACTGCTCGCCGAAGGGGGCATGGCGGCCAACGAGGCACTGGTCGAGCGGCGCAGCCCGGAAGACCTGGTCGCCGCCAGGCAGAGTCTCGCGCGTTCGCTCGACGCGCTGGATGCGCGCGAGCAGCGCGTCGTGCAGCTGTACTACGAGTTCGACATGAATCTGGAGGAGATCGGCGAAGTGCTGGGGCTGACCCGGGCGCGGATCTGCCAGATTCATCAGGCGGCGCTCGCCAAGATGCGGCTCGCCATGCATGACGCCGGGCGAAGCGGCGCGCGAACGGTGCGCGCCTCACAACGCAACGGTCAGATGACTTAGACGAATTTGACGAATCAGACAGATTAGACGAGGCAAACGAAATGAAACTACTGCTGCTTGGGGCTGCCGTGATCGCGGGTAGCGTGTTCGGCATGTTCTGGCTCAATGGCGGCCAGTTCGAGACCGTATTTCATCTGAACGAGTTGGTGCTGGTTGTCGGCACGGCGCTGGGCGCGTTTCTCGTGGGCAACACGTCGCGCGTGCTGGGTGACCTGCGCGCGGTCGTCGCGGCGGCCATGCGGCGCCGCCGTCATGGTGAGGCGTTCGAGCAGGAGTTGCTCACGCTGACCTACACACTGCTGCAAACCTCGTCGCGCGACGGCGATCGTGCGCTCGACGCCCATCTCGACGACCCGGCGCGCAGCCCCATCTTCCAGCGCAGTGGCCATGTGCTGGCCAACACGAAGCTGGTCGACTTCACGGTCGATGCCTTGCGCGTAGCGGCCCTGAGCAAAGGCTCGCGAGGCGAGCTGGACAGCCTGCTCGCGATGGAAATCGAGAGTCGCGAGCGTCGCATGATGCATCCCGTGCAGGCGCTGCACAAGCTCGCCGAATCGATGCCGGGCTTCGGCATCATTGCCGCCGTGCTCGGTCTGGTGCTCGCGATGTACGACATCGGGGCCGGTGCGGCGACCGCCATGATCACGCGTCAGGTCGCGGTGGCGATGGTCGGCACGTTCTTCGGCGTGTTCGCGTGCTATGCGGTGCTGAGCCCGATCGCGAATCGTTTGTCGCAATCCGTTGCCGTGGAGATGACCGGCTACGAATGCGTGCGCGCGGCCATCATCGCGTTCCTGAGCGGCAAAACGCCGCTGCTCTCGGCCGACGCGGGACGTCGTATGTTGCAATACGGCGCCTTGCCGAGCTTCAACGCCCTCGAAGGTTGGGTGCGCGGCGCCGAGGACGGGCGATGAGTACGCGTCGCTCGCGCGCCTCGGTCGAGGAGGGCAGCCACGCCTGGAAGGTCGCGTTTGCCGACCTGTGCCTGGTGCTCATGTGCCTGTTCGTGGTGATGTGGGTGCTGGAGCGGCGCGTATTCGAGTCGCAGCCGTCGTCCGAGGCGCCGGGCATCAGTACGCTGGCTTCAGCGCACGCCACCTCGCCGTCCACCTCGACGCAAGTGCGGCCAGCCGATGCCAGCCGGATCGAGGCGACGCCCAACGGTCAGTTCGAATCGCCAGCCGACATGGCGCGTCTGGCGTCTGCCGTGCAACAGCTCAGCAAGATCGCGAAGCTGTCGGATCACGTGAGTACGTCCATCACACCGGACGGGCTGCGCGTGCGTCTGGCCGATTCCGACGAGCAAGGCATGTTCGAGCGCGGCAGCGTCACGCCGTCGCCTCGCGCTCGCGCACTGCTCTCACGCATCGGCGGGCTGCTGGCCGGCGTCGATAACGCGCTGATGATCGTCGGCCATACGGACGCCGTGCGTTATCGGACGTCCGCCGCCGATGGGTACACCAACTGGCACCTGTCGTCGGAACGTGCGCTCGCTGCGCGTACCGCACTGGTCGCCGGCGGGCTGCCGCTGGGTCGGGTGCTCATGGCCGTCGGCATGGCCGATCACGCCCCCTTGCTGGCCGATCATCCCACGGCGGCGGCGAACCGGCGCATCGAATTCGTCGTCCTCACGAAGGCCAGGGCGACACAATTGGCGCAGATGTTCGGCGCCTCGCACGACACGGCGCTGGTGCTCTCCGGACGGGATGCGCAGGCCGACGCCGACGCGATCGCCAGACTGCCCGAGCGCTTAACAAGCGACGGCGATCGGTCGCCTGATGCAAGTGAACCGTAATTTTCGAGGAGGCTTCTCATGCCCAAGATCGACGCGATGCCCCATGTCATGCCTATCGACGCCACACGCTGGCGCCTGACGTCGGCCGAGGCCAGGATGCCTTTGACGGGCGGCGTATCCGCAGGCGCGGCCCGCACCGTGCCGGCCGACGCCAGCGATTGGCTCGCCAGCGCGCAAGCGGCGGTCGAATCCGTGCCGCGTATCGACGCCGTCAAGGTCGCCCGGATCAAGGCCATGCTTGCCCGCGGCGAACTGACATTCGACAGTGAGCGCGTCGCGAGCCGGATGCTCAGTCATCACGGGATGCTGCGGTGAGCACCGCCACGCAGCGCCTGCGCCGCGAATGTGTGGGGCGCATCGTGGCCGATGTCGACGCCGATCTCGTGGATTACCGCACGCTGATCGAGACACTCGACACGCTGCATCGCGCGCTCGTCGACGAGCAGCTCGACGCGCTCGCTCGCGCTCACGATCGTGCCGCACAATTGGTCGGTCGTTTGCGCGCCAGGGCGCGCCGTCGCGTGCAGTGCCTCGAACAAGCGTTCGGTGAGGCGGCCGCCGACACGATGGCCCCTGTGTTCCAGTGGCTCGACAACCCGGCACGCGAAACCCTCTCGGCACGCTGGCAGGCGCTGCAAGCCAGCGCGGCCCGCTGCAAGGCCATCAATACGCGCAACCTGCGCGACATCGGCACGCGCCTTCAGGCGCTCGACGCCGTGTTATCTCCCGCCTCGGTCAAGGCGACCTACACGCCCCAGCGCTAAGTCCCAGCGCTGATTCCCCACGCCAATTCCCCGCGGTGGCCTCGCGGCGCACCGCCGCGTCTTGCGAGCGGCGCCGCATCGCAAGTTACGGGGAAGTCATTCGCCCAGTGGTTACGCAAGCAGCGTCTTTTTCCCAAACGCCGCGAGGGGCTTTGGGAAACGCGTCAATTTCGCGTGCGTTCGGGCCGATTTTCGATAGTTTTGTCGACAATGAGAGCCGTCGTTATCGGTCAACCACGGAGGCGGAGTTTTGCAGACATTTTTTTCTCAGGCGCTAGGCGTTCACGCCGCGGCATTGCGCGCGAGAGAGGATCGCACGCGCGTGCTTGCGGCCAACCTCGCGAACGAGACCACGCCCGGTTATCAGGCGCGCGATCTCGATTTCGGTGCGCGGGTGCAGCAGCATCTGGACGCGGCCACCGCGTCGGCGCGCGGCGCTCACGCATCGCTGGCGGGCGCGCCCGCCGATGCCCTGCGCTACCGGGTGCCGATGCAACCGCGCGCCGACGGCAACACCGTGGAACTCGGTATCGAGCAGGCGCTCTTCGCGCAGAACCTGTCCGACTGGCAGGCCAGCCTTTCCTTTCTGAACCGGCGGCTCGCCGGATTGCAGAAAGTCATTGACGGAGGCCGTTGACGATGAGCTTCAGGGAAATGGCGGGAATCGCCGGCTCGGCGATGGCCGCCCAAACCATCCGACTGAATACCGTGGCGAGCAATCTGGCGAACGCCGGTGCTGTCGCCGGTGACGCCGAGACGGCGTATCGCGCGCGCAAGCCGGTGTTTGCCACCGTGCTCGGCGACGCTCAGGGGGCGCAGCACGTGCAGGTCGTCGACATCTACGAGAGCGAGGATCCGCCGCGTGTCGCGCATGAACCCGGGAATCCGCTCGCCGATGCCGATGGCAACGTCTTCTACGCGAATGTGAATGCGATCGAGGAAATGACGGACATGCTCGATGCGTCGCGCGCGTTTCAAACCAATCTGGAGGTGCTCGCCCGCGTTCGCGCGGCGCAGCAGGAACTGTTACGACTTGGAGAGCGCGGATGACATCAGCGATTGGTACTGAGGACGTCGCTCGCGCGGCAGCGCAGAGCGGCGCCGCGTCGTCCGTGTCTGCGAACGGCGCAGGCGACGAGATGCGGGAGATGTTCACGAAGCTGCTGGTCGCGCAGATTCGACATCAGGACCCGCTCAATCCGACCGATCCGGCGCAGTTCGTGGCGCAGCTCACGCAATTGAGCCAGGCCGAATCGATGCAACAGATGAGCCAGCGGGTGCTGGCACAGACCAAGGTGCTCTCGGGCATGCAGGGCTATGCGCTGGGCGGTCATGTCGGTCGCGACGTGAGCGTGGAGACGACGCGCGTCGAGCGCGTGAGCGGTCAACCGATTCGCGGCACGGTCGATCTGCCCGCGCAGAGCGAGAGGGCCGAGGTCGTATTGCGCAGCAGTGACGGCAGAACGATCCGCAAGCCATTGCCGGCATCCTCGGGACGCACCGGCTTCACCCTCGACGACGCCTGGTTCGCCGAGCACCGCTTGGGCACGGGCCGCTTCGATATTCACGTTCAGGCCGGCAGCACGACGCTGCCGGTTCGTATGTCGGGCCGTGTCGAGCGCGTGCATCTGGACGACGCCGGCGCGCGTGTCGATGTGTTGGGCGTGGGAACGAACCTCGACGCGGCAACCCTCAAGGAATTGTCGGGCAGCGCGCCTTTGGGCGCGGCCTGAACACAGGAGCACAACATGAGTTTCGATATCGCCCTGTCGGGCATCAACGCCATCAATCAGTCGCTGGAGACGATCTCGCAGAACATCTCCAACGTGTCGACCAAAGGATACAAGTCTGCCACGACCCGTTTCGCTTCGGCGATGGCAGAAGCGCAGCCGGCAGGCGTCAAGGTCAGCGGCACCGAATATTCGGTCGGCGCCAGCGGTAGTCTGCAGAATTCCGGGAATCGCCTGCACCAGGCAATTCAAGGCGATGGCTTCTTCGTGCTTCGGGAGACGAATGGCCAGCGTGTTTATTCGCGCGTCGGCGATTTCGCCGTCGACAAGGACAACAAGCTCGTCGACGGGAGCGGGCGACTCGTGCAGGGCTTTGCGCAGGGTCAGTCGAACGTGTCGGATGTGACGATCGACAAGCGCCCGGTGGCGGCGCTCGCCAGCGCTTCGGTCGACATCAAGGGCCGTTTGCCCGACCCGTTGCCGACGACCGCCGGCCAGATCGGCGAGGCGTCCGTCACGTTCCGCGACGCCAATGGCGACATGGTGGTGCGAGGCCTGCGCTTCGCGATGCAGGACGGCCCGCTGCGCCTGGAGGTCTCCGAAGTCGACGGTGCCAACGTGACTGTGTTGGGGACTCTCGATCCTGCCACGATGATGCTGGATCGGGCGCCCGGTGCCGGCACGCTGCCGACGCTGGACTTCTCCGGCATGGCGTCTCAGCGCGGCGCGTTCACCGCGAGCGCGACCGAAGTCGGCGGCCGAGAGGCGGGCGAGTTTGTTCGCGCTCGCATCGACAAGGATGGATCGGTCGTCGCGGAATACAGCAACGGCGCGAGCGAAACGCGATATCAACTCGCGCTCGGTGAGTTCGCCAACGCCGGTGGCCTCGCGCCTGCCGACGGTACCGTTTGGCGCGAGACCGGCGAGTCGGGCGTGGCGCAACTGCGTCGTCCGGGCGAGGGCGCCACGGGCGTGCTCGTGAGCAACGCGCTGGAAGGCTCGAACGTCAACGTGACGGACGAACTGGTGAACCTGATGTCAGCGCAGCGCAACTATCAGGCGAACACCAAGGTCATCTCGACGCAGAACGAGATGATGCGCAACCTGATGCAGTCGATCTGACGCGATGGATGCCCTGATCTATACCGCGATGTCCGGCGCGCAGCGCGCGCAGGACGCCCAGCAGGTCGTCGCGCAGAATCTCGCCAACACGGCGACCACCGGCTTTCGCGCGTCGCTGGCCGTGGCACAGGCCAACGCCCTGCCGGGCGCGGGTCTTGCGTCGCGCCACTATGCCGTGCAGGCGCCGGCCGGCCTCGACACCACGCCGGGCGTGCTCGAACCCACGGGGCGTGCGCTCGACGTCGCCATCGACGGGGACGGTTATCTTGCGCTCGCGGCGCGACCGGAAGACGGCGCCGATGTTGTCTACTCACGCGGCGGCGCCCTCACGCTCGACGGTGACGGCACCTTGCGACTGCAGGGCCGTGTCTTGCTGGGCGACGGTGGGCCCATCGTGGTGCCGCCGCATCGCGAACTCGACATCGGTGAGGACGGCACGGTGGCGGTCGTGCTCGCCGGCACCTCGGATCTGGTGCCGGTCGGCCGCCTGCAACGGGTGATCGCGATGCCCGGCGACATGCACAACGCAGGCAGCGGCGTGCTCGTGAGCGATGCCGGCGTGTTGCCGGGTGATGACGTCACGCTGCGTGGTGGCCATCGCGAAGCGAGCAACGTGTCCGCCGTCGGGGCGATGGTTCAGAGCATGAACGCGAGCCGCGACTTCGAAATGCAGATGCGCGTGCTCAAGATCGCCGACGACATGGCCGAGGGCGGCAACCGCCTCATGCGCGGCTGAACCCTGTCCATCCCAACGTCATCCCAACTTCTTCCTTCGAGATGTCATGAATCCCGCACTTCTCATCGCCCGCACGGCGGTTCACGCGCAAGACGCGCAGTTACAGACCATTGCCAACAATCTGGCCAATGTGAACACGACGGGCTTCAAACGCGACCGGCTTGCGTTCGAAGACACGTTCTATCGTGCCGTTCGCCCGGCGGGCGCCCGCACGCAAGGCGACGCGACGTTGCCGGGCGGCATGTACTTCGGCACCGGCGTGCGGATTGCCGGCACGCAAAAGCAGTTCATCAACGGCACCGAGCAGGACACCCAGAACGCGCTGGATGTCGCCATCACCGGCCGTGGCTTCCTGCAAGTCGAGATGCCGGACGGCGAGACCGCCTATACCCGTGCCGGCAATCTTCGGCTCGATGCCGATGGTCGCATGGTCACACAGGCAGGTCACCCGCTCGTGGGCGATATCGTCGTGCCGCCGGGCGCGCGCGACCTCACGATCAGCGCCGACGGCGACGTCAGCGCAACGCAGACCGGCGACACCGAGCCGACGTCGCTCGGCCGCCTGCAACTGGCCGACTTCGTGAATCCGTCCGGCCTGCGTCCGATGGGCAGCAACCTGTTCGCCGAGACGGTGGCGAGCGGTCCGGCCATCGAAGGCAACCCGGGCGAAGAGAATCTCGGGCTGCTGCGGCAAAAGGCGCTCGAAGGCTCGAACGTCGTGGCCATCGAAGAAATGGTGAACATGATTACCGCACAGCGCGCGTATGAAATGAGCACCAAGGTGCTGTCGGCCGCGGACAACATGATGCAGAGCCTCGCGCAGGTTGCGCGCTAACGGACGCGGACGGAGACGACGATGACGTACGCAACGGCCTGTCGGTCGCGCAATGCCAGGATGATCTGTCGCGGCGCGCGTGTCGCGATCACGCTGGCGCTCGCTGCGGTGCTCACCGGCTGCGCGGGCTTTCTGCCGCCGCAACTCGAAGAGAGCGACGACCTGCCGAGCGTGGCCGAGATGTCATCGCAAGGGCAGGCGGGTGGCCTCTTTTCCGCCGGGCATGCGTTGTCGCTCACCTCGGACCAGCGGGCGTTTCGCGCGGGCGACGTCCTGACCATCGTATTGCAGGAGCAGACGCAGGCCAGCAAGCGCGCGGGCACTCGCCTGGACAAGCGCAGCGACATGTCCATCGACGACGCCACGCTGATGGGAAAGCCGCTCATCGGCGACACCGCGCTCGGCGCGCGACGGGGATTTCGCGGCGATAGTTCGAGCACGGCGCAGAACACGCTGCGTGGGGCGATCACGGTGATCGTGCATCGCGTGTTGCCCAGCGGGTTGCTGCATGTACGCGGAGAGAAACGCCTGTTTCTGAACCAGGGCGAGGAAACCGTACGCGTAGCCGGTTACGTGCGCGCGGGCGATATCGATACGACCAACCGCGTCTCGTCGCTGCGCGTGGCCAACGCGCGCATCCAGTATTTCGGCACCGGTGCGCTCGCCGACAGCAACAACCCCGGCTGGCTCACGCGCTTTTTCAACAGCCAGTTCGCACCGCTCTGAGGGAGTCCGTATGTTCCGATTGCCCGACACGCTCGCGCGTGTGCCGCGTGGGTTCCACGCGCTGTGCCTGTCGACGATGATCGTCATGGTCGCGCTGATGGTCGTGGCCCCGGCCAGCCATGCGCAAACCGTGCGCCATTACGTCAACGTGGAAGGCGTGCGCGATAACCAACTGGTTGGCTACGGTCTCGTCGTGGGGCTGGCCGGCACCGGCGACGGCCCGCGCTCGCGCCATTCCAGCCAATCGCTCGCCAACCTGCTCAAGCAATTCGGCGTCAGCATGCCCGAGAACGTGCAACTGCGCTCGCGCAACGTCGCCGCCGTGATGGTCAGCGCGACCTATCCGTCTGGCTTCCTGCGCGGGCAGACCATCGATGTCACCGTGTCGTCGATGGGCGACGCGCGCAGCCTGCGCGGCGGCACGCTGTTGCTCACGCAGCTTCGTGCGGTCGACGGCCAGACTTACGCGCTTGCGCAGGGCAACCTGGTCGTGAGCGGCATGCAGGCCGAGGGTCGCAGCGGGTCGCGCGTGCAGAAGAATACGCCGACCGCCGGGCGCGTGCCTAACGGGGCGACGATCGAGCAGGAAATTCCCGTGCCGGCCGGCGAGGGCGGCGCCATGCGCCTGAGCCTGAAGCGTCCGGACTTCCAGCTGGCCGCGAACATCGCCGACGCCATCAACGCCCGCTTCGGCGAGCGCACCGCGCAGGCGAAGAACGGCAGCACCGTCGAGGTGACGTCGCCCGACGACGCCGATGCACGCGTGCGCTTTCTCGCCGAAGTGCATGCACTGCCCGTGCCGGGCGTGAGCCGAGTGCCGCGCGCGGTCATCAACGCGCGCTCGGGCACGGTGGTGATTTCGCAGGGCGTGACGGTGCGGCCGGTCGCCGTGTCGCATGGCTCGCTGCGCGTGACGGTGAGCGAGTCGCCCGTCATCGCCCAGCCGGCCCCGTTTTCGCGCGGCCGTACGGCAGGCGCGGCGCGCTCGCGCGTCGACGTGGCGGAAGACGATACGGATATCCACGTCTGGCCGGCCGGCGTCGATCTGCAGACCATCGTCGACAGCCTGCGCCGCTCCGGCGCCACCCCCGACGACGTGATTTCGATTCTCCAGGCCCTGGACGAGGCTGGCGCGCTGAACGGCGAGCTGCACGTGATTTGAGACGGACGAGCCCAACGATGACACCCAACCCCTTGCTAATTTCCACCGCCCGGTCGCCTTTGTCTGAGGCAGGCGCAACGCCGGTGGCGCCGAGCGCGACGCTAGCGGCCGCCGCCGAGCAGTTCGAAGCGATCTTCGTCGCGCAGCTGCTTGGCGAAATGCGACGCGCCACCGCGGCACTACGCGACGATCGCGACGGTGCCGGGGCGCTGGGTCAACGCGATCGCACGACGGACGGCCTGCATGAATGGGCGGACGCACAAGTCGCGCAAGCACTGGCATCGCGTCGCGCGTTCGGCATCGCCGACACCATCATCCGGCAAATGACGCCGCGCTGAGCGCGCGCCGCGTCCACATCGACAGGACAGGGACTCAATCATGAACATGCTGAATATCGCCACGCAAGGCGTGAAGACCGCGCAGTCGCTGCTCGACAACGAGGCGCTGAACATCTCGCAGATGAGCAATTCGGCGTATACGCGCCGCGAGGTGCGCGTCGCCTCTCGCGCCGATGGCACGGTGCAGGCGCAAGACGTCGTGCGCGTGGCCGGGCTGGAACAGCGGCGTCAGTTGTGGCGAGCGGTGTCCGGCGCCGGCGAATGGGAGGCCCAAAAGCCGCATCTCGCCGCGCTGCTCACGCAACTGGGCGGCACCGATGTGGCGAGCGATCCGCTTGGCCTGCGCGAGCTCGTCGGCGCACTCGACCACGAGGCCCAGACGCTTGGCAGCGATGTCCACGCCGATGGCGTTTTCGCCGCGTTGGGGCGTGTCGCCGAGCGCACGAACGCCATGTTCTCGGCGTTGGGACGCCTGCGCGAGACCGTCAATGCGGTGCGGGCCGGGGAAGCGGAAAAGGTGAATCGCCTCACGACGGCCCTGGCGGATCTGAATCGCCTGCACCGTCTGGCGCCGGACGAGGCGGGCCGACTGGCCATCGAGGATCAACGCGATCAGACGCTGGGCGAACTCGCGACATTTCTCGACGTGGACGTGCGAGCCGATACCAGCGGGGCGTACCACGTGCTGACGCAAGGCGGGCACCCGCTGGTGCTGGGCAATCGTGCCGCGCAACTGGACGTCCGTGCCGAGGGCGGCTATTCGGTCGTGGCCGGCGCGTCGCGCGTGGATGTGCCGGTCGGCACCCTCGGCGGACGTCTGGGTGGCCTCGACCGCTTCCTCACCGGAGCGCTCGACTCGCGCATCGCCGACATGACGGACGTCGCGCGCACGTTGGTCGATCAACTTAACCGCGCGCACGCCGATGTGGCTTCGGGCGATTTCAGCGATACGCCGCTGCTGAAGCTGGCGACCGGCCCGGATGGCCTGCCGCAGATGCAGCGTATGGCCCAGACGGCGCAACACCTCGCGCTCGACGCGGACAGCGCCAACGGAAACGGCAAGACGCTGCATCGCCTCAAAGCCGCGCTCAGTGGCCCCGTGCCGCTTTCGGGGCGCGTGGGTACGACGCTGGTCGAAGCCATGAGCGCGCTGGCCGCCGAGACGGGCCGGCGCACAAGCGAAATCGACGCGAGCACCGCGTCGGCAGGGGCGGTGCTGGTGTCCGCAAGGGGCCAGTTCCAGAAGCAGGCAGGCGTCGACGAGACCGAATCGGGCGGCGCGCTCATGGCCTACATGAAGCTCTACCGTGCGAATGCCAGGGTGGCCTCGGTGGCCAACGAGCTGTTCGACGCCACGCTGGCCATGGTCTGAGCGACGTTCGGGAAAGGACATCCTCATGCAAATCCATCATCACTTCAGCCGCTTCGAACGCGAGCACGTGCTGCGCGACATGAACGAGCGGCTCGAACGCCTGACCGACCGCGCGCGCGAAGAAAAGCGCGTGCTTCACGCCTCGGACGATCCCGTCGATTTCGAGCGCATTGCGCGTATCGACCGTGCGCAGCAGACGCTCGCGCAACGCACGAAGGTCATCGCCAGCCTCGAGGCCGATCTCAAGCAAGCGAGCGTAAGTTTCAAGAACGCTTACGACCGGTTGAGTGCGTTCAAGAGCGATGTCGTGACGAAGGCGGGCACGCTGCAAGGCGGCGTGGCACTGGACGACGTCGGCAAGATCCATGCGCTGATGCGCGGTCTCACCGACGCGTTCAACCTCCGTCGCGCCGACGGCAGCCATGTGTTCGCGCGCATCGGTGCGCCCATCACCGATACGGCCGCGCCCGGTGCTGGGACGACGAATTTCACGCTGACGGCGAACGCGCCCGCGCCCGCGTCCATCGAGATCGGCGACGGGCTGCACCACAGTCACCCGCCACGGACGTGGCAGGGGGTGCCGGATCTGCTCAATCGCCTCGGGGCGGCTGCGGCGTCGTTGGCGAATGACGTCAGCCCCGATGCGGTCGCGGTACTGCGAGCGCTGGCTGACCCGATCGATGATCAGTTGACGCGGATTGCCGACGTGCAATTCGCGAACGACCACAGCGCAAAGCGGCTCGAGGCAGTGCGCAAGGAGCATGGGGTGCACAGCGAGGTGCTCGTCAAGGCGCGCGTCGCGATCGAGGGCAAGCCCGCCACCGAGGCATTTCCGGAACTGATGGCCTTGTATCGCGCCATGTCGGCGGCGCGCACGGCACATGCCGAGGTGGGCAAGTTGTCGTTCTTCGATGTCCTCTGATGGCTTCCGATGCCTTCATGTGCCCGCATCGTCTGAACGAACAGGACAGGACTCATGGTTGACGTGATTCGAGAGATTCCCGGGGGCGCGGCCCGCGCGAATCCCCGTACCGGCGACGTCGCGCAAACCGGCGCCTCGACGCGAGCGTTGACGGAGGCGCGTTCGGCGACCGCCACACTGGGCGTGACCGGCGCGATGCGCGCGGGCGCGTCGGCGTGGCTGGCGTCGCCGTGCGCGGCGCCCGTCGACCGGCAGCGTGTCGCGCAAGTCGCCGAGCTGATTTCGACGCATGCCGTAGCGAGCCGGGCAAACGCGGGCGCGCAATGGCTGGCGACGCTTCACGCGTCGGCGAGCACGGCGTTGGCGTCGCTGTCGCGCTGGCGCGACGGCGATCCGGCATCGCAGTCGCAGGCACGCCGTACCCTGGATGCCCTGGTCGTCCAATGGGACGCCCGCGAGCGCGCTAGCCTCGGGACGGTCGACGACCGGCTGCATTTCGATGCACAGGGACGCACGCCGAAACGGTTCACCGTCGAGGGCGTTGCCCCCGCGCAGTGGCGTGCGTCGGCGACCGGGCAGATCACGCTCTTTCCCGCCGGACCGTACCGGGCGGGTGTCGAGATCGACGTGGCGAACGCGGTGTCGCAGGCGGGATTGCGTCGTCGCACGGCGCGCGCGCTCGCCGCTTACGGCATCACGCTGGAGCCGCCCCCGCCGGAACGCAGTTGGGTGATGAGCGCGCCCGGCGCGGCTTGGCCGTCGCTGGCGTCACGCTTCGCCATCGCGCAAACGGCATCGTCCGCGTCACAGCAAGCAATGGCTGGAGGTGCCGATGGCGTCGCGCGACGCGCAACGCTTCGCGAGGCGCCGGATGCCATCGCGCCCCAGTCATGGCGCGTCGATGGAGCGGACGCCGTTGCCCAGACGCGGCGCGCGCTCGCCTCGATGGTGCACGCCATTCGAGAGGCCCACACATTGGCGCGAAACACGGCGCGCGCGTCGGCACAGGCCGTCGGTCGCGCGGCGGGCAGTGCCGGACACGCTGCGGCCAACGACAGCGCTTACGCCACGGCGATCGCCTCGGCAAATGCATGGGCGACAAGGCTCGGCAAGCAACCGCCGTTCGTGGCGCTGACGCTCGCGATGCCGGGCGGCGTGCCGGTCAGCCGTGCCAACGTTCGGGCGTTGCTGGCCGACAGCTAAGCGCGGCGGGTGCTGTGCGCGAACGCAGGCGCGACGCTCACGAGATGGGAAAAATCATCGCCGGAAGGCATTAACAAATGTTGTGACGGGACGCCTTATCACGGTGAGGCAGGCCATCCGGTCTGCCAGATTGCTCACCAGCACAAGGAGCCCTAGCAATGTTGACTCTGCATACCAACGTGGCGCAAATGTCGTCGCTGAATTCGCAACGCAGCACCGGCGGCAAGCTGAACGCCATCATGCGCGACCTGTCCACCGGCACCAAGAACGACCTGTACAAGAACGATCCGGCGGCAGCCCGCATTTCGGCCATGCTCAACATGCACGCCAGCGGCACCAAGTCGGCGATCAGCAACATGAAGTACGCCCAGTCGAGCACCCGCGTCGCCCAAGGCGCACTGGACAAGGCCAACGAACTGCTCGTGACCATGAAGGATCTGGCCACGCAAGCCAAGGACGGCCTGAAGGGCGACGCCGAGAAAAGCGCGCTCCAACAGCAATACACCAACAATGCCCAGGCGCTGCAGGCGATCTTCGAGAACACCACGTTCGCCGGCAAGAACCTGCTGAAGTTTGAGTTCGGCAGCGTTGCGACGGGGATTCTCGCGGCGGGCAAGATCGACCTGCAAGTCGGCGCGGGCGCGGCCGAAACGAAGGTCATGGACATCAGCGGCGATCTGCAAAGCCTGTTCGCCAGCGTTGGCAGTGCGACGGCCAATTTCGGCGCGCAAACGAACCCGTCGTACCCGTCCAATACCTCGTTGAAGGACGCCTTGGGCGCCGGTTCGGATGCTGATGCCGCGGCACAACTGATCCAGGATCTTTCGGCGAAGCCCGGCATCAGCGCGATCTTGAGCAAGGTGCAGAACGCCACGGGCAACGTGACCTGGGAGGCCGGTCTGACGACGATGATCGAAGGTCTTGCGGCCGGCACTCGCGCCGATTTCGATGCCTTGCGCACGGCCCTCACCGCACCGCTCAATGGGCTGGCAGCCACGGCGGGCAACGCGCTCGACCTGGGTGAGCAAGCGAAGCTCTTCAACGCGTTTGACGAAGTGCTGAACGCGCGTTTCAATTCGCCGTCGACGCAACTGCTTGACGCGTCCTCCGCGTCGAACGCCATCACCAACCTCGAAACCGCCATCGGCCAACTGGCCACCGTGCAAGCCAGCATCGGCGCCGCCATGATGGATCTGGACGGTCGCGAGGAAGTGCAATCGACGCTGCTGCAAAACACGCGTGAAGCCAACTCGCGTCTGAACGAAGTGGACTTTGCCGAGTCGGTGTCGGAGCTGACCAAGCTGCAAACGCAGATGAACGTGAACCTGCAAATGCTGCAAAAGGCCGGCGAAATGCCGAGCATGATCCAGATGCTGCTGCGTTAATCGCACTCAGCGCACCGTACCGGCCGGTGAAGTTTGCCGGCCGGCAAGTCGGGACAGGAAAGCCAACGGTATTGCACCGTTGGCTTTTTTCATCTCACCATGACGCCATCGCGGCCGCGTCAATGTGCCCTGAGGCTATCAAGAACGCGATGGCGTCCCAACCTTCACACCTCATTGACCCTCGCCCCACCCACGAACGCCTCGACATTGACGATCAGTTGATCGGCCAGCGCCTGCTGCGCTTCGTCAGATGCCCAGGCGACGTGCGGCGTGACGATCACGTTGGGCCGATGCGCG
The DNA here is from genome assembly GCF_902459725.1 of Pandoraea eparura. Classification (GTDB taxonomy): domain Bacteria; phylum Pseudomonadota; class Gammaproteobacteria; order Burkholderiales; family Burkholderiaceae; genus Pandoraea; species Pandoraea eparura. The sequence continues at coordinate 81,197 of NZ_CABPSH010000005.1, forward strand.
GCGCGCATGAGCGGGCTGTCAGCGGGGGGCGGCTCGCCGCCGGCGGCTACGTCGAAACCGGCGCCGCTCACCCATCCTTCGTCGAGCGCGGTCACCAGGTCGGCTTCGTCGACGAGCCCGCCGCGGGCCGTGTTGATGATCAACGGCCGGCGTTGCATCGCGCGAAATTCGGGCAGCGCCAGCAGCCCTTGGGTTTGCGGCGTGAGCGGACAATGCAGCGTGATGATATCGCTGGTGGCCAGCATTTCCTCCCAGGGCGTGTAGAGCGATCCGAGTCCGCTTTTTCCCTTGTGCGCGGCGAACAGCGGCACCATGCCGAAGGCCCTGCCAATCTCCGCAACACGTTGGCCGAGCCCGCCCGCGCCGATGATGCCCAGGCGCGCGCCGCGCAGGTCGTGAATGGGATGATCGAAGAAACAGAACTGTCCGGCGCGTTGCCAGGCCCCCCCCAGCACGTCGTCGCGATACGCGACGAGATTGCGGCGCAGCGCGAGGATGAGCGCGAAGGTGTGCTCGGGCACGGTGTCCACCGCATAGCCGCGGATGTTGCTCACGACGATCCCGCTGGCACGGCACGCGGCTTTGTCGACACAGTCGGTGCCGGTGGCCGCGACCGCGACGAGTCTCAGCTCCGATGCTTCTTGCAGCACTGCCTCGCGCAGTGCGACCTTGTTGGTGATGACGATGGTCGCACCGGCCAGACGCGCAGCGACTTCATGCGGCTGCGTCCGGTCGTATTCGATCCATTCGTGCGCGAACCCCGGGCGGCGCAGGCGAATCTGCGGCGCGAGCGTCGCGCGGTCGAGAAAAACGATTCTATGCATGGTCGAGAGGTGTGACGGTGCGGCGTGATTCAAAGGAGCCGCATTGCCTGCGATGCGACCTGCTCGGCGGTGATGCCGAAGTGTTCGTAAAGCGCCTCGGCGGGCCCGGAGGCGCCAAAGCCGGTCATGCCGACGAAGGCGCCGCGCTCGCCGAGATAGCGGTCCCAGCCGAGGCGTACCGCCGCCTCGACGCCGACGCGCACGGTGCCGGGCCCGAGCACGGCAGCGCGGTAGTCGGCGTCCTGCGCCTCGAACAGCGACCAGCACGGCATCGAGACTACGGCGGTCGGCACGCCGTCGCCCTGCAAACGCGTGCGGGCGGCCAGCGCCACGGCGACTTCCGAGCCGGTGGCCAGCAAGGTGACTTGCCGCGCGCCGCCTTCGGCTTCGGCCAGCACGTACGCGCCGCGGCGCGACAGATTCTCCTCGACGTGTTTGGCGCGCACCCGTGGCAGCGCCTGGCGGGCGAACACCAGCGTGCAGGGGCCCGTGCGGTGTTCGAGCGCGAGCATCCAGCACTCGGCGGCCTCGACCGCATCGGCCGGGCGCATCACCTGCATGTTCGGCATCGCTCGCAACGACGCCAGGATCTCGACCGGTTGATGGGTCGGGCCGTTCCTGCCCACGCCGATCGAGTCGTGACTGAAGACGAATTTGACGGGCAAGCCCATTAGCGCGGCCATGCGCATCGCCGGTCGCTCATAGTCGGAGAACGCCAGATAGGTCACGGCCAGCGCGATCACGCCGCCGTGCGCGGCCATGCCGTTGGCCATCGCGCCCATCAAATGCTCGCGCACGCCGCAATGGACATAGGCGCCGGCCCGCTCGCCGGGCGTGAAGGCCCGCAATTGCCGCTTGTGTCCGGTCGGCGCCTCCAGATCGGCGCAACCGACCATGCGCTCCGGCAGATGCGGCGTGAGCAAGTCGCTGATATCGGCCGAGATCATGATGCCCGCAGGCGCCTCGTCGCTTTGCATCGCACGCTGGCGATAGTCTTCAAGCACCTCGCGCCAGCCCTCGGGCAGCGCGCCGGCCTGTACGCGCTCGAACTCGGCGCGCTCGGCCGGCGCCAACGCGGCCACACGTTCGTGCCAGGCACCGTATTCGGCCTGGCTGCGGCGCCCGGCGGCACGCCATGCGTCGAGCACCGGACCCGGCACCTCGAACGGCGCGTGCGGCCAGTCGAGCGCATCGCGCATCTGCTGGGCGTCGGCGGCGAACAGGCGACCGCTGTGGCCGCCGCGCTGGCCCTGCAGGCGCGTGATGCCTTGGGCGATCACGGTGCGGCATGCCAGCAGCGAGGGGCGCGGGTCCTGACGCGCGATTTCCAGTGCAGCCGACACTGCTTCGAGATCGTGACCGTCGACTTCCTGAACATGCCAGCCGGCCACGCGAAAGCGCGCCGCGACATCTTCGCTGATCGACAGTTCGGTGCTGCCGTCGTCGGTGATGCGGTTGTCGTCCCAGCACAGAATCAGCTTGCCCAGGCGCAGGTGCCCGGCCAGCGAGATCATCTCCTGGCCGATGCCCTCCTGCAGACAGCCGTCGCCGACAAACGCGTAGGTGTAGTGGTCGACAATGCCGCGGCCAAAGCGGGCCGCCAGGTAGGCCTCGGCGATCGCCATGCCCAGCGCATTGGCAATGCCCTGCCCGAGCGGCCCGGTGGTGACTTCGATACCGGCGCCGGGGTCGTATTCGGGATGGCCGGCGCAATGCGAGCCGAGCTCCCGGAACGATTGGATTTGATCGAGCCCGATGCGCGCGTAGCCGCTCAGGTAAAGCAGTGAGTAAAGCAGCATCGAGCCGTGTCCGTTGGAGAGCACGAAGCGATCGCGATCGGCCCAGGTCGGGTCGGCAGGATTGAATTTGAGATGGCGCGTAAACAGCGCCGTGGCGATCTCGGCCATGCCCAGCGGCACGCCCTGATGCCCCTCGCCGGCTTGCAGAATGGCATCGATGGACAAAAAGCGTATTGCGTTGGCCAGCGCCTTGGCATCGGTGTGCGACATGTCGAAAGCATCCTTCGCGCGGCCCTTGGCAGGGCCGCGTCAATCAAGCATTAAGTCACGGAGTGTTGGTGTGCGGCAACGCCCGTGCGCGCCGCACCCGCGGGTTCAGAGGAACCCGGTGGAAATCCACGGCACGGCCACGACCACCGCAAGGCCCGCGGCAAGCGCGCCGAGATACGGCCAGATGCGGCGCAATCCGGCGTTGGGGTCGACCCGGCCGATGGTGCAGGCCGCGTAGTAGCCCAGGCCGAAGGGCGGCGTGAACAGGCCGATACCCATGGCGAGGATGACGGTGATGGCGTAATGCACTTCGTTGATGCCGGCCTGGCGTGCGATCGGGAACAGCAGCGAGCCGAACAGCACCATCGCCGGAATGCCTTCGAGCACGCTGCCAAGAACGACAAAGGCGATCACCGAGATGAACAGGAACCCATACGCGCCGCCCGGCATGCGCGCCATGGCATCAGCCAGCGCCTGCGAAAAGCTCGCCTGGGTCAAGGCCCACGCCATCGCGGTGGCCGCGCCGATGATCAGCAAAATCGCGCCGGACAGCGATGCGGTTTCGACCAGCATCGGATAGATGCGCCGCCAGTCGAACTGTCGATACACCAGCAGCCCGATCACCACCGTATAGGCAATGCCGATGGTGGACACTTCGGTAGCCGTGGCCACCCCCTCGGCGACCGCATAACGGATCAGCACCGGCAAGACGAGCGCCGGCAGCGCCACGACCAGCGTGCGCAACACGGTTTTGAGGCTCGCCCTCGGCACTTCGGCCGCCGCGTCCCCCGTGCGCCGCCGAGCGATCACCGCCAACGCCAGCGCCAGCACCAAGCCCGGCAGCAGCCCGCCCTTGAACAATGCCGCGATCGACACGCCGGTGACTGAACCGATGATGATCAATACGAGCGACGGCGGAATCGTCTCGGCCATCGCGCCGCACGCGGCCAGCAGCGACACCAGCTCGCCCTCGGGAATGCCGCGCCGTTTCATTTCCGGAAACAGTACCGGCGCCACTGCCGCCATATCGGCTGTCTTGGCGCCCGAAATGCCGGAGACCAGCAGCATCGCACCGATCAATACGTAGGACAATCCGCCCTTGACGTGCCCCAGCAGCGAAGCGAGAAAGGCCACCATCGCCTCGGCCATATGGGTCATTTCAATGAGCTGGCCGAGCAGGATGAACAGCGGCACGGCCAGCAGCACCAACGAGCTCATGCCCTCGTTCATCTGCCCGGTGATGACCGCCAGCGGCGTCGTGGTGGTGGTGAGCAGGCAAGCCACCGTGCACAGCCCGAAGCAAAACGCGATCGGCAACCCGACCAGCACGCCTCCGCCGAGCAACAGGCCAAAGAAAATCACCAAATTCCAGTTGCCCATGGTCGCCAGCAGATCGCGTCCGCCATACAGCGCGAGCGCGATAAGCGCCAGCGCGCCGAATCCGAGCAGCAACTCGCGCGCCCGGTGCCGCATCAGCCGCACCGCGCAGATCGCCAGCATCAGCGCGGCGCCCACCGGCACCGCCGCTGCGCGCACGGTGTCGTGCAGGCCCAGTACAGGTGTCTGCACGATCCACTGATTCGATGCGTAATCGATCGACGGGCCGAGCATGATGACCAGGAAAAGGCAGGGTGCACCTATCGCCAGCACCTCGGCAAACGCCTTCCATCGGCCGGGTAGCCGCGCGGCCAGCACCGTCATGCGCATGTGGTGCCCGCGCCGCAGGGCGACGGCCGAGCCCAGCATCGCCAGCCACAGGAACAGGATGGACGCGATCTCGTCACTCCATACCAACGGGTGGTTGAAGACGAAGCGCGCGACGATGCCGATCAGCAGGATCACGACCTCGGCCAGTACCGCGATGGCCGAGGGGATCTCGATCAGCCAGCCGAGCGCGCTGTCGCAGCGCCCCTGCCAGGCAGGCAGGGGGTGCTCGTCGATCGAGAGCGCGCTTGTCATGCCAGTGCCCCGGTGGTTTGCTGCAGCAGATCCCAACCCTGCGCGCCGAACTTGTCGCGCCAGTCGTGATAGAAGCTGGTCTTGCTCAACTGCGCGCGGAACGCCTGCTTGTCGGCGTCGACAATCTGCAGCCCCTTGCTTGCCAGGCTCTGGCTCAGCGTCGAGTTCAGGGCGGCGATGTCGGCCCGCTCTTCGGTGGCCGCGCGATCGAACTCCGTGAGCACGATGGCCTGCACGTCACTCGGCAGACGCTTGAATGCCGCCGGGTTGCCGAGAATCCAATAGGCGTCCCAGACGTGGCTGGTCATGCTGACGTACTTCTGGACTTCATAGAGTTTCGCGGTGGAGATGATTGGCAGCGGATTTTCCTGACCGTCGACCAGACGGGTCTGCAGCGCCGAATACAGTTCATTGAAGTTGATCGGCGTGGGTCCGGCCTTGAGCGACTGGAACAGCGAGATCAGCATCGGCGCGACCGGCACGCGAATCTTGAAGCCGTGCAGATCGTCCGGCGTGCGGATCGGCTTGGTCGACGAGGTGATCTGACGGAATCCGTTGTCCCACGGACGCGACATCGCGAGCATGCCGGCCTTGCCGATTTGCGCCTGCATGTATTTGCCCAGATCGCCGTCCATGGCTTTCCAGACGTGATCGTAGTCGGGGAAAGCGAAGCCGGTGTTGGCGATGCCGGCGGCCGGCACGAGCGTGGAGAGCACCGAGGCGGCCATATTGATGAATTCGACCCCGCCATTGCGAATCTGCGACAGCAAATCGGTGTCGGAGCCGAGCTGATTGCTCGGAAACACGCGAATCTCAAGACGCCCGCCGGTGGCCTTGAGAATGCGCTCGGCGGCCTGTTTGGCGCGCACGTTCACCGGATGGCTCGGGTCCTGGCCGGTGGCCAGCTTGTAAGAGAACTGCGGCGCCGAAAACGCCCTGCCGGAGACGCTCACCAACGGCGCGGCCACCGACAGTGCTGCACCGGCTTTCAGAAAGGTACGGCGGTTGATGCGGGTTTTCGTGTTGGAATCCGTGCTCATAATGTGCTCCTCCGGTGATGGCGTGTACCGCTGTTGTAGTTTTAACGCTTGCTTGAGCCGCGCCGGCGCGCCGCAGCGCGCCGGGGTGATGCCTGCTTAACCGTGAATCAGCATGCCGCCGTTGACGTCGATCACCGCGCCGGTGATGTAGGACGAAAGATCGGAAGCGAGGAACGTGAAGGCGCCGGCCACGTCGTCGGGCACGCCGATGCGGTTGAGCGGAATTCCCGCCAGGATTTCGACCTGCTTTTCGTCGCTGATCTTTCCGGCATTGATGTCGGTGTGAATCAGACCCGGTGTGACGCAATTCACGCGAATGCCGTCAACGCCGAATTCGCGTGCCATCGCCTTGGCCAGGCCCAGCACGCCGGCCTTGGCGGCGGAGTAATGCGGGCCGCCCAGGATGCCGCCGCCGCGCTGCGCCGACACCGACGACATGCACGCGATCGAGCCGCTGTGCTGCTTTTTCATCTGAGGAATGACGGCTTGCGACAGATACAGCACCCCGCGCAGATTCACGTCGAGAATCTTGTCCCAACTCGCCGCGTCGATGTCGAGCAGCTTGACCGGCTGGGTGATGCCGGCGTTGTTGACCAACACGTCGATCTTGCTGAAATCGCCAACGACCTGCTCGACCGAGGCCACGCACGCTTGCTTGTTGGTCACGTCGCAGGCATAACCGCGATGCCCTGCGCCAAGGCTCGCCGCAGCCTCGGCGGCGGCCGCCTGATCGAGGTCGAGGATGGCCACACGCGCGCCGTGCCGGGCAAACATGCGCGCGGTGGCGATGCCGATGCCGCGCGGCGACGCTGCGCCGGAAATGACGGCAACCTTGCCGTCCAGAAGTTTTGTCTCGCTCATTTTGTCTTCCTAAGGTAGATCGCTTGACGGGCTTTCGTAAGGGGTGGCGAGCGCGTCAGCGCAGCCAGGTTTTCACGGTATCGGCCATGGTTTGCGTGGAAATGCCGTAGCGATCGTGCAGGGTCGGCAGCGCACCGGCATCGAGAAATGCATCGGGCAGGCCGATCTGGCGGAACGCCGGTGTCACGCCATGGGAGAGCAGCACGCCGGCAACCGCCTCGCCGAGCCCGCCGATCACGGTGTGGTTCTCGGCGACCACCACCAGACGGCCGCTGCGGCGCGCCTCGCGCAGAATCGCGGCGGTATCGAGCGGCTTGATGGTAGGCACGTGCAAGACGCCCACGTCGATGCGCTCGGGCGCCAGCGTCTTGGCGACTTCGAGCGCGCGCATCGTCATGATCCCCGACGAAATGATCAGCACGTCGGCGCCGTCGCGCAGCAGCTTGGCCTTGCCGAGCTCGAAGCGATAGTCGTATTCGTCGAGCACGGCCGGCACGTTGCCGCGCAGCAAGCGCGCGTAGATCGGGCCGTGATGGGCTGCCATGGCGGGCACCATTTGCTCGATCTCCACCGCGTCGCACGGATCGATCACCGTCAGGTTGGGCATGGCGCGAAACAGCGCCAGATCCTCGGCGGCCTGGTGGCTCGGCCCGTAGCCGGTGGTCAAACCCGGCAGCGCACAGACGATCTTGACGTTCAGATTATCTTCGGCGATCGCCTGATGAATGAAGTCGTAGGCGCGGCGCGCGGCAAATACCGCATAGGTGGTGACGAACGGTAACGCACCCTCGTGGGCCAGGCCGGCGGCCGCGCCCATCAGCAATTGTTCGGCCATGCCCATCTGGTAATAGCGTTCCGGAAAGGCTTGCGCGAAGAGGTGCAGGTCGGTGTATTTGCCGAGATCGGCGGTCATGCCGACGACGTCGGCGCGTTCGCGCGCCAGCGCCACCAGGGCGTTGCCGAACGGGGCGGCGCGCGTGGCCTGGCCATCGCCCGCGATGGAGGCGATCATCGCCGAGGTTTTCAGGCGCGGCTTGCTTGCGGCGGTGCTCATGCTTGTCTCCCGGCGTCGAGCGCTTGCAGCGCGAGTTGCCATTCGTGCGCCTCGACCCGAATGAAGTGGTTCTTCTCGCGGGCTTCGAGGAACGGCACGCCGCTGCCCATTTTGGTGTCGCACACGATCATGCGCGGGCATGCGCCGCGGTGCGCGCGAGCCGCGTCGAAGGCGGCGATCACGGCGGCCAGATCGTTGCCGTCGATGCGTTGCACGAACCAGCCGAACGCCTGCAGCTTGTCGACCAGCGGCTCAAAGGCCATGACCTGCGTCGACGGTCCGTCGGCCTGCTGGTTATTCACGTCGACGATGCCGATAAGGTTGTCGAGCTTCCAGTGGCTGGCCGACATGATGCCCTCCCACACCGCGCCCTCATCGAGCTCGCCGTCCGAGAACAACGTGTAGACAAAGGCGTCCGAGCCGCGCCGCTTGAGGCCTAGGCAACGTCCCACCGCAATGGTCAGGCCCTGGCCAAGCGAGCCACCGGACATTTCCATGCCCGGCGTATAACTGGCCATGCCCGACATCGGCAAGCGGCTGTCGTCGCTACCATACGTTTCCAGTTCTTCCTCGGGGAGGATGCCGGCCTCGATCAATGCCGCATACAAGGCGATCGCGTAGTGTCCGTTGGACAGCAAAAAGCGGTCTCGGCCATCCCATTCGGGGTCGTCCGCCCGCAAGCGCAACGCGTGGCCGTAAGCGACCGCGAGGACGTCGGCGATATCGAGAGCCTGGGCAATGTAGCCCTGACCCTGCACCTCGCCCATGCGTATCGCGTTGCGCCGGATACGGTAGGCACACTCCGCGAGACGGGCATGCAACCCGGGGTCGCTCGTAGTCACCATGTTCTCCTTGTCCCGGCCGTCGCGCTCAGGCTCGACCGGATGGGTTTGCTGGATGCGGGCGTGCAACCGCCGCCTCGCAAGAACCTGGGCTTGGGCAAGACGCTTGCCTTCGCAGCCAGTGAAATAAGCTTAAAGAGTTGAATGCGCGGGCTCAAACGAATTAATATGGGCTTATCGTTGAATTCAATTCACGTATTCGTTGCGATGCACAATCACGTCACGCTCAAATCAGTTCAGGCTTTCGAGGCCGCCGCGCGGCTGTCGTCCTTCGCGCTTGCTGCGGAGGAATTGTTCGTGACGCCCTCGGCGATCAGTCATCAGATCAAGCTTCTGGAAGAACAGTTGAGTGTCAGGCTGTTCCATCGCGTGCATCGTGCGGTCGTCCTGACCGACCTCGGCCGGCGATACGCCGAGGAGGTGGCGGCGGCATTCGCGCGCATCGATCACGCGACCCGGGAGCTGGGGCGCGCCGCCAAGAGCGACATCCTCACGATCCATTGCACGCCGAGCTTCGCCACGCAATGGCTGATGCGACGCCTGGCGCGCTTTAGTGCGCTGCACCCGGACATCGATGTGCGCCTGAACGCGTCGGCAGGCGCGGTCGATCTGCTGTCGGAGGAAATCGACGTCGATATCCGTTATGGCGCCCGCAAGTTGCAGCCGCCCGGTGCGATGGTCTTCGAGCTGCCGCCCGAGACCGTCGCACCGCTTTGTTCGCCAGAACTTGCCTATGGCGAGCATCCGATCACCCGGGCGGCTGACTTGCAGCATCACCCGCTGATTCACAGCGAGGGCTGTCTGGTGGGCTGGCGCGACTGGATGCGCCAGCATCGCAAAGTGGCGCTCGACGTCACGCGCGGGCCACGTTTCGATCGCTCCTTCATGTCGATCAGCGCCGCCGTCGACGGTTTGGGTGTTTGTCTCGACAGCCTGCTGCTCGCGCAACGCGAGCTCGAAACCGGCCAACTGGTCGCTCCGCTTGGCCTGACGGGGCTGACTGTGCGGGGCTATACGCTGAATGTGCTCAAATCCCGCGCGGAACTGCCGAAGGTGCGCAGTTTTCACGACTGGCTGTTCGGCGAGCTGGAGAATACTGGGCTCCCTGGCGTTCCACGCCGAATCACCTAGGTGGCACCTGACGCAAAGCGCCACACAATCGCGCGGCCGCCGAACGCCGGCCTAACCTGTCGCTACATAAGCACTCTCGCACCGCTGCCTGACCCCACACGACACTTGGCAGCGGACATTTTTCATCCCAGCGTTCCCGCCACGTCGATCTCCTTTGTCTGCGGCACCTCGTTATACGAGAGCACGTGCAGCCCGCTCGCGAACATCCGGGCATAGCGCGCCAGCAGCGGCCGGAGCTGCGGCATCACGAGCAGCACCGGCGCGTGGCCGGTTTGCTTCATGTTCTCGCGCGCCTGCGGCATATGGGCCTGCAACTGCTCCAGCAGTTGCGGATCTAGCGGAAAGGCATCGGCGGTGGTTTTGCCCGACTGCTGCGCGGCGGTGTAGGCGCCCAGCAGCAGGTTCTCCAGATCGGTCGTGAGTTGATAGACGTGCAGCGTCGGCGCGTCGCCGATCAGTCCGTGCACCAGCCTGCGCCCCAGCGCACTGCGCGCTTCGGCAGCCAGCACCAGCGGATCCTTGCTCGTCACGGCCGCATCGACCAGCGCCGTCGCCAACACATCGATGTCCTGCAACGACACGCTCTCAGTGAGCAACTGACGAATGACCGCCAACTGCTGTTGATGCGTGAGCGCCTTGTCCAGCGCGTCGGCCAGCGCGGGCGACAACTCGCGCAACCGTTCGCCGAGCGAGGTGACGTCCTGGTAGGTGAACAGGTCGGCCAGATGCGTCTTCATCGCTTGCTGAACGTGTGTGGCGATCACCCCGGCGGGATCGACTATCTGATAGCCCAGCCCCAGCGCATGGGCGCGCTGATCCGCTTCGATCCACACGACAGGCATGCCGAACGACGGATCGATGGCGGGCATGCCGTCGAGGTCGCCATAACAATCGGGGGCCGGGATCGCCATCAAGCGGTCGTGCGGCAGCGAGGCACTGGCGACACGCACTCCGCCGACGTCAATCGCATATTCACTCGCCCCGAGCCCGAGTCCGGTATCGAGCCTGACCGCCGGCACGACGAAGCCCATCGCCTGTGAGAGCGTCTGCCGCATGCCGTAGAGACGTTGCACGAGCGGCGCGCCTTCGCGCTTGTCGGCGAGACTCACGATCTGAAAGCCGAGGCTGACGGTCACCGGCGCGACGAACGGCAGTTGCTCCCACGTGAGGGCGGGCGGCTCGTGGGCGGTGAGCGCGGCTTCGAGCGCCCCGGTGTCGTCGGCCGTGTCGGGCGCGCGCCGCCGACCGACGCGCCACGCGACAAATCCCATCACCGCCGCGAACGCCAGGAACGGCGCGGTCGGCATGCCCGGAATCAGCGCCAGCACGAACATCAGGACGGCCACACTCGCGAGCACCGACGGCGAGGCCAGCAACTGGTCGCCCACCTGCTTTTCGAAATCGCCCGCATCGGACACCCGCGTCACGATGATCGCCGCCGCGGCCGAGAGCAGCAGCGCGGGGATCTGCGCGACCAGGCCGTCGCCGATGGTCAGCAGCGAGTATTGGCGGAAGGCGTTGCCCGCACTCATGTCGTGCATCGTCACGCCGATGGCGACCCCGCCGATCAGGTTGATGAGCAGGATGAGAATGCCCGCAATGGCGTCGCCGCGCACGAATTTCGAAGCGCCGTCCATCGCCCCGTAGAAGTCGGCTTCTGCGCTGACTTCGCGACGGCGGGTCTGCGCGGCTTCCTGGTTGATGAGCCCGGCGTTCAGGTCGGCGTCGATGGCCATCTGCTTGCCGGGCAGCGCGTCGAGCGTAAAGCGCGCCGAGACTTCGGAGATGCGCTCGGCGCCCTTGGTGACCACGACGAAGTTGATGATCATCAGGATCACGAACACCACCAGACCCACGACGAAATTGCCGCCGATGACAACGTTGCCGAATGACTCGATGACGCTACCGGCCGCGTGGGTGCCCTCGTTGCCGTTGAGCAGCACCACGCGCGTGGACGCAACGTTCAACGTCAGACGCATGAGCGTAGTGGCGAGAATGACCGTCGGGAACACGGAGAAGTCGAGCGGACGCCGCACCGACAGGCTCACCAGGATCACGACCATCGAGAGCACGATGTTGAACGTGAAGAGTGTGTCGAGCAGCAGCGGCGGCAGCGGCAGGATCACCATCGCGAGGATGGCGAAGACAAGAAGCGGCGTCAGAAATTTGTGACGCCGAAGGTGGTTCATCAGTCGGCTCATGGGATCAGGGGCGGAGTCGCGTAGCGGGTGGATCGGAGAGCGCCGCGGGCACGGCGGGCGTGTCCGGACGGTCGGGGTGGGTGGCGCGCTCGCCGGTGCGCCAGGCGCGCAGTTGCAGGACGTAGGCGAGAATCACGGCCACCGCTTCGTAAAGCGCGGCGGGAATCTGCTGGTTGACCTGGCTGGTGTGGTAGAGCGCGCGCGCCAGCGGCGGCGCACTTACCACATCGATCTTGTGATCGCGGGCGATCTGGCGCAGCACGCCTGCCATTTCGTCGAGACCGCGCGCCACGACATAGGGCGCTTGCGCGCGCTCGGTGTCGTACTTGAGCGCGATGGCGTAGTGCGTCGGGTTGACGATCACCACGTCGGCCGACGGCACCTTGCGGCGCAGGCTGCGCTCGGCCATCCGGCGCTGTATTTGTCGAATGCGTTGTTTGACTTCGGGGCGTCCCTCGGTCTGCTTGTGCTCGTTCTTGACCTCCTGCTTGGTCATGCGTTGCTCGCGCAGGAAGAAGAAGCGTTGCAACGGCAGGTCGAGCAAGGCAAACGCCACGAACGCGCCGCCGAGTACGAGCACCGCGTCGCACAACAATCCGAGGCCCACGGCGATCGCCTCGCGCGGCGCGCTTGCTTGCAGCGCGAGCAGGGCGTCCCAGTGCGCACGCACGACAAAGACCAGCACCGTCGCCACCAGCACGACCTTGGCCACGGCGGTGCCCACCTGCGCGTAGTGCTTCATCGAGACCAGCCGGCCCAGGTTGGCCTTGGGCGAGAGGCGCTGCCATTTCGGCTTGAGCAGTGTGGTGCTGAAGACGTAGCCGCCGGGCAGCATGGCCGCCACGCCAATGCACAGGGGAATCGCGGCCAGCGGGGCGAGGAGCTTGATCAGCAGCCACATCGCCGCCGGCAGCAGGGCCGTCCAGGCGTCGTCGAAGCCGAGGCCCGCGAGGTCGGCGAATGCCGCGGCATAAAGGGACCGGAAGTGGTCGAGCTGCGCGGGCGCGGTGACGGCGAGCACGGCCACGCTGCTCATGATGCCGACCGCCGTGGCCGTATCGCGCGAGCGCGCCACCTGGCCCTGCTCACGCGCGCGGCGCAGCTTCTGGGACGAGGGGGCTTCGGACTTGTCGCCGGTGTCTTGGGTCGTCATGGGCTCAAATCGGTCGGGCTGGGCGGGCGACGGGGCCGAGCGTGTCGAGCACGCGTTCGGTCAGCGCCAGGTAATGGGCGGGCAGGGCCGGGACGACGGCCGAGAGCACTACGAGCCCGACGACCGTCGTCACGGCAAAGCCCAGGGAAAACAGGTTCAGCGCCGGCGCGGCGCGATTGAGCAGACCCAGCCCGAACTGGACGACGAAGGTCGTGAGCACCACGGGCAGCGCCAGCGTGATGGCGGCTGCCAGCGTCCAGCCGAGCGCGCGCAGCAACCCGGCGAGATCGCCGAGCGGCAGTCCGCCGCCGATGGGCCAGACCTCGAAGCTGCGGCCGACGATGGCGACCGCGATGAGGTGCGCATCGGCGACGAAGAACAGCAACGTGCCGAGGCATACCATCAGCAGCGAGACCGGCTCGCTGGCTTCGCCGTTCATCGGATCGTTCATCGCCGCCATGGCCAGTCCCATCTGCGAGGCACACAGGTAGCCCACAAGCGTGAGCAGGCTGCGCACGATGAAGAACGCCAGCCCCAGACACGCGCCGATGATGGCTTGTTCGGCGGCCAGCACGACACCGGCCAGCGAGAATGGATCGATCGGGGGCACGCCGCCTTTGGCGAGCACCGGCCATAACGACAGGCTGAGCATGAGCGCCACCAGCACGCGCCAGCGCATCGGCACAACACCCTCGCCGACGAGCGGCAACATGCTCAGTGCGGCGACAAAGCGGCAGAACGGCCACCACAGCATCACGAGCTGCGCGGGCCATTGGGCGAGCCAGCCTTCAAGGCCAGGCCAGGCGGCCAGGGGAAGCGGAAACGGCATGAGGGGGATCCGGCTGCGGGGCGTCGGCGGCGCGCCGCGCTACCCGGCGAGCATGGCCGCGCGAGCGAAGATGTCGGCGGCGAAATCGGTGAGCGTGCCCGCGAGCCACGGGGCGGCGAGCCCGAGCGTAAGCAGTGTGACGATCAGGCGCGGCAGGAACGACAGCGTCTGCTCGTTGATCTGCGTGGCGGCTTGAAAGAGCGCCACGACGAGCCCGGTGACCAGGCTCGGCACGATGAGCACGAGCACGATGACGATCACGAGCCGCAGGGCATCCAGGCCCATGTCGATGGCGATGTCGCTGGTGAGCATGGCGTTCTCCTCAGACCGCCTGCACGCTGGTGACGAGCGTGCTGACCGTAAGCGTCCAGCCGTCGATGAGCACGAACAGCAGGAGCTTGAGCGGCAACGAGACGACCAGCGGCGAGAGCATCATCATGCCCATCGCCATGAGCACCGAGGCCACCACCAGATCGATGACGAGAAACGGCACGAAGAGCATCGCCCCGACTTGAAATGCGGTTTTGAGTTCGCTCAGCAAGAACGCTGACGCCTTGACCAGGAAACTGTGCGCCTGCGGCTCGGCGACGTCGGTCTCGCCGGTCAGCCGGGCCATCAGGTCGAGCGACGTCTGGCGCGTTTGCGCCAGCATGAAGCGCGAGAGCGGGGCTTCGCCGGCACGAATGGCTTCGGTCAGCGTGATGCGGTTTTCGTCGTAGGGTACGACGGCCTGCGTCCAGATCGCTTCGCCGACCGGGCGCATGACGAGCAGGCTGAGCAGCAATGCCATGCCGGTGAGCACGCGCGAGGGCAGGCCCTGTTGCAGGCCCAGCGCCTGACGCAGCAATGCGAGGATGATGGCGAAACGCACGAACGTCGTCATCACCATCAGCAGTATCGGCAGCAGTCCCAGCAGCGTCATCAGGATGAGCAACTGGGTCTTGACGGTGAAGTCGGTGGTGCCGCCCTGCGTGCGCAGGCGCATCAGGTCGCCCGCTTCGTCGGCATGCGCGCCAGTGGCGAACAGCGCGAAGCCGATCGCGAGGATCGCGAGCACGAAGGTCTCCGATGCGCACAGCGGGAAGCTGCGCGGCCCGCGAGGGCGCGAGTGGCGCTGGCGCAGGAGGTGTAGCGCGGCTTTCATTGGGCCAGCCGGTCCAGCTCGAGCGCATCGAGCGTGAGGATCTTCAGCCCGTATTGCGCGCCCGAGACGACGACTTCCGCCAGGCCCACCGGCACACCGTTGACCAGCACGGCCAGCGGCGCACCGGCTGCGCGATCGAGACTCAGGACGTCGTCGGCACGCAGGGCCGCCAGTTCGCCCAGCGTGAGGCGGGTTGCACCGACTTCCAGCGTGAGCTTGACCGGTACACGGCGCAGCGTTTCGCGCATGGCGAGCGGTACCGGGGCAGTGCTGGCCGCGTTCGTGCGACGGGCGGCGAGTGCCGCGCTATCGCTGGCCTCGCCAGACGCGCCGAGCCAGTCACCGGCCAGATCGTCGGACAGGTCGGGGAGTGCGCCGAGGGCAGGCAGATCGTCGGCGAGGGCATCCAGGCGCAGGTCTGCGGCGGTGCGCGCCGTTGCATCGGCGGACACACCGGCATTGGGCGTTTGACCGGACGGGTCGTGAGGGAAGTGGGTAGACATGATGGTGACAGAGTCCTTACTCAAGAGTTTGGAAGTGCGTGAGACACAGATGCGCATCGCGCTCGACGATGTCGGCGCTCATCAACGGGTCGTTGTCCACGCAAACGAGCGCGCGTTGCATGAACCGCACCGGCAGGACGTCCCCCGGTTGGGCGTCGAGCAGCGCACCGAGCGACAAGTCGACGTCGAGCCAGTGCGCGCTCAGACGCACGGGAATCGTGGCGATGTCGCAGGCGGGTGGCGTGTGTTGCGCGGCACGTTCGCCGGCGTCGGGGCCGAGCATCGTGAGCCAGCGGCGGGCGTCCTCGGCGGCGAGCCGGAACGTGACCGTGCCCAGCGGCGCGTCGCCCGCGCGATCCGCGATGCGCGCGCCGATCCACAGCGATGGCGGTGTCAAGCGCGGCGCTGATGCCAGGGTCTCGACATGGGCCGTGGCCGGTGACATCTCCGAGGAGACGGCCAGGCGCAGCGCGTCAAGCATTTGCCGCGCGAAACGCGTGACGAAACGCTCGTAGGTCGCCGCGGGCGGCGCGGCGTGCAGGGCGGGCGGCCCGACGAAATCGTCCGCGTCGTAGCGCAGACGAAAGGCGTCGCGCAGCAGGCCCGCGTCGATGCCAACGTCGATGCCGTGGCCATCGACATGAAAGCGCTGCACGATGACGTCGTTGACGTTCGGCGCGCTGGCGCTCACGGACATGGCGGCGACACGCCACGCCATAGCATGACGATGACGAACGTGCTGCGGTAATTGGACATCGAGGCGCGAGCGCAGCCGCTCGGTCAGGGGGTCGAGAAGCTGCGTCGGCTGTCCCAGCCGGCACGGATCGAGTGCCCGGATCGCGCCGGGCGGCGTAGGCGCGTGCATTGTGTTCATGTGATTGGATGTCGGTTCGCAGCGCTCGTGAGCGCAAGGAAGTTCGCATCCTAAAGGCGTCTTCCCCACGTGTTGATGGGGAATGACTCAACCGCGCGCGCTTTGGGGGATTCCCCATTCTGGGTAGGGCGGGGTGTGCGTAAAGTGCGGAGTCTTGTCAGTGCTGCCTGCGCCGAAGGCGGGGGCACACGTCGAACCTCACGATGGAGATACGAATGCCCGTTTCGATGGAACAGTCATTGATGGCTGAAATGCGTCGCATGCAGGCGACACAGCGCGAACTGGATCGCGTGGCAGGGGCGCGCGACGCCGACCCCGCGCTGGCCGGTACGCCGACCGGTCCCGACTTCGGCACGATGCTGCGCGGCGTGGACGCGGCCCAGCGCGATGCGGGCGAGCGCATGCGCGCGTTCGATCTGGGCCAGAGCGACGACCTGACCGGCGCGATGCTGGCGAGCGCGCAGGCCGACCTGTCGTTCTCGTTGCTTATGCGCACGCGCGACAAGGTCGTGGGTGCGGTGGAAGAGTTGGTGCGCATGCCGTTCTGAGCGACGCCCGGCACAGCGTTTGCGTCGCCCTCGCACATGCGCCGGCATGCGGATGTCGAGGGAGCCGCTACCGTGCGGTTAGCGCATCGTCACCGCACCGTCGCCGGATCGTCCGCCGCCGAGGCGAAGCACTGGGCGAGAAAGCGCTCGGTCGGACGCGACAGCGCGTCGGCGTGCGGCACGAGTGCCGTCAACAGACGTTTGAGGCCATGCGGGGGATCGATGCGTACGGAGGCGAGTGCCGCGTCTTCGTGACGCATCGACATCGCAGACACGAAGCCCACGCCCATGCCTGCGCGCACGGCCTCCTTGATACTCTCCACCCCGGCCAACTCCAGCGCCACGCGTGGCGAGAGTCCGGCCACCGAGAAGGCACGCGCTACCAGCGCCCGCACCCCCGAGCCGGGTTCGCGCAGGATCAACGGGTACTCGGCGATGGCCTGCAGCGAGGCGCCGTGCGGCGGTTGTGCGAGGGGATGGTCGGCGCGCGCGATCGCCACGACTTCGTCGTTGCGCCACGGACGCACTGCAATTTCCCGCGACAGCCCCGGTGGCACCGCGCCTTCGATGAACGCGACGTCGAGCCGGTCGAGCTGCGCCACGATTTCACTGGTGTTGCCGTCGACGATATGCAGTGCGACTTCGGGGTAGCGTTGATGGAATTCCGCAATCGCGTAGGGCAACAGGTAGCTCGCGGGCGTCGTGCTCGCGCCAATGCGCAACGCGCCGGTTTCCATGCCGCGCAGGTCGTCGCGCAGGGCGATGGCCTGGCGATAGTCCTGTCGCAGCTTGTTGGCATACACGGCAACCTGCTCGCCAACGGCGGTCAGCCGGATGCCGCGGCCATCGCGTCGGTACAACGGCTCGCCGAACGACTCCTGCAACAACCGCAATTGACCGGAGACGGCGGGTTGCGACAGGTGCAGCGCCTGCGCCGCATGGCTGATGTTGCCCAGTTCGGCCACGGTCGCGAAGGTCAGCAATTGGTCCGGCGTCATGGTGAATCCATCGGATAGGGTGATGATTAACGATCATCATAGCCATTATTCGGATGATTGACTGGCGGCGCGACAATCCTCAGGCAGTAAGTCCCGCGTAAGCCGTGCATGAGAGGGTGCCGCTATAAAGTCGGAAGGGCGGGGCGGCGGCCAGCGAGGCATCCCTCAAGTCGGCGGTATTTCTCCCGTTATGCTTTTCGACACACCCGCGTGTGGCGCGAACGTCTGCGCCGGTGTTTGCCGGCCGGTCGGGTGACGGTTGCGCCCTCGTCATAACAAGCAGATCAGAGACGCGAGGAGACTGAGGATGGGGCTATTCACGAGCGCCCGGGGAGCGGCGCAAACCGTCAGCATCATGAACGAGGTGGCGCTCAACGCCGGCACCCTGGGCGTTGAATTGTGCGATATCGCCGGTAACGTCGACGAAATCGCTGTTCGCATCAAGCGTCAGGCTGAAGTGTTTCAGGCGCTTCGCCAAACCGCCGCTGAGACGAGCGAAGGCAACCAGCGCATCGCCAACGCCGCGCGCGAGGCGCGTGATGTGGCCGATCGTGCGAGCGCGCAAATCACGGCGTCGCGCAGCACGGCCGACGCCTCGCTGGCTTCGATCCACGGCCTGGTGGAGGGCGTCTCCGGCATGGCCGGCGAGATCGCGGGGCTGCGCGACGCGCTCGACCACGTCGGCAAGGTGGCCGAGGGCATTTCGGTCATCGCCCGCCAAACCAATTTGCTCGCGCTCAACGCCGCCATCGAAGCCGCGCGCGCCGGGGCGGCCGGGCGCAGCTTCGCCGTGGTCGCCACCGAGGTCAAACTGCTCGCCAGCAAGACGGCCGAGGCGACGCTGCAGATCGAGCAGACACTGGCCGCGCTCGGCGAGCGCACCGAGCGCCTGATGCGCGAGAGCAACGCCAACGTCGCGCGCGCCAACGACGCCCGCGAAGGGACAAGCGCCATCGCCAGTGTGATCGAGACGGCCGGGACCGCGCTCGATACGTTCGACCGTCAGGCCGGGCAGATCGCGCAGGCGAGCGAAGCCATCGAGAACGAATGCACCATGCTCGCCGCGCATGTCGACGAAATGGCCGACGGGGTAGCGCATTCGGCCGAACACGTCGAGCGCGCGCGTGAGCGCATCAACGGTCTGCTCGGCGTCTCGGAGCATCTGATCGGCCTGATTGCCGGCAGTGGCGTCGAGACGGAGGACACGCCATTCATTCGCGCGGTGCGCCGTGCGGCCAAGCAGGTGGGGGAGACTTTCGAGGCGGCGCTGGCCAAGGGCAAGATCACCGAGCAGGCGCTGTTCGATCGCCGCTACGAGCCGATTCCCGGCTCGAATCCTCAGCAGTTGATGGCCAGCTTTACGCGCTTTACCGACGAGACGCTGCCGGCCATCCAGGAGCCGCTGCTTGCGCTCAACGAACGCATCGCTTTTTGCGCCGCGGTCGACGAGAATGGCTATCTGCCGACGCACAACCGCAAATTCTCGCAATCACCGACCAACGATCCGGTATGGAACGCCGCGAACTGCCGCAACCGGCGTCTGTTCAACGACCGCACCGGCGCAGCCGCTGGGCGCAACACGCAACCCTTGTTGCTGCAGACCTATCGGCGCGACATGGGCGGCGGCGAGTTCATGGTGATGAAAGACGCCTCGGCGCCAATTTACGTGAACGGACGTCATTGGGGCGGCTTCCGCATCGCCTACCGCGTCGCCCGGTAGCTACGCCAAGCCGCGTTGCGCCAGTCGGCTACGTCAAAATGAACGCGCCACCGACCTCACAGTCGGTGGCGCGTTCATCTACCGGGGGCCGGTGCATTTCCCGGCCAGGCGACCGGTGAATGGCCGGGCGTCGCTCAATGGCGATGCCAGCGATCGCGGTGCCAGTGGCCGTGTCCGTACCCGTAGTACGGACGCCCATAGTAGACCGGCGGCCGACCGTAATAAACCGGTGCCGGGGCAACATAAACGGGCGGCGGGGCGTAGTAGACCGGCGGCGGGGGCGCGACGTAGACGGGCGCCGGCGCATAGACCGGGGCGGGGACGACCAGCGGCAAGCCAATGCCGATACCGACCGAGACGTGCGCCTGCGCTGTCCCGACAGCGCCCGCCGCGAGCGCGATGCCCGCGATGGCAAGGGCGGCAAACTTGGTTTTCATGACGTTTCTCCTGCGGACTTGGCAGCGTACGGTTGACGACGCCCGGACGGCACCATGCCGACCGGCGCGCCAGATGCCCGTGGGCACCGTGGTTTGTCAGATTCCTTGGCCTTAACTTTACTGAAGTTCCGAAACGCGGGCGTGGCGCAATTGTTGCAAAGTATGCGCATTGACACGGTACAGGGAACGTTCGGGCGTGGAAAAGCGGCCGCCAAACGTGTAAATCAAGTCGTCATTCTATTCAGAATCAACGATTTGCGCTCGTTTCGGTGCGCGTCATGCGGCACGGGTTCGCATCGGCGCGCGCCGGATCGGGCGGCGCTTGTTACATTCATTTACATGCGCGTCCGCCGCCTGTGGCGCAAAAACAGCAGGCGGATGCCGCATTCGCCACATCCGCCTGCCCTCGGCGTCGCACACGGATGCACGACGCCGTCTCCTCCCCGCCAAATCGGTTCGTCCCGGGCGGCTTGCATTTTGGGGGCACTCACAGCGACCGCGCGCCGCATTTGGGGGACGTCCCCGCGTTACTTGGCGCGATCGGCGGCGCCCTGAATGGCTTCGCCCCCGCGTTCAACGTCCTTGCCCGCGCCGTGGATGGTGTTGCAACCGGCCAGACCCAGTGCGAAGCCGCAGAGCAGCGCGATAGCGATCAGTCGTTTCATGGGAATGTCTCCTTTGACAGAGGATATTGTGCGTCGCGTGGCAAACCCGCGAAGGCAAAGGGGCGTATCGGGGTGCCCGGGGGTGCCCGCCTTCCGGCGGGCACGGCCGCCACGGCTTACCAGAGCTTGTGGTGGTCGTTCCAGTTGTCGACTTCGCGCTCGGCTTCGGCCTTCGCCTTGCCGTAGCGCTCCTGGATCGCCCCCACGAACTTGTCGCGGTTGCCTTCGATCTTGAGCAGATCGTCATCCGTCAGGTCGCCCCACTGCTTCTTCGCTTCGCCCTTGAGTTGGTTCCACTTGCCCTTGATCAGATCCGAGTTCATAGCCACTCCTTCATTTTGGGTTGGATTGGGATGGGTTCGGGTAATGCCTGGCATCGGCACGCACAGCGTCGTGCCGGGTCGCCGCGCCTTCCGGGCGACACGTGATTCCATGGTAGGGAGTGCGAAGCGTTCGCGCTGTCAGCCGAGTCAGCGCTGATGCGTAGGCGGAGTCGGGTTGCGCTGTCGGTGCATTCCGACGCACGGTGATGCAGCCTAGGGTGTGTGCGGCGAGGTGCCGGCGTCGTCATCATCGTCAGTACGCCTGGCGCAAGGCGTTTGCGTGGCAGTGCTTTCGGTGACTTCCGTCGCGATGTTGGGCGCGTCCGCAGGATTGCACAGCGGCAGCACCACCTGAATCTCGGTGCCGAGGCGCAGCGGCAGCGAGTGAATGTCGATACGTCCGCCCTTGGCCGAGACCCGCTGACGCATGCCGAACAGGCCGTGCGTCTTGGGCTTGTTGAACTGATCCGGCGTGAGTCCGATGCCGTTGTCGATGACTTCGAGACGCACACGCTGATCGTCGCACGCCAGCGCCACGCGCACCGCCGTGGCGCGAGCGTACTTGCCGGCATTCGTGAGCGCTTCCTGCGCAACGCGGAACAGCACGATCGCCGTCGACTCGGGCAGTGCGAAGTCGTCTTCCGGCAAGTCGAGGTCGAGTTGCCAGTGCTGTTGGTCGGCGGTTTCCTCGGCGAGCGAGCGCAATGCCGTCACGAGACCGAAGTTGATCAGCACTGTCGGGCGCAGATTTTCGATGATACGGCGCTTCGTTTGAATGCCGGAGTCGAGATTGCGTTGCGCGCGCGCGAGTTTTTCGGCAATCACAGGATCGACGTTGCGCAGCTTGTGATGCGCCCAGGTTACGTCCATCTTGCAGGCGGTGAGAATCGCACCGAGTTCGTCGTGAAGTTCGCGCGACAGGCGGGTCTTCTCGTCTTCGCTGACGTTCTGCAAGTGCGTGGCCAACTCGTCGAGCTGCTCGGTGCGCTCGCGCACCACTCGATCCAGATGCGCCTGCTGTTCGTGCAACTGGTCGCGCGCGAGTTGCTCCTGCCGCATCTGCCGGCCGAGCGTGCGAAACAGCAGCACGAACAGCAGGATGGTGAGCACCGAGAGGGCGCCGGCGCTTATCGCTGAAATCGCCTGATCGAAGCGTCCGTCGTCCTGCGCGGTGCGCGCGCGGGCCAACTCGCGGTTGTAAAGATCGGTGATGCCGTCCTGCACCGGCTCCATCGTCCCCATGCCGAGATTGGCCGGCGAGAGCGCCTCTTCGAGGTTCATCTCTCCTTGCTTGACCGCCGCGCGTGCCGTTTCCATGGCAGTGATGCGCTGCGAGAACAGCGTCATCACGTTGGCAAAGTCCTTCGAGGCCTGCGCGTCGCCGGTCACTTCGTAATGCTGGACCACCAGGGCGGCGAGATCGCGAATGCGTCGCACGGCCGACAGGTAGGGATCGAGATAGATCGGATCGTTCGTGAGCAGATAGCCGCGCTGGCTCGATACCACGGTCGAGGTGCGCGCCATGATCTCGTTGAGTTCGTTGGCCGCGGTCATCGCCTGCAGGGCGGCCTCGTAGGTGGAGGCGAGCCGGCGGTGTGCCGACTCCAGCCCGATCAGGCTGCCGACGGTGATGACGATCGCCGCGATCATCGCGATGATCCAGCTTCGGCGACGCAACCAGGACGTGAGCAATCGGGACATGAGGGCCTGTGGCGTGGTGTTGACGGGGGGGCGCGCGCGGGGAATACCGATGATCAGACGCGCTTCGATCATAAGTCGAAATGCGCGTCATTTTGCGAATTGTCAGCGAATTCCTACGCAAAAACCAGCGGCGTCCGGGCAGTCCCGCCCGTGCCGTTTTTCTACCATTTACTCAGCGTCCGAGGGTTTGCGTCGCGCTGTGTCAAGGGGCGACGCGCCACCGGATGTGACGGAAGTCTCCGGGAAACGATGGACTGACCGAGGAGAGCGCCATGTTGAAATGGGCTTTGATGTTCGCACTGATCTCGATCGTGGCAGGCCTGTTGGGCTTTACCGGGATTGCCGCGGGAGCGGCCGGCATCGCGAAGATTCTGTTCGTGCTGTTCCTGGTGCTGTTTGTGATCTTCCTGCTGCTTGGACTGACTGTCGCCAAGAAGATGGTCGACTAGACGGTGCGCTGCTGCACGGAGCATGTCCGTGCGCGGTCGTGAAGCCGTGACGCGTTGTCATGCCGCGCACGGACCGCTCCCATCCTAGGAGGTTGCGATGCTTCATTATGCTGTCGTTTTTTTCGTGATCGCGTTGATCGCCGCAGTGTTCGGTTTTACCGGCATTGCTGCCGGTGCGGCAGAGATCGCGAAAATTCTGTTCTTCATCTTCCTTGTGATCTTTTTGGTCACGCTGCTCTTCGGGGTGTTCCGACGATAGACGCGCGCTTCCCGGCCGCCGAGGTGTCTCGCCCGGCCGGGCGACCTCGGCACGCGCGTCGGGCAGCCCGGCCGCACTGGCTGCGCATCGCAATTGAGCGTTAGCGCGAGATGATTCATTATTTGGGCGACCGAGCATCACTGGAGCTTTGATGTCACCGACAACAATAAAAATTCTGATTGCCGACGACCACGCGATTGTCCGCACCGGCTTCAAGCAATTCATCGCCGATGAATCGGATATGGAAGTGCTGGGCGAAGCGGCGAGCGGCGACGAAGTGATTCGTGCCGTGCGCGATACGGCATTCGATGTGGTGCTGCTCGATATCGCCATGCCCGACAAGAACGGCATCGACACGTTGCGCGTGATCAAGCAGTTGCGCCCGTCGCAGGGCGTGCTGTTCCTGTCGACGTACCCGGAAGCACAATACGCGGTCAACCTGCTGCGCGCGGGTGCGAACGGCTACCTGATGAAGGATGCCGCGCCGGAAGAAATCATCCGGGCCATCCGCACGGTAGCGCGTGGCCATCGCTATGTCAGCGAAGGCACGGCCGATCTGCTCGCGCAGAAGCTGGACCAGCCCGGCGACGAGCCGATCCACGAACAACTCTCGGAGCGCGAGTTTCAGGTGTTCTGCAAGCTCGCGCAGGGACGCACCCCCACCGAGATTGCCGACGAGTTGCATCTGTCGGTGAAGACCGTCAGTACGTATCGCGCGCGCGTGCTGGAAAAGATGCATTTGAAAACCAATGCCGACCTGACGCTCTACGCGCTCAAGAACGGCTTGATCAGTTGATAGCGAGGTTGTCATGTCAACCGGGAACGCGGCAACGCTTACGGGGTCCCGCTTGCCCCTCAAGGTGCTCTTGATCGAGGACTCGGCGGTCATCCGCGAAAGCCTGTCCGAAGCGCTCGGGTCGACGGGGATGCTCCAGGTGGCGGGCGTGGCGGAGACGGCCGACGACGCCGTTCGCACGCTCCAGGAAGCGTCGTTCGACGCGGTGATCGTCGATATTCAGTTGCGACGCGGCTCGGGCATGGATGTGCTCGCGTACCTGCACGACGCGGGGCTGCTGCCGCAGCTCATGGCCATCGTGCTGACGAACTACGCGTTGGCCACCTACCGCAAGCGTTGTCAGCAACTGGGTGTGCAGTACTTCTTCGATAAGTCGCTCGAATTTGATCGCGTGATCGAAGTGCTCGACGACTTTGCCTCCGGCAGGCAAGCCTGAGCGTCACCCGGTTCAGTTGAAATCCGATATAAGGAGGTCGAGTTTTATTATTTTCAAATATTTAGATGCATGGGCTAGAATATTGTCTTTGCACTGAATATCGGGTCCAGGCGGCGGCACTGCGGGCAGTTTCGGCAGTGGGGCTGCTATTTTTTTGCATGATCGAACTCCAGAACATTACCCAGCGCTTTGCTGGGCCCAAGGGGCCGATCGACGCGCTTTCCAACATCAGCCTGTCGATCGAGCGCGGCGAAGTCTTCGGCATCATTGGCCGAAGCGGCGCTGGCAAGAGCACGCTCGTGCGTGTCATCAACCTGCTCAATCGTCCGAGCGACGGCGCCGTGCGCGTCGACGGCCAGGACTTGACGTCGCTGTCGGCCGACGCGCTGCGCCAGGCGCGCCGCCGCATCGGCATGATCTTTCAGCACTTCAACCTGCTTAATTCGCGCACCGTCTACGATAACGTGGCGCTGCCGCTGGAGCTGGCGGGCCTGTCGGCGGCGGAGATTCGGGCGAAGATCCTGCCGTTGCTCGAACTGGTCGGCCTGACGTCCCAAAAGGATCGTTATCCGTCGCAGATTTCCGGTGGACAGAAGCAGCGCGTGGGCATTGCCCGGGCGCTGGCGAGCGAGCCGCAGGTGCTGCTCTCGGACGAGGCGACGTCGGCCCTCGATCCAGAGACGACGCGCTCGATTCTTGAGTTGCTCAAGCGGATCAACCGCGAGTTGGGCCTGACCATCGTGCTCATCACGCACCAGATGGAAGTCATCAAGCAGGTGTGCGACCGTGTCGCGGTGCTCGATGCCGGCCGCGTGGTCGAACAGGGCCGCGTCATCGACGTGTTCCTGCGCCCGCGCCACGAAGTCACGCGTGCGCTCATCGGCGACGTCATCTCGCAGGAGTTGCCGGTGGGCGTGCGTGAGCGTGTCGCGTCGCGTATCGGCAACGGTCACGATCACCTGTATCGTCTGGCGTTTTCCGGCGCCGGGGTGGATCAGCCGCTGCTCTCCGAGGCAATTCGCCGCTACGAACTCGATTTCAACATCCTGCACGGCCAGATCGACGAGATCCAGGGGCAGGCGTTCGGATCGCTCGCCGTGCTGGCGGGCGGCACCCCGGCCCGAGTGGCCGAAGCCATGGCGTTCCTCGCCAGTCAAGGCGTTGTCGTTGAGGAGCTGAGCCATGTGGAGTGAAATGTTCGATCTCTTCGTCTCCTCGTTCTGGGAGACGCTCATCATGGTCGGGATTTCCGGCGTGATCGGTGCTGTGGTCGGCGTGCCGCTCGGCGTGCTGCTCTATCTGACCGACCGCAACGGCGTGTTGCAGAACCTTCCGACCAATCGTATCGTCGGCATCCTCGTCAACGCGGTGCGCTCGACGCCGTTCATCATCCTGCTCGTCGCGGTGATCCCGTTCACCCGCCTGATCGTCGGCTCGTCCATCGGCACGATGGCGGCAGTCGTGCCGCTCACCATCGCGGCCGCGCCGTTCGTGGCGCGCCTGGTGGAGACGGCGCTGCGCGAGGTCGACCGCGGCCTGATCGAGGCGGCGCAGTCGATGGGCGCGACGACCGGTCAGATCGTCACCAAGGTATTGCTGCCCGAGGCGCTGCCCGGCATCGTGGCCGGTCTGACGATCACGTTCGTCAGTCTGGTCGGCTATTCGGCGATGGCCGGTGCCATCGGCGGGGGAGGGCTGGGCGACCTCGGCATCCGCTACGGCTATCAGCGCTTCCTGCCCGAAGTGATGATTACCGTCGTGCTGATCCTGATCGTCTTCGTGCAATTGGTACAGACATTCGGCGACTGGCTGGTGCGTCGCCTGAGCCATAAATAACGTCTCACACAACAACGTCGCCGGCGAACCGGCACTTCACTCACACGCGAGGTTTTTCATGCAACGTCGTACGCTTTTCAAGCTGTTGGCCGGTGTCGGTGCCGCTACCGTCTTCGCCACGCAATTCGCCGCGCCTGCGGCTGCCGCCGATGTCGTCAATCTGAAGATCGGTGTCACGGGTGGCCCGCACGCGCAGATCTTCGACGAAGTGAAGAAGGTTGCGGCCAAAGACGGCCTGAACATCAAGGTCATCGAGTTCAGCGACTACGTGCAGCCGAACGCCGCGCTGTCGTCGGGCGACCTGGACGCGAACAGCTACCAGCACCAGCCGTACCTCGACGCCCAGGTGAAGGACCGTGGCTACAAGCTCGAGTCGATTGCCAAGACCGTGATTTTCCCGATGGGCATCTATTCGAAGAAGATCAAGTCGCTGGCCGATCTGAAGTCGGGCGACAAGGTGTCGCTGCCGAACGACCCGACCAATGGCGGACGCGCGCTGCTGTTGCTGCAAAAGCAGGGGCTGATCAAGCTGCGTGCCGACGCGGGTCTGAAGGCGACGCCGCTCGACGTGACCGACAACCCGAAGAAGCTGAAGTTCGTGGAGCTGGACGCCGCGCAACTGCCGCGCTCGCTCGACGATGTCGCCGTGGCTGTCATCAACACCAACTTCGCGATGGAAGCCGGTCTGAACCCGAAGCGTGATTCGATCGCCATCGAAGACGCCAGCGGCCCGTACGCCAACGTGCTGGTCATTCGCACGGCCGACAAGAACAAGCCCTGGGTGGCCAAGCTGATCAAGGCTTACCATTCGCCGGAAGTGAAGGCCTTCATCGAGAAGAAGTTCGGCGGCTCGGTCGTTACCGCGTGGTAATTCGGTCGTGACGACACAGTAACCCGTCCACTACCGTCGGGTTAAGTCTGAACCGCCGACCGGTCAGCCCGGCAGGGCGTGCCGGTCGACGGCACCCTCGGGAAAGCACGGCAACGCTTTGCGGCGTTGCCGTTTTTTTTCGTCCCCGCATTGGCTCCCTACACTTGGCCCCTGCTTCTCGTGCCGTGTCGGACGAATGCCCGGCGCGCGCGACGGATTCCCGCGGCGTGAGAGGGGGGAGGTTTTCGCTGTCCTGCCGTGTGTGGCAATTCCGACACTGTCACGGTTCTGTCAAATCTCGGCGCTAGCCTGAGTGCCAAGTACAAGAGGGTGCCTGCGGGCACCGTCACCAGACGCGGACACAGGCCACAGAGCAACTGCCGCACGTGAAGCACGGGGAGCGGGTGAAACACGTCATCGGCGCGTCGCTTGCCATGGGTGTGCATGCATAGGCCTGCACATGTGCATGGGCAGGCCCGGCATATGCCCGCACAACGTCATGCGGTTTGCATGTTGGCCGCGCACCGCCCCGACTTACGGAGTTGCCGTTGACCCTTCTTCCGCCTGTCGCGATACGTCCGCCGGAGCGGTTTGCCGTGCCGGCGGCATCGGACGACGCACTACTGTCGCCAGTCCCAATCCGCGCCCCTTATGCAGAACCCGACGAAGCGGCGTTGCTTGCCGAGTTGTGCGAAGGCATCGGTCTGACCTGCGTGTTTCAGCCGATCCTCGACTTTCGTACGTCGGGTATCGCCGGTTACGAGGGGCTGGTGCGCGGGCCGGTTGGCACGTCGATCCATTCACCGCTGGCGCTGTTCGCCGCCGCCCGCCGTCATGGCCTGCTTGCACCGCTCGAACTGGCTTGCCGCCGCACGGTGCTGCGCGGCTTCGTCAAGCAGGATCTGCCGGAACGCCTGTTTCTCAACATCGGCCCGATCACCCGTGCCCACCCCGGCGGCGGTGTGGGCGACTCGCTGGGTCTCGACGAAACGTTTGCGATGCTCCAGTCGTTGCCGCTCGCACCTGAGCGGGTGGTGCTCGAACTCACGGAGCACGCCCCCACGCTGGATCTGGCGAGCACGCGCGCCTCACTCGCGGCGTATCGCGCGCTGGGTTTCGAAGTCGCGCTCGACGACATGGGCGAAGGCTACGCCAGCCTGCGATTGTGGTCAGAGCTGCGGCCCGATTACGTCAAGATCGACCGCCATTTCGTCGACGGCATCGACACCGATACCGTCAAACTTCAGTTCGTGCGTTCGATGCACCAGATTGCGGAGACGAGCGGCACCCGCGTCATCGCCGAAGGCATCGAGCAGGCCGAGGAACTGCAAGTGGTCCGCGATCTCGGCATTTTTCTAGGGCAGGGATATCTCATCGCGCGCCCGGAAGCGAGGCCGCAACGGGCGATCACCGCGCAGGTGCAGGCGGTCGTCAATGAGCGTCGCGCCTATGTGCACCAGCAACCGAGTCAGCTGGGCGCGGGCAACGTAACGCTGGAGGGCATTGCCTCGTACGTGTTGCCTGTCTCGCCGGAGACCCGCAGCGAGGATGTCGTGGCGCGTTTCGAGAGCGATGCGTCGCTCGACGTGCTGCCGGTGGTCGAACATGAGCGCGCGGTAGGCTTGATCGGCCGGGCATCGCTGATCGGCCGTTTCGCCCGGCCCTTCACGCGCGAACTCTATGGACGCAAGCCATGCTCGGCCGTGATGGAGCCACGCCCGCTCACGTTCGACAAGCGCGCGCGCATGGAGGATCTGAGCCGCATGATTGCCGAAGGCGCCAGCCGGCAAATCGCGGGCGGTTTGATCGTCACCGACCAGGGGCGCTATCTGGGGGTGGCGCAGGGGCATGCCCTCATGCGTTACATCACCGACATGCAGCTCGACGCGGCGCGGTACGCCAACCCGCTCACGCTGCTGCCGGGCAACGTGCCCATCGACGACTATATGGATCGCATGATCGGCGAGCGGCAGTCATTCCACGCGTGTTATGTCGATCTCGATAACTTCAAGCCGTTCAACGACGTGTTTGGCTATCGGCGCGGCGACGACCTGATCCAACTGGTCGCGCGTGTGCTGATGGCAGTGCGCAATCCCGAGCGTGACTTCCTGGGCCACATCGGTGGCGACGACTTTCTGGTGGTGTTCCGCAGCCCCGATTGGGAGGCGCGCTGTCGCGAAGCACTCGCCCGTTTCGGCGAGGCGGTGACGGAATACTTCCATCCGGATCAGATCGCGGCGGGCGGGTTCGAGGCGGAGGATCGTCGTGGCATGGTCATCTTCCATCCGATCACGAGCCTGTCGATCGGCGTGGTGGCGGTGACGCCGGAGAGCTTTCCGTCGCACGTGGAAGTCTCGGCCGCAGCGGCCGATGCCAAGAAGATGGCCAAGCGCGCGTTGGGCAACAGCCTGTTCGTCGAGCGTCGGCGCGCGCATCGGTGAGCGTGCCCGAGTCGATTGGCATGACGCAAAAAAGCCCGCCGCAATGATTTGCAGGCGGGCTTCTCCGTTGGCGATGCCGTAGCGCGGCGCGCTTAGTGCGAGAGCGCCGGCATGCCTTCCATGCTCGCGACGTCTTCTTCACGCTCACCAGCCAGGTACGGCGTACGCCAGCCGGCCTTCACGCCCCAGTGGTAGAACGCGAGCGACATGGCGGCCACGATCAGCATATCCCAGCCATACGGCAGCAGGCCTAGGCCGCCGAATTCCTTGCTGCCGATATACGAGCACAGCGCCATGGCCGGCAGGTAACCGATCAGCCACCAGGATGCCTTGAGGTCACGGCCGAACCCTTGCCAACGGTCCTTCGCCTGATAGTAGAAATAGACGGGCAACGCCACGACCACCAGCACGATGATCTGGCCGGTGAGCGGCCAGCGCGCCCAGTACAGAATCAGCGATGCACATACGAAGGCAAACGGTGCGATCAGCGAGAGGCCGCGCAGGCGCAGCGGACGGTGCAGCTCGGGGGCGGAGCGACGCAACGCCATGACGCTGATTGGACCGGTCAGGTACGAGATCACGGTCGCGACCGAAATCACGGCGGCCAGCGAATCCCAGCCACGGAAGAAGAACATGAAGACGAACGAGATCGCCAGGTTGAACCACATCGCCGGGCGCGGCACGCCATACAGCGGATGCACGCGACCGAGCATCGCGGGCAACGTGCGGTTGCGCTCCATCGCGTAGATCATGCGGCTCGTGGTCGCCATGTAGGTGGTGCCGGTACCGCTCGGGCTCAGGAACGCGTCGAAGTACAGCACGATCGCCAGCCAGTTCAGGCCGAGCGCGATCGCCAGTTCCGCGAACGGCGAGCTGAAGCTCACCCCATGCCAGCCGCCAGCCAGTTGTTCGGGCGAGAGCGCGCCGATATAGGCCACTTGCAGCAGCAGGTAGATAACGGTCGCGAGCAGAATCGAGCCGACTACCGCGAACGGGATGCTGCGGCCCGGGTCGCGGGCTTCACCCGCGAGATTCACCGGGCTCTGGAAGCCATTGAAGGCGAACACGATGCCTGACGTGGCGACCGCAGTGAAGACGGCCGACATGCCATTCGGTGCGAAACCGCCGTGCTCCGCCACGTTGAAGTTGCCGGGGTGGAAGCCTGCAATCATCAGGCCCGCGATGGTCAGCGCGGGGATGGCGAACTTGAACAGCGTGATGGCCGTGTTGGCGCGCGCGAACAGCTTGACACCCCAATAGTTGAGCATGAAGTAGCCGATCACCAACAACGCGGAGAGCATCAGACCGCTCGTGCTGAGCGTGCCGTCGACGAACAGCGCGTGCGCCCAGTCATACGGCCACGTGCTCATGTACTGGATCGACGCTTCGGCCTCGATCGGAATGACCGACACGATGGCGATCCAGTTGGCCCACGCGGCGATGAAGCCGACGAGGCTGCCGTGCGAATAACGTGAGTAACGCACCATGCCGCCCGACTCGGGGAACATCGCGCCGAGTTCGGCGTAAGTGAGCGCGATGGCCAGAATGACAACGGCGCCGATGAGCCAGGCGAAAAGGGCGGCGGGACCGGCGATCTTGGCGGCCTTCCAGGCGCCGAACAGCCAGCCGGAGCCGATGATCGAGCCAAGACCGGTCAACATCAGGGCGAACGGCCCGATGTTGCGCATGAGGGGTTGATTGTTATCCATTCGATGTCTTCTCCACGCCCGGGGGGAGCAGGCGCCGATCCCGATGAGGGCGGGAGCGGTACGCTGCGCGAGGGCGGACAAA
Organism: Pandoraea eparura; assembly: GCF_902459725.1. GTDB lineage: Bacteria > Pseudomonadota > Gammaproteobacteria > Burkholderiales > Burkholderiaceae > Pandoraea > Pandoraea eparura. The sequence continues at coordinate 112,892 of NZ_CABPSH010000005.1, forward strand.
CTGCCCGCAGGCCGGTCGTCGTCATCAGGCGCATGACGGCGGGGGGCGGCGCTGGCGGACGCAACTTCTGTTGATCGGCTTCGCGAGTTTCGACGGGCATCCGACATGACAACGCACGCGGGGACGTGCATTACCCGAAATGGGGTCGGAGTCGCCGATCGCAAAAAAATCGCGATTCTACCCGAGCCAGTCCCGTCGTGTGGGACTTTGTGGAACTTTCGCGGCGACATTCGGGTCGGCGACGTCAGGTAGGAACGCGCGCAAGCCAGGCAGGGCGCGGTTCTTGACCTAGGGAAAGCGCGTATTACAAATTATTAAAGGGTCAGATGAAAAGTGAGCAGAGAATCGGCCGACCCGTCGGCCGCCTCGGCCGAACGATCTGGCTACAGGCCGAGGTCCTGATACAGCGCGGCCATGCGCGCGTCGACGTCGGCGGTCATTTCGATGGGGCGTCCCCATTCGCGCGACGTTTCGCCGGGCCACTTATTCGTGGCGTCGATCCCCATCTTCGAGCCCAGTCCCGCCGTGGGCGAAGCGAAATCGAGATAATCGATGGGGGTCTGGTCGACGAGCGTGGTGTCACGGGTCGGATCGACACGCGTGGTGATGGCCCAGATGACTTCCTTCCAGTCCAGGATATCGACGTCCTCGTCCACCACGACGATGAACTTCGTATACATGAACTGCCGCAGGAAACTCCACACGCCGAACATCACGCGCTTGGCATGGCCCGGATAGGCCTTCTTCATCTTCACAATGGCCATCCGGTAGCTGCAGCCTTCCGGTGGCAGATAGAAATCCGTGATCTCGGGGAATTGCTTCTGCAACAGCGGCACGAAGACTTCGTTGAGCGCGACCCCCAGCACTGCAGGTTCATCGGGCGGTTTGCCCGTGTAGGTGGAGTGGTAGACGGCGTTGCGGCGCAGGGTAATGCGCTCGATCGTGAACACGGGAAACCACTCCTGCTCATTGTAGTAGCCGGTATGATCGCCGTACGGGCCTTCGAGCGCATGGGCGTAACCCGCTGTCGCGCCGCGCGCCGGCGGCGGCGGGGCGCCATCGGGCACGCTCGGCGGCGTATCGGACGGGTAAATGAACCCCTCGAGCACGATCTCGGCCCGGGCGGGCACGCGCAGCGACTCCAGTCCCGGCGTCAAACACTTGGCCAGCTCGGTGCGACTGCCGCGCAGCAGGCCCGCAAACTGATACTCGGACAGCGTATCGGGCACCGGGGTAACGGCACCCAGCATGGTGGCCGGATCGGCACCCAGCGCGACCGCTATCGGAAACGGCTTGCCGGGATTCGCCTGCGCGAACTCACGGAAGTCGAGCGCGCCGCCTCGGTGGGCGAGCCAGCGCATGATGACCTGGTTGCGTCCGATGACCTGCTGGCGGTAGATGCCGAGATTCTGACGTTTGCGATGCGGCCCTTTGGTGATGACCAGGCCCCACGTAATGAGCGGGGCGGCGTCGCCGGGCCAGCAGGTCTGGATGGGCAGGCGCGCGAGGTCGACATCGTCGCCTTCCCAGACAATCTCCTGACACACCGGGCTGCCGACTTCCTTGGGCGCCATGTCCCAGACGGCCTTCGCCATGCCGAGCAGCTTGCCCGCATCCTTGAGCCCGCGCGGCGGTTCCGGTTCCTTGAGTGTCGAGAGAAGACGGCCGATATCGCGCAGCGACCCGAGGGCGTTTTCGCCCTTGTCGACCCCCATGCCAAGCGCCACACGTTCAGGGGTGCCAAACAAGTTGGCCAGCACGGGCATGTCGTAACCGGTCGGCCGCGAAAACCATAGCGCCGGGCCGGCCGCTTTGAGGACACGGTCGGCGAGTGCCGTCATCTCCAGTACCGGCGAGACCGGCACGTCTACGCGACGAAGCTGGCCGGATCGCTCCAGTTGCGCGGTGAAGTCACGAAGATCGAGATATTTCATGAAACAAACCGTTACCAAAAATTTTTACGAAATTCATACGATCGGTGCAAACGATCGTTTGAATTCCAGGGAGTCGGAGTGATACCCCAGTAAACGCGGGGGTGAGGCAGGGCATTCTACCGGGCAAGGCATCTAGACGTCACGGCAAAACCACCGTTACAAATTACTTTTAGTAATGATTTTTTCAAATAATAGTATTGACTGTTTATATATGACTGCTACAATCCGCCCGTTGAATCCAAAAAGGCGGCTTTGAAGACGGGTAGGCCGACCCGCTCAAGCTTAGCGATAACTACAACATTGACGTGGATTTTCAGTCGCTGGTTTTCTCACCGAGGTCGGGAAATCAGTGTTTTAGGAAGCAGCGCGAGCGATAGCTCGTCAGCGCCAGAGACCTGAACAGGTCGGCGTGCTGCGGCGGTAATGACATCGTTGACGACAGACACGATGCACCGCCTTGTTCCCTATGCCGTAAATGAGCGTTACACGGGATGCCTGGCGGGCATGTCGGCTCATTTCCCTACGCCCCGGGGCCACCCCGTGGTGACGGCGTAACCGGAGTACGTAGGATGAAGAAGTCTGGTTTATCACCCTGGCTACTGGCCGCTGTCCGTGCGCTTGGCGCGCGAGGTGCGGCTACGGTAGCCATGGCTCGACGCGATTGGCGTCGCCTCGCATGGCACGGCGGTCGTGTTGGACTCTATACCTCCAGCGCGGTTGGCCTGGTTGCCGTGGTTGGCACGCTGGCGCTGTGGGCTCGACCGACGTGGCGCGCCGATCTGGCGTCGCAAGTCGGCCCGCTGCTCGAAGCAGCGACGGGCTCGGCCAATGCGGCCGCCCCAGGCGCCAACGGTGGTGCGCTCGCGCAGCAATCGCCGTCGGACGCGTCGATGATGGCGCAAGCCGCGCAGCACGTGCCGTCGGCAGCGGTGCTCGCGGCCTATATCCCGAACCAACGTGTGGCCGCCGATGCGCGCGCTACCAAGACGCTGGACTCGCGCGAGCAAATCGCCGTCGCCGACTATCTGGCACGTCGCTATCGCGTGGCCGGTGACGTCACGGGCAACCTCGTGCGCGCCGCGTACTCGACGGGCAAGGAAGTCGGCCTCGATCCGCTGCTGCTGCTGGCTGTGATGGCCATCGAATCGGGCTTCAACCCGTACGCCGAAAGTACCGTGGGTGCGCAGGGCCTCATGCAAGTGATGTCCAAGGTGCATCGCGACAAGCTGGAGTATTTCGGCGGTCCCGAGGCGGCACTGCATCCCATCGCCAACATCAAGGTTGGCGCGTTGATCCTGAAGGAATGCATTGCCCGCGGCGGCTCGCTCGCCGGGGGGCTGCGCCGCTATGTCGGCTCGACGAGCGCGGGTGACGGCGGTTACGGCGCCAAGGTGCTGGCCGAGCGTGATCGTCTGCGCAGCGTCGCCATGGGGCACAAGGTCTCGCCGAACGCGCCGCAAGCGCCGGTCATCGTCAGCGCGGTCAAGCCGGTGGCAAAGCCGGTCTCGGCCGGCAAGTCGGGTGAAGCCGCGGATGCAGTGGCTACGCCGGCGGCATCGGTGGGCAAGGCAGCCGCCAAGTCGCTCGAAGCGGACGACAGCACTGCCGCCTGATCGGCCATCGGCGGCGTGGTGTGCCCCGGCCGGCGCATCGCCCGCGTCGAATCATCGGCGCGCGATGGCCCTCTATATATAGAGGCACCGCGCTGCCCAAAAAAAACCCATCGAAGCGATTCGATGGGTTTTTTCTTTTTCCCGCGCTCGGCATACCGGGCGCGGCGGTGGCTCGGGTGTCTCAGCCGGTGGCGAACACCTTTCCGATCCGGTCCATCGCCTCGTGCAACTGCGCGAGCGAGGTGGCATACGACAACCGGATGTAGCGACGCGGCTCGGCAAAACCGAAGTCGAGCCCCGGTACGAGCACGACGTCGGCTTGCTGCAGGAGGGACTGCGTGAGGCGGTCGCTGTCGGCTGCGTCCGGATGCGAGACGCCGGTGCAATCCGCATAGACGTAAAACGCGCCGTCAGGCATCACCGGCACCCGGAAGCCAAGGCGCTCAAGCGCGGGCACGATATAGTCGCGTCGCTCGCGGAACGCGTTCTTGCGTGCCTCGAAGATCGCGAGCGTGTCCGGTTGGAAGCAGGCCGTCGCCGCATGTTGCGCCACGGCGGACGGGCAGATGAACAGATTCTGCGCGAGCTTCTCGAACGTCGCCACCAGCGACGGCGGCACGACCAGCCAACCGAGACGCCAGCCTGTCATGTTGAAGTACTTGGAGAAGCTGCTCACGACCAGCACATCTTCGCCGAACGACAACGCCGTGGTGGGTTGGCGGTCGTAGGACAGGCCTTGGTAGATCTCGTCGACGAGTGTGAAGCCGCCCCGTGCCCGCACGGTCTTGACGATGCGCGCCAGTTCGTCGGTCTCGATGGACGTGCCTGTCGGATTCGACGGCGAGGCGAGCAGCACGCCTTTCGTCGCCGGTCCCCAGTGGGATGCGATGCGCTCGGCCGTAAGCTGAAAGCGCTCCGCGGGGCCCGAGGGGATCAGCACGGGTTTGCCGTCGAATGTGGAGACGAAATGACGATTGCACGGATAGCACGGATCCGGCATGAGCACTTCGTCGCCCACGCCGACCAGCGCGGCACAGGCCAACACGAGAGCTGCCGACGCGCCGGCCGTCACGACGATGCGCGATGGTTCGACTTCCACGCCGTAAAAGCTGCGGTAGTAGCCGGCGATGGCGTCGCGCAGGGCGGGGATGCCCATCGCGCCCGTATATTGGGTTCGTCCATCGCGCATAGCCTTCACGGCCGCCTCGATCACCGCCTCGGGCGCGGTGAAATCCGGCTCGCCGATGCCCATGTGGATCACGTGATGCCCGGCCTTCTCGCGCAGCGCGGCCTGCTTGGCCAGCTCCATCACGTGAAACGGGGCGATGTCGTCGACGCGTTGCGCCAGCGTCAGTGCGGCGGGGGCGAGGTCGGGCGTGCGATCCATGATGTCGGGGGGAGACGGGAAGGAGTCAGGAAGCAGAGAGAGAGGAGCCGGGGCGGGTGCCACGGGGCCGGTCGCCCCGTTCCATGCGCTTGCGGCGCCGGCGGTAGCGTCAGGCCGGACGGCCTGCGATGCCGGGCACTTCGCTCACGTTACGCACTTTTGCCGCGGCTGCCATTGCGATTCGCGGCGACTTCGTCTGGCCGCACTTCCGCGGAAAACTTGTCGAGAACGCCGTTCACGTAGCGGAAGCCTTCCACGCCGCCAAAGGTCTTGGCGAGTTCGACGGCCTCGTTGATGACCACGCGGTACGGAATGTCCAGGTGGTGAATCAGTTCGTAGGCACCGATGACCAGCACGGCATGCTCGACCGGCGACAGCTCGGCGGCCGGGCGGTCCAGATAGGGCTGGAGTTGCTGCGACAAGGCGTCCGCCTCACGGATGCTGCCGTGCAGCAGGGCATCCAGGTGAGCACGGTCGGCCTTGTCGTAGCCTGGGGTGGTGCGCAGGTGCGCATCGATCTCACCCGCGTGGTCGCGCGAAAGCAGCCATTGATACAACCCTTGCAACGCAAATTCGCGCGCGCGGCGGCGAGCACTCTTCATTACCGATCTTCCTCTTCTTCGTCTTCGTCTTCGTCTTCGTCTTCGTCCGATCCGTCGTCGCCACCGAGCATGTCGATGGCTTCGAGCAGATTGGCCATTTCCACCGCCACGCGGGCCGCATCGCGACCTTTTTCGGCGGCGCGCGCTTCGGCCTGTTCGTCGTTCTCGGTCGTGAGCACCGCATTGGCGATGGGGATACCGAAATCGAGACCGATGCGCGTAATGCCGGCGCCACTCTCGTTCGAGACCAGCTCAAAGTGATAGGTCTCGCCGCGGATGACCGCGCCGAGCGCGATCAGCGCGTCGAACTGGCCGCATTCGGCCATCTTCTGCAACGCCAGCGGAATTTCCAACGCGCCGGGCACCGTGACGAGCAACACATCGTCGCCATCGACGCCGAGGCGGTCGAGTTCGGCCACGGTGGCGGCACGCAATGCCGTGCAAACGGCGTCGTTGAATCGTGCTTGCACGATGCCGATGCGCAGGCCTTCACCGTCGAGTTCGGGCTGGTATTGTCCGATGTCCATGATGGGCTTCCTCTAAAAAAGTACCGTCCAGGCGGTGCGGCCAAGGTTGTGCCGGCATGCCCGAGACGGGCATGACTCGGCAGAATGATGCCCCGCTGCCGTCGGCGGGCGGGCCATCGATACAAGCATACTCAGGCGGTCGGTGCGCCGGGCATCGGTTGGAAGCCGGTGACCTCCAGGCCATAACCTGCCATGTTGGGAATCTTGCGGGGGCTCGAGAGCACCCGCATTTTACCGACGCCCAGCTCGCGCAGGATTTGCGCGCCAACGCCGTGCGTGCGGAAGTCCACCGGGCGGCGCTTTGCGCGCGCCGCTTGCTCGGTTTCGTCGAGCGCTTCGAACTGATTGAACAGGTGCTCGGGCGTCTCGACGCAGTTGAGCAGCACAACCACCCCCTTGCCCGCCTCGGCAATGGCTTGCATCGCGCCGGCGAGCGTCCACGAGTGGGTCGACACGCCGGTCTCGAGCAGGTCGAGCACCGAGAGCGGTTCGTGCACGCGCACGAGCGTTTCGTCGGCTGGGCTCGGCACGCCACGCACCAACGCCAGGTGCGGATTGCCGCTCGGCTTGTCGCGGTAGAGTGTGGCCTGGAAGGGGCCCCAGGCCGTTTGCATTTCGCGCGTGGCGACCGTCTCGATCATCGATTCGGTGCGGCTGCGGTAATGGATCAGATCGACGATCGTGCCGATCTTGATGTTGTGCTGCTCGGCGAACTCCAGCAACTGCGGCAGGCGTGCCATCGTGCCATCGTCGTTCATGATCTCGCAGATGACGGCGGCGGGCGTGAGACCGGCCATCGCCGTCAGGTCGCAACCGGCTTCCGTGTGGCCGGCGCGCACCAGCACGCCGCCGGGCTGCGCCATGATCGGGAACACGTGACCCGGCTGCACGATGTCTTCCGGACGGGCGTCGCGGCCAATGGCCGTCTGCACCGTGTGGGCACGATCTGCGGCTGAGATGCCCGTGGTCACGCCCTCGGCGGCTTCGATCGACAGCGTGAACGCGGTGCCGTACTGGGTGCCGTTGCGGTAGGTCATCAGCGGCAGGTTGAGCTGCTTGCAGCGCGCCTGCGTGAGCGTGAGACAAATCAGGCCGCGGCCGTACTTCGCCATGAAGTTGATGGCTTCAGGCGTCGCGAACTCGGCCGCCATGACCAGATCGCCTTCGTTTTCACGGTCTTCCTCATCGACGAGGACAACCATGCGGCCGGCCTTCAGCTCGGCAATGATTTCTTCTGTAGTGGCCAACGGCATAGCGGACAACGCGAGGCGGAATTTGGAAAGGCTCTATTCTACGCCAAGCCGGTGCCCGTCTGCGCCCGAATCTCGCAAGCGCGCGAATCCGGATCGGGTGGGGCCCGTGATCCGCGTGACGTGCCAATCCGGACGACGTCGTGGGCCGCGGGTGCGCCTTGCCGCATGAGAGCATGGGGACGCCACCGAAAGGTGCGTCCCCGTGTCTCATTTTGACGCCGAAGGCCCGTGCGCCTGGCCGCAGCGCGCCATGTCACGCGCCGAGATACGCGCGTTTGATGTCGTCGTTTGCGAGCAGATTCGCGGCCGAGTCGGCGAGCACGACGCGGCCGGTCTCGAGCACGTAACCGCGATCGGCCACGTGCAACGCCTTGTTCGCGTTTTGCTCCACCAGAAACACGGTGACACCTGCTTCGCGAATCGCACGAATGATGTCGAAGATCTGCGCGATCACGAGCGGCGCGAGGCCGAGCGTCGGTTCGTCGAGCAGCAGCAGGCGCGGACGGCTCATCAGCGCCCGCCCGATGGCCAGCATCTGCTGTTCGCCGCCCGACATCGTGCCGGCGCGTTGCTTGCCACGCTGCGCGAGTCTCGGGAACAGCTTGAAGACGTGGTCCATCCCGGCGTCGATCTGGTCCTTGGACGAGAAGAAGCCACCCATCTTCAGATTCTCGATGACGGTCAGACTCGGAAACACCCGGCGGCCTTCCGGCGAAATCGCCAGTCCCATGCGCATGATGTCGTGCGTGGGACAGCCCGTGATGTCGCGACCTTCGAACAGGACACGCCCGCGCGATGCGCGCGGCGTGCCGCACACGGTCATCATCAACGTGGTCTTGCCGGCGCCGTTACTGCCGATGAGCGTCACGATCTCGCCCTGGTTCACCTCGATCGACACGCCCGAGAGCGCCTCGACGGCCCCGTAATGGGTATGGATCTGTTCAAGCTTCAGCATTATTCCTCCCCGAGGTAGGCCTTGATGACGCGCGGGTCGCGCCGCACCTCGTCGGGCTTGCCGGTCATGATCGGCTTGCCGTGTTCCATCACGAGAATTCGGTCCGACACCCCCATGACGAGACTCATATCGTGCTCGATCAGCAGCACCGAGATGCCGAACTCGTGACGCAGGTTGTCGACGAGTTGCTGCAACTCGACCTTCTCTTGCGGATTGAGGCCGGCGGCCGGTTCGTCGAGCATGAGCAGACGCGGCTCGGTGATCATGCAGCGTGCGATTTCGAGACGCCGCTGATGGCCGTACGACAGCGTGCCGGCTTCGCGGTTGGCCACGGCCGTCAGGCCCAGCCGGTCGAGCCACGCCTTGGCGCGCTCGAGCGCCTGGCGTTCGGCGCGGCGGAACGCGCCTGTCGAGAACAGCCCTTGCAGGAAGCCGCCATGCACCCGCAGGTGCTGCGCTACGAGCAGGTTCTCCACGACCGTCAACTGACGGAACAGGCGGATGTTCTGGAACGTGCGCACAAGACCGCGTCGCGCGACCATGTGGCTCGGCAGGCCGGTGATATTCTCGCCATCGAGCGTGATCGCGCCGCCCGTGGGGCGATAGAAGCCGCCCACGCAATTGAAGACGGTCGTCTTGCCAGCGCCGTTCGGGCCGATGATGGCGAAGACTTCGTGCGAGCGGACGCCGAAATCGACGCCATCGACGGCCAGCAGGCCGCCGAAGCGCATCTGCAGGCCGGAGAGTTTCAACAGTTCTGCGCTCATTGCGGCAACTCCACATGCGGGCGGGTGGCGGGCAACAGGCCCTGCGGACGCCACATCATCATCAGTACCATCACCAGACCGAAAATCAGCATGCGGTATTCGGCAAAGTCGCGCGCGACTTCCGGCAGGACGGTGAGCAGGATGGCCGCGAGAATCACGCCGATTTGCGAGCCCATGCCACCGAGCACCACCACGGCGAGGATGAGCGCCGACTCGATGAACGTGAAGGATTCCGGTGTGACCAGCCCCTGACGCGCGGCAAAGAACGCCCCGGCGAGTCCGGCGAACGACGCCCCCAGCGTGAATGCCGAGAGCTTGATGCGCGTCGGGTTCAGGCCGAGCGAGCGGCACGCGATTTCATCTTCGCGCAGCGCTTCCCACGCACGGCCGATGGGCATGCGAATCAGGCGGCTCGTGACGAACAGCGTGAAGCCCACCAGCGCAAACGCCAGCAGGTAGAGATAGATCACCATGTGCGCGCCGTCGTACGGCAGGCCGATCAGCTCGTGGAACGTCTTCACACCGTCGACGCTCGACGAGCGCGCCATCTCGAGGCCGAACACGCTGGGCTTCGGAATGCCCGACACGCCGTCCGGTCCGCCGGTGAGGCTCGTCAGGTTGTTGAGCAGCAGGCGGATGATTTCCCCGAAGCCGAGTGTCACGATGGCCAGGTAGTCGCCGCGCAGGCGCAGCACCGGAAACCCGAGCAGGAAGCCGAACGTCGCCGACATCAGCGCGGCAATCGGCAGGCATTCCCAGAAGCTCAGGCCGAAGTACTGGTTGAGCAGGGCGTAGGTATAGCCACCCACCGCGTAGAAGCCTACGTAGCCTAGATCGAGCAGGCCGGCGAACCCCACGACGATGTTCAGACCCAGGCCGAGCACGCAGTAGATGAGGGCGAGCGTCGCCACGTCCACCGCGCCGCGCGAGCCGACGAACGGCCAAACGAGCCCGATGGCGAGCAACCCCCACATCGCGCATAGTTGTTGACGGCGTCCCAGGGTGGGCACGGCGGGCAGCGTCACGGTGCGCGTCGAGCGCAGCAGCATTGGTTTGACCATCTGGAACACGAAGACGACGGCGGCGGCGATCCAGACCGGACGCCAGTGCTGTTCGATCACGACGCGATAGCCGTCGAGCTTCAGTTGCAGGCCGAGGATGGGGGCGGTGAGCACGATGGTCACGAGCGCGGAGATGACGGCGCCTTTGAGCGTGTCGCCGGCCGGTGCGTGTTGGGCGGCACCGGACTGGAGCGTAAGTGGTTGTGTCATGGTCGACCTCAGACTTTCTCGACGTCGGGCTTGCCCAGCAGGCCGGTCGGGCGGAACAGCAGCACGAGCACCAGCAGGCAGAACGCCACGATGTCCTTGTATTCGGATGGCATATAGCCCGAGGCGAGCGTTTCCGCCAACCCGAGCAGTACCCCGCCCAGCATGGCGCCGGGCACGCTGCCGATGCCCCCCAGCACCGCGGCCGTGAAGGCCTTGATGCCGGCGATGAAGCCGATGTACGGATTGAGCTTGCCGATGGTCAAGCCGATCAGCACGCCGCCGACGGCCGCGAGCATGGCGCCGAGGACGAAGGTGAACGAGATCACGCGGTTCGTATCGATGCCGAGCAGGTTGGCCATGCGCATGTCCTCGGCGCAGGCACGGCAGGCGCGTCCCATGCGCGAGTTGGCGATGAACAGCGTGAGCAGGATCATGAGCGCGATGGTTACGCCCACGATCAGCATGCGAGCGTAGGGAATGGTCACCGTGAAGTCGCCCATCGGGATGTCGATGGCACCGGAGATCAGCATCGGAACGGACACGTCACGCGCACCCTGACCGATCTGTACGTAGTTCTGCAGGAAGATGGACATGCCGATGGCGGAGATCAGCGGTCCGAGACGGGGGCCGCCGCGCAGCGGCCGATACGCCACCCGCTCGATGGCAAAGCCATACAGGCCGGTAATCAGCACCGAGACCAGCAGCGCTGCGCCGAGCACGAGCGGTAACGGGTAACCCGCCGCGGTGCCGATGGCCGTCAGCGTGACGAGCCCGACATAGGCGCCGATCATGTAGATCTCGCCGTGGGCAAAGTTGATCATGCCGATGATGCCGTAGACCATCGTGTAGCCGATGGCAATCAACGCGTAGATCGCGCCCAGCGTCAGGCCGTTGACCAGTTGCTGGGCAAGCTGTGGGAAAAATTCATTCATGCGGGAAGCCTCGCGACGAGCGGGGGCCGAGCGCGAATGCACGCCGCCCGCCGGGGACGGCGGGCGGCAGGGGGGATTCGCTGGCCGGTAAAGCGTCAGGGAATCAGTTGGCGGCGGTCTTGGTGGCGTCCTTGTGCCAGGTGTACACCACGAACTTGAACGACTTCAGATCGCCAGCCGCGTCGTACGCCACCTTGCCGATCGGCGTATCGAACGTGTTCGCGTGCAGATACTTGGCCACCTTTTCCGAATCGGTGCTCTTCGCACCGGCAATGCTCTTGGCGATCAGTTGCACACCCGTGTAGGCGGGCATTTGGAACGGGCCGTTCGGATCGCGCTTGGCGGTGGCGAACGCCTTCACCAGCTTGGCGTTGGCCGGGTCCGCCGCGAAGTCGGCGGGCAGCGTCACAAGCATGCCTTCCGAGGCCGGGCCGGCAATCGCCGTCACGTCCTTGTTACCCACGCCTTCCGGCCCCATGAATGTGGCCTTCAGGCCTTGTTCGCGTGCCTGGCGCAGCAGCAGACCCATTTCCGGGTGATAGCCGCCGAAGTACACGAAGTCCACGCCCTGTGCCTTGAGCTTGGTGATGACGGCCGAGTAGTCGGCGTCGCCGGCATTGATGCCTTCGAACAGCACGACCGGGATCTTGGCGGCGTCGAGGTCCTTCTTCACCGAGGTGGCAATGCCCTGGCCGTACGACTGCTTGTCGTGGAGCACGGCCACTTTCTTCGGCTTGACCTTGTTGATGATGTACTGCGCGGCCGCCGGGCCTTGCTGGTCGTCACGGCCGATGGTGCGGAAGATGAAGTGACGCTTCTTGCCTTCGGTCAGTTGAGGGGCGGTCGCCGATGGCGTAATCATCACCACGCCTTCGTTTTCATAGATGTCCGATGCCGGGATGGTGGAGCCCGAGCACACGTGACCAATCACGTACTTGATCTTCTGGCTGACGATCTTGTTGGCGACGGCGACGGCCTGCTTCGGCTCGCACGCGTCGTCCATCATCACGGCTTCCAGCTTGTTGCCGTTCACCCCGCCGGCCGCATTGATTTCTTCGATGGCGGTCAGCGCACCGGCCTTGACCATGTCGCCATATTGGGCAACCGAGCCGCTGAACGGTCCGGCGATGGCGATCTTGACGGTCTCGGCGTTGGCAGCCGTGCCGAGCACGGCAAGGGCGGCGGCGACGAACAGGGATTTGTGACGGAACTGCATCGTGGACATCTCCTTGATTTGTATTTTTTGAACACCCGGACGTGCGGTGCGCTGGATCGACGGTAAAACCCGGTCGGTCTTGGCTCACTCCTGCCGCAGGCGACAGAAACGATGCGTCATAGTAGCGTAATCCATCATTAAATTGGTACAACTATCCAATGGTGTCGATAAACCTGCATGAATAAAGCGTTTCGAAGGCGTTGGATGATAAAAATAAGAGTCGTCACAGCAATGCTGCGTAGTACTACGTAGATTGCAGGATGAATAAATCGGAGGTGAATCGACAAGGCGGGGACGGGTCGGCGCCAACGGCCAAGGTGGAGGACGATGTCGGAACAGGACATTTTGGAGGCAATTCGCTCGTCATTGACATTCAATCCGGACGGTTTGCCTCCGATCTCGGGTAGGCCGGATCGACCGAAGCGCTACATCGCCAAGACGTGACGCCGATTGCGCGAGCGTCGAATGAGCGCGAGAAAGGCGTTGAGAATCGGGGAATCGTCGTCGTGCCGGTACATGCAGTTCAGTTCGATGGCGCGCAGATGCCGCGATTTCAGTGGCCGATACACCACGCCGGGCAACCGCAGGTTCGCCGCCGACTCCGTCGTCACGCAGACGCCAAAGCGGCTCGCGACCAGCGCGATCGACGTCACCACATCCTCCACTTCCTGCTCCACGCGCAACGTCACCCCCTCGGCCCGAAACGCGGCGGCGACTTCCTCGGCGAGTCCCGCGACCGGGGCATTCGGGTAGAGGATCATGCGCTCGTGATCGAGATCGGCCAGGGTGAGCGAGGCGCGTTCGCAGAGTGGATGGCCCTCGTAGAGCGCGACGAGAAACGGCTCGCGATGAATCCAGTCGACAACGAGATCCGGTTCGTCGGGAATCAGCCGATTGAAGCCGATGGCGATGCGCCGCTCGCGCAGCGCCGCGATTTGGTCTGTCTTCGACAGGTTGTGCAGCCCGATCTTCACTTCGGGTCGCTCGGTATGAAAGCTCGCCAGCAAGCGCGGAATCGCGTTGAGAATGCCCGAGCTGAAGATGCCGACGTCGAGCCGTCCGATATAGCCTTCGCCGGCCAGGCGAGTCTGTTCCTCGGCACGGCGCGCGAGCGACAGGATGTTCGGCACCTCGGCAAGCAGCGTCTGCCCGGCGGCGGTCAGCGTGGCGCCCTTGGGGGTGCGCACGAAAAGCGGCGTGCCCAACTGGGCTTCGAGCGCGTGAATGTGGCGGGTGAGCGGTGGCTGGGCCATGTTCAGCCGCTGCGCCGCTCGCCCGAAATGACCTTCCTGCGCGACGGCAAGAAAGTAGCGCATTTGCTTGATGTCCATGAAAGGCTCCGTTCCGGCGAAATGAATCAATACCAAAATAGTATCGGAATCTGGAAAAATGGTATTGGACGGTATCCCGCGCCGCGCGCATGATGGCTGCCGAAAGCTCTCTTTTCGGCATTTTCAGGGGGACAGCCTCATGCCAATCGTACAAATCCATTTGGTGGAAGGTCGCGACGACGCCACCGTGAAGGCCTGCGTGAAGGCCGTGGCACGCACCGTGCACGAGACCCTCGGCGCACCGCTCGAATCGATCCGTGTGTATGCGACGCAGGTGCCGGCCGCGCACTGGGCGGTGGGCGAGCACACCAAGGATGAGCCGGCGGCGCCGGCCAAGGCGGACGCCCGATGAGCGCAACCTTACCCCGCGACGCCGCCACGCAAGCGCGTTTGCAGCAGGCGGCCGACGCGCTGCACGAGGCCGGGCGCTCGCGCCGCTTTATCGCCCCGTTGCGCGATACGTATGCACCGCTCACCATCGACGACGCTTACGCCATTGCGCGCATCAACACCGAGCGGCGTCTGGCGGCTGGGCGCCGCATCGTCGGCTGCAAGATCGGATTGACGTCGGTGGCCGTGCAGAAGCAGCTTGGCGTCGATCAGCCGGATTTCGGCGTGCTGTTCGACGACATGGGCTACGGCGATGGCGAGCCGATTCCCGCCTCGATCCTCACGCAGCCGAAGATCGAAGCCGAGATCGCCTTTGTCATCGGCCGTGACCTGAATGTCGACAACCCGGGGCAGCTCGACGTCATCAACGCCATCGAATACGCATTGCCCGCGCTGGAGATCGTCGGCAGCCGCGTGACCGACTGGAACATCCGCATCACCGACACGATTGCCGATAACGCCTCGTCGTCGGCGTACGTGATCGGCAACACGCCGAAGACGCTTGCCGAATTCGATGTGCGGCTGTGCGGCATGGTCATGGAGCGTCGCGGCGAGCCCGTATCCGTCGGTGCGGGCGCGGCCTGTCTGGGCAGCCCGATCAACGCCGTGGTGTGGCTGGCCCGCACGATGGCGGCGGTGGGCACGCCGCTCAAGGCCGGCGATCTGGTGCTTTCGGGCGCGCTTGGCCCGATGGCCTCCGTGATGCCCGGCGATATTTTCGAGACCCGTATCAACGGCCTGGGCTCGGTCCGCGCCGTGTTCGAATCTGCCAGCGAGGCGGCACGATGAGCCACATTCAAGACTACGCAAAGCGGCTGGACGATGCCGCGCACTTCGCGCACGAGATCGAGCAGTTCGATACCGAGAATCGCCTGTCGCTCGATGACGCCTACGCCATTCAGGCCGCCTCGATCGCCCGCCGCACCGAACGCGGCGAGACGCGCGTCGGCGTGAAGATGGGCTTCACCAGCCGCGCGAAGATGATACAGATGGGGCTGTCCGACGTGATATGGGGACGTCTCACGTCGGGCATGCAGGTCGAAGAGGGCACGACCATCAACTTCACACGCTATGTACATCCGCGCGTCGAGCCGGAAATCGCCTTCATTCTCAAGCGGCCGCTCGAAGGAAACGTCACGGGCCCGCAGGCGCTCGCGGCGGTCGAGGCGGTCGCGCCGGCCATCGAGATCATCGATTCGCGCTACAAGAACTTCAAGTTCACCTTGCCGGAAGTGATCGCCGACAATGCGTCGTCGAGCGGTGTCGTGATCGGGGGCTGGCACGATCCGCGTGTCGATTTCTCGAACCTGGGATTGACGATGACGATCAACGGCCGCACCGTGCAGGTGGGGTCGACGGCGGCGCTGCTCGGCCATCCGTTGCGTTCGCTGGTCGCGGCAGCGCGTCTGTCGGCGGCCGCGGGCGAGCCGTTGCAGGCCGGCTGGATCGTGATGGCCGGCGGTGCAACACCGGCCGAATATATCCAGCCAGGCCAGTATGTGTCGGTGGAAATGGAGACGCTCGGTCGCGTGGGTTTCCACGTCTGAGCTTGCAGGAGGGGACATGGCCGGGCGAGGCGAACACGTCCGGCCCTGCAATATGGCACGGGGCGCACTTGAGAGCACGCCCCGTCTTGTTGCGCCTGCGTTCCTCGTGCCAGCCGACCCCGGATTCAGTCGCGTTTGACGCGTGCCATCACCCGCAGATCGCCTTCGATCATGCGCACGTCCGTGAATTTGAGCGCGAGCTTGTCGTCGAGCGACGTGAGCGCGGGCAGATGGAACATGCCTTGCGCGTCACCGACGATGCACGGTGCGAGGTAGGTGAGCAACTCGTCCACACAGTGCTCGCGCAGCAGTGAGCCGTTGAGCTTGTAGCCCGCCTCCACGTGGAGTTCGTTGAGCTGACGCTCGCTAAGGGCGCGCAGCAGTGCCGACAACTCGACCTTGCCGTTCGGATTGGGCAGGTCGAGCACCTCGACCCCCAGGTCGCGCAGACGCGAGGCGCGCGCCGGATCGCCGTTGGCGCAGACCACCAGCGCGTTGCCGTTCGCGAGTACCTTGGCGGTCGGGGAAATCTCGAGACGCGAATCGACGACGATGCGCAGTGGCTGGCGTGTCGTTTCCACCTCGCGCACGGTGAGCGACGGATCGTCCTCGCGCACCGTGCCGATGCCGGTGAGAATGGCGCACGCGCGCGCCCGCCACGCGTGGCCGTCGGCGCGCGCGGCCGGGCCGGTCAGCCATTGGCTCACGCCGTTGTGCAGGGCAGTCTTGCCGTCGAGGCTGGCCGCCACCTTCATGCGGACCCACGGCGTGCCGCGCGTCATGCGGGCGACGAACCCGATGTTCATATCGCGCGCCTCATGCTCCAGCAGTCCGCAGCGCACTTCGATGCCTGCGTCGCGCAGCAGGCTCAGGCCGCGCCCGGCCACGAGCGGGTTCGGATCTTCCATCGCGGCGATCACGCGTTTCACGCCCGCGTCGATGAGTCCCTTCGCGCACGGTGGGGTGCGGCCGTAATGGCTGCACGGTTCGAGCGTGACATAGGCCGTGGCGCCGCGCACCGACTCGCCACGCGTGCGCGCGTCTTTCATGGCCTGCACTTCGGCGTGATCCTGGCCGGCCGGCTGCGTGAAGCCTTCGCCGATGATCCGTCCGTCCTGCACGATTACGCAGCCAACGCGAGGATTCGGCGTAGTGGTGAACATCGCGCGCTCGGCGAGCGCCAGCGCGCGACGCATATAAGAGAAATCCTGTTCAGAGAACATGAGGCGTCAGAGCATCAGCGGCCGGTCGGTCAACGCATTGTCCGGCGCCGCGCCGGCATGGGCCGGCAGGAATTCGCGCGCAATGCCGCGCAGGGTGTTCAGCGCGTCGAGCACGCTCTGGACATAACGTTCGTCACGAAAGCCGGCGCTCATCTGCGCAACGACGGTGTCCCACGTGCGGGGGGATACCAGCGCATCAACGCCCTTGTCGGCGATCAGCTCGATATCGTGATCGGCGATGTTGATGTACAGGAGAATACCCGTGCGCTCGCCCGTATGCGCCACGCCAAGCTGGCGAAACAAGTGAATGGCGCGTTGACGGCAGGTATGCCCGTGCCATACCGCAGCAAGCGGCATGGCCGCTTCGATCACGAGGCGGATCTCGCAGCGGTGCTCCTTTTCGGAATCGCGGATGGCGGCTTCGAGCGCATCGAGCGCTTTGTCCGGGAAGAGCCACCGGGCGTGCGCTCGCCAGGTGCCCAAATGCCGCAGCCAGCGCGAGACATCGTGCGTGTTGTGTTGCGTTGCGATTGCTTCGTTTGCCATCGCCATCACCAGTTCCCCGACGAACCGCCGCCGTCGAATCCGCCACCGCCGCCGCCGCCGAAACCTCCGCCGCCGCCATCGAATCCGCCGCCATCGTTGCGTCCCCAGCCGCCCAGACCGCCCAAGCCGCCACCCACTCCGGCGCCGAAGCCGCCGGCACCGATGCGCCCGCGTCGGCCAGTGAGCACCCGAGAGCGCGGGTCGGTGGGGCCCGCGCCCGGCAGGCCGGGCCCTTGAAACCGCCGGCGGCTCTCCATGAGAACCACCATCCCGATGATGAAGACGATGAACAGCAGCGGCAGGAAATCGGACAGATCCGAGTGCGGCGCGCGCGTCGACGGCAGGTTCGGGGCGGGCAGCGCTTCGTTGTTCATCGCCGCCTCGACCGCCGCGACACCCGCGGCCAGCCCACCGAAGAAGTCACCGGAGCGGAAATGCGGCGCCATCACGTCGCGCAGGATCCGCCCGGAGATGGCGTCGGTGAGCGAGCCCTGCACGCCGCGTCCGACTTCGATGCGCATCTTGCGCAGATCGTTCGGATTGTTCTTGGCGATGAGCACGATGACGCCGTCGTCCACGCCCTTGCGACCCGCCTTCCAGGCATCGGCCACGCGAATGCTGTACTGGTCAATCGTCTCGGGGGCTGTGCTCGGCACCATCAGAATGAAAATCTGACTGCCGCGCTGTTGCTCGTATTGCGCGAGCTGCGTCTCCAGCGCGTTGCGCTGCTCGGGCGTGAGCGTGCTGGTCAGGTCGGTCACGCGTGCGCTCAGGGCGGGGACGGCCACGAGGTCCTCGGCACCCGCCGGCAACGCCAGCAAACCCACACAGATCCAAAACAACGCGCAAAGCGCCCAGAGCGCGCGATGCCCCCAAAGCGCCCATCGCGCCTGCCCACCACGCCCAGAGCGCCCGGAATGGCCGGAGTGCCCTTGGGCAGCGGCGGCGCCGCACACGTCATTCGTCCCCGGACGGCGCAACGGCAACCCGCGGCCTTCGGTGCAAACGTTGCGCAGCGTAGCGTGCGCGCAGAGGGCAGCCATGATGCGTTCCTCAGAACTTGACCGCCGGCGCGGTCGAAATCGCTTTCTCGTTCTCGACCGTGAAGTTCGGCTTCGGCCCGTAACCGAACATCTTCGCCGTCAGGTTGTTCGGGAACTGACGCACGTACACGTTGTAGTCCTGCACGGCCTGGATGTAGCGATTGCGCGCGACGGTGATGCGGTTTTCCGTGCCTTCGAGCTGCGATTGCAGGTCGCGGAACAGGCCGTCGGCCTTCAGGTTCGGATAGTTCTCCGAGACGGCCATCAGGCGCGAGAGCGCGCCAGACAGCTCACCCTGGGCTTGCTGGAAGCGCTTGAACGCCTCGGGGTCGTTGAGCGTCTCCGGCGTGACCGTGATGCTCGTGGCCTTCGCGCGGGCGTTGATCACGTCGGTGAGCGTCGTTTGCTCGTGCGTGGCATAACCCTTGACCGTATTCACCAGGTTCGGCACCAGGTCGGCGCGCCGCTGGTATTGGTTGACGACCTCGCTCCAGGCGGCCTTGACCGCTTCGTCCTTGACCTGGATCTGGTTGTATCCGCAGGCGGACAGCAACGACGTGAGAAGCCCCAGCGCCAGCCAGCGCATCCAGGACTGGCGAAGCTTTGTCGGCAACGACACTTGCATAGTCATTCTCCCTGTAGTGGTCAGACTGGCCGGCTCGCTAGGTGTGCGAAACCCGGCCGAAGACAGACATGCGATCTTCAACGATCAGGCAACGGCCCGGAACGCGTCGCGTGCGGCATCCAGCGTGGCGTCGATGATGGTGTCGTCGTGCGTTGCCGAGACGAAGCCGGCTTCGAACGCGCTCGGCGCGAGGTAGACGCCGCGATCGAGCATCGCGTGGAAAAACTTGTTGAAGCGGGCCACGTCGGACGTCGTGACTTCGGCGAAGCTTTGCGGCACGTTGGCGCGGAAGTACAGGCCGAACATACCGCCGACGCTGTCGCCCGAGAACGGCACGCCGGCCGCCTGAGCGGCGTCGACAAGCCCCGTGACGAGCTTCGACGTGCGCTTGGCCAGATCCTCGTAGAAGCCGGGCGCCTGAATCAACTTGAGCGTCGCGAGACCGGCGGCCACGGCCAGCGGGTTACCCGAGAGCGTGCCGGCCTGGTAGACGCCGCCCAGCGGCGCGAGGTGCGACATGATGTCGCGTCGCCCGCCGAACGCGGCGGCCGGCATGCCGCCGCCGATGACCTTGCCCAGGCACGTGAGATCGGCCGTGATGCCGTAGAGCGCTTGTGCGCCGCCCAGCCCCACGCGAAAGCCGCACATCACTTCGTCGAAAATGAGCACGGCGCCGTGCGCGGTGCACAACTCGCGCAGCGTCTGCAGGAAGTGACGCGAGCCGCGCACGAGGTTCATGTTGCCGGCCACCGGCTCGACGATCACGGCGGCGATCTCACCGCCCTGGCCCGCGAACAGCTCGCGAAGCTGCTCGACGTTGTTGTACTCGAGCACGAGCGTGTCGCGCGTGACTTCGGCCGGCACGCCGGCCGACGACGGCGCGTTGCGCGTCGAATCGGCGAACGTGAGCAGGCCCGAGCCAGCCTTCACCAGCAGGCTGTCGGCGTGGCCGTGATAGCAGCCTTCGAACTTGACGATCTTGTTGCGGCCGGTAAAGCCGCGCGCCAGGCGCAGCGCGCTCATCGTCGCCTCCGTGCCGGAGGACACCAGGCGCACCTGCTCAATGGACGGCACGAGGCTGCAGATGGTCTCGGCCATCACCACTTCGGCTTCGGTAGGTGCCCCGAAGCTGAAGCCCTGCGACATCGCGGTGTGCACGGCGGCCACGACGTCCGGATGCAGGTGGCCGACGATCATCGGTCCCCACGAGCCGATGTAGTCGATGTAGCGCGTGCCTTCGGCGTCCCACATATAGGGGCCTTGGGCACGGGCGATGAAGCGGGGGGTGCCGCCAACCGAGCGGAAGGCGCGCACCGGTGAGTTCACGCCGCCGGGAATGGTCTGCTGGGCGCGCTCGAAGAGGGCGGCATTGGTAGTGTGTTCGGACATGACGTCAGCGTTGTGATCCTAATGCGTCGATTCTAGCGGATGGCGCTCAAGTCCGGGACTTCTCGCAGCGCGGGGGTTCTGTTAGATTGAAGGCCACTCCCTCCACATCAAGGAAAAACAGGCCCACCGACATGTCCATCGTCCATTCGCAACGCCCCTCGATCACTGTCTCCACGCTCGACCTCGAACGCCTCGAAGCGCTCATGGCGCAGGCGCCGCGTGCGGCATTGCCGTATGTGGAGGCACTCGAAACAGAGCTTGCCCGGGCGAGCGTCGTCGAACCGGAGCAGATGCCGGCCGACGTCGCCACGATGAATTCGGTGGTGCGCTATCGTGACCTCGCCGCAGCGCAGGAACATCGCGTGACGCTTGTGTATCCCCAGCATTTGGCGGGCACGCCGAACGGTCTTTCGGTGCTCGCGCCGGTGGGCAGCGCGCTGCTCGGGTTGCGCGTCGGCCAGTCGATCCACTGGCAAGTGCCGGGCGGCCATCGCATCGCGCTGGAATTGCTCGGTATCGATTACCAGCCCGAAGCCGCTGGCGAATACCACCGCTGATCCCCATCTCCGACGCCGTTCTGGGAGATTCGGTTCTCCCGAGTCTCCCCCGCCGTCCCTGCCCGTTCGCAGACCCGTCCCACCGCTTCTCTGCCCCTTCCTGCCGCTTCCTGCGGCGTCCCGCAGGTCTCACCGCTTTCACGGCTTTCGGGGTTCCCGTCGTTTCCCAAGTTCGCCGGCTTAGCGACGCAGCCAGCCGCGCGCGATCGGCCACGCCAGCAAACGGCGATAGAGGCCTTCGAGAATGGCCGCGACGATACGGCTCGTCTCGCGCGCGCCCGCCGTGCGCATGATGAGCGCCACGACAACTGACACCCCCAACGCCCCGAGCATGTCGAGCGGCCAGTGCACGCCGAGATAGACGCGCGCCCAGCACACGGGCAAGGCGCTCAGCAGCAGGATTCGACCGAGCAGGCGCGGCGAGCGCGCGAGCGTGCCCATCAGAACGAACGCCGACGTGAACAGGATCGACGCGTGATTGCTGGGAAAGGCGCTCGTCGGCGCGTGCGGGAGCAGGTTCGTGCCGAAGCCGACGACGAACGGCCGCGGCTCGAACCAGGCCAGGCCGATCACGCCGTTGATCAGCAGCACGAGCCCCACCCCCAGCAGACCGTGCACGGCGCCCTCGCGGTCGCGCCCGCCCGCGAGCCATAGGAGGCTCAGGCCCACCGGGAGCAGGAGAATCAGGTATTTGGCCAGCAGGACGGCGACGGCCAGTTCGCCCTCGCTCACGTTGGGCGAGGCATTGATGGTCAGGAATAGGGCGCGGTTGATCGAATCCATGAAATTCAGAGGCGTGGAAAAGGGCAGGCCAGGTGCCCGGCGCGCCACCGGGCGATGCGCGGTGCCGGTGCCTCGACGGCCGCCGGCCGGCGGTTTGTGACGAAAACATGACAGATTCTGACTGAGCCGATCCCTGCGGGAAAGTTGCATTCGTCATGATTTTGTAACACGGTGAATTGTCACTTTTCTTTCGACGCACTCGGCGGTAAAATCGCGCCGTCATAGCTCTCAGGAGGTCCTTCCGTGGACAGTAGTTCTAGTGGTAGTTGCCGGTCGGCGCAGGTCGACACCATCACCGCGAGTTAGTCCTCGGGATCTTCCCTGCCGCTAACTCGCATAGTCGGGTTGGCGCGCACCTCAGATGCACGTTTCGATTGCCCAATGCCCTTGGCCGCCGCGCCGAAGGGTTTTCTTGGGCCATACCGATAGCGTCCGTCTTTCGTAGCACGCTCCCTAATTTGCTTTACATCTGCCGTTCGGGCTGTCCCGTTGCGCGCAGGGGTTCGTTTTCAGGCCGTTTGCCGTGGGCACCGGTGATGAAAGGCGAGCGTCTCGCGCGCCCGGGGCCGGGCGCGCGACTCGGGCAGTGGCTGCGGGCGCTCGTGCGCCGTAACGATCCGACCGGACACGCGGGCTGAGCCCGCGCGACGACGGTCTCCCAGGCATGGGCGACTGACCGGTGCCCAGCGATATCGACAGTATTTTCAGGATGTATCCGATGCAACAAGCTCTCACGCTCAGCGAGCGACTGATTGCGGTGCTTGGCGCGCGCCTCGGCCTGCGCTTCTTCCGCCGCCGCGACATGCTCGAAACCCTCGATGCGCCCGCACATGGCCACGAGGCACCACCAGGTCTACTCGACGCCGCCCGCGACGCCGGCCCGGATCTGCTCGCCCGTCTGCGCACGACGCGCGAGGGGTTATCCGACGACGAAGCCGCCACCGTACGGGCGCACGTCGGTGCCAACGAAGTCGAGCACGAAAAGCCGCTGCCCTGGTGGCAGCACCTGTTCAACTGCTACCGCAATCCGTTCAACCTGCTGCTCTCGGCATTGGCCGCTGTGTCCTATGCCACCGACGACACCGAGGCAACGATCATCATCGCGTCGATGGTGATCATTTCCACGGTGTTGCGATTCGTGCAGGAGGCGCGTTCCACCAAGGCCGCGGAAAAGCTCAAGGCCATGGTGAGCACGACGGCGACGGTGCTGCGCCGCGAAGTGTTCGGCCAAGAGGGCGCGGAGGTCGACCACGTGCGCCGTCTGGGCCGCATGGGGCGTGAAATTGCGTTGGCCGAACTCGTGCCGGGCGACATCGTGCTGCTTGCGGCCGGCGACATGATTCCGGCGGACGTGCGCATTCTCGCGGCCAAGGATCTGTTCGTCTCGCAATCGGCACTCACGGGCGAGGCACTGCCCGTCGAGAAATTCGCGCACCCGTGCGAATCCGGGGGCAGCAATCCGCTCGCCTATGACAACCTCGCGTTCATGGGGACGAACGTCGTGAGCGGTTCCGCCACGGCCGTCGTCGTGGCTACGGGAGCGCGCACCTTCTTCGGCTCGCTCGCGCAGCGTGTCACGGCGCAGCAGCCGAGCGTGACGTCGTTCCAACAGGGCGTGAACCGCGTGTCGTGGGTGTTGATTCGCTTCATGCTGGTCATGACGCCCATCGTGCTCCTGATCAACGGTTTTACCAAGCACGACTGGCTCGAGGCGTCGCTGTTCGCGCTGTCGGTGGCCGTGGGCCTCACGCCCGAAATGCTGCCGATGATCGTGACGGCCACGCTCGCCAAGGGCGCGGTCGTGCTCTCACGCAAGAAGGTGATCGTCAAGCGGCTCGATGCGATCCAGAACTTCGGCGCGATGGATGTGCTGTGCACCGACAAGACCGGCACGCTCACGCAGGACAAGATCTGTCTCGAGCGTCACACCGATGTCTGGGGCCATGCCTCGGAGGACGTGCTCGAGTACGCCTATCTCAACAGCTTTTACCAGACCGGCCTGAAGAACCTGCTCGACGTGGCGGTGCTCGATCATGCGGAGCTGCATCAGCATCTGGACATCGTGAACCGGTATCGCAAGATCGACGAGATCCCGTTCGACTTCCAGCGCCGTCGCATGTCGGTGGTGGTCAGCGAGAACGGCGATCATCACGAACTGATCTGCAAGGGCGCGGTGGAAGAGGTGATGGCGGTGTGCGACCGCGTACAGCACGGCGCGAACGTCGAGCCGCTCACGCCCGACGTGCTGGCCCGGCTGCGTCGCGTGACTGCCGACCTGAACACCGAGGGGCTGCGCGTGGTGGCCGTGGCGACGCGCCACCTGCCGCCGGTGCGCGAGCGCTATGGCATTGCGGACGAGCGCGAACTCGTGCTCGTCGGGTATATCGCGTTCCTCGATCCGCCCAAGGAGTCGACGGCGCCTGCGTTGAAGGCGCTCGCGGCGGCGGGGGTCCACGTCAAGGTGCTCACGGGCGACAACGATCTCGTGACGGCGAAGGTCTGCCGCGAAGTGGGCCTGCCGGTGAGCGGCTGTGTGCTGGGCGACGACATCGAGGCGATGAGCGACGCCGAACTGGCGCAGACGGTCGAGCGTGCCAATGTGTTCGCCAAGCTCACGCCGTCGCACAAGGAGCGACTGGTGCGCCTGCTGCGCGCGAACGGCCATGTCGTTGGCTTCATGGGCGATGGCATCAACGATGCGCCGGCCTTGCGCGCGGCCGACATCGGCATTTCGGTGGATACCGCCGTGGACATCGCCAAGGAGGCGGCCGACCTGATCTTGCTGGAGAAGAGCCTGATGGTGCTGGAGCAGGGCGTGATCGAGGGGCGTCGCACGTTTGCGAACATGCTCAAGTACATCAAGATGACGGCCAGCTCGAACTTTGGCAACGTTTTCTCGGTGCTGATCGCGAGCGCGTTCCTGCCGTTCCTGCCGATGCTGCCGTTGCAGTTGCTCACGCAGAACCTGCTCTACGATCTGTCGCAGACGACGATTCCGTTCGACAACGTCGATGCCGAGCAACTGACGCAGCCGCAGCGCTGGAATCCGGCGGATCTGTCGCGCTTCATGGTGTTCTTCGGCCCGATCAGTTCGATTTTCGATGTGCTGACGTTCGCGGCGATGTGGCACTGGTTCGGGGCGAACAGCGCCGAGCACCAGACGCTGTTCCAGTCCGCCTGGTTCGTCGAGGGGCTGTTGTCGCAGACGCTCATCGTGCACCTGATCCGCACGCGTCGCATTCCGTTCGTGCAGAGTCGCGCGGCATGGCCGCTGCTGATGATGACGGCCGCCGTGATGCTGATCGGCATCATGCTGCCGATGTCGCCGTTCGCCGACACGTTCAAGATGCAGGCGTTGCCGCTCGCCTACTTCCCGATGCTGGCGGCCATCCTGCTCGCCTACGCCGTGCTCACGCAGATGATGAAAGGCATGTTCGCGCGGCGGTTCGGCTGGCAGTGAACGCGAGCGCGTCGGCCTGACGCGCCACGCCAGCGGCGAGACGATTGCCGCTGGCCTGGACCTCATGCGCTGCGGCGGCGCTCAGTCGTCGACCCAGGTCCCGGACGGGCGGTCGAAATGCGGTCAGATCGAGTGTAGCCGCCTCGCGACGCCAACCGAAGCGCCAGGACCGAGGGCAACCTCCAAACGGCGTTTGGATGACACGGTGATGCCCAGTTCTGTATACAGTGCGTCGAGCGCTTCACGCGTGCCGACGAGCAGCGCCGTCGTTTGCCCGCTGATGTCGGTGACAACGCTCACGAGCGTTTTTCCCTGGCAAGTCTCTCGCGCCGCAACGAAGCGCGTCGAAGTCAGTGCCGCGAGCGTGGCGAAGCGCTCGGCCTGGACGAGGCCGTTGATCTGGAATACCGGTTGTGCGGCGCCCGAGGCGCGCGGTGCGAGCCGTACGTCGAGGCCGTCACGGTGGGCGCCAAGCGCGGTGAACAGTTTGTCGCGTCCCTGCGGACCCAGCGCGCAGCGGTCGCCGTGAACCCATCGTGAAATCGTGTTGCCGGTGACGCCGGTCGCGTATGCGAGTCTGGCCAACGTGGTGCCAGAGAGCTTGATCAACAGACGGGCGATGGTGCGTTGACGCTGTTCGATGTCATCCATGTTGGGTGTGATGTCGTGGCGAGGGGCGAGTTGGTGCCGGCGCTCTCACTCAGAAAGCCATTGTCACTTCCAGCTGAGCATCGATCGTCTTGCGAAGCGCGGCCGTGCATGGCATGTGCGGACGGCGAACCGTTTCCGGGCACAGCCCCAACGACGCAAGCGCGGCTTTGATCGCCACAGGATTGGGCTCGGCAAACAAGCGCCGGATAAGCGGCTTCATGCCGTTGAAGAGCATTGTCGCGTGGACCATGTCGCCCTCGCGTGTGTAGCGCAGCAGCTTCAGATAGAGATCCGGCCGCACATGGGCCGCCGCCGAAATGCATCCGAGCGCGCCGGCGTGCAGTGCAGGCAGCAACTGCATATCGTCACCGCACAGCACACGCATGTCGACCTGCGACGGCAAGTGCGTGAGCGAATGCTCGTCGCACTCCTTGATCGCCGCGAAGGCGCTGTGCGATGCCAACTCGCGGATCGTCTCCACGCTGAGCGTCACGCCGGTACGCAGCGGTACGTTGTAGAGCACAAGCGGTTTGCGCGTCACGGCGGCCAACGTGCGGTAGTGCCAGAGGATGCCGTCTTGCGACGGCCGCAGATAGTACGGCGGTGGCACGAGATAGCCGGCGAGCGGCAGATCGTCGAGGCTGGCAATCTGGCGTGCAGCGTTGGACGTGTCGGCCGCACCGACGCCGGCCAACACCGGCGCATGACCTTGGGCGAGATGGCACGCGGTCTCGACAAGCCAACGGCGCTCGTCGTGGTCGAGCAGTGCACCTTCGCCCGTGGTGCCGGCCACGACGAGTCCGCTGACACCGGCGGCGAGGTAGAAGTCGACCAGACGCGCGAACGCGATGCGGTCGATCTGCGCGCCGTTCGCGCCTGTCATGGGCGTGACGAGGGGAATCCAAACACCTTCGAAGATGGCAGTGTTCATAACGTGGGCAGGGTTGCGGGGCGGGACGCTCGGGATGTCGTACGCTCAGGCTGCAGGGCGCAGACGCAGCGCACCAAATTCAGCTTGGGGCAGTGATTGCATGACGGCGTGCATGGCCCGTGAGGCTTCCACGCGCGGTAGCGCGATCGACACCACAGCGGCCGTATCGTGCCGGATCGGGCGAATTGTCTCGACGCGCCAAGGCATCGGCAGGCTCATTGCCAGCGTGATGGCGAGCGTGGAGACCGCTGCACGGCTGAGCGTGATGTCAAGCGTTGCATCGAGACGTGCGCGAGGGGGACGTCGATGGCGCTCACGCGCAGCGGAGAAAGCGTCGGCCAGGACGGCGCCCGGCTCGGGAGGTTCCAGACTTGCGCATTGGGAGGTGGCAGGCATGACAACGTGTCGATTGACGACAGGAGTGACGACGGAGCCAGTCTAGGGATGCACGGATAAAAAAGGCGTCAAGATTTCTCGATGTCGTTGCATCGCGGTGATCGTCATACCGTCGTGGTGCGCGTTGGCCGAGTGTATTAATCCCATCGTCGCGTGACATGAAGTTCGCCAACAGCGACCTATACTTTCAGAATGATTTTGTTTGCGATGCGTAGAAGGTGAAATCGCGCCCTGCAGGCGTCGCGCGGCACCCGGCGCGGTCATTTGCCCAACATCACGTTACCGTGTGAGGAGACTGTCATGACCCGAAAATTCATCGATTGCCGCGAATTCCCGAGCGCAATGCACTGTTCCGTAGCGCTATCCGCGGATTCCGAAAACGAACTGCTGGAGGCGGCCGTGCAGCACGCCATCACCGTGCACGGACATACCGATTCGGCGGAACTGCGCACCCAACTGCGCACGATGTTTCACGACGGGACACCGCCCGTTGACGCCCCGCGTCAATCTTAGTCACGCCCCGCGTCGATCTTAGTCACGCCCCGCGTCGATCGTAGTCACGCCTCGCGTCATTCGTATTTGCGCCCGGCGTCAATCGTCACCACGCGCCACGTCAAGTGTAATCCCGCGTCGTTTGCCTGCCAGGAGGTGTCTCATGGTCAATCTGTCCAGCGATGCAATCGCCGATCTCAAGGCCGGCACGCGAGGGCAAGTGCTGCTGCCAGCCGATCCCGGCTTCGACGACGCACGCCGTCTATGGAACGCCATGATCGACCGCCGCCCGGCGTTGATCGTGCGTTGCAAGGGCGTTGCCGATGTGCGCCGCGCGGTGGCCTTCGCGCGCGACAACGCTCTGCAGCTCGCCGTGCGCGGCGGTGCGCACAATATCGCGGGCAGTGCCGTCTGCGACGACGGGCTGATGATCGATCTGTCACCCATGACCTCGGTACGGGTCGATCCGGGGGCGCGTCGCGCGTACGTTGAACCGGGCGCGACGCTCGGTGATTTCGACCACGAAGCCCAGGCGTTCGGGTTGGCGACACCCCTCGGGATCAATTCCACCACCGGCGTTGCCGGGCTGACGCTCGGCGGCGGATTTGGCTGGCTCAGTCGCAAATACGGAATGACGGTCGACAATCTGGTCGGCGCAGATGTCGTCACGGCCGACGGTGAAATGGTTCACGCCGATGCGGATCATCATGAGGATTTGTTCTGGGCGATTCGAGGCGGCGGCGGCAACTTCGGCGTGGTGACGATGTTCGAGTTCCTGTTGCATCCGGTGGGGCCGCAGGTATATGGCGGGCTCGTCGTCCTGCCGTTGGATCAGGCGAAGGCGGCGCTCGTGAAATATCGTGCCGCCTTCGACGCAATGCCCGATGACCTCTCGGTCTGGGCCGTGCTGCGCCTCGCGCCACCGCTGCCATTTCTGCCGGCGGATGTCCATGGCAAGCCGATCGTCGCCTTCGCGATCTGCTACCAGGGGGCGGTGGCCGACGGCCCGGCAGCCGTCGACGCGGTACGAAAGTTCGGCACCCCGTATGGCGAGCATCTTGGCCCCATGCCCTATGCCATGTGGCAACGGGCGTTCGATCCGCTGCTGACGCCCGGTGCGCGCAACTATTGGAAGTCCCACAATCTGGCCGAGATACCGGATGGCTTGCTCGACGTGCTGATCGACGCCATCAGCCATCTTCCGTCGCCGCAATGTGAAATCTTCTTCGGTCAGATCGGGGGACAAACCGCACGCGTGCCGGTCGAGGCCACGGCGTATTCAAGCCGCGATGCGCAATACGTCATGAATGTGCACGCCCGCTGGACCGACGCGAGCGACGATGCGGGTTGCATCGCGTGGGCGCGCGCGTTCTTCGACGCGGCGGCGCCGTTTGCCTTGGGCAGCGTGTATGTCAACTTTCTGACGCAGGACGAGACGGAACGTATCGGCGCGGCCTACGGTCCGAACTACGACCGTCTCGTCGCGGTGAAAACCCGCTACGATTTGCACAACCTGTTCCGTTGCAACCAGAACATCAAGCCTACCGTCTCATGACTGTCCTCAGGGGCGCGTCCGGCGTCAGGACGCGCCCCTTGTCTCGTTGTCCCTTCGTCCCTTCGTCCCTTCGTCCCTTCATCGCGTCGTCGCCTGCCCCGGCCGGGGTGATGCGCCTGCCGGTCTCACGCGTGCTTCGGATACTCCGCGTCGTCGAACAGCACACATGCCCCATGCGGTGCGGCGCCGACATTGCGCCGGAATAGCCCGAACACGTTGCGCCACGGGTCAAACGGCCGTTGCGGCACCGGGGCCGGTGCGCGCGCGGCGAGCGTGGCGTCGTCGACTTCGCAGTGCAACACGTTCTTCTCGCAATCGATTGTGAGGATGTCGCCGTCCTGCACGCGCGCGAGCATGCCGCCTTGCTCCGCTTCCGGCGACAGATGAATGGCGGCGGGCACTTTGCCCGACGCGCCGGACATCCGCCCGTCGGTCACGAGCGCCACGTGATGGCCTTCGTCCTGGAGAAGGCCGAGCATTGGCATGAGTTTGTGCAACTCGGGCATGCCATTCGCCTGCGGACCCTGGAAGCGCACCACGACGATCACATCGCGTGTCAGTTCGCCGGCCTTGAACGCCGCTTGTGCGCTCTCCTGATCGGAGAACACGCGTGCCGGCGCGCGCACGGTCTGATGTTCCGGCTTGACGGCGGACGACTTGATCACCGCGCGTCCCAGGTTGCCCGCCAGCATGCGCAATCCGCCTTCGTGCGCAAACGGTCGCGAGGCCGGGCGCACGATGCCTTCGTCGAGGCTGTCGGCGGGCGCGTCGTGCCACGAGAGCACATCGTCGCGCAGCACGGCTTCCTGCGTGTACGCGCGCAGACCGTGGCCCATGACCGTGGTGACATCGTTGTGCAGGAAGCCGGCATCGAGCAACTCGCGAATGAGGAAGTTCAGGCCGCCCGCCGCATGGAACTGGTTCACATCCGCCTTGCCGTTCGGGTAGACGTGGGCGAGCAGCGGCGTGACGTCAGAGAGGTCGGCGAAGTCCTGCCAGTCGAGCAGAATGCCACCGGCATGCGCCATCGCCACCAGATGCAACGTGTGGTTGGTCGAGCCGCCGGTGGCCAACAGACCAACGACGCCATTGATGAACGCGCGCTCATCAAGAATGTGCGACGTGTTGATACCGGTCTTGGCCAACGCCACCGCGCGCGCCGTCGCCGCCTGCGTGAGTGCATGACGCAGCGGCGTATGCGGATTGACGAACGACGCGCCGGGCAGATGCAGCCCCATGAATTCCATGAGCATCTGGTTGCTGTTCGCCGTGCCGTAGAACGTGCAGGTGCCTTCGGTGTGGTACGCGGCGAGTTCGGAATCGAGCAGCGCCGCGCGGGTGATGCGGCCCGCGGCATATTCCTGCCGGATGCGCGACTTTTCGTCGTTGGGCAGCCCGGAGGGCATCGGTCCCGCCGGCGCAAAAACGGCCGGCAGATGGCCGAATGCCTGGGCCGCGATGACCAGTCCCGGCACGATCTTGTCACACACGCCGAGGAACATGGCCGCGTCGAACATCTGGTGCGAGAGCGCCACGACCGAGGCCATCGCAATCACGTCGCGCGAGAACAACGAGAGTTCCATGCCCGCGTAACCCTGTGTCACACCATCGCACATGGCGGGCACGCCGCCCGCGACTTGCGCGCTGGCGCCGTGCGCGCGCGCGGCGGATTTGATGACGTCGGGGAACTCGACGAACGGCGCGTGTGCCGACAACATGTCGTTATAGGCGGTGACGATGCCGATGTTGGGTGTGCGTTCGGTACGGATCTTGATGCGATCGTCGGCAGGGGCGGCGGCCAGGGCGTGCGCGAGATTGGCGCAGCCGATCGACTCGCGACCGGGTTGCCCCTGCGTGGCGCGAGCCACGCCCTCCAGATACGCCTGGCGCGATGATCGGCTGCGCTCGATCAGGCGTTGGGTCACGCGTTCTACCACCGGATGCAGCGACACGTTGTGCGAAGACTGGGTCATGGGATTTCCGGGAGGTTGTGGGCCGTCCGACGCGAGGGAGGCGCAAGGCGCCTGTGACGCCGCTTGGCGTGCCCGACGCATTCAAAGCATTCAAAGCGTTCAAAGCGTTCAAAGCGTTCAAAGCGCTCGAACCGCTCGAACCGCTCGAACCGCTCGAACCGCTCGAACCGCTCGAACCGTTTCACGCCTGCGACACCGCTCGCATACGGGCTTGAGGGGATGCGTTGGCCTGGATCATGGGGACATGATGTAGTCAAAGCACGCGATTTTGTTGCGTTAAAGTGTAGTTAAACTACAATACAGTGTCAAAGTTGCGCTTCTTCAGCCACTTCCGGACCTCAGCCAATCTTCGGCGGCCCAGGCAGCTCACCCGATCGCTTCGGCGCTTGCTGGCGCGTTGGACAGGTCGCTCGCCGGTTGGTGCGCCGCGCGGTGCCGAGCCGAGGCGTCCGGTTGCACGGAGTCCACGCTGTCTATGAACACGCCTTTACCCTATACCTTTGTGTTGTTCGGCGCCACCGGCGATTTGTCGTTGCGCAAGGTGCTGCCTGCGCTGTTCCGGGCGTTCCGCACGGGGCAATTGGGCTCGGATGCCGACACCGGTGACGGCGGGCATGCCGGGCGCATTCTCGCGATTGCCCGCAAGCCGATGGATGCCGCCGCTTACCACCAGTGGTGCGAGGAGCACGTACGCGGGCATATCAAACCCGACGTCTGGGACGAAGGTGCCTGGTCGCGGTTTCTCGCCACTATCGACTACATGCCGCTCGATCTCGGGCGTGAAGCCGAATTCAGCGTGCTGGCCGAGCGCCTCGCCCCGCGGCAGGGCGTGCGCATCTTCTACCTGGCCACCGGCCCGTCGCTGTTCATCCCCATCTGCGAAGGGCTGCGCAGCGCCAAGCTCAACGAGAACAGCCGCATCGTGCTGGAAAAGCCGCTGGGCCACGATCTGGCCTCGTCAGAGGCGATCAACGACGCGGTGGGGGCGAGCTTCCGGGAAGATCAGATCTATCGCATCGATCACTACCTCGGGAAAGAGGCGGTGCAGAACCTGCTGGCACTGCGCTTCGGCAACGCGATCTTCGAGCCGTTGTGGCGACGCGAACTGATCGACAGCATTCAGATCACGATTGCCGAGGAAATCGGCGTCGAAGGGCGCGGTGAGTTCTACGAACAGACCGGCGCGCTGCGCGACATGGTGCAGAACCATCTGCTGCAACTGCTGGCCATCGTCGCGATGGAGCCGCCCCTGTCGATGGACGCCGATGCCGTGCGCGACGAGAAGCTGCGCGTGCTGCGCTCGTTGCGCCCGCTCGACGACGACACGGTCGCGCGCCACGTGGTGCGAGGGCAATACGGCGGTGGCGCGATCGGCAAGTCGGCGGTGCCGGCGTACGTCGACGAGCCTGGGGTGCCGCCGTCGAGCCAGACGGAGACGTTCGTGGCCCTGAAGGCCGAGATCGACAACTGGCGCTGGGCCGGCGTGCCGTTCTACCTGCGCACGGGCAAGCGGCTGGGCGAGCGCGTGGCGGAGATCGTCGTCAACTACTGCCCAACCCCCTATCCGTTGCTCGGCGAGGCGACGGCGCAAGCCGGCGCCAATCGTCTCGTCATCCGTCTGCAGCCGAACGAGTCGATGCGCCTTTACTGTCTGGCGAAGCAGCCGGGCGAGGGCATGACACTGCAATCGGTTCACCTCGATCTGGCGTTCGACCAGTTCTTCAGGGGACATCGGATGGATGCGTACGAGCGGCTGTTGCTCGACGTCATCAACGGGCGTCTGGCCCTCTTTGTCCGTCGAGACGAGCAGGAAGCGGCCTGGCGCTGGGTCGCGCCGATTCAGGCGTACTGGTCGCGTCAGCACAAGGGGCCGAAGCGCTATGCCGCCGGCACCTGGGGGCCGCCCGCCGCCAGCGCGCTACTCGCGCAGTCGGGCACGAGCTGGGTCGAAGAAGACAACTGAGGTGGCGCGCCGGACGGGGCGTGATGCCGCCCGGTGCCGCTGCCCCACGCCGAGGAAAACGGAGGTCGACAGTCATGATTCATTGGCGCACCTACCCCACGCGGCAGGCGCAGGCGCTGGCGCTCGCCAACGCTGTCGTCGCGCGACTCGATGAAGCGTTGACGGTTCGTCCGCGCGCGTTGCTGGCCGTGTCGGGCGGCACGAGTCCCAGGGCATTTCTCGAACAACTCGCCCGGCTGCCCGTGGCGTGGCGCGACGTGGACATCACGCTCGTCGACGACCGCTGGCTGCCGCCCGCGCACGCCGAGAGCAATGCCCGGCTGGTGGCCGAGACACTGCTGCCCGGTGCCAATGGTGGGCACTGGCTGCCGCTGGTGGACATCAAGACGCCCGCCTCACTGCACGTGCGGACGCTCAACGCCACGTGGACGCATGGCGTGCCACAGGTGTGTGTGCTCGGCATGGGCGAAGACGGCCATACGGCGTCGCTCTTCGCCGACGCGGTGCAATGGCGCGATGCCATCACCACGCACGACAAGTTCGTGCTCATGCAGCCGCAGCACGCGCCTCACCTGCGCGTGTCGTGGTCGCTTGCGGCCCTCGCGTCCTGCGAGCGGCTCCTGTTGCAAATCCAAGGCCCCGCCAAACGCGCCGTGTTCGAAGCGGCGCAGGCCGAGGCGCAGGACAACGCCATCTCCCGGCTGATCCATTGTGAAGGAGTGAATATCGATGTCTTCTGGAGTGAGGAATAATCCGCCGCACCTGAGTGGTCCGCGACTGCTGGCCGACATCGGCGGCACGAACGCCCGCTTCGCGCTGGAAGTCGCCCCCGGCGATCTCATCGAGATCCGGGACTACGCCTGCGACGATTTTCCCGGGGTTCCCGAAGTCATCCGTGCCTATCTTGACGAGGCCGATCATGCCGAACCGGTTCGGCACGCCGCGATCGCCATTGCGAACCCGATTGCCGGGGACGAGGTGCGCATGACGAATCGCGACTGGCACTTCTCGATCGAAGCGACGCGTCGTGCGCTGCATTTCGAGACGCTGCTGGTCGTCAACGATTTCACCGCGCTGGCGATGGCACTGCCCTACCTGTCGGACGCGCAGAAGCGACAGGTGGGCGGCGGCGAACCGCAGCCGGGGGGCGTGCTCGGCTTGCTGGGGCCGGGCACCGGCGTTGGCGTCTCGGGCCTGATTCCGGCGGCTGAACGCTGGATCGCGCTCGGCAGCGAAGGCGGCCACACGACGTTCGCACCGGCGGACGAGCGCGAAATCGCGGTGCTGCGCTACGCGTGGAAACACTTTTCGCATGTATCGTTCGAGCGTCTGGTGGCCGGGCCCGGCATGGCGCTCGTCTATCAAGCGTTGGCTGGCCGGGATGGCCACGCCGTCCCCGCGCGGGAGACGCCCGAGATCGTGAAGCTCGCCCAGGGCGGCGATCCGCTCGCGCGAGAGACCGTCGATTGCTTCTGCGCGATGCTCGGCACCCTTGCGGGCAATGTCGCGGTGTCGCTGGGCGCCGTGGGCGGCGTGTACCTGGGGGGCGGCGTGATTCCGAAGCTCGGCAAGTTGTTCGAGGACTCGCCGTTTCGCCAGCGCTTCGAGGCGAAGGGGCGTTTCGAGGCGTATCTCAAGCCGATTCCGACCTACATCATCACGGCCGATCACCCGGCGTTTCTGGGCACGTCCGCCATGCTTGCCGAGCAGCTCGGCACGCATGCGGCAGGCGCGGGCGCGTTGATCGACCGCCTGCATCGTTTGCGCGACCGGCTGAGCCCGGCCGAGCAGCGCGTGGCCGAACTCACACTCAAGCAACCGCGTGCGCTGCTTGCGGAGCCGGTGGCGGAAATCGCGCGTCTTGCCCGAGTGAGCCAGCCGACGGTCATCCGCTTTTGTCGCAAGCTCGGCTGTCAGGGACTCTCGGACTTCAAGCTCAAACTTGCGAGCGCACTGACCGGCACGTTGCCGGTGCGCCATGGACAGGTGCACGTGGGCGACTCCGCGGCGGAATTCAGCGCCAAGGTGCTCGACAACACGGTGTCGTCGATTCTGCAAATGCGCGAGCACCTCGACGCGCGCACGCTCGAGGCGGCCGTGACGTTGCTCGACGGGGCGCGCCGCATCGAGTTCTACGGGCTGGGCAACTCCGGCGTGATCGCGCAGGACGCGCACTACAAGTTCTTCCGCTTCGGCATGCCGACCATCGCGTACGGCGATCCGTACCTGTTGCAAGCATCGGCGGGACTGCTCGGAGACGGCGACGTGGTGGTCGCGATTTCGGCGTCGGGCCGCTCGGCGGATCTGAACCGAGCCGTCGACGTTGCCGTGGCGCGCGGCGCGAAGGTCATTGCGCTCACGGCCCGCAACTCGCCGCTCGCGCGCAAGGCGACGCTGGTGCTGCCCAATGATCATGTCGAGACGACGGGGGCTCACGTGACGATGATCGCGCGAATTCTCCACCTTGCGGCCATCGACGTGCTGGCCGTCGGCGTGGCGATTCGGCGCGCCGGGCCGGGGGCGCAGACGGCCGGCGAGGGGGCGCTCGACTGGCTCGGTCACGGCAGCGCACAGGACACCGAGAAGCCTGCGGGTCGTGTCACAATGGGCGCATACTCACCCTCATGATTTAGACAGAAGAGGTTTGCGCATGTCCGAACAAGAACCGGTCCATGCCACCCGATCGATTGCCGATCCGGTGGAAGCCGTCGCCTACCTGAAGACGATCTACGACGCCAACACGGCATACCTTCGCGCCGCTTTCGAGCGGTTTTCCACACAGAAGGAGGCGGCGCGGCGTGTGAGCGCGCATTACCCGTTTATTCGCATCACCACCGAAGACATCACCCAACTGGACAAGCGCCTGTCCTATGGTTTCGTGTCGGGGCCGGGCAGTTACCAGACGACGGTCACGCGACCGGATCTGTTCGAGAACTACTACACCGAGCAGCTTCGCCGTCTGGCGCACAATCATGGTGTCGCGTTTGAAGTGGGCGTCTCGGACGAGCCGATCCCCGTGCATTTCGCCTACCAGGATGGCGTCTATCTCGAAGGCGATCTCGATCAAACGCACCTGCGCGCCATGCGCACCGTGTTCGACGTGCCCGACCTGGCGACGATGGACGACAGCATCGTGAACGGCACGCGCGATCCATTGCCCGGCGAGATCCTGCCGCTGGCCCTGTTCACGGCGCCGCGCGTCGACTACTCGCTGCATCGCCTGCGTCACTACACCGCCACGTCGCCCGAGCATTTCCAGAACTACGTGCTGTTCACGAACTACCAGTTCTATATCGACGAGTTCGTCGAACTGGGGCGCGAGTTGATGAGTGTGACCGACGATCCGGCGTTGCGCGAGTACCGCAGCCAGTACACCGCGTTCGTCGAGCCGGGCAACGTAACGCACTGGAACCAGAACATCGACGCGCGCGCCGCGCGGGGCACACCGCCGCCGCGCCTGCCGCAGATGCCGGCGTATCACCTCGTGCGCCCGGACAACACCGGCATCACGATGGTCAACATCGGCGTGGGTCCGTCCAACGCGAAGACCATCACCGACCACATCGCCGTGCTGCGCCCGCACGCCTGGGTCATGCTGGGACACTGCGCCGGGCTGCGCAACTCGCAGCGTCTGGGCGATTACTGCCTGGCACACGGCTACGTGCGCGAGGATCACGTGCTCGACGACGATCTGCCGCTGTGGGTGCCAGTGCCGCCGCTGGCCGAGGTGCAGGTCGCGCTCGAGCGCGCCGTGGCCGACGTCACACAGCTCGACGACTTCGAACTCAAGCGGGTGATGCGCACGGGCACGGTCGTCACGGTCGACAATCGCAACTGGGAGTTGCGTGATCACCGCGAGCCGGTGCAGCGCATGAGTCAAAGCCGGGCGATTGCGCTCGACATGGAGAGTGCGACGATTGCGGCGAACGGCTTCCGTTTCCGCGTACCGTACGGCACCTTGCTATGCGTGAGCGACAAGCCGTTGCATGGCGAGCTGAAGTTGCCCGGCATGGCGGACCGGTTCTATCGCGAGCGCGTCGACCAGCATCTGAAGATCGGCGTGAAGACGATGGAGCTGCTGCGCGATAACGGTCTGGATCGTCTGCACAGTCGCAAACTGCGCAGTTTCAACGAAGTCGCGTTCCAGTAACGGACGCCGGCGACCGCTCAGGAAAACACGCGCCTGGCGTGAATGCCGAGCCCCAGCGCCACGCTGGCGAGACGGTCGCCGAATACCGGCGTCGCTTTCGGAAACGCGGCACACATCGCATCGGAAAGGCAGCGCAGGCCCGTGGAGCCGCCGGTGAAGTAGAGCGCATCGACGTCCTCGGCGCGCAAGCCGGCCAACGCGGCCGTATGCACAGCGCCTGCCGTGATGCTTGCGATCTCGTCGCCGACCGCTTCCACCAATCCCGCTTCCGAGAACGCGACCGCCAGATCGCGCTCGATCACCGACAGGTCGATGCGTGTTTCGCCGCCGGAGGCCACGTCGATCTTCGCGTCTTCGGCATGGCCGACGAGCGCGTGTCCGAGGCGTTGCTCGACCGTGCGCATCAGGCGTCGGTGATGGGCCGGATCGGCGTACAGATGCGCCGTGAGCGCCAACTCGCCAACGCGCTTCGGCGTGTAGACCGTGTTGATCAGGTGCCACGTCGCCAGATCAAAATAGATCCGGTTCGGCACTTCCTTGCCATCGGGGCCGAGCGCCTTGTAACCGAGTTCGCGCAGGATCGTGGCCAGCTCGATGCGGCGGTCGAAGTCCGTGCCCGCGATGTGCACGCCGTGGTGGGCGAGCACGTCGTCCTTGCGATCGAGATGGCGTGCCCGTTCCGGTCCCACACGCACCAGCGAGAAGTCCGAGGTGCCGCCGCCAATGTCGATGACGAGCACCTGCTGCTCATGGCTCAGGCGCGACTCGTAATCGAACGCGGCCGCGATCGGCTCGAACTGGAACTGCACGTCCTGGAAGCCCACATCGCGCGCGCTTTGTTCGAGCGAGCGCTGCGCGGCGGCGTCGGCACGCGGATCGTCGTCGACGAAGAACACGGGGCGTCCCATGACCACATGACGCAAATCGCCGCTGCTGGACTTCAGCGCATGCGTGCGCAGATGGCGCAGGAACGTGGCGATGATGTCGATGTAGCGCATCGCCGAGCCGTTGCCGAGGTCGGTGGTGCTTTCGATCAGGGAGGAGCCGAGCAGGCTTTTGAGCGAGCGCATCAGGCGCCCGTCGTAGCCATCGACGTAATCGGCAACGGCCTGGCGGCCGAACGAGACGCGGCCACCTTCGTCGGCATTGAAGAAGACGGCGGTCGGCAGCGTGCCGTAGCCGGCTTCCAGCTCGACCAGACGCATGGCGGCGCCGTCTTGCACGGCGACGGCAGAATTCGAAGTGCCGAAATCGATGGCGCAGAAACTCATGGCATTTGCGGCCCGCACGGGCGAGCCGTAAAAGGTCGGCAGTGTAGCACGGCCGGGCGGCCGGCCGCAGGAAGGCACTCGGGCCATCGGGGCACCGCGCTCATCCGCGCGCCGAATTCGCGCCCGGCTGGGCGGCGGGCAGCGTGCGCAGACTGCTCACCACGGCCGCGACCGCGGCGAACGCGGCGGCCACGAAAAGTGAGGCGCGCGTGCCGAGGCCGGACGGGGAGACGCTGAAGATGAGGGCCACGAGCGCCGCGCCGGTCGTCTGCCCGGTCAGGCGCGCGGTGCCCAGCATGCCGCTCGCGCCGCCGCTGCGATGCGCGGGGGCGGCCGTGAGCATCGCGTAGTTGTTGGGCGACTGAAACAGGCCGAAGCCGAAACCGCACAGGGCCATGCGCCAGACGATGTCAGCCTGATGCGGATGCGCGGGCAGCAGGCCGAGCGCGAGCAACCCGAGGGCGAACGCCGCCAACCCGATCGCGCCGAGCAGCCCCGGCTTGTAATACTCCAGCAGCCGGCCGGCCAGCGGCGCGACGACGACGATGGTGAGCGGCCAGGCAGTCATCAGCAGGCCCGTCTGGACACGATCGAAGCCGAGCGAATCCTGCAGGAAGAACGGTAGTGCGACGAAGGCGAGCATCTGTGCGCAGAACGACGCCATCGACGTGCAGATCGACAGCCCGAAAATGGGAATGCGCAACAGGTCGAGGGGCAGCAGCGGCACTGGCTGGGTGCGTTGACGTCGCACGAAAACGGTACCGATGACGAGGGCGGCGGCGACTTCGAGCGCGACGAGCCAGCGCGCTTGACCGTGCCCGAAGGCGTCGATGCCGGAGATGAGCAAACCGAAGGTGAGCGCACTCAACAGCGCACCGGTCCAGTCGAACGGGTGGGAGGCGCGGGCCGTGTCGGGCAGCGAGCGCACGGCGATGACAAAGGCGATGATGCCAAGCGGCACATTGATGGCAAAGAGCCACGGCCAGTGCGCGATGGACAGCACACCGGCGGCAATCGTCGGGCCTGCGGCGGACGAGATGGCAACGATGAGCGCGTTGAGCGAGACGCCGCGTCCGAGCCAGCGCGACGGGTAGATCGCTTTGACCAGCGCGGTGTTCACACTCATGATGCCCGCCGCGCCGAAGCCCTGCGCCACACGCGCGAGCGTGAGCGTGACGAGCGAATCCGAGAGGGCGCAGCCGAGCGAGGCGACCGTGAAGAGCGCGAGCCCGACGGTATAGACGCGGCGGTAGCTCACGATCTCGCCGAGCGCGGCAAGCGGCAGCAACGAGATGGTGATGGCGAGCTGGTAGGCGTTGACGATCCAGATCGACGTGGCCGGGCTGGCGTTGAGGTCGCGCGCGATGGTGGGGAGCCCAACGTTGGCAATCGCCCCGTCGAGCACCGCGAGGGAGATGGCGAGCATGACGGTTGCAACGGCCCAGGCCCGGGCGGGCATGGGCATGCCGTCAGTGTAGGTGTCGGACATGTGAGCAGCGGAAGACGAAACGGACGCGTACCGGGAAGCCATGGCGGGGACACGCGAGAGGAAAGTGTCATCCTGCCCGAAATCCCCGGATGAAGCGGTGCCCTAGCGCAGAGCCTTGTGTTTACAGGGTTTTCGATGAGTGCGTCGCGTTTCGACTGACGGAACTAATGTTCCGTCAAATAAAACAATGCGCCGGAGGCGGCAAACGACCTCAATCCGCCGGTGCCTCCTCGTGGAAACGCGCGATGCGAACGTTGCCGAGCGGGTGATACGCCGTGCCGGTCGCGATGGCGGCGAGATCGACCTCGCTGTCGAGGATCGTCTGAACGCCGAGCGCGGCAATCGTGCTCGCCGGCGAGCGCCCCGGGCAGGTGTGGGCGCCGTGCCCGAAGGTCCAGGCCATATCGTCTGGCCCGGCACTGGCGGGCGCAGCGGCCAGCACCACCAGGATGGCGTCGCCGCGGGCGAGCGTGCGTTCGCCGATGACGGCGGGCGCGTGCAGGAAGCGTCGGGTGTTTTGCACGGGCGGATCGAGGCGAATCACGTCACTGACGGTCGCGATGGCGACGGCGAGGTTGGCGCGAAGCATCTGACGGCCATCGATGGCAGGTATGACAGTGGGCGACGCGTGCCGCGCGAGCCGGCGCAGACTGTTGGCCACAAGCCCGGCGCAGGCGTCGTGCGTTTGCGTGAAGAGGCCCGCGACATTTGCCGTAAGCGCGGCATGGTCGAGGGCGTCGTCGTGTGCCGCGATTCGCGCCGTGTCACGCAGCCAAGTCCCCGGGGCGGCATCGTTGTCGAGCCAACGCATGGCGCGCTGGCACAGTGCCGTGGCTGCGCGGTGTCCGCGTGCGATCGCCTCGGCGCGCGGCGACGGCTTGGCGGATTCCGCCATCGCCGCGACCAGCGTGCGGACGTCGTCGTACACGTCGACCCACTGCGAAGACGGAACGCCCAGCCACGCCGCGAGGGCGTAGATCGGCTGGCGGAAGACGAAATCGTCGAGGCGGGCGGTGGGCGTGTCCCCTTGGGCGAGATAGGCATCCGCGCAAGCGGCCTGGCTGGCGTCGCGCAGTCGGTCGAGAGTGGCGCCGTCGGCGTGCAGCGAGGCGAGTCGCGCCTTGAGCCACGGCTTCATCGCTGCGTGCGTGGCGCCGTCGTTCATCCGCACGAGCGCACCGAACCAGTCGCCCGCGGCACCCTTGGCCAGAGCGGCAGGGACCGTCGCGCCGGCCGGCCGCACGCCGCAAGCCGGATGGCGCAGCACGGCGGCCAGTGCTTGCGGCCCCGCCGCGACCCACAGGCCGAGCGAGGCATCGAAGTCGAACGGACGATGCGCGGCGAGCGATTGGTAGTAAGCGTAAGGATTGGGGTGCACGACGGCGGCCAGCGCATGGGCGGGCGGCGGCACGGTGGGGAGAACGGCGGTAGCGGCGAGCATGGCGGATGTCCGGAGATGAGGAGATGAGGGGATGACGGTGCTCATCATGGCGCACCGGCTGTCCGGCACGTTTCATCGCGTGCTGAAGTGTTGCGCGCATCGCCGGTCCTATACTGCCGGTACTGAAGCCGATACCGTGCTTCATATTTCTTACGGGAGCCCTGCTGTGGACATCGCAAGAGATCACGCCCCCGGCGTCAGTTCGCTCGCCGCGTTGCTCGCCGATGCCGGTCGCATGACCATGCTGTGGGCATTGATGGACGGTTCCGCCCGCCCCGCCGGAGAGCTGGCACTGGTAGCCGGGCTATCGCCTTCCAGCGCGAGCGGGCACCTTGCCCGGCTGGTCGACGGCGGCGTGCTCGCGCAGGAAGCGCGCGGGCGCCATCGTTATTTTCGCATTGCCACGCCTGAGACTGCCGCTGCCATCGAAGCGCTCGCCAGCGCCGTGCTCGCCACGCGCGACCTGCGCCCACGTCCGGTCCCGGTCAGTCGTGCCACGCCTGTGCCGCTGCGCCACGCGCGAACCTGTTACGACCATCTTGCCGGGGAGATTGCCGTCGATCTCTTCGCGCGGATGCACGCCCACCGCTGGCTTCGGATCGACGGGAGCGACGTGGCGCTCACCGATGCCGGTGTCGAAGGGCTCACCGCCCTTGGCGTCAACCTCACCCGCGCCCGTGCCCATCGGCGCCGGTTCGCCTGCACGTGTCCCGACTGGAGTGAGCGCAAGCCACATCTGGGCGGCGCGCTGGGGGCGGCGCTGCTCAGTACCTGTCTCGATGCGAAGTGGCTCGAACCCACCCGTGAGCCGCGCGCGCTGCGCGTCACGCCGCTCGGGGAACGCACGCTCGGCACCATCGCCGTATGATTTCGGGCGATCAGTGTGACATCACGGCGGCTCAGCCCCGCTCGGCGGCCGCGAGAAATGCGGGCGCGTCGGCCAGCAGGATGGCGAGATCGGCGGCGCCCGACTTGACGGCGCGGGCGGTGCGCTCGCGTGTGAGAGTGTCGGTGCCGACCAGCGAGCGCGGACCCGCAACGCTCAGGGCTGCCAACGGTCTGCCGTGCGCGTCGAGCACGGCAGCGGCGCAGGCGTCGATGCCCGCTTCGAAGCCGTCCTGGCTCCAGGCGCATCCGGTCTCGCGATCGCGCGTGAGCTGGGCATCGAGCGAGGCATACGTGCGCGCACTTTGTGCCGTGGCGGCCGCGAGCGGTTCCGGCCCGAGCAACGCGCGGCGTCGCTCGGTGCTCAGATGCGCGAGCAGCGACCGGCCTGGTGCCGTCAAATGGGCGGTGACGCGGCTGCCCGCGCGAATATTGCTCACGAGCGGCAACGCCGGCGTTTCGCACAATAGATAGCGCACCTGAGCACCATCGAGCACGGTGAGGTAGCTCGATAGTCCGGTCTCGGTCGTCACGCGCGTGAGCACGCGTCGTGCCGTCGCGAGGTGGTCCTCGCCGGCGAGTGCCGTGGCCGCCAGCGTCAGGAAATTGAGTCCGAGTCGATGGCCCCCTTGCGGCAGCGGCTCCAGCACGCCCTCGAATTGCAGCGTCTCGATCAGACGCATGACGGTCACGCGATTGACCCCGATGCGGCGGCCGACGTCGCTGACGTTGGCCGTGGACCCGCCGTCCGCAATGTACCGCAGCAACTTGAGCGCACGCATGACCGGCGTCACGAGGCCTGTTTGTCCGGCGTCGTGCCCGTCGGCGGGGGCGGCGCCGGTCGTGGGCGCAACGTCTTGCGTAGCTTTGGTCATGCGTTCCATTCCAATCGTCGGGGGCATCCGGGCAGGGCGGTGCGGCGCTCGCACCGCCTCAGGGTCGTTCAGACCGCGAGCGGAACTTGCCACGCGTCGTAC
This sequence comes from Pandoraea eparura, assembly GCF_902459725.1. Classification (GTDB taxonomy): domain Bacteria; phylum Pseudomonadota; class Gammaproteobacteria; order Burkholderiales; family Burkholderiaceae; genus Pandoraea; species Pandoraea eparura. Next base: position 156,417 of record NZ_CABPSH010000005.1, read on the forward strand.
TCGTAGACCCAATCGGCATTGCCACCTTCCTTGAGCCACTGGTTGCCGCGCGAGCCGATCTGCACACGTGCCGTGCGTTCACGTCGCGACGCCTCGTAGCGCGCGAGGGCGGCGGCGAGCGTCGAGACGTCGGCGCTCGGACCTACGGCCGCCAAGTGGCGAGACAGTACCACAGCATCTTCGATCGCCATGCCGGCGCCTTGCGCCATGAACGGCATCATCGGATGGCTGGCGTCGCCGAGCAGCGACACGCGGTCGCGCGACCATTGCGGCAAGGGATCGCGCACATACAGCGCCGACTTCAGCACGCTGTCGCATGCGTCGAGCAGGGCGCGTGCCTCGGGATGATAGTCGGCGTACATGGCGCGCAGCTCGTGCACGTCGCCCGGTGCTGTCCACGACTCCAGCGTCCAGGTGTCCTGCGGCGTTGTGGCGAAGACGAAGATGTCGCGCCCGAGATTGAGCGGGAACGTCACGATCTGGCTCGACGGGGTCGGTCCCCACCACTTGGTGAACGCGCCGAGATTCGGCACGCCGTCGAGCTTGTCCGCCGGCACGACAGCGCGGTATGCCACCACGCCGGTGAACTCCGGCGACTCCGGCCCGAACAAGCCAGTGCGCACGACCGAGTGGATACCGTCCGCACCGATGAGCACGTCGACATCATCGTGCGTGCCGTCCGCGAACGCGAGTCGAATGGGGCCGGGCTGCCCGTCGGCGGGCGCATCGAACGAGACGAGCTTTTTGCCGAGCGCAATCGACTCGGCGGGCACGGCCTGCTCCAGCGCCTGCAACAGGTCGGCGCGGTGCATCGTGAGCTGCGGCGCGCCGTATTTCGTTTGCGCCGTAAGAGCCATTTCCAGACGCGACGTCTCTTCGCCCGAATCCCACATGCGGCTGATGCGATGGCTCGGCTGTGCCGCCGACTGGCGCAAGGCGTCGCCGACGCCGAGACCATCGAGCGCGCGCACCGCGTTGGGCGTCAGATTGATGTCCGCGCCGACACGCGCAAACTGCGCCGCCTGCTCATACACGCGAACACGGAAACCGGCGCGCAGCAAACCGATGGCGGCAGCCAGACCGCCGATGCCGGCACCGTTGATGCCGATGAGAGGAGCTTGCATGGGAACATCCTTTGACGAAAGTGACGACAGGCCAGAAAAATAAAACGTTCAAATATGAACATAATGTTCAAATATTATTGTTTTTGATTCGATCGAACGCAAGGCATCCTCGGGTAAATCCTGAGGGAACGGATCGACCCCGAACGGTGGCAAGATGGGACGCACGGCAACGCCCGCGGGACGAACGGCGCCGCCCGAACCGCAGGTGAGACGGCAATTGGCGGCGCTACGTGCGCGCACTAGCACGCCAAATTGTTCTAATCAATTCGTGCATCTCCGCTGCGGGACTCACGCGTCACCTGGCCTAAGCTTCGCTCAGTTGGTTTCATAAGTAATCCAACGTTTCATAGGTGGAACGTTAGGCGATGGGGCGTGACAGGGCGATTGGCTTGAGTCGCCGCGCATCGCATCCGGCGTCTTCACCGTTTTCGAATCATCGAACGACAGGAGTACACAGATGAAGCGGTTTCCGATGGGGCGGATCCCTGGCATGACGGCACTGGCGGCGGCAACGCTTCTGGCGGCGGGGGTGCCGGTCGCAGCGCAGGCGCAGAGCAACGTGACGATCTACGGCAGCCTGGATGCCGGCATGGCGTATGTGAACAACCAGGGTGGCAACGCGAACTGGATCGCCCAACAGGGCGCGACGCAGCCGGATCGCTGGGGCTTTCGCGGTGTCGAGGATCTGGGCGGTGGCAATCGCGCCATCTTCCAACTGGAAAACGGCTTCTCGACGCTCTCGGGCAACACCGTCAAGGCCGGCGCGATGTTCAACCGCCAGTCGTGGGTCGGTCTGCAGTCGGACAAGATGGGTACGCTCACCATCGGTCACATGACCACGTTCAACTTCGACTGGCTCGGGCCGATGAGCACGGCCTATCTGGGCATGAACTGGTACATGTTCCACCCGGGTAACCTCGACGAGCTGGCGAACACGTCCGTCGTCCAGGTCGACAACTCCGTGCGCTACGTCACGCCCGACTTCGCCGGCTTCAAGGCGGGCAGCATGATCTCGTTCGGCAACAACACGAACTTCGCCAACGGGCGCAAGTGGAGCGTGGCCGCGAACTATACGAACGGCCGCTTCAAGGCGTCGGCGGTCTACTCGAACGAGAACAACCGCACGCCGAACGTCGCCGTGCTCGGCGGCGCGACTTTCCAGGGCCAGGCGGTCGGCAGCTACGCAGCGTCGAACGTCGAGAACATGGGCGCAGGCGTGTCGTATGGCTTCGGGCCGTGGCTGCTGCACGCGCTCTACACGCGCGTAAAACTGCAATCGCCGGGCTTCAGCGACACCTACCAGTCGTTCGACGGCGGTGCCAACTACGCGACGGGGGCCGCCAACACGATCACCTTCGGCGCGGCCACGACCTCGCTGACGGGCAAGCGCTGGACGCAGGTCAGCCTGGGCGATGTCTATGCCTTCTCCAAGCGCACGCAGGTGTACCTGAGCGGCGTGTATCAACACGCGAGCGGCAATGGCGCGGTCACGGCCATCAATACGATCGGCGCCTCGTCGACGGGCAACCAGTTCATCATCCTGTCGGGCGTGCATCACTCGTTCTGACGCGCCGCGCAATGCCAATGCATTGCAACACGCACCCAGTGGTCTCTCTTTGAGCGCCGGCCGGCATTTGCCCGCCGGCGCTTTTTTTGTTTCGCCCCTTGTGTTTGTCGCGCAACGCCTTTGGGTGCGGGTTTCCCCTAGTCAAAAAATAATTTTGACTACGCCAATCCCTCCCTATAATTGATCCATAAGTAAATCAACGTTTCGTATATGAAACGCGCCCCGCAAGGGGAGACAGGCTGGCAGGCCATGCAGGCAAAATGCCGCAGCAGGCTGCCCGAGGCAAGTTGAACATCCAGAAACACGGTGGTTTCCCATGCTCAGGTCGATTCAATTGAAGGACGCGAACGTAGCCGAGGCGAATGCCGAGGCACGCCAGGCGCAGCCGGCGGCGGCCCCCCTGCCGTTCGCCATCGAATACCGCGGCGTCACGCGTCGGTTCAAAAATCGCCAGGGCAAGGGCGAGATGACGGCCGTCTCGGACGTCTCCATCGGCATCAAGGCCGGTGAGTTCGTCTCGCTGATCGGCCCGAGCGGCTGCGGCAAGAGCACGCTGCTCAACATGGGCGCCGGTCTCTACGCGCCGAGCGAAGGGCAGGTGACGCTCGCGGGCAAGCCGGTGCGCGGCCCGTCGCAGCAAGTCGCATTCATGTTGCAGAAAGACCTGCTCATGCCGTGGCGCTCGATCCAGAAGAACGTCGAGCTGGGCATGCAGATTCGCGGGCGCAGCAAGGCCGAGCGTGCGGAAGTGGCCAAGGCGCTGCTTGCGCGCTGCCACCTGAAGGGTTTCGAGAATCACTATCCGCACCAGCTCTCGGGCGGCATGCGTCAGCGCGCGGCCCTGGCGAGAACGCTGGCCGTCGAGCCGGACGTGCTGCTCATGGACGAGCCGTTCTCGGCGCTCGATGCGCAGACCAAGATGGTGCTCCAGCAGGATCTCGCGCAGATGCTCGCCGACGAAGGCAAGACCGCGCTGATGATCACCCACGACCTCGCCGAAGCGATCGCGCTGTCGGATCGCGTGTTCGTCATGAGCGAGCGCCCGGGCACGATCATCGAGGAGATCACGGTTGATCTGCCGCACCGTGATAACCCGATCGAGCGTCGCAAGCAGGCGGGCATGAACGAATACGTGGCCCATCTGATGGAACTGCTCAAGGTGGGGCGCGACGACCACCTCGGTTGATCCTCGTCCCCGACACTGCAAGACACTGGAATCCTCGCTATGAAATCCCTTTCCAAAACGCAACTGACCGTTGGCAGCTTCGTGTTGCTGCTGATCTTCGCGGCCATCTGGCAATGGGGCCCGACGGCGTTCGGCGTGCCCGAGTTCGTGCTGCCCAAACTGTCGTCGACCGTGATCGAAGGCGCCCGCATGTTCCAGGTCGAGAACCTGTGGCTGCACATCGGCGTGACGGCTATCGAAGTGATCGCGGGCTTCGTGATCGGCTCGGCGCTGGGCGTACTGATCGGCGTGATCCTTGGCCTGTCGCCGTCGACCGAAGCCATGCTCTCGCCGTACATCCTCGCGCTGCAGATCGCACCGAAGGTCGCGTTTGCGCCGCTCTTCGTCATGTGGATGGGGTACACGATCTACCCGAAGATCCTCGTAGCCGTGCTGATTGTCTTCTTCCCCGTGATGATCAATGTGCTCGGCGCCGTGCGCGCCGTCGACCCGGACATGGTCAACCTGGTGCGCGCCCTGTGCGGTCGCCGCTGGCAGATCTTCCGCTTCGTTGAATTCCCGTCGGCCATGCAGGCGCTCTTCGCGGGCTTGCGCATCGCATCGACGCTGGCCGTGATCGGCGTGACCGTGGGTGAGCTGGTCGGTGGCGACCGCGGCCTGGGCTATCTGCTGGTGTATGGCGAAGGCCAGGGCAATACCGCGATGGTGTTCGTCTCCATCGCCGGGTTGACCGTCATCGGTATCGCGGCTTACGCCGCCGTGGTCTGGCTGGAGCGCCGCGCGTTGCACTACGTGCCGCGTGCCGCGATGAACATCGCCTGAACGACGAGGAAATTCAACGTGAACGAATTGCCCATCCTCCCGCTCGACGCCAACACGCTGGCGCCGCTCGACGGCAAGAAGCTGTTGATCACCGGTGGCGCGCGTGGCCTTGGCGAAGGGTTCGTCCGTGCCGCCGTGGCACGCGGTGCGCAAGTCACGATTGCCGATATCGCGTCGCAGGCCGGCGAGGCCCTCGCGGCCGAGCTGAGCGGTGCGGGACATGCCGTGTCGTTCGTGCGCGTCGATCTGTCCGATCCGGCATCGGTCGATGCGGCCGCCAAGGTGGCTGCCGAGCGCATGGGCGGCATCGATGGGCTGGTCAACAACGGTGCGATCACCAACTCGGGCGGCAAGCTGGCCGCCGAGTTGAGCATCGAGACGTGGGATGCGGTCATGAACGTCAACGTGCGCGGCACCTGGCTCATGACGATGGCCGCGCTGCCGTTCCTGCGCGTTTGCGGACAGGGGCGCGTCGTGAACATCGCGTCGGATACTGCGCTGTGGGGCGCGCCGCGGCTGCTCGCTTACGCCGCCAGCAAGGGCGCCGTGATGGCGATGACGCGCTCGCTCGCCCGCGAACTCGGCCCGGACGGCATCACCGTCAACGCCATCGCGCCGGGGCTCGTGGAGGTGGAAGCCACGGCCTACGTGCCCGCTGAGCGCCATCGTCATTACCTGGAGGGACGTGCGTTGCCGCGCGCCCAGGTGCCCGACGACGTGATCGGCCCGGTGCTGTTTCTGCTCTCCGATGCTTCCCGTTTCGTGACCGGGCAGGTACTGCCGGTCAACGGCGGCTTCGTGATGCCCTGACGAGCCGTCCTCATTCGCAACGCCTTCAAGGAGTTAGACCATGGCGCAAGCCGACGCTAAAAACACCGCGACGCCGCAGGCTGTCGAGAGCTGGACGCAGGCCGAAGGCCAGGCATTCGGCGACTGGCTGGACACGCGCGTAGCCCGTTTCTCGACGCGCAAGTACGACTGGGACGCGCTGAAGTTCCAGGCCGACTACGACCCGAAGTACCGCCGTGCGCAAATGCGCTACGTCGGCACGGGCGGCACGGGCGTGGCCAAGGACATCAACACGGTACCTGCCGGTCACTTCACGTTCTCGACGATGGTGATCCCGGCCGGCAACATCGGCCCGAGCCACATCCATATGGATGTCGAAGAAATCTTCTTCGTGATGCGCGGCAAGATGAAGGTGATCTGCGAGCGCGACGGCGAAACCTGGGAAGCCATTCTCGGTGAACGCGACCTGATCTCGGTGCCGCCGGGCGTGTATCGCACGGAAATCAACATCGGTGACGAAGACGCGCTCATGTGCGTGATGCTTGGCTCGCAAAAGCCGGTCACGCCGACGTACCCGCCCGATTCGCCGCTCGCGCAGATCAAGCGCGATCTGAAGTAAGCCGCCGGGGGCCGTTGTCCCGGAAAGTCCGGTGAGGGGGCGTCGCAGTCCCCACACCGGCAGAAATTCACGAAGCGAGACGTTCAGTCCAAGCCATGCAAGTCGAAGCCTTTCAGTCCGAAGTACCCGAAGATGCCGCCGTCGCGCCGCTGTGCGCGCGTCTGGACGCCTTCCCGTACTGCACCGTCGCCACGCGCGCGGGCACCGTCGGCTATCGCAGCGCTGGAACGCAAGCCGAGGAGGCCGTGCCGGTCGTGATGCTGCATGGCATCGGATCGGGCGCGGCATCGTGGCTTGCGCAATTCGAAGCCACGAACCTGCATGCCGCGCTGTATGCGTGGGACGCGCCGGGCTATGGAAAGACGACGAATGTCGCCGACGCCGAGCCGCACGCCGACGCCTACGCCGATGCGCTGGAGGCGTGGCTCGATGCGCTGGGGCTGGCAAGCGTCGCGCTCGTCGGTCATTCGCTGGGCGCGATCATGGCGACCCAGTTCGCGAGTCGTGCGCCGCAGCGCGTGCGCGGGCTCTTTCTCTGCTCGCCGGCCGGCGGTTACGGCAAGGCCGAGGCGCAGGTGCGTCTGAGCAAGCGCGACAGTCGTCTGGCGATGCTCGACAAGCTCGGCCCGGCCGGCATGGCGCGCGAGCGCAGCGACAACCTCGTTGCCCCGAACGCTGCGGCTCTGCCGCGCGCATGGGTGAAATGGAACATGGCACGCGTGCTGCCCGCGGGCTATCGTCAGGCAACGCATCTGCTCTCGAACGGCGACGTCGCCGGCGCGCTGGCGCAATATGTTGCGGCAAACGCGGGCCCGGTCGCGGTGGCGGTCGGTGCGCAAGACGCCGTGACGCCCCCGGCAGCTTGTCAGGCGATCGCCGACGTGGCCGGCGTGCCGCTGCAAATCATCGACGGTGCGGGACACGCGTCGTATATCGAAACGCCGGACGTTCTGAACATCGCGCTCGCCGCGTGGCTTGAACGTATCACGGCAGGAGCGCGTTGAGATGGCACCGGCAACTCTGAAGCGCACCACGGCAATGGCCGAAGCGCTCACCGACGACGACATGCTGCCCGACCCGGCGATGCCAGGCGACGGCGACGATCCGGTCGACGGCGCGGCCACCGAGACGCGCTACCTGGTGCCGGGCCTTGAGCGCGGCCTGCGCATTCTCACGCAATTTTCGCCGCGCGAGCCGGTGTTCAGCGCGCCGGAGCTGTCGCAACGACTGGGCATTCCGCGTACGACCGTCTTCCGCTTGTTGCAGACGCTCGAAGCGATGGGCTTCCTGGAGCGTGCGGGCAGCGAAAAGAATTTCCGTCTGGGCGTGGCCGTGCTGCGTCTGGGCTTTGAATATCTCAGCTCGCTGGAGCTGACCGATCTGGGCATTCCGATCATCGAGCGGTTGCGCGACGCCACCCAGCTCACGTCGCACATCGTGATCCGCGACGGTCGCGACATCGTGTTCGTAGCGAAGGCGCAGAGCGTGGCGGGCGTGTTCAATTCGATCAAGGTCAACGTCGGCACGCGTCTGCCGGCCCACGCGACCGTGCACGGCCATGTGCTGATGGGCGACCTGACGCTGGCCGAGCTTCGCGCGCTGTACCCCGAAAAGACGCTCGACAAATACACGCCGCAAACGCCGGAGACGGTCACGGAACTGTTCGAGCGCGTGCGCGAAGACGCCGAGCGTGGCTATGCCGTGTCGGCATCGTCGTTCGAGCGCGGCATCAGCGTGGTGAGCGCGCCGGTGCGCAACGATGCGGGACGCATCTGCGCGGCGATCACTGTCACCATTCCGCGCGCCACCATCGACGCGTCGGTGCTTGACGCGGGTTTGATCGGACAGGTGCGCGAGGCGGCCGACGCCCTGTCGCACCGCCTGAACTACCGGCCGGGCAGCGACGGCCGTGCCACCCCCTATATGAAGTCACTGGGATTGAAATGATCAAGATCGACCTCACTCCACGCGCGGCGCTGGTCACGGGCGGCTCGTCCGGCATCGGCCTCGCGACGGCCGAGCGCCTGCTCGACGCCGGTGCCGCTGTCGCCATCTGCGGGCGCAACCCCGAGCGACTGGCGCAAGCCGAAGCCCGCCTGCGCGAGCGCCATCCCGAGGCGCGCCTCATCGCCGCACAGTGCGACGTGCTCGATGCGAACGATGTCGCCGGGCTGGCCGAACGGATCCGTCGCGAGTTCGGTCGTCTCGACATGCTTGTCAACAACGCGGGCCAAGGCCGTGTATCGACGTTTGCCGACACGACCGACGACGCCTGGCGCGAAGAGCTGGAACTGAAGTACTTCAGCGTCATTCGCACCACGCGCGCCTGCCTGCCGATGCTGCGCGACGCGGCACGCGAGACCGGGGACGCGGCCATCGTCTGCGTCAACTCGTTGCTCGCGCTCCAGCCGGAGCCGCACATGGTGGCAACGTCGTCGGCGCGCGCGGGCATCCAGAATCTGGTGCGTTCGATGGCAAGCGAATTCGCGCCGGACGGCGTGCGCGTCAACAGCATCCTGATCGGACTGGTGGAGTCGGGTCAGTGGCGCCGGCGCCATGCCACGCAAGGCGAAGGCAAGACCTGGGAGGAATGGACCGGCGAGTTGGCGCGCAAGAAGCAAATCCAGTTGCAACGTCTGGGCAGGCCTGAAGAGGCGGCCGCAGCGATCTTTTTCCTGGCGAGCCCGCAGTCGTCCTATACGACGGGTAGCCACATCGATGTTTCCGGAGGCTTGGCAAGACATGTCTAACACAACCACCGTCGGCGAAGTCATCGCGGCGTTTCTCGAGCAGTGCGGTGTGAAGACCGCATTCGGCGTGATCTCGATTCACAACATGCCGATCCTGGACGCGATCGCGCGTCGCGACAAGATCCGTTACGTCGGCGCGCGCGGCGAAGCCGGCGCACTGAACATGGCCGATGGCCTCGCCCGTGTCTCGGGCGGCCTCGGCGTGGCCTTCACGAGCACGGGGACCGCGGCGGGCAACGCGGCGGGCGCCATGGTCGAAGCGCTGACCGCCGGCACGCCGGTGCTGCACATTACCGGCCAGATCGAAACCGAGTTCCTCGACCGCGATCTCGCCTATATCCACGAAGCGCCCGATCAGCTCAGCATGCTGCACGCGATCTCGAAGGCCGCGTACCGCGTGCGTTGCGTCGACACTGCGCTCTCGACCGTGCGTGAAGCCGTGCGCGCCGCGCTCACGGCGCCTGCCGGCCCGGTGAGCGTCGAGATTCCCATCGACATCCAGGCGGCGGAAATCGAATGGCCCGCCGATCTGGCCGCGCCGCACATCACGGTGCCGACGCACGACGACGCCCGTGTGGCCGAACTGGCCGACAAGCTGGCCGCCGCGCATCGTCCGATGCTGTGGCTGGGCGGTGGGGCGCGTGGGGCGGAAGCCGCCGTCAAGCGTCTGGTCGATATGGGCTTCGGCGTGGTCACCAGTGTGCAGGGTCGCGGCATCGTGCCGGAAGATCATGCCGCCACGCTCGGCGCGTTCAACATCCACCCGACGGTCGAGACGTTCTACAAGTCGTGCGACGCCGTGCTCGTGGTCGGTTCGCGTCTGCGTGGCAACGAAACGCTCAAGTACAAGCTCGCGCTGCCGCGCCCGCTCTACCGCGTCGACGCCGATGGCCTGGCGGATGGCCGTGGCTACCGCAACGATCTGTTCGTCCAGGGCGACGCCGCACGCGTGCTGAACGCACTGGCTGACCGTCTGCAAGGGCGCCTGTCGATCGATCCGGCGTTCCACGCCGATCTCGCGGCCGCTCGCGAGGTGGCCGTCAAGCAGGTCGCGGAAGGGCTCGGCCCGTACCGTCAGCTCGTCGCCGCCCTGCAAGGCGCGTTGGGCCGCGACTTCAACTGGGTGCGCGACGTCACGATCTCGAACAGCACGTGGGGCAACCGTCTGCTGAAGATCTTCTCGCCGCGCGCCGGTGTGCACGCACTGGGCGGCGGGATCGGTCAGGGTATGCAGATGGGCATCGGCGCGGCGCTCGCGGGCAACGCGAAGAAGACCGTGGCCCTGTGCGGCGACGGTGGTCTGATGGTCAATGTGGGCGAACTCGCCACCGCCGTGCAGGAAAAGGCACCGGTCATCATCCTGCTGATGAACGATCAATGCTACGGCGTGATCCGCAACATCCAGGACGCGCAGTACGGCGGTCGCCGTCATTACGTGCAGCTTCACCAGCCGGATTTCGCCGCGTTCTGCGCGAGCCTGCAGCTCAAGCACGAGCGCATCACGGCCATCGATCAGGCGGAAGCGGCGGTCGCACGCGCCGTGGCGCACGACGGTCCGGTGCTGCTCGAAGTGGACATGCTGTCGGTCGGCAGCTTTGCGTCGCACTTTGCCGGTCCGCCGGTCCGGGAGCCTGCGAATGCATGAATTGAACCACCGTCCCGTTGACGTCGCGCTGATCGGTTTCGGCGCGATCGGCTCGAAGGTCTACGAGGCGTGCGCGAGCGATCCGTATCTGCGCGTGGGCCACGTGATCGTGCCGGAAGACGCTGCTGCCCGCGTGCGCGAGAGCGTGCGTGCGGACACCGAAGTGGTGTCGTCGGCGCAGGCGCTCTCCAGCCGTCCGGACTTCGTGCTCGAATGCGCGGGTCACAGCGCGCTGTCGGGCCACGTCGTGCCGCTGCTCAAGTCGGGGGTGGATTGCGCGGTGGCGTCGATCGGTGCGCTGTCCGACACCGATCTGCTCGCCGCGCTGGAACAGGCCGCCAAGGACGGCGCGTCGACCGTCACGCTGCTCTCGGGCGCCATCGGCGGCATCGATGCCATTGCGGCGGCGCGCGAAGGCGGTCTGGACGAAGTGCTTTACACCGGGCGCAAGCCGCCGATGGGCTGGCAAGGCACGCCTGCCGAGCAGGTCTGCGATCTGGCAACGCTCACCACCGCGACTGTGATCTTCGAGGGCAGCGCCCGTGACGCGGCGCGTCTGTATCCGAAGAACGCGAACGTGGCGGCGACGGTGGCCATCGCCGGTCTGGGGCTCGACGCGACGCGCGTGCGTTTGATCGCGGACCCGACCAGCACGCGCAACGTGCACCACATCGTCGCCCGCGGGGCGTTCGGCGAGATGTCGCTGGAGATGTGCGGCAAGCCGCTGCCGGACAACCCCAAGACGTCGGCACTCACGGCGTACTCGGCCATTCGCGCGCTACGCAATCGCGTTGCGAACTGTGTGATTTAGCAGGAAGAGCATCATGAGCCATCAAGATTTGCTGCAAGGGTTTTCGAGCGACATTCTGGTCGGCGGCGAATGGCGCGCCGGTACCGGCAAGCGCTATCAGAGCCTGTATCCGGCCGACGAGAGCGTGAATGCCGAGATCGCGGCGGCCGGTGCCGAAGATGCGGTCGAAGCCGTCGAGGCCGCCGATGCGGCGTGGCGTCGCGCGGACTGGGCGGGCTTGAAGCCGCATCAGCGCGCCGCCGTGCTGCATCGCGTGGCCGACGGCATCACGCAGCGTGCCGAAGCGCTGGCACATCTGCAACGGCGCGACAACGGCAAGCCGATCAGCGAGACGCGCGCGCTCGTCGCCAGCGCATCGAGCACGTTCCGCTACTTCGCCTCGTGTCTAGAGACGCTGGAGGAAACGCTCACGCCGTCGCGCGGCGACTACCTGACGATGAGCGTGCACGAGCCGCTCGGCGTCGTGGCCGCCATTACGCCGTGGAATTCGCCGATCGCCTCGGACGCGCAGAAGCTTGCCCCGGCGCTCGCCGCGGGCAATGCCGTGGTGCTCAAGCCGGCGGAAGTCACGCCGCTCGCCTCGCTCGAACTGGGCCGCATCTGCGAAGCCGCCGGTGTGCCGCGCGGCGTGTTGTCGGTGTTGCCGGGCAAGGGCTCGGTCATCGGCGACATCCTGGTGCGCCATCCCAAGGTCAAGAAAGTCGCCTTCACCGGCGGTACCGAAGTCGGTCGCGGCATTGCGCGCCTGGCGGCGGAAAAGCTCATGCCGGTCTCGCTCGAACTCGGCGGCAAGTCGCCGACCATCGTGTTCGAAGACGCCGACATCGATCATGCGGTGGCCGGTGTGCTCTACGGCATCTTCAGCTCCTCGGGCGAATCGTGCATCGCGGGCTCGCGCCTGTTCGTGCACAAGGCCATTTTCGACACGTTCGTCGAGCGGCTGGTGGCCGGCGCGAAGCAACTGCGCGTGGGCGATCCGCTGCGCGAAGACACGCAGATGGGGCCGCTGGTGACGTCGTCACATCGCGAGTCGATCGAGCGCTATGTCGCCATCGGGCTGGACGAGGGCGGCCGCCTGTTGTGCGGGGGCGAGCGTCCGGCGGGCGACGGTCGCGAGAAGGGCTACTTCTATACGCCGACGATCATCGCGGGCCTGACGAATCAGGCACGCATGGTGCAGGAAGAAATTTTCGGCCCGGTGCTGGCCGTGCTGCCGTTCGAGAATGAAGACGACCTGCTGGCCGAGGCCAACGACAGCGTCTACGGCCTGGCGGCGGGGATCTGGACGCGCGACTACAAGCGCGCCTGGCGTATCGGGCGTGCGCTCGAGACCGGCACCGTCTGGATCAACACCTACAAGCAGTTTTCGATCTCGACGCCATTCGGCGGCTGGAAAGAGAGCGGCATGGGGCGTGAGAAGGGGCGTCTGGGTCTGCTGGAATATACGAACCAGAAGAGCCTCTATTGGGGCATCAACGACGGTCCGCTCGCCTGGGCGGGCAAGGTCTGAGCGTCAGGAAGTGGCAGAACACGCCGCAATGCACAGGGTATTGCGGTCATCCGATACTTGAGCGAGGCAGAGATATGTTGTCGATTTTCCGTGGATCGTTGGCGCGCCGCGCGCGTCGTGCTGTTGGCCTGTGCGCCGTGGCGGGACTGACGAGCGTGGCGGCGCCGGTGATGGCGCAGCCGGCTACCCAGCAGATTACCTATCTGCTCCCGGCCCCGGCCAACCTGCCGGCGTTCGCGCCGCTGATGCTGGCCGAGAAGAAGGGCTACTACGCGGCAGAAGGGTTGTCGGTGCGCTGGCTGACCGTGCAAGGCGGTGCGGATGTCGGCAAGCAGCTCGCCTCCGGTAACGGCGATCTGGGCGGCGGTCTGGGCGACACGCCGATCGTGCTGCGCCCGAACGGCATTCCCATCAAGGGCGTGGCGCTGCTGGGCGGGCGCACGTTGCACCAGTTGGTCGTGCGCGACGATGCGAACATCAAATCGCCCGCCGACCTGAAGGGCAAGACGATCACCGTGCTGTCCTATCAGGACACCGGTTTCTACGCGACGCTGGGTCTGCTCGCTTCCGCGGGTCTCACGCGCAGCGACGCGCGCATCCAGGGCGCCGGCCCGGCGGGCGTGTGGCAGCAGGTCGCCACGGGCAAGGCCGACGCGATGGTGGGCACGCCGGAGTGGGCGCAGAATATCGAAGATGCTGGTGTGAAGGTGACGATGACCTCGACCGACAAGTACTTCCCGGGCATGGCGCAGGCGATTCTGGCCTCGGACAAGACCATTGCCGAGAAGCCGGAAATGGTGCGCAAGTTCGTGCGTGCCACGATCAAGTCGGTGGCCGAGATCATGCGCGACCCGGCGGCCGCAGCCAAGGAATACTGCGCGACCGTGCCCGGCTACAAGGGCAAGGACGCCGAGATCGAGAAGATCCTGACGTATTACGCCCGCAACGTGTATCCGGGGCAGCAGCGTCTCGGTGCGTTCGATCCGGCGCGCGTGACGAAGCTGCAGGACTTCTATATGCAGGAAAAGATCATTCGCGAGAAGTCGAACCTGACCGACCTGTTCACCAACCAGTTCGTGCAATAACGCGAGACGACACATGAACGACAACGCCCCGGGCGCCGCCCCCGCCGCCCCACCCGACACGATGTTGCTGACGGTGTTCCTGCGTCACGATCAGTCGAACAATCTCGACGATTTCCAGGAGCGCCTGAAGGCGGCCGAATGGTGGGAGCGTTTCCCGCCGGCCGGTGTGAAGGTGGTGTCGTGGACGGTGGCGATGGGCTTTGGCCAGATCGTCACGCTCGAACTGCCGCCGCACTTGCTGCCGACGGTCAACGTCGAGCTGGAGCGCTCGGCCTGGGGGGTGTTTCGCACCGAATGCTATCCGACTTACGATTTTGTACCCGTGCACGCACGCATTCGCGAACGGGTTCGCAATGGAGGGAAATGATGGACCGTTATCTCGAACCGCATCAAGCGCGTCGCCACGAGCCGACGCAATACGAAAGCCTGCTGGGCGACGCCATCGAGCGCGCCTACGCCGCCGGCACGCACGACCTGGCCGGGCTGGTCGCCTACCTGAATCGCACGGGTCCCGGCCCGCAGGAAGGCGACGTGTGGACCGAGGCGGTCTACACCGCGCAGATCGCCCGAATGGCCGAAGAGTAACAACATCACAGAGTGCGATCGCTGAGCGCCGCAGATGCGCAGCGACCGCGATGGAGACGTCCCCATGACTACGCAACAGCCTATCCTCACCGCCGACGCCATTCTCGAGCGCGGCCTGAAGAATCTCTGGTATCCGATTTGCCCGTCGCAGATGGTCGGCCGCGAGCCGGTCTCGCTGCGCCGCCTGGGCAAGAAGCTGGTGTTCTGGCGCGACCAGGACAACCAGGTGCATGCCCTCGACGATCATTGCCCGCACCGTGGCGCACCGCTCTCCAAGGGCATCGTGATGGGCGATCGCATCGCCTGCGGTTATCACGGCGTGCAAGTGCGCTGCGACGGCACCGTGATGCGTGTGCCGGGCAGCCCGGGCTGCAAGCTCGAAGGATCGCGTCCGACGCAGGCGTATCACATCGTCGAGCGTAACGACGCGATCTGGCTGTACAACGCCACCGAGAACATCGACACGCCGCCGCCGCTCGTGCTGCCCGAGGAACTCGACGTTGACGGCGAATACTCGTCGTTCCTGTGCTACACGGAGTGGAAGGGCGACTACCGGTACGTGCTCGACAACGTGATGGATCCGATGCACGGCACGTATCTCCACAAGCAGTCGCACTCGATGGCCGAAGGCGACAACACGGCAGCCTTCCGCATTCGCGACACCGACCGCGGCTTTGTGTTCGAGAAGGAAGGCCAGCGCGACGTGAATTTCGACTGGACCGAGTGGGCCGACACCGGCACGCACTGGATGCGTCTGGAGATTCCGTACCCGAAGACGGGCGGCCCCGGCGGCAACTTCGTGATCGTGGGCAGCTACACGCCGGTCTCGCCGACGCTGGCCGCCGTGTTCCACTGGCGTTGCCGCAAGCTCGACGGCTGGCAGCGCGACACGTGGCGCTTCCTGTATCGCAACCGCCTCGAGGCGCGTCACTGGGCGGTGCTCGAGCAGGATCGCGTGATGCTCGAGGACATGGAGGCGGACGCCAACCAGAATGAGCATCTGTATCAACACGACATGGGTATCGTGCGTCTGCGTCGCCATCTGAAGAACCTGGCGAAGGCGGAACTCGAGCGCATTGCGCAGGGCAAGGCGTAAGCCGCGCGAGACGCTCCATGCCAATCGACTCACCTCTCAAGGCCGAGCGAATCCGCGCCCAGGCCGTGCCCGATCTGGGCACGGCGACCTGGAGCAACGGCATTCGTGTCGGCAACGACATCCTGCTCTCGGGCATGACCGCGCACCCGGCCACGCGCGACGCCGCCGAGCCGCTCACGACCTATGAGCAGACGCGGGTGGTGCTGGGCAAGATCCGTGCGCTGGTCGAGGCCGGCGGCGGGCGTCTGGCCAACATCTACAAGCTCGTGGTGTACGTGACCGACATTGCCGACAAGGACGAGGTCGGCCGGGCCCGGCGAGAGTTTTTTGCGGACGTGGCGGCGAACGGCGGGGCGTATCCGTGTTCGACGCTCGTGGAAGTGAGCGGCCTGGTGTTTCCGGAGCTGCGCGTGGAGATCGAGGCGTTTGCACGTCTCGACATCGATTTGTCCGCCGCGGGCTGAGCCGGCGGACGTCAAGAGTATCAGCAACATCAGAGAGCGGCGTTATGAGCAAGTCAACCCTGTCGGCAATGGTGCGCACGCTTCGTTTTGAAGCTGCGGGCATCATGAGCATCGAACTCGTGCCTGCGGCGGGCAGCGGCACCCCGTTTCCCGACTTCACGCCGGGCGCGCATATCGATCTGCATCTGCCGAGCGGGCTGGTGCGCAGCTATTCGCTCGTCAATGCACCGGGCGAGGCGAACCGATACGTGCTGGGCATTCTTGCCGATCCGAAGAGCCGTGGCGGCTCGCGCTTCATCCACGACAATTTCCGCGTGGGGATGACGCTGGAGATTTCCGCGCCGCGCAATCACTTCGAGCTCGACGCCGCCGCCGAGCATACGGTGCTCGTCGCCGGCGGGATTGGCGTGACGCCGATTCTCTGCATGTATCGACGCCTGCGTGCGCTCGGTCGCCACGTCAAGCTGATGTACTGCGCGCGCACGGCGCCGCAAGCCGCTTTCGTCGACGAACTGAATGCGCTGGGTGGCGACATCACCTATCACTTCGACGACCAGCACGGTGGCAAGCCGGCGTCGCTCACCGCGTTTCTGTCCGGGCAACCGGCGGGCACGCACGCGTACTGCTGCGGACCTGGCGTGATGCTCGACGCCTTTGAAGCGGCGTGTGCCGAGGCCGGTATCGCCAACGTGCACATCGAGCGCTTCGCCGCGGCGCCGGATGCGCCGCCGCCCGCGACGTCCGAGGGCTATGTCGTGAAGCTCGCGAAGTCCGGCAAGGAGTTGACTGTGCCGGCCGGGGCGACGCTGCTCGAGACGTTGCTCGCCGCCGGCATCGACGCGGAGCATAGCTGCATGGAAGGCGTTTGCGGCGCTTGCGAGACGCGTGTGCTCGAAGGCTGCCCCGATCACCGCGACTCGGTGCTGAGCGCGTCCGAGCGCGCCGGGAACAAGGTCATGATGATTTGCGTGTCCGGTTGCAAGGGCGACCGCCTGACGCTGGATCTGTGACCGTTCCCACCCTGAACCCCTACCCGAGACTGTCATGACGATTCTGGGCATCGAACAAATTACCTACGGGGTCACCGACCTCGACACCTGCCGTCGCTTCCTGGGCGACTGGGGCCTGACCGAGGTGTCCGCCGACGCAAACGGCGCGCGCTTCGAAACGCTGAACGGATGCCGAGTGCTGGCCGTGCGTCACGACGATCCGTCGCTGCCGCCGGCGATGGAAGACGGGCCGACGCTGCGCGAAGTGACATGGGGCGTGACGACGGCCGAAGAGGTGGCCGCTGTCGCCGACCGCTTCGCCGACCAGCCCGGCTATTACTTCAAGGACGGAGCGACGGGCTGCATCGATCCCAACGGTTTGGCTGTGCGGGTGGAGGTGAGCGCGAAGCGGGCCGTGGACGTGAAAGGCGCGCTGAGCAATCCGTGGGGGATCGCGGCACAGCGTGTGAACACGCCGAGCCCGGTGTACGAGCGTGCGCAGCCGATCGAAGTCGGGCACGTCGTGTTCTTCACCAACGCGCTCGCCGCCACGCAGGCGTTCTACGAGACCAAGCTCGGCTTCGAGTTGTCGGATCGCTATCCGGAGCGCGGCGCATTCATGCGCTGCGCGCCGCACGGCGGCCATCACGATCTGTTCCTGCTGGCGTTGCCGAACGGCAAGCGTGGCCTGAACCACGTGGCGTTCACCGTGCGCGACATCCATGAAGTGTTCGGCGGCGGCATGCATATCGACCGCTGTGGCTGGGAAACGCAGTTGGGACCGGGGCGTCACCCGATTTCGTCGGCCTATTTCTGGTACTTCAAGAACCCGTGCGGCGCACTCATCGAGTACTACGCCGACGAAGACGTCCTCACGCCGGAATGGCAGCCGCGCGACTTCGAACCGGGACCGACGGTGTTCGCGGAATGGGCGGTGGACGGCGGGCTCGACGGCAACTCACGCCGTCAGAAGAAGGGCGGCGAAGCGCCGACCGGCAAGTTCATGACTGATACGGCCAAGCGCTGAGTTCAGTCATCGCGGGCGCGTCAATCCGGGGGGATGACGCGCCGCGTTTCGCGAGTTGTCGCGAGAAGCGGGAACCGGCGCGCGATGTGGCGTCATGAGGCCCGGATCTGCCTTGCCCAGACGTGGGGCAGAGACGGAAGGCGTTCATGGCGCGCCGGCAACCGTCTTGCCGACGCTTGCGGCACGAGGGGGCATGCGTTTGCGCTGCCCCCTTTTGCATGGGGCGATTACTTCGCCAGTTCCGCGTCGATGGCGGCGACCAGACGCGGGTCGTCAGCCTTGACGTCCGGTGAGAAGCGGGCCACGACCTGCCCGTTGCGTCCGATCAGAAACTTCTCGAAATTCCACAATACATCGACCGGGTTTTCGCGCACCACGCCGAAGCCCTTCAGGCGCTCGCGAAACGGGCCTTCGCCGGTGGCTTCCGGCTGGGCGTCGACCAAGGCCGTGTAGAGCGGATGACGGTCGTCGCCGAGCACGGAGATCTTGGCGAACAGCGGGAACGTGACGTTGTATTGCGTGGTGCAGAAGTCGCGAATCTCTTCGTCGGTGCCCGGCTCCTGGCCCTTGAAATTATTGGCGGGGAAGGCGAGAACTTCGAGGCCGGCGGCGCGCTTTTCTTCATACAAGCGTTCAAGGCCCTCGTACTGCGGTGTGAGGCCGCACTTCGACGCGACGTTGACCACCAGACGCACGCGTCCCGTGTAGTCGCCCAAGGTTGCGGCGCCGCCGTCGTTGCGCGTCACCGCGATGTTTTCGATGAGGGTGCTCATGCGTATTTCCTTTCTTGGTTCGGTCAGCCGAGTGTAGCGCAAGCCTGTGGGAGCCTGCCGACCGGAGAAGAAAATGCCGATTGACAGTCGGTTAATGGTATGGAAGGATTCGCGGAACAAAAAATGACGAGCGTTGTGGAGCGCATCGTACAGGTGAACAAACACGGGGTCGTTCGAATGTTTCGTGCCGCTTCTCGCCGCATCGGTGATCCTGCCCCAGAGGCAGGTCACGTCATCGTCTTGAATCAGACCGCGCTCATGCCGTAGCGAGCGTGTGCCGCGGCGCTCACGCATCCAATCCTTCTGACCGATACGGCCGGACTTCCCTGCCATGACGGAGGTCTTGCGCCTACGTGTCGGTCGCTGCGCGCGAGCCCATTCCGAATCCACGAGTCAACGCGTTGCAATAAGAAAGCCGTATTCCGGGAAATCGAATGAATCGCATCTATCGTGTGGTATGGAGCGCCAGTCTGGGCATGCATCAGGTCGCGTCCGAAGTGGCCGGCGGTCACGGGGGAACGTCGCGCTCGGCGGACCAGCGCCGTGTGCGCAAAGCGGCGGTCGCCGCCGTCGTTGCAGCGGCTTCGCTGAACACAGGACTGGTGTGGGCAATCCCGCTGGCCGCCATCGTGGATGGTCACACGTTTCTCCTTCCCGGTCAGGCTGACACCACTTCGTCGACGAATTGGCGCTATGACGGTACGAACCTGTCGATCACAGGCACGACGTTCGCCGAAATCATGAACACGTTCGGGACAATTTCGAACGCTGGCACGCTGGTCGGCGGTAACGCATTGCTGATTTCGTCGCGGGGCAGGGTGACGCGTCTCGAGAATAGCGGGTTGATTTTCTCGCCGAGCAACGCGGGCATCGACAACGCCGGCACACTGGCGTCTGCATTCAATTCCGGCTCGATCTCCGCCGCCAACGGGTATGGTGTGGAGAACACGTCGAATCTCGGTCAGCTGACCAATACGGGGACTATCTCGGGCCGTTATGGCGTGGCCTCGTTCATGGGCAGTGTAGCGACGCAGTTGGGCACGCTGACGAACAGCGGCACCATTACGGGCGCGCAAAGCGGGGTGATGAACCGAAGCGCGACCCTCACGACGATCGACAACCTGCCCCTTGGCCTGATCGATGGCACCAGTGGGCTCGGCTCCGGCACCGGCATCGACAACCGCGGTACCGTGATCGGTGGCACGACCTATCACGGCATCATTGGCACGATCAACAACGCGGGAACGATTTCGGGCGGGAACTACGGCATTTACAACGAGGACTCGATCGGTACCATCAACAATCTCGCGGGCGGGCTCATTTCCAGCGCCGGCGAGGCCATCGCGAACGCCTCCGCAGCGGCGACGATCGGACAGATCAATAACGCCGGCATCATTGCGGGCAACATTTCCCATTCCGGCACGCAAGCCTTGTCCATCGCGGGGGCGTCAGGCGCAGCGCAGGGCACCCTCACGGGTTTCGGCAGTGCTATCCCCGGAACCCTTTCCAGCTCGCTCGCCGATATACACTTCAACGGCGGCAATCTCCTGCTTAACGACCACCTGAACCTCGCTGGCACACGAACGGCGTTCAACGACGCGTCGGTATTGCAAGTCAACACGGCCATCCAGGTCTCAGGGGATTACGCGCAGGCGGCAGGCGCCACGCTTCAGATCGGTGTTGCGGGCAATGCGGTTACGACCGGCGACTTGGCGACCGACAGCGGCTACGGACGCCTGGTTGTGAGCGGCAACACGACACTGGCAGCGGGTTCGAGCATCGCGTTGCAGTCGCTCGGCTATTCGTTTGCGGCGGGTCAGCGCTATGTCGTGATCGACACGGCAGGCTCGGCCACCTACAACGAAGGTTCGCTGGTTTATCGCGTCAACGGTTCTTCGACGCTCGGCGCGACCGGCGCCACGGTCGCTAACGGCAGTCGGCAGGATCTGGTCGTGACGTTGATTTCGGATACGAATGCCGGTTCTGACAACGGCGGCGGTACCGGTACGACACCGCCCGCCGACCCTCGCACCAGCGCCTTGCTTGCGTCGGCACCCAACGCGCAGTCGTCGCTGCGGGGCTTGCTGGGCTACACCGGGGTGAGCGACGCTCAACTGCTGAATCTGTACAACGCGGCACTCGGGTCGCTGAGCGGCGGTTCGACGGACTCGGCCAATCGGGTCGGCAAGCAACTCGCCCCGGCGCAGAATACGCGCGCCGCAGGCGCGGCCACATTCGAATCGCTGGGCGTGGTCGGTGCGCACGTCAACAGCCTGCGCGTAGCGCAGGCCGGGGGCACCGGGATTGCGACGGGCGACAGCGCCGCCAACTGGGGCGTATGGGGACAGGCCTTCGGCGGTCACGCCAGCCAGTCGGTGCGTAACGACGTCGACGGCTACAGCGCCAACTACGGTGGACTGGTCATCGGTGCTGACCGTGCGTTCGGCGAGCGCTGGCGCGCGGGAGGGGCGGTCCAGTTCTCGCGCACGGCGATCGACAATGACGGTAGCACCTCGGGCAATGCGACCGGCGTGAACGGGTACGGCCTCATTGGGTACGCCGCTTACACCGGCGAGCCGTGGTACGTGAACCTGTCAGGCTCGGCGGTGCTGCAACACTACGATACGACGCGATCGGTGTCGATGCCGGGCTTCAACGGCGTGGCCCATGGCAACTTCAACGGTCAACAATACGTGTTCGGCGCCGAATTCGGCTGGCCACTGGCGCTGGGACGTGCCATCGTCACGCCGCTGGCGGGCGTCACATATGGCTATCTGAACCAGAACGGCTATACCGAAACTGGCGGCAATGGCTCGGCGCTTACGGTCGGCAGTGTCGGCGCTAGTTCCGTGCGTAGCGCGCTGGGGGCAAAGGTCGCCCTGCCATTCGAAACCGCGAGGGGTATGTGGGTGCCGGAACTCAGCGTGCGTTGGCTGCATGAGTACAACCGTACGCGTCAAACGACGGGCGCGAGCTTCGCTGCGGATCCGTCCGGCCAGACGGCGTTCACGACCGTGGGCGCTACGCCGGTGTCGGACCTGGCCGATATTTCGCTGGGCCTGACCCTGATGAAGGCGAACAACCTGAGTGCCTCGATTCGCTACGACCTGCAAGCGGGGGCGGGCTTTGTGTCGCACACGGGGATTGTGCGCGTGCAACGGCGCTTCTGAGCGTCGTGCGTGTTCGGAAACGTTCGTACGAGTCCGGCGGCCGCAACGATTGACATGGTTGCGACCACCGTGGAAGTATCGCGCATTGCCCACCGTCTCCCGACCGCCTCTCGATGTCTGCCGCTGCTTCGACTCCCGGAATGCTGACCTTCGCTCAGGCGATTGCGTTAGCCCATTCGCATTGGCAGGCGGGACAGGCGCCCCAGGCCGAAGTCCTGTGTCGGCGCGTGCTGGAAGCGTCGCCCGAGCACGCGGACGCGCATTATCTCCTCGGCCTCATGGCCCACGCCTATGGCAAGCGCGACATGGCGATCGACCATCTGCGCACCACGTGCCGGGCGCCCGGTGCGCCGGCGTCCAGTTGGTCCGATCTTGCCGAGATGTGCCGGCAGGCGGGCCGGCTCGATGAGGCGCTGGCGGCGGCGCGCCGGTCCGTCGAGATCGATCCGGCGTTTGCTGCCGGCTGGAACAACCTCGGGATAGTGTTGCAGGAGATCGGGCAGCTCGATCAGAGCATGGCATGCCTGACCCGCGTGAGCGAACTGTTGCCCGCGTCGGCCGATGCGCACAACAATCTCGGGAATACCGCGCGTCTGCTGGGGCGTCCGGCGTCCGCCGAGACGCACTATCTGCGAGCCCTTGAAATCGACCCGCTACGCGCAGACGTGCACAGCAATCTGGCGTCGCTGCTGAGCGCACAGCAGCGCTTTACCGAAGCGCGAACTCTGGCGCGCCGCGCCATTGAGCTGGATCCGTCGTTCGTCGACGCCTACCGTAATCTCGCCGACATTGAAGTTTCCAGTGGGGACGTGGCGACGGGGTTGCAGGTCGTGGAGATCATGTCGGCGTTCGCCCCGCAGCATTTCTCCACGCTGGTGACGCGTGCCCGGATTCTGCCTCTGGTGGGGCGGCTGGACGATGCACTCGCTTGTGCTCGCGATGCGCTCGCCCTCCAGCCAGAGAGTCTCGATGCGCGGGATGCGCTTACGCATGTCGAGGCGCAGAGGGTAACGCGCAATCGCCCGGCACTCGTCGACGGTGTCCCGCCCTCGGTGCCGCAGTTGCCGGCCATACCGCCGGATTTGACCTCGGTTCACGACGCCATCGCGGCGTGTGTCCGTGCGCATGCGTACGAAAGGGCTGAGTCGATGTTGCGCGAGGTCGTGGGCGCCGAGACCGCGCCCGTGGTGATGTGGCGGTTGCTTGCGATGGTCTTGCGCGCGCAAGGCAAGGTGCACGAGGCACGAGACATACTCGACAGGCTTGCTCGTCAGGTACCTGGCGATCTGTCCAACCGCTTCGATCTCGCCGAGACGTTGCTCCTGCTCGGCGACTTCGAGCGTGGTTGGTGCGAGTATCGTTACCGCTATAGCCTCGAACATACGCAGTCCATTGAGCGCAAAGTGCAACGCCCGCGTTGGGACGGCAGACCGATTCCCGGCCAAACGCTCCTCATTCACGACGAGCAGGGCTACGGAGACACGTTCCAGTTCCTGCGCATGGCGCGCTGGGCGCGTGAGCGCAGTCAGGCGCGCGTGATCCTGGAGATCAATCTGGAAGCATTGCCGATCGCCCGGCGCATGTGGGGCGATGACGATATCGTCGCTCGCGGTACGTTGCCGGTGACGTTCGATCAGCATTGCGAACTGATGAGCCTGCCAATGGCGATGGGATTGAAGCTCGCCGATCTGCCGGTCGAAGAATCGTACCTGAGCGCCGACCCAGAGCGTGTCGCCCATTGGCGCGAAAAATTGGCCGACGTGCCGCGCCCGTGGGTAGCCGTGGTGTGGGCGGGACGCCCCGAACACGTCAACGACGGCAACCGGTCCGTGTCGCTCGCACAACTCGGCCCGTTGGGGGCGAGTGGCGCGACGTTCCTTTCGATTCAGAAGGGGCCGGCGGCATCGCAGGCAAGCACGCCTCCCGACGGCATGTCGATGGTGTCGCTGAGCGACGGGATCCGCGATTTCGAGGACACTGCGGCGATTTTGCATCTCGCGGATTTGTTGGTGTCGGTCGATTCGTCGCCCGTTCATCTGGCAGGCGCGATGGGACGTCCGGTATGGGTGCTGTTGCCGTTTGTTCCCGACTGGCGCTGGCTGCTCGGTCGCGACGACTCGCCCTGGTATCCGGGGATGCGTCTGTTTCGCCAGGAGGCCCGTGCACACTGGCAACCCGTGGTCGAACGCATGGCGCAGGCACTCGAGCACTTCGTGATGGAATGGCGTGATGGCGCGATTTGACCGAAGGGTTCGGCGGAGCGCCATGAACTCCATGCTTGCAGGGTGGCAGCGCGGTAAGCGTTACGTTGCCGCACTGGCTGCCCTATCGCTCGCGTCCGGATGTGCCAGTGTGGATCGCGACGCGCATGCCGACGCGTTGGCCGGGCCGGCGGGACTGCACCGGGAAGTGCTGACGGCGGGCGATTTCCGCCTTACCGTGTTCTCGCGCATTACCCGCCCTGACAAACCTGTGCGCATCTACATTGAAGGCGATGGATTGGCCTGGGTTTCGCGCAGTGAACCATCGCTGGATCCCACACCGGTCGCGGCAACGGGGCTGGCGCTGGCCGCCGCAGATTCGTCCGCGAAGGCTGCCGACAACGTCGCCTATCTGGCGCGACCCTGCCAATTTACGCCGATGCGGGACAATCCCCGCTGCGCCGTCGCGTATTGGACCGGCAAGCGGTTCGCCACCGAAGTGATCGAATCAATGAACGCGGCAGTCGATCAGCTCGTGGCCCGTACCCCTGGGCAGCCCGTGGAACTTGTCGGCTACTCGGGCGGCGGCGCCATTGCAGTCCTGATCGCAGCGCGCCGCCACGACGTCGCCGCGCTGCGCACGGTCGCGGGCAACCTCGACACCGAGTACATCAATCGGCTGCATCACGTCTCGCCGATGCCGGCGTCTCGTAATCCTATCGACGTGGCGCGGCGAATCGCAGGCATTGCGCAAATCCATTTCAGCAGCGCGCAGGATACGATCGTGCCTCCGGAAGTCGCGCGGCGCTTCGCGGCGGCCGAGGGGGGATCCTGTGTGACGACGGTCACGGTGCGCGGCGTCGCGCACGATGGCCACTGGGCGCAACATTGGCGTGAACTGCTCGCACAAGTGCCGGTTTGCAGAGACCGCTAGCGGGTTGGGGATGGCGGCAGTGGATGGCCTGACGCCTGTCGCCTGTCGCTGGTGTCAACTTTTGCGCACCAATGCGGCAATTGCTTCGACGAGTGTGACACCGCCACGCAGCGCGTGTTTGCCGTCGTCGCGGAAGCGAAAGTCGCCATTGTTGAATCCGTCGAGCATCTGGATACGTGGCAGCGGATTGCGCATGCCTTGCGCGCGAAAAAGCGGATCCCAGCCCGCCCGTGGCACCGCCTCGGCGCAGACGTCGCGAACGAGCGCACGGGCGAGTGCGGCCCTTCGGCTTGATTTGACGGTATCGGGGACGACGACCCGCAACGGTAGACCTGCCTTGAGAAGGTCATGCCCCAGTACGCAGCCCACTCGCACCGTGATGCCCATTACGGTGTACATGGTCACACCTCACACGCAGTAACGTTGCCGTAAAGGTCACAAGGGAATCGGCGGCGCATAAATCGCGGGGTGACGGCCCGCCACCGGTGACGGACCGTCACGTTTTCCTAACGCATGAGCTTCGGCGCTTTGCCTGCCCCGGGGGAGTGGAGCACGCGGCAGGGACTGATGAACTTGTCGCTGGCGACGACCGCCTGCGCAAACGTCTCGAAGTAGATCGCGTGCTCGGCATCGGCGACGTGGGCTCTTTCGATTTCGGCCGCCGATTCGTTCCACGCGAGTCCCAGATATTCGCCATGATCGTGGAACCACACGACATAGCCTTTTCTTGACAGTGATGTCGGCACGTTCGGTGCCGGGTTCGTCCCGAGTCGCTTCGTCATACTCGCCGCTCGAGATGCCATGTCGTCATCTTTCGAATTGCTCATAGGTCGCTCCCAGAAGTTTCCCCCCGTTCAGATGGAGGGCCTTCCATCATCGCAGCGGTGAAGTGACTTGAGTTTCAGCAACGTCCGAATTATCGGCTCGGGACGTCGCCACGCGAAAGCTTCTACGTATTTCCCAAATCGATGCGCGGGGCGCGCCACTTGGTGCCTCCCGTGTTGAGCGAGTGCGTCAGGCGTGGATGCCGTTCCGGTTAGGGGATGTCGATGTTCGAGACGATACGGGGGTGATTTGAGCGGCAGGCAAGCGGCAGGCGAGCGTCGGTTGTTCATCTGGCATTCAGCACCTCGCGGGCTTCAATAACGGTATCCCAGCGTGAGCATCACCGAGCGATCGTCGCCCAGCGCCACGGCATTGCTCAGACCGCCCGTGTAGTAGTGCTTGTTGAAGACGTTGCTCAGCTTCAGTGCGGCGTGCCAGCTGGGTGCCGTGTAACGCACCCCCACGTCGCTGACCACGAAGCCCGGAATCGTGTAGCCATACGCATAGAGATTGCTCTGGCCGCGCACGCCACCGTTGATCTCCCAGCGACGCAGTTCGCCCGGCAACTGGTAGCGCGCGAACACGTTGAAACTGTGACGCGGCACGTTGTTGATGCGCACGCCGTCGGTCGATGGTGCCTGGCCGCCATCGTCGGCGATCACGGCCGACGTGTAGGCGTAGCCGCCGGTCACGCTCAACTGATTCGTCGGCGAGGTGTTGAAGCTGAATTCGACGCCGCGCGAATGCTCCTCGCCCACGGCAATGCTGTAGCCGTCGTTGTTCGGATCGCTCTCCAGCACGTTGCGGCGGCGCAGGTCGAAGGCTGCGAGCGTCACGCTTGTGTGGCCCTTCTGGATGTCGAATTTCACCCCCGCTTCCCATTGTTTGCCGGTTTCCGGGTCGAAGGCATTGCCGCTCACGTCCGCGCCGCTGTTCGGGTAGAACGAGGTCGCGTAGCTCACGTAGGGGCGCACGCCAGGGAACAGTTCGTACATCAGCGCAAGCGAACCCGTGGTGGCGTTCGACGGGTTGCCGCTCGTGGCGTCGGTCAGCTTGTTCATGACCTGGCTCGACGCACTGTCATAGCGCATGCCCGCCAGTACACGCCAGCGTTGGCCGAGCGCGATCTGATCGCGCGCGTAGACGCCGAGATCGCGGATTGTGGTGTACGCGCGCGTTCTCGGCGTGGAGGGACACGTGATGGTGCCCGTGTAGACCGGGGCGTACATATTGATCGAGCCGACCGAGCACGTGGTGGTGGTGACGTCTTCGCGCCCTCGCATGTAGTCCATGCCGAGGGTGATCTCGTGGCGGCCGAACGCGGTATCAAAGGTCTTCTGCGCGTTATTGTCCAGCGAGAGGGTGTCGCCGGACCATTGCGAATCGGTGGCCGTGCGGCTCAGCGTGTAGCCGTTCGTCGCAACTTTTCCATTGGCGACGAGCTGACCGCCCAGAGCGAACTGTTGCCAGCGAGCGTTCTGGTTCACGGTCCAGCCCGAGTCGAAATGGTGGGCGAAGCGGTAGCCGATACGTGCCTCGTGCCCCGAGTATGGCCGCTCACCGGGCTCGCCCGTGAAGGTACTGCGCGACAGGCTGCCGTTCTTGTTCGGGATCAGCGTGCCGGACCACGGCAGGCCTTGTTGGCGGAGGTAGCTGCGTTCCTGATAGCTCGTCAGGATCGTGAATTCTGTGCGTGGGCCGAGATCAAGCGATAGCGACGGCGCGATGTAACGATTGCGCGACCAGACATAGTCGGTGGCGTCGTGGCTATTCGTCGCGAGCGCATTGATGCGAAAGGCGGCCTTGCCGTTCTCCGAGAGCGGCGTGCCCATGTCGATGGTGCTCTGGTAAAAGCCGTGACTGCCCACCGTGGCATCGACGTTGGCGAAGGCATCGGCTTCTGGCCGCTTGCTGACCATGTTGACCATGCCGCCCGGCAGCACCAGCCCGGAGAGCAGCGTGGCGGGTCCTTTGAGCACCTCGATCTGTTGCAAGCCGAAGGTTTCTTCGGCGAAGCGGTTGTTGATGGCTGTGCGCAGGCCGTCGAGATACACGGAATCCGACGCCGTTTGGCCGCGAATGATGAAGTCGTCCCAGCCTCGTCGACCATACGTGCCCGAAATCACCCCGGGCACGTCGTGCAGCGCGTCGTTGAGCGTCTGAACCTGCTGCGCGTCCATCAGATCGCGCGTGACGACGCTGATCGATTGCGGCGTCTCGTTCAAGGGCACAGAAGACTTCATGACCTGCGCGGCGGCAGGCATGTCGAACGCGGTGCGCGGCGCACTGCTCGCACTGACAGACACTGCGGGCAGCGCAACCGTGGCGGACGTGCTTGCGGACGGGCTTGTGGATGTGGCGTCGGGCATGGCGTCGGGCGTGGCCATGTCGGCGCTCGTTGCGCTGGCGGTGGCCGAACTCGGCACGTCCTGGGAAGCGGCTTGCGCGAAGGCGGGTGACGACGTGGCGAAGCAAGCCAACAGAACGGCTGCGTGAATCTGGCGGTAGCGCATCTAAGGTAACAAGAATCTAAATGAGAATTATTATTAATTCAATTGCGAATGCTACTACGGGTTGTCGTCGGTAATCAACGCCTGTTGTATCGATGCCGATCGTGGGGCGAGATTGCCTCTGCCTGGCGAAAGGGCGTGTTTGCGCCCTGGTTGCTGCCTCCCGCGAGATCGCGGCTAGCGGAGGATCGTCTTGAATACGCGGTTCCGGTCCACGGTTGCCGCGTCGGGCACGCCATTGCGATCGCCTTTGGGCGGCGCTGACTCCGCGTTCTCCAAAACGGGACCGGTATAACGTCCTCGCGGCCGGATCACCTTGCCGACCTTGAGTTGCTCCATGCTGTGCGCAAGCAGGCCGACGCTCCGGGCGGTCGCGAACAGGGCGAAGGACGCGTCGCGAGGAAGCTTGAGCTGCGCAGCCAGGACGGCAAGCGCCACATCGATGTTCGGTTGCAGCCCCGTCAGGCGGGTGACTTTCTCGATGAACGACGCCAGCTCTTCCGGTGGGTTGAGACGCTCCAGCAACGCCTGGGCGCGCGGGTCGCCGTCAGGATAGAGATGGTGATTGAACCCCGGGATCGGGATGGCGGACTGCAAGTGATGCGCCACCACACTTTCCGCGCCCACTCTCTCCACGTGATCGAACACGGCGCGCACACGGCCCGAGGCGTCGCCATGCAACGGCCCGGAGAAGGCCGCCAGCCCGGTGAGCAGGCAGCCCGGCAGCGACGCCCCCGTCGAGGCCGTGATTCTCGCGGCAAAGGCGGAACTGGTCAGCTCGTGGTCGGCAACGAGTACCAACGCCCGGCGAATGAGGTCGGTGCCTTCGCTGTCTTGTCCCCACCCGAGCGCCAGCCGCTCATGCGTGAACCTGACCTTGTCGTTGCACTGAGCCCCAAACGCCTGGGACACGAGCGCGACCAGACGACCTGCCTCGGTATGCAGCGCCCGGTCGGTACGTCCGTGGGTCGAGTGACCGTTGGCGGCCAGGGCGGCCAAGGACATGAACGCGCACTGTCTGCCGCGCTCTTCCCACTGAAGCGGGGTGTCGTCCATGTCGAAGGAGATTGGCGTTCGCGCATTCCACAGGATGGCGGCAACGTCCTCGAGCGTCGACGTTTGGGACAGACGGATGCTATCGCGCCCGCGGTAATAAGCCCGCCCTTTGGAAAACGTGGTGATGGCGCTGTGGATGCACGGCTCGGCACCAAATATCGTGCCTGCGGCGAGGGCTGCGCGTTTGCGGCCAACCTGCTTCTTTCTGCAAAGCACCGCGACGTCTTCTGCACGGTACAGGCTCTTTCGCGGATCGGCGGGGTCCGGCATGACCGCGATGTTGCCACGGCTGACGTACGCGTAGATCGTCTGCGCTTGAACGCCCAACTGCCGGGCCGCTTCGGTCAACGTGATCCAGGTTCGCATGGCATGGGCCTTCGGAATGGGACATGGCGCCCAAAACGGGCGACGGGACTCACGCGTTTCGCGTGAGTCCCGAGGGGATGCTTCAATATTGACGGGGCTTCAGGTAAAAGTCATCTCGCTGGGTTTGCGCTCGAGCACTTCAATGAGGATGTCCCCAGGTGATTTCACGAAAAGCGCTCGCACACCGGCACGGACCGGCTTGATCGGCTCGACGATGTCGGCGTCACAGGCCTTGAGGTGCGCGAAGGCCGCATCAAGATCGTCGACGGTCACGCCAAAATGATCGATGCCTTGCGTGCGCTTGGCACGTGGCGTCTCGGTCGCCTGCGCGCCGGTGAGTTGGGTGATAAAGAGGTTGATGGATCCCAGGCGCAGATCCACGCGCCCGGGGCGTCGAACCACTTCCGCATTCAGGCACCGGGCAAACCAGGCCGCCGTGACTTCCGCGTCTGCCGAACAGAGCTGAAGGTGATCCCATGTAAATTCAATCATGTTGTCTCATCGATAGTCGGGGGAGGTCAAAGCTCGATCCGAGAGAGCTTGCCCAGGAGCACGGAGTACGAGAACGTACCGAGCAGGCAGATGGCGCCCATCAGATTCAGCGCCCAGTAAAACTGCCCCGAGCGCTGGATGACGTAACCGATCATCAGCGGCGTGGTCACGGCAGCAATATTCGCCGCGAGGCTCGTGATGCTGCTGGTGAGACCGACATACTGGCGCGGCGCGATCTCGGAGACGGCGGCCCAGGACATCGAGCCGACACCTTGCGCGAAGAAGGCGATGGTCAGAATGGCGATGACCATCGCGTTGGATTCAACAAAGTTCACCAGGACGATGGACGAGCCGAGCAGCGTTCCGATGACCAGCGGCGCTTTGCGTGCGGCGGAGAGGGAGACGCCACGGCGAATGAAGAAGTCCGAGAGACAACCGGCGACGAGAATGCCGAGCGTCGCGCCCAGGAAGGGGAGTGCCTGAAAGATCCCAACCTTGATCATCGACATATGGCGCGCCTCGGCCAGATACGTCATGAACCACGTGGTGAAAAAGACCAGAATCGTGTTGTTGCAGAACTTGCCGAGGCAAATGGCCAGAATCTGGCGGTACCCGAGCAGTTTGAGTGCCATGCGCCAGTTGAATTTTTCCCGCGACTTCTGCGCGGACGGGGCGCGCGATTCGTTGATGTAGTCGAGTTCGGCCTTGTTCACCCAGCGATGTCGCGACGGATCCCGGTAGGCACAGAACCAGATCACGCTGAAAAGAATGCCGAAGCCGCCCGTCACGAAGAACACCGAACGCCATCCCGCGGCGGCCGATATCCACAGCAGAAGGCCCGTAAAGATGGGTGTTCCGATGTACTGTCCCATCACGTAGACGCTGGTCGCGAATCCGCGCTCCTGCGTGGGAAACCACAGCGTCACCGCGCGTGCATTCGATGGAAACGCGGGGGCCTCGAGCGCGCCCATCGTCAGGCGTGAGCCAAGCAGCATGTGATAACCGTTGGCCAGTCCCTGCGTGAGCGTCGCGAGCGACCATCCCACCAGCGACAGTGCGTAGGCGATGCGCGAGCCAAGCACGTCGGCAAGGATGCCGCTGGGCAGCAAGGCGAGAGAGTACGCGAGACCGAATGCGGCGAACAGCTCGCCCATCTGCATCTTGTTCAATGCGAGGTCTTTCGAAAGGCTTGGGGCGACGATGCCGAGGGCGGATCGGTCGACGTAGTTAAGAATGGTCGCGATCAGCAACATCGACAGCACGACGTATCTGACCTTCGATGGTCTTGCCGTGATATCGCGTGATGCCGTATCGAGTGCTGACAGGTGTTGTTCCTCTGCAAATTTCATCGATGTCTCCTGATCGGTGGCCTGCCCGTTGCTTTTTATGTGGGGCGGGCGAGGGGGTTATCCGCGGCCTACGAAAGGCATGGTGGTGGCCATGAGGGTCATGTTGAGCACGTTGGCTTCGAGCGGGAGGCTGGCGATGTGAACGACAGCGTTCGCGACATGAGCGACGTCGATTCGAGCTTCCGGGGCCATGCTGCCGTCGGCCTGAAGCACGCCACGTGTCATTCGCTCCGTGAGCGACGTTGCCGCATTGCCGATATCGATCTGGCTGCAGGCGATGCGATACGGGCGGCCGTCCAGCGCCAACGATTTGGTGATGCCCGACACGGCGTGCTTGGTGGCGGTGTAGGCGATGGTGTTGGGGCGGGGAGAGTGCGCCGAGAGGGATCCGTTGTTGATGATTCGCCCGCCTTGCGGCGTTTGATTTTTCATGATGCGCCAGGCCGCCCTCGCACACAGGAACACACCCGTCAGGTTGGTGGCGACGACGTCGTTCCAGAAATCGAGCTGATATTCGTCCAGCGGTACGGCGCCGGCGTTGCGTCCGGCGTTGTTGAAGAGGACGTCCAGACGCCCGAATTCGCTCAGGATTTGAGCGAATGCCGCGTCCACGGAGCGTTCATCGGCGACATCGGCCGCGACGACATACGCGTCGCCGCCTGCGTCATCGATGGCTGCTTGGGTTTCCTGGAGGGGCGCATCCCGCCGTCCGATCAGCGCGACGGTGAATCCGGATGCGGCAAGCGCGATGGCGGCCGCTCGACCGATGCCGGAACCGGCACCCGTGACGGCGGCGAACTGCTTCGAAGTCGACATGACATTACCTTTTCTCAGTGGGGCATGAACCGAGAATGGCATCGGCTGCGTCGGCCGGGCAATCTTGATTCGTTCAATCAACATCTGGACGCGCACCCAGTCGGTGGCGCGTCAGGGTTTTCCTGATGAACGAAGGGTGGAGGGCATCCCATGGTGGGATGCGATCGACGAGCGCGCGTTGGCGGTGGTCAGGGGTTGATTGATTCAATCAACATTGACCGTGGGCTGACGGGTTCCGTAGTCTGTGTGCGACCGTCTACTTGGAGAAAAGATCATGTCGGAAAGCACGCGCACCCAACTGTTGATCGCGCGAAAAGTGCCGCAAGCCGTGGCGAGCCGCGCAGTGTCGGAATTCAACGCCTACGTGACCGAATCGGATATGGATGCATGGGCGGTGGTGGAATTCTGCAAGGCGCGCGAGGTGCCAGCCGTTCTGGTCGGGAAGAAATCCGGCTTGCAGGAAGCGCACATTGCGGCGTTGCCATCCACGGTGAAGATCATTGCCAATGCCAGCGCTGGCGTTGATCACATGAACGTGGCGTTCGCCCGCGAGCGAGGCATTGTCGTGACGAACGCGCCCGATGCCTTGACCGAATGCACGGCGGACTTCGCGATGTTGCTGGTGCTGGCGGCGAGTCGGCGTGCGGCGGAATACGAAAAAATCATGCGCGCCGGTTGGGGGAAATCGTTCGGCATGACGGACATGCTGGGCACGCGCGTCAACGGGAAAACGATTGGCATCGTGGGCTTCGGACGTATTGGGCGAGCGGTGGCGAAGCGCGCGCAGGCGTTTGGCATGACGGTGGCCTACACCGACATTCAGCGGGCATCGCCGGCGCTGGAGAACGGGGCAATGTTTTATCCCAGCCTGACGGAACTGCTTCCGCATTGCCAGGTGCTCTCGCTGCACGTTCCCGGTGGCGGATCGCCGCTCATGACGAAGGCGCAGTTCGATCTCATGCCGAAGGGGGCCGTATTTGTGAATGCGGCGCGTGGCGATCTGGTAGATGAAGATGCGCTTTACGGCGCATTGACGTCGGGGCACCTTTTCGGCGCGGGTCTCGACGTGTATCGAAACGAGCCCAATGTCGATGCCCGCTTCGCATCGCTGGACAACGTATTTCTTACGCCTCACATGGCGAGCGCGACGAAAGAGACGCGCGACCAGATGGGGTTCACCGCGTTGGACAATGTGGCGGCTGTGCTAGCGGGGCGTAGCGTGCTGAACCCGGTCTGATGGGGTTTGACTTCGCAAGACACTCATATGGCGTTTGCACCGACGTGTGGCGGCGAAGCGGCGTAGCGTCGTAGCAGGGATGACGCCTGGCGTTTTCAACGCCGCGGCGCAGCGTTGGCAAATCACACGTCGCGGCGACGCCGCGGCAGGCCGGTGACGGTGAACTGACCCCGTAAAGTTGGACGGGGACGTGATGGCGGTAAGCGCCGGGTTCTGTACTGCGCGTAACTCAGCCCTTCTGGCTCGAGCCTGATGCGGCCGTGATCGTAGTCGTGGATGCCGTTGGCAAAGGCGGGGCGGATCTAGACGCCCCATTCGGGTCGCGGGTCATGCGGCGAATTTCAGATCGCCGGCGCCGTTGGTGCTTTCCAGAATCGATTGTCGAATGGCCGATTCTGAAGGGTAGTGCCTGACGTCAAATCGCACGAGGCGAACATTGACCGCCTTCAACACGTCATCCTTCTTTGCGTCCCGCGCTCGCTGTTGCTTTCCCTCATGCGACGGATCATCCAGCTCAACTGCGGCAGCGACTGAAAAATCAGGGGTGCAGATGAGGAAGTCCACCGACAGTTGCGCGATTCGGTTGAAGTGCAAATGGTTTTTGCCACGCTTGGTTCGGACAATTCGCTTGATATCGACCTGTGCCAGAACGATGTATCCGGGCAAGCTGCTGACCAACAGCCGATAGAACGCTTGCTCGGTCTTCGTGAGCGGTTTCACGGCGTAGTAGGCGGTCGAGTCGATGGCGATGCCCGACCCGCGTTTGCGAGGTCGAACCTTCTCCAATATCAGCACCATGACAACAAGCACGGTCAGTGAAAGCAATGCCACACCCATACGAAACCTCCGAAGTTCAAGGATAAGTGGGGGGCACTTTTTTGATTTTTCCTGCGGGAAACCTTTGCGCCGGATGCCATCGATGTAAAGGGCGGTAAGCGTTCACCATCCTCAACATAATCAGAGGCGAGGGCACATCAAGCAAGACTGGCCGCCCATTAGACGTTCGCTGCACCATGTGTTCTACGGCAAATGACGAGCGACGTAGATTGGGGAGCGTTGGCGCCCGTGCTCTGCCCGGCGTTGCCAAAGAAACCACCAAAGGGGGCGCTTCACAGAATTCTCGATGGCGCAATCGATGGACGGCGCACCTGTTCCGCGCATTGTAGCCTTGCAGCCATACGCAAGTAGTGCGCGACCAAGCGCAACGAGGACTAAGTCGGCGATTTGGCGGAGGTCGTGACGCGGCCGGTATTTCTGAAGCGCGGTTGCAGTGTCGAAAGCGTCCTGCCAGGGCCAGAACCGAAACGACGCGGGAGCCGGAAGCATTCGCACGACGCACAAAAGCAACTCGGGCAAAGCTTGTCGGCGATGTCACGACACGACGCGCGCGACCGACTAGGCGACGAGTTCGAAGCGATCAAATACTCGGTTTGCGGAGCAAAGGACGAATGGTGGAGCGCGGCAGAGACGGGCTGAATCGCCGAATGCCTTGAGAAATGTGTGGTGCCAGGGCTGGAATCGAACTGGCACGCCTTGCGGCGGGGGATTTTGAGGGTGTGGCTGTAGATGGCGAGATCAAGTACGGAGGGTTCGGTTGCGCTGCGCAAAGCAAAAAAGGCAATCGTGGAAAATCGCTTGATTACTGGGGCGGCAGCGCGCGTTGCGGAGCGCGTGAGGGCTGGTGTTCGCGAGTTTCGACGAACACTGATTTCTCTTAGTGAAGAATCTTTGCAGCGAGAGATAGTCGCTCGGCCGTCGCGGCCAGACGCTTATCTCGTGTCCAAATGGCAGCCCCCGGCGTGAGGCGTGTCGCCGCAAGTAGATGGGCATCAACGTAGCCGATACCCAACCCGAAAAGCGTTTGCTCCCCAATGAAACGCAAGACCTCGTCATCTGTTGCAACGGCAACGCGTGGAAGATCGCGCAGCGTTGAAATGACGACATCGCGATTCTTGAGGCTGCCAAGCGCAAGTT
Source organism: Pandoraea eparura (assembly GCF_902459725.1). Taxonomy (GTDB): domain Bacteria; phylum Pseudomonadota; class Gammaproteobacteria; order Burkholderiales; family Burkholderiaceae; genus Pandoraea; species Pandoraea eparura. The sequence goes on from NZ_CABPSH010000005.1 coordinate 192,189, forward strand.
CGCCAATCACGTAGGGATGAGCCAGCACTCTCCCAGTCTCTAGCAACCGGACAAGTGTGGCGTCACCGGCTCTTAGATGGTCGATCCAAATCGAGGTGTCGACCAGAATCATGCGGGCTCCGTTTGGCGGCGCGGGATATCGGTGAGGTCTGCCTCTGTTCCACCCAGACGAGCCAAACGGCGGGCGCTTTCGCGCTCGATCAAAGCCTTGAGCGCTTCACGGATCAAGGCCGACTTCTCCTGCAAGCCCGTGAATGCTTGCGCTTTCGCGAGAAGCTCATCGTCCAACGCCAAAGTAGTGCGCATATGCCACCTCCATCGATGTGAGTAGCATAATTATAGCATCGAATGATGTCGGAATTTGTGCCTTCGGTTCGTTGGTTCACCGTGCATTCCGTCAGCACGCCTTCCTTTCGCCTCTTATACGTCACAAACGTTTTCGCAGCGCGTCGAAACTTTTCGAGTGTCGACGCATAGGCTCGGATATTCGGAAGTTGCTGAAACGCAAGGTTCGGCACTCCTGCGATGATGAATTCAGTCGTTGGCGCGGCTAAATTCATCCACATCTCAGGAGGCTTTGATGAGTGATTCAAACAAGAGCGGCGGGAAGGACGAAGGAAACGGCGTTCAATGCGACGGCGGGCTCGATCTCCCCACGTGGTTGACGCGTGAAGGGCACGTTGTCTGGTTCCATGAATACAAGAAATACCTCGGTTACGCCTGGGACGAGACAGCAGGAGAAATCAGGCGAGCGCATGTGTCCGACCCTGAGCACGCGATTTACTTCGAGACGTTCGCGGAAGCGATGGTAGCGACAGACATGTTGATGGGCTCTCACGTCATTCTTCACGCGGCGAAGCGGGGCGAGAAACCGCGATTGGTGCGGTAGTTGGGTGCGGCCCATCCTATTCGGTGGGCCGTTCCACCGCAACATTGGCTGACGAATGTCGATTGCACTGTCGCGCTAAGTACGACGTCGAAAGCGGAGGCGACCGGGGACATTCATAAAGCGCAAAAGCAGTTGGGGCACAGGTCGCTTGCGCTGACCGAACACTACGTGCGTGACTGACTGGGCGACAAGGTCGAGCCGACCAGATAACCGGTTTTGCGGAGCAAAATATGAATCGCGGGGCAGGGCAGAAAAGGGCGGAATCGCCGAATGCCTTGGAATATCTGTGGTGCCCAGGGCCGGAATCGAACCGGCACGCCTTGCGGCGGGGGATTTTGAGTCCCCTGCGTCTACCAATTTCACCACCTGGGCAGGTGTGCGTTCACCGAGCGGTGTCGCAGCGTGACTCGTTCAACGAACCCGAGGGCTCACCGGACGAAGGCGAGATTATGACCGAAATTTCTCCCGGCCACAAGCCCGCCCCGTCGGCATTCAATGCACCTGCTGCTGGCTCTCGAGCACGCGCAGCAGCGACGACGTGTCGTCGTGCCCCCAACCGTGCTCCATCAACGCCGTCAACTGGCCCTTCACCAGCGACAGCGCCGGCAGCGACAGCCCCGCGTCGGCCACGGCGTCCAGAATCATCGCGAAATCCTTGTCGTGCAAGCGCGCTTCAATGCCTGCCGCAAAGTCGCGATGGGCCATCTTCGGCCCCATCATGTCGAGCATTCGACTGCCCGCCAGACCCTGCGAAATCGCCTCGATGACCTTGTCCTGGTCCACGCCGTTGCGAGCCGCGAACAACATCGCCTCCGCAATGCCCTGGATATTGATCACCTGCACGATCTGATTGCACGCCTTCGCCACCTGACCCGCCCCCACGTCGCCCACATGCGTGATCGTCGTGCCCAGTACCGACAACAGCGGCTTCACCTTCTCGAAGACGTCGCGCGGCGCGCCGACCATGATCGACAGCGATGCGTCGGCCGCGCGGGACGGCCCGCCCGACACCGGCGCATCCACCAGCGCAATCTCGTGACGCGCCAGACGCGCTGCCATGCGCCGCGTCGCTTCCGCCGAAATCGTGCTGTGATCCACGCAGATCGTGCCCGCGCGCGCGCCATGCACCACGCCGTCCGTGCCGAGCAACACCGCCTCCACGTCCTCTGTCGTCGTGACGTTGGTGATGACGAAGTCGACATCGGCGGCGGCCTGCGCGGGCGTTGCAAACACTTGTGCGCCCTGCGCGACGAACGGGGCCGCAGCCTCCGGCCGGCGCGCGTAAAGTTGCAACCGATGCCCCGCCGCCATCAGATGACGAACCATCTGGCCGCCCATGGCGCCCAGTCCGATAAACGCGATGGTGTATGTCGTCATGCCGGGATCAATTCGAGACGTAGACGAACTTGCCGTTCTTGATCTGCCCCATCACCCCGGCGCGCTGGTCCAGCCCCACGTGATCCTTCGGGCTGAGATTCATGATGCCGTTCGGAATGGCGAGGTTGTGCGTGGATTCGAGCGCATCGCGCAGCGCCGCGCGGAATGCCGGCGTGCCCGGTGCCGCCACCTTCACGGCGCGCGGCACGGCGTCGTTGAGCAGATCCCATACGCCATAGGCGTCCGCGGCGAACTGCGTAACCGTATCGGGGCCGTACTTGGCCTCGTATCGCTTCGTGAACGCCAACGCCGCCGTGCGCGCCGGATGCCCGGCCGGCAACGTCTTGGCGACGACGCCCGGCTGCGTCGGGAACAGCGTGCCTTCCACGTCCTTGCCCCCCACGCGAACGAAGTCGTACGTGGCGATGCCGTGCGTCTGGTAGATCTTCCCAGCGTACCCGCGCTCCTGCAAAGTGCGCTGCGGCAGCGCGGCAGGCGTGCCCGATCCGGCCACCAGAATCGCGTCGGGCTTGGCCGCCATCAGCTTCAGGACCTGGCCCGTGACGCTCGTGTCCGTGCGATTGAAGCGCTCCTGCGCCACGAGCTTGAGCTTGCGCAGTTCGGCAAACTTCGAGAATTCTTTCCACCAGCTCTCGCCGTAGGCGTCGGCAAAGCCGATGAAGCCCACTGTCTTGATACCGTGGTTGGCCATATAGCGCGTCATGACGTCGGCCATCGCCGAATCGTTGGCGGCCATCTTGAAGGCCCAACGGCGCTTGGCATCTTGCGGCTCCACGGCGACCGCCGAACCGATCAGGGTGATCATCGGCGTCTCGGCTTCGGAAATCGGGTCGAGCATAGCGAGCGCGCTTGGCGTGATGTTCGGGCCAACAATGACGTCGACCTTGTTTTCGCTGATGAACTTGCGCGCGTTCTTCACGGCCGTGCCTGGATCGGAGCCGTCGTCGAGAAAGAGGTAATGCGCCTTTTGCCCACCGATATGGTCGGGCCAAAGCTGCATGGCGTTCTTGCTGGCGATACCGATGGCGGCCGCCGGGCCGGTCGACGACAGATCGATGCCGACGGTGATGTCGGCGCGAGCCGCGGTCACAACACCGGCAAGGGTCATGGCAAGCAGCACGCCCGACAGGCGGATGCCGCGAAGAGGTGAGCGCATGGGGTCTCCTGTTGATCGAATCGCGTAAGCATACCGCACCGCTTGCGTTCGGCCACCGAAGAAAAATAGTGCGAGACCCGCCCCGGAATACGGGGCACCGCTAGCCCCGGCGCTCGGGCGTCGGCGCACTCGTTCCCCCAAAGCCCTCGGAAGGCTTAAAGCTCGTAACTCTCGTGTTCGCCGCGCAAGGCTTGCTCGACCAGCTTGCGGGTCAGGATCGGCGAGAGCAGTTCGACCATCGTAAACACGTAACCGCGCAGATACGCGCCCTGTTTGAGGGCGACGCGCGTCACGTTCGTGCCGAAGAGGTGCCCGACCTGGAGCGCCCGGAGGTTACGGTCGCGCTCGGGATCGAATGCCACCCCCGCCAGAATCCCCACGCCAAGCCCCAATTCGACATAGGTCTTGATGACGTCGGCGTCAATCGCCTCGAGCACGATGTCCGGCTGGACATGGCGCAGCGCGAAGGCCTGGTCGATCTTGGCGCGTCCGGCGAATTGGGGGTCATAAGTAATCAGCGGATATTTCGCCAGATCCTCGATGCCCACGGACGGGAGTTGCAGCAGCGGGTGATCCGGCGGCACCACCGCCACGTGCTGCCACTGATAGCAAGGCAGCGACACCAGATCCTTGTAGCCGGCGATCGCTTCGGTCGCGATGGCCAGATCCGCCTGATCGTGCAGCACCATTTCGGCGATCTGCGTCGGGCTGCCCTGCAGGATCGAGAGCCGCACCTTCGGATACCGCTTCTTGAACTCGGCCACCGCATGCGGCAGTGAATAGCGCGCCTGCGTGTGCGTCGTGGCAATCGTCAGGCTGCCCTGATCCTGGGCAGCGTAGTCCTTGCCGATCCGCTTGAGGCTTTCCACCTCAAGAAGGATGCGCTCGACGGACTCGAAAATGATGCGCCCGGGCTCCGTCAGATTACGGATGCGCTTGCCATGGCGGGCAAAGATGTCCACGCCAAGCTCTTCTTCCAGCTCGATGATGGCCTTCGAAACGCCCGGTTGGGAGGTGAACAGTGCCTTGGCGGCCTCCGTCAGGTTGAAATTCTGGCGAACGGCCTCGCGCACGAAACGGAACTGGTGCAGGTTCATTTGTATAACTTTCGAAAATATACAAACAATTTTTAATTCGTTTGAAGTATATAGCGTTTTCATTACAGTGGGTGCCACTGTTTCGATAACGTTATTCCCGCCAGGCATTAAGCACCAACAGGAACGTCATACATGTCGCTGTGGCTCGAACCCCTCTCCGGATTTGGCGTCGGCCTGCTGGTCGGTCTGACCGGCGTCGGCGGGGGCTCGCTGATGACGCCCCTGCTTACGCTGGTGCTTGGCTACGCGGCCCCGGTGGCTGTCGGTACCGATCTGGCGTTTGCGGCGGTGACCAAGAGCTTCGGCACGGTCGCGCATCGCTCGCACGGCCACGTGAAGTGGCACATCGTGCGCCGGCTCACGCTCGGCGCGCTGCCGGCGGCGCTGGTGACGATCGTTTTCCTGAAGCGCCTCGGGGGCATCGACGACGCAGCGCTGCACGTCATCAAGCTGTCGATTGCCGCGTCGGTGCTGCTCACGGTGCTCTCCCTGCTGTTCCGCGCCAAGCTGCTGGCAGCGTTGCGCACCCACCCGAACTGGCAGTTGACGGGCCGCAAGCAGGCCGTGGCCACCGTGCTGGTGGGCGCCGTGATCGGCGTGCTCGTGACGATTTCCTCGATTGGCGCGGGTGCCGTTGGCGCCACGCTGATCCTGATGCTGTACCCGCAGTTGGAACCGGCCGAAGTCGCCGGTACCGATATCGCGTACGCGGTGCCGCTGACGGCCATCGCGGCGCTGGGTCATATTTGGCTCGAGACGGTGCACTGGGCACTGCTCGGCAGTCTGTTGATTGGCTCCCTGCCCGGGATCTGGCTGGGTGCGAAGCTCACCCGTCATCTGCCCGAGCGCGTGGTGCGCGGGGCGCTGGCGGCAACGCTCACGCTCGCGGCAGTGAAGCTGGTCGGCTGACCCTCCCCACAGACAACAAGGAGTTCGCGACATGCGAAACGAATCCCGCTGGGAACCCACGCAAGCTGCCACACCGTCGAACGGGGCCGATGCCGAACATCAGGACATGGCGCTGCTCGACGAGATGGAAGCCGTGCTGGCCGAGCGCCTCGCCCGCATCGCGGGTTCGCATCGCAACGTGAAGTTTGCCAGCAGCCTGGCCGCCGAAGACATGCTCATTACGCACGTGATTCTGCGCCAGCAACTGCCGATCACGGTGTTCACGCTCAATACCGGGCGTTTGCACGCCGAGACGCTGGGCATGCTCGACCAGATCAAGACCCGCTATGGCTACGACGTCGCGCAGTACGCGCCGCAGGCCGATGCCGTCGAGGCCTATGTGGCCGAGCATGGCGCGAATGCGTTCTACGAAAGCGTGGACCTGCGCAAGGCGTGCTGCCAGATTCGCAAGGTCGAGCCGCTCGGCCGCGCGCTCGCCGACGCCGACGCCTGGCTCACCGGCCAGCGGCGCGAGCAGTCGGTCACGCGCGGCGAACTGGCGTTCGCCGAGCACGACGACGCGCGCGGCATCGCCAAGTACAACCCGCTCTTCGACTGGACCGAAGCGCAAGTGTGGGCTTACCTGACGGCGCGTGACGTGCCGGTCAACCCGCTGCATGCGCGCGGCTATCCGAGCATCGGCTGCGAGCCGTGTACGCGCGCCATTCGCCCGGGCGAAGACAGCCGCGCCGGGCGCTGGTGGTGGGAGTCGCGCGACAGCAAGGAGTGTGGGCTGCACGCGAGCAACCTGAGCCAGATCCCGGTGGCCGTTCAGTCGAACTGAGACATCGGGCGCGGCGCCGGCAGATCCGGCAAACAAGACGCATGACGATGTGACAGCCCCAGGCGGCACATCGTGACGAATCGAATCACGGAAATTTCGGAATCATCAAGGAAGGGAACACTATGGGTGCGATGCACGAAGTCGCGCAAGCCAATGGCTCGCGTATGGATCATCTGGACTGGCTCGAAGCCGAATCGATGTACATCCTGCGCGAGGTCGTGGCGGAGTGCCGCAAACCCGCGCTGCTGTTCTCGGGCGGCAAGGATTCGGTCGTGGTGCTGCACCTGGCGCTCAAGGCCTTCGGCCTGGGCCCGAACCGCAAGACCGTGCTGCCGTTCCCGCTCGTCCATATCGACACGGGCCACAACTATCCGGAAGTGATCGAGTTCCGCGACCGCCATGCCAAGGCCCTTGGCGCCGAGCTGGTCGTGGGTCATGTGGAAGATTCGATCGAGCGCGGCACGGTTCGTCTGCGTCGCGAGAGCGATTCGCGCAACGCGGCCCAGGCCGTGACGCTGCTCGAAACCATCGCCGAACACGGCTACGACGCCATGATCGGCGGTGCGCGCCGCGACGAAGAGAAGGCCCGCGCGAAAGAGCGCATCTTCTCGTTCCGCGACGAATTCGGTCAGTGGGATCCGAAGGCCCAGCGCCCGGAACTGTGGCATCTGTTCAATGCACGCCTGCACAAGGGTGAGCACCTGCGCGTCTTCCCGATCTCGAACTGGACCGAGCTGGACGTGTGGCAATACATCGCCCGTGAGAACCTCGACCTGCCGTCGATCTACTATGCCCACGAGCGCGAAATCGTGCGTCGCAACGGGTTGCTCGTGCCGGTCACGCCGCTCACGCCGAAGCAGGACGGCGAGTCGAGCGAGCTGGCGTCGGTGCGTTTCCGTACCGTCGGAGACATCAGTTGCACGTGCCCGGTCGCCAGCGTTGCCGCCAGCCCGGTGGAGATCATTGCCGAGACGGCCGTGACCGACATCACCGAGCGTGGTGCCACCCGCATGGACGATCAGGCCTCGGAAGCCGCGATGGAACAGCGCAAGAAGCAGGGCTATTTCTAAGGCGCCGCGAACCGCCGCCATCCGCCCTCAAGTACAGACACATTGGCCCGCCGGGCGCGCAGATTCACCGCGCCACGGGCCACGCAATCGAGTTGAAAAGATCATGAGCCTCACCCCGCATCAGGAAGACCTCGGCGTGCTGCGTTTCATTACGGCAGGCAGCGTCGACGACGGCAAAAGCACGTTGATCGGCCGTCTGCTGTATGACAGCAAATCGGTGCTGACCGACCAGCTCTCCGCCATCGCGCGCGCCAAGCACAAGCGCACCGCCGGCGAAGACATCGACTTCTCGCTGCTCACCGACGGCCTCGAAGCCGAGCGCGAGCAGGGCATTACCATCGACGTCGCCTATCGCTACTTCACGACCGCGCGTCGCAAGTTCATCATTGCCGACACGCCGGGCCACGAGCAGTACACGCGCAACATGGTCACCGGCGCATCGACGGCGCACGCCGCGATCATTCTGGTCGATGCCACGCGCGTGACCGAGGTTGACGGGCGCACCGAGTTGCTCGCCCAGACCAAGCGTCACAGCGCCATCGTCAAACTGCTCGGCCTGCAGCACGTTATCGTCGCCATCAACAAGATGGACCTGATCGACTACAGCGAGACGGCGTTCAACGCCATTCGCGCCGCCTATCTCGAGCTGTCGCAGCGCCTGGGCCTGGAGGATGTGCGCTTCGTGCCGGTCTCCGCGCTCAAGGGCGATAACATCGTGTATGCGAGCGACCGCATGCCCTGGTATCAGGACGAACCGCTGCTGGACGTGCTCGAATCGCTGCCGGTCACGCAGACGGGCGGTGAACTGCGCTTCCCGGTGCAACTGGTGGCGCGCCAGGACGGCGCGCATGCCGATGACTTCCGCGGCTACATGGGCCGTGTGGAATCGGGCTCGGTGCGTGTCGGTCAAACGTTGCGCGTGCTGCCGGCCGGCCGCACGGCGAGCGTCGCCGAGATTGTCGGGCCGCGCGGCTTGCTGGAGGAAGCGTTCGCCGGGCAGTGCGTGACGATTCGTCTGACCGAGGACGTGGATGTGTCGCGCGGCGATACGTTCGTTGCCGCCGCCTCGACGCTGGAACCGTCGCGCAAACTGGCCGCCGACGTGTGCTGGTTCGACGAGGATGCCCTCGCACCGCAGCGCAAGTATCTGCTCAAGCAGGCGACCAGCACGGTGTACGTGAAGGTCGGCAGCGTGGACACGGTGCTCGACGTCAGCACGCTCTCGCACGGCACGGACAAGTCCACGCTCGCCATGAACGACATCGGGCGCGTACAGTTGAGCTTGCAGAAGCCGGTGGCTGCCGACACGTACGACGCGAACCCGGCCACGGGCGCGTTTGTGCTGATCGACGAAGCCACGCACCACACGGTGGCAGCGGGCATGATCCGCAGCCTCGCCGCATAACGAGCGGCGTAAGCATTGCAATACCCGTAATACCCGGCGCACGGTCTCCCGGATGGGACCGGCGCCAATCCTCACGAACCATGGCGACATCATGACGGTGACTTCTTCGCAACCCGGTACGGCACCCGGCAAGGTCTATCTCGTCGGGGCGGGCCCCGGGGCGGCCGATCTGATCACGGTGCGCGGCGCACGACTGTTGGCGCAGGCCGACGTGGTGCTGCACGACGCGCTCGTCGAGCCCGAGATGCTCGCGCTGTGCCCGCAGGCCAAGCAAATCGCGGTCGGCAAGCGTTGCGGCAAGCAATCGAGCGCGCAGCACTTCATCAACAAGCAATTGATCGATCATGCGCGCACGCACGCGCTGGTCGTGCGCCTGAAGGGCGGCGATCCGATGCTGTTCGGCCGTGCGGACGAGGAATTGCGCGCGCTGGAGGCGGCGGGCATCGCAGTGGAAGTCGTGCCCGGCATTACGGCGGCGCTGGCCAGTGCGGCAGCGCTGGGGCGTTCGCTGACGTTGCGCGGTGTGTCCCGCAGTGTGGCCTTCGCCACGCAAAGCCGTGCGCCCGACTCGGCCGAGATTGCGGCGCAGGCGTCGGCCGATTCGCTTGTCTATTACATGGGACGTGACAGCGCTCAGCGAATTGCAGTGGAATTGATCGCGGCAGGCAAGCCGGCATCGACGCCGGTGGCGATCGTGGAAGCGGCAACGACCTCGCGCGAGCGACGGGTGAGCCTCACGCTGGACGACGTTCGCCAGGGGCGGGCGGCGGCGTGGTTCGACGCGTCGCAGCCGAGTGTGCTGCTCATCGGCGAGGCGTTTGCGCATGCCGACGCCGCGTCGTTGCACGACTGGGCGACGCAGGCGGCGATGGCTGCCTGAGGGCGCGCTGGCGAGCCTCAGCCGGTGTCGTGGGGGCCGGTAGCGGCCTACGAAAACGGGTCGATGAAAGCCGGTCTACGAAGACGGGTTTACGAGAGCAGTCTACGAAAAACGGCGTCACAGTATGAACTGTGACGCCGTTTTTCATGTTGGCGATGCCCTGCCGCGCTTGAGGCGAATTCCCTTAACGGCCGTCCGTCATTCTGCTGCAGTAGTCGGCGAGCGCGTCGAGCACCGTGTCGTCCTCGCCGATGGCGGCGCTCACGCGCAGATCGAGGCCCGGATGTGCGGCGCGGCACGCATCGGCAAGCGCGGGCAGATCACGTCTCACGTGACCGCCCTGGCCCAGGAAGACGGGCACCAACGTGATGTCGGACGTCCCCGCCGACGTCATGGCTGCCACGGCGTCGCCGAGCGACGGCGTCATCAGTTCCAGGAAGGCGAGCCGCACGTCGGCGTCGGGGCGACGGGCGCTGAGCTTGTCGCGCAGACGCTCGAACGGCTCGGCCCAGCGTGGGTCTCGGGATCCGTGGGCGAACAGGATGATGCCGGGTTGGCTGGGCATGATCGGCGGCTCAGTGTTTGTCGACCCAGCGCAGCGCCGCGATGGCGAGCACCAGATAGAGGAGTGACGGTAACGCGGCCGTGAACCATGCCGGCCAGGTGTTGAGCAGGCCCAAGTGCGAGAACAGGGTGTTGAGCAACTGGAAGCTCATGCCGAGCATGATTCCGCCAAACACCTTCAGGCCGATGGCCCCGGCGCGTGCATGCAGGTAGGCGAACGGCAGCGCCAGCGCCATCATCACGAAAACGGCAAATGGATACAGCAGCTTCTGCCATAGCGCGAGGTTGTAGCGGTCGGTGTTCTGCTGGTTTTCCTTCAAGTGGCCGATATAGCTGTACAGGCTGCCGATAGCCATGTTGTCGGGCGAGACCATCAGTACCGAGAGGATTTGCGGCGTCAGTTCCGAGCGCATCTGCACCGTGTCGATGTGCACCTGCTTGCTCTGCACCAGGGCGCGCAGCGGATCGGTGCTGGCCGTGGCGTCGTCCGTCGCGCTGAAGACGGTCTCGGACACATCCGTCAACTTCCAGTAGTCCGGTGCGGCAAACTGTCCCAGCTTGGCCAGTCGCACGCTGTCCAGACGCAGCTTGTCGTCGAATTCGTAGATGCGAACGTTGGCGATGGTGTTGTCGGGATTGAGCGTGCCGACGTTGATGAAGCGGGTGACGCGCGAGCCGTCCTGATCGACGGTGTCCTTGACCCAGACGCCCGAGCGAAATCCTGCCGAGACCGAACTGCCCAGCGCTTCGAGACGAATCTTCTGCGCGAGCTGTTCGGCATTCGGCGCGACATACTCGCCGATGAGGAACGTGATCAGCACGATCGGGAAGCCGATTTTCAGCAACGAGCGCAGCGCCTGTCCCGTCGAAAGTCCCGAGACCCGGAAGATCGTGAATTCCGAGTTCCCCGCCAGTTGCGCGCAGACGTAGATGGCGGCAATGAGCGAGGCGACCGGAATGATTTCGTACATGCGCTGGGGGGCGAACAGCAGCACGTAGGCGAGGGCGTGCTGGAAGCGGTAGCCCCCACGGCCGACGTCGCCCAGTTCGCTCACCAGGTCGAAGAAGACGAACAGGCCGACGAACGCCAGCAGGACGAACAGGAACGCCAGATAGATCTGGCGCGCAAAGTATTTCTCATAGATGCGCATCAGCGAGCCCCTCCCGATGCGGGCGTTGCGCCGGCGCCGCCCTGACGGCGTCGGCCAATCAGCCCCCGGAAGCGCACGCGGCGAACGTAAAGCAGCACGATGATGACCATGGCGAGCGCGTGCAACAGCCACACGCCGATGGCAAGCGGCATGCGCTCTTGCGCCACCCACGCCTGCGACAGGCTCAACAGGTTGGTGTAGGCGAGATAGATGAGCACGGCCATGACCAGGTTGACGGTGCGGCCGTGGCGCGGGTTCTGATAGGCCAGCGGCACGGCGAGCAACACCAGCGCGAGCGCGAGCAGCGGCAGGCCGATACGCCAGACAATCTCGCCGCGGAAGATCGGATTCTGGATCTCACGGAACAGGCGCGCGGTCGGCACGCCCTTGGTCGGGGTGTTGTCGGTTGGCGCGACGGCCGGGTTGTCGATCTTCACGCCATAGCGCTCGAACTCCATCACGCGGTAATCGGGCTGGCCAGGCACGCCGTCGTAGCGGCGGCCCTTTTCGAGCACGATGTAGCGATTGCCGTCCTTGGCCGTTTCGATGTGGCCCTCTTTCGAGACCACCACGCTGACCTTGCCGTTCTCGGTTCCGGAGACGAAAACGTTGTGCACCTTGGTCGCGTCCGGCGAGACCGTCTCGACGAAGAACACCCGGTGGCTGGCGGCGCTTTCGCGGAACTGGCCCGGGGCGATCATCGAGACATCGTCGCGTTGGGCGAAGCGGGCTTCGAGCGCGGCAATCTGCTGGTTCGCCCACGGCCACGCCACGAGTGCGCAGAACGTGATCACGGCCAGATAGGGCGCGGCAAAGCGCAGCACCGGCTTGATGAAGTGGGCGATCGACAGGCCCGAGGCGAACCACACGACCATTTCAGAGTCGCGGTACCAACGGGTGAGCACGAACAGGATCGAGACGAACAGCGTCACGATCAGAATGACAGCCAGGTAGCCGATCACGGCCAGGCCGATGAGCACGAGCACGTCGCGCGGGTCGGCTTTCCCGGACGCGGCGAAGCCCAGGATGCGGATCATCATCGTGGTGAGCATGACGGTGATCAGCACCATGAAGACGGCCCCGGCGGTGTAGTTCAGCTCGCGCTGCAGGGAACGCTGAAAAATCATGTGATGGCGATTGGGGTGCTCTCGCGGTTGGGCGAGCGGGGAAAAAAGCGGATAATTGCGGATCGTACGAATTTTACCCGAGGAAAGCGCGATGGACTTTAGCATAAAAGCCTTCGATTCGACCAAGGCCGGCCAGGCTGGGCTTGCTCACGCAAAGACCGAGTGTCTGGTGGTCGGCGTGTTCGAGCAACAGCCGCTCGCCGGGCTCGCCAAGGCGCTGGACGTCGCGAGCAAGGGCCTGCTCGCACGCATGGCCAAGCGCGGCGAACTCGATGGCAAGCTCGGTAGCACACTGATGCTGCACGAAGTTGCCGGATGGAGTCAGGCGCGTGTGCTGTTCGTCGGTCTGGGCCGTGAAGATCAGTTCTCGCCCAAGGGCTTCAACGAAGCCTCGCGCGCCGCGGCGCGCGCCGTGTTGGCGTCGCGCGCGACCGATGCCCTCTGGACGTTGCCGCAAGCCGCGGTGCCCAAGCGCGATACCGCCTGGGCCGTGAGTGCCTCGGTCCTCGCATTGCGCGACGCGACCTACCGTTTCACGCAGATGAAGAGCAAGGCCGAGCCGGCCAACACGGCGCTGCGCAAGGTGCTCTTCGCGGTGGCCCCCGACGATCTGAAGGCCGCCAAGGTCGCGGCCAGGCACGGCGAGGCGATTGCCAACGGCATGGCGCTCACCAAGGACCTGGGCAACCTGCCGGGCAACGTGTGCACGCCGACGTACCTGGCCGATACGGCCCGCAAGCTCGCGCGCGAGTTCAAGCTCAAGGCCGACATCCTCGGGCCGAAGCAGATCGAAGCGCTCAAGATGGGCTCGTTCCTGTCGGTCGCCCGGGGGTCGGTGCAGCCGCCGCAGTTCATTGTGCTCAAGTATGAAGGCGGCGCCGCCAAGCAGGCCCCGATCGTGCTGGTCGGCAAGGGCGTGACGTTCGACTCGGGCGGCATCTCGATCAAGCCCGGCGAGGGTATGGACGAGATGAAGTACGACATGTGCGGCGCGGCCTCGGTGCTCGGCACGATGCGCGCGGTCGCCGAGATGGGCCTCAAGCTCAACGTCATTGCCATCGTGCCGGCCACGGAGAACATGCCGGGCGGGCGGGCAACGAAGCCGGGCGATGTGGTGACCAGCATGTCCGGCCAGACCATCGAAGTGCTCAACACCGACGCCGAAGGCCGTCTGATTCTGTGCGACGCGCTCACCTACGCCGAACGTTTCAAGCCGGCCGCCGTGATCGATGTCGCTACGCTCACGGGCGCCTGCATCATCGCGCTCGGCCACGTGAACACGGGCCTCTTCTCGAAGAGCGATGCGCTCGCCGACGAACTGCTGGCGGCCGGTCGCACGACGGGCGATACGGCGTGGCGTCTGCCGGTCGAGGAGGAGTATCAGGAGCAGCTCAAGTCGAACTTCGCCGACATGGCGAACATCGGCGGGCGCCCGGCCGGTAGCGTGACCGCGGCCTGCTTCCTGTCGCGGTTCACCGAAAAATATGAGTGGGCTCACCTCGACATCGCCGGGACGGCATGGAAGAGTGGGGCGGCCAAGGGGGCGACGGGCCGTCCGGTGCCGTTGCTCACGCAGTTCCTGATCGATCGCGAAGCCCGGTGACACGCGTCGATTTCCACACGCACGTGGCGAACCGGCTCGACTACGCGTGCCGGTTCGCGCGCAAGGTCTACGGCGCCGGGCAAACGCTCGTGGTCGTCGGTGAGCCCGACGTGCTGCGCGCGTTCGACCAGACGCTCTGGACGTTCTCGCCGCTGGAGTTCGTGCCGCACTGCTTCACCCAGGACCCGCTGGCTCCGCAGACACCGGTCGTGCTGGCCGCGCCTGACGAACAGGCGCTGCATCACCAGGTGCTGCTGAATCTGGCGGGCAGCGTGCCGACGCACTTCGCGCGCTTCGAACGGGTGGTCGAGATCGTGGGCGACACGCCGGACGAATTGTCCGGTGCGCGCGAACGCTATCGGTTCTACCGAGATCGGGGCTATACCCTGAACAATTACGACCAGAGAGGCTGATGGTGACGAATGAGCCCGAGCGCACCGATCCCGGCATTCCCACGCTGACCGAAGTGCTCGCGCCCGGCGACGCAACGCCGTTACCGGATGCCGAACGGGTCGTACCGCCAGCCGAGCAGGGCGTGCCGGCCGATGTCGCGGTGTTTGCCGAGCGCGTGAGCGCGCGCCTTACGCTGCAACTGGCCGATGAAATCACGACGATGGTGGAGCGTCGCTGTCACGACGCGCTGATCGATCAGACGTCGTGGTTGGTGCAACTGATCGGCAAGCAGGTCGCCGATGCCTTGCAGGCGCAATTGCCGGACCGAATCCGGCAGGCGGTGATCGAAGAGGTCGCGAAGCAGGTTCGCTCGTAGCGCTTGAGGGGGCGGTGGTTGCCCGGGCCTTGCCGTAACGCTCAGCAACGCTCACGGCCGTGCGTCCGAGGCCTCGGTGTCCGACGGCTCAGTGTCCGAGGCCAAGAATCCAGCGTGCCAGACGACCCGCCTCGCCCGGGGCGAGCTGAGGGCTGGCGGGCATCGGAATACTCCCCCATTTACCGCGACTACCGTCCGCAATGGTCCGCGCAAGATTGTCGGCGGCGCCAGGCTGTCCGGCGTAGCGTTTGGCGATATCCCGGTACGACGGCGCGAGCAACGTTCGGTCAACGGCATGACAAGTCATGCAATTGCGCTGGCGGGCAAGCTTGTCCATTGCTTGGGTGTCTGGCGGGTCTTGTTCGGCGGTGGTCGACCGGAGGCTTGTCTGTGCTACTGCGGCGCTCACCGCGATCAGCATCCACACCCCGATCATCGTCCCGGCCCACTTGCCGTTCATTGCCTTCATTCGAAATTCCCCGATCGTTGAGAGGTCCCGATGCGAGGCTGCGTGAGGTGGACGTCCGCGGGTGACGACGTTGGGCAGGTGCATCGACGCGCCATTATAAGGTGGCGCGCCCGGCGCCCGACGCGTCGAGGCAATGCATAAAAACGGCACCGCTGCCAGGGAGGCTAGCGGTGCCGTGAGGGTTTCCCGGCGTCGAGATCAGCCCGTCACCGCCCCCTTGTTGGCCGGTTGCGCCAGCGCCGCATACTTGGCCATGACGCCCCGCGTATACCGCGGGGCCGGTGCCTTCCACGCGGCGCGACGCCTGGCGAGTTCCTCGTCCGGCACATTCAGTTGCAGCAGGAGCTTGTGCGCGTCGATGGTGATCGAGTCGCCTTCGTGCACGAGTGCAATCGTGCCGCCCACGAACGCTTCCGGTGCCACGTGCCCGACGACCATGCCCCACGTGCCGCCGGAGAACCGACCGTCGGTAATGAAGCCGACCGTCTCGCCGAGTCCCTTGCCGATGATCGCCGACGTCGGCGCGAGCATCTCAGGCATGCCCGGCCCACCCTTCGGACCGAGGTAGCGCAGCACGAGCACGTCGCCGGCCTGGATCTTGTCGGCGAGGATCGCGTCCATCGCACTTTGCTCGTCGTCGAACACGCGCGCCGGGCCGGTGATGACAGGATTCTTCAGGCCCGTGATCTTCGCGACGGCGCCATCTTCCGCCAGATTGCCCTTGAGTATCGCAAGATGCCCTTCCTTGTAGAGCGCCTTGTCGATCGGGAAGATCACGTGCTGGTCGGCGCGCGGCACCGATGGCACGTCCTTCAGTTCTTCGGCGATCGTCCTGCCCGTGATCGTCATGCAATCGCCGTGCAGCAGGCCGGCGTCGAGCAGGATCTTGAGCACTTGCGGAATGCCACCCGCCTTGTGCAGGTCGGTCGCCACGTACTTGCCCGACGGCTTCAGGTCGCACAGCACCGGCACGCGCTCGCGAATGCGCTCGAAATCGTCGATGCTCCAGTCGATGTCGGCGGCGTGCGCGATGGCAAGATAATGCAGCACCGCATTGGTGGAGCCGCCCGTGGCCATGATGAGCGCCACCGCGTTCTCGATGGACTTGCGCGTGATGATGTCGCGCGGCTTGAGATCCTGCTTGACCGCTTCGATCAGCACCCGCGCCGATTCGGCGGCCGAGTCGACCTTTTCCTGATCGGGGTTGGCCATCGTCGACGAATACAGCAACGACATGCCCAACGCCTCGAACGACGAACTCATCGTGTTGGCCGTGTACATGCCGCCGCAGGAGCCGGTCGACGGACAGGCGTTCTGCTCGATGCCCTTGAAATCGGCCTCGGTCATGCGCCCGGCGGTGAACTCGCCCACGGCCTCGAACGACGAGACGATGGTGAGATCCTTGCCTTTCCAGTGCCCCGGCTTGATCGTGCCGCCATAGACGTAAATGCCCGGCACGTTGATGCGCGCCAGCGCGATCATGCCACCCGGCATGTTCTTGTCGCAGCCGCCGATGACGACCACGCCGTCCATCCACTGCCCCTGCACGGCGGTCTCGATGCAGTCGGCAATGACTTCGCGCGAGACGAGCGAATACTTCATGCCCTCCGTGCCCATCGACATCCCGTCGGAAATGGTGGGGGTGCCGAACGTCTGCGGATTGGCCTGATGGGTCTTGATGGCGTCGACGGCGGCGTCTGCCAGCCGCTGCAACCCCGCGTTGCACGGGGTGATCGTCGAATGGCCGTTGGCCACGCCGATCATCGGATTGTCGAAGTCTGCTTCCTTGTAGCCCAGCGCGTAGTACATCGAGCGGTTGGGCGAGCGGGCCACGCCTTGCGTGACATTGCGCGAACGACGGTTGAATGCCATGACGGTCTCCTGTGGGGATGCGCCACGCCACAGCCTATCGCAGCGTCGCGCACAAGCGTTGTTGTATCACGCTGTCATGCCGGCGGCACACGCGTCATCCGGGCGCACCGCGCAAGGTCATTGCTGCTTCACTACTGCGTTTCTGTACGTCAACGTCTGCGCGGGAGCTGCCGCGCGCGCGGCCGCTCCCGTGATGCACGCCGATCGCACCGATGGCTTTGGTCCGTTCAATCAGTTCAATCGGCGCTTTCGTCGCATTATCCGCGCTTGCCCAGCTTCAGTTGCGACAGGTCGCGCACCGCGCCACGGTCGGCCGAGGTGGCCAGCGCCGCGTACGCTTGCAGTGCTTGCGACACCACACGCTCGCGATTCGCCGGCTGCCATGCCTGGTCGCCACGGGCTTCCATGGCGGCACGGCGGCGCGCCAGTTCGTCGTCGGACACGGCCAGATGCATCTTGCGCTGGGTGATGTCGATCTCGATCACGTCGCCATCTTCCACCAGACCGATGATGCCGCCTTCGGCGGCTTCCGGCGACGCGTGGCCGATCACCAGACCCGACGAACCGCCCGAGAAGCGACCGTCCGTGAACAGGGCGCAGGTCTTGCCCAGCCCCTTCGACTTCAGGTACGACGTCGGGTACAGCATTTCCTGCATGCCCGGGCCGCCCTTGGGGCCTTCGTAGCGGATCACGACGACGTCTCCCGGCTGGACCTGATCGCCCAGGATGCCGTCGACGGCATCGTCCTGGCTTTCGTACACGCGCGCACGGCCCGTGAAGACCCACTGCGATTCGTCAACGCCGGCCGTCTTCACGATACAGCCTTTCTCGGCGAGGTTGCCGTACAGCACGGCCAAGCCACCATCCTTCGTATAGGCGTGTTCCTTGTCGCGAATGCACCCGGTCTCGCGGTTCAGGTCGAGCGACGGGTAGACCGATGACTGGCTGAAGGCGATGGTCGTGGGCACACCGCCGGGGGCAGCGCTGTAGAACGTTTGCGCCTTGTCGCCCGCGTCGCCGGCCACATCCCACTGGGCGATGGCGTTGCCGAGCGTGCCGCTGTGCACGTTGCCGCACGACGTATCGAGCAGCCCGCCGCGTGCGAGTTCACCCAGAATGCCGATGATGCCGCCAGCACGGTGCACGTCTTCGATGTGGTACTTGTCGGTCGCCGGGGCGGCCTTGCACAGGCACGGCACCTTGCGCGAGATGCGGTCGATGTCGGACATCTTGAAGTCGACACCGGCTTCCTGCGCGGCGGCGAGCAAGTGCAGTACGGTGTTGGTCGAGCCGCCCATGGCGACGTCGAGCGCCATGGCGTTTTCGAAGGCGGCCTTGGTCGCGATGTTGCGCGGCAGCACCGAGGCGTCGTCTTCCTGGTAATAGCGACGGCACAGCTCGACCACGAGGCGGCCGGCCTGCTCGAACAGCCCGCGACGCCAGGCGTGCGTGGCGACAATGGTGCCGTTGCCCGGCAGCGCGAGACCGATGGCTTCGGTCAGGCAGTTCATCGAGTTGGCGGTAAACATGCCAGAGCACGAGCCGCACGTCGGGCAGGCGCTGCGCTCGATCTCCGCGACTTCGGCGTCGCTGACCTTCGGGTCGGCCGCCTTGATCATGGCGTCGATCAGGTCGATCTTGGCGATGACCTGGCCGTCGCCATTCTTGACCTTGCCGGCTTCCATCGGGCCGCCGGAGACGAACACGACGGGAATGTTCAGGCGCATGGCGGCCATGAGCATGCCCGGCGTGATCTTGTCGCAATTCGAGATGCAGACCATGGCATCGGCACAGTGCGCGTTGACCATGTATTCCACCGAGTCGGCAATCAGCTCGCGCGACGGCAGCGAATAGAGCATGCCGCCGTGGCCCATGGCGATGCCGTCGTCCACGGCGATGGTGTTGAATTCCTTGGCCACACCGCCGGCCGCTTCGATCTCTTTGGCCACCACGGCGCCCAGATCGCGCAGGTGCACGTGACCCGGCACGAACTGCGTGAAGGAGTTCACCACGGCGATGATCGGCTTGCCGAAGTCGTCGTCTTTCATGCCGGTGGCGCGCCACAGGGCGCGGGCGCCGGCCATGTTGCGGCCGTGGGTCGAGGTGCGGGAACGGTATTGAGGCATGGTCGTCTCTGGAACGCTGGGCTTGTGGGATGAACGAAATACGGGGCCGCCAGGCGTCATATGGTCTGAATACGTGGATACGCTCTGGAATCGGTCCGGACGCGCGAGTGGGGGGCGATGCCGCCAACGCCACTCGGCACGCCAGTGTCGGCCGGACGTCAAGATTCGTCTTTCCTTGCATGCTTGTCAAATATATTATTTGACTCGGATTGAGTCGAAAAACATATCATGGATCTCCGTCAACTCCGGTACTTCGTTGCCGTGGCCGAAGAGCGGCATTTCGGTCGCGCCGCCCAACGTCTGTCGATGACCCAGCCGCCACTCTCGCAGCAGATCCGGGCGCTGGAGGCGTCGCTCGGGGCGCCGCTGTTCGTGCGCACCAACCGCTCGGTGGAACTGACGGCCGTCGGGCGGCAACTGCTGCCCGAGGTGCGGCGCATTCTGGCGGACGCCGATGCGCTGCCGGCGTTCGCCCAGGGTCTGGCGCACGGGGAGGTGGGCACGCTCTCGCTGGGTTTCGTCTCGACGGCGGACTACGGCATTCTGCCGCCGCTGCTGCGCGAGTTCGGCAAGCGTTACCCGCGCGTGCGCCTGCAACTGCTCGAAGCGACGAGCGACGTGCAGGTCGAGGCGCTCATGGATGGCCGCATCGACGCCGGGCTCTTCATCCCGCCGGTGCCCGCTCGATACGCCAACGAACTGTCCTACCTGCCGATCGTGCGTGAGCCGCTGATGCTGGCGCTGCCGGCTGGACGGGGCATGGCCGCTGGTGAAGACGCCGTGGGAGTTGCCCTGCCGGGCGACGCCGTGAGTCTGGCCGACTTCGCCGACGAGCCGCTCGTCATTTTTCCGCGTCGCGTGGCGCCGGCGTTCTACGACATCATC
Organism: Pandoraea eparura; assembly: GCF_902459725.1. Classification (GTDB taxonomy): domain Bacteria; phylum Pseudomonadota; class Gammaproteobacteria; order Burkholderiales; family Burkholderiaceae; genus Pandoraea; species Pandoraea eparura. The sequence continues at coordinate 212,382 of NZ_CABPSH010000005.1, forward strand.
ATGGGCTGTTATGCGGCGCTCGGTCTCACGCCACGCGTGGGGCAGGAGGCGATCCAGATGCAGACCATCGTGAGTCTGGTGTCGGCGGGCATGGGCGTGGCCCTGGTGCCGCAGTCGCTATGCCACCTTCGGCGCACTGGCGTGCGGTATCGTGCACTGCGCGAAACCAGCACGCTCATCGAGACGGGCTTGCTCTGGCGCACGGCCGAAGTCACGCCGGTGCTCGAAGGTTTTCTCGAAACGGCGCGCGGCGTGGCCCATACACCGCCGGGGGCGACATTGACCAACTGAACGTAACAATGACAACGTCTGCCGGCGTGCCGCGACCGGGGGCGCTCGTGGTATCGTGCTGCCCATCCCAAAGCCTGCCGGGCCGACGTCCATGGCATGCGCGGTGACTGGCGTGTCGCTCGATGGCGGCAATGGGTTGCCCTGGCCGGTCATTCGCCCTCTGACGGAACTTTTGTTCACGAATCGATTCTTCTGATCCATGCTGATTCATCCTCAATTCGACCCGGTCGCGATTCATCTCGGCCCGCTCGCCATCCGCTGGTACGGCCTGATGTACCTGGTCGGCTTCATTCTGTTCCTCGTCGTGGGGCGTGTGCGCGTGCGCCAGCCTTCCATTGCCGCACAGGGCTGGAAGGCGCAGGATCTCGACGACATGCTGTTCTATGGCGTGCTCGGTGTGATTCTTGGCGGACGTCTCGGTTACGTGCTCTTCTATAAGCCGTCGTTTTATCTGGCGAATCCGATCGACATCTTCAAGGTGTGGGAAGGTGGCATGTCGTTCCACGGCGGCTTCCTCGGCGTGCTTGTCGCCATGTGGCTTTTCACGCGCCGTCGCGGGCACTCGCTGCTCGAAGGCACCGATCTCATCGCGCCGATGATCCCGCTGGGGCTCGCGGCCGGGCGCCTGGGCAACTTCATCAATGGGGAATTGTGGGGCCGTGTGACGTCGCCCGATTCGCGCTTCGCGATGCTGTTCCCGCAATCGGCGGGCGAAGACGTGCAGTGGGCGATGGCGCATCCGCAGGCGATGGCCGATCAGGCGATGGCGGCGGTGTTTGCGCAGTTCCACGGACTGCCTCGCTATCCGTCGCAGTTGTTCGAATTCGCGCTCGAAGGCGTGGCGCTGTTCCTGCTGCTGTGGTTTTTCGCGCGACGCGCGCGTCCGGTGGGCGCGGTGTCCGCGATGTTCCTGATGGGCTATGGCGTCTTTCGTTTCCTCGCGGAATTCACGCGCGAGCCCGACGCGTTCCTCGGCCTGCTGTCGTTCGGCCTGTCGATGGGACAATGGCTGTCGATGCCGATGATCGTCGCAGGCGTCATCATGCTCGTGTGGGCGTATCGTCGCCGGACGGCGGCATCGCACGCCTAAGGCGACGACAAGCGCGACCGCAAGGGTAACGGCAAGCGTAACGGCAAGCGCCGCATCACAGTGGGTCAGGCAACGGGCCGTCGGGGGTGTTTCTTCCGGCGGCCCGTTGGCGTTTCAGCTCGCCTTGCGCTCCAGCGCGCGCAATGAGGCCATCAGATCGGCGAAGCGCTCGCCCTGCACGGTGACGTGAGCGCGAAGGTGTTCGGAAGCGGCGTCGGCATCGCCCGCCTCGATGGCGCGAAACACGGCGTCGTGCTCCGAGAACGACTGGTGTGGCCGGTCGCGCACGCGTAGTTGCAAACGTCGGTACACGCGCAGCCGCCGGTGCAGTTGCATCGCCGTCTCCTGAAGATAGGCGTTGTGACTGGCCTGATAGATCAACGCATGGAAATGCGCGTTGACTTCGTAATAGGTGTCGATGTCCCGCGACTCGGCCGCCGCCCGGCTGGCCTCGTGCGTCGCTCGCAACTCGGCCAGTTCGTCGTCCGTGATGCGGCGAGCGGCGAGGCGTCCGCACATTGATTCCAGCTCTGCCATCACTTCGAACATTTCGCACAACCGCTGCGGATCGATCTGCGCGACCACGGCGCCCCGTCGCGGCCGTATCTCGATGACCCCCGACGACGCCAACTGAATCAAGGCCTCGCGCAATGGCGTGCGCGACACGCCGAACGCGCCCGCCAGTTCGACCTCGTCGAGCCGCATGCCGGGCGGATACTCGCCCACGGCAATCTTCTCTTCGATCGCCTGGCGCAGCGCTTCCGATCGCTTCGGTTTTACGGTCATGACGCTCTCGCTCGGTCGTGTTTCGGTCCCGTCGTGCGGGGTTCGATGGGGTTCATGGTTGCCAAAGTAACGCTTGACGCCTGCCTTGAAGATCGGGGTATACGCCGAAAATGTATTTTTTCGATGCCCAGTTTGTATACGCCATGCGGGATTGACTATACGATTTGATCCCGAGAGCGGCAACTCGCGCACTCGACTTACTCAAAATCAAAGCAGTCATCCGTACATGCAGTGCCGGCAAGCCGGTGGTGCACCCGTTTCGCGTCGTGAGATCCGGAACGGGCGATGTCAGGCACCGGGCTTCGCTGGTTCACCACTGACAGAAGTGACAGGAGACGCCATGGAGACAAATCATTCCCCGCTGCGGCGACAACTCATGCTCGGTGCCGCCTCGGCACTCGTCACCGGCGGTCTGGCCAGCCCATGGGGCAGTGCGTTTGCGCAGTCCGGCCCGCTCAAGATTTCCCATCAATTCCCCGGCGGCACGCTCACCGAAGGCGACTTCCGCGACCGGCTGTGTCGCAAATTCGCGCAGGAAGTCGAGAAGCGTACCAACGGTGCGCTGAAGTTTCAGGTCTATCCGGGCAGCTCGCTCATGAAGACCAACGCGCAGTTCTCGGCGCTGCGTCGCGGGGCGCTTGATCTCTCACTGTATCCGCTGCCGTATGCGGGCGGAGAAGTCCGCGAACTCAATATCGGCCTGATGCCGGGGCTGGTAACGTCCTACGCGCAGGGCACCGCCTGGCGCCATGGCGAGATAGGCAAGGTGCTCACCGATGTACTCGCGCAGAAGAACATCGTGATCGTGAGCTGGGTCTGGCAGGCGGGCGGTGTCGCGAGCCGAGCCAAGCCGCTCGTCTCGCCGGACGACGCCAAGGGCCTCAAGGTGCGCGGCGGTAGCCGCGAGATGGACATGATGCTCAAGGAGGCCGGTGCGGCCGTCATTTCGCTGCCGTCGAACGAACTCTACGCCGCCATGCAGACCGGCGCGATGGACGCGGCGATGACCTCGTCGACGAGCCTGATGTCGTTCCGTCTTGAAGAGGTCTCGAAGCATCTGACCACTGGGCGCAACAAGTCGTACTGGTTCATGCTCGAACCGCTGCTGATGTCGAAGCCGGTCTTCGACAAGCTGCCCAAGGATCAGCAGCAGGCGATCCTGCAGGTGGGCGCGGAACTCGAGTCGTTCGGCACGCAAGCGGCCAAGGCCGACGACGCGCAGATCGCCAGCGTCTATACCAAGGCCGGCGCGAAGGTCTATGACCTTGACGAGGCGACGGTGATGAAGTGGCGCGACATCGCAAGGCGCACCGCGTGGAAGGATTACGCAGGCCGATCCGACACGTGCGCGAAACTGCTCGCGCTCGCCGAGCAGGTGCCTGCATGAGTGGGGCCGTCGTGAGCGCGGACCCGGCGGCGGCACGCCCTCGACTGCTGCGGCGGCTCGACGCCCTGTTACAGGGCGTGAGCCGTCTGCTCATGGTCGTGTGCATGTTGGCGCTGGTCGGGGCCGCACTCGTGCTCAGTTACAGCGTGTTCGCCCGGCACGTGCTCAAGCTCGCCACCGACTGGCAGGATGAAGCCGCCGTGTTCCTGCTGGTCGGCGCGACCTTCGTCTCCGCGGCGCATGTGCAACATTTGCGCGGGCATATCGGCATCGAAGCCATCACGACCTTGCTCTCGCCGCGCGTGAACCGGGTGCGGCGCTGGTGCGTCGACCTTGTCTCGTTCGCGTTCTGCGGCTTCTTCGCATGGAAGTCGTGGACGCTGTTCTGGGAAGCCTATGTCGATGGTCAGACGAGCAGTTCGACGTGGGGGCCGCCGTTGTCGATCCCGTATGGCCTGATGGCCTTCGGCATGACGTTGCTCACGGTGCAATTGCTGCTGCAAGTGGCGATTGGCGCAGCCGAGATGGGAACGCCGGCGCGCCGTGAGGCGCCGCTCGGATCGGATCGTACGGGAGGGCACGCATGAGCGAGCTCGGCATCGGATTGCTCTATGGCGGCGCGACGCTCGTCGCCATGTTTTCGGGCATGCCCATCGCGTTTGCGCTGGGGGCCGTGGCGGTGGCGTTCATGCTCGGCTTCATGCCTGTCTCGTCGCTCGACACGATCACGCAGAACGTCTATGAGGAGATGGCCAGCATCACGCTGTTGTCGATCCCGCTTTTCATTCTGAAGGGCGCGGCCATCGGCAAGTCGCGCGCGGGGCAGGATCTGTATCTGGCGCTGCACGCGTGGATGCGCCGGATTCCGGGCGGCCTGGGCATCGCCAATGTCTTCGCCTGCGGGCTGTTCGCCGCGATGGCGGGTTCGAGCCCGGCGACGTGCTCCGCCATCGGCAGCGCCGGCATTCCGGAGATGCGCCAGCGAGGTTATTCGCCCGGATTCGCCGCCGGGATCATCGCGGCGGGCGGCACGCTAGGCATTCTGCTACCGCCGTCGATCACGATGATTCTCTACGCGGTGGCGGCCGAGCAGTCACTGGGGCGGCTGTTCCTCGCGGGGATCGTGCCCGCGCTGCTGCTGGTGGGGCTGTTCTCGTGCTACGCCGCCTGGCGCTACCGGCGCGAGTACGCCCACGCGCAAGTGGCACTGGCCCGCGACGGTACGCCGTCGCCATTTCCGAGCGAGCCGCCGGCCACGATGCGCGAGAAGCTGGCGTTGCTGCCGCGAGTGCTGCCGTTCGTGACGCTGCTCATCGGCGTGATGGCGGCGCTCTACGGCGGGTATGCCACGCCGTCGGAGACGGCCGGCCTCGGCGGTCTGCTCGCGTTGGGGCTGATCGCCGTGATCTACCGAATGTGGAACCCCCGCCAGCTCGCGCCGATCCTGACTGGCACGTTGCGCGAGTCGACCATGCTCATGTTCATCATCGGCATGTCGCTGCTCTATTCGTACGTGATGAGCTACCTGCACATCAGCCAGTCGGCGGCGCAATGGATCGTGGGGTTGCATTTGTCGCGCTGGGTGCTGCTCACGGCCATTCTGGCGATGGTGGTCGTGCTCGGCTTCTTCCTGCCACCGGTAAGTATCATTCTGATGACCGCGCCAATCATCCTGCCGCCGCTGCGGGCCGCGGGCTTCAATCTGGTGTGGTTTGGCGTGGTGATGACGATCGTCATGGAATTGGGCTTGATTCATCCGCCCGTAGGACTCAACATCTTCGTCATCAAGAACACGGCACCCGATATCGCGCTGCGTGACATCGTCTGGGGCGTGATGCCGTTCGTGGTGCTGATGGTGCTGGCCGTCGTCCTCATCTGTGCGCTGCCCGGGCTGTCGCTGTGGCTGCCGGATCGATTGATGGGATGAGGGCACTTCGATGCACTGGGGCATTGCGTGCCGGGCGATGTGTCATGCCTGTTGAGCCGGAGTTATTTGCCTGTCAGGGGGCATTGCGAGGAAGCCATGAAGGATGAGCCGATCATGTCAGCCATGTCCGATCCCGTATCGTTGAGTCCGTCGCTGATGGACGCGACGATGGCCGGGGCGTCGACGTCAGCGTCTGCTTCCGCTTCCGCTTCCTCGTCATCTTCCTCGCCCGGGCGCGGTGCGCCCGAGAGTGTGGCCGACGTGAGCGCACCGGTACCGTCGCCCAAGCCATCGCTGGGGGCGCGGCTGGGCCAATGGTTCGGCCGCGGCGCCGGCAAGTCGGGTGGGCCGGGCGGTGGGCCAAAGGATGGCAAGGACGCCAAGGTTGCGCCGGCCACCCTGTCGCCGCGGGCGCAAAGCGCGCTGCGGCGGCAGTTGACGCAGTGCCTGTCGGCGCGGCTGACGGACTCCGCCGCTAACGACGCCGCGCGCGACTTCATGACGCGCTACGCGGCGGCGTCGCCCGACATGCAACTGGCATTGCTCGCGGTCGTCGCCGAGACCTGTGCGAGCGACGGTAATCCGGGCGCCGAGGCCGGCAAGGACGGCGACGGCGCCGGCGCTGGCGCGAGTGCCAAGCGCGCGCCCGGCGGCGGCTTGGCGGGGGCCCTGGGCAGTGCGCGTGTGCGCTTTCTCAAGCGCTTCAATGCATTGCCCGATGGTCTGCCGTTTCTGGTGCGCTGGCGCGCGGACATGCTGGAACACCGCGCGGCGTTGCCCGGGCTTGCGGCCCTCGAGGAAGATCTCGGCAGTCTGTTTTCGACATGGTTCGACGTCGGTCTGCTGGAGTTGCATCCGATCACGTGGGATTCGCCGGCGTCGCTGCTCGAAAAGCTCATGCGCTACGAAGCGGTCCACGAGATTTCGTCGTGGGCCGATCTGCGCAACCGGCTCGATTCCGACCGCCGTTGCTACGCGTTCTTCCATCCGCGCATGCCGCGCGAGCCGCTGATCTTCGTCGAAGTGGCGTTCGTGCCCGAGATGGCGGCCGACGTGCATTCGCTGCTCGACGAGAAGGCGCCGCTCGAAGACCTGCGCCGCGTGCGCTGGGCTATCTTCTATTCGATCTCGAACACGCAGCCCGGGCTGCGCGGCGTGAGCTTCGGTAACTTCCTGCTCAAGCGCGTGATCGACGAGCTGCAAGTCGATTTTCCGAAGCTGCGCAATTTTGCGACGCTCTCACCGATCCCCGGTTTCAACGACTGGCTCAAGTCGCTCTCGGCGCAGGCGCTGGCGCAAGTGCTTGGCCCGAAGCGGGCAAAGCTGCTGGCGCAGGAGGCGTCGCTGGCGTCCGATGCTTCCGGCGCGCAGATGATGATGTGGTTGCAGTCTAGCGCCGAGCGCAAGGCCGTGCAGGCATTGCAGCGCAGCCTTGGCGAAGCGTTGGCCGCGCACTATCTGGCGCGCGAAACGGTGCGCGGACAGCCGCGAGATCCGGTCGCCCGTTTTCATCTGGGCAACGGCGCGCGCGTCGAGCGCATCAACTGGCACGCCGATCTCTCGAAGAAGGGCGCAAAGCAGTCGTGCGCGATGATGGTGAATTATCTTTACGAACCCGACGAACTCGACGCCAATCTGCAACGCCTCATCGACGGCGAACCCGCGCTCGGACGCGCCGTGGCGCGCCTGCTATGAACATAAGGACGTCCCGGTATGCCAACCCCTAAGCACACCTATCAACCGCAGGGAGGAACGCGTGAGTGAAGTGCTGCGCGACGACGGTTCGCTGGACAACGGATGGGTGACCTTGACGCTGTCGAATCCCGGTAAGCTCAACGCGATTTCGGTCGCCATGTGGCGCGCCCTGCGCACGCATCTGCAAGCGCTCGACGAGGACACGCGCGTGCGAGCCATTGTCATTCGCGGGGCCCACGGTCACTTCGCGGCCGGCGCCGATATTGAGGAGTTTCCCGTCGAGCGCGGCAGCTACGACGCGCTGCGTCGCTATCACGGCGAGGTCATCGGGCCGACGCTCGACGCACTGGCACACTGCCGGCATCCGAGCGTCGCGCTGATCGAGGGGGTCTGCGTGGGCGGCGGCCTGGAGATCGCGGCGCATTGCGATTTGCGCATTGCCGGGGAGGGCGCTCGTTTCGGGGTGCCGATCAACAAGCTGGGCTTCCCGATGGCGCCTGGCGAACTGCGCGGCGTGCTCGCCTTGGCGGGACGCTCGACGACGCTTGAAATCCTGCTCGAGGGACGCGTCTTCGGCGCGGCCGAGGCGCGAGAGAAGGGACTCCTCACGCGGGTGGTTGCCGACGAAGCGGTGGAAGTTGAAGGCTACGCCTGTGCGCGACGTCTCGCGGCCGGTGCGCCCCTCGCCGCACAACTGAACAAGTGGTTGATCGCCCGGCTGGCGCCGACCGTGCCGCCGTTGTCCGAGGCAGAATGGCAAAATGCCTTCTCGTACTGGGACTCGCACGATCACCGCGAAGGAGTGGCGGCATTCCTGGAGAAGCGGCCACCTGACTTTCAGGGGCGCTGAGCGACGCCGCGCCCCACCTTGCCTATTTTCACTTTTTTCAGCCGATATCTCCACGGTTTCAAATCCGTTTCTGTTTATGACGCAAGACACCAACCTCTACCGAGTTTTTGCCGAGCGCTTTCCCGCTGATAAAACGGCGTGCGCGATCGAGACGCCCGACGGGCTCTATTACAGTTGGGACGACATCGAGCATGCGAGCGCACGCATGGCGAACCTGCTCGCGAGTCTCGACCTGACGCCCGGCGCACGCATTGCCGTGCAGGTCGAGAAGTCGCCCGAAGCGCTGCTGCTGTATCTCGCCACCCTGCGCGCGGGGTTCGTCTATCTGCCGCTCAATACGGCCTACCGCGACGGCGAGATCGCGTACTTCGTCGAGAACGCCGCGCCGGACGTGGTGGTGTGCAGTCCGGCGAACTTCGGCTGGGTCTCGAAAATTGCGTTCACCCACGGCGCGAAGCACGTCTACACCTTGGGCGACGATCGTACCGGCTCGCTGCTGGAGCGCGCCGCATGGTTCGAGGACACCTTCACGACGGTGCCGCGTGCGCCCGACGATCTCGCCGCCATCCTGTACACCTCGGGCACGACCGGGCGCAGCAAGGGCGCCATGCTCTCGCACGGCAACCTCGCGAGCAACGCGCGTGTGCTGCACGAATTCTGGGGATGGGGCGAGCGAGAGGGCGGCGACGTGCTGCTGCATGCGCTGCCGATTTTCCACGTGCACGGGTTGTTCGTCGCGAGCCATGCAGCCCTGTATTCCGGCAGCAAGATGATCTGGCTGACGAAGTTCGATGCCCGCGAAGTGCTGCATCAACTGCCGCGTGCCACGGTGTTCATGGGCGTGCCGACGTATTACGTCCGGCTGCTGGCGGAGGCGGGGCTCGATCGCGAGGTGTGTCGCAACATGCGTTTGTTCATCTCGGGCTCGGCGCCGCTGTTGAGCGAGACGTTCGACGCTTTCCGCGAGCGCACCGGCCACACGATTCTGGAGCGTTACGGCATGTCCGAGACGGTGATGCTGATCTCGAACCCGTATCACGGCGACGCCGCGAGCGTGCGTCGCGCGGGCACGGTCGGCGTGCCGCTGCCGGAGGTGAAGGTCCGGGTGGTCGGCGACGACGGGCAGCCAAGTCGGCCCGGCGAGATCGGCCACATCCAGGTCAAGGGGCCGAATGTGTTTGCCGGCTACTGGCGCATGCCGGAGAAGACCGCCGAAGAGTTCACCGGCGACGGCTTCTTCAAGACGGGCGACGTCGGCAAGTTCGACGAGGACGGCTATGTGCACATCGTCGGCCGCTCGAAGGACCTCATCATCTCGGGCGGCTACAACGTCTATCCGAAGGAGATCGAAGGGTTCATCGACGAGATGGACGGCGTGGCCGAGTCGGCCGTGATCGGTGTGCCGCACCCGGATTTTGGCGAGGCGGTGGTGGCCGTCATCGTGCCGCGCGCCGGGGCACAGGCCCCCGACGAGCGCACCGTCATCGACGCACTCAAGCGGCGCATCGCCAATTTCAAAGTCCCGAAGCGCGTGCATCTGGTCGCCGAATTGCCGCGCAACACGATGGGCAAGGTCCAGAAGAACCTGCTGCGCGAGCGCTTCAAGTAAGCGCGTTGCGGCGCGGTGTCGCGCGAGGTGATGCGGCAGCGTGTCCGTGTTGCGGGCATCGAGCACAAACCAATGCCGCCCTCGATGGGGCGGCATTGTCATTGGGGGCAGGGGCCGGCATGACAGCATTGTGCCGGCCGGCGCGACTTACTTCATCTGCACCGTGCCCGAGACCGTCACGGTCACTTGCGTTTTGCCGCCTTCGAGCTGCATCGGCGGGGCGGCATCGGCGGCCGGGCTCATGGCCATGGCCTTCATCGCATACGGGCGCGGCATCATCGGCGCGTTCGCACCGACCTGCACCTGGCGGATGGTGTAGCTACTGTAGCCGAAGGCCTTCGTGTTGCTCTGCGCCTGGTCGCGGAACGCCTGGATGGCCTGTTGCGTCAGCTCGGCCTGGGTCTTCTCCTGCGCTTCACGCGAGAGCGAGAACGACACCCCATCCATCTGCATCTGGTTCGAGATCTGGCTGGCGAGACGCGATGCGGCACCAAAATCCTTCGACGTCATTTGCAGCTCGGTGCGCCCACGCCATGCGGTGATCTTGCCGTCGCGGTTGGTCGTGGGATAGAGCGAGACGCTACCGGTCTGGACCTGTACGGCATTCTGGCCCTTGGCCACGGACATCGCGCTGTTGGCCTTCTGCGTGAGGTTGCGCGACACCGTGGCGGCATCGGCGCCTTGCTCCTGCGCGGACATCGTGATGTGAACGGTGTCCTGCTCGACTTCCTTCGTGGCATGAGCTTCGAGGCCCAGCACACCTGAGAGCTGGCGGTTGGTATCGTCACCCGACTGGGCATAGGCCGCATTGGCGGCGGTAGCGATCAGAAGTGCCGCGGCGAGGGATTTGCGCATCGTATTGTCCTTTTTCGAAGGTAAGTTCGCCTGTGCAGGGCGAACGTTTGCCCGGTCGCCCGCACGGCCTTCGCGACACGATGCCCGCGAAAGGGCGGGATCGCATGCGCTAATGGCGACAGGCTATGCCTGTGCCCGCAGCTTGTTACAGACGCTATCGCAGCAAGGTTGGTTCCCCCAAGACCTTCAGGCTTCAAGTAAGTGTTGGGTGATGAACGCCCAGTGTTTGGGCGACACGGGGGTGATCGAGAGCCGGTTGCCACGTGCGAGGACCAGCATGCCGTCCAGTTCCGGCGTCTGGCGCATTTCCGTGAGCGGCACGAGACGCGTCTTGCGATCGAGCTTCACGTCGACCAATAGCCAACGCGGCGATTCCGGTGTCGACTTGGGATCGAAATAGGGACTCTTGGGGTCAAACTGGGTAGGGTCGGGATAGGGCGTCGACGCCACCGTCGCGAGTCCGGCGATGCCGGGCACCGCGCAGCTCGAGTGATAGAACAGCACGCCGTCGCCTATGCGCATCTCGTCGCGCATGAAGTTTCGCGCCTGGTAGTTGCGCACGCCGGTCCAGGCCAGGGTCTGGTGCTTCGCGCCGGCGAGATCGTCGATGCTCGCCTCCTCGGGCTCGGATTTCATCAACCAATAACGTTGTGTCATGCCATTTTGCTGTCAAAATTGGTTTAACGGTAGCAAACATCGCTCAAGTGAGTCAAAGGCCGACGTGTTTGCGATGCGTAGGTTGCCACGCTGTGAGCGTTGGTGAAATCCTATACTATGCGTTTGTGATCTTCGTGTGACGCTTGATATGAACCGTCGGATGCCGATCCTGTCCGATGCCGCAGGGTGCAGCGCGCCGTGCGTTCGTCAATCCGCCACGCATGCAGGTCGCGCGTACGTGCTTGAGCGATGCATGTTCCATCCCTATGACGATAGGAGAGTGTGTCATGGCAGCAGAGCCGTCTGTTCGAACCAATGCGTTCATCTTTTATTCCCTCGCCACCGTGTCGTTCATCGAAACCAGCGTGCCTGAGTTTGTCGCGACGCTCAACGAGATGTATGGCGATGACGATGAGATGAGAACGTGGCTGCGCGATACCTGGCTGCCCGAAGAAGTCGAGCACGGGCGTCTTGCCAAGGACTATATCGCGCGCGTGTGGCCCGAATTCGACTGGGCTCCGGCTTATGATGCGTTTCTCGCTCGCTACAAGCCGCGATGCGACGTGCAGTACATGCGGCCGTCGCTGGCGCTCGAGGCGCTCTCGCGCTGTGTTACCGAGACGCAAACGGCCATGATCTATCGCTGCCTGGAGTCCTATATGCCGGTGGAGGAACTCAAGCAGATGATGCACAAGCTGAGCAATGAAGAGGTCGGCCACTATCGTTATTTCCGCAAGACATTCGACCGCTACAACGCGGTGGAACGACGCGGGGTGATCCGGCGGTTGCGAACCATGGTGGCGCGCAGTGAGCTGGTGCGCGACGAGGACATTGCGTTCGCGTTCGAGCCGCTCAATCGATTCTGGTTAACACCGCCGCCCTTCGAGACGATGACCTGGGACGCCTTCCTCGCCATGTCGGGCGATGTCATGAAGCAGTACATGCCCGTCGAGGCGGCCACGCGCATGATGTTCAAGCCGCTGGAGACCGGGTCCTGGTGGCGAGACCGTCCGGTCAAGGCGCTGTTGACCTTTATGGTGAGGCGGCAATATCCGCAGTTGGGCAGCGAGGCCTGACGTCACCCGTTGCCGGTCGCACGCGCACGGCGACGGCGCCGGTGACAGGCGGAAAAAAACCCCGCCGAGGCGGGGTTTTTCGTAGTCGGCGAACCGTATTACTTGTTCGTGCCGACGACTTCGACTTCCACGCGGCGATCCGGTGCCAGGCACTTGATCAGTTGGCCGCGGTTCTTCTGGTTGCAACCGGTCGTGACCGGGTTGCGCTTGCCCTTGCCTTCCGTGTAGACACGGTTGGCTTCAACGCCCTTGCTGACCAGGTAGGCCTTCACAGCTTGAGCGCGACGCAGCGACAGACGGTCGTTGTACTTGTCCGAACCGATACGGTCGGTGTAGCCCGTGGCAACCACGACTTCCAGGTTCAGCGCTTGAACCTTGCCAGCCAGGTCGTCCAGCTTGGCCTTGCCTTCCGGCTTCAGGATGGCCTTGTCGAAATCGAACAGGGCGTCAGCTTGGTACGTCACCTTTTGCGAGACCGGAGCTGCCGGAACCGGAGCCGGTGCCGGGGCCGGTGCCTGGGCGATGATCGAGCCATCGCACTTGGCATTGGCCGTGGCCGGGGTCCAGTAGGCATCGCGCCAGCACAGTTCGTCCGAGCCGTTCTTCCAAACCCACTCGCCGCTGCCGTTAACCCAGTTGTCGTTGACTGCTTGTTTCGAGGCCGCGATCGGGCCCGGAGCGGTCTGGACATAATTTTGAGCCATAGCCGAAGCAGCCATCACTGCGGTAGCTGCAACGATCGCGAGCTTAGCGAATTTATTCATATTTCTCCTCTCGAAATGAGATTACCGCAGGGTTACTGCGAGCCTAGACGACGGTACCAAAGTCTTACATCGCTCGAAGTATAACATCGGCGTTTGGGACAAAGCACCGCCCATGCACTTCGAATAATGTCTAACTTATGCCACGGCATTTTGCCATAGCGCTTCCGCCACCCGTGAGCAAAACCCCAAGTTTGCCGCCCGTCGTGGCGCAGTTGTGGTGTGAGCGCAACACCTTTTGAGGCCCCTCCCCAACCGTTTCATTCGTGGTCGTCGTCCGTCGTTTTGGCATGCCAGACATGTCTTGTGCGTTGCATCACGCTCGTTTCGGATGCCAATGACGGGCATGTTAGAATCTTACGATCATATCGCCGGCAGCCGCCTATCGCGATTAGGGTTTGATAGACACGAATAATGGATCAGTTCGCCAAAGAAACTCTCCCGATTTCGCTTGAAGAAGAAATGCGGCGGTCGTATCTCGATTACGCCATGAGCGTGATCGTCGGCCGCGCATTGCCGGACGTGCGCGACGGCCTGAAGCCGGTTCACCGCCGCGCGCTGTTCGCCATGCACGAGTTGAACAACGACTGGAACCGTGCGTACAAGAAATCGGCACGTATCGTCGGTGACGTCATCGGTAAGTACCACCCGCACGGCGACGCCTCTGTATACGACACCATCGTCCGTATGGCGCAGCCGTTTTCGCTGCGTTACATGCTGGTCGACGGGCAGGGAAACTTCGGCTCGGTCGACGGCGACAACGCCGCCGCCATGCGATACACCGAAGTGCGCATGGCCAAGATCGGCCATGAGCTGCTCGCGGACATCGACAAGGAAACCGTCGACTTCGGTCCGAACTACGACGGTAGCGAAAAAGAGCCGCTGATCCTGCCGGCGCGCATCCCGAACCTGCTGCTCAACGGGTCGTCGGGGATTGCGGTCGGCATGGCCACGAACATCCCGCCGCACAATCTCAACGAAGTCGTCGAAGGGTGCCTGCACGTGCTCAAGCACCCGGAGGCCACCATCGACGAACTCATCGAGATCATCCCGGCCCCGGACTTCCCGACGGCCGGCATCATCTATGGCATCTCCGGCGTGCGCGAAGGCTATCGCACCGGCCGCGGCCGTGTAGTGATGCGAGCGAAGACTCACTTCGAAGACATCGATCGCGGCCAGCGCGTGGCGATCATCGTCGACGAGCTGCCGTACCAGGTAAACAAGCGCTCACTGCTCGAGCGGATTGCGGAACTGGTCAACGAGAAGCGTCTGGAAGGCATTTCCGACATTCGCGACGAGTCCGACAAGAGCGGCATGCGTGTGGTGATCGAGCTCAAGCGCGGCGAAGTGCCCGAGGTCGTCCTCAACAATCTCTACAAGCACACGCAGCTGCAGGATACGTTCGGTATGAACATGGTGGCGCTGGTCGACGGCCAGCCCAAGCTGCTGAACCTGCGTGAAATGCTGGTGCACTTCCTGGCGCACCGCCGCGAAGTGATTACTCGCCGCACGATCTACGAATTGCGCCGTGCCCGTGAGCGTGGCCATGTGCTCGAGGGTCTGGCGGTAGCGCTCGCCAACATCGATGACTTCATCGCGATTATCAAGGCGGCACCGACGCCGCCGATCGCGAAGGCCGCGTTGATGGAAAAGGCGTGGGATTCGTCGGTCGTGCGCGACATGCTCTCGCGTGCCGAGAGCGATACGCAGGGCGGCCGCGCGGCCTACCGTCCGGAAGGGCTCGACGCCGCCGTGGGCATGCAGGCCGACGGGCTCTACCGGCTGTCGGAGACGCAGGCGCAGGAAATTCTGCAGATGCGTCTGCAGCGCCTGACCGGTCTGGAACAAGACAAGATCGTCTCCGAGTACAAGGAAGTGATGGCGCAGATCGCCGACCTGCTCGACATTCTGGCGCGTCCTGAACGTGTGACGGCGATCATCAGCGAAGAACTGACGGCCGTGCGCGCCGAGTTCGGCGACGCGCGTCGTTCGACCATCGAACACAACGCCACCGAACTCGATACGGAAGACCTGATCACGCCGCAGGACATGGTGGTCACGCTCTCGCACTCCGGGTACATCAAGTCGATGCCACTGTCCGAATACCGTGCGCAAAAGCGCGGCGGGCGCGGCAAGCAGGCCGCCGCGACCAAGGACGACGACTGGATCGACACGCTGTTCATCGCCAATACGCACGACACGATTCTTTGCTTCTCGAACCGCGGCCGTGTGTACTGGATCAAGGTTTATGAAGTACCGCAGGGGTCACGTAACTCGCGCGGGCGTCCGATCGTCAATATGTTCCCGCTGCAGGACGGCGAGAAGATCAACGTGGTACTGCCGGTCAAGGAGTACACGGAAGATCGCTTCGTGTTCATGGCAACGAGCCTGGGCACGGTCAAGAAGACGCCGCTGGCCGCCTTCAGCCGTCCGCTCAAGAAGGGCATCATCGCGGTGAATCTCGACGACGGCGACGTACTGATCGGCGCGGCCATCACCGACGGCGCCCATGACGTCATGCTGTTCTCCGACGCCGGCAAGGCGGTGCGCTTCGATGAGAACGACGTGCGTCCGATGGGGCGTGAAGCACGTGGCGTGCGTGGAATGCAGCTCGAAGACGCTCAGACGGTCATCGCGCTGCTGGTCGCCGAGAACGAGCAGCAGTCGGTGCTTACGGCAACCGAGAACGGGTACGGGAAACGTACGTCGATCACGGAATATACGCGCCACGGCCGTGGGACTAAGGGTATGATTGCGATCCAGACAAGCGAGCGCAACGGCCGGGTGGTCGCGGCGACGCTGGTCGAGCCGGATGACGAGATCATGCTGATCACGACCGGCGGGGTGCTGATCCGTACGCGCGTGTCGGAGATTCGCGAAATGGGTCGGGCCACGCAGGGGGTGACGCTGATCAGCCTGGACGAAGGCACGACGCTTTCGGGCCTGCAACGCATTGTCGAAACCGATGTCGAAATCGCCGAGAACGGCGGCGACGCGCCCGATGGCGACGAGACGCCGGAAGCGGATGTCACGGCGTCGTGACGGGCGTAACGCGATGTAAGCTACCGGTGCATTGCCCCAAAAAGTCAGTAGAATCTGGCTCGATGCAGTGAAGTGCCCAGGCGAGGATGCATCTATTTATCGCCGGACAAAGCCGGCGAACTTTGGAGTGACTATTACTATGCAACATAACGTCAAGAAGTGGATGTGGCTGCTGCTCGCAGCGCCGGCAATGGCGATGGCTCAACAGAGCGCCCCGCTCGACGCCGACAAGAAGGCCGCCATCAAGGACCTGCTCGACGCCATCGACTCGAACAAGCTCGTCTCCGCCATTGGCGGCGGCGCGCAGGAGCAAGCCAAGCAATTGGCCCCGCAAGTGCTTGAGCGCCAACTGGTCGCCAACAAGACGATGAGCGATGCGCAGAAGCAGGCCATCGTGCCGACGCTGCAGGCGAACTCGGTGCAAAAGCTCGTCGACGGTGCCGGCAAGGTCTTCACTTCCGACGCGTTCAAGAACGATGCTGTCCAAGCCCAATACGCGGCGTATGGCAAGTTCTACACCACCGAAGAAATCAAGGGTCTGACGGCGTTCTACAAGAGCCCGGTCGGCCAGAAGTACATCAAGGTGCAGGACCAGGTGGGCCAGGAAGTCGTCGGTGGCCTGATGCAGAAGTACATGCCGCAATCGATCGAAGCCACCAGCAAGCAAGCTGACGCCGAGATCGCCGCGGCCGCCAAGTCGGCACCGAAGGCACCGGCCAAGAAGTAAATTTCGGCCAGTCCGACCAGGATTGACCGATAATGGCCGTTTGCGAGCGATCGCAAACGGCCATTTTGCATTGATGGCGTAAATCGGCAGGTTCTGCTCGGATTTTTCCGGCAAAGTCAGGGTCCCGCGCCGGAATTGCGGTGGATACCCGCACGTCAAGGGCAACTGGCGGTATAGTGGGTCTTTGCCGCCGCCGCGCAACCGAATGCATCGCCAGACGTGAAACGCAAGCCGCACGGGTCCCTGTCCGCCGGCTTGCGTTTCACTTTTATTGCAGCAAAACGATGATGACGCGCGCATTCAATTTTTCCGCCGGTCCGGCGGCGCTGCCAGCCGAGGTGCTGGCGCAGGCTGCCGAGGAAATGCTCGATTGGCATGGGGCCGGCATGGGCGTGATGGAGATGAGCCATCGCGGTCGTGAGTTCATGAGTATTCTGGCGCAGGCGCAGGCCGATCTGCGTGAGTTGCTTGCGGTGCCTGACAACTACCGCATCCTGTTCATGCAGGGCGGCGCGCTTGCCGAAAACGCCCTTATCCCGATGAACCTGCTGGGTGGTGAGCGGGCGAGCGAGCGTCGTACGGCGGATTACGTCGTCACCGGCTCGTGGTCGGTGAAGTCGCAGAAGGAGGCGCGCAAGTATTGCGATGTCAACATCGCCGCGAGCACCGAAGCCGAGCAGTTCACCCGGCTGCCGGCGATGGACGAGTGGCAATTGTCGAAGGATCCGGCTTACGTGCATATCTGCACGAACGAGACCATTCATGGCGTCGAGTACTTCTGGACGCCCGATCTGGGCGCCGCCGGCCTGCCGAATGTGCCGCTCGTGGCGGATGTCTCGTCGCACATTCTGTCGCGTCCGATGGATGTGTCGAAGTTCGGCGTGATGTATGGCGGTGCGCAGAAGAATATCGGTCCGTCGGGGCTGACGGTGGTGATCGTACGCGATGACCTGCTCGGGCGCGCGTTGCCGGTCACGCCCAGCGCGTTCGACTGGAAGATCGTTGCCGAGAACGACTCGATGTTCAACACGCCGCCGACCTACGCGATCTACATCGCCGGGCTGGTGTTCCAGTGGCTCAAGCGCCAAGGCGGCCTGGTGGCCATGGAAGCGCAGAACAAGGCCAAGGCCGAGTGCCTGTATGGCTATCTGGACAGCAGCGATTTTTACCGCACGCCCGTCGCCAAGGATTGTCGCTCGCGCATGAACGTGCCGTTTTTCCTGCATGACGAGGCATTGAATGAGACCTTCCTGACCGGCGCTCGCGAGCGCGGCCTGCTGCAACTCAAGGGCCACAAGTCCGTGGGAGGCATGCGCGCCTCCATTTACAACGCGATGCCGCTGGCCGGCGTCGAGGCGCTGGTCGACTATCTGCGCGAATTCGAGCGCAGCCACGGCTGACGCGGGCGAGCGGCTACGCACTGCCGCGCCGTCCGGCCCTGTCCCACCGCATGAAGACAAAACGTTCCATGGAAGACGATCTGAACGCATTGCTGCGCCCCCTGCGGGAGAAAATCGATGACATCGACGCGCAGCTTCTGAAACTGCTCAATCAACGCGCGGCCATCGCCCTGGAAGTCGGCGAGGTCAAGAAGCGTTTCGGCGCGCAGGTGTTTCGGCCCGAGCGCGAGTTGCAGGTGATTTCGCGCCTGCAACAGACCAACGACGGCCCGCTGTATGGCGACAACCTGGCGTCGATCTGGCGCGAGATCATGTCGGCCAGCCGTGCGCTGGAGAAGGTCATGACCGTCGCCTACCTGGGGCCGGCCGGCACCTACAGCGAACAAGCGGCGTTTGCCTACTTTGGCCAGAGTGTGAAGGGCTTGCCGTGCCCGTCGCTCGACGAGGTATTCCGCGCCGTTGAGGCCGGAGGGGCGGACTTCGGTGTCGTGCCGGTGGAAAATTCGACCGAGGGCGTCGTGTCGCGCACGCTGGATCTGTTGCTGCAAAGTCCGTTGACCATCAGCGGCGAAGTGGCCTTGCCGATTCATCACAATCTGATGTCGCTGTCGGGCACACTTGACGGTGTGACGCGCATCTGCTCGCATGCGCAGTCGCTCGCCCAATGTCAGCACTGGCTCACGGCACACTTCCCGCGGCTGGAGCGTCAGGCAGTGTCGAGCAATGCCGAAGCGGCGCGCATGGCGGCCGCCGATCCGACCCTCGCCGCGATTGCCGGCGAGTCTGCGGCGACCCAGTACGGGCTGCAAGTGGCCTACGCGCACGTGCAGGACGACCCGCACAACCGTACGCGTTTCGTCGTCGTCGGTACGCAGGACCCGGCACCGAGCGGCCACGATCAAACGTCGCTGATTCTCTCGGTGCCGAATCGGGCCGGCGCCGTGGTGGCACTGCTCGAACCGCTCGCGAACAACGGTGTGTCGATGACCCGTTTTGAGTCGCGTCCGGCCAAGAGCGGTGCGTGGGAGTACTACTTCTACGTCGATTTCGAAGGCCATCGCGACGATCCCAATGTCGCCAAGGCGCTCGATGCGCTGCGTCAGAACGCGGCCTATTGCAAAGTGCTCGGGTCATACCCGCGCGCCGCATAACGGGGCGGCGGGCGATACACCATGAGTCTGAACAAACTCGTCATCTGCGGCGTGGGCCTGATCGGTGGTTCCCTCGCGCGGGCGCTCAAGGCGGCGGGCGCCGTGAAGGAAGTGGTCGGCGTCGGGCGCAGCGAGGCGTCGCTGGCGCGGGCGTGCGAACTCGGCGTGATCGACCGGGCGGCCGTGTCGATGGCCGAGGCCGTGGCGGGGGCCGATGTCGTCGTGCTCGCCGCGCCGGTGGCGCAAACGCCTGCGCTGCTCGCCGCGATCCGTCCATTTCTTGATGGCGATACGATCGTGACCGATGCGGGCAGTACCAAGACCGACGCCGTGACCGCCGCGAGGGCGGCGCTGGGCGACGAGGTCTGGCGCTTCGTGCCGGGACACCCCATTGCGGGGGCAGAACTGTCCGGTGTCGATGCCGCGAAGGCCGATTTGTATCGCGACCGCCGTGTCGTACTTTGTCCGCAGGCCAACAATCGCCAGGCGGACGTCGCACGGGTACGCGCCATGTGGGAGGCGACCGGGGCACGCGTGTCGGAAATGTCCGAGACGCAGCACGATCGCGTATTCGCCTCGGTCAGCCACCTGCCGCACGTGCTGTCCTACGCGCTCATTGCGCAGATTCTCGACGCCCCTGACGCCGCGTCGAAATTCGGTTTTGCGGGCGGCGGTTTTCGTGACTTCACCCGCATCGCCGCCTCCAATCCCGAAATGTGGCGCGATATCTGTGTGGCCAATCGCGACGCGCTGCTTGCCGAACTCGACGGTTACATCGCGACGCTAGGCTCGCTGCGTCAATTGATCGATGCCGGTGACGGCGCCGGTCTCGAGGCCGTGTTCGCGCGCACCAGCCGGGCGCGCACGGACTGGGCCAAGCAACAGGAAAAGTAATGGAAACGCTCGATCTCGGACCATACGGCCACGCCGAAGGCACGCTGCGCCTGCCTGGCTCAAAAAGCATCTCGAACCGCGTACTGCTGCTCGCCGCACTCTCGCACGGCACCACCCGCGTGCGCGATCTGCTGGCGTCGGACGACACGAAGGTCATGCTCGATGCCTTGTCGACGCTTGGCGTCAAATGCACGCAAGTCGGCGACTCGCGCGATTTCATCGTCGAGGGCTGCGGCGGTGTGTTTCCCGTCAAGACGGCCAAGCTGTTCATGGGCAACGCCGGTACGGCCATTCGCCCGCTGACGGCGGCACTCTCGCTGAGCCACGGCGACTACGAGGTTTCCGGCGTGGCGCGCATGCACGAGCGCCCGATCGGCGATCTGGTCGAAGGCTTGCGCCAGCTTGGCGCCCATATCGACTACCTGGGCAACGCCGGCTATCCCCCGCTGCATATCAAGCCGGCCGATGTCGCTGCCCCGTCCTCGCCGATTCGCGTGCGCGGCGACGTGTCGAGCCAGTTCCTCACGGCGTTGCTGCTCACGTTGCCGCTGCTGCCTTCGCCATCGGGCGAGATCGTTGTCGACGTCGAGGGCGAGCTGATTTCCAAGCCGTATATCGACATCACGCTGCGCCTGCTGCGACGCTTCGGTATCGACGTGCGGCAGGACGGCTGGTCGCGCTTCACGTTGCCGGCGGCGGACGCCGCTGGCGCGAAGTATCGGAGCCCGGGCGAGATCCGGGTCGAAGGCGATGCGTCGTCGGCGTCCTACTTTCTCGCGGCTGGGGCCATCGGCGGCGGTCCGCTGCGCGTGGAAGGCGTTGGCCACGACAGCATTCAGGGCGATGTGCGTTTCGTGGATGCGCTCGCGGCGATGGGCGCGCGCGTTACATTGCTCGACGATGCCATCGAAGTGCAGGGGGTCGACACGCCGAGCGGCAAGCTGCGCGCGCTCGACATGGACTTCAATCACATTCCCGATGCGGCCATGACGATTGCCGTGGCCGCACTCTTCGCGGACGGCACGACCACGCTGCGCAATATCGCAAGCTGGCGCGTGAAGGAGACGGATCGCCTGGCCGCCATGGCGATCGAACTCCGCAAGGTGGGGGCAACGGTGGAAGAGGGCGCGGATTATCTGCGTGTCACGCCGCCGGTCGCGCTCACACCGAACGCGGCCATCGACACCTACGACGATCACCGTATGGCAATGTGCTTCTCGCTCGTGAGTCTGGGCGGCGTGCCGGTGACGATCAACGATCCGAAGTGCGTTGCCAAGACGTTCCCGACGTATTTCGCTGAATTCGCCCGCGTTGCGTCGTAGCGTGCATTACGGATTTTTGCTCACGCGCCGCTGCTGAGCGGACCGCACCGGCGGCTCGCACGCGCATCGTTCCCCGAATCGCCGGAGCACTCGGGGAACGATGCGGCGCCGCTCGCGGAACCGGGGCGGGCCGCCGCCCTGTGACCGCTCGCCCGGTCCACCAGATCCCCTTTCTGGCAGATTCACCCCCCCGCCAAATACCCCCTCCGCCAAATACCCCCTCCGCCAGATTCCCCTTCCGCCAGATTCCCCTTCCGCCAGATTCCCCTTCCGCCGGATTCCCCTTCCGCCGGATTCCCCTTCCGCCGGATTCCCCTTCCGCCGGATTCCCCTTCCGTCAGATACCCCCCTGCGTCGATAACCCCACATGCTGCTTGGCTTGGGATACGTGCGCCGGGCATACGCCTACCCGCCTAACGATTCACCAACGCGGCGACGCCGCTCGACGCAATGTCGTTATCACCCGCTCGCATCGCGGCTCGCGGCTCGCGACTTGAGCCATCCGGAGCGTCACTTTTTCCGGCCACCCGCCGGCGCGTTTGTGCGGATTTTCGCGCAGCCTGCGCGTCGCGACGGGCCGGAACCGCGATGGATCAAGCCAGTGCCGGCGTCGACGCGATTGGCACGCGATTTGCATCACGTTCTCCAAACAATCAAATTTCAATCATCCGGAGACATGCCATGACCTTCACCCGTTCCCCCACTCGCTGACGCGCCGGGCCCAAACGGCCCGGCCTCACGCTGTCGTTTCCCATTCGCTTCCCACGTAGCAGACCCCTGGCCACGTGCGTCATTACGGCTGTCGCCGTGCGGCGTGGACAGATCTTGATGTCAAAACGATCCAGAGGAGATTTCGATGCACACACGACTGACCCGCAAAACTGCTAGCTCGCTGAAAATGACGGCCGCCGCGATTGCCTGCGCGTTCGCCAGTCTGGGGGCGCAAGCCGCACAGGCGCCAGCACAGATCAGTATCGGTACGCTCTACGCGAGCACTGGACCGTTCGCGGTGGCTTCCCAAGGGCAATACGAAGGGCTGACGTTCTGGGCCGACACCGTCAACAAGCAGGGCGGCGTATTCGTCAAGGCATTCGGCAAGAAGATTCCGGTGAAGATCGTCGCGTACGACGACCAGAGTTCCACGTCGACCGCCACTACGCTCTACAACCAGTTGATCACGCAGGACAAGGTCGACATCCTCGTCGCCGACTTCGGGTCGGTGCTCACGTCGGTGGCCGTGCCGCTTGCAGCGGAACACCATATGCTGCTGATCGACCCGACCGGCTCGGGCGCGAACTTCTTCACGCAAAAGACCGATTACCTCGCCGACGTGAGCATTCCGTCGTCAACGGTGTGGCCGGTGCCGCTTGCCAACTTCCTCCTCAAGCAGAAGATCAAGCGCGTGGCGATTGTCTACGGCGCGAACGATTTCGATGCGTCGCAAGCCGAGACGATGAAGGCGGAACTGGCGAAGGGGGGCGTGACGCCGGTGTTCTATCACAGCGTGCCCACGACGGAATCGAACTACAACGTGCTGCTGCACACGGCGAAGGCGGCCAATCCGCAGGCGTTGCTCGAATTCGGCTATGCGCCGAACGACATCGCGTTTCTGCGCGCGCTGTCGCAAAGCGGCCTGCACTTCGACATGACGTTCACGATCTTCCCGGGGCAACTGCTGAAACTGCTCACGAAGAACGCGGGTGTCGACGCGCTCGCGTACACGTATACCTACCCCACGCCGCCACTGGTCAAGTACGACACCGTCACGTACGGCATGAATACCGCACAGTTCTCGCAGGCATTCCAGGCCGCGCAACACAAAGATCCGACCTTCCTCGACTCTGCCGGCTACAACACGGGCATTGTCATGGAGAAGATGCTCGGCGATGCGCCGACGTTTGCGCAAGGCGCCTTCCACCAGGCATTGATGGACATGTCCGGAAAGACGACGACGCTGCTTGGGCCGTTCAAGATCAACGCGAATGGGGCGCAGCTCGGACAACCGTTCCCGGTAGCCCAGATGGTGCCGGACGGCAACAAGGGGCTGAAGTTCGTCGTCGTGTATCCCGAAGCGCATGCGACCGGCAAGCCGGTGTTTCCGGCGCCGACGCACTGATCGCCAGCCGCATCGTCTGATCAGGAACCGGCCGGCGCCGCAGACGGCGCCGGCGACGCTATCCTCGCTTGCGAAGGGACGAACGTGGAACTTCTTGCTTATGCCGTCGTGGGCGGCATTCTGTACGGTATTTTCTTCACGCTGGTCGGCCTGGGGCTCAACCTCGTGTTCGGCGTGATGCGAATCATCAATCTCGCGCACGGGCAGTTCATCGTGCTGGGCAGCTATGCCGCCTGGTTGGTCTCGCATCATTTCGGCCTGAATCCCTTGTGGGCCATTCCCCTGTCGGTGGCCGGGGCAACGCTCATCGGCTGGCCGATGTATCGGGCCGTCGTGCCGCGACTGCAGCGCAGCGACGACCCGGAGATGCTCTCGTTCATCCTGTTCTTCGGCATTGGCCAGATGCTCGAGGCGCTGACGGTACTACTGTTCGGCGCAGACCAGCGCTCGCTGCCCGACGATGCCCTCGGCAGCGGCAGTCTGGGGGTGTTCGGCCAGCAGTTTCCCGATAGCTGGTGGTGGGCGGCCGGCATCAGCGTTGCCGCGCTGGTCTTGCTGTGGCTGTATTTCTCGCGCACCCGCTTCGGCTATGCGACCCGCGCGGTGATGGCCAATCGCGACGAGGCCGTCGCCACCGGTATCGACGTGCGCCGCGTGTCGACGATCGCATTCGTCGCAGGCCTCGCGCTTGCGAGCATCGCTGGCGTGTTCGTGCCCTATCTTCTCGGCTCCGTGTCGCCCGATCTCGGCGACAACCTCACCACGACCGCATTCGCGATCGTGGTCATCGGTTCACTCGGCAATCCGCTCGGCACGATCGCTGGCGGGCTCGTGTTCGGTCTCGGCACGATGCTGATGCAAACGTATTATTCGTCGTGGTCGAACGTGGTGCCGTATGCGCTGCTGTTGATCATCGTGCTCATTCGTCCCTCGGGCTTGCTCGGAAAGGCGGTGCGTCTTGCTTGATTCCACTTTGAATTCAACCGGACTGCCGGCGCCGCGACGCTGGCGCGCCCCGGCCATCCTGCTCGTGGTGGTAGCGGCAATCTTCCTCGTGGCCCCGCGGCTGTACAGCAACCAGTCGCTGCTGTTCACGATCATGACGTTTATCGTGCTGGCGCAGGGGCTGAACCTGCTGTACGGCTTCACCGGCTATTTGCCATTCGGCTATGTGGGGTTTTTCGGCAGCGGTGCCTATGCCACATCGCTGCTCGTCATGCATACGCACTTGCCCGTCCTCGTGTGCGTCGCGGGCGGCGGGCTTGCCGCGGCACTGCTGGGACTCGTGCTTGGGCCGCTGCTGCGGCTCTCGGGGGCGTACTTTTCGATTGCGAATCTGGCCGCGTCGCAAATCATCTACTTCGTCGTGTCGAACCCTAACCTGTCCGACATCACCGGTGGCCCTTACGGACTCAAGATCGAGCAGGTCTACAGTCCGGGCGCGAGCTACGCCTGCATGCTCGGCGTGCTGCTCGTCGCGTGTGCGTTTGCGTCGTACTTCCGACTGTCCGGCTTTGGCATGGCGTTGCGTGCGGTCAAGCAGGATCCGGTGAGCGCGGCGATGGCGGGCGTCAACGTCGTGAAGGCGCGTCTTGTCGCATGGCTGGTGTCGGCGCTGATCGCCGGCCTCGCGGGCGGCACGTATGCGTGGGGCATCTCGGTGTTCTATCCGGACGCGGTATTTACGTTGCAGTTCTCGGTCTTCGCCATCGTGTTCGCGTTGTTCGGCGGTGTGGGCACGGTCATCGGGCCGATCGTCGGCGCGGCAGTGCTCTACATCCTGTATGCGGCGATCGGCATTTCGACGCCGCAGTACTTCCAGTTCATCTATGGCGGTCTCATCGTGCTGCTCGTGCTGTTTCTGCCGGGTGGCCTCCTGTCGCTGCTGCAACGTCGGGGTATCCATGTCTTCTGAATTGCTGCAACTGGCGGGTGTCAACAAGCGCTTTGGCGCGCAGGTCGTGCTCAACGATGTGAATTTTGCTGTGGTGCCTGGCGAGATCGTTGGCCTGGTCGGCCCGAACGGCTCCGGCAAGACGACGACCATCAACGTGATCTCGGGACTGCTGCAGGCGGACGACGGCACGGTCGATTTCCTCGGGCACAAGATTAACCGCTTGCCGATGTACAAACGTGTGCACCTCGGCATCAACCGCACGTTTCAGGTGCCGAAGGTGTTCCGGGACATGACCGTGCGCGAGAACGTCGAAGTCGCGGCGCGCAGCGTGCGTCTGGACCCGCGCGAGATCGAGCCGATTCTTGAAGATATCGGCCTTGCCAGCGTGGCGTCGCGTGTCGCGGGATCGCTGACCGTGAATCAGCAGAAACTCCTCGATCTCGGACGGGCGCTCGCCACACGGCCGAAGCTGCTGCTCGTCGATGAGATTGGCGCGGGGCTCAACCCCGCCGAATTGCACGTGATCGCCGAACTGTTGCAACGACTGTCAGCACGCGGCATTGCGATGATCGTGGTCGAGCACTTGCTCGACTTTCTCAACCGCATCACCGAACGGGTGATCGTGCTCGGCGCCGGGCGCATGCTGTTCGAGGGGCCGCTCGCGTCAGCCTCGCGCGACCCTGAGGTGATCGCTGCATTCATTGGAGCGGCATGATGACGGCATCCCTGGTAATTGAAGGCGTGGAGGCCGGCTATGGCGACATGCAGGTGCTTTGGGGCGTCGATATGCAGGTCGAGCCGGGACAAACCGTGCTGTTGCTCGGCGCGAACAGCGCAGGCAAGACGACACTGTTGCGCACGTTGATCGGGCTGTTGCCATGCGGGGGGGGGCGCATCACGCTCGACGGAGAGCGCATTGACACGCTGCGGCCTGACCAGCGGATTCGGCGCGGCATCGCGTTCATGTCGGAGCTTGGCGTGTTTCCGACGCTGTCGATCGACGAGAACATCGCGCTCGGCGGCTATTTCATGTCTGACGCGAAAATTCGCCAGCGCAAGGAGGTATTGTTCGCGCTTTTCCCTGCGCTGGCGGCGAAGCGGCGCGCCGCCGCGGCGAGTCTGTCGGGCGGCCAGCGCAAGATGCTCGGCATCGCGAAGGTGCTCATCGCCGAGCCGCGCCTACTGCTGATGGACGAGCCGTCCTCGGGCCTTGCGCCGGTGTTCGTCAAGCATGTGATCGATGCGCTGCGCACGGCGATTGGCGACGGCACGTCCCTGTTGATCGCCGAGCAGAATATTGCGTTTCTCGATCTCGCCGATCGCGGCTATCTGCTCGATCACGGCAAGGTGCGCGTATCGGGCTCGCGCGCAGAGCTGGAAGCGAGCGATGCGGTGCGCGAGACCTATTTCGGGTTGTAAGGCGCGTCCCGGTAGCCGCAGCGTGCCACGCCGTTAGAATGAGGGCTTCGAAGGAGACGGTGCGATGGGGCGGTGGGCAATGGTCGTTCGGAAGCCCTCGGGGCGTGGGGTTGCGGGGTGCCGGTCGTGAAGTTCTTACGTGCAACGTCGCGTCGCACGCGCGTACTGCTCGCGCTGGTGTTTGCGTTCGCCTTGCTGATGGTGGTGGGGGCGTGGGCGGCCTATCGTTACGCGGAGCAGGTGGAGATCGACACGCTGCGCGAAACCGCCGCACACCGCCTCGATGGTTACGAGAATGCGCTCACGAGCGAGGTTCGGCACTACAGCTATCTGCCGTCGCTCGCGAGCTTGAATGCCGACGTGCTTGCGATGCTGCGCCATCCGGCCGATCGCGACCTGGTCGCGCGGGTCAATGCCTATCTGCAGACCGTCAACGCTGATGCCGGCTCCAGTGCGTTCTACGTGATGGACAAGCAGGGCAACACGCTCGCGGCGAGCAACTGGAACCTGCCGATGACGTTCGTCGGGTCGAACTTCTCGTTCCGCCCTTACTTTATCGGCGCCATGCGTGACGGCCACGGCCGATTCTACGGTCTGGGCACCGTGAGCAAGCAGGCCGGCTATTTTCTGGCTGAACGGATTGACGACGACGCGCACCGTGTGCTCGGCGTCGTGACGCTCAAGGTCAATCTCGATCGCATCGAGTCCGTCTGGCGGCAGGGCGCCGAGCCCGTGTTCGCCATCGATTCGCATGGCGTGATCATGCTGTCGTCGGTGCCGGGGCTCAAATACCGGACGCTGCGCCCGCTGTCGGCGGATGCACACGCCGAGATCCTTCGCACGCACCAGTACGATGCGCCAGGAGCGCTGATGCCAGCAGGTTTCACGATCAATCACACGCTTGCGCCGAATGTGTGGATCGAGTCGGTGGCGCGCGACAATCCGCTCGCCGCCAGCCTGCCGACACCACACCCGTTCCCCACCGAGTTTCTGGTCGTTTCCCGGCCCGTGTCGGGCACCGACTGGCATATCGTCGTGTTGTCGAATCTCGCGCCCGCGAGAGCGGTGGCGCGCTCGTTGGCCCAGTCGGCCGCGCTGGGCCTTGCGTTCGTCGCCGTGCTGGCGTTGACCGTGTGGCAGCGGCGGCGCATCGTTGCGCAACGACTTGCGCTGCGCGAGGTGCTGCAGCAATTGAACGAGGATCTCGAGCGCAAGGTGGCGCGCCGTACGGCCGCGTTGAGCCGCGCTAACCGCAATCTGGAGCATGAGGTGGCGATGCACAGAGAAACCGAAGCCCAGCTCAAGGCCGCATTCGAGGAACTGGTGCAGGCGGGGAAGATGGCCGCCCTCGGGCAGATGGCCGCAGGCGTCACACACGAGCTGAATCAGCCGCTTGCGGCGTTGCGTACGCTGTCTGACAACGCGCTGACCTTCCTTGAACGAGGCCGGACGAGTCACGCCGAGGCCAACCTGCGGATGATCGGCGAGTTGATCGAGCGCATGGGCCGGATCACGTCGCAATTGAAGCGCTTCGCCCGCAAGGCGCCGACACAACTGCAGCCGGTCGTTGCGGCGGAGGCGATCAACAACGCGTTGTTTCTGGTCGGGCAGCGCCTGCGCAAGGAACGGGTCGAACTCACCTTCGACCCCCAATTGGCGAGTGTGCGCGTGCTCGCCGACGCGAATCGGCTCGAGCAGGTGCTCGTGAACCTGTTTGCGAATGCGCTCGACGCCATGGCCGACGCGACGGTGCGCCGACTCGAAGTGAAGGTTGATGCCGAGGGCGACACGACCGTGATTCGCGTGCGCGACACCGGCACGGGCCTTTCCGAGTCGGTCCGCGCGCGGCTCTTCGAGCCGTTCTTCACGACGAAGGAGCAGGGCACGGGGTTGGGGCTGGGCCTGGCGATCTCTGACGGCATCGTGCGCGAGTTCAGCGGTTCGCTGAGGGCCGCCGACCGATCCGAGGGCGGTGCCGAGTTCAGTATTTATCTACGGACCTATAGGGAGGGCAACCCGTGATCCCAGACAGCTTGCGCGTGCTGCTCGTCGAGGACGACGCAGCCGTGAGGCTCGGTACCGTCCAGGCACTGCAGCTCGCCGACATCGAGGTCGACGCGTTTGGAAGCGCCGAGGAGGCGCTCGAACACATCGACGGTGATTTCCCGGGCATCGTCGTCAGCGATGTGCGCCTGCCCGGTATGGACGGGCTGACATTGCTCGAGCGCGTGAGGGTGATGAGCGCGTCCATGCCGGTTATTCTCGTGACCGGTCACGGCGACATCGCGATGGCAGTGCAGGCCATGCGCCTCGGCGCTTACGATTTCGTTGAAAAGCCGTTTGCATCGGAGCGGATCGTCGAACTGGTGCGACGTGCGCTCGAACAACGGCGGCTGACACTTGAACTGACGGCCGTGCGCAGGCAGCTCGAGAGCCGCGACGGCATCGATGCGCGGATTCTCGGGCATTCGCGACCCATGGAGCGTTTGCGCAAGCTGATCCTCGAACTCGCCAATACCGATGCGAACGTGTTGGTGTTCGGCGAGACGGGCACCGGCAAGGAACTCGTGGCGCGCTGTCTGCACGACTTCGGTCCGCGACGCGACAAACCCTTTGCCGCGCTGAACTGCGCGGGCCTGCCCGAATCGCTGTTCGAGAGCGAAGTGTTCGGCCATGAGGCGGGCTCGTTCACGGGGGCGCTGAAACGTCGCATCGGCAAGCTCGAATATGCGCAGGACGGCACGCTCTTTCTCGACGAGATCGAGACGATGCAGATGGCGCTTCAGGTCAAGTTCCTGCGGGTGCTTCAGGAGCGCCAGTTCGAGCGGATTGGCTCGAACGAACTGCTGCCGATGCGTTGCCGGATCATCGCCGCGACGAAGTCGGACCTGCTCGACCTCTCACGCCAGCAGCGGTTTCGCGACGATCTCTACTATCGGCTCGGGGTGATCGTGCTCGAGATCCCCTCGCTGCGGGAGCGTCGCGAAGACATTCCCCTGCTGTTTGAGCACTTTGTGCTTCGGGCGGCGGCGGCGTACGGTCGTCCGGTGCCGGAGATCGGCACGGAGCGTCTGAATCGGCTGATGGCGCGCCCATGGCCCGGTAACGTGCGCGAACTGTGCAACGTGGCCGAGCGCTATACGCTCGGACTTGGGACCGGCGATCCGGACGACGACCCACAGGGCACGCCGCTCACGCTGGAAGCGCAGATGAACCTGTTCGAGCGGCGTTTCATCGAGGAGGCGTTGCGGGCGTGCGCCGGACGGGCGTCGCTGGCCTGCGAGAAGCTGGGCGTACCCCGAAAGACCTTGTACGACAAGATGCGGCGCCTCGGCATCGCATCCGACGATTTCAAGTGAAAACGCAACGGCCGGCGCTAGGATCCATGGACCGGCCGCTTACCGCCGCTTACCGCCGCTTACCGCCGTTTGCCTCCGTTTGCCGCGGTTTACCGCCGTTGCGGCCGTTGCCGCGCAGCAGCATGGATGGCCGGCGCTCAGCCACCCGCGAGGCGCGACGGCTATACTGGTCACGTGAGCGTTGCGCGAAGTCGCACCCGCTCAGCACACCGACGCGCGCGAACTACCCGTTGCCGCCACACCCCGATCCCGCCTGGGCGTAGGACGACGCGCAGCAGCGTGTTCGGATGTCCGCCCCTGATGATGTGCCTGACGCCGCGTCACCGACTGTGATGCGCCTGCTCGCGAGCGCCATTCATCGCGGCGGGTGGCGCGGTGTGTTGACGTGCCGCGCGGGTGGCATCCCCCATTCGGACGGGCTAAGGGATAATCGCGGCTTCGCATGGCCGTCCACCTGCCGGACGTTGCCGATAGCACCTGCTTTCAAATGGTAATCATGACTATTTGTGCGCAAGATTTCATTTTTGATGGTTTGAACATACAGAGACGAAGGGATGCCTGATTTCACGATGGTGGACGACTCGATTCCGGTCATTACGGTGGATGGCCCGACGGCATCCGGCAAAGGGACGGTGGCACACCGTGTGGCCGATGCGCTGGGCTATCACTATCTCGACAGCGGCGCGCTATACAGGCTCACCGCACTGGCGAGTGCCCGCCATGGGATCGATCCCGACGATGTCGGGGCGTTGACCGTGCTCGCCGAGACGCTCGATGTGCGCTTCAGGGATGAGCGCATCTGGCTGGCAGGAGAGGACGTCACTGACGCAATCCGGGCCGAGGCGATCGGCAATCAGGCCTCGCGCATTGCCGTGCACAAGGCGGTTCGCCAGGCCCTCGTGGCGCTTCAGCGGGCGTTCAAGACCGCGCCGGGCCTGGTTGCTGACGGTCGCGACATGGGGACGGTGATCTTTCCGGAGGCCGATTTGAAGGTGTTTTTGACGGCCACGCCGCAGGCCCGTGCCGAGAGGCGATATAAGCAATTGATAGAAAAAGGATTTTCTGCTAACATAGACAGTCTGATGCTGGATCTTGAAGCGCGCGATGCACGGGATCGTACCCGTGCCGAAGCACCGCTACGGCCGGCAGAGGGTGCGCGGGTACTCGACACATCGGGGCTCAACGTCGATCAGGCGGTGGCTCAGGTGCTCGAATGGTTCGCGCAAGTGCAGTATCCGCAAGGCGCCTGACCGGGTGTTTCATGCAGTCACCCGTCGTGGCTTTGTCAACCTTTAACCCAACCGTTGTGCGTGATCGTCAAGCCCCCCTTCGGGAGACGGACGTCAGCGGCGTAATCCACATTTATGTCCGACCTGCAAACCTCGACTAACGAATCATTCGCGGCGCTCTTCGAAGAGTCGCTCTCCCGTCAAGACATGCGTGCTGGTGAAGTCATCAGCGCGGAAGTCGTTCGGGTCGACCACAACTTCGTGGTCGTCAACGCCGGGCTCAAGTCCGAAGCGTACATCCCCATCGAAGAATTCCTGAATGATCAGGGCGAGGTCGAAGTTCAGGCCGGCGACTTTGTTTCCGTGGCGATCGACGCCCTGGAAAACGGCTACGGCGACACCGTGCTGTCGCGCGACAAGGCCAAGCGTCTGGCCTCGTGGCTGCAACTGGAAAAGGCCCTCGAATCGGGCGAACTCGTCACCGGCACGATCACCGGCAAGGTCAAGGGCGGCCTGACCGTGATGGTCAATGGCATCCGCGCATTCCTGCCGGGTTCGCTGGTGGACACGCGTCCGGTCAAGGACACGACCCCGTACGAAGGCAAGACCCTCGAATTCCGCGTGATCAAGCTCGATCGCAAGCGCAACAACGTTGTGCTGTCGCGTCGTGCCGTGATCGAAGCCACCCAGGGTGAAGAGCGCGCCAAGCTGCTCGAGACGCTCAAGGAAGGCGCGATCGTCAAGGGCGTGGTCAAGAACATCACCGACTACGGCGCATTCGTCGACCTCGGCGGTATCGACGGCCTGCTGCACATCACCGACATCGCCTGGCGTCGTGTGCGTCACCCGAGCGAAGTGCTGTCGGTTGGCCAGGAAGTCACCGCCAAGATCCTCAAGTTCGACCAAGAGAAGGGCCGTGTCTCGCTGGGCGTCAAGCAACTCGGCGAAGATCCGTGGGAAGGCATCGCTCGCCGTTACCCGCAAGGCACCCGCCTGTTCGGCAAGGTCACCAACATCACCGACTACGGCGCATTCGTCGAAGTGGAATCGGGCATCGAAGGCCTGGTTCACGTGTCGGAAATGGACTGGACCAACAAGAACGTTGCCCCGACCAAGGTTGTCCAGCTGGGCGACGAAGTCGAAGTCATGGTGCTCGAGATCGACGAAGATCGTCGTCGTATCAGCCTCGGCATGAAGCAGTGCAAGCCGAACCCGTGGGATGACTTCTCGCGCAACTTCAAGAAGGGCGACAAGATCAAGGGCGGCATCAAGTCGATCACCGACTTTGGCGTGTTCATTGGTCTGCCGGGCGGTATCGACGGCCTGGTTCACCTGTCGGACCTGTCGTGGAGCGAAACCGGCGAAGACGCCGTGCGCAAGTACAAGAAGGGCGATGAAGTCGAAGCCGTGGTTCTGGGTATCGACGTCGAGAAGGAACGCATCTCGCTGGGTATCAAGCAGCTCGAAGGCGATCCGTTCAACACGTTCGTGGCCATCCACGACAAGGGCTCGATCGTTGACGGTACCATCAAGGCCGTCGACCCGAAGGGTGCCGTCGTGTCGCTGGGTGAAGACGTCGAAGGCTACCTGCGCGCTTCGGAAATCTCGCACGACCGTGTGGAAGATGCCCGTAACGTGCTCAAGGAAGGTGAAGCCGTCAATGCGATGATCGTCAACATCGATCGCAAGTCGCGCAACATCAACCTGTCGATCAAGGCCAAGGATTCGGCGGAACAGCAAGAGGCGATCAGCAAGATGTCGTCGGATAGCTCGGCAGCGAGCGGCACCACGAACCTCGGTGCCCTGCTCAAGGCCAAGCTGGACAGCCAGAATCAGTAAGGTCCAAGGCCTATGACCAAGTCTGAATTGGTCAACCAGTTGGCGGCGCGGTTTCCCCAGTTGGTGCTCAAGGATGCCGATTTCGCGGTGAAGACCATTCTCGATGCGATGGCAGACGCGCTTGCGCGGGGTCATCGAATCGAGATCCGCGGTTTCGGTAGCTTTGGGCTCAACCGTCGGCCACCGCGCGTCGGCCGCAATCCGAAGTCGGGTGAGAAAGTGATGGTGCCGGAGAAATTCGTGCCGCACTTCAAGCCCGGCAAGGAGTTGCGAGAGCGGGTTGATCACAAGGCGTCGGACCAATAAGGCCCTTTGGGATCTACTACGCAAGAAAAGCGCCTTCGGGCGCTTTTTTTGCATCTGGCGAGCCTGAGTGTGCCATTCGGCGCGAATGTGAAGCCTGCGGTGCGCATCACGCCTGATAGAACACATCCGGTACAATACGGCCACGTGCCGGCCCAGCGCGTGGTGACGGCGTCGACGCCGACTGCCCTGGGGGCCGCTCAAGTCGCAAAACATACGGCAATCCTGCCGCGGGAGCCTTTCGGCATGAAGCTGATTGTTTGGATCGTTCGTCTTATCGTGTTTGTGGTGTTGCTGTGTCTCGCGCTCGCCAACACGGGCGAAGTCACGTTGAACCTGTTTCTGGGACATACGTGGACGGCACCGCTCATCATGATCGGCCTGGCGTTCTTCGTGGTGGGTGGCGTCATCGGCGTGCTCGCCACGCTGCCAAGCCTGATGCGTCAGCGTCTGGAGTTGCGCCGTACGCGGCGCGATCTGGCCCGTGCGCAACGTGACCCCGAGGCAGGCGATCAGCCACCGATGCTGCCGCCGGTCTAAGTCCGGCGACCCAGCGCGCGACACTCGCCATCCTCATCGACTGTTTCAACGACAACACGCATTCATGGAATTCGAGGTCTGGTGGCTATTGGCCATCCCCGTGATATTCGGCTGCGGCTGGGTAGCCGCACGCCTGGATCTGCGCAGCCTGCTCTCCGAGAGTCGCAATCTGCCGGCGTCCTATTTTCGCGGTCTGAACTTCCTGCTCAACGAGCAGCCGGACAAGGCGATCGACGCCTTCATCGAGGTCGCCAAGCTCGACCCCGAGACCACCGAGCTGCACTTCGCGCTGGGCAGTCTGTTTCGCCGTCGTGGCGAGACGGAGCGCGCCATTCGCGTGCATCAGAACCTGCTCTCACGCCACGACCTGCCGCAAGCCGATCATGAGCGCGCGCTCTACGAACTCGGCCACGATTTTCTCAAGGCCGGTCTGCTGGATCGTGCCGAAGACGCGTTCGGCCGACTGCACACGGGCGCTTACGCCAAGGCGGCGCAGCATGCGAAGCTCACGATCTACCAGATCGAGAAGGAATGGCACAAGGCGCTGACCGAGGCTGAGGCGCTGAGTGACCTCGACCCCGCGGTGTCGTACCGCAAGGAGATCGCGCAGTTCCACTGCGAGTTGGCGCAGGAAGCGCTGCAACGCAAGGACGCCGACGCCGTGACGCAAGCGCTGGACGCCGCGCTCGCCGTGAATCCCGCCAATGTGCGTGCACCGCTGCTGCGCGGCGACATGTTGCTTGCGGCCGGCGACGCCGAAGGCGCGTTGCGCGTACTTCGCACCATCGAGCAGCAGAATCCGGTGTATCTCGGTCTGGCGGCCAAGCGTCTGATGCGAGCGTATGAGGCATTGGGCCGGGCACCGGAAGGCCTTGCCGTGCTGCGTGACGCGCTGCGCAAGAATCCGTCGGACGACCTGCTTGAGATCGTCTACGAGAAGACGACCGCCCTCGAAGGCCCGGACGCGGCACTCAAGCTCATGCGCGAACAGATGCAACGCGCGCCGAGCGCGCCCGGCATGGTGCGTCTGCTCGAAGCGAATGCCGCCACCGCGCACGGCGACACGCAGACGGATCTGCAACTCATGGGCAAGCTCATCACGCAGCGTACCAAGTCGTTGCCTCGGTACGTCTGCGACCAGTGCGGCTTCCGCGCGCGATTGTTCTATTGGCAATGCCCCGGCTGTAACGGCTGGGAGACCTATACGCCGCGACGTGTCGACGTGCCGGCGGCCTCCTAATTTCTCTTAGTTCGCGCAATCATGAAAGTCACCATCATCGGTTCCGGATACGTTGGCCTTGTCACCGGGGCTTGTCTGGCGGACGTCGGCAACGACGTGTTCTGCCTCGACGTCGATCCGCGCAAGATCGACATCCTGAACAACGGCGGCGTGCCGATTCACGAACCCGGCCTGCAGGAAGTCATTGCGCGCAACCGCGCCGCCGGCCGTCTGCAATTCTCGACGGATGTCGAGGCCTCGGTCGCGCACGGCGACGTCCAGTTCATCGCGGTGGGTACGCCCCCCGACGAAGACGGCTCGGCCGACCTTCAGTATGTCGTGGCCGCGGCACGCAACATCGGCCGCTATGCCAAGAGCTTCAAGGTGATCGTCGACAAATCGACGGTGCCGGTCGGCACAGCCGACAAGGTGCGTGCGGCCGTGGCCGACGAGCTTGCCAAGCGCGGCCAAAACACGGCGTTCTCCGTCGTCTCGAACCCCGAATTTCTGAAGGAAGGGGCGGCCGTGGACGATTTCATGCGTCCGGACCGCATTGTGATCGGCGTGGACGACGACACCTACGGCCAGCAGGCGCGTGCCATGATGAAGGGCCTGTATTCGCCGTTCAACCGCAATCACGAGCGCACCCTTTACATGGACGTGCGTTCGGCGGAATTCACCAAATACGCGGCCAACGCGATGCTCGCCACGCGCATCTCGTTCATGAACGAGATGGCCAATCTGGCCGATCGCGTCGGCGTGGATATCGAAGACGTGCGCAGGGGCATCGGTTCGGACCCGCGTATCGGTTACCACTTCCTGTATTCCGGCTGCGGCTACGGCGGTTCGTGCTTCCCGAAGGACGTGCAGGCGCTCGTGCGTACCGCCGAGGACTATGGCTTGCCGTTGCGGATTCTCAACGCGGTGGAAGCCGTCAATGAAACGCAGAAGACGGTGTTGATCGAGAAGATCGTGAGCCGCCTCGGTGACGATCTGTCCGACAAGACGTTCGCCCTGTGGGGGCTGGCGTTCAAGCCGAACACGGATGACATGCGCGAGGCCCCGAGCCGCCGTGTCATCACCGAACTGGTGCGTCGTGGCGCGCGCGTGCGCGCTTACGATCCGGTGGCGCTGGACGAGGCGCGCCGCGTGGTGGCCCTCGACTTCGCGGAGGATGCCCAGGCGCACGCCCGCATCGAGTTCTGTGCGACGCAGAACGACACGCTGACAGGGGCCGACGCGCTCGTCATCGTCACGGAGTGGAAGGCGTTCCGCAGCCCGGACTTTGCGCGCGTGAAGGCGGCGCTCTCGCTGCCGCTGATTTTCGACGGCCGGAATCTGTACGAACCGGACGCCATGCAGGCGCTGGGCATCGAGTACCACGGCATCGGCCGCGGGCTGCACGAGCCGGCCTGAGTCACGAGGAGCGACGAATGACTTTGACGGCAACTTCGCTCACGCGCACGGTGCAGGCACCCGGCGTGCCCACCGTGCCCCGCGCGGCATTCAGCCGTGCGCGCGTGCTGATCGTCGGCGACGTGATGCTCGATCGCTACTGGTTCGGCGACGTCAATCGCATTTCGCCGGAAGCGCCGGTGCCCGTGGTGCACGTCAAGCGCAACGAAGAGCGGCTGGGCGGTGCGGCGAACGTGGCGCTGGGCGCCGCGTCGCTGGGCGCGCAGGCGGGCCTGCTTTGCGTGCTCGGGGAAGACGAACCGGGCGAGCGGGTGGTCGACCTGCTCGACGAGAGCGGTGTGACGGCGTTCGTGACGCGCGACGCCGATCTGGCAACGACGATCAAGCTGCGCATCGTGTCGCGCCAGCAGCAATTGCTGCGTATCGATTTCGAGAATCAACCGGCGCGGGAAGTGCTGCTGGCGGTGCTCGATCAGTATCGTCAACTGCTCGACAGCTACGACGTCGTGCTGCTCTCGGATTACGCCAAGGGCGGTCTGACCCACGTGCAGCCGATGATCGAAGCGGCGCGCGCCGCAGGCAAATTGGTGCTCGTCGATCCGAAGGGCAGCGACTACGAGCGCTATCGCGGCGCCACGATCCTGACGCCGAACCGCTCGGAGTTGCAGCAGGTCGTGGGCGAATGGCGCTCGGAAGACGATCTGACGGCCCGCGCGCAGAACCTGCGCGAGTCGCTGAGTCTCGAGGCGTTGCTGCTCACGCGCTCGGAAGAAGGCATGACGCTCTTCACTGCGGGCGGCGCGCTGCACGTGCCGGCGCAGGCACGCGAAGTGTATGATGTTTCAGGCGCGGGCGACACCGTGATCGCAACGCTCGCCGCCTCGCTTTCCGCCGGTCTGCCGCTCGCGCAGGCCGTCGTGCTCGCCAACCGTGCGGGCAGCATCGTCGTCGGCAAGCTGGGCACGGCGACCGTGGACTACACCGAACTCTTTTCCGAACTGACATGACCATCATCGTGACCGGTGCCGCAGGCTTCATCGGCGCCAACCTCGTCAAGGCCCTCAACGAGCGCGGCGAGACCGACATCGTGGCGGTCGACAATCTTACGCGCGCCGACAAGTTCCGAAACCTGGTCGATTGCGAGATCAGCGATTACCTCGACAAGACCGACTTCGTCGCGCGCTTCCAGCGCCGCGAATTTGGTCGTGTGCGCGCGATTTTCCACGAAGGCGCCTGCTCCGACACCATGGAGACTGACGGCCGCTACATGATGGAGAACAACTTCCGCTATACGCGCGCGTTGTTCGAGGCGTGCCAGGCGCAGACCGTGCCGTTCCTCTACGCGTCGTCCGCGGCGACGTACGGTGCGTCGGAAACCTTCGTGGAGACGCGTGAATTCGAGAAGCCGCTGAACGTTTATGGTTACTCGAAGTTTCTGTTCGACCAGATCGTGCGCCGGGCGATGCGCGAGGCCGGCGGCAAGCTCCCGAGTCAGGTGGCCGGTTTTCGCTACTTCAACGTCTATGGCCCGCGTGAGGCGCACAAAGGTCGCATGGCCTCGGTGGCGTTCCACAACTTCAACGAATTCCGTGCCAATGGGCGTGTGAAGCTTTTCGGCGAATACAACGGCTACGCTGCGGGTACGCAAAGCCGGGACTTTGTGTCCGTGGAAGACGTGGTGAAGGTGAACCTGCACTTTTTCGATCATCCAGAGCGAAGCGGCATCTTCAACCTGGGCACGGGTCGTGCGCAGCCGTTCAACGATATCGCCGTGGCCGTGATCAACACGCTTCGCGCCGAAGCGGGTGAGCCGGCGCTGTCGCTCGACGAACTGGTCAAGCAGGGACTCGTCGAGTACATCCCCTTCCCGGACGCGCTGCGCGGCAAGTATCAATGCTTTACGCAGGCGAACATCGATCATCTCCGCCAATCGGGCGCTTATCAGCAGCCTTTCTACACGGTGGGCGAGGGCGTCTCGCGCTATGTGCGGTGGTTGCTCGCACAGTAAGGGCGATGGCCTGAGACGGGCAGAGATCGACAAGGACTGGCGAAGACGGGTCGCGCCAGACCGACGGGGAGCCAGATGGCTCCCCGTTTTGTTGGGGGCCGAGCGCGGGCAATGTCATCCGTAGTCGTTCTTGGGCGTTAAGGAATCATCGGGGGTGTCGAGGAGATCCACGATATCCTCGATATCGGCCCGAGTGACTTCATAAGGAACACATCATGCTTCGCAAGCTCTTGCTGGCGGTTGTTGCCTTTTTCACCCTGTGCGGCCTGGCCATGGCCGCCGTCGACATCAATACCGCCGACCAGGCGCAGCTCGAGTCGCTCAAGGGCATCGGGCCGGTCAAATCCAAAGCCATCATCGACGAGCGTAACGCCCACGGCCCCTACAAGGATGCCGCGGATGTGGCCAAACGCGTCAAGGGGCTGGGCACCAAGTCCGTCTCGACGCTGCAATCCGAAGGCATGACGATCAACGGGCAGGGCGGGGCCGCGGCACCGGCACCTGCGCCCGCGCCAGCGGCAAAATCACCGCCCGCCACCGCGCCGGCCGCGCAGACCCCGGTGTCACCGGC
Organism: Pandoraea eparura; assembly: GCF_902459725.1. Lineage (GTDB taxonomy): Bacteria > Pseudomonadota > Gammaproteobacteria > Burkholderiales > Burkholderiaceae > Pandoraea > Pandoraea eparura. Next base: position 251,818 of record NZ_CABPSH010000005.1, read on the forward strand.
CAAGCCGATGCCGCCTGCCGCGCAAGCGCCTGCGGTACCGGCGCCGGCTGCACCCGCAACACCGGCCAAGTCCGCCAAACCCGTGACGCCTGCGGCACCCGTGCCGTCGACGGCTGCGCAAAAGGCCCCCGCCCCGGCACCTGCCGCTGGCTCGATGATGAAGCCCGCGGCGGCCGGTGCTGCCGCCATGTCGCCCAAGTCCGTACCACCGGCCCCGGCGGCGGCGTCCGCAGGCGCCTCGGACGCGAAGGCCACCGGGTCAAACAAGGCTGGCAAGGCGAGCAAGTCGAAGCATGGCAAGGCGGCAAAGGCCGACGCGGCAACGTCTGCAGCATCCGCCTCGACGGCGGCCCCCAACGCGGCCCCCACGGCGGCGCCGGCAAAGCCGTCCAAATCCAAGAAGGCCAAGACACCGGCAGCGGCCAGCGCACCGAAGGGCTGACATCGGAAGGGGGCTGGGCATTGACTATCGCAATGCCCGGCCGAAACCCCTGCGTGAGCGCGGTCATGGCCGGTGGATTAGAATGTTTCGATTCCCGACCGAAAAAGCTTAGCGCAATGGCCTACAAGACTATCGAAGACACCATCGGCAATACACCGCTGGTACAACTGATGCGTTTGCCCGACGACGACATCCGGCGGCGCAACAACGTGATTCTCGGCAAGCTCGAGGGCAACAACCCGGCGGGATCGGTGAAAGATCGTCCGGCGCTGTCGATGATCAAGCATGCGGAATTGCGGGGCCGCATCAAGCCCGGCGATACGCTCATTGAAGCCACCTCGGGCAATACCGGCATCGCCCTGGCGATGGCCGCGGCCATTCGCGGCTACAAGATGATCCTGCTCATGCCGGAAGACCTCTCCGTCGAGCGCCGTCAGAGCATGGGCGCCTATGGGGCCGAGATCATCCTCACGCCGGTCAAGGGGGGCATGGAATACGCGCGCGACCTCGCCGAGCAGATGCAGCGCGATGGCCGCGGCATCATCCTCGACCAGTTCGCCAACCCCGACAACCCGCTCGCGCACTACGAGAGCACTGGCCCCGAGATCTGGCGCGACACCGAAGGCCGCATCACGCACTTTGTGTCCGCGATGGGCACGACGGGCACGATCATGGGCGTGTCCCAGTACCTGAAAGAGCAGAACGAAGCCGTTCAGATTATCGGTGCCGAGCCGGCCGAAGGTTCGCGCATCCCGGGCATTCGGAAATGGCCGGAAGCCTATCTGCCAAAAATTTTCGACCGTGCGCGCGTGGATCGCACGATCTCCGTGACACAGGCGGAAGCGGAAGTCATGGCGCGCCGTCTTGCGGCGGAAGAGGGTATTTTCTGCGGCATCTCGGCCGCCGGCGCCTGCCAGATCGCGTTGAATCTGGCGCGTGAAGTCGAGAACGCGACCATCGTGTTCGTCGTGTGCGATCGCGGCGACCGTTATTTGTCGACCGGGGTGTTCCCGGCGTGACGCGCCGCGGTGCCCGGCACCGCGCCCGTGACGGCACGCCCCATGAACAACGGGACCCATTGGGTCCCGTTGTTCATGGTGAGCGCTGCGCCGTCACCCGCCTCACGGCGCGCGTGCGGCCTTGATCGCGTCGGCCAGGTCGTACACCGCCATCGCGTAGAAGAAGCTGCGGTTGTAGCGTGTGAGCACGTAGAAGTTGGTCAGACCCATGCGGTACTCGGTCGCCTGTCCCGGCGTGGGCAGATCGACGATGAGCACCGGCGTGTCGAGCGATGCCCCCACGTCGAGCCGCGGCTCGTTCATCAGCATCCCGGCCTTGATGAAGTCGCCGAGCTTCCAATGTGGCTCCGGTTGCCCGTCGGCGCCAGCTTCGGCCAGCCCCTGACTGCCGCGATCCCCGGCGATGTTCCAGACGATCGGTTGTTTCGCCTGCCAGCCGTGCAGCTTGAGGAAGTTGGCAACGCTGCCGATGGCATCATCCACATTGTTCGTCAGATTGATCTTGCCGTCGCCGGTGAAATCGACCGCATAGTTGCGGATCGAGGACGGCATGAACTGCGCAATACCGATGGCGCCCGCGTACGAACCATAGAGGGAGAACGGATCGATGCCGCGCTCGCGTGCGTAGAGCAACAGGTTTTCCAGCTCATTGCGAAACAGCGCCATGCGCTCCGATCGGTTGCGGGCAGGCGGATAGTCGAACGCCAGCGTGGTGAGCGCGTCGATGGTGCGGAAGTTGCCCATATGGCGCCCGTAGATCGTCTCGACACCGATGATGGCGACGATGATCTCCTCGGGAACCCCATATTGCTTTGCTGCGCGCGCGAGTGCGGCTGCGTTCTGGTTCCAGAAACGCACGCCGCCGTTGATGCGCGTGTTGTCGAGAAAATTTCGCTCGTACCGTGTCCAGTTCTTCTGGGTGGGCGTGGTGGGCGGCGCGGCCAGACGCGCAGCCGTCTGCGAGAACAGCACGCGCGAGAAGACCCGCTGCAGTTCCGTGCGATCGAACCCGTCGCGTGCCGCGATGTCGTTGATGAACGCATCGACGTCGGGGTTCGCCGCGTAGCGTTGCGGCACAACCTCTTCCTCGAACTCTGCCTGCGCGACCTTTTTGGCGCGGGCCTGTGCGTGCGCGCCGGCGCAGGTCAGCGCGAACGTGCCGACGCACAGCACAACGCCGAGCGCATGGGCGAGCCGCGACAGTCGTGAGCGGGGAGGGGGGGCGGCACGTTTGCGCAGGGCAGCCGCGCAAAGGCGGTCAGTGTCCGGTCGATGGGTCGGGCGCGTGTGCGCCGTCGGGAGCGAATCGTACATCCGTACCGGTGATGTCATGCTGTCTGTCAGGCCTGTATGAAGTCCGTAGGCAACGCCGCCCCGTGGGCCGCCGTCGCGTTAGTCACGTTGAGGCTCGCGTCAGTGCGCGCCGGTGGTGCCCGATGCGCGCCGCTGTCGAGAGCGTCAACCATTCATGCCGGTTCCTGCCGTCCCGAATTTTGGGGGAACGGCGCTTGCCGGCTGACACGGGTCTGCTGGGAGACTGCTTGGCAGTATAACCGAGTGCACCTGTGATACCTTAAGGCCTGAGCACTGTCCCTGACAGGACTCATGGGGGATGCCGGCCATCGGCATGCGTGTGCCAGTGCCGTACGGCACCGCAGCCGCGCACTCCGTCCGGCCGCTACCGGGCGCGAGGCGCACGGCACGGCGGGCATCCCCCGCCCGTCCCACGATAACGATTTGACGCGATAGGCGACACAACGAATGGCTACCGGGTTTTATACGCACCCCGATTGCATCCGTCACGAAATGGGCGAGTGGCATCCGGAATGTCCTGAACGGCTGCGCGCCATCGAGGACCAATTGATTGCCGGACGCATCGACGGCCTGCTCGAGCGCCGTGAAGCCCCGGCCGCCGACGAGGCCAGCCTGCGACTCGTGCACACGCAGGATCACATCGACTTCATTCGCGACAACATCCCCGAGTCGGGCTATTTCCCGATCGATCCCGACACGCTGCTCAATCCGTATTCGTGGCGCGCGGCCACGCGTGCGGCCGGGGCGGCGATCGCCGCGACCGATGCCGTGCTTCGCGGCGAACTCGACAACGCCTTTTGCAGCGTGCGCCCGCCGGGCCATCACGCCACGCCCACGCGCGCCATGGGCTTTTGTCTGTTCAACAACGTGGCGATTGCCGCCGCGCACGCGCTCGAAGTGCATGGCCTCTCGCGGGTGGCGATCGTCGACTTCGACGTGCATCATGGCAACGGCACGGAAGCGGCCTTCGGTAACGATGAACGCGTGCTGATGTGCGGCATTTTCCAGCATCCGTTCTACCCGTTCTCCGGTGCGGTCGATCCGGCGCCGAACATGCTCAACATTCCGCTCGCCGCGCGTACCTCGGGCATGCAGGTCCGTGAGGCGATCGACTACGGCTGGCTGGGTCAACTCGATGCCTTCCGTCCTGAAATGATCTTCTTCTCGGCGGGCTTCGATGCACACCGCGAAGACGATCTCGGCAATCTCGGCCTGACCGAGGCGGACTTCGCCTGGATCACCGAGCGCGTCAAAGCGGTGGCGGATCGTCACGCGAAGGGGCGCATCGTGAGCTGCCTGGAAGGCGGCTACAACCTCTCGGCGCTTGGCCGCAGTGTCGTGGCGCATCTGAAGGTGCTCGCCGACGTTTGAAATTCCACGCTTGAGAACGGTGCGATGCCGCGCGAATCGACGCGGCACAGGAGACGACCATGACGGCATCCGATGCGACGACCTCAACGCCTGAGCCGCTGGTCCTCGTCACGCGAGGCGAGGGCGCACAGGCCGGTGTGGTCACACTGACACTGAATCGCCCGCGGCATTTCAACGCGCTCTCGAGCGCGATGCTCGACGCGCTGCAATGCGCGCTCGACGACATCGCCCGCGATGCCGACGCGCGTGTGGTCGTGCTGGGCGCCGCCGGCCCGGCGTTCTGTGCCGGGCACGATCTCAAGGAAATGCGCGCCGATCCGTCGCTCGACGGTTACCGCGCGCTGTTCAATCAATGCACGCGTGTGATGATGACGATGCAGCGTATGCCGCAGCCGGTCATTGCTCGCGTGCATGGCCTTGCGACGGCGGCGGGATGTCAGTTGGTCGCGATGTGCGATCTGGCGGTGGCGACGTCGGCGGCGCGCTTCGCGGTCTCCGGCATCAACGTCGGCCTCTTCTGCGCGACGCCGGGCGTGGCACTCTCGCGCAACCTCTCACGCAAGCAGGCGATGGAGATGCTGCTCACGGGCGATTTCATCGACGCGCAGACGGCCCGCGAGCGCGGTCTCGTCAATCGTGTAGTGCCGATGGAGCGCCTCGACGCGGAAGTGGCGGCGCTATGCGGCTCGATCCTGGCAAAGCCCGCAGCGGCGGTGGCGGCGGGCAAGGGGTTGTTCTACCGGCAGGTCGAGACCGGCATCGAGGCCGCGTACCAGATGGCGGGGCAGACGATGGCCTGCAACATGATGGACGACTGTGCGCTCGAGGGTGTGCAAGCGTTCCTCGAGAAGCGCGTCCCTGACTGGGCGAAGCGGTTCGACTGACGGGGGCGGCACAACGACGCCTCCGATGCGCCCGAAGCGTCCAGCCTCCCCGATGGGTTACGATGAGTTACGGACGTCGAACGCCCACTTCAGACCTTCTGGCGTCTCTCACGCCTCACCACTGCTTTTCCAGCACGAGCGGCCCGGGCATTGCCGTGCGGCTCACGGCGTACCCCTTGTCGGTGAACCAGGCGCGCAGCTCCTTGATCATGTCCGGATTGCCGCAAACCATGATGCGCGACGTGGCCGGGTCGAGCGTCGCGCCCATCGCCTTCTCCAGTTCGCCTGACGCCAACAGCGACGTCAAACGTCCGTGCAGCGCGCCGGGCGTTTGCTCGCGTGTCACGCTTATGGCGAAATGCAGTTTCTCGACCAGCGACGGATCGACGTCGGGATGCGAGAAGTGCTTCAGCTCGTCGTAATAAGCGAGGTCGTGCTCCCATCGCACGCTGTGCACGACAAAGAGACGTTTGAATCGATGCCATACCGCCGGGTCGCGCAGGATCGACATGAAGGGCGCGAGGCCGGTGCCGGTGGCGAGCAGCCAGAGATCCTCCCCGCCGGTGAAACGGTCGAGCGTCAGGAAGCCGTAGGCGGTGTGATCGACGAACAGCGTGTCACCGACCTTGAGCTGCGCCAGACGCGGCGTGAGCTTCCCTTCGGGAATCGTGATTGCGTAGAACTCCAATGTATCCTCGGCGGGGGAACTCACCAACGAAAAAGGTCGCCAGATCATCTCGGCCCCTTCGCTGTCCCCCTCGGGAAGCCCAATTCGCACAAACTGTCCCGCCGCAAATTGCAGGCCGGGCGGTCGCGTGGTCTTGATGCTGAAGATCGTCGGCGTCCAGAAATGCATTCCGGTGACCGTTTGCGGTGAGTATTTCGTCTGCGCTTGCATGCCTGAGGCTCCTCGCAGTTCCACATGTCTTCAGTGTAGCGCGCAGTGACAGCTAGCGTGGCGAGACCCTGCTCGCATGCAGGGTTCAGGGCGTTTGGCTGATTGGGGGCGAGCACATGGACGCTCAGACCCTCAGACCCTCAGACCCTCAGACCCTCACACGCTCAGAGGCTGCCGTGCGTGCCGAATTCCGGTTGCACCCGTGGTGCCGAAGGCGTTTCGGGCAGGTGTTGCAGCAGCCACTGCGTCAGCTCGTCGATGACCTTTTCGCGATCGAGGTCGTTGAGCGTTTCGTGAAAGTGCCCGGGATAGAGCCGCAGCGTCTTGTCCTGCGAGCCGGCGTTGCCGTGAAACTGCTCGCTTGCCCACGGGGCGGTGAGTCGGTCGGCTGTGCCATGGAAGATGTAGAGCGGCAGATGCAGGGCGTCGGCATTGGCGTGAATGCGCGCCATCGCGTCGAGCAGCTCGGCGGCGGTGCGTGCCGGTGTGCCGCGATAGGCGTTGAGCGGATCCTGCTTCGCGGCAGCCACTACGGCCTTGTCGCGCGCGATCATGGCCGGATCGATCTTGAAGACGGGCACCTTCGGCAGCCATCGCGACACCCAGCGCCCGGCTTTTATCATCCACGGGGCAACGGGCTCGCCCGGCGCGAGTGCCGGGCTGCTCAGCATCAGCGCGCGCACGCTCGCCGGCGCCCGGGTGATGGTGTACAACGCCGCAATGGCGCCCCCCATGCTGTGGCCGAGCAGGAACAGCGGCGTGGGGCCGAACTGGGTGCGCACGTGCGTGAGGACGATTTCGGTATCGTCGAGGTACTCGTCGAAATGCTTCACAAAGACGCGTGCGCCGCCCGAGCGGCCGTGCCCGCGAAGGTCGTAGGCGACGGTGGCCAGGCCGTGCGTCGCGAAGTGTTCGGCCAGTCGCGCGTAACGCCCGCCGTGCTCGCCCATCCCGTGGACGATGGCCACCACCGCGCGTGATCGTTCCCTGCCGGTATCGGGCAACCAGCAATGGACGTGCAGGGAAAGACCGTCGCTGGCTTGCAGGCGCGATTCGGAATACGTCGTCATGTCTCCTCCTGGCGCGTTGGCCGGATGGCCGCCGCGCATGCGATGGCGCAGCGAATGTGGGGTGCGCCATTCGATCATAGGCGCTCACGCGGTGGGGCGATTTCTCTAGAGGAAATGCACCACACGGAGACTGGCTGCCCGTCGCGATTTACATAAAAATAGCACGATCGTTCGTGGTCGGGCGTTTGCGGGAAGACGCGTACCGGAGAGGTTTCGGCGCAGTAACCCAGAGAATCATGCGTTGGCGACGAATCAGCGGGACACGACGCAGTGGCGCCGCAAAATGCGTCAAATTGGCAAAAATAACGTCACTCGCTGTGTGGTTATAATGACAGCGGATTGACGTTTACGTAACTTTGGAGCGAGTTCATGAAGATCCTGGTACCGGTCAAACGGGTAGTGGATTACAACGTAAAAGTTCGGGTGAAGAGCGACGGCAGTGGCGTCGACATCGCGAACGTGAAGATGTCGATGAATCCGTTCGACGAAATCGCGGTGGAAGAGGCGGTGCGCCTGAAGGAAGCGGGCGTGGCGACAGAAGTGATCGCGGTGTCGGCGGGCGTGGCGCAATCGCAGGAGACGCTGCG
>NZ_CABPSH010000006.1 GCF_902459725.1 Pandoraea eparura
GTGGCGGATTACGGTCTGGTGGGCGATCTGTTCACGGTGGTGCCGGAGCTGACGGGCGCGCTGTAAGCGAGTCCTGAGGTGACGCTGCGGGATCGACTCCCGCAGCCGATCCGCATGAGGAGGCTGGCCGGCGACGGTGCGGCGTCTTCATGCGAATCGATCAAACAAAAGCATAAGCACTTCCCAAGCACGCCGGCATTCGCCGTCATCCGCAGGCTATCGGAATTCGTTGGAGGAACGACATGAGTTATCAGGCCCCGATCAAGGACATGCAGTTCGTGATGAACGAACTGGCGGACCTGACGAGCATCTCGACGCTGCCGGGCTATGAGGACGCCTCGCCCGAACTCGCGCAGGCGGTGCTCGAGGAGGCGGCCCGTTTCAATCAGGAAGTGCTCGCCCCGTTGAACGTCATCGGCGACCAGCAGCCGAGCACGTGGAAGGACGGTGTTGTCACGACGACGCCGGGCTTCAAGGAGGCGTTTCGTCAGTTCTCCGAAGCAGGCTGGCAGGGGGTGCTGCATCCGCAGGCGTTCGGCGGACAGGGATTGCCGAAACTCGTCGCGACGCCGTGTACGGAAATGCTCAATGCCGCGAACCTGTCGTTCGCGTTGTGCCCGCTGTTGACCGACGGCGCGGTCGAAGCATTGCTCACCGCGGGCACCGACGCGCAACGCGCGCTCTACGTCCCGAAACTGCTCTCGGGCGAGTGGACCGGCACGATGAACCTGACCGAGCCGCAAGCGGGTTCCGATCTCGCGATGGTGCGCACGCGAGCCGAGCGCGAGGCCGACGGTACGTATCGCATCTTCGGCACGAAGATTTTCATCACGTACGGCGAACACGACATGGCCGAGAACATCGTGCATCTCGTGCTCGCGCGCACCCCCGATGCGCCGCCGGGCGTGAAGGGCATTTCGCTGTTCATTGTGCCGAAGTTCAACGTTGACGCCGAGGGCAATCTCGGGGCGCGCAACGACGTGCACTGTGTGTCCATCGAACACAAGCTCGGCATCAAGGCGAGCCCGACGGCGGTGCTGCAATTCGGCGATCACGGCGGCGCGATCGGCTACCTCGTCGGCGAGGAGAATCGCGGTCTCGAATACATGTTCATCATGATGAACGCGGCGCGTTTCGCGGTCGGCATGCAAGGCGTGGCCATTGCCGAACGTGCGTACCAGCATGCCGTGGCGTACGCGCGTGATCGTCTGCAAAGCCGGCCGGTGGATGGCTCGTCGCGCGACGCCGTGGCCATCATTCATCACCCGGACGTCAAGCGCATGCTCATGACGATGCGCGCGCTGACCGAAGGCGCACGTGCCTTGGCCTACGTGGCGGCAGCGCAAGCCGATATCGGTCACCACGCGGCGGATGCCGCCGAGCGCAAACGCGCACAGGCCGTGTATGAATTCCTCGTGCCGATCGTGAAGGGCTGGAGCACGGAGATGTCGCTCGAGGTGACGAGCCTCGGTGTGCAGGTACACGGCGGCATGGGCTTCATCGAGGAAACGGGCGCGGCGCAGTACTACCGCGATGCACGCATCCTGCCGATCTACGAAGGCACAACGGCGATCCAGGCGAACGATCTGATCGGGCGCAAGACGTTGCGCGACGGCGGTGCGGTGGCGCGCGCGCTGTGCGAGCAGATCATGGTGACCGAGAACGAACTGCGTGCGCTGGGCGGCGTGGGGCAGGGCGTGGCACAGCGTTTGGCGAAGGGACGTGAGGCGCTGTCGATCGTGGTCGACTATGTGGTCGCGAACACGCAAGACAACCCGAACGCGGTGTTTGCGGGCAGCGTGCCCTATCTGACGCTTGCCGGTATTGTGCTGGGGGGCTGGCAGATGGGCCGTGCGCTGCTGGCCGCACAGAAACTACGTGATCAGGATCCGTCGTTCTACGACGCCAAGATGGGTACCGCGCGCTTCTTTGCCGATCACTTTCTCACGCGCGCCCCGGGACTTGCGCAGGCCATTACCGAGGGGGCGGCGTCGGCGCTGTCGTTGAATGAAGCGCAGTTCTGATCGTCCTGTCACGCTGGCGTGACGCGATGGAGACGGAAAGCGGCCTGCGGGCCGCTTTCTTTTTTGCACGAGCGCGGTGTGCCGACGCGAAAGCGATCTCGAAACGAAAGCCACTCACGAACGCAACCTCACGAGAGCCATCGCACGAGAGCCATCTCTCGAAAGCGACAGGCAAAAAAAAACGGCACTGCATGTGCAGTGCCGTGTATTGGGTCCCCGCCTCAGCCGCTAAGCCGGCATCCTGAACCGTGAGGTTCAAGGTGGTCGCGGTTAGTAACGCTTCGGGTTCATCAGACGGAGTGACGATCACACCAGCACTACAAACTTCCGCAACCTGCAACAGATCATTGGTTCAAGGAATCTATGACTTTCGCGAACCAGGCAGGGAAAACTAACTTTTTGATTCGAACGGCAGCCAGTGAATTTTCAGCTTTGATACTGATCGATCACAGCGCTCAGTCGTTCGTTCATGCGATTCATTCTACTCTGAATTTCTTCTGCGGGGAATGCTTGTCCAGCCGCAATACTTTTTTCCAGCGCAAGCAATTCGGATGCCAGACTCAAGGCTGCCATGACGGCAATCCGGTCGGTGCCGCGCACGTTGCTTTGTGCACGCACCTTGCTCATCTCGGCATCAACGCGCGACACGGCGGACAGCAAGTCGGCCTCGTGTTCCGGCGGGCAGGCGAGACGGTACGACTGCTCTAGAATATTGACTTCGAGCTGCTTGATCGTCATGCGTTTTCTCCACCGGGGGTGCCGAGCAGATCCATTTGACCTTCAGCGGGGTTCTGCGTCGGGAGCTTTTCCAGAATGGCGTTCAGGCGAACCTGCGCCTCGTCGATCTTGGCGGCGAGCTGATCGCGCTGCAGACGCAGGGCGTCGCGCTCCACGCGCAACTGCTCGGCGGCGGTGCGGGTGTCGTCGCATTCTGCACGCGCGCGATCGAGTTCGGCGAGCAGCGCTTGGTTGTGTTGATGAAAACGTTGGCTGATCACAACCAACTGTTCAATTTTGTCGGTGAGATTGTCGAGATCGGTGAGCATCGGGCTGCGTCCTCTTGATTGCCCTACATTCTAACGGAATCGGCGGCCAATGCCCGACGAACGAGCATTGACGCTCGTCCGAATGGCCCCTACACTTGCGGCACTTCGGTGCTCGCGCACGCCTCCCCGGCATGCGCAGTTAAACGGGAAACAGGGAGCCGCGTCCCCACACGGGCTGGCCAACCTGTGCTGCCCCCGCAACGGTAAGTCATTCTTTCGGCCCGAAAGGTTTCCGAAAACGCGCTTCACCTCCATCGCCACTGTGCGCTATCCGCTCACGGGAAGGCCGGTCAGGCGCCACGATGACCAGCCCGGATACCGGCCTGAGTGAGTGGGGAAACGCCATGCCATCCGGCACAGCCGGTGGCGGGCGGTCGTCGTTTTCATGTGTCGATGCTTCGCATCCGTGACGTGTCTGCGGCGCTCCCCGTGCGCCAGCGGCCTGCGGGGGAACGGGCCTAGGCAATAAAAAAACTACGGAAGTCACACCCGACCATGCGCACCCACGTTCGCGCGATGGCGCTGCACGCGCCAGCCTTGCCCGGCATCCCTCGCACTACCGGCACCACCCGCACTACCCGCACTACCCGCACTACCGGCGCTCCTCGTGCCATCGGCACCACCGGCACTACCCGTACCACCCGCGCTATTTCGGCACACGCCGGCGCTGTGGCTGCCCCGCATTGTCTCGCCATCGCGGCGGCCCTGATGGCCGCGAGCCTCGGCGCCCATGCCCAGTCGGCGCAGTCCGTCAATGCCGCATCGACGGCATCGCCCGCGCCGGTCGTCCTGGCCGCCAATACGTCGGAGACCTCCGCGACCGACAGCGCGACTGCCGTCCAGCTCAAGGCGACCGTCGTCACGGCCTCGCGCACCGAACAGACGCTCACGGACACGCTGGCTGCCACATCGGTCATCACGCGCGAAGACATCGAACGCAGCCAAGTGCAGGATCTGCCGACGCTGCTGCGCGGCCAGGCCGGTGTGGAGATCGTTCAGAACGGCAGCTTCGGTACGTCGGCCAGCGTCTTCATGCGCGGTGCGGCGTCGAACGCTTCGCTCGTGCTCATCGACGGCGTGCCGGTCAACGCGGCCACGACCGGCACGACCAACATCGCCCAGATCCCGGTGTCGCAAATCGACCACATCGAGATCGTGCGCGGCAACGTCTCTGCCCTGTACGGTTCGCAGGCCGTCGGTGGCGTGATCCAGATCTTCACGCGCAAGGGCAACGGCGGCCCGCCGCGCGCCTACGCCGAGGTGGGCTACGGCACGAACAACACCACGCAGGCCAACGCCGGTATCGCCGGTTCGTTCGACGACGGCAAGACCCGCTTCTCGCTCGATGTCTCGCGCTTCCATACCAACGGCATCTCGGCGCAGGATCCGCGCTTCGCCCCGCAGGTCAACCCCAACCGCAACGGCGACGACAACACCAGCGTGAGTGCAACGCTCTCGCGCAAGCTCGGCGATACGTGGGAGGTCGGCGCGCGCCTGTTCCAGAGCGATGGCAGCAGCAGCTACGACAACGCTTACGGCAAGCCCTCCGATCTGAACGACACCGACACCCGCGTGCGCCAGATCTCCGGCTATGCGAAAGGCAACCTCACGGACAAGTGGAAGACCCGCATCACCGTCACGCAGGGCGACGACTACAGTTATAACTACCTGAACGGCAACGGTAACGGCAACTTCCATACGTCGAGCAATCAGATCGACTGGGCCAACGAATATGCCTTCATGCCGGATCAGAAGCTGATCGCAGGCTACACGCGTCTGGAGCAGACGGTCGAGAGCAACACGAACTACGACCGCAACAACCGCCATCTCGATTCGGGCTACGCAGGATATGAAGGCCGGTTCGGCAAGCATCAGATTCAGGCGAACGTGCGACGCGACGTGTATTCCGATTTCGGTGGCGCGAACAGCTACTGGCTGGGCTACGGTTACCACGTGACAAACCAGTGGAAGGTCATGGCCAATGCGTCCGACGGCTTCCGCGCGCCGACCTTCAACGAGTTGTTCTACCCGGGCTACGGCAATCCGAACCTGCTGCCGGAGCGCTCGATCTCGAAGGAAGTCGCCGTGCAGTTCAACGGTGGCGAGCGGCTTGGGCTGGTCAAGCTGACGGGGTTCCAGACCAACTACACAAACCTGATCCAGTCGCTAACCGTGTTCCCATACACGGCCGCGAATGTCGCCAGGGCGCGTGTCGAAGGGCTTGAATTGACCTATGCCGGCCGTCCGTTCCTCGGCGTGGATCTGCGCGCGTCGTTCACGCGCCAGAACCCGACCGATCTGGATGCCGACAAGCAACTCGCGCGTCGCGCCAGACAGTTCGGGTCGGTCGGCCTATCGAAGACCTTCGACAAGGTCACCGTCGGCGGCGACGTGTTTTACAGCGGCGAGCGTTACGATACGGGCGGCCAGCATCTCGGCGCCTACACGCTCCTGAATCTGCAGGCACGCTACGATATCGACGAATCCTGGTACGTCTCGGCGCACCTGGACAACGTCTTCAACAAGCACTACCAGAACGTCTATGGCTACAACACCCTCGGACGTGCAATCTACGTCTCGCTCGGCTGGAAGCAGTTCTGACGACGCCCCCGCAGGGCGAGACGACGCATGACGCTGCGTCGCGCCCTCGCTATCTGGACGGGGCTGGCCGGTGTGGCACTGGTCATTCTCGTCGCGTCGCTCATGCTGGGCAGTGTGCCGGTCTCGTTGCGCGAAATCGGCTCGCTGCTGCTTGGCCATGACGCGGGTCTGGCGGGCGACGTCGTCTGGCGTCTGCGCCTGCCGCGCGCCCTCGCGGCGTTCGCCTGTGGCGGCCTGCTCGCGGTCGCGGGCACGCTGATGCAGACCCTGCTGCGCAACCCGCTCGCCGACCCTTATGTGCTGGGCATTTCCGGTGGTGCAGGCGTAGCCGCGCTGGCGTCGCTGGCGCTCATGCTGCCCTTTTTCTGGGTGCAGACAAGCGCCTTCGTCGGTGCGCTTGCCGCCATCGCCCTCGTCATGGCGCTCTCGCATCGCAGCTTTCTGCGTCCCGGCGATCGGGACAGCAGTACCCAACTGCTGTTGACCGGGGTGATGATGGCCGCCGGCTTTGGTGCGCTTGCCACCCTCATTCTGACGCTCGCGCCCGACGCCAGCCTGCGCGGCATGTTGTTCTGGCTCACGGGCGATCTGAACGGGGTCGACGGCGCCTGGCTGCCGCTGATCGCGCTGGCCGTGACGTTGCTCATCGTGTGTCCGGTCGCGCATCGCCTGAATGTATTGCTGCGCGGTGAAACGGTAGCGCAAGGCGTGGGTGTGGCCGTCGGCCCGCTGCGTGCGCGCATCTACCTGGCGGCGTCGCTGGCGACGGCCGTGGCGGTGACCACCGCAGGCAGCATCGGGTTCGTCGGGCTCGTCGTGCCGCACATCCTGCGCCTGCGCTTCGGCAACGATCAGCGCATGCTGCTCCCGGCGGCGGCGCTGGGCGGCGGGGCACTGTTGATGCTGGCCGATCTGGTGGCGCGCACCGTGATTGCGCCGACGCAACTGCCCGTTGGCGTCATCACGGCGATGCTCGGCGTGCCGGTCTTCCTGTGGCTGCTTTCGCGGCGGGCCATCCGATGAGCGCCTTCCTGCTGCAAGCCCATGCGCTGAAACTGCGCGCCGCTGAGCGGGTGCTGGTCGACGGGCTCGATCTCGCGGTCGCGCCTGGCGAATGCTGGTGCTTGGCCGGACCCAACGGCGCGGGCAAGACGACCTTGCTCGGCACGCTCTCGGGGCTGCGCCCCGTCGACGACACGTCACCGCGCCGTGCCGCGCTCACCGCCAGCGGTCGTGTGACGATCGGTGGCAAGGCGCTGGCACAGTGGCGTCCGGCGTCGCTGGCGAAGGTGCGCGCGCTGATGCCGCAACAGACACGCGACGCATTCGGCGCCACCGCACTCGAAGTCGTGCTGGCGGGGCGTCATCCCTATCTGGCGCAGGGCCGTTGGGGCGCGTGGGAGTCGGACGACGACATCGCCGCCGCCATGAGCGCCCTCGCGCAGGTCGGCCTGGAAGGCTTCGCCGCGCGCGACGTCACCACGCTCTCGGGCGGCGAGCGCCAGCGCGTATCGCTGGCCGCTGTGCTGGCGCAGGCCACGCCGTTGCTGCTGCTCGACGAACCGGTCTCGCATCTCGATCTGCATCACCAGATCGACGCGCTGGAACGACTCGCACGCCACGCCGAACGCGACGGTGCGGCCGTCATCTTCTCCTGCCACGATTTGAATCTGGCGCGTCGCTTCGCCACGCATGCGCTGCTGCTCGACGGCCGCGGCGGATGGCGCGCTGGCCCGGTGCGCGACGTGCTCAGCGCCGAGCATTGTAGCGATGCCTTCGGTTATCCGCTGCGCCTCATCCGCGACGGCGACGACGAGGCTCTCGTGCCCATGCACCGCCGATGAATGCGCGCATGACGCCACGATGCGCCGGCATACCTTTTCACCCGCGTGCGGCCGTCCTGCGCCGCATGCCCGCTTTTGACAGGTGCTGTTCATGACGCAAGAAATACCGCAATCGCCAACGCCATCCGAATCGCCATCGGCCACCGACGACGCTCGCAACGAGCGCCACCGCGCGCGTATGGCGCGCAAGAAGGCGTTGATCGACGACAAAATCGCACAGTCCCAGCGTGACTGCGGCGTGATCGTCATCACGACCGGCAACGGCAAGGGCAAATCGAGCTCCGGTTTCGGCATGGTCGTGCGTGCGATGGGACATGGCATGAAGACGGGCGTTGTGCAGTTCATCAAGGGCGCGATCCCGACCGGCGAGGAGACCTTCCTGCGCCGCTTCCCTTCGGAGTGCGAGTTTTACGTGATGGGCGAGGGCTACACGTGGGAGACGCAGGACCGCACGCGCGACATCGCGAAGGCCGAAGCGGCCTGGGAGCAAGCGCGCCGGATGCTGAGCGATCCGTCGTTCGGCCTGGTGTTGTTCGACGAGCTGAACATTGCCCTCAAGCTCGGCTATCTCGACGTCAACACTGTGATCGCCGATTTGCAGGCGCGGCCCGAGATGCAACATGTGGTGATCACCGGACGTGGCGCCCCGCAAGCGCTTGTCGACGCCGCCGACACCGTGACCGATATGACGCCGGTCAAGCACGCGTTTGCTCAAGGCATCCGCGCGCAGGCCGGCGTTGAAATGTAACCACCGCCGCATTGTTTTAGAACGTTCCTGTATGAATGCTCTCAGCCCCTTGCTTGTCGAACTGTTCGACATTGCCGCGCCCGCCACGGCGATGGACGCGTCGCTCACGCATGCCATCGATATCAAGACGAAGCCGCCCGGCAGCCTTGGCGCACTCGAGCGCGTGGCCCACCAGGTGGGCCGGATTCAGCAAAGCGCCACGCCCGATCTCGCGCGCCCGGCCATGATCGTGTTCGCGGGCGATCACGGCATCGTCGCCGCCGGCGTGAGCCCGTATCCGCAGGCCGTCACCGCGCAGATGGTGCACAACTTCCTGCGTGGCGGCGCCGCCATCAACGTGTTCTGCCGCGCGCACGGCATCGAGCTTGAAGTCGTGAACGCGGGCGTTGCGGCCGATTTTTCATCGCAGGCGCCGCATGCGTCGCTCGTCGACATTCCCGTGGCCCGCGGCACGCAGAACTTCCTCGACGCCCCCGCCATGACCCGCGAGCAGCTCGAAACGGCGCTGGCCGCCGGGGCGGCGCGCGTCGTGGCGCACGCCTCGCGTGGCACACGCATGATCGGCTTCGGCGAGATGGGCATCGGCAACACGTCGTCGGCGGCGTGCCTGATGCAGCGTCTGACCGGTCTGCCGTTGGCGGCATGCGTCGGGCGCGGCACCGGTGTCGACGACGCCGGTCTCGCGCGCAAGACCGTCACGCTCGAGCGCGCGCTGGCGGCGCATCCGCACGCGTCGAATGCGATGCCGGACCCGCTGGAAACGCTCGCCACCTTCGGCGGCTTCGAGATCGCGATGATGACCGGCGCGTATCTCGCGGCGGCGAAATCGGGGCTCGTCATCGTGGTGGACGGCTTCATCAGCACGTCGGCGCTGCTGGTGGCCGCGCGCGTGTCGCCGGCCGTGCTCGACTATTGCGTCTTCGCGCACGCCTCGGACGAAACCGGCCATCGCGCCATGTTCGACATTCTCGGGGCGACGCCGCTGCTGCAACTTGGCCTGCGCCTTGGTGAGGGCACCGGCGCCGCGCTCGCGATGCCGCTCATTCAGGCGGCGGCCGCGTTCCTGCGCGAGATGGCAACGTTCGAAGGCGCCGGCGTGAGCGAGCGCGAGGCGACCGGTCAATGACGCCCTTGCCCCCTTCGTCCCCCTCATCCTCCGATCCTTCGCGCCGCGCTCGCGATGCCGACGCGCCGTCGCGCGCGTTGGCGACGCAGGATCTTCCGTCGTCCGACGGGGCTTGCGCAGGAGCGTTCGGGGGCATCCGGCGGCAGGTGCGGCTTTTCCTGACCGCGCTCGGTTTCTTCACACGGGTGCCGATTCCGCAGTGGGTCGGGTACTCGCCCGAGCAACTGAATGCCGCGACGCGTTACTTCCCGCTCGTTGGCGTGTTCGTCGGCGCGCTCGTCGCGTTGTTGACGGTGGCGATGGGCCGGTTGTGGTCGCCGCATCTCGCAATTGCCTTGGGGTTGGGCGTGAGCGTGATGCTCACCGGCGCGTTTCACGAGGACGGCCTGGCCGATTCGGTCGACGCGTTCGGCGGCGCGTTCACGCGCGAGCGCACGCTGGACATCATGCACGACTCGCGCATCGGCACCTATGGCGCAGTGGCGCTGTGGCTGGCGCTTGCTGTCAAGTGGCAGGCCCTCGTCGACATTCAGGCCGCGGCAGGGTGGGGCGGTTTTGCGCTCGTGCTGATCGGTGCGCACGCCGCGAGCCGCAGCATGGCGATCAGTCTGCTGCGCACGCTCGATTACGTTCGCCCGGAGGGCAAGGCCAAACCGGTCGCACAGCGTTTGCGCATGCGCGATCTGCTGTTCGGCGTGGCGTGCAGCGTGCCGTGGTGGGTGTGGCCCGACTGGCGCGCCGGCATGACGGGCGCGGTGGTGCTGATCGCGTTGCGCGCGGGCTTCATCCGATATCTGCGCCGCCGCCTGGGGGGCTATACCGGCGACACGCTCGGTTTCGCGCAGCAACTCGGCGAACTCGCGTTGTATCTCACGGTGTGCGCATGGATCTGATCCTGATGCGGCATCCGCCGCCCGACGTTGCGTCGACTGTTTGTTACGGCCGGACCGATCTGCCGGTCGACGCGGTGCGCTTCGATGCGTGTGTCGCGGCAATGCGGGCCAGTCTCGCGGCGAGGCTCGATGGCCGCGAGCCCGTGGCGATTCACAGCAGCCCGTTGCGGCGCGCGCGATGCGCCGCCGATGCGTTGGCGGCGTCGTTAGGTGTGCCGGTGAAGGAAGACGCCCGTCTTGCCGAGATGGACTTCGGTGTGTGGGAAATGCGGCCGTGGGACACGCTCGACCGGAACGATCTCGATGCGTGGGCACGCGACATCAACGGGTTCGCGCCTCCCGGGGGGGAGCCCGCGCGCGACATCGTGTTGCGCATGGCCGCGTGGGCGAGGGGATTGCGCGGCGTGGGGAGCGCCGCGCAGGACGTGCATGTGGCCGTCGCGCACGCCGGGCCGATCCGGCTACACACGGCGACGGCGCTGCGCATGCCGACCACGGCATGCCTGACGTGGGCGCTCGACTTCGGCGCCCTGTGCCACCTTCACATCGCCGACGATGGTCACGCGCGATTGATGCGCTGGAACGTGTAAGTCGTCTGTTTTCCGAACTATTCGGCTAGACGGCTAAACGGCTAAACGGCTAAACGGCTAAACGGCTAAACCGCTAAACCGCTAAACCGCTAAACCGCTAAACCGCTCAACCGCTAAACCGCTCAACCGCTCTAACTCTCTAACTCTCTAACTCTCTAACTCTCTAACTCTCTAACGGCGCCACTCCCTCGCTCGCCCATCACTGCGCGGCCGATTGACGACGCGCGCGAGCGATGTCGAGGTCTTCGCACATCGTGCGTGCGCCGTCGAGAATACGTGGGCCGGGGCGGCTGATGAGGTCGCCGTCGATGCCGAACAGGTTGTTGTGCGCGACGGCGGGCAACTGCGGCCACTTGCGCCAGGCATCGAGCGTGGCGAGCGGCTTGGCCGAGCTTGTCGCGCCGAGCGTCGCCGTGAACATTGCTTCGGGCCGCTTCGCCAGCACCGCTTCGACGGACACGCGCGGCACGAGCGGCGCCTCGTCGGCGAAGACGTTCACGCCGCCGCACAGTCGAATCACGTCGCTCACCATATGGGTGCCGTTCAGTGTCATGAGCGGTTGCGTCCATACCTGATAAAAGACCGCGACCGGCGCGCGTGACGCGTATTGCTTGCGCAGCGCTTCGTAACGCGCACGAAAGGCTTGCGCCGACGCTTCCGCCTTGGCGGGCGTTCCCGTCAACGTGCCCAGCGTCTCGATCGCCGCGGGCAGATCCGTCAGATGCTTCGGCTCGGAATAGAAGATCGGTAGCTTCAACTGTCGCAATGCTTCGATCTGACGCTGCGAGTTGCCATGCATCCACACGACGAGCAGGTCGGGTTTGAGTGCGAGAATGCGTTCGAGATCGAGCGCGCTGTTGTCGCCGACGCGCGGCAGGCGGCGTGCGGCCTCGGGGTAATCGGAGTAGGCGACTACCCCCACGACCTTGTCGCCCGCGCCGGCCGCAAACAGCAGCTCGGTCGCGTGCGGGGCGAGGCTCACCACGCGCTGGGCCGGGGCAGCAAGGGTGACCGTGGCACCGGAGTCATCCTTGACGGAGATCGCGGCGTGAGCGCTGAGCGTGGCGAAACACGCGACGGCCAGGGCGAGCCCGTGGCGGCGAATGTGGGGCATTCGAGGCATTCGGGCAACAAGACGAAGACGACGAAGGCGGCGCATGGCCGGAAGATTGAGCGGCATCTGGGCGGGCGGCTTAGGAGGTGGAGGGCACGCGGCGGCGATGGTGCGACGTCGGGAAGACGCGGTGGCCGGCGCGCCGACTCGACATTCTCTGCGGGTTGCGTCGTCGCGACAAGGGCTTGGTGGGTTGGCCCCGTCGAACCGACGTTACCCCGGAGAGGTCGAACGATGCGCGACGCGATGGGTCAGAACGCGTCGGGACATCGACAGACAATGGGCGCGCATCGTGCGCGCGGGATTCGAGGAGTGAAAGTCGTGAAGCGAAATATCGGAACGATGGGCGCGCTGGCGCTCGCCCTGTCGCTGATGCTCGGTGCCTGTGCTGCACCGGACGGGAACGGCGGTTCGAGCGCGGCGAGTGGCACGATCGGCACGAGCAAGGTTCAAGCGTACGGCGTGATCGATGGCGGTGTGACGGTGGTCAAGTGACGGAGGGAATCCACGGGGCACCTCGAAGGACACCACGACGAATACCTGGACGAATACCTCGCGCGAGCACTTCACGCGAGCACCGGACGCGAAGCCTCGCCGGACGTCTTGCGGCAAATCTCGCCGCAAGCTCAAACGACCGCGCCCCCTGACGCCGGAGCGTTCAGGGGGCGCGGTCGTTAACGCGTTGTCAGGGCGTTACTGGCGTTTTACTGCGTTATTCGGTTGGACAGGGCATCGTGCAACGGCATGACATCCGCGGCAGTGCCGGGCCAACCGGTTGGCAGCCTTAGTTGGAGGCCGGGGCCGGGGCGGCAGCACCGGCATCCGATGCCGGAGCGCTCATGGCAGCACCTGCGTCGCTGGCCGGTGCGGCATTGTCTGCCGCCGGAGCCGATGCCGAGGTGTCGGCGGCCGGCGCGGCCGTTTGGTCTTCCTTCTTCGTGCAACCGACGGTCACGACAGCGGCGGTCAGGAGGGTAGCGAGCAACAGAGGCAGTTTTTTCATTTGGTCGTCCTTTTATCGGGGAAAGCCCTTGCGAAAGAACCTTCAGTCTAACGGCGCCCTTCGGCGATGACTGTGTGCATTTGTTGCAGAAATGCTTCAATTTGTAACGAAAAGGGCAGGCGTCTCACGTCGTCTGATACGAGGTAAGCACGTTTGAGATGGCCCTTCGGGAACGTTACAAGGATTTTGGACGGCCCCTGACTTCCGCAGTTCCCGAAAACGTCATTCGGTGCGTGAGCCGTTCAAGGCCGCTTGGCACGCCGTATCACACAAGGCGAACCTTGCCGGGCCACTGAGGGTCCGAGGCCCGAGATGCTCGGCAAGGTGCGTTGCCCACCTCGCAGGACACCGCGGCAGAGCCCGCGCGAATACTCGCGCGCGCAAAGCACTTGCCGACGACGTACGGCAGTGGCGGCGTGGGCAACGCGGGGATCGCCCTCACGCTCACAACATTCCGGCCGGCACGGCATCGGCCTGCGAGGCCGCGAAGAGCGCCAGCGCGCCGCTGACGACGAGCCACATCCACATCGAGCGCGAGAGGAGCCGCCACGCGGCCCTGATATGCTGCGCCGACGGCGTCATGCCGCAGCCCAGTGCCGGGCGCGCTTCCCACTCGCCGTGATAGCGCGCGGGGCCGCCCAACTGGACACCGAGACTGCCCGCGCCGGCGGCCATCACCGGCCCGGCGTTCGGGCTGGACCATGCGCTGGCCTGCGTGCGCCAGCAGTCGATGGCCCGGGCAACGTCGCCGAAGATCGCGTAGCTCGCGGCCGTCAGCCTTGCGGGAATCCAGTTGAGGATATCGTCGATGCGTGCGGCCGGCCGGCCGAAGTACAGGAACTGGTCGGTGCGATAGCCCCACATGGCGTCGAGCGTATTCGCCAGCCGGAACAGCACGACGCCAGGCGCCCCCGCGATGGCGAACCAGAACAGTGCGCCGAAGATGGCGTCGTTGCCGTTCTCCAGCGTCGACTCCACCGCCGCGCGGGCGAGATCGGCGGCACTCGCGTCCTCGGTGTCGCGCGAGACGATGCGTGCGGTGAGCGCGCGCGCTTGCGCCAGATCGCCGTCGCGCAGCGCCTGGGCTATGGGCATCACGTGCTCGCGCAGGCTGCGCGCCCCCAAGGCCGCGTACAACGCGAGCGCCTGCCACACGATGCCGCCCCAGCCGGGCAGGAACGTCAGCGCCCAGGCGATCAGCACGGGTAGCACCAACATGATCGCCCAAGCCCACACGCCGCGCGTCATGGCGCTGAACGGCTTATCCTGGATGGCGGGGGCGTTGAGCCATGCCTCGACGCCGTTGGCGACGTAGCCGAACCCGACCAGCGGATGCCATCGGCGCGGCTCGCCGAGCCAGGCGTCGAGCAGTACGCCGATCAGTGCGGCGAGCCAGAGCGATTCGGGGGCGATGTCGGTGAGCATCGGCAATTACCCTTTGACGGCCATCGCCAGGCCGGCGACGACAAAGCGCACTTTCGGGGCGCGCGCGGCGACACGCTGGTTCAGACGGCCCAGCTCATCGACATAACGTCGCGTGAGCGCCCCCATCGGGATGACGCCGAGCCCGATTTCATTGCTGACGACGACGATCTTGCCGGGCAGCGACGCGAGCGTCCGGTCGAGCGCGTCGACGACGCCATGCCATTGCGCATCGCTGGCGGGCCCCTCGGGATGGGCGTCGGGCGGGCACAGCCAACCGGCCAGCCAGAGGGGAAGACAGTCGATGAGCACGTAATGGCCGTCGCGGGCGACGTCGCGCAACGTTCCCGCGAGGTCTCGGCCGACCTCCACGGTATGCCAGTGCGCCGGACGGCTCGCGCGATGATGCGCAATGCGCGCGCGCATCTCGGGCTCGTCGCTCACCGCGGCGGTGGCGACGTAAGTGACCGGCAGGCCGCTCTGTCCGGCAAGACGTTCGGCGAACGCACTCTTGCCGGAGCGCGCACCACCCAGCACGAAAGTCAGGTCGAGGGCACTCATGGGCAATATTGTACGAGTGCCCGATGCGATAATCCTTGTCATGAGTGAAATCCCTGTCAATTTCGGCGCATCCGCCCGCGCCTACCGGGGCACCCTGATGATCCAGGGCACGTCCTCGGACGCGGGCAAGAGCACACTGGTCGCCGGGCTGTGCCGTCTGCTCTGTCGCGAAGGCGTACGCGTGGCCCCCTTCAAGCCGCAGAACATGGCGCTCAACAGTGCCGTGACGGCCGACGGCGGCGAGATCGGGCGAGCTCAGGCCCTGCAGGCGCAGGCGGCGGGCATCGCGCCGCACACCGACTTCAATCCCGTGCTGCTCAAGCCAAGCAGCGACCGCGGCGCGCAGGTGATCATCGACGGCAAGGTCATGGCCGATCTCGATGCGCGCGCCTATCACGAGTACAAGCCGCGCGCGATGGCCGCGGTGCTGGGGGCGTACGAGCGCTTGCGCACCGGCTACGACGCGGTGCTCGTCGAAGGGGCAGGCAGTCCGGCCGAGGTGAACCTGCGCGCGCGCGACATCGCCAACATGGGCTTTGCCGAGGCTGTCGATGCGCCGGTGCTGCTCGTCGCCAACATCGACCGAGGGGGCGTGTTCGCGCAACTGCTCGGCACGCTCGCATGCCTGTCGGACAGCGAGCGCGCACGCATCAAGGGCTTCATCATCAACCGGTTTCGCGGCGACCCGTCGCTGCTGGGCAGCGGACTCGACTGGCTGGAGGCGCGCACCGGCATCCCGGTGCTGGGCGTGCTGCCCTATCTTCACGGCCTGCATCTGGACGGCGAAGACATGTTGCCCGGCGAGCGCCATTCGGCCGCGCGCGGCGAGACGCGGTTGCGCGTCGCGGTGCCGGCCTTGCCGCGCATCAGCAATCACACCGATTTCGACGCCTTGCGGGCGCATCCGCAAGTCGATTTTCGCTATGTCGGCGCGGGCGAGCCGTGGCCCGACAGCGATCTCGTGATCCTGCCCGGCAGCAAGCATGTGCGCGCCGATCTGGTTTGGCTGCGGGCGCAGGGCTGGGAGAGGGGGATAGCGCGGCATCTGCGCTACGGCGGCAAGGTGCTTGGCATCTGCGGCGGTCTGCAAATGCTCGGGACGGCGATTCACGACCCGCTCGGGCTGGAAGGCGAGGCCGGGACGACGGCTGGCCTCGGCTGGCTCGAGATCGAGACCACGATGCAGCCGCAAAAGCAGCTCCGCGTCGTGGCAGGACGCCTGTGCGTTGACGATGCCCCGGTGAGCGGCTACGAGATTCACATGGGCGTGACACACGGGGTGGCGCTCGAACGGCCGGCCGTCTGGCTGACGGGCGAGGGGGCTGACGGGGCAGAGCGCGCCGACGGCGCCCGCTCGGCCGACGATCAGGTGATGGGCACGTATCTGCACGGTTTGTTCGATACGCCGCGGGGCCTGCATGCGCTGCTGACCTGGGCCGGTGCCGGCGATGTCGAGGCGCAGGACTACAATGCGCTGCGCGAGGCGTCGCTCGACCGGCTGGCCGATTCGTTCGCGGCGCATTTGGATCTGCCGCGCGTGTGGGCGTGCCTGCGCTAGTGCGCAACGCCCACGGACTGACGCAAGGCCGCCATCCAGCCGTTGTAAGATGAACGGCAAATCGACCTAGGGGAGTCTGCAATGCCGGTGATTGTCGTGGCGAATCCGAAGGGGGGAGTGGGCAAGAGCACGCTGGCAACGAATCTGGCGGGCTATCTGGCCGCGCAGGGGCACGCCGTGATGTTGGGCGACACCGACCGGCAGCAGTCGTCGCGGGCCTGGCTGGGCTTGCGTCCGCCCGGATTGCGTCCGATTGCCACCTGGGACGTCGATCACAATGAGATTGCCCGCCCGCCCAAGGGGACGACCCACGCGGTGCTCGATACGCCCGCAGGTCTGCACGGCAAGCGGCTCGATTCGATCCTGAAGCTGGCCGATCACGTGCTGGTGCCGTTGCAACCGTCGATCTTCGATATTCTCGCCACGCGCGACTTCCTGCAGAAACTGGGCGAGGAGCGGGTGGTGCGCGAGGGGGAGGTGCGTATCGGCGTCGTCGGCATGCGGGTCGATGCCCGCACCCGCGCGGCCGACCAGCTCTCGCGCTACTGCGAGGAGGCGGGCCTGCCGGTGCTCGGCATGTTGCGCAACACGCAGAACTACGTGCAGCTCGCCGCGCACGGCCTCACGCTGTGGGATGTGGCGCCGGGACGCGTCGAACGCGATCTGCCGCAATGGGAGGGGATTACGGCGTTCGTGGCGAAGTGATCGGCGCCGTCGGCGGACCGGCGGCGCGAGGACATACGACAACGACCGAGGGGCTCACTGGCTGCTCGGCTGTTTGTCATTCGCGCGTCGAATCGCGTCGTATCGCACCGGCGCGAAGCTTGATCTGGCCGACTGACGCTGCCGGGCGATTTCGTCGCTCGAATTGGTCGCCAGATTTGGCCGTCTTACTTGGCGGCTTGCGCGGCCTCGAAGGCGCGGGTCTCTTCCCAGGCTTGCAGCGGCACGTGATCGCGCTCGCCCTTCTGCACGTTCTTGTCGTCGACGAACACCAGCTTGGGCTTGAAGCCGGCCAGCACTTCCTTTTCCTCGACCTGTGCGTACGACACGATGATGACGACGTCGCCCAGTTGCGCGCGGCGGGCCGCGGCGCCATTGAGCGAGATCATGCCGCTGCCGCGCTCGCCGCGAATGGCATAGGTCGTGAAACGTTCGCCGTTGTTGACGTTGAAGATGTCGATTTGCTCATTTTCGACAAGGCCCGAGGCTTCGAGCAGGTTCTCGTCGATCGCGCACGAGCCTTCGTAATGCAATTCGCAATGCGTCACGGTGGCGCGGTGGATCTTCGACTTGAGCATGGTGCGGTACATGGCTTGCCTCTAGTGTTGCGGTGTCGCGCAAGCGGCGCGACGAAAAGATGCGCGTGCAACCGGCACGCGCGGCTTGCGTCGGGAGCACACGGCACCGGTCGTCCGACCGTGTGCGGCGTGCCCGGCGCTCAGATTTCGAGATTGTCGATCAGACGCGTCGCGCCAAGCTTGGCGGCTGCCAGCACGACCAGACTCTCGGCCGGCGCGGCGCCGGCGGCCGACGGGCGCAGGTTGGCGCGCTGACGAATCGCGACGTAATCCGGCTTCCAGCCACGCTCCGTCAACGTCTGCATGGCCGACGCTTCGAGCGCCGCGTAGTCGGTTTTGCCACCGTTGACGTCGTCGCGAATCTGGCCCAGCAGACGATAGAGCTGCGGTGCTTCGGCGCGCTCGGCGTCCGACAGGTAGCGATTGCGCGAGGACAGCGCCAGGCCGTCGTCGGCGCGCACCGTCTCGGCGGCGATGATTTCGATGGGTAGCGCGAACTGACGGCACATGCTGCGCACGATCATCAGTTGCTGGTAATCCTTCTTGCCGAACACGGCCACGCGCGGCTGCACGCACGAGAACAGCTTGGTGACGACCGTGCACACGCCCTTGAAGAACCCGGGGCGGAACTCGCCTTCGAGAATGTCGCCCAGATCGTGCGGCGGCTCGACGCGGTATTCCTGCGGCTCCGGATACATCTCCTTTTCGTCGGGAGAGAACAACACGTAGACGTTCTCGCGCGTGAGTTTCTCGACGTCGTCGGCCATCGTGCGCGGATACTTGTCGAAGTCTTCGTTCGGCCCGAATTGCAGGCGGTTCACGAAGATGCTGGCCACGACCGGGTCGCCGTGCTGGCGCGCCAGTCGCATGAGCGACAGATGCCCTTCATGCAGGTTGCCCATCGTGGGCACGAAGGCAATGCGATTCTGTCCGCGCAGTTGGTCGCGCAGTTCGTGAATCGAGGGGATGACTTTCATTGAGGTTCCGTGCGTGGCGTACGTGTGTATTACGTCCAGGCGTGGCGCGCGCCTTGTCTGGCAAGGGCGCGGCCGCCAAAACGTCCGGGCGATTGTAGAGGAAATCTCGGCGGGCGTGCGCAAAACCGCGCTGGCATGGCGGACTCACGCCGCCCCGAGGTTTCCCTGCGCGCTCTGGGCGCGCGCGGTGGCGCTCAATTGGGCGAGTAGGTCAGGCGGACATAGATCGGCGCAAACGGCTCGGCCTGGGTGATCTCCAGCAACGACTCGCGCGAGAGTTCGAGCATGGCGATGAAGTTGACCACGACGACCGGCACGCCGCGCGTGACGTCGAACAGTTCGGTGAACTCCATGAAGCGTGCGCCTTGCAAGCGTCGCAGAATCTGGCTCATGTGCTCGCGCACGGACAACTCTTCGCGCGAGATCTTGTGATGCTGCACGAGCTTGGCCCGGCGCAACACTTCGGCCCACGCGGCGCGCAGGTCCTCGGCATCGACTTCGGGAAAGCGCGGCTGCAGGCTTTGTTCGATATACACCTGCGAGCGCAGGAAATCGCGGCCGAGCACTGGGAGCGTATCGAGCTTCTGCGCGGCGAGCTTCATCTGCTCGTACTCGAGCAGGCGGCGCACGAGTTCCGCGCGCGGGTCCTCGGCGTCCTCGCCGGTGTCGGCTTTCTTCACCGGCAGCAGCATGCGCGACTTGATCTCGATGAGCATCGCGGCCATGAGCAGGTACTCGGACGCGAGTTCGAGGTTGGTCCTGCGGATCTGGTCGACATAGAGCAGGTACTGCTTCGTGACCTGCGCCATCGGAATGTCGAGCACGTTGAAGTTCTGCTTGCGGATCAGATACAGCAACAAGTCGAGCGGGCCTTCGAAGGCTTCGAGAAAGATCTCGAGCGCGTCCGGCGGAATGTACAGGTCGTTCGGCAGCGCGAAGAGCGGCTCGCCGTACAGGCGCGCACGCGCCACGCCATCGACCGTGTCGGGCGTGGAGTCCTGCCCGTTCTGCGGCGCGGGCAGCTCCGTTGTCGAGGGGCTGGCCGCGCGCGGCTGGGGCGCCGGTGCCTCAGTGAGTCCCGGGGCACCCGATCCCGCCGATGTCGCTGAGGCGTCCGATGCCGCTAACGGCGTCGCATCGACGTGCGCCGTCACCGGCGCGACGTCGGTGATCGGCTCGGACGTGTGCGACGGATCGTCGGGCGAACTCGGATTCAAGACGGAACTCGGCCGGGCGGCGACGACTTACTCGCCTTGATAAACGTACGGCTGTTGGGCCACGCGCGACTGCTGAGCCTGACGGCGCTCGTCCATATCGATGGGCTGCTTGTCCCACAGCAGGGCACGGCCCTGGCGTTGCTCCGCTTCCAGCGTCGGCTTCTCGGCCTTCAGTTGCTTGATGAATTGGGTGATGTCGGACTCGTACATGGTCGATTGCTCAAAAAATAGGCGGCAGCGGCGCCATTGAGGTGGCGCCAATCGACGCAGATTCTACCGCAAACCCGTCTCGATCCACCGTTTTGGCTGTTTTGGGTCAAGCCGGTGAACGGCGGGGAGGGATATGGTCAAATACGCCTCATCGATGCCGCATATGCGCCATACCTACGCATCGCACGCGCAAATGCTGTGCCATGCTTGCACACAAGGTGCGATTGGGCGCCATTGACCGCATGCCGGACGACCGGCGGCCACATAGAAGACTTTAAGGAAGGTTTTGACCGTCTCGCAGATTTCACCCGGTTCCGACGTTTGCCGTCGCCTCGGCGTGCCCGCTTGGCGCACGCTGCCGGCCGTGCTGACCACGCTGGCCGCCTTGACCGGTGGCGCCGGACTGCCAGGCATGGCGCAAGCGGACTATCGTGTGCGTGTCGACGCGCCCAACGGTCTGGCCAAGCTGCTCAACGACAATCTGGATCTCGTGCGCTACGCCGCACGCGACGACATCGGCGACGCTCAGTTCGAGCACCTGATAGCGACGGTGGGCGAGCAGGTGCAGGAACTCACGTCGACGCAGGGCTATTTCTCGCCCGTCACGCATGTGGATGTCGCCACCATCAACGGCAAGCGCGACGTTCGCGTCGCGGTGGCGTCCGGCCCGCGCACGTATATCAAGACCGTCGATCTCACGTTCACCGGCCCGGTGCTCGCGCAGGACCCGCAGCGTGTCGAGCAGTTGCGCAATGCCTGGGAACTGCCGGTGGATGCGCCGTTCCGGCAGGCCGACTGGGACAAGGCGAAGGACGACACGCTGTTTCAACTGGGACAGCGGCGCTACCACGCGGCGAAGATGACCTTCGCGCGGGCGGTGGTCGACGCCGACCACGACACGGCCGCGCTCACCGCGACGTACGAGAGCGGGCCGCCGTTCACCCTCGGTCCGCTCATCATCTCGGGCACGCGCCGCTATCCGGCGCAGATCATCCGCAACGTCAATCCGCTGTCCGTGGGCGAGCCGTTCGACGCCGAGCGCCTGCGAGAGTTGCAGCGCCAGATTCAGGCCACGCCGTATTTCTCGAACGTCATCATCTCGGTAACAGAAGACCCGGCGCGCGCCGAGAACGCACCGGTCGAAGTCAAGGTGCGCGAGTTCCCCACGCAGCGCGTGCGCAGCGGCGTCGGCTATACGACGGATACCGGGGCGAGCGTCAACGGACGTTATTCGTACTACAACCTGTTTGGCCGGGCGTGGACGTTCGACACGCAGGCACGTCTGGAGCAGTACCGGCAGGGCGGTTATGCCGAGATCGCCATGCCGCCCGACACCAGCGCCTACACCAACAGCCTGCGCGGCTCGTTCGAGCGCACCTATCTGAACGGCCTCGATCAGCGCTCGACCCAGATCGGCATCAAGCGCGCCCGCTCGCGCGATCGCTACGACTGGGCCTATACCCTTGACTTGTACCGTGTCGACGAGCGTCCCGACGGCGGCCAGCCCTTCCTGAACAAGGCGCTCGTGCCGGCGCTGTCGTGGAACCGTCGTGACGTCGACGACCTGATCTTTCCGCGCAAGGGCAACATCGTCAACACGCAGATTGGCTTCGCGGCAAAGCCGGTGCTCACCGATCAGAGTTTCGCGCGTCTCTATGGTCGTATCCGTCAGTACTTTCCCGTCGGACAGCGCGACATCGTGATCGCGC
The DNA here is from genome assembly GCF_902459725.1 of Pandoraea eparura. Taxonomy (GTDB): domain Bacteria; phylum Pseudomonadota; class Gammaproteobacteria; order Burkholderiales; family Burkholderiaceae; genus Pandoraea; species Pandoraea eparura. The sequence goes on from NZ_CABPSH010000006.1 coordinate 21,945, forward strand.
GCCTGGAGCTTGGCGCGGTGCTCACGAACGGCAACAGCGATCGCATTCCATCGTCGTTGCTGTTCTTCGCGGGCGGCACGTCGTCGATTCGCGGATACACCTATCAGAGCATTGGCCGTCAGCAGAATGGCACCACGTTCCCGACGAAGTACCTCGGCACGGCAAGCCTCGAATACCAGCGCTGGGTCACGCGCGACTGGGGCGGGGCGGTGTTCTGGGACGTCGGCACGGCCACCGACGACTATCGCCATCCCACGCCCCTGTATCACGGCGTGGGCGTCGGTGTGCGCTGGCGCAGCCCGGTCGGACCGGTGAACCTCGACCTGGGCTACGGCGTGCGCGGCAGGCAATTCCGTCCGGCCATCTCGCTGGGGGTGGCGTTCTGATGACGATGCCGCTCGATACCTCGCCCTCGCCACCGTCGCCCCCCGAGGCGGCACCGCCTTCCCCCCCGCCGCCGCGTCGCCGGCGCTGGGGGCGTCCGCTGGCGAGCGTCGTGCTCGCCGTTCTGCTCATCGCCGTGTTGGCGATCGGGGCGCTCCTCTGGGCGATGTCGAGCGAGCGCGGCAGCCGCTGGCTGTGGCAGACGGCCGTGTCGACGTTCGGTGGCAAGCTCTCGGGGGACTGGCGCGGCGGCAGCTTCGCGCACGGCTTCACCGTGAACGACGTGCGCTATCTCGACGGCGCGACGCGCATCACCGTGAGCCGATTCGAAAGCCGTTGGGACTTGCGCTGGCGCCCGCTGCATTTCACCGTCGACAAGCTGCACGCGGGGGAGGTGGAGATGGCGTTTGCGCCGTCGCCACCGTCGACCACGCCCACGACGATGCCGTCGAGCCTGCGCCTGCCGCTCGGTCTCACGCTGAACGATGTGCGCGTGGCAAAGCTCACGCTGCATTCGCCTTCGCTGGTGCTGGAGGACGTTCGCGTCGCCGCACGCAGCGACGGCACGCAGCACACGATTCAGGTCGAGCATCTCGGTACGCCCTACGGCGAGGTGCAAGCGAATGTGCAGTTGAACGGCCGGCGGCCATTCGCGCTGGGGGGCAATGTCGGCTTGCAGGCGAAGGCCGGCGAGATTCCGGTGACCCTGCAGGCCAAGTTGTCCGGCTCGCTCGATTCGCTTGTCGTCGATTTGACCGCGAGCGGCAAGACGCTGAACGGTACGGCGCACATCGCGGCGTCGCCGTTCAGTGTGGTGCCGCTCTCGCGTGCGCAGGTGGCGATCGATCACCTCAACCCGCGCGATTTCGATCCCACGGCACCGCAGGCGGATCTTTCGGTGCAGGCCGATTTGCGACCGTCGCCGGGGGCCAAGGCATTCAGCGTGCTGGGGCCGGTCGCCGTGACGAATGCCCGGCCGGACACCATCGATGCCGGGGGGCTGCCCATCGAAAGTCTGCAGACGCAGGTGCTGCTGGATGCGACGCATCAGGCGCTGACCGGTATCGAGCTGAAGCTCGCGGGCGGCGCCCGGCTCACCGGCAGCGGCGAGTTGCGTCGGGCGAAGGTTGTCGCATCGTTGTCGTCGTCGGCGGTAGCAGCAGCGACGGTGCCTGTCGCGTCGGCCGCGAGCGGTGCAATGGCGGCGAATGTAGCTAGTTCAGCAAGTTCAGCAAGTGCGCCGCCGCCTGCGACGGCAGATGGCGAGGTGAGCGTCGGCGGCTTCGCCCTGACGATGCGAGATCTTGATCTGCGAGCGTTGTACGGCAAGTTGCCGGCAACGAAGCTCGGCGGGCCGCTTGACGTCAAACTCGATGCCACCGGGCAGCGCATCACGCTCGATTGGCGCGACGCCGCCCGGCGGGTGCTGGCCGATGTCGGTCTTGACGCCAGGGGCACCACGGTGCACGCGCTCTCGCTGGAGGCTGGCAACAGCAAGGTCGCGGCCACCGGTGTTCTCGACAACGGCGATACGGGCGCTTATCGGGCGCAGGTCAGGCTCACGCGCTTCGATCCCGCCGCCTGGTACGACCTTTACGGCACGCAAAGACGCGGTACCAAGTCACCTGCGGCGAGCGTCACCGGGCAGTTCGACGCGCAGGGGGCGTTGCGGCCGGCGTTCGGCCTCGCGCTCAAATTCGCCTTGCAAGACAGCGTCTACGCCGACTTGCCGATGAGCGGATCAGGCAACGTGAGGCTGGCGGGCACGCGTCTGCTGCCCAGCGACGCCAACCTGCTCGTGGCGGGCAACCAGGTGCAACTGCGCGGCAGCTTCGGCACCCCGGGCGACAAGATGGCGGTGAAGGTCGATGCGCCGTCGCTCGACAAGCTCGGGTTCGGCCTTGCCGGCCGGCTGCAACTCGACGGGCAGGTGTCGGGCACGATCGAGCGTCCGGTCGTGGTCGCGACGCTCGCGGCCGAGAAGCTCGTCTTCGGCGCGCAAAAGCTCCAGCATCTGCGCGGCAAGGTGGATGTCAGCGGCGGCTTGCCGGGCGCGGCGAGCGACCGGCTGAACGTGACGCTCGACGGCGAAGGCTTGACCAGCGCCATCGTGCGGCTCGACCGGCTCTCGCTCGCCCTGGCGGGCACACGCGGCGCGCATACCTTGCATCTGAAGGCGGCGGGGAAGCTGCGCGAAGCGCCGCTCGACATGAATCTCGATGCCGCTGGCGCCGTGACCGACACACGCGGCAAGCCAGGCTGGCGCGGCACGATCCAGACGCTCGAGAACCGGGGCGTGCCGAAGCTCACCCTCGCGGCCCCGTGGCAGGTCCAGGTGAGTGCGGGTCGCGTGCATCTTGGCGCGGCAAAACTCGTGACGGGGGCGGGGGCCGTATCGCTGGCGAACCTCGACTACGGCGACGGGCAACTGAAGACCGCCGGCACCATCGATACGCTCGACGTTGCGCAGGTGCTGCGTGTGATGCACTCGTTCACGGGCGAGTCGCCACCGGTTGCAAGCGACCTCGTGCTCGACGGCAAATGGGATGTGCGCAGCGGCCAGCGCGCCGACGGCTTCGTCGAAGTCGTGCGCCGCAGTGGTGATGTCACGCTGCGTCGCGGCGGGGTGAACGAGAGTGTGAACGTCACGGTGACGGGCGTTCCTGGCCTGACGGCGGAGAAGGGCGGCGTGGGCGCACGCGTGCCGCTTGGGATCTCGGCGCTGCGTACGCGCATCGACCTGGCGGGACAGACGGCGCACGTCACGCTCAAGGCCGTGTCGTCGCTGGTCGGCACGCTCGATGCCGACGTCCAGGCGGGCCTGCGCGTGCAGGGGGGCATTCCCGAGCTGCCGGACAATGCGCCGCTCACCGGACGCGTGGCCATTGCCATTCCCGATCTCTCGAAGTTCGAGCGTCTGGCTGGGGCGCAATTTGCCTTCAAGGGCCGTGCAAATCTGCAGGTGACGCTGGCGGGCACGGTGGGCAAGCCGCGCCCCACGGGCGAGCTGACGGCCGACGATCTGTCGGCGCAGATGTTCGACACGGGCGTGAGTGTCAAGAACGGGCGGGTGCGCATTGCGCTTACGCCGACCGAGATTGTGCTGCGCGACGTGGTCGTGACAGGCGGTGGCGGTGGCACGGCGCGGGCGACGGGCAACATCCGGCTCGACACGCCCGAGCCCACGCTCGGCATGACGCTCGTGGCCGACAAACTGCAATTGTTCGCCGCGCCTGACCGGCAGCTCGCGCTCAGCGGCGAAGCGAAGGCGACGGGCAGCGGCGAGGCCATGGCCTTAACCGGCAAGTTCACCGTCGACCGTGCGCGTTTTGCGCTGCCGCCGACCAGTGCGCCGAAACTCGGCGACGATGTCGTGGTGGTGCGCGGTGGCGCGCAGACTCGCACCCGGCCGCCCGACGCGAAGGAGGAGGCCGCCCGCCTCAGCGCGAAGCCGACCAGCCGCTTCTCGCCGCACATCAACGTGGAAGTGGATCTGGGACGAGACTTCCGTTTCGTTGGTGCCGGGGCCGACCTGCTGTTGCGCGGCAGTGTGCGCCTGCAGAGCGATCCGCTCACGACGATGCGTGCGACCGGCACGATCACGGTGGCAGAGGGCACCTATGAAGCATTCGACCGGAAGCTCGCGATCGAGCGCGGCCAGATCAACTTCGTCGGTCCGCTGGACAATCCCGACATCTACATCCAGGCGATGCGCCGCAATCAGGAAGTCGCCGCGGGAGTGCTGGTCACGGGCACGGTGCGTCAGCCGCGCGTGTCGCTCGTCTCCGAGCCGAACGTGTCGGACGAGGAGAAACTCTCGTGGCTGATGTTCGGCCACGGTCCGGATGGCGCCGGGCTCGGCCAGCGTCAGGCGATGGCGGGGGCGGCCACGGCGCTGCTCGGGGCCACCGGCGGCCGACGCATCATCAAGGATCTGGGGATCGACGAGTTCAGCATCGGCACCAGCGATTCGGGGCTCTCGGACGACGAGCAGGTGGTGAAAGTGGGCAAGGCGATCTCGGACAACTTCGCGTTGGGATACGAGCAGAGTCTCACCAGCGCGGCGAGTATCGTGAAGGTTACCTGGCAGGTGTCGCGTCGCTGGCAACTGGTGCTGCGCACGGGATCGTTGTCCGGCTTCGACGTGCTGTTCAATCGTCGCTTCGATTGACGCACGCGTGGCGCAGCGGATGGGGGGTCAGGCAACTGTAAAGAGGAGGTGTTACCGATGCTAACGTCGCGTCGTTCCGTTTATCCGGCGCAGGGATTGCGCCGAGGTCTTCGTTGGGGAGTGGCCATGGGATTGTTCGCGAGTCTGTTGGGGCTGTTCGGCTGCGATCAGCAGCAGATCGACAAGGTGCGCGAGAAGGCGCGCGACACGTTCAACGCCATCAAGCCGGACGACGCGTTGCTGCGCAACCTTACACCCGGTGTGACGACCGAGGCGCAAGTGCGCGAGCAGATGGGCAAGCCGGAAATCGTCTGGGAGAACGACGACGGTTCGCGGCGGCTGGAGTATCCGCGTGCGCCGGGCGGCCTGCGGACCTACATGGTCGATATCGCGCCGGATGGGAAGCTGCGCGGCGTCATCCAGGCGCTCTCGGCGGAGAATTTCGCGCAGGTGCGCCCGGGCATGTCGCAGGACGACGTGCGGCGTCTGCTCGGCAAGCCGACGAGTGTGGCGGAGTACCGGCTGAAGAAGGAAACAGTGTGGAGCTGGCGCTGGCTGGAGGACGGCGTCAACACGCCGGGCATGTTCAACGCCCACTTCGGTCCCGACGGCCGGGTAACGGTCACCTCGCGCTCGCCGGATCCGGCGTCGGAGCGTCCCTGACCCGGCGTGTGGCGAGGGCCGATGCCGTGGCCTTGCCGCCTTGCGCTTACGGCGTCGCCCGCGAGGGACGGCCCTCCGCGGTCGCGGACTGAACGTCCGACTTGGCGCGGCGATCGCGGTGCGTCACCATGCGCTCGTGCAGGCGAACGATGATCCGGCTGCCCGTCTTCTCGAACAGGAACGGCAGGAAGGCGTGCGCGAGACACGCCAGACAGGCGCCCAGCAGCGGCAGCGCGAAGGACAGCGCCGACCCCATGTGCTGGAGGTAGTTTTCACCGACAGAGGCCGGATGCTGAGTGAAGATTTTCATGATGCCTCCTTTTTTCGGAATGTTTCTGAAGTTTACTTGCCGATGAAAGGTAAAGGCTTTCAAACTTCCTGTCGAATCGGGTAGGATTTGGAAAAATTTTCCTCCCAGGTGGCTGTCGTGGACAAAACCGATCTCGCAATTCTCGAAAATCTGCAAGCCGATGCCTCGCGCTCGTTGGGAGAATTGGCCGAGGCTGTGCATCTGTCCCCGACGCCGTGCTGGCGGCGCGTCCAGCGTCTGCGCGAAAGCGGCGTCATCACGGGGCAGGTGACGCTGTGCGATCCCCAGCAGCTCGATCTGCGCGTCACGGCCTTCGTGTTCATCAAGGCGGCAACCCACAGCGAGGACTGGATGGTCCGCTTCGTGGCGGGTGCACGGGAATTGCCTGAAATTGTGGAGATCCATCGCATGGCGGGCGACATCGACTATCTGCTCAAGGTGTACCTGCCCGACATCGCTGCCTACGACCGTTTCTACAAAAAGCTCATTCGCGTGGCCGATCTGCAGGACATCAGCGCGAGCTTTTCGATGGAAACGGTGAAATTCACCACCGCGTTGCCGGTGGATCATTTGCGATAACGCACCGGTGTCTGGTCGCTACCCTCGACCGCCGACTTGCGGGGTGCCTGAAATAAAAAACACCCCGGCGCCGGACGGGGCGTCCGGCATTCGGGGTGTTTTCCGTAGGAAGCGCAGGCGTTGTCGTCAGACGCTGCCGGTGTTCCCGAGGAGGGCGTCAGGGGCTTACTTGACGCGCATGCCCGGTTTCGCGCCATCGTGCGGCTCGAGGATGTAGATGCCCGGTTCGGCCTTCTCGTCGGCGGCGGAGGCGGCGAGCACCATGCCTTCGGACAGCCCGAACTTCATCTTGCGCGGCGCCAGGTTGGCAACCATCACCGTGAGCTTGCCCACCAGCGCTTCGGGTTGCGGATAGGCGGACTTGATCCCCGAGAAGACGTTGCGCGTTTGCGCTTCGCCCACGTCGAGCGTGAGCTGCAGCAGCTTGTCCGATCCGTCGACCGCCTTGCAATCGACGATGCGCGCGATGCGCAGATCGATCTTCGCGAAGTCGTCGATGTTGATGAGACCGTCGTCCGCGCTTTTCCCGGACGGTTCAGCCGTCTCCGACGTCTTGCCGGCTTTTGTCTTGCCCTTCGCCGCGGTTGCCTCGGCCACTGGTGCGCTCGCTTGCAGCGAGTCGCGATTGGCGGCGAGCAAGGCTTCGACCTGCTTGCCTTCGACGCGCGTCATCAAATGCTTGTACGCCGCGATGGCGGTGTCGGCGGTGAGCGGGCGGCTCACATCCTGCCACGCTTGCGGCGCAATGTTCAGGAAGCGCTCCACGGCCTCGGCCGTCACGGGCAGCACCGGCTTGAGGTACAGCGTGAGCAGGCGGAACGCCTCCAGGCACACCGAGCAGGCCTCGTGCAGTGCCGGGGTCTGCGCCGGATCCTTCGCCAGATCCCACGGCTTGACCATGTCGACGTAACCGTTCACGGCGTCGGCCTGTTCCATCACCAGACGCAGAGCCTTGCCGAACTCGCGTGCTTCGTAGTGCGCGGCGATCTGCGGGGCGGCGGCGCGCAACTGCGCCAGCAGCGGCGCCTGCATGGCGTCCGGCGACACGCGGCCGTCAAAGCGCTTGATGAGGAAGCCCGCGGCGCGGCTGGCGATGTTCACGTACTTGCCCACCAGATCGCTGTTCACGCGTGCGATGAAGTCGTCGAGGTTCAGGTCGAGGTCTTCCATCGTATTGCCCAGCTTGGCGCCGATGTAGTAACGCAGCCATTCCGGATTGAGTCCGGTGTCAATGAAGCTCTGGGCGGTGATGAACGTGCCGCGCGACTTCGACATCTTCTGGCCGTCCACGGTCAGGAAGCCGTGGGCGAACACATTGGTCGGCGTGCGATGGCCCGAGAACTCGAGCATCGCGGGCCAGAACAGCGTGTGGAAGTACAGGATGTCCTTGCCGATGAAGTGGTACTGCTCGGTCGTCGAACCCGGCTTGACCCATTCGTCGAAATTCAGCCCGCGCTGCGCGCACAGGTTCTTGAAACTCGCGTAGTAGCCGACCGGCGCGTCGAGCCACACATAGAAATACTTGCCCGGAGCACCCGGAATCTCGAAGCCGAAGTAAGGGGCGTCGCGCGAGATATCCCAGTCGGCCAGCGTGGACTCGCCGTCTTCGCCGAGCCATTCCTTCATCTTGTTGGCGGCTTCGGGTTGCGCGAGGCCGGCCACCCACTGGCGCAGGAACTGCTCGCAGCGCTTGTCCGAGAGCTTGAAGAAGTAATGCGTGGACGTCTTGCGCACCGGCGTCGCGCCCGAGACCACCGAGTACGGGTTGAGCAGGTCGGTCGGCGCATAGGTCGAGCCGCAGACCTCGCACGAATCGCCGTACTGGTCCTTGGCGCCGCACTTCGGGCACTCGCCCTTGATGAAGCGATCCGGCAGGAACATTTCCTTGACCGGGTCATACGCCTGTTCGATATCGCGGGCTTCGATCAGGCCCTGCGCCTTGAGGGCGAGATAGACCCCCTCGGACAGTTCGCGGTTCTCCTCGGAATCCGTCGAGTAGTAGTTATCGAACGAAATGCCGAAGCTGTCGAAGTCGCGCTTGTGTTCCTTCCAGACGCGCTCGATCAATTGTTTGGGGGTCAGGCCTTCCTTCTCGGCGCGCAGCATGACGGGCGTGCCGTGCGTGTCGTCCGCGCCGACGTAGTAGACCTCATGGCCCTGCATCCGCATGAACCGCACCCAGATGTCGGTCTGGATGTATTCGACCAGGTGGCCGATGTGAATCTGGCCATTGGCGTACGGCAGGGCGGAGGTGACAAGAATGCGGCGGGACATGAGGATCGACTGTGCGTTGAGGGAACCGGGAAAGGTCGATTCTAGCAGGCGGGGCGCCTTGACGCCCAACCGCCCGACTCGGCCGACAAATCCGACAGGGCGGCGGAGGAGCGCGATAGGGGCAATGGCGGGCCGCTGCCGATGGCGCCGGTGACGTCTGTGGCGCGGCCATCCACGATGAACGAAAAAAAAGCCGGAACCAGGTTCCGGCTTAACTAGGCACACGTAACGTCAATAACAAAGAGGAGATGGAAGCGCCCACACGGTAGGCACTTCCGAAGGGTCTGAGCGATGCGATGTGGGTTTAGTTCAACCGACGGGGCGACTTTCGATGTTGCGTCGCAGCATGCTGCGCATGGGCTTCGGTCAAACGCATGGCCGGCGGGCCGGGCATGCGTTCTGGTGGTCAAATCCCAAAGCGCGGAACGGGCAAGACAGCCCGTCGAGGGACGATCAGCCGCGCGGTGCGTGCAACAGGATTTCGACGCGACGGTTCTGGGCGCGACCGGCGGCGGTGGCGTCCGAGGCGACCGGCTGGCTCGAGCCGACGCCCGTGCCGCTCATGCGGTTCATCGCGACACCGCGGCTGTTCAGATACTGGATGACGTTGGACGCGCGGTTCTGCGAGAGGGGGATGTTGATGCGGTCGCCGCCCGTGCTGTCGGTATGGCCCACGATGTTGGCCGTAATTCCCGGATTCTGGTTGAGCGACGCGGCCACGTCGTCGAGCACGGCGCGGAAGTTCGGCTTGATGTCGGCGCGGCCGGTGTCGAACGTCACGTCGCTCGGCACGGCGACCTTGAGCGAGCCGTCCGGCTGCTCGGAGATCGTGGTGCCCGTGCCGGCCGTATGGCCGCCCAGGGTGTTCTTGATGGCGCTCCAGTTATATCCCGTCGCGCCGCCAGCGGCTGCACCGACGGCAGCACCGATCAGCGTGCCCGTCGTGTTGCCTCCGATGAGGTTGCCCAGTCCTGCCCCGACGGCCGCACCGACGCCGGTGCCGACCGCCGTGTTGGTGCCCTGCTGCGTCTGGCATCCGGCCAGCATGGCAGCCGCGGTCAGGACGAGCGCGCAAGCGCGCAGAGAGTTCTTATTCATGTGAGGCTCCTTATCGATTAGCTAGCAGTCGTGAAACAACGCGTGAGCACTTCGCCGAAGCACGCGCGCGTCGCAGGGGTTTTGAACCTGCCGGCGCGCGGTCTTTTACAATAGCGCTGAGTGTCAACCGCAGGCAAGGACAGATTGCCGTGCCGGCGGGTTCCCCATAACACGCGCGCCTCGCATGCTAATCGAGAGCGTGCGCCACGAATGTTACAAGTTGTTAGCGTTTGCCGGGGGCTTTCCCGGCGCGCCTCGACAGAGCGAGAGACCCACATGGAAGTCGCCCAAATCAATGAAGTGCTGCGTGGCATTGTCGATCCCGACACGGGGCTCGACCTGATCACCGGAAAGTATGTGAAGCAGGTCGTGGCCGAGCACGGTCATGTCGGCATCCAGATCGAGTTCGGCTATCCGGCGAAGAGCCAGTTCGAGGCGATGCGCACGCGCATCACCGACGCCGTCGGCAAGCTGCCCGGCGTCGAGCGCGTGGCCGTCGACATCAGCCAGAAAATCGTGGCGCATGCGGTGCAGCGCGGGGTCAAGCTCCTGCCGAGCGTGAAGAACATCGTGGCGGTGGCCTCGGGCAAGGGCGGCGTGGGCAAGAGCACTACGGCCGTGAATCTGGCACTGGCGCTGGTGGCCGAGGGGGCCACCGTCGGCATTCTCGACGCCGACATCTACGGCCCGTCGCTGCCCACGCTGCTGGGTATTCACGGCAAGCCCGAGTCGAAAGACGGCAAGACGCTCGAGCCGATGACGGCACACGGCCTGCAAGCCAGCTCGATCGGCTTCCTGATTGAGCCGGACAATCCGATGGTGTGGCGCGGCCCGATGGTCACGCAGGCGCTCGAACAACTGCTCAACCAGACGAATTGGCACGACCTCGATTACCTGATCGTCGACATGCCGCCGGGCACGGGCGACATCCAGCTCACGCTCGCGCAGAAGGTGCCGGTCACGGGCGCGGTCATCGTCACCACGCCGCAGGACCTGGCGTTGCTTGACGCCCGCAAGGGCCTCAAGATGTTCGAGAAGGTCGGCGTGCCGATCCTCGGCCTGATCGAGAACATGAGTCTGCATATCTGCTCGAAGTGCGGCCATGAAGAGCCGATCTTTGGCGTGGGCGGCGGCGAGCGCATGAGCCACGATTTCGACGTCGAACTGCTGGGCAAGCTGCCGCTGGAGATGAGCATCCGCGTGCACGCCGATGCCGGCATGCCGAGCGTGGTGGGCGACCCGGATGGCCGGGTGGCGGCGCTCTACAAGGCCATTGCCCGCAAGATGGCGGTGAAGATCGCGGCGCGTCAGAAGGACATGACGAGCAAGTTCCCGTCGATCGTCGTTCAGAACACGTAAGGACGGTGCGCAAGGGGCGGGGAGCCCCGCGCGGCGCGGTGCGCGTGAAAACCTCACCGCACCGCAACAATCGCGTAAAATACGCCCAATTTTTCACGTACCACGCCCTTTCAGGCCCACACATGAGTATCAAGTCCGACAAATGGATCCGGCGCATGGCCGAGGCGCACGGCATGATCGAGCCCTTCGAGCCGTCGCAGGTCCGGCAATCCCAGGACGGGCAGAAGATCGTCAGCTATGGCACGTCGAGTTACGGCTACGATATTCGCTGTGCGGCTGAATTCAAGATCTTCACGAACATCAACTCGACGATCGTCGACCCGAAGAACTTCGACGAAAAGTCGTTCGTCGACTTCTCCGGCGATGTCTGCATCATTCCGCCGAATTCGTTCGCGCTCGCGCGCACCGTCGAGTACTTCCGCATTCCGCGCAACGTGCTAACCGTGTGCCTGGGCAAATCGACGTATGCGCGCTGCGGCATCATCGTGAACGTGACACCGTTCGAACCCGAATGGGAGGGCTACGTGACACTGGAATTCTCGAACACCACGCCGCTGCCGGCCAAGATCTACGCCAACGAGGGCGTGGCTCAGGTGCTGTTCTTCGAATCCGACGAAGTCTGCGAGACCTCGTACAAGGATCGCGGCGGGAAGTACCAGGGACAGCGTGGCGTCACGCTGCCGAAAACCTAGCCTGCGCAGGCTCGACTCGCCACCGGTGAGCCCCCGCAAGATTGCACTGCCCAAGAGCCACGGCCATGTCGGACCGTGGCTCGTTCTTTTGTCGAAGGAACGCCAATGAAATTCCGTTTTCCGATCGTCATCATCGACGAGGACTTCCGCTCCGAAAACATCTCCGGATCCGGGATTCGCTCCTTGGCGGAGGCCATTGAAGCCGAGGGCATGGAAGTCAACGGTCTCACGAGCTATGGTGACCTGACCTCGTTCGCGCAACAGGCAAGCCGCGCCTCGAGTTTCATCCTGTCCATCGACGACGACGAGTTCGGCACGTTCTCGAGCGAAGCGGGCGGCGAAGGCGAGGGCGAACTGGCGCTGGCCATCATCAACCTGCGCGCGTTCGTGCAGGAAGTGCGCCGTCGCAACCCGGATATTCCCATCTTCCTGTACGGTGAGACGCGCACATCGCGTCACATCCCGAACGACATCCTGCGCGAGCTGCACGGCTTCATTCACATGTTTGAAGACACGCCGGAGTTCGTGGCGCGTCACATCATTCGTGAAGCCAAGTCGTACCTCGACTCGCTGCCGCCGCCGTTCTTCCGCTCGCTCACGCACTACGCCGCCGACGGTTCGTACTCGTGGCATTGCCCTGGGCACTCGGGCGGTGTGGCGTTCCTCAAGAGCCCGGTGGGCCAGATGTTCCACCAGTTCTTCGGTGAGAACATGCTGCGCGCGGACGTATGCAATGCTGTGGAAGAACTGGGGCAACTGCTCGATCACAACGGCCCGGTGGGCGCGTCGGAGCGCAATGCCGCACGCATCTTCAATGCCGATCACCTGTTCTTCGTGACGAACGGCACGTCGACCTCGAACAAGATCGTGTGGCATGCCACCGTGGCGCCGGGCGACATCGTCGTGGTCGACCGCAACTGCCACAAGTCGATCCTGCACGCGATCACGATGACGGGCGCCGTGCCGGTGTTTCTTACGCCGACGCGCAACCACCTCGGCATCATCGGCCCGATTCCGAAGTCGGAATTCGAGCCGGAAGTCATTCGTGCCAAGATCGAGGCGAACCCATTCGCGCGCGAAGTGCTCGAACGCGATCCGAACGCCAAGCCGCGCATTCTGACGATCACGCAGAGCACCTACGACGGCGTGATCTACAACGTCGAGATGATCAAGGCACTGTTGGGCAACAACATCGACACGCTGCACTTCGATGAAGCCTGGCTGCCGCACGCGGCATTCCACGACTTCTACCGCGACATGCATGCCATCGGCGAAGGGCGTCCGCGCTCGTCGGAGGCGACGGTCTACGCCACGCACTCCACGCACAAGCTGCTCGCCGGCATTTCGCAGGCCTCGCAGATCGTGGTGCAGGATTCGGACGCGCGCACGTTCGATACCTATCGCTTCAACGAAGCGTACCTCATGCACACGTCGACCTCGCCGCAGTACGCGATCATCGCCTCGTGCGACGTGGCGGCCGCGATGATGGAGCCGCCGGGCGGCACGGCGTTGGTGGAGGAGTCGATCGTCGAGGCGCTCGACTTCCGCCGCGCCATGCGCAAGGTGGCCGGCGAGTATGGCGATTCGTGGTGGTTCTCGGTCTGGGGGCCGGAGCATCTGGGCGACGAGGGCACGATTCAGCGCGAGGACTGGGTGCTGCGTGCGAACGAGCGCTGGCACGGCTTCGGCGATCTGGCCGACGGCTTCAACATGCTCGATCCGATCAAGGCGACCATCATCACGCCGGGGCTCGACGTGGACGGCGAGTTTGGCGAGAGCGGCATTCCCGCGGCCATCGTCACCAAGTACCTCGCCGAGCACGGCATCATCGTCGAGAAGACGGGACTGTATTCGTTCTTCATCATGTTTACCATCGGCATCACCAAGGGCCGCTGGAACTCGATGGTGACCGAGTTGCAGCAGTTCAAGGACGATTACGATCACAACCGCCCGCTGTGGCGTGTGCTGCCCGAGTTCGTGGCGCAGTTCCCGCGCTACGAGCGCATCGGCCTGCGCGATCTGTGCGATCAGATCCACAGCGTGTACAAGGCGAACGACGTGGCGCGCGTGACGACAGAGATGTACCTCTCGGACATGCAGCCCGCCATGAAGCCGACCGACGCGTTCTCGAAACTGGCGCACCGCCAGATCGACCGGGTGCCGATCGACGAACTCGAAGGCCGCGTGACGAGCGTGTTGCTCACGCCGTACCCGCCGGGCATCCCGCTGCTGATTCCTGGTGAGCGCTTTAACGCCGCGATCATCGAATATCTGCGATTCGCGCGCGACTTCAACGAGCGCTTCCCGGGCTTTCACACGGATATTCACGGCCTGGTGGTCGAGGAAGTGGATGGACGTCCCGAGTACTTCGTGGATTGCGTGCGCCAATAAGCGATCGCGCCTGACGCGACATCCGGCCCCGTGTGAAAGCACGGGGCCGGTTTTTTTTGCCTCGGCGTACTCGGCACATTTGGCTTATTTGGCTTGGCCCATGCCCAACGCGTGGCGGCGGCCTTATACGCGCGTTTTTGCTGGCCGCATTTCACGTAGCGCGCGTTGCTAGGTGTCGTCTCGCGCAAATGCGTAGGCGAATTTGTGGAATTGGCCGTGAGATGGCGGCGGATGTCGGATGATCGGCAGGATGGGCCCGACGGTAGCCAATTTGTGGTTTGGCTCGAACTGGGCCAGTTTGGGCGATTTCCCGTTAATTTGGGTCGATTCGGTTGCTACACTCGACGCACTTTTTTAGAGCGAGAGGGTTCATGGAAACCGGACAACTGGTGTTCAGCACCTACGGCACACTTGTCTGCGCCACGTTGGTGTTGTTGCTTGGGCGCAAGCTGGTCGAATGGGTCGGGCCGCTGCGCACGTACAGCATTCCTGAACCCGTGGCGGCGGGCCTGCTGGTGGCGGTGGGCGCGTTGGCGCTGCGCCAGTTTGGGCAGGTTGAGCTGAAGTTCGACACGTCGTTCCAAACGCCGCTGATGCTCGCCTTTTTCGCGACGATCGGATTGTCGGCCAATCTGGCCAGCCTGAAGGCGGGTGGGCGTCGGCTGGTGTTGTTCCTTGGCGTGGTGGCGGGCATGCTGATCGTACAGAACGCGATCGGCGTGGGGCTTGCGTCCATGATGGGGCTGGCGCCAGGCATCGGCCTGCTGGGCGGGTCGATTACGCTGGCGGGTGGACACGGCACAGGCGCGGCGTGGGGCGACACGCTGACTTCGCGCTACGGCGTGCAGTCGGCGCTGGAAATCGCGATGGCTTGCGCTACCTTCGGGCTGGTGTTTGGCGGGCTGCTGGGCGGGCCGGTCGCCCGTTATCTGGTGGGGCGTCTGGGCGCCAAAGTGCCGGGCGCCGCCGCGGCACAACAGACCACGCCGGAGGGCTTCGAGCAGCCTCACACGGTGCGGTTGATCACCGCGCAGGCGCTGATCGAAACCGTGGCGATGGTTGCCATCTGTTTGCTGGGCGGCGAGGTCATTGCGCGCTCGCTGGCGGGCACGGTGTTTGAATTGCCGACGTTCGTCTGTGTGTTGTTTACCGGCGTCGTTGTGCGCAACCTGCTGTCGCTCGTGGGCTACGAGGTGTTCGAGCGTTCGCTGTCGGTGTTGGGCAACGTGAGTCTGTCGCTCTTCCTGGCGATGGCGCTCATGACGCTGCGCCTGTGGGATCTCTCGACGCTGGCGTTGCCGATGATTGTGATTCTCGTCGTGCAGGCGGTGTCGATGGCGGCCTATGCGATCTTCGTCACGTTCCGCGTCATGGGCCGCAACTATGATGCCGCCGTGCTTGCCGCGGGCCACTGCGGTTTCGGGCTGGGCGCGACGCCGACGGCCATCGCCAACATGCAGGCAGTCACCGAGCGTTTCGGCCCGTCGCACATCGCGTTCCTGATCGTACCGATGGTGGGGGCGTTCTTCATCGACATCCTCAACGCGATCATCATCAAGGGGTTCATGTCGTTACCGTTGTTCTGAGGTAAGGCATGTGATCCCCGCGCGCGATTCCCACATGGGGGAATCACGCGCCCATGAAAAATGCCACCCGACGGGTGGCATTTTCGTTGATGCCGGCAACGCCGAGCGACCTGGCCAATGCACCGGCCAGACGAGCTTACTTGGCGAGCTTGGCGCGCGCGGCCGCGATGGCGCGCTGCACTTGAGCGGGGGCAGTGCCGCCGATGTGGTTGCGGCTGGCGACCGAGCCTTCGAGCGTCAGGCAGTCGAAGACATCCTCGCCGACCAGCGGCGAGAACTTCTGCAGCTCGGCGAGCGACAGGTCGGCCAGATCGATGTCGCGATCCGAGCAGATCTTCACGGCATGCGCGACGATTTCATGGGCGTCGCGGAACGGCAGGCCCTTCTTGACGAGGTAGTCGGCCAGATCGGTGGCCGTCGAGAAGCCTTGAAGCGCGGCGTTGCGCATATTGGCTTCGCGCACCTTGATGCCCGGCACCATGTCCGCGAAGATGCGCAGCGTGTCGATCACGGTGTCGACCGTGTCGAACAGCGGTTCCTTGTCTTCCTGGTTGTCCTTGTTGTAGGCGAGCGGCTGGCCCTTCATCAGCGTGAGCAGCGCGATCAGGTGGCCGTTGACGCGACCGGTCTTGCCGCGCGCGAGTTCGGGCACGTCCGGGTTCTTCTTCTGCGGCATGATCGAGCTGCCGGTGCAGAAGCGGTCGGCCAGATCGATGAAGCCGACGCGCGGGCTCATCCACAGCACCAGTTCTTCCGAGAAGCGCGAGACGTGCGTCATCACGAGCGCGGCGGCCGCCGTGAATTCAATGGCGAAGTCGCGGTCCGACACGGCGTCGAGCGAGTTCGCGCAGACATCTTCGAAGCCGAGCGTTGCCGCGACACGTTCACGGTCGATCGGATAGCTCGTGCCGGCGAGCGCCGCGGCGCCCAACGGCAGGCGGTTTACGCGGCGGCGCAGGTCGAGCATGCGCTCCGCGTCGCGGCTGAACATCTCGAAGTACGCCAGCAGGTGATGACCGAACGTGACCGGCTGCGCGACCTGCAAGTGCGTGAAGCCGGGCAGGATCGTGGCGCTGTGCTGATCGGCCAGATCGAGCAGTGCGCGGCGCAGGTCGCCGAGGTGATTGCCGATGCGGTCGATTTCGCTGCGCAGCCAAAGGCGGATGTCGGTCGCGACCTGATCGTTGCGCGAGCGGCCGGTGTGCAGACGCTTGCCGGCGTCGCCGATGAGGGCGGTCAGGCGCGCTTCGATGTTCAGGTGAACGTCTTCGAGATCCAGTTGCCACTCGAACTCGCCGCGCTCGATTTCGCCGCGAATCTGCGTCATGCCGCGCTGGATGTCGGCCAGATCCTGGGCGCTGATGATGCCTTGCGCCGCCAGCATGTCGGCGTGCGCGAGCGACCCTTCGATGTCGAACAGGGCAAGGCGCTTGTCGAAGAAGACCGACGCCGTATAGCGCTTGACGAGTTCGGAAACGGGTTCGGAAAAGCGGGCCGACCAGGCTTCGCCTTTCTTGTGGAGTTGGGAGGTCATTGTCGTAGCTTGGCTAATCGAGGCCCATCGGGGGCGGAGGGATGCGGACCGTGGCGGAGCACGGCAAACCGCGATTATACAACCCCGCCGCGCGCCCATCGACTCGTCCGCCGGCTGAGCCAAGGCGCCTGAGCCAGCGCAGCATCGACACCGCTCAGGGCAGGGGCCTCGGTCAGCACAGCATCGAGAGCGGCCGGGCCAGCGTGTGTCGGTCAGTATGGCGTCGAGCACGGCCGGGGCAGGGCGTGTCGGTCAGTGCACCATCGACAGCGTCCAGATGCGGGGCGGCGCGGACAGGCATAGGCCCGAGGTCGCCTCGTCGAACGCCGCGCGCTGCAGGGCTTCGAGCTTCGCCGCCTTGGCGATGCGCTCACGCGCCTGATGAATGCGCGCCATGCGCGACGGATCGTCGGGCAACGCGCACAGGCGTCCGAGATCGTGCATCAGCGAGGCGCCAAGCCGATCGAGCGCCGGGCGCAAACGCGTGGCCAGATCGACCGGCTCTCCGGGCGCGCTGCCTTCGCGCTTCCAGCGGGCCAGCAAGGCCGTCTGCACCAGCTTGCCTGCCTCGATCTGCAGACGGAAGAACGTGCGCGCCTGCGCGGGCGTCAGGCCGTATTGCGCTGCCCGATCCCCCATGCTGTCCAGCAACGCCTGTTCGCGCGGCGTGTCCTGCACCGGCTTGCCCGATGCGTATTTGGTCCGCGCAACCGCTTCGCTGATCGCCAACCGCTCCAAAATGCCCCGCATCAATGGGTCGAGCACCGGATCCACGATCGGCGGCGGTGCGGGCGACTTGGGGGCGTCTGCGGGCGACGTCGCCAGCGTTTGCGAGACGAGGCGCACAGCCAGGCCGCGCACCCCGTGCGGCGCGGCGGCGAGCGCATGCGTAACAGGCAGGGGCGAAGAGGACAAGGTCGAAGAGGACGAGGTCGAAGAGGATGAGGAAAGCGCGGTGTTCGCGTCGTACGCCGACATCCCTGCAGCGGGGCCCGCTTGCGCGCCTGCGCAGATCAGGCCCAGCGCCGTGGCTGCGAGGCGCGTGGCGAGCCGTCGCGCACGCGTGACGCGCGTGGACAGTGCGTTGGAATGGAATTGCATGATGGATAGGCCCCCCGGCAGCCATCGAATCGAACCCCCGAAATATACCGTTCTATCGGTCCTCTGTCGTTGGGGAGATTCTCAAGCGAAGCACCGCTCGGCCACCGCGACGTTGCTGGCCCAGCCGGCACTGCGCGCCGACCCCGCGCACTGCGGAGCCGGCGCGGGGTCAGGCGTTGCGAGCGTCAGCCCGTGTTGCGCAGACCGGCGGCAATACCGTTGATGGACAGGTGGATGCCACGTCGGGCGCGCTCGTCCGATTCCCCTGCACGATGCCGCCGCAACAACTCGACCTGCAAGTGGTTGAGCGGATCGAGGTACGGGAAGCGGTTCTTGATCGAGCGGGCGAGCAGCGGGTTGTCCGCCAGCCGTTCCTCGTGACCCGTGATGAGCGCGAGCGCCTGCGACGTGCTCTGCCATTCGGCGACGATGCGATTGAACACGCGCTTGCGCAGCTTCTCATCCGGCACCAGTTCGGCATAGCGCGATGCCACGGCCAGATCGGTCTTGGCGAGCACCATGTCCATGTTCGACAGCAGCGTCGCGAAGAACGGCCAGCGCTTGACCATCTGACGCAACGTATCGAGACGCTTTTCCCGGCCCTCCACGTCGGCCTTCGCTGCCTTCCCGGTATTGCCTGCCCCGCCGTCGAGGAACGCCTGCACGGCGCTGCCGAAGCCGTACCAGCCCGTGATCAGCAGACGGCATTGCCCCCACGAGAAGCCCCATGGAATCGCGCGCAGATCTTCGATGCGACGGTGCTTCGGATCCGAGAACTTGCGCGAGGCGGGGCGCGAGCCGATGTTCAGCTCTGCAATTTCCGAGATCGGGGTGGCCGAGAAGAAGTAGTCGGTGAAGCCCGGCGTCTCGTAGACGAGATCGCGATACGCGGCGAACGCCGTGTCCGAGAGCATCTGCATGACCTGCTCGTAGGCGGCCAGACGCGGCGGCTGGTTGCGGCTCGGCAGCAGCGTGGCTTCGAGCGTGGCCGCCACGATGGTCTCCAGGTTGCGCCGCCCGATCTCCGGGTTGGCGAACTTGCTCGCGATGATCTCGCCTTGCTCGGTCAGGCGAATCTGCCCGTTCACCGTGCCCGGCGGCTGCGACAGGATGGCCCGGTAGGTCGGGCCGCCGCCACGCCCCACGGTACCGCCGCGGCCGTGGAACAGGCGCAGGCGAATGCCTTTCTCCTCGAACAGATGCACCAGCGCGAGTTCGGCCTTGTACAGCTCCCAGTTCGACGTGAGGAAGCCGCCATCCTTGTTGCTGTCGGAGTAGCCGAGCATGACTTCCTGCTCGCCGCCTTGCGCCGTTACTACCTCGGACATGCCTGGGATATCGAAGAACGCGCGCATGATGACCGGCGCGTTGCGCAAGTCGGCAATCGTCTCGAACAGCGGGATGACCATCGCGCCGACCTTGGGCTCGAGGCCCTTCGTGCCGGGGCCGCCAAGCGCGCCCTGGAAGAGCCCCGTCTCCTTTTGCAGCAGCATCACTTCCACCAGATCGCTCACGGTTTCCGTATGCGAAATGATGTAGTTGCGCACCGCGCGCGGCCCGAAGCGGGCGCGGATGTCGCGCGCCGCGGCAAACACCGCCAACTCGTCGCGCGTGCGCTGCGAGTAGTCGAGATAGGGCGAGAACAGCGGGCGCGGCTCGCGCAGTTCGCGCAGCAGCAGAGCGAGCTTCTGGTCTTCGTCGAGCTTCGCGTAGTTCGCTTCGATGCCCGCTTTGGCGAACAGCTCGGCGATGACGGCTTCGTGAATGTCCGAACTCTGGCGCAGGTCGATGCTGGCCAGATGGAAGCCGAACACTTCTGCGGCGCGCACAAGCGGTCCGAGGCGCTGCGCGACCAGAGCGCCGCCATGATGCGCCATGAGCGAGGCCACGACCGTATTCAGATCGGAGATGAACTCGCTCGCATCGAGATACGGGTTGGCCTGGCCGACCGCACCGCGATGCGGCACGTGGCCGACCCACTCGCGCGCCGTGGCGGCCAGACGCGCGTACACGCCGATGAGGGCACGTCGATAGGGCTCGTCGGTGCGGTGCGGCGAATCGTCGGGCGAGCGGCGCGCGAGGGTGAGCAGCGCGTCGCTGGAGCCGGCGAGCAGTTGCGAGACGGACAACTCCGCGCCCAGCAAGTGCACCTCTTCGAGGTAGTGCGCGAAGATCTCGGTAGCCTGGCGCGTGATCGCCAGCTGCAGCGTCTGCGCCGTGACGTTCGGGTTGCCGTCGCGATCGCCGCCGATCCAACTGCCCATCTGCAGGAAGCGGCCGAGGCCTTCGGCGCGCACGGCGGGCACGGCGTCGTGCAGCTCGGCGCTCACGTCGTCGTAAAGCGCGGGAATCTCGGAGAGGAACGTACTGCGGTAATACGACAGCGCGTTCTCGATTTCGTCGGCCACCGTCAGGCGCGAGCTGCGCAGCATGCGCGTCTGCCAGAGCGTGGTGACGTAGGCGCGCATCGATTCGGTGTTACGCGACGCCTCACGCTCGGTGAGGGCGTCGTCGCGATGGGCGAGCAGACGGGCGATTTCGCGCTCGGCGTCGAGAATGCTCTTGCGCTGGACTTCGGTCGGGTGGGCGGTGAGCACCGGCACGATGAGCGCGCTTGCGAAGAACGCCTGGAGCGTGGCGGGATCGGCGAGGCCGGCGTCTTTCAGGCTTTGCAGCGCCGCGCGCAGGCTGCCCGGCTGGGCGCGACTGCCCGCGAGCGCGTGCACGCGGCGGCGCCGGTTGTGGTGGCGGTCCTCGGCGATATTGGCCAGGTGCGAGAAGTAGCTGAACGCGCGCACGACCTGGATGGCTTGCTCGTTGGTCAGGCCGTTGAGCAGGCTGTTGAGCGCCTTTGCGGCGCTGCGGTCGCCTTCGCGGTGAAAGCGCACGGCATTCTGGCGGATCGTCTCGACCAGATCAAAGGCATCGCTGCCTTGCTGCTCGCGCAGCACGTCGCCCAACAGGCGGCCAAGGAAGCGGATGTCCTCGCGCAGCGGGGCGTCCTTGTCTTCACGCGAGCGGCGGGCCTTGGCCTTGGCCGGCCCATCCGACGCCGGGCCGGAAGTGGATGGGACCGCGGTTGCTGCCTTTGCGGGGGAAGTCTTGCCGACCGACTTGGCGAGGCCCTCTTGCGGGGCTTTTACCTTTGCGCTGCTCTTCATGTCGCTCCTCTCACGACCCGCCGTTCGGGCCGGTCAAGCGTGTTACCATTTTTTCTTTTGGTCTTCACGCGGTTGCTGAATGAACTTCGCTGCTCCTGAAACCCTGGTGATCGCGTCGCGCGAGAGCCGGCTCGCCATGTGGCAAGCCGAACACGTGCGTGACGCGCTGCACAAATTATATCCGCAGTGTCGCGTGAGTATTCTCGGAATGACCACTCGCGGTGACCAAATTCTCGATCGCTCGCTCGCAAAGGTCGGCGGCAAGGGGCTTTTCGTCAAGGAACTCGAACTTGCTCTGGCCGACGGACGCGCCGATCTCGCGGTCCATTCGCTCAAGGATGTGCCGATGCAACTGCCGGACGGTTTCACGCTGGCCGCCGTGCTCGAGCGCGAAGATCCGTGCGACGCCTTCGTGAGCAACGACTACGCCAGTCTCGATGCGCTGCCCGCCGGGGCGGTGGTCGGCACGTCGAGCCTGCGCCGTGAAGTGAGTCTTCGCGCCCGGTATCCGCATCTGAAAGTGGCGCCGCTGCGGGGCAATCTCGATACGCGTCTTGGCAAGCTCGACCGAGGCGATTTCGCCGCGATCATTCTCGCGGCGGCCGGTCTCAAACGTCTGGGGCTGGGCGCTCGCATTCGTGCCACGCTCGTGCCGGAGGTGAGTCTGCCGGCCGCCGGACAGGGTGCGCTGGGCATCGAAGTGCGCGCCGGACGTCCCGAAATCCTGCAATGGCTCGCCGGATTGCACGATGCTCGCACCACGCTGGCCGTCAGCGCCGAGCGCGCCGTATCGCGCGCACTGGGCGGCTCGTGCCAGGTACCGCTGGGCGCGTTTGCCGAATTCACACCGCAGGGTGAGCTGACGCTGCGCGCTTTCATCGCGTCGACGGACGGCGCCACCGTGCTCCGCGCGCAGGGCGCGGCCGGTGTCGCCCAAGGCGATGTGGCCGGCGCCGAGGCATTGGGGCAGCGCGTGGCGCAGGATCTGATCGATGCAGGGGGCTTGGCGCTGGTGCCGCCGCCCGAGCCCAAGGACCCCTCCGTTTGAGCCCGCGCGCGCCGGACTGGCCGCCCGCCGCCGGTGTCGCACCGGCGCACGCTGGCGGTCGTCTTGCCGCCGGGGCGGTGTCGCCGTGCGCCATCCTGACGCGCCCTGACGGGCAAGCGCATGGGCTTGCCGGCGCGTTGCACGCCGAAGGCATCGACACGCTCGCGTTCCCGTTGCTGCACATTGCCGCACAGACCGACGCCGACACGTTGACGGCGCTGGATCGCGCATTGCGCTCGCTGGCGTCCTATGCGCTCGCGGTATTCGTCTCGCCCAATGCCGTGACGCATGGATTGGCGCGACTGGTGCATCTGCAATCGCTCGATCCTCGAACGACTTCCGGCCGCGCTGCCGCCGCCGCTCGTGACGCTGCCGCCGGTGCCGGTGGACATACCGGTGATCGCGCTGGCGATTTATGGCCCGAGGCGTTGACGGTGGCCGTGGTCGGCCCGGGCAGTGCGCAGGCGCTGGCCGATGCGGGCATTGCCGCGCCTCGGCACCGGGTGATCGTGCCGCCGGGCGGTCCGGCGGCGCGGTTCGACTCGGAAGCGCTGCTCGCGCAACTCGACCTCACCTCGCTGGCGGGACGTCGCGTGCTGCTCGTGCGAGGCGACGGCGGCCGCGAATTGCTGGCCGACACCCTGCGCGCCAGTGGCGCGCAGGTGGACCTCGTGAGCGCGTACACGCGCCGCGCCCCCGCACCGGACGCCGCCGCATGGGCCGCGCTGGAGGCCCGGCTGGCCTCGCCCGAGCGCTGCGCGTGGGTGCTGACCAGCTCCGAGGCCGTGCGTCATCTGGCCACGCTGCTCGCTGCGCGCTACGGCACGCGCGATGGCATTCACACGCCCGGCACCCCGCAAGTGCTGGCAAAAATCCTTGCCGCCCCGTGCTTTACGTCGCATGCGCGCATCGCAGATGCCGCGCGGGCAGCGGGGTTTGATAGGATTACGCAATGCGCGCCCGGCGACGAGAACTTGTTGGCGGCACTCAAAACATGGGCGGATCCCATTCAAGTCAAGCATGACGACAGATAATCGCGTTCCCGAGTCTTCCCAGAACCCGTCGGCGTCGAGCGGCCCGGCGGTGTCGAATTCCACCACGGCTGGCGGCGCCGCCTACGGCACGGCGGGCAGTCCGCCGGCCTGGCAACCGCCCGAGCCACCACAGCGGCGTCGAGGGTCGGGGGCTGCGCTGCCCTGGCTACTCTTCGTGCTCGTGTCGGCCGGCGCCGGCATCGGCGGCTGGTCGCTTAACCAGAAGCTCGACCGCGTGCAGCAGGAATTGGCGCGTCGTCAGCAGGCGGGCGATGCGCAGGTCATGCAGGCGCAGGTGCGAACCGCGCAGGCACTCGACAACCAGCACGATCTGCAAAACCGGCTCACGGCGCTGGAAGGGCGTGTGTCCGATTCGCGCAGCCAGCAGGCCGCGCTCGAACAGCTCTATCAGGATCTCGCGCACAACCGCGACGAATGGGTGCTCGCCGAGACGGAGCAGATCGTCATGAGTGCCAATCAACAATTGCAGCTCACCGGCAACGTACGTGGCGCGCTGATTGCGCTGGAAGGCGCGGATGCACGCTTGGCGCGCTCCGGCGCACCGCAGCTCGCGGGGGTGCGGGATGCGCTGAAGAAGGACATCGACCGGCTCAAGGCCGTGCCGGCGGCCGATCTGCCGCAACTGACCGGCAAGCTCGATCAGGCGATCGCCATGGTCGACACGTTGCCGCTGCAGGCCGAGGAGCAGCGTGCCGAGTCGGCCGTGGGCGCAGCGGGTAGCGCAGGCGGCGCGAGCGGGGCGAGCGAAGCGGGCTGGATCGCGACGTGGCACCGTTTGTCCGCCGAGATGCTCGGCAGCCTCAAGCAACTGGTGCAGGTCCGCCGGCTGGACGATCCTGACGTCATGCTCGTGGCACCGGAGCAAGGCGCGTTCCTGCGGGCGAATCTGAAGCTGCGCCTGCTCAATGCGCGTCTGGCGCTGCTTGCGCGCAACGCGTCTGCCGTGCATAGCGACGTGGTGGTGGCGCAGGCCGCACTCGACAAATATTTCGACGCCAAGTCGCGCCGCATTGCCGCGGTGAAGACGTTGCTCGACCAGGTCGACGCGGGTTCGCGCACGATCGAACTGCCGACCCTTGACGCCAGCCTGACCGCCATCGGTCAGGTCAAGGACGTCAAGGACAAGCCGTAAGGAGCCGGGCATGCGAGGACTGATCTGGTTGACGCTCCTGTTCGCGGTGGCGGCCGGCTTTGCCGTGCTGGCCACGTTCAATCACGGGCAGGTGGTGATGCTGGTGCCGCCCTATCGTGTGGACGTGTCGCTGAACCTGTTTGCGCTGGCGTTGCTGGCCTTGTTCGTTGCGCTGTACGTCATCATTCGTATCCTGCGCAACATCTACAAGATGCCGGAACGCGTGGCCGCCTACCGCAATCGCCAACGCAGCCGTCGCGCGAACATTGCGTTGCGCGACGCCGTGGCGAACCTCTTCGCCGGTCGCTACACGCGGGCCGAGAAGGCCGCGCGCGAAGCCGCCGAGCAGGATGACAATCGCGGCGTGGCCGCGATCATCGGCGCACGCGCGGCGCATCGCATGCGCGAGTTTGCGCGTCGCGACACGTGGCTGGCCGAGGCACAAGGGGCGAACCTGGAAGAGGCGCGTCTGTTGCAGACGGCGGAGTTGCGCGTCGACGCCCGCGATGCGGAAGGAGCGCTCGAAGCGCTCACCGAGATGCGCGCGCAGGGCGCGCGCCGCATGCAGGCGCAGTTGGTCGCGCTGCGGGCGCATCAACACCTGAAGCATTGGCCTGAGGTGCTGGCGCTGCTCAAGGTGCTGGAAAAGCGCGAAGCGCTGCATCCGGCGCTGGCGGCCAAGCTCAAGCAGACGGCCAGCGAGGGCATTCTGCGCGATCATCGCCACGATGCCGACGCGCTGCTCAAGTGCTGGCACGAATTGCCCGCCGATGCGCGCACGTCGGCGCGCACGGCCGATGTCGCGGCCGAGCTGTTGATCTCGCTCGACCGTCTGCGCGAGGCGCGCGATATCGTCGAGGCCGCGCTGGCCGAGCACTGGGATCCGCGGTTGCTGCGCCGCTATGCCGAGTGCGCCGGCGGCGACGCCCTGCCGCTCATCCAGAAGGCCGAGGCGTGGCAGCAGCGTCACCCGAACGACCCCGATCTGCTCTTTGCGCTGGGCAAGCTGTGCCAGCACCAGCGGTTGTGGGGCAAGGCGCAGACCTTCCTCGAAGGCGCGCTGCGTCATACGGACGACCGGCATCTGCAGCAACGCGTGCATCTGGCGCTTGCGCAACTCTTCGAGGGGCTCGAGCAGATGGAACTGGCCAATCGCCACTATCGGGCCTGCGCGACTGCATAAGTGGCTTGCGGCAAGCATGGCACCCGCGCTCCGCGGGTGCCGTTCGTCATTGTGGGCGCTTGAATTTCCTCTGGGCGATGGGCCGACGAGCGAGCCGCCATGCCCGCGTTGTCATTCGATGGCCGTTGCCTCGTTGCCCGAGCTCTGGCGCAACGGCAGTTCGGGCAGACGACCGAGCGCGACGATGGCCAGCGCGGCGATGAGGGCGCTACCGGCAAAGAAGGCGCCGAAGGCGAGTCGCAGATGATCTTCCATGCCGGCCGGCGCGCCGCCCGGGCGCAGGAAGTCGGTCAGTTCGCGTGACGCGCCGCCATCGGCTCCCGAGACCAGCAACCCGACGATGAGCGCGCCGAACATGGCGACGCCGATCATCCCGCCGAGCGCCCGGAAGAACGCGTGTGCCGCCGTCGCGATGCCGATGTCGCGCGGCGCGACGGCATTTTGCGTCGCCACGGTCATCACCGGCATGGCCGAGCCGAAGCCAATTCCCACGAGTCCGAGACACAGCCCGACGACCACGAGCGGCAGCGATTGCACGCCGAGCGCAATCGTCGCCAATCCGAGCAACGCCACCGGCAAACCGATCTGCGGCGGACGCTTGTAATGCCCCGTCTTGCGCATGTAGTGCCCCGCGCTTAGCGCGCCCACCACGATGCCCAACAGCGGCAGGATCAGCATCAGCCCCGACCGGCTTGCCGATTCACCACGCTGCAACTGAAGATACAGCGGCACGTAGATGCCGATGCTGATGTTGACCATCATTACCAGCACGGCCATCGTCGACGTCATCCGGAACACCGGGTTGGCAAGCAACGCCAGCGGCAGCAACGGCTCGCGCACGGCACGCTGATGGCGCAGGAAGATCGCCCCGACGATCACGCTGGCGGCGAGCAGGCCAACGATGGGCAAGGACAGCCAGGCGTAGCGATGTCCGCCCCAGGTGAGTGCCAGCAACAGGCAGACGGTCGCGGCGATAAGCAGCGCCGATCCGAGATAGTCGATGCTCGGCGTGCCGTCGCGACGCGGCAGGCGGCGCAGCGCGCGGTCGCTCAGGTAGATGGCGAGCAGACCGAGCGGAAGATTGATCCAGAAGATCAGCGTCCAGTTCAAGTACTGGGCGAACACCCCGCCAGTGATCGGACCGGCCACCCCGGACACCGCGAACATGCCGGAGATATACCCCTGGTAGCGACCGCGCTCGCGCGGCGAGACGATATCTGCGATCACCGTATTGGACAGCGCGATGAGGCCCCCGCCGCCCAGCCCCTGCACGCCACGCGCCACGATCAGCGCGAGCATGTTCGGCGCCAGGGCACAGAGCACCGACCCGACGAGAAAGACGGCGACGCTCACGGCGATGACGACGCGACGCCCGAACAGATCGGAGAGCTTGCCGACGATGGGCGTGATGGCCGTGGACGAGAGCAGGTAGGCGGTGACGACCCACGAGACAGCGTCGAAGCTGCCGAGATCCCGGGCGATGGTCGGCAGGGCGGGCGCGACGATGGTCTGGTCGAGCGAGCCGAGAAACATGATGAGCAGCAGGCCGGAGAGGATCGACTTGACCTCGGCGGGGGTAAGCGAGACGCCGGCCGGCGTCGTCTGTGAGTCGTTGGCGGGCATGCGGATCTTTGGGGGCAAAAAACAGGCCGTCCCGGCAAGGACGGCCTCATGCATGCGAAACATAATACTCCCAACGAATGCTCAAGGTGGCGGCCCGGTCAGCGGCCCCGTGGCACGGCGATCTCGGTCGCCGAGATACGGTTTCGTCAGCCGATCCGCCTCGCCATCATCGGGTCACTTGTTGACGAGCCGTGCGGGCACGGCCAGCGTGAGCAATCCGCCCAGCACCATGAAGATCGTGAGCAGAAACATGCCGCTGTTGGTGCTGTGCGTGGTGTCCTTGAGGAACCCGATCAGGTACGGGCCCACGAAACCGGCCAGATTGCCCAACGAGTTGATCATGGCAATGCCGGCCGCCGCGGCGGTGCCGCCCAGAAACGCTGTAGGCAGGCTCCAGAACAGCGGCAGCACGGTCATGATGCCCATCGTGGCCAGCGTCAGGGCGACCATGGCGAGCTGGGTGTTGTGGCTCCAGGTCGTCGACAGGAACAGGCCGATCGCGCCGACGAAGGCGGGAATCGCAATGTGCCAGCGCCGCTCGCCGCGCAGGTCGGAGCGACGCCCGACCACGACCATCGCGATCACCGAGAAGAAATACGGAATCGCCGTGAGCAGACCGATCTGCAGCGGATCGGTCACGCCCGTGCTCTTGATGATCGTTGGCAGCCAGAAGCCGACGCCGTACAGGCCGATCACGAACGAGAAGTAGATCAGGCTCATCATCCACACACGCGGGCTGGAGAACACCTGACGCAGCGGCAGGTCTTCCTTGCTGAGCACATCGCTGGCGATGTTGCGTTCGAGCATCGACTTCTCGGCATCGTTGAGCCATTTGGCGTCGCGAATGCGGTCGTCCAGCACGAACAGCACGACCAGCCCGATCACCACCGACGGGATTGCTTCGATCAGGAACATCCATTGCCAGCCGGTGAGGCCGTTCACGCCGCTCATGTCCTTGAGAATCCAGCCGGAGAGCGGCCCGCCGATCAGGCCGGACAATGCTACCGCGGTCATGAACCACGCGGTCATGCGCCCGCGTCGCGAGGCCGGATACCAGTACGTGATGTACAGGATGATGCCGGGGAAGAAGCCCGCCTCGGCCACGCCGAGCAGGAAGCGCATGACGTAGAACATCGCCGGCGAGGTGACGTACATCGTCGCGCCCGAAATGATGCCCCACGAGATCATGATGCGTGCGATCCACACGCGTGCGCCCACGCGGTGCAGGATGACGTTGCTCGGCACCTCAAAGAGGAAGTAGCCAAGGAAGAAGATGCCCGCGCCGAGACCGAACACGGTCTCGGAGAAGTGCAGGTCGCCGACCATCTGCAACTTGGCGAAGCCGACGTTGACGCGGTCGAGATACGCGACCACGTAGCACAGCAGCAGAAACGGAATCAGCCGCCAGCCGACCTTGCGGTAGGTGGCCGCTTCAAAGTCCGACGATGACGCATCGGTCATGGGCGAGGGGGGCGTGGGAACGCTGTTCATACGGAAGCTCCTCCGGATTGACGGGGTGTTGTCTGTCGTTATGGTGTGAGTGCGACAACTACAGGGACTACCGACTGCAAAAACGATGGGTCGATCAGATGCAGCGTCCGCCGTCGACCTCCAGGCACACGCCGGTGATGAACGCGGCGTCGTCGCTGGCAAGATAGAGGCAGGCGTTGGCAATGTCTTGTGGCGTGGAGAAGCGACCGAGCGGAATCCCGGCCAGGAATTTGGCGCGGTTCTCGGGGGTGTTGGGCACGCCCATGAACTCCGCCGTCAGTCCCGTATCGCCGATGACCGGGTTGACGCAGTTCACGCGGATGTTCTTCGGGCCGAACTCGGCGGCCATGGCCTTGCTCGCGGTAATCACGGCCCCTTTGCTGCCGTTGTACCAAACGAGGCCCGGGCGCGGTCGCACGCCGGCCGTCGATGCGATGTTGATCATCACGCCGGCGCCGCGTTGCAGGAAGTAGGGGATGACCGCGCGTGCGCTCCAGAAAATGCTCTTGACGTTCACGGCGTAGACGCGATCGAACTCGGCTTCGGTGACTTCGAGCAGCGGCTTGTTGCGATGCGTGGTACCCGCGTTGTTGACCACGATGTCGAGATGGCCGAAGCGCGTGACGGCCTCGTGGAGCAGGGTGACGTGATCGTCCTCGCGGGACACGTCGCCGTACACGAACGCCGCGCGCCCGCCGGCCTTGACGATGTCCTCGGCCACGCGCTCGCCCGCCTCGCGGTTCAGATCGTTGACGATGACGGCGGCGCCTTCGTGCGCGAACGTTTTGGCGATGCCCTCACCGAAGCCGGAACCGGCGCCCGTGACGATCGCCACTTTCTCTTGCAAACGCATGCCTTGTCTCCTGAATGGCCTGGGGATGGCGAAGCGTCGGACACAGGGCGTGCGCTCGATGCTTCGCCGCGAATGACTTCAGGGTGCGTGCTACGGGGGCTGCCGATCAACCATGCCGGATGGCAACGGTCTTGAGGGTCGTGAATCCGTAGAGGGCTTCGAAGCCCTTTTCTCGCCCGTGGCCGGAGTGCTTGCGCCCGCCGAACGGCAGCTCCACGCCGCCGCCCGCACCGTAGTTGTTGATGAAGACCTGTCCCGCGCGAATGTCGCGTGCCAGGCGCATCTGACGGGCGCCGTCGCGCGTCCACACCCCGGCGGCCAGGCCGTAGGGCGTGCCGTTGGCCAGGCGCGCCGCGTCGGCCTCGTCGGCAAACGGCATGGCGGCGAGCACCGGGCCGAACACTTCCTCGCGGGCGAGGCGATGGGTGGCGGGCACGTCGCGCAGCAGCGTGGGCGCCTGATAGAAGCCGGTCTCCGGCGCACTGGCGATGACCTCGCCCTGCGACATCACCGCAATGCCGTCGTGTTGTGCTTCGGACAGGAAGTCCCACACGCGTTGCTGCTGGCGCGCATTGATCAGCGGACCCAGATCGAGATCGTCTTGCGACGGCCCCACGCGCAGGTGCGCGAACGCCTCCGCCAGACGCGCAAGCAGGGTCTCGTAGGCGTCGCGCTCGACGAGAAGACGGCTGCCGGCGGAGCAGGTTTGTCCGGCGTTCTGCACGATGGCGTTGACCACGACGGGCAGCACGGCGTCCATGTCGGCGTCGGCGAAAACGATCTGCGGCGATTTGCCGCCGAGTTCGAGCGTGACCGGGGTGTGGTTTTCCGCGGCCATCTGCGAGATCAGCGTGCCGGTCGCGGGCGAGCCGGTAAATGAGATGTGATCGATGCCCGGATGCCGCGCGAGTGACGCGCCGGCCTCGGCACCGTAGCCGGTCACGATATTGAGCGCGCCCGGCGGCAGCCCCGCTTCGATCGACAGCTCGGCCACGCGCAGCAGCGACAGGCAGGCGTCTTCGGCCGGCTTGACGACGCACGCGTTGCCGGTCGCGAGGGCTGCGGCCACGCTGCGTCCGAAGACCTGCAGCGGGTAATTCCACGGAATGATGTGACCCGTCACGCCGTGCGGCTCGCGCACGGTGAACACGGTGAAGCCGGGCTGGTAGGGGATCGTCTCGCCGTGCAGCTTGTCCGCGGCCCCGGCGTAGAACTCGAAATAGCGCACGATGGCGGCGGCATCGGCACGTGCCTGCTTGAGCGGCTTGCCGGTGTCGCGCGCTTCGAGCTGCGCGAGCGCCTCGTGATGTTTGGCGAGCACGTTCGCCATTGCGTAGAGTACGCGGCCGCGCTCGGCGGCGCTGGCGCGTCCCCAGTCGCCATCGAAGGCTGTGCGCGCCGCCTTCACGGCACGGTCGATGTCCTCGGCGTCGCCGCGGGCGATCTGGGTGAAGACCTGGCCGTCGGACGGATCCACGACGGGAATCGTGGGGCTCTTTGCGGGAGCGACCCATTGGTTGCCGATGAAGTGTGTAGCTTCGGGCATGGCGACGTCACCTCGTGTGGGGGTGGCCCTCATTATCACTTAACTCGCGAGGGCGTTGACCGTCCCATGCGTCACCTCCGCATAAACACCTAAAATGAGCGCAATGCAATTAAAGAGATTTTATTGCAATTTTTTCTCGCCTATCCTTGATCGTAATGAATCGCCAGACGTGCGTCTGGCGTAGCCCCACCGCTTGCCGCGTGCCATGCCATGCCGTGCCGCGCCCCGCACCGTGGCGACAACGTCGAAATGAAGTCTTCAGGAGTCCGCAGGCAATGAACGACGCAGTGACGCGCGAAACACTGATTTCCCGGTTGCAAGCCGCGCTGGGCGTCCAGGCCGTGCTCAGCGACGCGACCGATACCGCCGGTTACACGGAAGACTGGCGCGGACGATACCGGGGCGAGGCGCTGTGTGTCGTGTTGCCCTCGACCACCGCGCAGGTGAGCGATGTCGTCAAGCTGTGCGCCGCCGCGGGCGTGTCGATTCTGCCGCAGGGCGGCAACACGAGCCTGTGTGGCGGGGCGGTGCCGCCGACCGACGGCCCGGCGCCCGTGATCCTGAACCTGGCGCGCATGCGTCGCATCCGGCAGGTCGATGCGGCCAACGGGTCGATGATCGTCGAGGCCGGATGCATCCTGAAAACCGTGCAGGAGACGGCGGCCGGCGTCGGACGCCTGTATCCGGTAAGTCTCGGCGCGGAAGGGTCGTGTCAGATCGGTGGCACGCTCTCGACCAATGCGGGCGGCACGAGCGTGCTGCGCTATGGCAACACGCGCGAGAACGTGCTGGGGCTGGAAGTCGTGCTGGCCGACGGCACGATCTGGGACGGCCTGCGCGCGCTTCGCAAGGACAACACCGGGATCGATCTCAAACATCTGTTTATCGGCGCGGAGGGCACGCTGGGCATCATCACCGCCGCCGCGCTCAAGTTGCATCCGCTGCCCACGCAGCATGCGCTCGCGTGGTTTGCGCCGCGCGATCCGGCCGCCGCGCAGCAGATTCTCGGCATGTTCCAGAACGCCTGCGGCTCGCGCCTGTCGGCCTTCGAGATCATGAATCGTCTGCAGTTCGATCTGGTGCTGGCCAATGTGCCGAATCGTCGCAATCCGCTCGCGGGGGCGCATGCCTGGCATGTACTCGTCGAGCTGAGCGACACGCGCGACGCCGAAGGGCTCGAAGCCGTGCTGACGCAAACGCTGGGCGAGGCCATCGAACAAGGGCTGGTCGAAGACGCCGTCATTGCGGCGAACGACACGCAGCGCGCCGATCTGTGGGAAGTGCGCCACAGCGTGAGCGAAGCCAACAAGAAGGCCGCCGTCGGGCTCACGACCGACTGCGCGGTGCCGGTCTCGAGCGTGTCCGAATTCATCGACGCCGCCACGCGCGCCGTGCACGCCGTCGTGCCGGGACTCGACATCGCCATCGTCGGCCACATGGGCGACGGCAACGTGCACTTCATTCCGATGTTCTCGTTTGCCGCGTGGGCGGCGCTGCCCGACAGTGCGTCGATGGGCGACACCATGCGCGCCTGCGTGAACGATGTGGCCGCACGGCTCTCCGGTACGTTCAGCGCCGAGCATGGCGTCGGGCAGACCGGCTTGCCGCTCATGCAGCGCTATAAGGCGCCGTCCGAACTTGCCCTCATGCGCACCGTGAAGGCGGCCCTCGATCCTCATCAGTTGTTCAATCCGGGGCGTCTCGTTCCCTGAGTGATTTCA
This sequence comes from Pandoraea eparura, assembly GCF_902459725.1. Taxonomy (GTDB): domain Bacteria; phylum Pseudomonadota; class Gammaproteobacteria; order Burkholderiales; family Burkholderiaceae; genus Pandoraea; species Pandoraea eparura. The sequence goes on from NZ_CABPSH010000006.1 coordinate 54,900, forward strand.
CGTATTGCTGTTTGTTTTGCCATAGCCGCGCGCGGTGGGGGTGCCGAAGCCGCACACCGTCGCCGCGCCAACCCTCCCCGTCAAGACCGGAGACCATGATGAAACGCAAGCCCTTCGCAAGCCCGCTCGATACCGCTGACATCCACGCCGGCAGCGACGCCGGCAACGACGCCGCGTCGCTCGCACAACCGGGCCGTCGCACGGCCATGAAGACGGCACTCGTCGGCGCGGCCGCCGTGGCGTTCCCGTTCGTGTGGACGTCCTCGCGCGCCGCCACCAAGCGCATTGTCGTGCGCGACGATGGCGGGATTTACAACAAGGCGTACGACGCCGTGTTCTACAAGCCGTTCGCCAAGGCGACGGGCATCGAGGTCGTGGGCGTGCAGGCCAACGCTGAGCCGACCGCGCAGATCAAAAGCATGGTCGAAGCGGGCAGCTACACGTGGGACATGGCCAAGATCAGCCAGCCCGCGATCCTGCTGCTGACGGGGGGCGGCAAGGAGTATCTGGAGCGCCACGGTCTCGAGTCGGATCCCGTGATCTCGAAGATTCCCTCGCAATACATGTCGCCGTTTGGCGTGGGAACCAACATTTACTCGACGGTGCTTGCCTATCGTACCGATGCGTTCAAGGGCCGCAAGGCGCCGGCGTCGTGGGCCGATCTGTGGAACGTGAAGGACTTCCCGGGCCGTCGCGCCATCCGCAAGTATCCGTTCGACACCATTGAAGAAGCGCTGCTGGCCGATGGCGTGGCGCCCGGCTCGGTGTATCCGTGCGACTTCGATCGCGCATTCAAGAGCCTGGACAAGATCGCCAAGCATGTGGACGTGTGGTGGACCACCGGCGCACAGCTCGAACAGATGCTCGGCTCGGGCGAGGTCGACATGGTGGCCACGTGGGCCTCGCGCGCGCAGTCGGCGCAGGCCAACGGCGCGCCCGTGGAGATCGTGTGGAACCAGAACATCTGGGGTTGCGACAACTGGTCGATCCTCAAGGGCACGCCGAACGCCGGTGCTTGCCGCGAGTTCATCAAGTTCGTGAGCGATCCGAAGCGTCAGGCCGAGCTGACCAAGTTCTTCCCGGCCGGCATGACGCAGCCCGAAGCGTTCAACTACGTCAAGCCTGACGTGGCGAAGCACTGTCCGACGTTCCCCGAGAACATGAAGAGCGGCGTGCAGATCAACGCGAAGTTCTGGCAGCAGAACCAGAGCGTGGCGCTCGAGCGTTTCAACCGTTGGATCCTGACCTGATCCTCACCTGCCGTTCCGTTTCAAGTTTTTTTGGGTGCTGATCTCATGACCGTTGCCAATCTTCAAGTCTCGGGCCTGTCCAAGCGCTATGGCGATTTCGTCGCGCTGGCACCGACCGACCTCGATGTCGCCCAGGGCGAATTCCTGACCTTGCTCGGCCCCAGCGGCTCGGGCAAGACCACGTTGCTCTCGCTCATCGCGGGTCTGTCGCAGCCCGATGCGGGCGCCATCCGCATCAACGGGACCGATGTCACGTACGGCGCGCCGTACGAGCGCGACATCGGTATGGTGTTTCAGAACTACGCGCTGTTCCCGCACATGACCGTCGCGGAGAACATCGCCTTCCCGTTGCAGATGCGTCGCACCGACGCACAGGCCGCTCGCAAGATGGTCATGAACGCGCTGGAGATGGTGCATCTGCCGCACGTGGCGGAGCGCTATCCGCGCGAACTCTCGGGGGGGCAGCAGCAGCGCATCGCCCTCGCACGTTGCATGGTCTACCGGCCGTCGATCATTCTGATGGACGAGCCGCTGGGCGCGCTCGACAAGAAGCTGCGCGATCACATGCAGCTCGAGATCAAGCGTATTCACCGCGAACTCGGCACCACCATCGTGTACGTGACGCACGATCAGGAAGAAGCGATGACGATGTCCGATCGTATTTGCCTGATGAACGCCGGGGAAATCGCGCAATTGGGCACGCCGGACGACCTGTATTTCCGGCCGTCGAGCGTGTTTGTGGCCGATTTCCTTGGCGAGTCCAACCTGCTCGACGCCACCGTGCTCGAGCGCGCGGGCGATCAGGTGCGCGTGGCGATGCCGGGCGTGGAAGGCGCGCAGGGGGCCGGGGCGATGGTCTACGACCCGCAGGTCGAGCGCGGCCGTGCGGTCAAGCTGATGCTGCGCCCGCAGAACCTGCATATCCATGACGGTGGCAGTGTCGGCGACGGTGTGGCGACGATCTCGGCGACGCTCACCGACATCATGGTCACGGGCGGCATGACGAAGCTCTATCTGCAATCGCCGGTGATGGGGGGCCAGGCGGGTCAGGCCGGTAAGCCGGGGGATGTGGGCAAATCGCTCGTGGCGTCGTTTCCGACACATCGTCGCGGCAACCGCTTCGAGATCGGGCAGACGCTCGGTCTCGCATGGCGTGCCGACGACGCTGTGGCGATCGCGGGGTAAGCGATGAGTGCATCCGCCGTGGTTCGTCCTTCGTCGTCCCGTCCCGCTCAGCCGGCGCCGCGCCGGGCCCGTTGGCGTGCGCGCCTGCGCCCGCTGCTCATGGCCGCGCCCATCGTCATTCTGCTGGCGGTGATGCTGATCTATCCGGTCGGTCAACTGTTGTTGCTGAGCATTCGCGGCGAGAGCGGCTTCACGCTCGCCGAATATCAGCGACTGTTTGCCTCGTCGGTGTACGTCGAGGTGTTGCTCATCACGCTCAAGGTCTCGCTCTATACGACCTTCTTTGCCGTACTCACGGGCTATCCGATTGCCTACCGGCTCTCGACGCTGAGCGGCGCGCGCAAGCAGCGGCTGTTGTTCTGGCTCCTGCTCTCGTTCTGGACAAGTTTCCTCGTACGCACGTTTGCCTGGGTGGTGCTGCTCGGTCGCAATGGCGTGATCAATCGAACCTTGCTCGATCTGGGGCTGATCGACGCGCCCCTCTCGCTGCTCTACAGCTTTCCGGCCGTGTTGCTTGGCATGGTGCATGCGCTCATGCCGCTGGCGGTGCTCACGATGCTCTCCGTCATGGAAAACATCGACCGTCGTCTGCCGAGCGCGGCGTCGACGCTCGGCGCCCGTCCCGGCACGGTGTTCTGGCGCGTGTATTTCCCGTTGTCGCTGCCGGGCGTGGCGGCCGGCGCGCTGATGGTGTTCGTCACGTCGATCGGCTTCTTCATCACGCCGACGCTGCTCGGCGGTCGCCATGACACGATGATTACGCAGCTCATCATCGATCAGGTGATGCAGGCGTTGAACTGGGGCGTCGCGGGCGCGATCTCGGTGCTGCTGCTCGCCGTGGTGCTGGTGGTGTTCTTCGTCTACGACCGCATGGTCGGGCTCTCGACGATGGCCGGCGGCGCGGGCGATGCCAAGACCGGCAAGCGGCGCGGCGGGTGGAACCGGGCACTTGGCGAGGCCGTGCTCACGGCGCTGGGCAATGCCACCGATCTGCTGTTGCGCGCGATGCCCCGTCACAAGGGCGAGCAGGGCGACGGGCGCGTGCTGCGCGCGATCGTGATCCTGCTGGTGGTGTTTCTCGCGGCGCCGGCGTTGCTGATGATTCCGATGTCGTTCGACTCGGCCTCGGGCCTGGCCTGGCCACCGAAGGGCTTCTCGCTGCAGTGGTATCAGCAGATATGGGAGTCGCCGTTGTGGATGCAGGCGGTCACGCGCTCGATGCTCGTCGGCATCGGTGCGGGGCTGTTGTCGATGCTGATCGGCACGCCGGCGGCGTTCTTGCTGGTGCGTGGCGGCATGCGCGGCAAGTCGGCGATGCTCGCCTTCGTGCTCGCGCCCATCGTGGTGCCGCGCATGATCCTGGCGGTCGGCGTGTTCTATTTCTTCGCCAAGATCGGTTTGGTGGGCTCCAGCGTGGGGCTGACCCTCGCGCATACGGTCGTGGCCGTGCCGTACGTCGTCATCACGATGATGGCGGTGCTGCGCAACTACGACACGCGACTCGACCTGGCGGCCTACAGCCTGGGGGCGCGTCCGTGGGCGACGCTACGCCGCGTGACGTTTCCGATTCTCGGCGCGGGCCTGTTGTCGTCGTTTCTGTTCGCGTTTGCCACGTCGTTCGACGAACTCACGATTGCGCTGTTCACGTCCGGCGGTCTGTCGACCACGCTGCCCAAGCAGTTCTGGGACGAGATCACGATGCAGATCTCGCCGGTGATCGCCGCAGTCTCCACGTGCCTGTTCCTTTTCATCGCCGCACTCATCTGGGTGGCCGAGCGCTTGCGCCGGCGCAGCCTCGCGACCTGAAGCGGTATCCGATTTCACCGAACTCACGATTCACGGACGTTTAACTCATGCTTCGCTCTGCACAACTGAAGGGCATTCTGCCGGCGATTCCCACGCCGGTGAACGCCGACGACACGATTCACACCGACGCGGCGCGCGCGCTGATGCGCTACTTGCTGGGGCAGGGCATCGACGGCGTGGTGCCGCTGGGCGGCACCGGCGAGTACGGGGCGCTCTCGCGCGCCGAGCGCGTGCGCATGGCCGAACTCACGGCGCAGGAAGTGAAGGCCCATGGCCGCGACGTGCCGGTGATCGCCGGCGTGCTCGACCCGGGATATCACGACGCCATCGAAGCCGGTCGCGACTTCGCGGCAGCCGGTGCCGACGGCCTGCTCGTGCTCACGCCGTACTACACCAACCCGACGCAAGCCGGTATCCGCGACTACTTCCTGCGCTATGCCGACGAGTCGTCAGTGCCGATCCTCATCTACGAGATTCCGTATCGCACGCGCATTGCGATTGCCCCGGAAGTGCTGCACGAACTGTCGCGCCACGAGAACATCATCGGCATGAAGGCCTGCAACACCGACATGTGGCATTTCCTGCGCACGGTCGCGGGCGTCGATGCGTCGTTCGCCGTGCTGAGCGGCGAAGACACGCTGTTCCCGCTGCATGTGGCGGCGGGGGCGCGAGGCGGCATCGTGGTGACGGCGTCGCTGTTGCCGAGCGCATGGCAGCGCATCTTCAAGCTCGCGTCCGAAGGCAAGACGGCCGACGCGCTCGAATTGCACCGCTCGCTGATTCCGCTGATGAATCTGGCGTTTGCCGAGACCAACCCGGGGCCGATGAAGTCGGTGATGGACCTGATCGGCGTGGAGGCGCCGGCGATGCTCGCCCCGCTGGTGCCGCCCGCGCCGGCGCTCTCGGCCCAGTTGCGCGTGGAACTGGCCCGGCAACTGGCGATCTTCGAGGGGCGCTGAGGCCAGTCGCGGTCTGGACCTGCCGCCGCTGGCGCGATTTAGCGGCGGAAGGTCGAGATTCGCGACTTCGAGATCGAGGTGGCGGCGACTTGCACGTGCGGCGCGAGTTCGGCTTCGACACGCTCACGCGTCCAGCGCGAGGTCGGCACCGAGATATTGATGGCGGCGACGGCGTAGCCGTCGTGATCGGTGATGGGGGCGGCGACCGAAATGTCCCCCATCACGGTTTCGCTCTCGACGATGGCATAGCCGCGTCGCGCGGCCGTCTGAATACGTTCGAGGAGCTTCTTCTCGTCCGTCGTGGTGTACGGCGTCATGGGTTCGAGCGACGTATTCGCGAGGATTTCCCGCACGCGCGACTCGGGCAGACGCGAGAGCATCGCGATGCCGGAGGCGGTGTACATGGCCGGCAGACGTGCGCCGACAACGATGCCGATATTCACGAGATGCTGACCGGGAAAGCGCGCGATGTAGACGATCTCGTGGCCGTCCAGCTCTTGCAGGTTGGTCGTCTCGCCGACGCGGCGGAAAATGTCGAGCAGGTACGGTGCGGCTTTCTCGACGAGATCGTTCGCGCGGATGTAGTTGTATGAGAACTGAAGCACCTTGGTGGTCAGGCCGTAGGTGCGGGTCTCGGGCACGCGAAACAGGTAGCCGAGCACTTCGAGGGTGTGCACGAGCCGCTGTGTCGCGCTGCGATCGAGGCCTGCGGCCTTGGCGATGTCGCCAAGCGTCATATAGCGCGCGGGGCCGTCGAAGGCGTGCAGGACTTGAAACGTCTTTTCGGTGGATCCGACGAACAGCGACGAGCGTGACGCAGACGGCGCGCTGGAGGATTTGGCTGGCGTGGTGGCCGGCGCGTCTTCAGTACGGCCGGATGACCGGGCGGGCAAGCGCGGCATGGAAGGTACCAGTATGTTCGGATTGTAACGATTGTGATTGTAATGCAATTGTTTGTGTGCAAGTTAGGAATTGCCGGCACGTCCTGTTGCGGGGCACGGATTGAGACCGCGTGGCGGGCGCCACGGGGCGTATCTGAGGATAGGGGGAGCAATGCACGCGTTTTCGTGCGTGGAGGATTACCGACGGGCCGCTCGGCGGCGTCTGACGAAGCTGGCATTCGATTACCTGGAGGGGGGGGCGGAAGATGGCGACGCGCTGCGCCGCAACCGCGATGCGTTCGCGCAGTGGGGCTTCGCGCCGCGCGTGATGACCGATACGTCGCAATGTTCGAGCGCGACGACGTTCTGGGGCCGTGACGCTGCCGCTCCGATGGCCGTGGGGCCGACCGGACTCAATGGGTTGTTCTGGCCGAAGGCGGATGAGCGGCTCGCCCGTGCGGCCGCCGATGCCGGGCTGCCGTTCGTGCTTTCGACGGCGTCGACGTCGTTGCTCGAAGACGTTCGCGCGGCGGTACCCGACGGTGAGATGTGGCTCCAGCTTTACGTGCAGCAGGACCGGCGCATCGCCGAGAGCATGATGCGCCGTGCGCGGGAGGCGGGCTTCCGCACGCTGTTGCTGACCGTCGACACGCCGGTGCACGGCAAGCGCGATCACGACACGCGCAATGGCTTCAAGCTGCCGCTGCGCATGACGCCGCGACTCATTGCCGACTGCATGCGGCACCCGCACTGGAGCTGGCAGATGCTGGCCTATGGCGCGCCGCAACTGTGCAACATCGCGAAGAGTGTGGGCGAGCGTGCCGATCTTGCGCGTCATGCGGCGGTGCTGAGCCGTCAGATGGATCTGTCGCTCGGTTGGGACGACCTGACCTGGGTGCGACGGCACTGGCCGGGCGAGGTGCTCGTCAAGGGCATTCAGACCGTGGAGGATGCCCGGCTGGCGCAAGCGCACGGCGCGGATGGCATCGTCGTGTCCAATCACGGCGGGCGGCAATTGGGCAGCACGCTTGCGCCGCTCGAGGCGCTGCCGCCGATCGTCGAGGCGGTGAGCGCTCGCGGACCTGCGATGGCCGTGTTTCTCGATGGTGGCGTGCGGCGCGGCGCCGACGTGGCCAAGGCTGTTGCGTTGGGGGCCAAGGGCGTGTTGCTCTGCCGTGCGCCGCTGTATGGCGTGGCGGCACGTGGCGGCGAGGGCGTGGCCGGGGTGCTCGCGCTGTTGCTGGGCGAGTTGCACACGACGATGCAGTTGCTGGGGTGCGCGAACGTGGGCGAACTGACGTCGCAGCGGCTGGCCCGGCTGCCGGCAATCCAGGCGAATCAGGCAAACCCGCTATAATGTTCGGCGCCCGATTGCCGTCGGGCGGCGTGGCATCCGGCAGGTTGGCGGGCGCGCATGCCGAGCGACGGCGTGCCCCTTTTCATACACAGGAATGCCATCATGAGCTTCAACCACGTGCCTGCCGGCAAGGACATCCCCAACGATTTCAACGTCATCATCGAGATCCCGGCGCAAAGCGACCCGGTGAAGTACGAGGCGGACAAGGAGCTGGGCCTGCTGGTCGTTGACCGCTTCATCGGCACGGGCATGCGCTACCCGGCCAACTACGGTTTCATTCCGCAAACGCTGTCCGGTGACGGCGACCCCGTCGATGCGCTGGTCGTTACCCCGTTCCCGCTGCTGGCGGGCTCGATCGTGCGCTGCCGCGCGCTAGGTCTGCTCAACATGACCGACGAGTCGGGTGTGGACGCCAAGCTGGTGGTCGTGCCGGTCGACAAGATCTGCCCGATGACGGCGCACATGAAGTCGATCGACGACGTGCCGGGTTACCTGAAGGACCAGATCAAGCACTTCTTCGAGAACTACAAGGCGCTCGAGAAGGGCAAGTGGGTCAAGATCGAAGGCTGGGAAGGCGTTGAAGCCGCCCACAAGGAAATCGTCGACGGCGTGGCCAACGCCAAGAAGTAAGCGACTTTCGCCTGCGGCGTCGCCCGTCGACGCCAGAGAAGCCCGGCCGTGTGCCGGGCTTTTTATTTGATGCTTTGATCGGCACCGAATTTGGCTGATCTACGCTGAGACCCGCCGCAGCGAGTTTTCCTGGGGATCAAGAGGCTTCACCCTACCTGGGTGCTTTCCACAACCCGATCCCGTTTCTATCCGCCTGGCTCCCAGCCGACACCTGGAAACCGGCTCATTCTTCCTACGAGTCGGCGCGGTAAAAATCAAACTCACCGCGTCTGCGATAGACACGATGCAGCCCGTCGAACTACGCGATGCATACGACAATTGGGTGACGCCAATTTTCATCAAAATAGCCTATTTCAGCAATTGCTGAAATTGATGATTTTAGTGAAAATGTTGACAATTTCACTAAAAATGCTATTTTCAACAAACTCTGAAAACAGGCCATGCGATGAAAGACGTAGAGAGCCAAGCAGCGCAGGCGCTTCGTTTGCTGTTGGGGCAAGTGCCTGCGATCAAGCTTTTGGATGTTGAGCACAAAATGTCCGGCCCTGACCCGGGCGTGGACATCGTGGCACATATTGACCTGTCAGGCAGGCGCCACGCACTGGTCTGCGAAGTGAACGCCTCTGGTCAGCCGCGCCACGTCCGAATCGCATTGCTTCAACTGCGCAACTACATGGCGCATCATGCGCAAGACGCCACGCCTGTCCTCATTGCCCCTTATCTGTCCCCGGATGCTCAATCGCTGTGTCGTGAGCAGGATGTGGGCTTTCTCGACCTCGAAGGCAATGCACGCCTGATCTTTGACGGCGTCTTCATCGAACGCCAGGTTGCGAGCAAACCCGTCGCCGATCGGCGTGAACTCAGGTCGTTGTTCAAGCCGAAATCCGCGCAGGTGCTGCGTGTGATGCTTCGCAATCCCCGTCAGGCGTGGCGCGTCACGGATCTTGCGCTGGCCGCAGCCGTCAGCCTTGGCCATGTCAGCAACGTTCGTGTTGCCTTGCTTGATCGGGAGTGGGCGCAAGTGTCTGAAGCCGGTCTGTTTTTGTCCGAACCTGACGCATTGCTGGACGCATGGCGCGACGCCTATGAGCCGCCGGTTGGGACGCGTCTGACTTTCTATACAACCCTGCACGGTAGCGCGTTCGAGGAAGCTGCGCGGCGCGCCCTGCGCTCGCAAGGCGAGGCCGGCCAGATAGCATTTTCATCCTTCTCCGCGTCGCATTGGCTTGCACCGTACGGTCGGACAGGAACACAGTATTTTTATGCAGACACGGCGGGTCTTGAGCGATTGCAATCGGCCTTGAAGCTGTCCGCAGTTTCCAAAGGCGAAAACGTTGTGGCAACCGTCCTTAAGGATTCCGGCGTGTTGCGCGACACGGAGGCACCTGCACCTGGGGCAATCTGCACAAGCGCAGTCCAAACCTATCTTGATCTTGCCAACGCTGGCGAACGCGGACGAGAAGCGGCAGATCATCTACGACGAGAAAGGCTGAGATGGCCGAAATGATGCCAAGCGAGCCACAGTCGGCCGCCGATTACGACGACCGTACGACCACTGCCGTGAAAAAGGTGCTGGTCGAAATCGGCCAGATTCTTGGGAGCTTCAAGGGCAAGTTCGCTATCGTTGGCGGCGCCGTACCCTGGCTGCTGCTGAGTAACGAGGAAATGCCACACGTCGGCACGCTCGACGTGGACCTTGGCCTGGATGCAGAGGCCTTGGGGGACGGCGAATACGCTACGCTGATCGAAGCGCTACAGGGGCATGGCTATCACCAGCGTCGAGAGCTTCGCCGCTTTCAGCTCGTTCGCCAAGTCCCCACCGAAGATGGCGGCGCGCCGATTGACATCACCGTTGATTTCCTGATGCCCCGGGACGCCGAGATCGTCAAGAACGTACCGCCGTTGATCAGTGACTTTGCCGTGCAACAAGCCGACGGTGCCGATCTGGCCCTTCGCTTCTATCAGCTGGTGGCGATCAGCGGACCGATGCCCGCTGGCGGTATGAACCGCGTCGAAATTGCGGTTTGTTCGATACCGGCCCTTTTGGCGATGAAGGGGCATGCGATTGCGGGGCGCTATAAACAGAAGGACGCCTACGACATCTACTACTGCATCCGGAACTATCCCGGCGGTCCAGAGACGCTGGCCGAGGAATGTCGGCCACTGCTCGATCACGCTAGCGGTGCCGCGGGCTACGATTTCATCGCCGGCAAGTTCGATAACGCTGACGGTTTCGGGCCGACATGTGTGCGCCGTTTCGTCGAGGAAACGAACGTGCTTGGAGACCGTAGTCCGGAGCAATGGCAACAAGACGCCTTCGGGCAGGTCGATGCTTGGCTGCGGGCCCTTGGGGTAAGGGGATGCGTGTAACAACGACGACCTGCTGTCTATCGACGTTCATCACGATGTCCGCCGTCAAGCAGTGCTTGAGGCGGACATTTTTCATGGCTCGCTCTGAAAGCCTCGCCAAGTTCGGCGACAATGGCAGCCAGTTCGAGGGTTCCATGCCGGCGGCGGCACGGTCGGTTAGCCGGTTTGCAGACGAGGTGAAGGGTGAGCAGCGACGTAGTCATCCGTGTAGTGCAGTCGATTGAAGACGTGCCGGCCGACGCGTGGAATGCGCTCGCGCGTGGCAATCCGTTCGTGCAGCACGCGTTCCTGCATGCGATGCATTCGAGCGGATGCGCGTCGAAGCGCACCGGCTGGCAGCCGGCTTATCTGCTCATGCATGCCGGCGACAGCCTCGTGGGCGCCATGCCGCTCTACGTCAAATCGCATTCGCGTGGCGAGTACGTGTTCGATCACGCGTGGGCCGAGGCGTTTGCGCGCCATGGCCTGAATTACTACCCGAAGCTGCTGTGCGCGGTGCCGTTCTCGCCCGTGACGGGGCCGCGTCTGCTGGCGCGCACCCATGCCGACCGCGTCGCGCTCGCCCGCGGCGCGATCGCGTTCGCGAAGCAGCTCGAGTTGTCGTCCATTCACGTGCTCTTCGCGCACGACGACGATCTGGCGGCGCTCACCGAGGCGGGCTATGCGCTGCGCGAGGGCGTGCAGTTCCACTGGGAGAACCCGGGCGTTGCCTCGTTCGACGCGTTCCTCGCGCAGATGAATCAGGAAAAGCGCAAGAAGCTCAAACAGGATCGCCGGCGTGTACGCGACGCCGGAGTGACATACCGATGGCTGCGCGGTGCCGACCTCAACGAGGCCGCGCTCGATTTCTTCTATCAGTGCTATGACAACACGTATCGCGAGCACTGGAATGCGCCGTATCTGACCCGTACCTTTTTCGGCCAGTGGCATGCGGCGATGCCCGACACACTGCTGCTCGTCATGGCCGAGCGCGAGGGCGAGCCGTTGGCATGCGCGCTCAATGTGGTGAGTGGCGACACCATGTACGGACGGTACTGGGGGACGACCGAATTTGTCTCCGGCATGCACTTCGAGACGTGCTACGCGCAGGGCATCGAGTATTGCATCGCGCATGGACTGCGCAGCTTCGAGGGCGGGGCCCAGGGGGTGCACAAGATGTCGCGTGGTCTGCTGCCCACGCCCACCTGGTCGGCTCACTGGATTGCCGATGCGCGCTTCGCCGACGCCATTGCCGAGTTTCTCGATGCGGAGACCTCGGCGATGGACGAGCATATCGGCGAGCTGGAGGCCCACACGCCGTTCAAACGCCCGGCGTCCTGACGCCGTCGAGCCATGCGGCGACGCCCGGCATGGGGGCGCCTCGCGTAATATACTGGCGATTCTCACGTCCGCCGCTCGCGCCGGGCGGGCGGCGGCCCATGGTGCCTTCGTCTGCCGTCGTATCGGCACAGGGACGATGCCTGGTAGCCGCCCACATGACCAACCGATTTCTCAATCTCTACAATCACGATTTCGCGCGTGTGGCCGTCGGCGTGCCGCAATGCCGTGTCGCCGATCCCGCCTACAACGCTGCCCAGACGATTGCCCTCGCCAGGCAGGCCGATGCGGCGGGCGCCGTGCTCGTCGCCTTCCCCGAACTTGGCATTCCCGCCTATAGCTGCGAAGACCTGTTCCAGCAGCGCGCATTGCTCGACGCCTGCAACGTGGCGCTGGCCGACATCGTGGCGGCGAGCCGCGAACTGGGCGCCGCGCTGATCGTCGGCATGCCGGTGCGCGTGCAGCAACGCCTGTTCAACTGCGCAGTGGTCGTCGCCCGCGGACGCGTGCATGGCGTGGTCCCCAAGACCTACCTGCCGAACTACAGTGAGTTCTACGAAGCGCGTCAGTTCAACGCGGCCGATGACGCGGGCGTCGACACGGTGATGCTGCTAGGCGACGAGGTGCCGTTCGGCGCGCTCGTCTTCGAGGCGGCCGACCAGCCGTTACTGCGCTTTCACTGCGAGATTTGCGAGGACGTCTGGGTGCCCGTGCCGCCGTCGTCGTTCGCGGCGCTGGCGGGCGCGACGGTACTCGTGAACCTGTCGGCATCGAACGTGGTCGTCGGCAAGTCGGCCTATCGTCACCAACTGGTCGGGCAACAGTCGGCGCGATGCCTCGCCGCCTATCTGTATACATCCGCCGGGCAGGGCGAATCGACGACCGATCTCGCGTGGGACGGACAGGCGCTCATCTATGAAAACGGCGACCTGCTGGCCGAGTCGGCACGCTTCGCCAGCGACTCGCATTTGATTTATGCGGACGTCGATCTGGAGCGGCTCGCACGCGAGCGCATGCATCAGACGACGTTCGGCGTGTCGGTGCGCCGCCATGCCGACGAGGTGGCACGCTTTCGCACCATCAAGGTCGACGTCACGATGCCGCGCAACGCCGAGCTGCCGCTCGCGCGCGCCATTGAACGCTTCCCGTACGTGCCGTCCGATCCGCGTCGTCGCGACGAGCGTTGCCACGAGGTCTACAACATCCAGGTGCAGGCGCTGATGCAGCGGCTGGCCTCGTCGAAGATTCAGAAGGTCGTGATCGGCGTGTCCGGCGGTCTGGATTCGACGCATGCGCTGCTCGTGTGCGCGAAGGTCATGGACCGGCTCGGTCTGCCTCGCACGAACATCCTCGCGTACACCATGCCCGGCTTCGCCACGAGCGAGCGAACGCTGCGTCAGGCGCGCGAGCTGATGGCGGCGGTGGGCTGCACGGCGCGTGAAATCGACATCCGCCCGAGCTGCATGCAGATGTTGGCCGACCTCGACCATCCGTTCTCGCGAGGGGAGGAAGTCTACGACGTCACGTTCGAGAACGTGCAGGCCGGTGAGCGCACCAATCATCTGTTCCGGCTCGCGAATCACCTGGGCGCGATCGTGATCGGCACGGGCGATCTGAGCGAGCTGGCGTTGGGCTGGTGCACGTACGGCGTGGGCGATCATATGTCGCACTACAACGTGAACGCCAGCGTGCCCAAGACGCTCATCATGCACCTCGTGCGGTGGGTGGCCGAGACGGGGCAGTTGGGCGGCGCGGCGGCGGCCAAGCCCGGCAAGGTCGAGAAGGCCGAGAAGGCCGGCAAGGATACCGAACCGAGGCGCAACGTCCTCATCGACATTCTCGAGACGGAAATCAGCCCGGAGCTCGTGCCGGGCAAGGCGAACGGCGCGCCGGAGCAGCGTACCGAGCATTTCATCGGGCCGTACGCGCTGCAGGACTTCAACCTCTACTACACGCTGCGTTTCGGCTACGCCCCACGCAAGGTGGCGTTTCTCTCGTGGAGCGCCTGGCACGATGCCTCGACGGGGCGCTGGCCTGACGAGGGCCACGTCGCGCGTCACGCGTACGATCTGGTCGCGATCAAGCGGAACCTGCGCATTTTCCTGGACCGGTTCTTCCGGACCAGTCAGTTCAAGCGGTCGTGCATTCCGAATGCGCCGAAGGTGGGCACGGGCGGCTCGCTCTCGCCGCGCGGGGACTGGCGGGCGCCAAGCGATTCGGAATCGGTGGTGTGGCTCGCCGACCTGGATTCCGTGCCCGACGACCCGCACGCGTGAGCCCGTTGTGGCGGACGCGGCGTGCTGCCATCGGCGCGCCGTGCCCGGACCGGTACAATAGCCCGGCGAATTCTCAGAACAAACCAACCAAGATATCGAGGCGACAATGAAACGCGTAACTGCCATTATCAAACCCTTCAAGCTCGACGAAGTCCGCGAAGCGCTGGCGGAAGTCGGCGTGACTGGCCTGACCGTCACGGAAGTGAAGGGCTTCGGCCGTCAAAAAGGCCACACGGAACTGTATCGCGGCGCTGAATATGTGGTCGACTTCCTGCCGAAGATCAAGATCGAAGTGGTCGTCGGCTCGGCGCAGGCCGATCAGGTCATCGACGCGGTGCTGGGCGCGGCGCGCACCGGCAAGATCGGTGACGGCAAGATTTTCGTGACCGATGTCGAGCGCGTGATCCGCATTCGTACGGGCGAAGAGGGCGAACAAGCCGTCTGACGCCGGCTCGGACGTGGACTACCCGCGCGGCGCTCGCGACTGTGCGCCCTGAAGCAGGACGACCAACGCGCCACTGCCGCCGTCGCGACCTTGCGCTTGCGCCCAGGCCAGCACTTGGTCCTTCTGCGCCAGCCAGCCCCGCACCTTGTCCTTGAGCACGGGTTCGCGGTTCACGGAACCGAGTCCCTTGCCGTGGATCACGCGCACGCAACGCAGGCCGCGCTTCACGGCGTCGTGCAGGAAGGCGGACAGCGCCTCGCGGGCTTCATCGCGACGCATGCCATGCAGGTCGATCTGCGCCTGTACCACCCATTCGCCGCGTTGCAGCTTGAGCAGGGCGTCGTGGCTGACGCCGGGGCGGCGATAGGACAGGCGATCGTCGGTGTCGAGCAGGGCTTCGGGATCGAACTCGTCCGACAGCGATTCGTGCAGGACGGCTGCTTCGTCTTCCTGCGTTAGACGCGCCACCGGCTCGGGCGGCTGGCGCGGATGCTCGACGCGATCGGTCGCGCCCTTGCGCGTGATCGGGGCGATGTCGCCCACGCTGTCGCGGAACACGTTGGCATCGCGCTTGGCTTGCGCGGCGCGTTTCTCGGCGGCCAGACGCTCGGCTTCGCGGGCGGCCGCGTCCTTGGCGATCGCGTCGCGAAAGGTCGCGAGATCGCCGAGGCCGAGTTTGGGAGGCTTCTTGCTCATGGTCGTGCGAACAAGGACGGTGGGAGATCAAACGACAACGGCGCCCCGTGCGTATCGAATTTCACGCAGCGAGGGCGCCGTCACAGGGCATTCAGCGGTTACTGGTCGAGGTTCTCGAGGTAGCGCTGGGCGTCGAGCGCGGCCATGCAGCCCGTGCCGGCGCTGGTAATGGCCTGACGATAGACGTGATCCTGCACGTCGCCCGCCGCGAACACGCCCGGCACGCTGGTGGCCGTGGCGTTGCCGTTCAGGCCGCTGTGCGTGACGATGTAGCCATTCTTCATCTCGA
This sequence comes from Pandoraea eparura, assembly GCF_902459725.1. Classification (GTDB taxonomy): domain Bacteria; phylum Pseudomonadota; class Gammaproteobacteria; order Burkholderiales; family Burkholderiaceae; genus Pandoraea; species Pandoraea eparura. Next base: position 70,361 of record NZ_CABPSH010000006.1, read on the forward strand.
GCTGACCGGCGAAGATGTCGGTATTCGGCTTGTGGCCGATGGCGATGAACACGCCGTGCAGCGAAATGGCTTCGGTGGCGCCGGTCTTCACGTTCTTGATACGAATGCCGGTGACACCGGAGTCGTCGCCGGTGACTTCGTCGAGCACCGTGTCGTACTTGAGTTCGACCGCGCCTTGCTTGGCCTTCTCCAGCAGACGGTCGATCAGAATCGGCTCGGCGCGGAACTTGTCGCGACGATGGATCACCGTGACCTTGCTGGCGATGTTGGACAGGTACAGCGCTTCTTCGACAGCCGTGTTGCCGCCGCCGACCACGCAGACTTCCTTGCCCTTGTAGAAGAAGCCGTCGCATGTGGCGCAAGCCGACACGCCGCGGCCCGAGAAGGCGTCTTCCGACGGCAGGCCGAGGTATTGGGCCGAGGCGCCGGTGGCGATGATCAGGGCGTCGGCGGTGTATTCGCCGGAGTCGCCGATCAGGCGCAGCGGACGCTCGTTCAGGTGCACCGTATGGATGTGATCGAAGATCATCTCGGTGTTGAAGTGCTCGGCGTGGGCCTGCATGCGGGCCATCAGCTCGGGGCCTTGCACGCCGGTCGGGTCGCCGGGCCAGTTCTCGACGTCCGTGGTGGTCATCAACTGACCGCCCTGGGCGATACCCGTGATCAGCACGGGCTTGAGGTTGGCGCGCGCGGCATAGACGGCGGCGCTGTAGCCGGCGGGGCCGGAACCGAGGATCAGGACTTTGGCGTGCTTGGCAACGGACATGAACGAGGACTCACCGGAAAGGGATGGGGGCTGGCGCCCGATCCGATCCTGCGCCGCGAGGACGCGGCGCGGGGATTGGCGCAAACCGCCATTATAAAGGGCCGGCGTCGTTTCGTTCATCGAGCCTTGCAATCGACGCGATAGCCGTCGGGCTGCCAAGGGGTGACGGGCGCACGCCCGGCCGGCCGTGGCCGTGTGTCGAATGGCGCCGGGAGGCCCGACGTTACGGGTTGTCACGTTTTCCTGCATTAAGCTGGGGAATACCTGTTTACAATGGAGCCTTGCCGCGCGGCAGGCCGCCCGTCTGCCCGCCCAACCGCATGGCTTGATGACGACGAAATCTTCCTACTCTGCTGGTGCCGGATCGTCGTTACCCAATCGGGTGACGCACCTCTTCCACGAAATTCGCTGGATGGCGCAGGTCGCGCTGATGGTGTTTCTGTTGATGGCGTTGATCTCCTACAGCCGTCTGGACCCCAGCTGGACACATGCGGCACACGTGGAACGCATCGCCAATTGGGCGGGGCGCGTGGGGGCCTGGGTGGCCGACATGTTGCTGCTCATGCTGGGCCTGTCGGCGTACTGGCTGGTGGTCTTCATTGCCCGGCGCGTGATTTCCGGGTATCGCCGGATCTCGGCCAAGCGCGAAGCGCCCCCGCTGCGCGAGCGTCTTGCCAGCGGCGGATGGGTCGAGATCGTCTCGTTCCTGATGTTGCTGCTATCGAGCGCCGGCATCGAATCGCTGCGTCTGTACCGTCTCAAAGTCCAATTGCCGCGGGCGTCGGGCGGCGTGATCGGCGAGACGGTCGGGGGCTTCTTCCAGCACGCACTCGGGTTTACTGGCGGCACGATGGCATTGCTGCTCATCTTTGCCTTCGGTCTTTCGCTACTGTTCCATTTCTCGTGGCTTTCGGTTGCCGAACAGTTCGGCGCTCTGATTCTCGATACCGGCACGGTGATCCGGCGTCGCCGCGAGGCGCGTCAGGATCGTCGGCTGGGCGAGGAGGCCGCGATCGCGCGCGAAGGGGCCATCGTGCAGAACCGCGTGCGCGCCGAAGTGCATGAACCGGTGCAGATCGTGCCGCCGGTCAAGGTCGTCGCGAAAAGCGAGCGTGTCGAGAAGGAGAAGCAGGCGCCGCTGTTTGCCGATCTGCCCGATTCCATCCTCCCACCGCTGGCGTTGCTCGACGCAGCCCCGGCCGCGCAGGAGACCGTCTCCGCGGAGACGCTGGAATTCACGTCGCGCCTCATCGAGAAGAAGCTCAAGGATTTCGGTGTCGATGTGAGCGTCGTTGCCGCGTATCCGGGGCCGGTCATCACGCGCTACGAAATCGAACCGGCCACGGGCGTGAAGGGCAGCCAGATCGTCAACCTGGCGAAGGACCTGGCGCGTTCGCTCTCGCTCGTCTCGATCCGCGTGGTCGAGACCATCCCCGGCAAGAACTTCATGGGGCTGGAGCTGCCGAATCCGCGTCGTCAGACGGTGCGGTTGACGGAGATTCTCGGCTCCGAGATCTACAACGACTCCGCATCGCTGCTGACGCTCGCCCTTGGCAAGGACATCAGCGGCAAGCCGGTCGTGGCCGACCTCGCGAAGATGCCTCACCTGCTGGTGGCCGGCACGACCGGCTCGGGCAAGTCGGTGGGGATCAACGCGATGATCCTGTCGTTGCTCTACAAGGCGACTGCCGAGCAGGTGCGGTTGATCCTGATCGATCCGAAGATGCTCGAGATGAGCATGTACGAGGGCATCCAGCATCTGCTGTGCCCGGTGGTGACGGACATGCGTCAGGCGGGACATGCGCTGAATTGGGTTGTGGCCGAGATGGAGCGCCGCTACAAGCTCATGAGCAAACTCGGCGTGCGTAACCTCGCCGGATACAACAACAAGATCGACGACGCCGCGAAACGCGAAGAGCACATCCCGAACCCGTTCTCGCTCACGCCCGACGCGCCGGAGCCGCTGCAGCGCCTGCCTTACATCGTTGTGGTGATCGACGAGTTGGCCGACCTGATGATGGTCGTCGGCAAGAAGGTCGAAGAGCTGATCGCGCGCATCGCGCAGAAGGCGCGCGCGGCGGGGATTCACCTGATTCTGGCGACGCAGCGTCCGTCGGTCGATGTCATTACGGGGCTGATCAAGGCGAACGTGCCGACGCGTGTGGCGTTCCAGGTGTCGTCGAAGATCGATTCGCGCACCATTCTCGACCAGCAGGGCGCCGAGACGTTGCTGGGCATGGGCGACATGCTCTACATGCCGCCGGGTACCGGGTTGCCGTTGCGCGTGCACGGGGCGTTCGTGGCCGACGATGAGGTGCATCGCGTGGTCGAGCGCCTCAAGGAGCAGGGCGAGGCGAACTACGTCGAGGGCATTCTGGACGGCGTGGTCGACGGAGAAGACGGTGGCATTGACGGTGTGGGCGGCGCAGGCGGCGGAACTGGCGAGGGCGGCGGCGAGTCCGACCCTCTGTACGATCAGGCGGTGGCCGTGGTGCTCAAGCAGCGCCGTGCGTCGATCTCGTTGGTACAGCGGCACTTGCGCATCGGCTACAACCGGGCGGCGCGACTGCTCGAACAGATGGAACAGTCCGGCGTGGTGTCGGCGATGGCGAGTAACGGCAACCGGGATATTCTGGTGCCGAATCGCGAAGGAGAGTAAGGAACATGTTGGGATTCAAGCGCGGCTTGCCGCTTATCGCGGGGGCTGTCGGTGTGACGCTGGCGGCGCTGGTCGCCCCGGCCTATGCCAGTGGCACGGCGCAGCTCAAGGCGTTTGCCGCGCAAGTGAAATCGGCGCGTGGCGAGTTCGAGCAGAAGCAGGTCAAGGGCCAGCAGGACGGCGCCGTGAAAGTGACGAACGCGGCCTCCGGCACCTTCGAGTTTTCGCGCCCGGGCCGCTTCATCTGGCGCTACGTCAAGCCCTACGATCAACTGCTGCAGGCGGATGGCGAAACGCTCTACATCTATGACAAGGATCTGAACCAGGTGACCGAGCGCAAGCTGGGCACCTCGTTGGGCGCGAGCCCGGCCGCGATCCTGTTCGGCAGCAACGACATCGAGAAGAATTTTTCGCTCAAGGATGCCGGCGTGAAGAACGGCATCGACTGGGTGGAGTTGAAGCCGAAGGCGAAGGACACGCAGTTCCAGCGCGTGGGTATCGGGTTTCGCGACGGCAATCTGGCAGCGATGGAACTCTACGACGCGTTCGGCAACGTCACGTTGCTGACGTTCGACAAGATCCAGAAGAATCCGCCCATGCCGGCGGACAACTTCAAGTTCACGATGCCCAAGGGGGCAGACCTCATCAAGGGGTGAGCCCCCTTCGTCCCCCGTCGTTCCCCTAGTCCTCGTCGCCGCTGGCGTTCCTTGCCGGCGGGGCGGTGTCCGGGCTGGCATAATGGGCACATCTGACGATCCGAAAGCGGCCGGGGACTCCCCGGCCGCGCTGCTTGAGAACATGTCAAACGACGCCCCTCTGTCGGCTTCGGTCCCTTTGGCCGAGCGCCTTCGCCCCCACACCATCGACGACGTGATTGGCCAGCGCCACTTGCTGGGCAAGGGCAAGCCGTTGCGCGTGGCATTCGAGGCGGGACGTCCGCATTCGATGATCCTGTGGGGCCCGCCGGGCGTGGGCAAGACCACGCTGGCGCGCCTGATGGCAGACGCGTTCAAGGCGTACTTCATTGCGCTGTCGGCGGTGCTCTCGGGCGTGAAGGACATTCGCGACGCCGTCGAGGCCGCGCAGATCCAGCGTGCGCAGGGCAAGCAGACGGTGGTGTTCGTCGACGAGGTGCATCGCTTCAACAAGGCGCAGCAGGATGCGTTCCTGCCGCACGTTGAATCGGGGCTCTTCATTTTCGTGGGCGCGACGACGGAGAATCCGTCGTTCGAGGTGAACGGTGCATTGCTCTCGCGCGCGGCCGTCTATGTGCTCAAGAGCCTGAACGACGACGAACTCGGCGAGATGATCGCGCGCGCGGCACATGAACTGGGCGACATCGGGTTCACCGACGAAGCGCGCCAGGGCCTGATCGATTCGGCGGACGGCGACGGGCGCAAGTTGCTCAATAACGTGGAGATCGTCGCGCAGGCCGCGATGACGCAGAACCTCACGACGATTGACGAAGCGTTGCTCGCCAGCGTGCTGGCCGAGAATCTTCGACGCTTCGACAAGGGCGGCGACGCGTTCTACGACCAGATCAGTGCGCTGCACAAGTCGGTGCGCGGCAGTTCGCCTGACGGTGCGCTTTACTGGTTCTGCCGCATGCTCGACGGTGGCGCCGATCCGCGCTATCTTGCGCGCCGGATTGTGCGCATGGCGTGGGAGGACATTGGTCTGGCGGACCCGCGCGCGGCGCGCATCGCGCTCGATGCGGCGGAGACATACGAGCGACTCGGCACGCCCGAAGGCGAACTCGCCCTCGCGCAGGCCATCTTGTATCTTGCGGCGGCGCCGAAGTCGAACGCGGGGTACAACGCATACAACCAGGCGCGGGCATTCGTCGGCAAGGACAAGTCGCGGGCGGTGCCGATTCATCTGCGCAATGCGCCGACGAAGTTGATGAAGGAACTCGGCTACGGCCACGAGTACCGCTATGCGCATGACGAGCCCGATGCCTACGCGGCGGGCGAGACGTATTTCCCCGACGATCTGCGCGCCCAGAATTGGTACCGTCCGGTGCCGCGCGGGCTGGAGGGCAAGATTGGGGAGAAGCTCAATTGGCTGAAGTCGCTCGATGCCGAGTGGCGGCGGACGAACGCCAAGGGGCGTGGTGCCGATGCCGTAGCGAAGTCGTCGGGTGCTGCAGCGGCGCCTTCCGGCAAGCCTGCGCCGGCCGAGCCATCCGACGATGAATCGGCCTGACGCGGACGCGGTTGCCGTGGCAAACACGCCAAATGGCGAAATCGCCGTGTGCGTTTGGTAAAATCCCCGGCTTGATGCTGCCTGCGGTGCCATGATGGGTGCCGGGACAGCCAGAACGAATTTCCTGGCCCACGACGTTGGGCCGCTAACGACAGACACCCCACCATGCTCGACATTCAACTTCTTCGCAAGGATCTCGACGGCGTTGCGGCGCGACTCAAGGCGCGCGGCTACACGCTGGACGTGGCGACGTTTGCTGCGCTCGAGGCGGAGCGCAAGCAGATTCAGACGCAAACCGAGGAGCTGCAGGCCCGCCGCAATGCGCTCTCGAAGCAGGTCGGCATGAAGAAGGGCAAGGGTGAGGACGCCTCGGCCGAAATCGCGGAAGTTGGCGGTATTGCAGACACGCTCAAGGCGTCGTCGGTGCGTCTGGAGGAGATTCAGACACGATTGTCGGACGTGTTGCTGGGCGTGCCGAACTTGCCGCACGAGAGCGTGCCGCTCGGGTCGGACGAGACGCAGAACGTGGAAGTGCGCCGCTGGGGCACGCCGCGCGCGTTTGACTTCACGCCGCGTGACCATGTCGACCTGGGCGCTGCGCTGGGTCTGGACTTCGACGCGGCGGCGAAGCTCGCCGGCGCGCGCTTTTCGGTGATGAAGGGCGGTATTGCCCGGCTGCATCGTGCGTTGGCGCAGTTCATGCTCGATACGCACACTAGCGAGCATGGCTATACGGAAACGTACGTGCCGTACATCGTGAATGCGGCGTCGATGCGTGGCACGGGGCAGCTTCCGAAGTTTGAGGATGATTTGTTCAAGGTGCCGCGCAAGGTGGGGGGCGAGGAGGGCGAGCGCATTGAGAACTTCTACCTGATTCCGACGGCGGAAGTGTCGCTCACGAATCTCGTGCGCGACGAATTGCTGGCGGGCGATGCGTTGCCGCTGCGCATGGTGGCGCACACGCCGTGCTTCCGTTCGGAGGCCGGCAGCTATGGCAAGGACACGCGCGGCATGATTCGTCAGCATCAATTCGACAAGGTCGAGTTGGTGCATGTGGTGCGTCCGGAGGAGTCGTACGACACGCTCGAGATGCTGGTCGGGCATGCGGAAGCGATTTTGAAGAAGCTCGAACTGCCGTTCCGCACGATTGTGCTGTGCACGGGCGACATGGGCTTTGGCAGTGCGAAGACGTACGACATGGAGGTGTGGATTCCGGCGCAGAACACGTACCGCGAGATCTCGTCGTGTTCGAACATGGAGAGCTTCCAGGCACGGCGGATGCAAGCACGTTTTCGCAATGCGCAGGGCAAGCCGGAGCTGGTGCACACGCTCAACGGTTCTGGGTTGGCGGTGGGGCGCGCACTGGTCGCGGTGCTGGAGAACTACCAGAACGCGGACGGTTCGGTGACGGTGCCAGATGTGCTGCGTCCCTACATGGGCGGCATCGAGCGTCTCGAGCCGGCAGTGTAAAAAATTTCAAAAAAGGGGTTGGCGGCTGAAGAAATTCGGCTATAATCTCTTTCTCGCTGCTTAAGGCCACTTAGGCAGCGAACCAAAGCAGAAAGAACGCTTGGAGAGGTGGCAGAGTGGTCGAATGCGCCGGACTCGAAATCCGGTGTACGGTTATACCGTACCGTGGGTTCGAATCCCACCCTCTCCGCCAAGCACGCAATGAAGCCCTTGAAATTCAAGGGCTTTTTTGTTTTCTGTGTCATCGACCAACAAAATGACTATCAACGCGCTGACTGCTTCACACCGCAGAATTCGTGTGCCGCGCGATCCGTTTTCCTCTCCGATCATTTCCAGAGCTTGGGACAAAAGTCGGACTTTGTCCTCGCTACTGAGGCGATGATACGCGACCAGCAGCTTGGCTTCTGAGATATCTGAAAAGAAGAAGTAAGACGTTGGGAGATTTAGGATTCCAGCGATACGTTCGACGATCAAATTGTCGAGCGCGTGCTTGCCGAGTTCGTATTGGTTCATGCGAGCGCTAGCGGACATCTCGTCAACGCCTGCAAGTACTCCCAGCTTTTCCTGCGTCAGACCCGCGGCCTTTCTCGCTTTGGTAATACTGCACGCTACGTGGTTGCTTGACCAGCCTGGAGGCCCGCCTCAGGGTAAATCCATAGTGGATGATCACGTAATCCACCACGTCTTGCCTCAGCGCGGGTCGGGCCACTTTTTTGAGGCGACGTCCTGCAGAATGGCCTTGTCCAGGCTCAGCTCAGCAACCAACTTCTTGAGCCGCGCGTTCGCTTCCTGCAACTGTTTGAGTTCGCGCATTTGATCTAACTTCATGCCGGCATGCCGATTTTTGCATCGGTAGAACGTCTGTTCAGAAACACCGACGTGCCGGATGAGATCTTCGACCGACATGCTCGACTCTGCTTGCTTCAGTACCGCGACACTCCGTTCGACTGAAAAGCGCTTGCGTTTCAAGGCAAAGCCTTCCTTTTTTAAAGGGTAAAGTTTGCCGAAAAACTAACATTCCAGGAGGTCCGGATTTTTCAATGCAGATCACCAAGCCACAAAATTGCATCGAATTCAGCTATTTTAGTCGGCGTTCAGTCATCGTTAATGGCAATTCGGCGTTTGCGGCTCAACGTCGAAGGGCGTTGCGGCTACCTGATTTCAAGATCGTGAGGCGCCATCACTTGCTGGAACCAAAAGCGTTTCAGATCCTGGCCCTCAAAGGAATCTCGAGTCGCCACTGTCAATGAATTTCTCTGGCTTCTAACGTTCAAGCGCTTAACGTAGTCGTGAGGAGATATCACATGTGGCAGGAACGCCCCTCCCCACGCGAATCGCCGCCGCGAAATAAAATCGTAAATGAGGTAGCCTACTGCTAATCAGGGGAAGTCCCGCTGCCGTTTGCGGTGATTATTCGGCACACTAAACTTCCCCGGCGAACCGCGCTGTCAACCGCGGGCATTGAATTGGTTAAAGAACAAGCGGGGAATTCACAATGAGTAACGGGGACATCGAACCGACGCCTTCGCCGGTTGCGCCGGCACGCGAAGTAAGAATTCAAACAACCGTTTCGATTCGAGTCAATCTGGCCGATTATCAGAACGCGGTACCCGCGGTTCACGAACTTGCCGTGCTCAATGAAACAGACGACACGTTTCGCAACCTTCAACTGACCGCGCTATCTGAGCCTCCGTTTCTCAAGCCGAAGATCTGGCACCTTGATCATCTGGCCGCGGGGCAGACCGTTCGCGTGTCGGACTTAGATATCGCGCTGGATGGGCCATTGCTCGGACGTCTTACCGAAGCGGAAAAGGCAGTCCTGAAGTTTGAGCTCACGACAACGGATGAAGCGTTGAGGACTGTGTCCAGCAGCGAACACGTCGTTGAACTCCTTCCGCGAAACCAATGGGGTGGTCTTTCGTCTCTTCCTGATATGGTTGCGGCGTTTGTGCAACCCAATGAGCCAGCCGTCGACCGCGTTCTCAAAGCGGCGGCTGAAATCCTGCGTAGAGCAGGAAAATCCGGTGCGATCAATGGATACGAAGAGGGGCCTAAACGTGCCTGGGAAATCGCAGCGGCCATATGGAATGCCATCGGCGCGATGGGGTTGGACTATGCGTTGCCGCCGGCCAGCTTTGAGCGCGATGGACAAAAGGTCCGAGGGCCAGGCCAAGTCGCCGAGTCTGGTTTAGGCACGTGTCTCGACCTAACGCTTTTCGTATGTGCCGCGCTTGAGCAAGCGGGACTGAATCCCCTTGTTGTGTTTCAAAAAGGACATGCGTTCCCGGGCGTCTGGTTGAACGCTGAAGAGTTTTCCTCAACCGTTATCGACGACATCACGGCGCTCCGCAAGCGGGCGAAGCTCAAGGAGATGGTGCTCTTTGAGTCGACATTGCTCGTCCAACGCCCGCTCCCCGCGTTTAGCTTTACCGCGGCAAAAGGCGATGAACACATTTCGGAGGAGGATGAGGGGAAGTTCGAGCTCGCCGTCGACATTCGCCGCGCGCGAATGCAACGCGTTAAGCCACTTGCGAGTGAAAGGGCTATTGCGCGTGGCGACAGTGCGCTCGAAACGACGAGTTCTATCGAAGCCGAGTGGGAAGACCCGCCCGAACTGGTCTGGACGCGTGAATCGAAGATCGAGGTCGCTGATGAGTGCCCGGAAGACAGACTCTCGCGATGGCAGCGCAAGTTGTTGGATCTCTCGCTGCGCAACAATCTGCTGAGCTTCAAATCCGGCAAGAAATCCGTCAAATTCGACGCGCCCGAGCCCGGCGCCTTGGAAGATGTATTGGCCGAAGGCCATGCGCTCAAGGTACTGAGCCGTCCGGATCTGATGGATGGTGACGATCCTAGGAACCAGGCAATACACGAAGCCCGGGAACGGGAGCATGTTCGCCGCGAACACGCACTGGATGCTTTGACACGCAAGGAAGTCTTCGTTGGCCTTACCCCCGAGGAACTTGACGCGCGGCTGGTCGAACTCTATCGAAACTCGCGGACAACCTTGCAGGAAAGTGGATCGAACACCCTTTTCCTCGCGCTTGGTTTCCTGTCCTGGACACGTGACGCGAAAGAAGCCAAAAAGTATCGCGCGCCATTAATACTGTTACCTGTTTCGCTTGATCGCCGCAGCGCTCGCTCGGGGTTCAGTATCAAGCTGCACGACGACGAGGCACGTTTCAATCCCACGCTGATTCAAATGCTCCGTCAGGATTTCGAGCTGGAACTCGGCATTCGGGACGCGGAGTTGCCTCAGGACGAGGCAGGCTTGGACGTGGCCGGTATCTGGAAGACGGTCTCCCACGCCGTAAAAGACATTGCAGGATGGGAAGTCGTTGAGGACGTTGTGCTTGCGTCGTTTTCGTTTGCCAAGTACCTCATGTGGCGCGATCTAACCGAGCGCACAGAGCAACTGAAGCAAAATCCGGTCGTTCGCCATCTGATCGATACACCGCGCGACGCCTACCAGAGCGCAGTGGAATTTCCCGACGCTCGGCGTTTGGATGCAGAGCTCCCGGTCAAAGACACTTTTTGCCCACTTCCCGCGGATTCGTCACAACTTTCCGCCATCGTTGCCGGAAGCAAGGGCAAAGACTACGTGCTTATCGGGCCGCCTGGCACGGGGAAAAGTCAGACTATTTCGAATCTCATTGCCCAGTTTTTGGCGGAGCGCAAGCGCGTCCTGTTCGTGTCCGAGAAGATGGCCGCGCTAGATGTCGTGTATCGCAGACTGGCAGAGGTAGGACTGGGAAATTTCTGCCTAGAACTGCACTCGAACAAGGCTCGCAAGACAGAGGTTCTTGAGCAACTCCGCACGTCATGGGACGCGACCGCAGCGCTGGACCCCGACGACTGGGATGCGGAGGCTGCACGTCTGGAAACGTTGCGTGCCCAGCTAAACGGTTACGTCGAACGTCTTCACGCGCGCCACACGAACGGTCTGAACGTGTATGACGCTATCGGTCGTGTAGTCGGTGGACACGGCTTCCCACTACTCCATCTCGCCTGGCCCGCACCGCATTGGCACGACGTTGAAGCCTTGCGCGATCTACGGCAAACCGCGGAGTTGCTGGATGTGAATGCCAAGGCCGTCGGCGAAGCAAGCCTCACGCAAGGCCCGTTGTCCCACGTTGTACAGACCGAATGGTCTCCGCTGTGGGCCGAACGCCTCGTGAATACTGCGGTCGAGGTTACTCATGCGGTAGCGGGATTTGAGGCCGCCGCATCGGCACTTCAGGCCGCCATCGGACTGCACCCTCTGACGATGGAAGTCCGCGTGCGCGCGGGACTGGAACAGTTGGCGGCAGTGCTGCCTAGGGCGTCCGGGTACGACTGGCGTTTTGTTCTGCGTCCTGATGCCAAGGCAATCGCCGACAACCTTCGGTCGGCAGCGCCTTTGGTTGAGCGATACCGGACACTGCTCCGGGGGCTGTCATCTCCCGTGGGCAATCAGGCACTCGACGATTTGCGTCTTGGCGTGACCCAGCTCCAACGGGACACTGAAATCCGCGCCAATCTGTCTAAACCATGGAATGCGGCACTTCGCGAACGTCTGAATGCTGCGATCGCACTATTGCGCACGCGACAGGACGAAGTCAATCAGCTCTCACTGACCTATAAAGAAGGCATCTCGTCGAAAACGGTTGGCGAGTTGCAGGCTGATCTGAAGGAGCTTCTGGGGTCACCATGGCCGCTAAGTGTCCTGCGCAAACGCAACCTCGCGAAGAAACTGAAAGAGTTGGCGACGGGGGCAGGAGAGCCTGATCTCAAGGATGACATCGAGCATTTAGCTTGCATTGACCGGCTCACTCTGCAGCTCAAGGATTTCGACGATCTGTCCCTCCCCACGGCGAATGTGTGGGCTGGCTTGAAGACTGAGATCGACGTCGCTAGATCGTTGCAGTCATTTCAGGACGCACTAGAACTCGCTGGCGAGCGCATGGCGTGGGAGGATGTCAGACTTGACCCGGTCGGTCGTGGCCAGTGTGGCGAGTCTGCGCGAAATGATCTGAGTCGAATGAGAGAGCTACGCCAGATCGATCAGGTGGTGGCTCGGATGGAACGTCTTGGTGGCGAAACCGCCGGCGTTTGGAATGGCTATCAATCGGATGTTGCAACTGCAAAAGCATATCTGGCGTTCCAGGCGGCACTCGCCGCCGCACGAGGCGAAAGCCGTTGGCAAGACGACGGCTTCGCGGCCATCGAAGTAGGGCGCGCGGGTGCTGCCGCTGCCGACGACCTCAAGAAAATGCGTGAGCTCGTGTCGCTTGGCGTGCGCATTCAGGAGTTTGGCGATCTCTCGGGCAAGACGGACGGTCTGTGGAACGGCCTTCAAACGAAGCTCGAAGGCATTGAGCCTGCGCTTCAGTTCCTCGACGCGCTCACTAACGCTCTGGCAACTCTGGCCACGACTCCAGAGGCGCTGGCTCAGGTCAAAGCTCCGATCTCCCTCCTGTTAGGTGATAGCAACGTTCTCCTTGAGCCCGCAGGCTCCATTGCGGGAGCGGGACGTGCCTATGCAGCAGCACTTCGCACGTTCAACCAGACAGTGGAGAAATTCGCGAGCGCGAGCGGCATTCCCGCAGCGGAGTATTCATTGCTTTTAAACGCACTGCCCGGCGAAATCGCAGAGCGCGCGCGTCTGGTGGCTAACGAGTCGAATCGTCTTCGGGATTGGTGTGCTTGGCGCAAAGTTCGTCAGCACGCGCTTTCCCTCGGTCTCGCGCCGTTGGTCTCCGGAATTGAAGACGGTACTGTCGCCTTGGGTTCGGTCAAAGAGGCCTTCGAGACTGACTACTGCCGATGGTGGTTGAATGCTGTGGTCGATGCAGATGAGGTGCTGCGAACGTTTGCGTCCGCCGAGCATGAAAAGCGGATTCATGACTTCCGGGAATTGGACCGAAAGTTTACCTCGCTGACTCAGCAATGGGTCCGCGCTCAGTTGTCTGCGGGACTTCCGTCACCAGCAAAGGTGACGCATGGCTCTGAATGGGGGCTTCTTCGTTATGAAATGCAGAAGAAGACCCGCCACCTACCATTGCGTGAACTCGTGTCAAAAGCGTCGGATGCGATTCTGCGCCTCACGCCGTGTTTGCTCATGAGCCCGCTCTCCATTGCGCAGTATCTCCCGGCAGACACGGCAGACTTCGACGTCGTGGTGTTCGACGAAGCTTCACAGATTCCTGTCTGGGATGCGATTGGGGCGATGGCACGAGCACGGCAGGTGATCATGGTCGGGGACCCGAAACAGTTGCCACCGACCAGCTTCTTTGAGCGAGCCGAATCCGACATCGATGACACGGACGTTGAAGTAGAGCTGGAGAGCATTCTGGAGGAATGCATCGGCGCCAATCTGCCCACAATGAAACTGTCTTGGCACTACCGCAGTCGCCATGAAAGCCTGATCGCCTTCTCGAACTATCGTTACTACGACGGCGATCTTGTAACGTTCCCAAGCCCTGTGACGAACGATCGTGCGGTCAGCTTTACGCATGTCGCACTGGGTCAATACGAGAGAGGGGGCTCGCGCACTAACAAGCCGGAGGCGAAGGCCTTGGTTGCCGACCTCGTCGCACGTCTCAAGTCGAAGGAATTCCGAGAGGACGGCTTAACCGCGGGTGTGGTGACCTTCAACTCCGAACAACAGCGCCTGATCGAGGATTTGTTGGACGAAGCACGTCGGCAGGACCCATCCATAGAATGTCATTTCGCTGATACCGCGTTAGAGCCCGTGTTCGTTAAGAACCTTGAGAGCGTTCAGGGTGACGAGCGGGACGTCATGTACTTCTCAATCACCTACGGACCGGGCCTCGATGGTGTGATGCCGATGAATTTCGGCCCGATGAACCAGCAAGGTGGCGAGCGTCGCTTGAACGTTGCGATTACACGTGCGAGGCATGAACTGCGCGTTTTCGGTAGCTTCAAACCCGAGAAGATGGATCTTTCGCGTACGCAGGCGTTGGGGGTACGGGATCTGAAACATTTCCTTGAGTTTGCGGAGCGAGGCGCACGAGCGCTGGGCGAAGTCGTCGCAGGCAGCGTCGGCGACTTTGACAGTCCTTTCGAGAAGGCTGTGTGCGCAGCACTTGCCGAACGAGGATGGCAAGTCCATCCGCAGGTTGGCGTCTCCGCTTTCCGCATCGATCTCGGTGTGGTCGACCCGGATTCCCCGGGGCGTTACCTGGCCGGGGTTGAGTGTGATGGCGCAACGTATCACCGGTCAGCGACTGCGCGTGATCGTGACAAGTTACGCGAGCAGGTCCTCAATGGGTTGGGTTGGGACATCGTGAGAATCTGGTCGACAGATTGGTGGGTCGACAGACACGGAACACTAGATAAGGTGGATGCGCGGCTGCACCGCTTGCTTGAGGCAAAGCGTGTTGAGGGAAATGCGGCGTTGGAAAGTGTGGCTGCGATCGCTGACGCCGCGATTGCAGTAGCAAAAGCGGGCGACGTCCCACCATCGGTTTCCCAGCAGCAGAACGATGCACAGACGCGGCCCGCGGCTTTTACAGATGATTCGGTCGTTGTGGAACCGATTGTCATGTATGCCAATTCCGGCGCTACGGCTCAGAGCCCGTCAGGCGGCATATTCGTCGAAGTGGATTTGGCAATGACTGAACATGCTCCGGATCCGGAACTGTTCTTCGCGAGTAGTTACGACGAGCGGCTGCTTGGCATGATCACCTCGGTAGTTGACGGGGAAGGGCCGGTGCGAGTCGAGGTGTTGGGGCGGCGGATCGCCAGAGCGCATGGATGGGCGAAGACTGGGGGGAGAATTCTCGGTCGTGTGGTGGATCTGGCTTCGAAGCACTTTGAGACCGAGCTGGAGAGTGGCGGGTTGTTTGTCTGGCCGAAGGCGTTAGCGGATAGGTCGACGCTGAAATTCAGAGTTCCCGGCCCAGGAGCAGCACGCCAAGTGGATGAAGTCTCGCTTGCCGAGCTGAGGGTGTTAGCAGCTCGTTTTCGCGCCGAAGGCCATGACGAGGATTCGGCGTTGAACGCAATGAGTCGCGAGCTTGGTCTCTTGCGTTTGCGTGCGGCAAGTCGAGAGCGTCTCGTCGAAGCATGGCGGGCCGAATGAGGCTCTTGCGGGATATGCCTGTGGTTATGAGGGCGCCTGGGTAGACGCCAACTGAGGTGGGATCCGTAGCTCTACTCGTTCTTAGATGACTGGTTTGCATTGTCTGCCATCGGGCGGCCGAAACGACCTTACGAGGGCGGTTCTACACAAATAATGAAAACAACATCAGGCGCGGCGAAGAAAACGCGCTATTCGGGGAATCGAAATGAACTCGTTGGGCATTATCTTGATCGTGGTCGGTGTGCTCACCCTATTCGTTGGCGTATCTGGATTTGCCGACACGCGAAAGGTCGATCGTCGATACAGAACTGGATACAAGAACAACGAGCCGGACACCAGAAATTTCCCTCAGGCCAGGCGGAGGATGCTCTGGGGTGTCGGGATCGTAATTGTTGGTTTGGCTGTGAACAGCTTGACCGGAGCTCGTGACGCCGCGCCAAAAGAGGGGGCCGCGCCAATGACCAATGTGTCTGAACAGGCGGACAGCAGTGTCGCGGCATCAACGATTGTCGAGGCTGCTACACAGGTGGCCGACACAGCGCGATTCCAGTCAACCAGGACCGAACCGCTTTCTGACGAGCGAGTCGTCACCTCGTCAGTTGCCTCACCAGGCGGGCCGCCGCAAGCGCCTTTGGATCGGCGACGCGTCGTCACGTCGACGCAGACGCTTACCACGAGCTTCGATTGCAAGCGCGCCCCCTCAGATGATGAGGTGACGATCTGTTCCGACCCTGGACTGGCGGCAATGGACGTGGAGCTTGGACAGCTCTATCGCGATGCCCAAGCATCGACCCAAGATCCTCACTCACTCAGGCAATCACAACTGGCTTGGCTGGCGTCTCGCCGCTCGTGTGGAAAAGAACTGAATTGTTTGCGACGCAGATACGGCGAAAGAATTGGTCAGTTCAACGGGTCTATGGGGGCTGCACCGCTAATCTCCGTCGGCCCGGCGACGGAGAAGCCGTAATCAATCCAGTACGAAAAAGCCAGTCAGATTACGGGCCTTTCCCAAGAACAGCGTCCTAGTGCGTCAGAAAGTCGATGACCATGCGATTGAATGCGTCCGCGTGCTCCCACTGCACCCAGTGTCCGCAGCGGTTGAACACATGCAACTGCCCATTCGGCAATCCGGCCAGCAGTCGCAGGCCGACGTCCATCGGCACGAAGCGGTCGTCACGCCCCCAGACGATTAGTGTCGGCGCCGCGACCTCGCCCAATCGTGCGCCATAGTCCGTGAACTGTTTTGGATTCGCGGCAAGGCTCTTCACGAAATTCTCGAGGTGGTCGCGATTCGCGAGCATGTTGTCGAGCCGAGCCTGCATCAGATCCTCGGTGATCGAACTCGCATCGAATACGAACACGTTCATCATGCGCTTCAGGTTCTCGATGGTCGGATCTTTGTACAGACCATTGAGCAGTTTGATGCCTTCCGTCGGCATGGCCACGAATTGGCTCGGCCCGCCGGTGCCGCCTCCCATCAGGATCAGCTTGCCGACACGCGCGGGATTCGACAGGGCGAATGCCACGGTACTGTGTCCCCCCATCGAATTGCCGATGATGTGCACACGCTCGATGTCGAGCGCATCGAGCACGGCCTTGAGCACGCGTGCGTTCAATTCGGAGCGCGACCCGGTGTTGACGACCGGATCGCTTTTTCCCCAGCCGGGGCAATCGACCAGCAGCACGCGGTAGCCGGCGTCGACCATCGGCTCGACGTTGCGGTTGAAATTGGCCCAGCCGGTCGCGCCTGGTCCCGAGCCATGCAGCATCACCACCGTTTCGGCCCCACTGCCGGCATCGTTGTAGTGAATGCGAAATTCCGTGTCCGCGTCGCGGATCGTCACGAAACGGCTCGTGGACGCTTCCGTGAGCGCCATGTCGGTCGATGTCGTTGTCGTCATGATGACTCCCTCTACGAATAGTGAATCGTTGAGGACGGCGCGCTTCGTCATGAAACACGCCTCCCTCCCAAAGACTTTCTCAAGCACTCGACGATGCTCGGCGCCGCCCGGTCATTGCCCCGGCTGAGCGACGCCGGCGACAACGCGCGGTGCGAATGTGCTCACCACGCTCAGCGCGGCAATGGCTGCAATCACGATCAACGGAATGCTCGACGACACCAGCATCGACGCACTCTTCCCCAGCGCGAACAACTGACCGGCGATCAACGGCCCCAGGATCGAGCCGAGACGCCCGACGGCCACCGCCGCCCCCACGCCCGTGCCCCGCACTTCTGTGGCATACGCTTGACCGGCCATCGAATACAGCACCGACTGCCCCCCGACCAGGAACAATCCGCAGAAGAAGGCGCCGCAGGCCATCGTCACCGCACCGTTGGCCCCCGACAACCCGGCCAGTGACAACGCAATGCCGAGGTACATGCCGATCACGGTCAAGCGCGGCGAACAGCGATCCATCACGTTCGCTATGCCGATCGCCCCGATGCCGCCACCGATGTTGAACATCATGATGGCCATGCCTGCTTGTGCGCGCGACAGCCCGTTGGCCACCACCATCGACGGCAGCCAGTTCATCAGGAAGTACAGGACGATGAGCGTGCCGAGGTAGCTCGTCCACAGTGCGATCGTCGTGCGCGTGCGGCCCTCTTTCCACAGCGCGTGCGCGATGCTCGGTGTCGCGCCGGGCACGTCGTGCGGCGCCGTGGTGCCGGCGCCGCGCGAGTTACGCGTTACGCGCGTGGCGACGAACTGTGCCGACTCACGCAGACAAAGCCCCAGCAGCGGCACCATGAACAACGGACCGAAACCGCCGACGTAAAACACGTGACGCCAGCCGTCGTCGCCAGGACTCATGATGCCGACCACGGCAGCGAATGCTGCGCCGAACGGCATGCCGCAATACATGGCACCAACGGCCGTGTTTCGCTGGCCCTCCGGCGCGGCTTCGGCGCATAGTGCGATCAGATTGGGCATGGCAGCGCCGAGACCGAGACCGGTCAGAAAGCGCGCCGTCAGCAGCGATTCGAAATTCCAGGTGTGTGCCGTGGCGAGCGAGAAAATGCCGAACAGGGCGACGGACAACATCAGCACCCGTTTGCGTCCCCAACGGTCGGCCAGACGCCCGCCAAGTGCGGCGCCAGGCAACAAGCCGATGGCACCGGCGCTGAACGCCCATCCCATCTGCGCCACGGAAAGTGCGAACTCCTTGGCGATGCGTGGGGCCGCCACGCCTGCCGACTGCAGATCGAGGCCTTCGAGCAGGGCGATGGCCAAACACAGTGCGATGGTTGCGAGGCTGCCCTTCGAGGGCGCCGCGCCTTGCGGTGATGATGCTTGCATTGCTTTGTCTCCAGTTCCAGGAAAATCCGCTCTTCTCGGCGGTCGTGTTGAATCTTGGGCGTTGCGCGCTTTACCTCTCGATGTTCGACGGCGAAAAGTCCGGTTCATAAGCGACCCAAGTCGCATTAGTTCGTCGCATCAGCTCGCCCTATGACGTTGCCGCATTGCATCGCCTTGATTCGCATAGCGCCGCCACAAGTCGTCTTGCGCTGCTGTCCGACGCGTCGTGATGTGTCCGTGCTTGTCCTTGCGTGCGCTGACGCGTGCGTGGGCTTCCTTACGCGAACGTCGCGCGTACGCTGCCCAGACCTTCGATTTCCGTGACGAACGTGCCTGCCTCGGTAACGGGGACCATCGGGCCGAGCGCGCCGGTGAGCACCACGTCCCCCGCGCGCAGCGGCGTGCCGAGTTGCGCCATGCGGTCGGCAAGCCAGACCGCGGCATTCAACGGGTTGCCCAGACAGGCCGCGCCGTTGCCGCGCGAGAGCACTTCGCCGTTGTGCGAAAGGGTCATCGCGCAGGCGGTCAGCTCAATGTCGGCGAGCGCGACCGGCCGGCTGCCCAGCACGAACAGCGCGCTCGACGCGTTGTCGGCCACGGTGTCGACGAAGCGGATATTCCACTGCTCGATGCGGCTGTCGACGACTTCCACGGCCGCGACCGCATAGGCGGTGGCGCGCAGAATGTCGGCAAACGTATGTTTCTCGCACGTGAGGTCACGCTCGATCACAAGCGCGATCTCGGCTTCCACCTTGGGCTGGATGAGGCTCGCAAGCGGCATCGGCTGCGCGTCGCCGTAAGCCATGCCGGCAAACAGTGTGCCGAAGTCTGGCTGATCCACGCCGAGCTGCCGCTGCACCGCGAGCGATGTCAGGCCGATCTTCCGGCCGACGATGCGCTCGCCCGTGGCGGCACGCGCGGCGACGTTGCACTGCTGCACGGCATAGGCGCTCGCCGTGTCGTGGGGTGCGATCTCGCCGCGAACCGGTGCAATGGGCTGGCGTGTGGCCTCGGCTCGGCGAAGACGCTCGGCGAGGGTCTGAATCAATGAGGAATTCGACATGGGAGACTCCTTCGATCAGGCGGCCGCGGCCAGCGCCGTTTGCGGCTTGGCGTGCATTGCGGCAAAGCCGGCGATCCACTCGGGAATCGCACGGTAGTAATCGAGGGACGCGCCGTACTCGCCATAAGCGGCGAGTGCCGCGAAAGCTGCGACCCACGTACGGATTTCGTGGGCCGATTTGCCGCCGTCGCGCGTGATCGCGTCGTTGCTGATTTCATCGACGGCGCTCAGATGCCCGTCGCAGAGCAACGAGAGAAACGCGTGGTCCCACTGCGGATTGAGCGGATGCAGATGGCTCGTTCCCAACGTGAATGCTTCGGCGGCGGCCACCGTGCGTGCCTGACGCGCCGCGCGCGATTCGGCGGATGGGTTACGGCCGGCGATCAGACGCTCGGCGACCTCCTCGGTCGCACCGATCAGCTCGGGCACGGGCGGTTCGTGCGAGATGCCACCCGATCCCACCACCAGCACGCGCTTGTCCGTGCGCGCCAGGTGCCGGCCGATGGCGTCTCCCAGCAGGCGAGACCGGCGCAGCGTCGCCATCGGCGGCGCGACCGAGTTGATGAATACGGGCACAACTGGGTAGGCATCGAGCCCGCCTGTGAGCACTTCCAACGCATAGGCGCAGCCATGATCGACCTGCATGCGGTAAGACAGTGCGACGTCGACCTCCGACGCCAGCACGTGCTCGGCGAGTGCATGCGCGATATCTGAAGGGACCGGCAGCTTGCCGGCCAGGCTGTTGAAGTCGCCGATGGCCGTGGCCGCCGCGCCAATGCAGAACGGCGGCATGACGTCATAGAAGAAGCCATTGAAGTGATCCGGCGCGAATACGACAACCAGTTCGGGATCGAACGCGCGCACGCGCTCGCGTGCCCGCGCCTGCACCCGCTTCACGTCGGACACGATGTGGTCGGGCGGATCGAAATAGCCGTGCAACGGCGTATGCGAAATGCATTCGAGATGAATCGGCATGACTCAGGCTCCGGCAACTTGCTGCATGACGACGGTGGGGGCTTGGTTCGTTGGCGCGCGCAGCGGCGTCGCCTGCCGCACCGGATCATCGGAGAGCGCTACCTTGCCGGCTAGCTCGATCAGCGCGTCCGACACTTCCTGCGGGGCGCAGACACCCGCGACGAATCGATCGGGGCGCAGCAAGACCACGGACTGCGAACGCGCGCCGAACCAGTCCTTCAGCCGATTGAGCGGATCGCCGATCGCGATCACGCCCGCCGGCACGTCGTCGGTGTGCGCCATCTGCACGTCGGGCTTGGCCAGCACGAAGCGCACGCCCAGTGTCTCGGCAACGGCGCGCGCACGCGCTGTCAGGCCGAACGTCGGGTCGGCCCCCCATCCGAGCACGGCAAAGTGATTGCCGATGACGTCGTCGAGACGTTGAAGCTCGCCGGTCTCCGTGCGGACACTCGGCTGAATGAATAGACGCCCGACCGGCGAACTGGCAAACGGGTCGCGGCCATACACCCGGCGCCCGAGCCACGAGTCCCGCTTCTCGCTCATCAGGCCCAGCAGGCGGCCCGGCGCCGAATTGCCCGAGCGCTTCAACAGGCGCGCCAGCCAGCCGCCGGTGGATGTCGAGGGGGGAAGCAACACCACTCCCGCTTCGTAGCGCGGCATCGGCTTGAAACGCATTTCCACGAAGTAGCGCCTGACCGACGGAAACAGGTTGAAGCTGCGCACGAAGGCGTCACGGAAGCGCACGCCGAAGCGTGTGGTCGGTGCAAAGATGTCGCCCGCGACTTCGGAGAGGTGGATCATCGAGCGCGCATGTGGCCGGCGCTCGGCGGTGTACGTGTCGAGCAGGCTCGGGAGACTCTGCCCCTTGATCACCATCGCAAGCTTCCAGCCAAGGTTGTTGGCGTCGCGAATGCCGCTGTTGTAGCCCTGCCCCTGCCATACGGGCATGATGTGCGCCGCGTCGCCTGCCAGCAACACGCGATCCACACGGAACGTCTCCGCCAGCCGCGCGTTGTGCGTGTAGACCCGCTTGCGGATGTAGTCGACCCGGTCCGGATGCGCGACCACCTTGCGAATCAGGGCGGCCATGTTCTCGGGCCTGGAGAGTGCTTCCTCCGTCTCGCCTGGCATGACCATGAATTCGAAGCGGCGAATGCCGTGGGGCAGGGCCGCCGAAACGTACGGGCGCTCGTGATCGCAGTGCAGATAAACGTGAGGCGAGCCCACCGGGTCGTTACGCACGTCGACCACGATCCACTGGTTGGGCTTCGTGCGCCCTTCGAACGGCACCTGAAGCAGGCGACGAATCACGCTGTTGCCGCCGTCGGCGCCAACAACGTAACCCGCGCGAATCGTACGGACTTCGCCATCGTTCGTTCGCGTGCTCAGCGTCACCCCCCGAGGGTCCTGCGCGAGCGCCTCGACGCTGTGCCCGAAGCGCACGTCCACGTGCGCGAATCGGTCGAGCCCCTCGAACAGCACCCGATCGGCGAGGGGTTGAATGAACGCGTTGCGGCGCGACCAGCCGAATTCGTCGGTACGCGGCTCGATCGACGCGAAGCAGTGACCGTCGCTCGTGACAAACCGCATCCAGTGATCGGGGGTCGTGTGTGGAAGCAGGGCGTCGGCAAGGCCGACGGCCTGGAATACGCGCAAGGCCTCGTCGTCCAGACCGATGGCGCGCGGGTAATCGATGAGTTGATCCAGCTTTTCCAGGATCGTGACGCGCACGCCTTGCAAGCCGAGGATATTCGCGATCATCAGCCCAACCGGGCCCGCGCCGACGATGGCCACGGCCGTCGTGATGTCGGCAGTGGTGTCGGCCACGGCATTGGTGGCGTTGACGAATGTACTCATGTGTCTCGCTCCTTGTTTTGAGCGCGAGCGCGCCCTGCACGCCGGTCTGGCGCGTTCGAATGGCGTGCTGCGTTCGTTGATTCCGTCGCGGCTCGTGTCGTCCGCTAATCGTTAGGCCGGGGGCGGTCGTTGAGCGAGGTGTCTTCGACGACACTCGCTCACACCGAAAAGAAGGTGTCTCCGCTAGCGCTCTGATTTTTCGATGAGTCTAGGCAGGTCGCGAAAAGCGCTCAACAATTTCACCGAAATGTGCATAGAATGCACATCATTGATTTTAAATGTGATTTCATGAGCAAATATCCGAACGTGCGCGGGCTGTCGCGCGGCCTGCTGGTATTGCGGGCGCTCAACGCGATGGAGCGGGGACGCGCGACGCCGCAGCAGTTGAGCGAAGCGACGGGACTTCACCGCACCACCGTGCGCAGACTGCTGGAGACATTGCTGGAAGACGGATTCGTGCGACGCAGTACCTCCGACGACACCTTCCGTCTGGCGCTCGCGGTGCGCTCGCTCAGCGAGGGCTTCACGGACGACGAACGCATAGCGACCATCGCACCGCCGATCATGGGGAAGTTGATGCAACGTGTGGTGTGGCCCTCCGATCTGACCACTCCCGACGGCGACGCCATGATCATCCGCGAGACGACGCATCGTTTCAGCCCGTTGTCGTTTCACCGGGCCATGGTCGGGCGGCGCTTGCCGATGCTGTTCACGGCGGCTGGACGGGCGTACTTCGGTATGTGCCCGGAGGCGGAGCGCGAGGACATTCTCGATTTGCTGCGAACGGGCGCGGGCGGGGAGTTGCAGCAGCGGTTTGCTGGCGATGATGCATTCATCCGCAATCTCGTGCGCCAGACACGCGAGAATGGCTTCGGCTCGAATCATGGCGACTGGCTCGACCAGCGCAAGATCGGCGCGGTCGCGGTCGCCATTGTGTCGGAGGGACGTGTGCTGGCGAGTCTTAACGTGATCTATCTCGATCAGGCCGTGAGCCCGGCCGAGGCCGTGCGGCGGTTCGTGCCGCCGCTGCAGGAGGCGGCGGCGCAGATGGCCGCCGCCGTGGCACCCGCCGCCCCCGTGCATGCGGCGTCCGCTGACGATTAAGCGCCACCGCTCGCCATGACCGCTTGGGTCTGGACGTCGATCAATTCACGCCAGGCCCGCGTTAGCTTTTTCCCGATCGCATTCGATATTCCACGGGACTCAGTCCACCAAGTTTCGATTTGAGGCGGGGCCGGCTGTCGTGATCTGATCGGCTAAATCCGGACCAGCCGCGATGCGAGCTTTTTGGAAAATTGATCGTTTGCAGCGACAGCAAGATGGAAACGCCCTTGGTGAATCACTCGGGGGCATTTCCCAACAGCAGCGCTTGCGCCTCGACGACCACCTCCACCAGTAGATCGGCAAGCAGCCGCACACGTGGTGAGCGTTTGACATCGGGATGCATCACCAGCCATAGCTTTCTTACGGTGGTGCAGACGGGATCGGGGACCAACGACAATGCGTCGTCGTTGGCAGCCAGGAAATGGGGGAGTACCGCGATGCCGAGACCCACACGGGTAGCGTTGAGCAACGCGGTGAGATCGTTGCTCTTGAGGACAAAACGCCGATTGCCGGCAACCTGAGTCAGCCAGCGCTGCTGCGGTACCTGATCAAGACTGTCGTCGTAACCGAGAAACTCCCAGGCATCAGCCGGCCGGCGAGTATAACCATGGGCTGCGTAAAGTCCATAACCCATGTCCCCAATGGCACGCGCCGCCAGGCCCGCCGCAGTCGGTCGCGACATTCGGATGGCCAGGTCGGCCTCGCCCCGCGCCAGATTGGCATCCCGCGCCTCGCCGATCACCTCGAGATCGATGTTCTGCCATCTGGAGCGCATGGCGGCCAGGCGAGGCACCAGGAATTGACCCGCCAAAACAGGGGGGGCCGACAGCCGGACTGTTCCCTGCAACGATGAAACGCCGAGGGCTACCCGCGAAAATGCCTGGGCTTCGTCGTCCAGTCGGCCAGCCTGCGCGACCAGCGTCTCGCCTTCCGCCGTCAATGACCACGCTTTGGGCAAGCGGTCGAAAAGCCTGATCCCCAGCGACTGCTCCAGTGCCTCGACGCGCCTTGCCACGGTCGAGTGCTCGACGCCGAGCCGCCGAGCCGTACCCGACAAGCTGCCCGTGCGCGCCAGTTCCAGAAAATAGCGGACGTCATCCCACTGCAGAGCGCGCTTTTCAACGCCAGTGATAGCTGTGTTTTTTTGCACAGTAAATGTCAAGTTTTTCCGAATTGATGGCTAATTTTGCTCGACGTAAGCTGCGCTTGCAAGCTCATCCATCAGGGGAACACCATGACCCAGCGCGAATCATTTCAAGACTCATCAGCAGCGTCCCAGATTGTTATCAGCCAATATGGCGACGCGTCGGCATTGACCACCGTAGAGGAAACGCTGCCTCCGCCGGCGGCCGGCGAGATCCGAGTCCGGCACACGGCGATCGGTGTTAACTATGTCGATATCTATCACCGCACCGGCCTCTACCGGCTGCCCTCGCTTCCCGCAGTGCTTGGCGTCGAGGCCGCTGGCATCGTCGAGGCGCTCGGGCCGAATGTCGACACAGTGCGTCTGGGCCAGCGTATTGCCTACGCCGGCCTTCCCACCGGTGGTTATGCCAGCGCCCGCAACCTACCGGCCGACCGGGCCATCGCTTTGCCCGACGACGTACCCGACGACGCAGTGGCCAGCCTGCTGCTGCGCGGCATCACCACTCACATGCTGCTGACCTACGTCTATTCGCTGAAGGCTGGCGATACCGTGCTCGTGCACGCTGCGGCCGGAGGTCTCGGGCTGGTGCTCGTGCAGTGGGCGAAGTCGATGGGCGCACGCGTCATCGGCACCGTCAGTTCGCTGGCCAAGGCGGAGCTGGCCATCTCACACGGATTGGACCACGCGATCAATTACCGCGATAAGGACTTCGTGGCAGAGGTCATGCGGCTGACGGATGGCGAGGGCGTCGATTACGCTATCGACGGCATCGGCGGAAAGACTCTGCTCGATACCCTCGGCTGTGTACGTCCTTACGGTATGGTTGCCAATGTCGGCCAAGTGTCGGGCGACGTCGCACCGCTCGATCTGTCGCTGCTCGGCCCGGCGCGTTCGGTGGCGCTCTCGCGGCCCGGCGTCATTCGCTTTATGACGGATCTGGAACGTTATCGCGAAGGGGCACTGGCCACCATCCGGCAACTGCAGGCCGGGCTGCGGCCGACGATCGGCGACATCCTTCCATTGCGCGAAGCGGCGGAGGCACATCGCCGGCTCGAAGCCGGGCAAACCGCCGGTGCCATTCTCCTGCATCCCTGAGCAAAATCAACGAGGATCATCATGCTCTTTCTCATCCTTCTCGACTATCTGCGCCCCCTGTCCGAAGTGGACGTTCACATGGACGACCATCGCGCCTTTCTGAATCGCCATTACGCGGCGGGGCACTTCTTGCTCTCGGGCAGGAAGGCGCCGCGAACCGGTGGCGTGATTCTCGCCAGAGCCAACGCGCTTGACGAAGTCTCGCAATGGATTTCCGAAGACCCCTTCCATCAGGCCGGGGTCGCCAGCTACCAAATCATTGCCTGGGAACCGACGATGGCCGCTCCGGGCATGCCCGACTTCTGAGCGTAGCTTTGCCGAGCGCCAAAGGCACTGTCGTCGCCGGTCAAGCCATTGGCGGCGACGGTCAGTCATCGGGGGATGATGGCAACAGACAATCGAGAGATTTCTCGTGCGATGGAAAGGCAATTATTGAGGCACGTTTCAACCCTGAGCGCGCGGAACCACAAAAAATCTCGCCGATCGGTCTGCCGGCGACGAAGTGCGTTATCTCGAGGATGGGGTGCGGGGATCCTGCTCGACGGGTGGTGGAAATTCGCTCGAAGGAACGGGAACTAGACAAGTAGATTAGTTGGATAAGAGGAAATTGAAATGAACAGCACTCAGAAACCAGTTGCGGTTATCACCGGCGGCGGTACGGGTATCGGTCGGGCCACAAGCGAGAAACTGGCAGCAGCGGGATGCGCGGTGGTGATCATCTATTCGCGCAGCGACGCAGAAGCCAACGACACCGTGAACGCCATTCGCGCGAGAGGCCAGGACGCCATCGCCATCCAAACCGATGTTGCGGACGACGGCCAGGTACGGCGCACGATGGCCGAAGTCGTCGACTCTTTCGGTAACATCACCTATCTCATCAACAATGCCGGCATCACCCGACAGTTGCCATTCGCTGACCTGGAGGCAGTTGCCGATGACGTTTGGGACGATCTCTTCGCGGTCAACGTGAAAGGCGCATTCAACTGTAGCCGGGCGGCAGCACCGCACCTGCGCGCAGTGCCAGGTAGTGCCATTGTCAATGTAGGCAGCATAGCCGGAGAAACCGGTTATGGCTCGTCGCTTCCCTATGCCGTTTCCAAGGCAGCCCTGCACGGCATGACCAAATCCCTGGCACGGGCACTGGCGCCGGAAATCCGTGTCAATTGCATTGCACCCGGCGCTGTCGAAACCCGTTGGTGGTCCGGCAATGAAGCCAAGATGCGCCAACTCTCGGGCAACCTTCCGCTTCAGCGCATCTCGACACCGGAGGATATTGCAGAGACCATCTCCCTGCTGCTCACGTCCCGCTCATTGACCGGCCAGATCATCAGGGCCGAGAACGGGCAAACACTTTGAAGGTCAGGCGTGAAACGGCATGCTGAAGTGGTGAAGCGAATGGAATGTGCTGCACACTTCACCGTCTTGAGAAATGTCGCTTTGCCTCATCCCCTATGCCATGACGGTGGAACGAGCGCTTACCTAAGTTAATTTCTACCGACGGCACCTTTTGCTTGATTGCCTCCAGAATGAAAGCACCCTGCCGCGATAACCGTGTGTAGGGTGCGGGCATCTCCTTGAGCTCAGCGAAGATGGATCCTGGCGGGGCCGCAAGCCATCTCGAAGGAGGATTCAATCGAGTAGCGTCATTGCCTCGTCCTCGGCGTTCTGCTTGAGTGCAGCGCCAGCGCCGAAGTAGGCGGCGTCGCGCTGGTGATCGTCGCTGGCCACTCGGCAATGATTGTCGAGAACGTTTTCGTCGATGACTTCGCCCATGGCGGCGTCTGCCGTATAGCCGGCAGCGCTCGCGGCGAGTCCGGGAAACATCGTGCCTGCGAGGCATCGGACACGGAGCCTATGGGGCCGGCGATCACCCCCACCGTTGCGCCCGAGTCGGCACCTGATGGCGTCATGGTCACGCCCGTCATTACCCTGACGAGCGTGCCAAAGGTGCCACCACCTTACGGACCTGATTGCGCCATTCAACGTGGTCAGCGCCGCGACGCGAACACAGTCGAGGATTCGTAGGCGAGGGCGATTCAGCATATGGGACACCGGCAAAGGCATCCGTCCGACTGCAGCAGTTGCTCCACGCGTTGTGACTAATCACGAGCGGCTATGGGCGCGCCGTTCAAGGCTGAGTGAGCCAAGAAGCGGGACGAAGTACGTTGCAAGCGTAAATGCTCCCGCAACCGGTCGTGAGAACTGGCATTCGCCAGGAGACCGCAACACGATTGCGAGAGCCTCTCCCGGCGAATTCGCCTGTTAAACACTGTCGAGCTATCGTCGAATGAAGGGGTTGGGGACGTCGAGGTCCGTGGAGATCATGACGCATTTCGTCTCAAGATATTCCTTGATCGTTTCAACGCCGGATTCGCGGCCGATGCCTGACTGCTTGTAGCCGCCAAATGGTGACGTGAAGCTCGTAGCGCGGTAGTTGTTCACCCAAACCGTGCCGGCCTTCAACCGGTCGGTCATGACCATCGCGCGGTGCAGGCTGCGTGTCCACACGCCAGCAGCAAGACCATAGGCAACGTCGTTGCCGATCCGGATGGCATCCTCTTCGTCATCGAACGGAATCACTGCGAGCACCGGTCCAAACACCTCCTCCTGTGCGATGCGCATGTCGTTGGTCACATCGGTGAAGATGGTCGGCTCCACAAACTGGCCTGCGCCCAAGTCCGAGCGTGCGCGCCCACCCAGCACACAGGTCGCACCTTCCAGCTTGGCGCTTTCGATGCATGCCATGATGCGTTCGAACTGGGGGCGCGTGGCAATCGGTCCGATTTGTGTATCCATCTTCGACGGATCACCGATCTTCGCCTGCCCCACAAAGTCGATGAGTCGCTGTACGAAGGCCTCCTGGATACTGCGCTGCACCAGCAGCCGCGACCCCGCCATGCACGTCTGGCCGGACGCAGCGAACACGCCGGAAACCACTCCCTTCACCGCCTGATCGAGATCTGCATCGTCGAAAACAACGTTCGGCGACTTACCGCCGAGTTCGAGCGTCACCGTCTTCAGCCCGCGCGCCGCAAGTTCGTAAATCTTCCGACCAGCCCCCCCGCCGCCGGTGAAACCAACGTGTGCCACCAGCGGATGCGTGACGAGCGGTTCGCCAACCTCCTGACCGAAGCCCGTCACGACATTGACTACGCCGTCAGGAAAGCCCGCCTGCTTGATAAGGCGCGCAAACTCGATCATGGATGCGGAAGTGAATTCGGATGGCTTGATGACCGCAGTGCATCCCGCCGCCAGCGCCGGTGCGAGCTTCCAACTCGTCAGAGCAAGTGGCGAATTCCACGGCGTGATGATCCCAACCACCCCCTTCGCCTCGTACTTCGTATACGCAAATACGCCTTTCTTGTCGGTTGGGATGACAGCGCCCTGAACCTTATCGGCGAGTCCTGCGTAGTAATGGTAATAGTCGCCCAGATAGCGCACCTGGCCCGTCACTTCGGCCGCCAGCTTGCCGTTGTCTCGCATCTCGATCGCGGCGAGATGCGGCGCATTTTCGATGATGAGATCTGCGAGACGCCGCAGCAATGCGCCTCTCTGGGTCGCGGTGAGCGATGCCCAAGCCGCGCCGTTTAGCGCCGCATGTGCCGCAGTCACGGCGGCGTCTACGTCGTGTGCATCGCTGCGGGCGATCTCGGCCCAGACTTTTCCGTCGTAAGGGTTCTCCGTAGGGAAATACTTCCCGGTCGATGGCGCGATCTCCTGCCCGCCAATGAAGTTGCCATAGCGCGGGAGATCGGTTTCGCGGAGCTGTTGATCCATGGTGATGTCTCCAATCGGACTTGCGAAAATCAGATATAAATTCTGTAGGGTGAAACCCTATGGAATAATTCGTTGCGTTAAACAGAACGCAGTTCTATTATTTGTCAAAAGCCGCCGGGTTGCAAGGAGAGATCACAGCCTGAGACTGCGGCCGGTTCGTGAAGGTCTCAATGTTCTGGAGGAGATGATGGCGAAGGTAAGCAATGTCGACGTTCTCGTGGTTGGCCACGGCGTCGCAGGGTTGTCGGCAGCGGTGTCCGCCGCGCAGGCCGGTGCTGCGGTGGCGGTGCTGGAGCGTGCACCTTTCGAGGACTTCGGCGGAAACAGTCGCTGGACCGAAGCGTACATGCGTATGAAGAATGACAGCGAGGTCAGCGATGATTTCGAGAGTCACTTCGCTGAGAACGCAGGGGCGAATCCGGATCCGATGATTCTCTCCGAGGCGGTATCCGAGTATTCGCACTGGCCATCGATCGTCAAGGCACATGGCTTCCCCGACCCCGAATTGATCTCGTTCTTCGCCGCCGAGGCCCCCTCCGCGCTTGCATGGCTCAAGCAGTTCGGCTGCCGATTCGAACCCATGCCCATTTACCTGCTCACCCAGAACACGACGCGCATCGCATCGGTGGGAGGCGGTCTCGCGATTCTCGAGGCGCTGCTCAAGCAAGCCCGGGCGTTGGGCGTCGAATTCCATTACAACACCACTGCCAAGGCATTGCTGCAAGACGGCGACGGCTGCGTGACCGGCGTGCGTGCGGTGTCCACCGAGGCTGGCGCGTTGACGTTCCACGCGCGAAACGTCGTGCTTGCCTCTGGCGGATACCAAGGCAATCCGGAAATGCTGACGCAGTATCTCGGTCCGAAAGCGAGCAACATTCGTCCAGTCGCGCGCGGTGGGTATTACAACAAGGGCGAGTGCATTCGCATGGCGCTCGATCTCGGTGCCGCCCCCGCAGGGGAATTCGGTTCGTACCACGCGGAACCGGTCGACCCGCGCTCAGCGATGGCCGAAGCCGTCGTCTTTATCTATCCCTACGGCGTGCTGATCAATCGCAATGGCAGCCGGTTTGTCGACGAAGCACCGGGTACGGTCGACGCCCACTACGACAATATCACCCGTGCGATCGGCGAGCAGCCCGGTGGCGTGGCGTACGTGATCTTCGACAGCAAGGTCAATGACATTCCGCGCTGGCAAACCAGCATTCGCAGCGACCAGCCCGCCATTCAGGCCGATTCGCTGCCGGAACTCGCGCGGAAGCTGGGACTTCCGGTTGACGCCTTCATCTCGACCATCGACGCCTACAACGCGGCCTGTCCCGCACCGGACGCGTTCGATGGCGGCATGACGCTGGACGGGCTCAGCACCAAGGGCGTCTGGCCGGCCAAGTCGAATCACGCGCGCACCATCGAAGCCGGGCCATTTTCTGCCTATCCCATCATTTCGGCGAACTGTTTCACCTTCGGTGGGTTGAAGGTGGATACGCAGGCGCGTGTGCTCGATACCGACGGGCGTGCCATTCCGGGGCTGCTCGCTGCGGGCGAGACGGTCGGTATCTACCACCAGGTGTACACGGGATCGACTTCCGTGCTGCGCGGCATCGTGTTCGGCCGCCGTGCGGGGAAGACGGCAGCGCTAGAGCGCGCCTGAAACGACAACCGTGTTAAACGAGTGAAGCGAGGAGACAACTCATGAAACGTCGCGATTTTCTTCGATTGAGCGCCGCCGCCGGATTGGCAGGCGGGTTCGGTGTGGCCGACATCCAACGGGCGCTTGCCGCCGACGGCTTGGATCTTTACATGCTCAGCGCGTTCTCCGGCCCATTTGCCGCAAACGGCAAGTTTGGTGAAATGGGAGGCCGCCTCGCGGTCAAGAGCCTGTCGCCATCGATGGGCCGCAGCGTTGCTTATCACACCATCGACACGCAGGGGAATACCGGTACGGCAGTGCGCAAGATTCAAGAGGCGATCAACCAGAAGCAGGGACGCCTGTTCCTGGGGGGGGCGCTGTCGAGCGAGGCGCTCGCCGTCAGCCGTGAAATCGAGCACGCCGGCGGTGTCTATATCACCTATGTCGGCGCCGACGAAATCACCGGATCGGCGTGCAACCGCGCGACGTTCCGCTGGGCCGTGCCAACCTACGGCGCCATTCGCCAGACCGTCGCGCCGGTGGCCGACATGCTCCCCAAGGCAAAGCGCTGGTACACCATAACCCCGCAATACGTGTTTGGCGAAGGGTTACTCAACAACGCCAAGGACGTGTTCCGGGAAAAGGGTATCGAACACGTGGGCAACAGCTATCACTCGTTGCAAGACAAAGAGTTTTCAGGCTATCTGACCAACGCGGCGGCTTCCAATGCGGACGTCCTGTTGATCCTGAACTTCAGTCAGCAAAGCATCGATACCCTCAGGCAGGCGGTCAGCTTCGGCCTCAAGAAGAAGATGAAAATCGTCGTTGCATGGTCGGCTGGCCTCGACCAGTTTGCCACGCTCGGTCCCGATATCTGTGAAGACGTTTTCTTCGGCGTGCAGTACTGGCACGGCCACGATGCGCCAGCCAACCGGGCCTTCGTCGCGCTCAATCGTGAAGTCAATCGTGCGACTCCCACCTATTTCACTGCTGCGGACTTCGCTGTCACGAGCATGATGCTCGACGCGGTGCGCCGCGCGAACACGACCGATCCGAAGCGCGTGGCGCAGACGCTTGAATCGATGAAATGGGCGGGCATCACCGGCGATGAAGAAATGCGCGCGTTCGATCATCAAGTGTCGAAGAACTATTTTCTGATGCGAGGCAAGGCCAAGGCGAAGATGCGCGATGCCGACGATTTCGCCGAAGTCGTGTCGTTCGGAAAGTCGTTCCCAAGCCAGGGACAGTCGCAGTGCAAGCTTGCCTGAAGACATTTTCATAATCTGACGACGGCGCCATTGGTCAACTGCCATGGGCGCCGCCGGCAAACCCGATTCAGGTGCAAGTCATGGGCATCTATCTGTTTC
Organism: Pandoraea eparura; assembly: GCF_902459725.1. GTDB lineage: Bacteria > Pseudomonadota > Gammaproteobacteria > Burkholderiales > Burkholderiaceae > Pandoraea > Pandoraea eparura. The sequence goes on from NZ_CABPSH010000006.1 coordinate 102,858, forward strand.
AGATCATCAACGGCATCGGTCTGGGGATGATCTACTTTCTCGTTGCAGTCGGACTGAGCATCACCCTCGGGTTGCTTGGATTCGTCAACTTCGCACACGGCATGTTCTATCTGCTGGGCGCATATCTGACGTTTCAGATCGTTTCGTGGGGCGGCAGCTTTTGGGCGGCGGCGGTGGCTGCTCCGCTGGTGGTCGCCGTGCTCGCATTCACGCTTGAACGTGCGATTCTCGTCCGAACGTACAAGTTGCCGCACAAGTACCAGATCGTCGCGACACTCGGCATCGTATTGATTGCGCAAGAGGCAGTCGTGATGCTGTGGGGACCCCTCGGCAACGGCGTGTCCGTGCCGGATTCGCTGGGCGGCGTCGTCTCGCTTGGCAACTTTCAATATCCGCTCTACCGCGTGTTCGTCGTGGCCGTTGCTGCGGTGCTCGCGATTGCGCTTTGGTTGCTGCTCGAGCGAACGACGTTCGGCGCCCTAGTTCGCGCCGGCAGTGAATCTTCAGAAATGGTGAAGCTGCTTGGCGTCGATGTCCGAACACTGACCAGCTTGACGTTTGCGCTCGGCGGCATGATCGCCGCGGTCGCGGGCGTACTGATTGCCCCGATACGCGGCGCCGACCCAAGCATGAGCGGCGAGGCCCTGGGGATTGCCTTCGTGGTTGTCATCATTGGCGGCATGGGGAGTTTTACGGGGTCGATTGTTGCCGGCATTTTGGTGGGGGTCGTTCAAAGTGTGATGAGCACCCTCTGGTCGGAGGGGGCCCAACTGATGGTGTACGTCGTCATGACACTGGTATTGATCGCCGCGCCGCGCGGCATTCTGGGGAGAGCGTGATGAGCCGGATCATGAATTTCGCGTCGCCCGTGCTGTTTCCTCTCGCGATCGCGATTGTCTTGCCGTTCGTCGTGTCGTCTCCGACGCTGGCGGGCTCCGTGCTGGTGTATGCGGTGGCGGCGATGGCCTGCAACCTGCTTCTCGGCTATGGCGGACTGTTGTCCTTTTGTCAGGGCACGTTCTTCGGATTGGGCGGATATCTGTTTGGACTCGCGCTGCTGCGGGGGCATTGTGGGATTCTCACCGCGCTCGTCGTCGCAATCGTGGGGTGCGGCCTTATCGCCGGACTAATTGGCGCTGTAGCCATCCGGCGCAAAGGGCTGTATTTCGTGATGCTGACGCTGGCTTTCGCACAGCTTTTCTATTTCATCGCGTATTCGCTGCCCGCGTTGACGGGCGGCGACAACGGGATGGAGGGTCTGCCTCGATTGCCAACGTTGCTGCCGTTCCTGAAAGGCCTGCCAGTGGCCGACGGCGTCGCGCTTTACATCCTGATCGCTATCGCATTCATCGCGGCGTATGGCCTGCTGCTTCGCGTGATTGGCTCGCCGTTCGGTTCCGTCCTGATCGCGATTCGCGAGAATGAACATCGCGTCGGGCCGCTTGGCTATAACGTTCGGCACTACAAGACGCTCGCATTTGTTCTGTCAGGTGCCCTGACGGGGCTCGCCGGCGCCATCGATGGCCTGTTGCTCGGCATGGTGCCGCTCTCAAATATCGACATCGGCACGAGTCAGAACATTCTGATCGCTGCCATTCTCGGCGGAGCGGGCTCGCTGAGCGGCTCGGTGTTCGGCGCAGCCGCGCTCGTGGTAGCGAGTGACTTTCTTTCGGACCTCTGGCCGCGGTGGCAGATGGTGCTCGGCGTACTTCTGGTCTTACTCGTCATTTTCGCGCCGGATGGCTTGTCGGGGCTCTGGCGGCGCCTTGTTTCGCGCGTGCGGCGCCAAACTTATGATCGAAAGGACAAGCAATGGACTACATTCTAGAAGCGCAATCCGTTGGGGTGCGATTTGGGAACTTCGTCGCCAACAAGAACGTCGATCTGCGTGTGAAGCGCAACTCGATCCACGCGCTGATCGGCCCGAACGGGGCGGGCAAGACCACGTTCTTCAATGCCCTGTCGGGCCGCATCGAGACATCGTCAGGCCGGGTCATGTTCGACGGCTGCGACGTGACCCGCGTGCCCGTACATCGCAGATTGCATTCAGGCATGGCGCGCTGTTTTCAGATAACGAATCTGTTTCCCGGGCTGACGACGCGAGAAAATCTGCGGCTTGCCGCGCAAGGCCTGCGTTCGGTGCGTGCGCTCGACTTCTTTTCGAAACGCGAGCGCGATACGCAGGCCTCCGAGATGGCGGAATACCTCATCGAACGATTGGCGCTGCGAGCAGAGGCCGAGCGCCGCGTTGGCGAGCTGTCGCATGGGCGGCAGCGCATCATTGAAGTCGCGATGAGCATGGCCGGCCGGCCGAAATTGCTGCTTCTCGACGAGCCGACGTCCGGCATGGGTGTCGACGATCTGCCTGTAATGCGCGCGCTGCTCAAAGATTTGAGCCGTGACCACACGGTGGTGTATGTGGAGCACAACATGCATCTGGTCATGACGCTTTCGGATCGGATCACTGTCCTCTTCGAGGGACAGGTGCTCACCGAAGGCACGCCAGACGAAATCAGACGTGACGAGCGCGTTCGGCGCGTATACCTGGGGGAGCGACATCATGTTGCGGGTTGAAGGCTTGTGCGCCGGATACGGGAGCGCACGCATCGTGCACAACGTTTCGCTCGAAGTGGCGGCGGGCGAGATAGTTTGCCTGCTCGGCCGCAACGGCGCGGGGAAGACAACGACGCTGAGCGCGATTGCGGGAGCGATCCCTTTGTTCGCCGGGGAAGTTCGCCTAGGCGGCAAGGCGATCGTGCCCGGACGAGCCGATGTTGTTTCGCGGCATGGTCTGAAGTTGGTTCCGGAGCACCGAGGCATCTTCGCAATGCTGACTGTGGAGGAGAACCTGCGCATAGCGGCGCGGCGAGACTCGATCTGGTCACTTGACGCGGTGTATGCGCTGTTTCCCCGTTTGCGCGAGCGCAGAAAAAATGGCGGGTCGGCCCTCTCGGGCGGCGAGCAACAGATGCTCGCCATCGCACGTGCGCTGGTGAACGGCCCCAAACTCTTGATGCTCGATGAGCCGAGCGAAGGGCTGGCGCCAGTCATCGTCGACGAAATCATGGCGATTTGTCGCACGATCCGCGCCGAAGGCATTCCCATCCTGCTCGTCGAGCAAAGCGTGGATGTCTGCATGGCGTTGGGGGATCGCCATTACATCCTGGAAGAGGGGCATATCGCTTATCACGGTACTCGAGACGAGTTCGCAGGCGCCGAAGACGTCCGGAGTCGATATCTTGCCGTGGAGGTCGGGTGAGCGCAGCGCGGGGAGCGATCAATACCGAACGGATTCGTTTAATATACGGGCGATCCAGAGAGGGAGACTTATGAGTTCAGACGGTGTAGCAGCGGTTGAACGCGCACTCGATATCCTTGAGGCGTTCAACGAGCGTGATGGCGCGCTGACGCTTGCCGAAATCGCAAGCCGCACGGGTTTCTACAAGAGCACGATTCTCCGCTTGATCGATTCGCTGGAAAAGTACGGCTACGTTCAGCGTACCTCCGACGGCCTTTACCGGCTCGGGCCCAAGACGCTGTCGCTCGGCTTTATGTATCAGCGAAATTTCAATACGTCTGATCTCGTCCCTCAGGCCTTGCGCCGACTCGTCGATGAGATCAACGAGAGCGCTTCGTTTTATGTTCGCGACGGCGATACGCGTGTCTGCCTGCATCGGCAGGACGCCGATCGTGCCATACGTGATTCGGTACATGTCGGTCACCGGCTTCCGCTCAACGTTGGGGCGGGCGGCCATGTCATCCTTGCGTTCAGCGGCTTGTCCGGCGATAAGTACGAACGCATCCGCGACCGCATGTACGCCGCCTCGGTGGGGGAGCGGGATCCCGAGACGGCCGCACTGGCATGCCCCGTGCTCGGCGTGCGCAACCAATTGGTTGGCGTGATTACGATATCGGGGCCGCGCTATCGGCTCGAAGCTGAGACGCTGGAATCGTATGTACCGACGCTATTGAAGTTCGCTGCAGAGTTGACGAAACAATGCGGAGGCGACGAGACACGTTTGCTAAAGGCTGCACAGCAGCGTTAACCGAACCCATTAGGCGGTACTGCAAGAAGGCCGCCTGTTTTTTAAGCAAGTTATAGAACGATGTTCTATCAGATAGACCTACATTGATAATTTTTGGTCAATGTTTCAGAAAATAATTCTGAAATCGAGGTAAAAATGACTCAGGCATTGGAAGGAATCAGGATTCTCGATGTGACGAACGTCCTGGCCGGGCCGTTCTGCGGCTATCAATTGGCGCTAATGGGGGCCGACGTTATCAAGGTCGAAACCCCCGGTACGGGAGACCTGGCGCGGCAACTTGGCGCCGATCCGGCGCTGAACGCCGAGTTGATGGGGGCATCGTTTCTCGCACAGAACGCGGGAAAGCGGTCGGTCACGCTCAATCTGAAGAGTGAGGCCGGCAAAGCCATTTTCCATAAACTGGCTGCGTCTGCCGATGTTGTCATCGAAAACTTCCGGCCCGGCGTAATGGATCGCCTCGGCGTCGGCTACGACGACCTGCGCGAGATCAATCCGCGACTCGTATATTGCGCGATTTCCGGCTTTGGCCAGACGGGGCCGCTCAAAGATGCCCCCGCCTATGATCAGATCGTTCAAGGCATGTCTGGCGTAATGAGTGTGACTGGCGACGAACGGAGCGTGCCGATGCGCGTCGGCTACCCCGTCGCGGACACGTTGGGTGGTGTAACCGCGGCTTTTGCGATCAGTGCGGCGTTGGTTCGTCGGGCGGCAACGGGGGTGGGTACGTCCATCGATGTTTCGATGCTCGATTGCATGCTGGCATCGATGGGTTGGGTCATCTCCAATTATCTGATCGCGGGGCAGCGGCCTCAACCGATGGGGAACGAGAACTTCACGGCCGCCCCTTCCGGCACTTTCGAAACGGCAGACGGCCTCCTCAACATCGCTGCGAACAAGCAGGAGCAGTTCGTTGCGCTCGTAGCGCTTCTCGGCATTCCCGAACTCGCCAGCGATGCGCGATTTGCGCAGCGCGAGGCGCGCAAACGGAACCGGGCGGAACTGAAAACGCTCATCGAGGCTGCTTTGAAGACAAAGTCCGCTACCGAATGGGAGCCGGCGCTGACCCGGGCAGGTATCCCCGCAGGGCGGGTGCTGGATGTGGCGAGTGCGCTTGCCGAGCCGCAGGTGACGCAACGACGATTAGTGAAATCGTTTCGACGCGCCGTAAAAAACGAGCGAGACGTATCGGTGGTGCTTTCCGGATTCAAAATGCGAGAAGCGGAGCCGGACGTCGCTTGCGCGCCGCCCACGCTGGGCGAGCACACCGCTCAGGTGTTAGGCGAGCTCGGGTACACGAGTCTCGAAATTGAACAGCTCAAGCATCAGGGGGCGGTATGAAACCCACAACAGGCAAACCATCGACGCCACCCGAACAATGGTGGAAGACGTCGATCATCGACGTTCAGCCCGGCGAAATTGGTATTCGCGGATACCCGATCGAAACCCTCATCGGCAATCTGAGCTACGCGCAAATGGTTTGGCTGATGCTGCGCGGCGAAGTCCCGTCGAAGCCGCTGGCGACGCTGCTCGAGGCCGCGCTTGTCGCGGCTGTCGATCATGGGCCTCAGGCACCGTCGATTGCGATTGCGCGCATGAGCATGACGTGTGGCGTCGACATCAATAACGCAATGGCATCGGCGATCAATGTGCTGGGCGACGTCCACGGCGGGGCGGGGCAGCAATGCATGGATCTGTTCCGCAGTGTGCTTGAATGCGCAAGCGCCGAGCAGTGTGGCGTCGCGCACGCGAGCGATATCGTGGTGGGTGATCACCAGCGCAATGTGTCGAAGATGATTCCTGGGTATGGTCATCGCTTTCACCCCGTCGACCCGCGCGCCACGCGCCTGCTCGCGCTTGTCGAGCAAGCGCGGTGCGAAGGCCTGCTCACTGGACAGTACCTTGCAGCGGCAAGAGCGATCGAGGCTACGCTTGCCCGGCGTGCGAACAAGGCGATCCCCATCAATATCGACGGGGCGACTGCAGTGATCTATAGCGAGCTGGGCTTTTCGGCGACGCTGGGACGCGGGCTCTTCATTCTTTCTCGCTCGGTTGGCATTCTCGCGCACGCGTACGAGCAGTCGCAAGCGCAGGAGCGCATCAAGGGTCCGATGCCGCCAAGCGTTCCCTATACCTACACGGGACCGGCGCGACGTAATGTTCCTTCGTCAACAGTTCGGTATGAGAATGACCAGTATTGAAGCCATGATGGACGCCGGCGCGTTCATCCAGCCGATCGACTGGGGCGACGGCGGGCGCAGCCGCATCGTGTCGCTGCGCGAGATCGAGCGGGCGTTCCCGGCCGTTGCACGCCTTCCGATGTCGATCCGAATCCTGCTCGAAGGCGTGGTGCGGCGCTTCGACGGCGAACACACAACGGGTGCGCATCTCAGCAATCTTCTCGCGTGGCAGAGCGGGGTGCGCGATGAAATTCCGGCCTGGTTCTCGCGGGTGTTGCTACAGGACGCTTCGGGCATTCCGCTGCTCAGCGATCTTGCGGCAATGCGTGCAGCCGCGTGGCGCGACGGCATTGCGCCGGAGTGTGTTCAGCCGCGTATTCCGGTAGACCTTGTCATCGATCATTCGGTCGTCGCGGATTTCTCGGGAACCCCTCTGTCGCAGGCCCAAAACCTTGCACGCGAGTTTGAGAACAACGACGAGCGTTATCGGTTCGTGAAATGGGCGGAGCAAGCGTTCCATGGCTTGCGCGTCGTTCCGCCCGGTCACGGCATCGTGCATCAAGTCAATCTGGAATATCTCTCAACAGGGCTCGCGCAGCGCGACGGATTCGCCTTCCCCGATACCCTGGTCGGAACCGACTCGCACACGACGATGGTGAACGGACTTGGCATTCTCGGCTGGGGTGTGGGAGGGCTGGAGGCTGAATTGGCCGTACTCGGTCTGCCGCTTTACGTGCCGACACCGGACGTGATCGCCGTTGCGCTCTCGGGGTCGCGGCAGACGGGGACGAATGCCACCGATCTGGCGCTTTACCTGACAGGTGTGCTGCGCGAATACGGTGTGGTTGGCAAGTTTCTCGAATTTGTCGGGCGAGGGGCGCGCCGATTGAGCGTTCCCGATCGCGCCACGATCGCGAACATGGCACCGGAGTATGGTGCGACGGTCGGCTACTTCGCGACCGACGAAAGTACGCTGGCGTACTTTCTAGACACCGGCCGCTCGAAGCAACGGGTCGATCGCTTCGGCGCCTACTGCCTTCGGCAGCGTTTGCTGGGTATACCGGAAGCCACCGATCTGGATTATTCCGCGACACTCGAAATCGACCTGTCGCGCGTGGGCCGGTTGGTATCCGGCCCTCGCCGTCCGCATCAGACATTGTCGTTGCCGGACGTTGCGGCAAGTCTTCCAGTCGACCCTTCGCGGGCTGATTCGTCGCGAGGCGACATGGCGTCGCTCGCTGACGGCGCAGTCGTGCTCGCGGCGATCACCTCGTGCACCAACACCGCCAACCCCGCCGCGATGTTGACGGCAGGGCTCGTGGCAAAGGCCGCCGTCGAGCGTGGCGTGACCGTGCCGCAATACGTGAAGACCGTGCTTGCGCCTGGGTCCCTTGCGGTCACGAAGTATCTGGAGCGCGCTGGCCTGCTCTCACCGCTGGAGGCCTTGGGATTCTACGTGGCGGCCTACGGGTGCTCGGCTTGCGTCGGAAATACCGGGGCTCTGCAAGACGGCGTGGAGGATGACATCGTTGCGAGGAATGTGACCGTGGCGGCCGTGCTTTCCGGAAACCGGAATTTCGAGGCGCGAATTCATCCGCTTGTCAAGGCGAACTATCTGGCTAGCCCTGCACTCGTCGTTGCTTACGCCCTCGCCGGCACTGTTCTGACGGATCTCGAAGCGCAGCCGGTGGCCACGGATCGTGACGGGCATCCGGTATTTCTGCGCGATCTGTGGCCGGATGACGCCACGGTGGAGGCGCTGCTTCTGTACGTTCTCGATCAACGCGATTACGCGTCGATCACCGACGCAAGTGGCGCAGCGCGACAGACATGGAATGCAATCGCATCGGAGAGCGGCACGGTGTATCAATGGCAGGACGGCTCCACGTATTTCGTTGAGCCACCGTTCTTCGACAGGACAAAGCAAGCGATCGGCGCGGCGTCCATTACCGGCGCGCGCGTGCTTGCCGTGCTCGGCGACGCCATCACGACAGATCACATCAGCCCCGTGGGGCGCATCGCGGAAGAGGGCGATGCTGGTCGCTATTTGCGACAGCAAGGCGTTGCGCCAGAAGACTTCAACACCTACGGCGCGCGCAGGTGCAATCACCACGTCATGGTGCGCGGAACCTTCGCGAGCCCGCGCCTGGTCAACGCGTTGGTGCACCCGCTTGTCGGCCCGCTTGCGCGTTCGGCGCGTGATGGGCACGTACGCACGGTATTCGAAGTCGCTCGGGAGAATGCGCACGATGGCGTGCCCAGCGTCATCGTCGCGGGAAAATCGTATGGCGCGGGTAGCGCGAGAGATTGGGCGGCGCGCGGAACGTCGTTGCTTGGCGTGTCCGCAGTCCTGGCCCGTAGCTTTGAACGTATCCATCGCAGCAATCTCGTTCTGATGGGCGTCATGCCGATCGAGTTGCCGGAATCGACGGATTTCGACGAGATGGAATGGCACGGCGACGAGTCGGTCGACATTCATTTCGACAGCGATGCGTTGACCTGCCGGCAGCCCGTGCGCGTTGTCGTGACCCGTGGGGAAACGACGGTGGCGCAATCGGCGGCGACGCTGCGCGTCGATACGTCCGCCGAGCTTCGGTATCTGCGATCGGGCGGCGTGCTTCCCTACGTGTATGAAGCGCAGATCGTGGGCGCTGCAGACGGTGCTCGCCATAGATTAAACGATTGAATTGCCTAGTGATATGGAAATCAGGAAATGAAGATTATCGTGACTGTGAAGCGCGTGGTAGATCACACCGTAAATGTCCGGGTGAAGTCGGACGGTTCGGGTGTCGACACCGCGAACGTAAAGATGTCGATGAATCCCTTCGACGAGATCGCAGTGGAGGAAGCGGTTCGGCTCAAGGAGGCGGGCGTGGCCACGGAGGTGATCGCAGTTTCCGCGGGTGTGGCGCAGGCGCAGGAGACGTTGCGCACGGCCCTGGCGATCGGAGCGGATCGCGGCATCCTGATCGAGTCGAATGAGGCGTTGCAGCCACTGGCCGTGGCAAAGCTGTTGAAGGCCATCTTAGACCGGGAGCAGCCGCAACTCATCATTCTGGGCAAGCAGGCCATCGATGACGACTCGAATCAGACCGGCCAAATGCTCGCAGCCCTTGGAGATATGCCGCAGGCGACGTTTGCGTCGAAGGTCGTCATCGCTGACGGCAGCGCGGTTGTGACGCGTGAAGTGGACGGCGGTGCGCAGACATTGTCGGTCAAGCTTCCCGCTGTGATCACTACCGACCTGCGCTTGAACGAGCCGCGCTATGCGACGCTGCCGAGCATCATGAAAGCCAAGAAGAAGCCGATCGAGACGATCAAGCCCGAGGATCTCGGTGTTGACGTCACGCCACGGCTGGCAACGCTCAAGGTCGTGGAGCCTGCGAGGCGCGGCGCCGGTGTCAGGATGCCGGATGTGGCGTCGTTGCTGGAGCGGCTGAAGGCTGAGGCGAACGTACTCTGACAAACGGGCAAGAGAGGAAAGACATGACGATTCTGGTAATTGCAGAGCACGACAATGCGACCGTCAAAGCCGCGACGCTGGGGACAGTGGCAGCGGCGAAGGCGATCAAGTCATTCGCGCAGCAGAGCGTGCACGTTCTGGTTGCGGGCCATCATGCGCATAACGCCGCGCAGGCTGCGGCGAAGTTCGCAGGGGTGAGTAAGGTGCTGCTGGCCGATGCGCCGCAGCTGGAAGCGGGCCTGGCCGAGAATATCGAGGCGACGGTGTTGAGCATCGCGAGGAATTACTCGCACATACTGGTGCCGGCTACTGCATCGGGCAAGAATATCGCGCCTCGCATTGCTGCAAAACTCGACGTGGCACAGATTAGCGATATCACGGCAGTGTGCAGCGCAGACACGTTCGAGCGACCGATTTACGCAGGTAATGCGATTGCAACGGTGCAATCGCGCGATTCGATCAAGGTCATCACGGTAAGAGCGACGAGCTTCGACGCGGACGCATCTGAGGGCAGCAGCGCACCGATCGAAAGCATCGATGCGGCGCCCGACGCGGGGTTATCGAAATTCGTGAGCCGTGATGTGACTAAGCTGGACCGCCCTGAACTGACCAGCGCGGGTACCATCGTGTCGGGCGGTCGCGGACTGGGTAGCGCGGAGAACTACAAACGCCTGCTGGAGCCCTTGGCCGACAGGCTGGGGGCAGCGTTGGGCGCCTCGCGCGCAGCGGTTGATGCGGGTTACGTGCCGAATGACTACCAAGTGGGGCAGACGGGCAAGATCGTGGCGCCGCAGTTGTACTTTGCCATCGGCATCTCGGGGGCGATCCAGCATCTGGCGGGCATGAAGGATTCAAAAGTGATCGTGGCGATCAACAAGGACCCCGAAGCCGCGATCTTCAGCGTTGCGGATTACGGTCTCGTGGGCGATCTTTTTGAGATCGTGCCGGAACTGGTCCAACGTTTGCAGTAGCGGTGATAGTCGATATTTCGGCTGGCTTGCTACGACGACGCGCCGGACGTGCGGGCGTGTCCTGAGGGCGGCAGCGAATTCCAGTTTCGACTGCCGCGACTCGGCGCGGCCGCCTGACGCCGGCCTTCGCGGCTTAGGCCGGCGCGTAAATCGCACGCCCAAGGAGCAATCCGTACATCGTCACCGCGTCGAAACGCTGTAATGACCCAGTGAAAACCTGCACAGGTCAAATGGCTAATGCGAATACCTCAGCGAAACAGCCAGCCGGCGACAGCCTTGGTGTAGCGCGGCATGACCACGTAGACCATCAGCAACACGATCACCGCGGTACCGGCCATCCGGGCGACGATCGACTCGCCGGGGAACGGCCACAAGGCGAATACCGGCCCGAGTATCCAAGGCACCAGGACCGACAAGGGAAAGATCGCAGTCCACGTCACCAGCCACTGCTTCCAGGGCGTGGCAGGCTTGTGCGCAGGCGGCTCGAACCAGAATTCAAGTCCCGTACGGATCTGGTAGCGGTCGCCCTTCGGCAAAAAGGGCTGCATACGCTTCAGGAAATCGCGGCGCTCGGCAGACTCCATCCAGCGCGTGAGGTTTTCGAAACCGTCGAAACGAATGATCACCACATAGGTGTGCTGCTTGCCGAGCGGCCGGATCACATCGGTGGAAAGATAGCCCTCGAATCGCTCGCAAACCTTTCGGATGTCGGCTAGCCATTGCTCGTAGCGATGCGTCGCTTCGGGAATGATTTCGTGGGTAATGATGCTCGTGACGACGTCGTTGGGTTCGCGGGGCATGATGGGCAACGCGCAGGGCGTGATGTGGAGAACGCGATCATCAGATCACATTCCGGCGCGCTCACCAATAGCACAAAGGTGTGCCGCGCGTTCGCGTTACCGAGCGCCGCGCCAATTGGGTCGACGATCGACCACTGGGCTTCGTCAGGTAGCGCAAACACCGACAGCGGCTCCTGCATGAGGTGGCGCGTGTGCGATAGACGTGCGCATCGTGGGCCGTGAATGGCTGATTGACGCTCAATCGGGGGAAGGCGCATTCTAGGGAATCGTCCGAGGCGCGCAGCCCGGGCGGTTAATACCAAGTGACGATGGCGGCGCCGGCGCAGTGCCATTAGTCTTCTTTGTGATCGGCCGTCAGGCGTTGCAGCGCAACACCAGACGCCCTCCAGCACCGTCGACGCCCATGCGGCGCATATGGCCGGCGAGCGGCACCGACACACTTGGTGCGGCCGCCGCTGTGGTGGCCCTCGGTGCAAATGCAGTCCACGCTGGTTTCAACGCGAAGTCGACCTTGCTATTCCGCCATTCCTTCCTCGGAGCGCAGACGATGAATACGATCACAACCCAAGACGGCACGCAAATCTTCTACAAAGACTGGGGTAGCGGCAAACCCGTGGTCTTCTCGCACGGCTGGCCGCTCAATGCCGACGCCTGGGACGCGCAGATGCTTTTCCTGGTGCAGCACGGCTGTCGTGTCATCGCGCACGACCGTCGGGGACATGGGCGTTCCACGCAGTCGGCGCATGGCAACAATATGGATACCTATGCAGACGACTTGGCATCGCTGCTTGACTCGCTCGACATTCAGGGCGCCACGCTGGTTGGTCACTCGACCGGCGGTGGCGAGGTCGCGCACTACATCGGTCGCCACGGCACCCGGCGCGTCGCGCGCGCGGTATTGATCGGCGCGGTGCCGCCGATCATGGCCAAATCCGCAGCCTATCCGAACGGCTTGCCGCTTGAGGTGTTCGACAACATCCGCAAGAGCGTGGCAGACAATCGCTCGCAGTTCTACAAGGACCTGGCCGTACCGTTCTTCGGGTTTAACCGTCCGGATGCCAAGGTTTCGCAAGGCACCGTCGACGCGTTCTGGGCGCAGGGCATGACCGGCGGCATTCTGGGCCAGTATCTGTGCGTCAAGGAATTCTCGGAAGTCGACTACACGGAAGATCTGAAGAAAATGACGATCCCGACGCTGATTCTGCACGGCGACGACGACCAGATCGTCCCGATCGGCAATGCCGCCGAGCTGTCGGTCAAGATCGCCCCCAACGCCAGGCTCAAGGTGTACAAGGGGGCTTCCCACGGCATGTGCGTGATCAACGCCGATAAGGTCAACGCCGACCTGCTGGCCTTCATCAACCAGTGAGCTTGCTGGGCGTTTTGAGCAGCGTGTGTTAACCGAGGTGTTTTATGGCTCCCCTCCCGTCGTCGCCGGATGTTTCATCTGCGGTAGTTCGCAAGGCGTGCTCGCCACCAAGCTGGATTTACCGGCTCGCGCTATTGCTATTGTGTAGCGCTTACCTGCAGGGCGGCATCGACAAGGCGATGGATTTCCCTGGCGCCATCGCCGAGATGCGGCACTTCGGGTTGTCGCCGGCCGCGCCGATGGCACTGGCCGTTATCGTGCTTGAAATCGGCGCGTCACTGTTGATCCTGACGGGCCGGTGGCGGTGGTTGGGGGCGTTGGCGTTGGCCGGTTTTACGCTGGCTGCGTCGTGTCTCGCGAACCGGTTCTGGGCCGCGCCTCCCGAGGCGCGGGTGATGCTTGCCAACGGCTTTTTCGAGCATCTCGGACTGGTGGGGGGATTCGTCGCCGTCGCTTGGTATGACCTGAGCGCAAACGTTTGCCGAGGATCGTGATGACACGCTCTCGCTCGTCTCATTTGACGTGAGGCGTCTCGTCGGGGGAGGTAGGTATGGCAATCCCGGCATGCGCTCCCCCAATGCCGCCGACTTTCTGCTGCTCGCCCAAGGCTAGCGGCGTATCCCAATGCGCGGGTGCAGACACACGCGCGCCTGAGAGCCCCACCCAGCGCGCCCCATCAACGGCATTCATTGTGCCGCCTGCCGCAGCGGTTTCGTTGTCCGTCTGACCCAAATCCGGTCAAGCCCCCAGACCGCGAGCATCGTGGCGCCCATCAGCGGAAACACGACGCCCAACGCGACCAGGGACACAATCCAACCGCGCATGGGAACGCGCATCGGCATTCGCGCGGGTACGCCCAGCGAACGAGACGGGCGGCGTATCCACCACATCGCGGCGCCTGTAGCCGCCATGGCGAAGAGCCCCATCGAAATCAACGCGCATAGCCATTGATTGGCAGCACCGAAGTATCGGCCCATGTGCAGCGATGTGCCATACGAGATCGCCTGCGCCACGCCGCCGTAGGCGTCGTAATCGATGTCGCGCAGTACCTTGCCGCTGTACTGGTCGATGTGCAGGGTGCGTTCGTCGCGCGGATCAGGTGGGAAGTAAGAAACGGTGTAGACGCCATCGGCGCGCGACGGAACGACCAGGCTGTATCCTGTGCTCACGCCCTTTCTCTCCGCGATTTGCATCACGCGGTCGATGGGCAGCGCACCCTGAGCGTCGAGTTGCGCGATCGTCAGCCCCTGCTTGCCGCCACCGCCACCGTGCGCGGCATGCTCGTTGGCCGCGCTTGCGTCGTCTGCTTGCGACGAGGCGCCCATGCCTTGCATTCCGATCATCTCCGGATCGCCGTGATTGCCCTGATTGCCATGCATGGCGCTCATCTCGTGCGCTGGCACCTTCGAATTGGGCACCGTCGTGTCGCCCACAGCCCAGGGCACCTGTGCGATCGGCAAATCATCCATCTTTGTCGGCATGCGCGAGCGTACCGGCGCTTCGCCCCATGCGCCGGCAGGATAGCCCATGCCCGCTTGCGTCGCGATGGCCTTGAACTGCTTGCCCCACGAGCCCGACCAAGGCAATCCGGTGAGCACGAAGGCCAGTCCGCCCGCCGCGAGCCAAAGGCCCGCGACGCCATGCAGATTGCGCAGCAAAGGCCGGCCACGCAACTGAAGTCGCGGTTTGAGCGCACCCGCCCATGTCGCGCTGCCGCGCGGCCACCACAGCGCTACGCCGGTCACAAGCATGACCAGTGTCCAGCACCCGGCCAGCTCCATGAGCAGCTCCCCCGGTTTGCCGAGCATCATCGCGCGATGCAACAGGCGAACCTGCTTCATCAGCCGATGCTCCACGCTTAGCGTGCCCAGCACCTCGCCAGAATACGGGTTGACGTACACACTCTCTCGCTCACCGCCTGGCAGTCGGAAAACGAATTCCGCGCTTCGCGCCGGATCGCGATTCACCTCGACCGAACTGATCGTGGCGCCCCGCGGCAGCGATGCCGCAGCACGTTCCATGAGCGTTTGCTCGGTCAGGCGGGGCGCCTGCGACGCGGCAACGACCATCCGGTCGTGATACAGCCACGGTTCAATCTGCGGTTGAAATACGTAGATCGTTCCCGTAACGGCCAGCACCATGAGCCACGGCATGACGAACAGACCCGCGTAGAAATGCCATCGCCAAAGTGTGCGATAGCGGCCGGCGGCCGGGTTCGGCTGCACGTCGCGCGTCGACGTGAAAGGAATTTCCATGATTCGTGATCTCCTTGGCCAGCGGCGTCAGATGGCGAACTTGCCTTCGATGAAGAAGGTGCGGCCAGCGTAGGGGTGATAGACGAAGTAGCGCGTGTCGAACAGGTTGTCCACGCCGATGCCGATCTGCGTGCGTGCGGTCGGCTTGTACGTGAACTTCGCATCGAAGACGGTATAGGTGCTCGTGCCGCCGTATGTGTTCGGATTGTTGTCGGTGTTGGTCAGTGTGTTGTACTGACGGCCCGAGTATCGAATTGCGCCGGTCACTGCCGTCTTCGCGTCGAAACGGTAGGTCGCCACCAGGTTCGCGCGCCACAGCGGAATACGGTAGAAATACTTGCCGACAGAAGCCGGATTAGTCGTATTCGCCATGATCTTCGACTGCGTGTACGTCACGCCTGCCGCGATATCGAGTCCCTGGAAGACCACGTCCTGACCGTCGAAAGCCGTATCGATACCGCGCGAGCGAACCTTGTCGATGTTCTGGAAGTTCGTGACGTTGGGGAACACGGTCGTGTTTGTCTGACTGAAGATCGTATTCTTCACGTCGTCCTGGAACAGCGAAACGCGCACCTTGCCCGCGTCCAGTTGCCACTCGGCGCTCAACTCCTTCGCGAGGTCGTCTTCGGGGCGCAGTCCCGGGTTGTTGTTGACGATGTTCGTGCCGGTGATTGAGCCCTGGAAAAGTTCCGAGACTGTCGGGAAGCGATAGGCGCGTGCGATCGAAGCCCGCAGCGTCAGATCCTGCGTGGCAGCGAACGCCAGCGAAAGCTTGGGCGAGAAGTGAGCGTCGGACGATCCTGCATACGGCACGGTCACGCCACCCAGCGTACGAGCGCCCGAATAGGCACGCCAATCTTCATAACGCAGGCCGGTCGTGAGTTTCCAACGCGGCAGGAATTGCCACGTGTCCTGCGCGTAAAGCGCCTGCGTGAGCGTGTTGCCGCCGAACGCGTTGGCTAACGACGTGCCGTTGCCATTCACCCATGCGGCGGTGTTGAACGTCTGGTTATCGAGGAAGTACGTGTCGAAGTGGTAACCGAATGCCAGCCAGTGCGCGCCGGCGCCCGTTTGCGCGGGTGTGTAGGTACTGCGCAGATCGACGGACTTCCATCCGGTACCGTCGCCATACGTTACCGTACCGGGCCCGTTCCCGGGAACCCCAGAGCTCGCGGTACGTGCCTCGCTTTGAGAGATGTCGAAGTACGACGCGATGGCTTCCCAATTCCATCCGGTCTTGTTGCGCGTCTTGAGAGACAGGCCGTAAAGCAGGTTCTCGCTCACGCCCTGACTTGGCGCAAACGCCGATGCGGGAATGACGTATTGGTAGCCGTTGATGTTGACCGTACCCGAGTACACGGGGTTGCCGTTCGCATCGCGCAGGAAGGTGCTTGTCTGGCTGTTGTAGTTCTGGTGCCAGTAACCGAAGCTAAAACCGCCTTGCAGCCTCGGTGTGAAATCGTAGGTGGCCTTGAGCTTGAGCTGGTCTTGCGTCACGCGTTCGATGCCTTCTCCGTTTACCCCCATCACAACACCCGGCGCGCCATTTTGGTCGCGATAGGCGTACGCGCCGCTCACGACCTTGGCGCTTGCCGTGGCAGGCGTGGTCGATTGCGACGCCGTGTAAAACTGGAGCGGTTGTCCCGTGTTCTCCATGTGGTCGACGCCCACCAGCAGCGACAGATTGCCGAACTTGTCGCCAACGCTCGCACTCACGTTGCTGCCGTTGAAGCTTCGGTTCACACCGAACAGGTTGAAGTGCTGCGTGAACCCTTGGATCTTTGCGTCTGTGACGAATTTGTCGGGCATGCGGGTGCTGACGAGAACTGTCGCGCCGATCGAGTTGCCGGGATACAACGCCGAAAACGGGCCGTAGATCACATCGACCTGATCGATTTCCTCGGGGAACACCATCGACCAGCGCGGCGCGAACGTCCATGTATTGCCCAGGAAGTTGCTGAGCAGCAAACCATCCGCATAGACGAGGCCGCGCGCGGTCTGCGAATTGCTCGTGCCACGCACGGCGATCGTCGAATTCAGATCGCCGATGAAGCGGCGGCGCACGGCCATACCGGGGACGTAACGCAGCGCATCTTCGGTCGTCTCGACATTCTGATATTGCAGTTGGTCTGCGGTTACCGTCGCGCTTGACGACGGCAGATTGGGATCGAGTACGCGCTTGGGCAAGCGCTCTGAGGACGCCGTCACGGACGTCGGTGCGAGTTCGACCGCAGAAGCGGTCGGGGTTTGATCGTTGTTATCGGCGGCGTGGGCGATGACCGGCAACACGGCGGCCAGCGCGAGCGCCAGCGGCGTCTTGCGCGCAAAGGGGGAGAACATGAGATTTTCCTGACTGCGATGAGCGAATGACTACCGGCAGGCCATTGCATTGCAACGGCTTGCCGGGCACGAAAAAGCGTCAATCAGGAAAGGTGCGGCGGGGCCCGGGCGGGCGGAATGTAGGCAGGCGGACGACGTTGCGGCGAGACGGTCGACGTCGGACCGGCCCGGGCGATCCAGACAAACGACACCGCACTGGCGTACGGCGGCATGACCAGTGGCGGATGGTTCGCGAGCAACGAGCAATAGCCGCACGCGTCACCGTGCCCGCCATGATCGGCGGCCGGTGCGTGACGCATGTCCGCGTGCGAATCGTCGTGCGCGATGGTTGGCACGACCGACTGCGTCAATCCGTCTGCGGTACAGAAGGTCGCGTCGATCGGCGAAACGCTCGCGCGGTGCGCGGCCAGCCACTGGCTCACGATCGGCACGCAAAGCGCCAGGCACATGGCGGTCAAGCCAAGCCATGCGCTGAAACGTTTGCGTGAGCGAGTGAGCATCGTTGTGAAAGGCCGATTTTCGGTCCGCCGGGATGGCCGAATCTGGAATTTGCCCGGATCGTATCACGAATGCGTCGCATTCGCTAAGCGGCGTGGGTATCCAACATGAAGTGCGTTGGATTTTGCGCAGGCGGGTTACGCCAAGTAGAGATCGGGAGCGGGGGAGGGCGTCGAACGCCCGGTCGCGAAAAGCGAGGCGGGCGCGGCACGCTATCGGCAAGCGGTTCGAGCCTAGATCCCGAGGACGTTGGCGCCAATGCAGGGATCGATGGCGCGTTCGAGGCGCTTCTGATGCACGTTCAGTGTGATTTCCATCGAGCCGGTTCCAACCTCGAGATCCAGCAAATGCCCGCCGTAGGCACTGAAAGTGCTATCGCCTGCAATGCCGTGAATGTGGATCGATGGCTTACCTTCCTTCCACGCGACCGACCCGACGATGCTTGCCATCTCCACGTTGCGAAACGTCTTGGAATCGAAGTCCTTCTTGGCAGCGTTCCAGGACCCGAACGTGGCGTGTCCGAAGCCGATGGCTGCGACGCTGGCCGCCGGAATGTTCTCCGCGATGGCGAACTTCGTCAACTGCTCGAACACATTGTCGCCCATGCGCAGAACCATGAAATAGCCGGTCGGGGTCTTGATGTACCTGCGCTGCACGTCGGGACCGCCGGCCGTGATGACCTCCGCCTCGCATTCGGCAGGCGATTTGGCTTGTGCTAGCGCCCCCGTCGGCATGATCGACGTGGCGATGGCGCCAACTGAGAGGAAGGCCACGTTCTTGAAGAAGTGCCGGCGCAGATGGGTCTCGTCCATGGTGTGTCTCCGTTTGATGTTGTGGCCGACTGGCAAATCGGCTGGCTCGGAGTGTAGTCAACGCATGTCGGCCTGAATACTGAGAGTTGAGACTGGCGTTATAACCGACGCTCATGTTTCAGGCACGCCGCCCCCGATTATGTCAGTGCGGCTGCGGCCACGTCTGATGTCGGGTTCAGGAGCTTCTCGATCAGCAGCTTTGCGCCTGGTGAGGCAGGTGCGCCCTTGCGCGTCACCAATTCATAGGGTTCGCTTCGTGACGACAAGGTCAGGGGAAGAATGCGGGTGATGCCGTGTCGAGAGAAGAATTGTGCAACGTCAATGGAGACGAGTGCGACGAAAGATGGGTTGCCTTGTAGCAGTGAAAGTGTGGCGAACGCTGACGTGGTCTCCAGAAGATTCGACGGGAATCGGATTTCAGATTCCCGGAACTCGCGCTCAAGCAGCATTCGCATTGGCATATTGGCGCGGTACACGACCCATCGGTAATCAGCGAGCTCCCTGAGCGTGATTCGCTCTGGCGTGTGAAGCGGATGATTCACATTGGCGATGACGGCCAACGTTTCCTCTTGCAGCTTGACGCTGTCATATAGCGATGGGGTCTGACTGATCGTCGTTCTACATACAGCGAGATCAAGTCGCCCTGTATCGATCAGGTTCAGCAGCGCTGCGCTCGTGTCCTCCACGATCTCGACCGACATCTCCGAGTGCTGCGCAATCAATGCCGATACCGCGTCCGTAACCCGTGGAACCGCTCCCATGATGACGCCGACCGATACCCGTCCACCGTGCCCGCGCATGATGCCGACGATTTCCTCGCGCAGATGGGCAAGGTCGGTATGGATCAATCGCGCGTAACGAATCACGCAATGCCCGATTTCATTGGGCTCGAGCCCTCGATTGGTGCGATTGAAGAGCGCCGTGCCAAACGTCGTTTCGATTTCCTGCAGTGCCTTGCTTGCCCCGGGCTGTGTAAGCGAGACCTGCTTGGCGGCGCTCTGTAACGAGCCATGGTCCGCCAGCGCAATGAGCAGACGCAGCTGTTTCAGGTGCAGCCGAGAGATGATCGAGTTGAGCGGTGGAGCCATTCTTGAATGAGGAAAAGTTATATCAGTATCAAATCCTCTCAGTTTCGGAGGAAAGGAGTGATGCCTATACTGCCTCATGAAAACCCGGTTAGCAAAGGATTTGCCGTAACGTAAACCCGAGCAGATTCCTGGGTCAGGTGATTGTGAAACATGTCTAATATAACTTCAGGGCAAGTCAATGTCGCTCATTAACTACGTCACCCAGATTCAGTTCGACTTCGGTGCCATTCGTTTGCTGCGGAGTGAGTGCGAGCGGGTCGGCGTGCGCCGGCCGATGATCGTGACCGACAAGGGCATTCGCGTTGCTGGCATCATCGATCAGGTACTTGGGGCCCTGGCAAGCGATGACGAAGTGCCTATGTACGATGGCACCCCCCCCAATCCGAACGAACGTGCCGTGCGAGAGGCGGTGGCAGTGTTTGTCGAGAACGATTGCGACGGTGTCATTGCCGTAGGAGGGGGATCGTCGATCGATTTGGCGAAAGGGGTAGCCGTCTGTGCCACACATGACGGTCCGTTGCAAAGTTTTGCCGTGATCGAGGGAGGGGCGACGCGGATCACGTCGGCGACTGCTCCCGTCATCGCGATTCCGACCACCGCCGGTACCGGTAGTGAAGTTGGCCGGGGCGCGATCCTCATTCTCGACGACGGCAGAAAGGTCGGCGTCATCTCGCCTTTCGTTGTGCCGCGCGCTGCCATCTGTGACCCGAATTTGACGATGGGACTTCCTGCCGCGTTGACCGCAGCCACCGGTATGGACGCCATCGCTCATTGCGTGGAAACGTTCATGTCGCCAGCATTCAATCCGGCCGCCGATGGCATCGCGCTCGACGGACTGTGGCGTGCATGGCGGCATATCGAGCGCGCCACATCACACCCGGACGACAAAATCGCACGTATGAACATGATGAGCGCCTCGATGGAGGGCGCGCTTGCCTTTCAGAAGGGGCTGGGGTGCGTGCACAGTCTGAGCCATTCGCTGGGTGGCATCAACCCGCGATTGCACCATGGCACGTTGAACGCGATTTTCCTGCCGGCTGTGATCGACTTCAATCGCAGTGCGCCAACCGTTGAGCAAGAGGGAAAGCTGGATCGGCTCGCGCAGGCGATGGGGCTGGGCGACACGTCAAGTGTCGGTACATCGATCCGTGAGATGACGCGCCGGCTCGGTTTGCCAACGACGCTCTCCGATATTGGCGTCACGCGCGACATGTTCGCCGCGATCGTGCAGGGCGCCTTGAAAGACCACAGCCACAAGACGAATCCGCGCGTCGCGTCGGAGCGCGATTATGAGCATCTCCTGGAAGCTTCGTTCTAGCACATACGCGGGAATTTCGGGCCGCGGGGTGTGAAACGGCGAATTGCACGTCGTCGTCGCACCTGTACCGCAATACGTTTGTAACTCGTAGAGGAAAGCATGGGTGACAAAGTAAGCGTCGAGCGAGACGGTGATATCGCGATCGTCTCGCTCGACAATCCGGGGCGACTCAATGCGCTCACGTTGTCGATGTGGCGCGAACTGGGCGCGGCCATGAACGCGCTCTCGGACGAAGTCAGCGTTCGCTGTGTGGTTTTGCGTGGCGCGGGAACTCAGGCATTCGCCGCGGGTGCCGACATCAACGAATTTTCGACCTGTCGCGCGAATCGGGAACAGGCGCAAGCCTACGCCGAGGTCACAACCTCGGCGATGACGGCGATCGAGCAATGTCGGCACCCGGTCGTGGCGATGGTTTATGGCGTATGCGTAGGGGGCGGGCTCGAAATTGCGTCGCTTTGCGACATTCGCATTTGTGGCGAGTCAAGCCGGTTCGGCGCGCCGGTCGGGCGGCTTGGCCTGACGATGTCCTATGGCGAACTCGCTGCACTGATCAGACTGGTTGGTCGCTCGGTGGCGATGGAAATTGTGCTCGAAGGGCGCATTTTCGACGCGCCCGCGTCGCTTGCCAACGGCATCGTCTCGCGCGTGGTGCCCGACAGCGAGGTGGAACGTGAAGCCATATCGACCGCTCGCCGTATCGCGCATGGTGCACCGCTCGTTGCCCGTTGGCACAAGCATGCGGCCAATCGGCTCACGCGTTCGCCCGAGTTGTCGCGTGTCGAGATCGAATCCGCGCTCGACTGCTTCGATACCGAGGACTTTCGCATCGGCGCTGAGGCATTCAGCGCCAAACAGAAACCAATCTTCAAGGGAAAGTGAAATGGGTCCGCTG
Source organism: Pandoraea eparura (assembly GCF_902459725.1). Lineage (GTDB taxonomy): Bacteria > Pseudomonadota > Gammaproteobacteria > Burkholderiales > Burkholderiaceae > Pandoraea > Pandoraea eparura. The sequence continues at coordinate 124,887 of NZ_CABPSH010000006.1, forward strand.
AATGGAATGAAAGTTGTCGAGCTGGCACACATCATGTCCGGCCCGGTGTGCGGCATGATGCTGGCCGACATGGGGGCGGACGTCGTCAAAGTCGAGAAGGTGCCAGACGGGGACGACTCGCGGCGCTTCTCGCCCATCCTGCCGGGCGGCGAGTCCGCATCGTTCATGATCGTCAATCGCAACAAGCGGGGAATCGGCCTCAATCTCAAAAGTGAGAGTGGGCGAGGCGTGCTTAAACGTTTGCTCGCTGATGCCGATGTGGTCACCGAAAACTATCGAGCGGGGACGATGGAGAAGTTTGGCCTCGGCTACGACACGTTGAAAGTGATCAATCCCGGTCTCATTTATTGCGCGATATCCGGCTTCGGGCGTACCGGCCCGTTCAGCGAAAAGGGCGGCTTCGATTTGATCGCGCAGGGCATGAGCGGCATGATGAGCATGACGGGCGAGGAAGGGCGTGAACCCGTCAAGGCGGGCTCCCCCGTCGCCGATATCAACTCAGGCATTCTCGCCGCACTCGGTATTGCGGCGGCGTATGCGCAGAAGCTGCGAACGGGACGAGGCCAGATGGTCGACACGTCCCTGTTCGAGGCGGGCTTGCAGCAGATGTACTGGCCAGCAGCGAGCTATCTCGCCGACGGCACATTGCTGCCAAAGATGGGCTCCGCAAACTCCACGAGCGCGCCTTACCAGGTGTTTAAAACCAGTGACGGCTGGATCAACATTGGTGCTGCCAACCAAAGCAATTACGAGCGTTTGCTCGAAGTGTTGAACGCACCGCAGCTCGCAACGGATTCCCGCTTCGAGACCAATGCGCTTCGGCTCGCGCATCGAGACGAACTCGTCGCCATCCTCAACGAAATCCTCGTTCGGCGCACCACTGCGGACTGGATGACGCGCTTCGATGAGATTGGATTGCCTGCCGGACCCGTGCTCGATATCGCCGCCGCACTGGCGCACCCGCAGACCATTGCCCGTGACATGATCGTCGAGACTGAGCACCCGGTGGCCGGGAAGGTTCGGGGCCTCGGGTTGCCCATCCATTTCTCCGAGGGGGAGCGCACGGGCAGCCGCCCGGCGCCGCTGCTCGGTCAACACACGAGGGAGGTGCTCAGGGAAGCAGGCTACACGGCCGACGAGGTCGACCGACTGATCGAAGAAAAGGCAGTGATTGCATTGGCAAAGTAACGGTGAACAGGGCGTGTGAAAGCGGGTCCTTACGTGGTCAAAGACGCGACACATCGCGCATGACGAAAAGATTAGGAGACGAATATGAGTGGAACGATATCCCGTCGGAATTTCCTGACGACGGCAGGCGTGGCCGTGGCCGCAACGGCGACCGCCTTGGTGCAGTCAAAGCTCGCGTTTGGACAGGGGGCGCCTATCGTACTCAAGTACGCGAGCAGCCTGCCAGATAGTCATCCGCTCAACGCCCACATGCGTAACGCGTCGGCGGCGATCAAGAAAGAAACGAACGGTCGGGTCGACCTGCAGATCTATGCGAATGCGCAGATGGGCGGTGATACCGACATGCTTTCGCAGGTTCGTGCAGGCGGGGTGGATTTCATTCCGTTGCCCGGGGCCATTCTCTCGACGCTCATTCCCGTCGCCTCGATCGAAAGCGTGCCGTTCGCATTCAAGAACTACGATGAAGTGTGGGCCGCGATGGACGGCGATCTCGGCAAGCACGTGAGGGCAGAGGCAGCGAAAGCGGGCCTCATCGCGATGGACAAGGTATGGAACAACGGCTTTCGGGAAATTACCAGTTCCACGCGTCCCATCAAGACGCCGGCCGACCTCAAGGGCTTCAAGATTCGCGTGCTTGTGAGTCCGCTATGGACATCCATGTTCAAGGCGTTCGGTGCGGCCCCGACCGGTATCAGCATCAATGAGACCTATTCAGCCCTTCAGACCAAGGTGGTCGAAGGGCAGGAGAATCCGCTGGTGGTAGTGCAGTCCACGCGCCTTTATGAGGTCCAGAAATACTGCTCTTTAACCGGACACATCTGGAATGGCTTCTGGCTGCTGGCGAGTGGGAAAACCTGGCCAAAGGTTCCGAAGGACCTGCAGGAGATCATCGCGAGGCATATCAATGCCGCGGCCATGAAGCAACGCGAGGAAGTCATTGCACTCAATCAAAGCCTGGAACCCACGCTGAGCGCCAAGGGCATCATTTTCAACACGGTCGACCAACAGCTATTCCGTTCCGAATTGCAGAGAAAAGGTTTCTACGCGGAATGGAAGAAGAAGTATGGCGACGCGGCATGGGCCCTGCTGGAGAAGTACTCCGGGCAGCTTTCCTGAGGAAGGACGGATCATGAGCACTGAGATTTCTATGGGAAACCTTCCGTTGACGGGGGCGAGCAAGCCGCTGGGGCCAGTGGGAAGGGTTGGGCATGTCCTCGATGTGTGCATCCGCTGGTCAACCGAGCTTTGTGCGGCAGCGCTGGTCGTGAGCGAGGTTGTCCTGCTGTTCGCAAACGTGTTCTACCGGTACGTGCTGCATGATCCGCTCATCTGGGGTGACGAACTGGCGACGCTGCTGTTTATCTGGCTTGCCATGCTGGGGGCGGTCATTGCATTGCGCCGCAACGAACACATGCGATTGACGACGTTCATTGCGCATTTGCCGCCTTCCCGACGCGCGTTTGTCGATACCTTTGGCTCCGTCATCGTAATTGCTTTCATGCTCGCGCTGCTCTCGCCCGCGTGGGCGTATGTTTCAGAGGAGTGGGCGATCACAAGTGCGGCGCTGGAAATCTCCAATGGATATCGCGTCGCGGCGCTGGCAATTGGGCTGACGCTGATGCTCGCCATCTCCGTGGCGCGCCTCATGGAGCAGGCTCGTGCGCTGCACTTCTTCGTGTCGGCGGGGATCGCGGCCGGCATCACGCTCGCGCTCCTGACCCTGAGGACGGAGATGATCGCGCTTGGCAACTGGAACCTTGTTATTTTCTTTGTGGTGGCCGTCGTTTTCATGATCGTGATCGGTGTGCCGATCATGGCCGCATTCGGTCTGTCCACAGTGGCATATCTTTGCACCGTGACGTCGACGCCCATGCTCATCGTGATGGGTCGAATCGACGAGGGTATGTCGAGCCTTATCCTTCTCGCCATTCCGCTTTTCGTGTTTCTTGGCGCACTGATCGAGGCAATGGGCATGGCCCAGGCGATGATCCGCTTCCTCGCGTCGCTGATCGGGCACTTCAAGGGCGGGCTGTCCTACGTGCTGATCGGCGCGATCTATCTGGTGAGCGGAATTTCCGGGTCGAAAGCGGCGGATATGGCGGCCGTTGCTCCCGCGTTGTTCCCCGAGATGAAGGCGCGGGGAGAGGACGAGAACGAGTTGGTCGCGATGCTGAGCGCGTCCGGTGCCATGTCGGAAACCATCCCACCCAGCCTCGTGCTGATCACGATCGGCTCGGTCACGGGGGTATCGATATCCGCGCTGTTCACAGGCGGGTTCATGCCTGCCGTCGTGGGCGCGATAGCCATGATTGTCGTCATCTGGTTGAAGAATCGAAAGCGCGATCTCCAGGAAGTGGAGCGCTCCAGGCCGCGCGACATTGGCAAGGCGTTCCTCATTGCTTTGCCCGCACTTGCGCTGCCATTCGTAATTCGCGCGGCGGTTGTCGAAGGAATTGCGACGGCTACGGAGGTCGCCTCCGTCGGTGTGGCTTACACGTTCGTCGTTGGCCTGACGTTTTATCGGTCGTTCGATTGGAAGCGGCTCTATCCGATCATCGTCAGCACGGCGTCGCTCTCGGGGGCGATCCTCATCATTATCGGATGTGCGACGGCGATGGCGTGGGCGTTGACCCAGTCGGGCTTTTCTCGCCAACTGACCGATCTCATGGCCCATGCGCCAGGTGGCGCCACCGGGTTCCTTCTGATCTCGGCGATCGCATTCGTTGTGCTGGGCAGTTTTCTGGAGGGAATTCCGGCCATTGTGCTCTTTGGGCCCTTGTTGTTCCCTGTCGCACGAGCACTGGGCATCAACGAGGTGCAGTACGCCATGGTCGCAATTTTCGCCATGGGACTGGGGTTGTTCGCGCCTCCGTTCGGCGTCGGATTCTACGCTGCGTGTGCGATCGCGAAAGTCGATCCGGATGGTGCGATGAAGCGCGTTTGGCCCTACCTCGGTGCGCTCGCAGTGGCGTTGCTGGTGCTTGTTGCCGTGCCTTGGGTGTCGACTGGCTTCCTGCCCGCAACGTGAAGTTCGATGCATTCTCATTGACTGCCTGATTGGATAATTTCGCCGATGATCAAAGATTCCCTGCGTGTTGGCACGGTGTTCTCGCGCACGCTTGAAGTTGACCGCGCTCGCACCATTTCATTTCTCGGCGAGGCGCTGCGCGTCTACGCGACACCGCAGTTGGTCAACGACATTGAGCAGGTCTGTCTTGACGGATTGCTTGGTCATATTGACATCGGCGAGAACTCCGTTGGCACGGCCGTCGATATCGTTCACACGGGGGCGACGCTGCTCGGCATGCGCGTGCGCATTGGCGTGACGGTTACCAAAATCGAAGGGCGCAACGTCACGTTCGATATCTCGGTATTCGACGACATTGAACAGGTGTGTGCCGGAAGCCATTCGCGCTTCGTGGTGAACGTCGAAAAGCTCAAGTCGCGGGTAGCGGACAAGGCAAGCCATGCGGGAACGGTCGGTTTATGAAGGGCAGCAGACGGACAGTCGCACGCCTGGAGCGCATACGGCAATGAATCATATCGACAAGACGACGCCAATTGACGATAACGTGATACCCATCGTCGATGCGCATCACCATCTGTGGAATTTATCCTCGGGGCGCTATCCCTGGTTGCAGGACGCGTATAACGACGACTTTTTCCTGGGTGACTATCGCGCTATCTGTCGTGACTTTCTACCGCAGCACTTCTTGGAAAATGTTGGCACACAGCCGGTTATCGCGACCGTCCATGTCGAAGCCGAACGTGCGCGCGACGAACAGGTCGCCGAGACACGGTGGTTGCACGAAGTGCATGCCAAGCATATGTTCCCGAACGCAGTCGTCGCACATGCGTGGTTCGACCGGCCAGATACGGAAGAGATTCTCGCGCGCCACGCCGCGTTTTCGCTGGTTCGCGGCATTCGCTCCAAGCCGGTAACGTCACACCGGCCAAGCGATTCGGTCAAGGGGGTGTCCGGCACGATGCAGGATCCGGCCTGGCTGCGTGGCTTTTCCCTGCTGGAGAGATTTGGCCTGTCATGGGATTTGCGTGTGCCGCCTTGGCATCTTCCCGATGCAGCGGAAGTCGCGCGTCAGTTCCCGAAGACCATGATCGCGCTGAATCATACGGGGTTTCCCTGGGATCGGAGTCCAGAGGGACTGGCGCATTGGCGCGGCTGGATGGAGCAACTTGCGAAGCAACCGAACGTTTTCGTGAAACTCTCGGAGTTTGGTCTCCCGGATGCACCTTGGCGCTACGAGGACAACCGGCAAATCGTGCTCGATGCCGTGTCGATATTTGGTGCCGATCGATGTATGTTCGCGAGCAATTTTCCAGTAGCTGGCCTGCGCGTGCGTTACGACGTGCTCGTCGCGAGCATGCGCGCCATGCTCGAACCGCTGGGGCGAGACGCCCAGGAGAAGATCTTCTTTCGGAACGCGTTGCGATTCTATCGGATCGATCTGCGCTGATCTTGCGTAATCCGCTTCGATTTGACGTTTCCCATGATCCGGCAACACGTCACGCCGGAATTTACATATAAGACCTTCGAGGATAGCGACGCCCATGTCAGACGACCTTCACGATTCGGACGCGGTGCTGGGTGCGTCAGCACTACGACGTCGCTTCCTCGAAACAGGCGCTGACGATGATTTGCCCATCGCAGATGCCCATCAGCATTTCTTTGACGTCGACCGGAACCACTACCCGTGGCTCTCGGACAAGCCGGTCGACAATTTTCGTTATGGCAACTACGACAAGATACGGCGAACCTTCCTGCCAGACGATTACTTTCGCGCGACGGGGCGTCATCGGGTGGTGAAAACAGTACTTATCGAAGCGGAGTGGAACCCGGCAGATCCCCTGGGCGAATTACAGTGGGTGGAAGCGCTCGCGCACGACCAAGGTTTCCCGCACGCCATGTCCGCACAGGTGTGGCTTGACAGGGATGATGTGAATCAGGTGCTCGACACGTACGCCCGCCATCCGCTCGTCAAGGGAGTCCGTCACAAGCCGACGGCCGTTGCGCGCCATGAGTACTCGTCCGGCTTCACCGCACCGGGATCGATGCGCGATCCAGCATGGCGTGACGGCTATGCCGGACTCGGGCCGCGAGCGTTGCTCTTCGAGCTTCAGGTGAACTGGTGGCATTTCGGCGAGGCAGCCGAGCTTGCGCGCGATTTCCCGCAGACGCAGATCGTCATCAATCACACCGGTCTGCCAGCCGATCGTTCGGACGACGGGCTACGCGCGTGGCGACTGGCATTGGAGACGGTCGCCCGCGAGGGGAATGTGCATCTTAAGATTTCAGGCATTTGTGTGCCAGGTCAGCGATGGAGCGTCGAGGGCAACGGACCAGTCGTCCGCACGGCGATCGACGTGTTCGGTACGCATCGCTGTTCATTCGCAAGTAATTATCCGGTCGATACGGTAGTGGACGATATGACCGACATCTTCGATGGCTTCAAGGCGATCGCGCGAGCGTATTCCGTCGAAGATCGGCTAAGGCTTTTTTATGACAACACAGCCAGGGTCTATGACCTCTGACATGGGAGCATGCGATGGTGAAATTGACGGGAGAAATGCTGATAGGTGGGCGGGCGATATTTGGTACTGCTGCTCGGTTGCGTGCCTTCGATCCGGTACGCGGCGTCGACCTTGAGCCGGTGTTCGGCGCAGCTGACGTTGGGCTGGTCAATCGCGCCTGCACATTGGCGGAGAGCGCTTTCGATGCCTACCGAATCGTGCCACTCGAGGCGCGCGCGGCGTTTCTGGAACAGATCGCGGAGAACATTTTAGCGCTCGACGACGTGCTCATCGAGCGAGCGCATCTGGAGTCGGCGTTGCCTAAGGCGCGGCTGGAGGGAGAGCGAGGGCGAACTGTCGGGCAGTTGCGTTTTTTTGCGTCACTTGTGCGTGAGGGCCGTTGGCTGAGCGCGACGCTCGACAGCGCGATGCCTGAGCGGACACCGCTACCGCGCCCCGACCTTCGGCTTCAGAAGGTGCCGCTGGGGCCGGTTGCGGTCTTTGGGGCAAGCAATTTCCCGCTCGCATTTTCGGTGGCGGGAGGGGACACGGCATCCGCGCTGGCGGCGGGATGTCCCGTCGTCGTGAAAGCGCACCCTGCGCATCTCGGCACGTCCGAGTTGGTGGCGCGCGCCATCCAGCACGCCGTTCAAGCGTGCGGACTGCCCGAGGGTGTATTTTCGCTCTTGATTGGCGCGAGCAATGAGACTGGCGCGGCGCTTGTGTCGCATCCAGCCATCCGGGCGGTGGGTTTCACCGGATCGCGCAGCGGGGGGCTTGCGCTGGCCGACATGGCTGCCAAGCGTTGGGAGCCCATTCCGGTCTATGCGGAGATGAGCAGCATCAACCCGTTCTTCGTCTTGCCAGGTGCTCTCGAGCACCGATTGAATGCGCTGGCGTCCGGACTGGCAGATTCCGTGACGTTGGGCGTAGGGCAGTTCTGCACGAATCCCGGGTTGATTGTGATGATCGACAGCGCGAAGGCGCGCCAGTTCATCGACATCGTGGGGGAGGCAATGGCGAGGAAGGGAGGCCAGACGATGCTCACGTCGGGTATTGCCGGTGCGTATGACCGCTCGGTGGACAAGCGCGCGGGCACGGAGGGGGTGCGGCTTGCTGCAGCGGGTAGCGGGCCGGATGGGCAGGCCGGCGCGCTACCCGCCTTGTTTGTGACGTCGGCGTCGGACTTTCTGACGAAAAATGAATTGGGAGAGGAGATTTTCGGCCCAACGTCGCTGGTCGTTCTTTGTACGAACGAAGCTCAGTTGGTGGAAGTGGCGCATCACGTCGAGGGACAACTGACGTGCACGTTGCAGATGGAGCCGGACGACTACGCGCTTGCCGGCAGGCTCATGCCAATTCTGGAGCGCAAAGCGGGCCGTATTCTTGCGAACGGGTTTCCGACTGGCGTCGAAGTCTCCCATGCGATGGTGCATGGCGGGCCGTATCCGGCGACTTCGGATCCAAGGAGCACGTCGGTGGGCGCGAGCGCGATGGAGCGTTTCCTGCGCCCGGTGTGTTATCAGGACCTGCCCGCCGAGTTGCTGCCTGCGTCGGTGCAGGACGATAACCCGCTCGCACTGTGGCGAGTGCGCAACGGGCAGTTGATGAAGAATTGAAGGTGTCTGTCAGGTTCAGGGTGGCGCCTCACTCCAGCGCCACCCCCTTCATTTCGCGGCTCATGAACACCGCGACCATCGAGACCAGGCTGACCGCGATGACGTAGCCGGCCGGCGCGAGCTTGGAGCCGGTGACACCAATGAGCCATGTCGCAATGAACTGTGCGAATCCCCCGAACACGGACACGCCCAGGCCGTAGACGATGGCCAGTCCCGTCGCGCGAATCCTGCGAGGAAACACTTCGGTGATCATCGTGACCGTCGTTACCGAAATGAAGACCGTCGGAATCGTCAGCACCGCCGCCACGACGAGCAGTCGCCCAGTGTCCGGCGCCGCCGTCAGCCAGGCAAACACCGGCACGATCGAAACCAGTTGCACGACCCGGGCGATCGTAACGACGCGCTTGCGTCCCCAGCGGTCGCAGGCTACGCCCGCGACGGCGGCCAGGGCCATTTGCAGACCGCCCGCGACGAACGACGCCCACAGCCCGCTCGACAGCGACAACTTGAGCACACCCACGCCGTAGTTGGTCAGGTAGTGCAGCGAAATGTAGTTCGACGAGGTCGCACCCGCCGTCATCAGGATGCCCAGCACCAACGCTCGGCGATGTGTGCCCAGCACTTCAGCCAACGGGCTGCGCACGCCGGGCCTGGCGGGCTCGGCGCCATGCGTCTCGTCCAGATGTTTGCGAATGTAGGTGCCCAGCGGAATCAGCGCCATGCCGATCAGGAACGGCACCCGCCAGCCCCATGCCAGCAATTGGTCGTGCGACAGCGACGTCGTCAGCGCCAGACCGACCAGCGATCCGAGCAGCGTCGAGAACGCCTGGCTGAACAATTGCCAACTGGCGAACAGCCCGCGATTGTTGGCGTTGGCGTATTCGAGCAGCATCGACGTCGACGCACCCACTTCACCGCCCACCGCGAAGCCCTGCACCAGCCGTCCCAGAATCAGCAGCACCGGCGCTGCCATGCCGATCTGTGCATACGTCGGCGCCACCACGAACACAGCCGAACCCGCGGCCATCAGCCACAGCGTCAGCGTCATGGCCGCCTTGCGGCCGCGTCGGTCGGCGTAGCTGCCGATCACGATGCCGCCCAACGGACGCACGACGAACCCCACGCCGAACGTCGCCAGCGATAGAAGCAACTGCGTGAACGGTGACGCCGATGGGAAGAACAACTTGCCCAATATCGTCGCGAAGTACGTGTAGATCGCGAAGTCGAAGAACTCCAGACCGTTGCCGATCGTGATCGCCGCAATTTTCTTCGCGAGCGACGCTGGCCGCACGTTTGCAGCGCTTGGCGCAGCCTGCGCTGCGCTGGTGTCGAGACGCGTCGTCATGCCGGCTTCTCCGTGCTCAGGAAACGCTCGACCAGACGCGTCCAGTACGTCGCACCGATGGGCAGCAGCGCATCGTTGAAATCGTAATGCGGGTTGTGCACCATGCATCCCCCGGCGCCCTCGCCATTCCCGATGATCAGGTAGCTGCCCGCGCACTGCTCCAGCATGAACGAGAAGTCCTCGCTGCCCGTGAGCGGCTCGAAGTCGTCCATCACACCCTGCTGACCCACCCACGCCAGTGCCACCTCGCGCGCGAACTCGGTCATGTCGATATCGTTGATGAGCGCCGGGTAGCGCCAGCGGTAGTCGATGTCGACATGCGCACCGAACACGCCGGCCTGCGCATTGACCAGTTCGATGATGCGATCGCGCAACTGCTCGCGCACCTGCGGCGTGTGTGCGCGCACCGACAGACGCAGCTCGACGCTGTCCGGAATCACATTGGGCGCGTCGCCGCCCTGAATCGCTCCGACGGTCACCACGGCCATGCGGCGCGGATCGACGTTGCGCGACACGATCGATTGCAGCGCCACCACGATGTGCGAAGCCACCAGCACCGGATCGACGCTCTCGTGCGGCATCGATCCATGGCCGCCGCGCCCGTGCACCGTGATGACCACCGTATCCGACGAGGCCATCGCAGGCCCCGCGCGGAAGCCGATCTTGCCGACCGGAAATCCCGGCATATTGTGATAAGCGAACACGGCGTCGCACGGGAAACGCTCGAACAGGCCGTCTTCGATCATCTTGCGCGCGCCGGCCAGGCCCTCTTCGGCCGGCTGGAAGATCAGGTGCAGCGTGCCGTCGAAATCGCGCGTCCTGGCCAGATGGCGCGCCGCCGCCAGCAACGTCGCGGTATGGCCGTCGTGGCCGCAGGCGTGCATTTTGCCCGCCTGCCGGCTGGCGTACGACTTGCCCGTGGCTTCCTGGATCGGCAGCGCGTCCATGTCCGCGCGCACACCCACGGTGCGCGGGCTGTCGCCTACCTTGAGCGTGCCGACCAGTCCCGTGCCGCCAATGCCGCGCGTGACGGTATAGCCCCACTCGGTCAACTTGTCCGCCACCAGATCGCTTGTCCGGAACTCCTCGTAGGCCAGTTCCGGATGCGCATGAATCTGATGACGCAGCGCGCGCATGTCGGCGTCGTGCTCAAGAATGTCGGCCGGAATGTCGGCCTCGATCGTCGCCGGAAAGGCGTACGCAGTGGTGTCTCGGGGCATGGTGTCTCCAGGGCGGGCCGTCGGGGCGGCCGTGTTTGTGAATCGCACGTGTACGGCACGTGAAATGTCGACGCATCGTAGCCAGATCGTCGGGCGCCCGGTAGGCAACGCCAAATTTTCATGTCAACCCAGGGTTGACGCCCATGCCAAGCCAGCCGATGATGCGGTGTCGTCGCCATCGCTGGCTCCGCCCTCCCGGGGGACGCCGGTCTCACCGGCTGCTGAACCATGTCGTCAGATTTGAAGCTGCATCAACTTGAATGTCTCGTGGCCGTGGCCGATCACGGCAGCGTGCGCGCGGCAGCGAGCCGGTTAGGCCGCTCGCCTACCGCTGTCAGCAAGGCGTTGCGGGAAATGGAGCAGTCGATGGATAGTGTGTTGATGGAGCGGCGCGCCGATGGCGTGGTCCTCACCCCGTCCGGCACGGCGCTGCTGTCTCACGCCCGTCTGATCCTTGGCCAGTTGCGCCGGGCGAGCGAAGACGTGGCGCTGGCGGGCGCCAAACTCGGGGGAACGATCCGCATGGCCGTTACCCCCTGGTTGATGCATGGCGTCGTGCCGGCGGTCGTGCGCGCCTTCCGGCAGCAGCGTCCAGACGTCCAGCTCGACATCGCCGAGCATCTTGGCGGAGACTATCCGGCCGTGCGCAACGGCCATTTGGATTTCGCGTTCGGCCCGACGCCGGACGCCGGCCAGGAGCGCGCCCTCGACGTCCGGCCGATCTATAAGTATTCTTTCGCCGTGGTCTGCCGCCCGGGGCATCCGGGGGCAAACGCGCGGTCGCTCGACGACCTCGCCGGCTACGACTGGCTGCTCAGCCGCTCGATGGAGCGCACCGCGCAGGCCATCCGGGCACTCGTGGAAAACCAGCGCGACAGCGCCGTGCAGCGCTGTCACTTTGCGCGATCCGTGAATGCGGCGCTGGCCATCGTGCGCTCGACCGATATGCTGACCGCCGTTCCCTGGCCGTTGATCGAGACGCCGGACATGCGCGACCGGTTCGTCGCACTGGATTTCGATGCCATTACCGACGAAAGTACCACCTGTCTGATCACACGCCGCTATGAACCGCTGCAAGGCGCGGCCCTGGCGTTTCTGGAGACGTTCTGGCGTGTGGCCAGGGCGTTGGCTGATTCGTCCGACGGCCCCACGCGCCGGATATTGAGCATGGTGGACCCGGCCGATGAGGTCGAGCGCGGTGTCGGCGGGCCAGCGAGCGCTCGACACGTCATCGCCCAAACCGAATGACAAGCCGGGATCTCCCTCCGGCAGATCGACGACGGCAGCCGTCGCGGACAAATGGGGATGCCCATCCGCTCGATTTCGTCAACCCTCCCATAAATGTCTGGGGGACGCTGATGGGACGGTTGCCCTTTAGAGTTTGTGGCTGCGGTGATGTGACACAGGAATTTGCCCCGCTGGGCAGCCAAAATGCCACAATCGGCATGCGCTCAGGCCCTCGCGGGCGGAACCCATCGGGTCATCTCGAAACGCTTCGCTTCGTTCAAGCCGCACGATCGCCCAGATGCAATTCCCAGGCATCGTGCTTGAGCGCAGGTATCAGACATCATCCCGTCGTAGGTTGCGCTATTGACGCGTACGCCCGACATCGGTCATCGCCCCGGGGGGGAACTGCGGCCAACGTACCACCACGAACTTTCCTGTCCGACGGCTTCGCCGTCCGGCGGGGAGACTCCGAAGATTGATCAGTGCGTGAGACGCGTGATACGGTCGAGCGCAAATCATTGACTGCACATATGCCAATGGCATCGAAGGGACAAGCATTCGCGGCGGAGACATGGAATTTCCGCGGCGTTTTGGGGAAACGGGGAAGTCGCGATGTGTTCGGCGGTTGGTTGCGTCGTACGCGCGGCATGGTCACCGGTTCGCTGCGGTCGTTCGTCATGCTGACGACGATGATCCCGGCCGGCATGGCCCTGGCCGCAGGGACATCGGTGACGCCGACCATGCCCGCGTCGCTGGCCCCGGCGGCCCTGGTGACGGCCGCGGCACCGATGACGCCCGCCGTGCCCGCCGTTCCCGACATCGCGCTGTACTACGGACGCGACCTACCGGTCGATGCGTTGCAGTCCTTCGACTGGGTGGTCATCGATCCGACACAAGCTTCGTTGCCCGACGCATCGCTGACCCCGCACACCACCTGGTTCGCCCGCCTGGACGCGAGCGTCACCGCGCAAACGCCGGAGGCGTTCGTCGATGCGCGCGTGGCGCCGCTCTGGGCGAAAGGCTATCGCAACTTTCTGATCGACGATGGCGCGCCGCTCGTGGCCGACGCCGATAGCGACGCGCGCATCGCCGCGCGCGTGAAAGCCGTGCGCGCCCGTTATGCTGACGCGCGTCTCGTACTGCGAAACCACTTGAGCGTGGCGTCGTCGCTGGCGCCGGAACTTGCCGGTGTACTCGCCGACGGACTGTTGCATCGATACGACGCGCGCGCGATGATTTTCCTTGACACGCCGGCCGACGCACGGCAATCCGCGCTCGATCAACTGAAGGCGTTACGCGAACAATTCCATCTACCGACGTTTGCGATGGACTACTGTGCGAGCGCGGATGTGGCCTGCCGTCGCGACTCGGCGCGCGCGCTCAATCAATCAGGCGTGCGTGCGTTCGTCACCGATCCGGGCGTTGAGACGGTCGGCGTCGGGCGCATCGAAGTGATGCCGCGCAAAGTGCTGATGGTGCAGGCACCGGGCGATGGCGAACCCATCGACCTGACGACGGGCGCGCGCGATATTTCGATGCCGCTGAACTACCTCGGTTACGACGTGCAGTATGTCGATGTGAACAAGGGCCCGATGCCGGCCAATGTACGCACCGACCGCTACGCGGGCATCGTCGTGTCCATCGATCGCAATGTGAACAACGCGGGCGCGTGGCGCCGCTGGCTCCTGGCCCGAATTCATGACGGCATGCGCGTGGCGGTGATCGGGCAGTTCGGCTTCCCGATCGATCAGCAGACGGCACAGGCGCTTGGTCTCGAGCGTGTGGCGGGCACGGTGCCCGGCTCAGTGGTGCCGAGCGTGGTGAGCAAGGCGCCGATGATGGGCTTCGAGATCATGCCGACGCCCGACGTGCGCGACGCCCTCGGTGTGCGCGTGGGCCCGACCGGCCAGCCGCTGCTGCGCCTGCAGGCAGGCACCTACACCTACGACATGGCCGGCATGCTGCCGTGGGGCGGCTATACACTCAATCCCTATGGCGTGACGTCGCTGGCAGGCATCGAGCAGGAGCGCTGGGCGATCCAGCCGATCGACTTCCTGCGCCAGGCATTGGCGCTGCCGCAGATGCCGGTGCCGGATGTGACCACCGAAAATGGCCGGCGCCTGATGTTCGTGCACGTGGACGGGGATGGCTTCGCCTCGCGCGCGGAATTCCCGGGCGTCGACTACGGCTCGATGGCACTGTACGACCAGATCTACACGAAGTACCCGGTGCCCACGACACTGTCGGTGATCGAGGGCGAAGTCGGCGCGAAGGGGCTCTATCCGAAGATTTCGCCGCGTCTCGAAGAGATCGCACGCAAGATGTTCGCATTGCCGAACGTCGAGATCGGTACGCATACCTTCTCGCACCCGTTCAACCTGGAGCAGATCAACCAGACCACGGGCGAGCGCATCACCGGCAAGGCGAACAAGGAGTGGGGCGGGGACGATGCCTTCTCGCTCGACATCCCCAACTACAAGTTCAACCTCGACCGCGAGATCCAGGGATCGATCGACTATATCAACGCGCATCTTGCGCCTCCGGGCAAGAAGGTCGTGGTGCTGCAATGGCCCGGCGACGCTCAGGCCCCGGCGATTGCGCTTCGCAAGGCATGGGCCGCGGGCGTGCTGGCGATCAATGGCGGCGATACGATCATCACGAAGACGAACAACAGCTGGACCAATATCGCACCCTACGGCGTGGAGAAGGGCCGACTGCCGACCGAGTTCCAGGTGTATGCCGCCGTGATGGACGAAAACGTCTACACCAACGACTGGCTTGGGCCCTACTACGGCTACACGCGCGTGCTCGAGACCTTCGCCATGACCGACAAGCCCATCCGCTTCAAGGCGGTGAACCTGTACTACCACATGTACTCGGGCACGAAGGTCGCATCGCTCAATGCCCTCAAGGAGGTCTATAACGCGGTGCTCAAGCAGCCTGTGTTCCCGATCTTCACCACCGAATACATCCGCCGCGTGCTGGACTGGCGTCGCGTGGCCGTGGCGCGCGAAGTGGCCGCCGACGGCGCCACGCGCTGGCGCGTGCGCAGCGGTGCCGATTTGCGCGAAATGCGCTGGCCGGGCGCGGGTGTGCCGGTCATGGGCACGTCCGGTGACGTCGCGGGCTACCTGCCGGGGCCGGGCGGGCTGTATATCCACATGGGGGGCGACGCCGCAGAGTTCTCGATCGCCCCGAAGGGCGCCGAGCGCACGCCGCACGTCGACGAAGCCGCGGGGTTCATCCGCGACTTCCAACGCAACGGGCGCAACCTGTCGTTCCGCTTCGGCGGCTACTACAAGCCGTTCGTGAGCCTGGTCAATGCCGCTGGTTGTCGCATCAGTGTCGACGGTGTGGCCAAGGGGCGTGCCGATGGCGCGGGCCGTTTGCGTGCCGATGTCTCCGGCGTCGCCGCGAAGCCGGTCGTCATGCATACCGTGGGGGTCGACTGTGACTGATGGCGCGGCTCGTCCCGATCCCGACAAGATTGCCGATGCAGTCACCGGAAAGCCGTTCGAGAAGCGCGAACGCCTGAGCCCGCCGTGGCTGACGGTCGCGATCGGCGCCGGCATCGTGCTCGCGCTGGTCGCGGCGCACCCGAACGATGACGACCAGACGCGCGCGCTCGCCGCACAACCGCCGAGCGAACTGTCGGTGGCCTATCTGGAAGCGTGGCTGCGCATCGAACCGGGCGCGCCGCGTTATCTCGATCTGCTCGGGCAGCAATATTTGGGGTTGGGTCGCTGGGACGAGGCGATGGGTGTCGCGAAGACGCTGCGCGGCATGACCGACGAGCAAGATCGCCGGCGCGGCATTCTGCTTGCGCTCGCGGCCACGGAGCAGCGCGCGTACGAAGTGCCCGCCGACGATCCGCGTCGCGCCGAGCGCATGGCGCAGTACGTGGAACTGCTCGACGCGACGTCGCAGTACCAGTGGGATGTGCCGACGCTGCGCATGCTGGCGGAAAAGGCCCGACTCGCGGGCGCCCAGAATCTGATGCTGCGCGACTACCGCCTGCTGGCGGCCGCCGATAGCAAGAACGCCGCGCAATGGCAGGAGAAGCTGGCCGACGCCGCCTTCGCTCACGCCGCGTACGACGATGCCGCCAACGCCTATTTCGCCGCGCAAGACGCGGCAACCACGCGCGACGATCGCCGTCGCCTGTTCCTCGCGGGCATCCGCGTACTCGTCTCCGCGAACCAGATTTCACGCGCCTGCGCGGAAGGCGAGAAGCGCGTGGGCGAGCTGGCCAACGATCCGGCAACCCTGCGATACCTGCTCGATGTCGCCCGCCAGGCCGGTCGCCCGGACCTGATGACGAAATACGCGCGGGCGCTCACGCAGCTGTCGAGCCTGGTGTCGCCACCTCGGGCCGCGCGTGTGCAGCTTGCCGGCTGGTTGCCGGGTGTGAGCGCCGACGGCCGAGGGCTGGACGGCGCCGGTCGTGTGCACCTGCGCTATCTCGATGGCCCGGACGGCGTGCGCGCACGCCAGGGGATGGGGGCGTATCGCATCGTTCGCGTCGCCGACGTGGGGCTGGCCCGTGGCGCGAGCGCGGCGGATGCCGCGTCGGAGGCATTGAACAAAACGACGAAAGCGGCGAACGCGACGAGCGCGGACAAGTCGTCCAGGCCGGAAGCGCCGGGCAAATTCGATTGGGAAGCCGGTGCGGGCGCCGCGAAGCCGGCGGCGGGCGGTGCCAACGCCAACAGCGTGACGGCCGACGACTACGACGTGGCCTTCAAGGCCTTCGTCGAAGCGCGCCAGCTCGACGACGCCGAAAGGCTCGCGCAGCAAGCGCTGCAACGCAAGCTCGATCCGCTCGTCTGGACGCGCCGTCTTGCGCAGGTCGCGCAATGGAATGGGCATCCGTCGGTCGCGCTCACCTACTGGCGCAAGTACGCCGAAGCCACCGGCAACGCCGAAGCGTGGCAGAACGTCTATCAGCTTGCGCCGCAGCTCAATGACGATCAGGCCTATCTGGCAGCCCAGATCTTCGAAGCCGAGCGCCAGCCTAACGATCTCAAGTTAAAAGACGACATCGTCAACACGTACGAACGTTTAGGTCGCCCCGACGACGCGCTGTCGTATCTCAAGCGTCATGCGGTGGGCAGTCAGCGCCGCGCGCTGCTCGAGCGCGAGGGCGACGTCGCCCAGCGCGTTGGGCAGGACGCCGAGGCGCTGGCGACGTTCGAGACGCTGCAAAAGGAATTCGGTCCGTCATCGGACTATGCGCTGCGCATTGCCAGCCTGATGTATCAGAAGGGCCAGGTGAAGCCGGCGCTGGCCGAGTTGCGCAAGGTGCGCGACATCGCCGGGACGCTGCCGGCCGACGCCCGCTACTGGCGCACATACGCCGAAGTGGCGCGTCTGGCGCAAAGCGACGAAGACGCCAACTTTGCGTATCCGCGCCTGTTGCGCACCGGCAAGGCCGAGGCGCTCGATCTGAACGCGATGACGTACTTCTACCAGGGATATCCGCTCGATGCCGGCCGCACGGCCGAAGCGGAATTCAGGCAGAACGATTCGGACGTCGCGCTCCAGTCGGCGATCTACTTCTACACGACGGCCCGCGCCTACGACCGGGTGCAGGCCCTGCTCGACGGTCTCGACGCCGAGCAGCGCGATCGCTTCGCCAAGTCGAGCGAACTGCTCTCCACGCGTGCCACCTATTATCAGCAGATTCAGCGTTGGGACGCTGCACTGGCCGACCTGCGTGCAGCATCACAGCTGAGCAATGCCGGTGACGAAGTGCGTGTCGCCTACCTTTGGGCGCTGGTCGATTACGGCAGCGACGACGCGCTCGGCATGGCGCTGCATGACTATCGTCCGATCGTCGCCGAGAACGCCGAATACTGGGGCGCGTACGGTGCCGGTCTGCTTCGCCTGGGCAACGCGCGCGAGGCGTTGACGTATTTGCACCAACAGGCCGCGCTCTCGGACGACGACCCGCTGTGGATGCTCTCGCTCGCCGACGCGGAAGAAGCCGCAGGCGATGCCCATACGGCATGGCGCATTCGCCGCGATGCCTGGCGTGATCTGCAGGCACGCGCGAAGACTGGGCAATTGCGCATTGCCCCACGCCGGCGTCAGGGCGCGGTGGTGCAACGACTGGCCGCGCAGACCGCGGATAACGACGGCGTGCTCGAAGCACAGGCCGCGCGCGTCACGCTCGCACAGGTGTTTTCGAACGGCGACACGTCGCGCGGGTTGCTGGCGAATTTGCTGCGCGAAGATCGTCGTTCGGCCGATAGCGCCAAGGTGGGTGACTCGTTGCTGGGCGAGTCGGCCGAGCTGGCGCCGCTAAAACCCGCGGGCGATTCGCCCGACTCGCCCGCGACGCGCGATCCCGCGTTGCACTCGCGCCAGGCGGTGCTCAGCGCGACCACGCGCGACGTCGGGCTGGCGTGGGCACTGTCGGGCGAGCACTTCGATCTGGCCCGCGCCTGGCTGGCGCGCGAGTATGCGAATCGCCTGCTGCGCCCGGCCGATGCCGAGATTGCCCTCGCGCTCGAGGCCAATGACCGCGACAAGATGGCCCGACTGCTCGACCGTCGCCAAGGTCGCATGCCGATCGAAAGCGAGGTCGACGCGAACGAGCGACTGGGACGCTCGACCCAGGCCGAGACGCTCGCGTGGCGCGCGGCCGACGGCGCGCCGAACAACGACGCCGTGCATACGACGTTTACCGACACGATTCTGCGCGATCGCTCGAATGCGGGCTTCGATCTCTTCTATTCGCGCCAGGCGCCGTTGAGCTACCTGGAGAGTTCGCTGATCGGCAGCCTGAACCTCACCAGCCGCATCGGCGTGACGGTCGAAGCGATTCAGCGCAATCAGCGAACCATCGACACGTCGCAGCTTGCCTGGGTGCCGTCGCATGACCGGATCTTCAACTTCACGGTGCGCGATCGCACCGTCGCGCGGGATCTCGCATTGACGGTGGGACATCGCAGCGAATTGAACAGCTTCTTCACGGGGCTCGCGTCGGCCGCATTCAACCGCAACACGCCGCTGACCACCACCTTCCAGGCGGGCTACAACCAGTTCACCGACATCGCGCCGAATACGCAGGTCGCCGGAACGCGCGACTTCGGCAGCATGCAGATGCTGTGGGCGGGCGACGGCCGCTGGTATGGTCAGGCAACCGCCGAGTACGATCGCTTCCATGCGCAGGACCGCACATACCTGGGGCGTGGCTGGCGCTTCGGCGGCGAAGTGGGGTACAAGCTGCGCATCGACTACCCGGATCTGAACGTCAGGCTCGTGGCCGAGCGGGGCATTTATACGCCGGGCACGGCCACTATCCCGTCGCTCGCCGTGCTGCTGCCGACCGGCACGGCGCCGGTGGCCTCGGAGTTCATGCCGATCACGACCACCCAATACGGTGTCATGGCCGGCTTCGGACAGGATTACCAGAATGCTTACCGGCGTGCCTGGCGGCCGTATCTCGACGTGGGCTACGTCCACGACAGTCAGCAAGGCTGGGGGCCGCAGGTCAACCTGGGCATGGCGGGGTCGGTGCTCGGCAACGATCACGCGCGCGTGTATTACTCGCACGACATCACCAACGGCACCGGTGTTGCCACAACGCAGGTCGGCATCGCGTACCGGCTGTTCTACTGAAATTTCGCATCCGCAAGGGAGAGCAAGACCATGAAGACAATCGTGAGTAAGCTGTGGCGTCGTTTGGCCGGCGCTGCCGTCCTGAGCGCGCTGGTGGCGGGCTGTTCGACGATGAATGTCGGCGACGCCCCGAATCTGCCGAAGACGGCCGCGTGGGCGATTCTGCCGATTGCCAACACGACGGAAACGCCGGATGCCGGCCAGCGTGCCGAGAGCATTGCGCAAAGCATCCTGGTCCAGAACGGCTTCACCGATCTGCATCGCTATGTCGGTGATCCTGACGGCGGCGACTCGCTCGTCGGCGGCAACAACGCCCAAGCGCGCATGCGCGCGCTGGAATGGGCACGCAAGACCGGCGCGAAGTACGCGCTCTCGGGCGCCGTGACCGAGTGGCGCTACAAGGTCGGCGTCGATGGCGAACCGGTGGCCGGGGTCACTTTCGACGTCATCGACGTCTCGAACGGCAGCATCGTCTGGAGCGCGACCGGCAGCCGCAGCGGCTGGAGCCGATCGAGCCTGGCCGGCGTCGGGCAGACGTTGATCCGCAATCTGCTGGCACCGCTGGCGCAACGGTAACGGGCGCATCGTGAATACCGCGACTCAACAGGACGCCGCACTCGACGCGAAGCCCGGTGGCCCGGAACAGGTGCGACGCTCGGAGCCGTTCGGCAACGTGAGCACCTATGGCCGGCTGATCGCGCCAGCGGTGGCGCGCCCGGTAGCGGTCTTCGAGGTCATCACTGGCATGGCACTGGCCGTGGCGATCGCCTGGCTGCTGCGCCCCGGCGATCCGTTGCTCATCGGGCTGGGCTTTCCGTGGATGTGGCTCGTCGCCCTGGTCATGGCGCTGCGCTACGGCGCGCTGCTCGGCGTGGTGGCAGGTCTCGTGCTCGCCGCCGTCTGGTACGGCCTGTACGGTCTGCACGGCGAGCCGTTCCCGGCGATGTTCTTTGTCGGCGGCTTTACGATGATCGTCGTCGGCGGGCACTTCTGCGACATCTGGAGCAACCGTGCCACGCGGGCGCGGGGCATCAACACTTATCTGAACGATCGCCTCGTCGCCATCACGAACAATCACTACCTGCTGCGTGTCTCTCACGAACGGCTCGAGCGCGATTTGCTCACCAAGCCGAGCACGATGCGCGACGCCATCACGCGACTGCGCGAACTGACGGCCTCGGACGAGGCGAGCGCAGCGGGCGAACCCTTGCCCAACGCCCAGCCGATGCTCGAATTCGCCGCGCTGACGTGCCAGATCGAAGTGGCGTCGGTCTTCCCGGTGCGCCTCGGGCGGCTGGTGCCAACGGCGGTGGCGTGCGTGGGCGAAGCCTTCACTCCGGTGGAGAGCGACCCGCTCGTGCAGACCTGTCTGCGCGAAGGCACGCTCGCGCATGTGCGTGACGACGTGACCGTCGGGGAGGGCAGTGCGTATATCGTGTGTGCGCCGCTGACCGACACGCAAGGCAACCTCAACGGCATGCTGATCGTGCGCCGTATGTCGTTCCTCGCGCTCAATCACGACAACCTGCAACTGCTGCTGGTGCTGCTGGCCTATTACGCCGACGGCGTGGCACAGCGCGGCGTGGTCGCCAGCGTGCGCGACGAAGTGCCGAGCGTGCCTTACGACTTCGCGCTGGAGCTGGGGCGTCTTGCCCGTATGAAGCGTCAGAGCGGCATTCAGTCCTCGCTCGTGGCGCTCGTCTTCCCGCGCGGTGCAAGCGGCGACTCGCTGTTCGAGCAGACGGTGCGTTCGCGCCGGGCGCTCGACGCCCTGTGGATTCAATCGACGCCCCGTCAGCAGATCGCCATCGCGCTGATGCCGATCACCGACGAGAACGGCATCGACGGGTATCTGATCCGCATCGAGAATGCGCTGCGCCAGCAATACGGCCTGGACTTCCAGACCGGTCACGTGGCGGTGCACTCGGCGAGTGTGGACGAACGCGCCCCGGGCGATGGGCTGAGCAAACTGCTGGAGCGTTGCGGCGATCATGCTTAAGAAACTGCTGGCGCTCGCGCTCGGTATCCTGGCCCTGCTCGCGCAGGCCCAGGCCGTGCGCACGCTTTTCGAGCCGGCCGGGCCGATCGACCCGCTGGTGGTCTTCTTCGGATGGCAACTGCTCACGGCAGTGCTCACGGCGACGTTTGTGCGTTCGGTGCTGCCCGAGCATTACCACGGCCGCACCGGGGCGTTCTGGCACAGCCTGGCGATCAGCTTGTTCATGCCGGTGGGGGGCTTGCTGTTGTTCCTCGGCGTGATGGCGATCGGTGTCCTGTTCCCGGCACCCAAGGAAATGGCGCGCGCCGGGGCGGTCGACCTGCCGGAGTTCGTGACCTACCTCGTGTCGCGCGTCACGCACGGCGCCGGGGCGCGTCTGCGGGCGCGCTTGCGCAACACACAGGGCACCAGCGAAGATCGCGTGGCCGCGCTGGTGTCGGTGCAGGCGCTGCCGTCGCGCGCCACCGGCGAGATCATGCGAGACTTGCTGGCCGATCCGGTGGAAGAGATCCGGCTGCTCGCGTACGGCATTGTCGACGGCATTGAGAAGCAGATCATGCATCGTATTTTCGAGGCCCGCACCCAACACGAGCGTGCCGCCAACGACGATGAGCGTGCCGACGCGAGCCACCGCCTCGCCGAGTTGTACTGGGAACTGATTTACCAGAACCTCGTGCGCGGCGAGGTGTACCGCTTCACGATGGAGCGCGTGGAGCGATTTGCCCGCGAGGCGCTCGCGCATCGGGAGAACGACGCGGTGATGTGGTATCTGCTGGGCCGTTGCGCGTTGCTGCGTCACGATCCGGAGCAGGCGGAACAGTGTCTGCAGCGTGCCGAATTCCATCAATTTCCCGCGGATCGGCTCCTGCCGTGGCTTGCCGAAGTCGCGTTTCTCAAACATCAATATGCACGCGTGGGGCAGATGCTCGCCGGCCTGGGGAATGGCACGACCACCCCAATGCTGCAGCCCGTCATGCGTTTCTGGACCCGCTAATGCGTACCAACGAACGTCGCGCTGCCTCGGCCGACATCGCTTTGCTGCTCGAAGGCACCTTTCCCTATGTGCGGGGTGGGGTGTCGTCGTGGGTGGATCAAATGATCCGCGCGTTCCCGGACCTGACGTTCGCCGTCGTGTTCATCGGCAGCCGTCGCGAAGACTACGGCGATATGGTCTATCCGATGTACGACAATATCGTGCATTTCGAGGCGCATTATCTGTATGAGTTCGAGGCGCCGGCACCGGTGCGGGGCGCCGAGGGCGATGCGCAGGCGTTCGCGAACATGGAAAAGATGCATGACATGCTGCGCCGGCGCGACGACCTGCAAGGCATCGGCAAGCTGATTCACGATGTGATTCCCATGCTCGCAGAAGACGGCGAGATCAGCGAGGCCAACTTTCTGCACAGCCGGCGCTCGTGGGACATGATTACCGATCGCTACAAGAAGTATTGCCTGGACCCCTCGTTCACGGACTATTTCTGGACGATCCGGATCATGCACAAGCCGCTGTGGCAACTCGCGCGCATCTGCGACCAGTTGATTCCGGCCAAGGTGTACCACACCGTTTCCACAGGCTACGCGGGCTTTCTGGGGGCATTGCTGCGCTTCAGGCACCAGCGTCCGCTGCTGGTCTCGGAGCACGGCATCTACACCAAGGAGCGCAAGATCGACCTGCTGCAGAGCCAGTGGATTCGCGACAACCGCGGGCTGTTCGAGCGTGACATCTCGCAGGTCGGCTATTTCCAGAACCTGTGGGTGCGCTTCTTCGAAGCGATGGGACGCGTGTGCTACGAGGCGGCCGACGAAATCACCGCGCTCTTCGAAGGCAATCGTCTGCGCCAGATCGCCGACGGCGCGCCTGAGCACAAGACGCGCAACACGCCCAATGGCATCCCGGTCGACGTGTTCGCACCGCTGCGCGACCGGCGTCCGGCCGGTATCCCGCCGGTGGTGGCGCTGATCGGCCGGGTGGTGCCCATCAAGGACATCAAGACGTTCATTCGTGCGATCTTCATCGCCAGCCGCCAGATGCCGGGGCTGCAAGGATGGGTCGTCGGCCCCGAGGAAGAAGATCCGGCCTACGCGCAGGAATGCCGCGACATCGCCGCGAGTCTGGGGATGGAGGACAGTCTGCGGTTCATGGGCTTCCAGAAGGTGTCGGATATCCTGCCGCAGATCGGGCTCATGGCGCTGTCGTCGATTTCTGAAGCGTTGCCGCTGGTGGTGCTGGAGGCGTATGCCGCCGGGGTGCCCGTGGTGACGACCGATGTCGGCTCGTGCCGTCAACTGGTCGAAGGTCTGGGCGACGAGGATCGCGCCCTCGGGCCGGCCGGCAAGGTGGTGCAGATCGCCAACCCCGAGCAACTCGCCCAGGCACTGCTCGACGTGCTGGAGCCCGCCACTTGGCACGCGGCCCAGCGCGCGGCGATTGCGCGTGTCGAGCGCTATTACACGATCACCCAGATGCAGGACGCCTATCGCAGTCTGTACGAGACACTGCTGGCGCGTCCCGCGCCCGGGGTGGCGGCGGGAGACCACTGATGGCTGGCATTGGCTTCGAACTGCGCAAGATTCTCCGGCGCGACACCCTGACCAGCACGCTGGCGGCCTACGGCTACGCCGGGGTCATCAGCGCGGGTCCGCTGATCCTCTCGATTCTCGGCATTCTGCTGATCGGCCTGATGAGTCTCGCGGTGGTGCAGCCGCCGGGCCTCATCGTGCAGTTTCAGGTGTCGGTGACGTACCTGATCGCGTTCAGCCTGATCGTGACGGGGGTGTTGCAGCTCTCGTTCACGCGCTTTCTGAGCGACCGGTTGTTCGAGCGGCGTCCCGACCTGGTGCTGCCGAACTACAACGCGGTGGCGCTGGTCACGACGGTCGGCACGGGCATCCTCGGTCTGATCCTCGCGTTGACTGTGTTTCGCGGCTTGTCGACCGGTTATCGCCTGTTGATGCTCACGGGCTTCGTCATCGTGAGCAACATCTGGATCGGCGTATTGTTTCTCACGAGCGTGAAGCAGTATCGTGCCGTGCTGGCGATCTTCTTCGTGGGTTACAGCGTGACGGTGGTGAGTGCAGTGCTGCTCAACCGCTACGGGCTCGAAGGGTTGCTCGGCGGATTCGTCATCGGTCACCTGATCCTGCTGCTCGGTATGGTCTGCCTGATTCACCGAAACTACCGCACGGACGACTACCTGCTTTGGCAGGTCTTCGCGCGCCGCTTCTCGTATCCGTCGCTGATGTTTGTGGGCCTCTTGTTCAACCTGGGCATCTGGCTCGACAAGTTGATGTTCTGGTTCTACCCGGTGACCGGGCAGGACGTGATCGGCCCGCTGCGCGCCTCGGTGATCTACGATCTGCCGGTGTTCCTCTCATACCTGTGCGTGATCCCGGGCATGGCGGTGTTTTTGCTGCGCATCGAGACGGACTTCGTCGAGTACTACGACCAGTTCTACAATGCCGTGCGTACCGGCGGCACGCTCAAGTACATCGAGGAATCGCGCGACATGATGGTGCGCTCGGTTCGCACCGGGCTGTACGAAATCCTGAAGATCCAGGCGGTCGTCACGCTGCTGATCTTCGCGTTCGGCGACAAGCTGTTGCGCCTGATCGGCATCTCGGTGCTGTACCTGCCATTGCTGCATATCGACGTGATTTCCGCGAGCCTGCAGGTGCTGTTCCTCGGCATTCTGAACATTTTCTTTTACCTGGACCGGCGTGGCACGGTGCTGGCGCTCACGGCGGCAATCGTCGTCGCCAACGGCCTGTTCACGTGGGGCACGCTGATGCTCGGGCCGAATACCTACGGCTACGGGTTCGCGCTGGCGCTGCTGCTTGTCGTGATGGTGGCGATGCAGTTGCTCGATCGCCGGCTCGACGTGCTGGAATATGAAACCTATATGCTGCAACAGCAGCGCTGACGACACCGCTGCCGATCGCTATGCCTGACCGCTCGACGCAACCTCACCCCGCCTGGTGGCGCCGCCCACTGGTCCGCTTCATGGGCGGTGTGGTGGGGCTCTTTGCCGGCGTCTTCCTCAATACCGCCTCCGCGCAACCGACCCCCTTCGGGCGCATTGCTTTCTTCTACGGCGCGACGCTCGATCCGACGGCGCTCGCCGGTTACGATCAGGTGGTGATCGAGCCCGACAACGGCTTTGTACCCAAGGCAGCCGATCCAGCCGCCGAACCCAAGGGACGTCGCTGGATCGCTTATGTCAGCGTGGGCGAAGTGCTGCCCACGCGCGACTACTACGCCGCGATCCCGAAAGCCTGGCGTATCGGCCGCAATGGCGACTGGAAATCGGAAGTCATCGATCAGGCTGCGCCGGGATGGCCTCAGTTCTTCGTGGAGAAGGTGATCGCGCCGCTATGGGCCAAGGGCTATCGCGGCTTTTTCCTCGACACACTCGATTCGTACGAACTGGTCGCCAAGACCGATGCCGAGCGCGCGCGTCAGCAAGCGGGACTGGTCGCGGTCATCAAGCGCATTCACCGCCGCTTCCCGCGCGCCGAACTGATTCTGAATCGTGGCTTCGTGCTGATGCCCGAGGTGCACCGCGATGTGGCGGCCGTGGCGTTCGAATCGCTCTATCGCGGATGGGACGAGGCGAACCAGCGCTACGTGGCGGTGCCGGACGCCGATCGCGCCTGGCTGCTCGCGCGCGCGAGAGAGGTGCGCGAGGGTTACGACCTGCCGGTGATCGCCATCGATTACTGCGCGCCGGCCGATACCGCGTGTGCCGCGCAAGCCGTCGCGCAGATTCGTGCGCAAGGTCTCATTCCCTACGTGGGCGACGCTCACCTCATGCAGGTCAATCCCGCCGCCGCGCAGGATTGACGCCTCGCCTCGGGCGAGACAACGAACAAGGCAGAAGACAATCCCGGCGCGCAGTCAGAACAACGCCGGCAATCAGACAGGGCAACATGCAGTGGAGCATCGCCGGCCATTCGGGCGACGGCCTCGTGCTGCGCTCATCCAATCGATCGTTGAGGGAAAGTCATGTGTGGAATCGTGGGCGGCGTGGCACGCCGTGACGTGGTACCGGTGCTGGTCGAAGGGCTGCGCCGTCTCGAATATCGTGGCTATGATTCATGCGGCGTCGCCATACTCGACGCCGCGCACCAACTCGCACGTGTGCGCAGCGTGTCGCGCGTGGCGCAGTTGCAGGCGCAGCTGGCCGAGGCGGCCATGGGCGCGGGACTGGGCATCGCCCACACGCGGTGGGCCACCCACGGCGCGCCGGCAACCGAGAATGCGCATCCGATCTTCTCGCGTGAGCGGATCGCTCTGGTACACAACGGCATTATCGAGAACCACGAGGCGCTGCGTGACGCGCTGCGGGCCAAGGGCTACGAATTCACGAGTCAAACCGACACGGAAGTCATCGCCCATCTGGTGGACGCGCATTACACGGCGAACGAGGGCGGCACGCTGGTGCATGCCGTGCGCTCGGCCATCGCACAATTGCGCGGAGCCTATGCCATCGCCGTCATCAGCAGGGACGAACCGGAGCGCATGGTGTGCGCGCGTCAGGGCTCGCCGCTCGTGATCGGGTTTGCGGCGGATGGGCACTTCCTCGCCTCCGACGCGCTGGCGCTGGCGGGTCACTGCGACCGGTTCATGTACCTGGAGGAAGGGGACGTGGCGCTGCTGACGCCGGGACGCGTGACGGTCTTCGACGCACAGGGCGCCGAAGTCGAGCGTTCGGTGCGCGCGATGGCCGCGTATCAGTCCGAAGTCTCGCTCGGGCCGTATCAGCATTACATGCAGAAAGAGATCTTCGAGCAGCCGCGAGCGATTGCGGACACGATTGCCGATGTCACCGAGTTTTCGCCGGCCTTGTTCGGTGAAGGGGCCGCCGATGTCCTGCCACAGGTCAACGGTGTGCTGATCCTCGCTTGCGGGACCAGCTACTACGCGGGGCTTACGGCCAAATACTGGCTTGAAGCGCTCGCCGGCATTCCCACGCAAGTCGAGATCGCGAGCGAGTACCGCTATCGCGAGTCGGTGCCCAATCCGCAAGCACTTGTCGTGACGATCTCGCAGTCGGGGGAGACCGCCGACACGCTCGCGGCGCTCAAGCATGCGCAGAGTCTCGGACACGATCGCACGCTGGCGATCTGCAACGTGGCGACCAGTGCGCTCGTGCGGCAGACGGCGATGTCGTTCATCACGCGCGCTGGCACCGAAATCGGGGTGGCATCGACCAAGGCGTTCACCACGCAGCTCGTGTCGCTGTTCATGCTGGCCGTCACGCTCGGTATCGAGCGCAAGCGCATCGATGCCACTGAAGCGGCGCGCCATCTGGCGCAGTTGCGTCATTTGCCGGCGGCGCTCACGAGCGTACTCGCACTCGAGCCTCAGCTCATGGCCTGGGCGTCGCAATTTGCCGATGTGCCGAGCGCGCTGTTCCTTGGGCGCGGGCTGCACTACCCCATCGCCCTCGAAGGGGCGTTGAAGCTCAAAGAGATCTCGTATATCCACGCCGAGGCATACCCCGCCGGCGAACTCAAGCATGGCCCGCTCGCGCTGGTCAGCGAGCAGATGCCGGTGGTGACGGTCGCCCCGAACGACGTGCTGGTGGAGAAGTTGAAGTCGAACATGCAGGAAGTGCGTGCGCGTGGCGGCGAACTCTACGTGCTGGCCGACGGCGACATGCGCATTGCCAGCGCCGACGGCATTCGTGTCATCCGCATGCCGGAGCATTACGGTGAACTGTCGCCCGTCCTGCACGTCGTGCCGCTGCAATTGTTGGCATATCATACGGCCTGTATCCGGGGCGCGGACGTCGACAAGCCCCGCAATCTGGCGAAATCGGTCACGGTCGAATAGCCAACGGATCCCAGGCCGCAAGGGCAAAGCATGAATACACTCGGAACCATTCTCGTCACCGGCGGCGCCGGCTATATCGGCTCGCATACCTGCGTCGAGCTGCTCGCCCACGGGTATGACGTCGTCATTCTCGATAACCTGGTCAACAGTCATCGTGAGGCGGTGCGGCGCGTCGGTGAAATTGCCGGACGCCCCCCGGTCTTCATCGAGGGCGATGCATGCTCGAAGCCGGTGCTCGACGACCTGTTCACGCGCTTCGGCATCACCGGCGCGATACACTTCGCCGCGCTCAAGGCGGTGGGCGAGTCGGTCGAAATGCCGCTTGCTTACTATCGCAACAACATCGACAGTCTGCTGGCGCTGGTCGAAACCATGCAGTCGCATGGCGTCAAGGACCTCGTGTTCAGCTCCTCGGCCACCGTGTATGGCAATCCGGCAACGGTACCCATCGACGAGTCGTTCCCGCTGTCGGCGACGAATCCCTACGGCCAGACCAAGCTCATGGCCGAGACGATCCTGAACGACGTGGCCAAGGCGGACCCGAGTTGGCGCATCGCGCTGTTGCGCTACTTCAACCCGGTCGGTGCGCACGAGAGCGGGCGCATCGGGGAGGACCCCGCCGGCGTGCCGAACAACCTGATGCCGTTCGTTGCGCAAGTGGCGGTTGGCAAGCTTGCGCGCCTGCGGGTGTTCGGCAATGACTGGCCGACACCGGACGGCACGGGTATGCGCGACTACATCCACGTGGTCGATCTCGCTCGCGGACACCTGGCCGCACTCGATGCGCTCAAGCAACGCGATGGAGGCTTCACGGTCAACCTGGGCACCGGACGCGGTTACACGGTGCTGCAGGTCGTGAAGGCATTTGAAGCGGCGAGCGGCCAGCCGGTGCCGTACGAGATCGTCGAGCGGCGCACCGGGGATATCGGGAGCTGCTATGCGGGGACGGCCCTGGCGCGCGAGCTCATCGGTTGGGAAGCCGAATACGGCATCGAGCGCATGTGCGCCGATCACTGGCGCTGGCAGATGCAGAACCCGAACGGCTATCGCTGATCTCGGCGTTTTGTCTGGAACGATTGGCGTGTCGAGCACGCAGCAGGTATGGCATGCGCGACACGCCAGTACGCTTCGCGCCAACGTGCCAATGTGCCAATGTGCCAACGCGACGAACCACGTGTTGCAGCCGTGAGATCGACTACGGCAGGTTCTCCCGAAAAATCACCTGACTGCGGTTCGCCTCGATGCCGGCGGACAGATCGCGTTTCTCGCGCAGATTCGCGAAGATGCGCACGCAGTTCATGATGGCGCTTTGCGGGCTTTGGGTAATGACGGCATCCATCGAGCCGTCGATGAGCAGCGCGCGGGTATCGGGCGTCAGTCCGTGCCCGATGAAGACCACCTTGTGTTGCATGCCCGCTTCCTTGAGCGCCTGGCCGACGCCTTCCGATCCGCCGCCGATGTTGTAGATCGCCGCGAGATCTGGATGCTGTTCGAGCAACGCGCGCGTCTGTCGGTAGTTGACCGCTTCGTCGTCATAGCCTTCGCGAAGCCCCACGACCTGCATCTGCGGATACTGCTCGGAAAAGAGCTGCAGAAACCCCGCCTCGCGTTCGACGTGGGCCTTGTAGCTGAGCGATCCCGCGATGAGCGCGACTTTCGCGTGCCGCTTCGCCCCGACGAAGCGTGCGATCAGATACGCCGCCGTTCGCCCGGCCGATCCGTTGTCCAGCCCCACGTAGGCAATGCGCCGCGAGTGCGACAGGTCGGACACCAACGTCACGGCCGCCACGCCCTCGTCGGCCAGCGTGTCGACGGCCTCGCGCACCTTGGGGTGCTCCAGCGGCATGAAGGCCACGCCGTTGCACCCGCGCCCGCGCCGCAACAGCGCGGCTGACAACGCATCCGGATCGAACCCCTGGATAAACTGGACGCGACAGTTCACGCGATACGGCGCCCACTGGTTTTGCGAGCACTGCACCCATTCGCCCAGCATGCGAAGGAATTTGCTGCTGCGACCGGGCAGCACGAACAGCACCTGTGTCGGGGGCGCCGCCCGCACGGCTTCCAGGGCCGGCTCGGGCAGATATTGCAGCTCGCCGGCCGCATGCAGCACCCGCTGTACGGTGGTTTGCCGCACCCCTTCGCGACGATGCAGAACACGATCGACCGTGGCCGTGGAAACGCCCGCCAGGCGCGCGATGTCGGCCAGATTGGGCATGTTTCGTCTCATTCGCTTCCCCTCGATGTGTTGTGCGCCAGCGGCACCGCCTGCGGTGCCGTCGCGTCGATGATCACAGCATACTTCATCAAAACACATCAAATCGCATCATGATTTCGGGTTGGTCAATCGTGGTGTTGCAACCTATCGTACGTCTTCAAGACATCCATGAACGTACCGCCAGGCCGGTACGCGAATGCACAGGAGACATCGTGATGGCAGCAGTCGGTGAGTTGGCACCGCGTCGGTTGGCCGGTCGAGTGGCGTTGGTGTTCGGCGCGGGATCGGTCGGCGACGGGTGGGGCAATGGCAAGGCGGCCGCCGTGGCCTATGCCCGCAGCGGCGCCAAGGTGGTGGCCGTGGACCGCGCGCAGGATGCGGCCGACGTCACATGCCGTGTCATCGCCGACGAAGGCAACGACGCCATCGCCCTGGCCGCCGACGTTACCCGCTGGGCCGACGTGCAGCGGGCCGTGGCGGCCGCCATCGACACCTACGGTCGCGTCGACATCCTGCACAACAATGTCGGCATTACGTCCCAGGGCGGTCCGGTGGAAACCACCGAGGAGGTCTGGGATCGCGTGATGACGGTCAACGTCAAGAGCATGTTCCTCACGTGCAAGGCCGTGCTGCCGATCATGGAAGCCCAGGGCAGCGGCGCGATCGTGAACATCGGTGCGCTCGGCGGCGTGCGTTGGACCGGCTATGCCTATTGCGCTTATGCTGCATCGAAAGGCGCCGTGAACTCGCTTACGCAGAGCGTGGCGTTGCAGTATGCGTCCAAGGGTATCCGGGCGAACTGCATTCTGCCTGGCGTGATGGACACGCCGCACATCTATCAACAGATTTCCGGCTTCTATCAGAGCGCGCAGGAGATGGTGCAAGCGCGCAACCGGCTGTCCCCGACCGGTCGCATGGGGGATGGTTGGGACGTGGCGAATGCGGCCGTATTTCTTGCGTCGGACGAGGCGCGCTACATCAACGGTGTGGAGCTGCTCGTCGACGGCGGCATGCACGCACGCTGCAATTGACGCCGTGCCGCCGGGCGAAACGTCCGGTGGCCGGGGTGTCGACATTTCGCGCCGTCGCGTTTCCCGCCGCGCCGACGCTTGTGCAAAAACCATAAATCAGGAGACATGCGGATGAGCCACTCAACTTCTCAAGGTCGACGCAACCTACTGCGCGCGCTTTCAGCCTTGCCCGCACTGGGTGTCGCAGGTGTTGCCGGCGTTACGGCTTCGCTGCCGCGCATGGCGCGTGCCGCAGCGCCGGAATACGTGTTCAAGTATGGCAACAATCTGCCGGTCAGCCACCCGCTGAACACACGGGCACAGGAGGTCGCGGCGCGCATTGCTTCGGAAAGCAAGGGGCGCATGGAGTTGCGGATTTTCCCGAACAATCAGCTCGGCGGCGACACCGACATGCTCGCGCAGGTGCGCAATGGCGGCATCGACATCTTCAACGCCGGCACGATGGTGATCGCGACGCTCGCGCCGATCAGCGCCATCACGGCCGTCGGCTTTGCGTTCTCCAACTACGACCAGGTGTGGCACGCGGTCGACGGCAAGCTAGGCAACAGTATTCGCGATGCCTTTGCGAAGACGGGGCTCTACACCTTCGAGAAGATGTGGGACAACGGCTTTCGCCAGATCACCAGCGGCAACAAGCCCATCACGAAGGCGACCGATCTCGCCGGCATGAAGATTCGCGTGCCGGTGAGCCCGATGGGCATTTCGCTGTTCAAGTCGCTGCAGGCGTCGCCGACGAGCCTTCAGTTCAGCGAGGTCTACTCCGCACTGCAGACGCATGTGGTCGACGCGCAAGAGAATCCGCTCGCCATCGTGGAGACGGCGAAGCTCTACGAAGTGCAGAAGTTCTGCTCGGTCACGAACCATAGCTGGGACGGCTATCACCTCGTCGTGAACGGCCGTTCGTGGCGCGCGCTGCCGGACGACCTGAAGGTCATCGTCGCGCGGGCCTTCAACGAGGCGGCGATCCAGCAGCGTGAGGACGTCTACAAGCTCAACACGGGGTTGCAGAACGCGCTCTCGAGCAAGGGACTCGCGTTCAATGCCGCCGCGCCGGAGACCTTCCGCGCCCAGTTGCAGAAATCGGGCTACTACGCCGAGTGGAAGAAGAAGTTCGGCCCGGAGGCCTGGGCGCTGCTCGAAGCGACGGCCGGCAAGGTGGCCTGAGATGACGCCCCGTCCTGCGCCTTCCCCGCACGGCGCGTCCGCCGGGGACTCGTTGCCGGCGAGCGGTGCCGCCGACCTGCCGGCGCATGGCTGGCGGGCGTTCGTCGGCGGCCTCGATCGCGCCATCGGCTGGCTCACGGAGATTCCCGCGGCGATGCTCGTGCTTGCGGACATCCTCGTCATGCTCGCCGGCGTGATCGCCCGCTACGTGTTCCATGCCCCGCTGGTCTGGGGCGACGAACTCGCCGGCATTCTGTTTCTCTGGATGTCGATGCTCGGGGCCGTGGTCGCGCTGCGACGCGGCGAGCATATGCGCATGACGGCGTTCGTCGGCAAGGCGTCGCCGTCCACGCGGGCCTTCCTCGACGTGCTGGCGATTGCCGCCGCGCTCGCGTTCCTGATGCTCATTGTGCATCCGGCGTACGAGTATGCGTCGGAGGAGGCGTTCGTGATCACGCCTGCGATGGAGATCAGCAACGCCTGGCGGGCGGCGGCATTGCCGGTCGGCGTGGCGCTGATGCTCGTGGTGAGCGTGCTGCGGCTGCTGCGCACGGCGCCGGCATCGCGGGTGATCCAGGCGGTGGCGCTGGTGTGCGTGGTGTGCGTGGGCTTCTGGCTGCTCGGGCCGTTGTTGGCGCCGCTCGGGCGCTGGAATCTGGTCATCTTCTTCGCCGGTGTGGTCGGTGCGTGTGTGTTCGCGGGTGTGCCGATCGCCTTCTCGTTCGCCCTGGCGACCTTCGGCTTTCTCGCGTTGACGACCCGCACCCCGATGGTCGTGCTCGTCGGCCGGATGGACGAGGGCATGTCGCACCTGATCCTGCTGGCCGTGCCGCTGTTCGTTTTCCTCGGGCTGTTGATCGAGATGACGGGCATGGCGCGGGCAATGGTGCAGTTTCTCGCGAGCCTGCTCGGCCACGTGCGCGGCGGCCTGAGCTATGTGCTCATTGGCGGGATGTACCTGGTCTCGGGCATTTCCGGTTCCAAGGCGGCCGACATGGCGGCCATCGCCCCGGTGCTGTTCCCTGAGATGAAGAAGCGCGGGGCCGATCCCGGTGATCTCGTGGCGTTGCTCTCGACGACGGGCGCGCAGACCGAGACCATTCCGCCCTCGATCGTGCTGATCACCATCGGGTCGGTGACGGGCGTGTCGATCTCGGCGTTGTTCACCGGGGGCTTGCTGCCCGGCGTGGTGCTCGGCATCGCGCTGTGCAGCGTGGTGTGGTGGCGCTATCGCCGCGAGGATCTGTCCGGCGTCGAGAAGGCGAAGAAAGGCGAGGTGTGGCGCGCCTTCGTCTACGCGTTGCCGGCAGTGGCGCTGCCGTTCGTGATTCGAGCGGCGGTGGTCGAGGGCATTGCGACGGCCACCGAGGTGTCGACCATCGGCATCGCCTATTCGGTCGTGGCGGGCTTGTTGCTCTATCGCAAGTTCGATACGCGGCGCCTGCTGCCGATGCTGATCGAGACAGCGGCCTTGTCGGGCGCGATCATCTTCATCATCGGTGCGGCGACCGGCATGGCGTGGGGGCTCACGCAATCGGGCTTTGCGCAGGACTTCGCGGCCGCGATGGAGCGGGTGCCCGGCGGCAGTGCGGGTTTCATCGTGGTGTCCATCGTCGCGTTCATCGTGCTGGGCAGCGTGCTGGAGGGCATTCCCGCCATCGTGCTGTTCGGGCCGCTGATGTTTCCGATCGCCCGTGCGGTCGGTGTGCACGAGGTGCATTACGCGATGATAGTGGTGCTCTCGATGGGACTGGGCCTGTTCGCGCCGCCCTTTGGCGTCGGGTACTACGCCGCGTGTGCCATCGGCAAGGTCGATCCCGCGAAAGGCATGCGCGCGATCTGGGGCTATCTCGCGGCGCTCATTGTCGGGTTGATCTGTGTGGCGGCAATTCCCTGGATTTCCATCGGATTCCTTCACTGACGACGCACACCTGGCACTCGAAACCAACGACGCGGCGAGCGCCCCGATACGCGGGCGTCCAACAACACCTTCGACGATGGCGGCGAGCGGGGCGAACCCGCCTCGCGTGGCGCCGCACATCCAGACCGCACGCGACAGACAAGACAACAGGGAAGACCCATGAGCAGATTCTTCGGCGAGATTCGCCAGGTGGCATACCTCGTGCCGGATATCGAGGCGGCAATGACCTACTGGTCGAACGTGCTCGGTGTCGGGCCGTGGTACTACAACCCCAAGGTACCGATCCGCAACTACACGTATCGCGGCGAGCACTTCGAGCCGCACAACGCCGTGGCGCTGGCGAACGCGGGCGGCCTGCAGATCGAGTTGCTGCAGATCCGCAACGACGTACCGTCGATGTATCGGGACTTCCTCAACGCCGGGCGCAGCGGGGCACAGCATGTTGCCTACTGGACCGAGCACTTTGACGCCGATCTGGCGCGCGCGCGTGACGCCGGCTTCGAAGTCTGCATGAGCGGCGAGGTGGGCGAGAACGGCCGCTTCGTCTACTTCGAAGACCGCAGTGCCGACCCCGGCTGTCATCCCGGTACGACCATCGAGCTGTCCGAAGTCGCCGGCCCGAAGGGCAAGCTCTTCACTATGATTCGCGAGGCCGCCGCCGTCTGGGACGGCACCGACCCCGTTCGCGAATTTCCGGATCTCACGACGCTATGAGTGCAACCCTGTCTGCCACTTATCTGATCGAGACGCCGCTCGATCCGCGCAAGGTCGCCGAGGTCATGGCCGGCGAGCAGTCCTGCGGCACGTTTACCCGCGTGGCGGGGGAGACCGATGCGCTGCGTGAGCGCGCGCGTGCCATGGTCGAAGCGGTCGATCCCGTGGGCCACGTGGCGCAGCCGTCGTTGCCGAACGCGTTTCTCGAGCGCAAGGGCATCGGTGGCCCGTGGCATCGCGCCCGGGTCCGGATCGCCTTTCCGTATGAGAACGTCGGCGTGAACCTGCCGACGCTCGCGGCAACCCTTGCCGGTAATCTGTACGACCTGGGCGAGGTGACGGGCATGCGGCTGGAGCGCGTCGCGTTGCCGACGAGCTACCGCCAGCAGTTCGACTTTCCGCACTACGGCATCGCGGGAACCCGCCAGGCGACCGGTGTGCGCGAAGGCGCGCTGGTCGGCACGATCCTCAAGCCGAACGTGGGCATGAGCGCCGGGGAGACGGCGGCGCTGGTGGCGCGGTTGTGCGCGGCGGGCGTCGACTTCATCAAGGACGATGAGGTGTGCGCGAACCCCGTGCATGCGCCGCTCGCGCAGCGTGTGCCCGCTGTGATGGCCGTCGTGCGCGAGCATCGCGCGCATACCGGCAAGCAGGTGATGGTGGCGTTCAACATCACTGACGAAACGGACGCCATGCGACGACATGCCGATCTCGTGGCGCGCGAAGGCGGCAATTGTGTCATGGTGAGCCTGAACTGGTGCGGTTTCTCCGCCGTGCAGACGCTACGTCGGCACACCGATCTGGCGATCCACGCCCATCGAAACGGCTACGGTGCGATGTCGCGTGATCCGATGCTGGGCATCGGTTTTCAGGCCTATCAAACGCTCTGGCGCCTGGCTGGCGTCGATCACATGCATGTGCATGGCTTGCAAGGCAAGTTCGCACAGACCGACGAGGAGGTGATCGAGTCGGCGCACGACTGCTATACGCCGCTGGCCGTCGACGCCACGGGGCACGACATCGAACGGGACCAGGTGATGCCGGCGTTCTCCTCGGGGCAATGGGCCGGCACGGTGCCGGCGACCTGGCGTGCCGTTGGCCGCGACGATCTGCTCTTCATGGCGGGCGGCGGCATTCTGGCGCATCCCGACGGCCCGGCCGCGGGGGTGCAGAGTCTGCGCGACGCGTGGGGCGCGGTGCGTGCCGGCCAGTCGCTTGACGACGCGTCCCGCGACGCGCCCGCGCTGGCGGCCGCGTTGCGATTCTTCGGCCATTGAGCGGTGCCGTTATGTCTATCGAAGCTCAGTCGGCGATGATGCATCGCCCCCAACTGCTGTATTACGGCGACGACTTCACCGGTGCGACGGATACGCTGGCGAGTGCGGCACGCGCGGGATTGCGCAGCATCCTGCTGTTCGCGCCGCCGGATGCGGCCCGTCTCGCCATGCTCGGGGCGATCGATTGCCTGGGGATTGCCGGGCTGTCGCGTTCGCTCGCACCGACTCATATGCGAGAGGAGCTGGCGCCGATCGCGGAGCTGGCGCGGGCATTACGGCCAACGGTGCTGCATTACAAGACGTGCTCGACGTTCGACAGCGCGCCGGAGGTGGGGAGCATCGGCGAGGCGGTTCGCATGTTGTCGCCGTCCATGCCAAGTCCGTGGGTTGCGATCGTCGGGGGGCAGCCCAATCTCGGCCGCTACTGCCTCTTCGGCAATCTCTTTGCCGCGGCTGGCGCCGGCGGCGAGGTCGCGCGCATCGACCGGCATCCGACGATGAGCCGTCATCCAGTGACGCCGATGCACGAAGCCGATCTGCGTCGGCATCTGGCGCAGCAGGGCCTGACCGATGTCGGTCTCGTGCCATGGACCTGCTACGAGACGTCGCCGGGGGGCGGGGTTGGCGAGGTCGCGACGACGAGCGCCGTGTCGGCGCGTGTCGACGCCCTTCGCGCCGAGGGCGTGGTCAATATCCTCTGGGATGTGGCCAGACAGGGCGACCTGCCGCAGATCGGCGCGCAACTCTGGAGCGCGGCGCGGCGCGCACCGTTGTTGGCCGTGGGACCGAGCAGCGTGACACAGGCGCTGGCGAGCGCGATGGCGCGCGGTGGCCAGACGTCAAGCGACGAGATTCCGGCGGCGCAGGGGCCGGTGCTGGTGCTGGCGGGGAGTTTGTCGCCGGTGACGGCGGCTCAGGTGACGGCCGCCGTGTCGTTCGAGGTCGTGCGCCTGGACGCCGCGCGACTGATCGAGCCGGACGGGCGCTACTGCCGCGAGGCCGCCGCGCAACTGGCCGGACACCTTCGCGCCGGACGCCATGCGCTCGCCTGCACCGTGCCATCGGGTGCGCGTGCGGCTGAGCCGTCGGCCAATTCGTCGACCGATTCGTCAACCGAAGCATCGACGCAGGATCGGGCGGTCTCTGCGCTCGCGTTGGCACAGGCGGGCGGGCGCCTGCTCAGGCAAGTGCTGGACGAGGTGCCGGTCTCCCGCATGGCGATTGCGGGCGGCGACACGTCGAGCCACGGGGTGCGCGCGCTTGATGCCTGGGGCCTGGCGTATGCGGGTATGGTCTCGCCGGGCGCGCCGTTGTGCCGGCTGCGCAGCGATGCGCCCGCGCTCGACGGCATGGAGATTGTGCTCAAGGGCGGGCAGATGGGCGGGGTCGACTTGTTCGAGCGCCTGGTGCACGGCACGGCGTCACCTACCGCGCCGCTCAGTGCTTGAAGGTTTTCGCCGTTTCCTCGGCGGCGAACCGCAGCGCGGGCTCGAAGGCGAGCAGATCGTCGAGCGTCAGCCGACCGATGGGTGCCTGCACCGCGATGGCCGCGCAGGCGCGATTGCGGTTGAGCATGACCGGCACCGCAATTGCAATCAAGCCCTGCAAGTGCTCCTGATTGTTGATCCCCATCTTGCGCCGTCGGGTGCGTTCGAGTTCGGCGCGAAATTCGTCGCGATCGGTAAACGTGTGCTCCGCGAATTTGCGCAGCGGCAGGGTGTCGATCAACCGTTCGCGTCGTTCCTTCGGCAGAAAGCTCAGTAGCAACTTGCCGCTCGCCGAGCAATGCATCGGCACATGCGAGCCCGGCTGCAGGTGCATGCGCAGCGGCCATTCCGTCTCGACACGATCCACATAAATCACGTCGTTGCCCGAGAGCATCGTGAGGTTGCACGTCTCGCCGATGCGCGCGACCAGTTGTTCCAGCAAGCCGTGCCGCGCGGCGGCGGCGCCCGTTTGCATCAGCACGTTGATGGCCAGCGCACGAACGCGCGGCGAGCATTCGTAGCGGCGGTCGTTCGCGCTGCGCGTGATGAGCCAGGCGTCCTTGAGCTGGGTGAGGATGCGATGCACCGTCTGCTTTGGCAGACCCAGCGCGTTGACCAGATCCATCATCGAGAGCGGCCCGCCTGCGGTGGCCAGTGTCTCGAGCACGCGAAAAGCGCGCACTGCGGCTGCGTTCGATTGATTCGATGCCGTCATGTCGTCTCCTTCTCCTGATGCGCCGTCCCGCGCCGTCCTTGTCTGTCCATATGACGGATTCGACACGTCGTACCCACGATCTCTTCGTCTGTCCTGCGCGGTTACCTCCGATTCTGCATCGTTTTCATTACTTTTGCGGACCGTATCGGTCCCGAATATCGAGACGACCGGTACACACGCATCAGGTGTCCGGTTTGTCCGGAAATTTGAGACCTGTGACGCCACCCGGTTGGCTAGATTGGAGTCGCGAACCCAAGCGACAACCCGCGCCTTGCGCCTCAGGAGACATCACATGAATTCACGGGCTTTCGGACCCATCGCCCCCCCGTCCGGCACGCACACCGATATGCACGCCGACAAGCGCGCCGACGCGCTCGCGCAGGACGTCGACGCCCAGGTCGCAGCGCTGGTCGCCCGCGCTCAGGCCGCGCAGCGCGACTTCGCAAGCGCGGGGCAACAGACGCTCGACATGGCGGCCAGTGCGGCGGCCTGGGCGATCATGGAGCCGTCGCGTAACCGGCAACTGGCCGAACTCGCGGTGCGCGATACCGGACTCGGGAACGTCGACGACAAGTTCCAGAAGAACTTCCGCAAGACGCTCGGCCTGCTGCGCGACCTGCACGGTCGCAAGACGCATGGCGTCATCGCGCAGGACACGCGCAAGGGCATCGTCGAAATCGCACGTCCGGTGGGCGTGGTTGCGGCCATCACGCCGTCCACCAATCCCGCGGCCACCCCCGCGAACAAGATCATCAACGCGCTTAAGTGCGGCAATGCCGTGATCGTCGCGCCGTCGCCCAAAGGGCATTCCGCCTGCGCGCTGCTGCTCGATTTCATTCATGCGGAACTCGTCAAGGCCGGGCTGTCGCCAGACCTGGTGCAGATGCTGCCGGCACCGATCACCAAGGCGGCGACGGCGGCGCTGATGCGTCAGGCGGACCTGGTGGTTGCCACCGGGTCGCAGTCGAACGTGCGCATGGCCTACACGAGCGGCACGCCGGCGTTCGGCGTGGGGGCCGGCAACGTGGCGTCCATCGTCACGGCGAGCGCCGATCTGCGCGATGCCGCGACCAAGATCGCGCGCTCCAAGACCTTCGACAACGCAACGAGTTGTTCGTCGGAGAACAGCGTTGTCATCGAAAGCGCCGTCTACGACGCCATGCTCGACGCACTGCGTGCCGTTGGCGGCGTGCTGCTGGATGCGAGCCAGAAGCGGGCACTTCAGGACGTCATGTGGGTGGACGGCAAGCTGGCGGGCCGTTGCACGGCGAAAGCCGCACCGACGATCGCGCAATTGGCCGGGCTTGAAGACGTGGCGGGGCAGCAGCCGGCGTTCCTGATGGTCGAGGAGTCGGGCATCGGCGCCGATCATCCGTTCTCGGGCGAAAAGCTCTCGCCGGTGCTTACCGTCTATCGCGCCAGGGACTTTGCCGATGCGGCGTCGCTCGTCGACCGGATCTATGCGTACATGGGCGCGGGGCATTCCGTCGGATTGCATGGCACGGACCCGGCGCAGGCCGTGACATTGGCCGAGACGTTGCCGGTCGCGCGCGTGATCGTCAACCAGGCGCATTGCTTCGCCACCGGCGGGAATTTCGACAACGGCCTGCCGTTCTCGCTGTCGATGGGCTGCGGAACCTGGGGCAAGAACAACTTCACCGACAACCTCGGCTTTCGCCAGTATCTGAACGTGACGCGTGTGGCCTTCCCCATCGCGGTGGCGGTGCCAGAGGTCGACGAATTGCTGGGGGACTATTTCGGGAGGGCCGGTCGATGAACGCGCCCATGAATCCCGCGTCGGTCGCCGACGTCACGGCACGCGAAGGCCTGATGACACCGCCGCGCACGCTGCGCGACCTGATCGATACGCAAGCGGTGGCATTTGGCGATAAGCCCTACCTGCTGACGACCGGCGAGACGGTTTCCGACACCGCCACGCTGACCTTTA
This sequence comes from Pandoraea eparura, assembly GCF_902459725.1. Lineage (GTDB taxonomy): Bacteria > Pseudomonadota > Gammaproteobacteria > Burkholderiales > Burkholderiaceae > Pandoraea > Pandoraea eparura. The sequence continues at coordinate 165,950 of NZ_CABPSH010000006.1, forward strand.
CCGGCTTGCGCGACGATTGCCGCGAGCTCGCCCGTCGATTCGCCGATGCCGGACTGCGCCCCGGAGACATTGTTTCCGTCTGCATGGGCAACGGCTTGCAGACGGCGCGCCTGATTCTCGCGGCGATGTACAGCGGACTGGTCGTCAACCCGATCAATTTGCTGTGCCAGCCTGCGCAGATGGCGTACATCGTGGAGCACTCGGATACGCGGCTGATCTTCGTGTCCGAGGCGATGCAGCCTGCGATCGCGCAAGCCGTCGACGCATTGCGCGCGCAAGGCCTGACGCGGGCAGTGGCGCTCGTCTGCACGTCTGCGGAGGCGACGACGTTGCCCGAGATTGCGCCGCTGGGCGGATCGTCGGGGCCGGTCACGTCGGTCACGTCGGTCACATCAGTCACGTCCGCAACGCCGGTAACGCCAGAAATGCGCGACGTCGCGCTGCTCATGTACACCTCGGGCACGACCGGTGTGCCCAAAGGCGTGATGCTTACGCACCGGAATCTGCTGGCCAACGCGGGCTTCATCAGCGCGGAGCATCGTCTGACGCCGGACGATCGTGTGCTGGCGTCGCTGCCGCTCTATCACATCAACGGACTCGTGGTCACGCTGCTCGCGCCGCTGTTTCATGGCGGCTCGGTCGCGATGGCACCACGCTTTTCGGCGCGCACGTTCTGGCGCGACGTGATGGCCGCGCAATGCACGTGGATCAACGTGGTGCCGACCATCGTGGCGTATCTGCTCGACGGCGAGGCGCCGGACCGGTCCACCCTGGCGGCGCTGCGCTTTTGCCGGAGTGCGTCAGCGGCACTACCGGCGGATCACCATCGTGCCTTCGAGGCGCGCTTCGGCGTCGGCATCATCGAGACGATGGGCATGACGGAGACGGCGGCGCCGGTGTTCAGCAACCCGCTCGACGCAAGCCGGCGACGTGTGGGCAGCATCGGCCTGCCGTCGGGTGGCGAGGCGAAGGTGGTGCGGCGCGACGGCGCGCAGACGGCACCCGGCGAGACCGGTGAACTGGTGTTGCGCGGCGCCCAGGTCATGTGCGGCTATTACAAGCGCCCGGACGAGACCTCGGCTACGTTCACGGCCGACGGTTGGCTGCGCACCGGCGATCTCGGCTACTGCGACAGCGACGGGTACTTCTACATCACCGGACGCGCCAAGGAACTGATCATCAAGGGCGGCGAGAACATCGCGCCGCGCGAGATCGACGAGGCCCTGATGCGCCATCCGGGCGTGCTGGAAGCCGCGGCGGTGGGCGTGCCCGATCCCGCCTATGGTCAAGACATCGTGGCGTTCGTCGTGGTCCGTAACCGAGGCAGCGACGCCGGCGGCGGCGATGGCGCGCCGCCCGATGCCGCGGCGCTGCGTGAACACTGCTTGCAGACGTTGGGGCGCTACAAGACCCCGAAGGAATTTCGCTTCGTGAAGGATCTGCCGCGTGGCCCGTCGGGCAAGGTACAGCGACTCAAGCTGCTCAAAGGTTAGCGATCCGCAGCAAAAAGGACCAAACGCCACGGCCCAAGGCCCGCGAGGGCAACCCGCTTCACTGTGCAGCACACGATCGCATGCGCAAGACGCGTGTGACGTAAATACATAGGAGACAACATGGACAAGCGCACCGGTCGCGTGAAGACGCGCCACATCATCCTGGCGGTCATGTGCCTGATGTATTTCATCTCGTACATCGATCGTGTCAACATCGCCGTCGCCGGCCCATTCATCCGACAGGAGATGGGACTGACGACGGTGCAACTCGGACTTGTGTTTTCCGCGTTCGCGTATCCGTATGCCGCCATGCAGATCTTCGGCGGGTGGCTGGCCGATCGCTTCGGACCGAAGTTGGTGCTGACCGTGCTCTCGCTCATCTGGGGCGCGGCCACGCTGGCCACCGGATTTGCCGGCAGCATCGCTACGCTGGTGGCGCTGCGTTTCATCCTGGGCGTGGGCGAGGGCGGAGCGTTTCCGACGGCCACGCGTGCCTTCACGTACTGGATGCCGGTCAGTGAGCGCGGTTTCGCGCAGGGCATCACGCACAGCTTTGCGCGCCTTGGGGGCGCCATTACCCCACCGGTGGTGTTGGCGATTGTCGTGGCGTTTGGCTGGCGCGAGGCGTTCATCGTGCTCGGGGTGGTGAGTCTCGCCTGGACGATGCTCTACATGAAGGTGTTTACCAACACACCGGAGCAGCATCGTCGTGTCACGCCCGAGGAGACGGCCGAGATTGGTTATCGCTCGGGCGATTGTGAGCGGGCGAAACGTGCGGCAACGCCGTGGCGCAAGCTCGTTCGCCGCATGTGGCTGGTGACGTTCGTGGACTTCTGCTACGGCTGGCTGCTGTGGGTGTATCTGACGTGGATGCCGTCGTATCTGCGCGAATCGCAGGGCTTCGATCTCAAGCAACTGGCGTTGTTCACGTCGCTGCCGCTGCTCGCGGGCGTCATCGGTGACACGCTGGGGGGCGTCGTTTCGGACAAGCTCTACAAGATGACCGGCCGGCTGCGCTTTGCGCGGGTGTCGGTGATGGTGGTCGGCCTGGGCGGCTCGCTGGCGTTCCTGTTGCCGATGACGATGGTGACCGATCCGATGGTGGCGGTGCTGTTGCTCTCGGCGTCGTTCTTCTTCCTCGAAATTACCAACCCGGTGCTCTGGACGTTGCCGCTCGACATTGCGGGCAAGTACGCTGGCACCGCGGGCGGGATGATGAACACGGGCTTTGGCCTTGCCGGCATGATTTCACCGGTGGCGTTCGGGTATCTCATCGAGACGACGGGCAGCTACAACGTGCCGTTCGCGATCTCGGCGGCGTTGCTCGGCGTGGGGGTGATCGCCGCGCTGTTCATCGACACGAGCAAGACCGTCGAGAAGGACGAGGAGGCGGCGGCGCTGCGTGCAGCAAGCCTCTCAGGGGGAGATGCCACGCCGGTCTGGGCCGCCGTCGGGCCGCAACGACATCCGCTGCGCCGTCCGCTGCGTTGGCGCCGGTAACCATGCCGACAATGACGCTGGCATTACCGTAAAGGCAAGGGCGCGCCCGCCCACCTGACGTGTGGGCGGTGTCGCATCATGATGCTGATGCCGACGCCGATACACAAATACCGGTGGGGCGCCTCGCCGAATCACTGTCGAAACGCCGGGGCGAAACGTGAAACCGACAGCGCGTACATCTGGGCCAGTTGCGGTACGGTGAGCGCTTCGTCACGACGTCGTCGCGGCATCCCCCTTGTAACCCTTTGGCGGCCCATAGCCATATTTCCTGAACAGCCGTGCGAGATACGATGGAGACTCGAGGCCGACGGCGGCCGCTGCCGCGAGCACGGTCATGCCGGGCGAGGTCAGTAGCGTTGCGGCGATCTCCACGCGCCGCCGGGACTGATAATCGACGATAGACTCACCGGTGGCCTCGCGAAAGACGCGCGTCAACGATCGTTGCGACAGCCCGAACTCGTACGCGACGCGCTCAAGCGGTATCGGCTGATCGAGCGTTTCGTCGAGGAATGCACAAATGTCCCGTACGACCTCCGCATGTGCATCGGTCCGATTCGGCGTCAACGCCGCTGCCGTCAAACCGGCCTCCACGCAACTCGCCGCCAACGTACGGGCCGCAAGGTCTGCACGCAATGCCCATAGCTCGCTTGGCGGCGCCTCGCCCGAGCGCGCGGTGGTCCCCGTGGCAACACGCACCGCATCCAGCAACAGCAATGGCGCCGACCATATCGAGATGCGCGCGCACGATAGCTTGCGTCGCGCCTTGCGTTCGCAAAAGACCACGAAATCGCTAGCGACGTACACCGCCACATGCGCCTGATCGGGGCGGTAGCCTCGCGTGTCGTGCAGGCGTTGGGGCGGCACGACGACGAATGATTTCGGCGCAACGCGTACCGGCGCGACATTCGATTCGACGTTGAGTACGAGTTGTCCCGTCCTGGGGAGCAGGAACATGAATTCGTCGTCGTGCCGATGCGGCCGCGTGCGGTATTCGCCGACCGAGACATGCCGCACATCGGCGACGCGGTCGCCATCGAGATGACGAGGGGCAGTCGGATAGGATTTCACCAGGCGCTTCCTTTGCGTGACGGGACACTTGCAGCCCGCGCAGACGGCCGTGAACGCAACGCGGTGGATGGCGTGTTGGCAGTCGAAGCTCAGTATAACGCTTGGCGAAACGCGATGAGAGGCGCGAGAGAGGCGCGGCGGCATCAGGCTGCCGGGTGACGGAAAACGGCAACGGCTGCCGGATCCCTGCAGGGCGACAGTCGAATCCTGGGGGGCGAAAATACGGGCGCCGCCCGCTTTTGGCCGGATAGGGCGTGCCGAGTGGCCCGATCGGGCGCGACGGTTTTTCAGGGCTTCGGCATGCTTGCATCACTTGACTCCCGGAATGCCCCGATGAACTTGGAAGACACTTGCCCCCCAACCGATTTGCCCGTGCGCCGCCACGATGCGCCGGATTTGCGTTTCGTCATCGTGTTTTCCGCAGGTGCGGGCGGCGGTAATCCTGCGCCTGTCGTGTTCGACGCGGACGACTTGTCATCCGATGAAATGAGGGCCATCGCCTCGCGCTATGGCCACGAGAGCGCCTTTGTCTGCAAAAGCCGCGACCCGCGCCACACCGCTCGGCTCCGCTTTTTTGTGCCGGCGCACGAAATGGAGATGTGCGGTCATGCGACGCTCGGCGCGATGTGGTTATTGCGCCAAGCCGGTCGGTGGACGACCCCCCATGCCACCGTCGAGACGCTAAGCGGCCTCGTTGACGTACGTTACGACGAGACGTCGCGGCGTATCGATGTCGGCCAGCCGCGTGGCATTGTCGAGCCCATTGGCGATCGGGCACTCGTGGACGCCGTATGTCGGGTGCTCGGAATCGACGCGGACGATCTTGCGTCCCTGGGCATCGTCAATGCTCGAACGAGTCGCACGAAAACGCTGATCCCGGTCCGGTCTGTGCAGGTGCTCAATGCGTTGTCGCCTGCCCTGGACGACGTGCGCACGATGTGCGACGCACTGGACTCGACGGGGCTGTATCCGTTCGCGCTCGAACGAGCACGGCCACTGACGTTGCACGCGCGCCAGTTTCCGCGGTTGTCGGGTTATCCGGAAGACGCGGCCACCGGTATTGCTGCCGCGGCGACGCTGTACGGCGCGATTCACTATGGTTTGCTGAGCGAAGGCGAATCGTCGATGCGGGTCTATCAGGGCTTCGCGATGGGGCGCCCGTCGTGTATCCGCGTGGCATTACGTGATAGCGATCATATCGAGGCGGGCTGCTGGATCAGTGGCGCGGTGGAGTTTGCCATGCTGGAGCCGACAGCATGAAGACCTTCAGCAATGCACAGGTGGCCGGTGTTCGCGATGTGCCTTGCGCCGTCGTCGGTCGATCACTCGACCCCCATGTGCCCGCGATCATTGATCTCGCGGATGAGCGAGCGCAACGCGCTCACGATGCGCTCGGTCAACCCTTGCGGCGCACGCCGCTGCGCCCACACCAGTCCCACATCCATCGACGGCACGCCCGTGCTCAGATCCCGCCGCAGAATTCGCCCGCCGTCGATCGACCACGGGCGATAGACGAGATCCGAGAGAATCGACACGCCATAGCCCTGGGCGACGAGGCTGCGAATCGCCTCGATCGAGCGCGTGCGGAAATGCACGACCGGTTCGACCTGCGCAGCGTGCCAGTAGCGCTCGACCGTCTGCACGTGCTCATCCATATCGAGCAGCAGGAAGCGTTGCCCGCGAACATCGTCGAGCGTGACGCTCGGTTTGTCGAGCAGCGGATGCCCCGGGCTGGTCCATAGCCGGCGCGTCGAGCGCAGCAGCGTGTGCGAGACGAGTCCGTCAGCCACGACGTTCGATACCAGCAACAACGCCAGGTCGACCTCGCCCGCCAGGACGGCCGTTTCCAGTTCGCGGCGGTCGCCCTCGATCAACGTGAGTTCGACGTTAGGGAAGCGCTTGGACAAGGTGCTGGCCACCGAGGGCAGCAGATAGGCCGAAATCGTCTCGGTGACGGCCAGCCGCAGGTGGCCGCCGGCATCGTCCGGCAGCGTGCGGGCTTCCTGCAGGGCGTCGTCGGTCGCGTTCAGGATGCGATACGCATGACGCAGAAATCGCTCGCCGGCATCGGTCGGTCGCAGCCCCTTTGCATGCCTGACGAACAGCGGCGTACCGACGATCACCTCCAGATTCTGCAAGGCGATCGTCAGCGACGACTGCGACGCGCTGCACCGCTCGGCCGCGCGCATCACCTGTCCCGTCTCGGCCACGGCCACGAAGTACTCGATCTGACGCAGGGTTGGTTTCATTTAAAAAATCAATATTGCAAACTATATTTTTTATATTAGTAATAAATGTGGCGGCTGTATAGCATCGGAACATCGATTCCTATAGAGACGTACGAGACATGGTTCAGGAGGTCAAGCCCGGGTTCTGCACGTTGTGCCGTTCCCGCTGCGGCACGCTGGCTCGCGTGGAAAACGATGCGCTGATCGCGGTCGAACCCGATCCGTCGCATCCGAATGGCGCCGCGATGTGCCGCAAAGGCAAGGCGGCACCGGAGCTGGTGCATCACCCCGACCGGGTGACTACGCCGCTGCGCCGCACGGCCCCGAAGGGGGCGGACGACCCGGGCTGGGAGCGCATCTCGTGGGACGACGCGCTCACCGAGATCGCGGCACGCCTGGGCGAGATCCGGCGCGAGAGCGGCGCGCATGCGGTGGCGTTTGGCGTGACCACGCCGAGCGGTACGCCGCTTTCCGACAGCATCGACTGGATCGAGCGCTTCATCCGGGTGTTCGGCAGCCCGAACACGGTCTACGCGACGGAAATCTGCAATTGGCACAAGGACTTTGCGCACGCATTCACGTTCGGGTGCGGCATGCCGACCGCCGATTATGCGCAGGCAGATGTCATCATGCTCTGGGGGCACAACCCGACGAGTACGTGGTTGAGTCAGGCCAACGCCATTGGCCGGGGACGGGCACAAGGGGCCAGGTTGCTCGTGATCGACCCGCGCAAGACGCCGCTCGCCGCCGCTGCCGATGCCTGGCTGCCGGTGCGCCCCGGCACCGACGCGGCGCTGGCGCTCGGCCTCGCTCGTCGTCTGATCGACACCGGACGCTATGACGAGACGTTCGTGCGCCGGTGGACCAACGCACCGCTGCTCGTGCGCAACGACAACGGCCACTTTTTGCGCGCGGGCGATCTGGCGGTGACAGGCGCCGACGTGCCGCCCGAGGCCTTCGTTATCTGGAACGACGCGAGCGCGGCACCGCAACCCTACGATACAACTCACGCGCTGAGCCGCGACGCGGCGAACGATGCTGCCCTGCGCGGCGAGTTTGCCGTGATCGCCCGCGACGGATCGCGCATCGTCTGCCGGCCGGCGTTCGATCATCTTTGCGCGGGGCTGGCCGCTTACGATGCGGCCACCGTGAGCACACTCTGCGGCGTTTCCCCGGCACAGCTCGACGCTGCCGCCAGCCTCTTCACCGGGGCGCAGCGCGTTGCCTATCACGCGTGGTCGGGGGTGGCGCAGCACGCGAACGCGACGCAGATCGAGCGCGCCATCGCCGTCCTCTATGCCCTGACGGGCAGCTTCGACCGACGCGGGGGCAATCGCGTGATGACACGTCAACCGGTGAATGCCGTCGGTCAGCATGACCTGTTGAGTCCCGAGCAGCAGGCCAGGGCGCTGGGGATCGATGAGCGCCCGCTGGGGCCCCCTGCGCGTGGCTGGGTGACGGCGCGCGATACCTACCGCGCGATTCTCGACGGCACGCCCTACCGCGTGCGCGCACTGTTCTGCTTCGGCACCAACGTGCTCGCGTCGCAAGCGGATTACGCGATGGCGCGCGAGGCGCTCGAAGCGCTCGAGTTTCACGTCCATTGCGATCTGTTCGAGACGCCGTCGGCGCGCTTCGCCGATATCGTGCTGCCGGTGAACACGCCCTGGGAGCGTGAAGGCCTGCGTGCCGGTTTCGAGATCGACGATCGCGCCGAAGCGCTGGTTCAACTGCGTCAGCGCATGGTGTCGCCACGCGGCGAGTCGCGCAGCGACAACGACATCGTGTTCGATCTGGCGATGCGCCTGGGGATGGGCGGCGCCTTCTTCAACGGCAGTCTCGACGCCGGGTGGAACCATCAACTCGCTCCGCTCGGGCTCGATGTGCAGACGCTGCGTGCGCATCCCGAGGGAATTTCGCGTCCGCAGCCGCAATTTGAGCGCAAATATGCCCGCGCCGAGGCAGGCGGCGTCAGCGGATTCGCCACCGAAACCCGGCGCGTCGAGCTGTATTCCGAGCGTCTGCTGCGTCACGGTTATCCGCCGGTGCCGGTGCACGTGGCGTCGCGCGCCTTGAGCGACGACGAGGCGCAGCACTTCCCGCTGCTGCTCGGGTCGACCAAGAACGGCTATTACTGCCACAGTCAGCACCGCGGCTTGGCGAGCTTGCGCATGCGCGCACCCGATCCCGTGGTGCATCTGCATCCGACGCTGGCGGCGCGAAAGCACATCGCCGAAGGCGATTGGGTGCGAGTGACGACGCCGGCCGGTGTCGCGCGTTTTCGCGCGGCGTTCGATGCGGGGATGAGCGCCGACGTGCTGCTTGCCGAATACGGTTGGTGGCAGGCGTGCGACAGCGTGGGCCGTCACGGTTTCGCGATGGCGGGCGAGGCGTCGAGCAACTTCAACGCGCTGGTGACGACGCAGGACATCGATCCGATCAGCGGGTCGTCGCCGCTGCGCTCGTTTCGATGCGACATTGCGCGCGACCCGGCAAGCGATCCGGCCCGCCGCCCGTGGGCCGGCATGGCGCGCTTTCGCATTGCCGCACTCGAGGCCGCGGCCGACGGGGTGCGTGCCATTGCGCTCGAACCGCTCGACGAGGTGGGGCTCCCAGACTATTTGCCCGGACAGCACGTCACCGTTCGCGTATCGATTCCCGGACACGCCCAGCCCGTGACACGCGCTTACTCGCTCACCGGGCCGTCCAGCGAGCGCGCGCGTCGCGGGTATCGCATCGCGGTGCGCCATCAACAGGGGCGCACCCGGGAGGGCGCGCCGTGTGACGGCGTGGTCTCGAGCTGGCTGAACACCGGGGCGCGTGTCGGCGACGTGATCGAACTGGGCGCGCCGTCGGGGCGCTTCGTCATGCCGCTGTACAGTCGCCAGCCTGTCGTGTGCTTCGCCGGCGGCATTGGTATCACGCCGTTTCTCTGCTACCTGGAATCGCTGGCGGCGCAGGCGGAAGGTGCGGGCGCGCCGTTGCCCGACGTCTGGCTGCATTACGCCAACCGCAATGGCGCCACGCACGCCTTTCGGGATCGGCTGGCGGCGCTTGCGCAGCGACTGCCCAACGTGCGGGTCGTCAACTACTACGACGCGCCGCGCGAGGCGGATGTCCTCGGTCGCGACTATGTGTCGGCGGAGCGGCTGTCTGCCGACGTGGTGTCCGACGACCTGATCGAGCGCCGCGCGCGCTTCTACCTGTGCGGCCCGGCACCCATGATGGCGGCCGTGATGGCGGGGCTGACGGCGCGTGGCGTGCCCGCGTTCGACATGTTCAAGGAGGCGTTCCGCTCACCGAGCGCCCCGCGTGCCGACGCCGAGGCTGCGTGGCCCGTCACGTTTGCCCGCTCGGGCCGCGAGGCCGTATGGACGCCCTCGCACGGCAGCCTGTTGTCGTTCGCCGAGTCGCTGGGGCTGACACTGCCGAGCGGATGCCGTGTCGGGCAATGCGAGAGCTGTGCGATGCGCGTGCTGGCCGGCGAGGTCGAGCACCTGGGCGACGTGGCGCTCGACGAGCCCGGCATGTGCCTGGCCTGTCAGGCGGTGCCGCGCGAAGCCATCGTGATCGACGCCTGACGTTTCCTTTCCCCATCGACGAGGAACTGTACCCATGAAATTCATCGACGCTGACGCCACGCGCGAGGCATTGGCTTTTGGCCCGTTGCTCGACGCGCTGCGCCGCCTGTTCGTGACTGGATGCGAAGTGCCGCTGCGCCACACGCACGTCATCCCTGAGCCGGACACGGACGACGCCATGACCGTGCTCGTCATGCCGGCGTGGCAGCCGGGTGGTTATCTCGGCATCAAGACCGTCAACATTGCGCCGGGCAATGCCCGGCGCGGCGTGCCGGGGCTGCATTCGACCTATCTGCTCTACGACGCCACGACGGGGGTGCCGCTTGCGCAGATGGACGGCAACGAGATCACGTCGCGACGCACGGCGGCAGCCTCGGCGCTCGCAGCGTCGTATCTGGCGCGTGAGGACGCGTCGCACCTCGCGCTGCTCGGCGCGGGCCGCGTGGGGGCGCTGGTGCCGCTGGCGTATCGCGCGGTGCGCCCGATCGCGCGCGTGAGTGTGTGGGATCGCGATGCACAGGCGGCCGCGCGCCTGGCGGACCGACTGCATGCGCAGGGTTTCGACGCGCTCGTGTGCGACACCGCCAAGGCGGCCGTCGAAGGCGCGGATGTCGTCACGTGCGCAACGCTGGCGACCGAGCCTGTGGTGCAGGGCGACTGGCTGGCGCCGGGCGTACATCTGGATCTGATCGGCAGTTTCACGCCGCAGATGCGCGAGGCCGACGATGCGTGCTTTGTGGGCGCGTCGTTGTACGTCGACACCGAAGAAGCGCTGGCGAAATCGGGAGAGCTGCTGGGTCCGATGTCGCGAGGCGTGTTCACTGCGCAGGACGTGCGCGGCACGCTGGCCGGCCTGTGTCGCGCAGAACGCGGCGCTCGCCGCGGCGATGACGAGCGCACGGTGTTCAAGGCCGTGGGCACGGCGCTGGAGGATCTGGCGGCGGCCATGCTGGTCTGGCAGGCGACGCAGTCCGGCTGACGCGACACCGGGGCAACCGGCGATGGAAAACGGCGGTGGCGCGGCGTCGCCATCGCAGGGGCAGGGGCAGGCACGACACGGGGCGAGCATCGCGGGGCGCGGCGGTGCCGATCACTACACATCTATGGGAACGCACGAAATGAAACCGGGAACTTCACTCACGAGCATGTCGGGGACGCCGCAAGACGGCGGTCGTCTGGAACGTCTGGCGGCGGCGGTCACGCGTTGGTCCGAACGCTGGTTTCCGGACGCCTATCTGTTCGCGGCGCTCGCCGTCATCGTGTGCGCGGGGGGCGCGCTGGCCATCGGGGTGCCGGCCGTCAAAGTGGGCGTGGCGTTCGGCGACGGCTTCTGGAGCCTGATTCCGTTCACGATGCAGATGGCCATCGTGGCCATTTCGGGCTACGTGGTGGCGGTCTCGCCGCCCGCCGCCATGCTTATCCGCAGGATGGCGGCCCTGCCGCGCAGCGGTCGTAGCGCGGTGGCCTATGTGGCGTTCGTGAGCATCGTGCTCTCGTTGTTCAACTGGGCCATCAGCCTGGTGTTCGCGGGCTTGCTGGTGCGGGCGATTGCGCGCCGCGACGACATTCGCATGGACTATCGGGCCGGGGGCGCGGCGGCCTATCTGGGCATGGGGGCGACTTGGGCACTGGGGTTGAGTTCATCGGCCGCGCAGTTGCAGGCCAACCCGGCGAGCTTGCCGAAGGCGCTGGTCGAGATCACGGGCGTCATTCCGTTTTCCGACACGATCTTCCTGCCGCAATCGATGGCAATTGCCGCCGTGCTGACGTTGGTGTCGGTGGTCCTGGCGTACTACTCGGCGCCGCGCGACGATCGCGCCACGGTCGCTGCCGACCTTGGCGTGTCGCTCGACGATACGGCAAAGCCCTACGTGCGTGCGCAACGTCCGGGGGATTGGCTCGAATACAGTCCGCTCGTGACGGTGCTGATCGTGGCGCTGGGCGTGCTCTGGATCGGTCATGAGTTCACGACGAAGGATCCGTTGCAGGCGATCTCGAATCTGAACACGTACAACTTCGTGTTCCTGATGTTGGGCATGTTGCTGAACTGGCGTCCGCGCCGGTTTCTCGATGCGATCGCGAAGTCGGTGCCGTCCGTGGCTGGCGTGCTGATCCAGTTCCCGCTCTACGGCGGCATTGCCTACCTGCTGACCAAGGCACCGGGCATCGATGGGGCGACGCTCTCGCACCACCTGTCGAGCTTCTTCGTGGCGATCTCGTCACAGACGTCTTTCCCGGGCGTGATGGGCGTGTATTCGGCGGTGCTGGGCTTCTTCGTGCCGTCGGGCGGCGGCAAGTGGATCATCGAGGCGCCTTACGTGATGCAGGCGGCCAACGACCTGCATGTACATCTGGGATGGGCGGTCACGGTGTACAACGCGGCCGAAGCGCTGCCGAACCTGATCAATCCGTTCTGGATGCTTCCGCTTCTGGGGGTGCTCGGTCTGCGAGCGCGCGACATCGTCGGGTACACGTTCACACAATTGCTGGTGCACTTCCCCGTGGTCATCGTCATGCTGTGGCTGCTCGCGCAGACATTGACGTATCACCCGCCGGTCATGCCGTGAGGCGCAGGCCGTTGCGTGAACGTCGGACGACGAAGCAGATTGTGAATGGCGCTACACTGTGCCCCGGGAAAAAAAGCGTCATTACGCAATTCACGGGGGATTTGAAACATGTCAGCCAGAACCTTGCTGATCGCGTGCCTGGCCACCGTAGGGCTATCGGTGGCGGGTGGCGCGACCGCGCAGTCCTACTTGCAGAGTGGCGACCTGAACAGCATCCGCCAATCGAATCAGGCTGTGCCGGGTGGTCCGGCCAGCATGGGGTTTGCGCCGCCCGCACCTCGGCGGGACGGTGCAGGCGGCGTCGGTGCGCAGTTCAGGGAGGGCATGGCGGACGGCGAGCGGCAGGCGCAGCGCCAGCGTGAGTCGGCGGCGATGAGCGATATGCAGATGAAGGCGCTGACGGATCCGCAGCGCGTGCCTCAGGGTCGATATCCGGGCGCGTCCACCAACGCGCAGGGTGCGATCTACTTCAACGAGCAAGGGCCCACCGCTTGCAAGCAAGACCCGGTGTCGGGGCAGGTGCAATGCGGGGCGACGACATCGCGATAAGCGCCGTCCTGCCGCTTGCGATCACCGCAACGTTGAATCGGCGGGGCGGCATACCGACAGCATCCGTTGGCGCAGCCAGCGATGCACGGGGCCATCTGCGTGATCGCGGCAATCAACGACGACCGGGAGACGATTGCCGATGTGTCGACGGAGGAGTTCGTGCGCGTCATGGTGATGTCCGGCACCGGTTTGAGGCTGCCGCGTCGGCCAGTCGAGTGGACAGCCAAGCGACAGATGTCGCGGGCGGGCACCTCGGGACGTCACTTCGGCTAAGATGCAAGCATCGACGTCGTGGCCGATGCGATATCTCCGAGAGCGGGGCCGTTCGAGCCCGCCATCCCGATCATTAGGCAATGAAGTCATTTTGCAGCGGTTGGCGACGCCTGTTCGCGGGCGCGATCGTGGGGGCGGCAGGCGTGTATATGGCAGCAGCGCTGGCGCAGCCGCCGCAATACAAGAACGATGCCGAATTGATGGGGGCGGCGATAGCGTCCCCCGAAGGTGTCGGTGAGGTGCTGGAGCGGCTCGTACAGAAGTGCGGACTCTATGGTGCGGCCACCCGAACGCACGGGAATGCGGCGTTGCGCGCGTGGCAGACGCGGCATCGCGATTATTTGGCCGAGGGCCGGCGCGTGCGTGCCGAACTGCAATCGACCTATACCGATCCCGAGGCCCGCGCGCGCTTCGACGACTTGCTGCGCAACCAATTGCCGATGCTTGTCGAGCGCCAATTTGTCGTCTATTCCCGCAGCATCGACGATCAGCCGACCGAGAGCGCAAAAGCGGATCTGTGCGACGGCTATTTCTCGGCAGTCGACGACCGTCAGTTCGATCTCAAGGTGAACGACCCGGCCCTCGCCGCGTTTTTTGACCGGCGTATTGCGGCACGCGCCGCCGGCGCGAGCGGAGGCGATGCGGGTGGTGATAGCCCTGCGAGCGCGGCGCACGATGACGGCGCCAGTGCGCCATCCGCACCGGCGGTCCCCACAGTGCCGGCCAAGTAAGCGCGGCTACGCTGCCACAGGCGTGTCGCCGTCCTCCGGCCGCTCGCCCGTCAGCAGATAACGCATGAGATCGGCCACGGGGCGAATGCGCTGGCCGAAGGGCAACGGGTCGCGGCCGCGGAAGAAGAGTCCGCGCGCCACATCGCCACGCACGGCCTGGGCGAGTTTCAGATCGATGCAGAACTGCCCGATGCGCGCCGCGCCATCGCGCAGCCCGCAGGCCTGCAAACAATCGAATCCCTCCAGACACTGCCGCACCTTCGCCTTCGCCTGCAGGGCGGTCTCACGCGAGAGGTACTTCCTCAGCCAAGGCGTCAGCACCGCGCGCGCAGGTAATCCCGCCACGCTGGTGAACTCGGCAATGTCTTCCGGCCGTGCGCTTGCCAGCACCGCCTTGAACGCCGGGTGCGCGTCCGATTCCTCGGTCACGGCAAACGCCGTGCCCAACTGCACGCCCGCCGCGCCTTGGCCCAGCCAATGCCGGACCTGCTCGTGACGGTAAATGCCGCCGGCCACGATCAGCGGGACACGGGACCATTCGATGCCGAGCGTCGCATAGATCTCGCGGCACTCCGCGAGCACGCGATCGAACGAGAAGCGCGCGTCGCCCAGTTCCTCGATGCGCGATGCGCCGAGATGCCCGCCCGCATGGGCCGGATGTTCGATGACGATGGCGTCCGGCAGGCGGCCCTTCTTCATCCACTTGCGCAACACCAGGCTCACCCCGCGCGAGTCCGACAGAATCGGAATGAGCGCGACGCCCGGATGCGACGCGGTGAGTTCCGGCAGATCGAGCGGCAACCCGGCGCCCATGACGATGGCATCGGCACCGCTCTCGCAAGCCTGCCGCACCAGCGACGTATGCGCGCTCACCGCCTTCATGACATTGACCGCCACCAGCCCGTTGCCGTCGGCAATTGCCTTGGCGGCGCGGATTTCGCGGTCGAGTGCGATCAGGTTGACCGTCTCGATGGCCGCCTTCTTGCCCTCTGAGGTGTGAAGCCCGTCGACTTTGGCAAGCAGGTCGGGGTGATGGTGGCGCAGGTCAATGCTCGCAATCGTCCCCATGCCATTGTGCCGCGCCACCGTCCCGGCCAGCCGGTGGGCGGAGATGCCGATGCCCATTCCGCCTTGCACCACCGGCACCAGCCGGCGGCCGGCCAGCGTCAACCATTGCTCGTTCATGTCAGTTCCGTTCGTCTTGGTTGGCTCACGCGGGCGAGAACGCCGTGTGTCGGCGCGCGCACGCGAAAAGGGCAGTCTGGCATCTGCCCCGCGAACGGGTCTTGCGATGGGTCAAGCGCGGATGCGCTCGGGCGCCGCGGCGCCTGCGGCGTGACGCCGCAGCCGCCGCAGCACCCGAGCGGCCTGCGGGCCGACGTCAGCCCGCGCGGGCTTTGGGCGGCACGCCGCCAAGCTTCATGCCGAGGCCGCGCAGGAACACGCGCAGTCCGTCGGCCTTCCCAAGTTGCGGACGGTGACGGAAGACGTCGTAGTTCACGGCTTCGATCCGCTCGAGGATGCGCAGCCCGCCATGCACCACGCAACACAGTTCCAGGCCGAAGCGGCCCGGCACACGGTTGGCGAGCGGCGCGCCGCGCAGCATCATCCGCCGGGCGAAGTCGACTTCGTAGCGCATGAGCGCGCGCCAGCGCTCGTCGAACGTCTGCGCGCCGATGTCGGCATCGGTCACCCCGAAACGGGCCATGTCGTCCTGCGGCAGATACACACGCGCCTTGCGCCAGTCGACTTCCACGTCCTGCCAGAAGTTGATGAGTTGCAGGGCCGAGCAGATGTCGTCCGAGCAGGCGATGTTCTCGGGCGTGTCGAGCTTGAAAAGGCCGAGCATGATGCGCCCGACCGGGTCGGCCGAGCGGCGCGTGTAGTCGCGCAGATCGGCGAACGTCGCGTAACGCTTGACCTCGATGTCCTGATCGAACGCGCTCAGCAGGTCGGAGAACGGCTGGACAGCAAGCCGATGCTCGGCAATGACACGTGCAAGGGCCGCGAACAGCGGTCTGTCGGGCGACGTGGGCTGCCCGGCGGCGATGTTGTCGAGTTCCGCCTGGTAAGCCGCGAGGCTGGCGTGGCGCTCGGTGTTGGAGGCATCGCCTTCGTCGGCGATGTCGTCGGCCGTGCGCGCGAAGTTGTAGATCACACCCACCGGCGCGCGCATCTCGCGCGGCAGCAGGATACTGGCGACCGGAAAGTTCTCGTAATGCTCGATCTTGGCGTCGGAAGTCATCGGGCGGGTGGGCAAATGGGGCAACGCGGCTGCGCTGAGAGCCCCGAGATTCTATGCTATCGTTCCAAATCCTGGCGGGAAAGTCGCGCCAATCCCCGGTATACTTCCCTCCTTGCAAGAATCCCCTGAGTTTTTTCCGTGGTGTCACCCCGTTCCCCTGCACGACGAGGAGCCTCGTGAGCGTCGCCGAACCGATCGAAATGTCGCCTGAGCCAAGCAGCGCACGCGTGGCGTCGGGTAGCAGCTTTTATGCTGCCATGCGCATTCTGCCGCCCGCGCAGCGCGAAGGTATGTTCGAGATCTACGCCTTTTGCCGCGCCGTGGACGACATTGCCGATGACGGCGACGACACCTCGGCGAGCCGCATGGCGCGTCTGGCCGCCTGGCGGCGCGATCTGGCCGATCTGTACGACGGACGCCCGGCGCCGTCGCTCGCGAACCTTGCCCGCGTGGTCAAACAGTTCGGCCTGAAGCACGACGACTTTCTCGCCGTGATCGACGGCATGGAAATGGATGCCTGCGGCCCCATCGTCGCGCCCGATCTGCCCACGCTCGATTTGTATTGCGATCGAGTAGCGAGCGCGGTGGGCCGTCTGTCGGTCAAGGTGTTCGGCATGCCCGACGCGGACGGCATCGCGCTGTCCCATCATCTCGGCCGCGCACTGCAACTCACGAACATCCTGCGCGACATCGACGAGGACGCCGGCATCGGCCGCGTCTATCTGCCGCGTGAAACGCTGGCCGAGGCCGGCATCGTGGACGCCACGCCGCAAAGCGTCGTGGCCGCCCAGCTCGATCGGGCCTGCGCCCCGCTCGTGGCGCAAGCCCGTGAACACTACGCGAAGGCGCGCGCGATCATGGCGTCGTATCCGCGTCGCGTGGTTATTGCGCCCGCCGTGATGGCCAAGGCCTACGGTGCGATTCTCGACAAGCTCATTGCGCGCGGCTTTGCCGTGCCCCGCGAGCGCGTGCGCGTACCGCGCTGGCGTCTGATTCTGATGTTGCTGCGGCAGATGGTCTTCTGATGGCAGGGACGGTTCATGTCATTGGCGCCGGCCTGGCAGGCCTGGCCGCGTCGGTCAGGCTTGCGACGCGTGGCGTGCCGGTCGTGCTGCATGAGGCGGCACCGCAGGCAGGTGGGCGTTGCCGCTCCTACTTCGACCCGCAGTTGAATGCCGTGATCGACAACGGCAATCATCTGGTGCTCTCGGGCAACACGACGATGCGCGAATTTACGCGCACCATCGGCGCCGAGCACACGCTCACCGGCCCCGATCGCGCGCAATTCGCGTTCGTCGATCTCGAGAGCGACGAGCGCTGGACGGTGCGTCTGTCGGAAGGGCGGTTGCCGTGGTGGATCTTCGACAGCAACGCGCGCGTGCCGGGCACGAAGTGGTCGGACTACCTGTCGCTCGCGCCGCTGCTGCGAGCGGGTCCCGACGCGACCATGACCGACGCGATGCGTTGCCCGCCCGCGCTGTACCAGAAGTTGATTCACCCGCTGTTCCTCGCCGTGCTCAACGCCGACCCGGCCGAAGGCTCGGCGCAAATGGCGGCCGCCGTCATTCGCGAGACGCTCGCGGCGGGCGGCAAGGCCTGTCATCCGCTGATTGCGAGCGAGGGCCTGGACGTGTCGTTCGTCACGCCCGCGCTGGCATTCCTGGAAGCGAAGGGCGCGCGCGTGATGATGCAGCACCGCGTGCGGACGTTGGGCTTTGCGCCGGACGGCAGCCGCGTCGAATCGATCGATTTCGGTGACGGACCGCAAGCGTTGGCGGCGGACGATGCCGTCGTGCTGGCGGTGCCACCGAATGTGGCGGCGGCGCTGGTGCCGGACCTGACGACGCCCGACGAATACCGGGCCATCGTCAACGCCCATTTTCAGGTGCCGCCGCCGCCGGGCTGCCCGCCGATGATCGGCGTGGTGAACGGCGTGAGCGACTGGATCTTCGCCTTCGACGGCCGGTTGTCGGTGACGATCAGCGGCGCGGACCACCTGCTCGACGAATCGCGGGAATCGCTCGCGCTGCGCATCTGGGAAGAGGTCGCGCGCGCCTGTCAGGTGCCCGCTGCGCCGATGCCGGTGTGGCAATTGGTGCGGGAGAAGCGCGCCACGTTTGCGGCAACGCCGGCGCAGGACAAGCGTCGCCCCGGCACGCGCACGCGCTGGCGCAATCTCGTGCTCGCCGGAGACTGGACGGCCACCGGCCTGCCCGCAACCATTGAAGGCGCGCTGCGCAGCGGCAACCGGGCGGCCGACGTGCTGCACCCCGCCTAAGGCCTGTCGAATCGTCTCGCGCGTGAGCCGGGCGACAGAACCCGGCACCTATCGTCAATGACACTGTTTAACCGGTGCGTACGGCGCGCCGATCACACGCCTTTGAATAGGCAAGAATGCCATGGACACGACACGCGATGCTTCTGAAAAGGAAGCGCGACGCACGGCCACTGCCACGGCCGTGGATATCAAACTGCATACCGAGCTTGCCCAGAAGGTGAGCACGGCAATGGCGACGCAGACGCTCGAGACGGGGATCGACCGCTCGATCACGGCGTTGCTCGACCTGCAACAGGACGACGGTCACTGGCTCTTCGAACTGGAAGCCGATGCGACGATTCCGGCCGAATACGTGCTGCTGCGTCACCACCTGGCCGAGCCGGTCGACGCCGAACTCGAAGCGAAGATTGCCGTCTACCTGCGCCGCATCCAGGGCGAGCACGGCGGCTGGCCGCTGTTCCACGAGGGCAAGTTCGACATGAGCGCGAGCGTGAAGGCGTACTTCGCGCTCAAGATGATCGGCGATCCCGTCGACGCCCCCCATATGGTGCGTGCCCGCGAGGCCATCGTCTCGCGCGGTGGCGCGCAGCATTCGAACGTCTTCACGCGGATATTGCTGGCGCTCTATGGCGTGCTGGAATGGAAGGCCGTGCCGATGATGCCCGTCGAGATCATGCTGCTGCCGCAGTGGTTTCCCTTCCATCTGTCGAAGGTGTCGTATTGGGCGCGCACCGTGATCGTGCCGCTGCTCGTGCTGCAGGCCAAGCGTCCGCGCGCGCGCAACCCCAAAGGGGTCGGCATCGACGAGCTGTTCATCGGCAGTCCCAAGGACGTCGGCCCGCCCAAGCGGGCACCGCACCAGAGTCGCTTCTGGTTCACCTGCTTCTCGGGCGTCGATCATGTGCTGCGGGCACTGGATCCGTACTTTCCGAAAAAGCTGAGAGAGAAGTCGATCCAGTGTGCCGTCGCGTTCGTCGAGGAACGCCTGAACGGGGAAGACGGTCTCGGCGCGATTTATCCGGCCATGGCCAACGCGGTCATGATGTACGACGCGCTCGGCTATCCCGAAGATCATCCGAGCCGCGCGATTGCGCGCCGGTCGGTCGAGAAGTTGGTGACGCCTGCCGATCACGAGACGTATGTGCAGCCGTGTCTGTCGCCGGTGTGGGACACCGCGCTGACCGCGCACGCGCTGCTGGAAACCGGTGACCAACGCGCCATCGAGATGGCGGGCAAGGGGCTCAAGTGGCTCATTCCGCTGCAGATTCTGGACGTGCGCGGCGACTGGATCTCGCGCCGCCCGAACGTGCGCCCGGGCGGCTGGGCCTTTCAGTTCGCAAACCCGCACTACCCGGATGTGGACGACACGGCCGTGGTCGCCATGGCGATGGATCGCTACGAGAAGCTGGCCGGCACCTTCGAGAACGACACGGTCGACGCGAGCGCGCGGCCGATGCGTCACGCGATCGATCGTGGCACGGAGTGGGTCATCGGCATGCAGAGCAGCAACGGCGGCTGGGGCGCGTTCGAGCCCGAGAACACGCATTTGTACTTGAACAGCATTCCGTTCTCGGACCACGGGGCCTTGCTCGATCCGCCGACGGTGGACGTCTCCGCGCGATGCCTGTCGATGCTCGCGCAATTACCGCCGTCGCCGGAGCGCAAGGCGTCGGCCGATCTGGCGTTGACGTACATCCTCGACGATCAGGAAGCCGACGGCAGTTGGTATGGCCGCTGGGGCATGAATTTCGTGTACGGCACGTGGTCGGCGATGTGCGGCTTGCAGGCGGCGGGGTTGTCGCCGGCGCATCCGGCCATGGCGCGCGCGGCGCAGTGGCTCCTCTCGATCCAGAACGCCGACGGCGGCTGGGGCGAGGATGGCGAGAGCTACAAGCTCGACTATCGGGGCTACGAGCCGGCACCGAGCACGTCGTCGCAAACGGCA
Organism: Pandoraea eparura; assembly: GCF_902459725.1. Lineage (GTDB taxonomy): Bacteria > Pseudomonadota > Gammaproteobacteria > Burkholderiales > Burkholderiaceae > Pandoraea > Pandoraea eparura. Next base: position 186,408 of record NZ_CABPSH010000006.1, read on the forward strand.
TGGGCGCTGCTTGGCCTGATGGCGGCGGGCAAGGCCGACGACCCGGCGGTCAAGCGCGGCATCGACTATCTGCTGAGCACGCAGAATGACGAAGGGCTGTGGGACGAAGCCCTTTACACCGCGACGGGCTTCCCGCGCGTGTTCTATCTGCGCTATCACGGCTATCGCAAGTTCTTCCCCCTGTGGGCACTCGCGCGCTACCGCAACCTGACGGTGCGCAACGACTGCCCGGTACCGTGCGGCATGTGATCTCGACCCTCATGACTCCGCCCATCATCGTGGTGACCGGCATGCCCTTCGAAGCCCACATTGCACGCGGCGACGGGGTGGTCGTGGTCTGCGCGCAGAACAATACGCTCGCGTCAGACCTGGAGGCCGCGATGGCGCGCAACGGTGCTCGTGGGCTGGTGAGTTTCGGCACGGCGGGCGGATTGAGGCCCGGTGTGACGCCGGGGCAATGGGTGATTGCGCAGACGGTGCTCGATATGCCGCGGCAGGCGCACGCGTATGCGTCGTGTGTGGGCTGGGCCGATGTGCTGTGTCGCGTCATGCCCGACGCCTTGCGCGTCGATCTGGCCGGTGTCACGGCCCCCGTCGTCACGGCCGAGGACAAGGCCGCGCTGTGGCGCGAGCGCGGGGCGGCGGTAGCCGACATGGAGTCGCACATCGTGGCACGCGTGGCGCAGGCGCACGGACTGCCGTTCGTGGCCGCCCGCGTGGTGATTGACCCGGCGGAGCGCTCGCTCCCCCCGGCGGCGCTGGCCGGGCTTCGCAGCGACGGCTCCACCGATATCCTCGGCGTGCTGCGCTCGCTCGCCGCCAATCCCCTTCAATTGCCTGCGCTGTTGCGCGTAGGAAAAGACGCCAGCCGCGCCAGACAGGCGATGCGCCATGGCCGCGAGATCGTCGCGCGCGAACTGGGCGCCGGATTCGGCGCGGTGTCCGCGGGCATCTGATCGCGGCGTCGTTCCGCGCCATCCTCACCGAGACGACAATCCACAAAAATGCCAGCGCGTTGAGCGGCACCCCAAACGTTGGATACGAATCCGACCATTGGGTTGTTTTTCATGGCGAAGTACGACGAGGTGTTCAAGCTTCAGTGGGGGAGCCGTACCGACGCGGCGAGGCAGGACTCAAGACGCTATCGAAGCGACATGGCATTTTAGTTTTCGGGCAGACGCCGGTGGATGTACCGGCTCAAGCGTCCGACGATTGCTGCCCGCGCGCCTGGGCGCGTCCCTTCCACATGCCGCCACGTCCACGCCAGTGCTGCAGCGCCGAGTCGAACGTGAAGGCGGTGTAGAGCGCGGCGACGAGCGGCAGCAACGGTCCGAAGCCCGATGGCTGCCGATAGAAGCGCAACATCGGCAGGTAGGCCAGCGTCATCGCCATCCATGCGAAGAGGCCGAGCCATTGCGCAATGCCCGTTGCAAAAAGGGTCATGACCGGCGGCACGATGAACGTGAGCAGCAGCGAGACGAGGGTGCCCGCGAGCAGCACCGGCGAGTACTGCAACTGCGCATAGGCCGTGCGCGACACCATCTTGCGAATCTCGCCGAGGTTGTCGTACGGACGCACGCTCATGGCGCGTTCGGTCAGCCCCAGCCAGATCGCGCCTTGCTGCTTGAGCAGGCGTCCCATGGCGCAGTCGTCGATGATCTCGTCGCGAATGGCTTCGATGCCACCACCCGCTTCGAGCGACGCGCGATGGATCAGCATGCACCCCCCCGCGGCTGCCGCCATGCGCTTCTTCGGATCGTTGACCCACGCGAACGGATAGAGCATCTGGAAGAACAGCACGAACGCGGGAATCAGCGTGCGCTCGAACCACGCGGTGCAGCGCAGCTTCGCCATGAGCGAGACGAGCACGCGGCCATCGCCCACCGCGCGTGTGACCAGGCGGCGTACGTTCTCGGGTGAGTGCGCGATGTCGGCGTCGGTATGCAGCAGGTAATCGGGCGCTTTGCCATCGTCGTTCGTGGCGGGATCGCTCGCGAACGCGACCCCCTGGCGCACCGCCCACAGCTTGCCGGTCCAGCCGCCGGGCAGGGGCTGGCCGCTGAGCACGTCCACGCGGCGCGTGAAGCCGTCGGCGGTGGCCTGCGCGGCCGCTTCGCGCGCGAGATCGGCCGTGCCGTCGCTGCTCTGGTCGTCGACGACCACAATGCGCAACTGACCGGCATAGTCCTGGCGACACAGCGATGCCACGACCTGTCCGATCGATTCCGCCTCGTTGCGCGCGGGAATGACGACGGCCACCGCAGGCCAGACGTCGGGCACGGGCAGACGGTCTTCCTCGTGGTCGTCGCGCTCACGCGCGCGCCAGAAGCCGCCTTGCGAACTCAGCAGATAGATCCAGATACCCAGCGACAGCGCCGCGATCCAGGCCAGTGCAGTCATGTCAGATATCCGGCGGCGCCGAACCAGGCGAGCGCGTCTTGCAGACCTGCGGCGTAGGGGCGGGCGGTGTAGCCGAGGTCGCGCTTCGCCTTCTCCGACGAGAAATACATCTGGTATCGCGACATCTTCAAGCCATCGACCGTGACGAACGGCTCCTTGCCGGTGAAGCGCGCAACCCCTTGCGCCGCCATGGCGAGCGGATAGAGCGGCCAGCGCGGCAGGGCGATCTTCGGGGCACGGCGTCCCACCATGTCCGCAATGCTCGCGAGCATGTCGCGCAGCGGCACGTCGTCGCCGCCAAGGATGTAGCGCTCACCGATGCGGCCGTGCTCGAGGGCGAGCAGATGGCCTTCGGCGCAGTCGTCGACGTGCACGAGGTTCAGGCCCGTGTCGACGAACGCGGGGATCTTGCCCTGTGCCGCCTCGACGATGATGCGTCCGGTCGGCGTGGGCTTGATGTCGCGCGGCCCGATGGGCGTGGACGGATTGACGATCACGGCGGGCAGGCCGTCGTTGGCGATCATCCGCTCGACCAGACGCTCGGCCGCGACCTTGCTGCGCTTGTACACGCCGATGGTCGTGGCTTCGTCGTTGGGGGAAGTTTCGTCGACCGGGCCGACGGCGTCGTGCACCCGCAGCGTGGCAACGCTGCTGGTGTAGACCACGCGCCCGACGCCCGCGCGCAGCGCGGCCTGCATCACCGTGCGCGTGCCGTCGATATTGGCCCGCATGATGTCGTTGGGGTCCTTGGCCCAGAGCCGGTAGTCGGCGGCCACGTGGAGCAGGGCATCCACGCCGGCGAGCGCGCGCTGCATCGACGCCGCGTCGCGCATGTCGCCTTCCACGACCTCGACGGGCAGGTCGGCGAGGTTCGCGCGCGGGCTGGTGCCGCGCACCAGCAGCCGAACCTCATGACCCCGCGCGAGCGCCGTGCGTGCGACGGCGGAACCGACAAACCCTGAGGCGCCGGTGACCAGGACCCGCGACGGCATTTACGCCTTGGCCCGGCGCAGCTCGTCGAGCTTGATCTCGACGTGCTTCGAGAACACGTATTCCGCCGGGCGTTGCTTGGCGAACGAGACGTCTTCGGCCATCGCGCCGTCGGTGCGCACGCCCTTGAGGGCCACGCCTAGCGCGCGCAGCGGATGCGACATGGTTTCGTTCACGGCCGTGGCTTCGAAACCGCTGTGCACCATGCAGTCGGCGCACTTCTCGTAGTTGCCCACGCCGTACTTGTCCCAGTCGGTGGTGTTCATCAGTTCCGTGTACGTCTTGGCATAGCCTTCGCCAAGCAGGTAGCACGGACGCTGCCAGCCGAACACGGTGCGCGTCGGGTTGCCCCACGGCGTGCAGTGGTACGAACGGTTGCCGGCGAGAAAGTCGAGGAACAGGCTCGACTGGCTGAAGGTCCAGTTCTTGCCGCCGTTGCCGCGCTTGAGAATGTCGCGGAACAGTTGCTTGGTCTTCGAGCGGTTCAGAAAGTGCTGCTGGTCCGGGGCGCGCTCGTAGGCATAGCCCGGCGACACGGTAATGCCGTCGAGGCCCATGTCCTTCGTCGAATCGAAGAACTTGGCGACCTTTTCCGGATCGGCGTTGTTGAACAGCGTGCAGTTGATGTTCACACGGAAGCCGCGCGACTTGGCCAGCTTGATGGCGGCCACGGCACGCTCGTACACCCCATCCTGCGACACGGCGGCGTCGTGCATTTCACGGTCGCCGTCGAGGTGAATCGACCACACAAAGAACGGGCTCGGCGCGTAGTCGTCGATCTTTTTCTCGAGCAGCAGCGCGTTCGTGCACAGATAGACAAACTTCTTGCGCGCGATGATGCCCTTGACGATCTCCGGCATCTCCTTGTGCAGCAGCGGCTCGCCACCGGCAATCGAGACCACCGGCGCACCGCATTCATCCACGGCGTCGAGCGAGTCCTTGAGCGAGACGCGCTGGTTCAGGATGGGATCCGGATAGTCGATCTTGCCGCAGCCCGAGCAGGCGAGATTGCAGCGGAACAACGGTTCGAGCATCAGCACCAGCGGGTAGCGCTTGTTGCCCTTGAAGCGTTGTTTCATCAGGTAGGCGCCAACATACGCCTGTTGCAGGAAGGGGATGGCCACGTTCGGCTCCTGTTCGTATTCGAAATGCGTTAGCCGGCGAGCGCTTGTTGCGCGGCGACCGGCTCGTCTTTGGTCAGTTCCGACGGCAGGCGAAACTGGATCGTTTCCTCGATGCCGTCCATGAGCGTCACTTCGACGGTGTCGAGGCGACGCAGCGCGTCGATCACGTCTTCGACCATGCGCTCGGGCGCGGACGCCCCGGCGGTGATGCCGATGCGGGCCTGGCCGCGCACCCATGCGGGATCGACCTCGCTGCCGTCGGCCACGAGATAGCTCGGCAGTCCCATTTCGGCGCCGATTTCGCGCAGGCGGTTCGAGTTCGAGCTGTTCGTTGCACCCACCACGAGCAGCACGTCCACGCGCTCGCACAGCTCGCGCACGGCGGTCTGGCGGTTTTGCGTGGCGTAGCAGATGTCCTTGGTGTCCGGGCCGACAATATCGGTAAAGCGACCTTGCAGCGCAGCAATGATACCGCGAGTCTCGTCGACCGACAGCGTGGTCTGCGTCACATACGAGACCGGGGTGTCGACGGCCAGCGGCAGCGTGCCGACATCCTGCTCGGTCTGGACGAGATGCACGGGGCCATCGATCTGGCCCATCGTGCCCTCGACTTCCGGGTGGCCGGCGTGTCCGATCAGGATGACCTCACGTCCGGCAGACACGTAATTCTTTCCCTGCAGGTGCACCTTGGTGACGAGCGGGCAGGTGGCATTGAGCACCCGCAGGCCGCGCGTCTGCGCTTCCTGTTCGACGACGCGTGCGACACCGTGCGCACTGAAAATGGTGACCGCACCCGCCGGGGCTTCGGACAACTCGTCGATGAAGCGCGCGCCCTTGGCCTTGAGCGAATCGACCACGTGCTTGTTGTGGACGATCTCATGGCGCACGTAGACCGGGGCGCCGTATTTTTCCAGGGCGCGTTCCACGATCTCGATGGCACGTATGACACCCGCACAAAAACCGCGGGGTTGGGCAAGGAAGACTTGCATTCAGCTCTCCGGCTCAGGTCGGCCGGGATGGCGATTCCGATCGAGTGCCCATGTCCTGATCGCCATGGCCTCGAGGAACACGCGGTACCAGTATCGATGGCAATTCGCGCGCACCCTTTGGGGGACCGCCGTCCGGTCGTTTGACAAGCGACGATTGTAACCGCCGCCGCCAAATGGTGCTGGCCACCCGCGGTAGGCAGAGACCAGCGCATGTTGCTTGAATGTTGACGAATCGGCGCTTATCTGGATCGGATTTGCGCCGAAGGTGCCGCCAAGTGGCGACCGACGCCTCGGCCCGCCGTCGCCGGGCGCGACGGGCGTCGTCAAGTCGTTGATTTTACTTGCCGAAACGCGCGTTCTTCTCACGCAGATAGGCAATCAGTCCGTCAATGCCGCCCTGGGCGATACGCGCCTTGAATTGCGGTTGGTACAACTGGATGAGCCACGCGTTGGCCACGTTCTCGCCCATCATGTTGATGTCGTAGATCTTCCAGCCCTTGTCGGTCTTGGCCAGACGATAGGCCACCGACAGGTTGTCGCCATTGCTGTTGACCGAGGCGCCGACCACCACATCGCTGCTGTTCGCCGTGAGTTTCGCCGGCGTGAACTTGAACGCGATCTGGGTGCCTCGCACCTGCGAGAGTTGCAGCGCGAAGGTGTTCACGAGCAACTGCTGGAACTGCTCGAAGACCTGTTGCTGCTGGGCCGGCGTGGCCGCGTCGAAGGCCTTCGAGCCGACGGCGTAGCGCGTGGTCCGATGGAAATCGGTATAGGGCAGGAAGTCGCGGCCCACGACACGGGCGGTGGCCGCGACATCGCCGTCACGGGCGGCCGCGTCTGCCTTGGCTGCCTTGACGACCGTCTCGACCGCGGTCTTCACCATGTCGTTTGGATTGTTGCTGCTCGCCTGAGCCCAGGCGCCGGAGGCGGCGCCGATGCCGCTCAATGCGACGGCTGAGACCGCCGTCACCAGAAATTTGTTCATACCGTCTTCGTGGGTTTCGTTCGGGTGGCCGTAGTGTAGAGCACGCGGCCTTGTATACTGCTGCGATTTCGTAAATTCACCGTTTCCTTGTCTTCCATGAGCAGATCGACGGGCATCGTCCGCGATTGGTTCCCCGGTATCGCTCGATACATCACGTTTCGTGACCGTTTGACGCGCGGCGGCCGGGACGAGGACACTCCACTTTCTTCCGGAACCGCTACATGCTGACTTCGCTCGTCGTGCGCATCGTCCGTTTTTCGGCGAAGCACGCGTACCCGGTCATCGTCGCTTCGCTCCTGCTCGTGATGGCGAGTTGCGTGTATGTCGCCAGGCACTTCGCGATCAACACCGATATCTCCGGCCTGATCGATTTGAACACGCCTGCCGCCGAGCGCGGCCGTGCCATCAATCGCGCTTTCCCCCAGAAGTCCGACCTCACCCTGGCCGTGGTGCAGGCCCCGGCGGCAGAGTTCGCCGACCGGGCCGCCGCCGAGCTGGCTGCGAAGCTCGCCACCGAGACCGACGTGTTCAGGGCGGTGAGTCGGCCGGGCTCGGGAGAGTTCTTCGCCCACAACGCGCTGCTCTTCGCACCGCTTGGCGACGTGAAGTCGCTCACGGGCAAGCTGGACGACGCGAAACCCCTGCTCAACCGCCTGGCGCAGGACCCCAGCCTGACCGGCTTGTCGAACCTGCTGTCCGTCACGCTGCAAACGCCGCTGCTCACGGGGCAGGTCAAGCTGCCGGACATGGCCAGCCTGCTCGGGGCGGCGGCCGACACGACCGAGGCGGTGCTCGCCGGGCGGCCGGCGGCGATGTCGTGGCGGGCGCTCGTCGCCCCGGACACCGTGGCGCGCAGCTATGTTCAGGTGCAGCCCGTGCTGGACTACGCGGCGCTCGAAGCCGGCGCGAACGCCGCGACGCGCATTCGCGAGGCCGTGGCCGACCTGAAGCTCGGTGAGCGCTATGGCGCGACGGTTCGCCTGACGGGCCCACGTCCGCTGTCCGATGAAGAGTTCGCCTCCGTGCGTCAGGATGCCGGGCCCAACGCCATCGTCACGTTGCTGGCCGTGCTGGTCGTGCTGTGGCTGGCGGTGCGCTCGGGCAAGATGATTCTCGCGGTGTTCATCACGCTGCTGGCAGGGCTGGCCGTCACGTTCGCGCTCGGTCTGATGATGGTCGGCGCGCTCAACATGATTTCGGTCGCATTCGCGGTGCTCTTCGTCGGCATCGGGGTGGACTTCGGCATTCAGTTCGGCGTGCGCTATCGCGAGGAGCGCCATCGTCTGGACCGGGACGCCGGCGTGAAGGGTGACGACGCGCTCCACGGGGCGCTCATCAGCGCGGGCAGGGCGATTGCCATGCCGCTGTCGCTGGCGGCCGCCGCCACGGCCGCGAGCTTCTTCTCGTTCCTGCCGACCGATTATCGCGGTGTGTCCGAACTGGGGCTGATCGCGGGGGTGGGCATTCTGTGCGTGGCCTTCCCGTCGGCCATCACGTTGTTGCCGGCGCTCATCAGTGTGTTCAAGCCGAAGGGAGAACCTAGCCCGCCGGGTTTTCGCAGCCTCGGCCCGGTCGACGCGTTCACCGAGAAGCACCGCAAGCCGTTGCTTTACGGCACGCTCGCCCTCGTGGTCGCGGGCCTGCCGCTGCTCGCCCATCTTCATTTCGACTTCAACCCGTTGCATCTGAAGGATCCGAAGACAGAGTCGATGGCGACGCTGACCGATCTGGCCAATTCGCCGGAAGCCGGAGTCAACGACGTGCAGTTGCTCGCCCCGACGCTCGCCGCCGCCGATGCGGACGCGGCGAAACTGCGTGCCGTGCCGGAGATCGGTCGCGTGGTCACGCTCACCACATTCCTGCCGGCGGACCAGTCCGCCAAGCTTGCACTGATCGGCGCGGCCGCCGAGTCGTTGCTGCCTGTGCTGTCACAGACGCCGCTGACACCGGTGACCGACGCGGCGCGCGTGTCGGCGCTCAAGACGGCCGCCGGTCAATTGGAGGATGCGGCCCTCGATCATCCAGGCGACGGCGCGAAGCCGGCGCAACGTCTGGCGGTCGCGTTACGCAAGCTTGCCGCGGCGGACCCGGCGACGCGCGACCGTGCGGAGCGGGCGATCACCGAGCCGTTGAAGCTCGCGCTCGGCCAGTTGCGCGACGCCCTGCAGCCGCATGCCTTGACGCGTGAGTCGCTGCCCAAGGATATCGCCTCGCAATGGGTGGCGGCCGACGGGCGCGCGCTCGTGAACATCTCGCCGCACGTGGCGAAGGGGGCGGATCCGAGCGACGACGTCATGCTGCGCAAGTTCACTACCGCCGTGCTGGCGACAACGCCGGACGCCGTCGGCGGCCCGATCTCGATCCTGCGCTCAGCCGACACGATCATTCGCGCGTTCGTCGAGGCGGGTGCGCTGGCCTTGCTCTCGATCACCGTGCTGTTGTGGCTGGCACTGCGCAACTTTGGCGACGTGCTGCGCACGCTGGTGCCGTTGCTGGTCTCGGCAGGCGTCACGCTCGAACTCAGCGTGCTGATCGGTCTTCCGCTGAACTTTGCGAACATCATTGCGTTGCCGCTGCTGCTCGGGGTGGGCGTGGCATTCAAGATCTACTACGTGATCGCGTGGCGTCACGGGCAGACGCGACTGCTGGCGTCGGGGCTGACACAGGCGATCGTGCTCTCGGCCGCGACCACGGGCATTGCCTTCGGCAGTCTGTGGCTGTCGCATCACCCGGGCACGTCGAGCATGGGCAAGCTGCTGGCGCTATCGCTCGTCTGCACGCTGATCGGCGCCGTGTTCTTCCAGCCGGTGCTCATGGGCAAGCCGCGCAAGAAGGCGCCGCCGTCGCATAAAGCCTGACGTCGGCGACATCAGGCGACAGCAACTCAAGCAGAACGGCACCGGAAGGTGCCGTTCGGCGTTCGAGTCTCGATAAATCGGAGGATAGATCAGGTGAGGTGAATCAAGCGCGGAAGGTCGGGCACAGCCATTCGGTCATGAGTGAACGTTCGTTCCCGCGCTCACTTCACCAGCCTGGCGAAGGACGCCAGCAGGCGGTCAATGTCGGCCGCCGTGAGGTTGCCCATCGTCGAGATGCGGAACAACTCCTTGGACAATCCGCCTTGACCGGCGTAGATCACGAAGCCGTCGGCCTTGAGCCAGTCGTGCAGGCGCGGATAGTCGACCCCGGCGGGCAGCTTGTACGCGCGCAGCACCACGGACGACTCGCCCGGCGGCAGCGCGCCGTCGATACCCAGCGCGGCCAGGCCGGCACGGGCCTGCTCGGCGAGCGCGCCGTAATGCGCGTGACGCGCTTGCCAGCCCCCGGCATCGTCGAGTTCGCGCAGCGCTTCGACCAGCGCGTAGTAGGCATGCACGGACGGCGTGAACGGCGTGTTGCGCTCGGCCTGGAGCTTGGCCAGGCGCGCGATGTCGAGGTAGTACGTGCGGCTTGCGGCCTTGGCGAGGGCGTCTTTTCGCACCATCACGAACGACACGCCCGGCACGCCGTGCACGCATTTGTTCGCGGTGGCGGCCACGGCCACGATGCCCGAGTCGTTGAAATCGATGGCTTCGGCGGCGAAGCTGCTCACGCCGTCGACCAGCAGGCCGATGCCGCGCTCGCGGCACGCGCGGGCGAGACCCGACAGGTCGTTCAAACGGCCCGTTGTTGTCTCATGGTGAATGATCGCCACGTGGGTATACGGGCGATCGCCTGCCGTGTCGAGCTTACCGACGATCTGTGCCAGGTCGGGCGCTTGCATCCATTCGAAGTGGATGACGTCGTGGTCGATGCGGTATTGCTTCGCGATCTGCGAGATGCGCTCGCCGTACACGCCGTTCTCGACGATCAGCAGGCGGCCGCCTTCCGGCACGAGGCCCGCCGTCATGCTCTCGACGGCGGCGGTGCCCGAGCCGGTCATCAGCACCGGCGTCCACACGGCCGGGTCGAGGCCATACACGCCGTTCAGACGCGCACGCGCTTCATCCTGGAGATCGAAGAATTCGGGCTCGCGGTGGCACAGATCGGGTTGCAGCAAGCTCTTGCGGACGCGCTCGGTAAGGGTCACGGGACCCGGATTCAGCAGCAGCATGGCAAAGGTTCCTCGGCAGATGTCTTGGGTCTTGAAAGGGGGACGCTCAGGCCGAAGCCTGCGCGCGCTGTGCAATGTGGTCCATCAGGCGCGACTTGACCGCTTCCGGCGTAATCTTCGGACGCGGCAGATCGTCGGGCGTCCCCGGACGCGTGCGCAGGCATGCGAAGCGAGGGCCGTCGTTCTGGCGGACGGCGGCGGCACCGAACACGGTGTCGATGACGTCCAGCGTATCGCCTTCGAGCGCCGCGGAGTAGCCGCTGGCCGCCGCAACGCCCGCAAACGACACCGTGGGCGAGACGGTGGCCTGTGTGCCGGTCGAGTCGTGCGACGCATTGTCGAGCAGCAGATGCACGAGATTCGACGGGCCGTATGCGCCCAGCGTCGCGAATGCGCCCATGCGCATCAGTGCGGCGCCGTCGCCGTCGAGCGCGACCACTTGCAGGTCGGGACGCGACAGCGCCAGACCCAGCGCCAGCGTCGTCACGCATCCCATCGAGCCGACCATGTAAAGCTGGTTGGCGCGATCGTCGAGCGCGTAGAGTTCGCGTCCGCAGAAGCCGGTCGAGGCCAGCACGACGGTGCGTTCGAGCGGTGTGTGCGCGATGATGCGCGCCAGGGTGTCGCGGCGTGTGGGCAACTCGGACGGTGCGACGTCGCGCATGAGCGATACCGGGGCGGGCTGCGCCGGACGCGTGGGACGCTCGGCCGGTGGCAGCGGAAAGGGCGCCACGCTGCCCTTTTGCATGACGAGGGCATAGGGGCGGCCGGTCTCGTCCATATGGCGTACGGCACGTGCCAGCGCCGGGACAATCGCCTCGGGCTCGGTCGGGAACAACTCCCAGGGCACTTCCATCAGGTCGAGCATTGCGGGCGTGATGGGGCCCATGAGCGCGTGTTGCGGCTCATCGGCGATGCCGGGCTGACCGCGCCACGTCACGATCAGCAACTGCGGAAGCCGGAAGGTCCACGTGAGCGAGGTCAGCGGGCTCACGGCGTTGCCGAGGCCCGAGTTCTGCATCATCGTGACCGCGCGAGCGCCGCGGCCTTCACCGAGCGTCGCCCCGGCCGCGATGGCGACCGCGTCGCCTTCGTTGGCGGCCGACAGGTAATGCAGCGTCGGATCCTGCAGCACGTAGTTGATGAACGGCGTGAGGAACGAGCACGGCACACCGGTGTACCACGTGAAGCCGTGCTGGCGCGCGGCGTCGACGAACTGGCCGGCTTCAATCATGGCGGGTCTCCGTCGCGGCGCCGCTAAACGGCGTCTGGCCATGCGCGAAGTCGGCCGCGTGGCGGAATTCGTCCATATCGTTCACCCCACGCCAGTGGCCGTGCACGTACTGCACTTCGATGCTGGCGCCGTCGGCGGTGAGGGCATTGATCAGGTCGGGCATGCCAAGCCGGTCGAAGTCCGCGCGGGCCTGCAAGGCCGCGAAGACGCGCAGCAACCGCGCGCGACCGTCCTCGCCGCGCACGCCCAGCAAGCCTATCCAGCGGCCGTTGGGCGCGCGTCCGGCGTGCGTGGCGTCGGCGCTGATTCGCTCCAGCAGCACCCGCTGGCCGAACAGGCCGCGATCGTCGCCGGCCGAGCAGTACGCGAAGTCGCGCACGCTGGCGTTGGTGGCATCGGCAGTCGTGGTGGCGGTCGAGTCGACCACGACCGTGAAGTCGGCATCGCTCTCAACCAGGTCGCGCACGATGTAGCTGCGGAACAGCAGGTCGCCGTAAGAGACGATCGTGTCGTGCGCGAACGCGTTGGTCACGCGCGCGAGCGAGGCGAGTTCGCCGGTCTCGGCGTGACGCTCGTTGATCGCGAGGGTGATGCCCGCCGTGTCGATCGCGTCCGCGCGATAGCCGCCCACGACGGTGATGTCATTCACGTTCTGCTTCTTGAAGCCGTCGACCAGCCAGCGCAGCAGTGGCTTGCCCGCCACGGGAAGCATCACCTTCGGACGGTCGGTCGTCACGCTCTCGAGGTTCTTGCCGCGGCTGGCGGCCAGCACGATGGCCGCGCGCGGCGCGCTCGCGGCCGACAGGTAGCGGTCCTCGGCTTCGCTGTATTCGGCCGTGTCCTGCAGGCGAAAGATTTCGTCGACGGTCGCGATGCGGTCTTCGACGTTGACGAGCGTCTCGCTGCGGTGGATCTCGGCAGCCACGGCCTGCATGGCCGACGTGGCCGAGCGAATCAGGTGATTGGCCCAGATCGCGACGCTGATGCCCGCCTCGCGGAACACCTCGGTCGGCGTGCTGTAGTACTTGGTCGGCACGATCACCAGCGGGCAGCGGCGGTCCCACTCCCGGGCGAACTGCACGATCTCATCGGCACGGCTCAGCTTGCTGTGAATCAGGATGGCATCGGCCCCGGCCTGCCGATAGGCCTCGGCACGGCGCAGCGCCTCTTCCATGCCCCAGCCGGCGATCAGCGCTTCGACGCGCGCCACGATGGAGAAGTCGTCGTCGGCCTGCGAGTCCTTGCCCGCCTTGATCTTGCCGCAGAACTCGTCGATATCGGCGAGCGGCTGGCGTTCGCCGCCGATGAAGCTGTTGGTCTTCGGGAAGACCTTGTCTTCGATGCACACGCCGGCCACGCCGCGTTGCTCGAGCTTGCGCACCAGGCGGCGCATGTTGTTGAAGTTGCCGTAGCCGGTATCGCCATCGAGCAGGATTGGCAACTGGCTGGCGTCGGCCATGAATTCGAGGTTCTCGACCACCTGCGTCCAGCTCGCCTCGTTGTTGTCGCGCACACCGAACTGCGCCGAAATGGCGAGCCCGGACGCCCAGATACCCTTGAAACCGGCCTCGCGCACGATGCGCGCAGACAGGCCGTTGTGGGCTTCCATCAGGAATTCGAGCTGCGCGCTGCGCAGCAGGGTGCGCAGCTGCGACGCGCGCGTCGCAGCCGGCGCAGGGGAGAATGCGTCGGGAGCGTTCATTCGGACACCATGGTGAGGGGTTCGAGTTGTGGCAGCACCAGGTCAGCGGCGCGCTTCACATCTTCAGGGTAGTCGATTTCGATCCAGGGGAAGCCTGTGACGTCAGCCGTTTCGAATTGCGCGCCGCGCTCGAGCAGCAGATCGCGCACGGCTTCCTCGTGCGGCAGCTTGGCGCGGCCCGATTCGACGTAATCACGCGTGATTTCCGCCAGGCGCGTGGCCGTCGCTTCGTTGAAACGGAAGAAGCCGACCGATTCGCCGACGGTGTCGTAGTCAAGGCCGACCATGACCTGCTTGCGCAACTCGACCGGCACCCCGTTGCGCAGGCACAGCTTGACCGGCTCGTCGCCGACCTCGAAGTCGCGGTCGATAAGCAGGCGGTTCGCCGTCTGGCCCGCCACCAGGGCGTTGAAGATGCGCTGGTCGTAGAGCACGTCGGCATCCATGACGAGCACGTCGCCGCCCGCGGTCATTGCATCGGCGGCGGTGTGCAGTGTCAGCACGCTGCCCAGATGGAATTCGGGATTGAGACGGATTTGCGGACGCGGCGTCCAGTTCAGCCGCTCGAGGGCTTCGCTCACCTGCTCGTGATGGAAGCCGAGCGCAAGCACCACATCGGTGATGCCGGCCGCGGCCAGCATGCGCAAGTGGCGCTCCAGCAGCGACATGCCGTCGAACTCAAGCAGGCACTTGGGCGACTGCTTGTCTTCAGGTTGGAGCAAACGCAGGCCCATGCCTGCTGCGAGAATGATGGCGCGCATGGTCGATATCCTTCTTTAGAGCGATGCAGAATCTGTGGCGGCAGGCAGCGGCGCGCTGTCTTGCGCGGCCCGCTGGCGGCGCCAGCCACGTTCGGAGACGTGAAGATAAACGAGGCCCGGCACACCGAGCAGCAGCTCGCGAGTGCGCTTGGCCAGCGAGAGGGCCAGACCGGCGTCCGCCGGCAGCCCCACGAGCGGGGCGAGCAGCAGGTACCCGCCTTCCTGCACGCCGAGCGAGCCCGGCACGAAGAACGCCGCGCCACGAATGGCTTGTCCGAGGCTCTCGAGCAGCAGCGCGTCGACCCAGCTCACCGGGTAGCCGATGCATTGCAGAATCAGCCAGACTTCCGCGGTGCCGACGATCCAGCCCACGAGACTGAGCAGGAAACTGGCGAGCACCTGACGGCGTTGTCCGTACATGCGTTGCACGATGTCGTCGACGGCATCGGCCCGGTCGAGCAGCGCCGACCAGTCACGCTTGGACGACAGCTTCGAGAGCAAGCGAAACGCCCAACCGAAGAGGCCGCGTTGCTGCGCCACGTAGAACGCATAGAGCAGGGCGGCGATGAGCGCGGTGGCAAGCAGCATCGGTAGCCACAGGCCGTCATGGGGGCGGTGCGTGGCGCTGATGCCGAACACGGCCAGTCCCAACAGGGCAAAGACGATCTGCGCCACGGCTTGCAGCGTCGTACTCACCGTGATGGCCGCGGCGGCTTCGCGCCCGGCCATTCCGCGCTGCTTCATCTGGCGCACCATCGCGATCGGTCCGCCGATCTGCCCGGCCGGCAGCAGGCTGTTGACCGACTCTCCCACCCAGCGAGTGAGCGTGGCGCGGCGCAGCGAGCAAGATTTCGCCACCAGCACCTGAATGGCGGCGGCGTCCAGCACCAGCGGCACAAGGTGGAAGGCCGCAATGGGCAGGAGTCCCCAGCCGGCCACCGCCAGCGTGGACATCACCGATCCCGTTCCCTGCCAGATCAGCAGGGCGACGAAAAGGGCGAAACCGAGGGTGAGGGAGACGATGGCGGTCCGCTTCATTTAGCGTTTCGTCCGTCCCAGGAGCTGACGAAACACTTGCCGGAAGCCGAAATAGGCGATGGCGTCCTTCATGTTCGAGATGAAGCGCTGCCACGCGCCCATGCGCGGGTCGGTCACATACTCGAACGTGAGCGAGATGCGCTCCTCGTTCTCGCCGAGCGGCGTGATGCGGTGATGCAGTTTGTCCCCGTCGAAGAACACCAGCGCCCCGGGCGGGTACGCAACGGCGCCGTCGACCGGCGGCACGCCGGGGTTGCGCGTGTGAAGGCGGTATTCGAGCCGGCAGCTCGATTGATCCACGACACCCAGCAGCAGCGTGTAGCGGCGGCCCTTGTAGTACGAGGTGTCGTAGTGCCATCCGATGTGATCACCGGGACGCGTGTAGTAGTAGAGCGCATAGGCGTGCGGGTCGTCCTGCGGCGATGGCAGCAGCTTTTCACCAGCCAGACGTTCCAGGAAGCGCAGCAGGGCGGGCGAGCGGTACAACTCAGCCACGAACGGGGCGTGCTCGTCGAGCGTGTGGCGGCTCACGCTGCCTCCCTGTTTGTGACCGGGCAGGTAGTTGCGGTTCACGTTCGGCGTCACCGCGCGGGCGGCGGCGATCAACGCTTGCGTGACGCTCGGCGGCAGGAACGTTTCCAAATAGACGAACGCGTCCTGCGATTTGAATTCGCGCGTGGCAGCCGCGACGTCGATGGCATCAAGGGCGCGTTCGATTTCGGCGTCTGCCGCGAACGCCGCAGGCGCCGAGGGGGCGTGCGGCATTGCTGAGGACGCTGGAGGCGCGACGGACGAGAGGGACTCGCTGGGTGCCCGAATCTCGTCCGGCAACGGGCGGCGCATCGCCCGTACGTAGTCGACGATCACCAGCAGCGCGAAAAGCGGCGCGCCGATGGCCGCGGCAATCAGGAACCCGCGTGTGCCGTCGAACAGCGTGACGAGGGGCATCAGGTAAAGCACGTCTTCCGTCTCGAACCCGCCGAGGCGAGCCTGCGTCGTGCCGGCCTTGCCGACGCGCGCTTCGATGCGCATGCGCAGGAAGAAGATCAGCGCCACCGTAACACCGGCAATCCAGCCGAGCGCCGAGGCACTCAGTGGCAGGGGCACCGCATATTGAATCGGCGTAACGGCCGCGACGCCCAAGCCGATGCCGCCAAACAGCAGCACGGTGACGAGCGCGTCCGAGGCGAGGTCGTAGAAGTGACCCAGACGGCTCGTCTTGCCGCTGATCCGCGCCAGTTCGCCGTCCGTATGGTCGATGAAGTTCGACAGGACCAGCAGCACGGCCCCCACGTTGGCCATGGCATAGCCGCCTTGCGCGAACGCCCAGGCGCAGGCGATACCGACGATCAGGCGCAGGGTCGTGAGGTGGTTCGGCGTGATGCGTGTGTCGGCCAGCGGTGTGACCATCCAACGCGCAAGCCGTGCGTCGTATTGGCGCGGACGCGGTGGCGCGGGGTCTGCGGTTTTGCTCGTGGCTGACGCAACACCCGGCGCCGGAATGGTTCTTGGTATCGTTTCCATGAGGAAGGAATATATACCTATCAGGCGGTATCGTGCAGCGCAGCCAAAGCACTGCGCTGAGCGCAACAAGCTTGGGCACGCCGGACATCGGCACGCGCGCAATTCTCGCGCTGCGCTTGCGCGCCGAGCCGTCGGGCCAATCTTGCCAAATGCGCTTTTCTCCCTTGAATTGTCAGCGAATTTTGATTGCGATGATATTCTGCAATACCCCATTTCGCTTGACGAATGACCGGCGCCCTTGATGGAAAATCGACCTGCCGTCGGGATAGCGGCGTCGGCGTGATGCGCGGATAATGGCCGTCCTGTTCGGCTCATTTTGCGGCGCTATCCGAGCGCACATTTCTCCATGTCCCAAACGATTGCCATTCTGACCGGCGCATCCCGTGGTCTCGGCGCGGCGCTTGCGCGCGGTCTGCTCTCTCCCGGCACCCATCTCGTGACGCTGGCCCGTCACACAGACGACGACCTCACCGCGCTGGCCAGCGCTCACGACGTCAAGCTCGAACAAGTGGCCGTCGATCTGGCCGATGCCCAGGCCGCCGCGCGGGTCGCCGAGCGCGTCTTCGCGACGCTGCCGCGCAACGCCACGCGATATCTGCTGATCAACAATGCGGGCACCGTCAATCCGGTCGCCAATGCCGCGGCGCTCAACGATCCCGCAGCCATCGGCGCGGCGTTCAACTTGAACGTCACCGCCGTCATGCTGCTCACGGCGCGTTTTCTCGCCGCGACGCAGGGGCTCACGGCCAAGCGGCAGATCGTCAACATTTCGTCGGGCGCCGGCCGCAATCCGACCGCCGGCTGGGCGGTGTACTGCGCGACCAAGGCCGCGCTCGACATGTACACGCGGGTTGTCAACACGGAATATCGCGAGCATGGCGTGCAGGCGGTGTCGCTCGCGCCCGGTGTGGTCGATACCGGCATGCAGGAGACGATTCGCAGCAGCAGCCTGGAGAGTTTTCCGGCATTGGCCCGCTTCCAGGATCTCAAGGCAAGCGGCAAGCTCTCGTCGCCTGATGCCGTGGCGCAGCGCATCCTGGCGCTGACCGAGCGCGACGATTTCGGTCAGACCGAGATTGACGACATCCGCCACTACGCCTGAACGGGACTTGAACCGCGCGGGCAGCCCGCACACGTCGGCTGTCGCCCTCCAGCGCGCAAGCAAAAAAAGCACCGGTCGGCGTTTCGCCGGCCGGTGCCATGCCTTTGCCGCCGACGCCGTCGCGCCGGGGGCCTACTGCTCGGTACTGGTGATGAAGACGCTGCCGTTACGTTCCGGTGCGTACAGGATCAGCGTGGGCGCGTGAATGTCAAAAGCACGTTCACACGCTTCTCCATACGAATCGAACTGCACGGCCCAGGCGCCGTTGCGCACGTAGCAGTGCGTGATGGTATCGGTGCGTCGGTCAAATTCCTGACCGAGAAAGACACCCTGCGTGTAACACCAGACGACGAACCCGTGAAAGTCGGCCTGCTCCGGTGCGCGAAACACGCGCCAGCGAGCGTCGTCCCGCGCCGCCTGACGCGAAGTCGCGCCCGCTGCCCAACGCTCGAAGCCGTCGTGTCGTTTGCGTTGCTCCATGTCGTCGTACCCCCTTTTGGGTGAACCGCCCTTCGGGTGTCGAAATTCGACATCCCCGGGACGCGTTTTCATAGTCGGAATTTGTTCCTGGCATTTCTATCAGGCAATTCCGAAAGACGGCAGGGAATTTCTCCAAAGGGGAACGCGATAGACGGTGTTAATCGTAGTGAATCGCAAGCCAGACGGTGGTTTCGCCCGGTGTCGTCCATTCGACACGATGCTGTCGGTGCGCGGCGATCGTGACTGCGTCGCCGGGCTTCAGCACGAGTGTCTGGCCGGGGGTGTCGGCAAAGGCCAATCCCGCGCCGCCGGTCAGCAGCGCCACCCACTCGTGCTGCGCCTGGTCGTACCAGAAGCCGGGCGGGGACGCCTGTCCGGTCGAGACAATGCGCTCAAGCCGCATCCCCGGGCGCGCAAGCAGCGTAGTGAACTGCTCGGTAGCGTTCGGGTCGCGAGACGAAGGGAGTCCGGCAAACAGGTTTGTGTCGGGCAGCGGCGGCGTGTCCATACGTATCGAGCGTTCTTGCGTCAGTGGGGGATAGAAAGCATACACGCGCCGCTCCCGCTCAGTCGTCCAGCGTCTCGTGCACGGCGGCATCACCGCGTCGCCAGTAGGCGGCAGCCTTCACCCATTTCGGGTTGAGCCCGCGAGCGTCGACGAGATGGCGGCGTAGGGCCTTCGCCACGCCAGCCTCGGCCGCGACCCAGGCATGCACGTCGCCAGTCGGCAGCGTGGCCTGGGCCAGTGCGTCGATCAGCGCGGTGCTTTGGCCGGCGGGCGTGCCTTCGCGATAGACCCATTCCACCACGACGTCGGCGTCGCTTGCGAAGCGCAGGCGGTCGGCCGGACTGTCGATTTCCGCGAAGACGAACGCCAGCGCACCCGCCGGTAGTTCGGCCAGGCGCCGCGAAATCGCGGGCAGTGCCGTGTCGTCGCCGATCAGAACATAGCCGTCGAACGTCATGGGAATGAGGAACGAGCCGCGCGGGCCGCCTACGCCGATGCGCCCGCCCGGTTGGGCCGAGCGCGCCCACTGCGTGGCGGGGCCGGAGTCGTGCATCGCAAAATCGATCACCAGGGTTTGCGACGCCGCATCGTACCGGCGCGGCGTGTAATCGCGCATCAGTCGTGGGGCTTCGCCGGCCTCCGGCTTGGCGATCCCCGGCGAGCCGATTTGCGGCAGCGCCAGTTCGCCGGTCACGGGGTCGGGGAAGAACAATTTGACGTGATCGTCGAAGCCGGGGCTGGAGAAGCCTTCGAGATCGTCGCCGCCGAGCGTCACGCGCAACATGTGCGGCGTGAGCCGCTCGACATGACGGACTTCGAGCACGCGCAGGCGGAGTTCATGACGCACGCGCTGTGGCGTGCGATCGGGGATGACAGTCGGTGCCGCGTTGTCTTGCATCAGAGTCGCTCCAGTTGTTGCGCAGCCGCGTCGAGAATGGCCGCGAAGGCGTTGGCCTGTTCGGGGGAGAGCGGCTCGCCGCCCAGACGCAAATGCACGGCATATTTGAAGTTGTGCAGCGCGCGCATGACCTGCGGCGGCATGTCTTCCGAACGCTCGCGGCGCGTCGCGAGTCGTGCGAGCAACTCCGTCACCGCCGCTTCGTTCTCGGCCAGATATTCACGGCCGGTGTCGGTGATTTCGTAGGACTTTCGTTGGCTGTCGCCGGTGGTTTGCTGCACTCGGAGGTAGCCCATTTCTTCGAGCAGCGTGAGCGTTGGGTAGACAACACCCGCGCTCGGGCTATATGTGCCGTTCACACTCTCCTCGATGGCTTTGATGAGTTCGTAACCATGGCGGGGTTGCTGCGCGATCAGATGCAGCAGCACGAGCCGCAAGCCCCCATGACCGAAGAGGCGGCCGCCACCACGTCCGCCCCTGCCGCCGCGTTCGCCGCGCCGTTCGTCGCCAACCTCCATGCTGTCCAGATCCAGCGGGCCTCGGCCCATGAAATCGCCACGTGATCCACGCATGATGCGACTCCTTATCGATGTAGTTAAGACGTGTTTACGATATATCGAAATTGCGTCGAAAGCAAAGCTATTTTTGTGAAGATCACGTCGGAAGGGCGGGGAATGACCGTGTGGCGGGGCGGACAGCAGGGTATTGCGGAGAATTGCGGAGTATTACGGGAGGGTTTCGCGAGGTGCGGAGATTGGATCGAAATGCGCATTTCGATAGGTTGGCGCCGTGCCGGCGTCGGCACGGACGCGGTCGGACAATCGCTGCGGAAGCACGCGCCCCAGCGCGCTCAGCGCCGGGGCGCGGCGGTGCTTATGGCATGTGCGGCAGATCGGTGCCGAGCCACTTGCGATAGCGCTGATTCAGTTCGCCGTTGGCCGTATTGCGTGTGACGAAGTCGTTGATCGCTGCGAGCAGTTCCGGCTGGTTGGGACGCAAGGCGATGCCCATGGCCTGTTGCAGCAGATTGAACTTCGGCTCGAACTGACCCGGTGCGCGCTGACGTATCGCGTTGGCGACGGTCACCGAGCAACCGATGGCATCGACCTGGCCGGTGAGCAGCGCCTGCATGGCGGACGCGTCGTCGTCGAAGCGACGGATCTCGGTGCCTTCGGGGGCCGTCTTCGTGACGGCCATGTCCTGGGTGCTCGCGCGAGCGACGCTCACCCGCAGGCCCTTCAGATCGGCGGCGGACTTGATGGGCGTGCCGGTCTTGCCGAGCAGCACGATGGTCGCGGCGGCGTAGGGCTTGGAGAACTGCACCTGCTTGGCGCGCTCCGGCGTGATGGCGAGCGAGGCGACCAGCACATCCACCTTGCCGCTGAGCAGATACGGAATTCGGTTCGGTCCGGTCACCGGCATGATGTTGACCTTCACGCCCAAATCTTTCGCCAGCAGTTTTGCCACGTCGGCGTCGTAGCCGTCCGGCTGCATCTGCGCGTTTGTCGTGCCATACGGCGGAAAGTCGATGAGCATGCCGACGTTGAGCATGCCCTTTTTCTTGATGTCGGCCACGGTCTGCGCGTGGGCAGGCGTGGAAAACAGCGTCAGCGTGCTCGTGAGCAGACCGCCGAGTGTGCCGCCGAGCGATCCGACGAAACCGGCCGGCATGGCGGCCACGCCGAGCGCGGTAAGAAAGCCACGACGCGAGCGGATGTCGGGGGCGCCCGACACGCTTTGCCGGCTGGCCGGATGCGACAACGAAGGCCGAACTTGCACAGGGTGACGCGACAACTTGCGAGTCATGCTGGGTCTCCTGAGGCTGCGAAGGCGTTGTCAGAATGCCGACGTCGGGTGCGAGGCGCACGGCTCGCCGCTGGCTGACGGTTAACCGCAGCGATGGTAGCGGGCCGTACCCAATGCGTCCACTCCGCACAAACCCCAGCGAAAACCCTGAGTTTCCGACGCACGGCGCCACGTCGGGAAAGTGATGAGGACGACGAAATCAGTCGCTCGGCACGAGGAGGGCGGGAAATCGGGACGAAAAAAAACGGTGCCGAACTTCGGCACCGTCTGCGGGCACTGCCTGCCGGGTTCCGGCAAATCACGCTGTCGTGGATGCCACGACGGCGCGACGGCCAGACTTACTGGGCAGCGTCCTTGACCTTCTTCAGCGGGCGAACCTTCACGCGCACCGACGCCGGCTTGGCCGGGAACCAGCGCTCTTGACCCGTGAACGGATCCTTGCCGAAACGCTTCGCCTTGGCGGCGATTTGTTGCGACGTGACCTTGAACAGACCATGCAGCGTGAATTCGCCCGCACCCTTCTTGTGCAGCGAGCTGATGATGGTGTTCTCGAGCGCGGCCAGCACTGCCTTGACTTCCTTCACGGCGACGGCCGATTGCTCGGCGAGGTGCGCTGCGAGTTGCGTCTTGTTGAGTGCGTCCTTGATCGGCGAAACCTTGCCGTTGGCGGCTGCCTTCGGCGCGGCCTTCACGGCTGCCTTCGGGGCTGCCTTGGGAGCGGCCTTCGGGGCTGCCTTTTTCGCTACCGGTGCCTTCTTTGCTGCCGGAGCTTTTTTTGCCACAGGGGCCTTCTTTGCTGCTGCTTTCTTTGCCGTTGCCATATCGATCCAATCGATGAGAATAAGAAAGTGCCGTCGTAGAACGGCCACCCGAATGATACGTGTTGCTGCGCCGACGATTCTACCTAAGAAATCGCGTTATGCGAGCCGTGCGCGAATAATGTTGCGTGCCTGCCGCACAAGGCTGAGCGGCGATTTCGCCGCATTTCAACGCGTTTCATTGACGAGGTGGCGATTCGTCATCGCGATCGCGACCGAGGTTCGCGATTTTTGTCCGGCATTCGACAGCAGTTTTGCGGCCACAATTCGCGCGCGTGCCGTGCGCTGCCGTTGACGTCGATGGCCCGGAAACCCTTAAAAACGCTGCATTTCGCAGGTTTCGCAGCGGCCGTCCCCGTTGCACCACGCGTCGGTGAGCGTGGTGCCATTCGCGCCGAACGTGATGTCGTGCTTAGCGCCGTAGCTGCCGGCGAGTTGCAGACGGTCGCCCGACAATGTGCCCTGCACCGTGGTGTGAACGTTCGGCTCGACGTCGTCGACGCTGCCCGTGACCTGCGCGCCATTGAGCGCGAGCGCCATCAGACGCGTCATCGGCGAGCCCGAAAAACCCCACCATGGCGGCGCATTCGTGCACAGACCACGCCAGTGCCCGGACGGATTCACCACGAGTGTGGAGGACGCGGCGCTCGTTTGCGTCGCGGTGCCCGACGCCATCGGCGGCGTGTAGACGGTTGCGGATGGCGTGGCGGCAGTCACATCAGTCGTATCAGTCGTGGCGGTAGTTGCGGTAGTGGCAATGGTAGGCGTAGTGGAAGTGGTGGCGGCGGTCGTAGCGGCGGCAGCAGTGCCAGCCGTGGTAGCGGGGCCAGCGGTAGCAGCAGTACCAACGGTAGCAGCGGTAGCAGCGGTAGCAGCAGGCGTCGCGCTGTAGGTGCCGGGGGCGCCGTCGACACGCGCCATGTTGGGGGACAGGCCGTCGTTCGGTACCGGTGCCGATGCCGCCGCGCATACATGACACGACAGGTGCGACACGCTGTTGCGCGTGAGCGCACGCGTGGCGTACAGACGCTGGCTGCCTGCGGGGCCGTCGCGCAGAACCGTGACGTAAGGCGTGTCGTCGACCTGGTATTCGACCTTGGCACACGACGGAGCGTCGGTTTGCAGCGTGACGTCGGCAGAGAAGGCGCCGTTGAGCGCGCGTATCGGAATCACCGACACTGAGGCTGAACAGTCGGCGACCACTTGAGCACAGTCACACGCGGCGGCCGTCGCACGCGCCGCGCCGCCGGACTGCGCGTACCCCTGGCCGACGAGGCCGAATAGGCCCGCGACGAGCGATCCCGTCGCAACGCTCATGGAAACCCAACCCCGCATGATGTTTCTCCGAATGTGGCGGCATCGCCGATGCCGCGGATAGTCGATCAAAAGTCGTCGGCCGACAAGCGCCGACAGTCGTGAAATGGTTAGGGCAACGCAGACGCGCACCCGCAATGCCTGCCAGATCGGTCTCACGCAATTATGAGATTTCGCCCGTATCCCGACATCGAAAACGCGTTCTAGACTGCTAATGCCCGGCCCCCGCTCTCAACGAGAAGTCCGCTCGTTGTCCACTGGAGACATGCATGGTTGTCGATCGCACGAATGCCCCTGGCCTGCCTGATATTCCCTCGCCCAACCATTTCCCCACCGCCCCCATGCCTAACGCGAATCGCGTGCTGACCATGCTCGCGACGCTCTTCTTCGCGATGGGGCTCATTACGTCGCTGAACGACATTCTGGTGCCTCACTTCAAGGTCGCGTTCGACCTGACCTTTCGCGATGCGGCCCTGATTCAATCGAGTTTCTTCGCTGCATATTTCGTGGTCTCCTACCCGGCGGGGCAATACACCGCACGCGTCGGCTACCGCCGCGCGCTGGCCAGTTCGCTCTGGCTGGCCGGCGTGGGCTGCGCGCTGTTTTTCCCCGCCGCGGCCCTCATGTCCTATCCTTGCTGTCTCGCCGCGCTTTTCGTGCTGGCGAGCGGCATTACGTTGCTGCAAGTCGCGGTGAACGCCTACGTCGAGACGTTGGGCACGCGCGGGGCCGCGGCAAGCCGCCTTACGTTGGTGCAAGCGTTCAATTCGCTGGGCACGACCGTCGGGCCGCCGCTCGGCGCGCTCTGGATCCTCGCGCCGCAGGCGCAGACCGCAACCGGCCATGCCGTGAACAGCGTGCGCGGCCCCTACGGGCTGTTGGCGGCGGTGCTGGTCCTCGGTGGCGTGGCGCTCTGGCGGTTGACGCTGCCCGAACCGCGCGCGAATCGGGCGGCGCCTCCGAGCGTGCTCGGCAACGTTCGCCTTCTGCTGGCGCACCGTCCCTTGCGTTACGGCATCGTGGCGCTGTTTCTTTATGTTGGCGCGGAAGTCAGTATCGGCAGTTTCCTGATCGCCTATTTGACGCAAGCCGGCACGGGCATCGTCGATCATGCGCAGGCAAGCCGGTATCTGGCACTGTATTGGGGGGGCGCGATGGTGGGGCGATTCGTGGGCGCGTGGCTGTTGCGCAAGGTGTCGCCCGGGCAGTTGCTGAGTCTGTGCGCGCTCTACAACGTGGGGCTGATTCTCGCGTCGCTCGCACTGCCTGCGTCGTTGGCGATGGCGGCGCTGCTGGCGTGCGGCCTCGGCAACGCCATTATGTTTCCGACGATCTTCTCGCTGTCGGTGGGCGGACTGGGGGCGCGTGTGAGCGAGGGCGGCGGGCTGATCTGCATGGCCATCGTCGGTGGCGCCGTGTTGCCCTATCTGCAGGGGGCGCTGGCCGATGGTGTGGGAATCGCGCTGTCGTTCCTCGTGCCTGCGCTGGCGTACGGCTACATCGCGGGGTTCGGGGCATGGTGCGCACGCACCGCGCCCGAAGCCGCTGCCGACGATCACGACGATCACGACGAGGCCGCGCTCGGGCCGGCCAACGCGCGCGGCCTGTCAACGTCCGGTGATCAACCAGGCTTGCCGAACGTGTAACGGCCGAAGAAGAACAGCACGTTGCCGTTGCCCTTGCCGCCGGGCACATAGGCGGTGGAGACCGAGGCGCGCCCCACGCCGATTTCGGCGAGGGGCAGCGCGCCGGGGAAGGGCACGCCGCCGAGGGTGTCCGAGCGCGACATCAGAAAGACCGTGTAGCCGAGACCGAAGCGTACGGGGCCGGCGTTGGCGACGTTCCAGATACGACCGTAGCCGGCCATCGGCGACCAGTCGTTATGTGAATCCTTGAACGCCATGGCATACAGCATGCGCGAACCGTTCTTGCCATCGGACAGCACACGTCCGTAGCCCAGGCCCCACGGGTTTTCGTTGTATTGGGCGATCTTTTCGCTCGTGTAGGCAAAGCGAAGGTGACGCGTATGCAGCGGTACGTAAAGATCGCTTGCGCCTTGCGTTGCGACCTCGCGAACTTCATCCACGATGGCGCCGGCCCAGGTCGAGATACCGCTCGGGGCATCGTCGGCGCGGGCCGCCAGCGGCGACAACAACGTCAACGCCGCACCCAGCGCGACTAACGCATGGCAGCCGGAGCACGGCGAAATTCGTGAGGGCGGGGCAAGCGGTGCGAGTCGAATCGATGGCGCGAGCCGCCCGATGCATTGGGGGTTCGTATTCATGGTTGAGCGTGTCGAGTGGCAAGAGATGTGTCGATCACGATCGCCGGTATCGTGCTGGCGATGTGCGCGCCGCAAACTTGGGCCGTTGCCCTGACGCGCCGCGTGACCGGCATTCCAGTCCTTCTAGACCGCGTCAACGCTGCAAAAGTTCGACAGGCCGTCACGTCGCGCGACTGCCTGCGCTCGAATCACGCGCTGACCTAACCTGCTGCTCGGCGAAGAAGTCGTTTCGCTTCAATGACGTAGCGCGGATATCGACGCGTTATTCACCGGGTTGTGAACATTTTCTGTGGATAACCTGACGCGCCACGCACGAGTGCATGACGCACAGCGCCGGGGCTTCTCAAGCGTCCCGACACGGCGCAGCAAATGCGCGCCGCCTTTTTCCTCCATCCGATCAAGGACTTGAGGAAGCTATCCGCAAGTTGTCCACTGGCTTGCAAACAGATTCTGTGGATAACGAACTTCTGCAAAACCCGCGCCACGCCTGGTTTTTCAGCGCGTGGCACAACTTTCGCGCGCGGCCATTCTTCCCTGAAGAATCAGTCGCTTGCTGTGCTTTTCCGCAAGTTATCAACGGGCTTGTGAACAAAAAGTGTGGATAAACTGCGGGTTTCGTTTATCTCAATATATGAGATTAATGTTTACATATTGACATTTTGAATGTCGCGCCGTTACGATGCGCCTCATACCAGTGGACGGACACGTTCAGGAGACGACAGTGACGGAACGACGCAAGCAGAAAGTGGCGATCATTGGCTCGGGCAACATTGGCACCGACCTGATGATCAAGGTGATGCGCAACAGCGAGCATCTGGAAATGGGCGCGATGGTCGGTATCGATCCGGCTTCCGATGGCCTGGCGCGTGCGCAGCGTCTCGGCGTGCCGGTTACCGCGCAAGGTATCGACGGCCTGCTGGCGATGCCGGGCTTCGAAGACATCCGTATCGCATTCGACGCGACCTCGGCCAAGGCACACGCGCATCACAACGCGCTGCTGCAAGCGCGCGGCGTGCAGGTGATCGATCTGACGCCGGCCGCCATTGGCCCGTACGTGATCCCGTCGATCAACCTCGACGCCCATCTGGACGCGCGAAACATCAACATGGTGACGTGCGGCGGTCAGGCCACGATTCCCATGGTCGCGGCCATCTCCCAGGTGGCAAAGGTGCATTACGCGGAGATCGTCGCCTCGATCTCGAGCAAGTCGGCCGGCCCGGGCACGCGCGCCAATATCGACGAGTTCACGGAAACGACGTCCAAGGCGATCGAGGTGCTGGGGGGCGCGTCGCGCGGCAAGGCGATCATCGTGCTCAACCCGGCGGAGCCGCCGCTCATCATGCGCGACACGGTGTTCGTGCTGTCCGAGCCGGGCGATCAGGCCGCCATCGAAGCCAGCATTCAGGCGATGGTCGACAAGGTGCATGCCTATGTGCCGGGCTATCGGCTCAAACAACGGGTGCAGTTCGAGTTGTTCGACGCAACTCGTGCGCTCAACGTGCCGGGGCTGGGCAAGCTCACCGGCCTGAAGACTTCGGTCTTCCTCGAAGTGGAAGGCGCTGCGCACTATCTGCCGGCCTACGCGGGCAACCTCGACATCATGACCAGCGCCGCGCTGGCCTGCGCGGACCGTATCGCCGCCACCCGCCTGGCGCTCGCGGCCTGACGGTCGCACGCGCTCTCAGGAGACACACCTCATCATGACGCAGAAAAAACTTTACATCTCCGACGTGACGCTGCGCGACGGCAGCCATGCGATTCGTCATCAGTACAGCATTGCCAATGTGAAGGCGATTGCCGCCGCGCTCGACGCCGCGCATGTCGATTCCATCGAAGTCGCGCACGGCGATGGCCTGGCGGGCTCGAGCTTCAACTACGGCTTCGGCGCCCATACCGATCTCGAGTGGATTGCCGCCGTGGCCGAGACCGTCACACACGCCAAGGTTGCTACCTTGCTGCTGCCCGGCGTGGGCACCGTGCACGACCTGCGCGAAGCCTATGACGCCGGCGCGCGCGTGGTGCGTATCGCAACGCACTGCACGGAAGCGGACGTCTCCCGTCAGCACATCGCCTACGCGCGCGAGCTGGGTATGGACACGGTGGGCTTTCTGATGATGAGCCACATGACCACGCCGCAGCGTCTTGCCGAGCAGGCGAAGTTAATGGAGTCATACGGCGCAACGTGTATCTATGTGGTGGATTCGGGCGGCGCGCTGGGCATGAACGATGTGCGCGAGCGATTCCGTGCGTTCAAGGATGTGCTCAAGCCCGAGACGCTCACCGGCATGCACGCGCACCACAACCTGAGCCTGGGCGTGGCAAATTCCATCGTGGCGGCGGAGGAGGGGTGCGATCGCATCGACGCGAGTCTGGCGGGCATGGGCGCGGGCGCGGGCAACGCGCCGCTGGAAGTGTTCATCGCGGCGGCGTCGCGCCTGGGGTGGCACCACGGCTGCGATCTGTACACGCTGATGGACGCCGCCGACGACATCGTGCGCCCGCTGCAGGATCGCGCCGTGCGCGTGGATCGCGAGACGCTGGCGCTCGGCTACGCCGGCGTGTATTCGAGCTTCCTGCGTCACGCGGAAGCCGCCGCTGCGCGCTACGACCTGAAGACTGTCGACATCCTTGTCGAGCTGGGGCAGCGTCGCATGGTGGGCGGTCAGGAGGACATGATCGTCGACGTCGCACTCGATCTGCTCAAGCGTCGCGCGGCGTAGCACCAGGACGCGCATCACACGAGGCATCTCCCAGGTAGCGGCGTCTCCCAAGCGGAACCGTCAACGGCCCTTGCATGCGAGGGCCGCGCTTTTTTGTCGACGAGAGTCCCAGTCGACGCGCCTCAGCCCCCGTGACCGGACCAGCCGAGCTGGTGGCTGATTTGCGCGGCGGCGTGCTTCACGCGCGGCACGAGTTCCTGCATGCGCTCGCGGCTCATATACTTGGTCGTGCTCGATACGCTGATGGCGGCCACGATGCGTTGGCTCGCGTCATACACCGGCGCGGCCACGCAGCGAATCTGCGGCGTGTCGTCCTCCAGATCGAAGGCATAGCCAAGACGTGCGTAGTCGTGCATGCGTGCGAGCCACGTCGCCTTATCGATTGGCGCTGACGACGCTTGCGACTGATAGTGTGCAAGCTGCGCCTGCCATGCGGCTTCGTCCTGATCAAGCAACAGCGCTTTGCCCACCCCCGTGACGCAGATCGGTTTGCGTCCGCCGATGCGCGAGCTGATTTCCACGGCGCGTTGTCCGGGCAGCTTGTCGAGATACATCACTTCCCAGCCGTCCGCGACGGCCAGATGCACGGTGTCCTGCGTTTCGCTCGCAAGTGCTTCGAGCGTTGGCCGAGCGACCCGCGGCAAGTCGATTTGTCGATAGGCAAGAAATCCCAGTTCGATGAGCTTGTTACCCAGGCGGTAGCCGCGCCGCGGCTCGAAACGCAGATACCCCGCATGCACGAGCGCCGACGCAATTCGGTGCGTGGTCGACGGCGTAATGCCCGTGTGTGCCGAGAGCGCGGGCACCGTGTCGATGCCGGCGGCGACGGCTTCCACGATATCGAGACCACGGAAGAGCGTCTGGCTGGCGAGCGTGCGCGGACGCTCGTCCTCGGGAGGCGTCGGCTTTGCCATCAGGCCCCCCCGAGCGCCAGCAGGCGCTCGTAGACGTAGCACTTGAGCGCGACGTAATGCGACGGGTCGAGCGCGGACAATTCGATGCCGTGCAGATGGCTGCCATCGTCGCCCTGTTGCACGCTGCGGATCGTGCCGGCGGTGTCGATGGGCATGTCGATATCGCCGACGCGCACGCGAAACGCCAGATGCAGGCTGTCGCCGGGCGCACCGAGCGGGGTATCGGCCAGCAGCGAGACACCTTCGGCACTGACATCTTGCAGCAGGGCAAGATGGCGGGCCTCGCCGGCGCTCACCGAGACGACCAGCCTGGCGGACACGCGCTGCGACCGGCGCAGCACCTTGCGGCGAATCTGCGCCGGCGCGGACAGCACGACGTAATCGAACGGCAGCCGCTTGACGCGCTCCACCGTGCAGACGAAGTGGTAGATGTCTTCGCCTGAGAACGTCCAGAGTTCGAGCCGCTCGCTCGCTTGCAGCGCATGGGGCGCGGCGCGGCCCGTCGGGGCGGTGACGAACAGCATCTGATTCGGTGCGTAACCGATCACACGCGTGCGCAGTCGCTGCGACCCGGCGCCCGGCGGCAACTGAATCTGCAGCCAGTCGCCGGGGTGCAGATTCAGGTCGGTGAGTGCGTACTGCGGTTGCGTCGCGCCGAGCGCGGCAGGTGCCGCAGGGTCGGGGGACGGTGCCAAAGGCGGCGCAACGTCCGACGGCGTGGTGTCGTCTTCACCGAGATTGGCGATGCGATGCGGGGCGAACGACGTGAACAGCCAGTCGCGGCCGGCCGGCGTGGGGACGATATCGCCCTCAGCGAGCAGCGGCTCCCCATTGCGATCGACGATGGCCCAGGGCAGGGCTTCTCCCAGGGGGATATCGTCCGGCGCGAGCGGAACTAGCGGCAGCGCGGCGAGGGTCGCGGGAGGAGGCGTGGCAGACGTCTGAGATGGAATATTGACCATGGGGGCAGGGGGTGCGCGGCAGGCGCGCTCGCGTTCTTGCGTTGAAATGTCGTGGATCGTTCGCTGGCCGGCGTGGCACGAGCCCACCGGCTTCGCGGCAAACGTCGCGAAGTGGGGACTCGCCAGCGTCTGCGAGCGACCGCCGACGTCAGGTGTCCGAAAGTCTACCGCGACGCATCGGCACTTGGCGAGAGGGGATGTGCACCCTGTCGTGTGCAATCTGCGTAAGTGGGCACTCGCTGGGGGCAGTTCGCGGTGCGACGTCGACTGGGTTCGACGCTTTGCGGCGGGACATGCCGCAGTGCCCGCGATACGGGGAACGGCGGGCGCGATCCTGTCTGCCTATAGTCGACGGTTTGCCGGCGCGCCCGGCGACGACCCGCAGGAGGGCAGCGATGTGGTACCAGCAGTGTGCAGGCGCAAGTGGTTGGGGCGGGGCTTGGAGCACGGCACAGGCTGCCGAGCGGGCGGGCCGGAGAGAGGCGACGACGCCGCGGCGCGACGCGCGAGCCGAACTTGGCGCCGGTCTCGCACAGGCGGCCAATGCGGCGGGCCATGTACGGCGCGATGAGGCCGCGGTGTCGCGACACGTCGATCCTGCGCTTGCGCGGGCGTTTGCCAAGGCGTGGGCGGGCTTGTGGGTGACGACGGGGCCGTGCCAGCACTTCTATCGCAAGGAGTTTGATCTGGCGCACGCGCGCGACGCGCGTCTGGCGCGCAACGCCGCACAGGTGGAAGCGATGTTGGCGCCCACTCACGACGAGGGCCCGCCTTACGGCACCACTACCGGTAATTGTGTCGGCACCGCTACCGCGAGCCGTGCCGCCCGCGCGAACGCCAACGTCCACGCCGATACCGATGCAAACGCCAACGCGTTTTCTTCCGCCACTGCTATCGATGTCGATGTCGACCCGACGTGCCGTGACATTGCGCGATGGATTGACGCGGTGGCGGCGACTGGCGACCGCGGTTGGCACTTTCGTGCGGCGCGCGATGCCCTGTCGCTCGCGGGCAATCTGTCACTGCTCGCGATCATTGCCGCTTGCTTTTACCAGGAGGGCGCGACCGGGGATGACGGGGCGCCGGTCGCCGGTCGCGGTGCCTCAATCGCCAACACGCCTTTCGGGGTGCCGTGGGCCGACTGGACGCTGCTGGCGTTCGAGGGCGCGAAGGGCGTCATGACACAGTCGCTCGGTTCGCCGACGCTGATTCGCCATCATGCCGTCGACGAAGTGCTCAAGCGCATGGACGCGGGATGCCGGCTGCTGGAGGCCTGCGTGTTGCCGTCAGCGCCGCCCCCTGAAGCGCCGTCGTCGTGGCGCGGCACGCTGGCCACGCTCACGCGCGCGCGCGACGTCGCCACACTATTCACCTTCGCCAACACCGCCGTGCCGCCCGCGCGGCTGGGGCTCTGGATACCGTCGTGGTTCGCGAGCGAGCCGAGCCAGTCGAGCGGGGCCGACGGTTATCGAGGCGTCTTGCGCGTGGCCGGGCTCATGCTCGATTCCTGTCGCGCGGTGACGAGTTTGCTGGGCACTTGGGCGCGCAATGCGGTGTTCACCCTCGATGCGAGGGACTTGACGCGTCGATGGGCGTCGCTTTGCGAGCGGCTCGCGACGGTATCGGCCGACGATCAGGCGGCGGTGCTCGATCGCGTCGAGCGCGTGACGCAGCTCGCCACGCATTGCGACACCTCGCTGCTGGCGGCCATCGCGTCGAGCGAGGCTTTAC
This sequence comes from Pandoraea eparura, assembly GCF_902459725.1. GTDB lineage: Bacteria > Pseudomonadota > Gammaproteobacteria > Burkholderiales > Burkholderiaceae > Pandoraea > Pandoraea eparura. The sequence continues at coordinate 218,785 of NZ_CABPSH010000006.1, forward strand.
GTGAGCGGTTACTGGGGTGCGGCGAGTCGTTGACGGCGAACGACATGGCCGCCGCTTGTGACGCGTTCGACGTGCCGTGCCACGCGTCATGTGTTGACGGCCACCGCTATCTGAGCCTGCATCCGGCCGAGAGTCCGTGGGGATATCGATGGAAGGGGGAGGCGTGGCAATGTGGGGGCGCGACGCCAGTCCGAACGTCGTATCGGTTGTTGTTACTGTATCAGCACTGGAGTGCGGCGTTACTGGAACGCGTGGTGTCGTCGTGCGGCACGCCGGTGGCGCAAGCGCCGGAGGTGTCGCCGGATGACCGACCCGCTGACCCGCCAGGCGTTGCGCGCACGCGCTCGGGCGTGGCGCATGTCGATATCGAGTCGACGTGGGTGTGAGGCGATGGCGCGACGACGCGCGTTGGGCCGTCATGACGGCGGCTTGGCGTTCACCGACCGGGAGCGCGCGGCTGCGGAAATGAATCGGCCGCCAGCCAGTGGCGTCCCGAACGGGACTCGCCACTGGCGGCGGCAGACGTTGCGATGTGCCGAGGTTCCCGCGCTTACTTGATGAAACTCAGTTGTTCACTGATTTTCGCGAGAATCGGCGCTTTCTTCTCGTTGAACGTCACCTTGTTTTGCTGGATCAGGTTGTTGCCCTTCGTGTCGATCGACACGATGAGCGGGCCGAACACCTTCACGCGGTTGATCCACAACGTCTCCGGCATGCCCAGGTCCTGCCATTCAGCCCCTTCGATCTCTTCAACCAAGGTCGCTGCCAGCACCGCGCAGCCGCCCGGGAAAATGGCGTGAATGGCTTTGTGTTCCTGGCAGCCTGCGGCCGTCTCCGGTCCCATGCCGCCCTTGCCGACGATGAGCTTCACGCCGGTCTTGCGGATGAATTCGCGCTCGAACTTTTCCATGCGCATACTCGTCGTCGGTCCGATGGACACCATCTCGAAGCCGCCATCGTCCTTCTTGCGCACGATGGGTCCCGCGTGGAAAATCGCGCCGCCTTCGAGGTTGACGGGCAACTCGCGTCCCTGTTCGATCAAGCGACGGTGCGCCACGTCACGGCACGTGACGAGTCGGCCGGTCAGATACACAACGTCGCCGACGTTGAGGTCTTCCAGGTCTTCATCCTTGATCGGGGTCGTCAGGATCTTCTTCACAGCACCACTCCTTCGTGGGAAAGCACTTCGTAGGACAGGTCGGCGTTAAAGCGAATCTTGCCGCGACGGTGAGCCCAGCAACCGGTGTTGATCGCAACGCCGATGGTGGACGGATGGCGCGCCGACGATTCGATGTTCACGCCCATCACGCTGTTGTTGCCGGTCAATCCCTGCGGGCCGATGCCGACCTCGTTCAGGCCCTGTTCGAGCAGTTGTTCCATCAGCGCGGCGCGCGGGTTGTCGCTCTTCGAGTCGACCGGCCGCAGAATCGCCAGCTTGGAGAGCCGCGCGGCCGTCTCGACCGAGGTCGACACGCCCACGCCAACGAGCAGCGGCGGGCAGGCGTTCACGCCACGCTCAGTGATGACGTCCATGACGAACTCCGCCACACCCTCGTAACCTTGACCCGGCATCAGCACCTTGGCGGCACCGGGCAGGGTGCAGCCGCCACCGGCCATGTACACGTCGATCGTGCAGGTGTCCTGCTGCGGCACGATGCGCCAGTCGAGCCAGGGAATCTGCGTGCCGGTGTTGGTGCCGGTGTTGCGTTCGTCGAAGGTTTCGACCGCGTTGTGGCGCAGCGGTCCGATGCGCGTCGCGGTCTCGGTCGCCTCGCGCAGGATGTCCTCCAACTCGCCCAGCAGCGGGAAATTGGCGCCCGCCTCGATGAAATACTGGATCACGCCGGTGTCCTGGCAGCTCGGACGATCGAGCTTGTCCGCGGCTTCCTGGTTACCCGCCATCGAGTCGTACACCGACTTGGCGAGCGGGTTGGTTTCCAGTGTTCGCAAATCGGCCAGCTTTGCCTTGACGTCCTTGGGCAAGCGCTTGCCAATGTAGGCCGTGAATTTGGCCATGGTGTCCGTCAGGGACTGAATGGATGCTTCCTTGTCCATGGGGTGCTCCTTGAAAAATGGGTCGGTGGCGCGCTCGGGGCACTCAGTGCACTCAGTGAGCGACGGCACCGTTTGCGGTGGATGCCGGCTTGCGGGTGCGGGCCAGCACGAGGGTCAGGGTGGCGGAGAGGACAAGCAGGCCGGCGACGAAGTACAGTCCGCCCTCGAAACTGCCGGTCTTGTCCTTGATCCAGCCGATCATGGCCGGGCCGACGAAGCCGCCGAGGTTGCCGATGGAGTTGATGGTGGCGATGCCCGTCGCGGCGGCCGTGCCCGACAGGAACGTCGTCGGCATGCTCCACAGCGGGGGCTTGGCGCAACTGATGCCGATGTTCACGAGCGCGAGGGCGGCGATCAACCCGACGATGCTGGTGGCGCCCGTGGCCACGACCAGTCCCACGGCGGCCGCGAGGCAGGCGATCACGACGTGCCAGGCGCGCTCACCGGTGCGGTCCGAATGACGCGACCAGACGATCATCGCGACGACCGAGAGAAGCGGGGGAATGGCGTTGAGCAAGCCGACCGTCATCGACGAGACGCCGAGCTGCTTGATGATCTGCGGCGCCCAGATGCCCAGCGTGTAGAGCCCGGCGGACGTGCCGAAGTAGATCAGCGAGAGCGCCAGCACACGCGGATTGGCCAGGCCGCTCAGGAGGCCGTGCGCCGCATGTCCCGCCTTGGTGGCGGCTTCCGCGCGCATCGTGTCGACCAGCCAGGTGCGCTCGTCATCCTTGAGCCACTTGGCCTGCTCGGGCTTGTCGGTCATGAAGAAGAAGACGACCACGCCCAGCACCAGCGCCGGAACGGCTTCGAGAATGAACATCCATTGCCAGCCGGCCAGACCCGCCAGACCGTGCATTTGCAGAAGCGCGGCGGAGATGGGCGAGCCAATCGCAGTCGACAGCGGGGCGGCGGCCATGAACAGCGCCGTCACACCGGCACGATGTCGCGCGGGAAACCAGTAGCTCAGGTAAAGGATGATGCCGGGGAAGAATCCGGCTTCCGCCGCGCCGAGCAGAAAGCGCACGATATAGAAGCTGGTCGTGCCCTGCACGAAGGCCATGGCCGCGGAGATGATGCCCCACGTCACCATGACGCGCGCAATCCAGAGGCGGGCACCGACCTTGTGCAGGACGATGTTGGAGGGCACTTCGAACATGAAGTAGCCCCAGAAGAAAATGCCGGCGCCGAAGCCGAGTGCCGAGGCGCTGAAACCCAGATCGTGCTTCATGGTCAGCGCCGCAAAGCCGATATTGACCCGGTCGATGTACGCGATGAAGTAGAGCAGCACGATGAAGGGAACGATGCGCCAGGTGATGCGGCGCAGCGTGCGTTTTTCCAACTCGTTATCCATGGGGATGTCTCCTGTTGTTCCGACACGCAACCGGGCGCGGCTGCATGGGTGTTGTCTGCCATCTGATGTGGCATGCCGGCCGTCCTCGATGCATGTGTCCGAATCAGGCGTTCGCGACATGAGGTTGGCTGGGAATGGAGATTAATGCCTGTAAAAAATATTTGAATCGATGTATAGTTAATTCATTGTTGCAAAAAATTTACGAATGAACGCGGATACGGAACTCCAATTCTTTTGTACGCTGGTCCGGCAGGGTAGTCTTGCGGCGACGGCACGCGAGCTGAATCTCACGCCGCCGGCCGTGTCGCGGCGGCTTTCGAATCTGGAGGATCGTCTTGGCGTGCGGCTGCTCAACCGGACGACGCGCCGCATCAGCCTGACCAGCGAGGGGGAGGTGTACTTTGCCCACGCGCAGCGCATCCTGAGCGATATCGACGATATGGAGCGTTTGGTGTCGAGCAGCCGCGCGGCGCCGAAGGGAATGCTCCGGGTCAATGCGCCGTTGGGGTTCGGGCGCTCGTATGTCGGCCCGGCCATCTCGTCATTCACGCAGGCGTATCCCGATGTGGAAGTGCAACTGCACCTCACGGACCGGCCTGTCGGGCTCCCCGACGATGGCATCGATATCGCAATCCGGTTCGGGGAAATGCCGGACTCCCGACTCACGGCGCGCAGGATTGCGGCGAACCGGCGCATGCTCGTGGCCTCGCCGGGCTATTTGCGCGCGGCGGGTGAGCCGGCCTATCCGCATGACCTCACGCAGCACGAGTGCATCGTGCTGCGTCAGAACGACGCGGCTTACGGCAATTGGCGGCTTAGCCGTGGCGGGAACACCGAGACGGTCAAGGTGCACGGCAAGCTGAGCACCAACGATGGGGAGGTCGCCTTGAACTGGGCGCTGGACGGGCGCGGCATTCTGATGCGCGCCCAGTGGGATGTGGCGAAATATCTGCGCACCGGTCGACTGGCGCACATACTCCCCGAGTACGAGACGCCGCCGGCCGACATCTACGCGGTGTATCCGGAGCGCCTGAACCTGTCGGCCAAGGTCGCTTGCTTCGTCGACCATCTGCGCAGCTATCTCGGCCAGCATGCCGACGGACCGTCGCCGGCCGGTGCGAAATGGTAGGGCGTTGGTCGTCGGGAGCCCGAGGGGAGGCGACGTTATATGTCCCGCAGCCGTCCGGGCTGGGGTGTGGGCGTGTAGGCGCGTCGAGCGCGTTGCGTGTCAATCCGGCGTCGCGACCTCGAGATCCAGCAAGGCCGAACTCATCGATTTGCCATGGGCGTCCAGCGCGAGGGAGCGCGTCACACCGCCCCCGAGCGCCTTGCCCAGAACGAAGTTGAACGCGGCTAGACGCGGCAGTTCATATCGCACGACGTCGCCAAGGACGACGTCCTCCAGAAACGCCTTCACCCGCTCGGCCGTGACCTCGGCGCGCAGGTGCTCGTAGTGTCGTGCGTCGTAGCAGATAAGCGAGATGTTGAGCGTATTGCCCTTGTCGCCGGTGCGAGAATGCGCGAGTTCACGCAGTTTCATCTCAAATCTCCACGAAGGTAAACGTTGGCTTGACGTGTTCGCGTGGCAACAGCACCGACTGGACCGCGAGCACCTCGCGTACGGACTTGGTCACGCCGCCACCGCCCGCCGGACCGTTGGTGTACAACGTCTCGACTTCGTTGCCGATGCGTAGTGCCTGATCGGCCGATGCCGTGCGTCCCGCCACGCGGATGCGGACTTCGCAGGGTTCGGCGTGACGTGCGCCCGCCGTGTCGCCGTGTAGTGAATTCACCCCGATCAGATCGCAGCGCAATTCGCTCGTCGGTACGCCCGTCAGTGCCAGTCGTTTGCGGACGATATCGAGCGCGAGCCTTGCCCGCGCCACGGCGCCCGGGCCACCGTACGAGATCTGTCCTTCGCCAATGAATCCGTCGACATAGCCGACGGAAACCTTCAGCGTGTCCGGGCGGGGGGTGCCGCGCCCGCCTGTTATCTTGATCCGGTCAGGGCCTTCCTCAGCCACGCCGACTTGCGAGAAGTCGGCGACGACGTCGGGCTGGAGATATCGCTGGGGATCATGAATCTCATACAACAACTGCTCCTTGCATGTGGCTTGCGTCACGCGTCCGCCGGCGGTGGGGACCTTGGTGATGACAACCGATCCGTCGGGCGCTACCTCGCCAATTGGGAAGCCGAGCGTGGCGAGATTGGGCACGTCCTTGTAGCCGGGATCGGCGAAGTAGCCGCCCGTGATTTGTCCGGCGCACTCCAGCAGGTGTCCCACGACGGTGGCCTGGCCCAGCGTTTCCCAATCGTCCATGCGCCATCCGAATTCGTGGATCAGCGGCGCGGCGAACAGCGACGGGTCGGCCACGCGGCCCGTCAAGACAATCTGCGCGCCTGCCGCCAACGCCTCGACGATGCCAGCCGCGCCCAGATAGGCATTGGCCGACACGATACGATTCCCGTACGACGCCACGCGCTCGCCCGTTTCTTCGAAATGGGCATCGCCTTGCAGCACGACGTCGAGCACGTCGTCGCCGGTGACGGCAGCGATCTTGACGTCGCCCAGCCCCAGCGCGCGCGCGATCTCTGCCGTCTTGCGTGCGGCCGCGAGCGGGTTGGCCGCGCCCATGTTCGAGATGATCCGCACCCCGTTACGCAGCGCTGACGGCAGTACCGCCGTCATGCGCGCTTCGAGCAGCGGGTCGTAGCCGGATTGCGGGTCTTGGCGACGCGCCTGTTGCGCGATGGCGATGGTGCGCTCGGCCAGGCATTCGAAGACCAGATAGTCGAGCGCGCCTTGCTGAGCGAGTTCAACGGCAGGCTCGATGCGGTCGCCGGAGTATCCGGCGCCTGCGCCGATCCGGATGCGTTTCGAAGACGGGGTGGGTGGCGTGCCGTTCATGCGGGTCGGGTCCGTTCAGTAAGGCTTAAAGCGTGAAGATGCCGAGGGCGACACACGCGATCGTCATGACGACGGATGCGCCGAACAGCAGCGGAAACGTGAATTTCTGATGGTCGGCCAAATCGATGCCGCACAGGCCGACCACCAGGAACGTGGCCGGCGTGAGCGGGCTCACGGGGAAGCCTGTCGTCATCTGGCCAAGCAGAGCCGCCTGACCCACGTGCACGGCCGGCACGCCCAGTTGTCCGGCCACCTCGGCGATGACAGGCAGTACGCCGAAGTAAAACGAGTCGGGATCGAACAGCATGCTCAGCGGCATCGACAACAGGCCGAGCGCGACCGGAATGTGGCTGGCCATGTCAGGAGGCACGAAGCCGACGGCGGCTTGCGCCATCGCCTTGAGCATGCCGCTGCCCTGCATCACGCCGGTGAAGACCCCGGCGGCGAGCAGAATGCCGGCCATCATCAACGCCGCGCGAGCGTGCGCGTCGATGCGCTTGCGTTGCATGTCGACGTCCGGGTAATTGACCATCAGTGCCACGCACAGGCCGACCATGAACATGATCGCCGGCGGCAGCTTCTCGCCCATCACGACCATCGTGCCGAGCACGATCAGCGTGAGGATGATGTTGAACCAGAACAGCTTCGGACGGCGCAGTGCCTGCTGCTCCGGCGAGAGTTCACGCTTGGGCATCGGGATCGAACCGCTTGCGGAGGAAAGCCCGAGCCGCTTCTCTTCCCGGCGGCCGAGCCAGTAGGCCATGCCGAACACGAAGACCAACCCGATGGCCTGCACCGGAATCAACGGATTGAACAGGCTCGACACCGGCAGGTGGAGCGACGCCGATGCCCGGATCATGGGCCCGGTCCAGGGCAGGAAGTTGATGCCCGCGGCCATCGACACCGCGGCCGCGAGCACGCGGCGGTCCATGCCCAGACGGTCGTAGAGCGGGAGCATGGCCGGAATCGTCACGAGGAAGCACACGGCGCCGGAACCGTCGAGGTGGATCAGCAGGGCGAGCAGCGTCGTGCCCATGACGATGCGCGTGGGCCGGGTGCCGACGGCTTTCAGGATGCGATCGATGATCGGGTCGAGCGTGCCCGCGTCGGTGATGGTGCCGAAGTACAGAATCGCAAAGACGAACATGCCGACGACCGGCGCGAGGCTCTTGAGGCCGTCGATGACGAACTTGCTGGTATGAAAGCCGAACCCGCCGATCAACGACGCCACGATCGGCACGATGATGAGCGCCACGAGTGGCGACATGCGTTTTGAAAGAATCGCGCCGAGCAGCACGACGATGGTAGCCAGCCCCAGTAATGGCAGCATGTGCTTGTCTCCCATGTTGTTTTTTGATGCGATCGAGCGTAAGTTCGAGGCGTTGATAAATCAATTGAAATGATTTGATCGCAGCAATCAATAAACATAATGGATTTGAATCTACGAGACATTCGGGCGTTTATCGCGGTGGCGCAGACGGGCAGCTTCACGCGCGCGGCGTCGCGACTGCATTTGTCGCAGCCGGCATTGACTGTGCAGATCCGGCGGCTGGAGGAGACGGTCGGCGTGCGGCTGTTCGATCGCAACAGCCGCAATGTTGCGCTGACGCCGACGGGCCGCGAGCTACTGCCGTTGTTGCAGAAGTCGCTGCATGACATGGAGCACGTGCTGATCGATGCCCGTGCGCTCGGCGACGGGTCGAGCGGCACGGTGCGGATTGCCTGTTTGCCGACGTTTGCGGCGAGTGTGCTGCCGGAGTTGATCCAGCAGGTGAAGGCAGCGGTACCGCGCGCCGGTTTTCACGTGAGAGATGCGGTGGCGGGCGTGGTCGAGACGCTGGTGCGTCACGAAGAGGTCGATATCGGCCTGACGGGCGGCGAGTTGAGCGACGCGGAGATCGACGTGCTGTACGCGGGCGCCGATCAACTGGTGGCGGTGCTGCCGGCGGGACATGCGTTTGCGCGACGCAAACGCGTATCGCTGACGGATCTCGCCAGCGTGCCCCTGGTGCTGACGGCGCAAGGCACCAGTGTGAGAGCGGTGGTGGACGGCGCGTTCACGAGCGGCGGGTGCGCACCGGAAATTGCCTGCGAGCCGACGTATATGATGACGGCCGTCGCCATGGTCCGCGCGGGACTCGGGGTGACCATCCTGCCGGCGTCGGCTCGGGAAGTCAGAGCGGAGCCGGAATTGCGGGTTCGCCCGATCGATCACGACGCGTTCCTGCGACCCATCGCGTTGATCAAAAAGCGCGGGAGAACGTTACCTCCCATCACGCAAACGTTTGTGGCGATGTTGTTGGAGCGGTTGGCGCCGGGGTAGGGGGCCGGCGTGAGCCCCCGGCGCGCGAGAGGACCTTGAGCAATCATCCGCATCCAACTACCGCGCCTCGCAGCATCGCATTTCGGTTCAGCGTTGAACGCAACCCATGAACTCATCACTCACCAATTCGTCTCGCGCTCCGGCGTCGCGGTGATCTTGTGGATGGAGAGATCGGCGCCGTAATATTCCTGTTCGTCGTCGAGCCGCAGGCCTACGAAGCGTTTGATCACGCCGTACACGACATAGCCGCCGGCGAAAGCGATCGCCACGCCCATCGCGGTCCCGGCGAGCTGCGCGAGGAAGCTCACACCGCCCACGCCCCCGAGCGCCGTCTGTCCGAAAATGCCGGCGGCCACGCCGCCCCACACGCCGCACACGCCGTGCAACGGCCACACGCCGAGCACGTCGTCGATGCGCAGACGGTTCTGCGTCACCGTGAACAGCCACACGAACAAACCGCCCGCCACCGCGCCGACGACCAGTGCGCCCAGCGGATGCATCACGTCCGAGCCCGCACACACGGCCACGAGTCCCGCGAGCGGACCGTTGTGGATGAAGCCGGGATCGTCCTTGCCGACCCACATCGCGACGAGCGTGCCGCCCACCATGGCCATGAGCGAATTCACGGCGACCAGCCCCGAAATGCCGCCCACGCGCTGCGCACTCATGACGTTGAAGCCGAACCAGCCGACGATCAGAATCCACGCGCCAAGCGCCAGGAACGGAATCGACGACGGCGGATGCGCGGCCACTTGTCCCTGGCCGTTATAGCGCCCCCGGCGCGCGCCGAGGTGCAGCACCGCGGCCAGCCCGATCCAGCCGCCCACGGCATGCACCACCACCGAACCCGCGAAATCGTGGAACGGTGCGCCCAGCGCATGCGTGAACCAGTCCTGAACCCCCAGATGGCCGTTCCAGGCGATGCCCTCGAAGAACGGATAAATCACGCCGACGAGGAAGAACGTCGCCACCGACTGCGGATGAAACTTGGCCCGCTCGGCAATGCCGCCCGACACGATGGCGGGAATCGCCGCCGCGAACGTCAGCAGGAAGAAAAAGCGAACCAGCGCGTAGCCGTTGTGCTCGGAGAGCACCGTGGCACTCGACCAGAAATCGACGCCGTACGCGAGCGGATAGCCGATGAAGAAATAGGCGAGACCCGAGACCGCGAAGTCGGTCAGGATCTTGACGAGGGCATTGACCTGATTCTTCTTTCGAACCGTGCCGAGTTCGAGAAATGCAAAGCCAGCGTGCATGGCAAGCACCAGGATCGCGCCGAGCAAAAGGAACAGCACGTCCCCGGGTGTATTGGAATTGGGCATGAATGTGCTCTTTTGGTGCAAACATGAAGAAGAGTGATGATACGCAAGAGTGATGCCAGGTGTTTTCAATTCATTGATTTTTATTGATGTTTTGTCTGGCGATATGGTGTTTGCCGTGCCGAGTTGCACGTTCATGGTGCCGAGAGGCAAACCCATGTGCGAAGTCCGTGCATCGATGCGAGCTTGGGGGTACCGAAAAACTTGGAAAGGGCGCGCGACCTTTCAGGCGGTGCGTCACGTGAACGCGCGGTATAGAATCTGACGGTCTCGCGCGGCCATGCGCCTGCCCGGTGTCGGTGATGCCGGGCCGCAGGCCACGCCACCATGCGACGACAACCAGACCGACATCAGCGCCATCACGCGCAAATCACTGAGGAAATCCGATGATCTTTGAAATTGCCCAGATCGAAGTGAAGCCCGGCACCGAAGCCGCGTTCGAGCAAGGTGTCGCCAAGGCTGCGCCGTTGTTCAAGGGCTCGAAAGGCTGCCACGGCATGCGTCTGCTCAAGTCCATTGAGCAGCCGACGCATTACAGCCTCGTCGTGACGTGGGAAACCCTCGAAGACCATACGGTCCACTTCCGCAACTCGGAAGCGTTCCAGCAATGGCGTGCGCTGGTGAGCGACTGTTTCGCGGCGCCGCCGAACGTGGGCCACGTCACGGAAGTGTTGATCGGCTTCTAAGGGCGGCGGGCAGCAACACGGCAACACAGGCAACACAGGCAACACAGGCAACACAGGCAACACAGGCAACACAGGCAACACAGGCAACACAGGCAACACAGGCGGTGAGGGAGCGTGTTTCCCTCGCCGCTTTTGTCTTTCACGGGGTGGTGAGAGGTCGGTCGAACCTAGGGTTAACTCGGTGGGGAATGCTCAAAGTTTTCAGATAACATGCAAACCAGAAAATTATCGGATGACAAGACAGGATGACGACGAAGCCCAGAACCCTGACCGAGCAGGTTGCGCAGCAGTTGCAGGACGCGATCCGGCAGGGGGCCTATCCGATCGGCACCAAGCTGCCGACCGGCAAGCAACTGGCCGAGACGTATGGCGTGAGCCCGGCCGTGATTCGCGAAGTGACGGAGCGTCTGCGTTCGCAAGGGTTGATCGACAGCCGGCAAGGCGCAGGCGTGACGGTGAAGGCGCGCACGCCGTCGAGCGGCTTTCAGGTGCCGGCCGGGGAGGACGCCGCCGATCTCGCGAGCGTCTACGAGCTGCGTCTCGATCTGGAGAGCACGGCCGCCGCGCTCGCCGCCGTTCGTCATACCGACGACGACATTCGCCGGCTTGCCGACATCCTGGAGAAGCTTGAGACGAATCTGTATCACGCCGACAACGGCGTGGAGTACGACACCGCGTTTCACGCGGCGATTGCGCGTGCCACGCACAACCGTTATTACGCCGACCTTCTGCAATATCTGAACCTGCAAATGCGACAGGTCGTGCAAGCGGCGCGCTCGAACACGCTACGCCATGAGGGACTCGCCGCGCAGGTGCATCAGGAACACGTGGCGGTGTTCAACGCCATCAAGGCGCGTGACCCGCTGCTGGCACGCGCGGCGTCGCTCTCGCATCTGTTGCGCGCCTCCGCGCGCCTCGGGCTGACGTTGCCCGAGCGCGACATCATTACCGGCGCGATCGCGCCGACCCGCGCCTGACCCGTCGTCAGATGCCACCTTCCGCAACTTAACCCCCGACGCGCGACCCTATGACCCTCACTGCTTTCGCCCAACGCCTTGTCGACGCTGTCGGTGCCGATTGCGTTTTCACGTCCGCCGACGACGTCGCGCCATGGCTCGCCGACTGGCGCGGCATGTATCGCGGCAATGCCCAGGCGGTCGTGCGTCCGCGCACGACGGAAGACGTCGCGAAGATTCTCGCGCTATGTCAGAGCACGGGTACGCCGGTCGTGCCGCGTGGCGGCAATACGGGGCTGTGCGGTGGTGCCACGCCCGACGCGTCCACGCAGAACGTGGTGCTCAGCCTCGATCGCATGAACACCGTGCGCAGTCTGGACACCATCGCGAACACGCTGGTCGCCGAGGCCGGCTGCATTCTCGAAGACTTGCAACGCGCCGCGCGCGACGCAAACCGCCTGCTGCCGCTCAGTCTTGCAGCCGAGGGTTCGTGTCAGCTCGGCGGCAATCTCGCCACCAACGCCGGCGGCGTGAACGTGGTGCGCTACGGCATGACGCGCGAACTGGTGCTGGGCGTTGAGGCTGTGCTGCCGAACGGCGAGATACTGCATGGCCTGCGCACCCTGCGCAAGGACAACACCGGTTATGACCTCAAACAATTGCTCATTGGCTCGGAAGGCACGCTCGGCGTGATCACCGCCGCGGCGTTGCGGCTGTATGCGCCGACTCCCGTGCGCCAGGTGGTGATTGCCGCGGTGACGTCGCCACGTCAGGCGCTGGCCTTGTATGAATTGCTGTTCGCGGCATGCGGCCCGCGCATGCAGGCGTTCGAGTTCTTTACGGGCGAGTGCGTCGATTTGGTGATGGCGCATGTGCCCGATGTGCGTGCGCCATTCGGCGAGCGGCACCCTGGCTATGTGCTGATCGAACTGGCCGACACCACAGACGAGCAGGCGCTGGCCGCCTTGCTGGAGCGCGTGATCGAGACGGCCATCGAGCGCGATCTGTGTGCCGACGCCGTGGTGTCGTCCACGCTGGGGCAGGTGGAGGCGATGTGGAAGTTGCGCGAGGAGATCTCCGAGGCGCAGCGCGCGGACGGACCGCACCTCAAGCATGACGTCTCGCTCCCCATCGAAGCCATTCCGGATTTCATGACGAGCGCCGAAGCGCGTGTGCGGCGCGTGTGCCCGCAGGTGCGTCCCTTCATCTTCGGGCATTTCGGCGATGGCAATCTGCATTACAACCTGTCGCGCCCCGCGGGCGAGGCGACGGACTTCATGGCGAAGCACGGCGAGGCGATCACTGCCGAAGTGCTCGACGAAGTGGCGCGTTATGGCGGCAGCATCAGTGCCGAGCACGGCATCGGGCAGCTCAAGCGCGCGTCCTTCGCGAAGTACAAGTCGCCGCTGGAGTTGCGGCTGATGCGCGAAATCAAGGCCGTGTTCGATCCGGCCGGCATCATGAATCCGGGCAAGTTGCTGTAAGCGTCTGCTTGATTGACGTGTGCCGGTGTGCCCGGCGCTCGACCTGTTTTCCCCGAGTGCGCCCGATGTTCCGGGCGTCGCCTCGCATTCCTTGAGGAGTCGATATGATTGCCACCCCCGCCGCCGGCGCGCCGCTGTGCCTCGGCCCGCTGCCGGAGATCGATCCGCCGTCGTTCGTGGTGCCGTTCGGCGCGGTCGACACGCACGCGCACGTGATCGCGGCGAGCGACGCGTACCCGATGGTGCCCGAGCGCAGCTATACGCCGCCCCCCGCGCCCGAAGACAAGTATCTCGCCATGCTCGATGCCACCGGCATGACCTACGGCGTGCTTGTGCAAATCAGCGTCTATGGCACGGATAACCGTTACCTGCTCGAGACGTTGCGCCGTCATCCCGACCGTCTGCGCGGTATCGCGGTGGTCTCGCCGGACGTGACCGACGCCGAACTCGAGGCGATGCACGCGGCGGGCGTTCGCGGGTTGCGCATCAACGTGCTGTTCGGTGGCGGCATCGGCTTCATGGCGATGGAAACGCTCGCGCATCGCATCAAGGACCTGGGCTGGCACATGCAGTTCCTGATGGACGTGAACGCGCTGCCCGAGCTCATGCCGCGCATGACGAAGCTGCCGGTGCCGGGCATCGTCGATCACATGGGACACACGCCGGTGGCGCAAGGGCTCGACGCTCCGGGCTTCTCCGCACTGCGCGCGCTCGTGCGCGATCACGGGTACTGGGTGAAGCTCTCGGGCGCCTATCGCATCAGCGAGCGTTTTCCGACATTCGAGGACGTCACGCCGTTTGCGCAAGCGCTGATCGAAGACGCCCCCGATCGCATGGTCTGGGGCAGCGACTGGCCGCATGTGTCGCTCACGCGCATGCCGAACACCGGTGCGTTGCGCAATCTGTTGCCGCTGTGGGCGCCCGACGCCGACACGCGCCGCCGCATTCTCGTGGACAACCCGGCGCGACTTTACGGATTTCCGGCGGCGGCGTGACGGATTGACCTCGCCGGCATTGTCGGGCGCATCGCGCGCCCGCGTACAAACCTCACTTCAAAGCACTTCAAAACGTCAGGAGGAGACAAGATGGACTGGTATCGGCAGATGAACAAAACCGAGCGGCGCACGTTTGTCGCGGCGTTCGGCGGCTGGGCGCTCGATGCGCTCGACTTCATGGTATTTACCTTCGTCATCACGACGTTGATCACCGTCTTCCAGATCGACAAGGCGCAGGCCGGCATGCTGGCCACCGTGACCCTGTTGTTCTCGGCCATCGGTGGGTGGCTGGCGGGCGTGCTCGCCGACCGCTTCGGGCGCGTGCGCATTCTGCAAGCCACGATCCTGTGGTTCTCGATTTGCACGGTCCTGATCGGCTTCGCGCAGAACTTCGAGCAGATATTCGTGTTGCGCGCGTTGCAGGGGTTGGGCTTTGGCGGCGAGTGGGCGGTGGGGTCGGTGCTCATGGGCGAGATCGTGCGCACCGAGTATCGCGGGCGCGCCGTCGGCACGGTGCAAAGCGGCTGGGCCATTGGCTGGGCGGTGGCGGCGCTGTGCTACACGGCGTCGTTCTCGCTGCTGCCCGAGACGTATGCCTGGCGCGTGCTGTTCTGGATTGGTGTGATCCCGGCGCTGTTCGTGCTCTTCATTCGAAAGAACGTGCCGGAACCGGCGCTGTTCGAGCGCACGCGCAAGCAGGAGGCGTCCTCGGCCAGACGCACCTCGGCCTGGGCGATTTTCTCGCCGTCGCTCATCAAGACCACGGCGCTTGCCGCGCTGCTGTGTACCGGCGTGCAGGGTGGCTACTACGCCGTGACGACGTGGTTGCCCACGTTCCTGAAGACTGAGCGTCATCTGTCGGTCATCGGTACCGGCGGCTATTTGCTCGTGATCATTCTCGGATCGTTCGTCGGCTACCTGACGGGCGCCTATCTGACTGACCGACTGGGACGTCGCGCCAACCTGCTGATTTTTGCCGTGCTCTCAGGCGTGACCATCTACGCCTATACGCAGTTGCAACTGAGCAATGACCAGATGCTGTTCCTCGGCTTCCCGCTGGGGTTTGCGGCGTCGGGCATTTTCAGTGGCATGGGCGCTTACCTGACCGAGTTGTTTCCATCGGCGGTGCGCGCCAACGGGCAGGGATTCACGTACAACTTCGGTCGCGGCTTCGGTGCGCTGTTCCCGAGTCTGGTCGGCTATTTGGCCAAGACCAGCGGGCTTGGCGCGGCCATCGGCATGTTTGCCGGCGGCGCCTATCTGGTCGTGTTGATCACCGCCTTGTTGTTGCCTGAGACGAAAGGGCGCGAGATCGAGTAAGGTCGTACGTTCCCGGGGGCGAGAGTGGTCGTCGTGGCCCGCCGCCCGGGGTTTCTGAATCAAGGGAGTTCCGCATGAAGGTGCTTGTCCCCGTCAAACGGGTAGTGGATTACAACGTAAAAGTTCGGGTGAAGAGCGACGGCAGTGGTGTCGACATCGCGAACGTGAAGATGTCGATGAATCCGTTCGACGAAATCGCGGTGGAGGAGGCGGTACGCCTGAAGGAAGCGGGCGTGGCGACAGAAGTGATCGCGGTGTCGGCGGGCGTGGCGCAATCGCAGGAGACGCTGCG
>NZ_CABPSH010000007.1 GCF_902459725.1 Pandoraea eparura
TCCGCTGCCCGGAGGCGGGGGAGGGTGAGGGTGGAATCTGAGGATGGGGTTCGAGGGGCAGACCTGCGCCACGGTACTGAATCAAAGCGGTGGCTGATCCGTCCCAACAACGTTTCACGTGAAACATGATGAGATGCTCTGGCGATGGTTGTAGTCGGGCAATGGATTGGCGGAGATTGCCGGTGCCCCGACTAAGCGACTTTCAAGTGGAGCGCAGGCGGGGTGCCGGTAATCTCCGCTGCCCGGAGGCGGGGGAGGGTGAGGGTGGAATCTGAGGATGGGGTTCGAGGGGCAGACCTGCGCCACGGTACCGAATCAAAGCGGTGGCTGATCCGTCCCAACAACGTTTCACGTGAAACATGACGAGATGCTCTGGCGATGGTTGTAGGCGGGCAATGGATTGGCGGAGATTGCCGGTGCCCCGACTAAGCGACTTTCAAGTGGAGCGCAGGCGGGGTGCCGGTAATCTCCGCTGCCCGGAGGCGGGGGAGGGTGAGGGTGGAATCTGAGAATGGGGTTCGAGGGGCAGACCTGCGCCACGGTACCGAATCAAAGCGGTGGCTGATCCGTCCCAACAACGTTTCACGTGAAACATGGCGTGAAGCTCTTTCGACGGTTGTATTCGGGCAATGGACTGGCGGAGATTGCCGGTGCCCTGGCTGGGCGACTTTCAAGTGGAGCGCAGGCGGGGTGCCGGTGATCTCCGCTGCCCGGAGATGAGGGAGGGTGAGGGCGGAATCGGAGGATGGGGTTCGAGGGGCAGGCCTGCTCCACGGTACTGAATCAAAGCGGTGGCTGATCCGTCCCAATAACGTTCCACGTGAAACATGACGAGATGCTCTGGCGATGGTTGTATTCGGGCAATGGATTGGCGGAGATTGCCGGTGCCCTGACTAAGCGACTTTCAAGTGGAGCGCAGGCGGGGTGCCGGTGATCTTCGCTGCCCGGAGATGAGGGAGGGTGAGGACAGAATCTGAGGATGGGGTTTGAGGGCAGGCCTGCTCCACGGTACTGAATCAAAGCGAAGGCTGATCCGTCCCAACAACGTTTCACGTGAAACATGACGAGATGCTCTGGCGATGGTTATATTCGGGCAATGGACTGGCGGAGATTGCCGGTGCCCTGACTAAGCGACTTTCAAGTGGAGCGCAGGCAGGGTGCCGGTAATCTCCGCTGCCTGGAGGTGAGGGAGGGTAAGGGCGGAATCCGAGGACGGGGTTTTGAAGTCAAGCCATGTTCACAGCGTCAAATCGAAGCGATAACCCATCCAACCCAACAACGTCTCACGTGAAACCATCCCCAATACCGTCGTTTTGCCAATGTTCCACGTGAAACACCGGGGCAGTTACAAATGATGCGGCGCAATACCGCTATAATTCCGCCATTACCGAATCCAGAGAGTTTGCCGCACGCGGCAAAATAACAATGCTTTATCCGACCGAGTTCGACGTGATCGTAGTGGGTGGCGGCCACGCCGGTACCGAGGCTGCGCTCGCCTCGGCCCGCATGGGCTGTAAGACACTCCTGCTCACCCATAATATCGAGACGCTCGGTCAGATGAGCTGCAATCCCTCCATCGGCGGGATCGGCAAAGGCCATCTCGTCAAAGAGGTCGATGCGCTGGGCGGGGCCATGGCCGCCGCAACCGACGAAAGCGGTATCCAGTTTCGTATCCTCAACTCCTCCAAAGGGCCGGCAGTGCGCGCCACCCGGGCCCAAGCCGACCGGATTCTATACAAACAGGCAATCCGCCATCGCCTCGAGAACCAACCCAATCTCTGGCTCTTCCAGCAAGCCGTCGAAGACCTCATCGTCGAAGGCGAGCGCGTTGTCGGTGCCATCACCCAAGTCGGACTGCGCTTCCGTGCCCGTGCCGTGGTGCTCACCGCCGGTACCTTCCTCGACGGCAAGATCCACGTCGGGCTCAACAACTACGTCGGCGGGCGCGCCGGAGACCCGGCCGCCATCAGCCTGTCCGCCCGACTCAAAGCGTTGAAATTGCCGCAAGGCCGGTTGAAAACTGGTACCCCGCCGCGCATCGACGGACGCTCCATCGATTTCTCCGTCCTCGAAGAACAGCCCGGCGACCTCGATCCCGTCCCCGTTTTCTCGTTCCTCGGCCGCCCCGAACAGCACCCGCGCCAAGTCCCGTGCTGGGTCACCCATACCAACGAGCGCACCCACGACATCATCCGTGGCGGGCTCGACCGGTCACCCATGTACACCGGCGTCATCGAAGGCGTTGGCCCGCGCTATTGTCCGTCCATCGAAGACAAGATTCACCGCTTCGCCGACAAGACATCGCACCAAATCTACCTCGAACCCGAAGGCCTGACGACCAACGAGTTCTACCCCAACGGCATTTCCACCAGCCTGCCGTTCGACGTACAGCTCGAACTCGTCCGCTCCATGAAAGGCATGGAGAATGCCTACATCCTGCGCCCCGGCTACGCCATCGAATACGACTACTTCGATCCCCGTGGGCTGCGCAGCTCGCTCGAAACCCGTGTCATCTCCGGGCTCTTCTTCGCGGGACAGATCAACGGCACCACTGGCTACGAAGAAGCCGCCGCGCAAGGGCTGCTCGCCGGCATCAACGCCGCACTGCAAGTGCAAGGGCGCGATGCCTGGTGCCCGCGCCGAGATCAGGCCTACCTCGGCGTGCTCGTCGACGACCTCATCACCCGTGGCGTCTCCGAGCCTTACCGAATGTTCACCAGCCGCGCCGAATATCGCCTGTCGCTGCGCGAAGACAACGCCGATATGCGTCTGACCGAAATCGGCCGCGAACTCGGTGTCGTCGACGATATTCGTTGGGACGCGTTCTGCCGCAAGCGTGACGCTGTTTCACGTGAAACAGAACGTCTCAAATCGACGTGGGTAACGCCGAAAACCTTCCCGGCCGAAGATGCCGTGCCGTTGCTGGGTAAAGCCATCGACCACGAATACTCGCTGGCCGATCTGCTGCGGCGCCCGGAAGTTGGCTACGACGCCCTCATGGCCGTGCAGGGCGGTCGACTTGCCGCGGCAGCGCCGCTGTCCGACGATCCGCTGCAAGCGAACCAGATTCGCGAACAGATCGAGATCGCGGCCAAGTACCAAGGCTATATCGACCGCCAGGCCGACGAGATCGTGCGCAAGGAAGCCAATGAGAACACCGTGCTGCCTGCCAACATCGACTACAACGAGGTGCGGGGGCTGTCCATCGAAGTACGCCAGAAGCTCGGGGCCCAGCGGCCCGAGACCCTGGGCCAGGCGTCGCGTATCTCCGGGGTGACGCCCGCCGCAATCTCGCTGCTGATGATCCACCTCAAAAAGGGGCTCGGACGCCGTCGCGCGTCAGAGGAAGCGACGCCCGCCGCCGCCGACGGCGACGCGCACGCAGCCTGACGCGGAGACCTCATGACCGATTCGCGACGCACTGCCGCCAACGGCGGCAACGAGCTGGCCGTGCTTCTGGCCGACGGTATTCGGCAACTTGGCCTATCCATCAGCGATGAACAACAACGACGGCTGCTCGACTACCAGGCGTTGCTGGCGAAATGGAATGCCGCGCTGCAAATGACCTCCATCCGCGATCCGCGGCAAATGGTCATCAAGCATCTGCTCGATTCGCTCTCCATTCTGCCGCGCCTCGATCGTGAGCCGATTTCACGTGTGCTTGACGTCGGCTCAGGCGGTGGGCTGCCCGGTGTGGTGCTCGCGATCGTGCGTCCCGACTGGCAGGTGACGGTCAACGACATCGTGCACAAGAAGACGGCATTCCTCACACAGGCCCGCGCCACATTCAAGTTGACCAATCTGAGCGTCGTGACCGGCCGCGTCGAGTCGCTCGTCGTCGGCAACGAAGTGAGCGCACCATTCGATGCCATCGTGTCGCGCGCCTTTGCCGAGCTGACCGATTTCGTCACCCTCGCGGGAAACCTGCTCGCTTCCGGCGGCAGTTTCTGGGCCATGAAGGGGGTGGCAGCCGAGAGCGAGCTTGCGCTGCCCGCGGGCTACGCACTGGTAGAGCGTCTGGCACTGAACGTCCCCTTTCTTGACGCTGAGCGTCATTTGCTTCGCGTGACGAAGGTAACGGCATGAATAAGATGACCCGCTGGGCGGGGGCCGTCATGGTCGGTTTTTCGGTGGTTGCCGCAGTCGCCTGGGGGCAATCCGGACAAGAATCGCTGACGACGCGCGTGCGTCCGGTACCGAAGATCGACAAAGCGCGCTACGTCGGCACTTGGTACGAAATAGCACGCTACCCGAATTTCTTCGAGCGAAAATGTGTGTCTGACGTGACTGCGCAGTACGTGGCGCGACCGGACGGTCGAATCGAAGTCACCAACCGATGTCGCAAGGAAGACGGAAGCTGGGTCAGCAACACCGGCCTGGCGCGCACCGACGGACAGGGCACCGGCACGGCACGCTTCAAGGTGACGTTCGCGCCTGACTGGTTGCGCTGGATTCCCTGGCTTTGGACGAACTCCTGGGTTATCGTGCTCGACGACGACTATCAGTTTGCCGCTGTCGGAGAACCCAGTCGCGAGTACCTCTGGGTCCTCTCGCGGACGCCGACGATCGACGACAACGCACTGAATCAAATGCGGGCCCAGTTGCGCAAGCAAGGTTACGACACCGACAAACTGGTGTTGACGCCCCAAAAGGCGAGCGCCCCCTGAGCACCGCCCCCCGGCGTGTCTGACGCCGGGGGGGGGCGCAAGCAATAACTGAGCTTTACTCAGGTAATCGAATTTGCGGGATGGACCGAAACGCGCGCGCCACGGCCCCGGCAAGTCGGCGGTCGTCGGCAGCGAGGCGCGTTCACAGCGGTTTCATTCTCGGCATCATCGGCACTATCAGCATCAATCGCATCAACACGGCAGCATTCGGAGGACTACATCGGCATGGCGAAAATTTTCTGCGTGGCCAATCAGAAGGGCGGCGTCGGCAAGACGACCACCACGGTGAACCTCGCTGCCGGACTGGCGTCGCACGGGCAGCGAGTCTTGTTGGTCGACCTCGATCCGCAGGGCAATGCGACGATGGGCAGCGGCATCGACAAGGCCGCGCTCGAATCGAGCGTGTACGAAGTGCTCGTCGACGGTGCCGATGTGGCCACGAGCTGCCAGCGCTCGGAGTCCGGGAGTTACGATGTGCTGCCCGCAAACCGCGAACTCGCCGGTGCGGACGTGGAACTCGTCTCGCTCGAGAACCGCGACACGCGATTGAAGCTGGCACTCGCCAAAGTCGACGACGTGTACGACTTCGTCCTCATCGATTGTCCGCCCACGCTCTCGCTGCTTACGCTCAACGGGCTGTGTGCGGCGCACGGCGTGATCATTCCGATGCAGTGCGAATATTTCGCGCTCGAAGGGCTGTCGGATCTCGTCAACACGATCAAGCAGGTGCACGCGAATCTGAACCGCGACCTGCAGGTGATCGGCCTGCTGCGCGTGATGTTCGATCCGCGCATCACGCTGCAGCAACAAGTCTCGGACCAGCTCAAGGCGCACTTCGGCGACAAGGTATTCAACGCGATCATTCCGCGCAACGTGCGACTTGCCGAAGCGCCGAGCTACGGCATGCCGGGCGTCGTTTTCGATCCCGCGTCACGCGGCGCGAAAGCGTATCTGCAATTCGGCGCGGAAATGATCGCGCGCATTCAAACTATGTAAGGCGCATTCGCGCAGGAACGTATTGTCATGGCGACCAAGACCACCGCACTGAAGAAAAAGGGCCTGGGCCGAGGCCTCGAAGCGCTGCTCGGCGCACACGCCGATAATCACAACGGTGCGACCGAAGCGAGCGCCGAGGGCGCACCGTCGGTCATGGCGCTCGAACGCCTTCAGGCCGGCAAGTACCAGCCGCGCACGCGCATGGATGAGGGGGCACTGCAGGAACTCGCGTCGAGCATTCGCGCGCAGGGGCTGATGCAACCGATCCTGGTGCGTCGTGTCGATGGTGAGAAGTACGAAATTATTGCGGGCGAGCGGCGGTTTCGTGCTGCCCGCATCGCCGGACTGGCCGAAGTGCCGGTGCTCGTGCGCGATGTTTCCGACGAGGCCGCCGCTGCGATGGCGCTCATCGAGAATATCCAGCGCGAAGATCTGAATCCGCTCGAAGAGGCGCAAGGCATTCAACGGCTGCTCGGCGAATTCAATTACACGCACGAGCAAGCCGCCGAATCGCTCGGCCGCTCGCGCAGTGCGGTGTCGAACCTGTTGCGCCTGCTCAATCTGGCGCATCCGGTGCAAACGATGCTGCTCGCGGGCGATCTCGACATGGGGCACGCGCGCGCGCTGCTCTCCGTCGACGCGGCCACGCAGATCACCCTGGCCAATCAAGTGGTGAACAAGCGCCTGTCGGTGCGCGACACGGAGCGCATCGTCAACGCGTCGCTCAAGCCGCAGGGCGACGGCATTCGTCGCCGCTCGGCGGAGGAGGGGGGGCGCGACGTGACGCGCCTTGAAGAAGAGCTGTCGGATCTGCTCGCGTCGAACGTCAAGATCAAGGTCGGCCGCAAGGGCGCCGGACAACTCACGATCGAATTCGGCAGCCTTGATTCGCTCGATGGCATTCTCGCGCGCATTCGTGCCGAATAATGTCGGTCTCCTGAGCGTTCTACCGTGAGCGATCCTGCGGGCAAACCCATGGGGCCGACGCAGGTGCGTGAGCAAGCGCCTACTCAGTCGACCACTCAGGCAGCGACTCAAGCGACTCAGGCGACTCAGGCGACTCAGGCGACTCAGGCGACTCAGGCGACTACCCAGGCGACTGACCAAGCAACTGACCAAGCGGCTACCCAAGCGGCTACCCAAGCGGCTACCCAAGCGGCTACCCAAGCGGCTACCCAAGCGGCTACCCAAGCGAACCCGTCGGGGACGCCGGCAACGCCTGCGTCGTCGTCATCGCACGGCACCGCCACGACGCGGGTATGGCGTGCGCTGCATGCAACTTACGAGCGTGTGCGCCGCGATCGGGTGCTGCTCATCCTGATCGTCGGATTCGTTGCGTTGCAGATTGCCCGGCCCGTGAGCCTTGGCGAACTGTTTGCGCGCATCGATCAGCACACGATCCTCACGCTCGCGGGTTTGCTGATGCTCACGCGGGCGATCGATCAGAGCGGGTTTCTCGATTGGCTGGCGCAGCGATTGCTGCGGGCGTTTCGCACCGAGCGACGTCTCGCGCTGTTGATGGTGGCGTTCGCTGCCGCCCTGTCCACGCTGCTGACCAACGACGTCGCGCTCTTCGCCGTCGTGCCGCTCGCGCAGTCGCTCGCACGCATTGCGCCGGTGAGAATCGAGCGGCTGATCATCTTTCTCGCACTGGCGGTGAATGCCGGCTCGAGTCTCACGCCGCTTGGCAATCCGCAGAATCTCTTCCTCTGGCAACACAGCGGCATGGGCTTTGGCGCCTACGTCGTCATGATGACGCCCCTGACGCTGGCGCTCATGGCCGTGTTGCTCGTGACGTGCGCGTTCGCGTTCGATTCCCGCGAACTGCATTTTCAGCGACGCGGTCCCGCCCACGATGTGCGCTGGCCGCTGCTGTGGATCGCCCTGGCACTCTTCGCGGCGTTCGTTGTGCTGGCGGATCACGGCGCTGCCACGTGGGCGTGCG
This sequence comes from Pandoraea eparura, assembly GCF_902459725.1. GTDB lineage: Bacteria > Pseudomonadota > Gammaproteobacteria > Burkholderiales > Burkholderiaceae > Pandoraea > Pandoraea eparura. The sequence goes on from NZ_CABPSH010000007.1 coordinate 7,609, forward strand.
CGGGTGTGGCGGCGGTACTGCTGGTGGCGAAGCGCAACGCGGTGTTCGGGATCGACTGGCTGCTGCTCGCGATCTTCGTGCTGATGTTCGTGGTGCTGCGCGGTGTGGCCGGGTTGCCCGACGTGCGCGCGACACTCGGGCAAGTGGATTTCACGGGTTCCGGCATGGCCTATGCGGGGGCCGCCGTGTTGTCGCAATTCATCAGCAACGTGCCCGCTGCCATCCTGCTCGCGGAATACAGCCACAACTGGCCGGCGCTGGCACATGGCGCGGCGGTCGGCGGCTTCGGCCTCGCGATCGGTTCGTTGGCCAACCTGATTGCATTGCGCATGGCGAAATCGGACAAGATCTGGTGGCGCTTTCATTGGCTCTCGCTCCCGTTTTACCTGGTGGCACTGTGCCTCGGGTATATCGCTCTCAAATGGGGATAATCGCGCATCGAACGCCGTCAAGTTGCAGCGATTCCGCGGCGTTTGCCGGGATTGCCGCGTTGCACCATGAGAAAAATCGGGCTCCTTGAGAGTTGGCGCCAAATCGGGGCACGCACTGCACAATTTCGGCGAATTTGTTGTGTGTTTCGATTGACTGGGGTTCGTAATTTCCCGTAAAATCTCGCGGATTTATCTGCTTGAAGAGCCCATTCGTTTTGCACGAGTCGGGCGGGGAGGCTACGAGATGACCGACGAAAAACGGTCGAACTTGGAACCGAAACCGCAAGCGCCGGCACGCGCAACATCAGAGGTCTGGGACGACGAGCAGGCGCAAGAAACAATCGTTCCGCTCACACGTGCGCAGGCTGAGCGCCTGTTCGGTCCCGATGTGGGGCGCGCATCGCGTGTGACGCCATTCAGGGTGGTGGGAGCCCAGGTACTGTTGTCGCTGGTTGCGGCACTGGCCTGGTGGTTACTCTCGGCATCGCCACGAGACGCGGCGGTGTCCGCTGCGCTGGGCGGAATGATCGGTTGGTTGCCGGGCGCACTGTTTGCGCTGCGGTTAAGAATGTCAGGTGATCGCCTCTCCGTCGGTTCGCTGTTGGTGGGGGAAGCGGTCAAGGTAGCAACGACGATTGCGTTGTTTGTGGCCATAGCGTTCGGTTACCCAGGGGTTCACTGGATAGCGTTGCTGGTCACCTTCGTGCTGACGCTCAAAGTCTATTGGCTTGCGATGGCACTGAAGTAGCGGTGAGAATCCGCTCTCGCGTCGACATGCTACCGTGTGCGGATTTTCATAATTGGGTGTTTGATCGCTATGTCAGTAGAAGCCGGCCACGCTCCGAGCCCGTCGGAGTACATTTCGCACCACCTGCAAAACCTTGCGAGCTCGACGCAAACCAAGATCGTCGATTTCTCGATCATCAACTGGGACACGATGTTCTGGTCGATCGCGATGGGCGTTTTGGGCTGCTTCCTGCTTTGGTTGGCGGCTCGTAAGGCATCCTCGGGTGTGCCGGGCCGTTTCCAGGGCGCGGTCGAAATGCTCGTCGAGATGGTGGAAGACCAGTCGAAGAGCATCGTGCACGGCAACCGTGCCTTCATCGCCCCGCTGGCGCTGACCGTGTTCGTTTGGGTCGCCCTCATGAACTCGCTGGACTTGCTGCCTGTCGACCTGCCCTCGCGCGTGATCGAGTGGGTTGGCCTGAGCGGCATCATTACCCATCACCGCATCGTGCCGACGGCCGATCTGAACGGCACGCTCGGTATTTCCGTCGGCGTGCTGATCCTGATGCTGTACTACAGCTTCAAGATCAAGGGCGCGGGCGGTTTCATGCACGAGCTGTTCACGGCACCGTTCGGTAACCACTTCCTGCTGTGGATCCCGAACCTGCTGCTCAACCTCATCGAATTCTGTGCCAAGACCGTGTCGCTCGGTATGCGACTGTTCGGCAATATGTACGCCGGCGAACTGCTGTTCCTGCTGATCGCTCTGCTGGGCGGTATCTGGAGCTTTGGCGCAGATGCGTCGGTGCTGGGTTTTGTCGGTCACATCATTGCCGGCACCGCATGGGCGATTTTCCACATCCTGATCGTGTTGCTCCAGGCGTTCATCATGATGATGCTCACGCTGGTGTATATCGGCCAGGCGCACGACCATCACTGATCGGTTGTTGCGGTAGTCACGCGTTTCCCGGTTTTTCAGTTTTTCAAATTTAAAGTTTCAAGTCTCTAACCAAAAGGAGTAATCATGCAAGCTTTCATCGCCAACATCCAGGGTCTGACCGCCATCGCTATCGGCATCATCATCGGTCTGGGTGCTATCGGCGCCTGCCTGGGTATCGCGCTGATGGGCGGTAAGTACATCGAAGCGTGCGCCCGTCAGCCCGAGCTGATGAACCCGCTGCAAACGAAGATGTTCCTGCTGGCCGGCCTGATCGATGCGGCATTCCTGATCGGCGTGGGCGTTGCCATGCTGTTCGCGTTCGCGAACCCGCTGCTGTCGAAGCTCGCTTAAGTTTCTTTCGGCCGGTCGCGCAATGATCCGCGCGGCCAACTGGACATGAACGGCGCGCCCAAGCCAGCTGGCACAATGGGGCGCGCTGTTTTGCCAATCGACTCGCATCACCGAAAGGAAACACCGTGAACATAAACGCAACTCTGTTCGCGCAAACCGTCGTGTTTCTGATCCTGGCATGGTTCACGATGAAGTTCGTGTGGCCGCCGCTGATCAAGGCTATCGACGAACGCGCGAAGAAAATCGCTGACGGTCTGGCTGCCGCCGACAAGGGCAAGGCTGAACTCGACGCCGCCAACAAGCGCTCCACGCAAGCCCTCGCAGAAGCCCGCGACGAAGGCGCGAAGCGTATTGCCGACGCCGAGAAGCGTGCTCAGGCCGTGGCCGACGAAATCAAGGCCCAGGCGCAAGCCGAAGCCGCTCGCATCATCGCCAACGCCAAAGCCGAAGCCGAGAACCAGGCCGTCAAGGTCCGTGAATCGCTGCGCGAAGAAGTGGCCGGTCTGGCTGTCAAGGGCGCCGAGCAGATTCTGAAGCGTGAAGTTGACGCCAAGGCCCATGCCGACCTGCTGAACCAACTCAAGGCAGAGCTCTGATCATGGCCGAACTCGCAACCATCGCTCGTCCGTACGCCGAAGCGTTGTTCCGCGTGGCCAAGACTGGCGACCTGAATCGCTGGTCGGGGCTGGTGCGCGAACTGGCGCAAGTGGCAGCGCTGCCTGAAGTGGCCAAGCTGGCCGACGATCCGAAGGTCACGCCGGCGCAAGTCGTCGATGTGCTGGCCGCGGCAGTGAAATCGACCGACGCCGAAGTGCGCAACTTCGTCGCCGCTGTGGTCGAGAACGGCCGTTTGGCCGCCATGCCGGAGATCGCCGACCAGTTCGAAGCGTTGAAGAACGCTGCCGCCGGTTCGGCGGATGCCACGATCGAAAGCGCCTTCCCGCTCGATGGCGAGCAACTGACCTCGCTGGTCAAGGGCCTCGAGCACAAGTTCGGCTGCAAGCTCAACGCGAGCGTGACGGTAGACCCGTCGCTCATCGGTGGCGTGCGTGTGGTGGTTGGCGACGAGGTGCTGGACACTTCGGTGCGCGCCCGCCTGGCAGCTATGCGGACGTCGCTGACGGCCTGAGGCCGGCGCGATACGACTGCGACGGCAAGAATTGAATATCAGGAGCACATATGCAACTCAATCCCTCTGAAATCAGCGAACTGATCAAGAGCCGGATTCAAGGTCTCGAGAGCGGCGCCGAAGTCCGTAACGAAGGCACCGTGATCTCGGTGACTGACGGTATCTGCCGCATCCATGGCCTGTCGGACGTGATGCAGGGCGAAATGCTGGAATTCCCGGGCAATACGTTCGGTCTGGCACTGAACCTCGAGCGCGACTCCGTCGGCGCCGTGATTTTGGGCGAGTACGAGCACATCTCGGAAGGCGACACCGTCAAGTGCACGGGCCGCATTCTGGAAGTGCCGGTCGGCCCTGAACTGAAGGGCCGCGTCGTTGACGCACTGGGCGTGCCGATCGACGGCAAGGGTCCGATCAACGCGAAGCTGACCGATGCCATCGAAAAAATCGCCCCGGGCGTGATCTGGCGTAAGTCGGTGTCGCAACCGGTGCAGACCGGTATCAAGGCAATCGATGCCATGGTGCCGATCGGCCGCGGCCAGCGTGAGCTGATCATTGGTGACCGTCAGACGGGCAAGACCGCCGTGGCCATCGACGCGATCATCTCGCAGAAGGGCAAGGGCATGACCTGCGTGTACGTCGCAATCGGTCAAAAGGCCTCGTCGATCATGAACGTGGTGCGCAAGCTCGAAGAGCACGGCGCCATGGAATACACGATCATCGTGACCGCGACGGCGTCGGACTCGGCAGCCATGCAGTTCATCGCACCGTATGCCGGCTGCACGATGGGCGAGTACTTCCGCGATCGCGGCGAAGACGCGCTGATCATTTATGACGACTTGACCAAGCAAGCCTGGGCCTATCGTCAGATCTCGCTGCTGCTGCGCCGTCCGCCGGGCCGTGAAGCCTACCCGGGCGACGTGTTCTATCTCCACTCGCGTCTGCTCGAGCGTGCCGCGCGCGTCTCGGAAGAGTACGTCGAGAAGTTCACCAACGGCCAGATCAAGGGCCAGAGCGGTTCGCTGACCGCACTGCCGGTGATTGAAACGCAAGCCGGTGACGTGACCGCTTTCGTGCCGACGAACGTGATCTCGATTACCGACGGCCAGATCTTCCTGGAAACCGACCTCTTCAACGCGGGTATCCGTCCGGCAATCAACGCCGGTATCTCGGTGTCGCGTGTGGGTGGTGCGGCGCAGACGAAGGTCATCAAGAAGCTGTCGGGCGGTATCCGTACCGACCTCGCACAGTATCGTGAGCTGGCTGCGTTCGCGCAGTTCGCCTCGGACCTGGACGAAGCCACCCGCAAGCAGCTCGAGCGCGGCCGCCGCGTGACGGAACTGCTCAAGCAGCCGCAGTACCAGCCGCTGCAAGTCTGGGAACTGGCCGTGTCGCTGTTCGCCGCCAACAACGGCTATCTGGATGACCTCGAAGTCGCCCAGGTCCTGCCGTTTGAAAAGGGTCTGCGCGAAGTTCTGAAGACCAGCCACGGCGCGCTCATCGGCCGTATCGAAGAGACCAAAGATCTCTCGAAGGACGACGAAGCCGCCCTGCACGCTGCGATCAAGGACTTCAAGAAGACCGGCGCTTACTAATCCGGTTGAATCGGTAACTATTCAACGGACCCGGGAAGGCGCGATGTTCAGGCAACACCGAGCGTCGCGCCGAGACAAGGAGTAAGCAATGGCTGGAATGAAGGAAATTCGCGGCAAGATCAAGAGCGTGCAGAACACGCGCAAGATCACCAAGGCCATGGAAATGGTGGCCGCGTCGAAGATGCGCAAGGCGCAGGAACGCATGCGTCATGCCCGGCCGTACGCTGACAAGGTGCGTCAGATCGCTGCGCACATGAGCCAGGCGAATCCGGAATACCACCACCCGTTCATGGTGAAGCACGCCGACGCGAAAGCGGCCGGCCTCATCGTGGTGACGACGGACAAGGGCCTGTGCGGCGGCTTGAACACCAACGTGCTGCGTGCCGTGGTGGCCAAGATGAAGGACATCGAAGCGCAAGGCCTGAAGATCGAGGCCACCGCCATCGGCGGCAAGGGTTTCGGTTTCCTGAACCGTATCGGCGCGAAGGTGGTGTCGCATGTCGTGCAACTGGGCGACACCCCGCATCTGGACAAGTTGATCGGTGCGGTCAAGCTGCAGCTCGACGCGTACGCCGAAGGCAAGCTCGATGCCGTGTACCTGGCCTACAACCGCTTCGTCAACACGATGAAGCAGGAGGCCGTGGTCGAACAACTGCTGCCGCTGCCCGAGAAGTTCGAGGGCGCGTCGGATGACGCGAGCGCAGTGCCGGCGCAGCATTCGTGGGACTACATCTACGAACCGGATGCGAAGACGGTCGTCGATGCCCTGCTGGTGCGTTACGTCGAAGCTGTCGTGTATCAGGCTGTCGCAGAGAACATGGCGTCGGAACAGTCCGCCCGTATGGTGGCCATGAAGGCCGCGTCGGACAACGCGAAGACCGTGATCGGTGAATTGCAGATGATCTACAACAAGGGTCGTCAGGCAGCGATTACGAAGGAACTGTCCGAAATCGTGGGTGGCGCCGCCGCAGTCTAAGCGGTGGCACGGGCCGATGCGCCGCAAGGCGAAATGAATTTGAGTATCTAAAGGAAAAGCGATGAGTACTGCTTTGATTGAAGGCAAGATCGTACAGTGCATCGGCGCCGTTATCGACGTGGAATTCCCGCGCGACAGCATGCCGAAGATCTACGACGCGCTCACCATGGAAGGGTCGGAACTGACGCTCGAAGTCCAGCAACAGCTGGGTGACGGCGTGGTTCGTACCATCTGTCTGGGTTCCTCCGAAGGCCTGCGCCGCGGTATGACGGTGCAAAACACCGGTCTGCCGATCACGGTGCCGGTCGGCAAGCCGACGCTGGGTCGCATCATGGACGTGCTGGGCCGTCCGATCGACGAAGCCGGTCCGATCGCACAGGATCACACCCGTTCGATTCACCAGAAGGCGCCGGCGTTCGACGAACTGTCGCCGTCGACCGAACTGCTCGAAACCGGCATCAAGGTGATCGATTTGATCTGCCCGTTCGCCAAGGGCGGCAAGGTGGGTCTGTTCGGTGGCGCCGGTGTGGGCAAGACCGTGAACATGATGGAACTCATCAATAACATCGCCAAGGAACACGGCGGTTATTCGGTGTTTGCCGGTGTGGGCGAGCGTACCCGTGAAGGGAACGACTTCTACCACGAAATGAAGGACTCGAACGTTCTGGACAAGGTCGCGCTGGTGTACGGCCAGATGAACGAGCCGCCGGGCAACCGTCTGCGCGTGGCGCTGACCGGCCTGACGATGGCCGAGCACTTCCGTGACGAAGGTCGCGACGTGCTGTTCTTCGTGGACAACATCTACCGTTTCACGCTGGCCGGTACCGAAGTCTCGGCACTGCTCGGCCGTATGCCGTCGGCCGTGGGCTATCAGCCGACGCTCGCGGAAGAAATGGGTAAGCTGCAAGAGCGCATTACGTCGACCAAGACCGGCTCGATCACGTCGGTGCAAGCCGTGTACGTGCCTGCCGATGACTTGACCGACCCGTCGCCGGCCACCACCTTCGGCCACTTGGACGCCACCGTCGTGCTGTCGCGTGACATCGCTTCGCTGGGTATCTACCCGGCCGTCGATCCGCTCGACTCGACCTCGCGCCAGATCGACCCGAACGTGATTGGCGAAGAGCACTACACGGTGACCCGTCGCGTGCAATCGACGCTGCAGCGTTACAAGGAACTGCGCGACATTATCGCGATTCTGGGCATGGACGAACTGTCGCCGGACGACAAGCTCGCCGTGGCTCGCGCGCGTAAGATCCAGCGTTTCCTGTCGCAGCCGTTCCACGTGGCCGAAGTGTTCACGGGTTCGCCGGGCAAGTACGTTCCGCTCAAGGAAACGATCCGCGGCTTCAAGATGATCGTCGATGGCGAGTGCGACCACCTGCCGGAACAGGCGTTCTACATGGTTGGCACGATCGACGAAGCGTTCGAAAAAGCCAAGAAGATGCAGTAAACGGTTGAGTGCCGCGCGACGGCGGGGTCTCGCGAGAGACGCCACCGCACGCCGGCAGGTGACTGTTGCGGGGCGGGGTAGCGAAGCGAGGACGGCAACGTTCGGACTGGCGCGCCTGCCGCTTCATCACACTCAACGGGAGCGATTATGGCAACCATTCAAGTAGACGTCGTCAGCGCCGAAGCGCAGATCTTCTCCGGTCCGGCGCGCTTTGTGGCGCTGCCTGGCGAAGCCGGCGAACTGGGCATCTTGCCCGGCCACACGCCGCTGATCACGCGTATCAAGCCGGGCGCGGTGCGTATCGAGGACGAAGCGGGTAACGAAGACTTCGTCTTCGTGGCCGGCGGCATTCTCGAAGTGCAACCGGGTACGGTGACCGTGCTCGCCGATACCGCGATTCGCGGCAAGGATCTGGACGAGGCCAAGGCTGCCGAAGCCAAGCGTCGTGCTGAAGAAGCGCTGTCGAACAAGGATTCGAACATCGAGTACGCGACTGCCCAGGCCGAACTGGCCGAAGCCATCGCCCAACTCGCGGCGATCCAGAAGTTCCGCAAGGTGAAGTAATTCCGGCATCGCCGTGGCGACGACCTCACGGTCGACGCCACACGCCATGCCTGCCGTAGCGCAACGGTGAGCGTCTTCGCGACGTCCATCGCCACGCTGCTGCCGAAAGCCCCATGCATGCCAGTGCGTGGGGCTTTTGTTTTGCTCGACGCATCCGCAGCACCCGCGGGCGCCGCATCTCCGCCGCCCCTCTGTCACCCCCGCGTATTCGTCTCCCGACTCAGGGCCATCCCCACTCGTGCCGTCACCGGAATTCCGTTAACGTAAACGTCAAGTCAGCATGGCGCGCTATTGTTATGAAGAGCGCCCCCGTCGTTCGACGTGACGACAGGCGGGCCATTCACATGGGCGAGCGCCGGGCAAAGGTAATTCACCCCTTCAGCATTGCATCAGGAGACAAGCGCATGGAAAGCCGGGAAGTTTCGGGCGTTGTACCTCGTAATGGACTGTCGTATGTGAAGGGTGACACCACCATTCCGCTATCGACGTTGACGGTGTTCGGCTTGCTCGCCGAGACGGCGGCGAAGTATCCGGAACGGCAGGCCGTCGTGTTTCGCGAGCAGGGCGTGGATTGGACGTGGCGCGAATTCATGGCGCATGTGGACACCTTTGCCGCCGGACTCATGACGCTGGGCCTGAAGCGGGGCGATCGCGTGGGTATCTGGTCGCCCAACCGCGTCGAATGGCTGGTCACGCAGTTTGCCACGGCGCGTATCGGTCTGATTCTGGTGAACATCAATCCGGCGTATCGGCTGGCCGAACTCGAATACGCGATCAACAAGGTCGGCTGCAAGGCGCTCATTGCCGCGGAGTCCTTCAAGACGTCGCGCTATCTCGACATGCTCAACACGCTCGCCCCCGAACTGGCGGAGAGCTCTCCCGGGCAACTGCACTCGGCGAAGCTGCCGACGTTGCGCACCATCATTCGCATGGGCTCGGGCGTCACGCCGGGCATGATGAATTACAGCGATGTGGTCACGCTTGGCGCCGATGCCAATCTCGACACCCTGCGCGAGATTTCCGACGGGCTGGATTGCTTCGACGCCATCAATATCCAGTTCACGAGCGGTACCACCGGCAACCCGAAGGGCGCCACGCTCACGCATCACAACATCGTCAACAACGGCCGTTACATCGCCATGGCGATGCGCTTCTCGGAGCACGACAGCCTGTGTATTCCGGTGCCGTTCTATCACTGCTTCGGCATGGTGCTGGCCGTGCTCGCCTGCGTGTCGACCGGCGCGACGATGGTGTTCCCGGGCGAGGCGTTCGACCCGAAGGCGACCATGGCCGCCGTGTCGCAAGAGCGCTGCACGGCGTTGCACGGCGTGCCGACGATGTTCATCGCCCAGCTCGATCATCCGGATTTCGACCTCTACCAGTTCGACTCTCTGCGCACCGGTATCATGGCGGGGTCGCCGTGCCCGATCGAGACGATGAAGCGCGTGATCAGCCAAATGCACATGCGAGAAGTCACGATCGCGTACGGCATGACGGAGACGAGCCCGGTGTCGTTCCAGACCACGACGACTGATCCGCTCGAGAAGCGCGTGACGACCGTCGGGCGCGTGCAGCCGCACCTGGAAGTGAAGCTCGTCGATGCCGCCGGGGAGATCGTGCCGGTGGGCGAGAAGGGCGAGCTTTGCACCAAGGGTTATTCGGTCATGCAGGGGTATTGGGACGACGAGCCGCGCACGCGCGAGGCGATCCGCGACGGCTGGATGCACACGGGCGACCTCGCCACGCTTGACGAGGAGGGCTACTGCAATATCGTCGGCCGGGTGAAGGACATGCTCATTCGCGGCGGCGAGAACATCTATCCGCGCGAGATCGAGGAGTTCCTGTTCCGTCATCCGAAGGTACAGGCCGTACAGGTGTTCGGCGTGCCCGATGCGAAGTACGGCGAGGAAGTGTGCGCCTGGATCATTCTCAAGCCGGGTCAGAGCGCGACGGAAGACGAGATTCGCGCGTTCTGCCAGGATCAGATCGCGCACTACAAGATTCCGCGCTACATCCGCTTCGTCACCGAAATGCCGATGACGATCACGGGCAAGGTCCAGAAGTTCGTCATGCGCGAGCAGATGGTCGAAGCGCTGGGGCTGTCCGAAGCGAAGACGGCCTGAGCGCCGTCAGGCCGGGGCCCGCTACAACGGCGGGCCTCTGCTTATTTTTTGAGCGCGCCTGAGGGCAATGCCGTATCATTCGGGATTACCCCAGGTCTCGCGCCATGCCTGCTCATACGTTCCGCACTGTTTTCGTCCTCGGCATTCTGTCGGCCATCGGCTCGCTGTCGATCGACATGTATCTGCCTGCGCTGCCAAGCATCGCGCGCGAACTGAATACGACCGACGCGGCAGCGCAATTCTCGCTGGCGTCGTTCTTCATCGGCCTGGGCCTGGGGCAATTGCTGCACGGACCGCTGGCCGACCGCTACGGACGCAAGCGTCCGCTGTACGCCGGCCTGGCCCTGTATACGCTCGCGTCGGCCGGTTGCGCGCTCGCGCCGAACATCGAGACACTGATCGTTTGCCGCTTCATTCAGGCCGTGGGGGGATGCGCGTGCTTCGTGATCGCCCGGGCAATGGCGCGCGATCTGTTCGACACGAGCACCGTGGCGCGGGTGTTGTCGCGCATGACGCTCATCATGGGGGCCGCGCCAATCCTCGCGCCGCTGATCGGCGGCCAGGTGTTGCAATTCGTTGGCTGGCGCTGGATCTTCTGGGGCCTGACGGCGTTCGGCGCGATGTGTTTCGCGATGTCCGTGCGTTGGCTGCCGGAGACGCGCGCGGCCGCCAGGCAGGCCCGTCATTGGCTCGCCACGGCGTGGCACAACTACGGCGCCCTCGTTCGCGACCGGGAATTCATGGGCAATGCGCTCGCCGGGGGCGTCTCCCAGGCGGGGATGTTCGCCTACATCACCGGCTCGCCGTTCGTGTTCATCAATCTCTATGGGGTCGACCCGGCACACTACGGCTGGCTGTTCGGGCTGAATGCATGCGGCATCATCGCCGGCTCGCAGGTCAACGCTCACCTGCTGCGCAAGCGGCGTCCGGCCGATGTACTGCGCCGGACCAACAACCTGGTCGCTGTGCTGGGATTGCTGATGCTGGCGGTGGCGTCGCTCAAGCTCGGTGGCCTGATCGGGTTGATGGCGCCGCTCTTCGCCTATGTCACGAGCCTGGGCTTTTCGCAGCCGAATGCGGTGGCCGAAGCGCTGAACCGGCAGCATCAACGCGCTGGCGCGGCGTCGGCGCTGCTGGGCGCGCTGCAATTCCTCGCGGCCGCCAGCGCGGGGGCCGCGGTCGGCCTGATGCACGCGCGATCGGCGGTGCCGATGGCGGCCGTCATGGCCGTGTGCGGCGTGCTGTCGTGGTGTTTCCACACGGTGCTGATTCGTCGCGCGGCCCAGGCGGCGCCCCCCGCTGCCGGACCGGCTTGATCTTTTCTCGCCTCGCCATACAGCGCCGACACGGCAGCCCCGGCGCCATCGGCCGCCGGCACGACGCCGCGCAGGCAAGGGCACGAAAGGCGCTCGGGCGCCGGCACCGACGACTTTCGGGGAACCGATAGGCGACGCACGCTTCCAACCCAGACCTTCGCCGCGCGTCGCGCCACCTGTAACAGTTTGTAATTGGACTGTCAGGGCGCCGGCACGATAGGCAAAGTGCGATGCATAGCCCGCCTGCAAAGCCCCCCAAAAGTTTTTGCAAGGATGGCTAAAGTTCGACACCCTTGTGCCGAAATACAGTCAGGTAGTAAAGCGCAGCTTCGTGACATTGTCATGACGCTGTCATCACACCGCCACCGATCGCCCTCCCGAGCGCATCGAAGGGGACGCTCGTCCCCCGCCTGTAGGAAAAACTCCTACACAAATCTTCCGGTTTTCTCACTACGTCGCGTAGTTTTTCTCCGATTTCTTTCTCTTTCGCCCTTGTCCACAATGCGGGGGAATAAGCAGTCGTACGCCAGATTCATCCATTGCGCCGGGGGGCCGCATGCGAAACAGCGAAACACTCAACGAGATTCGTGAACTGAATCTCTCCTATCTCGTCCTGGCTCAGCGCCTGATCCGTGAGGATCGTGCCGCGGCAATGTTCCGTTTGGGGATCAGCGACCAACTGGCCGACGTGCTCGGCAGTCTCACACTGGCTCAACTCGTCAAGTTCGCGGGGTCGAACCAATTGCTGTGCCGATTTCGCTTCGACGACCACGTGATGCTCTCGAGCCTCACGCATGGTGCGAAAGACGCCGGTATGCAGCAATCGCACGCTTCGATTCTGTTGGCGGGGCAACCCGTCGAGCAAATCGGCTAAGTACGCCACGCACGCTACGCCGCCCTGAAGGCGGCGCTTCGCGTGTCTTGCCAGGAAGTTTGTCTATGCGTACTAAAAGCGTCGTTCTCGAGGCCCGTGAAATTCAGTTGGCCATCGAGCTGATCGAACTCGGCGCCCGTCTCCAATTGCTGGAGGCCGAAACGAGTCTGAGCCGCGACCGGCTCATCAAACTCTACAAAGAACTCAAGGGCGCTTCGCCGCCCAAGGGCATGCTGCCGTTCTCGACCGATTGGTTCGTGACGTGGCTGCCGAACATCCATTCGTCGCTTTTCCACAATATCTATCGCCACCTTGTGCAGCACGGCGGGTGCCAGGGCATCGAAGCCATCGTCAAGGCGTATCGGCTGTACCTCGAACACGTGGAATTGCATGGCTGGGAAGCGGTGCTCGGGTTTACACGTGCGTGGACGCTCGTTCGCTTCTTCGACAGCAAGATGTTGCAGATGACGCCGTGCACGCGCTGCGGCGGACATTTCGTCACGCACGCCCACGAGCCGCATGCCCAGTACGTTTGCGGACTTTGCCAGCCGCCATCGCGCGCCGGCAAGACGCGCAAGGCGAAGCATGCGCACGCCGCCGATCTGGCGCCGGTCACCGATATTTCTCCGCTGGCCGCCTAGGCAAGCCGACGTCACGAGGTCGCACCCCCTACAGTTTCCCTGCGTGTCTGCCGTTAAGCCCTCTGAACAGGACGGACAATTTTCCGTAGACGTATTTTTGCGAGAGGTATCCGGCAGTGCTTGTCGTCATTGGTTACATCATCGTTCTGGCATCGGTCTTTGGCGGTTTCGTCATGGGCGGAGGCCACTTGGGCGCGCTGTTTCAGCCGACCGAGCTGCTGATCATCGGTGGCGCGGGCGTCGGCTCGTTCGTGGTGGGCAACAACAGCAAGGCGATCAAGGCGACGATGAAGGCGCTGCCGATGCTGTTCAAGGGCTCGAAATACACCAAGGAGCTGTACATGGAGCTGATGGCGCTCCTGTACGTGCTGCTCGCGAAAGCGCGCAAGGACGGCATGCTCGCCATCGAAGGCGACGTGGAAGACCCGGCTTCGAGCCCGGTGTTCTCGCAGTACCCGCGCATTCTCGGCGAGCCTCGCATCATGGAATTTCTCACCGACTATCTGCGCCTGATGGTCAGCGGCAACATGAACGCGTTCGAGATCGAGAACCTGATGGATCACGAAATCGAAACGTACCGTCACGAGGGGGAAGTGCCCGCGCACTGCCTGCAGAAGACGGGCGATGCGATGCCGGCATTCGGTATCGTGGCGGCCGTGATGGGCGTGGTGCACACGATGGCCTCGGCCGACCAGCCGCCGGCCGTGCTCGGGGCGCTGATCGCCCAGGCGCTCGTGGGCACGTTCCTCGGCATTTTGCTGGCCTACGGCTTCATTTCGCCGCTGGCGCAACTCATCGAACACCGCATCAACGAATCCGTCAAGCTTTACGAGTGCATCAAGGTCACGCTGCTCGCCAGCCTGAACGGCTACGCGCCGGCACTCTCGGTCGAGTTCGGCCGCAAGGTACTCTATTCCACTGTCCGTCCGTCGTTCGCCGAGCTTGAAGAGCACGTACGACAGGTCAAGGCGCGCTGACGGGTCACCGCAATGAGCGAGAAAGAAGAGCGGCCCATCGTCGTCAAGCGCCGCGCGCGCAGCGCGCACGGCCATCATGGCGGCGCGTGGAAGATTGCCTATGCCGACTTCATGACGGCCATGATGGCGTTCTTCCTGCTGATGTGGCTGCTCAGTTCCGCGACCAGCAAGGAGCTGACGGGAATTGCCGAATACTTCCGCACGCCGCTCATGGTCGCGCTGACCGGCGGACATAACGCCGCAGACAACAGCGGTGTCATTCCCGGCGGCGGCACCGACACGACGCGCACCGATGGTCAGCAGTCGCGCGGCGATCAGGCCAGGTCGCGTCAGGCGATGTCGGCCGAGTTGGCCGAGCGTGCCGAAGCGCAACGCTTGCGCGAACTCAAGTCGCGCATCGAGAAGGCGATCGAGAACAACCCGACGCTCAAGCAGTTCCGCAAGCAGTTGCTCATCGATGTGACCACCGAGGGCTTGCGCATCCAGATCGTCGACGATCAGAACCGGCCGATGTTCGCCAATGCGAGCGCGCAGGTGCAGCCGTATATGCGCGACATCCTGCGCGAGATCGGCAAGTCGCTCAACGACGTGCCGAACCGCATCAGCCTGTCGGGCCATACCGACGCCACGGCCTACGCACAGGGCGACAAGAGCTACAGCAACTGGGAGCTGTCGGCCGATCGCGCGAACGCGTCGCGTCGCGAACTGATTGCCGGCGGCCTCGATGGCGAAAAGGTGCTGCGCGTGGTGGGCCTGGCGTCTACCGTACCGCTCGATCGCGATAACGCCTACAACCCGATCAATCGTCGCATCAGCATCATCGTGCTCAACCGTCGCGCGGAACAGTCGGTCAAGCGTGAGGCCGACCAGCCGGCGATCGACGCCGCGAACGCGCGCGGCGCGGGAAGCGACGTCGTGAACGCCGTCATCAACGGTGAGCTTCCGGCGCCGCCTGCCCCCCCGGCGGCCCCCGGCGCCAACTGACAAGAGGAGACGCATGCAGGCCCTTCGCAACACGATTCTCGCCGTCGACGATTCTGCGTCGATGCGCCAGATTCTGGCGGCCACGCTCGACGAAGCCGGCTATGCCGTGACGACTGCCCGCGACGGGCAGGAAGCACTGGCGCTGGCATCGAACGCGACGTTCGATCTGGTGCTTACCGACCAGCACATGCCCGGCATGGACGGCCTGTCGCTCATTCGCGCGCTGCGCGAACTCGACACGTTTGCCCAGACGCCGATCCTGGTGCTCACCACCGAAGTCGACGGCGCGTACAAAACCGCGGCCCGCGAGGCGGGCGCCAGCGGCTGGCTGATCAAACCGGTCGACCCCGAAGCATTGGTCGACATAGTGGGCTCGCTCGTCGGCGAAGGCGCATGACGATGACGTCGATGGCACAACCAAGTTAGGACGAGGAAACCGGTGGATATCACCCAGTTCTACCAGACCTTTTTCGATGAAGCGGAAGAGTTGCTCGCCGAGATGGAGCATCTCCTGCTCGCGCTCGATATCAATGCACCCGATAACGAGCAGCTCAACGCGATCTTCCGTGCGGCGCACTCGATCAAGGGTGGCGCCGCGACGTTCGGCTTCACCGCGCTCACCGAGACCACTCACCTGCTGGAAAACCTGCTGGACCGCGCGCGTCGCGGCGAATTGCAGTTGCGCACCGAGATGGTCGACACCTTCCTGGAAACCAAAGACGTGTTGCATCAACAGTTGAATGCCTACCGCGCCTCCAGTGAGCCCGATGTCGAGGCGATGAAGCGCATCTGCGCAGTACTCCAGCAACTCGCTGCCGAGGAAAACGGTGCGCCAGCCCCTGCGGCCACAGCCGCCGCTGCCGCGCCCGCTGCACCGGCGGGCGCCACAGCGCCTGCCGCGCCAGTTGCTCCCGAGGCGACTGCCATGGCCGCGACCGACGCGAGCGGCGCCCCCGCAAGCGCCGTTCCGCCGGGCCAGACGCGTCTGAAGGTCACGCTTACCGGCGTGGGCGAGAAAGACCAGACGTTGCTCGCGGAAGAACTGGGCAACCTGGGCGACGTGGCCGGCCGCCAGTCGAGCGGCGACACGCTGCACCTGTGGCTCGATACCACGTGCGGCGCCGACGACATCCTCGCGGTGTGCTGCTTCGTGATCGAACCGTCGCAGATCGACGTGCAGGACGCGGCGGCCGCCGCTGCAGCGATGGCCGCCGCGCCCGCCGAAACCCCGGTGGCCGCCCCGGTCCAGACCTCCGAAATCTTTACTCAGGCTCCAGCCGTCTCGGCGCCGATCGAAGTGCCGGATGCCCCGGTGATGGTGGCGGCGCCGGTCGCGCCGATGCCGCCGTCGGCGGACGAACCGATCGTCGTGCCGCACGAGGCACCCGTGGCACCCGTGGCACAGGCCGGCGCTGGCAGTGCCAGTGGTGGCAATGGCACGCATCCGCCGGCGGAGAAGCGCGTGGCCGCCCCGGCCGGCGGCGCGGCCGGACACGAGAACAGCTCGATTCGCGTAGGCGTGGAAAAGGTCGATCAGCTGATCAACCTGGTGGGTGAGCTGGTGATCACGCAGGCGATGCTCGCGCAAACGGCGAGCAGCCTCGACCCCATGCTTCACGACCGCCTGTTCAACGGCATGGGGCAGCTCGAGCGCAATGCGCGCGACCTGCAAGAGGCCGTGATGTCCATCCGCATGATGCCGATGGATTACGTGTTCTCGCGTTTCCCGCGTCTGGTGCGCGACCTCGCGACCAAGCTGGGCAAGCAAATCGAACTCGTCACGTTCGGTCAGGCGACCGAACTCGACAAGAGCCTGATCGAGCGCATCATCGATCCGCTCACGCACCTTGTGCGCAACAGCCTCGATCACGGCATCGAGACGACGGAGCTGCGCCTGGCCTCGGGCAAGGACCCGGTCGGCCAACTCGTGCTGTCGGCCGCGCATCAGGGCGGCAACATCGTGATCGAAGTGAGCGACGACGGCGCGGGCCTGCGACGCGAGAAGATTATTGCCAAGGCCCAGCAGCAGGGGTTGTCGGTCTCGGAGTCGATGTCTGACGAGGAAGTGTGGCAACTGATCTTCATGCCGGGCTTCTCCACGGCCGAAGCGATCACCGACGTGTCGGGCCGCGGCGTGGGCATGGACGTCGTCAAGCGCAACATCCAGCAGATGGGCGGGCACGTGGAGATTCTGTCCACGCGCGGCAAGGGCACCACGATCCGCATCGTGCTGCCGCTCACGCTCGCGATTCTCGACGGCATGTCCGTCAAGGTCGGCCCGGAGATTTTCATCCTGCCGCTGAACTTCGTGATGGAGTCGCTGCAACCGCGTCGCGACGACATTCGCGCCGTGACCGGCGAAGGTCAGGTCGTGCTGGTGCGCGGCGAGTACCTGCCGCTCGTCGAGCTGTATCGTGCGTTCGACGTGCCGGAGGCGCGCGCCGATCCCACGCAGGGCATCATCGTGATCCTTCAGGCCGAAGGCCGCCGCTTTGCACTGCTTGTCGACGAACTGGTCGGTCAGCAGCAGGTCGTGGTGAAGAATCTCGAAACGAATTACCGCCGTATTCACGGTATTTCCGCCGCCACCATCATGGGTGACGGCAGTGTGGCATTGATCGTCGACGTGGCGGCGCTCCAGCGCGGCCAGCGCTCGGCGGCCGCCACCATCTTCAACTGAAGTCGGAGACGCGTTAGATGGACAACCTTTCGCAAGAGCATGCCGTGTCGCGCCAGGGCGGCGCCATGCAGACCGATGGCGACGGTCAGGAGTTTCTGGTCTTCACGCTGGGTGAAGAGGAATACGGTATCGACATCCTGAAGGTGCAGGAGATTCGCGGCTACGACGCGGTCACGCGCATTGCCAATGCGCCGGACTTCATCAAGGGCGTGATCAATCTGCGCGGCATCATCGTGCCGATCGTGGACATGCGCATCAAGTTCCGCCTGGGCCGCGTCGAGTACGACACGCAGACGGTGGTGATCATTCTGAACGTGGCGGGCCGCGTGGTCGGCATGGTGGTCGACGGGGTGTCCGACGTGCTCACGCTCGCGCGCGGCGAAATCAAGCCGGCGCCCGAGTTCGGCGCGCAACTGGCGACCGAGTACATCACGGGGCTGGGCACCGTCGAGGGCCGCATGCTGATTCTGATGGACATCGAGAAGCTCATGACCAGCAGCGACATGGCGCTCATCGAGCGCCTGACGAGCTGAGGCACGGCGACCCGGACGCCCATCGCGTCGCCCGACAGACCTGACCCACGACCTGCATTCCACGGAGACCGAGCACGTGCGTAATAACCAGCCCGTTACCCAGAACGAATTCGTGATCGGCGAGCATCAGTACCTGATCTCACGCACGGATCTGAAGGGCCGGATCACGTATGCCAATCCCGCTTTCGTGGAGGTGAGCGGCTATTCGCGTGATGAACTGCTTGGCGCGCCGCACAACATCGTTCGTCATCCGGATATGCCGCCGGAGGCGTTCGGCGACCTGTGGGAGACGGTCAAGCGCGGCGATACGTGGACCGGCCTGGTGAAGAACCGCCGCAAGGACGGCGATTTCTACTGGGTGCTGGCCACGGTGACGCCGACACTGGAAAACGGTGCCGTGGTGGGCTATACGTCCGTGCGTGTGCGCCCGACGGCAGGCACGACCCCGCAGGCCGACGCGATCTACGCGCGCTTTCGCAGCGGGCAGGCCGGCAACTTGCGCATTCGCGGCGGTCAGGTCGAGCGTGGCGGACTCGCGGCCGTGGCGCGCAAGATCCGCCTCGACACGCTGCGTGCGCGCCTGACCGGCATCATCGTGCTCGGCGCGATGCTGCTTGCCCTGGTCGGCGGTCTGGGCCTTTGGGGGCTGTCGAGCAGCAACGGGAAACTGCTGCGGGTGTATCAGCACGGCATGGTGCCGGTCAGCACGTTGGCCGTCATCGGCCAGAAGCTCGACCGCGACGTATTGCTCGTGGCCGAAGCCGTGGGCAGCCCGAACCTCGACGCCATGAAGCGCGCGGGCGATGAAATCACGAGCAACCTCGACGATATCAATCGTCAGTGGGCCGAGTACATGGCGTCGGTCGACCCGGAGACACGGGCGCAGGCCGAGCGCTTCAACACCATTCGCCAACGCTTTACGACCGACGGCCTGCAACAGACGGTCGAGATGCTCAAGGCCGGCTCAGCGGAAGGCGCGCAGCAGACCTATCTCGAAAAGGTGAAGCCCGCCTATGGCCCGATGCGCGATGAGCTGAACGTGCTCACTCGCCTCGAACTCACCCAGGCGACCGATCTGTATCAGCAGTCGCAGAAGGAGCACGCGTTCGTGCGGGCGGCGACAGCGGTGGCGGTGATCGGCGGCATTGTGGTGCTGTTTTTCCTCGGCAGCGTGCTGCGTCGCGCGATCAATCATCCGTTGCGCGTGGCGCTCTCGATGTCGAAGCAAATCGCGGCGGGTGACCTGACCGGCAAGGCGCAAGGCACGGGGCGCGACGAAATCGGCCAGTTGCTCTTCGGCCTGACCGTCATGAAGAACAGCCTGTTGTCCATCGTCTCCGATGTGCGCGAAGGCATCGAATCGATCAACGTGGCGTCACGCGAAATCGCCGCGGGCAATACCGATCTGTCGGCGCGCACGGAGCAGCAGGCCGCCTCGCTGGAACAAACGGCGTCGTCGATGGAGCAATTGACGGCCACCGTCAAACAGAACGCGGACAACGCCAAGCAGGCGAGCGTGCTGGCGGTGAATGCCTCGGAGATCGCCGCGCGCGGCGGTCGCGTGGTCGGCGACGTGGTCGACACCATGCAAGGGATTTCGTCGAGTTCGCACAAGGTCGTCGACATCATCAGCGTGATCGAAGGCATTGCGTTCCAGACCAACATTCTCGCGTTGAACGCGGCGGTGGAAGCCGCGCGCGCGGGCGAACAGGGCCGTGGCTTTGCCGTGGTGGCCGGCGAAGTGCGCACGCTGGCGCAGCGCAGCGCGGCGGCGGCCAAGGAAATCAAGGTTCTCATCGAAGACTCGGTCGGGCGCGTGGAAAGCGGCTCGACGCTGGTGGCGCAGGCCGGCCGGACGATGGAAGAAATCGTGCAGGCGGTGCAGCGCGTGACGGACATCATGGGCGAGATCTCGGCGGCGTCGAGCGAGCAGTCGAGCGGTATCGAACAGGTCAATCGCGCTGTCACGCAGATGGATGAAGTCACGCAGCAAAACGCCGCACTCGTCGAAGAGGCGGCAGCCGCTGCCGGTTCGCTCGAAGACCAGGCGCATCGCTTGCGCGACGCCGTGGCGGTTTTCCGTGTCGGCGATGCCTTCAAGGCGGACGCGGTGCAGACCGACAGCGCGTCCACCGTGCGTGCGCCGGAGGCGGCGACCGCCACGGTGGGGGTCACGGCAGCCGCATCGGTGGCCCGCGCGGCCCCGGCACGGGCCAGCGCAGGCGGCGGCGCCACGCGTACCGCCACGCGGCGCCCGCAGGCCGCTGCACCGGCCGCTACCGCGAACACACCGGAGGATGCCCAGGTGCTGCAACTGGCTGCGCGTCGAGGCAAGGCGCCGGCCGCTGGAGCGGTGGCGGCGGCGGGGTCGACCTCGGGCGCAACGCCGGGTGACACGGGCGATTGGGAAGAGTTTTGACGTGTCGATGATTGAGACGGTTGAGATGGTAGAGATGGGTCCGCCGGCCGCAGGCCGGTCTTCACGAGGTAGAGGTCGTTATGTTTAAGAATGTCACCATCCGGGCACGGTTGACGCTGGCGCTGGGACTCTTCATGGTGCTGCTGGTCGTCGGCGCCGCGGCGGGTCTGCTCTCGCTGCAACAAAGCAATGCGTCGCTGCAGGAGATCTACAAGACCGACATGTCGTCGGCGCGATCGCTCGCGCAGACAACGATTTCGACACTGTCGGCTCGCGTGACTCTTTCTCGCATCGAGTTCATCGCCGATCCGACCGAGATCAAGACGGCGATCGAGAGCGTTCGCCAGAATCTCAAGGCAGCCGACGACGCCTGGGCTGCCTATGCGGCGAAACCGATGTCGGACGGCGAAAAGCCGTTGGCCGACGCTGTGATTTCCGCCCGCGGCAAGGTGGTCAACGAGGGCATCCTGCCCGCGCTCAAGGCCATTGAGTCGGGCGACATTCCGGACTTCCACGCCAAGACGGTGATGGATGTGCCGCGCTTGTTCTCCGATTACACCAAGGCGATGGTGGCATTGGCCGACATGCAGGTCAAAAATGCGGAGAACCGTTATCTGGCCGCGCAGGCGCGCTACACGTTGGTGATGTGGATGGTCGGCATTGGCCTCGTCATCGGCCTGCTCGCGGGCATCATCACGCAAATCACGCTCACGCGTGCGGTCGTCGGTCCGATCGACGACGCCATCAAGCATTTCGAGAAGATCGCGGGTGGCGACCTTACGCAGCGCATCGAAGTGTGGAACGACACCGAAACCGGACGTCTGTTCAAGGGCGTGAAACATATGCAGGAAAGCCTCGTGCGCACCGTGTCGGAAGTTCGCGCGGGCACCGAGTCGATTACCTCGGCCGCGCAGCAGATCGCGGCGGGCAACACCGATCTGTCGGCGCGCACCGAGCAGCAGGCCGCGTCGCTCGAAGAGACCGCGTCGTCGATGGAGCAGCTCACCGCCACGGTCAAGCAAAACGCCGACAACGCGCGTCAGGCGAGCCAACTTGCCGTGACCGCCTCGGACATCGCCGCCCGCGGCGGCGAAGTGGTGGGGCGCGTGGTTGGCACGATGCAGGGCATCTCGACCAGCTCGAACAAGATCGTCGACATCATCAGCGTGATCGACGGGATTGCGTTCCAGACCAACATCCTCGCGTTGAACGCCGCGGTGGAAGCGGCGCGCGCCGGTGAACAGGGCCGCGGCTTCGCTGTGGTGGCCGGCGAAGTGCGCACGCTCGCGCAGCGCAGTGCGGCGGCCGCGAAGGAAATCAAGGAACTGATCGAAGACTCCTCGCACAAGGTGCACGACGGCTCGGCGCTGGTCGAGCAAGCCGGTCAGACGATGGAAGAGATCGTGCAGGCGGTCAAGCGTGTGACGGACATCATGGGCGAGATCTCGGCGGCATCGAGCGAGCAGTCGGGCGGCATCGAACAGGTCAATCGCGCCGTGACCCAGATGGACGAGGTCACGCAGCAGAACGCGGCGCTCGTGGAAGAAGCGGCAGCGGCCGCCGGCTCACTCGAAGAGCAGGCCAATCGTCTGAAGACGGTCGTGTCGGTGTTCCGTCTGGATGCCAGCCACGCGGCCCCGGCACTTGCGGCCGCTCCGCTCGCGCGTCCGGTCGCGAAGCCGACGAGGGCAGCGGCCCCTGCGGCGTCCGCGCCGGCCCCGACCGCAGCCCCGAAAGCAGCGCCCGCCGCGTTGCGCCGGCCGGCCCCGTCGGCTGCCCCGGCAGTCAGCGCTCGCACCGGCACGGACGACGCCAGCGGCGACTGGGAGACGTTCTGATCGCGCGCTGCGCGCTCACGCTGGCAACACGGTAAGCATTATCGGAACGGTGCACGCGCCACGTCCCATCGAGGGACGAACCGGAAGTCTCGGGCGGCGCGTGTCGGCAAGTGGCAACAATCGGCAAGACGAAAGCCGTCGCGAGCATCGCGCCGCGGCGTACAGGTAGTGGGGGTCACATCATGAAGCAATTGAGTCTCAAGGCAAAACTCTGGTCCGCGCTTGCGCTGATGTGGCTGGGTCTTCTGATTTTCGGCGGCTG
This sequence comes from Pandoraea eparura, assembly GCF_902459725.1. Taxonomy (GTDB): domain Bacteria; phylum Pseudomonadota; class Gammaproteobacteria; order Burkholderiales; family Burkholderiaceae; genus Pandoraea; species Pandoraea eparura. The sequence goes on from NZ_CABPSH010000007.1 coordinate 30,418, forward strand.
GGCAGCCTGGCACGAACGCAGCACGATGGTGTCGGAGCGCCGGGCGGCGGTCGAGAACATCGTCACGAGTGCCGACGGCATCGTGCGCGACTACGCGGCACAGGCCGCGGCAGGCAAGATCAGCGTCGACGACGCCAAACAGCAGGCGATGGCTCGCCTGAAGGCGATGCGATACGGCGACAGCGGCTACCTGGTCGTGTTCAACTCGAAGCCGGTCGTGCTCATGCATCCGACGCTGGCCGATCTGGTGAACAAGGACGTCTCGAACTACAAGGATTCGAACGGCAAGTTGCTGTTCGTCGAGATGGCCCGCGTTGCCAAGGAGAAAGGCTCGGGCTTCGTCGAATACCACGGTCGTGTCGCGGGCAGCGACAAGCGCCTGGAGAAGCTTTCGTTCGTGAAGTACTTCGCGCCGTGGGACTGGGGCGTGATGAGCGGTATCTACATGCAGGACGTCGACGAGGCGTTCTACAGTGCGCTGATCCGATACGGCATCGCTCTGCTGGTCATCGGCGCCATCGTGACGGCCGCCATGATCGCGATCATTCGCAACGTGCAGCGCAGCCTGGGCGGCGAGCCTGAGTATGCCGCCGAGATCGCGCATCGCATCGCAAGCGGCGATCTGCAAAGCCAGGTGAGTCTGGCGCCGGGCGATGACAGCAGCCTGCTCCACGCGATGCAGCGCATGCAGCGCACGCTGGCCGAGACTATCGGGCAGATTCGCGAGGGCACCGAGTCGATCACGACGGCCGCACAGCAGATCGCGGCAGGCAACACCGACCTGTCGGCGCGCACCGAGCAGCAGGCCGCGTCGCTCGAAGAGACTGCGTCGTCGATGGAGCAGCTCACCGCCACGGTCAAGCAAAACGCCGACAACGCGCGTCAGGCGAGCCAACTCGCCGTGAATGCCTCGGAGATCGCCACGCGGGGCGGTCAGGTTTCCGGACAGGTCGGCGAGACGATGGACGGTATCTCGACCAGTTCGAACAAGATCGTCGACATCATCGGCGTCATCGACGGGATCGCCTTCCAGACCAACATCCTGGCGCTGAACGCCGCCGTGGAAGCCGCCCGTGCGGGCGAGCAGGGGCGCGGCTTTGCCGTGGTGGCGGGCGAAGTGCGCACGCTGGCGCAGCGCAGTGCGGCCGCCGCGAAGGAAATCAAGGCGCTGATCGAAGAGTCGGCGCGCCGCGTGCAGGACGGCACGGCGCTCGTCGCCCAGCAGCGCCAGACGATGGGCGAGATCGTACAGGCGGTCAAGCGCGTGACGGACATCATGGGTGAGATCTCGGCGGCATCGAACGAGCAGTCGAGCGGTATCGAGCAGGTGAACCGCGCCGTGACGCAGATGGACGAAGTGACGCAGCAGAACGCGGCGCTCGTGGAGGAAGCGGCGGCCGCGGCCGGGTCGCTCGAATCGCAGGCGCACGATCTGCGCTCAGCGGTGGCGGTGTTCCAGACGAGCGGTGCGGGGATGGCCGGTCACGCAATGAGCGCGCCGCGTCGTAGGCCGGCGCCGCAGACGCTGGCTCGCGCGGCATAGCGCGAACGACTGCCACGGTGGCAAAGTGAGACGACATGACTGATTCGCGCATGACCTCGCCTACGACGCGCCGAGGTGCCGCCGGCACCGACGGCGACGCCAGCTCGCGCGGCGCGGATTTCGCGCGCGCCAGCGGCGCCGCCCTCTCGGGCGAACGCGACTTCGCATTCTCGCTGACCGATTTCGGCCGCATCCGCAATCTGATCTATCAACGCGCCGGCATCGCCCTGGCGGAACACAAGCGCGAGATGGTATACAGCCGCATCGCACGGCGTTTGCGCGCGCTGGGCCTCACCAGTTTCACCGAATACCTCGACAGGCTCGAGGCCGACACCGGCGAGGCCGAATGGGAGTCGTTCACCAACGCGTTGACGACCAACCTGACGTCGTTCTTCCGCGAGTCGCATCACTTCCCGCTGCTCGCCGACTTCGTGCGTCAGCGGGCCAAGCCGATTTCGATCTGGTGCTGTGCCGCGTCGACCGGCGAAGAGCCATATTCGATTGCGATGACGCTCGTCGACACGCTCGGCACGCGTCCCAGCGCGAGCGTGCTCGCCACCGATCTCGACACGCAGGTGCTCGCGCGGGCCGCGAGTGCCGTCTACAGCGGCGAGCAGACCGGCAAGCTCTCGCAGGAGCAGTTGCGCCGCCATTTCCTGCGGGGCACGGGCGCGAACGAGGGCAAGATCAAGGTGCGCCCGGAACTGCAGCAACTCGTGACGTTCGCGCCGCTCAACCTGCTCGCGCCGTCGTGGCAGATCGGTGGGCCGTTCGACGTCATCTTCTGCCGCAACGTGATGATCTATTTCGACAAGGCCACGCAAGCGCGCATTCTCGAGCGCTTCGTGCCCTTGCTCAAGCCGGATGGTTTGCTCTTCGCCGGACATTCCGAGAACTTCACCTATGTGAGCCAGGCGTTCCGGTTGCGTGGGCAGACGGTGTACGAACTGGCCGGCAAGCGTCCACCCGGAGCCTGACATGACGCAGCCACTGGCCGAGGCCCTCGCGACCAACCACTACTTCGATAATGCGTTCGACACGCAGGCGGTCAAGCTGCTGCCGTCGGAGTACTACGTGACGACCGACGACATCATGCTCGTGACCGTGCTCGGCTCGTGCGTGGCCGCTTGCGTGCGCGACACCATCACCGGCATCGGCGGCATGAATCATTTCATGTTGCCGGACGATGGCGAGAGCGAGCGCGACCGTATACTCTCGGCGTCGATGCGCTATGGCGCTTACGCCATGGAAATGCTCATCAACGAACTGATCAAGCTTGGTGCACGGCGCGAGCGGCTCGAAGCGAAGGTCTTCGGCGGTGGCGCGGTGCTCGCGGGCATGACCACCCTGAACATCGGCGATCGCAACGCGAACTTCGTGTTGCGCTACCTGGAGATGGAGCAGATTCGCGTCACGGCGCAGGATCTGCTCGGACCGCATCCGCGCAAGGTGTGCTTCTTGCCGCGCACCGGGCGGGTGATGGTGAGGAAGCTGGGCGACCGGGGCGACCCGGCCATCGCCCAGCGCGAACAGGCGTACGCGCAGCGTCTGCGTGCACGCGAAGTCCGGGGTTCCGTAGAACTCTTTGCGCCACCGGCCAGAAACGCCAAGCCTCGGCCGGGGCATGACAACCGACAAATGGAGGAGGCTTGAGCGAACCAATCAAAGTCCTGTGCGTGGACGATTCCGCACTCGTGCGCAGCCTGATGACCGAGATCATCAACGCGCAACCGGACATGACCGTTGTGGCGACCGCCCCCGACCCGCTCGTGGCGCGCGACCTGATCAAGCAGCACAACCCGGACGTGCTCACGCTCGACGTCGAAATGCCGCGCATGGACGGGCTCGACTTCCTCGAGAAGCTCATGCGTCTGCGCCCGATGCCGGTGCTCATGGTGTCGTCGCTGACCGAGCGCGGCTCGGAGGTCACGCTGCGCGCGCTTGAACTCGGCGCGGTGGACTTCGTGACGAAGCCGCGCCTGGGCATTCGCGACGGCATGCTCGACTACGGGGAGATGATCGCCGACAAGATTCGCGGCGCCGCACGCGCGCGCGTGCGCAGCGCTCCACCCAAGAGTGCGGCGCCCGCACCGGTCGAGGCAGCGCCGATGTTGCGCAACCCGCTGGTGTCGACGGAAAAGCTGATCATCATCGGCGCGTCGACGGGCGGCACGGAAGCGATTCGCGAGGTACTCGTGCCGATGCCACCGGACGCGCCGGCGATCCTGATTACCCAGCACATGCCGGCGGGCTTCACGAAGTCGTTCGCGCAGCGCCTGAACGGGCTGTGCCGCATCACGGTGAAGGAAGCCGAGCATGGCGAGCGGGTGCTGCCGGGCCACGCGTACATCGCGCCGGGCGGCGACACCCACCTGCAACTCTCGCGCAGCGGCGCGAACTACGTGGCCTTGCTTGATGCGGCACCGCCGGTGAATCGACATCGGCCGTCGGTCGATGTATTGTTTCGCTCCGCGGCCGTCCACGCGGGACGCAACGCGATTGGTGTGATTCTCACGGGCATGGGCCGCGACGGGGCGGCGGGTCTCGTGGAGATGCGCCGGGCCGGCGCGCACACGTTCGCGCAGGACGAGGCGAGCTGCATTGTGTTCGGCATGCCGCGCGAGGCCATTGCGATGGGCGGCGCGGAAGAAGTGGTGCCACTGCACGAAATGGCCCGCAAAGTGCTGCATCAGGTCGCGAAATTTGGCGACCGCACGCAGCGGGTATAGTAGGGCGCTTTTTTGGCGTTTTTTCGCCGTATGCGTCGCGTCGATTTGCGGACACACTTGGGGCACCGAGTGGTGGCGAAATCCGCCCATGAATATCGCCGGCCCCCGCGGGGCGCCGGCCGAATTTGGAGTGATGATGGTAGACAAGAACTTGAAATTCCTGGTCGTCGACGATTTTCCGACGATGCGCCGGATCGTGAGAAACCTGCTCAAGGAGCTGGGCTTCTCCAACGTCGACGAAGCGGAAGATGGTGCGGCGGCGCTGGCCAAGCTGCGCGGCGGTAGCTTCGAATTCGTGGTCTCGGACTGGAACATGCCGAACATGGACGGCCTGACGATGCTCCAGCAGATCCGCGCCGATCCGAACCTGGCGAAGCTGCCGGTGCTGATGGTGACGGCCGAAGCGAAGAAGGAAAACATCATCGCGGCCGCCCAGGCCGGGGCCAGCGGGTATGTCGTCAAGCCGTTCACGGCCGCGACGCTCGATGAAAAGCTGGGCAAGATCTTCGAGAAAATGGAAAAGACGGGGGCCTGAGCGTGACCCACGAGGCGAGCACTGAATGGCCGGGTGAGCCCGACGGCGCTTACGTGACCGGCGAAGCGGATCCGTCCGCGCGCATGCTCATGCGCATCGGACAGTTGACGCGCATGCTGCGCGATAACCTGCGCGAGCTTGGTTTGGACAAGCAACTCGAACAGGCGGCCGAAGCGATTCCGGATGCGCGCGATCGCCTGAACTATGTCGCTACCCTGACCGAGCAGGCGGCGGTGCGGGCGCTCACGGCCATTGAACTGGCCAAGCCCATTCAGGACCGCCTTGAAGCGGACGCCAATGCGCTCGACGCGCGCTGGGCCAAGTGGTTCGACGAGCCGCTCGAACTCGACGACGCCCGCCATCTGGTCGTTGAGACGCGCACGTATCTGCGCCGCGTGCCCGACGATACGCGCGCGACCAACAACCATCTGATGGAAATCATGATGGCGCAGGACTTCCAGGATCTGACCGGGCAGGTCATCAAGAAGATCATGGATGTCGTGCAGGAGATCGAGAAGCATCTGCTTCAGACGCTGCTTGAAAACATGCCGCCCGAGAAGCGCAAGGAGGCGGAAGACTCCCTGCTCAACGGGCCGCAGGTCAAGACGGACGGCCGCACCGACATCGTGGCCGACCAGGGACAGGTCGATGACCTGCTCGCCAGTCTCGGTTTCTGAGATGTCGGGCCCCGGCAGCCCGTCGACGGGCTGCCGGGGCGTCGCTGTCTGGGGCCGGTTCCGGCCTTGACCGGGCGCCCGCGCGAAATACCGCCCAATCCCGCCTCTATTCCCCCCTTTGTGACTTGACCGTTACGGCCATAATCGGTCGCGATAGGGTGGCTTCGTCCGCCCGCAGTGGATAGGGCATGGCTGAGGATAGCGATCTCGAAAAGACGGAACCCGCGTCTCCCCGGCGCCTTGAAAAGGCGCGCGAGGAAGGACAGGTTGCGCGTTCGCGGGAGCTGTCCACGTTTGCCTTGCTGGCCGCTGGCGTGGCTGGCCTGTGGATGACGGCCGACCGCATCTCGCAAGGGTTTGCCCAACTGATGCGCCACGGGATGCAGTTCGAGCCAGGCACCGCCCTCGACACCCACCGCATGCTCTCGTACGCCGCGCGCTCGGGCGCCGACGCGCTCATCGCCATCGCGCCGTTGCTCGGCGTGCTGGTGCTCGCGGCGATCGCGGCCCCGATGGCGCTGGGCGGCTGGCTCTTCACCACCCAGTCGCTCGCCCCCAATTTCGGCCGTCTGAATCCGATCAAGGGGCTGGGCCGCATGTTCTCGGTGCAGGGACTGGTCGAACTCGTCAAGGCGGTGGCCAAGACCGTGCTCGTCGGCGCCGTAGCGTACTGGGCGATTGCGCGCGATCGCGACGCGGTCATGGGACTGATGACCCAGTCGCCGCGCGCGGCACTGCCGTATGTGGGCGAGTTGATCGCCGTGTGCTGCGCGTTCATTGTGGCGTCGCTGATGCTGGTGGCAGCCATCGACGTGCCCTTCCAGCTCTGGCAGCACTACAAGAAGCTGCGCATGACCAAAGAGGAAGTGCGGCAGGAAAACAAGGAAAACGAGGGCGATCCACACCTCAAGGCGCACATCCGTCAGTTGCAGCGCCAGACGGCGCGCCGTCGCATGATGCAGGACGTGCCCAAGGCCGACGTGATCGTGACCAATCCGACACACTTCGCCGTCGCCCTCGAATACAAGGAGAACATGTCTGCGCCGCGCGTGCTGGCCAAGGGCACGGATCTGGTGGCGAAGCGCATTCGCGAGATGGGCGCCGAGCACCACATCCCGATTCTCGAAGCCCCGCCGCTGGCACGGGCACTGCACGCGCACGTGGACATCGGTCATGAAATCCCGGCCACGCTATACACGGCCGTGGCCGAAGTGCTGGCGTGGGTCTTCCAGCTTCGCCGCTGGCGCACCGAGGGGGGCGTCGCGCCCGTCACCCCGTCGGACCTGCCGGTGCCGGCCGACCTCGACGCGCCGCGGCGCGCCGGGGCGAAACGAGTGTAACGAATGAACCTCAACCCTCGCGCGAACCAGCTCCTGCGCTCGTCGCAACTGCTCCTCGGTGGCAATCTGAAGTCGCTTGCCGCGCCGGTGCTGATCATCATGATTCTGGGCATGATGATCCTGCCGTTGCCGCCGTTCATCCTGGATCTGCTCTTCACCTTCAACATCGCCCTGGCGGTGATGGTGCTGCTCGTGAGCATGTACACGCAAAAGCCGCTCGACTTCGCGGCGTTCCCGAGCGTGCTGCTGTTCTCCACGCTGCTGCGCCTGTCGCTGAACGTGGCGTCGACCCGCGTGGTGCTGCTTGAAGGCCACACCGGCCCGGACGCCGCCGGCAAGGTGATCGAGGCGTTCGGCCACTTCCTGGTGGGCGGCAACTATGCCGTCGGTATCGTGGTGTTCATCATCCTCGTGGTCATCAACTTCATGGTGATCACGAAGGGCGCGGGGCGTATCGCCGAAGTCGGCGCGCGCTTCACCCTCGACGCCATGCCCGGCAAGCAGATGGCGATCGACGCCGACCTGAACGCCGGACTGATCGGCGAAGAGGAAGCGCGCAAGCGCCGCTCGGTGATCGCGCAGGAAGCCGACTTCTACGGCTCGATGGACGGCGCATCGAAGTTCGTGCGCGGCGATGCGGTCGCCGGTCTGCTCATCATGATCATCAACATCGTCGGCGGGCTGATCGTCGGCGTGGCCCAGCACGGCCTGGATATCGGCATGGCGGCGAAGAACTACACGCTGCTGACCATCGGTGACGGTCTGGTCGCGCAGATTCCCGCGCTGGTGATCTCGACGGCCGCCGGTGTGGTCGTCTCGCGCGTGGCGACCGATGAGGACGTCGGTCAGCAAGTCGTCTCGCAACTGTTCAGCAATCCGCGCGTGCTGGGCATCACGGGGGCGATTCTCGGCCTGATGGGCTTGATCCCTGGCATGCCGCACTTCGCCTTCCTGCTGCTGGCGGGGGGGCTGGGGGCGCTGGCGCGTTATCAGTTCCGTCGCGCCGAGGCCGAGAAGCAACAGGCCGCGCGTCCGACTCCCGTGGCGGCCAGCGCACCGGCCGAAGTAGCCGAGGCGTCGTGGGACGATGTGGCGCTGGTCGACCCGCTGGGCCTGGAAGTCGGCTATCGACTGATTCCGCTCGTCGACCGCAATCAGGACGGCGAATTGCTCAAGCGCATCAAGGGCATCCGCAAGAAGTTCGCCCAGGAAATCGGCTTCCTTGCGCCGGTCGTGCACATTCGCGACAACCTGGAGCTGCGCCCGAACCAGTACCGCATCACGCTCAAGGGCGTGGTCATCGGCGAGGGTGAAGCGTATCCGGGACAACTGCTCGCCATCGACCCGGGGCAGGTCAGTGCGCCGCTGCAGGGCACGCCCACGCGCGACCCGGCCTTCGGCCTGCCGGCCACATGGATCGATGTCGGTCAGCGCGATCAGGCCCAGGCGTATGGCTACACGGTGGTCGATGCCGGGACAGTGGTCGCCACGCACCTGAACCACCTGATCAACGCCCACGCGCACGAGTTGCTGGGGCGTCACGAAGTGCAGCAGCTCATCGAGCGCATCGGCAAGGACGCACCCAAGCTCATCGAAGACCTGGTGCCGAAGACGGTCGCGCTCACCACGCTGCAAAAAGTGTTGCAGAACCTGCTCGAGGAGCAGGTGCCGATTCGCGACATGCGTACGATCATCGATACGCTCGCCGAACACGGTACGCGCGTGCAGGATGCGCAGGATCTCACGGCGCTGGTGCGCCTGGCGCTGGGTCGCGCGATCACGCAAAGCGTGTTTCCGGGCAACGGCGATCTCGAGGTGGTGGGGCTCGACGCCAATCTCGAACGCATTCTCACGCAGGCGTTGTCGGCCGGCGGCGGCACCGGTCTGGAGCCGGGCCTCGCGGACACGTTGTTGCGCGAGACGCAGGCTGCCGTGGCGCGTCAGGAGCGTCAGGGCCTGCCGTCGGTATTGCTGGTCCAACATCCGCTGCGTTCGCTGCTCTCGCGCTTCCTGCGCCGCAGCGTACCGCAGCTCAAGGTTTTGTCGTATGCGGAAGTGCCTGACACACGCAACGTGAAAATGACGGCACTCATCGGAGGTCAAGGGTGAAGATTCGGAAATTCTTTGCGGGCACGTGCCGCGATGCACTGCGCCAGATTCGCGAGGAAATTGGACCGGATGCGGTCGTGTTGTCCAACCGCTCGGTCGCCAACGGCGTGGAAATCGTTGCGTTGGCGGAAGAGGATCTTGACGCGCTCGCGGGCGGCGACATGCCGACCCATCGGCCGCGTCCGCGCCCGGCGGCGCCTGTCGCTCCCGTTACGGCGGCCCATGACGCGGGGGCCGCGAGCGCGCTTGCCCAGACCATGATGGGCGAACTTCAGAGCATGCGCGGCTTGCTCGAAGAGCAGGTCGCGGGGCTGGTCTGGAACGACAAGCAACGTCGGTCTCCGGCGCAGGGCGAGATTCTGCGTACGCTGCTCGCCGCCGGGTTCTCGGCGCAACTGGGCCGGGCGCTGCTCGAGCACCTGCCGGAGGGTGGCGATCTGGAGAGCGGGCTGGCATGGGTCAAGCGTGCGCTCACGCGCAATCTGCCCGTCATGCCGAACGAAGACGAACTGATGGACCGCGGCGGCGTGTACGCGCTGATGGGGCCGACCGGCGTGGGCAAAACTACCACGACGGCCAAGCTCGCGGCGCGTTGCGTGATGCGGCACGGCGCGGAGAAGCTCGCGTTGCTCACGACCGACAGCTATCGTATCGGCGGACATGAGCAGTTGCGCATCTACGGCAAGATTCTCGGCGTGACGGTGCACGCGGTGAAGGACGCCACGGACTTGCGTCTCGCGCTGACCGAGTTGCGCAACAAGCACATGGTGCTGATCGACACGGTGGGCATGAGCCAGCGCGACCGCACGGTGCCGGAGCAGGTGGCGATGCTGTGCGGCGCCGAGACGCCGGTGCAGCGCTTGCTGCTGCTCAACGCGACGAGCCACGGCGACACGCTCAACGAGGTGGTGCACGCCTATCGCAGCGCGAGCGCGCAAGGCGGCGGCGATCTGGCGGGGTGCATTCTCACGAAACTGGACGAAACGACCAATCTCGGGTCGGTGCTCGATACGGTGATTCGTCATCGTTTGCCGGTGCATTACGTGTCCACGGGACAGCGTGTGCCGGAGAACCTGCACGTAGCCGACAAGCCGTTCCTGATCGATACGGCGTTGTCCGCGCCGGTCACGGGGTCGCCGTTCGTGCCGGCCGAGGAAGACTTGCTGGCCGTGGTGCGCGGTGTCGATCCTCAATACAGCGGGCTGTTCGCGCCTGCCCAACCGTCAGGCGAGGCCTGCTTTGGTTAAGCTCGTACTCGATCAAGCGGAAGGTCTGCGCCGACTCGTGGCGCGTCACACCACGCGTATCGTCGCGGTGGTGGGGAGTGCGCCTGAAGCGGGTCAGACGAGTGCCGCGCTGAATCTGGCCAGCGCCCTGGCGCATCACGGTCAGGATGTGGTGCTGGCCGATGAGAGCGGCCATGCCGCGCCGGCGCTCGGCCTGCCGTTGCGTGGCGACATCCACGACGTGCTGGCCGGACGTGTGTTGCCCGAGGCGATTCGCGTGCATACGCGCGACAACGTGGTGCTGGTGCCGGTGGCGCATCGCCACCCCGAGCGCATCGATCCGTTGCGCGCATTGCCGCTGTTGACGACCGGTGAGCCCGACGTCGTGGTGATCGACTGCACGCATGCGGGGGCGGTGCTCAGCCCGCTCGCGGCGCACGCGCACGACGTGCTGGTGGTGCTGGGGTGTGAGCCGGCGTCGATCACGGGGGCGTATTCGTGGATCAAGCAGGCGCATTTCGACTACGCGCTGGCGCAGTTCCGGGTGTTGGTGAATCGGGCGGAGGATGTGGAGGCGCGCGTGGTGTGCCGCAATCTGGCCACGACGGCGAGCCGTTACCTGGCGGTGTCGCTGGAGCTGGCTGGCCATGTGCCGACGGACCGGCAGGTCACGCGTGCGCGGCAATTGACGCGCACCGTGGTCGATGCGTTTCCGATGGCGCCGGCGGCGGTGGCGTATCGGCAGTTGGCGGTGCAGGTGATGCATTGGCCGCTGGCTGTGCGAGAGACGGGGTTGGGCGCGTTGGGCGCCGGGGTCGGTGACATCGGCGGCGAGCGCGGGGGCGACATAACGCATGGCGTGGGCGCGGTGAGCGCGCACACGGCCTGAGCGACACGGCACGCGCCGAGAGGAAGCGGAGGGAAACATGTATACCGCGCGCGGGAAGGTCGACACGAACGACACGCTGACCCAATACGCGCCGTTGGTGCGTCGTCTGGCGCTGCAACTGATGGCGAAGCTGCCGGCGAGCGTGGAATTGGAAGACCTGATTCAGGCGGGCATGCTGGGGCTGCTCGATGCGGCGAACCGCTATCAGGAGACGCAGGGCGCGCAGTTCGAAACGTACGCGAGCCAGCGCATTCGTGGCGCGATGCTCGACGAGTTGCGCGAACTGGATTGGGCGTCGCGCGGCATTCGCAAGACGGCGCGCCAGATCGAGAAGGCGGTGCAGCGTCTGGAGCAGCGGCTGGGCCGGGGGCCGTCGGAGAGCGAGATCGCGGGCGAGATGTCGATCGGGCTGGCCGAATACCAGCAGATGCTGCAGGACGTGCATGGCTGCCAGCTTGTTTATTACGAAGATTTCGACTCGGCGGACGACGAGCCGTTTATCGACCGGATCTGTGCGGACCCGGGGGCCGATCCGCTGACGATGCTGCTCGACGAGGGGCTGCGTGGTGGCGTGATCGATGCGATCGAGCGGCTGCCCGAGCGCGAGAAGTTGCTCATGAGCCTGTATTACGACCAGGGCTTGAACCTGCGCGAGATCGGCGCGGTGCTGGAAGTGAGCGAATCACGCGTTTGCCAGTTGCATAGTCAGGCGATCTCCCGCCTGCGCGCGACGTTGCGTGAGAAGGCTTGGACGTCGGCGAGCTAAGGTGTCCGAGCGAGTGTCTGATTGGCGGAATGGGGGCGGCCTACGGACTCGGCAATGGCTTCTGGCTTAGCCATTGCGGCGGGACTGAAATCCTTGCCTGCGTTCCCTAAATGACTTGAGCAAGCCGTAGAGGCTGATCGAGACCCAGAACGCCTCGATCAGCAGCGAGGCCGGATTCGGGTTGTAGACGAGCGAGTAGACGATCATCGTCGATCCGAACAGATTCAAGGCGGAATAGCGGTAATCGCGGGTGAGGAGCGTTCCACGAAGATTCAGGAAATAGGCCGCGACGACGAGGAGCGCGCCTGCGACCCCGACCAGATCCGCCATGGCTGCTGTCGTCATGTCAGATCGGCACCGCGATGTTGTTCCTGCTGAATTCGTTGCCCACGTTCATTGACACTCCCCGTCGGACGTCATGCATTGCCAAGACGGGGAAGTGTGCCCCGATGCGTCCCGACGTATGGGGCGGCGACGATGCCGCTTTCTGCACCGATGAGTGCGAAAGCGTTTGGCGTGGGGCTGTTCGCGCTGTGTGAGGCGATCGGATAACGCGCCGGCTTTCGGATGCGGCCCAGGAAATCTTGCAGAGCGCCGGAAAGTCGAGCGAAGATAGGCTACGCGAAACGGTTGTTGAACCCGAATCGCGCGAAGGCGTGTTACCTCAAGCCGTAATGCTGCCGCCGCTCGATCGCGGGGCGGTGCGGCCATCGGGGCCGTAGAGCGGGGCATTCTGCTGCGGGCCGTACAGCACGTTCAGCGCCTGCTGCGTGTAAGTCAGGCGCGTGCGAATCAATACGCCGTTGGTCTCGTTGGCGCGCTTGGCTTCGATCGCTGCATCGAGCAGCGCCTTCCATGCGGCGTCGATGCCGGTGTCGGCAGCGGCGGCCGCCGTGGCACCCGACTCGTCCGGGCGATAGCCCAGCGCTTCCAGCCGGGCGTCGCGTTCGCGCCCAAGGGCCGCGAGGTCGGTCACGGCTTGCGTCTTGCGCTCGGTCAGTTCCGGCAGCGCGTCGAGTGTGCCGTTGACCAATGCCTGCTGTTCCTCGAGAAGCAGCGCCGAAAACGCGCGAATGGCGTTCGTTTCAGCGGCGAGGGTCGTCAGCAGGGCATCGGTGGTCATGACTTCGATTGCGAGGAGAGCAGATCGCGCGCGGTCGCAATGAGACCGTCCGCAATCTTGTTGGGATCGATGGCGAGCTTCCCTTCGGAAATTGCCTGCTTGATCGCGGCCACCTTGGCCACGTCGATATCCGCCGACCCGGTCTTCGCCAACGCAGCCTGCAAGGCGCGCATCTCCGACGAGAGCGCGCTCGTGCTCACGTTCGCATCGCTGCCCGGGCTGGCAACGGGCGCGCTCGTGCCATCGGCGCTCGTCGTGGCGGCAGTCGTCCGGTCGGTCGGCGCCTTGCCCGCACCGACGCCAGTCAACGGATTGGCGGGTGGTTCGATTTTCATATGCTTTCCCCTGAAACCTGCCTGTGTAACGGCATTGTCGGGCATAACTTTAGGTAAGTTACATCCTGTTACCCGATCCCGCACTCGGCCGATTTCAGCGAATTTTAACCCGTAGTGAGTGTTTGCTTACAGGGCAACTTCCACTTCGACGCTCCCGTTCTTGCCGGTCTTGACGGTTCCGCTGACGAGCTGTCCGGCGCGCGTGCGCACCTGGACGGGATCGCCGGCACTCGCACGCGACAGGACCTGGCCTTCGGTGCTCACCTCGAAGCCCGAGCCGCGCGAGACGACGCGCACGGTTTGCCCCTGCTGAACGGCGATCGCGCTGCGCAGCAGGTCGGAACGGATCGGCAGGCCGGACGTGATGCGGTTCACGGCCACCGTGCCGATGATCTGGCCGGCATCGGTGGCTACCGTGCGCGGCAGCAAGGTGAGATCGCCCTGACGCGGTGACAGATCGTTCGGACCGACGGTCTCGCCCGGGTTGATCTGGCGGGCGGCCACGAAATACGTCGCGTTGATGCTGACGCGCGCCTGCAGGTAGAGCGTCCAGGGACGCTCGCCCGCGCAGCGCACGCCGACGGTCGTCGACCCCCACAGGCGCGCCCCCGGCGGCAAAAACGGTTCGAGCGCCGCGCATGCCGGCATCCGGTCGGAGACGGCGTCGCCCACGGTAAACGTCACACGTCCCGGCAGCCCCATCGTTTGCTCGCGCAGGAAGCGCTCGGCCGTCTGACGGATGACGTCGGTGTTCTGGAACTGGGATTGGACGGCGGCGCCAGTGGCCTGAGGTGTCTGCACCGCAGGCGCCATCCCGGCATTCGGATTGGCGTTCGCCGTTGCGACCCTGCGGGCCGTGTTCGAGACGTTGTAGGCGTTTGCGGTGTTGGAGGCGACGCCGCCAGCCACGGCATGATTGCCGGGAATGACGACGGCGCCCGGGCCGAACGTGTTGCCCAGATGCTCGGCGGCCGGATCGGTGGCGATGCCTGCGGCATAGCCGCTCGTCGAGGCAGCCTGCGCAAGACCCGGCACAGCGAGACCCGTCAGACTCAGGACGACGGCAAGCAGGCTGGAGCGCACACACGTGCGAACGCCACGCCGCGGCGCGCTGCGCACGCGGGGGGCACTGGCGAGACCGCCGCCGAAATTGCCTGCCATGCTCACTCTCCTTCGTACCCGGCACCCGAGCGGTGTGTGGGATGTCTGGCGCACATCCGTCGCCGCGCCGTGAAGCCGACGGCACCGGGCAGCGTTCCGATGCCTGGGGGGCGAACCCCGCCCGATGCCGTCAGGAAGCCATTCTAGAGATGTCGCCCTGCCGGGCATGGCCCGAAATGGCGGCCAATCTCGTGCCTATTCGCCCGATTGAATCCCGGGGGGTACGCATACGATGCAAAGCATGCCAAAAGGTCCGTCCTGTTTCCGGACCCGGCAGGACATGTCGTCTGCGCACCGCTGCGAAACCCGCCACTCACGCTGAGCGGACGCCCGGTGCCGGGACGGCGAGGCTTCTTGTGCACCACCGGCATCACGGCAGGCATCGGGCGAGACGAGATCATGGACAAACTGGACGCGGCATTGCGATTTTCTCAGCAGGCGCTGGCCATGCGCGCCTACCGCCAGGAGGTGATCTCGTCGAACATCGCCAACGCGGACACGCCGGGATACAAGGCGCGCGACGTCGATTTCAACAGTGCGCTGAGCCAGGCGGTCGAGCGCGGCGCGCAGCAACAGCTCGCCTCCGAGTCGAGCGTGTCGCTCGCGCGCACGTCGTCGCGCCACATCGCGGGGCGCGGGGTGAGCATGGCCCCGCCGTTGGGGGGGCCTGAGCTGCTGTATCGGGTGCCGTACCAACAAAGTATCGACGGCAACACCGTCGAACTCGATGCCGAGCGAGTGAACTTCGCCGACAACGCCGTGCATTACCAAACGGGCCTCACGGTCCTGTCCAGCCAGATCAAGACGATGCTGGCCGCCATCACAAGTCAAGGGTAAGCGCCATGCCGCTGATGAGCATCTTCGATGTCGCCGGTTCGGCCATGACTGCGCAGTCGCAGCGCATGAACGTCACGGCCAGCAATCTCGCCAACGCCGAGTCGGTGACCGGCCCGGACGGCCAGCCGTACCGCGCCAAGCAGGTCGTGTTCCAGGTCAATCCGGTCGCGGGCACCGACGTCGGCGGGGTGAAGGTGGCCGGCGTGGTCGAGGATCCGTCGCCGCTCAAGACCGTGTACGACCCGAAGAACCCGGCGGCCAACGCCCAGGGCTACGTCACGATGCCCAACGTGAATCCGGTGGAGGAGATGGTCAACATGATCTCCGCTTCCCGCTCCTATCAGGCCAACGTCGAGGCGCTCAACACCGCCAAGACGCTGATGCTCAAAACCCTCACGGTCGGCCAGTAAGGGGCCGCGCGGAGACCACAAGATGGCAAGTATCAATACGTCGAACGCCGGGACCTTGTCTCAGACGTTCCTCGATTCGATCAACGGCACGGCCAGCAGCAGCTCCAGCAGTTCGTCCGCGGGCGGCGCGAACGATTTGCAGAACAGCTTTCTGAAGTTGCTCGTCGCGCAGATGAACAATCAGGATCCGCTCAATCCGATGGACAACTCGCAGGTGACCTCGCAGCTCGCGCAGATCAGCACGGTCTCGGGCATCACTCAGTTGAACACGACGCTCTCGTCGGTGACCTCGCAGCTCAATTCGACGCAAAGCCTGCAAGCCTCGGCGCTCGTGGGCAAGGGCGTGCTGATTCCGGGCAGCAGCGTCGGGGTGGGCAGCACCACGGCCACCGATGGCACGGTCACGAAGACCGCCACCCCGTTCGGCTTCGAACTGCCGAGCGACGCCGACACGGTGACGATCCAGATCAAGGACAGCACGGGCAAGGTCATACGCACCGTCAATGCGGGCGCGCTCGACGCCGGGGTGCAGGCGCTCACGTGGGACGCCAAGGACGACGCGGGCACCGCCGTGGCCGATGGCAAGTACACGGTCGCGGTGAGCGCTTCGGCCAACGGCAAGGCCGTGACGCCGACGCTGCTGTCGTACGCGCAGGTGCAAAGCGTGGTGGCCAGCACGACCGGCGCGCCGCTGCTCAATGTCGGCACGGGCTCGAACATCGCGCTCTCGGACGTCCGGGAAATCCTGTAACCGATCGTATCGCCCCCATACGGCGTAAGCCTTTAACCGTTTTCATCGCGACAGACGTCGTCGACCACCGAATTTCAGGAGTATCCACATGGCCTTTTCGACCGGACTGAGCGGCCTGAACGCCGCCTCCAAGGACCTGGACGTCATCGGCAACAACGTTGCCAACGCCGCCACCGTCGGCTTCAAACAGGGTGAGGCGCAATTCGCCGACATCTACGCCAACTCGCTGTATGGCGCCGGCAACAACACGGTGGGGATCGGCACGCGCGTGGCGGGCATCGCCCAGCAGTTCACCCAGGGTGACATTACGGTGACGAATCGTCAGCTCGATCTGGCGGTGTCGGGCAACGGCTTCTTCCGCGTGTCGAACAACGGCGCCATTTCCTACACGCGCAACGGTCAGTTCTCGCTCGACAAGAACGGCTATATCGTCGACAACAACGGCGATCGCCTGACCGGCTACCTGGCCGGCCCGACCGGCATCATCAACAGCGTCTCGCCGGTCGATCTGCAGATCCCGACGGGTGACCTGGCGCCGACGGCGACGTCCAAGATCACGGGGCAGTTCAACCTCGACTCGCGCAGCGCGGTCAACACGACGCCGTTCTCGATCACCGACCCGAACTCATACACGAATGCCACGTCGCTCAAGGTCTACGACTCGCTGGGCAATTCGCACGACGTGAACCTGTATTTCGTGAAGTCGAGCGTGAACGCCGTGACCAACAACGCCACATGGACGGTGTACGCGTCGACCGACGGCACGACCCAGGTCGGCGCGGGCCCGATCGGCACACTGACGTTCAACTCGGCCGGCAGCCTCGTGTCGCAGACCGACTCGACCGGCGCCGCCGTGACGGGGCCGATCACGCTGCCCACGATCAATTACGGCAACGGCGCATCGACGGCCAGCATGACGCTCGACATGACGGGCACCACGCAGTACGGCAACACCTACACGCCGAACAACCTGACGCAGAACGGCTACACGTCGGGCCGCCTGACCGGCTTCACGTTCAGCGCCGACGGCACGATCGTCGGCACGTACTCGAACACTCAGTCGATGTCGCTGGGCCAGGTGGCGTTGGCGAACTTCAACAACGTGCAGGGCCTGATTCCGCAGGGCAACAACCTGTGGCAAGAATCGGCCGCCTCGGGCATTCCGATCGTTGGCGTGCCGGGCGGAACGAACCTCGGCAAGCTGCAGGCGGGCGCTGTCGAAGCCTCGAACGTCGATCTGACGGCAGAACTGGTCCACATGATCACCGCGCAGCGCAACTACCAGGCCAACGCGCAGACGATCAAGACGGAAGACCAGTTGATGCAGACGATGGTCAACCTGTAAGGCGGGTCCGCTGAGATGCATAACTTGCTCGGAGGCCGTCGATGGATCGCATGATCTATATCGCCATGACTGGCGCGAAGCAGGCGATGGAACAGCAGTCGACCACCGCGAACAATCTCGCGAACGTCTCGACGCCGGGCTTTCGCGCCCAGCTCGCGGCGTTTCGCCAGGCGCCGGTGCGTGCGGCAGACGGCACGACCGGCACGCGCACGTTCGTCGCCACGTCCACGCCCGGCACCGATTTCACGCCCGGCGCGATGCAGCAGACGGGCCGCCCCCTCGACGTGGCCATCCAGGGGCAGGGCTGGCTCGCCGTGCGCGATGCGCAGGGCCGCGAAGCCTACACGCGCGGCGGCAATCTCGAGATGACGGCCGACGGCCAGCTCACGCTGCATGGGCTGCCGGTGATGACCGACGCCGGGCCGGCCGCCGTGCCGCCGGGGGCTGCGGTGAGCATCGGCACCGACGGCACGATCTCGGCGCTGGGGCAGGGCGATCCGCCCAACTCCATTGCCGTGATGGGCCAACTGAAGCTGGTCAATCCGCCGGAGAACAACCTGGTGCGCGGCGACGACGGTCTGTTCCGCACGGCGAACAACGCGCCGGCGCAGGTCGATCCGAACGTCGTCGTCGTGGCTGGGGCCATCGAGAACAGCAACGTCAATCCGGTCACCGGGCTGGTGAACATGATCTCGCAGTCGCGGGCCTTCGAGATGCAGATGAAGATGCTGCAGACGGCCGATACCAACGAACAATCCGCCAACCAGTTGCTGAACTTCAGCTAACGGCCGTGTGGCCCGCCGGACCCGAGGGGATCCGCGCGCCGCGACCGTACACGGGGAGAACCACCACATGATCCGTTCGCTCTACATCGCTGCTACCGGCATGAACGCCCAGCAGACGAACATGGACGTGATTTCGAACAACCTCGCCAACACCAGCACGAACGGCTTCAAGAAGGGCCGCGCGGTGTTCGAGGATCTGCTGTACCAGACACTGCGCCAGCCCGGCGCGCAATCGTCGCAGCAAACGTTGCTGCCCTCGGGCCTGCAACTGGGCACCGGTGTGCGCCCGGCGGCGACCGAGCGCATCTTCACGCAAGGCAACCTGACGCAGACGAGCAACGCCAAGGACGTGGCCATCAACGGCGACGGCTTCTTCCAGGTGCTCATGCCGGACGGCTCGACCGCCTACACGCGCGACGGCTCGTTCCAGGTCGACAACAATGGCCAGCTCGTGACGGCGTCGGGCTATCCGGTGCAGCCGGCGATCACGATTCCGGCGAACGCGCTCTCGCTGACCATTGCCCGCGACGGCACGGTCTCGGTCACGCAGCCGGGCAATACGGCCAACGTGCAGATCGGCACGTTCCAGCTCGCCACGTTCATCAACAACGCCGGCCTGCAAAGCCTGGGTGAGAACCTGTACGCGGAGACGGCTGCCTCGGGCGCGCCGAACGTGGCGCAGCCGGGCACCAACGGGGCGGGCGTGCTCAATCAGAACTACGTCGAAACGTCGAACGTGAACGTGGTCGAAGAGCTGGTGAACATGATTCAGGCGCAGCGCGCCTACGAAATCAATTCGAAGGCGGTCACGGCATCCGACCAGATGCTGCAGCGCCTGACGCAGATGTAAGCGGCGTTGCGCCGCGATTCGCTCCAGAAAATGAACGTTGAAATGTCCGCTCAAACGACCGCCGCGACCGTGAAGTCCGCGAGGCCTCGTACTGCAGGGCTCGCGCGGTGCCTGACGCTGGCGGCCGCGGCCGCGCTGAGCGGTCTGGCGGGCTGCGCCTACATCCCGCAGGAGCCGGTCGTGAACGGGCCGACGACTACGCGGCCGCCGCCCCCGCCGGTGGCGGCCGACCCGGAAGGCTCGATCTACCGCCCGCTCTACTCGAACCGTCCGTTGTTCGAAGACCGACGGCCACGCAACGTTGGCGACATCCTCACGATCGTCATCAACGAAAACACCGCGGCCAGCAAGAACTCGGCGGCCAACACCACCCGGGCGGGCAGCGGCACGCTGACGCTGAACCAGACGCCGGGCGTGATCGGCGGTGTGCTCAACAACCAGGGTCTGGATATGAGTGGCGGCAACAAGTTTGACGCCAAGGGCGCGGCCAATGCGAACAACGTGTTCTCGGGCCAGATCACCGTGACCGTGATGGAAGTGCTCTCGAACGGCAACCTCGCGGTGGCCGGCGAGAAGCAGATCGCCATCAACCAGGGCACGGAATACATCAAGTTCTCGGGCGTGGTCAGCCCGCAGACGATCTCGGGCGCGAATACCGTGCCTTCGACGCAGGTGGCCGATGCGCGCATCGAATACCGTGGCAAGGGCTACATCAACGAAGCCGAAACCATGGGCTGGCTGCAGCGCTTCTTCCTTAATATTTCGCCATTCTGATGTCGATCATGCCGTCCCCGTCGCGCCGCGCGCCGTCCTTGCGTCACCTTCGCCAGGGCCTTCACCGCTTCGTCACCACGCTGGCCGTGGCAGGCGCGGCCGCAGCGATGCTGCTGACGCCGGGCGTGGCTCGCGCCGAACGTCTCAAGGAACTGGCGTCGATTCAGGGCGTGCGCGACAACCAGTTGATCGGCTACGGCCTGGTCGCGGGCCTCGACAATTCAGGCGACCAGACCACGCAGACGCCGTTTACCGTGCAGAGCATGACCAACATGCTCTCGCAGTTGGGCATTACTGTCGCGCCCGGCACCAACATGCAGTTGAAGAACGTGGCCGCCGTGATGGTGACGGCCACGCTGCCGGCCTTTACGCGACCCGGTCAGGCCATCGATGTGGTGGTCTCCTCGATGGGCAATGCCAAGAGCCTGCGTGGCGGCACCTTGCTCATGACCCCGCTCAAGGGGCCAGATGGCCAGGTCTATGCGCTGGCGCAGGGCAACCTGCTCGTGGGCGGCGCGGGCGCGTCGGCCAACGGCTCGAGCGTGACGGTCAATCAATTGGCCTCGGGGCGGATTCCGAGCGGCGCCATTGTCGAGCGCGCCGTGCCGACCGCGATGGGCGGTCAACAGGGCACGGTGCAGATGGAGCTGAACGTGACCGATTTCTCGACCGCGCAGCGGGTGGTCGATGCCGTGAACCGCCGTTTCGGTTACGGCACCGCGCAGGCGCTGGACGGCCGCGTGATCGTGCTGCGTACGCCGAGCGATCCCTCGGGCCGTGTGCAGTTCCTCGCCCAGCTCGAAAGTGTGGAAGTGCGCCCCGACAACTCGGCCGCACGCGTCATCATCAACGCGCGCACGGGGTCGGTCGTGATGAACCAGAACGTCACGATCCAGCAATGCGCGGTGGCCCATGGCAATCTGTCGGTCGTCATCGACACGCAGAACAATGTGAGCCAGCCCGCACCGTTCTCGGGCGGTCAGACGGTGGTGGCGCCGAATTCGCAAATCTCCGTCCAACAGGAGAACAACGCGCTGAGGATGCTCAAGGCTGGCGCGAACCTGGCCGACGTCGTCAAGGCGCTCAACTCGCTCGGCGCAACCCCGGCCGACCTGATGTCGATTCTGCAGGCCATGAAGGCTGCGGGCGCGCTGCGCGCCGATCTGGAGATCATCTGATATGGCCGACGGCTCACGAATCACCGGCGCGGGCAAGCCCCTGCCCGACCTGACGCAACGCGCGACCTACGACATGCAGGGCCTCTCGGCCTTGCGCGCGGCGGCTCACCAGCAGACACCGCAGGCCACGCAGCAGGCGGCCAAGCAGTTCGAGGCTGTCTTCACGCAGATGATGATGAAGAGCATGCGCGACGCCACGATGTCCGGCGGCCTGCTCGGCAGCGATCAGGAAAAGATGTTCAACGGCATGCTCGACGACCAGCTCGCGCAGCAGCTCACGTCGAACAAGGGCATCGGTCTGGCCGACATGATGCTCAAGCAGCTCGCCCGGACCGGCACCACGCTGCCGCCAGCGGCGATGGGGCGCCAGCAACCGTTGCAGGGCCGCGCGTACAACGCCGCAGATGCCATCGGCGTTGCCGAAGGGGCTCCGGCTGCCGCCGGCGATTTCGTCGAGCGCATGGCCACGGCCGCCCAGAACGCCAGTGCCAGCAGCGGCATTCCGGCGCGCTTCATGCTCAGTCAGGCGGCGCTCGAATCCGGCTGGGGCAAGCGCGAAATCCGTCGCGCCGACGGCAGCACGAGCTATAACGTCTTCGGCATCAAGGCGGGCAAGCAATGGACCGGGCCGACGGTGGAGGTCGCCACGACCGAGTATGTACACGGCCAGCCGCGCAAGGTGATGGCCAAGTTCCGTGCCTACCGCTCCTACGACGAGGCGTTCGCCGACTACGCGAACCTGATTTCGAACAATCCGCGTTACGCGTCGGTCGTGGCGAGCGCCAACGACGCCGCGAGCTTTGCCACCAATCTCCAGCGCGCCGGCTATGCGACCGATCCGCAGTACGCCAGCAAGCTGATGAAGATCATGAAGCACTTTGCCTGACCGGCGCGAGCGCCGACACGACCGCTTCGGGCGTTTCGGGCGCTTCGGCCTCAATTTTGCCGGCAGGCTGCCGTAAACACATCGGTAACGGTGCGCGAGCGGGCTTTCCGCCGTGGGGCGCACCCAATATTCAAGCCGCGAGATCATGAGCCTAATCAATATTGGCATGAGCGGGCTGAACGCCTCCCAGTTCGCCCTGAACACCACTGGCAACAACATCTCCAATTCGGGGACGGCCGGTTACAACCGCCAGGTTGTCGACTACACCCAGGCGGACAGCCAGTTCGCCGGCGTGGGCTACATTGGCCAGGGCGTGTTGGTGAGCGACGTGTCGCGTGTGTACGACCAATTCCTGTCGAATCAGGTCAATCAGGCGCAGACGCAGTACAGCCAGCTCAATACCTACTACCAGCAGATCTCGCAGATCAACAACGCGCTGGGCAGCTCCACGACCGGCCTGTCGGCCTCGATGTCCACGTTCTTCACGAACCTGCAGACGATCGTGACCGCGCCGAACAACTCGGCGACCCGGGCGACGGTGATTTCGTCGGCGCAGACGCTCACGAGCATGTTCCAGTCGCTCTCGGGCACGCTGTCCTCGCTGCGCACCAGCGTGAACGGCAACATCACCCAGGCGACCACGCAGATCAACACGTACGCCAAGCAGATCGCCAGCCTCAACGACGCGATCCTGCAGGCGCAGGGCAACGGCACCAACACGATGCCGAACGACCTGCTCGACCAGCGCGATCAGGCCGTCGCAAGCCTGAACGCCATCGTGCAGACGAACGTCGTCAAGGACAGCAACGGGTCGTACAACGTCTTCGTCGGCAACGGCCAGTCGCTGGTGATGGGCAATTCCGCCTATCAGATGACGACCGTGCCCTCGACGAGCGACCCGTCGCAATTGACCGTGGCCTACGTCGCTGGCAATGGCACCAAGGTTGCCATTCCGGAGTCGTCAATCACTGGCGGCTCGCTCGCCGGCCTGTTGTCGTTCCGCAGCGGCGCGCTCACGCAGGCGCAGAACTCGCTCGGCCAGATCGCCCTGTCGCTGGCCGGCACGTTCAACGCGCAGAACCAGCTGGGGATGGATCTCTACGGTCAGATGGGCGGCAACTTCTTCACGGTGCCCAATCCGACGATCATCGCGAGCACCGGCAATTCGAACGCGGCCACGCTCAACGCCAGCATCACCGACGCCTCGAAGGTGACCGCAAGCGACTACGCGTTGAGTTTCGACGGCACCACCTATACGCTCACGCGCCAGACCGATGGCGCCAAGTGGACGGCGGGGGCGCCGGCTGTGCCGGGCACCCCGCTGAACTTACAGGATGCCGGTGGCACGGCATTCGGCGACGGGTTTTCGGTCACCCCCGGCGGCATGGTCGCCGGCGACAGCTTCGCGATCCAGCCCACGCGCAACGCCGCCCAGAACATCGGCGTGGCGATCACCGATCCGGGCAAGATCGCGCTGGCGGCACCGATCATCGCCTCGACCGGCACCACCAATAGCGGCTCGCTCAAGGTGGATCAGGGCAGTGTGGACGCCAGCTATCTGTCGAACGTGCTGAGCGCACCGGTCAACTTCACCTTCAGCAAGGACGCCGTGACCGGCGCACTGACGCTCGTGGCCCCGTCGCCGATGACTGTCACGGTCAACGGTGTGACGACCTCGTACGCCGCGGGGGCTACCGTGCCGTACAACGCCGCCACGGGGGCGAAGATCACCATGAGCGGCATGACCGTCAACCTGAGCGGCACGCCGGCCAATGGCGACACGTTCACGATCTCGCCGAACACGTCCGGCGCGGTGACCGACAACCGCAACGGTCTGGCGCTGTCGGCCTTGCAGAACGACACGACCAAGGTCGGCGGCACGCAGAGCTATGCAACCGCCTACGCGAACCTGGTCTCGTTTGTCGGCTCGACCACGAATACGTACAAGTCGACCAGCGCGGCGCAGCAAACGCTGCTGCAACAGACGCAGACGGCACAGCAGTCCAATTCTGGCGTGAACCTCGACGAAGAAGCGGCGAACCTGATCAAGTACCAGCAGCTCTATCAGGCCAATTCGAAGGTCATTCAGACCGCATCGACGTTGTTCAGCACCATTCTCCAGATCGTCAATTAAGCGCAGGGGCATCGCGATGCGGATCAGTACCAGCATGATTTACGATCAGGGGATGCGCTCGATGAGCCAGAACACCTCCGATCTGCTCAACGTTCAGGCGCAACTCTCGTCGGGCAAGCGTGTGACCACGCCGAGCGACGACCCGATTGCCTCGGCGCAGGCGGTGGCCGTGTCGCAGGACAACGATATGAACACGCAGTACGCGTCGAACCGGCAGGCCGCGACGACCCAGTTGCAGCTCGAGGACTCGACCTTCGGCAACGTCATCAACGCATTGCAGCACGTGATGTCGCAGGTCGTGTCGGCGGGCGATGCCTCGCTCAACGACAACGACCGCGCGACCATCGCGACCGATCTGCAATCGAGCTTCCAGCAATTGCTCTCGCTGGCGAATACGACCGATGCCAACGGCCAGTACCTGTTCTCGGGCTACAAGGGCAATACGGCGGCGTACATGGCGTCGGCCACGGGAGCGTCGTACACCGGCGACTCGGGCGTGCGTTACGTGCAGGTGAGCCCGAATCGGCAAGTTGCGATCAACGATGTCGGCTCGAGCGTCTTCGAAGGCGTGCAGACCGGTACGTCGGGCACGCTCATCAGCGGCAACGCCGCCAATCAGGGCACCGCGACGTACTCCACCGTCTCCACGACCAACGTGGCGGCGGCGGGCGCGGACCATCAGTACCAGATCAGCTTCGCGATCGACAACACGACCACGCCGCCCACGACCAACTACACGGTCAAGGATCAGACGGACACGACCGTGCCGGACGTGACGGGCGTCTACACCGCCGGCCAGCCGATCTCGTTCGGCGGCAAGGCGGTCACATTCTCGGGTGCACCGGCCACGGGCGACACCTATACCGTGCAGCCGGCCGCCACTGGCAGCACGAACATGTTCGACAATCTGCAGTCGCTGATCAACACGCTCAAGACGCCGATCAGCAGCACGAACGGCACGGGCCAGGCGAACCTGGACAACGCGCTGACGACGTTCGGCCAGATGTTCAGCAACACCTACGACAACGTCACGACGATCCGCACGACCACGGGCTCTCGCATGAACGAACTCTCGGCGCTCAACAACGTCGGCGACACCAATTCGCTGAACTACCAGTCACAGTTGGGCGATCTGCTCGACGTGGACTGGAACTCGTCGGTGACCAAGTTCTCGCAGTTGCAGGCCGCGTTGCAGGCGTCGCAGCAGAGCTTCCTGCAGACGCAGAAGCTGTCGCTGTTCAGTCTGCTCTGACGACCGGATGCGCGGGACAAGGCAGGACCGCACAAAAGACAATGGGCCGCCCGGGATTTGAACTGACCCCCAAGCGTTGGACATAAATCCAACCCTTGGGGGTTTTTCATGACGAAGTACGACGAGGCATTCAAGCACGGCTTGGTGCGATCGTGGCGAGCGCCGTGGGGGTTCAGGGTTTCGGGACGAAGGCGGCGGTCGTGCGAATCATCATATCGATGCCGATCGCGATGAAGTGGTCCATCACCGGCGCGATGCGCGGCATCATCAGCTCGATCACCACCAGCCCGACGGCCAGCGTGAGCGGAAAGCCCACGGCGAAGATGTTGAGCTGCGGCGCCGCGCGATTCAGAATGCCGAGCGCCAGGTTGCAGATGAGCAGCGCGGCCACGAGCGGCAGCGAGAGCATCAGCGCGAGCATGAAGAGCTGGCCGCCCAGCATGGCGAGGTAGTGCCAGCCCACGCTGGAGAGCGGGGCGGCCGAGACCGGCAACACCGTGAAGCTTTGCACCAGCGTGGCGAACATCACCAGATGGCCGTTGGTGGCGAGGAACACGAGCATGGCCACGACGTTGAGCAACATGCCGAGCACGGCAGTGCTGCCGTCGCTGTTCGGGGTGAGCAGCGTGGCGAACGACAACCCCATCTGCAAGCCGACGAAGTCGCCCGCCATGCTGATGGCCGAGAACACGATCTGCATGCACCATCCGAGCGCCGCACCGATCATCACCTGTTGCACGAGAATCCAGAGACCCTCCCACGAGAACGGCGAGGCGGCGGGCATGGGGCCGAGCACCGGCGCCAGCGCCAGCGCGACGATGCCCGCGAGGCCGATCTTGACCGTGCCGGGCACGGCGGCGTCGCCGAACAGGGGAGCGCTCATCGAGAGCGCCAGCAGGCGCACGAACGGAAACAGGAACGCCGCAATGACGCCAGAGAGTTGTTCGTAAGTGAAGCTGATCAATGCGGGCGCGGCTTACCCGACAAGGCCGGGAATGCCGGTGAGCAACTGGCGCATGTAGTCGACCATCAGGTTGAGCATCCAGGGCCCGGCGATCACCAGAGTGGCGAACACGGCCAGCAGCTTGGGGATGAACGACAGCGTCATTTCGTTGATCTGCGTGGCGGCCTGGAACAGGCTCACGAGCAGACCCGAGACGAGTGCGACGAGCAGCAGCGGCGCGGCGAGCAGCAGCGTGACCTGCATTGCCTGATGGGCCAGCGTCATGACGGTTTCCGGGGTCATCTCGCGTTCCTGCGCTACATGGTGAAGCTCTGGGCGAGCGAGCCCAGCAGCAGTTGCCAGCCGTCGACCACTACGAACAGCATCAGCTTGAAGGGCAGCGACACCGTCGAGGGCGAGACCATCATCATCCCCATCGACATCAACACGCTCGCGACCACCAGGTCGATGATCAGGAACGGGATGAAGATCGTGAAACCGATCTGGAACGCCGTCTTCAGCTCGCTCGTGGCGAACGCCGGCACGAGAATGCGCATCGGCACGTCTTCGGGGCCGTTCATCGGCGGAGTCTTGGCGAGCTTGGCGAAGAGCGCGAGATCGGCTTCACGTGTCTGCTTGAGCATGAACGCGTGGAACGGTTTGGCGCCGGTGTCGATGGCCTGCTCGAAGCTGATCTTGTTGGCGGCGAACGGCTGATAGGCGTCGGTGTAGGCCTTGTCGAACACCGGCGACATGACGAAGAAGGTCAGGAACAACGCCAGGCCGATCAGGATCTGATTCGGCGGCGACGTGGTGACGCCGATGGCATGGCGCAGCAGCGAGAGCACGATGATGATGCGCGTGAAGGCCGTCATCATCAGCAGCATCGCGGGCAGGAAGCCCAGCGACGTGAGCAGCAACATCGTCTGCACGGACAGCGAGTAGGTCTGTCCGCCACCGGGCGCCGGGGTGGTGGTGAAGGCCGGCAGCGTGGCCTGTGCCAGCGCGGTGCCCGGCAGGACGAGGCAGGCGAGCGCGAGTCCGAGCGCGAGACCCAGTGCCAGGCTCGCCAGACGCGGCGATTTCGCGGTCGACAGCAAGCCGCGCACCATCAGGAATCCTTTTTCATCGTTTCGCGCAGTTTTTGCGCAAACGCCTGGGCGGCGCGGTTGGCTTGCGCACCCGGATGGGCAACGGCGGGCGCGGCCGGCATATCGGCGACGCGATCCGCGTCGATCACGTGAAGGCTGCGCACCTGGCCGGGCGCGACGCCCAGCACGATCCAGTCGCCAGCCACTTCCACGACCACCACGCGTTCGCGCTGGCCTACGGCGGCGCTGCCGACGATGCGCACGTTGCCGCCTCCCAGCGGGCGTTGCAGCCCGAAACGCTTGGCCAGCCACGCCAGCCCGAAGAGCAGCGCCAGCACGAGCACGAGGCCGAGCCCCGTCTGCACGATGCCCGCGCCGCCAAGGCTCGGGACGGCCGCGGCCTGCGAGGCCGAGCCCTGTGCGTGAGCGGCGGTGAAGGTCAGGCCGGCGAGCAGGGCGCCCGTGGCGCGAGCGGTGCCGGGCAATGCGGCAATCGCGCAGGCCGTCCATCGGGCGGCGGTTGCCGCGGCACGCCCGACGGGAGTGCCGCGGACTTTTGTTGCGTTCATCGGTTGAGCTTTCGGATGCGTTCGGATGGCGTGATGATATCAGTCAGGCGAATGCCGAACTTGTCGTTCACGACCACCACTTCGCCCTGGGCGATGAGGCAACCGTTGACCAGAACGTCCATCGGCTCGCCGGCCATGCCGTCGAGTTCCACCACCGAGCCCTGCGCCAGTTGCAGCAGATTCTTGATGGCGATCTTCGTGCGGCCCAGCTCCACGGTCATCTGGACCGGAATGTCGAGGATCAGATCGATGTCGTTGTGCGTGGCGCTCGACGGATTGCCGGCGGTGGCCGCCAGCGGCTGAAACACGGGGGCGGCGGCCGGTTGCGCCGCGGCGTCGGTCGCCGTCTGCTCCGCCATGGCGCTGGCCCACTCGTCCGCCATGGCCTGGGCGTCGTCACCAAGCGTTTGAGGGGTATCGCTCATCACTCGTTGTCCTTCGTGTAATCGCTGTGCGAATGGTTGATCATCTGGTTCACGCGCAGCGCGTATTGACCGTTGAAGACGCCGTAATTGCAGTGCATCACGGGCACGCCGTCGACCTTGGCCTCGAGCACCTCGGGTACGTCCAGCGGAATCACGTCGCCCACGCGCATGTTGAGCAACTGCGAGAGCGTCATGTCGATCTGCGCGAGGTTGGTCACGATTTCCACGTCGGCGGCCTGTACCTGCTGCGAGAGCAGACGCACCCAGCGCTTGTCCACTTCGAGCGTCTCGCCTTGCAGCGGGCTCGAGAGCTGGTCGCGCATCGGCTCGATCATCGAGTACGGCATGCAGATGTGGAATTCGCCGCCGACCGAGCCGAACTCGATATCGAACGTGGTGGTCACCACCACCTCATTGGGCGTGGCGACGTTGGCGAACTGGGTGTGCATTTCGGCGCGCACGTACTCGAACTCGACCGGATACACCGGCTTCCACGAGGCGCCGTAGTTCTCGAACACCAGATCGAGCAGGCGCGCGATGATGCGCTGTTCGGTCTGCGTGAAGTCGCGTCCTTCGACACGGGTGTGAAACCGGCCGTCGCCGCCGAACAGATTGTCCACCACCAGGAACACCAGGTTCGGATCGAACACGAACAACGCCGTGCCGCGCAGCGGCTTGATGTGGACCAGGTTGAGGTTGGTCGGAACCGGCAGGTTGCGGATGAACTCGCTGTACTTCTGCACACGCACCGGGCTGACCGAAATTTCGGCGCTGCGGCGCATGAAATTGAACAGGGCAATGCGGAACAAGCGCGAGAAGCGGTCGTTGATGATCTCGAGCGTGGGCATGCGCCCGCGCACGATACGCTCTTGCGTCGCGATGTTGTATGGCCGGATGCTGGAATGATCTTCCGACTCCGACCGGTCATCCTGTTCGCCGGTGACGCCCTTCAGAAGGGCGTCGACCTCTTCCTGCGACAGGAACTCCTCATGCGCCATGTATCACTCACTGAATTACAAACGCGGTGAACAGCACGTCGCCCACGGCCTGCTGCGGCATGTTGGCTGCGAATGGCTGCGCGACCAGCGTGCGGATTTCGCTCGCCAGACGGCGCTTGCCGTCGATCGTGGCCAGATCCTGCGGCTGCTTGGACGACAACAGCAGCAACACGCGGCTGCGCACTTCGGGCATGTGCTGCGTGATGCGGGCTTGCGTCTCGGCGTCTGCCACCTTGAGCGAGAGGCCGATATGCAGGTAGCGCTCGCCGTCTTCGCCCGACAGGTTCACCGTGAACGGGTCCATGCTGACGAACACGGGCGGCGGCGGGGGCGGCGGGGCCTTCGCGGCTTCGTGGCGTCCGGTCAGCAAATACACGGCCGTTGCCGCGCCGGCAGCGGCCATGAGGGCTACCGCAACGATCAACAGAATCCATTTGCGCATGCTCCCTCCAGAGGGGGCCGCGGCTTGCGTCGGTGCGGGATTTGCCATGTGTTCGCCTGCTATTGGGTGATGATTGTCGGCCAAGCCGCCACCGGGTGATCGGCCGAAAAGAAGGGACAATCGCGTCTAACTCGCGTCTTTGTCTTAACGGCAGGAAAGCCCGCTGGCTTGAGGGCGGTGCGACGCCGGGTCGCGTCGCGCGTTCGGATCGGGGGGATCAGGCGAACGTGTCGACGAGGCCGTTGCTCACGCGTACCGGAACGCTCACGGTCGTGGCGAGCGTGGCGTCGTCGCCCGGGCCAAAGCCTGACGTGCCGCGCGCGTTGCCGTTGCCACTGCCATTTCCGTTGCCGTTGGCACCCTGCTGGGCGAAGGCTTGCTGCTGCGAGCTGTCGCTGCTCACCGTGGCATTGCCAAGCGCGATGCCATTGTTGGCAAGGCTTTCGCGCAGTTGCGGCAAGGCCGCCTGCACGGCGTCGCGCACGGCGGCGTGCTGCGAGACGAACATCGCTTGCGCCGAGTCGTTCGCTACGTTCAACACCACATGCAGCGGGCCGAGATCGGGCGGATTCAGGCTCAATTGCGCGGTCTGCGCATGGGCGGACGAGAGCCACACCACTTGTTGCGAGAGCTGGTTGTTCCAGTCCGGCGTGCCCACGCGCGCGTTCAGGGCGAGCGCGGCCGGCAGGTTGGCCTGGGCCGCCAACGCCGGCTGGGCGTCGAGTGTCGGGGTGGCCGTTTGGGCAACCTGTGCGGCCGCCTGCGTGGCGCTCGCGGTGGCCGCTTGCGCGGCGGCGTCGCGATGTCCCTGCGCCTGCGCCAGGGCGTCGGCCATGCGCTGACCCTGCGCGTCGGCGCTGAGCGGCGTCGTCGCCGCCTTCGTATCCGTGGCCGCCGGCTGTGCGGCGTTGCTGGTCTGCGCTGCCGTGCCGTTCTTGCCCAGGGCATCGAGCGAGAGGCCGCCGGTCTTGTTGGTACTCGATGCCGACGTGCCATCGGCGGGTGCGCCGGTGTTGGCGGTCGCCGCCTTGGCGTCGGTGGTGGCGCCACCGGCCGGTGCCTGGCCGGCCAGTTGCGCCGCACCCGTTGCTTGCAAGGCACCGTTCACCGCAGCGGCAACGGCCGCGTCGGTGCCCGGTTTGGCATCGCCTGGCGTGGCGGGCGTGGTCGAGGTTTGCGACGGCAGCGGCGCGTGGTTCATCGCGGCGAGGGCGACGGCAAGGGCGGCTGCCGGATCGCCGGGCGCTGCAGCGGCCGGCGCGTCGTCGGCGGCGTTGTCCTTCTTGTCGCTATCGGCCGTCGTTGATTTAGAGGGTGTCGTCGAAGCGTTCGTTTGGTCCGCCTGATTCGCTTGATCGGCGCCGGAGGCTTTGTTGGCGGCGTTGTCCGCTGACGTTGCGCTACCGCCCGAGGCATTGCCGGACGACGCATTGGTCTGTCCCGCTTGCGCCGCTGTGTAATTCGCGTTGTTCGCGCCGCTCGCGGCGCTCTGGTCGGTCTGGCGGGACTGCTGCGACAGCACGGTGGAGAAGGGCAGCGCGCTGCTGCTGTCGTCGGTGTTCGACGACCCGGCGCGGTTGCCCTTCACGGCTTGCAGGGCGGCGCCTGCGGAATCGGTCACGAAGCTCAGAATCGACATAATGGGCGCCTTGGGTCCTTCAAATCGGGGATTCGGCACGACGGCGCAGGCTGCGCGCGGCGTACTCGTCGTTTTCCTTCTGCTCGCGACGCGCCACACGCAGCGCCGTGCGGGCCTGCTCACGCGACGCGAGCGTGCCGAAGGAGTTCAGGCGGCGCTGTTGCGCCTGCCATTCGCGGCGCGCGGCCGCGAGGCGCTCGTCGGCTTGCTCGAGCAGCATGGCTTGCTGTCCGATGGCCGTGTCGAGCGTATCAATGAATTGCTGGAAATTGCGCCAGTCGCAGCCCGCCATGCCCTGGATCGTTGCCGTCTGCATGCGCGTGCGGTATTCGTGACGATACTGGCGCAGTGCTTCGAGCTGACGCTCGACCTCGGCGCGCTGCGTCTGGCGCTCGCCCAGCAGGCGCGCGGCCTCGTCCACGTCCTTCTGGGCGAGTTCGATGAGCAGATTGAGGGGCAGGGTGGAATTCATGGCCGCCACCAATTAGTGGAACAGGCCGTGCATCTGGTGCACGGCGTCCGGATAACTGGCCCGCTCGCGCATTCCCTGTTGCAGGAAGTGCTCGAGACGGGGATACAGCTCGATCGCCTGATCGAGCATCGGGTCGCTGCCCGGCGCGTACGCGCCCACATTGATGAGGTCGCGGTTGCGCTGGTAGCGCGAGAGCATCTGCTTGAAGCGACGTACCTTGTCGAACTGCCCATCGTCGATGAGCGCGGCCATCGCACGGCTGATCGACTGTTCGATGTCGATGG
Source organism: Pandoraea eparura (assembly GCF_902459725.1). Classification (GTDB taxonomy): domain Bacteria; phylum Pseudomonadota; class Gammaproteobacteria; order Burkholderiales; family Burkholderiaceae; genus Pandoraea; species Pandoraea eparura. The sequence continues at coordinate 62,916 of NZ_CABPSH010000007.1, forward strand.
CCGGGTAATGTCCCGACTCGGCCAATTGGCGCGATAGCACGATGTGCCCGTCGAGAATGGCGCGGGCCGAATCGGCGATCGGATCCTGCTGGTCGTCGCCTTCAGTCAGCACGGTGTAGAAGGCCGTGATCGAGCCACCACCGTCCGGCCCGTTGCCGGCCCGCTCGACCAGCGCCGGGAGCTTGGCAAACACCGACGGCGGATAGCCTTTCGTGGCCGGCGGCTCGCCGATCGCCAGGGCGATCTCGCGTTGCGCCATGGCATAGCGGGTGAGCGAATCCATGATCAGCAGCACGTCCTTGCCCTGATCGCGGAAATATTCGGCCAGCGTGGTCGCATAGGCCGCGCCCTGCAGGCGCAGCAGCGGCGAGACGTCGGCCGGCGCCGCCACGACGACGGAGCGCGCCAGGCCGTCCGGCCCGAGAATGTTTTCGATGAAGTCCTTCACTTCGCGGCCGCGCTCGCCGATCAGGCCCACGACGATGACTTCGGCCTGCGTGAAGCGGGCCATCATGCCCAGCAGCACGCTCTTGCCGACGCCCGAGCCCGCGAAGAGACCCATGCGCTGGCCGCGTCCGACGGTGAGCAGGGCGTTGATGGCGCGCACGCCCACGTCGAGCACCGACTCAATGGGCGCGCGACCCAGCGGATTGACCGGCACCGACGCGAGCGAGGCGCTGTCGGTCATGCCCAGCGGGCCGAAATCGTCGAGTGGCCGGCCGGCGGCGTCGACTACGCGGCCGAGCAGCGCGTCGCCGACGGGCAGGCGCTTGCCGTTGTGACGTTGATTCGGCAGCGGACCGTCGGCGGCCGGTTCCATCGGGTACACACGGGCGCCCGGCAGCAGGCCGGCGACTTCCGTCTGCGGCATCAGGAACAGGCGGTCGCCGCCGAAGCCGACGACTTCCGCTTCGGCCGTGGCCGGTTCGCGCGAGGCGTCGTGCACCGGCAGCTCGATCAGGCAACCCGCGCCGACCGGCAGACGCAGACCGACGGCTTCAAGCACGAGTCCGGCTGCGCGCGTGAGGCGGCCACAGCGGCGCGTCGGTTCGACAGCATGCACGTGGGCGATGCGCTCGCGCAGGGTGTTCTGCCAGCGGCGCAGATGCGAGTCGCGGGCGATCTCGCGCGCGTCCAGGACATGCTTGGCCGCTTTCGGCGCGAGCGATTCGGTGGCAACTTCGGCGGCAACGCTCGGTTCGACGCCGTCGGGTGCCGTCTGCGCGCGGGTCGGATGCGCAGGGCCGTCGCTGTCGTGATTGGCGTGCTCGTGGTGATCGTCGGGTTGTCGCGCGCCGGCCTGCGCGATCTGCATGGCCGTATCGGGGCCCGAGCCGACGCCGGCATCGATTTCATCCCACAGGCGCACGGAGGGCTTCGTTCCGTCGTTCGCCGGGGGGGGCGTGGACGGCGTCGCGTCAACCTGCGTGTTCTCGGTGCTGGGCAGCACCGGCGCGTGCGCGGTAAGCGGGGTAAGTTCGGCGTTCACCATGGCAGATCCTTGCCCAACGCCGCCATGACGCGTTGCCAGCGCGTGGCGACCGTGGCGTCGACTTCGCCGCTCGCGGCTTCGGCCTTGCAGCCACCGCGTTCGATGGTGGGGTCGGTGCGCACCGTCCAGCCCGCGGCGCGCAGCTCCGCGCCCACGTGGGCTTCGACGAGCGCGACGTCTTCCGGATGCAGCAACAGACGCGGCGAGCCGGTGAGCGGATCGTTGGCGAGCAGGTCGCGCACGATCGGCAGCAGCGTTTCCGGGTGAATCGTGAGCGTCTGGCCGAGGGCTTGGCGCGCGATGTCGAGTGCCAGCCCGAGCAGCGGCTCGGCCACTTCGCGGTCGATGGCGTTCACGGCGTTGCCGAACCCATGTGCGATATCGGCGAGCTGTGCGGCGCGCGTGTCGACGTCGTGCTGTCCGGCGGCCTGCCCGGCGGCGTAGCCCTCGGCGTGACCGGTGGCGTAACCCTGCGCATGACCTTCGGCGCGCGCTTGCTCGCGCCACGCGGCGATCTGTTCGGCGAGCGCGGGGTCGTCGAGCGGGTTGGGCGGCAACGGTTGCGGCGGCGGCGGGGGGGGCGGCGGATCGAACGACGCCATCTCCCAGCGCTGCCAGGCAGAGAGGCGTTCCTTCGGGATGATGGTCGACATACGCGCGCGGTCCCCGGTCGGTTACACGTAAGCGTCTTCGCCGCGGCCGCCCACCATGATGGCGCCTTGATCGGCCAGACGGCGCACCACTTGCAGCACCTTCTTCTGTTCGGCTTCGACTTCCGAGACACGCACCGGACCGCGCGATTCGAGATCTTCGCGCAGCAGCTCGGCCGCACGCGCGGACATGTTCTTGAAGAACTTCTCGCGCAGCTCGACCGGCGCGCCCTTGAGCGCGATGATGAGCGACTCCGACTCGATCTCCTTGAGCAGCACCTGGATGCTGCGGTCTTCCACGTCGAGCAGGTTCTCGAACACGAACATTTCTTCGACGATCTTCGCCGCGAGGTCCGAGTCGTAGTTGCGCACGGCTTCGATGACCGACTCTTCGTGCACGCCACCGAGGTAGTTGAGAATTTCCGCCGCGGTGCGCACCCCGCCCATCGGGCTGCGCTTGATGTTCTCGCTGCCCGAGAGCAGCTTCGTCAGCACGTCGTTGAGTTCGCGCAGCGCGGCCGGTTGAATGCCGTCGAGCGTGGCGATGCGCAGCACGACGTCGTTGCGCAGACGCTCCGTGAACAGCGCGAGCACTTCCGAGGCCTGATCGCGGTCCAGGTGCACAAGAATCGTGGCGATGATCTGCGGATGCTCGTGGCGAATCAGCTCGGCGACCGCCGTGGAATCCATCCACTTCAGGCCTTCGATGCCGCTGGTGTCGCCACCTTGCAGAATACGCTCGATCAGGCCGGCGGCCTTGTCGTTGCCCAGCGCCTTGTTCAGCACAGAGCGGATATATTCGGACGAATCGAGCGAGAGCGCCGAGTGCTGTTCGGCTTCGAGCACGAAGTCCTGCAACACATCGGCGATCTGGTCGCGCGTGACCTGCCGCAGCGAGGCCATGGCCGCGCCGAGCTTCTGTACTTCGCGCGGTGCGAGGTACTTGAAGACCTCCGCCGCTTCGTCTTCACCCAGCGACATCAGGAGGATGGCGCTGCGTTCGAGTCCCTCAGCCGCGCTCATCGCCACCACCCACCCATGATTTGACTACCGTTGCCACGATCTTCGGATCCTGTCGCGCGACCTGGCGCGCGTACTGCAAATTACGCTCGTAGGCGCTGACTTCGGCCCGCTTGCCGGACTCGCCGTCGGCACCCTCGCCATCGGCCCCGTCCTCTCCCGCGGCGCCTGTCGTACCGGCCAGCGTCGGCTCGGCCGGCGGCGGCGGGGCGAGATGCTTGCGAATGGCCGGGCGGATGACGCCGAACCACAGGTAGAGGCCCACCAGTCCGATCAACACCCACTTGCCGACCTGCTTGGCCAGTTCGATGTTCTGACGCTGACGCCACCACGGCAGGTTGGCTTCCGGGTCGGCTTCGACCGTGAACGGGCTGTTGACGATGTTGAGCGAGTCGCCGCGCTGGCTCGAGTAGCCGATGGCTTCCTTTGCCAGATTCTGTATCTGGTCGAGCTGCGCTTGCGTGAGCGCCACCATCGCGGCCTTGCCCTTCGCATCGGTGCCAGGACGATAGTTCACGACCACGGCGGCCGACAGGCGCTTCAGGCCGCCCGTCGCTTGCTGCACGTGGCGAATGGTACGGTCGACTTCATAGTTGACCGTGGCGTCCTTGCGGTCGCTGCGCGGGCCCTGCGGGGCGCTGGCGGCGCTCGCCGCGTTGGCGGCGTTTTGCTGAGCGAACTGCTGTTGCGTCTGCGTGATCGGAGCGGTGGCCTGACCCGGCGGCTGGTTCGACAGCGCGCCGGGCACCCCGCCCGCGGGCGTGATGCCGATCTGCGAGGCTTCGCTGTTCTGCTGGCTGCGCACGGCCTGCTCGCCCGAGTTCGGCTTGTAGTTCTCTGACGTCTGTTCGACCTGGTTGAAGTCGACGTCCGCCGTCACCTGCGCATGCACGTTGCCCGGCCCGACGATCGGGTTCAGGATCGCCTCGATGCGGCGTGCGTAAGATTGTTCGAGTTCGCGGACGTACTTGAGCTGGCTGGCGTCCAGACCCAGCGCGTTGCCGCTCTGCGCCGAGAGCAGGTTGCCGTTCTGATCGAGCACCGTGACGTTCTTGACCGGCAGTTCCGGTACGCCCGACGCGACCATGTGCACGATGGCGCTGACCTGGGCGTCGTCGAGCACGCGGCCCGGATACAGCGTGACAAGCACCGAGGCGCTCGGCTTTTGCTGCTCGCGCACGAAGACCGATGGCTTGGGAATCGCGAGATGCACGCGCGCGGCTTGCACGGCGGACAGCGATTCGACCGAGCGGGCGAGTTCGCCTTCAAGGGCGCGCTGGTAATTGACCTGTTCGGCAAACTGGCTGATGCCGAACTTCTGGTTGTCCATCAATTCGAAGCCGACCAGCCCGCCCTTGGGCAGACCCTGCGAAGCCAGACGCAGTCGCACCTCGTGCACCTGTTCGGCCGGCACCAGAATGGCACCGCCGCCCTCGGCGAACTTGTACGGCACATTCATCTGCTGCAGCGAGGTGATGATGGCGCCGCCATCGCGATCGCCCAGGTTGCTGTACAGCACCTTGTAGTCGGGGGCGCGGCTCCACAGGAATACGGCGACCAGCAAGGCGAGGAGGGCCGCGCCGCCGATGAGCAGCGGCAGACGCTCGCGCGAGCGCAACTGCGCCAGCAGGGGCGGCTTGGCGGCGACGTCCGCCGGCTGGGTGGCGGCGTTCATGCGCGGCTCCACGCCAGCGGCGTTGATACGACGTTCTTCGCGGTGGAAGTGCTCACTAACATGCGACAGAATTCTCCGGGGGTACGCTTGGCATCGCGCTCACGCAAAAGGGGCGCAAAGGATTGGAAAGGTCCGTGACCGGGTGCGCACGATGCCGATGGTCCTGATTATTCGTTGGCGAATATGGAATCGTTTTGAGGATTAGGCGGGTGTTTTGCCGCCAATTAAGGTCTTGGTGGCTTGCCAGGCGGTGGTAAGCTCCGACGTAACTGATAAAAGGCGGACAGGTGCGCGCGACGCGGTGTTGCGGCGCGGCCGGTGCCGGTCGAAGACAAGCGAGGACAAGCGTCATGGCCATTCCGGGGATCGAGTCGGTATTGCAGAAGCTGGGCAGCGTGGCGTCGCAGGCGGCGGGCTCGGTGCTGGGCACGTCGAGCGCCGGCGCCGGCGCAACCTCGGCAACGGGCGGATTCGCTTCAGCGTTGGAAAACTCGCTCAAGCGCGTCTCGTCTGCGCAGAACGGCGCAGAGGCACAGGCCCGCGCGTTCGAAATGGGGGAGCCGGGCGTGGCGCTCAACGACGTGATGGTCGACCTCCAGAAAGCGAACATCGGCTTCCAGATGAGCCTGCAAGTGCGCAACAAACTCGTGTCGGCCTATACGACCGTGATGAACATGCAGGTGTGATGCAGACGTAGGACACGGGAGGGCGCGCCAGGGCGCAACCTCCGCACCGAGCAGGCCCCGCCGATCAGCGGGGCTTTTTTGTTGATGGCGCGGACCGTTGCGCGGCGCGCGGCGGTGACGGACAGTGATGGCCGATGCGGGCGATGCGGGCGATGAGGGCGATGAAGGCGATGCGGGCGGCGACCGCGGGAAGGCCGCACTCCGGTTACGCGGTGCCGGCGCAGACGGGGTGCGCCGGCATGATGCGCTTCAGGAACTCGTGAAAGCGCGGCACGGTGAATGCCGCGTCGTCCAACGGGGCGCTGTAGAGCATGCCCTTGCTGACCAGTTCCCGCCGAACCGGCTCGAGCGCTTCCACGGGTTTGCCGAATTCGGTGGCGACGGCGTGTAGGTCGTGCGGGCCTTCGCCCAACGCCGCCATCGCTCGCAGATAACGCTTCTCCATCGGGGTCAGCCGCTCGAAGCGTAGACGGTAGAAGTTGTTGTCCAGCGCATCGATGGCCGCCGTCGACGCAAGTCTGACGTGCTCCGACGTGATCGGGCTTTCGTGTGCGGCATTCCACACGAGCTTTCCCCATTGCTGAAGGAAATACGGGTACGCGCCCGTGCGCTCAACGATCTCGTCGAGCGCATCCGGCGTGATGGCCACGCCGGCTTGTGCGGCGGGGACGGCGATGGCCTCGCGCGCCCCGGCGCTCGAGAGCGGTCCGATCATGGAGATCTCGAACATTCGCTCCGCGTAGGACTTGGCGTCACCGACCTGGCGGATCAGCGGCGGCAAGCCCGCGCCGATCAGAATGACGGGCAACTGGTATTGCGCGCATCGGTGAAGGGCGTAAAGCAATGCGGACAACTCCCGTTTTGGCATGCCTTGCAGTTCGTCGATGAAAATGGCGAGCACGGTTTGCGCCGACCGGGCGGCACGCCCCACCTCCACGAGCAGCGCGCAAAGATCCAGGTCGAGAATGCCGCAATCCGCCAGCCCGGGCTCGGGCGCGTAATCCAGACCGATCGCAATGCCCTCATAAGTGACTTTCAATCCGGAAACGAAGCCAGCGAGCGCGCGCAACCCGCGAACGACGGTGTCCGTCGCCGACGGTGTTCGACTCATGCGCAACAACGCGATACGTAATGCCGGGGCGATCGAGGCCGGCAGCGACTTCACTTCCGGGGCTTCGAGATGCACGGTGATCGCGCCTTGCTGTTCGGTGTCATACAGAAGCCGTTCGAGCAGCACGGTCTTGCCGACGCCGCGCAGGCCGATCAGCAGTTGACCGTTGGCGTGGCGTCCGAGACGAAGGCGTTCGATGCAGACACGCACTTCCTCGCGAATCTCGTCGCGTCCGGACAAGGTGGGCGGCGGTGTGCCCGCGCCGGGATTGAAGGGGTTTTGAATGGCTTCCATGGGAGACCCGTAAGGTTGGGTTGACGAGCGAAGGCTCATGCCCGGCACGCGGTGCCGCGACACATGGAGAAAATGCTAGTGAGATCGTTTGCGCTGCGCGGATGGCAACACTTCTACCTGTCGCGAAAAGTCCGGGGAAACCTTTGCCCGCGGGCGTTCGCCGCTAGTCGACGGTCAAGGGGCAGGGCCGCAATTCGGACACTTCACGTCATTCCCGCCAGATGTGCGAAGCATGAGACCTAGCGCGTGCGGTGATCGGCGGAAGGCTCGTCGGGTGCGCTGGACCGTAGCGTGGGCGCGGCAGCCGGGGCGCCGGCCGAGGACGCCGGGACAACGACGCCCGGCGGCAGCGGCGGCGGGTTGCCACCCCGTCCCGCTTCGAGCTTATAAAGCCAAGCCAGCAATTCCGCGACCGCCTGATAGAGCTGCGCCGGAATGCGCTGGTCGAGGTCGACCTGCATGAGCAGGCTCACCAGCTCCGGCGATTCGTGCACGTACAGGCCATGCTCGTGCGCGGTGCGCACGATCGTCTCGGCGAGCAGGCCGTAGCCCTTCGCCACCACGCGCGGTGCCGTGTCGTTCGCCCCGTAGGCAAGCGCGATCGCCGTGCGACGTTCCGGCGGCAGTGTCATGCCTCACCTCCGGCCTCGGCGTCGGACGACGCATCACCTGCCGATGGCCCCGGCCGCCCAGTGGCGTTGGTCGCGGCGGCAGCGTGGACTGGGTTCGCAGGGGTGGCCGGGTTGGCCGTTGCCGATGACCCGCTGGCGCTTCCCCCCGCGTCCGTCAGCGCGCCAAACGACAACTGACTTGCGATGAGGCCGACGGCGGCGAGCCGCTGACGCAATCCTTCCCCTTCTTGCGACAGCACGTCGGCCGACACCGTCGAATCGGTCAGCAGGCGCGCTTGCAACTGCTGCCCCGACAACCCGAGCGTGACGTCCACCGTGCCCAGCAACGGCAGCGTGAGACGCAGGTGGGTATGCCATGTCGACGATGGGGTTGCCTCACCGGGCACCGTTTGCCCGCCGCGTTCCTCGACCTGCCATTCCATCGGTGCGCCCGGCCATGCCATACCGTTCCACTGGAATTGCGGATTGACCAGCATGTCGAGCTGCTGACGCACCAGCGCGACGCTCTCCGCAGGCGCATTCGCCACGGCGGCAATCGCCCCGGCCGGACCGTGCGGTGCGGCATTCGCGGGTGAGCCGCTGCCCAGCGCAGCCACAGTGGCGTCGCCCCCCTGTGCGCCGGGCAACACGCTGCCCGTGGTATGCGCGACGCTGGCGGCATGCGCCAGCGCGTTGGCCGTGTTGGGTAGATTGGCGCTCGCATGCAAGCCGCCATCGGCGGTCTCGCCCGCCAACGGTGGCGCAACGGCGCCGGGCGACGCGGCACCGTAGGCCGCCGCCGCAGTGGACACGGTCGACGGGCTGAGCGCCGGCCACCCGCTGGCCAGCGCGGCGTCGGCACCCGAAGGGCCAAGCAGACGGGTGAGCGGACCCGGGCCGGGCAGCGTGGCATCGGCGCCGGCCGCGCGCAACTGTGCAGCGAGATTCGCCGACGCGGGCCAGCGCAACTGCGGCTCGGCCTGCAACTGCTCGAACGAGCGGCTGCCCGATGCCCACTGCGACAGATGCGATTCGTAAAAAAGCCCGCTGGCGGACAACGCTTCCTTCAACGCCGACGCCAGCAGCGGCGCGAGCGCGGGTGCACCGGTGCCGGGCGCGGCAGGCCACACGGGCGTGCTCGCCTGCACGGGACCGGGCGAGTCGGGCGCGAGCCGCAGAATCGTGTCGATGGTGCGTGCGGCAGCCGAGAGCGTTGCCTGTTGAACGGGGGTAGGCAGCCGGGCGGCGCTCTGCGGGGACGCATTGCCGAGTCCAACGGCTGCCGTCGACGTGCGTGTCGCCAGGTCGCCGAGCGCGGACGTGGCGTCGCCGGTGGGCTGCAAGCCCGATACGGCGCTGGGCGCGCTGGTCGAGGCCGCCCCCTGCCCGACACCTAGCAAGGCGTCGAGCCGTCTAGCAAGCGTTGTGGCCAGCACCGAATCGAGACCGGCCATACCTGACTCCGAATAACGGGCGACGAGACGCGCGGGCGCGTCAGGTGCCCAGGTTCAGGCCGTAGACTTCGTGCAGGGCACGTTGACGGCGTGTGCTGTTGATCATGGCGTCCAGATGGGCCAGACGCGGCACCACGAGATCGCGAATCGCCGCGTCGTCGGCCAGAATACGCCGGATGACGGCATGCTTGCGTGCTCGCTCGTCCTCGTTGAGCGGCAGCGAGGCCTCGAGCTGCTTGATCGAATCGACCTGCGCGCGATACTGCATCTCGAGGTCGATGAGGGCATCCCAATCGCCATCGCGCGCCACGCCGAGCATGCGCTCCGTGAGGCCGGCAATACTCTCGTAGCAGTTCAGCAACGTCTTGGCTTCATTCATAGCGCACTCCGGTGCCCGCCTGTGCGGCGGGGGCACCCGTGCCGGCCGCCGGGGCGATCGCGCGCCAGGCCGAGGCAATCGTGTCGAGCAGGGTGTCGACTTCCTGTACCTTGACAACGTCATTCTCGAGATTCGCTTCGAGCAGGCGTTGGCCCATGTAGTCGTAAAGATCGCGCAGGTTGCGCGACAGCTCTCCGCCGACGTCCATGTCCAGGCCGTCGCGCAGACCGCCAATGATGCCGATGGCTTTCGAGAGCGCGAGTCCGCGATCGGCGATGCGACCGTCTTCGAAATGGACGCGGGCCTTGGTGAGGGCTGCCTTGGCACCGTCGAACAGCATCATGATGAGCTGGTGCGGACTCGCGGCGATGACACCCGTCTCGAGTCCGACTTTGCGATAAGCGTTGGCGGCGTTTTGACCGTACATGACTTTCTCCGAAGCGCGCGGCGTGAGGGCGTCGCGGGCTTACTTCGAGGATGACGACGAAGACGACGAACCGCCAAGCACCTGCTTGAGGTAGTCGCTCGTGTTCTGCAACTTGGCCATCGTCGCGTCCAGTGCCGTGAACTGGGCGAGGTAGCGGTTCTGCATCTGCGTCATCTGGTCCTGCCAGTCACTCTCCTGTTGCTGCACCTGCTTGATGCTGGCGTTCAGGTTCGACGTGGCCGTGCTGATGGCGCCCTTGGCGCTCAGGAAATTGCTGACCTGGTTCGACAGCAGCGACGCATAGCCTTGCGAGAAGTTGATGGTGCCGCGATTGCCGAGGTTGGTGCCGGTGACCTGGATCTTGAGGCCGTCGGTCAGCGAACCCGCGGCGCCGGTCAGCGACTGGCCGCTGCCCGTGGCGATCACGCCGCCGATCGAGCCACCGACGTCCACGCCGTCGGTGCTGGGCGACACGCCGGTGCCGAACAGCGTGGTCTGGGCATTGCCCGACGTGACGCGGATGTTCGAGGCTGAGCCATAGCGGTTCGACGTAATCGACAGCACCCCGGCGGTCTGCTTGACGGTTACCGTCGAGCCATTGGCGACGAACTGCGAGTTGCCGTTGATCGCGGCCTGCAAGGCCGCGGCCATCTTGTCGGGGGTGTAGGTGCCGTTCGGGATGGTGATGGTCGTGCTCGTGCCGTCGACCTGCACCGTCAGCGTATTGTTGGTGCCGTTGATGACGGTGTTCGCGCCAAGCGTGGCGTTTGACGTGAGCGTGCCCTGCGTCGCGAGGCGCGTGATGACCACGTCGTACTGGCCCGGCTGCGTATTGGTGGTCGAGCTCTGGTAGCTGATCAGGCTGTCGGTGGTCGTGCCGTTGGTCGCGAGCAGTGATGCAAGCTGGGCGAAGCCGCCCGACGCAATGGCTTTTTGCAGCTTGGCCGAATCGACCGCGAGCTGGCCCGACGTATCCGTGGCGCTACCGGAGCCGTCGCCGGCCTGGAACGTCACGCCGATGTCTGCGAGCGACGTCAGTACCGACCCCGCGACCCCCGGCAGTTTGCCGTTCAGAATCTGCTGGATCTGCGTCGTGATCATCTGCGTGGTCGTGTCGCCGATCAGCGGGCCGTTGTTGTTCGAGGTGCTGCCGGGCGAAGCGCTCGATTTATCGAAGTACGTCAGTTGACCGATCGCGGAATGCAGCGTGTTGTAGGCCGTAACGAAATCGCTGACCGACTTGGTGACGCCGTCGCTGTTGTTGCTGACGCTGACGGTGGTCGTGCCGGTCTTGAGCAGGCTCATCGACAGACCCTGCACGGCGCTCTTGACCGTGTTGGTCTGGCTCGACACGGCCAGCCCGTTGATGGTCAGGTTCGCGTTCTGGCCGGCGGCCGTCTGCGTCAGGTTCTGCGTGCCGGTGGGGTCGTACGCCAGCATGTTCGTGAGCGTGGCATCGCCGCCCGCGGCAACGTCCACCTTCATGCTCATTGCCTGACCGGTCTGCGTCGAGGTCAGGACCAGGCGGTTCGGCGTGGCGCTGCCGTCATTGACGATCGTGGCGGTCACCCCGCCATTGGCGGCGTTGATGGCGTCGCGAATGCCTTGCAGCGAGTTGTTGCTGTTCGTGATCGTGATGCTGAACGGTGCCTGCTGCGCATTCGGCGAGAAGCTGGCGCCGGTGTACGTGCCGTTCGCGAGCGTGCCGCCCGATATCGTGCCGAAGCTGAACGTCAACTGGGTGGATGCGCCCGTGCCGATCGACGCCGCGGGATCCGACACGCCGGACGTCGACAGGCTTTGCGCCTGCGCCAGTTGCGTCGTGTTGATCGTATAGCTGCCGGCCTTCGCCGTGGTGTCCGCCGACGCCGTCAGGATCGTGGCGTCGCCAGGTGTAGCGCTCATCTGCAGGAACGACGACGCCGACGACAGGGCCGACAGCGACGACTGGAACGAACTCAGCGCCGATTGCAGGCTGCCGAGTGCGGAGACCTTGGTCTGATAGCTGGCTTCTTGTGACTTGAGCAAGCTGAGCTTTTGCGTGGCCGGCTGCATCAGACTGGTCACGAGCGCGTTCACGTCCAGCCCGGAGCCAATGCCCGGTGACGAAATGGAGCCCGTAGTGCTACTGCCGGTAGAAGCCATAAATTGCTCGCTCTCAAAAATAGTTGCTCAACTCACAAAACGCCGGCACGAAAAACGCTGCCTTTGTAATGTTTGCGGCGGCGCCCCCCGTGAAGGTGGCGCCGCCGGCGGCCCGGCCACGTTGCCGCCGGGCGTCAAACCCTACCCAACAGGCGCTTACTGGAGAAGCTTCAGCACTTGCTGCGGCAATTGGTTGGCCTGGGCCAGCATCGAGATACCGGCTTGTTGCAGGATCTGCGACTTGGTCAGGTTGGCCGTTTCCGAAGCGTAGTCGGTGTCTTGCACGCCCGAACGCGCCGTGGTCAGGTTCTGCGTCGTGGTCGACAGGCTCGAAATCGTCGACTGGAAGCGGTTTTGAATGGCGCCCAGGGTCGATTGCAGCGTGTCGACGGTGCCGATGGCCGAGTCGATCTGCGACAGCATCAGCGTGGCGCTGCTGACCGTCTTCACGTCGGCTTGTGCCAGGCTGCCGCTCGTGGCGTAGGTCGTGGCCGCCGTCGGCAGGCCCAGCTTGGTCAGGATGGCCGCAGTGCCGCCGCTGATCTGGAACGACGAACCCGAGCTGAGGTGCATCTGGCCGGTGGTGTCGACATACGCGTTCACGCCGCTGTTCGACGAGTTGATCGCGTTGGCCAGGTCGCTGGCGCTGTTCATCTTGCCGGTGATGTTCGTGGCCTTGCCGTTGACGGTCAGGACCAGGTCGCCTGCGGCGAGCGTTTGCGAGAACGTCGAAGCGACGGCGGTCGACGTGGTCGTCACACCGGCGGCAGCACCGGCGACGGCCATGCCCAGCGTCGTGGCGTCGGCGCCAGCGATGGTCATCGTTTGCGCCGCGTCGGTGTTGGTGATGGCGATTTCACCGGCCGAGTTGACCGAGGCAACGTTGCCCGTGAAGCCGGCGGATTGGGCGGCGGTGTTGATCGCCGTGGCCAGGTCGGCCGAGCTGTTGTACGTGCCGGCCTTGACGTTGACGGCGGCGCCCGCACCCATCTGCACGGTCAGGGCAGCAACGGTGAAGCTCAGCGGATTGGTGGCCGAAGACGTTTGCGCGACCGAACCGATGCTCGAAATGGTCATGCTTTGTTGCAGGTTGACCGAAATGGTCTGGCCTGCGTTGGCGCCGACCTGGAAGTTCGCCGTGCCCATCGAGCCGTCGAGCACGTTCAGGCCGTTGAACGACGTTTGGGTGGCCAGGCGGTTCACTTCCGCCAGACGCTGCTGGACTTCCTGGTCCAGTGCGGCGCGGTCCGACGCCGAGTTCGTCGAGTTGGTCGATTGAACGGCCAGCGTACGGATGCGCTGCAGGTTGTCGGTGATCGCCGACAGGGCGCCCGCGGCGGTTTGCACCAGCGAGATACCGTCGTTGGCGTTGCGCTGCGCTTGCTGCGTGCCGTTGATCTGGGCCGACATGCGGTCCGTGATCGCCAGACCGGCGGCGTCGTCGGCGGCGCTGTTGATGCGCATACCCGAGGACAGACGCGTGATCGAGGTTTGCAGGCCCGACTGCGACGTGCTCAGGTTACGTTGTGCAACCAGCGAGAAGATATTGGTATTGATGACAGATGACATTTAGCCACTCCTTTCCCAAAATTTTTGGCTCCGGCTTAAGCGCCGTAACTTCGGCTCTACAGCCATTCGCCGAAAGCCGCCGTTGTAGGGGATATCGGACGGCCATTGGGAAAATTTAGGGTGATTTCACAAAATGATGTGTCACCCCCCATCGACGGGCCCTGTCGATGTAGGAAAAACGCTAGTGGGCCAGTCTACAAAATCCCTCCACGATTGATCGCGCAAGGAAAGGGGCAATCTGCCGCCTATTCAATCCCTGTAAGGCTTGGAGAGGTGGCCGCAGGGGGCCGACACCTTGTCGCGCGACCGCCAATTCTCAGCGGGTGGCAACGCTTTGAAGGCCTACAAGAAAATTTCTCGCCCGGGTGAGAAAGCGTTGCCGAGGGCAACGCTGCCAACGACGAAGATCGGATCGGCGGACCGAAATGCACGTGGCCCGCGAGCGCGGGCCACGTAGTGATTGCTTACTTCCTTGAGGCTTGATGCCGGAGCGCTCAGGCGCAGAGCGGTCCCATCTCGGCGCTGACCAGGCCGTGTTGCATCACGTAATAGGTGAGTTCGGCGTTGTTGTTCAGGCGCATCTTTTCCAGCAGACGCGTGCGATACACGCTTACCGTCTTGACCGAAAGTGAGAGCGCGTTGGCGATGTCCGTCAGGCGCTTGCCCGAACCGATCATGCAAAGCGTCTGGTATTCCCGGTCGGACAGGCGCTCATGCGGCGGCTGGTCGGCGTCCGGGCCGAGGTAGTCGGCGAGCGTCTCGGCGACCATCGGGCTGACATACTTGCGGCCCGCGGCGACCTGCCGCACGGCCGAGACCAACTGCTGGGCGTTCGAGCGCTTGCTCAGATAACCGGCCGCGCCGGCCTTGAGCGCCCGAAGCGCGAACTGGCCTTCACCGTACATGCTGAAGATCATGATCGGCAGACGCGGATGCTTGCGTCGCAGGGTCTTGAGAATCTCAAGCCCGTTCGTGTCGGGCAGCGAAATATCGAGCAGGACGATGTCCCACTGGGCGGCGTCGGTCATCTCCAGCGCTTCCGCGCCGCAGTCGGCTTCGCCGATGACTGAAATGCTCCCGCTATCGGAGAGCAACTGTCGCACGCCCTGACGCACGATGGCGTGGTCGTCGACGATGAGCACTCTGAGCGTCATGATGCGTATCCGTGAAGAGCAAGCGATTCCGGGGCATGGTGGCCGGTCGCGTGTGCCGCGACCGGGGACGACAGAATCTGGTGCCAGGGAAGACGCGCGTTCACGAGCGTCCCAGATCCTTGCGCACTGCCAATACGTATCGTGCCGCCAAGCGCCGTGCAGCGCTCGCGCATTCCTGCCAATCCGAAATGTCCCTGCTTGCGACGTGCGCCGCGGGCCAAACCGCAACCATCGTCGGAAATCGTGAGTTTGAGTGAACGATGACTGCCGTCGAGCGCCACCACCACGCGAGAGGCGCGTGCATGGCGGGCGACGTTGGTCAGCGCTTCCTGCGCAATGCGGTACAACGCCAGCACCGCGTCGGGCGTGAGCTTGGCGACGCGCTCGCGCGTCACGTCGTCACAACGCCAGATGCAGGTGAGGCCGCTTTGTTCGCCGAAGCGACGCAGCCAGGCGCGCAACGAGGCAACGAGGCCCGCGTCGAGCGCGGGTGGGTGTTGACGGCCGACGAGTTCGTCGGCGGCGTCCTGGGCGGCGTTGGCCGCTTGCTGAATCTGGGTGCAGAGGGACTGCCATTCGGCGGCGTTGGCCGGCGCGCGTGTCGCCAGGCGCCCCACCACCAACTGCAATGCCGTGAGGTGCGCGCCGAGTCCGTCGTGCAGTTCGCGGGCCAGACGCGCGCGCTCGGCTTCGCGCGCGGCGTCGATCGCGCGTGCCACCGACTGTGCCAGCGGGCGCGCCACCGCAGCGCGCGAGGCGGGCTCGCCCGGCAACGCCGTGTCGCACGCGGCAGCCGGATCCGATGCCGGTGTCACGACGCGCGTGTGCAACGCGTCGTCAATTGACCCGCGGCGTCTCGCAGCCTGTGCGGCACGATCGACGAGATACGGCATGGAGGCAAAATCCCTGAGAGAAAAAGTCCCGTGCCGCAACTTGCGCGCCGAGACCCCACCGAATTTAACAAACTTTACATTTCGTCACAATTGCGCGCGGTGGACAACCGCGCGACTGACGGCAAAGCATAACTATTTGATTTGGATCAAAAAGTATCGGCTTGCTTAAGGGAAATTCTGCAAAGACCCCAAAATATATCAGGGTTTGTCCTAGCCCGAAGCGTCGAGGAAGTGTTTCAAACGATTTTTTCGATCTAACCAACGGAAATACCTGAGTTTTTCTTGCGACTTCATACGGTTGTGAGTTTCTATCAGGCGGGTACGCGGGCGGTTGATGCGTGTTATCGGAGAGGTATCCCCGGTACCGTTCCCTATGAGGCGTTGCTTTCAGCCTGTGCTGCCAGCGGTAGCGTTACGGTCACGATCAGGCCGCGGCCATCGTCGCCCGACGCCAGCGTCACCGTGCCGTAGCTGGCCGCCACGATTTCCTTGACGATTGCCAGCCCGAGCCCGGTGCCGGGTTGACCCGGCGGCGCGTTCCGATAGAAGCGCTCGAATACGCGCTGCCGCGCTTCGGCCTGGATCCCCGGCCCATCGTCGATCACACGCAGGCGGGCCGTGTTCTCAGGACTGCCAATGGCGACCGTGACGCGACCCCCCTCGTGGATATAGCGGATCGCATTGTCGACAAGATTCATGACCATGGCGTGAAACAGCTCGCCATTGCCCTCGACCCACACGTGCGCCTCGGCCGTCTCCAGCCCAAGATCGATATGGCGACGTTGCGCAAGGGCGACGAGTTCCTCGAGCACGCCGGCGGCGACTGCCACCAGATCGACGCGCGAGCGCGAAAACGCCGGGGTGTCGGCCGCCTCGGCCTGCGAGAGCAGAAGCAGCTTGTTGGTGAGATCGGCCAGCCCGCGACTGCTCGTCTGCATGGCGGCGAGCACGTCGGCGAGCGCGGCCCGGTCGTCGAGCTGCGCGGCGAACTGCAACTGGGTGTCGAGCAGCGTGAGCGGTGTGCGTAGCTGGTGCGCGGCGTCGGCCACGAAGCGCCGCTGCTGCTGGGCCTGCGCCGAGAGCCGTTGAATGCACAGGTTGATGGCGTCGACGATGGGCCGCAACTCGGTTTGCAGTTGTCCGGCGCGAATCGGCACCAGTTCCTGCGGCGCACGTCCGGCGACTTCGTCCTTGAGGCGGATGAGCGGATGGAGCTCGACCGTCAGCCCGATGAGGACCAGCAGGGCGGCCAGCGCGGCCATGGCGATCTGGCGGTGCAGTGAGGGTTCCCACAACTGCGCGAGCATCTCGTCGTGGGCGTGCATCGTCTCGGCCACCACGACCGCGACCCGATACGGCGTGCCAGCGTTGTACATCGTGCGCACGTAGCTGACGGCGCGCAGAGGTTCGCCGTTGACGGTGACGCTGGAGTACGCCGGGACGGTCGCGGGGAACAGGGGGGGGCGCGGAAAATCCGGCGGACCCGCAAGCAGTTGACCGTCCTGGGTGACGACCTGATAGAACACCCGGTCGCGCGCTGGCGAGGCGAACAGTTCGAGCGCGGAGGGCGGCACGCTCGCGCGCAGCGCGCCATCGACCCAGGTGAGTTCCCCGGCAATCACCTGTGCCGAGGTGAGCAAGGCCCGGTCCTGCACGAGCGCGGCGGTGTCGCGGGCACTGCGATACGCCTGCCAGCCACTCGCGCCGATGTAGAGCGAGAGGGGCAGCATCAGCCACATCAGCAGCCGTACGCGCAGGCTAAGCATCTTTGGCGCGCAGCAGATAGCCCAGGCCGCGTAGCGTCATGATAGCCGCGTGGCTCGTCTCGAGTTTCTTGCGCAGTCGGTGGATATAGATCTCGATGGCATCCGCGCTCGGCTCGTCGTCCAGACCGAAGACGCCGTCGACGAGCGCGCTTTTGGCGACCGTCTTGCCCTGCTTGCGCATGAGGATTTCGAGCACGGCGTGTTCGCGCGACGGCAGCGCGAGCGGCGCGCCTGCGATCGTGAACTGTCGCGTGCCTGAGTGATAGGCCAGATCGGCGCACACCAGGTCGGCGCTCTGCTCGGGCGCATGCCGGCGGGCGAGCGCCTTGACGCGGGCGATCAGCTCGCGCACTTCGAAGGGCTTGACCAGATAGTCGTCGGCCCCCGCGCCGAGACAGTCGACCTTCTCGTCGACAGAGCCGCTGGCTGTGAGAATGATGACCGGCACGTTGTTGCGACGCTCGCGCAGCCGTCGCAGCACATGCTTGCCGCCGAGCTTGGGCAGCATGAGATCGAGCAGCACCACGTCGTACGTCTCCGTTTGCAGCAGACGATCGGCGGCATCGCCGTCGCGCGCCGCGTCGACGGTGAAGTTGTCGTCGCGCAGCATGCGGGCGAGCCAGTGGGCGAGGGTGTCGTTATCTTCGATCAGCAGCAGTTTCATGACGGCAAAGGCGTAGGGCGACGGGGGCAGCGTCGCAGACAGCGACGGCGAGTGTGCCCGCCGAACCGGCGCAAGCCAACAGCGGGTAAACACGCATCTTTTAGGCGAGAAAACCTGCATGGGACGAAAGCTCGATGAAAGCTTCGGTTTTCTACAATCCACATCAAGGCAAAGGAAACGATTCAGAGGACCGCTGCCTGGGCCCCGTGGCCAACCACGGCGGTCGGCCGGCGCCGCCACGCGACGCCTGAGCCATTATCCCTAAAAACGATGGAGACACCATAATGCGAGCAAGCCGTGGCGTGCGTACGCCGAAAGCCTTCGTGAAACCCGTTCTGGCCGCCGTGTTCGGCGCATCGCTGGCGCTGGCCGCCGTGCCGAGTTTCGCTGCCGACAGCGGCAAGATCACGATCATGGTGGGCGGCATCACCAAGATGATCTACCTGCCGGCCAAGCTTGCCGAGCAACTCGGCTACTTCAAGGACGAAGGGCTGAACGTCGAGCTGCTCTCGCAGCCGGCCGGTGTCGACGCCGAAAATGAACTGCTCGCCGGTGCCGTGCAGGCGGTGGTCGGCTTCTACGATCACTCCATCGACCTGCAAAGCAAGGGCAAGGAAGTCGAGGCCATCACGGTCTTTGGCCAAGTGCCGGGCGAAGTCGAACTGGTCAACGCCAAGAGCCGCGACACCATCAAGAGCATGGCCGACATCAAGGGCAAGACCCTGGGTGTGACGGGCCTGGGTGCGTCGACCAACTTCCTCACGCAGTACCTCGCCGCCAAGCACGGCATCACGTCGTCGCAGTTCTCGGTGCTGCCGGTCGGTGCTGACAACACGTTCATTGCCGCCATCAAGCAGAACCGGATCGATGCCGGCATGACGACCGAGCCGACCGCTTCGCGCCTGATCAACACGGGCGACGCGGCAGTGCTCGTCGACATGCGCACCCTCAAGGGCACGGTCGACGCGCTGGGCGGCGCTTATCCGGCGTCGAGCCTGTACGTGCAGCGCGCCTGGGCCGACACGCACAAGGAAGAGGCGACCAAGCTGGCCCGTGCGTTCGTGAAGACGCTCAAGTACATCCACACCCACTCGGCCGCCGAGATCGCCGAAAAGATGCCGAAGGACTACTACGCCAACAACAAGGCGCTGTACCTGCAGGCGCTGCAGAACTCGCTGCCGATGTACTCGCCGGACGGCCGCATGCCGAAGGATGGTCCGGAGACGGTGCTCAAGGTGCTCTCCGCGTTCAATCCGAACGTGAAGGGCAAGCACATCGACCTCTCGAAGACCTACACCAACGCGTTTGTCGACGCCGCGAACGTGCCGAAGTAATCGTTCGATCGCGCGTCACCCTTTGATCCTTTTGACCCTGTAGTGCCGGCGCGCGCGTCGCTTGACGCGCCGCCCCCCGAGCCGCCCGCACCCGACGACCGTCCGGTGTGCGGGCAGACTCACCCCTGAAAAACCGCAACGACACCGTTTGCCGTTCGACGTCTCTGAGGAACCGGGCATGACCCAGACCATCACCCCCACTGCGCCGGCGCGCGCTGCGAGCCCCGTCTCGCGCGATACCCCGGCCATCGAATTCGACAACGTGTCGTGCCGCTTCATCTCGGCTGACGGCCACGCCACCATCGCGCTGCGCAACTTCAGCATGTCGGTGGCCCGCGGCGAGTTCGTCGCCATCGTCGGGCCGACCGGCTGCGGCAAGTCGACCACGCTGTCGATGATCACCGGCCTGCTGCGCCCGACGGCCGGCAGCGTGCGCGTGATGGGTCAGCCCGTGAACGGCATCGATCCGCGCATCGGCTTCGTGTTCCAGAACGATGCCGTGTTCCCGTGGCGCAGCGTGCGCGAGAACGTGGCCGCCGGCCCGCTCTTTCGCGGTCAGTCCAAGGACGCCGCCTACGCGCTGGCGGACCAATGGATCAAGCGCGTGGGCCTGGACAAGTTCGGCGACCACTACCCGCATCAGCTCTCGGGCGGCATGCGCAAGCGCGTGGCGCTGGCGCAGACCTTCATCAACAACCCCGAAATCCTGTTGATGGACGAGCCGTTCTCCGCGCTCGACATGCAAACGCGCACGCTCATGCAGGACGAGCTGCTGCAACTGTGGTCGTCGACCTCGGGCTCGGTGGTGTTCGTCACCCACGATCTGGAAGAGGCGATTGCGCTGGCCGATCGCGTGTTCGTGCTCACGGCGCGCCCGGCTACGCTGAAGAATGTGTACACGATCGATCTGCCGCGTCCGCGCGTGATGTCCGAAGTGCGCTACGAGCAGCGCTTCATCGACATTTCGCGCGAGATCTGGGCGGATCTGCGTGACGAAGTGAAGATCGGTTGAAGACGACGCCCCTGCGGGGGCATCGACAATGCATTTGCGGGCCGCGCATCGACGCGCGTGCCCACGCCGTCTGGAGGAGGGCATGAACATGAGTGAACAGGCCATGGTGGCAGGATTCAGTGACGCCGATCTCGCGCGAGAGGAAGCCAGCGCGCAGCGTCGCATCAAACAACGTCGCGCGCTGGTGATTTTTCTGCGCGTGGCCATTCTGGTGATCGGATTGGGCGGCTGGGAAGTGGGTGCGCGCGTGGGGTGGATCGATCCGTTCTTCTTCTCGCAACCGACCCAGATCGTTGCGCAGATCTATGAGTGGTGTGTGGAAGGCACCTCGCAGGGCCCGCTCTGGACGCAGGTGTTTGTCACGCTCGAAGAGACCGTGCTGGGCTTTCTGATCGGCGGCGTGGCGGGTGTGATCTGCGGCATCGTGCTCGGGCGCAACAAGCTGCTCTCGGATGTCTTCAGTCTCTACATCCAGATCGCCAACTCGATTCCGCGCGTGGTGCTCGGGTCGATCTTCGTGATCTCGCTGGGTCTGGGCATGGCCTCGAAGGTGGCGCTCGCCGTGGTGATGGTGTTCTTCGTCGTGTTCGCCAACGCCTTCCAGGGTGTGCGTGAAGCCGACCGCTACATGATCGCGAATGCGCAGATCCTGGGCGCGTCGCGCCGTCAGGTGACGATGTCGGTGGTGATTCCGTCGGCGTTGTCGTGGATTCTCGCCAGCCTGCACGTCAGCTTCGGCTTTGCGCTGGTGGGGGCGGTGGTCGGCGAGTTCCTCGGCTCGAAGCAGGGCATCGGCCTGCTGATCTCGACCGCGCAGGGTGCGTTCAATGCGAGTGGCGTGTTTGCCGCGATGATCGTGCTTGCCGTGGTGGCGCTGGCGGCGGACTACCTGCTGACGTCGCTCGAGAAGCGTTTGCTGAAGTGGCGTCCGGCGGCGTTCAGCACCGAGTGATGCCGACGGTCACCGTCTGCGCATGACACAACGGCGCCATCTTTTACGGATGGCGCCGTTTTCGTTTGGCGGGTGCAACGCGCAACGGCGGCGGGCCTGGAAATACCGCCGTTTCGCCATCGCGCTGTGCCGTCAGCGTCAGATGTTGAGCTTGCTGACCTTCGTGCCTTCGACGTTCAGGTTGGCCATCAAACCGGCGTTGGTCATGACGATCACTTCGACCGGCGAGGTCGCGGTGTTCAGGTCGACCGCACCGTTCGCGCCGATCTTGACCAGCGCGACGGAAGCGTCGGCGCCGGCCGTCCAGCCGTCGGTGCGCTGGAATTTATCGAGGGCGTCCTGCGTCATGAACAGGAAGATGACGGCCTTCGATTGCGCCCCGATTTGCAGACCGAACGACGCCGTGACCGTGTTGTAGTAGCCCTTTGTGACGCCACCCACGCGCAGCGCGCCTTCCCCATACTGGCCGCCCACGACGAAGCCCGCTTGCAGCACCGACGGGAACACGAGCATGCCGCGCGACTTGCTCACCAGTTCGCGCGAGCCCGGCACGGACGCATACATCTTGTCGAGCGCGCCATTCACCGACGCATCGATCTCACGGCGCTTGTTCGCATTGGCGCTGGGCGAGCTGTCGCTCTTGCTGGCCTGCGACGGCGTGGTCGTGGTGCAGCCGGTGAGCGCGAAGGCAGCGGCGGCAACGGCGGCGGACGTTTTCATCAGGAATTCGCGTTTTTGCATTTTCTCCCTCCAGATAGCGTGTGCCGCGTGATGCGCTTGGCGGCATGGATACGGATAAGACGGATAAAACGTCGGGCCGATGGCGCGCGCCGTGCAGCGCGCGTCGCTTCGGCCATGAAGCGGATGATGAGGGCGGATCGTTCGGCATCCGACGAACAAGGCGATATGCCATCGTGGCAGACAACGCGTCGGCGTGACGACGATTATGCGGCCTCTGTCGTTATTGTCAAGAAATTGGCGCGACAAGTTCCGCTAATTTGCCTCTATCTTTCGCTAACGTGTAGGTGTCCGCCTACGTACACTTGCGCTTGTATTCCTCGATGAGGGCTTTGCGCGGGCGGGTGCGTGTAGGAATGTCGACGCGATCGCCGGCGGGTGACTCGACCCGGCGTCCGCGCTGGTAGACGGGCTTGTCCGGCGTGTTGGCGATCTTGTCGGCGAGCGCGCGGCATTCGTCGCGCAGGGACGGCGACCTCGCGGCGGCGGCGGCGGCAGCTTGCGATGCGGCTTGCTCGCGTGCGGCCTGCGAGCATTGCTCGGGCGGCAGGGGGCGCCCGCCGCTATCGAAACACACGGGAGTTTGCGCCAGCGATAAGCCGGCCACACCGAGCAACGCGACGGCGGCGGCCGCTTGCAGAAGGCGTTTGATCGGGGTGTGAACCCGCCCGGGCTCGGCAGTGTCAAGCATTGGCGATACGGCGTCGCTGGGCGTGGGGGAGGCGGCGGTAGCGAGGGCAGGGGGCATCGGGGAAAGCGGGGCGGCGCGGCGTGGCATCGTCGATCTCCTCAAGGGAACCGCGCTGCGGCGCGGGTGCGCCTATTCTGGCATCGCGCCCGCCGGATTGTCGATAGCCGTGACGCCGTGCCGCGCGGCGGTCATGCCGGGGCGGTCCGTGCGCAGCTCCAGCCGATAGCCGACGCCATAGATCGAGCGCACGATTTCCTCATCGGGCCGGATCGCTTGCAACTTGCGGCGCAGGTTCTTGATATGACTGTCGACCGTGCGGTCGGCGACCACGCGGTGATCGTCGTACATGCGATCGAGCAAGTGGGCACGCGGGAAGGTCTTGTCGGGATGGCTCGCGAGCGTCGCCAGCAGCCGCAATTCCACGGGCGTGAGCGGCAGTTCGTGGCCGTCGAGCCGCGCATGATGACGCACGGCGTCGATGACGAGTGCGCGCGGCGGCGCTGCGTTGGTGTAGGTGGCGGATCCCGGAGGCGCCGAGGTGATACCGGCGCCGCGCACCCGGCGCAGGATCGCCTTGACGCGCGCCACGACCTCGCGCGGGCTGAAGGGCTTGCAGATGTAGTCGTCGGCCCCGAGTTCAAGGCCCAGCAGCCGGTCGGTCTCGGCCGCGCGGGCCGTCAGCATGACGACCGGCACGTCGGAGATCTCGCGTACCGCGCGGCAGACTTCGAGACCGTCCATGCCCGGGAGCATGAGGTCGAGCAGTATCAGGCGCGGCTGCGTCGCGCGCACGGCCGGAAGCACGTCGCGGCCGTCCGAGAGAATGCGGCAGGGCATGCCCGCCACCCGCAGGTATTCCGCGAGCAATGCGGCAAGTTTGGGCTCGTCTTCGACGATCAGAATCGGGGCGGTGTCGGCGAGGGTCATCGCGTCGGGAGGTGAACTTGGGGCGCAAAGTGGCGCCATGGGCGAGGCGTGCAAAGCGTCTGGCGACGGACTCGGCGAGGTCGAAGGCATGAGAGATGGCGTGAGCGTTGGCATCGGCGATGGCATGGGAGGCGGGCTCAGCATGAGGTCGCCAGGGCCGGGTCGTCGAGCCGCGCCGGCGCGGGCCGGCGCGCGCCGCTGGGCGACCCGCCGCACGCTGCGCCGCATCCGCCACTCGCGGCTGTGGGCATCTGGCGGTGACACGGCAGGGTGATGGTGAGCGCGAGGCCGCCCAGTGGGGAATGTCGCGCGGCGATCTGACCACCGTGCGCTTCGACGATGTGTTTGCATAGCGTGAGCCCCAGACCGGCGCCCCCGCTGCGACGGCTGCGCGAGGCTTCCACGCGGAACAGGCGCTCGAACAGGCGCGGCAGGGCGTCGTCCGGCACGCCTGGCGCCGAGTCTTCGATTTCCAGTCGCAACTGCGTGGGGGTGGCCGACAGGTACACGCGCACCGCGCCGCCGCCATCGGTGTAGCGCAGCGAGTTTTCGAGCAGATTGCCCAGCAGTTGTGTCACGCGGTGGAGATCGCCGTCGATGATGAGCGTGTCGTCGGGCAGGTGCACGTTCAGGGCGATGCCCTTGGCGTCGAACCAGTCGCCGAACGCGGCCACGGACGTGGCGACGCGCTCGGTCATGTCGACGGGGCCGAACGCATAGGTGAGCGCGCCGACGTCCGAGAGCGACAGTTCGTAGAGATCGTCGATCAGCTTGGAGAGCTGCGAGATTTCGACGCGCAGCGAGGCGATGGCGTCCTGCGTGAGCGGGCGCACGCCGTCTTCCATTGCTTCGATTTCGCCGCGCAGGATCGACAGCGGCGTGCGCAGCTCGTGCGAGATATCGGCGAGCAGGTCGCGGCGCGAGCGGTCGTTGCGTGCGAGCGTGTCGGCCAGGCGGTTCAGATCGACCGCGAGACGGGCGAGTTCGTCGGCACCGGCGGTTGGCGCGCGCACGCTGTAATCGCCCATCGCCATGCGGTGGGTGGCCTCGAGCAGCGGCGTGACCGGCACGAGCAAACGCCGGGCGAGGTGCAGCGCCACGGCGCCGAGCAGGGCGACGCCGAGCATCGTCAGATACATCAGGTTGTCGCCGCACAGCCAGCGATGCCCGCCGAGCGCGGCGCGCACGACGAGGGCCGTGGCCGTCATGGTGATCAGGCCCGTCGCGAAGAGCGCGAGGAAGAGCTTGCGAGTGATGCCGGAATTCATGCGCTGGGTGGTTGGGCTAACGGTGATGGCTGGACATCGCGCCGGGCGGGGTGAACCGATGTGGCGCTGTCAGCGTTGGCGGCCATTTTCTCAGCATCGGTGTGGCACGCGGCGGGCCTCCACAAATTTTCCTCGATTTGTGCTTAGTGGCTGCACTTGCGCTCCTTACTATTCCTCTCGACGCTGGCCGCCGTGCCGGCGTCGTCATCAACTCACCGTTCACACTTTTCGAAGACGGCCGGATGCGGCGTCCGGAACCGGCGCGGGGGCGCCTCATCATGTTGAAGCTGTCGATGCTGCAGCGCGCCGGGGTGCGCGGCTTTGTCCGGACGGTCGCGCTGCTGGCGAGCGCGGGTGCCATGCTGGGCGGTTGTTCCAGCTCGGCGCCGGCGCCCACGCCGATGGCCGTGATGCCCATGCCGCGTGTAGCGAATGTGCAGACGGGCGGGTCCATCTATCAGTCGACTACCGCCACGAACTGGTTCGAGACGCCGGTCGCGCATCGCATCGGCGATCTGCTCACAATTGCGGTGTCTGAAAACTCGTCGAGCGGGAACAAGTCGCAGAGCGACATCTCGCGCAACGCGAGCGTGACAGCCAAGAGCGCCAAGGCTGACGGGGCCGATTCGGTGCTGGAGCGCTGGTTCAACATCGGCCAGTCCGCGAGCAGTTTCAAGGGCAACGGCAGCAACAGTTCGAGCACGGCGCTGGCCGGCACGATTGCGGTGGCGATCGTGGAGGTGTTGCCCAACGGTGCGTATGTCGTGGGCGGGGAGAAGCAGGTGTTGCAAGGGCGCAATATGGAGACGTTCCGGTTTACGGGCGTAGTCAACAAGTTCGACATTTCACCGGGCAATGTGGTGGCGTCGAGCAAGGTGGGCCAGGCCAAGGTGGCGCGGGTGGACGAGGGCCAGGTGGCCGACGGGAGCAGCGGCGGGTGGCTGCAGGGCATTCTGCTCGGGGTGTCGCCGTTCTGATGAAGCGACTGGCGACTGTGCTGATGCTGGCGGTGGCCGCCAGCGCCACCCTGGGCGGGTGCCTCTTCACGACACCGGTGCCGGTGCTCGCCGCGCAGGTGGCCTCGAGCATGGTGTCGACGGGGGTGATGCTCTCGGATCAGTTGCCGTCCATCGTGCCGCCGACGGCGCCTGCCGCGCCGGAGCTGCTCTCGCACAATGTGTGCATCGAGCTGTCGCCGGACGGCATTTCCGATTTGCTGCCGGCGATACAGGGACGCTTGCGCGCGTATGGCATCGTGAGCACGATCTATAGCCCGGGCACTTGGCCGACGGGCTGTATCGTGCTCAATTACTCGGTGCGGCGCGCCTGGCGCAACGCGTTGTGGGGCAATGCGTTGAGCGAATACCTCGCCTACGCGACGCTGACGCTCAGCCGCAACGGGACAGTGATCAATACGGTGTACTTCGACGGTCGATCGCGCACGGTCGAATCATGGTCGGCGTCAAACTCGCGGATCGCGCAACTGGTGGATCGGCTGGTGGTGTTTTGAGCGAGGCGGGGGAGAGGCAGACAGTGCTTCAGCCGAAACCCTGATAAGCGAGCGACTTGACAGCGAAAATTTGTTCATGGATGGTATACAGAATACTGAAATAAGTTTTCCATCATGACAAATCCTATAGTCGACTCGCTCGACAACGATATCGCATCATGGCACTCGCCCGGCGCTCCCCAATGGCACTACGCCACGGTGACGGCGGCACGGGCGGCGTTGCGGCGTCGTGAGGTCACGTCGGAGGCGCTCGTTGCCGCGTGTGAAGGGGCCTGGCGCCAATCGAATCCGAAGCTCAACGCGGTGGTGGTCAGCGACTTCGAGCAAGCGTATGCCGTCGCAAATCAGCGAGACACGGAGTTACGCGCTGGTCGAGTCCGAGGGCCTTTGCACGGCATCCCGTTCACGATCAAGGAATCGTTTGACGTCAAGGGCTGGCCCACAACGGTCGGCGATCCGGCATTCATCGACAATATTGCAGAGCAACATGCGAGCGTCGTGCAACGGCTGATGGATGCCGGTGCGATCCTGCTGGGCAAGACCAACGTGCCGATCTACCTGCGCGATTGGCAGAGCTACAACGACGTCTACGGCACCACGCGCAATCCCCACGATTTAAGACGCACACCGGGCGGCTCGTCGGGCGGCAGTGCCGCCGCCGTCGCCACGGGCATGGCCTTCTTCGATGTCGGCTCCGACATCGGCTCGTCGATTCGTAACCCTGCACACTACTGCGGCATCTTCTCGCACAAAAGCACGCACGGTCTCGTGCCCCTCGACGGCCATGGCCTGCCAGGCGGCGTGGCGTTCCCCGATATCAACGTGGCGGGCCCGCTGGCACGCAGCGCGGCCGACCTTGACATAGTGCTCTCGGCCATTGCCGGTCCGTCGGCCGAGGCGGCCTGCGCCGTGCGCTTCGAGCTGCCGCGCTGTCAGGCGACCGACCTGCGCCAGATTCGCTTTGGCATTCTGTCGAATCACCCGGTTGCCGACGTCGACGCCGAGGTGGAGCAGGCGATCGTGCACCTCGGGCAGGATCTTGAGCGCCGTGGCGCGCAGGTGCTGTGGAATGCCCGCCCATCGTTGGACGCGGCCGAACTGATGCGTGTGTATACGTTGATGCTGCGGGCATCGACGTGCGGCTATCTGGGCGACGACGCATTCGAAGCCGCCGTGGCGGCGGCCGGTCAGGCTCCGGCGGACGACATGGGCTATGCGTCGCTTCAGTACGTGGGGGCGGCCATGCGGCATCGCGACTGGCTCCGATTGCAGCCGCTACGAGAGCGTTTCGCGGCCGCGTGGCGCGAATTGTTCGAGCGTGTGGACGTGCTGCTGTGCCCCGTGGCGGCCACGCCCGCGTTCGTGCTGAACGAGGAGGGCGCGCCTTGGCAACGCACGCTGGACGTCAACGGGCGCGCGCAGCCGCTCACGACGCAACTTTTCTGGGCCGGGCATTCCGGCTTGTGCGGCTTGCCCTCGACCGTTGCGCCCGCAGGGCGCACGGCACAGGGGCTGCCTGTGGGCGTACAGATCGTGGCGCCGCTGTATCACGACCTGCGCTCGATCCATGTAGCCAGATTGCTTGAGGCCGCCGGCTACGCCTTCGCACCACCTGCCTGACCTTCCCTACGAAACCCACGACCCTCCAAGGAGGACACCTTCATGTCCTGGCTCAGTTCACTATCGAGAAACGAGAAGCGCGCCCTTGCGGGCACGTTCATCGGCCATACGGTCGATGTCTACGACTTCATGATCTATTCCTTCCTCATCCCCGTGCTGCTCACAACGTGGGGCATGAGCAAGGCAACGGCAGGCAGCATCGTCACCTATACGTTGATCGCCTCGCTCGTGGGCGCCATCGGTGCGGGCCTACTGGCGGACCGCTATGGTCGCGTGCGTATCCTGCGCTGGACCATCGCGATCTTCGCGCTGGCGTGCTTTGGCTGCGGCCTGACCAACTCGCCGACGCAACTGACCATCATGCGCGTCGTCCAGGGCCTGGGTTTTGGCGGCGAATCGTCGCTGTGCATGGTGCTGGTCATGGAGACGATCCGCAATCCGGCCCATCGCGGCAAGTTCTCGGGCTTCACGGCGAGCAGCTATTCGTTCGGCTGGGCCTTGGCGGCACTCGCTTACAGCGCGATCTTCAACTGGCTCCCGCCAGAGACGGCCTGGCGCGTTTGCCTGTTCATCGGCGTGGCACCGGCTGTGATGGTGTTTTGGCTGCGCCGGAATCTGGAAGAGCCGGAGGCCTTTACCCGCTCGATGGCCGAGCGCCGTCAGACCAGCCCGCTCAAGACGATCTGCGGCGTATTCAGCGGCGGCCTTGCGGCCCGCACGCTCTGGTGCAGTCTGCTCTCGGGCGGCATGCTCGGCTCGTACTACGCGATCGCCACCTGGATGCCGACCTGGCTCAAGACTGAACGCGGACTGTCGGTGACGGGCACGGGCTTGTGGCTGGCCATCACCATCGGCGGCTCCATCGTGGGCTATGCCGTGGGCGCCTGGGCGACCGACAGGCTGGGGCGTCGCCCGACCTACATCCTGTTCGCCGTCGGTGCGTTCGTGATGAGCATCGCTTACATGCTGATTCCGGCGCCGGTGCCCGTGATGATGGTGCTGGGCTTCCTGATGGGCGTGTTGATGCAAGGAACGTTCGCGGGGGTAGCGGCAACGATCTCGGAGACGTATCCCCATGAGATTCGCGCCACCGGCTATGGCGTGGCATACAACGCAGGACGCGTCATCGGCTCGGTATTTCCGTTCATCGCCGGTTGGCTCGCCAGCGGTCACACGACGCTCACGCTCGCCATCCCCATCGTGGCCGCTGTCGGCTATGGACTCGTCATCATTGCGGCCATCATGCTGCCCGAAACCAACGGTATCAAGCTCGACGCCATCGAACCGGTGAACGCAAGCAACGACGATTCGCGCACCATTCACGCCGCCGTATCGGGCGTCATCGGCCGCGCTGCCGACTGACCGCTTTCCCGTTTCTGCGGTCATCCCGCACAGGCAATTTGTTGTATTGGCATTTCCGTTGAAACGGTATACAGTGTACAAAAATGGCAAATCGCCCTCGCTTCTTCCCATCACAAAAGGGGGGGGCGGGGGATCCACCTGGAACCAAGGAGTCAGACATGGCTGAACTGATGGACCGCGAGACCTTCCGCGCGGCACTCGAAGAAGCAATCAAGGGCAAGAGCGCGAACAAGGCACCGTTCAGCATCGCGTGGGCAAGCGGCAAACTATCGCGGGCGCACCTTGCTCGCTGGGCGGAGAACCACTATCACTATGTGGGGCCGTTCGCCGATTACCTCGGCTATCTGTACGCCCGTACGCCAGACCACATGACCGAGGCGAAGGACTTTCTGCTCGCGAACATGTACGAAGAGGAGATTGGCGGTGATCGCCACACCGACCTGCTGATCCGCTTCGCCGAAGCGTGCGGCACGACGCGCGAGCGCGTCGTCGACCCGGACAACATGTCGCCGACGACGCGCGGGCTGCAAAGCTGGTGTTACGCGGTCGCCATGCGTGAAGATCCGGTGGTGGCGGTGGCCGGGCTGGTCGTCGGTCTGGAATCACAAGTGCCGTCGATCTATCGCAAGCAGACGCCCACGCTGCGCGAGACGTACAAGTTCACGGACGAGGAAGTCGAGTTCTTCGATTTGCACATCGTCTCCGACGAAATTCATGGCGAGCGCGGTTACCAGATCGTGCTGGAGAACGCGAACACGCCCGAATTGCAGCAGCGTTGCCTGAAGATCTGCGAGATCGGTGCGCAGATGCGTCTGCTGTATACGACCGCGCTGTACTACGACTACGTCGAGAACGAGGTGTCGCTGCCTGAGCTGGGATTGGCCGCCTGAACGACGTTCTGCCGCGCCGCCGCCCTCGACAGCATGTCGTCAAACGGATCTTGCGGTGGCGCGGGTGTTGAAGACCTCTTGCAGGACGCAGCTTTCATGACGACCGTTCCGACTTTCCTGAACTATATCGACGGCGAATGGTGCGCGAGCCGCTCGGGCGCCACGTTCCCGAACCTGAACCCGGCCGATACGCGCGACGTCGTCGGCCATTTCCAGGCGTCGGGCGAAGCCGATGCGCAAGCCGCCGTGCGCGCCGCCGCCTCGGCATTCCCTTCCTGGAAGCGTCTGCCGGCGGGCGCTCGCGCCAGGATACTGCTCGACGCCGCCGCCTATCTCGAACGCCACGCCGAGCGCTTCGGCGAAGAACTCACGCGCGAGGAGGGCAAGCAAAAGGCGCTTGCCAAGGACGAGTTCCTGCGCGCGGCGCAGACGCTGCGCTACTACGCCATCGAGGCGCAATCCTACGGCGGCGAAACGTTTCCAAACGACGACAATGACATGACGGTATACACGGTGCGCGAACCGTTGGGTGTCGTTACCGTGATCTCGCCCTGGAATTTCCCTGTCTCGATCCCCGCACGAAAGATCGCCCCGGCGCTGGTGTGCGGCAACACGGTGGTTTTCAAGCCGGCATCCGATGCGCCGTTAAGCGGATTGCGCCTGGCTGAAGCGTTTGTGGAAGCCGGCATCCCGAAGGGCGTGTTGAATTTCGTGACGGGCAGCGCTTCGGCCGTCGGTCCGACGCTGGTCGGCGCGCGCGAAGTCCGAGCCATTTCCTTCACCGGCTCGACGTCGGCCGGCGAGCAGATTCACCGAGCCGCGTCGCTGTCGACCCGCACGCAGATGGAGCTTGGGGGCAAGAACCCGCTGATCGTGCTCGACGTTGGTGATATCGACCGCGCCGTCGATCTGACCATCAAGGGCGGCTTCTCCCTCACGGGGCAGGCATGTACCGGCACCAGCCGTGTACTCGTCGCTCGCGCGATTCGCGCGACGTTCGTCGAGCGGCTCGCCGCCAGGACGGCGTCACTCAAGATTGGTAACGGCATGCAACCGGGCATCGATATCGGACCGCTTGCCACAAAGACGCAGTTGAGCACGGTGCTCGACTACATCGCGATTGGCAAACAGGAGGCCACGCTGGTGTGCGGCGGCGAGCCACTCACGCATGACGTTTATGCCCACGGATATTTCGTCACCCCGGCGATCTTCGCAGACGTGCCGCGCGACGCGCGAATTGCACGAGAAGAGATTTTCGGTCCGGTCATTGCGGTGATCGACGTCGATGGTTACGAAGACGCGATTGCTGTGGCCAACGACAGCGACTACGGATTGGCTGCGTCGCTCGTGACGCAGAACGCTCAACTGATGCATCGGTTCGCCAGCGATATCGAAGCCGGCACCGTCAAGATCAACCGCACGACCACGGGCAATCTCATCAACGCGCCGTTCGGCGGTCTCAAGCAGTCGAGCACCGCGACGTTCAGGGAGTCCGGGCGCGATGGCCTCGAGTTCTATCTCCAGATCAAGACCGTGTATCGCGGTGCTTAATGCAAGCCGCACACGTGTTCCCGTCAACTTATTCCCTTTAACATGAAACCCTTCTTCAAACTTGAACTTGCCGAAGCCCGCCACATGATCGCCGCGGCCATCGGGCGCTCGCAGGAAATCGGTGTCCTCGAATCCGTCTGCGTGGTCGACGAAGGCGGCTTCCCGCTCGCGCTCGAACGCATGGACGGCGGGCGCATCACCGGGCCGCAAATTGCCTGGAACAAGGCATTCACGGCTGCCGGGCACAAGCGCTCAACGCATCTGTTCACCACGCCGCCGAATGGCCCGGCGCTGCCCGGCAATGAAGCTTTCGGTATTCAGTGGAGCTTCGAGGGGCGCTTCGCGGCGTTTGTCGGGGGCTTTCCCATCGTCGTCGACAAGCAAGTGGTCGGTGGCATCGGTTTGTCGGGCGGCAACGGCGAACAAGATACCCAGGCCGGGCTGGCCGGGCTCGCGGCACTGCAGGCGCTGCTGCGCGAGAGCGGCAGAGAAGTGCTCGTGCAACCCGACATCAAGCTTTGACGGAGACGTGCGCCGTGAGCTATCGAATCACATGGATAGAGGCTCAGTGCAGCTTCGAGGCGACGTCCGACGAAACCGTCCTCGAGGCAGCCCGGCGCGCGGGTGTCGTGCTGCCGTCCGAGTGTGAGTTCGGGGGGTGCGGGACCTGCCGGGTCAAGCTCGCGCAGGGGCGGGTGCAATACGACGAGATGCCGGACGCCCTTTCGCAGGACGAGGCCGACGCGGGCTACGCACTGCTGTGTCAGGCCCGCGCGTGCGCCGATCTGACGATCAGCACCGAGAGATCGCTCGATGCGCCTGCACCGGCGCAGCGGCGTCAGGTGAGCGTCGTGCGCACGGAGCCGCTCGGGCCGGACGTTACGCGGCTGGTGCTGGCGTCGCGCGAGAGGGCGCCTTGGGTGTTCCGTCCCGGTCAGTATCTGGACGTGTTGCTCGGCGACACGGGGCCGCGCAGCTTCTCCATGGCGTGTGCGCCCGAAGCGGGCGACAGGCCAGGGGAAGTCGAGCTCCACATCCGCAGCATCGAGGGCGGATATTTCACCCAGATGCGTTTGAGCAAACTCCGTCCCGGCGACACGCTCGACGTGGAAGTGCCGCTAGGCGGGTTTGGTTATCACGAAGACGACTATCGGCCCATCGTGATGGTCGCCACGGGTACGGGCATCGCGCCGCTGCGCAGCATGCTGGCACAGATGCTGGCAAGTGGTGCGCCACCCATCGACCTATATTGGGGCGGACGTACGCAAGCGGCGCTCTACCTCCACGACGAGCTGACCGCGCTCGCGAATCAGCGCGAAGACTTCCGCTACGTCCCGGTGTTGTCGCGTCCGGATGATAACTGGGCGGGGGCGCGAGGTTACGTGCAGGACGCCGTGCTCGCCGATCATCCCGATCTTTCCGAGCACTCGGTGTATCTGTGCGGCTCACCGGTGATGATTGCCGAGGCCAAAACGGCGTTCGTTGCCAACGGGGCCAGCGTACGTTACTTGTATGCAGACAGCTTCACGTTCCAGCATCCCGCGCGGGAAGACGCGGCCGCCTGAGTCGACTGAAGCGAATGAAGGGGGCGAGACGGGATCGGGGGTACCGTCTGCCCTCTTGTCATTTGATGCGTCAGGCGCCGCGCTCGATGAATGTCTTGTAGGCGAGGGCAGCGAGTGCCACGTCCTGCAGACCGAAGCCAACGGCCTTGTAGACGACGATCTCGTCATCACGTTGGCGTCCAGGCGTCAGGCCCTCAAGAACCTCACCCAACTCGGCCACACTGTTCCAGTCCACCAGTCCCGGAGCAGCCAGCATCAGGTCACCGGCTTCTTCTCGCGCCTGTTCTCGCAGTTCCACAACCATTCGGGCTGCGCGGGCGAGCGTGTTGTCATCGATCTCGCGTGTGTGCGGCAGACTCGAACCGATGGCGGCAACAAATGCACCGGGGCAGAGCGCGTGGCCGTCGAAGAGCGGCGTGCTCGAGCGGGTGGCCGTGATGACGACGTCGGCACCGTCGAGCGCTTCGTCGGTCGTCACGGCGCTGGCCGTCACACCTTGCGCACCATAGGTCGCATCAAGCGATGCCGCAAGCGCCGCATCGCCCTCGATCCCGACGATGCGCAACGTCTTGATATCGGTGAACTGTGCCAAGGCGTGCGCGTGCGCCGCGCCCTGAACGCCGGTCCCGAAAATGGCCGCCGTGTGTGCACCGCGACGCGCCAGCGCGCGTACGGCGAGCATCGTGGTCGCGGCGGTGCGCAGTCGGGTGATGGCATTGGCGTCCAGCGTGGCAAGACACGCGCCGTCAGAGGCGCGGAACAATACGATCACGAAATTGAACTGCCCGCGAAGAGTGGTGTAGACCTTGGCCCCGGCAACGTCGGCTCCGGGAAGCACCGCGCCGAGTGTGGAGAGTTTGGTGCCATGGGCTTCGGTGCGCACACGGCGTTGCACTGCCGCGGCCCCGCGCGCCAGCTCACGAAAAGCGCTCTCCAGTGCGGGAATGGCTTGTGCGAAGCCGATCAGCTTGTCGATCTGTGCGTCGGTCAAATGGATCATCAGGCGAGGTCCGGTGTGTTGATAAGCATTTGCAGTATACGGTATACTATTTGCAAAGAATGCTCAAACATCTTCACCGAGCACTCCATGAAAGCCGCCAATCCATGATCGATCGACAACGTCGGGATTGGTTTTATTTTGATATCGGTATACAGTATTCACTCATGCGCGGCACGACGGTGAGTCCCGCCGGTACGAGGTGCGTGGCAGGGGGGTGGGTGAGAGGAGGATGCATGCCAGTCGTCGTATTTCGCAGGAACGGGCAGACGTACCGGGACGAGGTAAAAGCCAATACCAACTTGGTGGTCCGGGCGGGCATCAAGCAGTTCCCGTTCCCCCATTTGCGTTATGAGTGCGGCATGGGCAAGTGCGCGCGCTGCGCCTGCCGGGTGCTGTCGGGCAGCGAACATTTGCCTGCGCCGAATTGGAAAGAGAAGAAGCAGCTGGGCAATCGGCTCGACGAGGGCTTCCGTCTCGCGTGTCAGTTGTGGATAGCGCAGGACATCGAACTGGCGCAGGACGACGAGCTGCCGGCGGCGCTCTGATCGCCGCGCATTGCCACGCAGCGCGTAACGAGGAAAGCGAATGTACATCGTACTTACCAGCCGTCCTGGCCAATACCGCAGCGAGCCGACCCCAGGCATCACGCCGGTCGAGACTCACGATTACTTCTATGGTGCGCGGCACGTCGCGGCATTTGTCATCGCCAGACTTGACGGACAGTCGCGCGTGAAGATCGTTGACGAGACGGACTCGAGCGGCGCAAACCTGGTGCCCACGAAGTTCTTCGAGAAGTACGAGAGCGCGGGCGAGGCGGTAGCTTCGCTCGAATCGCTGGTCCGGCACGATCACGCTAAGTCGCGGCTCAGCCGCCGAGATCCAGAGACACCGGCAAGCCATAGGGTTCAGATCACGTTCATCACGAATGGCGGGAAGACAGTCGAGGCGCCGCCCAACAGCAATCTGCTGCGTGTCTCGCTTCGGGAAAAGGGCGGGATTCCGTTCAAATGCGGCGGTGGCCTTTGCGGCACGTGCCGTTGTCGTGTGGAGGCGGGGCGTGAGCATACCGATGACGTCAAGCAAAAGGAGCGGCGGCATTTGAGTCCCGAGGACCTTGCCAATGGTTACCGCATGGCCTGTCAGACGTTCATCAACGGCGACGTGAGCGTCTCATGGTAATCGCGCTCAACCACGCCGATCCCATGATCGAGCCATTCGCTGCCCTGCCGGCCGGGCAGCGGCGGCTAATGCTCGATCTCGGCCCACGCTGGAACGACGACATCATGACGCATCGACAGGCGGTGATCGACTGCTACACGCCGATTCTGGCCACGGCGCCCAAGAGTCCGCACGTCGAGCGGAATGTGGCATACGGCGAGCATTCGCGTCAGGTGATGGACATTTTTGAGCCTGTGGCGGCGCCCGGGGAAAGCGGGTCAGCGCTGCGCGAGGCGGTGCTGTTCATTCATGGTGGCGCCTTCGTGCGGGGCAACAAGAGCGTGAATGGCGAGGTGTACGACAATGTCTGCCATTGGTTCGCCCGGCAGGGCAAGGTCGCGATCAACGTCGAGTACCGGCTGGCCGACGAGGCGCCTTGGCCGCGCGGCGCGCAGGATGTCGCGCAAGCCATTGCCTGGGTGCATGCCAAAGCGGCGCAGTTGAGAATCGACCCGTCGCGCATCTTCCTGATCGGTCACTCGGCGGGCGGCACGCATGCCGCAAGTTGCCTTTTCGATCCGGCGCTGACCGGAACGACCCCCGGGCTGAACGAGAAGGTCTCGGGGCTGGTATTGGTCAGCGCGCGACTGTTCGCTGATGCCAACCCGCGCAATCCGAACGCGGGTCCCGTGCGGGCGTACTTCGGCGCTGACGAAAGCCTTTATGCCGAACGGTCACCGCTGACTCACGGTGTGCGCAATACCGTACCGACGATGATTGCCATCGCCGAATACGAAAACCGGTTTCTCGACGACTACGGTGCGGCGTTTTTCCAGACACTGCTGCGTGCGCGAGGCGTGGCACCGCGATTCGTTCAGATGCGCTGCCACAATCACACATCGATCGTCGCGCATTTCAACTCGGGCGAGGAATGGCTCGGGCGGGAGATGCTCGCGTTCATCGCATCGGTGCCTAATGCACCGCAAAGCGCTTGAGCGGGGCAGGCCGTTGACCCTGTGCAACGATAACGTCTCCGGGTTCGTGTACAGTCTACAAAAAGCCGTCGCTGCTATAGAATGCGGCGGTCATTGAGGCGTCGTGGAACGGGGAAATGCTTGTCCACTGGCGCGGAACGGTCGGTTAGTGGAGATTGGAATTATGGTGCGGGGAGCCACAGGGGCAAACGGTCGCGAGCCGATCATGCACCAGCAGTTGTCGGATCTGGTGATTGCCCGCTTGCGCGAGTCCATCACTTCGGGCGCTTACCGGCCCGGCGACCGCCTCGTCGAAGGCCGGATCGCACAGGAACTCGATGTGTCGCGGGTACCGGTACGCGAAGCGCTGCGGGCGCTGGCGGTTGAGGGGCTGGTGGAAGTTCGCCCTCGGCACGGTGCTGTGGTCGCATCGTTCGATCCGGCTGCGGCGCGCGAACTGGTACAGATTCGGGCCACGCTTGAAGGGCTGAATGCGCGTCTTGCGGCGGAGCACTGTACGCCCGAGCTCGTCAAGCGCATCGAGAAAGTGCTTCAGGCGGGCAACGCCAAGGTTGCCGCTGGCGAAACCTCCGGCTTGCTCGAACTGAACGCGCAATTCCACGACTTGCTATATTCCGCGGGTGCCAACGCCATGCTCGCCGAGTTGATGCGCTCGATGCGCGACCGCTCACGCATGCTATTCGTGAATGCCAGTGACGAAGAAGTGCGCGTCACATGGGAAGAGCACGCCGCCATTCTGCGCGCCGTGCAGTCCGGCGATGCTGCATTTGCCGCGCTGCTCGCCGAGCGTCACGTCACACGCGCGGCTCAGTACTATCTCGATAACATCGCGCGCTGATCTGCGAGCGCGCCTGCACGAGCAACGCCGCCTCGCGCTCAGCCTACTGGCAACGGCGGCAATCACCCGGGCGCATTGTTCAGGTTGGCTATGCCCACTCTGCACATGCGCAGCATCCGGCGCCGTGTGGAGCCTCTTCGAAAAACGCTGGTATGTGCGTGTGCTTATTGGCGCGCCCGACTGGAATCGAATCCAAGGACGCGGTTCTTTTTCGGCAATTGTCATGCTTGCTTGGTCCCGCCGAGGCGTCTAAGCTTTGCTTGGCAGTGCCTGACTTATTCCGGTCGGCAGAAAGCGTCTTTGGCAAAATTTAGGAGAAGAACATGAGGGCCAAGGAATTGCGGGGTGTCGGAGGATGGCTAGCTTTGCTTGCGCATGGGTTGCTTTGGATTGGGCCACTAATGGGTGCCGGTCGAATCAACACCAACCTATTAGATGTGGAGCATCAATACACCGCGCTGGATGGTAATTCGCTTTGGTGGGACTACAAGTTGGCGACCTGGCTGGTATTTGCGCTCGGCGCATCCGTAAGCGCCGCTGCCGGCTGGCGTTTATTTCGGCGACAGGCCCCGACTTCTGTTTATTTCGCAAAGGCAGCTTTGTGGGTCGCAGGTCCGTGTTTGTCTCTGGCTCTCCAGGGGCTAGGGCCGCTTGTTTTGGGAATCCCCGCAAGCGCTGAATACTGGTCGGAGACGGCGCCCCCAGTGGTCAGCGCATTCCTGTCCGCCATCGTATGGACCCTTTATCTCGCGCGGTCAGAGAGGGTAAGAAACACTTACGGACTGGGTTTCCCCATTGAGGGCAAGGCCGTTGCCTCGTCGACTGCAACCAGACGGTTTTCTATCTCGGCGCTGTGGGAACCCGAGAAAATTCAAAACGAAGGCGTAAGGCGAATCTGCAAAGTTATCAATGTGACGGGGCTCATGTGGGTGGCGTTGCTGGTCTTGATTGCCATCACATCGCGGGAATCCGGTGTAACTGCATTTGCCCTTATTGCGGCAGTACTTGGCTATGGGCTCGCTCGGACCGTAACATGGGTAGTCGCTGGATTCATGAAGCCTAAGGCGTGACGTCGAACGAGCAGGGCAACCGCGGGCTCTCCCGAGCGCGCCGATACTTTCGCACGCCGCTTACATCACGGTTACAGGGGCTTCAAAATGCAAAAAGCCCAGCCTGCTTGGCTGGGCTAACCCATTGATTTAATTGGCGCGCCCGACTGGAATCGAACCAGTGACCCTCGGCTTCGGAGGCCGATACTCTATCCCCTGAGCTACGGGCGCTATGCTGACCACCGGAGAGGAAGGCGCGAACGCGCGACCGGCAGGCAAAGAGGTAGAAGCATAGCGGTTTTGCCGCGCGCCGTCCATGCCCCATGCATTCTCTTGCCTCACAATGCGGCAATTCGTTGCCAAGCGCGACTCGCGCGCGGTTTTGCTGTGCCTGCAATGCCCCCGCACTTCGCGCACGAAGCACGCGGAACACCGCTTTGACTTTCGCGTAAGCTAGGGAAAACACGGGACTTTTGCGGCGTCTGCGCACTGCCTTGGCGTGTCATCGGTCAAGGGTTTGTTGCTACAATGGCTCGATATTTTGACCGGATGGCGCCAGCCGTCCGGGGTGATGCACTCGGTTTCCACAAAAATACTATTGAGAGATCCCGCATGAGTGAAGCACATAACGAGCATGAGTCTCCGATCAAAACACCCAAGCAGCTCATCGCCGCCGTCGTTGCGGGTTTCGTGGTTCCGGTCGTCATCATCGTCCTGCTGGTCAATTACGTGGGTAACAACGCGCTGACCGGCGCCGGTAGCTCCGCCATGACCGCACAAGCCATCGCCGAACGCATCGCGCCCGTGGCCAAGGTCGAAATCAAGGACGCCAACGCACCACGCGTCTATCAGACCGGCGAGCAACTCTACAAGGCCGTATGCGCCGCCTGCCACGCCTCGGGTGCGGCAGGGGCGCCGAAGGTCGGCACCGCCGACTGGGCCCCGCGCATCGCACAGGGCTACGACGGCATGCTCAAGATCGCCCTCGCCGGCAAAGGCGCCATGCCCGCGCGCGGCGGCACCAGCCCCGACGACGTGACGGACTACGAAATCGGCCGCGCCATCGTCTACATGGCCAACGCCTCCGGCGGCAAGCTGCCGGAACCGGCGGCGCCGGCACAGCCCGCGTCGGGGGCAGCGGGTGCGCCGGCATCGGGCGCACCCGCCGCGGCCTCGGGGGCCGACGCCAGCGCGGCCGCCGCCGCCGCTGCCGCGATGGCCTCGCTCAAGACCGCGGCCCCTGCCGCCGCCAGCGCGGGCAGCAATCTCGAAGCCGGCAAGAAGCTCTACAACACCGTTTGCATGGCCTGCCACGCGAGCGGCGTGATGAACGCACCGAAGTTCGGCGACAAGGCCGCATGGGCGCCGCGCATCGCCACCGGCATCGATACGCTGCACAACGCCGCTCTCCATGGCCTGAACGCCATGCCGCCGAAGGGCGGTGCGGCCAACGCGTCGGACGACGACGTCAAGGCCGCCGTCGATTACATGGTGAGCGCGGCCAAGTAAGTCACCTAGCAAGCCGTCAGGTAAGCGCTCAAGCGCCAAGTCTGGCGTGAATCGCTCGGCAACAACAAGAATCCCCGCTTCAGCGGGGATTCTTGTTTCCAGCGTCCAGCGGCGAGCGCGGTCGGATTACACGCGCACCGTCAGCGTCGGATCGAACGCCGCGTTCTCGACGCGTCCCTCGAAGCAATAGCCACGCGGATTGCACAGCACCCGAGTCGGACCGACGCGGTAATCAAACGAATCGTGCGTATGGCCGTGAATCCACAACGCCGCCTCGGAGGCTTCGACGAATGAGGTCAAATCCGAAATGAAGGCCGGATTGACGAGCGACCCTGCAAAACGGGGATGGATGCTCTGCGGCGTCGGCGCGTGATGCGTGACCACCACGGTCGGGCCGTCGTGTGGTGCAGCAAGCACGCGCGCAAGCCATGCGACGTTTTCACGGCACAGCGCTGCGCAGTCGTCCGGTGAGAAGAACGGCAGATCCGGCCACGGCACCGCTGGGTCGCCTACGCGAATCCGTGTGAAGTCGCGTACGAATTTGCGCGACTCCTCGAGCGCATCGTCGTGCTTGCCGTCGGCATCGTACAACGCGAAATCCGTCCACAACGTCGTGCCGACGAAACGCACGCCGCCGATGATCACCGATCCGCGCTCGAGCAAATGCACGTCGGTGCCCGCGCTCAGGTGCCGCAAGTCGGCCAGCGTGCCCGCCAGCGTCGCGCCGTAGAACTCGTGATTTCCGGGAACGTAGATGACGGGGCGCCCCAGCGCTTTCGCCCACTCGATGGCTTGCGCCGGCCGGCTGATGTCGCCGGCGAGAATCGTGACGTCGGCGTCCACCTCGGGAATCGCCAACGGCGCCACGGACAAATGCAGGTCGGACAGGATATGCAGTCTCACGCACCAGCTCCACAAAGCCTTGGGATCGGTGCCGCACACGCGCCGCCGCCGTGTGCGCCAGACGCATCAGGTGAGCGCAGGCGGTGTGGGCATTCGGTCGAAATCAACGCCAGTCACGTCTGGTTTCGCCCGTTTTCTTCCGACTATCGCCCGCGTCGTGCCGATGGTCAAGATGTCTTTGTCATCGGCAGGATGCGCTCCTATAGTGAAACTTCACCTGACGAGTGGAGGCGAGCCTATGCGGAAACTGTTGGTTGCTGTTCTGCTTTGTTTGACCGGTCTGGTTGGGATGGTCGTGGCGTCGAGCCCGGCAGCCGCTTGTGATCAGACGTCTTCGGGTAGTGGCAAATAGCAGCAAGCATTGACTTTACGGTACGCCGTGCCGCCGCCGACAGCCCCGGTACGATGTCGCCGTTCCTCAAGCCGGCCCCCGCTTGCGGGGGCTATTCATGTGGGTTGCGTGGTCTGCGCGCGCCGAATCAGGCGCCCGAGGACGACGGCGTTTTGTTCGCACCGCCCGCGAGCATGGCCTTGAGGCTGGCAAGTCGGTCCTTCGGCGACATGGGCGCGTCTTCGGGCGGTGGGGGCGGTGCTTCGTCGAGTTGCATCTCGGGCACGAAGCGCGAGACCTCGCACGAATAGGTTTCGCGCGCTCGCTTGCGTTTCTTGCACCACGACAGTTGCAGCGAGCGCTGCGCCCGCGTGATGCCGACGTACATCAGTCGGCGCTCTTCCTCGATCTTCTCGGCGGTGACTTCCTCGTCTTCGCGTAGGTGCGGCAGGATGCCTTCTTCCACGCCGACAAGAAACACGTGGGGATACTCCAGCCCCTTCGAGGCGTGCAGGGTCGACAGGCGCACGGCATCCGGATCGTCGCCGTCGCGGCCTTCGAGCATCGACATCAGCGCGATGGTCTGCGTGAGCTCCATCAAGCTCTTGCCGTCGTCGTCGAGGCCGTCGGCGTTGTCGAAGCCGGTGGTTTGCG
This sequence comes from Pandoraea eparura, assembly GCF_902459725.1. Taxonomy (GTDB): domain Bacteria; phylum Pseudomonadota; class Gammaproteobacteria; order Burkholderiales; family Burkholderiaceae; genus Pandoraea; species Pandoraea eparura. The sequence goes on from NZ_CABPSH010000007.1 coordinate 104,763, forward strand.
CCTCGTCGCCGCGCGTGCCCTTGCGCTTCATCCATTCGAGGAATTCGAGCACGGTCGTCCAGCGCGATTGCGCCTGGCGCTCGTCGAACGTGTCGTATAGATACGCTTCGTAGTGGATCCCTTCCATCAGGTCGTCGATGACCTCGTTGGCCGGGTCGCGCGGCGCGCGCGCCGCAATGCGCTGGATGAAGTCGCAAAACGCGCGCAGCGGTTCGAGCTGACGCGGTTGCAGCCGCGCTTCGACCGCGCCCATGTAGACGGCCTCGAACAGCGATACCTTGGCCTGTCCCGCGAAGCTGCCGAGCACTTCGAGCGTGGTGCTGCCCACCCCGCGGCGCGGCGTGGTCACGGCACGGATGAATGCGGGATCGTCGTCAGGGTTGGCCAGCAGCCGCAGGTACGCGCACAGATCCTTGATTTCCGCCTTGTCGAAGAACGACTGGCCGCCGGAGAGCACGTAGGGAATCCGCTCGCGCCGCAGCACCTGCTCGAAGATGCGCGCCTGATGGTTGCCGCGATAGAGAATGGCGTAATCGCGAAACTCCGCACGCCGCTCGAACTTGTGCGCCGACAGGCGAAACACCACCGACTCGGCTTCGTGCTCTTCGTCGTTCATTGCCGTGACCGTGATCGGATCGCCCAGACCGTGCTCGCTCCACAGCTTCTTCTCGAAGAGTTTCGGATTCTTCGCAATGACGTTGTTCGCCGCCGTCAGAATGCGCGACGTCGACCGGTAGTTCTGCTCCAGCTTGATGACCTTGAGCGTCGGGAAATCGACCTGCAGCTGCTTGAGGTTCTCCAGCGTCGCGCCGCGCCAGCCGTAGATCGCCTGATCGTCGTCGCCCACGGCGGTGAAGGCCGCGCGCGGACCCGCGAGCAGCTTGAGCAGCAGGTACTGGCAGGTGTTGGTGTCCTGATACTCGTCGATGAGCAGGTAGCGCAGCTTGTTCTGCCAGCGCTCGCGCACTTCCTCGTCGCGCTCGAAAAGCTGGGCCGGCAGACGGATCAGGTCGTCGAAATCGACCGCCTGGTAGGCCTGCAACGTGGCCATGTAATTGCGATAGACAAGGGCGGCCTGATGCTCGTCGGCCGTCTCGGCGGCGGCCAGCGCCGTCTCGGGCGTGACCAGCCCATTCTTCCAGAGCGAGATGGCGGTCTGCACGCCGCGAATCATCTGCTTGTCGGTGGTACCCAACTGCTCCTGAATCAGCCCGAAACAGTCATCGGCGTCGAGAATCGAGAACTGCGGCTTCAGCCCGACGTGCTCCGCCTCGCGCCGCAGGATCTGCACACCCAACGAGTGGAACGTGCAAATCGTGAGTTGGTTGACCGGCACCTTGCGGCCTTCCTTGCCCGGCGTGGTGAGCAGCTTGCCTTCGAGCTGCTTGGCCACGCGCTCGCGCATTTCGGCGGCGGCCTTGTTTGTGAAAGTGACCGCCGCGATGTGCTTTGGCTCGAACCCCTTGGTCTCGATCAGCCACGCAATCTTTTGCGTGATGACGCGTGTCTTGCCGCTGCCCGCCCCGGCCAGCACGAGGCATGGGCCGTCGAAATAGCGCGTGGCTTCGTTCTGAGCAGGATTGAGCGGGAAGGAGGACATGGTGTGATGCGAAGGGGTGAAAACGGTGGCCGGCGAGGGCGAGTGCGCGGTGAGGACGGTGCGCGGCGACACGATGCCTTGGCAGGCGGTGGGCAAGTCTATCACGCGCACGCCGCCCGGCCGCGCACGCCCGACAGGCCTTGCGCGCAGGCCAACTGTGGGGCCGGCGCGACGCCACAGGCTGGCGTCGACGCGGGCCGGATGCCTATAATGAAAAACGTTGCCATCGTGGTGAGGTCGCCGTGCAATGTCCAACCTGTGGGACGAACAATGCGCCTCGCGCGAGGCGTTGTGAGCAGTGCGGCGCACGACTCCCGGATGCCGAACCCTCGGGTTGGGTCACCGGCGCGCTCGTGCTCGGCACGGCAGTGTTCGCCGCGATCGCCTTGCTCGGCATCTGGTGGAATCTGCGTGCCCCCTATGTGGATCCCACGCCCAGGCCGCCCGACGGGCTGAGCGTCACCCCTTTCAATACCGGTAATCACCCACCGACGGCCATCGCTTCCGGCGATACGGCATCGGCGAACGCCGGCCATGCGCCAGGCGAGGCGTCAGCCGCATTGGCGCAAGCCCAGGCGCTGGCGGCGGTGGATGCGGCCGCGTCCGGTGCGGCGGCCGACGTCGGGTCGGCGAGCCAGCCGGCGCCGCTCACCGCGTCGGCGGCTACCGCCGCGCTGACGGCTGCCGCCACGGCACCGTCACCGCCCGCCGCCAACCAAAATCCGCAGGACGACATGATGCAGTGGCTCAGCCGCCGCGCAGGGGGTGGCGCGCCCGGCAATACCGCGCGTCCGGCGGCCAATGCCGATCTTCCCGCGCATTTCGACAACAGCGACATTGGCCCGATCGCCGCCGAAACCCAGCCGCGGGCGGCATCGGCGGTATCCGCCATATCGGGGGTGCCATCGACGACGGTGGCGTCTCCGCCATCGGCGGCCAGCGCCGTGGCGGCGGCGCTGGCACAGTGCGACCGCTATCGCTGGTATGAGGTGATACCGAAGCAACGCTGTGTGTGGGCCGTGTGTAGTGGACGCTGGGGCAAGAACGGCTGCCCGGCAGGCACGAATCCTGGCGAGTCGCGCTGACCGGCTCACGCTGTCGTCGCGATCAAAAAAATGCCTCTTTCCCCACGCGCCATGAAAGGCGGGAAATGCCCGTCCGGCGGCATTCGACGCGGGTTCGCGCTCAGGCAGCCTGCGTCAAATTGACAGGCTTCGCCTTTCGCCGTAAAGTGCGCGAGCGTGGTCGGGAGAGCGCACCGGGAAGCACATGCCGGGGCCGCCGAAGGGGTAATACCCACAAACTCTCAGGCATCAAGGACCGTCCGCGCCGAAGGCATTGCCTTCGATCTCTGGAGAGCGGTTGCGGCGTGCGTGGCACGCGGGCAACCCACCGAAGGGGCCGGCACGAGCGGCATGGCGCACAGCGCGCCGCACGCACCGGGCAATCTCTCAGGTACCAAGGACAGAGGGGTCATCTCGCCAACTGGCATTGCGCCGGGCACGTGCATACGCGCGCGCCAGACGCGGAAAGTGCCGGTCGTCGAGATGACCCCTTTTTGCATGGTCGGACGATGGTTTCCGACATGCCTGACCCCTGATGCCTTGATGCCCCGATGACCGAACTCAAACGCACTCCGCTCAACGATACGCACCGCGCCGCGGGCGCCCGCATGGTCGATTTCGGCGGCTGGGACATGCCCGTGAACTACGGCTCCCAGATCGAAGAACACAACGCCGTGCGCACCGATGCCGGCATGTTCGACGTCTCGCACATGTGCGTGGTCGATCTGCATGGCCCGAGCTGCCGCGAATTCCTGCGCTACGCCGTTGCCAACAACGTCGACAAGCTGCAAACCCCGGGCAAGGCGCTCTACACCTGCATGCTCAACCCGAGCGGTGGCGTGATCGACGACCTCATCATCTATTTCATCGCCGAAGACTGGTTCCGCGTGGTGGTCAACGCCGGCACGGCCGACAAGGATCTCGCCTGGATCGGCCAGCTCAACGCGCACGGCGATTACAGCCTGACGATCATTCCGCGCCGCGATCTGTCGATCGTGGCGGTCCAGGGACCGAACGCCCGCGCCAAGGTGTGGCAGGCGGTGTCGGGCAGTCAGGCCGCGAGCGAAGCGCTCAAGCCGTTCAATGCCGCCTTCGCCAAGGACACCGCGTTCGGCGAGCTGATGATCGCGCGCACCGGCTACACCGGCGAAGACGGCTTCGAAGTGATCGTGAACGCCGATCACGTGGCCGCACTGTGGAACGCGCTGGTCGCCGCGGGCGTGCGCCCGGCCGGACTGGGCGCGCGCGACACGCTGCGTCTGGAAGCCGGTATGAACCTGTACGGTCAGGACATGGACGACGACGTGTCGCCGCTCGACGCCGGCCTGGGCTGGACCGTCGAGAAGGAGAGCGACCGCACGTTCGTCGGCAAGGACTCGCTGCTCTCGCGCGGCCAGACGTGGCGCTTCGCGGGCCTCGTGCTCGACGGCAAAGGCGGCGTGCTGCGCGCGCATCAGGTCGTGGTGACCGAGGCGGGCGATGGCGAAATCACCAGCGGCACGTTCAGCCCGAGCCTGCAGCAATCGATCGCGTTTGCCCGTCTGCCGAAGGGCGTGCCGGACGGCGCCACCGTCCACGTGCAAATTCGTGACAAGCAATTGCCCGCACGTGTGGTCAAATTACCGTTCGTGCGTCACGGCAAGGCCGTGGTGGCCTGAGCAAGATCGGCGCCACGGTGCGGCGACACGAATTACCGATAACCGAATACCCCAAACACTGAATCCCGGAGCGTCAACATGGCGAATATCCCCGATAACCTGAAGTACACCGAGTCCGACGAATGGGCCCGCCTCGAAGCCGACGGCACCGTGACCGTGGGCATTACCGATTTCGCACAGGAATCCCTGGGCGACATCGTGTTCGTCGAACTGCCGGACACCGGCCGGGTCGTGGCGGCCGACGAAGCCTCGGCCGTGATCGAGTCGGTCAAGGCCGCGGCCGACGTGCACACGCCGGTGAGCGGCGAGATCCTCGAGACCAACACCGAAGTGTCCGGCTCGCCCGACCTGGTCAACACCGACGCCTACGGCAACTGGCTGTTCCGTGTGAAGCCGTCGAACCCGGCCGAGCTGGACAAGCTGCTGGGCGCCGAACAATACGCCAAGAAAATCGGCGGCTGATGCCCCGGACGGTGCCGCGAGACCTTTGGTTCGCGCGGCACCGTCCCGGCTGCCACCCCCCGCCGTCACTTGCCGTGATCGAACGAGAGATTTGACCCATGAACGCTTTGACTGACCTGCAAGCGCCGCGCCGCTCGCTCTCCGAGCTGGAGCAGCGCGACAATTTCTCCGCGCGCCATATCGGCCCGGATACCCCCGAACAACAGGCGATGCTCGCCGAGCTGGGCTACGCGTCGCGTGCCGCATTGATCGATGCCGTGGTGCCCGCGTCGATCCGTCGCGACGGTGCGCGTTTCGCCACGTCGTTCGGCCCGTTCGCCGCCCCGCAAACCGAATCGCAGGCGCTGGCGCAACTGCGCGCGCTCGCCAACCAGAACCAGGTGTTCAAGTCGTTCATCGGCCAGGGCTACTTCAACACGCTCACGCCGGGCGTGATCCTGCGCAACGTGCTGGAAAATCCGGCCTGGTACACGGCCTATACGCCGTATCAGCCGGAAATCTCGCAAGGCCGTCTCGAAGCGCTGCTCAACTACCAGCAGATGATCATCGACATGACGGGGCTGGCGATCGCCAACGCGTCGATGCTCGACGAAGCGACTGCCGCCGCCGAAGCGATGACGCTGGTCAAGCGCACCGGCAAGTCGAAGTCGAACACGTTCTTCGTGGCCGACGACGTGCTGCCGCAGACCATCGAAGTGGTGCAGACGCGCGCCAAGCCGCTGGGCATCGAAGTGCAGGTCGGCCCGGTGGCCGCGGCGGCCGACGTCGATGCGTTCGGCGTGCTCGTGCAATACCCGGGCGTGGGCGGCGACGTGCGCGACTACCGCGCGCTGGCCGATGCGATCCACGCCAAGGGCGGCATGCTGATCGCTGCCGCCGATCTGCTCTCGCTCACGCTGCTTACGCCGCCGGGCGAGTGGGGCGCGGACGTGGCCGTCGGCAACAGCCAGCGCTTTGGCGTGCCGATGGGCTTCGGTGGCCCGCACGCCGCCTACCTGGCTACGCGCGACGAACTCAAGCGCTCGATGCCGGGCCGTCTGGTCGGTGTGTCGGTCGATTCGCAAGGCAAGCCGGCGCTGCGCCTGGCGCTGCAAACGCGTGAACAGCACATCCGCCGCGAAAAGGCGACGTCGAACATCTGTACCGCGCAGGCGCTGCTCGCCATCATGGCCAGCATGTACGCCGCGTACCACGGCCCGCAGGGGCTGCGCATCATCGCCGAGCGCACGCATCGTCTGACGGCTGTGCTGGCCGCCGGTCTCGCCGCACTGGGCGCCGCGCCGCGCAACGCCACGTTCTTCGACACGCTGACCGTGCCCGTGGCCGGTCGTGCCGATGCCGTGCACACGGTCGCCGCCGCACGCCGCTTCAACCTGCGTCGCGAAGACGCCGACACGGTCGGCATCTCGCTCGACGAGACGAGCACGCGCGACGACGTGATCGCGCTGTGGGAAGTGGTGGCCGAGGGCCTTGGCAAGCGCGCAGTCTCGCTGGACTTCGACGCGCTCGAAACCACCGTCTCGAACGGTTACCCGGTGGCACTGGCGCGCCAAAGCGCTTATCTCACGCACCCGGTGTTCAACCGCTATCACTCCGAGCACGAAATGCTGCGCTACCTGCGCAGCCTGTCCGATAAGGATCTGGCGCTCGACCGCACGATGATCCCGCTGGGCTCGTGCACGATGAAGCTCAACGCCACCTCGGAAATGCTGCCGGTGACGTGGCCCGAGTTCGGTCAGATTCACCCGTTCGCGCCGACGGAACAAACGGTCGGCTACCGCGCGATGATCGACCAGCTCGAACAGATGCTGGTGGCCGCGACTGGCTACGCTGCGGTCTCGCTGCAGCCGAACGCCGGCTCGCAGGGCGAGTACGCCGGTTTGCTCATCATCCAGGCGTATCACGCCTCGCGCGGTGAAGCGCATCGCGACATCTGCCTGATCCCCGCCTCGGCGCACGGCACGAACCCGGCATCGGCCCAGATGGCCGGCATGCAGGTCGTGGTGGTCGCCTGCGACGCCAACGGCAACGTCGATCTGGCCGATTTGCAGGCGAAGGCCGAGCAGCATCGCGATCGTCTGGCCGCGATCATGATGACGTACCCGTCCACGCACGGCGTGTTCGAAGCCGGCGCGCGCCAGATCTGCGAGATCGTGCACGCGAACGGCGGTCAGGTGTATGTCGACGGCGCCAACATGAACGCCATGGTTGGCCTGTGCGCACCGGGCGAATTCGGCGGCGACGTCTCGCACTTGAACCTGCACAAGACGTTCTGTATCCCGCACGGCGGCGGCGGCCCGGGCGTGGGTCCGGTGGCGGTGGGCGCGCATCTGGCGCAGTTCCTGCCGAACCAGCACTCGACGGGCTACTCGCGCGACGCCAACGGCATCGGTGCCGTGTCGGCCGCGCCGTATGGTTCCGCCTCGATTCTGCCGATCTCGTGGATGTACGTCGCCATGATGGGCGCGCCGGGCCTGACGGCCGCCACCGAGACGGCGATCCTGAACGCGAACTACGTCGCGAAGAAGCTCGCGCCGCACTATCCGGTGCTGTACAGCGGCCCGGGCGGGCTGATCGCGCACGAGTGCATTCTGGATCTGCGTCCGCTCAAGGACACCAGCGGCATCACCGTCGACGACGTGGCCAAGCGCCTGATGGACTTCGGCTTCCACGCCCCGACGATGAGCTTCCCGGTGCCGGGCACGCTGATGGTCGAGCCGACGGAATCGGAATCGAAGCACGAACTCGACCGCTTCATCGAGGCGATGATCGCGATTCGCGAGGAAATCCGTGCCGTGGAAGAGGGCCGTGCCGATCGCGAGGACAACCCGCTCAAGCACGCGCCGCACACGGCGGACGTGGTGACGGCGGACGAATGGCCGCACGCCTACGCCCGCAGTCAGGCGGCGTACCCGGTGAAGGCGCTGCGCGAGCGCAAGTACTGGCCGCCGGTCGGACGTGCCGATAACGTCTACGGCGACCGGAACCTGTTCTGCGCCTGCGTGCCGATGAGCGACTACGAATAAGCGTCGCGAAAGCTTGGCAGACAGGGGCTGGCAGACACGTTGCCGGCCCCTTTTTGTCTTTATGGATGTCACGCGAATGCGCCGGTCGGGAGGCATTCGTCGCGTCACCGCTACGTTTCAGAACTTCAGGAAAGCCCCATGGCCGTTTCAGTTTTCGATTTGTTCAAGATCGGTATCGGACCGTCGAGTTCGCATACCGTGGGCCCGATGCGTGCGGCGCTGATGTTCGTGCAAGGTCTGGCGCGCGACGGCCTGCTGCCGCAGGTGGCGACGCTACGCGCCGAGCTGTACGGCTCGCTTGGCGCCACGGGCAAGGGCCACGGCACCGACAAGGGCGTGCTGCTCGGCTTCATGGGCGAGGCGCCCGACACGGTCGATCCGGCGACGATTGCCGGGCGTCTGGCTACGCTGCGTCAGGCGAAGGTGCTGTCGATCCTCGGCAAGCACGAGGTGCCGTTCGTCGAGAAGGAGCACATGGTGTTCTATCGCCGCGAGGCGATGGCCGAACATCCGAACGGCATGAAATTCCACGCGTTCGATGCCGAGGGCAACAAGTTGCGCGAAGGGCGCTATCTGTCGGTCGGCGGCGGGTTCGTCGTAACGGCCGGTGCGTCGAACGCGCAGGTGCTCGCCGCGCACGATCAATTGCCGTATCCGTTCCGCACGGGCAAGGAGCTGCTCGAGATGTGCCGTGCGAGCGGCAAGACCATCGCGCAACTGATGTGGGAGAACGAGAAGGTCTGGCACCACGGCGACGCGGCCACGGCGGAAGCGGATATTCGTCGCGGGTTGCTCAACATCTGGAATGTGATGCAGTCGTGTGTGACGCGCGGTTGCGGCATCGGCAATGACGACGCCGACGGCGAACTGCCGGGGCCGTTGCATGTGCGACGTCGCGCGCCGGAGTTGTATCGTCAGCTCACGCAGCGCGCCGAGCGCACGCTGTCCGATCCGCTGTCGGTGATGGACTGGGTGAACCTCTACGCAATCGCCGTCAACGAAGAGAACGCTGCTGGCGGGCGCGTGGTGACCGCGCCGACGAACGGCGCGGCGGGCATCATCCCGTCGGTATTGCATTACTACGATCGCTTCGTGCATGGCGCGAACGAGCAGGGTGTGATCGACTTCCTGCTCACCGCGGGGGCCATCGGCATTCTGTACAAGCTCAACGCGTCGATTTCCGGCGCGGAAGTGGGGTGCCAGGGTGAAGTCGGTGTGGCGTGTTCGATGGCAGCCGGGGCACTCGCCGCGGTGCAGGGCGGCACGGTCGAGCAAGTCGAGAACGCGGCCGAGATCGGCATGGAGCACAACCTCGGCCTGACGTGCGATCCGGTCGGCGGTCTGGTGCAGATTCCGTGCATCGAGCGCAATGCGATGGCGTCGGTGAAGGCGGTGAATGCGGCGCGCATGGCGTTGCGCGGCGACGGTGCGCACTATGTGTCGCTAGACTCCGTCATCAAGACGATGCGGGAGACCGGTGCCGACATGAAGACGAAATACAAGGAGACGGCGCGCGGCGGTCTGGCGGTCAATATCGTGGAGTGCTGATTTTTCGGAAGGCGATGCGTAAGCTGCGTGGCGAAAGTCACGCAGCTTTTTCTTTTTGCGGCTCGGCTTCCGTATCTGCGACTGGCGATCAACCTTATCGGCCAATTCCCAACCCCGAAAAAATTGGCACCACTCAGAATGTCACCTTTTAACGCTGCTGCAACCGCCGATACACGACGCGACGCGTTTGCCAGCGGTTTCGAGGGGCATGTCAATGCGAAGAAAACAGTCCGGCATCTTTCTGATCTCAGCCGCCATCGCCGTGGCGGTGACCGGCATGCTGCTGACGTTCTGGGGCGTCAATTACACGCGGCAGTTGCGCGTGGAGCGCGCGGAGCGCATCGGTGAATCGTTGAAGATCATGGGCGACGCGACGCAGAGTTTCGCGGTGACGTATCACGACCGGCTGAACAAGCTGTTCGAGCACAACGAGCCGTTCATCATCGACGGCGTTCAGTTCACGAGGGAGGGTGCCGCACCGCGCGTGGTGGGCAATTTGACGGCGGAGAACCTGATCAAGGTCATGAACGTTCGCGGGGCGGCAAGCAAACCGCCGAATGGCATGGGAGAGTATGCGATTCGCGTGTATGAAGACTGTATCGACAAGCAGTGCGATATCAAGACGCTCGTGTATCTCACTCAGCCGATCAAGCGCGCCTATTCGGACGCGCCCGACTACGATGCGGCCGCGACCGCGATGCGAAAAATCGGCGCGCTGGGAGGCATATCGCGACAAAACGCGCCGGATCAATTTCACTTTCTCGATAACGATGGGTCGGAACGCAGTGTGCTGAATCCGGGCGGGCAACCGGGCCTGATCGCCGTGCGCGGCGGCCACCAGACGAGTGCGATGGACACCCTGCTCAGCCTCGATGGACGTAAATCAATGACGGGGAATCTTAACCTGGCGGATAAAAGCCGAGGTGCAAATGGTTCGGTGACCCATCACGATATTGTCGGCGCGGGCAATATTGACGGGACGGGGACGCTGAAGATGGCGAGTCTTGATGTGGGGGCCGCGTCTATCAAGGGCACGCTGAATATGGAGTCGAAGCAGCACAACAGGCGCGTCAATAACGACATTGTCAATGCGGGCAATATCGAAGGGACGGGGCAATTGAAAATGGCTGGCATTAAGGTGGAGAGTGCAACTGTAGGTGCCTTGAGGGCCACTGAGGGCGCAACGTTCAGCGGCAATCTGAATCTGGAAGACAACGACATTGACCGCGCCAATTCTGTGAAAGCGAGATCCGTTAAGGCGAGCAACGTAGAGTCGCGATCGCTGAAATCGACGTCGGGCGTGGTCGAGCTCGGCGACGCGGTTGTCGAAGGGACGCAGTGTGACGTGTGGGGACTCGGTCGGGACGGCGCGGGAAGAATCCTGTCCTGCCAACAGGATAAGGACACGTCGTGGAAGTGGAAGCTTTCGATGCAATCCGCACCCGTGACCAAGGACGACGTGCCCCAGCCCGTGGTGGAACAAATCATCAACGATAATCGCGGCAGCGGCTTGTACATCTCCAGCTTCACAATATCTAGCCCCAGGCAGGGCAAGGACGCGGTTGGGTTTCCGCTTCTCCTCGGCAGCAAAGGGGGGGTGTGCAAGGCTGAGAACGGTGCCTTTGTCAGGGTTGATGATTACTGGGAAACGGGGCGCCGGGACAGTTGGGGTTACGAGCAGGTGGGATTCCAACTCCAGCGTGGCCAGGGAACGGGGCGGATGATGTGCCTGACAACGGGCCGTATTGCACAGCCGCAGCATGGTGGCTACGAGCTTGAGAGGAACAGCACCACGAGGAGCCGTATAGGCGCTCGTTTCTTCATCGTCCGTTGGGCGAGGGGGGCGAAACTCGATGGCTCGAGTGGCTATTCCGGCGACTTTGGCTCCTATTATTACGTGCCTCAGGGACATGCGGACTTCGATGCCGAATTGCGCAAATTCTTGATGATGCGTAATTCGGCATCGCCGGTGCCTGCAGGCGGTGTGGATACGGTGCAATCCAACAACGGGGCGTGGCGATCGCTATTCTGATGCGGCTCACAGCGCCTCGTCATCGCTGAAATGTGAAGAAGCCGCGTGACGAAATGAACTGCACCCCAAAAGTTGGACACCGTTCTAAACTTTGGGGTGTTTTTCTTGAGCAAATACGACGAATGGTTTAAGCGTTCGGTCGTCGACGATTACGACTGCAGTGGCGACGGCTCTGGCGAGGTAGCCAGACGCCACGGCCTTGACCACAGCACGGTACGTAAGTGGGTAGCGACCTAACATCGCGCTACATTGATTGTGTCGGCCCTTTGCCATCTGCCGGCGGCCCCGGGCGGCCATATGCATACGGTGAACGCATCCGGCTGGCAAGGCGTCCGAGTCTGTCCTGCGGCATTCCCGTGACTGACACATCACCGACACATACCTCGGCTAACCTGCTGGCCGATGTCTCCTTGCCTTGTCTTTGAGCCGCTCGGTGTTTGCCGGGCGGCTTTTTTCTTGTCACGCACTTGCGTATGGGAATCGACGGAAAGTCCTGGCGGCCGCTATCGCGCCGGGTCAAATCTTGAGATTCTTCGTCGCTTGCCCCTGGCGTTACGGGGCCGACAAGTGGTTGCGACAGGAGACATGTGACATGGAGCGTTGGCTCAAGCCGTTAGTCGATACCGTCGGTGGGGTGCTGTCGGGATACCCCCTCGTGATTGCCTTGTTGGGCGCGGGACTCTATTTCACCGTCCGGTTCGGCGGCATTCAGATTCGCGCGCTCTGGCACAGCATTTGTCTGTTGCGCACGTCGGGAAGTGCGTCCGGCATCTCGCCATTTCAGGCATTTGCCACGGGATTGGCGAGCCGTGTCGGGACCGGCAACATCGCCGGGGTGGCGGTCGCGCTGACCATCGGCGGGCCGGGTGCCATCTTCTGGATGTGGATGACGGCGCTGCTTGGCATGGCGTCGGCATTCGTCGAATCGACGCTTGCGCAGATCTTCAAGATTCCGCACCACGACAACACCTTCCGCGGTGGCCCGGCGTATTACATCCAGATGGGTCTCGGCTCGCGTAAATTCGGCATTCTCTTTGCGCTGGCGCTGCTGTTCACCTTTGGTTTTGCACTCAACTCCGTGCAGACGCACTCGATTGCCGAAGCGCTCGAGGCGTCGTTCGGCTGGGAGCGCACATGGATCGGCATTGCATTGGTATTGATGACGGCACCGATCATCTACGGCGGCGTGCGGCGCGTAGCGCGCTTTGCGCAATGGATTGTGCCGGTGATGGCGATCGCCTATCTCGCGCTTGCCGTGTACGTCTGCATCGTGAACATCGACCAGATTCCCGTCGTGATGTCGATGATTCTGCGTCACGCGTTCGGGCTTGAGCCCGCCGCAGGCGGCATCGCCGGTTATGCCGTGAGTCAAGCGGTGCTGATGGGCGTGAAGCGCGGTCTCTTCTCCAACGAAGCGGGCATGGGCAGCGCGCCCAACGCGGCAGCGGTGGCGACGACCCGGCATCCGGTGCAGCAAGGACTGTTGCAGATGCTTGGTGTGTTCTTCGACACGATCGTCGTATGCTCGGCTACGGCGTTCATGATTCTGCTGTCCGGCCAGTTCATCCCCGGTGCCGCGCCAGAAGGTGCCGTGCTCACACAACGCGCACTGGCAGCGCACGTGGGCAATTGGGCGGTCATTTTCACCGGGATCACCGTGTTTTTCCTCGCTTACTCGAGTGTGCTGGGCAACTACGCGTATGCCGAAGTGAACATGGATTACCTGACGCAACGTCCGTGGCTTCTCAATATCTTCCGCGCGCTGGTGCTGCTGGCCGTGATGCTGGGCTCCGTGGCGAGCCTGCCGTTGGTGTGGAGCTTCGCAGATGTCGGTACGGCCTTGATGGCATTCATCAATCTGGTCGCCATTGGCATGCTGATGAAGTATGCGTTGATCGCGTGGCGTGACTATCAGGTGCAGCGCAGGGCGGGCATTGCCGAACCCGTCTTCACGCGCGACGTGTTGCCGCCGGAGATGCGAGAGCGTCTGTCAAAGGATGTCTGGCGCGCAGAGCCGGGGGAGCGTTGATAGCGGCCCTGCACAACAGGCACCACCAGGATTGTGCGGTTGGTCGAAATATGAAGAAACCGCGCGACGTAAGTCATGCGGTTTTTCATTTGCGGTCTGCGCTTCTGGATTTGGTGTCACCGATGGAGGGTTAACCGGCATTTCCCAATCCTGTCGCGAGCGACCTCGCTGACAATGCCAACTTTCAACGATCTCGCAATCGCCGGCCTGAAATGCGGCGCATTTGCCGGACGACACCAAAGAGGGCGCGTCTATGCGAAGAAATCAATCAGGCATCTTTCTCGTTTCGGCCGCCGTTGCGATTGCTGTCGTCGGCATGCTCGTGACGTTCTGGGGCGTGAATCAAATGCGCCAGATGCGCGTCGAGCGGGCGGAGCGCGTCGGGCACGGACTCAAGATCATCGGCAACGCAGCAGACACGTTCGTCGCGAAGCACTACAAGGAAATCGCGGCGCTGCTATCGACGCCGGGTAAAACCTGGACCCTCAAAGGTCACACGTTTACCAACACGGCCCCGTCCTCGTCGTTCGGCTACGCGCACGTCGGGAATCTCGATGCGGCCGCACTCATCAAGGTGCTCGATCTTTCCGGCACGGCAAGCAAGCCGCCGCATGGCCTGGGGAACTATGACATTCGGGTATATCGGAAATGTGATCGGGAGAACCCGCCGAACTGTCAGATCAATTCGCTGACGTATCTCACCGAGTCGGCGAAGCTCCCCTATTCGTCGTCGCCCGATTACGCTTTCGCGGCGATTGTCTCGAAGACAGTCGGTGTCTATGGCGGCACATCCACGATGGATAAACCACAGCAGTTTCGATTTGTCGACGAGACAATGCAGGCGATTCCGGACGCCGTTCCCAACCCGCTGGGAAAGCCGGGATTGGTTGCCATGCGCGGTGGTTTTCTGACGCACAGCCTGGACGTCAACGTCAGGCGCGATGGATCGCGCAACATCACCGGTGACCTGGACTTCGAGAACGGCAAAACGCACCAAAGCATCAAAGGGGTCAAGAACATCGTCGGCGTGGGAAAGCTCAGCATGAACGAGCTTGAGATCGCGGGTAAAGCCACAGTGAAAGGCCCGCTCTACCTGAGCGACGACTCAGGCCAGAACCGGCAGAACATTGTTGGCGCACGGAATATCGAAGGCGACGGCGTGCTGACGATGAGGGGCCTTGAGGTGGAGGGGGCGATGGTGTCGGGCAACGCGACGATCAGTGGTCAATTGACGGCGAAACGCGGAGCGACCGTTGAGGGTGCGCTCAAGATGCAGAGCAACAATATCGAGGGCGCCGGGCACGTGAAGGCGGACAGATTTCAATCCAACTCGGGCGTCATTCGGCTGGATCGATCCAACGAACAAAATGCGTCTTGTCAGCCTGGTGAAATCGGGCGCGACGAGAGCGGCAAAATGCTCTCCTGTCAGAACGCCGGCAGCGGTTGGACATGGCAACTGGCTCGCACGACCGAGGTCGTTACCAAAGTCAAAGTCGTGCACAAAGAGGTTGAGCGAATCGTTGAAAAGGATAGACCGCTCGTCATGGCCAAATGGACCCAGACACACGGCAATTGCAACGGCTACAAGAAGATCGTAGGGAACAGTTGGCGGTGGAGCGGGTGGTACGGCACTATTCCGGGAGCCCAGTTCTGTACCATCGTCTCAAGAGGATGGTGTAACGCAACCACGTTCGGGTATTCCGACAAAGCAGGCGTATACAACGTTGGCGAAAAGGGACGTCCCGTCAACCTTGGTGGTACACCGTACGCCGAATTCGGGAACACATACGGCGAATTGATTTGTGCCTTCAAATCAAATGAGGACGCGCGCGCGCTAGGCTTTACGCTTTGCAATGAACGAACACAGAATTGCCAACTGAATTTCTAACGCCGCTTGGCACACCCGTCTCATGCATCCGCATGTTGCGCTCGTCTTCGCCCGTGCCTGCCCTGAATCGTGCCCGTGACTGACACGAGACCGATATATTTGCCGGCTGGCCAGATTGCCGATTTCTCCTTTCCGTAATGCCGCCATGCGGTGCGGTCGAAGTGGTGCGGCGGCACGCATCAAGCACAAGGGCCGGTGAGTCATCCTCACCGGCCCTTGTCGTTTACCGCTATCGGCCCATCGTCAGGCGCTTACTTGCCGCCGACGGTCTCCAGCACGGTCCACTTGCCGTCGACCACCTTGTAGAGCGTGATCGAACCGTACTTCAGATCGCCCACCTTGTCGTAGGCCAGCTCACGCGTGGTCACGCCGGGCATGCTGGTCTTCGCGAGCGTCGGCAGGTACTTTGCCGGATCGGTCGAGTTGGCCTTCTTCATGGCCGACATCATGGCCATGGCGCCATCGTAGGCGTACGGCGAGTACGTCTCCGGCGCGCTGCCGAACTTGGCCTTGTAGCGCGACTCGTAAGCGGCACCGCCGGGCATCTTGTCGAGCGGCAGGCCGGCCAGCGAGACGACCGCCCCGTTGGCGGCGTCGCCGGCGATCTTCAGGAAAGCGTCCGACTTGACCATTTCACCGGCCATCACCGTGCTCTTCATGCCCAGTTCGCGCAGTTGCTTGGCGAGCGGGCCGGCTTGTGCGTCGGCACCGCCGTAGAAGATCATGTCCGGATTGGCGCGCTTGAGGTTGGTCAGGATGGCGCGGAAGTCCACGGCCTTGTCGTTGGCGAACTCACGGCGCACGATCTTGCCGCCGGCCGCCTTCGCGGCCTTCTCGAACTCGTCGGCCAGACCTTGGCCATAGGCCGTGCGGTCGTCAACGATGGCGATGTTCTTGAAACCCAGCTTCTTGACGGCGAACGTACCGACGACCGACCCCTGCTGGATGTCAGAGGTCATCATGCGGAACGTCGTCTTGAAGCCCTGCTTGGTGTATTCCGGGGCCGTCGCCATCGCGATTTCCGGAATGCCGGCCTGCGCATAGATGCGCGAAGCGGGGATCGTCGTGCCAGAGTTGAAGTGGCCGAGCATGCCCTTGATGCCCGAGTCGACCAGTTTCTGCGCGACCAGCGAGCCCTGGCGCGGGTCGGCCTGATCGTCTTCCGACTGCAACACGAACTTCACCGGCTTGCCGGCGATGACCGGCTTCGTGGCGTTGTACTCGTCAATGGCGAGCTGGATGCCATTCTGCATGTCTTTGCCGTAGTGCGCCTGGGCGCCCGTGAGCGGTGCGGCGAAACCCAGCTTCACTTCCTGCGCCTGTTGCGCGTTGGCCGTACCAAACGCGAGCAGTCCCGCGACGGCAACTGCGCTGAGCGTAAGCTTCGATTGCATCAACCCTCTCCTTGCATGTGTATGTCGTTGAGTGGCGTGCCTGCAGGATCGCCGCGGCACGCCTTTCTTGGATCGCCGTCTGTACAAGGCCGGTCGGCCCAGGACGGCTTCAATCGCAATCAAACGCAATATGCGTCCGACGCGGCAGTATTGGATGGCTGCGCGCGCCGGTCAAGAGGGAGAAGTTCCGATGGAAGGTGCTACCGGATTATGGGGAGGGTTGCGCCGTGGGAGCGCTGGTGCTACCCGACTCGCCTGTCGCACCCTGCCGAATCTCGCGCAGCGTGGCTTCGGCGCTTGCGTAGCGGGCGAGCACGTCCGCGCTCGGCGCCCGATCGAAGCGACTCACGACGATGAGCGCGAGGCTGCCCAGTACAAAGCCCGGCAGAATTTCATACAGGTCGAACCAGCCGAACTGCTTCCAGATCAGGACCGTGGCTGCACCGACGACAATACCGGCGAGCGCCCCGTTGCGGGTGACGCGCGGCCACAGTAGCGTGGCAAGCACCAGCGGACCGAAGGCCGCCCCGAAGCCGGCCCAGGCGTAGCTCACCATGCCGAGCACGCGGCTCTGCGGGTCAAGGGCCAGCACCACCGCGATCACCGCCACGCTCAGCACCATCGCCCGGCCGATCCACACGAGGCGGCCCTGGCTGACCGGCCCGCGCGCAAACGTCTTGTAAAGGTCTTCCGTCAGCGCGCTGGCGCACACGAGCAACTGGCACGACAACGTGCTCATCACGGCTGCCAGAATCGCCGCCAGCAGCACGCCCGTGAGCCACGGGGTGAAGAGCTGGGTCGTCAGGGCCATGAAGATGGTCTCCGGGTTCGCCGCCACGCCGGCGCCGAGGTCTGGTCGCGCGCTGTAGAACGCCAGTCCGAAGAAGCCCACGGCGACCGCACCGGTCAGGCACAACACCATCCAGGTCATGCAGATGCGACGCGCCTGCGGAATCGCCGCCGCCGACCGCGTGGCCATGAAACGCACAAGGATGTGCGGCTGCCCGAAATAGCCGAGGCCCCAGGCAAGCATCGAGATGACGCCGACGGGCGCGAGATCGCCGAACCAATCGGTGTGCGCGGGGTGCACGGCGGTCACCGCGTCCACGGCCGCCGCGGGGCTGCCGTCGAGTGCGATCACGGCGATCGGGGTGACGACCAGCGCGGCGAACATCAGCGAGGCCTGCACCGTATCCGTCCAGCTTACCGCGAGAAAGCCGCCGATGAAGACATAGGCAATGGTCGCCACCGCCCCGATCCACAGCGCCGTGCGGTATTCCAGCCCGAACATCGTCTCGAACAGCCGGGCACCGGCCACGACCCCCGACGCGCAATAGATCGTGAAGAAGATGAGAATCACCAGCGCCGTGACGATGCGCAGCACGTGGCTGCGGTCGCCGAAGCGCTGCGTGAGGTATTCGGGCAGGGTCAGCGCGTTGCCGCACACCTCCGTGTGCACACGCAGGCGCGCGGCCACGAGATGCCAGTTGGCCCACGCGCCGATCGCCAGGCCGATGGCGATCCAGACCCCCGACAGGCCACCCATGTAGATGGCGCCCGGCAGGCCGAGCAACAGCCAGCCGCTCATGTCGGAGGCGCCGGCGGACAGCGCGGTGACGAAGCTGCCGAGGCGGCGTCCGCCGAGAATGTAGTCGGAAAGATCATGGGTGGCGCGATAGCCGAGCCACCCGATCACCAACATCAATAGCAGATACACGGTGAATGACACCGCAGTGGGATTCCAAAGGGACATGTAGCCTCCTCGAGCGTCGGGGTCACGCGCGTCGGGCGCCTCTGCCGGCATGACGAAAGAGGCCGCGACGCGGGACGACGACCGCTATGGCCAGCGATGCGTGTCGCTGGCACGGGTTGACCGCGCAATGGCGGTGAGACGCGTGATATGTCGGGGGCGGGCGCGAAGATACCGCGAATGCGCGCAGCGTGCGTGAGTACGGGATATGCGGCGGGGCGTGATAAGCGTCGCGCTGAGCGGAGAAGTCGGGCGGTGGGGCGGGCAGAGCGGGCAGGATGAGGGGCGGGAAAAGCGGAGGAAGGCGCGGAAAGGAGGCGAGTGGTTGACCCGCTAACGCATCGCGGCCGCCAGTGTCCAGGAAGGCAGGACGCCGGCAGCCGCTGAGGACAACGCGATCGGGACGACGGCGCGTCCGGGGGACGGAATCGGCCGTTGGCATCCGCGGAACCCGCCAAACCGACCGTCAGATTTCGGACGAATCCGATCGGATTCGTCGCGAGACCTGACGGTTTCCCTCGATCAGCCGATGGTCATGAGGTTGGCGTTGCCGCCTGCGGCAGCCGTATTGACCGACACCGAGCGTTCGCACAGCAGACGCTCCAGTGCGTAGTCGTCACCGGCGGCCAGCGCCTCGGGCGCGAGGCCCTGCATCGACAGGATCGGGCCGTTGCGGGTGGCCAGGCCACGGTTCAGGGCGCGCAGCTCGTCGCTGTCACCTTCGAACAGCGCCGCGGCGAGCGACGGCTCGCCGGCGGCGTCCGCCCCGGCGGCCAACAGCGACGCACGGCCCTTGAGGGCGGCTGGCAAGGCGCCCACCAGCTCGCGCGCAGCGGTGCTGTCCGTGAACACGGCCTGGTTCCCCGTCGCCAGCACGGCGGCCAGTTGCGTGCGCGCACCGAGCGGCGTGGCCGCCACGCACAGCACCGGGCCGCGCGGCTCCAGGCCGTACGTGTTGCGCTCACCGGTCGGTCCCGGCAGCACCGCGGTGGCGTCGAGGGCTGAGGTGGCCAGATAACGGTCGACGCGATCGATTGCGGCGCTGTCGGCCGAGTTGCCCTGCGCCCGCAGCCAGTCGCGATAGCTCACCAGCGGCGAGAGCGCGGCTTCGTTGCGGTTCAGTTCCGGCGCCAGTGCGGCCGGGCGCGTTGCCAACAGACGCGGCAGATACATCGGCCCACCCGCTTTCGGACCCGTCCCAGACAACCCTTCGCCGCCGAACGGTTGCACGCCCACCACGGCGCCAATCACGTTGCGGTTCACGTAGACGTTGCCGACATGGGCGCGCTCGGTCACATAGGCGATGGTTTCGTCGATCCGCGTGTGCACGCCGAACGTCAGGCCGTAGCCGGTGCCGTTGATCTGGTCGAGCAGCTTGTCGAGGTGCGCGCGCTTGAATCGGATCACGTGCAGCACCGGGCCGAAGACTTCGCGTTGCAGCGCCTTCAGATCGGTGAGCTCGATCAGCGTCGGCGGCACGAACGTGCCGTGGCGGGCGGCATCCGGCAGCGGCAGTTGTTCGACCGGGAAGCCCTTGGCGCGCATCTGTTCGATGTGGCGGTTGATGCCGTTCTGCGCGTCAGCGTCGATCACCGGGCCGACGTCGATCGACAGACGATCCGGGTTGCCGATGGCCAGTTCCTGCATCGCGCCCTTGAGCATGTGCAGCGTCTTGTCGGCGATGTCGTCCTGCAGGCACAGCACGCGCAGCGCCGAGCAGCGCTGACCGGCCGAATCGAAGGCCGACGCCAGCACGTCGTATACCACTTGTTCGGGCAGTGCCGACGAGTCGACGATCATGGCGTTCTGACCGCCGGTCTCGGCGATCAGCGGAATCGGACGGCCGTTGGCGTCGAGACGCTCAGCCAGCGTACGGGCGATGATGCGGGCCACTTCGGTCGAGCCGGTGAACATGACGGCCTTGGTGCGGGCGTCGGCGACGAGCGCGGCGCCCACCGTTTCCCCCGTGCCCGGCAGCAGTTGCAATGCCCCGGCCGGCACGCCGGCCGCCTGCATCAGGCGAACGGCTTCGGCGGCGATGAGTGGCGTCTGCTCCGCCGGCTTGGCGATGACCGGGTTGCCGGCGGCCAGTGCGGCGGCGACCTGGCCGACGAAGATCGCAAGCGGGAAGTTCCACGGGCTGATACACAGCACCGGGCCCAGCGGGCGGTGCGTGTCGTTGGAGAAGCCCTGACGGATCTGCGCGGCGTAGTAGCGCAGGAAGTCGACGGCTTCACGCACTTCGGCCACGGCGTTGGGCAGCGACTTGCCGGCTTCGCGCACGCACAGGCCCATGAGCGTGGGCATATGGGCTTCGAGCAGGTCGGCCGAGCGCATCAGGCAGTCGGCGCGTTCCTCGACGGGCGTGGCTTGCCAGATCGGGGCGGCGGCTACGGCGTTGGCGAGCGCGGCGTCCACGTCGGCCGAGGTGGCCTCGATGACCTGACCGACCGTATCGCGCAGATCGGCCGGGTTGCGCACGGCACGCGGCGTGCCCGTGGTGCGCTCGCCGTCGGCCAGCATCGGGGCGGCGCGCCACGGCGTGCCCGCGCTGGCGAGCAGCGCCGACGACAGCGACGCGAGACGGTGCTCGTTCGACAGGTCGAAGCCCGACGAGTTGGCGCGCGCCACGCCGTACAGGTCGCGCGGCAGCGGAATCTTGGCGTGCGGGGCGCCGAGCGGTTGCACCTTCTCGGATTCCGAGATCGGATCGGCGATCAGTTCGTCGACGCTGACGGTCTCATCCGCAATCCGATTCACGAACGAGGTGTTCGCACCGTTCTCGAGCAGACGGCGCACGAGGTAGGCGAGCAGCGTTTCGTGCGTGCCGACCGGCGCATACACGCGGCAGGGACGCGCGAGCTTGCCCGAGGCGATCGGGCCGACGACCTCTTCGTACAGCGGCTCGCCCATGCCGTGCAGGCACTGAAATTCGTACTGGCCGGGGTAGTAATTGTTACCCGCGAGGTGATAGATCGCCGAGAGCGTGTAGGCGTTGTGCGTGGCGAACTGCGGATAGATGGCGTCCGGCACGGCGAGCAGCTTCTTCGCGCAGGCCAGGTAAGACACGTCGGTGTAGATCTTGCGGGTGTAGACCGGATAACCTTCGAGGCCATCGACCTGCGCGCGCTTGATTTCCGTATCCCAGTATGCGCCCTTGACCAGACGCACCATGATGCGGTGGCGGCTGCGACGCGCCAGATCGATGATGAAGTCGATCACGAACGGGCAACGCTTCTGATAAGCCTGCACCACGAAGCCGATGCCGTTCCAGCCGGCCAGCTCGGGGTCGAAGCACAGGGCTTCGAGCAGGTCGAGCGAAATTTCGAGGCGATCGGCTTCTTCGGCGTCGATATTCAGGCCGATGTCATACGAGCGCGCCAGCTTGGCGAGTGCCTGCACGCGCGGCAGCAATTCCGTGACCGTGCGCTCGTGCTGGCTGCGCGAGTAGCGCGGATGCAGGGCCGAGAGCTTGATCGAGATGCCCGGGCCTTCATAGATGCCGCGGCCGGCCGACGCCTTGCCGATGGCATGGATGGCTTGCTCGTAGCTCGCGTAGTAGCGCTGCGCGTCTTCCTCGGTCGTCGCCGCTTCGCCGAGCATGTCGTACGAATAGCGAAAGCCCTGGGCTTCGTACTTGCGGCTGTTGGCGAGCGCTTCGGAGATGGTTTCGCCCGTCACGAACTGCTCGCCCATCAGGCGCATGGCCATGTCCACGCCCTTGCGGATGAGCGGCTCGCCGCCGCGGCCGATCAGGCGCGTGAGGGCCTTGGTGAGACCGGCTTCGCTGGTGGTGGTGACGAGCTTGCCCGTGATCATCAGGCCCCAGGTGGCGGCGTTGACGAACATCGATGGCGAATTGCCCATGTGGGCGTGCCAGTCACCCTTGCTGATCTTGTCGCGGATGAGCGCGTCGCGCGTGGCCTTGTCGGGAATGCGCAGCAGGGCTTCGGCCAGGCACATCAGCGCCACGCCTTCCTGGCTGGACAACGAAAATTCGTGGATCAGCCCTTCCACACCGCCGCCGGTGCTCTTGCCGCGCAGGGCGACGACGAGCTTGCGGGCGAGCTCGGAGGCCGACGTAGCGGTGGCCGGCGCCAGTTTGGCCTGACCAACGAGTACGGGCACACATTCCGGTTCGGGACGGCGGTAGGCTGCCGTGATCGCTGCACGCAGCACCGACTGCGGTTGCACGTTCTGGGCGAATTCGAGGAATGGGTGCGGCACGGTGTCGTCGCCCGCGTGGCCGTCGATCACCTCGGTGCCCGACTGCGTTGCACCGCTCAGCTCAGGTGGCAGCGCGCCGCTCTCGATTCGCTCGAGATAGGCGAAGATGGCCTGTTTGATCAGCCAGTGCGGGGTGCGCTCGATTTGCTGGGCGGCACTTTTGAGCCGGGTGCGCAGTACGTCGTCGACCTTGACGCCGAGGGTGGTGTTAGCCATGGAAGGGTTACCTGATGACGCGAAAACGTGACACCCATAGCGGGTGAATTGCGGCATCGTAACCGGGTTTCAGAAGAGGTGCAACCGGAGTCAATATTAGGGTTGCACCTAGGTGCGGGGGAAAACGCGAAACGCTGCCTAGCGCCCCGGCCCGCGGGCCGGGGCGCTAGGGCTATTTCTGGTCGGTGCCGTAGGTTTTTCCCAAATACTCTGAAATCAGCTTGACCTGGTCTTCCGGGATGGGGGCGCCGTACACCTTCACCATCTTCGTGACTTCCGCGCTCCAGAAGGCCGCTGACATGGGTGGCTGAGTGTTGACGTAATCGAGCGAGTGGCACATGACGCACCAGGAGTTGGCCGATTGATAACCGGCCAGCGTCGAGGCCTTCAACTGCGACGTCTCCTGCGGCAGCTTGATCTCCAGCGCATGCGCAGGGGCGGCGAGAGCGCCGAGCAGACCCAATAGGCCGGACAGCAAGGCCGCACGGCGCGCAATCTTCGAAACGTTCATGATCGTCCCCCGTCTCAAGCCGCGACCACACGCACGGTTTCCACCCCGTTGCGCAGATAGCCGGCCGGATTCCACAGCGATTGCAGCGGTTGCGACACCCCTGCACGATTCGTCGCGCGCACCTGGAGCGCGTACTCGCCGGGCTGCGGCGGCGTGAACGACGCCGTCCATTCGCGGAACGAATACTTCGACAGTTCGTGGCCGAGTTGGGCCGCCTGCCAGGTCTGGCCGCCGTCGGCCGAGAACTGCACGTCGCGAATGCCTTCGCCGCCGTCGAACGCGATACCGCGCACGCGCAGCGCCTTGCCTGCCGCCACGTGCTGGCCGTCGGCGAGACTCGTGACGAACGAGCGCACGGTAAAGCGCTCGATCGGCTTCGTCTTTTCAGGGGCCTTGCCCGGCGTGACGCAATTGCAGTCGTTGTCGGGAATGCGATACGCCGTGGCCATCCAGAAGCCGTCGAACACCTTGTCGATGACGTTGATGTCCGCCAGATGCTTCACCCAGTATGTGCCGTAGTAGCCCGGCACGACCAGACGCACCGGAAAGCCGTTGAGCATCGGCAGATCCTTGCCGTTCATGGCGAACGCGATCATCACTTCGCCATCCATCGCGTGATCGAGGTCGAGCGCCTTCACAAACTCGGGTGTCGTGGGGATGACCGGCCGGTCGAGGCCTTCGAACGTCACTTGCTTCGCACTGGCCGACACGCCAGCGCGCTCCAGAATCCGCTTAAGCGGGATGCCGCGCCAGCGTGCGTTGCCCATGGCACCATTGGCGATCTGCCCGCCCGCGACGCGCGGTTCAAAAAAGCCCCGGCTATTGCCAGAGCACTGATGCACGGCCACGATTTCCACCGGCGTACCGTAATCCTTCTTGAGCGACGCGAGCGAGATGTCGAGCGGTTTGGCGACACTGCCGCGCACGTGAATCCGATGCTTCGCCGGGTCGATGTTGGTCGGAATGCCCGCCAGGTGATAACGCACGAAGAACGCATCGTTCGGCGTGATGAGCCCGTCGTTGAAGACCGAGAACGGCGTTTCCAGCTGGGGGGGGCGCGCCGTCAAGCGAATCAGCGGACGCTTCTGCGGGTAGGCGACGAGTTCGCGTTCCCCATTGGCAAAGGGCAGCGTCACCATCTGTGGTGCGGTGGTGGCGGCAAGGACGTCAAGCGCGCGCCCTGCAAGGCTGGCGCCAACGCCGAGCGCGCCCGCTTGCCGCAGGAAGCGGCGCCGCGAGGCCTCGGCCAGGGGAGATTCGGTGGGCGGGAGGGGCGGTGTGGCGATGTGTGGCGCCGTAGGGGCGGCGCTCCGGTCGTGCGATTTCATCGGGATGTCTCCTGTAGGACTTCTTATCGTGCAGATGACGTGAACCGTTCGACGTGCGGTGCTCGACAGCCATCTCCATCGTCGGAGATTCAGGCGATGTTGTCAAATTTCCGGAACGCTATATACCGATTTATATTTCGAGGGGGTCGACTTCGAGATGCCAGCGCACGGGGGCCTTGAGCGCGCGCAGCTCGCTCATCCAGTGCGTGAGGAAGCGTTGCAGCGCGCCGCGATGCGGACTCTCGACCACGAGCTGGGCGCGTTCGGTGCCTGCGATGCGGACCATCGTCATCGGCACCGGATCCCACAGGGAAATGCGCGCATCGTGCAGCGCGGGTGCAGCGGCGATCTCGCGGGCCCGCTTCAGGAACGTCATGGCGTCGTCCAGGCGCCGCGCTTCGGCGCGCAGCAGCGCCTGATGTGTGAACGGCGGCAGCAGGGCGACACGCCGCTCCTCCAGTTGCTGTGCCGCGAAGCCCGCATAGTCATGACGCATGAGCGACGCGAACAACGGGTGCGATGCGTAGCGTGTCTGGATCAGCACGTCGCCGGGGCCGTCGGCACGGGCCGCCCGGCCCGCGCGGCCGGCTACCTGCATCAGTTGTGCAAAGAGACGCTCGGCGGCCCGGAAGTCGTGCGAGAACAGGGCACTGTCGGCGTTGACCACGCCCACGAGCGTAACGTTGCGGAAGTCGTGGCCCTTGGCGACCATCTGCGTGCCGATCAGGATGTCGACTTCGCCCGCATGCACTTGCGCAAACAACGCCTGCGCGCTGCCCTTGCGGCGGGTGCTGTCGGCGTCGATGCGAGCCAGGCGCGCCTCGGGGAACTGTTCGGCCAATGCCTCTTCGATGCGCTGCGTGCCGCGCCCCAGCGGCGCGAGATCGAGATTGCCGCAGTCGGGGCACGCATGCGGAATGTGCGACTCGGCGCCGCAGTGATGGCAGCGCAGCCGCCGCTCGGGCTTGTGCAGCACCATGTGGGCGCTGCACCGGCGGCAGTCGCTGATCCAGCCGCAGGCATCGCAGTTGAGCACCGGGGCGTAACCGCGGCGGTTCAGGAACAGCAGGCTTTGCTCGCCCGCTTCGAGCCGGGCGCGAATGGCGGCGAGCAGCGATTGCGACAAGCCCTCGTGCACCGTGCGCTGACGCTTGCGCTCGATATCCATGTCGATGAGCGAGACGCGCGGCAGCACCGCGTCGGGCGTGGCGCGCTCGGGCATCGCGAGACGCACGTAGCGGCCCTGTTCGGCGCGTCGCCAGCTATCGAGCGACGGCGTGGCCGAGCCGAGGACGACGGGGATGCGCAACCGGTTTGCGCGCCAGATGGCGAGGTCGCGCGCCGAGTAGCGCAGCCCTTCCTGTTGCTTGTAGGACGGGTCGTGCTCTTCGTCGACAACGATGAGGCGCAGGTGTGGCAGCGACGCCATCACCGCGAGCCGGGTACCGAGCACGACGCGCGCTTCGCCGCGATGGGCGGCCAGCCAGTGCCGGGCGCGCTCGCCTTCGGCCAGTCCGCTGTGCAGCGTCACGAGCGTCTCGTCCGGGAATCGCGCGCGGAAGACGCCTTCGAGTTGCGGCGTCAGATTGATTTCCGGCACGAGCACAAGAATCTGGGCGTCGCGCTCGCGAAGCGCCTCGGCCACGGCGCGCAAATAGACTTCCGTCTTGCCGCTGCCGGTCACGCCGTAGAGCAGGAACGGGGGGCAGGGGGGGAGATCACCCGCGTCGCCCGCACTGCCGGCGTCGCGCTTGCCCGCTGGCGCTGTAGCGGCGAGGCATTGGGCGCCCGCGGCTTCGAGTGCGTTGTGAATGGCCGCGACGGCATCGGCCTGCCCGACAGTCAACGTTCTATCGGCGCGCGGGGCGTCCTGTATGCCGAGGTCGGTACTGACCGAGGCCTCGGCCAGTGCGGAATTGGTGGGATTGTTGACGTAAACGACGCTCGATTCGCCATCCTCACCGTCAGCCTCGTCGGCATGGCGTACGGCTTCATGGAACGGCACGGTGTCGACGACGACCCAACCGGCCGCCGCCCACTGCTTGAGCACGTCGGCGGCCTTCGCGCACAGGGCGCGCGCCTCGTCCGCATCGAGCGTGCCGGCTTGCGCCAGGCCCTCGGCCAGGCGGCGCTGGGCGCGCAGCCTGGCGGGCACGCTCTCCAGGAGCGCGGCGACGGCGCCGTCGGCCAGCCGGTAACGTTGCACGCCGCGCTGGGCGAGGAGTCGCGGCCAGCGCATCGGCGTGCGCAGATGCGCCGGGACGCCCGGCAGGGCCACCTCGCCGATACCGCGCTGGTAGTAGCGCGAGGCGAATTGCATCAGGTCGCGCCAGTCGTCGCCCAGTGGCGGCAATTCATGCCAGACGGCGGTGACGTCGCGCAGCTTGCCCGGGTCGACTTCGCTGCGCTGCGTCAATTCCCAGACGACGCCCACGACCTGTCGTCGTCCGAACGGCACTTGCACCAGTTGCCCGGGGCTTGCCGCCTGGTCGAGCCGATAGTCGAACAGCGTGAGCAGCGGCGTATCGAGCGCCACACGGGCGATAGCGGGCGCGCCGATGCGCGGTTGGGCGACCGGGGGCAGGGCATCGTCATCCGATGCAAGAGACGGGTCGGAACGATCGTCGGCGCGCGTCAAACTTAAAGTGAATCCTGAGAAGTGTCGGTAAACCCCGGATTTGAGTCGGGTTTCCGGTGGGCCGGCAGGGCTTGTGGATAACTATGTTGAGAACTGTGGGGATTATCGCTCGTCAGCCTCATCGGGCGGCCCTCACGCGGTGCGGGGGCTCGACTTTGCTCGAATCAAAAATGCTTTTTGATCAATAGCTTATGAGCGGCGTCGGCGAGGCGTCCCCTTCACCTCTCACTTGCGGCGGCGCAGCGAGAATTTGTGCATAAGTCTTCGGGACAACTCCGTAAATTGGAGGGGTTACTCGACGGGTTTACGCTTGACATTCGACGCTTGAAACGGCGGTTGGGTTTGCGGGGCAAATGGCCTCGCGATCCGCACCGCCGCTGGTTCGCGTTGCCGATTACGCCGTCTGGCGCAGCTTGCGGCTATAGCTGTGCACTTCGTCGACGAGCGCTGCCACGTGGTCCGGTGCTGTGAACTGCGAAATACCGTGCCCCAGGTTGAAGACGTGACCTGGTGCGTTGCCATAAGCGTCGAGCAGGCGGCGGACCTCTGTGCGAATGGCCTCGGGCGATGCGAAAAGGGCGGTCGGATCGAAATTGCCTTGCAGTGCACAACGATCGCCGACGCGCCGGCGCGCGGCCGCGAGATCGACGGTCCAGTCGAGTCCGATGGCGTCGGGCCCGATGTCGGCAATGGCTTCGAGCCACTGACCGCCGCCCTTGGTGAAGACGATGTGCGGAATCCGCGCGCCATTCCATTCGCGGTGCACGCCTGCGAGCGCCTTTTGCATGTAGGCGAGCGAGAACCGTTGGTAGAGGCCGTCGGCCAGCGCCCCGCCCCACGTGTCGAACACCATGACCGCCTGCGCGCCCGCTTCGATCTGGGCGTTCAGGTAGGCCGCGACGGCACGCGCGTTGGTCTCGAGGATGTGCGTCATCAGGTCGGGACGCTCATACATCATCGTTTTGACGGTGCGGAATTCGGCCGACCCGGCGCCTTCGACCATATAGCAGGCGAGCGTCCACGGGCTGCCGGAGAAGCCGATGAGCGGCACGCGGCCGTTCAGGGCGCGGCGAATCTCGGCGACGGCGTCGAAGACATAGCGCAGGCTGTCCAGATCCGGCGCCTGCAGACGGCGCACGTCGTCTTCCGTGCGCAGCGGGTGGGCGAAACGCGGCCCTTCACCCGCTTCGAACGACAGGCCCAGGCCCATGGCGTCGGGAATGGTGAGGATGTCCGAGAACAGGATGGCGGCGTCGAGCGGGAAGCGCTCGAGCGGCTGCAGCGTGACCTCGGTGGCGTAGGCGGGGTTCTTGGCGAGCGCCAGGAAGCTGCCGGCCTTCGCACGCGTGGCGTTGTATTCGGGCAGGTACCGGCCCGCCTGGCGCATCAGCCAGATCGGCGTGTACTCGGTCGGCTGGCGCAGCAGGGCGCGCAGGAAAGTATCGTTTTGCAGAGCTTGGGACACGTCGCGGCGGTGGGTTGGAAGGTTGGGGCAAGCGGCCATTTTACTCGCGTATCCCCGGCCCGGACGCATGGCGGGCTGTTATGCCGCACATCAGTCACCGACGGCGCGTCGGCGTGGCGTGCACGGGACACTGGCGTCATACCGATTGGCGTGGGCCGGGAGTGTCTTTAGTATTAAGCCCCACGCGCTGCGTCAGACCGTTCGGGGGGCGCAGGGCGTCACCACGTCAAACCTCAGGAGACAAGCATGAAAGTCATGTTGACGGCCGCCAGCGCGGCCCTCGTGGCAGGAGCGGCCCTGGCCGTTCCTGCAGCCCACGCGCAATCGGCCGCCGTCGTGAGTCCTTCCGCGACCCCTGCCGTCCACTCCCGGCTGGACGACATCGTCAAATCGGGCACGCTGCGCGCCTGCGCGACGGGTGACTACAAGCCATACTCGTATCGGCGCCCGGATGGCCAGGTCGAGGGCATCGACGTGGATCTGGTCGCCTCGCTGGCGAAATCGCTGGGTGTGAAGCCGGTGATCGTCCCGACGACCTGGAAAGGGCTGATGGACGACTTCACCGCCGGCAAGTGCGATATTGCGGTCGGCGGCGTGTCGGTCACCCTCGATCGTGCGGCGCGTGCCTATTACAGCAACGTGGTCATGGTCGACGGCAAAGCGCCGATCGTGCGCTGCGCCGACGTGACGAAGTACCAGACGCTCGCCGATCTGAACAAGCCAAGCACACGCGTCATCGCCAACCCGGGCGGCACGAACGAACGTTTCGCCCGCCAGTACCTGCCGAACGCCACGCTCACGATCTATCCGGACAATGTCACGATTTTCAAGCAGATCGTCGACGGCAAAGCCGACGTGATGGTGACCGACGCCTCGGAAACGATGTTGCAGCACAAGCTCAATCCGTCGCTGTGCCCGGTCAACCCCGACAAGCCGTTACAGTTCGGTGAGAAGGCGTACCTGCTGCCGCGCGGCGACGACATCTTCAAGCAATACGTCGACCAGTGGCTGAACCTTGCGCAGAAGACCGGGGAATATCAGAGGGTCGTCGACAAGTGGCTGAAGTGATGGCGTTGGCCCCGCGCGGGTCAGCCCAGCCAGTCACGCAGACGCTGTGCCGCGTCGTGCATGACCAGCCGCGCCTGCGGGACGAACGGTTGTAGCCTCGCGAAACTGTGCGTCAGGCCGGGCGCCTCGATCACCTCCGCCCGGCCGCCCGAACTTGCCACGAAGTGTGCATAGGACACCGCTTCGTCGTGCAACGGGTCGTATTCGGCCGCAATCACCAAGGCGTGCGGCAAGGCGTGGCGCGGCGCCTGAGCGGTCAGATTGACCCGCACGTCGTCGGCCGACGGTTCCACGTCGCCCAGGAAGGTCTGCCAGTACCAGCGCATTTCGTCGCGGGTCAGGCCCACGCCGTGCGCCAGACGCTCGTAACTGGGCGTGTCGAACCGGTACTGCACGACCGGATAGATCAGCAACTGCGCCCCAACGATTCCGGGATGCCGGTCGTTGAACCACGCCGCCGCCTGCGCCGCCAGGTGGCCCCCCGCGCTATCGCCCGCCACGGCCAGACGGTCGACCCGCACGCCCAGTCGCGCACGCTGTTCCGCCGCCCATGCCAGGGCGTCGCGCGCATCGTCGACCGGCGCCGGGAACGGATGCTCGGGCGCCAGCCGATAATCGACGCTCAACACCGCCACGTCGCCGTCCTGCGCCAGGAAGGCGGCCATCGTGCCGTGGGTGTCGACGTCTCCCACCACCCAGCCGCCACCATGAAAGAAGACGACGAGCGGCACTTCGCGCCCGACCGGTCGATAAAGCCGGGCTCGCAGGGTACGGCCCGGCAGGGGAATGTCGACGGTCTCGCTGCGCAATCCGGCCGGCAACGGACGCAAGGCCTCATTGGCGACGATGGCGAACCGGGTGCGCACGTCCTGCGCGCTCGGCGTGCCGTTGTCGGTGCTAACCGGGTATTTGCGCCCCATTTGGTCGTAGTAGGCGAGGAGATCGGCGTCGATGGTCATATCAGCAGGCGATTGGCAGAGTCGGAAGTGGGTGGTTCAGCGCTTCGGAAGGGGGGCGCTCAGCGGCGGCGCGGTGGCGCGTTGGCGCCGGCGCGGGGATTGCCCCCTTGCATCTGCCAGCGCTGATGCTCGATCTTGACGCAGCGGTCCATCACGACGTCCAGCCCTGCCGCCAGCGCGAGGGCCGCGGCGTCGTCGTTTTCGATGCCCAACTGCATCCACAGGCTGTTGGCACCGATGGCAATGGCCTCCTCGGCAATGGGCGGAATATCGCCGCTGCGACGGAAACAGTCCACCATCTGGATCCGCAGGCCCTCGACGCGAAGGGCGTCAGCCGCTTCGGTCAGGCTCGCGTAGACGCGCTCGCCCAGAATCGTCGCGCCGGCGTCGGCCGCCTGTGGATTGATCGGCACGATTCGGTAGCCGTGTTGCTGCATGTAGCGTGACGTGGTGTGGCTCGGCCGGTCCGGCCGAGGCGACAGGCCTACGACCCCGATCACGCGGTCGCGTGCCAGTATCTGCCCCAAACGTTCCATGGTTTCCATGCGAATACGGCCCGACAGGGCCGGTGCTGTCGTTGACGGAATCACTGCTCTCGGTGCGCTGCCGATCCGCGGCGCTGGCGTGCCTGCGCATTGCGCACGCCGACTTTGCTGCCACGCACAAAGAATGAACTTAGCACATTGACGAATCGGGCGTGAAACGCGTTCGCCGGACGTCACAGCGAAACGATGGCGTGCGGGCGCGTCGCCGGCGTAAATGCTTTGCCGGATAAGTTAATCAGGATCACGAACCAAATCTCGATCTTGTCGATGGGCCGGAAAGTCATGCCAGGAAAGGCGTAGAAGTCATCCGGGTGCGCGCGTCGAGGGCGTAGGTGTTACAACCTGAAACACTTTGTTACCCCTCCTCCCATACGTTTCCACCAAAATGCTTCTCAACGCTGACGTGCTTATCCCCCGGTAACACGGCAGCGCGACTGTATCGGCGGAGCGCGTCCCCCGGCGCGATCCGCAAGGTCGTTCGATGCAGTGCTCTGAATCTGGTCTCCTCGCGCTAACCCCGTAGCGTGTGGTTTTGGCGGGCCCGTGTGTCCCGCCATTTTTTTGCCTGCGCAGACCTACATCTTTCCTACGCCTTTTGTCGTCATCCCAAAGATTGTTTCGCCATCCGATTCACCTTTCGGAAATCGATTCACGCCTGCGTAAATGAATGGTCGCAACGTGAATGCCGGCAATGCCGATGGATTGTCGGCGTTGCCGGTGTCGCGATGCAACGGCTTATCGGGTGGCTCTGAGCCACGGTTTGAGCCAGCCGAGTCCGGCGCGCGTGGCGCCCTGCGGACGATATTCGCATCCCACCCATCCCGCATAGCCGAGTTCGTCAAGCAGACGGAAGAGGAACGGGTAATTGACTTCGCCGGTGTCGGGTTCATGACGTGCGGGGACGCCTGCCACCTGCACGTGCCCGATATTGGCAATGTGCTGACGCAATTTGACCGCCAGATCACCCTCGACGATCTGGCAGTGATACACGTCGAACTGCACCTTGAGATGGCTGGCACCCACCTGCTGACGAATGGCGTGGGCCTGCTCCTGGCGCGTGAGGAAATAGCGGGGGAAATCGCGCGGATTGATCGGCTCGATGAGGATCGTGATGCCATGCGCGGCCGCCTGTGCGGCGGCATAGGCAAGATTTTCTAGATAAACGGCCCGGCAATGTTCGAGCGATGCCGAAGCGTCGGGGCATCCGGCCATCACGTGCAGTTGGCGGCAGCCCAGCGTATCGGCGTAGTCAAGTGCGCGTTCGAGGCCGTCGCGAAACTGCGCCTCGCGCCCAGGCAGCGCAGCCAACCCGCGCTCGCCGTTGGCCCAGTCGCCGGCGGGCGTGTTGAACAGCACCTGCGTGAGGCCCGCGTCGTCCAGACGCGCCCGCACGTCTTGCGCAGGATGCTCATAGGGGAACAGGCATTCCACACCTCGGAAACCGTCGCTCGCAGCTTCGCGAAAACGGTCCAGGAACGGCACTTCCTGATAGAGCAGGGTCAGGTTCGCGGCAAATCGCGGCATGAGCATCTCCGGCGCCCGGCGCAGGCCGGGCAGGGTGGATCGATGCCCCTCACGATATCACTGCCCGTCGATCTGAGGCGCTGCCACGCTGCGCAACTGAAAGCGACCGTCGTCGTTGAAGAGCCAGGTTTCCACGGCGCGCACGCGCCCGCTGCTGTCGACCAGCGCCCGGCTTGGCACCGGCAACGGGTTGGCCCGTCGCAGGCTCGTGACGGCAATGCGTTCCGCATCATGGTCGCCATTGCTACGATACAGCGCCACACCCATCAGGTTCCCGCTGCGGTCCACCCAGTATTCGAGCGATACCACCGAGCGCAGCATCGGCTGCGGATTGCCCGGCGTGATCTCGCGGGCGTTGACTTCGGTCACGCGCTGCGCCGCCGCGATCTTGTACTGATCGAGCGCCGTGAGCGGTACCTGGGTGGGTGTCAGGTTGAGAACGAGCGGCGGCTTTGGCTCGAAATCCGGATTGGCGCAGCCCGATACCGCCAGAGCGCACGCGATGACAATGAAGCCTGCGGCGGCGCCCGGGGCGCGCCGGCATTGAGAAAGTTGCGTATTCATGCACAGTCTCCCGCAACGTTCGCGACAATCTTCTTCTTGTTCACCTACCGGGGGCGGCTTCGCGGATCGAGCATTCGTCCACGCGATGCGTTCGGCAGCGTGAGACGCAGCCACCCTCATTGGCTATCTTAGGTGGCCCATGCGCTGCGCGCAGCGCGGTTAACACGTAGCGGTTCGCAGGGTGGCGGCATCCGGCGATACCATGCATACTCGCGGCGCACGTCGCAGGCTAGAACGATCACGTCGCGCCGGACGCTTTCTGAACGCATTGGAGTGACCATGATTACCGTGTATCACAACCCGCGCTGCTCGAAGTCGCGCGAAGCGCTGGCCCTGGTGGAGGGATCGCCGGCGGTGGGCGGCAGCGATCTGCAGATCATCGAATATCTGAAGACGCCGCCAACGCTGGCCGACCTCAAGCGCTTGCACAAGCTGCTGGGCGTGCCCGTGCGCGAAATGATTCGCAGCAACGAAGCCGAGTACGCCGAGCTGGGATTGGCCGACGCGGCAATGACCGACGACGCCTTGCTCGCTGCCGTGGCGGCGCATCCGAAGCTGTTGCAGCGCCCCATCGTGGTCAACGGCGACAAGGCCGTGATTGCGCGTCCGCCCGAGTTGGCGAACGACGTACTGTAGTCTTCGGGGATCGCGGCGCGTGGGCGTCCCGCAGTTCGTATCGGGCGCCTCCCGTCACGCCGTGATGCCGGAATGCCGATCTGCCGCCTTTCCGCCCCAAGCGCGACCCCACCACGCCGTCGTGGCTCAGCCGTGGGCGGCGCTGTCCTTG
The DNA here is from genome assembly GCF_902459725.1 of Pandoraea eparura. Lineage (GTDB taxonomy): Bacteria > Pseudomonadota > Gammaproteobacteria > Burkholderiales > Burkholderiaceae > Pandoraea > Pandoraea eparura. The sequence continues at coordinate 139,046 of NZ_CABPSH010000007.1, forward strand.
CCGGGGCCGGTGTCCGGCGATTCGGCGTCCGCCACCGCTGCGGCGGCCGCTTGTGCCGCGGCCGAGCCGAACACCGGTGCGTCGGCGTTCGCCGTGAGTCCGGCGCCGCGCCAACCGGGGAGGTCGGACAACGTCTTCTGCTGCTCGCGCAGCTCGGCAAGCATGTTGCAGAAGAGCGCGCCTTGTTCGAGCGCGTCGTCAAGCGCCACGTGCGTGTGGGGTAGCGGGTCGAGCCAGACTGGCGGCAGGCGCGGCTTGATGCACTTGCGATAAGGCATGCCGGTCATGGCGAATGCGAGCGTCTTGATGTCGAGCGCCGACCACGAGAACGGGCAGCGGCCGACGAAACGCATCATGTACCAGAACATGAACGTGAAATCGAACCCCGCCGGATAGGCCACGAACACCGGCTTGCCCGGCAACTTCTCCACCCACTTCACATACGCCTTGAGCGCCTTGGTCGGGTCTTCCTGATCGACGCGGCAGGCGGCCCATGCGTCCGGCTCGGTTTTCCACCACTTCATCGTCAGCGGATGCCCCTTCGCGTCCGGTAGACATTCCAGGTTGGCGCTGAACGTGCCGATCAGTTCCTTGTCGGCGGTGTAGGCTGCCGAGGCGAAACTCAGCATCGAATGCGGGCCGGGAATCGGGCCGTCGGCCTCGACATCGGTACTGACGAATATTTCCTCGTCGGCAGGAATGATGCGCGAGGGGGTGCGCAGGACGGCCTCGCTCATACGGCGCTCCGAGCGAGCACGGCGTCGGCCACGTACGGGTTGGTCTGACGCTCCTGACCGAACGTGGAGACGGGACCGTGCCCGGGAATGAAGGTCACGTCGTCGCCGAGCGGCCAGAGTTTGTCGCGGATCGACGCGATCAGGTCGGCATGGTTGCCGCGCGGGAAATCGGTACGGCCGATGGAGCCGGCGAAGAGGACATCGCCCACGCTGGCCAGGCGCTCATCCGCCGAGAAGAACACGACGTGCCCCGGCGTATGCCCCGGGCAATGCAGCACATCGAGGGTGACGTCGCCGAACGTGACGGTGTCGCCGTCGCCGAGCCAGCGATCTGGCGTGAACGGTTGTGGCTCGGGAAAGCCGAAGCGTGCGCTCTGCGCCTGAAGCTGGTCGATCCAGAAGGCGTCGTCCGGATGCGGGCCTTCGATCGGCACGCTGTACTTCTGCGCCAGCGCGCCCGCGCCGCCGCAATGGTCCAGGTGGCCGTGCGTCAAGAAGATTTTCTCGAGCGTCGCACCCTGGCGTTCGATCTCGCCCGCGATCCGGTCGATGTCGCCGCCGGGGTCGACCACGGCGGCGCGCTTCGTCGCATCGCAAACGAGCAGGGTGCAGTTTTGCTGGAAAGGCGTGACAGGAATCAGGGTGACGTTCATGGGATATCGGGGACGCGGTTTTCGCCTATTGTAATTCGGGCCGGGCGACGCCCGCCGGGCGCGTCGCCGTCGACGTCACGCGCGAGCGTTGTGTCCCAGGCTGACCGAAGCGCTGGGGTGCGGCAGATTCGATGCTCCAGATCCATCCAGCGCAATGTCGATTCAGCCGGTCTCGGCACGTAAGTGAACGCTCGCTGATAGGTTGCATTTGGCGTCGTGTTAAACTTGCGCGCTATGCGAACACGCGAGATCCTCACACGGTTCGCGGTCGGCTGCGCCCTCGCCCTGACGTTGACAGCCTGCACAACGCCGCTCGAACCTCTCAGCCAGACGGCTGCCGCCTCTTCGGCGACAGGCGCGCGCAGCCGTGCGCGCGAAGCCAACGCGCCGGTCGGGTCGAGTTTCGATCTACAGTGGCCGGGCAGGACACATCGCACCGAAGGCCTCAGTCCCGGCGATCCCGATGCACCGGATCGCGACGGCGAAGCGCGCCTGCGCGCCGACGCCGGCACGTTTTACCAGACCGGCATGGCGTCCTGGTACGGCAAGAAGTTTCACGGACGTCGCACGGCCACCGGTGAATCGTTCGATATGAACGAGCCGACCGCCGCGCATCCGACGTTGCCGTTGGGCAGCTTCGCGCTCGTGCGCAACATCGCCAACAACAAGACCGTCGTCGTCAAAATCAACGATCGCGGCCCCTACGCGCGCAATCGCATCATCGATCTCTCCTACGCCGCAGCCAAGCAGCTCGACTTCATTCGTGCCGGCCACGCCAAGGTCGAAATCCGACGTCTCTCCCGCACCGAAGTCGCCGCCCTCGGCCTGGACGACAGCAAGAACGCGCCCTGACCCGGCGCAGCGCATGCTGCGTTGCGGTGCGTCGATCTCTCAAAGCCGATTCTGAAATTGCGTGGATGGTTTCCTGCGTTGTGGGACTCGCTTTGCACGGCTATTGAGAAAAAATACGTATACCTTGCGAAAGCTTGCGCATTATTCCGATTTTTGGCGAATTGAGATGATCGAATGCGACGCATGAACATGCGCGCATTGGATTTTTAGCGACCAAATTGACTAATTTTTTTCCGATTGCCGCATCAATCTGCCAGTTTTTCGGCGCACACCGATATTCCACGGGCCTTCCGGCCGGTTGCGTTGGCAACCGTTGTTCGCTGCAGGGGATGTGGGTAGACTGTGCCCCACGCGCCGATGCACGTTTTGTGTGCATGCAGATGAGGCCCGGCGAGACACGGGCTTAGCGCACCTATCAAAGAGCATTCCTGGAGGAGTTTTGATGTCGACGATGGGCAAATTCGCCAAGTGCACCGTGCTGTGCGCGGTGGCCGCAACGTTGTTGGGCACGACCGGCGCGGCCTTCGCGCAGGGGACGAAATCGGTGGCCGTGCTGGCGATCGTAGAGCATCCGGCGCTGGACGCCATCCGCGATGGCGCGCGCGATGAACTCAAGGCGGAAGGTTACGAGGTCGGCAAGAACCTCAAGTGGGAATATCAGAGCGCGCAGGGCAACGTCGGTACGGCCGCGCAGATCGCCCGCAAGTTCGTGGGCGACCAGCCGGACGTGATCATCGGCATTGCCACGCCGACGGCGCAGGCCGTGGCGGCGGCGACCAAGTCCGTGCCGCTGGTCTACTCGGCCGTGACCGATCCGGTCGCGGCGCAACTGGTCAAGAACTGGGCGCCCTCGGGCACCAATGTGACCGGCGTGTCCGACAAGCTGCCGCTGGACAAGCAGGTCGCGCTGATCAAACGCGTCGTGCCGAACGCCAAGCGCGTTGGCATGGTGTACAACCCGGGGGAAGCCAACTCGGTCGTGGTTGTCAATGAGCTGAAGAAGCTGCTGCCGGCAGCCGGAATGACGCTGGTCGAAGCGGCCGCGCCGCGCACGGTCGACATCAGCTCGGCGGCCAGTAGCCTGGTCGGCAAGGTCGATGTGATCTACACGAACACGGACAACAACGTTGTGTCGGCCTACGAGTCGCTGGTGAAGGTGGCCAACGACCGCAAGATTCCGCTGGTGGCGTCGGATACCGACAGCGTGAAGCGCGGCGCGATTGCGGCACTGGGCGTGAACTACTACGACCTGGGTCGTCAGACCGGGAAGGTGGTCGGCCGCATCCTGAAGGGTGAGAAGCCGGGGGCGATTGCCTCGCAGACCAGCTCGAATCTGGAACTGTTCGTCAACACGGCGGCCGCGGCCAAGCAAGGCGTGAAGCTGTCGGACGATCTGGTGAAGGAAGCCAAGACGGTCATCAAGCAGTAACGCATGCGTGAGTGCGGTGCGGCGGGGTCACCCCCTGCCTCATCGCCGCGCGACAGGGCGGCGCCCGGACATCCTCTGTCCCCGCCGCTCTTTTCCTATCGAATGGGCGGGACGGCTCCCCCCGACAGCGGTCGCACAACGACCGGCGATGCCCCGAACTGGCCGACGTCGGTCGTGTGAGCGCTGATGCCGAGACCCGGCATGGGCCGTCTTGCGCAGTGGAATTACGACAATGTCTCTTTTTTCTATGATGGGCGCCCTGGAGATCGGTCTGATCTTCAGTCTCGTGGCGCTCGGGGTGCTGATTTCCTTCCGCATCCTCAATTTCCCCGATCTGACCGTTGACGGCAGCTTCGCCCTGGGCGGCGCGGTGGCGGCGACGCTGATCGCCGGCGGCACCAATCCGTTCGCCGCGACCCTGGCAGCGATGGCGGCGGGCGCGGCGGCAGGTTTCATCACCGGCTGGCTCAATGTGCGCCTGAAGATCATGGATCTGCTCGCCAGTATCCTGATGATGATCGCCCTCTACTCAGTGAACCTGCGTGTGATGGGCGCGCCGAACGTGCCGCTGATCACGTCGCCGACGGTCTTCACGATGCTCCTGCCGGACAACGTGGCCTGGCTGCCGGACTATGTGATGCGTCCGTTGCTGCTGCTCGTCGTGGTGGTGGTGGTGAAGCTCGGGCTGGATTACTTCTTCCTGTCGCAGCAGGGCCTCGCGATGCGCTCGACGGGCGCGAATTCGCGCATGGCACGGGCACAGGGCGTGAATACCGGTCATGAGATTCTGGCGGGCATGGCGCTCTCGAACGCGCTGGTGGCACTTGCGGGCGCGTTGTTCGCGCAGTCGCAGGGCGGCGCGGACATCTCGATGGGGATCGGTACCATCGTGATCGGTCTGGCGGCCGTCATTATTGGCGAGACGATTCTGCCGGCCCGACGCCTCATTCTCACGACGCTGGCGGTGGTCGTCGGTGCGGTGCTTTACCGCTTCTTCATCGCGCTTGCGCTGAACAGCGATTTTATCGGTCTGAAGGCGCAGGATCTGAATTTGGTGACGGCATTGCTCGTGGCGGTGGCGTTGGTGTTGCCGGCAACGCGCCGCAAGCTGTTCCCCCGCAAGAACGGAGGTGCCTGATCATGCTGAGCGCAAAAGACCTCAAGATCACTTTTAACCCGGGCACGCCGATCGAGAATCGTGCGCTGCGCGGCATGTCGCTGGATATTCCGACGGGCCAGTTCGTCACGGTGATCGGTTCGAACGGTGCGGGCAAGTCCACGTTCCTGAACGCCATCAGCGGCGATCTGCTTGTCGATTCTGGCACGATTTCCATCGACGGCAACGACGTCACGAAGAAGACGGCGTGGCAGCGGGCGAGTCAGGTGGCGCGGGTGTTCCAGGATCCGATGGCCGGCACGTGCGAGGCGCTGACCATCGAGGAAAACATGGCGTTGGCGGTCAAGCGCGGCGAGCGCCGGAGTTTCCGGTTCGCGCTGAATCGGGAGCTGCGTGAGCGGTTCCGCGAGAAGCTGAGCCTGCTCAACCTCGGGCTGGAAAACCGGCTCTCGGACCGTATCGGGCTGCTCTCCGGCGGTCAGCGTCAGGCGGTAAGTCTGTTGATGGCGTCATTGCAGCCCTCGCGGATTCTGCTGCTCGACGAGCACACGGCGGCGCTGGATCCGAAGACGGCGGCGTTTGTGTTGGCGCTGACGGCCCGCATCGTGCAGGAGAGCAAGCTGACGGCGATGATGGTCACGCACAGCATGCGTCAGGCACTGGATTACGGCGATCGGACGGTGATGCTGCACCAGGGCAAGGTCGTGCTGGATGTGTCGGGCGACGAACGCAAGGGTCTGGACGTGCCCGATTTGCTGCAGATGTTCGAGCGCACCCGCGGCGAACAACTCGACGATGACGCGCTACTGCTGAGCTGACGCGTTGGAATGTCAGGACACAAGCCCGCTTTGGCGGGCTTGTGTCATTTTCGACGGCATCACTGAACCCGCTTCAGGGCCGTGCGATAGGTGGCAAGGTTTTCTCGTTTGCCGACGGCGACCACGAGCACGGTGATGGCGGTGTCGTCGACACGGTAGACAAGCCGGTATCCCAAGGACGCGAGTTTGATCTTGTAACAGTCCGGCATCGCCCTCAGCCGGCTGCCGGGGACCTTGGGCCTTTGCAGCCGTTGCCGCAATTTCGCTTTGAACTGACGCTGGATCGTGGGGTCGAGCGCTTGCCACTCCTTGAGGGCAGAGGGGAGAAATTGCAGGTCATAGGTCGTCAAGCTGGGTACTCACCGGCGTTTCGCCGGCGCGTGAACGGATAAGGTCGGCGAGTTCAGCGTCATCGAGGCGCTCGCAGATCGCTTCCCAATGCGCTGCGGGAACGAGATAGGCGACTGGCGTGTTCCGGTTCAGGATGGCGACGGGGCCATCGGCGCGATGGATGGCGGCACTGGGGTTCGATTTCAATTCGCTGATTCCGATCGACGTGCGGGCAAGGATGTTTTTCATGTGACATCTCATCAGGCCCGGGGGGAGGCGGCCAATTCGCTGACGCGTACCGGCCGAGACCCTGAGATCGAGCCAATCATAGAGGGAATATCGACGCGGCAGTTTGGGGAGTCGCTGAGAATTTCTCCAGACATGTCCGATTCTTGATATCGCCCAACCCGCCTGTCGCACAGTGCGATCAAGCGTTCTTGAGGGCCAGTGCCCGCTCGTAGAGCGCGTTCTTGGGCGCGCCGGTAATCGCGGCGGCGAGCTTTGCGGCGCTTTTCGTCGGCAGTTCGGCCACCAGCAACGCGAGGACGCGCTGCGCTTCGGCGTCGACCCCATCGTCGCTTGCGCTCGCAGCCGCCCCCGACACCGCCAGCACGAATTCACCGCGCTGACGGTTCGCGTCAGCCTTCAGCCAGGCCACGCCTTCGCTCAGCGCACACTCGTGAATGTCTTCGAAGCGCTTGGTCAGCTCGCGTCCGATCAATAGCCGGCGCGCGCCGCCCAACCCTTCGGCCAGTGCCGCGACCGTCTCCACGATCCGATGGGGCGCCTCGTAGAACACCTGCGCCGACGTCGAGCCCGCGAGTGCCGCAATCGCCTGGGCGCGTTGCTGCGCCTTTGACGGCAGGAAACCCACGAACGTGAATGTCTCCACCCACGCGCCAGCCGCCGAGAGCAGCGTAATCACCGCGCTCGCGCCCGGCACCGGCACCACACCGAGCCCCGCGGCACGCACCGCGTCGACCAGCCGGGCGCCGGGGTCCGAGATCCCCGGGGTGCCCGCGTCCGAAATATAGGCAATGCGCTCGCCACCTCGCAAACGCTCGACCAACCGCGTCGCCGCTTCGTTTTCGTTGTGCTGATGGGCCGCAATCAACGGCTTGTCGATGCCATACCGCTGCAGCAACTGCGCGCTGTTGCGCGTATCTTCACAGGCGATGGCGTCGACCATTCCGAGGATGTGAAGCGCCCGCACCGTGATGTCGGCGGTATTGCCCAACGGCGTGGCGACGACATACAGCGTGCCCGCCGGGTAATGCTGGCCCTCGGCCAGCGACATCAGGCGCTCATCCATGGCATCGGACTCCCGCAAGCGGCGGCGTCGCCAGGCAGTGCACACCGGCAGTGCCGGCAACGGTAAACATCGGAACAACCATGTCGAATCAGTTAGGAGAATCGTTCGAGGGCCGCGCCCAGACGTTGCTGGAGCGGCGTGGCTGGCGGCTCGTCGCGCGCAACTATCGGTGCCGCGGCGGCGAAATCGACCTCATTATGCGGGATTGCGCCGGCGTGCTGGTATTCGTCGAGGTGCGTGCCCGCGCGCGCAGCGACTTCGGCGGGGCCGCCGAGAGCATCACGCGCACCAAGCGACGCCGCCTGGCCCTGGCCGCGCGTCACTATCTGTTGCGGCGTCCGGCGGGGTGCTGTCGTTTCGACGTGGTGACGTTCGACGGGCGTCCGCCCGTGGCACGCTGGCTGCGCGATGCCTTCCGTGCCGACGATCTCTGACGGAACCCGCGTGCGCCGGCCCTGTTACACTTGCGAACGCGCCGTTTTCAAGATTTTCAAGACTGACGGCCTTTGAACGCCGGCCGATGCAGGTGAGTGCCCTTATGGCGCCCATGCAAGGCCGGCCGCTTTTGCGACACCCTGGCAAACGACCATGTCGATCGAACGAATTCAGCAACACTTCACGGATAGCGTCGAGACCAAGCTGGCTGCGCGCGACGCCCTGCCCGAATATATCGCCGCCGCGGCGGACGTCATGTTCGAAGCGCTGTCCAACGGCAACAAGATCCTCGCGTGCGGCAACGGTGGCTCGGCGGCCGACTGCCAGCACTTCGCCGCCGAACTCGTCGGCCGCTTCGAGCGCGAGCGCCCCGAATTGCCCGCCATCGCGCTGACCACGGATTCGTCGATCCTGACGGCCGTCGGCAACGACTACAACTTCGACGCCATCTTCTCGAAGCAGGTGCGCGCGCTCGGGCACGAGGGCGATGTCCTGCTCGCCATCACCACGTCCGGCAATTCCAGCAACGTGCTCACGGCCATCGAAGCGGCCCACGAGCGCGGCATGCACGTGATCGCGCTGACCGGCAAGGGCGGCGGCAAGGTCAATGCCGCGCTGGGTGAGCTCGACGTGCACATCTGTGTGCCGGCCGATCGCACCGCGCGCATTCAGGAAGTTCACCTGCTCACGATTCACTGCCTCTGCGACCTCGTCGACGCGATGCTGTTCGGCGAAGCGTGAACCTATTGGCGTCATCAGGCGTCAAGAGCATGACGGGTACTGCGTCGCGGGGGCGGACGGTGCCGGCAGGGCGCGGCGGGGGCCGTCCCGTTCGATCATCCAACAAGGAGAATGCCCGATGAATTTCCAACGCGTGGTCAAGCCGCTCGCCGCGGCAGCGTTGATTGTTGCCACCCTGGCCGGTTGTGCCCCCATCATTCTCGGCGGTGCCGCCACCGGCGCACTCGTCGCCACCGACCGCCGTTCCGTCGGCGCGCAGACGGAAGACAGGGAAATCCAGATCAAGTCCGAAGCCAACATCGCGAATAACCTGCCGGACGCCGCGCACGTCAACGTGACGGTCTTCAACCGTCGCGTGCTGCTGACTGGCGAAGTTCCCAACGACGCCAGCAAGCAACGCGCCGTCGAGATCGTCAATCAGATCAGCAACGTGCGCGGCATCGTCGACGAACTCGCCATCGGACCGGCCAGCTCCTTCGGTTCGCGCTCGAACGACGCGTGGATCACCAGCAAGGTCAAGGCCAACCTGATCAACACGAAGGAAATCTCGGCCAACGTCTTCAAGGTGGTCACCGAGCGTGGCGACGTGTACCTGCTGGGCCTCGTCTCAGAAGAGGAAGGCCGTATCGCCGCCAACGTGACCAGCCGTATCGACGGGGTGCAGAAGGTCATCAAGCTGTACGAATACATCAAACCGGAAGAGGCGCAGCGCCTGTCGACCGAGGCCTCGAAGAACCCCGCGCCGGTGACTGACGATTCGAGCGCCGCGACCGTCACGACCACGCCGATCGACACCGAAACGGTCACGGCCAAGCCGCTGTCCTCGCCCGCGCCGATCAGCGACGCACCGATCAAACCCGGCCCGTCGAACAAGACCGGTAACTGACGCACGCTACCCGAGCGCTTCGGACAGCCCGCGTGCGCACGCGTCCCAGCACCGACCCAGCAACGAACCGCCGCGATTGCCAGCGTCGCCCATCGAGACGATGGACGAGGCTGACGAGCGCGGCGGCGCTCGTTCTGATGGCCGGAACCGTGGTGATCGCCGCCGGGGCGGCGTCGGCCGCACCGGCCTCCGGCTTACGCGCCGCGTCACCGGTGTATGTCGAACCGGGAGCGTCGCCGGTGGCCCAACCCGACTGGCAAGCCCGCGACTGGGCGATGGCGTGCATGACTTGTCACAACGCGTCGGCGCCGGTGAGCGTTGGCAAGGCAACGCTGCCTGCGCTGGAGGGGCGGCCGGTGACGGAACTCATGACCGCGTTGCAAGCCATGCGCGATGGGCAGCGCGCCGCGACGCTGATGCCCCAACTGCTCAAAGGCTATCGCGACGACGAGTTGCGTCGCATCGCTGCGTACTTCGCCTCGCAGCCGGCAAACAAGGGCGCGTCGGCGTCGCCGCGCACGCCTCAAACGTCTCGATAGGGTCGATACGATGCGCCGCCGCGACTTTCTTCTTGGCATGGGCTCGACGGCCGCACTGGCCGGTGCAACCCCCGCATGGGCGGCACCGCTCTGGCCGACACCGCTCAAGACGCGTGCCCGTGTCGTCGTGATCGGGGGCGGATTTGGCGGCGCGACGGCGGCCAAGGCGCTGCGCATGCTCTCGGGCAACACGATCGACGTCACCCTGGTCGAACCGAATTCCGCCTTTGTCTCGGCCCCGTTGTCGAACCTTGTAGTGGGCGGCCACTTGCGGGTGAGCGACCTGACAGTGCCCTACGACCGGCTCGTCGAACGGCACGGCGTGGTCTGGCGACGCACATGCGCCCAGGCCATCGACGCGCCCAACCAACAGGTGCGGCTCGCCGATGGTGGCCGTCTTTCCTACGACAAGCTCATTGTTGCCCCAGGGGTGTCGCTGCGCAGGGAGGCCATTGCCGGACTTTCCGATCCCGCGATGCGCGACGCGTTGCCGGTGGGATGGACCGACGCCCGCGAAAGCGCCGCGCTGCACGCCCGTCTGCAGGCCATGCCCGACGGTGGCGTGGTCGCCATTACGATTCCCGAGGCGCCATTTCGCTGCCCGCCCGCGCCGTACGAGCGCGCCTGTCAAGTGGCCGCCTGGCTCAAACGGCACAAGCCGCGCGCGAAAGTCCTCGTCTTCGACACCAACGATCAGGTGCTCGCGGAAGCCGAGCAGTTTCAGGCGATCTGGCGTACCCAATATGCCGGAATTGTCGAGTATCACCCGCAGTTCAATTGCACGGAGGTTGCGGCCGATGGCACGAAGTGGCTGGCGCGCTTCGAGCTGGGCGAGGAAATCAAGGCCGACGTGCTCAATATCATCCCGCCGATGCGGGCGGGCGATATTGCGGTGGAAAGTGGGCTGGCGACGGCCAACGGCCGTTGGTGCGACGTCGATTTCCTGACGTTCGCGTCGACCGCGCATCCCGACATTCACGTGTTGGGCGACGCCATCCAGATTGCTCCGCAGATGCCGAAGTCCGGCCACATGGCCAACCAGCACGGCAAGGTGTGCGCCGCGGCCATCGTGGCGTCGCTCTCAGGACGCCCGGTCAATCCGGAACCGCTCTACAGCAACACCTGCTACACGTTCGTGTCGGCAACCGAAGCGATGCATGTGGCCAGTGTTCACCGATACGACGCCACGCAGCGCACCATGCTCCCTGTGCCGGGCACGGGCGGTGCATCGCGGCGCGCCACACCGGACGAATTCGCCCTGGGACTCGCATGGGCGCAAGGCATCTGGGCCGACATGCTGGCGTGACGCGGATTTCGGCGGCATTCGCGGTCGTCGAGGCGCGTTTGGAGGGAGGGCTCTAAGCGGCGCAACGACCGCGCCATCGTAGGGCGTGATCGCGTTGTTGTGTGGCTGCCGCATCTCCGCAAATTCCTTCGTTGACGGGGCCTCACGCCTCTCGGTTACACTGGCCGCACGAAAAAATAAGCACACAAGGGGCATAGGGATGGCGCATCGCCAGGGAGCGTCCCGTCTTGCGCCACGCATCGCGCGTGGGGATTCGGTCAAGTCGGTCCGTAGTCGTAAGGTCGTTCAAGTCGTCGCCTTATCGTTTTGCACCGTCGGTCTGCTAAGCATGCAGACAGCCCGGGCCGATGGTAGTCCGGTGCGTGGCGATCCGTTGCAAAGCATTCCGAAAATCGAGGTGCCCAAGGCGCCGGCCGCCACCTTTCGTATTCAGCCACCGACGCAGGAAGACGCCCTCAAGTCGCTGCTCGCGCGCAAGATTACCCCGAAGCGTTTCGGCATCGAAGGCGTCAAGTCGCTGCCGTTCGCCGATGTGGCCGGGGTCTTCGCGCCGCTGGCCGGCAAGGAAGTGACCATTGGCGATCTGGTCGAAAAGGCCAATCAGGTCACGAAGATGTATCAGGACGCGGGCTATCTGCTGTCCTTCGCGTTCGTGCCCGCGCAAGACTTCAACGACGGCTTCGTGCGCGTGACGGTTGTCGAAGGCTACATCTCGAGCACGAAAATCAGTGGCAAGCCGGGGCCGTCGGAACAGCGGTTGCGCGACATCGCCGCGCACATCGAGGCGGAGCGTCCGCTCAAGCGCGCTACGTTCGAGCGCTATCTGAACCTGCTCACGCTCGTGCCCGGCATGAAGATCAAGGCCGATGTGCAGCCGCCCACGCAGACCGACGGCGCGACCGAACTCTCGCTCGATGTCACGCGTCAGCCCGTGGCGCTGGGCACGTCGCTGACCTATAACAACCCGGGCATTCGCGGCGTGTTCACGGTGACGAGCAACGCGCTCACCCCCCTCGGCGAACAGATCCAGCTCACGGCCATCGCCCCGAAGGGGCATAACGACGAAGAGTTCTATGCGGCGTCGTACATCCAGCCGCTGGGGTCGAAAGGCTTGCAGGCGCGCGTGGATGCGTCGCACTATCGCGGACAGCCGGACGATCAGGCGCTCGCCGGTCTGACGCGACACCTCGACACCAAGCGTGTCGCCGTGAGCGTGTCATACCCGATCCTGCTGAACAACCAGCGCAACCTGACGGTCAGCGGCGGCATGTACGGCGTGAATTCGCGCGATCGCTATGAAGTGCCGAATTCGCCAAACAACATTAATTCGCAGACGAACGTGCGCGCCGCGCAGGTGCAACTCTCATACAACGAGGTCACTGAGAAGCAGACCCGCAGCGCCACGCTGGGGGTGTTCAAGGGCTTTACCGGGATGGGCGCGAGCCAGTCGTACACGACGCAGCCGGCCGGCGTCGCGCAAGTGCTCGGTCCCTACGATCTCGGCTTCTGGCGCTTCACGCTCGACGGCAAGCAGGGGCTCGTGCTGCCATGGGAGTTCGGTGTCGTCGTCGCTGCGGGGGCGCAGTACAGCGCCAACACGCTGCCGACATCCGAACAGGCGACGTTCGGCGGTCAGCGCTTCGGCCTCGGCTATCCGGCAGGTGAAATCGCCGGGGACAAGGGCTGGGGGGCGTCGATCGAACTGAATCGGATGTTCCGCACCGACTTCCGCTTCCTCAAGACGATCCAGCCGTATCTGGTGCTCGACACGGCGCGCGTCTACCTGAGCTCGGGGCAGTTGTTCCACAATCAGCTCGCGTCCGTGGGCCTGGGCGTGCGGCTCTCCGACAGCAAGTATTACTCGCTCGACCTGTCCGTCGCCAAGCCGATGGCCGATGCCCCGACCAACTCGCCAAGCCGTCCGCTGCGGTTCAACGCGAACTGGTCATATCAATTCGAGTGAGACGGGAGGGCGATTCGTTGCCGCACCGTCACGTCCAGGGGGCGCCATCCGCAAAATGTGGTGTTCTCGCGCGCCGTCCCTGGCCTCTTTTTTATCGGGGCTTTCCCTGATGCCTCCGCCCGCCGTGCCGTCATGCGTGCCGCTGCGCCTGACGGCACGCACGGCGTTGCGCGTCGCGCAATCGGTTGCTGGGTGGTGCGCTATATCTCTGGGTATACATAGCGACGCGATGGACCAGCGCGAAATTTGCGACATCCTCAGCGACCCATCCACCTCCGGCTTGCTGCAGTGCAGCTTGCTTCCTTCGCCCGTTGTTTTGATTATCCGTATATGCGTCTTTAGGCATATACGAAATTCCCAGTGCCTGCATACGAACTCAAAGACTGACCGTCATGGAAGAACTCGATCGCGTATTCGAAAAGGTGTCGCACTACTTCAGCCTGCTCTCCGAGCCGACCCGGTTGCGGATTCTGCATGCGTTGTGCGGTGGCGAGCGCTCGGTGAACGAGGTGGTGACGCACGTGGGGTCGTCGCAGACGAACGTATCGCGGCATCTCGGGGCGATGTACCAGGCGGGTGTGTTGGCACGGCGTCGCGACGGGAACCAGGTGTATTACACGATCGCGGATACCGGGGTGGTCGAGATATGCCGCGCGGTGTGCGTGCAGGTCGCCGGCCGACTCGAGGAGGAGGCCCTGCCGGAGCGAGCCGTCGATGGCTTCATGCCACGCACGAACTGACGCGCGCCGCAGGCCATGGCAACACCGTAACACCGCAGCACGGCAATACCCGTAGGTCAGTGCGGCAAGCAGACCGCACATATCGATTCGTACGCAAGCGGTAAGCCGTCCGTGTCTTCGCGACGCTGGCGGACGCCACAGAACGCGAGGAGACAGGGTGAGCAAGACCAGCGATAGCGCATCGCGAGCCGGCCGTTTGCGCCGGGCTCCGGAGAACTTCGTCGACAGCACGCTTGCCGACGATATTGCCCGTGACGGGTTGAATCCCACCCGGCGCAACTTCCTGCAGCGCAGCTTCCTGGCCGCCGGTGCCGCGCTCGCGGGCGGCGCGGCCTTTGCCGCCGACGCACCCAAGGGAGCCGGGGATCCGATGATTCTCGAACCGCGTCCGTGGGCCACGTCGCTCGGCCAGCCGGTCGCGGCGCGTCCGTACGGCATGCCGTCGAAGTTCGAGGCGAACCTGCAACGTCGTCAGTCGCCAGGACTGACGCAGACGGCGCAGGCATCGGTGGCGTTCACGCCGTTGCAGGGCCTGTTCGGCATCATCACGCCCAGCGGCCTGCACTTCGAGCGCCATCACCAGGGCTGGCAGGAGATCGATCCGACGCAGCATCGCCTGATGGTGCACGGCCTCGTGCGCGAAGCGAAGGTGTACACGATGGACGACATCATGCGCCTGCCATCCGTGTCGCGCATGCACTTCATCGAATGCGGCGCGAACACCGGTATGGAGTGGGGCAACGCCGCGGTGCCGACCGTCCAGTACACGCATGGCATGCTGTCATGCTGCGAGTTCACGGGGGTGCCCCTGTCGGTGCTGCTCGACGACGTGGGCGCCGACACCAAGCGCGGGCAATACCTGCTTGCCGAAGGCGGCGACGGCTCCGGCATGACCCGCACGATCTCGATGGAGGCGGCGCTCTCCGATGTGCTCGTCGCCTGGGGCATGAACGGCGAAATGCTGCGTCCCGAGAACGGCTATCCGCTGCGGCTGGTCGTGCCCGGCGTGCAGGGCGTGTCGTGGGTGAAATGGCTGCGCCGCATCAAGGTCGGCGACGCACCGTGGAATACCAAGGATGAAACGAGCCATTACGTCGACCTGATGCCGGATGGCCAGCATCGCCAGTACACATCCATCCAGGAGTGCAAGTCGGTCATCACGTCGCCCTCCGGCGGACAGGCGCTGCTCGATCGCGGCTACTTCAACGTGACGGGCCTTGCCTGGTCGGGCCGGGGCCGCATCAAACGGGTCGACGTGTCGACCGATGGCGGCAAAACGTGGCGCGCGGCGCGGCTCGAATCGCCTGTGCTGCCAAAGTGCCTCACACGCTTCAACTTCGACTGGCAATGGGACGGGTCGCCGGCGCTGCTGCAAAGCCGGGCCGTGGACGAGACGGGCTTCGTGCAGCCGCGTTACCGGCAGTTGCGCGAAGTTCGGGGCACGAAGTCGATCTATCACAACAACGCGATCCAGACGTGGCAAGTGGCGACGAACGGGGAGGTGACCAATGTCCACGTCGATTGAACGCAAGTTGCAGCCCCCTGTGCGCCGACGCATGCAGTCGGTGGTGCTTGCCGGGCTCTGGGCCGCCGCCTTGACGCTCGCGGGCCTGACCGTCGCGGCCTGGTGCTCGGCCCCGGCGCACGCGGCGCCGGCCATTGCGTCCGGCAGTGCGAAGACGGCGTCGTCGGCGCCGAGCCAGATGACTATCAAGGCGCCGCCCGGGATCGGGCGCGACGCCACGCCGGCCGAACTGAGCGCGTGGGACATTGATGTGCGCCCTGACTTCAAGGGTTTGCCCAAAGGGCAGGGATCTGTCGCGGACGGCCAGAAAGTGTACGACGCCCGCTGTGCGTCGTGTCACGGCACGTTCGGCGAGAGCAACGAGGTATTCAACCCACTGGTGGGCGGCACCACGGCCGACGACATCAAGACCGGACACGTGGCGTCGCTGCGTGCGAACAATCAGCCGGTGCGTACCACCTTCATGAAGGTCGACACGATCTCGACGATCTGGGATTACATCCGCCGCGCCATGCCGTGGAACGCGCCGCGGTCGCTCAAGCCCGACGAGGTGTACGCGGTCACCGCCTACCTTCTGAATCTCGCGGAGATTGTGCCGGCGGACTTCGTGCTCTCGGACAAGACCATCGGCGACGTGCAGAAATTGATGCCCAATCGCAACGGGATGACCCGTGCGCACGGCATGTGGCGCGTGGGCGACAAACCGGATACTCATAACAAGGCGTGTATGCAGGATTGTCCTGAGGCTGGTATCGTGACGTCCGCACTCCCTGCGTACGCCCGCGACGCACATGGAGATCTGGCCGCGCAGAATCGGATCATCGGTCCGGTGCGCGGTGTCGATACGAAGCTGCCGCCGCTGTCGGGCACTGCCGCGCAAAATGCGTCGGTGCGCAAGACGGCGGCCCTCGCCACGCTTGGCATGGCGAGTCCGGACGCGCCGGCCCAACCCGCCGCTGCGACGTCATCGGCAGCAACGCTTGCGGACAAGAACGGTTGCCTGGCCTGTCACGGCGTGACCGACAAGAAGATCGGACCCGCCTTCTCGGAGGTCGCCACCAAGTACCATGGGCAGTCGGATGCGGCTGAAAAACTGGTGGCGAAGATACGTGCCGGAGGCGCCGGCAACTGGGGCAGCATGCCGATGCCGCCGCAGTCGCAGGTTGCCGAGACCGATGTCCGTACGATGGTCGACTGGATTCTTCGTGGTGCACATTGAGCGGGCAGGGGGTTCGACGGACGGGCCGACGTTTTCCCGGGCCGCCGCAGGACTCCCGTCCCCTACACAAATCGAAGGAGATACGATGAAGAAGATGCTGATCGCTGCGGCCATGCTGGCCGGCACCTCGCTGGCGCATGCCGGAGTCGATGTCGCAGCGGCGACCAAGCTCGCGGCGGCCAATGCCTGTATGGGTTGCCACGCCGTCGACAAGAAGTTGGTGGGCCCGGCCTATCAGGAAGTCGCCGCCAAGTACAAGGGTGACAAGGGCGCGGTGGCCAAGCTGGTCAAGAAAGTGAAGGGCGGCGGTTCGGGCGTTTGGGGTCCGATCCCGATGCCGGCGCACCCGAACCTGTCGGATGCCGACGCCAAGATCCTCGTCGAGTGGGTTCTGGCCGGCGCCCCGTCGAAGTAAGACCGGGGCAGGGGGCTCGTCGTCAGGCCGCCAGTCAGTATCGGCGGCGGGTCAGGCGAGCGAACGGCGGCCGGTGTGTTGCGTGCTTATCGCACACTTCATACCGGCGGCCCTCAGAGAAGGAAACACACAGAGATGAACCAACAGCGACGCGACATGCTGCGGTTTTCCGCGGTAATGGGACTGGCGGTAGCCGCCGGGCTGATCAAGCCCGAAGAGGCGCGCGCGGCAGAGGCGCATTGGAACAAGGCGGCGTTCTCGACCCGGAGCGTGGCCGACACGGTCAAGGCCCTGGGCGGCACGGGCACCAGCCCGAGCGATCTGGTCGTGCTGACCGCGCCCGACATCGCCGAGAACGGTGCCGTCGTGCCGGTGGCGGTGGCGAGCAAGGCGCCGAATACGCAGATGATCGCGATTCTGATCGAGAAGAATCCGAATACGCTGGCGGCGTCGTTCCAGATTCCCGACGGCACCGAACCTGCGGTGACCACGCGTGTGAAGATGGGCCAGACCTCGAAGGTCTACGCGCTCGTCAAGGCGGACAACAAGTACCTCGTGGCCGAGAAGGAAATCAAGGTCACGCTGGGCGGCTGCGGCGGTTAAGCGACGCATCGTAGAACAGAGGAGCCACAACATGGGTAATCCGATGCGCATTCGCGCAACCGAGGCCGGCGGTGTCGTCGAGGTCAAGGTGCTGATGAGCCACATCATGGAAACCGGCCAGCGCAAGGACGCTTCCGGTAATATCGTCCCGGCACACTTCATCCAGAACGTCACGGTGACTTGCAACGGGAAGACGGTACTGTCGGCCGAATGGGGCCCGGCGGTCTCGAAAGATCCGTTCATGTCGTTCAAGTTCAAGGGCGCCAAGAAGGGCGACAAGGTCACGGTCATGTGGGTCGACAACAAGGGCGATTCGCGCACCGACGAGGCGACTATCGCTTGACGGGGCGCATGTCGGCCGGCGTGCGGCGGCGAGCCACAAGCGCTGCCATGCGCGTTCGGCCGGGTGGGACGGCGTGATGAAACATCCGCGCCGCGCGGTGTGCAAGCACGAGCGCTGCTGGGGAGATCCCGGTTGCGCGAACCAACCCCACGAAGAGGAGATCGAGATGAACGAGGCGCAACATAGCGCACGGGCGAGCCAACGAATGAGCACGGCAGGACGCGCAGCGTGGCTGCGGCGGACCGTGCTCGGTGGCATGCTCGTCATCGCGGGGGTCAGTGCCCCCGCATTCGCAGCGGAAAGCTCGACGGCAGAGGCCATTGCGCAATACCGCGAGATGCTCGCCGACGGCAATCCGGCAGAACTCGTCGAGATGCGCGGCGAGGAACTCTGGAAGACACCACGCGGCCCGAACAACGTATCGATGGCGCAGTGCGACCTCGGGCTTGGCGCGGGTGTCGTCAAGAACGCCTATGCGCAACTGCCGCGCTACTTCGCCGACACGAAGCGCGTGCTCGATGCCGAGTCGCGCATCGTCGAGTGCATGGTGCATCTGCAGGGTTTCAAGCGCGCGGACGTCATCAAGCAGCCATTTTCCAAGCAAGGGCAGGATCCGACCGATCTCGAAGCGCTGACCGCCTATGTAGCGGGTCAATCGCGCGGCGCCATCATTCACGTGTCGCAGGTGCACAAGGAAGAGAAGGACGCTTACGCGCGCGGTCAGAAGATTTTCTATTACCGTTCCGGTCCGTACGATTTCTCGTGCGCGTCGTGCCATGGGGCGGATGACAAGCGCATTCGACTTCAGGATCTGCCGAACCTGACCAAGCCCGCGGCGGCGCGACAGGCGTTTGCGACGTGGCCGGGCTATCGTGTCTCGCAGGGTGCGCTGCGTACGATGCAGTGGCGGATGAACGACTGCTTCCGCCAGCAGCGCATGCCGGTGCTGAATTACGGCTCGCAGGCGTCCATTGACCTGATTACCTTCCTCGGCGTGATGGCCAATGGCGGCAAGATGGACGCCCCTGGCCTGAAGCGCTGACCGATTGCGAGGCACACCCATGAAATCATTCGCATTGCGCGCGACGGGCGTCGCGCTGGCAGCGGCCGGGGCACTCGTCGTCGGCACGGCCTTCGCGCAGGACGAGAGTCCGAAGCTGGTGAGCGGCACGACCGACGCGGCCGTCGTGCAGGAGTTGCGCGATTCGTTCCGCGCGTCGGGCATCGCGCAGCTTGACCGCATCGATCAGAGCGAACTGCAGAAGCTGTGCACGCAGTATGCGACCAAGCCGATGCCGGCGAAGGTGGCGCAGCGTCTGCAAAAAGCCGAGATGGCGAAGGTCAAGGCACCGGCTGACGGCCAATATCTTGGTGACTGGAAGGAAGGCGAGAAAGTGGCCCAGAACGGACGTGGCCTGCAGTTCACCGACAAGGCCGATACCGTCAATGGCGGCAACTGCTACGCGTGCCACCAGTTGACCAAGAGCGAAATCTCGTTCGGCAACATCGGCCCATCGCTGTATCACTACGGCAAGCTGCGCGGCGATTCGCCCGAAGTGGTCAAGTACACATGGGCGAAGGTCTACGACTCGCACAGCTACGCGGCTTGTTCGAACATGCCGCGGTTTGGTGCGGCGGGCATTTTGACGGAGAAACAGTTGAAGGACGTCATGGCGTTGCTGCTCGACCCCGCGTCTCCCGTCAACCAGTAAGCCACCGCCGTTCCGGCGGGGGACCCGAGATCAGTGCGATCGACGGTCGCCGCCGGCTTCCGGAGTGTTGCATGACATCCCCGAATTTTCCGATTCGAGCAGCTGATCGTCGCCGACCGTCGCGATGCTCGCACTCGCATGCGGGGTGGCGAGGTGGGCGTGGGCTCGCGTTTGTCGCTGACTCGCCCGTTGCTCGAATGACTTTATGGAAAGTGGGGGCGCACGTGATGCGGCGTTTGTTGGGCGCTGTTTTTGGGGCCTGCGGCGTGTGTCGAACGCACTATGTTGCACGACGAGGCGGCATTGACTGGCTCGGGCGTTTGAAAGCGGTCATGGGCACGGCGTTAGCCGTGGGGGCGGTGGCTTTCGGCACATCGGCGCACGCGCTTGAGGTCGGCGACACGGTCACGCTGCCGTCACTCACGCTGCTCGATGGCAAGACGCTGCCCGCAAGCGCATTCAAGGGCCGCACGGTCATCGTCGAGTACTGGGCATCGTGGTGCCCGTTCTGCGCGCAGCAGAATCCGCATGTGCAGAAGCTTTACGAGGCCACCCGCGGCAAGCCGATCCAGATCGTCACGCTATCGATCGACAAGAAACCGCAGGAAGCCATCGACTACCTCAAGACGCATGGCTACACGTTTCCGGCGGGTATGGAAACGGACGCCTGGCGGGCGGTGCTGGGCAAGCGTCGCGGGTTGCCGGAGTTGTATGTGATTGGCCGCAACGGCAAAGTGCTGCGCAAGGAAGTCGGCGAGATGTTCGGCGAGGACGTGGCGGCGCTGGCGGATTACGCGGGAAAGTGACCCGGTGATCAGGTGCCCCGGTGCCTCGGTGAATCGGCGCGACGAGACGGAAGATGATTGTTGCCGAATCAACGCGGGACGGTCGCTGCGGCACCGTGTCGGTGGTTGACTGGTGCGGTACGAGCTGACGGGTACGGATGCATTGGCTAACGACAAAGCAGGCGCGCCGCACGACGTGTGCGTCACGGAGACGAAATGAATCGACGCGAGTTCATGCAGGTGTTGGCGGTGGCGGCGGCAGGCGGGATGGCGTTGTCGCATCAGGAGATGGCAGCGGCAAAGGCGGCAGACGTGTTCTACGACCTGCCGAAATTCGGCAATGTGCATCTGCTGCATTTCACTGACTGCCATGCGCAGTTGCTGCCGATGTACTTCCGCGAGCCGAGCGTCAATCTGGGGATTGGCGACCAGGCCAACAAGCCGCCTCATCTGGTGGGCGAGGCGTTTCTGAAGGCATATGGGCTGCGTCCGGGCACGCCTGACGCGTATGCGTTCACGTATCTCGACTTCGCCGCAGCGGCGCGCACGTACGGTAAGGTCGGCGGGTTTGCGCACCTTGCGACGCTGGTCAAGCGCATGAAGGCGTCGCGCCCCGGCGCGCTGCTGCTGGACGGCGGCGACACGTGGCAAGGGTCCGGCACGTCGATGTGGACGAAGGGCCAGGACATGGTCGACGCTACGCTGGCGCTCGGTGTCAACGTGATGACGGCGCACTGGGAATTCACGTATGGGGCGGATCGCGTGAAGTCCGTCGTCGAGGAGCAGCTCAAGGGCAAGATCGACTTCGTCGCGCAGAACGTGCAGACGAATGACTTCGGCGACCCGGTGTTCGCGCCGTACACGATCAAGACGATGAACGGGGTGCCGGTGGCGATCATCGGGCAGGCGTTCCCCTACACGCCGATTGCGAACCCGCGTTACTTCGTGCCGGACTGGACGTTCGGCATTCAGGAGGAGCGTCTGCAGTCGATGGTCGACGAGGTGCGCGGCAAGGGGGCGCAGGTCGTGGTTGTGTTGTCGCACAACGGGATGGACGTCGATCTGAAGCTGGCGTCGCGCGTGCGGGGTATCGATGCGATTCTGGGCGGTCATACGCACGACGGGGTGCCCAAGCCTGTCATCGTGGAGAATGCTGGCGGCAAGACGCTTGTGACGAATGCCGGGTCGAACGGCAAGTTCCTGGCGGTGCTGGACTTCGACGTGAAGGGCGGCAAGCCGGTGGACTTCCGTTACAAGCTGCTTCCGGTGTTCTCCAATTTGCTTCCGGCCGACGCGCCGATGCAGGCGCTCATCGAGCGCGTGCGTGCACCGTTTGCGGCGAAGCTGGCGGAACCGCTGGCGGTGACGGAGGGCGTGTTGTATCGGCGAGGCAACTTCAACGGGACGTTCGACCAGTTGCTGCTCGATGCGGTGATGGCGGAAAAGGATGCTGAGATTGGCTTTTCGCCGGGATTCCGTTGGGGGACGTCGCTACTGCCGGGGCAGACGATCACGATGGAGCAGTTGCTCGATCAGACGGCGATTACCTATCCGTACACGACGCTCACCCCGATGACGGGCGAGACGATCAAGACGGTGCTCGAGGATGTGGCGGACAACCTGTTCAACCCGGATCCGTATTACCAGCAGGGCGGAGACATGGTGCGCGTGGGCGGCATGGACTACGCGATCGACCCGATGGCGCCGATGGGGCAGCGCATTACGGAGATGCGTCTGAACGGCAAACTGATCGAGGCGGGCAAGACGTACAAGGTGGCCGGCTGGGCGCCGGTGGCCGAAGGGGTCCAGGGCGAGCCGGTATGGGATGTGGTGGCGCGGTATCTGCGCGCGCAGAAGACGGTGGTGGCAAAAGCGCCGAAAGTCCCGAAGGTGCAGGGCATGTCGGGTAGCGGCGGCTTGGCGTAGCGGCCGATGCTCAGTTCGGTCGCGCGGAGATCGGGATATTTTCGGTGACCCGCGCGGGTGCGAGCCCGGCTAATACCGCTAGTATGCCGGCGTAGACCGATGCGGTCAGTTTTAGCGTAAACGTATCGACGGTCAGTCCGAATACGAAGAAGCTTAAGACGAATATCAGTCCCATGAGCGCGGTGCGCCGATCGACGGGTGCCGAGGCATGGCGGTGGCGCCAGAACATGAGCCATGGCACGAGATATAGCCCGAGTGAGGCGAACAATCCGAGGATGCCATAGTCGACGGCATACGCGATGATCTGGTTGTGCGTTTCGCCCCTTCCTAGTTGTGCCGCATGCGGGGTCAGAATGTCTTCCTGCGCCAATGGTGCCATGGCATGTTTATAGCCATTCGCGCCCAGTCCGACCCATGGGTGTTCCGTGAAAAGCATGACGCCTGCCTGATACAGTTTAAGTCGAACACCCACCGAGGTGTCGTCGTCTCCGTGCTTCATGGCACTAAGTTCGGTGCCGATTTCGTCAAAGCGCGACATTACGATTGGCGCGTATTTCATCGGAAGCGAGATGAAGATGATGGCTGCGATGAGGGCGGCAAATTTGGTCACCCATGGGCGCTTGTGCATACCGACACCGATCAGCACAAGGGCGATTAGTGGAAGCGCGACCCACCCGCCGCGCGACCCACCCGCCAGCGAGGCGTAGCCGGCACATGCCGCGCCTAGAATTTTAAGTCCAAGTATTGGGCGGTTGTCACGTGCGAGCCAGTGAATCGACATTAGGGAGAGCACAAACAGAATCGTCGCGATGTCGCCAAAATGGATCGGATTCAGGAAAGTGCTGCCGATACGGCCGCCACCCCAATCGTATGGTGCGACAACGGTGACTGCCGCGGCACTGATTCCACCGACTGCGAACGACAGTCCTGTCCAGGGCGCGATCTCAAGACGCCTCGTGCGTAAAATTAGAAAAATCGGGATTGCCATAAGAAAGCGAGACGCAGAGTCAAGCGTGCTGGCGACAAGCTGGTCGTGCCACACCTCGACGAGCAAAATGGCGGCGATTGGCGCCGCCATGGCGTAACAGAACGTGCGAACACTCGTTTCCCGAATACTTAACATGACGGCATCGCGATAGGCCCGCTGAAAGCACAGGCATAGGGCGATGAGGGATGCTACGATTATGAGGGTATTGGCAGCGCGGGGGATTGCCAATGATGCCGCAGGGAATGCGGCGATCAGCAGGTTGGGCACCCGGTGTAAGGGATGCATTGCGGGGGCGGCGCTGCTGTTGACATTCGGCATACGTATGGACTGAAATTTGCTTACGGATCCAACACAGGCACCACGACCGCAGCGGCCGATGCGCAGGGAAGTGCTGATTCGGGGGCGGGTCACTTGCCGTTAGGTGCGTAATAATACGCCATTCGATATGTCATTCCGAGCGGACAGCACGCTAAGGCCGAGGAGCGAAGCTGAGGTTTTGCTGCGAATTTTGGGCGTATCCGCCCGGTGGGTGGGACTCGCGCCCCCTCGTTTCAGGTAGGGGTAGCCTGGTTAAATGTAATAAATACGTAACAGTCGTTGCAACAAGTGAAAAGGCGGCTTCTGCCGGTTAGCGGTCGAGCAAACCGTTATGTTGCATATGTCGCGTCGATACGACGATTTCTTCGGAGGACAGGGCCTGGTCACGGCCTGATGGGCTATAATCGCAAGCGTTTTGGGGGGCGGTAGCTCAGCTGGGAGAGCGTCGCGTTCGCAATGCGAAGGTCGGGAGTTCGATCCTCCTCCGCTCCACCACTGCATACTATAAATCGGCCATGATTGGTCGATCATTTCACTGTGCCCTGATGTCACTCTTCGGCGACTTAAATTCCGACAGGGCGCATCGTTATGGGTTCCCGGCAGTTGTCATATCGATTCGCCTGGATCCTTCATTAGCGACTTATTCCCCGAACAGCAATTCTGTTATGAGGTCGGCCGACCGCAATGTCGCTATTTTGCGTCAGGGGTTCGGTCGTCTATTTGTATGAAAAGTAAGGCGTTGGAAGATTTGCCCGTTTGACGGGCCAGAGCTTGGTATCATCTCGATCTCGCTAAACGGGTGAGCGGAAGCAGTGTCCGGGTAGCCTTGTCAAGCAGTCGTCCCAATAAAAATACTCACGAATTCGGCGTTTTGTTAAGTAAGGAGCATTAAGCGGTGAAGTCAGAACTTATTCGAAAGCTGGACGCGAAGACCGCGACTATCGGTATTGTGGGGCTGGGTTACGTCGGTTTGCCGCTTATGCTGCGATACTCGGAGGTCGGCTACCGTGTTATCGGCTTTGACGTAGATGAGGCGAAAGTTCGGGCGTTGCGCGACGGCAAAAGCTATATCGAGCACATCAGCAGCGACGCCATTGGGCGGGCGGTGGAGAGCGGGTTCGAAGCGACTACCGATTTCGCTCGTGCCTCCGAGGCGGATGCCCTGATTCTGTGCGTCCCCACGCCGTTAAACAAATACCGTGAGCCAGACCTTAGCTTCGTGTTGAATACGACGGATTCGCTGGTGCCACATCTTCGGCGTGGTCAGGTCCTTTCGCTTGAAAGCACAACGTATCCTGGCACTACGGACGAAGAATTGCTGCCGCGCGTTGAGTCGCGCGGACTCGAGGCGGGCAAGGACGTGTTTCTCGTGTTCTCGCCTGAGCGCGAAGATCCAGGCAATCCGAATTTCACGACCCGCTCAATCCCGAAAGTTTGCGGCGGTTACACGAAAGACTGCTTGGAAGTTGGGTTGGCGTTGTATGGCCAAGTCATCGACAAAGTTGTTCCGGTAAGTTCCACGCGCGCTGCGGAATTGACTAAACTGCTTGAGAATATTCACCGCGCCGTGAATATCGGATTGGTTAACGAAATGAAAATCGTTGCCGATAAGATGGGCATTGATATTCACGAAGTGATTCGCGCAGCCGCGACCAAGCCATTCGGTTTTGTCCCATATTACCCGGGGCCGGGTTTGGGCGGTCATTGCATCCCGATCGATCCGTTCTACCTGACGTGGAAGGCGCGAGAGTACGGTGTTCACACGCGCTTTATCGAGTTGGCGGGTGAAGTCAATTCATCGATGCCCGATTATGTGATTCAGAAGATGGTCGGGGCTCTGAATGGACACCAAAAATCCATCAATGGCAGCCGAGTGCTGGTTCTGGGTATCGCGTACAAGAAAAACGTCGACGACATGCGCGAATCGCCGTGTGTAATGATGATGGAGCGTTTGCGCGATTTGGGAGCGAAGGTTTCATACAGCGACCCGCACATTCCCGTCTTCCCGAAAATGCGCGAGCATCAGTTCGATCTTTTCAGCGTCCCCCTGTCTGCGGAGACACTCAAATCTTTCGACTGTGTGCTGCTGGCCACCGACCACGATAAGTTTGACTATGAACTGATCAAGGCGCATGCACAGGTCATCGTAGATTCGCGTGGCCGTTATCTTGAGCCGGCTTCCCATATTGTCAAGGCGTGAACATGCGTAACTACCCGGCTCCTATCACCGATCGTAAGATCCGTTTCGCCATCGTCGGCTGTGGCCGCATTGCTAAAAATCATATTGCCGCCCTTCGAGAGCATGCCGATCGCGCTGAACTCGTTGCCGTTTGTGACGTTGATCCGGCGGCGCTGAAGGCCGCCGCCGAGCAGACCGGCGCGCAGCCGTACGGCAATTTGCGTGAACTTCTCGCCAACGCAGATTTCGACGTCGCTGTGCTGACCACGCCGAGTGGCTTGCATCCTGAGCAGGCGATCGAAGTCGCGGCGGCCGGCCGACATGTGATGACCGAAAAGCCGATGGCTACCCGTTGGCACGACGGCCTTCGCATGGTAAAGGCTTGTGACGATGCGAACGTTCGGTTGTTCGTGGTCAAACAGAACCGCAGAAACGCGACGTTGCAGTTGCTCAAGCGTGCGGTTGAAGCGAAGCGCTTCGGTCGTATCTACATGGTCAATATCAACGTGTTCTGGACGCGTCCGCAAGATTACTACGACAATGCTGCTTGGCGAGGTACGTGGGAATTCGATGGCGGCGCGTTTATGAATCAGGCCAGCCATTATGTCGACTTGCTGGACTGGCTGATTGGACCTATTGAAAGCCTGCAGTCCTATATGGGGACGTTGGCGCGCGACATTGAAGTCGAAGACACTGGCGTAATTGGCGTCAAGTGGCGATCGGGTGCCCTTGGCTCGATGAATGTGACCATGCTGACGTACCCTAGAAATCTCGAAGGAAGCATCACCATCATCGGCGAGAAAGGGACGGTTCGCGTCGGAGGCGTGGCTGTCAATGAGATTCAGCAATGGCAGTTTGCAGAGCCGCACCCAGATGATGACAAGGTGCAAGGTGCAAGTTACGAAACGACGTCGGTATACGGTTTCGGCCACCCGCTTTACTACGACAACGTCATCAAGGTGATGCGCGGCGAAGCCGAGCCGGAGACCGACGGTCGCGAAGGCCTCAAATCTCTCGAAGTTCTGATTGCTGCCTATCTTTCGGCAAGAGATGGAAAGCGTGTCGCACTTCCGCTGGACTATTGATATGACGGCAACGATTCATTCGACGGCCATCGTCGACGAGGGGGCGCAGATTGGCGACGGCAGTCGCGTCTGGCATTGGGTGCATGTCTGCAGCGGCGCGCGCATCGGGGAGAAATGCTCGCTGGGGCAGAACGTTTTCGTGGGTAACGACGTTGTTATCGGCAACAACGTGAAAATCCAGAACAACGTTTCCGTCTATGATGCGGTGCATCTTGAGGACGATGTGTTTTGTGGCCCCAGTATGGTGTTTACAAACGTCTACAATCCGCGTTCAGCGATTATTCGCAAAGATGAGTATCGACGCACGCTGATTAAGCGCGGTGCGACGTTGGGTGCGAATGCGACGATCGTCTGCGGTGTGACGGTTGGCGAATATGCTTTCGTCGGTGCGGGTGCCGTCGTCAATCGCGACGTTGCACCACATGCGCTGATGCTCGGCGTTCCGGCAAAGCGCCAGGGCTGGATGTGCAAGTGCGGCGTCCAGCTCAAGGGACAAGGCGATGTACGTTGCTCGTGCGGTGCGAATTACAAAATTGACGCAACTTCTTGCAGTGCACAATGACACTATCTATCCCATTTATCGATCTTAAGTCGCAGTATGCTGAACTGAAGACGTCCATCGATTCACGCATCCAGCGTGTGCTCGATCACGGGCAGTACATTATGGGGCCCGAGGTTCGTGAATTGGAGCAGCAGCTCGAAACGTTCACGGGCGCGAAGCATTGCATCACTGTGGCCTCGGGTACCGAGGCGCTGTTGATTGCCCTGATGGCGTTAGGCATCAAGGCTGGCGACGAAGTGATCACGTCGTCTTTCACGTTTGCCGCTACGGCCGAGGTCATTGTGTTGCTGGGGGCGACGCCTGTGTTTGTCGACGTCGATCCGGTGACCTGCAACCTCGACCCCAAACTGATCGAAGCCGCCATTACCGATAAGACGCGAGCCATCATGCCGGTGTCGCTGTACGGACAGGTGGCTGATATGGACGAAATTAATGCGGTAGCGGCGCGTCACGGCCATTTGCCGGTGATTGAAGATGCTGCGCAAAGCTTTGGCGCTGAGTACAAGGGGCGTAAGAGCTGCAATTTGTCGACGATCGGTTGCACCAGCTTTTTCCCGAGCAAACCATTAGGTTGCTATGGTGATGGCGGTGCCGTGTTTACAAATGATGATGCGCTGGCAAAGGCGATCCGTGAAATCCGCGTGCACGGCCAGGAGCGTCGCTACTACCATACGCGAGTTGGTGTTGGTGGCCGTATGGACACCATTCAGTGCGCGGTGGTGCTCGGCAAGCTCGAGCGTTTCGATTGGGAAATCGCGCGGCGAATCGAAGCGGGCGATCGTTACATTGACATGCTCGCAACCATCCATGGTGTCGACGCACCGCAGATTGGTGCAGACCGTACGTCAGTTTGGGGGCAGTTCACCGTCCAAGCCGACAATCGTGAAGCGGTGCTCGAACGCCTGAAGACGCTCGGGGTGCCGACGGCCGTGCATTACCCGGTGCCGTTGCACTTCCAGCCGGCGTACAAGGATTCATGCCGTATCGTCGGGGCGCTCAAGCATTCCGAGACTGCCGCTTCGCGCGTATTCAGTCTGCCAATGCACCCATATCTCGACGTTGAGATACAGCGCATGATCGTTTCGAAAGTTGCGGATGCCTTGGTGTGACGCTGCAGTGTGTGCTGCGCCCACTAGGTGTGATGTTCCCTCGTATCATCGCTCATCTCCGAAATCGCCCATTGTTAGATGTTAAGAGGTAAAGGTGCGAATGAATTTCCTCAGGAAAGATCGGGGGGCGGTGTTGAAAGGGGCCGTAGTGCTGGTGACCGGGAACGCAATTGCGCAAGCAATTCCGTTCTTGGCGATGCCTGTTTTGACTCGGCTGTTCGATGCACACGCATTTGCGTTGTATGCGCTGCTATTTTCTGCCGCTGGACTGTTGGGGGGGGTTTCCGCGCTGCGATTCGATGTCGCGGTTTCCGTAGCGAAAACGCGGGAAGACGCATCCGTCCTGTGGTTCGTCGCCCTTTATGTTATCGCAGCCGTCGTGCTTCTTTTGGTGTCCGCGGCGATTTGTGTGCCGGAGTTGCTGCGGCGCGCGGGACTCGATGCTCTCGGCTCTGCTTGGTACTTGGTGCCAACCGTGGGGTTCGGCATGGCCTTTACGCAGCTCAATAGCTATTGGATGCTGCGTGCGGGCGCATTGAACGGTGTGTCGCTCGTCAAACTGGCGCAAGCCGTCGTATTTGTGGCAAGTTCATTGATTCTTGGTTGGCAAGGCGCTCCGCTTGGCGGCATGATGACGGCCTTTTGCTTGGCGGTGTTGGTGTGCAGTATATTTAGTTTTACGCTGAGTCAACGTGTAGGATTCCCTGCTGGGCGTCCTACGTGGAAACGATGTATTAGCGTGGTGCGACAATTCCGTGACTTTCCCGTACTTGGAGCGTTGCCTGCCATTCTCGATGCGGTTAGTTTGTTGCTTCCCCTATTTGCGATTTCAACACGCTTCTCCGTTGTTGATGCGGGTCAATTCGCGCTTGTCCGTCAAGCGGTTGCCGCGCCGCTTTCGTTGATTTCAGCGGGAGTCGGCCAAGTATTGCTTCGCCACGTGTCCGATCTCCACCATCGAGGGGGAAGCGTGGGAACGGCAATACGTAGTGCCGGCATTGCGCTTGCCGCTATTGCTATTCCTTCGGCTCTATTTCTCGGTTTTCTCGGCCCCAGTGCATTTTCGCTGGTATTCGGTGCGAAGTGGGGGGGCGCGGGGCATCTTGCCAGCGTGCTGGCTATCCCATTTTGCCTGCGTTTTGTGGTTTCGGGACTGTCAACAACCTTGCCCGCGTTGCGACGGCTGGGATGGGTTGCTATTTGGCAGGGGGCATACTTCGCGTCGATCGTCGGACTAGTTGCGCTGCCCGGATTGGATTTTGACAGATTTATTTTCGGCTACGCCATTGTTGAAACGATGCTCTATCTGATTTACGCGGGATTGATTGCAAGGAGCGTTCAAATGGTCGGCGAGGAGCAACGGGCATGACCAGTTTTCAGACGCGATTCAGGATGCTATTGGCGTTGTACGCTGCTGTTGCTGCTTGGGTCTGGCTCGGAGTTTTCGTCGAAGCCGGGGGGCGGCATCTCCCCCTCTTTGCGGCGCACCTCGTTGGCGTATTGATCGCTAGCGGCTGCCTTTGGCGATGCGGTATAGGTGCATCGCGCTTCAATGCCGTGGATCACTGGAGCGTGCCGGAATCCTTGCAAAGCAAGTGTCTATGGGCATTGCTGATGATTGCTATGGCAATTGTTGGGGCGCATTTGCACTCGCTGGGGGGGTCACCTCTACTTAGGGTGCTCTCAAGCGACGATTATTTGGAGAACGCGCGCATCCGGCAGGAGGTTACTAGTCACAGTAGCGCTTTCTATGCCTACGGCTCAGCGATGCTTATCAAGGCCGTCTTGCCGTTTCTCGTCGTGTACGGAGCGGCGACACGCCGCGCTTGGTTATGTGCCGCAGCAATGCTCTTGGGATTGGTGTACGGAGTAAGTTTGCTGCAAAAAAGCTATGTGTGGTTCGTTCTCACGCCGTACATCCTCTATCTAATCGCCCAACGCCGTTATATCCGTTCCGCGTTCATTGCTGCGCTTGCCGTCGGTTCAACGGCGTACTTGGTGATAGTAACCAATAGTTTAAGTTTTAACATTCCGCCGTGGTTGATGGATTGGATCTCGCTTCGCGGTC
This sequence comes from Pandoraea eparura, assembly GCF_902459725.1. GTDB lineage: Bacteria > Pseudomonadota > Gammaproteobacteria > Burkholderiales > Burkholderiaceae > Pandoraea > Pandoraea eparura. The sequence goes on from NZ_CABPSH010000007.1 coordinate 169,741, forward strand.
TGCTGATGCTGATTGTGATCGACGCTGCGATATTCGGTTTTCGTCGATCAGGAATATCGCCGATTTTTGGAATTCAGCAGTACCCCACAGGCGCCATGACGATTGTGATGATTGCGGCGATATTGGTAGTCCGAGCACCCTACTTGGAAGGATCGCCATCCGATATCCTAGTTGAACTCATGAATCCAAGTCCCGACGCCGGACATACATACTCGGGAATTAGAAAGCAGCCTCGGCATGCCGATAAGAGGGAAGCTGAGCGCATCGGGGGAACGACATGGCGAGCGTGGCCGGTCGTGGCAGCGATGGGGGATCGAATATTTCTGGTGCCGGGGCGGGTCGTGTCACAGTGGTTTGATGCGTTCCCATCGACCTTTTCCTACGAAATGGGCTGCGGCTACCGTTTCGTTGCTCGCCTGCGGTCATGCCAGTTCATTAATAACACCGTACGCATGTATGAATTAACAAACCCAGATCTTGTAAACCAAGGCATCGTTGGGACGCTAAACGCCGCACATTTCGCGGAAGACTATGCGAACTTCGGCATCCTCGGGGTGGTTCTCGCGGGTATGTTGGCAGTGACGGTGCTTGGTGTGGTCGCCGGGTTGCTTGCCGAAGTGGGATTGCCGCTATTTATAGTGCTCAATGCACCGTTTGTATTGACGCTGAGCTCGTCCGCACTTCATACGGCGATTCTTTCTGGTGGTTGGCTTCTGATGGTGCTGTTGGCGATGTTATTCCGTCAGGCACCAAAAACCAACGTAATCGAGGTAAACGAATAATGTGTGGCATCGCAGGCATCATTAGTCGGACGCATGGCGACGCGGATCTGGTGCGGCTCGAGCAAATGCTCGCAAGCGTTTTTCACCGAGGCCCGGACGGCGGCGCGGCGGAGAGTTTTGGTAAGGTGGCGTTTGGCCATCGGCGTTTGGCCATTCTCGATTTGAGCGACGAAGGGAAGCAGCCGATGCATTCGATGGACGACGCCTTTGTTCTGACGTACAACGGCGAGGTATACAACTATGTCGAGCTACGTGAAGAATTGATGTCCTTGGGTTTTCGTTTTCACTCCACTTCTGACAGCGAAGTCATTCTTGCTGCATACCAGGCTTGGGGGGCGGATTGCGTGAACCGATTCAACGGGATGTGGGCGTTTGCCATCCTCGACCGTGCACGGCGTAAGGTGTTCTGTTCCCGGGACCGTTTTGGCGTAAAGCCATTCTATTATGTCGAGGATGATCGTGCCTTTATGTTTGGCTCAGAGATCAGGCAATTGATCGGCGATGCCAAGCCCCGGGCCAACGAGCGCGTAGTCCTTGATTTCATTGTTACGAGTTTTTCTGATCACGACGAGGACACGTTTTTTCTGGGCGTGCGCAAGCTTCCTGCGGGATGCAACCTGACTTACGATCTCGCGACAGATGACTATGTGATAGAGCGGTACTACACGATTCCGAAGCGGCCCGAGTGGCAAGCAAAGTCAGCTGAGGAGGCGTCGCGCGAATACACTTCATTACTCGACGATGCCGTGAAACTGCGGTTGCGCTCCGATGTTCCCGTTGGCACCTGCTTGAGTGGTGGCCTGGATAGCTCAAGTGTGGCGACGCTCGCGGCGACTCGTTACAAGTCTAATGGCGCCGCCGATCGTTTCGTTGGCATCACAGCGGTCAGCGAATCGGCGAGATCGGACGAATCCGCCTTCGCGAAAGATGTTGTCGAGCGTGCGGACCTTGAATGGGTTTCGCTACGTCCTACGTACGAGGATTTTGTCGCGACATTGCCGGAGGTTGTTAAAGCCCAGGAGGAGCCGTATGCGGGGCCGTCAATCAATATGCAATGGTTTGTTATGAGGGCCGCTCGGGCGCATGGACTTACGGTGCTGCTCGACGGCCAGGGTGGCGATGAAACGCTGCTTGGCTACGAGAAATACTATGCGGCTCACGTTGCTACAGTGTGGCGAGAGCGCGGCCCCCTGGCCGCTTGGCGTGCCGTCACTCAAGCGCGGCGCAATAACGCCAAGCTCGGCTTCGTCAACATGGCCAAGTTTATTGTTGGAGGATTGTCTGCACCCGCGCGCTACGCGTTCTACCGCTGGCGCCACGGTTATGTGCGCAAGCTGCCGTCGCAGCCGGCACATCTGACAGAATATGCGAAAGCTTGTTTGGACGAATTCAAACTGCAATCGCTTGAAATGACGACGACGAACCTTCCAATCCTGCTGCGCTATGAGGATAAGAATTCGATGGCGCACAGCATCGAAACGCGGCTACCGTTCCTGGACTATAGGGCTGTCGAGGCTGCTTTGTCGATCCGCGCTGAACACAAGATTCGTGGAGGGTGGTCGAAATGGGTTCTTCGGCGAGGAATGGCGGATCGTTTGCCCGAATCAGTGGCATGGCGCAAGAACAAGTTTGGTTTCGAGGCTCCGGAGGATCTATGGCTGCCTCGGCATGCGCCGCACATGCTTGACGCTATCAAGCGCTCTCCTCTGTTGGCCCGCCTGTGTGAACCAACCAAACTTGAAGCGGCATTCGCCGGTATGGATCTTCGCTCACGCTGGCGCCTATATAGCGTGGCCCTTTGGGAGGACGCATTCGGCGTAAGCGTATGACACGGGTTTGCCATTTGACGTCGGCCCATCCTTGGGACGATACGCGGATCTTCCATAAGCAAGCGAAGTCGCTTGCGGCGGCGGGCTATGAAGTTCATCTTGTCGCGGCAAAGACCGAATCGAAAATCTGCGACGGCGTGCATGTCCATGGTGTTGCCGGTGCTCGCGGCGGCCGACTGGCCCGCATGCTCGGTACAACTTCGCGTGTTTTTCGTGCAGCCAGCGACTTGCGCGCGGATGTCTATCACTTTCACGATCCAGAGTTACTGCCGTGGGCATGGTTGTTCCGTATGCGGGGAGCTCGGGTTGTCTATGACGTTCATGAGGATTTGCCGCGTGACATCATGACAAAGGTATGGATTCCGCTCCGCCTGCGAAAGCTGACAGCTTTTTTTTTCGAGGTTATCGAGAATTTCATCGCATGTCGCATGAGCGCTGTGGTCGCCGCGACGCCGCATATTCGCGACCGATTTGAGCGTGCAGGTGCGTATGCCATTGCGGTGTGCAACTTCCCGCGTCTGGAGGAGTTGGTCCCATCGGCACCTGGAGTCATGCCGCGAAGACAGGTGTGCTATGTCGGCGGTTTGGCTCCCGTGCGCGGACTGCGCGAACTGGTAGAGGCCATCGATAAGGTGCCCGACGCAGAGTTGGCGCTATGCGGTGATTTCTCGGATGCGTCGTTCGCAGCCGAGTTGCAAGCGTTGCCGGGATGGCGCAAAGTTCGATTCCATGGCTATGTGGGACGGGCGCGCATTAGTCAAGTGCTTGCAGAGTCCGTCGCGGGATTGGTTGTGCTCAAGCCAGTGCCCAGTTACAAAGACGCATTGCCCGTGAAAATGTTCGAGTACATGGCGAGTGGAATTCCAGTTATCGCATCTGATTTTCCCTTGTGGCGCTCGATTGTTGACGGTTCTGGCTGCGGCGTATGTGTCCCGCCTGATTCGCCGGAGGCGATCGCGCAGGCTGTCGTGTCGCTGCTGAATCGTCCCGACATCGCAAAAGCGTACGGCTTAAACGGCCGCCGTGCGGTTGAGCAGCATTTCAACTGGGCCAACGAGGCCGTTCGCCTCATCAGCCTGTATCGAGACGTTGCGCCGGATCGCAGGGTAAGTGCAGCATGAGCGCGCTGTCGCAACGGAAACGGATACTAATCGTATCGCATTACGCTGGGGGCGCACGCCACGGGATGGTGTACCGCAATTATGTGCATGCGCGAGAGTGGGTCAAGGCTGGGCACGAAGTGACGGTAGTGGCGGCCTCATATTCACATACGCGCCGCGAGCAGCCGGTGGTACCGGGAGCGCACGCGTTGGAACATATCGACGGTATCCGTTATCTCTGGCTTCGCACGCCGACCTATAGTCCCAAAAGCATGCTTGGTCGAGTCCTCAGCATGTTCTGGTTTACGATTCGAATGTACGGCCGACACCCGGTGTTGCGCGAATCGTATGATGTTGTGATGCTTTCGGTGCCGCAGCCGTTTGCCGTCTATCCAACGCGAGCGATCGCCCGTCGCTCAGCGGCACCGTTGGTCTTGGATATTCGTGATCTGTGGCCATTGACGTTGACTCTGCTTGGCGGCACGTCATCCAGGCATCCCTTCATTCGCCTAGTGGGCGCGGCCGAGCGCGCGGCGTGCAGTGCGGCGGATCTGGTGACAGCTGTGCCGCGCAATGCTGAGGCATATTTGATGTCACGTGGTTTGCGCAAAGGACGTTTTCTACCTATGGGCAATGGAGTGATGGTCGACGAGCTAGGGTGTGAGCAGCTGCCGGCGCAACATAGGGAGTACCTGTCGCAGCTGCGGGCGAGCGGTGCGTTCCTGATTGGATACGCAGGCGCGGTCGGCCTTGCCAATGCGCTGCATGTAGCCGTAGAGGCCCTTGCGATGCTCAGTTCGAATGTTCACCTCGTGATCGTAGGCGAAGGACCCGAACGGGGGGCACTTCAATCCAATGCCGAAAGGCTTGGGATCCAGAATCGATTGCATTGGCTAATTCCAGTGCGGCGTGATCAGGTTCCCGATTTTCTTGAGCATGTCGATGTTGCGTACGCCGGCGCACTTGCATCGCCCCTATATCAATATGGCGCAAGTTTCACCAAGTTGAACGATTACATGATGGCTAGTAAGCCGGTCGTGTACGCCGTAGGTGATCCAGGCAACGGGGTTGAGGCCTCGGGTTGCGGCGTGTCATGCCCTGCCGAGGACGTCGTGGCTGTTGCGGACGGCATCAAGTGGCTGATGCGGCTATCGGCGGATGAGCTGGCCGCACTCGGAGATAGAGGACACAACTGGTGTGCGGTTCATCAGGACGCAGCGCGTCAAGCGCAGCAAATACTCGATACGCTTGAGAGGGGAATCGAATGATACCCATCGTGGCGATTATCGCGGCATGCCTGATTTCGCTAGGTGTCACGGCTGCAATGCGGCGCTATGCACTTTCGCGGCAACTGCTCGACGTACCAAACGAACGCAGCTCGCACACGATTTCAACTCCGCGTGGCGGCGGTGTTGGAATCGTTGCCGCTATGGGTGGACTAGCGCTGACGTTGCCGTGGCTCGGATCGACTAGCGTCTCGCTTGCATTGATCTTTGGCGTTTGTGGTGGCTTTGTTGCAGCGCTGGGCTTTCTCGACGATCTCGGCCATGTTCCGGCTGGATGGCGTTTGCTTGGCCATTTTGCGGCAGCAACGGCTGCAGTATGGCTGGCGGGGGGATTGCCTGAGGTCGTGGTTTTTGGATACTTATTGCCGCTAGGATGGATTGGGCATGTCCTCGCCGTATTCATAGTGGTCTGGATGCTTAACCTTTTCAATTTCATGGACGGCATCGACGGCTTGGCTGGTGTTGAAGCTGCGCTTTCCGGCGCTATTGGTGGTCTTCTCATAGTGGCGTTTGCCGGAATGCGACATGAGGCATTTTGGTTGTTTGCGGTGGCGGCTGCGGCTGTTGGGTTTTTGAAATGGAACTGGCCGCCTGCAAAAATCTTCATGGGCGACGCGGGTAGTGGTTTTCTTGGTTTCATATTCGGTATCGCCCCAATCCTGGCTGCCAGGATTGCACCTGCGTTGTTTTGGGTGATGCTGATTATCCCTGGTGTGTTCGTGGTGGACGCCACCGTCACACTTGTGAGACGCCTGCTGCGGGGCCTGCGCCCGCACGTTGCGCACAGGAGTCATGCATATCAATACGCATCGCGCATATATGCTGGGCATCGCGCGGTAACGATAGTGTGTGGATTGCTTACGGCTTGTTGGTGCGGGCCACTGGCCTGGTGCGTTGCGTCAGGACGGCTTGACGGAGCGCTCGCCGTATTAGTTACCTATACTCCGTTGATAGGCTTGGCACTAATTCATAAGGCAGGTGCACCGGAGTTACAGGGGCGCTGAACCCGTAGTAATGCGGAGTTCCATTGACCCGCGGGTCTGCAAGGATCGCATGTCGAAACCAAAGAGAACTGTTCGAAGGACATGAGTGTGAGAAATACCAGGAAGACGCATATTCACCGTCTCTTGAGCGCGCCGCGCCCAACTAAGCAAGCCATTATGATAGGGCTTGATATTGCCTTGCTATTGGTCGCCGGCTGGGCGGCTTTCGCATTGCGTTTAAGCCAATGGTATGTGCCTAACCACCGGCAACTATTCTTGATTTTAGTCGCGCCGTTATTGGCTTTGCCCGTATTTGTAAAGTGTGGGATGTATCGTTCGGTTATTCGTTACATGGGCGAGTACGCGTTGTGGGCCATCGTACGTGCTGTGACCTTCTCGACCGTTCTTTGGGCAGCTCTTGCCTTCCTCACCGAGATGACCGGTTACGCAGGGATGCCGCGTTCGGTTCCATTGTTGTACTGGATGCTGGGCACGCTGATGATCGGCGGCAGCCGTTTCCTCGCACGCTGGCTTTTGTGGGTTCCCGTGCGAGAACGTTTCAACGGCCGCCAAGTCCTGATCTATGGCGCAGGCGACGCCGGCCGTCAATTATCGGCCTCTCTAGGACAAGGTCGCGATCTGTTCCCGGCTGGCTTTTTGGATGACGCGAAGGGGTTACACGGTACGGATGTGGGGGGATTGCGCGTATATCCGCCAGACGCGTTGCCGAAGCTGATTGAGCAGTTTGATATCCGCGACGTAATTGTCACATTACCGAATGTGTCAAATGCGCGTCGGCGCGAGGTCGTAGCGTTTCTGGAGACGTTTCCGGTGCGCGTGCGTATTCTGCCGGCGGTGGCCGACATTGCTAGCGGCCGACATCTGGTTAATATGGTTCGTGAGGTCAGTATTAGTGACCTGCTCGGGCGGGATCCTGTAGCGGCCGACCGGACGCTGATGGGCCATTGTATAACCGGCAAACGTGTGCTCGTAACCGGTGCAGGTGGTTCCATCGGAGCAGAACTCTGCCGTCAGATTGTTGCCCTGGCTCCTGCTGCGTTGGTGTTGCTCGATTCAAGCGAGCATGCCCTTTATCAAGTGGAACGTCATATCAGCGCCCAAGCTGACTGTGTCGTGACGCCTTGCCTGGGCTCGGCGGAAGATGCGCCGCTACTCGATGCCCTGATTCGGGAGTCGGGCATTCAGACGATATATCATGCTGCCGCACACAAGCATGTACCGTTGGTCGAAGCGAATGTCATCGAAGGCGCACGGAACAATGTCATTGGCACTTTTACCGTGGCAGATGCGGCGTTTCGACTGGGCGTCGAAACCTTCGTATTGATTTCCACGGACAAGGCGGTGCGCCCGACCAATGTCATGGGGGCGACGAAGCGTTGCGCGGAGTTGATCGTGCAGGACTTTGCGCGCCGTGCGATCGTTGGCACGACCGGACAGCGTTTTTGTGCAGTGCGCTTTGGAAATGTGTTGGGTTCGAGTGGTTCGGTAATCCCGCTGTTTAAGGACCAGATTTCACAGGGTGGTCCGATCACGTTAACACATGAAGATGTGACGCGCTACTTCATGTCAATTCATGAGGCCGTAGAATTGGTGATCCAGGCTGGCAGCTTGGCGAAGGGTGGTGAAGTGTTCCTGCTCGACATGGGCGAGCCAGTGAAAATTGCAGATCTTGCGCGCAACATGATTCGTCTTGCAGGACATTCAGTTCGAGACGAACATAACCCCGAAGGAGATATCGAGATCCTTGTGACGGGTTTGCGCCCCGGGGAGAAGCTTTATGAAGAGCTTCTGATCGCAAGTGCAAACGCCCGCGAAACCCTTCATCCTAAAATCATGAGGGCTGATGAACCGTGCTTGACGTCGGAACAGATGGAGGCGGTATTAGGTCAGCTGCAACGCGGCATCGACGCGCGCGACGCTGAGGGAGTCCGGGCCTTACTGATGAACATCGCGCTGCGAATGGATACGGGAGAGCGGGCGCCAGGCTATGACAGAAGGGCGATTGCAGCAAATCAATTCTGATTCGGTAGTGTGCTACGGGTCTGGGAGCACTTGCTTCGGCGGTGTTTTGCTGTCACTGCGAGCTTATGTGGGGGAAGGTCACGATCAACCGTTTGTCGTTGGCGATCCACAACTGTCCCAGGGCACTTGCGCCGTAGATGTTCAGGTGCTGATCATCTAGATAAGCCGGGCGGTCTCGATAGAGTCCTCCCTGCTCGAATTTCGCAAGTTCCGGCGACAGGTCTACCCAGTGCACGTTGTCGATTGACTTCGCCAGACGCTCGACGATGGCATTTGCCGCCGCCGTTTGCGCGGCCGATGGTCGATGCAGCCGCAGCCCGAGATGCTCGAAATGGGCCAGGCGAAACGAAGACACCGGTAGCCGGGGAACGTCGGAAACGACATAAACGGGACGCACACGCGCCATGGTCCTCAAGGTGTTCCCGAGCTTTTCCAGATAGTCCGGATCGGCTTTCAGGTCGATCATGTTGAGCTGGAACGCCCAGTAAGACACCAGCACGATCGCATCGAATTTCTCATAGTTCGCCTGCACGTACCGCTTGAGCGCGGCACACGGTTGCCTTGCGAAGTCCGGCAACGTGTTCTCGTCGTAACCGAACACGGGGGAGCAGGAGCTTGCGCTTAGCACCTGCGCCGCCCATCCCTCATGCGCGCCCACTGCGTCGATGAACGCATTGAGCGACGCCGCGTGCGAATCGCCAGTCACGAGCACCGTCGGCGTAGCCTCGCGCATACCGCGTATGCATTGTTTGTCGAACGTTCCGTGGCATACATCCTCGCCGTACGATGCGAGTTCTATCGCAGGCGCGCTGGTGTCGAGCCACTTCGGCGTGATGACGCATGCTGCCATCAACAGCACTCCTGGTGCCGCATAAAACACGGCAAACGCGCGGCCGAATGACATTGATCGATGCCGGGTGGGCATTTCCACGTAGCGGTACGACAGCCACGACAGCAGCCCCGTCAAGACCAACACCGATAGTACCCAATTGAGGGGCAGCTCGTACTCGCCCCAGATATAGCGCGCGAATGCCAGAACGGGCCAGTGCCACAGATACAGTGAATACGAGAGCAGCCCCACGCGTACCCACCGGACATTGCCAAGCGCACGCCCCACAAACGTGGGGGCTCCAGAAAGCACATTCGCATGAAGCACCAGCGCGGCACCAACGGTCGGCAGCAACGCTCGCCAGCCCGGATACGGCGTATGGCGATCGATGACGACGTAGGCGGCAACGATCATCCCCAGCCCGACGCCCGCCATTACCTCCATGACGCCCCGCCGTTCTCGCCTCACGTCTCTCGGCGCAAGCGCGGTAAACGCCCCGACCAGCAACTCACCGAAACGCGACGCTAGCGAGTAATAGCCTTGTGTAGTGCCCCGTCGCACGAGGAACTCACTCACGACGAAGCCAAGCACCAACAGGGCCAGCGTTGCCCAGAGGACGCTGGCGCGCGACGGTAAGGCGGGAGCGCGGCGCACCCCGCGCGCAATGGCCCATATCGCGAGCAACATGACCGGCCAGGCGAAATAGAATTGCTCCTCGACGGCGAGCGACCACATATGTAACAGCGGCAACTCGTCGGCTGCCTGATCGAAGTAGCCACGCTCGCGCGCGAAATAGAAGTTCGCCACGAAGAGCAGCGTGTAACGGACCGACGCCAGCAGTGACGCGAAGTCCTGCGGCAACAGAATAACCGCCCCGAAGATCAGCGTGGCCGCGAGCACCGTCATAAAAACGGGCAAAATCCGCCGTACGCGTCGCAAATAGAACCGCGCAAATGAAAACGTGCCACACGCCATTTCATTGGCGAGAATGCCGGTGATGAGAAATCCCGAGATGACGAAGAAGATGTCGACGCCGACAAAACCGCCGGGCAGCCAGCGGTGATTGACGTGGAACAGGATGACACCGAGCACGGCAATGGCGCGCAGGCCATCGATATCGGCCCGATAGGCCATCTTGGGAAACTGGGACATAGAGTCGGTCGGCACGGAATAATCCTGGGATTCTAGCGTATCCGGGAGCGCGTTTTGTGAGGCCGGGACACGGTGAGCTTGACACTTCGGCAAGCCGAGCTAGCCTTAATGACATCGAGCAAGAAAGACGGCTGGGGCGAAAATGAGACAAGGAGGTCGCCATGACGAGCCATCCCGCGTTTCCCGCCACGCCCGTGAAGCGCGAACACTGATCGGTCACGCCAATCATGGCTGTTCCCATCATCCTGATCGTCATCGTCGCCGCCGCGCTCGCCTTCCACTTCTGGAGCCCGTGGTGGCAGACGCCGCTGGCGTCTAACTGGCGCCAGATGGACGACACCCTCACGATCACGCTGGTCATCACCGGCGTGGCCTTTGTCGCCGTCAATCTCTTCGTTGCCTGGGCGATCTACCGTTACCGCCACCGCGACGGGCATCGCGCTGATTACGAACCGCATAACCGGCGTCTCGAAGCCTGGCTCATCGGTATCACGACCATTGGCATAGCCGCCATGCTCGCGCCGGGCCTGTTCGTCTATGCCAAGCTAATCAATCCCCCCGCCAATGCCCATGTCGTCGAAGTCGTCGGCCAGCAGTGGCAATGGCGTTTCCGCCTGCCAGGCCCGGACGGACGGCTGGGCAGTTCCGACCCGAGCTATGTCACCGCCGACAACCCGCTCGGCCTGAATCCGAAGGATCCCGCGAACCAGGACAACCGTATCGTCGATGCCCCCGAACTGCATCTGCTCGTGGGCCAGCCGGCGAAATTGCTGCTGCGCGCAAAAGACGTCCTTCATGACTTCTACGTCCCGCCGTTCCGCACGCGCATGAACATGGTGCCGGGCATGGTCACCCAGATGTGGCTCACCCCCACGCGGACCGGGCGCTTCGACATCCTCTGTGCGCAACTTTGTGGCGTCGGCCATGCCAACATGCGCGGCGTCGTTGTCGTCGACGACAAGCCGGCCTACGACGCCTGGGTCGCCACACTCCCCACCTTTGCTGCACTGCAAGCACAACATGCGGGGGCAGCCACGTCCGACCCACTTGCCGCCAAAGGCAAATTGCTGGCGCAAGCGAAGGGCTGTGCCGCGTGCCATACGGTAGACGGCTCACCCGGCGTCGGGCCGACCTGGAAAGGACTGTACGGCACGACGCAGACGTTTCAGGATGGCAGCTCGGCGCACGTTGACGACGCCTACCTGGCGACCTTTATCCGCAATCCGACTGCACGCGTGCCCAAGGGCTTCGCGCCAATCATGCCCAAGCTCGATCTCACGGACGACGAGCTAAAGGCGCTCATCGCGTACATTCGGACGCAGGGTACCGCGCAACCTCCTGAGGCCGCCCATTCACCGCCGGCAACACCTGTGCCTGCCGCTGTCGCGCCCGCGCCTCTCCAACCGGTAGCTTTGGGCGCGGCGGCCCAGTCGGCTCCTGCGCAGCCCGCCGTGCAACTTGCTCAAAACCCACTGCTTACACCGCGTCCGCCCGCGCAGTACGCGCCGCTGACGCCATCCGGTCCGTCAAGCCCGGACTCGCAGCCGCCGTCTCAGCCGGCACGCCGGTCGGGGCAAGCGCCGGGACTACCGTTGCAGACCGACCCGAATACGACGGCGCCGCCGCTTGCCATCCCGCCAGCACAGCCCGTCAATCCGCCGTCGGGCCCCGCGCAGCCGCGCGTGCCGATGATTCGCCCCGTGCCTTAACTCGGCCTCGCACTTTGTAGACACATCCTCGCAGACGCATCACTACAGAAACATCGGAAGAAGCACCGCAAAGTCAGCGCCACGAAGCAAGGCTGCACAACACGAGATAGCACAACACTAAACAACACAAATCAGCGCAAAACCCTCAGGGAGACAAGTCATGACCGGCGACTCCGACAGTTCCGACAGTGCAGCCCACGCCGGTGGGTACCACGGCGCCCCGCACAGCTTCTGGACGAAGTACGTCTGGAGTCAGGACCACAAGGTCATTGCGGTGCAATACGCATGCACGGCCATTGCGGTCGGCCTCGTCGGGCTCGTCCTCTCGAACCTCATGCGCATGCAACTGGGCTTCCCGGGCAAGTTCTCCTTCATCGACGCCAACCACTACTACCAGTACGTCACCATGCACGGCATGATCATGGTGATCTACCTGCTCACGGCGCTCTTCCTCGGTGGCTTCGGCAACTACCTCATCCCGCTGATGGTCGGGGCGCGCGACATGGTCTTCCCGTTCCTGAACATGCTCAGTTACTGGGTCTACCTGCTCGCTGTCATCGTGCTGATGGTGAGCTTCTTCGTGCCCGGCGGCCCGACCGGCGCCGGCTGGACACTCTACCCCCCGCAAGCGATTCTCCCCGGCACGCCCGGCACCGAGTGGGGCATCGTGCTGATGCTCGTCTCGCTGGCCATCTTCATCGTCGCCGCCACGATGGGCGGCCTCAATTACGTCACCACCGTGCTGCAAGCCCGCGCCGAAGGCATGACGTTGCTGCGCATGCCGCTCACGGTCTGGGGCATCGTGATGGCCACGGTGCTCGCGCTGCTGGCCTTCCCGGCACTGTTCGTCTCCGCCGTCATGATGCTGCTCGACAAGACCCTGCACACGAGCTTCTTCATGCCGGCCGTCGTGTCGATGGGCCAACCGCTCGACTATCGCGGCGGCAGCCCGCTCCTGTTTCAGCACCTGTTCTGGTTCTTCGGTCACCCCGAGGTGTACATCGTCGCGCTGCCCGCATTCGGCATCGTCTCCGATCTCATCAGCGTGCACGCGCGCAAGAACATCTTCGGCTACCGCATGATGGTCTGGGCAATCCTCGCCATCGGCGTGCTCTCGGTCGTCGTCTGGGCGCACCACATGTTCATCAGCGGCATGAATCCGTACTTCGGATTCTTCTTCGCCACGACCACCCTCATCATCGCCATCCCCACCGCGATCAAGGTCTACAACTGGGTGCTCACGCTGTGGCGCGGCGACATCCATCTGACCGTGCCGATGCTGTTCGCCATCGGCTTCATCAGCACCTTCGTGATCGGCGGCCTCACCGGACTCTTCCTCGGCAACGTCAGCGTCGACATGCCATTGTCGAACACCTACTTCGTGGTCGCACACTTCCACATGGTGATGGGTGTGTCGCCGCTGCTCGTGATTTTCGGCGGCATCTACCACTGGTATCCGCTCATCACCGGCAGACGGATGAACGACCGCCTCGGCCAATGGCATTTCTGGATCACGTTCCTCGGCACCTACGCGATCTTCTTCCCGATGCACTACCTCGGCATACTCGGCATGCCGCGCCGCTACTACGAGTTCAAGGACTACAGTTTCATCCCCGAGTCGGCACACACGATGAACGCCTACATCTCGGTGGCGGCGTTCGTCGTCGCCGCCGGGCAATTGCTGTTCCTGTTCAACCTCGCCTGGAGCCTGCGGCACGGCAAGCCGGCCGGCGCAAATCCGTGGCGTGCGGCGTCGCTCGAATGGCAGACGCCCGACGTGCCACCCGTACACGGCAACTGGGGCCCGACGCCGCCCGTGGTCTATCGCTGGCCTTACGAATACAGCGTGCCGGGCGACATCGACGACGTCGTCCCGCAGAATCTCGCCCCCGATCCACGACGTCCTGCCACGCTCGTGCACGGCGACTCGGCGGCGCTGCATCGTCGCGACACGCCACCACCATCACCGCCCAAGTCGCCCAAATCACCCAAGGGAGCCGCACCATGAAGCCCGCGCCGTCCTGGCCGTCCCTGCCACCCGGGGGCGCGCCCATCGCTCAACCGCCGCGTCGCGCGGCGTCGCAGGTCGCGCTCTGGTGGCTCATGGGCGTGATCGGCATGCTGTTCGCGCTCATGCTCGCGGCGTATGTGATGCGCATGAGTCTCGGCGACTGGCGTCCATTGCCGTCGATCAACGCGCTGTGGATCAACACAGGGGTGCTGGCCGCCGCATGCCTGGTGATGCAGTCGTCGGCCTGGCAAGCGCGACACGGTGAGTTGCGCCGCTCACGCCGCGACTGGGCGCTGGCGGGCGGGCTCGCACTCGCGTTCGTCATCGGGCAGCTTTGGGTGTGGCATGACCTGACGCTGCGTCACTTCGGTGTGGCCGGCAATCCTGCCAACAGCTTCTTCTTCCTGCTCACCGGGTTGCATGCGCTACATCTGCTCGGGGGCGGAGTGGCGTGGGCGTGTCTCGCGTCGCATCGGCTCACGCATGCCGCGCGCGCACGACGCCTGTCTTTGACCGCGCAGTACTGGCACTTTCTGTTTCTGCTATGGATCGTGCTGTTCGCGGCCATCGTCAATCTCACGCCGGAGATCGTGCAGCGACTGTGCGGCACTGCCGCCGTCGGGCCATAACGCGTCGAGGAGCGACATCGTGAATCCGTCTTCGCCTGCCCCATCCCCGTCGACCGAACTGCCCGCCGGTTGGCGCGGCGTCGTCACCGATTGGTCGGGAGATCGCGCCGCGTTCCACGTGCCGTGGGGCAAGGCGATGATGTGGATCTTCCTGCTCTCGGACACGTTCGTGTTCAGCAGCTTTCTCATCGGTTACATGACGGTGCGCATCTCGACGACCGCCCCCTGGCCAAACCCGGCGGAGATCTTCGCGCTCAATGTGAACGGCCATCCGGTGCCGCTGCTGCTCATCGCCATCATGACGTTCACGCTCATCACCAGCAGCGGCACCATGGCGATGGCGGTGAACTACGCCTACCGGCGCGATCGCGACAAGACGGCCGCCTGCATTCTCGCTACGGCCTATTTCGGCATGGCATTCGTCGGCATGCAGGCGTTCGAGTGGACCAACCTGATCGTGCACGAAGGCATCCGGCCGTGGGGCAATGCGATGGGCGCGGCGCAGTTCGGTGCGTGCTTCTTCATGATCACGGGCTTTCACGGGCTGCACGTGAGTGCGGGCGTCATCTATCTGCTCACGGTAATGCGCAAGGTGCTCAACGGTACGCTCGAACGACGCGGCAACTACCAGCTCGTCGAGATCGCAGGCCTTTACTGGCACTTCGTCGATCTCGTCTGGGTGTTCATCTTTGCGCTGTTCTATCTTTGGTAGGAGGAGCGATGGAATCCTCTGCGACATCCGCACAGCAAGCGTCTGGCGCCAGCGGCGAGCACTCGGGCCAACAGCATTCGGTCAGCCTCTATCTCAAGGTGTGGGGGCTTCTGTTCGTGCTCTCGACGTTCTCATATCTCGTTGATTACGCCGATCTGCACGGCTACCTGCGCTGGGGGTTGATCCTCGCGCTGATGGTGGCCAAGGCCGGCCTGATTGTCGCCGTGTTCATGCACATGCGCTGGGAGCGGCTCGCGCTCGTCTACGCGATCCTGATTCCGCCGCTCGCGTTGCTGGTGCTGATGGTCCTGATGGCCGCGGAAGCGGACTACACGTTCCTCACGCGGCTGGCGCATTTCCGGTAGCGCGCCGATACCACGGCGCGGTGCCTCACAACAATTCCACCAGCCGCCGGTCGCTCTTGCGGCAGTACTCGGTGCACGCGGTGCGCGCGGCCGTGGCCGCCCCATGCACGAAGAGCGGGGCGTCGGCGCGTCGTGACATCGACACCACGATGGACGGCGGCGCCGGCTGCAACGGTAACTCCGCGACTTCACCGCTCGCGATCAGATCGTCGACGAACAGCCGCGGAATCGCCGCGACACCAAAGCCGTCTCTCACCAACTGCACGATCACGGCAATCGACGGCGACCCGGTGATGCGGGTCTCCGAGAGCGGCACGCCGTGCACGCCCGCCAGTTTCGCCACGATGTCCTCCAGCGCCCGGTGCGGCGCCGTGCCGCGCCCGTAGGTCAGGATCGGATGCTGCAGCACCTGCTTCGCGAGCCCGCTGCGCGTGTTCGGGAACATGCCCGTGCGCGCGATCCAGTGCACCGGATAGTTGGCGAGCGCATCGCACACCACGCTGCTGTCGTCGCTGCCCTCCACGCGGATGATGAGATCGAGTTCGTCCGCGATCAGGCGCCGCTGCAACTGTACCGAGACGTCGACCGTCAACTCGACTTCCAGCGAGGGATAGTCGGCCGCCAAGCGGCGCAGATAGTGCGGCAGCCAGCTATGCACCACGGTCTCGATCACGCCGAGACGCAACCGTCCGCGCAAGGTGCTTTCGCCCGATGCCGCTGTCTGTAGACGTCGTGCCGCCTCCACCACTGCCTTGGCATAGCCCAGCAGGTATTCGCCGTTGGGCGTGAGACGAAATTCGCGGCTGTCGCGATCGACCAGCACTGTCTTCAACTCCTCCTCGAGCGCCTTGAGCCGCTGGGAGATCGCCGCCGGCGTGGCGTGCAGCGCCGCGGCCGTTGCACGGAAGTTGCGCAGCTTGGCCAGCGTGACGAACGTTTCGAGAAATCGCGTGTTCATGGGACTCGTGGGCCGGGAGCGTGCCCAAAATTTGATCTCGGATCGAGGAAGAAAAAAGCAACGAACCTCGGGAAAACCCGTGACGTTGTTAAGAAATTCTATACGGTAGCGCGTAGAAAAACTCGTTAGCGACAATTTTTTTTTCTTTCTATGCTTCAGCCATCCGATGCCACCGTTGCATCCCCCCCAATGCAGGAGCTGTCATGAACCATCCCGCCGTGCTCGACGACCTCGCCTCGCAACGCGACGCCATCACGCCCTTCGCATTCCGTCAGGCAGTGCGCAGCGGTCAGTTCCGGAAGCCGACCGCCGGTTATTGCGGCGACTTCGCGCAGGCCAACCTCGCCATCCTGCCGGCAGCCCACGCGCACGATTTCCTGCGCTTCTGCCAAAGCAATCCGAAGGCCTGCCCGTTGCTGGGCGTGGGCGAGCCGGGGCAATGGCACGTGCCGGCGCTGGGCCGCGAGGTGGATATCCGTACCGACGTGCCGGGTTACAACGTCTACCGCGACGGCAAACTCGCCGAACAGGTCGACCACCTCGCCGAGGTCTGGCAGGACGACTTCGTCGTCTTCGCCATCGGCTGCTCGTTCTCGTTCGAAGGCATGCTGGCGCAGGCGGGCATTGGACTGCGTCACGTGGAAGAGGGCCGCAACGTGCCGATGTATCGAACGAACATCGCCAATCAGCGCGCCGGAAAGTTCGGTGGCGAGCTGGTCGTGTCGATGCGTCCGATGAAGGGGGCCGACGCCATTCGCGCTGTGCAGATCACGAGCCGGTTCCCCGGCGTACACGGCGCGCCGATCCATATCGGTGACCCGGCGGCGCTCGGCATCGCGGATTTGTCCAAGCCGACGTTTGGCGACGCTGTCACCATCCGCGACGGCGAGCTGCCCGTCTACTGGGCCTGTGGTGTGACGCCGCAGACCGCAATCATGGAGGCCAGTCTGCCGATCGCCATCGCGCACCGGCCGGGCTACATGCTGATGACGGATATCCCGAACGCGTCGCTCGCCGTTTTCTGATCGCGCGCGACGTGCAATGCAAGGCACCGGGGCATCGCAGCAATACCGAAAACATCGACGCACGACCTGAAGCACCCGGCAAATTTCACCCAGGCAACCAGCATCACCCAAGCATCACCCGAGCACCAAGTACGACAGAAACACCGCGCCATGACGGGAGGCGGCAGGGGAACGTTCGCCTGCCGGTGACCGCACACGCCCATCGGAGAGCGCGGCCCGAGGGCACATCACACGGCAAGTCACGACATCACCGGAGCCTTTTTTCTCATGGAAAGCAAATCCCCTCTCGCCCCCCCGGCGGCAGCAGTTCCCGCCGACACGTCCGGCACGTCTGACCAGGGCGGCAGCCTGTTCGGCTGGTATGGCGACGCCACCTCGCGCCAAAAGCGCGCCTTCTGGAGCTGCAAGGTCGGCTACATGCTCGACGGCATGGACACCCAGATGCTGAGCTTCGTCATTCCGACGCTGGTCGCGACGTGGGGCATCAGCCTTGCCGACGCCGGCTTCATCGGCACGCTGACGTTGCTCGCGTCGGCGCTCGGCGGCTGGGCGGCCGGCATTCTGTCGGATCGCATCGGCCGTGTACGCACGCTGCAACTCACCGTGTTGTGGTTCGCTGTCTTCACCGGGCTGTGCGGACTCGCGCAGAACTACCATCAACTGCTCGCCGCGCGCGCGCTCATGGGCTTCGGCTTCGGCGGCGAATGGACGGCAGGCGCCGTGCTCATCGGTGAAGTGATGCGCGCGCGCGACCGCGGCAAGGCCGTGGGCCTCGTGCAGTCCGGCTGGGCCATCGGCTGGGGCCTGACGGCCATTCTCTACTCGGTGCTGTTCTCGCTGTTCCCCGCCGACATGGCCTGGCGCGGACTGTTCCTGATCGGCCTGTTGCCCGCGCTGCTCGTGCTCTTCATCCGCCGCTACGTGCAGGAGCCGGAGGTCTATCAGAAGGAGAAGGCCAAGCAGACGTCGGACGACGCCCCCGGCCTGGCCGCCATCTTCAGCCCGGCTTTGCTCTCGACGACGATCCGCGCCGCGCTGCTGACCACCGGCGCACAAGGTGGCTACTACGCCATCACGACGTGGCTGCCCACGTACCTGAAGACGGAGCGCCATCTCACGGTGATGGGCACCGGCGGCTACCTCGCGATGATCATCTTCGGCTCGTGGGTCGGCTATCTGGCCAGTTCGTATCTGACGGACCGCCTCGGACGCAAGCCGAACTTCATCCTGTTCGCCGTGGGCTCGATGGTGATCGCGTTCTCGTACACGTCGCTGCCGCTGACCGATAGCGCCATGTTCTGGCTCGGCTTCCCGCTCGGATTCTTCGCATCGGGCATCTTCAGTGGCATGGGCGCGTTCCTGACTGAACTGTTCCCGACCCGCGTGCGCGGTTCCGGTCAGGGCTTCTGCTACAACGTTGGCCGTGCCGTGGGCGCCCTGTTCCCGTTCCTGATCGGCATGCTCTCGAAGCAGTATGGCCTGGGCACGACCATCGGCATCTTCGCCGGCGTGGCTTACGGCGTGCTGATCCTCGCGGCGCTCACGCTTCCCGAGACGCGTGGCCGGGATCTCGATTCGCTCGAGGCGCACACGCAGTGATACGCGACACCCTGTGCCAATGAAATACCGCGGCAGCCGTCGCTGCCGCGTCCGATGACTTCTCATTAATTCTCCCGGTAACGAGATTTGCGAGTGTGTGGCACGGCGGACGACATCGTCCGCGCCACACGCCGGGACACGCGCGCCCTGCGCCAACACAGCATGACGACGGTGCCCCGCGCCGTCACCCCGCCGATTCACGTTTGACCATTGCTTTGCGAGTGACCCCATGACGAACGCCCTCACGCCCTCCGCCCAAAACCGCGCCCCTGCGCACCAGACCGCTTCACGCTGGCAGTTCTGGATTGACCGCGGCGGTACCTTCACCGACATCGTGGCCCGGCGCCCGGACGGCACGCTCGTCACGCACAAGCTGCTCTCCGAGAACCCCGAGCAGTATCGCGACGCCGCTGTGGCCGGCATCCGTCACCTGCTGGACCTCGCGCCGGGCGAGCCGATCACGCCCGAGCGGGTCGAGATGGTGAAGATGGGCACCACCGTGGCCACCAACGCGCTGCTCGAACGCAAGGGCGAGCCGCTCGCGCTCGTGACGACGCAAGGGTTTCGCGACGCGCTGCGCATCGCCTATCAGAACCGCCCGCGCCTGTTCGATCTCGATATCGCGTTGCCGGAAGCGCTCTATGCGGAGGTCGTCGAAATCGACGAGCGCGTCGGCGCGCACGGCGACGTCGTGCGCGAACTCGACCTCGAGGCGACGCGCCGCGCGCTCGAAGCGGTCTACGCCAAGGGGATCCGCGCGCTCGCCATCGTGTTGATGCACGGCTACCGCTATCAGGCGCACGAAAAGGCGCTCGCGGCAATGGCGCGCGAACTGGGCTTCTCGCAGGTGTCCGTGTCGCACGAAGTCTCGCCGCTCATGAAGCTGGTGTCGCGCGGCGACACGACCGTCGTCGACGCGTACCTGTCACCGATCCTGCGACGCTACGTCGAGCAAGTCGCGCAGGAAATGCCGGGCGTCAATCTGCAATTCATGCAGAGCAGCGGCGGCCTTACGCGCGCCGACAACTTCCAGGGCAAGGACGCCATTCTGTCCGGCCCGGCGGGCGGCATCGTCGGGATGGTGCGCGCGTCGAGCGCGGCCGGCTTCGACCGGGTGATCGGCTTCGACATGGGGGGCACCTCGACCGACGTCTCGCATTACCACGGCGAGTTCGAGCGTGTCTTCGAGACGCAAGTCGCCGGTGTGCGCATGCGCGCGCCCATGATGAGCATCCACACGGTGGCCGCCGGCGGCGGGTCGGTGCTGTCGTTCGACGGCACGCGTCTGCGCGTGGGACCCGATTCGGCCGGCGCCAATCCGGGCCCGGCGGCGTATCGACGCGGCGGCCCGCTCACGGTGACCGACTGCAACGTCATGCTCGGCAAGATCCAGCCCGCGCATTTCCCGAAGGTGTTCGGACCGAACGCCAACGAAGCGCTCGACCGCGATGTCGTGGTCGCGAAGTTCACCGCATTGGCCGCGGAGATCGAACAGGCGACCGGCCGCCGTCAGACGCCCGAAGCGCTCGCCGAAGGCTTCCTCGAAATCGCGATCGGCAGCATGGCCAACGCCATTAAGAAGATCTCGGTGCAGCGCGGTCACGACGTGAGCCGCTATGTGCTGACGACGTTCGGCGGGGCGGGCGGTCAGCACGCCTGCGGCGTTGCCGATGCGCTCGGCATGACGAAGGTCTTCGCGCACCCGCTCGCCGGCGTGCTCTCGGCCTACGGCATGGGCCTCGCGGATCAGACGGCGATGCGCGAGCGCATGATCGAAGCGCCGCTCTCGGACGACGGTCTGCCCGCACTGGAGGAAGCGCTCGGTGCCCTCGCCGATGACGCCGTGAATGTCCTGCTCTCCCAAGGGGTGCCGCCGTCGCGCATCGAGACGGTGCGTCGTGTTCACGTGCGTTACGCGGGCACCGATTCGGCACTGGCGGTACCGTTCGGAAACGTCGGACAAATGCGCGCTGCTTTCGAAGCCGCCTATCGTCAGCGGTATTCGTTCCTGATGGATGGCGCGGCGCTGATCGTCGAGGTGGCATCGGTCGAAGCCATCGGCCGCTCGGACGCCCCTGTCGACATCGCGCCGCTCGATGCCCGCACGTCGGGCGCCCCGCAGGCGGCCGATCACGTGAACCTCTACGCCGGCGGCATGTGGCACGAGGCGGCGCTGTTTGCCCGCGATACGCTGCTCGCGGGTGACACCATCGACGGGCCCGCGATCATTGCGGAGAAGAGCGGCACGACGGTGGTCGAGCCCGGCTGGCAGGCGCAGATGAGCGCGCAGGGCAACGTCGTGCTGGCGCGCGTGGTGCCGCGCGCCGCGCAACGCGACACCGGCGACCGGGGCACGCAAGCCGATCCGGTGCGTCTCGAGATCTTCAACAATCTCTTCATGTCGATTGCCGAGCAGATGGGGTTGCGTCTGCAGAACACGGCGTATTCGGTGAACATCAAGGAGCGCCTGGATTTCTCGTGCGCACTGTTCGACCGCGATGGCAACCTCATCGCCAACGCACCGCACATGCCGGTGCACCTGGGCTCGATGGGCGAGAGCATCAAGACGGTGATTGAGCGCAATCGCGGCAAGATGCGCGAGGGCGACGTCTTCATGCTCAACGATCCGTATCACGGCGGGACACACTTGCCTGACGTCACGGTGATCACGCCGGTGTTCGTGGGCGCGGAAGGTGCCGCGAGCGCCGAGCCGCTCTTCTATGTCGGCTCGCGCGGCCATCACGCGGATATCGGCGGGATCACGCCGGGATCGATGCCGCCCGATTCGACGCACGTCGAAGAGGAGGGGGTGCTCATCGACAACTGGCAACTGGTCGCGGCGGGCGAGCTGCGCGATCGCGAGACACGCGCGCTGCTCGCCGGTGCGCGCTACCCGGCGCGCAACATCGACCAGAACATGGCCGACCTGCGCGCGCAGGTGGCGGCGAACCAGAAGGGGGTCGATGAACTGCGTCGCATGGTGAGCGAGTTCGGACGCGATGTCGTGCTCGCCTATATGGGGCACGTGCAGGACAACGCCGAAGCCGCCGTGCGCCGCGTGATCGGCGCGTTGGCCGACGGGCACTATCGCTATGCACTGGATAACGGTGCAGTGATCGAGGTGGCGATTCGCGTCGATCACGCCACGCAAGGCGCGACCATCGACTTCACCGGAACGTCGGCGCAGTTGCCGAACAACTTCAATGCGCCGCGGGCCGTGTGCATGGCCGCCGTGCTGTACGTCTTCCGCACGTTGGTCGACGACGACATACCGCTCAACGCGGGCTGCCTGAAGCCGCTGACGGTGATCGTGCCGCAGGGCTCGATGCTCAACCCCGTGTACCCGGCGGCGGTGGTGTCGGGCAATGTGGAGACGTCGTCGGCCATCACCAACGCGCTTTACGGTGCGCTTGGGCGCGTGGCATCGAGCCAGGGCACGATGAACAACTTCACGTTCGGCAACGAGACGTATCAGTACTACGAGACCATCGCGGGCGGCAGCGGCGCGGGCGAGGGCTTCCACGGGGCCGACGCGGTGCAGACGCACATGACGAACTCACGTCTGACGGATCCTGAAGTGCTGGAGTGGCGCTATCCGGTGCGCCTGGAGAGCCATCGCATTCGCGTCGGCTCGGGCGGCACGGGGCGTTGGCATGGCGGTAACGGCGCGGTGCGACGTATTCGCTTCCTTACGCCGATGACAGCATCGATTCTCTCCAATAACCGTGTGTATGCGCCGTTTGGGGCGCAGGGCGGGGCGGTGGGCGCGCTGGGTGCGAACTACGTCGAGCGCGTAGATGGTACGCGCGAGACACTGGCGCACATCGGCCGCACGCAGATGCAGCCGGGTGACATCTTCGTGGTCGAGACGCCGGGAGGGGGCGGATTCGGTGTTGCGTGAGTGATTTGTAACGGGTAACGACGCCGCGCAGATGGGAAATTGCTGAAGCGCGGCGTGATACCGGAAGGGAATGCTGCCTTTGCAAAGGCGAGCATCGAGCGCCTTCGTACGATGCGTTATGTCTTCAACGACTGACCGCAACATACGGAGGCGTTTCCATGTCTGACCCGTTGCAACGTTCCACCCTCACCCCTGCGGTGTCCGCCGAGCCGGCGCAAGACGCGGCGGACGATCTGCTTGTTCAGTACGAACGCGCATGCGCCGACATGCAGATGGCCGGGCGAAAGCTGCACCGGCAGATGCAGGACTACCATGCGGTGCTCGACGAGATCGGGCGTCTCGAAGCGGCCGGTACGCCCGACGCCCGCGAGAAGCTCAAGCGACTCGAAGCGCTCGTTACGAGCGAAGCCTTCCAGCGTAACGAGCGTGAAATCCGTCGCATGACGGCAGCCCTTGCGCACAGCATCGAGCGCATGCGCGACGATGCGCCCGTACCGCTCGCGCCAGTGTCGGCCGCCCCTGCGAAGCGTGCGCCGTCCGTGCGCCGCGTCTGCGCCTGAGACGGGGTTCGAGATGATCGATCGAATCTCCGGCACTGCATCGCGCCCATACGCCGATATCACGTCAACGCGTGGCGCGACGCCCACCGATTCCCCCAACCCGCTGCTCTCGACGATGGCCGCCGCCAGCGATCGACTGTCTGCCTTGCAATCGATGGCCGACGCCTGGCTCCTGTCGGCACAGACGCGTGTCGACGTTGCTCGCGAGGCGCGCGATTTCGCGACGCTGGTGGGCAACATGGCACAGCAAGCGTCCTCCGGCAAGACACTTGAGCGCTTGCCGTCGACGCTGCGAGACTTTGCGATTCGACACGAACTGGTGTCGCCGCAAGCCGCCGACGCGCCGTTCGATGCGGCGAGTCTGCAAACGTTGGAATCGCAGCTTCAGTCACTGGCCATGATTGACAGTGCGTCGAGTACAAGCGAGCAGATTCAGCTCAAACGTTTCGTCACCAGCTACGACAACACGCTCACGCTATACAACGCGGTGATCGCCAAGCTTGGCGAGGTCACGAAACGCATCGTGAACAGCATCTAACCCGTTTCAAAGGGCCGCGCAGGTCCGCCGTCGAACGTCGATATCGACGTTCCTTTGCCAGCCCCGATTTCACTGACTTCAGGACTCAAGCCTCATGACGACCATCCAGTACGCCTCATCCCGCCTCCTGCCCCCGCAAACCGGACTCACGCGCGACATCAATGTCGGTGGCGTCATGAAGTCGCTCGATTTTCACGGAACGCTCGCGCAATACGCCATGTTGATGATGGAGATGAACAACGGCGAGGCGCAGCACATGATCCAGGAAATGCAGCGACGTCAGAAAGAAGGACAGGAGGCGCGCGAGGTCGGGAACCTGATCGAATCGTTGATCAACGACATCGGCTCGGACACGTCGAAGAAGAAGACCGTCGGTGACGGCATCCGGGCGTTCTTCGACAAGCACAACATCCAGATCACCGTGTACGGCGACGGGACGAAGAAGACCATGATGGAGTGGGAGTCGCGCACGAAGCGGGTCGGCGAACCTGGCTACACCACGCCCACGGGGAGCAACGCGCAATACAACGCGTCCGATCTGCGCACGCTGAAGGCGGCCGCCGAGGGCTTTACCGAGCAGGCGTCCGACAGCCGCACGGTCGACCAGATCAAGATCAACAAGAAGCTGCAGGAGTACAACGGCGCCTCCACGCTGGTGAACACGATCTACAGCTCGCAGGGCTCGCAGCTCAACCAGATCAACGGGTCGATGCGCACATGAGCTCGCCAACGTGCCCGGATATCGCGCCGCTGGCGCCGGGTGTGGACGACGCGCCCGCGATCCTCTCGCGATTCTTCGAAAGCGGGGGCGCGCTGCGCATGCTGGCCGATCTCGACGAAGCCGACCTCGCAAGCGTGCGCGCCCATGCGTGCCAACGCTTCGCCCAAGGCCAGATCGCCGCGGCGCAACGGGTGTACTTCGTGCTTGCCACGCTCGATCAGTGGTCCTTCGACGATTGGTATGGGCTCGGCCTGTGCTACCAGCGACTCGGGCAGCACGAACAGGCGCTGCCGTGCTTCGCGAAGGCCGGCCTGATCCACGCGTCGGACCCGCGCCCGCCGTACCTCGCCGGGATGAGCTACGAACACGCCGGCAACCGGGAATTCGCACGCAAATCGTATGACGCAACGCTGCGCATCTGCGCACAACAGCCTCAGCACGACAAGCTCGCGTGCTCGGCACGTGCGCGACGCGACGCGCTGAATGCCCCTTCGGACAAGACATCGACATGACCGCCATCTATTCCCCACGAGCCGCTTACGCACCCGCCTGGACCGGCGACGTCGGCAACGCGAGCGCGCCCGCTGCTGCCGTCGCCGTCGCGCACGACGGCATCGAGTCACTGGACGCCGCGCGTCAACGACGCGAGCGCCCGGACTGGCTGCGCACCGAAGACTTTGCGCCCGACCCGTCGACCGGCGTCGACTGGCAAGACGCGAACGACGCGTTCGCCCGCCTGCTGAATCGTCTCTTTGCTGTGGGCAGCGGCCTGGCGGCGAACGCACTGGGGGCGTCCAGCGCCGATGGCGCCTCGAACGCTTCGAACGCCTCAGCCCTCTGCGCGCTCGAGAACGTCGATCCGTCGACGCTGGCGATGATGGCGTCGATGATCGCGATGGACGCGTTGGGCGACACTGCGAAGTCCACGCAGCGCGCGCTGACGTTGATGGGCGAACGTCAGGAAAAGCTGCGCCAGGAGGACATCAAGAAGTATCGCGAGCAGATGGACGCGAAGACCGAGGATGCCAACAAGGCCCGCAAGGGCGGCATCTTCGGCGTGGTGTTCGACTGGCTGATCGCGGCGGTCGACGTGGTGGTCGGTGCGGTCAAGGTCGTGACGGGTGTCCTCACCATGAATCCGCTGATGATCGCGGGCGGGGTGGCCGACGTCGGCGCTGGCATTGCCGGGCTCGGCATGGCGTTCCACAGGACGATGGCGCTGGTCGATCCGAAGAACGCGGCCTATCACGAGAACGAAGCGACCAAGTGGGGGCACGCGCAACTGGGGTTTCAGATGCTCGGCATGGTCATCGGCTTCGGCACGTCGGTCAGGGGCTTCCTGGCCAAGCGGGCGACAACCAAGGCCGCGAGCCGCGTGTTCAAGGCGGGCGCCGGTGAGGCGCTGGAGCAGGCGGTCAAGTCGGGCGACAAAACGGCCGTCGCAGCGATCAAGTCTCGCGTGGTCTCGGAGATCGGCTTTGTCGTCGGCAACGAGGTCGGCAAGCGCGTGGGCAAGTCGCTGTTGCAAAGTGGCACGCAGAGCGGTCGCCGGCTCGCGAAGGCCGGCTTCAATCGCATGGCCGAGCAGTTCACGCAGCAGATGGTCGAGCAGATGGCATCGCGCGCCTTCGACAAAGTCGCAAAGACCGCCGCGAAGCAAGTCGCCAAGGGCAAGGCAGTGACGTCGAAGGGGCTGACCCAGGCGTTCGCGTCGAGCATGAACATTCAGGGCTACTTTGCCATTGCGCGGGGGACGTGGTCGCTATCCATGGCCGCGCGCGGTGTGTTCAACGGCGCCAGCTCGCTGGGCCAGGGCATCGTCGGCGTGCAGCGGGCGAAGTTGCAACTCGAAGCCCGCGATCTCGCTGTCGACATGATGTGGTTGCAGTTGCTCATGCAAATGAATGGCGACGACAAGAAGCGCGCCGCAAAGCGCATGGAAACGCTCGTAGGTCAGCAGAGCGACATCGCGGTGTCCACCGGCGAGCAAGTGCAGAAAACGGGCGAGATGCGCATTCGCATCGCGGCCTCGTTGTCGAGGGCGTGAGCCCACGTGGATTTTCCTGACGCGGTGTTTCCCGCGTCGTCTACCTAGGGAGTGATGACATGACTTTTGCATTGGGTTCGACGTTGGCGAATCAACGTCAGGCGGGGATTGCCGCAACCGAGGTCCAGCAACGCGCCGCGACCGACGCGGGGCAGGGCGTGTTGTCGCGCGTTCGCGAGCAGGTTGACGGACTTCAGTCCGCGCAGGCGCTCATTGCCCTGTTTCTCGCCATGCGGGTGGCCGAGCGCAACACCGACCAGGCGTACCGTACGCGGCACGACGCGATGGTGTTCGAGCGGGGCCAGACCGCGCGCACCGAGAAGTACAACGCCAACAACTCGCATTACCGTGCCGGGTTGTATTCGGCCATTGGCGGTATCGTCTCCGGCAGCTTTTCGCTCTTCGGCGGCATCGGAGCGGGCGCGGCAGGCCTTGGGGGCGAGCTGGGCAAGCTGAGAATGGTCGGTACGGCGGTCGGCGAGACGACCAAGGGCGTCAGCCAGTTCGTGAAGTCGCCGTTCGATGTCGTATCCAACGACGATTCACTTGCCGGACGCGACAAGGATGTGCTCGGCGAGTTCGAGATGTCGCTTACCGAGGAGACGCGTCGTACCAACGATCGGCTGCGTCAGCGCATCGACGCGACGAGTGCCGACATCCGTGAAGTGTCGCGGGCGATGTACGGCATGATCGGCCAGCAGGTCACGAAGATGTACGACACCATCCGATAAGCCCATGACCGTTTGCGAGCGCGCCGTTGCGGCATTCTTCAGAGCCCACCGATTCACGGCGCGCGTCGAAATTTGCGAGCGCACACACATCGAACTGGGACAGCGCGTCGAGAACGGCGAGCTGTCCCTTTGTCACCGTCTCGACCGGGTGCCGGCCGGTGTCGTGCTGACGATCACCGACTTCCGGCTTGACGTGCAAGCGAAGGCGAGCGAGCACGCCGTGCGGCGCTTCTGCCAACTGATTCGGACACTGTTGCGCACGGTGCCCCATGTGGGCTACGTGCGCGGCATGATCCTGCCCGGTGTGAGCGACGCACGGGTTCGCTCGGCCCGTTTGCGGCTCGGCGCGATTCTTGAGCGCGAAGGGGCGTTCTGGCGCGAGGAGGACGGCGACCGTTGGCTGGTCTTCTGCCGGGAACCCGCCGTCGACAGGGGCATTCAGGGAAACAGGCCGAGCACGCGCCACCAGAAATAGTCCAGTGGAAAGAGGACGACCAGGGTGATGATCGTCATGACGACGGTGAGCCGCGTGCCGTCGCGCATGCCGACGCCACCCAGATGCATCGCAATCATCATCGGTGGACTTTGATAGGGCAGCAGCGCGGTGGAGAACACCGGCACCTGCAGCATCAGCACCGTGTAGAGCGGCAGGCCGCTCGCGCTCGCGAGTTGTCCGGCGAGCGGGGTGAGGACGGCGGGCAGACCGGGGAGCGTGGCGACCAGACCAATGGCCGCGCCGATGGCGATGAGCCATGCGGCATTGATCGCCGGCGTGCCGGGCGTCATGCTCACGGCATCCAGACACAGCCGCGCGAGCTTCTCGCCCAGCCCCGTATCCGCAACGACCGCGCCCACGCCGAGAAAGCCCGCGACGTAGATGAGCGGCGTGATGTGCATCTGCTCGGTGAAGGTTTTCGGCGTGATGATGTGAATTGCGGGCAGCAGGCAGAGGATCGCCGCGGCGACGGAAATCCAGGCAGGCGAGATGCCATGCCAGGCGTCGGTCGCGAACCCGGCGAGCGCCAACGCGAGCAATACCGACAGGCGTCGGGCGTTATTTGGGAGCGGGGCGGCGGCGCCGGTCGCAACGTCGTTGAGCGGGCCGTCGTCCGGGAACAGGCGGCAGATCACCCACACCAGAATGGCGGCTTTGAGCGCACCGAGAACGGGGAAGTGCAGCAGCAGGTAGGGTGCGTAGTGCAGCTTTACGCCGTAGAACGAGTCCGCCGCGCCCATGAGCACACTGTTCGGAATGTTGGCGGGCAGGATCGTCGTGGGCGGCATGTAGCTCGCGGCGGCGACCATCATCACGAGACCGGTGCGTCCGCGCCGGCCCTCGGTGAGTCCGATGCGATCGGCGAGCGCGAGCACGATGGGGATCAGCAGCAGAATGCGTCCCGTCGTCGATGGCATGACGAACGCCAGGCCCACGCAGGCGACCATCACCGACGCCACATAACGCGCATATGTCGGGCGCTTGAGTGCGAACAACGTCGCGGCCAGTCGAGCACCGAGTCCGGTCGTGCGCACCGCGATACCCGTCACCGCACCGCCAAAGACAAGCCACCATGCAGCCGAATGAAACCCCGCGAAGATCACTTCCGGCTTCGCAACATGCAGCAGAACGGCGAGCAGGAAGAACGTCAGTGTTGTGACCGGTTCCGGAAACAGGCCGAAGGCCCACGCCCCGATGGTGAACAGCACGAGCACGGCGGCCTGTGCCGCCGTGGGCGACAGGCCGAGCGTGGTGCTGCCGTGGCTGGCGGCCCATAGCGCGAGGGCGAGGATGGCATAACCGGCGTAACCGGCCAGGGCGAACAGGCGGGCGCGAAGGCGTTCGCGGCGCAGGGCCCCCCGCGGGGCGGCTCCGGCGGGCGGCGGCTCGGGGGCGTGGGGCGAAGCGGATTCGGTCATGGCGCTTGTCGTTGTAATGATGAGCCAGTCGGACGGGTCACGAGGTCCGGCGTCGAGGAGCGTTCGCGTCGCCCGAGGCATATCGTATGCTAGCGACATTGACAGCGCCATCCGATCTGCACAACGACCGTCGCGAACATGCCACGCTCAGAGCCCTCACCTGCCATGCGCCCCAACGTTTTCTCGATCCTGCGGGCAATGCTTTGCGCGCAACGGTTCACGCGATGACCATTGCCGCACCGAAGCCCTGGTTCCTCTATCTGCTGGAGTGTGCGGGCGGTCGTATCTACACAGGCATCACCGTCGACGTCGAGGCGCGGTATGCGGCGCACGTCGCGGGTAAGGGCGCCCGCTTCACGCGCGCCTATCCACCGTCGCGCATCCTGCTCTCGCTCACGTTTGCCGATCGGTCGGCCGCCTCGCGGGCCGAGTACCGCGTCAAGCAATTGAGCGCGTTGCAGAAGCGCGCGCTCATTGCCGGCACGTTTGACTGCGATTTCGGCAATGCCGGCGAGGTCGACGCCGTCGCCGACCTCAAGGCACCAGACGGGCCTGCCGAATGATCCGGCGCACGTCGCGTTGAATCGCGCCGAACTGTCCGCGCGACGGAATCGGCGACACCACGAGCGCCCAACTGTCGCCGGGCACGGTCTTCTCCACCACGGTGTAGTAGGTCGACTGGGTGCGGAAGAAATCAGCGATGCCGTCGTGACTGATGCGATAGCTGCGCTCGCCCGCGCCCGGCACCATGAATACGCCGAGCGTGTAGTACACATCACGATCCGCGCTGACCGGGCCGGACTGCTTGTCGAGCAACAACGTGCGCAGGGTCGTCTCCGTGAGCAGGCTCGGCCGGCGAATGTCGAATACGCGCCACACCTTGAGCAGCGCGCGGGGCGACATCTGCCATCCGGCGAACGGCGCGAGCAGACGCCAGTTGTCGGGCAGCTTGGCGCCGGTGATGCCCAGCGGCGCGAAGATGTGCGTCTCGCAGAAGTGCTTGTACTCGTCACCGGAAACGGCTTCGATCACCATGCCGAGCAACAGGTACGACACGTTCGAGTAGACAAAGTCGGACTTGCCGGTTGAGTGTCCGGCATCGTCGGCGTCGAGATAGTTGAAGAAGTCGGCGCTGCCGCCCACGCGCCGGATGGCCAACCCGCTGAACAAACCGTTCACGGGATCGTTGTAGCCGTTCGTGGCGAGCCCCGCACGATGCGCGAGCAGGCGTCGCACGGTCAACTCGCGCAACGTCGGGTCGAGCGGCTTGCCGTGCTGTTTCGAATAAGTGTCGAGCAGATCGCCGAGTTTGGCATCGAGCGAGAGTTTGCCCTGCTGCACGAGCAGCGCGATGCCGATGGCCGTCACCGACTTCGACAGGCTGGCGACGGGCAGCAACTGGCGGGCGTCGTCGCCGCGCGTGGCCGCTTCGAGCCCCACGCCGGCATCCGATTCCGTGCGCAGCCACACATGCGACAGGTTGTAGCGCTCCGCGAGCTGGGCCACGCCCTGCGTGAGCGTCGCCTGGCCGATCGGGACCGCCGGCCGGATGGGTGTGGCCGCGCCGGACGACGGCAGGGCCACCACGACCGCGTTCGCGTTCCCGGCAACGGGCGACGAAGCCGTCGACGCGGCGATCGATGTGGCCGTCGACGCGGCCTGGGCGAGCGCATGGCTCGCGTTCATCAACATGGCAGTGCCCAGCAAGGCACTCAGGACTCCGATGGCAGCACGGCGCACAGACACACCCCGCCGCCGCGTCGCGCAAGCGACGACATGGGTCATGCGCCGCGATGCCAGCGGTGTTGTCAGACGTGCCCCTGCCGGACGGCTGTGCCGTTCGACGTACATTTGTTATTTCCCCCCGCGCACGTTGCTTCGAACCACCAATCGACGCGCTTCGGAGTCGGAATGATTCGGGGTGCGCACTTGCCGCATTACGGCGATCTTTGTTATCGAAGTTTAGGAAAAACTTCGTTCAAATAAGTAGTAAAAACCCCGCATTTTACATTAAATTGCCTATATCGGAATCTTGCGCCCATAGTTGAGCGCAATTGAGACGTGACGGGCCCGTGCGGCGGGGCGTCGCGCCGGCGTTCGCCGACGAGACCTGTCACGCATCGCGGTGTAAGCTATCGCCCTGACAGGCGCTGACCCGCCCATAGGCCAGGGAAGCGGCGTCCCGTAGGTGGCGTCGTGCCGGCTGAAGGACCGACCGATACATGACTGAACCCTCCCGCGCGCGCCCGAGCCGGCCCGCCGATGTACCTTCCTCCGTGGCGCTGCCGATGGCCACCGCTGCGGCATCCGCCGGCGGCGACGACGCGGGCGGCCCGCCCGAGCCGCCGACGGCCGACGAGGTCGCCTGGCTCGCCTTGCCCGCGCCGCTGCGCTGGCTCCGGCGCGTGCCGTGGGGCGCGGCCCGGCCGTGGCTGATCGTGGCCGGCGTCGTCCTGCTCGGCCTTTTCGTCTTCGATGCGCTGCATCACATGCTGCGTCACGTGCATTACGACGACATCGTCGCCGCAATTCACGACACGCCCGTGACGCGTCTGGTGCTTGCCATGTTGGCAACGCTGGCGAGTTACGCAGCCCTCACCGGTTACGACATCTCCGGGCTCGGCTTCGCCGGGGCGGCGGTCAAGCGCTCGACGGTCGTGCTCACGTCGTTCATCGCCTATGCGTTGGGCAACTCCGTCGGCCTGGGGGTGCTCACCGGCGGCACGGTGCGCATGCGCATGTACTCCGCCGCGGGCGTCGACGCGTCGAAGGTGGCGCAGGCGGTGGCGTTCAACGCCGGGGCGTTCGGTCTCGGCATGACCGTGTTCGGCTCGCTCGGCATGTTGTGGGGGGCATCGCGCGTTTCCGCGCTGGTGCCGATTCCGGCGTGGCTGTTGCAGGCGCTCGCCTTGCTGCTGCTGGCCGGTGCCGCCGCATTCCTTGTGTTGTGCGCGCGCAAACGCACGGTGCGCTTGCTGAACCGCTGGCCGATTCCGCTGCCGCCGCTGCGGCTCGCGCTGCGTCAGTTGCTGATCTCGGCCGCCGATCTGGGCATGGCGGCCGCCGCCCTGTGGTGTTTGCTGCCCGCCCACGTGGTGGATCTGCCGACCTTCGTCGTCTTCTATGCCATTGCCATGGCGCTTGGCGTACTGAGCCACGTGCCGGGCGGCGTGGGGGTGTTCGAAGCGGTCATTCTGCTCGCGACGAACGGCCACGCGCCCATCAGTCAGGTGGCCGGCGCGCTGGTGCTCTATCGCGGCATCTACTATCTGTTGCCGCTGATGCTTGCGGCGTGCCTGCTCGCGGGCTTCGAGCTGCGTCAGGGGCCGGCGGCGCCGATCGGGCGCGCGGCCGTGCGGCTCTTTCCCGGTCTGTTGGCGGCGCTGACCCTCGTAGCCGGGGTAATGCTGCTGATCTCGGGGGTGACGCCCGCCACGCGCGACGCCGAAGACTTCCTGCGCCATCACGTGCCGCTGCTTCTCGTCGAAGTGTCGCACCTGCTCGGCAGCGTGGCGGGGCTGGCGATGCTGTTCCTCGCCCGCGGTCTGCTGCACCGGCTCGATGCCGCCTGGTGGGGCTCGCTCGGCCTGACGATCATCGCCGCCGTCCTTGCGATTCCCAAGGGCATTGCCGTGTCGGAGTGCTTCGTCCTGGCCGTGCTCGCCACGCTGCTGCTCGTCTCGCGCGAACAGTTCGACCGGCGCTCTTCGCTCTTCACGCAGACGTTCGAGCCGGGATGGATCATCGCCGTGCTCTCGGTGCTCGGCGCCTGTACCTGGCTGATGTTCATGGCGTACCGGCGCGTGGAATACGCGAATCAGCTCTGGTGGCAGTTCACGTTCGACGGCGACGCCCCGCGTTCCATGCGTGCGTTGATGGTCGTGGCCGTGATCGGACTCGGGCTGTCGCTGTGGCAATTGCTGCGCCAGTCGGCCGGTGCGATGGTGCCCGCGAGCGAGGAGGAGTTGGCGCGTGCGCGCGACGTCATCCGCAAGCAACCGGCCGCCGATGCGTGCCTGGCGCTCATGGGCGACAAGAGCTTCCTGTTCTCGCCGTCGGGCAACGCGTTCATCATGTACGCGAAGCACCGCCGGTCGTGGGTGTCGCTCTCGGATCCGGTCGGCGACCAGAAGGAGTGGCCCGAACTGATCTGGCGCTTCATCGAGCTGGCCGATGCCCACGGCGGACGCGCGGCGTTCTACAAGACCCGTCCGCAGGCGCTGCCGCTCTACATCGACGCGGGGCTGCGTGCCTTCAAGCTCGGTGAAGAGGCGTTCGTCTCGCTGCCGGAGTTCGGCCTGCAAGGCGCACGTCGCGCCAATCTGCGTCATGGGGTGGCGCGCGGCGAGCGCGAGGGGCTGACGCTGGAGATCGTGCCGCCGCAAGACGTCGCGCCCCATCTCGCAGACATGCGACGCGTGTCCGACGCGTGGCTCGCGCGCCAGCACACGCGGGAGAAGGGCTTCTCGTTGGGGGCGTTCTCCGACGCGTACGTTGCCCGCCAGCCGGTAGCGCTCGTGCGTCGCGAGGCGCGGCTTGTCGCGTTCGCCACGCTGATGTGCCCAGACGTCCAGCGCATCGAGGCGAGCGTCGACCTGATGCGGCAGGTGCCCGATGCACCGCCCGGCACGATGGACTTCCTGTTTGCAAACCTGATGCTGCATTTCAAGGCGCAGGGCTATCAGCGCTTCGGCCTGGGCATGGCGCCGATGTCAGGCATGGAGACACATCAGCTCGCGCCCCGCTGGCATCGCTTCGGCCGGATGATGTTCGCGCATGGTGCGCGCTTCTATAACTTCCGCGGGCTGCGCAACTTCAAGGACAAATTCGATCCGCAATGGGAGGCGCGTTATCTGATGACGCCGGGCGGCATCGCGCCGATGCTCACGCTGGCCGACGTGGCCGCGCTCGTGGGTGGCGGATGGAAAGGGATCATGACGAAATGACAGGGCACACGATGGCGATGTACGGCAAGGCAGGCGATGAGCAGGCGATGGGCAAGCGCGGGGGCGGCAGGGGGGCATTGCACTGGGTTGGCCGCGTCGCGGTGAGTGCCGCCGCGACCTGGGCGGTGATGATGACGCCGGTCGCCGCGCTGGCCCAGACGCCGACGCCCGCGCCGGAGATCATGACGCACGGCCGCTTCGAGAACGTGCCCATCTTCCGGCCGGCGGGCGAGCCGAATGCGACGGTGCTTTTCTTCTCCGACAACGATGGCTGGACGCCGCGGGCCGAACGGATGGCCCGCGCGCTCGCGGACACCGGCGCGTTGGTGGCCGGCATCGATACCGCGCGACTGATGGCGAACTACACCAAAGACGAGATCGCCTGCATTTACGCGGCGGGCGATCTCGACAACTTTGGTCGTTGGGTCGAGGCGGCTGTCAAGCTGCCGGGCTACACGCCGCCGATTCTCGTGGGCGATGGCGTGGGCGGCACATTCGCTTACGCGATGCTGGCGCAGGCGGGTAACGACACCTTCTCCGGCGCGCTGTCCGTCGATTTTTGTCCGGTGCTGCCCATCGCCCGTCCGCTGTGTCAGGGGGAAGGTGTGCACTTCGCGCGCGGCCTCACGCACACGGCCGGCGGTGCACCGATGCGACTGCTGCCCGCGCCCGTCATGAGTGCGCCGTGGGTGGCGATGGGCGGCCCGGCGGGTGGACCCACCGCGCGCGCGCCGCGCTGCGCGGACCACGTGGCGCAGGCGTTCGCCGCAAGCACGCCGAACGCGAGCTGGCTCGTCGGCGGGCTTGCGGGCAGTCTGGAGGGCATGGATACGTCCGACACGCCGCCCGAGACGGGGGCGTCGTCGACGCCCGTGCTGGCCGATTGGGTAACGCAATACAAGAATGCGTTCCGGCGTCTGAATGCGCATCATGTAGCAGGAACGGCCCGGCCGCCCGCCGCGGTGGCCGACCTGCCGGTGGTTGAGGTGCCGGCGACCGGCAAGCCCACCGCGAACCTGGCCGATACCTTCGCGATTCTGCTGTCGGGCGACGGCGGATGGGCCGGCCTCGACCGCGATGTCGCCGGCGCGCTCTCCGCGCACGGCATTCCGGTGGTGGGCCTGGATTCGCTGCGCTATTTCTGGTCGGCGCGCACCCCGGCGTCCGGCGCGCTCGACATCGACCGCCTCATGCGCTTCTATCAGACGCGCTGGAACAAGAAACGCGTGATTCTGATCGGCTACTCGCAAGGGGCCGATGTGCTGCCGTTCATGGTCAATCGCCTGACGCCGGTCGCCCGCGATCGTGTAGCGCTGCTCGTGTTGATGGGGCTTGGGCAGAAGGCGGACTTCGAGTTCCGCATGACCAATTGGGTGATGTCCAGCCAGAACGGCTTGCCGATTCGACCGGAGGTGGAGCGTCTGCCCGACGGGATGGCCATGTGTGTCTACGGCGCCGACGAAGACGACAGCAACTGCCCGGGGCTCGATCCGAAGCGTGTCCAGGTGGTCAAGATGCCCGGCGGGCACCATTTCGACGGTAACTACACCGGGTTGGCCGACGTGATTCTCCAGGGCGTCGCCAAGCGGTGATGGCCGGTGGCGGGGCGGCGCGATTCGGATGCGCCGCCTTGCCTTCCTTGCAGGCGCTCCGTACACTGCCGCCAGTTTTCCCATCGACCCACGTTCCGCGCATTCCGCACCTTCAGCACCTTTCACATGCTGCGGCACGACACCCAGGAGAAGATCAACATGGCAGAGGGGTATTTCCCGAAGTGGCGGCAACAGGACACGGCCTCGGGCCGCGTGATCGCCCCCGATGAGCGCCTGGCCTGGCCGCAAACCGTTGCGATGGGCGTGCAGCACGTGGTCGCCATGTTCGGCTCGACCGTGCTCGCGCCATTGCTCATGGGGTTTGATCCGAACCTCGCGATCTTCATGTCCGGAATCGGCACGCTGCTCTTCTTCGTGCTCGTCGGCGGTCGTGTGCCCAGCTATCTCGGCTCGAGCTTCGCCTTTATCGGCCTGGTCATCTCGGTGACGGGCTATGCGGGCAGCGGGCCGAACCTGAACATCCCGGTGGCGCTCGGCGGGATCATTGCCTGCGGCGTGCTCTACGCCATCATCGGCCTGATCGTGATGGCCGTCGGCACGCGCTGGATCGAAGCACTCATGCCGCCGGTGGTGACCGGGGCGGTCGTCGCGGTCATCGGCCTGAACCTCGCACCCGTCGCCGTGAAGGGCGTCTCGGGCACAGCCTTCGACACGTGGATGGCGCTGGCGACGGTGCTGTGCGTCGGGCTGGTGGCGGTGCTTGCGCGCGGCATGGTGCAACGTCTGCTGATTCTCGTGGGTCTGCTGTTGGCCTATGCGCTGTACGCCGTGCTGACCAACGGCATGGGGCTCGGCAAGCCGATCGACTTCGCCATCGTGGCGCATGCCGCCTGGTTCGGCCTGCCGCACTTCGCCGCGCCCGTGTTCAAGCCCGAAGCGATGGTGCTGCTCGCCCCGATCGCCATCATCCTCGTGGCCGAGAATCTCGGGCACATCAAGGCAGTAAGCGCCATGACCGGACAGAACCTCGACCGCTACATGGGCCGCGCCTTTCTGGGCGACGGGCTGGCGACCATCGTGTCGGGCAGCGTCGGGGGCACGGGCGTGACGACGTATGCCGAGAACATCGGCGTGATGGCCGTCACGAAGATCTATTCGACACTGGTGTTCGCCGTGGCGGCGGTGATCGCGCTGGTGCTGGGCTTCTCTCCGAAGTTCGGCGCGGTGATCCAGACGATTCCGGGCCCGGTGCTGGGCGGGGTGTCGATCGTGGTGTTCGGCCTGATTACGGTGGCCGGCGCGCGCATCTGGGTGCAGAACAAGGTCGACTTCTCGGATAACCGCAACCTGATCGTCGCGGCCGTCACGCTGGTGCTCGGCGCAGGCGACTTCACGCTGAAGTTCGGCAGCTTCTCGCTCGGGGGCATCGGTTGCGCCACGTTCGGCGCCATCATCCTCTACGCGCTGCTGCGCGGGCGCGAAGCGTCGGCGCCGGCCGCGATGTAAGCCGACTCGCCGGCCTAACCTGCCACGCCGGGCGTGGCCTGCAGCCGTTCGAGCAATTGCCGTGCGTAGACGGGCAGGGCGTCGCGCTCACGCACGCACAGCACCAGCGTGCGCAGGGCCCAGGCGTCGGAGAGCGGCACGATGCCGAGGTCCAGCGTGGCGGCCGAGCGCGCGGCGGCACTCAGCGGCACGATACCCAGCGCGGCCCCCGCCGCCACAGCGCGGCACAGGCTGTCGAAGTCTCGCAGGCGCAGACGGTAGCGCATCGGCCGGCCGGCTCGCCTGGCATGCCCGTCGAGGTGCTCGGCCAGCGCGCTGGGCTCTGGCAGGCCGATGAACTCCGCGTCCAGGACATCGATGAAGGCCACCTCGGCGCGCGAGGCCAACGCGTGCCCCGGCGGCGTGACGACCACCAGCCGGTCCTGCCGGAATGGCACTGTCTCGAGCCCTGTCAATTCGATCCAGTCGGAGACCACGCCGATATCGGCCGCGCCTTCGAGCACCGCTTGCACAACGGCCTGACTCGTCTGCTCGCGCAGCGAGATCTCCACGTTCGGATGCTCGGCAAGGAACGCGCCCAGCAGATCGGGCAGGAACTCGGACATCGCGACCGTATTGGAGGCGACGCGCACATTCCCCTTGAGTCCCGCCGCGTATTCACCGAGCTCGCCGCGCATCTGTTCGATCTGGGCGAGCACGCGCTGGGCATGCGCGAGCAGGGCGCGTCCGGCGGGGGTGGGAATCACGCCCTGGCGGTGGCGCATGAAGAGGGCGACACCCAGCGTCTCTTCCAGGCCGCGAATGCGGGCACTGGCGGAGGCCAGGGTCAGATGGGCGCGCTCGGCGCCGCCGGTGATGCTGCCGGCGTCGGCAACCAGCAGGCACAGGCGCAGGTCGGTCAGATCGAATCGCACAGAGGGCCGAGGCATCGGGGCAATGGCGTCAGTGTAGTGGCTTGGGCGAAAAGTGCGCAGGCGCGCGGTGGAACGTCCGAATTTCGGTGCTCGTGTGCGCGCGACTACCGATGCCGACTGACTTGGGAAAGGGCACATGGTAAACTACGCCCATTCAAGACACGGCCGTACCCGCGACGGCCTCGCCCGCCAAGCCGCTTGTTTTCATCCGTCGGCGGGTCGTCTTGCCGGCGTCTTTCGGCGCATCGCCCCAATGAGCGCGATGCCTGTCGCACGCCCTACGCGGGCATTCCCTCAAGAACACACAACATCGATACGCGCGGGGACACCCATCGTGGCGCCCGCGCATTGGTCTATATATGTCTTTTGAAACGCTCGGCCTGTCGGCCGACATCCTGCGTGCCGTGGCCGACCTTGGCTACACGCAACCGACACCCATTCAACTGCAAGCGATTCCGGCCGTCCTGCAAGGCGGCGACCTCCTCGCCGGCGCCCAGACCGGTACCGGCAAGACGGCGGGCTTCACGCTGCCGATCCTGCAAATGCTCTCCACGCGCTCGCGCGCGGTGGCGGCCAACGGCAAGCGCCCCGTGCGCGCGCTCGTGCTGACGCCCACGCGCGAACTGGCCGCCCAGGTCGAGGAAAGCGTCACGCAATACGGCAAGTACTTGCGCCTCACGTCCATGACCGTGTTCGGCGGCGTGTCGATGGTGCCGCAAGTCAAGCAATTGGCGCGCGGCGTGGACATTCTCGTCGCGACCCCTGGCCGTCTGCTCGATCACATGCAACAGAAGACGGTTGACCTGTCAGCCGTCGAGATCCTCGTGCTCGACGAAGCCGACCGCATGCTCGACATGGGCTTCATTCGCGATATCCGCCGGGTGCTGGCGGCGCTGCCGGCGAAGCGCCAGAACCTGCTGTTCTCGGCCACGTTCTCCGACGAGATCAAGCAACTGGCCGACGGCCTGCTCAAGTCGCCCGCGCTGATCGAAGTGGCGCGTCGCAACACGACCGCCGAGACCGTCGCGCAGAAGATCCACCCGGTCGACCGCGATCGCAAGCGCGAATTGCTCGAACACCTCGTGCGCGAGCACAACTGGTTCCAGGTACTTGTGTTCACGCGCACCAAGCACGGTGCGAACCGACTGGCCGAGCAGCTCACGAAGGGCGGCATTCCTGCGCTCGCCATTCACGGCAACAAGAGTCAGGGTGCCCGCACGCGCGCACTCGCCGAATTCAAGAGTGGCACGTTGCAGGTGTTGGTCGCGACCGATATCGCCGCACGCGGCATCGACATCGACCAGTTGCCCCATGTGGTCAACTTCGACCTGCCGGAAGTGGCGGAAGACTATGTGCACCGCATCGGCCGCACGGGACGCGCTGGCGCAAACGGCGAGGCGGTGTCGCTCGTGTGCGTGGACGAGCATCAACTGCTCACGCAGATCGAACGTCTCATCAAGCGCACCATCGAGCGCGAAGTGATCCCGGGCTTCGATCCGGATCCGCATGCCGTGGCGCAACCGATTCGCAAGACGCAACAAGGCCGAGGGGCCGGTGGTGGACGTGGCGCACGCAGCGGCGACGACGACGCGCGTCAACCGCGTGCACCGCGCGAAGCCCGTGAGCCGCGCGACGGCGGTCGTGGCGCGCGCCAGGGCGGTGAGCCGAAGGCGCGTCGCGAGGGCGAGCGCAGTGGCCGAAAAGGCGGTGGCGCCGGGAACGGCGCCCAGGTTGCGAACGTGGGGCAAGGCGTGCAGCAACGCCATTCGGCGCAGGCGCCCAAGC
>NZ_CABPSH010000008.1 GCF_902459725.1 Pandoraea eparura
GGTAATCGTCAGGCTCCCCTTAAAAACCCCTTGCTACAACGCGTAGCAAGGGGTTTTTGCTTTTCTGGGAAATTCCGGCTGGATCGACGTCCAGCGCATCATTAGCGGTGCGTCATCGAATGCTTGAGACGCGTGTTGAATGGCGCGTGAGCTGACGGGCCCAAGGTGACGGCCACGGTCGGTGGCTGGCGGTATGTATCTCGGCGATGTCGCCCGATTGATGTTATTCGCTCGATACCCCCATAGATCTTTCGTGAGGATAAGGCCAATGTCAATTGAACCGTTGTGCGTTATCAACCGCGCGGCTATTGGCGTTTTGCCGCGGCAACCGTTTGTTGATTGGATCAATGCCGCAGACCCCTATCCCGGAGGCGCTGTTATCGCGTTGAAAGAAGCGCAGGAGGAGCCGTCGGTATTCCTGATCCCGGCCAATGGCAACGCCGACGAGCCAGGCAAGCGATGAGTGCAGCGGAACTGGAAGGCGCTCTTCGAGCAATCGTTCAACGATGGGTACGTAGACGTAACCCGATGGCCGCCTCATCGAACGCTCAAGATGTTCCGTGAGTGGTGCGACATTCACATTCATGAGATGGTGTTCGACTACGCCGCCACGCCTTTGGGATACGGTGACTGATTCGGCGCACGGTCGCGGTTAAGCCGTGCCGGCATCAATGTTCAGCGGCGATCGCTGTAGGAAAGCACTCGAAACACCAGGAAAAATCGCGTAATTTTGCATTTCATTCGTTATCGTGCCGCTTTTCAGTTTGCGGCGCAGGCGCCGCCCAGTCATGGTGCGAGCGCATAACGATGATCCAGAATCGCATTTCGACGCCAAACCTTCCCCCGGTTGTCGTCATTTCTCTCGTGGACAGCGACGTTCGTCGCACGCACATGAGTGCGCAGTTGGCCGCAGCCGACGTCCCGTTTCAATTCTTCGATGCCGAGCGCATTTCCGAGTATCCGTCGACGTATGACGCTGCCGAGCGCCTGCGGATCTATGACAATCACCTGACGCTTGGAGAGGTTGGCTGCTATGAAAGCCATTACCGAATCTGGGAGGCGCTAGCCAACTCCAACGACGATATCTGGTGCGTCCTGGAAGACGATGTCGAGTTGACGCCTGATTTCTCGCGACGTCTCAGGTCGACACTGAACGTGGCGGTGCCCTGGGGCATCATGCGCTTGAAGGAGGGCGGCGCCGCCGGGAAGTGGCAGGTCGGGCGGCTGCCTGGCGGAGAGGCGTTGCACGACCACCGGAAGCAGCCTGGCGGTGCCCACGCCTACCTCATCCGCCGCGGGGCCGCACTTGTGCTTCTGGCCTACGCCGGACGTATCATTCACCCGGTCGACGACATGATGAACCGGGATTGGGAGCATGGTATCCGCATGATCTCGGTATCGCCGGATATCGTGCTGGATCGGGGCGACGACTTCGGTACCACCATCCCGGGGCGTCATAAGGTCAAGCGCAACCCATGGCAAAAACTCAAGCGAGAATTCCACCGGGGGCGGGACAGTCTGAGCCGCCATGTCAACGCCTGGCGCCGACGTTGGTTTGCCCCGATACGTCATTGGCACTAAGCCCGATCTCGCCTGATTTCACATATCCAAGAAAATCAATAACTTGCCGCATATAGTGAAAATCCGCAGAGCGTCAGGCACAAAAACTGCGTATTTAATGCATGGAAGGTGTTGACAAGGCGGGGCGACATCTCCATAATTGCAAATTCTCTGCGGAGGGGTGCCCGAGTGGCTAAAGGGGGCAGACTGTAAATCTGTTGGCTTACGCCTACGTTGGTTCGAATCCAACCTCCTCCACCAGAATGCGGAAGTAATGAGCGCCGGAAATGAAAATCTCCGGCGCTTGTTGCCTGAGGCGAGAGTCGGAATCCAAGCGGGTGTAGCTCAATGGTAGAGCAGAAGCCTTCCAAGCTTACGACGAGGGTTCGATTCCCTTCACCCGCTCCAGGTGACGCGCAGATGCAGTAGAAGTCAAGGATTCGCCCATGTGGCTCAGTGGTAGAGCACTCCCTTGGTAAGGGAGAGGTCGGCAGTTCGATCCTGCCCATGGGCACCAAAGATAGTGTGAAGCGCGGCAATCATCATGCCGAGCAACCTCGGCAAAAGATAACCCCGTTAGGAGTCGGAAATGGCAAAGGAAAAATTCGAGCGGACTAAGCCGCACGTGAACGTTGGCACCATCGGTCACGTTGACCATGGCAAGACCACCCTGACGGCCGCTATCGCAACGGTCCTGTCGTCGAAGTTCGGCGGCCAGGCCAAGAAGTACGACGAAATCGACGCAGCACCGGAAGAAAAGGCGCGCGGTATTACCATCAATACCGCCCACATCGAGTACGAAACGGCTAACCGCCACTACGCACACGTTGACTGCCCGGGCCACGCCGACTACGTCAAGAACATGATTACCGGTGCTGCCCAGATGGACGGCGCTATCCTGGTTTGCTCGGCGGCCGACGGCCCGATGCCGCAAACCCGTGAGCACATCCTGTTGGCTCGCCAAGTTGGCGTGCCGTACATCATCGTGTTCCTGAACAAGTGCGACATGGTCGACGACGCCGAGCTGCTCGAGCTGGTCGAAATGGAAGTTCGCGAACTTCTGTCGAAGTACGACTTCCCGGGCGACGACCTGCCGATCATCAAGGGTTCGGCCAAGCTGGCGCTGGAAGGCGACAAGGGTCCCCTGGGCGAAGAAGCCATCATGCAACTGGCTGATGCGCTCGACACGTACATCCCGACGCCGGAACGCGCCATCGACAAGGCATTCCTGATGCCGGTGGAAGACGTGTTCTCGATTTCGGGCCGCGGTACGGTGGTGACGGGGCGTGTTGAGTCGGGCGTCATCAAGGTCGGCGAAGAAATCGAAATCGTCGGTATCACCCCGACGGTCAAGACGATTTGCACGGGCGTCGAAATGTTCCGCAAGCTGCTCGACCAAGGTCAGGCAGGCGATAACGTCGGTATTCTGCTGCGTGGCACGAAGCGTGAAGACGTTCAGCGTGGTCAGGTTCTGGCCAAGCCGGGCTCGATCACCCCGCACACGAAGTTCACGGGCGAAGTGTACGTGCTGTCGAAGGATGAAGGTGGTCGTCACACCCCGTTCTTCAACAACTACCGTCCGCAGTTCTACTTCCGTACGACGGACGTGACGGGCTCGATCACCCTGCCGGAAGGCAAGGAAATGGTCATGCCGGGCGACAACGTGTCGATCAGCGTTGAGCTGATTGCGCCGATCGCCATGACCGAAGGTCTGCGTTTCGCAATTCGCGAAGGTGGCCGTACCGTCGGTGCCGGCGTGGTTGCAAAGATCGTAGCGTAAGCCGGTACCTTAACGGTCCGCGCTTACGGGGTCAGCTTTTGGCGGCTGGCCCCACTGCTGTTTTAGGGGTATAGCTCAACTGGCAGAGCGTCGGTCTCCAAAACCGAAGGTTGGGGGTTCGATTCCCTCTGCCCCTGCCAAACAACTGTCTGCAAGCTGGAAATGGCGAATTCTCCCGTAGAAACTGTACGTACGACTGGCGACAAGCTGCTGCTGGCACTGGCCGGGCTGCTCGTGATTGCTGGTGTCGTGGCGTTCTACGCGCTGGAGCAACAAGCGCTGTATGTGCGCGTTGCGGCCATCGTCGTCGTTCTGGCCATCGCAGCAGGGGTTGCATTGGCATCGCAAACCGGCAAAGGCTTCCTGGCTTTTGCCAAGGATGCGTATCGGGAAGTGGGTAAGGTCGTTTGGCCGACCCGTAAAGAGGCCGCTCAAACGACTGCGATCGTCTTCGCGTTCGTCATCGTGATGGCGCTGTATCTCTGGATCAGCGACAAGACGATCGAATGGGCGGTGTTCTCTTTGATTCTTGGCTGGAAGTGATATGTCTGATACCGGGGCTGCACCGAGTAAGAAGCGCTGGTACGTCGTTCATGCGTATTCCGGCATGGAAAAGAGCGTAGCCAAAGCGCTGCGCGAGCGTATTGTCCGTGCCGGCATGGAAGACTATTTCGGCGAGATTCTTGTCCCGACCGAAGAAGTGGTGGAAATCAAGGGTGGCCACAAGTCGGTCACCGAACGTCGTTTCTTTCCCGGCTACGTGCTGTGCGAGATGGAAATGACGGATGACACGTGGCACTTGGTGAAGAACACCGCCAAGGTCACGGGCTTTGTCGGCGGTACGGGCAATCGACCGATTCCGATTCGGCAGGCCGAAGTCGACAAGATCATGTCGCAAATCAAGGACGGGGTGGAAAAGCCGCGTCCCAAGACGTTGTTCGAGGTGGGCGAGTTGGTTCGAGTCAAGGATGGTCCGTTCACGGACTTCAATGGCTCGGTGGAAGAAGTGAACTACGAAAAATCTCGCCTCCGTGTCTCCGTCACCATTTTCGGACGGGCAACTCCGGTAGAACTGGAGTTCGGACAAGTCGAAAAGATCTAAGAATAAAATGCGCCGGCGCGACGTCCGGCGCGTTTTTGCGTTGGTGACAGCCGTCGCCGAGGAGCGTCAGTAGCCCGTTTTTGGTGAACGCGCGCTATGACTCAACCCCGA
The DNA here is from genome assembly GCF_902459725.1 of Pandoraea eparura. Lineage (GTDB taxonomy): Bacteria > Pseudomonadota > Gammaproteobacteria > Burkholderiales > Burkholderiaceae > Pandoraea > Pandoraea eparura. The sequence goes on from NZ_CABPSH010000008.1 coordinate 4,554, forward strand.
ATATGCGCCACATATTCGTTCCGGAGTAAACCATGGCAAAGAAAATCATCGGCTTTATCAAGCTGCAGATTCCTGCAGGTAAAGCCAATCCGTCGCCCCCCGTGGGCCCGGCCCTGGGTCAACGCGGCCTGAACATCATGGAGTTCTGCAAGGCGTTCAACGCGCAAACGCAGAGCCTCGAGCCGGGTCTTCCGATCCCGGTGGTGATCACCGCCTTTGCGGACAAGAGCTTCACGTTCGTCCTGAAGACCCCGCCGGCAACGGTGCTGATCAAGAAGGCTGCCAACCTGCAAAAGGGTTCGAGCAAGCCGCACACCGACAAGGTGGGCAAGATCACCCGCGCACAAGCGGAAGAAATCGCGAAGACCAAGATGCCTGACCTTACCGCCTCCGATCTGGACGCCGCGGTTCGCACCATCGCTGGCAGCGCACGTTCGATGGGCATCACGGTGGAGGGTCTGTAATGGCTAAGATCTCGAAGCGTCAACAAGCACTGGCCGCCAAGGTCGACCGCAACAAGCTGTACCCGGTCGGCGACGCTCTGGCTCTGGTCAAGGAATGCGCAAGCGCCAAGTTCGACGAGTCGATCGACGTCGCCGTGCAATTGGGCGTGGATGCGAAGAAGTCGGACCAAGTGGTTCGCGGTTCGGTCGTTCTGCCGGCCGGTACCGGCAAGTCGGTGCGCGTGGCCGTGTTCGCCCAGGGCGAGAAGGCCGAGCAAGCCAAGGCTGCCGGCGCTGAAATCGTCGGTATGGAAGACCTGGCCGAGCAAATCAAGGCCGGCAAGATGGACTTCGATATCGTGATCGCTTCGCCGGACACGATGCGTATCGTCGGTACGCTGGGTCAGATCCTCGGCCCGCGCGGCCTGATGCCGAACCCGAAGGTTGGCACGGTGACCCCGGACGTCGCTACGGCAGTGAAGAACGCCAAGGCCGGTCAGGTGCAGTTCCGTGTTGACAAGGCCGGTATCATCCACGCAACCATCGGTCGTGCATCGTTCGAGCCGGCTGCGCTGCGTCAGAACCTGTCGGCTCTGCTCGAAGCCCTGACGAAGTCGAAGCCGGCGTCGAGCAAGGGTGTCTACCTGCGCAAGATCGCCCTGTCGAGCACGATGGGCGTTGGCGTGCGCGTGGACCAGGCCAGCCTGGCTGCCTAAGCCGGACATCGAGCAACACAGTATCGCAATCGCAGGGTGATGGCGTCCCCTGCGACGGCTGCGATCCTCGGGATCGACAGTCAGTAGCAAGAGACTTTGGGCGGAAGCGGATTCTCCGGAAATCGCTTCCGGTTATCAAAGACCGTTGGCGGGAATGGGCATGTATTGACGCTCCCTTAATACGCCAGCCAACGCAGATGGCGAACCCGAACAGGTTATGCAGTCACCATCGTCGCACGCGGGTAACCGGGCGCGGCGGTTGAAACTCCAGACATGTCGGTAAGCCGTTAGTGGAACGGCATCACCATGAGGTGATGTTAATTTTGGAGGTTAACCGTGGCACTTAATCTTGATGATAAGAAAGCCGTCGTGGCAGAAGTTTCGGCGCAAGTCGCCGGTGCTTCGACCATCGTTGTGGCTGAATATCGCGGAATCACGGTTGGCGATCTGACGAAGCTTCGCGCCAATGCGCGTCAGCAAGGCGTCTACCTGCGCGTTCTGAAGAACACGCTGGCTCGCCGCGCGGTGGAAAACACCCCGTTTGCTGACCTGGCTGAGCAGATGACCGGTCCTCTGATCTACGGTATCTCGACGGATCCCGTAGCCGCTGCGAAAGTCTTGAACGACTTTTCGAAGGGCAACGACAAGTTGATCTTGAAGGCCGGCTCGTACGACGGCAAGGTGATGGACAAGGCAGGCGTGCAAGCGCTGGCCTCGATCCCGAGCCGCGACGAACTGCTCGCGAAGTTGCTGGGTGTCATGCAAGCGCCGGTTTCCGGCTTTGCTCGCGTCCTGGCTGCCGTGGCCGAGAAGAAGCAAGCGGAAGCTGCTTAATTCTCGTCCCGGTTACACGATCGCTGACTTCGGTCCGAACACAATCTAGGAGTTTTACAAATGGCAATCACGAAAGAAGACATCATCGACGCCGTTGGCGCAATGTCGGTTATGGAACTGAACGACCTGGTCAAGGCGTTCGAAGAGAAGTTCGGCGTGTCGGCTGCTGCCCTGTCGGTGGCTGGCCCGGCGGGTGCTGGCGCTGCTGCCGCAGTGGAAGAGCAAACCGAATTCAACGTCATCCTGGCGGAAGTCGGTGCGAACAAGGTCGGCGTGATCAAGGCCGTCCGCGAAATCACGGGCCTGGGCTTGAAGGAAGCCAAGGACGTGGTTGATGGCGCTCCGAAGGCTGTCAAGGAAGGCGTCGACAAGGCTGCTGCTGACGAAGCCAAGAAGAAGCTGGAAGAAGCCGGCGCCAAGGTCGAAATCAAGTAATTCGGCTCTGCGCGTAGGGAAGGCTGGCGACGAAACGTCGTCAGCCTTTTTGTGCTTTCTGGAGAGCCAAATCCCACAAGCGGGGGGCGGTGTTCGAAAGCCGGCGCGAAATGGCGCCAAGTGGTTGAAAACAAAATAATTTCATTGATACATCCGTGATTCGTGCCGGTTCAGGTGCACGCGCCATCGAGAACATCGGCGACACGCAGTAACAGCGCAGGACCCAGGAAGTACCGAAGAGGCCAAAGAAAAAATCGCGCCGGGATTCGACCCGTGACGGTTTTCTCTTTGTCTTCTGAAGCGACTGCAGAAGGCAAGTTTGGTCGGGCGACGGGCAACACAGGCATCCGTCGCCGTCAGCCAGCGGTTGGTAGCGGCCAACCACCAAGCTCGTTGCTCCGCGGCAAGCCCGCCGTGGGGGACGTCTGGTCTCAGTCGATGAACACCCGTTGACGATGCCTGCCGTCGTCGTCAGCGTAGTGATTCGGAGATCGTAATGCACTATTCCTTCACCGAGAAGAAACGCATTCGCAAGAGTTTTGCGAAGCGTCCGACCGTGCACAAGGTGCCGTTTTTGCTGGCCACCCAGCTCGCCTCGTACACATCGTTCTTGCAAGCCGATGCGCTTGCATCGGAGCGGAAGCCGGAGGGTCTGCAAGCAGCCTTCTCCTCCATTTTCCCGATCGTTTCTCACAACGGGTTCGCACGCCTGGAGTTTGTCAGCTATCTGCTCGGCACGCCCGCGTTCGATGTCAAGGAATGTCAACAGCGCGGCCTGACTTTTTGCTCGGCCCTGCGCGCCAAGGTTCGCCTGGTGATTCTCGACCGTGAATCGCCGAACAAGCCCGTCGTCAAGGAAGTCAAGGAACAGGAAGTCTACATGGGCGAAATTCCGCTCATGACCTCGACGGGTTCCTTCGTCATCAATGGCACGGAACGTGTCATCGTCTCGCAGCTGCACCGCTCGCCGGGCGTGTTCTTCGAACACGACAAGGGCAAGACGCACAGCTCGGGCAAACTGCTGTTCTCCGCACGGATCATTCCCTACCGCGGCTCGTGGCTGGACTTCGAATTCGATCCGAAGGACATTCTGTACTTCCGCGTCGACCGCCGTCGCAAGATGCCGGTCACGATCCTGCTCAAGGCCATCGGCCTGACGCCGGAACAGATCCTCGCGAACTTCTTCGTGTTCGACAACTTCAAGCTGATGCCGGAAGGCGCGCAGATGGAGTTCGTGCCCGAGCGTCTGCGCGGTGAAGTGGCGCGCTTCGACATCACGGATCGCGAAGGCAAGGTCATCGTCCAGAAGGACAAGCGCGTCAACGCCAAGCACATCCGCGACCTGGAGAACGCCAACACCAAGTTCATCTCGGTGCCGGAAGACTACCTGCTCGGCCGTGTGCTCGCGAAAAACGTGATCGATGGCGATACCGGCGAAGTGATCGCCAACGCCAACGAAGAAATCACGGAAAGCGTGCTGGTCAAGCTGCGCGAGTCGGACGTGTCGGACATCCAGACGCTGTTCACGAACGATCTGGACCAGGGTTCGTACATCTCGGCCACGCTGCGCATTGACGAGACCGCCGACCGCACCGCTGCGCGCATCGCGATCTACCGCATGATGCGTCCGGGCGAGCCGCCGACCGAAGACGCGGTCGAGGCGCTGTTCAACCGTCTGTTCTACAGCGAAGAAGCGTACGACCTGTCGAAGGTGGGTCGTATGAAGTTCAACCGCCGTGTCGGCCGTGACGAAGTGCTCGGCCCGATGACGCTGGAAGACGACGACATTCTCTCGACCATCAAGATCCTCGTGGATCTGCGCAATGGCCGCGGCGAAGTCGATGACATCGACCACTTGGGCAACCGTCGTGTGCGTTGCGTCGGCGAACTGGCCGAGAACCAGTTCCGCGCTGGTCTGGTGCGTGTCGAGCGTGCCGTGAAGGAACGTCTGGGTCAGGCCGAGTCGGAAAACCTGATGCCGCACGACCTGATCAACAGCAAGCCTATCTCGTCGGCCATTCGCGAGTTCTTCGGTTCGTCGCAGCTCTCGCAGTTCATGGACCAGACCAACCCGCTGTCGGAAATCACGCACAAGCGTCGCGTGTCCGCACTGGGCCCGGGCGGTTTGACCCGCGAACGTGCCGGCTTCGAAGTGCGCGACGTGCACCCGACCCACTACGGTCGCGTGTGCCCGATTGAAACGCCGGAAGGTCCGAACATTGGTCTGATCAACTCGTTGGCACTGTACGCCCGCCTGAACGAGTATGGCTTCCTCGAGACGCCGTACCGCAAGGTGGAAGACGGCAAGGTCACCGACCAGATCGACTACCTGTCGGCCATTGAAGAAGGTCGCTACGTGATCGCTCAGGCGAACGCGTCGATCGGCGAAAACGGCGAACTGACCGACGAACTGGTGTCGTCGCGTGAAGCCGGCGAAACGCTGATGGTCACGCCGGACCGCATCCAGTACATGGACGTGGCGCCGTCGCAGATCGTCTCGGTCGCAGCCTCGCTGATTCCGTTCCTCGAGCACGATGACGCGAACCGCGCGTTGATGGGTTCGAACATGCAGCGCCAGGCCGTGCCTTGCCTGCGTCCGGAAAAAGCGGTGGTCGGTACGGGTATCGAGCGTACGGTGGCCGTTGACTCGGGTACGACCGTGCAGGCTTTCCGTGGCGGCGTGGTCGACTATGTCGACGCCGGCCGTGTGGTGATTCGCGTGAACGACGATGAAGCCGTGGCCGGTGAAGTCGGCGTGGACATCTACAACCTGATCAAGTACACGCGTTCGAACCAGAACACCAACATCAACCAGCGCCCGATCGTGGAAGTGGGCGACAAGGTGGCGCGCGGCGATGTGATCGCCGACGGCGCGTCGACCGATCTGGGTGAGCTGGCGCTGGGTCAGAACATGCTGATCGCGTTCATGCCGTGGAATGGCTACAACTTCGAGGATTCGATCCTGATCTCGGAGCGTGTGGTTGCGGAAGACCGTTACACGTCGATTCACATCGAAGAGCTGAACGTGGTCGCTCGCGACACGAAGCTCGGACCTGAGGAAATCACGCGCGACATCTCGAATCTGGCCGAAGTGCAACTGGGCCGTCTGGACGAGTCGGGCATCGTGTACATCGGCGCGGAAGTCGAAGCCGGCGACGTGCTGGTGGGCAAGGTCACGCCGAAGGGCGAAACCCAGCTTACGCCGGAAGAAAAGCTGCTGCGCGCGATCTTCGGCGAGAAGGCATCGGACGTGAAGGACACCTCGCTGCGCGTGCCGTCGGGCATGAGCGGCACCGTCATCGACGTGCAGGTGTTCACGCGTGAAGGTATTCAGCGCGACAAGCGCGCCCAGCAGATCATCGACGATGAACTCAAGGGCTACCGCCTCGACCTGAACGACCAGCTGCGTATCGTGGAAGGCGATGCATTCCAGCGTCTGGAGCGCTTCCTGGTGGGCAAGACGGCCAATGGCGGTCCGAAGAAGCTCGCCAAGGGTACCAAGCTCACGAAGGAATACCTGGCGGATCTGGATCGTTACCACTGGTTCGACATCCGTCTGGCGGAAGACGAAGGTGCGCAACAGCTCGAGCAGATCAAGGAATCGATCGAGCAGAAGCGTCACCAGTTCGACCTCGCCTTCGAAGAGAAGCGCAAGAAGCTCACGCAGGGCGACGAACTGCCGCCGGGCGTGTTGAAGATGGTCAAGGTGTACCTGGCGGTCAAGCGTCGTCTGCAGCCTGGCGACAAGATGGCCGGTCGTCACGGTAACAAGGGCGTGGTCTCGAAGATCGTGCCGATCGAGGATATGCCGTACATGGCCGATGGCCGTCCGGCGGACATCGTGCTCAACCCGCTCGGCGTGCCGTCGCGGATGAACGTGGGTCAGATTCTCGAGTCGCACCTCGGCTGGGCAGCGAAGGGTCTGGGCTGGCGCATCGGCGAAATGCTGCAGGCGCACACCAAGGTCCAGGAAGTTCGCAAGTTCCTGACGAAGATCTACAACGAGAGCGGTCAGCAAGAAGATATCGACAGCCTGTCGGACGACGAAATCATGTCGCTGGCGCGCAACCTGCAGAACGGCGTGCCGTTCGCAACGCCGGTGTTCGATGGTGCGCATGAAGAGGAAATTCGTCGCATGCTGGATCTGGCGTTCCCGGATCACATCGCGAAGGAACTCGGCATGACCCCGTCGAAGAACCAGGTCACGCTGTTCGACGGCCGTACCGGCGAAGCTTTCGAGCGTCCGGTCACGTGCGGCTTCATGCACATGCTCAAGCTGCACCACTTGGTCGACGACAAGATGCACGCGCGTTCGACCGGTCCGTACTCGCTGGTGACGCAACAGCCGTTGGGCGGTAAGGCCCAGTTCGGTGGTCAGCGCTTCGGTGAAATGGAAGTGTGGGCACTGGAAGCGTACGGCGCATCGTATGTGCTGCAGGAAATGCTGACCGTGAAGTCGGATGACGTGACGGGTCGTACGAAGGTGTACGAGAACCTCGTCAAGGGCGATCACGTGATCGATGCCGGCATGCCGGAATCGTTCAACGTGCTGGTCAAGGAAATCCGTTCGCTCGGTATCGATATCGACCTGGAGCGCGGTTAATCGCGTTCAGGCAACAGGAGAAAGCAATGAAAGCTTTGCTCGATCTATTCAAGCAAGTCCAACAGGACGAACAGTTCGACGCGATCAAGATCGGTCTGGCTTCGCCGGACAAGATCCGCTCGTGGTCGTTCGGCGAAGTCAAGAAGCCGGAAACGATCAACTACCGGACGTTCAAGCCCGAGCGTGACGGCCTGTTCTGCGCAAAGATCTTCGGTCCGATCAAGGATTACGAGTGCCTTTGCGGCAAGTACAAGCGCCTGAAGCATCGCGGCGTGATCTGCGAGAAGTGCGGCGTGGAAGTCACGCTGGCGAAGGTGCGTCGCGAGCGCATGGGCCACATCGAGCTGGCCTCGCCGGTCGCGCACATCTGGTTCCTGAAGTCGCTGCCGTCGCGTCTGGGCATGGTGCTCGACATGACGCTGCGCGACATCGAACGCGTGCTGTACTTCGAAGCCTACGTGGTCCTCGAACCGGGCATGACACCGCTCAAGCGGTGCCAGATCATGACCGAGGAGGATTACTACAACAAGGTCGAGGAATACGGCGACGAATTCCGTGCCGAGATGGGCGCGGAAGGCGTGCGCGAGCTGCTGCGCTCGATCGACATCGACCAGCAGGTCGAGCATCTGCGCGCCGAGCTGCAAGCCACGGGCTCGGAAGCGAAGATCAAGAAGTACGCCAAGCGCCTGAAGGTGCTCGAGGCTTTCCAGCGTTCGGGCATCAAGCCCGAGTGGATGGTGCTCGAAGTGCTGCCGGTGCTCCCGCCCGAGCTGCGTCCGCTGGTGCCGCTCGACGGTGGCCGCTTCGCGACCTCGGACCTGAACGATCTGTATCGCCGCGTCATCAACCGTAACAACCGTCTGAAGCGTCTTCTCGAGCTGAAGGCCCCGGACATCATCGTGCGCAACGAAAAGCGCATGCTGCAGGAATCCGTGGACTCGCTGCTCGACAACGGCCGTCGCGGCAAGGCGATGACCGGTGCGAACAAGCGCCCGCTCAAGTCGCTCGCCGACATGATCAAGGGCAAGAGCGGTCGTTTCCGTCAGAACCTGCTGGGTAAGCGCGTGGACTACTCGGGCCGTTCGGTGATTACCGTGGGCCCGACGCTCAAGCTGCATCAGTGCGGTCTGCCGAAGCTGATGGCACTCGAACTCTTCAAGCCGTTCATCTTCCACAAGCTGGAAGTGTTGGGCGTGGCCACGACCATCAAGGCCGCGAAGAAGGAAGTCGAGAACCAGACGGCGGTGGTGTGGGACATCCTCGAAGATGTGATCCGCGAACACCCGATCATGCTGAACCGCGCACCGACGCTGCACCGCCTGGGTATTCAGGCGTTCGAGCCGGTGCTGATCGAAGGCAAGGCCATCCAGCTTCACCCGCTGGTTTGCGCGGCGTTCAACGCCGACTTCGACGGTGACCAGATGGCCGTTCACGTGCCGCTGTCGCTCGAAGCGCAGATGGAAGCGCGTACCCTGATGCTGGCCTCGAACAACGTGTTGTTCCCGGCCAACGGCGATCCGTCGATCGTGCCGTCGCAGGATATCGTGCTGGGTCTGTACTATGCGACCCGCGACAAGATCAACGGCCGCGGGGAAGGCCTGTCGTTCATCGACGTTTCGGAAGTGCTGCGTGCGTACGACAACAAGGAAGTCGAACTGGCTTCGCGCGTGAACGTGCGTATCACGGAGTACACGGTCGATCCGGAAACGGGCGAGAAGACGCCGAAGATCACGCTGTACCCGACCACGGTCGGCCGCGCGATCCTGTCGGAAATTCTGCCGCCGGGCCTGCCGTTCTCGGTGCTGAACAAGTCGCTCAAGAAGAAGGAAATCTCGAAGCTGATCAACACGGCGTTCCGCCGCTGCGGTCTGCGCGAGACGGTGATCTTCGTCGACAAGCTGATGCAGTCGGGCTTCCGCCTGGCAACGCGCGCCGGTATCTCGATCTGCGTCGACGACATGCTCGTGCCGACGAAGAAGGAAGAACTGATCGGCGAGGCCTCGAAGAAGGTCAAGGAGTACGACCGTCAGTACATGTCGGGTCTGGTCACGGCGCAAGAGCGTTACAACAACGTCGTGGACATCTGGGGTGCGACCGGCGACGCCGTGGGCAAGGCGATGATGGAGCAGCTCTCGAAAGAGAAGACGACCGATCGCGACGGCAACACGGTGGACCAGGAGTCGTTCAACTCGATTTACATGATGGCCGACTCCGGTGCTCGCGGTTCGAGCGCGCAGATTCGCCAGCTCGCCGGTATGCGTGGCCTGATGGCCAAGCCGGATGGCTCGATTATCGAGACGCCGATTACCGCGAACTTCCGCGAAGGCCTGAACGTGTTGCAGTACTTCATCTCGACCCACGGTGCACGTAAGGGTCTGGCCGATACGGCACTGAAGACGGCAAACTCGGGTTACCTGACGCGTCGTCTGGTCGACGTGACGCAGGATCTGGTCGTGGTCGAAGACGATTGCGGCACGAGCAACGGCGTGGCGATGAAGGCGCTGGTCGAGGGCGGTGAAGTGGTCGAAGCCCTGCGTGACCGCATCCTGGGTCGCGTGGCAGTGGCTGACGTCGTGAATCCGGAAACGCAAGAGACGGTGTACGAGGCCGGCACGCTGCTCGACGAAGACGCGGTCGAGATGATCGAAACGCTGGGCGTCGACGAAGTGCGCGTGCGCACGCCGCTGACCTGCGATACGCGCTTCGGTCTGTGCGCCGCCTGTTACGGCCGTGACTTGGGCCGCGGCTCGCGTGTGAATGTGGGCGAAGCGGTCGGTGTGATCGCCGCGCAGTCGATCGGTGAACCGGGCACGCAGCTGACGATGCGTACGTTCCACATTGGTGGTGCGGCATCGCGTGCGGCCGTGGCCTCGTCGATCGAAGCCAAGTCGAACGGTACGGTTCGCTTCTCGGCGACCATGCGTTACGTGACGAACGGTCGTGGCGAACAGATCGCCATCTCGCGTTCGGGCGAAATCCTGATCACGGACGATCATGGCCGTGAGCGCGAGCGCCACAAGGTGCCGTATGGCGCCACGCTGCTGCATCTGGACGGCGCACAGGTCAAGGCCGGTGCCCAACTGGGGACGTGGGATCCGCTGACGCGCCCGATCATTACCGAACACGGCGGTTACGCCAAGTTCGAGAACGTCGAGGAAGGTGTCACGGTGGCCAAGCAGATCGACGATGTGACGGGTCTGTCCACGCTGGTCGTGATCGATCCGAAGCGTCGTGGTCCGGCGTCGAAGAACGTGCGTCCGCAGGTCAAGCTGCTCGACGAACATGGTGTGGAAGTGAAGATCCCGGGTACCGATCACGCGGTGACGATCGGGTTCCAGGTGGGTGCACTGATTACCATCAAGGACGGTCAGCAGGTGCCGGTGGGCGAAGTGCTCGCCCGTATCCCGACCGAAGCGCAGAAGACCCGCGACATTACCGGGGGTCTGCCGCGTGTGGCCGAACTGTTCGAAGCGCGTGCACCGAAGGACGCCGGCATTCTGGCCGAAGTCACCGGTACCACGTCGTTCGGCAAGGACACGAAGGGCAAGCAGCGTCTGGTCATTACCGATCTCGACGGCAACCAGCACGAGTTCCTGATTCCGAAGGAAAAGCAGGTGCTGGTGCACGACGGCCAGGTGGTGAACAAGGGCGAAATGATCGTGGACGGCCCGGCCGATCCGCACGATATCCTGCGTCTGCAGGGTATCGAAGCGCTGGCGCGTTACATCGTCGACGAAGTGCAGGACGTGTACCGCTTGCAGGGTGTGAAGATCAACGACAAGCACATCGAGGTGATCGTTCGCCAGATGCTGCGTCGTGTGCAGATCACCGACAACGGCGATACGCGCTTCATCATCGGCGAACAGGTCGAGCGCTCGGACATGCTGTACGAGAACGACGCCATGAACGCCGCTGACAAGCGTCCGGCGCAGTACGAGAACGTGCTGTTGGGGATTACGAAGGCGTCGCTGTCGACGGATTCGTTCATCTCGGCGGCCTCGTTCCAGGAGACGACGCGCGTGTTGACCGAAGCTGCGATCATGGGCAAGAAGGACGACCTGCGTGGCCTGAAGGAAAACGTCATCGTCGGCCGTCTGATCCCGGCAGGTACGGGTCTGGCGTATCACAAGGCCCGCAAGGCCCGCGAAACGTCGGATCGCGAGCGTCACGACCAGATCGCTTTGGAAGAGGCGTTTGCGCCGATGCCGAGCTCGGTGGAAGCGCCTACGGCAGAGTAATCGGGCGGGCGGCGCGGGCGAGAGCGGGCGCCGCCAACCTGACACTGACGTCGTAATGAAAACGGCACCCTTGCGGGTGCCGTTTTTTTTGCCTGCCGATCCGTGACGCTCAGAACCCGAAGTGGCCCTGCACGTAGACCATGCGCGGCGCGCCGACCATGCGACCGGCGTTGCCGTCGACGTTGCGCGTATAGAAACGCTTGTCGAAGATGTTGTTCAGGCCCACGGTGACGTCGGCGTTCCTGTAACCGGGAATCTTGTACATCGCCTGTAGGTTCCACAGACGGAAGCCTGGCACCCTCCCATTGCTGCCGTCGGCCGATTCCGCATCCGTGTTCGCCAGGTCCGAGTACTGCGCGCTCTGGTGAGTGGTCGAGACGTTGAACGTCCACTGGCCGACCGTGTAGCGCGCCCCGAGCGTGTCGGTGACGCGTGAGTAGAACGGCACGTCGAGGCCGGCAGTGGCGCCCGACTGCTGGATCGCGCGCGTGTAAGTGAAGTTCGCGTACACGTTCAGGCCGCGCAGCACGCTGTCGCGATCGAAGGTGTAGTCGACGGCGGTCTCCATGCCGTCGTGATTCGTCGCTCCGATATTCTGGAACACGGCCGGCGTCGAGCCTGGCACCTGCAGAATCTGGTTGTCGAATCTCATCTTGAACGCCGTCAGCTCGGCTTTCCAGCGCGAGTCCGTCCAGCGTGTGCCGATTTCATACGTGCGCGCCAGCTCCGGTTGCAGCGGGTTCGAGGCCGACATCGAATTCAACTGCGTGTTCTGCACCGGCCCGAACGACGTGCTGTAGTCCGCGAAGATCGTCCACGCGCTGTTCACCAGATACGACAGGTTCACCGAGGGCAGCGGCTTGTGGTTGTCCGAGCGGAACGCGTTGCCCGTCGACTTGTCGACGCGCTGCGAATTGATGAACTCGTAACGCACGCCCGGCGTGAGTCGCCATCGGCCCCAGGCGATGCGGTCGTCGAGATAGAACGCGTTCGCGCTGGTGTAGTTGTAGAACGTCCGCGTGGCCGAGTTGCGACCGGTGGCCAGCGTCGTGGTCCAGTTGTTGTCGTCGCCGCGCTCGTGCACGTAGCGATAGCCAACGCTCACGTCGTGCGCGGTCGGGCCGGCGAACAGGCGTTGCGTGAAGCGCGGCTCGATGCCGAACGTCTGGTAGTTGCGAGGCTGGTGCGTGGTCTGCGTGCCGGCCGCGTTGATCAGCGTGCTTTGACGATAGCTCTCGTTGTAGAACGTACGGATCTCGAATTCCTGCGTCTCGGAGATCGTGTTCAGATAGCCGACGTCGAGGCCGGTGCGGTTGCCGCTCCAGTAGTCGTTGGGTCGCGTGTTCTGGAACGGGTCGGCATTGAATTGCGCGACGCTCAGGCCGCCGGGTGTCTTCGACTTCACGTCGTAATAGGAGACCTTGCCGTACACCTGCTGGCTCGACGAAATGTCGTAACGCCATTTCAGCGCGAGGTCGTTCACGCGCTCGTCGCTGCCCTTGCGCCAGTCGCGGCCGACCATACCCGAATACAGCAGCGCGAGTCCCAGGCCGTTGTCCATCTGTGTGCCGAGGAACGCGCCGTATTGGGTGTTGGCGCCGCCGCCGGTGGTGTACAGGTTCTCTCGCACGGTGGCGTCGGCGGTGAGGCCCGGTGTGCTCGGGATCGCGCGTGTCTTGAAGTTGATCACCCCGCCGACGTTCTGCGGCCCGTAGCGCACGGCGCCGCCGCTGCGCACCACGTCGATGCTCTCGATATTGAAAAGGCTGACCGGCGCAAACGACAACTGTGGCTGTCCATAAGGCGCGACGGCCATCGGAATGCCGTCGAGCAGCACGGTGGAGCGCGGTGTATAACGACCGGTAAGACCGCGCACGCCGATGTTCAGCGAGATGGCGCTGCCCGCGGTGCCCGAGTTGTCGCTCGCCTGCACGCCGGGGATGCGGCGCATGACGTCACCGATGTTCGTTGCGCCCGAGGCGTCGATCTGGTCCTTCTTCACGACCGTGCGTGCGCCGGGGAAGGTCTTCGCGCTGCTGTCGAGACCGGTTCCGAGCCAGTCGCCGGAGACGTTGACCGCGTCGAGTTCGACTTCGGCCCCGGATGTCGCGGCCGCGACGCCCATGGCGCCTGGGGTGGCTTGCTGCGCATGCGCGGTGCCCAGCGTTGCCACGAGCAGCGCGGCGGCGCTCGCCGTGACGCGCGGCAGACGGGGACTAAGGGAACGAATGGAACGAAGTGGATGACGGGACGCGCCGTGGCGGACGAGGGGCGTGCGGGCGGTGTCTGCTGCCGCGTGTATTCGGCGGCGGAGGGGCAACTTCATCTTGTCGGACCTTCTTGAGGGCGAGAGGGGGCAGACCTGAGCGCTGGCCGAAAGGCCAGACGCCGGTGTTCGATTGGCGTAATGCGCGGTAATAAAGTGATGCGAATTATAAATGCAAATCACTCTCATTTCTAATTTGTGTTGGTAATTCCGCGCACGCAGATCGGCGTCCACCGGGGTTTGATTGTCCAGTTTTGCTTATCAATGGCCCTGAATCGATTGATTGTTCCTGGCGCCGGCGGCCGCAAGAATAGGGGCCAGTGACCCGTCATGACCCATAACGATCGATAGCGATCGATAGCGACGCCCGACCCGCCGTGGGCGACGCCAAGGAGACGACCCGATGCCGATGCTCGACGCTGTGACCTGCCAGGCCCTTGCCCGTGAGCTGCACGATGCCGAACGCAGCCGCACACCCGTCAGGCAGTTCTCCCGCCGCTATCCCGAGATGACGATCGCCGACAGCTATGCGATTGCGCAGGCGTGGCTTGCGCTGAAGTTCGCCGAAGGCCGTCGCGTGGTCGGCCATAAGATCGGATTGACGTCGCGCGCCATGCAAGTCGCCGCCCAAATCACGGAACCCGATCACGGCACGCTGCTCGACGACATGCTCGTGGCCGATGGTGCGACGCTCGACGCCTCGCGGTTCATCGTGCCGCGTCTCGAAGTGGAGCTGGCGTTCATTCTGGCCAAACCGCTCAAGGGGCCCGGGCTCACCTTGTTCGACGTGCTCGACGCCACCGCATGGGTGACGCCCGCGCTCGAATTGATCGATGGTCGCATCGAGCTGTTCGACCGCGAGACGAAAGCCCCGCGCCAGGTCGTCGACACGGTTGCCGACAACGCGGCGAATGCGGCGGTGATTCTCGGCGGGCGCCCCGTGAGGCCGGACGCCATCGATTTGCGCTGGACGGGCGCGCTGCTCTATCGCAATGGCGTGATCGAAGAATCGGGCCTGAGTGCCGCGGTACTCAACCATCCCGGCAATGGCATTGCGTGGCTGGCCAACAAGCTGGGCGCCTTCGACGAAGGACTGCAAGCGGGCGAGATCGTGCTGGCCGGGTCGTTCACGCGACCGGTGGCCTGTGCGGCGGGCGACGTGTTTCACGCCGACTACGGCCCGCTCGGCGCCATCGGCGTGCGCTTCGTCTGACGGGGCGGATGGCCAACCATTGCCCCGACTTGCCCCGTGTATGCGCACCTCAATGGAGTCGATGTCATGAAAACACCCTCTAATGCCTTCAAACAAGCGCTGGCCCAAGGCGAGCGCCAGATCGGCCTGTGGCTGGGGCTCGCCACGCCGTATGCCGCCGAGTTGTGCGCCGGCACTGGGTTCGACTGGCTGGTAATCGACGGCGAGCACGCACCCAACGATTTGCGCACGATGCTCGCGACGCTGCAGGCGGTGGCGCCGTACCCGACGCACCCTGTGGTGCGGTTGCCGCATGGGGACGCTGTGCTCATCAAGCAGGTACTGGAAATCGGGGCGACGACGCTGCTGGTGCCGATGGTCGAGTCCGCCGAGATGGCGCGCGCGCTTGTCAGCGCCACGCGCTATCCGCCGCACGGCACGCGCGGCGTCGGCAGCGGATTGGCACGGTCTTCACGGTGGAACGCCTACGACGAGTATCTGCACGCGGCGAACGCGACGACTTGCCTGCTCGTGCAGGTGGAGACGGCCGATGCGCTCGCGCAGGTCGACGACATTGCCGCCGTCGATGGCGTCGACGGCGTGTTCATCGGTCCGGCCGATCTTGCGGCATCGATGGGGCATCTGGGACACACGACGCATCACGACGTGCGTCTGGCGATCGGCGACGGCATCGCCCGGATCCGTCGTGCGGGCAAGGCGGCTGGGATCCTTTGCACCGACGAGGCGCTGGCCCGTCACTACCTCGACCTCGGCGTGACCTTCATGGCGGTGGGCATCGACACCACGCTGCTCGCGAACGCGAGCCGTGCGCTCGCCGCGAAATTTTCCACCATCGACGATGGAGAGCGCTGAACGGTTCACCGGACCTCGGACGCGCTGCCCAACCGTTCCCCTAACCGCGCCACAACCCTTTTCTGAGACCTGGCATGAGTGCTCCCCGTTTTGACGTCGCCGGCGTGTCCGTTTCGCCGGATCACTATATCGACGGCCGTCGCGTGGCATCCGATGACACGTTCGCGTGCGTCTCGCCTATCGATCAGACGCCGCTGGGGGACATCGCCAGCGGCAGTGCAGCGCACACCGATGCCGCGGTGACATCGGCGGCACGGGCATTCTCCGCGTGGGCGGCGCTTGGTGCGCCGGGGCGCCTGCCATATCTCCAGCGATTTGCCGACGCCATCGGGCGTCGTGCCGAGGCGTTCGCCGTCTTGGAGAGCGTCGATGCCGGGGTGCTGCGCTCACGCATGGCGCATGGCGTGGTCCCGCGCGCCATGCAGAACATCACCTGGTTCGCCGAGCACGCCATGACGTTGCAGGACCGTGTGATCGAGACGCCGCAGGCGCGCCATCTCGTGCGTCACGATCCGGCGGGCGTCGTCGCGGTGATCACACCGTGGAACGCGCCGCTGATGCTCGCGACCTGGAAGATCGGACCGGCCCTGGCGTCGGGCAACACGGTGGTGCTCAAGGCGCCGGAGTGGGCACCGCTCACGTCGTCGTTGCTCGCGGACTGTGCCCATGAGGCCGGGTTGCCGCCGGGCGTGTTTCAACTGCTGCAAGGCCCGGGGAACGTGACAGGGGCGGCGCTCGTGAGCGACGCGCGGCTTGCGCGCATCTCGTTCACCGGCTCGGTCGCGACCGCCAAGTGGATCGCCACGACGGCGGCGGCCAATCTCGTACCGTGCAGTCTGGAGCTGGGCGGCAAGTCAGCCTTCATCGTGCTGGCGGATGCCGATCTCGACGCTGCTGCCGCGACCGCCGGGCTGATGTATCGCAACGCCGGGCAGGTGTGTCTGGCGGGCACGCGCCTGCTCGTGCATGCCGACGTGGTGCGCGCGTTCACCGACAAGCTGCGCGCACAGGTCGAGCGTCTGGTTGTGGGGGATCCGCGCGACGGGGCGACCGAGATCGGTCCGATCATCCACTTGCGGCAACTCGAGCGCGTGCAGGGCTTCGTCGACCGGGCTGTGGCGGGAGGCGCGCGCGTGGTGTGGGGCGGCACGCGGCATCCGTTTGGCGCGCAGTACTTCGCGCCGACGCTGCTCACCGACCTGCGTCAGCACGACGAGATCGTGCAGCAGGAAGTCTTCGGCCCGGTACTCACGCTGCAAACGTTCGTCGGTGATGACGAGGTCGTCGAGTTGGCCAATGGCACGGATTATGGCCTTGGGGGCGTCTGTTACGGCGACGAGGCGCATGCCATCGCCGTGGCGCAGCGCGTTCGCACGGGCTTTCTCTGGATCAACAGTTTCGGCATTCGCGATCTGGCGGCGCCCTTCGGCGGCATCAAGCGCTCGGGCATCGGACGCGAAGGCGGCGACTGGAGCTTTGAATTCTTTTGCGACGTGAAGGATGTCATCGTGCCCAAACAGCCGTTCAAGGCCAGCTTCAGTCATCGCTGAAACGCGAGCGCGGCATCACAACGAGAGAACAGGAGAGCCCTATGGGACAGATCGTCGGCGCGGCGCTGGTGTCGCATCACCCCGGCCTGATGCAGTGTGAGGAATTCCGCGTGCTGCAGGGCGCGGGCAGCGATTCGGACTTGATACCCGGTTACGCCCGGGTGCGTGAGCGTATCGTGGCGGCGTGTCCGGACGTCATCGTGATCTTCGACTCGCACTGGTTCACCACCGGCTATCACCTGATCGACGGCGGCGCGCATTATTCGGGCATGTATGTCTCCGATGAAATGCCGTGGTATCTGCACGGCGTGCCGTACGACTACCGAGGCCATCCGGAGCTCGCGCTGAGCGTCGAAGCCGTGGCACGCGAGCGCGGCGTGCGCGCCCGGGCCGTGTTGCACCCCGACCTGCCGCGCCATTACCCGACGATCAACGTCATCAAGCAGATGCGGCTCGATGCGTGGCCGATCGTGACCGTCAGCTCGTGTCAGAACTGCGAGACGCCGCACTTCCTGCAATCGGGCGAGGTGATCGGCGAGGCGATTCGCCGCAGTTCGTTGCGTGTGGTGATGCTGGCATCCGGTGCGTTGAGTCACCGGTTCAACGGCATCGACTGGCAGCCCAATCATCCGCGCATCTTTCACGAGAGCAATGTGTCGCGCCCCGAGAATATCGAGAGCGACAAGCGCGCCATCGAAGCGTTTCGGGAGGGGCGTCACGACCGGATCCTGGCGAACTGGGACGAGGACTATCGCAAGCGTCCGTGGGAGGCGCACGGCGCACACTATCTGCAGATGGTCGGGGCGCTGGGCGGTGCGGCCAGCCGTCATCCAGGCACGGTGCTGTCCGACTACGAGAACGCGCGCGGCACCGGCAACGTACATATCTGGTTCGATACGATCTGACGGAGCGAGACCATGGACTTCGAGTTTCCGCTGCGCGAATTGCCCGCCGTGATGCGCGGCCCGCGCGTCGAGCGTCGCCGCGTCTTGCTCGGCGGCAGCGCGTTCTGGGGCACGATCGTCGAGGAAGGGGGCGAGCGCGGGCGGCTGCGACTCGACGACGGGCGCACGGTCGATTCGCAGACGGTGGCGCACCTGCCGCCGGTGGACCCGTCAAAGATCATCGCCGTGCATATCTCCTATCGCTCGCGTAGCATGGAGACGCGCAACCGACCCAAGCCGACCGACACGCCGACGTACTTCACGAAGCCGCCGACCTCACTCAATGGTCACGATGGCCAGATCCTCAAGCCGGCGGATTGCCGCTATCTGAACTACGAGGGCGAGTATGCGGTGGTGATCGGGCGCACGTGCCGCAATGTGCTGCCTGACGAGGCGTGGGATTACATCGAGGGGTTCTGCCCGGCGCTGGACATGGGGTTGCAGGACTTTCGCGACACGGATCAGGGATCGATGCTGCGGGTGAAGGGCGCCGACACGCTGTTGCCGATCGGGCCGGGCATTGTGCGCGGCGTGAATCTGTTCGAGCAGACGTTGCGTACCTATCGAAATGGGCGAATCGTGCAGGAAGCGCATATCGGTGACGAGACGATCTGGGGCCCGCACTATGTAATCGCGGACATCGCCCGGCATATCACGCTGATGCCGGGCGACGTGATCCTGATGGGCACGCCCTGCCATTCGCGCTCCGTGGACGTTGGGGATCGCGTGGCGTGCGAGATCACCGGGCTCGGGCGCCTTGCCGGGCAGGTCGTGGGCATCGACGCGCCGCGTGCGGCGGCGCTGGGGGTGGGACACGCGCCGGGCGACAGTCCCGAAGTGCGCCGTGTGGCGCTGGGGTTTGATGAACGGGTGCCGGCGCGATTCAAGGAAAACTATCGCCTCGCGGCGCAACGACAGGAGTGAAGGGATGAAGGTGACGATCATTGGCGCGGGCGCCATTGGTGGCTTGATCGGGTTGCGACTGGCGGCGGCGGGCGAGGCGCAGGTGAGCGCACTGGCGCGCGGTGCGACGCTGGCGGCGCTGCGTGAGCACGGCTGGCGAGTGAAGCAGGGCGAGACGTTGGCGGCGGCGCCCGTGGCCGCTGCGCATCCGTTGGAGGACGCGGTCCAGCTCGGTGTACAGGATCTGGTCGTCATCGCGGTGAAGGGGCCGGCGCTCACGCAGGTCGCGCCGGCCGTCGCGTCGTTGCTCGGGCCGCAAACGCTGGTATTGCCCGCGATGAACGGCGTACCGTGGTGGTTCTGCAAGGGCGTGACGCCGTTTGGCGACGATGCGCTGACGAGCGTCGATCCGCAGGGCGCAATCGGCGAGGCGATACCGCTGGCGAACGTGATCGGTTGCGTGGTGCATGCGAGTGCGGCGACAGCGGCGCCGGGGCTGGTCGATCACAGGATGGGCCAGGGGCTCATCATCGGCGAGCCGGGCGGCGGAGTGAGCGAGCGCGTGCAGCGGCTCGCGGGGTTGCTGACGCGGGCAGGTTTCGAGGTCAAGGCGTCGCAAGATGTGCGCCTCGACATCTGGTACAAGCTGTGGGGCAACCTGACGATGAACCCAGTGTCGGCGATCACGGGCGCGACCATCGACCGGCTGCTGGACGACCCGCTCGTGCGCGGGTTTTGCTCGGCGGCGATGCGTGAGGCGGCGGCGATCGGCGCGAAGATCGGCTGCGCGATCGAGCAGTCGCCCGAGGACCGGCACGCGGTGACGGCGAAGCTGGGGGCGTTCAAGACGTCGATGCTGCAGGACGTGGAGGCGCACCGCCCCATCGAACTCGACGCGCTGGTGAGCGTGGTGCGCGAGATCGGTCAGCGCGTATCGGTAGCCACGCCGAACATCGACGCATTGCTCGGGTTGACGCGGTTGTTTGGGCGGGTACATGGCCTGTATCCGCAGTAATCCGCGCATCGGGGCAGGTGCCGGCGTTCGGTCGCGTTGGCGGTGCTGGCCATTATCGGCGAGGACGTTTGAACGTCGATGGTGAGCGACGCGCCGTTACGGGACAATCCATCGACTCCGGTCCCTTCGCAAGCGACACTTGATCATCGACACGACATGCCCCTGACCCGCGTCACGCTACGCCAGTTCGAAGCGCTGGTGGCCATTGCCGAATTGCACAGCTTCGCCGAGGCGGGCAATCGTCTTGGGCTCACCTCGTCGGCCGTGAGCCAACTCATTGCCGAACTCGAATCCGTCCTCGGCTTTCGACTGTTCGACCGCACGACCCGGCGCGTGGCGCTCTCCAGCGCGGGGCGCGATTTCCTCGCGTCGGCGGAATCGGTGATTCGACATGTGCAGGCGGCGGAGAAGACGGCGGACGACGTGCTCAACCGCGCGGCGGGCATCGTTCGTGTCGGTGCGCCGCTGGTGCTCGCGAGCCTGGCGCTGCCCGCGGCCATCCGCGCTTACGCCGACCTGCGGCCCAAGGTCGTGGTGCGTGTGGTCGATACGCCCGTCGATGCGCTCGTCGATCATGTGGCCAACGGTGATCTCGATCTGGCGATCGGCCCCAATCGCTCGACGGGCGCACATGTCGCCGGGACGCCGGCGTTCGACAGTCCATGGGTGTTGTGGTGTGCGCCGGATCACGCGCTCGCACGTCGTCGCCGAGTGCGCTGGGCGGACCTGCGCGATACGCCGCTCGTGGCCGCGGGACGCGATCACGAACGCAGCGTCGCGCAGATGCGCCTGTCCGCACCCCCCGACGCGCGCATTACGCCCATCGATGTGGTTGATAACGTGACGACCGCGCTTGGCGTCGCGTCGCAAGGGCTGGCCGCCACCCTGACGCCCGGCTACGTGGCGGCGCTCGCGCCGCCGTTCGGCCTGGTGATGCGGCGTGTCGTCTCGCCCGAGACGATTCGTCAGGTCTGTGTGTATCGGCCGCTCTCGCGCGCGGCCTCGCCGGCCGCCGAGGGTTTCGCGCAGTTCTTGCTGACGTGGCTGCCGCAATGGAATGAGAGGGTCATGGCGGCGTCACGGGATTGAGGCGGTCGCCATCGCGCGCGCTGATCATCGTGACCGTCTGATGGGCGGGCGTGTCACGATTCCGGTGCCTGGGATATCGATAAGTACACCAAAGTCATTGCTGCAGCATGACCAAGGTGTACGGTGGCGATATGGGACCGATCAGCGGCGCTTGGCGTCAGGCGACGACGACGGCGGCGATGGCGATGGCGATGGCGGTGCTAGCGCGGCGAGATCCTCGCGCAACTGCGCACGCAGCGTCGCAATGGCTGCCGTGGTGTCGGCGGGTTTCAACGCTTCGCGCGCGATGGCGTTGCTCAGATGGTGCCGTAGCATCGGGTCGCGCGTTTGCGAGAGCGTCTCGCGGTAGAACGGCAAGACGTTCTCGGGATGACCGCCAACGCGGTACCAATGCGCGATTTCCTCGATGGTGCGAATGGCTGCAAAGGCGGGGGCGGCCCCACCTCGCAGACTCGGGCCACCGACGTGTGGTGCCATGCCAGGCGGCGGTGGCGGCATGTCGCCAGCGTCGCGCATGCCGTGGCCATTGCACCTGTCGGCCATCGGCGGTGCGCTCTGCGCCCGGACTGTGGCCGGCAGCGTATCGGCCGTGGCAACGCCGGTGGCTGTCAATGCCAGCGAAAGCGCAACGGCGCTGATGGTCTGGCGCAATGTGATCTTTATCATATGGACTCCGTATTAAACACGTTCGCAACAATGTCGAACGCCTGTGGCAAGCGTAACGCGCATCCGCCGATCGGCTTGGGGACGGTAACGACATGTAAGGGGCGTCACGAGGGGATGGGGTGACGTGTCGACGTAGCGGAAAAGCAACGAAGTGATGAAGTGTCGACGTGTCGACGTGACGACGCGGCGAAACGAGGATGCGATCGAATGACCGAATGGCCGAATGGCTGTGTGGCGGGGGACGGAGTGATGGAGTGATGGAGTGACGGAGTGATGGAGTGATGGAGTGATGGAGTGATGGAGTGATGGAGTGATGGAGCGACGACGGGGTGGCGGGATGATGCAACGAAGCTACGAAGCCAGGGTGGGCTAAACGCGGGCCGACGGTTCGGGTTCGGTCGTCGAAACGCCGCGTCGCGCTGCGCGTGAGATGGCTGGGGAACGGGCGGCGCAATGTGCCGACGTATGTCCCTGGTGCTGCCGCACCGCCTTGTGCGGCGGGCGTCGCCGCGCGCTGTGAGCGAGCGCAAAAGTGCCTATACTGATCCGGCCTGACTGCGCGCGGTCGCGTGCTTGTGACGTACCCGATCCCGTGGGGGCTCAGTCGTTGCCGTGCGCAGGCATTCCCCCCTTTCTTTGATGGAGCAACTTCCGTGTCGAACAGTCAATGGATCCGTGTCGAAACCGTGGACGGCGCCTTCGATGCCTACCTGGCATTGCCGCCGTCGGGGCAGACCGCAAACGCGCCGGGCATTGTGCTGGTGCAGGAAATCTTCGGCGTGAACGAACACATTCGTGGCGTGGCCGATCAATATGCGATGGACGGTTATGTCGTGCTCGCGCCGGACATCTTCTGGCGCGCCGCTCCGCGCGTCGAACTCGGCTACTCGGGCGACGATTGGGCGCGTGCGATGGAGCTGCGCCAGTCGGTCGACATCGAGAAGGCTGTGGCGGATATCGCAGCGACGGCCAAGGCGCTGCGCGGCAAGCTTGATGGCGGTGCGAAGATCGCCGCCGTCGGCTACTGCTTCGGCGGACTGCTGTCGTACCTGAGTGCCGCGCGCGGGCTGGTCGACGCCGCTGTGCCGTATTACGGTGGCGGCATTCACAATTATCTGGGTGAAGCGGCCCAACTGAACGTGCCGGTGCAGTTCCACTACGGCGCGCTCGATAGCCACATCACGCCGGATATCGTGACGTCGGTGACCGAAGCGGTGAAGTCGCGTCCGAATACCGAAGTGTTCGTGTATCCGGGTGCCGATCACGGTTTCAACTGCTGGGCGCGCGCGTCGTACCATCAGCCGTCGGCGGCGCTCGCCCATGGCCGTGCGCTCGCGTTTCTCGCGAAGTCGCTGGCGAAGTAAGCGTCGTGCGTCGTTCCGGCAACGACAAGAAGCCCGCTTCGGCGGGCTTCGTCGTTTTCTGTCGCGGGGTCGCAGGCTCGCGGACGTCGCCAGTGCGTTGTACGTCCGCTAAAAAAGCCCGTCGCCGGAGCGACGGGCAAAGTCCTGTGCGTCGAACCACTACGCACAGCGACAGGAGTCTGAGGTCGTGACCGACCGGAGATCACAGTGAGCCAGCCGAAGCCGGCGCGTCGTTATGCGCAGAACGCGCGCCGCGCCGCAGCCCTGCTTGAGAGGTCCGCAGCGCGGCGAGTTACATCAGGAGCCGAAATAGGTCGTGCCGGCACGTTGCAGCCCACCGACCGAACCCATCGTGATCGGGGCGTTGGCTGCCGCCGGTTGGGCGCTCGGCGCTGCCTTCGGGTACACGGCGTCGTGTTGAACCACAAGCCCGGCTTGTTGGGCCTGGACCAGTTCCTGACGCACCTGAGCGCGGCTCAGGACGCTGGTCTGCGGCACCCACGAGAATTCCGACGGGCCGTCGAAGGCGTCGCTGGCGAAAGCCGAACCGGCCGAGAGGGCCAGCATTGCGGAAACCAGAGCCGAGGCAATAAGCGTGCGTTGCATGATGTTTTCTCCTGTCTTTTGAAAGAGGCGATGTGCTATTCATCGTCGACAGTTGAAGTGTATTGCTGCGTCATTTGGCGATAAAGGCGAGTTAGCGCAATCAACTATTGCTTGATTGGAAATAATAAATCGAAGCCCCAAGGAGACCCCGATGCTCTATCTGTGGATCAAGGTCACCCATCTGATTGCGGTGATCACGTTTATCGCCGGGTTGGTGACGATGGCGTTGGGCGGACGTCTGACGCAGCCCGAGTGGCGACGCGTCGCGCGGCGAGCGGATTACGGACTGGCGTCGCCCGCGCTGATCGTGGTCTGGATTACCGGTCCGGCACTGGCCTTCATGGCGCACTGGTGGAGTGCGCCGTGGTTCATGGCCAAGCTGGTCCTGGTGGTGATCCTCTCGGGATTGCACGGCCGCATGTCCGCCACGCTCAGGCGGCTCGAACGCGACGGCGCCACGACGTCCTCGGCGCTTTTTCGGCGCGCGCTTCCCGTCGCGCTGCTCTCGATGGCGGGCGTCGTCTCGCTCGTGATCGTCAAGCCCTTTTGATGCGTGTGGGCTTTGCGCCGCCGCACCCGGGGATTCGGCTTGGTGGGCGGGGATGCCCAGTGTTACGCTGGCGAGATCGCCAAAAAGCGACCCAAATTACGCCTTTGAAAGGCCTGGTGCCGATGCCGATCACAACTGGGGTACCGCTGACATTTCAGGGGCAAGACCGCCCCGTCGGCGCGTTGGCGAAAGATTACCCGGATGGCTTCGTCGTGCCCCCGCACAGCCACCGGCGCGCGCAACTGATGTATGCGAGTGCCGGCATTCTTGAGGTGCGCACCGATACGTCGTTCTGGGTGATACCGCCGCAACGCGCGCTCTGGATTCCGGGGGAAGTCACGCATGAAGTGCGCATGCGTGGCCGCGTCGAGATGCGCACGGTCTACGTCGACGTGGCGCGATGCGAGCTCACGGCGCCCGCCGCGCCCGTCGTCATCGGCGTGTCCGCGCTGTTGCGCGAACTGATTCTGCGTGCGATGTCGCTGCCCGCCGATTGGTCGCCCGACGGCAAGGACGCGCTCGTCATGGCGCTCTTGCTCGAGGAAGTGGAATGGAAGAGCGAGTCGCCGCTGCATTTGCAGGTGCCGCGCGACGCGCGTCTGCGCAAGATCTTCGACATCTACCTGAACACACCGGCGGATCCTCGCAGCCTGCAGGACTGGGCGCTCGACGTCGGCGCATCGAGCCGCACGCTGGAGCGGCGCTTCATGACGGAGTTCGGCTTGCCGTTTCGGGAGTGGCGTCAGCACATGCGCCTGCTGGGCGCGTTGCCGATGTTGGGGGCGGGGCAGCCCATCACGCAGGTGGCGCTCGAAGTCGGTTACGACACCCCGAGCGCATTTTCCACGATGTTCCGTCGCTTCATGGGCGTGACGCCAAGCGAATACCTGACGCGCGTGCGCGGCCCGGCGTGAGCCAGTGCATCGCGTCCCACATGTCGTCGTAGACGGGCACGCCTTCGGCGTAAAGCGGCGAGCGCGAGCGCCGTGAGCCGATCCCGACGAAATCGATGCCGAGACGACGCGCCACTTTCAGATCCCACATGCCATCGCCGATCGAGACGATCGCGCGCGGATGCGTGATGCCATAGCCGGCCTGCGCCCGCTTGATGGCCTCGGCGACGAGCTGTTCGCGCGAACTGTACTCGGAGGATGTGATGAGCATCGCGTCGGTGTATTCGATGGCCACGGCACGCAGCTTCCGGTGGCTGACCTGCCGGATGCCACCCGTGGCGAACACCACGCCCCAGCGCGAGCGGTGTGCCGCGTCGACAAAGGCTCGGGCGCCAGGGATCTCGGCCAGGCCGTGCGCGTTGAGCAAGGCGGTGAAGCGCTCGTCGATCTCGTGCTCGAAGCGCGCCAGGTCGTGCGGCTGCGGCAGCGCGCGTCCGTGCGAGGCGTGGGCATGAATCAGAATGCCGGTGTCGGTGTGATGCGGGTAACTGCCCCAGTCGGTGTTCAGGTCTTCAAAGGCCAGCGAGGTCATGGCGCCGAGCAACGCTCGCTGGTGAATTCGCGCCGAATCGGTCAGGGTGCCGTCGACATCGAGCACCAGGATGCTGTCTTTTTCGAAACTTGCCTGCATGGCGGATAGTGGGCTCGCGTCAGGGCAGGAGGGCTCGCTGCCTAAACCCCAGAGTGTACGAATTCGCCCTCCCGGGAAAAACGCGCCGGATGACACCGGCTACGCCGGATGCGACAGGCGGCGCTGCGAGATTTGACAGGGGGGGCGCAAATCTCGCGAGAAGACGACCTGGGTCGTCACCCCGGCCATCACCGCTGGCGTGCCCCGCGCCAAGGGGTGTTCGGGTCAGCCGAACCGAGGGCGTCCCAGCATACGGTATTGCTTGTCCAAGCGCTCGAGCGCTGCGAGGGCTTCCGCGAGTTCGGCGGCCGAAGGCTGTCGATCGCGCCGCGAACGGGTGGGCGCTGGGGCAGCGCCGGTCTGCGGCAGCACCTCGGCCTGCATCAACGCCTGCGCCCGGGGCGGCGTCCGTGCGGCGTCGGGCGTTCGTGGTGGGGCGGCCGGTGGACACGCTGGCTGTCTGACGTGGCGATGCGATTCCGGTGCAAGCGTCTCGCGCGTTTCGCTGCGGGCGAAGTCGCGATAGCGTTGATGACCGTCATGGAGCCACTCGGCCAGTGTGTGCACGACGTCGTCGCCTGGCGCGACCGTGCGCATCTGCAAACGCGCGGCCTGAAGGTATTCCGGGACGTCGCCGAAGATGGCGTGCAGGTGCTGACCGGCGTGCGTGCGCGGATCCTCGCGAATCCGCTCTACGGTATGCGGCGTGGCGAGCGAGACAATAAACGTGTGGACGCCGCCGCCGAGCGGAAGCCGAATGTAGGCGCCCAGCATGGCCTCGCGTACCTCCGGGGCGCCGGTGATGCGCCCAACGGGTGGGTTCGGAAACGGTGTCGTGACGTGGTGGCGCCGGGCTTCCTGCTCGCTGGTCAACCTGTGCAAAAACGTGACCCGCGGCATCTCGAGGTAGACCTCGGCGTGGCGCAGCAGGTGTGGCATGCCCGGGGATATCTGGCGCAGGCACTCGGTGATCCGTTGCGCGATCGCCGGGACGGAAAATTTCCCTTGCGACTCTGCAGCGAACGTCTCGGAAAACGCTTGCTCGAGGGCGCGGGCATCGCGTCCGCTGCGCGTGAGCGCGGTGCTGACCGATGGCGGGAGCGACGCTTCGCAGCCCGCCAGCATCAGGCGGCTGGCGCTGACGTCGACGTTCGCGCCCGGTGTGAGGTCGAGGAGGCAATTCTCACTGTCGTTGCGGCTGCCGACCAGGCAGACCGGTCGCACATCTGTCAGCCGCTCGGCAAAGACCCGTGCGCGGGTCGCCGGGGCCCGCGACCAGTCGAAGGTCGTATCGTTGGTGCCCGCACCCGGACGGCGTGGCGCGACACGGTGTGCGCTGGCCGAGACCGGCGCCGAGGCGAGTTGCCTGAGGTCGGTCGTCATGCCATGCGCAGGCGAAGTCTGTTGCGGTAACGGTATTCCGTTCGACACGGCCAGGGCGGACGTAAGCCACTCTCCAATCGCAAAGTACATCGCTGTCACTCCGGTTGATGTCACGGGACGCTTCCCGTGGTCGCCTGGAGTATTCCCGCTACAGCGAATCCGGTTGTTGCGTCGGAACGTCGATTTTTGCGGTTTGGCACCCGCGACGGCAATGGCGCACACCGAGGCGGGCGCAAGGCAACGCGAGCCCGCGATGGCAACGCCGATGGCAACGCGTTAACAATCAACGACTTACGGGGCGAATTCGTGCACGAGTGCATTGACACTTGCCTTGACCGCAGGTATAGTCGCAGGCTCCGGTTTTTCCGGCGGTATGCGCGTGTCCAATGCAAAATGCTTATGCATCAAGCGTTTAGATGCGGGCAATCCGCAAGAGAAGCCGGGGAGTGCGCAGTAAATCTGCATGACGGCCCGCCTTGGTTTTCATGCTTTTGACACATTTAGGAAATCACAATGCCAACGATTAACCAATTGGTCCGCAAGCCGCGCACCTCTGCTCAAATCAAGAGCAAGAGCCCGGCCCTGCAGGACTGCCCGCAGCGTCGCGGCGTGTGCACTCGTGTGTACACGACGACGCCGAAGAAGCCGAACTCCGCTCTGCGTAAGGTTGCCAAGGTGCGCCTGACGAACGGTTTCGAAGTCATTTCGTACATCGGCGGTGAAGGCCACAACCTGCAGGAACACTCGGTCGTGCTGATTCGCGGCGGTCGTGTGAAGGACTTGCCGGGTGTGCGTTACCACATGGTGCGCGGTAGCCTCGACACGCAAGGCGTCAAGGACCGTAAGCAGGCCCGTTCGAAGTACGGCGCGAAGCGTCCGAAGGCCTAAGCGGCTCAGCGGATATACGTTCGGTGATGGTGGTACATCGTCACTGAGTAAGTGGTCACTCGGCCTGAGATGGGCTAGTAGGTGGCCTGGAGCCCAGCTCCAACTGAATTTATTAAGGAAGAAATCATGCCGCGTCGTCGCGAAGTCCCCAAGCGCGAAGTGTTGCCCGATCCGAAGTTCGGCAACGTTGATGTCGCTAAATTCATGAACGTGCTCATGCTTGCCGGCAAGAAGTCGGTGGCAGAGCGCATCGTTTATGGTGCTTTCGAGCAGATCCAAACCAAGGCGGGCAAGGATCCGCTGGAAATCTTCAACACGGCTCTCGGTAACGTGAAGCCGGTGGTTGAAGTCAAGAGCCGCCGCGTTGGCGGTGCAAACTATCAGGTTCCGGTCGAAGTGCGTCCGTCGCGTCGTATGGCATTGGCGATGCGTTGGTTGCGTGAGGCCGCGAAAAAGCGTAGCGAGAAGTCGATGGCCCTGCGCCTGGCAGGTGAGCTGATCGAAGCCTCGGAAGGCCGTGGCGGCGCCATGAAGAAGCGTGACGAAGTTCACCGCATGGCCGAAGCCAACAAGGCATTCTCGCACTTCCGCTTCTGACGCTGGCAAGCAGTACCTAGAGCAGAAACCGGGGCGGGTGCGCATGAGAAATTGCGCCTCGCCCGTTTGTGTTAGTAGCCCCCTCAAAAATGGCGGCTACATTGAAAGAGGCTTAAAGTGGCTCGTACAACCCCTATCGAGCGCTACCGCAACATCGGTATTAGCGCTCACATCGACGCAGGTAAGACCACGACGACCGAGCGCATTTTGTTCTACACCGGTGTGAACCACAAAATCGGTGAAGTGCACGATGGCGCCGCGACGATGGACTGGATGGAGCAGGAACAAGAGCGTGGCATCACGATTACGTCGGCTGCCACGACCTGCTTCTGGTCCGGCATGGCGAACAATTACCAGAAGCACCGCATCAACATCATCGACACCCCGGGTCACGTCGACTTCACGATTGAAGTCGAGCGCTCGATGCGTGTTCTCGATGGCGCGTGCATGGTCTACTGTGCCGTGGGTGGCGTGCAGCCCCAGTCGGAAACCGTTTGGCGTCAGGCCAACAAGTACGGCGTGCCGCGTCTGGCGTTCGTCAACAAGATGGACCGTACCGGCGCGAACTTCTTCAAGGTCTATGACCAACTGAAGAACCGCCTGAAGGCCAACCCGGTGCCGGTGGTGGTGCCGATCGGCGCGGAAGAAAGCTTCAAGGGCGTGGTCGACCTCATCAAGATGAAGGCGATCATTTGGGACGAAGCGTCGCAAGGCATGAAGTTCGACTACGTCGACATTCCGGCCGAGCTGATGGCGGACGCCCAGAAGTGGCGCGAAGGCATGGTCGAAGCGGCTGCCGAATCGAGCGAAGACCTGATGAACAAGTATCTGGAAGAGGGCGACCTCTCCGAGGCTGAGATCATCAACGGTCTGCGCACGCGTACCATCGCTTGCGAAATCCAGCCGATGCTGTGCGGCACCGCGTTCAAGAACAAGGGTGTGCAGCGTATGCTGGACGCCGTGATCGACTTCCTGCCGTCGCCGGTCGATATTCCGCCGGTCAAGGGCACGGACGAGAAGGAACAGCCGATCGAGCGTCGCGCGGCAGATGACGAGAAGTTCTCGTCGCTGGCGTTCAAGATCATGACCGACCCGTTCGTTGGCCAACTGATCTTCTTCCGCGTCTACTCGGGCGTCGTGAACAAGGGTGACACGCTGCTGAACTCGGTCAAGGGCAAGAAGGAACGCCTGGGCCGTATCGTGCAGATGCACGCGAACCAGCGCGAAGAAATCGACGAAGTGCGCGCAGGCGACATCGCCGCAGCCGTCGGTTTGAAGGATGCGACCACGGGTGACACGCTGTGCGACCCGACCGCCCCGATCGTGCTCGAGCGCATGGTGTTCCCGGAGCCGGTGATTTCGCAGGCTGTCGAGCCCAAGACCAAGGTCGACCAGGAAAAGATGGGCCTCGCCCTGAACCGCCTGGCGCAGGAAGACCCGTCGTTCCGCGTGCAAACCGATGAAGAATCGGGTCAGACCATCATTTCGGGCATGGGCGAGCTCCACCTCGAAATTCTGGTGGACCGCATGAAGCGCGAATTCGGCGTGGAAGCCAACATCGGCGCACCGCAGGTTGCCTACCGCGAAACCATTCGCAAGTCGGCCGCGGACGTCGAAGGCAAGTTCGTCAAGCAGTCGGGTGGTCGCGGCCAGTTCGGTCACGCTGTCATCACGCTGGAGCCGAACGAGCAAGGCAAGGGCTACGAGTTCTTCGACGAGATCAAGGGTGGTGTCATTCCTCGCGAATACATCCCGGCGGTCGACAAGGGGATTCAAGACACGCTCAAGAGCGGCGTTCTGGCCGGCTTCCCGGTGGTTGACGTCAAGGTTCACCTGACGTTCGGTTCGTACCACGATGTGGACTCGAACGAAAACGCGTTCCGCATGGCCGGTTCGATGGCTTTCAAGGAAGCCATGCGCCGCGCCAACCCGGTCATTCTCGAGCCGATGATGGCCGTGGAAGTGGAAACGCCGGAAGACTACATGGGTAACGTGATGGGCGACTTGTCGTCGCGTCGCGGCATTATCCAGGGCATGGACGACATGGTCGGCGGCGGCAAGATTGTGCGCGCTGAAGTTCCGCTGTCGGAAATGTTCGGCTATTCGACGTCGCTGCGTTCGGCCACGCAAGGCCGCGCCACGTACACGATGGAGTTCAAGCACTACGCTGAAGCTCCGAAGAACGTGAGCGAAGCCATTATCAGCAACAAGAACAAGTAATTGAATTGTCGGGTGTCTGCATCATGAGATGCAGCGCCCGGCGCACTGTTTAATCGTCTATTCAGTATCTGAGGATTCGGAAATGGCAAAGGAAAAATTCGAGCGGACCAAGCCGCACGTGAACGTTGGCACCATCGGTCACGTTGACCACGGCAAGACCACCTTGACGGCCGCTATCGCAACGGTTCTGTCGTCGAAGTTCGGCGGCCAGGCCAAGAAGTACGACGAAATCGACGCGGCACCGGAAGAAAAGGCGCGCGGTATTACCATCAACACCGCACACATCGAGTACGAAACGGCGGCACGCCACTACGCACACGTTGACTGCCCGGGCCACGCCGACTACGTCAAGAACATGATTACCGGTGCTGCCCAGATGGACGGCGCCATCCTGGTTTGCTCGGCTGCCGACGGCCCGATGCCGCAGACGCGTGAGCACATCCTGTTGGCCCGTCAAGTTGGCGTGCCGTACATCATCGTGTTCCTGAACAAGTGCGACATGGTCGACGACGCCGAGCTGCTCGAGCTGGTCGAAATGGAAGTTCGCGAACTCCTGTCGAAGTACGACTTCCCGGGCGACGATCTGCCGATCATCCAGGGTTCGGCCAAGCTGGCGCTCGAAGGCGACAAGGGTCCCCTGGGCGAAGAAGCCATCATGAAGCTGGCTGACGCGCTGGACACGTACATCCCGACGCCGGAGCGCGCCGTGGACGGCACGTTCCTGATGCCGGTGGAAGACGTGTTCTCGATCTCGGGTCGCGGCACGGTCGTGACCGGTCGTATCGAGCGCGGCATCATCAAGGTCGGCGAAGAAATCGAAATCGTCGGTATCGCCATGGACGGCGACAAGCCGAAGATCGACAAGACGACCTGCACGGGCGTCGAAATGTTCCGCAAGCTGCTCGACCAAGGTCAGGCAGGCGACAACGTCGGTATTCTGCTGCGCGGCACGAAGCGTGAAGACGTCCAGCGTGGTCAGGTTCTGGCCAAGCCGGGCACGATCAAGCCGCACCGCAAGTTCTCGGGCGAGGTCTACATCCTGTCGAAGGACGAAGGTGGCCGTCACACCCCGTTCTTCAACAACTACCGTCCCCAGTTCTACTTCCGTACGACGGACGTGACGGGCTCGATCGCCCTGCCGGAAGGCAAGGAAATGGTCATGCCGGGCGACAACGTGTCGATCAAGGTTGAACTGATTCAGCCGATCGCCATGGAAGAAGGTCTGCGTTTTGCAATCCGCGAAGGTGGCCGTACCGTCGGCGCCGGCGTGGTTGCCAAGATCGAAGACTAATGACGGATTGACGGAGGGCGGGAGTGCTTGCACTCCCGCCGCCGACGCTGCGTTTGCTCTTTGTGATTTACCCGGCACCCGAACGAGGGCTGCCACGCTCTTTGGAGAATTTCCATGCAGAACCAAAAAATCCGCATCCGCCTGAAGGCTTTCGACTACCGCCTGATCGACCAGTCGGCCGCCGAAATCGTTGAAACCGCCAAGCGCACTGGCGCGATCGTCAAGGGCCCGGTGCCCCTGCCGACCCGCATCGAGCGTTTCGACATCCTGCGTTCGCCGCACGTCAACAAGACCTCGCGCGACCAGCTCGAAATCCGCACGCACCAGCGCCTGATGGACATCGTCGATCCGACGGACAAGACCGTTGACGCCCTGATGAAGCTGGACCTGCCGGCTGGCGTCGACGTCGAGATCAAGCTGCAGTAAGGCTCAAGAGCGACTTTGCGCTGGAAAGCCCCGCCAATACTGACTCGGCGGGGTTTTTGTTATGCGATTTAGCAACACTTGTCAAGCGATAAAAGCTCGTCTATAATGGCGGGCTCAAGTGTAGTTTTTAAAAGATGGGCCACGTCCGTGGGCCATCCTTTTATCATTTAGCCCCGGCCAATCGCAGTCGGGAATGGAGAAAATCATGAGCCTTGGCCTTGTCGGTCGCAAGGTTGGCATGACGCGTATTTTCACGGACGACGGCGATTCGATTCCCGTCACCGTGCTCGACGTGTCTAACAACCGTGTGACGCAAATCAAGACGGATGAAACGGACGGCTACACGGCCGTTCAAGTCACTTTCGGTAACCGTCGCGCCACGCGCGTGACCAAAGCCGCCGCCGGCCACTACGCGAAAGCGGGTGTCGAAGCCGGTGAAATCCTCAAGGAATTCCGCGTCGATGCTGCCAAAGCTGCTGAACTGCAGCCGGGCGCGGCCGTTGGCGTCGATCTCTTCCAGGTGGGCCAGAAGGTCGACGTGCAAGGCGTGTCGATCGGTAAGGGCTACGCCGGTACCATCAAGCGCTACAACTTCGCTTCGGGCCGCGCTTCGCACGGTAACTCGCGTTCGCACAACGTGCCGGGTTCGATCGGTATGGCGCAGGATCCGGGCCGTGTGTTCCCGGGTAAGCGCATGACGGGTCATCTGGGCGACGTCACCACGACGGTGCAGAATCTCGAAATCGCGCGCATTGACGCTGAACGTGGCCTGATCTTCGTGAAGGGTGCCGTTCCGGGCGCCAACGAAGGCAAGGTTTTCGTGACCACGGCAGTCAAGGCCAAACTCGCGAAGGGAGCGTAACAATGGAACTGAAGCTCCTGAATGAGCAAGGTCAGGAAGGCGCTGCGGTCAACGCGTCGGACGTCGTGTTCGGCCGTGACTACAACGAAGCGCTGATCCATCAGGTTGTGGTGGCTTACCAAGCCAACGCCCGCAGCGGCAATCGTGCGCAAAAGGACCGTGAACAGGTCAAGCACACGACCAAGAAGCCGTGGCGTCAGAAGGGTACGGGCCGTGCTCGTGCCGGTATGTCGTCGAGCCCGCTGTGGCGCGGCGGTGGCCGTATCTTCCCGAATTCGCCGGAAGAGAACTTCACCCACAAGGTCAACAAGAAGATGTACCGCGCTGGTGTGTGCTCGATTCTGTCGCAGCTCGCCCGTGAAGGTCGTCTGTCGGTGGTCGAGGACATCAAGCTGGATGCGCCGAAGACCAAACTGCTCGCTGAAAAGATCAAGGCCATGGGTCTTGAGTCGGTGCTGCTGATCACGGATAGCGTGGACGAGAACCTGTTCCTGGCCTCGCGCAATCTGGCTCACGTTGCCGTCACCGAGCCGCGTTTCGCCGACCCGTTGTCGCTCATCTACTTCAAGAAGGTGCTGGTGACGAAGGGCGCGATCGCCAAGATTGAGGAGATGCTGTCATGAGCGACGTGCGTAAAAACGACCATCGTCTGTACCAGGTCCTGCTCTCGCCGGTGATCTCCGAAAAGGCGACGCTGGTGGCTGACAAGAACGAACAAGTGGTGTTCCAAGTTGCACGCGACGCGAACAAGCAAGAAGTGAAGGCTGCAGTCGAGCTTCTCTTCAAGGTGGAAGTCGAGTCGGTGCAGATCCTGAACCGCAAGGGCAAGCAAAAGCGCTTTGGCCGCTTCATGGGTCGTCGCGACCACGAGAAGAAGGCCTACGTGAGCCTGAAGCCGGGTCAGGAAATCAATTTTGAAGCGGAGGCCAAGTAATCATGGCACTCGTCAAAACCAAACCGACGTCGCCGGGCCGCCGTTCGCTGGTCAAGGTCGTCAACAAGGATCTGCACAAGGGCAAGCCGTTCGCCCCGCTGCTCGATACCAAGAGCAAGACCGCTGGCCGTAACAACAACGGTCACATCACCACCCGTCATATGGGCGGCGGTCACAAGCAACACTACCGTATCGTCGATTTCCGTCGCAACAAGGATGGCATCACGGCGAAGGTTGAGCGTCTGGAATACGATCCGAACCGCAGCGCGAACATTGCTCTGCTGTGCTACGCCGACGGCGAGCGTCGTTACATCCTGGCACCGAAGGGCATGACCGTCGGCCAGCAAGTGATGAGCGGCTCGGAAGCGCCGATCAAGTCAGGCAACACGCTGCCGATCCGCAACATTCCGGTCGGTACCACGATCCACGGCATCGAACTGCTGCCGGGCAAGGGTGCGCAAATCGCCCGTGCCGCTGGTACGTCGGCCATGCTGCTGGCTCGCGAAGGCACGTACGCTCAAGTGCGTCTGCGTTCGGGTGAAGTGCGTCGCGTGCACATCGAGTGCCGCGCCACCATCGGTGAAGTCGGTAACGAAGAGCACAGCCTGCGCCAATTGGGCAAGGCCGGTGCAAAGCGTTGGCGCGGTATTCGCCCGACCGTTCGCGGTGTGGCGATGAACCCGGTGGATCACCCGCACGGTGGTGGTGAAGGTCGTACGGCTGCTGGTCGTCATCCGGTCAGCCCGTGGGGTCAGCATACCAAGGGTAAGCGTACCCGCTCGACCAAGCGCACCGACAGCATGATCGTTCAGCGTCGCAAGAAGCGTTAATTGGAGCTAGCAAATGACTCGTTCTGTTAAAAAAGGTCCGTTTTGCGACGCTCACCTGCTGAAAAAAGTGGAAGCGGCGGCTGCATCGCGTGACAAGAAGCCGATCAAGACCTGGTCGCGTCGTTCGACCGTCCTGCCCGATTTCATCGGCCTGACGATCGCTGTGCATAACGGCCGTCAACACGTGCCGGTGTACGTGACGGAAAACATGGTCGGCCACAAGCTGGGTGAGTTCGCGCTCACCCGTACCTTCAAGGGCCATGCGGCCGACAAGAAGGCGAAGAAATAAGGGGCCGACCATGGAAGTGAAAGCAATTCATCGCGATGCTCGTATCTCGGCGCAAAAAACGCGTCTGGTCGCCGACCAGATCCGTGGACTGCCGCTGGAGCGCGCACTCAATGTCCTGACCTTCTCGCCGAAGAAGGCCGCGGTCATCATCAAGAAGGTGCTCGAGTCGGCCATCGCCAACGCCGAGCACAACGAAGGTGCTGACATCGACGAACTGCGCGTCAAGGGCATTTACGTCGACAAGGCGACCTCGCTCAAGCGTTTCACCGCGCGCGCTAAGGGCCGTGGTAACCGCATCGAGAAGCAAACCTGTCACATCACTGTGACGCTGGGCAACTAAGGGGTCACGATGGGACAGAAAATTCATCCGACTGGCTTCCGTCTGGCGGTCAGTCGTAACTGGGCTTCGCGTTGGTACGCCAACAACCAGAACTTCGCGCAGATGTTGAAGGAAGACATCGGCGTTCGCGAATATCTGAAGAAGAAGCTGAAGAACGCTTCGGTCGGCCGCGTCATCATCGAGCGTCCGGCGCGTAATGCTCGCATTACGATTTTCAGCTCGCGTCCGGGTGTTGTGATCGGCAAGAAGGGCGAGGACATCGAAATCCTCAAGGCCGAGCTGCAAAAGCGCATGGGCGTGCCCGTGCACGTGAACATCGAGGAAATCCGCAAGCCGGAAACCGATGCGCAGCTCATCGCCGATTCGATCGCTCAGCAGCTCGAGCGCCGTATCATGTTCCGTCGCGCCATGAAGCGTGCGATGCAGAACGCGATGCGTCTGGGTGCCCAAGGCATCAAGATCATGAGCGCAGGCCGTCTGAACGGTATCGAAATCGCCCGTACCGAGTGGTACCGCGAAGGCCGTGTGCCCCTGCACACGCTGCGCGCTGACATCGACTACGCAACCTCGGAAGCGAAGACGACGTACGGCATCATCGGTATCAAGGTGTGGGTATACAAGGGTGACACGCTGGGCCGCAACGACGCTCCGGTGGCTGAAGAGCCGGCCGAAGAAAAGCGTCCGCGCCGCAACGCGCGTCCGGGCGACCGTCGCCCCCGTCGTGACGATGCTGGCGATAAGGCCGGCGCGAAGCGCGGTGGTGCACGCCGCCCGGCTGGCAAGCCTGAAGGCGACGCCAAGACTGGAGAATAATCATGCTGCAACCGAAACGCAGAAAGTATCGCAAAGAGCAGAAGGGCCGTAACACTGGCGTTGCCACGCGTGGTAACGAAGTGTCGTTCGGCGAATTCGGCCTGAAGGCGGTCGGTCGTGGTCGTCTGACGGCTCGTCAAATCGAAGCCGCGCGTCGCGCCATGACTCGCCACATCAAGCGCGGTGGCCGTATCTGGATCCGTATCTTCCCGGACAAGCCGATCTCGCAAAAGCCGGCAGAAGTGCGTATGGGTAACGGTAAGGGTAACCCGGAGTACTACGTCGCCGAGATTCAACCGGGCAAGATGCTGTACGAAATGGACGGTGTGGATGAAGCGTTGGCGCGCGAGGCGTTCCGCCTGGCTGCTGCCAAGCTGCCGATTCAGACGACGTTCTTCGTACGTCGCCTTGGCGCCTGAGGGGAGAATTTGAAATGAAAGCATCCGAACTTCGTGCCAAGGATGTCGACGGCCTGAACAAGGAACTGTCGGATCTGCTGAAGGCCCAATTCGGTCTTCGCATGCAAGCGGGCACCCAACAGCTGAGCAACACCAGCCAGCTGAAGAAGGTGCGCAAGGACATCGCGCGTGTGCGTACCGTGTTGACTGAGAAGGCGAGCCAGAAATGAACGATACCGCTAAGACCTCGCTGAAGCGTACCCTCGTGGGTAAGGTTGTCAGCGACAAGATGGACAAGACGGTTACCGTGCTGGTCGAGCGTCAAATGAAGCACCCGCTCTACGGCAAGTACATCGTGCGTTCGAAGAAGTACCACGCGCACGATGAGACCAACCAGTACAAGGAAGGCGATACGGTCGAGATTCAAGAATCCCGCCCGCTGTCGAAGACCAAGGCCTGGACGGTCTCCCGTCTCGTGGAAGCCGCCCGTATCATCTAAAGCGCGCTGAAGCGAAGGCTTGACTTGCA
This sequence comes from Pandoraea eparura, assembly GCF_902459725.1. Taxonomy (GTDB): domain Bacteria; phylum Pseudomonadota; class Gammaproteobacteria; order Burkholderiales; family Burkholderiaceae; genus Pandoraea; species Pandoraea eparura. The sequence goes on from NZ_CABPSH010000008.1 coordinate 42,224, forward strand.
AGTCCGGAATTATCATTGTATAATTCCGGACTTTCCGCTTCTTTCGCTAAAACCGGTCTTTGGTTTCGCAAGGGAGTGGATGGCTTCCGAAGCCGATTCGTATCCTCTACGGGTCTGGTTGAGGTTGCAAAGTTGTCCACTTTTGAACGACTCAACCCAAACGGCACCCTTTGGTGCTGACGGGGACCAAGACTGACCGACGCGTATGTGTCGGATTAAGTTGGGAAGATAACACCATGATTCAAACTGAAACCCGGCTCGAAGTAGCCGACAACACCGGTGCGCGTGAAGTGATGTGCATCAAGGTGCTGGGCGGCTCCAAGCGTCGCTACGCCGGCATTGGCGACATCATCAAGGTCAGCGTGAAGGATGCTGCCCCGCGTGGTCGCGTCAAGAAGGGCGAAATCTATAACGCAGTGGTCGTGCGCACCGCCAAGGGCGTGCGTCGCCAGGACGGCTCGCTGGTCAAATTCGACGGCAACGCCGCCGTGCTGCTCAACACCAAGCTCGAGCCGATCGGCACCCGTATCTTCGGGCCGGTTACGCGTGAACTGCGTACCGAACGCTTCATGAAGATCGTGTCGCTGGCCCCGGAAGTGCTGTAAGGAGCCGACACATGAACAAGATTCGCAAGGGTGACCAGGTCATCGTGCTGACGGGTAAGGACAAGGCCAAACGTGGCACGGTCCTGGCCGTTGATGGCGACAAGTTGGTCGTCGAAGGCGTGAACGTTGCCAAAAAGCACGTCAAGCCGAACCCGATGAAGGGTACGCAAGGTGGCGTGGTCGACAAGACGATGCCGATCCACGTGTCGAACGTGGCGCTGGTGGATGCCAATGGCAAGCCGTCGCGCGTGGGCATCAAGGTCGAAGACGGCAAGAAGGTCCGCTTCCTCAAGACGACCGGTGCGGTCGTCGGTGCCTAAGTCACAGGGAGTATAGATAATGGCCCGTTTGCAAGAATTCTATAAAGACAAGGTTGTCGCCGAGCTGACAAAGCAGTTCGGTTACAAGTCTGTCATGGAAGTGCCGCGCATCACCAAGATCACCCTGAACATGGGCCTTGGTCAAGCCGTCGCCGACAAGAAGATCATTGAGCACGCCGTTGGCGACCTCACGAAAATCGCTGGCCAAAAGCCGGTGGTGACGAAGGCTCGCAAGGCAATTGCCGGTTTCAAGATCCGCGAAGGTTACCCGATCGGTACGATGGTGACGCTGCGCGGCGAGCGTATGTTCGAATTCCTGGATCGTTTCATCACCGTGGCACTGCCGCGCGTGCGTGACTTCCGCGGTATTTCGGGTCGTGCGTTCGATGGTCGCGGCAACTACAACATCGGTGTGAAGGAACAGATCATCTTCCCCGAAATCGAGTACGACAAAATCGACGCGCTGCGTGGTCTGAACATCAGCATCACCACGACCGCGAAGACTGACGAAGAAGCCAAGGCTCTTCTGTCGGCGTTCAAATTCCCGTTCCGTAACTGAGGTAATCGTGGCTAAACTGGCACTTATCGAACGCGAAAAGAAACGCGCCCGTCTGGCGCAGAAGTTTTCTGCCAAGCGCGCCGCCCTCAAAGCGATCATCGAAGACACCAGCAAGTCGGAAGACGAGCGTTATGAAGCACGTCTGGCGCTGCAACAGCTGCCGCGTAACGCCAATCCGACGCGTCAACGCAATCGTTGCGACCTGACTGGCCGTCCGCGCGGTACCTTCCGCAAATTCGGCCTGGCCCGTAACAAGATCCGTGAAATCGCCTTCCGTGGCGAAATCCCGGGCGTGACCAAAGCTAGCTGGTAATAGGAGAAGCACCATGAGCATGAGCGATCCTATCGCCGATATGCTGACTCGCATCCGCAACGCTCAGATGGTTGAGAAAGCATCGGTGAAGATGCCCTCGTCCAAGCTGAAGGTCTCGATCGCCAAGGTCCTGAAGGACGAAGGCTACATCGAAGACTTCGCGGTTGAAGCAGAAGAAACGAAAGCAGTGCTGAACATTGCACTGAAGTACTACGCTGGCCGTCCGGTGATCGAGCGCCTCGAGCGCGTGTCCCGCCCGGGTCTTCGCGTGTACAAGAGCCGCAACGACATCCCGCAGGTCATGAACGGCCTCGGCGTTGCAATCGTCTCGACCCCGAAGGGCGTGATGACCGATCGCAAGGCACGCGCCACCGGCGTGGGCGGCGAAGTCATCTGCTACGTCGCCTAACCGAGGAGAGTTGAAATGTCTCGAGTAGGTAAGAGTCCCATTGCACTGCCGAAGGGCGTGGAAGCCACGCTGGCAGGCAATGTGTTGACGGTCAAGGGTGCCCTGGGTTCGCTGACCCGCGGTATTAACGCCCTCGTGAACGTCAAGATCGAAGACGGCACCATCACCTTCGCCCCGGCTGACGAAAGCCGCGAAGCGAATGCGCTGTATGGCACCGAACGTGCACTGGTCAACAATATGGTGACCGGTGTGAGCAAGGGTTTCGAAAGGAAGCTGCAACTCGTTGGCGTGGGTTACCGTGCCAAGGCTGAAGGTACGAACCTGAAGCTCGAGCTGGGTTTCTCGCACGATGTCGTGCATGCCATGCCGGAAGGCGTGAAGGCCGAGACCCCGACGCAGACGGAGATCATCATCAAGGGCGTTGATAAGCAACGCATCGGACAAGTGGCTGCGGAAGTTCGCGGTTACCGTCCGCCCGAACCCTACAAGGGCAAGGGCGTCCGCTATGCGGACGAGGTGGTGATCCTCAAGGAAACCAAGAAGAAGTAAAGGGTGCGAAACATGGACAAGAAACAATCTCGTGTGCGCCGTGCTCGCCAGACTCGTATCAAGCTGGCAGCTCAAAAGGTGCATCGCCTTTCCGTGCATCGCACCAACGTGCACATCTACGCGCAAGTTTTTTCGGAAGACGGCACGCAAGTGCTGGCCAGCGCTTCGACGCTGGAAGCCGAAGTGCGCAAGGAACTGGGCGACAAGGAAGGCAAGGGTGGCAACGCTGCTGCTGCTGCGCTGATCGGCCGTCGTATCGCCGAGAAGGCGAAGGCTGCCGGCATCGAAAGCGTGGCTTTCGACCGCTCGGGCTTCCGCTATCACGGTCGCGTCAAGGCTCTGGCCGACGCTGCCCGTGAAGCCGGCCTCAAGTTCTAAGTAAGGATCCGTCATGGCAAAGATGCAAGCGAAAGTTCAGGCTGACGAACGCGACGACGGCCTTCGCGAGAAGATGATCGCGGTCAACCGTGTCACGAAGGTTGTGAAGGGTGGCCGTATTCTCGGTTTTGCCGCGTTGACCGTGGTTGGTGACGGCGATGGCCGCATCGGCATGGGCAAGGGCAAGGCGAAGGAAGTGCCGGTTGCCGTTCAAAAGGCGATGGAACAAGCCCGCCGCAACATGTTCAAGGTGCCCCTGAAGAACGGCACCCTGCAACACAACGTTCTCGGCCAGCATGGCGCCTCGCGCGTCCTGATGTCGCCGGCGAAGGACGGTACCGGCGTGATCGCCGGTGGCCCGATGCGCGCGGTGTTCGAGGTGATGGGCGTGACCAACGTGGTAACGAAGAGCCTGGGCTCGACGAACCCGTACAACCTGGTCCGCGCCACGCTCGACGGCCTGAAGAAACAATCGACTCCTGCTGACATCGCCGCCAAGCGTGGCAAGTCGGTGGAAGAGATCCTCGGCTAAGGGTGATCAATATGTCGCAGCAAACTGTGAAAGTTAAGCTGGTCAAGAGCCTGATCGGTACGCGTGAAGAACACCGCGCGACCGTCAAGGGCCTGGGCCTGCGTCGCCTCAATTCGGTCAGCGAGTTGCAGGATACGCCCGCTGTGCGGGGCATGATCAACAAGGTTTCGTACCTTGTGAAGATCGTCGACTGAGCGAGGGCAAAATGGAATTGAATTCGATTAAGCCGGCAGAAGGCGCCAAGCACGCCAAGCGCCGCGTTGGCCGTGGCATCGGTTCGGGTCTGGGTAAAACCGCCGGCCGTGGTCACAAGGGTCAGAAGTCGCGTTCGGGCGGCTTCCACAAGGTGGGCTTCGAAGGCGGTCAAATGCCGCTGCAACGTCGTCTGCCGAAGCGTGGTTTCAAGTCGCTGACGCGTCGTTTCGTGGGCGAAGTTCGCCTGGCGGACCTGAACAACCTGCCGGTCGACGAGATCGATCTGTTGGTTCTGAAGCAGGCCGGTCTGGTGAGCGAGCTGTCGCTGTCGGCCAAGATCATCGCCTCGGGCGAGATCACCCGCAAGGTCGTTGTGAAGGGTCTGGGCGTCACCAAGGGTGCGCTCACGGCGATTCAAGCGGCCGGCGGTTCGGTCGCAGAGTAAGTTAGGTCACCCCGGAGCCAGCATTGGCCAAGTCTCCTAATCTCGCTAAGCCTGGTACGCAGGGCCCGAAGTATGCGGATCTGCGCCGGCGGCTGGTTTTCCTGCTGCTGGCGTTGATCGTCTACCGTATTGGTGCGCATATCCCGGTGCCGGGCATCGACCCCGATCAGCTGGCGCAGTTGTTCCAGCGCCAGTCGGGCGGGATCCTGGGCATGTTCAACATGTTCTCGGGTGGTGCGTTGTCGCGTTTCACGATATTCGCACTGGGGATCATGCCGTACATTTCGGCGTCGATCATCATGCAGCTGCTGGCGATGGTTTCGCCACAGTTGGAAGCGTTGCGCAAGGAAGGCCAGGCCGGCCAGCGCAAGATCACGCAGTACACCCGGTATTTCACGGTGGTGCTCGCGCTCTTCCAGGCAGCGGCGATCGCAGTGACGTTGGAGAGCGAGCCTGGGCTCGTCGTCGATCCGGGCATGCTGTTCCGCCTGACGACGGTGATCACGCTCGTGACCGGCACGATGTTCCTGATGTGGCTCGGTGAGCAGATCACCGAACGCGGCCTCGGTAACGGCATCTCGATCATCATCTTTGGTGGTATCGCGGCCGGACTCCCGAACGCTGTGGGCGGTCTGTTCGAGCTTGTCAGCACCGGTTCGATCGGTCCGTTCTCGGCCATCGTGATCTGTGCGCTCGTGGTGCTCGTGACGTTCTTCGTCGTGTTTGTCGAACGAGGTCAGCGCAAGATCCTCGTGAACTACGCCAAACGCCAGGTCGGCAACAAGGTGTATGGTGGCCAGGCTTCGCACCTGCCGCTCAAGCTGAATATGGCAGGCGTGATTCCGCCGATCTTTGCATCGTCGATCATCCTGTTCCCGGCAACGATCGCGAACTGGTTCGGCGCAGGCGACAGCACGCGTTGGCTCAAGGATATCGCGGCGAAGTTGTCGCCGGGTCAGCCGATTTACGTGATGCTCTACGCACTGGCGATCGTGTTCTTCTGCTTCTTCTACACCGCACTGGTGTTCAACAGCAAGGAGACCGCGGACAACCTGAAGAAGAGCGGCGCGTTCGTCCCGGGTATCCGTCCGGGCGATCAGACGGCACGGTACATCGACAAGATCCTGACGCGCCTGACGCTGGCCGGTGCAGCTTATGTCACCCTGGTGTGTCTGCTGCCTGAGTTTCTGGTGTTGCGTTGGAACGTCCCGTTCTACTTCGGTGGAACCTCACTGCTGATTATCGTGGTGGTGACGATGGATTTCATGGCGCAAGTGCAGTCGTATGTGATGTCGCAACAGTATGAGTCGCTGCTCAAAAAAGCGAATTTCAAGGGCGGCAATAACATGACGCTTCGCTGATCCTGGATCATGTCGAAAGACGACGTTATACAAATGCAGGGTGAGGTCCTTGAAAACCTCCCCAATGCCACCTTCCGGGTAAAGCTGGAAAATGGCCATGTAGTACTTGGACATATTTCCGGCAGGATGCGGATGCATTACATCCGCATCCTGCCTGGAGATAAGGTGACGGTAGAGTTGACGCCCTACGATCTGTCGCGTGCGCGGATCGTCTTCCGGGCGAAGTGATTAGAGAGAGGGAATTGTCATGAAAGTTTTGGCATCTGTTAAGTGCATCTGCCGCAATTGCAAGTTTGTGAAGCGCAAAGGCGTGCTGCGCGTGATCTGCAGTTCGGATCCGCGCCACAAGCAACGTCAGGGCTAATCGGCCTTTAACGCTATTTAGTTGGGGAATTACGAATGGCTCGTATCGCAGGGGTTAACATCCCGAACCACCAGCACACCGCAATCGGCTTGACGGCCATTTACGGTGTCGGCCGCACGCGCGCTCGCCAGATTTGCGAAGCCGCCGGTGTGCCGTTGTCGAAGAAGGTCAAGGACCTCGACGACGCGGATCTCGAAAAGCTGCGTGATCAAGTCGGTCAACTGACGGTCGAGGGCGACCTGCGCCGTGAAGTGACCATGAACATCAAGCGCCTGATGGACCTGGGCTGCTATCGTGGTATGCGTCACCGCAAGGGCTTGCCGCTTCGCGGTCAGCGCACCCGTACCAATGCGCGTACCCGCAAGGGCCCGCGTAAGGCCGGCGTCTCGCTGAAGAAGTAACCAGAGGATAGGAACTCATGGCTAAGCAACAGAACAACGCCGCTTCGCAGCGCGTTCGCAAGAAGGTCAAGAAGAGCGTTGCCGAAGGCGTCGTGCACGTCCACGCTTCGTTCAACAACACCATCATTACGATCACCGATCGTCAGGGCAATGCGCTGGCATGGGCGACGTCGGGTGGCCAGGGCTTCAAGGGTTCGCGCAAGTCGACCCCGTTCGCTGCCCAGGTTGCTGCCGAGTCGGCTGGCCGCGTGGCGCTGGAATACGGCGTGAAGAACCTGGAAGTTCGCATCAAGGGCCCGGGCCCGGGTCGCGAATCGGCGGTTCGTGCGCTGAATGCGCTGGGTATCAAGATTACGGCCATCTCGGACGTGACGCCGGTCCCGCACAACGGCTGCCGCCCGCCGAAGCGTCGTCGTATCTAAGACGTAGAAGCAAATCCTGCTATAATCGCGGGTTCGCGCACGGTCTCGGCCGTGCGCGTAGCAATTTCTAAGACCACCGTCCGGTACATAGGTACCGGACTTGCGTAGTGGACAAAGTTCGCTGCGTCAGATTTTGAGATAAAGGAACAACCGTGGCACGTTATATCGGCCCGAAGGCCAAACTCTCCCGCCGTGAAGGTACCGACCTCTTCCTGAAGAGCGCACGCCGCTCGCTCGCCGACAAGTGCAAGCTGGACAGCAAGCCGGGTCAGCATGGTCGCACCTCGGGTGCTCGTACGTCGGACTACGGCAACCAACTGCGCGAAAAGCAGAAGGTCAAGCGTATCTACGGCGTGCTTGAGCGCCAATTCCGTCGCTATTTCGCGGAAGCCGATCGCGTCAAGGGCAACACGGGTGAAAACCTGCTGCAACTGCTCGAATCGCGCCTCGACAACGTCGTGTACCGCATGGGTTTCGGCTCGACGCGCGCTGAAGCGCGCCAGCTGGTCGGCCACAAGGCGATCTCGCTGAATGGTGTTGTGTCCAACATCCCGTCGATCAAGGTCAAGGCCGGCGACGTGATCACCGTGTGCGACAAGGCCAAGAAGCAAGTGCGTATTCAAGAAGCACTGTCGCTGGCCGAGCAAGTCGGTTTCCCGATCTGGGTTTCGGTTGATTCCAAGAAAATGGAAGGTACTTTCAAGGCACTGCCGGAACGTAGCGATATCGCAGGCGACATCAACGAAAGCCTGATCGTCGAATTGTATTCGCGTTAATATCCGTATGCTGACGCGCCTCACGGCGCGTTTTTGCGTTCCGTGCAGGTTGTCACGCATCAGCCTTATCGGTGTAACGAGCCGAGGGTATTGAAAAGGAAACCTATGCAAACCAGTTTGTTGAAGCCCAAGATCATTGCGGTTGAGCCGGTCGGTGAGCATCACGCCAAAGTCGTGATGGAGCCGTTCGAACGTGGCTACGGCCACACCTTGGGTAACGCGCTTCGCCGCGTGCTGTTGTCGTCGATGGTCGGTTATGCCCCGACCGAAGTGACGATCGCCGGCGTTGTGCACGAATATTCCACCATCGACGGTGTCCAGGAAGATGTCGTTAACTTCCTGTTGAACCTGAAGGGTGTGGTGTTCAAGCTGCATAACCGTGACGAAGTCACCGTTACGCTGCGCAAGGATGGTGAAGGTGTGGTGCGCGCTTCGGATATCGAAGTGCCGCATGATGTGGAACTGATCAATCCCGACCACGTGATTGCGCATCTGGCCAAGGGCGGCAAGCTCGACGTGCAGATCAAGATCGAAAAGGGTCGTGGTTATGTCCCGGGTAACGTGCGCCGTTATGGCGACGAGTCGGCCAAGGTGATCGGCCGCGTCGTCCTCGACGCGTCGTTCTCGCCGGTCAAGCGTGTGAGCTATGCGGTCGAATCGGCCCGCGTTGAACAGCGTACCGACCTGGACAAGCTCGTGATGAACATCGAGACCAACGGTGTGGTGTCGCCGGAAGAAGCGATCCGTCAATCGGCTCGCATCCTCGTCGACCAACTGTCGGTGTTCGCTGCGCTGGAAGGCACGGAAGCCGCCAGCGAAGCCCCGTCGCGTGCGCCGCAGATCGATCCGATCCTGCTGCGTCCGGTGGACGATCTCGAGTTGACGGTGCGTTCGGCCAACTGCCTGAAGGCCGAAAACATCTACTACATCGGCGACCTGATCCAGCGTACCGAGAACGAATTGCTCAAGACCCCGAACCTGGGTCGCAAGTCGCTCAACGAGATCAAGGAAGTGCTTGCCTCGCGTGGCCTCACGCTGGGCATGAAGCTCGAAAACTGGCCGCCGGCTGGTCTCGAGAAGTAAGGCGTAACGGCATGGCCGCCCTCGGGCGGCCGTGTCGCTACGTAAGTGCGGCGCGTCGGAGTGTTCTTGAACGTTCCGATACGGCCGATAGCGAAGGTACCGGCCCGCGGTGATGGTCACCGATAGAAGAGCTAGGTCGAAAACTCTGTTTAAAGGAAAGTTGAAATGCGTCACCGTCATGGTCTTCGTAAGCTGAACCGTACCAGCAGCCACCGTCTGGCAATGCTGCGCAACATGTCGAACTCGTTGATCCAACACGAAGCGATCAAGACCACGCTGCCGAAGGCGAAGGAACTGCGCAAGGTCGTCGAGCCCCTCATCACCCTGGGCAAGAAGGATTCGGTGGCCAACCGTCGTCTGGCGTTCAACCGCCTGCGCGATCGTGACATGGTCACCAAGCTGTTCAACGAACTGGGTCCGCGTTTTGCCAACCGTCCGGGCGGCTACCTGCGCATCCTCAAGATGGGTTTCCGCGTGGGCGATAACGCGCCGATGGCTTTCGTCGAACTGCTGGATCGTCCGGAAGTCGACACGGAAGCGCCGGAAGTCGCTGAGTAAGCGATTCGCGCCACGGTCTTTTACGACCGTCAGCCGTCAGAAGAAGCCAGGTCGTCGACCTGGCTTTTTTCGTTTTGAGGTGTTGTCCGAAGGCGTCGGCGTGTTATTCCGGAAATAGCCGGCCGATCGCACACGTTTCCCGGCGTCGGTGTACAGTGAACAATCCCCACGCTTGAACGGTCTACCGCACATCATGGATGCCCTGCTTATCGTCATGACGACGTTCCCCGACGAGGCCAGCGCCGAGGCTGCCACCGACGGCATGCTGGCCGAGCGGCTGGCGGCGTGCGTGCAGCAAATGGCACCCGTGCGTTCCAGTTATCGCTGGCAGGGCAAGCGCGAGACGAGCGTGGAGGTGCCGCTCATGATCAAGACGACGGCTGGGCGTTATGGCGCCCTCGAGCAATTCATTAAAGAACATCATCCGTACGACGTGCCGGAGATCGTGGCGTGGCCCGCTTCGGCGGCGTTGCCCGCGTACGCGCGGTGGGTCGAGGGTGAGACGCGGGGGACGTTGCATGTCTGATGGGAAGACGAGGGTGGGGCCGGCGGTTGTACGAGGCGGTCTCGATGAATCAGGCGCGATGCGACATCGCGCCCTGTGGCTGTGGTCGCTCGCGTTACTGGTCGCGGTGGCGGTTCTGTCGCTCGGGGCCGGGCGAGCCCACGCCGCTGACGACTTTCTCGATCCGGATGTCGCCTTCAAGGTGTCGAAGACCGAGCAGCCCGGTGCCGTGTTGCTGCATTTTGACGTTGCCAAGGGTTATTACCTCTACCGAGAACGGTTTGCTTTCGCTACCGACAATCCCGCTGTCGCGCTGGGCGCTCCCGAGTTTCCGAAAGGCGAAGTCAAACGCGACGAGACCTTCGGCAAGGACATGGAGGTGTATCACGAGCCCATCGACGTTCGTATTCCCGTCAGTCGTGCCGGTGGGCCGTTCACCCTGAATGTCACCATGCAGGGCTGCGCTGAGAAGGGGTTGTGCTATCCCCCGATGGACAAGCCGATGAAGATTTCCGCCGCAGCCATTGGCGTGGCGAGTGACGGGGATACGGGTGGGGAGGCGCAGGGGGAGTCAGCGGCCAAGTCGCAGCCCGGATCCGCGACGCTGGCGCTGCTCGGTGGCAAGGCTCAGGCGTCGGCCGGACAGTCTGCCATCACGTCGTCGACATCGGTGTCTGCGGTACCTGATGCCGGTACCGCTGGTGGCTGGTTGTCGGCGCGGGACGACTATCACGAGGCCGAGCGGATTCTCTCCGGTGGAAGCTTCGCGCTGGCATTGGCGATCTTCTTCGCGTTGGGTGTCGGGTTGGCCTTTACGCCGTGCGTGCTGCCGATGGTGCCGATTCTCCTGTCGATTGTCGCCGGACAGGGGGCCAGTCGAGGCAAGGCTGTGCGTCTGGCGCTCGCCTATGTGCTCGGCATGGCCGTCGTGAATACCGCCATTGGTGTCGCTGCCGGGTTGCTGGGGCAAGGCCTCATCGCGTTCCTGCAGGCGCCATGGGTGCTGGTTTCGTTTGCTCTGCTCATGGTGATTCTGTCGCTGTCGATGTTCGGGATGTATGAAATCCAATTGCCGTTGATGTGGCGCGCCCGCATCGACGATGCCGCTCGCAGGCAGCAGTCCGGGCAATGGATCGGTGCGGCGATGATGGGCGTGATGTCGGGACTGATCGTGAGTCCGTGCGTGACCGCGCCGCTTGCGGCCGCGCTCGCCTTTATCGCGAGGACCGGGGATGCGGTATTTGGTGGCGCAACGCTCTTCGCGTTGTCGCTCGGGATGGGGTTGCCGCTGGTGATCCTCGCGGGCGGTGGCGGTGCATTGCTGCCGCGCGCCGGGGCGTGGATGGACGGCGTGAAGCGCTGCTTTGGCTTCCTGCTTCTCGGTGTTGCACTGTGGATTGTGCGGCCATTGCTGAGCACGCCTGTGCTGTTGCTCGGCGTGGGAGCGCTGCTGCTGGTGGCAGCCGCCTTCATGCACGTTTTCGATCGGTTGCCCGACGGTGTGAGCGCGGCGCGACGCGTGCTCAAGGGGATGGGGGTCGTCGTGGCTCTGCTTGGCGCCGTTGCCTTGGTGGGGGCGGCAGTGGGGGCGCGTGATCCGCTGGCGCCGCTTGCCGGGTTGACCGTCGCCACCTCGGGGAGCGCCAACGCCGATGCCCCCAGGGTCGAGGGCGTCCGGTTTCATCGCGTACGCAGTGTTGCCGAACTCGATCAGATCATCGCTACGGCGGACCGTCCGGTGATGTTCGACTTCTATGCGGACTGGTGCATCAGCTGCAAGGAAATGGAGCGCTTCGTCTTCACGGATCCGCGGGTCAAAGCCAGACTTGATCAGATGTTGCTCGTGCAGGCGGATGTCACGGCCAACAGTGCCGATGATCAGGCACTGCTCAAGCGCTTCGGGCTGTTCGGCCCGCCGGGCATTCTCTTCTTTGACAGCAACGGTAACGAGAGAAAGGGCGTGCGCGTGATCGGCGCGCAGTCGGCGGATCAGTTCCTGCGTAGCCTCGACAAAGCGTTGGGCCCGGCCACCTGAGCATTGGCACCGAACCCGAACCCGAACCCGAACCCGAACCCGAACCCGAACCCGAACCCGAACCCGAACCCGAACCCGAACGCGGCGCATCGCGAACGGATTCGGTGGTGCCGGCGGCTGCGGATTACGCTTGCGCGCGAATCAGCCTTGCCGCGTCGAGCGCGAAGTATGTCAGGATGCCATCGGCGCCAGCACGTTTGAAGGCAAGCAGCGATTCCATCATGACCTTGTCGTGGTCGAGCCAGCCGTTTTGCGCGGCAGCCTTGAGCATCGCGTATTCACCGCTGACCTGGTAGGCGTACGTGGGGAAGCGGAACTCGTCCTTCACGCGGCGCACGATGTCCAGATACGGCATGCCGGGCTTGACCATCACCATGTCCGCCCCTTCTTCGATGTCGAGCGCGACTTCACGCAGCGCTTCATCGGAGTTGGCGGGGTCCATCTGATACGTCATCTTGTTGCCCTTGCCCAGGTTCGACGCCGATCCGACGGCATCGCGGAACGGGCCATAGAAGGCCGACGCGTACTTGGCGGCATACGCCATGATGCGCGTGTGGATGTGGCCGTCGGCTTCGAGCGCTTCGCGAATGGCGCCGATACGACCATCCATCATGTCGGACGGCGCGACGATGTCCACGCCTGCTTCCGCCTGCGTGAGCGCTTGCTTCACGAGAATGCCGGTCGTCACGTCGTTGATGACGTAACCGTTGTCGTCGAGCACGCCATCCTGGCCATGGCTCGTGTACGGGTCGAGGGCAACGTCGGTCAATACGCCAAGATCCGGGAAGTGGCGTTTAAGCTCACGCACAGCGCGCGGGATCAGGCCATCCGGATTGGTGGCCTCGATGCCGTCGGGCGTCTTGAACGACGCGTCGATGTTCGGGAATAGCGAGATCACCGGCACCCCTAGCGTGACACACGTGTCGGCAACGCGTAGCAGTTCGTCGACCGAGACGCGCTCGACGCCGGGCATCGAATCGACGGCCTCGCGGCGGTTCTCGCCTTCGAGCACGAACACCGGATAAATGAGGTCGTCGCAAGTCAGGTGGTTTTCGCGCATCAGACGGCGCGAAAAATCATCGCGTCGCATGCGGCGCGGGCGAAGCAGGGGGAAGGAACTCATGCGATGGGTCCTTTGGACGAAGAATGGCGCGTCGAAGATTCTGGTGAAGTCGGTCGCGGAGGCATCCCGAAACCCGCGCGTCGTTGCCGCTGGCTCAGCGATCCCGCCAGCGGGAACGTGCGCAAAAAACGGCACTTGCCGGGAAACTTTCGAACGCATGGTATATCATACCAACCGGATGTTCGCACTGCGTGCGACGTCCCCCGCTTCTCCTCCCTGAGCGGGCGCCTGTCGTTCTACGATAAGGCTCATTTAAACCCGCCGTGCCTACACGGCGGTTTTTTTATGGGCGCGCGAATCGTGTCGGTCAAGCCCTTGGCAACGCAGCGTTCGGGGGGATTCGAGCGCACTCATCCGTTCGGCCGAGGGGGCGTGCCCGGCCGCGTTGCGCGCGCCGATATTGCGCCAAACGCATGGAGGGCCGCGCGACTCGCCGCGACGATTTGCCGCGCCTGCGCGGCACGTCTGGTCTTCGCCGCCCCCTCGAGGCTTGATGCCCGCTTACTTCTTGGCGGTGGTGCGTGCAGGAATGGCGAGCCAGTCTTCGAGCACGCGTTGCGCGGCTTCCACGCCGGTACGCTTGAGTGACGAAAACAGTTGGGCGGTGAACTGCGGCGGCGTTGCGGGATCGTCGGACGGCAGGCCGTCAGTGCGCGGCAGGGCCGCCAGTCGCTTTTGCGTGTCGCGCAGTACCACGGTCGCTTCCTGACGCGTCAGCTTGTCGGCCTTGGTCAGCAGCACGTGGATGGTCCGCCCCGTCGGCATGAACCAGTCGATCAGCTCGCAATCGAGATCCGTGAACGGACGGCGTGAGTCCATCACAAGGACGAGGCCGCGCAATTGCGGCCGCTGCACGAGGTAGTCGCCCAGAAGCTGCTGCCAGTGGACCTTCACGCCACCGCCGACTTCGGCGTAGCCATAGCCAGGCAAATCGACGAGATAGCCGTACAGATGCTCGAGGTGCGCGATCTCGAAGTAATTGATGTGCTGCGTGCGGCCTGGCGTCTTGCTCGAGAAGGCCAGCCGCTTCTGATTGCAAAGAATGTTGAGTGCGCTGGACTTGCCCGCGTTCGAGCGACCCGCGAAGGCGACCTCGGGCACGGCCGTGGGCGGCAGGTCGCGCAGATGATTGACGGTCGTGAAGAAGCGGGCTTGATGAAGTAGGGACATGACGGGGACCGAGGAGCGCCGCAGCCACAGGAGTCGGGCTGCAACGCGGGCGCAGGCACGCAAGACGGTGGGTTCGATGCGCCCCCGGCGAAAGCCCGGGAAGCCCCGTTCTGCGGCCTTCTACATGGAAATCCCCTAAAGTCGGGGAAAGACTTTATTGTACAATATGAAAGTTAACCTTGGCCTTGCCAAGGCTTGTCCGAACGTCTCGCGCGCCGTGCGGCTGGAGGAGAAACGCGACGCCGGACGGTGAGTTCGAACGACCGATTTCCCGACAAAACAGATATAAGGTGTGCGAATGAACCGAGGAGTGTGGAAGTCTCTCGCTGCAACACCGTTGGCGCTGGCATGCTTTCTTCTGAGCGGTGCAGGACACGCCGCCGAGCCTCAGGCGCCCGCCAAACCCGACCTGAACCGGGGTCAGGCCATTGCCAGTCAGGTGTGTGCCGCCTGCCACGCCGCAGACGGCAACAGCACCGGTGGCGCTTATCCGAAGCTCGCCGGTCAGCACGCCGAATATCTCTACAAACAGCTCACCGAATTCAAGGCCCAGCCCGGCAAAACGCCGGCGCGCAACAACGCCATCATGGCCGGCATGGTCGCCGCGCTGTCCGATCAGGACATGCACAACGTCGCCGCCTATTTCGCCTCGCAGACCATGAAACCGGGGGCCGCGCGCGACAAGGACACCGTGCCGCTGGGCCAGAAGATCTACCGCGGCGGACTGGCCGAAAAGGGCGTTCCCGCCTGCGCCTCCTGCCACGGCCCGACCGGTGCCGGTATGCCGTCGCAGTATCCCCGTCTGTCCGGCCAGTGGGCGGAATACACCGCCGCCCAGTTGGTGGCGTTCCGCGACGAGGTTCGCAAAAACAATGCGCCGATGCACACGGTCGCCTCGAGGCTGTCGGACAAGGAAATCAAGGCAGTCGCGGATTACATCGCCGGTTTGCGCTGATCGGCAGCCCATGCTCTGACATCATGTGAACGTCAGGGTATATTCGCTGACTTATAACGAAACCAGCTGCGGCACCGCAGGGCGGCCGGATGGAACTGGTTTAGCATACACAGGGTGGCGGGCGCGTAAGAGACGCGTCCCCGCCCTTTTTTGTTGTCGGACACAGGATGAGCCTCAGTACCTCGGGAATGCAGATCAAGGGCGCGCAGCGGTGGGTGCGCGATGGCGTCGAGCTGGTCAGCTCGATGCGTTTCGCCATCAGCCTGCTGAGCGTGCTTGCGATTGCCAGCATCGTGGGCACCGTGCTCAAGCAGGGCGACCCTTACCCCAACTACGTCAATCAGTTCGGTCCGTTCTGGGCCGACATCTTCCGCTCGCTCGGTCTGTACACCGTGTACAGCTCGTGGTGGTTCCTGTTGATCCTCTTCTTTCTCATGGCGTCGACGACGCTGTGCATCGTACGCAACGCGCCGAAGATGGTCGCGGACATCCGCAGCTGGCGCGATCACGTGCGCGAGGGCAGTCTGCGAGCCTTCGGTCACAAGGCCGAATTCACCGGCCCGGCGTCGCGCACCGACCTCGTGTCGCGCCTCACGGGCTATCTCGGACGCCGCAGCTACCGGTTCGTCGTCCGCGAGCGCGACGGCGCGACGCTCGTCGCGGCCAAGACCGGCGCGGTCAACAAGATCGGCTACATCTTCGCGCACAGTGCGATCGTGATCATCTGCCTGGGCGGACTGGTCGACAGCGACCTGCTCATTCGTCTCCAGATGGCGCTGTTCGGCAAGTCGCCGCTGCAGGGCAACGCCGTGATTGCCCAGATTCCCCAGACGCACCGCCTCTCGCCGAACAATCCGGCGTTTCGCGGTTATGCGTTCGTGCCGGAGGGCGGTAAATCGAACACGGCGATTCTGAATTTCCAGGATGGCTCGGTGGTGCAGGACCTGCCGTTCTCGGTCGAGTTGAAGAAATTCCACGTCGACTACTACTCGACCGGCATGCCGAAGCTGTTCGCGAGCGATATCGTGGTCACCGACCCCGAGACCGGCAAGTCGATGAACGCGACGGTAAAGGTCAACGAACCATTCATCTACAAGGGCGTGGCGATCTACCAGTCGAGCTTCGAGGACGGCGGCAGCAAGCTCAAGCTCACGGGGTATCCCATGCACGGCCCGACCGACCGAGCGTTTGCGTTCTCGGGGAACGTGGGCGGTTCGACGCAATTGCGTAGCGGCGGCGCCCGCCAGGACGAATACACCGTCGAGTTCAGTGATTTCCGCGCCATCAACGTCGAGAACATCAGCAATGGCAGCGGCGAGCGCGACGTGCGCGGTGTGGCCCGCAAGTCATTGCGAGATGATCTGAACGCCCGACTCGGCTCGGGCGCGCGCCCCGACGTGGGCAAGGATTTGCGCAACGTCGGGCCGTCGGTGCAGTACAAGGTGCGCGACCGCAATGGGCAGGCGAAGGAGTACCGCAACTACATGCTGCCGATTCTGGTGGACGACGGCGAGCGCGTCTTCATGACCGGCGTGCGCGATACGCCGGACGGCCCGTTCCAGTATCTGCGCATTCCGGCGGACGCCGACGGCTCCGTCAAGCAATGGATGCTGCTGCGCGCCGCGCTTCAGGACGATGGCGCTCGGGCGGAAGCGGCCCGCCGCTTCGCCGCCCAATCGCTGCCGTCGCAGACGTCGGCAGCGTTGCGCGGGCAATTGCAGGAGAGCGCCAAGCGCGAGCTCGATCTGTTTGCCGGCGCGATTCCGGCAAGCAAAACCAGCCATGCGAAGGGCGGCTTGCAGGCGATTGCGGAGTTCGTCAACGAGAAGGTCCCGCAGGATCAGCAATCGAATGCGGCCGACATGTTCCGCCGCATTCTGGACGGCACGATCTGGCAACTGTGGCAGGTCGCGCGCGAACAGGCCGGGCAGCCGGCCATGACGCCGACGCCCGAGAATGAGCGCTTCGTGCATACGGCGACCAACGCGCTGTCCGACAATTTCCTGTACGACGCCCCCGTCTACCTGCAGCTCGATTCGTTCGACCAGATCCAGGCGAGCGTCTTCCAGCTCACGCGCTCGCCGGGCAAGAAGATCGTGTATCTTGGCAGCTTGCTGCTGGTGCTTGGCATCTTCTCCATGTTCTACGTGCGCGAGCGGCGTCTGTGGCTGTGGCTCAAAGACACGCCGGACGGCGGTAGTTCGGTATTGATGGCCGTGTCGACCACGCGCCGCACATTGGATTTCGAGAAGGAATTCGCCCGTACGAAGGCGGAGATCGACGAGATCGTCACAAAACGATAAGGGTGAGACAGATGGAGTTATTGCAAACCTATTCGGAAGTCTCGTGGCTGCGTCGGCGCAGTGTCGGCGACTGGCTGTTCGCGCTGGCGCTGGCGATCGGGGCGGGCTTTGCCCTCAATCGCTACGGACACTACATGGATTATTACGAGCACACGATTCTGGTGCTCTGCGTGCCGGTCTTCGCGCTGCTGGGCTGGCACTGGCGGTCCGTGAGGTGGCTGATGGCCGGGATCGCGATCCTCGCCCTCTCGGGCATCGGGCTGTATCACCATGATCTGGCGCGCGCCGACCAGGCGTTCCTGCTCAAGTACTTCCTCTCGAGTCAGTCGGCCATCCTGTGGATGAGTGCGCTGTTCTTCCTGGCCACGTTCTTCTACTGGGGCGGCTTGATCGCGCGGTCACCGTTCGGTGCGAGCGTCGGGTCGGCGTTGTGCTGGTCCGCTGTGCTACTCGGCTTCACCGGCATGATGGTGCGCTGGTACGAGTCGTATCTGGTGGGCGCCGACGTCGGTCATATCCCGATCTCGAACCTGTACGAAGTGTTCGTGCTCTTCTGCATGATCACGTCCCTGTTTTATCTGTATTACGAGCATCACTACGAAACACGCTCGCTCGGGCCGTTCGTGTTGCTCGTGATCAGCGCGGCGGTCGGCTTCAATCTCTGGTACAGCGTGGCGCGCAGTGCCTACGAGATCCAACCGCTGGTGCCGGCATTGCAGAGCTGGTGGATGAAGATTCATGTGCCCGCGAACTTCATCGGTTACGGCACGTTTGCGCTCGCCGCGATGGTCGCGGTGGCGTATCTGCTCAAGTCGGGCGAGAACCGGCGTCTGGCGGTGGCCGGCAAGCCGCTCGACAGCGGATTCTTCTCGTCGCGCCTGCCGTCGCTCGAGTTGCTCGATGACCTGATGTATAAGGCGATTGCCGTCGGTTTCGCGTTCTTCACGATCGCTACGATTCTCGGTGCGCTGTGGGCCGCCGACGCGTGGGGCGGTTACTGGAGCTGGGACCCGAAGGAGACCTGGGCGCTGATCGTCTGGCTGAACTACGCGGCATGGCTGCACATGCGCCTGATGAAGGGGTTGCGTGGTGCGGTGGCGGCGTGGTGGTCACTGACCGGCTTGCTGATCACGACCTTCGCGTTCCTCGGTGTGAACATGTTCCTCTCGGGACTTCACAGCTACGGTCAACTCTGACACGCATTGCCGCATCGGGCATCGCGCGAAAGCCGCCGCACGCTGTTGCCGGCGGCTTTTTTCATCGTGTCGTATGATTTTGCGCACCAGGGCGATGGGAACGACGCCGTTCCGGCACCCGTCTGAATGGGCAGGCGCGTTCGCAACGTTGCGCAATCGGCGGCCGTGGTGCAAACGGCTGGCAGGAGGGGACATCATGAGACAGGATCAATTGCGCTTGCGCGGGGCGGACATTCCGGCGAGCGACATTACGCCGCACGAGGTCGTCACCGCTCGGCGGCGCTTTCTGCGCGCGTCCGGTGCCGGGTTGACGGGGCTGGGCGGCGCTGCCCTAGGGCTGTTGCCGCTACAGACGGCCTTCGCGGCCGACAGTCCAGGCACAGGCCTGGCGAAACTGGCGGCGACGCGCAACACGCGTTACGTCATCACAGACAAGACGACCGATATCAAGGACGTCACCACCTACAACAACTTCTACGAGTTCGGCACCGACAAGTCCGATCCGTCGCGCCGCGCCAGTACGCTCAAGCCGCGCCCGTGGCAGGTGGCCATTGAGGGCGAGGTCAAGCAACCGAAGGTCTACGATATCGATGCACTGCTCAAGCTTGCACCGCTTGAGGAGCGCGTCTATCGCCACCGTTGCGTGGAGGGGTGGTCGATGGTGATCCCCTGGGTCGGCTACTCGCTGTCTGAACTGTTCCGGCGGGTGCAGCCGACGGGCAACGCGAAGTATGTGGAATTCGTCACGCTGGCCGATCCGAAGCAGATGCCGGGGCTATCGTATCCCGTGCTGAGTTGGCCATACGTGGAGGGATTGCGGATGGACGAAGCGATGCATCCGCTGTCGCTGCTGACGTTCGGCTTGTACGGCGAGGTGCTGCCGAACCAGAACGGTGCGCCGGTACGGATGGTGGTGCCGTGGAAGTATGGGTTCAAGAGCGCCAAATCCATCGTCGCGATTCGCTTCGTCGAGAAAATGCCGCTCACGAGTTGGAATCGCGCGGCACCGGACGAATATGGTTTCTACTCGAATGTGAATCCCGAGGTCGATCATCCGCGTTGGAGTCAGGCGACCGAGCGTCGCATTGGCGACGGCGGCATTTTCACGCCCAAGCGCAAAACGCTGATGTTCAATGGCTACGGCGATCAGGTGGCCAGCCTGTACCAGGGCATGGATCTACGCAAATTCTTCTGAGCGCACGCGCCGCGTCGATCTGCCGATATGTCCATCACCCCACGTCATCCGGGCGAGGGCCCCGACGTCGCCGTCGAGGCAGCGGCGCCCACCCGAGGAAACGGGAACGGTTTGCCGTCAGCGGTTGCCGCTGCGCGCGCGGCCGGTCAATCGGCGCAACACCGGCAACGCTGGCTGCCCTGGGTGAAAGCGGTCGTGTTCCTGTTCGCGCTGTCGCCGGGGCTGCGACTGGTTGCGTATGGCGTGATGGATCGGCTGGGAGCCAATCCGGTTGAGTTCATCACCCGTTCGACCGGCACATGGACGTTGGTCATGCTTTGCATCACGCTCGCGATTACGCCGATGCGACGCTTGTCGGGCATGGTTTGGCTGCTGAGGCTGCGGCGCATGCTTGGACTGTTTGCATGCTGCTACGGCGTGCTGCATTTCGCCACGTATGTCTGGCTGGATCAGTGGTTCGATTGGGCGAGCATCCTGCACGACGTGTCGGGCAAGCGCCCCTTCATCACCGTAGGATTCACGGCATTCGTGCTGATGGTGGCGTTGGCGCTGACGTCGCCGCACGCGGTGGTGCGACGCATGGGCGGGCGGCGTTGGCAGCGGCTGCATCGCCTCATCTACGCGATTGCCGTGCTGGCGATTCTGCACTACTGGTGGATGAAGGCCGGCAAGAACGATCTTGCCCAACCGGCGATCTACGCGATCGTGGTAGCGAGCCTGCTCGGCGCCCGTGTACTGTGGGCGCTTCGCAGGCGGCGGGCTCAGACGTTGGCAGGCAGCAGTCGTTCGCCCGCGAAGAGCGACTCGACCGTTTCGCGTTCGCGAACGAGGTAGGCTTCGTTGCCATCGACCATCACTTCGGCCGCCCGCGGGCGCGTGTTGTAGTTGGAACTCATCGTGAAGCCGTAGGCGCCTGCGGAGCGAATCGCGAGCAGATCGCCAGGGGCAATCGCCAAGGTGCGGTCGCGGCCGAGCCAGTCGCCGCTTTCGCACACGGGGCCCACGACGTCGTAAATCGCCGCGTCGACGGCACGTCGCTCGACAGGGTCGATGCCGTGATAGGCCTCGTACATTGCCGGTCGCGCGAGATCGTTCATGGCCGCATCGACGATGGCGAAATTCTTCGTCTCGCCGTGCTTGAGGAATTCCACGCGCGTGAGCAGGACGCCGGCGTTGCCGACGAGCGAGCGGCCCGGCTCGAACAGCACCTGACGGTGACCGTGGCCGCGCTTGGCGATGTGATCGAGAAGCGTGGTGGCGAATGCGGTGATATCGGGCGGCGTCTCGTCGGTATAGGTGATGCCCAGGCCGCCGCCCACGTCGATGTGGTGCAATGAGATGCCCGCAGCGTCGAGCTTCTCGACCAGATCGAGCACCTTGTCGGTGGCGTCGAGGTACGGCGAGATTTCCGTGATTTGCGACCCGATGTGGCAGTCGATGCCGACGACTTCGAGGTTAGGCATGGCGGCGGCGGCGCGATAGGCCTCGAAGGCTTCTTCGTAGGCCACCCCGAACTTGTTGCCGCGCAGACCGGTGGAGATGTATGGGTGCGTCTTGGCGTCAACGTTCGGGTTCACGCGCAGCGACACGCGAGCGCGCTTGCCCATTTGCCCGGCGACTTCATTGAGTCGGTCGAGTTCTGGGCGCGATTCCACGTTGAAGCAGAAGACGTCCTTTTCGAGCGCGTAGCGCATCTCGTCCGCGTGCTTGCCGACGCCTGAGAACACGGTGCGCTTCGGGTCTCCGCCGGCCGCGATCACGCGGGCGAGTTCGCCGGCCGACACGATGTCGAAACCCGCGCCAAGCTTGGCGAACACGCCGAGCACGGCGAGGTTCGAGTTCGCCTTGGCGGCATAGTGCACCGCGGCGTTGCGGCCCTCGCAGGCCTTGGCGTAAGCCTGGTACGCGTTCGTCAGGGCCGCTTTCGAATAGACGTACAAAGGCGTGCCGAAACGCTCGGCGAGCGCGGGCAGTGCAACGCCCTCGGCATGGAGGACGTCGTTGCGGTAGGAGAAGATGGCGTCGGACATCGCGAAAACTCGGTAATCAACTAGGGCACGCCGGGGAGGCGGAGGGCTTCCTGCCGGCATAGATCGGCGTAAATCGGCGCATTCCGCGCATTCCGCCTTAATTCGTATTGTTCCTGCTTATTCCGGCTTCGCTGCCGGAAGCGAAGCGGCTGGCGGCACGTCGACCGACGGGCCGCGCTGCGGTTCGGGCACGAGCGGCGGCGGTGGCAGCGGTGCGCCGGGCGGCGGCGTCGGTTTCACCGGACGCGCGGGGATATACAGCGGCCCGGCCTGACCGCAACCGGCCAATACGCTCAACAGGGCAATCGACGCTACAATCGCGCAGGTTCGAATAGGTGCAGTCATGGGGGTATCGCCGCGTGGTGCGGCATGCAAACGATGACGCAAACCGTGGAGTTTAGCATGACGGAAAGTGAATTCCTGGCGCTCGCCGAAGCCGTGTTGGCGCAGGTGGAGGCCGCTGTCGAGGACAGCGACGTGGACATCGATTGCGAGCGAACGGGCAACGTCCTGACGCTCGAATTCGAAGACGGCAGCAAGATCATCGTCAACCTGCAAACGCCGATGAGCGAAATCTGGGTGGCTGCGCGCTCGGGGGGGTACCACTACCGACTCAAGGGCGACGAATGGCGCGACACGCGCGATGACGCCGAGCTGTTTGAGGCGCTGTCGCGATTCGCGTCGCAGCAGGCGGGCGAGACGGTGACGCTGCTGGCCAACTGAGAACGCTGAGAACGAAATCGCAGCGCGGCGCTCTGGATGTGATCGGCGGCGCCGCACGGGCCGGTGGTTTGGGAGTCTTACGGACCGCCGGCATCGACAGACCTGTCAGCCCCGTCAGGGCTTGTTGTTGAACATATCCAGGATGCGCTGGCGCTCCTGACGGTCCACCGGCGCGGGACTCGGTTGGGCGGGCATATGGCCGGGCAACGGTCCCGCCGACGGGCCCATGGCGGCGGAGCCATCCGGGGCGACGTCGGCGCTCAGGCCGACGGTGCTGACGGCGCGTCCCGGCGGATAGTCGTCGAAGTAATAATCGCCGTTAGCCTGAATAACCCCAGGCGGCACCGCACGCGTCGATTCCGGCACGCCGCGCAAGGCTTTGGCCATGTAGTCGATCCAGATCGGCAGCGCCAGACCGCCCCCCGTTTCTCGATCCCCCAGATTACGCGGCTGATCGAAGCCAATCCAGGCAACGCCGACCAACTGCGACTGATAGCCTGCGAACCAGGCGTCGTGCGAATCGTTCGTCGTGCCCGTTTTGCCGGCGAGATCGCTGCGCTTGAGCACGTTGGTCTTGGCGGCCGTGCCACGCGTTGCCACGTCGTGCAGCATCGAATTCATGATGAAGGCGTTACGCGTCGAAATCGCACGGATCGACTCGTCGCCCGCCGTGGACGGTTTTTCCTCCATGATGACGTTGCCCTTCGAATCGGTAATGCGCGCGACGATGAACGGATTCACGCGGAAGCCTCCATTGGCAAACACGGCATAGGCACTCGCCATCTGCAGCGGCGTGACCATCCCCGCGCCCAGCGCCATCGGCAGGTAGGCCGGATGCTTGTCCGCCTCGAACCCGAACCGTCCGATGAACTTCTGCGCATAGCCCGGGGTAATGCTCTGCAGGATTCGAATCGACACGAGGTTGCGCGAGCGCATCAGCGCGACGCGCATCGGCATCGGCCCGTCGAAGCCACCGCCGTAGTTCTTCGGCTCCCACGGCTGGCCACCCGTCTGCGCGGCCGAAAAGTACAGCGGGGCGTCGTTGATGATCGTTGCCGGTGCAAAACCCTTTTCGAGGGCCGCTGAATAGATGAATGGCTTGAAGCTGGAGCCCGGCTGACGCCACGCTTGCGTGACGTGGTTGAACTTGTTCCGACTGAAGTCGAAGCCGCCGACAAGCGAGCGGATTGCGCCGTTCTGCGGGTCGAGCGATACGAATGCGGCTTCGATGTCCGGCATCTGCACGATCCGCCAGTTGTGCTTCGCGTCCTGGGTCACACGAATGACCGAGCCCGGGCGAATCTTCTGCTTTGGCTGGGCCTTCGCGCTCAGTCCGGCTGCTGCGAAGCGCAAGCCGTCGCCGGTGACGGTCACGTCATCGCCATTCAGTAGCACCGATTTGACCTGCTGCGGCGACGCGGACAGCACAACGGCCGCGACCATATCGCCGCTGTCCGGATGTTCGACCAGCGTGTCGTCGATCAATTGCTCACGCTCGTCCTGATCGGCTGGCAGGTCGATGTTGGCCTCCGGCCCGCGATAGCCATGGCGCAACTCGTAGGCCATGACGCCTGCGCGCAGCGCTTCATAAGCGGCTTCCTGATCGGCTGAATTGATCGTTGTGTAGACGTTCAGGCCGCGCGTGTAGATCTCGTCCTTGAACTGCGCGTAGAGCAGCTGGCGAACCATCTCCGCCACATACCCGGCATGAACGCTGAACTCGCTGCCCAGCCCACGCACCACCAGTTCCTGCGCTATGGCCTGATCGTACTCGGACTTCGAGATATATCCGAGGTCGTACATCCGCTTGAGGATGTACTCCTGACGCACGCGGGCACGCTTGTAATTGACGATCGGGTTATAGGCCGACGGCGCCTTCGGCAGGCCGGCGAGCATGGCCGCCTCGGCGAGCGTGATGTCCTTCAGATCCTTGCCGAAATAGACGCGTGCCGCACTGGCGAAGCCATAAGCGCGTTCGCCGAGATAGATCTGATTCATGTACAGCTCGAGAATCTGATCCTTCGTGAGGCGCGACTCGATCTTGTAGGCGAGAAGCGCTTCGTAGATCTTGCGCGTGTACGTTTTTTCGCTGGACAGGAAGAAGTTTCGCGCGACCTGCATCGTGATCGTGCTGGCACCTTGCGCCGACCCGCCGCGCGCGAAGTTGGCGACGCCAGCGCGGAAGATGCCGATGAAGTCGACGCCGCCGTGCTGATAGAAGCGGTCGTCCTCGATGGCAAGTACGGCCTTCTTCATCACGTCGGGAATGTCGGCGAAGCGCACAAGATTACGGCGCTCTTCGCCGAACTCGCCGATCTGGATGTCGTCGGCGGTATAGATGCGCAGCGGAATCTTGGGCCGGTAGTCGACGATCGTGTCGAGCGACGGCAACTGCGGCGTCATCACCACCAGGATGTACCCCGCGAGCAGCGCGCCACAGACGACCATCGCGGCGATCAGGCCGGCGAACCAAAGCGTGAGGCGCAGCCACAGCGAGCGGCGCGGTTTGGGTGGGCGCTTGTCGCGGGGTGTCTCGGTTTGGGGTGTGCTTGCCATGGGGGAACCGGAAAAATCGATGAACTGATTATAACGAACGACCCGAAGCCGCCCGCCTCGACGCCCCGAAATCGGAGTTCTGGCCTAGGAGGTATCGGAATCAGACGAGAAAAGCGGGCGCGGATTCCTAAACCGCCCCTCGTTTGGCGGGCGAGCGCGCGGATTCGGACTGGTCCGATTGGGCGGCCGCGTCGCGCTGGATAGCATCGATGACATCGACTGGGTAAGAGACGGGAGGACGTCATGATCGAAGCGGTTCTGCGCGGTGTGCGCCACATGGGCAGTCAACTGGCGTCGGCGTTTCCGCGCGGCGGGGGTGGCGGTTGCGGTATTCATTTTGACGCCGGCGGCATGCATTTCGTTCGCTTGATGCGGGTGGCCGGTCCCGCGCAGTTGCGTCTGGACGCGTGCGGGACGGCGGCGCTGGAGGATGGCATCCTGCGCGGCGCGTCGATCGCCAAACCCGAGGCCGCTGCACGTCGCCTGGAGGAACTCTTGGAGCGGCTTGGCACGCCCGTGCAGGACCTGCAGGACGACACCATCGTGCTGGCACTGCCTGCCCATGCGTTGAAAACGCAGGTCGTCGAGCGTCCGGAGGACGTGCCGCCGCGCGCCTTGCGGGCGTGGTGCGAGCGCCGCGCCGCCCGGCTCCTGCCCGGCGACGGCGATCCTGTCCTGCGCCATCGCGTGGGCGTGACGTGGGCCGACCTGGGCAACCATCGTCTGCGTTTATACGCGTGCGAGGCCGAACTGGTGGATAGCCGCATCGCGGTACTCGAGATGTCGGGGCTTCGGGCACAGGCGATCGATGCGGCGCACGAGGCCGGACGGCGAGCGTTCCGATGGGCATGGCTGGCCGATGGTGTAGCCGGCGCGCCAGCGCCGCCGCGCACGCCCATGGCATTGCTGCAAATCGACTCACATCACCTCGATTTGTCCGTCTTCGATGGACACACCTGTGTGGCCGACACGCGTGAGCGTTTCGACGGTCTTGGTGGCCATCCGGACGCGTTGGCAAGCGTGGTGCGAGAGCTGTCGGGCAAGCTGCCGGTCGCCCCGAGCGTCATGCATGTCGCGACGCAAGGCGCGAGTCCTGGCGGCCTGGTGGCGATTTGCGACGCGCTCGGCGCCGCCTGTGCCATGCCTGTGCGGCCATTCGATCCCCTGCGACGATTCGAAACGTCGCTCCCTTCCGGGCCGAGGCGTCAGACCTTTGCGCAACGCACTTCGCTTGCCGTGTCGTGCGGATTGGCGTTGCGTGCGATGTCGATGCGGGGAGTGACATGCGAATGAAGGTCGAATTTCCGCCGCTCGATTTCCTGCCCTCGTTCGCTGAGCGCCGGCAGCGGGAGTTTCGACGGCAATGTCGCCGATGGGCGTGCGTGGCGGCGTGCGGTGGACTCGCATCGCTCGCGCCGGTCGCTCGCGACCTCTCCCAACGCGAGCACATCCAGGCGCAAACGGCGGCGCTGCGCGCGGCGAGCGAGCGGCTCAGCAAACACGCTGCTGCGTTCGATAGCGCCGGGCGCGCGCTGGCGGCCATGGGGGCACATCGCCGGGCGGCAGCCGCGTTGATCGAGCGTCGGCAACCTGTCGCGTACCGGTTGCTGGACATCATGCGCGCGTGCGCCGACGGCGTGCGATTGACGTCGGTGAAATTCGGCGACGACCAGGTGCGTGTCGAGGGCTATGCAACGACGCAATCAAGGGTGCGAGAAACGCAGAGGCGATTGAGGACGCTGCCGTGGGTGCGCAAGGTCGCGGAAGTCGAATCGAGTGTCGTGCCCGAGAGCGTCAGACGGCAGTGGGTTGGCGCCGTGACCCAGGCGTCCGCGCCGACGCTTCGCCGTTTCGCGTTGCGTATTGAACGAAAACTGGCATCCAATCCCGTCGCGATGTCGGTCAATGCCGAGGTCGATGGACTGTCGAGTGAGGAGGTGTCCGATGTACGGTGAGCGCCCACCGGCGGACGATGTCCGCGATATTTTTCATGATGTGGCGGCCCGCTGGCGTTCGCGATGGGCGGCATGGACATCCGTTTCGCCGGCCGAGTGGGCCTCGCCGGTGCGGTGGGGGCTGACCCTCCTCGCCTGGCTGATGGGGCTTCTGATGGCGTGGTCGATCTGGTGGCTGCTAGGCCTGCCGGTGCGGGCAACCTTGCGCAAGGATCTTGGCGTCGAGCAGCAGGCGTGGGATCGGGCCAATGACGCGGCGCGCCGCTTGCCCGCGTTGTCGACCGTGCTGCGCGACGCCGAGGCCGAGACGATGGCCTGGCGTCGTCTGCTGCCCGTTGCGTCACAGCACGAGGGGGATACGGCGGTCGAGGGCGACGAGGGCGGCGAGGGGAGCGAAGCGGTCGAAGTGGGCGAGGGAGGCGAGGGAGGCGAAGCGACGCGCACGCCAGCACCGAACCCATCCGAGACGTGGCTATCGGCGGATGCCGATGATGACGCACGTTCGGCGTGGCGTGCCGATCTCGAGCGGCTCGCGGCACGTTTGGGGCTGACACTGGAGGCGGCACGGCCGGGGCCGTCCGCATCGGTAGGGGACCTCGACATCGAGCGTGCCGAAATGCGTGTGAGGGGGCGCGTCGCCAATCTCCTCGACTGGCTTGCCGAGGTCGACCGCATGCCGCGACATCTGGCGGTCGAGCACCTGTCGCTCGAGGGGCCTGCATTGGGCACGCCGGGCGCGGCAGCGGTCGAAGAGGCCGATGCCGGCGTCACGGCGATGGTCGCCGCCTACGCCTGGCGACGTCCCGCAAACCTGCCCAGTGCGCCTTCCGGGCGCCCCTTGCCGGCGTTACCGGCGCCGGTCCCGCGCTGGCAGCCGCCGGCAGACACGATCGACGTGTTTCGCGCGCCGCTCACGCGGCGGGCCGCACAGGACGCCGTGACGATGTCGACGTCGAGCCCGCAGCCGACGGTCGACGAAGGGACGCCCGTCGGATCGATGCGCGCGGGATCGCGTAGGGTGGTGTTTCACCGGACATCCGCCGCAGGATTGGCCGCGATCTGGAGCGACGGGCCACCGCAACGGGGAGATGCGATCGAGCGTTCCGACGCGCCAACCGTCGACGTGACGCTCCACGGCGTCGAGGCGGCCGATGCTTTGCGGGCCTTTGCCCGTCTGACCGGGCGCAGTGTGGTGATCGGCGAACGTGTGGCAGGGCGTCTCGACATGGAAGTGCAGCGCGTCTCCGCCGCCGCGGCGTTCGAGGTCATGACCCGTAGCGCCGGTCTTGGCGTTCAATCGTTGAACGGTGTCGACTGGATCGCGCCGCGTGCCGACCTGCTTGCCGACGAGCAGACGCAACTGGAAGCGGCCGCAAAGCGCGAGGCCTTGCTGCCCCTGGCCAGCCGTCGCTTCACGCTGAACTACCCGCGAGCATTGGCGCTGAGGGAGATCCTCATGGGGGAGAAGGACAGCAAGGGGCAACGCTTGTTGTCGGCGCGAGGCAGCCTGATTGCCGATCCGCGCACGAACCAATTATTTGTGACCGATTTGCCGGAGAAGCTCGATGCCTTGGCGTTGTTCGTCGCGCGCGTCGACGTGCCGGTTCGGCAGGTGTTGATCGAAGCCCGCATTGTCGAGGCCGACGACCGGTTCAGTGAGTCGCTCGGCGTCAGGCTGGCGGGATACTACGGGCGCGGTAAAGGCGGGGCGCAGACGGGCGAGCCGGCCGTCACGGGGGATCCACGCGGCACTCGCAGCACTCGCGGCGCGAATGGCGCAGGGGAGACGCTCTCGGGGAATGCACTCGACATAGGCCTGCCCGCGGCGGCGCTGTCTGGCGTGGTGCCGCCGAGCCTGGCAATCACGCTTTTCGGCCGCTCGGCCACGCGCTTCCTGCAACTGGAACTCTCGGCGCTGGAGACCAGCGGGCGCGGACGTGTCGTTTCCCGGCCGCGCGTGGTTACGGCAGACAAGATTCAGGCCGTCATCGAACAGGGCACGGAGCTGCCTTACCAGACGCAAAGCGGCCGTCGCAATGCGACGTCGGTCCAATTTCGCAAGGCCACGTTGCGGCTTGAAGTGACCCCGCTGATTACGCCGGACGGTCAGGTGATTCTGGATGTCGATGTGCGCAAGGACAGCGTTGGACAGGCGGTGGCGCAGGGATTTGCCGTGGACACCCGGCATGTGAAAACGCAGGTGCAGGTCGAGGACGGGGGGACGGTGGCCATCGGCGGGATCTACCAGGAAGAACGGCGCGACAGTCGGGCCAGCGTACCGTGGTTGGGCGACCTGCCGTTGCTGGGGGCATTGTTTCGTAACCGCGCCAGCGACGACCGCCGCACGGAGCTGCTGGTCTTCCTGACACCCAGCGTGGTGCCTGAGGGCAAGGGGGGCAACGATGCCGAGGATCGGGCGGATTCCCTCAATGTCGCTCCCGAGCCCGCGCAAAACGACCTGCCGTCCGGTCATCGTCCGCTCACTGGGGTACTCTCCGAGTTGACGCGTTCCGCACGCCCGACGCATATCCCGGTATCATCGGGGGCTGGAACCCAAATATCAGCGATTTATGCTGGAAAACGTAATACTTGTCGGACTGATGGGGGCGGGCAAGACCACGGTTGGGCGCGCTGTGGCTCGACGTCTCGGGCGGCAGTTCTACGACTCCGACCATGAGATCGAGGCGCGCACAGGCGTGCGCATTCCGATCATCTTCGAGCACGAGGGTGAGGATGGCTTCCGCCAGCGCGAAGCCCAGACCATCGACGAACTCACGCAGCGTAGCGGTATCGTACTCGCCACCGGCGGGGGGGCAGTGCTGCGCGCGGAAAACCGCGAACACATCAAGTCACGCGGTACCGTGGTTTATTTGCGCGCCAACCCACATGACCTCTGGTTGCGCACGCGTCGTGACAAGAATCGCCCGTTGCTGCAGACGGCCGATCCGCGCGCACGTCTTGAAAAGTTGTTCCAGGAGCGCGACGCCCTTTACCGCGAATGCGCAACCTTCGTCATCGAAACGGGGCGGCCAAGCGTGAATGCGCTGGTCAATATGGTGCTGATGCAATTGGAGGTCGCCGGGATCGTTCCCAACAATACCGGCATGGCATGCGATGCGCCAGACGAGCACGAACCTGCGCATGAGGGCGAGCGTTCGCATGGCGATGACCCTGAGGGCGCGCACGGTGACAGTGGCGCGGTGCCGGCGGACGGACACAACGACGATCTGCCGCAGGCCGGTTGCGATGACGTCGTGCAGACAACGCCCGTGTCGCCCGCACGTGATACCTTTCCTCGCTGATATCGGCGATATCGCTGAACATGACAACAAGCGGCATGATTACCCTCAAACTTGATTTGGGCGAGCGCGCCTATCCGATCCACATCGGCACCGATCTGCTCACACAGGAAGCCTTGTTCGCCCCCCACGTGCGCGGCACGCATGCCGTGATCGTGACGAATACGACCGTCGCCCCGCTTTACGCCGAGCGCGTTGCGGCAACGCTCCAGCGGCTCGGCAAGCAGGTGGTCACCGCCGTGCTGCCCGATGGCGAGGCGCACAAGAACTGGCAAACGCTCAATCTGATCTTCGACGAACTGCTGGGCGCCCAGGCAGACCGCAAGGCGACGCTGATCGCGGTGGGCGGTGGCGTCGTCGGGGATATGACCGGGTTTGCCGCAGCCTGCTACATGCGCGGTGTGCCGTTCGTGCAGGTGCCGACGACGCTGCTCGCCCAAGTGGATTCGTCGGTCGGCGGCAAGACGGGGATCAACCACCCGCTCGGCAAAAACATGATCGGCGCCTTCTGGCAGCCGAGCGCCGTACTGGCCGACATCGGCACGTTGTCCACGTTGCCGGACCGTGAGCTGGCCGCCGGGCTGGCGGAAGTCATCAAGCATGGCGCGATCGCCGATGAAAAGTACTTCGCCTGGATCGAAGCGAATATTGAAGCGCTGAATGCCCGCGACACGGCGGCGCTGACTTACGCCGTGCAGCGGTCGTGCGAGATCAAGGCGCAGGTTGTCGCCAGCGATGAGCGCGAGCAAGGCCTGCGGGCCACGCTGAATTTCGGTCATACGTTCGGCCATGCCATCGAAGCGGGTCTCGGTTACGGCGAATGGCTGCATGGAGAAGCGGTGGGGTGCGGCATGGTCATGGCGGCCGACCTGTCGGCGCGTCTGGGTTTCATCGACGCGGCGTTCGTGCCGCGTATCAAGGCGCTGATTGCGGCGGCCAAGCTGCCGGTCACGGGACCGGATCTCGGCGAGGATCGCTATATCGACCTGATGCACGTCGACAAGAAGGCCGAAGGCGGCGACATTCGTTTCGTGCTGCTCAATCGGCTGGGGCAAGCGTTCATGACGCGCGTTCCGGATGCCGAACTTCGCGCGACATTGCGCGCCAACGTTTAGGAAAGGAAGGCTGGCGATGATCGATTACGAAGCGTCGCTTGCCTCCTACGCGGCGCGCTCGAGCGCGTCACGCGGACGGCGATTCGCGGAACCCGCACCAACGACGCGGACCGAATTCCAGCGCGACCGCGACCGCATCATTCATTCGACGGCGTTCCGCCGGCTCGAATACAAAACGCAAGTGTTCGT
This sequence comes from Pandoraea eparura, assembly GCF_902459725.1. Classification (GTDB taxonomy): domain Bacteria; phylum Pseudomonadota; class Gammaproteobacteria; order Burkholderiales; family Burkholderiaceae; genus Pandoraea; species Pandoraea eparura. The sequence continues at coordinate 73,843 of NZ_CABPSH010000008.1, forward strand.
GAACCACGAGGGCGACCTGTTCCGCACGCGCCTGACGCACAGTCTCGAAGTGGCACAGATCGGACGGTCGATCGCGCGGAATCTGCGCGTCAGCGAGGATCTCGTCGAGGCGATAGCGTTGGCACACGACTTGGGCCACACGCCCTTTGGTCACGCCGGGCAGGACGCACTCAACACCTGCATGCAGAACTACGGCGGGTTCGAGCACAATTTGCAGAGCCTGATCGTGGTCGACGAACTCGAAGAGCATTACGGCGGCTTCAACGGCCTGAACCTCTGTTTCGAAACACGCGAAGGCATTCTCAAACACTGCTCGCGCGCGAATGCGAGAGGATTGGGAGCGCTTGGCGAGCGATTTCTCAAGGGGCTGCAGCCCAGCATGGAAGCGCAGATCGCCAATCTTGCAGACGAAATCGCCTACAACAATCACGATATCGACGATGGCGTGCGCTCCGGTTTGTTGTCGCTCGATCAGTTGGACGAGGTGCCGCTATGGAATCGCTATTGCTCGGAGGCGAGGCTGGCGTGGCCGGAGATTGCCGGGCGGCGGCTGGTGCACGAGACCACACGGCGGATCATCAATGCGTTGATCGTCGACCTGATCACGACCACGCGCCAACGTGTGGCAGACGCTTCGCCGTTCTCCATGGACGACGTCCGCGGTGCCGGACCGCTGGTCGCCTTCAGCGATGAGATGCGCGAGCAGGCCGGGCGGCTCAAGCGGTTCCTGTTCGACAACCTGTATCGACACTATCTCGTGATGCGCATGGCAGCGAAAGCGCAGCGCACCGTGCAAGCGTTGTTCGACGCCTTCCTCGCTGATCCCCGCTTGCTGCCACCCAACTACCGTACCGAGAGCGCCACGGATCAGCCGCGCTGGATCGCACACTACATTGCTGGCATGACGGATCGGTACGCGATCAAGGAATACGGCCGTCTCTTCACGATCGAACCGACGCTCTGACCCAGCCCGCGGGGATGAAGCGACACAGCCGGCTTTCGCCGGCTGCGTTTCACTGATTACGCTATTCGTGCCGCGTGTCGTGATGAGGGGGGCACTGGCATCTCGATTCGTCAGGTATGCCCCCGAGATGAGCGCAGCGGCACGACCGGTGAGTTAGCTGCGTCCCGCAATAAAGCCGAGGACCAGCGCGACGGCCGCCACGGTGCCAACGGTTTGCCATGGGCGCTCGTGCACGTAGCCATCGGCCTCTTCCCAGACTTCGTTGGCGCGACGACGCAGGTTGGCGCGGGCATCGCCAAATTCGCTGCGCGCTTCGCGAAGCTTGTCGCCGATCTCGGCGCGCAGGGCCTCGACGTCCGATGCCGACTTCGCGTTGGACAGCGCGTGGTCCAGATCGTCGAGCAGATCGCGTACGCGTGACGAGACGTCCTGACTCGCCAGACGTGCGGCGCGTGCCGTGCGGCGGCCAGCGAAGCGCGCATCGTCCAGGCTGCTGTTAAGCACCGTTTCCGCTTTCGAGGCAATTCCCATTTTCAGACTCCCAAGAGGTGGTATTGAAATGCGGCGCCCATTCGATTCGGGGAACGACGACGCCGGTGGAACCCTGAGGCGAGCGGCCATTATGGCGTGACCGTTCGCATGCGTACACCTTCAGAGACTGTCGGGGAACGAAGAAAGTTGCGTTGCGTTGGCTGAAGATCGTGTGGGAAGGCGCTGACATCGCGGCTGGAAATGAGAAAACGCCGCGCAGGGCGGCGTTTTCTGGACGGCTTGAATCGATTGTCGTTGCGCCGAGACGGGCCGAATTCAGGCGTTGGAGCGAGCCGGAAAGCGGACTTGGCGCGGGGCTTAGAAGCGGTAACCGAGCGACAGGAACGTGACCACCGGATTCAGCCTGACTTTCGATTCACTGGTCGTGGTGATCGGACCGCGCGTCGTCGTCAGCTTGGCCGTGGTGCTCACCGGGATGTACGACACCGAGAATGCGAGCGTCCAGTGCTTGTCCATGTTGTAGTTGATACCGGCGTTGAACACGGGCGCCCACGAGTTGGTCAGCTTGGCCGTCGTAGTGCCGCCCGGGCCGCCCGTCAATGCATTGCTGGCCAGCGATTGGAAGCCCGGCGTCAGGTCAATGTTCGTGTACCAGAAGTAGCTGACCCCCAGGCCGACGAACGGACGCCACGTGTCGTTTGCCTTTCCGAAGTAGTACTTCAGCAACAGGGCCGGGCTCCACTGCTTGGCCGACGCCAGCGAGCCACCACCTGGCAGCGCAAGGTTGCCTTGGCCGTAGAGGCGGAACTTCGGTGCGAAGCCGGTGACGGCTTCGACGGCGATGTTGTCGGTGAAGAAGTGGGCAAACGTGAGACCCGCGGTGTCCGAGTCGTCAACTTGTGCGCCCGTGTTGCCAAGTCGGCTGTTCACCGCTGCGGCCAGACCCGGCACGTTCGATCCGGTCACGCGGAGCGGATCACTCGAAACCTGGGGCGAGAGGTGGAACCAGCCAAGGTTGACAACGTTATCGCCGGCTTGCTGTGCAAACGCGGCCCCGGATACCGTCAACATGGCCACGGCAGCCATCGTCAAATGCTTCAACTTCATCGATTCGTCTCCTGCTCAAGATTCTTTATTGTCGAGAATTTCGGTAAATGAAATTCAGGGCCATTATGCCGACGGGGCATAGCAGCGGAAAGCAACAGTCTGGAGGGCAGGCTCTAAAGGTGTTGTTTCCATGCACCGACTCATGGAATGCCCTTAGAAAAAGGCGCTGGACGCGCGAAAGGCGTGCCCTGAAGCCTTGGGCACGCTTTTAGGAATTCACTGCGGAGTCCGATATGCCCGACGCATCATGCGTCCCGCACGTTGAGTCTAGAACTTGTAGCCAACCGATACGAAGGTGACAATCGGGTTCAGTTTGATCTCGGCGTCGGAGGAAGAGAGCACCGTTCCGTCCTGTGCCTTGATCTTGATATTCGCGGTGGTCTTGAGAGGGACATACGAAACGGAGGCACTCGCGACCCAGTGCTTGTCGAAAGCGTAGGAAACGCCGGCATTGAAAACCGGTTGCCACGACGCCGACGATTTCGCTTCCACGGTGGTCGGCCCGGTATGTCCGGAAGTGAATGCGAGCACACTGCCGAAATTCTGATTCAACGCCGCTTCGAAATTCGGATTGAGATTGACGTTCGTGAAGAACGTATAACTCACCCCGATCCCCAGAAAGGGGCGCCAGGTGGAATTGGCCTGTCCAAAGTAATACTGGAACACGAGCGCCGGACTCCATTGACGAACGCTCTGCACGATCGGATTGTTTTGCGACGCGCCAAGGTCGATACTCGTGAGCGCGCCGGCCAGTCCCGGCGGCGCGATCACGCCTTGTCCGGTAAGCTTGAACTTGGCGGGAATGCCGGCGACGGTCTGCACGGCAATGTTGTCGGTGACAAAGTGGGTGATGACCAGACCGAGCGTGTCGGCGTTACTGACCTTCGCGCCACTCCCGGGGGAGGTGAAGTTCGACGGCACGAGGGTGGGGGTGAGTCCCTCCTGCGTGACGCTGGTGGTCATCGGCTTGCTGGAGTCCTGCGGCGCGATGTGAAACCATCCGAGATTGACGACGTTGTCGCCGGCTTGTTGTGCGCTGGCGTGGGTGGATGCCAGGGAAACGCAAAGTCCGAGCGCGCACAGGCACGCCGCGGACCGAAAGGCCCGAGTTGTCATTTGTCTATCCTCCCAAGATTATTTATTTATTTTTTCGATGCATTATGCGCTTGGGATTCGCCCGCGCAATCGTCGGATCTAGAGCTTTTGTACGAATCAACGGGGTTTGGCTAGATATCAGTATTTAAAGAGATTTTTGATGACGAAACCCTCTCGACGATCGTGATATCCAGCTTTAAAGAATTACATTTGAATCCGCATGGCCCGCTTACCTCGACTTTTTATTCCACGCCAGCCGCAGCACGTGATTCTGCGCGGTAACAACCGACAGGCGATCTTCGTCGACGACGAGGATCGGCGCGTCTTTCATGACCGGCTTCGCGATGCCGCGCGCAGCAACGGGCTGGCAATTCACGCCTGGTGCATGATGCCGAACCATCTGCACCTGGTCGCGACCCCCTCGGACGAGCGTAGCCTTCCGGCCACGCTGCAGGCCGTCGGCCGTTACTACGTCCTGTATTTCAATCGGCGTCACCAGCGCACCGGCACCCTGTGGGAGGGGCGGTATCGCGCCACGGTCATCGAAGCCGAGCACTATCTACTGCTGGCGAGCCGCTACGTCGAACTCAATCCGGTGCGCGCGGGTCTGGTGGAGGCGCCCGGCAACTACCTGTGGTCGAGTTACAACCATCACGTTGGCCTGACCGTCGACAGCCTGGTGACGGACCACGCGCTGTACTGGGCGCTCGGCAATACGCCGTTCGAGCGTCAGCGTGCCTACGCGGAGGGGTTCTCGACCCCGCTACCGGCCCGTGAGATTGACGCACTGCGTACAGCAACACAGAAGGGATGGCTGCTCGGTGGGCCCGATTATCAAGCACGCATGTCGCTCGCGGCCAACCGGCGCGTGAGCCCGCTCACGCGGGGGCGCCCGCGAAAAGCAGTCTCCAACGCCCTCTGAGGACGTTCGCGGCGGGTCGCATCCGGTCTGTGAGGCGTTCTGTAGGTACTTGAAATCGCGGATATTTTATGGAGCATCGGCCGGCCAAATATTATATGACCCCAATTAAAACGAGCCTTCTTTTGGTGCGGTTTTTAATTAGAATCTGACCCCATTAAAATACTTTGTCATTGTGAATTTCATGGCGTATATTCCAACTTCGGCCGATTGGTGCGATGCGCAAAAGCGTGCGCGCTGAGTCGGCCCCCTGTGGCGACGCCCAAGAACGAACTTCGACGCGCGCGAATCCGCAGCCCCGGCCCACCCGGCCACCCCCACTTAACCCGGTCGACCGCGACGAGCATGCGCGCGGCGACCTCGCCAAGAGACGGTGTAACTCGTGGAAAAGAAACAGCAACCGATTGCAACGGCCGTAGCGATGCCGGGTGAGGCGTACTTGGCGCCGGACGCTCAGGGCATGTACGACCCGGCCAACGAACACGATGCCTGCGGCGTTGGCTTCGTGGCCCACATCAAGGGCGTGAAGAGCCACGCCATCGTCGAGCAGGGCCTGAAGATTCTCGAAAACCTCGATCACCGGGGCGCCGTTGGTGCCGACCCGTTGATGGGGGACGGTGCCGGTATCCTGCTCCAGATTCCCGATCAGTTCTACCGCGAAGAAATGGCCCGGCAAGGTGTGACCCTGCCGCCGGCCGGCGAATACGGCGTCGGCATGATCTTCCTGCCGAAGGAGCATGCGTCGCGTCTGGCCTGCGAACAGGAACTCGAGCGGACCGTGAAGGCCGAAGGACAAGTCGTGCTGGGCTGGCGTGATGTCGCGATCGACCGCGAGATGCCGATGTCGCCCAACGTGAAGGCGACCGAGCCGGTGATCCGCCAGATCTTCATCGGCCGCGGGCAGGACATCATGGTGACGGACGCGCTTGAGCGTAAGCTGTACGTCATCCGCAAGACGGCAAGCCACCGCATTCAGGCGCTCAAGCTCAAGCACGGCAAGGAATACTTCGTGCCGTCGATGTCGGCGCGCACGATCGTCTACAAGGGGCTGCTGCTGTGCGATCAGGTCGGCCGCTACTACCGTGACCTGGCCGATCCGCGCACCGTCTCGGCGCTCGCCCTCGTTCACCAGCGCTTCTCGACGAACACGTTCCCGGCATGGGAGCTGGCGCACCCGTATCGCATGGTCGCGCACAACGGTGAAATCAACACCGTCAAGGGCAACGTCAACTGGATCAACGCCCGCACGGGCGCGATCTCGTCGGCCGTGCTCGGCGACGATCTGCAGAAGCTGTGGCCGCTGATCTACCCGGGCCAGTCGGATACCGCATCGTTCGACAACTGCCTCGAAATGCTGACGATGGCCGGCTATCCGCTCGCCCACGCCGTGATGATGATGATCCCGGAAGCCTGGGAACAGCACACGCTGATGGACGACAATCGCCGCGCGTTCTACGAATATCACGCTGCCATGATGGAGCCGTGGGACGGCCCCGCCGCCATCGCCTTCACCGACGGCCGTCAGATCGGTGCGACGCTCGACCGTAACGGTCTGCGTCCGGCGCGCTTCCTGATCACCGACGACGACATGGTCATCCTGGCCTCGGAGTCGGGCGTGCTGCCGATTCCCGAGTCGAAGATCGTCAAGAAGTGGCGCCTGCAGCCGGGCAAGATGTTCCTGATCGACATGGAGCAGGGCCGCATCATCGACGACAAGGAACTCAAGGACAACCTCGCCAACGCGAAGCCTTACAAGAGCTGGATCGACGCCGTGCGCATCAAGCTCGACGAGATCGAGCCGAAGGTCGAAGAGGCCGGCGCGCATCACGATTCGGCCACGCCGCTGCTCGACTTGCAGCAGGCCTTCGGCTACACGCAGGAAGAAGTGAAGCTGCTGATGACGCCGATGGCGATCAACGGCGAAGAAGCCGTGGGTTCGATGGGCAACGACAGCCCCCTCGCGGTCATGAGCAACAAGAACAAGACGCTCTATCACTACTTCCGTCAGCTGTTTGCCCAGGTGACGAACCCGCCGATCGACCCGATCCGCGAAAACATGGTGATGTCGCTGGTGTCGTTCATCGGTCCGAAGCCGAACCTGCTGGACACGAACAACATCAATCCGCCGATGCGTCTCGAAGTGTCGCAGCCGGTGCTGGACTTCAAGGAAATCTCGAAGATCCGCCACATCGACAAGTACACCGGCGGCAAATTCCGCTCGTACGAGCTCAACATCTGCTACCCGGTCGCATGGGGCAAGGAAGGCATCGAAGCGCGCCTCGCGTCGCTGTGTGCCGAAGCCGTCGATGCGGTGAAGTCGGGCTACAACATCCTCATCGTGTCGGACCGTCTGACGAATCGCGAACAGGTCGCGATCCCGGCGCTGCTCGCGACCTCGGCCGTGCACCAGCACCTGGTCGCGCAAGGTCTGCGCACGAGCACCGGCCTCGTTGTCGAGACCGGTTCGGCGCGTGAAGTGCACCACTTCGCCCTGCTCGCGGGCTACGGCGCCGAAGCCGTTCACCCGTACCTCGCGATGGAGACGCTCGCACAGATCGCCCGCAAGCAGGGTGGCGATCTCACGCCCGAAAAGGCGGTCAAGCACTTCGTCAAGGCCGTCGGCAAGGGCCTGCACAAGGTCATGTCGAAGATGGGCATCTCGACGTACATGTCGTACACGGGGGCGCAGATCTTCGAGGCCATCGGCCTGTCGCAGGAATTGGTCAAGAAGTACTTCCAGGGCACGGCGTCGAACGTCGGCGGTATCGGCATTTTCGAAGTGGCTGAAGAGGCAGTGCGTCTGCATCGCGACGCCTTCAGCGAGAACCCGGTGCTCGCAAACATGCTCGACGCCGGCGGCGAATACGCGTTCCGCATTCGTGGTGAAGACCACATGTGGACGCCGGACGCCATCGCCAAGCTCCAGCACTCGACCCGTTCGAACTCGTACCAGACATACAAGGAATACGCGAACCTCATCAACGACCAGAGCAAGCGTCACATGACGTTGCGTGGTCTGTTCGAGTTCCGCGTCGATCCGCAGCGCGCGATTCCGCTCGATCAGGTCGAATCGGCCAAGGACATCGTGAAGCGTTTCGCCACCGGCGCCATGTCGCTCGGCTCGATCTCGACCGAAGCGCACGCCACGCTGGCCGTTGCCATGAACCGTATCGGCGGCAAGTCGAACACGGGTGAGGGCGGTGAAGATGCGCGCCGTTATCGCAACGAGCTGAAGGGAATTCCGATCAAGAAGGGCGAGTCGCTCGCCTCGATCGTCGGTCACGATGTGATCGAAGCCGATATCGAACTTCAGGACGGCGATTCGCTGCGCTCGAAGATCAAGCAGGTGGCCTCGGGCCGCTTCGGGGTGACGGCCGACTACCTGGTCTCGGCCGATCAGATCCAGATCAAGATGGCGCAGGGCGCGAAGCCGGGCGAAGGGGGGCAGTTGCCGGGTCACAAGGTGACGGAATACATCGGCAAGCTGCGTTACTCGGTGCCGGGCGTCGGCCTGATTTCGCCGCCCCCGCACCATGACATCTACTCGATCGAAGATCTGGCGCAGCTCATCCACGATCTGAAGAACGTGAACGCGTCGTCGTCGATCTCGGTGAAGCTCGTGTCCGAAGTGGGTGTGGGCACGGTCGCCGCCGGTGTCGCGAAGGCCAAGGCCGATCACGTGGTGATCGCCGGTCACGACGGTGGCACGGGCGCCTCGCCGCTGTCGTCGGTGAAGTACGCCGGCACGCCGTGGGAGCTGGGCCTGGCCGAGACGCAACAGACGCTGGTGCTCAACCGCCTGCGCGGTCGTATCCGCGTGCAGGCCGACGGTCAGATGAAGACCGGTCGCGACGTGGTCATCGGTGCGCTGCTGGGCGCAGACGAATTCGGCTTCGCGACGGCACCGCTCGTCGTCGAAGGCTGCATCATGATGCGCAAGTGCCACCTGAACACCTGCCCGGTGGGCGTGGCGACGCAAGATCCGGTGCTGCGCAAGAAATTCCAGGGCAAGCCGGAACACGTGGTCAACTACTTCTTCTTCGTGGCCGAAGAAGTGCGCGAAATCATGGCGCAACTGGGCATCGCCAAGTTCGACGACCTGATCGGCCGCGCCGACCTGCTCAACACCCGTGCGGGTGTCGAGCACTGGAAGGCGAAGGGCCTCGACTTCGCGCGCATCTTCCATCTGCCGGAAATGGAAGCCGATGTGCCGCGTCTGCATGTCGAATCGCAAGATCACGGCCTGTCGGCCGCACTCGATCACGCGCTCATCGAGAAGGCGCTGCCGGCGCTCGAGAAGGGCGAGCACGTCTCGTTCATCCAGCCGGTGCGCAACCGTAACCGTACGGTCGGCGCGATGCTCTCGGGCGAAGTGGCCAAGCGCTACGGCCACGAGGGCCTGCCGGACGACACCATCCACGTGCAGCTCAAGGGCACGGCCGGTCAGAGTTTCGGCGCGTTCCTCGCCCGAGGCATTACGCTCGATCTGGTGGGCGACGGCAACGACTACGTCGGCAAGGGCCTGTCGGGTGGACGCATCATCGTGCGTCCGACCAACGACTTCCGCGGCAATGCCGAAGACAACATCATCGTGGGCAACACCGTGATGATCGGCGCCATCGAAGGCGAAGCCTTCTTCAATGGCGTGGCCGGCGAGCGCTTCTGCGTGCGCAACTCGGGCGCCACCGCGGTGGTGGAAGGTTCGGGCGATCACGGTTGCGAATACATGACCGGCGGCACGGTGGTCGTGCTGGGCGAGACCGGGCGCAACTTCGCGGCCGGGATGTCGGGCGGTGTGGCCTACGTGTACGACGCGGACGGCACCTTTGCCGCCAAGTGCAACACGGCGATGGTTGCGCTCGATCCGGTGCTGCCACACGGCGAGCAGGAGCGCACGGTGAGCCAGGGGCTGTGGCATCGCGGCCAGACTGACGAGGCGCAACTGCGCGAGCTGATCGAGCGCCACTTCCAGTACACGGGCTCGACGCGGGCCAAGGCGTTGCTCGAAGACTGGGACGGTGCGCGCCGCAAGTTCGTGAAGGTGTTCCCGAGCGAATACAAGCGGGCCCTCGGCGATATGGCCAAGGCCAACGAAAAACAAGCACTGGCGGCCTGACGCCGCTGGCGCGGCACCGCCACGGGGTGAGGGCCCCGATCGCGGGCCGCGCCAGGGTGAGGCACGGTAACCACAAAACTTTCCGACTGAAGAAACATGGGCAAGGTCACAGGTTTTCTCGAATTCGAGCGCCAGGGCGAGTCTTACGAAGCACCGCTGGCACGCGTGAAGCACTACAAGGAGTTCGTGCTCGCGCTCTCCGACGAGCAGGCAAAGGTGCAGGGCGCACGCTGCATGGACTGCGGCATTCCGTTCTGCAACAACGGTTGCCCGGTCAACAACATCATTCCCGACTTCAACGATCTGGTGTATCGCCAGGACTGGAAGTCGGCCATCTCGGTGCTGCACTCGACGAACAACTTCCCCGAGTTCACGGGCCGTATCTGCCCGGCGCCGTGTGAGGCCGCCTGCACGCTGAACATCAACAGCGACGCGGTGGGCATCAAGTCGATCGAACACGCGATCATCGACAAGGCATGGAGCGAAGGCTGGGTCGAACCGCAGCCCGCGAAGCACAAGACCGGCAAGACGGTCGCCGTCGTCGGCTCCGGCCCGGCGGGCATGGCTGTGGCGCAGCAACTCGCGCGCGTCGGTCACGACGTCACCGTGTTCGAAAAGAACGACCGCGTGGGCGGCCTGTTGCGCTATGGCATTCCCGACTTCAAGCTGGAGAAGTGGCTGATCGATCGCCGCATGCGCCAGATGGAAGCCGAGGGCGTGACGTTCCGCACGGGTGTCTATGTCGGCAAGGACGCGCCGGAAGCGCACGTCAACAACTTCTCCAAAGAGACGATTTCGCCGGAACAGTTGCAGGCGCAGTTCGACGCCGTGGTGATCGCGGGCGGTGCAGAGCAGCCGCGCGATTTGCCGGCGCCGGGGCGCGAGCTGGAAGGCATCCATTTCGCGATGGAATTCCTGCCGCAGCAAAACAAGGTCAATGCGGGCGACAAGCTGGCCAATCAGCTGCTGGCCACGGGCAAGCACGTGATCGTGATCGGCGGTGGCGACACCGGCTCCGACTGCGTGGGCACGTCGAACCGTCATGGCGCAAAGGGCGTGACGCAGTTCGAACTGCTGCCGCAGCCGCCCGAGCAGGAAAACAAGCCGATGGTGTGGCCGTACTGGCCGACCAAGCTGCGCACGTCGTCGAGCCACGAAGAGGGTTGCGAGCGCGACTGGTCGGTGGCGACGAAGCGCTTCGAAGGCAAGAACGGCAAGGTCGAGAAGCTGATCGCCGTGCGTCTCGAATGGAAGGACGGCAAGATGCAGGAAGTGCCGGGCTCGGAGTTCGAACTCAAGGCTGATCTGGTGCTGCTCGCGATGGGCTTCGTGTCGCCGTTGCAGACCGTGCTCGACGCGTTCGGCGTGGACAAGGATGCGCGCGGCAACGTGCGTGCCTCGACCGAAGGCGAGCGCGCCTACACGACGAACCTGCCGAAGGTGTTCGCGGCCGGTGACGTGCGTCGCGGTCAGTCGCTGGTGGTGTGGGCGATTCGCGAAGGCCGCCAGTGCGCCCGTGCGGTCGACGAATTCCTGATGGGCCATTCGGAACTGCCGCGCTGAGCCGTGCCGACGCGCGCGCTTCGTGCGCGCGTAGCGGGCATAGAGGGCGTTCAAGCGCACTAAAGGGTAACGCCTGCCAAAACCACAAATACGGGGTTGAGAGGAGGGGCGCGGAGGTAGGCCTCTGCGTTACCGTGAAGAAACCGTCCGGACGGCAACGTCCGGGCGGTTTTTTCTTGTCTGTCCGTCGCTCGTGCGCCACGCGTGCGTCGCGCGATGTTGCGGTTCGCGCGACATGCGAACCAGTGGGGAAGTGCACTGGATCACATAATATAAGATGTCGTATAACAAGAGTGATTTTGGCTCGCAAGTCTTCCGGAAAATGCGCTCGGCGTTGGTGAATCTCAGTAAATACAAGGCTAATTTAGCCAACGTGGCGCATCACGCGAACGACTAGGGATTCTCCGTAAACCGGGCAAACGACCATTGTCATCGTACATCGTCTGACGTAGGATGCCTCTCCATGCGAGCCATGAACGTCATGGTCGATGGCGACACGGCGCAGGTGTTGATGTGGCGATACACCGTTGCGTGCATGGCGATCTACCGATGAACAAGGAGTGATATGAGCCAGACATCCAGCAAACCTTTCCGCCGTCTGCTGCTGACCGGCGCGGCAGGCAATCTTGGCAAGCAATTGCGTGGCAAGCTCGCCGAGTGGGCGGATATCGTGCGCGTGAGCGACATCGTGCCTCTCACGGCCGATGCGCCGCACGAAGAAGCCATGCAGGTCGATTTGGCGGATCGCGCCGCCGTGCATGCGTTGCTCGAAGGCGTCGATGCGCTGGTGCATCTGGGCGGCATCTCCGTCGAGGCGCCGTTCGACGACATCATGCAAGCCAATATTCTCGGCATGTACAACGTCTACAGCGCGGCGCAGAAGCAGGGTGTAAAGCGCATCGTCTACGCCAGTTCGAATCACGCGGTCGGTTTCCATCCCGTGACGGAAGTGCTCGATGTCGACGCGCCGCACCGTCCGGACAGCATGTACGGCATCTCGAAATGCTTCGGTGAAGACCTGTCGCGCTACTACTTCGATCGCTTCGGTCTGGAGACCGTGTGCCTGCGCATCGGCTCGTCGTTCGAGCAACCGAAGAATCCGCGCATGATGGTCACGTATCTGAGCTATCGCGATTTCGTCGAACTCGTGCGTTGCTCGCTGTTCACGAATCGCGTGGGCCATGCCATCGTCTACGGCGTGTCGAACAACCCGACACTGTGGGTCGACAACACGAAGGCGGCGTTCCTCGGCTTTCGCGCGCAAGACAGCTCGGCCGAATTCGCCGGCCTGTTTCCGTTGCAGGCACCCGATCAACGGATGGACGACGTCACGCAGCGCTATCAGGGTGGGCCGTTCGTGCTGCTGGGGCCGATGGAGCCCAACGCATGAGCGTGTCGATCGAACGGCTTGAACCCTCGCGACAGACGCCGCATGCTGTCGGTGAAAGCCCATTGTGGCGAGCCGAGGAGCAGGCGCTCTATTGGGTGGACATCCCCGCGAAGCAACTGCATTGCGTGACGCCCGCCGACGGTGAGCACCGTCAATGGACATTTCCCGAGCAGATCGCGTGCTTTACGTTCGACGCCTCGGGGATGTTGCTGGCGGGTTGTGAAACCGGGCTGTTCGCGGCGCGGCTCGGGCCGTCGGGCACGCTGGCGGCATCCGATTGGCAGCGCGTGGCCGCGCCGGTGTTCCCGTTGCCGGACATGCGTTTCAACGACGGACGCTGCGATCGTCAGGGCCGTTTCTGGGCGGGCACGATGGTGCAGGATATGTCGCTTGCGAGCGACGCGGGCGCGCTCTTTTGCTTCGACGCGCAAGGCCGTCTGTCCGCGCCGCGGGTGAAGGGCCTGGTGACGCAGAACGGCCTGGGCTTCTCGCCGGACAGCCGCACGATGTACCTGAGCGATTCGCACCCGACGCGCCGTCGCGTGTGGGCGTTCGACTTCGATGCCGATAACGGGGCGATCAGCGGGCAGCGGCTGTTCGTCGACATGCATGACTACCCGGGCCGCCCGGACGGCGCGGCCGTCGACGCCGACGGCGCCTACTGGACGTGTGCCAACGACGGCAGCCGCCTGCTGCGCTTCACGCCTGCGGGCGTGCTGGACCGCGAGGTCGTGTTGCCCGTGTCGAAGCCGTCAATGTGTGCCTTCGGCGGGCGCGACTTCGACACGTTGTTCGTCACGTCGATCCGTCCGGCCACCGGCGCGACCGAACAGGATGGCCACGTGTTTGCCGTGCGTTGCGGCGTGCAGGGATTGCCGGAGGTGGCGTACCGGCCCGAGCGCGCGCTGGCGTAGCGCTGCGTGAGTCCCTGGGGCGATGCCCTGTCGATATGTCGACGGGCTACGCCGCCCCGACCGCCCGTGGCGGCGCGACGTCACCCACGGCATGCAGCGTCATGGTGTGCTGATGGAAACGACTGAGCGTTTCCCGATGCGCCACGCTGACCATTGTGGTACCTGGTAGACGCGCATGCAGCGCTTCATACACGGCCTCCTCCGTTTCCACGTCGAGCGCGCTGGTCGCTTCGTCGAGGAACAGGTAATCGGGTTTCTGCAGCAACGCGCGCGCGGCGGCGAGCCGTTGTTGCTCGCCGCCGGACAGACGGCGCGCCCAGTGAGCGACGCTCAGCAACTCGCCGCGATACGAGTCGAGGCTGACGGCGCTCAGCACATCACGGCATTCGTCGTCGGTAAATGCATCGGCATGCGAAGGAAATGCCAGTGCAGCCTTCAGTGTGTCGATCGGCAGATAACTTTGTTGTGAGAGGAACAGCACGCGCGCGTCGGCGGGAACCTCGATGCGTCCGCTGCCGAACGGCCACAGGCCGGCCAGCGCGCGCAGCATGGTGCTTTTGCCGCAGCCCGAACGGCCACGAATGAGCCAGCGCGAGCCGGGGGCGAAGGCAAACGATCCGGCCACCGCGAGCGGCGCGCCGTCGGGCAGCGCGAGGCGCAGATCGATGGCCGTGAAGGCGGCCGAGGGCGAGCTGGCGGTCGTCACGAGTGCAATGCCTCCCGTGGCCGGCGCGTGCGGCGGTGCGTCGATCACTCGCGTGAATTCGCGCAGCCGGTTGATCGTCGCTTTCCAGTCGGCCAAGGTCGAGAAGCTGTTCACGAACCATGAAAAACCATCGCTCACTTGCCCGAACGCCCCGATGATCTGCATGAGCACGCCGAGCGTGAACGCCCCGGCAAAGTAGCGCGGTGCGGCTGCCACGATCGGGAACACGATGGCGATCTGTCCATAGATCGAGTTCGCGAAGATCAGTCGCTTCGTCACGACCATGATCTGCCACCAGTTGTCGCGCACGGCCCCGAAGGCCGACGTCAGCCGCGACAACTCGGCCCGTTCGCCGCGATAGAGCGCGACCTGCTCCGCCGACTCGCGCAGACGCACCAGCAGAAAACGGAAATCCGCTTCTACCTGCTGCTGACGATAGCTCAGCCCCACGAGCGGGCGACCGACCTTGAAGATGAAGAATGACCCCACGAGCGCGTAGAGCGCGGCGACCCAGACCATGTAGCCGGGAATCGTCACGTTCATGCCGCCCAGCACGAACGACACCGCGCCCGAGATCGTCCAGAGAATGGTGATGAACGAGAACAGCGAGACCAGTGTCGTCAGTAAATCGAGCGACAGCGCCAGCGAGGAACTGACGAGCGTGCGGATGTCTTCCGAGATACGTTGGTCGGGGTTGTCCGCCAGATGATCGCGCTCGATGCGGTAATAGGCCTGCTGTGTGAACCACTTCGACAGGTTGGCATCGGTGACCCACTGGCGCCAGCGGATTTCGAGCATCTGGCGGAAGTAGGTGCGGAACGTCGCGATGACGATGAAACTGAACGCGAGAACCGCGAATTCCATCAGCGATGACTTGAACACGGGCCAGTTACGCTTGTCGAGGGCATCGTAAAAGCCCGCGTTCCACGCGTTCAGGCGCACATTGATGAACACGACGGCAAGGTTGAGCGCCACGACAAGCGCGAGCAGGCGACGCCCCTCCCAGCGTTTTTCGGACGCCCAGTAGGGCCGGATCAGCTGCCACGCGGTGGGGTGCTTCGGTGGCTTGGGCGCCGGGGGGGGGGTGTCGCCGGCCGGCGGCACCTTGGGAGGCAGGGAAGACATCGGCGTGTGAGCCATGATCGTCTGGCGGGCTTGCCGCAAAAATGCAACGTGTTATTGGGGTCGACGGCGCATTTGACCGCAGTTCCGGCGGGTGCGTTGCACGATTTCCGGCTCGGAGCGCCTGTCACGTCGAAATTCAGTTTACGTGGGGTTACACGCCTTGGGGGATTCGTCAAAAAACGAGACGCATCGCGCGTGCAACCGTCCGGGACTCCAGCTTGCACGGGCATCGGCATCTATGTTGTAATGGCTGCGGGCGAAACAGGGGTGCTCCGTGTCGTACGCTGGCGTTGACCATGCGTAATCATATGACGCGGGGCTGAGAGAGACCCTTTGCACCCGACCCGGGTAATACCGGCGTGGGAAGTTTCCGACTACTCCAGTGGGGTAAGGTGTTCAACACCGTTTCGTCCTTTTGCTTTCGTGAGGAAAGGACCCCATGCGCTGCCTTCCGCAGATTCCTGCGCTTATCTCTGAGATTCTCCCTGCGACGCTCGCCGCAACGACATTTGTATCGACGTCTGCGACCTCGTCCGCGAGTCTTCCTTCGCTGGTCACCGAGTGCCTGCGCGCCGTTCCGGCTTGCGCGGCAGTTCGCGTATGAGCGTCTCCTCCTGCACTTCCTCCGCTTTGCGTCCCGACGTCGCGGTGCTGGGCGGCGGCCTGGCCGGGCGCCTTCTCGCGTGGCAACTGATTCGCGCAGGCGCGCGCGTGGCGCTCTACGAGCGCGGCGATGCCGATGGGTCGGCGGCCGCCGGCTGGGTCGCGGCCGCCATGCTGGCCCCCTTGGCCGAGGCGGTCGTGGCGGAGCCGAGCATCGTCGAGATGGGCGCCGTCGGCCTGGAGCGTTGGCCGGCATTGATCGACGGTCTGCCCGAGCCCGTCTTCTTCCAACGCAACGGCACACTCGTCGTGTGGCATCAGCCCGATCGCGCCGAAGCGGTGATGTTCGATCGCCGCATGCGGGCCAATGCCCCGCCGGCGTTGCTGCGCGATGGCGTTCGCCACGTGTCGGGCGCGCAGTTGGCCGACGTCGAGCCCGCGCTGGCGGGACGTTTCCAGGAAGGCTGGTGGCTGCCGAACGAAGGCCAACTCGATAACCGTCAACTGTTGCGCGCGCTGGCGGCTGGCCTCGCGAAGGCGGGGGCGGCGCTGCATTGGCATACCGAGATCGCCGAGGGCGCGTATCCGGACGCCGGTCTTGTCATCGATTGCCGCGGGTTGGGCGCGCGCGCCGCGCTTACGCAGCTACGCGGTGTGCGCGGCGAGGTGGTGCGAATTCACGCGCCGGGCATCGGCCTGCGCCGGCCGGTGCGGTTGCTGCATCCGCGCTATCCAATCTACATCGCGCCCAAGGAAAACGATCTGTATGTGATCGGCGCGACCGAACTCGAGTCGGAAGACATGTCGCCGATGACCGTGCGCTCCGCGCTCGAACTGCTCTCGGCGGCGCATTCGCTGAACCCGGCATTCGGCGAGGCGCGCATTGTCGAGCTGAATGTCAACTGCCGTCCGGCATTGCCTGATCATCTGCCGCGGGTGCAGTGGGATGGTGCGCGAGTGCTGCGCGTGAACGGTTTGTACCGGCACGGCTATCTGCTCGCGCCGGCGGTCACGGGAGAGGCTTGCGCGCTGGCGCAGGCATTGATGCAAACAACGGGCGCGCCGATGGGCATTGGGCAAGCGTTCGACTGGGAGACGTGGCGGGCGGGCCGGCCGTGGCCGGATCTGTTCCGTCAGGCATGAGAGGGGAGGGACACGATGGATATCCATATCAATCAACAGACGCTGAGTGTGGCCGATGCGGCAACGCTGGCCGAGGCGCTCGCCGCCTACGGCGCCAAACCGCCGTTCGCCGCCGCGATCAATGGGCAATTCGTGCCCAAGTCGCAATACGCCGCGCGCGCGCTTGCGCACGGCGACAAGATCGATGTTGTGCAACCGGTGGCGGGAGGCTGACATGAACGCATTCACCGAATCGGCCAATGTGGCCGCAGGCAGCGTGCGCGACGCGCTCACGCTGTACGACACGCGCTTCGGCAGCCGCTTCCTGCTTGGCACGGCGCGTTATCCGTCGCTGCAGGCGCTCAATGATTCCATCGACGCCGCCCGTCCGGGCATGGTGACGGTGGCGTTGCGCCGCCAGCTCTCGGGCACCGGAGCGCAGGCCTCGGAAGGCCATTTCTGGGAAACGCTGCGCCGCCTCGCGGTGCCGGTGTTGCCCAATACGGCGGGCTGCCATTCGGTGCAGGAAGCGGTGACGACGGCGCAAATGGCGCGCGAAGTCTTCGAGACCGACTGGATCAAGCTCGAACTGATCGGCGACGACTACACGCTTCAGCCGGACCCCTTCGGTCTGGTGACGGCCGCCGAGCAATTGATTCGCGACGGCTTCAAGGTGCTGCCGTATTGCACGGAAGACTTGGTGCTTTGCCGCCGTCTGCTCGATGTCGGCTGCCAGGCGCTGATGCCGTGGGGCGCACCGATCGGCACCGGCAAGGGGGTGATCAATCCGTATGGCTTGCGACTGCTGCGCGACCGTCTGCCACATACGCCACTCATTGTCGACGCGGGCCTGGGGCTGCCGTCGCACGCGTGTCAGGTGATGGAGTGGGGCTTCGACGGCGTGCTGCTCAACACGGCCGTGGCACTCGCCGCGCAGCCGGTGGAGATGGCCGGTGCGTTCGCCGCTGCGATCAGGGCGGGCCGCGCGGCATGGCTCGCGGGGCCGATGGCCGAGCGCGAGAGTGCCGAAGCCAGCACGCCGGTCGTTGGGGTGCCGTTCTGGCATCAGACGGGCGCTTGATGTCCGAGGATGGCTCGCTTGAATTCCAGCGCTGCGGCGCACCGCCTCACCCACCAGGAATCGTCATGACGACGCATACCGGCGCCGCCACACTGTCTCATGTGCAATGCCTGCCGGCCGAGGCACGCCTCGCAAAAGCCTGGCGTCAGGCCGCCGCCGACATCCGCGCGCGTCTCGCGCCGTGGCCCGACGACCCGGCGACACCCGGTTGGCGTGTGCATGCGCAGACGCCTGACAGCGCCGGCGCGGGGGATGTGATCTGGTGGCCGATCTCGCTGCCGCGTGTGCCTGGAACCGAAACCTCCGCGCAGATCGACGCGTGGCGCGCGGCGGGTGCCGTTGTCCTTTGCTCGCATGCGTTGGCGGCGGGGCAGGTGGAAGACACCTTGTACACCCGCGATGCCGTTTATCGTGTCGCGGGCGCGGACGATCCGGCCTTCTTCCCCGCATTTGCCGCGTTTCTCGACTGCGGGTTTGCGCCGCACGACGCGCTTGTGCTCGCTCGCGCGTGGCGCACCGACGGCAGTCATGCCCGAGCGGAGGATGCCGACACGCTGGGGGCCTGGCCGACGGTGCTCGAGACCTTCCCGGTCGTGCTCGGCCAGGCGCCGTCGCCTGGCCGCTTCCCGGCGTGCCCTTCGCGCCTCGGCCTGTACCCGGTGTTGCCGAGCGCCGACGCGTGCGAGCGCATGGCCGATCTTCAAGTCGGCACCGTGCAGTTGCGGATCAAGGACCCCGCGTATCCGGCGCTGCGCTCGGAGATCGAGCGGACGGTGGCCGCGGGGCGGCGTGTGACGCACGACAGCGCATGGTTCATCAACGACCATTGGCGCGAAGCCGCGCAAGCGAGCGCCTATGGCGTGCATCTCGGTCAGGAAGATATGGCGGCGCTGTCCGCCGACGAGGTTGCGGCGCTGTGGGTGACGGGCATGCGGCTGGGCATCAGCACGCACGGCTACTACGAGATTCTGGCGGCGCATCACTTCCGGCCGAGCTATCTGGCCGTGGGGGCCGTGTTTCCGACGACGACCAAGGTGATCGCAACCGCCCCGCAGGGGCTGGCCAAGCTGGCGCGGTATGTGAAGCTCATCGCGCCGCATTATCCGCTCGTCGCGATTGGTGGCATCGACGCCGATAACCTCGCGCAAGTGCTGGACACCGGCGTGGCCAGTGCGGCCGTAGTGCGCGCCGTCACGCAGGCCGTCGATGTGGCGGCGGCCGTCAAGGGGATGCAGCGGGCCTTCGCGCAACGGGCGTGATGCCCAGCACGCCGGCGGGCCGTTACAGCAAGCGTGTCATGAACACGGCGCCATCGCCGTAGCCGGCCAGCTTTGCGGCCATCTGCGGTGAGACGTCGCGCATTGCGGCATATCCGAAGCGTGCCCAGAAGCCTTGCGATTGCTGCACTGCCACAAGGGCTGACGCCCGCAACCCCAGCGATTGCGCCGATGCGAGGGCGGCCGCGTACAACTGGCGAGCCACCCCCGCCCCGCGTGTGCGAGGGGCGAGCGCCATGTCGTGCACGTACCAGCAGTCGGGCACATCGGGCAGCGCGTCGAGGCGGGTATCCAGTGGCGGTGGCGCGGCCATGCGCCACGGGTGCGTGAGTAGATAGCCGGCCACGGCGGCATTCGTCGTGCCGGCGTCCACTGCGACCCAACACGTGGCCGGCGACAACTCGTGACGCGAGGCCAGCGTCGCCTCCGATTCCTGCATCGAACCGCGATACGCCGCCGCCTGTACCGTCAGGACTTGGGGAATATCGGAGGATTGCATCGGACGAATCCGAAAATCGAGTTCGTCCGTAGATTGCGTCTGAAGGGAGCCGAAAGGCGTTTGGATGGGGCGGGGCATTCGGGGCAACGAGTTATTGCGTGAAACAAGGTATTGTAGCAACGACGCAACACTCATACCCGGAAGGTCTCGATAAGTCCTTGCTGCCGTTACGTTTTTTGTCTGTTGTGACGGTTGGGGCGCGGCAAGGCGAACACGCGCCGGCCCTGTAGAATGCCGCGGGGCAGCGCCGATCCTCGATTCCGCTCATCGCCGTTGGGCGGCATCAATCGGCATTCCCCCCTATAATTGGCGTTTTGCGCCGCACTATAAGACCCGAAACGTGTCTACCTCGAATCCGGAAAATTTGCTCGAATTGCGCGACGTCAGCTTCGGTTACGGCGAACGTCTGGTGCTTTCCGGATTGAATATGCGGTTTCCCCGCGGCAAGGTTATCGGGGTGATGGGCGGTTCCGGCTGCGGCAAGACGACGGTGCTGCGCTTGATCGGCGGGCTCGTCCATGCGAGCCAGGGCACCGTTGATTTCGACGGGACTGACGTTGCGACGCTCGATCACGCTGGTTGGTACCGCCTGCGTCGCCGCATGGGCATGTTGTTCCAGTTCGGCGCGCTTTTCACCGACATGACGGTGTTCGACAACGTGGCGTTCCCGCTGCGCGAACACACCCGGCTCAGCGACGCGCTCATTCGCGATCTCGTGCTCATGAAGCTCAATGCCGTGGGCCTGCGAGGCGCGCGAGACATGAAGCCTGCCGAGATTTCAGGCGGGATGGCGCGCCGTGTGGCGCTGGCGCGCACGATTGCGCTCGACCCCGATCTCGTCATGTACGACGAGCCGTTCACGGGGCTGGACCCGATTTCGCTGGGCATCACCGCGAATCTGATCCGCAAGCTCAACGACGCGCTGGGTGCTACGTCGATCATTGTTTCGCACGATGTTGCGGAGACCTTTGCCATCGCCGACTACATCTACTTCATCAGCGAAGGCCGAATCGGGGCGGAGGGCACGCCGGAGGCACTGCGCGCCTCGAACGACCCGACGGTGCGCCAGTTCATCGACGCGCAGCCGGACGGCCCCGTGAAATTTCAGTATCCCGCGCCGCCGCTTGCGGACGATTTCGGGATGGGAGCGCGTGCATGATCACGACCCTCGGCAGTTTTGTTCGCGGCCATGTCGAGCGCCTGGGATATGGCGCCCGCATGTTCCTGCGCGTGCTGGCGTCGAGCGGCGCCATGCTGCGCCGGCCGCGTCTGGTGACCGACCAGATTCACTTCGTCGGCAACTTTTCGTTTGTGATCATTGCGGTCTCGGGGCTGTTCGTCGGCTTCGTGCTGGGCCTGCAGGGCTATTACACGCTCAACCGGTACGGCTCGGAGCAGGCGCTGGGTCTGCTCGTGGCGCTGTCGCTGGTGCGCGAGCTGGGGCCGGTGGTCACCGCCTTGCTGTTTGCAGGACGCGCGGGCACTTCGCTCACGGCTGAAATCGGCCTGATGAAGGCGGGTGAGCAATTGACGGCCATGGAAATGATGGCGATCGATCCGATCGCGCGCGTGGTGGTCCCGCGTTTTTGGGCGGGGGTGATCGCCATGCCGATTCTCGCGGCGATCTTCTCGGCGGTGGGCGTTTTCGGCGGTTACCTGGTCGGCGTGAAGTTGATCGGCGTGGACCCCGGCGCGTTCTGGTCGCAGATGCAAGGCGGCGTGGACGTGTGGTCGGACGTCGCCAACGGCGTTATCAAGAGCATCGTGTTCGGCATTGCCGTCACCTTTATCGCCCTGTACCAGGGGTTCGAGGCGCAACCGACGCCGGAAGGCGTGTCGCGTGCGACTACCCGCACGGTGGTGCAGGCGTCGCTTGCGGTGCTCGGCCTCGACTTCCTGCTTACGGCCCTCATGTTCAGCTGACGGGCCCGCGTGCCCGCCAAGACATCGACAGACAGTTTGCGCACACTGACACAATGAAAAAACACCCCCTCGACTTCTGGGTTGGCCTGTTCGTGGTTCTCGGCTTCGCAGCGCTGCTGTTCCTCGCGCTCAAGGTGGGCAACATGAGCTCGCTGTCGTTCTCGAGCTCGTACCCGGTGACGGTGCGCTTCGACAACATCGGCGGCCTCAAGCCGCGCGCGCCGGTCAAGAGCGCGGGCGTCGTGGTGGGGCGCGTGGCGTCGATCCAGTTCGACGACAAGCGCTACGTGGCCAACGTGACGCTCAACATCGATTCGCAGTATCACTTCCCGAAGGACTCGTCGGCGAAGATACTGACGTCGGGCTTGCTCGGTGAGCAATACATCGGGCTGGAAGCCGGCGGTGACGATCAGATGCTCAAGGCGGGTGATACGATCACGCTCACGCAATCGGCGATCGTGCTGGAAAACCTGATCGGCCAGTTCCTGTACAACAAGGCGGCAGATGCCGGGGGCGCCCAAGCGGGCGGGGCATCGGCTGCCGCGGCGCCGGCAGCACCGTCTGCCGTGCCGGCGCCAGGGGCGGCAACGGTAACCCAAGGAAAATAAAAGAGATGACCCGCATCCGTACTTCGGCAGTGCTGGCCGCCGGCGCGATGGCGCTGGCCGGTTGCTCGACTGTCACGAACCCGAGTCCCGCAGACCCCATCGAAGGGTTCAACCGTTCGATGTACACGTTCAATGACACGCTCGACAAGACGGTCATGACGCCGGTGGCCAAGGGCTACCGCTTCGCGGTGCCGCAACCGGCGCGCGACATGGTCACGAACTTCTTCTCGAACGTGGGCGATGTGTACAACTTCGCCAACAACCTGCTTCAGCTCGAAGTCACGGCCGCCGTGCAGGACTTGATGCGCCTGACGATCAACACCTTCCTGGGGGTAGGCGGTCTGGTCGACTTCGCCACGCCCGCCGGGTTGCCCAAGCACAGCCAGGATTTCGGCGTGACGCTCGGCAAGTGGGGCGTGCCCGATGGCCCGTACCTCGTGCTGCCGGTGCTCGGCCCGAGCACGGTGCGCGACAGCGTCGGCCTGGCCGGCAACATGTTCATCGACCCGACGTCGTATATCAATCCGAATTGGGTGAGCTATTCGATCTACGGCGTTCGCATTGTGAATACGCGGGCGAACCTGCTCGACGCCTCCAACCTGCTCGAAGCGGCTGCCCTCGATCCGTACTCGTTCACGCGCGATGCTTATCTGGCGCGCCGCAAGTACCTGATCAACGGCGGGGCCGCGGGCAACGCCGCGCTGCCGAATTACGAAGAGGACGACGGCTCGGCGAATGGTGCGAATGGCGCGAATGTGCAGCCGAAGCCGGCCGCACCGGCGTCGGGCGTTCAAGCCGAACCGGACGCGCCGCAGGGCTCGCCCGTGCCGGGCAAGATTGTGCCGGGCGGCCTGCCGTTCCGTCGTTGATCGGCGCGAATCGCCGACCGCACCGTCTCGATTCCGATCGATGACACTGAGCGCCCCGCAAGGCGGGGCGCTGTCGGCAGCCCTGTCGGGCAACAGTTTGTTACACGACACTGCCGGCATTCCGAGAACTCCAGACGCAACGCGGGTATCCAATCCCGCAACACCTGTCACTCGAAAGAGGAAGTCCACAATGAAGAAGTTCTGGCTCATTCCCGTCATGGCTTTGATGACGTACACCGCCGCTGGCGCCGCCGTGGCGCAGGCGCAGGCCCCCGACGTGCTGGTCAAGCAGACCGTCAGCGAAGTGATGGCCGCGGCCAAGACCGATCCGAACATCCAGAAAGGCGATCTGAACAGCATCACCAAGCTGGTTGAGCAGAAGATCCTGCCGCACGCCGACTTCGCGAAGACGACGCAACTGGCGACCGGCGCCGCATGGCGCAACGCCACGCCGCAGCAGCGCCAGCAACTGACCGAGCAATTCAAGACGCTGCTGTTGCGCACGTACGCGGGCGCCATCGCCCAGATTCGTGATCAGCAGGTCAACTACAAGCCGTTCCGTGGTCAGCCGGGCGACACCGACGCCGTGGTCTACACCGACGTGATCAACAACGGTCAGCCGATCGAACTCGACTACCGTCTGTACAAGACCGCCAGCGGCGAATGGAAGCTGTATGACCTGAACGTGCTGGGTGCCTGGCTCATCCAGACGTATCGCAACCAGTTCGCCGAGCAGGTCAACAAGTCGGGCGTCGATGGCCTGATTCAGTTTCTGACGCAGCGCAACCAGCAACTGGCAGGCGGCAAGTAAGCGCATGCTCGCGTTGCAGACCGACCTCACGCACGACACCGCCGGCGACGTCCTTGCGCAGGCCATCGATCGCATCGACGCGGGCGAGACCCAGATCGATTGCGCCGGGCTGAAGCAATTCGACTCGTCGGCGCTCGCCGTGTTGCTGGCCCTGCGCCGCCACGCGGTTCGGCGGGGTTCGACGCTGGCGTTCACTAACCTGCCGACGGGGCTGGCCAGCCTTGCGCTGGTGTACGGCGTCGACCATCTGCTCTCGAGCTGATTCGACTGGCCGGACTGTGCCCCGCAGGAAAGCGCCGTCTCGCAACGGCGCTTTTTTTATGTGCCATGCCGTGACGGCGGCCGAACGCCATGCGCCACCGGCATGACGCGCGTCACCGGCGCCGCCGGGCCGCGTGGCCGGGGTGAACACGGCCGCCACCAGCTTCCTTTATAATCACAGGCTTTCTGCCGACTTTTGGGCAGTTACCCTCATCCGGGCACCCGCGCCGCCGCGATGGCTGCTGCCGCGATCCCAGCGGTCGGCGCCCACGAGCCGCCGTGGCCGGAGAATCTATATGGCGTACCTGCCAAGGCGGGTGCGTGCAGTCCATGGCCGCCATCGAAATCCGTCACGTCAAAAAACGCTATCAGGCGCTGCAGGCGCTCAAAGGCGTCAGTTTTTCGATCGAAGAAGGAGAATTCTTCGGTCTGCTCGGTCCGAACGGCGCCGGCAAGACCACGCTGATCAGTATTCTCGCGGGTCTCGCGCGCGCGGATGCCGGCGACATCAGCGTGCTCGGCCACGACGTAGTGCGCGACTACCGCAATGCCCGCCGCAAGCTCGGCGTGGTGCCGCAGGAACTCGTCTTCGATCCGTTCTTCTCCGTGCGTGAAACGCTGCGTATCCAGTCCGGCTACTTCGGTCTGACGCGCAACGACGACTGGATCGACGAAGTGATGGCGAACCTCGACCTGACCGACAAGGCCGACGCGAACATGCGCCAGCTCTCGGGCGGCATGAAGCGGCGCGTGCTTGTCGCGCAGGCGCTCGTGCATCGCCCGCCGGTCATCGTGCTCGACGAGCCGACCGCCGGGGTCGACGTCGAACTGCGCCAGACGCTCTGGAAATTCATCTCGCGCCTGAACCGCGAAGGCCACACCATTGTGCTGACCACCCATTACCTCGAAGAAGCGGAAGCGCTGTGCGACCGCATCGCCATGCTCAAGCGCGGCGAAGTCGTGGCGCTTGAGCGCACGGCATCGCTGCTGCAACGTTTCGCGGGCACGCGTCTCGTGCTGCGCTTCAAGCAGGGCACGTTGCCCGACGCACTGCGTCCGTTGCTGGTCGACGCGCAGGACACGAGCGGGCCGCAGTTCGCGCTGCGTCTGGCGGGCTGCGACGAAGTGGAATCGATTCTCGCCACCTGCCGGGCGGCAGGCTGCATCGTCGAGGACATCGACATTCAGAAGGCCGACCTCGAAGACGTGTTCGTGCAGATCATGTCCGGTTCGCGTGCGCAGGAGGTGGCAGCATGATCGGCGCATGGGTCGGATTCCGCACGCTGTTCTACAAGGAGGTGCTGCGCTTCTGGAAGGTCAGCTTCCAGACCGTGGCCGCGCCGGTGCTCACCGCGCTGCTGTATCTGATGATCTT
The DNA here is from genome assembly GCF_902459725.1 of Pandoraea eparura. Lineage (GTDB taxonomy): Bacteria > Pseudomonadota > Gammaproteobacteria > Burkholderiales > Burkholderiaceae > Pandoraea > Pandoraea eparura. The sequence continues at coordinate 99,663 of NZ_CABPSH010000008.1, forward strand.
CGGCCATGTGCTCGAAGATCGCGTGAAGGTCTATGACCAGATCACGTACACGTCGTTTCTCGTGCCGGGTCTGGTCATGATGAGCGTGTTGCAGAACGCGTTCGCGAACAGCTCGTCGTCACTGATCCAGTCCAAGATCACCGGCAACCTGGTGTTCGTGCTGCTTCCCCCGCTGTCGCACTGGGAGATGTTCGGCGCCTACGTGCTCGCCGCCGTCGTGCGCGGGCTGTGCGTGGGCGCAGGGGTCTTCGCGGTGACGGTGACGTTCACGCATCTGACGTTTGCGGCGCCGCTGTGGATCGTCGGCTTCGCGTTCCTCGGGGCGGCGATTCTCGGCACGCTGGGTCTGATCGCGGGCATCTGGGCGGAGAAGTTCGACCAGCTCGCGGCGTTCCAGAACTTCCTGATCATGCCGGCGACGTTCCTCGCGGGCGTGTTTTACTCGATTCACTCGCTGCCGCCGCTGTGGCAGGCTGTCTCGCACTTCAACCCGTTCTTCTACATGATCGACGGGTTCCGCTATGGCTTCTTCGGCGTGTCCGACGTTGCCCCGCAGACCAGCCTTGCCGTTGTGGGTGCGACTTTTCTGATACTCGCAACCGTGGCGCTGAATTTGCTGCGCCGTGGCTATAAATTGCGTCACTGAACTTCTCTAGGATCGGCCATGCTGCCCACCCCCGAACAAATCAAACAGTACATCGAAGCCGGTCTGGCTTGCGAGCACGTGGCCGTCGAAGGCGATGGCCAGCACTTCTATGCAACCATCGTGAGCGAGCAATTCGCCGGCAAGCGCCTCATCGCGCGCCACCAGCTCGTGTACGCCGCGCTGGGCGATCGCATGAAGGCGGAAATTCACGCGCTGTCCATGAAGACCCTCACGCCGGCGGAGTATCAGGCGCAATGAGGATTACGCAAGAAAGCGCCGGCGTCGCCGGCAACGGCGAGACCGCCGCCGGCGAGCGCATGGGCGCCGACCATCTGGTGATCGAGGGCGGCGAGCGGCTGGCGGGCGAGATTACCGTGTCGGGTGCCAAGAACGCGGCCCTGCCGATTCTGTGTGCGTGCCTGCTCACGTCCGAGCCGCTGGTGCTCGGCAATGTTCCCGATCTGCACGACGTGCGCACCATGCTGACGCTGCTCGCGCGCATGGGCGTGAAGGTCGAGCGTCACGGCGAATCGGTGACGCTCGACGCGTCGCAGATCACCGAACCGGCGGCCCCGTACGACCTCGTGAAGACCATGCGGGCGTCGATTCTTGTGCTCGGCCCGCTGCTGGCCCGTTGCGGCGAGGCGCGCGTGTCGCTGCCCGGCGGCTGCGCGATCGGGGCGCGGCCGGTCGATCAGCACATCAAGGGCCTGCAGGCGATGGGCGCCGAGATCACGCTGACGCACGGCGACATCGTCGCCAAGGCAACGCGTCTGCGCGGCGAGACGCTCGTGACCGACATGATCACCGTCACGGGCACCGAAAACCTGCTCATGGCGGCCACGCTGGCCGACGGCGTCACCGTGCTCGCCAACGCCGCACGCGAACCCGAAGTGACGGACCTGGCCGAACTGCTCGTGAAGATGGGCGCGAAGATCGACGGCATCGGCACGGATCGTCTGGTGGTGATCGGCGTGCCGCGCCTGAGCGGCGCAACGCACGATGTCGTGCCCGACCGGATCGAAGCCGGCACGTTCCTGTGCGCGGCCGTGGCCACGCGCGGCGATATCACGCTGCATCGCGTGGTGCCGGGCACGCTCGATGCCGTGATCGAGAAGCTGCGCGAAACCGGCGCGAACGTGACGGCAGGTGCGGATTGGCTGCGCGTGTCGATGGATCGGCGCGCGCGGGCGGTCAGTTTCCGGACGTCGGAGTATCCGGCGTTCCCGACCGACATGCAGGCCCAGTTCATGGCGCTCAATTGCGTGGCCGACGGGGCGTCCCAGGTCGTCGAAACGATCTTCGAGAACCGCTTCATGCACGTGCAGGAGTTGACGCGTCTGGGCGCGAATATCGGCATCGACGGCAACACGGCGCGCATTTCCGGCGTGGATCGCCTGTCGGGTGCGCATGTGATGGCGACCGACCTGCGTGCTTCCGCCAGTTTGATCGTCGCGGGTCTGACGGCCGAGGGCCGCACGCTCGTCGACCGTATTCATCACCTCGATCGCGGCTATCATCGCATCGAGGCCAAGTTGTGCGCCGTGGGCGCGCGAATCCGGCGCGTTCAAGCGCGCCAGGGAGACATTGCATGAGTTCCGCCAAGCCCGCCCAGCCGCTCGCTCAACCGCTGACGCTGGCGCTCTCGAAAGGGCGTATCTTTACGGAGACGCTGCCATTGCTGGCGGCCGCCGGCATCGAAGTCACGGAAGACCCGGAGACCTCGCGCAAGCTGATTCTGCCGACGACGGATCCGAACCTGCAGGTCATCATCGTGCGCGCGACCGACGTGCCGACCTATGTGCAATATGGTGCCGCCGACTTCGGTGTGGCCGGCAAGGATGTGCTCATCGAGCACGGCGGCGGCGGTCTGTATCAGCCGATCGATTTGAACATTGCGCGTTGCCGCATGTCTGTAGCGGTACCGAAGGGCTTCGATTACGCGAATGCCGTCCGTCAGGGAGCGCGCTTGCGCGTGGCAACCAAGTACGTGCAGACGGCGCGCGAGCACTTCGCGGCCAAGGGCGTGCACGTCGACCTGATCAAGCTGTACGGCTCGATGGAGCTGGGTCCGCTCGTGGGCCTGGCCGACGCGATCGTCGATCTGGTGAGTACCGGCGGCACGCTGCGGGCCAACAATCTGGTGGAAGTGGAGGAGATCATGGAGATCTCGTCGCGCCTCGTGATCAATCAGGCTGCACTCAAGTTGAAGCGTGAGTCGTTGCAGCCTATTCTGGATGCCTTCGAGCAGGCCTCCCGGCAAACAGCATGAAACTCGATATTCGCAAACTCGATTCCTCCGCTGAAGGCTTCGCGACGCAACTTCGCGATGTGCTGGCGTTCGAGGCGAGCGAAGACGCCGCCATCGATCGTGCGGCGGCTGACATTCTCGCCGACGTGAAGTCGCGAGGCGACGCGGCCGTCATCGAATACACCAACAAGTTCGACCGTCTGAGCGCGCCTGACATGGCGGCGCTGGAGCTGAGCGCCGACGCGCTGGCGGCAGCGCTGGAGAGCCTCGAGCCGAAGCGTCGCGCGGCGCTCGAAGCCGCGGCGGCCCGCGTGCGCGCCTATCACGAGAAGCAGCGCATCGAGTGCGGCAGCCATAGCTGGCAATACACCGAGCCGGACGGCACGGTGCTGGGCCAGAAGGTCACGCCGCTCGACCGCGTGGGCATCTACGTGCCGGGCGGCAAGGCCGCGTATCCGTCGTCGGTGTTGATGAACGCCATTCCCGCGCGGGTGGCGGGCGTGAAAGAGATCGTCATGGTGGTGCCCACGCCGGATGGCGTGCAGAACCCGCTGGTGCTCGCCGCCGCCCAAATCGCCGGGGTGGATCGCGTGTTCACCATCGGCGGCGCGCAGGCGGTGGCGGCGCTGGCCTACGGCACCGCGACGGTGCCGGCCGTCGACAAGATCGTCGGCCCGGGCAACGCTTTCGTGGCCGCCGCCAAGCGCCGCGTGTTCGGCACCGTCGGCATCGACATGATCGCCGGGCCGTCCGAAATTCTCGTTATTTGCGACGGCACGACCGATCCCGACTGGGTCGCCATGGACCTGTTCTCGCAGGCCGAACACGACGAACTCGCGCAGTCGATCCTGCTGTGTCCGGACGCCGCGTACCTCGCGCGCGTGCATGCTTCGCTCGAGCGCCAGATCGACGAGATGCCGCGTCGCGACGTGATCGCTGCCTCGCTGCGCGGTCGCGGTGCGCTGATCAAGGTGCGCGACATGGCCGAAGCGTGCGAGATCGCCAACGTGATCGCGCCGGAGCACCTCGAGATCTCGGCCGAGACTCCGCAGCAGTGGGGCGACAGGATTCGCCACGCCGGGGCGATTTTCCTCGGCAAGTTCACGAGCGAGAGCCTGGGCGATTACTGCGCCGGTCCCAACCACGTGCTGCCGACCTCGCGCACGGCACGCTTCTCGTCGCCGCTGGGCGTGTACGACTTCATCAAGCGTTCGAGCCTGATCGAAGTGAGCGAAGGCGGTGCCCGCATGCTCGGCGAGATCGCCGCGGAACTGGCTTACGGCGAAGGCCTGCAAGCGCATGCGCGCAGCGCCGAATACCGTCTGCATCGCGAGTCCTGACATGCGCGACGACGCCCTGCGGCCCGCGTATTGTCCAACGACGTCGGCCGCCGCTCGGCGTCGCCTGGGCGCCCTCGCGGGTTCCGCATCGCCGTTTGCATCGCCGTTTTCGTCGCTGCCCGTGCGCCTCGTGCGGGCGGTGCGGCGAGCGAGTGCCGCGCTCGCCCTTGGGATGGCGGCCAGTGCGTCGGCCTACGCCGCCGGACAATATTGCCAGCACGCCACGTTCGAAGGTACGTCCGTCGAGCGCATGACCGTATGCGTGAGCCGTCAGGCGTTCGACAATGACATCTACGTGTTGCGGCTTGGCGGGAAAACAGCGCTGCGTGGCACGGACGAAGAAGTTGCCCATGGCCTGTTCGGACGCGTTGGCAACCGCCTGGTGGCCATGCGGTGCGAGCCCGAAGCCGCGCCCGCGCGCGTGAGTCCGGCGGTGGCGCAGGCGCTGTCCTGGCAGACCGGCGTGCGGTTGCAACGCATTACCGATGCCCTCGGCAGTGTGGAGACCGGCCGCCGGTGCATCGTCAAGATCGATGGTGCGGATGCCGGGCGGCTGACATTCGCCTTCAACTGAGCCTTTTTGAACGATCCCGAACGACTTCGCGCAATTCCGCCTGATTCCGCCTGATTCCGCCCGATTCTCCTCTACTGCCATGTCCGTCGACCAAGTGATCCGCTCCGATGTGCTCGCCATGAGCCCCTACGCCGTGCCTGACGCCAGCGGTTTCCTCAAGCTCGACGCCATGGAGAATCCATACGGCCTGCCGCCGGCATTGCGCAGCGCGCTGGGGCTGCGCCTGGCCGACGTGGCGCTCAATCGTTACCCGGCGCCGCGTCCGCAGGCGCTGCTCGAGACGCTCGCCCGCACGATGGGCGTGCCGGCCGGCGCCAAGCTGTTGCTGGGCAACGGCTCGGACGAGATCATCAGCATGATCGCGATGGCCACGGCCCGCCCCGGAGCCGCCGTGATCGCCCCGATGCCGGGCTTTGTCATGTACGAGATGTCGGCGCGCTTCGCGGGCATCGAGTTCGTCGGCGTGCCGCTGCGCGCCGACTTCTCGCTCGATATGCCGGCGATGTTGAACGCCATTGCGGCGCATCCGGGCGCGGTGGTCTATCTGGCCTACCCGAACAACCCGACGGGCAATCTGTTCGCCGACGACGACATCGAGACGCTCGTGCGCGCCGCCAGCCGCGGCCTCGTGGTGATCGACGAGGCGTACCAGCCGTTTGCCGGCAAGACGTGGATGCCGCGCCTGGCGGAGTTCCCCCATCTGCTCGTCATGCGCACCGTCTCGAAGCTCGGGCTCGCGGGCATCCGGCTGGGCTACGTGGCGGGCAGCGCGCAATGGCTCGACCAGATCGACAAGGTGCGTCCGCCCTACAACATCAACGTGCTCACGCAGGCCTGCGCCGAATTCATGCTCGATCACCTCGACGTGCTCGACGCGCAGGCGGCGCAATTGCGTGCCGAACGGGCGCGGCTGGCCGCTGCCGTGGCGGCGCTGCCTGGGGTCAGCGTGTTCCCGAGCGATGCGAATTTCCTGCTCGTGCGGGTGCCGGATGCCGACAAAACCCACGCGGGGCTGCTCGCACGCAAGGTGTTGATCAAAAACGTGGGTAAAATGCACGTATTGCTGGCCAATTGCCTGAGATTGACGGTCGGCACCCCCACGGAGAATGCGGCAATGGTGGAAGCCCTGGCCGCATCACTCTAACAAGCCATACGACGAGAACTCACCATCATGCGCATTGCGGAAGTCGTTCGCGATACCAGCGAAACGCAAATACGCGTCAAGATCGACCTGGACGGCACCGGCCGCAAGACACTCGATACCGGCGTGCCGTTCCTGGACCACATGCTCGACCAGATCGCGCGCCACGGCCTGATCGACATGGATGTCGAAGCCCGCGGCGACACCTTCATCGACGATCACCACACGGTGGAAGACGTCGGCATCACGCTGGGCATGGCGGTGGCCAAGGCCATCGGCGACAAGAAGGGCATCGTGCGCTACGGCCACAGCTATGTGCCGCTCGACGAAGCGCTGTCGCGCGTCGTGATCGATTTCTCCGGTCGTCCCGGTCTCGAATTCCATGTGCCGTTCACGCGGGCGCGCGTCGGCAATTTCGACGTCGACCTGACCATCGAATTTTTCCGTGGCTTCGTCAATCACGCGGGCGTCACGCTGCACATCGACAATCTGCGCGGCATCAACGCCCACCACCAGTGCGAAACGGTGTTCAAGGCGTTCGGTCGCGCGCTGCGCATGGCGGTCGAGATCGATCCGCGCGCCGCGGGCGTCGTGCCGTCCACGAAGGGAAGCCTGTAACGCGAGACGGGTCGGCACGGCCGGCCCGATAGCCCGCCGGCCCGCAAGGCCGGCGCCCCAGCGACGCATCACCGACCGGCCGGCCGCCGGCGCCGTGTGCCCCTATGACGCTCGACGCCTTCAAGTTCTTCATTTCGTTGCTGGCCCTGATCAATCCGCTCGGGGCGATCCCGCTATTCATCAGCCTCACGTCGTCGCAGACGCGCGAGGAGAAGCGCCGTACGATCAATGTCGCGGCGATTGCGGTCGCGCTGGTCGTCGCCGGCTCGGGACTGTTCGGTGAGGCCATCATCCGCTTCTTCGGTATTTCGATCGCGTCGCTTGAAGTCGGCGGCGGCGTCATCATGTTGCTCATGGCGGTCAACATGATCAACGCGCAGACCGGGAACACGCGCTCGACCGCGGAAGAGCGCGACGAAGCGGAAGAGCGGCCGAACATCGCCGTGGTGCCGCTCGCGATCCCGCTGCTTACCGGTCCGGGCACGATCAGTACGGTGATCATCTACTCGGGGCGTGCGCACGGCTGGGCACAGATCCTGATGCTTCTGGCGATCGGCGTGGGCCTGGGCGCGGTGTGCTGGGTAGCGCTGAGCAGCGCCGGACGTCTTGAAGGCTGGCTCGGGCGCACGGGCATTAACATCGGCACGCGCCTGATGGGGTTGATCCTCTCGGCGCTGGCCGTGGAATTCATTATCGATGGTTTGAAAATACTGCTGCCGGGTTTGAGATGAATAAGATTGCGATTGTCGACTACGGAATGGGCAACCTGCGCTCGGTCTATCAGGCGCTGCGTGCGGCCGCGCCGGAGGCTGATGTGAGCATCAGCAGCGACGCCGCCGAGATTCGCGCCGCCGACCGCGTGGTGCTGCCGGGGCAGGGTGCGATGCGCGACTGCATGGGCTGCCTGAACGAGTCGGGCCTGCGCGACGCGGTTGTCGAGGCTGCCGCGTCCAAGCCGATGTTCGGCGTGTGCGTGGGCGAGCAGATGCTGTTCGACATGTCGGACGAGGGCAACACGCCCGCGCTCGGCCTGCTGCCGGGGCGCGTGGTGCGCTTCGAACTCGAGGGCCAGGTGCAGGACGACGGCTCGCGCTTCAAGGTGCCGCAGATGGGCTGGAATCGCGTGCGTCAGACGCAGCCACACCCGATCTGGGCCGGTGTGCCCGACGAGAGTTACTTTTACTTCGTGCACAGCTACTACGTGGTGCCCGCGAAGCCCGAGCTGACCGTTGGCGAGACGGTCTATGGGGTGCCCTTTACCTGTGCGGTGGCCCAAGATAATATCTTCGCGACCCAGTTCCACCCGGAAAAGAGCGCCCAGGCCGGCCTTGCCCTGTATCGCAATTTTGCGCAGTGGAAGCCCTGATTGTGACCCGTTCGTGACCCGTTTGGCGCGCTCGCGCCCGGATGTCTCTCTGAGCATGCACCGCGTCCCGGCTTATACTGTGTGTCATGTTGATGAATCCGATCCCGACGTGCCGATGCCCGGCAAGGCTGGGCTCGGTTTTATGTTGCCCGCGTAGTTTGCGAATTCCCTTTACCTCCCTCTAGCGACGTTTCACGATTGCCTATGCTGCTCATCCCGGCCATCGACCTTAAAGACGGTCAGTGTGTACGCCTCAAACAAGGCGACATGGATCAAGCCACCGTATTCTCGGAGGAACCCGCAGCCATGGCTCGACATTGGGTCGAGCAAGGCGCGCGCCGCCTCCATCTGGTGGACTTGAACGGCGCATTCGCCGGCAAGCCGCGCAACGAAGCCGCCATCCGCGCCATCATTCAGGAAGTCGGGGCCGATATCCCCGTGCAGTTGGGCGGCGGTATTCGCGACCTGGCCACCATCGAGCGCTATCTCGATGACGGTCTGTCGTACGTCATCATCGGGACGGCGGCGGTGAAGAATCCCGGATTCCTCCGGGATGCGTGCAGCGCCTTCGGCGGGCACATCATCGTCGGCCTGGATGCCAAGGACGGCAAGGTCGCCACCGACGGCTGGAGCAAGCTCACCGGCCACGAAGTCGTGGACCTGGCGCGCAAGTTCGAGGACTACGGTGTGGAGTCGATCATCTACACCGACATCGGTCGCGACGGCATGCTCCAGGGCATCAATATCGAGGCCACGGTGCGTCTCGCACAGGCGGTGACGGTGCCGGTGATTGCCAGCGGCGGGCTGTCGAACCTGAACGATATCGATGCGCTGTGCCAGGTCGAACACGAGGGCGTCGAAGGCGTCATCTGTGGTCGCGCGATCTACTCGGGCGACCTGAATTTCGCGGCGGCGCAAACCCGTGCCGACGAGCTTTCCGAAGGAGCGGCGTAAGCGAGGCCACGGCTGCGGCCGCCTCGCCTGCCAACATCATGGCTCTCGCTAAACGCATCATCCCGTGTCTGGACGTGACGGCCGGCCGCGTGGTCAAGGGTGTCAATTTCGTCGAACTTCGCGACGCGGGCGACCCCGTCGAGATCGCCCGCCGCTATGACGAGCAGGGCGCCGACGAACTGACGTTCCTCGACATCACGGCGACCTCCGACGGACGCGATCTCATCTTGCCGATCATCGAAGCGGTGGCCGCGCAGGTCTTCATTCCGCTGACCGTGGGCGGTGGCGTGCGCGAGGTGGCCGACGTGCGCCGCCTGCTCAACGCCGGCGCCGACAAGGTCAGCATGAACTCGTCGGCGGTGGCCAATCCGCAACTGGTGGCCGACGCGGCTGCCAAGTATGGCTCGCAGTGCATCGTTGTGGCGATCGACGCCAAGCGTGTGTCCGCCGACGGCGAGGCGCCGCGCTGGGAAGTCTTCACGCACGGCGGACGCAAGGCCACCGGACTCGACGCCGTGGGCTGGGCCAAGCAGATCGAGGCCCTCGGCGCGGGCGAAATCCTGCTCACCAGCATGGATCGCGACGGCACGAAGAGCGGCTTCGACCTGGCGCTCACGCGCGCGGTGTCGGACGCCGTGAGCATTCCCGTGATCGCCTCGGGCGGCGTGGGTTCGCTGGCCGATCTGGCCAACGGCGTGACCGAAGGCCATGCGGATGCCGTGCTTGCCGCGAGTATCTTCCACTACGGCGAGCACACGGTCGGTGAAGCGAAGCGCTTCATGGCCGACAAGGGCATTTCGGTGCGGCTCTGAACGGAATTCGACGGATCATGACGCAAGATTGGCTGGACAAGGTGGCTTGGGACGCGCAGGGCCTCGTGCCCGTGATTGCGCAGGAAGTCGGCAGCAACGATGTGCTGATGTTCGCCTGGATGAACCGTGAGGCGCTCGCGCGCACGGTCGAGACCGGCGAGGCCGTCTATTATTCGCGCTCGCGCAAGCGGCTGTGGCACAAGGGCGAGGAATCGGGCCACGTGCAGAAGGTGCACGAGATTCGTCTCGATTGCGACGAAGACGTGGTGCTGATCAAGGTCGAGCAGATCGACGGCATTGCCTGCCACACCGGTCGCCATTCCTGTTTCTTCCAGAAGTTCGAGGGCAGCGTCGAGGATGGCCAGTGGGCCACCGTCGAGCCGGTGCTCAAGGACCCGCACAAGATCTACAAGTGAGCGCCATGAACGATACGCTGGAGCGTGTGGCCGAGGTGATCGCCTCGCGCAAGGGGGCGGATCCCGACAAGTCGTACGTCGCCCGTCTGTTCCACAAGGGCGATGACGCCATCTGCAAGAAGATCGGCGAAGAGGCCACCGAAGTGGTGCTCGCGGCAAAGGACATTCGCATTGGCGGGGCCGAGAACCTGCGCCAGAAGCTCGTCAACGAGACGGCCGACCTGTGGTTTCACTGCATGGTGCTGCTCGCGCATCACGACCTGAGCCCGAACGAAGTGCTCGCTGAACTGGCGCGCCGCGAAGGGTTGTCGGGGCTCGTCGAAAAGGCGCAGCGCAGCACCCGCGGCGAACACGCGGACTGATTTCCTGCGGCCGTGACGGCCGCCATCGTCGATATGCCGCGCAGGCTCACGCGAGGAGACGCCTCATGAACGATTCGCAGCCCCCGGGCGCGACCGGATCGCCCGGCAGCCCGGGCAATCCTTATCTCGCCACGCCCCCGAATGCGCCGAGTGCCGAGCAGGAGCGCGCGCTGCGCAAGCTCACGCATGTGCTCTACGCGCTCTATGCGCTGTTCTGGCTCACGGGCGGCGTGACCGCCATCGTGGCGATCATCATCAACTACATCAAGCGCGACGACGCGGCCGGCACGCTCTACGCTTCGCATTTCACGTGGCAGATCCGCACGTTCTGGTGGTCGGTGGTCTGGGGTGTGCTCGGCGTGGCGCTCGCCGTGGTCATGGTCGGCTTCGCGATCCTTTGGGTGCTGGGCATCTGGGCACTGTACCGGATCGTCAAGGGCTGGCTCTACCTGAACGACAACAAGCCCATGTACGCCGCGCGCGCCTGAACGACGCCGGGCGGCGCTTCGAACCCTGAGAGTATTCGAGAGGAAGACACACGCATGACGCAAGACAACTGTATCTTCTGCAAGATCATCGCCGGACAGATCCCGAGCGCGCAGGTCCACGCCGATGACGATGTGGTGGTGTTCAAGGACATCAACCCGGCCGCCGATCTGCACCTGCTCATGGTGCCGCGCAAGCACATCGCCACGCTGCAGGACTGCGAGCCGGGCGATCAGGCGCTGCTGGGCAAGATGATGCTGCTCGCGCCGAAGCTGGCCGCCGAGCAGGGTTATCGTTTTGACGGCGACGCGTCGAATATCGAAGGCAACGGATTTCGTGTCGTGATGAACACCGGGCCGGGCGGCGGCCAGGAGGTTTATCATCTTCACATGCACATTCTGGCCGGGCCGCGGCCGTGGAAGCGGATGTGAATACCGCTGGCGGCATGACGCGACGCTTTGCCGCGCAGGGCTGCCGGATCGTGCAAGTGTCCCGCATCGGCGACAGTTTCACGAAACATTTATTTCTACCCGACGTCAGGCCCGGTTACGATGCAGGACGTGACGCGCGATGTGCCACAATGGGGCACATTGCCGCGGACACGGCGGCAAACATGGAGCGCTTGTCCGAGGGGGCGTGAAGCCAGGGCAATCGTGCACGACAAGACCTCGTCGCGATGCGGCAGGGGTGGGGAAACGCAAGGAGAGTGGTCATGGGTTCGTTGAGTATTTGGCACTGGCTGATCGTGCTGGTGATCGTGATGATGGTTTTCGGCACCAAGAAGCTGCGTAACATCGGCAGCGACCTGGGAGGCGCCGTGAAGGGCTTCAAGGACGGCATGAAGGAGGGCGAAGGTGCCCCGGCCGCCAAGGAAGACCCGGCGGCGGCCAAGGAACTGCGCGATTCGACCACCATCGACGTGCAGGCCAAGGACACGAGCAATCATAAGCAAGGCTAAGCCGGCGTCGACATGATCGATCTCGGTCTTTCCAAACTGATGTTGATCGGCGTTGTTGCGCTGGTCGTGATCGGCCCCGAGCGCTTGCCCAAAGTGGCGCGTACGGCGGGCGCGCTCTTTGGCCGCGCACAGCGCTATATCAACGATGTGAAGGCCGAGGTGAGCCGCGAGATGGAACTCGACGAGTTGCGCAACATGCGCACCCAGTTCGAGGACGCGGCCCGCAGCGCCCAGAACACCATTCAGAAGCAACTGCACGAGCAGGAGGCGTCGCTCAACGACGCCTGGGCCAGTGCCACGGGGACGTCGACCGGCGATGTCGCCGGCGGCGGCACGGACGCGGCGACCGGGTATTCGGACAGCTATCTGGCCGAACCGGTGATCACGTCCGGCATCCGCGGGTCGACCAAGCGCCGCAACTGGCGCGTGCGTCGGGCTGCCACGCCGATCTGGTTCAAGCAGGCCAGCATCACGCGAACGCGGGTGCAGTCGGGGGCGGCGCGCGTGGCGCGCCACACGCCGGCCAAGCTGCGCCGGCCCGTCAAGTTCTTCTGAGGCGCTTGCGCACCGAACTTCCCGCCATCTGGCACTGTGCCGGCTTCATTCCTGGATAAGTCGACGTGAGCGACGACAAGCAAATCCCCGAAGGGGGCTCCGAAGAGACCTTCATCTCGCATCTGATCGAGCTGCGCAACCGCATCATTCGCGCGGGTGCGTCGGTGATCGTCGTGTTCCTCTCCCTGGTCTACTGGGCGCCGGATATCTTCCGCCTGCTCTCTCGCCCATTGATGCAATCGCTGCCTGCGGGCGGCAAGATGATCGTCACGGACATTACCGGCTCGTTCTTCGTGCCGATGAAGGTCACGATGATGGTGGCGTTCGTGATCGCGCTGCCCATCGTGCTCTATCAGGCCTGGGCGTTCGTGGCGCCGGGGTTGTATCAGCATGAGAAGAAGCTGGTCGTGCCGCTCGTCGTGAGCAGCTACACGCTCTTCCTGCTCGGCATGTCGTTCGCCTACTTCCTGGTGTTCCCGACCGTGTTCCACTTCATGGCGCATTACAACGCGCCGTTGGGTGCGGAGATGAACACCGATATCGACAATTACCTCAGTTTTGTCTTGACGATGTTCCTATGCTTCGGGGTGACCTTCGAAGTGCCGGTGGTCGTCGTGGTGCTCGCGCGCATGGGTGTGGTGAGCATCGACAAGCTCAAGCAGATTCGGCCGTACGTGGTGGTGGGCGCCTTTGTGCTCGCCGCCGTCGTGACGCCGCCGGACATGCTCTCGCAACTGATGCTGGCGATCCCGCTCTGCATTCTTTATGAACTGGGCCTGATCGCGGCTCGGGTGTTCGTCAAACAGGGGCAGCAGGCCGACGAAGGAAGCGAGGGCAATGGGGAGGCGACGCCATAACGCAGCATCACCCAGCATCACTCGGTGTGACCCAGCTTTCCCCGGCGTGATCCGGGGTGATCCGGGGTGATCCGGCATCCCCCGACGTGACCTGGCGTGATCCGGCATCCCCGGCATGACCCGGTGCGAAGCCACCGGCTCGCGACATCAAGGCAAGCGAAAAGGCACCGGTCCATGACCCGTGCCTTTTTTCGTGGGCGATCGCCGGGAGGGGCGGGAGAGGGAGGGCTGGGGGATGCGCGCGGTCGCCCAGAGACGACAACGGCCGCGCCGAAGCGCAGCCGTCGTGTCGTGCCGGGCGTGTGACGCCGTCAGTCGGCGCTGTTCCCGTCCGGACTGCCGTCGCCGCCATCGGTCCCGTCGCCGCCGTCCTGCGCCGGTCGCTTGGGCGGCGGCGGACGCTTGCCGATGGTCACAGTGAGATCCATCGCTTTCTTCTTGCGCGTGACGTTCAGCTTGACCTGCGTGCCCGGCTTGATCTGGGCGATCACGTTGAGCAGTTCGGTGGTGTCGCGAATCGACTCGTCGTTCACCTTTGTCAGGATGTCGCCCGGCTGGACGCCGGCCTTGTCGGCGGGCCCACCCTGCACCACGCCGGCGATGATGACGCCCGAATCCTGCTGCAGGCCAAACGACTCGGCGATATCCGACGTGATGTCCTGCGGCTCGACCCCGACCCAGCCACGCGTGACCGAGCCGGTGGTGATGATGCTCTCGAGCACCGAGCGGGCCGTCGACACGGGAATGGCGAAGCCGATGCCCATGTTGCCGCCGCTGCGCGAGTAGATTGCCGTATTGATGCCCAGCAGATTGCCGTTCGCGTCGACCAGTGCGCCGCCCGAGTTGCCGGGGTTGATGGCGGCATCCGTCTGAATGAAGTTCTCGAACGTGCTGATATCGAGGTGATTGCGGCCCAGCGCACTGATGATGCCCATCGTGACCGTCTGGCCGACGCCGAACGGATTGCCGATGGCGAGCACCACGTCACCCACGCGCACCTGCTCCATGCGGCCCAGCGTGATCGCGGGCAGGTTGTCGAGCGTGATCTTGAGCACCGCGAGGTCGGTCTCGGGGTCGCTGCCGACCAGCTTGGCGCGGGCCTTGCGGCCATCGGCGAGGGCGACTTCGATCTCGTCGGCGCCGTCCACCACGTGATGATTCGTGAGAATATAGCCTTCGCTGCTCACAATCACGCCCGAGCCGAGGCTCGACACCGGGTCTTGCCGCACCGTGCCGCCGCCGTCGCCGAAGAAGTAACGGAACAGCGGATCATCGAGGCGCGGATCGCGATTCTGCTTTTGTTCCTTGCTGGAAAAAATGCTGACGACCGCGGGCATGGCCTTTTGCGCGCCGTCGGCGTACGAGCCGGTGGCCGGTTTCTCGGACAGGCTCGGCGCGACTTCCTGCAGGGCGATGATGGGGTTGGCCAGTTGCTTGCCGAACGAACCCTGGCGTTGCAGCCACTGAGGCTTGAGGGTGGCGACGATGAAGAGCAACGCAAGCAGCACGGTGACCGCTTGCGCGAACAGTAGCCAGAAGCGTCTGAGCATGAAAGAGCGAGACCTTATCTATGAATCGTGTTGAACTCGAATTGTATCTGAACGATACCCTGCAAATCGCGCAATTTCGCGATTACTGCCCGAACGGCCTGCAGGTCGAAGGGCGCAGCGGGATCCAGAAAATCGCCAGCGGCGTAACTGCCAGCCTGGCCTTTCTCGAAGCCGCCCGCGACTGGGGCGCCGATGCCGTCCTCGTCCACCATGGTTACTTCTGGAAGAGCGAAGATGCCCGAATTACCGGGATGAAGCGGCGCCGTTTGGGGGTGTTGATCGGTCATGACATCAACTTGTTCGCCTACCACCTGCCCCTCGATGCTCACCCCGAACTGGGCAACAACGCCCAACTCGGCAAGCTGCTGGGTTTTGCCGACGATGGCGGCCGTTTCGGGCCGGATCAGCTCGGATGGCTTGGCGCACCGGCCGCGCCGACGACTTTGGCGGCGCTCGCCGCACACGTCGAAGCGACGCTGGGGCGTACGCCCCTGCTGCTGGGCGACCCGAACCGCGAGGTGCGCCGTGTGGCGTGGTGCACTGGTGGGGCACAGGGGTTCTTTGAGGCGGCCATCGCGGCGGGCGCCGATGTGTACATCAGCGGCGAAGTCTCCGAGCCGACCCAGCATCTCGCGCTTGAGAGCGGCGTGGGCTACCTGGCGGCGGGTCACCACGCGACCGAGCGAGGTGGCGCGAAAGCCGTGGGCGACCATCTTGCCGCCCGGTTCGGGCTCGAGCATCGATTCTTCGATATGCCGAACCCGGTCTGACTCGGGGCGGCAGTCGGACCGCTGCTGCGCCATTGTCGCGGCGGCGTGTGGGCGGGCGCCCAGGGCCGCCCTCCCCGCTCTACTTCTTGAGGCTGTCGCGGATTTCGCGCAGCAGAACGATGTCTTCCGGCGTGGGCGCCGGCGCTGCCGGGGCGTCCGGTGCCGGACGCTTGAGCCGGTTGATCTGCTTGACCATCAGGAAGATGATGACGGCCAGAATCAGGAAGTTCAGGGCGACGGTGATGAAGTTGCCGTATCCGAACACGGCCACACCGGCTTTGGTCAGGTCGGCGTACGACGTCGGATTGCCCTTGAAGTCGGGCGGGATATTGCCGAGCAGAATGAACTTGCTCGAGAAATCTAGGCCACCGAAGATTGCGCCGACGATCGGCATGATCAGGTCCTTGACGACCGAATCGACGATCTTGCCGAAGGCCCCGCCGATAATCACACCGACAGCCAGATCGATCACGTTGCCCTTGACGGCAAATTCCTTGAATTCCGACATGAAGCTCATGCCATTCCTCCCTGTTGTTTCGAGTGGCCGGGGGAGCATCGCTACACCGGCACGCTTGAATGGGCATTGATTGACCGGAAATACCATGCGGGCCGCACGGCTGCGGCGAGGGTCGCGTCGATCAATGTCACGCGAATGCCACAGGCCGCGCACGATGTCACCGGGACGAGACAGGGAAAATGATGACTAAATGTCGTGCATGCGTCAACGAAAGCGGCGATCATGACGGTTCTCGTGCAGCATCCCAGAAGCGAAACCCCGGGTGAGCGCTAGCCGCCCGCAGGGTACGTTAATCCTTTGAAAATACGCGAAAACCACTAGGAGGCTGGGGCGTTTTGCCGTTGTTTCAGGCATTCGCGCTCGCGTATGATTTAAGGTTGACGGAAATACCAATTCAACCGTGTGGGGCTTGTGATGAGTGACAATCAAGAAAAGGCCGTCGACAGTAGCCGTCGGAATCTGTTGATTGCAACGTCCGTAGCGGGAGGCGTGGGCGGCGTTGCAACTCTGGTTCCCTTTGTCAGTTCGCTCGAACCCTCGGAGCGCGCCAAGGCAGGCGGGGCGCCCGTCGAGGCCGACATCAGCAATCTCAAGCCAGGCGACAAGATGACCGTCTCCTGGCGCGGATTGCCCGTATGGATCGTGCGCCGCACACCGGACGAGATGGCTTCGCTGTCCAAAGTGACGGCGGAACTGGCCGATCCGGACTCCAAGGAAACGTTCTCCTACCCGATGCCCGACTATTGCAAGAACGCGTTCCGCGCGCGGGTCGAGCACAAGGACCTGTTGGTGGTCGTCGGCATCTGCACTCACCTCGGTTGCATTCCTTCGGGTCCCTACCAGGCGAACACCAACGCTGCCTTGGGCCCCGACCCGGGCTTTCTGTGCCCGTGCCATGGGTCGACCTACGATATGTCGGGCCGCGTGTTCAAGAACAAGCCGGCGCCAAAGAATCTCGACGTTCCTCGTTTCATGTTCGTGAACGACACCAAGCTCGTGATCGGTAAAGACGAAAAAGGAGAAGCGTAATCATGGCCGCCGACAAACAGGTCGACACGACGGGCTTGCTGGGCTGGATCGATCGTCGCTTCCCGCTCAGCCAGCTCTGGAGGGAGCACGCGTCCGAGTACTACGCGCCCAAGAATTTCAATTTCTGGTATTTCTTCGGATCGCTGGCCATGCTGGTGCTGGTGATCCAGATTCTCACCGGTATTTTCCTGGTGATGAACTACAAGCCCGACGCCAATCTCGCGTTCGCTTCGGTCGAGTACATCATGCGCGAAGTGCCGTGGGGCTGGCTCATTCGCTATATGCACTCGACGGGCGCGTCGATGTTCTTCGTCGTGGTCTATCTGCACATGTTCCGCGGGCTGTTGTACGGCTCGTACCGCAAACCGCGCGAGCTGGTGTGGGTGTTCGGCTGCTTGATCTTCCTGTGCCTGATGGCCGAAGCGTTCATGGGCTATCTGCTGCCGTGGGGGCAGATGTCGTATTGGGGCGCGCAGGTGATCGTGAATCTGTTCTCGGCGATTCCGTTCATCGGTCCGGATCTGTCGCTGTGGATTCGCGGCGACTACGTCGTGTCGGATGCCACGCTCAACCGTTTCTTTGCCTTCCACGTGATCGCCGTTCCGCTGGTGCTCATCGGGTTGATCGTCGCGCACATCATCGCGCTGCACGAAGTCGGGTCCAACAATCCTGACGGTATTGAGATCAAGGACAAGAAGGACGCCAACGGCCGGCCGCTCGACGGTATTCCGTTCCATCCGTACTACACGGTGCACGACATCATGGGCGTGGGCGTGTTCCTGATGGTGTTTTCGGCGATCGTGTTCTTCGCACCGACGATGGGCGGGTACTTCCTGGAAGCGAACAACTTCATTCCGTCCGACTCGCTCAAGACGCCGCCGCACATTGCTCCGGTGTGGTACTTCACGCCGTTCTACTCCATGCTGCGTGCCACCACCGACGACTTCAAGCATTTGCTGATGGGACTGGCGGTGATTGTCACGGCCGTCTGGTGGATCAAGGGCAAGGCGGCTGCGACCACGAAGGTGGCGGCGTCTGGCGGTGTGGTGTTGCTGCTACTGGCGATGTATCTGACCGAGGCCAAGTTCTGGGGCGTGGTGGTGATGGGCGGCGCGGTGGTCACGCTGTTCTTCCTGCCGTGGCTGGACCATAGCCCGGTGAAGTCGATTCGTTACCGGCCGGGATTCCACAAGGTGCTGTTGGGTATTCTCGTCGTCGTTTTTGCTGTGCTGGGGTATCTGGGCATCCAGGAACCGACGCCCATGAAGACCGCGATCTCGCAGGTTGGCGCGCTGTATTACTTCGGATTCTTCTGGCTGATGCCGCTCTGGAGCAAGCGTGGCACGTTCAAGCCGGTGCCGGAGCGCGTGACCTTCGCGGCGCACTGAGCGCACGTCAACGACGACTAGGGATATCACGATGAGAAAACTGTTGCTTGTCCTGGCGCTCCTGAGTGGCTTTGCGGCGCCGGTCTTGGCTGAAGAGAGCGTGGCGCTCGATACGGCGCCCAATCGGATCGACGATCTAGCCTCGCTGCAGCGGGGCGCGAAGCTGTTCGTGAACTACTGCCTGAATTGCCATTCGGCGGCGTTGATGCGGTATTCGCGGCTGAAGGATCTGGGATTGTCGGACGCCGAGATCAAAAACAACCTGCTTTTCACGACGGACAAGATTGGCGACACGATGACCGTGGCCATGCGTGCGGCGGACGCCAAGGAGTGGTTTGGTGCGGCGCCGCCGGATCTGTCGGTCGAGGCGCGGGCGCGGGGGACGGACTGGCTTTATACCTACTTGCGGACTTTCTATCGGGACGATGCGCGGCCGACGGGGTGGAACAATCTGGCGTTCCCGAATGTGGGCATGCCGAACCCGTTATGGCAGTTGCAGGGGCAGCGGGGGTTGAAGCCTGTGGAGGGGGCGGAGCATGGTCCGGCCCAGTTCGTGCAGATCACGCAGGGGACGATGAAACCGGTGGAATTCGATTCTGCCGTGGCTGATCTGGTATCTTATCTGGATTGGATGTCGGAACCGGCGCAACGCACACGCCGGCAGTTGGGTGTCTGGGTTTTGTTGTTCTTGGGACTCTTTACGGTACTTGCCTGGCGCCTGAATGCGGCCTATTGGAAGGACGTGAAGTAAAATAACGTCTGTACGACGGGGCCAGGGTTTGGGAAGCGTCGATTTCCCGCCCCGGCCCCGTTGGTTTTTAAGGAAGACGCGCTATGATGGTTTTGTACTCGGGCACGACGTGCCCCTTCTCCCAGCGTTGCCGGCTGGTTCTGTTCGAAAAAGGCATGGATTTTGAAATCCGTGACGTCGATCTGTTCAACAAGCCGGAAGACATTGCGGTGATGAACCCGTACGGTCAGGTGCCGATTCTTGTCGAGCGCGATCTGATTCTGTACGAATCGAACATCATCAATGAGTACATTGACGAACGTTTCCCGCATCCGCAGCTGATGCCGGCCGATCCGGTGCAGCGTGCGCGTGCGCGGTTGTTCCTGTTCAATTTCGAGAAAGAGCTGTTCGTGCATGTGAGCGCGCTCGAAAACGAGAAGGGCAAGGCGGCGGAGAAGACGCATGAGAAGGCGCGTGCGTCGATTCGCGATCGACTGACGCAACTTGCGCCGATCTTCGTGAAGAACAAGTACATGTTGGGCGAGGAGTTCTCGATGCTTGACGTGGCGATTGCGCCGTTGCTGTGGCGTCTGGATCACTATGGCATCGAATTGTCGAAGAATGCCGCGCCGTTGATGAAGTATGCCGAGCGGATTTTCAGCCGTCCGGCGTACATTGAAGCGCTGACGCCGTCCGAAAAGGTCATGCGTCGCTGATGCGTTGATTGAACCGCTGGCGAGGCTGGCCTGCCGATGGGGGTGGGCGGGTTTCGCGGCGGGATAAGTTGGTCATATGCCTGAAACGTCTACCAAGCCTTACCTTTTGCGCGCGCTGTACGAGTGGTGTACCGACAACGGGTACACACCGTATTTGGCCGTGCATGTCGATGCCAGGACGCGAGTGCCGCGCGAGTTTGTGAAAGATGGCGAGATCGTGCTGAACATCAGCTTCGACGCCACGAGCGGATTGCAGATGGGCAACGACTGGATTGAATTCAGCGCTCGCTTCGGCGGCATTTCGCAGAAAGTGGAAGTGCAGGTGCCGAACGTGCTGGCGATTTATGCTCGCGAGAATGGCCAGGGGATGGCGTTCCCGGTCGACAAGCAGGCGTCTGCGGAAGAGGGTGCCGAGTTGGAAGCGGTGCCGTCGGTGCCGGCGCCGAGCGACGACGACTCGGATCCGACGCGCCCGGGCGGCAATGGCGCGGCGGGTGGCAGCACCGGACGGGCTCGCCTGAAGGTGGTGAAGTAATTCGAGAGCGCGGGTGAGTGGGGGGGGGGGGCGCTTTGTGCGGTTTGCCCCAAAAGGCCTTCGTCTCCGGATGATTTTGCCCCGATAGGGGGTCGTCAGTGACCGATGAATCGGTTACAATACGCGACTTCGCCGGCTTAGCTCATCTGGTAGAGCAGTTGATTTGTAATCATCAGGTGGCGGGTTCGAGTCCTGCAGCCGGCACCAAATTTGAAGCGGGTCCCTGAGATGGGGCCCGTTTTCTTTTTGTTCTACAAAAGCTTGGTTGTTCTACAATTCGCGCGCTGAGGTCGCTGAGGTCGCTGAGGTCGCTGAGAACGCTAGGTCATTCACAGTAATTCCCTTGCTTCTCGGATGCGCTGAGCGGTCGAAGGAAGGCCACTACGCTCCATCGCTTGAGCAAAATCTTCGACGCTTGATTCGGGCTTTTTGCGTCGTGCGCGCATTTGTTTAAAAGCCGCCATGGCGCTAATCGAATCCAAATCCCACTGATTCACAATGAAGCGGTCCGGATCGATTATTTCGATGCCATATTCCGAAGCGACAGCATTGGGGAAGTCACGCCGGTTTGATGTCACGATACAGTCTGCGTGACCTGCTATGGCTGCTGCGAGGACATGTCTGTCATTTGGGTCCGGTAGAACAAAGCTTCCAATGAGCCGACCCCAAGCCGTTTCCGGCACCTCCCAGTCAGGAACCGCTTCGCGCATGCAATCGCGACGGGTCTGAAGCTTCCCCTCAAGATCGGGACGTTGTCTCTCAAGCGCCGCAATCCATTCGGTCTCAATCGCTTGCGTCCACTTTGCCGCGAAGAACCCTGCGGCCGCCAAGCTCATCAGCGCGTCGGTGGTCGCCGCAGGGAATAGGACGCAAGCATCGAGAAGTGCGGTATAGCGCGAATATCCTGCCATCAATAATCGAGTCCTAATTCATTGGCGTTCTCTGCCATACGTTCCAGTGCAGTCGCCTGCTTGCTTCGCATTTCGGTTTGATATGCCATGAGGTCATCGAACGCTATGCGACGGTGTGTCCCGACCATTCGATGCTTTAACTTTCCTGCCTCAATTTCCTTGATGAGAAACGGTCGTGATACGTTCAGGAAATTTGCCGCCTCGACCGTCGTGAACTCACGATTGGCCGGGGTCAAAATGATCGTGCGACCTTCGGTTACGGCCCCTAGCATTTGACCAATCAACTTCAGCGCCGCTGGCGGTACTGCAACCGACGGGTGTTCACCCGTGTCCGTAGTGAGAGTAATGGTGGCGGCGCGAGAATGGTCCAGCGCTTCCATGATGCATCGTTGGGCGACTCGCGCCATTTCGATGTCGGGTGCCGTCATCGGAGGAGGCGTTACCTCGCGGATTCGATCTACGGTTCGCATGTTCTTTCATCCTCTAAAAACAATCTTAAGCCTCAGCTAAGCTGGCTTCTTGTGAGCCAGCTTAGCTGAGGATAACCACAAATGCAATAAATGCAGCATCTATAACAACTGACTGTTGTGTGAGCGCATGGTTCAGCAATTGCACCATATTGGTGCAATTGCCGGGTTGATCATCTAGTAGGCGACGCCTTGACACCCCTTATCCGAACGTAATGCTCCGTCATTGCTACGCTCCCATGCCCAAGCAGCGATTGAGCGCCCCTCAGATCGCTTGTGCTTTCCGTATCGGTACCAGCCTTTGTTCGCAGGTCGCGAAACTGAAAGTCCTCTTTCGCAACTCCTGACGCGTCTCGTGCGCGATCGAACCGAAATCGCAGCGCCGATTGGCCAAGCGGCCTACCGCGCTCGTCAACAATCAGGCGAGTTGATCTCGGATTGTGTCCGGTCTTTTGGAGCTTCAACTCATCTAGCAATATCGCCAGTTGTCCGACGACTTCGATACGCAATTGAGTGCCGGTCTTGTTTTGACGAATTACCACCAAGCCATCGCGAACATCGCGTTCGTCCATTTTTAGGACATCGGCTGGCCGTTGACCAGTGAGATAGGCTAACGCCCATCACTTGATGGGCCGTCCCTGCGGCTACCGAAGTTACCGGATTAACCTCGGTTTTTCACCCCGCTTCGACGCGTGAAGAATGACGTGGGGACCCATCAACAAATCCGTCGCGACCATCGCTTCCGCGAACGTCTCGAAGTAAATCGCATGCTCTGGGTCGGACACATGCGCTCGCTTGATTTCTCCGGCTGCCTCATCCCAAGCGTAACCAAGGTACTTCTTGTATGCGTGGAACCAGACAACATGCCCTTCACGCGTCAACGACTTGGGGAGGTTGAGCCCGCTATCGCCTTGACCGCCGTTTCCTTCATCCTTCCCGTCGCTGTTGTTTGAATCACTCATCAAAGTCTCCTTGGATGCGAATGGATTTAGCCGCGCTAACGACTGAATCCATCATCGCAGGAGTGCGGCCCCCTGAGTTTCAGTAACTTCCGAATATCCCTGCCTATGCGTCGACACTCGAAACGTTCCAGCGCAAGGCGAAAACGTTTGTGACGTATGTTGGGCAATGACGAACAGGGCGAGGCATAGTACCCCGTTCTACAAACGACTTTTGACGCACCAGCCGACTTGGTTTCCAAGAAACCATAGTCTGGGGAGTTGTGATTGAATCCTCACACATCGCCTTGATGTATCGAGAATTTTTCGGCGCTTTGTAATCATCAGGTGGCGGGTTCGAGTCCTGCAGCCGCACCAAATTTGAAGCGGGTCCCTGAGATGGGGCCCGTTTATTTGTTTGTCGCTTGCATCGCTTTTACTCGATTCTTCACAAATCCCGTCAGATCGTTTGCGCGGACTCATGAGGAAGAGACGGGCAGAGAACTCGTGATGGAGACGTGATTCGGCGCGGCGGACTAATACGCCAACATCGGCGCCCCATCCCTTGACAAGACCAACCCACCGTCCCCAACGCGTCGTGAAGTGAGGCCCGCCGACCTAGACGGGCCTCGGCCACAGCTACCCCCTCAGTTTCGGCGGCAGACCCTTGCCCGGCGAGTAGAGGATACGACTCGGGCTAATCAGCTTATCTGACGCGACCACGGCATGCGCCAAGGTGTCGAAGTAGATGGCGTGCTCCGGATCGGCAACCGGTGACTTTTTGATTTCCCTCGCCAACTCGTCCCACTCGAAGCCGAGGTATTTCCTGTGTTCGTAGAACCAGACGACGTGTCCTTCACGTGCGAGCGACTTCGGGATGTCGAGTTCGTCATCTCGTCCATCGGCACCGCCCTTTCCGTTGTCATTCTCTGAGGTACTCATCAAGGCCTCCTGTAATGTGCGCGATTTCAGCCGGTCTTTCGGCCATGCTCATCATCGCAGCAGTGTCGAGCCTTGAGTTTCAGTAACTTCCGAATAACTTCACCGATGTGTCGACACTCGAAACGTATCGGCCACCGACAAAAACGCTCGCGACGTACGGCGGGGCCAAGACGCGGACGCGTCAACGGCGACGCCTCCCTCGTTTCGTTCTTGAATCCTCCACCCGCGCTTGCGCAAACGCAGCAAAGTCAATCGCGTGGACTGGGTCGGCGTGGAGGTGGCCGCTAAATTCCTCGCTAGGCGCGAGGCATATGGATCGAAAACCAGTCTGCCGCCAGGCGTGCGACTGCCTCAAGCGTACCCGGCTCTTCAAACAGATGCGTGGCGCCAGGCACGAGGATCGTCCGGTGCTCGCATGAAAGCTGGCGCGCAGCCATCTCGTTCAACCCGATCACCTGTGTATCCAGCGCGCCGACGATCAGAAGCGTGGGCGCCTCTACGCGCGGGAGCGCTGCGTCAGCGAGGTCCGGGCGGCCACCTCGCGATACGATCGCCCGCACCCGTGCCGGGCGCGCTGCGGCCGCCATCAGCGCTGCGCCCGCCCCGGTACTGGCGCCGAACAGGCCGACGTCGAAACTGGCGGTCGCGGGCAGCGCTGCGAGCCAGTCGATAGCATCAGTCAGGCGCCTCGCGAGCAGGGGGATGTTGAATCGATAGCGGCCCGTCTCCGCGTCCCGGCCACTTTCCTCGGCAGTCAGCAGGTCGAACAGCAGGGTCGCCAGCCCCGCCTGCTGTAGCACCGCAGCCACCTCCCGATTGCGGCGACTAAAGCGGCTGCTGCCACTACCATGGGCGAAGGCGATCACCCCCCGCGATGTTGCAGGGATGGCGAGGGTGCCTTCCAGCAGCACATCGCCGGATGGTATCGATACCTCTTTGAACTGAACGTCGCGCATCGGGTACCTCCGTCTCGCATCACAGCCCTCAGGCCACCTGCCCCGGCGCCTCACGCTGGTGCCAGTGAGGCGGCACTTCCAGCGGCTCCAGAGCGCTCGTCTCGTCCAGATGAAACAGCGCATCGAACTGGTGGGCGAGCGATGTCCAGAAATAGTGACTTTCACGTTCGCTCTGGGGCAGGTAGATCACGCCGATCGCCCGTTCGAGCATGGCTTCGCAAAGCGGCTCCGCCGCAACCTCGTTGAGTGGCAGAAAAAACCGGTCTAGCCCGGTGCTGTGAAACAGGTATTCATAGCTGTCGTGCAATGCCGGACGCACCCACTTGTGCTCGACGTCGCCGTCCCATTGAGACGCGGCCGATACGTGCCCCGTATAGGTGCTGAAGCCGACCAGCAGCGCCTTCGCACCGGCCGCTTCACGCACCAGTTGTCCAAGATTCCACTCGCCGCGCCAATGGGAGTCAGTCGCGCGTGCATCGCCCAGGTGCGAATTGTGTGCCCAGACGACAATCCGCCCCCGTCCACCACGCTGTAGACGATAACGGGCAAGGGCGGATAGCGTTCGGTACATGTGCGCGTCGCGCAGATTCCAGGTGTTCAGGCGCCGTCCGAACATCGACCGATAGTAGTTCTCCGCGTCGACGACAACTTCGGCATTCTGTTGCGCAAAGAACTGCGCATCGAGCGCCGCAAGGCCATCCTGCGAGAGATGCAGGCACGCGTCGGCCCGCAGTTGCAACAACTGGGCGACGACGCCCTCGCGTGCATCCGGCCGGGCGCCGATCGCTGTGGCGTACCCATACGCCTGAGGCTCGCGCACGTGATCGAGCGCCGCGTACCGGTCGCGCGCCATGGCAGCCTGCTCGGGATCGACGCGCTCAAGATAGCGGATCACGGCATCGGCTGACTGGTACATGCTGTACAGGTCGAGTCCATAAACGCCGACCCGCGCCTCGGGCGACAGCGAGGCGTTGTGCCCACGTAGCCAAAGAATGAAGTCGCGCATCTCACGATTGCGCCACATCCAGATAGGGAAGCGCTTGAAATCCGCAAGTGCGGCATCCGCATCGACGTCGCCTTCGCCTTCGCCTTGCACGAAACAGTTCACGCGCCAGGTATCCGGCCAATCGCCTTCGATGGCGACACCGTCGAATCCCCCCTCCACGATCAGGCGGCGGGTGATCTGGGCTCGCATCCGGTAGAAGTCTTGCGTGCCGTGCGTGGCTTCGCCGAGCAGCACGAACTCGCGATCGCGCGCCATCTCCAGCAACGCATCGTAATCGCTATCGTTGTCGTTGAGCCGTTGCGCGAGCTCGCGCACGGCGAGAAAGGGCGTGGTGGCGGGGTGCATTATCGATGGTCCTGATGTGAGCGGGCGAGGAGCACGCTCACGTCGGCACGCCCTTCGAGGTGTGCGGTTCGACACGACGCTCAATGTGATAGCCGCGAGCGCGATTCCCCACATGACAATTCTGGACGTCTTGCCGAGGCAAGACTTGAGGTCGATCAAGGAACTGGCACAAGGTGGGCCCGGTGTCGCAATGACGGAACCGGGTAAACGCGTATGCAAGATCTTGCATCTCGGCCGTAAACAGCAGGTGCAGGGCCAATGTCTTCGTCCCGTCTCAAATTGGCAGCGCCGTACGGGCTGATTCGAAGGCTAAATCCCTGCATTCCGGTAAAACAAGCGCGCGACAGCACGTCGAATCGCCTCAGTCCGTGTCGTACGGCCTGCCTTGGTGGTACGTCTTATGGTGCTGCCGCGTCGCCACTCACGAAGGAAAAGAAGTGCAGCGATTTGTCTTCACGATCCGATTCAAGTTGATGCTTGCCTTCGGCGCCTGGGCAACCCTGATGTTAGTCGTCGGCCTGGTGGCGCTCACCTCGCTCTGGGGACTCGACGCAAACGCGGCGTCGTCATACCGCTTGTCGCTGACGAGCCTGATTGCCGTGGCGTCAATGGGCGGTGCCGTCGCCATCTATTGCGGCGTTCATCTGAACCGCGTCGTATGCGGCGGGTTGAACCGCATGGGCAAAAAATTCGAGGACATTGCGGTCTCTCTTGACCTGTCAAAGCGCTCATCCAGTCCGCGCATGGACGAGTTCGGCCGTGCCGCCGTAGCGTTCGACAAACTGATGCGTCGTGTCGAAGCGACCGTGTCCGCCGTGAATGTCTCGACCGAATCGGTGGCCACCGCCACGCGCGAAATCGCAGCCGGAAATCTCGACCTTTCCGCACGCACGGAAGAACAGGCCGCGTCGCTGGAGCAGACCGCCGCCAGCATGACGCAACTGACCGAGACGGTGAAGCAGAACGCCGACAACGCGCGTCAGGCGAATGTTCTGGCCACGAACGCCACGGACATCGCCGGTACCGGCAGCAACGCGGTGCAAACCATGGTGGCCACCATCGAGCGCATCAACGGCAGCTCGAACAAGATTTCCGAGATCACGAGCGTGATCGAGGGGATTGCGTTCCAAACGAATATCCTCGCACTGAATGCCGCCGTGGAAGCGGCGCGGGCCGGCGAGCAGGGACGTGGTTTCGCGGTGGTGGCCAGTGAGGTGCGTAGTCTGGCCCAGCGATCGGCGTCCGCGGCCAAGGAAATCAAGGACTTGATTTCCTCATCGGTCGCCACGATTCAGGATGGCTCGCAACAGGCGGTCGAAGTTAGCACCGCAATGGACGAGATCAAGGGCGCGATCAAGCGGGTGACCGAAATCGTCGGTGAAATCGCCGGGGCGTCGAAAGAGCAAAGTCGTGGCATCGAGCAGGTCAGCCAGGCGGTCACGCAGATGGATCAGGTGACGCAGCAGAACGCGGCGCTGGTCGAGCAGGCGGCCGCGGCGACCCACTCGCTCGAAGACCAGGCGGCCAAGCTGAAAACCGCGGTCTCGTCATTCAAGATTACCGAGTCAGCGCATCTCGCGGTTGCCATCGCCGCGTAGTCCACTCGGTGCCTTCGTTGTGCCGCCGCCCGAAAACGCCCGACAGCGACCTCGGGGCGGTGGCATGCGCTCAGGTCACCTGCCACGTCGCGGGTGAACTGGCCGCGCGCGTGGCACGGTATGAAGCGACCGAAGCCGCTGATCGCCCCGACGTCGCGAACCTCACCATTTCGCCGGTGCGGGCACGGCGCACGGCCCCTCGACGCCTACGCTGGTGAAGTCCGCCGGGCCGACGACTTCCAGGTATTCCATATCCGGCGAATAGTCGAACAGAAAATGGCGGATGCCGGGGCGTTGATGCACGCAGTCGCCGGCTTCCACGAGCGTTTCCTTGTCTTCATACATGAACTTGGCCCAGCCTTTGAGCATGTAGACGATATGGAAATCGGCACCGTGGATATGCCAGCCGGTTCCCGCCTCGGGCGCCTGATTGGCGCGCACCAGATGCGCGATGACCTTGCCGCCGGTGGCCTCGGCAATGCCGAGGTCACGATACAGGAAGAAGTCGCGCAGACCGCCGCTCACAAACGCGGTATCGCCCGGCTTGATGTGGGAAAACTGGCTTTCGTTGCTGTTCATGATGTCGATGACAACTCAATGAAAACTGCGGGTTGGGAATACGAAGTCGCCGTGCTTTGCACTCACGCCATGGCATGTACGGGCCCGTCGCGCCTCTCGATTTGCGAGGACCCGTACCACCGGTCAGGCTTACTGAGCAGTCCAGCCACCGTCGGCGGCCCATGTGGCACCACGCACCTCGGATGCCAGTGGCGAACAGAGCATCAAGGCAAGGTTGCCAAGTGCCTCGGGCGAAACGAACTGGCCGGACGGCTGCTTTTCCCCCAGCAGGCGAGCGCGTGCGTCGTCCGGCGAAAGGCCGTCTCGCTGCGCCAGATCGTCGATCTGCTTTTGCACCAGCGGCGTCAATACGAATCCCGGGCAGATGGCATTGCATGTCACACCCGTGCGCGCGGTTTCCAGCGCCGTGACTTTCGTCAGCCCCACCAATCCGTGCTTGGCAGCCACATAGGCCGACTTGCCCGCCGAGCCAACGAGGCCGTGCACCGAGGCAATGTTGATGATGCGGCCCCAATTGCGCGCGCGCATGCCCGGTAGCGCGAGGCGGGTCGTGTGAAATGCCGAACTCAGGTTAATGGCGATGATGTCGTCCCATTGGCCGAGGTCGAACGTCTCGATGGGCGCCACGTGCTGAATGCCGGCGTTGTTGACGACAATGTCCACCGTACCGAAGCGATCCTGCGCCGCGGCGAACATGGCCTCGATGGCTTCGGCGCTACGCATGTCGGCCGGATGGTGCATGACCTCGGCACCCTCCGATGCGATCGTCGAGATGGCGGCATCCACATCGCCGAAGCCGTTGAGGATGAGATTGGCGCCGGCATGTGCCAGCGCCCGTGCGATACCCAGGCCAATGCCACTGGTCGAGCCAGTAACAAGCGCGGTTTTATCGTTGAGCGTCGTCATGGAATCCATCGTTCACACCAATCCCGTCGTGTAATAGAGCGCGATCACAAAGAACACAGCCATCGTCTTGATGCACGTCACCGCGAAGATGTCCCGATACGACTCGCGATGCGTCAGTCCGGTGACGGCGAGCAGGGTGATGACGGCGCCGTTGTGCGGCAGCGTGTCCATGCCGCCGCTGGCCATCGCCACCACGCGATGCAGCACTTCGAGCGGGATGTGCATCGTCTGCGCCGCCTTGATGAAGGTGTCGGACATGGCCGCGAGCGCAATGCTCATGCCACCGGAGGCCGAGCCCGTAATCCCCGCGAGCGTCGAGACGGACACCGCCGCATTGACGAGCGGGTTGGGGATGCCCTTGAGCGCATTGGCGACCACCAGGAAGCCGGGCAGCGCGGCAATGACGCCCCCGAACCCATATTCCGACGCCGTGTTGAGCGTGGCGAGCAAGGCGCCGGACACGGCGGCCTTGGTGCCGTTCGCGAAGTGGTGGCGAACCTTGCCGAACGCCGTCAGCAGCACGAGCAGGATGCCGGTGAGCAGCGCGCCTTCGACAGCCCAGATCGCGACCACGCCCTTGATCGATATCGTCAGCGGGGCATGAATGCCGGGAAGAATGTCCGGGGTCACATCAAAGTGATCGCCGTACCAATGCGGAATCGCCTTCGTGAGCGCGTAATTGACCACGCCCACCAGGACCAACGGCGTAATGGCCAGAATGGGATTGGGCAGGTTCTCGGCGTTCACGCGCTCGGGTTCGTTGTGCAGCGAATTGCCGTAGCCTTCGCCGTTTGCCGCGGCAACGCGGCGACGCCACTCGAGGTAGCTCAGGCCGACCACGACGATGAAGACCGCCCCGGCAACCCCCAGCACAGGCGCTGCCCAGGCCGTGGTCTTGAAGAACGTGGTCGGGATGATGTTCTGGATCTGCGGCGTGCCCGGCAGCGAATCCATCGTGAAGCTGAAGGCCCCCAGCGCAATGGCACCGGGCATCAGGCGCTTGGGAATATTGCTCTGCCGATAGAGTTCGGCGGCAAACGGATACACAGCAAATACCACGACGAACAAGGAGACGCCGCCATAGGTGAGCAGCGCACACACCGCGACGATCACGGCGTTTGCCCGTGTGCGGCCGATGTACTTGATCGCAGCGGCAACAATGGACTCGGAGAACCCCGAGAGTTCGATGACCTTGCCGAATACGGCCCCGAGCAGAAATACCGGCAGGTAGAGCTTGACGAAGCCGACCAGCTTTTCCATGAAGATGCCGGAAAAGACGGGCGCAACGGCGTCAGGCTGGATCAGCAGCACAGCACCCAGCGCCGCGATCGGGGCAAAAAGAATGACGCTATAGCCCCGATACGCAACAAACATCAAAAACGCCAATGCGGCGAGCACGATGAGAAACGACATTTTGTCTCCGGTATGTTTGCCCGCACGCGGTTGTGCGGGCTGAAGTTCTTACGATCGGAAGCCGCTTAAGCAATAATCGCGCCTTCGTCGCTTAAGTCCTTGATCGGGAAGGACTCAGGTAAGTCACATCTCATGTTGCGCAAGGGATCGACCGATGCAGTGCGTTGAAATGGCGTTGGATTGTCTCGATTTTGAGACGGATGGTGACGATGGTTCGCCCAATCACGGCTGAAGATTGCCCACTATGACCGGCAAGAAGGCGTTCTCACGGATACAACCGGTGTCTCTATTTGTGGAATAATCGTCTCGAAATATGGACAAACGACGATTTCGAGATGAGTAAAATCAAAAAACCGGACACCTTGGTGGTCGGCAAGGAGCGTGGTTTGCTTTCCGATTACGGATTCGTTCGCAAGCAAGCCATGCAGTCGCTGTTCGAGACGTTGGACAATTCCAGCGAAGGCACCGTCGTCGTCGACAGCGACGCGCGGATTGTCTGGATCAATCGAAGTTACGCGGCTCGGTTCGGGTTCACCAATCCGGACGAAGTGATCGGACTCGATTGCGAAACCGTGATTCCCAATAGCCTGATGCGCGAAGTCGTGACGACGGGCAGGCCAATCCTGCTCGATATTCTCGAGACCGGGCAGGAGCCGCTGGTGGTCACGCGCCTTCCCATCCGCGACGCGCAGGGGGGAACCATTGGTGCAGTGGGGTTCGCACTGTTCGACGAACTGAGGGCGCTGACGCCGATGTTCAGCAAATACTCGCGACTGCAGTCGGAGCTCCTTGCGACTCGCCAATCGCTGGCGCAGGCGCGGCGGGCGAAGTACAGCTTTTCGAGTTTTGTCGGCACCAGTGCGGCAAGCCTGGAGACCAAGCGCCTCGGGCGTCGCGCCGCGCAGCTCGATTCGCCGGTGTTGCTGCTCGGGGAAACGGGGACCGGCAAGGAGTTGCTGGCCCATGCGATTCACGGCGAATCCGCGCGCGCGGACAAGCCGCTGGTCACGGTCAACGTCGCCGCAATTCCCGATGCACTGCTTGAAGTGGAGTTCTTCGGTGCGGCGGCCGGTGCCTATACCGGCGCGGACCGTAAAGGCCGAACCGGTAAGTTTGAGTTGGCGCACGGCGGAACGCTCTTCCTTGATGAAATCGGCGACATGCCGTTAGCGCTGCAAGGCAAACTGCTGCGGGTCTTGCAGGAGCGCGAATTCGAGCCGATAGGGTCGAACCGTGTCGTCCAGACGGATGTGCGCATCATCGCCGCCACGTCGGCGGATTTGCCGAACCTGGTCGCGCAAGGGAAGTTCCGGGCCGATCTGTACTATCGCCTCAACGTGTTGATGATTCGGGTTCCGCCGCTGCGCGAGCGTGCGTCGGATATCGAGGCCATGTCATACGCGATTCTGGACAAACTGAGTTCGCGACGCGATGCGGGGCATCTGGAGTTGAACGAAGACGCCATCGGGCGACTCAAGGCCTATCGCTGGCCGGGGAATGTCCGCGAACTGCACAACACGCTTGAGCGCGTGGCATTGCTCTCGGAGAGTGGGCGCATCGACGCGCGTTCGTTGGCTCGCTTCATTGGCGACGGCGTCGGCGCGCAAGGTGATGCCGACGGGGAAGCGGCTGACGCGGAGGCGGTCGTCGGTCAAACGAACGGCGAACCGGGCTCGGCTGAGGTGCCGCGATACGACGAGGCGATGAAGGCGTTCGAGCGTCAGTTGTTGATTGACGCGGTGCGTGCCGCGGGCGGGCGGGTCGCCGAGGCTGCCGCACGATTGGGTATCGGGCGCGCCACGCTGTACAAAAAGATGGCGCTCCTCGATATCGCCGCGTAGTCGATCTGACCCGGTAGCGGTCATTCGGCGGATCGGGTGCCGACGCGGGTTCATCGCACGGCAGCGCGCCAATCCCGCCGACATCGCTGCCGGCGGGGAGGCGGTTCCAACGTATCGCAGGGGACGTTGCGCTACGATCAGAAAATGACGGCCATGCCCAGCATGCCGACGAACTGGCCAGACGTGCTCGACCCGGTCAGGTTCTGCGAGTCGCCGACGGCCGGCGACGCGGCGATGATGTTCCCCGCCCCGTTCTTGCCCAGCGTCTGCCCGCTCGCGTGCTGGTAGGCCTGAAGCGCATACAGCACGGTGCGCTTCGACAGCCGGTAATACTCACGCAGCGAAAACTGATGATAACGCGCGCTGTCGGTCACGCCGTTCGCGCTCGTTGCGGCGGTGTACGAATAGCCGGCGCCGACATCGAAGGCCGGCGTGAGCTTGTACACGCCCAGCACGCCCACCGTATTGAAGATCGCCGAGTCGGCGAAGACCGAACGGCTGCCCGGCAGATATGTCACGTGCGAGACGTTCGCGCCAAGAACGAAGTTGCCGAACGAGTAGTTGCCCGCCGCCGCCCACTGCTCCAATGCCCGCGCGCTGACATATCCCTGGTTCAACACGGACGTGCCGAACGACCCCGTCGACGCACTGTCGAACCCGGTCGTCGTGGCCGCATTGTTCAGGCGCAAATACCCCGCACCGAGAGACACCGGCCCATTGTCGTAACGCAAGGCCGCGCTGATCGTGCTGCCCTTGCCCGTGCTGCCCGCCTGGCCGCCGAACGCATACATCACGCTGGCTTGCAGGCCCGCATACGTTGGCGTCGTGTAGACAATCGAGTTGTTGATGCGGATCGTCGTGTCGAGGCCGTCGATGTCGCCCGGATGCGCGCCGGTGGCGCCCGTCAGCAGGCTGCTGCCGGTGAGCGGTCCGACGAACTGGTAGTACGGGGTGTATTGACGACCGATCGTCGCCGTGCCGAACTTGTTGTCCTGCAGGCCGACGAATGCCTGGCGATTGAACAACTGACCGGCGCTCGCGGCTGCACCTGTATTCAGGTCGAAGCCGGCCTGCACGTCGAAAATCGCCGCAGTGCCGCCCCCCAGATCCTCGCGTCCGCGCAGGCCCCACTTCGACGCATAAAGATTGCCCTGCCGCAGATAGACGTTCGACGCGCCGTTCTGGTTGTTTACGTAGGTGATCGCGCTGTCGACCATCCCGTAAAGCGTGACGTTCGATTGCGCGGCGGCCGCGCCGGCAATCGTCATCCCGGCCGCGAGTGCGACCGCGCGCCTGCACAGACGTGCATTCCTCATGTGTGTCTCCTTCTTGGTGATTGACGTGGGTGGTGCTTGTTTTTCTGAAACTCGGTGATTGCGCGACGCCGCGCTCAGCTACGCAGTGCCGACTGCGCGGCCAGGCGCACGGACGCATTGGGCGCGCCGTAGCCGTCATAGCCGCCGCGCCGCTCGACCAATTCGAAGAAGAACCGGTGATCGACCTGCGCCGTATAGGCGTGCAGGAACTCGCCGCCGCTCGCATCGCGGTCGTACAGAATGTTGTGCTTGCGCAGGGTGTCGACGAACGCCTCGTTCAGGCCGAAGCGCGCGGCAATGTCGTTGTAATAGCTTTGCGGAATTCGCAGGATCGGCACGCCGTCGCCCTCCAGTCGACGAACTGCCAGGGTGATGTCGTCGGTACGGAACGCCACGTGGTTCAGCCCGGATCCCTTGTAGGCCGAAATCGTCTCCGAGTGGATCGTGCGCGGATCGACCGACGCGTTGAGCACGATGCGCACCGATCCGTCATGGCTGCGGATCGCCTGGCTCTGAATCTGCCCGTAAGGATCGTGCAAGACGACGCTGTGCTCCGCCTGGAATCCGAACACCGACCGGAAGAACAGCGCCCAACGTTCGAGCGAGCCGCCCGGCACCGACAGTGCCACGTGATCGACCGCGGTGATCGGCCCAGTCTGGGTCGGCCCGTCGATGTCCGTGAGGTGGAAGTCGGACTCGAACAGTGTCGGCGCGTTGGGCAACTCGTCGACGAGATAGAACAGACTCTGGTCCGGCGCGAGCACGGCGGGCACATTGCGCTCGTTCGGCCCTACGCGTCCTTCGAAGCGCGCGTAACCGACTTGCGACGCACGCGTCACGGTGTCGTTGGCGGACGGCACGCGA
Organism: Pandoraea eparura; assembly: GCF_902459725.1. Classification (GTDB taxonomy): domain Bacteria; phylum Pseudomonadota; class Gammaproteobacteria; order Burkholderiales; family Burkholderiaceae; genus Pandoraea; species Pandoraea eparura. The sequence continues at coordinate 134,316 of NZ_CABPSH010000008.1, forward strand.
AAGGCCGATGCGCACAGCGATACGCCGTGGTGCATGAAGAACGCACTGGCGAACGAATCGGGCTCGGCGTTGAGGATGATGGAGGCGCGGCCATGCTGAAACAGCGTGACGTCCTTGGAACGATGACGGCCCATGCGCAGAAAGCCGAGCTTTTCGAGCCACGTCGTGAGCGTGACGCGTGCGTTTGCATCCACCGCGAATTCCAGGAACTGAAGGTCGATGGCCGCTGGTGCCGGGGGCAGGCTCGTGAGCGTGTCGAGTCCGCGCGCCGCCTTGTCGTCGACCAGCACATCGCGCACCTGGGATTCGAGAGAGCGCAGCGAGCGAATGCCATCCTTGGCGGTCGAGTCGGCCGGGGCGGCCCGGAAGCCGTCATTGAAAATCTCCAGCGACAACGGACCGCGATAGCCTGCGGCCAGCGCGGTGGCGACGAAGCGCGTCACGTCGAGATCGCCCTGGCCGGGGAAGCAGCGGTAATGGCGGCTCCATTCGAGGACGTCCATCTTGCGCAGCGGCGCATCGGCGACCTGCAGGAAGGCCAGCTTCTCGCCGGGGATCGACGCCAGCTCGGTGAGATCGTCGCCGATGGACAGGGTATGGAAGCTGTCGAGTCCGAGCCCGAGGTGCGGGCTGTTCACCGCCTTCACGTACTGCCACGCGTGGCGATACGAGTTGACATGCGCGCCCCAGGCGAGCGCCTCGTAGGCAATGACGACGCCGGCCTGACGGGCGAGTTCCGCGAGCGCGCCCAGCTGATCGATCGCCAGGCGATCGTCCCGAATCACGTTGGACGACACATTGCTGCACACCAGCATCGTGTCGACCCCGAGCGCGTGCATCACGTCGAACTTGCGCCGCGCCCGTTCGAGGTTCTGATCCAACTGGGCCGGTGAGACGCCTTCGAAGTCGCGAAACGGCTGATACAGATAGATCGCCAGCCCGAGATCGGTGGCCATCGAGCGCACCGTCTTGGGCGCACCGTCGAAGTACAGCAGATCGTTCTCGAACAGCTCGAAGCCGTCGAAGCCGGCGGAGGCAATGGCCGTCAGCTTGCTCGGAAGCATGCCCGACAGCGATACGGTGGCAATGGACGTCTTCATGCGAGGTGCGGTCCGATCGCCCCATGACGGGGCTGAAAGCTACGCGATTCGACGATCAATGAATGGTTATACAAACCAGTTAGATCACGCATAACTAAAAGTAATTCAAGTAGAACAACGGTTGTTGCGCAAATTATAGTAACTAACTAGATGGTTAAAATTATAGTTAACCCCAAATGACGCCCGACGTTTTTGTTCTCAGAATCGGTGGCCTGATGAGCGTGAATCGGTACTGTGTCGCCCGAATGGCGACCCGTTCCGAGTCTCCCCTGCGTACCGGAGGGTGTCGCGCCAGCAGGTAACGTGAAGAGGAGTGAAGGGATGTCGAATCGAACGAGGCCGTCGGTGTGGGTGCTGAACGGGCCGAATCTGAATTTGTTGGGAACGCGAGAGCCGACCATCTACGGCGCGGAGACGCTTGCCGATATCGAGGCGAAATGCCGTCGTGTGGGCGACGCACTGGGCGTGGACATTCGTTTCCATCAATCGAACGCCGAGCACCAGATCATCGACTGGATTCATCAGACGCGTGCCGAAGCGCACGGCATTGTGATCAACCCCGCGGCCTATACGCATACGTCAGTCGCCATTGGCGACGCGTTGCGCGCATGCGATTTGCCGGTCGTGGAGGTGCATCTCTCGAACGTGCACCAGCGCGAGGCGTTTCGCCATCATTCCTATGTGTCCGCCGTGGCGCGCTGCGTGATTTGCGGCGCGGGCTCCGACGGTTACGAGTATGGCCTGCGCTACCTGGCCAAGCTGCTGGGCGACGCGACGGAGTGAGTATGAAGAACGATCTGCGTGTCGAGCCGAAGTCGTGGCTCATCGGCCTCATCGGCGACGGCATCGGTGCCTCGATGTCCCCGGCCATGCATGAGGAGGAGGCGCGCCGCATGGGCGTGTCGTATGTTTATCGCCGTATCGATATGGCGGAACTCGGGCGCGGCGCTGCGGACCTGCCGGCCACGGTGAAGGCGCTGGAGGCGGCGGGCTACGACGGCTTCAACGTCACGTACCCGTACAAGCAGGCCATCATCGCGCAGCTCGACGAGCTGTCCGAGGATGCAAAAGCCCTCGGCGCCGTGAACACCGTGGTGCTGCGCGGTGGGCGTCGGATCGGCCACAACACCGACTGGTCCGGCTTCTACCGCGCATTCCGCGACGGCATGCCGGGCGACGTGGCGATGGCGCGCGTGGCGCTGATCGGCGCCGGGGGCGCGGGCTGCGCCGTCGGTCATGCCGCCATGAAGCTTGGTGCGCAGGAACTGCGCGTGTTCGATGTGGATGCCGCCAAGGCCAACCACCTCGCGCAGGATCTCGCGGGTCGCTTCCCGCAGGCGCGCGTGCTGGCCGTCACCAGCATTGCGCAGGCGCTGGACGCGGCCGACGGCGTGATCCACGCGACCCCCACCGGCATGACCAAGCTGCCGGGCATGCCGATTCCGGCAGCGTTACTGCGCGCCTCGATGTGGGTGGCCGACGTCGTGTATTTCCCGCTGGAAACCGAACTGATCCGTACCGCCCGATCGCTGGGCTGCCGCACGCTCAACGGCGGCGGCATGGCCGTGTTCCAGGCGGTGGATGCCTACCAGATATTTACGCGTATGGCACCGGATCCCGATCGCATGCTCAGCCACTTCCGAAGCCTGCTGTCGAGCTGATACCCTTTCCCAAGGAGGAGACATGTCTTACCCATCACAAGGCGCCGGATCTCACGGCGTAGAAGCACGAGCAAAGGGCGTCACGAACGTGGCGGCCGGTACGAAGCGAACCAACGCGCGCTACAAGATTCTCGCGCTGCTGGCGATCGGCACCATGATCAATTACCTCGATCGCACGGTGCTGGGCGTTGCCGCACCGCAGTTGACCAAGGAGCTGGGGCTGTCCGCCGCCGTCATGGGCATCGTGTTCTCGATGTTCTCGTGGAGTTATGTGCTCGCGCAGGTACCGGGCGGCATGTTCCTCGACCGCTTCGGCAGCAAGCTCACGTACTACCTGGCGATGACGCTCTGGTCGATCTGCACGCTCGCGCACGGTCTCGTCACCGGGTTGTCGGGGCTGATTGCCTGCCGGCTCGGGCTGGGGCTGGTCGAAGCGCCTTGCTTCCCGGTCAACAGCCGCGTCGTTGCCACGTGGTTTCCGCAGACCGAGCGCGCGATGGCGACCGGCACCTATACCGTTGGCGAATACATCGGCCTGGCGTTCTTCTCGCCGGTGCTCTTCGCGATCACAGGGGCCTTCGGCTGGCGCGTGCTGTTCATCACCGTCGGTGTGGCGGGGGTGTTGTTCGGGCTGGTGTGGTGGCGTTTCTACCGTGAACCGCAGGATCACCCGGGGGCCAACGCCGCCGAGCTGGCCTACATTCGCGGTGATGAAGCGGCCACCCCGGCGGCGGCCGTCGAGCGCCAGCCGTTCAGTTGGAAGACGGTCGGTCAGTTGATCCGTCGCCGCCAGTTGCTCGGCATCTGCATCGGCCAGTTCGCGGGCAACTCGACGCTGGTGTTCTTCCTCACCTGGTTCCCGACGTACCTCGCAACCGAGCGTCACATGGGCTGGCTCAAGATCGGCTTCTTCGCGATCCTGCCGTTTATCGCGGCATCGATCGGGGTGATGTTCGGCGGGTCGCTGTCTGATTGGTTGCTGCGTCGTGGCCTCTCGGCCAACGTGGCTCGCAAGCTGCCGATCATCGCAGGGTTGCTGGGCGCGTCGAGCATCGTGGCGGCGAACTATGTCGATAACAATGCCGTTGTCATCGCGATCCTGTCGGTGGCGTTCTTCGCGCAGGGCATGGCGGCGCTGGGCTGGACGCTGGTCTCGGACATCGCGCCGAAGCACCTGCTGGGCCTGACGGGCGGCATCTTCAACTTCGCGGCGAACCTCGCCGGTATCGTGACGCCGCTCGTAATCGGCTTCATCGTCGCCGCGACCGGCTCGTTCGTCTGGGCGCTCACGCTCATCGGCGCCATCGCGATCATCGGCGCGCTGTCCTACATCTTCGTGGTGGGGGACATCAAGCGGATCGACCTGGCAAGCTGATCGACGTCGCACGTCAATGGAAACGCCCCGGCACGCCGTCAAGGCGTCCGGGGCGTGTCGCATGCGCTCGACAACGGATCGAATCGAGCGATTGTGCGATTAACGATGTGTGATTGGCGCGATGGGGGCGAATGATGCAAGTGGTGCGAGCCGCAGTGCGCGCGCGATAGCGACGCTCAGGCGGCCACGTAACGCTTCACGACGTCGACGAGCGTGTCGCGATGCTGCGTGCGCAGGCGCGCGTGAGACGGATCGCGCCCGAAGGCCGCCGCCCAGGTGTAGCGGTTCGAAATGCGATGGAAGCAGAACGAGCTGATGATGAGGTGCAGGTCGACCGCGTCGATGCCCGCGCGAAACTCGCCGGACGCCGTGCCGCGTGCGAGCAACGACTCCAGCGTGTTGATGATGGTGGCGTTGCGGTTCTTGAACGTCTTGAGTTGCTCGACGTACTTCGCCTGATGAATGTTTTCGATGGCCACGAGGCGTACGAAGTCGCGATGCTTGTCGTGATAATCGAACGCGAACTCGACCAGCGTGCGCATGCCCTCGGCGGGATCCATGGCGTCGACATTCAGCGCCTGCTCGAGTACGCGGATGTCGCTATACACCTTCTCGAGCACGGCTTCATACAGCTTCTCCTTGCTCTCGAAGTAGTAATAGATCATGCGCTTGGTCGTGTGCGTGCGCTCGGCGATCGCATCGACTCGCGCGCCCGACAGACCCATCGTGGAAAACTCGTGCGTCGCGATATCCAGAATGTTCTGCTTGGTCTGTTCGGCGTCGTACTTGCGCCGGCCGTCGGCGGCGGGCGCCGCCGCGACAGACCCCGGACTCTCAGATTTCACCGCGCGCTTCATAGCTATTGGCTGGCAACGAAAATGAGAATGTTAGCACGCAACAATCTCGGCCAACGCCCCGTGTTGCCAGCGCCGTCGATGCCCGCAATCCCTTGAGCGCCCGGCGCCGCGGCGCTCGGGTCCCGGCCTGTTCCGCCGGTTCGTCACATGGCGCGCGGGGCAGCGCGCCATGCGTCGCACATCGCGCTCGCCGCCGTGACCCGATGCGTCTCGACCGGCAGTCACGTCGGCGGCGAATCGCGTGATCCGCGCGATTCGCGGGATGGCTCAGAAGAAGCCGAGCGGATTGACGTCGTAGCTCACCAGCAGATTCTTCGTTTGCTGATAGTGATCGAGCATCATCTTGTGCGTCTCGCGGCCGATGCCGGACTTCTTGTACCCGCCGAAGGCGGCGTGCGCCGGATAGAGGTGGTAGCAGTTGGTCCACACGCGTCCGGCCTGAATGCCGCGGCCCATGCGATACGCGCGATTGATGTCGCGTGTCCAGACCCCGGCGCCCAACCCGAACTCGGTGTCGTTCGCGATCGCCAATGCCTGCGCTTCGTCCCGGAACGTGGTCACGCCAACGACCGGGCCGAAGATCTCTTCCTGGAACACACGCATGCGGTTGTCGCCCTTGAGCAGCGTCGGCTGGATGTAGAAGCCCGACGCCAGCGGACCGCCCAGCACTTCGATGCCCCCGCCCGTCAACACCTGTGCGCCTTCCTTGCGGGCGAGATCGAGATACGTGAGGATCTTGTCGTACTGCTGCTGCGACGCCTGTGCGCCGACGGCCGTGTCGGTGTCGAGCGGGTCGCCGCGCTTGATGCGTGCGACGCGCGCCATCACCACTTCCATGAAGGGCTCGTAGATCGATTCCTGCACGAGCGCGCGCGACGGACACGTGCAGACCTCGCCCTGATTCAGGAAGCCCAGCACCAGACCTTCGGCCGCCTTCTCGATGAACGCCGGCTCGCCGTGCATGATGTCGTCGAAGAAGATGTTCGGGGACTTGCCACCCAACTCGACCGTGCTCGGAATCAGGTTGGCTGCCGCCATCGACAGAATGTGGCCGCCGACCGGCGTCGACCCGGTGAAGGCGATTTTCGCGATGCGACGGCTCGTCGCCAGCGCTTCGCCCGCTTCCTTGCCGAACCCCTGCACGATGTTGAGCACGCCGGGCGGCAGCAGATCGCCGACCAGCTCGGCGAACAGCGTGATCGAGAGCGGCGTCTGCTCGGCGGGCTTGAGCACCACGCAATTCCCCGCCGCGAGGGCCGGGGCGAGCTTCCAGGCCGCCATCAACAGCGGGAAATTCCACGGAATGATCTGACCGACGACGCCCAGCGGCTCATGGAAGTGATACGCAGCCGTATGCTCGTCGATCTCGGCCGCCGTGCCCTCCTGCGCGCGAATGCAACCGGCGAAGTAGCGGAAGTGATCGATGGCCAGCGGCAGATCCGCCGCGAGCGTCTCGCGCACCGGCTTGCCGTTGTCCCAAGTCTCCGCCACGGCGAATCGTTCGAGGTGCGCTTCGAGCCGGTCGGCTATCTGCAACAGAATGCGCGAGCGCGCTTGCACCGACGTCTTGCCCCACTTGGGCGCCGCCGCGTGTGCCGCATCGAGCGCGAGCTCGATATCTGCGCTGTTGGAGCGTGGGAACTCTCCGATAACACCGCCGGTGACGGGGGACGTGTTGGTGAAGTAACGGCCTTCGACGGGCGGGACGAACTTGCCGCCGATGTAGTTCTCGTAACGCGTCTGCAAAGACAGCAGGGCACCGGGAGTGCCGGGCGGGGCGTATTGCATGGTGTGTCTCCGGATATTGTCGTGTCGGTGGCAAGGTGGCCACACGGGGGCAATAAGCAAGTCGCGGGCCACCTGGGGCCGCTCACCAATCCACGGGGCTGACCTGCGCGCGGCAAAGGGCAGGGTGTGCCGAATCCGAGACACGTGTGTCTCGCGCCGTGACACAGGTGTCTCGCCCTCATGACAGACAATCGCTGGATGTCCGCCCATTGACATACCGCATTGCAAACACCCCCGGCATGGGACATGCTTCGGGAATGACTGCGAGATCATCCGGCACGGGGGAGACGACCAATGCCAGCCAAGACAGAGTCCGCGCACGCGCGCCGTGTGCTGGACGTCGTACAGGGTCATGTGACGTCCTTCGCGACGGCGACCGACCCGAACATCGCCAATTCATGGCGTCGATGTCTCGACACCTACGCGCTCGACCCGGGGGCGCGCATGACGCCGCGCGTGTTGGCGTCGACGCAATTGCGCGAGCGACGCAGCGCGATGGAGCGGCTGTGCCATGTATCCATGCCGGTGCTCGAGCGTCTGCAGCGTCAGTTGATGAATCCGGGGCAGGCGGTGCTGCTGACGGCCCCGGACGGCGTGATCGTCGACGCCCGGCTGCATGACGGCACGCGCGACGACTTCCACCGCGCAGGCCTGTGGCCGGGGGCCGACTGGAGCGAGTCGTGCGAAGGTACCAACGGCATCGGCACCTGCGTGGTCGAGCGTGCGCCCGTCATCATCTGCCAGCAGGATCATTTCCGTGCGCTGCACACGCCGCTCACCTGCACGGCGAGTCCCGTCTTCGCCCCGCAAGGCGAGTTGCTTGCCGTCATCGACGTCTCGACGACGAGCACCGACGTGACGCGGCAAAGCCAGTTCCACACGCTCGCGCTCGTGAATCTGTCGGCCAAGGTCGTGGAGCGCGACTACTTCTTCCAGCACTACCGCGACGAGTGGCTGCTGCAGTTGCAGGAGCCGGCCGATCACTTGGGCGACTTCGCGCAGGCGCTGATTGCCTTCGACGACGCCGGCCGTATCCTCGCCGCGAATCAGAGCGCACTCAATCGACTGGGCGTGGCACGCGACGCGCTGGTAGGCACGCGCGTGGATCGATGGTTTGCGCAAACGCTCGACGCGATGCTCGCGCAAGCGCATCCGACGCCGAGCGCTTACTGGCCGATCCGCACGCAGATGGGCGAGGCGCTGGTGGCGATGGTGCGCTCGCCGTTGCGCGCGGTGCGCCGGGTGACGCGTTCGGCAAGCGCGCCCGCAGAAGTGTCGACCGAGCCGTTTGCCGACGCGGTGTTGGCGCGTGAGTTTTCGCGTGCGTGCCGCGTCTTCGCTCACGACGTTCCGGTGCTGATTCGCGGGGAGACCGGCAGTGGCAAGGAAGTCTTCGCGCGCGCCGTGCATGCGGCGAGTGCGCGGGCCAGCGGCCCGTTCGTGGCGCTCAATTGTGCGGCGATTCCCGAATCGCTGATCGAAAGCGAGCTGTTCGGCTATGTGGGCGGCAGCTTCACCGGGGCGCGCAAAGAGGGGATGGCCGGCAAGCTATGGCAGGCCAACGGCGGCACGCTGTTTCTCGATGAAATCGGCGATATGCCGTTCGCCATGCAAACCCGTTTGCTGCGTGTACTCGAAGATCGTCGAGTGTCGCCACTGGGCGGCGGCGAGCCGGTGCCGCTCGATATTCGGGTGCTCAGCGCCACGCACCGCGATCTGTCCGAGCGGATTGCCGAGCGACAGTTCCGTGAGGACCTTTTCTATCGGTTGAGCGGCCTCGAAGTCTGCGTGCCGCCGCTGCGCGAGCGCGACGACAGACGCGACGTGATGCAGACGCTGCTGGCGCAGGCGTGCCCGCAAGACCCGATCCGTGTGACGGACGCGGCGCGCGATCGCTTGTGCGCTTACCCGTGGCCCGGCAACGTGCGCCAGATGCGCAGCGTCATCCGGACGCTGGTCGCGCTTAGCGAGCGTGGCGTCATCACGCTCGACGACCTGCCGGACGCATTGCGCGACGCGCCCGGGCGCCCGTCGGTGGATCGACCTGAGGAGGCGCCCCTGGAGGCAGCGGAGCGTCAAGCATTGCGCACGACGCTGGACGCCTGCCAGGGACAGGTCAGCGCCGCGGCGCGCAAGCTCGGCGTGAGCCGCAATACGCTTTATCGGAAGTTGAAGCGATTCGGCCTGCTGCGCGGGTAGTGCTGGTTGTGCTGTTCGCGCCACTCGCGCTGCCGCCTCGTCGGGATCGGTTACTTCACCGGAATCGGCGTGGCTCGATCCACGGGGACGGCGGTCACGCTGTTCTGCGGCGAGCCGTCGATGAGTTTATCGGAGTAAGTGAGGTAGACGAGTGTGTTGCGCGTTTTGTCGACCATGCGCACGATGCGCAGCTTCTTGAAGAGGGGAGACAGGCCTTCCGAGAAGACTTCTTCCCTCTTCGGCAGCGGCGCCTCGAACGACACTGGCCCGATCGCCCGACAGGCAATCGAGGCTTCCGCCTTGTCTTCCGCAAGCCCGACCAGCCCCTTCAGGCCGCCGGTTTTCGCACGCGACACGTAGCAGGTCACCCCCTGCACCTTCGGGTCGTCGTAGGCATCGACAACAATCTTGTGATCCGGTCCCACGAGCTTGAATGCGGTGTCAACGTCGCCGATCTTCTCGGCATGCGCCCAACTCGTGGCGATCATCAGCGCCAGGGCGGCGGCTTTCTTCATGAGGATGTCTTCCGTCAGGAGTCTACGGCGGTTGCGACCGCATCCGCCACGCGTCGCCCAGGGCGGGCGCCATGCGGGCGATTCTACCTGCGTCGCGCGAACGTCTTCCGTATCCGCCGAAGACGCTCGCCACGCGCGGGACGACCAGTTGCCCGCCGAGATCAAATGCGCTATAGTCACGCCTCTTCGCGCGGGGGTATAGCTCAGCTGGGAGAGCGCTTGCATGGCATGCAAGAGGTCAGCGGTTCGATCCCGCTTACCTCCACCAAACGAATGACGGTTTCCGTCCCCTTCGTCTAGAGGCCTAGGACATCACCCTTTCACGGTGAGTACAGGGGTTCGAATCCCCTAGGGGACGCCACTCAAGGCGGCGGTGTGACTTCGTTACATCGACGCCGGCCGGCGTCAGATTCGGCAAATCGCACAAGGAAGCCGGATGTCTTTCACGACATCCGGCTTTTTGCGTTTACGGCCGGACTGTCGGCCCGGCGGCGAGATGACGGCATGCGCAGCCGTGTGCGGCAGGCCTCAGCCGTCGCCCGGTGTCAGCGGGCCGGCGGGCGTTGCCGGTACAATGACGTCCTTGCGCGCGCCATGTCGACGTGCGCGCCGTCTTGAATTCCTCATGAGCAAACCCGCCCTCACTCTCAAGTTCAAGTGCACGAAGTGCGCCAAGCCGGTCACGCTGTATCTGCAAAAGACGACCGCGTGTTCGCACATCACGCCGTATCAGGGCTGGTGCAAGTGCGGTCAGTTGATGCGTCACGCCACGGGCGACAAAAGCGCCGTGGCGTCGTTCGTCGACTCGATGGACCCGCTGTGGTCGCATCACCACCACCATTGAGCGCAGTGCTCGCGCGGGCTGCGTGGACTTGCGTGTGCGCGCCGTTCGTCCAGGGATTCGCCGTGCGGGCCGATGAGGTGGCGCGGTTCGGCCGCGTGAGTCATCGATGACCGCCGTGCTTACGCCGTGGCGTCCCGCGCCGAAGGATCCGATGCGCTTCATCGCCGTCTATCCGGCGGGCGTGCTTGCGCAAGTGCGCGAACTGGTCGAGACGGGCCAACTGGCCGCGCATCTCGACCGACGCTATCCCGCGCGCCACACCGTGCAGACGGATCGCGCGCTGTATGAATTCACGGCGCAGATCAAGCAGGACTGCCTGCGCAGCGCCCCACCCATCCACAAGGTGGCTTACGACGCCAAAATCGATGTCGTGCATCACGCGCTGGGGCTGCACACGGCCATCTCGCGGGTGCAGGGCGGCAAGCTCAAGGCCAAGAAGGAGATTCGGGTCGCCTCGTTGTTTCGCGACGCCCCGCCTGAGTTTCTGCGCATGATCGTCGTGCACGAACTCGCGCACCTCAAGGAAAGCGACCACAACAAGGCGTTCTACCGCCTGTGCGAGTTCATGGAGCCTCGGTACCATCAACTCGAATTCGACACGCGGCTGTTTCTCGTGCGACGTGAGATCGAGATGGCTTCGCGGGCTACCGAATGAGCGCCGCGAGCCAGCCAATCGACAACGCCCGCCGGCATGACACCGGCGGGCGTTGTGTTTGGGGGCTGGGGTGCTTGCGACTTGCCTGCGATCAGTACGGATACACCGTATCGTTCGCGACGGCGGCCCGCTGGCCCTGCTGAACGCGCAGCGGCGGCGCTTGCGTGACTGTCGCCACGCGACCGTCGTCCAGGCGTACGGTGATGCGGTACAGCACGTTCGGCTGCCCCATATTGTTCTCGATGCGATTGCCCGCGATGGCGCCGATCAAGGCACCGCCAATGGTCGTGGCCGTGCGCCCGCGCCCGCCGCCCATCGTGTTGCCGAGCAGGCCGCCCGCTGCGCCGCCAAGCACCGTGCCGAGAATGTTCGGGCTGTTATTGGCGCCGTTCATCTGCTCGATCGATTCGACGCGGCCATACAGCGCCCCCGGAATCTGCTGCTGCTGCGGTTGCTGATACCCCTGTTGGTAGCCCGGCTGCTGCTGATAGCCTGGTTGATACCCCGGCTGTTGGTAGCCCTGCTGGTATCCCCCTTGTTGGTAGCCCTGTTGCTGATACCCGTACTGCGGGCCCGGTGCAACGCAACCGGCCAGCATAAGAGCGGCCAGTGCCGCGCTGATTCCCGTAAGTGTCTTGATGTTCATTTTGGTTCGTCCTCGTGAGCGTGAGGTAAATGCGTCATCACCGAAGTCCGCGGTGACATGGCGCACCCTGTGGTGAGTCTATTGCGACCACGACGCGGAATGTAGGGTTCCGCAGACCTTTATGCTGTAAGAAAAGGTAAGCGTTTGTAATGACTTCATGCCCCGCGATGGCGCAGAGCGATGCAGAGGACAGGGACATTGTCTCGCTTAACGGAGGGCGTGCCCAAAAAAACAGCGCCTCGGATGAGGCGCCGTATCCCTGATTGCGCTGCCGCAGGGCGGGGAGATACCGAGGTGCCGGCCGTGGGCGCCGGCTCAGCTCGGCCGCGATGGTGTGCGGCCCGCCATTGCGGCGCCTCCCCCCATGATGTAATTCTCCAGTTGGTCGATGGTGAACTGCTGTTCCGTGATGATGGCCTTGACCAGGTCGCCGATGGAAAGCAGGCCGACCAGCTCGCCGTCTTTCATGACAGGCAGGTGACGGATGCGATGTTCCGTCATCAGCGACATGCACTCTTCGTTGGTCTGCTCGGGGCTGACGTAACGTACCGCCGAGGTCATGACGTCACGCACCGGCGTATTGACCGAGGTGCGCCCCATGAGGGCGACCTTGCGGGCGTAATCGCGCTCGGTAAAGATGCCGACAATCGTTCGGCCGTCTTCGCTGACCAGCACCGCGCCGATGCGTGCCTCGGCCATCAGGGTCAAGGCATCGAGTACCGAATCGGACGGGCGCACCTTGTACACCGTGTCGACCGATTTCGCCTTCAGGATCTGAGCGACTGTTTTCATGGTCATCCTCATGCGGGCTGCGGGTACTTACAGCATAGTTGAGGGCGCGCCGCGCGTCATGCTCGCGTTGTCCCCGAGTCAATCCGGCCGCGGTAGACCCGCGCGGGCGCTACAGTCGGTCTCCTTTGGTGCGCTGCGCCACAAATGCGCGGCCCAAGCCCCCCGATTGCGGCCCCAATGCCATTTTTTTCCCACGAGCAACGCAGAAAGGCGTATCCTAGCGGGATCGGCGAAAATTCGCCGATCATCGCCTGACGATCACGAAAAGCTTTATCGGCGTCGCTGACAGCCATGTCCTGCGAGCCGAATCACTCGCTGTGCCGATGACGCAGACCCTGCGGTCTTCGTCCTCCCGACACGCACTGCTCGTCATTGTGGCACTGCCGCAATGTGCCTTGCTCCTTCGAACCATCGCCGCGTTTCGGTGCGTCGCCATGCTGTCATGGCCGATCCACCGGGTAGGCTCCTTTTGGCGTTCGATGTGCACCCGGTCGTACCCAGGGTGCGGCGACGGTATTGGCGAACGAACCTTCAGTAACATCGGTGCTAAGCTTTGATGAGTGGCACCCTCAAGAGGACACGATATTGGCCAAGGAAGAACTGATCGAATTCAGCGGACACGTTTCGGACGTATTGCCGGACAATCGCTTTCGCGTCACGCTCGAGAACGGCGTGGTGGTGATGGCGTATGCGAGCGGCCGTATGCAGAAGAACCGCATCCGCATTCTCGCGGGTGACCGCGTGACGCTGGAGATGTCGCCCTATGACCTGAGCAAGGGCCGCATCAACTACCGTCACAAGAATTAAGTCAGCGAAAACGTCTGGCTTTTGCGCGTCGGCGGCATCGCCCTGACGCGCACGGAAGCGATGTGCGGCGACCCGGCGGTTGGTCGCTGCCCGTCACTTCGGCATTCCTCCCGAATCGTCGCCCGACGATTTTCCCGACGATTTTCCCGAATTACCCCTCCCCGCGTTTTTATCCGGCTTGTTCCCAGGCGTGTCCCCCCTATGGCTCGCAGGACATGCTGCATGAGCGCCGGCCATTCGCGCATGCCCGACGTCAGCGCTGAGCGACGACGTGCTGAGTGGCGTCGTCGAGTTTGCGGCGTGCCGGGTGTGGCCGAAGCTGGCGGGGCGCGGGATTGGCGTTCTCAGAGCTGTTCGAAACGGTCGAAGCGGCGGCCCGTGTATTCCACTTCGCTTTCGAATGCCGTCACGCGTGCACCGGGCGGCCCGTGCCGCATCCATTCGAGCATCTTGTCGACCTGATCGGGCGTGCCTTGCACCATCGCCAGGATGTCGCCCTCGGGCAGCGCCTGCACCCAACCGCGCACGCCGATCAGATGCCCCTCGCGCACGGCCGCCTGACGATACCCCACGCCCTGAAGCTTTCCGCGCAAACGCACGGCAACGGTTTCGAGCGAGGAACTGGGCGAGAGTGACTTCATGGCAGCGAGCAGCGGAGAAACGGCGACAAGGATTCGAAAGACGGGCCTTCCAGGAACGGGCGATTGTAGCGCCATCGTCCGACGGTTGCCCGCCCCGTTGCCAGTCGGCGCACCGGTGCGCTCAGGCCTCGCCCACCACGAGCCGCAGGCGCGTGATCTCAGACGGTGCTCCGAAGCGCTTGGGCGGTCCCCAGTAGCCCGTGCCCCGGCTGACATAGATTGCCAGACGACCCAGCCGGTGCAGCCCATGCACGTATGGCTGTTGCAGCGGCACGAAGTACATCCACGGCCAGAACTGCCCGCCGTGCGTGTGTCCCGAGAGTTGCAGATCGAAGCCGGCGTCGTGCGCCGCCGGGGCGCTGCGCGGCTGGTGCGCGAGCAACACGCGTGGCACGCCCTCGGGGGCCCCGGCCACGGCCGCGACCGGGTCACTCGACTTTTCCGGGTCGAAATGGTGCGCCGTGAAGTCGGTCACGCCCGCCACCGTCAGCGATGCGCCTTCGTGAGTGAGCACCACATGCTCGTTCTCGAGCACCGTCAGGCCGATGCGCCGCAACTCGTCGACCCATGCCGGCGCGCCCGAGTAGTACTCGTGGTTGCCGGTGCACACGTAGGTGCCGTGGCGCGACGTGAGCTGTGCGAGCGGTGCGATGTGCTCGCGCAAGGCGGGCACGCCGCCGTCGACCAGATCGCCGGTAATGGCGATGAGGTCGGGCGATAGCTCGTTGGTGGCCTCGACGATGGCTTCGATATAGCTGCGGCGAATCGTCGAACTCACGTGAATGTCGCTTAGCTGCACGATCGTGAACCCATGCAGTTCGGGTGGCAGGTTGGCGATGGGAACGTCGACGTGGACCACGCGCGCGAGGCGTCGCGCATTGTAGAAGCCCAGCAGGGTAGCCACGGCGGTGAGCATCAGCACGATGACCGCCGAGCGGATGACGAGTTGGGCGTCGAGCGCCGAAATGAGCATCGCCACGCCGAGCACGATGTCGCGCAACACTGTGAGGACGAACAGCGTCGAGAAGATGCCGATGGCCGTCATGCCGGTCCAGGTCAGCAGGGTGGCCAGGGGCTCGCGCTGGATCGCGCGGCTCATCAGGCCCAGCGGGATCAGCGCGGTCGAGGCGAGGAGCCACAGCCCGCCCAGCACTTTCCAGCCGACGGCCAACGGCAGCGGCGTAAGCAAGCGCCAGCCGATGTAGGCATGCAGCAGCGCGATGATGGCGAGCATCAACCCGCGCGGGCGCGCGGGCAGCGTGCGTCGTGGCGACTTGCCGTGTGCGTGAGCGGCATCCGGCGAGGGCCGGGATGCAGTGGAAGCTTGGGAAGATTGCGACATGGCGTTGCCTGTTCGGAATTCGGGGGCGGACGGGGTCACTATCGGGGTGCCCGGCGCGATCAAAAGGGCGGCGGGCCAACTACGCCTGCGGCGCCGGGTATTTCTGCGCGTTCATGACGAGCTTCTCCGCCACGGCGCGGTTCAGGTCGACACCGAGCACCGACGATAGCCGCACGAGATACATGGCGATGTCGGCCAGTTCCTGTTCGACGTGCCGCGCCTCGTTCGTCTGCATGACGGCCTGCGCTTCGGCATCGGTCTGCCACTGGAAGATCTCGACCAGTTCCGCCACTTCGACGGACAACGCCATCGCGAGGTTCTTGGGCGTGTGGTACGGCTGCCAGTGACGGGCATCGGCGAACGCCTGCAGGGCGGTTTCCAGCCCGGCCGTATCGATCAGACGGGCGCGGGGGGCGTCGGCGTCACCGTGCGCAGATGCGTCGTTCAGAGCAGCGGACATGGGATGCGAAGGTCGGAATTGGCCCGCCAGCGACCCTCACGCAGCAAGCGGGCCGAAGGCGGACGCGATGAACGAGAGGAACGCGACAAAATACCGCGGAATCGGCGTATGGTAGCGCGTTGGCGCAAGATGCGCCGTTCAACGTTTTCGTCACTTCCGACCCCGCTTGCCTTGGATCGCTTCCCGCCCGACCCCGCGCCATCCGACGGAACGCCCGCGCCGACGTTCTGCCGCATCACGCTCATGCCGTCGGGCTGGCAGTTCGACGCCCCGGCCGACACGCCGATTCTGCTCGCGGCGCAATCCGCCGGCATCAAGCTGCCGAGCCTGTGCCGCAACGGCACTTGCCGCGCCTGTCTGTGCCGGGCGCACACCGGAGGTGAGCCGGCGCCGGTGGCTTACCGGATCGCATGGCCGGGGCTGTCGCGCGAGGAGAAAACCGAGGGCTGGCTGCTGCCGTGCTGCGCCTATGCCCGCGCCGACCTCGTCATCGACGCGCCCGACGCCGCGCTTTGTTAAACTTGGCGCTATCTGACGCTCGTCCCCGAGCCGACATAACCGATTCAGGATCAGGAAAGCCGAATGGCACAGTACGTATTCAGCATGAACCGCGTGGGCAAGATCGTGCCGCCCAAGCGTCACATTCTCAAGGACATCTCCCTGTCGTTCTTCCCCGGCGCCAAGATCGGCGTGCTCGGCCTGAACGGTTCGGGCAAATCGACCCTGCTCAAGATCATGGCGGGTGTCGACAAGGAAATCGAGGGCGAAGCGATCCCGATGGCGAACCTGAACATCGGTTATCTGCCGCAGGAGCCGCAGCTCGACCCGGAGCAGACCGTGCGTGAAGCCGTCGAAGGCGGCATGGGCGAAGTTTTCGAAGCCCGCACGAAGCTCGACGAAATCTACGCCGCCTACGCCGAGCCGGACGCCGACTTCGACGCGCTCGCCGCCGAGCAGGCCAAGTACGAAGCGATTCTCGCCGCGAGCGACGGCAACAACATCGAACAAACGCTGGAAGTGGCCGCCGACGCGCTGCGCCTGCCGCCGTGGGACGCCCGCATCGGCGTGCTCTCGGGCGGTGAAAAGCGCCGCGTCGCGCTGGCGCGTCTGCTGCTCTCGAAGCCGGACATGCTGCTGCTCGACGAGCCGACCAACCACCTGGACGCCGAATCGGTCGACTGGCTCGAACAGTTCCTCACGCGCTTCCCGGGCACGGTCGTGGCCGTCACCCACGATCGCTACTTCCTGGATAACGCCGCCGAGTGGATTCTCGAACTCGACCGCGGGCAAGGCATTCCCTGGAAGGGCAACTACAGCTCCTGGCTCGACCAGAAGGAGCAGCGACTGAAGCAGGAAGAGTCGACCGAGTCGGCCCGCCAGAAGGCGCTCAAGAAGGAACTGGAATGGGTGCGTCAGAACCCCAAGGGCCGTCAGGCGAAGTCGAAGGCACGTCTTGCCCGTTTCGACGAGCTGAACAGCCAGGAATACCAGAAGCGCAACGAAACCCAGGAAATCTTCATCCCGGTGGGTGAGCGTCTGGGGAACGAAGTCGTCGAGTTCAAGAACGTGTCGAAGGCGTTCGGCGACCGATTGCTGATCGACGACCTGAGCTTCACCGTGCCGCCGGGCGCCATCGTCGGCATCATCGGCCCGAACGGTGCCGGTAAGTCGACCTTCTTCAAGATGCTCTCGGGCCGCGAACAGCCGGACAGCGGCGAGATCAAGGTGGGACCGACGGTCAAGATGGCCTACGTCGACCAGAGCCGCGACGCGCTGGATGGCAGCAAGACCGTGTTCGAAGAGATCTCGGGCGGTGCCGACGTGCTGACGGTGGGCAAGTATGAAACGCCGTCGCGTGCCTACATCGGCCGCTTCAACTTCAAGGGCTCGGACCAGCAGAAGCAGGTGGGGTCGCTCTCGGGCGGTGAGCGCGGGCGCTTGCACATGGCCAAGACGCTGATCTCCGGCGGCAACGTGTTGCTGCTCGATGAACCCTCGAACGATCTGGACGTCGAAACCCTGCGCGCCCTCGAAGACGCCCTGCTCGAGTTCGCCGGTTGTGTGATGGTCATCTCGCACGATCGCTGGTTCCTCGATCGTATCGCCACGCACATCCTGGCCTTCGAAGGCGACTCGCACGTCGAGTTCTTCCCGGGCAACTATCAGGAGTACGAGGCGGACAAGAAGAAGCGCCTCGGGGAAGAGGCCGCAAAACCGAAGCGCATCCGCTACAAGCCGATCGCGCGGTAAGGCAGGAGAGGGCGCCGCAAGGCG
This sequence comes from Pandoraea eparura, assembly GCF_902459725.1. Classification (GTDB taxonomy): domain Bacteria; phylum Pseudomonadota; class Gammaproteobacteria; order Burkholderiales; family Burkholderiaceae; genus Pandoraea; species Pandoraea eparura. Next base: position 152,272 of record NZ_CABPSH010000008.1, read on the forward strand.
CCTTTTCCATTTGAATGACGGCGCGGCACGCGGGTGGCAAGTGCCTGGCAGGTGCCCGGCAACGGGCCGGCCGTCAGTATCCCGTGTTCGACGAGCCATGTCGGCGCCCGCAGCGCCGCATGACCCGCCATTTTGACGAATCAGGAGTGTGCAAATGAGCCAGTCAGTGAATCAGTTGAATGGGAAAGTCGCCGTGGTCACCGGTGCCGCCAGCGGCATCGGCCGAGAAATTGCCTTCACTCTCGCGCGTGCCGGCGCGGCCGTGGCCATTGCCGATCTGAACCAACAGGGGGCGGATGCCGTGGCCAAAGAGATCGAGGCGGCCGGTGGCCGCGCGCTCGGCGTGGCGATGGACGTGACCAGCGAAGAGGCGGTGAACAGCGGCATCGACAAGGTGGCGGCGACCTTCGGGTCCGTCGACATCCTGATCTCGAACGCGGGCATCCAGATCGTCAATCCCATCGAGAACTATTCGTTCGCCGACTGGAAGAAGATGCAGGCCATTCACGTGGATGGTGCGTTCCTGACGACCAAGGCGGCACTCAAGCATATGTACAAGGACGATCGCGGTGGCATCGTCATCTACATGGGTTCGGTGCACTCACACGAGGCGTCGCCGTTGAAGTCGGCCTACGTGGCGGCCAAGCACGCGCTGCTGGGTCTGGCGCGCGTGCTCGCCAAGGAAGGGGCGAAGCACAACGTGCGCTCGCATGTCATCTGCCCGGGCTTCGTGCGCACGCCGCTTGTCGACAAGCAGATTCCGGAGCAGGCCAAGGAGCTGGGAATTTCGGAAGACGAGGTCATCAAGAAGGTCATGCTCGGCGGCACGGTCGACGGCGTATTCACCACGGTCGACGACGTTGCGCAAACCGCGCTCTTCCTTGCCACGTTCCCGACGGCCGCATTCACCGGCCAGTCGTTCGTGGTGAGCCACGGCTGGTTCATGCAGTAACGCGCAAACGGTACGGGGGGCGCCGGCCGCGTCGGCGCCGTCCCGTCCCGTCGCGTCTTGATTCCGCCTCGGAAAGCTTCAGGAGAACGGTCATGACGGCCAACCCCCCGCAAGTCCCCAAACGCGCCATCGATCTGCCGCCTTACGAGACGGTCGCACTTGTCTTGCAGGGCGGTGGCGCGCTCGGGGCCTATCAGGCCGGCGTGTACGCCGGTCTGTTCGAGGCCGGCATCGCACCGAACTGGATCGCCGGTATTTCCATCGGCGCGCTCAATACCGCGATCATCGCGGGCAATCCGCCTGAGCATCGCGTGGCGCAGCTCGAAGCGTTCTGGCGCACGATCTGTGAGCCTGCCGTGTTTCCGCCGCTGCCCGCGCCGCTCGAAGCGGCCATCCTCAACGGCCCCGAGTCGGGACGCATCGCCTACAGCGCGTGGCAGGCATGGCGCGCCATCGCGGAAGGCCAGAAGGGCTTCTTCAGCCCGCGCTGGCCGCAGCCGTTGCCCGCCGCAATGGGCGATCCGGCGCACGCGAGCTACTACGACACGTCGGCGCTGCGCGGTACGCTGGAGCGTTTCGTCGACTTCGACCGGATCAATTCGTGCGAGACACGCGTGTCGGTCGGCGCCGTCAACGTGCATACGGGCAACTTCGTCTACTTCGACAACACCCGCGAAAAACTGCGTGCGGAGCACTTCATGGCATCGGGCGCGTTGCCGCCGGGGTTTCCCGCCGTGGAGATCGACGGCCAGTATTTCTGGGATGGCGGCCTTGTGTCGAATACGCCGCTCTCGGAAGTGCTCGGCACGTCGCCGCGCCGCGACACCCTCGCGTTCCAGGTGGATCTGTGGAGTGCGCGCGGGCCGCTGCCCGACAATCTGAACGATGTCGCAGACAGGCAGAAGGACATTCAGTTTTCGAGTCGCACGCGTCTGGTGACCGACAACCTGCAGCGCGCCCAGCACTATCGCCGCGTGCTGCGCGAAGTGCTCGAACGCGTGCCCGCGGACGTGCGTGCGCACGACCCCTGGTGTCACGCGGCGCAGGAGATCGCTTGCAGCAAGCGCTACAACGTCGTCCAGCTTATCTACCGCAACAAGGAGTACGAGGGGCACTACAAGGACTATCAGTTCGGACTTGCCACCATGCTCGATCACTGGGCGAGCGGTCTGGACGATGTGCGTCGCACGCTCACGCATCCCGAGTGGCTGTCCATGCCCGACGACACCTCAGGCTTCATCACGCACGACATTCATCGCCACGAAGTCGTCTGACCCGTCGCCGCGCTCCCTTCCGTCCCTACGCCGTACTACCCCTGTGGCGTGCCCCCCGACACGCCACAGGGCCCCGCGACCGGCGCGCACAAGGCGCCGGCACTTCACTGAACCGATTCCCCCTCACGCTCACACCGACGACTGCGCCAGCGCCGTTTCCATGCGCTGCTTGAGCGGTTCCAGATCGAGCAGCATGGCCGTGCGTGCGGCACCGTCAGCGGCGGGCAGCTCGACGGCTTCGCGCATGTCGTTGCGCATTTCGTGCGTGGCGCGTCCGAGCAGCATGGCCGGCACCGGCAGCTTGTCGGCTTCGTCGAGCGTGACGATGTTCTCGATGGCGTCGACGAGCAGCCCGAGCTTGTCTTTCCCGTGCTCGATCACGAGAATCTTGCGCGCCTGCGCATCGTCCTGCGGCGGCATGCCGTACAGCGCGCGCAGATCGACGATGGTCACGAGTTCGCGTCGCAAATTGAGTATCCCGCGCACGAAGGCGGGCGCACCCGGCGCGGGCATGATATCCGCGCTGTCGTGAATGATCTCGCGCAACTGATCGAGCCGCACGGCCAGCATGTGTTGCAGACGGAACGACACATACGCGTGGCGGGTGCCGCGCGACGACCTGGCCCCGGTGCCGGGCCACGCCGAATCGCCGGACGTCGTGCGTTGTGCGCCGTCCGTCTCCCGATATAGCTCGCGATGGCCGCGCGTGAGTTCGAGCACCTGAGCGTGCGTGAAGAGTTCGTCGGCGTTGAGCAACACGATGTCGTCGGCCTGCTCGCGCGCAATGCAGCCCGAGAAGAGTTGCGCGTGCGAGGCGCTGAAGGACGGCATGGCGAGCAGCTCGTCGGCGAAGTACGTCACGATGCTGTCCACGGCGTCCACCAGCAGGCCGAAATGCACGTCTTCCTGCTTGACGATCAGAATCCGGCGCGGATCCGAGGCGGTGCCCGCGACGTCGCTCTCGGGGCGGTAGGGCTGAAGACCGAGGAAGTGGGCGAAGTCGATGACCGGCACGACGGTGCCGCGCAGATTGAGCATGCCCACGCAAAACACGCTGGCGAGCGCCGAGTTCTGCAAGTCGGGAATGCGGATGATCTCGCGAATCGCACTCATCGGCAGCGCCAGACGTGATTGGTCGACCGAGAACGACACGCATTGCAGGCGCTGACGTTGTTGGCGCCGCTGCGGCGCGCTGAGCGCCTGACGGGCGAGCAACTGCGGCATGTTCTCGATGCGCACGAGGGCGCCCGGCGCGAGGATCTGCAGAATGCGGTCGCCTTCGTCGAGCTTGATGGCGCCGCAAACCACCTGCGGCGCCGTGTGCGATGGGTCGTACTCGAACCCGGTGCGCTGCGAGGCGCGCACGCGCAGAATCTCGCTCGTCGTGTCGAACAGTAGCCCGACCCGAACGCCGTCGACGTCGACGATGGCGATCTTCTCGGTCACTGGCGCAGGCCTGCCCGACGCGTCGCCCATGGCCAACAACGGCTTGAGATCGACGATGGGGATGAGCGTGCCGCGCAGATTGAAGAGGCCGAGCAGGAAGGGCGGGGAAAGCGGCACGGGTGTCACGCGCGCGGGGTAGTTCACGACCTCCTGCAAGGCCGCGATGGGCAGGGCGAATTCCACGTCGCCCAAATGAAAGGAGCCGAAGACTTCGATGTCGTCAGGATTTGACACGCACCGCCGCGGTGACGGCGGCGCGTCGAGCGCTGGCGGTGATTCACCCGGTTGCGACGACCCGTAGCCGGCTGTGCCGGCGCCCCCTTTGCCCTCGTAAGCCTGATAGCCCTGATAGCCCTGGTAAGGCGATGCCGTGGGCGGCAGCACGGTGGTGCCGGCGACGGCGTCATGCTGCGGCAGCGGAAATCCGGGTGTGCGTGCGTTCATGATTCTCGTCCCACGAGTCGGAGAGCGGGCGGGGTGGTCGCCGGGGATCCCTCATTGGTGCCGATCGTGCGCACATGGAAGGTGTGATGCGCGCAATGAATCGTCAGTTGCCGACCGATTTCACCGCCGACCTCGACGTGCACGATCGGAATGCCGGTCTCTGCCATCAAGGCTTGCGCCATCCTGGCGTTCGCCACGCCGATCAATCCGTGCCGGGCGGGCGGCTGGTGGGGCATCATGTTGCCGCCGCCTGCGATCACCGCCTCGATCTCGCCGCGGCGCGCACCGTCCGCCCGCATCAGCGCGAGGAGCGACGGCACCGCTTGCGTGACGTACTTCGCCCCGATGGCAAAGGTGGGGTTCGGTGCTTCGGGCAACAGGCAGTGCGCAAGACCGTAGAGCCCGCGCGCCCGCCACATCAGACCGATACCCACACACGAGCCGAGGGTAGCGCGCAGCACGTCGTCGCCGCGCCCGATACGCACCTCCCCCATCAACACCTGAATGTCATGCGACGGCCCCATTCGTTGCCCCCTGATTCCGGTAGATGAGCGGTTGCTCAAACTGATAGCCGGTCGAGAGCCGCGTCAGCGACTCCGATTCCCCGACAATGAGCACGCCTTCGGGGGTCAGCGTGTGGCGCACGTTCTCGAGAACGCGTTCCTGATCGGCAGCTTCGAAGTAGATCAGCACATTTCGCAGCATGACGAGATCGAACGCCTCGCGGCGCGGCATGCGCTGATACAGGTTGTGCTCGGCAAAGGTGATATGCGCACGCAGTTCCGGGGCGACGGTGAAGCCGTCCGCGCTCGGGCGGAAATACTTCGCCAGCATGGCCGGCCGCTGCTGTTTGAGACCGTCGATGCTGCGCCCGCCGAAGTTGCCGGCCATCGCCACGGCCAGCACCTGGCTCGAAATATCGGTTGCATGAATCTGGTACCGGAAGCTGCTGTGCCGCGATCGAAACTCTTCGCAGAGCATCGCCGCCGAGTAGGACTCCTCGCCGGAGGAGGCCGCCGCGGACCACATCCGGAACATCCGGCCCGGATTCGCCGCATGCCAGCGCGGCAGGTAGTGCTGTGCGAAATAGTCCCAGACGCGCGGCGTGCGAAAGAACGTGGTCTCGTTCGTCGTGACCAGGTTCACGAAGTTGCGCACCTCGTCGGGGGTGCTCTCGAGCAGCGTCAGGTAGTCGCGATAGCAGGACAGCGCGAGCGTACGCAGGCGCGGGCGAAGACGGCCCTGCAACATCGTCCACTTCTTCTCGTTCATCGAGATGCCGGTGTGCCGGTGAACAGCGCGCAGAAGGGCTTGCTGGGTACCGGGATCGGCGTCGGCTTCGATTTCCATATCGGCCCTTCGTGGTGGCGGTGGGACCCGGCCCTGCGTGAACGGCCGGAACCGGAGAGACCGGAGAGATCGGCGAACGGCCCGGGTCGATGCCCGTGGCGTTCGCCGCAGGGCGCTTACACCTTGAACCGCGATACCGTGCGGTCGAGGTCTTGCGCGCCGTGATTGAGCCCGGTGGTCGCCTGCGCGATGGTCTCGCAGGCACCGGCGGATTTCTCCGTTTCTTCCGCCACGTGCTGAATGGCGAGGCTCACTTCGCGGGCGGCGACGAGTTGCTCTTCGGCCGCGCACGAGATTTCGGAGATCGCTTGCGTGGTGCGCGACACGCCGCCGACAATCTTCTCGAACGCCTCGCCGGCCTGCCGCGATACGTCGCTGCCCTGGGCCACGCGCTTGGTCGACTCGTTGATCAGCTTGGAGATTTCCTTGGTCGCCTGCGACGAGCGTTCGGCGAGCTTGCGCACCTCGTCGGCCACGACCGAGAAGCCGAGGCCGTGCTCACCGGCGCGGGCCGCTTCGATGGCCGCGTTGAACGCGAGCAAGTTGGTCTGCCCGGCGATCTCGCCGATCACCTTCACGATCTCGCCGATGTCTTCTGACGACTTGTTGATCAGCTCCATGGCTTCGACCGAGCGCGCAATCGCACGGGCGCCGGTCTCGGCTTCCTGTTGCGTTGCCTTGGCGAGCTGGTCGGCGCCCTTGGTGTTGTCCGCAATCGAGTTGATCGATGCTGTCAGCTCTTCGATCGACGCGTTCATCTCTTCGACCGTGGCGCCCAGCGCCTGGGCGCCGGTGGCCACGGTATTGGCACGCTCGGCAATATCGCGCGATGCACCCGAGAACTCACCGGCCGATTTGACCACCTTGCCGATCACGCCGCGCAGGTCGTCCATCATGTGACGAATCCCGTCGGCCAATTGGTCGATGGGGTCGCTGCCCGCGACGGCGATCTCGCCTGTCAGGTCGCCCGCCGCCGCCCGATTGACGGTGTCGAGCAACAACGCCACTTTGCGCTGGTCGTCGTCGGCGCGGCGCTTCACGCTCGCTTCCAGTTCGACCTGCTGGGTGATGTCGGTGGCGAACTTCACGACCTTGTACGGCCGCCCGCTCGCGTCGAGGATCGGGTTGTACGTCGCTTGAATCCAGATTTCCCGCCCGCCGCGCCCGATGCGCTTGTAGCGGCCCGCATCGAATTCGCCACGATTGAGCTTTTCCCAGAAGTCCCGATAGGCCGGCGACGCGACGTATTCCGTCTCGCAGAACATGCGGTGGTGCTTGCCGCGAATTTCGTCGAGCGAGTAGCCGAGCGCGCTCAGGAAGTTGTCGTTGGCCGTGATGACCGTGCCGTCGAGATTGAATTCGATGACGGCCTGGGCGAGGTCCATGGCGCGCACCTTGCCTTCGAATTCGGCCTGACGGGCGCGATCCGCCGTGATGTCAGTGGCGAACTTGATGACCTTGTAAGCCGTGCCATGCGTGTCGAACACCGGGTTGTACGACGCACGGATCCACACGGCCCGCCCGCCTTTGCCGATGCGCTTGTATTCGCCGGCATCGAACTCGCCGCGCCCGAGCTTGGCCCAGAATTCGCGGTATGCACCGGACGCCGCGTAGTCGGGTTCGCAGAAGAGGCGGTGATGCTGTCCCCGGATCTCGTCGAGCTGGTAGCCAACGGTTTGTAGGAAATTTTCGTTGGCGTGCAGGATATGGCCCTGCAAATCGAATTCGATGACGGCCTGCACGCGATTGAGCGCGGCGCTGATGGCCTGGAGTTCCTGTTGTTCCATCTGGAATTCAGGCGTTGCGATTTCCATGACGTTCTCCCTTGATACGCTTGCCCCGGCGCGTGTCGTGCGGCCGTCACGAAAGGGATGCTTCGCTAACACTACGTTGGCGCGCAGTCCTCTATAGACGCGATTACGACAGGACGGGCGGCAACTTGAGATCGGTGCCTACCCGCATGTCGTTTTCTGCCACGAACGATGAACCCCGTCGAAAACCGCGTCAAATAAGACTCTCACGATAAAGCAATGGCGCAGGAAGTCGACGGGCTTATGCCGTCGATCCATTTCAAACGCTCAGTTGAAGTGAAATTCAAAGGACTCCTGCACAATGGATAGGCAGGACGTATGCGCGATCTGGTGTCGGACTTCCGGAGACCGCGGGTGCGCAAGATCGGAGAAAAAGACCTCCTCCCGCGTCTGAAACGGGAGGAGGGTTAGACTCACCGTCGCTCTCTTCGGGGCATTTGAAAGGGCGACATTGATCTCTATGCAAACCTCGTGCCAGTTACGCGGACGCTGGGAACCCGCGCTGTCATTGAAGGGGGGGGTGTCGCGCAGGGGCGATGTTACGGTGCGGTAACCGGCGTGTTACGTAACAAAGTGCGACGCACTCTCGGCTTTGGCAACCTTCGCTTACACGGCTTACAGACGTGTGATCGGTTTCCTGCCGGCGCAGCGATATAAAGAAGGCGAGCCGATTCACGTTCCCCTTCTCAGGAGTCAGATCATGAAATTAGTCGTCGCTGCGCTACTCGCCCTTACCCTTGCCGGATGCGTGGTTGTCCCGGCCCGACCTTATTACGGCGGGGGCTACGGGCATCGGTGCTGTTATCGCTATTGATCGATGACGCGATGCGTGAATGAAAAGAGAGAAGCCCCGCCGGTTCGGCCGCGCGGGGCTTTTGCTATCGTCGTCGTGAATGCGGGCGCTCAGCGTCGCTCGTGATCGCGCGGGGCGAGAAAGCTTGCGGGCCGGCGTGGGCGGCGCGACGATGCCGCGAAGTATGAGGGACGGCGCAAGTCCTGCGTGTCGTCCGGGGAGCGCCAGTAGGGGGTGCGCGGGGTGCCGAGCAGGTCGCCCGGACGATGCGGCGAGAGCGGTGGCATCGACGCGGGCCACGCCATCTGACGCCAACGGGCGCCGGCAGGCACGACCAGGACGAGCACGACGAAAACGAGCGTCACGACGGCATAGACGACAACGGGCGAGAGGTCGGTCTCCATCACAAACTCCGATCGCTAAGATGTCACACCATGGGAAATGCGGCTTGGCACGCCACGCATGGCGCTTTCACTATAGCCCATGCGGCTCTCGCCGGCACTTGGTTGCCGCCGCGGCGGCGCGACCATTTGCCAACGCGGGCGCGTGAGAGCGCCAGTTTGCGGGTTGCGCCGCTAAGTTGCCAGCCGCTGCCGCCGCACTCACCGGTCCTGGACGTCGGCGTCCTTGCCAAGACCGTTCCAGCTCGTGGAGACAGGGGGCGCGATCCCGAACAGATCGATGACGCGTGCCACGGTATCGTCAACCATCGCGTCGAGCGATGCGGGGTGGTTGTAGAACGCCGGGAGTGGCGGGTAGACGATGCCGCCCATTTCGGTGACGGCCGTCATATTGCGCAGATGCGCGAGATTGAACGGCGTTTCGCGCACCATCAGCACGAGGCGGCGCCGCTCCTTGAGCGTGACGTCGGCGGCACGCGCGATCAGGTTGTCCGACAGCCCGTGGGCGACGCTCGCCAGCGTTTTCATCGAACAGGGTGCCACGACCATGCCCGCTGTGGCGAACGAGCCGCTGGCGAGGTTGGCGCCCACCTCGCGCACGCTGTGGTACGCATCGGCCAGGGCCTGCACGTCGGTACGCTCCAGGCCGAGTTCGTGACGCAACGTCAGCCAGCCCGCGCTCGACACCATCAGATGGGTCTCGACACCGCCCATCGCCCGCAGCCGTTGCAGCAGGCGCACGCCATAGATGGCGCCGGTCGCGCCGGTGATGGCCACGACCAGTCGCGCGGGCTGCAAGACTCCCGTCGACACCATCGTTATGCAGTGCGATGCGTGGCGGATTACGCCAGGTCGGCGAGGACCTGCTTGAGTTCGCCGCTCTGGTACATCTCCATCATGATGTCCGAGCCGCCGATGAATTCGCCGTTGATGTAGAGCTGCGGGATGGTCGGCCAGTTGGCGAATTCCTTCACGCCCTGACGGACTTCCTCGTCTTGCAGCACGTCCACCGTGAACAGGTTGTCGACGCCACAGGCCTTCAGGATCTGCACGGCGCGGCCCGAGAAGCCGCACATCGGGAATTGCGCGTTGCCCTTCATGAAGAGCACGACGGGATGGTCGGTGACGATTTGCTGGATACGTTGCTGGGTGGTCATGATGGAAAGCCCGTGGAAATACCGGAAAGTCGGCGTATCCGGCATTTTAGCGGTTTTCCGCCGCGTCCGTCGGCGCGCGCTCAGACGCGCCGGCCACCCGTGGTGCGCTCGATGCCGGCGAGGTCGCGCTCGGAGGCGACGTCGGCAAAGCCCGCGGCCAGGCAAAGCGCACGTACGTCGGCGGCCTGGTGGTAGCCGTGCTCGCAGAGCAGCCAGCCGTTCGGCAGCAAGCGCGAGGGCGCGCCGGCCACGATTGTGCGCAAGGCGGCGAGACCGTCCGCGTGATCCGTCAGGGCATCGACGGGTTCGAAGCGCAGATCCCCTTGCGAGAGATGGTCGTCGCCCGACACGATGTACGGTGGATTCGAGACGATGACGTCGAATGGCGCAGCGCTGGCCGGCAATGCGACATACCAATCGCTGGCGAGAAATGTAACGCACTCGGCCAGCCCGAGTTGCCGGGCGTTCTCGCGAGCAACGTCGAGCGCGTCGGGCGAGCGGTCAAGCGCCGTCACCTGGGCGTCGGGGCGGCTGTGCGCGATAGCCAGCGCAATCGCGCCGCTGCCCGTGCCCAGATCGAGCACACGCGGCGCACGGCGGCCGTCCAGACGCGCCAGCGCCAGCTCCACGAGCAATTCGGTCTCCGGCCGGGGAATCAGCACGGACGGGCTGACCGTCAGGGTCAGGCCGAAGAATTCCCGGGTGCCGGTCAGATACGCGATGGGTTCACCCGCCACGCGGCGTGCGTGCAGCGTGCGGTAGACGGCAAGCGTCTCGGGCGCCAGCGGCTCGCGGTCGCGGGTGATCAGTTGCGTGCAGGACCAGCCGAGGACGTGCGAGAGCAGGATGCGCGACTCCAGCGGCGGCAGCCCCGGCTCGCGCAGTAACGAGGCCACCGTGGCGACGTCGTGCCCGGCGTCGTGCGCACCGTGCGACATCAGGCGGCCTCGCCCAGCGACGCCAGTTGCTCGGCCTGATGCTCGGTGACGAGGGCGTTGATCAGATCGTCGAGATCGCCGTCCATGATGTATTCGAGCTTGTAGAGCGTGAGATTGATGCGGTGATCCGTCATCCGCCCTTGCGGGAAGTTGTACGTGCGAATGCGCTCCGAGCGGTCGCCCGAGCCGATCAGGCTCTTGCGCGTGGCGGCTTCCTTGGCTTGCTGGGCGCGCAGTTGGGCGTCCTTGATGCGTGCCGCCAGCACCTTGAGCGCCTTGTCCTTGTTGCGGTGCTGCGAGCGGTCGTCCTGGCATTCGACGACGATGCCTGTCGGCAAGTGCGTGATACGCACCGCCGAGTCGGTCTTGTTGACGTGCTGGCCGCCGGCGCCCGACGCGCGGAATGTGTCGATGCGGATATCGGCCGGGTTGATGTCGACTTCGGCGACGTCGTCGGCTTCCGGCATGACGGCCACCGTGCAGGCGGACGTGTGAATCCGGCCCTGCGTTTCCGTGGCCGGCACGCGCTGCACGCGATGGCCGCCCGACTCGAACTTGAGGCGGGAGTACGCCCCCTGACCGATCAAGCGAACGATGACTTCCTTGTAGCCGCCCAGATCCGATTCGCTGGCCGACATGATCTCAACCTGCCAGCGATGACGTTCGGCGTAGCGCGTGTACATGCGCAGCAGGTCGCCCGCGAACAGTGCCGATTCGTCGCCGCCGGTGCCCGCGCGGATTTCCAGGAAGATGTTGCGCTCGTCGTTGGGGTCGCGCGGCAGCAGCATGCGTTGCAGCGAGGCTTCCATGTCGTCCATGCGCGCCCGGGCGCTGGCCGCTTCGTCGTCGGCGAATTCGCGCATCTCGGGGTCGAGTGCCATCTCCTGCGCTGCCGCGACATCGCTCTGGGCCTGACGGTAGTGACGATATTGCTCGACGACGGGGGCCAGCTCGGCGTGTTCGCGCGTGAGCTTGCGGTAGTTGTCCAGATCGCGCGTGACGTCGCCCTGGCTCAATAGGCCATCAAGCTCGACCAGACGTTGCGTCAACTGGTCGAGCTTGGCTTGCATGCTCGCTTTCATCTATTTGTCGGCAGATCCCGAGGTGCGGAACAGTTCGGGAATGAGGTGAAGGATTTGCTCGCGCGAATCGCCGCGCGCCGTGTTGAGCGCGTGGGTCGGACCGTGCAGGAATTTCTTGGTGAGGGACTGGGACAGGGCTTCAAGCACGGCGGCGGGGTCGTCGCCGCGCGCGAGCATGCGCTGGGCACGCTCGAGTTCGGCGAGGCGCATGGCCTCGGCCGTGCCGTGGATGTCGCGGATGACGGGCACGACGCTGCGCGCGTCGAGCCATTGCATGAAGTGCTGCACACGTGTCTCGATGATCGCCTCGGCCTGCGCGACCGCGGCCTGACGCAGCGCATTGCCTTCGCGCACGACCGTGCCGAGATCGTCGACGGTGTACAGGAAGATATCGGTGAGACGGCCGACTTCCGGCTCGATGTCGCGCGGCACGGCCAGATCGACCATGAACATCGGCTTGTGCTTGCGGGCCTTGATGGCACGCTCGACGGCGCCCAGGCCGATCAGGGGCAACGTGCTGGCCGTGCACGACACGACGATGTCGAACTCGTGCAGGCGCTGCGGCAGCTCGGACAGGCGGATGGCTGTGCCGCCCAGCCGTTCGGCGAGCTTCTCGCCGCGCTCGGCGGTCCGATTGGCGATGTACAGGGCTTTCGGGTTCTGCGCGGCGAAGTGGGTGGCGCACAGGTCGATCATTTCGCCCGCGCCGATGAACAGCACCTGCTGCGTGCTGATGCTTTCGAAAATGCGTTGCGCCAGTCGCACCGCGGCGGCGGCCATCGAGACCGAATGCGCGCCGATCTCGGTCTGGCCGCGCACTTCCTTGGCCACGGCGAACGTGCGCTGGAAGAGCTGGTTCAGATAGGTGCCCAGTGCGCCTGCCTCGGCGGCGGTGCGCACGGCGTCCTTCAACTGGCCGAGGATCTGCGTCTCGCCCAGCACCATCGAGTCGAGCCCGCTCGCCACGCGAAACGCGTGACGCACGGCATCAGACTGGGGCAGGGCGTACAGATGGGGGGCCAGGTCGCTGGCCGGGATGTTGTGGAACTCGGCCAGCCAGTGCACGGCGCGCTCGCGGGCCGTGGCGTCGTCGGTGGCGCAGTAGATTTCCGTGCGATTGCACGTCGACAGAATGGCGGCCTCGGCGGCGCTCGACCTGCCGGTCCACAAGCCCTTGAGACCCGCCAGCGCCGGCTCGATCCGCTCGAACGGAAACGCCACCCGTTCGCGCAGCGAGACGGGCGCCGTGTGGTGGTTCAGGCCGAGAGCGAGCAGTTGCATGATGTGGGGGATCTAATAACCGCTGATTATAGCGCGTCGACGCGATGCCCGTTTTGGCGGCACCGCGTGCCCTGCGCGCCGGGACAGCGATGTGCCATGATCGCGCAGCCGCCCGGTTTTGACAAATACGCATCCCTTATACCCGGCATATCGTCGGTTATGCCCGCTTCCTCGGCCAGCCCGGACGGCCGGGGCAATCAGGGCAATCAGGGCAGAGCCGGGTCACCTTGGTCTTGTCGGGATGGCGCTGCCCGGCGTCCCGCGGTATCGCTCGCGATCCGGAGGGGGCGGACGCAGGCGTGCGACACCCTTGCCGAATCGTCCGATTTCGGGGCTATACTGCGTTCGGGTTCCCATCCTTGGAGAGACGTCATGGGCATCATCGGCACTATCGTTGTCGGTCTGGTCGTCGGCCTCATTGCGCGCGCCCTGCATCCCGGGCGGGACAGCATGGGCATCATCATGACCGTCATCCTCGGCATAGGCGGCGCGTTGCTCGCCAAATATGCCGGACAGTTCCTCCATCTCTACACCGAAGGTCAGTCGGCCGGCTGGATCGCGTCGATCGTGGGCGCCATCGTGCTGCTGGTGATCTACGGCGCCATCAAGCGCAACCGCGCGGCCTGACGCGGCGCACCGGCGCATTTCATGCATCTTCTCGTGCTCTTGCTCGTGGGGCTGGTGGCCGGCTGGCTCGCCAGCCTGGTGGTGGGTGGCGGCTTCGGCATCCTTGGCGACATGGTCGTGGGCGTGATCGGCGCGTTCGTCGGTGGCTGGTTGCTGCGGCATTTGGGCATTGCGCTCGGGTACGGCACGCTCGGGCGCATCATCACGGCCACTATCGGCGCCATCGTGCTGCTCGCGCTGTTGCGTCTGGTGCGACGTTAGGCCGCACCCGGCGGGTGCCGTACGCGTTTTCCCGCATTCGGCTATGCTTGACGCCATCGCCTGGCCCAAGTCGTCTTGACGACGTGGGCGGCATTGCCGCCACGTTCGATCCCGCCTTCCGCCATCCGGCGTGAGCGCTGCGCCCGACAGGGGGGCGGCGCTCACGCCTCGCAAGTCGCGTCACCAGATTCCGCCGATTTCCCCCACATCAAAAGCACACATGTCTGCGACACGCCCCTCCATGCGGCCATTCATCGTGGCATCCGTCATGGCAGCGACCTCCATGGTTGCCATCGAGGCCACGATCATTTCGACGGCCATGCCGCAAATCGTCGCCCAGCTTGGCGGTCTGCACTTATATAGCTGGGTGTTCTCTGCCTTTTTGCTCGCGCAGACGGCCATGACCGTGGTGTTCGGCAAGCTGGCCGATCTCTACGGTCGCAAGCCGGTCATGCTTGTGGGCATCGCCGTGTTCCTGGTGGCCTCGCTGGGGGGCGGGCTGGCGTGGTCCATGCCGGCGATGATTGTCTTCCGCCTGTTGCAGGGCGTAGGGGCGGCATGCATCCAGCCGGTCAGCCTGACCATCATCGCCGACTACTACCCGATCAGCGAGCGCGGCAAGGTGCAAGGCTATCTGGCGAGCGTGTGGGCCATCTCGGCGGTGCTCGGGCCGATGCTCGGCGGCATCATCATCCGCGACTTGTCGTGGTCCTGGATCTTCTGGATCAACATTCCGATCGGTCTGTTGGCGGCGGCCGGGTTCGTCGCCTATCTGCACGAGGCGGCGCCGCGCCAGCGGCCGAGCATCGACGCGCTGGGGGCCGTGTTCTTCGCGATTGCCGTGGCGGCGCTGATGATCGCGCTGACTGATGCGAACGCCTTCTCCGACACGCACGTCTGGGGCGGGGTGCTGGTGTGCGCCGTCGCGTCGCTGCTGTTCGTCTGGCAGGAGCGGCGTGCGCAGGACCCGATGATCTCGTTCGCGCTGTGGAAGCGCCGGCCGATTGCGGCGGCGAATGCGGCGACGCTGCTCTCGGGCATGGTGCTCATGGGGCTGACGACCTTCCTGCCGATGTATGCGCAGGGGGTGTTGCGCCAGACGCCGGTCGTGGCGGGCATGGCGCTCACGATGATCATGGTCGGCTGGCCGATCGGCTCGACGGTCGCCGCCAAGACCTTCACGCGCTATGGCCTGCGGCGCATTCTCGTGGGCGGCAGCCTGCTGATGCCGGTGGGCGGGATCGTCTTCGCGCTGCTTGGGCCGAGCAGCTCGCCGCTGCTGGCCGGGTTCGGGTCGTTGCTGATGGGCTTTTCGATGGGCACGGGCAGCGTGAGCGCGCTCGTGCTGATTCAGGAGCTGGTCGATCCGTCGCAGCGCGGCAGTGCCACGGCATCGAACATCTTCTCGCGGAACCTGGGCAGCACGCTGGGCGCGACGCTCTTCGGCGCCGTGCTGAACTTCGGCTTGACGCATTCGAGCGGGCTGGCGCCGGTCACCTCCGACCAGTTGCGTCATGTGCTGGAAGACCGGGGCGTGTCGACGCTGGCCGATCAGGCGATTCGCGCGGTGCTGCAACATTCGCTGCACCTCACGTTCCTGTCGATCCTGGCGATCTCGATCGGGGTCGTGCTGCTGTTGCTGCTGGTGCCGACCAACGCCGTCGACCGTTCGCGCGACACGTCGCGTGACAAACCGGAGTTCGTGCCCGGCGGACATTGATTGACGCGGCGGTTGTCGCGTGGAGGCCAATGAGAGGGCGCAGGAACGCGCGACGGTTTCAGTATCCCAAAAACAAAACACCCCGGCGCGATGGCCGGGGTATTCGTTGTCTGGCGAGGCTACAGCGTCAGACGTTGAACAGGAAGTTCATGACATCGCCATCGTGCACGACATACTCCTTGCCTTCGGCGCGCATCTTGCCCGCTTCCTTCGCGCCCTGTTCGCCCTTGAACTGAATGTAGTCGTCGAAGGCGATGGTTTGCGCGCGAATGAAGCCGCGTTCGAAGTCGGTGTGGATCACGCCAGCGGCCTGCGGGGCCGTGTCGCCCACGTGGATCGTCCAGGCGCGCACTTCCTTCACGCCCGCGGTGAAGTATGTCTGCAGACCCAGCAGCTTGAAGCCCGCGCGGATCACGCGATCCAGGCCCGGCTCGTCCATGCCCATGTCGGCCAGGAATTCCGCCTTGTCGGCGTCGTCCATATCGCCAATCTCCGCCTCGATGGCCGCACACACCGCCACCACCGGCGCGTTCTCGGCTTCCGCGTACTTGCGCACCGCTTCCAGATGCGGATTGTTCTCGAAGCCATCGTCCTTCACGTTCGCGACATACATCGTCGGCTTGGCCGTGATCAGGCAGAACGGCTTGATCAGCGCCAGCTCGTCGTCCGACAGCTTGATCGAGCGCACCGGACGCGCTTCGTTGAGCACCGGCGCCACCTTTTCCAGCACCGCCACCAGCTTGGCGGCTTCCTTGTCGTTGCCCGACTTCGCCGCCTTCGTGTAGCGCTGCAACGCCTTCTCGACCGTGGCCAGGTCGGCCAGCGCCAGCTCGGTGTTGATGACTTCGATGTCCGAGATCGGATTCACCTTGCCCGCCACGTGGATGACGTTTTCGTCCTCGAAGCAACGCACGACGTGCGTGATGGCGTCCGTCTCGCGGATGTTGGCGAGGAACTGGTTGCCCAACCCCTCACCCTTGGACGCGCCCGCCACCAGGCCGGCAATGTCCACGAACTCGACCGTCGCCGGCATGATCCGCTCTGGCTTGACGATCTCGGCCAGCTTGCCCAGACGCGGGTCCGGCACTTCCACCACGCCGACATTCGGCTCGATGGTGCAGAACGGATAGTTCTCGGCAGCGATGCCCGCTTTGGTCAACGCGTTGAAAAGGGTCGACTTGCCGACGTTGGGCAAGCCGACGATGCCGCATTTGAGGCTCATGCTAAATCCTGTCTAATCCGATAAATGCGCCGACAAGTGCGCCGGGGGTGCGCCTGGGATGCGCCGGGAGAGCGCCGTGGACTGCGCCGGTGATTGCGTCGCGGAAAGTCCGCTATTGTACCCGTTCTGCCGCCAACGGCGCCCTGGGGGCTAAGGTGCCAGCCTCGTTCCAGTTCTGAGCCAGCCCCCTTGACGCCCACCGCCCGGGATACCGCTCAACTCAGGGACTTCGCCGAGAACGTGTCGCACTTGCGCATGTCGCCATACTGCAACCCCTGGCGAAGCCAATACACGCGCTGCGCGCTCGTGCCGTGCGTAAACGACTCCGGCACCACGCGGCCCTGCGCCTGCTGCTGCAGCCGGTCGTCGCCGATCGCCGCCGCCGTCTTCAGCCCCTGCTCGACGTCGCCCGGCTCCAGCAACTGCTGGTTGGCCTTCTCGGCATTGTTCGCCCAGACGCCAGCGAAGCAGTCGGCCTGCAATTCCAGTCGCACCGACAACGCATTGGCCTGCGCCTCGCTCATGCGGCGCCGCGCCTCATCGAATTTCTCGGAAATCCCCAGCAGATTCTGGATGTGATGGCCCACTTCGTGCGCGATCACGTACGCCTGCGCGAAGTCGCCACCCGCGCCGAAGCGCTGGCGCAACTCGTCATAGAACGCCAGATCGATGTACACCTTGCTGTCGCCCGGACAGTAGAACGGCCCCATCGCCGTTTGTCCGGTGCCGCATGCCGTGGGCGTCGCGCCAGAGAAAAGCACCAACTTCGGCGCCACGTACTGGCGGTTCACTTGCTGCGGGAATACCGTCGCCCACGTTCGCTCGATGTTGCCGAGCACCTTGCGGGTGAAGACCGTCTTGGGATCGTGGGCTGGCGTGGCGTTCGGCGCGGACTGGGGCTGTGACGATGTCTGCCCCTGAAGCATCTGCGAGCCCTGGATGATCACGCGCGGATCGATCCCGAAGAAATACGAGGCGGCCAGCGCCACCACGATCGTGCCGATGCCAATGGTGGTGCGTCCCCCGAAACCGCCCCCTCGGCGATCTTCGACGTTGTCGCTTTCGGATTCGTTGTCGAGGCGCATTGACGGACTCCCTGTCTGATATTCGATATGCGCGCCAGTATAGCGCCGGCCCGTGGCGCGCGACGCTGTGCCACAGCCCGCCCCCGGGCGACCGGGCGTCGTTTGCGCGGCAGGCGTGCGACAATACGGCATCTCGTTTTCTGAACCAGCCGGCTCGCGCGATTCAGGCGCTGGCGCGGTATTCGCCGCATGTCTCTAACGCACACCTCCAGCCAAACGCACGATGTCGTCGTCGTCGGTGGCGGTCTGGTCGGCAAGGCCGCCGCCCTGCTGCTTTCGCAGGCACGCCTGTCCGTCGCACTGCTCGCCCAGCCGGCTGCGGCCGCGCCCGCCATGGGCGATCTGTGGGACGCCCGCATCTACTCGCTCTCGTCCAGCTCGCAGGCGCTCTTCGAGCGCATGCGCGTCTGGCAGGCCGTCGACCCCGCACGCGTCAATCCTGTCTACGACATGGAAGTCTTCGGCGACGAGCGTGGCAGCTTGCATTTCTCCGCGTACCAGGCCGCCGTGCCGCAACTCGCCTGGATCGCCGAATCGTCGAACCTCGAACGCGCGCTCGACGCCGCCTTGCGATTCTCCCCGCAAGTGCAATGGCTCGACGCCCGCGCCGACGCGCTCGAAGTCGATGCCGCGGCCGCCTCGGTGCGTCTGTCGGACGGCAAGACCCTGCGCGCGTCGCTCGTGGTCGGTGCCGACGGCGCCCACTCGTGGGTGCGCAGCGCCGCCGGGCTGGACGGCTCGGTACGTCCGTACGAGCAACTCGGCGTGGTGTGCAATTTCCGCGCGGAGCGGGCGCATCGCGACACGGCATTCCAATGGTTCCACGACGGCGAGATCATCGCGCTGCTGCCCCTGCCCGATCAGCACGTCTCGCTTGTCTGGTCCGCCGCCCAGGATCACGCCCAGGCGTTGCTCGCGCTTGATCCCAAAGATCTCGCTGAACGCGTCGGCACTTTCTCGAACGTTGAACTCGGTCAACTCACGCCGGTCTCATCGCGCGCCCAGGGGTTCCCGCTCGTGCTCGCGCAGGCCAAACGCCTGATCGCCCCGCGCGTGGCGCTGGTCGGCGACGCGGCGCACGTCGTGCATCCGCTCGCGGGCCAGGGGATGAACCTCGGATTGCGCGACGTGGCGGCGCTTGGCGACGCGCTCGCCGGCCGCGAATCGTTCCGCGATTGCGGCGACGCGGCGGTATTGCGTCGCTACGAGCGCGCCCGCAAGGAAGACATCGGCAGCATGGCGCTCACGACGGACGGCCTGCACAAGCTGTTTGCCACGCGCAATCCGCTGGCCAGATTCGTGCGCAACGCGGGGCTCGACAGCGTGAACGTGCTGCCCTTCGTCAAGAAATTCCTGATCGGCCGCGCGTTGGGCTGACCCCGTCGGGCGCCTGTTCCGGCCCGTTCCACCCCATGCCGGTCGATACCGCGCGTGCCCGACGCACCGCTGGCTCGACACCCTACTGGAGATATTCGATGTTGCAACGTTATCGCGCCGCGGCGCTCGCAGCGCTCGGTCTGGCGGCAGTTTGCGCCGCGACGGTCACGACGCTCGCCGTCGCGCAGAACAAGGCCGACGCAGCGCTCGACCGCGTGAAGGCCGCCGTGCAGAAGACGCTCGGCGCCGACGCCCCTGTCAAGTCGGTGGCCCGCACGCCCATCCCCGGACTCTTTGAGGTGGGGGTCGGCGGCGACATCATCTATGTCGACGAGAAGGCGAAATACGTGATCGTCGGCGGCAACCTCGTCGATACGAAGACGCGTCAGAGCCTGACCGAAGCGAGTCAGTCGGAACTGAACAAGATCGACTTCGCCAAGCTGCCGCTCGATCGCGCCATCAAGTACGTGAAGGGCAACGGCAGCCGCAAGGTCGCCGTGTTCTCGGATCCGAACTGCCCGTACTGCAAGCGCTTCGAGGAAACGCTCAAGACGTCGAAGCTCGACAACATCACGGTCTACACCTTCCTCTACCCGGTGCTCGGCCCGGACTCTGACGCGAAGTCGAAGGCGATCTGGTGCGCCCCGAATCGACTCACGGCATGGCATGACTGGATGCTCGACAAGAAGCTGCCGCCGACCCCCGCGGCCACGTGCAACGACGACGGGGTGACGCAGAACGTGGCGCTGGGCCATCGGTTCAACGTGACGGGTACGCCGACGATCATTCTGTCCGACGGCCGCCGTCTGCCGGGCGCCGTGCCCGCCGAAGCCCTGGAAAAGGCGCTCGCCACGCTCAAGTAACCGAGCGTCCCGACAACAAGAAGCCGCCACCTCATGAAAGCCACGTCTGCCCAGCCTGCCATCCGGTATGCGATTGTTCCGAAGTCGCCCGCCGCGCATCTGTTCGAAGTCACCGTCACGGTCTCGCATCCCGCCCCCGAAGGGCAGCGGTTCACGCTGCCCGCATGGATTCCGGGCAGCTACATGGTGCGCGAGTTCGCTCGCAACATCGTGACGATCGGCGCGACGTGCCGCGGCCGCAAGGTGGCGCTCGACAAGCTCGACAAGCACACCTGGCAGGCGGCGCCGTGCAAGGGCACGCTGATCGTGACCTACGAGGTGTACGCGTGGGACCTGTCCGTGCGCGCCGCGCACCTCGACGACACGCACGGCTTCTTCAACGGCACGAGCGTGTTCCTGCGCGTCGAAGGCCAGGAACAGTCACCGTGTGAAGTCGACGTGCTGCGCCCGCGCGGTGCGGCGTTCAAGGCGTGGCGCGTCGCGAGCGCGCTGACGCCGGCCGAAGGCACGGCGGCGCTCGACTTCGGGCGCTACCTGGCCGCCGACTACGACGAGCTGATCGACTCGCCGGTTGAGATGGGGACCTTCGTGCACGGCACGTTCAAGGCCTGCGGCGTGACGCACGAAGTCGCCATCACAGGCCCGGTGCCGAATCTCGATCTCGATCGCTTGCTGCGCGACATGAAGAAGATCTGCGAAGCGCAGATCCGGTTGTTCGAGCCGGGCGCCGGTTCGCGCGCGCGCGTGCCGATGTCGCGCTACGTCTTCCTGCTCATGACGCTCGGCGAGGGCTACGGCGGTCTGGAACACCGGGCCTCCACGGCGCTGCTCGCGAGCCGCAACGATTTGCCGGTGCAGGGACAGGCGCGCATGAGCGAGGCCTATCGCGGCTTCCTCGGTCTGGTCAGTCACGAGTATTTCCACACGTGGAACGTCAAGCGCATCAAGCCGGCGGTGTTCGCGCCGTATGTGCTCGATCGCGAGGTGTACACGCGGCTGCTCTGGCTGTTCGAAGGTTTCACGTCCTATTACGACGATCTGATGCTGGTGCGCAGTGGCGTGATCGCCCCCGCCGACTACTACGACCTCGTCGCCAAGACGGTGGCGAGCGTGTTACGCGGCAGCGGTCGTCTCAAGCAGAGCGTGGCCGAGAGTTCGTTCGATGCCTGGACGAAGTACTACCGTCAGGACGAAAACGCACCGAACGCCATCGTCAGCTATTACACGAAGGGCTCGCTGGTCGCGCTCGCGCTCGATCTGACGATTCGTTCGAAGACGCGCGGCCAGAAGTCGCTCGATGACATCATGCGCGCGCTGTGGCAACGCTATGGCCGCGATTTCTACCGCGGCGCGCCCGTGGGCATCGACGAGGACGCCGTGCAGCCGTTCTTCGAGGAAGTCTCGGGACTCGACCTGTCGGATTTCTTTGCCACGGCCATCCACGGCACGCGCGATCTGCCGATCAAGACGCTGCTCGAACGCGTGGGTCTCACGCTGGAACCGGTCACGCCTGAGGACGGTCGTCCGGCGCTGGGGGTGAAGACGGCAAAGCGCGGCGACGACCTCACGCTCTCGCAGGTGCTCGACGGGGGCGCGGCGCAAGCTGCCGGATTGTCGGCGGGCGATGTGCTGGTCGCCATCGACGGGCTGCGCGTGACGCACGCCAATCTCGACAAGCTGCTCGAGCGCTATCGGCCGGGCAACCGGGTGACGGTCCATGCGTTCCGCCGTGATGCGTTGCGCGAGACCGCGCTCACGCTCGACGCGCCGGAGATTTCGAAATATCGCATCGCCGAGACGCGCGATCGCCCCGCGGCACAGCGTCGCGACAAGTGGCTGTCGGCCTGACGCAATGAGGGGCTGAGCGGCTGAAGGGCCGCGCCCGTCAGCCTGGCACCGTCGGGTCCCGGTTCTCCTCGGGACACGACTTGGCGACCGCGAGCATGTGCTCGATGAAGACCTGCGTCTTGCGCGGCAGGAAGCGCCGCGACGGCGTGACCAGATGCACCGGGCTGGACGGTAACGACCACTCGGGCAGCACCTTGATCAGACGGCCGGTGCGCAACGCATCCTCGGCCAGGATATCCGTCAGCGCGGCGATGCCGCTGCCTGCCACCGTCATCTCTTTGACCATCCCCATGCTGTTGACCTGGATCGCCCCGTGCATGGTGATGTCGGCACGCTGGCGCCCCTTGTGCAGCGTGTCCGCGTTGAACAGACGCCGCGCGCCCTGCAGGATCACGAAGCGATGTCCCGCCAGCTCATCGGGCGTGGCGGGCAACCCCGTCGCACTCAGATACAGCGGGCTGGCATACAGACTGCGCGTGAGCTTGAGGAGCGGGCGCGCCACGAGGGTGGAATCGGAGAGTTGTCCGGCACGAATGGCCACGTCGATGCGTTCGGCGATCAGATCGACCTGTCGCGAACTCAGATCGACATCCACCGTGATCTCGGGGTAGGCGGCGCAGAATGTCGCGAGCGGCACGGCCAGCCACTGCACCGCCAGGTCGCCGGGCGCCGTAATGCGAAGCCGTCCGCGCGGCTTGCTCGACAACTGCGACGCGAAGTCTCGCGTCTCTTCCACTTCCTCGAGAATCGGCAGGCAACGCTCGTAATACGCCTCGCCCACTTCGGTCAGTTCCAGTCGCCGTGTGGTCTTGTGCAGCAGCTTCGTGCCCAGCCGCGTCTCCAGTCGCGACAGACGCCGGCTCACCGTCGCCTTGGGCAGATCGAGCCGCTCGCCGGCCCGCGTGATGCTGCCGGAGCGCACGACCTCCGCAAAGATCAGCATGTCATTCAGATCGTCAATCATCGCGCACGCTCCTCGGTGACGCGACCATCCGGCAAAGGGGGAGGGATGGCGCACATTGTTCCAAAATGGGAACAAACAATTCGATTTTACCGGCTTGTTTCATTTTTGTGGGTAACTAGAATTCATACCAAGCCGACGCGCCATTCACGGCAATCCCGAGACGGGGGCCAGCGCGGACGGATTTTCGAACCCCCAGGCTCAGGAGCCAGTGACATGACCACGATTCTGCAAATCAATTCCGCCGCCCGTTCGCAAGGCGCCAACTCGACCACGCTCGCCAACGAATCCGTGGCGCAACTGGCCGTGAAGCACCCGGGTGCCAAGGTCGTCGTGCGCGATCTGTTGGCCGATGGCGTGCCGCACCTGGACGAAGCCGTGATCGGCGCGTTTTTCACGCCGGAAGACCAGCGCTCGGCCGAACAAAACGCCATCATCGCCCGCAGCGACGAACTGATCGCCGAAATTCAGGCCGCCGACTATGTCGTGTTCGGCGTGCCGCTGTACAACTTCCAGGTGCCGTCGCAACTGAAGGCGTACTTCGACTGGATCGCCCGTGCCCGCGTGACCTTCCGCTATCGTGAAGATGGCACCGTGGAAGGCCTGATCCAGGGCAAGAAGGTGATCGTGGCGTTCGCCCGCGGCGGCAACTACAAGGACACGCCGGCCGACAGCCAGACCCCGTACCTCAAGACGATTCTTGGCTTTCTGGGCATGACGGACGTGACGTTCATCTTCGCGGAAGGCCTGGCGCGTGGTCCGGAATCGGCGGCTGCCGGGTTCGCGAACGCGCGCGAAGCCATCGCAGCGCTCTGAGCCCTCGGGCCGACGCTGCTGCTATCGCTGTTACCACCGTTACCGCTGCCTCCCGCACGCGCAGGTACCCCCATGGCCCATCCGACGCCCTTGCATCCGCGTCAGACGAAGCGTCCGGCGGCTCACGCCGACGCGAGCGCCATCCCGCGCGTGCTTCCCGTCACCCAGCCCGGCCGCTGCGCCGCGGCTGCGGGGGCGGGCGTTTTCGATCAGGTCGCCGAAACGGATCCGTTTCTGTCGATCGATCGCTTCCGTCGTCACGGCGCGTGCATACCGCCTCATCCGCATGCCGGATGCGTGGTGGCGACCTACCTGTTTCCCGAATCCACGACGTCGCTGCGCTGCCGTCACGCCCATCACGGCGACGACAGGCTGCGTGCCGGCGATCTGCTCTGGCTCGAAGCCAACTGCGGCACGGTACACGAGGACATTCCCGAGAGCGCCGACGGTACGGCGCGCGGCATACGGATGATCGTGAGCCGCGCTGGCCGCCATGCGCGCGGCGCGCCCGCGCAAACCGTGGTGCGCGCCGAGGCCATGCCGCATTGGCGCGAAGGCGCGGTTGACCTGACGTTGATCTGCGGGCAGTGGGGCGAGCATCATGTCGCCCGTGCCGAAGGTGAGCGCACGACGCTGCTGCAGCTCGACTGGCGCGACGACGGGTTGCGCACCTTGACGATCCCGTGCGATGGTCGTCGTTGGGTCGCATTGATCGCGCAGGGCGAGGCGGCGCTGGCCAATCATGCCTTACGGGCGGAAGGCGCCGGTGCGCAAGCGATGTTGCTGCCGCCCGGGGCGTGGCAACTGGCCGGACGCGCCGGCGCACGCCTCATGCTCGCCGGCGGCGAGCCGCTCGCCGAACCCGTGGTCTATCGCGGCAACTTCGCAGCGCGCGACGAGAGCGACCTCGTGGCGCTCACACGCCGCTATCAGCAGGGCGCGATGGGCACACTGACGCCAATTTACGCGTCATCGAGCGACTGAGTCACCCCCGCAACCGCACTACGCTCTGCGCCTCAGGCCTTACGCCTCAGCCCCTACGCCTTACGCTGGCAGGTGCCAGTCGATGGGCGTTTTGCCGTGCTGTTCGAGGAACGCATTGGCGGCGCTGAAGTGGCCGCAGCCCAGGAAGCCGCGATGTGCCGAGAGCGGCGAGGGGTGCGGGGCTTCGAGCAGCAGGTGAGCGTGACCGGCAAGCAGCGGCGCCTTGGCCTGCGCATGGCTGCCCCACAGCAGGAAGACCAGCGGCCCTTGCTGCGCGGCCAGCCCCTTGAGTAGCGTGTCGGTGCAAGCTTGCCATCCCCCCTTCTTGAACGGCTTCGCGTGACTCGCCGCGTTGCCTGCTTCCACGGTCAACGTCGTGTTGAGCAACAGCACGCCCTGCTTCGCCCAGGCATCGAGATTGCCGTGCGGCGGCGCAGCGATCCCCAGGTCGCGCTCGATTTCCTTGTAGATGTTTCTCAGCGACGGCGGCACGCGCACACCGCGTTGCACGGAAAACGCCAGGCCGTGCGCCTGCGCGATGCCGTGATCGTCGCCGTGATAAGGGTCCTGCCCGAGGATCACGACCTTCACGTCGGCGGGCAACGTCATGCGCAGCGCGTGGAAGATGTCCGCCGGGTAGACGGTTCTGCCGGCGGCGACTTCGGCGTCGACGTAGCGACACAGCGGTGCATAGGCGTCGCTCTGGACGAATGGTGCGACCAATGTCTTCCACTCGCCGGGCAAGGCGGCGAACTGATCTTCGACGCGCCCCTTGAGTGGGCCGGCGATGTCAGCGCTCGCGGCTACCGACTCGGCGATTGACGTGACGGGCTTCGATGCAGACGTCACCGGCGCGCCCGCTTTCGGCGGACGACCGCGTCGACGCGGTGATGGCGCGGTGGGAACGGCGGGAGCAACGACGCCAGCGACATCAGCGACATCGGCGGGGAGCTGCGGCGAAGCCGTCGTGTCGTTCGTTCCTGCCACTGGCGTCGGGTCGTCGAACAGCGAGCGTTGCCGTTCATCGGCAGGCGACAGGGATGCTGCGCGTGAGCGTGAGGTCATTCGATGCGTCGTTTGAGTGGGCTTGAGTGGACTTGAGCGAGTGCAACGTGTGTCGCGCCGGTATCCGAGCGGGACACTCAGCGACCGAGCACCTTTTGCCGCAGACGATACCCGCGCTGCGCCTTGCTCACGTTGTCGCTCTGCAATTCGGGCAGGACGTCGCGCAGTTCCTGCGCGAGCGCATGCAGAATGCGTTCGCCTTGCCCCTCGCGGTCGTCGTCCGGGGCGTCGAGCAGTTCCAGTTCTACCTCCACTAGCGGTTCCGTATGACGCGTGCCATCGGCTTGCACCGCGACTTCGCCCCGGTCGAATGCAATCTCGACGACAGTCCCGTCTCCTGCGATATAGCGCCACAGGCGTCGTACGAAATTCGTCTCGAACTGTGCGACGACATTCGCTCCCTCGGTGCGCAGCAGATCCGCCGTGCCGGGCACGTCGCAAGCGGCGATCAGCGGCGCGAGTTCGAGCGCTTCGCCCTGCACCGCTTGCTCCCACTCGTGACGCACATGCAGCCCGTCGCGCGCCTCACCCACCGACTTGAGCGTTTGCAGCCATTGTCCGGGGTGGCCGTCGCGCGCCACGAAACGCAACCGCAGCGCTGCCTTCGCTTGCGCGAGCGCCAGCGTGGGCGTGTCGAAATAGCGATTGACGAGATGCCGTTCCCCCCGGGCTTCTGCCCCAGGCAAACGGTCGAGGTGGGAAATCAGCGCGTCGGCGCGCTCGGCTGACAGATCGCCCGGGAGGGCCAGTTTGAGTTCGCGTTCGATGGCCATCGGGGCCGCTCCTGTGAGAAGGACGCCGCGCCACCGATCGCTCGCGTGGCGCGTGGCAGGGGATCAGCGGGGCATGTCGAACAGCGTGGCGAGCGCCTCGCCCGGTTCCGGCGCGCGCATGAAGGCTTCGCCGACGAGGAAGGCATTGACGCCCGCCGCGCGCATGCGCGTCACGTCGTCGCGCGACAGAATACCCGACTCCGTCACGACCACACGATCGTCCGGAATGTGTTTCAACAGACCGAGCGTCGTGTCGAGCGACACGTCGAAGGTGTGGAGGTTGCGATTGTTGATGCCCAGCAGCGGCGTGCTCAGCTCGAGCCCGGCGACCAGCTCCTGACCGTTGTGCACCTCGACGAGCACCGCCATGCCCAGCTCGTGGGCTTGTGCTTCGAGATCGCGCATATGGGCCAGCTCCAGCGCCGCGGCGATGAGCAGAATGCAGTCGGCGCCCATCTCGCGCGCCTCGTACACCTGGTAGGCGTCGATCATGAAGTCCTTGCGCAGCACCGGCAGATCGCAGGCGGCGCGCGCGGACTTCAGATACTCGGGCGAGCCCTGGAAGAACTGCACATCGGTGAGCACCGACAGGCAGGCCGCACCGCCTTTCTGATACGACTCGGCGATTTGCGGCGGGACGAAATGCTCGCGAATCACGCCCTTCGACGGGCTGGCCTTCTTGATCTCGGCGATCACGCCGGCCAATCCGCCGTCGAGCTTGGCGCGCACTGCGCCCACGAAATCGCGTGCGCGCAGCGCGCTGTCGGCGACGGTGGCTTCGGCGTCGCGGCGCAGGCTCGCGAGGTCACGCACGCGCTTCGCAGCGGCGACTTCTTCAGCCTTGACGGCCAGGATCTTGTCGAGAACGGTAGACATATCGATGGATGACTCGGGTGCTACGGAATGTGATCGGCGTCATCGGAAACGACGCCTGTCGTAATCGAAATCGGGAGGGGCCGATGCGGTACCGTCGGTGGTACCGGCGTCACGCCCTATCCCTTGAATCGCTGTGTGAAGGCGACAAACTCGTCGAGCTTCGCGCGCGCCGCGCCGCTGGCGATCGATTCGCGCGCCAACCGAATCCCATCGCCGATCGATGCCGCACGGTTGGCTGCATACAGCGCGGTACCGGCGTTGAGCGCGACGATCTCGCGCGCGGTGCCCGGCTTGTTGTCGAGTGCGTCGATCAGCATCGCCTTCGATTCGTCGGCGCTGCCGACCTTCAGGCCGCGATTGCTCACCATCTGCAGGCCGAAGTCTTCCGGGTGAATCTCGTACTCGGTGACCTTGCCGTCCTTCAGTTCGCCCACCAGCGTCGCGGCGCCGAGCGACACTTCGTCCATGCCGTCCTTGCCGTAGACCACGAGCACGTGTTCGGCGCCCAGACGCTGCATCACGCGCACCTGGATACCGACCAGATCAGGGTGGAATACGCCCATCAACTGATTCGGCGCGCCGGCCGGATTGGTCAGCGGCCCGAGAATGTTGAAGATCGTGCGCACGCCCATTTCCTTGCGCACGGCCGCCACGTTCTTCATCGCCGGGTGGTGGTTCGGCGCGAACATGAAGCCGATGCCGACTTCACGCAGACATTCGGCGACCTGCTCGGGCGAGAGCATGATGTTCACGCCCAGCGCTTCGAGCACGTCGGCGCTGCCCGACTTGGAACTCACGCCACGGTTGCCGTGCTTGGCGACCTTCGCGCCGGCGCCTGCCGCCACGAACATCGAGGCGGTGGAGATGTTGAAGGTATGCGACACATCGCCGCCGGTGCCCACGATGTCGACGAAATGCTCGCCGGGGGGCGCGTCGACGTGGTTGGCGAATTCGCGCATCACTTGCGCGGCCGCTGCGATTTCGCCGATGGTTTCCTTCTTCACGCGCAGGCCGGTGATGATGGCCGCGCACATGACCGGCGAAATCTCGCCCTTCATGATGAGACGCATCAGGTGCAGCATCTCGTCGTGGAAGATTTCACGGTGCTCGATGGTGCGTTGCAGGGCTTCTTGCGGGGTAATCATGGCTGGGTCTCTTGTCGGTCGGATCGGCTCGGGTGGCGCAATTGGCTTGCGCGGCTCGCTCGGGTCATGCGCTCATGCGGCCTGCGCCACGCGCGGCGCGGCTTGCAGGAAATTGCGCAGCACGTCGTGGCCGTGCTCCGACAGGATCGACTCAGGGTGGAACTGAACGCCCTCGACATCGAGTGTCTTGTGACGCACGCCCATGATTTCGCCGTCGTCCGTCCAGGCGGTGACTTCGAGGCAGTCGGGCAGCGATGCGCGCTCGATGGCCAGCGAGTGATAACGCGTGACGGTAAAGCGCTTGGGCAGATTCGCGAACACGCCTTGTTGCGTGGTCTCGATCTCGCTCACCTTGCCGTGCATGATTTGCTGGGCGCGCACGACCTTGCCGCCGAAGGCTTCGCCGATCGCCTGATGGCCGAGGCAGACGCCCAGGATCGGGATCTCGCCGGCGAAGCGCTTGAGCACGTCGAGCGTGATGCCCGCGTTGGCCGGACAGCTCGGGCCCGGCGAGAGGCAGATGCGCTCGGGGGCGAGTTCGGCGATGGCGTCGAGCGTGATTTCGTCGTTGCGAAAGACCCGCACGTCTTCGCCCAGTTCACCGAAGTACTGGACGATGTTGTAGGTAAACGAGTCGTAGTTGTCGATCATCAGCAGCATGATGGTCCCTGTTCGTCGGGTGACAAAGGATTGTCGAACGCATGAGATTTGCGAATTCCCCCTGAGCGTGCCCCCACATTGAGTTCGCGATCCGCGGGGGAGGGCGCTATGGGGATGAGATGGACGTGGCGGGTTACCGCCACCAGCGCAGGGCGGCGGTCAGAGGCGACCAGAGGAGGGGGGAAGACTGAAGCGACTTCATAGTGACGACGATTGTAGCAGTATCTGCGGGGTGTCGTGGGCGGGGCGGCGCAAAAAGCGGTCATTCGGCGGGTTTCTCGCGCGATCGAGCCATTTTTCGCAAGAATGCACGTGTCCCGGCGGCGGTCGTTCGACGATTCTGCAATGTCTGGCGGGGTCCCGCGCCGGGGCCGTCCGAGGGGCCGCCCACAGACGCTCGACCCGCGCGGCACCGGTGCGTGCCGCCGCAGCCAACGTTCGCGCGGCGCTCGGTGCACGCGCGACACACTTCGGTACAGACGTCGATGACGCTCAGCGCGCCGGCGGTGTCTGAGATTGATGAAGGCGTCCATGCAGCGTATCGCGCAGACGCGCCGCGCTCAGTTCGCCCAGATGCGCATCGACGAGACGCCCCTGCGTATCGAAGAACAACGTCGTCGGCAGGGCGCGGGCCCCGGCCGCCTGCAGGGTTTGCGAGGCCGGGTCGAGCAGCAGGTGATCGAAGCGCAGGCCTTGCGACTGCACGAACGCGTCGACCGTATGCGGGGCTTCGCCCTGATTGATCATCAGGAATTTCACGCCGGGATAGTCCGCCTGCGCCTTTTCCAGCACGGGCATTTCACGACGGCACGGTGGGCACCAGCTCGCCCACAGATTGATCGCGACGGGGCTGCCGCGATACGCGTCGAGCGCGACGGGCCGGCCGTCGGTCGTCGCGAGCGTGAGCGACGGCAGCGGCGGGGCGGCGCGCTGCACGGCGCTCAGCCCCACTTGTGCAGCGCCCCAGAGCGCCACGCCCGCGACGAAGCCACGCAGCATCGGGCGACGCTGTGCTGGGTGACGGCGCACACGCCACAGCGCCCAGCCCAGCGCGACGGGCAGCCCGACCCAGACCGTAAACCCGCCGTCGCCGATCGCGATGATGGAAAGCGGTGCCGCGGCGTAGTCCGGCCACCAGCGCAGCACGTAGGCGGCGCGCGCGGCAAGCAGGCCGACGAAGAGCGCGTCGAGTAGCACGCTCGCCGCCGAGCGGCGCGCCGAGGCGTCTGTGCCACGCGGGAGACAGCGCGCGACGAGCCACGCCAACAAGGCCGCCGCAGCCACGGCGACCGTCTGCACGGAAAACGGGCCAAGCGTGGTCATGCGGCCCCCGCGGCGTCGAGATGGCGCAGGAAGCTGCGCGCATCCAGTTCGCCGACCATGCGCTGGGCGCGCACCTCCGTGCCGTTCGCATCGATGAGAATGAGCGTGGGCGGGCCGAGCACTCCCCAGCGCTTCATCAGGGCCTGGTCGATCGTGTCGTTTTTCGTCACGTCAGGGCGCAGCACCTGCATTCTGGCGAGGCGCGCGGCGACCGTCGGATCCCCGAACACATTGCGCTCGATGACATGGCAGCTCACGCACCAGTCGGCGTAGAAGTCGATCAGCGTCCATTGACCGTTCGCGGCCGCCTGGGCGAGGCGGGCATCGACATCCTCCGCCGACTTGACGCTCACGTATTCGAACGGCTTGCCGCCTTGCGGGGCCGCGCCATTCGCAAAGGCCGTGCTCGCCCGTGCGAGAGGGCTTAGCACGGCGTCGCTGCCGGACGCCGCGCCCACGAGCATCAGCACCGACCAGATGCCGGCCAACGCCGACGCGAACAGCAGTGTCCATCCCGGCGACCGACCGCGCATCGCCCACGCCCACGCGCCAAGACCGACGGCGAGCCCGAGGCCGAGCGCGCCCCACAGCATCAGGCTGACGCTGCCGGGCAGGAAGCGGCTCAACATCAGGATCGCCATGCCCGTCATGACATACGCGAACGCGAACCGCACGCGCACCATCCACGCCCCCGGACGCGGCAGAATCCGCGCGCCGAACAGGGCGATGGCCAGCAACGGCAGTCCCATGCCGACACCCAGCGCGAACAGCGCGATGCCCCCTGTCCACGCATTACCGGTCTGGCCGATGTACAGCAGCGCGCCGGCCAGCGGGGCCGTCATGCACGGACCGACGAGCAGCGCCGAGAGGAACCCGAGCGCAGCCGCCCCGGCGAGGCTGCCGCCGGGACGCGACTGCCCCGTGGCGTTGAGTCGATGGGTCACGAAGGCCGGCAGACGCAGCTCGAACAGCCCGAACAACGAGGCGGCCAGTACCAGGAAGAGGCCTGCGAACGCGCCGAGCAGCCAGGGCGATTGCAGCGTCGCCTGCAAGTTCGCGCCGGCCAGGCCCGCCGCGACGCCCACCGACGCATACGTCAGCGCCATCGCCAGCACGTACGACAGCGAGAGTGCGAGCGCGCGCAACGGCGCCGGACGATTGCCCACGATCATCGTCGAGACGATAGGGATCATCGGCAGCGTGCACGGCGTGAAGGCGAGCAGCAAGCCGAAGCCGAAGAACAGTAGCGTGCCGGTGATAGGGCCCAGCGAGGCGAGTCGTTGTGCCGCCGCCTGGTCCTGTGCGAGCGGCGTGGCGGGCGCGGCGTTATCGTCGGCGGGCGTTGCAGAAGTTGTGGGAGTCGCGGGGGGATAAGGGGGCACCGGGCTGACGGAGGCAAGCGAGGCGGCAGAGGCATCGGGACTGGCCGATGTGGGCGGGATGGCCGGGATGGTCGGGATGAGAGTGCCCGAGGCCAGACTGGCAGGCAAGGCGATCGTCATCGTTTGCGGCGGATAGCAGATGCCGGCATCGGCGCAGCCTTGCCAGTGCAGCGTCACCGGACCGGGCGTCGTTGCAGGCAGGTGCAAGCGCAATGCATCACCGGTATAGATCTCGGTCTCGCCGAAGAACTCGTCCGTGTGTGTCGACCCTGCCGAGAGCGTCAGTGCCACGGGGCTGCCCGACGCATCCTCCGCGCGCAGCGAATGACGATAAACGTAATAGTCCTTGGCAACATGGCCGACAACGTCGAACCGGCCATCAACGTGACTGACCGGGGCCAGCGTCAGCACCTGCGACGCCTCCAGGAATTTCGGCGTGATCTGCCAGGGCAAGGCATCGGCGGTGCGCATCGCGCCGAGCGCACCGAGCAAAGTCACAAAAATGAAAAAAGCACGACGTAGCAAATCTGTTCTCCTGCGGAAATCCCGAAGCAGGCAAGAGTGTGGCCCACGCCGATTAACCGAGAATTAAGGCTTGAGTCAGGTGTGGGAGATACGCCGACACACGCAGGATCGCCGTCCAATTCATTACGCAAAGTACGTAACATGGCGCGGTATTCACAAGAGGTGGGCAATCGTGCGAGTGCTGTTGGTGGAAGACGACGACTTGATTGCGAGCGGCATTGTCGCGGGGCTGGGGGCGCTGGGCATTGCGGTCGAGCCTGCCGCGTGCGGCACGGCGGCGGTGGCGGCGCATGCGGAGAATACGTTCGATGCGCTGGTGCTCGATCTGGGCTTGCCCGATGGCGATGGCCTTGACGTGCTGGCCGAGATTCGCGCGGTCGAGCGAGACATTCCTGTCCTGATCCTGACGGCGCGCGACGGCATCGAGCACCGCATTGCCGGCTTGAATGGCGGCGGTGACGACTACATGGTCAAGCCGTTCGACCTGCGCGAGTTGGCGGCGCGACTGCATGCCTTGAATCGCCGCGTGCAGGGGCGCGCGGCGCCCGTCATCGAAGCGGGCCCACTGCGGCTGGAGCCGGCGAACGGATTGGCGTGGCTAGACGGCGAGCCGGTCGCGCTGTCGCGCAAGGAGGTCGACTTGCTGGCGCATCTGGCGAGCGGTCGGGGACGGTGGCTCACGCCCGACATGTTGCACGAGCGGCTGTACGGGTTGACCGAGCGACTGGGCAGCAACGCGTTGAACGTGCACATTCACAACGTGCGTCGCAAGTTGGGTGGCGATGCCATTCAGACGGCGCGTGGCCTTGGCTACCGTCTGGGATGGTCGCTGTCATGAGTCTTCGTTTGCGGGCGGTGTTGATCGCGGGTGTGGCGCTCGTCGTGCTCTGGGCGGTGGTGGCGGGTTGGATGATGCGCGGGGTGCAAGCCAATCTTGACCGGGCGCTCGATGAGCGTCTCGCAATGTCGGCGCGAATGGTGTCGGGGCTGTTGGCGCGCGCCGAACTATCGCCGCTGGCATCGGGCGCTGGCCGGGCGGATTGGGGCGATGTCATCCGTGTGGGCACCGACGACGCGATGGCGTGCGAGATTCGTTCGGTGCATGGCGCAGTGCTCGCGCGCACCGACGGCGGGCCGCAGTCGGCCGAGCGGTCGCTGCCGCTCGGCTTCAGCACGATGGACTTCGAAGGCAAGCGCTGGCGCATCTACGTGTTGCAGGACGATCGCGGGTATCAGGTGATGACGGCCGACGGACTCGAAAAGCGGGCGGCGCTCACGGGCGCATTGCTGCGCGCGGTGGGGGTGCCGTTCATGATCGCGGTGGTGGGGGGGCTGATGGCGTTGTGGGTCGGCATCGGTCGCGGGTTGTCGCCGTTGGAGACCTTGCGATCGGCGTTGCGCCGCAAGCATGCCGACGACACCGCGCCTATCGACCTGGGACGGGCGCCGACCGAGCTGCGTCCGGTTGTCTCCGCGGTAAACGGCCTGCTTGCGCGATTAACGCAGGCGTTGGCGTATCAGCGGGCGTTCACCGACGCGGCGGCGCATGAACTGCGCACGCCGTTGACTGCGGTCGACACGCACTTGCAGGTGGCGGAAATCACCCGGGGGGAGCCAGCTCGGCGGGCGTTGCATCGGGCGGGGGTGGGCGTGCGCCGTTTGCGGCATACGCTGGATCAGATGCTGACACTCGCGCGAGCGGAGGCGCCTGCGCATTCGCCGGACGAGTGCACGTCGGTGCGCGAGGTGTTGGTGGACGTCATTGCCGCATGGGAAGCGACGGATCGGGGCCTCGTTCCGCTGCGAGTTGGGTCGCTGTCCGAGTGGCGGAATGGAGCCCCGGTCCGTCGTGGCGCACCTCGGATTGCATTCAGCATGTCGTGCAACGACGGGGCCACGCCGATGTCTCGCTCGATGCTTGGCACGGCGGTGCGCAATCTCGTGGATAACGCGCTGCGGTACTCTCCGGCCGAACGTTCGATCGACGTGACGGTAGGGATGGACGAACACGGTCAGCGGTACTGCATCGTGGTGGCCGACCGAGGCCCGGGCCTGGCGCCCGAGCAGACGACGCGACTGGGCCAGCGCTTCTGGCGAGGCGATCAGGGCAGGCAGCAGGGCGAGGGGGCGGGCTTGGGCATTTCCATCGTGCAGGCCATTGCATCGCGCTTTGGCGCCACGCTTGAGTTTGCGCCTCGCGATGGGGGCGGCTTGCTGGCGCGACTGTCCGTGCCCGTGGGGCGATGCGCGGCACCCACGGCACCCGTCGCGCCCATCACGCCCATCGCGCCCATCGCACCTTTTGCACCTTTTGCATCTTCGACACCGGTAGCCCCCGTTATGCCATCAGACTGAGCGTACGACGAAACCGTTGCAGCGAGATGGCGAAGAACACGGCGCCGATGAGTGCGAGCGCCACGAACTGCACCCACACGACGCCGATCCCGGCCCCCCGGAACAGGATGGCCTGACCGAGCTCGACGAAATGCGTGGTGGGCGCGGCCAGCATGAGGTCCTTCACCACCGTCGGCATACTTTCGCGCGGCGTGTTCGCGCCCGAGAGCATTTCCAGCGGCAGTAGCACCAGAATCAGCAACATGCCGAACTGCGGCATCGAACGCGCGAGCGTCGCGAGGAAGATCCCCATCGACGTGGTGGCGAACAGGTGCAGCGTCGCGCCCAACAGGAACAGCGCCACCGATCCGCCGATCGGCACATGCAGCGCGCCGCTCACGATCAGCCATAGCGACATCGTGGCGGCGATCAGCACCACCAATCCCATCGACCAGACCTTCGCCACCATGATCTCCGTCGGCGTTACCGGCATGACGAGCAGATGCTCGATCGTGCCGTGCTCGCGCTCGCGAATGAGGGCCGCGCCGGTGAGGATGATCGAGAGCATCGTGATGTTGTTGACGATCTCCATGAGCGCGCCGAACCACGCTCGTTCCAACGTCGGGTTGAAGCGCACGCGCAACGCCAGATCGATTGGCAGTGCCGGATTCGATCGGTAGCGCTGAAGGAATTCACGCACCTCCGCCGAGACGATCTGCTGCACATAGCCGCTGCCGGTGAACGCCTGACTCATGCGCGTGGCGTCGACATTGAGCTGCACTTCGGCCGCGCGTCCGGCGAGCACGTCGCGCTGAAAGTTCGGCGGAATGTTCAACGCGAATGTGTACGCGCCTTCGTCCATGCCCCGGTCGACGGCGTTTGCCGTAATCATGCGCGGCACGGTGAACTGCGGCGGATAGAACGCCGAGACGATGCGCTGAGAGAGCGGCGACGCGTCTTCGTCCACAATCGCGATGGGCGCGAGATGCAGCGTGTCGGGCTGCGCCGTCGCCGCCGAATAGACCGATGCCGTGAACGTATAGACAATGAGTACCAGCATCGTTACGTCGCGCGCCAGACTCCACAGCTCCTTGACGCCAAGCCGATAGATGTTTGCCAGATGTCGCGGCCACGGATGCGGGTCCTGCGGCGGTGCGGCGGGCGGGGCGGCTTGCGGGGGCGTGGGGCCGGTCATCATGTCTCCTGCTTGTTGAGCAGCAGGATCGTGGCGCCCAGTATCACGGGCACGGCGATCAGCATCGGCCAGAAGTCATTGCCGAGATCGGCGAACCCGAGCGCCTTGTTGAACACACCGCGGCTGACAATCAGCATGTAGGTCGACGGATAGATCTCGCCGATGAGCCGGCCCGAGCCCTCCATCGAGGGCACCGGTGTGAGCATTCCGGAGAACTGGATCGCCGGAATCATCGTGCCGATCATCGTGAAGAACAGCGCTGCGATCTGGCTGCGGGTAAAGGTGGACGCAAGCAGGCCGATGCCCGTGGCGACGACGTTGTAGATGAGGACGGCGCTCACGAGCGTCAGGAAGCTGCCCTTGATCGGCACGCCGAACAGCGTCACCGCGATGAGCGCCATGAGCAGGAAGTTCAGCATGGCGAGCGCGATGTACGGAATCTGCTTGCCGATCAGGAATTCCGTGCGCGTGACCGGCGTCACGTACAGGTTCAGGATCGAGCCGAGTTCCTTCTCCCGTACGACGGACAGCGCCGTGAGCATGGCGGGCAGCATGAGCAACAGCAGCGGAATCACCGCTGGCACCATCGCGGGCAGGCTCTTCACATCGGGGTTGTAGCGATACCGGGTCTCGATGTTGAGCGACGCTGTCGGGCGCACGCCGAGCCGATGCAGGGACTGATCGGCCAGCCAGTTCTGGTGCATGCCCTGCACGTAGCCCTGTACCGTCTCCGCGCGCATCGGCATCGCCCCGTCGATCCAGGCACCGATCTCTACCGCCTTGCCGTGCGATACGTCGCGAGCGAAGCCCGGCGGAATCTCGATGGCCAGCGCCAGTTCGCCGTCGCGCAGTCGCCGGTCCATGTCGGTATCGTCCTTGATGGGCGGCTGTTCAATGAAGTAGCGCGACCCCGCGATATTGAGGGCGTAGTTCTGGCTCAGCGTCGTCTGGTCGCGGTCGAGCACGGCATAGCGCAAATCCTCGACGTCCATGCTGATGCCGTAGCCCATCACCAGCATCAACACGAGCGAGCCGACCAGCGCCAGCGTGGCGCGCACAGGGTCGCGCTGCAGCTCCAGCGTCTCGCGCCATAGATAGCTCGTCATGCGGCCGAGCGAGAACGCCTTGTGCTGCGTGAGCGTCACCCCGGTGAGGGTCTCGCGGGCGGGAGGCGGATGGGGGCCGCTGGCCGAATCGGACGATACGGACGATACGGGCGATACGGACGATACGGACGACGCGGAAGTTTCAGACGCGTGGGGCGTCCCGGGCCCCAGCGATGCGCCGCTCCCCGCCTCGACGAGAAACTCGATGAATGCCTGCTCGAGCGTGGCCGCGCCCTTGTCGTGCGTGATCTTCTCGGGCGGATCGGACACGAGCACCTTGCCCGCATGCATCAACGAGATGCGGTCGCAGCGCTCCGCCTCGCTCATGAAGTGTGTGGAGATGAAGATCGTCACGCGATTTCGGCGCGACAATGCCACCAATAGTCGCCAGAAGTTGTCGCGCGCGATGGGATCCACACCCGATGTCGGCTCATCGAGAATCAACAGTTCGGGCTTGTGTACCATCGCCACGGCAAGCGACAGACGCTGGCGCATGCCAAGCGCAAGCGTGTCGGGCAGCGCGCCGAGCACTTCCGCCAGACCGAAGCGCTGCGCCATCTCCATCACGCGCGCGCCGACCGAGGCCTCGGGAACATGGAACAGCCGGGCGTGCAGCTCGAGGTTTTGACGCACCGTCAGTTCGGTATAGAGCGAGAACGACTGGGACATATAGCCCACGCGTCGGCGCGTGCTGATGTCCCTTGGATCGACCGCGTGGCCAAAGAGCCAGGCCCGACCGTCGCTCGCTTGCAGCAGGCCGGTGAGCAGCTTCATCGTGGTGGTCTTGCCGCAACCGTTCGAGCCGAGGAAGCCGAAGATCTCGCCACGCCGGATGCGGAAGTCCACGTGATCGACCGCGACGAAATCGCCGAAGCGCATCGTCAGATCCTGGGCTTCGATGGCGATCTCCGTATGCTCGTCGACAGGCAGCGGCGGGATGGCGACGGGCTCGTAACCGCGTGTCTTCTCCGCCGGCAGCAGGTCGATGAATGCCGCCTCCAGGGTGTCTCGCTGCGTGCGTGCGAGCAAATCGGCGGGCGTGCCGGCCGCGAGCACCCTGCCGGCGTCCATCGCGACGAGCCAGTCGAAGCGCTGCGCCTCGTCCATGTAAGCGGTGGCGACGATCACGCTCATCGCCGGGCGCGCGCGACGAATGCGTGCGATCAGCGCCCAGAACTGCGCACGCGCGAGCGGATCCACGCCGGTTGTCGGCTCGTCGAGCACCAGCAGATCGGGATCGTGAATGAGCGAGCAGCACAGGCCGAGCTTCTGCTTCATGCCGCCCGAGAGCTTGCCCGCCGGCCGGTCGAGAAACGGGTGCAGGCCGGTGCTGTGTGTGAGGTCGTCGATGCGGCGCCGACGCTCCGGGGCGTCGTGGCCGAAGAGCCGCGCGAAGAATTGCAGGTTCTCCTCGACCGACAGCGTCGGGTAGAGATTCTTGCCAAGCCCTTGCGGCATGTAGGCGATGCGCGGGCACACGCGGTCGCGGTGCGCCGGGTTCGTCATGTCGCCGCCGAGCGCTTCGACCGTGCCTGTCTGGACCTTGCGTGCGCCCGCGATGAGCGACAGCAGAGTGGACTTGCCGACGCCGTCCGGTCCGATCAGGCCGACCATGCTGCGCGCGGGCAGGTCGAGGCAGACGTTGTCGAGCGCGACGGTCTTGCGGCCGTAGCGCAGCGTGACGCCTGCCACATGCACCACCGGCGGCAAGCGGTTGCCGGGCGGGGGCGACAGCGCAGTCGAAGGGGAAGACGAAGGCGAGGGAGGCACCGTCATGATGCGCGGCTCACTGCGGCAGCTTGGTCTGCAATTGGGCCGGCCACGGCACCCGACTGTCGGTCTTCACCCAGGCGGTGCCGGGCAGGCCGGTCTTCACGAGCTTCAGATGCTGTTGCAGCAGTTCGGGCGCGATCTGCGCGCGCACGCGGAACATCAGCTTCTGGCGCTCGCTCTCGGTCTCGACGGTCTTCGGCGTGAACTGTGCCGTGCTGGAGACAAAGGACAGGCTCGCGGGAATGACGTACTGCGGCGCCGCGTCGAGAATGATGCGAACCTCGGCGCCCATGGCAAGACGGCCCGCCACCGTCTCGGGCAGGAAGAATGTCATGTACACATCCGACAGGTCGACGAGGTTGAGCACCTTGCCGCCCGCCGCCAGCACTTCACCGGGTTGTGCCACGCGAAATTGCACACGGCCGTCGCGCGGCGCCTTGAGTTCGCTGTCCGCGATGTCGGCTTCGATACGGTGGATGGTGGCTTGCGCGGCTTCGACCGTCGATTTCGCGCCGATCACCTGGGCATTGGCCGCTTCCACGGCCGATTGCGCGGCGGCAACCTGCGCGCGGGCGGCGGTGACGGCGGCGCGCGTGCTGCGAACGCGGGCCCGATCATCGTCCAGCTCCTGCACCGACGACGCGCCTTCCTTCGACAACGTTTCCGAGCGCGACAGACGTCGCGTGGCGGCATCGAGTTCGGCTTCGCGTGCGGCCACGTTCGCCTCGGCGGTCGCCTTGTCCGACACGCGCGCGGCGGCCTGTGCCTGAATCGCGGCGACGTGGGTCACGGCCTGCCGATACTGGGCGCTCGCTTCATCGCGCTGTGCGTTGAGCGTGTCGATCTGCATCTTGGCAAGCACCTGGCCTGCCTTCACGAAATCGCCCTCCCGAACGTAGATGGCTTCGACGCGCCCACCGAGCTTGGTGGCGATGTCGACTTCGGTCGCCTCGATGCGGCCGTTGCCGCTCGCGAACCCTTCCCCCGGACCGGCGTTTCGATAGGTCGTCCATCCATACCAGCCCAGACCGATCACGGCGAGCACGATCAGCGCGGGAACCAGTGTCTTGGCATTGGGAAGCGTCATGGGCGCGGATCTCGGGAGCTTAGTGAACGGAAGGTGGAGGGGGCACCGAACCCGTAGCGCCATTAGCGCCATTAGCGCCATCGGCGCTAGTAGCGCCCGTCGCGCTGGCCGGCGACGGCGCGACGGGCGGCGTGCGGGCAAGCGGTCCGCCCAGCGTGTCGGCGGCGGGTAAGTGCCGGCTGCCTCCGCCCAGCGCCGTGTAGAGCGACACGCGGGCGGAAAGCAACGCGCGTCGCGTCTGCACCGTCTGCTGCTCGATGGCGAGGAGATCGCGCTGGGCGTCGAGCACTTCGAGAAACGCGGCGGCGCCGTGGTCGTAGCGCAGCTTGGCGAGCCTTGCGCGCTCGGCCTGGGCATCCTGCGTGGCTTGCAGGATCGTGACCTGATCGGCCAGCCAGCGGCACGCGCTCAGGGCGTCGGCCACATCGCGGAATGCCTCCTGGATCGTCTTCTCGTAGTTCGCGACCGACGCCACGCGCCGGGCTTCGGCGAGGTCAAGATTGTTCACCAGGCGTCCGCCCTCGAAGATCGGCAGGCTGAG
Source organism: Pandoraea eparura (assembly GCF_902459725.1). GTDB lineage: Bacteria > Pseudomonadota > Gammaproteobacteria > Burkholderiales > Burkholderiaceae > Pandoraea > Pandoraea eparura. The sequence goes on from NZ_CABPSH010000008.1 coordinate 192,750, forward strand.
GCTCGGTGTGAATGTCCACGCGGCGCTGCCGGCCTTGAACAGGCCATCGAGCGCGCTGCTCGCGGTGCCTACCGACCCGGTGAGTGTGATCTGCGGGAAGAACGCCGCGCGCGCCGCGCCGATGTTGGCGTGCGCCGCACGCAGCTGATACTCGGCCGCGATGATGTCGGGCCGGTCTTCCAGCAACGACGACGGCAGGCCCGGGTCGAGATCGCGCATCAGGCGGGCGTCGTCAACCGAGGTGTCGAAGGTGCCGGGCGACGTATCGATCGGTGCGCCCACCAGCACTTGCAGCGCGTGGGCCTGTGCGGCGCGCTGTTGTTGCAGTTGCGCGACGAGCGCCCGGGCCTGTTGCCAGAGCGTGGTAACTTCGGTGAGATCGAGTTTCGAGGTCGAGCCGACCTGCTCGCGGCGCGTAAAGATGCGCAGCGACTCGGCACGGCTGTCGACCGTCTGCTGCGCCAGGGCGATGCGTTCGTCGAGTTCGCGCAGGCTCAGCCACGCTTGTGCGACTTGCGAGATCAGACTGAGCGCGAGTGCGCGTCGAGACGCATCGGACGCCAGGTAGTCGTCGAGCGCGGCATCCTTCAGGTTGCGGATGCGCCCCCAGAAGTCCAGCTCCCACGTCGACAGGCCGAGACCGACCTGATACTGGCTGCTGATATAAGGGTTGCCGGTCAGACTGAGATCACCGGGCAGGCGTTGACGTGTCTGGCTCGCCCCCGCACCAAGCGACGGAAACTGGTCAGCGCGTTGAATCCCGTACACCGCTCGCGCTTGCTCGACACGGGCGAGCGCGACGCGCAGATCGCGATTGTTGGCCAACGCGGTCTCGATGAGGCCGCGCAACGGCGGATCGGAAAAATACTCACGCCAGTCGAGCCCGGACGCCGGTTGCGCGTCCATCGTGGCGAGGGACGTGCCGACATCGGGGGGCCACACATCGGCCACCGGAGGCGCCGGGCGCTCGTAGCGAGGCGCCATCGACAGACAGCCGCCCAACAGGGTCGTGACGAGCGCGGCAATTACGGGCGTCGCGGCGGAGTTCGCGACGCCCGAACGCTTGGGTGAATTGCACGGTTTCGCCATAGAAGTTTCAACCTCCCGACGGACACTTCACTATAGCTCGGCGACGCCGCAGGGCGTATACGGGAGGGGGCGAAAATGGCGAACCATTGTGCTAAATCAACAAGGGCTCCGAGTCGAGGATCGATTCGGAGCCCTGCTTATTCATCCATCGTGTACAGGCAATATCACCGAAGTCGTGGCGTCTCGAAAAGTCGCGGGCGTGACATCGGCGTCGAGGCGCGGCGTGCGAAGCGCCTCGCCTCGGGGATCAGTACTCGGCGTCCAGACCGTCCTGCACCTGTTCAGCCGCACGCAGCACGGCGCGGGCCTTGTTCTCCGTTTCTTGCCATTCGGATTCTGGAACCGAGTCGGCCACGATGCCGGCCGCGGCCTGCACATAGAGATTGCCGTCCTTGACGACGCCGGTGCGAATGGCGATGGCGACATCCATTTCGCCGCCGAACGAGAGATAGCCGACCGCACCGCCGTAAAGGCCGCGCTTGACCGGCTCGAGTTCGTCGATCAGCTCCATGGCGCGAATCTTCGGCGCGCCGGTGAGCGTGCCGGCCGGGAACGTCGCGCGCAGCACGTCGATGTTCGACAGACCCGGTTGCAGACGGCCTTCCACGGAACTCACGATGTGCTGCACATGCGAGTACTTCTCGATCACCATCTTGTCGGTGACGGCGACGGTGCCCGTCTGGGCGATGCGGCCCACATCGTTGCGCGCCAGATCGATGAGCATGACGTGCTCGGCGATTTCCTTCGGATCTCCAAGCAATTCGGTGGCCAGTTCGGCGTCGCGCTCGGGCGTGGCGCCGCGCGGACGCGTGCCGGCCAGCGGGCGAATCGTCACGATTTCCTGTTCGCCGTCGGGCGTTTGCCGACGCTCCTGCCGCACGAGGATCTCGGGCGACGCACCCACCACCTGGAAGTCGCCGAAATTGTAGAAGTACATGTACGGCGACGGATTGAGCGAGCGCAGGGCACGGTAGAGCGAGAGCGGGGCATCGCGATAGGGCTTGATGAGACGCTGGCCGACTTGCACCTGCATCAATTCGCCGGCGGCGATGGCCTCCTTGGCCTTCGCCACGGCCGCGAGATAGTCCGGCTTGGCGAATTCGCGGAAGGTTTCGGTACGCACGCTGCCGGACGTGACCGGCGCATCGACCGGCGCCTTCAGGCGGGCGCGCAGCTCGCGCAGACGCAAGCGGGCTTTCGAGAAGGCTTCGGGCTGCGTGGGATCCGCGTAGATGATCAGGTAGAGCTTGCCGGTCAGGTTGTCGATCACGGCCAGTTCTTCCGTGAGCAGCAACTGAATGTCGGGCAGGTTCAGGTCGTCGTGCGGCGTGGTGTGCGCCAGCTTCTTCTCGATATAGCGCACGGCGTCGTAGCCGAAGTAGCCCGCGAGACCGCCGCAAAAGCGCGGCATGCCCGGGCGCAGGGCCACCTTGAAGCGCGCCTGGAACTGCGTGATGAACTTGAGCGGATCGCCGTCGTGCGTCTCGACGACGACGCCGTCGCGCACGACTTCGGTCTTCGGGCCGAAGCTGCGCAGCAGGGTGTGGGCCGACAGACCGATGAACGAGTAGCGCCCGAAGCGTTCGCCGCCGACCACCGATTCGAGCAGGAAGGTGTTCGCACCGCGCCGGTCACCCAGCGCGAGCTTCAAATACAGCGAGAGCGGCGTGTCGAGATCCGCCAGCGCCTCGGCGATCAGCGGAATGCGGTTGAAGCCTTGGTTGGCCAGCGATTTGAATTCGAGTTCGGTCATATTGCACTCTGCCTGCAAGTTTTGCCGGCGGGCGGTCCCGCAAAATCGGCGTGGATTGGCGTTGAGAATACCTGAGTCGTGTCGGGGTGGGGTGCTGACCCACGTCTAGCCACGGTGAACGCGCGCGCCTGGACGAAGCGATGGCGCTTGCCGCGGCTCGGCGAACCCGCGCGCTGTGCGAGACAGCGCGCCGAGATATGACGTCTTGGGAACAACAACGATGCAAGAAACGGGTTGCTGAAGACGAACTTCAGCGGTCCCGGCCACCCCTTGGAGGGTTCAGCAGGACCAGCGTCGCCAGGGCCAGGCCCCCCGGTCGATCACGCTCAGACTCCGTTTCTTGTTCAGGAACATGCGCTTGAATGCAATGTGGAAGATGGCGAATTCAGCTCGCCAGCGCGGGCGTTGCCTTGGGCAGAATCGCCCGGGCGGCGCCCAGAATTGAGCCGACTATACCATCCGTGTCGATCGTTTGTACAGATTCGCCATGGTTGTAGCCATAAGGCACGGTCAGCGACCGGCAACCTGCCGCCCGAGCTGCCTGTGCATCGTTGCCCGAGTCTCCGATCAGCACGGCTTGCGCCGGCGACACGCCGAAGACTTCGCACGCCTTGACGAGCGGCATCGGGTCAGGCTTGCGCTTGGGCCAGGAATCGCCGCCGTACACAAGGTCGAACTGCTCGGACAGGTCGTAATGCGCCAGCAGCGCCACCGCGAAGCGATGCTGCTTGTTGGTGATGCAGGCCACGGGCAGACCGGCCGCGCGCAGGGCCGCCAGCCCTTCGCGAACTTCCGGGTAGAGCGCCGTGTTCGCGCCGTTGATCGACGTGTAGACGGCTTCGTACTTGTCCTGCGCCCGATCGAACAGGTCGTCGATGTCGGTGTCGGCAAAGCGCTCGGCGAGGGTCTTGCGCACGAGATTGGCGGTGCCCTTGCCCACGAACGTCATCAGGCGTTCGGTCGGCACGGGCGCCGCGCCCAGTTCGGCCAGCATGGCGTTCAGCGCGACCCCGAAGTCGCCCGCCGTGTCGACGAGCGTGCCGTCGAGGTCGATCAGCACCGCCCGGATGCCATTCAGTTGAAGGTCCTGGGTATCGGTCATGCCATGCTCGCCAGTTGTGCGCGCATCTGGTCGATGACCGCCTTGTAGTCGGGTTTGCCGAAGATGGCCGACCCGGCGACGAACGTGTCCGCCCCGGCGGCGGCGATCTCGGCGATGTTCTCGACCTTCACGCCGCCATCGATTTCCAGACGGATCTCACGACCGGTCTCGGCCGTGTAGGCGTCGATGCGCGCGCGCACGGCGCGCAGCTTGTTGAGCGCCTCGGGAAGGAACGACTGGCCGCCGAAGCCGGGGTTCACCGACATGACGAGCACCATGTCCAGACGATCCATCACGTGGTCGAGGTAGTGCAGCGGCGTGCCCGGGTTGAACACGAGACCGGCTTTGCAGCCGTTGTCGCGAATCAGCGAGAGCGTGCGGTCGACGTGGTCCGACGCTTCCGGGTGGAACGTGATCAGGTTGGCACCGGCTTTCGCGAAATCGGGCACGATGCGATCGACCGGGCGTACCATCAGATGCACGTCGATGGGCACGTCCACGTGCGGGCGGATCGCCTCGCACACCATCGGGCCGATGGTCAGGTTGGGAACGTAATGGTTGTCCATCACGTCGAAGTGAATCCAGTCGGCACCTGCCGCCACGACGTTACGGACTTCTTCGCCCAGCCGGGCAAAGTCGGCGGACAGGATGCTGGGGGCGATACAGAATTGCGTCATGGCGGGGCGGGCGAAGGGCGTCAAAAGCGACATTTTAAAGCTTTCGCATGACGCCTGCCGGGTGTGGGCCGAACCGGCGGGCATCGGCACCCCTCGAATCGGTTGCGCACTGGCGTCTTTGCCGGTTGCGACCCGCGACGACTTGCCGCAGAATGCGTTGCAAAACGCCACCAGAGAGCCCGCATGCGCAACAGGAACACCCGATGAGCCAGTACGAATTTACCGTCACCGTGCGCCCGCAATACCTCCCGGAGCAATCGGAACCGGACCGGCAGCAATTCGCCTTCGCCTACACGATCACGATTCGCAACAGCGGGGAGGTGCCGGCGCAACTGATCTCGCGGCATTGGGTGATTACCGACGGCGACAATCATGTGCAGGAGGTCAACGGCCTGGGCGTGGTCGGCCATCAGCCGTTTCTGCAACCCGGCGAGCAGTTCGAGTACACGAGTTGGGCGATGGTCGCCACGCCAGTCGGCACCATGCGCGGCGAGTACTTCTGCGTGGCCGAGGATGGCACGCGTTTCGACGTGCCCATTGCCGAATTCGCGCTGACCATGCCGCGCACGTTGCACTGAGCCGGGCATGCGCGCAGCGTTCGGGCGTCAGCGGCGGTCATCGGACCAGTCTTCGCGGTTGAGCGGGTCCTCGGCCGCGCGGGCGGCGGCGTCCCGATCCCTCGGGTCCACCGGGTCGACGGTGTCGCTCGGCATCGGCCGGATCGCGCGCATCTGGCGAACCCTGCGTTTGGGCGACGGCTTGCGACGCAACACCACAATCGCGGCGACGATCGCGATCGCCAGCAACACCTCCGGCAAGACCAGCAAGGCCGGATATTCATCGAACAGATTACCCATGACGCTCTTCCTGACGAAGTTCGGGCGGTGGCGCGCCGGCCGGGGCCTGGCGTTCGCCGCGTTTGCCGCATTGCTCTACGGTTGTTCGAGTGTGCCTCCGACGAGCCCGTCTCGTCCAGGCACGCCGCCGTCAACCGTGGCGACACCTCCCTCCGGCGCGGGTCGCATGCAGGCCGTGTCGTGGTCGCAGGTCGATGGCTGGCAGGACGACTCGCTCATCGGCGCGCGCCTCGCGCTCGCCCAGAGCTGCGTGAAGCTGGGACGTCAGACGAACTGGCAACCTGCCTGCCGCGCGTCCGAGCATATCGACGATCTGGACCCGGCCGCGGTCAGGCAGTTCTTCGAGCAGTACTTTACGCCGTTTCGCATTGCCAACGCCGACGGCACGCAGACGGGCCTGATCACGGGCTACTACGAGCCGTTGCTGCACGGCTCGCGCGTGCGTGGCGGCGTGTATCAGACACCGCTCTACAAATGGCCGACCGGCCGGCGCGCCGGATCGCTGCCCGCCCGTGCAGAACTCATGCGCAGCGGCATTCTGCGCGGTCACGAGCTGGTGTACGTCGACGACCCCGTCGAGGCGTTCTTCCTGCAGGTGCAAGGCTCGGGCCAGGTGCTGCTCGACGACGGCACCATCATGCGCGTGGGCTACGCGGGCAACAACGACCAGCCGTACAAGTCGATTGGCCGCTGGCTGATCGATCATGGCGAGATTACGCCCGCGCAGGCGACGATGCAGGGCATTCGCGCGTGGGCGCGTGCCAATCCGACGCGCGTCGACGCCTTGCTCGATGTGAACCCGCGCTTCGTTTTCTTCCGCGAAATGCCGAATCACGGCGTGGGCGGCATCGAGGGACCGGTGGGCGCCTTGGGCGTGCCGCTCACGGCGGAGCGCTCGATTGCCGTGGATCCGGCCTCGATTCCGCTGGGCAGCCCGGTGTTCCTCGCGACGACGCGTCCGCCGTTCGGCGCCCAGGCGAATGCGCCGATCAACCGCCTGATGTTCGCGCAGGACACCGGCAGCGCGATCAAGGGCGGTGTGCGCGCCGACTTCTTCTGGGGATTGGGCGATGACGCCGGCGATCTGGCCGGACGCATGCGCCAGAGCGGCCGGATGTGGGTGTTCCTGCCGAATCGGTGAGCGTCACTGACGGTCGGTGACGGTCGGGCGTCAATGAAAACCGCCCGCAAAGGGTGAACTGAACCCCAAGGGTCGGACAGGGATCCGACCCTTGGGGTTTTTCATGACGAAGCCCGACGAGCGTTTGTCGTCGTGCCGGACCCTATCAGGGCTCAGCGCACCCGCTTGTCCAGAACCCGGCGTGCCTTGCCCACCGAGCGCTCGATGCCGCCGACCGGCTTCACGCGCACCGCGCACGACACGCCGATGAGCGTCTTGATGTCGCGCTTGAGTTCGCCGCCCGCCGATTGCAGGGCCGCGTCGTCATGGCAGCCGGCGGCCGCCTCGACCTCAACGGCCATCGTGTCCATCGGACCCTCTTTGTCGAGGATGATCTGATAGTGCGGTGAGAGCACCGGCTGGCGCAGCAGCAGTTCCTCGATCTGCGACGGGAAGACGTTCACGCCGCGAATGATCATCATGTCGTCGGAGCGGCCGGTGATCTTCTCCATGCGGCGCATCGTGCGCGCCGTGCCCGGCAGCAGACGCGTGAGATCGCGCGTGCGGTAGCGGATGATCGGCAGTGCTTCCTTCGTGAGCGAGGTGAACACCAACTCGCCGAACTCGCCGTCGGGCAGCACCTCTCCGGTCTGCGGATCGATGATCTCGGGGTAGAAGTGATCTTCCCAGATCGTCGGGCCGTCCTTGGTCTCGGCACATTCGCTGGCAACCCCCGGGCCCATCACTTCCGACAGACCGTAGATGTCGACCGCATCGATCCCCATGCGCTTCTCGATGGCCGAGCGCATGTCGTTCGTCCACGGTTCCGCGCCGAAGATGCCGATGCGCAGCGACGATTCGGCGGCCACCATGCCCTGACGCTCGAGTTCGTCGGCAATCGCGAGCATGTAGCTCGGCGTGACCATGATGATGTCCGGCTTGAAGTCCTGGATCAGTTGCACCTGCTTCTCGGTCTGGCCGCCGCCGAACGGGATCACCGTCAAGCCGGCACGCTCGGCGCCGTAGTGCGCCCCGAGACCGCCCGTGAACAGACCGTAGCCGTAGCTGACATGCACCTTGTCGCCGCGTCGTGCGCCGGCGGCACGGATCGAGCGCGCCACCAGATCGGCCCACGTGCTGATGTCGTTGGCCGTGTAGCCCACGACCGTCGGCTTGCCCGTCGTCCCCGAGGACGCATGCACGCGCGAGACCTGCTCCATCGGCACGGCGAACATGCCGAACGGATAGCTGTCGCGCAGATCCTGCTTCGTCGTGAACGGAAATTTGGCCAGATCGGCCAGCGAGGTCAAATCGTCCGGGTGGACGCCGGCCTCGTCGAACTTCCGGCGATACACCGGCGAATTCTCATAGGCATGCCGCAACGTCGTCTTCAGACGGTCGAGCTGAAGGGCGCGCAGTTCGTCGAGGCTCGCTTTCTCGATCGGCTCGAGCGGCAAGGCGGTGGTCATGACTGTCTCCTTGGGTCTGGCTACTGACTACTACTGATACTCACTAATACCTTGGTGTCTCGCGAACCCGTGTCGGGATACGCGTGCTGCCGGGACGCGTCAGACGACGTTGCCCTTGATCTGTGCGGACTTGCCGCGGAACATCGCGACGGCTTCACCAGCCGAGTTCGTCAAGCGAATGTCGTAGATGCCGTGACGCCCCGAGAGCACCTGCTCCTGCGCCTCGGCTGTGAGCGTGTCGCCCCCCGAGACCGGCTTCAGGAATTCGATGCTGCACCCGGCGGCCACCGTATTGATGTTGTAGCTGTTGCACGCGAATGCAAACGTCGAGTCGGCCAGCGTGAACATCAGGCCGCCGTGACAGATGGCGTGGCCGTTGAGGAATTCGTCGCGGATACGCATCGTCATGCGGGCATAGCCCGGACGCACTTCCTGCAACTCCATGCCGAGCCACTGGCTCGCGCGGTCACTGCGGTACATGGCCTCGCCCGTGGCGTGGGCGAGTTCGTCCGGGGTCATCTCACTGGTTGCCTTGGGGGCGGGGGCGGTCAGGCTCATCGTGTCTCTCGTCTTGTCGTTTTGTCGTCGGGGCGGTCGGTCAGCGGCCTTCGAACTTCGGCGCGCGCTTCTCCAGGAACGCGTTCACGCCTTCGGCATAGTCGTACGATGCGCCCAATGTGCGCTGTCCGTCGCGTTCGAGATCGAGTTGCTGGTCGAGCGTGTTGGTCGCCGAGGCGTACAGCGCTTCCTTGATTGTCGCGAGCGCCTTCGTGGGTTGCGATGCGAGTTGCGCGGCAAGTTTCTGCGCCTCGGGCATGAGCGCACCGTCGTCGACGCAGCGCCAGATCAGCCCCCACTGTTCGGCCTGTTCGGCCGAAAGCTTGTCGCCGAGCATCGCCAGCCCCATCGCGCGAGCCATCCCGACGCGTTGCGGCAAGAACCACGTGCCGCCCGTGTCGGGCAGCAGCCCGATCTTCACGAACGCCTGCAGGAAGTTGACGGACGCGCCCGCGAGCACGATGTCGCAGGCGAGCGCCAGATTCGCGCCCGCGCCCGCGGCGATGCCGTTTACGGCCGCGATCACCGGCAGCGGCATCGCGCGCAGCTTGCGCACGAGCGGGTTGAAGTTCTCGTCGATCAGTGCCCCGAGATCGGTCGAGGAGCCCGGCGTGAAGTCGAGATCTGCCAGATCCTGACCGGCGCAGAAGCCGCGTCCGGCACCGGTCAGCACAATGGCGCGCGCGCCCTGTGCCTGCGCGGTATCGAGGGCGTCGCGCAACGCCGCATGCATTTCCCGCGTGAAGCTGTTGAGCTTCTCGGGACGGTTGAGCGTGATCGTCGCGACGTTGGCTTGCAGCGTCAGTTGAACCGTGGCGGTCATCGGTGTCTTCCTCCGGGTGTCGTCTATCTTGCGTGTGGGGGCGGGGCGCGCGATCAGAGGCGCTCGATGGCGATTGCGATGCCCTGGCCCACGCCGATGCACATCGTGCACAGCGCATAGCGTCCGCCGGTTCGGTGCAGCTGATACATCGCCGTGGTCACCAGACGCGCGCCCGAGGCGCCCAGCGGGTGGCCCAGCGCAATCGCGCCGCCGTTCGGGTTCACGCGGGCGTCGTCGTCGGCCACGCCGAGCTGACGCAACACCGCCAGGCCTTGGCTTGCGAAGGCTTCGTTCAGTTCGATCACGTCGAACTGGTCCAGCGTCATGTTCAATTGCCGCAACAGCTTGAGGGTGGCCGGGGCAGGGCCGATGCCCATGATGCGCGGGGGCACACCGGCGGTGGCCATGCCGAGCACGCGCGCGCGCGGCGTGAGGCCGTGCAGCTTGGCGGCGCTCTCGCTGGCGAGCAGCAGCGCGCATGCGCCGTCGTTCACCCCGGAGGCATTGCCTGCGGTGACGGTGCCGTCCGCACGGACCACGCCCTTGAGCTTGGCCAGCGCTTCGAGGCTCGTGGCGCGCGGATGCTCGTCACGCTCGACGATGATCGGATCGCCCTTCTTTTGCGCGATCGAGACCGGCGTGATTTCCTGTGCGAGTGTGCCGTCGGCCTGCGCGCGCGCCGCCTTCTCCTGGCTGCGCACGGCGAAACGGTCCTGATCTTCACGGCTGATCTTGAAGTCGTCAGCGACGTTTTCGGCCGTCTCCGGCATCGAGTCCACGCCGTATTGCGCCTTCATCAGCGGGTTGATGAAGCGCCAGCCGATGGTCGTGTCGAAGATCGCGGCCTGGCGCGAAAACGCGCTGTCGGCCTTGCCCATCACGAACGGTGCACGGGTCATCGATTCGACGCCACCAGCGATCATCAGTCCGGCTTCGCCTGCCTTGATGGCGCGTGCGGCGGTGCCGATGGCATCCATGCCCGAGCCGCACAGACGGTTGAGCGTGGCGCCCGGCACGTCGATCGGCAACTCGGCGAGCAGCGCGGACATTCGGGCGACGTTACGATTGTCTTCGCCAGCCTGATTGGCGCAGCCGTAGATGACATCGTCGATCAGCGTCCAGTCGACGTTCGGGTTGCGCGCCATAAGCGCCTTGAGCGGAATCGCGCCGAGGTTGTCGGCGCGCACGTCCTTCAGGGCGCCGCCGTAGCGGCCAATGGGCGTGCGGATCGCGTCGCAGATGAAGGCTTCGGTCATGATCGTTCGTTCCTGTCTTGTCGTGGGACGGGGTTGGCTCGGTGGCGGCCGTGCGACGGTCAATGATTCGCGGAATCACTGACCGTCACCTGGCCGTGTGCGGCGGCGCGCGCAGCGCTGGGTTTCCCGTCCTCTAGTCTATCTAAGCGGTATCGGAGACTCAGGCGGCGCCAGCGTCGGACTTGGCCGGCACATGGTGGCGGCTTTGCACGACACGGAACCGATTCGCGACGAAGGCGGCGTCGGCCAGGCTCGCATTGGCGGCCGGGTTGCCGCCCGTGCCGTGGTAATCCGAGTAGGCCGCGGATTGGTTCACGAACACACCGCCCGTCAGGTTGAGCGACAGGGCGACGCGGCCTTCGATGGCGGCGTCGAGCGCCTGCGCTTCTCCCTCGGCGGACGTCGTGTAAGCCGACAACGTGAGCGCGCCATGCTGCGCGGCGGTGCGTCCGGCCAGGGCGAACGCCTGGGCGCTGCTGTCCACGGCGATCACGAAGGCGATCGGGCCGAACCACTCGCGGGTGTAGGTGGCTTCGTCGGCAACATCGAGCGCGACGATCAACGGCGTGCGCACGCGGGCATCGGCGAAGGCCGGGTGCTGGAGCGTCTGGCTGTCGAGCACGACGCGGCCGACCTTGCGGGCCTCGTCGATGCGGGCGAGCACGCCTTCGTTCTGGATCGCACCGAGCAGTTCGACGGCCTTGGCCGGGTCGCTGCACGTCTTCTGGACGCTGCCTGCGATGGCGGCGACGACTTCTTCGAACGACACCTTGCCGTCGGGCGTCTGGATGCCGTCGCGCGGAATGTAGATGTTCTGGGGCGCGGTGCACATCTGGCCCGAGTACAATGCGAGCGAGAAGCCGATATTGCGGGCCATGCCCTTCAGGTCGTCCGTCGAATCGACGACGATCTGGTTCACCCCGGCCTTCTCGGTGTAGACCTGCGCCTGACGTGCGTGCGTCTCGAGCCAATCGCCGTTGGCGGTGCTGCCCGTGAAGTCGATCACGCGCACTTCACCACGCGTGGCCAGTTGCTGCACGATGGCACCGTCGTTCGGGTTGGTGGCCGCAAGTGTGACGACGTCCGGATCGAAACCGGCTTCGCGCAGCACGTCGCGCGCGATCTTCACCGTGATGGCGAGCGGCAGAATCGCGCCCGGGTGCGGCTTGACAATCACGGCGTTGCCGGTGGCCAGGCTGGCAAACAGGCCCGGGTAACCGTTCCACGTCGGGAACGTGCAGCAGCCGAGCACCAGCGCCACGCCGCGCGGCACGACGGTGTAGCGCTTTTCCATGGCGAGCGGCGGATTCTTGCCTTGCGGCTTTTCCCAGTAGGCGTTTGCCGGGACACGACGCAGCTCGTCCCAGGCATAGGCCACGGCTTCGAGGCCGCGATCCTGCGCGTGCGGGCCGCCGGCCTGGAAGGCCATCATGAAGGCCTGACCGGTCGTGTGCATCACGGCGTTGGCGATTTCAAAGCTACGCGCGTTCAGGCGCTTGAGAATTTCCAGCGACACGCCGACCCAGGCGTCCGGGGTGGCGGCGCGCCACGACTGGTGGGCGTCGCTCACGCGCGCGAGCAGGGTGTCGATTTCGAAACCGGGATACGTCGTACCGAGGGCAAAGCCGAACGGCGAGGCCTCTTGACCGACGCTGCCCGTGCTGCCGCGTTGTTCCAGCGGGAAGGCGGCATTCAGATACTGTTTGAATGCGGCTTCGCCGTCGGCGGCGGCCGTCTCGCCATAAGCACGCGGGCTCGGCATTTCGGCAAACGGGCTCCAGTATCCACGCGTGGCGATGGCCTGGAGGGCGCGCTCGAGAGTCTCTTGGTGTTTGGCGAAGAGGGGATGAGTCATGGTTGTGGATCTGTCCGTGTCGGAATGCGGCTGGCGGATTCGCTGTCTGCCGACGGGCGGCAAGACGCAGGTGACGGCACCGGGTCGTCGTCGATCACTGTCATCGACATTAATTAACCGACCGGTTGGTTTGTTAATATAGCACCAAATCTTCCGGGCGTGGCACACGATGACGCCGGGTTTTCCCCGACGGCCGTGGCGGCGTCTCGAGAGTTGAGCGTAGGCGGTGGCGATGACGGTGATGAGGCTGCGATTCGGCTTCGGTTCGGCTGTCACTCGGCTGTCGTTCGGCGGTGATTCGGCGCGAGGCGGCGGGCCGTCTGCTCGGCGGAACGCCAGGTGCGTGGCCGGGGGATCGATGGCATCATGCTTAATCACTACAGTCGACGCCCGGCGGGTCGGGTGACCCCCAACTCGCCGTGGGCGCCGCAGCGCTGTTGCGAACCAACGGCGTATCCATCGCCTTATGCCTGTTTCCGGTGACTGCCCGGGTGTCGATGTTCCGGCAGCGCCGGTCCCCCGAAACCTGAAGACGAGATTTTGACTGGAGGAAGAAGAGGATGACGTACGAGAACATTCTGGTGGAGACGCGCGGTCGTGTCGGTCTGATCACGCTGAATCGTCCGAAAGCGCTCAATGCGCTGAATGATGCGCTGATGGACGAACTGGGCGCCGCGCTCACCGCGTTCGACGCCGACGAAGCCATTGGCTGCATGGTGATTACCGGCAGCGAGAAGGCGTTCGCCGCGGGGGCCGACATCGGCATGATGTCGAAGTACACCTTTGCGGACGTCTTCAAGGGCGACTACATCACGCGTAACTGGGAGACGGTGCGCCGCATTCGCAAGCCGGTCATCGCGGCCGTGTCGGGCTTCGCGCTCGGCGGCGGCTGTGAGCTGGCAATGATGTGCGATTTCATCATCGCCGCGGAGAACGCCAAGTTCGGCCAGCCGGAAATCAAGCTCGGCGTGATTCCGGGTGCCGGCGGCACGCAACGTCTGACGCGCGCCGTGTCGAAAGCCAAGGCCATGGACATGTGCCTGACGGCGCGTTTCATGGACGCGACCGAGGCCGAGCGCGCCGGACTGGTCTCGCGCGTGGTGCCGCTCGAGACGCTGCTCGACGAAGCGATCGGCGCGGCCAACACCATTTGCGAATACTCATTGCCGGTCGTGATGGCGGCGAAGGAAGCCGTCAACCGCGCGTTCGAGTCGACCCTGGACGAGGGCGTGCAGTTCGAGCGCCGGATGTTCCATTCGCTCTTCGCGCTCGAAGACCAGAAGGAAGGCATGGCGGCGTTCGTCGAGAAGCGCAAACCGGTTTTCAAGCATCGCTGATCACCGACGTAAAGTATCGCGACGACCTCCTCCGGGGAGGTCGTCTTATGATAGGCTGCCGGTTTTTTCAGCAAGGGACAAAACGATGTCGATCAACCGACGCGCATTTGCACTGGCCGTAGTCGTGGCCTCGGGGCTGCTGTTGAGTGCCTGCGGGAAGAAGGAAGAATCGGCGGCGGGCCGCTCGGCGGGGGCGGACGGCGCACAGACCGTGTACGTCGTCGGTACGGACGCCGCCTACGCGCCATTCGAGTTCGAAACCGATACGCGTCAGATCGCGGGCTTCGACATCGATGTGATGAAGGCTGTCGCGGACAAGGCGGGCATCTCCGTGCGTTTCGTCAATACGCCGTTCGAGGGCATCTTCAATTCGTTGGTTCAGGGCGATAGAGATATTCTGATTTCGGCGATCACGATCACCGACGAGCGTCGCAAGCAGATGGACTTCTCGTCGCCTTACTTCGAGGCGTCGCAGTTGATCGCCGTGCCGCTGAACTCGACCGTGCAGAAGTTCGACGATCTGAAGTCGCTGAAGGTGGGCGTGCAGACGGCCACCACGGGCGACGAGGTGGTACAGAAGCTTATGGGCAAGAACAATCCGTCGGTCAAACGCTTTGAAGGCACGCCGCTCGCGATGAAGGAGCTGGAGGCCGGCGGTGTCGACGCGGTGGTGGCAGACAACGGCGTTGTGGTGAACTTTGTTGCCAACAATCCGGATGCCAAGCTGCGTACGGTCTCCGATAGCAGCTTTCCCAAGGAGTATTACGGGATCGCGGTACGCAAGGGGGATGCCGAGTTGCTGGGCAAGATCAACAAGGGGATCGAGGCGATCAAGGCGGACGGGACGTATGACGCCATCTTCGCGCGTTACTTTGGCAAGAAGTCCTGAAGCTGCCACGCCGCGGGCGCCTGCGGGTGCTGTGGTTATTTAAAGAAGCCCCGCCCAGTCATATGGCGGGGTTAATAGGATGGTCAGCCCGATCCTCGCCCAGTGGACTACGCTGAGTGAGGATTTTTCTTTTTTGGAGGGCGATCATGGATGCGGTATCGCTGATCGGGATTGATCGCCTATGGCTTTTTCAAAATATTTTCACAAAGGGCTTGCCAGGGTACGGGGTTTTCACTAATATCTCGTCTCTCGCAACGACAGCGACGCAGCGAAAGCGGCGAAGCGGTGGTGGCGACGGGCTGGAAAGCCCGGTGGTTAGTGGTTTTGGAGCTAGTGAGTCGCTACGGCGATGAGCGAAGAAGGCGAAAAAAACTGTTGACGACGACGAGAAGCTGCGACATAATCTCACTTCTCTGCTGCTGATGCAGCGACGCAGAAAACGAAGCGACGGCGCGGTAAGTGTGCGACGAAGCGAAGTTCGATGCGATTGATCTTTAAAAACTAGACAACCGATAAGTGTGGGCACTCGATGAATGGTGCGTCTGCTTCGGCAGATA
>NZ_CABPSH010000009.1 GCF_902459725.1 Pandoraea eparura
GAACAACGATCCGGGAAGTTGCCCTTGAAGTGCGCCGTGTCAACGTCGATCTTCGTAATCTCGCCCGGCTGCGCCAAGGCAATGATCGCCCAGTCGTTACCCGGCTCCCGACGACGGCGCGTCTCCCACCCATCGCCCATGTTCACTCCCCGCCCCGGCATCAGCAAATTCGACGCCATCCCGAAATGCTGGTTGTTCGCCGCCACGACGTAACCGCCATTCTCCATCGCGATGAGGTCGATCAACTCGTCGCGCGAGCGTCGCGCCCAATCGCCCTGCGGCAACCCATACAAGCGCAAACGCGCCAAGCCACCATCGGGGTACAGGTTCACTCGCACATGGGTCACGGCACGCGAATTGGTGATGGCATGGTAGTGGTGCGCATTGCCCTGCAAGCTGGTCGACGCGAGTAATTCAAACCACTCGGCCGACTCGCCCGGTGCACCGTCGGCGCTGTGGCACCCCTCGAGCGACGCCGCCGGCGGGAAGTTGCCGGTGAAATGGCTGGTGTCGAGATCGACACCGAACAATACGCCCGGTCGCGCCAGTTTGACGACGCACCAGTCGTAGCCGTTCACGCGCTTGCGACGCGTCTCCCAACCATCCATCCACTTGCCGTTGTCGTCGTATTTGCCAGGGATGAAGACGGCCGGCTCGGGATTGAGCATGCGCTCTTTGGCCGCGAAGAATTCGTCGCTGGCCACCAATGCCTGCGCACCCAGACGCGGATCGGCCAGATTGACGTAACGGCGCACGAATTCCGGTGCGTTCGGATCTTGCGGGGCGAGGGCCATGCCAACTCCTTGAGACTCGGTAATGTCTGAAACGTAATGATTTGGGCTGGAGCGCATGGGAACCGCTCCGGCGGACACCCTCCGCCCAATCCGCCCACAGCTCAGTCGCGGACCAGATCCTGCAAACGGAATCCGGCAATTCGGAAGATCTGTCGCAAGCACTCGTCGATCTCGTCCGCCCGGCTGTTGGCAACGCGCGCGGCAAAGTTTTCGATGATGCTGGCACGGGTATGCCCACGCACCGCCAGGATGTAAGGGAACCCGAACTTGGCCTTGTAGGCGTCATTGAGTTCGGTCAGCCGCGCAAATTCGTCCGCACTGCACTGGTCCAGCCCCGCCCCCGCCTGCTCTCGCGTAGACTCCGCCGTCAGCTCGCCACGCACGGCCGCTTTGCCCGCCAATTCCGGGTGAGCACGAATGAGGTCGAGCTGAGGGCCTTCGCCGGCATCGATCACAGCCTGGCACATGGCGTCCTGCAACGCGTCAACGGTGGCAAACGGACGGTCGTCCCAAGCCGCTTCGGCCACCCAAGGGGAATGCTCAAAGATGCCGTCGAGCGCCGCAACGAACTCGGCACGCGGCAACGCCGACAGCTCGGCAACAGTACGCTGGGTCATAGACAACGGGGCGTTCATTAACGGCTCTCCTGGAGAACAACGGTGGCGCCCCCGCCATGCTCTTCGCACAGCCCGATGACGCCTGTCGGATTTATATTTTTCAGCAACCACGCCCCCTCCGGACGCAGCCACTTCACGCAAACCTTCAGTGACCTTTGCACAACCCTTTAGACAAACGGTTACGCTCAAGCGGCCACGTACGGATGGCGCGCCTGCCAGTGACGTGCCACGTCGATACGACGACACACCCACACACGATCATGCTTTTCAATGTGATCAAGGAATCGCTGCAACGCCGCAAATCGCCCCGGGCGACCCAACAACCGGCAATGCATGCCCACCGACAGCATCTTCGGCGCTTCGCCCCCTTCGGCATATAGCACGTCGAACGCATCACGCAGGTAGTGGAAGAAGTGATCGGCCGTGTTGAACCCCTGCGGCGCCGCAAAGCGCATGTCGTTGGAATCGAGGGTGTACGGCACGACCAGGTGCGGCTTGACCTCGCCACCCTCGGTCTGCACCTGCGTCCAGAACGGCAAGTCGTCGCCATAGTTGTCGGAGTCATAGACGAACCCGCCCTGCTCAACCACCAAACGCCGAGTATTCGGGCTGTCACGACCGGTGTACCAACCCAGCGGTGCGCTCCCCGTCATTTCCTTGAAGAGGTCGATGGCGATGCGCATGTGCTCACGCTCAGTTGCCTCGTCCATGTTCTGGTAGTGAATCCAGCGCCAACCGTGACACGCGATTTCGTGTCCCAATTCCTGAAACGCGGCGGTGACTTCGGGATGACGCTGCATGGCCATCGCCACGCCAAATACGGTCAACGGCAACCCGCGACGCTCGAATTCTCGCAAGATGCGCCACACGCCCGCCCGCGACCCATATTCGTATATGGATTCCATGCTCATGTGACGCGCTTCGTATGCCGCCGCGCCAATGATCTCGGACAGGAACTGCTCGGACGCGCGATCACCGTGCAATACACAGTTCTCGCCACCTTCTTCGTAGTTCAGAACAAACTGGACGGCAATGCGCGCACGCCCCGGCCAGTCGGCAAACGGTACGTGACGGCCATAACCGATGAGATCGCGCGGATAGTCGTTGGAACTTGCTGTGTGGCTGGCCATGGTGTCCTGGCATTCGGGGAATGGCGAAACGATCGAAGCAGTGTAGCCAAATCCACCCCACGGAAACATAGCCAGATTCGGATATTCAGGCTGCGTCTAAACGTATAGTCGCCCCCCGCACTACCCAGCACGTCCACGCGTGCCCCCTTCGTCCCCCCTCAACCGGCACGCTCCCCTCCGGTGGAACCATGCCCGCGACAACGCCATCGAAAATCGCGCAACACAATATCAAAAACACGCAAATTTCACGCAACACACCTCAATCGCCGCGACAACAAAAAAAGCACGCCAGGCCGTCGTATCGACCCGGCGTGCTTTCGCTTGCCGCTATGCCGCCTTGCCGAACGCTCAGTCGGCACTCGCCTGGATATTACGCGGACCGATAGGGATATCCCGTAAGCGTCAGCGTGACCCGCGCCCCGGATGTCTGTAATCTGGCCTGGCCGCCCACCGGCAAGGTCAGTTTGTCGGGGCAGTGGCCAAACGGCATATCGGTCACGATCGGTATGCCGATCACTTGACGCACGCTCTCGATCATCGCCGGCATGTCGTATCCGTTGTCGTACTCGGTCACGCGATATTGCGAGAAGTCTCCCAGCACCAACGCGCGCTGACGCGACAGAATGCCGGATTGATGCAATTGGTACAGCATCCGCTCAACGCGATACGGCGGCTCGTTCACGTCCTCGACGAACAGCACGCCCCCCTCGATCTGCGGCAGGTATCGGGTACCAATCAGGCTGCAGACCATTGCCAGATTTCCGCCCCACAAGGTGCCGGACACGTCGATATCGCCGCTTGCCCCATCCCCCTGCCACTCGGCCATATGGCTCGGCGAGCGCAACACGGATTGGAATTGCGTCAGGGTGAATTCGCTCAGCGGATCGGCCCCGAAGTCCGCCAGCAACATCGGCCCCGCAAACGTGGTGAGATGGGCCTGCGCCAACAGCGCCATTTGAACGGCAGTGAAGTCGCTATGGCCAATGATGGCGACCGGTGCCCCGGATAACCGGCGATGCAGGCCTTCATAGTCGAGCTGGTCGAGCAGGTGCACGGCGCCGTAACCGCCGCGCACCGCGAGCACGATCTCGGGCACGGGATGGTCACGCGCCGCCAACTGGTTGATTTCGCTGCTGCGCTCGGCATCGGTTCCCGCAAAGCGCAAATACCGACGCGCAAGCGCCTCGCGGTTGCTGACGGTGTAGCCAAGTCGCTCCAATGTCTCGATGCCGCGCGAGGCAACCTCGGGGTCGGGCGCATAGCCTGACGGAGCAATCAGTTCGAGAAGCCTGGTCTGCGTCAATTGAGGGATCCCGGTGTTGGGGTTGGGGTCGCGCCCGCCGCCTCGGCGGCCGCCGACGAGCGACGTGCCTTCGCCGCGGCACGTCGTTCACTGAAGAAGGTCTGGAGAATGCCGACACACTCGTCGCGCATGACGCCGCCGAGCACTTCGGCATGATGATTGAGCCGAGGTTCCGCGAACAGGTCGATCACGCTGCCGCACGCCCCGGTCTTGGGATCGGCAGCCCCATATACGACTCGCTTCACCCGTGCATGCATGATCGCGCCCGCACACATGACACACGGCTCGAGCGTCACGTAAAGTTCGCATTCCGGCAGACGATAGTTGCCCAACGCCTGTGCCGCCGCTCGCAATGCCTGCATTTCGGCATGCGCCGACGGGTCGTGACCGCCCACCGGGCAGTTGTGCCCGACAGCAATCACTTGCCCATCGCGCACGACCACGGCGCCGACCGGCACCTCTCCCTGCACCATCGCGGCGCGAGCCTGTTGCAGCGCCAGGCCCATGTAGGTCTCGTCGGTGGCGGGTAAATCTCGATTCATGAAACGTGGACGAAAAGCCGCCGAGCGTCGCCCGCCCCGCTGGGGCGCGCCCCGCTCAGCGCAATTGGCCGCTATCGGCAATGCGCTATTCTCGCATACGCCCCGCCACCGTCACACATCGAACGAGCGCTCCGCCGTCCCCCGCACTCCCCCGACTCCCACCTGTTTCAGTCCCAAGCCGGCGCGAGCGATGCCGGATTGGCCTGACGCTCGTTGCGATCGAGCGTGGCGATCTGTGCCATGTCGTCATCGCTGAGCCGCAGGTCGCACGCCTTCATGTTGCTCGCCAGATTCTCGCGCTTGGTGGACGAGGGAATGACGGCATACCCCTGCTGCATCGCCCAGGCCAGCGCGACTTGCGCCGTGGTTGCCCCATGCGCCTCGGCAATCTTCACGAGCGCCGGATCGTTGAGCACTTTGCCGTACGC
The DNA here is from genome assembly GCF_902459725.1 of Pandoraea eparura. Taxonomy (GTDB): domain Bacteria; phylum Pseudomonadota; class Gammaproteobacteria; order Burkholderiales; family Burkholderiaceae; genus Pandoraea; species Pandoraea eparura. The sequence continues at coordinate 4,815 of NZ_CABPSH010000009.1, forward strand.
CAGCGTCATGTAAGACGTGACATGCACGCCTTGCGAGCGCGCAAATTCCACCAGCTTGCGGTTCTGAAGATACGGGCTCAGTTCGATCTGCAAGGTCGCCAACTCGCCCGGCCCAACAATGCCGATGGCCTGTTGCAGCAGCGCAATGGTGAAGTTGGACACGCCGATGGCACCGGTCAAACCCTGCTCGCGAGCCTCTCGCAACGCACCAAGGTATTCCGCCATCGGCACGGCATCGGCCGGCGACGGCCAGTGAATCAGCGTCAGATCGACGCGGTCGGTGCCAAGCTTCGAGAGACTGTCCTTCAGGCTAGGAATCAACTTGTCACGGGAGAAGTTGTCGACCCAGATCTTGGTGGTCAGATACAACGCGTCACGCTTGACGTCCGATGCCGCCAATGCGCGCCCAATGTCAGCTTCGTTCTCGTAGATCTGCGCAGTGTCGATCGCGCGGTATCCCAGCGCGAGCGCCTGGGTAACGGCATCGACGACGGTTTGGCCCTTCAAGCGGAATGTGCCAAGGCCGAAAGCAGGAAGACTCATGATTGCAACTCCTGTCAGGATGCGTCGCGCCAAGGCATACAACGCCCGTTGAAGGGCACGACGAAAGCGCACAGTGTCCCGGATTCCCGCTCACGCAAGAAGTCCCCACAAACGAACAAGATTCGTGCCTTGAATTCACAAATGAACGCGAATCCGGACTTCGGTCGCCGCAATCAACGGTGATGACTCAATCGGCAGCCTGTGAGAGGAAACCGGCGTCTTTGCGCACCCGCACCCGGCTCGCGTCGAAGCGCTTGGCCAGCGCTTCCTGACACAGTTGATACCCGCCCCCCGGGAGCGCGCCGCGCAAGATCCCGTCTCGCAGCGTGTCGAGGTTGGCCTGATGAAGGGTTGGGGATCTGGGGGTTCGCTGGCTCACTTGCCCGCTCGCGCCTCCGCCAGCGCGATGGTCAGATGGGCCACCCGCTTCTTGAGCGCGTCTCGCTCGGCGGTCATGGCTTTGAGTTCCTTTGACAGACGCGTGAGTTCGTCGGTCGGCTCCGCGGTGGTGTCCCACGGCGGCGTGCCGTCATCGTCTTCAGCGATCTCGTCGTCTTTCCTTTTGCGCGGCTTGACCGGACGCGCCTCGCGCACCTGACGCGCCAGCTCCCGCAATTCCTGCTTGCCGGCCACCACCGCCGCCACCTGCGCCGCCTGCGGCAGGGTCGAGACGGCTGCCGCCGCATTGATCGACACCTCACCCCGCTTGACGGCATCCACCAACTCCGGCGCCGCTGCCGTGTGGATCTGCTCGATCTGCCCCAGCGTATTGCTCGACAAGCGCGCCGCACGCGCCAACGCCGCGCGAGTCAGCGCCATCGTATGCGCGGGAATCGACGCATTGGCCCCCGTTGCCTCGGGCGCATCGCTCGCGGAAGCGGCCTGCGGCGCCGTGGCTTGCGCCGGGCTATCGCTACCGGTGCGGGCTTCGAGAATGGTCTTCTTGCGCAACGCCAGCACGCCGCGCTGGTAATCGGACACACTGCGCCGCCCCAGATGATTGTCGATCATCCACAGGCGCACGTCGTCCATGGATTGGAACGACAGGTTCTGCACCGTACGGAAGTCGATGTCGTGCTTGCGGCAAATCGCATAGCGGTTGTGGCCGTCGACCAGCACGTCACCCCATAGCACAAGGGCGTCGCGGCATCCTTCGGCGAGCAGGCTCTGTTCGAGCGCCGCATATTCGTCAGGCGTGAGCGGATCGATGTACGCCTTGAGTTCTTCGTTGATCTGGACTGTCATGGATTTCTGTGACGATACCGCCGCGCCCGGCGCCGCTGGCGGCGGCACGACGCGCTACGTCGGCATGGAAGGACGTTGCAGGCGGCATTATCGCCTGTCTGACCGCCTTTGACGAAACGAACACCCCGGCCCTATCCCGGCTGGCGATCAGGACAGCACGCCGTGATCGGTCAGGAATGCCTGAATGCGGACCAAACGCGCCGCCGGATCGACGATGCCCAGGAGGGCCTCTTTCTCGTGCGGCGGAAGCGGCAACAATTCAGCCCACCGATCGGCAACCCACCCACATTCGTCCAGACGGTACGGCGGTGCCAGCGGCAATTTCGCCGCACGCGCGGGGTCGCGCTGCAAGCCGGCAATCAGCTTGCCCAACGTGTCGGCACTGATCTGCAAGGTGTCGGGGATGGCGACATTGACGTCGTCCGGCAACATTTGCGCGTCGCCCGTCCACAGACCGTACCTCCCCTGTTCGACGCTCGCGAGCCGAAACTTGGTCGTGCCCCGGCACACGAGTTCGAGCAGCGAGGGCATGGTCGCGCGCCAGTCGTCGATGCGCGCCATCGTGCCGATCATGGCCGGCGCTTCGACGCCATCGGGCAAGCGCACCTCGCTGCCCTTGCGCAGCACGACCACACCGAATTCGGTGCCATCGGCGAGACATCGCTTGATCATGTCGAGATAGCGCACCTCGAAGATACGCAGATGCAACACCCCAGCAGGAAACAGGGCGTTACCGAGCGGGAAGAGTGGGATCTGGGCCATGCCATATGATGACACGAAGTCACACATGGCAAGTGTCATTGTCGCGCCACAGTGCCTAACGCCCGCCCGCCCTCGTACGCGACGCGACGCAACGCGATGACCGTTTATCGCAATCTCGTGCGCTCGAGCGCACGGCCAGCACCTCGTCAAACAGCGGCGCGACAAGCGGGCTGCCCCCCATGACAGCCGTCGCTGGCGGATGCCGCTCGAACCGCTTCATGCCCAATGCCGCCCCGAGACGCGGGCTTGCTGAGCGATGGCCGCCTGAGTGACACCGAGTTCCTTGGTAGCGAGCCGGTGCGTCATCTGAGATTCGCCGAGATGTTAGGCTTTCACGCACAAATCGCAATGCGGGCTGCCATTGTGGGCATGCCGGCGTCTCTGGAGGTTTTGAGCATGACGGTGGAAAAAGTGGCGTTGATCACGGCAGGTGGCAGTGGCATGGGCGCAGCGGCGGCGCGCAGACTCGCGGCGGATGGCTTCAAGGTCGGCATCCTGTCGTCGTCGGGCAAGGGCGAGGCGCTGGCCACGGCGCTAGGCGGCGTGGGCGTGACGGGGTCGAATCAATCGAACGAATCGCTGGCGAAGCTGGTCGAGCTGGCGGTCGAACGCTGGGGACGCATCGATGTGCTGGTCAACAGCGCAGGTCACGGTCCGCGCGCGCCGATTCTGGAAATTACCGACGACGACTGGCATCGCGGCATGGACATCTATCTGATGAACGTGATACGCCCGACGCGACTGGTGACACCGATCATGCAGAAGCAAGGCTCGGGCGCCATCATCAACATCTCGACGGCCTGGGCGTTCGAGCCGAGCGAGATGTTTCCCACGTCAGCGGTGTTTCGCGCCGGACTGGCATCGTTTACGAAGCTGTTTGCGGACAAGTACGCGAAGGACAACGTACGCATGAACAATGTGCTCCCGGGATGGATCGACAGCCTGCCGCAGCAAGAGACACGCCGCGAGAGCGTGCCGATGCAGCGTTACGGCAAGGCGGAAGAAATCGCCGCAACCGTGGCGTTTTTGGCATCGGAAGGCGGTGGGTACATCACCGGCCAGAACATTCGCGTCGACGGCGGACTGACGCGCTCGGTGTGAGCGTCGTGCGCCAGCCGTCACCGGATCAAGCGGTATGGCTGCTGCCCACATACGGCGTATGCAAGATTCGAGCGGCCCCACCCAAGGGGCCCTTTCCGTTCAAGCACGGCCACGATCGCGTGGCTGACATCCCGATCGAAGCCGCGCCGTCCGGGGCGTGATGGGCGACACCTCACGTGGCCCCCAGCAAACTCAAGCCTGTGCCAGGATCTGCTGGGCGATGACGCTCGTAATACCTACCTTGTCGTCGCGGGTACGCGCCAGAAGGCCGATGCTACGTTGCTCGGTCACGTCGGGTAACGCGACGACGCGCAGGGTATCTTCTTGCGCCCATGTGGCATTGCGCAGCATCGGCACGACGGTGACGCCGAGCCCTTGCCGCACCAGTCCTACGATGCCTTCGATGGAACTCAACTCCAGGAATTCGTTGACCTTGATGCGCTGACGCCGTAACGCGCGATCGATCAGCGCCCCCGTGCGTTGGGTGTGATCGAATCGCAAGAACGGTTCCGTCGCGAGCAACCGTGCGCTCAACGCGTGTTTCATCCCGGCGGGCGCAAGCATCACCAGAGGCTCTCGATACAGGGGCGTCCAGCGCACCCCTGCGGGCCGACGCCCCTGCGGCTCGACGAGCACCGCGCAGTCGATATCACCGGCGTCGAGTTGGGCCGTCAGTGCTATCGAGCGCGCGGTCTGGATCGAGACCTCCAGCCCCGGCCTTGCCTGCTTGATCTGCAACACGGCGGGCGCCAAGGCGCTCACCGCGGATTCGATTGCACCGATAGCGACCGGTCCGACGGGCGACTCGATACCGGACGCCAATATGCGCATGTTCTGGTATTGCGCCAGCAACAACTGCGCATGCGGCAACAACGCACGGCCCATCGCGTTGAGGGCAATCGAACGCCCGACCCGATCGAATATCGCGTGCCCGAACTCCTCCTCCAACGCGCGCATTTGCATGCTCACCGCCGACTGCGTCATCGCCAGACGTTCAGCAGCCGAAGCGAACGAGCCATACCGCGCCACCGCGACGAAAGTACGCATGAATCGCAGGTTGCTCACGGGTTGCCTCGCAGGTCGTGTCGAAGATCCTGACGGCCGCAAATTCATCAAAATATTTGCGATGACGGATCACAAATTCTAGCTTTTGTTGATTTTTTTACACAAGCAGAATCATTCGGAGCCAGTGAATCCGGCTTGCCAAGGTCAAACTTCGAGATAGGAGCCTCTCCATGGAAGTTTCAGTTGGGCGCGACAGCGCCACTACCCCGACAGCCCCGGAACGATCGGGCAAACGTATCGACGTAGGCGTCATTGCGGTATCCACCATCGGCAATGCGCTCGAATGGTTCGATTTCACCGTCTTCACGTTTTTCGCGGCCAACATCGCCCGCCAGTTCTTTCCCAGCGATAATCCGACTGCCGCCTTGCTCGCGACCTGGACAACGTTTGGCGTGGGCTTTCTCACGCGGCCGTTGGGCGGCATCGTGTTGGGCAACGTCGCCGACAGGCACGGCCGCAAGTCGGCCCTGCTGCTGACCATCTCGGTCATGGCGCTCGGTGTCGCAGTCATCGCTTTCGCCCCGACGTATGCGTCGATCGGCATGGCCGCACCGGTGCTGATGTTGATCGGCCGTTTCCTGCAAGGCTTTTCCGCCGGTGGCGAAGTGGGCAGCGCCACCGCCTTCCTGGTCGAGCATGCCCCTGTCGAACGCCGAGGCGTATACGGAAGCTTCCAGATGATCGCGCAGGCCTGCAGCATGTTGCTCGGGGCCATCGTATCGGTGGGCATCACGCAAACCCTGACACCGGAGCAGATCGACGCGTTCGGATGGCGCATTCCCTTCGCGATCGGCCTGCTGATCGTGCCGGTTGGCCTCTACGTGCGCTCGCGCCTGGACGAATCCCCCGTATTCAAGGACGCCACCAGGCACGCCGAGCCCCGTCGCTCGCCTTTCATCGAGTCGGTGACCACGCACTGGCGACAGGTGCTGGCCGGCTTCGGCCTGACGGTGTACGGCACCATTGGCACCTACATCTTTTATTACTACATGCCGAGTTACGCCACGAAGTCGCTGGGCATTCCGTTCAAGAGCAGCGTGATCGCGTCGCTGTGCGCCGCCGTCGCCTACATCATCGGCACCTTTGCATCGGGCCGGATTTCAGATGCCATCGGCCGCAAGAAGCCGATGGTAGCGTCCGGCGTCATCAGCCTGGTCATCACGTATCCGCTGTTCCTGGCCGTGAGTCACACGCCGACCCTGCCAATGCTGATCGTTGTGCAGTGCTGCCTGATGCTCTCGCTCGGCCTGTTCCAGGGCTCGTATTGTGCCTTCGTGTGCGAACTCTTCCCGTCGCGGGTACGCGCCACATCGATGGCGATTGGCTACAACTTCGCCGTCATGATCTTCGGCGGCTTCGCCGGCGCCATTGCCACGCTTCTCATCAGTTGGACGGGGGACAAGCTCGCTGTCGTGTACTACGGGCTGTTCGGCGCGGCTGTCGGCCTCATCACGATCCTGATGCTGCAAGACCGCTCCCGCATGCCGCTGCAATAACGAACGGCACATCCCTGTCCATGCGCGGGCATTCGTCCCGCGCCTGCCTTGCCCACTCCCGTTCCACAACGCACCCCATGGCCAATGTCGCGCCCCGGCTGGCTTGGTGATCGCCGGCGGCGGCGCCATCGGGGCCCCCATAGAGAACCCACCCACATGTCCATCATTCCTGAAATCGCTGAACGCACCGCCGAGCTGCAGGCCATTCGCCGCGACATCCACGCCCACCCTGAGCTGCGTTACGAAGAAGCGCGAACGTCCGACATCGTTGCGCGTCTGCTCGAATCATGGGGTATCGAGGTCACCCGCGGCCTCGGCAAGACCGGTGTCGTCGGCGTGCTGCGTAATGGCACCGGCACGAAGACCATCGGCCTGCGGGCCGACATGGATGCCCTGCCCATCCAGGAACTCAACCGCTTTGCGCACGCTTCGCAATACGCGGGCAAGATGCATGCGTGCGGCCACGATGGCCATACCGCGATGTTGCTGGGCGCTGCACAGCACCTTGCCATGCATCGCACGTTCGATGGCACGATCGTATTCATCTTCCAGCCCGCGGAAGAAGGCGGCGGCGGCGCCAAGGCCATGCTCCAGGACGGCCTGTTCGAGCGATTCCCGGTCGACGCGGTGTTCGCGCTGCACAATTGGCCTGGGCTCGCCGCCGGCAGTTTCGGTGCACGCGTTGGCGCAACGCAGGCGTCGAGCAACGAGTTCCGGATCGTCGTCAAGGGCACCGGGGCACACGCCGCCATGCCGCATGACGGCATCGACCCTGTGCTGACGGCGATGCAGATCGGTACTGGACTGCAGAGCATCATGACGCGCAACAAGCGGCCGATCGATGCCGCCGTGCTGTCCATCACACAGATGCAGGCAGGCGAAGCCATCAACGTCATCCCGAACACCGCTACGTTGGCCGGCACCGTAAGGACGTTTTCGATCGACGTGCTCGATCTGGTGGAGACGCGCATGCGCGAGTTCTGCACATCGACGGCTGCCGCCTATGGCTGTACCGCGGAATTCACATTCGTGCGCAATTACCCGCCGACCATCAACACGGCGACGCAGACGCAGTTCGCCATCGATGTCATGCAGGAGATCGTCGGCCGCGACCACGTTGTCTACCCGATCGACCCGACCATGGGCGCGGAGGACTTTTCGTTTTTCCTGCAGGAACGGCCCGGTTGCTACGCGTATATCGGCAACGGACTCGGCGATCATCGCGCGCACGGCCACGGGCTCGGCCCCTGCATGCTCCACAATACGAGCTATGACTTCAACGACGACGTGCTGACGCTGGGATCCACGTATTGGGTTCGTCTGGCAGAAGCCTTCCTGGTCGCGTAACGCATCATGGTCAACGAATGCTTTTCCGCGACCTACGCGCAGGCGCGAGAGCGGTTTGCCGCCGCTGCGCGGGCCGCCGGGGTTGCCGTGACGAGCCATCTCATCCCCGGCATCGCGGGGCGTGAAGGCGAGGCACTGGCTACCGACGTTGTGCGGCTCGGGGCTGCGCGTACCCGTCGGCTATTGATCTTGACGTCGGGTACGCATGGCGTAGAGGGTTTTTGCGGCAGCGCGGCGCAAGTCGCACTGCTGGGCGATGCAGGACTACAGGCACGCCTGGCGGCGGCTGATGTGGCGATCCTTGTCGTGCATGCCATCAATCCTTACGGCTTCTCGTGGCTGTCGCGAACCAACGAGGACAACGTGGACTTGAACCGCAACAGCATCGACTTCACACAGCCGCTGCCGGCCAACGATGCCTACGCCGATCTGCACGCCTTGCTGGTGCCACCGATGTGGCCGCCCTCGGACGACAATGTCGCGGCGATCACGCACTATATCGCCGCGCACGGTGAACCCGCGTATCAGCGCGCGCTGACCCTTGGGCAATATCGATTTGCAGACGGGTTGTTCTATGGCGGGCGTGCTCCGGTGGCAAGCACCCGACTGATGGGCGCGTTGATCCTCGAGCATGCGCACGCGTGCGACGCGGTGGGGTGGATCGACTTTCATACCGGGCTTGGTCCCCCCGGTCACGGCGAAAAGATCAGCGTTGGACGAGTCGACGCCGCCGAACTCAGGCGCGCTCGTGCCTGGTGGGGGGCCGATCTGGCCAGCCCGGTCGACGGCACGACGGTGGCATCCAACGTTGGCGGGCCATTGCTCGACACCTTGCGGTTTGCACGTCCGGATGCGCAGGTCACCGCCATGGCCATCGAATATGGCACGGTACCGCTCATCGACATGTTGCACATGCTGCGGGCCGATGCCTGGCTACGCCAGCATCCGGACGCGCCGGCAGTGCAGGCGGCGGCGATTCGTGCAGCGGTGCGCGCGGCGTTCTGCTTCGAGGACCCGATTTGGCAAGGACAGATTCTGGGGCAGGCGCGTGTGGCAATCCTGCAAGCCGTAACGGGGTTGGGGCGCGGTGCTGTCGACTAAGCTTCGAGGCGAGCGTTGGCGTCGCCAGTGGCGGCACCCGCCCCTTCCCCCCAATGCCGTTCAGTGCGCTGACTGAACGGCATCGTCCAAAAATGCGAAACGGCAAGCCGCTGTCGGGCGCACAGGTTGCGGAACTCGATCAATGCGGTTGACTGGCGACGACGGGAACGGTTTCGATTGTCACACGGCGGTCGGCTGCGAGGCATTGCAAGGCGGCCGCCGAACGTCCGGCGGGACATCCCGAAGACACCGGGTTAGCACTCCCCATACCGACGGCATCAATCCGACGGGCATCGATGCCACGGCTGGCGAAATAGTCGCGAACGGTCTGGGCTCGGTGAAGCGATAACTGTTGATTGTAGGCTTCCGATCCAATTCGGTCGGTATATCCCGCGACCTTGATACGCTCACCGTTCGCCACGTTATCGCTAAGCGAGGCCGCGATACTGTCAAGTTTGGCGCGCCCTTCCGGCCGCAAATCGCTGAGCGCGAATTGGTTGAATCCGAACAACAATGACGCGTCGAGCGTGATCTGCTTGACCGGCGTCGGCGCCGGCGTCGCAGCCGCCACAGGCGTTGGATTCACATACTTCTCGCATTCCGGTTCCTTCCAATACGTCGCCTTGACCAGCCGATTTTCATCGTACTGGACTTGGTACTGGCAGGAGATGAAGTCGTTTCCGTGCCCGGTCCGAAAGTCAAAGATGTAGTTCCACACGCGCACGCCAATCACACCTTCATCAAAGTGCGGTTCTTTCAGGAGTGCGTAAACTTGCGTCTTATTCAACCCGGGAGCCATTTGCCGCAGATTGTCGACGTTGACAAAGGTCCCCTCCTTCAGCCATGCGCTGTCTCTGTCGGGGAACGCAACGCGCCCATCCGGGCCGGTCGTTGGCACGGTGCCACAACCCGCCAGGCAAATGCCGATACCGACAATTGCGCCGATCTTGTTAAATTTCATGAGTGTTCACCATCAAATTGGGTGCGGCAGTGCTTTCCGGCACAGGACCGCGCCGTGTCCTTACCATTGGAAGCCCGCGCCGATTGCGGCACCCGTGCCGCCTCGGGTGCTGGTCGTCAGCGAGCCCTTGTAGACCCATCTGCCGTTTTCCGAGATTGTCGACAAACCGACTGCGATGCCTTGCTGGCCTTGCCACGTCGACGCTGCGACCGAGACCATGCTCTTGCCCGGCGCCGTCGGTTGCGGCAAGCCGGCGACCGCCATCGCTGCGGCGACACCTGCGTTCAGATCACGCCTCAAGTTGTTAACCTGTTGATCCGTGTACTGGTTCGCTTGCGCCACGCCTGCATTCAACTGATTCAAGTTGACCGCGTCGGTGCCGTTCACACCCGGTGCGACGTTGCTGATGGTGCGTTCGTTGCCGGGTGAGCCCACCGATACCGTATTCGGCGCATCTGCGACCGAATTTGCACCCAGTGCCACGGAGTTCGCACCGCTTGCGCTTGCGCCATCACCGATCGCCGTGCTTCCGTTGCCGGACGCAACGCTCCCGCTGCCCACAGCGGTCGACCCCGTACCGCTGGCCGTTGGCGCCGTGTATGTGACTGGATTACCCGCGACCCACTCATTACCGTTCGAGACCGATCCCCCGCTTGAGACAGGAGCCCCTGTCGAATTCGAAATCTCATTACTGAGCGTCGAACTCATCAATCCGATGGCGCCCTCGAGCTGGGACAAGTTCACCGCATCGGTCGGTTGTGTGCCCGGGGCGACGTTCGTAATCTGGCGCAGGCCACCGAGCGTGCCGACCGAAACCGCGCCGTAGAGCGTCGCAAAGCTGGTTCCGGTGATTGGATCCACGTAGTTTCCGGCCGAACGCGTGGCGACGGAACCTGCGCCTAGGGCGACCCCCCCGGATGTCGAGACGCTAGCGCCCGAACCGATCGCAAGCGAACTCCCGCTTGTGGCGGTTGCGCTGGTGCCGATCGCGACATCGTTAGCCACGGTCGGATCGCCGCTCACGCCCGCCACTGCTCCGGCCCCCTGAGCGATTGAGGTATTGCCGTTTGCAACGGCCGACGGGCCAACCGCAACGCTATCGGTGCCCACCGCCGCGGAATCCGGCGCCGCGGAATTCGCATGGAAATACTTGATACCGCCGCCGTTCACAGCGTTGTTCACCGTATTCTCCACGGCATAAAGCTGACTACCGTTCACCGCGTCGGTAGAGGTCGACGAGACAGTCCCCGCGGCAACATTGGTGATCTTGTTACCACCGTTGTTCAGACCAGTGTTGGTCAGAGTCACGGTCGAGCCACCCCCTGCCGGAGTGATGGTCACGCCGGTCGAGCTCACCGAGGTGCTGTTGCCGCTCGCATCCGTCGTAGTCACACCGCTGCCGTTGGTCACCGTGGTGTTACCCGCGCCATCGCCCGTCGTCAGGCTGTTCGACACCAGATCCGGGTTTGTCGCGATCGTCAGGGTGGTACCGTTCTGCGTGATCGCGATGTTGTTGCCCGCCGTCGTCGTCACCGTCGAGCCCGGAGCAACATTCGCCACACTCGTACCACTCACCGTGCCCGTGCCCGTTGCCGCCGTCGTCCTGTTCCAGCCCGCGTTCGCCGCAGTCGACACTGCGTTGAGTTGGCTCACGTTGACCGCATCGGTGGAGTTCACGCCAGCGCCTACATTCGTGATCGTGTTGCCGCCGTTATTCAGGCCGGTGTTCGTCAAGCTTACCGTGCCGTTCGTGCCGCCCGTGATCGCCACACCCGCGTTGTTCATCACCGTGTTACCTGTGGTCACCGAGGTGAAGTCCGGGTTATCCGCCAATTGAACCTGCAGCTTGCCGGTCGTCGGATCGGCCACCGTCTGCACGTTCTTCGATGAATACGTGCCTGCCGTCGTCGTACCCGAGGCGTCCAGCGCAAGACCTCTCGCCGCCGTCGTCGAGCCGATCACCGGCAACGTACCGCCAAGGTTCTCGTGGATCGTATTGCCTGCGGCATCAGTGAAGTTCAGACCGTCGTTGGTGAGACTGGTGCTTTGCTGATTCAACTGGCTCACGTTCACCGCGTCGGTCGCGTTCACCCCGTTGGCCACGTTCGTGATCGTGTTGCCGCCGTTGTTCAGACCGGTGTTGGTCAAGCTCACCGTGCCGTTCGTGCCACCCGCGATCGTCACGCCGGTGTTGTTCATCACGGTGTTGCCCGTGGTGACGCTCGTCGCCGTCAGGTTCGGGTTTGTGTTGATCGTCAGATTACCGTTGGTCGCGTTTTGGCTGACCGTAACGTTGCCACTGCTGCCCGGCGACACGTCTACCGTCGCCCCCGGCGCGATGTTCACGCCGGTCCCGCCGTTCGCCGACAGGTTCCAACCCTTCGACGCCGTCGTGTTGATGGCCGTCAGCGCGCTATTGACGTTGTTGTACGTATTGCCGCCGACGTTCAATACCGTCGTCAATTGCCCCGTACTGCTGTTGTATGTGCTGCCCCCGCCCAAACCGGTCGCAGCACTGCCACCGAGGTTGTTGACTGCGGAGCCAACCGCATAAAGCTGGCTGCCATTGATCGCATCCAGGCTGGTCGCAGTGACTGAACCGGCCGCAACATTCTGAATCTGGCGTGGCGCGCTCGTGGTCCCCACGGAGACAACACCCGTGGTGTCCGATGTTCCCGCCACCGCTCCGCCATTGATGCTGTATGGCCCCCTCGACGGCGTATTCGTCGTCGAGTTCCGGCCCAACGCAACATCACCGGCGTTCGTGGCTGTCGCCCCTGAACCTAATGCGATACCGCCCGCAGCCTTTGCATTGGCAGTGTCGCCCAGCGCCAACGCCCCCGCCGCTGCCGCGGTGCTGCTGTTGCCCATTGCGACCGAACCCTGCCCGACCGCAGTGTCCGCGTTGCCGATAGCCACAGCGCCGCTGGCCATGTTCGAAGGCGTTGCCGACGCGGTCCCATCGCTGTTCGCGATATCGTTCGCCCCCCCCGTGAACGCACCGGTTCCCGAAGCGTAGCTTGGGTCGCCGATCGACACGGCACCGTTGCCGTATGCGGTGTTACTCCTGCCAATCGCCACCGCCCCCCCGGCAGACGTGCCGGCATTGGCCGTAGTTCCCGATGACCCAATCGCCACGTTCTGGCCGATCGCCCCACTGGAGATCCCATCACCTTCTGCGATCCCGTACGCGCCTTTCACTGTCGCACCCCGGCCTATCGCCAGGCCAGACGCACCGATGGCCACTACCGACGATTGACCGCCGATGGCAATGGCATTCACGGCTGCGGCCGTTGCCCCACCGGTAGCGTTGCCACCCAGGGCCATCGCGCCCGCTGCAGAGGCGTTGGCGCTCGGTCCGAGCGCGGTCGAATAGCCCCCGGTCGCCTTCGCCTTGGTGCCAAACGCCGTGTCATTGGTGACTGCCCCACCGGATACGCCGGCGATCGCCTGATTACCAAAAGCGGAATCGCCATCGTTGTATGCGTGGGTGGTATAGCCAAGTGCCACTGCCCCCGTGCCCGCCGCAGTGGCAGTCTGCCCAATGGCTGTCGACTCATTTCCCGAAGCATTGACCCCCGACGAACCGGCATGCCCGCCGATCGCGATGGCGTCGGTCCCGCTGGCTACCGCCTGATCGCCGATTGCCGTCTGGGACCCGGTGCCGGAGGCATTTGAGCTGGCGCCGATGGCAACGGGAGAGGTTCCGCCGGTTGTGTTGGTGCTATTTGCTTTGGAATACACACCAATTGCGACGGCGCCGTTTTGGAATACACCACCGGTTGTCCCGGCGCTCGCCAAACCGCCAATTGCAATCGCGCCGGCAGACGTCGGTCCGCCGAGCGCGACTGCGGAATCGCCCATCGCGATGGCGTAATAGCCTGTCGCAGAGGCTCCATTACCGCAGGCAATCGCATAGGTGCCGTTCGTCGTGCCTTCCGTCGCCGAAATTGCTGAGTTGACGCAATAGGACGATTGCGCAAACACTGCCCCGGAAAACCCGAGCGTCGTTACGCAGAAAACAGCAGCCGCCAGCGCAGACGGCCGAAAGAGCGCTGTCAGTGGCGCAAACGCAAACGCGGTTCCTCTGCGTTCCGCGACCGGAAATCCCGGCATGTCCTCAACCGCCTGCCTCCCCCCCTTGTTCGGCTTCCCCCGCGTGGCAGAAATCTCCGAAACCGCTACCCAAGCCCCAAGCGTCTCATTCCAAATTGATCGATACGACCTGTTCATACGACTAGCACCTCTCACTTTGTCTCGACCAAACACGAGCCCACGCAAGCCACTCTTGGGGGAAATTCTCGACACGGTCTGCGATGCGCAACGAGCGCATTTAAAGCGGATGCTAAAGACGGAGGCTTCGAATATTGACAACAAATGTCAATGCAACAGCCGTCCCACTGTTGAAATTTCACCCTCCGAGGAGGAACCACTTAAACAGCCCTTCGGATGTTTTCGGCATCAAAATCAAAGCCGGCAATCGTACTGATTTGCGTACGATCGCGCATCGGTATTCAGGAAGTGCATCGACTGGGAATGCGCATGAATAGGCCCTCCGGCATGTAGGCATGCGAGTCGCCGAACAAGGACCGTCACGCATTTTTTTCAGTAACTCGGTGCGACACACCGGAGCGCCCGCGGCTGCCGCCACAGTCCACGCCCAATTCGAGCCGACATTTTTTATGCCACTTTGGCGACGCAGACGCCACGCGATATTGACGTTTGTTTTCGATTGGCGAACGTTACGGCTGCCTGAACGGGGTGGCACGCATCGGACTCGCTGTGACTCGCCCGGCGAATTCCTGACCCTCTGCCTGCTGTCCTTCGCTGGTGGTGACGAACGAGAGCAAAGCGAACCGTGCTGAGCATGGGCAGCAGGCATCCGGCTTCAACACGACAACCCGATCAAGACCCGCCGCGGGGCCCGCCGACAGCAACAATTGTTTGCAGTCGGTACCTAGCGGTCCATTAGCCTGAGTTCCTAACCTCACTCATAAGGAGCATTGCGATGGGAATCCTTGATCTCGCAGGAGAAGTCGTCGGCGCCGTTGCGGCGGTGGAAGCGCTGGAGAAGGCCGATCCGAATGCCTCATTGCTCACGACGGGCGCAGCGGCAATCGCCGGATTTGAAGGGGCCGGCGCCCTTGAGTCGTTTGCCGAAAAGAAGCGCGACGGCCAAGACGTCAGTGAATCCGACGCAACGGACGCGTCGAATACCCCGGACACCGCTGTTTGAGCCTGAGTCCCTCCTCTTCAACCCGCATTGTCGACGCACAAATGAAACATCCGAAAACGCTCTTCATACTGGTCGGCCTGGGTATTGGCATGGCAAGCACGGCGCAAGCCTCCGACATCACCGTCAATCTTGGCCCGCCACGCTCGGCGCCTCCCGTGGTCGTTGAGCAAGGTTGGCATGGCGATCGATATTGGGATGGGCATCGCTATTGGGAACGCAAGGAGTGGGAGGCGCATCACCGCCCACATCCGCAAGCGTCGCGTCGTGACCGCGAGTGCGCTCACCCGCATGGCCGACACGGTCGTTGCTGAAAGCAAACGAGCCACTGCAGGGCAACCAGATCCCGGCGGGCTTACCTGCCATCGGGAACGGTTGCCCGTCTCTCTCCTCCCCGGCCTCAGGTCAAACTCGTCCAATGGAAATGGATATGGGGTATTGACCGCAACGGCCGCTGTCGTCGCTCGGGGTCCAAACGATAACCGGGTCCAGACGTTAAGCGAGACGCCTTACGGATATCGTCGGGCGCGCCGATACCGACTTCCCGTCGTACGACAATTCGCTGGGCTCCATCAATCGATAACCTCGACAATAGACCGAGCTGAGATGCCATCCCCGGCTTAGCGTCCAGCCAAGCTTTTTGCGCAACCTGTGAATGTGGGTATCCAGGGTGCGAGACATCGCATCAAAGCTGTCCCCCCACACCAACCGTCCAAGCAGTTCACGCGAAAGTGTTTTGCCGCAATATCGCAAGAACATCTTGGCGAGCAGGAATTCCTTCGCTGTCAATTTGATACGAACGCCAGCGCAAAGCATCACGCTTTTCGTGAGGTCTAGACAATACTCGCCCCGAATCAGCAAACTGCTCGGCCGATGAATCAACGGAATCTGACGCCGAAGCACTGCCCTACAACGAACCAACACCGCCAGATGATCGAACGGTGCGGTCATGTAGTCGTCCGCGCCCACTTCCATCGCCGCGTTGAATTCCGTGTGCAACCTGCTGTCGCCCAACAGAAGAATTGGCGCATCGACATCAAGACACGCGTGGATCAGCATGACGGCGTCCGCCGCGGAACCCGCAAATGAGGTCACGTCAAGGAGCAGGATGTCGCACGCATTCTGCGAGAGCCAGTCGACCGCATCAACGCCGCCCTCTTCCAGCATCAAGGCCTGGCCGTACCTCGCCGATGCCATGCTGCGAACCTTCCACGCGGCAGGCGTTGTGTCCACCAGCAGCGCATTGATGCGTTCAGGCCGCATTGCTTCTCGCCCCTCGTACCATGCCATCGACGATTCGCATCGCCCGGGCCAATGCGGCCTCTCGAATGTCGTTCGGCGAGCCGGTTTCCGACATCGTCCAGGCGTGCAATGCGCCGGCGCCACTTGCGCCCGCATGTGGAATCTGCTCGATTCGTACCGAAACGTCGACGCGATCACCGTTCAGACGGATCGCAATCGCTATCGAATGTCTTTGATACGAAAAGGTATGTGTCTCGCTCATTTCACTGATTTCTCTGCGCGAAATCGCATGGCACTACGCTGGTGAGGCATTTCCGGCGCGATCAAACGCGAGACATCATGCGCGGCGATCCTCGCCTGGAAGTGTCATCCGTCGTCTTGATGCAGTTGATGAATTCGCGGCCGGCGGGCGTGAGGCGCGTCACGCCCCTCTCGCGCCAAACCACGCCGTCCGATGTATTTTCGTAACGAATCTGCGACGTCGCATAACCATGCTTGGCGAGCAACAGCACATGCAGCCCAACGGAATCCTTGGACAGCAGTGGAAACTCCGCAAACATTGCAGCGATACCGTCGGGAGATTCGTTCAGGCAATCAAGCAACGCTTTGTACAGACTAAAGTTGATTCGCATGCTTTACTCCATCGCCTGCCCCATCATCCGTCGGGCGACTGGAAGCGCTGTCACCCGACTGACTTGACGACGCGCGCAAAAGCGACGACGTTCGGCAGGTTGCCCCCATCAACGGTAAAGATAAAAAGAGCCAGGCACTGAGTGCCTGGCTTTAGAGAATGTGCCGCCGATACCGGGGGGGCCAACAGCGGCACAAGATCAGTCTATTGAAGTGCGCGACGTCAATTGCAAAAAATTGATACAGCGCGTGCGGCAGCGATGGATGAACGACGGGAAATTCAGCACTCGGGCACCGATATCGCCCGACTGGCGAGACCGCCACAAGCCGCACCCAGTATCGGCGCCACCCAGAAGACCCAGAGCTGCTGAAGCGCCAAACCACCAAGCATCAGCGCGGGGCCGGTGGAGCGGGCCGGATTCACCGACGTGTTCGATACCGGAATAGTGACGAGGTGAATCAACGTGAGCGCGAGGCCAATGGCAATCGGCGCCATGCCAGCGTGCGCATCGGGCGCCGTGACGCGCGCGATGATGAAAACGAAGAAGCCCGTAGTGATCGCCTCAGTCAGAAACACCGGCCAAAGCGCGAAGCCGGACGGCGAGCCTTGACCAAAACCATTCGCGGCCAGACCACTCACGTGCAGATCAAAACCCGGTCGAAGCTCGGCGAGGTAAAGCAACACCGCACTCGCCGCGATAGCGCCACACAGCTGCGCCAGAACGTACACCGGCACCGCTCTCCATTGAAATCTCCCGGCCACCGCCATACCGACGCTCACGGCCGGGTTCAGGTGACACCCCGACACCGGGCCAATCGAGTAAGCCATGGTAAGTACGGTCAATCCAAACGCTAGTGCAACGCCCGAAAAACCAATGCCCAACGCGGGAAATCCGGCAGCCAACACTGCCGCACCGCAACCACAAAATACCAACCAAAAGGTGCCAATCCCCTCTGCAGCGGCTTTCCTGAACATCCTTCACTCTCCGATCGGCGAATCACAAAAGGACTCAATGTATCGTCGCTCGCTATGCACAATGTGAACATTTGCGTACGCGGCGCCGGATGAATGGGCCCCATCAAGTGCAATTCGATCGGTGACAAAGTTTAACAATGCGCCCTTGCGCAACACCGACAATAGCCGCCGAAATCCCTATACGCACTGAAACAGAGTATTGAATCCCATGGAGCACGACGTGATTTCTTGGATCGTTGCCGGCGGTATCGCGGGCTGGGTGACCGGCCGCCTTATGCGCAGCGGCGGATTCGGCCTGATCATCGATGTCGTGGTCGGGATGATGGGCGGTTTGCTCGGTGGCTGGATGACGACTGTCATCATTCTGGGGGCCAGCGGCCAATTTATGGCATCGGTCGTCACCGCATTCGGTTGCGCCGTGCTGGTTCTCCATCTCGTGCGCCCCCTCAAACCCGACTACGACTGAGCTGCCTCATCGCACTCGAGTGTCACGCACTTCGGGGCGGCGCGTCGCTATTCCCCCACGCGCAGCAGTCCGTTCTCGGTCCGAATCGCATTGCCTTGCGAATTACGCACGTAGTCCACGACCTCGATGTACTGTGGCTGCGAAAACGCCGCCTCGCGGTCGGCGTCATTGTCCGTGGGCTTCAGCGCGTCCAGGTTCGCAACGCGCACGAAGTAGCCGCCGGGCGCCGGGCGCGCCATTCGAACGTCATTCCCTTGCGTGATTGTGTCGACGACAATGGCCTTGAATGCCATGTCGCGCGCCAGCTGGACACGGTAGTTCGACGCGACGCCATCCTGATTGGCCTCGCCCGCATTCCAACGAATATGGAACGTGTTGCCCCCATCATCGCTGACCAACGGCGTCGGCCCCGGACGACGCGACTCGAAGGTGCCCGGCGTCCCCCACGGTCCGAACGTCCCATCGGCAGCAAGTGACCGAACGCGCCACCACCACGTCCCCGGCGCGACACGACGTCCAACGGAGGTTTCGCCGGTGCGCACACGCTGAACATCGCGTGAAAACGTCGCGTCGGGCGAAAGCGCCAGTTCATATTGAACCGCGTCACCGACAGCGCCCCAGTTGAAAATCACATCGTCACTGAAATGCTTCGACCCATTGACGGGCGCCACAGCGAACGGCGCCGCAGGGTGCAGGCGCACACTGATGGGCATGACGGCGTCGGCACCATCAAATCCGCTTGCGTCGATCGCGGTGACAACGAGCGTCAGATTGCCCTCCGGCAGGTGGGCGAGCACCGCTGTCGGCACCTCGACGCGTTGCGACGAAAGCCATTCGGTATGGGCTTCGTCGCGCGCAACGATCACGCGGTAGCTCACGGCCCCCTTCACGGGCGTCCAACGCACGGACGCGTTGTCACCGACAACAGGCCCGGACAGTGCCTCGATGGTCGGCGCGTCGAGCATGGGCACCTGATGTGACACGGTTCCCGCCTGGGAGACCGCGACACCGTGCCCCGCCACCACCACCGTCGGCGAGCTGCGTCGGCTCGAATCCACGTTCACCTTGCCTTCGAGCACCGTGGTCCGACTGATCTGATGCGCGATGGCCACACGGAAACGCGTTCCGCGCACGCCGGTCACCATCGTCGGCGTGTTCATCTCGAATCGGCCAACGCCTGTACCACGGGGAGCCACGCGAGATTCTGCTCCGCCCTTGAGGACATTGATGATGGTGTCGATCAACGACGATTTCGCGAACACGCGCGCCCGTTGGATTTCGGCGACGGCATTCTGCGGCACGGTGACCCTCGTGCCATCGCTCAGCTCAAGGGTAGCCGTGCCCCGGGACGCCACCTCGATTCGGGCACCTTCATGCAGCCACATGCCGACGGTCACCGGACCCCCGTTGCTGCGAACGTCCCCCTGGACGAAGACGACGTGTGCGGCGCTGGCAATCACGGGGATGAGCCTGAGGGGGATCCTGATGACCATCCCCGTTGGCATATGCATGGGATCGGCGACATGGTTTTGGCTCTGGAGCACGTGCCACTCGTCACTGCTATCCATATATCGCTGCGCCAGGCCAAACAACGTGTCGCCCGATTCCACGCGATATACGAATTCCTGTCCCTGCGTTCCCAACGGCTGGGCGAGCGCGGCCCCCGAGACCGCGATCCCGACGATCACCGCAAGCATCCTGCTCGTCGTCGCGGAAGAGCACGTTGGGCTCGGCGCGCGCGCTCGTTCTATCAGGCCAAATGCACCACGAATCATCATTCGACTACCCCTACCTCCGATTCATTCGAATCCACGCATTCGAGACGAAAACCCTTGCCATAGACGGACACCAGCTTCACACCATTTTCGGGACGCAATGCGAGCTTCACGCGAAGTCGCGAAAGATGGGTATCCACCGTTCGAGAGTCTCGCCCAATCTGACGCCCCCAAACCGCCTTTTCAACGGTTTCACGGTTAAGCGTTTTCCCCACATTGCGGAACAGGAAAAGCACAAGATCGAACTCTCTCGGGGAGATGGACACCAGATCACCATGAATTCTGACCGTCTGCGAACGCGTACTGATCGAATAGGAGCCAATCTGAATGAGGTCTTCGCTTCGCGTGACGTCCGGCAGTGCGCGACGCAGAATGGCTTGAATTCGCGCCCCCATCTCCCCGGCTCGCACCGGTTTGACCATGTAATCGTCGGCGCCCGCCTCGATGGCACGCACCATGTCGTCCTCGAGTGTGCGATTCGTCACAAACAGAACGGGCGGCAGATCCCCCAACTCATTGCGCACCCACCGGAGCAGATCCAACCCGCTCATGTCGGGAAGTTGCCAATCCAGAACCACGAGATCATATGGCTCCCGCCTGGCCGCAGCCATGAAGGTAGCGCCCGAGGCAAAGCCCTCGCAGACATGACCAATTCCCGTCAGGATTTGACGAATCATTTCCGCCTGATCCTCGTCATCCTCCACCGATGCAATTCTCATTTCCTCACCTGCAAACGACAATATTTCCGCAAGATGCCAAAGTAACCAATCGATATCTTGCGGCGTCCACGGCGCTCAAATGAAAACTCTTGTGAACTTTTCCACCGCGCGACACTCCCGGATCGTCGACGTGGAACCGTCCGCCTGCCCCCCCCCGCATGACGAGTCACGGCATCATGTCGCACGAAAGCGTTGAATGCGGCAACGTCATTCTGAACGTCGCGCCTTCACCGGCGACACTGCTCAACGAAATACTGCCCCCGTGTCGCTCTGCAACGGTTTTGACGAACACCAGTCCGAGTCCCACGCCGGATGGGCGATCGTGCGTGCCATGCTGCACCCGCGAAAAGGGCTTGAACAGTCTCTGCTGGTCATCGGGTGAAATACCAACCCCCTTATCCTCGACTTCAATGACATAGCCGCTCGCCAAGCTGTAGAGCCTTATCGATACCGCGCTATCAGCCGAACTGAACTTGATGGCGTTACTCACGAGATTCGCAACGGCTCGCGCCAACAACATCGGCTCGACTCTTGCGACAAAGGCCCGGTCTTCGATGTCCACATTCAGCCGAATCTGCCGGGACTGCGCAAGCGCCCAAAGTTCGTCTGCGGCGTCGAGAACCACCCCCGCGATATCCGTTTCAACGAAGTCCCAGTGAGGTGCCTCCGCACGCGCGAGCTGAATGAAGTCATCCGCCAACTCCAGTGTCCGGTTGGCATATTCTCCGATTCGATCGAGCAATTGCGGCATGGGCAGTGCCTTGCGCGGCGTGCGCTGGAGATCGATCAGGGCAAGAATGGACGCTTGTGGCGAACGCATGTCATGAGACACGAAGCGCAACGACTCCTCGCGTCGGTGCTCCGCCCGCCGGAGTTCCGTAATGTCGATACATGTCACGATGTGGCCCGCAACGCTGCCGGTATCCCCATGCAGCGGCGCCCCACGAAGCAAAACTTCCTGACCCGTTCGGGTCGACAAATCGATTTCCGTCGGTTGCCCCATAGCGTTCCCCGCCCCCTGATCGGCACCGATGCCCGCACGGCAGAGAGCCTCCCAATAGGCCACCCCCTCGTCGGGCGATTCAAAAATCTCTTGCATGATGTCGCGAATATTCGGCAACTCGGCCACCGATGACGAATTTCGATGCCTCAGCGTTGAAGGCGCCAACTGCTGCATTCGACGATTGAGCAGCAGCACGCGGCCGGTCGGATCGCATATCAACGTCGGCTCGGTCAGCGCCTCAAGTCCGTCAGCAAGAAATCGGCGCATGTCGCGAAGCGCCGTAGTCAACCGAAACACTGCGTGCATTCTTGCGTCGAGATCGTGTCCGACCTCCTTCACCTCTGGCGATAGGTCGAGCAGACCCGGCTCCTTCTCCAACTGCCTCAGCCCGTCGCCGAGAAAGCGCAATGCCGCCTCCTGACGCCGCCAGCTCCACAGCGGATATATCAATGCGGAAACAAACACCGCAGCGGTTGGCGGGAACCAGCGCTGCAAGGTCACCATCAGAACGACGCACAGCACCAGGCTGCCGACGCAACATGCGGCGCACGCGAGCAACGCGTACTTTGGTCGAAGCCATAGGGACGCCAAACCAGCCAGTGCCACGGGCAAGAGCGAAAGCATCCAGAAGGGAACTTCCGGCAACGTCAGAATGCCCCGCCCCGTGCGCAGGGCTTGCACCGTATTGGCAATGACCTCAACGCCGCTCATGCCCTCGCCGTTCCTGGAAACCGGCGTGGGAAACACGTCGCCCAGCCCGCTGGCCGTCGCGCCAATCAGCACGACCTTGTTGCGAAATGCCTCGGCGGGAATCTTGCCGTCCAGCACATCGGCAACGGGCACCGTGGGAACGGTGCCCGGCGGCCCGGCGAACGGGATCCGAAATTTGTCTTGCCAGCGCCAATTGCCCCTCAGAACATCGCTCCCCGGTTCGACGCGATAAGGCGGCACACCGGAAGCGCCTCCCGGTGGCCCGACCACGGCCGCGGCAAAATGAGGCAATGGGTCGCTGCCGACGGATTCTCGAAGATAGAGATGTCTCGCGACACCGTCCTTGTCCAGCAACATGTTGATATGCCCGACGCGGGCATGAAAAGCCGCCATGGGGCGGTGGATAACCGCCGCCCCCTGCATGGACTCGACGACCGCAGGCAAAACGACATTTCCAGCCTTGGCGATACTCGCTTGCAACGCCACATCATCCGCGGGGTGTTGGGCATCCGGTTCGGTAAGGATGACGTCCATGCCGATGACCTGCGGCGCATCGGCCGCGATACGATCTATCAGGCGCGCCAGGACAACGCGGCGCCACGGCCAACGACCGATCTCCGAAAGACTTGCGTCGTCAATCGCCACAATCACAATGTCGGAGGGCACACTTTTGCCGGCCGCCCCCGCACTCATCGCAACGTCGTAGACAGCGCTATCCGAGCGCAACACCCATCCGCTTTCGGCGATCGCCACCAACAGCACGAATGCCCCGACCATCAGAACGGACCATTCGAGGTAAGAATTCCGCCGATATTGCGCGAACGGCTGCCCCAACGCCCGGCGAAACTGCTCGGTCTTTTCCCACAGCGTCATCAAAGGCCGCATACGCAGATTTCCCCAGGACACCCACAGAATTCCGCCCCGATCATCCATGAACGTTGCGCGATGCAGGCACGCTCGACGGCGAAACGATGTGGATATCTTACGGTAACATCGCGAGCGGCTCGTGGCGCAACGGTGCGGCGCCCTCCGCGCGTTGGCGTCGGGCGGCCTGTTACCGCCCCTGCGTCGCGTCGTCGGGTGCCTTTGCCGTCGCCTCGAATCGGTAGCCGTAAGAATAGACCGACACCAATCGCACGCCATTTTCCGGGCTCAAGGACAGCTTCAACCGCAACCGCGACAGATAGGTATCCACGGTCCTCGACCGGCTCTCGGTCGTGCGTCCCCAGATCGACTTTTCAATCACGTCGCGCGACACAAGCCGCCCGACATTGCAGAAAAGGAATAGGGCGAGATCAAACTCCCTCGGCGATATTGCTATCGGCATCTGGCGCAGCGAAATGGTCCGCTCGTTGACATCGATCACGTAGTCACCCACGGCAAAGTTCACCTCGCCCGAGCGTTTCACGATCGAGGTCCTGCGCAAAAGTGCCGCAACCCGGGCAATGAATTCGGGGCGGCGCACGGGCTTGATCATGTAATCGTCGGCCCCCGCATCGAGCCCCATGACGATGTCGCGCTCCAGTGACCGGCTCGTGAGGAACAGAATTGGCGGATGACGGCCGAAATTCTGTCGAACCCACGTCAAGATGTCGTACCCGCTCATGTCGGGCAGTTGCCAATCCAACACAACCAAATCGAACGCGTGCTCACGCAACGTTCTCAGGAACTGGGCGCCACTCTGAAAACTTTCGCACGTATATCCAGCGGAAGTCAGCATTTCCCGAATCAGCGCCGATTGGCCTTTGTCGTCTTCGACGGACGCGATATTCATTCTTTGCCTCGAAGCTCCGCCCCTCACGAACTATCTATCTGTAAAGAATAGGATTTCTCCATCATACCCATTCTGCAACCACGGAATTGATTGTCCGCGAAAACGCATTGAAACGGCGCATTTTTGACAATTGTTTGCAATTGCCGAGGCCGCATCGCCCACGATGCGTCGTCGGTTGTCGCCGTGGCATGGCCAGATGCGTTCCACGGATGAAACGCCTACGAAGTTATGCCTTTCTCATTCGTCAAGGCAGGAAAGCGACGATGCCGAGGCGCAAGAATTCAATTATTTTTGGAGTGATGATCGTATGGAGCACGGATTCATTGCATGGCTTGTCATTGGCGCTGTCGCAGGCTGGTTGGCCGGAATCGTTGTCAAAGGCGGCGGCTTTGGTCTGATTATCGATATCATCGTGGGCATTGCCGGATCATTTATCGGCGGTTGGCTGGCGCGCGCCGTCGGCTTGCCGTTTGGCAACAGCATGATCGGCTCGATCGCGATCGCCGCGGTCGGCGCCGTCATTCTGCTGTTCGTGATTCGACTCCTGAAGCGGTCATAGATCGACGATCAGTACCGTTCGGGCAAGACCATCTGAGTGACTGTGCGATTTTCACATCGCGCAGCCACCATGAGATTACGGTGCCACGTGCCTGATAAGGGAGAAGACAAATGTTCTCCGGAGTTCGAACCCCAATTGCTCATATACGTTGATCGCCGTTTGATTGTGGCAAAGCACATGCAGAAACGGGGTTTCACTGCGCTGTCGAATATCGTGGGTCAACACGCGCACCAGCTTTGCTGCCAGCCCACGTCCGCGCCACGCCGGATCAACACAGACGGCACTAATTTCCACATGGCCATCGAAGTGCATTCGCTCCCCGGCCATCGCAACGAGTCGGCCTTGATCGCGAATCCCGATATACATGCCCATTTCATGCGTTCGTTTTGCAAATGGTCCGGGCTTGGTCCTCTGCGCGAGGTCTAGCATCTCATTCACATCCGCAACGCCAAGCCGAATGACGTCCCGCGTGTCGGCGCCGCTCGTCCGGTCGCGTGCGGCAATCATCTGATGGATGACGCCGACCTGTTCCGCCTCGAGCGAGGCGATGGGCGTCAGTGTGGCATCCGATAGCAGCGCAACCTGATCGCCAAACCCCAACTGGGCCTGAAGTGCCTGATACGCTACCGGCGTTTCGCTGGCCAACGCAGCAAAAGGGGCGACGTCCGCTTGAAAGCGCCGTGCCAGACTGTCCCCCAGACAAAATGCAGCCTGCCTGCTGGTGAGTGCCGCCCAGATGGGGCGGTCAAGAGGTACGGACGCACGATCATTCATGAGGGCTCCTTCGCTTGTTGTGTTCTGAAGTACGATGCGGCCACCGATTGTGTCGGAACGAGTATCGGGTCATGCCCCCGCGCCCCACGGCATGCGGCATGCCGCAACGATGGTTAAACTTCAGGTCACTGTAGCCAGAATGCACCGACCGGACCATTGTCAAAAATGACATTATTGGACGCATTTGCGCCATGAAACTAGCGATTCTGGCCCTCGATGGGGTCTTCGATACCGGCCTCGCTACCGTGCTTGACGTATTCACGACAGCCAATGAGTTGGGTGCGATTCATGCCCCTGGCATCGAGACACGTTTCGACATCGAGGTCATCGGCGTGAGAGATGTCGTTCAAACGGCGCTCGGCATGCGTGTGCCGGTGAAGCCCGCCAGCGCCATGGATCGACCGGATTGGCTCATCGTGCCGGCTTTGGGCACGAAGATGCCCGAGCAGCTCCTCGCGGCGCTTTCTCGAAACGATGTCGTCGACGCGGGGGCGATGCTGCGCGACGCACGCGCCAATGGCACCGGGATCGCCGCGGCATGCATCGGCACCTTCGTGCTGGCAGGCTCCGGCGTGCTCGACGACCATGTCGCGACAACGACGTGGTGGCTTGCGCCGATATTTCGACAGCGCTACCCGAACGTGCTGCTGGACACGACGCGCATGGTCGTGCCTTCCGGCCCGTTCGTCACTGCGGGCGCCGCACTCGGCCATATTGATCTTGCCTTCTGGTTGTTGAATCGAGCCAGTCCTGAGCTCGCATCGATCGTGGCACGTCACCTGCTCGTCGATTCACGCCCCTCGCAGGCGCCCTATGTCATCCCGAACTACTTGGCGAGCGCAGACCCGTTGGTCGAGCGATTCGAGCAATGGGCGAGGAATCGACTCGCCGAGGGATTTTCTCTGGACGATGCCGCCAACGCCCTGTCGTCCACGCCACGGACGTTGCAGCGTCGCGTCGAAGCGGCGCTCGGCAGATCGCCGCTCGCGTATTTTCAGGATCTTCGAATCGAACGCGCCGTTCACCTGCTGCGCACCAGCCATCTCAATGTCGAGGCGATTGCCTCAGAAGTCGGGTATGGTGACGGCGCCACCCTGCGCAGCCTGCTTCGCAGGCGGCTGGGACAAGGTGTGCGGGAAATCCGCCAAGCCGGCACCAGCAGAACGTAAGGCACTGACGCTGGTCATTTATGCAGGAGAAGCGACTGTAGCTTTGATGAGATGCCATTGCCATGGGAGACCGGCGTCGTGCAGATTGCCAACTCCGGGTGCGAGCACCGACCGCGTTCGCATGCCTCATCGAACGCCACCCGCCGAACCGCCTCGCCC
This sequence comes from Pandoraea eparura, assembly GCF_902459725.1. Classification (GTDB taxonomy): domain Bacteria; phylum Pseudomonadota; class Gammaproteobacteria; order Burkholderiales; family Burkholderiaceae; genus Pandoraea; species Pandoraea eparura. Next base: position 31,626 of record NZ_CABPSH010000009.1, read on the forward strand.
GGCCCCTCGACGGCGAAAACGCTATCTCGGCCCCAACGCCCCGCGTCCGCCCGGTCCACGCCCCGCAGGTAGCAAAGTCCGTTCGCACCTTGAGCGCACCGCCATGACGTGAGGATTGCTGAACCTCCGCCACAGAGCGCCTCTGCGGCCACTGCGCCGCTGGCCAGGGCAGCGCCAATGCAAAACGACAAAACTATCGTGCCCCGTGTCATGTTCGCCATTTCCAGTCGCCTCAGCCGTGCTGACCGGGCTCGTTCATCGTTCAATCGTCCGAAATCGGATGCTCCGCCGACCCGCACCCCGCTATCGATGAACATTAAGTGGCTGACGCAGCGCAATTGAAAAAAATTGTCAACGGCTCACAAGGCATTGAGATGCCCTCGACGTCTCCCCCGATTTGAGTCGCGCGCTGATTTAGCGTCCAATCACGTCGTCAGACGATTGGACATGAAGAAGCGATTCACCGAAGCAGATCATCGGCTTCCTGTGGAAGGCTGAGACAGGTATCCCGATCAAGGATCTGCGCCGCCTGCCCGCCTAGCGCTCCGCGGTCAGGCTGAACAGTTCGTCGCGCAGCGCCTTCGCGCGGTCGCGGCCGAACTGCGTCTCGAATTCGTCCTGCGCGACCTGCCACGCAACCTTCGCCTGCCCGAACGTGCGCTCGCCGAGCTTCGTGAGGCTCAGCGCATGTGCGCGCGCGTCGAGCTCGGATGCCGCCGTCTCGACCAACCCGTCACGCTGCATTGGCTTCAGCGCACGCAGCAGCGTCGTGCGGTCCATTACCAGCCTATCGGCGAGATCGCTCATCAGTAGGCCGGGCCGAACCGCCAGGTTCGCCATAATCGAGAATTGGGCGGGTGTGACGCCGACCGGGGTCAAATGGCGTTCGTAAAGCTGCGTAACGAAACGCGCCGCCTGACGCAGCGCGAGACAGTTGCAGGCTTGGGCAATCGAAATGTCGTTCATGCATCGCAATTTATATGTGCATATGCATAAAGTCAATGTACACTCGGCCGTATCGAAGCAGGTGGCCCGCCATCGTGTCAAGGAGACGGACATGGACTATATCGACAAGCTGCGGATTTTCCGGTCGGTGGTGGAGATGCGCAGCTTCACGCGCGCCGCCGACATGCACGGGCTCGCCCGTCCGGTCGTGTCGCGCGCGGTGGCCGATCTCGAGGGGCGCTTCGGCAGCCGGCTGCTGCACCGGACCACGCGCCAGGTGTCGCTGACCGAGACGGCCGAGCGCATCTACGAACGCTGCGCGGCCGTGCTGGACGAACTCGACTCGCTCGAAGCGGAAGCGCAGGCGTCGACGCGCGAGCCCGAGGGGCTGCTACGGCTCGTCGCACACACGACGGCCGCACTGAACCAGCTCGTGCCGCTGATCGCCGGCTTCAAGGCAGCGCACCCGAAGGTGCGCCTCGACGTGACGCTGACTGAGCGGCCCGTCGACCTGGTCGGCGAAGGCTACGACATCGGCATCGTCGTACCGTACATGCTGACGAACGAATCGACCGTGGTGCGACTGATCGAGCGGATTCCGCTCGTGATTGTCGCGACGCCCAAGTACCTTCGCACCCATTCGCGCCCCGTCGCGCCAGCAGATCTCGCCGACCACCCGTTCGTGCCGATGTCGCCGTCGCTGCGCCGGCCAGCGCTGTCGTTCCGCGTCGACGGCGACCTGCTGACCGTGCCGTTCCGCTTCGACATCTCGTCGAACAGCCCGGTCTTCAACCGCGAGATGGTGATGCACGACTTCGGGATCGGCGTCGTGCCGAGAACGCTCGTCAGTGCGCAGCTCGCATCGGGTGCGCTCGTACAGTTGCTCGAAGGCGCCGATCTCGTCGACAAGTACGTCGAGATCAAGCTCGCGTACGCGAACCGCGCGCTGCTGCCGGCCAAGGTCAAGGCCTTCATCGACTACACGGCCGACTACTGCGACCGCGAAGGCTGGATCGTGCCGACGGTGGCTTGACGGTTGCGGCCGACCGGATTGGTACAGCCACGACACCAATCTGATCCCGCGCTGCCCCTCGATCCACGTCGCGCTGCCGCCTAACATGTGCACATGCACAAGACCACGCTCACCGGCGACGATTGCTTCGCGGTCCGGCAAGCCGCCCGCCGGATCTCGCAGTTTTACGAGCGTTACCTTTCGCGGGCGGGCGTGACGCCGTCGCAGTACAGCATCCTCGCGCTGCTGCGCGAACAGCCGGACCTGACGATGGCGACGCTGTCGGCCGTGCTGGTAATCGAACGCTCCGCACTGCTGCGCGCGCTGAAGCCGCTCGTCGGCGCCGCCTTGGTGACGAGCCGCACCGAGCCGCGCTGCCGCCGCCAGATGTTCGCGCTGACCGCGCACGGCGCAGACAAGATCGCCGAAGCGCAGGTGTACTGGCTCGACGCGCAGCAGGCGTTCGAGGGGCGCTTCGGGTCGCAGCAGGCGGCCCGGCTGCGCGACGAGTTGTTCCGAATCGCGCACAACCTGCCGCAACGTTGACCCCTTTTCCCGATCGACACGAGATCGTCGATCGCTTTTATAAGTGCATATACATAGGTGAATTGATGGATACGACCCAAACCGGTGCTTCCCGCGAGGCCGCCACAGTCGAGCCGCCGGCCACGCAGCGTCGACGCGTGCCGTGGATGCGGATCGCGGTGATCGCCGCCATCGTCGTGGTCGCCGCGGCCGCGCTCGACTGGCTATTCGTGCTGCGCTTCCAGGAAAGCACCGACGATGCGTACGTGGGCGGCGACGTCACCGTGCTCGCGCCGAAGGTCGACGCCTTCGTCGACAAAATTCTCGTGACCGACAACCAGCGGGTGAAGGCCGGTGACGTGCTCGTGCAGCTCGACGCGCGCGACTTCGACGCGAAGCTCACGCAGGCCGGCGCCGAAGTCGACAGCGCGCGCGCTGCCGTGACCGAACTCGAAGCGAAGCAGCAGTTGCAATACGCGGTGATCGGCCAGCACACGGCGGACCGGAGCGCGTCGTCGGCCGAGCTGACGCGCGCTGCGTCGGATCGCGTGCGCTATCGCGAGCTCGTGAAATCCGACGCCGTGTCGAACCAGGTCGTTGAGCGCGCGGCAGCCGACTATGCGAAGGCCAGTGCGGCCGTCGAACGCAGCGACGCCGCGCTGCTGGCGTCGAAGCGCCAGCTTGACGTGCTCGGCGCGCAACTCGCCGATGCGCGGGCCCGCGTGAACACCGCACTCGCCGCGCAGCGCGTGGCTGCGCTCAATGTCGAATACACGACGATCCGCTCGCCGGTCGACGGCTACGTCGGCAATCGCACGGGCCGCGTCGGGATGCTCGCGAACGCTGGCGTGCCACTGCTGACGATCGTGCCGGCGACGGGCTTGTGGATCGACGCGAATTTCAAGGAGGACCAATTGCGCAAGATGCGCGCGGGCGATCGCGTCGACGTAACGCTCGATGCGTCGAGCACGCCGCTGCACGGCCGCGTCGACAGCCTGGCGCCCGCGACCGGCGCGACCTTCAGCGTGCTGCCGCCCGAGAACGCCACCGGCAACTTCACGAAGATCGTCCAGCGCGTGCCGGTGCGCGTGCATCTCGATCCGCAACCGGGCCTCAAGCAGGTGCTACGACCCGGCCTGTCGGCGGTCGTGACCGTGCGCACCGATCGCGCGCACTGAACGGGAGCCGACGATGAACACCGCTTTCACTGGCGACCCGGCGTCGCAACCGACCAGGCAGCGCGTATTCGCGTTCGGGCTGATGTGCGTCGGCTTCTTCATGGCGACGCTCGACATCCAGATCGTCGCGTCATCGCTGCGCGATATCGGCGGCGGGCTGTCCGCGAGCCAGGACGAGCTGTCGTGGGTGCAGACCGCCTACCTGATCGCCGAGATCATTGTGATCCCGATGTCCGGCTGGCTGTCGAAGGTGATGTCGACGCGCTGGCTGTTCGTCGCGTCGGCCGTCGGCTTCACGTTCACGAGCATGCTGTGCGGCCTCGCGTGGGACATCAATTCGATGATCCTGTTTCGCGGACTGCAGGGGGCGCTCGGCGCCGCGATGATCCCGACCGTATTCACCACCGCGTTCGTGCTGTTCCCGGGCCGTCAGCGGCTGATCGCATCGACGACGATCGGCGCGCTCGCGTCGCTCGCGCCGGCGATCGGCCCCGTGATCGGCGGCTGGATCACGAACCAGTGGTCGTGGCACTGGCTGTTCTACTTGAACGTCGTGCCGGGCATCGCGGTGGCCGTGCTGGTGCCGCGCTACGTGCACATCGACGAGCCCGATGCCAGCCTGCTCAAGCGGGGCGACTATCTCGGCATTGTGCTGATGTCGGGCTTTCTCGGCTGCCTCGAATACGTGCTCGAGGAAGGCCCGCGCAAGAACTGGTTCAGCGATCACGTGATCGTTGGCTGTGCGTGGATCGCCGGCATCTGCGGCTTCCTGTTCATCGTCCATGCGCTGACCGCGAAGGACCCGATCGTCGACCTGCGTGCGCTCGCCGTGCGCAACTTCGGGATCGGCAGCCTGCTGTCGTTCGTGACGGGCATCGGGATCTTCGTGACCGTATTCCTGACGCCGCTGTTCCTCGCACAGGTACGCGCGTTCAGCTCGCTGCAGATCGGCATCGCGCTGCTGTCGGTCGGCGCGTTCCAGTTGCTCGCGCTCGGCGCATATGCCTTCGCGGCGCGCTACTTCAGCCTGCGCGCGCTGCTCGTGTTCGGGCTGATCTGCTTCGGCCTCGGCTGCTACTTGTACACGCCGATCACGCACGACTGGGGCTGGCGCGAGCTGCTGCTGCCGCAGGCGCTGCGCGGCATCGGCCAGCAGTTCAGCGTGCCGCCGATCGTGACGATGGCGCTCGGCTCGCTGCCGCAGTCACGGCTGAAATCGGCCAGTGGCCTGTTCAACCTGATGCGCAATCTCGGTGGCGCGATCGGCATCGCGGTGAGCGCGACGATGCTCAACGATCGGCTGAATTTCCACTACCTGCGCCTGAACGAGCACTTGAGCGCCGGCATGCCTCAGGTCGCGTCGCTGCTCCATCGTCAGGCCACGCACTGGGCCGAGGTGGCCGGCAACACGCTGGATACCGCGCAGGCCGGCCTCTCGAACCTGCATCGCCTGATCTATCGCGAAGCGCTGACGCTCACTTACGCGGATGCTTACTACGCGCTGTCGCTGTGCTTCGTGGTGGCGCTGATCGCCGTCGCGTTTTCCCAACCCATCACCCTGAACGCGCCACCGCCGGACGCGCACTGAAGCCGAGGCCAACATCATGAAAATGCGACTTATCGCGCTGGCCGTCAGCGCATTCGCCACCGGCTGCGCGGTGCAGCCCGCGCAGCATCGCGCGCTGCACGATTCCGTTCAAACGCTCGCACCCGCTGCGTGGGACACAGACGTGCCGCGCGCGGACATCGATGCCGCCGCGTGGTGGGCGCAGTTCCACGATCCCGGGCTCGACCGGCTGATCGCGACTGTGCTCGACGGCAACCTCGATCTGCAGGCCGCCGCCGAACGCGTGAAGCAGGCACAGGCGCTGACCGTACAGAAGCGTGCGGTGCTGCTGCCCGAACTCGACGCGACCGCGCATGCGGCCGACGCGCGCCAGAATACGCCGCCGCCGCTCGGCTACGTACGGCAGGCTGGCGCCGGGCTCTCGCTGAGCTGGTCTGCGGATGTGTTCGGCGGCCAACGGCTCGACCTGCTGGCCGCGCAGGCCGGGCTGGTCGGGCAACGGCACGCGGAAGATGCGATGCGGCTCGGGCTCGCGGCCGATGCGGCCTCGGCGTACGTCGATCTGCGCTGGGCGCAGCAGGAACTGAGCCTCCTTCAGGATAACGCGGCAATCCGTCGGCATGCGCTCGAACTCACGCGTAAGCGGCAGGCATTCGGTCTGTCGACGGAACTCGACGTCACCCGCGCGCAGAACCAGGTCGATGCCATCGAGGCGCGGATTCCGCTGACGCAAGCGCAGATCGCGCATCAGCTCAACCTGATCGCGGTGTACTCGGGCCGCACACCTGAGTCGGTAGACGGGTTCAAGCTCGCGCAGGCCGGCGCGATTCCGGTGCCGCCCCCCGGATCGCCCGCGACGCTGCCATCGCAAGCGCTGCTGCGCCGGCCCGACGTGCTCACCGCCTATGCGCAAGTCCAACGGCGCGCGGCGCAGGTTGGTATCGCGAAGGCCGAGCGGTATCCGAAGTTCTCGCTGAACCTGACGGACGGAATTCTTGCCGCATCGTACCTGGGATTGCCGACGCTGACCGACAACCTGTTCAGCGCGGCGTTGAGCGCGACCAGCCCGATCTTCAACGCGGGGCGCATCACGGCCGATATCGCACAGAGCGAGAGCCGGATGCGTGAATCGGAACTCGGACTGAGGCAGACGATGCTGCAGGCGTTGAGGGAGGTCGAGGATGCGCGCGCGAATCTCGTCAGTTCGAATGACGCATCACGGCGGCTCGATAGCGCGCTTGCCGCGTCGGGCAAGGCGCTCGAACTAGCGAATCAGCGCTATAAGGGCGGTGCGACGGATTTTCTGGACGTACTGTCGGCGCAGGAGGTGTATCTGCGCGACTCGCGTTTGCTCAACCAGATGAAGCGCGAGCACGCGCTGGCGGCGGTTGCGCTGTACCGGTCGCTGGGGGGCGGGTGGAGCAGAAATGATGCGAAGGTTGTCGCGAAGAACTGAGCGCGGGTACTCGAGACGCACGCAGGCCGCACCAACGGCCTGCGCGTTCATGCCAGCGGGGCTGTTCGGCTCGAGCCGGGACAACCGCGTTACGGTTAACGCGGCGGCCGGCGCCAGCCTTTCGTTCCGCTCAACCGCGCCTGTGATGCGCAGGCGGGAGAGCCCCATCATCAGACATCGTTTGCTGCTGCGCTTAGGGAGCGACATCGACGCCGCGATACCTGCGGAGCCAATGTCCGACCGCTGTTGACACTTGCGCGAAGCCACGCCAGCGAATGATATGAACCTCCCCCACCCGTCCGCGCGATCCACATTGTTGATACGTCGGCGAGTGGCGATCGCAACCGACAGTTGGCATCGGTGATCACATGTAAGCGATCAAATCACGACGCCTCTCAATGCGTCGGAGTGGCAGGCATGCTCCATGGCAGAAGCGCGGCGGAATCGTCCGCCGTGGTGGCGAGCGGCAGTTTCTCGAACTGAACCGCCCCAGGGCGGTTCACACTTCCCAATTCTGTTGAGCGGACACGGCCGACCCACCGCTATCACCGTGCCCCCCCCGAGCGCCGAGATGGAACTAGAACGGAAAACGGCTTGGCGCCAGCCAAGCCGTTTTCCGTCCAAAACTTGTTCAAATTTGAGCTTGGATCAAGCGCAGACTAAACCGAGAATCAAGTCACCACCTCGGCAACAGCGACGATGTTGCCAACCTGATGAATCGATACAAATGGTTGATTTGTCTTGGATTTTCACTCCCACTCGATCGTCGCAGGCGGCTTGCCGGAGATGTCATACACGACCCGGTTCAGACCACGCACTTCGTTGATGATACGGTTCGAGACCTTGCCGAGGAGGTCATGCGGCAGGTGTGCCCAATGCGCCGTCATGAAGTCTTGCGTCTGCACGGCGCGCAGCGCCACGACCCACTCGTACGTCCGGCCATCGCCCATCACGCCCACGCTCTTGACCGGCAGGAACACCGCGAACGCCTGGCTCGTCAGTTCGTACCACGTCTTGCCGCTGTTCGGCTCGACCGTGTTGCGCAGCTCTTCGATGAAGATCGCATCGGCGCGACGCAGCAGATCGGCGTAATCGCGCTTCACTTCGCCCAGGATACGCACGCCCAGACCCGGCCCCGGGAACGGGTGACGATAGACCATGTCGTGCGGCAGACCCAGCGCCACACCCAGCTCGCGCACTTCATCCTTGAACAGATCGCGCAGCGGCTCCAGCAGCTTCAGACCCAGCGTCTCCGGCAGGCCGCCCACGTTGTGGTGGCTCTTGATCGTCGTCGCCTTCTTCGTCTTCGCACCGCCCGACTCGATCACGTCCGGATAGATCGTGCCTTGCGCCAGCCACTTCGCATTCTTCAGCTTCTTCGCTTCGGCCTGGAACACCTCAACGAACTCACGACCGATGATCTTGCGCTTCTGCTCCGGATCGGTCACGCCCTTCAGATGTCCCATGAACTGCTCGGCGGCATCCACGTGCACAACCTTCGCATGCAGTCGGCCAGCAAACATCTCCATCACCATCTGGCCTTCGTTCAAACGCAGCAGACCATGATCGACGAACACGCACGTCAGTTGGTCGCCAATGGCGCGATGGATCAGCGCCGCCGCCACGCTCGAATCGACACCGCCCGACAAGCCCAGAATCACTTCCTCGTCGCCCACCTGCTCGCGGATCGCCTTGACGGCTTCCGCGATGTGGTCGCGCATGATCCAGTCCGGCTTCGCCCCGGCAATCTCCAGCACGAAGCGCTCGAGCAGCTCGCGGCCTTTCACGGTGTGCGTGACTTCCGGGTGGAACTGCACCGCATAGTAGCGACGCGACACGTCGGCCATGCCGGCGATCGGGCAGCTCGGCGTCGACGCCATCAGCACAAAACCCGGCGGCAATTGCGTGACCTTGTCACCGTGGCTCATCCACACCTTGAGCATGCCGTGGCCTTCGGCCGTGCGGAAATCCTCAAGGCCGTCGAGCAGCGGCGTATGGCCCTGCGCGCGCACTTCGGCGTAACCGAACTCGCGATGATGGCTCGCCTCGACCTGACCGCCCAACTGCACCGTCATCGCGAACATGCCGTAGCAAATGCCCAGCACCGGCACGCCCAGATCCCAGACGGACTGCGGAGCACGCAGATCCTGATCCTCATACGTGCTCGCGTGGCTACCCGACAGAATGATCGCCTTCGGATTGAATTCACGAATGAATTCGTCCGACACGTCGTTCGGGTGGATCTCGCAGTAGACGTGCGCTTCGCGAACGCGGCGTCCGATGAGCTGGGTGACTTGCGAGCCGAAGTCAAGAATGAGGATTTTGTCGTGCATCGTGAGGTACGGAGGAAGTGGATTCGTTGGACGTCGGCGCCGTGGCGGTAGGCACGGGCGTGACAGTGCCGGTGGTGCCCGCAGGCGCGACCGGCGTGGAATTGACGGAAGCGGAGTCGCTGCGAGGCGTCTCCATGCGCGGCTCAGCACGCTTGCCTCGGGCCGCGTCGTCAGCCCGGACATCGAAACCTTCGGACGGCCCGCCGCGAACGGCGTCGCTCACGACACCGCCACGCCCGCGAGCGCCCGTCTGCTGCGCCGCCTGCACGCGCTCTTTCGTGCGCACGCTCGACGCCAGCTTGACGAGAATGGCGCCCACCACCAGCAACACGGCGCCCAGCGCAGGCATCAACAACTTGCCGCCGCCCGTCACCGCCAACTGGCCGGAAATCAGCCACCCCAGCACGAACGCACCGATCACCCAGTTGACATGTCCCGTCACTTTCGCGACGGTCGCCGTCAGTTGGCCGTTCAGGGTAGCGTGCCATTGCAGCCAGGCCACGCCGATGAAGGCCACACCGAGCGCCTGCGCATACAGCACAGGCGATGGCGCGGGCACTTCAATGGCCGCATACAGCGATGACCAGAACGACGCAATCAGCAGCACACCAAGTGCCAGATTCAGCGCCGCATCGAGGAACAGTACCGTACGCAACATGGCCTTCATGGGCGATTACTCCACGTGGTAGTTGGGGGCTTCCTTCATGATCTGGACATCGTGCACGTGCGATTCGCGCATGCCGGCGGCCGTGATTTGAACAAATTCCGCCTTCTCGTGCAGGTCCTGGATCGTCGGGCAACCCAGATACCCCATCGACGAGCGGATACCGCCCGTCAACTGATGCAGAATGGCATTCACGCTGCCCTTGTAGGCCACACGGCCTTCAATGCCTTCCGGCACGAGCTTGTCCGCGTTGTTGGCCGGATCCTGGAAGTAACGGTCGGCGGCGCCATCCTTCATCGCGCCCACCGATCCCATGCCACGGTAGCTCTTGTACGAACGACCCTGGTACAGGAACACTTCGCCCGGCGCCTCTTCCGTGCCCGAGAACATGCTGCCCATCATCACCGTGTGCGCGCCAGCGGCCAACGCCTTGGAAATATCGCCCGAGTAGCGAATACCCCCGTCCGCGATGAGCGGGACGCCGGTGTCCTTGAGCGCTTCGGCCACGTTGGCAATTGCCGTGATCTGCGGCACACCCACGCCCGCCACAATACGCGTCGTGCAGATCGAGCCCGGGCCGATACCCACCTTGACGGCGTCCGCGCCGTGTTCGACCAGTGCCACCGCGGCGCTCGCCGTCGCGATGTTGCCACCGACCACTTCAATCTGCGGGAAATGCTTCTTGACCCATTGCACGCGGTCGAGCACGCCTTGGCTGTGGCCGTGCGCCGTGTCGACCACGATCACGTCGACGCCCGCTGCCACCAGCAATTCGACGCGCTCTTCGTTGTCTGCGCCCACGCCAACGGCGGCACCGACACGCAGCTTGCCGTGTTCATCCTTGCTCGCGAGCGGGTGCTCGGTCGCCTTCATGATGTCCTTGACGGTCATCAGGCCGCGCAGCTCGAAGGCGTCGTTGACGACCAGCACGCGCTCCAGGCGGTGGCTGTGCATCAACTTCTCGGCATCGGCCGGCGACGCGCCTTCGCGCACGGTGATGAGCTTTTCCTTGGGCGTCATGATCGCGCGCACCGGCTCGTCCAGGCGGCTCTCGAAACGCAAGTCGCGATTGGTCACGATACCGATGAGCTGTGCGCCCTCGACGACCGGGAAACCGGAAATGCCATGCTGGCGCGACAGCGCGATCACGTCGCGCACCTTCATGTGCGGCGGAATCGTGATCGGGTCGCGCAGCACGCCCGATTCAAATCGCTTGACCTTCGACACTTCACGCGCCTGCTCGGCCGGCTTCAGATTCTTGTGAATAATGCCGATACCGCCCTGTTGTGCCATGGCAATGGCCAGGCGCGCTTCGGTCACCGTATCCATGGCGGCCGACAGCAAAGGCATGTTCAGGGTGATGTTGCGCGTGAGCTTGGTTTTCAGGCTGGTGTCGCGCGGAAGAACGGCAGAGTAGGCCGGGACGAGGAGCACGTCATCGAAAGTGAGTGCTTTTTGGATCAGACGCATGGCAAATCCTATAGGCGCAAAACCGAATTATACAGAAATCGCAGGACCCATGGCACGTCTGCCCCACATGTCAAGGGGCTTTTTCCCCGAGCACCGGATCGGACATCCATCGCCGTCACGGCGCCAGGCTCGCCCGCCGCGCCGACTGCCGGATTTCACAAGAGCGGCGCCCCGACCCCATGCTATTCTGCGGCCCTTCCTGCTCCGACCTGTCTGGGCCCCAAGGGCGCCATCCGGCGCGGATCACGGGCATCTCACCAACACGAACTACAGGTACGAATTTCATGGGGCAAGGCATTTCTTACGGATTGGCAGCGGGCGCCTTGTGGGGTCTGGTCTTCCTGGCCCCGCGCCTGTTACCTGGTTTCTCGCCGCTGGAGCTGTCGGCCGCACGTTACGTCCTTTACGGACTGGTGTCCGCCGTGCTGCTCGTCCCGCTCTGGGGGCGCTTGCGGCACACCGTCACCGGCAATGACTGGCGCGCACTGTTCCGGCTGAGCCTCGTTGGCAACCTCGTGTACTACCTGTTTCTCGCCGGTGCCGTTCAGATGGCGGGCATTGCGCCAGCCTCGCTGATCGTGGGGGTGCTGCCCGTGACGGTGACGTTGGTCGGCAGCCGTGACCACGGCGCCCTGCCCTTGTCGCGGCTGGCAGGCCCGCTGGCATGGGTCGTGGCAGGCATCGTCTGCATCAACGTCGATGTGTTTGCCCACGCCTCGGCAAGCGGCGGCGACTGGCGGCTGACGCTGGCCGGCATCGGCTGCGCGGTCGGCGCGCTCGCGAGCTGGACATGGTATGCGGTCGCCAACGCCCGCTATCTGGCGCGATTCGGACACTTCACGAGTCAGGAATGGTCGCTGCTGACGGGCGTCGCCACCGGCCTGCTCGCGCTAGTGCTGGCGATTCCGGCCATATGGCTGCCACACCCGGGCGCGCTTGACGCGCCGCGCGACTGGCAGATGTTCCTGATCGTCAACATCGCCGTGGCGGTGGGGGCATCGACCATCGGCAATGCGTTCTGGAATGCGGCGAGCCGGCGCCTGCCGCTCACCCTGTCCGGGCAGATGATCGTGTTTGAAACGCTGTTCGCGCTGATCTACGGCTTCGCCTACGAACAGCGTCTGCCGCGCCTGCTGGAGATCGCCGCCATCGCGTTGCTGCTGGCGGGGGTCAGTGCCTCGGTACGCTTGCATTCGCGGGGCGCGGCGCACTGATTCGCGGGGTGTGGGCCACCGATTCGCGCGCCGTGATTCGCACACGTCACGCCCATCAGTGCGCTCACCCGCGCGATACTCAACGCACCAACTAGTCACCGTACTCGTGAGCGTTCCGGTCAGCGGTCCGTTCGGCGCGGCACCGGGTCGTGCGCCACCGCCTTCAACTGCCGCGGCGGCTGCCCAGCCACTTCTGCCCTTCACGGCTCCCCTCGTTGCGCACCTTTTCCACGCGTCGCTGACGCGCGAGCTTGGGGTCGGCCTTCAGTGCGCGGTAGATTTCGACGCGATCCCCCGCCTCCACGGCAGCATCCAGCGCGCGCAGCTTGCCGAAGACACCGGCTTTCATGCGCGACATATCCAACTCCGGAAACCGCTGCAGCAAACCGCTGCGCTCGATCGCCTCGCGCATCGTGGCGCCTTGCGGCAACGTCAACGAGACAATCGTCTGCCCGCTGGGCAATGCGTAGCAGACCTCAACGTGCAACTCATCCGGCATAAACGGTCTCCGCACGCTTGACGAAGGCGTCGACGAACGTATTGGCAATGTGGCTGAACACCGGGCCGATCACCTTTTCGAGCAGAAAACTCGCAAATTCGTAGTGAAGGCCGAACTCGATCTTGCAGGCATTCTCGCGCAGCGCCGTGAATTTCCACGTACCGTGAAAACGTTTGAAAGGCCCTTCGACGAAGGTCATCTGAATGGAATGCGGACGCTCCTGGAGATTGCGCGTCGCGAACGAATGCTTCAGCCCCTTGAAGTCGATGATCAGCGACGCCTCCATGCTGTGCTCGTCCTGATGCCGAATATCGACACCGCCGCACCAAGGCAGGAATTTGGGGTAATCGGCGACATTGGTCACCAGATCGTACATTTGCTCGGCGGAGAAATGCACGAGAACGGTTTTACTGACTTCGGCCATCGTCTGTCGGGCGAGGGGCATGCAGGAGGCGTCGGCCATCGATGTCGTATCGATGCGCTCGCGACGCAAGCCGCCTCTTGCCGAGACTCTTTGTTAAAATCGCTATTTTACCCGAGCCCGACTCACCGGGTCCGACCAAGTTACCCGCCAAGGATCCATGAGCATCATCGACAACAAGAAGGCCTTCTTCGATTACTTCATCGAGGAGCGATACGAAGCCGGGATCGCGCTCGAAGGGTGGGAAGTCAAGGCCATTCGCGCTGGGCGGGCGCAGATCAAGGAAGGCTATGTCGTCATCAAGCATGGCGAAATCTTTCTGATCGGCTCACACATCAGCCCGCTGCAAACGGCATCCACGCACATCAAGCCCGACCCTGTGCGCACCCGAAAGCTCCTGCTCAAGGCCGACGAAATCAAGAAGCTTATCGGTAAGGTGGAGCAACGCGGCTATACGCTCGTGCCCCTGAACCTGCACTACAGCAAAGGCCTCGTGAAGTGCGAGATCGGACTGGCCAAGGGCAAGAAGCTGCACGACAAGCGGGAGACGGAAAAGACGCGCGACTGGGAACGCGAGAAGGCGCGCCTGATGCGCACGCCAACGTAAGGCGCCATCTCCGGGGCCGACGTGTGCCGCGCGGTACACGGATACGAGGGCGGAGGTCAGCCTGATGCGCCCGCCGACATCAGCTGCTGCCTCCGGGGCCGACATGCGCCGTGACGCGCACGTGTACGCAGATTTAGGTCAGGCAGACAACGATTGAACGGCCCCGCGCTCTCCGAAGACTAGCGGCCCGCCTTGCACTGAACCCCAGAGGTTGTCTGGTTCAGTGCAAGGCGGGCCGTTATGCGTTGCGATGCCGAACTAGCGGCGGGCCCCAGAATTGCCGAAGCCGCCAGCGGCACCACCGCCACTGTCACCGCCGCCCGTCGACCCGCCTTCGACACCCCGCACGATCTTGAGTGCCGACGCGATCATGCCGCCCATGTCCGAGAGATTCCCCGGCACGATCAGGGTGTTGTTGGTCCTGGCGATCTTGCTGAACGCGTCCACATACTGCTCGGCGACCTTCAGATTGACAGCCTCCATCCCGCCCTGCGTCTGAATGGCCGTCGCCACCTTGTGGATCGCCTCGGCGTTCGCTTCAGCCACCGCCAGGATGGCCGCGGCTTGGCCTTGCGCCTGATTGATCGCCGCCTGACGCTCGCCTTCCGACTTCTGAATCGCCGCCTCCCGTGCGCCGGAGGCCAGGTTGATCTGCTCCTGCTTCTTGCCTTCCGACGCCGCGATCAACGCGCGCTTTTCACGCTCCGCCGTGATCTGCGCCTGCATCGCATGCAGAATTTCCTTCGGCGGGGTGAGGTCCTTGATTTCATAGCGCAAGACCTTCACACCCCAGTTCGACGCCGCCTCGTCGAGCGCATTCACCACGCTGTGGTTAATGAATTCGCGCTCCTCGAACGTCTTGTCGAGTTCGAGCTTGCCGATCACGCTACGCAGCGTCGTTTGCGCGAGCTGCGTGATGGCGACGATGAAGTTGCTCGAACCGTACGACGCCTTCATCGGATCCGTGACCTGGAAGTACAGAATCCCGTCGACCTGCAACTGCGTGTTGTCCTTGGTGATGCAGACCTGGCTCGGCACATCGAGCGGCACTTCCTTGAGCAGATGCTTGTAGGCCACACGGTCCACGAACGGCACGACGATCGACAGCCCCGGCGTGAGTGTCGCGTGATACTTGCCGAGACGCTCAACCACCCAGGCATGCTGCTGCGGCACGATCTTGATCGAGCGCGCAGCGATGAGCACAGCGATGATGAAAAGAATAAACGCGACGTTGGAAAACATGGTCCCCCCTTGAAGCGCCTGCCATGTCGGCCGGCGAATTCCCCGTCGCCCGCAACGGCGGGCGATGCAATGCGACACAGTGAAATGACGGCCAAGCGAAGATCGGACGCGCTTCGGCACGCCCAACTGTCCCCTTGACCGGGCGCCTAAGCCTTCACATGCGCGACGTACAACCGGCTGCCACGCACCTCGCAAATCACGAACCATCCCGCGCTGGGCGACTCCCCCGGCAGCAGCTCGACGTCCCATTCGGCACCGCGGTACATGGCGCGGGCCTGACCGTCAGGGTTCCAAACGTCCACGTGCAGACGTTGCCCGATATCGAGGTTGGTGTTGGGGTCGGCCGCTGCGTCGACCTTGATGCGCCGCTGGCCGAACCGACTGCGGCGCAGTATCCAGACAGCCACGCCGGCGACGGCCGCCGCGGCCACCCACTGCAACGGCCAGTCGACGCGCAACAGCGCCGCAACGCCGCCGGCCGTCATGCCGAGCGCCACCATCAGCAGATAGAACGTACCACTTGCCAGCTCGAGCAGCACGGTCAATCCGGCAATGCCGAACCACAGCCAAGCCTGTTCCATCGCAACTCCCAGACACAAAAAAACCCCGGTGTGATACCGGGGTTTATAGCACGAAACCCACCGATCAGCGCACGCATCCCGAGAGATGGCCCTGCCTTTCAGCGGCGTCCGAGGTGCCGCTCGGACGCGTCCTAACCGAGGTCGCTATCGTGACGATGCGCGAGCGTCGAAGACGGTTACTTCACCTGCTTGGCGAGTTGTTGCCACGTTTCCATCACCGTGTCCGGGTTCAACGACATCGACGCGATGCCTTCGTTCGCCAGCCACACGGCCAGATCCGGATGGTCCGACGGACCTTGACCGCAGATGCCGACGTACTTGCCCTTGGACAGGCAGGCCTTGATCGCACGGCTGAGCATGAACTGCACCGCCGGGTCGCGCTCGTCGAAGTCCTTCGCCAGCAGTTCCATGCCCGAATCGCGGTCCAGACCCAGCGTAAGCTGCGTCAGGTCGTTCGAGCCGATCGAGAAACCGTCGAAGTACTCGAGGAACTCGTCGGCCAGAATGGCGTTCGACGGCACTTCGCACATCATCACCAGCTTCAGACCGTTCTCGCCACGCTTCAGGCCGTAACCGGCCAGCATGTTGACCACACGCTCCGCCTGGCCCAGCGTACGCACGAACGGCACCATGATCTCGACATTGGTCAGGCCCATTTCGTCACGCACGCGCTTGAGCGCACGGCACTCCATCTCGAACGCTTCGGCGAAGTCTTCCGAGATGTAACGCGACGCGCCACGGAAGCCCAGCATCGGGTTTTCTTCATCCGGCTCGTAACGCGAACCGCCGATGAGCTTCTTGTACTCGTTCGACTTGAAGTCCGACAGACGCACGATCACGCTCTTCGGATAGAAGGCGGCGGCAATCGTGGCAATCCCTTCGGCCAGCTTGTCGACATAGAACGCGCGCGGCGATGCATGACCGCGAGCCACCGATTCGACCGCCTTCTTCAGGTCGGCATCGATGTTCGGGTACTCGAGAATCGCGCGCGGGTGCACGCCGATGTTGTTGTTGATAATGAATTCCAGACGCGCCAGACCCACGCCTTCGTTCGGCAATTGCGCGAAGTCGAAGGCGAGTTGCGGGTTGCCCACGTTCATCATGATCTTCACCGGAATCTTCGGCATTTCGCCGCGGTGGATCTCGGTGATTTCGGTTTCGAGCAGACCGTCATAGATCTTGCCTTCGTCGCCCTCGGCGCACGAGACGGTCACGAGCGCGCCGTCCTTGAGCACGTCGGTAGCGTCGCCGCAACCCACGACAGCCGGCACGCCCAGTTCACGGGCAATGATCGCCGCGTGGCACGTACGGCCGCCACGGTTCGTCACGATGGCCGCGGCACGCTTCATCACCGGCTCCCAGTTCGGGTCGGTCATGTCGGCCACCAGCACGTCGCCTGGCTGCACGCGTTCCATTTCGCTCGGGTCCATGATCACGCGCACTGCACCGGCGCCGATCTTCTGACCGATGGCACGGCCCGTGGCCAGCACCGGTGCGTCGCCCTTGAGCTTGAAGCGCTGCTCGACCTTGCCGATCGCCTGGCTCTTCACCGTTTCCGGACGGGCCTGCAGGATGTAGATCTTGCCGTCCTTGCCGTCCTTGCCCCACTCGATGTCCATCGGACGACCGTAGTGCTTCTCGATGATCAGCGCGAACTTGGCCAGCTCGACGCAATCGTCGTCGGTGATCGAGTAGCGGTTGCGCAGTTCCATCGGCACGTCGATGGTCTTCACACGGCCCGGCTCGCCCGGTTGCGTGAATTCCATCTTGAGCAGCTTCGAGCCAAGCGTGCGGCGAATGATCGGGTACTTGCCGGCCTTGAGCGTCGGCTTGAAAACGTAGAACTCGTCCGGGTTCACGGCGCCTTGCACGACCGTTTCACCCAGGCCGTAGCTGGCCGTGATGAAAACGACGTCCTGGAAACCGGACTCCGTGTCGATCGTGAACATCACGCCCGATGCGCCACAGTCCGAGCGGACCATGCGCTGCACGCCGGCCGACAACGCCACTTCGGCGTGCGTGAAGCCCTTGTGAACGCGATACGAGATGGCGCGGTCGTTGTACAGCGACGCGAAAACGTGCTTCATGCGATCGAGCACGTCTTCGATGCCGACCACGTTCAGATAGCTTTCCTGCTGACCGGCGAACGAGGCGTCCGGCAGATCTTCGGCCGTGGCCGACGAACGCACGGCGAACGACGCATCCGGCTGGTCGGCCGTGATACGTGCGAACTGCTCGCGGATATCCTTCTCGAGCTGCGGTTGCAGCGGGGCGTCGACGATCCATTGACGGATTTCGGCACCGGCCTGCGCGAGCGCCTTGACGTCATCGACGTCCAGACCCTCGAGACGCTGGGCAACACGCTCGGTCAGGTTGTTGTGATGGAGGAATTCGCGGAAGGCGAAAGCCGTCGTGGCGAAACCACCCGGCACGCGCACGCCGGCGCTGGCCAGTTGGCTGATCATTTCGCCAAGCGATGCATTCTTGCCGCCGACCGATTCCACATCGGTCATGCGCAGATGCTCAAACGGCACCACGTAGGCGCCGTCGTGTGCTGCGTTAGTCATAAAAGCCCCTAAGGTAAGAAAAAAAATTCTCGGCGGATCGGCTGGGACTGACAGGGGCCGATCGACCTGTTGGATAAGAAATCGCGCATGGGCGGCGTCGCAAACCAGGGGCAAGTTCCCGACGACCGGCGCCAAACCCGCCTGACTTCCCGCCGCGCCCCGCTGCACGGGCCTGAGGCCGGGCGGCGCGCGAGGCTCGCGCAATTGCTTATCCAACAAGTTGCCGCTATTCTACCGTGCAACGCACCATTTTGCGATTCCGCGCATGACCGACGCCACCAGTAACGGAAATTCCCCGACCTCCCCCGCCGCACCGGCCAAACCGGTCGCCGCGCGCCCGGTCTTCATCGTGTCCGACGGCACCGGCATTACGGCCGAAACGTTCGCGCATTCGATCCTCGCGCAATTCGAGATGCGTTTCCGTCAGATTCGCGTTCCGTTCGTGGATTCCGTCGATAAAGCCTATGAAACGGCACAACGGATCAATGAAATGTATCGGACCGAGAACGTCCGCCCGATCATTTTCAGCACGCTTGTCGACGCCCGTGCCAACGAGATCCTGCGTAACTGCCAGGGCGTGATTCTCGACATGTTCCAGACGTTCATCGAACCGCTGGAACTGGAGCTGGGCCTCAAGTCGATGCATGCCATCGGCCGCGTGCATCAGAACGCGGACAGCGAGGCGTACAAGAACCGGATCGAGGCAGTGAATTTCTCGCTCGCGCACGACGACGGCCAATCCAACAAGAATCTGCAGAGTGCCGACGTGATCCTCGTGGGCGTGTCGCGCAGCGGCAAGACACCCACGACGCTCTATCTCGCCATGCAATACGGCGTGAAGGCCGCGAACTATCCGCTGATTCCGGAAGATTTCGAACGCGAGAAGCTGCCCTCCACGCTCGATCAGTACAAGGAAAAAATCTTCGGGCTCTCCATTGACCCGCAGCGCCTGTCGGAGATTCGCAACGAACGCCGCCCCGGCAGCAAGTACGCGTCGCTCGAAAACTGCCGCTACGAGGTCAACGAGGCCGAGGCGATGATGCGCCGCGAAGGTATCAAGTGGCTGTCGTCGACGCACAAGTCGATCGAGGAAATCGCCACGACCATCCTGCAGGAAATCAAGCTCGAACGTGACGTCTACTGACGCCGCCTGACGCCGCCTGACGCCGTCCGCCGCGCAAGTTGCGCCATACCGACAACCAAAAGGGACGCCACGAGCGTCCCTTTTGGTTGTTGTGTCCCCGAGCGCCCCGCTTAGGGTCGCCTCACGACAGTCGCTGACGCACCGCCTCGAACAGGCAAATGGCCGCGCACGCCGCCACGTTGAGCGACTCCATGCCGCCCGGCTGCGGAATACGGATCGGCAGCTGCACGCGTTCGAGCCACTGCGGGGACACCCCGGCACCCTCGTTGCCAAACACCCACGCCACGGGCGAGCGCAGATCCTGCGCATAGAGCGACGTGCTCGCTTGCAGGCTCGTCGCCAGCAGCGGCACCGACAAGCGCGGTGCGAGCGAATCCGGCGTGCAATGCTCCACGATGTTCAGCGAGAAATGCGCCCCCATGCCGGCACGCAGCACCTTGCTCGACCAGGCGAGCGCTGTGCCCGACATGCAGTACACGTCGCGCACACCCGCTGCCGCCGCGCTGCGCAGTATCGAGCCGACATTGCCCGCGTCCTGCACCGCGTCGAGAATGACGCAGTCAGTCGTTTGCGTGGCGGGCAGATGCCCGGACGGCATCTCGACCACGAAAAGCAGCGGCACACCGTTGACGAGCATCGACAGCGGCTCGAACAGCACGGGCGGCAGACACACGCGACGATCGGCGTCCACTCTCGCCCAGATCTGCGCGACTTCGGGGTTCTCCAGCGCCGATTCGGCCGCGACGCACACGAGCGGTTGGCCCAGCGCATCGAGATAGGCGTCGGCCAGGTGCACACCTTCAAGCAGCGTCTGCCCAAGCTTGCGCCGCTGCTGGTTCGACTGCGCCAGATGTTTCAGCCGCTTGTAGAACGGATTGTCTTTGGAACTGATGAGCTTCATGACAAATGGCCCACGCGCGCGACGGTGATCGCGCCGAACAAGGCAAAGGCTTCGCGCACCGGCGCAAACGATTGACGATGATGCGGACTCGGACCGTGCAGACGCAGCGCCGCGAGATGGCGTGGCGTGCCATAACCGACATGCTCGTCAAACCCGTATTGCGGGAACGCCTCGTGCAAGGCGACGAGCTGGCGGTCGCGCGTGACCTTAGCGAGAATCGACGCCGCCGAAATCGCCGGCACCTTGTCGTCTCCCTTGATGATCGCCTCGGCACGCATCGGCAGCATCGGGCAGCGATTGCCGTCGATGAGCGCGAGCGTCGGCACACGCGACAGGCCATTCACCGCGCGCTGCATCGCAAGCATCGTTGCGTGAAGGATGTTCAGCGAATCGATCTCCGCCACACTCGCCTCGGCGATGCAGTAGGCAAGCGAGCGCTCGACGATTTCCTCGTAAAGCGCCTCGCGACGCTGTGCCGTGAGCTTCTTCGAATCGGCCAGCCCCTTGATCGGGCGCGCCGGATCGAGAATCACCGCCGCCGTCACGACCGGCCCGGCAAGCGGACCTCGCCCGACTTCATCCACGCCGCAAGTGAGGTCGGTGGCCACGTCGGCGAACAGATCGAGCGCCATTTGCGGCAGCGTCGCCTTGGGCGTACGGGTGCGCGGCTTCATCGCCGACTTGCTCGCCGACTGGACCACTGGCGTCTTCTCCGGGCGGGCAGGCTCGGATGGCAGGAGATCCCCAGAGGCCGTCTTGCGTGCACCACGGCGCCCCTTCATGTCCTCGATCATATCCGCCCCTTCTCACGCAGCACCCGCTCGATCACTTCAGCCGATCGCTCGGCCGTGTTCTGGCGCAGTTGCTCGTGGATCTTCGTGAAGCGCGCCTGCAACGCCTCGCGCAACGCAGGGTCGGTCAATTGCTTCCAGACGGCATCGGCGAGCGCTTGCGGGGTCGCAAAGTGTTGTAGCAGCTCCGGCACGACGAACTCGCCCGACAGAATGTTCGGCAACCCCACGTACGGCAAGTACCCCTGACGCTTCATGATCTGCGCCGTCAGCCAGGGCACCTTGTACGAGATGACCATCGGCTTCTTGTACAGGGCCGCTTCCAGCGTGGCCGTGCCACTCGCCAGCAGCACACTGTCCGCGGCTTCCAGCGCGAGCGGCGCACGGCCGTCGATCACGTGCAGGTTGAGATCGCTGTGCGCATCCACGATCGGCTGCATCAGCGTGCGCAGGCGCGGCGTCGCCGCCGGAAGAACGAATTGAATCGACGGCTCGCGCTTGGCGAGCAGGCGCATGGCCGCGAAGAACACGGGGGTAAGCCGCTG
Organism: Pandoraea eparura; assembly: GCF_902459725.1. Taxonomy (GTDB): domain Bacteria; phylum Pseudomonadota; class Gammaproteobacteria; order Burkholderiales; family Burkholderiaceae; genus Pandoraea; species Pandoraea eparura. Next base: position 53,288 of record NZ_CABPSH010000009.1, read on the forward strand.
CACCTCCGATGTCCGGCTACCCGGCAGGATAGCGACGACCGGGCCGGTGCCTTGCAGCGCGAGCTTGGCTCGCGCGCCGGCGACGTCGGGCACCATCGGAATCTTGTCGGCCATCGGATGGCCGACAAACGTCGCATCGATGCCTGCGCGGTGGTAAATTTCTGGCTCGAACGGGAACAGGCACAGCATGTGATCGGCGGCGCGCTTGATCTTGTGGATGCGGCCACCGCGCCACGCCCAGATCGACGGGCTCACGAAATGAATCGTGGGAATGCCCGCCTCACGCAGCTTGATTTCCAGATCGAAATTGAAGTCGGGAGCATCGAAGCCTACGAACGCGAGCGGCTTCTCCGCCAGCCAGCGCTCGCGAAGTTGCTTGCGAATCGAGAGAATCTCGCGTAGATGCTTGATGACTTCGACGTAGCCCATGACAGAGAGCTTGTCGATGGGCCAATAGGCATCGAACCCCTCCTCCGCCATATGCGGACCGCCGACACCCGCATAAGCGATGTCGGCCGGAAGGCGTTGCTTGAGACCGGCAAGCACGTTGCCGGCAATGAGATCGCCGGACAACTCCCCGGCCACCATCGCCAGGGTTCGCTGGCCGGCACCGGGAAGGGTCGTCGGCATGGGTCAGCGCACGATACCGCGCGTGCTGGCGTTGAGGAAGTCGAGCAGCGCGCGCACGGCGTCCGACACGTCGGGTTCGCCTGCATTGCCAAAGGCTTCGATCTGCACCTTCGCTTCGTCGAGCGTCAGACCGCTCTTGTAGAGCAACTTGTACGCCTGACGCAGCGCCGTGATCGCATCGGCCGTGAAGTTACGGCGGCGCAACCCCTCGACGTTGATACCGTAGGGCACCGCGCGGTCGCCCGATGCGATGACGAACGGCGGCACGTCCTGCACGAGCACCGACGCGCCCCCGACCATCGCGTGCGCGCCGATGCGCACGAACTGATGCACGCCGGTCATGCCGCCAATGATCGCCCAGTCGCCGACAATGACATGGCCGGCCAGTTGCGCATTGCTCGAGAAGACCGTGTGGTTGCCCACATGGCAATCGTGCGCAATGTGCACGTAAGCCATGATCCAGTTGTCGTTGCCAACCCCGGTCAGACCGCCATCCTGCACCGTACCGGTGTGAATGGTCGTGAATTCGCGAATCGTGTTGCGATCGCCGATGACAAGCCGCGTCGGCTCTCCGGCGTACTTCATATCCTGCGGACTGCCGCCGATCGACGCGAACGGACCGATCTTGTTGCCTTCGCCCAGCGTCGTATGACCGTCCACAACCGAGTGCGAAAGAATCTGCGTGCCGGCGCCGATCGTCACGTTTGGCCCGACGATCGCGTAGGGACCGACGATGACGTCGTCGGCCAGTTGCGCCTTCGCATCAACGACAGCAGTGGGATGAATGTTCGTCATGAGCGTCTTAATTCCGGTTACTCGCCGTTCTTCTTGACCATGCACATGAACTCGGCTTCCGCCGCGATCTTGCCGTCTACCAGCGCCTTGCCCTTGAACTTGAAGAAGCCTCGGCGCTCGTTCACGAAGTCGACATCGAGCACGAGTTGGTCGCCGGGTTCGACCGGACGCTTGAAGCGAACGTTCTCGATGCCTACAAAGTAGTAAAGCGTATTTTCGTCATGCACCACCTCTTCCGAGAAGGTGAGAAGCGCGGCGGCTTGTGCCAGCGCTTCGACGATCAGCACGCCCGGCATCACCGGACGCTGCGGATAATGGCCCGTGAAATACGGCTCATTGATCGTGACGTTCTTGATGACCTTGATGTTCTTGTGCGGCTCCAGCCCGATCACGCGATCCACCATCAGCATCGGATACCGATGCGGCAGCAGCTTCATGATCTTGTGGATGTCGATATGGATAGTGGTCTCGCTCATTTGTCTTGCAGGTCTTTGACCTTCGCTTCAAGTTGACGCACGCGATCACGCATCTTGTCCAGATTGCGCATGATGGCCGCGTTTTTGTTCCATTCGGCGTTCGGGATGGCCGGAAACGCACTCGTATAGGTCCCCGGACCGGGAATCGACTTCGACACCCCCGACTTTGCCGTCACGATGACGCGATCGCCGATCGTGACATGCCCGGCCACGCCCACGGCGCCGCCCAGCATGCAGAATTTACCGATGGTACTGCTGCCGGCGATGCCCGTACACGCGGCAATCACCGTGAAAGCGCCGACCCGTACGTTGTGCGCGATCTGCACCTGGTTGTCGATCTTGCAACCGCGCTCGATTACCGTATCGGCCATCGCCCCGCGATCGATGGAGGTCGATGCGCCGATTTCGACGTCGTCCTCGATCACGGCACGTCCGACCTGCGGAATCTTCACCCATTCGCCACCGGCGGCGGAGAAATCCGGCGCGAAACCGAACCCGTCCGAACCGATCACCGCGCCCGCGTGAATCACACAACGCGCACCGATCACGCTCGTGTGGTACAGCGTGGCATTCGGATAGACGAGCACGTCATCGCCCAAGGTCGTGCCGCGACCGACAAACACGTTCGCCACCAGACGCACCCGCTCGCCCAGACGCGCACCGGCCTCGATCACGACGTTCGGCCCGATCACGCACGAGGCCGGCACGACGGCCGTCGGATCGACGACAGCGCTCGAATGGATGCCGGCCGGGGGGACCGGCGTCGCCGCCTGTGCGAACATCTGCGCGACGCGCGCGAAGTACGCATAGGGATTCGGCGCGACGATCCACGCGCGCCCCTCATGCGACGGCAGCTTGTCGAAGTCGGCGCGCGAGAGAATCACGGCCGCCGCGCCCGAGTTGGGCACTTCGGCGAGATACAGCGGATTGGAGAGGAACGCGAGCTGATTCGCGCCCGCACGATCGAGCGGTGCCAGCCCCGTCACGGCGATTTCGCCATCACCCACGAGGTCGCCGCCGAAGCGGGCAACCAACTGCGCCAACGAAATCGACGGCGAACCCGGCACCGAAGTCGAGCCCGTCACTTGCCGCCGGTGCCGCTGCCCGAACTCGCGTTCAGGGTTTTGAGCACCTTGTCAGTGATGTCGATACGCGGGCTCACGTAGACGGCTTCCTGCACGATCAGGTCGTACTTGTCTGCTTCGGCAATCTGCTTGATGACGCGATTGGCGCGATCGAGCACCGCGGCGAGTTCTTCGTTGCGACGCTGATTCAGGTCTTCACGGAACTCGCGCTGCTTACGTTGGAATTCGGTGTCGGCAGCGGCCAGATCACGCTGACGCTTGGCACGCTCGGCGTCGGACAACGTCGGGTTGTCCTTGTCGAGCTTGTCCGACATCGCCTTCAGACGCTGCGCCATGGCCTGCAGATCCGAGTCCCGCTTGGAGAACTCGGCTTCGAGCTTGGCTTGTGCGGCCTTGGCCGGCGCCGAATCGCGCAGAATGCGATCCGAATTGACTGCGGCAATGCGCGCATCCTGAGCCATGGCAGCAAAGGCTGCCCCGGCCAGCAACGCCGCGGCCACGCCGCGCAGGCAATGCTTACGGATACCGTTCAATGTCATACCCCTTTACAACGATAAAACGTTCGGAACCGATCGACGCGCCGTCGTTAGAACGACGTACCGACCTGGAACTGGAATTTCTGATACTGATCGCCCACCTTCTTGGTCAGCGGGAAGCCCATCGAGAGCTTGAGCGGGCCAATCGGCGAAATCCACGACAAGCCGAAGCCGTAAGAATAGCGCAGGTTATTGAGGGTAATCGCCTGGCCGTTATCGAACACATTACCGCCGTCCATGAACGTGAAGATACGCAGCGTGCGGTCATAGCCCGTTCCCGGCAGCGGGAACGTCAGTTCGATGTTACCGATCAGCTTCGACGCGCCCCCCAGCGGCTCGCCGTTGGTGTCCTTCGGCCCCAGCGAACTCGGCTCATAGCCGCGCACCGAACCGATACCGCCGGCAAAGTAGTTCTTGAAGATCGGGAACGGCTGACCGCCCATCCCGTGGCCGTAGCCGATTTCGCCGTTGAGTGCCAGCGTAAAGCCGCGGCTCACCGGGTAGTAGTACTGGTGCTGGTAGTAGGCACGGTAGTACTTGGTCGTACCGATCGGCGTACCGACTTCGATGTTGGCCTGCTGGTAGTGACCGCGGTTCGGGATCAACGCGCTATCGCGCGAATCGCGCGACCAGCCGATGGTCAGCGGATAGTTGTTGCTGACGTAGCCGAACTGGTTGGCGTAGTCGATATAGCGTTGCGGCGTCGAGCCATCGCTCGTCAGGTGCAGGCGCGTCTGCTCGAAGCCCAGACCGAAGAACACCGTGTCGACTTCCGAGAACGGCACGCCGAACTTCAGGTTGCCGCCCAGCGTGTTGATACGGAAATCCGAATCGCTCGTGAGCAGCAGCGGCTGGTACGTGCGGTAGTAAATGTCCGTGATGCGGCTCACGCCATCGACCGTAAAGTACGGATCGACCTGCGTGACAGCCAACGTCCGGTACGTCTTACCGGTGTTCACGTTGACCGACAGCGACGTACCCGACCCGAACACGTTGTCCTGGCTGATACCGGCTTGCAGCACGACCTTGTCGGTCGACGAGAAGCCCGCCCCCACGTTGATCGTCCCGGTTGGCTTTTCTTCGACCTTCACCTGGAGATCGACCTGGTCGTTCGAACCGGCCACGGGCTCGGTCGTCACGTTCACGTCGGTAAAGTAGCCCAGACGGTTGATACGGTCCTGCGACAGCTTGAGACGGTCGGCGTCGTACCACGAGCTTTCGAGCTGGCGCATTTCGCGACGAATCACTTCGTCACGCGTGCGCGAGTTGCCCACGATGTTGATCTTGCGCACGTACACGCGACGACCCGGTTCGACCGTCAGCGTCAGCGCCACCGTGTGGTTGTTTCGATCGATCGTCGGCTGGGCATTCACGTTGGCGAACGCGAAGCCGTAGTTGCCGAGCATGTCGGAAATCGCCTTCGTGCTGGCTTGCAGCTTGGCTGCCGAGAACGTATCGCCGGCCTTGAGTTGCACAAGCTTGCGCACGTCGTCCTGCTTGCCCAGCATCTCGCCCGTGAGCTTGACGTCCGACACCTTGTACGGCTCGCCTTCGTGCAGGTTGATCGTCAGGTACATCTCGTCCTTGTCCGGCGTGATGGAAACGTCGGTGGAGTCGATGTTGAATTCCAGATAGCCGCGGTTCAGGTAGAACGAACGGACCTTTTCCAGATCGCCCGTGAGCTTGTCCTTGGAGTACAAGTCGTTCTTCGAATACCACGACAACCAGTTCGGCGTACCGAGTTGCATCTCGGCCATCAGATCCGATGAGGAAAACGCCTTGTTGCCGACGAAGTTGATCTGCTGGATCGTGGCCTTCGGGCCTTCCGTCACGGCAAACTGGATTCCTACGCGATTGCGCTCGAGTGGCGTGATCGTCGTCTTCACCTCGGCAGCGTAGTAACCGCGCGTGAGGTATTGACGCTTGAGTTCCTGTTCCGATTTTTCGAGCAGGTTACGGTCGAAGCTGCGGCCTTCGGTCAGGCCGACCGAGCGCAATGCCTTTTTCAAACCGTCCTTGTCGAATTCCTTGATGCCGAGGAAGTCGATGGTAGAAATCGCGGGACGCTCGTTGACGTGCACCACCAGCACGTTGCCTTGCGCTTCAACGCTCACGTCCGAGAACAGGCCCGTTGCATAAAGGGCACGAATTGCTTCGGTGCCCTTATCGTCGTTGAACTTGTCACCCGGCTTGACCGGCAAGTACGAGAACACCGTACCGGGTTCAATGCGCTGCAAGCCCTCCACTCGGATATCCTTGACCACGAACGGCTCGACGGCCCGCGCCAGGAAACTGTGTGCCGCCAGAACCGCAATCACCAGGGTCTTCGGAACAAGGTGGTATTTATTCGACAACTTGCTTCCCCAAGAAACAATTGAATCGTAACAACTCGGATTTGCCTGCGACGGCAGGCGCGTGACGCTGTCTAGTGCAACAACTTCGACAGGTCGTTGAATAGGGCTACGGCAGACAGCGCGAGGATGCAAACGATGCCCACTCGTTGCAGTGCGCCCTGCCACCGCTCGGAAACTGCCCGACCGGTAATCGCTTCGACCGCATAATATAACAGATAGCCACCGTCCAGAACGGGAATCGGCAACAGATTCAATACCCCGAGACTAATGCTGACAAGCGCGAGAAAGGCGACGAAATAATCCAGCCCGAGCCGGGCCGAACGCCCCGCGTAGTCCGCAATCGTTACCGGCCCGCTCAGATTCTTGAGCGACGCCTGCCCTGTCAACATCTTTCCAAACATCCGCACGCTGAACGACGTGACGTCCCACGTGCGCTGCGCGCCCTTGCCGATCGCCTCGAGCAGCCCATATCGAACCGTCACGGTATCGACCTGAGTCGCCAGCGCCGCTCCGATCTTGCCCACGCGCGCCCCAGCCGGATCGACTTCTGCGCTCGGCGTCAGCGTCACGTCGTGCAGGGTGCCATCGCGCCGCACGGTGAGGGTCATCGGCTTGCCCGGGTGGGCGCGCACGGCATCCACCAGCCCCTTGGCCGACGCGACGGGACTGCCGTCCACCGCCGTGATCTCGTCGCCAACACGCAGGCCGGCCGGCCCTGCCGCGCCCCCCGGCAGAAGCTGGCCCACCGTGACCCGCGCCGAGGGCGCCAGACCGAGGCGCTGCATGAAGTCCTGCTCGCCATCGGCATCGAAGTGCTGACCGGCGGCGTCCAGCATGTATTCCGCGCGCCCGTCGCGGGTGCGCGCCACGAGCGTGACACGCTGTCCCTCGATCATCGGGTCGACCAGACGCCAGCGCAGGTCTTCCCACGACCGCACGGGCGTCTCGTCGCCGACGGCCTCGTCAGGACTCCTCCCGTTTTCGCGAACACCGACGATCAACTCGCCACCCGACAGCCCCGCGCGCGCCGCCAGCGTGCCGGCCGCCGGCGGCGCGATGCGCGCGACGGGCTCGGTGACGCCCGCCAGATTCAGGCCCGCGTACAGGACGATCGCCAGCAGAAAGTTCGCGACCGGCCCCGCCGCCACGATGGCAAAGCGCTTGTAGACCGATTGTCGATTGAAGGCCCGCGCGCGATCCTCCGCGGCAACGACCTGAGTTTCGTCGCGCTCGTCGAGCATTCGGACATAGCCACCCAGCGGCAAGGCGCAGACAGTCCACTCCGTACGATCGCGCCCCATCTTCCACTTGAGCAAGGGCGTGCCGAAGCCGACCGAAAATCGCAGAACCTTGACCCCGCAGAGCCGTGCAACCGAGTAGTGGCCCAACTCATGGAATACCACCAGCACGCCAATGGCGACGGCAAACGCAAGCAACGTGGTCAGCAGAGTCATGAGCGAAGGGGGCCGCGAAGACGTTACGACATGGGGTCAGGGGTCAGGCGTCAGGACGACGCCCGGGCCGGCAGCTTGGCGACGATCGCCGTTGCCAGTTCACGCGCATGACGATCGGCGTCGAGCACGACATCGAGCGACGTCGCCTCACCGACGGCAACCGTGTCGAGCACCTGCTCGACCACCTGACCGATGGCCGTAAAGCGGATGCGCCCCTCGAGAAAGGCGGCCACCGCCACCTCGTTGGCTGCGTTGAGCAACGCGCCCGCGGTGCCGCCGCGATGCAGGGCGTCGAACGCCAGACGCAGGCATGGAAAACGGCGCAAATCCGGCGCCTCGAAGGACAGCTTGCCAATATCGGCCAGATTCAGGCTCGCCACGCCCGACGTCACGCGATCCGGGAACGCCAGTGCGTGGGCGATGGGCGTGCGCATGTCCGGATTGCCGAGTTGTGCGAGGGTCGAGCCATCGGTGTACGTCACCATCGAGTGAATCACACTCTGCGGATGGATCAGCACCTCGATCTTCTCGGGCGGCACATTGAACAGCCAGTGCGCCTCGATGACTTCGAGGCCCTTGTTCATCATGCTGGCGGAATCGACCGAAATCTTGCGGCCCATGACCCAGTTCGGGTGCGCACACGCCTCGTCCGGCGTCACGTTCTCGAGCGACGCCAGCGCTCGCTCGCGGAACGGTCCACCCGAGGCGGTCAACACCAGTTTTTCGACGCCGCGCGTCGACACCCGGTTCTCGCCAGCCACTTGTGGCAAGCATTGGAAGATGGCGTTGTGCTCGCTGTCGAGCGGGAGCAAGGTTGCGCCGGCGCGCTCGGCCGTCGCCATGAACAGGGCGCCGGAGAGCACCAGCGACTCCTTGTTCGCGAGCAGAATGCGCTTGCCGGCACGGGCGGCGGCAAGCGTCGACTGCAGCCCTGCGGCGCCGACGATGGCCGCGACGACCATCGTAGCCTCGGTCGCCTGCGCGATGTCAACCAGGGCTTGCGGACCGTAGGTCACATCGATCTTCAGGCCAGCATCGATCAGACGCGCCGCCAGCGAGCGAGCGCCGTCGGCGTCGGCCACCACCGCCACCTTCGGGCGATGGGCGACGCACTGCTCGAACAGGCGATCCAGGTTACGGTGCGCCGACAACGCGTAGACGGAGAATCGGCCGGGATGACGCCCCACGACGTCTAGCGTGCTAACGCCAATGGAGCCGGTGGAGCCGAGAATGGAGAGTCGTTGCGACATGATCAGACGAAGAGCAAAGCCAGCGGGAGCACCGGGAGCAACGCGTCGATGCGGTCGAGCACGCCCCCGTGGCCGGGCAGCAGCGCGCTGGAATCCTTCACGCCGGCCTGCCGTTTGAGTTGAGATTCGAACAGATCGCCCACGACGGAGAAAGCCACCAGCACCGTCAACGCCAACGCGCCGAGTGCCAGGCCCTGCGTGGCGGCGAAATGAGAGACGAGGGTCGGGGCCTGCAAGCCGCTCGCGAGCACGCCCGCCGCGACCACGAGCACCAGTAGCCATCCCCCGACCGCCCCTTCCCAGGACTTTCCGGGACTGATCGACGGGGCAAGCTTGCGACGGCCGAACGCACGGCCAGCGAAATACGCCCCCGTGTCGGCAAGCCACACGATCACGAGCACCGAAAGCAGGAACGCCACGCCGCGATCACGCGCCAGGCAAAGCGCCTGCCATGCCGCGATCAGCAATACCGGGCCCGCGACGAGCAGCAAACCGCGCCATGCGCCGCGGGTCGCGGGCTTGCGCGCGAGCGTGTAGGGGCCGGCAAGCACCCAGAAAATAGCCGCGGGCTTGAGCCAGATCGACGAGAGCATCCAGCCGCCCGCCCATGTCAGACCCACGCCCAGCAACGCGAGCGCCCCGTAAAAAACGGCGCCCACCCCGTTCAGACCGACGAGCCGCCCCCATTCCCAGCCGGCGGCGGCCACGATCACGGCGGCAAGTAAAGCGAACTGCGCCGGCGTACCGACGAAGATCACAGGCAAGAGAATGGCGAGAAGTACGACAGCGGTAATGACGCGTGTCTTGAGCATCAGGCGGAATGTCCCGGAGGGTTCTGGACTTGCGCGCTGGTACGGCCGAAACGGCGTTCGCGCTGCTGAAACTCGGCGACGGCCCGTTTGAGGGTATTGGCGTTGAAGTCCGGCCAGAATTCTTCGGTGAAATACAACTCAGTGTACGCCAGTTGCCACAGCAGAAAATTACTGATGCGCTGATCGCCGCCGGTGCGAATGAAGAGATCCGGCTCCGGGGCATAGGCCATGCTCAGGTAGGGCGCGAGATCGTCCTCGGAAAACGACGTCTCGAGCGCTGCCGGGCCGCCACTCGCCAGGCGCGCGGCCGCAAGCTTACGGGCCGCCTGCAGGATGTCCCACCGCCCGCCGTAGTTGGCGGCGATGGTCAACGTGAGGCCCGTGTTGTCCTGCGTACGGACTTCCGCACGCCGGACCAGCTCCTGAATGCGCGGCTCGAAGGCGTCGAGCGCACCGATGACGCGCAGGCGAATCCCGTTGCTGTGCAGCTTCCCGACCTCGCGCTCGAGCGCGAGAATGAAAAGTTGCATCAGCGTCGACACCTCGTCCTGCGGTCGACGCCAGTTCTCGGAACTGAACGCGAACAGCGTCAAATACTCGACGCCGAGTTCGGCACAGGCCGTCACCGCTTCACGCACGGCATCGACGCCGCGCTTGTGGCCGGCCACACGGGGTAGCTTGCGACGGGTAGCCCAACGCCCGTTGCCATCCATGACGATGGCGACGTGGCGCGGAATGCTCGCTGTCTGGGGAACGGAGCGCGTAGAGCTGAGAAAACCCATTGAGGTACGGCGCGGGAATCGAGCGCGAAAGTCAGCGGAGATCGTGCAGTGAGTGCCGGGGCACTCAGACCGTCATGATCTCGGCGTCCTTCTGCTTGACCAGTTCGTCGATCTCGGCAACAAACTTGTCGGTGAGCTTCTGCACTTCGTCGCTGCCACGGCGCTCGTCGTCTTCCGACGCCTCCTTGTCCTTGACCAGCTTCTTGAGTTGCTCGTTGGCATCGCGACGCAGGTTACGCACCGCAACCTTGGCGGCTTCGCCTTCCGACTTGACCAGCTTGGTCAGTTCGCGACGGCGCTCTTCGGTCAACATCGGCATCGGCACACGGATCAGATCGCCTTGCGTGGCGGGGTTCAGGCCCAGATCCGATTCACGGATGGCCTTCTCGACCACGCCAACCATCTTCTTTTCCCACGGTTGCACGCCGATCGTACGGCTGTCGACGAGGTTCACGTTGGCGACCTGGGAGATGGGCACCATCGAGCCGTAGTAGTCCACCTGAACGTGATCGAGCAGGCCGGCATGCGCGCGACCGGTACGAATCTTCGCCAGGTTGTTCTTGAACGACTCGATCGAGCTTTTCATCTTTTGCTCGACACCTTTCTTGACGTCAGCAACGCTCATGACAACCTCCAAACCTTGAATTGTTACGCAAACGTAAATAATACGGCGTCGGCGCGCCCATGCACGCCGACGCCGCAATTTGAGCTCAAACGTGGACGAGCGTTCCCTCGTCTTCGCCGAGAATGACGTGCTTGAGCGCGCCCGGCTTCACGATCGAGAAGACACGCACCGGCATCTTCTGATCGCGGCACAGCGCGAAAGCCGTCGCGTCCATGACCTGCAGGTGCTTCGAGATGGCTTCATCGAAGCTGATGGTCGAGTACTTTACCGCGTTGGGGTCTTTTTTGGGGTCTGCGGAGTATACGCCGTCGACCTTGGTGGCCTTGAGCACCACCTCGGCGCCGACTTCCGACCCGCGCAGCGCAGCCGCCGTGTCGGTCGTGAAGAATGGGTTGCCGGTACCGGCGGCGAAAATCACGACCTTGCCCTCTTCGAGCTGTCGGATCGCGCGCGGGCGAATGTAGGGCTCGACCACCTGGTCCATGCGCAGCGCGGACTGTACACGCGCTTCGATACCGGCATGGCGCATGGCATCCTGGAGCGCCAGCGCGTTCATCATGGTGGCCAACATGCCCATGTAGTCGGCCGTTGCACGGTCCATACCGGCGGCACCGCCTGCCACACCCCGGAAAATATTGCCACCGCCGATTACGACAGCCAATTGCGTGCCCAGGCGAACGACCTCGGCAATGTCGCCGACCATGCGTTCGATGGTCGCGCGGTTGATGCCGAAAGCATCGTCACCCATGAGGGCTTCACCAGAGAGCTTGAGAAGTACGCGTTTGTAAGGAGTAGACATGGCGGTCCTTAAGAAGTCTGGTCGGGCACTGTTGGGTATTCTGGATGAAACAACGGGGACGGCACCGCCGCCCCCGGATACTGCGGTACTGCGCGAATTACGACTGCTTGGCCGCGGCCACTTGCGCCGCCACTTCCGCCGCGAAGTCGTCCTGCTTCTTCTCGATGCCTTCGCCGACCACGAACATGGTGAAACCCTTGACCGTGGTGTTGTTGGCCTTGAGCATCTGCTCGACGCTCGACTTGTCGTCCTTCACGTAAGCCTGGTTGAACAGCGAGACTTCCTTGAGGAACTTCTGCACGCTGCCTTCCACCATCTTGGCCACGATCTCGGCCGGCTTGCCCGATTCGGCAGCCTTCTCGGCCGCGACCTTGCGCTCCTTCTCGATCAGTTCCGGCGCGACTTGATCGCCCGACACGGCCACCGGCTTCATGGCGGCAATGTGCATGGCGACGTTCTTGCCCACTTCGGCGTCGGCACCCTCGTACTCGACGACCACACCGATGCGCGTGCCGTGCAGGTAAGCCGCCAGCTTGCCTGCCGTGTCATAACGCTGGAAGCGGCGAATGGTCATGTTTTCGCCGATCTTGCCGATCAGGTCCGCGCGCACTTGCTCAACGGTCTTGCCGTCGAGCGGCAGCGCCGACAGGGCGGCCACGTCGGCCGGGTTGTGCTCGGCGACCAGCTTGGCCACGTCGTTCGCGAACTTCAGGAAATCGTCGTTCTTCGAGACGAAGTCGGTTTCGCAGTTGATTTCGACCACGGCACCCTTGCCGCCGTCGATGTAGGCAGCGATCACGCCTTCGGCGGTGATACGGCTGGCGGCCTTGCTGGCCTTGCTGCCCAGCTTGACACGCAGGATTTCTTCAGCACGGACCATGTCGCCGTCGGCTTCGGTCAGCGCCTTCTTGCATTCCATCATCGGCGCATCGGTCTTGGCGCGCAGTTCGCCCACCATTGCTGCAGTAATTGCCGGCATCTCGTTACTCCTGTATATCGAATCAGTCGGGAGAGGTTGGCACCCGGACGGCCTCACTGCCCGCCCCCTGGCGCCCCGCGCACCCGACGCGGGAAAATCGGACTAAAAAAAAGGGGCGCCACCAGCAGCCCCTTTTGTTACGCAGCGGTGGCCGCTTACGCCTCTTCGTTCACTTCGACGAACTCGTCGTTACCATCGCCGCGCACGGCTTCCACGACTTCCTTGACGGCGTTTGCACGGCCTTCGAGGACGGCGTCGGCAACGCCTTGCACGTACAGCTCAACCGCCTTGCTCGAGTCGTCGTTACCCGGGATGATGTAATCCACACCTTCCGGCGAGTGGTTCGTGTCGACCACGGCGATCACCGGAATGCCCAGCTTGTTGGCTTCCGTGATGGCGATCTTGTGGTAGCCGACGTCGACGACGAAAATGGCGTCGGGCATACCGCCCATTTCCTTCACGCCACCGATCGACTTCTGCAGCTTGGCCATTTCGCGATCGAACAGCAGCGCTTCCTTCTTGCTCATGCGCTCTTGCTCGCCGGCTTCCAGCGCCTGCTCCATGTCCTTGAGCTTCTTGATCGACGACTTCAGCGTCTTGAAGTTCGTCAGCATGCCGCCCAGCCAACGGTTGTTGACGTAAGGCATGCCGGCGCGACCTGCGGCTTCCGCCACGATGTCACGCGCTTGACGCTTCGTGCCCACGAACAGGATCGTGCCGCGGTTTGCTGCCAGTTGACGCACGTACTTCAGGGCGTCCTGGTACATCGGCAACGTCTTTTCGAGGTTGATGATGTGAATCTTGTTGCGATGGCCGAAAATATAGGGGGCCATCTTGGGGTTCCAGAAACGGGTTTGGTGACCAAAGTGGACGCCCGCTTCCAGCATCTGACGCATCGTGACAGACATGTGATTCTCCGTGAGGGTTAGGTCTTAGACCGGCTGCCGTACCCGTTTCGCCAGACTGCCACACAGCTTTGCATGACCCGCCTGCGAAGATCGGGCACCCTGGGTGCGCCGGCCCGCGATTTCAAAATTTCCAAGCCGATGACAAACATGCCCCCCCGAACATCGCCGGACGCAGCGCCTTTTGGCACCACACTGGGGCAAAATCTCCCCAAAAACCCAGCGAAGACCGTTGAAACACAAGGGAAAACCCTTGGGTTTGCCAGCAATTCGTCCTCGACTTAGCCCGAGATTATAGCATCGCAGCGCACCATCACTCAAGCGACGCGTGAAGTTGCGATGACAACCCGGAAACGCCCGGTTTGCGCGGCGCGCCGGCCATTTCGCCTCGCCACGGCGTGATGTGCTCGGAACCTTGAAATTTCATCGTCGGAACGCTCCGAAATCCACGCCGGACGGGGCGAACACCGCCCTTTGGTGCGATAATGCGCCACTGTTTACGCAATTTCTCCGATTCCGCAATGGCCATCACCCTCAAGAATGCTCACGACATTGAAATGATGCGCGTCGCCTGCCGACTGGCCAGCGAGGTGCTCGATTTCATTACGCCGCACGTGCGTGCCGGCGTCACGACCGGGGAACTCGACCGGCTCTGCCACGAGTACATGCTCAACGAGCAGGGCACGGTGCCGGCACCGCTGAACTATCAGCCGCCGGGCTATCCGCCCTACCCCAAGGCCACCTGCATCTCGGTCAACGACGTGATCTGCCACGGCATTCCCGGCGACAAGACGCTCAAGAACGGCGACGCCCTGAACATCGACATCACCGTCATCAAGGACGGTTACTTTGGCGATACGAGCCGCATGTTCATGGTTGGCGAAGGCTCGATCCTCGCGAAGCGTTTGGCGCAGGTGACATATGAATGCATGTGGCTCGGCATCAATCAGGTACGCCCCGGCGCGCATCTGGGCGACATCGGCCATGCGATCCAGACGCATGCCGAAGCCCAGGGGTACAGCGTAGTGCGCGAGTACTGTGGGCACGGCATCGGCCAAGTGTTCCATGAGGATCCGCAGATCGTGCATTACGGTCGTCAAGGCACCGGTCTCGAATTGCAGGCCGGCATGATCTTTACCATCGAGCCGATGATCAACGCGGGCAAGCGCGAGATTCGGACGATGCCCGATCAATGGACGGTCAAGACGCGCGATCGCAGTTTGTCGGCGCAATGGGAGCACACGGTGCTGGTGACGCCAACGGGCCACGAGGTGCTCACGCATTCGGCCCTCGCGCCGCCGCCGCCGCCCGGATCGTCGTACGTGACATCGTTCGCCACTGCCGCCTGAGCCACCGTCGCGCGGCCGCCCGTCATCACGGCGGCCATTCGGCCTGACTCGTTACCTTCACCACCAGGAAGCCGCCATGCACGCGCGTGCGCACGCCCCGTCTCCGCTACGTCAGGCCCTCAAGGACCGCAAGGCCGAACTCGTCGAACGCTTTTCCACACACGGCAAGATCGACGTGCTGCTGCATGGCTTGTGCCAGGCCGTCGATCAGGCCATGCGCGACGCCTGGGCCGAGTGCCAGATGCCCGACGGTTTCGCGCTGGTCGCCGTGGGCGGCTACGGGCGCGGTGAACTGTACCCGCACTCGGACGTCGACATTCTCCTGCTGCACCACGATGCCGACCCGGAGGCACTCACGTCGCACGTGGAGCCGTTCATCGGCTTCCTGTGGGATATCGGACTCGAGATCGGATCGTCGGTCCGCACCGTCGACGAATGCATCACCGAAGCCCATGCCGACGTCACGGTGCAAACCAGTCTGCTCGAAGCGCGCCTGCTCACCGGCAACGCGACGCTGTTCGACGAATTCGAGCATCGTTTCTCGGCCGATCTGGATCCGCGCGCTTTTTTCCGCAGCAAACAACTGGAAATCCGCCAGCGTCACGCCAAATATCAGGACACCCCTTACAGCCTCGAACCGAACTGCAAGGAAAGCCCGGGCGGACTGCGCGACCTGCAGGTCATTCTCTGGATGACGAAGGCGGCCGGCCTCGGCAATAGCTGGTCGGAACTGTTCGCGCGAGATCTGCTAACCGACCGCGAACTCAAGGAGTTGCGCCGCAACGAGCAGTTCCTGAAAGGCCTTCGCGCGCGGTTGCACTTGCTGGCGCGAAGGCGTCAGGACGTGCTCGTGTTCGACATGCAGACACCGCTCGCCCAGAGTCTTGGCTTCGACGCCACGACCACCAAACGGGCCAGCGAGCAGCTCATGCGGCGCTACTATTGGGCCGCCAAGGCCGTCTCGCAACTCAATACGGTACTGCTGCTCAACGTCGAAGCCCGCCTGTTCCCGCAATCCAGCGGGGTCACGCGCGTGATCAACGACCGTTTCGTCGAGAAGCAGGGGATGATCGAGATCGTGGACGACGAGTTGTACCAGCGTCACCCGAATGCCATCCTCGAAACATTCCTGCTTTACGAGCAGGTCGTCGGCGTGAAGGGGCTGTCGGCGCGCACGCTGCGCGCGCTGTACAACGCCCGCGAGCTGATGAACGCGCAGTGGCGTGCCGACCCCGAAAATCGCAACACGTTTCTCGGCATTCTGCAGCAGCCGCAGGGCATCACGCACGCCTTGCGCCTGATGAACCAGACGAGTGTGCTCGGCCGGTATCTGATCAACTTCCGGCGCGTCGTCGGCCAGATGCAGCACGATCTTTACCACGTGTACACGGTCGATCAGCACATCCTGATGGTCGTGCGCAACATCCGCCGTTTCGCCGTGGCGGAACATGCCCACGAGTACCCGTTCTGCAGCCAGTTGATCGCAAACTTCGATCGCCCCTGGGCGCTGACGATCGCGGCCCTCTTCCATGACATCGCGAAGGGCCGCGGCGGCGATCACTCCACGCTCGGCATGACCGACGCCCGACGCTTCTGTACGCGTCACGGCGTCGACAAGGAGGACACGGAACTGATCGCCTGGCTGGTGGGCGAACATCTGACGATGAGCACTGTCGCGCAGAAGCAGGACACCACCGATCCGGAGGTTATCCGTCGTTTTGCGGCGAAGGTGGGCAACGAGCGCCGCCTGACGGCGTTGTATCTCCTGACCGTCGCCGATATTCGCGGCACCAGCCCGAAAGTGTGGAACGCCTGGAAGGGCAAGCTGCTCGAAGACCTCTACCGGCTAACGTTGCAGGTGCTCGGCGGCGCCAACCCGGACCCGCGCTCGCAACTGAAAACGCGCAAGGAAGAGGCCCTCGGGCTGTTGCGGCTGTACACTGTGCCGGAACGCGCGCAGGAGGCGCTCTGGAACACGCTGGACGTCGCGTACTTCCTGCGCAACGACCCGGCGGATGTCGCCTGGCAGACACGCCATCTTTGGCGGCACGTGGACAGTGCGGCCCCCATCGTCAAGGCGCGGCCTTCGCCGATTGGCGAAGGATTGCAGGTAATGGTCTACGTGCGCGACCAGGTCGACCTGTTCGCGCGCATCTGCGGCTATTTCGAGCGCAAAGGGCTGTCGATTCTCGATGCCAAGGTCCACACGACCAGCCAAGGCTTTGCGCTGGACAGCTTTCTGCTGACCGATCCGGGTCTCGACACGAGTTACCGCGACATCATCAATCTGGTGGAGAGCGAACTGGTGTCGCTGCTTACCCGTGCCGAGCCGTTGGCGGAGCCCAGCAAAGGCCGGCTGCCGCGACGTTCTCGCAGCTTCCCGGTCACCCCGCGCGTCGACCTGCGGCCCGACGATCGCGGTCAGTACTACTTGCTATCGGTGTCGGCCAACGACCGCACCGGTCTGCTGTACGCGGTCGCTCGCGTGCTTGCGCGTCACGGCGTAAGCGTGCGTACCGCCCGCATCAACACTCTCGGCGAACGTGTCGAAGACACGTTCCTGCTCGATGGCAGCCGTTTGCAAGACAGTCGTCTGCAAATCGCCGTCGAGACCGAATTACTCGAAGCATTGGAATCATGAGCGATACCCCGCGCGCCAAACTGAGCGCCAAACATCCCCGCACTCTCGACAAGACTCGCGCCCCGGTGCGTTCGTCCGGCGCGTTGAGCCGTCCGACCAAAGCCGTGCCCGCGTCGATGCTCGATGCCAGCGGCGCAAAAAAGAAGCCCGCCGCGAAACCGGCGCGCCCGCGCCCGGTAAACGAGGCGCCCGCGCCCGCGGGGGCACGTCGTCCGGCGGGCAGTGGTGCCGCACCGCGCAAGCCCGCAGCCGGCAGCGCAACGCCGTACGAAAAGCGTCCCACGGGAGCGCGCCCGCCCGCACGTGGCCAGCGCGAGCGTGTTGCCGGTGCACGTCCGGCGCGTTTTGACGACGAATCGCGACCGCGTCGTTTCGATGAAGACCGCCCGCGCCGCGCCCCCGAAGGCGGTGCCCGTGGCGATTTCGCTCGCCCGGCGAAGCGCGGCGCTGATGACCGTGCTCCGCGTCGTTTCGACGAAGACCGCCCGCGTCGCAGCGCTGAAGGTGCACCGAGCGGCCGCTATGCCCGCGACGATCGCGACACCCAACCCGCACGCCAGGCACGCCCCACGCGCGCGCCACGCGTCGAACACGATGCCGACGACGTCAAGATTCACCACGACGCCGCCGGATCGCTGCGCCTGTCCAAGCGCATGTCGGAACTCGGACTGTGCTCGCGTCGCGAAGCCGACGAGTGGATCGCCAAGGGATGGGTACGCGTCGACGGCAAGGTCGTGACGGAACTCGGCACGAAGATCCTGCCGACGCAGGAAATCACCGTCGTGCAGGCCGCTCGCAAGGAGCAAGCCAATCGCATGACGATCCTGCTGCACAAGCCCATCGGCTATGTCTCCGGTCAGGCCGAAGACGGCTACGAGCCGGCCGTCGTCCTGGTCACGCGTGAGCATCACTGGGCCGAAGACGATGCCGGCGTGCGCTTCTCGCCGTCACATCTGCGCAGTCTCGCGCCGGCCGGACGCCTCGACATCGACTCAACCGGCCTGCTCGTCCTGACACAGGACGGTCGCATCGCCAAGCAACTGATCGGGGAAGATTCGGAGATCGAGAAGGAATACCTCGTGCGCGTCGCTTACAACGAGCATGTGGAGAACGTTCAGGCGCACTTCCCGGCCGACCGCCTGGCCCTGCTGCGTCATGGTCTGGAACTCGACGATCAACCGCTCAAGCCCGCACAGGTCGATTGGCAAAACCCGGAGCAGCTTCGCTTCGTGCTCAAGGAAGGCAAGAAACGCCAGATCCGCCGGATGTGCGAGCTGGTTGGCCTGCACGTGACCGGCCTCAAGCGCGTTCGCATGGGACGCATCACGCTGGGCAACCTGCCCGTGGGTGAGTGGCGCTACCTTCGTGCTGGCGAAGGCTTCTGAGTCGGCGACACAGTCCATGAAAGCGCCCGCCATCGAGGCGGGCTTGGCTGCCTGACAAACCGCATGTGTTTCGGCGCATGGGGTTAAGTAGGTGGCCATTCCGCCCTACACGCGGGTAACGCGGTAGGGTTTTTCTCATTTTGGAGGCCATCATGCATCACGTGATGCAGCCAGAAATCGTCGTTCCGGCGAGCGCGATATTGGATTGACCGGCAATCCCGCCTCGCCCGGACACGAGCCAACTGACGCTACCTCACCCTATTGCCCCACCCGTCAGTCGTCGCTCTTGGGGTCAAGCCCCGGAAAGAGAATCTCGGTAAAGCCGAACTTGCTGAAGTCGGTAATCCGCATCGGATAGAGCTTGCCGATCAGATGATCGCATTCGTGCTGCACGACCCGGGCATGGAAACCCTCTGCCACGCGGTCGATCGCCCGACCGTACTGATCGACCCCCTCATAGCGCAGCATCGAATAGCGATTGACCATGCCGCGCAGCCCCGGCACCGACAGGCAGCCTTCCCAGCCCTCTTCCATGTCCTGCGTGAGCGGTGTGACGACCGGGTTGATGAGCACGGTTTCAGGCACTTCAGGCGCGTCCGGATAGCGCTCGTTGTGCTCGAAGCCGAAGATCACCACCTGCAGATCGACGCCGATCTGCGGGGCCGCCAGTCCCGCGCCGTTCGCGTGCTTCATGGTGTCGAACATGTCGGCAACCAGCTCACGCAGCTCGGGCGTATCGAACTGCTCCACGGGTTTGGCGATGCGCAGCAGGCGCGGATCGCCCATCTTCAGGATGTCGCGAATCATCGATTGGATCCTCCCATCAAAGCGCGGCCAACATCGCCCGCATAGCGTCTTCGTCCAGCACGGGCACCCCCAGTGCCTCGGCCTTCGCCAACTTGCTCCCCGCCTCCGCGCCGGCGACCACATAGTCGGTTTTCGCAGAGACCGAGCCGGCAACCTTCGCCCCCCGCTCCTCCAGCATGGCTTTCGCCTCGTCGCGCGAGAGCGTCGGCAGCGTGCCCGTGAGCACGAACGTCTTGCCGGCCAGCGGCAGCGGTGCCGCCGCCGCCGGCTCGGCCTCCGCCCAGGTCACGCCCGCCGCCCGCAACTGTTCGATCACTTCGACATTATGCGGTTCGCCGAAGAAATTGGCGATGGACTGCGCCACAATGGGACCAACGTCCGGCACTGCCAGAAGCGCCTCGGCACTCGCCGCCATCACGTTGTCGAGCGTGCCGAAATGACGCGCGAGATCCTTCGCCGTCGCCTCGCCCACATGGCGAATGCCCAACGCGAAGATGAACCGCGCCAGTGTCGTGTGCCGGGCCGCCTCGAGCGCCGCCACGAGGTTGGCCGCCGACTTGTCGGCCATCCGGTCAAGCGCCGCCAGCTTCGCGACGCCCAGCTTGAACAGATCCGCCGGCGTGCGGATGATGTGCTGGTCGACCAGTTGCTCCACCAGCTTGTCGCCGAGCCCCTCGATGTCGAGCGCCCGGCGCTGCGCGAAGTGCAGCAACGCCTGCTTGCGCTGTGCCGCGCAAATCAAACCGCCCGTGCAGCGTGCGATGACCTCGTCGGGCAGCTTCTCGATGGCCGACCCGCACACCGGACAGGCCGTCGGCATGACGAACGCCCGCGCATCCGCCGGCCGGCGTTCAAGCACCGACCCGACGACTTCCGGAATGACGTCGCCCGCCCGGCGCACAATCACCGTATCGCCGATCATCACGTCCTTGCGGCGAATCTCGTCCTCGTTGTGCAGCGTAGCATTGGTGACGGTCGCCCCGCCGACAAAGACCGGGGCCAGCCGCGCCACCGGCGTGATCGCTCCCGTTCGCCCTACCTGCACTTCGATGTCGAGCAAGGTCGTCAGCGCTTCCTGCGCCGGGAACTTGTGCGCCAACGCGAAGCGCGGCGCGCGCGAGACAAAGCCGAGACGATCCTGCTCGTCGCGACGGTTGACCTTGTAGACCACGCCATCGATGTCGTAAGGCAGCGACTCACGCGCCTCGCCGACCGCGCGGTAAAACGCCAGCAAGCCCGGCGCGCCCTGCACGACTTCACGCCGCTCATTGACCGGAATGCCAAGCGTGACGTACCAGTCGAGCAATGCCGAATGCGTCTCCGGCATCGGGGTGCCCACCAGTTCGCCCACCCCGTAGGCAAAAAACGACAACGGTCGCTTCGCCGTGATCCTCGAATCGAGCTGTCGCAGGCTGCCCGCCGCTGCATTGCGCGGATTGACGAACACCTTCTCGCCCGCGGCTTCCTGCGCCCGATTGAGTTTGTCGAAGTCCGCCCGGAACATCAGCACTTCGCCCCGGACCTCCAGCACTTCGGGAGGAGTGTCGGTCGACAGGCGCAGCGGAATCTTCTTGATTGTGCGAATGTTCGCCGTCACGTCCTCACCGGTCGTGCCGTCGCCGCGCGTGGCCGCCTGCACGAGTACGCCGCGCTCGTAGCGCAAGGCGATTGCCAGCCCATCGAACTTCAGCTCGGCCGCATATTCGACCGGCGCACCGAACAGATCGCCCGACGGCGCCCCCCCATCGCGCAACCCGTCCGACACGCGACGGTCGAACGCTTCAACATCCTCGTCGGCAAAGCCATTATTCAGCGAGAGCATCGGCACCCGGTGAACCACCGGCGCGAACCCCTCCACGGGCTTGCCGCCCACACGTTGCGTGGGCGAATCGGGACGCTTCAATTCGGGATGATCTGTCTCGAGCGCGACCAGTTCGGCAAACAGGCGGTCGTACTCGGCATCGGGAATCAGCGGCGCATCCTCTTCGTAATACGCGCGGTTGTGACGCACCAACTCGGCACGCAACTCGGTCGCGCGGCGGGCGGCGAGCGTTGCATCGGTAGCGGTAGGGGCGTTCGCGCCCTGACCCGGAACAGAAGTTTGGGACATGCAAGGAGACTCGGGATACGGGAAGTGAGAACATTATGCCTTCGACGCACGCCCCCTGCGCGCGATCGAAAGCACGGATACATCGATCAGAACAAAAACGCCGTTCACCCGACGGTGAACGGCGTGCATCGAACGCGGCATGCGACGATTCGTCGTCTGCCGCAAATCGTCTTGGCGATCGCCTGAACGATCGCCTCGACTTTACTGGCTGAACAGGCGGCGCGTGACCGGCGAGCCCGCCGGCAGACCACGCGCCTCCAGACGTTCGTAGAGCTTGAGCAACTGCTTGTCGACGTTTTGCAGCGCAGCATCCGAGAGGGGCCGACGCTGATCGTCCACCACACGGCCGCCAATGCGCTGCCCGATCGAGCGCGCGTAATCACACATCAGACGGAACGGCAACAGGTCTTCGTCGGCCACCGGCACATCGAGCAGCATCGTGATCAGGTCGCCGCCCTTGTACGTCAGATCGTCGCGCAGGAAGTTGGTGTCGCCGAACTGCAGCATGAACACCGGATTCTGGCGCGTATCGAGCTTGACGAAACGCATGCCGTCGCGCGAGAGCAGCAGTCCGTCTTGCGTGGCGACCGCCTGCACGTAGTTGGCCGACCACGGCGCGCCGTCCGAGAGGATGTTGACCGACAGTTGGGCGTCGCATTGCGCCGCAAAGCTGTCGAGTTCACGGCCGCGGGCGACGGTCTCCATCATGTCCGGCAGTTCGGGCAAGGCATCGACCGCATCGGCGAGCGTCTGCACGAGATTCGAGAACTCGGAGAACTCGACTTCATTGAGGGCGCCGGCGCGGTTGGCCAACTGTACGGCCATGCGCAACTGGTGGTAGCGCCCGCCGGAGCGAATCAACTCCCACGGCGAATGTTCGTCGGCCCGACCTTCGATGTTGACCGGCTTGCTGCCCGCGCGGCGCATGCGCACCGTCAGCGGCATCAAGCGCTCTGCTGCAATCACGTTCGCCAACGGCAGGCAGACCACGCAGTCGATGCGCTCGTCAATGACCGGGGGCGGACCGCTCGGCACCGCCGGCTGCGCCGCCACCGGCACCACCGGGGCAGCCGAAGCTTCGGGCGCGTCGGCATGCGCCGTGCCTTCATGAGCGTTCGCGACGGACTCGACAATGTCGGCATCGGGGGCATCGGGGGCATCGGGGGCCCCGGCCGCCGTAGCGACCGCACCGGCCGCTGCCGCGTCTACCGTGTCATCGGACGCCAGTTCCGCATCGAGGCGTGCGACCGCGCTCGCGGCCGCGGCTTGCTGCGCGTCACGGGCCTGCGCTTGCTTGTCCAGATCGATGCCGTCGGCCGTCGTCGCCATCGCGGCCATCTCGGCGACGGGTTCGTCCGCGTGGGGAGCGCGGGTGGCATGCGCGGCATGGGCCGCATTGTCCTGCGCGGCGCGCTTGCGCGACGCCGGCGGCGCGTCCCAGGCATCCTCGTTGATCGCGAATGCATCCTGCATCGACGTGCTCGCCGCCACGGCCGGCCCCAGCGTCGGCTCGCGGCGCTCGCCCGACTGCGCCGGCACCCGCGGCGGCGAAAGCGTCGGTTCGATGAACGGACGATCGTCGTCGGCATCCGGCACGCCGGCGGTCGCATCGATGCCGGCACCGTCGACCGGCATGCGACGCGGTATTCGGGCTCGCGCCTTGCTGCCTTGCCAGGCGTTATAGGCCACGACCCCCAGCAGTACCACTACCCCTGCGCCAATCAAGCTGAGCTGCAGTTCATTCATGCGCGGCGTTCCTCTCTCTTCTCCATCGTGGGCGCGGGGTCAGACGATCTCGGCCAGATTGATCGCAGACTCCATGTCCACCGCAACGATCCGCGACACCCCTTGTTCCTGCATGGTGACGCCGATGAGCTGATTGGCCATTTCCATCGCGATTTTGTTGTGCGAAATAAATACGAATTGGGTACGGTCCGACATGCGCGCCACCATCTTGGCGTAGCGCTCGGTGTTGGCGTCGTCCAGCGGCGCATCCACCTCGTCGAGCAAACAGAACGGCGCCGGGTTGAGCTGGAACATGCCGAACACCAGCGCAATGGCCGTGAGCGCCTTCTCTCCCCCAGACAGCAGATGAATCGTGGAGTTCTTCTTGCCCGGCGGCTGCGCCATGACCTGCACGCCGGCGTCAAGAATTTCGTCGCCGGTCATGATGAGCTTGGCCTGTCCACCGCCGAACAGCATCGGGAACAGCTCGCCGAAATGCTTGTTCACCTCGTCGAACGTGCCCTGGAGCAGTACCCGCGTCTCTTCGTCGATCTTGCGAATCGCGCCTTCAAGGGTGTCGATGGCGTCGTTCAGGTCGGCCGACTGCGCGTCGAGGAAGACCTTGCGCTCGCGCGCCGTCTCCAACTCTTCGAGCGCGGCCATGTTGACCGGACCCAACGCGTTGATCGCGTTGTTGATGCGCGTGACTTCGCCTTGCAGATACGACGGCTTCATGTCGGGCGTCAGCTTGACGGCGAGGGCTTCCTCGTCGACTTCGGCGGCCGCCAGTTGCTCGACGAACTGCTCGCCGTTCAGGCGTGCCGCCTGTTCCTTCAACTGCAATTCCGTAATCCGGTCGCGCAGCGGTTGCAGTCCGCGCTCCGCGGCAAGGCGCTCTTCGTCGCTCTGGCGCAACTTCTGCGTGAGCGCCTCGAGTTCGATGCGTGCGGCACCAAGAATCGCTTCCTTCTCCGAGCGGAGTTCAAGCGCGTCCTGCAAGCCGTTTTCAACGGTCTGCTCGGTGATCTGCGCAAGTTCGGCCTGCGCCTGCTCGATCGACACCACCAGACGTTCGGCCTGCTCGAGCGCCGTCTGGATGCTGCGGCGGTGCTCATCGATCTTGCTCGAAATCCCCTTTTGACCGAACGTCGCCTCCTGCGCCAGGCGCTCCAGCTCACGTGCGCGGTTGCGCGCGTCCGAGAGCCGGCTGTCGAGCGATTCGAATTCGAGCTGTCCGTCTTCGAACGTTGCCTGCAATTCGGCCAGTCGGGCATCGCTCTGCTCGAAGTTCGCCTCGGACTCGGCACGCAGTGCCAGTTGCTCCTCGATCTGCGCGGCAATTTCCCGCAACTCTTCGTCGATCTGGGTGCTGCGGGCGTTGAAGCGCTCATGCGCTTGCGTGAGCTTGAGCACATCCATCTGCAACGCGTGCACGCGTTGCGTGGCGCGCTCGGCACGGCCCCGCACCTCCGTCAGCGACTGCGCAGCCTGGCTGTAGCCAGCCTCAGCACGCACGGCGGCGGCCTTGGCTTCGTCCGAGAGCAACACCTGCGCACGCAGTTGCTTGCCCAGGTTCTCGATTTCCTGCTGGCGCGCGAGCAAGCCCGCCTGCTCTGAGTCGGCGGCATATAGCTGCACGCCCACGCGCGTGACCTGATGCCCCGCCTTGACAACGAGCGACGCGCCTTCCGGCAGTTGCGCCCGGGCGACCATCGCTTGCGCGAGATCGTCGGCCACGAACACGTGACCGAGCCACTCCTGCAGCACGGCGCGAAGGCCAGGATCGTCGATGCGTAGCAACGAAAGCAGCGGGCGCAGCGACGCCGGGGCGTCGAGCGATCGCGCGGCTGGCGGCGGCGAATAGAACGCCAGCTTGGCCGGCGGTGCATCGCTCGCAAACGCCTTCACCCAGTCGAGATTGCTGATCTCCAGGGCGGCAAGGCGCTCGCGCAACACCGATTCGAGCGCGTTTTCCCAACCCGGCTCGATATGCAACTTCTTCCACAGCCGCGGCAATTGCGCCAGCTCATGCTTGTCTAGCCATGGCTGCACCTTGCCTTCCGTCTGCACACTCTCCTGGAGTTGCTTGAGCGCTGCGAGACGCGCTTCAAGCTGCGCGATGGACGCCGCTTCGGCCTGCACACGCGCCTGTGCCTCGGCACGCTCGGCTTCCAGTCGCGGCAGCCGCTCCTGGGCGTCGGCGAGTTCGGCTTGCGCGTCTTCGAGCATCGCCTGATGTTCGGCGAGATCGGCGCGCTGCATCTCCAGTTCGGCTTCGTCGGGCTTGTCGAGCCCGCGTGCCTCGCCTTGCAGCCGCTCCTGACGTTGCTGCAACTGCTGCAACGCCTGATCGGCATTGCGCTGATGCGCGGCTTCGAGTTTCAGACTCTGCTCGACCTGCGAAATCTCGCTGCGCTGCTCGTTGAGCAGGGTCTGCGCATCGCGCCAGCCGGCTTCGAGCGCCGGCAGGGCGTCGTTCTGATCGGCCGCCTGATCCTGTGCCGTGGCCGCGCGCTCTTCGGCGATGATGAGTTCTTCTTCGGCAAGCGCCAGGGCCTCTTCCGACTGCGCAGAGCGGGCCTGCCACTGCTCGCGCTGCGAGGTGAGCGCCGCCAGTTGCGCCTGCACGCGATTGCGCGACTCGACGACGTAGCGGATCTCGGCTTCCAGCCGGCTGACTTCCGAATTCGCCTCGTACATGGCGCTTTGCGCCGCCTGGACGGCGTCGGTGGCCGTGTAGTGGGCGGCGCGCAGCGTTTCGAGATCCGATTCCGAGCCGCGCAGTCGCGCCATCTGCGCGTCGAGATCGACCTGGGCCGACTCGATCGCCCGTTGCTGACGCGCCTGTTCGTTCTGCGCTTCATTCTTGCGCAGCAGCCACAGCAATTGCTGCTTTTCTTCGCCGTCGCGATGCAAGTCCTTGAATCGATTGGCCACCACGGCCTGCGATTCCAGCTTCTCGAGATTGGTGCCGAGTTCGCGCAGGATGTCTTCGACGCGCGTGAGGTTTTCACGGGTGTCCTGCAGACGGTTCTCGGTCTCGCGACGCCGCTCCTTGTACTTGGAGACGCCCGCGGCTTCTTCGAGGAACACGCGCAGCTCTTCGGGCTTGGCCTCGATGATGCGCGAGATCATCCCCTGCCCGATGATGGCGTAGGCGCGCGGCCCGAGACCGGTCCCGAGGAAGATGTCCTGAATGTCGCGGCGGCGGGCCGGCAGGTTGTTGATGTAGTAGCTGGAGGTGCCATCGCGCGTGAGCACGCGCTTGACGGCGATTTCGGCGTATTGGCTCCACTGCCCGGCGGCACGCCCGGCGCTGTTGTCGAACACGAGTTCGACGCTGGCGCGGCTTGCCTGCTTGCGGGCCGTCGACCCGTTGAAAATCACGTCCTGCATCGATTCGCCGCGCAGCTCCGAGGCGCGCGATTCGCCGAGCACCCAGCGCACGGCGTCGATGATGTTGGATTTGCCGCACCCGTTCGGGCCGACGATCCCGACCAGTTGGCCGGGCACCGCAAAGTTCGTCGGATCGACGAATGACTTGAAGCCAGCGAGTTTGATGGAGGTCAGACGCACGGCAGGTTCGCTTTATCGGTCATGGAATGGTGGGAAAGACGCAGACGCGTTTAGCTGGTCCTGTCGGGCCTTGCGCGAACTGCCGCGCACCGGCCGCTGACATCGACATAACATCGGTTCGCATCATACCATCGCATCCTCCGCCGTCGCGGATTTACAACGCCCGGAATCCGGCAAAATACCGGACAGCACGCCAGCCGCGACAATGCACAGTCCACCGGCGATATCGCGCGCGCCGAGCGCTTCGCTGGCCAGCCACCACGACGATATCGCCGCCACCACGATCTCGAAGAGCATGATGAGCGCCGCCTGGTTGGCCGGCACCCGAGCCAGGCCGAACTGCACCACGACGTTGGTCAGCGCAATCGTGCACCCCAGGGCGAGCGCAACGGCCGCCACGCTCACGGCTGCCGCGCCCGAGGTGAGCGCAGAGACGGCAGCGCGCGCCGTGTCGGCCCCGCCATCGAACGGCAACACCAGCAACCCGCCGACCACGCAGCCGAGATACAGCGTCCAACTGCGCATTTCGGCACGCACGTCAGGCAACGCCTGACTGACGCGCCGCAGGAGCACGTTATTGAGCGCAAAGGCCGCCCCAGCGATGGCGCCCGCCCACTCGCCAGGGTTGTTCGGCACCGGCCAGCCCAGCGTGGGCGACCAGAGCATCAGCCCCGCCCCGCCAAGCGCCAGCGCGATCAGCCCCACACCGCGCAGCCCGACTCGCTCGCCAAGCAACCAATGCGCAAACAACGCCGTCCAGACCGGGGTCAGGTAGAACAGCAGCAGTACGCGCATCACATGGCCGTGCGTCGTGCCCCAGACGAAGGCGACGTTGGTCGCGCCGCCGGCGAACGCCACACCCGCGAGCAGCCACGACCATCGCAGCGTGGCCAGCGAGCGGCGGTACACGAGCGTGAGCAGCAACAGCGCAACGCCTGCGGTAGCCATCTGCGCAGGAACAGCTGCCACCCTCCACTGGGCGAGGCAACGATAGGGAAACCAGGCCAGCCCCCACACCGACGACCCGATGAGAATGGCCAAGGCGGGCGCCGCCCGGGCACGCAACGAAGCGCCCGACATCGACGCCGGGTCGCGCGTGCCGTTGCCGGCTGCGGTCATACGATTGACTCCTGAAAACAGAGGGATATTCCGCGGGCTTGCCCCATCGGCGCCTCGGAATAGGCTGAATTACGCGGCGGTCGCGCTTTGTACGCGCCATGACGGTATAATTTTCGCTTTGCCGATCTTGCCATTCTTTAGCGCGTTCGGGAACCGTCCTTCGCGGGTTGTGACGAACGATGCTCGCCGACCTGTGGGGCTATGCCCGCAAGCGCGGCCCCGGAAAGCGGTTGTCGTGCGCGGCGCGTCGGCTCGGCGCAACACCCGGCCGGGCGGCACGGCCCCGAATTGTCTCGAACGTTGCCCTGCATGGCGGCGCGAACCCTAGTCCTGAGTCTGTTTGAATTCTCGTGAACCCATTACTCGACAAGCTCCAGCCCTACCCCTTTGAACGCCTGAAGTCGTTGGTGGCGGACATCACGCCCGCCAGCGCGTACAAGGCCGTCAGCTTCGGCATCGGGGAGCCCAAGCACCCGACGCCGCAGTTCATCAAGGAGGCCCTGATCGAAGGGCTGGGCGGCCTCTCGAACTATCCGGCCACCGCGGGCGGCGAACCGCTGCGCGCGGCGATCGCCGAGTGGCTGGAGCGCCGGTACGCACTGCCCAACGTGAACCCGGCCACGGAAGTCCTGCCGGTCACGGGTTCGCGCGAGGCACTCTTTTCATTCGCACAGGCGGTCGTCGACGGCAGCAAACCCGGCGCACGCGTGGTGTGTCCGAACCCGTTCTACCAGATCTACGAAGGCGCCACGCTGCTCGCCGGGGCGACGCCCTATTACGTCGACAGCGACCCCGCGCGTAATTTCGCCCCAGACTACGACGCCGTGCCGGCCGATGTCTGGCGCGACGTCCAACTCGTCTATCTCTGCTCGCCGGGCAACCCGACCGGCGCCGTGCTGAGCCTGGCCGACTGGAAGCGTCTGTTCGATCTCTGCGACGAATATGGCTTCGTGATTGCGTCCGATGAATGCTATTCCGAGATCTACTTCGACGAAGAGCACGCCCCGCTGGGCGCCCTCGCGGCTGCCCATCGACTGGGCCGGGGCTTCGACCGTCTGGTCGTATTCTCCAGCCTGTCGAAGCGCTCGAACGTGCCGGGTATGCGCTCGGGCTTCGTGGCGGGCGACGCCGCCGTCCTCAAGAAATTTCTGCTGTACCGCACCTACCACGGCTGCGCCATGAGCCCGGCCGTGCAGGCGGCGAGCGTCGCCGCGTGGAACGACGAAGCCCACGTGCGACTGAACCGCAGCAAGTACCTGAAGAAGTTCCAGACCGTCACGCCGATGCTGGCCGACGTGCTCGACGTGCGTCTGCCGGACGCGGGCTTCTACCTGTGGGCCCGGGTCGACGCGAAAACCGGCCTGTCCGACACGGAATTCACGCGCCAGTTGCTGGCGCAATACAATGTGGCCGTACTGCCCGGGGCGTACCTGGGCCGCGCGGCGCACGGCACCAACCCGGGCGAGAACTATGTGCGCATCGCCCTCGTGGCCGATGTGGACGAATGCACCGAAGGCGCCCAGCGCATCGTGCAGTTCTGCCAATCCCTTTAATTCTCACTGCAACCGATTCTCGCCATGTCGCAACAACTGCAAACCATCATCGACCAAGCCTGGGACAACCGTGCCGAGATCTCGGCCAAGTCGGCACCTGCCGAGGTGCGTGAGGCCGTCGCCCACGTCATCGCCGAACTGGACCAGGGTGCCCTGCGCGTGGCCCAGAAGCAAGACGGCCAATGGATCGTGAACCAATGGATCAAGAAGGCCGTGCTGCTGTCGTTCCGCCTCGAAGACAATGCCGTGATGCCCGCGGGCGGCTTCAGCCAGTTCTACGACAAGGTGCCGAGCAAGTTCGCGAACTACACCGCCGACGATTTCGCGCGTGGCGGCTTCCGCGTCGTGCCGCCGGCCGTGGCGCGTCGTGGCTCGTTCATCGGCAAGAACGTGGTGCTGATGCCGTCGTACACGAACATCGGCGCCTACGTTGACGAAGGCACGATGGTCGACACGTGGGCCACGGTCGGTTCGTGCGCCCAGATCGGCAAGAATGTTCACCTCTCGGGCGGCGTCGGCATCGGCGGCGTGCTCGAACCGCTGCAGGCCAACCCGGTCATCATCGAAGACAACTGCTTCGTCGGCGCCCGCTCGGAAGTCGTGGAAGGCGTGATCGTCGAAGAGAACTCGGTGATCTCGATGGGCGTGTACCTGGGCCAGTCGACCAAGATCTACGACCGCGAAACCGGTGAAGTGCACTATGGCCGCGTGCCGGCCGGCTCGGTCGTCGTGCCGGGCAACCTGCCCTCGAAGGACGGCAAGTACAGCCTTTACTGCGCCGTCATCGTGAAGAAGGTCGATGCGCAAACGCGCGCCAAGACCGCGATCAACGACCTGCTGCGCGGCGAGTAAGACAACGCAGCCCCCGAGGCGTCGCCACGCTTGTTGCGGCGACGCCTCGGCGCATTTTTGCAATGGCGACACCAGGAGTTCCGGCGATGACGGCAGTGCTGTACGGCATTCCCAACTGCGACACCGTGAAGAAGGCGCGCACGTGGCTCGACGAGCACGGCGTGGCGTACGACTTTCACGACTTCAAGAAGGCCGGCGTGAACGACGCGCTGCTCGGCGTCTGGCTCGCTCAGGTACCGCTCGCCACGCTGCTCAACCGCAAGGGCACGACCTGGCGCAAACTCTCGCCGGAACAACAGGCGGCGGCCGCCGACGCGTCGGTGGCCCGCACGCTGATGATCGAAAACCCGTCGCTCATCAAGCGCCCGGTGCTGGTGGCCAACGGCCAGGTTTCCGTGGGCTTCACGCCCGACAGTTACGCCTCACGATTCTGATTTCATGACCTTCTCCCAAGGCGCCACGCTGGCGCTTACCGAGCAACTGATCGCCCGTCATTCGGTGACGCCCGAAGACCGCGATTGCCAGGCCATTCTGGCGCGCCGCCTCGAAGCCATCGGCTTCGTGTGCGAGACCATCGCGTCGAACGGCGTGACCAACCTCTGGGCGCTCAAGCGCGGCACGCGGGGCACCGACGGCAAGCTGCTCGTCTTCGCGGGCCACACCGACGTGGTACCGACCGGTCCGCTGGAGCAATGGCATTCGGATCCGTTTGCCCCGACGCATCGTGACGGCATGCTCTATGGCCGTGGCGCCGCCGACATGAAGACGTCGCTCGCCGCGTTCGTGGTCGCCTCGGAGGAGTTCGTCGCGCAACATCCGGATCACGCCGGCACCCTCGGCTTCCTGCTGACCAGCGACGAAGAAGGCCCCGCCACCGACGGTACCGTGAAGGTCGTCGAAGCGCTCGCCGCACGCGGCGAGCGACTGGATTACTGCGTCGTCGGTGAGCCGACCTCGAGCCAGCGGCTGGGCGACATGGTCAAGAATGGCCGTCGCGGGTCGATGTCGGGCAAGCTCGTCATCAAGGGCGTGCAAGGCCACATCGCCTATCCGCACCTCGCCCGGAACCCGACGCATCTGTTCGCCCCGGCGCTGGCCGAGCTGACGCAGACCGTCTGGGACAACGGCAACGACTATTTCCCGCCCACCACGTGGCAGATCTCGAACATTCACGCGGGTACCGGCGCGACCAACGTCATTCCCGGCGAACTGACGGTGATGTTCAACTTCCGTTTTTCGACGGCCAGCACGTCCGACGGCCTCCAGCAACAGGTGCACGCGTTGCTCGACCGTCACGGCCTGACCTATACGCTCGACTGGTCGATCAGCGGCCAGCCGTTCCTCACGCCGCGCGGCGACCTGTCGGCCGCGCTCTCGAGCGCCATCCGCGAGGAGACGGGGCTCGAGACCGAACTCTCGACCACGGGCGGCACGTCCGACGGCCGGTTCATCGCGCGCATCTGCCCGCAGGTCATCGAATTCGGCCCGTGCAATGCGAGCATCCACAAGATCGACGAACACATTGCAGTGGCCGACATCGAGCCGCTCAAGAACATCTATCGGGGCGTGTTGACGCGCCTGGTGGCCTGAGGCGCACGCGGCAATCCCCATGACGACACACGCACCCCATCCCTTCCAGACGCTGCGCGACTTGCTGCGCTACGCCGTCTCGCGCTTTACCGAGGCCGAGCTGGCCTTCGGGCATGGCACCGCCACGGCGTACGACGAGGCTGCATACCTGCTGCTGCATACGCTGCACCTGCCCATCGATACGCTCGATCCGTTTCTCGACGCCCGTTTGCTGCCCGACGAAATCGAGCGCGTGCTGTCGGTCGTCAACCGTCGCGCGGGCGAGCGCGTGCCGGCGTCTTACATCACGAATGAAGCGTGGATGCACGGCCGCCGGTTCTACGTGGACGAGCGCGTCATCGTGCCGCGCTCGTTCATCGGCGAGTTGCTGGAAGATGCCTTGCAACCGTGGGTCGATCACGCCGACGACGTGTCCGACGTCCTCGAACTGTGCACCGGCTCGGGCTGCCTGGCGATCCTGGCCGCCGAGACCTTCCCGGCCGCACAGATCGATGCCGTCGACATTTCGCCCGACGCGCTCGCCGTGGCGAAGATCAACGTGGCCGACTACAGCCTCGACGACCGTATCGCGCTGCACCTGGGCGATCTGTACGCGCCGCTGCCCACGGGCAAGCGCTATGACGTCATCCTGACCAATCCGCCATATGTGAACGAAGGCTCGATGCAGGTGCTGC
Source organism: Pandoraea eparura (assembly GCF_902459725.1). Classification (GTDB taxonomy): domain Bacteria; phylum Pseudomonadota; class Gammaproteobacteria; order Burkholderiales; family Burkholderiaceae; genus Pandoraea; species Pandoraea eparura. The sequence goes on from NZ_CABPSH010000009.1 coordinate 86,151, forward strand.
CGGCCGAGTATCGCCACGAGCCCCGGATTGCCCTGGCGGGGGGCAACGACGGGATGGACGTGGTACGGCGTATCATTGCCGGCGCACGCGAGCACCTGACGGACCACGGCGTCCTTGTGGTGGAAATCGGCAACGAACGTCATTTTGTCGAAGCGGCGTTCCCCGACCTGCCGATCACGTGGCTGGCCACCAGTGCCGGCGACGACATGGTGTTCCTGGTGCAGGCCGCCGACCTGCCATAATCCCCTCGGGGCTCGCCCGTTGCAGCGAGCCCTCGCCCAAGGTCATGCAGCCCGGTTACACTCGGGTTCCCGGGTCCGCGCGACTCTCGGCATGGAGGAAGATTGTCCGTCATGGTGCTCAATTGGCTCGACGTCGGCTTTGCCGTCGCCTGTATCCATGCACTGGGGGCGATCGCTGCGATCCATGCCGTGCTGACGGTGCGGACCTCGCAGGGCGCGGTGGCGTGGGCGGTGTCGCTCGTCACGATGCCCTACCTCACGCTGATCCCCTACCTGTTCCTTGGCCGGTCGAAGTTCATCGGCTATGTCGAAGCCCGTCGGGCCCGTAATCAGGCGTTACAGTCGCGCATCGGCGACACACAATGGCACGGCGAGCCGCCCGTCGCCGTGGAGGCTCACCCGGAGTTTGCCGCGCTCACCGCGATGACGGGCATGCCATTCGTCGCCGGCAATCGCGTGCGTCTGCTGGTGAACGGCCACGCCACGTTCGACGCCATCTTCGCCGCCATCGACCGCGCGCGCGACTACATCGTCATTCAGTTCTTCATCGTCAAGGACGACACCCTCGGACGCGCCCTTGCCGCGCGCTTGCTCGCACGCGCCGCCACGGGCGTGAAGGTCTACTTCCTGTACGACCGGATCGGCAGCCACGACCTGCCGCGCCACTTTTGCGAGACGCTGCGCCAAGGCGGCGTTCTCGTGCACGAGTTCGCGGCCGCCAGGCGCGGCATCTTCGTCAATCGCTTCCAGCTCAACTTTCGAAATCACCGCAAGATCGTCGTGATCGATGGCAACGAGGCGTTCATCGGCGGCCACAACGTCGGCGTCGAGTATCTCGGCGAGAAGCCGCCACTCGCGCCCTGGCGCGATACGCACATCGCCGTGCGCGGTCCGGCAGTGGTCGGCATTCAACGCGCCTTCGCCGAAGACTGGCACTGGAGTACGGGCACCGTACCGGAACTCAACCTTCAGCCGGTCGCCTCCGGCGAGGACATGCACTGCCAGGTGGTGCCCAGCGGCCCGGCTGACCGACTCGAAACGTCGTCGCTCTTCTTCGTCACCGCCATCAACGCCGCGCAACAACGGGTCTGGCTCACCACGCCCTATTTCGTGCCCGACGAAGCGGTGTTCTCCGCGTTGCGCCTGGCCGTGCTGCGCGGCGTGGACGTGCGCATCCTGATCCCCGACCGGGCCGATCACCGCGTGGTGTTCGAAGCCACCACGTCGTATGCCTTCGAGGCCGCGCGCAGCGGCATCAACGTCTATCGGTATCAACACGGCTTCGTTCACCAGAAGGTCGTCCTGATTGACGACAGCGCGGCCGCCGTCGGCAGCGCCAACCTCGACAACCGGTCGTTCCGCCTCAATTTCGAGATCATGCTGCTGAGCGTCGACCGCGCCTTCGCGGATGACGTCGCGCTCATGCTCACGCACGACTTCGCGCATGCCACCCTGCTGAACAAGGACGACTTTCGGACGATTCCGAAATGGCGCCAGATTGTGATGCGCGTGGCGCGGCTTTTCGCCCCAATTCTGTAGCCCGCCGACGGCGCACATCGCATTCGCCTGCGCGGACCGGTAAAATACCGGTTTTGCCGTCCTCTGCGCGCGAGTTCGCCGGCAGTGCGCGTTCGATCCGGATCGGATCGGCGACGCCTGCGTACCGCGCAGACCCAGGACGCTCCGACCTGCTTTTCCCCACGGCCTTTTTCGTGATCCGATTCGAACACCTTACCCTCGCGCGCGGCACCAAGCCGCTCTTCGAGGACACCTCCGTCACGCTCAATCCGGGCGAGCGCGTCGGCCTCGTCGGCGCCAACGGCGCCGGCAAGTCCACCCTGTTCGCGCTGTTGCGCGGGCAGTTGCACGCCGATGGTGGCGATGTCTTCGTGCCCAGCCGCTGGCGTGTCGCGCACGTGATGCAGGAGACGCCGGCGGTCGAGCGGAGTGCGCTCGACTACGTGCTCGACGGCGACACGCGGCTACGCGAGATCGAAGCGAACATCGCGGCCGCCGAGAACGCGCACGACGGCCATGCCCAGGCCGACGCCCACGCGGCGTTTGCCGATGCCGACGGCTATACCGCCCCGGCGCGTGGCGAAGCGCTGCTGCTTGGCCTCGGCTTTACACTGGCGCAAACGCAGTTGCCCGTCGCCAGATTCTCGGGCGGATGGCGCATGCGTCTGAACCTGGCGCAGGCGCTCATGTGCCCGTCCGACCTGCTGCTGCTCGACGAACCGACCAACCACCTGGATCTGGACGCCATCGTCTGGCTCGAAGACTGGCTAAAGCGTTATCCGGGCACGCTCATCGTGATTTCGCACGACCGCGAGTTTCTCGACGAGGTCTGCAACGTCACACTGCACATCGAGAACCAGCAGATCAAGCGTTACGGCGGCAACTACAGCCAGTTCGAAATCCTGCGCGGCCAGCAACTGACGCTGCAGCAAAGCGCTTTCGAGAAGCAGCAGAAGACGATTGCGCACCTGGAGTCGTTCATCACGCGCTTCAAGGCCAAGGCGACGAAGGCGCGTCAGGCGCAAAGCCGCATGAAGGCGCTCGAAAAGATGGAGCGCATCGCGCCCGCGCACATTGCGTCGCCGTTCACGTTCGAATTCCGTCCCGCTGACAGCGCGCCGAACCCGATGCTCGTGCTCGAAGGCGTACGCTGCGGCTACCCGCTCGAGGACGGCAGCGAGAAGGTAATCCTGCCGCACGTCACGATGTCGGTGCAGAACGAGCAACGCATCGGCCTGCTCGGCGCAAACGGCCAGGGCAAATCGACGCTGATCAAAACGCTTGCCGGCACGCTTGCGACGCTCACCGGCCCGGTGAAGACCGGCAAGGGCCTGCAGATTGGCTACTTCGCGCAGCACCAGGTTGAAACGCTGCGCCACGACGATTCGCCGTTGCAGCACTTGCAGCGTCTCGCGCCGGATACGCGCGAGCAGGAGCTGCGGGATTTCCTGGGGGGCTTCAACTTCCGCGGCGACATGGCCACATCGTCGATCGCCCCGTTCTCCGGTGGCGAGAAGGCGCGTCTGGCGCTGGCGCTCATCATCTGGCGCAAGCCGAACCTGCTGCTGCTCGACGAACCGACCAACCACCTGGACCTCGAAACGCGCCACGCGCTCACGATGGCCCTCGCGCAATTCGACGGTACGTTGATTCTCGTCTCACACGATCGACATCTGCTGCGTGCGACCACAGACCAGTTCCTGCTGGTGGCCGGCGGCGAAGTGACGCCGTTCGACGGCGATCTCGACGACTACCGCGACTGGTTGCTGCAACATGCGGCCGACCAACGCGCCGCGGCGCGCGACGCCAGCAGCGCGGGGGGCGGTAGCGCTGAAGGGATCGATGGCGGCGACGGCGTCAATCGCAAGGATCAGAAGCGTGCCGAGGCGCAGGAGCGTCAGCGGCTGTCGCAGCTTCGCAAACCGCTGCAACGCAAGATCGAGAAGCTGGAACAGTCGATGGCGAAGCTCTCGGACGAGAAGGCGCGCCTCGACGCGATCCTCGCCGACAGCAGTACCTACGAAGACGCGAAAAAGGCCTTGCTGACCGACAGTCTCAAGCAGCAGGTGGACATCACGACCAAACTCTCGGACATCGAAGCCGAGTGGCTCGACGCGCAGGAAGCGCTCGAACAGATCGTCTGACAGAGATGAGGCGGCGGGTCAGTGGCCCCGAGCGCGAGGCACTACAACCCTGCCACCGCAGAAATCGCGTGCTCCAGGCGATCGACGGCGTGCACTTCGAGGCCGTCAATGGGATGCTTCGGTGCATTCGCCTTCGGGATGATCGCTATCGAAAAGCCGAGCTTCGCGGCTTCCTTGAGGCGATCCTGACCTCGCGGGCTCGGCCGGATTTCGCCCGCCAGCCCAACCTCGCCGAACGCCACGATGCCGCGCGGCAGCGGCTTGTTGCGCAGGGACGAATGGATCGCCAGCAACACCGCCAGATCGGCCGCCGGCTCCGAGATCTTCACACCGCCGACGGCGTTCAGGAACACGTCCTGATCGAAACAGGCGATGCCCGCATGACGGTGCATCACCGCGAGCAACATCGCCAGCCGGTTCTGCTCCAGCCCCACCGCCAGCCGCCGCGGATTGGGCACCTGCGCCGTATCGACCAGCGCCTGCACCTCGACGAGCAACGGCCGTGTGCCCTCCTGCGTGACGAGCACGCAGGAGCCCGGCACGCTTTGCTCGTGTTGCGAGAGGAACAGTGCCGACGGATTCGCCACGCCGCGCAGCCCCTTCTCCGTCATCGCGAACACACCCAACTCGTTGACGGCGCCGAAACGATTCTTGAACGCCCGCACCAGCCGGTACGACGAGTGCGTATCGCCCTCGAAATACAGCACCGTGTCGACGATGTGTTCGAGCACGCGCGGCCCCGCCAGACTGCCTTCCTTGGTCACGTGACCGACCATGATCACGGTCACGCCGCTTTGCTTCGCACTGCGGGTGAGTTGCGCCGCGCATTCGCGCACCTGCGCCACCGAGCCCGGGGCCGAACTGAGCGCTTCGGAGTAGATCGTCTGGATCGAGTCAATCACGACAACGTCGGGCTTCTCCGACTCGATGGCACCCAGGATCTTCTCAAGCTGAATTTCCGCCAGCAGATCCAGTTCGCCGCCCCCCTCGCCCGAAGCACCAAGGCCCAGGCGCTGCGCGCGCAAGGCAATCTGCGCGCCCGACTCTTCGCCGCTGACATACAGCGCGCGCCGCTCGCGCGCCAGATGCGCGAGCGACTGGAGCAGCAGCGTCGACTTGCCGATCCCGGGATCCCCGCCGATGAGCACCACGCCACCCGCGACCAGACCGCCGCCCAGCACGCGGTCGAATTCGCTCACGCCGCTGGAAAAGCGCGGCACATCGGCCGCCTCGATCTGCGCCAGCTTGCGCACCGGCGTACTCTTGGCGAGCGATTGATAGCGATGACCGGTCGACGCTTCCGCCACCGATTCGACGAGCGAATTCCAGCCGTTGCAGTGCGGGCATTGCCCCGCCCACTTGGGCGTCTGCCCGCCGCATTCGGTACAAATATAGACAGTCTTGGCTTTGGCCATGCGTGGCGATCCCGTCGTGACGCTCAGTTCGCGTGCACCGGCACGCGGCGCGCCACGGCGCACATCAGCTCGTAGCCGAGCGTGCCGGCCGACGCCGCGACTTCGTCGATGCAAAGGCCCCGTCCCCACAGCGTCACGGGCGTGCCCACACGTGCCTGCGGCACCGGCGTGAGATCGACCGCCAACATATCCATCGACACGCGGCCCACCGTGCGCGTGCGCACCCCGTCAACGAGCACCGGCGTGCCCGAGGGGGCGACGCGCGGATAGCCGTCGGCATAGCCGCAGGCGACCGTGCCCACCCGCATCGGTGTCTCGGCGGTGAAGGCGCTGCCGTAGCCCACCGTGCCACCTGCCGGGACATCCTGAATGCCGATCAGCTCGGCTTCGAGCGTCATGGTCGGTTGAAGATCGAGCGCCGCCGCCGGCACGTCGACACCCTTCGGCGACGAGCCATAGAGCATGATGCCCGGGCGCACCCACGCGCCGTGCGCTTCCGGATGGAACAGCGTGGCGGCCGAGTTGGCAAGGCTGCGCTCGCCGGGCACATCGCATGCGCCACGCTCGAACGCTTCCATCTGATAGGCGATCCCGCGCGGACCGTCGGCATCCGAAAAGTGTGTCATCAACACGATCTGGCTGACGCCGGGAATGGCGCGAGCCCGTTCCCATGCAGCGCGAAAACGCTCGGGCGCGAAGCCCAGACGGTTCATGCCCGAATTCATCTTGAGCTGCACGTTGAGCGGTTTGCTCAGACGCGTCATCTCCAGCATGCGCAGTTGTTCGTCGCTGTGCACGGTGGTCGTCAGACCATACTTGTCGACGATGGCCAGGTCTTCGGGCTTGAAGAACCCTTCGAGCAGTAGAATCGGGCCGGCCCAGCCGAGTTCGCGCACACGCACGGCCTCGTCGAGGTCGAGCAGGCCGAAGCCATCGGCGTCGCGCAATCCGGGATACGCGTTCTCGATGCCATGTCCGTAGGCATTGGCCTTGACGACGGCCCATACCTTGGCATTGGGCGCGCTGCGGCGGGCGACATCGAGATTGTGGGCAAGGGCTGCGGTATGAATCGAGACTTTGATTGGACGAGGCATAAGCGAATACGGAATCGAAGGAGACGCGCGCCGGGACGGGCTGGCGGCATAACGCATCGGCATATTTTCGTGTTATAAAGCCGTGCGCACAACTTGTTTTGCCGAAATCTTTCTCCCGATAACAAGATCGGTCTCAGACCGAGGGCGACCGGGCGCCCGACACGGGGGAGCACCAAGACCGAATATACGGTCGAATAGCGACAGTTGAGCGGCCGAAGCGCGCCGATACCCCGATGTTTAAGCCCGGTTTCTTTCCGAAGGGGCGCCCGTTGCGGCCACTGCGGAAACCGACAACCGAGACACGCAAGTTTTACGCAGCACGGGATCGACTCAAGTACCGATGAAGAAAGGCTTTTACACCATCATGGCCGCGCAGTTTTTTTCGTCGCTGGCCGACAATGCATTGCTCATCGCCGCAATCGCGCTCCTGAAAGACCTGCACTCCCCGCAGTGGATGACGCCGCTGCTCAAGCTCTTCTTCGTGCTTTCGTACGTCATTCTCGCCGCCTACGTCGGGGCCTTCGCCGACTCGATGCCCAAGGGCAAGGTCATGTTCATCAGCAACTCGATCAAGGTCGCCGGCTGCCTGATGATGCTGTTCGGCTCACACCCGCTGATCGCGTATGGTGTAGTCGGCTTCGGTGCGGCAGCCTACTCGCCCGCGAAGTACGGCATTCTGACCGAACTGCTGCCCGCCGAGAAACTCGTCGCGGCCAACGGCTGGATCGAAGGGCTGACCGTCAGTTCGATCATTCTTGGCACCGTGCTCGGCGGCGCCCTGATCAGTCCGCATATCTCCGAATGGGTGCTTCATCGCACGCCCGACGTCATCAATACGCCGGCGATGGCCTCGATGGTGGTCATCATGGTCATCTACGTGATTGCCGCGCTGTTCAACCTGCGTATCCCCGATACGGGCGCGCGTTACGCGCGTCAGCAACACAATCCGATCCGGCTCGTCTCCGATTTCGCCGACTGCTTCGTCACGCTGTGGCGCGACAAGCTGGGTCAGATCTCGCTGGCCGTCACCACGCTGTTCTGGGGCGCGGGGGCGACGCTGCAGTTCATCGTGCTGCGCTGGGCCGAAAAGGCGCTGGGCATGACGTTGTCCGAGGGCGCCATCCTGCAGGCCGTGTCGGCCGTGGGCGTAGCCATCGGCGCCATCGCCGCCGCCTCGCGCATTCCGCTCAAGCGTTCGCTCTCGGTGCTGCCGGTCGGCATCGCCATGGGCATCGCGGTCATGGCGATGGCCTTCTTCTCGAAGGATTTGCTGCCGTGGGGCACCGATTGGGCCGTGCCGCTGTACCTGATCATTGCGTACATCTTCCTCATCATCGTCGGCGCGCTCGCGGGGTTCTTCGTGGTGCCGATGAACGCCCTGCTCCAGCATCGCGGCCACGTCCTGCTCTCGGCCGGCCATTCCATCGCCGTGCAGAACTTCAATGAAAACCTCTCCGTGCTCATCATGCTGTGCCTCTACGCACTGCTGATCTGGTGCAACGTGCCGGTCGGGGTCGTCATCATTCTCTTCGGCGTGTTTGTGTCGGGCACGATGTGGCTCGTCATGAAGCGTCACCAGGCCAATCAGCGTGAATTCGATTCGGTCGCGCTCATCGGCGAAATCAAGCATTGATATGGCATTGCGTCAGTCGTCCGTCCCCATTGCCCTCACCATCGCCGGATCGGATTCCAGCGGCGGCGCAGGTATCCAAGCCGACCTGAAGACGTTTTCCGCGCTCGGCGCCTACGGTGCGAGCGTGATCACGGCCCTCACCGCGCAGAACACGCAAGGCGTTACCGGCATCCACACGCCGCCGGCGAGCTTTGTCACGGCGCAGATGGATGCCGTTTTCCAGGACCTGAGCGTCGACGCCGTCAAGCTCGGCATGCTGGCCAATGCCGAGGTCGTGCGTGCCGTCGCCGCTGGATTGCGGCAGTACAAGCCGCGTTTCGTCGTGCTCGATACCGTGATGATCTCGAAGAGCGGTCATGCGTTGCTGCAACCGGACGCGGTCGCCGCGCTGCGCGATGAGCTGCTGCCTCTGGCAGACCTGATCACCCCCAACCTGCCGGAAGCCGCGGCCTTGCTCGGCGTCGAGCCGGCGACCGACGAACACGAGATGGAGCAACAAGCGCAAGCGTTACGCGCGCTGGGTGCGCGCAATGTGTTGGTAAAAGGTGGCCACCTGGCCAGCGATCTCAGCCCGGACTGGCTCGTGAGCGCGGCAGGGGTCGAGCGCTTCACCGCCCCGCGCATCGCCGTGCACAACACTCACGGCACCGGCTGCACGCTCTCCGCCGCGCTGGCCGCGTTGCGACCGCGCCGCCATGACTGGTCGGACACCGTGCGCGACGCAAAGTCGTACCTCAACGGTGCGCTTGCCGCCAGCGACACCCTCGACATCGGCCACGGTGTCGGTCCCGTGCATCACTTTCACGCCGTCTGGCCCAAGTCATGACGCGCTAACCCGCGCATCGCACCGAATCAGATCGACGGCGCGCCATCGTCAGCACTCTGTGCGAGCGCGCGTCGCGCCGCCGCATCGGCGCGTTCGCTCAATTCTTCAATGCGATGCCGGGCACGCGGCGCCCAGAAATCCGGCACGATAAAGCCGCGCTCGCCTTCGAACCAATCCCCCTCGCCTGCCGGCCGGGTCAACGAGACGATCAGCAACGGCTCGGCAATGCCGCGCTCGCGCCAATGCGTCTCGATTCGGGCATGCATCGCGGCAAGCGAGAGCGCCGCTGAATCGCTGACACGCGCCGGCGCCAGCCAACGAGCACGCGGCAGCAATGCCCATCGGCGCTCGCGCGCTGCGACGGCTTCGCTGGGCGTCGACTGCGCGTGCGCCCACCACGCATCGAGCGTTGCCCACCAACCGCGACCGTGCGCTTCGGACGCGACTGCCGGCAACTGTCCTGGTTGCGCGAGCGGATGGAACAACCAGCCCTTCAGATACACTTGCGGCAACCACGGACCGACGGCGGGCAAGGCACTTCGCGCGGCTTCAAGCGTTGTCAGGCGCAACTGATGATCGAGCAACCGCGCCACCTTGTCGGCCAGACTGTCGGCCAGGTTCGGCCCAAGCCAATGGAACTGCACGGCGCGCTCGTCAAGCGCCGGCGACGGTGTCGCGGGCGGCACGAACAGGTACAGCTTCACCGCCAATTCCCAATGCAGCAATTGTCGGTCTGCGCGACGCGCCAGCAGGAAGTCGCACTCGCCGAGCGTCATGTTGCCGCGCCGGGCGTCGCGCACCTGCAAACCCGCTGCGAGCAGGTCGAATCGAGGGCTGTGCAGCAGAGCGAAATGCAATAGCTGCTCCGCGTAACGGCCCAGGCGGTGGCTTTCGCCACGCGCCAGAAATTCGCGCAACGGGTCGACGTCGGCATCACACGTCAGCAGCCAGTCTTGCAAACGCGTGTGATGCCGGGAATGGGGGATGGGTTCGGCGATGCCGGGGGGCGCCGCGGGCGCGATGCCCGCTGCCGGATCCACCCGATCAGCCGGGGTAGTCGGGGTAGTCGGGGCAGCCGGATCAACCGGGGCGGCAGGCTCGCCGGTCGCATTGGCCACCGCCGGCGCGCCATCGAACTGCGCCAGCGCTGCGGGAAAGCGGCTGGCGCTGAGCAGGTCGGCGGACAACAGCAGCCACGCGAGGTCGCGCACCGGCGCCTCGCGCAGCGTCTCGATCAGTTCGCCGTAGGCGGGTTGGACGGGGTCGATTCGCACACGGTCTCGTAGGTGGCCCGCGCCAGGCACCAATCCGTCCAGGCCTTGGCCTTGTCGGGCAAACTGCGTAGCAGGTAGGCCGGATGGTAGGTCACGATCACCGGCACGCCCTCATACTCATGCACTCGCCCGCGCAGGCTGGCAATGCTCGCCTGCGTGCGCAAAAGGCTCTGTGCGGCGAAGCGGCCCATCACCACGATCACGCGCGGTTTGAGCAGCGTCACCTGGCGCTTCAGGTACGGCTCGCAGCTCGCCACTTCGTCCGCTTCGGGATCTCGGTTGTTCGGCGGACGGCACTTGAGCACGTTGGCGATGTACACGTTCTCGCCGCGCTGCAATGTCACGGCGCGCAGCATGTTGTCGAGCAGCTTGCCGGCCTGTCCGACGAACGGCTCGCCCTGCAAATCCTCTTGCTGGCCCGGCGCTTCCCCCACGAGCAGCCAATCGGCCTCGCGGTCGCCCACGCCGAACACCGTCTGCGTGCGCGTCTCGCACAAGCCGCACAGGCGGCAATTGGCGACGCGCTCCGTCAGCGCCTCCCAATCGAGCGTCTCGACACCCGGCAGCGCAGGACGCGACGGCGCCTCGGTCTCGCCCGCATCGCGCATGATCGACCACAACGCGGCATCGGCGGCCGCATCGCCGTCACCGTTGCCATCGCTGTCGAGCCACATCGGCCTGTCGTCGGGGGGCAGATCCGTCACGCGACGATTGCCGCTGCGCGGCGCGGATATCGGTGTCGGCGCCATCGCCGGGGCTGTCTCACGTCGGGCAGGCGCAACCGGCACGTTGTCCAACGTCGCGGCACGTGCGGCAGGACGCGCCATCGTCGGGGCGACGCCCGGAGCCACGTCCCACGGCGGCAGATCGTCGGCGGGCACGTCGCCCTGCGGGGCCGACACATCGGCGACTGTTGCCACGTCGCTCTCCTGCCCGGCGGCCGTTGCCGCCTTGGCCACAGCCTCGTGCGACATCCACACTGGCCATAGCCCGAACTCTTCCAGAATCGCTTTAGGCCACGGCACGGTCGGTCTCCCACGTCAGACGCATCACAATGGCGTCTTCACGACGCCCGTTCGCCGGATAGTATCCCTTGCGGCGGCCAATCTGCACGAAGCCGAAACGCTCGTAGATGCGCAGCGCCCGCACGTTCGACGGGCGCACCTCCAGCAACACGCCGCCCATGCCCTGCGCACGCGAGACGCGCACCACCTCTTCGAGCAACTGCACGCCCAGCCCATTGCCTTGCATTTCCGGGGCGACGCACACGTTGAGCAAATGCGACTCGTCGACGACCGGCATCAACAGGAAATAACCAAGCAGTGTGCCGTCGACCGCGCGCAGGCAAACGCCCTGATGCCCGGCGTCGAGCGAATCGGTGAAATTCTGGCGCGTCCAGGGATACGGGTACGCGCGCACTTCGACGGACACGACCTCGTCGAGATCGGCCAACGTCATCGGCGAATAATGGTTCGGGCCGGCCTGGCGCATCAGCGCACCTCCGGGCCGTTTGCCGGCTTGGCCCGCTCGGCCTGCTCGGCTTGAGTCGCCTCAGCCGCCTTTGCAGCCGCCTGCTTGATCGCCTCGCGCTCGGCCGTCGTTTGCGCCACCTTGTTGCGGATGTACACCGGCATCGCCTGATCGGCGGGAATGGCCTCGCCCCGCACAAAGGCGCGGGCGGCGAGCGCGGCGACGTAACGGGCTCGCGGCATGGCGTCGGCCAACACCGCTTGCGCCTGCGCGCTCGCCTGCAGACGATCGCCAAACGCCACCGCAGCATTGCCCGCGACGACGAATGCCGCGTCGGGCGCGCACACCTGCTCGGCAGCATCGAGCGATGGCGGCTGCACTTCGCGCCAGTCTCCCGCTGCCGTGTCCCAGACGTAATCGGCCCAATAGGCCTCGTTCATGCGCGCATCGAGCGCCACCAGCACGCGTTGCGTGTCGGCGTGCAACGCGCGCGCGGCTTCGGCACACGCGAGCAACGTACCGACCGGCACCACGGGCAGCCCGGCGCCAAACGCCAGACCTTGCGCGACACCGCAGGCCGTGCGCAACCCGGTAAACGACCCCGGGCCCGCGCCGAAGGCAATCGCGTTGCATTCGGCAAGCGTAATGCCGGCCTCGCGCAGCACGTCGCGTGCGGCGGGCAGGATATGCGTACTGGAGACCGGACCGGTATCGAGGTGACGCTCGACCACAAGGGCCGGCGTACCGCTGGCGGGATCGTGACGGTATACGGCAACCGAACAGAATTCGGTCGAGGTGTCGAGGGCGAGAAGCGTAATCGAAGACATGGCGCTATTGTAATCGGGTGAACCGCGAGCCACCTAGCGGGACCGACGCGACATCGCGCATCGCCTGTCGCTCACCGACACCCACGCCCCACATCACCCCGTGCAAATCCGAACGTGCACTTTTCTCAAAACGCTGCTATAATCCGCGCTTCGCTTCGCGGGACGTTAGTGAACCTCCCGTAAAGTGACGAAAAACTGCGTTTTGCCCCAATCCTGTGATAAGCCGCTGTAGTTCTTGCCGGTACTGGCGTTCCTGACAAGGAACGACCCGCCACCGTCCCTGGCTTACGATACGGATTTCGATCCGCTTTCTGCCCCATCCGCGATTTGCTTCCTGCTTGCGACGAATTGGGTTTGCCGATTGGCGCCAACGCCCCGACATCACCTTTTTGATCCGCAAGAGGCTTCATGGAACAAACTTCCAAGATGTCTGCGCTCGCGCAGACGTATTTCCCTTCGTCCGAAGAAAACATCGACGCTATTGTTGCTGATGCCGCGCCGGCAGCCAGCGAAGACGGCAAGCCCACGTTCGCCGAACTCGGCCTGAACGCAGCGATTCTGTCGGCACTCACCACCGCCGGCTACACCCACCCGACGCCGGTGCAGCAGCGCGCGATTCCCGCTGCGCTCGCCGGTCGCGATCTGCTCGTGTCGAGCCCGACGGGCTCCGGCAAGACGGCCGCCTTCATGCTGCCCGCCATCCACCGCTTCGCGGAAATGCAGGCCAGCGGCGAGCTGAACAGCCGCGCCCCGGCCGCGCATCCGCGCAACCAGCCGGCCGAGCCGGGTGAAAAGCCGCGCAAGGGCCAACGCGTGCGTCGCGTTGCCGCGCAACCGCTGCTGCTCGTGCTCACGCCGACGCGTGAACTGGCGCAACAGGTGTCGACCGCTGCCGACACGTACGGCAAGCAACTGCGCCGTCTGCGCACGGTGAGCATTCTGGGCGGCATGCCCTACCCGCGTCAGCTTGAAATGCTGGCCAAGCAGCCCGAGATCATCGTGGCCACGCCGGGCCGTCTGCTCGATCACATCTCCAGCGGCAAGATCGATCTGTCGCAACTGATGATGCTGGTGCTCGACGAAGCCGATCGCATGCTCGACATGGGCTTCATCGACGACATCCAGACCATTGTCGACGCCACGCCCGAATCGCGCCAGACGCTTCTGTTCTCGGCAACGATCGACGGCCGCATGGGCGAAATCACGCGTCGTCTGCTGCGCGATCCGGAAACCATCGAGATCACGCGCGGTTCCGATCAGCGCACCAACGCCAACATCGAGCAAACGCTCCACTACGTGGACGACCGCGCCCACAAGGATCGTCTGCTCACGCACTTGCTCGGCAACGACTCGCTCGACCAGGCCATCGTCTTCACGTCGACCAAGCGCGACGCCGATCTGATCGCCGACCAGCTCGAACAAGCCGGTTTCGACAGCGCCGCCCTGCACGGCGACATGCCGCAAGGCGTGCGTAACCGGACGCTGCGCGCGCTGCGCGAGCGTCGTGTGCGCGTGCTGGTCGCCACCGACGTGGCCGCACGCGGCATCGACGTGCCGGGCATCACGCACGTGTTCAACTACGATCTGCCGAAGTTCGCGGAAGACTACGTTCACCGAATCGGCCGTACGGGCCGTGCCGGTCGTCGTGGCGTGGCCGTGAGCCTGGCCGCACACGCCGAAATCGGTGCGGTGCGTCGCATCGAACGCTATACGCGTGAGCTGCTGCCGGTGAACGTCGTGGCCGGCTTCGAACCGCGCCGTGCCGCGCCGAAGGCCGGTGCCGGCGGCAAGCGTCCGGGCCAGGGCCGCGGCGGTCCGCGTCACGGCCAAGGCAACGGCGGCGGCCGCTGGAGCAATAACGGCCCGCGTCACGCCAACAGCAGCGGCAATGGCGGCAGCGGTAGCGCCGGTTATCAGGGCGGTCAGCGTTTCGGCGGCAACAAGCCGGCCGGTGCGCCGTTCGAGCGTCGCGAGGGCAATGGCTTCCAAGAGGGCTACCAGCAGAGCGGCGCGGGTAATGGCGGCAATGGTGGCAACGGCTTCTCGAACGGCAGCGCAACCGACCGCTTCGAGCGTCGCGCTCCGCGCCAGGCCGAAGGCGGCTACCGCCAGGATCGTGGCAACCGCAGCTTCGACGCCCCGCGTCAAGACCGCGGCTACGGCAATCGCAACGGCAACGGCGGCGGCTTCAACAAGCGTCGCGACGACTGAGCGGTAGGATGCCGACAGGACCGGTGATACCTCGGTCCTGCGCAAATCCGCGAAAACCCCGGATGTTGACGTCAACCGTCAACGCCGGGGTTTTTGCTTATGCACGCTCGGTCGCGAGATGACGGGGCGCAGACACAAGCCGCGCCATTCGATCATCGTCAGGCATCGCCGTCGATCTCACGGTGCTGATGCAAACCGATCGGTCGCTTCGATCAACCAGTGCAGGATGGTGGGCTCGTTGAAGGCATGCCCGGCGTCGGGCGCCCAGTAGAAATCCGCTTCCGGCCAGGCCTTGTGCAATTCCCACGCGGTGCGCGCGGGCGTGGCCACGTCGTAGCGCCCCTGGACAATCACACCCGGAATGTCGCGCAGTCGGTGCGCGCCGTCGATCAACTGATTCGGCACGAAAAAACCATCGTTGACGAAGTAATGGTTCTCGATGCGCGCGAACGCAATCGCGTAGCGCGGATCGCCGAACGCCTCGGCAAGAGGCTCGTCAGGCAGAAGCGTGATGGTGCTCCCCTCCCATACGCTCCAAGCGCGTGCCGCCTCGATGCGCACCGCGTCATCGTGATGCGTCAGGCGCTTCTGGTACGCGCGCATCAGATCGCCCTGCTCTTCGAGCGGGATCGGCGCGAGGAACGACTCCCAGCGATCCGGAAACAGCCACGACGCACCCTTCTGGTAGTACCAGTGCAACTCGTCGCGGCGCACGGTGAAGATACCGCGCACGATCAATTCGCTCACCCGTTCGACATGCGCCTGCGCATAGGCCAGGGCCAGCGTGCTGCCCCACGAGCCGCCCAACACCAGCCAACGCTCGTATCCAAACTTGACGCGCAAGCGCTCGATGTCGTCCACCAGATCCCATGTGGTGTTGTGCTCGAGACTCGCATGGGGCACCGAGCGCCCGCAGCCACGCTGATCAAATAGTGTGATGCAGTATTGCGCCGGATCGAACAACCGACGGTGCTCCGGCGAGCATCCTCCGCCCGGACCGCCATGCAGAAACACCGCCGGCTTGCCGTTCGGATCGCCACACCGCTCCCAGTAAATGCGGTGCCCATTACCGACGTCGAGCATGCCGCTCTCGAAGGGTTCGATCGGTGGGTACAGGCCGCGCAGCACATCCGGGCGCGTCTCTACGACCTTGCCGAGACCACGCGGCGCACGATGCGGCGCAAGGGGCTGCGCGCGTGAACCGTTCGGCAGGGTTCGGGGGGCATCATCGGGAGAGTCGAGCGACATCGGCATCCTCACGTGAACAAAGGTCGGGGCGTCGTCAACGTCGCGCGCGAGCGCAACGGCAATCCTGAAAATTCGGACGAGCTGGACGAGGACAGATACGTCGGCGTTCAGTGTAGCGCGGCCTCTCGAACAAGACAAAGCGCGCGCCCAATACAAAATGGGACGATGTTGCCATCGTCCCATTCAGGCGGCGAAGCTCGCCGCACTACCACTGCACTACCACTGCACTACCGCCGCACTACCACGGCATCACTGCGGCACTACCCGTCGATCCCGGCCCGCTTAGGCGCTCGTCGAACCGGCTCAGCGTGTCAGACCACTTCGTACAGCGGCAGCGTGAGGAATTCGACAAAGTCGTCGCTTGTGCTCATCTGCTCGAAGATGATGGCCGCCCGGTCGTACGTCGGCGCCACTTGCCCCACAAGCTCCTTCACGTTGGCAAGCTCTTGCGGAATCAGCTCGCGCACCAGCTCGGCGGTGACCTTGCGGCCGTCGTCGAGCTTGCCCTTCGGCGAGCGGATCCACTGCCACACCTGCGAGCGCGAAATCTCGGCCGTTGCCGCGTCTTCCATCAGGTTGTGAATCGGCACGCAGCCATTGCCGGCCAGCCACGCCCCGAGATAGTGGATGCCGACGTTGATGTTGTTGCGCAGGCCCGCCTCGGTGATCGGCCCTTCGGGCTGAAACGCGAGCAGGTCGCGCCCCTTGACGCTCACATCGTCGCGTTGCTTGTCGATCTGGTTCGGGCGATCGCCCAGCACCTTGACGAACTCTTCCATCGCCACGGGCACAAGACCCGGGTGCGCCACCCAACCACCGTCGTAACCGTCGGCAGCGTCGCGTGCCTTGTCGCCACGAATACCGGCGATCGCCAGTTCGTTGGCCTGCGGATCGTTCTTGATCGGAATCAGCGCACTCATGCCGCCAATGGCCGGGGCATGGCGACGATGGCACGTCTTGAGCAGCAGTAACGCGTAGGCGCGCATGAACGGCACCGTCATGTTGATGCGGCTGCGATCGGCCAGGCAGAAGTCGGCATCGACCTTGAACTTCTTGATGCACGAGAAGATGTAGTCCCAGCGGCCGGCGTTCAGGCCCGCACTGTGCTCACGCAGCTCGTAGAGGATCTCGTCCATTTCGAACGCAGCGAGAATGGTCTCGACGAGCACCGTCGCCTTGATCGTGCCCTGCGCCAGGCCCAGCTCGTTTTGAGCAAGCACGAACACGTCGTTCCACAGACGCGCCTCGAGGTGGCTCTCCAGCTTCGGCAGATAGTAGTAAGGCCCGAAGCCGCGCTCGAGCGACGCCTTGGCGTTATGGAACACATGCAGACCAAAGTCGAACAGGCTGCCCGACATGCGGACACCGTCCACGCTCACGTGCTTCTCGTCGAGATGCCAGCCGCGCGGACGCACGATCAGTGTGGCGACCTTGTCGTTCAAGGCGTAACGCTTGCCGTTCTGTTCGAGACTGATGGTGCCGCGCACGGCGTCGCGCACGTTGATATGCCCTTGCAACTGGTTATGCCAGTTCGGCGTGTTCGAGTCCTCGAAGTCGGTCATGTAGCTGTCCGCCCCCGAGTTCAGCGCGTTGATGATCATCTTGCGCTCGACCGGCCCCGTGATTTCCACACGACGGCATTGCAACGCCGCCGGCAACGGCGCGATGCGCCAGTCGCCGTCGCGGATCGCTTTCGTCTCGGGCAGGAAGTCGGGCACCTCGCCGGCGTCGAGTCGTGCAGCGCGCGCCGTGCGGGCGGCGAGCAAGGCCTGACGGCGCGGCTCGAAGGCGCGGTGCAGCTTGACGATGAACGCAAGCGCCTCGGGGGTCAGGATCGCTTCGTACTCAGGACGAATATCGGTGCTGGCATCGACATGTAGTTGCATGCCGGGGGGCAGAATCAGGGACATCGGGGATCTCCAACGATCTTGATTTATATAAGGGAGTGCGCCGCAAGGAAAAACGTCAGGGGCTTTGCACAAGGCCTCACGCCGCGTTGGGCGTCAGGCGCGCGCTCCCGTCACTGCGTCGACGAACCGCTGCAAGTCGCGCATGTCGCGCCCCATCCCTTGCGGCGTCACGCCGAGTTGCTCGACCGGCAGCCCGGCCCGGTTGACCCAGAACGTCGGGTAACCGAACCAGGTGGCACCGGCCACGTCCCAGCCGTTGCTGGAGACGAAAACGATGGCGTCGGCAGGCAGGCCGAACGCGTCGGGGCCGAGTTGATAGGCCTCCGGGGCGGTCTTGAACTTGCGTACGGCGTCGACCGACAGCACGTGCTCGAACAAGTCCTTGATCCCGGCGCTCTTCAGGCCCACGTCGAGCATGCGCGGATCGCCGTTCGAGAGCACGCCGAGCCTGAGACCCTTCGCACGCAAGGCGCGCAGCACGGACGGGTTCTCGGGGAAAACGGACAGACAGGTGTATTCGTCCATTAACCGCTTCTCGGCGACGGGCGAGAGCGTGAGGTTCAGGCGGGCGGCGGCATAGCGCAGCGCGTCGATGGTGATGTCCCAGAACGGGCGGTAGCGTTCGCCACGCGGGCCCGACAGCGTGCGCAGTTGCGTGTATTCGATCTGCTTCGCCCGCCACAGCTCGGCAAGCGCCGCCCCGCGGCCCGGGAACTGCTGCTCGGCGGCCGCCGCGACGGCATATACGTCGAACAACGTGCCGTAAGCATCAAAAATCACTGCCTGAATACGCGAAGCCATAACCTGGGTATCACTCAATATCACTTGTCATTGCCTGCCAATTGTATTATTGATGGCAGGCGCCATAAAAGCGCACAAAAATCACTTTATCTTTGACTTTTTAGTACATAATCCGCCGCGTGGATCGCTTCAAACAAATCGAAACGTTCGTCGCCGTGGCCGCCAAGGGGAGTCTGTCTGCGGCCGCCGCACTCGAAGGGGTGGCGCCGGCCGTGATCGGGCGGCGCATCGATGCGCTCGAGTCCCGCCTGGGCGTGAAGCTGCTCGTGCGCACGACGCGGCGGGTCACGCTCACGTTCGAAGGATCGGCGTTTCTCGAGGACTGCCAACGCATTCTCAACGAGATGCACAACGCCGAGGCCGCCGTATCGGCGGGCGGGGTCAAGGCCAGCGGCCATCTGCGGCTCTCGGCACCGGCCGGGTTCGGGCGACGGCACGTCGCCCCGCTGCTGCCGGTGTTCATCGAATCGCATCCGGACGTCACGCTCACGCTCGACCTCTCCGACCGTCTTGTCGATCTGGTCAACGAAGGCTTCGATTGCGCGATCCGGCTGGGTGAGTTGCCCGATTCGAGCCTCGTGTCGCTGCGCCTGGGCGAGAACCGGCGCGTGTGCGTGGCGTCGCCGGGATATCTCGCACGACACGGACGCCCCGAATCGCTCGACGCCCTCGCCCGTCACAACTGCCTCGCCTTCGGATCGACGGCTAATCAACAGCGCGGCTGGACCTTCTCGCAGGACGGCAAGGTCGTGACCATCCGTGTGAACGGCACGATGGAATGCACGGACGGCGCCGTGCTGCACGACTGGTGCCTGGACGGCTACGGCCTCGCGTGGCGCTCGTGGTGGGAGGTGGGCGACGACATCCGGGCGGGCCGGCTCATGAGCGTGCTCGACGACTTTGCCGCGCCGCCCATCGGCATTCATGCCGTGTTCCCGCAACGCCGCCATCTGCCGCTGCGCGTGCGCCTGTTCATCGACCACCTCAAGCATCACTACAGCAGTTCGGTCTACTGGCAAGATGACGCGGTGCCCATCGCGTCGCCCAGCGCGGACCTATGAGCGGCGACGCGCGGCGGTGTGAGGGGGCGTGAGGAATCACCGCCCTATCGGGACTATCGGGTTTGCCCCCGTTGTTGCGTCGCGCCAAAGCCATAGAATCGAAACGAAGGGTCCGCTGGCAATGCGCAGGCTCGACGGCATTGAATGGCACCGAATGGCATCGACTGCCTCGGGACGGCGGACGGGATGCAAGACCGTGATACCTGCGCGAGCCTGTGAACGCGTGTTCAGCAACGCCAACTGCGGGAGGTCATATGCTGTTTACCCACATCCTCATTCCGACCGACGGCTCGGAGCTTTCCGAAAAAGCGGTCACGGGCGGACTCGAACTGGCGCGCGCGCTCGGCGCAAAGGTGACGGGCTATTGCTGTCTTGCGGAGTATCCGTACTCCCCTTTCAGCGAGTATGTGCTGGAAGCGCCGGCCACCTTCAGCGAACGCATTGCCGACGAGGCATGCGCGCATCTCGACAAGCTGGCCGAAGCCGCCGCGGCGGCGGGCGTGCCGTTCGAGCGCGACAGTTCCACCTTCCCGGCGCCTTATCTGGGCATCATCGACGCGGCGCAACGCCATGGCTGCGATGTCATCCTGATGGCCTCCCACGGACGGCGCGGGCTCACCAGTCTGCTGCTCGGCAGCGAGACGCAACGCGTTCTCGTGCACTCCAAGATTCCGGTCCTCGTCTATCGCTGATCGCGGGCCGCCGACTCGGCGGCGCATGAAAAAAGGCCCGTGAGCGGGATACGCTCACGAGCCTCCTCTCGTTCAGGCGTGCATCGCAACCCTGACCGCGACGGGACCGCTGTCAGGACCGCCCCGGCCGGATAGGCCGGACGCGCGGTCATGGCGCAGTGTCGTTCCCCCCTCGCTGACGATGTGCCCCCACGCGCATCGCCGCGAGGGGGCGCACCGCGCCCTCCCTCAGCCTTGTCAGGCTGCCTTGACCTGTGCCTTCTTCTCGTCGAAGAACTGTTCGTCCTCCGTCGAACCTTTCAGGGCCGTGGTCGAGGCGTCACGCTCAATCGTCTGCGTGACGGCATCGAAGTAGCCCGTCCCCACCTCGCGCTGGTGCTTGACGGCGGTGAAACCCTTGTCGGCCGCCGCGAATTCGGCTTCCTGCAACTCCACGAAGGCGCTCATCTGACGGCGGGCATAGCCATGCGCCAGGTTGAACATCGAGTAGTTCAGGCTGTGGAAGCCAGCCAGCGTGATGAATTGGAACTTGTAGCCCATCGCACCGAGTTCCTTCTGGAACTTGGCGATGGTTGCGTCGTCGAGGTTCTTCTTCCAGTTGAACGACGGCGAGCAGTTGTACGAAAGCATCTTGCCCGGGAAGTGCTTGTGGATGCCCTCGGCAAACTGCTTGGCGAATTCGAGATCCGGCTTGCCGGTCTCGCACCACACCAGATCGACGTAAGGCGCGTAGGCCAGACCGCGGGCAATCGCCTGATCGAGGCCATTGCGCGTGCGGTAGAAGCCTTCGACCGTACGCTCGCCGGTGCAGAACGGCTGATCGAGCGGATCGACATCGGCGGTGATCAGGTCAGCCGCTTCGGCGTCGGTGCGCGCAATCAGGACAGTGGGTACGCCAAGCACGTCGGCCGCCAGGCGCGCCGCCACCAGCTTGGCCACGGCTTCGCGCGTCGGCACGAGCACCTTGCCGCCCATGTGGCCGCACTTCTTGACCGACGCGAGCTGGTCTTCGAAGTGCACGCCGCCGGCGCCCGCTTCGATCATGGCCTTCATCAGCTCGAAGGCGTTGAGCACGCCGCCGAAGCCGGCTTCCGCATCGGCCACGATCGGCGCGAAGTAATCGATATAGCCCTCGTCACCCGGATTCTTGCCTTCCGACCACTGAATCTGGTCGGCACGTGTGAAGGTGTTGTTGATGCGGCGCACGACTTGCGGCACCGAGTTGGCCGGATACAGCGACTGATCGGGGTACATTTCGCCCGCCATGTTCGCGTCGCCGGCCACCTGCCAGCCCGACAGATAGATCGCCTTGAGGCCCGCCTTGACCTGTTGCATGGCTTGGTTGCCAGTCAGCGCACCCAGCGCGTTCACGAACGGCTCGTCGTTGATCATGCGCCACAGACGCTCCGCACCGCGGCGGGCAAGCGTTTGTTCCGGCTGGATCGAACCACGCAGGCGCACCACGTCGTCGGCCGAGTAGCCGCGCTTGATGCCCTTCCAGCGCGGATGGGTCGCCCAGTCCTGCTCGAGTTGCTCCACTTGCTCCTGGCGCGTCGTCATGATGATCTCTCCTGGTGTATCGATACAAATCAAGCGGGTGACGCTTCGCTGCCTGGGCATCGCCGGAACCGCGGTTGACCGCTGTCGGGGTCTCAAAATCGGCAGGTCTTGTATAAGAGTTTAGAGATTTCTCACGCAACGCAACAGAACGAATTACGATGTCATCGAATATTTTTTATCGATATTAATCAATGATATATGAGAATAATTTCTTTATATGAAATGATATTTCCCCTCCTGAAATTACACCGTTGTGCCAAGCAGCGCAAATTTTTACGCACCGCAAGACCATTCCACATCATGAAAAAAGCCGGTGACAGCGCGTCCCGGCTTTATCAACGGGGTGCGCGACCGGGCGAACGCGCCCGGGAACGGTGATTACGATGCCGCCCGACGGGGCGCCGGCAGCGACTTGGGCGGCTTGCACACGAGCCACACGGCGAGCGCGATGAAACAGCCGCCGAAGACGTGCGCCATCGTCACCGCTTCATTCAGGAACAACGCGCCCCACAGCACGCCGAACGGCGGAATGAGGAACGTGACGGTCAGCGAGCGCAGCGGGCCCAGATCCGCGATCAGCCGGAAGAACAACATATAGGCCACCGCGCTGCACAGGAAGCCGAGCGCGGCCATCGCGGCCCAGACGCCGCCGGTGGCTGGGCCGGGCATGCCGGACGTCGCCGACACGTAGCCGAAGAACGGCAGCAGCACGACGGCCGCGCCCAGTTGGCTGCCGAAGGCGACCAGCTTCGCATCGAGGCCGCCGCGCTCGGAAATCCAGCGCTTGGTCAGATAACCCGCCAGCCCATAGCAGGACGTGGCCACGAGGCATGCCAGCGCCCCCATGAGTACCGGCCCCGACATCGTGACCGGCCCGGTGCGTGTCAGTACCGCAACCCCGGCGAGTCCGAGCAACACGCCCAGCCCCTTGGCCCCGGTCAGACGCTCCCGGAAGAACAGCGTGCCGATAACGACGCCCATGAGCGGCGTGGTCGCGTTGAGAATTGCCGAGTATCCGGCCGGCAGCACGCGCGCGGCGAGGCAGTACATCACGAACGGGATGCCGGAATTGATCACGCCGAGCGCCATCGACGCGCCGAGCCGTCCCTTGAACGTCCAGCGCACGCGCAACACGAGCAGGATCACTGCCAGACCGATGGCGCCGAGGGTCACACGCAGGAACGCCGTAGGCAGCGGCCCGAGCACCGGGACAATGATGCGCATGAAAAGAAAACTCGCGCCCCAGATGGCGGAGAGCGTCAGCAAACGGGCAATGTCGGACGAACGCATGGTCGGGAAGACGGCACCAATGACCGTCGGGAAGGATGGGAACGCGTGAATCGTCCCACATCGGCGCCCGGCCTGCTGGTCAAAATCGGACATGGCGACGCTGGCACGGTTGCGTTCGTCGTCAAACCTGATTGCCGCCCGTCGTGAGTCACTCACGGCCAGCCAGTTTTCGGAATCCTCGCATTGAACAAACCCGATGCCGCGCGATATGGTGATTGACCGATCGATCGGAGATTTCACATCCATGACGTATCACGATTCGCGCGCCCTCTCCCCTCAGGAGGCGCGGCCCCTGTGCGCCCCGCCGCCGCTCAGCCAGAACCCCATCCTTCATCCGATTCCCCGCGCCCGATATCAACACCGGGCGACGTCGCAGACCGCCTCGCCCGACGCCTCGCCCGACGCATCGCCGACAGTGGTGCCGCGCGGGTACGACCTCTGGAATCACTACGAGGTTGCGTGGCTCGACATGCATGAGCGGCCCCAGATCGCCGTTGCGGAACTCGTGATTCCCTGCGATTCCCCTTACACCCTGGAGATGTCGAACGCGCAACACTATTTTCTGGCGCTGCGCGAGCAATGCTTCGAATCACCCGATGCGCTGGAAGCGCACGTGGCGGGCGAGTTGTCACGCTGCCTGCAGGCTTACGTGCTCGTGCGCACGACGCCGGTCAGGCAAGCCGTTCGCACCACGGCCGCCTGCGGGCCGGACACGGAAAGCCTCGATCTGGCGCCGGTCAGCGTGATACGCGGCGGCGTGCAGGCGGATCTCCTGTGCCTGACCAGCGATGCCGACACGACGCAGGCGTCGCCGCTTCGCGAATGCCTGGTCTCCGACCTGCTGAGCGTGCGATGCCCGCTCACCGAGGGCGTCGACTACGGCACCGTCTGGTTCGACTACACGGGCGCGCCGATCTGTCGTCGCTCGCTGTTGGCGTATGTGCTGTCGTTTCGCGATAGTGCAATGCTCATCGAACAATGCGTGGAGACACTCTTCAGCGACGTCCTCGCGCGATGCGCGCCAACGCGGCTGGCAGTCGGCGCACGTTTCACGCGACGTTACGGACTCGATATCAATCCCGTACGCTCGACGCACGCCATCGCCCTCACCAACCTGCGCACCATTCGCCAATGACCGCTACTGTCTGCACGCCTCCCCTTCCCGCCGCGCTCACCGCGCGCCAGGCCACGCGCATGACGCCGGCCGTGATCGTGCTCGCGATTGCCTTCGTGAGCTTCCTGCTGATCTCGAATGCCCTCGGCGCGCGCGTGTGCGAGGTCACCCTGCCTTGGTCGGTCCGAGGCGAGCCGCTGCGCCTGACGTTCTCGGCCGCCCTCATCAGCTTCCCGTTTGCTTACCTGTTTGCGTCGGTGCTCACGGAGGTCTACGGCTATCGCATCAGTCGTATCGTCATCTGGAGCGGTCTCGCGGCCAATCTGGTGATGATCGGCTTTCTATGGCTGATGACCCTGCTGCCGACCGAAGGGGCCTGGGCGGAACAAACGGGCTTCACGGACGAGGTGCAGCGCCACTGGTACGAGGCCATCGCGCATATGTTCCTGGCGTCGGTCTCGGCGTGCTTCGTGGGCGAGTTCGCGAACGCCGCCACGCTCGCGCGCATGAAGGTGGCGATGCGCGGACGGCTCGCGGGCCTTCGCATCATGCTCGGCAGCGCGCTTGCCGCGCTGCTCGATACGGTCGTCTTCGTGGTGGTGGCGTTCGCCTACGTGCTCGACCTGGACGCGATGGCCCGCATGGCCGGACTCGAATTCGTCTTCAAGTGCGCCATGCAATGGCTGGTACTGCCGCTCACGGTCGGACTGGCGCGGGGGCTCAAGCGAGTGGACGGCATCGATCACTACGACGTCGGCACCTCGCTGAATCCGTTCCGCTTTCGGGCATCGTTGCCGCAGCCATCCGCTGACCTCCGATAGCACGTGTCGCTCACGCGCGACGACTGTCGGGACTGTCGGGACTCCCGGGACTCCCGGGCAGCAGCGACGGCAGTGGCAGCAAAGGTAGCCGTAGCGACGCCAGGGTCAGGCCGCGCTGCCGTCGCGCGCAAGGCGATACGTGACCCAGTCCCCGCCGGCAATCCGCGGCAATTGGCGCACGGCCGCTTCGCTCACCGGATAGACGATGCAGGGATACGTGGCGCCTTCACAGGCAACGTCGTGCATTTCGCGAACGAACAACCCGGCCTCGCCCGGATACACCGCTTCGATCTCGTCGAGCACGGGCACCAGCGCCGCCGCGATGCGATAAACATCGCCGATCACACGGCCCGCGTCGTGGCCGTCACCCGCGGCGGCGTCGAACACCATGCCCGGGTAGTCACCGAAATCGTAGAGCCGCCCGCCGAGAGACGTGGTACCGACATACACGGGCGCCTCGATGCCGTGACGCTCGGCCGCATACGTCACGTCGTTGATTTCCCCAGCACGCAGCGTGCCATAGACGAAAACGTAGATCGCCTCGTCGTTCGAATCTTGCGTGCCTAGCAAGCCGTGGGCGTCATCGGCGACATGGGCGTCATACCGGTCACGCGTTGCAGTGTTCATCACGAGCATTCAGATTGGAAAAAGCGGGAACGCGGAAACGACGGCGACGCGTCGGACCACACGTCGTCTGCCGCGCACTGCCATCAAGCATAACGTCATTGCCGCTCGGAAAGCTACGGTGCGCATGCGTCCTGCGAAGGACGTGTTGGCTGCACAGGGTCAAGTTTTCTCATGGCAGCCCAACTCGCGCGAACTGCCACGCACGGCTGATTTACACTGATGAAACCCAAATTGTCGCGATTACGCCATGCCCACCCCCATGCCCGCGCCGTCCGATCCGTGGGACGTCCAACCGCCCAACCTCGATCTCGACGCCGACACACCGGCCGACCCCGGAGCGCACGTCGTGCCGATGGCGTTCACGCCGACTCGCGAGCGTCCGGTGCGATTGCGCGCGCGGCCGCTGCGCGACGGCATCCGTGTCCCCGATCATCAGCATGCCTGGGCTCAGGTCGCGTACACGCCGCGCGGCGTCATTCAGATCGCGGTGGCCGACGCGGCGTGGATCGTGCCGCCTTCTCGTGCCATCTGGATTCCGCCAAACGTCATGCACAGTCTGCAGGTCAACGAGCCCTCGTACTTGCGCACGCTGTACGTCCATCCTGACGTCGTCCCAACGGGTCTGGATCATTGCCGCGTCGTGGAAGTCTCGGCGCTGCTGCGCGAGTTGATCGCCGCCATTGACGTGCCCGAGGCCGCACTCGATGCCCCTCGCGAACAGTTGCTGGGCGCACTGATCCTCGACGAACTGCGGCGCGCGTCGCCGCTGCCGCTGGCGGTGCCGCTACCGCGCGACAAGCGGCTGCTTACGCTGTGCAACGCCATGCTGGCCGACCCGGCCCGCACCTGGACGCTCGATCAATGGGCCCGCTACGCCGGCGCGAGCCCACGCACCATCGGCCGGCTGTTCCGGCAGGAACTCGGCATGAGCTTCGTGCAGTGGCGCCAGCAGGTCGTGCTGGCACAGGCCATTCCGATGGCGTCGAAGGGATATCCGTTGGCGCGCATCGCCCGAGAATTGGGCTATCGCAGCCAGAGCGCATTTTCCGCGATGTTCAAACGCACTTTCGGCCGCACCCCCAGCGAGTTCTTCGCCACCGCACCCGACGCGCCCTCCGTGCGCGCCGACAGCCCCATAAACGAGTGAGTCCCACGTCGACCACCCGACGGCGAGGCCTTGGCAAGCTGCACGACGGTGCGCATCATGGATCACGTTGCGACATCCCGTCGCGCGGATGGGGATGCACCCGCAGACCGCCGGCAAGACGACGTTTCCTGCACGATTGAGCGCGGCGCGCGTCACCGGTCGACGAAAAAATCCCCGCGTGCCTGTCGGAACGCGGGGATAGCGCGTGCGGATTGTGCTGATCTTACGAGGCGCGGTGAACGCCACACCCGGGCTTACTTGGCGGCCGGTTCAGTCTCATCGCTCACCTGACTCACCTGGCTCACCTGGCTCACCTCGTCCGCCTGCCGGGCAGCGCCGCCATCGAACGTGAATCGCCCGTTGCGCCAGTCGACCGGGATGGTGTCCTTCGGCCCGAACGTGCCCGCCAGCACCAGCTTGGCGACTGGGTTCTCGATCTCCTGCTGGATCGCCCGCTTGAGCGGCCGTGCCCCGAACACCGGATCGAAGCCCTCGCGTGCCACGTGCGTAAGCGCCGCCTTGCTGACCTCGAGCGTCATGTCGAGCTTGGCCAGACGTTGACGCAGGATCTCGATCTGGATCGTGGCAATCGACTCGATGTGCTTTTGATCGAGACCGTGGAACACCACGACTTCGTCGATGCGATTCAGGAACTCCGGACGGAAGTGATCCTTGATCTCCCCCCACACGGCGTCCTTGATGCGCTCCTGCGGCTCGCCGACCATCGACTGGATCATCGACGACCCAAGATTCGACGTCATCACGATCACGGTGTTCTTGAAGTCCACCGTGCGGCCCTGACCATCGGTCATGCGTCCGTCGTCAAGCACCTGCAGCAACACGTTGAACACGTCCGGGTGCGCCTTTTCGACTTCGTCGAGCAGGATCACGCTGTACGGCTTGCGACGCACGGCTTCCGTCAGGTAGCCACCCTCTTCATAACCGACATAGCCCGGCGGCGCGCCGATCAACCGCGCGACGCTATGTTTCTCCATGAACTCGCTCATGTCGATGCGGATGAGGTGATCCTCGGCATCGAACAGGAACATCGCCAGCGCCTTGCACAGCTCGGTCTTGCCCACACCGGTCGGCCCGAGGAACAGGAACGACCCATACGGACGATTTGGATCCGACAGCCCGGCACGCGACCGCCGGATGGCGTCGGACACGGCGGTAATCGCCTCGTCCTGCCCGACCACACGCTCATGCAGCTTGTCTTCCATGTGGAGCAGCTTTTCGCGCTCGCCCTGCATCATCTTCGAGACCGGAATGCCGGTGGCGCGCGAGATCACTTCGGCAATCTCTTCGGTGCCCACCTGCGTGCGCAACAAACGCGGATGCGCCTGCTGACCGGCCGCTTCGGCCGCATCGGCGTCCTTCAACTGCGCTTCGAGCTGTGGCAGCTTGCCGTATTGCAGCTCGGCCACCTTGTCGAGCTTGCCCTCACGCTGCAGCTTCGCGATGTCGGCACGCACGCGGTCGATCTCTTCCTTGACCTGGGCGCTGCCCTGCACCGCCGCCTTCTCCGCCGTCCACACTTCTTCAAGGTCGGCGTACTCGCGCTCCAGACGCGAGATCTCTTCCTCGATCAGCGCCAGGCGCTTCTGCGACGCTTCGTCGGTTTCCTTCTTGACGGCTTCGCGCTCGATCTTCAACTGGATCAGACGACGGTCGAGCTTGTCCATCACTTCCGGCTTCGAGTCGATCTCCATCTTGATCTTCGACGCGGCCTCGTCGATCAGGTCGATGGCCTTGTCCGGCAGGAACCGGTCGGTGATGTAGCGCTGGCTGAGTTCCGCCGCGGCCACGATGGCCGGGTCGGTAATCTCCACGCCGTGGTGCAGCTCGTACTTTTCCTGCAGGCCACGCAGAATCGCGATGGTCGCCTCGACGCTCGGCTCGTCGACGAGCACCTTCTGGAAACGGCGCTCCAGCGCGGCGTCCTTCTCGATGTACTTGCGATATTCGTCGAGCGTGGTCGCGCCGATGCAGTGCAGTTCACCGCGTGCGAGCGCCGGTTTGAGCATGTTGCCCGCGTCCATGGCGCCTTCGGCCTTGCCGGCGCCGACCATCGTGTGAATTTCGTCGATGAACAGGATCGTGCGGCCTTCATCCTTGGCGATGTCGCTGAGCACGCTCTTCAGACGCTCCTCGAATTCCCCCCGGAATTTCGCGCCGGCGAGCAGCCCCGCCATGTCCAGGGCGAGCACGCGCTTGTTCTTGAGCGACTCCGGCACTTCGCCGTTGACGATGCGCTGCGCAAGCCCTTCCACGATGGCGGTCTTGCCCACGCCGGGTTCGCCGATGAGCACCGGATTGTTCTTCGTGCGGCGCTGCAGAATCTGGATCGTGCGGCGAATCTCATCGTCGCGGCCGATCACCGGATCGAGCTTGCCGAGCGACGCGCGCTCGGTCAGATCGAGTGTGTATTTCTTGAGGGCTTCGCGCTGGCTCTCGGCGTCCTGGCTGTTGACGGATTGGCCGCCGCGCACGCCTTCGATGGCGGCTTCGAGCGACTTGCGCGTCAGGCCCCGGGCGCGGGCGAGCTTGCCGGTGTCGCCCTTGTCGTCGGCGAGCGCCAGCAGGAACATTTCGCTGGCGATATAGCTGTCGCCATGCTTCTGCGCTTCCTTGTCGGCCTGATTGAGCAGGCCTGCGAGTTCGCGGCCGACCTGCACGTTGCCGTCGGTGCCCTGCACCTGCGGCAGCTTCGCGATGGCCGTCTCGATATCGTGCGCGAGCGGCTGCACCTGCACGCCGGCGCGCTGCAGCAACGAGCGTGCGGCGCCCTCGGGTTGTGCGATCAGCGCCGCGAGAAGGTGCAGCGGCTCGATGTATTGCTGGTCGCGACCGACTGCCATGCTTTGGGCATCAGCCAGCGCTTCCAGGAACTGCGTGGTGAATTTGTCTTGTCGCATCGGGTGCTCCGTTAAGAATTCTCTCTGGATCGGATGTGCGGACAAGCCCCTGCGGTTTCAAGGGGGCATGGCAGCGCGACGATTGCCATGTCGCGCAAAACCGGAACGGGTCGGCATCAGCGGCAGCGGCGCTCAATAGAGACCGGATGGGTGACAGGAAGCCGCCGCGGGACACGCCCGGATTTGAAGCTCATAATAGCGATTTTCAGCCTCACGCACCACGCGTCACGGTGACGCCAGGACGCCGGGAATCACCGGCGTGCCCGCCCGGGTGCCCATCGAAATGTCTACGCAAACCTCCCGCCAACGCCCGGACCCCTGGCCCGCCACACGCCTCGCCGAAATCGACGAAGACGCCGTGCGTCTGCTTGTGCACACCTTCTACGGACGCATTCGCGACGACGACATGCTCGGCCCGGTGTTCCGTCAGGCACTCGAAGGTCGCTGGGACATCCATCTGGAAAAAATGGTGGCGTTCTGGTCCAGCATCGTGCTCGGCGCCAAACGCTACCGCGGCAATGTGACGCAGGCGCATCAGCCGTTTGGCCACCTGAGCGGTGAGCATTTCAGCCGCTGGCTCGCCCTCTTCTTCGATACGCTGGACGGGCTCTTCGAACCGCAGGCCGCCTTTGCCTTCGCGGAACCGGCCATCCGGATCGCGGAGAGCCTGCAGTTGAATTTGTTCGGATGGGAATACGCCCTGCCCCCGGCGCAACGAGCGCTACTGGACAGCGTGAAGCAGGCAAGGCACGCACGGCCTCACGAATGACATTATCGGCGAAGATAGGAAATCTTCGACGACGTTACTTGAAAATCAAAGAAGAATTCAGCGCTTTCCGGTCGACCCGGACGTCCCTTCGGTCGTCCAACGCTCACGCGCAGCCGTATCGGTCTCGCGCGCGTCAACCCAGCGCTCGCCCTGCGGCGTGGCTTCCTTCTTCCAGAACGGCGCCTCGGTCTTCAGGTAGTCCATGATGAACTCGCAGGCGGCGAACGCGTCGCCCCGGTGGGCAGAGGTCACCGCCACCAGCACAATCTGATCGCCGGGTCCCAGGTCACCGTAGCGGTGAATCACCAGCGCATCGAACAGTCGCCAGCGCGCCCGCGCCTGCTCGACGATCGCCTCCAGCGCCTTCTCCGTCATGCCCGGATAGTGTTCGAGCGTCATGCGCGAGACATCGTTGCCGTCGTTCAAATCGCGCACCGTGCCCACAAAGCTCGCGATGGCCCCGACGCGCAGGTCGTCGGCACGCAGCCGGCGCACCTCCTCCGACAGGTCGAAATCCTCGGTCTGTACACGAATGGGCATACTGGCAGTGCCTCCTGTCCGATGGTTCGCTGAGATGGGCGGGGAACGTTGGCTCAACCGCCCGTCACGGGCGGGAAGAACGCGACCTCGCACCCGTCGGTCAGGCGTGTGGTCGCCGGCACCATCGTATGGTTGAGCGCCATGCGCAACGCACGCTGCTCGCCAAGCGCCTCGGCCCAGGCCGGGCCGCGGCGGCACAGCCACTGGCGCACGTCTCCCACCGTGGCAATCCCGGCGGGAACCTCCACATGCTCCTCAGCGACATTGAGCGCCTCGCGGACACTGGCAAAAAAGCGAAGTTCGATCTGCATAGTCTGGCTGGCACGCCGCAGCGGCGACGCACCTGTCTCTCAATATAGGAGGTCGGAGAACGGCAGAAACGCCACGGTCTGGCCGGCTTCGATGCGATGTCCCGGCGGATTGTCGATGAGGCCATCGCCCCAGACGGTCGACGTCAGCACCGCCGAACTCTGGTTGGGAAACGCGTCCAGCCCCCCTTGCGCATTGATACGGGCGCGCACGAACTCATTGCGACGGTCCGCCTTCGTCTGCGTGAAGTCCGCGCGCATGGGAATGCGGCGCGGCGTCACCGCCGTCACGCCCTGCAAACGCAGGATGAACGGACGCACGAACAGCAGGAACGTGACGAAGCTCGACACCGGATTGCCCGGAAGACCGATGAAATGCGCCGTCCCCCCGCTCGCCCGGTTGACCTCGCCGTAAGCCAGCGGCTTGCCCGGCTTGAGCGCAATCTGCCACAGATTGAGGCGGCCCTCGGCTTCCACGGCCGGTTTGACGTGATCTTCCTCACCCACCGAGACGCCGCCCGATGTGATGATCAGGTCGTTGGCGCGTGCCGCGTCGCGCAGAATCGCGCGCGTGGCGGCCAGATTGTCCGGCACGATGCCGTAATCGGTCATCTCGCAGCCTAGATTCTCGAGCAGGCTGCGTAGCACGAAGCGGTTCGAGTTGTAGATGCCGCCCGCGCGCAATGCCTCGCCGGGCATGGTCAGCTCGTCGCCGGTAAAGAACACGGCCACGCGCAACCGGCTCGCGACTTGCAGCTTCGCCATGCCCACCGATGCCGCCAGTCCCAGCGACGGCGCGCTCAGCCGAGTCCCGGCGGCAAGCACCACACTGTCGCGACGAATGTCCGCGCCCTGCCGGTTGACGAACTCGCCGGCCACCGGCGTGTGGCGAATCACCACGGTGCCGTCCTGAGCAGCCTCGCACTGTTCCTGCATGACAATGGCGTCGGCGCCAGGCGGCACCGGCGCCCCCGTGAAAATGCGCGCCGCCGTGCCGTGGGCGAGCGGTTCGGCGGCATGCCCTGCGGGAATGCGTTGCGAGACCGGCAACACGGTCTCGCTCCCCGTCAGGTCGGCGACCCGCACGGCATAGCCGTCCATCGCGCTCGTGTCCATCGGCGGCACGTCGAGCGTGGCGATCACGTCGGCGGCCAGCACGCGGGCGTTGGCCGCGAGGGTATCGACCGTCTCCCGCCGATCGAGCGGACGGGCCGCCGCCAGCACGGCATCCAGGGCTTCTTGTGTACTCAGCATGACCAAGGCGCGCAAGTCAGGGGACATCAGAGGACAGAGCGAGCACCGCCTTACAGGCCGGTGTGCTCGGCGATATAGGCCTTCACGCTCGCGACGTCGTTCGGCACCGTCTCGAAGCGTTGCGGCAGCGATTCGAGCTGCTCGAAGCCGGCTGGGCGCGGCGGTTCGCGATGCAAGGCCTCGCGAATCGTCTCGGCAAACTTGGCCGGCTGGGCGGTCTCGAGCACCACCATCGGCACGCCGGGTTCGAGCGCTTCGCGCGCCACCTTCACGCCGTCAGCCGTGTGGGTGTCAATGACCACGTCGTAACGCTTGGCCACGTCCTGGATCGTCGCCACGCGATCGGCGTGCGTGCTGCGCCCCGAGACGAACCCGAACTGCGCCACACGAGCAAAGGCCTCAGTGCCCGACAGGTCGAAACCGCCTTCGCGCTCGACCTTCGCGAGCAGCTCGGCGGTCGCGTGTGCATCGCGACCGAGCAGATCGAACAGGAAACGCTCGAAGTTCGACGCCTTCGAGATATCCATGCTCGGGCTGCTGGTGTGGAACGTCTCGGCAGACTTGCGCACGCGGTAGTGTCCGGTGCGGAAGAACTCGTCGAGCACGTCGTTTTCGTTCGTCGCCACGACCAGCTTGCGGATCGGCAGGCCCATCATGCGGGCGATATGACCAGCACAGACGTTACCGAAGTTGCCCGACGGCACCGTGAACGACACCTCGCCGTCCTGGCCCGACTTGCCGCCGGTTGCCGCGAAGTAGCCCTTGAAGTAGTACACGACCTGCGCCACGACACGCGCCCAGTTGATCGAATTGACCGTGCCGATCTTGTAGCGCGCCTTGTAGGCGTGATCGTTGGACACCGCCTTGACGATGTCCTGTGCGTCGTCGAACACGCCTTCGACCGCGAGGTTGTAGATATTCGGATCCTGCAGGCTGTACATCTGGGCCGTCTGGAACGCACTCATCTTGCCGGCCGGCGAGAGCATGAAGACGCGAATGCCTTCCTTGCCGCGCATGGCGTACTCGGCCGCGCTGCCCGTGTCGCCGGACGTCGCACCGAGAATGTTGAGCGCGTCGCCGTGCTGCGCCAGGGCGTACTCGAACAGGTTGCCCAGCAACTGCATGGCCATGTCCTTGAACGCCAGCGTCGGGCCATTCGAGAGCGCCAGCAGCGAGAGCTGCGTGCCGCCTTCGACCCCCAGCGGCAGCAGCGGCGTGATGTCGGCCGCGTCCTCACCCGGACGCACGTTGCGGTACACCTCGGCGGTGTAAGTGCGCGCGGTCAGGTCGGCCAGGATTTCAGCCGGAATGTCGCCCGCGAACTTGGCCAGCACCTTCGCGGCCAGCTCGGCGTACGACAACTGGCGCCAGGCACGCAATTCGTCGGCCGTCACTTGCGGGTATTGCGTCGGCAGGTACAGACCGCCATCGGGGGCCAGACCGCCGAGCAGAATGCTGGAGAACGATTGCGGCTCGCCCGAGGTCAGGCCGGCGCCGCGCGTGGAGATGTATTTCATGTGGGTCGTGTCCTGTCGTATCGGTTCGTGTGGCCGGCGCTCAGCTCAGCGCCTCCATACGGATGCGGATGACCTTCGAGAGCACGGTGTCCATCGACTCGATCTTCGCGATGGCCGCGTTGATGTGCTTCTCCTGGGTCTGGTGCGTCAGGATGATGATGTCGGTCTGGTGCTCGCCCTCGCGCGATTCCTTTTGCAGCAAGGCGTCGATGGAGATGTCCAGATCGGCGAGGATGCGCGTGAGTGCCGCCATGACCCCCGCGCGATCGACCACGCGCAGCCGCAGGTAGTAGCTGGTCGTGACCTCGTCGATGGGCAGCACCGGCGTATTCGACAGCGCGTCGTGCTGGAACGCCAGGTGTGGCACGCGATGCTCCGGATCGGCCGTTTGCAGGCGCGTCACGTCGACAATATCGGCCACCACGGCGGAGGCGGTCGGCTCGGCGCCCGCGCCCTTGCCGTAGTAAAGCGTGGCGCCCACGGCGTCGCCCTGCACCAGCACGGCGTTCATGGCGCCCTCCACATTGGCGATGAGGCGCTTAGCCGGGATCAGCGTCGGATGCACGCGCAGTTCGATGCCCGCGTCGGTGCGGCGCGTGATGCCCAGCAGCTTGATGCGGTAGCCAAACTCCTCCGCATACTTGATGTCCAGCGCCGAGAGCTTGGTGATGCCTTCGACATAGGCACGGTCGAACTGCACCGGCACGCCGAACGCGATGGCGCTCATGAGCGTGAGCTTGTGCGCGGCGTCGACACCTTCGATGTCGAACGTCGGATCGGCTTCCGCGTAGCCCAGACGCTGGGCGTCGGCAAGCGCCACGTCAAAGTCGATGCCCTTGTCGCGCATCTCCGACAGGATGAAGTTCGTGGTGCCGTTGATGATCCCGGCGATCCACTGGATACGGTTCGCGGTCAGGCCTTCGCGCAGCGCCTTGATGATGGGAATGCCACCGGCCACGGCCGCCTCGAAGGCGACCATCACGTTGGCCTTGCGCGCGGCGGCGAAGATCTCGTTGCCATACAGGGCCAGCAGCGCCTTGTTGGCGGTGACCACGTGCTTGCCGTTTTCGATCGCCTTGAGGACCAGTTCCTTCGTGAGGTCGTAGCCACCGATGGTCTCGACCACGACATCGATGTCCGGATCGTTGACCACCTCGAACGGATCGCCCGTCACGACAGCGGCGTGGCCGACGAGACCGCGCGCGCGCTCGACATTGCGCACCGCGACCTTCGTAATCTCGATCCCCCGGCCGGCGCGACGTTGAATTTCTTCCTGGTTGCGAGCCAGCACCTGGAAGGCGCCGTAGCCTACCGTGCCAAGGCCGAGCAGGCCCAATTTGATCGGTTTCATGCAGTTTTACTCAAAAGTCGAATTCAGTGGGGGCGCATCACTTGCCATGGCGACGGCGATAACCGTCAAGGAACCGGGCAATGCGACTGATGGCGTCTTCCAGATCGCCCTCGTGAGGCAGGAACACCACGCGGAAATGGTCGGGATGCATCCAGTTGAAGCCGCTGCCCTGCACCAGCAGAACCTTCTCTTCGAGCAGCAACTGGAGGATGAAGTCCTGATCGTTGGCGATGGGGTACACCGCCGGATCGAGACGCGGAAACAGGTACAGCGCGGCCTTCGGCTTCACGCAGGTCACGCCGGGAATGTCGGTGAGCATGCGGTGCGCGATCTCGCGCTGCTCGTACAGGCGTCCGCCCGGCACGATCAGGTCCTTGATGCTCTGATAGCCGCCCAACGCCGTCTGGATGGCGTACTGGCCCGGCACGTTCGGACACAGGCGCATCGAGGCGAGGATGTTCAGCCCCTCGATGTAGTCGCGCGCCGGACGCTTGTCACCCGACACGACCATCCAGCCCGCGCGATAGCCGCACGCGCGATAGCTTTTGGACAGGCCGTTGAACGTGATGGTGAGCACGTCTTCGGAGAGCGAGCCGATCGAGGTGTGCTCGGCGCCGTCGTAGACGATCTTGTCGTAGATCTCGTCGGCGTAGATGATGAGCTTGTGCTCGCGCGCGAGGGCGACGATGTCTTTGAGGAGTTCGTCCGAGTACAGCGCGCCGGTCGGGTTGTTCGGGTTGATGATGACGATCGCGCGCGTATTGGGCGTGATCTTCTTGCGGATGTCCGCCAGGTCGGGCTGCCAGTCGGCCTGCTCGTCACAGACGTAATGCACGGGCGTGCCGCCCGACAGGCTGACCGCGGCCGTCCAGAGCGGGTAGTCGGGTGCGGGCACGAGCACTTCGTCGCCATCGTTGAGCAACGCCTGCATGGCCATCACGATCAGCTCGGACGCCCCGTTGCCGAGGTAGATGTCGTCGAGCTGGACGTCCTTGATGCGCTTTTGCTGGCAGTAGTGCATGATCGCCTTGCGCGCCGCGAACACGCCCCGCGAATCCGAGTAACCGGCCGAATTCGGCAGATTTCGGATCATGTCCTGCACAATCTCGTCGGGCGGCTCGAAACCGAACGGCGCCAGATTGCCGATGTTCAGTTTGATGACGCGATGCCCTTCGTCTTCCATGCGCTTGGCATGTTCGAGCACGGGGCCACGAATGTCGTAGCAGACATTCTGCAATTTCAGCGATTTGAGGATCGGTTTCACGGCGGTTGTGGTCTTGGCGGGCGGCGCAGGGGTCCGGACGAGCCGGCAGCAGGCGGGACGCACGACGCTCCGGCGGTCCAACGGCGCTGCGCGCGAAGCGCACAGGGCACCGCATTTCCCCGGTTTTTGGCGTGGCAAATGCCGCACTGCAACGGTTTTGCCGTGCTGCGTACGGCAAAAAGCTATAATTTAGCCAATTATGACAGAGTTCGGCAATGCATCATTGACGGTTTGGGCCACGCGAGGCAAGATGCCCGCCCGTTGAGCGATCCGCCGACGCTCATCCACCCCCGGGCAAGCACCGGGTAGGGAATCTTTCGAAAGTGAAACTGCATCAAGACCCGTCGCAAGCATTGAACACAGTCACCGGCTACGGCCCGGGCTATGTCGAGGTCAACAAGATTCGTCACGAGCACAGCGTGATCATTGCGCCCGAGGGCGAGATCCAGACCTGGCCGGTGTCGCGTTTCGACGCGCTCGAATCCGCCCATTTCGAACAGTTGCGCGCGCTCGATCCCGAAGTCGTGATCTTCGGCAGCGGCGGCCGTCTGCGTTTCGCGCATCCGCGCCTGACCACATCGCTCACCAGCCAGCGCGTCGGCGTCGACTCCATGGACACCCAGGCGGCCTGTCGCACGTACAACATCCTGATGAGCGAGGGACGTCGCGTCGTGCTCGCCCTGCTCATCGAAACCGAGGCGGCTGAGTGAGCCGCCGCCCGCTCGCCTCCGGCCTGTCGGCCGCCGCCCCCCTCGCGACGCCCCCATTGTCCGCGCCCGGCACACCTGGCGCCCCCACCGCGCCGCCCACGTCCTATCCGCTCTCGCCTGCCGCCTTCTGGCTGCTGCTCGTGGCGTTCGCGCTCGTATGGTTCGGCGTGCTCGACTACCGTCACCTGATTGCGAGCGACGAAGGCCGATACGCGGAAATGGCGCGCGAGATGTGGACCACGGGCGACTGGATCACGCCGCGTTACAACGGCTACAAGTATTTCGAGAAGCCGCCGCTGCAAACGTGGATGAATGCGCTCACGTTCGCGGCATTCGGGCTTGGGGAATGGCAAGCCCGGCTATGGACCGCGCTCACGGGGTTCGCGGGCGTGCTGATGGTCGGCTTTACCGGCCGGCGCGTGTTCAATGCCCGCGTGGGCCTGTTCGCGGCCGTCGCGCTCGCCAGCGCGCCGCTGTGGTCGCTGCTCGGACACTTCAACGTGCTCGACATGGGCCTGTCGTTTTTCATGGGACTCTCGCTGTGCGCGCTGCTGCTCGCGCAGCGGCCCGGCCTCGCACGCCCCGCCGTGCGCGGCTGGATGTGGCTGTGCTGGGCCGCCATGGCACTCGCCGTGCTGAGCAAGGGCCTCGTCGGCATCGTGCTGCCGGGCGCCGTGCTCGTCCTCTATACGCTCATCGCGCGGGACTGGGCGTTATGGCGGCGTCTGTATCTGGGCAGCGGCCTGATCGTCTTATTTGCGATTGCGGCCCCGTGGTTCGTGCTGGTGCAAATGCGCAACCCCGAATTCTTCGACTTTTTCTTCATCAACGAACACTTCCGGCGCTTTGCGATGGAGGGCCATAATCGCGATGGCGCGCCGTGGTACTTCGTGCCCGTGTTCCTCGTCGGCTTCCTGCCCTGGCTGTCGGTCCTGCCGGGCACCGTGCGCGCCACGCTGCGCATGCCCCGACAGCCCAACGGTTTCGCCCCGGCGCTGATGCTCTGGGTATGGTCGGGATTCATCTTTATATTCTTCAGCGCTTCGCACTCGAAGCTGATCTCGTACCTGCTGCCCATCGCGCCGGCGATGGCGCTGCTCTTCGGCCTGTATCTGGCGCAATTGCGCCGCGACACGGTACGCCTGCATCTGGCCGGCTATGCGATCCTGCTCATCGCCGCCCTTGTGATGGTCGCGATTTTCGCGGGTCGCCCCGGCAGCGTGCGCAATCCGAACGAGTTATACAAGGCCTTCCAGATCTGGCTGTATGTCGCCATCGGCCTCGGCCTGGCCGGCACGCTCGTGGCATGGCGGCTGGCGCGGCACAGCGCGCGGCGCGCGTTGCTCACCTTTGCCGGCGCCATGCTGTTGCTCGTCACGGTTGGCGGCATGGGACACGAAGTCTTCGGCCGCCAAAGCTCGGGGGTATTGCTCGTGCCGGCGATCCAGGCGGAAATGCAACGGCTCGGGCCGAACGTGCCGTTCTATTCCGTGAATGTGCTCGATCACACGATGCCCTACTACCTCGGCCACGCGATGATCATGGTGCAGCACCCGGACGAACTCGACTTCGGCGTCAAGCAGGAGCCGCAGAAATGGCTGCCCACGCTCAACGACTTCTACACCCGCTGGCGCGCCGATCCGAAAGCGCTCGCGCTGGTCGATCCGGACACGTTCGGCAAGCTCGAAACCGAGCACTTGCCGATGCGGATCATCGCGCGTGACGCCCGCCGCGTCGTGATCGCCAAACCATCGGCGCAAGACAACGTAAAATAGCGCACTTGGCTGTCGTCCGATCTGTTTCGGTCGACCATAAAAAATGCTGACACGCTTCGGGAAACTAAGCGCCAGCCAGTTTGCGATCTCCATCAATATTCACAAACGTTCATCAACGTTCCATGAATCTCGCCACGTTTTCCCTTATTCTCACGGGCGTGCTGCTCAATGCATGCGCCCAGTTGTTGCTCAAGGCCGGCGCCAGCTCGATCGGTGCGCTTGAATTCACGCGCGCCAACATCGTGCCCATCGGCATCAAGCTCGCCACGCAAGTGCCGATCATGGGCGGGCTGGTGTGCTATGCGATCAGCGTCGTCGTCTGGATTCTGGCACTCTCGCGCGTCGAGGTCTCGATCGCCTACCCGATGCTCTCGCTCGGCTACGTCGTGAACGCCGTTGCGGCGTGGTACCTGTTTGGCGAGGCGCTGTCGATGCAACGTGTCGTGGCCATCGGCATCATCCTGGTCGGCGTTTATATTCTGGCGCGCAGCTAAGGCTGCTGACGGATCGCATTCACGGACGCGCCGCAACGAGCAAGCGCTGGCGCCCTTCCCCCTGTTTATCTGAGGCTTGGTCTTACATCATGAGCGACTCGGCAACCGCCCAACCGAATCTACCGTTCCTGCCGTTCACGCGGCCGAGCATCGATGACGCCACCATCGCCGGCGTCACCGAGGTGCTGCGCTCCGGCTGGATCACCTCGGGCCCGCAAGTGCAGGCCTTCGAGAAGGCCCTGTCCGACTATTTCGGCGGGCGCCCCGTGCGCGTCTTCAACTCGGGCACCGCAACGCTCGAAATTGGCCTGCGCCTGGCCGGCGTGCAAGACGGAGACGAAGTCATCACCACGCCGCTGTCGTGGGTCGCCACGGCCAACGTGATTCTGGAAGTCGGTGCGACGCCTGTGTTCGTCGACGTCGACCCGGCCACCCGCAATCTCGATCTCGATCTGCTCGAAAAGGCGATCACGCCCAAGACCCGCGCCATCATCCCGGTCTATCTCGCCGGGCTGCCGCTCGACATGGACCGGCTCTACGATATCGCGCGCCGTCACAACCTGCGCGTGATCGAGGACGCCGCGCAAGCCATGGGTTCGACCTGGGGCGGCAAGCGCATCGGCGCGTTTGGCGACCTCGTCTCGTTCAGCTTCCACGCCAACAAGAATCTGACCTCCATCGAAGGCGGCGCACTCGTCTTCAACAACGAGGACGAAGCGCGCCTGGCCGAGAAGTACCGTCTGCAGGGCGTGACGCGCACCGGCTTCGACGGCATGGATGTCGATGTGCTCGGCGGCAAGTTCAACCTCACAGACGTCGCCGCGCGCGTCGGCCTTGGCCAGATGCCGCATCTGGCCGAGTTCAACCGCCGTCGCACGGCACTCGCACAACAGTATTTCGACGCACTCGCGGGCGGTCCGGCCGTGGCGCTCGGCCTTGGCCTGCCGCATGCCGACTTCACGAACTCGAACTGGCATATGTTCCAGGTCGAGCTGCCGCTGGCGCGCCTCACGATCGACCGTGCAGGCTTCATGGAAAAGCTCAAGGCGCGCGGCATCGGCAGCGGCGTGCATTATCCGGCCATCCACTTGTTCACCCTGTATCGTGCGCTCGGCTTCCGGGAAGGGCAGTTCCCGCATACGGAGCGTCTGGGCCGTGCGATCCTCACGCTGCCCCTCTTCCCCGCCATGACGGACGCCGATGTCGTGCGCGTCTGCGACGCCGTCAATGCCCTCTGCGCCGACCATCAAAAATGACCTGTCCACAACTCTCCATCGTCATCCCGGTTTATAACGAAGAGGCCGGACTCGCCGCTCTCTTCGCCCGGCTGTATCCGGCGCTCGACAAGCTCGGCGTGGCTTATGAAGTGGTGTTCGTCAACGACGGCAGCCGCGACCGCTCGGCCGCGCTGCTTGCCGAACAGTACCGCGCGCGCCCGGACACGACGCGCGTCGTGCTGTTCAACGGCAACTACGGCCAGCACATGGCCATTCTGGCCGGCTTCGAACACACGCGCGGCGAATGGGTCGTGACGCTCGACGCCGACCTGCAGAATCCGCCCGAAGAAATCGGCAAGCTCGTCGAGAAACTGGCGGCCGGGCACGACTACGTAGGCACGGTGCGCATGAACCGTCAGGACACGTGGTTCCGCCGTCATGCCTCGCGCGCAATGAACCGCCTGCGCGAGCGCATCACGCGCATTCGCATGACCGATCAAGGCTGCATGCTGCGTGGCTACAGCCGTCATATCGTCGACACGGTCAATCAGTGCCGTGAAATCAACACGTTCATTCCCGCGCTGGCCTACACGTTCGCGCAAAACCCCACCGAAGTCGACGTCGCCCACGAAGAGCGCTTCGCCGGTGAGTCGAAGTATTCGCTCTATAGCCTGATTCGCCTGAATTTCGACCTCGTCACCGGCTTCTCGGTGGTGCCGTTGCAGTGGCTCTCGGGCGTCGGCATTTCGCTCTCGGCAGCCTCCGGCGTGCTGTTCATCGTGCTCATGGCCCGCCGCTTCCTCTTCGGCTCGGAAGTCCAGGGCGTGTTTACGCTGTTCGCCGTCACGTTCTGCCTGCTCGGCGTGATCCTGTTCGGCATGGGACTGCTCGGCGAGTACATCGGTCGTATTTATCAGCAGGTTCGCCAGCGACCGCGCTATCTGGTGCAAGCCGTGCTGGAAGACCCGGCGTCCGGTCATCCGGACAAGGGTGCCGGCGGCGCGTCGAGCGTGCGTCAGACGACCGGCGCCACGGAACTGGATTCGCACGCCTCATGAGCGCCCAAGTGACCCAAGCCGCCAAGGCCGTTGTTTTCGCGTACCACAACGTGGGTGTGCGCTGCCTGCAGGTACTGCTCGCCCGAGGTGTTGACGTCGCACTCGTCGTCACGCATCAGGACAACCCGAACGAGAACATCTGGTTCGGCAGCGTCGCCCGTGTCGCCGCCGAGCATGGCATCCCGGTCGTCACCCCCGACGATCCGGCCGATCCCGCGCTCGCCGCCCAAATCCGTGCCATCGCACCGGACTTCCTCTTTTCCTTCTACTACCGCCACATGATTCCCGTAGCGGTGCTCGACCTCGCCCCGCGCGGCGCCTTCAACATGCACGGCTCACTGCTGCCGAAGTATCGCGGCCGCGTGCCGGTGAACTGGGCCGTTTTGAAGGGCGAAACCGAAACGGGCGCCACACTGCACGAGATGGCCGCCAAGCCGGATGCCGGCGCCATCATCGACCAGACCGCCGTGCCGATCCTGCCGGATGACACGGCGGGCGAAGTCTTCGAGAAAGTCACGGTCGCCGCCGAGCAGACGCTCTGGCGCTGTCTGCCCGGCCTGATCGCCGGCACGGCGCCGCGCCAGGTCAACGAACTGGCCGCGGGCAGCTATTTTGGCGGACGCAAGCCGGAAGACGGCCGCATCGACTGGACCCGCCCCGCGAAGGACGTCTACAACCTGATTCGCGCGGTCGCGCCGCCCTATCCGGGGGCGTTTACCGACGTGGCGGACCGCCGCTGGGTCGTCACACGCGCCCGGTTGTCACACGTGCCGGCACCCGCCGGTTTGCCCTGCGGACTGCAAGTAGTGGATAATGCGCTCCTTGGCGTTTGTGGCGACGCGAATGCCGTCATCATTCATGAACTCATGCTGGACGGCAAGGCCGTTACGCCGGCACAGTTTTCCCAGCTCAATCACTGACCGCAATATGAAAAAAGTCCTGAT
The DNA here is from genome assembly GCF_902459725.1 of Pandoraea eparura. Lineage (GTDB taxonomy): Bacteria > Pseudomonadota > Gammaproteobacteria > Burkholderiales > Burkholderiaceae > Pandoraea > Pandoraea eparura. The sequence continues at coordinate 129,195 of NZ_CABPSH010000009.1, forward strand.
TCTCGGTGTCAACGGGTTCATCGGCCACCATCTGTCGAAGCGCATCCTGGAGACGACCGACTGGGAAGTTTATGGCATGGACATGCTCACCGATCGCCTCGGCGATCTGATCAATCATGAGCGCATGCACTTCTTCGAAGGCGACATCACGATCAACAAGGAGTGGGTTGAGTATCACGTGCGCAAGTGCGACGTGATTCTGCCGCTCGTCGCCATCGCCACGCCGGCCACCTACGTGAAGGCACCGCTGCGCGTGTTCGAACTCGACTTCGAGGCAAACCTGCCGATCGTGCGCTCGGCCGTGAAGTACGGCAAGCACCTGGTCTTCCCGTCGACCTCCGAGGTCTACGGCATGTGCACCGACGGCGAGTTCGATCCGGAAAATTCGCCGCTGATCTACGGCCCGATCAACAAGCCGCGCTGGATCTACGCCTGCTCGAAGCAGCTCATGGATCGTGTGATCTGGGGCTACGGCATGCAGGAAGGCCTGAACTTCTCGCTGTTCCGCCCGTTCAACTGGATCGGCGCCGGCCTCGACTCGATCTACACGCCGAAGGAAGGCTCGTCGCGCGTGGTCACGCAGTTCCTCGGCCACATCGCTCGCGGCGAGAACATCAGCCTGGTCGACGGTGGCAGCCAGAAACGCGCCTTTACCGACATCGACGACGGTATCGACGCCCTGGTGCGCATCATCGACAACAAGAACAACGTCGCCAGCGGCAAGATCTACAACATCGGCAACCCGAAGAACAACTTCTCGGTGCGCGAGCTGGCCAACATGATGCTCAAGCTGGCCGCCGAATTCCCCGAGTACGCCGAGACGGCCAAGAAGGTTCAACTCGTCGAAACCTCGTCGGGCGCATACTACGGCAACGGCTATCAGGACGTGCAGAACCGCGTGCCGAAGATCGAGAACACCATGCAGGAACTCGGCTGGGCACCCACCACGTCGATGGACGACGCGCTGCGCAAGATCTTCGAAGCCTATCGCGGCCACGTCGCCGAAGCTCGCCGTCTGGTCGAAGCCGAGTAAGGAACAGCAAGGCACGTCAGGGGCGCGGCCAGGCGACCACGGTCTGACCCAGCGCCTCCGGGTTGCGGGCCGAGCATTACCGCCCGTTGCAGCCCGTCGCATTGCACGCCCGGTGCGCCCTCGGCGCATCGGGCGTTTTTGACTCGGTAGTTTGTTTCGCAATTCAGGATATTGCACGCGATCGTCGCGCGCGGTCATCGCAATATCTCACTCAAGGGCGGCTATGGCCAACATTGTCCTGAAGATCGACGTCGACACCCTGCGCGGCACGCGCGAGGGCGTGCCCAATCTGCTCGCGGCCCTCGCCGAGCATGAGGCGCAAGCGACGTTCCTGTTCAGTCTCGGGCCGGACCACACCGGTTGGGCGCTCAAACGCGTCTTCCGTCCCGGTTTCCTGAAGAAGGTGTCGCGCACTTCGGTGGTCGAGCACTACGGCTTCAAGACGCTTATGTACGGTACGCTGCTGCCTGGCCCGGACATCGGGCGGCGCGCCGCCGACGTGATGCGCACCGTACGCGACGCGGGCCACGAGACCGGCATCCACACGTGGGATCACACGTACTGGCAAGATAACGTGCGCACGCGCGATGCCGCCTGGACGCAACGTCAGATGTCGCAAGCCCATGCGCGCTTCATCCAGGTCTTCGGCGCGCCGCCGCTCACACATGGTGCAGCCGGCTGGCAGATGAATTCGCACGCGTTTCGGCAGATCGACGCGTGGGGCATGAAGTATGCGTCGGACGGACGCGGTGCCGCCCCGCACTACCCCATCGTCGATGGCGTGCGTCTGCAGCATGTGCAGATGCCGACGACGCTGCCGACGGTCGACGAGTTGCTGGGCATCGACGGTCGCGACCTCGACGGCGTGGCCAGGCATCTGCTTGCCCTGACCCGCGATCCGGCGCAAGATCACGTGTTCACCCTTCACGCAGAACTCGAAGGTCAGAAGCTTGCCCCGCTGTTCCGTCAATTGCTGGCCGGATGGCGTCGCCAGGGACACGTCCTGGTGACGATGGGCCAATACTACGAGACGCTCGATCTTGCCTCGCTACCGGCGCATCCCGTCGTGTGGGGCGAAATTCCGGGCCGCTCGGGTGATCTGATTCTCGAGGGCCAGGCCGCGGCCTGAGCCCGCTTTCGACCCACTTCCCCGTTCCGGCCTGGCAAAGGCCACCCAAGGAGACCATAGTGACGGTAGCCATCGACACCCCCGTGCCCGATTTCACCGCACCGGCCACCGGCGGCGATTTTTCGCTCAAGGCGCATCGCGGCCAGAAGGTGGTGATCTATTTTTACCCGAAGGACAACACCCCCGGCTGCACGACGGAAGGCATGAACTTCCGCGACAACTACGCCCAGTTCCAGGCCGCGGGTGCGCAAATCGTCGGCGTGTCGCGCGACAGCCTGCGCTCGCATGAAAATTTCCAGCGAAAGCTCGAACTGCCCTTCCCACTGATCTCGGACGGCGACGAAGCCGTGTGCCAATTGTTCGGTGTCATCAAGCTGAAAAAACTGTATGGCAAAGAACATCTGGGCATCGAGCGCAGCACGTTCCTGATCGACGAGGAGGGTGTGTTGCGCAAGGTATGGCGCAGTGTGCGCGTGCCCGATCACGTTGCCGAAGTGTTGAGCGCCGTGCAGGCGCTCTGACCGTGTGCGGGCCTCGTCGCCGGGCTCGCGCGAGCGCGATGCCAGGCGATGTTGCGCGCGCGCCGCTGGCAGCCGCCAGCGCGTACATTCGACGCTATACAAGCACGGCAAGAGACGTTATAGTCGGCCGTAATGATGAAGCGCATTGATCGAGACTATTGCAGGCGTCGCCACGGCGGCGCCTTCAGCCAAGCCGCCTCTCCGGTGCGTCCGGGCAGGCGGCTTTTTTGTTGCCGGGACGTGTGGTACCGCTGTCTGTCCCGGCCGAGTCGTGTTGTGTTTTCTTGAACGGGAAATCTATGCCATTGCCATCGGCGCCGACCAAACCGGGCTCGCTGCTTGCCCCGGAACAATTCCCCACTCGCCTCAAACCTTCGCGCACGGAGGCCAAGAAACCGATCCCCTCGTCTGAACAACTCGCACTGGGCGAGACGTCCGGTGCCACGGGTGCCGGCACGACCGAGTTGAAGGTCGTTCCCAAGTCCGCTGCCGCGCCGCAGACCGCAGCACAGCCCTCGCCTGCGGCACGTTCGCCCCAGTCGCCCCCGGCGGCCGAGTCGAACGGTGCGACGCCCTCTCTCAAGGCCGTGAAGCCAACGGCAACGGGCACCGGATCCAAACGTGCACGCGTCAAGGATCAGGAACCCGCCAAGCTCTTCGTGCTCGACACGAACGTGCTCATGCACGACCCGAGCAGCCTGTTCCGCTTCGAAGAGCACGACGTCTATCTGCCGATGATGACGTTGGAAGAGCTGGACAACCACAAGAAGGGCATGTCGGAAGTGGCGCGCAATGCGCGTCAGGTGAGCCGCACGCTCGACGGGCTGGTTGCCGAGAGCGGCACGAAGTCGATGGCCGAAGGCATTTTGCTCTCGCGACTCGGCAACAAGGACGCCACGGGTCGCCTGTACTTCCAGACCGACCTGTCTGACGTTCCGCCGCTCGACGGGTTGCCGCAAGGCAAGGCCGACAACCAGATTCTCGGCGTCGTGCGGGCCTTGCAGGACAAGTTCCCCGATCGTCAGGTCGTGCTGGTGTCGAAGGACATCAACATGCGCGTCAAGGCGCATGCGCTCGGCCTGCCCGCTGAGGATTACTTCAACGACAAGGTGCTCGAGGACAGCGATCTGCTGTACTCGGGCGTGATGACCCTGCCGACGGACTTCTGGACCAAGCACGGCAAGGGCATGGAGAGCTGGCAGGACAACCGCACCGGCACCACGTTCTATCGCATTACCGGGCCGCTCTGCGCGAGCTTCCTGATCAACCAGTTCGTCTACCTGGAGACCAACAACGGCGAGGCGCCGTTCTACGCGCAGGTTCGCGAGATCAACGGCAAGACGGCGCTGCTGCAAACGCTGCGCGACTATGGGCACCACAAGAACAATGTGTGGGGCATCACGGCGCGCAACCGCGAGCAGAACTTCGCGCTGAACCTGCTGATGAATCCCGAGGTGGACTTCATTACGCTGCTCGGTCAGGCCGGTACCGGCAAGACGCTGCTGGCGCTCGCCGCCGGTCTCGCGCAAACGCTCGACGAGAAGCGCTACAACGAAATCATCATCACGCGCGCGACCGTGCCCGTCGGTGAAGATATCGGCTTCCTGCCGGGCACCGAGGAAGAGAAGATGCAGCCGTGGATGGGCGCCTTCGACGACAACCTCGAAGTGCTGCAGAAGACTGACGATTCCGCCGGCGAATGGGGCCGCGCGGCCACGCAGGAACTCATCCGCTCGCGACTCAAGGTCAAGAGCATGAACTTCATGCGTGGTCGTACGTTCGTGAACAAGTTCGTCATCATCGACGAGGCACAGAACCTCACGCCGAAGCAGATGAAGACGCTTGTCACGCGCGCCGGTCCTGGGACCAAGCTGATCTGTCTGGGCAATATCGCGCAGATCGATACACCGTACCTGACCGAAGGCAGCTCGGGCCTCACCTACGTGGTCGATCGATTCAAGGGATGGGGACACAGCGGGCATGTCACGCTCGCGCGTGGCGAACGTTCGCGTCTGGCCGACTACGCGGCCGAAATCCTCTGACGTCTGCCGACCGCGGACCGCCGACGGCGAGCCTTTGCGCTCCACGCTCCACGGTCACGCTCCACACTCATCACGACGGCGCCTTCGGGCGCCGTTTTTTTTGACTGCCGGCATCGTCAAGGGGTGCGCGCACCGACGACAGCGACGCCCGGGAATTCGCTGATTTGTGACGTCGATGCCACAGAGCGCCCGTCTTTCGGCACTTTTGCGGTGCATCGACCCGATAAGCGTCGTAAACTCGGCGCATGCGACTCCTCTCTCGCTTCCTTGCTCGCGACGTGACGCATCCGGCGGTCCTGCCGAACGCGTGGGGCCGTTGCGTGGGCGCGCTGGCGCTGACGTTGCTGGTCGCCGCCTGTTCGTCCGGTCCGTCGATCCGACATGGCGGCAGTGCCAACTATGGCAACCGCACGATGGGGCCGGAGCGCAGCGCCGGTCAGGAGGAAATCACGCTCGAAGCGATGAGCCTCGTTGGCATTCCTTACCGCTACGGCGGCAATACCCCGGATTCCGGCTTCGATTGCAGCGGCCTCGTGCGCTATGTCGTGGCACGCGCCGCCGGCGTGAACCTGCCCCGCACGACGGCCGACATGAGTGGTGTGGGTACACCGCTGGCGCGCGATGACCTCGCCTCGGGTGATCTCATTTTCTTCAACACGACGGGACGCGCGCACTCGCACGTCGGCATATACGTGGGTCAGGGTCAGTTCGTACACGCGCCGAACACCGGCGGCACAGTGCGCCTGGAGAGTCTCTTCATTCCGTATTGGGCACGCCGCATCGATGGCGTTCGACGCGTCGCCGCGAACAAGGCGCCCGCGGGGAATACGACTTACGTGAACCGGTCGGCGCCGGCCTCGCTCGCTCAGACACCCGCCGCGGCAGCACCGCCGAGCGAGCCCGTCGCCCCGCTGAACACCGCACCGAACCGCCCACTTACCGCGGCAACGCCGTCGCCGATGGAAACGCCGCAAGTCTTGATGCCAAGTCGCACGGCCAATCTTGCCGCCCCAGCCCCGCAAGACGACGATCCGATCGCTCGCTTCGCCAACAGCTCGATGTAATCAATTGATTCTCTCGATGGCGTCGATGCGGCTCGCCAATGGCGCCACGCCGCCCGCGGGGGCTCAAGCAGGACACAAAAAAAGCGGCCGAAGCCGCTTTTTTCGTTGTCCGTGCGGGTCACACCGTCATGCGATGCTCACCCACCGAACCGACCTCACAGAATCTGCTTGCCGACCCACCAGGCGATCGCGGCGATGAACGCCGAGGCCGGGATCGTCAGCACCCATGCCCAGACGATGTTGCCGGCCACGCCCCAGCGCACCGCCGAGAGCTTGCGCGTGGCGCCAACGCCCACGATGGCGCCGGTGATGGTGTGCGTGGTCGAGACCGGCACGCCGAGCCAGGAGGCAAAGAACAGCGTGAACGCCCCGCCCGTTTCGGCACAGAAGCCGCCGACCGGCTTGAGCTTGGTGATCTTCTGCCCCATCGTGCGCACGATGCGCCAGCCACCGAACATGGTGCCCAGACCGATCGCCAGATAGCAGCCCACGATCACCCACAGCGGCGGTTCCGCCGCTTCCTGCGGCCACATGCCCGCGGCGATCAGCAGCATCCAGATGATACCGATGGTCTTCTGGGCGTCGTTACCGCCGTGTCCCAGGCTGTACATCCCGGCCGAAATCAGCTGCAAGCGGCGGAACCAGCGATCCACGCGCGCGGGTGGCGTGCGAAAGAACAGCCAGGACACCAGCAGCATGAAGAACGAACCGAGCACGAAACCGAGCAGCGGCGAGAGGAAAATGAACGCGACCGTTTGCAGCAGACCGCTCGTGACGAGCGACCCCGTGCCCGCCTTGGCCACCGCCGCGCCGACCAACCCGCCGATCAGCGCGTGCGACGAACTCGACGGAATGCCGTAGTACCAGGTGATCACGTTCCAGGCGATCGCCCCGACGAGGGCGCCGAAGATCACATAGTGATCGACGATCTCGGGGTGAACCGTTCCCTTGCCCACCGTCGCCGCGACTTTCAGGTGAAAGACAAACAGCGCGATGACGTTGAACATGGCGGCGAAAGCCACCGCCTGATGCGGCTTGAGCACGCCCGTCGAGACCACCGTGGCGATCGAGTTGGCGGCGTCGTGAAAGCCATTCATGAAGTCGAACAGGAGCGCAAGTGCGATCAACAGTCCGATCAGCCAAAGGCTGATGTGCAGCGTTGCCATCGAAAGTCTCCGCTCAGGCGTTTTCCAGCACAATGCCTTCGATGATGTTGGCAACGTCCTCGCACTTATCGGTCACCGATTCGAGCAATTCGGACACGGCCTTCTGCTTGATCAGTTCCTTCACGTCGGATTCTTCGCGGAACAGCTTCGAGAGCGACGCGCGCAACAGGCGGTCGGCTTCCGATTCGAGTCCGTCGATTTCCTCGCAGAGCTTGAGGATCTCGCGTGCGCGATCCATGTCATGAAGCAGGGCCACCGTGCTTTGCACACGTTCGCAGCACTTCACGCAGATTTCGCCCAGCGTACGCGCCTCGGTCGGCACGCTCTTGATGTCGTACATCCACACAGCCGTCGCCACGTCTTCCATCAGATCCAGGATGTCGTCCATCGTGCTGATCAACTTGTGGATCTCATCGCGATCGAACGGCGTGATGAACGTCTTGTGCATCAGGTCGATCGTCTCGTGCGTGATGCGATCCGCTTTCTTCTCGTTGTTCTGCACGGCAACGGTGCGTGCCTCGGCATTGGGCAGATCGTTGAGCATGGCAGACAGCTCGCGGCTGCCGGCAACCATACACGCCGCGTGCTGGTTGAACAGCTCAAAGAACTTGCCCTCGGTGGGCATGAAGCGACCGAACATTATTGGAAAACTCCGGATATTAATTGGGGACGGGGCGACACAAAAACGTCACATTCTACCTTGTTGCGGGCGTGCGTTACCGCACACCCTTACGAATGGGTGGAAATCAACGCGTCAGTATTGGGGGCCGGCCAGATTGTCGAACTTCGTATACGCGCCGATGAACGCCAGACGCACCTGGCCAATGGGACCGTTACGCTGTTTGGCGATAATGATCTCGGCGGTGCCCTTGTCGGGCGTATCGGGGTTGTACACTTCGTCGCGATAGATGAACAGGATAATGTCGGCATCCTGTTCGATGGCGCCCGATTCACGCAAGTCCGACATGACCGGACGCTTGTTCGGGCGCTGTTCAAGACTACGGTTGAGCTGCGAGAGCGCGATCACCGGCACGTTCAATTCCTTGGCGAGCCCCTTGAGCGAGCGCGAAATCTCCGAGATTTCCGTCGCGCGGTTTTCGCCGCCGCCCGAACCGCTCATGAGCTGCAGGTAATCGATGATGATCAGCCCCAGCTTGCCGCACTGACGCGCCAGTCGGCGCGCCCGCGCGCGCAGCTCCATCGGGTTGAGCGCAGGCGTCTCATCGACGAACAGCTGCGTCTCGTTCATCTTCTGCATGGCGTGCGTGAGCTTCGGCCAGTCTTCGTCGACCAGCTTGCCGGTACGCAACCGATGCTGATCGAGGCGCCCCACCGACCCCAGCATACGCATGGCCAGCTGTGTGCCCGGCATTTCCATCGAGAACACGGCGACAGGCAACCCCTCTTCGACCGCAATGTGCTCGCCGATGTTCATCGAGAAGGTCGTCTTACCCATCGACGGACGCCCGGCCACGATAATCAAATCGCCACCGTTGAAACCCGACGTCATGCGATCCAGGTCGACGAAGCCGGTCGGAATACCCGTGATGTCGCTCCCGCCTTCGCGGTGGTACAGCTCGTCAATGCGCTCGACCACTTGCGTGAGCAGCGGCTGCAATTCGAGGAAGCCGTTCGTGCTGCGCGAGCCTTCTTCCGCGATGGCAAACACCTTCGCTTCCGCCTCGTCGAGCATCTGACGCACTTCCTTGCCCTGCGGATTGAAGGCGTCGGAGGCAATCTCGTCGGCCACCGTCACGAGCTTGCGCAACACCGCACGGTCGCGCACGATTTCCGCGTAACGCCGGATGTTCGCGGCACTCGGCGTGTTCTGCGCCAGAGCGTTCAGATAGGCGAGCCCGCCCACGTCCTCGGCTTTGCCGGCGGACGTCAGCGATTCGAAGACGGTAATCACGTCGGCAGGCCGGTCGCTGGAGATCAGGCGACCGATGTGCTGATAGATGATCCGGTGGTCGTAGCGGTAGAAATCCGATTCGGCCAGAAAGTCACCGATTCGATCCCACGCCCCGTTGTCGAGCAACAGCCCGCCGAGCACGGATTGCTCCGCCTCGATGGAGTGCGGCGGCACTTTGAGGGAATCGAGTTGGGGATCGGGTGCGTTCATGCCGGGCATTATACCGTTCCCGCGTTCTCGGTCCGACCCGGCGAAATCCCGCTTGCGCGGCGATTTTTCCGAACGTGTTTTGTTCAGCAGTTTCCCTGGAGGCAGCATAAGGCAGCGCTATCGAACGAGAGGAACGTGGAAGGGAGTGCGCAACCGGGACACGGTCGGCAAAGACCTGCGCAGGTACGGTCATCGAGAAATCCGGCAACCGACACCACAGAAGGGACAGACATAAAAAAACGGAAGCCGGCGGACCGACTTCCGTTTTGGTTCGCGTCGGGAAGCTGACGCGGATACCGCTTAGGCGTGCTCGCCCAGCACCGACACGTTCACGTCGACGACGACGTCCGTGTGCAGTGCCACTTGGACCGGGAAGTCGCCCACGGTCTTGAGCGGGCCGTTCGGCAGGCGCACTTGCATCTTCTCGACCTTGAAACCTTGGGTGCCCAGGGCTTCCGCGATGTCGAAGTTGGTGACCGAACCGAACAGACGGCCGTCAACGCCGGCCTTCTGCGAGATTTGCACGGTCAGACCCGACAGCTTTTCGCCTTCGCCTTGTGCGGCGGCCAGCTTCTCGGCGGCAGCCTTTTCCAGTTCGGCGCGGCGAACTTCGAACTCGGCGATCGCGTCCTTGGTGGCGCGGCGAGCCTTCTTGGTCGGGATCAGGAAGTTACGTGCGAAACCGTCCTTGACCTTCACGATGTCGCCCAGGTTACCCAAGTTGACGACTTTTTCCAGCAGAATCACTTGCATTATCTATTCTCCTTCGTCGACTGGCGATCAAGCACCGTGCAGATCGGTGTACGGCATCAGCGCGAGGAAACGCGCGCGCTTGATGGCCGTGTCGAGCTGGCGCTGGTAGTGCGCCTTGGTGCCCGTCAGGCGAGCCGGGGTGATCTTGCCGTTGTCGCCGATGAAGTCCTTCAGCGTCTCGATATCCTTGTAATCGATCTGGTCAACACCAGCGACGGTGAAGCGGCAGAACTTCTTGCGCTTGAACAGCGGGTTTTGCTGTTGGCGGCGGCGATCAAACTTCTTGTTTTTACCGTTAGGACGCGGCATGTTCAACAATCCTTTTCAAATACTTGCAATGCTGTGATGTGAAACACCAGGGTGCGGCTATTGCGATGCTTCTTGGCCAGAAATCCTGCCCACTGGGCCGGTTTCTCCAGTCCCAACGCCATGACTTTGGCACTGAGGGGACCGATCGCAACGGCTGGCATCGAGAACTCGACCTGCCGGGCCACGCCCGACTCTTCAACGGTTCCCGCATAGGCCAGCGTGACATCGATCACGGGAAGCCCGGCTGGGGTGTAGCGCAGCGTGCCGATTTCGACAATGCTGGCTTCGAGCCGTAAGCGATTCACGCGGTCGACGTTTCCGTGGGTGCCCTGATGCGTTCCGGTGCGCTACTTACGAAGCGGCGGCTTCGGTCGCGGGCGTCGCGGCAGCCTTCTTGGCTTCTTCGCGGGCCACTTCCTTCATCATCGGCGACGGTGCGGTCTCGGCCTTCTTCATGCGAACGACGAGGTGACGCAGCACGGCGTCGTTGAACTTGAATGCGTGTTCCAGCTCGTCCAGGGTTTCCTGGTCGCATTCGATGTTCATGCAGACGTAGTGAGCCTTTGCCAGCTTCTCGATCATGTAGGCCAGTTGACGACGGCCCCAGTCTTCGATGCGATGGATCTGACCGGCCTTGGCCGTCACCATGCTCTTGTAGCGCTCGATCATCGCAGGCACTTGCTCGCTCTGATCGGGGTGAACGATAAATACGATTTCATAATGACGCATATAAGCTCCTTATGGACAAAGCCGCCCGGGCGTCAAACCAGTGCAGCAAGGTTGCAGAACCCGCGATTCTAGCGGATTTCACGTCGATCATCAACTGCCGCCCTATCAGGACCGCTCACGTGTTCTCCAGCCAGTAGTTCGGACGGGCGTAGATCTGCCGCAGTTGCTCGATGAAAAGGCGCACCCGCGCCGGCTGGAAGCGCTGTTGCGGGTACACGGCGAGGATGTCGTAGTCGGGTAGCGCGTACTCGTCGAGCACTGTCTCCAGCTCGCCGGAGAGCAATTCGCGCTGGATTTCCCATGTCGAGCGCCAGCCCAGCCCAATCCCTTCCAGCGACCAGCGGTGCAGCAACTCCCCGTCGTTGCAGTCCAGGCTGCCCGCCACGCGAATCGTCACGAGCTTGCCCTGGCGCTTGAAGTACCACCCGCGCTGCTGCCCGCCCTGCAAGTTGAAGGCGAGGCAATTGTGCCTGGCCAGGTCTTCCAGCGTCTTCGGACGGCCGTAGCGGGCGAAATATGCGGGGGTGCCGCACACGACGCGCCGGTTCTGGGCGAGTTTGACGGCCACGAAATTCGGGTCGACCGAGCCGCCGATGCGAATGCCCATGTCATAGCCCTCGCGCACGAGGTCGACCACACGGTCGGTCAGGTTGAACGAAATCTGCACTTCGGGGTGCAGGCGCAGGAACGCGGGCGCGTGCGGCGCGACGTGCTTGCGCCCGAACGCCGCAGGGGCCGACACGATCAGGTGCCCCGAGACGGCATGACGCCCCGCGCTGATCTCGTTCTCGGCCATCTCCCAGTCGCCGAGCAACTGTTTGCAACGCTCCAGGAACGCGCCGCCCTCCTCCGACAGCGCAAGCCGGCGCGTAGAGCGGTACATGAGCTTGATGCCGAGGCGTTTTTCCAGCGCGTCGATACGCCGCCCGAGGATCACCGGCGAGACCCCTTCCTTGAGGGCCGCCGCGGCCAGACTGCCGGCTTCGGCCACCTGCACGAAGGTTTCGATCTGTTTGAAACGGTCCATCGCCCCTCCAGTCGATACTTTTTGTTCTTAAAAAAACGATCTTTTGTGATCTTATCAAACAAATCGTACCGGCTTAAAGTGATCTCCAACACATTGACCCATTACCCATTGGAGACGTCACATGGCCAAGATGACCGCCGTAGAGGCCGCAATTCGAGTGCTCGAGAAAGAAGGTATCACCACCGCATTCGGTGTGCCCGGTGCTGCCATCAACCCGTTCTATTCGGCAATGCGCAAGGCCGGTAGCGTGGAGCACGTGCTCGCACGCCACGTCGAGGGCGCGTCCCACATGGCCGAAGGTTACACCCGCGCCGAAGCCGGCAATATCGGCGTGTGCATCGGCACGTCGGGTCCGGCGGGTACCGACATGATCACCGGCCTGTATTCCGCCTGGGCCGATTCGATCCCCATCCTGTGCATCACGGGCCAGGCGCCGCGTGCCCGTCTGTACAAGGAAGACTTCCAGGCCGTCGACATCGAGTCGATCGCCAAGCCGGTCACCAAGTGGGCCGTGACGGTGCGCGAGCCGGCGCTCGTGCCGCGCGTGTTCCAGCAGGCCTTCCACCTGATGCGCTCGGGCCGCCCGGGTCCGGTGCTCATCGACCTGCCGTTCGACGTGCAGGTTGCCGAGATCGAATTCGATCCGGACACCTACGAACCGCTGCCGGTGTACAAGCCCGCGGCCACGCGCGCTCAGATCGAGAAGGCCATCGAGATGCTGGTTGCCTCGGAGCGCCCGCTCATCGTCTCGGGTGGTGGCGTGATCAATGCCGACGCCGCCGACCTGCTCGTGGAGTTCGCCGAGACGGTGAACGTGCCGGTCGTGCCCACGCTCATGGGCTGGGGCACCATCGCCGACGACCATCCGCTCATGGCCGGCATGGTCGGCCTGCAGACCTCGCACCGCTTCGGCAATGCGACGATGCTGGCCTCGGACTTCGTGATGGGCATCGGCAACCGCTGGGCCAACCGCCACACGGGTAGCGTCGATGTGTTCACCAAGGGCCGCAAGTTCGTGCACGTCGACATCGAGCCGACGCAAATCGGCCGTGTGTTCGGCCCCGACTACGGCATCGTCTCCGATGCCAAGGCGGCCCTTGCGTTGTTTGTGGAAGTCGCCAAGGAACTGAAGGCCGCCGGTCGTCTGCCGGATCGTGCGCAATGGGTGGCCGACTGCCAGAAGCGCAAGCGCACCATGCTGCGCCGCTCGGACTTCGATCAGGTGCCGATCAAGCCGCAGCGCGTGTATCAGGAGATGAACGCGTTCTTTGGTCGCGATGTGCGCTACGTCTCGACCATCGGGCTGTCGCAGATCGCCGCCGCGCAGTTCCTGCATGTGAACAAGCCGCGTCACTGGATCAACTGCGGCCAGGCAGGCCCGCTGGGCTGGACGGTGCCGGCCGCCATCGGCGCGAAGGTCGCGTCGCCGTCGTCGGACGTCGTGGCGATCTCGGGCGACTACGACTTCCAGTTCATGATCGAAGAGCTGGCCGTGGCCGCGCAGTTCAAGGTGCCGTACATCCACGTGGTCGTGAACAACTCGTACCTGGGCCTGATCCGTCAGGCGCAGCGCAACTTCGACATGGACTACTGCGTGCAGCTCGCGTTCGAGAACGTGAACTCGCCGGAAGTCAACGGTTACGGCGTCGATCACGTGAAGGTGGCCGAAGGCCTCGGCGTGAAGGCGATTCGTGTGTTCCAGCCGAACGACATCCAGCCCGCCTTCGCCCAGGCCCGCAAGCTGATGGCCGAGTTCTCGGTGCCGGTGATCGTGGAAGTGATTCTCGAGCGCGTGACCAACATTGCGATGGGCACCGAGATCAACAACGTCAACGAGTTCGAAGAGATCATCGACGTCGTGGAAGAAGACAACGCAGTGTCGGCGTAAGTCAACGCTGCAACACGGTTTGCGGGGCGCTTGCGTCCCCTGCGCTCTTGGCTAGACCCCTTGATCGGCCCAAAAGCAGGCGCTCCGCAACCTCGCAACACCCTGGCATCGAAATCGTCGAAACCACCCCCTAAAAGAGAGAAAGAGGAGTCAGCGCAATGCCGAAATTTGCCGCCAATCTGACCATGCTGTTCAACGAGGTGCCGTTCCTCGACCGCTTCAAGGCGGCCGCCGCAGCGGGCTTTCGCGGCGTGGAGTTCCTGTTCCCGTACGCATTTCATCGCGACCAGATCGCTGACAAGCTGAACCAGTACCAGCTCGATCTTGTGCTGCACAACCTGCCCGCCGGCAACTGGGATGCGGGCGAGCGCGGCATCGCGATCTTCCCCGAGCGCGTGGCCGAATTCCGCGACGGCGTGGGCGAAGCCATCACCTACGCCAAGGCGCTGGGCGTGAAGCAACTGAACTGCCTTGTGGGCAAGCAAGGCGCGGACCTGTCGACGCAAGTCGCGCAAGACACGCTCGTGGGTAACCTGCGCTTCGCCGCCGATGCGCTCAAGGCCGAAGGCATCCGACTGCTGGTCGAGCCGATCAACACGTACGACATTCCCGGCTTCTTCGTGAACCGCACGAAGCAGGCGCTGGAGATCTTCGACGCCGTGGGTTCGGACAACCTGTTCCTGCAGTACGACATCTATCACATGCAGCGCATGGAGGGCGAACTCGCCAAGACCATCGAGACGAATCTGGCGCGCATCGCTCACGTGCAGCTGGCCGACAACCCAGGCCGCAACGAGCCGGGCACGGGCGAGATCAACTACGCCTACCTGTTCGCGTTCCTCGACCGCATTGGCTACCAGGGCTGGATAGGCTGCGAGTACAAGCCTGCCACCACCACGACCGAGGGTCTTGGCTGGTTCAAGGCCGCGGGCCTGCGCGAAGCGGCGTAATCCCTACGCTCCCCCTACCCACCGCACGGCACCTTCCCCCGGTGGCGTGCGGACGAAACGAAGGCGTATCCGCCCCAGGCGGCGCGCCGGCTGACCGGGTTTCGACGAGGAAGGGCCCCGCCGGCCGCATGCAGGGGGCATGCGGCCGGAGCACGGGGGCGCGACACAGCGTCACCGCCCGGCTCGTCTGAGCGTCAGCGACAACACTACATACTTTGGCAACAAGGAGTCTCGAAATGGCACAACTCGGTTTCATTGGTCTGGGCATCATGGGCGCGCCGATGGCGAAGCATCTGCAGAACGCCGGTCACAAGCTGTTCCTGTATGAGCGCCGCACGCCCCCGCAGGACCTGATCGACGGTCAGGCCACGGTCTGCACGTCGGCCAAGGAAGTCGCCAAGCGCGCCGACATCGTCTTCGTGATGGTGCCGGACACCCCTGACGTGGGCGCCGTCCTGTTCGGTCAGGACGGTCTGGCCGAAGGACTGTCGGCAGGCAAGATCGTCGTCGACATGAGCTCCATCTCGCCGATCGAGACGAAGGAATACGCCAAGAAGGTCAAGGCGCTGGGCTGCGAATACCTCGACGCCCCGGTCTCGGGCGGCGAAGTCGGTGCGAAGGCCGCCACGCTGTCGATCATGGTCGGCGGCTCGCAAGCGGCGTTCGACGATGTGAAGCCGTTCTTCGAGCTGATGGGCAAGAACATCACGCTCGTGGGCGAGAGCGGCGCCGGCCAGACCTGCAAGGTCGCCAACCAGATCGTGGTCGCGCTGACGATCGAAGCCGTGGGCGAAGCCCTGCTGTTCGCGTCGAAGGCCGGTGCCGATCCCGCGAAGGTGCGTGAGGCGCTGATGGGTGGCTTCGCCTCGTCGCGCATTCTCGAAGTGCACGGCGAGCGCATGGTCAAGCGCAACTTCGAACCGGGCTTCCGCATTGCCCTGCACCAGAAGGATCTGAATCTGGCGCTCCAGAGCGCCAAGGCCCTCGGCGTGTCGCTGCCGAACACGGCCACGTGCCAGGAGCTGTTCAACGCCTGTGCCGCGAATGGCGGCGCCGCGTGGGATCACTCGGGCATGGTCCGTGCGCTGGAATTGCTGGCTAACCATACGGTGGCGTAAAGCATTGACCACGTAGGGAGCGTCAGGCCATCAGGGAGATGTGGTGGATGACGACAGGCGCCGGGCCGCAAGGTCCGGCGCTTGTTCATTGAGGACTGTCGCATTGAAGGCCCGCGTTGAACGCGCCGCAGACAGGCTGGATCAATACTCGTCGAACAGGCTCTGCATACGCTCGCGCGGCACGCCGGCCTGCAAGGCCAACATCAGCAGCACGCGTGCCTTGAACGGATGCAGGTTGCCCGCGCTCACGAAGCCAAACTGATCGTCGGGCGCGGCGCCGTTGTGCATGACATGCCCGCTCCCCACCCGCGCGGCGCGCACCACCGTCACGCCGCGCTGCACGGCCTCCGAGAGCGCCTGTTGCAGCAGCGAATGCAGAGAGCCATTGCCCGTGCCCGCGACCACGATGCCCTGCACACCCGCGTCGACGAGCGCATCTACGGCAATACGGGACACCCCCGCATAACTCGACACCACTTCCACGGCGGGCAATTCGCCCGAGAGTCCGACGAACTCGCTCTCGACGGTGTGGTACTGCAATGCCGCGCGTTGATACGCCACGCGCTCGTCCTGCACCCAGCCGAGCACGCCGATCTCCGGCGAGTGGAAGGCGTCGACCTTGTAGGTGCTCGTTTTGATGACGTCGCGCGCGCAATGAATCTGGTTGTTGATGGCGACCAGCACGCCACGTCCGGTTGAGATCGGGTCGGTGGCCACGCGCACGGCGTTGAGCAGGTTGAGGGGGCCATCGGCCGAGAGCGCCGTCGCGGGCCGCATCGCCGCGGTCAGCACCACCGGCTTGCGGCTGTTGACCGTCAGATGGAGGTAGTACGCCGTTTCTTCAAGCGTATCGGTGCCGTGGGTAATCACCGCCCCGGCCACATCGGGCTGCGAGAGCAAGGCGTTCACGCGAGCGGCCAGCTTCTGCCACAGCGCCACGCTCATGTCCTTGCTGTCGATCTGCGCGACCTGCTCCGCGTGAATATGCGCAACGTTGCCCAGCGCGGGAACCGCCGCGAGCAGGTCCTGCACACCGAGCGCCCCGGCCTGATAACCAGCGGTGCGCGTCGCGTCGGATGCGCTGCCCGCAATCGTGCCGCCCGTGGCCAGCAGCGCGATGCGCGGCAGATCGCCAGAGGACACCGTGTAGTGGGGAATCGGGTTGAATGAGGTCGAAGTCATGGCATCGATTGTATCCAATACTGCCCGGCTTCCCAATCGCTGAAAATATCGAACCCACCTCGTTGCTCGGGATCACGGCTGCCCGCAGCCGACAAGCGGGAGACAGGTTCATGCACGCCCCGCCCGGCGCCGGAACGCGCCCAACGCGACGGTGACGGCGGGACGGCGGGACGGCGGGACGGTGGGGACGGGCGGGTCGGCGCGTCAGGCCGCAAATTCGAGCGCTTCCCGCAATTGCGTCGAGATGTCCTGCTCCTTGAGCGCCGGGGCAAGCATTTCAATGAAGCGGTAAGCGTACGAGCGCAGGAACGCGCCGCGGCGCAAGCCGATGCGCGTCGTGCTCGGCGCAAATGCGTTGTCGAGTTCCAATACGGCCAGATCCTGGTCCTTGCGCGGATCGACGGCCATCGCCGCCACGATCCCCACGCCCAATCCCAGCTCGACGTAAGTCTTGATCACGTCCGTATCGAGGGCAGTGAGCACGATGTCCGGCACCAGGCCCTGATCGGAGAACGCCTTGTCCACGTGCGAGCGCCCCGTGAAGTCGCCGTCATAGGTGATGATCGGATAGTCGGCGATGTCCGCGAGCGTGACGCTCGCACGCCCGACCAGCGGGTGATCCTTCGGCACGACGACGACGTGATGCCACGAATAGCATGGGAACGTGACGATGTCGGGAAAGCGATCGAGCGCCTCGGTCGTGATGCCGATATCGGCCTCGCCGTCGATCACCATCTGCGCGATCTGACGCGGACTGCCCTGCCGCAACGCCAGATGCACCTTCGGATACACGCTCGTGAAGGGCTTGATGACCTGCGGCAGCGCATAGCGCGCCTGCGTATGGGTTGTCGCCACCACGAGGTGGCCGCTGTCCTGATCCGCGAACTGACGCGCCACCCGGCGCAGGTTCTCGGCATCGAGCAACATGCGCTCGATCAGTTGCAGCACGGCCTTGCCCGGTTCGGTGAGCCCCGTGAGCCGCTTGCCGCGACGCACGAAGACATCCACGCCCAGTTCGTCTTCCAGATCCTTGATCTGCTTGCTCACACCTGACTGCGACGTGTACAGCGCACTGGCGGCTTCCGTCAGGTTGAGATTCTGCCGAACGGCTTCGCGCACGTAGCGCAATTGCTGAAAATTCATGAGGGGACTCCACCCTGTGGCTTGTCGGTTCGTGACGTCTTGTTCATGACGTCTTGTTTGCTGCGTCTCGATTGTTACGTCTTGTTTGTTACGTCATGGTCGGTCGTCGGTCAGATGGCCGGTCAGGTCTTTGCGCGTGACGACCCCGGTCGAATGGACGCGCACCGTCGTTGCGCCTCACGCCTCATGCCTCACGCCTGCGCGGCAAACACCCGCAACTGGCGCGGCACCGCCCGCAGCGGCGCCCCATTTTGTGCGCCGAGCGCCTGCCAGCCAGCGCGTGTCAGTTCCGCCTCCCACACCTCCCCGCCCGGCGCGGCAAGCTCCACGCGCACGGTGCCGCCCAAGGGAATGGCGCGGCGCACGGCCACGTCGATCCCCGGCCCACCGTCATTCGCCGGCAGCAACGCAAGATCGTGCGGACGCACGTACGCCATCGCGCGACCGTCCTGCGGCACGGCGGGCAAATCGTCCTTGTCCGCCGTCACCCGAAATGCGCCAGCCCCCGCACCGACATCGGCGATGAAGTCGTGCATGCGCAACTCACCCGACAGCCGGTTCACCGCCCCGAGAAACTCGTAGACGAAGGGGCTGCGTGGCGTGTCGTACACGTCCTGTGGTGCCCCAATCTGCTCGACCTTGCCGTGATTCATCAGCACGATACGATCGGCCACTTCGAGCGCTTCTTCCTGGTCGTGCGTGACGAAGATCGTAGTGATATGCAGCTCGTCGTGCAGACGGCGCAGCCAGCTACGCAATTCCTTGCGCACCTTGGCATCGAGCGCACCGAACGGTTCGTCGAGCAGCAGCACCTTCGGCTCGACGGCCAGTGCACGCGCCAGCGCAATTCGTTGCCGCTGCCCGCCCGAGAGTTCCGCCGGATAGTGATCGGCCAGCCAGTCGAGTTGCACGAGGCCGAGCAGCTCGTGCACCTTGGCGCGGATCTGCGCGTCCGAGCGCCGCTCGCGGCGCGACTTCACGCGCAAGCCGAACGCCACGTTCTCGAACACGGTCATGTGACGGAACAGCGCGTAGTGCTGGAACACGAAGCCGACCTGACGCTCGCGCGTGCCGACCGACGCCACGTCCTCGCCGTTGAGCACGACGCGGCCGGCATCGGCGAACTCCAGCCCCGCCACGATGCGCAGCAGCGTGGTCTTGCCGCAGCCGGAAGGTCCGAGCAGCGCGACCAGCTCGCCGCTCGGGAACTCAAGCGTGACGTCGTCGAGCGCCGCAAAATCACCGAAGCGTTTCGACACCTGTTGTACCTGGATGCTCATTGCCTTGCTCCTTGATGCAATGTCGGCTCATGCCTGCACGGCGTCTGCGCGACGCGCGGCCTTGTCCTGTGCCAGCTTGCGCTCGGCCCACAGCTTCAGCGCCAGCGTGGCGAGCGCGAGCAACGCGAGAATCGACGCCGCCGCGAACGCGCCCACCGTGTGGTAGTCGGTGTATTCAATTTCCACGTGCAGCGGCAGTGTGTTCGTCTCGCCGCGAATATGGCCGGAGACGACCGACACGGCACCGAACTCGCCCATTGCCCGCGCATTGCAGAGGATCACGCCGTACAGCAAACCCCATTTGATTTTCGGCAACGTCACACGCGTGAACACCTGCCAGCCGCTAGCCCCCAGCACGCGCGCCGCCTCCTCCTCTTCGCTGCCCTGCGCCTGCATGAGCGGGATCAGTTCGCGCGCGACGAACGGGAACGTGACGAACACTGTCGCCAGTATCAGTCCGGGCAACGCGAACACGACCTTCAGGTTGTGCGCGTCGAGAAAGTCCCACAGCGGCCCCTGACGGCCGAAGATCAGCAAAAACGAGACGCCCGCAATCACCGGCGAGACCGAAAACGGCAGGTCGATGAGCGTGGTCAGCACGCTCTTGCCCTTGAAGTCGAATCGCGCAATCGCCCACGACGCCGCCACGCCAAACACCAGGTTGAGCGGCACGGCGATGATCGCAATGAGCAGCGTGAGACGAAAGGCGGACAGCGCATCGTCGTTGCTGAGCCCATCCCAATACGCGGTGACGCCTTTGCTCAGCGCCGTGACGAAGACCGACACGAGCGGCAGGAGAAGAAACAAGACGAAGAACAGCAGCGCCACGGCAATGAGTCCCGCCTTGACGAACGCCGGCTCGTCGGTCGGATCGGCCCGACGGGCCGGCGTCGCTGGCGGCGAGGCGCGCGACAGGGTAAGGGAATCGGACATGATCGAAACGTTCTCGTGAATCACACGCCACTGGCGCGTCGGCCCGCATGACGGCGTTGCAGCCACCATTGCAGGGTATTGATGAGCAGCAGCAACACGAAAGAGATCACGAGCATCACCACGGCCAGCGCCGCGGCGCCCGCATAGTCGTACTGTTCCAGCTTCGTGACGATCAGCAGCGACGTGATTTCCGAGACCATCGGCAGGTTGCCGGCAATGAAGATGACCGAGCCGTACTCCCCCACCGCGCGCGCAAAGGCCAGCGCAAAACCGGTCAGCAGCGCGGGCAGCACCGCCGGGAGAATCACGTGACGCAGCGTCTGCCAACGTGTTGCGCCCAGGCATGCGGCGGCTTCTTCCTGTTCACGTTCAAATTCTTCCAGCACCGGTTGGAGCGTGCGCACGACGAACGGCAGTCCGATGAAGGTCAGCGCCACGAAGATGCCCAACGGCGTAAACGCGATCTTGATATCGAGCGGTGCGAACCAGCGTCCGATCCAGCCGTTCGGCGCGTAGATCGCGGCCAGCACGATCCCCGCAACGGACGTCGGCAAGGCAAACGGCAGATCGATCAGCGCATCGACAAGGCGCTTGCCAGGGAATGGGTAGCGCACCAGCACCCAGGCCAGCACGACACCGAACCCCGCGTTGAGGAGGGCCGCCGCGAGTGAGAGACCAAACGTGAGGCGATAGGATGCCACCACGCGCGGCGAGCTCACGGCGGCGACAAAACTCGCCCAGTCGAGCGCGCTTGCCTTGAGGAACACCATCAACAACGGCACCAGCACCACGAGGCTCAGGTACGCCACCGTGTAGCCCATCGTCAGGCCAAAGCCCGGCAAGGCACTCGGCTTGCGCCAGAGGGGAAACAGTGCGGTACTCATGTGGGCATCCCGTAGGTTTCCGAGGTCATGACGTTACTTCTTCGTGTAAATCTGATCGAAGATGCCGCCGTCGGCAAAGTGCTTGGCCTGCGTCTTCGTCCAGCCGCCCAGGTCGGCATCGACCGTGTAAAGCTTGAGTTTCGGATACTGCGACGCGTACTTCCTGGCGATGTCCGGCGAGCGGGGACGATAGAAGTGCTTCGCGGCAATCTCCTGCCCTTGCGGCGAATACAGCCATTGCAGATACGCTTCGGCGACTTTGCGGGTGCCATGCTTGTCAACGTTCTTGTCGACCACCGCGACCGGCGGCTCCGTGAGAATCGACGACGACGGCACGACGATGTCGAACTTGTCCGGCCCGAGATCCTTTACCGCGAGCAGTGCCTCGTTTTCCCAGGCGATCAGCACGTCGCCGATGCCGCGCTCGACGAAGGTCGTGGTGGCCCCTCGCGCACCGGAATCGAGCACCGCCACGTTCCGGTAGAGTGCGGCGACGAATGCCTGCGCGGTTTGCTCGTTGCCGCCCGGCTGCTTGAGCGCGTAGAGCCAGGCGGCAAGGTAATTCCAGCGGGCGCCGGCCGACGTCTTCGGGTTCGGTGTGATCACGCTGATGCCAGGCTTCGTGAGATCGTTCCAGTCCTTGATATGCTTGGGGTTGCCCTTGCGCACGAGCAGCACGATGGTCGACGTGTAGGGCGTGGCGTTGTCGGGCAGGCGCTTCTGCCAATCCTTGTTCACAAGACCGGCCTGCGCCAGTTCGTCGATGTCGGCGGAGATGCCGAGCGTCACGACGTCGGCCGGGGCGCCGTCGAGAACGGTACGGGCCTGCTTGCCCGAGCCGCCATGCGACGCCTTGAGCGTCACCGTGTCGCCGGTGGTCTGTTTGTAGTGGGCCTCGAACGCCTTGTTGTAGTCGGCGTACAGCTCACGCGTCGGGTCGTACGACACGTTGAGCAGCGAAAGACTCGCGGCCTGCGCCTGAATCGACAAGCCGGCGGCGAGCGCCAGTCCTCCCAATGCGATCGCTAGCGTCCTGGCTTTCCATCCCCGTGTGGCCTGGCTCATGACTGGCACTCCCTTTTCTGTCTTGTGTGTAGGAGGTCAGTCTATGGGGACGTCTAAATAATTAAAAATAATATTTAAGCGATTATTTATGCCAAATCGTGGATTAGCGCGTGCGGGTGTCAACGTCAGCGCGAGCGCAAGGGACGCGAAATGCCCAGTACGCGAGGCAAGAACGCCACGCCCTCGATAAAGTTTTCCCTTGCGTTTTTACAAACACTGTACAAAAATACAGCCACCTGTGCTTCCATACAGTGATGCCATGATCAAACTTACTGCCCGTCAACAGCAGGTCTACGAACTGGTCCGACAAGCGATCGAGCGCACCGGGTTTCCGCCGACGCGTGCGGAAATCGCTGCCGAACTCGGCTTCTCTTCCGCCAATGCCGCGGAGGAGCACCTGCGGGCGCTGGCGCGCAAAGGGGTGATCGAACTGGCCGCGGGCCAGTCGCGCGGCATCCGCCTCAAGCGGCTGGACGAAGCTGGCGGCGCGCATCAGTTCACGTTGCCGCATATGGGCCTGATGCAATTGTCGCTGCCGCTCGTCGGGCGCGTGGCTGCCGGCAGCCCGATCCTGGCGCAGGAACACATCGAACGCAATTTCCAGTGCGACCCGAATATGTTCGCACGCCAACCCGATTACCTGTTGAAGGTGCGCGGCATGTCGATGCGCGACGCCGGCATTCTCGACGGCGATCTGCTGGCGGTGCAGAAGGCCGCCGACGCGCGCGAGGGCCAGATCGTCGTGGCACGCATCGGCGACGACGTGACCGTCAAACGTTTTCACCGTGTGCCGGGCGGCGTGGAGTTGATCGCCGAAAACCCCGACTTCGAGAACATCAACGTGAATGAAGGCAGCGGCGACTTTGCGCTGGAAGGCATTGCGGTCGGCCTGATCCGCAATAACGACCTCTAGGCGCCATCCCCGGGCACTGCGCCGCATCACGAAAACGCAGCGCCCCGCTCAC
Organism: Pandoraea eparura; assembly: GCF_902459725.1. Taxonomy (GTDB): domain Bacteria; phylum Pseudomonadota; class Gammaproteobacteria; order Burkholderiales; family Burkholderiaceae; genus Pandoraea; species Pandoraea eparura. Next base: position 152,498 of record NZ_CABPSH010000009.1, read on the forward strand.
CGACGATTGGCATTTCCGACTGCGCCGGGCTGGGTCCGGCGCCCGTGCCCTGCTGCGCCCGCGATTCCACAAGGTCGTGGCAGGACGCGCCCCTCAGACCCACATTGGAGGAAGGATCGCATCATGGCTCGACTCTTTGGTTTGCTGCGTACGTCATTTGGTCAACCGCGCGTTCGAGCGTCGTCGCAGGCGCGACTGTCTGCCGTGTACGGACTCTCGGCCTTGTCCGGCCCGTTTGCCGCCGCCCCGGCCATCGCACGCTCTTACACCGTGCCGGCGCGCTCGCGCTCCACGGCCCTGCCCCGCACGCTCGCGGCCGCCATGGCGTCGGCCACGCGTCGCGCCTGTCCCGCGGGAAAAGCCGTCAACTCGTCGCGCAGCGCACGAGTGGTTCAGCGACGCGACACGCAAGCGGGGCACGAGGTGCGCGTGTATCGCGATGTGTCGCACATCGTGATGGTCGGCAGCATCGCCGACATCTGCCGCAAACTCGATCTGGCCGTCGGCGAGCAGTTCTGTCAGGCCGCCGTGTAAACGCTCGGGCGAGCGCGCCGATCCCCTGCGCCCCTGCGCAACGAGGCTATTGCCCGAGGTTGCGCAGCGGATTGTCCGCGCCAAAGCGATCGCCATCGAAGAATCGGGCGACGTCGGCGGGCGTCACCGCTTCGATGCTGTCGTGCTGCCAGCGCGGCGCGTGATCCTTGTCGACGACCATCGCGCGAATGCCTTCGACACCTTCCGCTCCGGAACGCCCGTCAAGATTGAAAACGCTGCGCATCATCAGCCATTCTTCACGCAACTCGTCGGCCAATGACAGCTTGCGTGCGCGGCGCACCTGTTCGAGCGTGACGCACACCATCAGCGGCGAACGCTTGGCGCGCAACAGATCTTCCGTCTCCTGTGCCCACCCGGCGAACTCACAGCGGGCTTCGTGCTTGAGCGACGCCAGGATGGCCGACATATCCGGCAGACCGAAATGACGGTCGATCACGTCGCGCAACGGCGCGAGCTTGCCCGGCGCCAGACCGGCAGGTGGCAAGCTTTGGCGGGCGAACGCGCGCGCCGCATCGAGGACCGCGTCGCTGTCCGGCCAATCGCCGTTCGCCAGCCATGCACAGAGCGCTGGCAGTTCGGCACGCGGCACCACCCCGTCGGCCAGACCGATTTCGCACGCGTCGACGGCACCGAACACCACGCCCGTCGTGCCGAGATACTCGCCAAGATGACCAGCAAGATTCGCGAGAAAGCATCCGCCGCCCACGTCGGGAAACAAGCCGATCGCCGTTTCCGGCATTGCCATGCGCGTCGCCTCGGTGACGATGCGCAACGCCGCGCCCTGCGAGATGCCCATGCCGCCACCCATCACCACGCCGTCCATCAGCGCGATATAGGGCTTCGGGTAGGTGGCGATCGTGTAGTTCAGCGTGTACTCGTCCGTGAAGAAATCCATGAGGTCGGTGCGCCCCGCGCTCACGGCCTCATGGAAATAGCGAATGTCGCCGCCCGCGCACAAGCCCTTCTCCCCCTCGCCCTGCAGGACGACAGCGAGCACGGCGGAATCGTCGCGCCACGCGTCGAGGGCCGAGGCCATCGCGCGAATCATGTCGTGCGAGAGCGCGTTGAGCGCCTTCGGGCGGGTCAGTGTGATGAAGCCGATGCGACCCCGGATGTCGGTGCTAACAAAGTCGGTCATGTCTGGTGAGTCAAGAATGTCAACGGAACGGACGCGTGCACAACGCGATCCTCTGGCGTAATCCTCTGGGGGGCAATCAATACTATGCGGGCAAGCTTGCGTCGCCCATCAGTGAACGCAGCAAAACAAAAAAGCCGGTGCGAGGCACCGGCTTTCTTTCCAACAGACTGGGATCGGTGCGCAACAGCGGTCTGCACGCTACGCCGCGATCCCCTCGCCGGCTTTACTTTTCTTCACGCGACGCGCGCTTGCGCTCATGTTCCTTGAGGTAGCGCTTGCGCAGGCGGATCGTCTGCGGCGTGACTTCGACCAGTTCGTCGTCATCGATGAATTCCACGGCGTACTCGAGGTTCATCGCGATCGGCGGCACCAGACGCACGGCTTCGTCGGTTCCCGACGCACGTACGTTCGTGAGCTGCTTGCCCTTGATCGGGTTGACCACGAGGTCGTTGTCACGGCTGTGGATACCGATGATCATGCCTTCGTACAGGGCGTCGCCCGGCGACACAAACATGCGGCCGCGATCCTGCAGCTTCCACAGGGCGTAGGCCACGGCTGCGCCGTCGTCCTGCGAGATCAAAACGCCGTTGCGACGCTCGCCCAGCGTGCCATCCTTGAGCGGTGCATAAGCATCGAAGATGTGGCTCATCAGCCCCGTACCGCGGGTCATCGACAGGAAGTCGCCCTGGAAGCCGATCAGACCACGCGCCGGAATGCGGTACTCGAGGCGCGTACGGCCACGACCGTCCGACACCATGTCCAGCATTTCGCCCTTGCGGCGACCGATTTCTTCCATGACCGCGCCCTGGTGATCGTCTTCCAGGTCGATGGTCAGCATTTCGTACGGCTCGTGCTTCACGCCGTCGATTTCCTTGAGCACCACGCGCGGACGCGACACGGCCAGTTCGTAGCCTTCGCGACGCATGTTCTCGATGAGAATCGTCAGGTGCAGTTCGCCACGGCCCGACACTTCGAAGACGGAATCTTCGTCGGTGTCTTTCACGCGCAGCGCCACGTTGTGATTCAGTTCCTTATGCAGACGGTCACGAATTTGACGGCTCGTCACGAACTTGCCTTCACGCCCGGCCAGCGGCGACGTGTTCACGCAGAAGTTCATGGTCAGCGTCGGCTCGTCCACCGTCAGCAGCGGCAGGGCTTCCGGTGTATCCACGTCGCAGATCGTCGCGCCGATGCCCACGTCTTCGATACCGTTGATCAGCACGATGTCACCGGCTTCCGCGCCGTCCGACATCACACGCTCCAGGCCGCGGAACGTCAGCACCTGGTTGATCTTGCGCTTGAGCACTTCGCCTTCCGGACCGAAGCGCATCACCACTTGCTGGCCCGGCTTGATGCGGCCACGCGTGATACGACCGATACCGATACGGCCGACGAAGGTCGAGTAGTCGAGCGAGCTGATCTGCAGCTGCAGCGGGGCTTCCGTATCGGCCTCGCGGACCGGCACGTGCTCGAGAATTGCGTCGAACAGCGGGCGCATGGTGCCTTCGCGCACTTCGGAGTCCAGGCTGGCAAAGCCGTTCAGGGCCGATGCGTAGACGACCGGGAAGTCGAGCTGCTCGTCGGTGGCGCCGAGCTTGTCCATCAGATCGAACGTCTGGTTGATCACCCAGTCCGGACGCGCGCCCGGTCGGTCGATCTTGTTGACCACGACGATCGGCTTCAGACCGAGGCCGAGGGCCTTGCGGGTCACGAAGCGCGTTTGCGGCATCGGGCCTTCGACGGCGTCGACGAGCAACAACACGCTGTCGACCATCGACAGCACACGCTCCACTTCACCGCCGAAGTCCGCGTGTCCGGGCGTGTCGACGATGTTGATGTGTGTGCCTTCGTATTCGACGGCGCAGTTTTTGGCGAGGATCGTGATGCCGCGCTCTTTTTCAATGTCGTTCGAGTCCATCACGCGTTCAGCGACTTGCTGGTTTTCGCGGAAGGTGCCCGACTGGCGCAACAATTGGTCGACGAGCGTGGTTTTGCCGTGGTCGACGTGCGCGATGATGGCGATATTACGGAGAGCGCGGGTCATGAAGAGGTGCTCGAAAAAAGCCTTTGGAGAATCAGCGATTCTACCACTTGCGCGTGTCTCACGTCATGGCCTTTCTGCAATGCAACAACGCCGCCCCCTGCGAAAGCGACAACCGGATCGATTTCGCCTGGACATCCCCCGCCCAACCTCCCCCCCCCAGCCTCCGCCGCTATACGCCAATTTAGAGCATTGCATCTAATTTTGGTCGCAATATTTGCCTAGTCAACTATTGCATGGCCTTGAAATTTATTAAGTCCCCACTATAATCGTGGCTAGTCAACTATTGCAGCAGCACGAAAATGACCGATCCATCCGCCCCCTCGTCCGATGCCGCGCCGATGTCGTCGCCGGATGCCCCCCAGAGCGATCCTCCGCGCTGCGCCTACGATATCGACAACTCCCTGGGGTATCTTGTCTCCCGCGTGCGCCAGTTGATCCTCGCCGAGCTGACCAACGAAACATCGCAATACGGCTTGACGAGCACCCAGGCGACCATGCTTTACAAGGTGGCCACGGGCAAGAGCAAGACGGCGGCCGATCTGGCACGCGACTACTGTATCGACGCGAGCGCCGTCACCCGTCTGCTTGACCGGCTCGAAGCGCAGGGCTTGCTCGTGCGCGAGCGCAGCAAGATGGATCGCCGCACGGTGAACCTGAGTGCGACCGAAGCCGGATACGCCATGGCCGACCGGATGCCGGACATCTTCGTGCGTGCCGCCGATCATCTGATGCGCGGGTTCTCCGTAGAGGAAGTGGGTTTCCTGAAGAGTCTGCTGCGCCGCGTGATCGCCAACGGCGAAACCGGATGACAACGACGCCCCCTCAGATTCCCCAAAAAAGCATGTCGAGTCCACTATTCCTGGTACTCGCCATCACCCGGTTTCCGATTATTGTCGGTCCCTAACGTCACTCGTAAAGGCTTCGCAATGAAAGTGGCCTCACCGTTCCTCCCGCATCTGCGGGCCCGTTCCGTCATTTCCGCCCTCTGTCTGGCGGCCGTGACACTGGGGTTTGCCGGTTGTGCGAATTTCGCCGGCATCCACAGCGATAAGCAAATCAGCACCCCCGATCAGTATCAGACCCAGCGCAGCCTGCCCGGCGAGGGCGGCCAGTGGCCGGGCACCGATTGGGCACAGCGGTTCGGCGACCCGCAACTTGTCTCGCTGATCGACGAAGCCCTTGCCGGCAACCCCGATCTGGCCATGGCGGCCGCCCGCCTGAAGGCGGCGCAGGCGCAGACCGAAGGCGCGGCCGCGGCGCTGCTGCCGTCGGTCAACGCCTCGGGCAGCGTGTATCGCGAGAAATTCACGGAAAACACCATCTACCCGCCGGGCTATGGCGGTACGTGGTTCACGCAGGGCGACCTCACGGCCTCGTTGTCGTGGGAACTCGACTTGTGGGGCAAGAACCGCTCGGCACGGGCACAAGCCACCTCGGCCGAACGTGCCGACGAGGCCGAGGATCAGGAAGTGCGGCTCACGCTGGCCACTGCCGTGGCACGCGCTTACAACCAGCTCGCCCAGCAATATGCACTGCATGACGTGCTCGACCGCGTCAGCAAACAACGCCAAAGCCTCGGTCAACTGACGGCGGACCGCGTGCGCGCCGGTCTCGACACGCAAGTCGAGCAGAAGCAGGCCGAGAGCAACACCGCCGACATTCAAACGCAAATCGCGCAACTCGACGGCCAGATCCTCCTGACTCGCCATCAACTCGGTGTGTTGCTCGGCAAGGGGCCGGATCGCGGCCTGGCGATTGCGCGCCCGACACTCGCGCAACTGGCGACGCCGGCGCTGCCCGACAACCTGCCGCTCACGCTGCTCGGCCGTCGCCCGGACATCGTCTCGGCACGCTGGGGCGTGGAAGCCCAGCTCAAGGGTGTCGATCTGGCGAAGGCCCGCTTCTATCCGGATGTGAACCTGAATGCCGCCTTTGGCTTCTCCACCTTCGGGCTGGGCAAGCTGATCGATCCGAGCAGCCAGAACATCCAGTACGGTCCGGTGATTTCGCTGCCGATCTTCGACGGCGGCCGCCTGCGCGCCAACCTGAAGGGGCAATACGCGGCATATGAAAGCGCGGTGGCGAACTACGATTCGACGCTGAACAAGGCGCTCGGCGACATCGCGGACCGCATGTCGTCGATCCGCTCGGCGGACAAGCAAATGGTCTCGCAGCGCGTCGCGCAAGACGCCGCGCAACGTGCCTACGACCTGGCCGTCGACCGTTACAAGGCGGGTCTCACACCGCAATTGACCGTGCTCACTGCCGAGTCATCGCTGCTGGCGCAGGAGCAAGCACGCGTGAACATCGAAAGCGCGCGCCGCGACCAGCAGATCGGCCTGATCAAGGCGCTTGGCGGTGGATTCGACGCAACCGCGGCGGGTCTCGTCGTGGGGCAGGAACGCCCCGCCAGACCCGAAGGCAGCGACATGCAGACGCACTGAGCGCCCGCCGCACCTCATACCGAACAGACAAGACAACGTCAAAGCACATTAAGAGAAGAGTACGGAGCGAATGATGAGCGAGAACCAACAACAAGCGCCTGACCAGCCGGCGCAAGGCAATGGCAAGCGCCGTCGCATGATGCTGACGCTGACGGCCGTGATTGCGATTGCGGCCATCGCCTACGGCGCCTATTACGGACTGTATGCGCGCTTCTACGAAGACACCGACGACGCTTACGTCGCAGGCAACGTGGTGCAGATCACGCCGCAGGTGCCGGGCACCGTGACCGGCGTGAAGGTCGACGACACGCAACTGGTCAAGGCCGGCCAGCCGCTGGTCACGCTCGACCCGACGGACGCCCGCGTCGCCCTGCTGCAAGCCGAGGCCAATCTGGCGCAGACCGTGCGTCAGGTACGCACATACTTCGTCAACAACGATGCGTACGCCGCCACCGTGGCCATGCGTGAGTCGGAGCTGGCCAAGACGCAAGCCGACGTGAAGCGTCGCGAAATGGCGATTGCGACGGGTGCCGTGTCACGCGAAGAACTGGCCCACGCGCAGGATGCCGTGAAGACGGCGCAGGCCGCCCTCGAACAGGCGCGGGCGCAATGGGTGTCGAACCGGGCGCTGACGGACAAGACGTCGGTCACGACGCACCCGAGCGTGCAGCAGGCCGCAGCGAAGGTGCGTGCGGCGTATCTCGACTACGCCCGCACGTCGATCCCGGCGCCGGTCGACGGCTACGTGGCCAAGCGATCGGTGCAGGTGGGTCAGCGCGTGGCCACCGGTGCGCCGCTCATGGCGCTGGTGCCGCTCAATCAAGTCTGGGTCGATGCCAACTTCAAGGAAGTGCAGATCGCGCACATGCGCGTCGGTCAACCGGTGACGCTCACCGCCGACGTCTACGGTTCGTCGGTGGAATACAAGGGGACCGTGGCGGGCTTTTCGGCGGGCACAGGCAGCGCGTTCTCGCTGCTGCCGGCACAAAATGCGACCGGCAACTGGATCAAGGTCGTGCAGCGTCTACCGGTGCGTATCGCGCTCGACGCGAAGCAGTTGCAACAGCATCCGCTGCGTGTCGGTCTGTCGATGCAGGTCAAGGTGGACGTGCGCAATACGGACGGCAAGGAACTCGGTGAAGCCCCTGCCCTGCCGGTGTACGCCACCGACGTGTTCGACAAGATCGGCCACGACGCCGACGACATCGTCGCCAAAATCATCACCGAAAACGCCGGTACCGCGGCTGCCTCAGGCGCAGACGGTGCCAGCGACACGCGCAACCAACCGGCTCGCGCACGTCCCCTGTAAAGCGGAGGGGGGTGCCCCCCACCCCCTTTGACATCTCATGGCAACTCAAAACGCTCCGGGCCCTCTGACAGGGGGCCAGTTGGTACTCGGCACCATCGCGTTGTCGCTCGCCACGTTCATGAACGTGCTCGACACGTCGATTGCCAACGTATCGATTCCCGCCATTTCCGGCGACCTTGGCGTCTCATCGAGCCAGGGGACGTGGGTGATTACGTCGTTCGCCGTGGCCAACGCCATTTCGGTGCCGCTCACGGGCTGGCTGACCGAGCGCTTCGGTGCGGTGCGGCTGTTCATCTCGTCGATTCTGCTGTTCGTGCTGGCGTCCTGGCTGTGCGGCATGGCACCCACGCTCGAATTTCTGCTCGCGGCCCGCGTGTTGCAGGGCGCGGTGGCCGGGCCAATGATCCCGCTCTCGCAATCGCTGCTGCTCTCGAGCTACCCTAGTGCGAAGAGTTCGATGGCCCTGGCACTTTGGGGCATGACAACGCTGGTCGCGCCGGTGATGGGGCCGATTCTCGGCGGCTGGATCTCGGACAATTACCAATGGCCCTGGATCTTCTACATCAACATCCCGGTGGGCATTGCCGCCGCATACGCCACCTGGCTGATTTACGCCAAGCGTGAAACCGCCACGCAACGCAAGCCGATCGACACCGTCGGGCTGGCCTTGCTCGTGTTGTGGGTCGGCTCGCTGCAGGTGATGCTCGACAAGGGCAAGGAACTCGACTGGTTCAATTCGTCGACCATTGTGGTGCTGGCGCTCGTGGCACTGGTGTCGTTCTGCTTCTTCGTCATCTGGGAGATTACCGAGGAGCATCCGGTCGTTGACCTGACGCTCTTCAAGCGGATCAACTTTACCGGTGGCGTGGTGGCGATCTCGGTGGGTTACGGGCTGTTCTTCGGGAACCTGGTGATTCTGCCGCAGTGGTTGCAGATCCACCTCGGCTATACCGCCACGGAGGCGGGCCTCGTGCTGGCACCGGTGGGCCTGTTCGCCATCCTGCTCTCGCCGGTGATCGGCAAGACGCTGCCCAGGCTCGATGCCCGTTGGGTCGTGACCGTCTCGTTCCTGCTGTTCGCGCTGGTGTTCCTGATGCGCTCGCACTTCAACACGCTCGTCGATACACGCACGCTGATGATTCCGACGTTCCTGCAGGGCGTGCCGATGTCGATGTTCTTCATTCCGCTCACCGCGATCATCCTGTCCGGGTTGCCACCGAGTCGCATTCCGGCGGCCGCGGGGCTGTCCAACTTCGTGCGGATCACGTGCGGTGCGGTGGGCACATCGATCTCCACGACGATGTGGGAGAACCGGATCACGCTGCACCATGCGCAGTTGACGGAGCACCTGACGCCGTACGACCCGACGTTCAACGCGTCCGTGCAGACGCTCAACCAGCTCGGCATGAGCACCCCGCAGGCAAACGGTTACATCGACCGGCTGGTCACACAGCAGTCGGCGATGCTCGGTGCGAACGATATTTTCTGGATCTCGGCGGTGCTGTTCGTGCTGATGATCTCGATGGTGTGGATCACGCGGCCGATGAAGGGCGGTGGTGGCGCCGATGCCGCCGCTGGCGCGCACTGACGCGAAGACTTCCCCTGTGCTCGACGCCGCAAGGCCGGGCACGTCTCGAACCCCGCTGACGTTGGCGGGGTTTTTTTATGCGCAATGCCGATGCGGCGCACGAAGCGCCACGCGGCGATCGGTCGGCGACGCGCGGCGGCACGTGTTACGCAATCGCAGTATGATGGCGGATTGCCCGGCGCGATGACGGAACACCGCGCGACGCTCGGGAATGCCTCTCCCCCACGCCCAATCCGACATCATGACTACCCCGCAGAATCCGAACGAACGCTCTGAAGTCACCTTCCGCTTTCTGGCCGAGCCGGCCGCCGTCAATTTTGGTGGCAAGGTGCACGGGGGCTCGCTGATGAAATGGATCGACGAAGTGGCCTATGCCTGCGCGGCCACCTGGTCGGGCCGCTATTGCGTGACGGTCAGCGTCGGCAATATCCGCTTCCGTCGTCCGATTCTGGTGGGTAATCTGGTGGAACTGCGCGCGCGCATTGTGGCCACGGGCCGCACCAGCATGCACATTCACGTGTCGGTGCACGCGGGCGACCCCAAGTGGGGCGAACTGCGTCAGACGACCGACTGCCTGATGGTGTTCGTCGCCGTTGACGAGAGCAATCACCCAGTCGGCATTCCGTCGTTCGAGCCGAAAACGGACGAGCAGAAAGCGTTGGCCAAGTACGCAATGGACGTCAAGGCCGCGCTGGACGCCATCGTCGAACTCAAGCCGGAGAATGTCGCCAACTGACGGCGGTGCCGCTCGCTCGACCTCGGAAAGACGCGAGGCAGTGCGCCCCGGGAACTGATGAGGCGCGCGGGCTTGCGCGCCATCGACAACATCGGCTTGCCGCGACTGATCGGCGCCGACTGCCTCGCATCGGCGCCTGATGCGCCTGATGTGCCTGATGTGCCTGATGTGCCTGATGCGCCTAATGCGCTGATTGCTGCTGTTGCACCTATTGCGGTTGTTGCGCTGATTGCGCTTACTGCGTCTTCAACAGCCGTTGCGGCGTGAGCAGTGCCTCGCCATCGAGTCGCGCAACGCCGAGCAACCGCGCGGCGGCATCGCCAACGGCTTCGGCATAAACCTTCACCTCGATCGCCCCGGACACCCCAGCGCACGCGCGCAGCGCCTGTGAACAGCGCGCCTCGTCCAAACGCAGACGTTGTCCGTGACTGAACCGCTTGGCGAGCGTCTCGTCGAGCCAGATCGTGGGCAGCGTCTTGAGCAATGCATCGACCGGCGCCAGCCTCTGCACGCGTTGCGCGTGATCGAGTGCCCCCAGAGCTTCCAGCGTCACGGCGCCGTCAAGCGTGAGCGGTCCGACGGCCGTGCGTCGCAGCGCGCGCAAATGTGCGCCGCAGCCCAGCGCCTCACCCATATCTTCCGCCAGCGTCCGCACGTAAGTGCCTTTGCTGCAGGTCACGCGAAACGAGAACTCGGCCACGTCGGGTAACGCGCACTCGATCAGTTCCAGCGCATGAATCGTGACCTCGCGCGCTTCGCGCTCAAGGGTCTGCCCCGCGCGCGCATATTCGTACAATGGCTTGCCATCGCGCTTGAGCGCCGAATACATCGGCGGCACCTGCGAAATCGACCCCGTGAAACGCGGCAGCACCGCCCGAATCGCCGCTTCGTCGACCGTCACGGGACGCGTGCGCAACACCTCCCCTTCCGCGTCGCCCGTCGTCGTAGTCTCGCCCAGACGCACACGCGCCTCATAGGTCTTGTCGGCTTCGAGCAAGTCCTGCGAGAACTTCGTCGCTTCGCCGAAGCATAGCGGCAACAGCCCAGTCGCCAAGGGGTCGAGCGTGCCGGTATGTCCCGCCTTGAGCGCTTGCAGCAGACGTTTGGCCTTGATCAGCGCATCGTTCGACGACAGGCCCAGCGGCTTGTCCAGAAGCAACACGCCATCGAGCGCGAAACGGGGAAGTTTTTGGCGGGGTGCCTGCGAACGCGGGTCCGTCATGATGCGGGGAGTGCTTGAGAGAGTCTTGTGGGATACAACCCCTGGCACTCATCGCAAGTGCACAGGTATCGCAATACCGCCGGGCCCGCCGTCGGGCAGCCCGGCCGGTGGCGTCGTCAGTCGGCAGACTTGCCGTCGTCTTCCTTGTCGGTTTCGTCGCCGACGTTGTCGGCATTGTCGTCGACACCGGCGTCGCTCGCTTCCTCTTTCGCGCGCGTCGCGTTGGCCGTATCGATCAGTCGCGACATCTCGATCGCCCGTTCGATCGACTGGTCGAAGTGGAAATGCAGGGTCGGCACCGTGTGGATGTGCAACCGCTTGAACAGCAGATTGCGCAGGTAGCCCGCCGCCTCGTTGAGCGCCTCGCCAGTGGCCTTCGGATCGCCGGTCAGCGTCGTGTAATACACCTTCGCATGCGCATAGTCGGGCGTGACTTCCACGCTTTGCAGCGTCACCAGCCCAATACGCGGGTCCTTCACTTCGCGCTGAATCAACTCAGACAGATCGCGCTGGATCTGATCGTTGATGCGAAGATTTCGACCCGGAACGCCACGTTTCTTTGCCATAACAAACTCGCTAATAATGCAATGGCCCACGCCACCGGTTTCCCGGCTTGGTGGGCCATTCCACATCCATTGGACCGATCGCGTTACAGCGAGCGGGCAACTTCCGTGATTTCGAACGCTTCCAGTTGGTCGCCTTCCGTAATGTCGTTGAAGTTCTTCACCGACAGACCGCACTCGAAGCCGGACTTGACTTCCTTCACGTCATCCTTGAAGCGCTTGAGCGAATCGAGCTCGCCCGTGAAGATGACAACGTTGTCGCGCAACACACGCACATGCGACCCACGTTTGACGAAGCCGTCGAGCACCATACAGCCGGCCACCGTGCCGACCTTCGGCACGCGGAACGTCTGACGCACTTCGACCAGACCTGTGATCTCTTCCTTCTTCTCCGGCGCCAGCATGCCCGACATCGCCGCCTTCACTTCATCCACAGCGTCATAGATGATGTTGTAGTAACGAATGTCGATACCGTTGGACTCGGCCAGCTTGCGTGCCAGTGCATCCGCACGCGTGTTGAAGCCGATGATGACTGCCTTCGACGCCGTCGCCAGGTTGACGTCGCTTTCGCTGATGCCACCCACGGCGGCGTGCACGATCTGCACGCGCACTTCCGGCGTCGAGAGCTTGTTGAGCGACTGCGCCAGCGCTTCCTGCGAACCCTGCACGTCGGCCTTGATGATCAGCGGCAACGACTTGACTTCGCCCTCGGCCATCTGCTCGAACATGTTCTCGAGCTTCGCGGCCTGTTGCTTGGCCAACTTCACGTCGCGGAACTTGCCCTGACGGAACAGCGCGATTTCGCGCGCCTTGCGTTCGTCCTGGACCACGAGCACTTCTTCGCCCGCGCCCGGCACTTCCGACAGACCCTGAATTTCCACCGGGATCGACGGGCCCGCTTCCTTCGCATTCTTGCCGGTTTCGTCCAGCATCGCACGCACACGGCCGTAAGCCTGACCGGCCAGCACCATGTCGCCACGACGCAGCGTGCCCGACTGCACCAGAATCGTCGCCACCGGACCCTTACCCTTGTCCAGCTTCGCTTCGATCACGATACCCTTGGCCGGGGCTTCCGCCGGGGCCTTCAGCTCCAGCACTTCTGCCTGCAGCAACACGTTCTCGAGCAGATCGTCGATGCCCGCCCCCGTCTTCGCCGACACCGGTACGAACGGCGAATCGCCACCGTACTCTTCCGGCACCACGCCTTCGGCCACGAGTTCCTGCTTCACGCGATCCGGGTTGGCTTCCGGCTTGTCGATCTTGTTGATCGCCACCACGATCGGCACACCCGCCGACTTCGCGTGGGCAATCGCTTCCTTCGTCTGCGGCATCACGCCGTCGTCCGCCGCGACCACAAGAATCACGATGTCGGTGGCCTGCGCACCGCGAGCCCGCATCGCCGTAAAGGCTTCGTGACCCGGCGTGTCGAGGAACGTCACCGTACCGCGCGGCGTATCGACGTGATACGCACCGATGTGCTGCGTAATACCGCCGGCTTCGCCCGCCGCCACCTTGGCGCGACGGATGTAGTCGAGCAGCGAGGTCTTGCCGTGGTCGACGTGACCCATCACCGTGACCACCGGCGGACGCGGCAGCGCTTCGGCTTCCGTCGCCTCGTTGCCCAGCGCCAGCAGCGTTTCCGGATCGTCGAGCTTCGCGGCGATCGCACGGTGGCCAAGTTCCTCCACGACGATCATCGCCGTTTCCTGATCCAGCACCTGGTTGATGGTCACCATCTGGCCCATCTTCATCATCAGCTTGATGACTTCCGAGGCCTTCACCGACATCCGGTGCGCCAGATCGCCCACGCTGATCGTTTCCGGCACGTGAACATCACGCACGACCGGCTCGGTCGGCGCCTGGAAGGCCGAACGATCGTCCTGCGAATGACGGTCGCCACGACGGCCACCGCGGCCACCGCCGCGCCAACCGTCCGAGCCACCGCTCGTGTCGCCGCGCGTCTTCATGCCGCCCCGCTTGTTGCGGTTATCGGCATCCTTCTGCCAGGCGCCCGGCTTCTTGTCCTTCTTGTCGGCGGCGCCCGCGGTCGTCGAGGCCGGGGCGGCTGCCGCCGGCTTCTTGTCCGCCGGCTTGGCCGACGCGGCACCTTCCGGCTTGGCCGGCTTGTGCAGGGTACCCTTCGCTTCCGGCTTGGCGGCAGCCGGCGCGGCAGGTGCCGGCTCCGGTGCCTTGAGCACGCGACGTGGGGCGTTCAGCATCTCGCGAATCGCGCGGGCTTCGGCTTCCGCCGCCGCACGGCGCTTGCGGATCGCTTCCTCTTCGGCGCGAGCCTTGTCAGCCGCAGCGCTCGCCTTCTCGGCAGCCGCACGGGCTTCTTCGCTCGCCTTGCGGGCTTGCTCACGTTCGGCTTCGGCCTTGGCCGCAGCGGCCTTCTCGGCCTTCTCGGCTTGCTCGGCCTTTTCGGCGTCGACCTTGGAAGCCTTCTCGGCTTGCGCGTCGACCTGGGCTTCCGCCTTGGCCTCGGCCTTTGCCTTTTGCTCTTCGGCCGCCTTGGCCGCAGCCGCACGCTCCGCTTCCTCGCGCGCACGGCGCTCGGCCGCTTCCTTCTCTTCGCGCTCGCGGCGCTCGGCTTCCTCGCGCTCCAGTTGCTCCTGGCGACGCTTGAGTTCCGCCGCCTCCGCGGCCAGACGCTCCGCTTCGCGGCGTGCGTCTTCCTCACGCTGACGAAGGGCTTCGTCTTCGGCCGCGGCCGCTGCGCTTTCCGCACCTTCGGCGACGTCGTCACGCTTGACGAAGGTGCGCTTCTTGCGCACCTCCACCTGAATCGTGCGCGCCTTGCCGGTCGCGTCGGCTTGCTTGATTTCCGAGGTCTGGCGACGCGTCAGAGTAATCTTCTTTTTGTCGCCGTCGCCGGCGCCGTGCGAACGGCGCAGGTGCTCCAGCAGACGGGCCTTGTCGGCTTCCGTCAGGGAATCGTCGGCGCTGAGTTTTTCCACGCCGGCGGCTTTGAGTTGCTCCAGCAACACGCCGGCCGGCATTTTGAGTTCTGCAGCAAATTGGGCTACGTTGATGCTCGCCATTCAAACCTCTTCAAGCAAGGCCACGCGCCTTGCGGTTAACTTCAAAGTTCACTGTTCCATATGCATGCCGGGGCAGGTCATCATTGGAACCAGTGCTCTCGCGCTTTCATGATCAGGGCCTTCGCGGCTTCCTCGTCGACACCGGTCATCTCGGTGAGTTCGTCGACGGCCAGCTCGGCCAGATCATCGCGCGTCTGAATTTCATGCTCGGCCAGTTGGGCCAGCAACTCGGGCGTCATGCCGTCAAGGCTCTTGAGATCGAGCGCAACGCCCTCGACCTTCTCCTCGGTGGCAATCGCCTGCGTGAGCAGGGCGTCGCGCGCACGATTGCGCAGCTCATGCACCGTGTCCTCGTCGAACGCTTCGATCTCGAGCATTTCGTTCAAAGGCACGTAGGCGATTTCTTCCAGGCTCGAGAAACCTTCCTCGATCAGGATGTCCGCCATTTCTTCGTCCACATCGAGACGCTGCATGAACAGCGAGCGCAGCGTGCCACGCTCTTCGTTCTGCTTCTCGGCCGACTCGTCCGGCGTCATGATGTTGATCTGCCAGCCGGTCAGCTCCGAGGCGAGACGCACGTTCTGACCGCTGCGACCAATCGCCACCGCCAGTTCGTTCTCGTCGACGACGACGTCCATGCTGTGCTTTTCTTCGTCCACGACGATCGACTGCACCGCCGCCGGCGCCAGCGCACCGATCACGAATTGCGCGGGGTCTTCCGACCACAGCACGATGTCGACGTTCTCGCCGCCAAGCTCGTTACGCACCGCCTGCACACGCGTGCCGCGAATGCCCACGCAGGTGCCGATCGGATCGATACGCTTGTCGTACGCCACCACGGCGATCTTGGCGCGCACGCCCGGATCGCGAGCGGCCGACTTGATCTCCAGCAGCCCCTGCTCGATTTCCGGCACTTCCATGCCGAACAGCTCGATCAGGAATTCCGGCGCCGTGCGCGAGAGTTCGATTTGCGGGCCGCGCGCCGTGCGATCGACCTTCACGATGTACGCGCGAACGCGGTCACCGATACGCAGGTTTTCCTTCGGGATCAGTTGATCGCGACGCAGCAGCGCTTCGACACGCCCCGACTCGACGATCAGGTTGCCCTTGTCGAGACGCTTGACCGCACCGGTCATGATCTTCTCGCCGCGGTCCAGGAAGTCGGTGAGAATCTGTTCGCGTTCGGCGTCGCGGATGCGCTGCAGAATGACCTGCTTGGCCGCCTGTGCACCGATACGGCCGAACTCGACCGATTCCACGGGTTCTTCCACGAATTCGCCGATCTCGATGGACGGATCGTCTTCCTTGGCTTCGAACGACAGGATCTGCTTGTCAGGCTCTTGCAGACCCGCTTCGTCCGGCACCACGACCCAGCGACGGAAGCTCTCGTGCTCACCCGACTCGCGGTCGATGTGCACGCGAATGTCGACGTCCTCGGCATAGCGCTTCTTGGTGGCCGAGGCCAATGCGGCTTCCAGCGCGGCGAACACGACGTCCTTGTCGACGTTCTTTTCGCGCGCGAGCGCATCGACCAACAGCAATACTTCGCGACTCATCGTTTGCGACTCCTAAAATCAATCTGCGGCACAAGGCGCGCACGGTCAATATCCGCGAGGGTGAAGTCGAGCAGCGCCGGGCCGCCCTTGCCTTCGAACTCCAGGCTCAAGTTCTCGCCTTGCGGCGCCTGCAGGATGCCGCGAAACTGCTTGCGGCCTTCGAGCGGCACACGCAACGTAAGACTCACTTCCGCACCGGCAAAACGCTCGAAGTCACGCAGCTTGCGCAGCGGACGATCCAGCCCCGGCGACGACACTTCGAGTCGGTCGTAATTGACGTTCTCGACCATCAGGACATGCGAGAGCTGACGGCTCACCGTCTCGCAGTCATCGATCGTGATGCCTTCCGGCTTGTCGATATACACGCGCAGCAACCCACCGCCGGCACGCTCAAGATCGACCAGCTCGTAACCCAGGCCTTCGACCGTGGTCTCGATCAGTTCTGGCAATTGCAACTTTGCTCACCCTAGAAAAACTCGCGCGCATCAGCAGCGCCCGACATGTCTGCGCGCCCCGCCTGGGGCGCCGCACGATACCGGCCCTCGACCGCCCGGACCGGCGTGCCTGTGTCGGCACACCCACTCCCGAGCGCGGCGGCATCGGCCGCGCGCAAAACGCTCGCGGCAAAAAAAAATGGGCGAAACGCCCATTTCTTACAGCCTCATTGCGCATGAGGTGCGCGCCGCAACAGAAATCACAGCACGCAGACCAGCTTATTCATTGATTTTATATGATTTTGGGCCGATTTGCAACGCTCGGCGCCCGCAAAACCCGCAGGACAGGCACTCGTGCCGCATTGCCGCAATGCAGAACGGCCGGCAATCGACGGTCCCGATTTTGCAGGGCGCGAGGGGCGGGGCAGCCCGTCGCCCCCTGCCCATCTCAGCTATCCGCGTCGGGGCTCGCCCGCCCAATCAACGTGAACGGTTACCGCCGCGATTGCCGCGGTTGCCGTGATTGCCGCCTCCCGCACCACCGCCAGTGCCGCCGGCGCGGTTGCCACCACGGCTGCGATTGCCGTTGACGTTTCCATTGACATTGCCGCCACGCGACTGGCCACCAAAACCGCCACCGCCCGCCGACGAGTTGCCGCCACCGCCGAAGCGTCGCCCCTCACCTCGCGGCGAAGGCGTCTGTCCCGGGTAGCCGCCGCTCGGGCCAACAAAAGCCGTCAGTGGATTGGGCCGGGGACGGCGCGACTGACCGGGCTCGCGACTGAACACGCCCAAGGCCGTCTGCATCGGGTCCGGTTGACGACGCGGCTCCTTCGGTGCGCCGGATTTGCCGCCACGACCGCCCGCACTGCTCTTATCGTCCGAGCCGGTACCCGGCATCTTCATGCCGACCGACGCGAACAGCGAGCGCACCTGCGCGTCGTCCAACTCTTCATATCGACCGCGCTTGAGGCCGCGCGGCAGCGTCAGCGGGCCGTAACGCGTACGGATCAGACGACTCACCATCAAGCCGGCCGCATCGAACATGCGACGCACTTCGCGGTTGCGACCTTCGGTCAGCGCCACGTGATACCAGTGATTCGACCCTTCGCCGCCACCGTCCTGCAACCGCAGGAAGTTGGCCTTGCCGTCGTCCAGCTCGATGCCGTGCAGCAGTTGCTGGCGCGACGCCTCGCTCAATTGCCCCACGGTACGCACAGCGTATTCACGCTCGATGCCATAACGCGGATGCATGAACCGGTTCGCCAGATCGCCCGAGGTCGTGAGGATCAGCAGACCTTCCGTATTAAAGTCCAGGCGCCCGACAGCGAGCCACTTGGCCGTCTTCATCGGCGGCAAGCGATCGAACACCGACGCGCGGCCTTCCGGGTCGGCGTGGCTGACGATCTCGCCGGCGGGCTTGTGATAGAGCAGCACGCGCGGCGGTTTGCTCGTGATGCGGCGCTTGACAAGCTTGCCGTTGATGCGGACCTGATCGGTCGGCAGAATGCGCTGACCGATGTGCGCGGGCTCGGCGTTGACCGACACGCGCCCGGCGAGAATCAGCTCTTCCATCTCGCGACGCGATCCCATGCCCGCCTCGGCCAGCACCTTGTGCAACTTGGGCGCCTCATCGTCCGGCGACAGGACGCGGCGGTCCGCCGGACGGCGGCCACGCTTGGCAGCAGCCTTGGCATCGCCCTCGGACTCGTCGCTGTCGAAACCACCCGATGTCACGAACGCGAACAGATCGTCGTCCGCGCCCTTGCCCGCCTTGCCCCCCTTGCCGCCGCCCCCCGGACCGCCTCGGGCACCGCCCGCCGCATCCTTGCGGCCACGGCCCTTGCCACCTGGCTGCGCCTTGCCGGCCGGCCCCGCACCATTGCCGTGGGATGCACCACCGCCCTGTGAGGGCTGCGACGTTTGCGAGGCACCGTCACGCTTGCCGCCACGCGGCTTGCGCGGTGCGGCGTTGCGACCCCGCCCCTGAGCGGCCGACGGCGCGCCGTCGGCGTCCGAGGCCTGGGCCCGCGGCGCATCGCCGTGCGCGTCACTCTGCGGGGCGTCCGACGCGGCGAATTCGCCGGCACCGTCCTCGCCTTCACGCTTGGATTGCTGAGCCGCACGACGGCGGGCAATCAGACTGCGCGGACCACGGCGCAAGCCGCGGCGCGATGCTTTTTCGTCGCCGCCCTCGCCTTCCGGCGCACGGGCTTCGGCACCGGCATCGCGGGCGTGCAGGTCTTGGGATTCTTCGATTTGTTTCAACACAACCTCATTGGAAAACGGGATCGCCATGGGCAGGCGTTAGGGGCTGCCCCGATCCGTGTTCGCACCATGAATGCGCGGCAACGGCTTGCCGCGACTTCGTTCTTATCGCTAACGGCCCTGCTGGTGCGCGCGACGCAATGCGCCGACGCCTCAGGTGCCCGTGACGAGACTCTTGTCGTCCCCGTCGCTCTCGTCGTCTTCCTGCTCGCCGGGCATGGGATGCCCGGTGGCAGGCTCGTTCGCTGCCGAGTCGGCAGCGTGCGGGGAAACCTCCTGTGTGACCGACACTGCGGGATCTGCCGCCTGCGTCGCCACGTGCTGCTCATCTTGCGGCGGATCGTCGCCGA
The DNA here is from genome assembly GCF_902459725.1 of Pandoraea eparura. GTDB lineage: Bacteria > Pseudomonadota > Gammaproteobacteria > Burkholderiales > Burkholderiaceae > Pandoraea > Pandoraea eparura. Next base: position 171,746 of record NZ_CABPSH010000009.1, read on the forward strand.
CCGGCACCACCGCATCCGATTCTTCGGAAAATTCCTTGTCCTGCGTGACCTCACCCGAGATCGCGGCCTCCGGCGACGTTGGCGCATTGTCTTGTTCGTCGTCGCAGAACGTTGCGTGCGTCGCCTCGGCCTGCGCCGCATCGACCTGCTCACTGACGTGTGCCGTGTCCGCGAGTTCCACGCGCCTCACTTGTTCCGTCGGTTCCACGGGCGCCATTGGCGTCGCCGACGCCGCGCCTGCCGGCGCCATCGCCGCCAGCACCTCGGCCGGCGCCGCCACGCCGCCTTCGCATTCGGCCATGACCGCGTCGAGCAACGCGTCTTCGGTCAGCCCGTCGTCTACGACCGGCCGCGGGCGCTGATCTTCCGGCAGCCCTTGCGCAAGCGGCAGGTCGTCGGCGCGTGCCTGCGCCAGACGGGCCAGCGCGTCGGCATCGGCGACGGGCACGTCATCGGACGCCACCTCATCGCCTGCCTCGCCCTCGGCGCGCTCGCCGAATTCGATGTTCTGCTGTGCGAGCAAATCGATCTGCGCCTGTGCCGCCGGATCTTCGAGCGGCGGCAGCGCATCGAGCGCGCGCAGCCCCAGATCGTCGAGAAAGTCCTTGGTCGTCGCATACAGACCGGGGCGTCCCGGCACATCGCGATGGCCGATCACTTCGATCCAGCCACGATCCTCGAGCTGCTTGATGATCTGCGTGTTGACCGTCACGCCGCGAATCTCTTCGATATCGCCGCGCGTGACCGGCTGGCGATACGCAATGATCGCCAGCGTCTCCATCACGGCGCGCGAATACTTCGGCGGCTTCTCCGGATTCAGACGGTCAAGGTATTCACGCATGCGCGGACGGCTCTGGAAACGCCAGCCGGTGGCCAACGCCACCAATTCCACACCTCGGCCATCCCATTGCACGCGGATTTCCTCGAGCAGCGCGCGCACCGTGTCGCCAGACAAGGCGTCATTGAAAAGCTTGCGCAAATCGCCGACCTTGAGCGGCTCCTGCGCGCAAATCAACGCGGTCTCGAGGACGAGTTTCGCCTCTTGGGTATTCATGTGCGACTAAGCAGACCGGGGGCTTGGCGACCCGGTATCAGGAATAAATGGATGCTTGGAACACGAGAAACGGTCGTAACCGCTTCGCATAAGCGCGCGCCCAATTGTGTTCGGTCGTAGTGACGGCGGCGCGACCTGAATGCTTCGAAACGACCTGCCGGGAAAACGCCCAGGCCGACAGTGCGGCGAGACGGACGTCCGGTATGTGCGCAATTATTACTGAAACACCGACGCCCGTAAAGCGCCGTCGTCATCCCGACGCAGAGAAAGGGAAAACGATAGGTCAACGCCCCATGATAGACTCCTCAAAAAACTTCAGGGGCCCCCATGACCACAGAGATCGGCCGCATTCCCGTTGCTCAGCCCCGCTGTTCCACCTGTTCGCTCGGCCAGTTCTGTTTGCCGGTGGGCATCCCGGCGCCCGAGCTGGAACGACTTGACGCTCTTGTGAGCGAGCGCCGTCGCCTCAAGAAGGGCGAAGTGCTGTATCACGCCAACGACGATTTGCACGCCGTCTACGGGATTCGCTTTGGCTCGCTAAAAAGCTGCGTCACGGCCCCCGATGGCCGCGAGCAGGTCGTCGGCTTCCACCTTCAGGGCGAACTCATCGGCCTGGATGCCGTGGCCGACCACCATCATCCGAGCACGGCCATTGCGCTCGAAGACAGTGAACTGTGCATCGCGCGCTTCGGCGAGCTGGAGACACTGTCGCGTCAGGTGCCGTCGCTGCAGCGTCAGTTACACCGCCTGATGAGCCAGGAAATCCGCAACGAGCACCAGCAATTGCTCGCGCTCGGCACGATGCGCGCCGAGGAGCGTCTGGCCGTTTTCCTGCTCAACCTGTCCGAGCGACTGTCCGCGCGTGGCTATTCAGCCAACGAGTTCGTGTTGCGCATGAGCCGCGAGGAAATCGGAAGTTTCCTCGGTCTCAAGCTCGAAACCGTCAGCCGCCTGTTTTCGCGTTTTGCGCAAAACGGCATGATCGAAATCCGGCAGCGCCACGTCAAGATCGTCGATGCGGCCGCCCTGCACGAACTCGCCGGCGTTCCCTGCTGAGGTCCGCCACCGGGGACGCGCCCCTGCCCCCGTGCCCCCGCGACTTCGCGCACCACCAAGGTGCCCTCGCGCGGCGTCGCTGGCCACAGACTCCCGATACGTTACCGATAGGCTAGCGGCGCCGCGACGGCGGCGTCTTGCGCCAGGTCAAGTGCCGTACGCGCGATGTCGTCATCCCGACGTTCGACAAGCCTCGGCAAACCCTCCATAATCGGCGCGTTCGCCAGGCCCCACCCACCGCCTGGCGCTCCACTCCGTCGGAGGCCGCCGTTATGCCCGCTGCCATTTTTCTGAGTCCGGAAGACGCCGAGCACGCCTACTATGAAGCGCTGCGTACCGGCGATACCGATACGTTGATGGATGTCTGGTCGGAAGACGAGGAAATCGTCTGCATTCACCCCGCGGGCCCTCGCCACGTCGGCCCCGCAGCCGTTCGCGCGAGTTGGCAGGAGATCCTCGCCAAGGAGGGGTTGCACGTGACGGTGAGTCATCTCCAGGTGGCGCGCAATCCCCTGTGCGCCGTCCATAACGTACTGGAGCAGGTGCAGGTCGAGACCCGCCCCGAAGCCCGATACGCGTTTGTGCTCGCCACCAACGTCTACATGAAGGAGGCCGACGGCTGGCGGCTCGTGCTGCACCACGCCAGCCCGGCGATCGGTCACGAGGACAACGGCGCACAGCTCACGCGGCCCCATCATCTGCACTGACGCCCCAAGCGCTCACGCGCCCCGTGCGTCGGTCGACCGGTGCCGGTCAGTTGCCCGACGGCAGCGTCCCCTCCGGCAGCGCGAGCGCCTCGCTCGGATGCACGATCTCGCCGCTGAGCGCATTCACGCCGGCGATCAGTCGCTCGAACGCCGCACCGACCAGCGCGGGGTCGCCCTTCACCCCGAGATCGATGTGACGGCGCGCGTAGATTGCCCCGCGCTGCGCGTCGCCCACGCTGGGCAGGCTGAACACTTTCACGCCGTCGTATTCGGCTTCGATGGCTTCCATGAGCGGCGTCAACGTCGACTCGGCCAACCCGAACACCAGCACCGATCGCTCGGCGTGTTTCGTCAGGTGATGCAACTCGGCGTAGTCCGTATCGAGCACCCACGCCATCATCGGCCACGCCATGACCGGAAACCCCGGCATGAAGTGATGCTGTTCGACCGAGAACCCGGGAATCTTGTTGTACGGATTCGGCAGTACACGCGCACCGACCGGAAACTCCCCCATCTTCAGGCGATGCCGATTGTCGGGCAGACTCATGTCCGCGCGGCCGTCAGGGCTGGTTTCGGCAATGCGCTCCATGATGAGCGCCTCGGCTTGCGGCGTGAGTACGAGCGGAACGTTGAGCGCCGCCGCCGCACACTGACGCGTGTGATCGTCGGGCGTCGCCCCGATGCCGCCGGTGACGAAAACGATGTCCTCGCTCGCGAACGTGCGTCGAAGCGTGGCCGTGATGCGCTCGGGGTCGTCGCCCACATATTCGGCCCAGCCGAGCCGCATGCCGCGCTCGGTGAGCAACTCGACGATCTTGGAGAGATGTTTGTCTTGACGGCGCCCCGAGAGGATCTCGTCGCCGATGATGATGATGCCGACCGCCATGATGCTTCCTTTGTCTTGTCGTCAGAGCCTGGGGGGAGCGCGCGGCGCCGCCCGGCCGCAGCGCGCAGTGACACGATTGTGCCACTTTCACGGCGAACCGTTCGATGACCCCGGCCCCGGCGGCAACGCCGGCGGCAAGTCCTCGCTCTCGTGCGACGGCAGGCTCGCCACGGGCAGCACCGTTGCCGCGAGCATGGGCTCGTGGCGGGCCGCCTCGGCCGCGCGCAATCGCGACAGCGCCCGCAGGCAATAGTGCGCAAACCACAGCGCCGAAAACACGAAGATCACCACGTACAACCAGATCGCCAGCAACGCGATCACCGGGAACATGACGATCATGATGACGGACGACACCCACAGCAGTGTCGGCAGCGAGCCAAGCAGCCCGGTCGCCACGCCAATCACGAGCAGCGGCAGACGTCGTTCGCGCACGATCCGGCGACGCTCCTCCGCGCTCGCGTGGAACGCCAGCGCGTCATACGTCATCACGCGATAGGTGAGCCAGCCCCACAAGAGCGGCGGCACGATGGCGAAAAACGGCGGCACGAGCCACAGCGGCAGCGTGAGCAGCGCGGCCACGAGAAAGACCACCGTGGCGCCCAGCGACTGCCCGAGGCTGCCCCAGAACGAGCCACCCTGGCGCGCTTCCAGATGAATGAAGTGGCGACGCGAGAGATGGCGCAGCACCGCCGGCATCGACCAGCCCGCGATGAGCAGCAAGGCGGTGACCACGATCAGCGGGATGAGCAGTGCCACGAGAATGAACGGCGCGAGCGCCATGCGCACGCTATCGACGCCGAAATAGCCGAAGAAGCGGTAGATCCACTGGGTGAACTGCCACTGTTCGAGCCAGACGCGCAGAAAATCGGTGAACGGCTCCCAGCCGAACCAGATCACGGCGCCCCAGATGAGGCCGGAGACCACAAAGGGCATGGCGGTGAGCCACAACATGCGCGGATGCAGCAGGCTCACGAGCGCGCGGCCAAGCGCGCGAAGAATGTCATTCATGCAGTTTCGATACGGTCGGTGCCGTCGGTACGAGAATCGGAATCCATCGCGCTGCGGGGCGTACACCCAGCGCCGACGCGTCGTGCCAGCGCGGCACGCACGAACAGGCGCTTGCGCCGGCGCCCGGTCGGTCAGCCCCTCGCGGCGATGTCCCGATGTTACAGCACCGGGGCGTGGACGAAAAAATAGATCCCGTGCGAGGAACGTCCGAGCGCAGCGCCTCAGCGTTGCAAGGCCTCCCAGACCTTATGCAGGCGCTTGACCGAAACTGGCATGGGCGTGCGCAACTCCTGAGCGAAGAGCGAGACGCGCAACTCCTCGAGCAGCCAGCGAAACTCCTCGAGTCGCGCGTCGCCCTGATCGCGGCGTTGCGACGTTGCCCGCTGCCAGTTTTGCAGCAACGGCCCCAGTTCGCTCATGGCACGGGCGTCGCGCGACGGATCCGCCTTGAGCTTGTCGATGCGCCCGGCCATCGCCTTCAGATAGCGCGGGAAATGCGCCAGTTGCGCGTAAGGCGTATCGATCAGGAATCGCTTGCCGATCAGCCGTTGCAACTGCGCCGTCAGATCCGCATGCGCCTGCGCAAACGGCTTGGCCTGCGCCAGCTTCTTCTGCAATGTCGCGTACTCGGTGAGAATCTGCCCGGCCAGTCGAGCGATCTCCTGGGCGAGCAGGGTGAGACGTCCCCGCCCCTCATCCTTGCGCGCCACGAACGACGCGTTATCGCTCGGCCACGGCAACGGAAGACACGCGCGCTCCAGCGCCAGATCGACGATCTGCTCACGCAATTCCTCTTGCGTGCCCAGGTTCATGTACTGCATCGCCATTTGCTGCAGGCCCGGGATGTTCTTCTCCAGGTACTTCACCTGCTCGCGCAGTTGAATCGCGAAGAGCCGGCGCAGACCCGCGCGATGCTGACGCTGCGCCTCGTCGGGATCGTCGAACACTTCGAGATCGCAGTGGTCGCTACGGTCGACCAACGCGGGGTAGCCGAACAATGTTTGACCGCCGCGCCGGATCTCCAGCATCTCGGGGAGTTCGCCGAAGCTCCACGTCGTGAGATTGTCGTAGCGACCGGGCTCGACGGCCGCCGCCGACGGTGGCCCCCCCTCGCCCGTCCGCCCCGCCCGCCCCGGCGCGCCATGCACCTCGCCGCGCCCTGCCGGGGACGTCGCCGCCAATGCACGCTGCGCATCGGACTCGACAACGGAGCCACGGGTCGGCGTCGCGCCGCTTTGCGCCGCCAACTGCTGGAACGTGCGCTGCGCCTGCTGGCCGAGTTCCGCACGCAGTTGCGGGAGGTTGCGGCCCATGCCGAGTTGGCGCCCGTGCTCGTCGATTACCTTGAAGTTCATCGACAGGTGCGCCGGGAGCATTTCGAGCTTGAAGTCGCTGGACTTGAGCATGAGGCCGGTCTGTTCGCGCGCGTCGGCGATGAGGGCATCGAGCAACGCCCCCTGCCCGAACGTGGCCCGCTCGACGAAGCCCGCCGCCGATTCGGGCAACGGCACGAAGTGACGCCGAAGCTTCTGAGGCAGCGACTTCATCAGCAGATGCGTCTTTTCCTTGAGCATGCCCGGCACCAGCCATTCGCAGCGGCGTGCATCGACCTGGTTGAGCGCGTAGAGCGGCACGGCGAGCGTCACGCCATCGCGCGGCGAGCCCGGCTCGAAGTGATACGTGAGCACCATATCGATGCCCGCAATCGCCGTCTTCTTCGGGAACAGGTCGGTGGTCACGCCCGCCGCCTCGTGACGCATCAGATCGTCGCGCACGAGGTAGAGCAGTTTCGGCGCGCCCTTGGCCGTTTCGCGATACCAATGCTCGAAGCTTGCGCCGTCGTAGAGATCGGCGGGAACATGGGCGTCGTAATACGCGAAGATCAGTTCGTCGTCGACGAGCACGTCCTGGCGGCGCGACTTGTGTTCGAGCTGTTCGATGTCGGCGATCAGCTTGCGATTGTGGGCATAGAACGGGAGCTTGGTCTCCCATTCGCCCTCCACGAACGCACTGCGCAGAAAGATCTCACGGGCGCGACGCGGGTCGCGCGGGCCGAAGTTCATCCGGCGGCGCGCATAGATCGTCAGGCCGTAGAGCATGCCGCGCTCGTAGGCCACGACTTGCGCGGCCTTCTTCTCCCAATGCGCGTCGGACAGCGACGTTTTCACCAGATGCTTGCCCACGCGTTCGATCCATTCCGGCTCGATGCGGGCAATGCAGCGCGCGTAGAGGCGGCTCGTCTCGACGAGTTCGCCGGCCATCACCCAGCGGCCGGCCTTCTTCACGAGCGACGATCCGGGCCAGATGTGGAACTTGATGCCGTGCGCGCCGAGGAAATGCGGATCGTCGTCGGCCTTGCAGCCGATATTGCCGAGCAGCCCCGCGAGCAGGGCGAGGTGCACCTGTTCGTAGGTGGCCTCCGACGCATTGATACGCCAGCCCTGTTCGCGCACGACGGTGAGCAACTGGCTGTGCACGTCGCGCCATTCGCGCAGACGCAATTGCGACAGGAAGTTGTCGCGGCAGGCCTGTCCGAGCAGACGGTTCGACTTCTTGTGCGCGATCGCCTCTTCGAACCACTGCCAGATCTTGAGCCACGAGAGAAATTCGGAGCGTTCGTCGGCAAACTTGCGATGGGCGTTGTCGGCGGCCTCCTGAGCCTCGATGGGCCGGTCGCGCGGGTCTTGCACCGCCAGCGCGCTCGCGATGATGAGGACTTCGCGCAGCGACTGCTGGTCGCGCGCCGCGAGAATCATGCGCCCCACGCGCGGATCGAGCGGCAGACGCGCCAGTTCGCGCCCGAGTGGCGTGAGCTGGTTGGTGTCGTCGACCGCGCCGAGTTCGCCCAGCAGTTGATAGCCGTCGGCGATGGCCCGGCCGGGCGGCGGCTCGATGAACGGAAATTCCTCGACCTTGGCCAGGCGCAGCGACTGCATGCGCAGAATGACGGCGGCCAGCGACGAGCGCAGGATTTCCGGATCCGTGAAGCGCACGCGCGCCTGGAAGTCGGCCTCGTCGTACAGGCGAATGCACACACCGTCGGCCACGCGGCCGCAACGCCCGGCGCGCTGGTTGGCGGCCGCCTGCGAGATCGGCTCGATCTGCAGTTGCTCGACCTTGTTGCGGTACGAGTACCGTTTGACACGTGCCGTGCCCGCGTCGACCACGTAGCGAATGCCCGGCACGGTGAGCGACGTTTCCGCCACGTTGGTGGCCAGCACGATGCGACGCGCGTTGGACGCTTTGAACACGCGCTCCTGTTCGGCGGCCGAGAGCCGCGCGAAGAGCGGCAGGATTTCGGTGTGCGGCGGATGATGCTTGCGCAGCGACTCGGCCGCTTCGCGAATTTCGCGCTCGCCGGGCAGGAAGACGAGCACGTCGCCGGCGCCTTCGCGGCACAGTTCGTCGACGGCGTCGACGATGCCGTCCATCAGGTCGCGCTCGCGGTCGCGCGCGCTGGCGCGGCTGCCTTCGCGCCCCAGCGCGTTGGCAATGCGTGCGTCGTCCTGAATGGGCCGGTAGCGGATTTCGACGGGGTACAGTCGGCCGCTGACTTCGATGACCGGCGCGGGACGCAAGTGCTCGCCCTCACCCGTGCCGAAATGACGGGCGAAACGATCGGCGTCGATAGTGGCCGACGTGATGATGACTTTCAGATCGGGGCGGCGCGGCAGCAACTGCTTGAGGTAGCCGAGCAGAAAGTCGATGTTCAGGCTGCGTTCGTGCGCCTCGTCGATGATGAGGGTGTCGTACGTGCGCAACAGCGGATCGGTCTGCGTCTCGGCGAGCAGAATGCCGTCGGTCATCAATTTGACGGACGCGCCATTGGACAGGGTGTCGTTGAAGCGCACCTTGAAGCCGACGATCTCGCCGAGCGGGCTGTTCAATTCTTCGGCAATCCGGCGCGCGGTGGCCGACGCGGCGATCCGCCGCGGTTGGGTATGGCCGATCAGGCCGGTGCCGCCCGCGCCCAGACCGCGTCCGAGCGCGAGGCAGATTTTGGGAAGCTGGGTAGTCTTGCCCGAGCCGGTTTCACCGCTGACGATGACGACCTGGTGGCCGGCGATGGCACGCGCGATCTCGTCTCGTCGGCCGGAGACGGGCAGCGCTTCGGGAAAGACGATGTCGGGCACCGGGTTGGCGGCGGCCTGGCGCGCCGCCAGACGTTCGGCGTCGCGCGCGGCGCGCTCGGCCGGTGTCGTGCGGCGCCCCCCTGCCGGGTTCGGGCCGCCGGCCTGTCCCGCGCGCGCGGGTTTGGGCGGCCGCCCCGGGTTCTGGGTGGGTGCGGCAACCCTGGATTGGGCGCGCGTATGCCCCGGGGCCGTCACTTTCGGCTTCGGGGGCGGAGATTGTCGATTTCGTTCATCACTTGCCATGGGCGCGCATTATATAATCTGCGCATGTTTGCGCACGTACACTCATGCTGACCGAACCCGACCCCGCCCTACAAGACGAAGAGACCGCCCATCAAGCCCAGTTCGTGGACTGGCTGCGATCGGTCGCCCCTTACATCCATGCGTTTCGCGACAAGACCTTCGTGGTCGCCTTCGGTGGCGAACTCGTGGCGGCCGGTGGGCTCGACACCCTGATTCAGGATGTCGCGCTGCTGTGCGCAATGGGCATGCATATCGTGCTGGTGCACGGCTCGCGACCTCAGGTCGAAGAGCAGATGCGCCTGCGCCATATCGAGTCGCACTTCGCCCAGCAGTTGCGCATTACCGACGCGGCCGCGCTCGAAGCGGTGAAGGAAGCGGCGGGCGAGCTGCGTCTGGACATCGAGGCGTCGATCAGCCAGGGGCTGCCGAACACGCCGATGGGCAATGCGCGCATCAGCGTCGTGTCGGGCAACTTCGTCACGGGGCGCCCGGTGGGCATCGTGGACGGCGTGGATTTCCAGCACACGGGCGTGGTCCGCAAGGTCGATGCCGAATCGATCCGCCTGTCGCTCGCGAGCGGCAAGATCGTGCTGCTTTCGCCGCTGGGGTTCTCGCCGACCGGCCAGTCGTTCAATCTGACGATGGAAGATGTGGCCTCGTCGGCAGCCATCGCACTGCGCGCCGACAAGCTGATCTTCATCACGGAGACGCCCGGCGTTCTCAACGAATACAACGAGTTGCAGCACGAACTGACGCTCGAGGACGCCCAGCGCCTGCAGTCGCAAGGCTCGCTCGACCGCGATTCGGCGTTTTACCTGAAGTACGCGACGCGCGCGTGCCGGGCCGGCGTTGGCCGTGCCCACATCGTGCCCTTCGCCCTCGACGGCAGCATGCTGCTCGAACTGTTCTCGCACGATGGCGTGGGCACCATGATCTCGTACGAGAACCTGGAGAGCCTGCGCGAAGCGACGATCGACGATGTCGGCGGTATCCTGCAACTCATCGAACCGCTGGAATCGGATGGCACGCTGGTCCGTCGCGGTCGCAACCAGCTGGAGCGCGACATCGATCATTTCTCGGTCATCGAGCACGATGGACGCTTGTTCGGCTGCGCGGCACTTTATTCGTATCCGACCGAACGCATCGGCGAGATGGCCTGCCTGACGGTCGATCCGGAAGCCCAGGGCTCGGGCGACGGCGAACGCCTGCTCAAGCATATCGAGCAACGCGCCCGCGCCCGCGGCCTGGATCGCCTGTTCGTCCTCACCACGCGCACCGAGCACTGGTTCCTCAAGCGAGGCTTCGTCAAGGCAGGCGTCGACGATCTACCCGCCGACCGCCGCCGCCTCTATAACTGGCAGCGCCGCTCGCTGGTGCTAATCAAGAAGCTGTGACAACGTTCAGGCAGGCGGCGTTCGCCCAGGGCTCCCCCTTGTGTCTTCCGCCCCCTGCCCCCATATGCCGTTGTCCGCCGCAACCCTCGGTTTCGTAGCACGTCGATACCCCTCAAGGTCTCGACGCCAGCGTCCAACATTCATTCACGCCTCACCAAGATCACGAAGGAGTTCCCCATGGCTCGCATGGTTCAATGCGTCAAACTCGGCAAAGAAGCCGAAGGTCTCGATTTCCCGCCCATGCCTGGCGAACTTGGCAAACGCCTCTGGGAATCCGTCTCGAAAGAAGCCTGGGCCGGTTGGCTCAAGCAACAAACCATGCTGATCAACGAGAACCGCCTGAACATGGCCGATCCGCGTGCCCGTCAATACCTGGTCAAGCAAACCGAAAAGTATTTCTTCGGGGAAGGTGCCGATGTCGCTCAAGGCTATGTGCCGCCGCCCTCGGAGTAAACACCTCCCCCCAGACGGATCGGGGCCCCTTTCCGCCTCTCAGACATAGACCCAACTCGCGGCAGAAAGGGGCCCCGATCCGTCCCCGCATACGCCCTATCTCGCAGCACCCCGGGCGTCAAAAAAATAGGCATACGACTTGGTTCGTATGCCTATTTTTTTGTTCCGGCGTTTGGGCTGCGGGATGCGCTGGGTTACGCCGATGTCGTGCCGCCCCCGGCAGCCTTGGCGGTCGACCCCGCGCCGCAGTGATGGCAGAAATGCGCAAACGCATTCTTGCGCGTGTCGCACGCACCGCAACGGTCGAAAAGACAAATACCACAGTGCACGCAGTAGTCGCGATTCGGATCGTCCAGTTTCACCGGACGCTCACACCCCGGACACACCGACTTCGCCAACCGCGCCTGCGCCAGATCGTACGACAACGTCTTGCGACGCTCCTCGTCCGGCAACTGCTCCTCCGCCTTCTGTCTGGCCAGATAGCGCTGCAACGAAACAATGGCGTAACGACCGATCAACACCGTGAGCACAATGCCGACCAGATACCGCACATAGCCGCCATAGTCCGGCAGATACGGCACCAGCTCTACGAAGAACGCAAACAGCGCGAAGAAGATGAAGCCCCACACGAACGGCCACCACGTGCTTTTGCGCTGACGCACAAAGAGCCACCCTGCAACCACCAGTAACGGCAAGGTGAGCGCCAACCGGATGCCGAAGACCTTCAACTCCTGCGCACGCTGGATCGCCGCAAGTTTTTCACTCGCCGCCGTGTTGAGCGCATAGCGCGCCGTGCGCGCAGACTGCACCCCGCGCTGGGCGTCGAGCTGTTCGGCTTCGAGGGTGTCGACCTGCGTTTGGACGTCGCGCTGCGCTGCCTTCAGGCCATCGAGTGCCTGCGTGCGCGCAACGAGCTCCGCATCCTGACTGGCCTGCGCGGTCGCTGTGCGGGTGGCAACCCAGTCGTTGAACGACTCTCGCGCGTTGCGATACGCCGTACTGCGCGCCTTGAGCTGCAGACGCGCCGTCTCCAACCGGCTCTCGATATCTTCAAGCTGCGTCTGCGCCTGTTTGATCGCCGCGTCGGTGCGGACGGCCTGCCCGCGATCGACGAACGAGTCGAGCGTTGGCGCGGGAGCCACCCCCGGCAATCTGTCGACGACAAGCCCGCCCAGGCCGATCAGGAACGCCGCAAACAACACGGCGATCAACCACAACCCACGGCGGAACCAGGTTTCGGGAAGACGACGCGATCCAGCCATCCTGCCCTCCCGGGATCAGTTCTGGTAGTCGAGGGTGCGCACGCCTTCGGGCGTCCCCATCAGCGTGATGTCTGCGCCACGCTGCGCGAAGAGTCCGACGGTCACAACGCCCGGGATCTGGTTGACCTGGGCCTCGAACGCCACCGGGTCAAGAATCTGCAGGCCGTGAACGTCGAGAATGGCACAGCCGTTGTCGGTCACGTACGGGCTGCCGTCGGCACGCACACGCGCCTGCGGCTTGCCGCCCAGCGCCGCCAGCGCACGCGCAACGCTCGCCTGCGCCATCGGAATCACTTCGACCGGCAGCGGGAAGACGCCAAGCACGGCGACTTCCTTGGATGCGTCGACGACGCAGACAAATTGCTTTGCCACGGAGGCGACGATCTTCTCGCGCGTGAGCGCCCCGCCGCCACCCTTGATCATGTGGCCAAGCGCGTTGATCTCGTCGGCACCGTCAACGTAGACAGGCAGTGTGTCGATCTGGTTGAGGTCGAAGACTTCGATGCCATGCTTGCGCAGGCGCTCGGTACTGGCCTCGGAGCTGGAGACGGCACCGCGATAGCGGCCCTTGTGCGCGGCAAGCGCGTCGATGAAGCAGTTGGCGGTGGACCCTGTGCCCACGCCGATCACGCTGCCCTCGGGCACGTGCTGGTTCACATAGTCGGCGGCTGCCTGGCCGACCAAGCGCTTGAGTTCGTCCTGGGTCATGGGGATTTCCGGCAAAGTTTGGTAAAGTCGGAAGTTTACCGGAGTCAGGCGGGCCGCGCCGTTTTTCATCGCCCGGGCGCATCCCGGACTTCATGTCACGCAGTGCATTTCTCGCAAGGCCGCTCTCATGAATCAGCTCGACCAGCTCAAACGCCACACGATCGTCGTCGCCGACACCGGCGACTTCCAGGCCATGGACGCCTACAAGCCCCAGGATGCCACGACCAACCCGTCGCTGATTCTCGGTGCCGTCCAGAAGGACGCCTATCGCCCGTTGCTCACACGCGTTGTCAGTGAACACCGCGTGGAATCGACCGCCGAGATTATCGATCGCCTGCTGATTGCCTTCGGACGGGAGATTCTGGACATCGTGCCAGGCCGCGTGTCGACGGAAGTGGACGCGCGCCTGTCGTTCGATACGGCCGGTACGGTGGCCCGCGCGCGCAAGCTGATCGCGATGTATGAGGCGCAGGGCATCGAACGCGACCGCGTACTGATCAAGATCGCGTCGACATGGGAAGGCATCCGTGCGGCCGAGATTCTCGAGCGCGACGGGATTCGCTGCAACATGACACTGCTGTTCTCGCTGGTGCAAGCGGCGGCGTGCGCCGAGGCCGGCGCCCGGCTGATTTCGCCGTTCGTCGGTCGGATCTACGATTGGTACAAGAAGTCGGCGGGCGCGAGCTGGGTGGAGGCGGACAACGCGGGGGACAACGATCCGGGCGTGCGCTCGGTGGCCGCCATCTATCGTTATTACAAGCATTTCGGCCACGACACGGAAGTCATGGGCGCGAGCTTCCGCTCGACGGGCCAGATCCTGGCGCTGGCAGGCTGCGATCTGCTGACAATCAGTCCCGCCCTGCTCGAACAACTTCGCACGACCGAGGGTGAAGTCCCTCGCCGGCTCGACGCGAAGGACGCCCGCGCCGCAAGCATCGATCGCGTGAATACGGACGAGCCATCGTTTCGCTTCGCCCTCAACGACGACGCGATGGCCACGGAGAAGCTCGCGGAGGGCATCCGCGCATTTGCCGCCGATGCGATCAAGCTCGAAGCGTTGATCGACGCCGCACGCTAAGCCCATCGCACAGCGATGCCCGGGGGCCTTGTGCCGGGCGTCGCTGGCTCGGCTTTCGGCACCTGGCTGCACGACCAGGCCTTGGCGCTCGACCTTTCGCGCTCGAACATTCGCGCTCGAACATTCGCGCTCGAACATTCGCGCTCGAACATTCGCGCCCGGACCTTCACATCCTGAACGTCAAGTCCTGAGCGCCACGCCCTAGACTTCGCATCCTGGACTTCGCGTCCCGAACGTCATCCGCCGGACTTCGCGAGCGTGACGGCATGCCCCCTTACTTCGCGCCCTTGGCCGCGACCGTGCGCTGGCGTACCGCTTCGTACAGACAAACGGCACTCGCCACCGACACGTTCAGGCTTTCGCAGCCGCCGGCCATCGGAATGCTCATCAGTTCGTCGCAGTGCTCGCGCACCAGACGACGCATGCCCTCGCCTTCGGCGCCCATCACAATCGCCATCGGCCCCGTGAGCTTGGTGCCGTAGATGTCGGCGGGCGCATCGTCGGAGGTGCCGACCACCCAGATGCGGCGCTCCTGCAATTCGCGCAGGGTCCGCGAGAGATTCGTGACCATGATGTATGGCACAGTTTCCGCCGCACCGCTGGCCACCTTGGCGGCCGTCGCATTCAGACCGACGGCGCGGTCTTTCGGTGCGATCACGGCGTGCGCTCCGGCGCCATCGGCGACACGCAGGCACGCGCCGAGGTTGTGCGGATCGGTCACGCCGTCGAGCACGAGCAGCAGCGGCGGCCCGGAGATGCCGTCGAGCAGTTCGTCGAGGTTCAGCGCCAGCGACACTTCCTGGGCACGCGCGACGACGCCTTGATGGCGCGATGACCCGGCCATGCCGTCCAGGCGTTTGCCGTCGGCTTGAATGACTTTGATCTTCACACCGGGGGCGCCCTTGAGCGACTCCACGTGCTTCAGGAAGTCCGTCATGCGGCGATCGCGCCGACTCGGATCGTAGTAGATCTCTTCGATGCTGCCCGCATCGTGGCGCAGACGCGCGGTCACCGCGTGAAAGCCGAACAGCAGTTTCAATTGACTCATTTCACATCCTCAAAATAGCGCGTGCCGGCACGGCCGCGGACAACTCTCGCCGCACAAAGCACGACGGCGGCGGAGCCCGCATGGGCCACCGCCGCCGCAATCCATCGCCCACAGCCGTTGCCGTTCACGGCCGGCACAAGGCGCCCATCTTACTGCAAACCCTTCGTCGCGCCGCGCGAATCAGCGACGCGGCTTCTTCGCCGAACCTCCCGGACGCTTTGCCGGCGCCTTGCCGCCGCCAGACCTGGCCGGCGAGGTGGCGCCTCGCTCGGCCCGCGCAGCATTCACTTTCGCAGACTTCGGCTTGGCGGGATGCTTTCCGGCCGGCGCGAGTCGCACGCCGTTGAGCAGCGCCCCCCCCTTGGGCATCTGGCGGATGCCCGGCTTGGCCGCGACCGCCCCCGCCGACCCGGCCAATCCGGGCGCCCCGGCCGCCGGTACGGGCACCGGTGCCCCACCCCGCTCGGCGCGACCCGACGTTTTCGCCAGCGTGCGGGCGCTGAGTTCGCGCACCAGACGGAAATCGATCTTGCGTGCATCCAGATCGACGCGGCTCACCTGGACGCGTACGCGGTCAGTCAGCCGATAGCGGATGCCGGTGCGCTCACCCCGCAGTTCGTGGCGAACTTCGTCGAACTGGAAGTAATCGCTGCCCAGCTCCGTGACGTGCACGAGCCCTTCGATAAAGAGGTCGTCGAGCTGCACGAAGATGCCGAACGAGGTGACAGCGCTGACCGTGCCGCCGTATTCCTCGCCAAGCTTGTCGCGCATGAAGTAGCACTTGAGCCAGGCTTCGACATCGCGCGAGGCTTCGTCGGCGCGACGCTCATTGGCCGAGCAATGCAGGCCGAGTTCATCCCAGATCGCGTCGCGCTTCTTGGCGCTGGCGGACTTTCTGGCTTTTCCGGCCGCCGAATCGTCGTCCTTCTGGAGCTTGCGCGCGTGCGGCGACAGGCCGGTCGTCAGTTCGACCCCGGCCGGAATTTCCGGCTCGTACTTCTTGCCAGCCAGAATCGCCTTGATGGCACGGTGCGTGAGCAGATCCGGATAGCGGCGAATCGGGCTGGTGAAGTGCGCATAGGCGGGATACGCCAGACCAAAGTGGCCGATGTTGTCCGGGCTGTAGACGGCTTGCTGCATCGAGCGCAACAGCATCGTCTGCAGCATGGGCGCATCGGGACGGGACTCGATCTGCGTCATCAGTTCCGCGTAATCGGCCGTGGCAGGCTCGTCGCCGCCGCCGAGCGAAAGCCCGAGGGTCTTGAGGAACGTGCGCAGCACCTGGAGTCGCTCACCCGACGGGCCGGCGTGAATGCGGTACAGGCCCGCCTGCTTGTGACGCTTGAGCAGGTCGGCGGCGCACACGTTGGCCGTGAGCATGCATTCCTCGATGAGACGGTGGGCGTCGTTGCGCGTGCGCGGCAGGATCTGCTCGATCTTGCCTTGCGCGTTGCAGACGATATACGTCTCGGTCGAATCGAATTCGATGGCCCCGCGCGTCTTGCGCGCCTTCGCGAGCACTTTGTAAAGCGCGTACAGGTTCTGCAAATGCGGCAGCAGCGCGGCGCGGCGTTGGGCTTCGGGGCCTTTGGTGTTGCCGAGCACGGCCGCCACTTCGGTGTAGGTCAGGCGCGCGGCAGAGTGGATCACGGCCGGGTAGAACTGATAGGCCTTGACCTCACCGTTCGGGGCGACGAGCGCGTCGCACACGAGAACGCAGCGGTCCACGTCGGGATTGAGCGAGCACAGGCCGTTCGAGAGCTTTTCCGGCAGCATCGGAATGACGCGTCGCGGGAAGTAGACCGACGTGCTGCGCGTCAGGGCGTCCCCGTCGAGGTGCCCGCCCGGGGTAACGTAGTGCGAGACGTCGGCGATGGCGACAATCAGGCGGAAGCCATCACTGCGGCCGACCTTGGCCGGCTCGCAGTAGACGGCGTCGTCGAAGTCGCGCGCGTCTTCCCCGTCGATGGTGACGAGCGGCACGTCGCGCAGATCGATGCGGTGACGCAGATCGGGCGCGCGCACTTCGTCGGGCAGTGCACCGGCGGCGGCGAGCGCTTCGGGAGAAAACTGATGGGGCACGCCGTACTTGCGCACGGCGATTTCGATTTCCATGCCGGGGTCGTCGATATCGCCGAGCACTTCCGAGACGCGGCCGATGGGTTGGCTATAGCGGCTGGGGTAATCGGTGAGTTCGACGGAGACAACCTGACCGACCTTGGCCTTGCCCTGCGCGCGCGGCGGGATGAGGATGTCGTGGCCGATGCGCTTGTCTTCGGGCGCGACGACCATCACGCCGTTTTCGTTGAGCAGGCGACCGATGACGTGCGTGTTGGCACGGCTCACCACCTCGACGATATGCCCTTCCGGACGGCCCCGGCGATCATAGCCGGCAACGCGCAGGAGGACGCGATCGTTGTGCATGACCTTCTTCATTTCCTCGCTGGGAAGGAAGAGGTCGTCGCCGCCTTCGTCGCGCACGGCGAAGCCGTAGCCGTCGCGGTGACCGATGACACGGCCGGCGATGAAGTTCGAGGGGTGGGTCAGTTGATAATAGCCGCGGCGATCGAGGCGAATCTGGTCATCGCGCTCCATCGCGGCGAGGCGCTTGAAGAAGCCTTCGCGTTCCTGCTTCTTGATGGCCAGGGCTTCGGCGATATCGTTGGCGGACAGCGCGGCGTCGGCGGTGCGCAGGACACCGAGGATTTCTTCGCGGCTCGGGATCGGATAGGGATATTTGCTCAAAGGTCGGTAGCGTTACTGTGCCGGTGGAGTCCGGCCGAGTGGCGCACCATGCGCCCGACGGTCCGTGGTGCTGTGCGTTGCGCGAAAACGCGGGGTCGCACAGTCAGGGACAATCATACGGCAAACCTCGCGAAAACTGCCACCTATGCGGAATTTGAGCGCAGGCTTGCCGGCCGGTGAGCAAAAAGAAAATTTATTGCGCCCAAGTGTTGACAGTGCCGCACGGCATACGCATAATCTCACTTCTTCGCAGCGAGCACGCAGTAAGCGAGCTGACGAGGCCCAGATGGCGGAATTGGTAGACGCACTAGTTTCAGGTACTAGCGGGTAACACCGTGGAGGTTCGAGTCCTCTTCTGGGCACCAAAAAATTTGAAAAGCCGATGATCGAAAGGTCATCGGCTTTTTTCATGCCCCCTCCCCTCGCCCCTCAACACCACGGGCGCCTGAAGCCGCACGCGGTCGCACTGCCAACCATTGACGCCGAGTCACTCGCGCCCGGGCTCACCGCCGATCATGGTCCGAGTGACTCGCGATGTGTGTCGCGAGCGTTTCACGTCGCACATGACACGCATCCTCCAGTGTCAGCACAAAATCGGTAGAATTTTCCTCACAAAAAATTGAATATTGCTCAACCGCTGCCGGATGTGTCTGTTGTGTCCGGCGCATCGCGCGTCGGCAGCGGACGTATTCAGTTTCGAATGCTTGATACTCGTTGGGAATGACATGCCTGCCTTCACTCGCAGTGAGCTTGCCGATTTGAACGTCTTTGTCACGATCTGCCGCCGGCAGAGTTTCCGGGAGGCCGCCACCGAACTGGGCGTCACGACCTCGGCCCTGAGCCATGCGATGCGCAATCTCGAAGCGCGCCTGGGCGTGAAGCTGCTCAACCGCACGAGTCGCTCCGTGTCGCCAACGGCGGCGGGTGCGGCGCTGGCAATGGAGCTGGAACAAGGCCTCGAGCAGATCGCATCGGCCATCGGCGCGCTGGACCGTTACCGAGCGTCGCCGGCCGGGCGTTTGCGGCTGAATGTGCCGCGCGACGCGGCGCGATTGCTGCTGGACCCGATTCTGCCGCGGTTCGTGGCGTCGTATCCAGACATCGAACTGGACATTACGGTTGACGACCGGATGCTCGATATCGTGGCGCAAGGGTTTGACGCCGGGATGCGTTATGGCGACACAGTGCCGGGCGACATGATCGCAACGCCGCTCACGCCCACGCTCAAGTGGATTGTGGTCGGCTCGCCTGCGTACTTCATGCGACACGGCCGCCCCAAGGTGCCGCAGGATCTGATGTCGCACAATTGCATCCGGATGCGGCTGGGCGACAACACGCTGTACAAATGGGAGTTGGGCAACGGGCCGACGGCGATCGAACTCGATGTGCCGGGGGCGCTGAGCATCAACGAGAGCGACGGCGTGATCGCGGCGGCAAGAGGCGGCTTGGGGTTGGCCTACGTGCTGGAGCGCAATGTGTCGCAGGCGCTGTCCAATGGCACGCTGGAAGCCGTGTTGACGGAGTGGGCAGTCGACGGACCGCCGTTGTCGATGTACTACCCCAGCCGACGTCAAACGCTCCCTGGTTTGCGTCATCTGATCGATATGATTCGTTCAGAGCATATGGGGCATGCCGCGTAATCTCGCATTGCGCTCGTTTGCGCAGGTCTGCGGTGCCGTTTTTTGAATTTTTGCGGCAAACCTGTTGACAGCATGTCAGCCCATCGGCATAATCTCACTTCTTCGCAGCGAGCAGGCAGTAAGCAAGCTGACGAGGCCCAGATGGCGGAATTGGTAGACGCACTAGTTTCAGGTACTAGCGGGTAACACCGTGGAGGTTCGAGTCCTCTTCTGGGCACCAAAAAATTTGAGAAGCCGATGATCGAAAGATCATCGGCTTTTTTCATGCATGCCCGGACGGAGAACGCATCATCGAGCTAGATCGTTTACTGCAATCGCAGGGCTTCGGCAGTCGCAAGATGTGCCGCAAGCTCATCGTCACCGGGGCATTTGCCATCGACGGCGTGGTGCACGACAATCCGCGCGAATCGCTGGACCCGCGCGGTTTGCAATTCACGCTCGACGGCGAGCCCTGGGAATATCGCGAACACGTCTACGTGCTGCTCAACAAGCCGGAAGGCTACGAGTGCTCCACGAGTCCGACGCATCACGAGGGCGTGCATTCGCTGCTGCCCTTGCCGCTGGCCGTGCGTGGCGTGCAGCCGGCCGGCCGCCTCGATCACGACACGACCGGCATGCTGCTGCTTTCCGACGACGGCCCTTTCCTGCATGCCATGATGTCGCCACGTCGCCACGTGCCCAAGCGGTATGTCGCCACGACCAAGCATCCGGTCACCGAAGACATGTTACGAGCGTTGCGCGATGGCGTGTTGCTGCGCGACGAGACCGAGCCGCTCGCTGCAACGGACGTCACGCTGGCGTCGCCGCACGAGATCGCCATGACGATCACCCAAGGCAAATACCACCAGGTCAAACGGATGGTTGCCGCCGCAGGCAATCGTGTGGAGGGGCTGGTCAGAATCGCCATCGGCGGCTTGCCGATGGGCAATCTCGCGCTGGGCGAATGGCGTTATCTGTCACCGGACGAACTGCTGTCGCTCCCGTACGAAGTCCCGGCCTCCGGCAAATAAGCGCCGCGCGTTGACGTTAGCTGTGGCGTTAGCTGTGCCGTTAGCTGTGCCGTTAGCTGTGCCGTTAGCTGTGGCGTTAGCTGTGGCGTTAGCTGTGACGTTAGCTGTGACGTCGGCGTTGACGCTGCCGCCGACTTGGGCGTTGATGTAGACGCTGCCGTTGTCGGCAACGGCAGCGATACCGCTAAGTCGACCCGCTCGGGTCGGACGTCTCAACTCTGCTTGCCTTCGAGCAGGAATTGCGCGCCCTTGTCCTGACCGAGCGTCTTGACGAGATACGGCAGCGTTGTCTTGAGGGTGTCCTGCAACATGTACGGCGGATTCACAATGAACATGCCGCTACCGTGCAGGCCCATACCGCCCGGCACCGGATTGCACACGGTCAGCGACGCATTCACCCAGTTCTTGATCGGCTGCCCGTTGATCGTGAGGCGCTTCATGCGCTCCGGCAACTGCGCGGCCTCGCGGCGCTGCACCAGCGGATACCACACGGCATACATCCCCGTCGGAAACCGGTCGAGACCTTCCTGCACGGTCTGCGTCGCGCGGGTGTAATCACGCTTGTCTTCGTACGACGGGTCGATCAGCGTGAACGCCCGGCGCGATGCCGGCGGCAAGATCGTCTTGAGGCCCGCGAAACCGTCGGCACCGAAGATCATCGTACGACGCGCCACTTCCCGCCCCTGCGCCTCGAAGTTTTCGCGCAGCACTTCCTGTTCGGTCGGATGCATCTCGAACAAGCGCAGCCGATCGCGATCCCCAAGCAATTGCAGGGCAAAGTACGGCGAGCCCGGGTAATAGCGCAGCTTGCCGTCCGGATTGAACTCGCGCACCAGCGTGACGTAGTCCGCGAGCGGCGGCGGCAGATCGTCGCGCGACCAGAGGCGGCCGATACCGGTCTCGTACTCACCCGTCTTGTCGGCCCATTTGCTGTCGAGCGCGTAACCGCCTGCGCCGGCATGCGTGTCGATGTACCAGAACGCCGAGTCCTTCTGGCGCATGTAATCGATGCATTCAACGGCGATGAAGTGTTTCAGCACGTCGGCGTGGTTGCCGGCGTGAAAGGCGTGGCGGTAGCTGAACATTAGGCAGATCCTGATTCGTCAGGCGCGATTGTAGCCGACGACGCATCCCCACGGCATTTCCGTGCTTGTGCAAGGCCGATTTGACGCTGCGCAGACGCATTCGCCCCCACCGCCTTCACGGCCTTCACGGCCTTCACCGCCTTTGCCGCCTTTACGGACGTGACCGCCTTTGCCGCCGTCATCGCCTTCGCCGCCTTCGCCGCCTTTGCCGCCTTTGCCGCCTTCACCGCCTTGTGACGCGGACACGCGACGAGATGGTCATTCACCAGCCCCGCCGCCTGCATGAACGAATAGCAGATCGTCGAGCCCACGAAGGTGAATCCCGCCTTCTTCAGCGCCTTGCTCATGGCGTCCGAGACGGCGGTACTCGCCGGCACCTCGCCAAGCGACGTCCAGCGGTTTTGCAGCGGCTCGCCGCCGACGAACTGCCAGACGAAATCGCTAAAGCGCGTGCCTGCCGCCTCCATCGCCAGATAGGCCCTCGCCCCCTTGATCACACCAGCAATCTTGAGGCGATTGCGCACGATCCCGGCATCCGCCAACAGGCGCGCCTCGTCCTCCGGCCCGAATGCCGCAACGCGCACCGGATCAAATTGCGCGAACGCCAGCCGGTAGTTGTCGCGCTTCTTGAGGATGGTGGACCACGACAGCCCCGCCTGCGCCCCTTCGAGCATCAGCAGCTCGAACAACGCGCGCGAATCGCGCAGCGGCACCCCCCACTCTTCGTCGTGATACCGACGATACTGCTCGAAGCCATCGCTCCACGGACATCGTTCCATTGGTCTCTCGATAGTGGCGCCCACTCGCAAACGCCGCGGACGCGTGCTGACGAATGTGACAAGTGTGCCAGCAATCGCACACCAAGCGAACCAGCCAGCGCATGGCACGCGCGACTTTGCGCCACTCGGCCATGCCGAGGCAGAATTTTCCGTGCCGCAGGACGGACAACACCCAGCAGACCGAATGCGGCGAGCCGACCCGCGAGCGCGGCGGCGCATCGAAATACGCCGGCGAATAGCGTCAATCCGTACGTCGGCGCTGAACGGGCCGTGGAATCCGGAACACGCTCAGTCGAGCCAGCGCGTATCGTAAGCGTGGACTTCCTGCGTCTGCTCGCCCAGGCCGTCGATGCCTAGATGCATCACGTCGCCCGGCTTGAGGTACACCGGCGGCTTCTGCCCCAGGCCAACGCCCGGCGGCGTGCCGGTGGTCACCAGATCGCCCGGCTTGAGCGTGGCAAACTGGCTCATGTAATGCACAAGATACGCCACGCTGAAGATCATCTTCGACGTGTGCCCCGTCTGACGGCGCACTCCGTTCACGTCGAGCCACAAGCCCAGTTGCTGCGGATCGCGAATCTCGTCGGTTGTGACCAGCCACGGGCCGACCGGACCGAAGGTGTCGAAGCCCTTGCCCTTGTCCCACGTGCCGCCGCGCTCAATCTGATACTCGCGCTCGGAGACGTCGTTCACGAGGCAATAGCCCGCCACGTAGTCGAGCGCGCTTTCGAGCGGCACATAGCGCGCCGTCTTGCCGATCACGAAACCCAGCTCAACCTCCCAATCCCCCTTGACGGCGTTCCTGGGCAACACCACGGGGTCGTTCGGGCCATTCAGGCAGTTCTCCCACTTGGTGAAGAGCACCGGCTCGGGCGGCGCGTCCAGACCCGCTTCGGCCGCGTGGTCGCTGTAGTTCAGGCCAACCGCCAGGAACTTGCCCAGCCCCGTGAACGGCACGCCCAGACGTCCCGGCGATGGCACTACCGGCAAGTTCGCCGGATCCAGCGCGCGCAATGCCGCCAGCCCTTGCGGGCTCAGTGTCTCCGGCGTAATGTCGGCGATCACCCCGGAGAGGTCACGCACCATGCCGTCGGCATCAAGCAGGCCCGGCTTTTCCTGGCCCTTCGGGCCGAAACGCAGTAGTTTCAAAGCGATGTCTCCTCGCGAAATTGAGCGTGACAGTACGCGCGTCGCCCCCAGCGCGTCAATATCGGCGCGCAAGTCGGCGCGAGAATGGCAGGATTTTTCGTTCCACCCACGGAATTTGCCGACACACTCGCACTCGGTGTCCGAGTCGCGATCGCTCGGGATCGCCCATTAATGCGCGTCTCGACGCACTGACGATTCACGACGCAGCACGTCAACGCCTTGCGGTTGTCCGGGTGTCACTTTTCTGCGACCATGATTCGCCGCCTCGACGTTCTCATCGGGGCAAGGTTCCCGCCGTCGCTGCAACGGTTGTGCTTCGCGCCTTCCCCGTTCCCCGAATTCTGGAGTCTCCGACGATGTCCTCCTCAAAGACCGCCAAGGCGGGTCACTGGACCATGTACACGCCGATCGTGGCTCTGGTGGTGCTCGGCATTGCTGGGTTCCTGCCCTACGGTACCTCGCTCGCGGTCTGTGCCGCGGCGCTGGCCGGCGCCGTGTTCTCCGCCGTGCATCACGCCGAAACGGTCGCCCACAAGGTCGGCGAGCCGTTCGGCACCCTGGTTCTGGCCGTGGCCGTCACGATCATCGAAGTGGCCCTGATCGTCTCAGTCATGCTTTCAGGCGGGCCCGACAAGGCGGGACTGGCGCGCGATACGGTGTTCGCGGCCATCATGATCGTCTCGACCGGGATCGTCGGCCTGTGCCTGCTCTTCGGTGGGGTACGTCATCACACCCAGGGCTTTCATGTCGAAGGCGCGAGTGCCGCGCTCGCGGTGCTGTGTGCACTGTCGGTGTTGACGCTGGTGCTGCCGAACTACACCAGCTCGGTACTGGGCCCCGGCCTCACCGCGTCGCAACTGGCCTTCGAGGGCATGATCTCGCTCGTGCTGTATATGGTGTTCGTGTTCGTGCAAACGGTGAGCCATCGCGATTACTTCCTCGCAAAAGCGCCGAGCGAAGAAGTGCACGCGACACCGCCGTCGCGTCGTACGGCCGTATTGAGTCTGGGGCTGCTGGTGGTGGCGCTGCTGGCCGTGGTCGGCCTGGCGAAGAAGCTCTCTCCCGCCGTCGAACATGCAGTCGCCGAGGCCGGCGCGCCGAAAGCGGTGGTCGGCATTGTGATTGCCGCACTGGTATTGCTGCCGGAAGGACTGGCCGCCCTGCGCGCCGCGCGGGCGAACAAGCTGCAGACGAGCCTGAATCTGGCGCTCGGCTCAGCGCTGGCAAGTATCGGGCTGACGATTCCGACCGTCGCGGCCGTCTCGCTCGTGCTCGATCAACACATTGAACTGGGGCTCGCCCCGAAGGAAACCGTCCTGCTTGCGGTCACGCTGCTTGTCGGCGTGATCACGCTCGGCACGGGACGCACCACCGTGCTGCAAGGCGCCGTCCACCTGGTGCTGTTCGCCGCGTTCCTGTTCCTGGCTATCGTTCCTTGACCTTCAAGCGGGCCGGCGCTCGCGCAAGGCATCCATCCGGCGCGATCGTTTCATGCATTCGTCTGACGTGTCCTCCCTATGTGTTCAACTGACGCGTTCGTCCGCCATTCTTTTTGGCTCCGGTCGCCCCGCGCGTTCGTTTGGCTAGCGCACTGACACGGCAGACGTTGACGGCGCGTCGTCGCATCCGCCGCGCCCCGGTTCGCTCAGGCCTTGTCGGTGCCCTGTTTTTTTGTGTCGTTGCCGGTCGCGGCGGCGTCGACGGTCGTCGATTCGTCCGCCGGGGCGCCGAGCAACGCGCCCAGCAGCTTGCTGCCGACGGCGTTGCGCTTGTTTTGCGCGCCGACCTGCTTGCCGCCTTGCGGGCCGCGACGCACGCTGGCGTCGATCTTCAGGCCCTTGCGCTTCTGAAGCTCAAATTTCGTCTGTGTCATGATGCGGTCCGTGATGGGCTTGCCCCTCAGGCAGGCCGGGTGAAATCCAGTGGTTCAGAGATCGATGCCGAGGCTACCGTCGGCGGCCAGCGCCTTGGCCAGCGCGTGCGCGGCTTCGAGCGCGTCGTTGGCCCACCGATACGCCTCAAGCGTGATATGGGTCAGCGGCGGGTCCAGCGTTTCGATGACGTCGTCCACGTCGCGCCAGCCGGTGAAATGCACCACGCCGTGGTATTGCCCGTCCGGCGCGGGCAACGTCTCCGCCCAATAATAAAAGCCCTCCGCCAGCAGGCAACCTTCGAAACCCATGTCGATCCCGTGAAAAGGCGGCATCGTAGCACGTCGCATGGCGAGCGGCATACTGGCGCAACGCAGTAGAATACGGCGACATAGCAACCCACAACTCTAGTTACCGACATCACGATGTTTACCGGAATTGTTCAAGGCACGGCCACGCTGTCGTCCATCGAAGATCGCGACGGCATGCGCACCCTCGAGCTGGCGTTTCCCGAAGGTTTTTGCGAAGACCTCACGCTCGGGGCCAGCGTCTCCGTCGACGGCGTTTGTCTGACGGTCACGCAATTGCTCTCACCCACCAGCGCGTCGTTCGACGTGATTCTGCAGAGCCTGAACGTCACGACACTCGGCGGCTTCGGCGCGGGCGCCCAGGTCAATGTCGAGCGCGCGGCCAAGGATGGCGCCGAAATCGGTGGGCATCCGCTCTCGGGCCATATCGACTTCTCGACCGACATCCTCAGCGTGCGCACGTCGGACACGAATCGCGTGCTGCGCATCGCAATTCCGGAAGCGTTCCGCAAGTATGTCTTCGCGAAAGGATATATCGCGATCAACGGCGCAAGCCTGACGGTCTCGGAAGTCAATCGGCAGGAAGGCTGGTTCGAAGTGTGGCTGATTCCCGAGACGCGCCGCATGACGACGTTCGAGGACAAGCTCGCCGGCACACGGGTCAACATCGAGATCGAGCGGAGCACGCAGGTGGTGGTCGACACGGTGCGCGAAGCCGTGCAGGAGAGTCTCGGCCGTCTGCAGCCGGTGCTCGAAGCGCTGCTCAAGGAAAAGGGCCTCGCGCTCGACGATTTCGTGTCGGTGCCGCAGTTGGCCGCCGACACTGCCGGGGCCAAACCCGCCTCCAAGGCTTGAGCCTGCCGAACACCACTGAAGGAAATTCATGCAACTCGCCACCTGGAACGTCAATTCGCTCAAGGTTCGTCTCGGTCATGTTCAGGACTGGTTGCGCAGCAACCCGGTCGACGTTCTGTGTCTTCAGGAACTGAAACTGACCGACGAGAACTTCCCGATCACCGAGATCGCCGCGCTCGGCTACACGTCGCACTTCACCGGCCAGAAGACGTATAACGGCGTCGCACTGCTGGTCAACCACGCGAAGGTGGGCGAAGCGACCGATCTGGTCAAGAATCTGCCGAATTTTGCCGACGAGCAGCAGCGTCTGATTACCGCAACCATCGGCGGCGTGCGCGTGGTCTGCGGCTACTTTCCGAACGGGCAGGCCGTCGATTCGGACAAGTTCGTCTACAAGCTGAACTGGCTCGATGCCCTCACCCATTGGCTGTCCGACGAGATGGAGCGCCACCCCCGACTCGCGCTGCTCGGCGACTACAACATCGCGCCCGAAGACCGCGACGTGCACGACCCCGCGAAATGGGAAGGCCAGAATCTGGTGTCGCCACAGGAACGCCAAGCGTTCGCACGGCTGCAAGGACTCGGCCTGCGCGATACCTTCCGCATGTTCGATCAACCCGAGAAGACGTTCAGTTGGTGGGACTACCGCATGGGCGCGTTCCGTCGCAACGCCGGGTTGCGCATCGATCACATTCTCGTGTCGTCCGCCTTGGCCGAGCGCTGCACCGCGTGCGAGATCGACCGCGTGCCCCGCACATGGGAGCAACCGTCGGACCACACGCCCGTCGTCGCCACGTTCAAGGACTGATACGCCGTCGTTGCGATTCGTTGTGCGCTCGGCACTGTTCGATCGTGCAAGGCAAACGGCCCCGAATCTGAATAGTCGCGTCACGTTGGACGTCACGCCAGCGCCTGGAAGTCAGGTCAGGCGCAGGGGCCGTTTTTCGCTATTCGAGCGCTGGGCGGATCACTGACCACGGCGGGGATCCGCCAGGCGCGATTCATAGACGAAGCAGCGAATCGCCGCCTTGTTGCGGGTGTCCATCTGCATGAACTCCAGGCCGTAGGCCCACGTGCCATCGACGCGCGGACCTTCCTCGCTGCGAACCGCCGCCATGCCGAGAATCGGCACGACATCCGCGCCGATCGACACACGGAACTGCAACGCGACGAGATGGCACCCGTCGGGCAACGGCGCCTTCACGACGATTCCGGCCCCATCGGCACTGATGTCGCGCACCAGCACCAGCCACTCGGGCGTGTCCTGCGGGTCGGCGAGCATGCGGGTGAACGAAACACGCGACGTCTCGTCCAGCGGCGACAGACGTGCCACCAGCCGCGTATCGACACGCGGCGTGCGACGCACAGGCGTCTCGCGCACTTCAGAAGGACGCGAGAGCACCCAATAGTCGAACGCACCGTGATGCGCGCTGTGCACGTCACAATGGAATTCGTACAGGTTGTCGCCGGGAAACGTCCAGAGCGCAAGCCGGTCGCCCGCCGTCACCGACAGCGGCGTGTCGCCCGACGTCGGCGGCGTGATGATCAACATGCCGTTGGGCGCGCGGCCGATCAGGCGGGCACGCACGCGCGAGTGCTCGGCATCCGGCGAGACGCGCACTTGCAGCCACGCGCCGATCGGCAACGGCACCGGCAATCCCTGCAGATACACGGTCGATGCACTTGCCCCCAGCGGTGACGCGGAATTCGCGGCCTCCGTGCGCCCCGCCGCCTCGCCAGTTTTCGCCGCGTCGGGAAGCGGCCTGTGTGGCGCGAACATGGTGAACAGCCAGTCGAGATCGGCCTCGGACGGCAACCGCTCACCCGCCGCCAGCAGCGGTGTGCCGTCGGCGTCGAACAACGGCCAGGAGAGGGGAACATGGGCGTCAAGCTCGCGACGGTTGACCGCCACGAATCCCGGATAGCCTGACGCAATACCTGTCGAGTACATGATGCCTTGGAAAGTACGAAACCCTTGAGAGCCTGGGAACAAGGCATTGGCCTTCCCGTATTCTGGCGCGCGGGACCGCCCATCGGGCGCCCCCTCGCACGGGCATCCAGCGCCAAAACCCAACAAAAGTCGCCAACGTCAGACACTCGACGCATTTGACCATCCGAAAGCGTCACCGAAACAGACGACGGCTTGCGCTTAGGCACGTTTTACCACGAAAACCCGCATACCCTGACGGTGAAACATCGGGCAAAAATCCTCTCATTCCTGCTCAATCTCCCGCGCTCCCCGCGGCGGCGGGAGCGTCGGAAGCGTCAACTTCACGACGCGAATGCATCGCCCGTCGAATCGTCTCGGCCCCGAGCGGCAGTCGAATCGCCCAGAACCACGGGAGCGTTTGACGGCACGCCTGCGCCAACCCCGGCAAGTGCGCGATGTCTGGACATGTCAGCCAGTCGGCCAACCGCTCCGCCAGCCGGTCCGCCGACCTCGTATCGCCGGCCAGACACTCGCGCAACGCCAGTGCCTGCGGCACGTTGCGCGATGCGGTGTCGCCCGCCAAGGTGTCGTTCAAGACCGCGAGCGCGAAGTCGCGATAGGCCCTAATTCGCTGCGCAGGCACTGCCGCCTCGCCTGCCGCCGCCCCCGAAGCGGATTTCGCGATCGACCACGGTCGATGCCATTCCGGTTGGGTGGCCAGCCAGCTCAAGCCAGCCACGACGGACATCGATCGAACACGCCTCGCCATGGCGGCACCCAGCGACGCCTCGCCATCGGGCATGACGAACGGGATCTCGCGGAAAACGTCTTCGATATCGGCACGTCCCGCCCGCCGCAGTTGCACGTGGTTCGGTGAGTGCGCCGAAAGCACTACGGCGTCGAGCCTGTCTGCGGCACTCAATGTCACATTCAATGGCGCGGGCGACGCCAGCGACGACGCCGCGCCGACGGCCGCGTGCGACGGATCCCACGCCCCATGGCACGCGGCATGAGCGTGGTTCGCCCCGTCCGTACCGAACCAGCGGCCGACAAGCCGGACGAAGGGATCGAGCGGAGGTTCCACCGGCCAAAGTGCCGAAAGAAAGCCGAATTCCCTGAGCAGGCCCTGAAGTTGCGTCATGCTTCCCGGCACAAAGTCGTCGGGCGACGCCGCATCGCGCGCGATGACTCGCGTGCCGCACCATCGCCAGCCGGGCAGCGCGTCGTAAGTGCGAGACAATTCGATCTCCGCCGCCGAGGCATCGGCGCCCGCGCCCAGCACACTGGCCAGCAGATGCCGCGGCAAACGCGCCGCAACCCCGCCGTCTGCCCCAATGAGCACAACGAATGCAGCATCGAGCGCGTCGACCCCATCGGCCGAGAGCGCCACAGGCACTTGCGGCGGTAGCGCGTCGAACCACGCGGCCCGAAGCGCCTGCGCACGCGAATCGCCAACACCACCCCCCCCTTCCCCGGCCCAGTAAAGGGTTTGACACATCGCTCCGGCCAGCGACCACCGGGCCTGAGGCGACGCATCGCTACAGTGCCGGTGCAACGCCGTCATGAGCGATGCCGTGCCCCATTGCGCCCGTGCGCCCAACCAGCGCTCGCCCGTCAATTCGTGAAGGGTGCGCTTGATCCATTGCGCGCGCAGTTCGGCAAAGCCGTCATGCTCGCCGATGCCTCCCGCCTCCATGCTCGACACCAGCAAACGGCCGAGCCAGTCGCTGCGCTGCACGGAATCGGGCAGCCGCTCCAGCCGTGGCGCCATCTCGCACCCCTTGTCCAATATTCCAGGCGGGCGGGCGAGTGCGACCAATAATTGCAGGAAAACGTTCGCGCGCGCCGCTGGCTGATCGAGCGGAAATGTCATCAGCGATTGCACGACGCTTTCGAGGTCGGACGGCGTGAGATGACGCAGCCACGCAGCGTCCAGACGAACGCGGGCGCCCTGCCACTGCGTGCCGGTCAGCCGGCAGCCGGCCCCGATGCGCACGTCTTTCAAGCTCGCACCGCAGAACCGGGCATGGCGTAAATCGCAGGCCTCGAAGCGCGCGCCATTGAGCTTCGCCCCGCGCGCGTCCCACCCCAGGAATTCGCATTGGCGGAATTCGGCACTCCGCAGATCCGCACCGATGGCCTGCCCGTTGCGCATGGCCACCGACGTCCATTGCGAGCGTTTGGCCTTCGCGCCGATCCATTTGGCACCATGCGCGCTGCCCCCGGTAAAACACGCCCCCTGCAATTGGGTCCGATGGAACGAGGCGCCATCGAGACGCCCCTGCGCAAAGTGCTGTCCCTGGCATCGCGCTTCGCTCAGATCGGTGCCGCACATCACCGTGTGCGAAAGCTTGGCGCAACGAAGATCGGCCGTCACCAGCCGCGCGCCGCTCACGTCTGCCGCATGAAAGCAGGCACCACGCAAATCGGCCCCCTCGAAGTCGGCGTTGACCTGATTCGAATACGAAAACCCCGCGTTCGCCAACGATGCCCCGGTCCACCATGCCCCACTGAACTGTCCGCCGCCGAATTGAGCACCCGGCGCGATCACCCCGCGCAAGTCGCCGTTCGGCATCGACAGATCGGGCAATACGGCGTTGCGCAGATTCGACAGCGTAAGCGCGACACTCTGAACGGCAACCGGCCATTCATGCATGGGCAAATGCGCGCAGGCCTGCACGTCGGAAGACGCGTCATCGGTCGACGACAGCCAGTGCCATCGCGGGACGGCCGACGCCTGACCACCGGGTTGCGCGCACCATTTCACCAGATCGCGTGCTACCGCAGCAACCCGCGTGCCGTCGAGCAGATGCGAAAAGCGGGTGCGCCATGCCTGCCGCAGCGCACGCTTGTCGAACGCCAAGTCGACGCCTGCGGCGGTCCCGATGCCATGCGGGGGCGCATCGCTCGCGAATCGATCGGTGGCACCGGCATGCGCGACATTTCCGGCGAGCCGGTGCGCCAGCCAGGCCACTTGCAGCGAGATCACGCGACGCTCGTCCGCGTTGGCACGCAGCACCGCGTGGCGCAGCCCCTCGGGCGGAGGCGCACTGCGTGCCGCCAGTTCGGAAGCCGACAATGCGCGGTCGCTCACGATACCGCCCTCGATCGGGCGGACAACGACGGATGTTTGTGCCCCGCCCGACATCCCGCTCTGAACCGGCCTCATGCGTCGCTCCTTGGCGCGCGCTCACAGGCGCACGCAAAAAGGCACCATGTTGCCGAAGGAATGCGACCCTGCGCGCCGGGGAAATTCCGATTTGGTGGGCAGGCCCGTCGGGCAGGACGGTCGTCTCAGCCGAGGCAGAGTGCCAGCGCGTCACGCCAGTCGGGCGCGCGAACACCAAAGGTACGGGCGAGCTTGTCGTTGTCGAGCACCGAATACGCCGGGCGCTTGGCCGGCAATGGATAGGCAGAAGTCGGAATTGCCACAACGTTCGGACGCTTCTGCGCTGCGCTCAGGTCGAGAATCGCCTCAGTGAACCCGTGCCAGGTTGTCTGCCCGGCCGCCGTCAGGTGGTACAGGCCGCCATGCTCGCGCCAGAAGTCGGCATCGCCTCCGCTCACGCCGTCCGTCCCGTCGTGCCGCCCGTCGAACCCCTGCACCAACACCTGCGAGGTCAATTCGGCGATGGTGCGACACCACGTGGGTGCCCCATGCTGGTCGGCCACGATGCGCAATTCGTCGCGCTCGCGCGCGAGTCGTTGCACGGTGAGGAGGAAGTTTGCGCCGCGCGAGCCGTACACCCAGCTCGTGCGCAGTACCAGATGGTTTGCGCCGCTCGCCGCGATGGCCGCTTCGCCCGCCAGCTTGGTGCGACCGTAGGCGTTCTGCGGGTTGGTCGGTTCGTCCTCGCGATAGGGCGTGGACGAGGTGCCGTCGAAGACGTAGTCGGTGGAAAAGTGAACAACGAGCGCGCCAGAGCGCTTGGCCGCTTCGGCCATGATCCCCGGCACGACCGCATTGACCTGATAGGCCGCGGCCTCGTCCGTCTCGGCGCGGTCGACCGCCGTATAGGCCGCCGGATTGACGATCAGATCGGGCGAGAAGTCGCGCAAGGTGCGCACCACGCTATCGGTATCGAGCAGGTCCATCTCGCGGCGACCGGGGGCGTGCACGTCGCCCAAGCCTTGCAGGCTGCGTGCCAGCTCCCAGCCGACCTGCCCGGTGGCGCCCGTCAACAGGATGCGTCGTCTTGCCATGGTAAAGCTCCCGTGTAGCCGAATCGTCAAACCAGGGAGCCTACCGTGATTGGCGTCAGGTTTCCAGCCCGAGTTCCTGAATCTTGCGGGTGATGGTATTCCGGCCGATGCCAAGTCGGCTGGCGGCCTCGACCTTGCGTCCGCGCGTGAAGTCGAGCGCTTCGTTGATCAACGCCGTCTCGAACCGACGCGTCAATTGGTCCATCACGTCGGGGGACGCCGAACGCAACAGGCGCGCCACCTCGCGGCGCAAGATCGGCTCCCAGCTTTCCGCACCCGCGCCCTCCCCCGTCGCACCGACGTTGCCCGCGAGCGCAGCGGTGCTGCCCATGCCCGCCATTGCGCCAGCGGCAGCAGCCCCCGCCTCCTGACCGCCGTAACCCGCGATGGCCGGCACCGCTGCGGTGGCCGCCGCGGCCGCCGCGGCCGCCGGCGTC
>NZ_CABPSH010000010.1 GCF_902459725.1 Pandoraea eparura
CCAGACGCGGATCGGCCAGATTGACGTAACGGCGCACGAATTCCGGTGCGTTCGGATCTTGCGGGGCGAGGGCCATGTTGCGTTTGACTCCAGGGGTAAGTGCCGACGCCTCGCGTCGGCAATGGGTTCTCGTTGGTTCGTTTAAATTGTCGCCGTCGTTCAACGTGTCAGTGCCACGTTGGCAGGCGTACCGGCCTCAGACGCTTCTTCGACCGTCGCCGCAATGGGCTCGTAAGGCAGCGCGCCATCAAGCACTTTGTGCGCTCTCGCAAAGTCGACGTCTTTTTCCCACGCGGCCACGACAAGGGTCGCGACGCAGTTGCCCAGCAGGTTGGTGACGGCCCGCGCAATGCCCACGAACCAGTCGACCGGCAGGATCAGCACGAGGCCGATGACGGGGATGGCAGGAATGGCCGTGAGCGTCGCCGCCAGAATCACGATGGCCGATCCCGGAATGCCATGGGCACCCTTGGACGTCAACAGCGAGACGAGGATGACAAGGATCAGGTCATGGAGGGACAGCGGGGTGTTGGTCGCCTGCGCAATGAAGATGACCGCGAGCGTCAGGTAGATGGAGAAGCCATCGAGGTTGAAGGAGTATCCCGTGGGAATGACCAGACCAACGGTGGATTTTTTGATGCCCATCCACTCGAGCTTGCGCATGATGGCCGGCAACACGGCATCGGACGACGCGGTGCCCAACACGATGGACAACTCTTCACGGAAGTATTTGATGAACTTGAAGATGTTGAAGCCCGCCAGACGCAATACGGTACCCAGCACCACGGTGACGAAGACGAAGCAGCTCACGTAAAAGACGAGCACGAGCATGCCAAGCTGCTTGAGCGACGCCGCGCCGTATTTGCCAGTGGTGAACGCTACCGCTCCCAATACGCCCAACGGCGCCAGCCGGATGATGAACGCCATCACGCGGAAGAAGACATGGCTCAGGTCTTCGATGAATCGCGCAACGGGACGCCCACGCTCACCAAGACCCGCCAACGCACAGCCGAACATGACGGAGAAGACGAGAATCTGCAGGATGTCACCCTTGGCAAAGGCGTCGGTCACGGTGTTGGGGATGATTTTCAACAGAAAGCCCGCCGTGTCTTTTAATCCCTTGGCATTTTCGGTGTACGCCGCCATCGCGCTCGGATTGAGGCTGTGAACGTCGATGTTCATGCCCACGCCCGGATGGATCGCCCAGGCCAGCAGGGCGCCAATGACAAGCGCGAAGGTGGTGATGATCTCGAAGTACAAAACGGCCTTGACGCCTACCCGGCCCACTTTGCGCAGATCTCCCGCACTCGCCATGCCACTCACGACGACACAGAAGACGATCGGTCCAATGACCATCTTGATGAGCTTCAGAAAGCCATCGCCCAACGGGCTCAATGACTCTCCCAACTGCGGAAACCAAATGCCAAGCGCCACACCTACTATCAACGCAATGACGACTCGGCCAAACAACGAACGAAACAGCTTGGGCATGGTTTGTCTCCTCTGCCTGCGTAAATCACTCTCTCGGATTTCGCGATTTCTACGTCTGACGGACTGCTCTCTTTGGGGGCTTGATGGTCTCTACGGCAACCACAACGCGAATCAACACCTATCTGTGCCATCAAACAAGTCATACCGGTCTGACCAGTGGTGTTATGGAGAATATTAGAAAGCCAATATGGTGGGGTCAAGGCGTGTTTTCTGAGGGGATTCCCTAGGGCAGGGCGATGCCCCATGTCTGTCCGGTGCAGGATGGGGATTCGCTCGGAATGGCCGGTTTTGGTGGGTGAATCCGCTGAAATTTGTCTGAACTTCGCGTTTGGACGCAGGGTCGCACTTGTGTGAGGTGCGCTGCCTCGGCATCCGGTGCAAACCGAGAGGCAGTGTGCGCAGATACCGCAACTCGTGCAGGCAAGGGAGGCGCCATGCGAATGAAGGACACGGTGGTATTGGTTACCGGCAGTGCTCAGGGCATCGGACGCGCCATTGCGATCCGCCTGGCGCAGGAAGGCGCGCGGATTGTGGTGGAAGACCGGCAGCACAACGCGTTGGCCCAGCAGACACTCGACGCCGTGCGTGCTGCCGGCAGCGATGGCTGTGTGATCGCGGGAGACGTCGGTGCCGTCGCAGACGACCGCGCGGTGATCGTACAAGCGGTCGAGGCGATGGGACGACTGGACGTGCTGGTCAATAACGCGGGGGTGGAGCGGCGAGCACCGTTTCTCGACGTGACGGAAGCGGACTATGACCTGGTCATGAATGTGAACCTGAAAGGGGCGTTCTTTCTCACACAAGCGTTTGTGCATCATCTGCGCGATACGAAACGCGGTGGACGCATCGTCAATGTCAGCTCGGTTCACGAGGAGATGCCGTTTCCGCATTTCACCAGCTATTGCGCCAGCAAGGGTGGCCTGAAGATGATGATGCGCAACCTCGCCATCGAACTTGCCCCGCTCGGTATTGCGGTCAACAACGTCGCGCCCGGCGCGGTCGGCACCGCAATCAATCATCAGCTCCTGGCCAACAAGGCGGAGCGCGACGCACTGATCGCCAACATCCCCCTCGGGCGTCTCGCCGACCCCAGCGAAGTCGCCAATGCCGTGTTGTTCCTCGCCTCGCCGGACGCTAGTTATGTCACCGGCACGACGCTGTTCGTCGACGGTGGCCTGCTCTGGCATTACGCGGAGCAATGACGATGACGGCTACCGCTCAACGCTCGCTCGCCGCCGGCGGCAAGACGCCGGACGTCGCCCATTGCGCGCCATCGGACGTACTCACCCCCGCAGACCGATATCAGCAGTTGTTTGTCGATGTGCAAACGCAGCGCATTTTTTCCGACAGCAAGACCTTCGTGGACTGTGTGCCCCAACGCGCGCCGGAGGAGATCCTTCGCCGCTATCGGGACGACGTTGCGACACCCGGCTTCGACCTGGCGCGCTTCGTGGCTTCGAATTTCACGCTCGAACGTCCGCCCGCCAGTCACTATGTCTCCGATCCGGGGCAGGGCCTCGTGGATCATATCGACGGGCTCTGGGATGTTCTCACGCGCCTGCCTGAGGCCCATCCGGCTTATAGCTCGTTGTTGCCGCTTCCCCGACCGTACGTGGTGCCGGGCGGGCGCTTCCACGAGCTTTACTATTGGGACTCGTATTTCACGATGCTCGGCCTGGCCTGCAGCGGCCGCCAAGATCTGCTGCGGAGCATGGCCGATAATTTTTCGTTCCTTATTGACACCTATGGCCACATCCCGAACGGCAATCGCACTTATTACCTGAGCCGCTCACAGCCACCGATGTACGGCCTGATGGTGGCGCTGTTCGAGTCGCACGGCGTGGCGCGCGCGCTCCGGTATCTCCCCCACCTGCGCCGTGAGTACGATTTCTGGATGGACGGGGAGGCGTCGCTTGCCCCCGGCGACGTGTGTCGCCATGTCGTGTGCATGCCCGACGGCTCGCGGCTCAATCGCTATTGGGACGAACGCGACACGCCTCGCGAGGAGGGCTATCTGGAGGATGTGAACACAGCCCGTCACGCGCCGAATCGTCCCGCGGGCGAGGTGTATCGCGATCTTCGTGCCGGCGCCGCCTCGGGCTGGGACTTCAGCTCGCGCTGGCTTGACGATGTGAACGACCTCGCTTCGATTCGCACGACCGCCTTCGTGCCGGTGGACCTGAACAGCTTCCTGTTCGCTTCTGAAATGCAGATCGCCACGCTGAGCGAGGCCAGTGGCGACGCGGACGCGGCCCAGGTGTTTGCCGCGCGCGCGCAAGCCCGGCGCGAGGCAATGACGCGCTATCTCTGGTGCGACGAGGAAGGCGCGTTTCTGGATTACGACTGGCAGCGCGGCGAGTCGCGCCCGCGGTTGTCGGCCGCGCTCGCCACGCCGCTCTTTGTCGGACTGGCCTCGCACGAGCAGGCACGCCGCTCGGCGCAGACGATCGCGGATCGACTCGTCGCCCCCGGCGGATTGCGCACGACGCAGGCGTCCAGCCTGCAGCAATGGGACCCGCCGAACGGCTGGGCGCCGCTGCAATGGATCGCCATTCACGGGCTTCGCCAGTACGGGGAGCACAGGATCGCGAACGATATCGCCCACCGCTGGCTTTCGACGGTCAGCGCGCTCTACGCCCGCGAAAACAAACTGGTCGAAAAGTATTCGCTGCATACGAGCGATGCAATGTGCGCAAGCGGCGGGGGAGGCGGGGAGTACCCGCTTCAGGACGGCTTCGGCTGGACCAACGGGGTGGTCCGACGTCTCCTCTGCGATCATCCGGAACACCATGCCAACCAAGTGATGGCGCAAGGCCGCGCGTCCGGGCGCGCGCGCCGATAGGTTCAATGCGCCCGCGCGACCATAAGTCCGTAAGTCCTTGAGCACTTGTGAGCGTGAGTCCGTGTGCCCATGACCCCATGAGCCCGTGGTTCCGTGGGCCCGTGAGCCCGTGAGCCCATGAGCCCATGAGCCCATGAGCCCATGAGCCTATGAGCCTATGAGCCCATGAGCCCGTGTGCCCGTGTGCCCGTGTGCCCGTGTGCCCGTGTGCCCGTGTGCCCGTGTGCCCGTGTGCCGTTGCGCCGTTGCGCCGTTGCGCCGGGAGGGCGGCGTGCTTCGATACCCCGGTGGGGTTCCCCCGCGGCGACGCCGGCGGAACGCCTGGGAAGGTATTTGGCGTCGTACAATGCGAGATACGTATACCCGCATTCCTTGTGAGGCCTCATGAAGCATTCGGCGCATGCCGTAACCGACGCCGCCGTCGCCATCATCCGCGAGCGCATCGAACGTCAGGTCTATCCGGCCGGCGCGATGCTCCCGTCGCAACGCCAACTCGCCGAGGAGCTGACGATCAGCCGCGCCTCGCTGCGTGAGGCGCTCTCGACGCTCGAGGCGCTCGGCATGGTCGCGATTCGCCCCGGTAAAGGCGTGTATGTGAACGATGCTTCGGCACGCCTGGGCGTCGCCTGGCGCTTCGCCGACCAGATATCGCTCGCCGACACCTACCAACT
The DNA here is from genome assembly GCF_902459725.1 of Pandoraea eparura. GTDB lineage: Bacteria > Pseudomonadota > Gammaproteobacteria > Burkholderiales > Burkholderiaceae > Pandoraea > Pandoraea eparura. Next base: position 5,005 of record NZ_CABPSH010000010.1, read on the forward strand.
GCGCTATGCGCTCGAAGGCTTTTCCGCCCGCCTCGCCGCCCACGCGGCCAGCAACGGCGAGATCGAGTGGCTCACGGATAACGTGGAGGCCATGAAGGCCGCCCTGATCGACGGCGACGTCGATACCGCCGCGCAACTCGACTTCGCCTTCCATCTGCGCATCGTAGGCCTCGCCGGGAACGGCGCCATCGCCGATATCCTGCGCGGCAGCACCGAAATCGTCATGGAAAGCCAACGCCTGCCTTTCTATCAGCGTGAACTGGTGCTCTCGACCTATCATGAACATCTGGAGATCCTCGACGCCCTGCGCCGCCGCGACGGCGCCGCCGCCGGGGCCGCAATGGAGCGCCACATCGTGCTGGCGGCCCAGCGGGCGGGTATCCATTTCCCTATCCCCTCTGCGTATCCGTCCCCGAGCGGCCTTCCCCCCAGGGAGAACGCAGAGCGTACTGGTGTCCCGCATGTTCAGCTTTGAGATGATTGGGATTTGCGCTATACTTTGAAGGTTTTAGTCATTTAACCCTCACCCTAGCGCCTACCCGCCTGACATCTCGTCCGCAGCCCGAGCCTCCGCTGTGCGCATATTCCGCGCAATTCCGGTGCCCGCGCTAATGTCATCGCGAGCGGACGATGGGGCTGGCAGCCGGGGTGAAACCTCCAGGAGTTTCCCGTGCTGCCGTCATTCCCACCCGCCATTCTCGCGCTCGCTGACGGCACGGTCTTTCGTGGGTACGCCATCGGCGCTGCCGGTCACACCATCGGTGAAGTGGTTTTCAATACCGCCATCACCGGCTATCAGGAAATCCTCACCGACCCGAGCTATGCGCGTCAGATCGTCACGTTGACGTATCCGCACATCGGCAACACGGGCGTCAACGGTGAAGACGTCGAAGCCACGAAAGTCCATGCCGCAGGCCTGATCATCAAGGATCTGCCGATCCTCAGCTCGAATTTCCGCGCCGACAAGACGCTGTCGCAATACCTGAAGGACGAGGGCGTCGTCGCCATCGCCGGTATCGACACGCGCCGCCTGACCCGTATCCTGCGCGAAAAGGGTGCCCAAAACGGCTGCATCCTCGCCGGCGAAGAGGCCGACGAGGCCAAGGCCATCGCACTCGCCCAATCGTTCCCGGGTCTCGCCGGAATGGATCTCGCCAAGGTCGTCTCGACGACGGAGCCGTACGCCTGGACGGAAACGGAATGGCGCCTGGGCGAGGGCTACGGTGAGCAGAAGGATCCGAAATTCCATGTGGTCGCCCTGGACTACGGCGTCAAGCGCAACATCCTGCGCATGCTCGCCGAGCGCGGCTGCAAGGTCACGGTGCTGCCGGCGCAAAGCTCGGCCGACGACGTGTTCGCCCTGAACCCGGACGGCGTGTTCCTCTCGAACGGCCCCGGCGACCCGGAGCCGTGCGATTACGCCATCGCCGCCACGAAGACGTTCCTCGAGCGTCGCATCCCGACCTTCGGCATCTGCCTCGGCCACCAGATCATGGGCCTGGCCGTCGGCGCGAAAACGCTGAAGATGAAGACCGGTCACCACGGCGCCAACCACCCGGTCAAGGACCTCGCGACCGGTCGTGTGGTGATCACGTCGCAAAACCATGGCTTTGCCGTGGACGCCAACAGCCTGCCGGCCAACGCGCGTGTCTCGCACGTGTCGCTGTTCGACGGCACGCTGCAAGGCTTCGAGCTGACGGATCGCCCGGCATTCTGCTTCCAGGGACACCCGGAAGCCTCGCCCGGCCCGCACGATATCGGCTACCTGTTCGACCGCTTCGTGCAGTCGATGGTCGACGCGAAGCAGCCGGCGTAAGGCCTGGCAAGACGAGATACGGATAAGGAAACGCGCATCATGCTCGGAAACTCGATCGGCATCGTCAATCTCTGGACCTATCTGGCCGGGGTGGTGGTGATCATTCTGCTGCCGGGACCCAACTCGCTCTATGTGCTGTCGGTGGCAGCGCAGCGCGGGGTTCGCCAGGGCTACGCCGGGGCGTGCGGCGTGTTCCTCGGCGACACGATCCTCATGACCCTGTCGGCCGCGGGCGTAGCGTCGCTGCTGCACGCCCAGCCGGCGCTCTTCTTCGTGGTGAAGTATCTCGGCGCGGCCTATCTGTGCTGGATGGGCCTGAACATGCTGCGCGGCGCTATCGCGAATGCGCGCATGGCACGAACCCGTGCGGGATCGGCCGTCGCCGCGCCCAAGCCGGTCGACGCGGATCACCCGTTCAAGCGCGCGCTGTTCATCAGCCTGCTGAACCCGAAGGCGATTCTGTTCTGCGTGTCGTTTTTTATCCAGTTCGTCGATCCGGGCTACGCCTACCCCGCCGTGTCGTTTGCGGTGCTGGGCGCGATCGTGCAGACCTGCAGTTTCCTGTATCTGAGCACGCTGATCCTGGCCGGTTACCGCCTGGCCGAGCACTTCCGGCAACGTCGCCGGTTGCGCGCCGGGGCAACCGGCGGCGTGGGCGCGCTGTTCGTCGGCTTCGGTGTGAAGCTCGCGACCGCGACGCTGAGTTAAATTTTTGTTGAGAAAGTTATGCCAAAGCGCACAGACATCAAGAGCATCCTCATCATCGGCGCCGGCCCGATCATCATTGGTCAGGCATGCGAGTTCGACTATTCGGGCGCACAGGCCTGCAAGGCACTGCGCGAGGAAGGCTACAAGGTCATCCTGATCAACAGCAACCCCGCCACGATCATGACCGACCCGGATACGGCCGATGTGACCTACATCGAACCGATTACCTGGGAAGTCGTCGAGCGCATCATCGCCAAGGAACGCCCGGATGCGATCCTGCCGACGATGGGCGGCCAGACGGCGCTGAACTGCGCGCTCGACCTGCACAAGCATGGCGTGCTCGAGAAGTACAAGGTCGAGCTGATCGGCGCGTCGCCGGAAGCCATCGACAAGGCCGAAGACCGTCTGAAGTTCAAGGACGCGATGACCAAGATCGGTCTCGGTTCGGCCAAGTCGGGTATCGCCCATTCGATGGAAGACGCGCTCGCCGTGCAGGCGCAGATCATGTCGGAAATCGGCGGCAGCGGTTATCCGATGGTGATCCGTCCGTCGTTCACGCTCGGCGGCTCGGGCGGCGGCATCGCCTACAACCGCGAAGAGTTCGAAGAGATCTGCAAGCGCGGTCTCGACCTCTCGCCCACGCGAGAACTGCTCATCGAAGAGTCGCTGCTGGGCTGGAAGGAATACGAGATGGAAGTCGTGCGCGATCGCGCCGACAACTGCATCATCGTCTGCTCGATCGAGAACCTCGACCCGATGGGCGTGCACACCGGCGACTCGATCACCGTCGCTCCGGCTCAGACGCTGACCGACAAGGAATATCAACTGCTGCGTAACGCGTCGCTGGCTGTGCTGCGCGAGATCGGCGTGGAGACGGGCGGCTCGAACGTCCAGTTCTCGATCAATCCGAAGGACGGCCGCATGGTCGTCATCGAAATGAACCCGCGCGTGTCGCGCTCGTCGGCACTCGCCTCGAAGGCGACCGGCTTCCCGATCGCCAAGATCGCCGCCAAGCTGGCCATCGGCTATACGCTCGACGAACTGCGCAACGAGATCACCGGCGGCGCCACGCCGGCCTCGTTCGAGCCGACCATCGACTATGTCGTGACCAAGGTGCCGCGCTTCGCCTTTGAGAAGTTCCGCGAAGCCGACGCTCGCCTGACCACGCAGATGAAGTCGGTCGGCGAAGTGATGGCCATGGGCCGCACGTTCCAGGAGTCGTTCCAGAAGGCCATGCGCGGTCTGGAAGTCGGTGTGGACGGTCTGGACGAAAAGTCGACCGACCGCGACGAGATCGTGGCCGAAATCGGCGAGCCGGGCCCGGATCGCATTTGGTACGTGGGCGACGCCTTCCGTCTGGGCATGAGCCTGGAAGAGGTGTACGCCGAGACGGCCATCGACCCGTGGTTCCTCGCCCAGCTCGAAGCCATCGTCAAGAAGGAACAGGCGTTGGCTGGCCGCACGCTGGAGAGCCTGACGACCGACGAGCTGCGCTTCCTCAAGCAAAGCGGCTTCTCGGATCGCCGCCTCGCCAAGCTGCTTGGCACCGACCAGACGGCCGTGCGCCAAGCCCGTATCGCGCAGAAGGTGCGCCCGGTCTACAAGCGCGTGGACACCTGCGCCGCTGAGTTCTCGACCAACACGGCGTACATGTACTCGACCTACGAGCAAGAGTGCGAAGCCCAGCCGACCAACAAGAAGAAGGTCATGGTGCTGGGCGGTGGCCCGAACCGTATCGGTCAGGGCATCGAGTTCGATTACTGCTGCGTGCACGCGGCGCTCGCGCTGCGCGAAGATGGGTACGAGACCATCATGGTCAACTGCAATCCGGAAACGGTATCGACGGACTATGACACGTCGGATCGTCTGTACTTCGAACCGGTGACGCTGGAAGACGTGCTGGAAATCGTCGACCTCGAAAAGCCGGTCGGCGTGATCGTGCAGTACGGCGGTCAGACCCCGCTCAAGCTCGCCCTCGATCTCGAAGCGAACGGTGTGCCCATCGTCGGTACCAGCCCCGACATGATCGACGCCGCCGAAGACCGCGAGCGCTTCCAGAAGCTGCTGCACGACCTGGGCCTGCGTCAGCCGCCGAACCGCACGGCTCGCGCCGAGGATGAAGCGCTGAAGCTTGCCGCCGAGATCGGCTACCCGCTGGTGGTACGTCCGTCGTACGTGCTGGGTGGGCGCGCGATGGAAATCGTCCACGAGCCGCGTGACCTCGAGCGCTACATGCGCGAAGCCGTCAAGGTCAGCCACGACAGCCCGGTGCTGCTCGATCGCTTCCTCGACGACGCCATCGAGTGCGACGTCGACTGTATCTCCGACGGCACCGATGTCTACATCGGCGGCGTGATGGAGCACATCGAACAGGCGGGTGTCCACTCGGGCGATTCGGCGTGCTCGCTGCCGCCTTACTCGCTCTCGGCGCCGACCGTGGCCGAACTCAAGCGTCAAACGGCCGCCATGGCTCGCGCGCTCAATGTGGTCGGCCTGATGAACGTGCAGTTCGCGATTCAGCAGGGCAACGGGGTCGATACGATCTACGTGCTCGAAGTGAACCCGCGCGCCTCGCGTACGGTGCCGTACGTCTCGAAGGCGACCGGCCGCCAACTGGCCAAGATTGCCGCACGGGCGATGGTCGGTCAGTCGCTCAAGTCGCAAAATGTGACGAGCGAAGTCGTGCCGCCGTACTTCAGCGTCAAGGAAGCCGTGTTCCCGTTCGTGAAGTTCCCGGGCGTCGACCCAGTGCTCGGACCGGAAATGCGCTCGACGGGCGAAGTGATGGGCGTGGGACGCACGTTCGGCGAGGCCCTCTTCAAGTCGCAACTGGCGGCGGGCTCGCGCCTGCCGGCCTCGGGCACGGTGCTGCTCACGGTGAAGGACGCCGACAAGCCGCGCGCGGTCGAAGTGGCCCGCATGCTGCACGCGCTCGGTTACCCGATCGTGGCCACGCGCGGCACGGCTGCGGCCATCGACGCTGCCGGCATCCCGGTGCGCGTGGTCAACAAGGTGAAGGACGGCCGCCCGCACATCGTCGACATGATCAAGAACGGCGAAATCGCGCTGGTGTTCACTACGGTGGACGAAACGCGCACGGCAATTGCCGATTCCCGCTCGATCCGCATGTCGGCGCAAGCGCACAAGGTCACGTACTACACGACGATCTCGGGCGCCCGTGCCGCCGTGGAAGGCCTGAAGTATCTGCAGAATCTCGAGGTCTACGATCTGCAGGGCCTGCACGCCATGCTGCCGGCCTGAGTGCGCAGGATCTGACACGGTAATGTTGTCATCCATGGCGCGCCCAACGGGGAACCGATCTCCGTTTGGCGCGCCAAACGCTTTGTAGGTGGCGTCGTGTCGCGCGGCCGGCCTCACGGTTGGCAGCGTGGGCAACTCTGCTACACTAACGCCACATAGGTGTCACAGCCGCGGTCAAGCGGCGTTCGCAAACCAGTGCGAATGCGGCTTTGCTGCGGCAATTTTTTTGTCTTTCGGAACAACGCGCATGAGTACCATTCCTCTGACCAAGCGGGGCGCCGAGCTGCTCAAGGATGAGCTGCACCGCCTGAAGACCGTCGAACGTCCGTCCGTGATCACTGCGATTGCCGAAGCCCGTGCGCAGGGCGATCTGTCGGAAAACGCGGAATACGACGCCGCCAAGGAAAAGCAGGGCTTCATCGAGGGGCGTATCGCCGATCTCGAATCGAAGCTCTCCGCCGCACAGATCATCGACCCGTCGTCACTCGACGCCGAGGGCCGTGTGGTGTTTGCCGCGACCGTCGAACTCGAAGACCTCGAGAACGGCGGCACGGTGCAGTATCAGATCGTCGGCGACGACGAAGCCGACCTGGAGCACGGCAAGATCTCGGTGAGTTCGCCGATCGCACGTGCACTCATCGGCAAGTACGCGGGCGACGTGGCCGAAGTGCAGGCCCCGAGCGGCGTGCGTGAGTACGAGATCATCGATGTCCGCTACGTCTGACATGACGTCTGCCGGCGGCACGCCGCGCCTGGAACGGTTGTTCCGCGTGATTGCGACCGTCGGGTGCGGCAGTCAGTGGGCGATCGGCTATCTCGTGGCGCCAACGCTCTTTGCGGTGCTCGAATCGCGCACCGTTGCCGGAACGGTGGCCGGCCGGCTGTTTCACACGCAGGCATGGCTGAGCCTTGTCTGCGGCGTGTTGCTGGTCTGGCTGGCGACGGCGCTGATCGCGCGCACGGGCGACGCACAGATTGCGCGCAGCTATCGCGGCCTGCGGTGGTTGGCGGTGGCGATGATGGTCTGTGTGCTGATTGGCACGTTCGGCCTGCAGCCCTTCATGGCGGATCTGCGCGCGCAGGCGGAAGCGGCGGGCGTGGAGATCGGCCAGTCGGTTTTCGCCGCGCGCTTCGGCATGCTGCACGGCATTTCGAGCGGCATCTACCTGTTGCAAAGTCTGTTGGGCGTGGCGCTGATCTGGCGTCAGCCGGTGCGTGGCTGAACGTCGCAAAGCGCGCGGCGGTGCCGGCGATCTTGAGGGGTAGTTCACGGCACCCATAAAAAAACGCGCCTTTTGTCCGGGCGCGTTTTCTTGAGCACTGGTGGCGGTGTGCCGCGCAATCAGTCGTTACGCTGGCGCTTGACGCTGGTCTGGCGCTTCTTGGCCTTCTTGACGATGCCGCCGGCGGTCATGCGTTCATTGCCGCGAACGGTCACTTTCTTGACGGTAGGGCGGCGTCCCGCGTTGGTGCTGGTCTTGACGACCGTGACGGTGCGCGGGGCACGGCCCTTGACCGTCGCGCCGGTGCCACCGGCTCGGGCGCGAACCGGCGCTTCCGTTTCATCGGGCGTCGGGCGGTACAGCACAAGCAACTTGCCGATGTGTTGCACCGGCGCGGCACCGAGTTGATCGCAGATGGCTTCGTAGATGGCCACGCGCGTATCGCGTTCGTCGCCGAACACGCGCACCTTGATCAGTTCGTGGGCCTTCAGGGCACCGTCGATTTCCTTGAGCACCGCCGGCGTCAAGCCGTCGGCGCCGATCAGAACGACGGGATTCAGCGCATGGGCGGCGGAGCGCAAGTCGGCGCGTTGCGCCGGGGTCAGGGTCAAAGCGGGCATAGAGGACAGACGAGACAAACGAGTTAGGATGCACCCGCACGCGGCGGCCGGCGCACCTGCAATTACCACGGGCCGGCTCGCGCATTTTGGGCGCGCAAGGGCGTATTATCCTGCAAATTCGCAGCGTTTTTGAAGAATTATGGCAAAAAACCGTTTCAGCCATGCCTGGCTGCACGATCACATCAACGATCCCTACGTCAAAATGGCGCAGCGAGAGGGCTATCGCGCCCGCGCCGCCTACAAACTCAAGGAAATCGACGAGCAGGATCGGCTCATCAAGCCCGGCCAGGTCATTGTCGACCTGGGCGCGACCCCTGGAAGCTGGAGCCAGTACGCGCGCAACAAACTCGCGGCCGGCAAGCGCACCGACGGCGGCATCGACGGCACGATCATCGCGCTGGACATCCTGCCGATGGAGCCGATTGCCGATGTCACCTTCCTGCAAGGCGACTTCCGCGAAGACAGTGTGCTCGATCAGTTGGAAGAGATTGTGGCCGGACGCAAAGTTGACCTTGTAGTTTCCGATATGGCCCCCAACTTGTCGGGTGTGGCGTCGGCCGATGCGGCGCGGATCGAACATTTATGTGATCTGGCGCTGGATTTCGCGCAGCGACACCTGAAACCGGACGGTGCGTTACTGGTCAAATGTTTTCACGGCAGCGGCTACAGCCAGATTGTCGAAAAATTCAAACACCAGTTCAAAACCGTGGCGCCGCGCAAGCCGAAGGCGTCCCGAGACAAATCTTCCGAAACGTTCATTTTGGGACGAGGGTTGAAAAATCCGGCTTGATGCCCGTCAAACCGGCGCTCTGGCGCTATGGTGGCGGTAAAGAATCACTATGGCGGTGCGCCTGCGAGTGGATTAGAATGAATTCCTGGCGCGAAGCGATTTCATGAAGGAGTAACGCTTTGAACAATAATATGTTTTCCAAAGCGGCGGTGTGGTTGGTCATCGCGCTGGTCTTGTTTACTGTGTTTAAACAGTTTGACAAGCCGCACGTCCAGGAAGGCGTGACGTACTCCCAGTTCATGGACGATGCCAAGAATGGCAAGATCAAGAACGTGATAGTGCAGGGGCGCAGCCTTCAGGTGACGCCCAGCGATGGTCAGAAATACACTATCGTGTCGCCCGGCGACATCTGGATGGTGGGCGATCTCATGAAGTACGGCGTTCAGGTCTCGGGTAAGGCCGACGACGAACCGAACGTGCTCATGTCCGCGCTCTACTACCTCGGACCGACGCTGCTGATCATCGGTTTCTGGTTCTACATGATGCGGCAGATGCAGGGCGGGGGTAAGGGCGGTGCCTTTTCCTTCGGTAAATCCCGCGCGCGTCTGATCGACGAGAATGCCAATCCCGTCACTTTCGCCGACGTGGCCGGTTGCGACGAAGCGAAATATGAGGTTGGCGAACTGGTCGACTTCCTGAAAGACCCTCAAAAGTTCCAGAAGCTCGGCGGCCGCATTCCGCGCGGTGTGCTGCTCGTCGGCCCGCCGGGAACCGGTAAGACGCTGCTCGCCCGCGCCATCGCCGGCGAAGCCAAGGTGCCGTTCTTCAGCATTTCGGGTTCCGACTTCGTGGAAATGTTTGTCGGCGTCGGTGCCGCCCGCGTGCGCGACATGTTTGAAAACGCGAAGAAGCAATCGCCGTGTATCGTGTTCATCGACGAAATCGACGCAGTCGGCCGTCATCGTGGCGCCGGCATGGGCGGCGGTAACGACGAGCGCGAGCAAACGCTGAATCAGATGCTTGTCGAGATGGACGGCTTCGAAGCCAATTCGGGCGTGATCGTGATCGCCGCGACAAACCGTTCGGACGTGCTCGACAAAGCGCTGCTTCGCCCGGGCCGTTTCGACCGTCAGGTCTACGTCGGTCTGCCGGACATCCGTGGCCGTGAGCAGATCCTGAAGGTGCACCTGCGCAAGGTGCCGATCGCGAACGACGTCGATGCCTCGGTCATCGCACGCGGTACGCCGGGCATGTCGGGCGCCGATCTGGCGAACCTCGTGAACGAAGCGGCTCTGTTCGCGGCGCGCCGTAACAAGCGCATCGTCGAAATGCTCGACTTTGAAGACGCGAAGGACAAGATCTTCATGGGTCCGGAGCGCAAGTCGGCAGTGATGCGCGACGAAGAGCGCCGCGCAACGGCCTATCACGAGTCGGGCCACGCCGTGGTGGCGATGCTGCTGCCGGGCGCCGATCCGGTGCACAAGGTCACGATCATTCCGCGTGGCTGGGCTCTGGGCCTGACGATGCAGTTGCCGGAGCACGACAAGTATTCCGAATATCGCGACACGATGCTCACGCAGATTGCCATCCTGTTCGGTGGCCGTGCGGCGGAAGAAGTGTTCATCAACAAGATGTCGACGGGCGCGTCGAACGACTTCGAGCGCGCCACCAAGCTCGCTCGCGACATGGTGACCCGCTACGGGATGTCGGACGCGCTGGGACCGATGGTCTACGTCGACACGGAGCAGGATTCGGTGTTCGGCCGGATGTCCGCCAAGTCGGTGTCGGAAGCCACGCAGCAAAAGGTCGACGGGGAAGTTCGCCGTATTCTGGACGAGCAATACGCCCTGGCGAAGCAACTGCTGGAAGACAACCGCGACAAGGTCGAATCGATGACCCAGGCGCTGATGGAGTGGGAAACGATCGACGGCGAGCAGATCGGCGACATCATGGAGGGTCGTCCGCCGCGACCACCGAAGAGCGGTCCGACGAACGGTGGCGCATCGGGTGGCAATCCGCCGCTCAAGCCCAGCAACACCCCGGCGACCGTCTAAGCACGCACGCCTTGGCAGCCCCAAAAGGCTGCCATCCCGAAAAGGCCGGCATTTCGCCGGCCTTTTTTTCGTTTCGGCGTGACGGCGCTGCCCGGTATCGATCGCCCCAACCGTCCGCTGGCCAGGAGGAAAATCGGTGTTACCGAGTGTTTCGACGGTCGATGTGACGGGCGAATCCGGTAACATTACGGCCATGTGCAGCGTCCGGTATCTGCGGGCGCGCAGGTCCGGTCCCGGCGAACGGACCGCTATATGAGTCTTACTGAGCTGAGTGTCCGAATGTCCTCCGAGCCGTCGCAATCCCTGCCTTCCGCGTCCCCTGACGTCACCGATATCGTCGCGTCCGGCGCCGCCCCCGACACCCCGGTCAAGCCCGCCACGCTGGCCTTCGGCCCGCGTTTCCAGCTCGACGCCCATCGGGTGCACGTGATGGGCATCCTGAATGTGACGCCCGACTCGTTTTCCGACGGCGGCAAGTTCGTCGCTCGCGACGCCGCGTTGCGCCATGCCGAACAGTTGATTGCCGACGGCGTCGACATTCTCGACATCGGGGGAGAATCGACTCGTCCGGGCGCTGAAGCACTGCCGGAAGCCGCCGAACTCGAGCGCGTCGTACCGATTGTCGAAGCGCTGCGTGATTGTGGTGTGCCGCTCTCGGTCGACACCTACAAGCCAGGCGTGATGCGGGCGGTGCTCGCCGCGGGCGCGGACATGATCAACGACATCTGGGGGTTCCAGCAGCCTGGCGCCGTCGACGCGGTGCGCGACAGCGAGGCCGCGCTGTGCATCATGCACATGTTGCACGACCCGAAGACCATGCAGGACGCGCCGATCTACACCGACGTCGTCACCGAGGTCGCCGCCTTCCTCGACGGCCGGGTGGATGCGCTGCTCTCGGCAGGTGTTGCGCCGTCGCGTCTGTACCTGGACCCGGGCTTCGGTTTCGGCAAGAATCTCGCCCATAATCTTGCCTTGCTCAAACATTTGACGGTGCTCTCGCGCGATGGGTTGCCGTTGCTCGTCGGCATGTCGCGTAAGCGGATGCTCGGTGAAATTACCGGACGTCAGACGCCGCTGGAGCGACGGGTGGCGAGTGTCGCCGCGGCGATGTGTGCCGCACAGCAGGGCGCGGCCATCGTGCGCGTGCACGATGTCGCCGAGACGGTCGACGCGCTCAAGGTCTGGCAGGCCGTACGCGACGCAGATTAACGCTGATCCGGTCAATCCCGGGCGATGCCGGGCGGAATCGAGCGGAGCCGAGCGGAACCGAGCGGAACCGAGCGCTATCGGCAAATACCTGGCCAATGCGCCGGAAGCGGCGGCGGCAAGGCGCGGCAGTGTCGAAAGACGGCACTGCCACGGGCACATGGGGACCGAGCGGGGACGCACGCCGTGGAAAATGGGGGCGCGGTGCCCCACCGTCGTCAATGACGACAAGCACAAAGCATGAACGACGCGCGCGCCAGGTCCCTGAACCGGGGCGACGTATCAACTGGGAACGAAGCAACGATGAAACGACGCTATTTTGGAACCGATGGGATTCGCGGTACGGTGGGCGAAAGCCCGATCACGCCTGAGTTCGTATTGCGGCTCGGTTATGCCGCCGGCCGCGTGCTGGCCGGCAATCAGTCGCTCGGCCGCCCGACGGTGTTGATCGGTAAGGACACGCGCGTTTCCGGCTACATGCTCGAAGCCGCGTTGGAAGCCGGTTTCGCAGCCGCGGGCGTCGACACCATGATGGCTGGCCCGATGCCCACGCCTGCCGTCGCCTACCTTACGCGGGCGCTGCGCCTGGCGGCCGGGGTGGTGATCAGCGCATCGCACAACCCATATCACGACAACGGCATCAAATTCTTCTCGGCAGACGGTAACAAGCTGCCGGACCAGACCGAACTGGCCATCGAGGCCGAACTCGACAATCCGATGACCTGCGTGCGCTCGGAGCAGCTCGGCAAGGCGCGTCGCCTGGACGATGCCGCGGGCCGCTACATCGAGTTCTGCAAGAGCACGTTCCCGAACGATTTCGACTTGCGCGGCATGAAGATCGTGGTCGACTGCGCCAACGGCGCCGCTTATCACATCGCGCCGCACGTCTTCCACGAGTTGGGCGCCGAGGTCATCGCGATCGGCAACCAGCCGAACGGCTTCAACATCAACGAGGACTGCGGGGCAACGGCACCGGACGCGCTCATGCGCGCCGTACGCGCGAATCACGCGGACCTCGGGGTGGCACTCGACGGCGATGCCGACCGTCTGCAGATCGTCGACGGTGCGGGACGTCTCTATAACGGCGACGAACTGCTGTACCTGCTGGTGAAGGACCGCCTGGACAATGGCGGCGTGCCGGGCGCCGTGGGCACGTTGATGACCAATATGGCCGTCGAAGTTGCCCTCAAGGGGATGGGCGTGCCGTTCGTGCGTGCCAAGGTCGGTGACCGTTATGTGCTAGAGCAACTGCGCAAGCACGGTTGGCAGATCGGCGCAGAGGGGTCCGGCCACATTCTTTGCCTGGACAAGCACACCACCGGCGACGGCATCATCTCGGCGTTGCAGGTGCTCGCGGCAATCCGTCGCGCAGGCAACCAGCCGCTGGCGAAACTGCTCGACGGCGTGCGCCTGTTCCCGCAGCAAATGATCAATGTCCGTACGCCGGCCGGCTATGACTGGCAGAGCGACACGCGCCTGGCCGACGAGCGCAACGCCGTCGAGTCTCAACTGGGGGATACGGGCCGTGTGCTCATTCGCGCGTCGGGCACCGAGCCTGTGCTGCGCGTGATGGTGGAAGCGCGCGAAGCGTCGCAAGCGACGTCGTTCGCCCAGCATCTGGCCAACGTCGTCAAGTCGGCCGCCTGAGCGGTCGTCGCGCGATCGTCTCGTCGATCGCGGCATGCCCAGCCTGCCACCGCTGGCAGGCCGGGCAGTTACCGGGTAACCGAAACACACGCCGACGCGTCGCCGCTCCCCGTTCGTCAAATCCTTCCAATGATGGCAATCGGCGTGACCCAACATTCACATTTGTGACACGTTGGCCTACGATGGGAAGACCGCCACGGACATTTTTCCGTCACAGTCGCCCGGGCCGACAGACGCGCGGATCCGGCGAGCTGACTCGCCGCCATCGTGTGTGAATGCGCCGAAACCCGCGCCGGCTAACGCTTGCGTGTCGCCGGTGAGCAGCGCCGCGCACGGGCGGCAATGTGACGATCCCGGGGCGACTTCGTGACACCGAGATTGTGAGCTTTCGCCGATGACACATTACTGTCACATTCAGACTCTATTCTTCGAGCCAACCACACGCTGTACCACACCAACTCGGAGAAATCCATGAAGCTGATGAAGACTGCGATTGCCGGCATGGCTGGCGTTCTGTTCGCCGCTGGCGCGATTGCGGGCGAGATTACGGGTGCCGGCAGCACGTTCGCCGCACCGATCTACACGAAGTGGGCCGACGCTTACCAGAAGTCGACCTCGAACAAGGTCAACTACCAAGGCATCGGTTCGTCGGGCGGCATCAAGCAAATCCAGGCCAAGACCGTCGATTTCGCAGGTTCGGACGCGCCGCTGACGGACGAAGAACTGGCCAAGCAAGGCCTGTTCCAGTTCCCGACGGTGGTCGGCGGCATCGTGCCGGTGGTCAACGTGCCGGGTGTGAAGGCTGGCGAGCTGGTCCTGTCGGGCCCGGTGCTGGGCGACATCTATCTGGGCAAGATCAAGAAGTGGAACGATCCGGCCATCGCCAAGCTGAACCCGAAGATCAAGCTGCCGGATACCGATATTGCCGTGGTTCGCCGCGCCGACGGTTCGGGCACGAGCTTCGTGTTCACGAACTATCTGTCGAAGGTCAACGCCGAGTGGAAGAGCAAGGTTGGCGAAGGCACGACGGTGAACTGGCCGACGGGTACGGGCGGCAAGGGTAACGACGGCGTCGCCGCTTTCGTGCAACGCCTGCCGGGCGCGATCGGTTATGTCGAGTCGGCCTACGCCACGCAGAACAAGCTGACGTACACGGCACTGACGAACGCCGACGGCAAGACCGTTGAGCCGACCACGGAAACGTTCGCTGCGGCAGCTGCCAAGGCCGAATGGTCGAAGACGTTCTACCAGATCCTGACCAACGAGAAGGGCGACAAGTCGTGGCCGATCGTGGCTGCCACCTTCGTGCTGGTGCACCAGAAGGCTGACGCCGGCAAGGAAGCGCAGGGCGCCGACGTGCTGAAGTTCTTCGACTGGTCGTTCAAGAATGGCGAGAAGACCGCCAAGGAACTGGACTACATCCCGCTGCCGGAAGCGGTGCTCAAGCAAATCCGTGCAGGTTGGAAGGCAAAGGTTGCCGATTCGGCCCACAAGGCCGGCATCTAAAGGCGCCTTGCTGGCCCGGGCAATGCACGGTTGCATTGCCCGGGGCCTCAAAACCGGCATTATCCGCGCCGCCTGTTCCGAAGCCCGAACTCTGATCTGGCAACGGCAGGCGGCGCGCTCACGCTGAGACGACATCATGGCCGAAGCCACCCGCCCCCTCGCAACCGCAGGCGCACCGCGCGCACCGTCTTCCGTTGGCGACTTTCTTTTCGCGCTGCTCACCCGCGCGGCCGCGCTCATTACGCTGCTCTTGCTCGGTGGCATCATCGTGTCGCTGATTTACAGCGCCCTGCCGTCGATTCAGAAGTTTGGCTTCGCTTTCCTGTGGACCAAGGAATGGGATCCGCCCGCCGATCATTTCGGCGCGCTCGTGCCGATCTATGGCACGCTCGTCACGTCGTTCATCGCGCTCATCATCGCGGTGCCGGTCAGTTTCGGCATTGCGCTGTTCTTGACTGAACTCTCGCCCGTTTGGCTGCGTCGCCCGCTCGGCACGGCCATCGAACTGCTCGCCGCCATCCCGAGTATCGTCTACGGGATGTGGGGCCTGCTGATCTTCGCCCCGATCTTTAGCCAGTACTTCCAGAAGCCGCTCCAGACCTTGCTCGGCAACGTGCCCGTCATCGGTGCGCTGTTCCAGGGCCCGCCGCTCGGCATCGGCATCCTGCCCGCCGGTGTGATCCTCGCGATCATGATCATTCCGTACATCGCCTCGGTCATGCGCGACGTGTTCGAAGTCACGCCCGTGCTGCTCAAGGAGTCGGCCTATGGCATCGGCTGCACCACCTGGGAAGTGATGTGGCGCGTCGTGCTGCCCTTCACGAAGACCGGGGTGATCGGCGGCATCATGCTGGGTCTGGGCCGCGCGCTTGGCGAGACCATGGCCGTCACCTTCGTGATCGGCAATACGAATCTGCTCGACAACGTTTCGCTCTTTTCGCCGGGCAACAGCATTACCTCGGCACTCGCCAACGAGTTCGCCGAGGCCGGCCCGGGGCTGCACACCGCCGCGCTGATGGAACTCGGCCTCATCCTGTTCTTCATCACCTTTGTGGTGCTGGCGCTGTCCAAGCTTATGCTGCTGCGCCTTGAGAAAAGCGAAGGTAAATAATGACTCAACAAGTGCTCGAACTGGAAACCCCAGCCGTGAAGCCGACCGACGCCGTGACCCGCGTGCGTTTGCAAGCGTACCGCCGCCGCAAGAACGTTTTCGCGATCGCGATGTCGCTCGCGGCGATGGCCTTCGGTCTGGTCTGGCTGTTGTGGATTCTCTACACCACGCTCTCGCTGGGCATCGGCGGTCTGTCGCTGTCGCTGTTCACCGAGATGACGCCGCCACCGAATACGGCAGGCGGCGGGCTCGCCAATGCCATCGCGGGCAGTGTCGTGATGGTCGGTGTGGCCACGTTCCTCGGCACGCCGCTGGGCATTCTGGCGGGCGTCTATCTGGCCGAATACGGGCAGAAGTCGTGGCTCGCCAGCCTCACCCGCTTCATCAACGACATTCTGCTCTCGGCGCCGTCGATCGTGATCGGCCTGTTCGTCTACGCGCTGGTCGTGGCCCAGATGGGGCACTTCTCGGCCTGGGCGGGCATCGTGTCGCTCGCGCTGCTGCAGATTCCGATCGTGATCCGCACGACGGAGAACATGCTCAAGCTGGTGCCGAACAACCTGCGCGAGGCCGCGTTTGCCCTGGGCACACCGAAGTGGCGCATCATCGTCAAGATCACGCTCAAGGCGTCGATCGCCGGTATCGTGACGGGCGTGCTGCTGGCGGTGGCGCGCATCGCGGGCGAGACGGCACCGTTGCTGTTCACGGCGCTGTCGAACCAGTTCTGGTCGATGAACCTGAATCAGCCGATGGCCAACCTGCCGGTCACCATCTTCAAATTTGCCATGAGCCCGTTTGCGGAGTGGCAGTCGCTCGCCTGGGCGGGCGTGTTCATCATCACTGTCGGGGTGCTGTTCCTGAACATCCTGGCGCGCACGCTGTTTGCCAAGAAGTAACCGGCACCGCGAGACGACACAACGCAACCCTGACGGTTGAGACGACCATGACGAATGCTACGCAACTCATCAAATTGCCCTCGAAGATCGAAGTCAATAACCTGAACTTCTTCTACGACAAGTACCACGCGCTCAAGAACATCAACCTGCGCATTCCCGATCGCAAGGTCACGGCCTTCATCGGCCCGTCGGGCTGCGGCAAATCGACACTGCTGCGCACGTTCAACAAGATGTACGCCCTGTATCCGGAGCAACGCGCCGAGGGCGAGATCAACATGGACGGTGAGAACCTGCTGACCTCTAAGCAGGACATCGCGCTGCTGCGCGCGAAGGTCGGTATGGTGTTCCAGAAGCCGACGCCGTTCCCGATGTCGATCTACGACAACATCGCCTTTGGCGTGCGTCTGTTCGAAAAGCTCTCGCGCTCGGAAATGGACGACCGCGTGGAGTGGGCGCTGACCAAGGCGGCGCTGTGGAGCGAAGTCAAGGACAAGCTGCAGCAATCGGGCTACGGCCTGTCGGGCGGTCAGCAACAGCGTCTGTGCATTGCGCGCGGCATCGCGATTCGCCCCGAAGTGCTGCTGCTCGACGAGCCGTGCTCGGCGCTCGACCCAATCTCCACGGGCCGCATCGAAGAGTTGATCGCCGAACTCAAGGACGACTACACCGTGGTGATCGTCACGCACAACATGCAGCAGGCGGCACGTTGCTCGGACTTCACCGCCTATATGTATCTGGGCGAGCTGATCGAATTCGGCGAAACCGAGAAAATCTTCATCAAGCCGGACCGTAAAGAGACCGAAGACTACATCACCGGCCGTTTCGGTTGATGCCCACGAGGAATTGCGACATGAACGACAAACACCTTTCCAGCCAGTTTGACTCGGACCTCAATCAGGTTTGCTCGCGCGTTCTTGAAATGGGCGGCCTGGTCGAATCGCAACTCGTGACGGCCATGCGCGGACTCAACACGTTCGACCGCGCACTGGTCGACGAAGTGATCGCCACCGAGCAGCGTCTGAATGCCATGGAAGTCGAGATCGACGAAGAATGCAGCAAGATCATTGCCCGCCGTCAGCCGACCGCGCGCGATCTTCGCCTGCTGCTCTCGATCTCGAAGTCGATCACCAACCTCGAGCGCGCAGGCGACGAGGCCGAGAAGATCGCCAAGCGCACCCGCCACCTGCTGGAAGACGGCGCGGCGCAAACCGTGAACTTCGCCGAAATCAAACTCTCGGGCGAGATGGCCGCCCAGTTGCTGCGCCGTACGCTGGACGCGTTTGCGCGTCTGGACATCGTGGCCGCCGCCGAGATCGTGCGCGACGACAAGGCCATCGACAATGAATTCCGTGGCTTCGTGCGCAAGCTGGTGACGTACATGATGGAGGATCCGCGCACCATTTCGGCTGGCCTGGAATTCCTGTTCATCGCCAAGGCGATCGAGCGCATCGGCGATCATGCGAAGAACATCGCGGAATTCATCATTTACATCGTCAAGGGCACTGACGTCCGGCACATTTCGCGCGAAGATCTGCAGCGTCAAGTGCAAGGCGAGTGAGCGGCGCGAATTTACTGAAGGTTTGAGAGGAAACCGATGCCCAGCAGCATTCTGATCGTGGAAGATGAGCCGGCGATTTCCGAGCTGATCTCCGTTAATCTGCAACACGCGGGTCACTATCCGATTCGGGCGTATAACGCCGAGCAGGCACTCACGCTGATCAGCGACGTGTTGCCGGACCTGGTGCTGCTTGACTGGATGCTGCCCGGCAAGTCGGGCGTGACGTTCGCCCGTGAGCTTCGTGCGAACGAGCGGACCAAGCACGTACCGATCATCATGCTCACCGCACGCAGCGAAGAGCAGGACAAGGTGATGGGCCTGGAAATCGGTGCGGACGATTACGTGACCAAGCCGTTCTCGCCGAAGGAACTGATGGCGCGGATCAAGGCCGTGCTGCGCCGCCGCGCGCCGCAGCTGACCGAGGACGCGGTAAGCGTGAATGGCCTGAAGCTCGATCCGGCCACGCATCGCGTCACGAGCCACCAGTCGAGCGGCGACATCAAGCTGGATCTGGGGCCGACGGAATTCCGTCTGCTGCACTTCTTCATGACGCATCCTGAGCGCGTGCACAGCCGCTCGCAGTTGCTCGATCAGGTGTGGGGGGATCACGTGTTCGTCGAGGAGCGCACGGTGGACGTGCATATCAAGCGTCTGCGTGCCGCGCTCAAGCCGGCCGGCCACGATGCTATGATCGAGACCGTACGCGGCAGCGGCTATCGTCTGACGAAGTCGGCCTGAGGCATCTCGCCTCGTCTTCGGGCGGGGCCCGCCGTGCCAATGCCGTCCTTGTCCGAAGGGTCGCGGGCGGCAAAACTTCTGTGCATCGTCTATGAATATCATCTGGGCTCGTGCGCTGACGTTCCTGATCCTGCAAGCGGCCATTTCGACGGCCGTCGGCTGGCTCTTCGGGGCGAACGTCGGCTACATCACGGCCATCGTCCTGCTGGTCACGCAGCTCCTCTTCAATGTCCACCACGCCCAGCGCCTTTGGCGTCTGCTCGACGCGCCCGTTTATGGCGAAGTACCGAGCGCGCTCGGCCTGTGGGGCGAAATCTATTATCGGCTGCACAAGCTGGCCAAGCGCTGGCATAACCAGGTCAAGCAGGTGGAGCAGCAGCACGCGCGCTTCATTCAGGCGATTCAGGCGTCGCCCAACGGCGTGATCATGCTCGACGAGCATAATCAGATCGAATGGTGCAATGCAATTGCCGAGGTGCACTTCGGCATCGACGCCAAGCGAGATCTGCGTCAGCAGATCACGCATCTTCTGCGCACGCCGGCCTTTGTGCATTATCTGTCCTCGGAGCGCTACGACGAGGCGCTGCTCATGCATCACATGGGCGAGAAGCGCAACAACGTGCTTTCCATGCAGGTCTTCCCGTACGGCGACCATCGCAAGCTCATCATCTCGCTCGATGTGACCGATCTCGAGCGCACGGACTCGATGCGTCGCGACTTCGTGGCCAACGTCTCGCACGAACTCAAGACGCCGCTCACCGTGCTCTCCGGATTCCTGGAGACGGTCGGCGAGCTGCCGCTCTCACCCGACGAGATCCAGCGCTACGTCGAAATCATGCGCCAGCAGGCCTCGCGCATGCAGAACATCGTGAACGACCTGCTCACGCTCGCGAAGCTCGAAGGCAGCGGCAAGCCGCCACC
Organism: Pandoraea eparura; assembly: GCF_902459725.1. GTDB lineage: Bacteria > Pseudomonadota > Gammaproteobacteria > Burkholderiales > Burkholderiaceae > Pandoraea > Pandoraea eparura. Next base: position 25,000 of record NZ_CABPSH010000010.1, read on the forward strand.
GGATGAGCGGGTCGACATGGACATGCAACTGCGCTCGCTGCGCAACGATGCCGAAGGGCTCTCGCAGGGGCAACACGTGATCGACGTCTCGGGGGCCGAGGGGCTCGATCTGCGAGGCGCGGAGGGCGAACTCCACAGCGCATTCAGCAATCTGGTGAGCAATGCAGTGCGCTATACCCCGCCGGGCGGCAAGATTCGGATCGAATGGGGACCGATGGGCGATGGCGGAGCCCGCTTCGCCGTGACCGACTCCGGGCTGGGGATTCCGGCGGAACATATCCCGCGGCTCACGGAGCGCTTCTATCGCATCGACCGCAGCCGGTCACGTGATACGGGCGGCACGGGCCTTGGCCTGGCGATTGTCAAGCATGTGCTGACGCGCCATCAGGCCGATCTGAAGGTGACGAGCGAGGTGGGGCGGGGCAGCACGTTTGCCATTCAGTTTCCGCCCACGCGTGTGGCGCACCGCGCGCCGGTCGACGCGACCCCGCCTGGCGCAACGGTCGACGGCTGAGTGCAGATGGCTTGGCGCCGGCGGTTGGGCGCCGATCGCCAAGCGCTGGCGGCCAGCCGAAGATCATCTGGCCCAAGCGCAGGCGGTGCGCGCGGGCGAGCGCCTGTCGGTCAGTCGCGCGTACCGGTCTGCACGTGCTGTGCGATCTCCTGCATCAGCGCCATCTGGCTGTTGAACGGCGTTTTGCCCGGCTTGCGACGCACATAGCTGCCGTCCGGACGCATCAGCCAAGCGGCAGTGTTGTCACGCAGGTGGATCATGAGCCCTTCGCGAATCACGCGGGCTTTCAGGCGCCTGTCCTGTACGGGGAACGCCACTTCCACGCGGCGGAAGAAGTTGCGCTCCATCCAGTCGGCGCTCGAGAGCATGACCTTCTCGTCGCCATTCGCATAGAAGTAGTAGATGCGATGGTGTTCAAGAAAACGCCCGACAATCGAGCGCACGGTGATGTTCTCTGACAGGCCCGGCACCCCGGCGCGCAGCGAGCACACGCCGCGTACGATCAGATCGATTTTCACGCCGGCGCGCGACGCCTTGTACAGCTCGGCGATGATCGTCGGTTCGAGCAGCGCGTTCATTTTCGCGATGATGCGGGCTTTCTTGCCGGCAGCGGCCGCTTCCGTTTCACGGCGGATCGCCTCGAGCAGATGCGTGTGCATCGTGAACGGCGACTGCCACAGCCGCTGCAACGGGGTTTGACGACCAATGCCGGTCAGTTGCTGGAAGACGACGTGGACATCGGCGCACAGCGCCTCGTCGGCGCTCATCAGACCGAAGTCCGTGTAAAGACGGGCCGTGCGCGGGTGATAGTTGCCGGTGCCGAGGTGGACGTAGCGCTTGAGGAACGACTTCTTGCCCTGGTGCGCACGACGCACCACGAGCAACATCTTCGCATGACACTTGTGGCCGACCACACCGTAGACCACGTGGGCGCCGACCGCTTCGAGCTGTGCTGCCCAGTTGATGTTGGTCTCTTCGTCGAAGCGTGCGAGCAACTCCACCACGACCGTGACTTCCTTGCCGTTGCGGGCGGCTTCCATCAGCGCGTCCATCAGCGAGGATTCGTTGCCGGTACGATAGATTGTCTGCTTGATGGCGACCACGTCGGGGTCGCGTGCGGCTTGCAGCAGCAGCTCCAGCACGGGCTGGAAGCTGTCATACGGGTGATGCAGCAGCAGGTCGCCCTGGTCGATGAGGTCGAACATCGCGGGCGACGCGCTCATGCGCTTGGGCAGCGCCGGCACGAACGGCGCGAACTTGAGATCCGGGCGGTCGACCATCTCGGGCAGGGGCATCAGACGCACGAGGTTGACGGGGCCTTTGACACGGTAGCAGTCCGAGTCGCTCAGGCCGCACTCCGTCTGCAGGCGCCGCACGAGGCGCGCTGGCGTACCCGCATCGACTTCGAGGCGTACAGCGTCGCCGAGATGGCGGGCCGGGAGTTCGCCCTGCAGCGCGGTGCGCAGGTTGGTAATTTCATCCTCGTCGACGAACAGATCGCTGTTGCGCGTGACGCGAAACTGGTGACAGCCCTTGGCCGTGAGTCCGGGAAACAGTTCGCTGGCAAAGCGCAGCATGAGCGAGCTGAGCAGCACAAAGCTGTTGGGCAACGGGGCGAGCGCCGGTGGCATCGGAACCAGCCGGGGCAGGGCGCGCGGGGCCTGGACGATGGCGAGTTCGGCGTCGCGGCCGAAGGCGTCCTTGCCTTCGAGTTCGACGGCGAAGTTCAGGCTTTTGTTTAGCACGCGCGGGAACGGGTGTGCGGGATCGAGCCCGATCGGGGTGAGCACCGGCACGAGTTCGCGCAGGAAGTAGTCGCGGGCCCATTCGACCTGGGCGTCGTTCCACTGGCCTGACGGGTGAAATGCGATGCCTTCGGCTTCGAGGCGCGGCAGCAGGCTGTCGAACATCGCGTACTGCTTTTCCACCAGCGCCTGTGCCCGGGCACAGACTTGCGTGTAAACTTGCTGGAACGTCATGCCGTCGGGCGTGAGCATGCCCGGATTTTCGCGCATTTGCTCCTTCAGTCCGGCGACGCGGATTTCGAAGAATTCATCCAGATTGCTACTCACGATACAGACGAAGCGAAGGCGTTCGAGCAGCGGCGTTGCCGGATCCGCCGCCTGGGCAAGCACGCGTTCGTTGAACGCCAGGATGCCCAGCTCGCGGTTGAGCAGCGGATAATTCATAGTGAACGTGCGAAAGACATGGGATTGGCGTGAATTCTTCATCCGTATTGTTACAGTTATATGACGTTCACATTTGTCAACGACGTGTCATATTGGATTTGTAGCGTATTCGTCATTTATTTGTCGAGTGCGCGTCATGCTTTTCGTGTGATTCGTCGTCCACTCCGGCACTTTTCGCTCAGGCGCATTCCGACATGAGTACTCCCTCGCCCTTGCTAGCGGCCGTCGATCTCGGCTCGAACAGTTTTCGCCTGATCATCGGCCGCGTGGAGGAAACGTCCGCCGGGACGCAGATCTATCAGGTCGACGCACTGCGCGAGCCGGTTCGCCTGGCGGCGGGTCTGAACGCCGAGAAGTACCTCGATCATCCGTCGCAGCAACGCGGTTGGGACGTGCTCAAGCGCTTCGGCGAGCGATTGCGCGGATTTCATCCTGACAAGGTCCGTGCGGTGGCCACGAACACGCTGCGTGTGGCCAAGAACGCTGAGGACTTTCTTGGCGAGGCGCAGCATGCGCTCGGGTTTCCCATCGAAGTGATTGCCGGGCGGGAAGAGGCGCGTCTGATTTATGCGGGCGCCGCGCATTCGGTGCCAACGTGTCAGGGTAACCGGCTTGTCGTGGATATTGGCGGCGGCTCCACTGAATTCATCATCGGGCAGGATTACGAGCCGCTCATCATGGAGAGTCTGTATATCGGCTGCGTGAGTCATAGCCGGCAGTTCTTTCCCAGCGGCAACGTCGATGAATACGCGATGAAGCAGGCCGAATTGGCCGCCCGCCGCGAGATTCAGATCATTTCGGCGACCTATCGTGATGCCGCCTGGTCGCAGGCGATCGGCTCGTCGGGGACGGCACGTGCGCTGGCCGAATTGCTCGAGGCCAACGGCTTCAACGACGGCGGTGTGCATGGTCTCACGCGCGGTGGTCTCGAGCGTCTCAAGCGGGCGCTCATCAAGGCCGAGAATGCCAACCGTCTCAAGCTTGCCGGGCTCAAGCAGGATCGAATTCCGGTGCTGCCGGGGGGACTGTCCATCATGTTGTCGGTCTTCAATGAGCTTGAAGTCGATCACATGGAGACGACCGACGCGGCGCTGCGGCTCGGGGTGATGTACGACTTGCTGGGGCGCACGCAGCATCAGGATATGCGGGCGGTCACCGTCGAGCAGTTCGTGCGCCGTTACGGCGTGGACCGAGCCCAGGCAGAGCGTGTGGGGCGTCTGGCGATCCGGCTGTATCGTCAGTTGCCGGTCGAGGCCGCCGAGGACGACGTCGCGGCGCAGGTCCTGGACGAGGGGCGCGAGGAGGGCGAGGCGTTGCTGAACTGGGCGTCATCGCTCCACGAGATGGGGTTGTCGATCTCGCACAGCGCGTACCACAAGCATTCGGCGTATATCGGCAGCAATGCGGATATGCCGGGGTTTTCGCGGCCCGATCAGGCGCGCCTGGCCGAGTTGTTGCTCGGGCACGTCGGCAAGCTGGGCAAGCTGGCGTCGCAGGTGCAGCAGGTCGATTGGCAATTGCTGTTCTGCCTGCGTCTGGCGGTGTTGTTCTGTCGCCGTCGCACCGATGCGTTGCCGGACAGCATCGACGTCCAGCGTCTTGGCGACGGCTTCGTGGTGTCGGTGCCGCGTGCATGGATCGACGTCAATCCGTTGACCGACTACAGCCTGCAGCGCGAGGCGCAGGAGTGGGAGAAGATCGGCATGCGCTACAAGGTCGTGTACGCCTGACCTGACGCCTGATGCACACCGGTTCGTGGCACGCGGACGCGGAAAATGACGAAGCCCGGCATCTGCCGGGCTTTTTTGTGCTGTAGCGGGAGTGGGCGGCGCGCGGGGAAAGGCGCCTGTCAGGCCTGTTTGAGCTTGTTCACGAGTTCCGGGCCGAGGAAATGGCGCGCGTAGCGCGGGTTGATGTCGGCCAGACGGAACAGGGTGAGAAAGTCGGCGGTATTGAAGTCGGGGTCCCAGGCCGGGGCGCCGCAAATGCGGGCGCCAAGGCGCAGGTATCCCTTGACGAGGGCGGGCGGTTCGACCTCCAGCGTCGATTGCAGCTCGCCCACCGGCAACGCGATGCGCGGCACGGCGTGATACTCGGCCGGGGCCATGGCAGTGCCTTGCAGCTTGCGATAGAGGCTGGCGGCGTAGTGGCCACCGTCGGCCATGGGCACGCTGGCACAACCGAGCATCGTCTCCAGGCCGTTGCGCAGCATGTACTCGGCCAGGCCGCTCCAGAGCGCCATGATGACGGCGCCGTTACGGTAGTCCGAATGTACGCATGAGCGGCCGGTCTCGAGCATCTTGGGGCGCAGGTGGTCGAGTCGCGAGAGATCGAATTCCCCTTCGGAGTACAGACGGCCGAGGCGCTTGGCCTGATCCGGGGGAAGTACGCGATAGGTGCCAACAACCTTGAGCGTGTCCTGATCGCGCACGATCAAGTGGTCGCAGTATTGGTCGTACTCGTCGACATCCAGGCCTGCGGGGCCTTTGACCGACGCACCCATTTCTTCGGCAAAGACGTGGTATCTCAGACGCTGGGCTTCGCGAAGCTCGCTTTCGTCGCGTGCCCACGCCACACCCAGATTCGGTTTGACAGGCGTTTCAGGGCGAGGAAGATGCCTCCGCGACGTAGGGGTCAACGAAGAGAGCGGCATGGTGGGGTTCGGCAGGTCGCGCATAAAGGCCCTTTTTTTGACGGTCGCGTTGCGACGTACTTTAAAAAGCATCAATGTCGAATCCGTGAACGGTGGATGACAATTCTATGACAAAACCTCCGGTGTCATGATGTCAGAGATCAATTTGCGAGCCTTTCGCTGGTCAATTCACCGGTAACGGCGGGGCGGATTGCGTTGCCGCGCACGTCGTCGAAGCGTGCGAGTCAAAGCAGGTCGGGATTGATGACGGCGCGCACGACCACTTGGCTCTCGTTTTCGCGGCGGCGTGACGCGAGCCACCAGATGCCGGCCTTCTTGATGGTCCAGTACGCTTCCTGGCCGGTCAGCAGCAGGGCGGCGAGTTGGCCGAGGGCGGGTTGGTGACCGACGAGCACGACTGTCTGGACATTGCCGGGCCAGTCGATGGCCCCGAGCAGCGTCATGGCGTTCGCGCCGGGTGCCAGATCGCGCACGATACGCGGCGTGGGGGTGAGCGCCTGGGCGGTCTGGACCGCCCGCACCGCGGGGCTTGACAGGATGAGCGTGTGGTCCGGCAGGCGGGGGCGAAGCCATTGGGCGGCCTTCTCGGCCTGTTTGTGTCCGCGGTCGGTGAGTTCGCGCGCCAGATCGGCTTGCGCGTTGAGGGCGAGGGAAGCCGGCAGGTTTTCGGCGTCGGCGTGACGCCAGAGAATCAGGTTCATCGACACAGGTTCGGACATGGTGAACCTCCCACTATGACGGGGTTTCGTGGCGACGGCATGACCGTCGGCGGGCCGCTGCGAGACGACTATTGTGCCAGCCGTCGAAGGAGAAATGCCGGCGAAACGCGCGCCGATTTGACGCGGCGCGCCGAACCCACTAGAATGCGTGCTCTTCGTCGGAGCGTAGCGCAGCCTGGTAGCGCATCTGATTTGGGATCAGAGGGTCGTAGGTTCGAATCCTATCGCTCCGACCAGAAAATCCTTGCAGTACAAGCAGTTACGGAGCGCCCCATCGGGGCGTTTTTCGTTTGTCTAATATTCCGTCTAACTGCGTCTAATATCCAGTAGTCATACAGTGCTGGGTTTTTATCCAGCTTTCGGCATATTCATTCGTACGACGCTCGTCGGTGTCAGCCGAGACTTCAGGTAGATCTCGGTCGTCTTGACGTCTGAGTGTGCTGCCGCCACCCGAAGCTGCTCCATCGTGTACCCGGCGCGCTCGGCATCGGTCAGCGCCTTCGCGCGGATGTCCTTGACCGTGTAGACCGACTCACCAAGCCCCGCTCTCTCGCAAGCCCTGTCCCAAGCACTCCGTACTGCTGTGGCGCCATACGGCTTCCCGCTGAGCGAGTGGATGACATGCTTACCCTTCACCTTCCCGAAGGTCCGCGCTCGCTCCAAAACGGCATCAATTTCCGGGGTGATTGGCCAGTCCACCGCTTCACCGGTCGAGTCTTCCGTTTTTGACGGCTGGAAGTGAATTACCTTCGCCTCACGATCCACGTGCATCCACTGCAGATTGCGCACGTCGGTCGACCGCTGCATCGTGAGATAACAGAGATCCACGAAGCACTGCATCATCTCCCCGCTCCGCACGTCCCTGCCGCTTTTCTCCTTCGCCAGGGCGTTTCGGATCGCGATGAAGTGCCCGTCAGGAATGTACACGTCCCGCGCTTTCGGTTTCTTCAGCTTCACTTCTCGGCATGGATTGACCGACATGTGCCGCTTGATGATGCACCAGGCGAAGAAGCCAGACAGGAAGGCGCGCATCACGCGCTGCATGTGAAGCTTTCCGTCCCAGTTGGTCGTCAGGAATTCGACCACATAGGCCGGATCGACTTGATCAACGTCGACGTCGCGGAACGAGGATTTGACGTACTCTGCGTAGTGCGGCCACGCCTTTTCCTTGTGCTTCCGCTTGTGCAAGTCGACATAGTCATCGACGAGGGCGGGGATGTTGCCCGACCCCGTCGCCGACTCTGCTTTTCGCTTCTCGGCGGTCAGGCGCTCTAACATCGCCGTCTCGCCGTCGCTGACGCGGCATAGTTTCACCCAGCGGTTTGTGCCTGGCTTGAACCAGTAGTAGCTGCCGTGCTTTACATAGACTCGGCTCGGCAGCCCGTCAGGCGTCTGTCTGCGTCGTGCGTTCATGCTGCTCGCCTCACCGAGTGGAGCGCCGGCCGCGCCGGCGGCGCTGATGACGGAAGCACGCCTGCCTTTTTGGCGCTGAGTGCCTCAAAAGTCGCCCATGTCATGATGATATGCCCGTTCGCGCGTTTCACTACATCGACGCCGAACTCGCGCTTGAACCATGCAGCCTGAGTCGAGCATCGCTTCTTGCCTGTGATCTGGACCAGATCGTCGTCACTGATCAATCGGCTGTCCATTTTCTACTCCCCAATCTTTCGCGGTCACCCGCAGAATCTCTTCCAGTGCTTCGGCCGTGGCCGGGTGGATGGTCATGCTGCCTTCCCGATTTCCATGTTCTCGACGCTCTGGATTCGCTCGCCGATCCATCGCATCACGTTCACGGCCATGCTGTTGCCGAGGGCTTTGTAACGCGGGCCATCCGGGGCTTTTCCTGGCAGGAGCGTGTAATCGTCCTCATAACCCTGAAGGCGCTCGCACTCGCGCGGCGTGAGTCGGCGAACTGCCGAGCCGACCATGACTGCCTGATGGCCGCCGCCGTTTGTGTGGCTGTTGGCATGGCCCATCGACCGCTGAGTCGCGGCGATGTCGCCTACGGCGAACCCGTTCCGGCCGCTCGCCTTGCAGTCGAAGGCGATGGCCGGAGGATGAGCGGACGCGGACAGCGGGTGACATGGGCCACCCGGTTGAGGATTGCTGCCATTCTCCGGGCTCGTAATCTGAGTGGTGTCAAATGCGATCGCTTGGACCTCGGCTCGCGCCTCCAGCGTGTACGCCACATTCGCTTGAACGCCAACGCCATCGGGGCCACTAGACGGGTTCACGCGCAGCGCGCCTGCTTGAATGGCATGAGCAACGAGCAACGTCTCCGTCTCCGCATCGATTCTCTGATTACTCGTGGTGAGTGCGCGGCCGACTTCGGGAATTAGTCCGCCGTCGCAGTCGAAATCGGTTCCGAGGCCGCCACCGCCGCGAGTGCGCGCGCTAAGGGTAGGGGCAGTTCTTTGCCCCGCTTCGCGGCGCGGCGCAAGATACCCGAGCATGCTTTCGCGCTCAAAAAGTACCGCTGCGGCACGTCGCCAGTCTCCAAGATATCCGACAACGAACACACGCCGTCGTCGCTGAGGGACGGCGCGAGAGTGTGATTCCACTCTGACGTACTGAGCGTCAAGAACGCGGTAGGCGAACCCATACCCGAGTTCTGCCAGGCCCCCGAGGAAGGTGCCAAAATCCCGGCCTTTGTTCGATGACAGTACGCCGGGGACGTTTTCCCAGACCAGCCAGCGGGGAGCGTAGCGGCGAGCAATGGCAAGATAGGTGAGCATGAGGTTGCCACGCGGATCTGCCAGCCCCTTTCTGAGTCCTGCGACGCTGAAGGACTGGCAAGGGGTTCCGCCGACGAGAAGATCGATAGTTGCATCGGGCCAGTCCTTGAATTTGGTCATGTCGCCCAGGTTGGGCACGTGGGGATAGTGGTGCGCGAGCACGGCGGCGGGGAAGCGCTCGATCTCCGAGAACGCCCACGGCTGCCAGCCGAGCGGATGCCATGCGCACGTCGCAGCTTCGATGCCCGAGCACACGGACAGATACCTCAGCGGTCCGCAGTCGCCCAGAATGATCTCGTTCTGTCTCATGCTTCCTCCAGCAACAGTCCCGATTGCGGCACTTTGGGCGAGATCCATAGCACTTCGGTGCGGGTTCCGGTGCCACGCCCGGCGGCCATGCGCGCCTTCGTCTCAACGCGGCGCCAGCCCGTAAGACGCCGGTCATAGGCCGGATGCGGATAGCCGCTCAGAATTACCATCCCGTCCAGCTCGAGCAACGTGTCGAGCATTTCGATGTGCTGCTCGTCGTTCATCTCGTGTCGGTAGCACGCTGAGCCCATCTTGCGGGTGTCGTGTACATAGGGAGGGTCGACATAAAAGAGAGTGTGCGGCGTATCGTGATCGCGCATCACCTGCAGGGCTGGTCGGTTTTCGATGAGCACGCCCTGCAGCCGAAGTCCAAACGCGCGAAGACCCTCGGGAACGCGAGACCATACCTGCATCGCTGTCCCGTAGTTGCGCTTGGTATCGATGCGAAAGCCCGTAGTGCCCTTCGTGGCACCGGCTGAGCCGAAGCCCATCTCTGCGCGGATGAACGTGCGTCGCGCGCGCTCGATCGGCTCGTCGGTAAACTCCCACGCCTTTTCGAACTCGGCGCGCGCGTATGGTGTGAACGTGAGCGCTTCTGCTAGGGCATCACGCGACCACGAGTTTTGAATGACCTGCATGACGTTGACCATGTCGCCGTCGAGGTCGTTGTAGACCTCGCCGTGGCTGCGCGGCTTCTGCATGAGGACGGACGCGGCACCGCCGAACGGCTCTACGTAGACTTTGTGCTGAGGAAACTGAGCGATGATCCAGTCGGCCAAGCGCCATTTTCCGCCGTGGTATCGCATGATGGGGCGAGTTGGCATACTCACGATTTCCGCTCCTCCGCTGCCTGCGAGGCAGTCCCTTTGCAGTCCCGATACCCGAAGGCGATGCACAATGGGCCGATGACGAGACGCCAACACGATCCCTCACGCCACACAATGCGCGACAGCCCAAAGACGTGATAGCGACGACTCTTGCCGATCCGGCCGCGATCAAACCAGCATCGCTGGCCGCCACGCGCTTTGGCGATGCGGGCGATCACGCTTCACCTCCCTTGTTCGCTGCCTGAGAGGCGGCAAGTAACAACATCCAATCGCCGTAAAGAGCGCGAACGGAATTGCCAAACTCGCCATTTTTCTTCCTCGGATTGCCCTTTACCCACACGGCAAAGCCCATCGGTTTCACTGAACATACGCGATACGGCTCACCTTTATGCGTGACGATATCACCGACTTTCACGCCGCACGCGCGTACCCGCTCGTCAGCTAAAGCTATCTCCGCGCGCCGTAATTTTTGCCTCAAGTCGGCGACCTGACTCATCAAGTCCATTTCTCGCTTGGTGCGTTCCATGTCACTCCCCCTTCGCCTTGGCGGCAATGGCATCGACGAGGCGATCTAGTTCTTCGCCGAATACGCCCTCGATGGCATCAGCGCGGCTGTTCTCGCACCAGTGTTGAGAGCCGTCGCGCAATAGCCGATACCGCTCCGCATCCTTGCGCTTCCCGCCATCCGCCGACAGCGCGGCGTGGGCTTGCCAGCCGGTATGCAACCATTCGGTAATTGCCTTTGTGTACGTGCCCAAAAGATTCTGGACACGAACCTCTAGACCCGGAAATTCGCGCTTGCACCACGCCTCAAACGCCTCCCGCCCATCCCCGCCCACCTGCTCCGCATCCCTGCGCTCCCCGCCATTCACCGACAGCGCGGCGCGGATCAGTTCGCGGCAGAAGTTGTAGAAATCCTCGGTGCAGTCGTATCGCGTTTCGTCATAGACGCCTACCGAGACGAACGACGAGTAGCGGTCAGCGATTACCTTGATGGCGGCATCGGTAAGCCGCTCATCCCCGCCCACCTTCGCGGGAGACGTGAGGGCGGCCTCCGCGCGCTCCAGTCTTTCGACAAGGGACAGGATTGCGGCAGGGTTAGCGACGCGGAAATATGCCTCCGCTGCACCGAATTCGTTGCCGATGCCATAGAACTGCACGCCGATGGCCTTGCCATCGTAGTTGCAGTAGTCGCCTTCGAGCATGACGGACCCCTCGCCGCAGCAGATGGGGCAATCGATGTAGCGGCTTCCGTCCTTGTCGCGGACGATCTGCGCGGTATCGATGTCCTGCGGCGTTGCGGCGAGTGCCGCGCGCTTCAACGTATCAAGATCTATCTCCCCGCCCACCTGCTGCGCATCTGCGGCGCGCAACCGTTGTTCCGCTTCGAGGCGGCCGTCTGCCACGCCTTTACGGTATGCCTCGGTTTGCGCTGCCTCGATTTCGCGCTCACCGCCATTCACGGGCGCGGCGTAGAGTTGCGTTCCGGTTGGGACATCCCGTAGAAACTGCACCGTTTGACGGCTCTCTGTCGTCTCACTTCCTTCGGGAAGAACTAGCCGCTCGATGACTCGCGCCACCGCCTCTTGCCCTGCGCTCTGTGCGGCAAAGTCAACGCACAGCGCCTTCACGGCATTAAGAAACCCGTCAGGCTTATCACAGCCCCAATCGCTCGCGACATGACGGTTTGCCAGTTCGATCCATTGCCAATCGCTTAGCGTTGCTGCGCTCTGTGCGGCTGGCGTGGGGGCATGTTCAAGCATTGCTCGGTAGCAGAGCTTGGCCTTGTGCGCGGCCTGCTGGCAGCCCGACATGTTCTCGAACGCTTCCCAGTCATGGGGCTCGCTGAAAAATTTGTCGGGGGACGACTCGAAACCGGCGGTCACCATGTTCTCGGTCGGCACCTTCGGCACCAGTTGCCACTGGCTCGCATCAAACGTCACGGTCTTGAGGTCAGACATTCTGGTTCTCCTTACTGGCGAGGGCAGCTCTCAGTTCGGGGTGCATTTCGAGGGTGTCGGCGTTGGGATCGAGCAGCTTGTTGCGCGGGTCGAGAATGACTGCCATGCCGAAAGTCACGCGAAAGAGACTGGTCTTCTCGGTAGCGTCGAGCAGCACACCCAACACCTTCTGGCATTGCTCAGGATCATCTCGATCGAACCAGGTGAAATCGTCATCGTCATCGTCGTCGGTCGCCGGCATATAGCCCTTGTGCAACTCCTCGATGATGCTGGCGACCTTCTGAGCGGCGTCGAGATCCGCGTCGCTTGCGCGGGCCATTTTCATCGTGGCCGGCTTGAGCGTCGCGACCACAGACGGCGGCGCTGGCTGGGTATTCAGCCCTTCGGGGCGGGGTTCGTAGGGGCTCATGCTAGGATTGCCCTCCTAAACAAAAAGGAGAAATCACGTGGATAAGTGGTCAAGAAGAATCGGGGTTCTGGCGGTTGTCGTTACGTCTCTGGGTGGCTGTCGGACAGGTTGGCTGAGAGCGGACACGGTGAAGCTGGACGACGACAAGTTGGCGACTGTCTTTTGTCAAACCCCAAAGCCGATTTACCCGAGAGAGTGGGCCGACGCGGGGGAGCGTGGGGTGGTCAAAATTCTCCTAGTAGTTAGCGCCTCGGAAGGTGTGGTCGATGCGAAAGTCGAGAAATCTTCAGGATTTTCTCGGCTGGACGCTGTGGCGCTTGCGTCGGCTAAAACCGTTCGATGCGAGGTCAAAGGCGACGCGTCTCCGGTGCAGCGATTCGCGGTGTCGATGCCAATGACCTTCGATTTTCAGTAAACATAAGTCCGTACTAGATAAGTGAAATTGCGTGTGGGCTCATGCTAGGATTCCTCGAAAATACGGGGGAGATATGCCATTTGAGGATGACGGTGATGTGGTGCGAGGGTTGGGCCAAGTCGCTTTGCAGGCGGCATATGTCGAAGAAGCTATTGACGCCTGCCTGGAGCAATTCATTCAGCGTGGGGGAGCGGAAGAACGTCTGCGGCGGCTCACAGCCAGAGAGAAGGCCCGAACACTTCGTCGACTCCTCAATGCGACGCCATTCAGCGCGGAATTGGATTACCTTCCTGCATTGTTAGATGCAGTCGTTGATTTGCTTGAGCGACGTAACGTGTTCCTACATGGCCGGTTGTACGCCAATGGGCCCGCTGGGACATTGGTGCGCCGTTCGGGGCGACGGAACATGCCTGATGCTGTGGCAAACTCTGCCGAGCTATACGATCTCGCGAATGAGCTTTACGGCGTCTTGCCTGGACTCATGCACGCATCGACCTTTCGACTTCCTCGGCACTTGATGCGGCGCGACGAATTTTGAAACGTCACGCCCCCTTAGCGCCGTCGACGCGCTTCATAAAGCAGATCCAGTGTGTGTCGGCGCGCTTTCCTGATTTATGGCCAAAGAGCGGTTCGTGCGGAGTCAGCGCGAGAATCTCGCTGACCTTGATCTGCACTTCGTTCCATTTGAAGATCAGGATTCCCTCGTGGTCGAGGACACGGAAGCACTCGGCGAAACCGCGCCGCAGGTCTTCCTGCCAGTCGTCAGACAGAATCCCGTACTTGGCGCGAAGCCAACTCACGTGACCCGCTCGGCGTAGGTGTGGCGGATCGAACACGACGAGCCGGAAGCTGCCGTCGTCAAACGGTATATCGCGGAAATCCATCTGCACGTCGGGCTTGATATTCAACGCGCGCCCGTCGCACAGCATATGTTCCTCGTCGCGGATGTCGCCGAATAGCACGCCTTGGTTGCGTGGATCGAACCAGAACATGCGACTGCCGCAGCACGGGTCGAGGATTTGTTTTGCGGTCATGCTAGGATTCCTCAAAAAAATCCGGGGCGCTAAATGAACAAGGTTAGTAAATCGGTCATCGTCGATGGACGTGCGGTGTTGCTTGTCGCGTTGGGCATGCTGCTCGGGGTAGTTGTCGCTTACATCTGGCCGTGGAAGACATTGATCGTTGGTCAAACAAAAGACTGGGTCGATATGGCAACTGCAATCGGAACTGTTGGCGCGGTGGTGGCAGCAGTCGGAATCGCGTTGCGAGACGCTCGGTGGCGACATGAGGCCAAAGAGTCTGAGGCGATAATTGCCTGGGGTCTTGTCAGCGATGAGCTGCGCGTAAAGGGCGACGATCTCCGAGAAGTACTTTCGGCTTTCGTACGTGATACGGATCGCGCAAAGCGCTCCCGTGAGTCCTATCAAGTTGCAAAGCGTGTTTCTTCAGATTTGGCGCTGACGATCCCACATGAAATGCTCATCAAACTCGCAAGCTTGCCGGGCGGAAGAGGGGGATACATTGCGGGCGTTGTAGGTCTATTTCCGTCAATTAGGCGGCTTCTTGAGAGCTACGTCGATACGCTTGGCGAACACGATGTCTACGTCGTCAGAACGATGGCTATTTCAAAAATAGAGCAAGCACTGCGTAACATCGAAGTCGTGTTCAGAGATGCGACTGATACGCGAATGAGATAGCTTCTTACCGCCGAATCTCGCTCTGCGCGCTTGAATCTATCGCCCACCCTTCATAGCCCATCCTCGTGCATGGCTCATGCTAGGATTCTGTGAGTTTATGGAGACGGCTATGCCTGAATACTTCGGTATGACACCAGGGGACGCACAGCTTGAGCGCATTGCAAGCGCAACGGAGGAGGCGGCCGCAGCTTCGGCCAGGGAATCCGCCAATGCAGCGAAGGCAGCTAAACGTTCGGCTTTTTGGACAATGGTCGCAGGCATAGCGGCGGCCGTCGGCGTACTACTTAACACGGCACTCAGTCTCGGTTGGCTCGACGGGCTAAAACGAGAGGTCAAACCCGTTGTGCTATCGAACACGCAAGTTAAGGCGATTGCTTCGTCGATTCCCACGAGCATCCCGGGGCAAAAAATGCCTTCAGCGGCAAGCACCGCCTCTGCCGCGCGAAATTGACGCTTGGAGCTTTGAAAACACCGCAGCATCATGCCCCTGGCATCGTTGGCGGGCCATGCTAGGATTCCTCGATATCTCCCAAGGAAACGATCATGACTGCCCCCAACAGACGAAGTGTTGTGCATGGCCATCAGATTGCCGTAACGCTGGTAACAGGGAAGCCTGAGGCATCGATCGCTATCCAGCCGCCCCCAAGTATGGCTGGCGGACTACATCCGCCTAAGCATGTCAGCATCGAAGCCTTGCTTAAGGGCGGCATGTCTGAGGAAGAAGCATTGGACTATGTCCTCAACATCGCGTCGGCTGGCGTCCAAGGGCATAGCCCAGCTTGATGTCCAAATAGCCATTCTCACGATTTCCGTTCCTCCGCTGCCTGCGAGGCGGCGCGTATCTGAGCCAGTTGATACTCCGTATGCTTCGCGAGGCCGTTCTCGTCGAACAGATGGGGTGGCAGATTGTCGTCGCGCTGACACATGGGAGCTTCGTCTGTCCACTTGCCGCAAGTCATACGCGGCTCTCCTCGGCAGATTGATGACCCTTTCCCCGTTTGAGGGAAACCGAACTTGCAAAGCCCCTCGCCGAGTTGGAAGGCCGAGCAGGGCGTGCGCATTTCTTTTTTCACGACGCATCCCCCTTCGCCTTGGCGGCAATGGCGGCGATGCGCAGATAGCCCCGGCAACATTTGTTCCGACAGAAAATCTTCCCATCGGCCTCTACTGCCAGAGAGTCGAACTCGTCGCCGCACACGTAGCACAACTCGTCGTTCGGCCAGAAGTTGGATGCGTCTGCGAGATACGCGTGGGCACTCTCGGGAGTGATCTTCGGGGTGCTCATTTCGCCGCCTCCCCGCCATCCGCCGACAGCGCGGCGCGGGCGTGCCTCCAGAGTTGGAATAGGAAGTCGCCGCCATCCAACTCCCACGTACCGTTGCCTAGGTCTTTCGCCCCAGCCGCAATCATGTCAGCGCGATACGCTTCCTGCTCATCCCCGCCCATCTTCGGCGGCTCTGCGGCACGCACGTGTGGCGGCATAACAAGGACTGTTCCAACGGGGAAGTAATCGGACGAGGCAAGAAATTCAAAGCGCGGATTCCACGCCAGAATCTGGCGCCACGCGTCCTCGTTCCCACACTGTCGCAACGCGATGCCCATTACGGATTCAGCCGGTTTCGTGGTGTAGGTGCGTGGCTTAAGCGTCTCCACCACAGAAGGCGGCGCAGGATCGGTATTCAGCCCTTCGGGGCGGGGTTCGTAGGGCGACATGGTAGGATTCCTAAAATGCAAAGGAGACTAGATCGATGGCAAGCAAATTTGATGGTTACGTCCACGTGCGGCCCGTAAATGGCGGGTTTGTCGGGAGCATCCGTCGGAGTCAGGAAGATCCGTGGCAGCAAGTAATTGACTGTGGCTCGCGCCGAGAGGCGGAGGCCCATTCGCTTGCGCAGTTTTTCGGCGTTGATCCGTCGAAGATTGCGGTTACATGCGGAGAAACTCTCGGCGAGAACGACCTCAAGCAGGAGTGGGAAGTCTTTCGCCAGGTCGCCGAATTCGGGGCTGCGTATTACCCCGCCTTCATGCTGGAAAGGGTTCTAAACAATTCTGAAATTGAGCGTCGTTTTCGAATCTTTGGGCCGAGCGCGGGTTTCCCGTCTAAGCGAGCCGCGTTCGATTTCGCTGAACGTTCGCAATTCGCGGGTATCAGCCAAGAAGACGAAATCAAAGTCACGCCGCCGAAGGACTGAAGGCGCTGAGTTGAGGACGTTCGCCTCTTAGGCCTCTTGCCTGACATACTCGCGCCACGGAACCCACCGCCGAGGCGTATGAAATCCCCAGTTGCGCTGCCACGGCCCCATGATGAAAAGGGACCAGGCTTCGCCGCCGTCGGGGATTTCGAGGCGGTGTCGGTCGGTCGCACGCCGGAAGACAATTGAACCGGGCCCACGCCAGACGCGGCGATATCCCCGCAGGAGCATGGTTTCAGGGCGAGAGTCCCACTTGGCGGGCTGCTCCTGCTCAGTGGGCATGATTTCCCAGTAGCCGCCGCGCAGGACAATCGAGACGTTCCACCAAGGGTGATCGTGCAGATCGCGACCGGCATCGCTCCGAAGGGTGTTATGTACTCGCGCACCCCACGACGTGTCGCGTCGGCCGTCTTCGGCGGCGCTGGCGTCGTGCCCACGCGGCTTCTTGACCCACCAGCGACGCATGTAGCCGTGAAGGTCGAAGTAGGGCGTGCGCTGGGCGTAGGCGATGATCGCCCGCGCGACAATCCTGGGCATCCAGATTCGCATATCAGGCTCCGGCGGTAGGCGTGGTTGGTGCGCTGGCGGCGCTGATATCGGAATGGGCGGCCAGCAACTCGCGCAGTGCTCTTGCGCTGACAGTCACGGGAAAGTCAGTTTCGCTGCTGGCGATTGCCTGTCGATCAGCGTCGGGCAGAGCGGAGACGAAAGTGCCAATGCGCTCGACGTAAGTCGTCACAGCCTTGCGGGGGTAGAACTTGCCTTTGATCGAGCCGGCGGTGACTTTCTTCTTTCCGCCCGCAGAGGCTTTTTCAAGCTCACCCGAAAGGAATGCGCCAGCCTGCTCGCCGTGCTGTCGTACCGCATCGGCCGCGACCGAAGCCGACGCCTTGCCGGCGAACACTAGGCGATGGACGTCCGAGTTTGCTCCGGCGAGCATGAGCATCTTGCCGACCCATTGCGGAGAGACGTGGTCGGCTTCCGCGATTCGTGGGTTGTCCCATCCAAAGCGAGCAAGGCGCTGGTAGCCGAATGCCTTTTCGAGCGGGTGTAGCTGCCGATTCTTGTTACTCGACAGAATCCGCAGGGTGCGATCCGAGTCATTGCCATCAAAGGCATCGATACGGATCATCAACTCGCCATATTTGTCGCGCAGCGGCGCTCCCTCTGCGTCGGCACGGCCGATGGCGGCGTAGCGGCGATGACCATCAACAAGCCAGACGCCGCCGTCGGCGCGCGGCCGTACTTCGAGCGCGGGATACTGGCCGCCCGCCATGATGTGGCGAAACAGGCTTTCGTCATCCTCGTTTGCAGCTTCGAGCGCTTCGCCTTCGAGAAGGTCGAGCGACGCGCGAAGATTGAAGCCGAGTTCGACGTGGATATCCTCGTATCGGATCTTCATTGCATCCGCGCGCCGGATTTCCTTTTCGTTGATCTTCTGCTTGAAGGATGGGGCAGCGGTCATTTGTTTCCTCGTTCGCGGTCGACGGCGGTACGGATGTGTTCTCGGAATCCCTTAGAAGGGTGCCCGCCGTATGGGTAGTGGGTTTCCATGTGCTCCCAGCGAGCGGCGTTCTCTTCAACGTCGCTTCGGCGCTGAGCATCGGTCTTGATGTAGAAGGCGAGAGCGGCGAGCAGGGTAGGCGAGTGCGTGGCGAGCGCTTCGAGCAGCTCATGCTTTGCTTCAATCTCTTCGTGGTGCCGAGATGAGCCAGGCAGGGCGGGACGCGTACTGTGAGTTCGCCGCCTATTCACAAGTGGCCGCAGTGCCTCCCACGCTCGTTTCGCTGCTGCCCTGTTTGGGGCATTGCTCATACGCCGGACTTCCACCTCACATAGAGGCAGGAGAGGAACAGCACGCCCCAGATAGCCCAAGCTGCCACCTTGTGCCGACGAATCCACCGGTCGGCGCCGTTGATGGTCGAAACAAGGAATCGATCAAGCATGCGCTGGCCTCACAACGATGCGCCGCGCCTCGGCCCCAAACTGTTCGGCGGCGGCCTGCTCGAGTTCAAAGGATGAGCGCGCGATACCACTGCCGCGATAGCGGCCACCGGCCGTATAGACCGTCACTATGAAGTGCTTCACGGGAATCCTCCAGAGAGGTGGGAAAGCCCCGACAGAACACCGGGGCTACGGCTTTAACCATGTCCGCCATGGGCCTGTGAGCGGTCAGGCTCGCTCTACTAGCAGTCAGTCGTGTGCGCCGTCATCTGGTACTGGGAGGGCGGGCGCTCCTCCAACCATCGGGCAACTTTGGTCCCGTGCCGCGTTTCGTCCGGCTCTAACGCCTCGGCACTGCGAGGATCAAATTGGGCGCCCGATCACCTAGCCGTAGTCAATCGGCACGGCGTGGTTACGGGTTCGTCGGATACGCCGGGGCAGCGCTTGCCCTGGGCGCGGATAAGCCGCCGCTCGCGCCCAGAGGAGCGGCAGCAAAATCAGGAGAATTGGCATCGTTAGAGCAGAAGTCCGAGCGCGTTACGATCGCGAGCTAGGATGTCGTGCAGCTTGTTCAAGCTGTTGCCCCCCCCCACTCACGCCCGGGAAGTTTGAAACGCGCGCCAACTCCGATTCGGCTCGGTCTCGCCATTCGGCGGACTTCGTAGCATCGGCCGTTGCAATCCATCCGGGAACGCGTCCACAGGCTGAGTAGATTTGCGCGCGGACGCCTTGAATTTCCTCTATCACTTTCGTTTTGGCGAGCTGGATCTCCAGCGCCTTTTTGGTCGCTGCCATGTGTCTATCCTATGGAAGGGCGCGCGAGTCGAAAGGTGCGCGCTAGCTGAGGGAGATGAAGAGGGTGGCCGGATTCGAACCGGCGCGCATCAAGCTGCTACGAGGCAATCAGTGCCTCGCTCGAACGCTCTAACCGCTGAGCTACACCCTCAAGAGAGCAGACCCTAGATCCTGATCAGATCTGGAAAAATGGGATACGGGCTATTTAACGTCGCCGCGCCGACGCGGATCTGCTCACTTGAAGGTGCTATGCTCGCGAAAAATCACAATGACGACGGGGCACGCTTATGGCGGTTGCGGACAGCACAACGATCGATGCAATTGGTCTATGCAAGGACACGGGCTCCGTCATTCTCACAATCCTAGATGCGCTGCCGTGGGATCAAGCACACCTGAAACTGCTGGAAGAAAAGCTAAACGCCTATCTCGGCTTTATTGAGTCGGGTGAAATCTACTCGGTGTACCCAGGCGCGAAGGGGCGGCGTATCAGAATCAGCCTCATGTCGAGATTCAGGCCCAACACCGATGCCGAATCGTTCATCGCGCACGCTAGGGCTGTTGTGGAAACGTATGGGGCGGAATTAGTTCAGATTTCCTCGGGCGCTGGATACGCCGACGACGCAGCGTAGTGCCGCACTCTGGCGGCCGTCACGCCTGCATCATCGGGGGCGTTCCCTCGCCGGGGAGTTCAGTACTCTCGGTTGGGGTAGTGCGTGTCAATCGTGTGCTCGTTGCCGTCGACAATGATCTTGGTTCCGGCCGCATGCATCTGGAAAATCCGCAGATCGAATCCGTACAGAGGGCCGACGAAAAGTGACTTCTTCACCTCTTCCTCGTCTATCGTGATGCTGTACACCTCGCCTTCGTCGGTGAGGGCAAGTTGCACTTTGCATTGATACTTCGACTTTCCCTCTTCCTTGTCGAGGTAGACCCGGTGGTATCCGCGGGGGATTTCACTTCCCTCGACCACCAAGGTGATCTGTTCCGGCCCGTCGCAAGAGCATCCGTAGTGACTCTCGTCATTGTCCTTGATGAACTGTGCGACCAGTTCCGAGAGCTTGATCTGTGCAGGCGCCGGCGCGAGCAACTGGGTCATCTGCGTCTCAACGTGCTTGCCAACGGACGAATTCAATTGGGCCTCAACCTGGCCGCGAATGATCTTGAGCAAGAAATCGTTGTAGCCGGGGATGCCGAGGTGACTGAAATCGACCTGAAGCGCAGCTTTCACATGGTCGCGAAGTTGCCGCCCGAAGTCCGAGTGCGCCGAAATCTGGTCGTTGATCAAGTCATTGACCGTCTTGGTGACGCGTTCCTGAATTGCCTTTTCAATCGCGCCGGAGGCGATCACGTTTGCGAAAGCGGCGTTCACGGCCTGCTGCATGTCATTCATGGTTTCTCTCCTCGTGTATATGGCGCGGCTCTCGGAAGAAAGCCGCCTCAGATACATCGTGCGGATGCAGAGCCCCGTGCTACTCCCGGCTGAGCCGGCTCACGGCGGCGCTGCATCTCTTCAATCCAAGCGACGTTCTATAGCCACGTGAGCAGCCAGGCGGCGCTTGGATAGCCTCAGGTCTTTGGTCAGGGGTAGAGGGTTCCGCCCTGCGCCTAGCCGCGCTCGCAGAGAATGCGAACGCCATTGGCGTGTTCTATCGGTAACTGAGTTTTTAGAGAGCACCCGAGAGGTCGGGCGGGCAGCGATGTGTGCTGCGTTGGAATGAATTATAACTACGGTTATTTTAAGGTCAATACCAAAGTTATTATTTTGGTTATATTTTGTCTATTGTGCTGTGGTGGCGATAGCAAAAATTGCCTATGTTGTCATTGAGTAGACGCCTCCGCAGCGGCGAATGAGCAAAAATCAGGGCGGCATTCTGAGCCAAACGAGGTCGGTCAGGAGGAGGTGGCGGGAGGAGTACGCCGCAGGGGATTACAGGCGTCCCAGAATGACAAAACCCGCCGAAGCGGGTTTCTGCAGGTAGCGTTACAGCGGGGCGGGACCTACTGCAGTTGTGTAGAGATCAAAGACCCTAGATCATGAGCGCTATATGTCACTGTTTTGCCCGTGTAGTAGTTTGCACGCTCGAATTGCTTCTTACCGACAATCATTTGGTTTTCAACAACAGCAAGCACAAATCCAGGCTTTTTCTCCATGCGGTACTGCATGTGAATCACTTCCGCCTCTAATAGTCGCGTGGCCGAGGTTGCGGCGATGACAATAAGCGGTGCATCGTGCTCAATAAGATGATCGGCTATCAGGCCACCGGATATTGGTAACTCGACGTCAGATTGATAACGAAGGCCGAGGCCGCGCGCGACGCCATTTACAACATCGGCAACGCGCTGCTTAAAATCACTAACTTGGCGCTCAGCGCGAGAGGTCGCGATCGCGTGTAGTTGCTGAGCCGCCTCAGCTACACGGAAGACATACGGGGCTACCAGCCGGACATCGGACGCAAAAGCAGAAATCACCTCGTCGTCGCCGAGCTTGGCTGGACCAAAGGCAGCTAGATCTTCGGCCCATCGCGATAAAGCACCAGAGTCAGTATCGCCGCCCGCCATCGTCGCGAAAAATGCAGCCTCGCCGTTCTCATCAATCAAGAAACCGTTATCGCGTGGTCGTACGCGGACAACAATACGGTCTCCGGAGCCAGAGTACTCTAGGGGTGTAACGACCCGCTGCATGCCGCTTTCGTCGGCGTGCACCTCAAAAAGCGCGCAGATAGCCCGCTTCAGGTCGGTCACGAGTTCCATATGTCAGGCTGCTGATGATTGTTCTTGCTTGAGAGAGAAATGCCACAGGCGTCACAAAACTCCACGATCAATACTAGTCTATCCGAGTCACTGCGTGGGTCAAGCTTCGGATTTGTATTCAAAGCAAGCTCAGGAGCGCCCACAAGGAGCCTGTTTCGGTAGTCTAGCGTCGTTTCGCAGGGCACTTTGCAATGGAAACCCTTGTGGCTAGGGTGCCAATGAAACTCAAAAACCGGGCTGTGCGCGCCGTTTGCCATTGCGCACATGAGATATCCATAAAACGAGGTATCGGTAAGAGCCTCTCCGTCTCTCCAAAGGAAGACTACGGCGTGCGTATCCGACACGGCAACGAAATCGGTGGCATGCGTCCGTGCTGAGCCCATTTTGTGAAATGGCTTTGGCCACTTACCTCGCTTCATCGGCTTGAACGTGGGAATTTCGTCCAACACCTTTGGTGCGGCTTTGTGCGCAACAAGCTCCTTCGGAGTCAATCGATTTCCCCTCGCTAGATGGTGGCCCTTACATGTTCAGCGTGCGCCTTTTTAGCGTTCGGGCGGTGCAATATACCAGTGGCAATTGATTGCGCGGCGCAGCTTTGCTTTATGCGGTAGGTTTTGCGCTCAGATCAGCCTGACAATGCTTGCAGCGAATGGCTTCGACCTTGATTTCCTCGGCGCAGAACGGACACAGCTTTGTCAGGGCTGAAAGGGTTGGCTCTGCGGCGCTTTTTGAGGCCCATGGGTCTCGCCGGCGCTTTTCATCTTCCTCAATAACCCATCCTTTGCTGAGATATTTTTTTTGCAAGATACCCTGGATGGAAAAGGCGTAACAGATGGACGCAACAGGAATGGTAGCGAGAAAAAGAAAGCCTCCTGAGACGATTCCAAGGGGCATAACGACTGCGAGCCAGATGAATACGTGCCCCCACAGCCCCTTGGCGGCCAAATACAGCGGGCCCAGAAAAAACACCTCGAAGCACGCGTTATAGTCGACTTCTTCGGTATAGCCGTTGGCTGGATTCCTGAACCGTTGCGACATTGTGTTTTCCCTGTTTATTTGGGTGGCTCATCTCGCGTACTATCAGTACGTGCGGCCATATCCGTCCAATCATCGGTTTCACTCGTGAAAAATGGCCGTCTCCAACTTCAGAGGCGCAACGTCACAGAAACGACGACCTTCCATGTGCGCTAGTTTCCGCCCGCAGGCCCCGAGCCTGAACGATAAATGACTTCGCCAGCTATCTTAAGATACTCCAGCTTGTCTGCTGGGATCTCCTTGTCTGGATACTTTGACGAGTTGTATGAATGCAGCACCAGGCTGCCGCCGACCTGCTTAAACACCTGTTTGACAAGCGATTCGTCCTCGAAAATCACGGCGTAGACGCGCCCATCTCGGATGTTTGTCTTAGCGCTGTCGACCATCATCATGTCGCGATTGAAGAGATAGGGCTCCATGCTGTCGCCCCGAACGATACATAGCTTGCAGTCTTGTGGTCGCGAACCAATCTTGACGAAAAACCCCTTGTCGAACGGCAGCGCGCGCTTCTCACGGACCTCCCACTGAACCGTGCCGTCACCGGCCGAGAACCGGTAGTCGTAGCGATCTATCCAGACTCTATCGGGATCATCTGGAAGTTCGTCTCGAGTCTCCCAGACCAGAACATTTCCTTTATCCGCCGGAAGAAGTGGATTTGAGACTTGCGCGCCGGGGACGCTGAGTCCTTCATCGTCAGTCTCTCCCCGCAAATATTCTGGACTTGTCTGTAGGGCGCGCGCGAGCTCAATTATGAGTGCCGTCTCAGCGCCTTTTTCTATCTTCGCGATCATTGGCTGAGAGCATCCCACCATCTCAGCAAGCGAGCCTTGCGAGATACCCAGATATTTGCGCCGCGCGCGCACACGTGTAGCCATCGTTTCCATGCCACGAAGGGTATAACCGCGTTTATACCCAGTCAAAGAACTTTGGTTATTGACAATCATAACTTGAGTTATATAATCGGGTTATGGAAACCAAAACGCCCGAACAACTCGCTCTCGCCAAAGCCGTCGAAATCGTCGGAGGGCAGTCTGCACTTGCTCTGGCACTCCGCGAATGGCATCCGACCATTCAGCAACCGCATGTTGCGAAATGGCTGAAGAGCCCGAACGGCTGCCCTGCGGACTATTGCCCTGACATCGAGCGCCTGACTAAAGGGCAAGTGACATGCGAACAGTTGCGACCTCGCGTCAACTGGGCGGTGTTGAGGCACACATTCACTCTCCGACGTTCCCGACGAAGCCTCGACGCCACGGAAGAGGGCGTCGGGGCGGAAGCAAGTAGTTGCGGGGCGGCGCTGATGACCGGGGGTGTCGGATGAACGGCGAATACACGATTCGCTTGCGAGTCGAGTCGGAGCGACTCGATAGCGCACTTCAATCACTTGTCGAGCTTTCCCAAAGCTTTCCCGAGGTCGTCCATGGATTTCTTGATGGCTTGCTCGACTTTTCTGAACTGGTCCGCATCCACAGCATTGACAGTCCCGCAGGCGCTGCAGGTGAGGCGCGGATCGCCTTTGATCCGTCTGATCGTCTCCTGAAATTTCTTGCCGCATCCGCTGCAAGGAATCTCGATGGTCTCGTTGTCGAAGTTGATGGTCATGAGCACTCCTAGATTGAGTGAACTGGTTGTGTGGAAACACCATTCTCGCATGACGGTGAGTGCTCATCTTTATCTCGCAGGGCGTGTTGAACATGCCTTGCATCGTAGGGAATTCGGCGTGCAACAGCACGCAACTTAGATTGAGGGAGGTTGAACATGGCTGAACGGCCGAATATCGAGAAGGCCTTGCGTCTTCTTCTTGCGGGTGATGAGCGGAAAGCTGCGATGGAGGTTCTGAACTGGGACGCATCGCAGGTTTCGCGCTTTCTTTCGGGGCAAAACGGCATTCCCATCGACAAGATCGACCAGGTGATCAGCCTGACGGGCTTCGTGATGGTAACGCCGCGCTATCTGGAAGGGCTGGCGTCGATGGCCGAAACCGGCGTCGGCTGTCGCTGCGCGCGTGAGGGCGGCGGCGAGTGTGGATTTGAGCGGCGAATGAAAGTTATGCCGCGGGCTGCCTGATTCAACGGCAGTCAACAGTTGGCAGTCGCAGTACATCAAAAAACGCTTCGGCGCCGTGAGGGTTCCGGGCAAGAAATACGGGCCAGAATGGACATCTTCGTATCTCGCGACCTGATCGCGCGGCAGGCGTTTTCGGCCGCATGCCAAAAGCAATCCGGACGTGGTCCGGATCCGCAAAATCCCTATCCCTACGGGTCTGCGCCGCATGAATTGTGGTCGACGGAACTCGAGTCAGCTCTTCGCCGCATTCGTGGCCGATTTGCCGACGCTCGGCGCGGCCAGTTGGTGAGCGATGTGTATCCGTTTCGAAATGCCCCCAATCAGTGCGATTACTGAGGAGCGAGCGATGAGTTTCCATCGAGTTAATCAAGCGTGGGGCGTCGAGCTGCGCCACACAGAGAAGATCGTGCTACTTGCACTGAGCCACCACGCAGTTATGTCGACCGGTGAGTCGTCGCCCAAGATCAGTCGCCTGGCGCGTGATTGCGGCATGTCCGAGTCCGCCGTGCGCGATTCGATCAAGTCGTTGGAAGCTGCGGGGCACATCGTGACAATGCCGATCCGCCGCGGCGTGACGCAGTTCCGCGTGAATGTCGGGGGTGAGCAGTGAGCACGGTCATCATGTCCCAGTGTTGGCCGCTTGCCGGTATGACGATCGCGCAGAAGGCAGTACTGATCTCGCTGGCGGACAACGCCAACGACCAGGGCGTCTGCTGGCCGTCGATCCCGACGATCGCCGCCCGTGTCTGCGCATCCGAGCGCGCTGTACAGAACGCCATCAAGTGGCTGGAGTCGGCCGGTATCGTCTCAGCGAATCGTTCGAACGGCCGCCATACCAGCTACACGCTAACCCCCGCAGCATATTCACCCCCGCAGGAAATTCACCCCCGCACCAAATGCACCGGCGAAGGAAATGCACCGGCGCAGCAAATGCACCACACCCCCGCAGGAGATGCGGGGGACCCCCGCAGCAAATGCGCCACACCCCCGCACCATGTGCCGTCTAACCGTAAAGAACCATCAGTTAACCGTAAAGGAACCGTCAAGGGGGCGCGCGCTTCGCGGCGCGTCGAATCGACGATCAATCTTCCCGACTGGTTGCCTGAGGAAGCCTGGGCGAATTGGGTGGCCTACCGCCGCAAAGGCAAGGCACCGTTCACGGATCACGCCGTGACACTCTCGATCGAGGCGCTCGGCACATTGCGGGCTGCTGGCTATGAGCCAGTCGCTGTGATCAACCAAAGCATTCTGCGTGGCTGGACTGGATTGTTTCCGGTCAAGGACGCTGGGAGCCCAGCGGAGCAGGGCGGCACAACGGCCGGTGCCGGCGCGATTTGGTGGGATTCGGCCTCCGGTATCGAAGCGAAGGGAGCAGAGCTGAAGGTTGAGCGCCGACCGGAATGGAACGGACTCACCTACAAGATGCATGTCTTCCGCGCAGCAGGCCCCGGTGCGTGGATTGAGTCGGAGCTGGCGAAGGCGCAGAAGGCGAACCCGAACGAGTACGAGCGCGCATTCGCGTTCTTCCATGGGGTGTCGGCCACCAAGTTCGAGGAACTGAAGAAGCGCGCCGCGCCGTGATGGACCCGAATGAATGCTGGCGGCACTTCGAAGAAGCGGCAAGGGCGGCGCTGGCTGGGCTTGGCAGTGTGCCTCGCGCCTACCTCGCAGCAGTTCGGCGGCAGGTGAGGTTCGAGATCGCCCCGCCGGTCGTGATCCAAGGCCGGAAGCGGCCGGCACGCTACTACGTGGCCGACTTTGTCTACCAGCGGAGCAGTGAGGAGGTCATCGAGGACGTGAAAGGGCACCTGACGGCGGAATACCGGCTCAAGCGGCACCTGATGGCCGCCAAAGGCTTGACGATTACGGAGGTCAAATGAAGCGCGAAATTCTGGAAAGCATGGACAAGGGCTTTTGGTACAGCTACCAGACGCTGGCGTCGGTCACTGGGTTTGACACCGCGTCGATCAATCGAGCATGTCGTGCCCTTGCGGCCGAGAAGGTCGTGGAAATCGAGATTATCGGCAAGAAGTCGCGCGTGAGGCTTCTGATGAATCGGCCGGCGCTGAAAGTGAGTTCGTATCCGAGCGTTCCCTCAGTGGCAACCGTCCCGTACCAGCCGCGCTGGACGCCGATGCAGACGTATGACCGCGACGTGCTGGCCCACCAGGCGCTGTGTGAGGAGCTTCGATGAGCCGCACTAAGCATCCTCGTCGGCGGTATGACCCCAATCGCTTGATCAGACGCGCGGCTGAAAGCTTGGACCGTAAGTCCGCCGCGCTCCCGCTGGATCAGTCCCAGACGACTGACATTGGGCTCACATATCACCTGTCGCTTGACGCTATCAAGGGCGGATACGCGACTGAGGAGATATGGAGCAATCTCGCGTGCTCGGTGAATATCGCCCTGATCCTCGCCGAGCAAGGCACGGAAGAGGCTCGCATTGAAGACATCAAGCGAGCACAGGACGCGCTCATGAGAGCGAAAGCCCGCAGCGAGCGGTTCGGCACTTGGGGATTGGACGGCGACGGGATCCGCGATTTGCAGATGGCGCTCACAGTGCATGACTCTCAGATGAAAACGGCGCCCAAGGCGCAGGTTCGGGTGGCGATCAACGAAATGCATCGCCGGATGGCTGCTGGTGATTTCCTAGAGATCCAGCGATGAAGCGCAGCAAGCCCATGAAGCGCACCGGCTTCAAGCGCAGCACGCCGGCGGCGCTGAGCCCATTCAGCGGCAAGGCGGCGCTTCACGGCACGACGTTCAAGAGAAAAGCCCAGAAGAAGCGCGCAGGGCATGACAAGCGGATGCTGACCGCGTGCCGCGGCGAGCGCTGTTACCTGCGAGTGCCCGGCGTCTGCCTGCTGACGCCCGAGACAGTTGTGCCGTGTCATTCGAACGAGCAGCAACACGGGAAAGGCATGGGGATCAAGGCACGTGATGAATTTACCGTACCGGGATGTTTCGCGTGCCACGCGTGGCTCGATCATGGATCTGCGCCCCGCGAACAGAAATTCAGTGTCTGGCGCGCAGGCTACCGAGAATGGCAGCCGGTGCGTGCAGTAAAGCTTTCAATCGAGGTGGTGTGATGGCGGCGCTTCCATCGAGGATGTACCAAGATCCGGCGATCGTATTGGAACAAGAGGAAAACAGGACGTGCAAGGGGTGCATTCACAAGCTAAAACTATGGGGCTTGGAGTATTGCGCGAAAGACCAAACAAAGCCGGGGGCGAGGTATATGCGCCGGTGCGCGTTCTACAACGATGGGAGATCCAAGGAATGAGCGTTCCCAAATGGGTAGAAAGTGAGATCAGGAACTGGGTACGGTGGTGCCAGGCGGGTACTCTCCCACACCCGATGCCTCCGGATCACTGTCAGTCGATCGAGTGTCGCTATGTGGGAGCGGAAGCGTTTTGCGAGCAAGAAGATAGGCTCGAACCGATTTTCGAAGAGCGTGCTCAGGTCGTACAGCGTGTATATGACGCAATGCCCTATATCGAGCGCAAGGTGATGCAGGCCGAATATCTCTCGCCGTGGAGGTATGACCGGATCCACAAGGGGGTGGCCGGGGCCGCGCGAAAGATTGGAGTGTCTGTTTCCGGCTACGAGAGCGTGCTGGAGATTGGGCGAAAAAAAGTGAGGAGGGCATTCTCTTGAAATACTCGCGCGAAGTCATGGAGTGCATGGCACATCACCCGGGCCGTTGGTTTCCAATGAATGAGCTGGTTAATTACGTTCGAAGTAGAGCGCCTGGATCGCAGCGCTCTGCCGTGCATCGCGGCGTTTTGAGGGTGCTGCATGCTCTCCATGAATGTGGGTCTATATCGATTCGCGCGCCTCATTGTGATCGCGGCGCTGGCGCTCTATACAAGTGGCGAAGATAAAAGTGCGACACGCAGTCTTTGAAAAGCGCGACAGGATGTGAGACATTTGCTCCGGGACAGTGCGTCCAACAAAACCCGCCAGGTAAAAGCCTGCGGGTTTTTTCTTTTGTGCGTTCTCATCAAACCCGCAGACTGCCGGCGAGGCTGGCTAAGCGCGCCCAAGCGACGAACGGGTTGGCGGGTTTGATGAGGGCGAAGTAACCGGTCGCATATTGAGTGGTGCGGATCGATCGCAGTAGCCATCAACTTGTCTCCTCCAGCGACCGTCTGTCGATGGATTCGCCTGGCAGCGTGCCAGGCTTTCTTATTTTGTTCGAGCATGGACTTCGCGATTAGCGTATCGCAGGATCTGAAGGCGCTTACGAAGTCGCTGTCACAGCTCGAAAAGCAGCAACTGCCGTTCGCAATAGCTCAGACATTGACAGCGGTCGCAAAGATCGCTCAAGTCGAAGAGAAGGCAGCAATGCCTGAGGTTTTCGATCGACCGACGCCATTCACTGTCAATTCTGTTGCAGTCAAGGGCGCGCGAAAGAGTGACCTAGAAGCCCGCGTATTTATCAAGGACATCGCTGCAGCGTATCTTGAACCGTACGAGTTCGGCGGCAATCACAAGCTCATCGGGCGTGGTAAGACGTGGCTCAACCCGAAAGACAGGGCACTCCTCAACCAGTACGGCAACTTCAACAAATCGACCCTTCAGCGTTTGGAGGCGAGGCCCGATGTGTTCGTCGGCACAATCAAGACCAAAAGAGGTGAGCAGATCGGCGGCGTGTGGCAGCGGCCGCAAAACGCGAAGGTCGTCCGGCGAGCAGGTAAGCGCGGTGTCGCCGTACGAGGAGCAAACACTACGGGACATCTGAAGTTGTTGATCCGATTCGGCGATGGGATGCCGGTCAGGCGTCATCTGGAGTTTGGTGAGCGGGCCTTCGAGGTGGTCGATGCGAACTTCGCGCGAGAGTTCGACAAAGCGATGGCAAAGGCACTTGCGACTGCGAAACTAGGGTGACCATCCGTCGACGCACTGATTTGGTGCGCAGCGAGGGGGCTGCACCCATCATGCAGGCGGGTCCTTCCCGCCCTTCCGAGCACGCGGGCACTGCGCTCGTGCGATCTTCGGCTAGCTACAAACTTTCCAAATTTGGGTAACAGGTAACAGAACTGAGCGATGAATCAAAGCGAGTACGCAGCACGCCACAGCGTCAGTCGGAAGACGGTCACGAAGTGGAAGGAGCGCGGCTGGCTTGTGTTTGACGGCGATTCGATCAATGTCGAAGAGTCCGACAAATTGCTCAAGCGCTATCGTCGCGACGGCGCTCCGGCTGTTACCCCTTCTGTTACCCAGGAGCGCAAGGGTAACAAGCGCAAAACTGTTACCCAGGCGGCGGCCGAGGTAACGCTCGGTGCAGGAGAGAGCGCCGACGAAGCAGCCGAACGCATCCTGACTGGCAATGTTCAGTTGCTGGACTTCGATGAGGCGCGCTGCTTCAAAGAGAATTATCTCGGGCTGAAGGCTCAGCTCGAATATGACCGGGATTCCGGTCAGGTGGTGGACGTGGCCGAGGTGGCGAAAGCCGTCGGGAACGAATACGCCAAGGTCAGAACCCGCCTGCTGTCCATTCCCGCGGAACAGGCGCCGCGTCTTCATCGCTGCAAGACGCCGGCCGAACTACAGGACATGCTGCAGGAGGTCATCACAGAAGCACTCGAAGAGCTAACCCGTGACGGAGCAGGCAACCAAACATAGCACGCGGCGCTACGCGCGCGGGTATGACGCACTCCATGCGGGTCTTCTCGCGGCTCGCCGCGAGAACTTGCTTCCCCCTCCGAAGTTGACGCTCAGCCAGTGGGCCGAGCGATATGCAGTGCTTTCGCGCGAGACGAGCGCCCAGACGGGCCGCTTCCGCGCATTCGGCTATCAGCGAGGCATGCTGGATGCCGTGACCGATCCGTCGGTCGAGAAGATCAGCGTCATGAAGTCGGCGCGCGTCGGCTATACGAAGCTGATGGACCATGCTGTCGGCTACTTCATCCATCAGGATCCGTCGCCGATCCTCGTCGTGCAGCCGCGCGTCGAGGATGCTGAAAGCTACTCGAAGACAGAAATTGCGCCGATGCTGCGCGATACGCCCGTGCTTTCGGTGATCGCGGGCGATCAGAAGGCGAAGAACAGCGACCAGACTATTCTGGCGAAGACGTTCCGAAACGGGGCCAGCCTGACGCTTGTCGGCGCAAATAGCCCGGCCGGCTTCCGACGTATCACCTCGCGCGTCGTCATGTTCGACGAGGTGGACGCTTATCCCGTCGACGGAGCTGGCAACGAAGGCGATCAGATTGCGCTCGGCACGAAGCGGTCGGAGACCTTCTGGAATCGGAAGATCGTGCTCGGCTCGACGCCGACAGTCAAAGGCTACAGCCGGATAGAGAAAAGCTGGGGCGAAAGCGACCAGCGGCGGTATTGGGTGCCGTGCCCGCACTGCGGCGAGTTCCAAGTGCTCGAATGGGGCGGTCCGGATACGCCGCACGGCATGAAGTGGGACAAGGACGAAAACGGCAAAGGACTTCCCGAATCGACGTACTACGTCTGCAAGCACAACGGCTGCATCGTCTATGAGGTCGACAAAGCCGACATGATCGCTGCCGGCGAGTGGCGCGCGTCGAAGCCGTTCAACAGCCATGCTGGATTTCACATTTGGGCGGGCTATTCGCTGTTCCCTAATGCGTCGTGGCCGAATCTCGTCGCCGAATGGCTTCGGGTGAAAGACGATCCGCTCGCGCGCCAGACGTTCATCAACCTCGTACTGGGTGAGCCATACGAGGACCGCGGCGAGCGCGCGCTGAACGAAGCGAAGCTGGTGTCTCGCACAGAGGTCTGGGCGGCTGAAGTCCCCGACGGCGTTGCGGTGATCACAGCTGCTGGTGACGTGCAGGACGACCGGGTCGAAATCGAAACGGTCGGTTGGGGCCGTAACGAAGAGCGTTGGTCTATTGATCACGCGGTCTTCGAGGGCGACCCCGACAGCGATGAGTTGTGGGGGCGCGTCGACGCGCACCTGATGCGGATTTGGCTTCGCGCTGACGGGCGGCCATACGAGGTAATGGCCGCGTGTATCGACTCTGGCGGCCACCACACGCAGAAGGTCTACGAGTTTTGCAAGGCGCGGATCGGCCGCCGCATTTGGGCGATTAAGGGCGAGTCTGCACGCCGCGGCGCTCGGTCACCCGTATGGCCGACGAAGAAGCCGACATCGCGCACGAAGTCGAGCTATCGACCAGTGATCATCGGCGTGAACGCAGCGAAGGACGTTATCCGCGCGCGTCTTCATATCGAAGAGCCAGGGCCGGGATACATGCACTTCCCGGCAGACCGCGACATCAATTATTTCGCGCAGCTTGTGTCGGAAAGGTCGGCGAAGAAGATGTTGAACGGGCAGGTGTTCCGGATATGGGAGCTTCCGCCCGGACGGGCAAATGAGGCGCTCGACCTTGCTGTCTACAGCTATGCCGCGCTCTGTGGACTGATGCACTTCGGTCTGAGGCTGAACCAGCGCGCTGATGAAGTTGCGGCGCCGCCTTCGGAGCCGATGCAGCGAGTAGCCGGAACGACGTCGCAAGAAGTCACGCTCGACGTTAAGCCTCTGCCGAAGGCGGAACCTGAGCGAATGCCGCGCGTGATCGTTGCGGAACCAGCGAAGCAATCGCGAGCAAGTCGGCTCGCATAACTCACAGTTTGGAGCCGGATTTGTCGAATCTCACGCCGTCGATCTTCGCCGGAATGTCGCCGACCGCGCTGCAGCAGGCGCTGTCGAATGCACAGAACGCGCTGATCGAATTGCAGACTGGCGCGAAAGGTGTCACTTTCAGCTACACGCAGGGCGATGGGACGCGTGCCGTCACGTATCAACAAACCGACATCGCAGCGCTCACCGCGCTGATCCGTCAACTTCAGCAGGAACTCGGCATCGTCTGCCGGGCTCGCCGACCAATTCGCTTCGTGTTTCGATAATGGAAAATCAAGTGTCGATTCTCGGGCCGAGCGGTGCGCCGCTCACGCCGAGTCGCGCGCGCATGCTGACAGGCGGATCTCGTACGCCGTACGACGCCGCCGATCTGTATGGCGATCACGTCGCTGACTGGCAACCGTATCTGTGGTCGCCGGATGGCGAGCTCAACATGTACCGCGACCGCATCGTTGCGCGCGTGCGTGATCTCGTCAGAAACGACGGATGGGCTTCGGCGGCCGTTACGCGTACTCTCGACACCGTCGTCGGTGCGAATTTTCATCCTGTGTTCAAGCCTGACTATCAGGCACTGCGCGCGTACAGTGGAAACAAAGGCTTCGATCACGTCTGGGCTGAAGAGTATGGCCAGTCACTCGAAGCGAACTGGCGCACATGGGCTGACGATCTCGGCCGCTACTGCGATGCCCAGCGCAATCTGACGTTGCCCGAAATCATGGCCGTCGCGTTCCGTCACGAGCTGGTCGACGGTGATTCGCTGGCTCAGATGCTCTGGCTGCCGGAACGCGTCGGGCGAGGTCGTGCGCGGTATGCGACGACCGTCATGCTGGTCGACCCCGACCGTCTGTCGAATCCGCAACTTCGGTTCGACCAGCAGACGCAGCGCGGCGGTGTGCAGGTCGATAGCTACGGAGCCGCAACCGGATATTTCATCCGGCGCGCGCACCAGGGGGATTGGTTCAGTGCTGGCGACTCTATCCACTGGGATCTGATCCCGCGTGAGACGGAGTGGGGCCGCCCGATCATCGTCCACAATTTCACGCCGGATCGTGCGGGCCAGCATCGCGGCGGCGCAGGAATTCTGACGCCCGTGCTGCAGCGATTGAAGATGCTGATCAAGTACGACGGCACGGAACTCGATGCGGCGATTATCAACGCGATCTTCGGCGCGTACATCACCAGCCCGTTTGATCAGAATTTTGTCGAGGAATCGCTCGGCGGCGGTGGTGTTGGCGCGTATCAGGAAGGTCGTGCGGATTTCCATCGTGAGCGTCGCATTCGTCTTGGCGGTGCACAGCTGACGTCGCTGTATCCGGGCGAAATCATCTCGACGGTTGCCGCCTCGCGGCCGGCAGGCAACTTCGAGGCATTCGAAGCGGCGATGCTGCGTAATATTGCCGCCGGTACCGGCACATCGACGCAGCAGATAAGCCAGAACTGGTCAGATGTCAACTATTCCTCGTATCGCGCTGCGATGCTCGAGGCGTGGAAGACGTTCTATCGGCGTCGTGTCAACTTCGCACGCGGCTTTTCGCAGCCCATTGCGGGCGCATTTGTCGAGGAATCGCACGAGGTCGACGACCTTCCGATGCCCAGTGGTCACGTGCCTGACTTCATTGAGTGCCGCACAGCTTACTCGCGCGCAAAGTGGATGGGGCCCGGGAAGGGATACGTCGACCCGACGAAGGAAAAAGCTGGCGCGATCATGGGCATGGATGCTGGTCTATCCACGCTTGAGGACGAGTGCGCCGACCTTGCTGGCTCGGATTGGCGCGAAGTGATGGACCGCCAAGCTGTGGAAATCAACAGGATGAAGCAGCTCGGCATCCCTCTGCCTGCGTGGGCGGCCCGCGTCGAAGCAAAGAAAGCTGGCGACCCGCCACAGGAACCGGAACCCGCATGAACCACTTGCTACCACGTCTCGCCCAGCGGATGTTCAATACTCCGCTGGCGATCCATCCGCGTAAGGCGGAGATCGTGATGGCAGCGCTCGCGGACCGTCTCGGCATCAGCCAGATTGTGCGGATGGGCGGAGCCGCGCTCACGCCTCTCGCGATGGAAGATGACGAGTACGGCTTTGCTGAACCCGGCCGCGTGCAGCGGAAGGGTTACGACAACGTCGGCGGCGTCGCGGTGATCGAGGTGCAGGGTACGCTCGTGCAGAAGCTCGGATCGCTGCGGCCTTATTCGGGCATGTCGGGCTATGACGGCATCAGGCAGAACCTGCTGACTGCGATCGATGACCCGGAAGTCAGTGCGATCGCGTTCGACATCGACTCGCCGGGCGGAGAGGTGGCGGGCTGCTTCGATCTCGTCGATACGATCTATGCCGCACGTGGGCGCAAGCCGATGTGGTCGATCCTGAACGAATCGGCGTACTCCGCCGGATACGCAATCGCGAGCGCGGCCGATCGCATTGTCGTTCCGCGCACAGGTGGAACTGGCAGCATCGGCGTCATCACAGCGCGTGTCGACATGTCGCAGGCGCTGTCGAAGTCAGGCGTCGATGTGCACTTCATCACATATGGCGATTTCAAAGCCGATGGCCATTGCGAACTTCCGATCACGCCGGAAGAACTCGATCGCCACAAGGCAGACATCACATCCATGGGCGAGCTGTTCGTCGAAACAGTCGCTCGTAATCGGAATATCTCGGCCGCCACGGTTCGAGGTACGCAGGCCGCGACGTTCATGGGCGAGAAAGGTGTTGCCCTTGGGCTTGCGGACGAAGTGGCGGCGCCAGATGCCGCGTTTCGGGCGCTGATCCAGCAGATCAATGCCTAGACCATCTACTCAGGAAATCACATGTCGAAACTGACGAAGATCGCGGCGGCGATGCCGTTTGCGCACTTCCTCGGCCTGCCGAGCGCATCGGCGCCGCGAATGGAAGAGACCGACGATCGCAAGCAGCGCGACGACGAGTCCGATGAGGATTACGCGAAGCGCATGGAAGAGCAGGACAAGAAGGAAGAGAAAGCGCGCAAGGCTGAGGAGGAAGAGAAAGACAAGGAAGCCAAGCGCGCCGATGAAGGCGACGACGATGTCGACGCCGAGGCTGATGACAAAGATGATGAAGAAGACGGCAAGCGCGCAGGTCGCGCAAAAGGTGCGCGTCAGCGCGAGCGCATCCGTTGCGCGCAAATCATCGCCGCAGGCATCAAGGCTGGTCGCGTGAATCAGGCTGCCGTCTTCGCGTTCGACACATCGCTTAGCGTCGCTCAGGCGATCTCGGCGCTCGGTGCCAGCGAACTCGACAAGCCGAAAGCGCGCACCGGGCTCGGTGAGCGTATGTCGACGGTCGCCGCGCCGATTGCAACACCCCAGGCCGAAGCGCCGGCAGCGGATGATCCGCGCGCCATCGCGCAACGCGCAATCGCCGCCGCGGCTCGTGTCCGCGGCGAAGCTTAACCACTCCCCGATAAGGAGCAAACACCATGACGCTGAACGTCAGCACCATCGGGGAGAACCCCCAACAGCCAAGCATTACCGCTCAAGCCTTCATCCCGGATCAGCTGATCGCGGGCCCGCTGCAGATCGTCACCGACTCGGTGACGATCACAGGAGGCCCGTTCGTGCGCGGCACGGTACTCGGCAAGATCACAGCTTCGGGAAAGTACACGCAAGCGCTCTCAGCGTCGGCGGACGGCAGCCAGAACCCGTGTGCGGTGCTCGCTGACTCTGCCGACGGTAGCGCGGGCGATGTCATCTCCGGTGTCTACCTCCAGGCAGAGGTGAACGGAGCCGCGCTGACGCTGGGCACCGGCATCACGCTCGCTGCCGCGAAGGCGGCTCTGCTGACCAACGCCAACATCTACGTCAAAACCTCGGTCTCCGCTGCGGACCCGAGCTAACCCAAAAGCCCACACCACGAGAACCCCGCTTCGGCGGGGTTTTTGTTTTGGGAATCTCAAAAGCATCCGCATGGAGTAAAAAATGGCCGGAAATTTGATTTTCGACACCAACGTACTGATTCAGATGGTTCCCAATCTGAAGAAGTCGCAGCAGTTCCTGCTCGACAAGTTCTTCCCGAATGTCGTCACATCGGATACGGAGTTCGTGTCGATCGATGTCGACGTCGGCAAGCGCCGTATGTCGCCGTTCGTCTCGCCGCTTGTCGAAGGCAAACTGGTTGAGCAGCGCCGCTACCAGACGAACGAATTCAAGCCGGCGTACATCAAGGACAAGCGCGCTCCTGACCTGCGTAAGCCGGTTCGCCGCATGATCGGCGAGCGCATCGGCGGCGACATGTCGGCGGGCGAGCGCGAGATGGCGAACCTCACGTTCGAAATGGAAGACCAGATCGACATGCTTGATCGTCGCTTGGAATGGATGGCAGCTCAAGCGCTGGCAGGCGGCTCCGTGACGATCGCGGGTGATGGCTTCCCGACGGTCGTGGTCGACTTCGGGCGCGACGCTGAGCTGACGACGGCGCTGACGGGCACTGCCAAGTGGACGGCGGCCAACGTGGCCGCGAGCAACGCCACACCGTCGACGAACCTCGAGCAGTGGGGCCATCTGATGCTCAAGAAGTCCGGCGGCGTTGCAACCGACCTGATCTTCACGACGAGCGCATGGACGGGTTTCATTGCCGATCCGGTCGTGAAGGCTGCGATCTGGTATCCGGGCAATGGTGGTCAAGGGAACAACATCAACGTCGGCGCGCAGATCCAGCGCGGCGCGCAGTACAAGGGCCACTGGGGTCAGTATGACCTGTGGGTCTACAACGACTGGTACGTCGACGACAACAACGTCGAACAGCCAATGCTGACGGACGGCACGGTGATCATGTCGGGTGCGGACCTGATGGGCACGCGTGCTTTCGGCACGGTGCTCGATCCCGCGTTCAACTATCAGGCGTTGCCGTATGCGCCGAAGACCTGGGTGTCGGAAGACCCGGCCCAGCGCTTCCTGATGATGCAGTCGTCGCCGATCGTGATCCCGAGCCGCGTCAACGCGTGCTTCGCCGCGACGGTCTGTGACCCGGTGGTGAGCTAATGGCCGCGCCCGAAAAGGGCGGTTCGCGCGCGACCGTAGCGCGAGGCCGCACGATCACCATCGACGGCAAGCAGGTTGGCCCCGGCGAAGAGGTCTCTTTACCGCCGGCCGAAATCGCCCAACTCCGGAAGGCAGGGTTTCTGACGACGCCCGGTGAAGCTGAACTTCCGCGCGGTGACGGTCCCGTCTTTTCGCCGTCAGAAGGTCCGACGGTCAAGGTGGCATAAGAGATGGACTGGGACGACGTCGTCGACGCGAAGATTCTCGGGCCTCTCCAGAAGGAATTCGGCACGGAGATCACGTATCAAGCAGCGGTTGGCGCATCGTTCCCGATCACCGGGATCTACGACAAGGCGTTTTTCGGCGTTGATCCAACGTCGGGGGAATCGGTTGTCACGAATCAGCCGACGATCGGTGTGCAGCTTTCGCAGTTCTCCGGCCAGATGCTGCCGCTTCAAGGCGACCAACTTCTGATCAACAAGACGGGCGAGCAGTGGGAAGTTCGGGAGGTACATCCAGACGGCCACGGCGCAGCCCGGTTGATGCTCAACGTACCAGGCCAAACCGATGTCTGATCAGACTGCACGCGCGGAATTCCGCGCTGCGCTGCTGTCCGTTCTCGGCATGCTGCAGGGCGTCAAGCTGCAATCGCCGGGCGACTGGAATTTGCCGGCAGCGAAGCTGCCTTCCATCAAGGTGAGGTATGGCGGTGAAGAAAAGCAGTCGCTCGGTAATAGCGGCCAGACTGCCTTCACCACGACAAGCATCTTCGAGATCCGCGTTGAGGTATCGGCAGCGTCTGGTCCGGCGGCGCTTCTCGCGCTCGAAGGTCTGCAGGCTGACATTGAGGCAGCGATCTTCAAGAGCGTGCCACTGCGCAAACTCGCACAGGACTTCCCGTTTGTGCGGATTCAAACGGACGTGAGCGCCGAAGGCGAGACACACATAGGCGGAATGCTCGTTTCGATTGGCGTGCAGATGTACGAGACGTTCTATCCGGACGTTACCGCACAACTCACGGAAATCGATCTGACGGCAGATCTGATCAACGTCTTCGATTCGGCAGAGACCTACCCGAATCCTCCTTTCCCTGACGCAGTTACGCCGGCCCCTCGCACCGAAGGCCCCGATGGACGGGCTGAAGGCTTCGTCAAAGCAACATTCTCTTAAGAGGTGACGAATGATCGTCAAACCTGCGCCGGGCCTCAAAGTGCGGCATCCGGTAACGAAACAGTTTCTTCCGCCCGAAGGCATCGAAGTGCCGGACGGCGATATTTTCTGGACGCGCGTAGCGAACGACGGTGACGTCGTTATCGAGGCGCCCGCAACCGCAACGAAGAAGGCCGGGGGTAACGCGTAATGACCGTACCGTTCAAACAGATCCCGCAGAA
Source organism: Pandoraea eparura (assembly GCF_902459725.1). GTDB lineage: Bacteria > Pseudomonadota > Gammaproteobacteria > Burkholderiales > Burkholderiaceae > Pandoraea > Pandoraea eparura. The sequence goes on from NZ_CABPSH010000010.1 coordinate 64,219, forward strand.
CCTGCGCACGCCGCTGTTCTTCGCCGAGATCGATAGCTCGCATGCCAACTCAGCGGTTGCGAATCAGCGCGGGCTGCTGATCGGCCCGATGACGACCGGCGCGGCTGCTCAGGATGTGCCGCTGCTCTCCGCTGGAACAGGCGACGCAAACACGCAGTTCGGTGCGAATTCTGTGCTCGCGCTGATGGTGGGGGCATATCGACAGAACGATACGTTCGGTGAGTTGTGGACCCTCCCGTTGGCTGATGCCGCTGGCGCCACGGCCGCAAGCGGCTCGATCGGCGTTACAGGCGCGCCGACGGCGAATGGAACGGTGGCGCTGTATATTGCCGGGCAGTTGGTCTCTGTTGCTGTCGCTGCGGGTCAGACGACGGCACAGGTTGCCACTGCCATCGGTGGAGCGATCAATGCAATTCCTGGCATGCCGGTGACCGCGGCAGTCACGACCAGCACGATCGACCTGACGGCGGATAACAAGGGGCTAGTCGGCAACGACATCGACATTCGTTTCAACTACCAGGGTGCGGCGAATGGCGAAGTGTTCCCGACTGGGTTTGCTGCGACGATCACGGCGATGACCGGCGGCGCGACAAACCCGACGCTGACGACGGCGCTCGGCAATCTGCTCGACATGCCGTTTGACTTCATCGCGTGCGCGTTCACGGACACGACCTCGATGGATGCGATCAAGGCGTTCCTGAACGATTCGACAGGGCGATGGAGCTGGCAGCAGCAGGTGTTCGGGCACGCGTTCTATGCGTATCGAGCGACATGGGCAAATCAGACGACGTTTGGCACAGCCCGAAACAACCAGCATGAAACGGTAATGGGCTTCAACGATTCGCCGACGCCGCCGTGGCAATGGGCAGCGGCAATCGCGGCACAGACTGCCGTGAGCGTACGCGCAGATCCGGGCATTCCCATGCAGACGGTCGCGCTCACCGGCGTGCTGGCGCCGCCGCTGCAGTCTCGCTTCAACCTGAGCCAGCGCAACACGCTGCTCTACGACGGCGTCTCAACGTTCACGGTTGCCGATGATGGCACGGTCGCGATCGAAAACCTTATCACGACCTACCAGACGAACGCGTCGGGACAGCCGGACAACAGCTATCTCGAAATCGAGACGATGTTCCTGCTGACATATGTGTTGCGCCGCTTGCGCACGATGGTGACGACGAAATACGCGCGCGTGAAGCTCGCAGCCGACGGCACGCGCTTCGCGCCGGGTTCCGGCATCGTCACGCCGAAGATCATCAAGGCCGATCAGATCGCGGAGTACCGCGCGATGGAATACGAAGGCTACGTGCAGGGAAGCGATATCTTCGCGCAGTCGATCATCGTTGAGCAGAACGCATCGAACCCGAATCGCGTCGACGTACTGTGGCCTGGCACACTGATCAACCAGCTACGCATCTTCGCGCTGCTTGCGCAGTTCCGCCTGTCGACTACGCAGTCCTGATCTGTCCGTCAAACGCAAAGCGCTGCCATGTAATCCGGGGCAACGCTGTCATTTCTGGGAGATGTAAATGGCGAACAACACAGGCCTCATTGCCGGTACCGCGTATCTGACGGCGGATGGGGTGAATTATCAGATAGAAGGCGAACTGAAATATGACGTCGGCAGCGTGACGCGCGAGACGAAGGTCGGTCAAGACACCGTGCACGGCTTCAGCGAAATGCCGAAGGCGCCGTATATCAGTGCATCAATCCGCGATTCCGGCGGTCTTAGCCTCGCCGCGTTCAACGCGATGCGCAACGTGACGCTTGTGGTCGAGCTTGCGAACGGCAAAACGGTCATTGGCCGCAACATGTGGACGGTGGAGGCGCAAGAAGTCGATACGGCCGAGGCGAAGTTCACGTGCCGCTGGGAAGGCCTGCAGAACGCGGTCACGGAGCAATAAGTGATGAGCGATACGAAAACAATCATTCTCCGCAAGCCGCTGAAGTATGGCAAGGGAGACGCCGAGACAACCGTCTCAGAAATCTCGCTTCGCGAGCCGCTCGCAGGCGACTATGAGAAGGCAGAGCAATCCGCAGGCATCTATGGCACGTCGGTCGCGCTGATAGCGCTACTCAGCAGCGCGCCTGTAGACGTGATCGACCAGATGTATGGCAGTCAGATCGACGAGGCTGAGGATTTCATCGCCTCATTCGGTCACGACGCGGTGCGGAACCCGGCTCGGAGCTCCGACGAGATCGTCATTCAGCTGACAAAGCCGGTGCAGATCACTCGCGACGACAGCGCGCTGAACATTGCGTCTTTGACGCTGTGCGAGCCGACGAATCAGCAGAAGCGGAAAGCGGAATCCGCGGGCGGTCCATTCGCCCGCATGGTCGCGCTCATAAGCCTTATCGGCAAGGTTCCGAAAAGCTCGGTGCGCGCGCTGTCCGCGCGGGACTTCCTCGAGGCGGTGGCGTACTTCAACGGTTTTCAGGTTCGGCGATCACCGGACTCGGACGACTGATCGCCGAGCAGATCTCGATTCCGGAGTGGTGGGACGATCGTCTCACCGAACTGACGCACATGATGCGTTTCGATCCTGACCGGGTCGAGCAGATGACAGAAACCGAGACCCTGCACTGGCTCGCGAGAGCGCGGCGCTTGGGCAAACGGATTGGAGTTGGCGCATGAACATCGGTGGCGGCGCAGGCGCCGTGCTCAGCACCGCCTCGGGCATTTCCAATCTGGCAAGTTCGCTAGCGGCTCGGCTGGGCGGCTCAGCGCAGTCGTACTTTAAGCAGTTGCGCCCGGCGTCGTATCGCGGCGTGCCGTTCGTGTCTCTCGGCAGCGAGGCGGCGTTCGGTCGCCGCAACCAGATGCACCAGTATCCGATGCGGGATACGCCATGGATCGAGGATCTCGGCCGCGGCGCGCGGCGCATCCGCATGTATGGCTTCGTCGTCGGCGACGACGTCATCGCGCAGCGCGACGTCATGATTGCGGCCGTCGAGACTGCCGGCGACGGTGAGCTGATTCATCCGACACTCGGCCGGCTCACCGTCAACCTTGACGGGTTCCGCAGTATCGAGCATTGGGAAAAGGGCCGGTACTTCGAGCTTCACTTCGAATTCATCGAGGCAGGGCAGCGCACCTACCCGACGGCAGATCCCGCGACAACGCAGTCTGTGCTGAACGCGGTGACAGGACTTAATGTTGCGGCGGCGCTCAATTTCGCGAAGACGGCCATGACCGCGATTGCATATGGCGCTGCGGTGTTGGGCACGGTCGTCAATACGGCGCTCGGCTGGTACTTGTACGCCAAAAACATTGTCGGCGACGCGAGGAACCTGTTTCAGTTGCTGTTTAACCTGCCGGGCGACTTCGGTCGCTTCGCAGGCAGCGCCACGGTGCCGACGTTCAGCAAGTATCCGAGTTCCTCGGTCCATTCGACGACGACTCAGGCGCTGTTCGAGACCGCCACCGCGGCGCGCGCGAACGTCAGCGCGGCGGCCGATGCAATGGCGACTGCTGCAGCGGCTTTCGACGCGTCCTCGGTGGATGCCTTCACGGCATCGGTTCGTGGCGTAACCACGGCAGTTCTGGCGGCGACAAGCGATCCGAGCGATTCGATCCGGCTGTTGTCGGCTCTCTCGACGTTCATTCCTGATGCCGGCACGACCACGTCCGTCATTGGCACGGCGATGGGCGAAATGCAATCAGCGTGCAGCGATCTTTTTCGGCGCGCTTCGATCGGCGCGGTCGCGCAGGCGTCATCGACGTATCAGCCGACGTCTAGCGACGACGCCATGCGCGTGCGCGATCTGGTCACCGACCTGGTCGACGCCGAGATGACTGTTGCCGGCGACAAAGGGGAGGACGAGACCTATGAAGCCTTGTCGGCCCTGCGCGCGGCGGTAGTGGCCGACCTGAACAAGCGCGGTGCAGGTCTCTCGTCTATCAAGACGTTCGACCTTCCGTCGATGCTGCCGTCGCTCGCGCTCGCCACACGGTTGTATCGCGACCCGACGCGGGCCGACGAACTGGTTGCGCAGGCGAATCCAATACACCCTGCATTCATGCCAACGACTTTCAATGCGCTGGCAAAATGATTTCCGAGCGGCCCCATGGCAAGCAAAATCTCGATTGCAATCACCGCTAAGAATCAGGCATCCGGCCCGATCGGGAAGGTGACCAACAGCCTGTCCAAGCTGCAGGCGCAGGCGAATAAGGGGAAACTGAACAGTCTCGGCAGTTCGATCGCTGCCGGCTTCAATTCCAACAGCGGCGCGATCTCCGAGATTGCAAGTTTCGTCGGCAAAGCGGGCATCATCGGCGGCATCACGGCGCTGACTGTGAAGATCGCGCAGATGGAATCGCAGTGGGCATCGTCGATGCGATCGATGAGCAATCTGGCCCTGCGCAGCGGCCTTTCCACATCAACTGCGTACGGCGTGCAATATGCGGGTCGCCTTGCCGGGCTGTCGCCGGAGCAGGCAAACGCCGGCGTTGAACAGGTGCGCCAGACGTACAGCGACGCGCTGAACAATCGGAATCCGGAGGCGCTCAAGCGGTTTCAGGCCGCTGGCATCTCTACCGATCCGAGCCGGCTGGAATCCATCGAGTCGGTGCTCACGAAGTTGGCCGCATATGCGGAGACGCTGCGCGGGCAGGGAAAATACGGCGGAGCGCAGAATTTCCTGAATGCCGCCGGCGCGGGATCGCTGGTCGATTTCTTGAGCCGCGGTCCGGCGCAGGTGTCGGCGGATCTCGCGACGGCCAAGGAATACATCCCTGATGAGCAGGATATCCAGCGCGCTCGCGAGTATGCGGATGCATCTGCCAAGCTTGGCATCACGTACGACCGGTTGAAGACGACTGTGCTGAGCGGCGTTGAGCCGGCACTCAATTCATTGCTGCAAGGTATCCAGTTCTTCTTCGACGCCACAAGCGGCCGCAACCGGCCGGCACCGCAACCGAGCGGCGCCAATAGCACTGAGCAGCGTATCTGGGATGGCTTTGAGCGCTTCGGTAATTCGCTGCGCGGGCGCGGCGCTGTGACTATGGCGCAGTTGAACGAGAAGACGGCTGTTGGTAATGGTGCACAGCTCGAGCAGGCACGGTCCGATGTCCAGTGGTATATGAATCATGGTCTTTCGCGCGAGCAAGCGATTGGCATGGTCGCAAATTCGAGCCGAGAAAGTGGGCTTGACGATCGTGCGGTGGGCGACAACGGGAAGGCGGTAGGGCTATTCCAGTGGCATCCTGATCGCCAGGCGATCTATGAGCGCACATTCAAGACGCCACTTGCTTCCGCAAGTCATGAGGAACAGCTTGGCTACTCTTTGTGGGAGCTTCAGAACAACGAGAGGGCTGCTGGCGACGCCCTAATGGCATCGACGACAGCGCCCGAAGCGGCGGAGAAGGTCTCGTCATTGTACGAGCGGCCCAAGGATCCGAACGAGGCAAACGTTCGGGCAGGAATCGCTCGCCAGCTTGATGCGCAGCTAGGCCAGGGAACTGGCGAGCCCGGAAAGGTCACGGTCGAGATCGTCCACAAGAATGCGCCGCCGGGCACGAGCACCAACGTCACATCGTCGCCGAACGTCGACACGCAACTGAAAACGGATCGCCAACATGCACCTCTCGGCGATCAATACGCCTATTCACCTGGTAGCTTCTGATGCCGAATGCAGATCGAGTCGTCGACGCTCTGGGGGGAAAGCCCGGCGTCGATGAAGTACGCGTACTGCTGACACAGGATGGCTTGCTGCTGACGGGATGGAAGGCGGTGAGGGTTACGCGCTCTATTGAGGTTGCGACATCGGCATTCGTGCTCACATGCTCGTCTGACGCGAACACCCTGAAGCTGCTCGCGCGCGAGGGCGCTCCTATCAAGGTTTCGATCGGCGATGACCTCGTGTTGTCCGGATATGTGGAGACCGTCGAGACGATCATCACCCCGTATAGCCATGACATCACCATCTCGGGCCGCGGCAAGCTCGCGGACCTGGTTGATTGCTCGTGTCGTCTGGATCGCGTCAACGCGAATACCGGGCTGCAGAAGCTGTGCGCCATGATCGCGACGCCATATTCGATTGACGTTTTCGTGCCGCCGAACGGTACACAGGCTGTTCTCGATGCGTTGCCGGCGCTGCCGCGCCAGATTGTCAGCATCACCGAGACGGCGTGGGAAGTGATCGAGCGCTACGCGCGCTACTGCGGGTTGCTGGTATTCGAGAGCGAAGAGGGAGAGATCACGATCTCGCAGGCAGGCACCGAGCTTGCGGCTTCGGGCATTGCCCTCGGCAACAACATCGAGGCTCTTGTCTGCACGAAAAGCGTCCTGGGAACATTCAGCACCTACAACGCTGTGCTGAGCGCATACAGCGCTGGTGCGGATGATGAAAGCATCCCGAACCTGCCGGTGGTGACGGTGGTGGCGACGGGGCCGGCGGCTAATCCCGCTCGGCTAAGACCGACGTACTTTGTATCGGAGCAGAGCGCAACAGATCGGCGGTTTATCGAGAAGCGTGTCAACTGGATGGCGTCGCGGGCTTATGGACGCGCACGGCGCGTACGCGCGCTCGTGGATAACTGGCGTGATGCGAGCGGCTCTCCATGGATTCCAAACATCAACTATCCGGTGTCCGCACCGGCGGCTGGCATCCCCGATAACACCATTCTTCTGCTCGCCGAGGTGACGTTCATCCTCGATCAGAACGGCACGCATGCCGAGTTGGTGTTCGGTCCGCGGCAGGGTTTCCTGCCAGAGCCGATCGCGCTGGACATTTTGCCGATGGACGAATCAACGCAAACACCAGTGGAGCAATAGTGCTGCAAGAACTTAACCGGCTCGGGCGCCGCATTCTCCTGCTGATGGCGCGCGGTGCGATCGCGCTGGTCGACGACACGAAAGGTGTACAGACATTGCAGGTTCGTTTGAACGCGCTGGAGCTGATCCCAGACGTGCCGCGCTACGCAGAGTATGGATTCACGTCGAATCCGCCGTCCGGCACGCAGGCGCTCATCGCCTTCAAGAACGGCGATCGCAACGATGGCTTCGTGATCGCGACGTCGAACGCGAAGTACCGCATGAAGGCGCTCGCAAGCGGCGAAGTTGCGATCAGCGACGATAAGGGGCAGTCGGTCTACCTCTCGTCGACGGGCATCGTAGTGAATGGCGGTGGCAACCCGATCATGCTGACAAATGCCTCAAAGGTGCGTGCCGAGACGCTTCTCTTCGAATGCACGGGTGACATTGTCGACAACTGTGATACGACCGGCCGCAGCATGTCTGCGGATCGCATGATCTTCGACGGCCACCATCATGTTGTGAAGAACGTTCAAGGCGGCAGCAGCAACATCTCGTCGGAAGTTCCGACCGAACAGGAATGATACATGTCCGACATCTCTGTTATTTGGGACGTGGACAACAGCCGCGGCGATTGGCGCTTTGTCGCGCCGGTCCTCATCACCGGGAACGATCTGCAAACCGAAGTCCTCGTCAGCATCTTCACCGACCGTGTGGCGAATCCAGACGATCCGATTCCCGATGGGACTGGTGATCCGCGCGGCTGGTGGGGCGACATCGGCGAAGACAAACCGATCGGCTCGCGCCTTTGGTTGCTCGACCGCTCAAAGCAGACGCAGGAAGTGCTGAACAACGCTCGCGATTACATCAACGAGGCGCTTCAATGGCTGATTGATGACGGCGTCGTCGCTAGCATCGATGTGCAGACGCAGTGGGTGCGCGACACGTTTCTCGGCGCGCAGATCACGCTCTATCAACCGACGGGCACGCAGATCGACATGACCTACGCGTGGGCCTGGAACCAGCTCGCCTGACATGCCATTTCAAAGAAAGACGCTTTCCACCTTGATCTCTGAGGTGGCCGCCGATATTTCGTCGGCGCTTCAGGGGGCGGATGCACTTCTGCGTTTTGCCGTGCTGAGAATTGTCGGCAAGATCCAGGCTGGTATGTGCCACCAGCAGTTTGGATACCTTGATTGGATCGCGAAGCAGGCGGTCCCATTCACGGCCGAAGATGAATATCTGCAAGGCTGGGCAGCACTGAAAGATGTCTATCAGAAGGAAGCGTCTAAAGCGCAATTGACTGCCCAATTCCCGGGGGTGGCGGGAAAGGTGCTGAGCTCAAGCACTCCCGTCGCGCGCGGCGATGGGGTCACATATACCACTTCAACGACTGGCACCGTCGACGAGACAGGGAACGTCTCGGTTACGATCGTGGCCGATGTGGCGGGAGCAGCGGGCAACGCGGATCCGGGCGCATCGGTTTCGTTAAGCGTAGCGGTCGATGGCATTCAGCAGGGTGGCACGATTACAGCAACGGTCAAATCTGGCGCAGACATTGAAGACAACGATTCTCTGCGGAGCCGGATGCTCGATGCGTATCAGAGCACGCCTCAGGGCGGCGATTCGGACGACTATGTGCTATGGGCGCTCGCCATCGCGGGCGTGACGCGCGCCTGGTGCGCGCCGAATGGATTCGGTGCAGGCACTGTCGTCGTCTATACGATGTGGGACAACGCCGAATCGGCACACAACGGCTTTCCTCAGGGAAGCGACGGCGTCTCGCAGAACGATAAGGGGCCGGGCGGAGTACCGCGGGGCGCAGTCGCAGTGGGCGACCAGCTCGTTGTCGCTGACGCGATTGTCACGAAGCAGCCGGTGACGGCGCTCGTCTATTCGTGCGCGCCGATCGCTAACAACCTGACGATCACGCTTTCAGGCCTCACATCGGCGACGTCGGCGACGCGCGCGGCGATCGCGGCGGCGATCGCGGATGTGCTGTTTCGCAACGGTGATCCACGGGCGGGGACGATCAACCGCGACGACATTTCGGCCGCAATACGGTCTGTGTCGGGGACAAGCGGTTTCCTGATCACTCTGATTCAGGGCATCGTTGGTGTTACCACCACCACCTATCCGGGGAACATCACGAGCGGGTTCGGGCAGCTTCCCGTCCTTGCAAATGTGCTTTACGTCTGAGGCTCCATGCTCGCACCTAACTTGACCGCCGCCAACTTTCTCAAGGCGCTACAGGGACTAATGCCGCGCGGAAGGGTCTGGCCGCGAGACGCTGATGCAGTGCAGACCCAGGTACTTTCTGGACTTGCGCCGAGCTACGAGCGCGCGACAGCACGTGCGAACTACCTTCTCAAGGATGCATTTCCGGCCACGACCTATGAACTCCTTCCAGATTGGGAGTCGACGCTAGGTTTGCCAGATCCGTGTGCCGGCGTGGCGCCCTCGATTGCGCAGCGGCAAGCCCAGGTGCTGGCGCGCTTCGTGGGAGTCGGTGGTCCCTTGATATCTGGCCTGACGCAATTTGCCGCGCGCCTCGGCTACACGGTAACGATCACGCAGTACACGCAAGCTCGCGCCGGGATGCTGAAAGCGAGCGATCCGTGCTGCGGATATGACTGGAATTTTGCCTGGAAGATCACGGCACCATTGAACACAATCGTGCGCGCTGTAGCTGGCGCGATGGCAGCTGGTGACCCACTCGCGGCATGGGGCAACAGCGTACTCGAATGCGAGTTGCGCGCGGTGATTCCCGCCCACACGATCCCAATTTTTGCTTACGCATAAGAGGTCACATGTTCCGTATTGATGACGCAACCGCCGCAACCGCGCTCCCAACACCGGAAGCAGCAGGCTCGGAAGGGTACTTCACCGAAGGTAATCCGACGGCCGGCACGCCCGCGACTAATGTGCGCGGATCGTGGCTGAACATGATTCAGGAAGAGCTGCGCGCTATCGTTGTTGCGGGCGGCTTGACGCCGAGTAAAACGACGTATAACCAAGTGCTGTCCGCGATCAAGCGGATCTGCCAGAACACCGTCATCCTCGCCGACGCAGGGGCGGCGAACGCCTATGCCGCTGTCAATGCGACGCCGCTCGTGGCTGGAACGTGGGTCGATGGCGTTGTGCAGCAGATCAAGATTGCGCATGCGAATACGGGCCCATCGACGTATGCGCCCGATGGCCTGACGGCGATCCCCATCTATGGGCTCGGCCTGCAACCGCTTCAGGGTGGCGAACTAGCACTCAACGGCACCGCTGTTCTCATGCATGCGACGATCGCCGGTGTGAATAGCGGAAACCCGATCTGCGTGCTTATGGAATGCGCCGGTGGTGCTCAACAGGTCGCGCCGGCCACGCAGCCGCAGCATGCGGTGCAACTTGCCCAGCTTCAATCCAGTGTCGGCTCGACGGGGGCAGCGTCTTCGAGAAACAAGCTCTTCAACAGCGGCGCACAGGTGGCGATCCAGTCGACTGTGCCGACGCTTACCACATCGCCGCAGTACGGACCGGTCGAGATGATTGCCGCGTGGGCGTCGGGCGGCGCGATCACCGCTGGCACGCTGACGCAAGACACGGCAGCGCCCGTTGGTCGAACTGGGTACGCGGTCAAGCTCGCGGGTTGCACGCTGACAGGGGCCGGCCAGGTATCTTGGCGGTACCGAATGGAAGCGGCGGACGCGGTCAAATTCAAGAACCAGACCGGCACCTTTCAAATCGGCGTTCAGCACGATGTCGGCTCGGCCATCAATTACACGGTGGTATTCCGCAAGCCGACCACGACCGCTGATGATTTTTCCGCTGTGACGACGATCGGTACCAGCTCGGCGTCGTCCGTGGCCAGCGCGACCGGCGCTGTGGTCACGGCAACGCAGGCGTTGGGCGATTGCTCAAAGGGCTTGGAGATTGAAGTTCAGGTCGCGTGCGGCGCGGTCACGACGAAGAATTTCTGGTTCACCGAGTGGCAACTGGAGGAGGGCACCGTTGCGTCGGCTGTCGTGCGCAAGAGCTACCCGGACGACCTCAAGGACTGTCAGCGGTATGCCCTCCTGATTCCTGTAGGGACAATACATCTCAACGGTTGGGCAGGGTCGGTTGGTGCGCCCATAGGAACAACCGGGGCTGACTATCCGGTAGAGATGCGCGTCGCTCCTAGCGTGCCCTCCATCTCCTTTTCCCTAAGTCAAGCCAACACGCCAAACATTGTATTCAATACGACAAGGTCGTTGCGATTAACCACGACTGGCACCGTATCGGCGGGGCAGACTACTGCGTATAACAACGCCGCTTTCGTTATCACCGCGAGGCTCTAAACATGTATCAGCTATATGTCACCGATGGTTTCGTCACGCGCCTCTCGGACGGCGCAACCATTCCGTTTGCCGATGGCAACGTGGACTATGAGGAGTTCAAGCGATGGCTCGCGGCAGGTAACACGCCGCTGCCAGCCGATAAGGTCGCGCCGTAAGCAGGCCGCTACCACCCACACACACCACCGCCGCCTTCGGGCGGCTTTTTCATTTCCGGGGAACCATGAATCAGGAACAGATCATGGAAATGTCCGAGAGCGATTTTCGCGCCTTCGTGAGCCAGCATCTTGCCGCGATGCGGGCCGAAATGGCCGCGAACACAGAGCAGACAAAAGAGACCGGTGAGGCCATGAAGGGCCTGATCGAGGTCTTTCAGATCATGCAAGGCGGCATCCGTTTCCTGGGCGTGCTCGGGAAGATTGCCAAATTCCTGACGCCGTTCGTCGCGCTCGCGGGGGCGGTGTGGGCATTGATGCACGGCAAATGGCCGGATCGACTATGAGCGACACGTCGAATCCCCTGATAAAGCGAGCCATGGCTGTAGCAGCGGGGGGCGCCGTCGCGATCGCGGCCGTGCTCGTGCCCGCGTTCGAGGGATCCAGGCTCTCAGCCTATCTCGATCCCGTCGGCATTCCGACTATCTGCTACGGACACACGGCCGGCGTGAGGGTGGGGCAGGTGAAGAGCCAGGCGCAGTGCGACGAGCTGCTGCGCGGCGATCTGGGCATTGCGCTCACCACTGTCGACCGCCTGGTCAAGGTGCCGATGCCTGAGACGCGCCGCGCGGCCCTGGCCAGCTTCGTCTACAACGCTGGCGCGGGCAATTTCGCGAGCAGCACCATGCTGCGCAAGCTCAATGCCGGCGATCCCGTTGGCGCCTGCAACGAGTTGCCCAAGTGGGTCTATTCCAAGGGGCAGATTTTGCCCGGCTTGGTTCAACGCCGCGAACAAGAGCGGCAGCTCTGCCTCATGTAACTGCCGCCATTTGAGCGGCTTATTGCTTTTTTCACCACCAGAAGGAACATCACAGATGCCCAACATGCGCGCCAAGGTCCAACTGAATCGGATCGAACAATTCCAGAGCAGCGAGATTCTGCACTTCAACGCCGTTGCGGCCAAGGCTTACCCGGCAGACGGGAGCGACGAGGACAACACTTATGCGAAGTACTCGCCGTCGGCTGAGTTCAAAATTCATATCAACAATCCGTCCCTGTTGGGCCAGTTCAAGGTCGGCGAGAAGTACTACGTCGATTTCACCCCGGCCCCCGTCTGATCCGTCTGCCACTTGCGTCAACGAGACCGCCTTCGGGCGGTTTGTTTATTTCTGAGGGCATATGTCTGACGTCACCCAGACCCACGAAGAGAAGGAAACCCTGAGCGTCGACGTGATGCTGCCTGGCCATGAGCCGCGCACGACCACCGCGTTATTCACTTGCACGCGCAAGACGCTGATCGAACGCGAAGGCGGGCGGTGCTTCGTCTGCGGCGGCACTGAGCAGGACACGGGCCATCCGCTCGAGGCGCATCACAGCCCCATCGAGCGCAGCACCGCCAACCTGATCGACTGGTCTCGCTTCGCGGAAGACTGTCGCGCCGGCGTATGGGGCGCGCGTGCCCAGGAATTCGACTGGGATGGCTTCCTCAAGGGCGCGCAGCAAATGACTGTCGCGGGCGAGACGGTGCTACATCCCGACGTCACTTACTTGGTGCCGGCTGACCCGTACCTGTTCATCGATGACATGACGGTCAACGGCATGTTGCTGTGCAAGGACCACCACATCGGCAAGGACGAGGGCATCCACGCGATGCCGTTCCCGCTTTGGGTCGCGCAGAAGTACGCGATCGAGGGCTACCGGTTCACGCCGACCGAGATCATCCACCACCACGAGAAGGAAACGACGAAATGAACACTCGCACGAAGGTGCTGTGCTATGCCGCGCTGCTCGGCGCCTGGGGCTTCTTCGCCTACGCAGGGAAGACGCCGGTCGATGGCTTCATCACGGCCATCGGCGCGGCCTTGGCGACCCTGGGTGCAGTTCACGTTGCGGCAGGTAAGCCGCCGGCCGATCAGCCGCCGCCCCCGAGCGCCCCGCAATGATCCGCGCCGCGCTCGCGTGTGGGGTTGGCCTGGCGCTGGCGGCCTGCGCCGGCACTGCCCGGTACGAGGTGCGGCCGTTCTATGACGCCACCGGCCGGCTGATCTGCTGCGCGGCGTCAGTATCGAGCAGCAAGGACGTCGGCACCGTCACCGTACGCGTCACCAACACCCCCGACGGCTTCAGCCTCGACTTCGGCGAGACGGGCGTTTCTGCCAGCGCGCCGATCGCCGCCGGCGGCGGCATCGCTTCCAGCATTTCGACTGCCGTCACCAGCGCGGCGGTCGCCGCAATCAAGCTCACCACCCCGTAAGGAATCCACCATGAAGCGTTTTGCCATTCTGGCCGCGTGCGCGGCCGTGCTTTCGTTCGTCCTCGCGGCTTGCTCCACGACCGGCCAGTCCGTGCCGTCGCCGGCGCAGGTCGCCGCCCGCGTGTGCCCGCCGGTCGAAGTCGCCATTTCCTCGCTGCAGCAGGTCAATGGCATGAGCGACACAGCGCTGAAGGCACTTTCCGACGCGCAGCCGGTCGTGAGGGCTGTGTGTGAGTCGGGCTCAACTGCCGACGCCGTCAACCTTCAGACACTCGCGAGCGCGGGCCTTCCGGCGATCATCACGGTCGCGAAGGCGTCGCCTCTGTCGGCGCAGGATCAGGATCGGATCGTGATGGGGGTGACGACCGCGCAAATTCTGCTGGCGGCCGCGATTGCGGCGTGGCCTGTGGACATTCCGGCGGCCGCGTCGGCACCGGCCGCAAAATGAGCCGGTTCCTCACGCGCCTGGTCATCGAGAACGCCACCGGCTGCGACGATGGCCGATGGCGGCTCGCCGCGGCGCTGGTGTATCAATCCGACGTGGCCGACGAAGTTTTCATCGTGCCGCGCGGGTTCATCACCGACCTGGCGTCGGTGCCGCGTCTGCCCGTGGTGTACTGGCTGACGGGCGGAACATCGAACGAGGCGGCTGTCGTGCATGACTGGCTGTACACCACTCAGCCGGTGCCGCGGGCGGTAGCCGACAAAGTGTTGCGTGAAGCGTCAGCAGTCACCTGCGTGCCGGCGTGGCGCCGCTGGCTCATGTACTGGGGCGTTCGGCTCGGCGGGGCATCACACTGGGTGAAGACGCCCGCTGCCGTCAGGCCAAAGGGCAGCGCCGAAAAAAGAGCGTGATGATTATCAAATTCAGTGATTTGATAGTCTTCATTATCTTTCTTTGGGGGGGCGGCCAGACGAGGGCATTCGCGATGCTTTCGACGCTGCAGCGATGTCGAAGAGGCGGTTGGCAGAAGGCTTGATCGGCGTCTAATATTCCGGTGGCACATGCCTGCAAACCCGCATGTAGCCGTGCCTAATAGTTGAGCATTATGTTAGACGTGAAACCGTAGAAAGCATTTCCAGCAAAGGACGCCGCCAGCTTTTTTTGGTCTGATTTGGGATCAGAGGGTCGTAGGTTCGAATCCTATCGCTCCGACCACTAAATTCAAGGGGTTGGGACAGGCAACATCTATTGTCCCTATTCTCTGCCCTTTTATTTCCCTGATAGCTTCAAGAATATCGACTCGCGGCTGAGTATGTGCCGCGTGGTTTGTCGTGGCGGCTCGCACGATACGCCGAGTCGGTCAATTGGGTGTCGCTCATTGATGAATGCGGCACTCAAAATTTATTGGCAATCCATGATAATGCCGAGATGACGGTCACTGACCTTGTCTTGCGCAGTGGCACTTTGATGATCGAGCGCGTTTTCTAATTGGGATGTATCCGATTTTTGTGCGAACGCATTACATCATGTATCCGTACTGCGTTAGCCACGCAGCCCCTTTGACTGGCCGGTGACGCCGATGTATCCACGTCGTGAACGTCGGAATGAAACATCCCGCCATTGCGAGCGATGAGGAAAGCGGGATACGGTCAAAGCGAAAACCTCGATACTTTGAGGACCAATTTCGCCAAAACCTGGAGGCGCATGGCAACGATCATTCCCTCGCTGTCCTCGTGTGTGGGCAGAATGCAGTCCGGTGAGCGCAGACTTGCCGAGCGGCTGGAGCAGAAGCTCGAGGACGACTATTTGATCTGGTATGACGTCCCCGTCGCCACGATGCGGTCGTATCCCGACTTTGTGGTGCTTCACCCTCAACGTGGGTTGCTCATTCTCGAAGTCAAGGATTGGAAGATTGCGACCGTCCTGCAGGCCGATCGAGGCGACTGGCAAATTCTGGGCAGCAATGGCCCCAAAACCGTCATCAGTCCGCTTGAGCAGGCGCGTCGATATACGCTCGAAATCGTCAATGCGCTGGAGCGGGATCCACAACTGGTGAATCCACCGGGACATGCCTATGCGGGGAAATTGCGACTGCCCTGGACGTTCGGCGTCGTGCTGCCGAATATGACGCGCAAGCAGTTCACGGACGGCGGATTGGGTCATGCGCTCGAGCCGTCTCGCGTCATTTGCTCGGACGAAATGACCGAGACGGTCGATGCGGAAGCGTTTCAGGACCGGTTGTGGCAGATGTTCAAATTCCACTTTCGCGACAAGCTGACGCTGCCGCAGATCGATCGCATCCGATGGATTCTCTTCCCGGAAGTGCGCGTGCAGGCGTCCCAGCTCGATCTGCTTTCGGATCAGATCGAATTGCCCGACATCATGGCCGTGATGGATGTGCAGCAGGAGCAGTTGGCGCGTAGCCTGGGCGACGGTCACCGTGTCATTCACGGCGTGGCGGGGTCGGGAAAGACGATGATTCTTGGTTATCGCGCCGAATATCTGGCAATGCAATCGGAAAAGCCCGTCTTGGTGCTTTGCTTCAGCGAGCCACTTTCCCGGCAGATCAAATCGGTGATGGACGCCAAGGGCTTGTCGGCCAAGGTCATCGTCAGGCATTTTCATGGGTGGTGCTCGGATCAGTTGAGCGCCTATCACGTCACGCGTCCGAAAGGCGGCGGTGAGCGGTTTTTTGCGCAACTCGTCCAGTGCGTGATCAAGGCTGTGGATCGGGGCAGTATTCCGGCCGCGCAATATGCTGCCGTGCTGATCGACGAAGGCCACGACTTCGAGCCGTCATGGTTCAAGCTTGTCGTGCAAATGGTCTCGCCGGAATGCCGCCATTTGCTCGTGCTGTATGACGACGCACAATCGATTTTCAATCGGTCCGAGCGGCAGGGCTTCAGCTTCAAGAGCGTTGGCGTGCAAGCGCAGGGGCGCACGACCATTCTCAAGATCAACTATCGGAATACGCGACAGATATTGGCGCTTGCCGCTAACGTGGCCAAGGATATCCTGGACGCGAAGGCCACCGACGACGACGGGGTTCCGCTGATTCGGCCGATTAGCTGCGGGCGCGAGGGGCCGCAACCAATGTTGATCAAACTGCCGTCGATTGCCGACGAGGCCGAGGCGATTTCAAGGCAAATGCACCGCGCCCATCAGGACGGCACTGCTTGGCAGGACATGGCGATCGTCTATCGGACATGGAGTGTCGGCCAGGCGTGCGTCGACGCGCTGGCGAAGGCGCGAATCCCTTACCAGTGGCAGCAGCGAGATCGCAAGCAATTTTCCCCCGGTGCAGACGCGGTCTCCGTGTTGACCATGCACGCCAGCAAAGGGCTGGAATATCCATTCGTGGCCGTGCCCGGCGTCGGGGCGATGTCGACGCAGGACACCGATCTGGAGCAAGAGGCTCGCCTTTTCTACATCGCGGCGACACGCGCGACTCACCAGCTCCTTGTGACCGGCAGCGGGGATTCGTTGTTCATGCGCAAGCTGTTTCCTGGTAGTTCACGGCAAGTCGGCGACTGAACGGTGATTTGGCGCGTCGCGGACGGGGACAAGGGAGGCGGTGGCCCCTTGCCGCCATCGCCAGCGCGACCGCCTGCCGTTGATCACATACCTGCGGGCACGCAGATTGCGTCGTGGTACGATCAGTTTCATCCACGTCATTCAGATCGTGGTTTCGATCCGGTTCGGGCGCGCCGCGAGGCGGGTATATCAGGGGGCCATATGTCTGCCGAGCAAAAGACGTCGTATCGCGGGTTCATCATCCTCACCGTTCTCGAGCGTCTGCCCAAGGGGCGTGCGCGACTCTCGGCCAAGGTGCTTGCCAGCGATGAGGATCACAAGCGGCGCCTTGGGGGAAAGAAGCTCTTGCAGGCCAAACGCTGGTTCGATCATTTTGCCGATGATCTGACCGCGCCGATCATCGAAGGGCTCAAGCGCACGATCGATCTTGAACTGGCGACTGTGGCGAAGGCGGCGAAATCTGTGGCGCCTCCAAAGGCGGTGACCTCTGCGTCGGTGGGTGGCGCGGCACTCAAGCCGCGCAAACGAGCCCCGGCCCGCCGTGCGACATAAGCCGTTGTGCGCGTGGCGGTATCGCTGGTGTGCTTTGCTAGTTGCCGCCTAACCGCCTAACCGCCTAACCGCCTAACCGCCTAACCGCCTAACCGTCGAGCAGCTCTGCGCATCATTCGAGCCTGATTGAGCCTGATTGGGCCGGTGGCAGGCGCTATTTCGCGCCCAAATTTAGCGGCTTCGTTGGCCGTCGGCCAGCGCGCTCCCATCGCCGACAATCCAATCATGTACATTTCACGCGCTTTGCGTGTATAATCCCGACCTTGTCCAAAACTTGGGCATCGAGGGGAGCGGTTCTCATTGACGAACGATGGGTGTGCCGCTTTGCCATCAATCAACCGTTCAGCCAGTCTGGAAGGCGCGATGCGGGGTTCGCGGTAAGCGAGTCGGGCGTTGAAAGCCAATCGGGAGATCGCAGAGGAGGTGATTCGCGGTCCCGCCGGATGTGGTGTAGTGCAGTCCGCGGCAAATCCGTTCGTCGTGCCTGGCAGGAGATGTCTCCTGCAGGGCGGGGAAGGGTGAATTTGCCCGGTAAGTTAAATTTGCGGCTCTCGCGAGCCAATTCACTATACGAGTTATTGCATGACCAAGATCCTGATTAAAGACGGTGAACCCGTTGAAGTCGCACTGCGTCGTTTCCGCCGCGCCATCGATGGCACGGGCCTGATCAAGGAAGTCAAGGCACGTGCGGCTTACGAAAAGCCGACGGCCGAGCGCAAGCGTAAGAAAGCGGCTGCCGTGGCCCGTCTGCGTAAGCGTCTGCGCAGCCAGACCCTGAAGAAGAAGAT
Organism: Pandoraea eparura; assembly: GCF_902459725.1. Lineage (GTDB taxonomy): Bacteria > Pseudomonadota > Gammaproteobacteria > Burkholderiales > Burkholderiaceae > Pandoraea > Pandoraea eparura. The sequence goes on from NZ_CABPSH010000010.1 coordinate 82,523, forward strand.
GTACTAAGCACGGCGTTGCGCCCTTTGGGTGCAATGAAGTGCGAAGTGAGAAACCCGCCGAGAGGCGGGTTTTTTTATGATCGGATAGCGGTGCATCGATTTGCTACACTCGTGGCCGTCGTTAAGGTGCCGCCAGGGCTTCCTTCCCCGGACTCCCCCACACTCTCCACGATTTCCCTATGAAAACGTTGACTCTTGCGGCGCTCGACGCGCTGACCCAGCAAGCCGAGCAATCGCCGCGTGCGCGCATGAACCAGAACCTGCACGAGTCGCTGGACGACCCGATTCAACGCCTGGCCATTGCGATGGAGCCGGCGACGTACATTCGTCCGCACCTGCACCGTTGCACGTGGGAACTGCTCACGGCATTGCGTGGGCGCTTTGTGGTGCTGACGTTCGATGAGGTGGGCGTTGTCACGGATCGCAAGGTGCTGGGCGGGGACACCAGTGCGACGGAGACGGCGCAGGGCGTATTCCACACCGTGCTCTCGCTCGATGCAGGGGCCGTGATTTTCGAGGTGAAGCACGGGCCGTATCGACCGTTCGTCGAGTCTGACTACGCGGGTTGGTCGGCCCCCGCAGACACGCCTGAAGCCACTGCTTTCATGGCGTGGGTCAAGACGGCGCAGGTGGGCGACCGCTGGGCCGCTTGACGGGCAGATGTGTCGCTGCGGCGCGCTTTTAGCGGTGCCGCGCGACGGTTAGCGCGTCCAGCCTTGAAACTCGGTGGCCATGGCGAGCAGCGCCTTGGTCGCCGCGTCGATGGCGCTGTGCCAGTCATCCTCGGCGCAGAACGCGCGAGGGGCGTGCGCAAGGGTAAAGCCCTCGGGGATGTAGGGCGGCTCGCGTCGGGCCTCGTCGCCGAACGACACGGGCACCGCGGCATTCAACTGCCAGACCGGCACGCCCAATCCCGTGGCCAGGTGCACGTACGCGGTGTCTAGTGAAATCACCAGATCCAGATTGTCGATGAGCGAGGCCTCGTCGGCCAGATCGTCGCAGTCGCAACGCCAGTCGATCCAGTCGACGGCTTCGGGCGGAGCGGCATGGGACGCCCCGTTGGCGGGGTGGCCCAGCGGCACCCAGGACACACCCGGCACGTGCAGCAGCGACGCAAGCGCAGTGAATCGGGACGCGCTCTGCGGCGTGGACGCTTGGGCGTCGGTGTCGAAGATGTTCAATCCTGCGAGGCCCACGCAGAGTCCGTGCTGCGCAGCCGCGGCCAGCCGGTCGCGCCAGTGACGCGCTGCGATAGCGGCAACGCGAAGAAACGGACGTCCGGCGTGCGCAGAGGCGGCCTGCGGCCCCAGCACATGTGCGAGCGTGCCAAGCGGGCAGCGCAAATCCCAGTCCGACACATCGCGCGGCATCCGCGAGAGGACAACCACGCGTTCTCCTATCGACCATTCGACCAGCCGGCGCAAACTCGCGGGGCCGACAAATCCGACCTTGCCGAAGCGGGCGGCGGCGACTTCCAGATGGCGGAGTTGGCTGAGCACTTCTGCGTCGTGACCCGCACCGATGATCAAGAGATGTTGATGCAACGTTTGGCCGCCGCCGGTCCAGGCGGGGAGCGGGCAATCCGGATGCGGGGTGAGTGCCGCGCCGACCTTGGCCCAGGCACGGGCGATGGCGTTGGTGGTGGAGGCGTCACCAGCGTCATGCGTTGTGGGGTGGGTGGTGCGCTGCGAAGGCTTCGTCATGCGAATCTTGGCATCGAAAGGGGGTAAGAACAGGCAAAATCGCGGCGCCTGACAGATGGGGCGGCAACGCAGCGCCTACGACATACCGGAGGCTGGCACGCCCAACATGATAGAGGAGGCGGGTCATTGCATTTCGATGCCGCTTTTGCCGACGGGGCGGATTCGTTTGCCAGGCGGCAAAATATTTGAGGTTCCCGATGCTGGCGCAGTGTTAGGAGAGGGGGAGGGGCGGCGTGCCTGCGGTGAGTCGCTGCGAAGCGCTGTGCCATAGCGCGACGCCGGTATGATCATCGCCTTGGGCGGGAGCAAAAAAAATACCCCGGCGAGCCAGGCTACGCGGGGCATTTCGGTCATTCTTGGGATGGGCCAAATGCGCCTTTGGTCCCCCCGACAGGAATCGAACCTGTATCTAGCGCTTAGGAGGCACTCGTTCTATCCATTGAACTACAGGGAGGGCGCGCGATAACGGTTTGACGCAGGCGTCCCACAGTCTCGCGAGCGCAAGAGTATAACAAAAACACTTTACGCAACACGTCAAAAGCACCGATTGCGGTTTGACGTCATGCCGACGTCGCGCCAGGATGCGCGTCGGGTGATCTCTTAGACACTCCGGTTCAAACCACGCCATCGGCGCGCAACTGCGCGATTCTGGCGTCGTCGTAGCCGAGGCGCTCGCGCAGGATGTCGTCGCTGTGCTGCCCCAGCGTGGGTGGCGCGGTGTGGGCGACCGGCGGCGTCTCGCTCATCTTCATGGGACTCGCGACCACCCGAGCGACGCCCCCCGACGGATGCGGCAACGTCACCTCCATGCCGCGCGCCTTCACCTGCGGATTCGCGAACACCTCCGGCAACGTATTGATCGGCCCGCATGGCACGCCTGCCGCTTCAAGCTTTTCGATCCAGGCATCCTTGCCGAACTTGCGCACCATCTCGGCCAGCCGTGGTACGAGCACGTCCCGTTGCCGCACGCGCGACGGATTGGTCGCGAAACGTGCATCGTCCGCCAACGCTACTTCGCCCCCGGCCTCCACAAACTTGCGGAACTGGCCGTCGTTGCCCACTGCCACGATGATCCAGCCGTCGTCCGCGGTCTGGAACGTTTGATACGGCACGATGTTCGGATGCGCGTTGCCCCAGCGCACCGGCGCCTCGCCGCTCGCGAGATAGTTTGTGTTCATGTTTGCCAGCATCGCTACCTGCGTGTCGAGCAGCGCCATGTCGATGTATTGCCCAACGCCTGTGCGGTCGCGGTGCGTGAGGGCCGCCATGATGGCGATGGTCGCGTACATCCCGGTCATCAGGTCGGCAATCGCGACGCCCGCCTTTTGCGGGCCGCCGCCGGGCAGCTCGTCGCGCTCGCCCGTTATGCTCATGAAGCCCCCGATGCCCTGCACGATGAAGTCGTAGCCGGCGCGCGACGCATAGGGGCCGTCCTGACCGAAGCCCGTTACCGAGCAATAGACGAGATCGGGCTTGATCGCGCGCAAGGACGCATAATCCAGGCCATATTTCGCCAATTGACCCACCTTGTAATTCTCGACGACCACGTCGCTCTGCGCCGCCAGTGCCCTGACGATGGCCTGGCCTTCGGCCGAGGCGATATCGAGCGTGAGCGAGCGCTTGTTGCGGTTCGCGGCGAGGTAATAGGCGGCCTCGGCCGTCTCGCGCCCGTCGGCATCGCGCTGGTACGGCGGTCCCCAGCGACGGGTGTCGTCCCCGGCACCGGGACGCTCGACCTTGATCACGTCCGCGCCCAGATCGGCCAGGTTCTGCGTAGCCCACGGGCCGGCCAGCACGCGCGAAAGGTCCAGCACCCGGATATGACTCAACGCACCCATCGTCTTCTCTCCCCTCGATGTCATTATCTGATCGCTGCCCTCGATGTCATACGCGGAACATCGTTTTGCATTGCGGAACTCAAGTGAGGGAGTCTACGGTGTGTGACGGGCGGCTGACCAGCGCCGTTTCGCAGTGCGGTTGTCGGCGCGACGCGGTGGTGCGACCGATTTCCCGTATAATCAAAAGTTTGCAAAATACCCCGCCCAGCTTGACTGGCCCGGTCCCCACGCTCCTTCGCACGCTATGAAAGTCGCAGACATTCGGGAAAAATTCCTCAACTTCTTCGAGTCGAAGGGGCACACCATCGTGCGCTCGTCGAGTCTCGTGCCGTCCAATGACCCCACGCTGCTGTTCACGAACTCCGGCATGGTGCAGTTCAAGGACGTCTTTCTCGGTCTCGAGACGCGCCCCTACAAGCGCGCGACCACGGCCCAGCGCAGCGTGCGCGCGGGCGGCAAGCACAACGATCTCGAGAACGTCGGCTACACGGCCCGCCATCACACGTTCTTCGAAATGCTGGGCAACTTCTCGTTCGGCGATTACTTCAAGCGCGAAGCGATCCAATACGCGTGGGAACTGCTGACGGACGTCTACAAACTGCCGAAGGACAAGCTCTGGGTCACCGTCTACCAGGAAGACGACGAAGCCTACGACATCTGGGCGAAGGAAGTCGGCGTGCCGACCGAGCGCATCATCCGCATCGGCGACAACAAGGGCGCACGTTACGCGTCGGACAACTTCTGGCAGATGGCCGACACTGGCCCGTGCGGCCCGTGCTCGGAAATCTTCTTCGATCACGGCCCGGACGTGTGGGGTGGCCCGCCGGGATCGCCGGAAGAAGACGGCGACCGCTACATCGAAGTCTGGAACCTCGTGTTCATGCAGTTCAACCGCGACGAGCAGGGCAACATGACGCCGCTGCCCAAGCCGTGCGTGGATACCGGCATGGGGCTGGAACGTATCGCGGCCGTGCTGCAGCACGTGCACAGCAACTATGAGATCGACCTGTTCCAACATCTGATCAAGGCGGCAGGTCGTGAGACCGGCGTGACCGATCTCGCCGCGAACTCGCTCAAGGTGATCGCCGATCACATCCGTGCCTGTTCGTTCCTGATCGTCGACGGCGTGATTCCGGGCAACGAAGGCCGCGGCTATGTGCTGCGCCGAATCATCCGCCGCGCGATCCGTCACGGTTACAAGCTCGGTTGCAAGACGCCATTCTTCTACAAGCTTGTGCCGGATCTGGTCGCGGAGATGGGCGCGGCCTACCCGGAACTGGCGCAGGCGCAGCAGCGCGTGACCGACGTGCTCAAGCAGGAAGAAGAACGCTTCGGCGAGACCATCGAGAACGGCATGGAGATTCTCGACGGCGCCCTGGCCGATCTGGCCAAGCACGGTGTGACCACGCTCGACGGCGAACTCGCCTTCAAACTGCACGACACGTACGGCTTTCCGCTCGACCTGACGGCCGACGTCTGCCGTGAGCGCAGCATCACCGTCGACGAAGCGGGCTTCGATGCCGCAATGGCGCGTCAGCGCGAGCAGGCGCGTGCTGCCGGCAAGTTCAAGATGGCCACGGCCCTCGAATACGACGGCGACAAGACACGCTTCCAGGGGTACGACAAGCTTGCGCTCGACGGTGCGAAGGTGACGGCCCTCTATGTCGACGGCACGAGCGTGAACCGGCTCGCCGCCGGCCAGCAGGGCATCGTGGTGCTCGATACCACGCCGTTCTACGCCGAGTCCGGTGGCCAGGTGGGCGACCAAGGCCTGATCACGGCGGGCAGCGCCCGTTTCGGCGTGTCGGACACGCAAAAGATTCAGGCCGACGTCTTCGGTCACTACGGCAAGCTGGAATCGGGCGAGCTGAGCGTGGGGGCGTCCGTCACGGCGCAGGTCGATGCGGTGCGCCGCGCTCGCACGGTTCGCAACCACTCCGCCACGCACTTGATGCACAAGGCGCTGCGTGAGGTGCTGGGCGGCCACGTGCAACAGAAGGGCTCACTCGTCGACGCCGACAAGACCCGCTTCGACTTCGCCCACAATGCCGCGATGACTGCCGAGGACATCCGCCGCGTGGAAGACATCGTCAACGCCGAAGTGTTGGCGAACGCTCCGACGCAGGCCGCCGTGATGTCGTTTGACGACGCGGTCAAGGGCGGCGCGATGGCGCTGTTCGGTGAGAAGTACGGTGACGAAGTGCGTGTGCTCGATATCGGCACGTCGCGCGAACTGTGTGGCGGCACGCACGTGACGCGCACGGGCGACATCGGCCTGTTCAAGATCGTGATGGAAGGGGGCGTGGCCGCTGGTATCCGTCGCGTGGAAGCGATCACCGGCGACAACTCGGTGCGTTTCGTGCAGAAGCTCGACGATCAGGTCAATGAAGCGGCAGCCGCACTCAAGACCCAGCCGGCCGAACTGACGCCGCGCATCGCGCAGGTGCAGGAGCAGGTCAAGTCGCTGGAAAAGGAACTGGCAGCGCTCAAGTCGAAGCTGGCGTCGAGCCAGGGCGATGAATTGCTCGAGAAGGCCGTCGATGTGAGCGGTCTGAAAGTGCTGGCCGCGCAACTCGAAGGCGCCGACGTCAAGACGCTGCGTGAGACGATGGACAAGCTCAAGGACAAGCTGGGCAGCGCGGCGATCGTGCTCGCGGCGGTCGAGGGCGGCAAGGTCAGCCTGATCGCCGGCGTGACCGCCGACGCTACCGGCAAGGTCAAGGCCGGTGAGCTGGTCAATTTCGTCGCGCAACAGGTCGGCGGCAAGGGCGGTGGTCGTCCCGACATGGCGCAGGCTGGTGGTACCAACCCGTCGCAATTGCCGCAGGCGCTTGCCGGTGTGCAGGGCTGGGTGGCCGGCAAGCTGTAACGGTGAGGCGAGCGCGACGACACCCGTCGCGGCTCGCTGTGGGAACTGCCTGCCCCGGTAGCGCGTCATGTGGCCTGATACCACAGCGGTACAGTTTCGGAATTCGAAAGGATCCGAAAGCGGGGCACCTCAGTGTTTCGCGAGATAAGGGATCCCGGCCGGCGCGCTCGGAAAATGCCCCCCATTGCCCCTGATGCCACAGGGGAACCCCCGCTTGTCATGATGGTTTGCATGTAAAGTATTCGGCAGAGCGTGCGTGTCGACGCGCGTTTTTCCTCCTTTACCGTTATGCCCGCGACCCTCACCGATTCCGACAGCGCCGTCTCGTCGCGCCAGCCGTCCCCTGAACGGGCAGCGTGGCGCATTGCGCTGTCCTGCATGCTCGCACTCGCCATTGCCATGGGGATTGGCCGCTTCGCGTTCACGCCGATGCTGCCGCTGATGCTGCATGAACACCTCACGGACATTCAGCACGGCAGTTGGCTCGCGTCGCTCAACTATGCGGGCTACTTTGTCGGCGCACTGTCGTGCATGTGGCTGCGCTTTACCCCGACGCGCATTGTGCGCTTCGCGCTGGCGTTCACGGTGGTGCTGACGCTCGCCATGGGCCTGCTCGATTCATTCGCCGTGTGGGCCGTCGTGCGCACGCTGGCAGGGGTCATGAGTGCCTGGGCGATGGTGTTCTCGGCCGGGTGGGCCTTCCGAAAGCTCGGTGAGCTGCACATGCCGAGTCTGGGGGGCGTGATCTTCGCTGGCCCCGGTGCCGGCATCGTGGTGACAGGGCTGCTTGCAAGCCTGAACAGCTCGCTCGCGTGGCCCGCGCGCGGTGGGTGGCTGCTGTGTGGCGGCCTGGCGTTGGCGCTGCTCGCGCTGATCTGGCGCACCTTCGAGCCGGATGGCCCCGCACCCGCGAAGCCGGCCGGCGCGGCCAAGCCCGGGCACGCCACGCACGCCGCCAATGCGCCGCCCGCGGCACACGCCGTCAATCATGGCAGCGGCGAGACGGTGATTCCCGTCACCGTGCTTTACGGGTTTGCCGGCTTCGGCTACATCATCACGGCCACGTTCCTTCCGGTGATTGCGCGTCAGGTGCTGCCTGGCTCGCCGTGGCCGGATCTCTTCTTTCCCCTGCTTGGCCTCATGGTGATGCCCGGCGCCATCATCGGGGCAAGGGCGCCGCAGACCTGGGACAATCGCTTGCTGCTTGCGGCCTGCTATGTCACGCAAGGGGTGGGCGTCGGGATCGGCATCGTGCTGCCGAACGTGGTGGGGTTCGCGGTGGGGAGCGTGCTGGTCGGGCTGCCGTTCACGGCGATTACGGTGTATGCCGTGCGCGAGTGCCGACGCCTGCGTGGGGACAATGCCAATGGTCTGATCGGTCTGGTAACGGCATCCTACGGGATCGGGCAGATCGTCGGGCCACTGGTCGCAGCCCCGCTTGTCGCGGCGACCGGCAACTTCACGGCGGCGCTGCTGTGTGCGAGCGGCGCGTTGGCGCTCGGCGCCATCGGCTTCGTGTGGGACTGGCGACGTTCGCTCGAACACGCCCCCTGACGCGCCTGAGCGGCGTGGTGTAGTGCGCTGCCGCGCCCCCTTCTTCTCCTGGAACTTGCTATGTCGTTTACCCTGCAGGCGGGCAGAAAGGCCGCCACGGCCGTGAGCGACGCCGAGCGGCAGATGCGCGTCGACCTCGCAGCCTGTTACCGGCTCGTTGCGCTGTACGGCTGGGACGATCTGATCTACACCCATATCTCGGCGATGGTGCCGGGTGAGCCGGGGCATTTCCTCATCAACCCGTTTGGCCTGACGTTCGATGAAGTGACGGCATCGAACCTGGTGAAGATCACGATGACCGGCGAGATCGTCGGCGAGAGCGAGCACCCGGTGAATGTGACCGGGTTCGCCCTGCATGGCGCGGTGCACGCCGCACGTCCAGACGCTGTCTGTGTCATGCATCTGCACAACACGGCCGGCATCGCGGTGTCTATCCAGCCGCATGGACTGCTGCCGATCTCGCAGCACGCGTTGCGTTTTCACGAGCGCATCGGCTATCACGATTACGAAGGACTCGCGTTTTCGCCGTCGGAGGGTGAGCGGCTCGTGGCGTCGCTCGGGGCGCATCCGGCCATGCTGCTGCGCAATCACGGCACACTCACGACCGGGCGCTCGGTCGCCGAAGCCTTCGTGCTGATGGCCACGCTGATCAAAGCGTGCGAGATCCAGTTGCAGGCGCTGGCGGGCGGCACGCCCCCCCATCTGCCCAGCGCGGCCGTGCAGGACAAGACGGCCCTTCAGCTCGAGGATGGCGGTGCCATCGAAGGCGTGCTGGAGTGGCCGGCACTGCTGCGCAAACTGGATAGAATAGACGCCTCGTTTCGCGATTGAACGCCGCGCTGGCGCGACATCGGGAACGCAGGGCAAGCCTGCGAGCCTCGCTGGAGGGCGAGGGCGGCGCTGCCGATCTTGAAAACGATACAAGGAGAGAGACTGCAATGCCAACGTTTCACGTCGAGATGTTCGAGGGACGCACGGTCGAGCAAAAGCGCGCATTCGTCAAAGCGGTGACGGAAGCGGCCGTGAAGACGATCGGTTGCACGCCGGAATCGGTCGACATCATCATCACTGACGTCAAGCCCGAGAACTGGGCCACCGCCGGCACGCTCTGGTCGGATCCGCGTCCCGAGTCGGTCTGAATGTGCCGGTGGGCTCTCCCGGGGGCCGCTACCGGTAGCTCGAAGGCACGGGGTCTCGCCGGATCCCTGCCGCAATGATGAGGTTGTTATGTCGCAAGTCCCGTGCGCATCGAATATCCACGCTTCCGCCCTGACGAACCTGACGTCGCCGACTGCCGCTGACGACCGGGTGCGCCAGACACCGCAACACTTTGCATCGGACAACTACGCCGGGATTTGCCCCGAGGCGCTGCACTATCTGATCGAGGCGAATGCCAGCGGTCATGAGGTGGCCTACGGCGACGACACGTGGACGCAGCGCGTGTGCGACGGCATTCGGCACCTGTTCGATACGGACTGCGAGGTCTTCTTCGTCTTCAATGGCACGGCGGCGAATTCGCTGGCGCTAGCCTCGCTGTCGCAGTCGTATCACTCCGTCATCTGTCACGAACTGGCGCACGTCGAGACTGACGAGTGTGGCGGTCCCGAATTCTTCTCGAACGGTGCAAAGCTGCTCACCGCGCGCGGACGCGAGAACAACGGCAAGCTCACGCCGGACGCCATCGAGGCCGTCATCAGCCGGCGCTCCGACATCCACTTTCCGAAGCCCAAGGTCGTCACGCTCACGCAGGCCACCGAAGTCGGCACGGTCTACTCGGTCGACGAGGTCAAGGCGATCTCGGCGGTGGCCAAGCGGCGCAACTTGCGCGTGCATATGGACGGCGCACGCTTTGCGAATGCGGTTGCCACGCTAGGCTGTCATCCGGGCGACGTGACCTGGCGGGCCGGCGTGGACGTGCTTTGCTTCGGTGGCACGAAGAATGGGCTGCCGGTGGGCGAGGCGGTGGTGTTCTTCAACCGCGCGCTGGCAGAGGATTTTGCGTATCGCGTGAAGCAGGCCGGGCAATTGGCCTCGAAGATGCGCTTCATTTCCGCGCCGTGGCTCGGCATGCTGGAGAACGACACGTGGCTGCGCAATGCACGTCATGCCAATGCGATGGCGCAGTTGCTCGCCCAACGCATTCGCGATGTGCCGGGCGTGTCGATCATGTTCGAGACGCAGGCCAATGCCGTATTCGCGGAGCTGCCGCTGCACATGATCGAAGCGCTACGTGCCAAGGGCTGGCGCTTCTATACGTTCATCGGTGCGGGCGGTTGCCGCTTGATGTGCGCGTGGGACACTCGCCCGGAGACCGTCGAGTGTCTGGCAGCGGATATTCGGGGGCTGAGCACCGCCGCGTAACGTAAACGGCGACCGGACCCAGTATCCGTTCCGGTCGCGAAATGATTTACGCCTGCTGCGGCGCGTGCGTCGCGGGCTTGAGAAAACGATGCGCCAACGCGTGATAAAACGACGGTGCGATCGTTTTCGACACCTGGGTCGAGAGCAGGGCCACGGCCATGAGCGGAATCACCATCTGGTGGCCGTCGATCATCTCCATGACGATCACGAACGACGTAATCGGTGATTGCGTGACGGCCGCCAGATAGCCAACCATGCACAGCGCGGCAATCGCCGGCAGCGGTACCACCGATGTGAGATGAGCCATCACATTGCCCAGCCCGGCCCCAATGGCGAGCGACGGCGCGAAAATGCCGCCAGGAATTCCCGACATGTAAGACACGCACAACGCCGCAAACTTCAGCAGCGCGTAAAGCGGCGAGAGGGCGACATGCGACTCCAGCAGGCCGCGCGCCTCCGCGTAGCCGCTGCCGAAGGTCGTGCCCCCCGAGGCGAGTCCGATCAAGGCGATCGCCAGGCCACACAGGAAAGCGAATCGCACCGGATGCGCACGGCGCATGCCGACCAGCGGCCCGGGCAACCAGCGCGGCACGTTGAGCATCAGCCAGCCGAACAGTCCACCGGCCACGCCGCTCAGCAGGCTGGCGGCAACGAGTACCGGGATCAGCGTCCAGTGAAAGTCGCTGATCGCCTTGATCTGTCCGAAGTACAGGTAGTTACCCTGCAGGCCGAGTGCCACGATGCCGGAAAAGATGATGGCCGTGATGAGCGTGCCACTGCTGCGTGCCACGAAGCTCCGGCTCAGTTCCTCGATCGCGAACACGACGCCCGCGAGCGGTGTGTTGAAGGCCGCCGCGAGACCGGCGGCGGCGCCGGCCAGCGTCAATTGACGCTCGATGTGCACGCTGCTTCGCCGGTACCCACGCCGCATCGCATACATGAGCGACGCACCGATCTGCACCGTCGGCCCCTCGCGACCGATGGTGAAGCCGCAAAGAATGCCGAGAAACGAAATTGCGATCTTGCCGATCATGATGCGCATCGACAACAGGGACGTCGACAGCCGCGGCTCCTGAAGCGTTGCGATAACTTGTGGAATCCCGCTGCCCTCCGAGCCGCGGAAGAACTTCTGCGTCAGCCAGATGGCCAGCGCGGCACCCAGCGGCGTCACGATCAGGGGCATCCAGATGCCATACGACAGCATGCGCTGAAACAGCTCGAAACCGAAGTCGATCAGCTTGGAATACACCACCGAGACCAGACCAACGAGCACCGCACCCAGCCAGAAGACGCCGTAGTTGTGCCAGAGGCGACGAGAGCGATGGATGCCCCGTTTGGCCAGACGCGCCGAAAGCGAAGCGGGCGCGGACGACGACGGCGAAGGAGGCGGTGAGGCCGGCGTTGCGGCAGTTTGGGGTGGCAGGTCTGACACGTGGCGCGGGTGTGGATGGGAAGATAGACCATAATTATACGCCCCGCACCCCGTCGCCATTTTCCGCAAGCGTCCCGGAATTTGCCGAATGTGCAGCGCGTCATGAGTTCCTTTAAGATATTCGCATTCGCCGAAGAACGATCATGAACGAACTCATTTTCTGTCCCCGCTGTGCCTCGCCGCTCGACTCGCGCGAGGTCGCCGGGCGTATTCGCCGCGCCTGTCCGGACGCGGCTTGCGGTTTCGTCCACTGGGACAATCCTCTGCCGGTCGTGGCCGGTCTCGTGGAATATCGCGGCCAGATCCTGCTGGCGCGCAATGCCGCCTGGACCGAAGGCATGTTCGCGCTCATCACGGGGTTTCTCGAGCGCGACGAGACGCCTGAAGACGGTATCCGGCGCGAAATCAAGGAAGAGACCAATCTGGACGCCGATGCGATCTCGCTGCTCGGTGTCTACGAATTCATGCGCAAGAACGAGCTGATCATTGCCTATCACGCGGTCTGCGATGGCGACATACGTCTCTCGGAAGAACTCGCCGAATTCCGGCTCGTCGCCCCCGAGCGGGTGCGTCCGTGGCGCGCCGGCACCGGGCACGCGGTGGCCGAGTGGCTGCGCCGGCGCAATCTGCCGGTCGACTACGTCGACTCGGCCCGGCTGTCGATCGCCGGCTGACGAGGCGGCGCGAGGACTACGGTAGAATCAGGGGCTGCGGGGCAATCCCGACACACGATCAGAACGAGTCGGAACCAAGGGACATCAGGGATATCAGGGACATGAGCATGGAATTCCAGAAAGAAGTCGACGCGAGCGGACTGAACTGCCCGCTGCCGATCCTGCGCGCCAAGAAGGCGCTCGCCGATATGCAGAGCGGCGAAGTGCTGCACATCATCGCTACCGATCCGGGTTCGGCGCGCGACTTCAGCGCGTTTGCCAAACAAACGGGCAACGAACTCATCGAGTCGCGCGAAGAGGGCAAGACGTTCCACTTTCTGATGCGCCGCCGCTGATCGCGCCCAGCACGCTTGCGGAACCCGCCTGCCGACGCGTAATGCGCGGCGCAGCGGGCACAAAAAAGCCGACGGAAACTGCCGTCGGCTTTTTTTGACGCCATCCCTGGCAGTTACGCCAGATCGATTTGCGTCTCGCGCAGGTACTCGCGGAAGGCATCCTTGAGTTCCGGGTGGCGCAGCGCAAACTCGACCGTTGCCTTCAAGTAGCCGAGCTTGCTGCCGCAATCGAAGCGCTTGCCCTGGTAGCGATACGCCAGCACGACTTCATCCTGCATCAGCTTCTGGATGGCGTCGGTCAACTGGATCTCACCGCCCGAGCCCGGATCGATTTCACGGATGCAATCGAAAATGCGAGGGCGCAGCACATAACGGCCGACCACGCCCAGATTCGACGGGGCATCTTCCGGCGCCGGCTTCTCGACGATATTCGTGAGCTTGACGATATTCTTCTCGCCCCACTCGTTGCCCGCGACGATCCCGTACGAGCGGCTTTGCTCGACGGGGATCTCTTCCACGCCGATGATCGAGTTGTGATAGTGGTTGTACAGATCGACCATCTGCTTGAGCACCGGCGGCTGGCCGTCGAGCAAGTCGTCGGCGAGGATGACCGCGAACGGTTCGTCGCCCACGAGTTTCTCGGCGCACAGCACGGCGTGACCCAACCCGAGCGCCTTGGGTTGACGCACGTAGAAGCAGTCGATGTGCGGCGGCTTGATAGAATGCACCACGTCGAGCAGCGCCTGCTTGTTCTTGGCCTCGAGTTCCGCTTCGAGTTCGAAGGCGGTGTCGAAGTGGTCTTCGATCGCGCGTTTGTTGCGACCCGTCACGAAGATCATCTCCGTAATACCGGCGGCCGCCGCTTCTTCCACCGCGTACTGAATCAGCGGCTTGTCCACGACGGGCAGCATTTCCTTCGGGCTTGCCTTGGTCGCCGGGAGGAATCGGGTGCCGAGGCCCGCAACGGGGAACACGGCTTTGGTCACAACGGCTTTCATTGGTATCTCCCTGATGGTGTGAGCTTGTCTCAGGCGGGCAGGCGGGCGAGCTGGGCCTGCAACTTGCCGAGAACGGCTTCAAAGTCGACCAATCGTTGCTTCTCGAGTTCCACGACGTTGGCGGGCGCGCGCGCCACGAAGCTCTCGTTGGAGAGCTTGCCGTGGCACTTGGCGATCTCGCCTTCGAGGCGCTTCACTTCCTTGCCGAGACGCTCGCGCTCCGCGCCAACGTCCACTTCCACCTTCAGTGCCAGCTTGTTCGCGCCCACGACCGCGAGCGGCGCTCCGGCGGCTTGCGCGTCGAGCGTGGCCTCGTCGGCCAGCACTTGCACTTCGGAGAGCTTCGCCAGCGTCTGGAGATACGGCGCAATCGAGCGCAGGAAGTCCACATCGCCCGCCACCAGCAGCGGCACACGTTGCGCCGGCGACAGGTTCATTTCGCCGCGCAGGTTGCGGCAGGCGTCGACCGCGGCCTTCAACTGCTGCATCCAGGCTTCGTCGCCCTCGTCGATCTTGCTTGCGTCGGCCACCGGGTATGGCTGCACCATGAGACTGGCTTCGCCCGCCGCCTTGTCCGCCGGATAGCGGCCAGCCAACGGCGCCACCTTCTGCCACAGCGCTTCGGTGATGAACGGAATGATCGGATGCGCCAGACGCAGCACCGTTTCGAGCACACGCAGCAGCGTGCGGCGCGTGGCGCGCTGTTGCGCCGGCGTGCCGTTCTGAATCTGCCACTTGGCCAGTTCGACGTACCAGTCGCAGTACTCGTCCCAGACGAACTTGTAGATTGCGCTGGCAATGTTGTCGAAACGGTAGTCGGCGAAACCCTTCTCGACATCGGCTTCCACGCGCTGCAACAGCGATACGATCCAGCGGTCGGCGCGCGAGAAGTCGAGCTGGCCGTCGGGGCCGCAATCGCCCACGCACGGCGCCAGACCGCAGTCGTGGCCGTCGCAGTTCATCAGCACGAAGCGCGTGGCGTTCCACAGCTTGTTGCAGAAGTTGCGATAGCCTTCGCAGCGCGCCAGATCGAAGTTGATGTTCCGGCCGAGCGTGGCCATCGAGGCGAACGTGAAGCGCAGCGCGTCGGTGCCGAACGGCGCAATGCCGTCCGGGAATTCCTTGCGCGTCTTCTTCTCGATGCTCGCCGCCTGCTTCGGGTTCATGAGACCCGTCGTGCGCTTGGCGAGAAGGGCCTCGAGCGACACACCGTCGACGATGTCGATCGGATCGAGCGTGTTGCCCTTCGACTTGGACATCTTCTGACCTTCGGCGTCGCGCACCAGGCCGTGCACGTAGACCGTCTTGAACGGAACCTTGCCGGTGAAGTGCGTGGTCATCATGACCATGCGCGCCACCCAGAAGAAGATGATGTCGAAACCGGTCACGAGCACCGACGACGGCAGGAAATGCTTGAGTTCGGGTGTCGCTTGCGGCCAGCCGAGCGACGAGAACGGCACCAGTGCCGACGAGAACCACGTGTCGAGCACGTCTTCGTCGCGCTTGAGCGCGCCGGTGTAGCCCGCGGCGCGGGCCTTCTCGGCGGCTTCCGCTTCCGTGCGCGCGACGTACACGTTGCCGGCGTCGTCATACCACGCCGGAATCTGGTGGCCCCACCAGAGCTGACGCGAGATACACCAGTCCTGAATGTTTTCGAGCCACTGGTTGTACGTGGTCGTCCAGTTCTCCGGGACGAACTTGATCTCGCCGCTGCGCACGACGTCGAGCGCGGTTTCAGTGATCGACTTGCCCGGATGGAACGTGCCTTCGGGGGCCGGCTTGCTCATTGCGACGAACCACTGGTCGGTGAGCATCGGCTCGATGATCGTGCCCGTGCGGTCGCTGCGCGGCACCATCAGCTTGTGCGGCTTGACCGATTCGAGCAAGCCGAGCGCGTCGAGGTCGGCCACGATCTGCTTGCGCGCGTCGAAACGATCCAGTCCGCGGTACTTTTCCGGGGCGTTCTCGTTGATCTTCGCGTCGAGCGTGAGAATGTTGATCTGCGGCAGGTTGTGGCGCTGGCCGACGGCGTAGTCGTTGAAGTCATGCGCCGGCGTGACCTTCACCACGCCCGTGCCGAACTCGAGATCGACGTAATCGTCGGCGATGATCGGGATCTCGCGATCGCACAGCGGCAGCCTGGCCGTCTTGCCGATCAGGTGCTTGTAGCGCTCGTCTTCCGGGTGGACCATCAGCGCGGTGTCGCCGAGCATCGTTTCCGGACGCGTGGTGGCGACCGTAAGCGAGCCCGAGCCGTCGGCGAGCGGGTAGCGGATGTGCCACAGCGAGCCTTCCTCTTCCTCGCTGACCACTTCCAGGTCGGACACGGCCGTGAGCAGGGTCGATTCCCAGTTCACGAGACGCTTGCCGCGATAGATCAGCCCCTGCTCGTGGAGCGTGACGAAGACGTCGCGCACGGCGCGCGACATCTTTTCGTCCATCGTGAAGTACTCACGGCTCCAGTCGATGGAGGCACCCAGGCGGCGCACCTGACGCGTGATCGTGCTGCCCGACTCTTCCTTCCATGCCCAGACGCGCTCGACGAACTTCTCGCGGCCGAGGTCGTGGCGCGAGACCTTCTGGGCATCGAGCTGGCGCTCGACGACGATCTGCGTGGCGATGCCCGCGTGGTCGGTGCCCGGCACCCAGAGGGTGTTGGCGCCTTTCATGCGGTGATAGCGGGTGAGGCCATCCATGATCGTCTGGTTGAACGCGTGACCCATGTGCAGCGTGCCGGTCACGTTCGGCGGCGGCAACTGGATGCTGAAATCTTCGCGGGCGTCGTCGAAAGTCGGCCGGGCATAGCCGCGGCGCTCCCATTCGGGGCCCCAGTGGGCTTCGACGTCCTGCGGCTCGAAGCTCTTGGCAAGCGTATTGTCGCTGTCGCTCATGGATTGGATGGACCGTGTAATGCGTGAAACCCTGAATTATAAAAGATTCGGTGCCATTTCCGCGCCGCAGCAGGATTTATAATCGAGCTTCCCTCGAAATTCCTTCCCGACATGCCCGATCTGCTCGCCAATCTGAACCCCGAACAACTGGCTGCCGTAACCCTTCCGGACGAGCCGGCCCTCATTCTGGCGGGCGCGGGGTCCGGCAAGACGCGGGTGCTGACCACGCGTATCGCCTGGCTGATCCAGCAGGGCCACGTGGGGCCGGCCGGGATTCTGGCCGTCACCTTTACCAACAAGGCGGCCAAGGAAATGCAGGCCCGCCTGGGTGCGATGCTGCCGATCAGCACGCGCGCGATGTGGATCGGCACCTTCCACGGGCTGTGCAACCGCATGCTGCGCGCGCATTTTCGCGACGCCGGGTTGCCGCAAAGCTTCCAGATCCTCGATCAGGCCGACCAGCTCTCGGCCATCAAGCGCCTGTTGAAGGCGTCGAACGTCGACGACGAGAAGTATCCGCCGAAAAACCTGCAGTATTTCATCAACAACGCCAAGGAACAGGGCCTGCGGCCGCACGAAGTCGAGGCCAACGACGCCTTCAACCAGAAGTTCGTCGAGCTGTACGCCGCCTATCAGGCGCAGTGCCAGCGAGAGGGCGTGGTCGATTTCGCCGAACTGCTGCTGCGCTGTTTTGAACTGCTCAAGCACAACGAACCGCTGCGCGTGCACTACCAGTCGCGCTTCCGGCACATTCTCGTCGACGAGTTCCAGGATACGAACAAGCTCCAGTACGCGTGGCTCAAGATGCTCGCGGGATCGAGCGCCGCGGTGTTCGCTGTGGGGGATGATGATCAGAGTATCTACGCATTTCGTGGCGCTAACGTCGGCAATATGGCCGACTTTGAACGCGAATTCCGCGTGCGCCACCTGATCAAGCTGGAACAGAACTACCGCTCGCACGGCAATATTCTCGACGCGGCCAACGCGTTGATTTCCAACAACGCGCGGCGGCTGGGCAAGAATTTGCGTACCGATGCGGGACACGGCGAGCCGATCCGCGTCTACGAGGCGGCGACCGACCTCCAGGAGGCGAGCTGGCTCGTCGAAGAGATCAAGGCGCTCGTCGCGCAGGGGCTCTCGCGGCAGGACGTGGCCATTCTCTATCGCAGCAACGCCCAGTCGCGGGTGATGGAGCACGCGCTCGTGGGGGCGGGCATCGCCTATCGGGTGTACGGTGGTTTGCGCTTTTTCGAGCGTCAGGAAGTCAAGCATGCGCTGGCGTACCTGCGTCTGATCGAGAATCCGAACGACGATACAGCGTTCGCTCGGGTCGTGAACTTCCCGACGCGGGGGATTGGCGCGCGTTCGCTGGAGCAACTGGCCGACGCGGCGCGGCTTTACAACTGCTCGATGTATGCCGCCGTGCCCTATATGACCGGCAAGGCAGGCACGAACCTGGCGGCATTCGTCCGGCTCGTCGAGCAGATGCGCCACGATACCGAGAGGCTCACGCTGCCGGAGGTGGTCGCCCACGTGATTGACGCGAGCGGGCTGATCGCGCACTACCAGACCGAAAAGGAAGGCCAGGATCGCATCGAGAACTTGCAGGAATTGGTGCATGCGGCCACGGCGTTCGTTGCCGAGGAAGGCTACGGGCTCGACGCCCCGGCACGTCTGATCGCCATGAGGCCCGCTCTGCCGGGCGCGCCCGATCTGCTGGCTTCGCCCGACGGTGTGGTCGATGCCGACACGCCGGTGGAAATGACACCGCTTGCTGGCTTTCTGTCGCATGCGTCGCTCGAAGCGGGGGACAACCAGGCCGAGGCCGGGCAAGACGCGGTGCAACTGATGACGGTCCACGCGGCCAAGGGGCTTGAGTTTACGGCGGTCTTCGTCACCGGTCTCGAAGAGGGACTGTTCCCCCACGAGAACAGTGCGCTCGAACTCGACGGTCTCGAAGAGGAGCGGCGGCTGATGTATGTGGCCATCACGCGCGCGAAGGAGCGACTGTATCTGTCGTTCACGCAAAGCCGCATGCTGCACGGTCAGACGCGCTATAACGTGCGCTCGCGCTTCTTCGACGAAATCCCCGAAACGGTGCTGAAGTTCCTGACGCCGCGTGCGCAACCGGGTGCGCGGCTCGGCCAGGCAGAGCCCGCTTGGGGACGCGATTGGTTCGGGCGTGGCAAGACGAGTGCGCCGAAGCCGGAAGAATGGGTAGCCACCAAGTCGGAGCAGGCGCTGGCCGACCGTTCGCGCGCGTCGGAAACGGGTTTCAAGGTGGGGCAGGGCGTGTTCCACACCAAGTTCGGCGAAGGCAAGATCATCGGCCTGGAGGGAGCGGGCGTCGAAGCGCGCGCCCATGTGAAATTCGGCCGGCACGGCGAGAAGTGGCTGGCGCTGGCCGTCGCGAAGCTCCAGCCGATCGAGTAACGACGTGGTTGTCGTCACCCATGACAAAGGGCACCCGCGGGTGCCCTTTGTTTTGCGCGTCTGACGTTGTCGCCGACGTTGCCGCCGACGTTCCTGCTTACGCCTCCGGCGGGGCGACGTTCGGGTCGATGGCGCCGATCTCCTGCACGCCGAAGCACCCGCGATAGCTCGCATAGAACGAGCAATACAGCACGGCCGTGAACAGGATCGAGTACGGCATCAGCAGGAGCATCACATACTGATGCAAGCCCATCGCGGCCATCGTCAGCGTCACGATCAGGGGCAACACGGTAGCGATGACCGCCGTGCACACGCCGTAGACGACAAACGCGCGGAGATTGCGCACACAAGCCGTCCAACTGAAGAACAGCGCCTTGATGGGCGGGATGTCGTGCCACGCCACAAGCACCGGTGCGAACCAGAACATCATCGCCACCGGCACGTAGGCCACCGCCACCGCCAGCATCGCCTGGCCCATCGAGCCGTTGGTGAGCGACTCTTCGCTGATGCGGCCGTCGAAGAGCATCTTGTTGACCAGGTCGCCGCCGTCGAACAGTGCCGAGAACAGGAACACGACGGTCATCGCCACGATGTAGTAGCCGCCAAGCATGAGCAGCCGGCGCGAGACTTCCTTGCCGTGGCCGCGAAAGCCGTCGAGCAGCACGTGGGGCAGCACCTGCTTGTTCTTGATGATGTCGCGACAGGCCGCCATGAAGCCGACCGACAGGCCGGGGATGAACAGCAGCGGCAGGAAGGCGCCGACGACCGGCAGGATCGACAGCACCATCACGCCGAACAGATAGGCGAAGAGCAGCGTCAGGATGGCGAGTGGGTTCTTGCGGAACAGCCAGATGCCTTGGCGCAGCCACACGTATCCGCTCTTCGGCGGGACTTCAAGCAATTGCATAGGGTTCGAATGACTCCGATAGGACGTCGGGTTACCGCCAGGGGATGGAAACGGCTTCGATGCGTTGGCGCAGGATTCGTTCGAAATGTCCCGGATCATGCGGCTTGAGCATTTCGGCCGCCCGCGGCAGGTGAAAATCATACAGGCGCGACAGCCAGAAGCGCAGCGCAGCGGCGCGCAACATGTCGCGCCAGTGCGACGCTTCGATGTCCGTCAGGGGGCGCACCGTCTCGTAGGCACGCAGCATGGCATGCACGCGCGCCTCGTCCAGCACGCCGGTCGCCAGGTCGCAGCACCAGTCGTTGACCGTCACGGCCAGATCGAACAGCCATTTGTCGCAGCCCGCGAAGTAGAAATCGAAAAATCCGCCCAATCGCGGCGAGCCGTCTTCAGCCTTGTCGAACAGCACGTTGTCGCGGAACAGATCGCAGTGGCACGGGCCTGCCTGCATGGCGCGATAGTCGTTCGACGCGAAGAACGCCGCCTGATGCGCCATCTCGCTGTCCAGCAGCGTGCGCTCGGCGTCGCTCAGGAACGGCGCGACCTCGGGGGCGGCCTCGCGCCACCAGGGCAGGCTGCGCAGATTGGCCTGCTCCAGCGTGAAGTCGCGACCGGCCAGGTGCATGCGTGCGAGCATCGCCCCGACATGCGCGCAGTGTTCGGGCGCAGGGGCCAGCTCGGAGCGTCCCGCCAGCTTGGTGACGATCGTGGCGGGCTTGCCGTTCAGCTCGCCGAGGATCTCGCCCGTGCGATCGGGAATCGGATCGGGCACCGGCACGCTGTGATGGGCGAGGTGGCCCATCAACTGGAGGTAGAACGGCAACTGGGTCGCCGTGAGCTTTTCGAACAGCGTCAGCACGAACTCGCCGCGCTCGGTCGTCAGGAAGTAGTTGGTGTTCTCGATGCCGGAAGTGATGCCCCGGAAGTCGAGAACATTCCCCAAATCGTAGCGTTGCAGCCATTCCTGAAGCTGCTCGGGCGAGACGGAAGTGAAAACAGCCATGCGTGCGTCGGGTGGAGGTGTCTCAGACAAACGGCCCGCGCACGAGCAGCGGGCCGCTGGTTCAAGACAGACAGGAAGCAGGCGCGCTCTTGATCAAGCGTGGGCGCGCGGAGGTGAGTCAGAGTACCAGAGACGTCAGAACTTCAGGCCGACGGACGGCAAACGGTCGTTTTGCGACGTGTTGTCGCGCGTGCGCGGCGCATTGTCCGGCGGCGTGGTCAATTGATAATTGGTGCCGAAGCGCGAATGGACGTCGATCTCCGTGGGTTTGCCGCGGTCGCGGAACTCGGTCACGGTGGTGCCTTGGTCGTTGACGTAATAGCTCGGTTTGCGTTCCTGGTTGACGTCGACCGACGATTTGCTGGTCGCGGCGGCGCGGGCGTCGGCCTCGCGTTTGGCGGCCTGCGCGGAGGTCTCCTTGCCGTCCTGGGCGAACGCGTGGCCGGCAAACAGCAGGCCGGCACCGATCACCAGGGGCAGGGCACGGGAAAAGCGCGATGTCATCATTATTCTCCGAGGGCGGGAACGCATCCGCGACATTAAGGCCAGGCCGGGTCGGCGCAACGGGTTCCAATCTATCCATTCTATCAAACGTCCCCCGCTTCGCATCGTGAAATCGCGCCGTATGTGGCGTCGTTGCTCGTCTGTGGGGGAATGCGATGCCTCGGACGCGCATTGCCTCGCGCCATCGGCGACGCGATAAACGATTCGAGGGTGCACCTTCGATCGGTTTTATATTCTTTCTGGTTATAAGTGACGGGCAAGTCAGCCGTGCCCGTCAAGGGCATGTTCTGGCATCCCGCGACACCGTTGCGATGGACCGCCCGTTACCTATTTGCCGAGGGGGGCGTGCCCAGTCATGTCATGCCGTCACCTTCCGGCAGGCCGTTCGTCTGCCGCGCAGCAAAACGGCGCCTGCGATCACTCGCGGCGCCGCTTTGATGTTGTGCGATGTCACCTGCACGGCGGGCAGCCGCGATTACAGGTAGAACATCTTCTCGGTGCTTTCCGTCTCGGGTTCGATGTGGCCGTCATAGAACGCGAATACCGCTTTGAGAATGTCGTCGGGGTCGTCCATGACCTGCACCAGATCGAGGTCCTTCTCGCCGATGAGTCCCATCGGCAGCATCGTCGAGCGCACCCAGTCGAGCAGCCCTTTCCAGAATTCCGTGCCGACGAGAATCACCGGCACGTGGCGCGACTTCTGGGTCTGAATCAGCGTGAGGACTTCGGACAGTTCGTCGAGCGTGCCGAAGCCGCCCGGCATGATGACGAAGGCATCCGAGTTCTTCACGAACGTGACCTTGCGCGTGAAGAAGTGACGGAAGCGCAGTGAGATGTCCTGGTATTGATTGCCCTTTTGTTCATGCGGCAATTCGATATTCAGACCGACCGTCGGCGAGGCGCCACCATGCGCGCCCTTGTTGGCCGCTTCCATGATGCCGGGCCCGCCGCCGGAGATCACCGCAAAGCCGTTGTCGGAGAATTTGCGGGCGATGGTCATCGTCAGTTTGTAGAACGGCGACTTCGGCTTGATGCGGGCGCTGCCGTAGATGCTGACGGCCGGCCGGATCTCGGACAGGTACTCGGTCGCCTCAATGAACTCTGCCATAATCGTGAACATTTGCCACGACGCGCGCGCCTTTTTGGCAGTGGCGCGCTCATGGTCTGCCAGCATGCGCAGACTGGGTATTTCTTTTCTTCTCTTGATCATATGTCGGAACAGCAAAGTCTGGAAGGTAAGACGCTCTTATTGGTCGATGGTTCGAGTTATCTCTATCGAGCCTATCACGCCCTGCCGGATTTGCGCGGTCCCAACGGCGAACCGACGGGCGCGCTTCACGGCATCGTCAATATGCTGCGCCGCATGCGTAAAGACGTACATGCAGAGTATAGCGCCTGCGTTTTCGACGCCAAGGGCAAGACCTTCCGCGACGATTGGTACCCCGAATACAAAGCGAATCGTCCGTCGATGCCGGACGATCTTCGCGCGCAGATCGAGCCGATTCACGAGGCGGTGCGCGCCATGGGCTGGCCGCTGTTGATGATCGATGGCGTGGAAGCCGATGACGTGATCGGCACGCTCGCCAAGCAGGCGGCCGAGCGCGGCATGCGCGTGGTCGTCTCCACCGGCGACAAGGATCTGGCGCAACTCGTGAACGACCGCGTGACGCTGGTCAACACGATGACCAACGAAGCACTCGATGCCGAGGCCGTCACCGCAAAATTTGGCGTGCCGCCCGAGCGCATCGTCGATTACCTCACGCTCGTCGGTGATACCGTCGATAACGTGCCGGGCGTGGAAAAATGCGGGCCGAAGACGGCCGTCAAGTGGCTCACCCAGTATGGCGATCTCGATAATCTGGTGGCGAACGCCGCTGAAGTGAAGGGGGCGGTGGGCGAGAACCTGCGCCGCGCGCTCGATTGGCTGCCGATGGGGCGCAAGCTGGTGACGATCGCGCTCGACTGCGATCTCGCGCCGCAGGTCACCTCCATCGACGCGAGCTTGCAGTCGCAGCCCGAAGACGTCGAAATGCTGCGCGATTTCTTCGTGCGTCATGGCTTCAAAACCTTGCTGCGCGAAGCGCAGGCCGCCGTCGCCACGCAGGCCGGTGAGCCAGCGCCGGCGCCTGCGGCCGATACGCTCGAGCGTCAATACGAAGCGGTGCTGACGTGGGCGCAGTTCGACGCATGGCTGAAGATCATCGAGTCGGCCGAGCTGACGGCATTCGACACCGAGACCACCTCGCTCGATGCGATGCAGGCGCAACTCGTCGGCCTGTCGTTTTCGTGCGAGCCGGGTCGCGCCGCCTACCTCCCGGTGGCGCACCGCGCGCCGGGCGACGTCGACCAATTGCCACGCGACGAAGTGCTGGCACGACTGAAGCACTGGCTCGAAAGTCCGGACCACAAGAAGGTCGGCCAAAACCTCAAGTACGACGCGCATGTGCTGGAGAACTACGGCATCGTGTTGCGCGGCATTGCACACGACACGATGCTCCAGTCGTACGTGCTCGAATCGCACCGCGGCCATGACATGGACGGCCTTGCGTCGCGCCATCTCGGCGTGACGACGATCAAGTACGAAGACGTGTGCGGCAAGGGCGCCAAGCAGATCGGCTTCGATGAAGTCACCGTCGAGCGCGCGACCGCCTATGCCGCCGAGGACGCCGACATCACGCTGCGGCTGCACCGCGCGCTCTATCCCGACGTGGCGCGTGAGGCGACGCTGGAGTTCGTCTATCGCGACATCGAAATGCCCACGGCGCGCGTGCTGCAGCGTATGGAGCGCAACGGCGTGCTCGTCGACACCGCTCGCCTGGCCGCACAAAGCGACGAGATCGGCCAGAAGCTGGTCGCGCTCGAAGCCGAGGCGTTCGCCTTGGCCGGGCAGCAATTCAATTTGAATTCGCCCAAGCAGATCGGCGACATCTTCTTCACACAACTGCAACTGCCGATCGTCAAGAAGACGGCGAGCGGCGCCCCGTCGACCGACGAGGAAGTGCTGCAGAAGCTCGCCGAAGACTATCCGTTGCCGAAGGTGCTGCTCGACTACCGAGGCCTCGCCAAGCTCAAGTCGACATACACCGACAAGTTGCCGAAGATGGTCAATGCCGCGACGGGCCGCGTACACACAAACTATGCGCAGGCCGTGGCGATCACCGGGCGCCTGGCGTCGAACGATCCGAACTTGCAGAACATTCCCGTGCGCACGGCCGAGGGCCGCCGCATTCGCGAAGCGTTCGTGGCGCCGCAAGGCAGCCAGTTGGTCTCGGCGGACTACTCGCAGATCGAGCTGCGCATCATGGCGCATATCTCGGGCGACGAAAGCCTGCTGCGCGCGTTCGCCAACGGCGAGGACATTCACCGCGCCACGGCGGCGGAAATCTTTGGCGTCACGCCGATCGAGGTGTCGACCGAACAGCGCCGCTACGCCAAGGTCATCAACTTCGGTTTGATCTACGGCATGAGCGCGTTCGGGCTGGCCGCGAACCTCGGGATCGAGCGCGACGCGGCCAAGCAGTACATCGACCGCTACTTCATGCGCTACCCCGGTGTGGCACGTTACATGGACGAGACGCGCAAGAGCGCGAAGGCGCGCGGCTATGTCGAGACCGTCTTCGGTCGCCGTCTGTGGCTGCCGGACATCAATGGCGGCAACGGCCCGCGTCGTCAGGCCGCCGAGCGTGCCGCCATCAATGCGCCGATGCAGGGCACGGCCGCCGACCTCATCAAGCTCTCGATGATCGCCGTGCAGCGCTGGTTGGACGACAGCGGCCTGCAGACGCGGCAGATCATGCAGGTGCACGACGAACTGGTGCTCGAAGTGCCCGATCATGAACTGGCCGAGGTTCGCAAGCGTTTGCCGGAGCTGATGTGCGGCGTGGCGAAGCTGCGCGTGCCGCTCGTGGCCGAAGTCGGGGTGGGCGCGAATTGGGAGCAGGCTCACTGAACTGCGTTGGGCTGACACCTAAAGTGAGTGCGTCGCGCCACTGGCCATACGCCTTGGCAGACGCCACGCATCGGCGGAATGGGATCGGCTCGATAGCGGGAATAGGGGGACAGGCATACCCGAAGTCCGCACTCTGCGGTAAGGTAATCGCTATTGCCGGGGTGGCAAATACCGACCGGCCGGACGGTTTTCCAAGCACGGGGAGTGAATGTGAGTGTGCATCGTATCGTTGTGGTCGGCGGTGGCGCCGGCGGTCTCGAACTCGTTACCCGACTGGGCGACAAGTACGGGCGTGGCAAGGACGTTCAGGTGACGTTGGTCGACCGATCCCTGTCGCACATCTGGAAACCGTTGTTGCACGAAGTTGCGGCCGGTGTCATGGACACCGCAACGCATCAACTCTCATACGTCGCGCAGGCCAACTGGCATCGATTCGAGTTTGCGGCCGGCGAGATGATCGGGCTCGATCGCGCAAACCGGACGATCCGGCTGGCAGCGGTGCCGGCGGCAGCCGATGAAGGCGAGGGCGATCTGCTGCCCGAGCGCACGTTGGCGTATGACACGCTCGTGCTCGCCATCGGCAGCACCACCAACTTCTTCGGGGTAGCGGGCGCTCAGGAAAATACCATCGCGCTGGATACCGTTGAGCAGGCCGAACGCTTCCGACGTCGGCTGATGGCGGCCTGCGTGCGCGCGCAGAACGAAGCCGACGCGCCGTTGCCGAGCGCGCAGGCGGCGTCTGCCGAACAAGACAGTCGCGACGTGCCGCCCGGTACGGCGCTTGCCCCGGCCCCCAGGGTCGAGGGGCGTCCCAAGGTCAATCTCGTCATCGTCGGCGCTGGTGCGACGGGGGTCGAACTGTCGGCAGAGCTGCGCAACACGGCGGAAGTGTTGCGCTCCTACGGCTTGAAGCTCGATCCGCGCAAGGACGTGCGCATCACCATCATCGAATCGAGTCCGCGCATTCTGAAGGCGCTCCCGGAGCGGGTGTCGGGGGCAGTGGCCGGGTTGCTGGGCAAGCTCGACGTCGACATCCTGTGTGGCGATTCGGTCGCCGAGGTGCGCAAGAACGAAGTCACGACCACCGGCGGCCGGGTGCTGCCGGCCGACATCACGGTCTGGTCCGCGGGCATCACCGCGCCGCCGGTGTTGGGGACGCTGGGGCTCGCCGTCAATCGTTTGAACCAGATCGAAGTGTTGCCGACGCTGCAAAGCAAATCGGACCCGGACATCTTCGCCTTCGGCGACTGCGCGAGTTGCGAATGGCCGGAACACGGCTTTGTGCCGCCGCGCGCGCAAGCGGCGCACCAGCAGGCGAGCTTCCTGGTCAAGGCGATTGATGCGCGGCTCAAGGGGCAAAGCCTGCCGACGTTTACCTATCGCGATTTCGGCTCGCTCGTCTCGCTGGGCAAGTTCAGCGCGGTGGGCAATCTGATGGGCGGGCTCATCGGCGGCAGCATGTTCATCGAAGGCCTCTTCGCGCGGGTGATGTACACGTCGCTCTACCGCATGCACGTGGCGGCGTTGCATGGTGTCTGGCGCATGATGCTCGATACCGTTGCCAATCGCCTGCGTCGCTCGACCGTGCCGCGCGTGAAGCTGCACTGAAGCTGCGCTGACGACACAGTGAAGCTATGCTGACGATGTGCTGACATTTTTTCGCCGGTCAGGCTGCACGGGTTCGCAGCCTGACCGGGTGTCAGTCGGCTTGCGCTGTGGGTACCGGTTTCGGACGGTTCCGATCACCGTCGCGCCGGCGTCCGAGTGCAAGCGCATCCCCACTCTAGTAAGATCGCAACGTCCAGCCTCGGGGCGGTGGTGCATCCCGACGGTCCCGTTGGCGGTCTCCCTGGCAAGCCATTACTGACGCGTTTCCCTGGAGTGCGATATGTCGCAAGCGGATCTGGATAGTCTTGTGCCCGAAGTGGCGCCGCGCAATCGGCGCGACTTCCTGAAGACCGCCGTCGGTTCGGCGTTTGCGCTGGCCGTGCTGCCGGTGGCGGCCGAAACCATCACCACCGACACGCAAGGGTTGGACGCAGGCGAAACCTTGCTCGACGTGCCCGGCATCAAAATGCCGGTCTACTACGCAAAGCCCGCGGGCAAGACGCATCTGCCGACCATCGTCGTGGTCTCGGAGATCTTCGGTGTACATGAGCATATTGCCGACATCTGCCGACGCTTCGCCAAACTCGGGTATCTGGCGCTCGCGCCGGAGTTGTTCGCACGCGCCGGCGATCCCCAGTCGCTGGGGACGATTGCCGAGATTCAGACGCAGATCGTCGCCAGAACACCGGACGCGCAGGTGATGCGCGACATTGATGCGACGCTCAAGTGGGCGCTGGCCAATGGGGGAGATGGGACGCGACTCGCGATTACCGGCTTCTGCTGGGGCGGGCGCATTGCCTGGCTCTACGACGCGCACAATCCAAACATCAAGGCGGCGGTGGCTTGGTATGGGCGAATCGTCGGAGACAGGAGCGCCGAATTCCCGAGCCAGCCGATCGATATCGCCGGCCGCCTGCACGGACCGTTGCTCGGCCTGTACGGTGGCAAGGACCCGGGCATTCCCGTGGCAAGCGTCGAGCGGGCGCGCGAGGTCCTTGCCGAGGGCGATACGGCGTCGAAAGGCTCGAAGCTCAAGGTGTTCCCGAATTCGGGACATGCGTTCTTCGCGGATTATCGATCGAGCTACGTCGAGGCCGACGCGAAGGAGGGCTGGGCGCTGGCACTGGACTGGCTGCGCAAGCACGGTGTGGCTTGAGTGAGCGAAGGCTTGGGCAGGTCATCGAAGCGCACTGAGCCCATCGAGCACGCGGCACGTCATTGCGCCTCGCTGGCCGACGGTTTGCCTGTCGCGGTAAAAGCTGGTTAAATCGCCGCCTTGCCTGCGGGAGAATCACCATCGACGTCATCTTTTTCTTCATTGTTATCGCCACCCTGGCTTCCGGCGTGCTGAGCCTGGCCGGCGCGGCATCGCTATCGCTCGGTCTGCTCTCAAAGCTCATCGACAAGATGGTCAGCTTCTCGGCGGGCGTGCTGCTTGGCACCGCGTTGCTGCATCTGCTGCCTGAGAGCCTGGAGTCGCATGTCGATGCGCACGTCATCACGAGCTGGCTGCTGGGCGGGCTGCTCGGCTTCTTCCTGCTGGAGAAGCTGGCGTTGCTGCGCCACAGCCATCATCACGAGGGCGACGGACATCATCATGAGCACGGGCACGATGCCCATGAAGCCGGCAAAGGCGGCTGGATGATTCTGGTCGGAAGCGCAATTCACAACTTTGCCGACGGGGTCGTAATCGCGGCGGCGTTCCTGACCGATCCGCGGCTTGGGCTCGCGGCAACGGTGTCGATCACGGTGCACGAAGTGGCGCACAAGCTTGGCGATTTCATGGTGCTGCTCAATGCCGGTTTCCCGCGTCGCAAGGCGCTGGTGCTGACACTGGCCTCCAGCCTGACGGCGCTGGCCGGTGGTGTGCTGGGGTACTTCATGCTCGATCGTCTGCAGGGCCTGATCCCGTACCTGCTGGCGCTGGCGGCGAGCAGCTTTATCTACATCGCGGTGTCGGACCTGATGCCGCAGATGCAACGCCGGACATCGCCGCGCGACGCGCTGCCCCAGATCCTGCTGATCGCGGTGGGGCTGGCGCTGGTGGTTTGGCTCAACGGTCACGATCATGAGCACGCGCACGGCCACGACCATGACGCGCCCAGCAGCGCCCTCGCCATGTCGGTGGCAGGCGTCGGTGGGGAGGGGGTGAGCAATGCAAGAGGTGCTGCTGGAAGTGCTGGCACCGGCGTCCCGATGACTGGCTCGTCGTTGGCGAGATGAGGTGATGTCTTTGCGTGGCGTCTGACGTCGCTCAGTGGAACATGAATAAGGGCGTCCTGAGGGACGCCCTTATTCATTGGCCTGGCGCAGATGCCTGGCGCAGATGCCTGGCGCAGATGCCTGGCGCAGATGCCTGGTACAAATACCTGCTGGAAGCCGCGTGGCTTACGGCTGCGCTCCGGTGGCGACCGGGCGGCGTTTGTCCGCGCACCATTCGCTCCACGATCCCGCATAGAGGCTGGCCCCGTGAAGCCCTGCGATCTCCATCGCCAGCAGATTGTGGCAAGCCGTCGCGCCTGAGCCACATTGCGAGATGACACGCTCGGGCAGGCGGTCCTTGCCGATGACTTGCGTGAAGGCTTCGCGCAGGGCGGCGGCGGGTTTGAAGCGGCCATCCTCGCCGAGGTTGTCCTTGAAGAAGCGATTGACCGCGCCGGGAATGTGGCCGCCGATCGGGTCGAGGGTTTCATTCTCGCCGCGATAGCGATCGGGTGAGCGCGCATCGATGACCAGTCGCTCGTGAGAGGTCAGGTTGCGCTCGATGGCTGCCGCGTCGGCGGTCGTGGCGAGCGGCTCACCCGCGGTGAAGTCGCCGGGCGGCGGCGCTTCGGGCGGGGCGGCATCGAGCGTAAAGCCGGCCGCTTCCCAGGCCTGAAGCCCACCGTCGAGCACGGCAACAGACTCGTGGCCGAGCCAACGCAGCAGCCACCACAGGCGCGCAGCGTAGACACCCCCTTGCGCGTCGTAGGCCACCACTTGCTGGCCCTTCGACAATCCGCAGGTGGCCAGTTGGCGTGCGAGCGTGTCGCGCTCGGGCAATGGATGGCGACCATTCTTGCCGGTCGTCGTTCCGGACAGATCGCGGTCGAGGTGCGCGTAGAAGGCGCCGAAGAGGTGACCGTCGACGTACGCCGTTTCGCCGGCCGTCGGATTCGCGAGATCGAATCGGCAGTCGAAGATGACCACCGGGGCGCCACCGTCGGTGGCGGTTTGCATCAGCGCGTCAAGATTTTGCGGACTGATGAGCGTGGTGAAGTGCGTGTGAATCATGACGTCTCCGCAGACGGGCGTGGGGGAAGGAGCGGCGGGAGCCGCCCGCCGTCAGGCCGTGGCCGACGGTCGGCGCAGTGCGGTCATGCCGCTCGCCACAATGAGCAACATGCCGATCCAGCCGGCCAGCGCGGGCCAATCGTCCCAGACAAGCATGCTGATCAGTGTAGCGAAGATTACGCCGGAATATTGCAGATTCGCTGTGACGAGCGTGTTGCCCAAACTGAAGGCCCGGGTGAGGGCCGTTTGGGCGACAAGTGCCGCGATGCCGACGCCGAGCATGAGGCCTGCGCTGCGCCACGTCAGCGGGTGCATGCCGTCGATGGCAACCCAGCCGAGACCCAGCAAGACGCCGCCGAGCGAGAAGTAGAAGACGATGCGCCAATCGGGTTCGCCCGACGCGCCAAGGTCCTTGACCTGCATGTACGCGATGGCCGAGAAGACGCCCGAGATGACGCCCGCCACGCCGGCGGTCCACGCCTGACTGTCGAGCGTTGGCTGCAGCAACAGGGCGACGCCGACGAAGCCCGCGAAGATCGCGGCGACCAGGCGGAAGTCGGTGCGCAGGCTGCCGCGCATGGCGGCGCTCGCCATGACGATCAAGGAAATCCAGATCGGCGACATGTAATTGAGGGTCATCGCCGTGGAAAGCGGCAACTGCGTCAGCGAATAGAACCATAGGCCGAGCGAGATCACGCCGGCGGCGCTGCGTTTGATGTGAGCGCCAACGTGTCGGGTGCGCACCGATTGGCCGCGTGCACGTGACAAGACCAGTAGAACGATAACGCCGATAAGGCTGCGATAGAGAATGATTTCGCCGGTGTTGTATCCGTTTGCTGCCAGCTTGATGAACAGCCCCATCAACGTGAACATGAAGGCTGAGACCAACATCCAGAGCGATTGCATGGAAAATGGGGGCCAGTTGGCGGCGAATTGACGAAGTGGCGAAGGGGTAAATCAACGAACAGGCGAACGGGCGGGCATCGATCTGATCGCAGGCGACCCGTGCGGCCGATAGGGGGCGCACGGATGTGCCGAGCGCGTTGCGACGATTCTAACGAAAACGGCGGACCGATGGCCCGCCGTTCTACAAAATTTCGGCAACTATTTAATTCAGTCTCGCTGGCGCCACATCGGCCGCCTGGCGACGTCTTGATCAGGTAGGTTCACCTTCTCAATGACTGAGACGCGCCAAGACGTCGGCGTTCAGAAGTCGCCCAACTGCCGTCGCAGGAACTCGTGGAAGTGCTGCATCCCGTCTTCCATCGGGCTTTGATACGGACCGACTTCCGATACGCCGCGCTCGAACAACGCCCGACGACCGGCGTCCATGCGCTCGGCGATCTCGTCGTCTTCGCGGGCGGTTTCCATGTAGGCGGCACGCTCGGCCTCGATGAATTCACGTTCGAAGAGCGCGATTTCCTCGGGGTAATAGAATTCGACGATGTTCGTCGTCTTCTGCGGCCCGCGCGGAATCAGCCACGACACTACCAGCACGTGTGGATACCACTCGATCATCAGATGCGGGTAGTACACCATCCAGATCGCGCCGAAGTCCGGCGGCACGCCTTCGCGATAACGCAGCAGCACGTCGTGCCACTGACGATAGATCGGGCTGCCGGGCTTTGCGAGACCCTCGTGCACGCCGACCGTCTGGACGCTATACCAGTCGCCGAACTCCCAGCTCAGGTCCTCGCACGAGACGAAACTGCCCAGCCCGGGGTGGAACGGAACGACGTGGTAGTCCTCGAGATAAACCTCGATGAACGTCTTCCAGTTGTAATTGCATTCGTGCACTTCGACGTGATCGAACATGAAGTTCGAGAAGTCGAGATGGTGCTTGACGCCCAGGCGAGCAAGGTCGGCCTGTACGTCGCGGCCTTGCGCTTCGAACAGCAGGCCGTTCCAGCGTTGCAGCGGGAACTTGCCGAGGTTCAGGCAGGGCTTTTCCGGGAAATGCGGTGCGCCGAGCAGTTCGCCCTTCGTGTCGTAAGTCCAGCGATGGAGCGGGCACACGATGTTGCGCGCATTGCCGCGGCCGCCCAGCATGATGGCCTGCCGATGGCGGCAGACGTTGGAGAGCAGTTCGACGCCGCCATGCTCGCCCGCGCCATTGCGCACCAGCATGCGACCCTCCTGCTCGGCGGGCAGCGCAAAATAGTCGCCCGCTTCCGGCACCATCAACTCATGGCCTACGTAGCGGGGACCGTGTTCGAAGAGGACTTCACGTTCGCGGGCGAGGAGCGCCTCGTCGAAATACGTGTAGACCGGCAGTTGGCTCGAGGCCGGTTTGAGTTGCAAAGCGCTGCTTAGATTGGACATTCCCACTCCCGACTAGCTTGAAAGCAGTGAACAACCCAACCATCGAAAAATCGATTTAGGGGAACCGATGATTATACCTTGTATGGACTCTCGAGGGCTGCTAAGTCCATGATTTGCGTTAAATAATGTCCGAAAATTGTCATTGCGATCGGTTTTGAGGCAATTTACGCCCTGCGAGCCGATGCGCTTTTGCCGTAAAATGGAACATTCGACCCGAATTTTGCGTTTATGGCCAAGACTGCAAAGTCGCAAGACGCGGCACCCGACGTGCCGCAGGATCTGCCCGAGACCTACGAGGCTGCGCTTGCCGAGCTGGAAAAGCTCGTCGGGCGTATGGAAGGCGGTGAGCTGGGGCTCGAGGAGTCGCTCGGCGCGTACCGGCGCGGTGCCGTGCTGGTGAAGTATTGTCAGGGCCTGCTCGAGAAGGTGGAGCAGCAGGTCAAGGTGCTCGAAGGCGAGACGCTCAAGCCGCTCGAGGCGACGCGCGACGAGTTCTGAGCGGCGCCGGTTGACGTGGCAAGGCGACCCGCGAACTGCGACGCATGACCGAATGCGTCCCAGGGCGGCGTGGGGCGACTCAATAACACGCACGGCCCGACGGGCACGTGCAGGATGAATACAATGGCGGATCAGAATATCAAGGCCTGGATGCAGGCGGTGCAGGCCCGTGTGGAACAAGCGCTCGACGCCGCGCTGCCCAAGGCCACCGATGGCGGCTCGGCGCGACTCAATGAATCGATGCGTTACGCCGTGCTCGGTGGCGGCAAGCGTGTGCGTCCGCTGCTGTGTTTTGCGGCGGGCGAAGTGACCCAGGCGAGCGAGACGGCGCTCGATCGCGCCGCATGCGCCGTGGAAATGATCCACGCCTATTCGCTGGTGCACGACGACTTGCCGTGCATGGACGATGACGATCTGCGCCGCGGCAAGCCGACGGTGCATGTGCAATACGACGAAGCGACGGGCCTGCTCGCCGGCGACGGCTTGCAAACGCAGGCGTTTGTGCTGCTTGGCGAAGCCACGGGCGACCTGAGCGCGGCACAGTCGCTCGCGCTGGTGCGCGAACTGGCGCTAGCCTCGGGCGCGCTGGGCATGGCGGGCGGGCAGGCGATCGATCTGGAGAGCGTCGGCATCAAGCTGAATCAGGCGCAACTGGAGAACATGCATCGACTGAAGACGGGCGCGCTGTTGCGTGCGTCGCTGCGCATGGGCGCCCTGTGCGGCCGTGCATTGTCGGACGATGAAACGCTCGCGCTCGACGCGTATGCGGCGGCCGTCGGGCTGGCCTTCCAGGTCGTGGACGATATTCTCGACACGACGGCCGATTCGGCCACGCTCGGCAAGACGGCGGGCAAGGATGCGGCCAACGACAAGCCGACCTACGTGTCGCTGATGGGGCTCGACGGTGCGCGCGGATATGCGGAGAAGCTGCGCGCCGACGCGCACGCGGCGAGCGCGACGCTCGGCAACGCAGATCGGCTGCGGGCGCTGGCCGATTACGTGGTCGATCGCATCAACTGAGCGGCGGCTCGCCGGACAGGCAAGTTTCGAGACGGCCCCGAGCCGCAAGACATGGCATGACTGCGGGGCGGTTTGCAGTAGACACAGGCAAGAGGCAAGGAGGGCTGGCGCGGATCTCCCCACAGAACGCACCGGCAGGAGATCGGGATCGGCTCCCCAGGGAGGGCTGCCCGATCAGAACGCCTACATATGGAACGACGATGTACGAACTGCTAAATACCATCGATGACCCGGCCGCATTGCGGCGTTTGGAGCGTCGCCAACTCGCGCCGTTGGCCGAAGAGCTGCGCGCTTTCGTGCTCGAGAGCGTGTCGCGCACGGGGGGGCACCTGTCGTCCAATCTCGGTACGGTCGAGCTGACGATTGCGCTGCACTACGTGTTCAACACACCGGAAGACCGCATTGTCTGGGACGTGGGCCACCAGAGCTATCCGCACAAGATCCTGACGGGCCGTCGCGACGCGATGGCCTCGCTGCGCCAGCTCGGTGGCATTTCAGGCTTCCCGAAGCGCGACGAATCGCCGTACGACACGTTCGGCACGGCACATTCGAGCACGTCGATTTCGGCGGCGCTGGGCATGGCGCTTGGGGCGCGCACGAAGGGGGAAAACCGTTTCGGCATCGCGGTGATCGGCGATGGCGCCATGACGGCCGGTATGGCATTCGAGGCGATGAACAACGCCGGGGTGCATGACGATGTGCCGCTGCTGGTCATCCTGAACGACAACGACATGTCGATTTCGCCGCCGGTTGGCGCGCTCAATCGTTACCTCGCGCGCCTGATGTCGGGGCGCTTCTACGCCGCGGCGAAGAAGGGCGTGGAAAAGGTGCTGAGCGTGGCGCCGCCGGTGCTGGAACTGGCGCGCAAGTTCGAGGAGCATGCCAAGGGCATGATTGTGCCGGCGACGATGTTCGAGGAGTTCGGCTTCAACTACATCGGCCCGATCGACGGTCACGACCTCGATTCGCTGATTCCGACGCTCGAGAACATCAAGAATCTGAAGGGCCCGCAATTCCTGCACGTGGTCACGCGCAAGGGCTACGGCTACAAGTTGGCCGAAGCCGATCCGGTGCTGTACCACGGCCCGGGCAAGTTCAATCCGGCCGAGGGGATCAAGCCGAGCACGAGCAGCAAGAAGACGTACACGCAAGTGTTCGGCGACTGGCTGTGCGACATGGCTGAAGCCGACAAGCGCGTCGTGGGGATCACCCCGGCCATGCGTGAAGGCTCGGGCATGGTGGAGTTCGAGAAGCGCTTCCCGACGCGTTATTACGACGTCGGCATCGCCGAGCAACACGCCGTGACGTTCGCGGGCGGCATGGCGACCGAAGGCCTCAAGCCGGTGGTCGCGATCTACTCGACGTTCCTG
Organism: Pandoraea eparura; assembly: GCF_902459725.1. Taxonomy (GTDB): domain Bacteria; phylum Pseudomonadota; class Gammaproteobacteria; order Burkholderiales; family Burkholderiaceae; genus Pandoraea; species Pandoraea eparura. Next base: position 118,065 of record NZ_CABPSH010000010.1, read on the forward strand.
CAGCGCGGTTACGATCAACTGATCCACGACGTGGCGCTGCAAAACCTGCCGGTCGTGTTCGCCCTCGACCGCTCGGGCCTGGTCGGTGCGGATGGTGCCACGCACGCGGGCGCGTATGACATCGCCTATCTGCGCTGCATTCCGAATATGGTCGTGATGGCGCCGTCGGACGAGAACGAATGCCGTCAGATGCTCTATACGGGCGTGCAGATCGACGGCCCGTCGGCCGTGCGTTATCCGCGCGGCGCGGGCACAGGCGCGGCGATCGAGTCGACGATGACCGCACTGCCGATCGGCAAGGGTGTGGTGCGGCGCGAAGGTCAGGCCGACGCCGGGCGTCGCGTGGCGATTCTCGCGTTCGGCAGCATGGTGGCCCCGGCGCTTGCCGCGGCGGCGGAACTCGACGCCACAGTGGCCGACATGCGCTTCGTCAAGCCGATCGATGACGCCTTGATCGCGCGGCTGGCTCAGACCCACGACTACCTGGTGACGGTGGAAGAGGGCAGCATCATGGGCGGCGCGGGCTCGGCCGTGGCGGAATCCCTGCTCGCCGCTGGGGAAATTCGGCCTGTACTACAATTGGGCCTGCCCGACCGCTTCATCGATCATGGTGACCCGGCGCTGCTGCTGGCCTCGGTAGGCCTCGACGCTGCGGGGATCGCGAAGTCGATTCGTGCCCGCTTCGACCTGCCGCCGCTGGAGGCATCGCAGGCCGCTGGGAAGGTCACGACGAAGCTCGTCGCCTGAGCGTCCGGTTGTCCCGAACCACCGAACGATCCGGCTTGCCTGCCGGATCGTTTTGTTTGAATCGCCCTTTTCCGATGCCGTGCCGGGGTTCTCCGGCACGATTCCGATGACATTCGTCAGCGGCTGGCGAGCCCGGCGTCGGAGACGTTTGCCCATTGCCTCCCCCCTCCCGTCGGCCCGTCGGCCCGCCGGCAAAGAAGGAAGAATTAGATGAATCAGATGAACCCCGCTTTCGTCATGCCGGATGTGCAAAGCACCGTCGACACCCGGCAGATCCCGATTCAGCGCGTGGGTGTGCGCGGCGTGCGTCATCCGCTTTCGGTGCGTCTGGCCGATGGCGACGCGCAGGCCACCGTGGGCGTCTTCCATCTCGACGTTCATCTGCCTGCCGATCAGAAGGGCACGCACATGTCGCGCTTCGTGGCGCTGCTCGAAGCGCATCGCGCGCCGCTGGATGTGGCGGGTTTTCGCGCCATGCTCGACAGCATGCTGGAGAAGCTCGAAGCCGAAGCCGGTCGCATCGAAGTGACGTTCCCGTACTTCATCAACAAGACGGCGCCGGTCTCGGGCGTGCAAAGCCTGCTCGATTACGAGGTCACCCTGACTGGCGACGTGCGCAACGGCCAGACGCGCGTGTGGCTCAAGGTGCTGGTGCCGGTCACGAGCCTTTGCCCGTGCTCGAAGAAGATTTCGCAGTATGGCGCGCACAACCAGCGCTCGCACATCACGATCGATGCCGAGATCGTGGGCGATATCGCCGTCGAGGCGCTGGTGCGCATGGCGGAGGAGGAGGCGTCCTGCGAGTTGTGGGGGCTGCTCAAGCGTCCGGATGAGAAGTACGTGACCGAACGGGCGTACGAGAATCCGAAGTTCGTTGAGGATCTGGTGCGCGATGTGGCGACGCGTCTGAACGATGAGCCGCGCATCGTGGCCTATGCGCTCCAGGCGGAGAACTTCGAGTCGATCCACAATCACAGTGCCTACGCCGTGATCGAACGCGACAAGCGCCTGGCGGCTTGATCTCGCTGCGCCTGGCACGGCGCATGAAATGAAAAACCGCTCCTCGGAGCGGTTTTTTCTTGGGTGTTTGCCGGTCGTTCGTGCCGTCAGGCGCTGCGCACGATGTCGGCGAGATCCCAGCGCGGGCGGACCGTGTAGGCGTATTCGCTGTCCGCTTCGTCCGGCCAATGCTTGAGTCGCATGGCGCCGGCGAAAGCGATCATGGCGCCGTTATCGGTGCAGAACGCCAGGTCCGGATAGTGCACCCGATAGCCGCGACGGCGCGCGGCTTCGTTGAGCCCTTCGCGAAGCTGGGTGTTGGCGCCCACGCCGCCCGCCACGACCAGTGTCTTCATGCCCGTTTGTTTGAGCGCGGCCATCGACTTGGCGACGAGCACGTCGACGATGGCGTCGACAAAGCCCCGCGCGAGATCCGCCTTTTCCTGGTCGCACACATGACCGCCGAGGTTGCGTACCTGTGTGAGCACGGCGGTCTTCAGTCCGCTGAAGCTGAAGTCGAGGTTGCCCGAGTGCTTCATCGGACGCGGCAAGTCGTAACGTCCCGGCGTGCCGAACTCGGCCAGGCGCGAGACGGCCGGGCCTCCGGGATAGCCGAGTCCCAGCAGCTTGGCTGTCTTGTCGAAGGCTTCGCCGGCGGCGTCGTCCAGCGTCTCGCCGAGCATGGCGTACTGGCCGAAGGCGCGAACCTCCATCAACTGCGTGTGGCCGCCGGACACCAGCAGCGCGACGAACGGGAAAGCGGGGGCGTCCGGCGCGAGCAGCGGCGAGAGCAGGTGCCCCTCCAGATGGTGCACGCCAACGACCGGACGCTCGAGCGCGAAGGCGAGCGCGTTCGCGACGCTTGCGCCCACCAGCAGCGCCCCGGCGAGCCCAGGGCCTTGCGTGTAGGCGATGGCATCGACCGCGCTGAGGGGCTTGCCGGCCTGTGCGAGCACGGCTTCCGCCAGGGGCAGCGCGCGGCGAATGTGGTCGCGCGACGCCAGTTCGGGCACCACGCCGCCATATTCACGATGCATGGCGATCTGCGAATGCAGCGCGTGCGACAGCAGGCCGGCCTCGGTGTCGTAGAGGGCGAGCCCGGTTTCGTCGCAGGAGCTTTCAATGCCTAAAACCAGCATGGCGGAAGGGGAGGCGCGCAGCGTCAGAATGTGGAGATAACCGAGAAGTATACCAGTCGACCTTATCGCCTGCCGGGTACAATGCGCGCCATGGAAAAGTTCGATGTAGCGATCGTGGGGGCCGGCGCGGCGGGCCTGATGTGCGCGGCGGTGGCCGGGCAACTCGGGCTGCGCGTGGTGCTCATCGATCATGCGACGCGCCTGGCAGAGAAAATCCGGATTTCGGGCGGCGGGCGCTGCAATTTCACTAATATCAACGCGGGGCCGGCCAATTACCTGTCCGAAAATCCGCGATTCTGCCGGTCCGCGCTGGCGCGCTATACGCCGCGTGATTTTCTGGATCTGCTGGGGCGTCACCGCATTGCCTGGCACGAGAAGCATCGCGGACAGCTGTTCTGCGACAACAGTGCCGAAGACATCATCGACATGCTGCGCAAGGAGTGTGCGACGGGGCACGTGCACTGGCGGATGCCTTGCGCCGTCCATACGGTTGCCCATACGGCGGCCGGCGGCGCGCATCCTTATCACTTGACGACGGATGCCGGGCATATCGCGGCCAAACGATTGGTGATCGCTTCCGGCGGCTTGTCGATTCCCAAGATCGGCGCGACGGACTGGGGCTATCGCATCGCCCGGCAATTCGGGCTGGCACTCGTCGAGCCGCGTCCGGCGCTGGTGCCGCTGATGTTCGACGCGTCGACCTGGGTGCCCTTTGCGGGGTTATCCGGCCTGTCGCTGGAAGTCGAGGTGAGCACGGGGCAGGGGCGCGACGCCGAGCGTTTCGTCGAGGATCTGCTGTTCACGCATCGCGGGCTGTCCGGTCCGGCCATCCTGCAAATTTCCAGCTTCTGGACGCCGGGACAGCCGATCACCCTGGATCTGGCGCCATCGTCCGACATCGAGGCGGCATTGTTCGAGGCGAAGGCGACGTCGAAGCGGCAGTTGGCCAACCTGCTGGCGCAATGGGTGCCGGCCCGGCTGGCCGACGCCTGGGTAGCGAACAGCGGACTTTCGCCGCAGGCCCGCGTGCAGGAGTTGCCGGACAAGGCATTGCGCTCGCTCGCGCAGGCGTTCACCCACTGGACGCTCAAGCCATGCGGCTCCGAAGGCTGGCGCAAGGCCGAAGTCACGCGTGGCGGGGTCGATACGCAGGCGCTGTCATCCGCGACCCTTGAGGCGCGCGCGCAGCCAGGGCTGCATTTCATCGGGGAAGTCGTTGACGTGACCGGGTGGCTCGGCGGCTACAACTTTCAATGGGCGTGGGCGTCGGCCGTGGCGTGCGCGCGGGCAATGTCCGAAAGCATCAAGGTTGAGCCGGCCCGGGGCGACGCCCTGTCGTAGACGGTCACTTCTGTGCTGTGATAATCTCTCCCCTTCGTGGAGACGACGCGCCAGCGGTCGTTTTCGGGGCGGTTCTCAACGCTTCCGAAGCATGACCGGGCAGTCTGCGTCCGACACGTCGACGGCCGAGTGCACCCGGGTGCGCCTTTGCCGGGGCGGGTCCGAGTCTCCGGCGAGCCCGCTTGTGATCGCGTGTGTGATCGTCTCCGCAAGCGGGTTTTTGTGCTTTCTGCTCCCGCTCGCCCCTGCGCCAACCTATCGGCCGCGGCCGCGCGCGGTAGCTGTCCGACGGCGGTCGTCCTTTCCTTTGGGGCGGCATGCACTACACTGAAACGTATTCGAATTCCGGAACCCCTGCTCATGAGTCTGAAAGAACGCATTACCGAAGACATGAAGACGGCCATGCGTGCCAAGGCCGCTGAACAACTGGGGACCATCCGGCTGCTGCTCGCGGCAATCAAACAAAAGGAAGTCGACGAGCGCATCACTCTCGATGACGCGGCGATCGTTGCCGTCGTCGACAAGCTGATCAAACAACGCAAGGATTCCATCAGCCAGTTCCAGGCGGCCGGGCGCACCGATCTGGCCGACAAGGAGGCCGTCGAACTCGACGTGCTCAAGGTCTACCTGCCGCAGCAGCTCTCGGCGGACGAGGTCGAGCAGGCGGTCAAGGCAGCCGTGGCGCAAACGGGCGCCTCCGGTCCGCAGGACATGGGCAAGGTGATGGGCGTGCTCAAGGGCCAGTTGGCTGGGCGCGCCGACATGACGGCCGTGTCCGCGCAAGTGAAGGCGGCGTTGGCTGCGTAATTGGGTGGTGCGGTAAGTTGCCGTCGCGTGCGACGGTACGGCACCGCGCCGCGATGGTATCGATCCAGTGATCCCCCAGTCGTTCCTGCAAGATCTGCTCAACCGCGTCGATGTCGTCGAGGTGGTGGGCCGCTACGTGCAATTGAAGAAGGGTGGGGCGAACTTCATGGGGCTGTGCCCCTTTCATAACGAGAAGTCGCCCTCATTTACCGTAAGTCCGACCAAGCAGTTCTATCACTGTTTCGGGTGCGGCGCGCACGGCAGCGCGATCAGCTTCCTGATGGAGCATGCCGGACTCGGATTTGTCGAAGCTGTCGAGGAGTTGGCCCGGAATGTCGGGCTGGATGTGCCGCGTGAGGCGCCGCTGCCGGGCGCGCCGGCACCTGCCGCGCAGCGTGCGCAAACGCTTGGCTTGGTTGACGTCATGACGCGTGCCTGTGATTACTACCGCAAGCAATTGCGCAGTGCGCCGGCGGCCATCGATTATTTGAAGCGACGGGGTTTGACCGGCGAAATCGCCGCGCATTTCGGCCTGGGCTATGCCCCGGATGCCTGGCAGAATCTCGAGGCCGCGTTCCAGGACTACCGCGACGATCAGTTGCTCGATGCCGGCCTCGTCATCGAGAGCGAGAAGGGCGAGGCGGGCGGCACGAAGCGTCGTTACGACCGTTTTCGCGACCGGATCATGTTCCCGATCCGGAACACGAAGGGCCAGGTGATCGCTTTTGGCGGGCGCGTGCTGGACAAGGGCGAGCCCAAGTACCTGAACTCGCCCGAGACGCCGCTTTTCAGCAAGGGCAGCGAGCTGTACGGCCTGTTCGAGGCGCGCACGGGCATTCGCGACGCGGGCTATGTGCTCGTGGTGGAAGGGTATATGGACGTGGTGGCGCTGGCGCAGCTCGGCTTCCCGCAAGCGGTGGCCACGTTGGGCACGGCCTGCACGCCGATGCACGTACAGAAGCTGTTGCGCCAGACCGAAACGGTAGTGTTCAGCTTCGACGGCGACGCGGCGGGCCGGCGGGCGGCGCGTCGGGCGCTCGAGGCGTGTTTGCCGCATGCGGACGACAACCGGAGCTTCAAGTTCCTGTTTTTGCCCAGCGAGCACGATCCGGACAGTTATGTCCGTGAGCACGGTGCCGAGGCGTTTGCTGGCGAGGTGTCGCGTGCCATGCCGTTGTCGCAGTTCCTGATTGGCGAGGTGACGGCGGGCAAGGAGATGCACCAGCCCGAAGGGCGGGCGCGCGCGCTGTTCGAGGCGAAGCCGCTGTTGCAGCAGATGCCGGCGAACGCGTTGCGCGGGCAAATCCTGCATGCGCTGGCCGAGCGGGTGGAAAGCTCGGTCGAGGAAGTGGCCGGGTTGTGCGAGTTGCAGATTGGCGCGGCGCGCCGTCAGAACCCGTGGGACAAGGCGCCGGCCAAGCGCGAGAAGCGCCGGGTGGTCGGCACCGAGCATCGGGCGCTGCAGAACCTGTTGATGTTCCCGGTACTTGGGAACGAATTGACCGAAGAAGAAGCCGGAATTTTGCAGGAAGGGCCCTATCACGCCGAGATTTTCTCGGAAGTGCTGGCGCATTGCCGCGAAATGGGGGCGCAGGCCGATTTCCGCTTCATGTCGGATCGGCTGCGAGTGTCGCCGAACTGGGCGAGTTTCGACGACATCATTCGCGAAATTCTCTCGTTCGAAGAGAATGCCCGCGACCTGTTGTTGTTCGACCCTGACGACGAGACTCAGGTCGAGCGTCGGGAGGAGCAGATTGCACTGCGGCTTGCGGAACTGCGAAGCGCGATCCGGCGCTTGCAGTACGACGGTCTGTGCGAAGCCTTGGAGACGATTTTCAAGCGGACGTCGCTGACGTCCGATGAATTGCGCCACGCTCAAGCGCTGTCGCGGCAACGCGACGAATTGAAGCGGCTGCTGGCTCCGGCCGGCACAGGAGGCGCGCGAAGTTGAGGTAAGCCCGCGTGCTATAATGGAAAGTTTTCAGTGGGCTGTTTTCTGGCAAGCGAGATCGCTATGGCAAAGATGACAACGACCAGCGGAAAAAAGACGGTTATCCCTGCACCGAAGGCAAAGCGCGCGACCAGCGCGGCGGCGGCATCCGGTGGGAGGGGGGCGTCTCGTTCTCCGAAAGCTGGCGTTGCCGTGAAAGCCGGGGCGGTGGCGCAAGCGACGAAGAAAACGGCCAGCCAGGCAAGTTCGGCGAAACGTACCACGCAAATAAAGGCAGCCGCCGGCGCAACGAAGACGACCGGCAAGACGGCTGCGAAGGTGACCGATGTCACCAAGCGCAAGAGTGCGACCGCCGCCACGGTGGGGGCTGCGAAGGCAGCCAGGCCGACGGTGAAGTCCGAGCCGCCCGTCAGGGCGACGAAGGCAGCAACGACCGCGAAGGCGACGGCCGGCGGGAAACCGCAGGCCCGACAACCCGCTGAAAAAAGCGCGAAGCGCGCAACTACCGCCAAGGCATCGACCCTGGCGGGCCGCAGTAAACCTGCGACGCAAGCCCCACGCAAGACCGGGGCTTCCAGCAAACCCGAGGCTGTGGAGGTCGTGTCGGCAGCAGGTGAGCCGCTCGTCCCCAAGACGCGCGGCAAGGCCGCGAAGACAGCCGCCTCGGTGGCGCAGAACGTCGCAGCGGATACTAGTGATCAACCCGTGAACGAAGATCAGACCAAAGTGGAAAAGCAGAAGGCGCGTGATCGCCGGGCAAAAGAGAAAGCACTGCTCAAAGACGCATTTTCCTCGCACCAGCCCGGAACGGCCGAGGAACTTGAGGAGCGTCGCGGCAAGCTGAGGACGCTGATCAAGCTGGGTAAGGAACGAGGCTTCCTGACCTTTGCAGAGATCAACGACCACCTGCCTGACGACGTGGTGGAGGGCGACGCGCTGGAAGGCGTGATCGCCACGTTTAACGACATGGGCGTTGCCGTGTATGAGCAGGCGCCCGATGCCGAAACGCTGTTGCTCAACGACAATGCGCCGAACGCCGCAACGGATGACGAAGTCGAGGAGCAAGCGGAAGCGGCCCTGTCGACGGTCGACTCCGAGTTCGGCCGCACGACCGATCCGGTGCGCATGTACATGCGCGAAATGGGCACGGTCGAGCTGCTCACGCGCGAGGGCGAAATCGAGATCGCCAAGCGGATCGAGGAAGGCCTGAAGCACATGGTGCAGGCCATTTCCGCCTGTCCGACGACGATTGCCGAAATTCTGGCGTTGGCTGAGAAGGTCGAGCGTGAAGAAATGCGCATCGACGAAGTGGTTGACGGCCTGATCGATCCGAACGCCGAGGCGGTGGCGGCAGCGGCTGCCGACGACGAAGACTTCGACGCCGACGCGGAAGACGAAGAGGAAGAAGAGGAAGAAGAGGCTGAAGAGGACGATGACAGCGGCAGCGGCGGCGGGGCTTCGGCCGCGCAGGTCGAGCAGCTCAAGCGTGACTCGCTGGCCAAGTTCGCCGAGATCGCCGACTGGTTCGGCAAGATGCGTCGTGCGTTCGAGAAGGAAGGCTACCAGTCGAAGTCGTACGTGAAGGCCGGTGAGTCGATCCAGGCGGAACTGATGACGATCCGCTTCACGGCGCGCACGGTTGAGCGTCTGTGCGACACGCTGCGTTCGCAGGTCGATGAAGTGCGCAACATCGAGCGTGCGATCCTGAACATCGTGGTCGACAAGTGCGGCATGCCGCGTGCGGATTTCGTGTCGCGTTTCCCGGGCAACGAAACCAATCTCGACTGGATCTACACGGTCGTGGCCGACAACAAGGCGTACAGCTCGGTGGTTGAGCGTAATGTGCCGGCGGTGCGCGAGTTGCAGCAGAAGCTGATCGACTTGCAGGCGCGCGTGGTGTTGCCGCTCACCGAGTTGAAGGACGTCAATCGCAAGATGTCGGAAGGCGAGCGCCGTGCCCGCAAGGCCAAGCGCGAGATGACCGAAGCGAACTTGCGTCTGGTGATTTCGATTGCGAAGAAGTACACGAACCGTGGCCTGCAGTTCCTGGATCTGATTCAGGAAGGCAACATCGGCCTGATGAAGGCGGTGGACAAGTTCGAATACCGTCGTGGTTACAAGTTCTCGACGTATGCGACGTGGTGGATTCGTCAGGCCATCACGCGTTCGATCGCGGACCAGGCACGTACCATCCGTATTCCGGTGCACATGATCGAGACGATCAACAAGATGAACCGGATTTCGCGTCAGATTCTGCAGGAGACCGGTGTCGAGCCGGATCCGGCGACGCTGGCCGAGAAGATGGAGATGCCGGAGGACAAGATCCGCAAGATCATGAAGATCGCGAAGGAGCCGATCTCCATGGAAACGCCGATCGGTGACGACGACGATTCGCATCTGGGCGATTTCATCGAAGATACGGGCACGGTAGCGCCTGCGGACGCCGCGTTGCATGGTAGTATGCGCGACGTCGTGAAGGATGTGCTTGATTCGCTGACGCCGCGCGAGGCCAAGGTGTTGCGCATGCGTTTTGGTATCGAGATGAGCACGGACCACACGCTCGAGGAAGTGGGCAAGCAGTTTGACGTGACGCGTGAGCGTATTCGTCAGATCGAAGCCAAGGCGCTGCGCAAGCTGCGTCACCCGAGCCGTTCCGACAAGCTCAAGTCGTTCCTCGAAGGCAATTGATTGCAGCTGAGCGAGCGCCGGTAGTTGAGGGCCGTTAGCTCAGTGGTTAGAGCAGGGGACTCATAATCCCTTGGTCGCTGGTTCGAACCCAGCACGGCCTACCAGTAGTAACGGTTAGCAGGTTAGCGCCTGCTAACCACTTCTACAATCTTCTACAATCCCGATCAGATTTTCCGGTTCACCGGCTTCACTTTGGTGCCCGCGACCTTCTTCACGTAGTGCTCTGACATCGCCCGACTGGCATGCCCTAGCAGTTGCTGCGCTGAATCCAATCCCCCCACATCGGTTGCCGCTTTCGCGCGAATATCGCGAAACTGGAACGTCACCTTTGCCGCGGCTCTCGCTTCCTCGAAACGGTTAGCCAATTGCCAATACGTCAGGTGCCGGCCGTTTTCGTCCTGCACGAGGCGCAGACCTTTGGTCTTTTGCTCGCGAGCCTTGATGCGTTCGATCAGGGCCGCCAGTTCCCCCTCTATCAGGATGCGCAGTTTCGTCCCGGTCTTTGCCTGCTTGATTGCCAGCGTGCCATCCTGAATGTCGGTCATGGACAGTTTGAGCACGTCTGAAGGGCGCTGCCCAGTTAGATAGGCCAGATCCATCGCATCGCGTAGCGCTTGGTCGGCTTGCTGCCAGACGGCCTTGTATTCACTGTCGCTCACGTACTTGTCGCGCCCACGTTCACGGTGGTTCTTGATGCCGGCGCAGGGGTTGGGTAGCGTCGTGTAGCCCTTTGCTCGAGCAAAATTCCAAACATGCGACAGAAGCGCTTTTTCCCGGTTGGCTCGCACTTTCGCCGTCGCGCCGCGGGCCTCCATGTACTGCTGCACGTCGGCCGGGGTGATGCTGTCTATCGCTGAATCCCCGAAAACCAGTAGCAGCTTGGCTGATTCGCGGTCGTTGTCCCGTTGTGTGGCTGGGCTTTTTGACGGATAGACATCTCGCTTATAGTGCGCGTAGATCGTCGTCAGCGTGGACAATTCCGGCGATAGATCCCGGCCTTCGATCTTCGCCCATTCGATCAATGCCTGCTGGTAATCCTGGCCGAGCGGGATCCACTTGCGCGGCGTCTGCTGCGTGTCGTAGTAATAGGACGCACCTTTCTGCCGCATGCGTGGCGGAAGATGAAGATTCGTGGTTCGCTTCCTGGCCATGATTTTCAGGCGGCGTGAAGCCGGTCAAAGTGATGCGTTGGCGATGTAGCTGCAACGGCCTTACGATTCATCCTAGCATCGAAGTACGAGCGCGCAACAATCGGTCGGCCGCCACGCGATACCTCGAACGCCCATCCTTGCTTCTTGAGCCATTTGCGCTGGTCGGCGCAGCGGACATAGCCGGTGAGTTCGGCTAGTTCCTCCGGCGTCATAAAGGTCCTCATCTCTCAACTCCCCATTCCTTCGCGGTCACCCGCAGAATCTCTTTCAGTGCTTCGGCCGTGGCCGGTGGTGCTTGCTGTATCACTCTTTCCTCAAACGCCCGTTTGGTTGGGCCGGGTATTCCTCAATTTTTCGGCGGACCGGTGCGCGTAGACTGTCCTGACCGTGACGCAATGTTGTGCCCCCCGCACCACGGACTCATGGCCCATCCATCGTGATGGGCTTTTTTTCGTGGCCGGGTGGGTGGTCATGCTTTGTCGCGTCGATAAATGCGCTGGATGATTCCAGTCAGCCGGTAGGTGGGATAGCCGATGTCCGAGAAGCAGGCTTTGACTGAGCCGACGGGCAAGTCGTCGGGGGCATCCATGCCGCCGCCGGAGATGCGCACGAAACTCTCGTCAGACAGTCTGTCTTCGACGCACTCGACGCACGAAACCGAGTAAGACCTGACGTGCCTATTTTCGTGACGGATTCCGTGGACAGTCCGCATGTTCGCTGGGCGGAAGTCTAGGCGACGACGTGCCGTGGCATCGGGTGCCGGCACTTCGAAGAGGCTCAATTGGCCCTCCCGGCAGTCGCCCAGAATGATCTCGTTCTGTCTCATGCGATCCTCCGCAGAATCCGGGCCGTGTTGGTCACTTCGATGCTCATACCTGCCTCACCGAGTAGCGCGACCATCAGTTCGCCCGCTTTCGTCAGGCCGCCGAATCCTTCCGGGTGGCCGTCGCTCGTGCGGTTCCAAAACACCAATCCTTTCCGCTCAAGAGCCTGGACGGTGGACACATCGACGGCGAACAATTGCGCATGCTCGGCGCCAAGGGAAATGCGAAGGAGCGCGTTGCACTGCGATTTCGACAGGCTGATCGAAAAGGCGACGTTGGTGGCAAATTCGCTGAATGTCTGGTTCACGATTTCCGCTCCTCCGCTGCCTGAGAGGCGGCATTGAACGACGGGTGTGGCGGGAGTGGGCACCAGTCGGGCACGCCTTTGGCGATACCATTGCTCGCGTCCTGATCGGGAAGCCGCTGATAGTTGAACATGCTGCACTCATACTGCCCATAGTGCCGCTTGCGATACGGGCACATTTCGCAGGTTGCTATTGGGATGCACCGGATCATCATCATCCCCCCTTCGCCTGGGCGGCAATGGCGGCATCGATGGCTTCGCGCGGAGTGTTGAAGTAGCGGGAGTCACCAGACAGGATGTGGTAATTCTCATCGTGATCTTGCGTCCATACCTGACACTGGCGGATTGTCCCGTCTCGATCCTCCCATTGCGCCCATGCCTGTTGCTCGATGAGGAAGTCGAGCCGCTCCGCATCCTTGCGATCCCCGCCATCCGCCGACAGCGCGTCTTGCCAATCCTCAACTCTGGCGCCGTCGAGACTTAGACCGCGTTTCTTTGCCCATGCCGCAAGTGCATCAACAGCAGGGGTCGCCAAGTTGGCAGCCGAAAGCGTGAGCACTTCATCGCGGCTTGTCAGGTGCCCCATGAAATCGAACAGTGCGCCAGCGATGATGGAAGTTCGCTCGTGCTGGATATTCGCCGACAGCGCGGCGCATACCAGCTTATAGACGGACGGCGATATGATTGGGATTCTGTATTTGCCGTCTGCGTCCTTACGGAACCCGGCCCAAATCAATTCGCCGGACTTCGTTAGATTTGCCGCAAACAGTTCAAGTTCTTCGAGCGTTAGCGGCGCATCGCCGCTCGCCTTCTCGGGAGACGTGAGGGCAGCATGCCACGCGTCAGACGCGCCCTGAGTCCGAATGTCAAGATAAGACGCGCCATCACCCAATCCCGTTCGATCAAGCGGAAAGCCTTGATTTTTTGCCCATGCTTCAAACGTTACAGATCGCTCGCCGCCCACCTGCTGCGCATCTGCGGCGCACTCGGCTTTACCATCGGCAAGCCCTTGGCGGTATCCGGCCCAGTCCGGTGTAAAGGCGCGCTCGCCGCCATTCACGGGCACATCTGCTGCACGCAATAACCGCATGATTTGTGCGTCACGATCCGCTATATCGTAGGCATCGAGTCCGAGGAGTTCCGCAAGACGATTCCCATATTCTGCGATGAATCGTTCCGCGTAGTGCTCGCCTCCATTCACGGGCGCGGCATCGCCATAAACGAGCGGTCTGCGGGTTACAGTGTACGTGCGGTCGTAGTCCCTGCCCGGAAAGCCGAATGGATTGTCTTCGCCATACGTCAGGCGTTCATCAGTCTGACCGCCCTCCTTGTGCATGACGTGCTCATACGCCACCGCCTCTTGCCCTGCGCTCTGTGCGGCTGGCATGGGGGCGGCGGAGAGCAGCACGTCAATCCATTCGTCAAGATCCTTGATATGTGCCGCGATCACGGGGTCGCGGGCCGAAACGCTGTTCTTGTGGTTGTCCTGCGTGTGCTTCAAATATTCGATGAGCGCATCAAACGTCACGGTCTTGTGGTCAGGCATTTTTACGCTCCTTGATCAATCGCAGGATTCGTCGGATGTCCTTACGGATCTGCGCGCGACGGTTCCGTGCGTTGCCGGTGTAGCGGTAGTCCTGGTATTCGAGGTATTCGCGGGTGTTACAGCAAGGGCAGGGCATATTGCCGCCGCCCACCAGCATCCCGTCTTCGAAGGCATCCAAGTCCCACAGCTCGCCTTCGATGCAAATGGCATCAATGTAGGGAGCGCCGAAGTGAGCGCCTTCGTAACCGCAGCCATAGCTATTCGGTGGGTCATCGTCGAGCGTCTCGACAACAGAAGGCGGCGCAGGATCGGTATTCAGCCCTTCGGGGCGGGGGTCCATGTAGTTGGTCATCGCTGCGCTCACTTGATGGTGATGTCCGGCACGATCACCGAAGGCTTGAAGATGACCTGGTAGTGATATGCGCTGACATTTGCTGCATCGATCTGCTCAACGAAATACGTCACGTTGTCCGACAGGCCGAGAAAATGCTTCTTGTAGCTGTTTGGGCCGGTTTTGCAAGTAATCGAAACTTCTCGCGACTTGTCGTTGTTGCCGAGAGAGCAAAGTCCTTCAATGCTGAGCATGTAATCCCCCGTGATGCCGTTGTAGAACACGACTCGACGGGTGATCTCGAAGTTGTCGGCTGCCTTGGAGAGGTTATGCGACGCAACATCTGCGTCATTACTGCAACCAGGCAGAGCAGTAACCAACAACATAAAAGCCAAAGCAGAAATAATCTTTCTCATCTCAATCTCCGTATCAGTGTGTAATTCCTGGCTGTTCGCCACCATTCAGCAGCACGGCCGCCGGGCGCCTCGAAATCAGGCGGCGGATTGGAATGTCATGCGCTTGAAGATGGAGCGAGCACGCTCAACGTCGCCAATGCAATACGTCGCGACATCTGCGATGCGGCCGGCGCGCACGAAGTCCCAAACCATGCTGCCGTCGATTTCTTCACCATCAAGTTCTGCGCCCTTATTGGGAATGCCCAGCACATCGCAAAGCTTCCCGAGTCCCACGCTTCCCTTGATGCCAGCCCATCGCGTCATCGTGTCGAACACGTAGTCGTCCCATGGGCGGGCGTGGAAAGGGATGATTGATGGAGGTTGGATGCCAAGGACGACAGCGCGCTGAAAAATGAAGCGCAAATCGAATTCGGTAACGTAATGACCAACAAAGACAGGACGGCGATCACTGCTCGGTGCGTAGCTATTCTTGATCGCGTTGAAGGCCGCACTGATTACGCTTGCCTCGTCACCGGCCCAGTCGTCCGAATAGAACGAGACGGGCGGGGCATCGTCAAAGGCAAGCCCGATCACTGCAATTTGTCCGAGTCCGCCATCAAACGAGGTCTTGCGCCATTTCTCATCTGCAACTTCTTCCGCCTTTTCATCGCGGAACCGATCAACCCACTTCGCGAGCATTGCATCCTTGCTGGTGAATTTGATTTCCTGTGCATCGGTCATTCCAAGATCGGATGCGGCCTGTTCCTTGGTCAAAGACGGCGGTGCTTTAAAGTTCTCGGCAACATCGCGTCGGATTGCTTCGAGGACTTCGGGGCGCTGGCACGGGATGGTTTCGATATCAAGATAGATGTTCATGGCATGCCTCAGAACGGGATATCATCGTCATGGAAACCGGCGCCGCCTGTGACATCTGCATATTCTTTAGCACCTGACGGTTTCCCATACTTCGAAATCCATTCCGTACTTTCCTTGATCGTTTCACGAAGCTTTTCGTGAAGCGTTTCGAAGAAATCCCAATCCGGCGAATCAAGATCGAACATCCGATTTTCATGAACGGGATCGGGCTTGGCATTTTTAAGCGCTCCCGGCAACGGCGTAAGACTGGAAATATTGCTGTAGACCTTGCCGTTGGATTCGTTCTGTGTGACGTTGACCATGCAATAAGCGCCAATCAATTTGGAAACGTCGAATGCTTTCGCTTCCTCATCTGTAAAGTCTCGGCCACGCCAAGAAACCAAGTCGTGACGCAGGCGCGCTTTGTCAGACAGACTCAATGTGTAGCGCTTGCTAATGGTCATCGGCATTGCTTTGCCGTCCACATCGATTGTCAGTGGCTCACCATGCTCGTCTTCACCAAAAAGCTCCCAACGGATGATAATTTTGTGTTGAAGCTTTACGTCGCCTTGGAATTCGACCCGTTGTGTGCCAATGTCGATGAGCGAGTAGCAACGTCCGATGAACACGCCTGCGGGGACACGCTTGAAGTCGCCGCCACCGTTGTCTGATGCGATGAATGCCATGATTGCTTTTCCTTGGATTCAGCCGTCACGGGTGGCTGTTGACCCTTAAAATATTCTTCCCATTGCCCGACTTCAGCCCACCATTGCGGGTCCATGATCAGATGCTCCGATAAACGACGTGCTGCGCCGTACGAAGGCTGTCGTCGGCATCAAACGAGCCGACAATCCCAGCACCCAGCGCAATCACGGCAATGAAGATCAGCGCGGCCACGCCGGGAAAGCGAGCAGCAAACCGGTCGATGCGCTCCATCAGCGTCGGCGCAGGGCGATGGTGACGAAGCGAGCACTCATCGGCGGTATGGCCTTGGCGCCCGCAGCGGACGCAGTAGTCGGGGGTCATGCGGCACCTCGTACGGTGGTTACGCCAGAGTCGTCATCACGCCAGCCACCTTCGTCCCATCCGCCCGTGATCTCGTCATACGCAGCGTCGTACGAAGCTTCTCTATCCTCAGATGAGTTCTGGCCGCGCTCAATGAACGCCGCGTACTGGCCCGTACGCGCCTCCTGCTTGATGGCCTTGCACGACTTCGAGCAGAACAGGCCCCAGCCGCGCTTTACATCTGCTGCACGTGCCTGAAACGGCTTCTTGCAGCGCTTGCACGTCCGATCGACCATCTTCGGGGCCGGGTAGCGTTTGGCTTCGCTCATACCTGTTCACCTCGTGCTTTGGAGAGGGCGGCGCGGGCGCGCTCGACCTTTGAGAGAAGCTCGTCCATTGCCCACTTCTCGTGGAAATGCACGTCCTCTTCGAACTCGCTTCGAGCAGCAATCAGTCCAACGGTGGCGTGCAGCGATTCCACCGATTCATTGATCGCGTCCAGCACCTCCAGCAGTTCCGGCGCGGCGGCGATCAGGCAGGCAGTAGCTTCACGTTCTTCGTTCTGCGGGCCGTCGACAGCAGTGATGCGCTGTACGCCGTTCTCGATCCAGAAGCACTCAACGCCTTCTTCGGGAATCGAAGGAACGCACGACCAAGGACCGGAGATGTGCTTATCAGCCATGGAACACCTCGCCCTCAGCAAACACATTCACCTCGACCTCGAACGCGACTTGGAGGATCTCGCCGGCGCGCTTCGTGTTTTGCTTGATGAGCGCGTCTTGCAGCGCTTGGTATCCGGCGTAGTCGTGCTCTTGCAGGCGTTGCAGCGCGTTGATCACGTCCACGCACTCGGCGGCTCTGTCTCGGGCGCGGTCAAGTGCCTCGGCCGCGTCCTTCTGGCGCATGTAGTCACCCAAGTCGCGGGTGACGATGCAGGGTAGGGGGGCGTTCATCTCGGCACCTCACTTCGCTGCGATCATGCGTGCGAACAATTCATGCGCGCTGACCTGCAAGGTTTTTACGGTGGGTCCAAGGGCGTCCCCTGCGGCGGCCCATGCGGCGGCCCATGCGGCGTCCCATGCGGCGGCCCCTGCGGCGGCCCCTGCGGCGGCCCATGCGGCGGCCCGTGCCTCATTGATCTTGGGCAATGCAATGTCGAGTTCGGCGTTGCAGGTGATAGCGGGAAGCGAGACGAGAATGTCGGCGTGAACCTTCAGCGCAGGCGTGAGAGCCAGCCAAGCGGCGCAATGCACGCGTACCAGCCAGTCAAAGGCCATCCACGAGCGCTTTTCGGAGAGTTCCTTCGATCCAGCGGTACCGACAAGGAGAGGGATGTATTGCTTGAGTTGGGCGCGCTCCTCGTCGGTGCGCATGCCGTCGTTCCAAGCTCGGCCGAACGCTGCGAGAACCGGATCGACGCATGCCGGGGAATCGCCGAAGGGTTCGCCAGCAAACATGCTCACGACTTCGAGCAAGCAGTGTTGGCCGCTTTCGGCGGTGTGGCCGCCGGAACTCAGAACTACGGTTTCGAGATCAAGGAGGTTGCTGGTGGTTTGCATGACATTCCCCTTACGAAGCGAGCGTCAGACTGTCGCGATGCATGCAGATACAGCGGTCGGCTCGTTGACCTTTAGCGCGCACGAAGACGTAAACCAGCGTGTCAAATTCGAAATCGACCGTCCCGGTAAGCCCTACGTATTTGCGGTCATTGATGATCGACGTATTGCCGATGACCACCTTCTGTCCGGCGAAGAATTTCTTATTTGCTGCGGTTGCGATGGTTTGCATGGCTGACCTCATGTCGTTTGGTAAGAGCTACGAGGCGTTCGCCTCGGTGTTCGTGTGAACATGAGGCAAGTATAGAAAATCTGCACCACAAAGGTCAAGAAAAACTGTACTTTCCGTTGAAAAAAGTACCTATCGTGTTCCAATTATTGATAGCTTATGTGCGCTCGGCACCCCTCTTAATTTCTGGGCGTGCGAAAATTCAGGACAACAAAAAGCCCGCCGAAGCGGGCTTTGACAGTTCGTGGAGCGACGTCAGTTGCAGAACATTTGATTGCCGATCTGTTGGCAAGTCTTCCCGTTCGAATAATACGTCGTGTTACCGATCTGCTGGGCTGTTGTGCCGTTGTTGTAATAGGTCGTGTTGCCTATTTGTTGAGCACTTTGCCCATTGGACCAATAAGTCTGGTTCCCGATTTGCTGGCCGACATTTCCGTTGCTGTAATACGTTTGGTTCCCAATCTGTTGAGCAGTCATGCCGTCCTGGTAGTAACGGGTATTCCCAATGTCCTGATACGACTGTTGGGCAAAAGCAGAGGAACAAAGTGCTGCTAGTAGAAAAGTCAGTGAAAACCGAGTCATGTCATATCTCCTCAAGAATTGTGGACTTCTATCTGAGCATGTTCTCTCGGCGCTCAATACACACGCCGATAATGTGAAGATGGTCCCTTTCGCTATGAAGCATAGGGTAGTCCTCATTCATTGGGACCAGCTCGAAAACCTCATTCCCGTGCTCATCAACACCCCTAGGGCGATACTTTTTGAAGGTCGCTTCGTCATTTGAGTTCTTGGCTACAACAAACTGCCCCGGCTTAGGCGATAGTTCCGGATCAATGATCGCCAAGTCGCCTTCAAAGAATCTCGGCTCCATTGAGTTACCTCGGATGCGAAGAGCAAAAGTCCGTGCCGAACATGGTGCCGACACTTCAATAATCTCGAACCCCCCTCCCAAAGAAAAAGGGTCGATAACTTCCACCATTTGCCCTGCCTGGACGTAACTGATAACGGGCACTCTTCGAAGTGCGGTGCTGGCTGCTACAGGTTCTACGTTCGAGTGGACTAGCCGATCAATGCCAGGAATGGCGATCGCATATCCGGTGATCCTCGCGATCTCTTTGATCTGGCCGAAGCTGGGCTCATGTCGTCCGTTTTCCCAACCAGAAACATTGCTCTTTGTTTTTCCAAGTTGCTCCGCCAACTGCTCCTGCGTGAGTTTGGCTGCTTCGCGGCTTGCGCGTACCCATTGGCCGATATCCATAAGCCGAGTGTAGAGAAAATCTTTACGCGGAAGGTCAACAAATTCTTGACTTTTGTGGTGCAGAATTTCTATACTTTGAGTCATGGAAAAGCCTCTTGACAAAGCGATTCGCATCGTCGGATCAGCAACAAAACTCGCAAGCGCTCTTGGCGTGACGAAAAGCGCTGTTGGCCAATGGGGCGAAGAAGGTCGCCGGGTACCTGCTGAGCACTGCCCAGAAATTGAGCGCCTTACAGGCCACGCGGTTCTTTGCGAAGAACTCCGTCCAGATATCGATTGGATGGTTGTCAAAGAGCGCCTCCGACCAAGCCCCAGCGTCCCACAAGAGGGCGCAGGGGCAGCGGAAAGTAGTACCGGGGGCGTGGCTCTTGAGGGAGTCGCCTGAAATGAGCGCCATCCGTCGTGTGATTCGCGCGCTCCGTACGTATGACGATGCGTTGCTCGACCGTCTTGAAAGAGAAATTGCCGGTGAGCGTGCACGTCGCAAGGTCACAGAAAGCCAAGCTCCTTTGTCGAGTCTGTCCCCGACTCCAGAACCCAGTTCACGAGTCCAAGCGGGATGGCTAGCGCAACCGCAGGAGTGCCGTGGGTTTTTCCTTCCTGATCCGGCACCAAGCGGAGGAAGCCATATCCCGTTAGATGCACCTCGATGCAGCGCACCAATGCGTTCCCTGCGTCCGGAACCTCTGGTCCAAGTGGGATCACTGGGACGAGCTCCAGATTTTGATTCAGCTTCGCAAGTGCTACTCGAATCGATGGATCGTTTTTGACTGAGACGTAGAAATAGTTCATAGGGGCCTCTTTCCGTGTTGATTGAAGGGTGACAACGGAAATCTAACATGGTCTGAGGCTCCTTCTTTTTTGGGTGTGGCGTCCGAAGAGACGTCTTTATTTTGGGCTTCTTCGTACCGGCAACTACAGGAAAACAACATGACGGTAATCACCACTAAGCAGATGACGCTTGATTTTCAGCCGGGTTTGGCTGAACGCCATCAGTCTTTGCTGGCCTGTGTCCGTGCCGGCGCGTATTCCCATTCCAACCCACTGAAGACCATTGCGGCTGACATGGACATGTCGCAGTCAACGCTTTCGCGCAAGCTCGGCGGCGATCCCGACGACCCCCGCAAGTTTTCCGTGGATGACCTGGAGAAATATCTGGTAGCCACAGGCGATCTGACGCCGGTCTATTTCTTGATCGAGAAGTACTTGCAGGACGAGAAGGCAAAGCAAGACCGAGCGCTTCAGGAATTGGCGAAGCGTCTGCCTGACGTGCTGGCATTGATCAAGCAGGTTAGCGCAGGAGGGGCAGCTTAATGACCGCTTACATCATGAGCGCCGTCGTGCTTCTGGCCGTCGCCATTCCTACGTATCTGGTGCTTCGGGGTTAGTCATGTCTTCAATCATCCCGACGTTTCAAGGTGAGGTTCAGCTTGCGGGCTGGAGTGATACCCACAACGGGGGTGCCAAGGTCACATTCTGGCTGACCGATGCGACCGACCTTGAGGCATTCCGAACCCTGACTATCCGCAAGGGCAATCATGCTGGCCATCGATTCGCCGCTGTGTTGGTCGAGATTGGCGACGACGAACAGCCCGTACAACCGGAGTCTCAGCAGAAGGGCGGCGAACTTGCCAAGCTCGCTGGCCAACTCTGCAACAACCCCGAATTTTGGAATTTCCTGCATGCGAAGCATGGCTGGGCGTGCTCGATGTCCGAGGACGCCGCAAAGCTGATCCGTAACCGATGCCGTATCAACAGTCGTTCAGAACTCGACCACAAGGCAGAAGCTGCGGCGATATTCCACGAGCAATTCCGCGAGCCGTTCGTTGAATGGCGGCGTTGGAGCAAGCAATGAAAGGCCGCACGCCAACTACTGCTCAGAAACATTTCCACGATGACCTGTGCCGTCATATCGGCTGCATCGCGTGTCGCTTCGAGGGTGGTTTCAACGACTACGTTTCTTTGCATCACATTGATGGCCGTACGAAGCCTGATGCTCATTGGCTCGTTTTGCCGCTCTGTGGCGGCCATCACCAGGACAACGGGACGGCTGTGGCTGTCCACCCCTACAAGGCCCGCTTCGAGGAACGCTACGGCGCGCAGATGGACTTGCTGCGCTGGTGCATCGAGTGGCTACAGCAACGAGATATGCAAGTCCCTGACGGCGCTTTGATCGCTGCCGGGATGATCGAGGGCACGTAATGGATTGGTTCCGCATGTACTCGGAATTTGCTTCCGACCCGAAGGTACAGATGATGAGCGAGGCTATGCAACGACGCCTCGTCATGCTTTTCTGCCTACAGTGCAGTAACGGCATTGAAACGTTTCATGTAACCGAGCGTGAAACATCGATTGCGTTTGCAATGCGAGTTTCGGAACAGGAGTTGGCCGAGACGAAGGATGTTTTCATGCGTCGAGGCTTCATCGATTCTGATTGGAATTTGCTTAACTGGAGCAAGCGTCAATATGAGTCGGATTCAAGCACAGGGAGGGTTAGAAGGTATCGAGAGAAGCAAAAACAACAAGTCGAAACCAATGAAACGTTACAGAAACGTTCCAGTAACGCCCTAGAACAGAACAGAACAGATACAGAACAGAAGGATATGTCGGGCAAGCCCGACGCCTCCTCCAAACCCCGTCGCTCTGCAAAACCAAAACCCGAAGACCATCCACAAGCCAGTGAGGTGCTGGACTACCTGAACGCAAAGGCTCATCGGTCATTCCAGCCCGTGAAGGCGAATTTGTCGATGATCGGCGCTCGGCTTTCCGAAGGCGCGACGGTTGCGGACTGCAAAGCCGTGATCGACGCAAAGGTAGCGCAATGGCTGAACGACGAAAAGATGGCCGAATACCTGCGGCCTGAGACGCTTTTCAACGCGACGAAATTTGCTGGCTATCGGGGCAGTCTGCCTTCTCCAGACGAACCTCCGCCTGACCCCAGCAAGCCGCCGCCGTATGTGGTCATCCCGGAGGGTGCGAGGTGGATTCCTGGGCGCGGGGTGGCATTTTGAAAGCCGCTCCGAACACGGGTGCAGTCCTCGAACTGCTGCGTGACGGCGTACGGCCAGCATTCGTCGGGGTGACGTTTTGCGGTGAAACGCCATTCGACCGCGATGGATT
The DNA here is from genome assembly GCF_902459725.1 of Pandoraea eparura. GTDB lineage: Bacteria > Pseudomonadota > Gammaproteobacteria > Burkholderiales > Burkholderiaceae > Pandoraea > Pandoraea eparura. Next base: position 140,311 of record NZ_CABPSH010000010.1, read on the forward strand.
CGATGTGTATCCGAATCCGGGTGAGCGGTATGAGTGGCGTTGGGCGAGAGGATTGGACGTCGTGGCCTTCGCTAAGCCGGGGCAGCCGATTGCTGGAGAGCTTCAGGCTATTGCAAACGCCAGGACGAATTCTCTACATCTTTGGGACGTCGAGCGACACGTCGGGGCGGAAGTTCTTCTCGACTTCCCCGCGTCGCATGAGCGCTACCGGTCTATGGTTTCGTCAAGGACACTGCCCGTGTGGCTCATGCCTTGGGATGCCCGAATGAATACCGAGTTTTTGGGAGTCAAACATGCAGGTGCTTAAAGCTGACGTCATCAACCTGTCGGATTACATGACCGACACGGCCGAGTGGCACAAAGTGAGACCGGCTTCCGAGTGGATGAATGCTGTTGTCGATCATTTCCATCGTCCGCCGGAAATGCCCGCTGTCCGATTGGGCTGGACCAAGACGTGGGGGAAAGTCGATCTGCGCGACGGCGAGGTGACGCTTTGGGCGGGCGTGAACGGTCACGGCAAGTCGATCATCACCAGTCAGGTTGCGCTTGACCTCTGCACGCAGGGCCAGAAGGTGTGCATCGCATCATTCGAAATGAAACCGCATAAGACGATGGCGCGCATGACGCGTCAGGCATGGGCAGCTTCGGATCCGTCTCAAGGATTCATCCGTGACTTCCACAAATGGACGGATGACCGGCTCTGGATCTATGACCACCTCGGGAAGGTGACTCCGGACGCCATTTGCGCCGTGGCGCGCTATTGCGCTTCGGAGCTTGGCATCAAGCACTTGTTCGTGGACAACCTTATGAAGTGCGTTGCTGGTGAGGACGACTACAACGGCCAGAAGGATTTCGTTGACCAGCTTACGTCAGTGGCCCAGGCCGAGAACATTCATATCCACCTGGTAGCACACGTCCGCAAGGGAAAAGACGAATACGACCAGGTGGGCAAGTTCTCCGTCAAGGGTTCAGGCGCCATTACCGACTTGGTGGACAACGTGGTGATCGTCTGGCGTAACAAGAAGAAGGAAGCGCTGGCAGAGGGCAAATTGCACCTCAAGAACGACGAAGCGGATTACGTGATGGCCGAGGGGGATGTGATTCTGTCCATCGAAAAGCAGCGTCACGGCGAGTATGAGGGCGCCTTTCATTTTTGGTTCGACCGTGATTCGTTTCAGTACGTGGAGAACCGCGGAGAATTTCCGCATCGGTACAAGTTGCCCAAACCCGTTGAATCGGTCGATATGGCCGAAACCGTGGAGTTCTGACCATGCGCGTGTCCAAGGAATTTGCTGAAGAGTTCGCCTATCTAGTCGAGTGGTACGGCTGGACGGCCGAGGAGGTAGCGGAGATTAAGCGAAATATCAAAGCTGACCCTGAGCCGATGCTTCAGTTCTTCTCCAGCTTGTCGAAGGCTCACAAGCGTGGTTATCGATTCGCCAACGGGGACGGCTTTCATCTTCTGAACGTTTTCTGCGCTGAGAACGGCATTCCTGATCCTTATGGCCACGCTTATACCGGTGCCGAAGTTGACCGTATTGCGAGCGGCAATGCGTAGAGCCGCCAAGGTCGACGCGAATCAGCCCGAAATTGTCTCGGCCCTTCGGGCTATCGGGGCAACGGTCGCTGTAACTAGCACGGCTGGCCAAGGTTTCCCCGACATTTGCTGCGGATGGCGCGGCCGGAATGTGTTGTTCGAGATTAAAGATGGGAGCAAGCCGCCGAGCGCGCGAAAGCTGACTCCTGACCAGATCGAATTTCATGCCGCATGGAAGGGTGAGATTGCGGTTATCACGTCGGCTGCTGAAGCCGTCGACTACCTGTTGAGAGGGTGATATGCCATACACGACAGCATGGACGACAGAAGAAAGGGAGACGCTTTGCCAGCATTGGGGAGACGCTGGCCCGGTGAAGCGTGTTCTATGCCCACTTCTCCCCAAGCGGAGTGCTGACGCAATCGTGCGCTACGCCAGATTCTTGGGGCTTCCAAAACGCCCAGCATATCCGAAAGAGCGGTTTGCCCCTGCGTGGGAAGCAATCCGCACTTACATGGAGGCCCATCCGAACAAGAGTGCCGAACAGATCAGCAATGCGCTTGCGATGTCTATGAGCACGGTTGCAAAGCACCTTCGTGCAAAGCACAGGGTGGATGAAATCCATGTGTCTGATTGGGGGCGCGTTGGAATAGTCGGGCCATATGCGCCTCATTACACATATGGCCATGGTCGAAATCGCATGAAGCCTCGCCCGATCACCGCGGCCCAAGCGTGTGCAAGGTATCGGGACACAGTGAGAAAAGATCCTGAGCGTCTGGCCATACGAAATGCGAAAGATCGGCTTAGGTATGCGGAAAGAACTGGCAATCTGGTAAAGCGTGACCCGCTGGTGGCCGCGCTGTTCGGGAGCGTGTGATGGATGACAAAGAACAGATGCGGCGCAAGTTCGAGGCTTGCTTCCATAGGGGCGAAACGTACACGGAGCGGGATTTCCAGATGTGGTGTGCCGGGCGCGCGCAAGGGTTCGTAGAAGGCACCGCAGCAGGCAGTTTGCTTGTGAGTGGCGGTAGCCAATCGCCTAGCCTGCCGCCCGGACGCGTCACATGGGTAAGTGAACCATTCGCAATCGTGATCGACCGCTTGTATGACGGGGCAGGTTTAGAGATCGCGATATTCGACGGCGATGAAAGTTACGTCTTTGCGGACGGAGATTGCTATCAGCGTGAGGGGGAGAGCATGTTGAGCAATGGGAATACCGCCGAATTCCTCACGCATCATCAGTTTCAGGAGCGTTTCATCAAATCTTACCGGAGTGCCCATGACCGACAAAGAGATGCTTGAGCTTGCGGCGAAGGCGGCGGTGCTGACCCGATATGAAGATACCGACCTGTGGTTAGACGAATCAGGAAATGTAGTCACCTTTGACCCACTTGAAGACGACGGCGACGCGCTGCGGCTGGCAGTGAAGTTGAGACTGCAAATCACGGTTACGTCAGATGGCGTCCATGCTGAAGGGCTGCCGATAGGTTATCTACTCCCCTACGCGCACGAAGCGTTCGACGGGCCGGGGTGTGATGGGGAAGCCACTCGCCGCGCCATCGTCCGCGCTGCTGCTGAGATAGGGAAGGGGATGTGATGACCTATATCTTACGAGCCGTAAATAACGGTTGGATTCTGACAATTCCACCAAATGAGCTGGACCAAACCGCCCCTTACGGTGATTTTGTCTACGCCAACCTACGCGAAGTTGCTCAGCGCCTCGCCGAACTACATGGTGAGCCGATGCCACTTGAGTATTAGGGCCAGCATGACGCCCATCAACATATTCATCATCGCCAGCACAGCAACCATCATCGGTTTCGGCGCGGCTTGTCTGCGGTATTTAGCATAGGGAGAAAAGATGGCATATACGGCATGCCCCACCCCGAAGGTTGAATATGTCTCGTCACTCGATACATATCCCTATGACGCATTGGACGACCTTCTGTATGACTGGTATTGCCGGGAGCAGGGGTATGTCCCTGTGGAAGGTTACGGGCGCCAGGATGTGGCATGCGCGAGGTCAGCCAGTTCGGATCAATGGCTTTCATCTGACGAGGTTATCGACAGCCGGATTGAGGCGTATGTCATGCCGATGATCTCATTCGCGATGGAGGAATTGCTGAGCGATGACCGTATCGCGATCATGACCGAGTTACGCAATCGAAAAGGGCCGGCAGTGTGGCGCAACCCTCGCGTGGTTGACCAGAAGGAAGCCTATGCAAAGGCTAAGGCCAAGATCGCGCCGATTCTGTCGCGTAAAGGGGTCGAATGGTAAGTATTGCTTTTTTTCGAAAGATGTGCCATTCTTTGCGCAGAGGCCAGAGTTGCCTCTAAAAAAAGCCGCTTCGGGTCATGCCGGGCGGCTTTTCGTTTTCTCACGCATGGCGATTGCATCCGGTACGCGAAATCCGGACGCGAAATCCGATTACTAACCGCCTCCGGGCGGTTTTTGCGTTTCTGGCTTACCCCAAGCCGGTAGTGGGGAGAAACACCGGCAGCGGTCGATACTTTGGGAAGCCGTCTCCTGCCGGTGCAATACCGGATCCTTTTGGCGGTAGGCGACCGTAACGTTATCTGGAGATCATGATGGACCAATCGAACGAAGTGCAGCCGGTCGTGACCGATGCTGATGTAGGTGAGCAGGGAAACGTGCCGGGAATGTCGAGTACCGATACGACTACTGCGGCGATTGCACAGAGCACACTCGATGCTGGGTCGAATTCATCGGATGGGCTGGCGACAACGAACTCTGGGGAAGCGGCTATCTCCACTGACCAGAAGGCCGGGACGCTGATGCGCCTGCACGCTGCTATCGACGCGCTCGAAGCCAAGATCGGGAGCGGTGTTCACGTATTCGCGCATGAGGTTGCTGCGGTGCGTGAGATGGTGAAAGCCGCAATTTGACAAAAAATAGCAAAAAATAGCAATGGCAAAAGGATCTGCTCCGGGCGAACGCCGAGGAGGTCGTAAGAAGGGAACGCCGAACAAGGCTACCGCTGACATCAAGGCGCTTGCACAGCAGTTCGGCCCGGAGGCCATCCAGAAGCTCGTAAGCATCATGCATACGTCTGAAAGCGATCAGGCGTGCATAGCGGCGGTCAAAGAGTTGCTTGACCGTGGATACGGCAAGGCTATGCAGGGCGTCGAGCTAACCGGTAAGGATGGGCAGCCGGTTCAATTCAAACAGATCGAGCGCGTCATTGTCCGTTCTAAGGATTGAGACGCCAGCGGTCTATGAGCCGCTTCTTGCCCCGGCCCGTTACAAGGGCGCATACGGTGGGCGAGGCTCAGGCAAGTCCCACTTCTTCGCTGAGATGTTGATCGAGGACTGCATCCGGCAAAGGACCGATGCAGTGTGCTTGCGAGAGATTCAAAAGTCGCTCAAGTTCTCGGTCAAGAAACTGCTCGAAAGCAAGATTGAAAGCCTCAACGCGGGTTATTACTTCGACGTTCTGGACGCGCAGATCAACGCGAAGAACGGCGGCGTAATCATCTTCCAGGGGATGCAGGATCACACGTCGGACTCGATCAAGTCGCTCGAAGGATTTACCCGGGCGTGGTTCGAGGAAGCGCAATCTGCCAGTCAGCGCAGTCTCGACCTGCTTCGTCCCACCATCCGCGCACCGGGCAGCGAACTATGGTTCGGCTGGAACCCACGCTACGCGACGGATCCGATTGACGTGCTGTTGCGTGGCGATACGCTTCCGCCTGGTGCTGTGGTCGTAGAGGCGAACTTCAGCGATAACCCGTGGTTCCCGCAAGAACTTGTCGATGAGATGGAGTACGACAAGCGGCGCGATCCTGACAAGTACGCTCACATCTGGCTTGGGAAGTATCAGCAGAACAGCAATGCCCGGGTGTTCCATAACTGGCGCGTCGAGGAATTCGAGCGTCCAGAGGGAACCATACACCGTCTAGGCGCTGACTGGGGCTTCTCTGTCGATCCTTCGGTTCTGATCCGTTGCGATATCGATGGCAACCGCCTGTACGTCGATTACGAAGCCTATATGGTGGGCTGCGAGATCGTGAACTTGCCGGAACTGTTCATGAGCGTGCCGGACGCCGAGAAGTGGCCTATCACGGCTGACTCGGCGCGGCCCGAGACGATCAGCCACATGCAGAAGAACGGATTCCCTAAGATCCGCGCTGCGATCAAAGGGGCGAAGTCGTTGGAAGAAGGTGTCGAGTTCCTTAAGAGCTTCGACATCATCGTTCATCCGCGCTGCAAGCACCTGATTGATGAGCTGGCGTTGTATAGCTACAAGGTCGACCCTCTTACGGAAGCGATTCTTCCGATCCTGAACGACAAGGACAACCACGTGATCGATGCCCTTCGATATGCGTGCGAAGGCGCTCGCCGGGCTGGCAAAGCGCCAAAACCACAGAAACCTACTATTCGCCGGACGATAACATCCGGCGGCTGGATGTCATAAGGAAGCCATGGCCCGCAAACGCAAATCCGAAGAAACCGCCGAAAGCAAGATCGTGGCCGAAGCAAAGGAACGCTTTGCGCGCTGCGAGGAAGCCGAAAGCGAGTTCCGGAAGAAGTTCGTGGAGGACATGCGTTTTGCGAATGGCGATTCTGACAATGGCTGGCAGTGGCCCGACCAGATCCGCAACACGCGCGAGGGCGATGCGCGCCCGTGCCTGACGATCAACAAGACGCGCCAGCACAACCTCCAGATCATCAACGACGCCAAGCAGAACAAGCCGAGCGTCAAGACGTTGCCGGTAGACGGTGACGCTGATATCGAGATTGCCAAGATCCTTGACGGGATTGTGCGCCATATCGAGTACAACTCGCACGCCGAGATCGTCTATGACACGGCGACTGAGTTCGCGGTGCAGGGTGGCTTGGGCTACTGGCGCATCGTCTGCGAGTACGCACATGATGGCTCGTTCGATCAGGAAATCTTCCTGCGTCGGGTGAAAGACCCGCTCACGATCTATCTGGATTGCGATATTGAATCGGCCGACGGCGCCGATGCCAAGTTCGCGTTCGTGTTCCAGGATATGAGTAAGGCCGAGTACGAGGCCACTTACCCAGGCGAGCGCGCGCAGAGCGTCACGTTTGGCGACGACACGACTGGAAGCGACTGGATCAGCAAGGACAAGATCCGCGTCTGCGAGTATTTCCGCAAGACGACGAAGACTGACACGCTAGTCAACCATCCTGAGCGCGGCCCGGTGATGCTTTCAAGCATCGAGGATGAGCAGGAACGCAAGGTTATCGAGGCCGATGCATCGATCCAGAAGCGCCCCGTCTCAGAGCCTGCCATTACATGGTATCTGCTGGCCGGCGACAAGATCATCGACGAAAAGCCGTGGGCGGGACGGTATATCCCGATCGTGCGCGTAATCGGTGAGGAAATCTGCATCAACGGAAAGACCGAGCGCAAGGGTCACACGCGCAGCATGAAAGACGCGCAGCGCATGTACAACTACATGTCCAGCGCTCAGGTCGAATACATCGCGCTGCAGACGAAGACGCCGTATGTGGGGCCCGCTGAAGCGTTTGAAGGATACGAAAGCGAGTGGGCGAACGCCAACAAGGACAATCTCCCGTACCTGCCATATAACGGGCTGCGTGACGATGGAACGCCCATTGAACGCCCGCAGCGCGAGCAGCCGCCCGTCGGTGCCCAAGCCTATCTGAGCGGCATGCAGACGGCTCAACAAGAACTGATGATGGCCTCGGGCCAATATCAGGAGCAGTTTGGGCAGCAGTCGAATGCGCAGGCCGGTGTGGCGATTCAGGCACGCCAGCGCCAGGGCGACCGCGCTACTTACCACTACATCGACAACGTTGCTCGGGCTATTCGGTACACGGGCCGCGTGCTGATTGACCTGATCCCGAAGATCTACGATACGCAACGTGTCGTGCGCATTCTCGGAGAAGACGGTACAGAGACATTCGCGAAGGTCGATCCGCAGCAGCAGCAGCCACTCCAGCAAGTTCCGCATCCGTCGATTGCGAACGAGGTGCAACTGATCTTCAATCCTGGCATCGGTCGATATGACGTGACGGTAGAGGTTGGCCCGAACTATGAGACGCGACGCCAAGAAGCGTTTAACGCGCTCACGCAGATCATGTCGCAAGACCAAGGGCTGATGAAGGTAGCGGGCGACTTGCTGTTCAAGGCTGCTGATTTCCCGATGGCTGATGAGGTTGCGGAGCGCTTGCATCGCACTATCCCCCCGCAAATTCTTGGTGAAGGCCCTACGCCGCAAGAGCAGGACATGACGCAGAAGATGCAGCAGATGGGGCAGATGATCGAGCATTTGTCTCAAGCCCTGCAAGCTGCTCAGGCGGATCAAGGGAACCAAGCCGAGGAAACGAACATCCGTGCCTATGAGGCGGAGACAAAGCGCCTCGCTGCAATCGGAAAGGACATCAGCCCTGAAGTCGTCGCGCATGTGGCTACGCAAGTGGTGATGCAGATGATTCAGACCGGTTCGCCTGATCCAACGATGAATGGCGCGCCACCGATGCCGCCAGATCCATCGCAGATGCAACCCGCACAACCCGCTCCGGCGGGTTTTTTTACGCCTAGCCAAAACCAACCGGAGCAGTAAATGACCTATCCCGGAATCCTCCAAGACCTCGGATCGACTTCTCCGATTCAAGGCATCTACAACATCAAGCAGGTGCTGACGCCTGCGTCTGTAGCGGCCAATACCACAGCAGAGCAAACGTTCACTGTGCCTGGCTTGCAGGTAGGCGATTCGATTGACGTCAACAAAGCGTCGCATCAGGTCGGCTTGTCAATCGGCAACGTTCGGGTGTCGGCTGCAAACACGCTGGCGATTCAGTACGTGAACACCACGGCCAGTCCAATTGTGCCGGCGAGCGAGCAATACATCATCGGCGGCCAGCGCTAAGCCACAGATTCACCGCTTTACCCAAGCCCGTTACTCGAAAGAGTCGCGGGCTTTTTTGTTTCCGCACCCGTCCGGTATGGCGGGGCTCAATTCTTGGACTCGTCCATGCAAACCGAAGCTCAGCAAGTCGAAGTAGAAAACGTAACGCCTACGGCCTCTACGGAACAGGCGCAACAGCCCGTCACAGAAACCAGCACGGAACCGGGCACCGAGCAAACCGCAGCAGCAGTCGAGCCGACCGCGCAGGAAAAGCCAAAGAACGACTGGGTTCAACGGCGTATCGACCAGCTCACGCGGGAGAAACACGAGGAAAAGCGGCAGCGTGAAGCGCTTGAGGCGCAGCTACGCCAGTACCAGCAGCCCGCAACAGACCAATCATCGGCGGCAAATCCTCCGGTGCAAGACGTCTACAAGGCCGCTGAGCAACTGGTGAAGCAGCGGGAGTTCGATTCGGCCTGCAACAAGGTATTCGAGGCCGGGAAGACTGAATTCCCAGATTGGGATTCTTCGTTGAAGACCTTCGGAATGCTGGGCGGCGCATCGCCTGAGTTCCTTGAGGCCATCACGTCTATGGATGCCGGTCACAAGGTGCTCCACCACCTGGGGCAGAACCCCGAAGACGCCGAACGCCTGTTGTCCCTTCCTCCGTTGCGCATGGCTTTGGAACTTGCCCGTCTCGAATCGACTGTCAAGCAAACCAAGGCTGCCCCTGTGTCCAACGCTCCGGCCCCGATTACGCCTGTTGGCGGAAAGTCCGCTCCTGTCGAACCCGAAGAATTCGCGTCGACGGCGGACTACATCGCGTGGAAGAAGCGACAAAAGAAATGAGGTCTTAAATGTCGAACACCTTCCTTACTCCGACCAAGATTCTCGATGAATCGCTGATGATTCTTGAGAACAACCTGTCCTTCACCAGCCGCGCCAATCGCGAGTACTCGAAAGACTTTGCGATCAGCGGCGCCAAGGTTGGCGCGACGGTCAATGCCCGCAAGCCGAACCGCTTCGTTGGTACGACCGGCCCGAACCTGAACATTGAGAACATCAACGAAACGTCTGTGCCGGTCACGCTGACGACGCAATTCCACGTTGATTTCACGATGTCGTCGCAAGACTTGACGTTGATCGTGGACGAGTTCGCGGATCGCTACCTGAAGCCGGCCATGGCGACCATCGCCAACAAGTTGGACTTCGACGGGCTCGCTTTGGCGTCGACCGTGGCGAACAATGTCGGCACCGTCGGCACGATCCCGAACGACATCAAGTATCTGCTCGATGCTGGCGTGAAGCTCGACAACGAAGCAACTCCGCGCGATGGGCGCCGCACCGCCATCTGGGATCCGGCTACCAACGGCTCGATGGTCAAATCGGCGGCTGGCCTGTTCAACCCGTCCAACAAGATCGGTGAACAATACGAAAGCGGCATCTTCTCGCCGTCTGGCCTGGGCTTCGACATCGGCATGGACCAGAACGTGAACACGTTTACGACTGGTACGCGTACCAACGGTACGGTATCTGGGGCCGGTCAAACCGGTTCGTCGCTACTCGTGACCGGTCTCGGTGCTGCTGGCACGGTCAAGAAGGGTGACACCTTCACGATCGCTGGCGTGTACGGTGTGAACCCGCAGAATCGCCAATCGACCGGCGTGTTGCGTCAATTCACGGTGCTGGCTGACGCGACCGCAGACGGCTCGGGTAACGCAACCCTCTCGATCTTCCCGGCGATCAACACGGCGGCGTCCAACCAGCAATACCAGACGGTATCGGCTGGCCCGGCAAATGCGGCGGCGGTGGCGTGGGATATCGCTGCCTCGACCAGCTACGTCGCCAATCTTACCTACCACAAGGACGCTTTCACGTTGGCCACCGCCGACTTGGAAGACGTCAGCCAATACGGTGCATGGGGTGCTCGTCGTATGCATAAGGGCATTTCGATGCGTATCGCGCGCCAATATGCGATTGGCACCGATACGGTTCCGGTTCGTATCGACGTGTTGTATGGCTGGTCGGCTATCTACCCGGAACTCGCGTGCCGGATCGTTCGATGAGCGCCTTGATGCAGCAATCGACCCCCGCTTCGGCGGGGTTTTTCGCTTCTGGAGGCGACATGTTCCAAGAGTTCCCCATGTGGGTGTCTCACCCAGAGAAAGAGGCTCGCATCGTCGCGAACGAAGCCGAGTTTGTCGCACTCGGAGATGGCTGGGTCAAGCCCGAACGCGTCGACCTCGTAGCCCGCGAACATACACCTGATTACGTCGAATATCCGAAGTGGGTAGGCGATCAGCTTGTGCAGAATGCTGAGGAAGAATCCGCGCTGTTGGGGTCAGACAATCCCGACACCCGAGCAGCATTGCTCCAGATCGCGGAAGAGAAGGGCATCAGGATCGACAAGCGTTGGTCTGATGACAAGATCCGGGCCGCTTTGGAGGCCGCATGACGACCGCCGTCGACCTCATCACGCTCGCGCTCAAGGATATCGGAGCGCTTGGCATCGGGCAATCTATCGGCCCGGATGACACAGCCGACGGCTTGGCAACGCTCAATATGATGCTTGGGGCTTGGCAGGGCGAGCGCTTGAGCGTCTATCACCTTGTCGATACGGCGTTGATGTCCACGGGAGCCCAGTCCTATACGGTCGGGGTCGGCGGAAATTTCAACGTGCTTCGCCCTATCAAGATCAATGCGGCATATGCGAGGTTGAATCCGGGCATGTCGAACCCAATCGACTATCCGGTGAAGATGATAGACGCTCGAGAAGATTACGTGCGCATTGGGCTCAAGTCGCTCGTGTCGTTCCCGGAGTTCGCGTTTTACGACGCGGCGTATCCGCTCGGAAATCTGTTCCTATGCCCGGTGCCAAATAGCACGTTCGAGCTGCACATCGTGACGATGGAGGCGCTCCCTCAGTTCTCTGTGCCGGCTGCCGTTATCAATCTGCCGCCTGAATATACCGCCGCCATCCGCTACAACCTGGCTCTGTGGCTTGCGCCGTCTTATCAGCTTGAACCGATGCCGTCGCTGGTGCGTCTGGCAGGAAATGCGAAGCGAATCATCAAGCGAATGAATGTGCAGATTCAATCCATGACGATGCCGCGCGGCTTGGCATCTGAGCAGAAGTACAACATTTATAGCGACCGTCCGTACTGATGCGAGTACTTCTCAAAGGCGGCGCATACACGGCTCGCAGCATCATCGCGGACGCCCAGCGCTGCGTGAATCTGTATCCGGAGAACAACCCGGAAGATGCAGAGGCGCCTGTTACGCACTACCCGACTCCAGGCCTACGGGTATATTCAACGCCCCCCATCGCTGGGGAGTCGCGGTGTATCTACACGGCAAGCAACGGCCAGCGGTTTGAGGTAGTGGCGTCGAATGTATACGCGGTAAGCAGCATCGGTGCCTATACGCTGCTCGGGAATCTGACCACGACGACGGGGCCAGTGAGTATCCAAGACAACGGGATCGATGCCGTCGTGGTCGATGGCTCACCCACTGGCTTCACGATTCACCTAGGCACGAATGTCTGGGCGCAGATCACTGATCCTGCCTTCTATGGCGCTGATCGTGTTGATTATGTTGATGGATATTTCATCTTCAACAAGCCCGGCACGCAACAGTTTTATATCTCGAACTACCAGTCTGTCACGTTCAATCCGTTGGATATTGCCTCAAAGTCAACAGCGCCAGACCTTCTCGTGACGTTGGCTGTAATGCATCGCGAAATTTGGATGTTCGGGCAAAAGACGATCGAGGTCTGGTTCAATACGGGCGCATCGGACTTCACGTTTGGTCGCATGCCTGGCGTTTTCATCGAGCACGGTTGCGCAGCAAAGCATTCGGTAGCGAAAATTGGTTTGACGCTGTTCTGGCTTGGTCAAGATGACCGAGGCCAAGGGATTGTCTACGCTGGTCGCAACTACACCGCGAATCGCATTTCGACGCATGCGCTAGAGCAGGAGATCGCGACCTACGCCCGCATTGATGACGCTATTGGGTGCTCCTATCAACAGAGCGGCCATGAGTTCTACGTGCTGACGTTCCCGACGGCAAATAAGACGTGGTGCTTCGACACGGCGACGAACATGTGGCACCAGCGTGCCTATCTCGAAGCCGACGGCTCGTTGTCGCGTCATCGCATGAACAACGCGAATCTGTACGACGGTCTCAATCTGGTCGGTGATTGGAAGACTGGAGTCGTCTATGTGCTAGATCAAACAGTGTTTGACGACAACGGCAATCCAATCGTGCGCATTCGGTCTTTCCCGCACTTGGGGGCGAATGGGAAGCGCGCGCTGTTTCGTCAGTTCATCGCGGATATGGAAGTCGGAGAGGGCGTCGCACAAGACGCCTACGACCCGGAATTGCGCCTCAGATGGAGCGATGACCGCGGCGCGAGTTGGGGTAATGCCGTCTCTGGAAATCTCGGGAAGCTTGGCGAGTTCCTGACATGCATCCAGTTTCAGCGTCTTGGATACGCGCGAGATCGAGTATTTGAATTGTCTTGGTCGGCGCCCGTGAAAACGGCGCTTAATGGTGCATACGTCGACGTATCAAGCGCTCGCACATGACGATCGTCTCGAACATTCCACCTCCGAACGTCGATTTTCTCGATGAGAACGGGAAAGTTCAAATGGTGTGGTGGCAGTACTTGCTCACACTATTTGACCGAACTGGCTCGGCTTCAGGTAATTCTCCAGGGGGTGCCCCTGTGACGGTCCCGATTGGTTCGTCGCCGCTCCAATATAAGGCCCCAGCCGATGGCGCGTTGTTCATCTCGGGCGGTGGAGTAACGGGCGTCCAGCTCAGACGCGGATCTGCTCCGTATTTCAACACGGGGCAATTCTATGCTCCCGTGCCGATGTCAAAAGGCGACTTTATCAACGTCACGTTCATCAATCCGCCACCTACGGTGATGTTTTTGCCACGATGACAGGACCATTGATGCCTCGCATCGTGCCGGCTGTGCGGTATAGCGACTTTTGGAAGAAACCATCGATGCGCGAGAAGGTTCATCGCCTCGAAGATGCATTGAACGACCAGCCTCAAGTCGAATGCCCGGTTCGACACTACTTCGCGCCTGGAATGTATGCGCGTGAAATCACGATCCCAAAGGGAACAGTGCTCGTCGGGGCGATCCACAAGACCGAAAACCTCGCTGTTCTCTCGGCGGGCAAGCTTCAGCTCGTCACTGACGGCGGCGTAGTGGAAATAACGGCACCGCACACGCTGACTGTCAAGCCAGGGCAGAAAAATGCAGCCCTAGCGCTTGAGGATTCCGTATGGACGAATTTTTTCCCTACGGATGAGACGGACACAGACAAGTTGGTCGAACTACTCACGGAATCGAGGGCCTGCGAACTGCTCGGCGGAAGTGAAAACGTGCAACTCATCAAGAATCGATTGAAGGGGTAAATATGGCCTTCGGACTCTCAGGCGCAGCAATCGGCGGGATTGTAGCCGGCGCGGGCGCGCTTGGTGGCGCCATCCTTAGCGGCAATGCTGCTCAGGGTGCAGCACAAACGCAGGCGGATGCTGCAAACAACGCTGCATCGATGCAGAATGCGCAATGGCAGCAAACGCAAAAGAACCTCGCTCCATATCTTAATCTCGGTAGCAGCGCGATCAATCCGCTGCTTCAGGCGATGGGTTATCGGCAGACATCTGGTGCTGCGCCGGCAGAGACACGAGATCAGATTTACGCTCGCCTGTTGCCGCAATACACGAATTCCGGTTCCGGCAGTGGCCAACTTTCCACTGCTGGGGGATTGGGATTCAGCGGAGCGCCATTCAGCGGACAAGTCGTGTATCAAGGGGGCGTGCCCGGGTACATGATGAACATCGGGGGCGATCAGCAGCAATGGCAGCCTCTGCAAGGCGGCGGTGGCAGCGGTGGCTCATCGGTCGACTACAACGGCTTGAACGCCGCGGTAGATGCAGCCTACGGGGCGCAAACGAGTAATCCATTCAGCGGGATGGAACTCGACCCGAACAACATCCTGAACCAGACATTTTCCGCGCCGACGGCAGAGCAAGCGCAAGCGACGCCCGGGTATCAATTCACGCTCGATCAGGGCCTCAAGTCGGTGCAGAACAGCGCAGCGGCACGAGGCCTTGGAACATCGGGAGCGGCTTTGAAGGGGGCCGCGTCTTATACGACAGGGCTCGCAGATTCTACCTATAACGACGTGTTCAATCGTGCGCTCAATACCTTCAACACGAACTACAGCAGCGCAGCGAATCGCGTGAATCGGCTCTCGTCGCTTGTGGGTAGCGGCCAGAACGCGGCGGCGACCAATGGATCGTTGGGCGCGCAAGCGATGGGCAACATCGGGAATACGCTCACCAGTGGCGCAAATGCGCTGGCTTCTGGACAGGTAGGAAGTGCTAATGCACTGAGCGGCGGTCTGTCGAGCATTGGCAACAACGCTTTGCTGTACGGGATGATGCAGAACAACGCTAACAACAACACGATAGCTGCGGCAAATCGATCCAGCGATCCAATCGGCTATATGAACTCCGCCAATGGCTGGACTGGAAACTAAGGAGGAAATATGCCGATCGATCCGAGTATTCCGCTGCAGGTTCAAGCGCCGCAGATGAACCCTCTGCAGACCATGCTTCAAGCAGCGCAGCTGCGCTATATGAATGCCAATGCTAATCAGTTGCAGCAGACCATTGGCGCGAATCAGGCCGTGTCTCAAGCCATTCAAGCGCATACGGACGCCAACGGAAACACGGACTGGAACAGCGTGAAAGGTGCGCTTGCAGGTGATCCTAATGGAGCGTTTGGGCTTCCGGCGCTTACCAAGAGCCTGACAGAAAATCAGCAAGCGAACGTCACCCTTTCAAATACCCAAATCGACAACGCCAACAAGATGCATCAAGCCATCTATCAGCGTATGTCAACCCTAGACCCCAACGACCCTAACTTCATGTCAAAGGTCATGCAAAGCGGGGCAGATATCATCAAGGACTACAATGCTGATCCAAGTATGGTAGTTCGTAGCTTGCAATCAATCCCACCCGACCCGGCAGGACGCGCTCGATGGTTGCAGCGAGGCTTGGCGTCCGTATCGAGTACTCTCGATAATCTTAAGGCGATGACGCCTACGCCGACGCAGGTCGATACGGGCGGTCAAATCGCATTCAAGGACACTAATCCGCTCACTAATCCCGGGATTGTCGGAAGCACCGTCAACAAGACACTCACGCCGAGTGACGCCACGTCGCAAGTTCCTATCGTGCAGCCAAACGGCACTCCGGGATTGATCAGTAAGGCGCAAGCGGCGCAGCAGCAGGGCAACGGTCAATATGTCACGGGCGGTGCACAGGGTGGAAGCATAGGCGACGGCCGCTACGGCAGCCAACCGCCGGCGAACGGTGGTGTGCTTCCAACCGGTCTCGCGCCAGGCGTGTCTCAGGCCGCCGATGTGGCCGGGACCGGCTCTGGCAATCAGCTAGTCGCAGACCAGCAATCGGCCGCCGGATCGGGCGCACGTATCTACCAACTCCAATCGGCTCTCTCCGCTCTCCAGAAGGCTGGCAATACCGGCCCAGGTACCGACCAGAAAAACCAGATTCAATCGTTCCTGCTTGCTCAGACCCCTGGCGATCTCGGCAAGTACCTTCCCGGAGTCGACCCGCAAAAGATCGCTTCATACGACGAAGCCAACAAATACCTCACGCAATACGCTTCAGCTAAAGCATCTGCTTTGGGCGGTGGTACCGATTCCAAGCTCGCTACTACGCTATCCGCAAACGCCAGCACGCACATTTCGAGTCTCGCCGCTCAGGACGTTGTGAAGGCCAATATCGGGCTAGAGCGCATGGGCCAAGCACAGCAGGATGCATGGAACAGTGCCGGGCTTCCTCCGGACCAATATCGCACCTGGGCGGCCAAGTTCGGCAGCACGATGGATCCCCGCGTCTTTGTGGCAGACCAGATTGAGCCATCCAAGGTCAAAGCTATGGTGGAAAAAATGCCGCCGAAAGAGAAAGCGCAGTTCAAGGCCCAATACAACTGGGCCGTGCAAAAGGGCTACATCAACGGACCGCAATAATGGCCGACTACGGGAGCATTTTCGAAGCCGCGGGCAAGCAGTACAACGTCGACCCGCGCTTGCTCGCCGCCGTCATGACGCCAGAGAGTAACGGCAATCCGAACGCGGTTTCTCCGAGGGGCGCGGCAGGATTGATGCAGTTGATGCCTACGACGGCGACGGAGATGGGCGTTACGGACATCAAGGATCCGCAACAGAACATCTTTGGGGGCGCCAAATACCTGTCTCAGCAACTCGACAAGTACGGGAGCGTACCGCTTGCCCTAGCCGCATATAACGCAGGCCCGGGGGCTGTGGATAAGGCTGGTGGCATTCCGGACTTCCCGGAAACGCAGGCATATGTGAAAAAGGTCACGGCAGCCTATCAAAACCAGGGAGTTCTTCAAGGTCAAAACATGCCGCAAACACAGATGGCTGGATTGCCCCCCACCGGTGCGGACGCAGCATCGGGTGCAGACCCATTTTCCGCATTAATGGCGAAGGCCGGAGCCGCTTCGGTCGCGCCAGACCAAGTTGAACGCCGCTATTTAGGGGGGAATTCGCAAGGTACCTCGCAGGCTCCGACAGACCCATTCAGCGCCCTAATGGCGAAGGCTGGTGCGACGTCTGGCGTTACACCGGGAACTCAATTGCCGACGCCCACGCCGCGCGATGTGCAGCCATACGATTTGCTTGGGGCAGCCGTCGAACCCTTAGCTACTATGGCGACCGGAGCAATCGCGGCGCCTATCGCCGGCTTGGTGCGACTAGGTTCGGTGGCGCTCGGGAATAGCTATGCAGGAGCAGAGCAGGCCGGCAATAACGTATCGAACGCGCTGACTTACCACCCGATGTCCCAAGGCGGTCAAGAGGCATTGACCGGGCTTGGCAACATGCTCACGGGCGCCAAAAACGCCGTTATGGACTCGGCCATTGGACGTAATTTGCTGGCGCCGATTGGACAAGCCTACACCGACACCTTCGTCAAGGGAGCACCTAATGCACTGATGGCCACGATCAATGATCAGGTGCCGACCGTGGCGGCAAATATCGCCGCGATTCCTGTGGCCAAGGCTTTGGGTAGCGTTGTGCCGAATAGGCTCACGGGGGCAATCGGAGCCGGTCCAGTTCCCGAATCTTGGCCGATGGGTATCAATTCCCGAGTGCCTGAGGCTGCGGCCCCTAAACCGCATTTCACAGCCAATGGAGATGGCACATTTACCCAAGCACCTCCTCGTGCAGCACTTCCGGGCAATGGTGGCATTCCTCCCGGGGCCGCGACAAGCGCGTCACCCACGCCCGTGCCAACGTTTGACGCTCCTGATCTCCCAACACCTAAAACTGTGCTTTCCGGCGCATCGCAGGCTGACAATATCGCCACGATGAAGGCGATTGGCTTGAATAGCCAGCGTCCAAGCGCTATCGCAGGCGATAAGTTCTTGGCTGGTCAGGAATACCAGCACTCAAAGCTTGATAGCGCTGTGGGCGAAGCAATGCGCCAGCAACTGGCAAATGAG
This sequence comes from Pandoraea eparura, assembly GCF_902459725.1. Taxonomy (GTDB): domain Bacteria; phylum Pseudomonadota; class Gammaproteobacteria; order Burkholderiales; family Burkholderiaceae; genus Pandoraea; species Pandoraea eparura. The sequence continues at coordinate 158,284 of NZ_CABPSH010000010.1, forward strand.
CAAGCCGCGCTGAAGAATTACGGCCAGTCGATTATCAAGAATACCGGGGCTGCAGCGGACACGCCGGAAGCGGTAGGGCAATCTATCCGCGCGCCGCTTCAGGGGTTGTCGGATCATTACGACAACGCAATCAGCCAACTCTATCAAGCCGCGGACCAGCGCGCCGGCGGAATCCCGAACGTCCAACCCGACACTTTCGGGAAGTTACTCGACACGAACTCAATGTTTGCTGGGAAGGCAGAAAACAGCGCGTTACGCCGCGGCATTAATGCCTATACCCGTGAGCAAGGCATTGTCGGGCAAGACGGTAGTATGCAGCCGATCACGGTGCAACAGGCTGAGGGACTGCGCCAATATCTTAACAGCCAGTGGTCTCCGCAAAACTCCGGTCTGATCGGCAAGATCAAAGAAGCGCTGGATACGGACGTCACGAAGTCCGGCGGCGACGATATCTACGCATCTGCGCGGGCGCTGCATGCCGAGCGCAAGAACACCCTCGATAACCCAAAGGGAATTTCTTCGCTTCTCAATGAGAGCGGACCGAATGGCATCAATCAAGCGGTGCCCGACGAGAAGGTCGCCAGCAAGATTATGTCGATGCCCACAGGGCAACTAGGCCACATCGTTGACACTCTGAATAATCTTCCTGACTCGCTCGCTCCACAGGGGCAGCAAGCTCTTGCGGAGATGAAGGGCGCTCTCGCGAAGCAAATTTATCAAGCAGGCGATAGTGGCGGCACACAAAACGGCCCTTCGCTCTGGAACGCTGCGAACGTCACGAAGCAACTGAATGCGCAAGCTTCGCGCATGTCGCTATTGTTCTCTCCCGACGAAATCGCTCAATTCCAGACGTTGAACAACGCCGGTCATATCTTGCAAACGCCATCTGCATATCCTGGCGCCGCCGTTCAAGGTCATAACCTACTTCAGCGCGGGATGATTTACGCTCCACCGACAATAGGAAGCAGTCTCGGGGGCACTATCGGCCACGCCTTAGGCGGCGTACCGGGCATGATGGCCGGTTCCAGCGCAGGAGGTGGGCTAGGAGCGATGATGTCGGGCCGTGTTGCGCGTGCTGTTGATATTGCGAGCGCCAACAAACTCAAATCCATCATGGCCAACCCTCAAATCATCACAGGGAAAAAATAGAGTTGATGATAGCAGCCCAGATGATGGTTCTTAGCGCAGATTTTCCCATTGAATCCTTACCATTTTTGGATTTCGGCCATTTGAAGCCGCGCAGACGAGATTCGTCTATCTCAAATGCGCCACTTGTCGGCGCTTTAGCAGTGGGCGCAGGAGCAGATGGTCTTTTAGGTGCGGGTGGAGTTGGGTGAGGTTGCGGGACTATCGTCGGATGACGAAATACCCATTTCAACTCTTCCGCCTCGAGCCAATCATCATAGAGGCGTCGTTTGGTTGCATCTGACAGTTGGCCATAGGCGCTATTGATGGCTTGCATCGTATTCGCGGCATCTGGACTGTCGTTCCGATCTGGATGCCATTTTTGCGCCAACACTTTGTACGCCGCCCGAATGACTTCGATAGGCGCATCTCGAGCGACTTTTAGATTCTCGTAGTGACTGTGGATGTTGGGCACAGGATTTAACGTATAGACCCCGCGAGAGCGGAACTTTTTCATTATAGGCCACCTTCGGGTGGCCTTTTTGTTTTGAGGCATCCATGCAATTGCTCCCGAACGGCAAGATCCAATTCATCGACGCCAATGGCGCTCCCTTGGCTAATGGCACCGTTGGGTATTACGTGCCCGCAACGCTGACCCCGAAGACGACCTATCAGGATCAGGCAGGAACGATCCCGAACGCCAACCCCATTACGCTAGACAGCCGCGGGCAGGCTCTCGTTTGGGGATCTGGCACATATCGGCAAATCGTCAAGGATTCGTCAGGCGTGACGATATGGGATCAGGCCGTCGCAGCATCGGTCAATGAAGATGACCTTTTGAATGCGACAGATCCGACGAAGGGTGCATCTCTCGTTGGCTTTGATGGCGGCACGCTTGCGCAATTCTTCGCGTCGAAGAACAACCGTGTAGTAGATAGTATTCAGGCCTTGAGAGGGCTTTCAAAAGCGACATACACGCGGGCTTTCGTCACTGGGTACTACTCTACCGGTGACGGCGGTGGTGGCGCTTACTGGTGCGACTCTAGCGACACTACATCGGCTGACAATGGCGGCACTATCATTGTCGCGGCCGACGGCGGCCGATGGAAACTAGTTAATCAGAATGTTATCTCGGTTCGCCAGTTTGGAGCAAAGGGCGACAACCTGACAGACGACAGCACTGCCTTCACTAACTTCGCTGCTATCTCAGCCCGGCAGAAGTATATCCCAACTGGTAACTACATCGTAAATAGCGCCATCACCTTCCAAGCTGGCGATACGGTCTACGGCGACGGCGATGGATCAGTCATCATCGCGGGCGGCTCCTTTCCGGGGGGTGCCACCTACATGTTTAATGTCACGGGCACGTTGACTGCGCTTGGGCAATCTATGTCTGTGAATGCGAACTTAGGCGACACGCAACTGACCTTCGCTTCAGCGCCCAGCGTCAGTCCAAACGACACGCTTATCATCTATAACCCGACGAACTCTTCGTTCTCTGCATGGCGAACGAATTACCGTCAAGGAGAGTTCTGCAAGGTGCTTTCGGTGACGGGTTCTGTTGTGTCGATCATGGCAAACCTTTGGGATAGCTACGTGGCTGCCGCTGTGACGGTGTACAAGCTAGTCGGGGCTCGCACAGCATTCCGCGATCTTGCATTCCAGCAGCCGAACACGATGAGCGCTGCCATCAAGATTAGCCTAATCGATCATCCAATTGTCGAAAATATCAAGACCGGTGGAAGCCTGTACTGTGGCATCTATCTTGATCGCTGCATGGACATAGATGTTAAGGGCCGCGCCTATCAGTCATCCGCGCTAAGCGGATATCAATATGGTTTGCTCATCAGCAATTGTCAAGGCGGCATCGTGCAAGGTGAATTTTATGGTGCACGGCACGGTATCGCCCCCGGAGGCGACGATATTGTAGGGGGTGTTCCGACGCGGGCCATTCGTTTTATCGCAGACACCAACAACAGCGCCGCAATCGGCTCTGTGGATCCGCATGGAAATTCAGAAGGATTGATCTTTCAAGGTTGCCGCTTTACCAACGGCTTCATGTTGAGTGGCGCAAACCACAAGTTTTCGAACTGTTACTTCTTTGGGAACTTGAATGTTGGGACGGCGTTATATGCAGCGGAACTTGTGAGAGGCACGTTCGATTTTGACAACTGCACATTCGCATCTAGCAACAACCCGAACACGACCGGGAATGGCAATCGTGGAATTCTGGACTTCTCTCTGCAATCCAATACGCAGAATTCTTGCATTTTCAACTTCAACAACTGTAACTTCTTGGCGCCAGCAGGCACGGTATATGTGAACCGTTATTCAGTAGACGGGGCGAATGTAGCCTTTACGATCAACTATACCAATGCACGTATTGTTGCCGGGCCTGCGGTAACGCAGTTCGCAACATTGCAACGCACCAGTGGGTCTGGGTCGATCGCCAGTTTCACCCTTTCTGACGTTTCTGGACTGCAAAACGGAAATGCAGCTTTTTATGCCGTTACTGATGGAATTATCCCTGTGTCAATTTGGCGTCTCCCGACTCAAACTTTTTCTGGATCTATACCGGTAACATCCGGCGCAAATCAAAACAGCGTAGTGATTAATTTCCCGTATAAATATCCGATTCCTCCGAATGTAATACTTACAGCACTTAATTCTTCGGCGGGCGGCGCAAAAGCGATTGTCAATGTAAACACCACAACGTCATCTTCTGTCACTGCCAACTGTTCTAGTACAAGTGGTTCTATTAATTTCAGTAGCAATGACACTATGAACGTAAATTGCTGCGCACAAATCAGAATGTGATTTAAGTACTGATTCGGGGAAAGCATGGAACTTGGGATGATCATTCAGATCGCGGGGGGTGGCGTGATTACCTTACTCGGATTCCTTCTCAGCCGGACATATGGCCGCATCGATCAGGCTCATAAGGATCTTGGAACCGTCCGCAAGGAAATGACGGAATTGGCGTTGCAGGTCGCCAAGGAGTACATCCGGCGCGATGACTTCCAAGCCGTGACCGATGCGATCTTCAAGAAGCTAGACCGCATCGAGGACAAGCTTGATGCGAAGGTGGATAAGCCATGAGCAGCTTTGATGAAGCCTTCGACGCACTGATCGGCAACGAAGGTGCCTACAGCAACAATCCCAAAGATCCAGGAGGTGAAACCATGTGGGGCATCACGGCTCGCGTAGCACGAGCAAGCGGCTATAGCGGCCCCATGAAGGACTTGCCACGGGATACCGCCAAAGCTATCGCCAAGAAGCTCTATTGGGATCCTTTGCGGCTTGATGAATTGGATGCGCGCGTCGCGTTCCAGATATTCGACGCCAACTACAACGGCGGCCACCCGGTGATATGGATGCAGGGCGCCGCGGGCGCAAAGGTCGACGGCTTGATCGGGCCGCAGACCATCGCAGCCGTTCAGGCTACCGATCCGTTGCGCTTTATGATGCGCTGGAACTCACTTCGCTTGACCTATTTCACGTCGCTCAAGACGTGGCTCGATTTCGGCAAAGGCTGGGCACGTCGTATCGCTTCAAATCTCATGAAAGGAGCTGCGTGATGCCCCTGATCCCCATCGCAATGGCGCTTGCACAATTCGCGCCTATGATCGCCGGCTGGCTCGGCGGTTCCAAGGCAGAGGACGTAGCCAGCAAGGTTGTTGGTGTCGCCCAAACCATCACCGGGCAATCGGCTCCAGATGCCGCACTCGCTGCCATTCAGGCCGATCCGAATCTCGCCATGCAATTCCAGAAGGCGGTGCTCGATCAACAATCACACCTCGCCGAAGTCGCTGCTGATGTGGAGAAGGCCGATATTGCTGCCGATGCGCAGAACACTGCGACCGTGAATGCGACCATGCAGGCCGAGGCCAAAGCTGATCACTGGCCCACTTATGCTTGGCGACCGTTCGTCGGTTTCTGCTTCGGCTTCGCATGGATTGGGGCCTACTTCATCATTCCTATCCTGCGCGGCTGGTGGCCGGCGATTGCTCAGCCGTCGATCCCACCAGAGGCATGGATTGCGATCGGTGGCATCTTGGGCGTTGCGTCGTTCTTCCGTGGAAAGGCACAAGCTGATCCGCGCTTGCCGACCGATAATCGCGGCTAAAAATCGCTTCTACAATTCGTACACAATCGCCCCGAAAGCCGCATGGAATGGTGCTTAATGTTTACGCAATATGTAGAACGTTTCGTACTTCATGCATTGATTTAAAAGGGAAACTGGAAAGACTCATAATCCCTTGGTCGCTGGTTCGAACCCAGCACGGCCTACCAAAGAAGCAAGAAAGCCCCTGACGGTGACGTCAGGGGCTTTTTGTTTTGTGAGACGTCGCCGCGATACGCCGGCAACGTCATCTCGATGAATCCAGGGGCGGCAGGGACAAGGGTAAAGTCGCTTCCACATGCCGCCGTTCAACGCACCCATCCCACGACAACCTACCCCTCCATATCGGAACGTGCGCGAACATCAAGCATGTAGCCTTCTCCGCGAATCGTCCGTAGCAATCGTGGCTCCTTGGTGTCCTCTCGCAACTTTTGTCGTAGCCTCGAAATCTGTACGTCAATGCTGCGATCAAACGCATCGATCGACTTCCCCCGGGCCATATCCATCAAATATTCGCGACTCAGCACGCGCCCCGGTGCGGAAAGAAACGCATTCAGCAGTCGAAATTCCGCGTTCGAGAGAGGAATGACGGTATTGTCGGGCGCAATGAGATGACGACCGATCAAACTCAGGCGCCATCCCGCGAATCTCCGCTCGTCTTTGGGCTCGGGCGCCGACCTCGTTTGCGCCCGGGTACGGCGCAGAATGGTCTGAATTCGCGCCACCAACTCACGTGGTTCGAACGGCTTGACGACATAGTCGTCGGCACCGAGTTCGAGGCCAACAATTCTGTCGGTCATCTCGCCGCGCGCGGTGAGCATGATGATGGGAATGTCCGACGACGTGCGCAACTCTCGGCATAGCGTAAGGCCGTCGCTGTCCGGCAGCATCAAATCGAGCACGACGATGTCGATATCGTTGTGCGCGAGCACGTCGTGCATCTCCTCGCCGCTCGCCGCCTGCATACAGGTCATGCCAAAGCCGGCCAGGCACTGACAAAGCAGACTGCGTATCTGCGCATCGTCGTCGACTACAAGTACGCGCGTTGCCATGATCATGTTCCTCTCTTGGTCTCTCGCCAGGTCGATTCGAATCCCCCGATTTCCAGATTATCCGCGACAAACGTGCCGGCAATCTTGCGCAATTGTTGCAGTCTCGAAACATTCAGTGACAGCGCATCGAGCCGCATCTCTTATGTATCAAACCCGATACAAAGTCGAGATGAAACAGAAATACCCGAGCCGTAACGTGACTCCACACAAGACATATGCAGGCAGGAGACACGTAGTCCATGAATTACGCCCAACCCAAACCGCCCGCTCGGCGCCTCCTCGGAATCGGTGTTGCACTGCTTGTGCACGCGGTCATTCTGTATGCCTTGCTTAGCGGGCTGGCAACCCGTGTCGCGACAATCATCCAGGCGCCCATCGAGACACGAATCATCGAGGAGATCAAACCTCCTCCCCCTCCGCCGCCGCCGCCCCCAGTAAAGAAGATCGCGCCGCCGCCACGCGCCGTCGTTCAGCCGAAGGCGTACGTGCCGCCGCCTGAAGTTCAGGTACAGGTCGCGCCACAACCCAATGCGATTGCCGTTCAATCCGACAAGCCCGTCGCCACGACGCCGGTTGCGCCACCGGCGCCTCCCGTGAGCAAGCCCGTGGCGGGCAACGTCGGCGTCGTTTGCCCGAACTCCGCGCAAGTCCGTGCCGCCATCCGGTATCCGCGTGAAGCGCTTCGCGACAACATCACGGGCAGCGTGCTCATCGAGTTTTCCGTCGGCACCGACGGGCAGGTCAAACAACTTCGTGTCGCCCGATCGGCCGCCCCGGTGCTCGACCGAGCGGCTGAGAACGCGGTCCGGCAGTTCCATTGCGTCGCGCAGGGCCAGGAAGTCCGCGTTCAAGTGCCGTTCGATTTTCAACTCAATTGAGGCTGTCCCCAACAGCCCATATGCAACCCCGCATTCACGTCAAGGAGACGATTATGTTTCAGTTCCAATCCCGTGCCACGCCGCGTGCCCGCGGCCCCATGGTCTCGATGGCCGTCGTATCGATGATCGCGGCGTTCGCCTCGCTCAGCGCCCATGCCGCCTCGACGGTCACCAACCCGTATGGGCTGCAAGCCCTGTGGGAAGGCGGCGATATGATCGCTCGCGGGACCCTGCTCATCCTCGTGGTCATGTCCATGGGGAGTTGGTACATCATTGTCGCCAAACTGCTTGAACAGGCGAAGGTCCTGCGTCGGGCGCGCGCCGCGGAAAAGAAGTTCTGGAACGCTGCGTCCCTTTCCGAAGGGGTTCGGTCACTCGAAGCGGGAAGCCCGTTTCGCTACATCGCAGAAACCGGACTATCGGCGCGTGATCATCACAAGGGGGCAATGCTCGACCAGGCCGACTTGAATACCTGGGTCGCGAGCGCCATCGAACGTGCCATGACCGGTGTATCGAATCGGCTCCAGGATGGGCTGTCCTTTTTGGGTACTGTCGGTTCGACGGCTCCCTTCGTCGGACTTTTCGGTACCGTTTGGGGCATCTATCACGCCCTTACCGCCATCGGTATTGCCGGGCAAGCTTCCATCGACAAGGTTGCGGGGCCTGTGGGCGAGGCGCTGATCATGACCGCAATCGGCCTGGCCGTGGCCGTGCCCGCCGTGCTCGGATACAACTGGCTTGTCCGTCGCAACAAGGCCGTCATGGAACGTGTGCGTGATTTCGGAAGTGAGCTGCACAACGTGCTGCTCACCGGAAAAACGACAGCGACCGCCGTCGTGGCGACCCGCACTTCGCAAGTCGCGCGCGTGGGGTGATGCCATGGCAATGACCGTACCTGGCGGGAGTGGCGGCGCAGAGCATGACGAGGTCATGGCGACCATCAACACGACGCCGCTGGTCGACGTGATGCTGGTCTTGCTCATCATCTTCCTGATCACCATTCCTGTGGTCTCGCACACCGTTCCCGTCACCCTGCCGAAGGAAGCCGTTCAACCTCTGCAGACCACCCCCCAGAACGTTGTCCTCGCCGTCACGCGTGATGGTGAGGTGTATTGGGACGAGCGACGTATGCCCGACGCGGCTACGTTGCTGGAGAAACTCAAGGCGGTCGCCGTATTGACCCCCCAACCCGAAGTGCACATTCGCGGCGACCTCGATGCGCGCTACGCGGCGATCGGACGCGTTGTCCTGGCATGCCAGCGTGCAGGCATCGCCAAGGTCGACTTCATTACGGAAGCGCCACCGCGCCAATAGCGCGCAAGGCGCACCACCCCAGGAGACTGCCATGGCAATGACCATGCGATCGGACGCAGGCGAGAACAGCGACATCATGGTGGAGATCAACACGACGCCACTCATCGACGTCATGTTGGTGCTTCTGATCATGTTGATTCTCACCATCCCGATCCAGACGCATGCCGTAAAACTCGACATGCCCACACCCTCCAATGCTGCCCCCGCGATCCCGCCGCTTGTCGTGCAAATCGACGTCGATGCGAGCGGTGTCGTCGCATGGAACGGCTTGCCGCTCAGCGACCGAGGTCAATTGGAAACCCATCTCACCGAAGCTGCGATGTCGACGCCGCCAACGGAGCTGCACCTGCGCGCCGATGCGCAAGCCCCCTATCGGTCGGTCGCCATGGTCATGGCGTCCGCGCAACGGCTGGGCGTGACACGCATTGGACTGGTTGGCAACGAGCGCTTCGCAAAATGACATCTCGTCTCCCTGCCAGTGTCCTCGCGCGCTGACGCACTCAAACTGGACTTCCAATGTTCGATTCAAATACCGAAATTTCGCCGTATGCAACAACGGCACGCCGCGAGAGACTTGCAGGTGTCGGGGCGTGGCTAGGGCTCTTGGCCCTCGTCATCGTGACCTTTTTTGCCAACGTCGATCGCCAGATGCTGGTGCTGTTGGCCGAACTTATCCGCACAGAATTCGGCCTTGCCGACATTCAGGTGGGGCTTTTGCAAGGCGCCGGTATTGCACTGTTTGCCGGCGCGGCGGCCATACCGATCGGATGGATTGCAGACCGAGTGGACCGCCGTGTCATTCTGGCGCTTTGCATCCTTGTCTGGAGCGCGGCGACTGCCGCTTGCGGTTTGGCGACCGGATTCTGGACACTCTTCATCGCATCGATCGGCCTGGGCATCGGCGAAGCGGGACTGATGCCGGTCATCTACGGCTTGCTTCCCGACCTTTTTCCGGCACGTCAGCGCATCCTCGCCAACTCTGTCTTTGCTCTGGTCAATCTATTGAGCGCCGGGGCGGGCATGGCACTGGGCGGGTTGCTGATCCAGGGGATCGACACGATGCATGGCGCATTACCGTTCCATCTGGGAAGCGCGTCCACATGGCGTATTGCGTTCTTCGCCGTCGCGGTACCTGCGCCGCTGCTGGTGCTGATGGTCGCGATGATCCGTCCGCGCTACGCACATTCGGACGCCCAGGGCGCCACCCGCGGCGCGCAGGCGCGCGGACTCGCGGCGCGTGAATACTTCCGCCGTGAGATGCCGATGATGATCCGCTTTTTTGGCGCAATCGCATTGGTCAACATGGCCTTCGCGGGCATTACGAGCTGGATGCCGGTCGTTGCCGTACGCTTCTTTGGCGCAACGCCGGCCGCGGTCGGCGCCGGACTGGGCGGCGCGGCGATGATCGGTAGCGTCATCGGATGCGGTCTCGGTTGGCTTCTCGTTCGCCGCCTTGGCACACGACTCGGCGTGCTCGCCCCGCTGCGCGTATGTGAGTGGGGCGCCCTAGGGGCCTGCGTCGTCAGCCTCGGGTATTTGATCGCGCCATCCGTGTCGTATGTCTACCTCCTGTTCGGTGCTCAATTCATGTGCGTCGTGGCAGGCATGATCATGTTTCCCGGCTTGATGCAAAGCATTTGCCCTCCCTATCTGAGATCGAGAGTGGCGGCCATCGGGGTCCTGGCAACGGTGCTGATGCAGTCCGGCAGCCCTGTCGTCATTGGCCTGGTGTCGGATCATCTGCACGGCACTTCCTCGGGTCTGATTTGGGCCATCGTTGCCGCGGCATTGTCCGGATTCATCCTGGCTTGTTTCTTAATGCGAAGTGCGGCCAATGCCGTACGTCTTGCCATCGAACGCTACGCCTGAGCGCCAATGACGAATCCCTGCACGCTTTCCGTTCGTATCGAACAGTGGCCGCTGGCCGCCCCCTTTCACATCTCGGGTCACACGGTCGACGCGGCCCGCGTCTTGGTCGTATCGTTGATATCCGGTCAGTACGAAGGTCGGGGCGAGGCCGCCGGCGTCTACTACCGAGGAGAAACCACGGACACAATGGTCGAGCAGCTTGCCGCCGTCCGCCCTGAAATCGAGCGCGGCATCTCCCGGGAGGCGCTGATCGCACTGATGCCCGCCGGCGGTGCAAGAAATGCCATCGATGCGGCGCTATGGTCCTTGGCCGCGCAGCGTTGTGGCTCGACGGTCGCGCAATTGGCCGGACGCGCGCGCCTGCGCCCGCTACGCACATCATTTACCGTCGGTGTCGATGCCGCTGGCGCGATGGCCGAGGCGGCTCGCAGTTACGAAGGCGCCCCTGCATTGAAGATCAAGCTGGACGGTAGCGTACTCGATGCCGACCGACTCGTCGCAATTCGAGCGGCTTGCCCCGGTGTCGCGCTTTCTGTGGATGCCAATCAGGGATGGACGCCCGAACATATGATGCAAATGCTGCCGGTCATGCAGCGCGTTGGCGTCGATCTGCTCGAACAACCCTTACCGGTCGGCGAGGATGAATGCCTGGAATCGATGCAATACCCGATTCGCATGGCCGCAGATGAATCGTTTCAGGATCTGGAAGATCTCGCCGCTGTCGCGCGCAGGTACGACGTCGTCAACGTCAAGCTCGACAAATGCGGCGGGCTCACGCGTGCGCTCTCCCTGGTTGCGCCAATTCGAAACCTCGGGCTTTCGGTCATGGTCGGGTGCATGCCATGCACTTCGCTCGGTGTGGCCCCGGCATACCTTCTGGGACAGTTGTGCGACCGGGTCGACCTCGACGGGCCCTGCTTTCTGGCAGAGGATCGCATGCCCTCGTTCAGATACCGGAATGGATACCTATTCGGCCCCGACAGACCCTGGGGCCTGGATGATGCTTCGCATGCGGCACATTGATTCAGGAGGATATGCCGTGTCGGCACAGGAGCGATTTGATGGTAAAGCGCTGACAGCGCTGTTTGATCCTTTCAATCGAAGTGATGCGCCAGGCGTAGTCGTCGGTGCCGCCATTCACGGGGAGGTCGTGTTACGCCGAGCCTTCGGTATGGCGAGCGTTGGACTGGGGCTTGGACTGGATGTTCGGACCCGACTGCGTATCGGATCAACGAGCAAGCACATGACTTGCCTCGCCGCATTGCTGCTTCAGGAAGAGAACGCGCTGGATATCGATGCGCCGATCCGCCGATACCTGCCGGAACTGACAGGAATCGCAGGTGACGCGACACTGCGCTCGCTCATGTTTCACACCAGCGGACAGCGCTGCGCGCTCGACATCTCTCTCCTCACCCACGGATTGACCGCGCCGCAGGCCGGCTACCTGCTCGATATTCAGCGTCGACAAACAAGCCTCAACTTTCCGGCCGGCGAGCGGATGATGTACTGCAACGGCGGATATCACCTGGTTTCGCTGGCCATCGAACGTGTCAGCGCGCAATCGTTCGCGGCGTTCCTCGCTTCCGAAATCTTCGAGCCATTGGGCATGAACGATACGTACTGCTCGCCCGACGATTTTCAGATTCGAAGCCATATCGCCACCAGCCATATCGAAAACGGCGAAGGATCTTACAACCAAGGAATATTCCCGTCGCGCGAGATTCTCGGGGAGGGCGGTGTTGTCTCGTGTGTGGACGACATGCTCAAGTGGTGCACGCATTTGCGCGGGGAAAAATCGGTCGGCAATCGCGATACGTGGGAATTGTTGTTCTCATCGCCGGTGTTCGCCAGCGGTCTGCGCAGCGATTACATGATGGGTTTAAAGCGCACGCAGTATCGCGGGTGCGAGTTGATCCACCATGCCGGTGGTGTCGTCGGCGGGTCGTGCCAAATGCTGTGTGTCCCCGAGCACGGCATCGATGTCGTATTGCTCAGTAACGGGGCAATTGCGGTGCCAACCGTGCTTTCGTTTCGTATGCTGGACGTCCTGCTGGCTGACCCAATGAGGGCGCACCCGGTTCCGACACCCGCCAGGATGCCCGCCTCATTCGGACGAGTCGGCACCTATCGCGAAGTGAACGCAGACACTGTGTACGACATCGCCGAGGGCGGCGGAGACATCCTGCTGACCGGTCCGCTTGGACCGAGCGCCCCATGGTTGTACAAGCTCGATTCCCCCGAAGGCGGTACGCTCGGATTGACATCGGAGTCCACGGGCGACGGCACATTCCTATTGCAGTGGGGAACCGCCATCGAGCCGGACGATGCAGAGCATTTGCGCATCGCGCATTGCGGTCACACGACAACCTATCGCCGCGTCGAGATGCCTGCGGCGCTCAGCATCGAAGACATCAATGCCTTAAGTGGCCGCTATGTCAGCGAAGAGGCAGACGCTCGCGCTACGCTACGCCCGAAGGAACGGGGCCACGAGGCATGTAGCGACGTGTGCGCGGTCATGTCGCTCGAGATCGCGGGGAGGGCGGGCGAATGCCACTATGACGTCTTTCCGGTCGATGTCGATCTTTTTCGCTTCGCACCGAGCGAGCCAAACGCCGTCACGGCCGGAACGCTTTCCATCGTCAGGCGCCCAGACACTGGGGATGTGGAGGGATTTTCGGTCAATACCCCCCGGACGAGAAACCTTCGATTCGCAAAGTTCCGAGCCTAAGCGTCGGCGACGGCCAGACGCATGGAAGGGCAGGGTGGGAACGGAAGTTTCCACCCCTCGTTCAAGTTATCCGATACGCGAGAACGCTAGCGCCCGCGTGCGGGACGTGTAAAGGGAAAAGCGTGTCGCCTTGTCTCCATGACGCTCAACAAGTGCCGTGCCAGTAGACAATGCCGAGGCATCGGCAGGCGCGAAGGTCCAAACATCACGGGTAAGCGCGCTCAGGTGATAACGTGCACCTCCCGTAGCACCACGAATGGACAGCGTCAGATGCCCGTCCTCAAGCGAGATGCTGGCGTGTGCTTCGGCATCGTGACAGAAGTATTGACCACAGATCTCGTCCGTCCCTAACGCCTCGGTCGGTGGGGTACCTTTATATCGGCCCAGAGTGACGACGTGTCCGCTTTCGATGAAATCGATGGCGGGAACGTCGCCTGCTGTCGTAAGTGCATGCGGTACGACGCGCGTCTGTGCGCCCGCACCGTCGTCGATACGAAATCCGTGCTCAGCCGAGATAAGCGGCAGGGGATGGTGTGGCTGGTTATGCGTCACTGCGTGCAATCGCGCGTCCCGCTCAACGATCTCCACAAACTGAAGCGGAGCAACGGAAAGATATTTTCCGAGCAAACCGGCATTTTCCGAAGTCGGTGCGGGGGCTTGTCGCGGTGGACCGAGCACGTCGTCGCCAAGGACAATATCGACAATTTCGGTTGCCAACGCAACGGGGTCGACAGGTGCGCCGTTGCTCATCAGGACGATATCCAGGGCGTGCGAGGGAACCGTCAACATCTGGCTCGTTCCACCGAAAACCCCGCCTGCGTGATGAATGGTTTCGACGTTACGGTACCGTGTGCGCATCAACCCCAACGCGTAGATGCCGAATTCCCCGCTGGAATATTGCGGCATCGTCAGCATCTCACGCCATGTTTCCGGACGTCCAAGTCTGACGGGATCTCGAAGATGCCTGGCCCACTTCAACATATCGTCGATCGTGGAGACGATACCGCCTTCACCCAACACGTCGACACTCGGAAACAATCCGCGCAAATACCCGCCAGCGCCGTCGGGAACATGCTGTGTGGCCATGCGTGGCCGGATTCGCAAGTCGTCACTGACCGATTCCGTGTCATGCATGCCCATGACGCGGAAGATCCGCTGGTCAAGAAACTGTTCGAACGGCATGCCACTGACGCGCCCGATGATCTGCGACAGAAGGTGGTATCCCCCGTTGCAATAAATCATGCGCTCCCCTGGGGGAAAATTAACATCTCGCTGACGCAGCTCAACCGCCAGCGGCGTGCCGGGCCCGATCGTGGACACGCCTTGCGTAATCACAGACAGATCCAGATAGCAGCGATAGCCACTGGTATGCGTCATCAGCTGACGCAACGTGGGTTCACCCGCCAACTCCGGCAGTTCCGGCATATACGTGCGAACACTCGCATCGATATCGAGCTTGCCGTCCTCCGCAAGCAGCAGGGCGGCAAGGCAAGCGAAATGCTTGCTGGTCGAACCAATTCGCATCCGCGTCGCCGGCGTGTTGGCCACACCATGTTCGAGGCTCGTCATGCCGAACCCCTTGCGGTACAGTGCCCGTCCTTCACGGGCGACCCCGACCACGAGTCCCGGCGCATCGCTCCGATTGAACCGCGCCAGATGGGCGTCAAGGCGAGCATGCAAGTCGTTGTGCTGCAAAGTCATTTGAAGTTCTCCGATATTCGGTAACGTGGGTCAGAATGGAACCGTGAGCACAGCGCCGATCGTGCGCGGCTGTTCCACGCTGACAAGTGCCGGTCCGCCAAGCGGCATCAGCGACGTCCCCGCAGCAAGAAGGGCGCGGCGGTCGAACAGGTTGCGAACATAGAAATTCAGGCTTGCCTTGCCGAAGTCGATACCCGCCTGGAGGTCTGTAACGGAATAGCCAGGCAGGGGATAATCCGGTCGCCCGTTGCTGGTGCCGAACCCCGCATGGCGACGGCCGATGAATCGTTGCGCAACCCCCACGTATGAGGCATACGAGCCGAGCGAGAAGTGGTAAGTCCCCGTTAGCGTGGCCGAGAACTTCGCAGAATTCGGCAGTGGGTCACCCGATTGCGTCCCAGTGGTGGCATTTCCCTGCGTCAACTTGGCGTTGATGTAGGAAAACCCGAGGCCAAAATCCCAATGCCGATCGGGGCGGAAGCTACTTGCCAACTCGAACCCTTTGACGCGAGCGTCACCCGCGTTAAGCACCTGATTGACACCTTCCAATGCGCCGAACTGCTGGATGTTTTTCCACTCGATGTCGTAGGCGGTTGCCGACAACGAAAGACGTTTCTCGAACAAGTCCGCCTTGTAGCCGGCTTCGTATGTCCAAAGCGTATCGGGTTGAAACGTTGCATTGCCAATGCCAGGGCGTCCGGTGATGGGGCTGATGAGCAGGGCGTTCGGCCCGCCCGGTCGATAGCCGCTGGCGGCGCGGACATAGACGTTGCTGTTATGCGTCAATCCATAGCTTGCCGTCAGCATGTAGGTCTTGCTGGTATCGGCCGACGGTGCCGAAATCGACTGAGGCGGTCCTCCCAGAAGGCCCGATGTGCTCTGGTTGTACGTCTGTTGGTTGTGGGCGATGCGAATGCCACCCGTGAGCGCCAGACGCTGTGTCACGTGGTAGGTCAGATCTCCATATGCCGCGTATTCGGTGTAGGTGCTGGGCGCCGTCAGTGCAGACAGTGAAGGCGTGGCCCCGTTGGGAAGAGCGCCGACGATGCCCTGATCCGCCTCACTGCGTTCTCGGGTGAAGAAAAGCCCGCCGAGCCATTCAAGACGGCGGTTCGCGGGTGACGTCAGGCGAAATTCCTGAGTTACCTTATTCGTTGTCGCCAGATTCATGGCGACAACCGAGTTCAAATTGAGCCCTTGCGCGGCCAGTGCCGGCACGTAGACCACCGATAGATCCTGCGGCTGGTCCGTTCTCACTGATTGATACGACGTTATGGAGTTGAAGCGAGACCATCCGAAGTCGTACTCCACGCCTAGCGAGTAGAGTTCAACGTTTTGATGGAACGGTTCCGGCGCATAAACACGCGTCGTCAGATCGCCATCGACGGGTTGGCCGCTCTTGTCGTAGGCGACGTAATTCGGTGCGTTTCGATTGATGTTTTGCGTGATCGCGCTCAGACGCACGGTGAACTGACTCGTCGGCGTCAAGAGCAACGACGCGCGCGCGCCGTAAGTGTCACCCCTGTCGATTCGACTGCCAGTCTGCGGTCCGACGGCATCGATATAACCTGCGTCGTGCTGGCTGAAAGCCGAAATACGCACGGCAGCCACATCGTTCTTGATCGGAATATTCAGAACCGCGTTGGCGGTGTTGCCAATGCCGCCATGCTTGGTTGTCGACATTCCCGCGCTCGCCTGGCCGGAGAATTCCTCGGTATCCGGTTCGTTCGTGACGTACTTCAGCAACCCGCCCATCGCCCCTGCGCCGTATAGCGTGCCCTGCGGCCCGCGCAGCACTTCGATGTGATTCAGATCGAGCAGGCTCATGTCCAGCGCGAACGTTGCGCCCTGCGAGAATACCGTGCTTCCCCCGAAGGCGACGTCATCGACATAGACACCCACGGTCGGACCGGTTTGGTCCCCGGTCGTCACGCCGCGCATGCTGATCTGTCCGGCACCGCTTCCGCCTTGGGTATTGAGATCCACCCCGGGTTCCGACGAAAGCACATCGGACATTGTTTTCGCACCGCGCTTTTGCAACTCGTCAGCCGAAATGACATTGATCTGCATAGGCACTTCGCGCGCGGGTTCACGACGACGCGTTGCGGTAACGACAACCGTGTTGAGTGTCGCGCCGTCTTTGCCTGACGCCGGGGTCATGGTTTGCGCTGCGGCGCTCGTTCGGGCATCCGTGTCAGCCGATGGTTTGGCGCGCTCGGCGTCGGCGCTCACCGCCGAAGCCGCACTGGGCGGTGTCACCGTTTGCGCATGCCCATAGGCTGACGCCAGCCCCAGCAGCGAACCCACCAACCAGGTTCCACCGCTCGGCCGAAGCCTGAATCGGCGCAAAGTGACCGCGGTATGCCTACGATGCTGTTTGATTACCACTGTCGTCTCCTCCGAGATTTCCGCACTTCAGCCATTTAAATCGCCTTCGCGGTATGGATCGTTTAGCGCTGTGTGTCGGCGCTGATTCGAGTCTTAGCTCTGGCTTCAACGGTATTTGTGCGATATTTCTGGTTCATGTGGTCTTTGTATCGCGTGTGAAACATTGGTCCACGCGCCGTGGCTTCCCATTCCTGCGCAAGTCAAGTGAGCGGTGAGCGCTCCCGGATGTTTCCGTCCTGAAACAATCTGTTGACGAAGCGGCTACATAGGCGCGGGATAATAGCGACCATGTTCGCGTTTTCTTTCACGGCGCCAGCCGCAACCATCATGCAAAAGCCATCGTTCGATTCTGCGTTCTATCGGCTACTGTTTGTCATGCTCGTCATGGTGGCACTGACACAGGCCGGGACCGCGATCCTGATGTACACGGTGTATTCCGCGGCGGCCTTCAAGGCGCCCCCTGGCATGTCGACCGGGCTGCAGTTGAGTATTGCCGCTGCCGTGCAGATTGTGCCGCTGCTCTTCTCGTCCTGGATCGGTGCGCGAATGCTGTCGATACCGTTCAAGTCGCTGGCCGCGGGGGCTGCAGCGTTGTCTCGCAACATGGACGCGCCGCCGATCCCGGAAGCGGGCCCGATAGAGGCGCGGCAAGCGGCTCGGGTTTTCAACTCGATGCAGGCGGCCATACGTCGCCAGGTGAATGATCGCAATCGCTTCCTTGCCGCCGTCTCGCATGACTTGCGCACGCCGCTCACGCGAATGCGTCTACGGTTACGGACGCTCGAAACCTCGGAATTCAGTGATCGATTGGTCGCCGATATCGACGAAATGACGCAGTTACTCGACGCAACACTTTCATTTCTGCGCAATGAGGCCGTGACCGAGGAATGCAGCCCGATCGACATCGACGCGCTCATGGACGCCATTGCGGAAGACGCGCTCGAGCGTGGACAGACGGTCTCCGTTCACGGGGCAATCGCGCCGTTGCTTGCGCAGCCGTTGGCGTTGAAACGTTGCTTGACCAATCTGGTCGCCAATGCGATTCGCTATGGAAGCGAAGCGCATATTCAATTGGTCGATGGTGAAGAGCAAGTGCAGATCAATATCGTCGATCGCGGGCCCGGCATTCCGGAGCGAGATCTCGAACGGGTACTGGAGCCGTTCTTTCGACTCGAACAATCCCGTAACCGGGAAACCGGTGGTACCGGACTCGGGCTGGCTATTGCGAACGATGTCGTCAAGCGACACGGCGGCACATTGACACTGCTCAATGGCAGTGACGTTGGACTGATTGCGCGCGTCGTGTTGCCAAGGCGATAGCCGCCAGCGCTTCGGAGACGACGTACCCGCTTCTGTGTCAATGTGGATACACATTGCTCACAATCTGGCAACGAGGTCCAAATACAGTGTGAAAAACATGCTTCTTCACACATCTGGACTCACCATGAAGATCTTCGCGGCACAACTCGCTACAGAAACCAACACCTTCGCGCCATGCCCCACGGGGTGGGGCGGATTTCAGGAAAATGGGATTTTCCGGGGCGACGCGAGCATTCGCGCGCCGGAAAGCGTGGGCTATCTGATGGCGGAACTTCGTCGACTCGCCCGGTCGGACGGGAACGAAATCGCCGAAGGTCTCAGCGCCGAGGCGCAGCCGTCGGGGCCCGTCATTCGAGAGGTCTATGAAACACTGCGTGACGAGATCATCGCGGGTGTGCGCGCAGCGCTGCCGCTCGACGCCGTCGTTCTCATGCTCCACGGCGCCATGGTGGCGCAGAATTATGACGACTGCGAGGGCGACCTCCTCGCCTGCATTCGTGAAGTTGTCGGCCCCGAGGTGCCGATTGCCGCGACGCTCGATCCGCATTGCCATTTCACCGAGCTGATGCACTCTGCGGCCAACATCCTTATCGCCTATAAAGAGTATCCGCATACCGATGCGATCGAACGGTTGCGTGAGGTTTATCGACTGGTCACACAAGCCGCCGAGGGGAAGGTCGCCCCGGTCACCGCCGTGCATGATTGCCGCATGGTGGGCGCGTGGCATACCACATCGGAACCCATGGCCGGCTTTGTACGACGAATGCAGTCGTTCGAGGGGCGGGACGGCATTCTATCCGTATCGCTGGGCCACGGATTCCCCTGGGGCGATGTTCCAGAGGCCGGTGCGAAGCTTTGGGTGATTGCGGACGGTGACCCGGCGCGTGCCGGCACATTGGCAAATCAACTCGGCAATGAATTCTGGGAGATGCGACAAGCGGTTCGGCCCAAATGGTATGACATGGATCACGGGCTCGACGCCGCCTTGGCGGTGGGCGTCGGTCCGGTTGTCTTGGCCGATGTTGCCGACAACCCCGGCGGTGGTGCGCCTGGGGATAGTACCTTCATCCTTCGGCGCGTCATCGAGCGATGCATCCCTGATGTTGCCGTGGGTTGCTTATGGGATTTGGGGGCCATCCAAATCTGCGCGGATGCCGGCGTCGGCGCCACGCTCGATCTTCGCATCGGCGGGAAATGCGGCGTCGCCTCAGGCGACCCCATTGATCTGCGTGTCACCGTTCGAGCCGTGCACGATACGCATTCGCAGAGCCTCGGCGGCATGTCGATTCCACTGGGCCGCTCGGTCTGGGTTGAAGGGCCAAACGGATTGGACATCGTGCTCGTTTCCGTACGAACGCAAGTCATTGGCGTGGATGCATTTACCGGCATAGGCGTCGCGATGGACGCGAAGCGTCTCGTGATCGTGAAATCGACGCAGCATTTCCATGCCGAGTTTGCCCCCCGGGCGAAGGCGGTTCTTCACGTCGCAGCGCCTGGCGCACTGACCCCCGATTTCGCAAAACTCCCTTATCGACGCCGAAGCCTCAAATACTGGCCCCGCGTCGAAAATCCGTTCGGGTGATCGGTGGCGCCCCGGCGCCTCGGCTTGATCCAATCCAGCACGCGTAGGCTGATCCGATATTTTGCCGGGAATCGCCAAAACTCCGGCAAAATTTGCCCTTCTCTGCGAAGGGCTTTTTTTCGTCTGATGTGCCGCCGCGCAGCGGCACATCTCGAGTGGGGCAGCGAAGCGATACCGAGTCAGAAACGGTCGGCACGAAATGGCGCGGGGTCGACCAACGTCCGCGCGCCGGTGAGCATCTCGGCAATCAGACGCCCGGTCACGGGACCGAGCGTCAGACCGTGATGAGCGTGACCGAAAGCGAACCGAAGGTCCGATGCCCGGGGGCCGGGCCGAGGATCGGCAGCATATCGGGCGTGCAAGGTCGGCAACCCATCCATGGCTCGGATTCGACCGGCTTTCCCAGCGGGAACAACTGCTTCGCGAGCGGTTCGACGGCCGCCAGCTGAACCGGCGTCCGAGGCGAGTCGCGCAGCGCAAGTTCGACGCGCGTTGTCAGGCGAATTCCCTGATGCATCGGTGCGAGCAGAAAGCCGCGCTCGGCATCCAATACCGGTTGATTCGGTGTTGCGCCGGATTCGGGCAGGAAGTGCCGGTGATAGCCGCGCTTGACGGCCAGCGGCAGCCGGTAACCGAGAGCACGCGCAATCGTATCGAACCAAGGCCCCATTGCCACGACGGCCTGCCGACCTTCGATTTCCCCCTCGACGGTCAGTACGCGCCAATGAGGACTCAACGTGGTCGCATCGCCGCGCACGATGTGCCCACCTATCGAAGTAAAGTACTGAGCGCAGCGGGTAACCAATTCGCCGGGATCGCGAATCGAACTCGACGCCGTATGTCGAACGGCGCCGATAAGCGCTGTCGAGAGCGACAACTCATCTCTCTGAAGTTGCATCGCATCGAGTCGCTCAAACGGCACGCCGTACTCACATTGCCAGCGCTCGGCATCGAGCAGCGCTGCGTCGAACGCCCCACGCTGATGGAAGACCTTTAGCCAACCCCCTTTCGCGTAGCAGATCGTCCGCGCCCGCACGATTGATGAGTGCCTTGTGTTCGGTCAAGCAATGCTCGATCAGTGTGCTGTATTGACGGGCGATGCGGGCATGGCGTTGCGGTGCGGAGTGATGCCAATATTGTGCGAGAAATGGGGCGATGCTCGGCAGCGCCGACGGGTGATAACGCACATCCGTGGATTGATTTCGCGCGTAGTGAAGCAGCGTTCCGATGTCGCGAGGAAACGCGTACGGATATCGTCTGCTGTGTCGACACGCATGTTCCGCCCCCGATTTCGCGCTCTCGATGAGCGGGGCGAAGTTCTGAATGACCTCCTTCCCGCGTAACCGCGCACCTTGAGGAGATTTCCGGCTCAAGGTGCGCGAGCCGGAATGGACGTCAATGCAATGGCGGAACCGTTCCCACCTTCTCGGCCAGCATCCGTTCATACACGCCGAAGTGCAGGTCAACTTCGCTCTGTGTAACCACGGTCACGTGCAACGCGACGGCGTCTGGCGGCAATGCGAATACGGTGGCAAGCGCAATGCAAATTTGCGCAACCGCTTGGGTGTCGGCTTCGAGCGTCGTCCCCACGTCCACACGCAGCGTCCCGTCCCGAGCGAACACGATCTCGACAACGCGGGCTCGCGCGCTCATGTTGTTTTCGATTGCCAGGACGATGACATTGGCCATCTTTCGCATCTCTTCCGTCGGGAATCCTCGCTCGGCGCGCAAGCGCGGGCGGTGAACGCCGATCGTCAGCCAATCCCATTCAAAGTCCATTTTGCACCTCCGGAAGTGGTCAATCGTGCCGTCAACTTGAGGGGCACATTTTCGATTTCAAGACCCTTGAAATCCGGCGGAAGCGTTCTATCTTAGTGTTCCGTCAGTATCGTACTGGCGCAAGGTTTGATGACCGCGTGTCATCGTGTTTTCGTTATTAGCTTCGCTTTATTGATTGGGCGAAATTATTGGGAGAATACGACCATGAGCGAATTTGACCTGAGCACAGGGCTCTTCGGCGAGCTGGATCGCCTCCAACGAGAGATGTCCAATCTCTTTTCCGGGTTCCCGTCCAGTATTCGGTCTTCACGTCCGGGAGCTTTCCCTCCCATCAACATCGGTACCACGGATGACTCGGTGGAGATCGTGGCTTTTGCGCCCGGCATGGATGCCAAGGCGTTTGATGTCACCATCGACAAGGGGCTTCTGACCATCTCGGGTGAGCGGCGTCGCTTCAATCAGGCGGAGCGCGATGCCAAATCGTACGCACAAGAACGTTTCGTCGGCGCATTCCGTCGAGCGATTGAACTGCCGACGCACGTCGACCCGAGCAACGTCCAGGCGCGCTACGCAAACGGGTGCCTGTGTATCAGCATCGGCAAACGTGAATCTTCCAAGCCGCGAGCGATTTCTGTGCAATGAGGAGGAAGGACATCATGAACGCGAACTCGCAAGTCTCGACGACCACTCAAGGGCAAGTGGCATCACGCCAGGCGCCGCAGGAACAGCGTCACCCGGTCGTTTCTCCGACGGTCGATATTTTCGAGAACGAGCACGGCGTTACGCTTTGGGCCGACCTGCCCGGCGTGGCGAAGGATAAGCTCGACATCCGGGTGCAAGATGGAACGCTGTCGATCGAAGGCGAGGCGACGGTTCCTGCGCCTTCCAACCTGCGATTGCAACATGCCGAGTTGAAGGAGCCACGCTTTTTCCGGTCCTTCATGCTCAGTTCAGATTTCGATACTTCAAAGATTGAGGCGCAGCTCAAAGACGGTGTCCTGAAGCTCACGGTGCCGCGTCGGGAAGAAGCGCGCCCCCGGAAGGTCGAAGTCCAGGCGGTTTAGTTCTGGTGACCCGCTGCGTTTGAGGCGGGTCGATGCCCGAGGTTCGCCCCTGCGGGCACGAGTTCGCAGGGGCTCATAAGCTTCCGGAAAACAGCACGGTTCAGAAAATAAGGAGTGCGAATAATCAATTGACGGTGACGTAGAAAGATTTTCGTCTTCCATCAATCCGCGGCAACGTTGGAATGCCGACTAGCCACGATTGTCGACCCAGTCACGTGCCCACGTGGCGGCGTGTCCCAAGGCCTGCGTTTCAGTGTCGAAATAGTCGAGCGCGTAGAAATGGTAGGCAACCGGATCGGCGTCAAGGGCACCCGCTCTCACGAGCTGGAGGTTGGCAGCAAACCAGCCGTCCGGTAATTGGTGCGCGGACGGGGAGATTGAATAACCGTTGTATTGGTGGTGATGTTGGGAATTTTGCATTGGCGATTGTCGAGCCCGTGCGCGACATCCATGCCGGACAAGCAAGACAATTTGAAGGTGGGGTGAGACGGATCGTGTCGAAAAGACAATCGACGCGCACGTTGACGCGAAGCGATCGGATCGGGAGCGGATCGCTGCGCGAGGAAGCTAATAGCGCAGACCGTAGACAAACGAAGGGCCGGTAGACCGGCCCTTGAAATACGTTACAGCGGGGTGATGTCCGAGGCTTGCATGCCCTTCGGGCCACGCTTCGTCTCGTAGCTTACCCTCTGATTCTCTGCGAGCGTCTTGAAACCGTCGCCGCGAACTTCGGAGAAGTGAGCGAAGAGATCATCGCCGCCAGCGTCAGGGGTAATGAAGCCGAAACCCTTGCTATCGTTGAACCACTTAACAATACCGGTATCCATATTGAATCCTTGAAATAGAAAATACAGCTCCATTGCGGAGCGACAAAAAAACTTCAAGGAAGAGGAGAGGACAACGAGTACCGCGCAGACGAGGCGGAAAATGGTGATCAGCAATCGAGCTTCTTGAATATTTCAAGATCCAAGATACAGGGATGGATCCGGAATGTCAAAGCATATCGTTAAGTCGAACGAATGCCTTTGACGGTGATGATCGTTGATATGCGGGCGGAATCGAGATCGCCCCAGTCGTTAGCGGCAGCAGAACGCAAATCGCCAAACGGCGAGCGTTAGTCGGAACACGATATCCGCCTGCAATGACAAACGGCGCGCAGACCAACGTTAGCGCGCCGCCTGATCTTCCCGCATTACGCGTCATTCAGCCCATTCAATCCATTCAACCTTGACGCTCACGCCGAAACTGTCGGCCTTTCGCGTCGCCCCATCTCCGGCCCAGCGCCTGGCCGGACCTGCAGCATCGCGAACACGCCCACCGCGGTCGCTACCGCCGTCGCGATGAACATCGACGAGTAGCCGTACTTGGCCGACAGCATGCCGGCCAAGTACGGCGCGAGCACCGCGGCGATGTTCGCAATGAAGTGCATCAGCCCGCTGAACGTGCCCACGCGCGACGGCGCCGTGTCGATCACCACCGCCCAATACACCGAGTTCGGCAGCGCATTGAGCGCATTGCCCAGCGTCATCAGCGCGATCACTGTCCACACGCTCTGAACCTGCGAGACCATCAGGAAACACAACGTCGTGCACGTGAGCGCTGCCGCCGCGAACCAACTGCGTGCCACCACCAGCTTGCCCGTCTTGCGATACAGCCAGTCGGAAATGCGGCCCCCGAGCAACACGGTCACGCATGCGCCCGTCCACGGAATCATGCCGATGTACCAGAGCGACGACAGCGTGAAATGAAACTCGTCGGCCAGATATTTCGGTGTCCAGGTCAACAACATGAAGTTGACATAGATGAATGCGAAGTAGCCGATCGAGTTGAACACCAGCGTCCGGCTTCTGAAGAAGCTCCACCACGGCAAATCGCCGGCCGCGGCGGTGGCCGACGCGGGCTGGGCCGGACGTCCCGCCTGAATCTGTGCCAACTCGGCGGCGTTCACGCACGGATGATCCTCGGGGCGATTCGTATAGACGCGAGCAAACAGCGCGATCAGCACGAATCCCGCCACACCGAGCACGACATACATCGTCCGCCAACTATCGGTGAGCAGCAACAAACCCACTGCCACCGGGGCCGTCAACAGCGCGCCGAGCGGGGTGCTCAGCAGCCCGATCGATACCGCGAAGCCGCGCTCCGACGGCGACGCCCATGCCGACATCGTCTTGTTGATGATGGAGTAGGCCGGTCCCTCGGCAAACCCGAACAGCACGCGGATTGTCGCGAACCCGGTCAGGGCCGACCCGCCGAAGACCGCGATCCCGATGTCGCCCGCCCAGATCATGGCGATGGCAAAGACCGACCACGCAATGCCTGCCATCACCCACACCCGCTTCGCGCCCAGTCGGTCCGCCAACGCGCCGCCGAACAGTGCGCCGAACATATAGCCATAGCCGAAGTAACCGAGCACCGCCCCCCAGCCCGCACGGTCGAAACCGTATTCGGATGTGATCTGCGCCGCCGAGTACGAAATCGCACCGCGATCAATGTAGTTCACAAGGGCGATCACCACGATCAACGCGAATACCGCGAACCGGTATCGCGTTGCCCCGGCGCCCGCCTGGCCCACAGTGCTTGCTTGCATGACGTCTCCTAAGTGTTGGGTTCTCCGCGAAGTGCCCAATGCCCTTCGCAAACGATTGTCGATTATATATAATGCACAATGCATATCAACTGAAATCAAATACTGGTCCAACATGCCCAACTCGCTTCCCGTGGTTGCCGTCGCCTCGCTCGGCGGCACGATCAGCATGACCCCGTCAGACGCCGCCGGCGGCGTCGTCCCCACGCTTGACGCCGCGCAACTGGCCCGATCCGTGCCCGGCTTGGCCGACGTGGCGACAATCACGACGGCATCGCTTCGTCAATTGCCGAGCGCGTCGCTGTGCCATGACGACCTGATGGAGGCGCTCGCCTGGGCCGAGCAGCAGGTCGCGGCGGGCGCGCGCGGCGTCGTGCTCACACAGGGCACCGACACGCTCGAGGAAACGGCCTTCCTGCTGGACCTGTTCTGGACACTGCCCGAGCCGCTGATCCTCACGGGGGCGATGCGGGCGCCGCAGGCTGCGGGCGCGGACGGTCCCGCGAATCTGCTGGCGGCCGTCAGGGTGGCGGTGCATCCCGAGAGCGTCGCGCGCGGCGTGCTCGTCGTGATGAATGACACGGCGCATTACGCGCGGTGGGTCAGCAAGGGCGATTCGCTCGCGGTGCAGGCGTTTGTGTCGCGCGACGGCGGCGTCGCCGCACGTCTCGTCGAAGGCGGCCCGGTGTTCTTCCATGCACGCCAGACGCGACAGCAGCCGCTGACGCGGCCCGTGCGCGCGTGGCCGAAGGTCGCGCTGGTGACGGCCGTGCTGGGCGACGACGGTGAACTGGCGGAGATGGCGGTGAAGGGCGGGTACGAAGCCGTCGTGATCGCTGGTCAGGGCGCGGGACACGTCTCCTTTGGATTCGCGCAGCGCATCGGCGCGTTGGCCGAGCAAGTGCCGGTGGTGATCGCCAGTCGCGCGTCAGGCGGCTCGACGGCATATCAAACCTACGGGTATGTGGGCGCCGAAATCGACCTTGTCCGACGTGGCGCGCACATGGCCGGTTGGCTCTCGGCGCTCAAGGCGCGACTGCTGGTGGCGGCGCTGCTCGCGTCGGGTGTCGCGCCCGGCGCGCTTGGGAATGCGCTGGCGAATTGGAGTAGACTCACGCCTCAATAATCCGCACATGACACTCCTTTGAAAAGCACGTCATCCGCATCGGCCGGCGCATCCGGCGCATCTGGTGTATCCAGCGTAGCCACCGCATCCGGCACGTCGGGTCGTCGCCGGCTCACGGCCTACCAATATGCCATCGAGACGTTGCGTACCGAGATTCTGCAAGGCAAGTTGAAGGCGGGCGACCGGCTTCGGCAGGATGATCTCGCGCGGCGTCTGGAGATGTCGACAACGCCCGTACGCGAAGCGCTGCGCACGCTGGTGTCGGAGGGGTTGGTGTTTTTCGACGTTCACCGCGGTGCCGTGGTGCGCGGTCTCACGATCGAGGACGTCAACGAGCTGTACCATCTGCGCAAAACTCTCGAACCGATGATGGCTGAGCAAGCGATGGCCACGCTTAGGGAGGGGGACATCGCCAACGCCGAGGCGTTGCACGCCGAGATGCTGGCAACGTCGGACGTCGTCAAATGGACCGAACTGAACCAGGCGTTCCATGCGGCGCTATGGGCGTCGCAGGACAACTCCCGACTGGCGCACCTGATCAAGACCCTGCGCGATGCGTCGGGCCCCTACATTGCGTTGTCGCTCCATATGCGTCCCGTGCATGTCGACGTGAGCAATCGAGAACACCGGACGATGCTCGAGGAGTACCGCGCCCGTGACGTGGATGCGGCCCGGCGGCACACGCAAGCGCACCTCGACGCCACGCTGCGCATCATCGTCGAGGCCATCGAGCAGGCCGAGGCCGAGGCGGCCAACGAGTGACGGTCGCCGGCGGCACCTTCATGTGACGCGGGTAGGGGGGCGGTGGAGAATCACCCACTCGCTGGATCGTCGGAGGAATGGCCGACGCTTCTCGTTTCGATAACCACGCCGCGCGCACACACATATAAAAAGCGGCTCGCCTGCGCACGCCGGCGAGCCGCGAATGCCTGAACGCACGCATCGGCGTTCGGCCCACAGGACCGCATGCGTCCCATGTTCTTCCCCGGCGTCGACAATGCGCGTCGGCGCCATCGCAATGGTTGCGACCGTCGCATCCATCGCAACGGTCGTCGCATCTGGTCGCCCGCCCGTCGGCGTTGGCGACCGGATGCGATGTCATCTGCCCGCCAGCATCGAGCCGCGTTCGCGCAAGTTGACGTGCATGTCGAACGCGTGCTCCAGCGCGTGCGGCGTCTGCCCGCCGTAGCGCAGGGCGTCGCGATAGTAGTCGCGTAATACCTCGCGGTAGCTCGGGTGCGCGCAATGATCGATCACCAGGTTCACGCGCTCGCGCGGGGCGAGCGTGCGCAAATCGGCCAGGCCCTGTTCCGTCACAAGGACGTCCACGTCGTGCTCGTTGTGGTCGACGTGCGGCACCATCGGCACGATGCTCGAGATCTTGCCGTCCTTCGCAATCGACTTGGTGGCGAAGATCGCCATGCGGGCGTTGCGAGCGAAGTCGCCCGAGCCGCCGATGCCGTTCATCATGTGCGTGCCGCCGACGTGCGTGGAATTCACGTTGCCGTAAATGTCCGCTTCGAGCGCGGTGTTGAGTGCGATCAACCCCAGCCGTCGAATGACTTCAGGATGGTTGCTGACCTCCTGCGGACGCAGCACGAGCTTGTCGCGATAGCGCTCGAGATGCGTGAAAACACGATCCTGCACGGCTTGCGACACGGTGATCGACGAGCCGGACGCGAACACCATCTTGCCCGCATCCATCAGGTCGAACGTCGAGTCCTGCAGCACCTCCGAATACATCGTGAGGTTCTCGAACGGCGAGTCGATGAAGCCCGTGAGCACCGCATTGGCAATGGTGCCGATGCCCGACTGAATCGCGGGCAGCGTGCGCGGCAGGCGACCGCGCGAGACTTCATGCTGGAAGAATTCGATGAGGTGGCCGGCGATACTCTGCGTGTGCGCATCGGGCGGCAGCGCGTTGGACGCGCTGTCCGGCGTGTCGGTGATCACGATGGCGGCGATCTTCTCCGGCGCAATCTTCACTACGTTCGTGCCAACGCGATCGCGCACATCGACGATGGGCAGCGGCGCGCGGTGCGGGCGCTGGCCCGGAATCCAGATGTCGTGCATGCCTTCGAAGGCGAGTGGCTGCGCGAGGTTGATCTCGACGATCACCTTGTCCGCGAGGATCGCAAAGCTCGCCGAATTGCCGACCGACGAACTCGGCACGAGCCCGCCGTCTTCGGTGATGGCGACGGCTTCGATCACGGCCACGTCGAGCGCGCCGAACTGGCCGGTGCGCAGGAATTCGACCGTCTCCGACAAATGCTGGTCGACGAACATCACGTCGCCGCGATTGATCGCGCCGCGCAGCGTCGTGTCGACCTGGAACGGCAGGCGCTTCGCCAGCACGCCCGCTTCGGTCAGCGTCTTGTCGGAATCGTGTCCGAGCGACGCCCCCGTGATCAGCGTGATCTTCATCGGATGGGCCTTGGCCCGTTTGGCCAGCGCAATGGGCATGTCCTTGGCGTCGCCGGCGCGGGTGAATCCGCTCATGCCGACCACCATGCCGTCGCCCACCCATTTTGCCGCGTCGTCGGCACTCATCACCCGGTCGCGCAGCGACGCCAGGCGGATGCGGTCTTCAAACATCTTCAGGCTCCTCGTCTCTCTTATTCGAATCCCTCGATCTCTCGGCGCGGCAGCCAAGGGCAAGCCTGTCCACGCCTGATTCGCAGTGTATTGACCCATTGGCTACATATCCAATATATTGAACAACTTGTTTTGATACTTTTCATGTATTGATGACGGAAACCCCAGCGACACTGGGCTGACAGAGGAGCGGTCATGGAATTGCGGCATTTGCAATATTTCATTGCGGTCGCCGAAGAGCGCCATTTCACGCGAGCGGCGGCGCGTGTCGGGATTCAGCAGCCCCCCTTGAGCTTGCAGATCCGGCAACTCGAGGCGGAATTGGGCGGGCCGTTGTTCGTGCGTCTGCCGCGCGATGTGGTACTCACGGAGTTGGGAGAGGCGTTCCTGCCTGAGGCGAGGCAGGTGCTTGAGCGAGTGGCCCGCGTCAAGCGCAGAATGCAGCAGATCTCGCGCGGCGAGGCGGGGCAGATCCGCATCGGGTTTGCGGGCGCGACGTACTTCGAGCCCCGCATTCCGGCGTGGATTCGCGACTTCCGCGCACGCTATCCCGACGTGCAACTGCATCCGCAACAGAGCAACACGGCCAGTCTGGTGACGGCGCTGGTCGACGAGGCGGTCGACGTGGCGTTTGTTCGCACGCCGTTCGAGGTGCCGCCCGGAATCGTCATGGTGCCGGTCGTCGACGAGCCGATGGTGCTGGTGCTGCCGCTCGGCCACGCGATGTGCGCGCGACAGCGCGTGCCACTGGCCGCGCTAGCCCGCGACGAGTTCATCCTGCTGCCGCGCGAGATCAGTCCCGCGCTGTATGACCGCACGATTGCGGCCTGCGAGTCAGCAGGCTTTCACCCAAAGCTCGGACAGGAAGCGCCGCAGATCACCTCCATCGTGCCAATGGTGGCGGCGGGGTTCGGGGTGTCGCTGGTGCCCGCGTCCGTGAGCCAGATTCGTACCCCGGGCATGGGGTTCTGGCCGATCGAGGGCGACGTGCCGCTCGCGCCGATCAGTCTTGCCTATCGCGCAGAACATGCCTCGGCGGCGCTCGACCGTTTTATCGCCTTGTCGCCGTCAGGCGTGCCGGACAATGGCGATAGCGCACCACCGCCCGCTTGATCGTCTCATTGCACGGGGTGCCGCAATTGTCGGATCACGCCGACGACTCGCCATCGTTGGCGGCAGTACGCGGCGTCGGGGGGAGAGCGCGGCCCGCGTCGATAGGGCCGGAGACCGGGGCTTCGCCAAACACGTCGTAGCCGCGCTGGCGTGGGCTGGGCACGGCGTCGTCACGCGTAGGCAGCCAGCCGTTGACGCGCAGCTTGCCGATGAGCAGCGGGTGAATCATCAGTGAATAGAGCAGACAGGTGACGGGCAGGGAGACGGCGAGCGCCGATTCCTTCCAGATCAATGCGGGGCCGATGGCAAGGACGGTCCACGCGAGCGCATGCCACGCGAATCCATAAGCCAACAGGTAAAGGGGGCCGAGGAAGAAAGCCGCGACGCACGACAGACGCGTGATCTCGACGACATCCCCGTTCGCGGGATTGCGAAATTTGAGTGTCATGGCGAGGTCGGAGGCGGGAGGCGGAGAGCGCTACCTTAACCGAGCGCCGACCCCATTTCGTCCCCCCTTGTCGTCGCCCAGAGCGTCGCCCAGAGCGTCGACCAGAACGTCGCCCAGACGTCGCTTAGACTTCGCTCAGAACGTCGTTCATATCGTCATTCATATCGTCGTCGCGACTTGCGACATCGCCGAGTGGTCGCCGGCCGCACCAACTTCTTATGCCGGATCGGGAGAATTACCGAGAATAGCGACAGCGATTCGGGGCTAGAGTGGAGTTGCCGTGGTTCAGATGTGCCCCCGACCTCCACGGACTATCCGGCCCGCCGCCCAAGCGGGCCGCTTTTTTTTCCGACCGTTTGTCGAGATTCCTGAACATGCTAGGATTTCCTGAAAAACAGCATCGGCCGGCAGTGTCTGCACTGCCGCTTGAATGAAGGGGACATGTGATGCAATCTTTTCGCTTTTCCTGGCACTACGTCAGCCACACGCCGCCGGGCCGCCCGTTCGACTTCGAAGGCGCGGTGACGCCGCGGACCGACGAACGCTTCGATGGCGCCGTCGATGCCTACTGTGAGGGGCGCTACATCGGACGTTGCGAGTTCTCGAGTATCGACGCCCACGATGCGTCCGAGGCCGCGGCGCAGGTCCGCAAACGTATCGAGCGCCGCATTGAAGATCGCGTTGCGCATGAGAGCGAAACCTCACACTGAATTGCGAGCGCGAGGCGTGTGCGGTGCCGTGAGCAAAAAAAAACGGCCAGCAATTTGCTGGCCGTGAAATCCACCAGGAGGAGGTGGAGGAGACAGGTGTAACTATATCAGGGAAATCCCTAGACGGGTTAACCTTTGCAAAATTTTTTGTAGAAAAACATCAACTGCGACAATTCGTCGCTTTTCGTCGCGTCAATCGCCCAATTCCCCTGCCTGTATAGGCCGCTGGCAAATTGCCCGGGCGGCGTCCCATCGTTTCGATGGAGAAAAACCACAAAGCTGAGCACCATGATCGTGTGTCGATAATGACGATCGTCGCGTGCAGATTCCCGCGCGGCGGCGGTGCCGGCGTGCGTGTCGCTAATCGGCGCACGGGCGCTTGCCCGCACGCAGCGCGGCGACGGCGGCAACCCGCGCACGGCGCCGGCTGACGGGCCGGCGATGGATCTTGATGCTGAGTCATCCGTTGCAATGGGTTGCGGTAGGCGGCAGTAGGTGGAAGTAGGCGGAAGTAGGCGGCAGTAGGCGGCAGCAGGGGCGGTGGGGGCCGTGGGGGCAGTAGGGCGCGGCAGGGTGCGGCAGGGTGCGGCAGGGTGCGGCAAGCCACGATAAGCCGTGGTTAGAGGTCCGATAACTATCGAGTATGAAAGTGCGACGCCCGTCGGCGCTATCATGGCGGGCGTCGCTGTTTTCGCGGCGTTTCCCGCGGCGCGACCGGCTTCGTGCCGACTCATCATCACGATAATGACACCGACGTCCGAACTCTCTCCTGCGTTGCCTTCCGAGCGTGTGCTGCTCGGCGTACTCGGCCTGTTCATGATGATCGCGCCCGCCTCCACGGACATGTATCTGCCGGGGCTCGTGACGATGCGCCACGCGTTGGGCGCGAGCGTCGCGGCCACGCAACTCACGCTTTCGTACTTCTTTCTCGGTTTTGCATTCGGGCAGCTCCTGTGGGGGCCGCTCGCGGACCGCTTTGGGCGTCGCCGGCCGATGGCGGCGGGAATTGCGCTGTACATCTTCGGCAGCATCGGCTGCGCGTTCGCCGACTCCATCGATCACATGATGGTGTGGCGCTTCGTGCAGGCCCTGGGCGGATGCGCCATGCCGGTGATCGCGCAAGCGATCGTGCGCGACGTCTACGGGCCGCGCCACAGTGCGCGCGCCTTTTCAATCATGCTGCTGGTAATGAGCGTCGCGCCGATCGTGGCGCCACTCGTTGGCGGACAGATGCTGCGCTTTACGACCTGGCGCGCGATCTTCGGCATTCTCGCGGTGTTCGGCGTGGTGGCAATGCTGGCCCTGTGGCGCCTGCCGGAGACCGGGGCGGTGCACGCGCGTCAGTCGGGCGGTCCGCGTGCCGTCGTGGCGTCTTATTGGCACCTGTTGCGCGATGCGCAATTCGTCGGCTACATGCTGGCGGGCGGAGCGGTCTTTGGCGCGTCGTTTACCTACATTACCGGCACGCCGCTGGTGTACATGGAGTACTTCCATGTGTCGCCGCAGTTTTTCGGGGTGCTCTTCGGCATCAACATCGTCGGCATGGCGTCAATGACGATGTTCAACTCGCGGCGTGTGGGACAGTTGGGCGCGTATCGACTGATGCGTGCCGGCATCTTCGGTTGTGCGCTTGTGACGACCGCGTTGTGCGCGAGCGTGTGGTTGGGGCTCGCGGGGCTGCCGTTGATGGTGGCGCTGCTGTTCCTGTTCATGTCGCTGCGCGGCATCATCACCGCGAATGCGGTGGCGGGGGCGCTCGCGAATCATCCCACGCGCGCCGGTGCGGCGGCGGCGCTCGTGGGAAGCATCCAGTATGGCTTCGGCTTCGCGGCCGGCGGGCTGCTCGGCGTGCTCAACGACGGCTCGCCGCGCCCGCTCGCCACCGTCATGTGCGGCTTCGCATTGCTGGCGCTCGTCGCGTTGCTGACGATGCTGCGCAAGCCGCCGCCGCGCGCCCACTGAGTCCGTTGCGTCTCTCGAGCGCATGGGGCTCCGCCGCGCTCGCCTACAACGCCAGCACCAGCGACTTGCCACAGGCGCGCGAGCAGCACGACATCATCTTCGTGTTCGCGTCGCGCTCGGCGCGTGTGAGCACCACGTCACGGTGATCGACGTCGCCCGCCAGCACCTGCACCTCGCAGGAGCCGCATAGCCCTTCCTCGCAGTCGCTCTGGACGTCGATGTTCGCCGCGCGCAGGGCCGTGAGCAGCGTCTGGTCCGCCGGCACCGTCACCGTGATGCCGGAATCCTTGAGCGTCACCTCGAACGCATGCTCCTTTTCGGGATCCAGTGTGGCCAGTTGCGACTGGAAATGTTCGACACGTAGCGTGTCGTCCGGCCAGGGCGCACAGCATTGGGCGAGCGCGTCGAGCATCCGTAACGGGCCGCAGGCATAGACCTGCGTACCGTCCTGCGGCGTGGCGAGCAGGCGGGCGTAGTCGGCGCGCTGGCCTTCGGCTTTCACCCACAGATGTAAACGCTCGCCGTGAAGTGACTGGAGTTCGTCGATCAGCGCCATCGTGTGGCGGCTGCGCCCGCTGTAATGGATCTCGTAGTCGATCCCCAGCGCCTTCGCGCGGCGGGCCATGGCCGCAATCGGCGTCACGCCGATGCCGCCCGCGACGAAGATTGCGCGACGTGTCGTTTCGTCGAGCCGGAAATGATTGCGTGGCCCACGAATGCGCAGCCGGTCGCCGGCTTTGACTTGCGTATGCACCCAGTGCGAACCGCCACGGCCTTGCGGTTCGTGCAGCACGGCGATTTCCAGCGCGCGGGTGTCTGACGGATCCCCGCACAGCGAATACTGCCGCGACAGCCCGGTGTCGCCGCACTCGATGTCGATATGCGAGCCGGGGGCCCAGCGCGGCATGGCGCGGCCGTCCGGCGCGACGAGGCGCAGCTTGACGATGCCGTCGGCCACCGGCACGACGGACTCGACCACGACCGGACGCGTCACGCTGTGCCCCGACGGCTCACCGATGCGCACCGGCGAATGATGCGTGAGCACGGCCGGATCGCGGCGCTCCGGGTTCTGCGCCGGATCCCACTCGACCCAGACGTGCTCGGGGCCGCGAAACGACGTATTCGGCACGTAGGTGAAGGTCTGCTGCGCGAGCGTCATGTGCGGCAAACGGCGTGTGAATTCTTCGAGGAAAATCTGCATTTCCATGCGGGCGAGATTTTTGCCCATGCACTGGTGCGAGCCGTAGCCGAACGTCAACTGATCGCTGGCGTTTTCGCGGCGGATGTCGACCAGGTCGGCGTCGGTGAAGTGCGCTTCGTCATGGTTGGCGGACGACGTCACGATGAGCAACTTCGCGCCGGCGGCGATATCGATGCCGCCAATATTCACGTCGCGCGTCACCAACCGGCGCCAGGCGGCGACCGAGCCGTTGTGGCGCAGGCATTCTTCCACGGCGTTGGGAATCAGCGACGGGTCGTCGCAGATCTCGCGCCAGACGTCCGGGTGCTGGAGCAGCAACTTCATGGCATTCGCGGTGGCGTTGGCCGTCGTCTCGTGTGCGGCCACGATGCCCGCCATCATCATCGAATGCAGATACGAATCGGTGACAACGTCCGGGTGCGCTTTCTGCTTGCGGATGCCGTACTGCATCCAGCCCGAACCCTCGGGGTGTTGGCGCATCTTCTCGAGAATCTTGCCCGCCAGTTGCCAAAAGTTGCCCACGGCGTGGGCGACCGCTACCTGCTCTTCGGGCTTGGGGCGTCCCCAGGTGTTGACCGTGTGCGCGATGGAATACTCGCGCAGCTTGTCCATGTCCTCCTCCGGCACCCCGAGAAAGTGCAGGGCCACCGTGAGCGGCACTTCCCACAGCATCTGGTCGACGAGATCGGCGCGGCCGTCATCGATGAAGCGATCCACATATTCGCGTGCGAGCTGGCGCACCAGCGGCTCGTGATGCTTGAGATGCTCGGGCGTGAACGGCTCCATCAGCGCGCGACGGCGCGGCATGTGCGCGGGTTCGTCTTCGTTGACGAGCGTGCGGTTGAGTGCGAAGCCGTAGGAGGCGAGCACGGCATTCGCCTCCGGCCCGGTCGGCGTGATCTTCTCCAGGGCGATCGACGGGCTGAAGGTGAGGTTGTCGCGAAAGATCGCCTTGATATCGTCGTAGCGCGTGACGACCCAATAACCGAGCTTCGGGCTGTAGAACACCGGCTCCTGCTCGCGCGCCCAGCGCACATACTCGGGCGGGTCTTGCTGGTAGCCGTCCTCGAACGGGTCGAAGTCTGCGGCACGCGCACTCACCGGACACCCGTTGGGCGCTTTCGCGGCGGACGCCTGATGAAAAGGGCAACCGCCGGCGCTGGCCTCGGCCGTGGTCGTGTCGGGGGTGTGGGTGGGGGCAATCGGTTGGCTCATCCGTTCACGCTCTCTGGGTCGGGGGCGACGCCCGCCGCGTTGGACTCGCGACGACACGCGCAATGTAGATCAAGTGTAGAGGAGCGATCACGCGATCGGGGCGCGCGCCCTATCTGTCTGGATCCGTTAAGCGTAAATATAATACGCATTGCGTAATTCAATGGACTGGGGTTAACCTTTAACCGTGCCAATGCCGGACAATGTCGTTTTGCATCATAGAATCTCGGCGATGACGACAAGCAAACGACCCTCCGAAGGCCTTTCGCGCAGTGCCGCTGCGCCTTCGCGCGTGACGCAAGGGGTGGCGGCATCGCGCACCGCTGGCGCCCATGCCGACGATGTCATTGACGTGCCCCGCGAGCGCGGTCGCCGTCAACGTGTGCAGTCGGCCGAAACCGGTATGGTCGTGCTCAAGGGGCTGGCCCGGCTGGGCGGTCGTGCGAGCCTTACCGCGCTGGCCCAGCACGTGCAGCAAAGTCCCGCCAAGGTTCATCGATATCTGATGAGTCTTGTGGAAGAGGGGCTCGTCGCGCAGGACGCCGACTCTCAGCACTACCATCTGGGGCTCGAAGCGATGCTCATCGGCGTGGCGGCCATGCGACAGGCCGATCCGGTACGCTCGGCCGAGCCTGCGCTGGTGCGCCTGCGCGAGGCCTTCGACGTCACGTGCTTCATTGCGGTGATGGGTAACAAGGGGCCGACCATCGTGCGTTTCGAGGAGCCGGGCCTGCCCGTGACGATCAACGTGCGTATCGGATCGGTGATGTCGATGCTCTGGTCGGCCACCGGTCGCGTGTTCCTCGGATGCCTGGACGATCCGCAAGTGCTGGCGATGGCCGAAGCCGAACTGGCTCACGCCTCGCCGGAACAACGCGCGCAGCTCGATGCGTCGGACCCCATCGGCACACTGCGTGCCGCGGTGCGCGCGGCCCAGGCAGCGAGCGTGCGCGACACCAACCTGACCGGCATCAGCGCGCTGGCCGCGCCGGTCTTCAACTACGACGGCCGCCTCGTGGGCGTGGTCACGGCGCTCGGTGCCACAGGCGGGTTCGATGCGCGTATGGACGGCCCGATCGGCGAAGCGGTGCGCCGCGAAGCCATGTCCGCGAGCCACGCACTGGGCTATCGTCCGCCGCTGCCGGCCAGCGCCTGACGCGTCGGCGTTTCGCTTGTCGCTCTGCTTCCCGCTGTGCCTCTGCCTGTCGCTCACCCGCGCGGCACGCGTTGTCTGTGGCGTCGCTCAGGTGCCACCGTCCGTTCGCGACGACAGGCGAGGGCTGTCAAGGCCGGTCAAAAGGGCCGCGTGCGACGCTCCCGTCCACAGGATGCGGCCATTCGGTTCGTAGAACTGACGATCGGTTTCGGGATTCGGAACCGCGGGTACCGGCAGATGCTGTGGCGCAAAGGCGATCGCCCTGAATTTGCGCTATTCTGATTCGCTGTTTTTCACCGTCATCGACTTCCTGGAGGAGAAGCCCATGCGTCGTCGCTCGCGTCGTATTTTTGCTGCCGTTCTGACGGTCCTTTCCCTGCCGATGGTGTCGCTCGTCGCCCATGCGAAGGCGCTCACCGTATGCACCGAGGCCAGCCCGGAAGGCTTCGACGTCGTGCGTTACAACTCGCTGACCACGACCAACGCGTCGGCCGATCCGGTGTTCAATCGCCTCGTCGAATTCGACGCCTCGCAAGCGATGGTCGTGCCGAGCCTGGCGACGAAATGGAGCGTCAGCCCCGATGGCCTCACCTACACATTCACGCTGCGCCAGAAGGTGAGCTTCCACAGCAACGACCTATTCAAGCCGACGCGCGCGTTCAATGCCGATGATGTCGTCTTCACGTTCCAGCGAATGCTCAACGCCAATGCGCCGTGGCACAAGCTCACGCCGTCGGGCTTCCCGCATGCGCAATCGCTCTCGCTCGGCAAACTGATCAAATCGGTGCGCAAGGTCGACGACCACACGGTTCGCTTCACACTGTCCGAGCCCAATGCCGTGTTCCTGTCGATGCTGTCGATGGGCTTTGCGTCGATCTATTCGGCCGAGTACGCCGATAGGCTCATCGCCATCAACAAGCCCGGCGAGATGAATGCACGGCCCATCGGCACGGGGCCATTCGTCTTCCGCAGCTATCAGAAGGACAGCGTCGTTCGGTACGACGCGAACAAGTCGTACTTCGGCGGCGCGCCGGCCTCGGATCGCCTCATCTATACAATCGTGCCGGACGCGGCGGTGCGCGCGCAGAAGGTCAAGGTGGGCGAGTGCCAGATCGCGCTCTCGCCCAAGCCGCTCGACGTGAAGGCTGCGCGCAGCGACAAGGCGCTCAAAGTGGTGGAGGTACCGGCATTCATGACCGCGTTCGTCGCGATCAACACCCAGCACAAGCCGCTCGACGACAGGCGAGTGCGTCAGGCGCTGAACATGGCGTTTGACCGCGCGAACTACGTCAAGCAGGTGTTCGAGGGCGCCGCGACGCCAGCCACCAACGTCTATCCGCCCAACACGTGGAGCTTTGCTAGGAACGTGGGGACGTACCCGCTGGATATTGCCAGAGCAAAGCAGTTGCTCGCCGACGCGGGCTTCCCGCATGGGTTCGATACGACGATCTGGACGCGCCCGACGGGCAGTCTGTTGAATCCGAACCCGCGCGTGAGCGCCGAGATGCTGCAAAGCGATCTCGCCAGGATTGGCGTTCGGGCGCAGATCAAGACCGTGGAGTGGGGCGAGCTGATTCGCCGCGGCAAGGCGGGCGAGCATGACTTGCTCTTCATGGGCTGGTCGGGCGACAACGGCGACCCGGACAACTTCCTGACGCCGCAGTTCAGTTGTGCGGCCGTGAAATCGGGCACCAATTTCGCACGCTTTTGCGACAA
The DNA here is from genome assembly GCF_902459725.1 of Pandoraea eparura. Lineage (GTDB taxonomy): Bacteria > Pseudomonadota > Gammaproteobacteria > Burkholderiales > Burkholderiaceae > Pandoraea > Pandoraea eparura. The sequence goes on from NZ_CABPSH010000010.1 coordinate 197,033, forward strand.
GGACCTCGACCAGTTGATCAGCGAAGGCAAACGCTCGCCCGATCTCGCCGCGCGTACTGTGAAGTACCAGGTCGCGCAACGGATGATCAAGGACGATGCCCTCTGGATTCCGCTGGCGCACCCGATTGCCGCGGTGATTACGCGCGCGGACGTGACTGGGTACCAGGTGAGCCCTTTCGGCCGCCAGAATTTCGCCACCGTGCAAGTCAAGTAGGCCTCGCGCCGTCCGATCGACCATGCCCGTCACCGGGCATGGTCCTGCGTCGGGCTGCCGTCGAGGCATCATTCTCCCCATCGGCGAGCGCTCTGCTGCGCCCACTGCACCGCTGAAACCTTTCTGAATCCCACCTTGCCGCGTTGAGCGGCATCCGGGCACTCGCGTACGCGGGCCGCCCCTCATGCTTGCCTCATGCTCAATTCAACCCCGGCTCATGAAGCTTTCGTCCGCGTGATGGATTGTCATGACGTTGCGGCGTCGTGTAAGCGTTTCAGGAACGATACGTTTTCAGCATGCGACTTCGCGATGTCTCACAAATTGAGGCATTAGTTGGTTTTAAATCAAGTGGTTAGACGGATTGGCACGGAAATCGCGTATACGAATCGTGTATGGCGAAGCGCCAACCCGAACTTCCAGCAGGCTGTTGGCGAGGTGTCCCTGTGCGCTTGAGCACGGGACGGCCAGCTATTGCCCGCGTTTTTCGCTGACGTGCTCACGCCGTAACGCAGCCCCGGTTGGCGCGGTGTTGTGTGTCTCGAAGCGAGTGTGCGCGGGGAGGGAACCATGAACGGGTTCAAGGCGACTTTGGTGACGGCGGCAGCAGCGATCATGCTGTGCGGCATTTCGACCCACCCATTACACGCTGCGGGAGGTGGGGGCGGCGGGCGCGGGGGAGGCGGTGGTATGGGCTTTGGTGGCGGTACTGGGGGGCTGGGCGCCTTCGGTGGCCCGGGCGGCTTCGGTAACGGCGCAGGTTTCGGCGCAGGCCTTGGCGGTGCGGGCGGCTGCGGTTGCGGCGGTCACAGCGGCGGTGGTGGCGGCCCCGGTGGTGGTGGAGGTGGCGGCCCCGGCGGCGGTGGCGGTGGCGGCGGCGGTGGCGGT
>NZ_CABPSH010000011.1 GCF_902459725.1 Pandoraea eparura
GACATGCAGCTCAAGAAGCAACTGGAAGTGCGCGTGGGCGGCAACGTCAGCGTGCGCAAGGGCGAAAGCGCGCTGGGCGGCGGTATCTCGGCGAAGTATCGCTTCTAAAGGCGTGAGCAGGACGCTTCCCTCGCAAGGGGAAAGCACAGATCGCTTCCCAAGGCGATCCGTCTGGCGCGACGAGCTGTCATGATCGACGCGCCATAGGTTTCCCACGATTGGGTCGAAACCCCCGTTACTGATCGGTAACGGGGGTTTTGCTATTGGAAAACGCTTTCAGAAAGCGGAGACAACACCGCTGAAAACAATGCGCGGATCGGAGCGCCGATCATTCGATGCCGTGTGAATCGATTCGGTGAATGCCATGCGCACTTCGCGTTGCCGGTGACGTCGTGCTGCTTCCCATGTTGTGAGGGCTAATGGCTATAAATTCCGCGATTTTATGGTGGATTTTTTGCGTTTCGATGATATTGATGGGGATTTTCACCTTGTTTTCCGTGGGATATGTCCCAAGGCGAGGGTTTTGGGTGAGTAAATTCCCAATGCCCCAGCCCAAAGACCGTTAATACGTTAATCACGTCCTAAGATTCGTGTCACTCATCGAATGCAACGCAACTTGCGGATTGGCATTCGACATTGCCAATCACGAATTTAAGAGGGACGTAGAACATGAAGGTCAACGCTATCGACACCAACACCGGTCTCCATTCCACCCACGACGCCGACACGCTTGCGGCACGTGTACGACGTACGGCCATTGCTGGCGCGGCGGCTGTCGCCCTGACGGGCGGCGGCATGGTGAGCGCCAACGCCGCAACGGAAATGGTGGCCGAATCGAGTGCCGCGGAAGAGAACTGGAAGCGAATGGGTCGGACGGCGGCCAAACAGTCGGGCCTGTCGATGGACCGTGCGGCTCAGGTGATCGCCGACGCGGCGGACAAGAAGGCCGAGTTGGTCATGGCCCTCACGGTTGAGCGCAAGCAGACGAAAGCGCTCATGGATGCCAGCGATGCCGTGCTCAAGGCCGAAGGCAATTTCTTTCAGCGTGGACTTGATCAAGCCGAGAAGCGCCTCGACAAGGCGCGCGCCAACCTGAGCAAGGCAACGCAGATGCGTGAAGCGACCCAGGCACGTCATGAGTCCTTGGCGCAAGAGAAGGCCAATGCGACGCTGACGCTGTGGCAAAACGCGGCTGCGCAGTTGACGGCCGGTGCCTCGAACCAGGAGCCGACCGAGTCGCTGACGGTCAAGCACGAGCGCACGTTCACCGATGCGTCGGGCCTTTCGACGGACGACTTCTTCAAGCGCATCGACGACGCCATCGCCCGCGGCAAGGAAAACAACGCGAAAATGGCCGCGGAACTCGACAAGCCGGCGTTCCTGAAGCAGAAAGACCACGAAATTGCGAAAGCCAAGCGCGCCCTCGAACTTCTGAAGTCCAAGCAGAAGGCCAAGCTGATGGTGGCGAAGGCCCCGCTGGTCGAAACCGCTTCGGCACTCAGCGTGCCCGCACCGGCACCTGCGGTCGCCGAGATCGGCGAAGTGGCCGCCGCCGCGACCGAGTCTGCAGCGAAAGCAATGCCCACCGTCGTGATGGCAGATGCCTCGGATGTCGACTGGCGCAAGTGGTTGGACGACAAGACCCGCGAGATCAAGGAAGGTACCGAGACGACGGCTCGCATCGTCGAGACGAGCGAGCATGCCACCGATGAGGAAAAGGTGACGACGCGTCAAGTGCTGACCGAAGTCATTGAAACGCTGGAACAGGAACGTGGCGAGTCGACCGGCGACGATGGCAAGGAAACCAACCCCGATGACGTCACCCGCGCGGGTGTGGATTCGACGGACAGCGACGTGGGTGACGATTCGACGGATACCGTTGTGGGTGTCGACGAATCCGTCGCCACCGAGTCGCCTGCGGAGCCCACCGAATCGGAAGCTTCGGTGCAACCCGTCAACCCGGCCATCCAGGCCATGGCCGCCGGTGTCGTGCTGACGCAGATGGCCAACGCGGCGCAGCAGAACGCTGACCTGTTCCGCAAGGGCATGCAAGACCGCCTGTCGGGCGACGATGCGTTCATGCAGCCCACGGACATCGCCTCGGCAACGAGCGGTATCTCCACTTGGGCGCAAGCCATGGGCGGCCAGACGACCGGCCAGGCGCGTGGTGATGCCGCCGGATTCTCCATGCGCGGCGCTGGCATGGTCGCCGGCATCGACGTCAAGAAGAACAATACGCGCATCGGTGTGGCCGTCGGCTACGCGGATGCCAATGTCGATGCCAACGGCGAGCACAGCCAGAACGCTTCGTCGAAGGTCGGCACGTACAGCGTCGGTTTGTATGGCGCCCACGAAGTCGACGGCTGGTTCGCGAACGGTGGCGTGTCGTACAGCGCACACACCATCAAGAGCCAGCGCGCGGCCAAGCTCGGTGGCGAGATCTATGGCCTCTCCGGCAAGACGAGCGCCGCAACCGTCGGCGGCTTCGCGCAGTTCGGCAAGCATATCGTCACCCACGCCGTGAACATCGATCCGAGCGTTACGCTCAAGGTGTCGAACACGTCGGTCAAGGGGTTCACCGAAAACGGCGAAGGCGGCCTCAAGGTCGACGGTAGCCAATTCAACTCGGCACGCGTGGGCATCGGTGCCCGCCTGTGGAAGGAATTCGGCGACGCGTCGCACAGCATCACGCCGTCGCTGCGCATCGCTTACGAGCGGGAGTTGGCGCATGCGGCGCCGTCGATGGACGTCGCCCTCGCCAACGCCGCGAACGCGGGTTCGATGACGGTCACGGGCCACAAGCTCGGCCGCGATATCGTGAGCGCGGAAGCCGGTGTCGATGTGAAGTTCGGCAAGAAGCTCTCGTTGCGCGGTGGCGTGAACGGCAGCCTGCGTCAGGGTCAAACGCAAGCCGGTGTGGCCGGCTCGCTCAAGTACGTCTGGTAATCCAGAGGTGAGCGGGTGCCGGCACGTCCGGCACCCACTTCGCGAGGTAGTAGCAGTAGTAGCAGTAGCGGTAGCAGTAGCAGCGGTCTCTACAGTAACGGCAGCAGTCGCAGAAGTAACGGCAGCAGTAATCGCAGTAACGTTTGTCCAAGCAGTCAAGAAAAAGCCGTCCGGCAATGCGCCGGACGGCTTTTTTTTCATCTTGCGTTCGTCGTCGACGTTCGCGCGTTACGTGCGCGCTATTCGATCAGAACGAGTGCGACACGCCGATGTAGGCACCGGTCTGGCTCTTCCCGGCGGGCGGGTTGTCGAGCGAATCGCTCGGAATGGCGGCGACGGAGAAGCTCTGATTGGCGCTGTTCTTCACGTAGGCGAGCGTGCCATACAGGAACGTGCGCTTCGAGAGGCTGTACGTCGTGCCCACTTCGAACATCGTGGCGTTGCCGAAACCGCCCGGCACGTTGACGTGATAGACCGCCGCATTCGCCGCCCAGACCTGCGTGGCTTGATACCTCACGCCCGCCCAGTAATGGTCGGCACGTGTGGCGAAGTCGGGCGAGGGCGCGTCCGGAGCGGACATGTGCGTGTAGCCCAGCGAAATCGTGAAGCGGTTCAGGAACACGTTCGCACCGGCGAAGTACTCGCGCGACGTGGCGAAGACGTCGGTGAAGCGCCCGGTGCTGTCGCGAATTTCGTCATACAGGGCGCGCAACTGGAACCGGTCGTGCGTGTAGGTCAACTGCGCCCCCATGCCGCGCCCGTTGTTGAACTGCCCGGCGATATTCGAGAACGCATACTGGCCCGCCACGTCGAAGCCGTACCAGTTCGGACTTTGATAGTTGACGGTGTTGCTTGCCTGCGGCCAGTTGCGTCCGCGCACGAGCGACGCCGAGGAGAAGGCCTGCTGCTGGAACGGGTCGAAGTCCCAGACCCCGTTGCTGATGAACAGGTTTCGCCCGATCGTCAGCTGCCCCCAAGAACGGGAGTTGAAGCCGACCAGCGCTCGCCGGTCGAAGATCGAGCCCGTGCCACGGTTGTTGAAGCCGTTCATCAACTGGAAGCCGCTCTCCAGATTGAATACCGCATGCAAACCCTGCCCGAGATCTTCATAGCCGCGCAGGCCGAACAGGCTCGTGCCGTAGTCGCCGCCTTGCGCGCTCCAGCGCGAGACCGTGCCGCCGTTGCCGTCCTGAATATGGTTCATGAACTGAAAGCCGCCGTCCACGCGGCCATAGAGTTGCACGCTCGATTGCGCGTGCGCGAACGTGCCGATGCTGCAAAGCAGGCTGGCTGCGATGAGCTTCTTTTTCATGGTCTGCCCCCCAGGTTACGTTTTGCCCCGCGCCTTCGAGCGTAGTGATGGCCGTCGTCGTCGCGCAGCGACCGTGCGACGACGACACGTGATGCCGTCGAAAAAGCTTGAAAAGCCTGAAAATTCGTTACGAACGACAAAGCTTCGGGAGGCGGCCACGCCTGGGCAACGGGCGCCGCATGGAGAAATGCGGGCGGTTGCGAGTGATGCCGTCACGCTCTGGTCGTCAGAGATCGTCGTCATGGCAGTCCACTGGCGTAGGGCCGACGGCTGCGCGGCGTCAAGACAGGCCCACGCGCGGCCGTACGACCGGATTTGGCTGGCGAGGCGGCACGCGATACGTCGCATGTGATGGACTGCGACGCAACGTGACCCCCTGGCCCGGATGACTTCTTTTATATCCGAATTCCGCGCCGCGCAACATCGGGTAAAGGCTTAGTAGCCCGATTGTTGCGTGCCCGCAACCGACGCGGCGGGGCGCGGCGACCCGGAGCGCATCCGGCAATGTCGACCGCTCGCGTCAGTCCGGAGCCCCGAACGCTTCCATCTTGCTCTCCAGGTGGGTCAGCAGACGGTTGGCCGCGCCGGACAGTCGACGGCCGGCGCGCGTGACGAGATGGGCCTCGGCCCGCTCGAGAATCGGGTGATCGATCGGTAGCGCCCGCAACTCGCCGGCCTCGATCTCCTGCGACACGGCAAACGCGGGCAGGAAGGTCGCGCCCAGCCCGGCGCGCACGAAATGCTTTAGCACGGAAATCGAGTTCGTCGCGACCGCGGGCGTCAACCGATATTTTTCCGACTGTTCGGCCAGTGCCATCAATTGGCGCGTGCCGTACGCCCCGTGCATGAGGGCAAGCGGTACGTCATACAGCGCGTCGAGCTTGAGCCCCCCGGTCGCGGCGCATCGCTCGACGAGCGGCGAGTCGGGCGCGACGATGGCGTGCACCGGCTGGCGCATTTGCGCGCGCGACACGATCTTGGGTTCGGCCGGCGGGTTGTAGACCAGCCCGATATCCGCGTCGTCTTCCGCCACGAGCCGCATGACTTCGTTGGTTCCCGCCAGATCGAGCGTCAGCGTGATGTCGGGATAGCGCTTGCAGAAGAACTGCAGCGGCGGGCCCATCAAATCGCTGATAAACCCTTCGCCGACGGCCAGCCGGATATGTCCGCGCCGCAATCCCCGGACTTCCTGCAGCTTGGCAAGCAAGTCCTCCTGATGCGCGCGCTGCTCCCGGTAATACTCCATGAGCAGCCGGCCAGCCTGCGTCAGGTGGACGCCGCGCTTGTGGCGTTCGATGAGCGGCAGCGCCAATTCGGCTTCGAGCAGGGCGATCTGGCGGCTGACGGCCGAGGGCGCGATATCGAGCCGGTCCGCCGCGGCGCGCACGGTGCCGCACTGAACGGCTTCAAATAGATACAACAGACGGCTTTCATTGATGGCAGGTGTCATACCCTAAAGACTAATTTTTAGAACAAAAATCTTCAAGCGTTGTCATTGAGCGTCGTTTTTTTTCAATCCACACTGCAAAACATGCGGATCGGCCCTGTTGGCGGGCAACGAACCCAGGCGAGGCCCACCGACGGCGGCCCGACTCCGCGCCCGCTTCAACGTGACACCTCAGGCGGTTCGGGGACTGGCGCACCGGCCATCCGTCGGGATGCCAGGGCCGACCACACGCGCCTCATGCAGGCCGCGTTGAAGGCACAGGGCCGTATCGATTCCCCTCTGCACCGGGCATCCCGGGAATTCCCAAGCGTTGGCCGGAGGGTCCGGCTGACCAAGCAACGCGACGTCGCCCGTGGGGGCGGTGTCATTCTCGCAGTCAATCTGGAGTCAACATGAAAATCATCGGAGTGGTCGGACTGGGCAACATGGGACGCGGCATGGCGCTGTCGTTGCAGCGCGGCGGCTTCACGGTGCTCGGTTTCGATCCGTCGCCGGCCGCGGCTCGCGCCTTGGCCGACGCGGGCATCGGCCTGCGGGCTTCGGTCGCGGACCTCGCCCGCGAAGCCGACGCCCTCGTGCTGTCGCTGCCGACGTCGCAAGTGGTCGAAGCCGTGGTGAACGGTGCCGACGGGATTGCCGCGAACGGTCGCGAAGGGCTGGTCGTCATCGACACATCGACAGCCGATCCGGCCAGCACGCGGGCGCTGGCCGCCACGCTGCGCGAGACGGGCATCGCGCTGGTCGACGCCCCGGTCTCCGGCGGCCCGAAGGGCGCCCTGAACGGTGCGCTCACGATGGTGCTGGGCGGTTCGGTGGAAGACGTCGCGCGCGTCGAGCCAGTGCTCGCCGCCATGTCGGCCAAGCGCGTGCACATCGGCGATGTGGGCGCCGGTCACGTGACCAAGCTGATCAACAACCTGATGTGCGCGGCGCATCTCGTCGTGGCCGGCGAAGCGATGCGTCTGGCCGAGGCGGCGGGCGTCGCGCCGGCACAAGTGCTGGAGGGCTTGAATGCCGGCTCGGGCCGCAGCGGCGTGACGCAGACCCACTACCCGACGTGGATCCTCAACAACGCGTTCGACTCCGGTTTCACGATGAAGCTCATGCGCAAGGACGTGCGTCTGGCGATGGCGCTCGCGCAGCAGACGGGCACGCTCGCCACCGGACCGCTCTCGGCCGAAGTCGGCCGTCTGTGGGCCGCGAGCGCGGCGACCGTGGGCGATGACGAGGACTTCAACCGCATCGTGCAGTTCATCGAGCCGGGTCGGGCGTAATCACGCGGCAGTGCTCGTGGCGTTACGCCTCGGCGTTTGATTCTCCTTTTTGTTTGACGATACGATGCGCCCGCGGGGCGCGTCGCACGGAGTGTTCTCATGGCAGACCAACAAGCCGCCGCTTTGCTCGGCGCATTCGCAAAGTTCTTCCCCAAGGCCACCACTATCGGCTCGTTCGTGAACGGTGAGCTGCTCGAAGGCTCGGGCGAAGCGAGCATCGAGATCGTGAACCCGGCCACTGGCCAGACGGTGCTGACATACCGCGACGCCGGCGCGGCCGTCGTGGCCCAGGCGGCCGACGCCGCGCAAGCCGCACAGAAAACCTGGTGGGCGTTGACGCATGCGGCCCGCGGTCGTGTGATGCAGGCCGTCGGCGGCAAGATTCGCGAAAACGCCGAAGCGCTCGCCCAGCTCGAATCGCTCGGCGCAGGCAAGCCGATCCGCGACTGCCGGGGCGAAGTCGCCAAGGTCGCCGAGATGTTCGAGTACTACGCGGGCTGGACCGACAAGTTCTACGGCGATGTCATCCCCGTGCCGAGCACGCACCTGAACTACACGCGTCGCGAAGCCATGGGCGTGGTGTTGCAGATTACGCCGTGGAACGCCCCGGTCTTTACCTGCGGCTGGCAGCTTGCCCCAGCCATCGCCATGGGCAACGGCGTGTTGCTCAAGCCATCGGAACTCACCCCGGCCAGCTCGCTCGTGGTGGCCGCGCTCGCCGAGCAGGCCGGCGTGCCGCGCGGTCTCATCAACGTGCTCGCCGGGTTTGGTCACACCACCGGTCAGGCGGCGATCTCGCATCCGGTCGTCAAGAAGGTGGTGTTCGTCGGCTCGCCGGCCACGGGCAGCAAGATCGCCGCGGCCGCTGCGCAGCGCCTGCTGCCCAGCGTGCTGGAGTTGGGGGGGAAGTCGGCCAATATCGTGTTCAACGATGCCGACCTGAAGCGCGCCTGCCTCGGCGCCCAGGCCGCCATCTTCTCGAGCGCGGGTCAGAGCTGCGTGGCCGGTTCGCGTCTGCTGGTGCAGCGCGGCGTGTACGACGAGATGGTCGACATGCTTGCGCGCGGCGCGCAGAAGATCCGTGTGGGCGAACCGCTCGACGACACCACCGAAGTCGGTCCGATCTGCAACCGCACCCAATATCAGCACGTGATGAACATGATCGATGCGGGCGTCGCGGGCGGTGCGCGTCTGGCGGCCGGTTCGCAGCAGCGCAGCGACGGCGGCTTCTTCGTGCGCCCGACGGTGCTGGCCGACGCCACCAATGCGATGGGCGTGGCGCGTACCGAAATCTTCGGCCCGGTCGTCGTGGCGATTCCGTTCGACACGGAGGAAGAGGCACTGGCGATCGCGAATGACAGCGAGTTCGGGCTGGCCGGTGCGGTGTGGACGCAAGACGTCGCCCGCGCACACCGCGTGGCGGCACAGGTCAATGCCGGCACGTTCTGGATCAACGGCTACAAGACGATCAACGTCGCGTCGCCATTCGGCGGCTACCACCACAGCGGCTACGGCCGCTCCAGCGGCGTGGAGGCGTTGTACGAGTACACGCAGACCAAGAGCGTGTGGGTCGAGACCGCCGCAAACCCGGCCACGCCGTTCGGCTACGTCTGATCCTGGCGTGCGGTAAGTCGGTGGTCGGTCAGTGGTAAGTCATTGGCCGGGCCGCGGCAAGCGGTGAGTTGTCATCCCGCGTTCCGCGATGGGAAACGTCGCGTCGATGAATGAGAAAGCGACCGAGCACCGGTCGTGAGACCGAGCTGGGTACGAAGCCGTTTCAGCCTGCGGGATTCGGGGCTGAAACGGCGATTTTGACCGCGTATAATGCCGCCCTCGGGTGGTTCGGCGCGGAACGCTGTTGCTGTCACCGAGGCGTGCCGACCTGGCGAGCCGTCAGGCGTCATGGGGAAGTCCGACGGTCTGGGGACCGGCGGATGGCGTGCCGAATTTCCTTAACCACCGAAATGTTCGTACACCTTCCGGGCGACCGGACGGCATCGGACCGGTTCAATCGCAAGTGCAGGGGAGACCCAGATGGCAGTCATGGAAAAAAGTGCGGGCCAACCGCAAGGGGGCGCCTTCAGCGATGGTGTGCGCCTATATATTTGGGCAATCGTGATTCTCGTGATCGCAGAGCTGATCGGGGCGATCAGCATCAATGCCGGTCACGGCAAGATCGTGTTGTTGCCGATGGTCTGGGCGTTGCTGCTCGGCGCGGCGTTGGGCCTGTCGCAAGCCCGTCTGCCGCGTTTTGCGCAGATCAACCTGTCGATGCAGCATCAGGCGTCCGCCATTCTGCAACCCGCACTGCTGCTGTTCGTGGCGAAACTGGGTTTGCTCGTGGGCGGTTCGCTGCCCAAGCTGGTGGCCGCCGGTTGGGCGCTCGTATTCCAGGAGTTCGGCCACTTCGTGGGCACGATCATCCTGGGGTTGCCAGTGGCCTTGATGCTTGGCATCAAGCGCGAAGCCATTGGCGCAACCTTCTCGGTTGGCCGTGAACCGAGCCTCGCCATCATCGGTGAAAAGTACGGCTTCGATTCGCCCGAAGGCCGCGGCGTGCTGGCCGAGTACCTCACGGGCACGGTGTTCGGCGCAGTGTTCATTTCGCTGTTCGCGGGCTTCGTCGCCAGCCTGAACCTGTTCCATCCGCATTCTCTCGCCATGGGCGCCGGCGTGGGCTCGGGCTCGATGATGGCCGCCGCCGCCGGCGCCATCGCCGCGCAGCAAACGCCGGAAGTCGCCAAGGAAGTGGCCACGTTTGCCGCCGCATCGAACCTGATCACGACGACCATCGGCACGTACTTCACGCTGTTCATCTCGCTGCCGCTGGCCGTGTGGGGCTACCGCGTCATGGAGCCGGTGCTGGGCCGCATGAGCCGCCGCGGGCGTGCCAACGCGGAAGCCGCGGCCGTGGCCGATGCCGAAGCCGCCAAGGAACTCAAGCAAGCGAGCACGGCGCATACCGTCGAGATGAATTTCGGGGCGCGTTTGTTCGCCTGGGTGTTCTCGGGCGCGCTGGCACTGGTCGGTAACACTATCGCCTTCAAGACGCCGTTTCTCGATGGCGTGCCGGGCATGGTCATCATGATCGGTGCCGTGATCGTGGGCGAAGCGCTGTACTTCGTTACGCGCCGCAAGGTGCCCGCCGTGTGCTGGGTGTCGCTCATCGCGATGTTCCTGACCTCGCCGGCCTTTCCGTTCGCACCGGTCGTCGAGCAGTTCACCGGCAAGATCAACTTCCTCTCGCTGGTCACGCCGATGCTGACCTACGCCGGCCTGTCGGTCGCCAAGGATGTGCCGGCGTTCCGTCGCCTCGGTTGGCGCATCGTGGTCGTGTCGTTCCTCGCGAACGCCGGCACGTTCCTCGGCGCAGCGTTCATCGCCGAGTTCTTCCACGTGTAAGGCCGACTCGACCTGCGCGGCAGTCACGCGCCGCATGCAGGCAGGGAAAACGAATACGCCACGGCATGCCGTGGCGTATTTTTTTGCGCGTCGGAAGGGGCGGGCTCAGGGCTTGGTGGTGGCCGCGTCGGCTTGCGAGCGCTCATGACATTGAACGGTGGCGGCGACAACGTGCTCGCGACGCGATGCCGGTCGAGCTGAGTGCCGCCCGATGCTGCGGTGACGGCGATCAGCGGCGATGGCGATCGTCCGTGACGACGTTACCGATCACGCCACCGACGACCGCGCCCCCCACGGTTGTGCCGAGGTCGCCGCCGGAGATGAGGGCGCCGCCAAGCGCGCCGACGCCGGCACCGACGGCCGTATTACGCGACTCGCGAGGCGTCATGCCGCCGCAACCGGCCAGCGTGCCGACCAAGGCGGCGCCCACGAGTACCGGGCCTGCGGAGCGCGAAATCTTGGAGAGGTGCGAGATCCATCGTTGTGTAGTTTTCATGACGCGTGGCTCCTTCAAACGGGGCGTCGGGCCCCGGGAATTTGCAGGTGTGACCTGCCGTTAAAACAAGCGCTGACCGACGGTGCCGGCAAGGCGAAAGTGCAATGCCCGATCCAAGCCCAGATGGTGCGAAGTCGATGCGCAGTCCACAGGGGCATCGCGGTATACGGGTATCGCGCGGCGTTCATTGCGCCGGTCGTCGGCGTGGACTGACGAATGTCTGACACCGGTTTGACGCAAGTTGCGACATTTGGATCGCCCGATCTTGTAAGACTTTGTAAAGCCCTTTTGTCACGCCTGATCGCGGGGCGTCGATGCGTATCTGACTGTACGCTTGCCTAACGGTTGATAATTTGCAATCCGAATTAATTGGCGTGTGCGATGGAAATCATTTTGTATCGTGGTTCTGCGAGTGCTGCGAGTACTTCCAGTGCTGCGCCGTCGCGCATGTTCGTCCCCGATGCGCCACCGTCGACATCGCCGAGGCACCGAGGCATGCCGACAACATGATGCCGAAATTGTTCAAATTTGAAATACTTTGGGTGGGTCGCGAAAAGGCGCCGTGGATGTCCACGAGTCCCGGATGCGCGAAACGTGCGAAACATGCGATTACGCGGCGTATAACGCGATGGCTGTCATCGCCATCCGCGCCGAATGCGGTGAAGCATCGGGAAAATCCGGGGGAGTGTTTGCGCTTAGTTTTCGCCGCAAGCTGCGTTTGCGCTGGCATACTGTGCGCGCTGAAGTTTGCTATTGAATTCAGCGATCGTTGAGACAAATCGATTGAGGTGCTCGGCCTATCCGTGCAGGCTTATCCATGCCACAAGTCAAGAAAGAAGACATTCGTCTGGCCATCCTGGAAGCGTCTCACGCCCTGTTTCTCGAAAAGGGCTACGTGGAAACCACGATGGTGCAGATCGCGAAGCGTGCGGGAATTTCCCACGCGAACATATACAGCTACTTCACCGCGAAGCTGCAGGTCTTCTTCTGCGTCTACGAAACCTGGTTCAAGGCGCGCATTGGCGCGCTGGAAGCCGAGGTCATGGCGGCACACGGCGCACATGCGCGCATGCGTACATTGCTCGGGGGGCTGCTGGTCCAGATGCCAAGACTGGACAACGGCTTTTCGCACAATCTGGTGCAGGCGCTGGCCACTGTCGGCCCGGGCGATCCCTATGACGCGTCGTTGCTGCACTGGTTTCGCGAGCGACTGTCGGACATGCTGGCCGCCGTCGCGCCGAGTCTGGCGCGCGATGGCGTACGACGCGCGCGTGTGGTGGAGATGCTTGTGCTGACGTTCGACGGGTGCCTCGTCAACCACCCTGTCAATCCGGCCTCGCTGCCGGACGCCGCGATGCTCGAGGAGTATGTTGCGGCCTTCCTGTCGGCTGAGCCCGCCGAATCCGATGCCGTGGCATCGGTGGCGCCCTCGGCGCAGGGCGTGCCGGGCGCGGCGTCGGTGATGCCGTCCGGCTCGGCCGCGGCGGCCTGAACAGCACGCCGATGCGCTCATTGCCCTGGACCGCCCTCAATCTCGGACGAAAGCTCAAGTTTCACCAGCTTCAGGTCTTCGATCGCGTGCTCGAGACGGGTTCACTCGTGCGCGCCGCCAATGAAACCGGTCTCACGCAGCCGGCCGTGAGCAAGATCGTGCACGAACTGGAGTCGTGTTTCGAAGGGCCGCTCTTCGTGCGCAGCAACCGTGGCATGCAGCCCACCGAGCTGGGCGAATTGCTCGGGCACCGCGTGAAGTCGCTGATGGCGGAGCTGCGCTACCTGACGGACGAAGTGAACGCGTTCAGCGCGGGTACCAGTGGACACGTCATCGTCGGTACGCTTATCTCGGCCGCGGCGGATCTGCTGCCGCGCACGATCGCGATGCTCAAGGCGCGGACTCCGGGGGTACGGGTCACGGTGCGCGAAGCGACGACCGCGCAACTCTTCCCCGCACTGGCGAGCGGCGACTTGGACGTTGTGGTGGGCCGTCTGCCCGAGCAGGCCTTGCCTGTCGCCAATGCCTTCGCGCTGACGCACGAAGTGCTCTTCAACGAATCGCTCAGCGTGGTCGGCGGGGCGCGTCACTGGACCCAGGCGCCGGCGCGTGTGCCGCTCGCGCAACTGCGTGAGGGGGCCTGGATTTTGCCGGTGCCGGAATCGCCGTCGCGGCTCGCGGCCGAGCGGCTCTTCCGCGACGCGGGGCTCGCGTTGCCCGACGATGTCGTCGAATCGCTCTCGGTGCTGACCAACATCGGCTTGATGCTGGAGACGCCCCGTGTGGCGCTGATGCCGCGGGTGGCGGCCACGCCCTTCGTGGAGTCGGGATTGCTGCGCGTACTGGCCGACACCATGCCGGGCAGCTTTGGCGACGTGGGCTATTCGCTGCGCGCCGACAAGTCGCCCAGCCCGGCGTGCGAGCGCTTCGTCGCGTGTCTTCGCGAAGCGTGTGGCCTCAAGCCGTAGCGCCTGGCTATCCTGCCCATCGATTCCCCAATAAACAAAAGGCGGCATGCCGGTACATCGGCATGCCGCCTTTTGCCATGCATCGGCACGTGCGGCGCACGAAACGACGGGAAGGCGAGTCAGAGACGCGCGAGCGAGGAGACGAGCCCCGGGTTCTGCTGCACGAGCCGAATCAGGCAGGCGGCTTGCGCATTGGGCCGCGCGCGACCCTGCTCCCAGTTCTCCAGCGTGCGCGGATTCGTACGCAAATAGTGCGCGAAGACGTTGCGCGACATACCGAGGTGTTTGCGCAGGGCGAGCAATTCGTCGGGAAAAACTTCCAGCTTGGGAAGCGGTGTGCGCGGCAGCTCCTTGATATTGAGCGGAAGATCCGCAGGCAGGCCGTTCTTGACGTGCGCCGGTTCGGCAGGCGGTGGCGCACCGGTGTCCTGAGAGAGCAGCCAGCGGAAGGGATTCGAAGGCGTATTGGAGTAAGCCATAGTCCTACCCGGGTGTCGGTGTTAAGTGAAGGGATAAGCACGCTTGCAAAGTCAATCAAGCGGAATCGATTGCACCACAGAGTTCTGCTGGGTGCTTTCACAAATCACTCCGGATTTTCGCGTCTGACACCTATCGAGTACTAAGCACCCCGCCGAGACGAGGTGCCGTAGAGTGTACGCAAAACGGTGCGGTACGCAGTGTGGCGCGTGCCTCAGACGCCCAGATAGGCCTGCAATTCCGGCAGCGCCTGACGCAGGCTCGGCGAGTCGCCTTGCCAAGCCACACGGCCTTTGTCGACGATGTAGTGGCGATCGCCGAGTTCGAGCATCGGTGCGAGATTCTTGTCGATGCACAGGATCGACAGCCCGCTGCCTTTGAGTTGCTTCAGGCATTGCCAGATTTCACCGCGAATGAGCGGTGCCAGCCCCTCGGTCGCTTCGTCAAGAATGAGTAATTTCGGATTCGTCATCAGCGCGCGGCCGATCGCGAGCATCTGCTGCTCGCCGCCGGACAGGTTGCTGCCGAGGTTTTTCTCGCGTTCGCGCAGCCGCGGGAACAGGCCGTAGATGCGCTCCAGCGTCCATGGCGAGCGCGCGCCATGACGATTGCCGGCGGTGGCGACGAGGTTCTCGCGCACCGTCAGCGTCGGGAATATCTGGCGTCCCTCCGGCACCAGACCCATGCCCGCGCGCGCGATACGGTGAGACGGGCTGGCGTGCACCGGCTGTCCATCGAACACGATCTCGCCACGGGCCGCACGCATGAGGCCCGTCATCGACTTGACGGTGGTCGACTTGCCCATGCCGTTGCGGCCGAGCAGCGTAACAAATGCGCCGCGCTCAATTTCCAGTTGCATGCCGAACAGCGCCTGGCTCGCGCCGTAGTACGACTCGACGCCGGACAAAGACAACAAGGGGCTCATGCGGTTGCTCCCAGCATTTCGTTGCGGGTGTCATCCCCGAGATAGGCTTCACGCACGCCCGCATCGTTGCGGATGGCGTCGGCGGTCCCGCAAGCGATGGCGCGTCCGTAGACGAGCACGGTGATGCGGTCGGCCAGCGCGAAGACGGCATCCATGTCGTGCTCCACCAGCACGATGGCGTAATCGCCCTTGAGATCGGCAAGCAGATGCGTCATCTGTTCGGACTCGGCCTGCGACATGCCGGCCATCGGCTCGTCGAGCAGCAGCAGTTTCGGGCGTCCCGCGAGCGCCATGGCCAGTTCGAGCTGGCGATGTTCGCCGTGGGCGAGGGCGCTGGCCGGCACGTGCATGCGCGCGGCCAGACCGGTGCGCGCCAGGATCTCGCGCGCGGGTTCGACGAGCGCCGTTTCGCGAATGGCCGGCCGCCAGAAGCCAAAGCTATGGCCTTGCATCGCCTGCACCGCCACGAGCACGTTCTCCAGCGCGGTGAACTCCCGAAACACCGACGTGATCTGATACGAGCGCGTGAGCCCCGCGCGCGCACGCTGCTCGATCGGCATGGCCGTGATGTCGTGTCCGTCGAAATGGATGCTGCCTTCGTCGGCGCGCAGCTCGCCGGCCAGTTGGCCGATGAGCGTGCTCTTGCCGGCGCCGTTCGGGCCGATGATGGCGTGCAGCTCCCCCGGCGCGACGTCCAGGCAGAAATGATCGGTGGCGGTCAGCCCGCCGTAGCGTTTGACCAGTTGGTCGACTCGAAGCAGCGTCATGCCTTGCCCTCCACGGTGCGGGCGCGACGGGCGAGTCGCACCTGCAGGTCGCCGAGCAGGCCATACAGGCCGCGTCGCGACACCAGTACCGCCACGACGATGAGCGGCCCGAAGATAATCATCCAGTGCTCCGTCATGCCCTTGAGCCACTCCTCGATGAGCAGCATGGCGGCGCTGCCCAGTACCGGCCCGAAGAACGATCCCAGCCCGCCGAGCACGACCATCACGATCAAGTCGCCCGACGCCGTCCAGGCCATATACGCGGGCGAGACGAAGTGCGTGAGATTGGCGTAGAGCATGCCGGCGACGCCGCAGGTCATGGCGCTGATGACGTAGGCCACCAGCTTGTAGCGCAACGTCGGAAAGCCGAGCGCGCGCATGCGGCGGTCGTTCTGGCGCGCGCCGCGAAGCACCATGCCGAAGCGTGCATCGACCAGCCGGCGACCGGCCCACACGCACAGGCACAGCACGGCGAACGCCACGTAGTACAGCGTGGCGGGGTCGTCCAGCGTCACGCTGCCGAAGCGGCTTCCGGCGGAGACCGGCAGGCCGTCGTCGCCGCCGTACTGCTTCAGCCCGACGGCGAGGAAGTAGAACATCTGGGCGAACGCCAGCGTGATCATGATGAAGGCGATGCCGGTCGTGCGCAGCGAAAGCAGGCCGGTGACGGCGCCGACGACGGCGCACAGCAGCAGCGTCGCCCCAAGATGGACGAAGCCGTTGTCGATGCCGTGATAGCTGAGGATGCCGACGACATACGCGCCCAAGCCCAGATACAGCGCGTGGCCGAAACTCACCATGCCGCCGTAGCCGAGAATCAGGTCGAGCGAGACGGCCGCAATGGCGAACACGACGATGCGCCCGAACAGGGTGAGATAGAACGGTTGCTGGGCAAACGTCGCGTAAAGGGGCACCAGCGCCAGTACGGCGAGCAACAGCAGCGGCACGGCGGTGCGAAGATTCAGTTTCATTTCCATCATCAACCGTGTTTGACCGGGAAGAGACCTTGCGGACGCACGGCAAGCACCGCGGCCATGACAAGGTAGATGAGCATCGACGCGATGGCGGGTCCGGCGGTGTCGGCGCTGCTGCGCTCCATGAGGCTGCGCAGCAGCGTGGGCAGGGCGGTGCGTCCCACCGTATCGACTACACCGACGATCAGCGCCGCGAGAAACGCCCCGCGTACCGAGCCGATGCCGCCGATCACGATCACGACCATGGTCAGGATGAGGATCGGCTCGCCCATGCCCGGCTGCACCGACAGGATGGGGCCGGCCATGAGCCCGGCAATCCCGGCGAGAATCGCGCCCAGCCCGAACAGCAGCGAGTTGAGCAGCACGATGTTCACGCCGAGCGCGCCAACCATCTGGCGGTGTGTCGAGCCGGCGCGAATCAGCATGCCGATGCGCGTGCGGTGAATCAGCAGATAGCAGCCCAGCGCCACCGCCAGCCCCACCACGATGATGAGGAAGCGATACGCCGGATACGCGAGGCCGAACAGGTTCACCGTGCCGGAGAGCCAGTCGGGCACTTCCATGTAATACGGCGACGGCCCCCAGATCATGCGCGCGAGTTCGTTGAAGAACAGGATCAGGCCGAAGGTGGCCAGCACCTGATCGAGGTGATCGCGATCGTACAGCGTCTTGAGTGCGACGAATTCGACGATCAGGCCGATCACCAGCATCGCGGGGAAGATGGCGATCGCGGCGAGCGCGAACGATCCCGTGGTGTTGTACACGGTGGCCGCGATGAACGCCCCGATCATGTAGAGCGAGCCGTGGGCGAGGTTGACGAAGTTCATGATGCCGAACACCAGCGTGAGGCCGGCGGCCATCAGGAACAGCAGCACCCCGAGTTGCAGCCCGTTCAGGCACTGCATGATGAAGAGTGTCGGACTCATGTGGCCTCCCGGGGCAGCCCCATCAGGCGAAAGACGGCTTGCGTGAGCGGGCTGGCGGTGTCGTTGAGCGTGAGCACGATATCGAAATGATTGGTGCCGGGCATCGGGACATAGTCGCCCGCAAAGCCGCGGGCGCGCCACGCCGCGAGATAGTCCTCGCTCTGGCGCTTGAATTCCGCCGTCTCGCTCTCGCCGTACGACACCACGATCGGGCAGCCGTGCGCGGGCAAGAGGAAGCGGGGACTGTTGCGATGCGCATCGTCGGCGGACAGCTTCATCCAGTCGTTGATGTGCGTGAACGGGATCGGCGTGAGATCGAACAGGCCGGAGAGCGGGATGGCGCCGGCGATGACGTCGTGCGGCACGCCGTAATCGTTGTGCCAGCCGTGGGCGAGCAGCATGCCCACGAGGTGGCCGCCGGCCGAGCTGCCGCACACGTGGATGCGACGCGCGTCGCCGTGATGCTCGCCAATGTGGCGGTACACCCAGGCCAGGGCGCGGCGCGTCTGGTCGACGATGGTGTCGAGCGAGGCGCCGGGCGCCAGCGAATAGTTGATCGTGACGACAGTGGCGCCCGCGCGCGTGAAGGCGGGGGCCATGTTGCTCGAATCGTCCTTGCCGAGCGCGCGCCAGTAGCCGCCGTGAACGAAGAAGAACACGGGGGCGCCGGGAATCGGCGATGGGAAGATGTCGAGTGTCTCGTCGGGGTGATCCCCGTAGGCGACATCGAGCACGCAGGGCGTGGTCGCGCGGGCATGCGCGCTCTCGGTGGCGTACTGCGTCAGGATGTCGAGAACGTTGGGGGTGGTGGCGCGAGCGTTGTACTGTACGTCCAGCTCGGCGTCGTCGAAATTGCGGTAGCGCTTCATATACCCTCGATAGTGCTCAGGTGCGGCTCGGGGCGTGCAACGGCGGTGCCGCCGGCCTATCGCGTTGCTTCACGTTGTGTCGCGTTGCATCGCGTTGTCTCGCGTTGTCTCGCGTCCTCCCGGCAGCCGGGCGGCAAATCGGCAACGGCGGGCAGCGCGCGCGTCAACCCTCACGCGCACGATGCCCGACCATCTCCTTACGACTTGATCTTGCACTGCGCGGCCAGGTCGGCACGCGTCTTGATCTGGATCTGTCCCTTGGTCAAAAACGCGGCGCCGTTGGCGTCCTTCACGACATCGACGCGGTAGAACTGCGCCACCGGGAACTGGTTGCTGGCGAACTTGAACGGCCCGCGCACCGACGCGAAGTCGGCCGCCTTGAGTGCGGCACGCAGCGCTTCGCGATCCGCCACGCTGCCCTTGGTCTTGGCGAGCGCCGAGTCGATCAGGTTGGCGGCATCGTATGACTGTGCGGCGTACATCGACGGCAAACGGTGGTACTTCTTCTGGAACGCCGCCACGAACTGCTTGTTCTGGGCATTGTCGAGATCGGGCGAGTACGGGGCGCTGGTGATGGCGCCGACCGCCAATTCCTTCAGGGCGGGCAGGGTGGAGCCGTCAATGGTCGACACAGAGATCAGCGGAATCTTGCCGAGCAGCCCGGCCTGACGGTATTGCTTGACGAAGTTCACGCCCATACCGCCCGGGTAGAACACGTAGACGGCATCGGGCTTGGCGGCCTGCAACTGGGCGATTTCGGCCGAGTAGTCGGGTTGGTTGACCTGCGTGTACACCTCGTCGACGATCTGGCCCTTGTAGTCGCGCTTGAAGCCGTTCACGGCGTCGCGTCCGGCCTGATAGTTCGGGGCCATCACATACATCTTCTTGTAGCCCAGGTCGCTCGAGAG
Source organism: Pandoraea eparura (assembly GCF_902459725.1). Lineage (GTDB taxonomy): Bacteria > Pseudomonadota > Gammaproteobacteria > Burkholderiales > Burkholderiaceae > Pandoraea > Pandoraea eparura. The sequence continues at coordinate 19,184 of NZ_CABPSH010000011.1, forward strand.
CTGGCCGCCGGCTTCATGCAGCTCGTCGTTATCCCACGACGTCGAGAAGAAGTTCGGCGAGCATTGCGCGCCGGCAATCGGGGCCGGGCCGGCGTTCGAGCCGACCATGACCACGCCCGCGTTCGTCACGTTCTTGTGGATGGCCATCATGACGTTCGAGAACGTCACGCCGGTGATGAGCGACACCTTGTCGCGCTCCACCAGCTTCTGCGCGGCCTGCACACCCACGTCGGGCTTGAGCTGGTCGTCTTCCTTGATCACCTGCACCGGCACGCCGCCCAGTTTGCCGCCCTTTTGCTCGATGGCGAGCATGAAGGCGTCGTACTGGTCCTGGCCGAGCGCGCCGCCCGGGCCGGAGAGCGTACCGATGAAGCCGATCTTCACCTGGGCGTGCGCGCCGCTCGAGGCGAACATCGCCGCGCCGGCGGCAAGGGCGCCCAGCACGGCGATGGCTTTGCGTTGCGTGGTCTTCGTTCCCGTCATCATGGTCTCCAAACTAAGTTCCGAAACAGGCAAACACTTCTCGCAGAGGACTTGCGCCGACACACTTGACCGCTTCTTCACGTCGGTCATCGCCGGACAGGCGCGTCACGTCAGTTAAATTGTTTAAGCATCAAATATTTAAGTGCCCAGCGTAAACGACGCCTTTTACGTAGGCAAGCGATTTCAAAAACACTTCGGGAAACCCCCAGTTACAGATCGAAGAACTCGCGGGCGTTCGCGGCCAGGATGCGATGGCGGGCCGCGTCGTCCAGATCGGGCTGTTCGGCCACCAGGCGGCCGATGTTCTGCTCGCCGAGCGGGAACGGATGGTCGGAGCCCAGCATGATGCGCTCCACGCCCAGGGTGTCGACCAGCAGGCGCAAGGCGCGCGGGTCGAACACGGCGCTGTCCACGTAGAAGCGGTCCAGATAATGGGACGGCGGATGCGGGCTGTCGGCGCGCACGATGTCGCGGCAGTGCCACGCGTTCTCGGCACGGCCCAGCAGATACGGGAAGGCGCCGCCGCCGTGGGCAAAGCACAGCTTGAGCGAGCGCGGCAGGCGCTCGAACGCGCCCGAGAGGATCAGCGAGAGGATCGAGAGCTGCGTCTCGGCGGGCATGGCCACGAGCCACGGCATCATCCATCGCTTCATGCGGCCGTCGGTCATCATGTCCCACGGATGCACGAGCACGGGAATGTGTTCGTTGCCGCAGTGCCGCAAGAAGGCCACGAGTGGCTCGTCGTCCAGGTCCTTGTCACCCAGATGGTTGCCGATCTGCACGCCGATATGGCCGCTTGCCTTGGCGCGCGACGCTTCCGCGCAGGCCAGATCGAGATCCTGCAGCGGCACTTGCGCCATGGCCTTCAGACGCGTCGGCGCGTAGGCGCAGTGCTCGAGTGCCAGATCGTTCATGCGTTGCACCCAGTCCATGACCGCGTGCCCGTCGTACCGGTAGCCGAACATGATCGGCGTGGCGCACACCACTTGCAGGTCGATGCCGTGACGGTCGAGTTCTTCGACGCGCAGCGCGGGGTCCCACAACGCGCGGTAGACCGGGCGGAACGCGCGGTCGTCGAGCATGATGTTGCCGGTCTCGCCGCCCTCGTCGATGCGCAGCCACGGCGCGTTGGCGGGGTCGAGGCGGGCCGCCTCCTCCCGCGTGATGCGCGGGAAGAAGTGGGCGTGCATGTCGATTTTCTTCATGACGTGACGTGTGAGGTTCTGGAAGCGGCGTCGCGGGTCAGGCGGACGCCGGGGCGGTGGTCTTGGGTTGCGCGGCGCGGCCCGGGTGGATCTCGCCGCAGCCTGGACACCGGCGCAGCGTCTCGGTGCCGTAGAACGCTTCGAACAGCGGCGGCAGGTCGGTCACGATGCTCTTGAGTTGCACCTCCACGCGATGCACCAGCGTGCCGCATTGGAGGCAGTACCACTCGAAGCCGTCGAGCAGGCCGGGCGGGCGCTGGCGCTCGATCACCAGGCACAGGCTTCCCGCTTCGGGCCGCTGCGGCGAATGGCGTACGTGCGGCGGCAGCAGGAAGATGTCGCCTTCCTTGAGGTCGATGCGCTCGGGGCGGCCGTCGATCCACAGATTGACCCACGCGTTGCCCTTGAACTGATAGAAGAACTCTTCGAGCGGATCGTCGTGATAGTCGGTGCGATGGTTCGGTCCACCCACCACCGTGACGATGAAATCGCTGTCCTGCCAGACCTGCTGATTGCCGACGGGCGGCTTGAGCAGATGCGCGTGATCGTCGATCCAGCGCTGGAAATTGAAAGGCTTGCCATACGTCAACATGCTGTCTCCCGGGTCATGCGGCGTCAGGTGGAGTCCGTGGGGGGCGTCAGCGCGAACGCGGCGCGTACGCCACGCACTTGATTTCGATGAGCAGCAGCGGATGCGGCAACTGGTGAACGGCCACCGTGGTACGCGTCGGGCCGCTCTCGTCGAAGTACTCGCCGTACACCGCGTTGTAGCCGCCGAAGTCGTTCATGTTCACGAGGAACGCGCCGACCTCGACCACGTCGGCAAGCGTGGCGCCTTCACTGGCGAGAATGTCGCGGATGTTTTCGATGACAGCGCGCGTCTGCTCGCGGATGTCGAGCTGCGTCACGCCCAGTGCATCGACGTCTGCGCCGGCGTAGGTATTGTCCGGGCGACGCGAACTGGTGCCCGAGACGAACAGGAAGTCGCCGGCGCGCTTGATGTGCGGGAATCGGCCGCGCGGTTTGGCCTTGCCGGCGACCACGCGGGCCTGTGTGTCTTGCGATGCGCTCATGAGTCGTCAGTCTCCGTTGGGCTTTGTTCTTGAGATGGCGCACGGGTGCGGAGGGCTCGACCCCCATCGATCCCCCCGCACCGTCGCCTCACAGTTTGATGCAGATGTTGGTGATTTCGGAATAGAAGTCGAGCGAGTGGCGTCCGCCTTCGCGGCCCAGTCCCGAGCGCTTCACACCGCCGAACGGGGTGCGCAGGTCGCGCAGGAACCAGGTGTTCACCCACACGAGCCCTGTCTGGAACTGACGCGCCACGCGATGCGCGCGCGACAGGTTCGTCGTCCATACGCAACCGGCAAGACCGTACTCGCTGTCGTTGACCCGGCGAATCACTTCGTCCTCGCTGTCGAACGGGGCGACGTGGCACACCGGACCGAAGATCTCTTCGCGCACGCAGCGCGCCGTGTCGGGCAGGCCGGTCCAGACCGTCGGTTGCACGAAGGCGCCGTCGTCGCGCGCATCGCCGAAGGCGGGCACGCCGCCGCCGGTGACGACCGTCGCGCCTTCTTCGACGGCCAGGCGATAGTAGGCGAGCACCTTGTCGCGATGCTTGCGCGACACGAGCGGTCCCATCTGCACGCCTTGGGCATCGGGGGCATCGATGCGCAGCGCGGCGGCGCGTTCGGCCAGGGCGGCCACGAACCGGTCGAAGATCGGCCGCTCGACATAGACGCGCTCCGAACACAGGCACACCTGACCCGCGTTGGTGAACGACGAGCGCACCACGCCGTCGAGCGCACGCTCGAAGTCGGCGTCCGCGAAGACGACGGCGGCGTTCTTGCCGCCGAGCTCGAACGAGATTTCCTTCACGCCGTCGGCCACGGCCTTCATGATCGCGCTACCGGTGCGCGACTCGCCGGTAAAGGTGATCGCCGCCACGCCCGGGTGCTTCGTCAGATGCTCGCCGGCCGAGCCCGGTCCGAAGCCGTGCACGAGATTGAAGACACCGGGCGGCACGCCGGCGGCGTCCATCACCTCGGCGAGCAGCGTGGCGGAGGAGGGCGTTTCCTCCGACGGCTTGGCGACCACGCAGTTGCCCATCGCCAGCGCGGGGGCCACCTTCCACGTGAAGAGCAGCAGCGGCAGGTTCCACGGCGAAATGATGCCGATCACCCCGAGCGGTTTGCGCGTGACATAGCTCATGACGTCGCCCCCGTCGGCGGCGCGCATGTCGTACATCTCGTTGCCGGCTGTCTTGACGAGGTCGGCGAACATGCGGAAGTTGGCAATGCCGCGCGCGATGTCGAGGGTGCGGGCCTGCTCGATGGGCCGGCCGGTGTCGGCCACTTCGGCCGCGACGAAGTCGTCGAAGCGCGCCTGGATGCCGTCGGCGATGCGGTGCAGCACGGCCGCGCGCTCGGCGGGGGTGGTCTTGCCCCACGGACCGTCATGCAGGGCGCGATGCGCGGCGCGCACAGCGCGATCGACCGTGGCGGCGTCGGCTTCGCAAACCTTCGCGACCAGCCGCCCGTCCACGGGGCTGACGTTATCGAACTGGCGATCGGTGGCGAGGAATGCACCGTCCACGTAGTGCCGCAGCAGCGGCGGAGTCGCAAGGCTCACGAGGTCTCCTGGAGCAGGGTTTTTTTGCGGGGCGGCGCGGGCTCAGACGCCATGACACGACCGCCGGATGCCCTCCAGTCTAGGCATCCGGATCTATAAAAAATAATGAAAACTATCGGATCGTCTATTCCTGAATGGAATATCAGGGTGGCTCAGTGATGGGCGTCGTGGCTCATGCGTGCGCGTGCCTCGCGCAAGTCGCGCGGATTGCGCGCTTCGCCGATGGCAGCGGGCGGCAGGTCGGTATCGAGACACTCGACCAGATGGGCATTGAGCAACGCCGCGAGCCCTTCGCCGCCACGTCGCATGACGTAGTTGTGATTCCAGCGGAACAGCGGCCGGGCAAGCGGCGCGAGCTTGTTCATCCAGACGCGCTCCGTGTGGACATCCCAGGCATAGCGCACGGCCGTGATCGGCCCTTCCGTGTCGAAGCACCAGAGGCCGGTGCCCGCCAGCTCGCCCGACGCGACACTGCGCACCTCGCGCATCGGGTCGACGTGCGTGACGCGTGTCTCGATGGTGAGCGAGTAAGGTAGCGCGCCGTGCCAGGTCAGCACGCGTATGGCGCCCACGCCATCGGCATCGCCCGGATCGAGCGTACGCACGTCGCGCACGCAGGGCCACCACCGCGCCCAATGGTCGACATCGCGAATCGCGTCCCAGACTTCGTCGAGCGGCGCCGTGAGCCGCCACAAGGTGAGGAAGTGATAGTCGTTCATGGCCGATCCCGGTCGTGGAGGGAGGGGGTGCCGTTGTCCCCGTCGCGCGGGGGAATTTCAGTATAGGCGCCATCCTGGCGTCCGGCATGCCGCCGCTGCCCCCGCGCCGATGACGTGGGCAGCGCGCGGCGCGTCGGGGCGCCAATCGGCAGACAGACTGGCGCGACACTCGGTCTGCTCATTGGCGTACTGCTCGGTCTGCTGCTTGGGGCGCTACTCAGCGTACCCCTCGGCGTGCTACTCGACCTGCTACTCGACCTGCTACTCGACCCGCTACTCGGCGAGCGGGGTATCGGACATTGTCCGAGGTTGTGCCTTGTCACGAATTCATCACATTGTCTCCATAGAATCCCGAAGTGAAAACGTTTTCGTAAACGTTTACATTTGTACAACTTCCGTCAACGGCGTGATTCGACGGCATGACACACAGGGGGAATGGCGTGGCAGATATTCGGGACGTGGCGCAGCGCGCGGGGTGTTCGATAGCGACAGTGTCGCGCGCGCTCAACTCACCTCAATTGGTGCGTCCCGAGACGCTGGCGCGCGTGCAGGCTGCCGCCGCCGAGTTGAAATTCCGTCCCAATGCGCTTGGCCGTCAGTTGCGCGGCGAGCGCACGGGATTGATCGGCGTGATGCTGCCCACGCTCGGCAACCCGGTCTTTGCCGATTGCCTTGAAGGCATTGAAGCCGCCATCGACGGCACCGGGCGGCGCTTGTTGCTCGTCACCACGCAATACGACCCGGAGCGCGAGCGCAACGCCATTGAGACGTTGCTGCAACAGCGGGTGGATGGCCTGTTGCTCACGCTCGCCGACGCCGAGCACAGCGTGCTTCTCGACGATCTCGCGGCCGAGGGCGTGGCGTGCCAGCTCGTCTATAACGATGCGCCGCAGCGTCCGTGCGTCTCCGTGGACAACCGGGCCGCCGCCGCGCAGGGTGTAGCCATGCTGATCGAGGCGGGGCATCGCGACATCGTGATGGTGACGGGCGCCTTGCACGCGTCAGACCGAGCCAAGCGCCGGTATCTCGGCTATGGCGATGCCATGCGCGCCGCCGGCCTCACGCCGCTGCCGGCGTTCGAAATCGACTTCAACAGCGGGGCCCGTGGTGAGCGGGTGCGCGAATGGCTGGCGCAGCGTGAGCGCGACGGCGCGCGCCCCACGGCATTGTTTTGCTCCAACGATCTGCTCGCGCTCGGGGTGATGCGCGCCCTGCGCGAGGCCGGTCTGCGCGTGCCCGACGATATGTCGGTGCTGGGCTTCGACGGGCTGGCCGTGGGCGAACTGCTCTCGCCCACACTCGCCACCGTCGTGCAGCCGAGCGTGGAGATCGGCCGCCATGCCGCGCAACGCTTGCTCGCGCAGATCGACACGCGTGCCGGGACGACACCCTCGCACGACGCCTCACTCGAGCATGCCTTGATGTTGCCACACCAGATTCGTCGAGGCGGCACGGTGTCGGCGCCGCCGCGTCGTCAGGGCTGAGGCGAGAGTGAACGACAAGTCACGGTAACCAACGGTTTTGCAGTGAACGCAGTCGCAAGGAAAGCGGCCGACGACTGGCTCCGTAAAGAGAGTCCAGCGCCGGCTGAGGCAATCAGGCATCCGGGCGAGAGGCCCGCACTTATCCGGCGGCACGTGAGTGCCGCCACCGCTCAGACATTCAGGAGCCTACTGACATGAAGCTTTGGATCACCCGCGCCGCTCGCACGCTGGCGCTGTTCACCCTGCTGGGCGCTGGCGCCGCGCAGGCCCAGCCAACGGCCATCTGCTATAACTGCCCGCCGGAATGGGCCGACTGGGCCGGTCAGGTCAAGGCGATTGCGCAGGACACCGGCATTCGCGTGCCGCTCGACAACAAGAACTCGGGCCAGGCGGTCGCGCAGTTGATCGCCGAGCAAAAAGCGCCGGTGGCCGACATCGTCTACCTGGGCATCACCTCGGCCATCGAGGCGGCAAAGAAGGGCCTGCTCGCACCGTACAAGCCGGCGAACTGGGATCAGGTGCCGGCCGCCATGAAGGATCCGAACGGCATGTGGACGACGATCCACTCGGGCACGGTCGGCTTCTTCGTGAACCGAGACGCCCTGGAAGGCAAGCCGGTGCCGCGTTCGTGGGCCGACCTGCTCAAGCCGGAGTATCGCGGCATGGTGGGGTATCTGGATCCGAGCAGCGCGTTCGCCGGCTATGCCGCCGCGATTGCCGCCAACCAGGCGCTCGGCGGTTCGATGGACAACTTCGGTCCGGCCATCGGCTACTTCCAGAAGCTCAAGGCCAACTCACCGATCGTGCCGAAGCAAACGGCGTATGCGCGCGTGCTCTCGGGCGAGATCCCCATCCTGATCGACTTCGATTTCAACGCCTACCGTGCCATCTACAAGGACCGCGCCAATGTGCAGTTCGTGATCCCGAAGGAGGGCACCGTGTCGCTGCCGTATGTGATCGCGCTCGTGAAGAACGGACCGCACGCGGATAACGGCAAGAAGGTGATCGACTACACGCTGTCCGACAAGGGCCAGGCCCATTGGGCGCAAGCCTTCCTGCGTCCGGTGCGTGCGAGCACGATGCCGGCGGAGGTGGCCGCCAAGTTCCTGCCGGCGAGCGACTATGCACGGGTGAAGCCGGTCGATTTGCAGAAGCTCGCTGCGCAGCAGGATGCGTTTGGTCAGCAGTATCTGAAGAACGTGCGTTAAGCGCGTTAAGCGCGTTAAGCGTGTTAGCACGTTGGGCCGGTTCGGCCCGTCGTTCAACGAGGAAGAGGAGCAAAACAAGCGATGCGTGACCTGACTCTGCCGCGCGGCTGGCGCGTGGCACTGCTGCTACCGGCGCTGGCGGTCTTTCTGGCGTTCTGGCTGTTGCCGATGGCTGCCCTGGTGCAGGTCAGCGGGGACGGTCACGCGTTCGAGACCTATCGCGCCATTCTCACCAATGCGCGTTATCTCGACAGCCTGTGGCAGACCATCGTGCTCTCGGCACTGGTCACGCTGGCCACGTTGGCGTTATCGCTGGTGGCGGGCCTCTTCCTCACCCGTCACGACTTCCTCGGTAAATCGGCCCTTGTGTCGATGCTGACCCTGCCGCTGGCGTTCCCCGGCGTGGTGGTCGGATTCATGGTCATCATGCTCGCAGGCCGCCAGGGCCTCATCGGTGACCTGACGGCGAAACTTCTCGGCCACAAGCTCGTGTTCGCGTATTCGCTTGCGGGGCTCTTCATCGGGTACCTGTATTTCTCGATTCCGCGCGTGATTCTTGCCGTGATGGCGGCGGCGGAGTCGCTCGATCATTCGCTCACGGAAGCGGCGGCGTCGCTGGGGGCCGGCCCGTTCGCCATCGCGCGCGACGTGACGCTGCCCGCGCTGGCGCCGGCGCTGATCGCATCGGGGGCGATGTGTTTCGCCACCTCGGTCGGCGCGTTCGGCACTGCCTTCACGCTGGCGACCGACATCGATGTATTGCCGATGACCATCTACACCGAGTTCACGCTCAACGCCAACGTGGCGACGGCGGCGGCGCTCTCGGTCGTTCTCGGCATCGTGACCTGGGCGGTGCTCATGCTGGCCCGAAATTTCACCGGGCCGACGGTCGCTGCCGGAGGTTGATGCGCATGCTCAAGAAAACGCTTTTCACGCTACAACTGCTGCTTACGCTGCTGATGTGTGCATTCCTGCTGGTGCCGGTGGGCATGTCGATTCTCGCCGGGCTGTCGGTGAACTATTTCCGGGGACCGTCGGCCGGCCTCACGTTCAAGTGGGTGATCCAGGTCTGGCAGGACTATCACGACGCGATTCTGAATTCGCTGTACGTCGGTGCTGCGACGCTCGTGTTGGTGACGCTGCTCGGCGTGCCGGCCGGCTACGTGCTGGCGCGCTGGCGCAGTCGCATGGCGCGCTGGATCGAGGAACTGCTGACGCTGCCCATCGCGCTGCCGGGGTTGGCCAGCGCGCTCGCGCTGATCAGCGTGTACGGTGGCATGCGCGGCTTTCGCGAAAGTCTGGCGTTCATCGTCGTGGGACACGTGATCTTCACGCTGCCGTTCATGGTGCGTGCCGTGGCGGCGGCGTGCGCCGACGCGCGCATCAAGCTGATGGAAGAGGGCGCGGCAAGCCTCGGCGCGGGTTTCCTGCGTCGCTTCACGACGGTCGTGCTGCCCAACATCCGCAGCGAGATCGTGGCGGCCGCGCTCATCGTGGTGACGCTCTCGCTCGGCGAATTCAACCTGACGTGGATGCTGCACACGCCCGACACCAAGACGCTTCCCGTGGGGCTGGCGGACGCCTATGCGTCGCTGCGACTGGAGATCGGCAGCGCGTACACGGCGGTGTTTTTCGTGTTGATCGTGCCGCTGCTGGTCGTCATGCAGATGACCGCGCAGCGGGCCAAAGCGTCGAAGGGCAAAGCCTCGACGCGTGGCCGCGCCTGATCCGATCGACGCACGTACGCCACCGAATGCCAAGGATATGACGATGAAACTGACTTCCATCCCGATTCATCTGGAACGCTGTGCCAAGACGTTTCACGGCAACACCGTGCTGCAACCGCTCGATCTGACAATCGGCGCGGGCGAGACGCTGGTGTTGCTCGGCCCGTCGGGGTGCGGCAAGACCACGACCCTGCGCATGATCGCCGGGCTCGAGCGGCCCGATGCGGGCGGCCGCGTGCGTTTCGGCGACGAGGACGTCACGCGCCTGCCCATCGAGAAGCGTCGCGTGGGCATGGTGTTCCAGAACTACGCGCTGTTCCCGAACTTCACTGTGCGGGGCAATGTTGCGTATGGATTGAAGCTGCGTGGCCTGCCTTCCGCGCAGATCGACAAACGCGTCAACGAGCTGCTCGAACTCGTGCAGCTCACCCCGTTCGCCGAGCGCGCCATTGCGCAACTCTCGGGCGGTCAGAAGCAGCGCGTGGCGCTGGCGCGCGCGCTCGCGCCGGAGCCGCGCGTGCTGCTGCTCGACGAACCGCTCACGGCCCTCGACGCCAAACTGCGCGAGACCGTGCGCGCCGATATGGATCGTCTGCTGCGCGGGCTCGGCGTGACGACCGTGTACGTGACCCACGATCAGGACGAGGCGATGGCGCTGGGTGATCGCATCGTGGTGATGAGCGCGGGGCGCATCGAACAGATCGGCGCGCCGCGCGACATCTACTATCAGCCGGCATCTCGCCACGTGGCCAACTTCGTCGGCACGCTCAATCGTCTGGCCGGCGTGTGGCGCGACGGGCATTTCCATCTGGAGGGCGGCCGCGTTGCCTGCCCGAACGTGCGCGCCGACGTGCAGGAGTTGTACTTCCGCCCGGAAGATGCGGTCGTGGTGCCGGCGGGCGATGCTTCGATCGTCGGCCGAATCGAGGAAGTGCAGTTTCTCGGCGACCGTACCCGCCTGACGCTGGGCGGCGTGTCCGCCGGGGGGGCGGTGCTGGTCGAAGTGTCCAGCCGTCGCGAGTGTCGCGTCGGCGAACAGGTCGGGTTGTCGCTGCCCGCCGCCCATGTCTTTTCGCTCCACGGATAATCTGCCCATGCTGTTCGCGCAAATCAGCGACCTTCACATCAAACGGCCCGGCAAGCTGGCCTATCGGCGCGTGGATACCGCCGCCTATCTCGAACGCTGCGTGGCGCGTCTGAATGCGCTCGTGCCGCGTCCCGACTTCGTCGTACTGACGGGCGATCTCGTCGACTTTGGCGCGCGTGAGGAATACGAGCATCTGCGTCGTTTGCTCGCGCCGTTGCAGATTCCCTACTACCTGGTCATCGGCAATCACGACGGGCGCGATGCCCTGCGTGAGGTATTTCCCGAGCACACCTATCTCGGCGAGTCGGGCAGCTTCGTGCAATACACGGCAATGCTCGGTGCGTTGCGGCTCGTGGCGCTGGATACGCAGGATCCGCCCAACGGCGGCGGGCGGCTGTGCGATGCGCGTCTGCAATGGCTCGAAGCGACGCTCGCAAGCGATACCGTCACGCCAACCGTGATCGCCATGCACCATCCGCCTTTCGCGTGCGGCATCGAGCACATGGACGTTCAGGCGCTGGACGCCGCCGATGCGGTGAAGCTCGCGGGCGTGGTGCGCCGTTTCGACAATGTCGAGCGATTGATTTGTGGCCACGTCCATCGACCGATTCACACGCGCTTTGCCGGCACGATTGCGAGCGTATGCCCGTCACCGGCGCACCAGGTCGCGCTCGATCTGCGCGAGGGCGGACCGTCTGCGTGGGCGCTCGATCCGCCGGCGTTCCAGTTGCATCGTTTCACGCCGCAGATCGGGCTGGTCTCGCATCTGGCCTTCGTCGACGATGCGGGCGGTTCGCATCCGTTCTATGACGCGTCGGGCGCTTTGATCGACTGAAGCGCCCTCGGCGGCAGCCCTCGCGGCGAGTGCGCGGTATCGCAATGACAAAACGACACGAGGCCCCCGAATTGGGGGCCTCGTGTCGTTTACCGCGGGGCTGAATCAGAGCAGGTGGTCGAGGGCGTCCGGACCGAAGACTTCACGATGCAAACGCTCGGCCGGCACGCCGGCGTCGCGCAGGGCACGCCATTGCGTCTGCATGAACGGCACCGGGCCGCACAGCAGGTAGTCGGCGTTGGCGGGCAAGGCGAGGCGGGCGATGTCCATCCGGCCGGCGTAGGTGTAGTCAGTGCCTTCGCGCTCGTCGCTTTGCGGCGTTTCGAAGAACGTCGCCACGCGCAGGTTCGGCAGTTGCGACGCGGCGAACGTCAGGTGACGGCGAAGCGCAACGTGCGAGCCGTGACGGGCAGCATGCGCAAACAGGATCTCGCGGCGCGACCCCTTGGCGGCCAGTGCGGCCACCATCGACATCATCGGCGTGATACCGACGCCGGCGCTGAGCAGCACGAGCGGACGAGCCTCGTCGAGCGACGTCGTGAATTCGCCGTACGGCGCGCTCACGAGCAGACGGTCGCCGGCCTTCACATTGGCGTGCAGCCAGTTCGAGACCTGACCGGCCGGCTTCGTTTCGTCGGCGGCCTCAGCCTTGACGGTGATGCGCCAGTGCGCGGCTTGCGGAGCGTCCGACAGGCTGTACTGACGGCGTTGTTGCAGGCCGTCCGGCAAGGTCACCGAGATGCTCACGTATTGTCCCGGCGCGAATTCGCCCGGCGAGCCACCTTCGGGGGTCGTCAGGTAGTAGGAGACGATGTGATCCGTTTCGCGGTCGACATCGGCCACGACCAGTTCGCGCAATGCGCCCAGCGGCGCGTGCGTGCGCTCGGACAACCGGGCTTCGGCGGCGATCAGTTCACCGGCGAGCAGCCAGTAGGCTTCGTCCCACGCGGCGATCAGTTCGGGCGTGGCGGCGTCGCCCAACACGTCCTTGATGGCGCCGAGCAGATGGCGGCCGACGATCGGGTAATGCGACGGCGTGATGCCGACCGACACGTGCTTGTGCACGATGCGCTCCAGCACGGGACCCAGCGCCGCGGCGTTGTCGATGTTCGCGGCGTAGGCGAACACGGCCGAGGCGAGCGACTGTTGCTGCGCGCCGCTGGCTTGATTGCCCATGTTGAAGAGGTTACGCAGCTCAGGGTGGGCTTCGAACATGCTTGCGTAGAAGTGGCGCGTGATCGCAAGGCCGTGCTCGCGCAAAACGGGAACACTCGCATCGATGTAGGGGCGGGAAGCTGCGGAAAGCATGGCAAAAACTCCTGAAATTGTAAGATGCAATTCATATGCATCTTTTTGAGCGCACTTATAGGTATTCCATCAGCACCGCCGGATCTTATTGTGCGGAAGATTCTCGGTGCGGCATTCGGTCGCCGGGGGCCCTCGGCTCACAGCACAACAACCACTTCAGGGGCTCGGCGAGAGCATTATAAGATGCAAATCAAATGCATGTTATAGGGATGCGGCGGAATGTCGCATTGGCGCGCCGAGGTCACGCGTGCGATCGGTACAGCCGATATGGCCAAAGCGACTGAAGCAAAGGAAGCAAAGGGAGCAAAGGGAGCAAAGGGAGCGGCCGAAGCGACCAATGCGCCAATGCCGGGGCAAGCTACTGCCGATTGGCCACCTTTTTTTGCGCGCTGTTGCGTGTTTCGTTGACGAACGCGAAGCTGGCCCGCACGAACCGGGTGCGATCGGTGCACAGGAACGAGAGTGCCGTATTCCCGGATCGGTTGGGCTGGGTGGGGTCGCCGCCATAGCGCAACGCCGTGGTCAGCATGTAGTCGGCGAGGATGGCGCTCTCACGCGTGCGGGTGGCGCCCGCCAGGGCGTGCATGAGCGTATTGCCGTCCGGCCCGCAGGCGTTGGTGTTCGGTTGGAGCGCAAGCAGCACTTCGGCGGCGCCGCAGTATCCCTGCCGGGCCAGCCACAGGACCGGCGGCGTACCGTCCGTATGCCGTTGCCCGATGTCGACGCCGTCGCGCTGGAGCGACATCCCCAACTGGAAGAGCGATTCGTGCGGCAGCAACGGGTCGTGCCCCTGCGCGATGCGTCGATGCGCCTCGGCGGCCATGGCGATGACGAAGGGCGGTACATGACGGTTGGCGCCCGAGGCAACGGGCGAGGTGGAGGTAGACACGCCACGCCTTGCCCGCTCGCGCGCTTGCGCAATCATCGTTTGATTGAGCCGCAGGTACTGCGCAAGGCCGTCGCCAAGCAGCGCGCACGGTGTCGTGCCTTCCCGGTTGGGTGCTTCGGGATTGCGGCCGAATCGCATGGCGAGGTTGAGCAGGAAGAAGGCGGAGACGGCGTGCTGCCGGAGATGCGTCACAGCCGCGAGATAGTGCATGAGCGTATTGCCGTTACGGTCGGCGCCACTATCGCCCGCGCTGAGCGAGAGCAGGGCTTCTGCCGCCGCGCAATAGCCGTTCAGCGCGAGCAGCATGACCGGAGGGGACCCGGTGCGGGAGCGCAGCGACAGATCGGCGCCATATGACTGGAACATCGCGCCAAGTTGGTGAAACGACACATGAGGGACCAGCAAATCGTGGCCCTGCGCATAAAGTCGTTGGGCCTGGGCCGCCAGGGCGGTGGCCACGAGCGGCACACCGTTGGCGGTGCGCTGATTGACGTCGGCGCCGTAGCTCAGCAGTGACGGCAAGCATTCGGGCGCGACCTGGCTGCAAACATGCGAGAGCGGGAGATGGACGTTGCCCGGGACGTCGGACGCCGCGACGTCGTTGGTCGTGTCGCGGCCGCAGGCGACGAGCACCCGGAGCGCCGCGGCGAGTGTCCCTGTCGGCTCGGCGGGGGCGGGGGCGTTCAGGATCGAATCGACAAACACGCTGAGGTAGCCCGATGGCGCTGCGGCAAAGCGCAGCCAGAGTTGCAGTCCTTCATCGCTCAACAGCAAGGCGGCGTCCTCGGGGCGTAACCGATCCCGTCGGGTCCGGTCGATGAAGATGCCGGCGTCGTCGAGTTTGGCCAGGGTGCGGTCCTGGGCAGGCATGCAGAACAGCGTGGCCATCGAAAAGGCCAATTCCTCGGGGCGGGACGCGCCGGAGATCAGGCAACTGTCGCGTAGCGCTCGGCCAGCCGTCGTGTTCAGGTTCATCAATATTTCCCATGCCTGCTGCGGCGAGCAATGGCCGTCTCGTTTGGCAATCAGCAGGCGATCGAGCGTCATGTCGGACACGGCCGAGGAGGCGGGGGCGACTGCATCGTTAGGCGCGACGCCTGAAGGATTGGGTTGCGCTGTGGGACTCGGGCAAGCAGCGCCGGCACAAAAGGACGGCGCAGCCAGTGGCGATTTAGGCATGGAGGATAGGGATGCGAAGCAATGTGGGGATGCGCAAGACGAGGCAAGCGCGGTTTGGCAAGCTGCCGACGCCCGACGCCCGACGCCCGACGCCCGACGCCCGATGCCCGATGCCCGATGCCACGTCGCATTGCGAGGGCAGCCAAGAGGCGGCGTGCGCGCCGGATGACGGCGTAACGCGGGCCGGAGGGCAAGCTAGATCAGTGCACGAATCCGTCGACGCGCAGTGGTTCTCACGGTGTCGAGGCGCTGATCGCCGATTTGCGGGGCGGCAGGCAACGGGTCGGGGACCCACGAGCGCGGCGTTTGTCCCGCATGGTTGGCGCGCGTCATGTCGCCGCCGTAGCCCGACGCGACGACGAGGGCGTGACGTGCAAGGCAGGCGTAATCGAGCCTGACCGGGGTGTCTTGCAAGCGGACGACGTATGCGAGATGGTGCATCAACGTGTTGCCGCTCCGGTCGGGAGCGTTCGGATCGGCCCCGGCAGCGAGCAGGGCTTCGGCGGCGCCGCAAAGTCCGTGAAACGTGAGCAAGGCGGGCGCGGGCATGCCTTCGCGATTCGATTGGGTGAGATCCGCACCTTGGCGCCTGAGGAGTTGCGCGAGTTGGTGCAGCGAGTCGTGCGGATCGAGGGGATCATGATCGGCGGTGTACAGGCGAAGCGCCTGCGCGCGCATGGCGACCACCGTCAGCGGCATGCCCTGCTCGTTCGTCTGCTCGGGGCACGCGCCGAGTTGGAGCAGGCGGCGCAGCCATTGCGGTGCGGTCTGGCTGCACAAATGCGCGAGGGGATTGCGAGGGGCGGTGGCGGTCGGGTTCGCCGGCGTGGCGTCGGTCGTGTCGCGCCCGACCGCCACCAGCACGCGAAGGATCTTGTCGATGCGCGCGCGGCTTTTGGTGGTGGCTTCGCCGAAGACGTCGGAGCCGTCGAACACGCTCAGATAGCAGGTCGGCGACGCGGCGTATTGCAGCCAGAGTTTCAGGCCTTCGTCGCTTCGCAACAAGGCGGTGTCGTCGGCGCGCAGTTGCCGGGCACGGGCCGGCACGAGGAAGATGCCGACGTCGATCAATTGATCCAGCGTGCGTTCTTCCTCGGGCGTGGTGAGCAGCGTCGCCATCTGGAGGAACAACGGTCCGTTGGGGGAGGCACTCTCACACGCGAGCCGCAGCTCGCGACTTGCATAGGCTTGCGGGTCGACCAGTGCGAGCCAGATATCTTGCGTGCGATAGCGGCGCGAGCGCTGTGCGTCGAGCAATTGACTGAGCGTCATGGCCGTGAGCGGTGCCGTATCTCGATTGTAGATACGGCGAGCGGCGTCGTTCTCGGCAAGGGCAGGGGCGGGCGAGAGGATTTCGGGCGTGCTGGCGGCGGGAGAGGGAAGAGACGACGGACCGGGCATAGTCGTTGGGTGCGTGGCGGTGGAAAAGCCGCATGGTGGCGCATATGCCGCCGGTCGGTTTTGGCATTCGTGCCCTGGGTTTATCGGTGGTGCGCATGCGAGCGGAAATGTGGCGGGCATGTGGGAGGCATGTGGGAGGCACTGCGGGAGAAAACGAGAGAGGACATGCGAGAGCACAGGCGAACGGGACGCGCGGGGAATTACAATGCGGTATTCATGATTTATCGCCCATTCCCTGTATGACGGAGAAGACGTTCCCAACCACCGACGCCATGCGCCCCTCGGTGGACGCTCAAGACCCCGAGGCCGTGATTGCGGCGACGCGCCATTGGCTGACTCGCGCGGTGATCGGGCTAAACCTTTGCCCGTTTGCGAAGGCCGTGCACGTCAAGGACCAGATTCGCTACGTCGTGAGCGCGGCGCGCGATGCACAGGGCGTGCTACTCGATCTCGAACGCGAGTTGCAGGGGTTGGCGCAGGCCGATCCGCAAGCCGTGGACACGACGTTGCTGATCATGCCGGGCGCGCTGCTCGATTTTCACGAGTACAACGACGCCTTGTTCTTCGCGCAGCGCATGCTCAAGTCGTTGCGTCTCGAAGGCGAATTGCAGATCGCGAGCTTTCATCCGGACTATCAATTCGAGGGCACGTCCCCGGACGACGTGGAGAATTACACGAACCGCTCGCCGTATCCGATATGGCATTTGCTGCGCGAGTCAAGCATCGATCGCGCCGTCGAGGCGTTCCCGGAGGCCGAGGTGATCTTCGAGCGCAACGAAGCCCTGATGCGGCAGATGGGCGTGGCGGGTTATCACGCGTGGATGGCACAGACGGCGGAGGATGAGGACGGGGCGAACGACAATGCGATCGGCGGTGCGGCCGATGATGCTCAAGAGAAGCGCTGAACGCTGGGGGATGTCTCGATCAATATCCGAACGAGAAAAACAAAAAAGCCGCGCGACAGATTCGGGCGGCTTTTTTGTTGACTGCTAAAGACTACGTCTTGCTTGCATGACCAGGGACTGAAGAAGTCGCTGGTGCCGGAGAGAGGAATCGAACCCCCGACCTTCTCATTACGAATGAGCTGCTCTACCGACTGAGCTACTCCGGCGCTGCGAAGAAGTGAGATAATAGCAGACTTTGCGCGCTTGTCACTACCTTTTCCAAAGATTTTTTACCGTCTCTGCGTAAGTTACGCGTAAATCTTTGAAATTTCAGACATTCCACGCTTTCGTCGTCGCGAAGCTATTTTCCCAATCGCACACTCGCGCCATGAGGTCTTCGCAACGACGATCATCCCGCCTTGTTCGGCCTCACTCAGTCTTATTTCGCGTCCGCTTCGTGGTGATAGCGCGTCACGCGCTCGACTTCATTCTTCGAGCCGAGGAACACAGCCACGCGTTCATGCAGCTTCTGCGGTTGAATCTCCAGGATGCGCTGCACGCCGTTCGTCGCCGCGCCGCCGGCCTGTTCGATCAGGAAGCTCATCGGGTTTGCTTCGTACATGATGCGCAGCTTGCCCGGCTTGTCCGGTTCGCGCTTGTCGGCCGGGTACATGAACACGCCACCGCGCGTGAGAATGCGATGCACGTCCGCCACCATCGAGGCGATCCAGCGCATGTTGAAGTCCTTGCCGCGCGCGCCTTCCTTGCCCTGCAGCAGTTCGTCGATGTAACGCTGCACCGGCGCATACCAATGACGCTCGTTCGACATGTTGATGGCGAACTCCTTGGTGTCCTCCGGAACGCGCATGCCTTCCTGCGTAAGCACCCACGAGCCCATCTCGCGATCGAGCGTGAAGCAGTTCACGCCGTGACCCGTCGTCAGCACCAGCACCGTTTGCGGACCATACACCGCATAGCCGGCCGCCACCTGTTGTGTGCCCGGCTGCAGGAAGTCCTTCTCGGTCGGATCCGTCACGCCATCCGGGCAACGCAGCACCGAGAAAATCGTGCCGATCGACACGTTCACGTCGATGTTCGACGAGCCGTCGAGCGGATCGAACATCAACAGATACTCGCCTTGCGGATAACGGTTCGGAATGTGGAAGACGTCTTCCATCTCTTCCGACGCCATCGCCGCCAGGTGCCCGCCCCATTCGTTCGCTTCGAGCATGATCTCGTTGGAGATCACGTCGAGCTTCTTCTGCACTTCGCCCTGTACGTTCTCGCTGCCGGCACTGCCCAGCACGCCGCCAAGCGCGCCCTTGGACACGGCATGGCTGATCGACTTGCACGCGCGCGCGACCACTTCGATCAGCAGACGCAGCTCGGCAGGAATATTGTCGAACTCCCGCTGCTGTTCGATGAGATATTGGGTTAGGGTCTTGCGCCGCATGTGGGCCTCCGGGAAAGCAAAAAAGCGTACCAATTCGAGATGGACGCAATTTTACTCGTAAAGACACACGGCCCCCGCGAAAAATCCTTGGGGGCAGTGCAATATCGGGTTTGGCTGATGCGCGGCTCAGCGTGATCCGAGGGCGGGCCGAGCACTATCCGAACATCAGAAGGGGCGCCGCACGTGGGTTGCGCGCAATCCACAGGGAATCCGCGCGTTGGCCGGGCGAGCGCGGATCGATCCGTCGATCAGTCGAGACCGTCGAACAGCGCGTCGTCCGGGCCGATGTGCGACGGCGAACGCCAGGCAGCGTCGCGCATGCTGTGCTGCACTTGCTTGTCCACGCCGAGCAGAATCGCGAAGATCGCCATGCGCACCGGAATGCCGTTGTCGGTCTGGCGGAAGATCGCCAGGCGCGGATCGTGATTCAGGTCGGTCGACAGATCGTTGGCGCCCGGCCGGCTGTCGCGCGGCAGCGGGTGCATGATGATCGTGCGGGCGTCGCAATACTGATTGATCAGTGCCTCGTTGATCTGGAAGTCCGGCGTGTAGCCCTCGATGGCCTCGTCGGCAAAGCGCTCCTTCTGGATGCGTGTGGCGTAGACCACATCGGCACCCTTCAGATCGGCCAGCGAGTGGCTCTGCGCGATCACATGGCCGTTCTGCGAGATCTGATCGAGAATGTACGTCGGCATTTCCAGCGACGGCGGCGAGATCAACGTAAACTTCAGGCCGCGGTACAGCGCGAGCAGCTTGATGAGCGAGTGCACCGTGCGGCCATAGCGCAAGTCGCCGACCATCGCGACGTGGGCGCCGTCGACCAACTTGCCCAGACGCGAGAATTCGCGCCCGATCGTGTACAGGTCGAGAATTGCCTGACTTGGGTGCTCGCCTGGGCCGTCGCCGCCGTTGATCACGGGAATGTTGGTGGCGCGGGCAAATTCGGCGACCGAGCCCTTTTCGGGGTGACGCACGACGAGCGCGTCGACGTATCCGCTCATCACGCGGCTCGTGTCGTAGATCGATTCGCCCTTGGCCATCGACGAGAACGTGAAGCCCGTCGTATCGCACACCGAGCCGCCCAGACGACAGAAGGCCGCGCCGAAGCTCACGCGGGTGCGCGTGCTGGCTTCGAAGAACAGATTGCCGAGCACCGCGCCTTCGAGCACGCGCGAGATCTTTTGACGGCGCGCAATCGGTTGCATGATATCGGCGACGTGGAACAGGGCTTCGAGCGAATCGCGCGAGAACTGGTCGACCGAGATGAGATGCGGCTTGCCGTCGAGGCCCATGCGTTCACGCAGCGGTTTGTGTGCGCTTTGCGTAGATTCGGAGGACGGTGCTTCACGACCGAGGATTTCGCCGACGAATTTCTCCACAATGCTCGGCATCGTGCGATATTCGCTCGAGTCCTCCGGCAGCAGCCAGGTGTCGAGGGCGCGCCGGCGAACACCGATGCGCTCGGCGAAGCTGTCGCGGGTCATGTTCAGGCGACGCATCGCGTCGCGCAGGAAAGTCTGCTGTGCACTCATGGTCGGGTCGGCAGGGAGGTGTACGCGATGCGTATAATAGGCGCCGATTCGTTGTTTGTCCAGCAAAAGACGTGCCCCGCGCGGGGCCACGCCAGCCGGGCGTTTCCGGCATTTTCGGCGTATTGCCGTCAGGGTATGGAAAACCTTCTCCGCAAGCTAGACCTCACCTCGTTACGCCTTTTCGTGGCCGTGTGCCAGGAGCGGAGTATGGCGCGTGCCGCCGAGCGCGAATTCATTGCGCCGTCGGCGATCAGCCGGCGCATTGCCGACATCGAGGCGATCGTCGGCCTCCCGCTCATCCAGCGTCATCAACGCGGCATTACCGTCACGCCGGTCGGCGAGACGGTGCGCCGCTACGCCGAACACATTCTCGGCACCATCGAATCGCTGGGGGCGGAGTTGTCGCAGTTCCACGAAGGGGCGCGCGGCAGCGTGCGCATGGCGGCGAACCTGTCGGCCATCGTACAGTTTCTGCCGGAAGATCTCGCCGCGTTCGGTCGCGTGTTTTCCGCCGTGGACGTCGAACTCGACGAACAGCACAGCAACGAAGTGCTCCAGCGCGTGGCCGAGCGGGCGGTGGACGTGGGGATCTGCAACGCCGTCGAAGGCATCGAGGCGTTCACGATGGTGCCGTACCGCCGCGACCGGCTCGCCGTGATTCTGCCCGTCGGGCATCCGCTGGCCGCGCGCACGGGCGAGATTCCGTTCGCCGCTTGCGCGGGCGAGACGCTGGTGGGCCTTCAAGGCAACAGCGCACTCACGCAGTTGCTGCGCCAGCAGGCGAGCGCGGCGGGAACGCCGTTGCGGATCAAGATTCGCGTGTCCAGTCTCGACGCGTTGTGCCGCATGGCGCATGCGGGTCTCGGCATTGCCATCGCGCCCGAGCAGGTCGGTCAACTCTACGTGGGCAAGCTCGATGTGGTCGTGCGCCCGCTGACCGACGAATGGGCGCATCGCCAGCTCTGGCTCGTGTTCCCCTCGCGCGAGCAGTTGAGCGCGACGGCGGCCGCCGTGGTGAATTTCCTCGCTCAAGGGCAGGCGGGATCCGGGCTGTAACGGAAACTCGCGACGCGCGAAGGCCTTTCATCGGCTCGTCGGCGGCACACCGGCGGCCCGAGGCGCCCCCGCAACGGCTCACGCCGACGCGCAGGACCGGCGATCCGCCGCGCGCGCCTCACTTCGCAAACGGTCACGCCGGCCTTGCCAAGACGGCACGGCAGGGCGCAAACCGCGTCGCTATGCTGTCTTCGGGAGCACGGCCCGGCAGCGACGTTCGTTTCGGTGGCTGCATTCGGTTCCTGTCCGACGTTCCGGTCATCGTGCGCGGTGCGCGGACTTGATGAATATCGCCATTTTTCGTAGTACGTGGCAAAGCTGACAGGCGCGGTGTCATTCGTGGCACATTTTCGCCCCCTTGCCTGTCGATTCGTGGTGTATCCGATGCGCCGGCCACGGCTCGTCTGGCGATTGCCTGCCAGCCGGTCGGCCAGAACGCGTCGGACAATGATCTGTTCGGCCATGACCGAACGGGCCCGGAGACGATTTCCATGCTATCCCCTGACGCTTCAATGCCTTCCATGCCTCGCGCCGCCCAAGCCCCCGCGGCGGCAACTCGCCTGAGCGCCGGCGATATTTCCGCCCGCCTCGACCGTCTGCCCCCGACACGCACCGTCTGGAAACTGGTGGTGCTGCTCAGTCTCGGCTTCTTCTTCGAACTCTACGACCTGCTCTACACGGGCTACGTTGCGCCGGGGCTGGTGAAAAGCGGCATCCTGACGCCCACGACGCAGGGCCTGTTCGGTATGACTGGCGTGGCAAGCTTCATCGCCGCGCTGTTCACCGGGCTGTTCATCGGCACCATCGCCTGCGGCTTTCTCGCCGACCGGTTCGGCCGCCGCGCCGTGTTCACCGGCTCGCTGCTCTGGTACACGGTGGCCAACGTCATCATGGCGTTCCAGGACACCGCCACGGGCCTCAACTTCTGGCGCTTCGTGGTGGGCCTCGGCATCGGCGTGGAGCTGGTGACGATCGGCACCTATATCGCCGAACTCGTGCCCAAGCAGATTCGCGGCCGGGCATTCGCGTGCGAACAGGCGGTCGGCTTCACTGCGGTGCCGGTCGTTGCGCTGCTCGCCTACTGGCTTGTGCCGCGCGAGTTCCTTGGCCTGGAGGGCTGGCGCTGGGTGGTGCTCATCGGCGCCCACGGCGCGGTGTTCATCTGGTGGATTCGTCGTGCGCTGCCGGAGAGCCCGCGCTGGCTGGCCCAAAAGGGACGTCTCGACGAGGCGGACCGCGTCCTCTGCGAACTGGAAGCGAAGGTCGCCCGCGAATACGGCAAGCCGCTGCCGCTCCCGGGCAAGCCGGAGCAGGTCGTGCCGAAGGGCGCGTTTCGCGACATGTGGGTGCCGCCATATCGCAAGCGCGCCATCATGATGATTCTGTTCAACATCTTCCAGACGGTCGGCTTCTATGGCTTCGCCAACTGGGTGCCGACGCTGCTCATCAAACAGGGGATTACCGTGACGACGAGTCTGGCATACGCCAGCGTGATCGCACTGGCCGCCCCCGTGGGTCCGCTGATCGGGCTGTGGATGGCCGACAAGGTTGAGCGCAAGCACGCGATCGTGTGGACGGCCGGCATCGGTATCGTGTGCGGCATCGCGTTCTCGCAGGTGACGTCGTCGTTCCTGCTCGTGGCGATGGGCATCGGCCTGACGCTCGCGAACAACATCATGTCTTACAGCTATCACGCGTATCAGACCGAACTGTTCCCCACCGGGATTCGGGCGCGCGCCGTCGGCTTCGTCTATTCGTGGAGCCGCTTCTCTGCGATCTTCACGGCGTTCCTGATCGCCGCCGCGCTGCGCCATTTCGGGGTGACCGGGGTGTTCGTGTTCATCTCCTGTGCGATGCTGATCGTCATGCTCGCCATCGGCCTGATGGGCCCGCGCACGCGTGACATCGCGCTGGAGAAGATCTCGCAGTAAGGCATAGCGCCGCGCGCTGACGCAGTCATTCCCCGCTTGCTTCCGGAGTCGCCGATCATGACGGATCTGCAAACAGCAGCGGCCTACGAGGCCAACGCCGTTCGTTACAACGAGGACTGGCGCAACCAGCCGCCGCCGGACGACATGTACGCATTGCTGGTGCGCCATTTCGTCCCCGGTGGACGCACGATCGATGTGGGCTGCGGCAACGGACGCGATGCCGCCTGGCTCGCGCAGCAAGGGTTCGACGTGGTGGGCTACGACAGTTCGTCAGCACTGGTCGAGCTGGCGCGTCAATCGTTTCCGTCGGTGACGTTTCACGTCGGGCACCTCCCGGGACTGGAAGGCGTGACGGCGCAGTTCGATAACGTGGTGTGCGAGACGGTGCTGATGCATCTGCCCGCGAATGAAGTGCCGCAGGCGGCCGTCCGGCTCTGGGCGCTCGTGCGTCCTGGGGGCGTGCTTTACGTTTCATGGCGCGTCACCGAGGGTGACGATCTTCGCCATGCAGACGGACGGCTCTATAGTGCCTTCTCGCCCGACGTGGTGCGCGCTGCCCTTCACGGCGGCGTTGCCTTGCACGAGGAAGACGTCACCAGCGCGAGTTCCGGTAAGCGAGTGTGCCGTCTGGTCGTACGGTGCCCGGCCTGACACCGGGCATGGCGATTGACCGCGCGACGCCGTATCAGAGCAATTCGATTTCCGCCAGCGTGAGCAGGCTCGTCTCGCGCATGAGCGAGACGAACTCGCCGATATAGGGACGCGTGGTGATCGCCGGCAATGTTGCCGCCCAGAGTTCCGCGGTGAGCCCTTGCGGCGTGATCGGGCGCGCGCTTACATAGCGTCGCTCGAGATATCCCGACACGGCCCACAGCGGCAGAGCCGCCAGCCCGCGGCGGCTCGCCACCAGTTGCAGAATCGCCACCGTCAACTCGGTGGTGCGGCGTGTCGGCTCGATCCCTGCGGGACGCAGCACCTGACGCACGATATCGAGCATGTCGTCGGGCACGGGATAGGTGATGAGCGTTTCGTCACGGAAGTCTACGGCGTCGAGATACGGTTTGCCGGCGAGCGGATGGTCGTTCGCCATGAGCGCCATCATCTGGAAACGGAACAGCGGGTGGAAGTCGACCGCCTCGCCTTCCTCACGTTCGGAAATGATCGCCAGATCGGCGCGGTCCTGATGCAACAGCCCGATGGGGTCGGCATGAAAGCCCGACACGATATCGAGTTCGACTTCCGGCCAGCGTTGCCGGAAGGCATCCATCGCGGGCATCAGCCAATCGAAACACGTGTGGCATTCGACCGCGATGCGCAGCGTGCCCTGGGTGCCTTGTGCAAGCCGCGTGAGGTCGCGGCCCGCTTCGTCGAGCGCCGGTACGACTTCTTCCGCCAACGCCAGCAGCCGCTTGCCCGCAGCGGTGAACACCAGCGGCGACGACTTGCGCACGAACAGCGGCAAGCCATAGAAATCTTCCAATGCCTTGATCTGATGCGAGAGCGCCGACTGCGTCAGGTGCAGCCACAACGCCGCACGCGAAACGCTGCCCGTATCGCGCAGCGCGAGCAACGTCTGCAGATGGCGTAGTTCGATGGGGGTACGTTGCATGAATAAAATTAATAATAAATGGCAAAAACTTTCGTTTGAATAATACACGGATGGCCCGGATACTGCCAGCCTGGACGGGCATTGCCCGTAGACGACGACTTCGCGACATCGCACGCTTCCCGGAAGGACACCCCCATGGCTCAGGCCCACGTACTCGGATTGCCGCGCATCGGCGTACACCGTGAACTCAAATTCGCCGTCGAGGCGTTCTGGCGCGGCGAGATGAGCGCCACGGCGTTGCAGGAGACCGGACGGCAGATTCGCGCGGCCAACCGGCGCGCGCAGCGCAAGGCGGGGCTCGACTGGATCACCGTTGGCGACTTCCATTGGTACGACCACGTGCTCTCGACGCTGGCGCTCGTCGGCGGGCTGCCGGCGCGTTTTGGCCGGGCGCCCGCAGCGCTGAGCCTCGACGACTACTTCGTCGCTGCGCGGGGCGATGCTGGTCAAAGCGCGATGGAAATGACGAAGTGGTTCGATACGAATTACCACTATCTCGTGCCGGAATACTCGCCGCAGACGCGTTTCGGCGAGGGCACCGAGTGGCTGTTCGACGACGTGGCGGAAGCGCTGGCCGAGGGCGGAAGCGTCAAGCCGGTATTGCTCGGCCCGCTTTCGCTCCTGTACCTGGGCAAAGAGAAGAACGGCCTGGCCGACCGTCTCTCGTTGCTGCCCGACCTGCTCACGCAATATGAGCGGGTGTTGGCGCGCCTGAAGACGCAGGGCGTGACATGGGTGCAGATCGACGAGCCGATCCTGGCGCTCGACCTGCCCGAGCCGTGGCGCGACGCCTTCACGTCTGTGTATCACCGTCTCGTGCCCATCGCCCCATCATTGCTGCTCGCCACGTACTTTGGCGATGTCAGCGAGCACGCGGCGCTGCTGGCGGCGTTGCCCGTGGCCGGGGTGCATCTCGACGGCGTGTGTGCACCGAAGCAACTCGACACATTCGTCGCGCAGTGGCCGCAACAGAAGGTGCTGTCTGTGGGGGTGGTCGATAGCCGAAACGTCTGGCGTTGCGATCTGACGAAGGCGAGGGCGCTGCTCGCGCCGTTGGCGGATGCGCTCGGGGAACGGCTGTGGGTGGCGTCGAGCGGCTCGCTGATGCACTGCCCGGTCGATCTGGCGAGCGAGGGGCGTTTGGACAAGCAAGTGCGCACTTGGCTCGCCTTTGCCGTGCAGAAGCTTGCTGAAGTAGCGCTGCTGCGCCGCTCGCTGGACGCTGCGGCGTTCGCGAGCGCCGACGTAAGCGCCGCCTTCGTCGCCGATGCCACCGCGCAGGCCGCGCGCCGGACGTCGCCGCGCATTCACAACAGCTTGGTGCAAAAGCGTCTGGCGGCGCTCACCGACGCGCACGCGCGCCGTGCGTCCGACTACCCAACGCGTGCCAGCGCTCAGCGCGCGTGGCTCAAGCTGCCCGTACTGCCGACGACGACCATCGGATCGTTCCCGCAGACGTCGGCGATTCGTCGGGCGCGTGCCGACTTCAAGCGACGCGCGCTGTCGCATCTCGATTACCTGGAGACGATGCGTGCGCAGATTCGTCTGGCCGTCGAGCGGCAGGAAGCCTATGGGCTCGACGTGCTCGTGCACGGCGAGGCCGAACGTAACGACATGGTCGAGTACTTCGGCGATCTGCTGTGGGGCTTCGTGATCACCGAGCAAGGCTGGGTGCAGAGCTACGGTTCGCGCTGCGTGAAGCCGCCGGTGATCTATGGCGACGTGTACCTGCCCGAGCCGATGACCGTCACGTGGAGCGCTTACGCGCAGCAACTGACCGACAAGCCGGTCAAGGGCATGCTGACCGGGCCGGTAACGATGCTGCAATGGTCGTTTGTGCGCGACGACCAGCCGCGCGAACGCACGGCGTTGCAGATTGCGCTGGCGCTGCGCGAGGAAGTGGCGGCGCTGGAAAAGGCGGGCGTGCGGGTGATTCAGATCGACGAACCTGCGTTGCGTGAGGGGCTGCCGCTGCGCGAGCGCGATTGGCCGTCGTATCTGGCTTGGGCGGTGCATGCGTATCGCGTGTGCTCGTCGGGCGTGGCCGACGACACGCAGATCCACACGCATATGTGCTATTCGGCATTCCACGACATTCTGCCGTCGATTGCGGCGCTCGATGCCGACGTGATCTCCATCGAGACCACGCGCTCCGACATGGAACTGCTTGGCGCCTTCGAAGCCTTCGCGTATCCGAACGAGATCGGCCCCGGCGTGTACGACACTCACTCGCCGCGCGTGCCGTCGCAGGCGGAAATGGAGCGTCTGATCGAGGCGGCGCTCGCTCGCATTCCAGCCGAGCGTCTGTGGATCAATCCCGACTGCGGTCTGAAGACCCGAGACTGGGCGCAGGTCGATAGCGCGTTGACGAATATGGTCGCCGCCGCGAATGCCGTGCGCAAGCGTCTGTCGGCGGGGCAGCGGCCGGCGCTGGCTGCCTGACGTCGCCGTCATCTCCTGCATGGGGTATTCCCGACAAAACAAAACGCCGCCGATGCAGGGGCGCATCGGCGGCGTTTCTTGCTTTGCGGGGCCGGTCAGCCCAGGTCAGCTCAGGTCAAGCTCAGGCGAGCGATTTTTCGACGATCTCGCGCACATCCTTCGACAGTGCCGCGTGCTGAGCGACTTGCTGCAACGCCTCACGCATGCGCTCGCGCAGGGCCGGCGTGTATTTGCGCCAGCGGTCGAGCACGCGAGCCAGCCGGGCGGCCACCTGCGGGTTCAGCGCGTCGAGCGCGAGGACCTGCTCGACCCAGAATCGATAACCGGAACCGTCGGCCGCATGGAACTGCGCAGGATTGCCGCTGCAGAAGCTGAAAATCAGCGAACGCGCGCGGTTGGGGTTCTTCAGCGTGAAGGCCGGATGCGCCATGAGGGCGCGCACGGCGTCGATCACGCAATGGCTGCCGTCGCCGCGTTGCATGGCTTGCAGCGCGAACCACTTGTCGATGGCGAGCGGCTCGTGCTCGAAGCGCTGATAGAAGTCCGCCAGCGCTTCGGCGGCGTGGTTCGACCCATGCGCCGCATCGCTTTCGCGCGCGGCGCCGCCGCGTTGCACGAGGGCGGTGAGCGCGGAGAAACGGTCCGTCATGTTGTCGGCCGAGTCGTACTGGGTGCGGGCGGTCTGGGCCACGGCGGCATCCGACAGTTCCATCAGGTACGACAGCGCAAGGTTCTTCAGCGCGCGCTCGCCGGCCGAGGCGGCGTCTGGACGGTAGGCGCCCGGCACGCGATGGTTGTGATACGCCGCGAGCCACTCGGTATGCAGCGACGCCGCCAGACGCTGACGCAGATACTGGCGCGCGGCGTGAATGGCGGCGGGGTCGATTTCCGTCATCTGCTCGCCGAGGTACGACTCGGCCGGCAGCGTGAGCGCCTGGGCGCGGAAGGCCGGGTCGAGCGTTTCGTCGCGCAGCACCTGGCGGAAGGCTTCAAGCACATAGCTGTCTACGCTCGGCAACTGGCCCATCTGAATCGATTCGACGAGCGCCAGCAACTGGCGCGTTGCCAGCCGTTGCCCCGCTTCCCAGCGGTTGAACGGATCGCTGTCGTGCGCCATCAGGAATGCGAGTTCATCGATGGTGGACTCGTACTCGACGATCACCGGCGCCGAGAAGCCGCGCAGCAGCGACGGCATCGGGTTGTGCGGCACGTCGACGAACGTAAAGCTTTGCCGTTCCTGCGTGAAGTCGAGCACATGCGTGGTGGCCGCCGGCGCATCGGTGGCCTCGCCGGCCAGTCGCACCGCCATGTCGCGACCGTCGCGATCGAGCAGGCCGACGGCGAACGGGATGTGGAATGGCTGCTTGACGAGCGTGCTGTCCTGCAGCTCCACGCCGACCTTCGGGCAGCGCTGGGCGAGCGTGAGTGTATAGGTGCGCGCGGCCTCGTCATAGGCGGCTTCGACCGTCACGCGCGGGGTGCCGGCCTGGCTGTACCAGCGGCCGAACTGCGTGAGATCGCGTTGATTGGCATCGGCCATCGCGGCGCGGAACTCGTCGCACGTCACTGCCTGGCCGTCGTGACGCTCGAAGTACAGGTCCATACCCCGGCGGAAGCCGTCGCGCCCGAGCAGTGTCTGATACATGCGCACAACTTCGGCGCCCTTCTCGTAGACGGTGACCGTATAGAAGTTGTTGATTTCGACGTAGCTCTCGGGGCGCACCGGGTGCGCCATCGGGCCGGCGTCTTCCGGGAACTGGGCCTGCCGCAGCACGCGCACGTCATCGATGCGCTTGACGGCGCGGCCCGATTCGGAGCCCATCATGTCGGCCGAGAACTCCTGATCGCGGAACACGGTCAGGCCTTCCTTCAGGCTCAACTGGAACCAGTCGCGGCAAGTCACGCGATTGCCGGTCCAGTTGTGGAAGTACTCGTGGCCCACCACGGCTTCGATGTTGCCGAAGTCGTCGTCGGTCGCGGTGGCGGCATCGGCCAGCACATACTTCGTATTGAAGATGTTCAGGCCCTTGTTCTCCATCGCGCCCATGTTGAAGTCGCTCACGGCCACGATCATGAAGCGGTCGAGATCGAGCACGCGGCCGAAGCGCTGCTCGTCCCAACGGATCGAGTTGATCAGCGAATCCATCGCATGTTGCGTCTTCTCCAGATCGTGCGGCTGCACCCAGACCTGAAGCAGCTTCTCGCGGCCGTCGCCGGCCACGAGGCGCGCCTCACGGCACACCAGCCGGCCGGCGACCAGCGCGAACAGGTAGCTGGGTTTCTTGAACGGGTCGTCCCAGACGGCGAAGTGACGGCCGTGGGGCAGATCGCCCTGGTCGATCAGGTTGCCGTTGGCCAGCAACACCGGATACGCCTCGCGATCGGCGCGCAGCGTCACGGTGTACGTCGCCATCACATCCGGACGGTCGAGGAAGTACGTGATCTTGCGAAAGCCCTCGGCTTCGCATTGCGTGAAGAAGTTGCCGCCCGAGACGTACAGCCCCATGAGCGACGTGTTTTCCTGCGGGCGGCAGCGCGTGACGAGCGTGAGTTCGAACGCCTCGGGCGGCGCGTCGACCGTCAGCGTTTCCTCGCCGATGCGATAGTCGGGCCAGGGCTTGCCGTCGAGTGAGAGGCTCACCAGTTGCAGGCCTTGGCCCACCAGTTCGAGCGCGCCGCCGGGACCGGCCGGGTTGCGGCGGATGCGCAGTCGGCTGGTCACGGTGGTGACGTCGGGGGCGAGGTCGAAGTCGAGTTGGACGGTGTCGATCAGATACGCCGGGGGCGTATAGTCGGAGCGTTGGATGACGCCTGCGAGGTCGGTTCTGAGCATGGACGGTGTTTTGCGGACGGCCAAGGATGGGTAAATTGTAACGGAGTGGCGGGGCGTTCGCGTTCGCGCATGCGATTTGCTGAATTTTGCTTCCGTGTTGGCGTCAAAGTTGTCGGATGTGCGCGTTGTGGCGTCCTGTGCTTAAATCGGCGCGAGCGGCGCACAGCGGTGTGCCTTTGGCCTTTCAATGGAGCAGTCGATCATGGGGAAACGATGGGCCTTGGCGACGCTGGCCGTCGTCAGCGTCTTGCTGGCGGGGTGCGCCAGCACGGTCACGAGCCAGGTGACTGCGTTCGGCGATGCACCGGGTTTTGATGGCCCGCGGACTTACGCGCTCACGCGCACGCCCGAACAGCAGAACAATCAAGAGCACGCGACTTACGAGCAGTGGCTGCGCACGCGTCTGGCCGGAGACGGCTTCAGCGAGCGGAGCCCGTCGAGTGCGCACTACCTGATCGGGATGACTTACGGTATCACCCAGCAGATGATGCGTGTGACCGAACCGGTCTACGATCCGATGTTTGCGCCCGCCCCATGGGGGCCTTGGGGACGTCCATGGGGCGGATATGGCTATCCGTTCGGTGCGCCGCCGGCGTACGTCGAGCGCAGTTATCCGTATGGGCTGGCCGGTTTGCAGTTGCGCTTCACGGACCGGGCGAGCGGCAAGGAAGTCTACCGCGTGCAGGCCAACACCAGCGACGCGGGCACGTCGCTCGCCTCCGCCATGCCATACCTGATTGACGCCGCGCTCGGGCAGTTGCCGTTCCCGAGCGGGCGCACGGTCAATGTCGAGCAGAAGGTCGGGCGCTAGGCGGAGATCGGGCCGGTAGCGGACAGCAAGCGGAAAGGAAGCCGACAGGAAGCCGACAGGAAGCGGGCAGGAAGCGGGCAGGAAGCGGGCAGGAAGCGGACAGGAAGCGGACAGGAAGCGGACAGGAAGCGGGCCGGTACCAGGGCAGATACCGACCAGACGTCGGTCGGACATCCAGAGGTCAGGCCGGGGCCCAGACGTGAAGCCGACGAACGGCAAGCGAGTGTCTCGCGCCGAGGCGAAGCGATGCGTCATCGAGACGTGCGCCTTGCCTCGGCGTTTGCTGTTTACTGCAGCAGCGTGATGATGCCGAGCACCGCGAAGATCACGGCGGCGACGGCGTGTACGGCCTTGGTCGGCAGACGGCCGGCGAATTTGTGGCCCACGAGCACGGCCGGCACGTTGGCCAGCATCATGCCGAGCGTGGTGCCGGCCACCACGCCGAAGAAGTCCTGGTAGCGCGCGGCGAGCATCACCGTGGCGATCTGCGTCTTGTCGCCCATCTCGGCGATGAAGAACGTGAAGACGGTCGTCACGAACACGCCGAACTTGCGGCGCGTGGTGGTCTCGTCGTCGTCGAGCTTGTCGGGGATGAGAATCCAGATTGCCATGCCGAGGAACGACGCGACGACGGCCCACTTCATGAT
Organism: Pandoraea eparura; assembly: GCF_902459725.1. GTDB lineage: Bacteria > Pseudomonadota > Gammaproteobacteria > Burkholderiales > Burkholderiaceae > Pandoraea > Pandoraea eparura. Next base: position 50,541 of record NZ_CABPSH010000011.1, read on the forward strand.
GACCGGACTGATCGCCGTGGCGAGCCATTCGCCGACGGCGCCGGCAAAGCCGTGATTGACGAGCGTGGCGACGAGAATACCGAGGATGATCGGCACGGGCTTCTTGAAGCGCGCGGCGAGCACGAGGGACAGCAGTTGGGTTTTGTCGCCGATTTCGGCGAGGGCGACTACGCCGGTCGAGACGAGGAAAGGGGACATCTTGTTATGAATCTCCGCCGGGCCGTGAATGCGCGAGCCAATGACCATGCGTCCCGGCCCGGATGGCGGAAGCATCGTCATCGGTCTCGCCAGGCCCGAGGGCTGCGCACGCCATAGCCGGAACCGGCCAAGTCTGTTGACGTACGCCCCTGTCGATGACATGTGTCCCTGACAGGGCGGCTACTCCCCAATGAATCGGAGCGGATTATAGCATTCGTCGCGTGACGAGGGCATGACGGGGTTGGGTTGGCCGCTGAATTGGCTCTTGATGAGCACCTGACGGGCGTATGCCGGGCATGGAAAAAAGGGCAGCCGATTGGCTGCCCAAGGAGATCCCCGGCCGCATGCCCCTTGCGCGCGACCGGTGACCGCGAGGGAACGCGCGTCGAGCCAAGGCGACGGCGCGCGTTCTCTCGCGTAAGTCGTGACGCTCCGTGATGTCTCGCAGCGTCTCGAATGTCTCAAACGTCTCGGACGTCTCGAGCGCCCCAAACGCCCAAACGCCCGAACGTCCGTGCGGGCGCCAGGCGCGCTTGGCGCGTCAACGCGTCAACGCGTCAGCGCGGCGATGCACCGGCTGGCCGGCGGCGTAGGTCGTGGCGATGGCACGATCGTCGCCGAGCATGGCGAATGCGAACAGTAGCTCTTCGAGCGACTCGGCCAGTGCCGTGCGACGGGCGAGCAGGGGCGTGGCCTTCGGGTCGAGCACCACGAAATCGGCCTCCGCGCCCACGGCCAGCGTGCCGATGGTGCCGTGCAGATCCAGCGCGTGCGCGGCGCCTTCGGTGGCCAGATAGAACATGCGTTCGGCCGAGAGGTGATAGCCCGACAACCGCGCCACCTTGTGGGCCTCGTTCATCGTCTGCAACATCGAGAAGGTCGAGCCGCCGCCGACGTCGGTCGCGAGCGTCACCGGCATGCGGCTCGCTTCGGCCGCAGCGAAGTCGAACAGGCCGCTCCCGAGGAACTGGTTCGACGTTGGGCAGTGCGCGGCGACGGTGCCCGTCTCGAACATGCGGCGACGATCATGCTCGTCGAGCCAGATGCAATGGCCGTACACGGCGCGCTTGCGCAGCAGCTTGTAGTGGTCGTACACGTCGAGGTAGCTGCGGTGCCCCGGAAACAGCGAGCGCACCCATTCGACCTCGTCGGTGTTTTCGGCCACGTGGCTCTGGATGAACACGTCTTGGTACTGCGTGGCGAGTTCGCCGCAAACGCCCAACTGGGCTTCGGTCGATGTCGGCGCGAAGCGTGGCGTAAGCGCGTAGAGCTGGCGTCCCTGGTTGTGCCAGCGCTGAATCAGCGCCTCGCTGTCGCGCGCGCCGCTCTCGGCCGTGTCGCGCAGGAAGTCGGGGCAGTTGCGATCCATCATCACCTTGCCGGCGATCATGCGCAGATTGCGCGCGTCGCTGGCCTTGAAGAACGCATCGACCGAGCCGGGATGCACCGTGCAGTACACGAGCGCGCTCGTGGTGCCGACGCGCAGCAGCTCGTCGAGGAAGAACTGTGCGACATCGGCCGCGTACGCCGGATTCTCGAACCGGCGCTCGGTCGGAAACGTGTACCTCTCGAGCCACGGCAGCAGCCCCGGCGCGGGCGACGCGATCATGTCCGTCTGCGGATAGTGGATGTGCGTGTCAATGAAGCCGGGCGTGACGACCTTGTCGCGCAGATCGTCGATCGGCGTGCCGTCGGGCAGCGTGGGCGCCACCGTGGCGTAGTCGCCGACGGCGGTGATGCGGCCATTCTCGAAGGCGATGAGGCCGTCGGTATGGTGCACGGTGCCGGGCGAGCCGTCGAGGTAGGCGCGCGACGGATCGTGCGTGAAGTAGACCAGTTGCGCGCGCACGGCGCGCAGGGCTTGGTGTGTCGTGGACATGTACAGGGTCCTTGCGTCGTTACATTTGCGTGAGCAGCAGCACTGCCAGCGCGGCGACGATCCACATCGCCGGCTTGATCTCCTTCACACGGCCCGTGAACAGCTTGAGCACCACGAACGCGAGGAAGCTATAGGCAATACCGTCGGTGATCGAGTACGAAATCGGAATCATCACCACGGCGATGAAACTCGGAATCGCCTCGTCCATGCGGTGCCATTCGATGCGCGCCACGGACTCCATCATAAACACCCCGACCAGGATCAGCGCCGGCGCCGTCGCGATGGCGGGCACCAGCGAGAGCATCGGGGACACAAACAGGAAGGGCAGGAACAGCAAGGCGCAGACGACGGCGGTCAGCCCGGTACGTCCACCCTGCGCAATGCCGGCGGCCGATTCGATGTAGGCGTTCGCCGGACTCGTACCGAGCGGGCCGGAGATCAGCACCGAGAACGAATCGACGATCATGGCCTGACGCATATTGCGCGGATTGCCGTTGCGATCCTTCATGTTGCCTGCCTCGGCAATGCTCATGAAGGTCGAGAGCGTATCAAAGAACGCGGTGAAGAGCATCACGAAGATGAACGGCAGGTACGCGACCTTGAGCGCGCCCAGCAGGTCGAGCTGGCCGATGCCCGAGAAGTCGGGGGCGGCGAAGAAGCCGTGGAAGTTCACCAGCGTGGCCGTGGCGATTTCCTTGGGGAAATACGCGCTGCCGTCTCCCCACAGGCGCCCGACCGGAATGGCCATGAGCGTGGTCGCGATGATGCCGATCATCAACGCACCGTTCACGCGGCGCGCGACGAGCACGGTCGTGAGCGCCAGCCCGATCAGGAACGTGACCGTCGGCGGCGACAAGTGGGCCAGACGCACGACGGTGACCGGGTCGCCCACCACGAGCCTGGCGTTGACCAGGCCGATCACGGTGATGAACAGGCCGATGCCGCACGAAATCGCATAGCGCAGGTTCGCCGGAATCGCCTCGACGACGAAGCGTCGCACATTGAGCGCGGCGAGCAGCGCGAAGAGGATGCCCGACCAGAACACGCAGCCGAGTGCCGTCTGCCAGGGCATGCCGACGCCGTGCACCATCGTGAACGCGAACAGCGCGTTCAGTCCCATGCCCGGCGCGACCAGCACCGGATTGCGGGCGTAGAGCCCCATCGCGCAACTGCCGAAGAAGCTGATGAGCACCGTCGCGGTCAAGGCTGCCGGAAACGCCATGCCGGTCTTCGACAGAATGGCCGGGTTGACGACGATGATGTACATCGCCGCGAGAAATGTCGTGATACCTGCGATCACTTCCGTGCGGAACGTCGATCCGAGCGCGGTGATGCCGAAATATCGGTCGAGGGTCGAGACAGGTTGCGCGCCCGCCACGCGCGTGCTGTCGTGGGCCGCTTCGGGCGCGGCACTGCCCGCAGGAGGGCTGAGCGATGAGTCCATGGGGTGTTGTCTCCGATGTTCTAAGGTGTCGTGCTCGCGTGACGCCGCGGGTGTGGGGGCACCGCGTGACGACTATCTGGGCACGCTCGAAAAATAGCATCGGGCCTCGGCGAAAATATTCCCCACGCAGCATGTTCCACATCATCGCAAGGTGATGTGGCGATGCATGGGGGCGCGGTGTGCGTCGTGCGGGAATGAAAACACCCCAAAAGTGGATCGCCAACTTTTGGGGTGCGGTTCCGCCTTCGGGCGGGGTTGGTATCGAGGGTGTCCTGGGCGGCCGGTCGACGGGTCCCGGTGAGCGCTTACCCGGCTTGCGCGGCGCGAAAACGCTCCAGTTCGCTCACTAGCCGTTGCTTTTCGCTGTCGTCGATGAACGAGGCTTCGAAGCTGTTCCTTGCCAACGTGTAAGCGTCATCGAGCGTCATGTCCAGGGCGTCGAACGTGGCGAGGAAGTTCTCGTTCAGGTAGCCGCCGAAGTACGCCGGGTCATCCGAATTGATCGTGACGGCCAGCCCGCGCTTGAGCAACGCGTGCAGCGTGTGCTGACCCATGTGCTCGAACACCTTGAGACGGACGTTCGACAGCGGGCACACCGTCAGCGCGATCTTCTCCCGGGCCAGGCGATCGAGCAACGCCTCGTCCTCAATCGCGCGAACGCCGTGATCCACGCGCTGGACGTGCAGCACGTCCAGCGCCTCGTAAATATACGCGGGCGGTCCTTCTTCTCCGGCGTGCGCCACGAGGTGCAGTCCCAACTCGCGGCACCGCGCGAACACGCGCGCGAACTTGGCGGGCGGATGGCCCTGCTCTGACGAATCGAGGCCCACGCCGACGAGCCGGTGCCCGTGGCTGTTGAAGTACGGCAGCGCCGTCTCCAGTGTTTGGAGGGCGTCTGCTTCCGGCAGATGGCGCAGGAAGCAAAGGATCAATCGGCTCGTCATGCCGTATTGCGTCTCGGCTTCGGCCAGCGCACGTTCGATGCCGTTGATGACCGTGGCCATCGACACGCCGCGCGCCGTGTGCGTTTGAGGATCGAAAAAGAGTTCGGTGTGGCGGATGTTGTCGGCGGCGGCGCGTGCGAGATAGGCGCGCGTCATGTCGTAGAAATCGTCTTCGGTGAGCAAGACACTCGCGCCCGCGTAGTAAATGTCCAGGAACGACTGCAGATCGGTGAAGGCGTAGGCGTCGCGCAGGGCCTCCACACTCGGGTAGGGCAGCGTGACGTGGTTGCGCTCGGCGAGCCGGAAGATCAGTTCGGGCTCCAGCGTGCCCTCGATATGCACGTGCAGCTCCGCCTTGGGCATGGCGCAAAGGGTCTTGGCGAGTTCGGGCGTGAGTGGCATGAATAGGTCTTGTTGAGGGGGATGGGCAGGATTTTACCGTCGCCCGCGACGACGAGGTACTCGGTGTCCCAGGTGCGGGGCACGGCCGTCAAACGGGATCGCCGGTGTGCTGCGGTACGGCCGGCCCGCTGTGTTGCATCTGTTGTTCGCGCACGCGCAGGAGTTGCGCGGCGACGGCAATCGCGATCGTCGCCGGCGCCTTGCCGGTGATGCCGGCCACGCCGATGGGGCAGATCATCTGCGCGAAACGCTCGGGCGGCACACCGCGATCGCGCAGGCGATGCTCGAACTGACGGCGTTTGGTCATCGATCCGATCAGGCCGAAGTAGGCAAAGTCGTCGCGCTTGAAAATGGCCTCGCACAGGCGCTGATCCAGCGCATGGTTGTGCGTCATGACCAGGAAATACGCACCCGCTGGCACCTCATCGACGACGGCCTCGGGGGTGTCGGTCGACTCGACGACGGTGTTCGGCGGCACCGTCTCCGGGAAGGTTTCGGTACGCTCGTCGGCCCAGGTCACGCGGCACGGCAGCGTCGCCAGCACCTGCACGAGCGCCTGTCCCACGTGGCCGGCACCGAACAGCGCAATATGGAAATCGCTCGGCGCCAGCCGCTCGCTCAGCCAGAGCCAACCGTCGCTGCCTTGCCAGAACGAGCAGGCGGCGTCGTCGGCGTCGCGGGTGAGCGTGTGCGGATGCGCGAGCGGCTCGTTCGGGTCGAGTGCGCTCAGCAGGACGGGGCCGCCCTGCTGCTGGCTGGCCGCCGCATCGGCCCCGGGCGCCCCGAACGCCACGCTGCGCAGACTGGCAACACCGGCCGCGAGCCGCTTGTGCAGGTCGCTCACCCACGCCAGATCGGCCAGCGTGAGCACCTCGAAGGCGAGGGTGACCGCGCCGCCGCAGCACTGCCCGAGGCTCGGGCCGAGCGCGAAACGCTCGACGTGCCGCGCGCCTTGATGGCCGTACTGGCGCAGCAACTGGCGGGCGACGTCCATCGCCCGCCATTCGAGATGGCCGCCACCGATGGTTTCCCAGACGTGCTCGCGCGTCACGAGCAGATGCGTGCCCGCTTCGCGCGGCGCGGAGCCTTCCACGCGCGCGATCGTTACCAGGACCGCGGCCTCGCCGCGGACCAGCAGCTTATGGGCGGCGTCGACCCAGCGATGCATCAGGCGGCGCTGCGCGTGCGCAGCTCGGTGATCGCCGTGAGCAGCGCTTCGGACGTTGCCGGCGCATTGAGCACCGGCTCGTCGCGATAGTCGTTCACGCTCGCCACGGCGTCGCGCAATGCGTTGAACACCGAGAACGGCAGCAGCAGCGGCGGCTCGCCGACGGCCTTGGAGCGGTGGATGGAATCCGACACGTTCGTGTTCTCGAACAGCGCCACGCGGAAGTCCGTCGGGCAATCGCTGATGCCGGGGATCTTGTACGTGGACGGTGCATGCGTCATGAGCTTGCCCGCCTGGTTCCACCACAGTTCTTCGGTCGTCAGCCAGCCCATGCCTTGAATGAACGCCCCTTCGACCTGCCCGATGTCGAGCGCGGGGTTGATCGATTTGCCGGCATCGTGAAGCACGTCGGCGCGCAGCAGCCGCCATTCGCCCGTGAGCGTGTCGAGTACCACTTCGGAGACGGCCGCGCCGTAGGCGAAGTAGAAGAACGGGTTGCCGTTCATGCTCGCGGCATCCCACGACAGGCCTGGCGTCGCATAGAAGCCGTCAGACCAAAGCTGCACGCGCGCCCAGTAGGCCGCTTCCACCAGATCGGGGAAGGGGATGTCGTGGCCGTTCGCGCTCACGACATCGTTGGCAAACTGCACGTCGTCGGGCGAGCCGCCGTACGTCTGCGCGGCAAACGCGGCCAGACGCTGGCGAATCTGCCACGCGGCGTTCTGCGCGGCCTTGCCGTTCAGGTCGGCGCCTGTCGAGGCGGCCGTGGCCGACGTGTTCGCCACCTTGCTCGTGTCTGTCGCCGTCACGCGCACATGCGAGAGATCGACGCCCAGTTCGTGCGCCACCACCTGCGCGACCTTCGTGTTCAGGCCCTGGCCCATCTCGGTGCCACCATGATTGACCAGCATCGAGCCGTCACGATAGATGTGCACCAGCGCGCCCGCCTGGTTGAAGGCCTGCACATTGAACGAAATGCCGAACTTCAGGGGCGTGAGCGCGAGTCCCTTGCGCAGCACGGGACTGGTGCGGTTGAACGCGCGCACCGCGTCGCGTCGCGCACGGTACTCGCTCGTCTGCTCCAGTTGCGCGACGAGTTCGTGAATGACGTTGTCCTTGACCACCTGCCCGTACGGCGTAACGTTGCGCTCGGTCTTGCCGTAGAAGTTCACGCGACGCACGTCGAGCGCGTCTTTGCCCAGGCGCCGTGCGATGGCGTCCTGCACAACTTCCATGATGAGCGCGCCTTGCGGGCCGCCAAAACCGCGAAACGCCGTGTTCGATTGCGTGTTCGTCTTGCCGCACAGCGCGCGCAGGTCGGCGTCGGGCACGAAGTAGGCGTTGTCGAAGTGGCAGATGGCGCGCGTGGCGACGGGTCCCGACAGGTCGGCCGAGAAGCCGGCGCGCAGCGTCATGTCGACCTTCGCGCCCGTGATGCGGCCGTCGTCGTCGAAGCCGACGTCGTATTCGAAGTAAAAGCCGTGGCGCTTGCCGGTCATCATGAAATCGTCGTCACGATCCAGGCGCAGCTTCACGGGGCGTTTCAAACGCGTGGCGCACAACGCGGCGACACAGGCAAACAGCCCCGATTGCGACTCCTTGCCGCCGAAGCCGCCGCCCATGCGACGGCATTCGACCTGCACCTGGTGGCTGTGCCAGCCCAGTGCGTGCGAGACGAGCGCCTGCATCTCGGTCGGGTGCTGCGTCGAGCAGTAGACGTGAATGCCGTCGTTTTCCTTCGGAATTGCGTATGAAATCTGTCCTTCGAGATAGAACTGCTCCTGCCCGTTGCATTCGAACGTGCCGCTCAGACGGTTCGGTGCGGCTTGCAGCGCGGCATCGGCGTCGCCGCGGCGCAGGTGATAGGGCGGCAGCACGCTCGCCCCCGCGGCCTTCGCGGCCTGCGGTGTGAGGATGGCGGGCAGGTCTTCGTATTCGCCCTTGGCCAGACGCGCCGCGCGGCGGGCCGCGTCATGCGATTCGGCCACCACGGCGAACATCGGCTGACCGATGTACTGGACGAGGCCGTCCGCGAGAATCGGGTCGTCGTGAACGACCGGACCGCAATCGTTCACGCCGGGGATGTCGGCGGCAGTGAATACCGCGACCACGCCCGGCGCCCGACGCACGGCGTCGAGATCGAGCGAGAGCACGCGTGCATGCGCCTTGGGCGACGCGCCGAGCGCGCAGTGCAGTGTGCCTTGGAGTTCGGGGATATCGTCGGTGTAGGTGGCTTCGCCGGCCACGTGGAGTTCAGCCGACTCGTGCGGCCGCGAGCGGCCCACCTGTGCGCTGGCGCCTGCCGCGGCACCGGTCTGCGTCATGAAGCCTTCAACTTGCGTGTTCATGGGCAACTCCGGTTAGCCGTGGGCGAACGCGTTGACTTCGTGTGCCGCAAGCGGCGCATCGAGGCGCGTCTCCAGGAAAAAACGATACAGCAGATTCTGCGCGCCGGCCAGCCGGTAGGCGCTGGTTGCACGCATGTCCGAGAGCGGCTGGTAGTCGGTCGGCAAGGCCGCCATCGCCGCGCGCACGGTGGCGTCGGTCCAGGGCTGGCCCATCAGAGCCGCTTCGATGGCGCTGCCGCGCTTGGGCGTGGCCGCCATGCCGCCGAAGGCCACCCGCGCCGAGCGCACGGTCTCGCCATCGAGTTCGACGGCGAAGGCGGCGCATACCGCCGAGATGTCCTGATCGAAACGCTTGGCCAGCTTGTAGGTGCGAAAGCGCTGGGCGGCTCCCGGCAGCGGCACGCGGATGCCCTGCACGAATTCGCCCGCTTCGAGCGCGTTCTTCTGATAGGCGAGGTAGAAGTCTTCGAGCGGCATCTCGCGCACGACCCCGTCGCGATGCAGCACGATGCGCGTGCCGAGCACGATCAACGCGGGCATCGAATCGCCGATAGGCGAACCGTTTGCGACGTTGCCGCCCAGCGTTCCGGCGTTGCGGATCGGGAACGAGGCGAAGCGCTGACGCAGCTCGGCCAAATCCGGATAGTGGTTGACGAGCGCATCGAACGCATCGTTGAGCAGGGCGCCCGCACCGATGTACAGGCCGTTCGGACCCTCGGAAATCTCGCGCAACTCCGCCACCTGTCCGACATAGATCAGGTGCTTCAGCTCGCGGAACTGTTTGGTGACCCACAGGCCGACGTCGGTGCTGCCGGCCAGAAGGCGCGCGTCCGGATGGGCGGCGCGCAGGCGGCCGAGTTCGGCCAGCGTACGCGGGGCGTGGAAGATCTGGCCGTTGTGTTCGTACGACAGGGTGTCGTCGCGCTGCAACGCCTGAAGCCGCTTCGCCAGTACCGCGCGGTCGAACTCATGGCGCGGCAGGTCGAACATCTGCTGGGCGGCGTCGACGATCGGACGATACCCGGTGCAGCGGCACAGATTGCCGGAGAGCACATCGTCGATCTCGCGGCGGGTCGGGCAACCGGCTGCTGCTGGGCGGTTCACGTACATGGCCCACAGCGACATCACGAAGCCCGGCGTGCAGAAGCCGCATTGCGAGGCGTGGCAGTCCACCAGCGCCTGCTGCACCGGATGCAGCGCGCCATCAGGCGCGCGCAGGTCTTCGACCGTGAAGAGCGCACGGCCGTCGAGCGTGGGCAGGAACTGGATGCAGGCGTTGACCGCGCGCAGTGCCACGTTGCCATCGTCGGCCAGTTCGCCGATCACGACGGTGCAGGCGCCGCAATCGCCCTCGGCGCACCCTTCCTTGGTGCCGGTGCAGTGCAGGGCTTCGCGCGTGTACTGAAGCACGGTACGGGTCGTGGCTTCGCCAGTGACCTCGTGCACCTTGCCGCGGTAATAGAAGCGGATGGCTTGTGTCTCCATGGTTCTCAGTGTAGTGCAGTGGGATTGCGGGCGCGCCGGGACATGGCCGGCGTGGATATGAGCCGAAGATAGCACTGGCGGCGGGGGTAAATATTTCGCGGCCATGATGATGCCTATTCGGTCGCCCCGATGAGGTGGCATTGTCATAAACTATGGCTCGACCCCAAGCCTCGCAGAGCGCGCCCGACCATGCAAAGACCCCGCGAACAGATCGACGCCTACCTGCTGCGGGTGCTGCACACGCTGCTCACCGAACAGAGCGTCTCGCGCGCCGCGCTCAAGCTCGGCCAGTCGCAGCCCGCCATCAGCAATTCGCTGCGCCGCCTGCGCGAGATCACGGGCGACGCCATCCTGGTGCGCGGCAAGAGCGGCATGGTGGCGACCGAGCGTGGCCGCGAGCTGCTGGGCTACGCGACCGACGCGCTCGCCGCCATCGAGCGCATTACCCATCCCGCCACGGAATTCGCGCCGCAGACCACCACGCGGGCGTTCCGCCTCGGTGCTCCCGATTACCTGGACGCCGTTTTCCTGCCCAATATCGCCGAAGTGCTGCGCCGCGATGCCCCTTCGGCGCGGTTGCACGTGCAGCCGATCAATACGGCATTCGACTATGCGGGGGCGCTGGAGAACGGCTCGCTCGACGTGGTGATCGGCAACTGGCTGGAGCCGCCGCCGCAACTGCACATGTCCCGGCTGTTCGACGACGAAGTGGTTTGCATGCTCGGCGCGCAGCATCCATTGGCGAACAAGGGCATTTCGCTTAAGCATTATCTGGAATTGCCGCATCTGGCGCCGACACCGTACGTGGCCGAGCGACAGAGTTTCATCGACGGGTGTCTGGCCGAGCAGGGCCTGCGCCGCAATATTCAGATGACGATGCCGTACTTCGGACTCGTGCCCTATGTACTGATGCGCACCGACCTGGTGTTCACGACGGGGCGCCAGTTCGCGCAGCACTACGCCCGCTACCTGCCGATTCGGGTGTTGCCGTCGCCCTTTGCCTTTCCGCCCATGCGCTTTTACCAGCTTTGGCACGAGCGCACGCACGCCGCGCCGGAGGTGACATGGCTGCGCCGGCGAGTGGCGGAAGTGGCGACGGAACTCGATGCCGCGAACGGCGGCGGGACGCAGGCGCCCGTGCTGGCGCGGCCATGATGGCGGGGGATGGAAGGCGGGACCGCCACAGCGCAACGCCATGAATGGAGGCGTGGGAGGCGCGGCGCGATGAGGCCGCTGCCCGGGGGGCAGACGGCCGGTGAAATCGGCGACGCTCAGCGCAGCGAAATCGCGCGACGCGGACGACGCAACGCCAGCGACAGGAAAATCACGACAAACGCGGCGAGCGACCACATCGGCAGTGTCAGACCGAGGATCGGCGGGTACATCGTCTGACACATCCCCTGAACCTGGAAGACCTGCGGCAGCAGGCGCGACGTCGGCAAGGCGTCGACAAATGCCTCGACCACGTCGTACCCGCAACTCACCAGCGGATTGGCCTGCACGTAGATCAGATATCCCGATGCGGCCATGCCGCCGATCGCCGACAGGGCGGCAAGCACGCGCGCGAACTGAATGCCCGCCCAGCCACGTGAGACGGCGCCCGCCAGACCGAAGATCGCGATCAGCACGAGCGCGTAACGCGCCAGAATGCACAGCGGACACGGATCCTCGTGACGCACGTACTGGAAGTACAGTGCACCGCCCAACAGGGCGAGGCAGATGACGGTGAGCAGGAGATACCGCAGACGTTCGCGGCGCAGGGCCGGGTCGATTTGAGCGTTCATTTCACTTCGGGCGGTGGGCCATCACGAATCCCGCGCAACCCCGCATGACGCCGGGCGGCAGGCACTTGGGCAGGCATTGTAACCCCAGCCCGAGGCCTGCGTGAGTCGAAAAATTACGGAACTATTTGCCCGAAAATCAGACGTTTGCGCGTGGTGCGCCGACGGTCATGGCCCTGTGGTGCCGAGCGGGCGGCGCGGGCGTTGCCAGCGATACTGCCGCCCGCGCCGCCGGCCTCACCGGCCCAGGCCCGCCGAGCGCAGGGCGTGCTCGATGGCGCGCCCGACCGGGAACAGACGTGCGTCGTCGCCCGCCGCGGCGCTCACCATCAGGCCGATGGGCGCTTCGCCCGGGGCCTGACATGGTAGCGAGAACGCGCAGCCGTCGATCATGTTGATGGCCGTGGGGTTGCGCAGCACCAGCGCGTTGGTGGCCGTGAAGGTGTCGTCGCTCGCCTCGAGCGGCGCGATGGCCGGTGGCGTGAGCGGTACGGTCGGGCACAGCACCGCGTCGAACCCTTGCCAGACGGGGGTTGCTGCCGCAATGAGCGCGTCGCGGGCATTCAGCAGGTCGATGTAGTCGGCGGCGCTGGCCGGCTCACCCTTGCGGATGCGCACCAGCACGCGCGGATCGTAGTCCTGCGCACGCTCGGTCAGCAGCTTGCGATGCCACGCATAAGCCTCGATGGGCGAAAAGCCGAAGCGATTGATGGCGGGCAACCGTTCGAACGGCGTGAACTGGAATTCCACCAGCGTTGCCCCCGCCTTGGCGAGCGTGGCGAGGGCGCGTTCGTAGATGGCGATGGCGGCAGGTTCCGCCCCGTCCAGTACGAAGTTCGTCAACACGCCCAAGCGCATGCCGCGAACGTCGCGCGGTGCCGGCACGGATTCGTCGACGGCATGGCCCGAGAGAATCGCATCGACCCAGGCGCAGCAATCCACCGAGCGGCCGATGGGGCCGACCGAGTCCAGTGATGTCGACAGCGGCAGGGCGCCGTCGCGCGGCGTGCGCGCGGCGGTCGGCTTGAAGCCGGTCAGGCCGCAGAAGGCCGACGGAATGCGGATCGAGCCGCCCGTATCGGTGCCGAGCCCGACCGCCGCCATGCCATCGGCCACCGACGCGGCGGCACCCGACGACGATCCCCCGGCAATATGGCCCGCCTCGCGCTGCCACGGCGAGCGCGGTGTGCCGTAATGCGGGTTCAGGCCGAGGCCGGAAAAGGCGAATTCGGTCATGTTGGTGCGGCCGATGATGACGGCGCCGGCCTGACGCAGACGCGCCACGGCGACGGCGTCGTGCTTGGCCGGGGCGGCGTCCGACAGGGCTTTGGAACCTGCCCGCGTGACTTGCCCCGCCACGTCGAACAAATCCTTCACCGACACGGGCACCCCCATGAGCGGCGAGAGGCGCGCGCCTGCCCGGCGCAGCGCGTCGAGTCCGTCGGCGGCGCTGCGTGCGGCTTGCGCGTCGACTTGCGTGAAGACGACGTTGCCCTGACCCGCCGGATCATGGATGCGCGCGAGCGCCTGCTCGGTCAGCGCACGGCTGGTGGTGCGCCCGGCGTCGAGCGCGGCGGCGAGGTCGGACAGGGGGCGTTGCAGATCGATGGCGTCGGTGCTCATGGTCAGATCGCTTTCAGGATATGGGTGCGGAATTCTTCGATATGCCGGGCGATGGCCTGGCGGGCGCGCTCGGCATCGTGTGCGGCGAGCGCCTCAAACAGTTCGAGGTGCTCTTCGTAGACGCCTTCGAGGTGGCTCGGCGTCGACAGGGCGAGGAACCAGAAACGCAGCGAGCGCTCATGCAGGCCGCGCAGCAGCTCGGCGAGTGTCTGGTTGCGCGAGGCACGCGAGATGGCCAGATGGAAGTCGCGGTCGATGCGCATCATCGCCGCCACGTCGCGCGCGGCGATGGCCGCCTGAGACCGTGCCAGCACTGCCTCGATGGCCGCGAGGTCGTCCGGTGTGGCGGCGCGCGCGGCCAGTGCCGCGCAATACGTCTCGTTGATCATGCGCACGTCGATGATCTCGAGCGCATCGTTGAGCGAGACCGGCGCGACCATCGCCCCCTTGCGCGGCAGGATGACCACCCACCCTTCGAGCGAAAGGCGGTGCATCGCCTGATGCACCGGGGTGCGCCCGAGCCCCGTCGACTGCATCAACTGCGCTTCGTTGAGCGTCTCGCCCGGGCGCAGACGCAGCGTGATGATGTCGTGCTTGATCGCGTCGTACGCGCGCTCGGTCAGGCTGCGGCCATCCGTGGCGGACGGCGGCGTGGCCGTTGCAGTCATCTCCGACGCCGCGGAGGTGGCGGACGCCGCTGACGCCGCGGGTGCAAGGGGAGGGGGCACGAGCCGGGTGTCGTCGGCGGGGCTGTCGGGGGTGTTGTCGGGCATCGGGGCGGGTCGGGTCTGTCGGCGGGCGTCGATGTCGGGGCGCGCTTGCGCGGGCTCCGGTCGGCGCGAGTCGATTTTAGTCGGCAATCGCCAGCGCCTGCGTGGCGTAGCGATGCCGGATCGTGCGGCCGAGAACCGGGTCGTGTAGTTCGATCTCGAACTGCTCGCCGCCGGCCACGCCGCCAATGGCAGCGAGTGTGCCACAGAACATGGCGGCGCCCGCCGGCAGGCCGTCCGGTCCGAGTTTCTCCATCAGTTCCTGCGGCGAGAGCAGGCCGGCTACCGTGCCTTCCTGATAGAGGCGCCGTTCACCGTCACGCGTCACCCAGGAGCGCAGTGTCAACTGATCCCAGTGCGCGACGACATCGGCGAAGCGCCACGCGTTGCGCGCCACCGGCTTCGCGCAGACCTGCTTCGAGACGGTCACGCCATAGGCCTCGACTTCGCGGTCGGTGTGATCCGAGCCCACGCTCACGAGCAGATCGTTGCCGTGGCGCACGAGCACGCATTCGGCTTCGCCGCTGCTTGTCTGGCCGACGACATCGATGGCGTCGCTTTGCGCCAGCAGGGCGGGGGCGAGCCGGTAGAAGCAAGGCGTGCTCGACGGACGGCGCACGCCCAGCGCGGCCAACTCGGCAATGTGATGCTCGACGGCGTTGCGATCGCGCCCGGCCCAGCCGGCGATGATCAACGTGTCGATCGGCACGTCGACGGATGACTGGGCGCCGTCGCCGGACACCGTGAAGGACAGACGGGAATGCATAAGGGGATCACTCCTGTGAAATTCGTTTGATATTTATGTGATATTTCACAAGATAGGGCGACAAAACGCAAGTCAAAAAATTTCGCGGAGGGGGGGAATGATGGGAATTTTTTATGAAAAGCCCCGTCAATCTTGGGTTGCGCGCGTGTTCGCCCATCGCGTATATTGATCCGGCGCCAGTCGTTGGCCGGACATTCGTCAGATATTTGCCGATCCGAACCGGTCACGGGGCCGGAGATCCTTCGGACGTTCGAGGGGGATTCGGGAGATTCGGGGGAGGTACGGCCCGTCGGCCCGACGGCAAATGCCCCAAGTGGCGACCGCGTGAGCGGGCGAACGAGCGCAACGTCTATCAAGCCGGCGGCACACGGCCGGCTTCCCACCTTCATCAAGCAGCACGTCTTGCCTCACCGCAGCGGCCCGTCAGGGAAGCGGCGCGTGCCGGGCGTGTCGTCAAGAACACCAAAATCGGCGCAACGCGCCGCGGGGAGAACGTATCGGATGCATCACGCCATCGACTTCATTCAGGACCTGGCCGTCATCATGCTGCTGGCCGGCATCGTGACGGTCATCTTCAACCGGTTTCGACAACCGGTCGTGCTCGGCTATATCGTGGCGGGCGTGATCATCGGCCCGTACACGCCGCCGTTCGCGCTGATCCATGACGAGAAGACGATCGGTATCCTGGCCGAACTCGGCGTGGTGTTCCTGATGTTCTCGCTGGGGCTGGAGTTCAGCTTGCGCAAGCTCGCGCGGGTGGGCGTGACGGCATTCGTGGCGGCGATCACCGAGATCGTGCTGATGCTCTGGCTCGGCTACGAGATCGGCCGTTTCTTCGGCTGGAAGGCGATGGACTCGATCTTCCTCGGCGCGATGCTCGCCGTCTCGTCGACCACCATCATCGTCAAGGCGCTCGACGAACTCGGCATGAAGCGAGAGCGTTTCGCCCAGCTCATCTTCGGCGTGCTGATCGTGGAGGACGTGCTCGCCATCGGCATGATCGCACTGCTCTCGGGCATCGCCATCAGCGGCTCGGTCGATGCCGGCGAGGCTACCTTCACGCTGGGCAAGCTGTTGCTGTTCATGGTGGTCTCGCTTGTGGTGGGCATACTGCTCGTGCCGCGCATTCTCGCGTACGTGGCGAAATTCAAGAGCGACGAGATGCTGCTGGTGGTCGTGCTCGGTCTGTGCTTCGGCTTCTGCCTGCTGGTGATCCAGATGGGATACAGCGTGGCGCTCGGCGCGTTCCTGATCGGTGCGATCATGGCCGAGGCGCGTGAGCTGCACACCATCGAGCGGCTGATTGCCCCGCTGCGCGACATGTTCAGCGCCGTATTCTTCGTCACTATCGGGCTGCTGCTCGATCCGCACGTGCTGGTCACGTACATTTGGCCGATTCTCGTCATCACCCTCGCGGTGGTGATCGGCAAGATCGTGTCGTGCGGGCTGGGGGCGTACCTCTCGGGCCAGGACGGACGGACGTCGATGCGCGTGGGCATGGGCCTGTCGCAGATCGGCGAGTTCTCGTTCATCATCGCGTCGCTCGGGCTGTCGCTCAAGGTGACGAGCGACTTCCTTTACCCGATTGCCGTGGCTGTGTCGGTCATCACGACACTGCTCACGCCATACCTGATCAAGAGCGCCGACCCGTTCACCGGTTGGCTCGGTCGCGCGATGCCCGGGCGCCTGTCGTACGTGCTGCGTCAGTACACGCAGTGGCTGCAGAGCATTCATCTGACGGGAGATGGCGCGGCGCTCGTCGGCATCGTGCGTCGCATCGTGATGAGCGTGGCGATCAATCTGGCGCTCGTCGTGACGATCTTCCTCGGCGGCGCGTTCTTCTATCGGCGTCTGGCCGACCTGATGTCGCCGTGGGTGCGCGACCCGAGCCTGCAAAGTGCAGTGGTTTGGGGTGTGGCACTCGTGCTGTCGCTGCCGTTCCTGATCGCGGTGTACCGCAAGCTCAAGTCACTCTCGCTCTTGCTCGTGGAGTTGTCAGTGTCGCCGAGCCTGACCGGACGGTATACGTACCAGGTACGCCGCGTGGTGGCCGAGATTCTGCCGATTGCCGCGATGGTCGGGGTGATCCTGCTGGTGGCGGCGTTGTCGGCGAGCATCCTGCCGTCGACGGAGATGGTCGTGCTGATCGTGGCGGGCACGGTGGTGCTGGCGATCGTCATGCGAAGCTGGTTCGTGCGGATGCACGCGAAGCTCCAGATCGCGCTCAAGGAGACGCTGGAACACCAGTCCGATAGCGAGCAAGGCGGCGGCTCCCCGCATTGAGCGACGCGCGTGCCGCGCGGCGCCCCGACGATGGCGCGCAGGCATCAAGGCCCGCCGGCGGTGAACGCCACTGAACTGGACCCCAAGCGTCGGATATCGATCCGACGCTTGGGGCTTTCATGGCGTGGAGCGACCGTAAAGCCTCTCGCCGTGTCGTCGCCGGACCGGCCTTTTCTGCTTCGCGCGGCGGTTTCGTCGACATTCCATTTCGCCAGCACGGCGGCTTGTGCCGTGGCCGTGAAGCGGGTGTCGCGAATTCGCCGCGGTGCCGGCTGTGTCGCTGGCTCAGGCCGCCTGCGCGAGGCTACGGCGATAGTGGGCCAACTCGTCGATGGTCAGAATCGGCAGGCCATGCTGCGCGGCGAAGCGCTCGATGTCGGCGCCGCGCGTCATCGTGCCGTCCGGATTCATCAACTCGCACAGCACGGCGGCGGGTTTCAAGCCGGCAAGCGTGGCCAGATCGACCGAGCCCTCGGTGTGACCGCGACGCGTGAGCACACCGCCCGGCTGCGCACGCAGCGGGAATACATGGCCCGGGCGGGACAGGTCGGCGGGCTGCGCGTCGTCGGCAATTGCGGCGCGAATCGTGGTGACGCGGTCGGCGGCGCTCACGCCGGTGCTCACACCCTGACGCGCCTCGATCGTCACAGTGAACGCCGTACCGTAACGGCTCTGATTCTCGTCGACCATCGGCGGCAGATCGAGACGACGCAGTGTCTCGTCAGGCAGACACAGGCACACGATGCCACTGCATTCGCGGATCAGCATGGCCATGGTGGCCGGGGTGATTTTCTCGGCGGCGACGATCAGATCGGCCTCGTTCTCGCGGTCCAGGTCGTCCATGAGGATGACCGGACGGCCTTCGCGCATGGCGTCGAGCGACGCTGCCAGACGGACGTCGACCGGCGCCAGGTTGGCGAATGCCGGGTAGGCGTGCAGATCGTCGGTGGCACAGGTTGTGCGGAGCACATCGCTCACGTGCGTGGTCGATGCGGTGGTTTGCGGAACGGCTTGGGTGGTGCTTTGGATAACGGACATGAAACGCTCCTCGCGTCAATCAATCGGGCGAAAAACGTTTTCGGGGCATGCGAACGGACGCCTCCATGGGACGGCATCCCATGGCGCGCGGGTATCGACGCATCTTCTCTCATCCGGACTATGACCGTCGGCTCTGGCCTCGCACCAGATCTGCTGACCCTGCCGATGTCACGGAAGCGACGGTGGCAGGCGCTCGCGGGCTCGCGACACACGCAGCTTGCACTGCGTGGCGTCACATACCGCCGGTGGGGACTTTCACCCCGCCCTGAAGACGTGTATGCCGCTCGCAGCGCACCTCGCAGTCACGGATCGCGTGGCGTCGTTGCGTAGTCGGCGAGAGAGAGCGTAGCACAAGGGACTGCTGCGCTGCAGGGAAGACTGCGTGGCGCATGGGGGAATGACGGGCGGGGAGTGGCTCGACGTCGACTCGGGAGGACGACTCACGCGGATGTCGCCCCGACCGCCGACGCGAGCGGTGCGCAACATCCGGCGTGGGGGGGGATGGTCAGGCGTGGATGCCTTTGACGGTGTAACCAGCGTCGGCGATGGCGGTGCTGACCTCGGCGGGCGAGAGACGGCTTTCGACGTCGACGCGTCCCGAGTCCAGATCCACATTGACCTTGGCGGCGGCATCGCGCTCGGTGATCGCACGCGTGACGGCCTTGACGCAATGACCGCAGCTCATCCCTTCGACTTGCACTTGCATGTTGCACTCCTTGAAAGCGGTTTCGGTGACGGTGATCAGACAAACCGATGATAGACCTTCCTACGGCAGGAAGCTCAAGCACTATTTTCAGCGGAATCGCCGGACTGCCCGGATGTTGCCCAAACCCAAGCGGTTCCGGGGGCGCTATCGTAATCAATGACGAGACTGCCATGTCGCGGCGTGAGACACATTGACGCCGGTCGCTTGACCTTCCCTTGATGGGAAGGTCTATGCTCAACACATGATGACAGTCCTCCTGGAGACCTTGAAATGACTCGGAACTGGTCGGTCGGTATCGAAGGCATGACCTGCGCCTCATGTGTGACGCGGGTTGAGAAGGCGTTGCGGCGCGTACCGGGCGTAGCCAGCGCCAACGTCAATCTCGCGACCGAGACAGCGGCCGTGGAAGCCTCGCCCGGCGTCGCGCCCGCGGCGCTGCTCGGCGCGCTCGAGACGGCCGTCAACGACGCGGGATATCACGTGGCCGAGCAATCGTTCGAGTTGGCGATTGGCGGCATGACCTGCGCATCGTGCGTGGGGCGAGTGGAGAAGGCCCTTCGCCAGGTGCCCGGTGTGGTCGAGGCCAACGTCAACCTGGCGACGGAGCGTGCCGCCGTGCACGGGGTGCGGGGCGTGGTCGACGTGGCGGCACTCATCGCGGCCGTGGAGCAGGCGGGATACGAAGCATCGCCACTCACCGATCCGGCGCAGGCGGCCACCTCCCATGAGGGGCCGGCGTGGTGGCCGGTGGCTGTGGCGGCGGCGTTGTCCCTGCCGCTGCTGCTGCCGATGCTGCTCGAACCGTTCGGTATTCATGTGATGCTGCCCTCGTGGGGGCAATGGCTGCTTGCCACCCCGGTGCAGTTCTGGCTCGGTGCGCGGTTCTATCGGGCGGGTTACAAAGCGGTGCGTGCCGGTAGCGGCAATATGGATTTGCTGGTGGCGTTGGGCACGTCAGCGGCCTATGGGCTGAGTCTCTATGAGTGGTGGCGCGCGCCGGCGCACGGCATGGCGCATCTGTATTTTGAAGCGGCGGCTGTGGTCATCACGCTGGTGCTGCTCGGCAAGTGGCTGGAAGCGCGGGCCAAGCGTCGCACGGTGGAAGCGATCCGTGCGCTGGCGGCCTTGCGTCCCGAGACGGCGCGCGTGTTGCGCGATCCGCACGGCGCGTCGAGCGAGGTGACGGTGCCGCTGGGCCAGGTGAAGCTGGGCGACTGGGTGGTGGTGCGTGCCGGGGAGCGGGTGCCCGTCGACGGCGTTATTCGCGACGGGGCGAGCCAGCTCGACGAATCGCTGCTGACCGGAGAACCGTTGCCCATCGAGAAGGCGGGCGGCGACACGGTCGTTGGCGGCTCGATCAACGGCGCCGGTACGCTGCGGGTGGAGACGACGGCTGTCGGGGCCGATACGGCGCTGGCCCGCATCATCCGCATGGTGGAGGACGCGCAGGCTGGCAAGGCCCCGATCCAGCGGGCGGTCGACCGGGTGGCGGCGGTGTTCGTGCCGGTGGTGGTGCTGGTCGCTGTCGTGACGCTGGGGGCCGGCTGGGCGCTGGGCATTGGCCTGGAGGCCTCGCTGCTCAATGCGGTGGCGGTGCTGGTCATTGCATGTCCGTGCGCGCTGGGGCTGGCTACGCCGGCCGCGATCATGGTGGGCACCGGGGCGGCGGCGCGGCAGGGCATTCTCATCAAGGATGCCGAAGCGCTTGAGCTGGCGCACCGCATCAGCGTTGTGGCGTTCGACAAGACGGGAACGTTGACCGAAGGCAAGCCGCGGCTCGTGGCCTATCTGCCCGTGGCGGGCGTGCGTGCCGATACCCTGCTGCGGTGGGCCGCTGCGGTGCAGTCGGGCAGTTCGCACCCGCTGGCAAAGGCGGTCACGATGGCTGCCGAGGAGGCTGGGCTGAGCTCGGCGGTGCCGACCGCATTCGACATCGTCGCGCTGCCGGGGCGAGGGATGCGGGCGCGTATCGAGGAAGTGGAGGACGTTAAGGTCGCTGGAGGCGTTGGAGGCGTTGGAGGCGTTGGAAGTGTTGGAAGTGTTGGAGGTATTGGAGGTATTGGAGGTATTGGAGGTATTGGAGGCGTGGGAGGGGTTGGGAAAGTTGAGGATGTTGAGGACGGTGGGGGCGTTGCGAAAGTAGGCGCCTCGAGCGACGTTCACATGCTGCAGTTGGGGAACGCGCGGTTGCTTGAGGAACTGGGTGTCTCGCAAGGGGCGTTGGCACAGGAAGCGGCGCGTCTGGCGACCGAGGGGCGCACCATCTCCTGGCTGGTCGAGACCGTGGAGGAGGGCGCAGGTGCCGATGTGCCGGCGCGGTTGCTCGGTCTGCTGGCGTTCGGCGACACGCTCAAAGCGACGGCCCGGCCAGCCGTCGACCGCTTGCATGCGCTGGGCGTGCGTTGCGTGATGGTGACGGGCGACAACGTTGGCAGCGCCAAGGCGGTGGCCGACGCCTTGGGGCTCGACGAAGTGCACGCCAACGTGCTGCCGGAGCACAAGGCGGCCGTGATTGCACAACTCAAGCGCGATGGCGCCGTCGTAGCGATGGTGGGCGACGGCATTAACGATGCCCCGGCGCTGGCTGCGGCCGACGTCGGCATCGCCATGGGCTCGGGGACCGATGTGGCCATGCAGACGGCAGGCATCACGCTCATGCGCGGCGATCCGCTGCGGGTGGCCGATGCCATTGACGTGTCGCGTCGCACGTGGTCGAAGATTCGCCAGAACCTCTTCTGGGCCTTCGCGTACAACGTGGTCGGTATTCCGCTGGCGGCCTTCGGGCTGCTGAGCCCGGTGATTGCAGGCGCAGCGATGGCCCTCAGCAGCGTCAGTGTGGTGAGCAACGCGCTGCTGCTGCGGCGCTGGCGTTCGTCAGCAACACAAGACGTCGGCACCGGCGTGGCCGCGCGGAAGAGCGAGGCCCGTCACGCCAGCGCCTGAGGGCCGGTTGCCCGGGCACAAGGCGAACGGCGCATAATGAACCAATTAGGGCGACGCATCGGCAGAGACTCTCCGATGGGTCGCTGGGATTGTCATCTGTCTTGAAATTCGTCGAAAACGGCATCATTTGAGTAATATCGTCTGCCTTCCGGCGCGGGGTGATTGCTGCTGAACATGAATAGTCTCCATATCGCGAGTTACAACATCCACAAGGGCTTTTCCGCATTCAACCGTCTGCGCGTGCACGAGTTGCGTGCCGGGTTGGAAGGGCTCGCGCCCGATCTGGTCTTCCTGCAGGAAGTGCAGGGCCTGCATCAGGGGCATGCGGTGCGCCACCGGAACTGGCCGGTGCAGCCGCAACACGAGTTTCTGGCCGGCGCCACGTGGCGCGATCACGCGTATGGGCGCAATGTCGTCTACGAACAGGGGCATCACGGCAATGCGATTCTGAGCCGTTACCCGATTGTCAGGTCGGACAACCACGACATCACGACCTATAGTTTTGAGAAGCGCGGCATGCTTCACTGCGAGATTGCCGTGCCGGGTCTGAAGCAGCCGTTGCATTGCCTGTGCGTGCATTTGTCGTTGGCCGGCCACGGTCGTCGTCGACAGTTCGACATGTTGACGGAACGGGTGGCCGAGGCCATTCCCGCGGATGCACCGCTGATTATCGCGGGCGATTTCAACGACTGGAGCAATCAGGCGGATCGGTTGCTGGCAGACAGGCTGGCGTTGACCGAGGTGTTTCAGAACCGGGCGGGGCGTCCGGCGCGCAGTTTTCCGAGCGGCTTGCCGCTTTTACGACTTGACCGCATTTACGCACGAGGCTTTCATATTGAAGGGGCGCAGGTGTTGCACGGGCGTCCCTGGTCACGGATTTCCGATCATTCGCCGATCAGCGCTCGACTTGTGCCGTCTGACGCCGAGACGACGATGAACGGTTCCTCCACCCCGTCGTTCAACCCTCGTTCCCCCCAGTGAGGCAGCCATGAACATCGGACAAGCGGCGCAGGCCAGCGGCGTGACGGCCAAGATGATCCGGTATTACGAAAGTATCGGCCTGATGCCTCCGAGTCCCCGCTCTGAGGCAGGTTATCGGCGATATGGCGAGCAGGATCTCCATCTGCTTCGCTTCATTCGTCAGGCGAGGCGGCTGGGTTTCGGGATCGATCAGATCCGTCAATTGCTGGCGTTATGGCAGGATCGCGACCGGTCCAGCGCGCAGGTGAAGGCGTTGGCGCAATCTCATGTCGATGAACTCAACCAGCGCATCGGTGAATTGGTGGCCATGCGCGACACGCTCTCCCATCTCGCCGCGCACTGCCATGGCGATGATCGTCCCGACTGCCCGATCCTGGAGGGGATTGCTGCCGCCGAACTTTCCAGCCATCCGGGGGGCAATGCGGCGCGTTCCGCCAGTACGATGACGCCGTGCAGTCCGGCGCCCTCGGCCACCGCGGCCGACACGGTGACGGCGACCGAAAGCGGGGCGGGCGGCTCGGTCGGTGACGGCGAGGGGCAGGTCCGTCAAATCCCGCTGGCGTAAATCGTCGAGTTCGGGCGTCGTGCGGCCAATGTGGCGGTCTGACATCGTCGAGTTCGGGCGTCGTGCGGCTAATGTGGCGGTCTGACATCGTCGAGCTCGGGCGTCGTGCCACCAATGTGGCGGTCTGACGCGCATCATTCCCTATGGCGCGCCGCAGCAGCGGCGCTTTTTTTGTCTCGCGAATTTTGATTCGCCCCTGCGACAGGGCGCCGCAGCGAGGTGTTGTGTCGTGTCGACAGTCTTTTATCGCATTGATTTAAAAAAGAAAATTTAGGAATTGAGTGCATTCGAGGCGAGCCTCTAGCAGATTTTCGGTGTTTTTCACAAATAGGTGCTAACCCTTAACGGGAAAACCCTATATAATGCGAAGCACTGCTGCGATGCAGCACACTAAATGAACTGGAGAAACGTCATGGTTGCCGCCCTGTTTGAAGTCGTGAACACTTGGTTTGAAACTGCTGAGCGTCGTCGTCGCGAAGCGTTCCTGGCTGAGTCGAAGGACATCATTGAGCTGGAACAACGTATCCGCGCGCTCGAAACCGCCGGTTACTAAGCAAGTTTTTAGCAAGTCCCTTTGGACGAACGGTCGTCGCTGGCGCAATCAGGCAAGTCGATCGTCACCATGGGCGATTCCCGTCATTCATGTGATGACGTGCGACGGCGCCCAACCGTGAGTCCAGATGCCAATCCCTGAAGTTTCGGGGTTGACGCGTACAAGCCCGCCATCCCTGGCGGGCTTTGTCGTTTACGTGGTTCCGTTTCGCGTGTCCCGGCGGGCCGAATCTACTTCTCGATCCTGAACTCGGTGGCAAGCGCGGCGCCGTTGGCGAGCGAGGCCACGCCGTAGTACTTGTCGCCGACCTTGAACATGAAGCGGCACCAGTTCTCGGTGAGCGAGCGCCACTCGAGGTTCACGCAATACGACCCGTTGTCGTTGACCGACCACGTGCCGGTGGCGTGGGCGATCTGATTCGCGCGGCTCCCCGATCCCATGCCGCCCTTGTTGTCGCTCGTGGCGTTGAGCGACCCATTGGTGTCATTGATCCATCGGCGCGTACTGCCGTTGTTGGCGAGGTTGGTGATATGCGCGCCGGGCATGAGTGCTCGTAGTTCGTCGACGCTGAGTTGCTGGCCGTTGGCGTCCTTGATATCGGACAGATGCATCGGGTCTGCATGGGCGAACGACGACAGCGCGAGCAGGCCGGTGGCAAGGAATGCCGTGGCGGGGGAAGTGATGCGGCGGATCATGATGACTCCCGGACGAAGCCTGCCGACGTGGCGTGCAGGCCGACGAGACGCGCGTCGCTACGGGGCGTGCGTGTCGTCAGATGTTGTCATCCCGCATTGAGACGCGGTGTCGCTATCGGTCCGGGTGATGCGTTAATACTATAGGTGACAAGCTGGCGTCTGCCCAGTGGCGTGCTGTCCCAGGGCGGGGCGACCCGCCGCCCCGGGGCACGTGGGGTGGCCTCAGTCGGTACCGTACTTCGGCGAGCGCGGGCCGTAGAGCAGGCCGTTGGCGTGACCGGCAGACAGCAGGCGCGCATTGGCGGTGCCCGCGACCGTGTAACCGGCGTTCGACACGCTGTTGACGATCTGCTTGACCGCCGCCGTGATCAGCATGCCAATCAGACCGCCGCCACTGTTGTTGTTCCCCTCGTTGCTCGACGCGCTGGCCATTCCGCTCCACAGCTTGGCGCCGTTGCGCAGATCGATGAGGTCGGCCGAGACGGTCACCACCGTAGCGCTGTCGAGCACCATGTACTTCGTGCCGTATTGCGTGATCTTGATGTAGAGCGCGGCATCAGCCCCGAAGATCTCGCGCAGCTTGGCCGGACTCACCTGGTGGATGTCGCCGGCCACGGTCAGGCCGTTCTGGCGGAACGACTCGTCGACCAGGGCGACGGGCATCACGTAGTAGCCAGCCTCACCCAACGGCACCGTGACCTGCGAGAGTACGCTGTATGTGGCATCGATGTCCGGCGATTCGTTCAGCGGTGGCAACACCAGAATCGACTTCGGGCGGCTTTCCTTGAACGCGGTGTAGTCGTACGGCCTGGCCTGATGCACCGCACAGCCGGTCATGACGGTGGCCAGTACCGCTACCGTCAGCCATTGACAGAGTCGAACGATCATTGCTTGGCCTCCGAGGTCTTGTGCTTGAGGAGAAAGTCGATGTAACCGGCCGACTCGGGGAACAACTGCTTCTCGGTCTGGAATTCCTCGACCATCCTGTCGGACTTGCCCACCGATGCGTAGAGCAGGCCGAGGTGGGCGTGATAGCCCGGCGGCACGGCGCGATTGGCCGCCTTGATCTTCTCGAGATCGCGCTCGAGCGCGATGATCTGCGCTTCTTTCGATTCTCCCTTGAAGTATTCGTAGACTTGCGGCTGGTAGCTTTCCCAGTCGTACAGGGGCTTGGGCGGCGTGGCGCAGCCTGTGAGCAGCGCGCCACCGAGGATGGCCAGCGCGGCGGCACGGCCGGACGAGAACTTGCGATTCATGGCGATAGAGATCCTGACAGGCAGGCGGCGGCGCGCGCAGACATCGCGCCCGCCTGCACGTGACGTGCTAGGTCGGGGCGCGTCATGAACGACGCGCCGCAGCATGCGGCGACTAAGGAGTGGCGGGCTTACTTGCCGGCTTACTTGCCGGGTTTCCAGGCACCGCTTTCGATGCCTGCGACCAGGTTGTTGACGGCTTCGCGCATGGCCAGGTCGAGGACCTTGCCGTTGAGCGTCGAGTCGTAGCCGGCGGTGCCGCCGAAGCCGATCACTTCACGATTGGACAGCGCGAACTCTCCCGCACCGCCGCTCGAGAAAACGACTTCCGACGTGGCGATGTCGACCACGTTGAGGTTGACCTTGGCATAGGCGATCTGCTCGCGGCCCCGGCCGAGAATGCCGAAGAGTTGCTTGTCGCCCACTTCCTTGCGGCCGAACTCGACGACGTCGCCGGTGATCACGTAGTCGGCGCCCTTGAGCGTTTGCTGGGTCTTCTTGATGTTGGCTTCCTGACGAATCTCGGCCATGTTGTCGCGGTCGAGCACGTTGAAGCGGTTGGTCTGCTGCAGATGGGTGATCAGGATGGTCTTGGCCTGACTACCGAGGCGGTCGACATTATCGGAAAAAACGCCACGCATGTACGCGGACCGGTTGTCGAACTTGCCGACGGCGATTGGCGTGCGTACCCCGACGTAGGGACGGCTGGCACTTTCGACCTTGGCGACTTGCAAGGTGCGCGAGCTTTCGGTGGCGCAACCGCCGAGCACGCCGGCGGCGAGCATGACGGCGCTGAGCAGCGCAATGCTGGACTTGCTTTTCTGCACGGTGAAACCCCTGTATGTGTTTTGACCCGGCGGGCGAGGCACGATGGCATCGACCTGTGACGGGTATCCGATCCGCTTACCGATATTGCCGACTTATCTGCGTAAGGTTTGGTAAGGGGTGCTGATCTTAGCATGCGTCATGGGCGTGTTGGTGCGCTTCGGTAGGTGTGTACGCCCCTGCGCCAAGCGGCGAGCGCGGCTTGGCGATACACTCGCACGGTTTGCCCCTCATATTTTCGATAGGAGTGTTGTCATGGCCGACAGTGAAGCCCGCCCGCCGTTTCCGCCATTCACGCGCGAGACTGCAATTCAGAAGGTTCGTATGGCCGAGGACGGCTGGAATTCGCGCGACCCCGCGCGGGTTGCGTTGGCTTATACGGTCGACAGCCGCTGGCGCAATCGTGCCGAATTTCCGCGTGGCCGCGAGCAGATCGTCGAATTCCTGACACGCAAATGGCAACGCGAACTCGACTATCGACTGATCAAGGAGCTCTGGGCATTTACCGAGAACCGCATCGCGGTGCGGTTCGCTTACGAATGGCGAGACGATTCGGGCAATTGGTTCCGTTCGTATGGCAACGAAAACTGGGCGTTCGACGCGCAAGGGCTCATGGCCGAGCGCCACGCCAGCATCAACGACTCGCGTATCACCGAAGGCGAGCGCCTGTTCCATTGGCCGCAGGGACGGCGTCCCGACGATCATCCGGGGTTGACCGAGCTCGGGCTGTAAAGCCGACGGGCATGGCGACGGTGACGCTGATGCGCGTCGCGTCGCCGTTTGCGCCCCCTCAGTCCAACCCGACGATGAGCAGCAGGTTGGTGGCGGTGATGACCGCGAAGAGGCCCCATGCGAGCACCTGTGCGGGACGCCCGAGCGTGTTGCCGTTCATCACGCGCGGGTCGCTCACCGAGCGGATGAGCGGCCACATGGCGAACGGCAGTTGCAGGCTGAGCAGCACCTGACTCCACACCAGCAGCTTGCCCACGGCGCCATCGCCGAGCCAAAGCACGCCGATCAGCGCGGGCACGAGCGCCAGCCCGCGCGTGATCAGACGTCGCTGATAGCAGGGGATCCGGGCGTGCAGAAAGCCGTCCATGATGACCTGCCCGGCGATGGTCCCGGTGAGTGTGGAACTTTGTCCCGACGCGAGCAGGGCGATGCCGAACAGGAAGGCCGCGGCGCTGCCCGCAATCGGCGTGATGAGCCGATACGCCTGCTCGATATCGGTGACGTTGGTCTGGCCGCTGGTGTGAAATACCGAACCCGCCAGTATCAGAATGGCCGCATTCACGCACATGGCGAGCGCGAGCGA
This sequence comes from Pandoraea eparura, assembly GCF_902459725.1. GTDB lineage: Bacteria > Pseudomonadota > Gammaproteobacteria > Burkholderiales > Burkholderiaceae > Pandoraea > Pandoraea eparura. The sequence continues at coordinate 78,506 of NZ_CABPSH010000011.1, forward strand.
GACCCATGTGTCGAGGCGCACCAGCGCAAGGGTGTCGCGCACGTCGCCGCGTTTGCCACCGACCACCCGCCGCGTCTGCACCACCGACGAATGCAGGTACAGGTTGTGCGGCATGATCGTGGCGCCGACGATGCCGAGTGCCAGCACGAGAGCATCGTGCCGGTCGTGGCTGGGCGCGCCGGGCACGAGACCGGCGGCCACCGCGTGCCAGTCGGGCGGCACCATGGCCACTTGGGCGACGAAGCACAGCGCCATCGTGCCGATCAAGCCGAAGACGATGGCTTCGATCTGGCGGAAGCCTTTGCCCTGCAGGCCGAGCACGATCATCGTGTCGAACGCGGTGAGGACGATGCCCCAGGCGAGCGGCACCCCCAGCAACAGCTTGAAGGCGAGCGCACAGCCCAGGACTTCGGCGATATCGCAGGCGACGATCGAGATCTCGGCGGTGATCCACTGGACGAGTCGCCCCGCCCACCCGTAGCGCTCGTAGCTCGCCTGCGCGAGGTCGCGCCCGGCGACCAGTCCCAGCCGGGCCGCGAGCATCTGGAGAAAGATGGCGGCAAGGCTCGAGAGCGCGACCACCCAGAGCAGCGCATAGCCGAATTGCGACCCGGCCTGGATGTCCGTCGCCCAGTTGCCGGGGTCCATATAACCGATGGCGACGAGCAGGCCCGGGCCGGCAAAACGCTTGAGCTTGATCCAGCGCGGTTCGCGCGCGTCGACGACGATGCTGCCTTTGACTTCGGAAGGACAGAAGGGCGCAGTGGCGGTGGTCGGCAGCGGCATGAGCAAAGGAGATCGGTCGATGACGCCCACGGTAGCCGGGCTGGCGTCTGCCCGCAAGCGCGATCACGACGACCGGCAGGGGCGCGGATATTCTGTCAATGGCAGAGGAACTGTTATACTGTACATTCATACAGTATTTGGGTGCGCGATGACCCTGCCGCTTTCCGCCTTGCCTGCCGGGCTGTGGCGCGCCAGTGAACTGGCGCATTGCCACCGTGCTGGCCACACCACCGGCTTTGCCGCGCTCGACGCCGAGCTGCCCGGCGACGGGTGGCCGCATGGCGCGGTGACGGAGTTGCTGAGCGAGCGGCCCGGGATTGGTGAATGGCGGTTGCTGGCCCCGGCATTACGCGATCTTACGCAGGCGGGCCAGCCAGTGATGGTGATTGCGCCGCCGATGCTGCCGTATGCTCCGGCGCTGGCGGGATGGGGGATCGATCTGCGCTGGCTCAGTGTGGTGATGCGTCCGGTGCATTCGGGGCATTCGGCACGTCAGGCGCCTCGGGCGCGCGGCGGGCGCGGTGGGCAAGGCGGGCAGCGCATGAGGGCGGAGGATCGCGACATGCTCTGGTGTGCCGAGCAGGCCCTCAAAAGCGCGTGCTGCGGGGCGGTGCTCACCTGGCTTCCGGCCGCGACGCCGGAGCAGATCCGGCGGCTCCAGGTGGCGGCCGGTGGCGGCGAGACGCTGGCCTGGGTGGTGCGCGGACCCGCCGCCGTCGCGACCGCCTCGGCAGCACCGTTGCGGCTGGGGCTTGTCGTCGGGCAGGGGAGCCGTCTCGGTGTGCAGTTTCACAAGCGTCGCGGGCCGCCCCGTCTCGAACCGCTTTGGCTGACCTTGCCCGCGCCGTATGCGCCTGTCCCGCAACCGGTGACGGGGGCTGACGATGCGCGGCCGGTGCCTGTCCGGTCTGGTCCGGCACCTTCGTCCGCCCCGTCGACGGTGTCTTTGGTTTCTGCTTCCGGAGTCTCGCATGGCCTGCTGGATCGCCCTGCATCTGCCGTATCTGGCGCTCGAGATCGTCTCTCCGCTCACACCGGCTGACGCGCCGACCGACACGACGGTCGTGCTGGCGCAGTCGCGTGTCTGGCAGGCGAGCGAGGCGGCGCAGGCGGCCGGGGTGCAACCCGGCATGCGCCGTGGTGGTGTGCTGGCGTTATTGCCGCAGGCACGATTTCACGATCGCGACGAAGCCGCCGAGACGGTCGCGCTTGAAGCGCTGGCACTGGCCTTGTTGCGCTTCGGCCCTGACGTTGCCATCGCCGCGCCGCAAAGCGTGCTGATCGACGTCGCACCGAGCCTGCGCCTGTTTGGCGGCCTGGCATCGCTGGCAGCGCAGGTGCTCGAAAGTGCCGAGGCGCTCGGGCACCGGGCGTCGTTGGGCATTGCCGTCACGGCCAGCGCGGCGGCGTTGCTCGCGCGTGCGGGCATTCCCTGCGAGCGGCAGTTGCCACCTACGCCGATGGCGTTGCCGCCCGCCCTCGATCCCCTCTCGGTGGTCTGGCTGCCCGAGGCGCAGCCGTGGCTCGACTGGCTCGCGCAAATCGGTTGTGCGACGTTGGGCGAACTGCGCGCGCTGCCTGCCGCGGGCGTGAGGCGCCGCTGCGGCGCGGCATTGCCCGCCGCGCTTTCCCGGGCCTATGGCCAGACGCCGGAAGCGCCGGTCTGGTATCGCGCGCCGCCGCATTTCGAGGCGGTGCTGCCGCTGCCGTCGCTCACGCATGACGTGGATGTGCTGCTCTTCGGGCTGCGCCGTCTGCTCGTCCAGCTCACGGGATGGCTTGCCGCCGGGCAACTGGCCACGCGCGCGCTCACGCTGGTGCTCGAGCACGAGCCGCTTGGGCGGCAAACGCTGGCACCGACGCGTTTCGACATCCGCCTTGCCGAAGCGAGTGCGGCGCCCGCGCACTTGCTGTCGTTGTGCAAGGAGCGGCTGGCCCGCTCGCCGCTGGTGGCCCCGGTGCTGACGTTGCGGCTCGATGTCACGCAGACGGCTCACCATGTGCCGCAAAGCGGCTCGCTCCTGCCGGAGCCGGGACGCGCCCGGCAGGATTTTGTGCAACTGATGGAGCGTGTGGCAGCGCGGCTGGGCGACGAACAGGTGCGGCGTCTGCAGGTGCGCGGCGATCATCGGCCCGAGGCGGCGTTCGTCAGCCTGCCGTATGGGGCGCCTGGCAGTCCCGCCCATGCCTCCCACGGCACGACGTCCGGCACGACGTCCAGCGCGGGGCGCCATCTGCCCGATGGCGAGGGCTCGTTGCCGCCGCGTCCGGTGTGGCTGCTCGATGCGCCGCAGCGCCTTGGTGTGCGCGAGGAGCGTCCGTGGCGGCGGGGGCCATTGCAACTGGTGAGTGGTCCTGAGCGTATCGAAGCCGGCTGGTGGGAGCCGGGCACCGTCACGCGCGACTACTTCATTGTGGCCGATACCACGGGGGCATTGCTGTGGGTGTTTCGTGAGCGGCCCGTGAATGGGGCGGATGCCGCCTGGTACTTGCATGGCCTGTTCGGTTGAGTCCGGCGGGCCCGTGTGTGATGAATATCGACGACTTCCTGCCGTGGCAAGGCCCGACCGAAGGGCTGGCCGCCAATGACGCGCGAGCCGATGCCGCCGGCGCCGATCCGCGTGCCGCCGACGACGGCAGTCTGCCGGCCTATGCCGAACTGCACTGCCTGTCGAATTTCTCGTTTCAGCGCGGGGCGTCGCATCCGGAGGAACTGATCGCGCGGGCCGCGCACCTGGGCTACACCGCGCTGGCGATTACCGACGAGTGTTCGCTGGCCGGTGTCGTTCGCGCGCTGGCCGAGGCGGTGCAGCATCCGTCGGTGTCGTTGATCGTGGGCAGTGAGTTTCGTCTGACGCCCGAGGACACGGCATCCGCGCTGGGCCGCGTGCATCTGGTCGCGCTTGCGCAGCATCGCGAAGGCTACGGCAATCTCTCCGAGATGATTACACTCGGTCGCATGCGCGGCCCAAAGCGCGGTTATCGGCTGCATGCGCGAGACTTCAGCGCGCCGGGCGCCGGACAGGCGCATCTGCGTGGTCTGCCAGGATGCCTGATGGTCCTGGTGCCGGAGGCCGGGGCGAGTCCCGAGTGCACGCTGGCCCAAACCCGCTGGGCGGCGCAGACGTTCGGCGAAGGGCGCGTGTGGCTTGCGCTCGAACGCCGTCACCGAGCCGACGACGACGCGCATCTGGCCCGGCTGCGCGCGATCTCCGCCGAGTGCAACGTGCCGCTCGTCGCCACCGGCCATGTCCTCATGCACGTGCGCTCGCGCAAGCCGCTGCAGGACACCCTGACCGCCATTGGGCTGGGCAAGCCGGTGCAGGCTTGCGGGTTGGCGCTTGCCGCCAATGCAGAGCAGCATTTGCGTACGCGACTGCGGCTCGCATGGCTCTATCCACCGGACGCTCTGGCGCAAACGATCGCCATCGCGTCGCGTTGTCATTTCGATCTGCGCAGTCTGCGTTACGAGTATCCAGAGGAGCTGGTGCCCGCCGGGCATACGCCGGTGACGTATTTGCATCAGGAAGTCGAGGCCGGGGCGGCGCAGCGCTATCCGAACGGGGTGCCGCAGAAGGTGCGTCAGCTCCTCAAGAGCGAACTGGCGCTGATCCGGGAGCTGGAGTATGAGCCGTATTTTCTGACGGTCTACGACATCGTGCGTTTTGCCCGCAGCCAGAACATTCTGTGTCAGGGGCGTGGGTCGGCGGCCAACTCGGCGGTGTGCTATTGCCTGGGGATCACGGCCGTCAATCCCGACGAGGTGCAGGTGCTGTTCGGGCGGTTTCTGTCGAAGGAGCGCAACGAGCCACCCGATATCGATGTGGACTTCGAGCATCAGCGTCGCGAAGAGGTGATCCAGTACATCTACGACAAGTACGGCAACGACCGGGCGGCGCTGGCCGCGACGGTGATTTCGTATCGCATGCGCAGTGCGGTGCGCGACACGGGGCGGGCGCTGGGCATCGATCTGTCGATTGTCGAGCAGGTCGCACAGAGTCAGCAGTGGTGGGACGGTCGCGAGAATCTGCTCGCGCGCATGGCGGCGCAGGGGTTGTCGCCCGACGCGCCGACCACGCGGTTATGGGCCGATCTGGTCGCGCGGCTGATTGGCTTTCCCCGGCATTTGTCGCAGCACGTGGGCGGCTTCGTGATTTCGCGCGACAAGCTCTCGCGACTGGTGCCGATTGCGCCGGCGGCAATGGACAAGCGTTACGTCATTCAGTGGGACAAGGACGATATCGAGACGCTCAAGCTGCTCAAGGTCGACGTGCTGGCGCTTGGCATGCTGAGCGCGTTGCGCCGCACGCTCGATCTGCTGGGGGAATGGCGTGGCGAGCCGATCTCGCTGGCGGACATCCCGCGCGACGATCCGGCGACATACGGCATGATTCGTCGCGCCGATACCGTCGGTGTCTTCCAGATCGAATCGCGTGCGCAGATGAGCATGTTGCCGCGTCTGAAGCCGGACAGGTTCTACGACCTGGTGATCGAGGTGGCGATTGTGCGCCCGGGGCCGATTCAGGGCGGGATGGTGCATCCGTATCTGCGTCGCAAGCAGGGCAAGGAGGCGGTGGTCTATCCGCGCGAGGAGATCAAGGCCGCGCTCGAGCGCACGCTGGGCGTGCCGATTTTTCAGGAACAGGTGATGCAGATCGCGATGATCGCCGCCGATTTCTCGGCCGGCGACGCCGATCAGTTGCGTCGTTCGATGGCGGCCTGGAAGCGCAAGGGCGGGCTCGAGAAATTCCAGACCCGCATCGTCGACGGGATGCTGAAAAACGGCTATCCGCGCGAGTTTGCCGAGGCCATCTGCCGCCAGATCGAGGGCTTTGGCGAGTACGGTTTTCCGGAGAGCCATGCGGCAAGCTTCGCGCTGCTCGCCTATGCGAGTGCGTGGCTCAAATGCCATGCGCCGGAGATGTTCCTGTGCGGGTTGCTCAACAGTTTGCCGATGGGATTCTATTCGGCGTCGCAGTTGGTGCAGGATGCCCGGCGGCATCGTGTCGAGGTGCGGCCGGTCGACGTTTGCGTGAGCGATGTCGAGTCGCGTCCCGAGGCGCGCATCGGGCGCTATGGCAACGCCCGCCGGCCAGCGGTGCGACTGGGGCTGTCGCTGGTCAAGGGCCTGTCCGACGACGGGGCGCGGGCGATCGAGCGTGCGCGTCGTCAGCGGCCGTTGACCGACATCGACGACCTGACGGCGCGGGCCGCGTTGTCGCGTCGGGATCTCGACGCCCTGGCGGCCGCCGACGCGCTGTCGGCGTTGCTTGGCGGCCGGCGGCAGGCGCGCTGGACGGTCGCCGCATGGCAGCCGCCCACGCCGCTGCTCGGGGCGACGGTCTTGCGCGACGCGGCGCCGGGCAGTGCCGACGAGCAGGTGGCACTGCCGCCGATGCCCGAGGGGCAGGACATCGTGGCCGATTACGCGAGCACGGGGCTGACGCTGCGGCGTCACCCGCTGCTGCTGTTGCGCGAGACGCTCACCCGGATGCGGGTGCGAACGGCGAAGGAATTGCAGACCGAGGGCGTACACGGGCGCCGGGTGCGCACGGCGGGTATCGTGACGGGGCGGCAGCGTCCGGGCACGGCCAATGGCACGGTTTTCGTTTCGCTGGAAGACGAAACGGGCGTCATCAACGTGATCGTCTGGCCCGATCTGGTCGAGTCGCAGCGCAAGGCGTTGCTGGCGTCGTCCTTGCTGGGGGTGGAAGGGGTATGGCAACGCGAGGAGCGTGTGACCCATCTGGTAGCCCATCGACTGGTCGATCTCTCGTCGATGCTCGGCGAACTCACGATCTCGAGTCGGAATTTTCACTAAGGAGTCTTCGATAGGATGGGGTGTCTCCGGCCCCCCGCCATGCGTGGACCTCGCCCCTCATCATTGACGTGACTGGCGCCTCGCTTTACCATTGGCGCTATGCGTTAATAACGCATTGCGTTATTAGTTGTGATTGAAGATTTCAAATGCAGAGAGACAGCGTTGTTGTTCAACGGATGCCGGGTGAAGCGCTGGCGCGCGGTCGAAGCGGCTGCCATTCGCAAGCTTCAGCAATTACATGCCGCCGCGACACTCGCTTTCTTGCGCGCACCACCGGGTAACCGGCTCGAGGCGCTGCAAGGAAATCGCCTGGGGCAGTACAGCATTCGTATCAACGATCAGTGGCGCTTTGTTTTCGCTACGACGCAGGCAACGCCTCTGACGTCGAGATCGTGGATTACCACTGATCGGATGGGGGGGGCGCGTTCCGATAATTCTGCGGATTCTGCTACAGGTCGACGGAGGCCGAAGATGACCCGACAAGTACCCCTGGCGACGCCGGGCGAGATTCTGGCGCAGGACTGGCTGGGCCCGATGGGGCTTTCTCAATATGCGCTGGCGAAGGCCATCGATGTGCCGCCTCGCCGCATCAACGAAATCGTTCTGGGCAAGCGCGCGATTACCGTGGATACGGCGCTGCGTCTGGGGGCGTTCTTCGGCGTGGATGCGCAGAGCTGGCTCAATCTGCAAAACCAGTACGATGCCGAGATCGCCCGCGCCAACATGGCCGACGTGCTGCGCGACATCAAGCGCCGTGCCCGGGGGCTTCTCGCCGCCGCGTGAAGCGCCCCCACGACACGTCAGCCGGCGCTGTCACGCGCCGACAGACGTCTCGCCGGTGCTCAATGCGCGGTGTCGGCCTGTTTGCCGGCCGCTTGTGCGAGGGCGCTCGCTTCGGCTTCGCTGCGCAAGCCGTTGAAGTGCGCATTGAGCAGCACCGCGCTGATCGACGCGAGCAGAATGCCGCTGTGGAAGAACGGGGCAAGCGCGTGCGGCAGTTTCATGAAGAACTTGTCCGACGCCACCGGAATCATCCCCACACCAATACTGATCGCGATGATGTACAGGTTGTAGCGATTCTTCGAGAGATCCACCGTCGAGAGAATCTTCACCCCCGTGGCCGTCACCATGCCGAACATCACGATGCCCGCACCCCCCAGCACGAACTGCGGCACCGACGCCACCACGTGCGCCACCTTCGGAAACAAGCCCAGCACGATCAGGATCAAGCCGCCCATCGCGCACACCCAGCGACTCTTCACACCGGTCACACCCACCAGCCCAACGTTCTGCGAAAACGAGGTGTACGGGAACGTGTTGAAAATGCCGCCGATCATCGTGCCCAGCCCGTCGACGCGCAAGCCGCGCACCAGCGTCTTCCTGTCGACTGGCCGGCCGACGATGTCGCCCACCGCCAGGAACATGCCGGTCGATTCGATGAAGGTCACGAGCATGACCAGCGTCATCGTCGCGATGGCAATCGGGTCAAAGTGCGGCACACCGAAATGGAACGGCACGACGAAGCCGAACCACGGCGCGTCGGACACGCCCGCAAACGACACCTTGCCAAGCGCCATCGCCACGATCGTGCCGAACAGAATGCCCAGCAGCACCGCAATGTTCGCAAAGAAACCGCGAACGTACTTGGTGATGAACAGAATGCACAGCAGCACGGCGAACGACACGCCCAGATAGAGCGGATTGCCGTAGTCGGGATTGCCGAAACCGCCCGCCGCCCAGTTGATGCCCACGCCCATGAGCGAGATGCCGATCACCGTGATGACGGTGCCGGTCACCACGGGTGGGAAGAGCCGCAGCAGCTTGCCAATGAGCGGCGCGATCAGTATGCCGATCAGGCCCGAGGCAATGGTTGCGCCATAGATGTCGAGCAATCCGAGATCGGGATTCGTGCCGATGGCGATCATCGGTGTGACGGCGGTAAACGTCACCCCCATCATGATGGGCAGACGCAGGCCGAAGATCCACAGGCCGAGCGTCTGGATCAGGGTCGCGATCCCGCAGGCGAACAGATCGGCGTTGATCAGGAACGCAACCTGATCAACCGACATCCTGAGCGCGCCGCCAATGATCAGCGGCACCGCCACCGCCCCCGCATACATCACCAGCACGTGTTGCAGGCCCAGCGTGAACAACTTGGGGAGCGGCAGGCGCTCGTCGACCGGATGCACCGGTGCAGCAGCAGATTGCGTCATGTCTTCTCCTGGTCCGACGGTACGAATTGATTGACAGGGTGGAACCGAGCGTAAATTTTTTATCGGGCCGCAGCGAGTGCCGTCAAAAAGCCGCGCGGCCGGTCGAGCGGGCGTCGTGATCGGCCGTCGGCGCGCCGTCACGGAGAAAAACTGAGGCATCGTGACAGAGTACGCCTGTCGGCGCGGCAGCGGTCGACGGGCTGGAAAGCCTTATGCCATAAGGGGGAAGCGCCGCGGGTCGCGGTCGATGAAGCCGGGTGGGGAGCGATGGGGCGTGTGCGAATCGTCCAGCGTCACGCGGCGGGCGTCGGCCAGTTGCTGAGGATCATATCGAATCCGCAATACTAAAGATTGTGGCTGGCATATGAATCGCGGAGACACCTGGACACCGAGACACCGAGACACCGAGACACCGAGACACCGAGACACCGAGACACCGAGACGCCGAGATGCCGAGATGCCGAGATGCCGAGATGCCGAGATGCCGAGATGCAGAGATGCAGAGAAGCCGAGACGCCAAGACGCCAAGACGCCAAGACGCCAAGACGCCAAGACGCCAAGACGCGGAAACGCCTTAATGCCGAGAGGTCGATCGACTCAGCGTCCGCCGGTCGTGCCGGAGACCTTGCGGGTGAGCATGTCGCTGGTGTTGGTGCCATTGCCGACATGGCCCGCGCCGACATTCTGCTGCGCCATGCTCTCGAGCTTGCTGGAGATCTCGTTGCCCATGTGCTGGAGGAATTCCAGCTCCTTGGCGCCGATGCCTCCCGCACACAGTGCGCCGCCCCAGTCGCCGTAAAGCAGCGCCACGGTCTGGTTGCGTTGGCGAACCGGCAGCAGGAAGAACGACTTCACGTTCGAGAAATGCTCACGGTGCCACAGCGGAATGCGCGGCACGATTCGCGGCTCACGGGCGTTGTCGATCAGGATCGCACGACCGTTGGTCAGTGCCAGATGAAAGACATCGGGCTCGAAGGCTTCGGGGAACGACAGGCCGAGCGCGGGCTGCACGTCGCGACCGATGCCGAAGCGCATCTCGAACGACTTGTTCGCCGGCACGCGTACGAAGGCCGCGCAGTTGGCGAAGCCCAGCGACTGCATGATCGCTTCGAGCGTCAGGTTGAGCAGGCCGACGGCGTCGGTCTCGCCGGTGGCAGCCCGCACTTCCGATAGGCCGTCCGCCAGACGCCGCGCCGAGTCCAGCGGCTTGCCCGCCGGTGGCAGGCGCGCGCTCGACGCCCCGGTGCTGATCGCAATGAATTCCTGGTGGCTCGTGTCGCGCGCCATTTCCTCGCCCACGGACACCACGTCTCTCACGTCCAGGGCGAGACGGTCGGCATAGCGCTCCGCCAGCTCGGCCAGGCGCTCGGGGTCGGCCCCGCGCGTGAGTTCCGTCACCATCTCGTTGGACATGTTCGCCACGGCACACAGCCAGTCGGCGTGTGAGAGCGGGGCATCGCCTTCGAGGTCGATCGGACGCATGCTCGTCGCGATCGACTCCGGCAAGCCCCACTTGCGCGCCGCTGCTTCGGCCAACTCGGGAAACGAGATGGCCAGCACCTGTTCGCAGGCGTCGCTGTCGCTGATGCCTTGCTCGGCGGCGAGGGCCTGGATTTCGCCCCATTCAGCCGGAAAGCAATAAGTCACGAGCAGCCGTGCGACATGGTGGAGCAAGGTACAGACCACGGCTTCTTCGCCGTCGCGAATGCCGTTCTTGGCCGTGATGTCGCGGGCGAACGCCCCGGCGAGCGTCGCGCGGGCGAGTTCGCGGGCCATGTCGTCGCGCCGTGCGGCGACTTCGCTGAAGCCCTCGAGCAGCTTCAGGCTCAGGGCGAGGTGACCAATCGTGTCGACGCCCAGAATCATGATCGCGCGCGAGACCGTCGTCACGTTGCAGCCGAATGGCGCATACATGGCGGAATTGGCCAGTCGGATCACTTTCTGCGTGAGGGCGAAATCGGAGAGTACCGACGCCGCGAGATCGGCGGTGCTCGTGTTCTCGCTTTGCATGGCGCTCACGATGCCGGTGACGGAGCGCTGCAGCGACGGAAACTCGCCGCGCTCGGCCAGGCGCTGCCACAGTAGTTCGAGCGTTTTTTCTTTGGTAAGGCTCATGGTAGCGGGGTTATCCGGTCAATGGCCGGCTTCCACGTTGAGACGCCCGCTCGCAAAGGCCGCCTCCAGTTCTCCCGCAGGCAAGGCTTTCGACACCAGCCAGCCTTGGATCGAATGGCAGCCGCGCTCGATCAGCATCTGCCGCTGTTCTTCCGTCTCGACACCTTCGGCGACCGCCGACAGCCCCAGCTCGCGCGCCAGTCCCAGGACGGCGGTCACAATCGTACGGTCGTTCGATGACGTAGGCATGTCTTTCACGAAGCTGCGGTCGATCTTGAGCGCGGAGAGCGGGAACCGCTTGAGGTATCCCAGGCTCGAGTACCCTGCGCCGAAATCGTCGACAGAAAAGCGCACGCCCAGCGTTTGCAACTCGCGCAGCACCAGATTGGCCTGCTCGGGGTCGCGCATGAGCACGCTCTCGGTAATTTCGAGCACCAGCCGGTGTCCCTCCACCCCGGAATCGGCAATCGCTTGCCAAACCAGACTCGGGAACGACGGATGGTGAAATTGCTGCGCCGAGACATTGACCGACATGTACAGCCCGTCGAGCCGGGTGCGATCCCAGCGCGCGAGTTGCATGCAGGCCGCGCGTAACGCCCAGCCGCCCAGCAGGTTGATCAGGCCATTGGCTTCGGCCAGCGGAATGAATTCGGCGGGCGAGACCGGGCCGAGCGTCGGATGCCAGCGCATGAGTGCCTCGACACCCTTCACGTTCAGTGAAATCGGATCGCAGATCGGCTGGTAATGCAGGCTGAATTCGCCGTTGTGAATCGCCTCGAACATCGCCGATTCAAGCGAGAACGCCTTGCGATGCAGGTCGCCCAGATCGTCCGTATAGACGAACAGGCCGTTACGGCCGCGATCCTTGGCGCAATACATGGCGGTGTCGGCGTGCTTGATGAGCAGGCCCGACGAGTCGCCATGCCGGGGATAAAACGACACGCCGATGCTTGTGGTGAGATGCAGCAACTGGTCGCCGACCTGGAACGGTTGCTGCACGGCCGAGAGCAGGCGCTTCATGATGCCGCCGAGTGCCTGTTCGTCGTCGCAGCCGGGCAGCACGAGCACGAACTCGTCGCCGCCCATGCGCGCGGCCATGTCCGTCTCACGGATCTGCGCGACCAGGCGTTGGCCGGCGTCGCGCAGCAGTTGATCGCCCACGTCGTGGCCAAGCGAGTCGTTGACCTTCTTGAAACCGTCCAGATCGAGCAGAGCGACGGCAAAGTTCGGCCCGCCGTCACGGGCGTGCTGGATGGCGTCGACGATGCATTGGTGAATGTACTGACGATTCCCCAACCCAGTCACCGCATCGCGCACGGCCAGATCCGACAGGCGCGCTTCGTTTTCCTTGAAGGCGGTGATGTCCTCACCGTGCACGACGAACGTGGCGCTCGCACCGGCGATACGGGGGGTGAACTGGGCAATGCGCAGACGCATCCAGACGCGGTCGGTCAGACCGCGCAGCAGGCGAACCGTGCACTGCTGGGGACCGAGCATCTGGGCAGCGGAGAAAGCGTCCTGCAGCACCGGCACATCTTCGATGCCGGTCAGCTCGAAGAGCGTGGCGTGGTCGACATACTCGCGGGAATACTCGAGCAGGCGCAGGGAAGCTTCGGCAATGAAAAGGAAACGGCCGTCGGCTGTCACATGCGCCGAGAGTCCGCCGGTCAGCTCGATCAGCGCCCGGGACAATGCCGGGGCCGGCGCCGCGGCATGGGCCTCGGCAATTGCCGTTGCCAGGGTCGAGGGTTCGACCAAGGGGACGCCGGCGGGGAGTCGATCTGAACTCATTGTTGTTGTCTGTGCATGCATCACGTCGAGCGCGCTGCGGCCCATGTGTTTCCCCGTTCAGGCAAAGGCGCTCATGGCCGAACCTTGGTCCGGCAGGTGTCCGATGGATTGTGGGCCATTATAACGAAAGACGCCAGCGATTTTGGTAGCGGGAATCCCCGATTCATGCCGCTTTCCACACGTTTTCCCGCGTAGGCTTTTTTCTGACAAGACAATGGGGGGTTATGCCTGCATGGCAACTGGCATACGGCGGATATTTCCCCGGAATCGCCCGTCATTTGGCACGTCTGCACATCGGGGTACCCGCCCGCGCGACTTTCCCGCGGGCGGACGGCAAAGGGGGATCAAGCCTGCGCGGGCGTCTCGTGGGCGAGCGACCAGGCGATACAGGCACGCGCGAGGGCGGCCGAGGCGTCCAGGCCGAAGCGACCCAGCGGTGTTTCACAGGTGGCCAGCGCTACCGGAATTTCGGTGCACCCAAGAATGACGCGTTGCGCGCCGGCCGCCAGCAGCGGCTCCATCGCCATGGCGAGCGCCTCGCCGCCGCGGCGACTCTCCCCGGCCTTCGTGAGCCGGATGCCTTCGTTCACAAGCGCCTGGTGCGCCAGCGGTTCGGCAACCTGAACGAAACGATAGCCCAGCGCTTCGAGCCGTGGCCGGTACACGTTGGCGTGATGGGTGCCTTCGGTGGCCATCAGGCCGATGGGGGCGCCGGGCGCGACGCATTGGGACAGCTCGCCCGCGACGGCTTCGACCACGTCGAGCACGGGCAGCCGGGTGCGATGACGCAGTGCATCAAGCCAGGCGTGGGCCGTGTTGCAGGCAATGGCGATGCAGCCGACGCCGGACTGTTCCAGGGCGTGAACGCCGTCGAGCATGCCGTCGAGCGGCGATGCGCCATCGCGCAGTAGCGCCTCGGTGCGGTCGGGAATCTGGGGAACCGAGTAGAGAATGAACGGGATGTGATCCTGATCGCGGTGGGCCGGATGTTGATCGACGATCTTGCGGCAGAGGTCGATGCCGGCGGCGGGGCCCATACCGCCAAGGATGCCTAGCGTGGCGTGCGAATTCATGGTGATGGCCATCAGCGGTAACACGGGAACAGCAAGCGTCGGGATCGCGCGGTGCGCAGGGGCCGTGGCCCCTGCGCACCGCGGCGTCCGACAGGATCAGTCGTAAGCCTTGGTGATCGGATCCTTGAACATGGTGCGCATTTCTGCCGTCATCGGGTAGTTCATGTTCTGGTTCTTCGGCGGAACCGGTTGCGTGAACCACTTGTTGTACAGCTTCTCCATCTCGCCGGACTTCTCCATGTTGCCGATGACCGTGTCCACGACCTTCGTGAACGCCGGATCATCGCGGCGCAGCATGCACGCATAGTTTTCGAACTGGAGGTTCGGGCCGACGACTTCGTAGCCCTTGGCTTCGTCGCTCGACAGGGCGGCGCGCTGGCCGTAGAGCAGCGGCTCATCCATCACGAAGGCGACGGCGCGGCCTTGCTTGACGGTCAGGAAGCCGTCCGAGTGCTCCTTCGTCTGAATCAGGTTGAAACCGATCTCGGCCTTCTTGCCCGAGAGAATCCGGTCGGCGGTCGTGCCGGCGGTCGTCGCGATCGTCTTGCCCTTCAAGCTGTTCAGGTCGGTGATGCCCGAGCCCGTCTTGGCAATCATCTTGATCGAGTACAGGAAGATGTTGTGCGAGAAGCCCACTTGCTTCGCGCGCTCGAACGTGTGCGTGGTCGAGCCGCATTCCAGATCGATCGTGCCGTTCTGCATCAGCGCGATACGGTTCTGCGACGTGATCGGCGTCTCCGTGACCTTCAGGTTCGGCAGGTTCAGGTCTTTCTTGACGGCGTCGACGATCTTGAGCGCGATGTCCTGCGAGTAGCCGATCGTCTTGCCCGAGTTGTCCGTGTACGAGAACGGAATCGACGACTCGCGCACCCCGAGAGCGATCACGCCGGTGTCTTTGATCTTCTTGAGCGTGCCGGTCAGTTCCTGTGCACTCGCGGTGTGCGCGAACAGGGCGGCGGCAGCGCTGACGAGCAGCAGGGGAGCAAACAGCTTCTTCATGGTCTCTGTCCTATCGGAAGTGAATGGCACGGTGGTCCGCGCCGTTGGTATGTCAACTGCCAAAAACACTGATACAACCACAACCCGTCACGTCATCGCGTCGGTCCCCGCGCAAGTGACGCGCCGTAACACCCGGCGTCGCGCCGCGTCATGGGGCGCCATGACGACCATCGGCCCGGGGGGGCCGGCTATGTTCAATCACCGCGACTCATGCGGCCAGCCGGGCAAACCCTGCCAGATCGACGGCGGGACGCTTGCCGTCGATGGCGTCGGCGATCACGCGCGCCGCGCCCATCGACAGGGTGAAGCCCAACCCGCCATGGCCAACGTTCAGCCACAGATTGCCCAGCGTGTTCGCACGCTGGAGAATCGGGCGGCCGTGCGGCGTGGCCGGCCGCATGCCGGTCCATTCCAGTGGCGCATGCGCGCCGCCCAACGCGGGGAACAGCCCCGCCGAGAGCGTGCGCAGTGCCTGGATGCGCCGGGCCGCGATGCGGTAGTCGTAACCCACCAGATCGGCCATGCCCGCCACGCGCAGATGCTCGCCGAGGCTGGCGTAGACGACCTTGTTGTCGGCATCCGTCACCGACACCTGCGGGCGCGCGTCGGCCGGGGCGTCGCGATACGTCAGGCTGTAGCCCTTGAGCGGATACAGCGACACCGACTCGCCGACCTTGCGCAGCAACGGCATGGCGGCCAGGCCGTTGGCAACGACGCAGGCATCGACCGCCACGTCGCCCATGCGTGTGCGAACCGAGTGCACTGTGCCGCCGCGCACGTCGAAGCCGGTCACTTCGCGCTCATACAGCAGCTTGCCGTCGGCGTGTGCGCCGACGAGCCGCGCCAGTTCCCGGCACA
The DNA here is from genome assembly GCF_902459725.1 of Pandoraea eparura. Lineage (GTDB taxonomy): Bacteria > Pseudomonadota > Gammaproteobacteria > Burkholderiales > Burkholderiaceae > Pandoraea > Pandoraea eparura. The sequence continues at coordinate 94,162 of NZ_CABPSH010000011.1, forward strand.
ACGACTGGCAGTCCCCCGTGCCTTCGCCCGGTGTGTGAATCCCGCCGGCCAGCTCGCCGGCGATCTTCGCCAGGGCAGGCTCCAGCGTGGCGCATGTCGCGGCGTCCACACGTCGCTGCGGGTAGCCGAGGTCATTGGCCAGCTCGAGCGAGCGCTCGGCGGCGGCAAGCTTGTGCGCGTCGCGGTACACCACGAGCTTGCCACTCAGGCGGTAATCGAACGACACCGATTCCCGCGCCAGAAATTCCTGCATCACCGCACGGCTGTGCAGGCCGAGCGAGAGCAAACGCAACGTGGAGCTGGCGTTCGCCTGCGCATTGCAATGCTTGACGAATTCGATCGACCAGCGCCAGAAGTCCGGATCGAACGACGGCTTGATCCTCAGTGGCCCCGTGCGCGAAAACAGCAGCGAAGGCAGTTGCGAGAGGACGCCGGGGGCCGCCAGCGGCGACACGTACCCGTAGCTCAGTTGGCCACCGTTGGCGAAACTGGTCGCCAGACCCGGCCCGTGTCCGGCGTCGATGACCGTAACCGCGTGGCCCGCACGAAGCAACTGATACGCGCTGGTGAGGCCGACGATGCCCGCCCCGATGACTCCAATATGCATAGCGATGAATGACAACGAAAAACACCTGGGAATGCAAGGCCAGAAAAATAGTCGGCGGGAGGGCGAGGACCTCGCGGCAGTTCTTCTACACAACCTTTGCTACGCAGTGTAGGGCGAGAAAATTCGGTAACCTATGCGGATTTGAGGCAGCATATGTCTTTTGGCTATAGGGTCGGCACTGCCGCCGATCCGAGTTCGGCGATACGGGGACCAAGTCAGGCATGAAATTGCGGCATATCGAGACGTTTCGCGCGGTGGTACTGACGGGCTCGGCCAGCGGCGCCGCGCAATTGCTCAACGTCTCGCAACCGGTCGTCTCGCGCGTGTTGCAGCACGCCGAACAGCAACTCGGCTTCAAGCTTTTTGATCGCGTCAAGGGCCGGCTCGTGCCGACGGCCGAAGCGCGTCGCCTCTACCCCGATGTCGAGCGCATCTTCAGCGATCTGGAACGGCTGCGCACCACGTCGCGCAATCTGCGTCAGCATGGCGTGGGCCATCTGCGCATCGCCGCGACGCCGAGTCTCGCGCAGAGTTTGCTGCCAGCGGCCATCGAGCGCATGCGTCGCGCGCATCCCGATGTGGTCTTCGAACTCATCACGCACCACACCACCGAGATGATCACGGCAATCCTCACGTCGTCGGTCGACGTGGGCATCGTGTCGGCCCCGCCGATGGCGGCCGGTATCGTGAGCCGCCCGGTGGCGCAGGGGAACATTGTGCTGGCGGTGCCCGCGGCGTGGCCGAAGCTCTCGCGCCGCGGCCCGGCCAGCGCCGACTCGCTCGCCGGGCGCGATCTCATCAAGCTGCACGACGACACGCCGCTCGGTGCCCTGATCAACGAGCGTCTGGAGCAGACGGCGTTGTTGCAGGACGCCGAAGTGATGGTGCAAACGTATTCGCTCGCGGCGGCGCTCGTCGAGCACGGTCTGGGCTACGCGCTGCTCGATCAATTCACGGCGGCCAGTGCCCGTGTGCAGGCGCAGCGGCTGTATCGCGTCGCGCCGGCCATCGAATTCCCGGTCGAGATGTTGCGGCCGTCGCATGAACCCGAGTCGGTGCTTGCCGATACGCTGCGTCGGCATCTGGCGGATGTGGCCGACGAACTCAGCACGCGGGCCGCGTCGCTGTGCGAAGGCCGGGAGATCGTGCTGGCGCCGGGCGAGGACGTCGACGAACAGTAAGCGTGCCGGTTGGGCTCAGCGGCAGCCGGGTTCGCTTTTCACTTCGAAATAGGTAAACGGTTGCGCCTGGAGCTTGCCGGCCAGCGACGGATAGTTCGCCTGCACGAAGCGCCGCGCGCCCGCCATGTCGAACACGGTGCGCAGCCAGAGCTTGCCGTCGTGGCTGTCGAGCATGAGGGTGCCCGCGTAGACCACATCGCCACGCTGAACCTGCACCGTCGGCACCTTGCGGCCCTTGCAATAACGAAAGCGATAACTCTTGTCGGCCGGTGTGAATTCCATCGGACCGAAGCGCTCGTTGCGCATGAGCGGCGAGACGCGCATGGCCACGAAGCCGTGCGTCGGCGGATTGCTGTTGAGGGTTCGCGTGACCTTGCCGCCGACGATGCCGTTCACTGTCTGCGAGAAGTCCGAGTAATTCCACGGACCCCAGGTGCTTTGCAGCGGCGTGTCGAGGCCGACGATGACGATCGCATACTCGTCGAGCGTGTCTTCGGTGAGAACTGGGTTGGGTGGCACGCCCTGGGTGCTGCACGCCGCCAGCCAGCCAGTGACCAGGACGGCGAGGGCCGAGCGTCGCGCACGGCGCGCGACAGGAGAGAACCACAGGGTACGCAGTGACCTCATTGCAGCCTCCTTGCCGCGCGTGGCGCGCCGGGGACGATCCGATAAGTGCGGTGGATGTCGGGGATTGAACCGCCGTTAATCCTGCAGGAATCTTACCTTGACCTTGCGGCCCTTGACGCGGCCGTCGGTCAATTTGCGCAACGCCACGGGGGCGATGTCGCGCTCCACTGCAATATACGTGAAGTTATCCAGCACATTGATCTTGCCGATCTGGGTCGCGGCAAAGCCGGCTTCGCCGGTGAGGGCGCCGAGCACGTCGCCCGGACGGATCTTGTCCTTCTTCCCGCCGAACATCTGGATCGTGACCATCGGCGGCATCAGGTGTGCGCCGCCCGACGGCGTGAGTTCCGCGAGCTTGTGCCACGGCACTTCATGGCCCAGGGCGGCTTCGAGGTTACCCACGCGGCCCATCTCGTCCATGCTTGCCAGGCTGAAGGCCCAGCCGTCTTCGTCGGCCCGGCCCGTGCGGCCAATGCGGTGCACGTAGACCTCCGGGTCGGGCGTCACATCGACGTTGATCACGGCTTCGAGTTGCGCGATGTCCAACCCGCGGGCGGCCACGTCGGTCGCGACCAGTACCGAGCAACTGCGGTTGGCGAACTGAATCAGCACCTGATCGCGCTCGCGTTGTTCGAGCTCACCGTGCAGCATCAGCGCGTGAAAGCCTTCGGCGCGCAGCACGTCGGTCAGGTCGCGGCATTGGGCGCGGGTATTGCAGAACGCGATGGTGCTGACCGGCCGGAAATGATCGAGCAACTGTCCCACGGCGTGCAGGCGTTCGTCGTCGCGCACTTCATAGAAGCGCTGGCGAATCTTGCTGGCGTCATGCTTCTCCGCCAGACGAATTTCGCGCGGCGAGCGCAGCAGGCGTTGTGCGAGCTTGGCGATGCCTTCCGGGTACGTGGCGGAGAAGAGCAGCGTCTGGCGTGAGGCGGGCGTTTGGCGCGCGACCGTGGCGATGTCGTCGAAAAAGCCCATGTCGAGCATGCGGTCGGCTTCGTCGAGCACCAGCGTCTTGACCCCGGCCAGCGAAAGCGTGCCGCGCTCCAGGTGATCCATGATGCGGCCCGGTGTGCCGACGACCACGTGCGCACCGTGGGCAAGGCTTTCCGCCTGCGGACGCAGTGGTGCACCGCCGCACAGCGTGAGGATCTTGATGTTGTCCTCGGCGCGCGCGACGCGTCGCACCTCCTGCGCCACTTGCTCTGCGAGTTCGCGCGTGGGGCAGAGCACGGCGGCCTGCACCGCGAAATCGCGGGCGTCGACCCGCTGGAGCAGGCCGAGCGAGAACGCGGCAGTCTTGCCGCTGCCGGTCTTGGCCTGGGCAATGAGGTCGTGCCCGGCGAGCATATCGGGGAGCGACGCCTGCTGGATGGGCGTCATCGAGACGTAACCGAGCCGTGCGAGGTTCTCCTGCATGGCAGGCGAGAGCGGCAGGCTCGAAAAGGGGGCGCTGTCGGTGCGCGAATCGGTGGCTTTTGAGTTCATGCGCAATTATACCGGGCCGGTCGGGCCAACCAGGACCAGCCGGGAGCGGCGCCGCCCCGAGCGGTGCCGACGGCGCTGCTGCCGCTACCGCCACCACCGCTGCCGTCGTCGCTGCCGTGTCGCTGTCGCTTACGCCGGCGCTGCCGTTGCCGTTGCTGTTGTCGCTGTCGCCGGCGCGCTCGTCGGCTTAGGGATCACGCCGTTGCCAGTCCGGGGCCGCCGGGCGTAGCATGGCTTAGCTTGTCGATGTCTCGTCCATTCCCGCAGAGGTTGCCCATGCCTGTGAATCCGGAAGAGAAAGTCCGTCAACATATGGCGGAAGTCATCGCGATGGCCGGTGAGCGCGCGCCCGACGTGGCCGCGCTGTTCGAGCCCTTCGTGCGGCATTACTATGGTCTGGCCGATGCCGAGGACGTCGTCTCGCGCAGCGTTGCCGACCTGTATGGCGCGGCGATGGCGCACTGGCAACTCGGCCAGAAGTTCGTCAGCGGCGAGCCGCGCATCCGCATCTACAACCCCACGCTCGATCAGCACGGCTGGCATTGCAGCCATACGGTCATCGAAATCGTCAACGACGACATGCCGTTTCTCGTCGATTCGGTGACGATGGAGATCAACCGGCAGGGGCTCGCGCTGCATTCTGCGTTTCACCCGGTCTACCGTATCCAGCGCGACGCCGCCGGCAAGCGCGTGGCCGTGGCGCCGGGCGGCGGTCTTGGCCAGGCGGTGTCCGCAGGAGAGCGTATTGCCACCACCACCACCACCACCGCCAACGGCGACGAGGCTACCGCCGAGGGCAGTCGTTTCGAATCGTATATCCACATCGAAGTCGACCGATTTTCCGAGCCGGATCGTCTCCAGGCGCTGGCCGACGGTCTGCAGCGCGTGCTTGGCGACGTGCGCGCGGCGGTCGAGGACTGGCGCGCAATGCAGGCGGCCGGCCATGCGGCCATCGAGTCGCTTCGGCAGCGTGCCGAGCAAACGAGCGTGACCCCACCGGAGCGTGCGGAAATCGAGGAGGCGCAGGCGTTTCTCGACTGGATGCTGGCCCGTCACTTCACGTTCCTCGGCTATCGCGACTACGCGCTGGTCGTGCGCGACGGCGAGCACTACCTGCAAGGCGTGGTGGGTACCGGTCTTGGCGTGTTGCGCGAGGCCCGTCGCGACGCCAGCACCCCCGACGAGACGAGGCTGTCGCCCGGCGCCATCGGCGTAGCCCAAACGAGTACGCCGATCTTTCTGACAAAGGCCAATTCGCGGGCGAGCGTGCATCGTCCCGGCTATCTCGATTACGTGGGCGTCAAGTGCTTCGATGCTCAGGGGCGCGTGTGCGGCGAGCGGCGCTTCCTCGGGCTTTACACGTCGAACGTCTACATGGTGCCGGCCGAAGAGATTCCGCTCGTGCGACGCAAGGTTGGCGAAGTGATCGGCCGCACCGGCTTCCTGCCGAACGGGCATCTGGCCAAGACGCTCGCCACGATCCTCGAACAATACCCGCGCGACGAGCTGTTCCAGATCGACGTCGATCCCCTGGCCAACATTGCGCTAGGTATCCTGCGATTGCAGGAACGCCAGCGCACGCGGCTGTTCGTGCGGCGCGACCGCTTCGATCGCTTCGTGTCGTGCCTCGTGTTCGTGCCGCGCGAGAAGTTCAACACCGATCTGCGCGTGCGCGTGCAAAACCTGTTGCAAACGGCCTATCACGGGACCAGCGTCGAATTTACGCCGCAGCTCTCCGAGTCAATGCTCGCGCGCATTCACATCACCGTGCGCACCGAGCCGGGCAACGTGCCGGATGTCGATGTGAACGAACTCGAAGCGCGCATCGTCGAGGCGACCCGACGCTGGCAGGACGATCTGTCCGATGCGTTGCGCGAGCAGTTTGGCGAAGAACGCGGCACTCGCTTGCTGCGGCGGTACGCGCAGGCGTTCCCTGCGGGGTATCGGGAAGACTATGCGGCCCGCATGGCCGTGCGCGACGTCGAGTTGATCGAGCCGCTGCTCAGTGCCGGACAGGCGGTGCCCGCCCAGTCTTGCGGCGCCACGCCGTTGGCCATGCAGCTCTACCGGCCGCTGGAGGCCGCCCCCGGCACGCTGCGCTTCAAGATCTATCAGGCGGGGGAGCCCATTGCGCTCTCGCGCAGTCTGCCGATGCTCGAGCACCTCGGGGTGCGCGTGAACGACGAGCGTCCTTACCGGATCGAGCCGGCCGACACCGGTGTCGTCTGGATGCACGACGTCGGCATGACGAGCCTCGATGGCGCGGAGGTCGACCTCGAACACGCCCGCGTGCGCTTCGAGGAGGCGTTCGCGCGTATCTGGGCGGGCGACGTCGAGAACGACGACCTCAACCGGTTGGTCCTGAGCGCTGGCCTGACGTGGCGCGAAGTTCGCATTCTGCGCGCGTACGCGAAGTACATCCGCCAGGTGGGGTCGACCTTCAGCAACGCGTACATCGAGAATGCGCTGACCGGCAATGCGTCGATATCGGGCATGCTCGTGCGGTTATTCCTCGCTCGCTTCGACCCGGCGTTGGGCGCGGAGGCGCGCGCGTCGCAGGCGGACCGGCTGCGGGCGCAAATTCACGCGGCGCTCGAAGACGTTCCCAATCTCGACGAGGATCGTATCCTGCGTCAGTTTCTTGGCGTACTCGAAGCGACCTTGCGCACCAACTACTTCCAGACCGCCAAGGACGGCGTGACGCAAAAGCCCTACCTTTCGTTCAAGTTCGATCCGTCGAAGGTGCCGGGCTTGCCCGAGCCGAAGCCGATGTTCGAGATCTGGGTGTACTCGCCACGCGTGGAGGGGGTACACCTGCGCGGGGGACGCGTGGCGCGAGGCGGCTTGCGCTGGTCGGATCGCCGCGAGGACTTCCGCACCGAGGTGCTTGGTCTCGTCAAGGCGCAGATGGTCAAGAACACCGTCATCGTACCGGTCGGCTCGAAGGGCGGCTTTGTGGTGAAGCAGCCGCCATCGCCGGGCGACCGGGATGCCTATCTGGCCGAGGGCGTGGCGTGCTACCAGACGTTCCTGCGCGGGCTGCTCGACCTGACCGACAACTACGTCGACGGGCAACTGGTGCCGCCGTCGCAGACCGTGCGGATCGACGGCGATGATCCCTATCTCGTCGTCGCGGCCGACAAGGGCACGGCGACCTTTTCCGATTACGCCAATGGCATTTCGGCGGAGTACGGGTTCTGGCTTGGCGATGCCTTTGCGTCCGGCGGCTCGGTCGGTTACGACCACAAGAAGATGGCCATCACCGCGCGCGGCGCGTGGGAGTCCGTCAAGCGTCACTTCAGCGAGATGGGCGTCGATACACAGACGCAGGACTTCACGGTGGTGGGCATCGGCGATATGTCGGGCGATGTTTTCGGCAACGGCATGTTGCTCTCAAAACACATCCGGCTCGTGGCGGCGTTCGACCATCGGCACATCTTCCTCGACCCGACGCCCGATGCGGCCACGTCGTTTGCCGAGCGAGAGCGCATGTTCCAACTGCCGCGTTCGAGCTGGGCCGACTACGACACGCGGCTGATTTCGCCGGGCGGCGGCGTGTTCCCGCGCACGGCCAAGGCTATCGCGCTCTCGGCGCAGGTGAGGGAGCTGATCGGCACCGACGCCACGGAAATGGCGCCGAGCGATCTGTTGCGCGCCTTGTTGAAAGCGCCGGTCGACCTGCTTTACAACGGTGGCATCGGCACCTATGTGAAAGCGAGTACCGAGACGCATGCGCAGGTCGGCGACCGGGCCAACGACGTCTTGCGCGTGAACGGCGCGGAACTGCGCTGCAAGGTCGTGGCCGAGGGCGGCAATCTCGGACTGACGCAGCTCGGGCGCATCGAGTATGCGCAGCATGGCGGGCGCATCAACACCGACGCCATCGACAATTCGGCGGGTGTCGATTGTTCCGATCACGAGGTCAACATCAAGATTCTGTTGGGCCTGGTGGTGACGGATGGCGAAATGACACTCAAGCAGCGCAACATGTTGCTTGCGGAAATGACCGAGGAAGTCGGCACGCTCGTGCTGCGCGACAACTATCTGCAAACGCAGGCGCTCTCGCTGGGGCGGCTGCGGGCGGTGGCGTCGCTCGACGACGAGGCGCGCTTCATGCGGTACCTGGAGCGGGCGCAGCGGCTTTCGCGCGCCATCGAGTTCCTGCCTGACGACGAAACGCTCGATGCACGGCGCGCCGCCGGCACGGGGCTGACGTCGCCCGAGCGTGCGGTGCTCATGGCTTACAGCAAGATGTGGCTCTACGACCTGTTGCTGGCGAGCGATCTGCCCGACGCCGACGTCGTTGCCGACGAACTGCCGTCGTATTTCCCGACGCCGCTGGCGAGTCGATGCGGGGCCGCGATGGGGCGTCATCCGCTCAAGCGCGAGATCCTCGCGACGATGCAGGCCAATGCGCTCGTCAACCGGGCGGGGGTGACGTTCGTGCATCGGCTCAGCGAGGAAACCGGGGCCGAGCCGGCCGATGTCGTGCGGGCGAGTCTGGCGGCGCGTGGCGCGTACGACCTCGACACGCTGTGGGGCGAGATCGATGCGCTTGACGCGCGCGTCTCGCACGAGACGCAGGCGTCGCTCTTTGCCGCGCTGGCGCAATGGCATGAGCAGGCCACCTTGTGGTTCCTGCGGCGCCGCCTGACTAACATACCGGAGACCGTCGAGCGACTGCGCGGCGTGCTCGCGCCCATCCTGCCGACGGTGGACACATTGGTCAGCGGCGCGGCGGCCGACGACGCGCGGGCGAGATGCCAGACCATGATCGACGCGGGCGTGCCGCCGTCGCTTGCCCAGACCGCGGCGGGCGTCGGCGCGCGGGTGGCGTTGCTCGACATTGCCGAGGTCGCGAGCACCAGCGGGTGCGAGCCGTCGCTGGCGGCGCAGGTGTACTTTGCCCTCGACGCGCCACTGGGCTACGGCTGGCTGCAGGCCGGGGTGCTCGGCCTGCCGATGCTGACGCACTGGCAGCGACTGGCGCGTGCCACGTTGCTGGAAGAATTGTCGGTGCTGCGGCGGCGTCTGACGGCAAGCGTGCTGACGGATGGCGAGGCGGCGGGTAATACTGGCGACGACGCCGACCAAAGTCCGGCGAGCAGCCGTGTCGCCCATTGGGAGGCGTTGCATGCGGAGGCGCTGGTGCGCTACCACCGCGTGCTGGCCGACCAGATGGCGGCAGGCAACGCCGACCTCGCCATGTTGTCCGTGAGCCTGAAAGCGCTGGCCGAAGTGGGCCGCTGAGTGGTGCGGGACTTACGTCCCACTGGCCGTGAGGTCAGTGAGGTCCGTGAGGTCCGTGAGGTCCGTGAGGTCCGTGAGGTCCGTGAGGTCCGTGAGGGCGCGGGCGAGGCAGGCGTGACGCGCGATGGGCCATCGTGGAAAACCGTCTTGAGATTATTTTTAAGCGTTTACACAAAAGACGGGAAACCGCGTATGATCCGGGAAAACCCTAGGATTGCATTGTCCCGCGCGTATGCTTGCCCGTCGCGCGGGGCGGCGTGTCCTGGGGTTTCGTCGATTCCTGAACTCCTGCGCAATGCCCAACGCCAACGACACCCGCCCCGCGAACCCGCAGTTCGCCACGACGTTGCAGATCGTCTCCACCGTGTTCTTCACGTTCCTCTGCTATCTGACGATCGGATTGCCGCTCGCGGTGTTGCCGTCGTTCGTGCATGTCGATCTCGCGTACAGCTCGGTCATTGCCGGGCTGGCGATCAGCGTGCAGTACCTTGCGACGCTGCTCTCGCGCCCGTACGCCGGGCGCACCGCCGACGCCTGGGGGCCGAAACGTACCGTGTTGTGCGGGCTGGTGGCCTGTGGCGCGTCCGGGTTGCTGGTGGCCTTGGGCGGCGTGTTTTCCGGCGTGCCGTGGCTGGCGCTTCTCACGCTGATTCTTGGGCGTCTCGTGCTCGGCTTCGGTGAGAGCTGGGTGTCGACGGGCGCGATCATGTGGGGCATTGGCCAGGTGGGGCCGTCGCATACGGCGCGCGTCATCTCGTGGAACGGCGTGGCGACCTACGGTGCACTGGCGTTGGGCGCGCCGCTCGGCGTGGCACTCGACAACGCGTATGGCATTGAAGTGCTGGGTGGGGCGATCGCGCTGGCGGGCGTCGTGGGCCTGCTGCTCGCGCGCATGAAGCGTGCGACGCCGGTCATTCACGGCGAGCGTCTCGCGTTCCGCGCCGTGCTTGGCCGCGTGTTGCCGTTCGGCATGGGACTCGCGCTCGGCTCTATCGGTTTTGGTGCCATCTCCACGTTCATCACCCTTTACTACGCGAGCCATCACTGGGACAACGCGGCGCTGGCGCTGACCGCGTTCGGCGTGTGCTTCATGGGCGTACGACTGCTCTTCGGCAGCAGCATCGCCCGCTTTGGCGGCTACCGCGTGGCCATGACGTCCTTCATGCTCGAGGCGCTCGGCCTGATCGTGCTCGGGATTGCGCCGACGGGCTTCACGGCGTTGGTCGGTGCGGCGCTCTCGGGGGCCGGGTTCTCGCTCGTGTTCCCGTCCTTGGGCGTGGCGGCCGTCAATCTGGTGCCGGCACAAAACCGTGGCGCGGCGCTGGGGGCGTACTCCGTGTTCCTCGACGTGGCGCTCGGTGTGACCGGACCGGTGGCGGGCCTGATCGTCGGTGCCTATGGCTATGCCGAGGTCTACCTGTGTGCGTCGGTGGCGGCGGTGGCGGCCGTCCTGCTCACGCTGTGGATGGCGCGTGCCGAGCAGGCGCGCGACGCGGGCAAGAAAGTCGTGCAGACGGTGTAATCCCGCGCGGCGACGGGTTCAATCCGTCGCCAGCGAAATTCCCTTTTCAGCTTTCTCCACCTTCTGCGCCGCGACAATCGCGGCGAGCCGCTTGATCAGGCCGGGGATGCGCGCCGCGTCCGTATCGCCGTAGCCGATGACCAGACCGTTATCCCTGGGTTGTGGATCGAGTGCAAAGCTCGACAGGGCGCGCGGGCCGATGCCTTCGCGCTGTGCCGCGGCCACGATCGCCTTGTCCGGGAATGCAGGGTCTAGCCGCACTGTCAGGTGCAGGCCGCAGCGCTCGCCGATCACCGCGTATGCCGGGTCGAAATGGGCCGATAGCGCGTTGCGCAACGCCGTCTGGCGTTCCCGATACAGTCGTCGCATGCGACCGAGATGCCGCGCAAACTGGCCGCTGCGGATGAATTCCGCCAGTGCCAGTTGTTCGAAGCGATGACCGCCGCGCAGCAGTTCGTCGAGCGCGTCGCGGGCTTGCGTGGCCAGCGTCGTCGGCAGAATCAGGAAGCCCAGACGCAGTGCGGGAAACATCGTCTTGCTGAACGTCCCCACGTAGACCACCGGCGCATCTGGCACCATCCCCTGCATTGCGGCGATCGGCTCGCCTTGATGGCGAAACTCGCTGTCGTAATCGTCTTCCAGAATCCAGGCGCCATGGCGCCGCGCCTGCGCGATCAGGTCGAGGCGGCGCGAGGCTGACAGCACACTGCCGAGCGGATATTGATGCGACGGCGTGACATACACCAGTCGCGGCGGCGAGCGATCCCACTCGCCATCCGGAATCACGACCCCCTCGTCGTCGACACGCAGTGCCTGGAGGCGAACATCGCTTGAATGGAAAGCGGCCTTCGCGCCGCGATAGCCGGGGTCTTCCATCCACACCGTATCGCCGGGGTCGGTGAGAAGGCGCACGCAGAGAATCAGTGCCTCGTGCGCGCCTTCCGTGATGACGACTTGCGCGGCATCGCAACGCACCCCGCGCGAAATGCGCAAGTGGGCGGCGATGGCGTCTCGCAGCGCGGGCTCACCAAGGGGATCGCCGTAGTGATAGTGGCGAGGTTGGGCTTCTCGCATCACACGTTCGAGCGTGCGCCGCCAGGTACTGGTGGGAAAGCGGGTGAGTGCCGGAACCCCGGGCGTAAATGGCAGGGGCGTCTCGTCGGCGCGGGCGGCGTGGCGTGTTGCCGGCAAGCGTTGGATGCGGCGTGACGCGAGGGGTGTTGGGGGATCGTCCGGTGCGTTGGGGGGCGTTGCCACCGGGTCTTTGGCCCTCGACGTCGCAGCGCTGGCGGTCCTTGCGGCTTTGGCGGCGACGTGTGGATCGAGGGAGAGTTGGGCGACGCGCGTGCCGAGCCGGTGGGGCACGATAAAGCCTTCGGCCGCCAGTTGGTCGTAGACGATCGAGACCGTGTTGCGCGAAATGGCGAGATCTTCCGCGAGCGTGCGAGAGGCGGGCAGTCGGGTGCCGGCCGGCAGACGGCCTTCGAGAATGGCGTGTTTGAGGCGAGAGAGGAGTTGTTTCTGAAGCGAGGTACCTGCGCGCCCCAGTCCGGTCGCCAGCGGGCTGTCGAACAGGGCGGCGACGTTCTGCGGCGCAGGATCGAGCGTGCCGGAACGGGATTTCGGGGAAACTGGCATGGCGGCAGACGTGGAGAAGGGGAAAGGGGAAAGGGGGGGGAAAGGAGGGGAAGCGGTGTTCATGGATGACCGACGGCTTGTGTGGCCTGACCGGCGCTCCGTCCCGCTGCGAGTTGGGTCACTGGCTGAGTCGCGGGACGTGGCGCCGGTCTGACTTGCCGATCGGTTGAGTGAGTCCGTGGCACCATGAGATTCTCAAAGTGTGGTGCTTCTCATCGTACCACTGAAGCGATACTTTAGACGTCATGACTTGCGTGTTGCGCCAACTTCCGGAGACGAGCGAGATGACTGACGCCCCGAATTTCAACGAATACGACCAGCCCATCGGTGCAGCGCTGCCGGACTGGAAGCCGAGAGCGCAGCCGCCTCGTGCGCCGATCGAGGGGCGCTACTGCCGGATCGAGCCGATCGACGTGGAGCGTCATGCGAAGGACCTCTACGAGGCATACGCCAGTGCTGCGGACGGTCGCGACTGGACATACATGAGCGCCGGCCCGTTTCCGGATTTCGACAGCTACTACACGTACGCGACCAGGATGGCGGCGTCCAGCGACCCGTTGCATTACGCAATTGTCGATCGGGAGACCGGGCGGGCGGTGGGGACGTTGGCGCTCATGCGCATCGACGCGGCGAATGGGGTGATTGAAGTCGGGCACGTGGCGTACTCGCCGTTGCTCAAGCGCACGCGTGCTGGCACGGAGGCGCAATACTTGCTGATGCGTCGCGCGTTCGACGAGTTGGGGTATCGCCGATACGAGTGGAAATGCGATGCGCTCAATGCCCCGTCGCGGCGGGCGGCGGCGCGTTACGGGTTCACGTTCGAGGGCATATTCCGTCAGGCGATCGTCTACCGGGGTCGTAGCCGCGACACGGCGTGGTTCTCGATCACGAATGGCGAATGGCCGGCCATCAGCCGGGGGTTCGAGCAATGGCTTTCGCCGGAGAACTTCGACGCACAGGGCCGCCATCGCACGGGGCTTGCCGAATTGATTTCGGCGGCGAGGGCGTGAGCCTCGGGTAGAAGCAAACGGCCCGCCGGGGATACTCCGGCGGGCCGTTGTGCTATCGGGACATCGTCTCGATCAGCTCGGGAAGAACACGTACTTCAGCACGAAGAGGACGGCGATCACCCAGGCGGCGGGGTGGACATCCTTCGCGCGGCCCGTGAACAGTTTGAGCACGGCATACGAGATGAAGCCGAAGGCGAGGCCGGTGGCGATCGAGTACGTGAACGGCATGGCGAGGGCGGTCAGGGCGGCCGGGGTGGCTTCCGTGATGTCATCCCATTCCACGTCGAGCAGTTCGCGCAGCATCAACCCGGCCACATAGAGCAGTGCCGGTGCGGCCGCGTAGGCGGGGACCGAGCCGGCCAGCGGCGCGATGAAGAGGGCGAGGATGAACAGCGCGGCAATCGTGAGCGCGGTGAGGCCGGTGCGTCCGCCCGCCTGCACGCCCGAGGCGCTTTCCACGTAGGCCGTCGTGCTGCTCGTCCCCAGCAGCGAGCCGAAGAAAATCGCGATCGAATCGGCGAAGAGCGCGCGGCCGAGGCCCTTGTAATGCGTGCCTTCGAGCAGTCCGGCGCGCTTGGCCACGCCCATCAGCGTGCCCGTTGCGTCGAACACTTCCACCAGCACGAAGGCCAGAATGACGTGAACGAAGCCAGCGTGCAGTGCGCCCGGGATGTCGAGCTTGAGGAACGTCGGGGCGAGGCTTGGCGGCATGGCGAAAACGCCCTGGAACTGATTCAGGCCCAGTACCATCGAGAGAATCGTCACGACCAGAATGCCGATCAGGATAGCGCCGCGAACGCGCAGGGCGTCGAGCACGGCAATCAGGAAGAAGCCGAAAATCGCGAGCAGGGCTTGCGGGGCGTGGAGATCGCCCAGACCGATTTTCGTTGCCGGGTTGGCGACGACCACGCCGGCGTTACCGAGCGCGATGATGGCGAGGAACAGACCGATACCGGCGGCAATCGCGCATCGCAACGATTTTGGTACCCCGGCAATCAGCCAGGAGCGTATGCCGGTCACCGTCAGGATGATGAACAGGCAGCCTGAGATGAAGACGGCCCCCAGGGCTTGCTGCCATGTGTAGCCCATTGCGCCGACGACTGTGAAGGCGAAGAAGGCGTTCAGCCCCATGCCGGGGGCCATGCCGATTGGATAGTTGGCGATGAAGGCCATCACCACCGAGCCGATGGCGGCTGCGAGACAGGTCGCCACGAACACGGCGCTCTTGTCCATGCCCGTCGTGCCGAGAATATTGGGGTTGACGAAGATGATGTACGACATGGTCAGGAAGGTCGTGAGACCTGCCACCATTTCCGTTCGTACATTGGAGCCATGCTCCTGGAGTTTGAAGAATTTAGTCAGCAACGTGCTCTCCTTGTGCCTTTGTTATGCCGTTGTCCGTGTGCGGCGGGGCGCGCGCATTTTACTGTGCGCGAGCCCGTGCTGCGGAGTTTGTCAGAACTTGGTGCGCATGCCCACCCCAAAAGTATTTCCGGCTTCCAGCCCGGACACCTTGTCGTTCAGGTAGGCCACGTAAAGATCGGTACGTTTCGAGAAGTTGTAGTCGTAACCGACGGCCCAGGTATTTCGGCTAATGTCATTCTGTCCCGAATTCTTCGTATAGGCGTACGACGCGATCGCACTGCCTGCGCCGAGCGGCACCGAAAGTCCGAATTGCGCGCCGTTCGACGTCAGATTGCCGCCGGTAATCGTGTTCTTGATGTACTGATATTGGCCATAGAGCTTGACCACGTGAAAATCGTAGGTCAAACCGGCCTGGAGGGCTTGCTGATTGCGAAAGCCGGTGATGCCGGCCTGATCGTCGGGCGTCGCATCGAACTTCACCTGCTGATAGGCGAGCGAGGCGGCGAGCGGGCCGTGGAAATACATTGCGGCGGCGCTCCACTTGTTCTGTCCCGTTTCCCCGGCCTTGTTGCCGAAGGCATAGGAGACGCTTGCCCCGAGTCCCTTGTAATCTGGCGTGGCGTACATCACGGCGTTGTTCCATCCCGAATCACCGACGATGCCCTGGCCCGCGAGGCCGAGGAACGTGTGATAGACCATCGGGCTGAACGTATAGGAATCGACGAACGGGTTGAACAGAATCGTCGAGACGAAATACGACGTGGTGAGGCGGCCCATCGTGACCGTACCGAGCGTATTCGACTGCAGGCCGACGTAGGCATTGCGGGAGAAAAAGCTGTCGCCGGTGAAGCGTCCGTAGCGTCCGCTTTGTGGTAGGAAGAAGTCCTCCAGCGTGAAGATCGCCTTGAGGCCGTTGCCGAGATCTTCCGTGCCTTTCATGCCCCAGTACGACGTGGACATCCCGCCGCCGCCTTGCGTCCAGGCGCGCGCTCCACCGGGTGTTTTGGCGGCGCCGACCCAGGCGTCAACCTGACCGTAAAGCGATACATTCGATTGCGCGTGGGCGACGCCCGCGGCACCGCAAACCGCGAGGGCGAGCGCGCCCCGCAGCCAACCTGCTGCCTTGCTCATGACTGTGTCTCCGTCTCGTTTTGATTTATGCGTGCCTCTGAACTTCACTTTCCACCGAACGGTGCAAGGGGGCACGCCTGAGTCATTGACACACTGACTTCGCGTTGCGCGGGTATCGGTGCTGCTTTGAGGCGTGATCATTATTATCAAGATGCTGCTTGTGGCATATCACTCGGCGTTGATACTCGGTATTCCGTTATTAGGGGCACATTTTTGGCGCGTACGCGGATCTTGGGCCTACCCCTCGCATCCTCCTGCGGTCGGCCGCCGGGCCGGCACCCGTTTTCGTCGCTCCACGAAATTCGCTTTGGAAAACGGGTACCGGCCCGACGTCTCGAAACACGCCAACCCATCGTCGCACCCGCCCCAAGCACCCACCCCGCCACAATGGCCAACCGCAGCGTCACGATGACACCGCCTATTCATGCGCACAGGGCCTCGCCGCCCATCCCCACGTGCTTCGCATCTGCTGGTGACGGGCGGCGAGACCCTCGACATCTCATCAGTACCTCTCACCGCCCGGTCCACAAAGGCCATGGCTACCGACAACGCTGCAACACAATGGGGTCAACCGGGGCCTGAAACATTTCGCGGCGACGTCGCAATTCCGGGCGTGACCGAGTGTTTCGGAATGGGCCCAATCAAGGCGATAAACACCTCACGTCGGTGACCTCACGATGACGGGCATAACGAAGTGTTTTGGAATGCAACCGACCATTGCCTGACAAATTTCACGATGACGTCGCGATACCGGGCGTGGGGAAGCGCTTGGGGGATGACGAGGCTCTCGACGATCGTCACCAGCAGATGCGAAGCACGTGGGGACGGTCGGCGAGAGCCTGTGCGCAGGAGAAGACGGTGTCATCGTGACGATGAGGCGGGGGAGTGCGGTGAGGCGGGGAGTGGGGGAGGGTGCGACGATGCGTTGACGCGTTTCGAGACGTCGGGCCGGTACCCGTTTTCCAAAGCGAATTTCGTGGAGCGACGAAAACGGGTGCCGGCCCGGCGGCCGACCGCAGGCGGTTGAGAGGGGTAGGCGCCGAGCAGCAGGAAAAACGAGACTCTAGCGCAAGTCAGCGAACCGCCCGCCAGTTGTCTTGATGCATCGCAAGCCACTTTTCGGCGAGCGCAGGATCGCCATGACGGTTCGGATGAAACGACGGCGCGAGGTACTTAAGCATCGGCCCGGTGCTGCACCAGACGACGCCGTCGCGCCCGAAGAACATCGTGGCGAATCCCCACCACGTACGGGGCTTGAAGAGTGTGCCGTCGTGCCACAGGTTATTGATCGTCTGCGCGTGACTCTCCAGTGCGAACATGAAAAGCACGTAGAGATACGTGAGAACGCGTTGGCGCTCACTGCCGCCGAGCGCGCGATAGAGATCGAACGCCACCGCCTTGTGCTCCGTTTCTTCGGCCGCGTGCCAGCGCCACATCAGGCGCATCTTCGGTTCGGCCTTCGCGAGCCAGCGGTCATAACGAAGGGCGCCGTCGCCGAATACCGCGGTGCAGTGCTCGTACGCGGCCGTCACGGCCAGCATGTACATCGGAGAGAGTTTGCGGCGACGTGCCCACTGAATGCGCGTTGTCGCCCAGTTCTCCCAGTGATTCACCAGCCCCTGCTTCGTCAATTGCGCGTTGTACTGACCATGCAGATGCCGATGCGTCGCCTCCTGTCCAATGAACTGGGCAATGTCGGCACGCAGCGTGTCATACCTTGGATCCGCAGGCAGACGATCCATCGTGTCGCGCACCGAATCAATGAACGATTGCTCGCCGACCGGAAAGCTCATCGACAGCGCGTTGTAATACATGGTGCGGTACGCATCGCCGCTGTGCCAGTGACGCGCGAAGCCACCGGCCAGATCGACAGTCAGCTTGCGTACGGTCAGGGCAGAAAGGTCATGGCTCATGGTGTCTTGCCGCTCAGGCGATGTTGAGGGAGTCGCAGTGCCGAGGTGGCGCACAGGAAGCGTTTCGTCACCATCGCTTGAACTTCACCGCGAATGTGAGCATTATTCATTTTTCCGGCATCTTGCCGCAACTCGCTTCCCGCTCAGGTTTTTCGATATGGCCACCCCCAAGCCGCCCGCGACCCAGAATGCCCCGTCCGCCATGCGAAAGCGGCCGATGCAGGCACGCGCACAACACACCGTCGAGACCATTTTCGAAGCCACCGCTCAGGTTCTCGACGAAGAAGGCGAAGCCGCGCTCACGACCAATCGCATCGCCCGCAAGGCCGGGTTCTCCATCGGTACCCTGTACCAATACTTCCCGACCAAGGAAGCGATTCTGCTGGCGATGATTGCGCGCGAGCGGCGCCGGGTGATGGACGAACTCAACGAGCGCATCGCCCGTGCGGCGGAAGAGGGCGCCGACCCGGAACGGGTGATTCGCGAGCGACTGCGCGTGCTCATCGAAGCCTTCGGCGCAGGCGGACGCGTGAAGCGTTCGCTCATCAAGATGGCGTGGCAGCTCGATCACCACGAGAACATCATGCAAGCCATGCGTGAGGCAGCGGAACATATCGCCGTCGCCATGTCGCGACGCGACGCGCCCGAAATGCGCCCGCCCACCGCCGCCACCGTCTTCGTGCTCACGCGCGCCGTCATGGGCACCCTGCGCTCAGCCGCGCTCGAAGATTCCCCCTTGCTTGGCACTCCCGAGTTCGAGGACGAGCTTTACCGGTTGTGCTGGGGGCTGTTGCGCGCGGACGGCTAAGGCCCCACGGGCGTCGAACTCCGGGCGGCGCTGCCCGGAAGTGCCCGGATTTGAAGATGAAGCAGACAACAAAAAAGCCGGCTTCTGCCGGCTTTTTTGTGGGTGCTACCGGGCGATCCTCGCAGACCGCCCGTGTCGTTCAACCTAAGTCGCCGTTATGGCGTCATTAGGCCTTCGCGATGCTTTCCAGCGCAGCGTTGAAGGTCTTGCTCGGACGCATGACCTGCTCGAGCTTCGCGAAGTCCGGCTTGTAGTAGCCGCCGATGTCCGTCGGCTTGCCCTGCACGTCGGAGAGTTCGCCCACGATGGCCTTCTCGTTCTCGGTCAGTTGCTTGGCGAGCGGCGCGAAGTGCTTGGCCAGATCGGCGTCGTCCGTCTGCCCGGCCAATTCCTGCGCCCAGTACATCGCCAGATAGAACTGGCTGCCGCGATTGTCCAACTGGCCGGTCTTCGGCGACGGACCCTTGTTGTTGTCGAGCAGCTTGCCCGTCGCTGCATCAAGCGTCTTGGCGAGAATCTTGGCGCGCTCGTTGCCCGTCTTGATGCCCAGGTCTTCCAGCGAAACGGCCAGCGCCAGGAATTCACCCAACGAATCCCAACGCAGGTGGTTCTCTTCCACCAGTTGCTTGACGTGCTTCGGTGCCGAGCCGCCGGCACCCGTCTCGTACATGCCGCCACCGGCCATGAGCGGCACGATCGACAGCATCTTGGCGCTGGTGCCCAGTTCCATGATCGGGAACAGGTCGGTCAGGTAGTCGCGCAGAATGTTGCCGGTCACCGAGATGGTGTCCAGACCGCGGATCACGCGCTCGAGCGTGTAACGCATGGCGCGCACTTGCGACATGATCTGGATGTCGAGGCCGCTGGTGTCGTAATCTTTCAGGTACGTTTCGACCTTCTTGATCAGTTCGGCTTCGTGCGGACGGTACGGGTCGAGCCAGAACACGGCCGGCATGCCCGAGTTGCGCACGCGGTTCACGGCGAGCTTCACCCAGTCGCGGATCGGCGCATCCTTGACCTGGCACATACGCCAGATGTCGCCGGCTTCCACGTTCTGCGAGAGCAGCACTTCGCCCGTCGCGATGTCGACGATGTTCGCCACGCCGTCTTCGGCGATTTCGAACGTCTTGTCGTGCGAACCGTATTCTTCAGCCTTCTGCGCCATCAGGCCGACATTCGGCACCGTCCCCATGGTGGTCGGGTCGAAGTTGCCGTTGGTTTTGCAGAAGTTGATGATTTCCTGATAGATGCGCGCGAAGGTGCTCTCCGGAATCACGGCCTTGGTGTCCTTCGGACGGCCATCGGCGCCCCACATCTTGCCGCCGATGCGGATCATGGCCGGCATCGAGGCGTCGACGATCACGTCGTTCGGCGCGTGCAGGTTCGAGATGCCCTTGGCCGAGTCGACCATCGCCAGTTCCGGACGGTGCTCGTGGCACGCGTGCAGATCGCGAATGATCTCTTCGCGCTGCGAGCTCGGCAGCGACTCGATCTTCTCGTACAGGTTCACGAGACCGTTGTTGACGTTCACGCCCAGTTCGTCGAACAGCTTGCCGTGCTTCTCGAAGGCGTCCTTGTAGAAGATCTTCACGGCGTGGCCGAACACGATCGGGTGCGAGACCTTCATCATGGTGGCCTTCACGTGCAGCGAGAACATCACGCCGGTCTTGCGCGCGTCTTCCATCTGCTCTTCGTAGAAGTCGCACAGCGCCTTCTTGCTCATGAACATGCTGTCGATGATTTCGCCGTCGAGCAGCGAGACCTTCGGCTTGAGCACGATCGTCTTGCCGCTCTTGGTGACGAGTTCCATCTTGACGTCACGGGCGCGGTCGAGCGTCATCGACTTTTCGCCGTGGTAGAAGTCGCCATGCTTCATGTGCGCCACGTGCGTGCGCGATGCCATGCTCCACTCGCCCATGCTGTGCGGGTGCTTCTTGGCGTAGTTCTTGACGGCGAGCGGGGCGCGACGATCCGAGTTGCCTTCACGCAGCACCGGGTTCACGGCCGAGCCGAGGCACTTCGAGTAGCGCTTCTGGATGGCCTTCTCTTCGTCGGTCTTCGGGTCTTCCGGATAGTCCGGCACCTTGTAGCCCTTCGATTGCAGTTCCTTGATCGCGCTCTGGAGCTGGAACACCGATGCGCTGATGTTCGGCAGCTTGATGATGTTCGTATCCGGATCTTGCGTCAGACGGCCCAGCTCGGCGAGGTTATCCGGCACGCGCTGGTCTTCCGTCAGGAATTCGGGGAATTCGCCAAGGATTCGGCCCGCGACCGAGATGTCGCTGGTCTCGATCGACACGCCTGCCGGTGCGGCGAACGTGCGGATGATCGGGAGGAACGCGCTGGTGGCCAGAAGCGGGGCTTCGTCGGTCAGGGTGTAAATGATGCTGGGTTGCTGCGTACTCATCGCTGGTCTCGGATTCAAGAATCAGGGAAAGGTGGGGGAACGCCGCCGACTGGGGTAACAGTCCGCTAGCCATGACGAATTTTTCCGATTGTGACACGGGTCGGGGGCAAAACTGAAATGCCTTTTCGTAATGTGAATGCTCGAGTCTTATATAAGACTGGCACTGAAGGTCCCATGAATTCGTGGAAATGCCCGCAGGGTGGGGCGCCGCTACCTGAAAGCCGCGCGACAATGCGACTAAGAATGACTGCAATTTGCATTGGATTTTTCAATTGATAGAAATAATCTATTAAAAAGCAGCCGAAAGTCGGCTCGGTGGCCGGAAATTCCGAGAAAAACACGCAAACGTTATCCGCGTTTATTCTCCGATGCCGATGCCGATGCCGATGCCGATGCCGATGCCGATGCCGATGCCGATGCCGCGACGGACGCCGAGGCAGACACTAAGGCAGACACCGAGGCAGACACCGAGGCAGACACCGAGGCAGACGTGGAGTTAGCCTCCGACACCGAGGGTGTGGTGCTCAGCCTTTCATGGCCGGAGGCACGTGCATGGACGCTGCTTGTCCGTGTCAGAAGATAGTGGGGATGGCGCTGACGCGAGGGGGGATGGCAGTGGTAACGAGGCAGCGATGGGGCTTCACGCGCGCTTTTCCAGCAACGGGAAGACAGTGACGCGCATGCCTTCGATTCGGACGCCGAATGCAAAAAGGGCCGACGAATCGTCGGCCCTTCGAATCTGGTGGGTGGTACAGGGATTGAACCTGTGACCCCTGCCGTGTGAAGGCAGTGCTCTACCGCTGAGCTAACCACCCAAATCATTAACTAAATCAATGATTTAGTGCTGATTGCTGAAGTTTTTGTTTCGCAATCAGGAGCAGAACTTTAACTGTTTTCGCAGAAGTCTGCAACCTTTCTTTTGTTCTTTTTTGCTGCCGCCGTGACGATATCTCTCGATCACTTCACGCCGTTCTTGCGATGACTCGCAAGCAGCAAAGACCGCAATTATAGGGATGTTTTCTTCGCTTGGGAAGACCATTGTGCGAATTTCCCGTGGCGCCCTGCGCAAACTCACGCCGCCGGTGCCGCGTCGCCTTCCGGGGCGGCCGGTTCGGTGCGCCACACGCACGTCCCTTTCATCCCCTTGTCGATGTCGTTGAGTACACCGGCATGTTGCGCCACCTCGTCGTCCGCCGCCGCAATCACGGGCAGGTCGAACTGACGCAGTGAGATCTTTTCGCGATGCGCGCCCGTGTCGCTGTTGTCGCCGTCGCCCATTTCGATGACGAGACTCTCCTGACCGCGCGTCATGGCGAGATACACGTCGGCAAGCAACTCCGCGTCGAGCAATGCGCCGTGCAACGTGCGGTGTGCATTGTTGACGCCGAGACGCTCGCAAAGCGCGTCCAGCGAATTGCGCCGACCGGGGAACATCTCCCGGGCACGCAGCAGCGTGTCGATCAGGCCCGAGCAGTGCTGCATGAAAGGCGGCCAGCCAAGGCGGCCGAACTCCATGTCCAGAAAGCCCAGGTCGAACGCCGCGTTGTGGATGATGATCTCGGCGTCGCGGCAATACTCGCGTAACTCTTCCGCAATCTCGGCGAACTTGGGCTTGTCGGAGAGGAATTCGGTCGTCAGTCCGTGCACCGCCAATGCGCCCGGATCGCTGTCGCGCTCGGGGTTGATGTAGAAGTGCAGGTTGTTGCCGGTCAGGCGGCGATTGACCAGTTCGACGCAACCGATTTCCAGCAGACGGTCGCCCGTTTTGGCATTCAGGCCGGTGGTTTCGGTATCGAGGATCAGTTGTCGCATGCTGTTCGATGAATCTCGTGTGCTTTCGGAATTGACGCGCTGCGGGCCGTGACGCCTCACGCAATGCGCGGATGATGCTCAAGCGGGGCCGTTCGCCGCCGCCTCACTGGCCGCGACGCAGACTTTCCACGCCACGATTGGCCAACTGGTCGGCGGCCTCGTTGCCGTCGTGCCCGGCGTGACCCTTCACCCAGCGCCAGTCGATCTCGTGCTTTTGCGAGACGGCGTCGAGCGTCTGCCACAGGTCGGCGTTTTTTACCGGCTCCTTGGCGGTGGTTTTCCAACCGCGGGCCTTCCAGCCGTGAATCCACTCGCTGATGCCTTTCTGCACGTACTGCGAGTCGGTGTGCAGCACCACGCGGCAGGGCTTGTTCAGGGCTTCGAGCGCGCGAATGACGGCCAGAAGCTCCATGCGGTTGTTGGTCGTGTTGGCTTCGCCGCCGAACATTTCCTTGCGGTGTTTGCCCGCGACGAGCAGGGCACCCCAGCCGCCGGGGCCGGGATTGCCTTTGCAGGCACCGTCGGTGTAGATCTCAACTTGCGGCAAGGTCATCTCTCAAACAATCAATCGGGCGTGTCGGCCGCTTCCGCCATCTGGCGATGCGTGGTGTTGGGGGTGGCCACCGGTGCCGCCGCCGGCTGGAGGCCGAGTATACGCTTGCGCACTTTGCCGACCAAGCGCATGCCGCGCACACGCTTGACCGCACGCACCGCATAGAGCGCGCCAAAGATCGGCCACCAACGGTCGCCGGCCGGTTCCATGAACTCGAAGCGCTGCAGCCAATGCTCACCGCGCAGGGGCGGGCGATAGCAGCCGAAACGACCGCGATCGATGTCGAAGGACAGCAGCTTGAGCCAGTCTTTCAGTCGCGTGAAGGCGATGAGATCGGCGCCGGGCGGCAGGAACGGCGCGCCGGCCAGTCGGCCCAGCTCCTCGCGCGCACCCCACAGGCTCAGATTGTTGAAGCCGGTGATGATGACCTGTCCCTCGGGCACGAGAATGCGCTCGACTTCACGCAGGATATCGTGCGGATTCTCGGCAAACTCGAGCACGTGCGGCAGCACCACGAGATCGGTGCTCGCCGTGGCGATGGGCAACTCGTCGAAGCGGCTCACGAGAATATCGCGCGCGACCATGTCTGGCGCGCCCGCGTGGCACGATGGCGTGCCGCCAGTCGTGTCGCTGGCCGCCTTGGTCACGAGCGGCGGGGCGTCGGGGCTGCGCGCCGCCGTCAGGACGAGACCGCGATAAGGCATGCGGTTCTCGCGCAGCGTATCCAGTTCTGGACGGCCGAGCTGCAGCGCGTGATAGCCGAACAGATCCCCGACCCACTGGTCGAAAAGGGTCTGTTCCCATGCGAGCGCGTAGCGGCCTGGCGGTGAGACGAGCCAAAGGGGCCAGTCTATAATCGGACGTTCTGACATGGTGGCGAGTATATATGGATGCGCACGCAGATGCGGTAAGCGAGGCGTCGGCCGGAACATTGACCGTCTTCCCCGTCCCCGCGTTCCAGGACAATTATCTCTGGGTCATCGACAACGGCAAAGATGCCGTGGTGGTCGACCCGGGCGACGCCGCACCGGTGCTCGCCTATCTCGACGCGCGCGGCCTCACGCTGCGCGCCATTCTCATCACGCACAAGCATGCCGATCACATCGGCGGTGTCGAGGCGCTGCTCGATCGGTTCGACGTTCCTGTGCACGGTCCGGCCGGCGAAGCGATCGCCTGTGTCAATCATCCGCATGTCGGCGGCGAGACGGTTCACATCGCCGCCCCGGCCTTGACGCTGGAGGTGATCGACGTGCCCGGCCATACCGCGGGACACATCGCTTATTTTCTTGGGGCAGGCACCGCAGGCGCACCGCATCTGTTTTGTGGCGACACGCTGTTCTCGTGCGGTTGCGGACGCCTGTTCGAGGGCACGCCCGCACAGATGCTCGCCTCGCTGGATACGCTCGCCGCGCTGCCTCCCGCCACGCTCGTGCATTGCGCGCACGAATACACGCTGTCGAACCTTCGCTTCGCGCTGGTGGTCGACCCCGATAACGCGGCACTTGTCGCGTGGCATCGGGACGCCACGGCGCTTCGCGCTGGCGGCCGTCCCACATTGCCCACGACGCTGGCCCAGGAGCGTGCGACGAACCCCTTCCTGCGTAGCGACGCACCCGCGGTCATCGCGGCGGCGGAGCGCCATGCGGGGCGCGCGCAGCTGTCCCGCGAGGCGGTATTCGCTACCGTGCGCAGCTGGAAGGACAGCTTCCGTTGAACGTGACTCTGCCATGCTGTCAACAGCATGGCGTGGCATGACATTGTCACAAAGCAGACGTTGACAGGTTCACTCACACCTGCTCAGCCTTACAGCATCCTCGCGCTGAGATGTTTTGGTTGCGCGTCGATCGCATCGGGTACGTCGTCAGGACGTCTCGTTTCAGCCACATCGCGATGCATCAAGATCAGGGATAACCCTCGAAATTGGGGTGTTTTTGCGTAAATTTTGCGAAAAAAATAGGCAGAATGGTTGACGCATCTGAAGGGTTTCCTTACCATCCTTGCCAATTTCATGAAGATGCAACCCAATTCGAGCCCGATCAATGCGACTTATCGTTAGCTTGCTACTGACGCTGCTTCTGGCGGCGTGTGCCGGCACAGCACCGACCAACGGTGTGTCGAGTTCCACGCCGACGGCGCAAGGCAACTCGCCTCTCGTCACGTCCGCCAAAGGCAAGCAGCGCGTCTCAAGCGATCAGACCATTGACCTCGACAACGACTCGATCAACGACCTGGCCTACGGCAGCGACGACGCCGATCTCTGGTCACGCATCCGTCACGGTTTCGCCATCCCCGATCTGGACACCGACCTCGCGCAGGACCGCACACAGTGGTACGCGCAGCGTCCCGAATATGTCGAGCGCATGATCGAGCGCTCGAGCAAGTACCTGTTCCACATCGTTGAAGAACTCGAGCGGCGCCACATGCCGACGGAACTCGCGCTGTTGCCGTTTGTGGAGAGCGCGTACAACCCGCAGGCGCTTTCGACGGCCAAGGCCGCGGGGATGTGGCAGTTCATTCCAAGCACCGGCAAGACTTACAACCTCAAGCAGAACATGTTCCAGGACGAGCGCCGCGACGTGCTCGCCTCGACGACCGCAGCCCTTGACTACCTCTCCAAGCTCTACGAGATGTTCGGCGACTGGCAACTGGCGCTCGCGGCCTATAACTGGGGCGAGGGCAACGTGCAGCGCGCCATCGACCGCAATCAGGCGCAAGGGTTGCCGACCGATTACCTGAGCCTGCGCATGCCGACCGAGACGCGTTACTACGTGCCAAAGCTGCAGGCGATCAAGAACATCATTGCGCACCCGGAAATCTACAACGTGACGCTGCCGGAGATTCCGAATCACCCGTACTTCGTCAGCGTGACCACCAAGCGCGACATCGACGTGGCATTGGCCGCGAAGCTGGCCGACCTGCCGCTCGACGAATTCCGTGCGCTCAATCCGTCGTTCCGCAAGCCCGTGATTCTGGGTGCGGCGCAGCCGAAGATTCTCCTGCCGTTCGATAGCGCCGAAGTGTTCCAGCGCCGTCTGAAGGGCTATGACAAGCCGCTCTCGAGCTGGACGACGTACACGTCGGCATCGCGCGAGCGCCCGGAAGATGTGGCGCGCAAGCTCGGTGTCGACGCCGCCATCATCCGTTCGGTCAACAACATTGCGCCGCGCATGCGCCTCAAGGCGGGCTCGACGTTGCTGGTGCCTCGCTCGGACGACATTGATCAGGACATCAGCGCATCGGTAGCACGTAATGCCGTGCTTGCGCTGGAGCCGGACATTCCCGATACGCGCAAGGTGATGGTGCGGGCTCGCAAGCACGACACACTGGCTCGCGTGGCCGCACGCAGTGGCGTGAGCGTTGCGCAGATCAAGAGCTGGAATCGTCTGCGTCGCGATACGCTGACGTCGGGCCAACTGCTGGTGCTCCACGTACCGGTCAAGGAGGCTTCGCGCGTGATCGCCGCGGTCGACGGGCCGGCGGCCAAGGATGGCACTGAAGCCCCGCGTACGCGTCTGGTGCGGGGCAAGCACGGCAAGATG
This sequence comes from Pandoraea eparura, assembly GCF_902459725.1. GTDB lineage: Bacteria > Pseudomonadota > Gammaproteobacteria > Burkholderiales > Burkholderiaceae > Pandoraea > Pandoraea eparura. The sequence continues at coordinate 121,013 of NZ_CABPSH010000011.1, forward strand.
ATTCGCGTGGTGGAGCGTCGTCCGGCGCTCAGTCAGGCCAAGACGACCAAGGCGGCCCGGACCAAGGTGGCCGCGAAGGCGCCGGCCAAGCGGGTGGTCAAAACGGCCGCGAAGCCTGCAGCCAAGGTAACCTCGAAGGTCACCCGTACGGCACAGCGCTGAGCCATAACATCGACTTCGCGCGGCGATCGGCCAGTCGCCGAAGTACCGAAGCACCGTACCACCCAACGCCTGTGAGGATTCCCACCTCGTGGGCGTTTGTCTTTGTGGTCGCCAACGTCACATTGCGCCGCTTTGCCCAAGCGGCATGTCGGTGCGTTGGTAGCGCACGGCACACCAACGTCCCGGCAACGGGCGTCCGCGGCATCCCCGATCCGGTCTGACTCCGCGTATTCCCCTAGCATTTGCGCGCGTAGGCGTGCCCGTCCGGTAAGCCTTCCGTAAGCGTCAACGCGCACACTGAGCGCGAGGCACGGCACCCGTGTCCGACGATTTCATTGCACCGAAACGCATTGATGGTCGATGGCAACTCGCCGTTCGACCCTGCCGGCCCGATCCGGCGCCGCGACATCCCCGTACCCCACCGGCACCGTCGATTGGGTATGCCGGGCGCGCGAGCCAATCCCTATATGCAAGGAGACACCATGACGTCGTATGCATCGTTTCATGCCCGCTCGATTGCCCCGGATTCGCGGGCAGCCTTCTGGGAGGAGCAGGCCCGTCTGATCGACTGGGAGACACCTTTCACCCAGGTGCTCGACTACGACAAACCTCCGTTCGCGCGATGGTTCGTCGGCGGCCGAACCAATCTGTGCCATAACGCCGTCGATCGCCATTTGCCGTCGCGTGGCTCGCAGAATGCGCTGATCTGGGTGTCGACGGAGACCGAGCAGGAGCGCGTCTACACGTACGACGAATTGGCGGCAGAAGTCAATCGCATGGCGGCGTCGCTGCAGTCGCTGGGCGCTGCGCGCGGCAAGCGGGTGCTGATCTACATGCCGATGGTGCCCGAGGCCCTGTTCGCCATGCTCGCGTGCACGCGGCTCGGTGCGATTCACTCGGTGGTGTTCGGCGGCTTCGCCTCGGTCAATCTGGCGGCGCGCATCGATGACGCGCAACCGACCGTCATCGTTTCGGCCGATGCCGGCTCGCGCAACGGCAAGGTCGTGCCCTACAAGCCGCTGCTCGATGAAGGCATCGCGCTCGCGCAGCACAAGCCGTCGAAGGTGTTGCTGATCGACCGGGGGCTGGCGCCGATGACGCGCGTGGCCGGCCGCGATGTCGACTACGCGCCGTTGCGCGAGCAGTATCTCGACGCCGCCATTCCCTGCGAATGGCTCGAGTCGAGCGAGCCGTCCTACGTGCTCTATACCTCGGGCACGACGGGCAAGCCGAAGGGCGTGCAGCGCGACACCGGGGGGTATGCGGTCGCGCTGGCGGCGTCGATGCAGCACATCTTCTGCGCGAAACCGGGCGACACGATGTTCTGCGCGTCGGACATCGGCTGGGTGGTGGGGCACAGCTATATCGTGTATGCGCCGTTGCTCGCCGGCATTGCGACCGTGATGTATGAGGGCACGCCCATCCGACCCGATGGCGGGATCTGGTGGCGCATCGTCGAGAAATACAAGGTCACGCAGCTATTCACCGCACCGACGGCCATTCGCGTGCTCAAGAAGCAAGACCCGGCCTATCTGACCAAATACGACCTCTCGTCGCTCCGGCTGATCTTTCTCGCGGGCGAACCACTCGACGAGCCCACGGCGCGGTGGCTCACCGACGGCGTGGGCAAGCCCGTCGTCGACAACTACTGGCAAACGGAGACCGGCTGGCCGATTCTCGGCATGGCGCGCGGCGTGGAGGTCTTGCCGGGCAAGCTCGGGTCGCCGGGCAAGCCGGTGTATGGCTACGACGTGAAGCTCGTCGACGAGGTGACCGGTGAGGACTGCGGACCGAACCAGAAGGGCGTGCTGGCCATCGAAGGGCCGCTGCCGCCGGGATGCATGAGCACCGTCTGGGGAGACGATGCTCGCTTCGTCAAGACCTACTGGCAGACGGTGCCGGGCCGCACGCTGTATTCGAGCTTCGACTGGGGCGTGCGCGATGCGGACGGCTATTACTTCATTCTTGGACGCACCGACGATGTGATCAACGTGGCTGGTCACCGGCTCGGTTCGCGTGAGATCGAGGAGAGCATCGCGAGTCACGCGGCCGTGGCGGAAGTGGCGGTCATCGGCGCGCAGGATGCGTTGAAGGGACAGGTGGCGATGGCGTTCGCGGTGTTGCGTCAACCCGAGTTGGTGGCTACGCCGGAGGCGCGTCTGGCACTGGAGGGCGATGTCATGAAGACGGTGGACAAGCAGTTGGGGGCGGTGGCGCGCCCGGCGCGCGTGTTCTTCGTCGCGATGCTGCCGAAGACGCGTTCCGGCAAGCTGTTGCGTCGTGCCATCCAGGCCATCTGCGAAGGCCGCGAAACGGGCGATCTGATCACGCTGGAAGATCCGGCCGCGCTTGATCAGGTGCGCGATGCGGTGAAGGGCGTGTAGTTCGCACCGCCATGGGCACGGCGCACGCGCGTGCCCATGGCGGTGTCTCGCCCCCCGGCATGACATCAGCCTATTAGGACGACCTACCCGACTTACCCAATCCACCCGATGCGGCGGCTGCACCCGCTGCACCCAATTCGGCCAATTAACCCGATTCAGCTGCGTTAGCCGAAGGGTTTGTCGAGAATTTCGGGCGCGCGAATGGCGTCGATCAGCAGGCCGAGAAACGCTTCGACAGGGGCGGGCAGGGTGCGTCCGGCCATCGTCTGCACTTGCAGAGAGCGTTGGTGCAGCGCCGGATTTCGAATCGGGATCGCGACGAGTCCTTCCGGGGCGAGCCGGCTGCGCACGGTGAGCAGGCCGGTCAGTGTGACGGCGTTGCCCGAGCGCACGAAGCTGTGCAGCGAGGCGTGATAGTTGCTCACGAACACCGGTTCGAACAGCAGGCCTTCGAGAATGCAGCACAGGTCGAACATCTGGCGGATGGTCACGCCGGCATTCGATAGCGCCATCGGGTAGGGCAGCAAGTCGGCCAGTGCGATGTCGCGTCGTTTGGCCAGCGGGTGCTGCCTGGCCATCAAGGCATAGATCGGTGCCGGCTGCGTGTGAACGACCTGCACCCCTTTTTCCGGGGCGACGCTGAAGCACACGGCGATATCCGCTTCGCCGTCGCGCACGCGCTCCGTGGCGACGAACGGCGAGACAACATCGAGCAGAAAGTGCGCGCCAGGGTATGTTTCGCGAAAGCGTGCGAAGACCTGTGGCAGGAAGTCCCGCGCGACACCTTCCGCACTGGCGATGCGAATCGTCGCGCGCCCCGCTTCCGACAATCCCCGGATTTCCGACGTGACGCGCTCCGCATCGAGCAGCATGCGACGCGCATGATCGGCAAGCAACTCGCCCGCCTCACTCAACACCATGCCGCGTGGACGACGTTCGAACAACGGCGTACCGAGATCTTCCTCGAGCTTCGCGATCTGACGGCTCAAGGCGGAGACGGCCACATGCAGGCGCTCGGAGGCGCGGCTGAGCGAGCCGGTACGAGCGACTTCGAGAAAGTAGCGTAGCGCGTGTGTTTGCATGGGCGGATGGGCGGGCGGTGCCGCCTGTTGCGTGGGAATTGGCGCTGCTTTCTGCTTTGCCGAAATGGCAAAGAAACCTTCGAAATATTATCATTGTTGTCAAAATTACCCCCTCCTAGAATGGCCTCACCGGTTGTACTGCAGCGTGCTACCGACACGCGTCGCAGTGTGTGCGAGACAGGCAGCCGTGCCCTCAAAAGCCATCTGGAGACAAGCAGTGACACGTAGCGCAGCAATTTCCCAAGCCACCGCCCAATACGATTCGGGCGCGTTCCTCGATACGCTCAACCGCCGCGTCGCCTACAAGACCGAGAGTCAGGAGGCGAACAGCGGCGACGTCCTTAACGCTTATCTCGCCGACGAGATGACGCCCGCGCTGGCGGCGCTCGGCTTTACGTCGCGTATCGTGCCCAACCCGGTGCCGGGCGGCGGCCCGTTTCTGATTGCGCAACGTCACGAGAGCGACGATGCGCCCACGGTCCTCACTTACGGTCACGGCGACGTGGTGCGAGGCTACGACGCGCAGTGGCGCGACGGACTGAAGCCGTGGGAGATCGTCGTTGAGGGCGATCGCTGGTACGGGCGTGGCACCGCCGACAACAAGGGGCAGCACACGATCAACCTCTCGGCGTTGGCCGAGGTGCTGGCGTTACGTGGCGGCAAGCTTGGCTACAACGTGAAGATGATCGTGGAGATGGGCGAGGAGATGGGCTCGCCGGGGCTGCATGCGATTTGCGAGCAACTGCGTGACGAACTGCGGGCCGATGTGCTGATCGCCTCCGACGGGCCGCGACTGGCCGCCGAACATCCGACGGTGTTTCTCGGCTCGCGCGGCCTGGTCAACTTCAAGCTCAGTCTGAATTTGCGCGACGGTGGGCATCACTCGGGGAACTGGGGTGGGCTGTTGCGCAATCCTGGCGTCGTGCTCGCGAACGCGATTGCGTCAATTGTCGACGGCAACGGCAAGATTCTTGTCGACGGCTTGCGTCCGCCGGCGGTGCCGGCGTCGGTGCGTCGCGCGCTTGCTGGGCTGGAAGTGGGGGGCGGGCCGAACGATCCCGAGGTCGACGTCGATTATGGCGAGCCGGGATTGACGCCGACGGAGCGCGTGATCGGCTGGAACAACATTGAAGTGCTGGCGTTCAAGACCGGCAATCCGGAAAAGCCCGTCAACGCGATTCCGCCGTATGCCTATGCGCACATGCAGATTCGCTTCGTCGTCGGCACTGACTGGGAGCGGCTGGGCGAGATCTTGCGTGCGCATCTCGACGCGCACGGGTTCCCGATGGTCGAGGTGGAGGTCGAGCGCGGCGTAATGGCGACGCGTCTCGATCCGGAAGATCCGTGGGTGCTGTGGGCGTTGGCGTCGATGCGCGAGACGACCGGCAAGCCGCCGGTGCTGCTGCCGAATCTGGGGGGCACGCTGCCGAACGACGTGTTCGCGGACGTCCTGGGGTTGCCGACGCTGTGGGTACCGCACTCGTACCCGGCCTGTTCGCAGCATGCGCCGGACGAGCATCTGCTGGGATCGGTGGCGCGCGAGGCGTTGCAGATCATGGCGGGTCTGTTCTGGGATCTGGGGGAAGTCGATCTGAAAGAGGGGAAGCCGCGATGAACAGCTCGGTGACCGCCGCTGGGGCGGATCAAACGAACGGTGCGTTGAGTGCCGGCAACGAGGGGGCGCGTGCGGACGTGCCCGTGTACAAGCTGATTGTCGCGACGTCGATCGGCAATGCGCTCGAGTGGTATGACCTGATCGTCTACGGTTACTTTGCCGTGACGATTTCCAAGTTGTTCTTTCCGGCGCACGATGCGACGGTGTCGCTGCTCATGGCGCTGGGGACGTTCGCGTTGTCGTATCTTGCGCGTCCGCTGGGGGCATTTGTGCTCGGCGCGTATGCGGACCGCTGTGGGCGTCGTGCGTCGTTGATGTTGTCGATTGCGATGATGACCTTGGGCACGGGGCTGATCGCCTTCATGCCGACGTACGCGGCGATTGGGGTTTGGGCGCCGATGGGTATTTTCTTGTCGCGCTTGCTGCAGGGGTTCTCGGCGGGTGGCGAGTTTGGTAGCTCGACGGCATTTCTCGTCGAGCACGTACCGAACCGGCCGGGCTTCATGTCGAGCTGGCAGTTTGCGAGTCAGGGGGCGAGCACGTTGCTGGCGTCGGCGTTCGGGGCGGTGCTGACCGGGGCGTTGACCCAGCCGCAACTGGAATCGTGGGGATGGCGGATTCCGTTCCTGTTCGGGATGCTGGTCGGGCCGATCGGGCTTTACATCCGGAAATACGTGGACGAGACGCCGGCGTTTGAGCATGACGTGGCGCGCAAGCGCCAGGCGCAGGCGGTGGGCGACGATGCGGGCACATCGCCGGTGCGGGAGGTGTTGCGCACGCAGAAGTCGCGCCTGTTGGTGTCGATTGGGGCGCTGGTGCTGACGACGACGGCCAACTACATGATCTTGTACATGCCGACATACGCGACGAAACAGTTGGGATTGCCGCCGGCGCAGGGCTACATTGCGACGCTGGTGACGGGCTTCGTCATCATGACGCTGACGCCGTTCGTCGGTCATTGGTCGGACAAGGTGGGGCGTATTCGCATTATGCTGGCGGCGGGGACACTGTTCTTCTTCACGGTGTATCCGGCGTTTGCGTACATGAATGCACATGCGTCGCTGCTGACGATGATGGTGGTGATGCTGTGGGTGGGCACGTTGAAGGCGGTGTACTTCGCACCGATTCCGGCGTTGATTTCGTCGTTGTTCCCGACACGAACGCGGGCGACGGGCATGGCGGTCGGGTACAACCTGGGTACGACGATCTTTGGCGGCTTTACCCCGCTGGCGGTGGCGTGGTTGATTGCGTCGACGGACAACAAGCTCGCGCCGGGGATGTATCTGATGGTGGGGGCGGTGGTGAGTCTGACGACGCTGCTGATCGCCAAAACGCGGATGGGAGTGCGCTGAGGCGGGACGATTGACTGTGGAATGAAGAGGCGCCCGGCGGCGTCGCGTGTGAGGGATGCATGCGAGGCGGTCGTGGCGCCTTTTTGGTTTCGTGGTGCGGGGAGAGATGCCAATTTTCTTGGCTTGAATTCCGCTAGTTTCCATGAAATCCATGTGCTCATGCTTCCGAATAGACTTATGCAGCAGGCGGATTTCAATGAGTAGATTATGTCATCTGTGTTGAAGATAAACTCCGTTGTGAGTGCGACGGAAGATAAGCAACGGTCGCGGCGGCTGCAGCTTTTTTTCGACGTCTCGTCAATTCGTTTGAGATAATTTTTAAATTTTTCTTGAGTTTTTTGTCATTCTGGGCGTTTATTGTTTTTTGATGATTCATTTATTTTTGCTGAAATCCAAATTCCAGCTCCTGTTGGGATGCCGGCGGCGATTCCAGCTTTCAATGAGAAAAAGACATCCTCCATATCTATGTTAAGGTAACCAATTTTGTTGATGAATGTTGCTGCGATTAGCAGGCTGATGGCGGCTGTCATGCAGGTAAATAGTGTTGTATAAAGAAGTGCTAGAATGAAAAGCATTTTAATTGTTGCTAGTTGTGGTTTCATCTTTTTCCGTTGCAAGGTTCTTGTCGATTCGATTGGTTACAACTTCCGTGGTAAGTGCAGCGCCGATTGATCCGGCGATTTCGGATGTGAGAACGTTGTTTATTAATGGTGCAGTACTTTTGGAGATCATATTTGCGACTCCAGTGCCAACAACGCTTCCCGCACCAGCGGAAGTTGCCGCTTCGATTGGATTTGTCCCCTTAATGGTCGCGCCAAGGGCCGCACCACTCGCAGTCGTGGCCGTGGTCGCGACAATGCCCCGACCTTGAGTTGCCGCTCCGGTTGCAATTGCAACAAGGACATCGACGGTGCTCATTTCTTGCTTTCCATCGAGTGTTCGCTGGACTATGACGTTAGTTGTTCCACCAATAGCCGCACCCGCCGCCACGCCGGCCAAGGTCGCTGTGGCTCCACCAGCGATGGACGGTGCTGCGGCCATGAGCGTTGCCTAATTTTTCAACAACGCTGTCGCAGGCTGAGCCGCAACCGTCCCCAATCCGCGGAGCAAGTCTGTCTGAGCTTGCTGAATGTCTTCAGCGGATGCACCGTTCTTCGCCATGAATTCGCCCAGCGACGTCGAGGCAGCTCCGGCCCTTACGATCCCCTGCGGAAGCTCGAACTGATTGTTCTCCAGCTCTAGCCTTGACGCGATGCTCGCTGCGGTGGCATTTCCACCCGTTCCGGCTGTAATGCCGGCGACGAGCGATTCGATCAGGTTCATTCGAGCTTCCTTCTCGGGCTGTGGGAGCCCGTCATTGCTGGTATCCGCGACGGCGTTAAGCAAATTGCCGAGAACCACACTCGCCGCCCCGCCCATTGCCCCTGCGCCACAGTTGCTCCCGACGGCTGCTGCACCGGCACAGCCAACGATCCCATGCAACGCAGTGCGTGCCGTCTCGCTCTTGAGGTCGCCGGCGATCTCCTTGACCTTTTCCACCGCAAGCGTCTGCAGATAGCTCACGGCGGCGCGCTGCAGGAATTCGCCTGTGCCAGCGGTGACGTTTCCTCCCGCAGCCGCTGCGATCACTCTGACGATCTGGTTGCTACTCGGTATCATCTTCTGAAGTCTTAATTTTCTTCAAAAACCATGTTCCAATTCCAATTGGAATGCCTGCTGCTATTCCTGCTTTCGCCGAAGAAGTGACGTCGTCGAAAGAAAGGTAGAATGTTCCAGTTTTTATAAAAAAATAGGCGTAAACTAGGGTCTTTGTTGTTAGCATGATTGTGAAAAAAACAACCATAAAATATATTATTAGTATTGTTAAATTAATTGTGTTTTTTATCATTTTATTTTTTATTTATAATTTCTTGAATTGTCGTCGTAACTCCTTCGGCCACGAACGAACCACCTGCCGCTCCAACGGCATCTGACACTGCTCCCCGCTTTATAGATTCGGTAATGACAGCACCTGCGCGATTACCAACTCCTGCGCCAATCGTTGCGCCGATGACGGGGGCCGCGATTTCCTCCTGCTTTATGATTGCCCCTATCGCCGCGCCACTGGCACTTGTTGAGACGGTTGCCACGATGCCTTTGCCTTGAGTAGCCGCTCCCGTAGCGATTGCCACCAGTACATCGACCGTATTCATATCTTTTTCGCCGTTGAGTGCTAGTTGAACTAGGGCGTTTGACGTTCCGCCAATGGAGCCGCCAACCGCGATGCTTGCCAATGTCGCTGTAGTGCCACCGGCTATTGACGGGGCAGAACCCATAAGAATTGCCCAATTTTTCAGCAACGCCGTAGCAGGCTGAGCCGCATCCGTTCCCAATCCGCGGAGCAGGTCTGTCTGAGCTTGCTGAATTTCTTCAGCGGATGCGCCATTCTTCGCCATGAATTCGCCCAGCGACGTTGAGGCGGCTCCGGCTCTCACGATCCCCTGCGGAAGCTCGAACTGATTGTTCTCCAGCTCCAGCCGTGACGCGATGCTCGCTGCGGTGGCATTTCCACCCGTTCCGGCTGTGATGCCGGCGACGAGCGATTCAATCAGGTTCATTCGGGCTTCCTTTTCGGGCTGCGAGAGCCCGTCATTGCTCGTATCTGCGACGGCGTTAAGCAAATTGCCGAGAACCACACTCGCCGCCCCGCCCATTGCCCCTGCGCCACAGTTGCTCCCGACGGCTGCCGCACCGGCACAGCCAACGATTCCATGCAAGGCAGTGCGTGCCGTTTCGCTCTTGAGGTCGTCGGCGATCTCCTTGACCTTTTCCACCGCGAGCGTCTGCAGATAGCTCACGGCGGCGCGCTGCAGGAATTCGCCTGTGCCAGCGGTGACGTTTCCTCCGGCAGCCGCTGCGATCACGGTGACGATCTGGCGATATCGTCCGCCCGGCGCCCACCTCGCTGCGTCGTCAAGTTGCCGGTCCAACTCCGCAATCCTTGTCGGATCGGTCTCGTTCTTGCGGGCCGCTTTTAGCGCCTCGTATTCCTTAGCCCGATTCCCCACAAACGTCCCCACCTCGCGCTGCAGCGTCCGCATGATTTCGAAGCTGGTTTCGATTTGCTCCTTGTCGAATTTGTTGGCGAGTGCGCCGCTTCCGTCCTTGTCCGATGACACGTCGCGATTGACAGCGGCTACGGTTTCCTCGGCCGTCTTGCCGGTTCGTTCCAGTTGGCTGGCCTCGTTGGTAATTTCGATCACGCCCGCGCTGATACCGCTGCGCGTCGTGCTCGATGCGCTATCACCGGCTGCCACCACCACCGGCGGCGCCACGCTCACCGCTCCCGTCTTCGGCAACTCGCTGCCGGGTGTGGCGTTCGCGCCAGTCTGCGCATCCCCCTTCTGGTCCGTGCCGACTTTGGCGTTCTCCCCGCCGCCCGTGCTGATACCGCCGCCCAGGCTGATGCCGAAGGCGTCATACTCTGCGTGGTTTTCTATGTCGCGCGTCGTCAACGAGCCGGTTTTCAGACGGTTCCTATTCTCGTCAGCAGCCTTGTCGGTCGACGTGATAACGGCACCCGTCAGATCGGTGTTGCCTTTGACGGTGACATCGAAGCCGCCATCGCCCGCCTTGATCCCCGACTGCTCCGTGACGCTGGCGAAATCGCTGTTGATCTGCTGATGGCTGACGTTAATGCTGCCGGACGCACCACCAAACCCAACGGTGACACTGCCGTTGATCGACTGATCCTTCGATGCATAGGCACTCGTGTCCTGCAGGCTTTCGATGTTCAAATCGCCGCCGACATTGGCCACGACTCGCTCGCCGACCACCGTGCCGCCCCGAATGTTCGTGTCGCCGCCAGAGACGATCTCGGCCACGCCGCCCGCCGTGATATGGCTGGACCGGTTCGTCACGTCCTTGCCGTCCGCCTTGCCGCGCGACGCGCTGGCGTTGGCCGTCACCCCCATCGACGTGCCATTGGCGCCCATGGAAATGCCCAACCCGATACCGCCCGAGACGCCGCTTGATGTACGGTGATGCTCCGAGGTGTCCGCCGCCGCGAGAATGTCGAGCGTGCCGAAAAGTCTGTCTTGGAGGGGGCAAGATAGTTGATGTCAATTTTTCTTGCTCAGTCAACTAGTTCATTGAAAAGGGGGCACGACTTCTTCGCTAATTTCCTTGGTTTTATGAATATCCCACCGCATGCGAACTAGTGACGATGTATCTGTTGAATCATCTTTCCTATTGATTGAATTATTTGTTTCTACTGTGTTCTTCTATTTTTGTTAAAATCCAGGATCCAATTCCGAGTGGTATTCCCGCGGCTAAGCCAGCCTTTGCTGAGTAAGTGAAGTCTTCAATTCCAAAAGTAAATTCTCCATTTTTTATGAATACGTATATTGAAATAATGAATCGAATGGCTAGTACCATTGCTGCTAGAATTGAGCAGGATCCTGCAATGAAAATCGTTATTTGACTTGCGTTACTTTTCTTCATTTCTTTCCTCGGCTGTCATCCATTTTTTTCTGGATAGTGGTAGTTGTTACCTCAGAAATGAGCGATCCAGCTATTGCTCCGAAGGCGTCTGATACGGCGGGTGTCGCCACGCTTCGTACTTCGTACCGATCCGCCGAAAGCCGTGCCGGCCCGTACCCCAACGGCGGCGCCAATGGACGCACCTATGACACCCTAGTCTCCAGTTTCAAGTGCAACACCCCGAATGAGGTAGCCTAGTCTCCAGTTTCAAGTGCAACACCACGAATGAGGTAGGGTGTTGTGATGAAGAAGTACAAGCATCTGAGCGCGGAAGAACGGGCGATCATCATGATCGAGCATGGCAAAGGCAGCAGCACAAGAGCTATTGCCCGATTGCTTGGACGCAACGCGTCGAGCGTTTCGCGTGAACTGGCGCGCAACATTGACGCGAGCACGCCGTGCTACGACGCGACGCGCCCTGCAACGGCGTACCGCGTCCGTCGCCAAGGCAGCGTGCGTCGGCGCAAACTGGTGGCGGGGCATGCGCTGTATCAACACGTGCATAACCGGCTTGTGTACTGGCGCTGGTCGCCGCAGCAGATTGCTGCCAGACTTCGTCGGATGTACCCCGATGACCTCGACCAACGTATCAGCCATGAAACGATTTACGCCGCGATCTATGCTCATCCACGTGGCGGGCTCAAGCAGGCAATGATCGAGGCCCTGCGTCAGGAAAAGCCTGCGCGCGGGCGCCGACGCACGAGCAATGCTCAACGTAGTTTTGTGCCAGAGGAACTGCGTATCGTGCATCGGCCCGAACAGATCGAACTGCGGCAGTGGCCTGGGCATTGGGAGGGCGATCTCATCAAAGGCGCTTTCAATCGTTCTTGCGTGGGCACGCTGGTGGAGCGCAAGACGCGCTTCGTGGTGCTGTGCCGTATGGACGGCTGTACGGCCCTGGACGCATTGGAGGGTTTCACGCGCCAGATGAAGAAGCTGCCGGCGTTTCTGCGCGAGAGTCTCACGTACGATCGGGGCACGGAAATGACTTGTCATGTCGAACTGTCCAAGCGATTGAATCTCGATATCTGGTTTGCCGATCCGCACGCGCCCTGGCAGCGTGGCAGCAACGAGAACAGCAACGGCTTGCTGCGCCAGTTCTTGCCAAAGGGCATAGATCTCTCGAGCGTCAGCCAGACACAACTCAACGACATTGCCAAATTGCTCAATGGACGGCCGCGCCAGACACTCGACTGGAACACGCCCGAGGAAGCAATGGCCAAGGAATTGGAAAAGGCTGGATTAGCTCAACGTTGCACTTGACTCTTGAGACCGCCCTTCATATGAGCCGCGAACAACAACTCCTGACGGACCTCACGACCGTCATCCATTGACTTTGCGCAGTCACTCAAACCAATTGTGGCGTACGTGACTACCCCGTCCCAAGGCGAGTTACCAGACCTTGCCACTTGAATACGTGCACGGCTGACATTTGCCTGACTCTCGGAGCGCTCCCCCCCCATCCATATTGGATACTCCCGCGATACTGTTCCAGATGGCCGACTATTGACATATCAGTTTCCTGCAGACGACGTCGCAATCACCGTGATGGACTAAATCATCATTGGTTATGTTGGATTGTTTAAGGACGGGGGATCGAGTCGAATCTGCAACTCCTGCGCAATTTTCTGTGCGATGTGCTCACCACTTTTTGTTGTTGATATGTAATTCCCATAACCGTCATCATGTGCCAGCTTGAACGCTTGGCCATCGATACGTAGACTGCAAACACGAGAGCCTGGTCCGTCAAACTGATTAATTATTTCTGCTTGAAAGTATTGTTCAAGAAATAATCGTAGTGAGTCGAAATGATCCCAGTTTGGGGCGGCTATTACGTCGATTTCCAGTTTTTCGTCGAATTCTCGATAAAGAATTGCGGGTTGTTTTTTCATTGATTTTTCCTTTTTATTCCAAGTAATTGATCTACAGAAGCATTTGATCGCCCGGAACTTCCGAGAATGTATGACCAAATGTCATCGCCAGTGAAGCCGAGTTCGCGAGCTCGATGAATTACTTCAGATAAGGTTTTGGGTGCATCTAATGAGTTCGCTTTTTCTTGATCGATCATTAATGTACGAGCTCTCATCTTTGCTTCGTTTCTTAGTCGAAATGCCTCCAGCGCGCGTTCACGTAGTGACGCATTCGGATCTAATTTACTCGGAATTTCTTCCAATTGTGCGTGGTACCAGCGGCGTGTGTCTTCATCGCTTAACGATTGTGGTGGGGGCGAACCATCATCACTCAACATTGGGTCGAAAATGATAGGGCCGCTAATTGGAGTGGCAATGACGGTTAGTTCTTTCTCCCCCTGATCCGGCGTCCCGGTAATCGTAGCCCCGCGCTCGCCTTGATCCGGCGTACCAATGATCGTTGGCCCTTTCGCTCCCGTGTCTGGCGTCCCTGTGACGGTGACGCCGCGCGGGCCTTCGTTGGGCGTTCCCATGACGTTATCGTCGTTTGCGCCGTCGCCGATGACTCGTGCGACAACACCGTCAACGATCAATTGATTCGAGCAAGCCAGTCCTGAGATCGCGCACGCGGCTTTGGTCAGCGCGTCCTTCAGCCGTTCAGCGACGTTTCCGCTTGCGGAGGGTGTGGTGGCGCGGCCCGCAGACGTTGGATCGATGTCGTCGCTATCGCGCCCGCCGCGCGTGCCTCCCTCTGGGCCTAGTGGCCCGCCGGTATGACGAGGTGGCGGCGGGACGACCCTGACCCCCAAGGTATTGTTCTCTGCCTCTGTCTTTGCACTGATCGACGCAGTGGCAACGTCCCCTCCGACGCCAGCCGTCACTCCAGCCACGATGGACGTGATGAGATTGACCCGCGCCTCACGCTCGGATTGGGAGAGGTCTTGCCTGGATTTGTCACCCGTTGCGAGCAGGCTACCTAACAGCGATCCGGCGGCGGCACCCATCGCACCCGCATCGCAGTTCCCACTGGAGGCCGCGCCACCCGCGCAACCGGTCACTGCATGCAACGCGGCTTTCGATGCGGGATCGAGGTTTTCGCCGAGCGTCTTGATCTCCTTCGCCGCGAGACCTTGCAGGTAGTTCACCGTGGCACGAGTTGCCATCTCTCCGGCCGCGCCTGTGACATTGCCGCTGATGCCCGCTGTGATGGCGCTGACGATCAGACGGTAGTCGCCACCGGGTCCCCATTTCGTTGCGTCGGCCAGTTGTGAGTCCAGCTCGGCCCGCTTGTTCGGATCTGTCTCCTTATCGCGCGCCTTTTTCAGCTCATCAGCCTCCTTAGCCCGATTCCCCACAAACGTCCCCACCTCGCGCTGCAGCGTCTGCATGATTTCGAAGCTGGTTTCGATCTGCTCCTTGTCGAATTTATTGGCGAGTGCGCCGCTGCCATCCTTGTCCGATGACACGTCGCGGTTGACGGCGGCTACGGTTTCTTCGGCTGTCTTGCCGGTTCGTTCCAGTTGGCCGGCTTCATCGGTGATCTCGATCACGCCCGCGCTGATACCGCTGCGCGTCGAGCTCGATGCGCTATCACCGGCCGCCACCACGACCGGCGGCGCCACGCTCACCGCTCCCGTCTTCGGCAACTCGCTGCCCGGTGTCGCGGTTGCGCCAGTCTGCGCATCCCCCTTTTGATCCGTCCCGACTTTGGCGTTCTGCCCGAAGCCCGCGCTAATGCCGCCACCCAGGCTGACGCCGAAGGCGTCGTACTCTGCGTGGTTTTCCACATCGCGCGTCGTCAACGAACCGGTTTTCAGACGGTTCCTATTCTCGTCAGCCGCCTTGTCGGTCGACGCGATAACGGCACCCGTCAGATCGGTGTTGCCTTTGACGGTGACATCGAAGCCGCCATCGCCCGCCTTGATCCCCGACTGCTCCGTGACGCTGGCGAAATCGCTGTTGATTTGCTGATGACTGACGTTGATGCTGCCGGACGCACCACCAAACCCAACGGTGACACTGCCGTTGATCGACTGATCCTTCGATGCATAGACACTCGTGTCCTGCAGGCTTTCGATGTTCAAATCGCCGCCGACATTGGCCACGACTCGCTCGCCGACCACCGTGCCGCTCCGAATGTTCGTGTCGCCGCCCGCCACGATATGGCTGGACCGGTTCGTCACGTCCTTGCCGTCCGCCTTGCCGCGAGACGCACTAGCGCTTGCCGTCACCCCTATCGGTGGGGTGTTGGCTCCCAAGGAGACAGCCACCCCGATACCGCCCGAGACGCCGCTTGATGTACGGTGGTGCTCCGAGGTGTCCGCCGCCGCGAGAATGTCGAGCGTGCCGTCGGACGTGAGCTTGGCGTCCTTCCCGGCGTCGATCTCGCTGCCGCGAATGAGCAACGACGACTGATCGCCATCTCCGGCGGCCGCGATTGCACATTACATTCCGATTGAGGGATTTATCGCCACGTCCGCGACCTAAATCATCGCCAACAAGAATGATTGTTAGCCAACGAAAAACGTTATTTTTAGTGATTTTATGTCGAGAATGCCTCGTGATTATCAAAAAAATCACAAATATCGTCCATGGCTTTGTTTACAAAATTGTCGCAAATCATCTTATCCTCAATGGTGCGGAAGTCAAAAAATATATGTCGTCTCACATTTTTCATTGCTCGCATGTCATTATTAATTAGAATGTTTTTTGATCTGTTTATTTCCTTGTAATTGGATGCATCCTCTCCGGCCCTTTCGAGTTCTGCAATGAGTCTGTCAACAAGAATCAACAAATCCCTCACCTCTATTAACGTTGGGTTTGAAGACATTGTGTTTTACCTCCTGCTAAATTGATCTGGAAATGCATCTCTAAATTCATCGAGCGTGTAAATCTTCCCGGTTTTACCATCGCGCACTGATCTTACCCAGTCCACAGGATAGCCTCGTGGCAGCAGGACCTGATCCTCTCCTCCTCTATACTTGGGGCTATCGCTTCCCGTTGGTTGTTTGCCTACTTTTCCGACATTCAACTTCTGCCCTTGAGGCACCTCGATGACAGCTTCAAATCGGGTGGAACTCCATTTTGGATATATCGCTGTATCTTGCCTGCTTGCGTTTTCTTTCGTGGCGGCGAATCCCCCGTCCAATTTTGCCTGATTGCCTCTGCCCCCAAATTTTCTATATAGAGTGACGGCTTCCGTTGTTTCTACGGTAAAGTACTTTCCGTTCTTGAACGTTTCTGCCGTGCTTGATCGCAATTTTTCTTGCTCAACCAACTTTACTTTCGCGTCAATTCTGGTCCCGACGGCAAGTCGAGGTGCAATACTCGGCACGGTCGAGTTGTCGCTGATTCCACGCGAATCATTGTCGATACGTGCTGATCCAACTCTTTCTGCTTTCCCTGCGCCAGCATTGGTTGACTGGCGACTCGAAGACGACTTTCCACTGCTCCCCAAACTAGCCTGAACTAGCAAAGTGATTGTCGCTGCCGCTTCTTCACTAATGCCATAGCTTTGGCGAAGTTGGTTCGCAAATTCAGCACTACCCAGTGCAACTACAGCGTCGCTATAGTTTGCCAAGTGTGCCCCCAAGTCGTTCTTTATACCTGCGGGAAGATCCAGGCCGCTCGCCTCGTCGAGAGCCTTACGGAAATCATCTTGGGCATAAACATAGTCGCCGAAAGCACCTTTGCACACTGCTGGATCGGTGGAACAGACAGCAGCAACTTTCTCCTGATTCTCCAGACTTAGCTTGCGGTATTTCTTTGTTACGGCATCACAGCTATTCGCTGCTCCGCAGTTCTTCGCCTCGTCAAGCAGCGCCTTGAATTCGTTGACATTTAGCGCATTGTTTTCCGTTTCTATTTTTGCGCTCGTGCTTGCCGTGGCGACGTTTGCGCCGGTCGCACCAGCAATCCCCGCCACCACGCTTGTCACCAGATTCGCGTGCGCTTCCTTCGCCTCCGAACTCAGGTCTTTACCTGACTTCCCGCCCGCGTTGTCCAGCAGGTTGTTAAGCACGACGCTCGCCGACGCACCCATCGCCCCTGCGCCACAGTTGCCGCCGGAGGCCGCCGCTCCCGCACAACCCACGATGCCCTGCAAGGCCGCGCGCGCCGTCTCGCTATTCAGCTCATCGGCAATCGCCTTGACCTTCTCTGCGCCCAAGCTCTGCAAGTAATTCGCCGCGCCGCGCGTGATCATGTCGCCCATGCCGGCCGTTACGTTCCCCGCAGCAGCGGCAACAATGGCCGTCGCGATACGCCGGTAATCGCCACCCGGGCCCCATTTTTGGGCGTCGGCCAGTTGTGAGTCCAGCTCGGCCCGCTTGGTCGGATCTGTCTCCTTATCGCGCGCCCTTTTCAGCTCATCAGCCTCCTTAGCCCGATTCCCCACAAACGTCCCCACCTCGCGCTGGAGCGTCCGCATGATTTCGAAGCTGGTTTCGATCTGCTCCTTGTCGAATTTATTGGCGAGTGCGCCGCTGCCATCCTTGTCCGATGACACGTCGCGATTGACAGCGGCTACGGTTTCCTCGGCCGTCTTGCCGGTTCGTTCCAGTTGGCTGGCTTCGTCGGTGATCTCGATCACGCCCGCGCTGATACCGCTGCGCGTCGTGCTCGATGCGCTATCACCGGCCGCCACCACCACCGGCGGCGCCACGCTCACCGCTCCCGTCTTCGGCAACTCGCTGCCCGGTGTCGCGTTCGCGCCGGTTTGCGCGTTGCCCTTCTGGTCCGTGCCGACTTTGGCGTTCTCCCCGCCGCCCGTGCTGATACCGCCACCCAGGCTGATGCCGAAGGCCTCGTACTCTGCGTGGTTTTCTATGTCGTGCGTCGTCAACGAACCGGTTTTCAGACGGTTCCTATCCTTGTCGGCCGCCTTATCGGTCGAGGCGATAACGGCACCCGTCAGATCGGTGTTGCCTTTGACGGTGACATCGAAGCCGCCATCGCCTGCCTTGATCCCCGACTGCTCCGTGACGCTGGCGAAATCGCTGTTGATCTGCTGATGGCTGACGTTAATGCTGCCGGACGCACCACCAAACCCAACGGTGACACTGCCGTTGATCGACTGATCCTTCGATGCATAGGCACTCGTGTCCTGCAGGCTTTCGATGTTCAAATCGCCGCCGACATTGGCCACGACTCGCTCGCCGACCACCGTGCCGCCCCGAATGTTCGTGTCGCCGCCAGAGACGATCTCGGCCACGCCGCCCGCCGTGATATGGCTGGACCGGTTCGTCACGTCCTTGCCGTCCGCCTTGCCGCGCGACGCGCTGGCGTTGGCCGTCACCCCCATCGACGTGCCATTGGCGCCCATGGAAATGCCCAACCCGATACCGCCCGACACGCCGGTGGATCGGCGGTGATGCTCCGAGGTGTCCGCTGCCGCGAGGATGTCGAGCGTGCCGTCGGACGTGACCTTGGCGTCCTGCCCGGCGTTGATCTCGCTGCTGCGAATGAGCAGCGACGACTGATCGCCATCGCCGGTGGCCGCAACGGTGACGTTGCCACCGGCACGCACGCTGGAGCCATTGGCCGTTGTGCTGTCGTTGGTCTCGCGGCTTTCCTGCTTCGACCCGCCGACTGTGACCGAGACACTGACGTTGGCCGCATCCTTGAGGTTCTTGACGGTATCGGCGGCTGTCAACGGCGGGCTAGCGACGACAGCGGTCAACCCCGCCTGCTTGCCTTCCTACTCATTTCTTATGCATTTCTCTCCGCAATCGAAATGCGCTTGCGTTAGCGAGGGTCTTTCTCGGGTAGCCACCCATCTTCGATGCGCTTTATCAGCAGCGTGTCATTCCATGCTGCGAGGATCGGTAATTTTCGTTGCTCATTGCTGATAACGCCAACCTTCCATTCTTTTTCTCCGTCCCAGAACCACCAATTAGTGACCTTGCCAGTGGCGCTATTTGCAATGCCATTCCTAAATAGGGGGAAGGTCGATGAGTGATCCGGAATGGGTGCGTGCAGAATTTTTTCGATAATTCCCTGCTTCTCTGCGGCGGAAACGGGAAAGAATATCCAAAAATTTGTTTGGGAATTTATGAGATCTTTGATTTCATCTTCTTGGAGATTGAATCTGTTTGGAAATACTCTTATGAGTGACCCCATAAGTTTGTCTCTCTTTGTGAATTGGAAGTACGCGAATCCGAATTTGGTTTTTATTCTAAATACATCACCTAATTTGGCCATTATTCAAATCCTTCGTAACCGATTGTTTTGAGAATTGATGCTCCCCTTGCAAGGGAGGTCGCATATTCTGGGTTTTTTCTTGCGATGCTGTTTATCTTGTTAAGTAAGGTTCCCTTGTCTTTTCCAAGTCCGTTGAATTCAATTAAAACCTGTTCGATTGCGCGTGCGTCTTCGCGGGCGATGTTGCGTAATCCTGTTATCGGGGTGATTTCAATTTCTTTTTGTCGCAAATGAGCGGCGTATCGCGATTTGAAGTTATCGGTAATTCCGACATATTGAGTAGTGCCGTCCTCCGAAGTCGAGATGTAGACGGTGGTCTTGCCGGGCAACGGGGCCACATCGTCCCGGTCGGCCATCAGCAATGGATCAAATACCAGCGGCCCTTCATTCGGCGTCGCTGTAATGATCGGGCCCTTCACGTCTTGGTCCGGAGTTGAAATGATTGTAGCGCCGCGCTCCCCCAGATCCGGCGTACCAATGATCGTTGGCCCTTTCTCCCCAGTGTCCGGCGTCCCCGTGACATTGACGCCGCGCGGGCCTTCGTTGGGCGTTCCCATCACGTTATCGTCGTTTGCGCCGTCGCCGATGACTCGTGCGACGACACCGTCAACGATCAACTGATTCGAGCAAGCCAGTCCTGAGATCGCGCACGCGGCCTTGGTCAGCGCGTCCTTCAACCGTTCAGCGACGTTTCCGCTTGCGGAGGCTGTGGTGGCGCGGCCCGCAGACGTCGGATCGATGTCATCGCCGTCACGCCCGCCGCGCTTACTGCCTTGGGGGCCAGGCGCGCCGCCCGTGTGGCGAGGCGGAGGAGGGACGACCCTGACCCCCAAGGTGTTGTTCTCTGCCTCTGTCTTTGCACTGATCGACGCAGTGGCAACGTCCCCTCCGACGCCAGCCGTCACCCCAGCCACGATGGACGTGATGAGATTGACCCTTGCCTCACGCTCGGATTGGGAGAGGTCCTGCCCGGATTTGTCGCCCGCCGCGAGCAGGCTGCCCAACAGCGATCCGGCGGCAGCGCCCATCGCACCCGCATCGCAGTTCCCACTGGAGGCCGCACCACCCGCGCAACCCGTCACTGCATGCAACGCGGCTTTCGATGCGGGATCGAGGTTTTCGCCGAGCGCCTTGATCTCCTTCGCTGCAAGACCTTGCAGGTAGTTCACCGTGGCACGCGTTGCCATCTCTCCGGCCGCGCCTGTGACATTGCCGCTGATGCCCGCTGTGATGGCGCTGACGATCAGACGGTAGTCGCCACCGGGTCCCCACTTCTTTGCGTCGGCCAGTTGCTGATTTAGCACCGCGCGTTGTTCGGGATCGGTGGTTTTCTTCAACTGGGCTTCAATAGCGTCAGCTTCCTTAGCCCGATTCCCCACAAACGTCCCCACCTCGCGCTGCAACGTCTGCATGATCTCGAAGCTGGTTTCGATTTGCTCCTTGTCGAATTTGTTGGCGAGTGCGCTGCTGCCGTCCTTGTCCGATGACACGTCGCGATTGACAGCGGCTACGGTTTCCTCGGCTGTCTTGCCGGTTCGTTCCAGTTGGCTGGCCTCGTCGGTGATCTCGATCACCCCCGCGCTGATACCGCTGCGCGTCGTGCTCGACGCGCTATCGCCTGCCGCCACCACCACCGGCGGCGCCACGCTCACCGCTCCCGTCTTCGGCAGCTCGCTGCCGGGTGTGGCGTTCGCACCGGTTTGCGCATCCCCCTTCTGGTCCGTGCCGACCTTGGCGTTCTCCCCGCCGCCCGTGCTGATACCGCCACCCAGGCTGATGCCGAAGGCGTCATACTCTGCGTGGTTTTCTATGTCGCGCGTCGTCAACGAACCGGTTTTCAGACGGTTCCTATCCTTGTCGGCCGCCTTATCGGTCGAGGCGATAACGGCACCCGTCAGATCGGTGTTGCCTTTGACGGTGACATCGAAGCCGCCATCGCCCGCCTTGATCCCCGACTGCTCCGTCACGCTTGCGAAATCGCTATTGATCTGCTGATGGCTGACGTTGATGCTGCCGGACGCACCACCAAACCCAACGGTGACACTGCCGCTGATCGACTGATCCTTCGATGCATAGGCACTCGTGTCCTGCAGGCTTTCGATGTTCAAATCGCCGCCGACATTGGCCACGACTCGCTCGCCGACCACCGTGCCGCCCCGAATGTTCGTGTCGCCGCCAGAGACGATCTCGGCCACGCCGCCCGCCGTGATATGGCTGGACCGGTTCGTCACGTCCTTGCCGTCCGCCTTGCCGCGCGACGCGCTGGCGTTGGCCGTCACCCCCATCGACGTGCCATTGGCGCCCATGGAAATGCCCAACCCGATACCGCCCGACACGCCGGTGGATCGGCGGTGGTGCTCCGAGGTGTCCGCTGCCGCGAGGATGTCGAGCGTGCCGTCGGACGTGACCTTGGCGTCCTGCCCGGCGTCGATCTCGCTGCCGCGAATGAGCAGCGACGACTGATCGCCATCGCCGGTGGCCGCAACGGTGACGTTGCCACCAGCACGTACGCTAGAGCCATTGGCCGTTGTGCTTTCGTTGGTCTCGCGGCTTTCCTGCTTAGATCCGCCGACCGTGACCGAGATATTGACGTTGGCCGCATCCTTGAGATTCTTGACGGTGTCGGCGGCATTTTTCACCGCGAGTCCACCGGCGGCGACACCGAGCGCCTTCATGCGCGGGTCCTTGACCTTGCCGACCGCCTTGCCCATCTGACCGACGGTCTCTGCGGCATTCAGCAGTGGGCTGGAGACGGCAACGGTCAATCCCGCCTGCTTGACTTCCCGTTCATGAACGCTCTGTTCGCTGTCTTCACTCTCGACAATGGCGACGCGTTTGCCGGCAATCGTCACGTCACCATCGCGGGCAACGACCGTGCTGCCTTCCTGCCGGTAGTCGTTGCCTGCCTGAACGCTGACGTCTCCGGTCACCGAACCGACCACACTCCCGGTTTGCGTAACCTGCTCGCGCCGTTGTTTTTCCTTCTCCGAGCGGCTGCCGATGGTGAAGCCCATACCACTGCCGAAGACGCCACTAGTCTGCTTCTCCGTAACGCTCAGTGAGTTACTGCGGTCTTCCGCGGACGTGATCGTCACATCCCGTCTTGCGCCGATCGTCATGTCGTCATCGGCCACGACCTGCGACCCGGTAATCGTGACGTCCCGCCCCGACGCAACCGTGACGCCATCGCCCGACAGCGTGCTGCCCGTCGTGCGCGTGCCGTGCGATTCGCGGAGATTTTCTTCTGTCGTCGAGGAGAGCAAGCCCTGCTGAGTGGTTCGTGACCAACGGGTGTCGTCGTAACGGGCCGAAACGCCGCCGATGGTCACATCCCCCGTCGCGATGACGGTGACGTCGGACTTGCCCGCCTTTGCCGATGGCGATGTCGACGCCGATGCTGACACCGATGCTGACACCGAAGCCGAAGCCGAAGCCGATGTCGATGTCGAAGCTGATGTCGATGCCGCCCCAGATCGATTGCCATCGCCGGAACCACCGCTCAGATACGAGCCCAGTATCTTCACGTCACCGGTCGTCGCGTCCCCCGACGTCACATACGCGGTGACGCCTCGCTCGTTGAGCAGCCGCTCGACAGCCGCGGCTTGCCCGGCGGCGACGGTGATCCCGCCGCCAGCCTGGACCTGACTACCTCGCACGGTTTCTTCATACGAGTCCACCGACGCGGCGTAGGTGTCGGTGTCCACGCGACCCGAGTCCGTGATGCTGCCGAGAGCCGCGCCAATCTCCACGTCGCGGGCCGCCGCAATGACGACCGTCTTGCCCGCGTCGATACCGGTGCCCGCAGTGGACGCGTCGCGTCCCGCCAGGACGGAAACGTTGCCGCCCGTGTTGACGGTGGCCGTCAGTTGGTCCGTGACCTGCGTGTAATTGTGGTTATCACTCGATCCGCCGCCGAATTCGCGGTTCAACGCCACCGTGCCCAGCGTGACGTCGCGCCCCGCAGCGAGGTCGGCGTCGCCGCCAGCATCAATTTCCGCCCCGTTGACCGTAAGGTCGCGCCCGGCAGTGATCGCCAGCGAATCCTGCGCACCGATACGACCTTGGGATTCGACGGTGGTTGCCGAGCCCGATTCCGATCCGCTCACCCACTCGGTGGTATGGGTCTGACTGGCGACGACGACGTCTCGTCCAGCGGTGACATTGACCTGCTTGCCCGCGATTTCGCCGCCGATGTTGCGCACATCGCGCTCGGCAACGACTTCCACCGCGCCAACACTGCCCAAGCCGCTCGTGCCGCCGATCACACCGCGATTGTCGATGTCGCTTGCATGGACCCGAGTACTCGCGTCGCCGACGATCTGGCCGCTGTTGATGAGGTCGTTCGTTGCCTCGACAATGACGTCGCGGCCAGTGACCAATGCGCCGCCCGGTTGCATTGCGACGCGTTTGCCATGCGCCAGGTACACCGTGGGCACCAGCACGGTCGTCGTGCTGCCGTCCGGCAAGGTCACCGTTTGGCGGACCAGCCAGACGATGTCGTCGGTGAGGGCCCGCATTTGCTCGGGCGAGAGTCGAATGCCCACACGCAGTTCGAGATCCCGGCCCGCGCGGGCGCCTTGCGCCAGCAGCGTGCGGAACTCGGCGTCGGCTGCTGCCGTGGCGCCACCGTCCTGGATACCCAGCGACGCGCGTCCCGTCAGGGTCAGCACCTGTTCGCGCACCAGCTTCGCCTCATAGAAGCCATCCCCGATACGACGCTCGATGCCGGCCGGGTCGACGCCGAGCAACTCGAGCAGGTAGTTGCTGGAGACGAACGTGCCGTAATCGGTGAATCGCGAATCCGTCTCGACGAGATACGGTTGGTCGGGGGCGGTCACGACCTTGAACAGGGCGCTGCGTGGAAGCTTGAGATCGGGGATGCCGCCGGAGACGCTATCCAGGGTCTGAATCGCCCCCGAGATCTCGGACGTCGCCGGCGTCGCGGTCAAGGGATCGACGCCGGCCGGCGTACCGGTCGCGACCGTCGTCGCGTCCGTGTCGACGGCAACGCGTGCCGATGTGCCGACCGCACTGTCCGTTTGCCGGCTGCCGATGATCGTGCCGTCGACGGTGCTGGTCTCGATGGTGATGTCGCGACCGCGAAGGCTTGTCGTCTGGTTCGACGTGATCAGGCTGGGTAGCCCCTCGACGATGGCGCGCCGTTCCGTCACGTCGAGATCGACCGTCGTGAACCAGCTATCGCTGTTGCCGCGCTTCTCGTGCCAATAGAGATCGGACGATTGCGCGATGCGATCCACGCGCTCGAGCGCCACGCTACGACTCGTGATGTGACCGTCGTTGCCGCGAACCTGCAGGTCGCCGCCGGCGCTGATCGTCGACGCATGATTCAACGCGGTGCCGTTATCGACGTTCAGGCGGATCGTGCCTTGCGACGTGATGACGCCCGGCGCCGCGACGTCGCCCAGCACGTCGGTCGCGCTGCGAACGGTAATGCGGCGACGGTATTCGTTGGTGTCGCGGCCGTCCTCGATGCCGTGTCCACGGCGGAAGATCCGCACGCCTTCGTCGGCATCCCCGGTAATGGTGTGGCGGGACTGATCGACGAACGTTGGCCGGAGGTGCGCATCGGGCTCGTAGTCGGGCCAGAACTGGATGACCCAATTTCCCTGGCCATCGTCCGTGATCGACTCGAAATGCTGAACGGCCCGTTGGGTGATGTTGCGGGTGCTGAAATCTTTCGAGAAGAAATTCCGCTTGTACAACTCGATGATGGGGTGCTCCAGCGAGAACGTCTTCTTGTCGGTGTCGAGCGCCGTCACCCCGCGCTTGGCGATCGTGACGCTGATGGGGCTGTTCACCACGTGGAGCTTCTCTGCAGAGAGTGCCGCGCGCGCTTCACGTCCCCAACGCCACTGCGCAAAGGCTTGGTTGCGCGGATTCGGGATCAGACGTGTTTGTCGCACGACTTTGCCGAACTGGTTGGTCTCTTCGTACGTCTCTTCGATCATCGCCGGTTCGCCGTTCACGCTCAGGCTGTGGCTCGTATGCTCGGTCGGCAATTCTTCGCAGGCGGATGCCGTGCTGGCAGCGCAGCGTGCCCGGCTGCCCGATTCGTTCGGCAGCGCCACGTAGCCAGCGATCCAGACGTCGCGCACCGTCTGGGTCTCGCTCGTGTCGCCGCCTCGCACAATGTTGATGTAGCTGCGGTCGTTCACGAATTCGCGCGTCGCGATGTCGACGTCGCCACCGGCTTCGAGCACGGCGGAGCGGTTGATGAAGCTCCCCATTTGCTGCGTCAGATAGCCCTGCGCATCGCGCGTCTCGCCCGCGGCCACGCGCAGGGTACCCAGGCTGTAGAGCGTCGCGCCGTTCTCGTTGAGGACATTGCCCGAGACGAAGAGATCCAATTGCTGCGTCGCCGCCAGCACGGCGCGCTCGCCCGTGTTGACGAAGCTCGCGCCATCGAATCGGAGGCGGCCGCCGATGACAGCGCCGGTGTTCGTGAAGCGGGTGCCGATCAGTCTGACGTCGTCGCCATCGATGCGCGTGTCGTTGGTGATGTCGTCCAACGCGTTCACGAGAACCGAGTGGGCTCGCAGGCGACCTTGCCCCGTGTTGACAACGCGAGCGGCGTTCACCGTCAGTTGCTTGATCGCCCCAAGCGCGCCGTGAACGCGCAACAAGCCACCGACGTCAAGCTTGAGACTGCCGTTGGCTTGCCACGCGTGGTCGGCGCCATAGGTAAAGTCACCCGGCAACGAGACGTGCAGCGCGTTGCCCGCCCGTAATCGCGCGGTGCCGAGCAGGCGTTCGGTGCGCAGGGTCAGATTCTGATTGACGGCGATTTCGCCCGCGCGGTGATCCAGTTCGGCCACGGCAAGGGACGCATCGCGACGCGCCTGAACGGTCCCGGTGTTCTCGAACGCCCGTGTTCGTTGCGCATCCCGCCACGTCACGCCGAGGTCGGTGCCCGAGAATAGGGTCCCGGCATTGCCGAGGGCGTCTCGTACCGCCAGCGACAAATCCGCACCGGCGCTGATCAGCGCGTTCGGGCCATTCATCAACGCAAATGTCGTGATGGATACGCGACCGTTGCCGCCCATCAGTCCGACCGGACGATTCGATGCCGAAGGGCGCGTCAGCGCATTCGTGATCGCGTTCGCCGTGATGCTCAGGTCGCCGCGCGTGCCGTTGACGATCCGGCCGTCGGTGTTGTCGAGCGTTCCGGACGACAGGGTGACGGCTTCGTGGCCGCCGGTCGACGGATTGCCCGCGGTTTCCATGCTGCCGCGCGTGTTGTCGAGCTTGCCACCCGCCGCGACGTACAGCGCCTGGCCGGCATGCATCACGCCGTCCACATTCGTGATGTGCTGGTTTGCTGCGGCGGTCAACGGGCCTCGCGCTTGTAGCCGCCCGAAGCGATTGTCGATGTCGCGCGTCGAGGTGAGCTTGAGCGATCCGCCGGCGGCGATCCATGCGCCGTCGAGGTTGTCGATGCCGTTCGCCGACAGGTTGACGGCGCCATTGCCGGCAATGCTGCCCACGGACTTCGCCGCGTTCCCGGGCGCGGCGCGATTGCGTAGCCGTTCGCGCAGGAGGATGTCGATGGCACCGGTGCCGGCGTTCGCGACGCGGCCACCGGCGTTGTCCAGTTGTCGCCCGGACAAGCGCAGGTAGCCATAGGGCGCGCTGACGTCGAACGACCCCAACCCGTTGTCGAGGTTGCCGGCGGCCGCGATGCGCAGGGCGTCGCGGGCGCTTACGTGGCCGGCGCGGTTGACGATGCTGCCACCGGTGACGATGTCGAGGCGCTCGCCCGCCGTGAGGTAGCCGGCCGTGTTGCGCAGGTCCGAGGCAACCGTCAGCGCAAGGGATTTGCCGGCATGCAGTCGGCCCCCAGTGTTGTCGAAGTTGGCTGCCGTGACGGTGACGTCCGCATTGGCCGCGATGCGGCCGCCTTCGGTGTTGGTCAGCGTGTCCTGAACGGCAACGGTCGTTGGCGTTTGGCCGCTGTTGAGCAGCGCTCCTGCCGCGTTGTCGACATTCCGAGCCTTCACCAGCAGCGCGTCGCTGGCTTCGACCGAACCCGCGCGGTTATTGAGCGTCTCGCCCACCTCCAACGTGACGGACTTTCCCGCCAGTCTTCCCGACGCGTTGTTCAGACTCGCGTCGACGTTCGCGCGCAAGTGTCGCAATGCCGTCATGCGACCGAGTGCATTCGTCAGCCACTTCACGCGCAACAGCAAGTCGCCGTTCGTGCCAACACTTCCCTCGCGATTGTCGAGCGACTGCCCCTTGATGGACAACGCGCCGCGCCCGGCATGCGCCACGGTACCGCCCGCGTTGTCGAGTTCGGTGGCGTCGAGAGTGGCGTCACGGGCGGCGAAATGGATCTCGCCCGCGCGATTCTGCAGACGCCCGCCGATGCTGAATAACGCGGAGTGATCGACGCCCGTGCCCGTCTGGCGAATTGCCCCAAAGCCGTTGTCCAGACGCTTGGCGTGCACGGCAAGCGCGCTCGACTGCATCACCCCGCGTGTGTTGCGGATCGTGTCGGCCCGCAGGATCAACGTTTCGCCCGCGCTCAAGATGGCGTTGGCGTTGTCGAACAGGCCCTGCACGGCAAGGTTGACGTGATGCTGCGCGACGATACGCCCACCCGCGTTCAGCAAGGGGCCTGCGGCATTGGCGACGAGCGACCCTTGCGCGGTCCATGTCCCGCGATTGGACAGCGACGCCGCCGAGAGCGTGACGTCGCCGCGCCCGGCAATTTCCCCTTGGGTATCGCCCAGCCGTGCGTTGTCGATGTGCGTCTCGGCATGCAGACGAAGCTCGGCGTTGCCCAGTGCCAGCAATCGTCCACCGCGGTTCTCGATGGCGTCCGCCCGCAATGAAAACACGCCGCCGGATTGCATCAGCCCGCCGGTGTTCGTCGTCAGGCCGCGAATGCCGGCCGTCAGGGAACGTTTCGCGGAGACGGTGCCGTCCTCGTTGCGCCAGGTGCTCGCGTCGATGGACAGGGCGCCGTTGGTGGCGAACGTCCCCCACGTGTTGTCGACACGCCCGCCGACAAGGCGGAAGTCGCCCGTGCCGGCGTGCTCGATCTTGCCCGACGTGTTGTCGATGTGCCCGGAGGTCAGCGAGAAGTTGCTGCCGTTGGCATGTATCTGCCCCTCGCGATTGTTCAGCAGGCCGGACAGCGAGAGTCGGAACGGCGATACGCCCCATTGTGAGAGGCGTCCGCCGCGATTGCTCAGTCCGGCGGCCTCGACGACGAGGCTGGACGTCCTGAGCGTTGCCCCGTCGTGGATCACGTCGTGCTTTCCCGTAATCTGCGTCGCGCCCCCCACTTGCGTCGTTGCGCGCGTCATCGTGACGGCGCCGCTGCGCGCTTGCATCCGCAGTGCGCGCAAGGTGGTCGACGTTGCGCCGGTGAAATCGAGGGCATCGCCGATGTAGGCGATGTCGCCGGTGGCCGACTGGGTGCCACTGGCTTGCATCAGCCCCGCGGTGGAGAGCGACAGATTCCCTGTCTCCCCGCGCGTGCCGTCGGCCTTGGCGCCGGCGGCCATCGCGCCGGAGGACGCCACCGCCGCCGCATCGGCGACCAGATGCCGTCCTGCGGACACCGTGCCGCTATGGCGCCAAATGCCGCCGGCTTCGAGCGTCACGTCACGCGCGCCGCGCAGGGTGCCTGAACTGACGAGGTCGTGCGCGCTTCGCAGCACCAGCGCGCCGTCGGCCAGCGTCTCGCCTCGAATCGACAAGTCACCGGCGGCGGTGGCACGCACGTCCTCGCGCGCGTGCAGCCGTCCGCCAATCTGAAGCTGCCCGGCGCTGTTCAACACCAGCGAACCCTGGTTGGCGGTGATGTGCCCGTCCACGTTCACGCCCACGCCGGCTTCGGTGCCGATGAGCCGGATTTTCCCGGCATACATCCCGCCCAGACGGGAGACGTCGAGCGCGAAGGGCGGCGCGCCGCTCGCGGCGGTAGCGCTGCGGTGGATGCCGAAGGTGGCGGCGTCGATCTCGTTCAGGCCCGCGATGACGTCCAGTTGTTGCGCGTGAACGGCAGCGTTCACCTCGACGGCGCGCGCAAGGAGGGCGGCGTGCGTCAGGTTGCTGGCGTTCAGACCGTGACCCGTGATTTGCAGGCGTCCGCCGGTCACGCGAAAGGCGTCGAGCGAACCGCTGCCGCCAAACACGGGCAGGCCGGTCGTGAGCACCCCGCGAGGGGTGTTGATGAAGCCACAGCCGTCGCAGGTCAGCCCGTTGGGGTTGCTGACGATGACTTCGGCCCGCTGCCCGGCCACTTCGAGATAGCCGGCCAGGTGCGAGGGCAGCGTCCCGGTCACCTGATTGACGATGATGCGTGCCGGCGCGCCCGCGAGGTTGGGGTTGCCCGGCACCAGCCCGCCGATTTGCGTCTGCACGATGGCGCGCGAATTGTTGAGAATCGCCCCCTGCGTGGGAACGTCGAACTGTTGGTACTGGTTCTGCGACACGCCCGCCGCGCTGGGCGCCGTGATGTTGACGAGCGGCAAGCCGTTCGGTGTCGTACCGACGCCGGGGGCGTGCGGGCCTGGGGCGGCGACGATCTGCGACGCCGCAGTCGTCGGGAAGCCGAAGGCGAGCAGCGCCGGCAGGACGGCTGACCCAAGCGCTGCCCCAAGCGGGCGCAGAACGCGCGCTCGCCGCGCCACGGCGTTCGTGCTGCCCGGTTGGCGACGACGCGCGCTGCGACTGCCTCCCGGCGTTTGGCCGCGACGGACGTTTTCCCCGACGGCCACCCACTGGCGTTGGACATGACTGAAGATCAGATGAAAGCAACGTGTGTTCATGGTCGGGACTCAGTAGCGAAGGGCAATCGACACGCCGGCAACGGCGGCATTGACGGGAAACCTGGCGGGATGGAGGAGGGGTTTGGCGAGGAAGACGTCGTAGCTGGCGTTGCCCCACGGGCCGCCGTACGTACCGACTTGTCCGCGCAGGCCGATGACTGCGCCGGCCAGCCGGGTGCCGGGGAGGTAGCGGGCGCTCGGGCCGAACACACGGCCGTAATCGACGCCCGCATAAACGGCATGCGCGCTCGCCGCGATTGGCACGTGCAACTCGTTGCGAAGGAAAAAGCCGCGCTCGGCGCTCAGGGTCTGGTCGCCGGTGAAGCCGCGTACGCTGTAGCGCCCGCCGATGGCTATCTGGTCGACGGCCCACAAGGCGTCGGCCGTGGTTTGTCCGTGGAGCGTGCCGACATACTGAATGGGCAAACGCCCTACAGGGAGCGGCACGGACCACTGCACATCCAGGGTGAGCATGCGATATCGATACGTTTGCTTTGTCGGCTGGCGGGTGACGGGGTCGCGCAGGTCTTCCTGCGCGCCAAACCACGGCACGCCCTGCCGGTAGTTCAGGGCAAGGTCCGCCTGCGCCGTGCCGAGGTATTGCCGGTGCGTTGCCCCGATCTGCAGATAGGTGTTGTTCCGGTACTGCTGGGAAATCTCGAAGTCTTCGATGAAGCTCTTGCCGAAACGGCGTCCCAGGCGAGCGTCGAGCGCTGTCTTGCCGCTGCTGTCGCGATGGACGACGCGCTCCAGGCGCAGTTCAACCGTCTGGTTGCGCCCGCTCGACACGAACGATTCGTTGGCGCCCGCAATGCGCTGGAAGTACGCGCGCGTGCTGCCGAAAATCGAGACGGTGTGGTAGCCCCAGGGCACCGAGTAGCTGACGCTCGCCCCCCGCGTGCCGAACCGGTCGTCGCCGGTCGAGAGGTCGTGCTGGACGGCGACGTCCAGCAGGTCGTTCAAGCCGAGCGGATTGTCGAGACCGATCGCCAGTTGGCCTTGCAGGCGCCCGGTGTCGCGCGTACCGCCGTTATCGATGGAGGCCAGCAGACGCCATGGCCGTTGCCGTTGTATGTCGATCAACACTTCGCTCGCGCCGGGCGAGGCGCCGGGCTCGATGCGGATGTCGGCATCCTGGCTCGGCGGGCGTTTGAGTTGTTCGAGTCCTTGCTCGAGCGCGCTCAGCGAGAGGAGGTCGCCGTCCCGCAAGGGGACTGCGGAGCGCCAGGTACCCCACACGTCCGGATCGGCGAAGCGGATCGCCGAGACGCGGCCGGGGATGACCTGGAGCGTCAGATGCCCGTCGGCCATGTCTTGCTCGGGAACGATCAGGCGTGTGGTGATCCAGCCCTCGGCCAGGATCGCTTCGGTGGCCACGGCGGCAACCCGGGCCACCCCGTTCGTGCCGGCGCACTGGCCGACGAACGGGGCGAGCACCGCTTCGACCGACGCGAAGGGCGCTGGCAGCGGGGCGCCGTCCAGTCCCGAGAGCGTGACGCTGCGCAGCACCACGCAGGGCGATTCGACGGGAAGCTGTAGGATGTCTCGCGCGATGCGTGCGCCGTCGGCTGGCGCCGGCAGGCGAATGTCGGGCGCGCCGGCGCGTTGATCGCGCTCGTCGGCCTCCCGGCGTTGGCGCTCCAACTGTTCGTCCTGCACCCCTTGGCGTGCTGCGTCGCGCATCGCGGACGGGTGGCCTTGAGCGATGCCGGCCGGGCACTGGAGCGCGAGTCCGCACGCCAGCAGGCTGGTGCGCAGGACGGCCTGCGTGTACGGGACGCGCGGGACGCAAGGGACGTAAGAGACGTAAGCGCGGTAAGGGACTACAGCGCAGAGGTAGGGAACTACGGCGCCAAGGCGGCGCTGGAGAAATGCGATGAAGCCCGGACGGTCGCGATGTGCCACGGATGACGTTGCCCTTTTTTTGAGTCGAAACGGTGCATCGCGACATCACGCGCGCGCCGGACACCGCCATGGCGGGGATCGGCGCGCGCGAAGACGCGAATGCGCAAAAAGGGCGCAACAGTGAGCACGGTGAACATGCAGCAGCCGGGGGGGCTTACACCCTGGCGTCAGGCCAGAGGTTGGAGAGAACCGTGAGTGACACGACGGCGAAAAGTCTGGCAGACGCGCCGCGCCACGTATTTCGGTTTTGGACACATCGGCGAATTTTCGGAATCGTCCGATGGCAGCCTCGGACAACTCCTCTTCCTCTTCTAAGGGCTTTCCCGATCCCGTCGCTCGTCAGGGTCTGGCGGCCTTGTCTGCCGTAATTTTTTTCGCTAGTATTTTAGGCATAAACTATTTATGATTTAACAAAGATCGGCAAACGCGACGCGATCTGTGAATCCGGAGGCTGGAGATGAATATCGTCTGTATCGGTGGCGGTCCCGCGGGCCTGTATTTCGGCTTGTTGATGAAGCTGCGCGACCCTTCGCATCGTGTGGTGGTGGTTGAGCGAAATCGGCCGTACGACACGTTCGGCTGGGGCGTCGTATTTTCCGACGCCACCATGGACAATCTTCAGGAAGCCGATCCCGAGAGCGCCGCGCAGATCAACGCCGCCTTCAACCGGTGGGATGACATCGACATCCACTTCGAAGGTCGCACGATCACCTCGGGCGGTCACGGCTTCATCGGCATTGGCCGCAAGAAGCTGCTCAACATTCTTCAGGCGCGCTGCGAAGCGCTCGGCGTCGAACTGGTCTTCGAGACCGACGTGGCCGACGATGAAGCGATCGCCCGCCGCTATCAGGCCGATCTGGTGATCGCGTCCGACGGCCTGAACAGCCGCATCCGCACGCGTTACGCCGACACCTACCGCCCGGACATCGACACGCGTCAGAACCGTTTCGTCTGGCTCGGAACACATCAACGTTTCGACGCCTTCACGTTCGCCTTCGAGAAGACCGAGCACGGCTGGTTCCAGGCGCACGCCTACCAGTTCGATGCCGACACGTCGACGTTCATCGTCGAGACACCCGAGGAGGTCTGGCAGGCGCACGGCATCGATCAGATGAGCCAGGAAGACGGGGTGAAGTTCTGCGAAAACCTCTTCGCGAAGTACCTCGGCGGCCATGAACTCATGAGCAACGCCAAGCACCTTCGCGGCTCGGCCATCTGGATCCGCTTTCCGCGCGTGATCTGCGAACACTGGGTGCACTGGCGCGATATCGACGGCAAGCGCGTGCCCATCGTCCTCATGGGCGACGCCGCCCACACCGCGCACTTCTCGATCGGCTCGGGCACCAAGCTCGCGCTGGAAGACGCCATCGCCCTTGCCGACGGTCTGCGCACCCAGGGCATCGATGCCCTGCCGCGCGTGCTGGCCGACTACGAAGCCACGCGTGGCGTCGAAGTGCTCAAGATTCAGAACGCCGCCCGGAATTCGACGGAGTGGTTCGAAACCGTCGATCGCTATGCCCGCTTCGCCCCGGAACAATTCGCCTACTCGCTGCTGACGCGCTCGCAACGGATCTCTCACGAGAACCTGCGCGTGCGAGACGCCGCCTACGTCGAGGGCTTCGAAGACTGGCTCGCCACGCGCGCCGGTGTGAAGCGCGCCGACGGCCAGCAGGCGATTCCGCCGATGTTCACGCCGTACAGAGCGCGCGAACTCACGCTCAAGAACCGTATCGTGATGTCGCCGATGGCCATGTACTCGTCGGTCGACGGCGTACCGGGCGACTTCCACATGGTGCACCTGGGCAGCCGTGCGCTTGGCGGCGCGGGCATGATCGTCGCGGAGATGACCTGCGTGTCGCCCGACGCACGCATCACGCCGGGATGCCCCGGCTTGTGGAACGATACCCAACGCGATGCGTGGAAGCGCATCGTCGACTTCGTGCATTCGGGCAGCGACGCGAAGATCGCCATGCAGATCGGCCACGCCGGTCGCAAAGGCTCGACGCGCCTGGCCTGGGACGGTATCGACCAGCCGCTCGACGACGGCAACTGGCCGCTGATCTCGGCCTCGCCGCTGCCTTACATCGAAGGCGTGTCGCAGACGCCGCGCGAGATGACCCGCGCCGATATGGACCGCGTCAAGGACGACTTCGTGCACGCCGCCCGCCGCGCTGCCGAGGCGGGGTTCGACTGGCTCGAATTGCACTGCGCTCACGGCTATCTGCTCTCGAGCTTCATCTCCCCGCTCACGAACCAGCGTCAGGACGAGTATGGCGGCTCGCTGGAGAACCGGTTGCGTTATCCGCTGGAAGTCTTCCACGCGGTGCGCGATGTCTGGCCGGCGGCCAAGCCGATGTCGGTGCGGATTTCGGCGCACGACTGGGTCGAAGGCGGCATTACGCCGGACGACGCCGTGACGATCGCGCGCGCCTTCAAGGACGCCGGGGCGGATCTGATCGACTGCTCGTCGGGCCAGGTCAGCAAGGACGAGAAGCCGGTGTACGGCCGCATGTTCCAGACGCCGTTTGCCGACCGTGTGCGCAACGAGGCCGGCATTCCGACGATGGCCGTCGGCGCGATTTTCGAGGCGGATCACGTGAACAGCATCATCGCGTCGGGCCGTGCCGATCTGTGCGCGCTGGCGCGACCGCACCTCGCCGATCCGTTCTGGACGCTGCACGAAGCCGCGAAGATCGGCTACAAGGATCTGCCGTGGCCGTCGCAGTACTATGCGGGCAAGCGGCAGTACGAGACCAATCTGGAGCGTGCGGCCGCCTACGCTCAACAGATCGGTAAATAAGGACAGTTCATGACGTCAACGACAAACTCGGCCAGCGCCTCGCCCGCCTCGCTCGAAGGGGTGCATGCGCTGGTGACGGGCGGCGCGCGCGGCATCGGCGAGGCCGTGGCCCGCTCGCTGCTGGCGCAGGGCGCGCGCGTGACGCTGCTCGGACGCAACGAAGCCGCGCTCGCGAGCGGCGCTCAGGCGTTGGCCGTGCATGGCGAGGTGGCCTGGGTCAGCGCGGATATCTCTGACGCCGCCGCCGTCGCTGCGGCCTTTGCGCGCGCCGCCGAGCGCTTTGGCCCGGTGCAGGTGCTCGTCAACAACGCGGGGCAGGCGATCAGCGCGCCGTTCGGCAAGACGGACAGTGCGCTCTGGCAGCAAATGATCGACGTCAACCTGACGGGGACGTTTCACTGTATTTCCGCCGCGCTGCCCGCGATGCTGTCGGCCGGGTGGGGCCGCATCGTGAACGTGGCGAGCACCGCCGGGCTGATCGGTTATCCGTATGTCACCGCGTATTGCGCGGCCAAGCACGGCGTGGTCGGACTCACGCGCGCGCTGGCGCTCGAAGTGGCGAAGAAAGGGGTGACGGTCAATGCCGTCTGCCCGGGCTACACGGAAACGGATATCGTGCGCGACGCCGTGGCGAACATCGTCGCCAAGACGGGACGCAGCGAAGACGACGCGCGCGCCGAGCTGGCAAAGCGCAATCCGCAGGGGCGCCTCGTGCAACCGCAAGAGGTGGCCGACGCCGTGCTGTGGCTCTGCCAGCCGGGCGCGGGTGCGGTGACCGGACAGTCGGTCGCGGTGGCGGGCGGCGAAGTGACCGTCGGCTAAGCGCGAATGCACAACCTATTTGAGGAGATCGGCCAATGAGTGACGTGAAACTGACGATGGCGCATCACAAGCGCCCGTTCGCGAACTATGAAGCCAGGCACTTTCTGTGGTCGGTGTCGAACGACGCACAAGGGCGTCCGAGCGTGGGCACGATCACGCTGAATCGTCCGGACAAGAAGAATCCGCTGACGTTCGACTCGTATGCCGAGCTGCGCGATCTGTTTCGCGCTCTGGTCTACGCGACGGATATCAAGACAGTCGTCGTGACCGGTGCGGGCGGCAATTTCTGCTCGGGCGGCGACGTCCACGAAATCATCGGCCCGCTCACGCAGATGAGCATGCCGGAGCTGCTCGATTTCACACGCATGACGGGCGATCTGGTCAAGGCGATGCGTGCCTGTCCGCAGCCGATCGTCAGCGCCATCGACGGGATTTGTGCCGGCGCCGGGGCGATGATGGCGCTGGCCTCCGACATGCGTCTGGGTACGCCGCAGGCGAAGACGGCGTTCCTGTTCGTGCGCGTGGGGCTGGCGGGTGCCGACATGGGCGCGTGCACGCTGCTGCCGCGCATGATCGGACAAGGCCGCGCGTCGGAGTTGCTGTACACCGGTCGCGTGATGACGGCCGAGGAAGGGCTGCAATGGGGTTTCTTCAACGCGTTGCATGACGGTGGCGCGGTGCTCTCGGCGGCACAGGCGCTGGCCGATCAGATTGCCTGCGGCCCGACGTTTGCGCACGGCGTGACCAAGAAACTGCTGCATCAGGAGTGGAACATGGGCGTGGACGAGGCCATCGAGGCCGAAGCCGAAGCGCAGGCGATCTGTATGCAGACGAAGGACTTCCGCCGTGCTTACGACGCTTTCGTCGCCAAGCAGAAACCGGTGTTCAAGGGCGACTGACGCGAGCGAGACGATGAGCGATATCACTCCCCACAACGCGCGCAACGGCGACTTTCTGGCGTGGCCTTTCTTCGACGAGGCGCATCGCCGCCTGGGTGCGGAACTCGATGCCTGGTGCACGCGCGAGCTGAAGGTCGATCACCACGCGGATACCGACGCGACATGCGTGTCGCTGGTGCGCCAACTGGGCCGCGCGGGCTGGCTGAAGTATTGCGTGAGCGCGAGTCATGGCGGCGCGCTGGATCAATTGGATTCGCGGGCGTTGTGCGTGCTGCGCGAGACGCTCGCGCGTCACGACGGGCTGGCCGACTTCGCCTTCGCGATGCAGGGACTGGGCAGCGGCGCGATCACGCTGGCGGGCAGCGAGGTGCTCAAGCAGCGCTATCTGCCGC
Organism: Pandoraea eparura; assembly: GCF_902459725.1. GTDB lineage: Bacteria > Pseudomonadota > Gammaproteobacteria > Burkholderiales > Burkholderiaceae > Pandoraea > Pandoraea eparura. The sequence goes on from NZ_CABPSH010000011.1 coordinate 157,860, forward strand.
GTGTGGCCTCGGGCGAGGCGATTGCGGCGTTTGCGCTCTCGGAGCCGAACGCCGGATCCGACGTGGCCGCGATGGCTTGTTCGGCCACGCGCGATGGCGACGATTATGTGCTGAATGGCGAGAAGACGTGGATTTCGAATGGCGGCATCGCGGACTTCTATTGTGTCTTCGTGCGCACGGGCGAGGCGCCGGGCGCACGCGGCATCAGCGCCTTCGTGGTGGATGCCGACACGCCGGGGTTGACGATTGCGGAGCGGATCGACGTGAGTGCGCCGCATCCGCTCGCGCGTCTGAAGTTCGAGAACTGTCGTGTGCCGGCGTCTGCGCGTCTGGGCGAGGCGGGGCAGGGCTTCAAGGTGGCGATGATGACGCTGGATATTTTCCGCGCGTCGGTGGCGGCGGCGGCGTTGGGCTTTGCCCGTCGCGCGCTCGACGAGGGGCTGGCACGCGCGAAGTCGCGTGAGATGTTCGGGCAGACGCTGGCCGATTTCCAGATCACGCAGGCCGCTCTGGGCGAGATGGCGACGTCGGTGGATGCCGCGGCGTTGCTGACGTATCGCGCGGCTTGGCAGCGTGATGTGCAGGGGCAGCGCACGACACGCGAAGCGGCGATGGCGAAGATGTTCGCGACGGAGTCGGCGCAGCAGGTGATTGACCGCGCGCTGCAGATGTTCGGTGGCGCGGGCGTGGTGTCGGGCGCGATCGTGGAGCGTCTGTATCGCGAGATTCGTTCGCTGCGAATCTATGAAGGGGCAACGGAAGTACAAAAACTGATCATCGCGCGCGAACTGCTCAAGGACGGCTGAGCGCGGTCTGTGGCGGCGCGCAGGCGTCGTGCTTGATTACCGGGGGCAAGGAGAAGTACATGGAACGATCTGGACATCTTGACACTTTCGCGCGCGACAATCTGCCGCCCGTCGATCAGTGGCCCGAGTTTCTGCTGGACAACCCGGACGTGGCGTACCCGGCGCGTATCAATTGCGCTGCCGAATTGCTGGATCGCGCGATTGCGCAAGGTCGCGGTGAGGCGCCGGCAATTTATTCGGTGGAGAACGGTCAGCCGACGGTCACGACGTATCTGGGGTTGCGCGAGATGGTGGACCGCATCGCGCACGTGCTGCGCAGCGACATGGCGTTGGTGCCGGGCAATCGCGTGCTGTTGCGCGGGCCCAATAATCTGTTCATGGCGGCCGCTTGGCTGGCGGTGATCAAGGCGGGTCTGGTCGCCGTGCCGACGATGCCGTTGTTGCGTGCGAAGGAACTCAAGCAGATCGTCGACAAGGCGGAAATCGGGGCGGCGCTGTGCGATGGACGTCTGAAGGATGAGCTGGAGTTCAACCGTCGGGCGGACCATGAGTATTTCTGTCCCGCGATGAAGCAGGTGGTGTATTTCCACGACGAGGGTGAGGACTCACTGGAGGCGCGCATGGCTCGCCAGCCGGCGAGCTTCGAGGCTTGCGACACGGCGGCGGACGACGTCTGTCTGATCGCCTTCACGAGCGGCACGACGGGTCAGCCGAAGGGCACGATGCATTTCCATCGTGATGTGCTGGCCATGTGCGATCTGTTTCCTCGTCACGTGCTCAAGCCGGGGCCGGAGGACATTTTTTGCGGCACGCCCCCGTTAGCGTTCACTTTCGGTACGGGCGGTCTGTTGACGTTCCCGTTGCGTGTCGGGGCGGCGACGGTGCTGCTGGAGAAGCTCACGCCGGACAGTCTGTTGCAGGCGATCGCGCAGTATCGCGCGACGATCTGTTTCACGGCGCCGACGTTTTATCGTCAGATGGCGGCGCTGGTGGGCAAGTACGATCTGTCGAGTCTGAAGAAGACGGTGTCGGCGGGTGAGGCGTTGCCGGACGCGACGCGTCAGCTCTGGAAGCAGGCGTCGGGTATCGAGATGATCGACGGGATTGGCGGCACGGAGATGATTCATATTTTCATCTCGGCGGCCAATGGCGATGTGGTGCCGGGCGCGATCGGCAAGCCGGTGCCGGGGTATATCGCGATGATCGTGGACGAGAACATGCAGCCGTTGCCGCCGGGCAAGGTGGGCAAGCTGGCGGTGAAGGGACCGACGGGGTGTCGATATCTCGCGGACTCGCGTCAGACGAATTATGTGAAGAACGGCTGGAATTTGCCGGGCGATACGTTCAGTTGCGATGACGCCGGCAATTATTACTATCAGGCGCGCTCGGACGACATGATTGTCTCGGCGGGGTACAACATCGCGGGCCCGGAGGTGGAGTCGACATTGCTGCAGCATCCGGCGGTGGCGGAGTGCGGGGTGGTGGGCGCGAGCGACGAGGCGCGCGGTCAGATTGTGAAGGCGTATGTGGTGCTCAAGGCCGGCGAGCCGCGTGACGACGCGATGGTGAAGGCGCTTCAGGAGTATGTGAAGGCTAACATCGCGCCGTACAAGTATCCGCGGGCGATTGAATTTGTCGATGCGCTGCCGCGCACGGAGACGGGCAAGTTGCAGCGCTTCAAGCTTCGGCAAATGGCGCATTGAGGCACATTAGGGCGAGGGTGGGGCGCTCCAGTGGGCGCCCACTCACGTCGATGCGGTGTGACGATGAGGCATGCGGGGGAGAGGATATGTCGGAGGCTGAGGTGGCGGCGCACGCGTTCGTGAAACCGTTGTTGGTACGTTTCAAGCATTGCGATCCGGCGGGGATTGTGTTTTATCCGCGCTATTTCGAGATGATGAATGATCTGGTCGAGGACTGGTGCGCCGAAGGGCTCGGTCTGTCGTTCGGCGAGATGCATTTGCGCAACGCGATGGGTGTGCCGACGGCGAACATTGAGTGTCGCTTCAGTGCACCGAGTTTTTTGGGCGAGACGCTTCAGCGTTCGCTGGAGGTCTCGCGTCTGGGCCGTTCGTCGATGACGTTGCGCATCCGGTTTTCCGGGGCGAACGACGAGACGCGTTTGCAAGCCACGCTGGTATTGGTCTGGGTCGCGAAGGGCGAGGGCGGCAGGCCCGCCCCGATCGCGGTACCCGACGCCCAGCGCGCGGCGATTGTGCGCTATGCCGCACCTGATTCTGTTATTGAAGGAGTGTCCTGATGCTGCAAGTTCTGCAACCCCCTGAGTGGGCGAAACCGCGCGGCTATGCGAATGGCATGGCTTTTGAGATGACGGCCGGCAGCCGCATCGTGTTTGTCGGCGGTCAGATCGGCTGGAATGGGCAGCAACGTTTCGAGACGGATGATTTCGCGCTGCAGGTGCGTCAGACGCTGGAGAATATCGTGGCGATTCTGGCGCAGGGCAATGCGAAGCCGGAGCATATTGTTCGCATGACTTGGTATGTGAAGAACAAGCGCGAGTACGTGGAGAGTTATCGTGCGATTGGGGAGCATTACCGCGCGGTGATCGGTCGTCACTTCCCGGCGATGACGGCGGTGGAAGTGGCCGATCTGGTGGAGGACGAAGCGAAGGTGGAGATCGAGGTGACGGCGGTCGTGCCGGCGGCGTGAGCCGTGGTGAGGTTGGGCATGCGATCGGTGGCTTGAGGATGGCTGGCATGGGGTGACAATGCTGGTTTTTCTTCTTGAAATGCGGCTTATGGCGAATCCGGCGAGATTGGGGTTTGTCCGTAGGCCGTTTTGTTTTTCGCGACATATAGTCGTTATAGGCACACGTTGCGTGAGCAATCGGTGGTGATCCCGCCGGGAGGTACGCAATCATGAATGAAAATGCGTCGCTATCGCGCGGCAGGGTTTGGCTGTGGCTGTTGTTGTTGCCTTTTGCCGGCGTTCTGTGGGTGCCGTTCTACAACCGGCTCGAGCCGACTCTCTTCGGTTTCCCGTTTTTCTACTGGTATCAGTTTGCGTGGGTGCTGGTCACCGCGCTGCTCACGGCGTGGGTGCATCGGCGCACGGCGCCGGCTGAGTCGGTGACGGGAGGTCGATCATGAACTGGACGGCCACGGCGGTGTTTGTCGCGCTTTTTGTGTTTGTCACGATTGTGGGGTTTGTGGCGGCGCACTGGCGACGCGGGGATCTCGCGCAACTGGATGAGTGGGGGCTGGCAGGGCGGCGCTTCGGCACGATTGTCAGTTGGTTTCTGCTCGGCGGCGATTTGTATACGGCTTATACGTTTATTGCTGTGCCGGCGTTGGTGTTTGGCGCCGGGGCGATAGGGTTTTTCGCGCTGCCGTATACGATTCTGGTGTTTCCGTTTGCGTTTGTGGTGTTTCCGAAGCTCTGGCAGGTGTCGCGAAAGCACGGCTATGTGACGGCTGCGGATTTTGTGAGCGCTCGCTACGGCAGCGGCTGGCTGGGGCTGGCCATCGCGCTCACGGGGATCGTGGCAACGATGCCGTACATTGCCCTGCAACTGGTGGGGATCGAGGTGGTGATCGGCGCACTGGGCTTTCACGCGACAGGATGGCTCGGCGATTTGCCGCTGATTATCGCGTTTGTGATTCTCGCCGCTTACACGTACACCAGTGGATTGCGTGCACCGGCGTTGATCGCGATCGTGAAGGACACGCTGATTTATCTGACGATTATCGCGGCGTTGATCGTGATTCCGATTCGCCTGGGCGGAATGTCGCATGTGTTCGCAGCAGTCCCCGCGGCAAACCTGCTGTTGAAGCCGCCTTCAGGCGGGTCGCTCGCAGGCTACAGCGCTTATGCGACGTTGGCATTGGGCTCAGCGTTCGCGCTGTTCCTTTACCCACACTCGATTACGGCGCTGCTCAGCGCAAAGAGCGGTAATACGATTCGACGCAATATGGCGCTGTTGCCCGCCTATACGCTACTGCTCGGGTTGATCGCCTTGCTGGGATATATGGCATTGGCCTCCGGGGTGAAGTCGATGCCTCAGTTCGCTCCTTATTTCGCGCAATATGGGACGAATTTCGCGGTGCCAGCGCTGTTCCTCTACGCGTTCCCTTCGTGGTTTGTCGGTGTGGCGTTCGCCGCTATCGCCATCGGCGCTTTGGTGCCCGCTGCCATCATGTCGATCGCCGCTGCGAATCTCTATACGCGTAATGTGCATAAGGAGTTCCTGAATAGGTCGGTGTCCGCCGCCCAGGAAACGCTGATCGCAAAACGTGTTTCCCTGGTGGTGAAGCTCGGCGCGCTGTTCTTTGTGCTGTTTCTGCCACTCCAATACGCGATTCAGCTGCAACTGCTCGGCGGTATCTGGATCATTCAGACACTTCCCGCGATCGTGCTCGGACTCTACACGCGTTGGCTCGATCATCGAGGCCTGATGATCGGCTGGCTCGCCGGTATCGCCGTCGGTACCTGGATGGCCGCCTCCACAGGCTTCAAATCGTCAGTCTTCGCCCTGCACATCGGCTCGCTGACGATGCCCGGCTACGCCGCACTTTATTCGCTCATCATCAATCTGGTTGTTGCTGTGCTGGTGACGGCGCTCGTCAAGGTGCTCGGCATGCGATCACCCTCGGATGCCACCCAGCCAGAGGATTATTCGGACGCAGTCCATTCTTGATTCGCCTTCTCTCGCATGGTTGAGGTGTTGGGGGCGTTATCAGCCCCCTCAACACCCCCTCTAGGCTTATCCGCCCCCCCTCAACACCTCCCCCCTGGACGGACCGGGGCCCCTTTCCGCCTCTCAAACATAGACCCAACTCGCTGCAGAA
>NZ_CABPSH010000012.1 GCF_902459725.1 Pandoraea eparura
CGACGCCGCCCAAGCCGCAAACGCGGCCCACACCGACGCGCGCGCCGACGGCGGCCCGCGTCTCGCGCAATCGACGCGCGGCATGGTCACCAGTCCGCATGCGCTCGCGAGCGAGGCGGGGCTCGACGTCCTTCGCGCGGGCGGCAACGCCATCGAAGCCGCGATTGCCATCGGCGCCGTGCTGAGCGTGACGTATCCGCATTTCACCGGCCTGGGCGGTGATGCCTTCATGGTCATCAGCGACCGGCACGGCAACGTGCGCACGCTGTCGGGCATTGGACAAGCCGCCGCGCAGGTGCCTGCCTATCGCGGTGCCATCCCCGTGCGAGGTCCGCTGGCGGCGCTCACCACGGCGGCGACGGTCGCCATCTGGGACAAGGCATTCGAGATCAGTCGCCAGCAATGGGGTGGGCAACAGTCGTGGTCCTCGTTGTTCTCGCGCGCCACCGAATATGCAGCGAACGGCTTTCCGGTCACGGCGTCGCAACACTTCTGGCAGACGTTCCGTGCGGGCGAGCTGGCCGGCTGGGAAGGATTTGCCTCGGTCTTCATGCCGAATGGCCGCATTCCGCAGCCGGGCGAGCGCTTTTATCAACCCGCGTTGGCGCGCAGCCTCGATCGTATCGCCACCCACGGCGGGCGCGAGTTCTACGAAGGCGATCTGGCCGGTCGCATCGCGGCGGGTCTGAAGCAAGTCGGCTCACCGCTGCGCGCCGACGATTTGTCGAGGGCGCAGGCGCGCGAGGAAGTGCCGCTGCGCGTGGCGTATCGCGACGGTGAGTTGCTCGGGCTGCGTCCGCCGACGCAGGGGGTAACCACGCTGGAGATCATGGGCATTCTCGATCGCTTCGATCTGAAGTCGATGCCCGAGGGCAGCGCCGACTACTACCACGTGCTGGTCGAGGCGGTGAAGCTCGCATTCATCGACCGCAATCGCTATGTCGCCGATCCCGATTTCGTCGATGTCCCGGTGGATCGCCTGTTGGCGAGCGCGCATCTCGACGCGCACGCCCGCAGCATCCGCATGGATCGCGCCATGCCGTGGCCGCACGTGTTCAAGACCGGCGACACGGTGTACATCGGCGCGGCGGACGCCCAGGGCAACTGCGTGAGCATGTTGCAGACAGTCTACTTCGACTGGGGCAGCGGCGTGGTGCTCGGGGACACCGGTGTGCTGTGGCACAACCGGGGGGCATCGTTCAGTCTCGATGCCCGGAGCCCGAACGTGCTGCGCGGTGGCAAGCGTCCGTTCCATACGCTCAATCCAGGGATGTACCTCAAGCAGGGCCGCCCGCAACTGCTCTACGGCACGCAAGGCGCCGACGGGCAACCGCAGACGTTGGCCGCCGTGCTCACCCGCCTGATCGATTACGAGATGGATCCGCTCACCGCGCTGGGACGGCCGCGCTTCCTGCTCGGCAGGACCTTCTCCGACGGCCGCGACAGCCTCAAGCTCGAACAGGACGCCGGCGCCGGGGTGTTCGCGGCATTGGCGGCGCGTGGGCATGAGATGAGCGAGCTGCCGCCGCAGAGCCAGTTGGCGGGGCATCCCGGCGCGATTCGCCTTGGGGCGCAGGGGCAAATGAGCGGTGCGCATGACCCCCGCAGCGACGGCCGGGCACTGGGGCTTTGACGGTCGGTTGTCGCGCGTGATACAAGTGCTGACATCCATTGGCAATGTAAATACTTCACATGGCTGGCAGTGCAAAATCGAATCGCCCGCTCTTCGATCTGGATCTGCTGCGCGCGATCATCATGGTGGCCGATTGCGGCAGCTTCACGACGGCGGCAGCCCGCCTGCATTCGACACAATCCACCGTGAGCCAGAAGGTGCGGCGTCTCGAAGACCTGGTCGGGCACAAGTTGCTAGAGCGCGGCAATCGCGACATCCATGCCACCGATGCAGGCGAACGTCTGCTCGGTCATGCGCGTCAGATGCTCGCACTCAACGACCAGATGTTCGAGGCGCTCTCGGGGGCGGTGGTGGTCGTGACGGTGCGGCTGGGCGTGCCGGAGGATTTCGCGACGGGCGCCACGACGCAGGTCCTCGCCCGTTTCAACCGCCAGTATCCGCAGGTCAAGCTCGAAGTCATGAGTGGCCTGAGCCGTGATCTGCTCGCCAGCTACGATCGTGGCGAACTCGATCTCGTGCTGGTCAAGCAGCGTCGCGGCAGTCGCGAATCGGTGGCGAGCCGCCCCGAGAAACTGGCGTGGATCGACAGCGCAGCGCATCCGTCGTTCGGATGCGATCCGGTGCCGCTCGTGACGTTTCCTGCGCGCGGGTTATATCGCGACGACATGATTCAGGCGCTCGAGACGATGGGGCGCGACTGGCGCATCAGTTTCACCAGTTCCAGCCTGAGCGGCATTCAGGGGGCGGTGGCCGACGGGATGGGCATCAGTCTGGTGCCACCGCGCGCCGTGCTGCCGCGGCATGCGGTGCTTGGCCGGGCGCAAGGGCTGCCGGTCGTGGACGCCTTCGAGCTGGCGATCTTTCACCGGCCGGCGGCGGACGCCATGGTGATGGCGCTTGCCAAAGTGCTCGTGGGGATGCTGGCGGCGAAGCCGCGCGCGACGAAGTGAGCGACGCACGCGGAGATACGTGAAGGCGATGCGTGCGGGGGATGCGCGCTAACGGGCGCGCAACCGAGACGCCGACTTCGGCGCTTGTTCCAGCACCTGCTACGGCACCTATTTCAGCTGGGCGCCCAGCGTCAGGTTCATGTGACGGTTCACGTCCTTGTACAGCAAGTAACGGAACGGGCCGGGGCCGCCTGCGTAGCAGGCCTGCGGGCAGAAGGCGCGCAGCCACATGAAGTCACCGGCCTCGACTTCCACCCAATCCTGATTCAGGCGATAGACGGCTTTGCCCTCGAGCACATACAAGCCGTGCTCCATCACGTGGGTTTCCGCGAACGGAATCACGCCGCCGGGTTGGAACGTCACGATGTTCACATGCATGTCGTGGCGCATGTCCTGGATGTCGACGAAGCGCGTCGTCACCCAGCGGCCGTCCGTGCCCGGCATCGGAATCGGTTCGACGTCCTGCTCGTTCTTCACGAACGGCTCGGGTGCCGGCAAGCCCGCCACGGCTTGATAGTGCTTGCGAATCCAGTGGAAGCGGGCGGGGCTCTGGCTGTGGTTGCGCACTTGCCAGTCGGTCGCGGGCGGAAGGAATGCATAGCCGCCCGGGGTGAGGCGGTTTGCCTTGCCCTCGATCGTCACCGTGATCTCCCCTTCGACGACGAACAGCACGCCCTCGGCCTTCTCGTCCTGCTCGGGCTTGTCACTGCCGCCGCCGGCACCGACTTCCATGATGTATTGCGCGAACGTCTCGGCGAAGCCCGAAAGCGGACGGGCCAGCACCCACAGACGCGTGTTGTCCCAGAACGGCAGATGGCTCGTGACGATGTCGCGCATCACGCCCTTGGGAATGACGGCATACGCCTCGGTGAACATGGCGCGGTCGGTGAGCAGCTCCGTTTGGCCCGGATGCCCGCCCTGCGGCGCGTAATACGTAGTCTTCGACATGATTGATGGCTCCTGTGTCGATCGGGTCGCGGAGTTTCGTGGGGGCGAAACCATCGGGAAAGATGCACAAGATAGCGAACCGGCCATCCATCGACAAATTAAATATCGAAATGCGTGGCATTCGTTTTTTGAATGGAAGCCGGACGCTCAGGGCACGACCAGGCGCATCGGCCAGCGCAAGCGGCCGAGCACGTTGGCATCGCGGTCCGTGACGATGGCGTCGATGGTCAGTGCGGCCGTGCCACTGCCCACGACATCGGCTTGCCAAAAGGCGTCCGGGGCGTCGCGCGTGACGGGCGTCTGTAGTGAACCAGACTGCGGCGCGTAGCGCGTGGCGTGCTCACGCAAGTGCAATTGCAGGCCGCTCAGCGTTGTCTCGTCATTGAGGGATAGCTGGAGCAGCACGGCGTGTTCGCCACGCATGGCGAGCGGCGTCCAGCGCAGGCGCAAACCGTCGCCGGTGCGAACGGCGACACGCCATGGCGCCGCGTTGACGCCATCGAGTGCAGCGCTATCCGGCGCGAGTCCATAGCAGTCGTGGGCGTCGACGCTCACGGGCACGTCGGTCGCTTTGGCGGCGTCAGCCGCGTCGGGGTGCCGGTCGAGCAGTGTCACCGTATCGATGACCAGCAGGATGTCGATGATCGCGCGGCGTTCGCCGTCGCCGTCGGAAGTGTGTGCGTCGGACATGGGCATTCCTTGCCGTGGGCCGGAGCGGCCGCGATCGGGCGCCCGTGCTGGCGCGTCGTGGGTCGCGGCCCGGCGTTCGTCAATGGTTGCGAATGGTAATGAACGGGTCCCACTGGTAGCAGCCGCACAGATTGCCGCTGCGATCGAGGATCATGAACTGGAAGTGATAGGTGACGCGTCCGGTCTTGAGCGTCTCGCACGACCAGAAGTAGTTCGAACACGTTTGCTTCTTCGGATGCGTCGGATCGGGCGGATTCGGCACCGGGATCGTGACCTCCGCTTCACGCGGCGAGGGTGGCGAGATCAGGTCGTTGCCCTGGTTGCCGATGAACTTGTAGAAGATGCACGATTGCTCGAAGCCGAGCGACAGGGAGCATTCGCGCCAGCGAATGACGTCCCCGACCGTGGCGGCGACGTCCAGCTCGCCGCCTGCCTGTCCGCTCACCACATTGCCCTGCGCTACGATCATGAAGACGTGTTTGAAGTCGATGACTGGCGGATTCGCCATGCTGGAGTTCTTGCCATACCGGTCGACGATCGTCTTGGTGTCGATGCTGACCAGCACATCGGTAATTTGCGACATGTGTTTCTCCACGAAAGGCTGAGTTGAATGCCGTCCATCGGGCGATGGCGGTCTGCGAGCCAGCGGCCTGTGGGCCGCGCGCGAAACGCGGGAACGCGCTTCACCGATGGAGCCTAGAAACGGCGGAGGCAATGTTCAACCTCGCGAGGGGTGCGCCTTATGAGTGACATTTGCTGACCGAGCGGCGCCGCAACTGGCGTTGCGCGGCGCAGCGCGTGCGCACCAATCGCCGAATTGGAGCGGTACGACCAGAAATCATCGCGCGCGATCGCGAGGCGTGGGAGGCGTGGGGACGTGAGGGACGTGAGGGACGTGGGGGACGTGGGGGACGTGAGGGACGTGCGCGAGGCGACACCATCGGAAAAGTGCGGGCCGGTCGTGCGAACGACGCCGGCCTGGAAGCGGCGAGACGATCCGGCGGTGCTTAGGTTAGCTTACGGCTGTGTTGCAGGCGTTCGAGCACATGAATGCTCAGCCTCGCCGTGTGGCTGCGCATGGCGTTGTAGGCGGCTTCGGCATCGGCGGCGAGCACGGCCTCGACGACGCGCTCATGCTCGTCGAACGATACCGTGAAGCGTTCTTCGACATCGGCTTGCGCGGCGCGAAAGGGCGCCAGACGCTCGCGGTGACTGTCGATCAACGCCATCAACGTCTTGTTCTGCGTGCCTGCGCTCAGCAACTGATGGAACTCGCGGTTCAGGGCGAGGTAGCCCGCTTCGTCGCCCGCGTCCATGCACTGCTTGCTCTGCAGGTGAATCATCTCGAGCTGCTTCTTCTGCATCGCGCTCATGCGCTGGGCGCTCAGGCGGCAGCACAGGGCGTCGAGTTCGCACATCGCTTCGAGCATGTCGGACAGGTCGTCGACGCTGATGCTCGCGACGACGCCGCCCTTGTGCGGGGTGAGTTCAATGAGACCGCGTGCGTTGAGTTCGCGCAGCGCTTCGCGAATGGGCGTACGCGACGCCTTGAAGCGCTCGGCCAGCGCAACTTCCTCCAGCTTCTGTCCCGGCGGCAGGCGTCCGTCGATGATCTCGCCCGTCAACACCCGGCAGATTCGTGCGGCAATGGTTTCGGCCATGCTTGTCTATCTCGCTCCGTGGATGTGTCTTTCTGAACCGATTGTATACATGGCGATTATACGAGTATTTTCCGTGGCGATTATGTCTGGAGGCGTCATTCGCGAGGGCATTCTCTGATGGAAAGCACAGGGGGTTGGCGTTATTGCATCCAAAAATACGTTTTTGGATGCAATTTGCTGAGATAGTATACATGAGCGCTTGTCGGATGGTCCGACAAGCGTCGACACCTCAACTCGAAGGAGACATCTCATCATGGCCAAACTGCGTCACATTGCGCTCTCGGTGCCCGATCCGTGGAAGGCGGCGGAGTTCTATATGCAGGCGTTCGATTTCAAGAAAGTGGGCGAGACGGACTCGTCGCTCGCCCGGGGCGTTTATCTGTCGGATGGCGTCATCAACCTGGCGTTGCTCAACTACAAGAACGATGAAGCCGCCGGCGATCGTGGCCGCGAGTATGTCGGGCTGCATCACATCGGCATCTGGGTCGAGGATGTCGCGACCACGCGAGCGAAGATCGAAGCTGCCGGGGGCCGCTACTACATGGGCGAAGTGCCGGTGAAGAGCAACATTTTCTATGAAGTGAAGTTCTTCGATCCGAATGGCGTGATCTTCGATGTGACCGCCCACGGCTGGGGAGGCGCCTCGAAGGACGGCACCGGCAAGGACAACGCGCCGGCGCTGCGTCACGAAGGGCTGCAAGCCGATCGCACGGGACTCTGAAATCGCACCGTTCGCGCGCGGCGTCACGCGCCACAACGCTTGCCTCTGCCCGCCGGACGCTTCGCGCCGGCGGCGGCCAGTCCGCACGGATCGCACGGTTCACACGTCAGCGACCATCCGGGGTAACCCGCTATAAAAAAATCGGACGTTTGTATAAACAAATAGCAGTAGAAATTCAATTTCTTTGCTATGTATAATAATTCGACTGATTGTATACATGTAGCGCGGGCGGCAGACACCCAATCAGGGGCGCCGCGACGAAAACGAGAAAACTCAGGAGACAGCATGAAGAAGCGAGTGTTGTGTGCATTGTTGCTGGGCGCAATGCAGAGCGGTGCGTACGCGCAATCCACCGGGGGCGTGACGCTTTCGGGGTACGTGGACATGAACATCGAGCAGTTGTGGGGATCGGGGGCCAATGGCGGCAAGGTCGCGCGGGTCTCGAGCGGCGGGCTGAACAACTCTCGCTTCAATCTGAGCGGGTTCGAGGACCTGGGCGGCGGCAACCGCGCATTCTTCACGTATGAGCCCATGTTCTCGGCCGCGAACGGCACGCAATCGGCGCAGGCGCGCCAGTCGTTCGTCGGCCTGAAGGGGGCGTGGGGCGAAGTGTCGCTGGGCCGTCAATTCACGCCGTCGTATTGGATCGCCGGCTACGCCGATCCGAGCTGGGCGGCGGACTTCAGTATGGTCAACAACATGGAGTTCTTCTACGCGTCGTACCGCGTCGATAACTCCATTCAGTACAACACGCCACGCTGGCATGGGCTGATGGGCCGCTTCATGGCCACGACCGGTGTCGGCGATGGCACGCGCTCGGGCCGCTTCTATTCAGCCGGCCTCGATTACCGCAACGGCGGCATCTTCCTGGGCGCCGTCAGCGAGTTGCAATACACGCGCGACATCTACTCGTCGAGCCAGATCCACTCGTCGCGCGACAACTACTTCTCGGCCACCTACAAGTTCGGCAGCGTCGAGCCGACCCTGATCTATCACACGTACAACGGCTACTACGCGTACCCGCCGTATGTCGCATTCAACGTGCGCGGCTGGGACATTCAGGCCGGTGTGCGGTATGCGCTGACCGACCGTCATCGCTTCTACGCGAGCTTTGTCCATCGCCAGGACGACGACAACAAGGCGCTCTCGAACGGCAACGGCTTCGTGATCGGTTACATGTACGGCCTGTCCAAGCGCACCACGCTTTACGCCACCTATGCCCGCGTACAGCACAGCAACAACACGTCGGTGCATTACCCGGTGACGTTCCAGGTCACGCCGACCGGCACGCAGAACCCGTCGGGCGTGCAGTTCGGCATCCGCCACGCGTTCTGACGCGTTCGGATCAGTGATATCACGCCGCCAGCGCCTGACTGACGCGCCGGCGGGACGATTTTTGAGACGAAGGAGGAAGACATGTTTCGCAAGCAGACACTCGGCGTTTCGTTGAGCGCCACTGCGGTGCTCGCGGCGCTCACGATGGCGCTCGCGGCCCACGCGTCGGCGCCGGAAAGCGCGCCGGCGGCTCCCGCGGCCACGCCGTCTGACGCACAGCCCACCGGTACGCCCGGTGCGCCGAACGTCAAGGATCCGTACCTGGCGGGATGGTTGCGCCTCACGCCGGATCGCGAGCCAAAACCGCTCAAGGCGGGTGTCGATTACGGCATGGATCCGGCAACGGGCAAGTTCATCTGGCCGAAGGCCACACCGGAAGTCCACACCGGTCAGCGCTTTCCCGGCGAACTGACCTCGTGGGACAAGAAAAGCTACACGAAGAACGTGAAGGTGCTGGCGTTCTACCCGGGCGTCAATTCGCCGTTCCACGCGTGGAACAACATCGCCGACTTCAACGGCAAGCGTTATCTCTACATTCACGATCGCGACTACCTGCGCATCATGGATGTGACCGATCCCGCGCATGGCAAGGTGGTGTATGCGACCGGCGGCGTGTGGGGGCCGAAGGGATCGAGCGAGAAGTTCGATCCGAACAACGTGCATGGCTACCTGGGCGGCGCCACCATCGTGTGGAACAAGGCGCTGCGCAAGCCGATCCTCGTGGCATCGTTCGAAATCGGCCGCTACGGGTTGATGACCGACAAGTCGAAGCAGCCGGACAAGGTGGCCGCGCAACGCCACTACAACTCGCTCAAGGGTTTCAAGGTCTTCGAGATGAATGGCCCCTTGCCGTCCGACTGGAAGCTCATCGCCACGCGCACGACCGACTATCAGCATCCGAACGCACCGGTCGGGCAGCAGCAAGGCTCGGGCTCGCTCGATTCGCCGGAGTTCTACGGTGGCAAGTACATGATCCTCTCGTCCGCCCCGGACGACAGCTACGCGCTCACCGAATATCCCAACTATCTCTACTCGCCGGGCTATCAGGTGTGGGATATGTCGAACCCGGCCAATCCGAAGTTCGTCTCGCAGATTTCGGTGCCGGGGCAGATTCTCGGCAATGCGGCGCACGAGCAGGCCTATTTGCAGAATCCGCGGGCGGGCAACCGTACCTCGTGGATGGGCTCGCGCATGCCGATCTTCCTGCCCAAGCCGCTGGAGCAGGGCGGCAAGGTGGGCTTCGGCGCGATGGGCGGTCTGGGGCTGTGGTCGTTCGACTTGTCCGATCCGGCCCATCCGAAGGTGCTGGGCAACGTCAATACGGCACCGAGCTTCGCGGGCACCGAGTACGACAACGCGGACGTGAGCCAGTACGAGCGCACGGGGTATGTGTTGACCAGCGGCTACCCGATGAACCGCGACTGCTATGAGCCGTACAAGGACATCTTCGTGGTCGACGCGCGCAACCCCGCCAAGATGAAGGTTGCGGCAAAGCTGCCCGAGCCCGAGGTCCCCGAAGGCGCGCCGTTCACCAGCTTCTGCCAGCGCGGCGGCAACTTCGGTCCGAAGCGCTCGAACTCGATCGGCCAGCCGGGCACATGGCGCCAGGGCATCGTGCCGTATTCGTTCTACAACGCGGGCGTGCAGATCTTCGACGTGAAGGATCCGGCCAAGCCGCGCATTGCGGGCTACTTCGTGCCGGGGCTGGCCGACGAGACCGAATTGCCCGTCTACACGCTGGGCAAGGGGGTGTTCGCGATGTACACCGAGTACGACCGCAACATCATGTGGGCCTTCACCGAGAACGGCGCCTACGCGCTGTCGAGCCCGTTGCTGGGTGAGCCCGTGATGGGCGAGCCGGCGAAACCCTGGCCGGCACGGTAAGCACAGCGTCAAGGCGGCACGACACGTCGTGCCGTCGACGCTCACGACTTCACAGGGCCTCCAAAGCGTGAAGTGTTGAGGCGGGCAACCCCCGAAGGTCTCCTGGTTGCCCGCTTCTTTTTTTTACCTGAACGCATTATCGCGCGATGTGCCGCGCCACCGTATTGACGGGGGCCGCCAGCGGCGTGCCCATGAGATGGGCGTGAAGGCTGGCGAGCAGCGCGTCGATCTGTGCATGCAAGGCGGCCGGCGAGCGTCCCGAGACATGCGGCGTCAGCACAACGTTCTCCAGCATGCGCAATGCCGACGGCACCTCGGGCTCGTGCTCGAAGACGTCGAGCGCCGCACCCGCAATCACGCCGTCGCACAGCGCTTCGATCAGGGCCACGGTATCGACGACGCTGCCGCGCGACACGTTGACAAGAAATCCGTCCGCGCCGAGCCGCGCCAGCACATCGGCGCTCACGAGGTGATGCGTGGCGGCGCCGCCCGGACAGGCGAGCACGAGGAAGTCGCTCGCATCGGCCAAGGCGCCGATGTCACTGACATGTCGCCAGCGGCAGTCGTGGCGCGGCGTGCGTGTGTGATAGCTGACGGACATGCCGAAGCCTTCGGCACGCGTCGCAATCGCGTGACCGATGTGACCGAGGCCGACGATGCCGAGTCGCGCGCCATGCAATGTCGGGCGCGGTGCGCGGTGTTTCGCCCAACCGCCGGCCTTCACGGCGCGGTCGAGCGTGATGAGGCCGCGCGCGGTGGCGAGCATGAGCGCCAGGGCGTGATCGGCGACGGTCTCGCCGTTGGTGTTGGGCGCGTGCGCGACGGCGATGCCACGTGCGGTGGCGGCGGCGACGTCGATGTTCTCGTAACCCGCTCCGAAGGCGCAGACGAGTTCGAGCCGCGGTAGCGCGTCCATCTGCACGGCCGTGAGGCCTGTCGTGCCATTGGTGAGCACGAAGCGAACGTTGGACGCATTGGACATGAGGCGGATGGCGTCGGCCCGATCGACAGTCTCGCTGCCGGCGTCGATCTCGTGCAGACGCAAGCCTGCGGCGATCAATCGTGAGCGGGTGATCGGCGCAAGCGGGATGAGGGAGAGGAGTGGCGAAGCATCGTTCATGGCGGCCTTCATCGTAAGGATCGTTTGGATAGGAAAATAAAATACAAATCAGTTGCTATGTATACATATGCTATGTATTGTATCTTCACATGGCAATCAATAAAACGACCGATGCGCAACGCGCGACGTCGGTTCCCTGAGGGAAGACAAGGAGGAAGGTGTGACCTGGTTTGGACTTGCAACTTATGAATCGCTGGCGCCGGGCGCCGTTGCCGCGCGGCGTACGGCGCTCGTGCAACACGGGCACTTGTACGATCTGGAGGCTGTGCTGCGCCACGTGGGCACGGACATGGACGACGCGCTGCTGGCGGCGCACGATCTGACCGCGCTGCTCTCGGACTGGTATGTGCACGGCGAAACGATCAACGCCGCCGTGCACCGTGCGTTGGACGCGGGCGTACCGGCGAAGGTCGGCGCGCTGGCAAGCGATGCCTATCGCCTGTGCGTGCCTTATCAGCCGGGCCGCATCTTCGCGACGGCCTCGAACTATTACGAACACGCGGCTGAAATGGGCACGAAGCTCGCGCCGCGCAGCGAGAGCTCGCCGTACATGTTCATGAAGGCGGAGACGAGCGTGACGGCGACCGGCACGGACGTCGTGCTGCCGCCGCATGCGCAGCGCGTGGACTGGGAGGTAGAGCTGGCGGTCGTCATCGGCCGTCCGGGACGCCACATTCCGGTCGAGCAGGCGCATGAGTGGATCGCGGGCTACACGGTCATCAACGATGTCAGCGCGCGCGATCTGAACCGCCGCACCGACTATCCGTTCACGCACGACTGGTTTCGCGGCAAGAGTTTCGATACCTTCGCACCTCTGGGGCCGTGGTTTGTGCCGCGCGAGGTCATTCGCGATCCCCAGCAACTGCGCATGACGCTGTCGGTGAACGGCGAAACGATGCAAAACGACACGACGGCGGGGATGATCTTCAACATTGCGGAGCAGATCGCCTACCTGTCCGGCATTCTCACGCTCAAGCCCGGCGACCTGATCGCCACGGGCACGCCGACCGGTGTGGGTATGGGGCGTGGCGTGTATCTCAAGGCGGGCGACGTGATGGTGGCGGGCATCGAGGGCATTGGCACCATCGAGAACCGCGTCGTGGCGCAGCATCGATAACAACGGTCGCTCGGGTAGCGGCCAGGAGGAGGCGGCAATGGAGCAGTGGCAGTGGGCAAGGCGGTGGTGGACGGTGCTGGCGTGTGCCGGATCGATCGGTGTGACCGGCGCGCTGGGGGCGGTCAGTGCGATCGGTGCAATCGGTGCAATCGGTGCGGGCGCGATGTGGCCGACGCCGGCCGCCGCGCAGGAGAAGGTCAAGTTCAACCTCTCATGGCTGCCGCAGGGCAGCACCGGCGGCGTGCTCGTCGCCATCCACGAGGGCTTTTACCGCGAAGCGGGACTGGAGGTCTCGGCGATTGTCGGCCATGGCGGGCAACGCACCGTCAATGAAGTCGACCAGGGCCTGTTCGAATTCGGTTACGGAGATCCGATCAGCGTGATGCTCAATCGGGCGCAAGGCGGCAAGACGAAGATGGTCGGCGCGATCAACGCGGTCTGGCCCGGCGCGATCTGCTACCTCGTCAAACCGGGGCGGACCATTGCGAAGCCCGCAGACCTCAAGGGACTGTCGATGGGCGGTGGCGGGGCGTCGCCGTTGCAGAACATTGTGCCGGCCTGGCTCAAGGCCAACGGCCTGCCGCCGACGGCGGTCAAGCTGTTGCGGCTCGACCCGTCGACGATCAATCCGTCGTTCCTGCAAGGGCGCGTCGATCTGACCGAATGCTGGGAAGGGGCGAACCTGCCGGTGCTCAAGTCGCTCGCGGCGAAGCAGGGGCGCGAGATCGGGGCGCTGCGGTATCGCGACTTCGGGCTCGACATGGTCGGCAACGGCATCGTCACGACCGAGACGATGATCGCGCAGAAGCCGGACGTGGTGCGCCGCTTCGTGCAGGCTACCTATCGGGGCTATGCCTGGATGCGCGAGCATCCGGACGCCTCGGCGGGCGTGATCGTGTCGCAATACCCCATGCTCGACAAGCAGGTCATCGTCGAGCAAATTCGACAGATCGGCGCGCTGGAGACCGACCGCGAGACGCAGGGGCACAAGCCGGGCTGGCTGCTGGTGTCGCGCATGACGGCGACCGCCAAGTTCGTTCGCGACGCCTTCAACCTGCCGCCTGCGATCAAGGCCACCGATCTTTATACCAACCAGTTCGTCGAATGACGGTGGTGCAACCGACGCCATGCAAGGAATCGAGATGACAAGCCTCAAACCCAAGCTCAATCCGAAGCGCCTTGGCCACCTGGTGCTGGTGGTGCGCGATATCCAGAAGTCGGCGAAGTTCTACACCGACGTGCTCGGCCTGACGGTGTCCGACTGGATCGGCGACCAGATGGTCTTTCTGCGCGCGGGCAGCGATCACCACGACCTGGCGCTGTCGCAAATTCCGAAGGATTCGCCGGACATCGACGATCTGCCACGTTACAGCCGTCCCGGCATGGAGCACTTCTCCTACCTCGTCGAGAGTGTCGAGGAGATGGAGCAAGCCGTGGCGGTTCTGCGCGCTCATGATGTCGAGATCGTGCGCGGGATCGGGCGCCACGGGCCGGGTGCGAACTATTTCCTCGTGTTCAAGGACCCGGACGGCAACAACGTCGAGCTGTACTGCGAGATGACGCAGATCGACGACGACCACCCGTATGAAGCGAAGGTGTGGGAGCGCTCCATCGAGAGCTTCGACCGCTTCCGCTTCGAACGCTTTGTCGTGCCGCCCCCGCCGGGCATGGTCAAGGACAAGTCGGGCGGCAAGACCTAGCCACCCGAGATTCCGGAGGAGACAACGAATGAAACGCATCGCACAGACGATCGTATTTTGGGGCGTGCTGCTCGCCCTGTGGGAATTGGCCGTGACGTACTTCAAGGTGCAGTCGTACCTGATGCCACCACCGTCGGCGATCTTTCGCGCCGCCTGGGAAGTGCATCCGCAGATGCTGGACGACACCTGGGTCACGACGGTCGAAGTGCTGACCGGCTTCGTGGCAGCGGTGGCGGGCGGGCTCGTGATCGGCGTCGTCATCAGCTACAGCGCGTTTGCGCGTCGCACGCTCTACCCGCTCGTCACCGCCTTGCAGAGCATGCCGAAGATTGCGCTCGCGCCGCTGATGATCGTGTGGTTCGGGTATGGCTTTGCGTCGAAACTGGCGTCGACCTTCCTGTTCGCATTCTTCCCGGTCGTCGTGGCGACGATGGGCGGACTCGCCAGTGTCGCGCGCAACCTCGACGAGCATTTCCGCGCGTTGGGTGCGAGCCCGTGGGACACCTTCTGGCGCCTGTACCTGCCGGCCGCGCTGCCCGCGTTCGCCGATGGCCTGAAGATCGCCATGCCGCTTGCGGTGATTGGCGCCATCGTCGGCGAGTTCATCGGCTCGGAAGCGGGGCTGGGGCATCTGATCGTGTTCGCGTCGGCGGCGGCACGCACTGACGTGATGTTCGCGGCCATTCTCATGGTGACGCTGCTGGCGGTGGTGCTCTACTGGGTCATCGAGCGTCTGGCGCGCTTTGTCTGGTGGCGAGGGATCAACGTATGACTATCTTGACGAATACGGTGACGCCGTTTCCTGCGCCGTCGCGACTCGCCGGCGACACGGAATCGGCGCCGGCGGGCGCTGCGCAGGTTCAGGACGCGATGATCGAAGTGCGCCACATCGACAAGACTTTCGCCGCCAAGCAACGCAAAGCTGCGCCGGTGAGGATTCTCGACGACGTTTCACTGTCGATTGCGGATCGCGAGTTCGTGTCGATTCTCGGCGCGAGCGGTTGCGGCAAGAGCACGCTGCTGCGCATCGTTGCCGGCCTCGTGCCGCACGACGGCGGCGAGGTGCGTGTGGCGGGTCAGCGCGTGACGCGGCCGGTTCCCGAGATCGGCGTGGTGTTCCAGACGAGCAATATGCTGCCGTGGCTCACCGTGCGGCAAAACCTGCTGCTCGGCACGAGCCTGCGCAAGATTCCGAAAGCCAAGAGCGAGCCGCGCGTGGCGGCGCTGCTGGAGATGCTGGGGCTGGCCCAGTTCGCCGATCATCATCCGCATGAGTTGTCCGGCGGCATGCGCCAGCGCGCCTCGATCGGCCAGATCCTGGCGCTCGAACCGAAAGTGCTGCTCATGGACGAGCCGTTCGGCGCGCTCGACGCCCTCACGCGCGACAACCTGAACGTCGAACTGCTGCGCATCTGGCAGGAGCATCGGCAAACGGTGTTGCTCGTCACGCACAGCATCGAGGAGGCGGTGTTCCTGTCGGATCGCGTGATCGTTATGTCGGCGCGTCCGGGAAAGGTCCAGCAGGAAGTCGTGATCGATCTGCCGCGTCCGCGCTCGCCGCAGACGATCAAGCAGCACCCACGTTACGCCGGGTATGTCGCACAACTCTCACAATTGATGGGGGTCTATTGATGACCGGGCAGACGATGGCGGCGACCCTGGACGGATGGGCGAGCGCGCGGGCACGGATGCGCGCGCTGGGCCCGCGCTGGGCCGATGATATCGCTGCCGGACGGCGCCTCGTGCTGGAGACCTACACGCCGCTGCTCGCGCAGGCGTCGACCGACGCGTACACCGTTGTGCGTGATCTGGCGTATGGCCCGCATGCGCGACATCGGCTTGACGTCTATCGGCCGGCGT
Organism: Pandoraea eparura; assembly: GCF_902459725.1. GTDB lineage: Bacteria > Pseudomonadota > Gammaproteobacteria > Burkholderiales > Burkholderiaceae > Pandoraea > Pandoraea eparura. Next base: position 15,620 of record NZ_CABPSH010000012.1, read on the forward strand.
CGCGTCCACTCGGGACGGCACCCGTCGTCATCTTCGTGCATGGCGGCGGGTTCGTTCGCGGTGACATGAACGCCAATGCGCAGATCTACGGCAACGTGCCCCGGTATTTCGCGCGTCACGGTTGCGTGGCGGTCAACGTGGAGTATCGGCTCGCGCCCGAGGCGCCGTTTCCGGGCGGCGCGCACGACGTGGGCGCCGCCGTGCGCTGGGTGCGCGAGCACATTGGCGAGTATGCCGGCGAGGGCGGGGCCGACGTGAAGCGCATGCTGTTGATCGGCCATTCGGCCGGCGGCTCGCACGTCGCCAGCTATCTGTGCGACCCGCGGGTGCGGCCGGCGCAGCCCGAGGTGGCGGGAGCCGTGCTCATCAGCGCACGACTGCGTGCGGACGTGCTACCCGACAATCCGAACGCGCCTGGGGTGGTGGCGTATTACGGCGAAGCGCCGGCGCGCCACGAGGCCGACGCGCCGATGGCGCATGCCGAAGCCATGCCGGTGCCCCTGATGACCGTCGTGGCGGAGTTCGAGAATCCCCATCTCGACACCTATGCGCTCGAGTTCTGTCATCGGCTGTCCCTGCGCGACCGGCGGGCGTCGCGTTTCGTCCAGGTGCGCGATCACAACCATACGTCGGTGGTTGCGCACCTCGATTCCGGCGACGAGTCGCTCGGTCGCGAAATCCTGCAATTCCTGCACGACATCGACCCATCGCCCTGATGCGGTCCGCGCCTGCCTGCGTCGTTGCGCCGGTGAGCCCGTGAGCCGTTGATCGAATCAGCGGCGGATCAGCGGCAAATCGGCGGCGCTTGGCACAGGCAGCGCCGTTCATCTCTCCCTCCCTTTAGGAACTGTCATGGTCGATCACGAATTGACCGGGGCGTTTGCGCCCGTCGTCACGCCGTTTCAGGCGGATATGACGCCGGATGCCCCCCGTTTTCTCGCGCATTGCGAATGGTTGCTTTCACACGACGTGGGCCTGGCCCCGTTTGGTACGAACAGCGAAGCGAATTCTCTCGACGCCGGCGAACGCATGGCGTTGCTCGATCACCTGGTCGACAACGGTCTCGACGTGCGGCGCATGCTGCCCGGCACCGGCTGCTGCTCGTTGCCCGAGACCGTTACGCTCACGCGGCATGCAGTCGAGCGCGGCTGCGCGGGGGTACTCATGCTGCCGCCGTTCTTCTACAAAGGCGTCACCGACGACGGCTTGTATGACTACTACGCGCGTGTGATCGATCAGGTGAACGATGCGCGTTTGCGGCTGTACCTCTATCACATCCCGGCGCTCTCGGGCGTGCCCATCACGCTACCGGTGATCGAGCGGCTCAGGCGCAACTTCCCACAGACGGTAGCGGGCATCAAGGACAGCTCGGGTGACTGGAATCACCTGAATGCGATGCTCGACGCCTTCCCGGGATTCGGCATCTTTCCAGCGTCGGAGTCGTTGGTGTCGCGTGCGTCGGCCAAGGGCGCGAAGGGCTGCATTTCCGCGACGGTCAACATCAATGCGCCCATGATCGGGCGGTTGTGTCGCGAGTGGGCGGGAGACTCCGGTGCGGCGCTCCAGGCGCAGGCGGACGTCGTTCGCGGCATCGTGCAGTCGTTCCCGATGATTCCAGCGCTCAAGGCGGTGCTGGCGTCGCATCGCGACGATCCCACGTGGGCACGCGTGCGCGCGCCGCTCACGCCACTGACGAGCGACCAACACGCGCGGCTGCATGCGCAGTTGGCCGCTTGCGGTTTTACGTTGGCAGGGTAAGCCGACATGCGCGGCACGTTGCGGTATCCCGGGTCACGTCGCGGCTGGCCGTGTGCGGGCGCGGCACGGGCCCAGGCGGGGATTGCGGGCACGAGGCGGGCGGCGGCATTGGGGCTCACGCTGGCGCTGGGTCTGGGCGCTTGCGAGGCGACATACGCCCAGGTGCAAGTCTACGGCCACCTCACGCCGATGACCGACTGGGTCAGCGTGAGCGGGCGTCAGGCGAGCGCGTCTGCGCCGCGTCCGACCCAGGCGCCGTCGGGGGCGATCCATGCGCCGACAGCGAACGGCGCGCGCATGCTGTCGAGCATTTCGTACTTCGGCATGCGCGGCAAGGAGGATCTTGGTGGCGGGTATGCCGCGATCTGGCAGATCGAGACGCCCGTCGCGCTCGACGGCAAATCGACGGGCAGCATCGCGGGACGCAATACGAATGTGGGCCTGGCCGGGCCGTTCGGCACGGCGTTTCTGGGCAACTGGGACACGCCATATCAATGGTCGACGCTCGCGGTCGGCTCGCCGGTGCGCAATCCATACACCGGTGACCTGAGCACGATCCTGAGCAATCCCGGTTTCAACGTGCCGAACACGACGACGCAATCGGGGCGCCTGGGCAGTCCGGCCGATGCCACGTTCAATCGTCGGCAGGGCAACAGCCTTCAGTACTGGACACCGACGTGGGCGGGGCTGCATCTGCGGTTCTCGTACTCGCCGTCCAACAGCAAGGTCGTCACACCGGCGGGCGAGATCTCGCCACAGGTGTTCGGCGCCGGACTGGAGTACCTGAACGGCCCGCTGCGCGTGCGTTATGCGTACGCGCTGCACAAGGACTACTTCGGGCTGGCGTGGCTAGGCTCGCCGTCGTCGGCCAATCCGTCCAATGCCGGCTCGCGTGCCACCGGCTCGCGCGACGACGCGCACAAGCTGCTGATCGTCTTCACCTATGCGCAAACCAAGTGGGTCGCGGGCTGGGACCGGCTGACCTACCGCACGAACGACGGTACCGCCGGCAATCTCAACCGCTACCGGCGTGATGCCTTCTACGCCATGGTCCAGCACTGGTTTGGCGGCGGACGTCATTCGGTCTGGCTCGGCGGGGGCTACGCGATGAACGGCGCGTGTTCACGCACGGGCGGGGCGTCGTGCAGTACCGACGGGCTCGGCGCGACGCAGCTCAATCTCGGTTACCGCTACGACTTTTCGCGGCGCACCGACGTGTACGTCGCCTATTACCAGGTCATCAATCGCGCCTGGGGCAGCTATGGCGTGTCGCCGCGCCCGACGCTCAGCGCGGGCGCGACGGGCGCAAGCGCACCGCCGGGCGCGCATTACCGAGGCATCGGCTTCGGCATCGAACACAGCTTTTAAACACCACCATCCGACTCACAGGAGACGAAATTGAAGACGACACAAGCGGGCTTCGACAGCATTGTCGAGCGAGAAAAGGGGCTGCATCGCGGCCTGAGCAGCGGGCAATTGTCGATGATTGCCATTGGCGGTGCGATTGGCACGGGCCTCTTCCTGGGCAGTGCGTTCGCCATCGGCTTTGCCGGACCGAGCGTGCTGGTGAGCTATGCGATTGGCGGCCTGATTGCGCTGCTGCTGATGGGGTGTCTGGCGGAGATGACCGTGGCGCACCCGACCTCCGGGTCGTTCGGCGCCTATGCGGAGCACTACATCGGACCGCTGGCCGGCTTCCTGGTGCGTTACGGGTATTGGTCGTCGATCGTGTTTGCGGTCGGTACCGAGGTCACGGCGATCGCTGTCTACATGAAGTACTGGTTTCCGGCGGTGCCCGGCTGGTATTGGATCGTCGGCTTTTCTGCCGGACTGATCGGCATCAACGCGGCGAGTGTGAAGGTGTTCGGCGCGGTCGAGTATGGGTTCTCGATGCTCAAGATCGCGGCCATCGTCGTGTTCCTGATCCTCGGTGCCTACGTGGTGTTTCGGGCGCCGGTGGACAGCGGCATCGGGTTGGCCAACTACACGTCGCACGGCGGATTCTTCCCGAAGGGGGCGTGGGGCATGTGGGTCGCGGTGATCGTGTCGATCTTCAGCTATCTGAGTATCGAGATGATCGCCGTGGCGGCCGGCGAGGCGCAGGACCCGCAACGGGCGATCACGCGCGCTTTCCGGGCGACGATGTTCCGTCTGGTGTTCTTCTACTTGCTGACGCTTGCGCTGACGCTTGCCATCGTGCCGTGGAATGCCGCGGGGGAAGATGGCAGCCCGTTCGTCAAGGTGATGGCCGCGACGCACATACCGGGGGCGGCGGGGGTGATCAACCTGGTGATTCTGGTGGCCGCGCTCTCCGCGATGAACAGTCAGCTCTACATCACCACGCGGATGATGTTCAGTCTGTCGCGGGCCGGGTACGCGCCGCGCCGGTTCGGCGAGGTGAGTCGCAACGGCGTACCGGTCGCGGCGCTCATGCTCTCGACCATCGGCATTGGGTTGGCGGTCGCGCTCAACGTGTTCGTGCCGAAGGCGTCGTTCACGCTGATGATGTCCGTGTCGATGTTCGGCGCGATGTTTACGTGGCTGATGATCTTCGTCACGCACCTGTACTTCCGCCGTGCGCATGAGGCGTCGAAGCTGAGCTTTCGCATGTGGGGTTATCCGTATGCGAGCCTGGCGGGCGCGCTGCTCATGCTGGCGACACTCGTGACTACCTATTTCACCGACGAATTCCGCCTGACGCTGGTCTACGGCGTGCCGTTTGTCGTGGCGCTGTCGGTGATTTATGCGGTGTGGTATCGCCGGCGCGCGGACGTGGCGGCGGCGCAGACGCAATAAGCCGCGACCGCCGTTGTGCGTCGGCTTACCGTTCCCGTCCGGCGCGGTGCTTCTGATAGTGAATCGCGCAGAGGATCGCCACGCGTCGGATCGGCTCGGGCGGCAGCCACGTCGGCCGCTCGAACCCCAGCGCATCGGCGAGTTCGGGCGACTGCTGGCCGCAGGCCATCTCGCCGAGCAGCTTGCCGAACATGCTGCCCTTGAGCACTCCCGCGCCATTGCAACCGAGCGAGGCGAACAGGCCCTTGCGGATCTCGCCGAAGTAGAGCGCACCATTGCGAGTGAGCGCCGTCACACCGCCCCAGACAAACGCGAACTTGTGCGAGTCCATCTGAGGATAGCGACGCCGATACGCGTCGGTGAGCATGGCGCTCACCTCGGCCATCGGACGTTCCTTCTCGTACGAATAGGCGCTGCGCACGACAAAACGGCCGCCGTGGGTCTTGCGCAGCGTCGTGCCGAGCCGATTGGCCGGGATCACGCCCCATTCGCGCGCGGGGCCGAGCTTGGCCAACTCGTCGGCGGGCAGCACCTGGGTCATGGCCGCGTACGTGTAGATCGTGAAGACGCGGTCGCGCGCCAGACCGAGCTTGCGCGCGAAGCCGTTGTTCGCGACGATGACTTGCGCTGCCCTCAGCTGCGTGCGCGCCGTCGTCACGGTGAAGGGGCCGGTGCCGTCGAGCGACATGACAGGCTCGTTTTCCCACAGCCGGACGTTGGCGGGCAGGCTATCTGCCAGACCGCGCACGAGCGCGGCAGGCTGCACGAAGACATTGTTGTCCGAGTGATAGCCGTAGCCGTAATAGTCGGTGCCGATCTCGCTTTGCAGGGCATCGCGCGACAGTTCCCGGTAAGGCACCCCCCATTCGCGATACTGTGCGAGCGTGTCGCGCAGGCGCTGCTCACCATCGGGCGTGGCGGCCGCGTGGTACTTGCCGACCGGGTTCCAGTCGCAGTCGATGCCATGTGTGGTGACGAGTTCATGCAGCCACTTCAGGCCGATGTCATAAAGCCGGATCTGCTTGCGCGCGACCTCCATGGGGCTGCCGTGCCCGCCCATGCCCGTGTTGTGCGGGAGGTTGATGAGAAAGCCCGAATTGCGGCCTGCGGAACCATTGCCGACCGTGGTGGCGTCGATCACAAGCACCGACGCCTCGGGACGCAGTTCCGCGACGCGCCGTGCGGCGGCCAGTCCGGTAAACCCCGCACCGATGACGATGACGTCGAAGCTGCGGGCGATGGGCGGCTGCGTATGCGGCATGCGCGCCGGCAGCAGGGCGTTCCAGCCGGCCCCCGCCTGATAAGCCGGGGAAGTGTTCCGCGCGTCGCGGGAGGAAGTGACTTGATTGGACATGACGATAGAAGGACGGGGGCTTGCCGAGCGTTATGCGGCCTGGCTTTCCAGGCTGCGCATGACTTCGGTTTGCACGGTGTTCCAGATTTGCGACTTGAGTTCGTTGTAGCGCGGTGAGAGCTGAACCTGGGCGTCGCGCGGCATCGGTAGATCATTCGGCAGGTCGCAGGCCACCCGCCCCGGCCGCGCGCTCATGATCACCATGCGCGTCGACAGCATCAGGGCTTCATCAATGGAGTGCGTGATGAAGACGATGGTCTTGCCGCTCTTCTGATAGATCTGGAGCAACTCTTCCTGCAGCACCTGACGCGTCATCGCATCGAGTGCGGCAAACGGCTCGTCGAGCAGAATCACGTCCGGGTCGTTCGCGAGCACACGGGCGATCGACACGCGTTGACGCATCCCGCCCGAGAGCGCCTTCGGATAGCGATCCTCGAAGCCCTTCAGTCCAACCATCTCGATGAAGCGTCGTGCCGTGGCGTAGCGGGTCGCCTTGTCGATGCCCTTCATCTTCAGGCCGAACGCCACGTTATCGAGCACGCTCAGCCAGGGGAACAGCGCGTACTGCTGGAAAACCATGCCGCAATGCGGGTCGATGCCCTTGACCTCGCGGCCGTTCACGCGGATGTGCCCGGTTGTCGGGGCATCGAAGCCCGTGATGAGGTTGAGCAGCGTCGACTTGCCGCAGCCCGATGCCCCGAGCAGCACCACGAACTCGCCGCGGGCGATATTCATGTCCACGCGCTCGAGTGCCTGAAAATCGCCGTAACGCTTCGACACGCCATCGATGGCGATCATGGTCTCGGCGTGGCTTGCTGACGCGGCACCGGACGTGTGCGCCGCCCCCACGTGGGAATCGATTCGGTCGTTCATGCCTGCCACCTCAATACCTTGCGCTCGATGGCGCGAAATACGATATCCGTCACCAGCACGGTGACGCTGATCATCACCATGCCGAGCACGACCACTTCCGTCTGGAAGAACTCCTTGCCGTTCATGATGAGAAAGCCCAATCCCTCGCGCGCGGCAACAAGTTCGGCGGAGATCACGCACGTCCAGGACAGGCCGAGAATGATCTTCATCCCGCTGAGAATCTGCGGCAGACTCGCGGGCAGGATCACCTCTCGCATGACCTGCGCGTTGCTTGCCCCCAGGTTCTTCGCGGCGCGGATGAGCAGCGGATCGACATTGCGCGTGGCTTCGATGACATAGACGAGCGCCGGGGCGAACGTCCCCATGAACACGATGCTGTACTTCTGCGTCTCCGAGATGCCGAACCACAGTAGGGAGAGCGGAATCCAGCTCATCGAAGGCAGCGGTCGCAGGAACGACAGAATCGGGTCGAACGCCGCGCGGGCGTAGCTCGACGTGCCGAGCACGATCCCCAGCGGAATGGCCACCACGGTCGCGGCAATGAAGCCCGTCATCACGCGACGGGCAGAGGCGAGCACGTTCGCGAGCAGCGTACCGTCGGACAACATGGAAACGATGCGCCCGCCGACGGCCGACGGGGGAGGCAGGAACAGGGGGTCGACGATCCCGCTGCGGCAGGCCGCTTCCCAAGCAAGCAGGAAGACGACCACGGACACAAACCCCACAGCCAGCAGCGTGGCGCGGGACGGTTGATGATGACTCACAATCAGACTCCTCGAGCGTGCGCCGGCACCGCGATGGACCGGCACCGGCGCACTGATCCATCCGTGGGGCTTACAGATACGACGTGTTGATCCACTGGCGCACGGCCGGCGCCTTGTCGATCTGCTTGTACGTGACGAGCATCTCCGCCAGCCGTTGCAGGCCGTCGACATAGCTGCCCGGCGCCTTGAGCAACTGCGTTTGCTGGGCGAGGCCGTACCACTCCGCGCCCTTGATCGTCTCGACCTGATCGAGCGCTGACATGCCGGTCAGCGCAATCAGCGAGCGCGCGGCGTCGTCCGGCTTGTCGCGCAACATCTGGCAGGTATCGAAATACACCTTGAGGTACTTTCGAACGGCGTCGGCGTTCTTCTCGGCCCAGGCATTGCGAACGATGAGTACATCGGGGCCCGGCGTGACGTTGTACTTCTTGTAAAGCGAAAACTGCGTATCGTCGGCCAGCAGCTTCATGCCCGACATGGCGCGGATGCGATTGAACTGCGGCGTCCACGCGGCGGCGGCATCGATCTGGCCCGATTGAATCGCGCCGGGCAACTCAGGGGCGGGCACGTTGAGCACCGTGACGTCGTTCGACAGACCGGCGTTACCCAGCAGATCGAGCACGAGCAGGTGCGCGCTCGAGGCGAACGTGACGCCTAGCTTCTTGCCCTTGAGGTCCTGCAACGAATTCACTCCCTCGCGCACGAACAGCCCCTCGACGCGGCCGAAGCTCTCCGGTACCGCGACGATCGAGAAGTGTTTGGCGCCGCGCGCCATCAGCGCGAGCGCCGACACGATGCCGGTACAGGCGATATCGATGCCGCCTGAGAGCACCGCGCTCATGCGCGCCGACGAGGTGCCGAACGACTGCCATTGCTGGTCGATGCCTGAGGCGGCGAGCGCCCCCGACTTCATGGCGAGGTAGGCCGGGTAGTGGCCCAGCCATGCCGAACCGCCATACTGAACCGGGGTCGCGTTCGCCGCACGGGCGATACCCGGGAGGGACAGACCGCCCGCGGCGGCGGCGGCCGACAGGGCGGCACCGGTGTGAAGGAAGTTGCGTCGTGACAGGTTCATGCGTGTCTCCTTGGTAGGTTATGTGTTATTCGCGTTGAACGATGGGCGCGCTTCAGGTGAAATTCATCTGGCCCGGCGCCCGGGGCGGTGGCTGACAATCGTTGACCAGCCTCAGCAAAGCGCCAGCCGTTCTCCCAGCCAGGGCATGACGCGGCGCAGTTCCGGAAAAGCTTCCTGTGCGAGCGCCATGCGCCCGGCGAGAAAGCACTGCGAGGCCATCTCCGAGACTTCGCCCTCGCGCGATACCTGATAGATCGTGCGCGACAGGGCCGGGCCCGGCAGTGGCAATGCGGCCACCTGCGGCAGCGACGCACGGCCCTGCAACACGCACAGCGGCGTGGCAATCGTAAAGCCGAGGTCGGCGGCGACCATCGACATCACGACATCCGACGTATCGATTTCGAGATGCATGCGGGGCGAATGGCCGGTGCGGCGCAAGTGCCGTTCGATCACGGCGCCGAAGTGCGAGCGGCCCGAAAAGCGAATCAGCGGCAACGTGCGGATCAGCTCACTCAGATCGGCCTGCGCCAGATCGGCTTCGCGGGCCTTGGGCACGACGACGATGAACGGCTCCGTGAAGATCGGGCGGCGCACCAGGCGCTCCATGTCATGCATCGGATCGCTCGTCACGATCAGATCGAGCTGGCGGGCGAGCAACGCCTGCGCGTGGCCGTTGGCAAGGCCCGACCAGAGCAGCAGCTCGCTGGTGCTGTCCGACATCTGCCGCACGATGGACGGGCCGACCGTCGCGGCGAACGAATCGATCATGCCCACGCGCACGGCGGCACGGCTGGCGACGTCGGCGTCCTGCACCTGTGCGATGAGCCGGTCCATGTCGTCCACGATCTGACGGGCATGGCGTGAGAGCGCGAGCCCGGCCGGGGTGAGCTTGAGTGGGCGGCGCGACCGATCGAGCACGCGCGTGCCGACCGTCTGCTCGATTTGCGCGATGGCTTGGGAGATGGCCGATTGGGTGACGCCCAGGGCATCGGCGGCGACGGAGAGGCTGCCTGCCGACGCGACGGCCTCGAAGATTCGAAGCGATCTGACGTCGAGGTCTGCGCGCTTTTTCATCGGCATGTCTCCAGTTCGGGCGGTGCGTCTCAGCGGGCGGAAATGGCTTTTCTGGCGCGTCGCGACGAATCGATATAAGAATTTTTAAGAATTGTAGGGATTGGAGGCCATAAAACAAAATCAACATAAGAAAAACTAATACTTTGTATTAGGGCGAGAGGATTTTGGGCCAAAGGTGGCAACGGGTGCGGGACGTTCGTCTCGGTGTGTGAAAACCGTGGGCATTAGACGGAGGAGGTATCGGAGGAGGGCGTGGGGCGAGGCGGTGCGGTGAGCGGCGGTGCGGTGAGAGGAGGTGGGGTGAGAGGAGGTGGGGAGGTGAGAGAGACGGACCGGGGCCCCTTTCTGCAGCGAGTTGGGTCTATGTCTGAGAGGCGGAAAGGGGCTCCGGTCCGTCTGACTGTGGGAGTGTGAAGCGGGTGAAGTGGGTGAAGTGGGTGAAGCGGCCGCGGCGCCGCCGGGATGTGCCCCAACGCGCCGGCGACTGCATAGTGCAGACGTTGTTAGAGCAGACGATAAGCGAGCCGGGCGGCCACGCGAGCCCCTGCGCCCTGCGGGTCGAAGCGCGGGTTGTACTCGGCCAGATCGGCCACGCGCAGTTTGCCGGAGTGGTGCACATGCGAGACGATGGCTTCGACGACGGGCATTGGCACGCCGTACGCCGCGGGCGCGGAAACGCCCGGCATGACCGGCGCCGGAAGCACATCGAGATCGATCGTCAGATAGACGTGTGAGACGTCGGCAATCAATGCGTCAACCTGTGCGAGACGCGCTTCCAGATGCCGCTCTTGCATTTCGGTGTCTTCCACGTGGATCACGTTCAACTCGCGCGCCCGGTCGAACAGCGATGCTGTATTGCTCAACCGGCTCACACCCAGACACGCGTAGTCGAACGGAAGTCCGGCCGCTTCGCAGGCTTGCGCGATCTGATCGAACGGCGTGCCTGACGTGCCCGGACGCGCCGTGCGCAAGTCGAAGTGCGCGTCGAGATTCAGGATCAACACGCGCGAGCGATCGCCGCGGGCGTCGAGATGCGCGCGCAGTCCTTGCCACGTGCCCCACGCAATTTCGTGACCGCCGCCGAGTACCACCGGTTGCGCATTCGCGTCCAACTGACGACGGACCGCATCGGCGAGCGCGGTTTGGGCTGCCTCGAGGTCATCGCCTTCGCATGTGACGTCACCCGCGTCGAACAGGTGCGCGATGTCGTGCGCAGGCAGGTTCGCCAGCGCACGCCGGATCGCGTGCGGTCCCTCGGCGGCGCCAACTCGCCCCTGATTGCGTTTGACGCCGGCATCGCACGCGAAGCCGAGCAGCACGGGCGCACCGCTGGCCGCCACTTCCGTGCGCGAATCGATCTCGCGCACCACGTTGAAGAGCCGCCGCGTATCGCCGCGTTCGCCGGCATCCGTGCGCCCATGCCAGAGCGGGGGATCGCCGGGGATCGGCTTGAATGGCGTCACCATGAGAGTCTCCTGTTGGAAGGGACGGATCAAACCGCCGAAAGGTCGCGCCACTCGCCGTGGCGCACAGTACGCGAGGGCAGTTCGCCTCCCAGCCAGTAGGCCAGTTCCGCCGGCCGCTCGATGTCCCATGCCACGAAATCCGCGGTTTTCCCGGCTTCGAGCGTGCCGTGCGTGTCGAGCATGCCCAGGGCTTTGGCCGCATTGCGCGTGACGCCCGCCAGCGCTTCTTCCGGGGTCAGGCCGAACAGCGTACAAGCCATGTTGAGCATCAACCGCAGCGACAGCGCGGGCGAGGTGCCCGGGTTCAGGTCGGACGCCACCGCAATATCCACCCCGTGGCGGCGAAGCAGATCGACCGGCGGACGGCGCGTTTCCTGCAACATGTGGAACGCGCCCGGCAGCAGGACGGCGACCGTGCCCGCGCGTCCCATCGCGGCCGCATCGTCGGCGCTCATGTATTCCAGATGATCGGCCGATAGTGCCCCCAGTTCCGCCGCGAGACTTGCCCCCCCGAGCGGGGAGAGCTGCTCGGCGTGCAGCTTGACGGGCAGCTTCAGCTTCTGCGCACGCAGCAGCACGCGCATGACCTGCGACGGTGAGAACGCAATCGTTTCGCAGAACGCATCGACCGCGTCGACCAGACCCTCGTCGGCAAGCGCCGGCAGAACGTCATTGCACACGTAATTCACATACTCGTCGGCCTTGCCCGCGAACTCCGAGGGCACCGTGTGCGCTGCCAGGCACGTGGTTTTTACCGTGACCGGCAACGCCTCGCCCAGCCGACGCGCCACGCGCAACATCTTGCGTTCGCTGTTCAGATCGAGGCCGTAACCGGACTTGATCTCGACCGTGGTGACGCCATCGCGCATCAGCGCAAGCAGCCGTTTGCGCGCCGAGTCGAAGAGCGCATCCTCGGTGGCATCGCGCGTGTGCCGCACGGTGTGCTTGATGCCGCCGCCCGCGGCGGAGATGTCCGCGTAGCTCACCCCTTGCAACCGTTGTTCGAATTCGAGGCTGCGGTTGCCACCGAACACCAGGTGCGTGTGGCAATCGATCAGGCCGGGCGTGACCCACGCCCCTTGCAGGTCGATGCACGCATCGGCATCTGCGCCCGAGACCGGGCGCTCGCTGCGCGCGCCAATCCACTCGATGTGCTTGCCGTGCGTGACGATCGCGGCATCGTCGATGGCGTGATAGCGGCCGTTGCGCATCGTGGCGACGCGGCAGTGCTTCCAGTAGGTACGTTTCATGAGAGGCTCATTCCAGGCTCATCGGACTGCGCACCTGCGCTTCCTTGGGTTTGACGCCGAACTGATAGGCCGCCGACATCAGTACGATCCAGCTGGCACCGACATACAGCGCGACACGGGTGTCGTCCAGGTAGCCCAGCACCCCGATCACGAACAGCATGAACGCGATGGCCAGCGCCGGGCCGACCGGCCAAAGCGGCACCTTGAACTTGAGCGCGGCGACTTCCGCAGCCGACAGACGACGGCGCATCGCCACCTGCGAGAGGAGGATCATCAGCCACACCCACACCGTCGCGAACGTGGCAATCGACGCGATGATCAGGAACACGCCCTCCGGGATCAGGTAGTTGAGCACCACGCCGCCGAGCAGCGCGGCCGTCATCACGAGCACCGTGACCCACGGCACGCCATGACGCGACGTCGCCGAGAACGCGGCCGGCGCCTGACCGTGTTCGGCCATGCCGAACATCATGCGGCCCGCGCCGAAAATGTTGCTGTTGATGGCGGAGATGGCCGCGGAAATCACAATCACGTTGAGGATCGCCGCTGCGGACTTGATGCCGAGCCCCGAGAAGATCTGCACGAACGGGCTGCCCTGGCTGCCGATGCCGGTCCAAGGGAAGATCGCCATGAGCACGCACATCGTCAACACGTAGAACAGCAGAATGCGCATCGGCACGGCGTTGATGGCGCGCGGAATCACGGTTTCCGGATTCTTGGCTTCTCCACCGGTGATGCCGATGATCTCGATGCCGCCGTAGGCGAACATCACCACGGCCAGCGACGCCACGAGTCCTCCCCAGCCGTTGGGCAGGAAACCGCCGTGCGACCAGAGATTGCTCACCGCCGGCGCATGTTCGCTATGGAGTTGCACGCCGGCGAAAAGAATCACCCCGCCGCCCACGATCATCGCGGCGATGGCGAGAATCTTGACCAGCGCCAGCCAGAATTCCATTTCCCCGTACACCTTCACGTTGCACAGGTTCAGCCCGCAGATCAGCATCACGATGCCGAGTACCCAGATCCACTGCGGCACGTCCGGGAACCAGAACCCCATGTAGATGCCGAACGCCGTCACGTCCGCCAGACAGACGATGACCATCTCCAGGATGTACGTCCACCCCGTGAGGAACCCGGCCAATGGGCCGAGGTTGTCGCTCGCATAGCGGCCGAACGAGCCGGAAACGGGCTGGCGCACGACCATCTCGCCCAGCGCGCGCATCACCATGTAGACGGCGGCACCGCCCAGGATATAGGCCAGGATCACGGCCGGACCGGCCAGTTGGATGGCGGACGCCGAGCCGTAGAACAGGCCCGTGCCGATGGCCGAGCCGAGCGCCAGAAAGCGGATGTGCCGCGCGCTCAGATTGCGTTGCAGGGTTTTCAAGCTGTCTCCTGAAGGCGTGATGAGCCGGCCCGCGTTCGCGGGCGGCAAGGGAATGCGCGGGGACGGGTGACCCTGTCCCCAACCGCCGGTGGCGCGAATCGCAGTTCGCTTTGCCCCGGCGGGGGAAAACGGCTATGCGATTTAAACGACTGGCGCGCTAGGCAACGTACCGGCCGGCACCAAGTCGCTGAGCTGGCGCTGCGCGATCAAGGCGCTGGCCCCCTCGATGTCGGGCGCAAAATAGCGGTCCTTATCGTAGAACGGAACCGACTGGCGCAGCAGGGCGCGGGCGCGCTCAAGCGCCGGAGTCGACTTGACCCCCTCGCGGAAGTCCAGCCCCTGGCAGGCGCCGAGCCATTCGATCGCGATAATCCCCTTGACGTTATCGGCCATCTCCCAAAGCCGCTTGCCGGCGTTGGGCGCCATCGACACGTGGTCTTCCTGGTTGGCTGAGGTCGGCAGACTGTCGACGCTGGCCGGATGCGCCAGAGCCTTGTTCTCTGAGGCGAGTGCCGCGGCCGTCACCTGCGCGATCATGAACCCGGAGTTCACGCCGCCGTTAGCCACGAGAAACGCGGGCAACTGCGACATGTGCTTGTCCATCATCAGCGAGATGCGGCGCTCGCTCAGCGCGCCGATTTCGGCCAGCGCCAGCGCGAGATTGTCCGCGGCCATGGCGACCGGCTCGGCGTGGAAGTTGCCGCCGGAGATCACGTCGCCCTGTTCCCAGAACACGAGCGGATTGTCCGACACCGCATTCGCTTCGACGGCCAGCACTTCCGCGGCCTGACGGATCTGCGTGAGGCACGCGCCCATGACCTGCGGCTGGCAGCGCAGCGAGTAGGGGTCTTGCACCTTTTCGCAATGCGCATGGGATTCACCCACCTCACTCGTCTCGCCGAGCAGATGGCGATAGAGCGCGGCGGCATCGATCTGGCCACGTTGGCCGCGAGCGGCGTGAATGCGGGCGTCGAACGGGGCGCGCGAGCCGAGCATCGCTTCCACGGTCAAGGCACCGCAGACGCTGGCGGCGGCGAACATGTCCTCCGCTTCGAACAGCCCCCGCAGGGCGTAGGCTGTCGAGACTTGCGTGCCATTGAGCAGCGCCAGGCCTTCCTTGGCCGCGAGCGTGAGCGGCTCGAGTCCGGCCACCGCGAGGGCTTCACGGGCGCTCATCCACTGACCGCGATGACGTGCCTGGCCTTCGCCCAGCAACAGCAGCGACATGTGGGCGAGCGGGGCGAGATCGCCCGACGCGCCGACCGATCCCTTGAGCGGGATGCGCGGATAGACCTCGGCGTTCACCAGCGTGATGAGGGCATCGATCACCTTGCGACGAATGCCCGAGAGGCCACGCGCCAGGCTGTTGATCTTGAGCACCATGATGAGGCGCACCAGCGCGTCGTCGATCGGCGCGCCCACGCCGGCGGCGTGCGAGAGCACGAGCGAGCGTTGCAGGTTCTCGAGATCGTCTTTGGCGATGCGCGTCGTGGCGAGCAGACCGAAGCCGGTGTTGATGCCGTAAGCCGTGCGGCCTTCGGCAATGATGCTTTCCACGCAGGCCACGCTGTTGTCGATGGCCGCATAGGCGGACTCGTCGAGGGTCAGGGTGGTCGGGTGTTGATAGACGTCGCGCAGTTGGGCGAGCGTGAGCGCGCCGGGCGTCACAAACAGGGTTGCCATGGACGGATTTCCTTGATTCGAGAGGTTCTTGGGGGCTCGCTTACTTCGCGTCGCCCAGCATGGGCAGGTTCAGGCCGTGCTCGCGCGCGCAGTCGACGGCGATGTCATAACCGGCATCGGCGTGGCGCATGACGCCCGTCGCCGGATCGTTGTTCAGCACCCGCGCGATGCGCGCGGCAGCGGCGTCGGTGCCATCGCAGACGATCACCACGCCAGAATGCTGCGAGAAGCCCATGCCGACGCCGCCGCCGTGATGCAGCGACACCCACGTCGCGCCGCTAGCGGTATTGAGCAGGGCGTTGAGCAGCGGCCAGTCGGACACGGCGTCCGAGCCGTCGCGCATCGCTTCCGTCTCGCGGTTGGGGCTGGCGACCGATCCCGAATCCAGGTGGTCGCGGCCGATCACGACCGGTGCCGAGAGTTCTCCCGAGCGTACCATTTCATTGAAGGCCAGTCCGAGCTTGGCGCGCAAGCCCAATCCGACCCAGCAGATCCGGGCGGGCAGGCCCTGGAAGCTGATGCGCTCGCGCGCCATGTCGAGCCAGCGATGCAGGTGCGCGTCGTCGGGGATCAATGCCTTGACCTTCGCGTCGGTCTTGTAGATGTCTTCCGGGTCGCCAGAGAGCGCGGCCCAGCGGAACGGTCCGACACCGCGGCAGAAGAGCGGACGGATGTACGCGGGCACGAAGCCGGGGAAATCGAAGGCGTTCTCGACGCCTTCTTCCTTGGCCATCTGGCGGATGTTGTTGCCGTAGTCGAAGGTCGGTACGCCCATCGCCTGGAAGTCGAGCATGGCCTGGACGTGAACGGCCATCGACTGCTTGGCAGCCTTGACGACCTCGGCGGGCTTCGAGCGGGCGCGTTCGCGGTAGTCGTCCCACGTCCAGCCGATCGGCAGGTAGCCGTTCAGGGGATCGTGGGCGCTGGTCTGGTCGGTCACCATGTCCGGACGCAAGCCGCGGCGCACCAGTTCCGGCAGAATTTCGGCGGCATTGCCGCACAGGGCGATGGACACTGCCTGACCGGCGGCGGTGTATTTGGCGATGCGCGCGAGGGCGTCGTCGAGATCCGTGGCTTGCTCGTCGACGTAGCGCGTGCGCAGACGGAAGTCGATGCTGGCCTGCTGGCACTCGATGTTCAGCGAGCAGGCGCCTGCCAACGTGGCGGCCAGCGGCTGCGCGCCGCCCATGCCGCCCAGACCGGCGGTGAGCACCCAGCGACCTTTCAGGTTGCCGTCGTAGTGCTGGCGGCCGGCTTCGACGAAGGTCTCGTAGGTGCCCTGCACGATACCCTGGCTGCCGATGTAGATCCACGAACCGGCGGTCATCTGGCCGTACATGGCCAGACCCTTGGCATCGAGCTCGTTGAAATGTTCCCAGGTCGCCCAGTGCGGGACCAGATTCGAGTTGGCGATGAGCACGCGCGGCGCGTCGGCATGGGTCTTGAACACGCCCACCGGCTTGCCCGACTGCACGAGCAGCGTCTCGTCGTCGCCCAGCGTCTTGAGCGTTTCGACAATCTTGTCGTAGCACTCCCAGTTGCGCGCGGCGCGGCCGATGCCGCCGTAGACGACGAGCGCCTTCGGGTTTTCGGCGACGTCCGGGTCCAGGTTGTTCATCAGCATGCGCAGCGGGGCTTCGGTGAGCCAGCTACGGGCATTGAGCTGCGTGCCGCGCGGGGCGCGGATCGTGACATCGCGGTATCGGGTGGATTGGCTCACAACGGGTTCCTCTAATTCGGAGCGGAGAATGACTTGTACAGTATTGTATATACAAGTTGTCGTGAACTAGGGTTTTCACGCAGTGGGGTGACGCGTGGGAGGAGACGTTTCGGGACTTCGGAGGGGCTCGCTTGCAGCGATCGCTGGGTTGGCGCGAAGGTGCAAAGGCGCGTCGGCGCTGGCTTACGCCGGTTCGCCGAACCGTCCCTCGAGCCGATGGCGCGAGCCGGGGTGCAGCAGTCGGGCGACCGAGACGATGCGCTTGCCCGTCCAGGTGCGACGACGAATGAGCAGGCACGGTTCCGTGCGCGCAATGTGCAGCAGTTGCGCTTCCTCCGGCGTGGCCGTCACAGCTTCGACGACATGTTCGCCCGAGGTGAGCGGCGATAGCCGCTGCAGGTAGGCGTTGGGGGTGAGTTGGGTGAAGTCCTGCTCGAGATAATGCGGCGCGAGGGCGGGATTGACGAAGCGGTCTTCGATCTGCACCGGCACATTGTCCTGGTAATGGACGATCAACGAGTGGAACAGATTTTCACGCTCCTGCACGCCCATGGAGAGCGCACGTTCGGGGCCGGCGAGTTCTTCGCGCAGCAGCTTCACTTCGGCTCGATGTCGGTGGCCGTGTTCGGAGATCTCGTCGGCAATATTGTTGACGGCGAGCAGCGGCGAGTGCGATTTCGGCTCGGCGACGAACGTGCCGACGCCCTGCATGCGCACGAGCCGCCCCTCGGCGGTGAGTTCGCGCAGCGCGCGGTTGACCGTCATGCGACTCACGCCCGAGAGGTCGACCAACTCGTTTTCCGATGGCACGCGATGATGCGGCGGCCAGACGCCACTGTCGATCTGACGGCAGATGAACTGCTTGAGTTGCAGATAGCGCGGTGCCGGCCCTTGTTCGTTGAGCGTTTCGACAGTCGGTTGGGCAGATTGACGTGGCACCTTGATGGCTTCTCCGGTCACGGGCGTGCGGGTGGGAAAGCCTGAAGCATAAGCCAATCGCTTGCTGCGCAGGAGAAAAAAGCGGAGCGTCGCACAAGGCACTGAACCAGACGAGGTCGCGCGCGAGCCGCACCAAGACGTGCCCCGCGTCGAAATGCCCCCGCATCGAAACGCCACCCGATGACCGACTTTCTCGCTCACCAACCGTGCAATCGTGGCCAGACCGCCAGGTCGCGATCCGGGGCGATGGCGTGGTATTCCGGGAACTGCGCGCCTGTTGCGCAAGCGTGATTGGGCAGGATGCGCAACAGTGTGCCGATGGGGAATCGCGCGACGATGTCGAGGTCTGGTTCGCCTTCGCGCGACAGGATGCCGTGCTCCTGGTTCACGCCGCTCAACTGATATCCGGGCATGAGGCTGCCGTCGATGCGGCACACCTGTCCATAGCCGAAATCGCGCTTCTGCTTCTGCGTGCCCCGGTCGCGGCTCATGGCCATCCAGCCCGCGTCGACAATGGCCCATCCCTTGTCGGCCTGATGCCCGATCACGGTCGTGAGCACGCTCAGCGCCAGGTCGTCGGTCGTGCATACGCCGATGTTGTGCATGACGAGATCGAAGAACACATACACGCCCGCGCGCACTTCGGTCACGCCCTCGAGATGCGCGGCGGTGAGGGCGGTCGGTGTCGAGCCGACGCTGACCACCGGGCACGGCAGCCCGGCATCGCGCAAACGCGTGGCGGCGCGCACGCAGCCGGCGCGCTCCTGCTCGGCGATCGCGACGAGCGCTTCGGGCGTGTCGACGTCATAGCTGGAGCCGGCATGGGTCATCACGCCGCCGAGGTTTGCGCCGCCGTCATGGAGCACGCGCGCAACATCGAGCAGGGCGTCTTCGTTGGGCGCGATGCCCGAGCGGTGACCGTCGGTGTCGATCTCGATCCACACGTCGAATGTCGCGCCGAACTCGGCGCCGAACGCCACGATGGCCTGCGCCGATGCGACGCTGTCCGTGAGGATCTTGAGGTCGCAACCGCGGCGTCGCAGGGCGAGGGCGGCGGGCAACTTGCTGGCGACCATGCCCACGGCGTAGAGGATGTCGGTCACGCCATCGTCGAAGAAGCGTTCGGCTTCCTTGAGGGTCGAAACGGTGATGCCCGCGGCGCCCGCGTCGATCTGTGCACGGGCCACCTCCACGCACTTGCTGGTCTTGACGTGGGGACGCAAGCGTACGCCCAGCGTGTCCATGCGGGACTGCATACGACGAATGTTGTGCTGCATGCGGGGCACGTCGATCACGGCGGCCGGTGTGTTCAGCGTTTGCAACGAGGCCAGGGGAGCGTTTTGCTTCGTAGTCATGGTGATGAATCTCGGGCGATGGTGTGAACGTGACGAGGCCTTTTGCGCGCCGCGGCGAGCGCAGGGCGGCCATGACACCGGAAGCGTCTTGCCGTGCCGGTTGTCACCGTTGCGTCGCGCGGCTGAAAGCTGGCACGCGACGCTGTCGTCACGCGAGGCAGTGTAGGGACAACAGGGTGGCGCGTGGTTAAATGCCGCAACATCCAGCATTAAGCGCAAGTGAATGATCCAGATCGAGGACCTGCGTCTGGTCGAGGCGCTGGCACAGTCGGCGTCGCTCAGTGCGGCGTCACGCCGCCCGCGTTGTCGGCGCGCTTGAGACAGCGCGAAGCCACGCTCGGCTGGCGCTTTCATCGACGGGCGACGTCATCGGTCTCGACAGATTGGCGTGGATCGACGCCCAACAGTGTATGCGCCGCGCCCGCCTGCACGGGCAGCGATGGCAACGTGCCTGTTGCGCCCTCAGGCGAGTCGATGGGCGCGTTCGGCACTTCTGGTCCGCGCGCCGTTCGCCAACAGACTGCAAGCAAGGAGTAACGCTGCCGTCATGAAAAACACCGACGGTAATCCGAATGCGACGGCGATCTGGCCGCCGACGACGGGCCCGATCACCTGGCCGCTGAATTGTGCCGACTGAAGATAGCCGAGCATCTTGCCGGTGTCGCGCTCGCCGACCGCGTGACGGGCGAGTTTGCCGATGGCGGGCAGCAGTCCCGCGAGCGTCATGCCCATGAGCACACGCAGTGCGGCCAATTGCCACCATGTGGTGACGAACGCTTGCGGCACCATCACCAGTGCTGTCGCGACAAGGCATCCAACGATGACGCGCCAACTCCCGACGCGATCCGCGAGCGCCCCCAAGCGCGCTGCCGTGAGAATGCTACCCAGCGCCGAGCTTGCCATGACGACGCCGGCGACGCGCGTGAGATGCGCGCTGTCGACGCCCAATTTCGCGATGTAGACCGTAATGATCGGTTCGATGGACATGTTAGCCAGCAATACCATCATGGCCGTCGCGAGAATGGCCGCGATGTTTGCGGCGTGCGGCGAATGATCGTTGGTGAGCGTCGCCGATGGGGCGTGGCGTTTGCCGTCGCGCGACGCATCGAAGTCTTCGCGAACCCCGAAAATTGTCAGCAGTGCCGTGACCGCTATCATCGCGCCGCCGGCGAAGAAGGTGCCGCGAATCCCCAATAGCGGTGGCAGCAATCCGCCGACCAGCGGCCCGACCAGACTGCCAGCGAGGGCGCCCGTCGACAGAACGCCCAGTGCCCAACCTGCGCGTTCGCGCGGTGCCTGTGTGCCCACCATCACCGTCGCCGCCGACGCATAGCCGCCGATCAGCCCGGCGATCAGACGCAGCCCCACGAGTTGGTAGACGTTGTGCGCGACGCCGATGAGCGACATGACGATGGCCATGCCGACGGCCGCGCGGATCAGCATCGGCTTGCGGCCAAAACGGTCCGCGAGGTGGCCCCAGAGGGGCGCGGTCACGGCGGTGCCGAGAAACGTCGCACTGAACGCGACGCCCGACCACTGGATGACGGCGGACTCCGATGCAACGCCAAGCTGCTGGACATAGAGCGGCAGGAACGGCAGCAGCATGCTCAAGCTGACTAGCGTGGTAAATGACCCGAACACACCAATGACCAGATTACGGCGCCAGTACCGGGCGTTACGG
Organism: Pandoraea eparura; assembly: GCF_902459725.1. GTDB lineage: Bacteria > Pseudomonadota > Gammaproteobacteria > Burkholderiales > Burkholderiaceae > Pandoraea > Pandoraea eparura. The sequence continues at coordinate 36,795 of NZ_CABPSH010000012.1, forward strand.
TCGGTGTAACTGGCGGCACGGGGGGCGTGGGCGGTATCGGCACTGACGAATTGGGACGAGTCGGCGGGGGGCTTCACAGCAACCTCTGCATTGCGCAATGTGTTCGTGGATGACCGGGGAACGGCGCTACTGCCGAGTCTAGTCCGAGCCCCGCGGCGCTGGAATGGCCGCCGTGCGGAAGTCAGTGTTGCGAGGCGCGGACGAATGCGCCAACGTTTGCAGCAAGAAATCGACGAAGGCGCGGGCACGAGACGGCAACGTCTTGCCGTGCGGGTACATCAGACTCACCGGGCGCGAGCGCCCCCCGTAAGCGGCCAGCACCTCCACCAGGCGCGCGGCGGCCAAATCTTCCTCGACGATGAACCGGTAGGTCTGGAAAAGCCCGGCGCCGGCCTTGGCGAGCGTGACGCCAGAGAGCACGTCGTCACTGCAACGAAAGTTGCCATTCACCGCATGCTCGATGTCGCGGCCCGCCTCGCAGAACAACCACGGTATCGCTCGCCCCGTGCTCGGCAGGTCGAATTCGATGCAGTCGTGCTCGGCCAAATCGTCAAGCGTCCGCGGTGTTCCCGCGCGATTCAGGTAATCCGGGTGGGCGACGACAACGAGCGCGGCGTCTTCAAGCGGGCGGGCCACCATGCTTGACTCGGGTTGGGCGCGAAAGCGGATGGCGAAGTCGAAGCGCTCCTCACGCAGATCGACGTTGCGGTTGCTCACGTGCACGTGCACCTTGATGCGCGGATATTGCGCCTGGAACGCGGGCAACAGCGGCAGCAGGCGATAGTGCGCGTAGGTCGTCGGCACGCTGATGCGCACGGTGCCGGACGGCTGCGATTGGGCGCCCGAGACACGGTGTTCGGCTTCCGCGAGCATGCCAAGGGCGGAGCGGCATTCCTCGTAGTACGTGCTTCCGCCTTCGGTGAGGCGGATGCGTCGTGTCGAACGGACAAAGAGTCGTACCCCCAGGCGCTGCTCGAGACGGGCGATCGACCGGCTGACCGCGGCCGGCGTCACGCCCGCCAGGTTCGCTGCCGCCGTGAAGCTGCCCGCTTCGGCGGCGAGGCAGAACAACTCGATGCTGCCAAGCAGAATGTCGCCGAATTGCCGTTGCATATCGATTGGTTACATCATGTAAAAAGACAAGTGTATCCGCATGTGTTTTTTGTGTCTTCGTTCACGAATAGAGTGGTGCTCAACCCGCGGGGCGTGTGGATGCGCCGCCGTCCCGGCAGGCCACTTCAAGTTGAGGATAGACATCATGAGCAAGTCGGAACGCACGGTCATTATCACGGGTGCCTCAAGTGGCATCGGACTCGGGTTGGCGGAAGCTTTCCTGAAGGATGGTTTCAACGTCGTCGGTACGGGGCGCAGCAGTGCAAGGCTCGACGCGGCGCACACCGCGCTGGGTGTGGGCGAGCGATTCCTGCCGGTCGCGGGGGATGTTGGCGATCCTGCGGTAGCCGAAGCTGCCTTCGCCCGCGCCATCGAGGCGTTCGGTCACGTCGACGTGCTCGTCAATAACGCGGGAATTTTCTCAGCCAAGCCGTTCGTGGATTTCACGCCGGACGAGATCGACGAGCAGATCGCGACCAATTTGAAGGGCACGCTGTACTTCTCGCAAGCGGCGGCGCGTCACATGAGCGAGCGCCGTCACGGTGCGATCGTCAATGTCACCGCATCGATCGCCTTGCAGGCACACGCCGGGGTTCCCGCCTTGATGGCGGCCGCGCTAAAGGGCGGCCTCAATCAGGCGACGCGCGCACTGGCGCTGGAATTGGCGCCCTATGGTGTCACGGTCAACGCCGTAGCCCCCGGGGTCGTGGACACGCCGATGCATGCCCCTGAAACGCACGACGCGCTGGGGCAGATGCATCCGCTCGGACGCATTGCAGATGTCGCGGACATTGCGCGGGCAGTGCAGTACCTCGTGCAGAGCGACTATGTGACGGGGACGATTCTTCCGGTGGACGGCGGTTTTAGCGCCGGACGATGATCGACGCGGCGTTTTGCCGTGGTTTTGCATGGAACGACGGTCCGGCGGGTTCGCCGGCCGCGCCACTTTGAGGAGTCAGTCATGCCGTTCGTCAGCATTCGTATCACCCGGGAAGGAAATACCGCCGAGCAGAAAGCACAGGTGATCCGCGAAGTCACCGAAACGCTGGAGCGCGTGTTGCACAAGCCGCCACACCTCACGCACATCGTGATCGAGGAGATCGACACGGACAACTGGGGCTATGCGGGCCAAACCACGACGGTCGTTCGACAACTGCCACTCGAAGCGTGAGTCCTGTCGTAACGAGGCGGGCTACGCAACGCGCCGCCGCCCGAGCGGCGGGCAGCGGCGCGTGCGTCATCAGAACGGCTTGGACATGGCCAGATAGAACGTGCGGCGAGGTCCGAACTGCGGCGCCCCCACGCCGATGCCGGTGCCGTCGCGAAGCTCGTAGACACGGTCGAAGAGGTTGATGACCGAGAGCTTTACGTTGAAGCGGCCAAGCCCCGGCAGGTCCACCTTTTGCCCGACACCTAGGTTGATCTGGAGGTACGCCGGCAGGTGTTCCGCGTTGGCGAACCCGCTACGCAGGCCAGAGCCGAAGAGCGCGTCGGCCGAGAGCAGTGTCGGCCCCCACTGATACGACACGCCGGCCGACGCCGTCACTTGCTGGTCGTGATCCAGGTGCACCCAATGGCTGTTGATGTAGGCCAGTTCGTCGGCGTCGAAGTTGAATTGGCCTGTTTCAATGCCTTGCCCCATCGCGCGCGAGAGGGCCACGTTCAGATACGCGCCGACGTTGCCCTGACGATAGTTGAGTGTGCCTTCCACGCCGTAGATGCGGCCTTTGTTGTAGTTGAACGTGGAATAGATCAGGGCGTTGCCGAATTGCCCTTCGTCCTGCAGATGGCGCACGCGGCGGTAGTAGGCGTCGAGGCCGACGGTGATCGACGACGTCAGCTGATGCGAGATACCAAGATCGAAGTAGTCGGAGCGCTCGGCAAGCACTGCGGTGTTCGCGTCGGATGGCAACGCGTTGGTGGTGTTGAGGAATTTCGAGACCGAGGTCGTATCGATTTTCTCGGTGGCCGGCGGCGTGAAGTACCGGGCGTAGCCCGCATGAACCCGGGTGCGGCTTGTCAGGTCGTAGGTCAGGCCCAGTCGGGGCGATAGCTGCCCCTCGTCGGTGACCGTGTTGACGTGATCGTAGCGCGCGCCGTAGTTGACGGTGAGGCGATCGGTGGCCTTCCATTCATCCTGCAGATACATGCCGTAGGTGGTGCCACGCGCGCTGGCGTTGTCGACAATGGTCAGCGGGGTGCCGCTCGACTGCTGGCCGTCCACGGCAGGAAACACACTCGACGTATTGTTCACGCCGAACTGTTCCTGCTGCAAGAACAGACCAGAACGCAATGTGTGTCGATCGGTGAGCTTGTAGCTGCTGTCGGCTTGCAAGCCGTAGGCTTCATTGCGCCGCGCGATATTGGCCGCAACCCCGTTGTAGGCGAGATCGCCGATGGGATCGGGCGTGTAATCGACGCGGCTCGTACGGTGGAACAGCGAGATCTGCGTGTCAAGCTTCGACGACAGATGGCTCTGCCAGGACAGCACCTGGAAATCGGTGCGTTCCTGTTGATGGGCATTAAGACTTGCCGAATCGGGAATCGAGCCGTTGTCAAGCGTATACGCAGGTGCAACGCCCTGCAGGTTCGGGATCTCGAAGCGATTGTTGGCCGTGCCGAAGATGAAGGAGACGCGGTTATCGGTATTGAGCAGATAGGACATCACGCCGAACGCGTTCGTCTGATTCGTGTGGTCGTGAATTGCGTTGCGATCCCCTGTCGGATTCTCGATGCCCATGTCGTTGGCGGACACACGGGTGCTGAAGTAGTAGCTAAGCGCCCCCTTGGTCCCGTAGAGCTGTGTGTTGGCCTCGCGGTCGGCATGACTGCCGAACACGACACCGACTTCGCCCCCGAAGGCCTTGGGAGGCTCGCCCGTCTCATCTTCCAGGCCGGGGGAGCCTTTGGTGCGGATGTCGACGATGCCCGCCGTCCTATACCCGAACTGCGCGGGGAGCGCCCCGGTGATCAGGTTGATTTGCGACGCAATGCGAGCATCGATAGCTTGTCCGAAGCCGCTGATGGCCTCCGGAATGATCACGCCGTCAATGCGGTACTGCAGATTGGCGTGGTCGCCGCGCACGTGCAATTGACCATACGAGTCCTGCACCACGCCCGGCGCCTGCAGCATGACTTGATTGAGCGGGGTATTCGCGCCGAGCGGCAGCGTCTGGATATCCGTCTGGTCGAAGTTGTAGACGGAACTACCGGTCTCGGGTGAGAGCGCGTTGCGGGCTGCGTCGAGGCGCTTGGCCGAGACGGTCGTGGTCGCTAGGGAAGCGTTTGCGTTGCCCGTAGGCGTGGCGTCGGTGACCGTTGGTGGCGAAGCGGTTTGCGCGAATACATGGGTGGCCAATGTGGAAGCTGTCGCTGCAACGAGGGCGCGACGGGTGAGTGCGCCGAAGCGCGGACGTGTGGGGCTGGCAAGCATGCCGATCCTCAATGTGCTTTGGGTGTGGATGCCGTTCGCCCCGAACGCACACGCGAACGCGGGCGCGCCGGTCGCGGCGACGGCGAATGTTTTGATTCAGACGGGAAACGCGTGGCGGGAATAATATATGCAACTCAATTGCAATGCAACTGAGTTGCAAATTTTGGCGCAACCGCAGGAGCTTTGCCAGGTGCGCGAATCTGGATGCGAGAGAAAACGGAGGTGCGGGAGCGGGGCGGTGAATTATCGGGGGGTTAGGTGGCGTGGCGTTGGCCACGCGGACCATAGTGCGGGATGACGGGCGTTACAGTGAGTGTTCGATGGCCTGACTGAGCCGGGACAGTCCTAGATCAATTTCTTCCTCGCTGACCGTGAGCGGCGGGGCGATACGGAAGACCCCACCCATGCCGGGCAATTGCACGATGTTCATGCTGAGGCCGAGGTTCATGCATTCGCGGGTAATCTTTGCGCCGAGTTCGTTGGCGGGGGCTTTGGTGCGCCGGTCCTTGACGATTTCCATCCCGAGCAGCAAGCCGCGGCCACGCACATCTCCGACGCAGTCGAATTGTTGCATCAGGCCGAGCAATCCATTGCGCAAGCGTTCGCCCATGACGTTGGCGCGCGCCACGAGCGCGTCGCGGGCGACCACATCGAGCACGCGCAGGCCGACGGCGGCGGGCAGTGGGTCGGAGACGTGCGTGGTGTAGAAGAGGTAGCCACGTTCGTGGGCGCGCTCCTCGATCTCGGCAGACGTCACGATGGCGGCGAGCGGCAGTCCGGCGCCGAGGGTTTTCGAGAGCGTCAGGATGTCGGGAGTGACGCCGTGGCGCTCGAACGCGAACATCGTGCCGGTGCGGCCGACGCCGGTCTGCGCTTCGTCGAGAATGAGCAGCATGCCGCGTTCCTCGCACTTGCGCTTGAGCGCCGCGAGATAGCCCGGCGGCAGTTCGATGATGCCGCCCGAGCTGAGGATCGGTTCCGCGATGAAGGCTGCGAGGTTGCCGCTGGACTGTCGATCGATCAGGTCGAACGCGTAGTCCAGTTCGGCGAGGTAGTCGTACTGGCCGGCCGGGCCGAAGCGGGGACGAAAGGTGAACGGCGCGGGAATCGCAAACGAGCCGACGGCGGCCGGGCCTACGCCTTTGCGTCCTGCGCTGTAGGTCGCGGCGGCGGCGCCACCGGTCATACCGTGCCAGCTTTGCGCGAACCCGACGATTTCGAATTTTCCGGTGACGAGTTTGGCTATGCGAATGGCCGCTTCGTTCGACTCGGCGCCGGTGCTCAGCAGCATGACCCGGTCGAGACCCTCGGGGGTGATGTCGGCGAGCCGTGTGGCGAGATCGACCACGGGGCGGGAGAGCATGCCGCTGAACAGGTGATCGAGGGTGGCGATGGACTCGGTGACGACAGCGACGATGTCGGGGTGGCTGTGGCCGAGCACGGCGCTCATCTGCCCGGAGGTGAAGTCGAGAATCGCGCGGCCGTCGGCGTCGTAGACGAAGCTGCCTTGCGCCCGCTCGATGATCATCGGCTCGAAGGTGCCGCCGTAACGGATCAGGTGCTGCCGGGCGTTGCGCCAGAAGTCGGCGTCTTGGTTCTTGGACATGCAGGTGTCTCCGATGGGCGACGGCGATGGGGAGAGGCATTTACCGCTTGCAGTCTAGGCAGCGCTCTGATTTCATGGAAGCGAATAATGCTAATGAAAGCTAGAAGCGAGGCTAATATCTTGGGCCTGTCCCTCGAAATCGATCTGCTGCGTTCGTTTGTCGCCATTGCGCAGGCAGGGTCGCTCAGCGTGGCGGCGCTGCGCGTCGCGCGAACGCAGTCGGCGTTGAGCCAGCAGATGAAGCGTCTGGAAGCGATCGTCGACCAACCGCTGTTGCAGCGTACGGGGCGTGGCGTGGTGTTGACGAGTCCTGGAGAGCGTTTGCTGGGGCATGCCCAGCGGATTCTGCGGACGCACGACGAGGCAATGGCCGAGATGTCGGGCCGGGGGTTGCGCGGCACGATACGCTTCGGTTGTCCGGACGATTACGCTGCCGCGTTCTTGCCCCACCTGCTGCGTGAGTTTGCGGTGGCGCATCCGCTGGCGTTGGTCGAGGTGATTTGCGAACCGACGCCGCGTCTGGCGGAGCAACTGGCGCGTCATGCGCTGGATCTGGCGTTGATTTCGCTACCGGCGGGCGTGGACGAGGGCGGCGTTATCCGGCGAGAGCCGCTGGTGTGGATCGGTAGTCCGGGGCTGGAGGGGGTGATGTCCAACCCCGACGTGCCGTTGCCGCTGGCGCTATCGGACCCGGACACGCTGGATCATATGGCGGCATGCGAGGCGCTGACGCGGGCGGGCAGGGCGTACCGCATCGCTTATGCGAGCAGCAATCTGGCGGGATTGACGGCGCTGGCGCGCTCGGGGCAGGCGCTCGCGGTCATGACGCAGACGGCGGTGCCCGCGGATTTACGCATTGTTACAGGTGATACGTTGCCGACGTTGCCGTCGGTCGGGATTACGGTAAAGTTCGATCGCGCGCGTCCGAACCCGTTGAGTGTTGCGTTTGCCGATCACATCCGGCAGACGCTGGCGGTGTTGTAGGGCGGGGACGCGGGGTATTCACGTTTGCCCCGGTCCAGGCGAATTTGACGCACAATTGCGCAACGTTTTGAGGGGGGGGGAGTCGTGTCCCTGCTCATCAACAAGAAGCCGGGTGCCGGGCCTTGGGAGGCTCCGAGGGTGGCCGGAAACTCGTGGTTATTTCGTTTTTGTCTTGAGGTCGATATGTTGGCGCGTATTTTGGCGGTTTTCCTGGTGGTTGGTTCGCTGCTCTCGTTGGCGGGCTGCAATACGGTCGATGGCGTCGGGCAGGATATTTCGGGCGCGGCGCGCACCGTCAAGCGGGCGCTGTAAGGGGCGGCGCCGGGCGAGGGCGGGCGCTCCCGCCTTCGCCAAAATCGATCAGCATGCCGCGTCCGGCGTGAAACTGCTCGGCATGCTTGGTATTCACCCAACTTCCGCCGCCGTCATCGGTCCGTCCCCCTCCACGCCCGCTGTCCCTCCACCCAACGACTCAAGCCCCGCACCGTCCGGAGAAACCACTTCGACACTGGTGCTTTGGAAACCCGTTATCCTTCTTTGGTCCGTGCGCTTTCCGGCACTCCGTTTTCTTTCGCTTTTCGGCGACGACACCGTCCCCGGTACCCGCTTTTCAGGAGTTCCCCCCTCGTGGCCGCTTTCGACATCGACGATATCGTCTCCTCCCTGCATTCGGCTCGCCTGCGCTGGCGCGACGGCCAACGCCGCCTCCTCGAATCCGGCGGACGCGATCTGCCCTCCCGTGAACACCTCGCCGACATCATCGGCGCCCTAAAAGGCGTGCTCTTTCCGATGCGCCTCGGGCCGCCCGACCTGCACCAGCAAGGCGAGAACTATTACGTCGGTCACACACTGACCAGCGTGCTCAACGGCCTGGCCGAACAAGCCCGCATGGAATGGCGCCACAAGGCACGCCATGACGCCAACCTCACGCCCGCGCTCATCGAGGAACGCGCCCACGCCACCATTCAGCAATTTGCCCAACGGCTCCCGGCGATCCGCGAATTGCTCGACCGTGACGTGCTCGCCGCCTATCAAGGCGATCCCGCCGCCGGCAGCGTCGACGAGGTGTTGATCTGCTACCCGGGCATCCACGCGATGATTCACCACCGCGTCGCCCACGAACTCTATCGACTCGAATTGCCACTGCTCGCCCGTATCATCGCCGAGCAAGCCCATTCGGAAACGGGGATCGATATTCACCCAGGCGCCCAAATCGGCGCCGGCTTCTTCATCGATCACGGGACGGGGGTGGTCATCGGGGAAACCGCCATTCTCGGCGAGCGCGTGCGTGTCTACCAAGCCGTCACGCTCGGCGCCAAGCGCTTCCCGGCCGACGACGACGGCAATCCGCGCAAGGGCCTGCCGCGTCACCCGATCGTGGAAGACAACGTGGTCATCTACGCCGGTGCCACGATTCTCGGTCGGGTCACTATCGGACAAGGCTCGGTGATCGGCGGTAACGTCTGGCTAACACAAGACGTTCCGCCGTTCAGCAACATCACGCAAGCGCGATCGCGTACGGAGGCGGGCTCGCCCCCGGTGTCCGGCTGCGATAACGAATCGTCCTGATGCCTCCCGCGTGGCCCACGCCACGCACGGACCGGTCAGGCCGTATTCAACCTCGATGCCCGTCAGGCAAGTCCCGCCGCCCCCGCGACAGCGCATAGCGCAACGACGGCCAGCGGCGGGGCCTTCCAGCGCGTCAACAGCATGAAGGCAATGGCCGCTACCGCGAAATCTGCGGCACTGTGCACCGCGCTCGTCCACACAGGGGAGTACAACGCCGAGGCCAATATGCCCACGACGGCCGCATTCACCCCGGCAAGCATGGCCGCCGTCGACGCACGCTCACGCAACGCCTGCCAATGCGGCAGCGCAGCCACGACGAGCAACAGCCCGGGAAGAAAGATTCCCACCGTCGCCAGCACGGCCCCGAGCCACGGATGCGCAGGGCTCCCCGATAGCCACCCGAGATATGTCGCGAACGTGAAGAGCGGGCCAGGCACCGCCTGCGCCGCGCCATACCCGGCCAGGAAGTCGCCGTTCGACAGCCATCCCGTCGCCACGGTCTGCGCCTGAAGCAACGGCAGCACGACATGGCCTCCGCCGAACACCAGCGCCCCGGATCGGTAAAAGCCGTCGAATATGGCCACGGCCCGCTCGTCGGTGAGATGGCGCACGAATGGCAATCCCGCCAGCAGCGCGCAGAAGAGGATCATCGCCACGGCGCTCGCCGTGCGTGAGATTCGGAATCGCGCCGGCAACGGCAGCGGCAACGGCGGCGCCGCCATGGCATGGCCCGAGCGCAGCAGCAGAACCCCAAGCCCCGCACCCAGCACGATCACGATGAGCTGCGCAAACTGGGTGGTCGTCAACGCGAGCACTGTCATGGCGGCCAACGCGATCCCCGCGCGTCGCGTGTCGGGACACAGTCGTCGCGCCATGTCCCAGACGGCCTGCGCGACGACGGCGACCGCCACGAGCTTCAAGCCATGCAGCACGCCATCGCCCACCGGACCGCCCAGGTGCGGCGCCACAACGGCAAAGGCGAGGAGCAGCAGCACCGACGGCAACGTGAACCCGCACCACGCGGCGATGCCGCCCAGCCACCCGGCCCGCTGCAGGCCAAGGGAGAAGCCGACCTGGCTGCTCGCCGGCCCGGGCAGGAACTGACACAACCCGACCAGATCGATGAAGCTTGCGTCGTCGAGCCAGCGACGCCGCTCCACGAATTCGCGGCGGAAATAGCCGATGTGGGCGACCGGCCCGCCGAAGCTGGTCAGGCCCAGCATGAGAAACGCGCGTAGTACTTCGAGGGCGGCGCGAGGATGCGTCGTGGAGGGGCCAGGGACAGTCTCGATGTCGGTTTTCAAGGGTTCCAGCTCATGTTATCCAGCAGCACAAAGTTCGCCATCATAGCGCCGGTGCGGTGACCTCAGCATGACGTCGGCATGACGCGAGCACGCTGGGGGCATCGCAAGCTTACGCCACGCCAGCCGCAGGCGCTGTCGGTCAGCGCCGTTCATCGCAAGAATGAGATTGGCGGCACGGACGGCGATTTCCGAATTTCGCCCCAGGGGCGGTGACAGCGGTGAAGCCTGCCACAACCGCCGGTTCGTTTCAGGAATCGCCGCTTCGCGGGCCGCGTTAGCGTTCCCCCTCGCTGCGGATGTTGTCTTTCGCAATCTCGCGATCGCACAACGCCGCGGAATTCACGGAGAAACGCTGAATGACTCGATTGCATCATGCAATGCCGCACCACGCGCATCGACCGGCCGCCAATACGCACCCTACAAGACGGGGCATCGCTCGCCCCGCATTCGTCGACGATTGGCGGGCCGGTCTGTCGATGCCCTGTCGTCGCGCCGTCCAGACGCAGGCGCCTCTGCGTCCGGCCCCGCAACCGCTGTCGACCGAACCCGTCGCTCGCGCAGCGGTTGGCGCAACGCGCCGCGAGATCCCCAATGCGGCCTTCGCGCTGGGCTTGCTGGCCGTTGTCTGTACGACCGGCGTGGCGGTCGCGGCCGTCGCCCCGGGGGCATCCGTTGCCGGGCCACGGTCGATCAGTCGTAGAGAGGTTCGTATCGAAGCGGGTCCAGCCACCGCACCGATAGCATTGCCGCATTCGGACGCAGTGTCCGGCATTCATGCGTTGCTGCGCGTATGGCCTTACCGCCCCGACGGCGGTGGTGTGATGGCGCAGTGCCTGCCGGCGCCGCACGCCAGGTCGCTCGGTCGGCCGCCAGCGCCAGCCGACAGCCGCGAGGCCCTGAGAGCGGGGCTCGAAGCGTACCGAGGGGATATCCAGTGCGCCATCGTCGCGCTGATTCGGGAATCCGTCGCCGCGTCGGACGCGCAAACGCGTGCGGCGTTTGCCGATGCCGAGGTCCTGCGCCCAACCCGCAAGTCGATGTACGTCGAGCGTGCGCGGCGGCCGGGTTCGCCACCGAAGCTTATCGTCTACGACGCATCTCACGCGATTTCTCTGCACTTGCGGGGCGCGGACGGCATCTGGCGCGAGTTTGCGCTCTCGCTCTCGCACGACGCACCTGCGATCATCACACCGTTGCATAACGTCGGTTCGGCGGACAGCGTGGGTGAGAGGCGTCTTGCCGAGACTTATGGACCCATATTCTGGGGCGAGCGATGGTTGTCGATCGAGTCCCGGATCGGCGAAGGTGACAAGATCCGGTTCGCGTTGGCCGTCGCGGGCGCCACTGTCTCGGCGGGTTGGCCGCATCCCGATTCGTCGGTCCTGGATTCGCCGGACATGGAGGAAATCGCCGAGCTACTGATCGAAACCGTTGTGAAGCGTGCCCCTCGCGATCGCCGCCGCGTGTCGGACGTGCATGTCGAGACGCGCTCGCGTCGGCACGCGGCCGACGACATCGGCGGGCCTGCCGCATTGGCCTCGCGCCTGACGATGTCCGGGCTCGAGTGCCTGGCTGCCATGGTGCGCGCCGATACGCTCCATCAGGACGCCATCGCGCTGCTCCAGCACCTGTGGCCCGAGACGCCCATAGCAGCTTCCGCTCAGCCCACGCCGACACCAACGCCACCGCCGTTGCCGCGCTTCATCAAACACGAGCCATTCTCCGGCCCGCTGGGCCGCGGCGTGCAATGGTCGCTGCCGCCGAACGTCTATGTGGAATACCTCCCGGACCTGACGCAGAACGGCGTGAAGGTGTTCGACATCGATGGGGTGCTGTACGGGGCGACGGTGGCGCACACGCGCAAACACGCTTCCGACCTTCGGCCCCTTGACGACATCCGTCGCGAGCGCGCGCCGGAGGCGCTGTGCCGCATCTCGCGCGGCACCGGGATTGATATCGACGGTATGTGTCTCGAATGCCACTCCGAGCGCCCGGGCGAGATCACGGTCACGGAGCAGGGCGCAACCCTGACGCAGCATCAGGTGATGGATGCGTCGCCACTCGCGCGTCTGCGTGTCGCCGTTTATTCTCGCTTGTCTCGAGCGGAGGATGGCGGCCACGTGTTCTTTGCCTTTGGGCGCCTGGGGCGGTTGGACGAGCATGGCATACCGCACATCTCGCAGGATTCGCCGCTGGTCGATCCGTCGGTGTATACGCCGGAACTGGACGGCGAGTTGTCCTTCTATGAGCAGTCGACGACTGAGGGCCCTGTCGGCGGACGCCGCGTGCGCCTCACGCTAGGCGACATGCGCATCGCGGCGCCATTCGGAACGTATCGCGACCGAGATGGCGCGCTGCATGGCGTGGTGCGACTGTCGAGCGACGTCTATTACCGTTTCAACGTACCCGAGAACGACGAGGGTGAATCGTCACGTCGGGTGAGTCTGCACTTGCGCCCGGCGAAGCACCGCGACATTCGCGCATATCGCACGGCACAGCACCATCGCGCGGCGGCCGAGAATGCAGCGGTGCTGCCGACGATCGCCTACGGCGACGCGCGCACGTTTTTGCAGTTGTATCTCAAGCTCTGGCAGCAGGCACCGTCGCCGGCGGACGTCTGGCGCGGGCTTGAGGACATTTCGCTGTCCGTGATCGAGGCGCGGCAAGCGGTTCGGGACCTGACGCAAGCGATCGAACACCGGGTAGCCGCCTCCAGAACGCCACCGGCATCGCCCGGCGCCAGCGGCTTCTCTCAGCCGCCCGGCATCGATGCGTCATTGATGCCGATGTTCAACCGACTGTGGAGCCACTGGCAGCACTACCCGGCACAAGCCGACGCGTTCATCAATGCGATTGCGAGGGACTTTGTCTCGCGTCCCGCCCCGTTGGCCGTATGGTCGCAGTTGCCCTTCGTCGGCGACGTGGAAACGACGCGCGATGTGTTGTCGATATTCGAGACGCTGTTTCCCGGCATGTCGGGGATCCAGGCGCTGGCCGGCGGCACAGTGCGCGCGGCACGCGATGTGGGCGACCGGATGCGCGCGGTTTCGCGCAACGCGAATATCGCGGTGGCGGAAGTGACGCTCGTCGACGGCACGAGAACGATCTACTACTGTCTGTCGGGCCTCCAGCGCACCACGCTGCACACGAATACGCCGAGTGTGCGCATCGTGGACGCAGGCCGGGCGTATGCACGGCGAGACCACAACGTCATCGCCCAACGGCGTACCGCTGCGCGCTCGGGGCAGGAGGTCATTTTCACCGAGCCGCCTGAACTGCGTCTGGCGATGGCCGACGCGGACCTGCCGACGTTCAACGCCGCCACGGGCGGAGTGCAGTCCCGCACGCTCGATACGGAGCGGATGATTCTGGCGCAGATCTATGCGGATTACCCGGTGGGCGAGAACGTCGTTCGTTCGATCGTGCTGTGCTCGCGTCTGCCGTTCTGCGACTCGTGCGCCATCAATCTCGCCATGGTGCCGTACCACTATCCCGACGCCGAGTTGCGCTTCTACTACGTAGCACCATCGCCGCGCGATCGCCGAACGCAACCCGACACCACACCGGCGCCCCTGGCAGTGACGGCGTCGGCCGCGGCAGCCGGGCAAGCGAGAACCCACGCGCACGCGCGCGACCCGGACGATCGGCACGCGCACTCGAGCCTGTAAGCGCGATCAGGTGTTCACCCGCCGGACCGGGCCCGAGCCGCTATATCAAATCGGATATAGCGGCTCGGGCCACCGACTGGCGCGTCCAACCGCAAGCAGAATCAGGGCTCGGCTTATATAGCACTACACGAAATATCGACACGTGTTGAGCCAACGCAAACCTTCGATGCGACGCGCTTTACATGTCACAGGCGAAGGGGAATAATCGCCTCGTAATCGAAGACCCGACTGCGCAGTCGTTGCCTTAAGCCGGCGGGAACGGCCCCCAACACTTCGGAATCGTGTGGCGTTCCCGCTCTCGCTCGCCTGTCGGCGCTGTCATGCGCCGGCTCACGCCAGGGAAACGCCATGAGTCACTTCGTTGACCGTCTTCGTTTTTTCACGTCGTCGCGTCCCCAGTTCTCCGAGGGGCACGGTGCCACGACCGATGAAGACCGCCACTGGGAAGACGCTTACCGTCAACGCTGGCAGTTCGATAAGATCGTGCGCTCGACGCACGGGGTCAATTGCACTGGGTCCTGCTCGTGGAAGGTGTATGTCAAAGGTGGCATCGTCACCTGGGAAACGCAGCAGACCGATTACCCCCGCACGCGCCCCGACATGCCGAACCATGAGCCGCGCGGCTGTTCGCGCGGCGCGTCATACTCCTGGTATCTCTACAGCGCCAATCGCCTCAAGTATCCGCTCGTGCGCAGCGCACTGGTATCGCGCTGGCGCGAAGCGCGCAAGTCGCTCGCGCCGGTCGAGGCGTGGGCCTGCCTCGTGGAAAACGAGGCGTCGCGCCGTGCCTATCAGACGCGTCGCGGCCTGGGCGGCTTTGTGCGCGCTTCGTGGGATGAGGTCAACGAAATTGTCGCCGCCGCCAACGTCTATACCGTCAAGCGCTATGGCCCGGATCGTGTCACCGGCTTTTCGCCGATTCCGGCGATGTCGATGGTGTCGTACGCCGCGGGCGCGCGCTATCTGTCGCTGATCGGCGGCGTCTGCCTGAGCTTCTACGACTGGTATTGCGATCTGCCACCGGCGTCGCCGCAAACGTGGGGCGAGCAGACGGACGTGCCCGAGTCGGCCGACTGGTACAACTCGACGTTCATCGTGATGTGGGGCTCGAACGTGCCGCAGACGCGCACGCCGGACGCGCACTTCATGACCGAGGTGCGCTACAAGGGCACGAAGATCGTGTCGATCTTCCCCGACTATGCGGAAGGGGCGAAGTTCGGCGACCTGTGGCTGCATCCGAAACAGGGCACCGATGCCGCGCTGGCGCTCGCCATGGGACACGTGATCCTCAACGAGTTCCATCTGGCCGGCAAGAGCGATTATTTCATCGATTACTGCCGGCGTTTCACGGACATGCCGTGTCTCGTCCGGATGGTCAAACAGGGCGACGGCTATGTGCCCGAGCGCCAACTGCGCGCGGCCGATTTCGACGGCGCGCTGGGCCAACCGCACAACGCCGACTGGAAGACGGTGGTGATTGACGAGTTGAGTGGTGAGTTCGTCGCGCCGGTGGGCTCGATCGGCTATCGCTGGGCACAAGGCGACAACGCCAACCAGGGCAAGTGGAACCTGCGCGAAGAGGGCCCGGACGGTAAGCCGATCCAGCCGCGTCTCTCGCTGGTGGCGGGCCACGACGAGGTCGTGCCCGTGCTCTTCCCTTACTTCGGCAACCAGCCGCACGCGCATTTCACGTGCACGTCGCACGCCTCGGTGCAACGCCGCAATGTCGGTGTGCGCCGCGTCCAGACGACCGAAGGCGAAGTGCTGGTAGCGACCGTCTACGACCTGTTCATTGCGAACTACGGGCTCGATCAGGGCCTCGGCGGCGAGCATATTGCGCACACCTACGACGACGACGTGCCGTACACCCCCGCATGGCAGGAAGCCATTACCGGCGTCAAGCGGGAAGACGTGATTTCGGTGGCGCGCCAGTTCGCCGAGAACGCCCACAAGACGCAGGGCAAGTCGATGGTGATCATCGGGGCCGGGATCAATCACTGGTTCCACATGGACATGTCGTACCGCGCGATCATCAATATGCTGGTGATGTGTGGGTGCATCGGGAAATCCGGCGGCGGCTGGTCGCATTATGTCGGCCAGGAGAAACTCCGCCCGCAAACGGGCTGGACGCCGCTGGCGTTCGGTCTTGACTGGCACCGTCCGCCGCGCCAGATGAACGCGACGTCGTACTTCTATGCGCACACCGACCAGTGGCGCTACGACAACAGCGATCCGTCGGGCCTGCTCTCGCCGCTCGCGGACAAGACCCCGTTCCACGGGCGCCCCATCGACTACAACGTGCGCGCCGAGCGCATGGGCTGGCTGCCGACGGCGCCGCAACTGCAAACCAATCCGCTCGATGTCGGCCGCTCGCTGCCCGATCCGTCCAAGGCCGGGCAGCATGTGGCGAGCGCTCTCAAGGACGGCTCGCTGCGCATGGCGTGTACCGATCCGGACCATCCAGACAACTTCCCGCGCAACTTGTTCGTGTGGCGCTCGAATCTGCTCGGGTCGTCGGGCAAGGGGCACGAGTACTTCCTGAAGCATCTGCTGGGCACCACGCACGGCGTGCAGGGCGACGACATCGGCAAAAGTCACGGCGCCCGTCCGGAAGAAGTCAAATGGCGCGACGACGCGCCCAAGGGAAAGCTGGACCTGCTCGTGACGCTGGACTTCCGGATGTCCACCACGTGCATGTACTCCGACATCGTGCTGCCCACGGCCACGTGGTACGAGAAGGACGATCTGAACACGTCCGACATGCATCCGTTCATTCACCCGCTCTCGGCCGCCGTCGACCCCGCGTGGCAGGCCCGCAGCGACTGGGAGATATTCAAGGGCATCGCGAAGCGCTTCTCGGAACTGTGCGACGGCCATCTCGGCGACGAGACGGACGTGGTGCTCGCGCCCATCGCCCACGATGCGCCCGGTGAACTTGCCCAGCCGTACGAGGTGAAGGACTGGGGCGCGGGGCAGTGCGACCCGGTGCCGGGCAAGACGGCGCAAGGTGTGGTCGTCGTCAAGCGCGACTATCCGAACACTTACCGGAAGTTCACGTCGCTCGGCCCGCTGATGGATTCGCTCGGCAATGGCGGCAAGGGCATTCAGTGGCAGACGCACGAGGAGATCGACCTGCTCGGCAAGCTCAACTACCCAGTCTCGGATGACGGGGTATCGAAGGGCCGGCCGCGCATCGACTCGGCGCTCGACGCCGCCGAGGTCATCCTCACGCTCGCTCCCGAGACCAACGGCGAGGTGGCCGTGCGGGCGTGGCAGGCGCTCGGGAAAGTGACGGGCCTGTCACACGAGCATCTCGCGCAATCAAGGGCAGACGAGAAAATTCGCTTCCGCGACATTCAGGCGCAGCCGCGCAAGATCATTTCGTCGCCCACCTGGAGTGGGATCGAATCGGAGCACGTGTCGTACAACGCCGGCTACGTCAACGTCCATGAACTCGTGCCATGGCGCACGTTGAGCGGGCGCCAGCAGCTCTACCAGGACCATCCGTGGATGCGCGCATTCGGCGAGTCGCTGTGCGTGTACAAGCCGCCCATCGACACGGGCAGTTACGCGCACATGCTCGGTCAGCGCAGCAACGGCAATCCCGAAAAGGTGCTCAACTTCCTCACGCCGCACCAAAAATGGGGCATCCACAGCACCTACACCGACAACCTGCTGATGCTGACGATGTCGCGCGGCGGACCGATCGTGTGGATGTCGGAGAACGACGCCCGCGAGCTGGACATCGTCGACAACGACTGGATCGAGTGCTTCAACGCGAACGGTGCCTTGTGCGCCCGTGCGGTGGTGAGTCAGCGGATTCCGAGCGGGGCGGTGATGATGTATCACGCACAGGAGAAGATTGTGAACACCCCGGGTTCGGAGATTACCGGTACGCGCGGCGGCATTCACAACTCGGTCACGCGCATCAGCGTCAAGCCGACGCACATGATTGGCGGCTATGCCCAGCTCTCGTACGGCTTCAACTACTACGGCACCGTCGGTTCGAACCGCGACGAATTCCTGGTAGTGCGCAAGATGAATCGTATCGACTGGCTCGACGATACCGCCGACCAGGTGCTCGTGCCCCCGACCGGAGAACGCCAATGAAAGTGCGTGCGCAGATTGCCATGGTGCTCAATCTGGACAAGTGCATCGGTTGCCATACCTGCTCGATCACCTGCAAGAACGTCTGGACCAGCCGCGAGGGCATGGAATACGCCTGGTTCAACAACGTCGAGACCAAGCCGGGCATCGGCTACCCGAAGGACTGGGAGAACCAGAAGCGCTGGCGCGGCGGCTGGACGCGCAAGGCCAACGGCAAGCTCGAACCGCTGCAGGGCGGCAAGCTCAGGCTGCTCGCGAGTCTCTTCGCCAATCCGCATCTGCCGGAGATCGACGATTACTACGAGCCGTTCACGTTCGACTACGGCCATCTGCAAACGGCCTCAGAGGCAAAAGCCATGCCGGTGGCGCGGCCACGCTCGCTGGTCACCGGCGAGCGCATGGAGAAGATCGAGTGGGGACCGAACTGGGAAGAGATTCTCGGCGGCGAGTTCGCCAAGCGCTCGCAGGACTACAACTTCGAAGCGGTGCAAAAGGATATCTACGGCCAGTTCGAGAACACCTTCATGATGTACCTGCCGCGCCTGTGCGAACACTGCCTGAACCCGGCATGTGTGGCATCGTGCCCGTCCGGCTCGATCTACAAGCGCGAGGAAGACGGCATCGTGCTCGTCGACCAGGACAAATGCCGCGGCTGGCGCATGTGCGTGTCGGGCTGCCCTTACAAGAAGATCTACTACAACTGGCACAGCGGCAAGGCCGAGAAGTGCATCTTCTGCTACCCGCGCATCGAAGCCGGCCAGCCGACTGTCTGCTCGGAGACGTGCGTGGGCCGCATCCGCTATCTCGGCGTGCTGCTCTATGACGCGGACCGCATCAGCGAGGCGGCGGGCGTCGCCGACGAGAAAGACCTGTACGAGTCGCAGTTGTCGGTGTTTCTGGACCCCAACGATCCGGCAGTGATCGCGCAGGCGAGGCTCGACGGCGTGCCCGACGCGTGGATCGAAGGCGCCAAGGCGTCGCCCGTGTACAAGATGGCGGTCGATTGGCGCATCGCGTTCCCGCTGCACCCGGAATATCGCACGTTGCCGATGGTCTGGTACGTGCCGCCGCTCTCGCCGATCAACGCCGCGGCCAACAGCGGCGACCTCGGCATGAACGGCGCGCTACCCGACGTGGCATCGCTGCGCATTCCGCTGCGCTATCTCGCGAACTTGCTGACCGCCGGCGATGAAGCGCCCGTCAAGCTGGCGCTCGAGCGTCTGCTCGCCATGCGCGCGTTCATGCGCGCACGGCATGTCGACGGCGTGCAGGCGGACGACGTGCTGGCCCAGGCGGGCCTGTCCGTCGCCCAGGTGGAGTCGATGTACCGGTATCTGGCGATCGCCAACTACGAAGACCGGTTCGTGATTCCGACCGCCCACCGCGAATACGCCGAAAACGCGTTCGACATGCATGGCGAGTGCGGCTTCTCGTTCGGCAACGGATGCTCGTCGGGCAACGACACTGGCAACCTGTTCAACCCGGTCAAGAAGAACAAGCGGACCATTCCGATTCAGGAGATTTGACATGTCCGCCCCCGATACCCCGCTCGGCTTGCAGTGCCGCCTGCTCGGTGCCTTGCTGCACTACCCGGACGACGAGGTGGCCCTCGCGTTGCCCGAGATCGAGCAGACATTGCTCGACAGCCCCCGCATTGGCGGCGCCGCACGGCGCGAGCTTGATGCGTTCTTTGCCTACTGGCGCGAGCGCGATTTGCTCACGCTGCAGGAGAACTACGTGGCGCAGTTCGACCGTGGCCGCGTGACGTCGCTCTACCTGTTCGAACATGTCTACGGCGAGTCGCGCGATCGCGGGCAGGCGATGGTCGACCTCATGCAGACCTACGAGCGCAGCGGCATCTATCTGTCGCCCGGTGAACTGCCTGACTATTTGCCCGCGTTTCTTGAATACGTCGGGATTCTGCCGGAATCGGAAGGCCTGGCGCGTCTGAAGGACATCGAGCATCTTTTGCAGGCCATCGACGCCGGGCTGGCGAAGCGCGGATCCCCCTATGCCGGACTCACGCGCGCGCTGCTCTGGCTGACGGGGGCGACAACGGCGCAACGCGAGCCACAGGCGTCACCTGAACATGTCGACGACGCCTCGCACATTCCGCGAGCGGCGGACTACGAGGCCATCGATGCCAGCTATCAAGATGCCCCCGTGCGCTTCATGGGCGCCGGCCATCCAGGCGGTCAGGGCAGCACCGTTGGCGAACCGATCCAGTTTCATGCGCGTCGCCCCGGGCGCTGAGTCCGGAACGCAAGGAGTGTGACCATGCAAGCATTCTTTCATCAGTTTCTGTTTGGCATCTATCCGTACATTTGCCTGACGGTGCTGCTCATCGGCAGCCTGATCCGCTTCGATCGCGAGCAGTATTCGTGGAAAAGCGATTCGTCGCAGTTGCTCAAGCACGGCATGTTGCGCCTGGGCAGCAACCTGTTCCACTGGGGCGTACTGGTTGTCGTCGCGGGGCATTTCGCCGGGTTTCTGGCACCGCACTGGCTCGTCTCGCCGTTCCTGACGGCGTCGCAGCACCAGTTGATCGCGATGGTCGGCGGCGGGGCCGCGGGCGTGGTTGCCATCATCGGCCTGACGATTCTCATTGCCCGTCGCATCGGCACGCCTCGCGTACGTGCCACGAGCCGGACCTGGGACCTCGTCATCGTGTTCATGCTCTGGATTCAGCTCGCGCTTGGACTCGGTACGGTGTTGCTCTCGATGCGGCACATGGACGGCGCGATGTTCGAGCAACTGACCGATTACGTGAAAGGCGTCGTGACGTTCCAGCCGGGCGTGGCCGCCCTGCTCGAAGGCGTGCCGCTGACCTACCGCGCGCATATCGCGCTCGGCTTCACGATCTTCCTCGTGTCGCCGTTCACGCGCATGGTCCACATCTGGAGCGGGCTGGCCTCGGTGGCCTATTTGATCCGGCCGTATCAACTGGTGCGCAAGCGCTAAGGCGCGGCGCGCTTTACTGTCATCACCGGTCGATCCGGTCGACCTGCGTGGATCCACGTCGATAGCCGCCCCGGCGGCCAAGGACCTTCAACATGCCAACCTTGTTGACAGACGTACGCACACCGCTGCGCGTGAACGGTGTCGAGATTCTCGCGAGCGCCATTGACGAGGCGGTGGCGGAACTCGCCGCCGCCCCGGCCGAGGGCGTCGCCCCGACGGCCGATGCCGAGACGACGGCCCGCTACGCGCTCGCGATTCGCGAGCTGTTGCGGCAACGCGCCGTCGAGCTGGGCCTGGCGGTGGACGCCGACCGGCCCGACGCGATGGCCGATGCGGTATTCGCGAAGGAAGTCGCCACGCCCGTGGCCACCGTCGAGGAGTCGCGTCGCTATTACGATCAGCATCGCGAGCGCTTCACCAGCGGCGAACTGGTGCACGCAAGCCATATCCTGTTCGGTGTGACCGGCCGGGCGCCGCTCGCGTTGGTGCGCGCCAAGGCAGAAGAGACGCTCAACGCGATCCTGCAAGCGCCTGACCAATTCGAGGCGATGGCCGCCGAGCGGTCGAACTGTCCGTCCGCGCAAGTGGGCGGGAGCCTTGGGCAGCTCGAGCGCACGAGCTGCGTGCCGGAGTTCGCGCAAGGCATATTCGATTCGGACGAGCTGGGCGTGCTGCCGCGTCTGATCAAAACCCGCTTCGGGTTTCATCTGGTGCGAATCGATCACCGGGTGCCGGGTAGGTTGATGCCGTTCGAAGCCGTGCAGGACGACATCGCCACGATGCTCACGGAGCAGGTGCGCCTGCGCGCCACGCGCCAGTACGTGCAGTTGCTTGCCGCGCAAGCCGACCTGGAAGGCGTGAGCTTTGCGGGCGCCGACGGGCCGCTCGTTCAATAACGGAGTCTCCATGGATACCGCACACGTCAGCGCGTCGCCGTCTGTCGCCGCTCATCAACCCGCGCCGGGCGCCAAGGCGTACTCGGTGTTGTTCGTGAGTACGTTCGCTTTTCTCGTTTGCTTCGTGGTCTGGATGATGTTTGGTGTGCTGGGCATTCAGTTGCGCGAAGATCTCGGCCTGAACAGCACGGAGTTCGGTCTGCTGACGGCCACGCCGGTGCTGACCGGTGCGGTGATGCGCCTGCCGCTCGGTATCTGGACGGATCGCTTCGGCGGACGCATCGTGATGACGGTGTTGCTGGTGACGTGCGCGATTCCCGTGTATATCATCAGCTACGCGACGCAGTTGTGGCAGTTCCTCGTCATCGGGCTGTTTCTTGGGTGCGTGGGCGCATCGTTCGCGGTGGGCACACCCTATGTTGCGCGCTTCTTCCCACCGGCCCGACGCGGATTCGCGATGGGCTTTTTCGGGGCGGGCACGGTTGGCGCGGCCGTCAACCTGTTCATCACGCCTAGCTTGGAGGCCGCGTACGGTTGGCGAGCGGTCCCACGCATCTACGCGGTCGTGCTGCTCGCGACGGCTGTGATCTTCTGGCTGGTGTCCGCACCGGACCCAGGCGCCGGGAAGAAGGGCGGCTCGATCCTGGCGTCGTTCAAGGTGTTGGGCAATGTGCGCGTGTGGCGGCTGTGTCAGTACTACTCGATTACCTTCGGCGGTTTCACGGCATTGTCGCTGTGGATTCCCCAGTATCTCAAGGCCGAATACGGCATGACGGTGGTGATGGCGGCGGCGGTGGCAGCGGGGTTTTCGCTGCCCGGCTCGGTGTTGCGCGCGGTCGGTGGCGTGCTCGCCGACAAATTCGGCGCGCATGCGGTCACCTGGTGGTGCCTGTGGGTGGCGTGGATCTGCTTGTTCGTGCTGTCGTATCCGAAGACCGATTTCGTGATCTACACGATCCAGGGGCCGCAAACGTTCCACATCAGCGTGTCCGTGGTGGGGTTTGTGATGCTCGCATTCGTGCTGGGCGCTGTGTTCGCGTTCGGGATGGCATCGACGTTCAAGTACGTGGCCGACGAGTTTCCCGAGACCATGGGCGTGGTAACCGGTATCGTGGGGTTGGCCGGCGGTCTGGGCGGCTTTCTGCTGCCGATTCTGTTCGGCGCGCTGCTCGACATTCTCAAGATCCGCTCGAGCTGCTTCATGCTGATGTACGGCGTCGTGTGGGTCTCGCTGATCCTGATCTATCTCGCTGAAGTGCGGCGCGCACGGGTGATGTAGGCGGGGCGGGTGTGCGCTCGCGCTAGACATCCCGGGACGGCGGACACTCCATGCCCCACCGGAAATGGCCGCTGCGCAGCAACACCGGCGCGCCCAGGCACAGCCCAAGATAGCGCTCGGTCATTTTCTCGATGGCCGGGCGATTCGCTCGGAACGCGGCCATCAGATCGTCGACGTTGCACGACTTCGCGCCAAAGTGATCCTCCAGCGCCTCGGCCGAGATCGCACAAATCACACGCTTGTGGTTAAGATCGGCCGCGAACTCGATCGTCAGGTCGTCGCCGTTATAGACCGGCGCGACGCGCGGAAACTCAATCTTCATCACCCAACTCCTCGGAGGTGCGAGGGCGGCGGTGGCGCGCGTCAGACTCGCCAGTCACGACGGGCGCGTGACTCTGGAGCGCTTCATCTCCCTCCAGGTAAGCCTGCTCCATCGGTTCCACGACATGGCAAGGCCAGCCAAGGCGCTCCGCAATGCGCCGGCGCAGGCTGTCGGACGCGGCGGGCTCACCATGATTGAGAAAGATGTGGCGAATGGGTTTGTCGAACTTCGAGAGCCAAACCAGCGTTTCGTTGTAGTCGGCGTGGGCCGACAAGGTATCGAGCTGAACGACTTCGGCGCCCACATGGACATAATCACCGAAGATCTTGACCTCGCTGTCGCCGCTGACCATCGTCGCGCCGCGCGTTCCCGGGGCCTGGAAGCCGGTAAAGAGCACAGTGTTGCGCCAGTCGCCCGCCATCGCCTTGAGGTGGTGCAGCACGCGCCCCCCGGTGGCCATCCCGCTGCCCGCAATGATCACCCGCGGGATCGTGCGGGTATCGAGCCATTTCGATTGCTCGACATCGGTGACGAACGTGGCCGCACCGCACATGGCTTCGCATTCGACGTGGCCAAGACGGTGATCTGCCCGGTGCGCCACGTAAGTCTTTGTGACGTTGATCGCCATCGGGCTGTCGAGATAGACCGGCACGTCCGGAATGCCCCCTGACGCCTTCTCGCGCGCAATCCAGTAGAGCAGGCTCTGCACACGCCCGACGGCAAACGCCGGCACGATCACGGTGCCGCCCCGGGCGAACGTTCGGTTCAGAATCTCCGCCAGTTGCGCGCCGGGATCGGTCCGATCATGCAGCCGATCTCCGTAAGTCGATTCCAACACCAGGAAATCGGGCGTCTTGGGTACCGCCGGCGCCAGCATGATGGGATCGTCCTGCCGTCCCAGATCGCCTGAAAACAGCAGCCTTCTGCCACCGACATCGAATTGCGCCATCGCCGCCCCGAGAATATGGCCGGCATGCCAGAAGTGCAGCGTAATCTCAGGGAACAGGTCGAACGGGGCGTCGAAAGGCAGCGGCTTGAGCAGGGCAATGGCTCGACGGGCATCTTCTGCAGTGAAAAGCGGAAGCGCAGGCGTGTGCTTCGATTTGCCGTGACGGTTCACGAACGCCGCTTGCTCTTCCTCGAGGTGCGCACTGTCGAGCAGCAGGATCTCGCACAGATCGCGCGTCGCGGACGTGCAATAGACCGGGCCCTTGTAGCCGTAGCGGACCAGCACCGGCAGATAGCCGCTGTGGTCGATATGGGCGTGTGTGAGCACCACGGCGTCGAGACGCTGAGCGTCAAACGCCGGCGCCGCCCAGTTGCGAGCGCGCAGGTTCTTCACACCCTGAAAGGCGCCGCAGTCGATCAGGACTTGCCTGCCGGCGGCCGAGAGCAGGGTCTTGGAACCGGTCACCGTCCCGGCGGCCCCCAAGAAGCGCAACTGCATGAATGCACCTCGCACAATGTCCGGGCGGCAACATGGCGCCTGGTAATGGCAGGATAGTCCGCCCGTGACGGCTCGCCGTCAGGCCTGACGGTGGACGTTGACGTGTATCAAGGACCCGGTTCGTGTTTGCCCACCTGCCACCCGTCTGCGGCTACCGTGTAAGCGCCACGATGGCAAACGGTTGCCCCGGCCCGCACACGGACTTCGCCGCCAGGGCCGATCTCACGCGCGCGGTGCGCCGACGTGCCGTCGATTTTCCACATTGCCCCTTGTGAGGACGATGCCATGCCTCATCGAATCCTTCTTGCCACAGACGGTAGCGAGACGTCGTGGCGTGCGCTGCACGAAGCGATCCGTTTCGCCATGCCCGACGACGTCGTGCGGGTAGTGAGCGTGATCGACGATCCGTTCGTCCACTATCAGTCGGCCTTCGCCTCCCATATCGATCTGGAGGCGGTTCGCGACGGCATGGTCTCGGAGAGCCAGCGGACATTGAGCGATACCTACAAGACGCTGCACGACGAAGGCATCCAGGCCGACACGCGCGCCATCGATCTTCGCGCCTGGGGCGGAACGATTGCCGATGCGATCGTCCGTGAAGCCGAACGGTGGCACGCCGACCTTCTGGTGCTTGGCACGCACGGACGCAAGGGCGTGCGACGGCTCCTGATGGGTAGCGTTGCCGAGGAGGTGCTTCGTCAAACGCATCGGCCGGTCATGCTGGTGACCGGGCCGGCCCCGTCACCACAGAGCTCGGACGCGGCGGCCTCCGTGACCGACAAGGGGTGAGATCATGTTCAAACGTATTCTGGTCGCGATCGACGGCAGCCCGACGGCCGACAAGGCATTTGACTACGCGCTGACGATCGCCAAGGCACGCAACGCTCACGTGCATGTCCTGTATGTCGTCGATATTCCGGTGGCCTACGTGGCCGATGCCGATCCCTTTCCCTTCATCGAGGCGATGCGGTTGCAGGGCAAGGCGATTCGCGAATCGGCCACGCAGCGGCTCAAGGGGGCGGGCGTCGACGGCGACGTGGAGATCCGCGAACTCCTGCCGCTCGGGGGCGATGTCGCGCACCAGATCAACGTGTCGGCGGACGAAGACCAGGCCGATGTCATCGTCATCGGCACGCACGGCCGGCGGGGCTTTCGACGAATGGCGCTGGGTAGCGTGGCAGAGAATTGTGCGAGACAGGCACAGCGCCCGGTGATCCTCATTCCGCCGACCGAGGCCGAAGCCGGTAAAGATGTGCTGTAGGTCTGCGATTTTCCGAGGGGAAGGTCGCACAGGCACCGTAAGACGCGAAATGCGCGCAAACCCGCCAGGCGAGTAGAATCGGCGGGACGGATGTGCGATCTGACACACCCGCGCGTGTCGCGAAGGCGATACCTCCGAACGAAGCACCCGACGCAGGGGCCAGCGCATGACTCGCATCATCGTTGCGGACGATCACACGCTGGTGAGGGCCGGGTTGCAGCGCATTCTGGCCGGCAGCGAAAACCTGGAGGTGGTGGGAGAGGCCGCCAATGGCGCGCAGGCGATGGCGCTACTGGAACAAACGCCCTGCGATGTCCTTCTGCTGGATCTGTCGATGCCCGGACGCAGCGGCATCGACCTGATCGTGCAGATCAAGGCGTCGTTTCCCCGTCTGGCGATTCTCGTGCTCACCATGCATGGCGAAGAGCAGTACGCTGTGCGTGCGCTCAAAGCCGGGGCCGCCGGTTACATGACGAAGGAATGCGCGCCGGCCGAGCTGGTGCTGGCTGTCAGGAAAGTCGTTGCCGGTGGCGTGTATCTGAGCCTGGCGATGGCCGAGCGGATTGCGTCGGAGCTGGCCACTTCCACGGTCGATACGCCAGGGTACCGGCGCCTGTCCGATCGGGAATTCGATGTGTTCCTGATGTTGGCGCGGGGGCTCACCGTGAGCGATATCGGCGATAACCTGTGTGTGAGCGCCAAGACCGTGAGCACCTACAAGGCACGCGTGATGCAAAAGCTCGATCTCAGGAGCCAGACCGAGCTGGTGCATTACGCCATCAAGCACAACCTGTTGCGTGACGAACTCTGAGCGCGCGGCCCGTCATCGACCCTGTCAGTCCCCTGTCAGCCACGGCCTACACGGCGCCGTCGCGGCTGACAAAAGATCGCGTCGCCCCCTTATTTTTTTTCCGGTGTGCGTCTCCAATACTGAAGGCGTCAATTGCACAGGCCAGCGCGCCGGAGTCCGCCATGTATGCTTCCTTTCGCTCGCTCGATCCCACGCCCGAGGCCGACCTGCAGACCATTCGCGTGCATCGGGCTTTCAACGATACCGAGGGTGGTGTGCCGCGGTGCAGCACGTGTCTTTTGCGCCAGCTTTGCCTGCCCGAAGGCCTTTCCGACGCGTCCGCACGCGGTCTGGACGGCGTGACCCGGGTGCGCCGCACAGTCCGCCGGGGCGAGGTGCTGTTCAGGCCCGGCGATCCGTTCGAGCACCTTTACGCCGTGCGTGCCGGCTCATTCAAAACCGTCATCATGCATCCGGACGGCAGGGAGCAAGTCACCGGGTATATGTTGGGCGGAGAACTGCTTGGGCTGGGGGCCATCGCCAGTGGCCGACACGTGTCGGAAGCGGTGGCGCTGGAGGACAGCCAGGTCTGCGCAATCAAGTTCGCAGAACTCGAAGCCGTGGCCGGGCAAGTGCCCATGATCATGCGCCAAATGCATCGATTGATCGCGGCAGGCATTGTACGAGAGCAGAACCAGTTGCTGCGCCTGGGCACCGCCCGCGGGGAAGCACGGCTCGCCAGCTTCCTGCTGGATGTCTCGGCCAGACTCGCCGCGCGCGGATATTCTCCCAGCTCCTTCCTGCTGCGCATGACGCGCGAGGAGATTGGCAGCTACCTGGGCCTGCAACTGGAAACGGTGAGCCGAATGCTCTCTCGCATGCAGGCGCAGAACGCGCTGCGCGTGCGGCAACGCGAAATCACGCTGCTTGACACCAAGCGCCTGGGCGAGATGGCGACCCTGTCGCATTAGCCACGCCCCGATCCCCCGTCGCGCGGGAGGCCAGCATGCGGGCAATGCAGTTGTCAAAAAAGGACGGCACGCTGACGCTCGTGGATATCCCGATCCCTGTGCCAGGGCCCACCCAGGTTCTGGTTCGCGTGAGCGTATGTGGGGTGTGCCGCACCGACCTGCATGTCGTGGACGGCGAGCTGCCCGACGTTCCCGACGCGATCATCCCGGGACACGAGATCGTCGGGACGGTGGCGGCGCTGGGGGCTGACGTTCGCGAACTGGCGATCGGCGAGCGGGTCGGCATCCCGTGGCTCGGGGCGACTTGTGGCAGTTGCCGGTTCTGCCAGAGTTACCGGGAAAACCTGTGCGAGGCGGCGCGCTTTACCGGCTATACGCTTAACGGTGGCTATGCGGAATACGCGGTGGCCGAGGCCCGTTTCACCTTCAAGTTGCCTGAACGCTACGACGACGCCACGGCCGCGCCGCTGCTGTGCGCCGGTCTGATCGGCTATCGCTCGCTCAGCATGGTGGGCGATGCACGACGCATCGGCCTGTACGGCTTCGGTGCCGCCGCCCATCTGATTGCCCAGATCGCCCAAGCCCAATCGCGGGAAGTCTATGCTTTCACACGCCCCGGCGACGACGCGGCGATGGCCTTCGCGCGGGCAAACGGCGCATGTTGGGCGGGGGCCAGCGACGCGCCGGCACCGACGCGTCTGGATGCGGCGATCCTCTTCGCCCCGGTCGGCGACCTCGTCCCGCAAGCGCTGGCGGGCGTGGATCGGGGGGGCATCGTCGTATGCGCCGGCATTCACATGAGCGATATTCCCGGGTTCCCCTACCGGCTGATCTGGGGAGAACGACAGGTCAGGTCGGTGGCCAACCTCACGAGGGCCGACGGGCTGGCGTTTCTCGCGCTCGCCGAACGGATCGCGCTGCACGTCACGACGAAAGCCTACCCGCTCGAGCAGGCAAACGTGGCGCTGAGCGATCTGCGTCGAGGTGCCTTTTCGGGTGCCGCGGTGCTCCAGGTTCGCACATCATAGCCCCGGTCACGCGGCGGGTGAGTCGTCCGGTGGCGACGCCTCCAGTGGAATCACGGCCGTGACGACCGTGCCCCCCTCGGATGGGCTGCGAACTTCCAGCGTGCCCCCCAGCAAGCGCGCCCGTTCCCGCATGCTGATAAAGCCCAGCGAATCCGATTTTGGGCGCGTGGGCGGAAGACCGCGGCCGTTGTCGGTAATGCGCAGTCGGCACTCTCGATCGCATGAGAGTTCGATGGTGACCGACGTCGCCCTGGCGTGTTTCGCCACGTTATTGAGCGCCTCCTGGACAATGCGGAACAACGCCGTCGCCACGATAGCGGGAATCGGGGGCAGACTGTGCGCCTCGGAAAAGTCGACCGCCACGCCATAACGGCGCGCAAAGTCCCGGGTGTACCACTCGATTGCGGGGCCGAGCCCCAGGTCATCGAGCATTGGCGGGCGCAGGTCGGCGGCCATTTGGCGAACGGCGGCCACCATGCCGTCGATCGATTGTTCAATTCGTTTGACGTCGCCGCTCACGCTCGTCTGGTCGCCCAAGGCGCGCTTGAGCAGGGCCGTGTCCATTTTCAACGCAGTAAGACGCTGGCCGAGGTCATCGTGCAACTCGCGTGCGACTCTCAGCTTTTCCTCCTCGCGAACCGCCTCGAGGCGCGCGTTCAGCTTTTCGAGTTCGTTGCGAGAGGTTTGCAGCGCGTTGGCAATCTGTCGTTGCTCGGTCACGTCGCGCAGCACCACCGTATAGAACTTGCCGGCCGCGTCCGCGCTTTGCGAAATCGACGCCTCCATCGGAAACTCCTCGCCATCCGAGCGCAATCCCCAGAGCGGCCTGCCGCGCCCCATCAGGCGCTCTGACACGCCGGTCAGGCCGAAGCGCTCGATGTGCTGATAATGCGCATCCCGAAACCGTTCCGGGATGAATCGCGCGAGCGGCGCGCCAATCGCTTCCATGGCGCTGCACCGGAAGACGCTTTCGGCGGTGGGGTTGAAGATCTGGATACGCTGCTGATCGTCGATAGTGATGATGGCCTCGCGCACGGACTGGATCACGCTGAAAAGGCGGCCTTCCGATCGACGCTTTTCGATCGCGCCATGCTCGCTAAGCCGCTGCGCGCGACGCCGCGCCAGCAAGGCGAGGGCCCACGCGAACACCGTCACCGCCGTCATGAACAGCCCCAACCCGAGGGCCCAATTGGCCACGCCGGCCCCGCGCAGCGAGGCAAATTCGTCGGACGCCGTGAAGGTGAGGAACAGAACGGCTTTTTCCCCGTACGGCAGACTCGCGTGCGCCTGATAATCGACGGGCGGTCGGGGTTCGCCGGGCGCCCGGGGATAGAGGCTGTCGAAGACGGGGGCGGGTTGGTTTGCGCCGTCTTGCAGACTCACCGTCAGCGTAATGTCATGCAGGAGCGGCCCAATCGCCACGTGCACGAGTGTGTCGATGTCCGCAACGGCGTAGGCGCATGTCGACGGACGGCTGGTGTCGGACAGGAACACCAGATAGGGGCGGCCCGTCGACGGCGCGCTGCGCGTGAAGACAGTCCCCGAGGTCGGTGTGCCACGTGGCACTGCCATGGATCCGCTCGGTCCGAGCACGGCCTCGTTGCCAATCGAATAGGCGACGACCCTGTCGATCGTGTCGCCCGTCCGCTCACATCGGGCGAAGGTCACCAAGCCCGGCAATCGCTCCGCCAGCCGCATGCTTTGCGCATACGTCCGCCAAGCGCTTTCGTCGGGCCGGGGCGCCAACGCCAGGCGGTCAAGCGCGCTATGCAAGGTGTCGCGATAAGCAGAGAGGGCGATCGCGAGCTTGTCCGCCGCCGCCGTCGTACGCAACTCGAATCGCGCGTCGACGTTGCTCTGCATGGTGGTGCGTACGGCGAGCCAGTTCCATGCCGCGAGCGCGAGACAGATCGCACACAGCAGGGCAAGGGTGATGCCATCGGTCTGCTGCGAAAGCGATTGTATTGCACGGCGAAACGTCAACTTGGCCATCTACGCTGCCCCCTATCGGTTCTCGTGCCGAGCATTCCGTCTTTGTAACACTGCCGGTGCAATTTTCCCAGCCTAGTCACTACGTAAGGGATCGCGAAAGACGACGGCAAGACGCCGGACCACGGACGCACAACCGGCACCGTCGCCAAGTCCGGCCTTGATCCGCGTCAACGGCGGCGCCCCGACGTCGAACTAGAGTAGAAAGCGATCGCCCCCATTTGGAGAGTCACCATGACCTACCGGACGCTGCTTGTACACGTCGACAACAGTCAGCAATGCCGCGCTCGCGTCGAGCTTGCCGTGGATTTTGCCTGTCGGCTACCGGCCCACCTGACGGGAATTTACTTGCCGTTCCACATGCCGTTGTTTTCTGACGTCACCGACATCGGGGGCATGGGGGTGCCGCCACCGTCGTCGCCGGAGAGCGATGCCAAGCGCCTTGACCAAGCGGAGCAGATGTTCATGGAGATCTGTCGCCGTCAGGCGGTCAGCCCCGAATGGCTGACGCCGCAATATGACACGAATGGCGAGATGCGAACCCATGCGCGTTACGCGGATCTGGTGATCGTCGGACAAGAAGACCCCGACGACCCGGAAACGATACCGGCGATGGGATTCGTCGAGTCGGTCGTGCTCGCCGGCGGTCGGCCTGTGCTGATCTTGCCGTATGCGGGCAAGGTACCGCGTTCGTTCAATAACATTTTGCTCGCCTGGGACGGCGGACGCGAAGCGGCACGCGCCGCGGCCGACGCCATGCCATTCCTGAAGGCGGCGAAGACTGTCCATGTGATGCACGTCAGTCGAGGAAACAAGACAGACGTCCTCGGCCCGATCCCCGGGCTCGACATCGCCATGTTCTTCGCCCGCCATGGCGTCAATGTGCGCGTCACGCCTGAGCGCGGCGCCAACGACGTCGCCGTAGGCGAGGATCTGCTCTCCCGCGTGGCCGACATGAACATCGACCTCATCGTGATGGGGGGCTACGGCCATTCGCGAATGCAGGAATGGGTGCTCGGCGGCGTGACCCGAACGATGCTCGAAACCATGACGGTGCCGGTATTGATGTCGCACTGACGCCACGCGGTTCCGCCATGCGTTGAGCGGCGCTCGGCATGGCAGTGCGGATGTCTCGTCCGCCTGCCGTCGCCTCTCATGGATTTGTCGGCAACGTATCGAGCAGGTCGCGCAACGCTTCGGCCAGCGCCGGCGTCACGTCGATCGCGTTGGACGCATGCGGCACCGTGTTGGCGGTCACGACCCGGCCGGCCCCAGTGGCGATGAGATCGTCGACGCTGATGCCGTCGAACAGTCCGTGGACGGCAATGCAGATGGGGTTGCCGAAGCCGCTGCGGACCAGCGCCTTGACGGTGGCCACCATGGTCTGCCCGCTCGCCAGGATATCGTCGACGATGACCGCCGTGCGTTTTGCAAAGGTCGACGGCACGTGCAACCGGACGCTGACCTTGGCATCCGCCTCGCGGGTCTTGTGCGCGACGACTGACGGCGCGCCGATGCGCTCGCCGATTTGTGCTACCCACGCTTCGCTTTCGTCGTCCGGCCCCACGATGAGCGGATGCGGCACATTGGCCGCGATCCACTCGGCCATGGCGACGACGGCATGGGGGGAACGTACGGGAACGGCATAGGCTGCCGATAGCGACGGCAGCCGGTGCAAATGTGGTTCGATCGTCACCAGGCCGTCGATGTGCGCGCTGAGCAGCCTGCCAAAGCTATAGGCCGACACGGATTCGCCGGGATGGAAGCGCGCATCCTGACGCAGGTAGCACAAGTACGGGGCGACCACGACGACATCTTGCGCCCCCAGGTCTCGCGCGGTGTCGGCGGCGAATATCAGCGGCAGTATCTTGGCGTCCGGGCGATGCAGTTCGCTGACAATGACGACCGATTTCCCGCTCAGTGGCCCCTCGAGCGCCACCCGTTGCTCGCCATCGGGAAAGCGATGAATATTCAGACGCTGCACCGGACAATTGATGGCATGGGCAAGCGATCGTGCCAAGGACTCATTCCCGGGCAATGCATAGATCACAACGTCTTTCATGATTCCCCCACGGCGACGATGGCGGGGAAGCGGTGAGCGTACTCGTACGCATAGTCGAGTTCTCCCTCGCTTTCCGCATAGATGGTGAACAGGGGTTGTCTGGCCGCCACGTGCGTGCCGATCGGTGTTTCGAACACGACGCCCGCCCTCGGTGCGCGCGGCGCACCCGCCAGCTTGGCAACCCGTGCCAGATGGCGATTGTCGATGGCCGTGACCACGCCGCTGTGGCGTGCCGTCACGGGTTTGCTATGCCGACCGACCAAGGGCTCGCGCATGCCGCCTTGTGCCTCGCAGATTCGCTGGAACTGCCGCCAGGCCAGACCGCTGGTCAGTATGCGGCGCGCGCACGCCTGACCTTCGCCCGGCAGGGCCTTGCCGCCCATTTCCAACAGTCTGCCGGCGATATCCACGCTTTTGTCCGCGAGATCGGCCGGGGCGTTGCTGCGATTTTGCAGCACGGACAGCACGTCGCGCGCCTCCAGACTGGGGCCAATGCCGCGGCCGACCGGTTGGTCGCCTGCACAGACATAAGTCGACACGTCGAGTCCGAGCGCCCGACCGATCGTGCGCAAGCGCTCGGAGAACAGGGTGCTGGCGTATTGGGACCGAATCTTGGCGGTCAGGCCGACCGGCACGTCGATCAGTACGTGCGTGGCGCCGGCGGCGAGCTTCTTCGACAGGATCGACGCCATCATCTGCGCTTCGCTGTCCAGATCGAGCGGGCGCTCCACCTGGATCAAAATGTCGTCGGCCGGGCTGAGTCCGGCCGCGCCGCCGAAGACGATGCAGCCTCCCACGGCGTCCACGACCCGGCGCATCTCTTCGACGCGCAGATCGACCGGCGCCAACGTCTCCATGGTGTCGGCAGTGCCCGCCGGCGACGTGATCGCCCGAGACGACGTCTTCGGCATGATCAGCCCTTGCGACGACACGATGGCGACCACGATCGGTGTGGTGCGATTGCCCGGCAGGCCACCAATGCTGTGTTTGTCGACGATGCAGTCTGCGTGCCACTGCAGCGTTTCGCCCGTGGCGACCATTGCGCGCGTGAGGGCGATAATCTCCTCGTCCGAGAGCCGGTTGCCGGTGCAGGCGGTCAGAAATGCCGAGATATGGATCGAGGAATAACGGCCGGCGGCAATATCGCCGATCACTTCATTGAGTTTCGCGGGCGTAAACGCTTCGCCGAACATGCGGCCTCGCACATGGCGAAAGGACTCGATGGGCGGCATGTGACGCACGCGAACCCATTCGCCCTCGGTGACATCGAGGGCTGCCAGGGCGGCTTCACTCAAGCCGATCTCGTCGAGTTCCACCCAGTCGCCGGTGACGGTCTGCAGCGTTGCGACGACGCTCGCCGTCCCGTATTCGAGCTGCAGGCGCGTCTGCGCTGCGAAACCTTCCGAGCGGCAGATCAGACTGTCGCGCCGGAGGTAGGCGACGGCTTCGCGCAACGTGTCGATTTGCACGCGTCGCGCGCGCAACCGGCGCCCTGTGAGCGGAAGGTCGGCATTGCCATTGGCGTCGCCCGATGACGACGCGCGCACGTCGGGGTGACCGAAGGCCTCAACTTCCGGTGACTTCTCGATATCGTCTGACACAGTGCGAGTTCCTTGCAGAGCGCGACGGAGGCGCGTCCCGTCGGCGCGGATTCAGAGCCGATTCCCGTGATGCCTTAGCTTCCCAGCGTAGTGCCGGTTGAGACGGTGCACAGCGGGTGTCCGGCGAGACGTTGACGTGCATCAAACGGCGCATCGCCGCCGGTATCGCGTGAGCAACGCCTTGGCCGACGTTGAGATATGTCAAGGCCTGGCTCGCGGTGGCGGAGTATCGTGAAGACATCGCCGGTATTGACACCACCGACGCAAGCAACACCCGATCTTGCCGGTCCTCCGGCACTTGCGTCTGGATACGGCCCCGTTCCGAGCGCAGGCAATTGGGTTTCTGCCCGCTTCGGCGGGCGATTTTTTTCGCGCGTTGCGGTCACGTCGTGTGGCCCGCAATCCACTCGGGAGACGCGACGATGTCCAAAGAACTGATTCCCTCCCTGGGCTTGTGCAAGGCGCAGATGTTTGCCGTTCTCGATGCCCACAGGCACTGGGTCGAGAACGTGCAATGTCTGCGGCAAATGCAGCTCAAGGCTGACGAAGGGCTGCTCGACGCGGACAGGGCATTCGCCAGCGCACTCGACAGCGCGCCGGATTTCAGTGCGGTGCTCAATAGCCAGCTCGCCTTCGTGAACCGTCAGTTGGCGATGCAAAACCTGATCTGGCAAGGGCTGGTGAAAATGAGTGCCCGAGGGCCCACGATCTGGGCCGAACAGTACTGCGCGGCGCAGAAGGCATGGCAACACCTGTTCTCCGAGGCGGCGGCCGATACAACCGATGCCCAAGGCCCCGCCAATTGGTGGACGGCATGGGGCGAAGTGACCTAAACGGCGATGAGCGCGTTCGGTTCGCTCCCGGATCAGGTCAATTAGAGCGCGGCCCGGGCGACACCGGCGGCGTCTGCGCGTAACGCCAACCGGGGATGATGGGGCGCGCAGGGACGCTGTTGCGCCGATGCCCTACGTGTCCTGACGCCGTATGATCCGATACGTCTGGAGTGTTCTGCCTATGTCCAGTGCCCCCGCCACCGAAGCCATCGTCGCCACCGGTCTGACCAAGGGGTTCGGGGAAGGGGCGGCGCGGACGACGGCCGTCAATGCGGTCGACCTGGTCGCCCACTTTGGCGAAATCCTCTTTATCGTCGGGCCATCGGGAAGCGGCAAGACCACGCTCCTGAGCCTGCTCTCCGGCATCTTGCGGCCTGATGCGGGCAAGGTATGGGTTGGCGGCAACGATATCTGGTCGTTGTCAAAGGACGATCTGGCCGATTTTCGACTGAACACGATCGGATTCGTGTTCCAGGACTATCACCTGTTCCCCAGGCTGACGAGCGCGGAAAACGTGGCGATACCGCTCATTCTCAAGCACGAGGATTGGAACGACGCGCTCGCGGCGGCCCGCGAGAGTCTCGCGATCGTCGGCCTGAAGGACCGTGCCGAGGTACTGCCCGTCAAGCTCTCGGGCGGCGAGCAGCAACGCGTAGCAATTGCCCGGGCGATTATCGGCGCTCCTCGGATACTGGTGCTCGATGAGCCGACGGCGTCGCTGGACGGCGACACGGGCCGGATGATCATCGCATTCGTCAAGCAGAAGATCCTCGACCGGAACCGATGCATCGTCATCGTCACGCACGACGCCCGCATCAACGAATACGCGGACCGGATCGTTCATATGGAGGACGGACGCATCGTCTCCGCAAATGGGAGGCACGCGTGAGGAACAAGTGGCTCTTCATTCTCTCGGGCGCGGGCATTCTGGCCGCGCTGATGGGCGCTTATGTGTTCTCGCTCGAACGCAAGCCGGAAGCGCCCGTCTTCACGCCGGTGAGCAACCCGTATCCGGCCGCCATCTACGCGACCGGCATCGTGGAAAGCGAGCAGGGCGGGGGCGCCAACATCAATCTGTACCCAGAGGTCTCGGGCGTCATCACGCAGGTGCTCGTGCATGAAGGCGACAAGGTACGGGCGGGAACGACACTGCTGCGGATCGACGACACGGTACAGCGAGCGACGACTGAACAACTGCACGCCCAGATGCTCGCGGCAGGCATCGTACTCGACCAACTCAAGGCTGAGCCGAGGAAGGAAACCCTGGCCGTTGCCAAGGCGCAGGTCGACCAGGCACGCGCGAATCTGAAGGCGGCTCAGGACCAGTTCGACAAGCGGCGGGCGTCTTACGAGGCGGACAGCCGGTCGATCAGCAAGGACGTGCTCGACACGGCGCGCGATGCCGTCGAACAAACGAAAGCGGCGCTGGAAGTCGCGCAAAGTCAGTTTGACCTGACGCGTGCAGGCGCATGGCGCTACGACGTGGACAATCAGGCGCGCCAGTACGACGCGCTGTCTCAAGCGTATAGCGCGGCCAACGCGCTATTGCAAAAATATGCGATCACTGCCAAGACGGACGGCGTGGTGCTGGCCCTGAACGCCGCCGTGGGGAGCTCTGTCTCCTCGCAGGGCGTCTACGATACCTACACGGCCGGGTTCGATCCCTTGATCGTGATGGGGGGGCCGCAAGACTATCTGGCGGTGCGTTGCTACGTCGACGAAATCCTGGTGTCGCGGCTGCCGGCCCCCGATCACATTCGCGCGCAACTCTCCGTGCGCGGCACCGATCTGAAGGTGCCGCTGGAGTTCGTTCGGGTGCAGCCGCTCGTGTCGCCGAAGATCGAGTTGGCCAACCAGCGGCGGGAAAAGGTCGACCTACGGGTCCTTCCCATCATTTTCAGGTTCAAGACGGCAGACTTGCCGACGATCTATCCGGGACTCCTCGTCGACGTCTTCATTGGACCGCAATGAGGGACGCCGCCAAGCCCCGGGGAGGGTAAACATGCAGTCCACCGGCATCATGCGCATCGGCTTCCGGTTGCTCGTCAACGACAAGGCCAAGTTCTCGGCCCTGTTGGTCGGCATCGTGTTCGCGGTATTCCTGATGACGCAGATGACGGCAATGTTCGCGGGCATCCTGAACCGTGCCTATTCGACCGTGACGAATGTCGGCGCGCAGATGTGGGTTATCGATCCTGCGGTCAACACACCGAACGCCGCCTTTCCGTTACCCAATTTCCTGCTGGACGCGGTGCTCAGCATGGACGGCGTCAAATATGCCGCCCCGCTGTATATCGGTGGCGCCCAGGTCAAGCTGGCCAGCGGCGTCTACCAGTCGGTGAGCGTGGTTGGGCTTGACGATGCGAGCCTGTTCGGCCGTCCGCATATGGAACAGGGGGACATTCTGGACATCTACGCCGACAACGCGTTCGTGGTCGTCGACGATCCGGAAATCGCCAAGCTGGAGCATCCGACAATCGGCACCACGTTCGAAATCAACGACTTTCGCGGCGTCGTCGTGGGCCTGGCGAACGTCTCCGCGAACGGTTTGAACGGCGTTCCAACGCTCTATACGACCTACAGCCGGGCCGTCGAATACATCCCGGGCACCCGATTCACCATCTCGTACATTCTCGTTCAGCCCAAGTCGCCGGCGGCGATCCCCGGCATCAAGCGGGAAGTGGCCAAGCTGGGCTATATCGCACTCACCAAGGACGAATTCAATCAACGAATCGCGAATTTCTATACCTATCAGACGGGCATCGGCACCAATATCCTGCTGATGACCGTCATCAGCTTCATCGTGGGTGCGTCGGTTTCGGGCCAGACGTTCTATACGTTTGTGCTTGAGAATCTGGAGAAATTCGGCGCGCTGAAGGCGATCGGCGCCAAAGGCAGCGAACTGGTGAAGATGATCCTGTTCATGTCTGCGTTCACCGCGTTGACAGGCTA
Source organism: Pandoraea eparura (assembly GCF_902459725.1). GTDB lineage: Bacteria > Pseudomonadota > Gammaproteobacteria > Burkholderiales > Burkholderiaceae > Pandoraea > Pandoraea eparura. The sequence continues at coordinate 74,971 of NZ_CABPSH010000012.1, forward strand.
TGGCATCGGCGTGGGCCTGGTCACGGTGGTGATTGCCCTTGCCAAGCGCACCTTGCCCAACTATGCGGCCGTCACCACGTTCTGGAATCTCGCGTTCTCCTTCACGATGGTCGTGCTGATCGCGGCGATTTCCAGCTATATCGGCATTCGCAAAGTGTTGCGAATCGAGCCGTTCGATATTTTTCGCGGATAGGTGGGCATAGGTGCGCTCAAGTGCAAATATGCAGCGAGACCCGCGCGGGCGGCGCTGCCACCCATTGACGTTCGTCAATGCGCAACCGCGCCCGGTGCACCAGACTTCAGGCATTACGCGCAATACGCGCTACACGCTGACTCACCGAGCCGCTGTCGGGCCAACGTTGCGGAGTCGTTCGCGCGTCGTGGCCCTCAGACTGAAGGAGGCTTTCGTGCCCCAATCCAATGACAATTTGCTCCGGGCGTGGGCCGTCGACGATCAGGCCTTTGCCCGAACCGCGACGGCCGCCGAACGGCTACGGTTCTGCCTGCAATACGCGATCCTCGCACCGTCCACGCACAACACGCAGCCGTGGCGCTTCGTGATCAGCGACGATACGGTTCTGTTGTGCGCAGACCGCACCCGGGCGCTGCCGGTCAGCGACACTTACGATCGCGAATTGGCCATCAGTTGCGGCGCGGCATTGTTCAACCTGCGCGTCGCCCTGAGCCACTTCGGTTGCCCGTATGTGATTAGAATCATGCCGTCGAGCGCCGACCCGGACGTGCTCGCCAGCGTCCAAATCTCGGACGAGGGTTTCGTGGACGGGCAAATCGCGGCGCTGTTCGCCGCCATCCCGAATCGGATGACCAATCGTCAGGCCTTCGACCCGGCGCCGGTGCCGACGACGACGATCGCGTCGTTGCAGGCCGCGGCCGAAGCGGAAGGCGCGCAACTCGCCCCGACGGCGAACGACGCCGAGCGCTTGCGTCTGGCCGACCTGATAGACGAGGCGGATCGGATTCAATTGGGGGATCCACGCTTTCGCCGCGAACTGGCACTGTGGGTCAATGCCTCGCGTCGCGACGACGGTATGGCGAGCTACTCGGCAAGCGCCGCGAGCCTGCTCGATTTCGCGTCGCCGATTCTGGCGACTGTCGTGCGCACGTTTGACGTCGGCGGTGGTTTGGCGGCAAGCCACCGTCGTCTCGTGGAAGGTTCGCCCCTGCTCGTGTGCCTGGCAACCCGCTCGGACGGTCCGGAACATTGGTTGCTGGCCGGTCAGGCCATGCAGCGGGTGTTGCTCACGCTCACGGCGCAGGGGTTCGATGCGTCGTTCCTCAACCAGCCCATCGAAGTCGAGACATTGCGCGCCGCCATCGGCGCGATGACGGGCAGCGGCGACTACCCGCAGATCCTGCTGCGTGTGGGCCGAGGCCCCTCGCAGGCACACGCGCCACGCCGCGCGCTCGAATCGGTCGTTTCGTAAGCGCGCAACGTTGCCCGAAATCACGAGCGCGCGCCAAGGGCTTGCGCGCGAGGCGTCTTGAGTCGCGAGGGCGGGAATGGGGCCGGAAACACAGGGTGAGCAGGGCGCGCGGCCGTCGATGCTGCTGCAGGCGCTGCGCAAACGGCTGGGCGAACATCCCCTCAGACGCCTGGGTCCGGGGCTCATCACAGGCGTCGCAGACGATGATCCGAGCGGTGTCGTCACCTACACTCAGGCAGGGGCGCAGTTTGGTTTCAATATGCTGTGGACCATGCCGCTCGCGTTCCCCTTGATGGCGGCCATGCAGTTGATCTGTGCGCGCATTGGCCGAGTCACGGGCAAAGGGCTGGCCGCCAATATCGAGACGGCGTTCCCGCCGTTCGTCCTGCGGGGCGTGGTGATCCTGCTCGTCGTTGCCAACACGCTCAATATTGCCGCCGATCTGGCCGCGATGGGCGAGGTGGCGGAGCTGACCAGCGGTATCGATCGGCACTGGATGGGCATTGGCTTTGCCCTCGGGTCGTTGCTCCTGCAGGTCTTCGTGCCATACCACCGCTACGTGGTCTTTCTGAAGTGGCTGACCGTGTCGCTGCTCGCCTACGCCGCCGTTCTGCTGACGGTGCATGTGCCATGGCGAACCGTGGCGCTGCGCACGCTGTGGCCCGACCTGACGATCGATTCGGCGAGCGCGGCCGTCGTTGTCGCGGTGTTCGGCACGACGATCAGCCCCTATCTCTTCTTCTGGCAGACCTCGGAGGAGGTGGAGGAGATGGAACAGGATCCCGCAGCGTTGCCGCTCAGGGACGCCAACGTGGCCGCCGTAACCGCGACCGGCGAGCTTCGGCGCATCGGATGGGACACCTGGACAGGCATGTTCTACTCGGACATTACCGGCTATTTCGTCATCCTCGCGACTGCCGTTACGCTTCACGCAAGCGGCATCCAAAGCATTGACACTGCGGCGCAGGCGGCCAGTGCGTTGCGACCGCTGGCGGGAGACCTTGCGTATGCGCTGTTCAGCATCGGCATCGTCAGTGTGGGCCTGATCGGTGTGCCTGTGCTGGCCGGATCCGGTGCGTATGCCATCGCGGAGGTCATGCACTGGGAAGAAGGCCTCGAGCGCAAGCCCGCTGCGGCGCACGGGTTCTACGGCATCATCGCGCTCAGCATGCTGGTCGCCACTGGTATTCAGTATTCGCCGATCAGCCCGATGAAGGCGTTGTTCTGGAGTGCCGTCATCAATGGCGTGGTGGCCGTGCCGCTGATGATCGTGGTGCTGCTGCTGGCCGCGAGACCATCGGTGATGGGCCAATTCACGGCGAGCCGGCCCATTCTCGCGTTGGGCTGGATCGCTACTGCGGTAATGGGAGCGGCCGTGATGGCGATGTTGCTGATGTAGCAAGTCGGCAAATCAGCGGGGCAGAGGGGCAAAGGGTCAGCGGGTCAGCGGGTCAGCGGGTCGACGACAGCGCGCGACAGCCGCAGGCGCGGGCGCGCCGACGACTGTCGTGCAGGGTGACGTCAGTGCGAGAGCAGCACCGGCGTGGACATGTGCTTGAGCACGGTGCGCGTTGCCCCGCCGAAGACCCGTTCGCGCGTCGGGCCGTGTCCGTAGGCGCCCATGACCAGCAAGTCCGCCTCGTACTCTTCGGTGACCGACAACAACTGCACTCCGTCGCTGGCTTCGGTGTCCTGTCGGACCGATACCGGCTTGGCGCGCAACCCATGCTTTTCCAGCAGATGTACGATCTGCGCCAGTGACGGGTCGTCGCCCGCCGGCGAGCGATTGATACCCACCACGAAGATGTCCTGGGCGCGCCCGAGCAGTTGCCACGCGTCGCCGATCGCGCGTCGTGCTTCGCGCGACCCGTTCCACGCGATCACAATGCGCCGGATTTCCTGCGGCAGGGTCACGTTGTGCGGAAGGCCGAGCACCGGCACGCCTGCCGAGACGATGACCTCCCCAAGGCCATCCACACCGAGTGCGGCGACCCCACCCGGCGCGTCGGGCTGACCCACGATGCAAAGATCCGTGGCCTTGGCAAAATTGGACAGAATCGTTGTCGGCGCACCGAACGGGGCATGCCAGTCGCCGACGATCTCGTGTTCGGCACAGACTTCCTGGAAAAGCTTCTCCGCGGCGTGCAACGCCGCCTGTGAGCGTGCCTCCGTTTGGAAGTGCTCTCCGGACGACTCACGTTGGCCCGAATGCACGGCACCCGGCCGGTGTGGCACATAGAGTCCGGCGAGACTGGCATCGTGCTGGCGCGCAAGCAGCCCGCTGAAGCGCAGGCGTGCGGCGCTCGTCGCGGTGTCGTCCACATGGACACAAATTCTCCGTAAGCTCATTTCCTTCCTCCTCGCATGGGTCAACTGCGCTTGCGCCTGCGACAAGGCGGATTGCCGCGCAGGCATGATTTGTTATACCGCGGCAAATCCACTCGGCGGCGAGATTCACGCGCGCGAGTTGATGCGAATCAAGATCGCGCGCCTTGCCTGCGGCGCGCGTGGCCCCGCGTGAAGTTGATGTCGGTCAAGCGCTGCCGAGAGAAGCGGGCAAGGCACCCGGCAAGGCGCTAAGGTGAAATGACTCGGCGCCATCGCCACAAGCGTCAGAAACGTTTGCGACGGCGCTACCGATTTCCCGGCACGGAGTTCCCCCATGAAGACAGATGCTCAACTGCAACGCGACGTGATGGACGAACTCGCTCGCGATACCAACGTTCACGCCAGCGAGATCGGTGTCGAGGTGCGAGACGGCATCGTCACGCTCTCGGGCGAGGTCGCGAGTTTCTTTGAAAAGTGCGAGGCTGAGCGCATCGCAGCCAAGGTCGCGGGGGCGCGGGCGATTGTCATCGGCCTCGAAGTCGTGCCCATGTCGAAGGACCGCCACACCGACGCCGACATTGCGAGAGCCGCGCTTGCCGTGTTGAAGTGGCACGCCGGCCTGCCGGACGATGGCATGCACGTCAAGGTCGAGAACGGCTGGGTCACGCTGGCGGGCGACGTCGAGACTTACACGCAGCGCGTGTTGGCGGAGAGCGCCGTTCGCACGTTGCGTGGCGTCAAGGGCGTCATCAACGACATCAAGGTGCTCAGCGGCCCGCATCGCACGGAAATCGTCGGGCATATCGCCGCCGCGCTGGCGCGTCAGGCGCAGCGTGAAGCGCGTCACCTGGAAATCTCGATATTGGGCAATGGCGAGGTGCTGTTGACCGGCACGGTGCATTCGCTCGCGGAAAAGGAAGCCATCCGGGGGGCGGCTATGAGCACGCACGGCGTATGCGCCGTGGTGGATCGGCTGACGGTAGAGTAAGCGCGCCTCGTGATGGCCATGGCGCGGCGCCCGCCACGCGGGCACGATAGACGCAGGAGAAGCCTGATGAACGCAGACCTGGAGGCCGTCATTCTGGACGTGCTGGACACGTGCCGGGAGTTGTCGCTCGCGACGCTCATGGCGGATGGGAACACGCAGTCCGACATCGTTTGTTTTGTCCATCACGGGCTCGACATCTATTTCGCCACCGGACGCGATAGCCGCAAGATGGCGAACATCGAGCGCGCGGCGCAAGTCTCGTTCTGCCTTTACAAGCCCTATGTCGGCTGGCCGGACATCAAGGCGCTGTCGGTCCACGCGTTCGCCGAAATCCTGCCGGACGAATCTGCCGAGCGGTCATTGGCGATGCGACTGCTCGACGAGCGCTTTCCGGACGCCTGGACCCGCGTTCCCGAACACGGATCGAGCCGCTCCACCATCGTCAAGCTCGAATGTTGGGCGATTCAGGTGCTGGACTACAGCCGTGGGTTTGGCCATGCCGATATCGTCACCGTGCCATCGAAACGTCGCTGCGAATAGTGGCCGACTCGCTGGCTGAATCATCGCAAATGAGGGGGAAGGGATCATGTACCGCAACATTCTGGTGGCATTCGATGCCAGCCCGCCCTCCGAGACTGCCCTGATTCACGCCGCCAGGCTCGCGAAGGCGCTGGGCGCGAGCCTTCGCGTCGCTTACGTCGAAGTCGACCCGGCGCTGTATTTTCCGTTGATGGCTGCAGCGCTGCCGTCGGTCGCCGACATGCAGAAGGCGCTCGATGCCGAGACGCTGGCCGTTCGGGAAGCCGCCCTGGACATTCTGGCACGCGAGGGCGTGGCGGCCGATTTCGCGACGCTGCCCTTGATGGACAGCCATATGCACATCGCCGATCGGGTGTTGGTCGAGGTTCGGCGCGTAGACGCCGATCTCGTGGTCACCGGCTCGCACGGCCGCCGGGGCCTCGCGCGCATCACGCTCGGCAGCGAGGCCAATCGCGTGCTGCAGCGCGCCGACCGGCCCGTGCTCATCGTGAAGTCGCCCAATCCGTAGGGGCTCGATAGGGTATCGATAGCCCTTTTGGGGGGCGCCTGCGTCGCCGAATACCCGGGGCGCAGGCGGATGCGCGTCAGCCGGCCTGATTGACAACCAGCAACGGACGATCGATCACGCGGGCCACCCGTTCGTTCTCATGACCGTTGAACCACGAGAACAGCCCGTGACGATCCTGAGCGCCCACGACCACGAGATCCGCATCCCATTCCTGCGACTCCCGGAGCAGGGCTGCGGCCACGTCTTCCGTCAGGCGCGTGTGCGACACACGGCTCTCGATCTCGCCCTTGGCACTCAGTTCGGTCATGATCGTCGTGGCCTGTCTGAGCGCGCTTGCGGCCTGGAGAACCTCGGGCGCCCCCGAGAGAAGCGATGCCTTCAGTTCCGACACGTCGACCCCGCGGTCCTCCACATAAACGGCCAGCAGGCTGGCATGCGGCGGCGCGACTTGCATCCCCACGCGCACCGCGTGCAGCGATGCCTCGCTGCCGTCGACCGCGAACAGGATCCGGCGCGCATGGTGTAGCGACGATTCGGTCGCTTGCTTGGGAATCATGAGGATGGCGCGATGCGTTTGCTCGGCCAGCGCCGCAGACACCTTGGTCGCCAACAGCGTGGCAATGCCGGCGGCAGGTTCCGCGCCGACGACGACCAGATCCGCTTGCCATTCTTCGGCGACGCGGGCAATGCCCGCCGAGATTTCCCGGTTGCCCAGCGCAGGCCCCAGCAAACGCTTGTGCACCTGTGCGCCGGTGCGCTGCAATACTGCCTGCGCGCCCTCCAGCGCCACAAGTTCGTCGCGCCGGAGTTCGTCGAACGCCGCACTGACATCGGCTGGCGTGCGCGAGTGCGGCGTCAGGTACGCCTCGGGGTCTTCGAAGAACCCCAAGACCAGAACTTGCGTGTCCGGCGAACAAAAGTGGGCGGTGTATGGAATGGCGTTCAGCGACGCGCCGCTGGGATCGACGGCAACGAGGATGCGCCGGAATGGCTTGGGAAAGCCATGCGGCGACAGCAGTTGGGAGACAGGTTCCATGGTCGAAGTCGCCTGATAGGGCGATCCTGGTCGATGAATGCTTAATAGCATAGCGGGTACAGGGGCGGCGCCATTGCGCTCGATCAACGATCCACGCCAAGACGCGCAGCCGACCATCCGCTTCGCCTATGCTATACCGAGCACTGAGCGTCATGAACGGGTGCGCGATGACCGAATCCATGCTCGAAATCCTGCCATATGCGACCGCCCTGGCGATCGGCTTGCTCATCGGTGCCGAGCGAGAGCGCCGCAAGGGCACGACCCATGAGCGTGCGGCGGCGGGCATTCGGACGTTTGCGCTAACGGCCGTTCTCGGGGCAGCGGCCGAGGCGCTGGGGGGCGTTTGGCTGTTAGCCGCCGTGGTGCTCGCGCTCAGCGCCGTGTTGATCGCGGCGTACCTACGTCCCCACGACGACCCCGGGATCACGACGGAGGTCTCGTTGGTCTTGACGCTGCTGCTCGGCGCGATGGCGCAACGCAACCCCGCCCTGACGATCGCCATCGCCGTGGCCGTCGCGAGCGTGATGCAGGTGCGGTTTCACCTGCATCGCCTGGTGACGCGCGTCGTGACGGAAGCCGAATTACAGGATGTCCTGCTGCTCGCGGTGGCCGCCCTCGTGATACTGCCGATCCTGCCGAATCGGCCTATCGACGTCTTCGATTCGGTCAATCCGTCCACAATATGGCGCTTCACGGTCGTCATGCTCTCCATTGCCGTAATCGGCCATTTTGCCCAGCGCGCGCTGGGGCCGGGTGCGGGGTTTCCGGTCACGGGGTTTGTCTCCGGGTTCGCCTCCAGCATCGCCACCATCAGCGCGATGGGCGCGCAGGCCAGGCAGAACCCTGCCTTGTTGTTGCCCGCTGCGGCGGGGGCCGTGCTCTCCAGCGTCTCGACCATGGTGCAGTTGGCCATCGTGATCGGGACGATCTTCCCGGCCGTGTTGATCCAACTTGCGCTGCCGCTGGGCGCCGGTGCCGTTGTCGCCATGTCGTACGGCTTTTTAGCACTTTGGCGTGCGAGCCGAAGTGCCGCGCCGCAAACGGTGCACATCGGGACCGCCATCGATTTGAAGTCAGCGTTGGTGCTGACCCTGAGCGTCTCGCTGGTCATGTTGGCTTCCGGGGCGCTCTCCCATTGGTTCGGGAAGTCCGGCTTGCTGGCAGTCGCCATGGTGGGGGGCTTGGCCGACGCGCATTCCGTTGCGGCCAGCGCCGCAGCACTGGCCGCACAAGGCAGGCTGAGTGTCGCGGACGCCGGCCTTCCGATATTGGCCGGTGCGTCGACAAACGCCATGGTCAAGGGGATTGCGGCGCTGGTATCCGGGGGACCACGTTTCGCGAAGCTCGTCGTGCCGGGCATCGTGCTGGTGATGGCCGCCGTCTGGCTCGGCTATGTCTTTGCGCCGTCGATTCCGTGACCGGCGCCACGTCGTCTCTTGATGTCAGTCAATTCGTCGGCGCTTCCGCGATCTAGATTAGACAACGTGCGACATGGGTCGCAGCCCCCCTGGGCGCGCAGCGCCCGTCATCTCACGGAGTCAGTCATGGCAAACCTCACCCGATTCGATCCATTGAATTTCGACGAGCCATTCGAGAACCTCATTCGCAACGCGTTCTGGCGTCCGCTCGCGCTGGAGAGTTCGAAGCGCATGCAGATCAAGCTCGATGTCACGGAAGACGACAAGCAATTCACGGTGCGTGCCGATATGCCCGGCGTGAGCAAGGAAAACATCAAGGTGGCCCTCGACGGCAACCAGGTGTCCATCAGCGCGCACGTCAGCGACACGACGGAAAAGAAGGACAACGGCAACTTCGTGCACCGGGAGCGCTATGAGGGCGATATGTATCGCAGCTTCTCGCTGTCACAGGCGGTCGACCGAGACAAGGCCGTGGCGAACTATCGCGACGGCGTGCTGGAACTGGTGCTGCCGAAGCGTGCCGATGCCGGCCAGCGCGAGTTGACCATTCAGTAAGCCGCCTCGGCGACATGGGAGGGTGCCGCTCGGGCACCCTCGCGGCAGACAAATTCAGCGCTAGTGCAGCGTTTGCGGAAGCGGGATGAACGCAACGCCACGCGGCATGGATTCAAACTCGGGTGGCCGCAGCCCGTCAATGACCTGACACGCATAATCGATCGCGCATCGCAGTGCGCGGTATGGATCTGAATCCAGCCGCTCGTTCAAGGTGATCTGGATCACGACGCCTTCGTTCGGCGGGTCATCCGACAGAGTGCAGCCGTTCTTGCCCGTCGCGCTGCGCACGATGGCCACGGGCAAATAGCGCCGATCCCGGCTCGGTACGGCATACCCTCCGCAACCGACAAGTTGCGCGTGAGCCTCGATAACGAATGTCTTGTAATGTTGTCGCAGCATAGACATGAGAACCTCATTGACACTTGGGATCGCCAGCCCGATCCGGTGAGATGGAAGGGCAAGTCCGTACTTGCCATTTATAAGCCTGCGCTGGGCAAACGCCATGACCCAGGTCAATTCGTCACGCTGTGGATTCGATGACGCATCGCCCACTGGGCGCAACGATGGCACCAGCGTTTTGAACGAAAGGCGTCTGCGCTCTCGGCGGCGCATCGTCTCGGCGGATTGACGACTCCCATTCGTCTATCCGCTGGCCTTGGTGTTCTCATTCGTAGTGATTCTCCCGCGGGACGGGCGGAACCGCTGATGAAGGCTCGCTTAACCAAGACAATCGCGCCGGGCATTCCAATCCCTACCGCGTTTGGAAGGATTCCTCTCATCTTTTTGGCGGATGGGCGACCGACCGATAACGGTAATATCTCTTGAAAATTGAGCAAAATGCACTTTAGTCAAAGGAGTCGCCGTGGGCTCGACAAGGCACGCGGGCCCCGTTGAAAAGGCCCAGTCCGAGCGGGTGGCTTGCGCTCGACGATGGCAGGGCTATAGTGGGGCCATAAGTCACTGTATGGCTCGTGTTGGTAACGACGCGGATCAACCGTAACGCGCCGCCGCCTCGACGGTGTCGCGGGGGACGCGAGTCGAAGGCGTTGCCGGGTAGCCTCGTCAGGACGAGGCTGCCACCAGATTCGGAGGCAAGGCATGACGCGTGTCATGATCGCGGACGATCACGCCGTAGTACGCGACGGGTTGAAACACATCCTGGAGGATGCAGGAAAGTTCGACGTCGTGGGTGAGGCGGCGGACGGCGCCCAGATCCCCTTGATGGTCAACGATTGTGCGCCCAACGTGTTGCTGCTCGACCTCTCGATGCCGGGACGAAGCGGTCTGGAGCTAATCCGGCTGCTGCGCGATTCCCATCCCGCGTTGCGCATACTGGTGCTCACCATGCACTCGGAAGAGCAATACATCGTGCGTGCGTTCCAGGCCGGCGCGGCGGGATATCTGACCAAGGAAAGCGCGGCGGACGAGCTGGTCACGGCCATCAATCATGTGGCCGTGGGCGGCACCTATGTCAGCCAGTCGATCGCGGGCAAGTTAGCGTCGAGCTTCCAGGGCAATAGCGACGACATGCCGCATCGCCGCCTGTCCAACCGAGAACTTGAAGTCTATCGACGCCTGGTCCGCGGCGAACCGCTTACCACCATCGCCAATGCGCTGTGCGTCAGCCCCAAGACCGTCAGCACCTACAAGATGCGTCTCATGGAGAAGATGCAGATGCCCAACGAGGTGCAACTGGTGCGCTACGCGCTTCGCCTCCATCTCTTTGACGAGGGCGACAACCTCTGACGCGGGCACGTCCGGGCCTCGATCGCGACGCGGCGCGTGTACGACGCCCTTTGCCGCAGCCGACGTCAGCACGTGCCAAGTGCTTCGCGGTTCAACAGCGTAATGCGCTTTCCCGAAACCAGAATCAATCCTCGGCGCTGGAACCGCGAGAGCGATCGGCTGACCGTCTCGAGCTTCATGCCGAGATGGCTGCCCATGTCTTCGCGCGTCATTCGCAATGTGAATTCGCGCGGCGAGTAGCCCCGCAGCGCGAAGCGGCTTGAAAGATTCAAAAGGAAGGCCGCCACCCGTTGATCGGCGGTCATGCTGCCCAGCATGACCATCTGCGCCGTCTCACGTACGATCTCGGCGCTCATGAGCCGATGCACATGCTGCTGAAGCGGGGACAACTCGCGGCACAGCACTTCCAGGGACTGGAATGGGATCACGCAGACGGCGCTATCTTCGAGGGCAAACGCATCGCAGGGGTGCGACTCGGCGACGATGCCGTCCAGGCCGAGCAGGTCGCCGGGAAGCGAGAATCCCGACACATACTGGCGGCCCAGCGAATGCTGCGCCACGGTCTTGAATGATCCCGAGCGGACCGCGTAGAGACTCTGGAACGCATCGCCGGCCCGGTAAAGGGCGTGTCCCTGCCGGACCATTCGCCACGTGCGCACGACGGATTTCAGGCGCGCCGCCTCGTTGTCGTTCAGTGTCGACGCCACACAAAGATGTCGCAACACGCATGTCCCACACTGCGACGCGGGATGCGCGATCAGCGCCCTCGACGCGGCGTCGCCCGCCATGGGGAACGCATCAACGGCGCCGAAGTGATGTCCGGCATTCGCCAAAGCCTGTGATTCGTACATCGCCGTCTCCCGGCCAGCCAGCGGCCCGCATGCACCGATTGCGCGCGCGTTACGCGCGCAACGCCCAGCATGCATGGAACGCGTCGGTTGTCTCCCTGCGTGTGCCTGCCCGTGCTCGCGCGCTGCCTGGCGCTGCCTTCAAGAGGCACGTTCTGTCGTTCGGGTAGGGGCTTGATGCCAAGTATCGCGACGCTGGCGTCGCAGGGAAAGCAGGCGTGGCTGATATCTCTGTAGGCAGACGCACGACCCGTGTCAGGGAATCCTTACGCTGACGGTCTTGCTTGAGCGCGAGACGGGAATGCTTGACATTGGCTAAACCGGCGCGCCGCGCGGTGGCTACCATGGACGTATGGGGCTCTCGCCCGCAGTCCGAGGAGAACGTCAATGCCATTTGTCGATCGGGCCGATGCCGCACGCCGGCTAGCCAAGGCACTCAACGAATTTTCGGGCAAGCACCCGCTGATCCTGGCGGTACCGCGCGGCGGGGTGCCCATTGGCGCCATCGTGGCCGATGCCCTCGGCGGCGAACTGGACGTCGTCCTGGTGAGAAAGCTGGGCGCTCCCGGGAATCCCGAGTTGGCGGTCGGCGCCGTGGATGAGAGCGGCTGGACCTACCTGACACCGTACGCGAGGCGGGTAGGCGGCGATAGCACCTATATCGAGCACGAGCGGCTGGTGCAACTCGACACCCTGAGGCGTCGCCGGGCTCGCTTTACGCCGGGACGACAGCGGGCGAATGTAGCGGGCCGTGTGGTGATCGTCGTGGACGATGGCATTGCCACGGGCGCCTCGATCATCGCGGCCTTGCATTCGGTGCGACAGCTTGCGCCGGCGCGGTTGGTTTGCGCAGTGCCCGTGGCCCCGCCAGATGCCTTGCGGCACATCGCCGCCTATGCGGACCAGGTGGTCTGCCTGGAGACACCGGTCGATTTCGGCGCGGTAGGCGCTTTCTACCAAAAATTTCCCCAGGTCAGCGACGACGAAGTCGTTGCCTGCCTGCGTTCACGGTGATGGCCCACGTATTGGCTACGTATTGCCCGCGAATCGCTCGCGCATTGTCCGTCGTCGTGCGCGCCGTGCCCGTCCCGAGTATGCCGGAGCCAAGGCATGAAAGAACCGTCAGACAAACCTGAAGCCCTCGCCAACGAGATCGCCCTGGCTGCCGGCTCACGCGTCGGCGCGACGAACGAGCGGATCGTCGCGATCTTTGACGAGATCGCCGATCTGCTCGACGTGGAGAACGCGAATCCGTTCAGGGTGCGGGCATATCGCAATGCGGCACGGTCGATCGGCGCGCTGACCGAGGACGTCGGTGCCATGCTGGCACGCGGGACCGACCTTGCCACGCTGCCGGGCATCGGCACCGATCTCGCGGGGAAGATGCGCGAGATTGCCGAGACCGGGGGAAGCGAACTGCTGACGCGTCTGCGCCGCGAAACGCCCGGACAAATTCAAATGCTGCTCAGCTTGCCGGGGCTGGGGCCGCGCCGTGTGCACCGGCTAGAGCACGACCTGAACGTGCATACGATGGAAGATCTGGCCGCCGCAGCGCGCGAACATCGCGTTGGCATGTTGCCCGGATTCGGGCCACGTACGGAACAGCGCCTGCTTGACGCCGTGCAGGCCCGGCTCGACCGGCATCGCCGTTTCAGCCTCGATGTCGCGATGCGTGCCGTCGATCCGCTCATGGCGCATCTCCGGTCGTGCGGCGCCGCGCAGGATCTGGCGGTCGCCGGCAGCTACCGGCGGGGAAGGGACACAGTGGGGGACCTGGATATCGCGGTGGCATCGGGTCGTCCGCAAGCCGTCATTCACGCATTCTTGGCCTATGGGCAAACTCGCTCCGTGATCTCGGCCGGAAGCACACGGGCCAGCACGGTGCTGATGAACGACATGCAGGTCGACTTGCGGGTGGTGCCCGCGTCGAGCTACGGCGCGGCGCTCGTGTATCTGACGGGGTCCAAGGCGCACAACGTGGCGCTTCGCAAGATGGCGCAGGCACGCGGGCTGAAACTCAACGAGTATGGGGTATTCCGGCAAGGGCGCAAGATCGCTGGCCGCGACGAGGCGTCGATCTACGAAGCGCTCGGCTTGCCATGGATTGCGCCCGAACTGCGAGAGGACACGGGGGAACTCGACGCGGCGCGCGACGGCAAGCTGCCGCATCTTGTCGAAGCCCGCGATATCCAGGGCGATCTTCACGTCCACACGAATGAGAGCGACGGTGTAGACAGCCTCGAAGCCATGGTCATGGCCGCCGGCCGCGACGGCCTTCAGTACCTGGCCATCACGGATCACTCGCCCCGGCTGGGTATCACCCACGGGCTGAATGCCAGTCGTCTCGCCGCGCAGTCGGACGCGATCGACGCGCTCAACGCCAAGGGCGGATTGCCGACGATTCTCAAGGGCATCGAGGTCGACATTCTCGAAGACGGCTCGCTCGATCTTCCCGACGCGGTGCTCGGCCGGCTCGATCTCGTCGTGGGCGCGATCCACAGCCATTTCGATCTGCCTGCCGACAAGCAGACCGCGCGTCTGTTGCGCGCCATCGACCACCCGCACTTCAGCATCCTCGCGCATCCCTTTGCTCGCTTGATCGGCGAGCGCGAGGCTTGCCGGTTCGACGCCGTGCGCGTTTTCCGGGCGCTCGCCGAGCGCGGTGCCTGCGTGGAGGCCAACGGACAGCCTCGCCGGTTGGATGTCTGGGACACCGGCTGCCGGCTGGCGAAGTCGAGCGGCGTGCAGGTGAGCATTGCCTCCGACGCCCACCGGAGCGCCGACTTTCGGAATCTGGCATGGGGTCTCACCCAGGCCAGACGCGGCTGGCTCGAAGCCGCGGACGTACTCAACACCCGGTCCCTTTCCCGTCTGCGGGCAATCCTCAAGAAGACGATGTAGCGCACTGAAGCGCCTGCAGCGCGTGGCAAGGCTTCATGACGATTGCCCCCAGAAGCCCCGCGCACGAACATCACACGGATTTGCGCCATGTCATGGCGTGCCACGCGCAGATGTCTATAGTGAACGAGGCTGGCGCCGACCAAGGCGGCGCATGGATGAACTCGATGGGAGCGAAAGATGAACGACATTCGTACGGACTTCATGAATCACCGGCAGACCCTCGTCAACGATGCCGAGGCCCTGCTTGCGGATATCAAGGCCCTGTTGCGCGATCTCGCCGACGAGGCGAATTCGGCATCCGACGAAGTGCGTCCCGCACTCACTGCCCGGCTCCAGCAACTGACCGCCCAGCTCGACACCCTGCGCAACATGAGCCAGCAGCGCGTCTCGGGATGGGTGCGGACCACCGATCACTACGTGCATGAGCATCCCTGGCAGAGCGTAGCGGCAGCGGCATCCATCGCCGCGCTGGCGGCTGTCGTGGGCGCCGTGATGGTCCCCGTGATCGCTCGAGGCCGGCATGCCCCGTCGGATTCCGACCTGCGCCTTTGATGGGAGATCAAGGATGGAACGGCTGAAAAACCCTGGACTTGGCGCGCTGGAGGGGCTGATGGACACGGAGGAAAGGCGCATTCGCGACTTGGTGGGCGACGCCGATTCCCCGCTCGCCGACCTGATAGCACCGGAGCCTCGCGACGATGTCGACCTGGCGAGCGAGGAGGTCGACGAACGTCTGCAAGATGCCATGCTCGACCACTATCGTGCACAACTCGCAGATATTGAAGCGGCGCGCGATCGCATACGCCGCGGTGAGTACGGCATCTGCATCGATTGCCGCCAGAGTATTCCATATGCACGGCTGAAGGCGTATCCGACAGCGAAGCGATGTGCGGTCTGCCAGCATCGCCACGAGCAACTGTACGCAGCCGATCGCGCGAAGTGAAGGGTATTAGCAGGCGCGCGCTTACCCGTCTGGCCAGCGCACTGGCGCTGTTGACGTACGCAGGCGGTGCGCTCGCCGACCCCGCGCAGCACGACGTGCTGATTCTCGTGTATCACCGCTTCGCGGCAAGCGTTACGGACTCGACCACCGTGCGCACGGATACCTTCCGCTCGCAACTTCGCTTTTTCGAGGACAACGGGTATCGGGTGGTACCGCTGTCCGACGTCATCGCCTGGCACGCCGGCAGGCAGGACAACCTGCCGCCGCGCGCGCTCGTCCTGAGCGTGGACGATGGCCATCGATCCGTCTACGAGGTGCTTTGGCCGATGCTGAAGGGCCGCTCGGTGCCCGTCACGCTGTTTATCTATCCGTCGGCCATCTCCAATGCGTCATATGCCATGACGTGGGATCAGTTAAGCGCGCTTGTGCAATCCGGGACATTCGACGTCGAGTCTCACACCGAGTGGCATCCGAACTTCAAGACGGAGCGCGCGCGCTTGACGCCGGACGCGTATCGGCGCTTCGTGCACGATCAGCTTCGCCGTTCCCGCGCGCGAATCGAGGGCGAACTGCACCGGCCCGTCCGCCTGCTGGCATGGCCATTCGGAATTTACGATACTGAATTGGAGGCCATCGCACGCGACGAGGGCTACACGAACGGGTTCTCGCTCGACGCCAAACCCGTCACGCCGCAGTCGAATGCCATGGCGTTGCCGCGATACCTCATGACGCAGCACTGCGACATGACGTGCCTGCGCGGCATGTTACGCAATGCACAAGCGCATCATGATTAGCCGATGGATTGTCTGGAGCCTCTCGCTGCTATGCCTGCAACCCGTAGCGTCGGCCACGGCAGACACGCTCGCGGTGACGGTTGTCGATGCCGCGACCCATGCGCCGATTGCGGGCGCGACGCTCGTGAGCGGGGATCTCGCCTGGATCAGCGGGCGCGACGGCGGGATCGCGCTGCCCGATACGACGCCGGGGGCGCCGATGGCCGTCTCGGTGCGCGCGCCGGGGTATGCGCGGGTGCAAGCGTCGATCGGGGCGGGCGCGCACGAGACCGTCGCCATGACGCGCCTTCGCCCCAAGGCCATCTACCTCTCGGTGTACGGCATCGCAAGCCGGACGTTGCTCGACGCGGCGCTGGCGTTGCCCGCCCGCACCGCCATCAACGCGGTGGTGATCGATGTCAAAGGCGATCGTGGCATGACGCCGTATCGTAGTCATGCGCGGGAGGGCATCGGCGCACAAGCGTATGTGCCGGCGAACGCGCCACGGGTGAAGAACCTGCCGGCGCTGGTGAAATCGCTGCATGACCGCGGTTTGTACCTCATCGCCCGCATCGTGGTGTTCAAGGACGATCCGTTGGCGCGGGCCCATCCGGAGTGGGCCGTGCGCGATGCCGAGGGCAATGTGTGGCGTGACCGAGAGCAGCTTCGATGGATCGATCCGACGATCTCCGCCGCATGGGCGCACAATCTCGACGTCGCCGAGGAGGCGGCGCGCATGGGCTTCGATGAGATTCAATTCGACTACTTGCGATTTCCGGACACCCCGGGGCTGGAATTTCACGAGACCAACACTGCCGAGCACCGGGTCGGCGCCATTACCGGATTCCTGAGCGCCGCGCGCGAGCGCCTGCTGCGCTACAACGTCTACCTGTCGGTCGATATCTTCGGCTATGTGTG
Organism: Pandoraea eparura; assembly: GCF_902459725.1. GTDB lineage: Bacteria > Pseudomonadota > Gammaproteobacteria > Burkholderiales > Burkholderiaceae > Pandoraea > Pandoraea eparura. Next base: position 91,918 of record NZ_CABPSH010000012.1, read on the forward strand.
CTGGAACCTCAACGACACGGCGATCGGACAGCGGCTCGAGACCCTCGGCGAACAGGTCGATTACATCGCCCCCATGCTTTATCCGTCGGGATTCACGTGGGGGCTGCCCGGATACGACCCACCCACGCAGTATCCGGGCGAGATCGTGTCGCGCTCGCTCGCGCAGGCGATGCGCCGCACGGGATTGCCCGGGGTGCGATTCCGACCGTGGTTGCAGGCCTTTCGTGACTACGCCTTCGATCGTCGCAATTTTGGCGCCGCCGAGATTCGTGCGCAAATCGAAGCCGCCGACGCGGCGGGGACCGACGGTTGGATGCTGTGGAATCCGCGCAACCGATACGAGCCGACGACTTTACCGCGCTGAATGCGCCGATCTTACCAATCGCGGCAATCTCGCCGATCTCGCCGATCTCGCCGATCTCGCCAATCTCGCCAATCTCGCCAATCTCGCCAATCTCGCCAATTGTCGGCGAAAAGCAGGCGCCTGGGCCCAAGCTGAACGATGCCTCGCGCGAGATATCGCGCCATTTGATCCAGGCCAAGTTACGGCGCGCGCCACGGCTTACTGTATCTATATCTGGCGGGCACACACGGTGCGTAGCGATGATGTCGAGCGCGTGGCATCCTCCCGTGGCCGTCGGTGGCGGACACGCATTCGACGCCAGCCTGTGCCAGCGTTTCAAGGAGTCACACCATGAAAGTCAGAGCTAGGTCTGCCATGGTCCGGCCCACGAGGTGGGATCGCTTTCCGGACGAGCATGTGCCCGACAGTTACAAGCAACCGTCAGCCGCCCCCGCGCTCGCGGCTTGCCCGGTGTGTCACGCCGTCTATCTGCGCGGCCATTGGCAATGGCGCGCCGTGCCGGCCGACGCGGCGGCCGTCATGTGCTCGGCCTGCCATCGCAGCGCCGACGGCGTGCCCGCGGCGCGCTTGTTGCTGGACGGCGCCTTCGAGGCGGCGCATCGACAGGAAATTCTCGGCCTGGTGAATCACCGTGCGCTGCGGCTGCACCGGGAACATCCGATGGAGCGCGTGATGGCGATCACGTCGGGCGAGGACGGTACGGCGATCACGACCACCGGGATGCACATTGCACGCGACATCGGCAATGCCATTCGCCACGCCTATGGCGGGAAGCTGGATCTCGACTATGGGCACGCCGAATCGGAGTTGCACGTGCGCTGGCACCGATCCTGACGTAGGCGCCACCCCATGTCGGTCATTCACGAATCGGCGTCGACGGTCTGCGATGCGGTGCTGGCGGATCGCTATCTTGCGCCGGGGGAGACGGCGCGCGACGACGTCTTCCGACGGGTCGCGCGTACGCTGGCCGAGGCAGAGCCACCGGATCGACGTCGGGAGGCGGCACGGCAGTTCTACGGCAACATGCTGCGGGGCGCGATCGGCGCGGGCCGGATCATGGCCAACGCCGGCACGGGCAAACACGCGACGATGGTGAACTGCTTCGTGCATCCGATCGTCGCTCCGGACGTGCCGGTGGCCCGTGAGGCAGACATCGCCCGCGCCCTCGCGCAGGCCACGATCACGCTGCGCATGGGCGGCGGTGTCGGCTACGACTTCTCGCCGGTGGCGCCGGCCGACGCGCTGGTGTCGGCGTCCGACAGTGGGACGGGCGACGTCTGCGATGTCATCGAGCGGTTCGACCTTGCCTGCAAGGCGCTGGCCATGGCCGAGACGCGCGGCGGGGCGCAGATGGCCGTATTGCGGTGCGACCACCCGGATCTGGATGAGTTTGTCAATGCGAAGCGCGGACGCCGGCGCTGGACGACATTCAACGTATCGGTGGCGGCGAGCGCCGAGTTCATGGAGGCTGTCGCCCGCGACGGCGAATGGCGGCTCCAGCATCGCGCCGCGCCCAATCGGCAGCGACTGGCGGCGGGCGCGTACTTGCTCGGCAACGGCAACTGGTGCTATGCGACAGTACCCGCGCGGCGCTTGTGGGTGCGAATCGTGGAAGCGGCCCATGAGAGTGGCGAGCCCGGATTGCTGTTCATCGACACGATTCGCGACACCAACGACCTTGCCGATATCGAATCCATCGTTGCGACGAATCCGTGTGGTGAACAACCGCTTCCCGCGTGGGGAAGTTGTGTGCTCGGGCCCATCGATCTGTCGAGGCGTGTCAAGCATCCGTTCGGTGTCGGGGGGACGCCGTCGTTCGACTTTGCCGGTCTGGCGCGGCTCGTCCATGTCCAGGTCAGAATGCTCGATAACGCGATCGACGTCACGCGATGGCCATTGCCCGAGCATGGGCACGAAGCCCGAAGCAAGCGAAGGATCGGCGTGGGCGTCACGGGGCTGGCTGATGCGCTGACCATGATGTGTCTGCGGTACGACGCACCGCAGGGCAGGGACCTCGCCAGCGCCATCGGGCGATGCCTGCGCGACAACGCTTATGCGGCGTCGGCGGCATTGGCGCGTGAACGCGGCGCGTATGCGCTGTTCAGCGGCGAGCGCAGTCTGTCGCCGGGACGCTTCGCGTCGGCGTTGCCGGATGCCGTGCGCGACGAGATTGCGCGTCATGGGCTGCGCAATAGTCATCTGCTGTCGGTAGCGCCCACAGGAAGCGTCAGTCTGGCATTCGGCGGCAACTGTTCCAGCGGCATCGAGCCGGCGTTCGACTGGGCGTATCAGCGTCAACTGCGCTTGCGGCATCAGGCCCCGCGCGCCTGCCGCATCGAGAATCACGCCTACCGGTGCTTCCGCGCCTTGTGTGGCGATCGGGCGGTGTTGCCGGACTACTTCGTCACGGCCAGTCAGGTGAGCGGTGACGATCACCTGCGCATGGTGGCGGCGATGCAACCGTTCATCGATGCGGGCATCTCGAAGACGGTGCTGGTGCCCAGCGGTGTGTCGCGCGAGCGGGTCGGAGATCTGCTCTATCGTGCGTGGCAATTCGGACTCAAAGGCGTGACGATTTTCCGGCCTGAGCGTGCCGCCGACGAGGTGCTGTCGGTGTTGCCGGCGTCGGCAGGGCGGCCGGCATGTTTTTGCTGAGCCGAATGCGCCGAATGTATCGAATGCGCTAATGGTGCGATCCGGGGCTCGAAGCCCGCTGCGGCGGTGCCGCTCGTTGACCCGCATCAAGGCCAACCGAGAACGGCTGCCTATGCTCCAAGCAGCCGGGCAGGATTGCCCGCCAACCGTCTTTCGAGGGTTTCCGCGATGAATGAGGCCAAGCTTCCTGTGTACGCTGTCGTGCGCAATGCATCTCCTGTTCCGGCCGCCAGCGAGTCACTGCCGGTCATTGCGCTGCCACCGCCGAGTCTCGAGGGTGGCGCCACGTTGATGATTTCATTGGCACGTCGCAAGAGCGTGCGCGACTTTGCGCCAACCGCGCTTTCCCGCCAGCAACTCGGCGATCTGCTGTGGGCGGCGGACGGTGTCAATCGCGCCGACACCGGCGGGCGCACGGCGCCGTCGGCGCGCGGCGTGAACGAGATCGACGTGTACGTCGCCCTGCCCGAGGGCGTGTATCGCTATGACCCGGCGTCGCACCAACTGCACCTCAAGCATGCCGTCGATGCGCGCAATCTCACTGGCTACCAGGACTTCGTCGGTCAGGCGCCGCTCGATCTGGTGTACGTGGTCAATCACGCCCGCGCCGACGCGTTTCCTCAGTCACAACGGGATTCGTTCGCTGGCATCGCCGTCGGCGCGATCGCGCAGAACGTGTCGCTGTATTGTGCGTCGGCTGGGTTGGCGTGTGTCGTGCGAGGCTGGTTGAATCATCGGATGCTGGCCAACGCCATGTCGCTCAACGAAGACGAAATACCGGTGCTGGCCCAGACCGTGGGCCATCCGACGGTGACGGGATAACGCGCGCGTCGGTGCCGCTGGCGTGATAGGGCGGGGAAGCGGCGAGCGGATTCGTTTGACATCGGTCAACACGGCGGATGCAGCAGCGACCATGCTTGGCTCATGGCAGCCGCGCATCCTGGCCGGGAGACATCCCATGAGCTGCCACTCGCCTTCGCGGGAGCCGTCATGTCAAAAAACATCGTCAAAGTTATCGAAGTGCTTGCCGAATCCCCCAAGAGCTGGGAGGACGCCGCGGCGAAAGCCGTCGCCGCGGCCCAAAAGTCCCTTCGCGATGTCAAATCGATCTACATCAAGGATTTTTCGGCCGAGGTAGCCGAAGGTAAGATCGTCAACTATCGAATTACCGCAAAGCTGAGTTTCAAACTCGAGTAGCGACCGGTCGACCTCGCCTGGGCGACCTCGGGCCTTACGCTGCCAGCCGTTTTCCCCCGACAAGATAGGGACGCTCGGCGACGCGGACCGGCACGGCAGCGGGTGCGATCTGGAACTCGGTCACCGCCCCTTGCAGGCGCGTTGCCTGCTCTTCCATTGACGAGGCGGCGGCCGCGGCCTCTTCGACCAGGGCGGCGTTCTGCTGCGTGACCTCGTCCATCTGCGTGACGGCGCGATTGACCTGTTCGATGCCGTGGCTTTGCTCGCTGGAGGCCGCGGAGATCTCGCCCATGATGTCCGTGACCCGCTTCACTGCCTGGACGATGTCCGTCATCGTCTGGCCAGCCTGCTCGACCAGCATCGAGCCTTCGCGCACTTGTTGAGCCGAACTCTCGATCAGCGCCTTGATCTCCTTGGCGGCTGCCGCGCTGCGCTGCGCCAGCGTTCGGACTTCGCCGGCGACCACGGCGAAGCCGCGGCCCTGTTCACCGGCCCGCGCGGCTTCGACTGCAGCGTTCAGGGCAAGGATGTTCGTCTGGAAGGCAATGCCGTCGATCACGCTGATGATGTCGACGACCTTGCCGGAGCTGTCGGAGATCCCATGCATCGTGCCAACCACCTGCCCGACGACGTGACCGCCTCGTTGTGCGATCTCCGAGGCATTCACCGCGAGTGTGCTGGCCTGCCGCGCATTGTCGGCATTTTGCTTGACGGTGGCGGTGAGTTGCTCCATCGACGATGCCGTTTCCTCCAACGACGCCGCCTGTTCTTCGGTGCGTGCCGACAGGTCGGTGTTGCCCGCGGCGATTTCGCGCGCGGCCGACGTGATCGATTCGGTGCCGCTGCGAATGCGCTGGACGGTGGACGAGAGGCTTTCCTGCATGGCGCGCATGGCGGCAAGCAGGCTGGTCGTATCGCCGGGTTGTGTTTCGATCGTCATGGCAAGATCGCCCTGGGCAATGCGCCCGGCAATCTCGACGGCGTAGTTCGGCTCACCGCCCAGACTCTTCTTGATGTTACGAATGATCACCAGCATCGCGGCCGACACAATGCCACCGAGCACCACCAGCAGCCCGGCCCATTCGGCCAGCGAACGGAAGAACGCGCTGTTGATGTCGTCCATGTAGACGCCGCCGGTAATACACCAGTCCCACGGCGCGAAGTATCCGACCCGGCTGATCTTGCCGACCGGCTTGTCGTGACCGGGCTTTGGCCATTGGTAAGTGAAATACCCGCCGCCGTTGCGGCCGACGTTCGAGATTTCGCGGAACACGTATTGGCCGGTCGCGTCCTTGAAGTTGGAGAGATTCTTGCCGTCGAGTTCCGGCTTGATGGGATGCATCACGACATTCGAGTGCGTGTCGGAAATGGAGAGATAGCCGTTGTCGCCAAAACGGATGGCGCGCACTTCGGCGATTGCATCGCGTTGGGCATCGGCTTTGGTGAGCGTGCCTTTGTCAGCGGCATCTGCATATTTTTTAATCACGCTGGTCGCCGAATCCACGACGTTCTTGAGGCCGAGTTCGCGCTCTTCGATCATTGTCTGGCGCATGTTGAACGAGCCCCAGGCGCAAATGACCAGAAGGCTGATCCACATCAGGCCCAAGGCCAACAGCAGTTTGGTGTTCAGGGTAAAACGGTGCACGACGACCTCCAGGACTGGCAGTGGGGGGCAAAGGGTTGACTTTGGGACCGGCACGCTAGGGCCGAGCATCATGGACGGCGAGCAAGGTGCGGCACGATGCAATGGTCGGTGCCGGCAACGACGTCCACGGGCGGCGATGCTCCTCAAGTCAGTTGGCCGACACTTTATCTACGGTTGACGCAATCGTCTGCCGGTGTTTTCGCTCATTGAATCGCCTCGGGATTTAAGAACGCGGCAACGTCTGCGTTGCCACGCACTCAAACGTATCGGAACTCGCTGGCGGCAACCTTGGCAAGGGTTTTCGGTTGGGAGCGGGCTCGATCACGCGTTCAGCTTGCAAGGCTCGGATAAAGGCGTGCGCCGATGAACAGCAACACCGCGAAGACGGCGATCATGACGCCGAAGCTGGTCGTCAGCGCGTAGTTGTTCATGCCACCGACGATCATTCCGCTTCGCAGCGTGTCCACAAGGTAAGTCAGCGGATTGATCGTTGCGATCACCCTCAACCACGGTGGCATCAGATCTAGGGGGTAGATCGCGTTCGACGCGAAGAACAGCGGCATCGTCAACACTTGCCCGATCCCCATGAACCGCTCGCGCGTTTTCACTATGCAGGCAATGACCAGCGAAAACGTGGAAAAGATGCACGCGCCGACACATACGCTGCAAATCACGGTGATGATCGCCAGCGGCTGTAGACGAATGGAGACGTGCAACGCGGCGGCAATGAGGTAGACGACCAACGTCTGCACAAGACCGCGCAGCGTAGCGGCGAGCGCCTTGCCAAGCACCAATGCGCTGCGGTGCGCAGGTGTGACAAGAAGCTTGTGAACAATGCCCAGGTCGCGCTCCCAGATGATGGCGATGCCGTAGAAGATCGATGAAAACAGGATGCTTTGCGCCAGAATGCCCGGTGCCATGTAATCCAGATACCGCAACTGCCCGGTTGGAATACCGCGCACCGCACTGAACACTTGTCCGAACACGACAAGCCACAACACCGGCTGAATCGCTCGGGAAAGCAGCTCAGTGGGATCGCGACGCAGCTTTCGCACCTCTGCATCAGCAATCGCGAGACTCTCGTATAGAACGGCGAACATTGTCTACCCCAATCGTTGAATGGTGCTTCGACTTTCACGGATGGTTCGATAGCTGCCGCCGTGTTCTATCACTGCCCCACTAAAGTGGGCGAAAACGTCATTCAGATCGGCGTTTGGACCAACCATTGCCTTGAGTTCCTTCGGGCGTCCAATGGCTGCCATGCGCCCCTCGTGAAGAATTGCGAGTTGATCGCAAAGCACGTCCGCTTCTTCCATGTCGTGCGTTGTGATGAGAACCGTCACCAGTTGATCTCGGCGGAGTTGCTCAAGTCGCTCCCAAACCGTTTTACGTGCGACCGGGTCCAGACCGATCGTCGGCTCGTCGAGAAACAGAATCTCCGGGCGGTGCAGGGTTGCCTGTGCCACTTCCAGACGCCGGATCATACCGCCTGAATAAGTTCGAACAAGTTGGTCGGCCGAGTTGAGTAGTCCCGAAAACTCAAGCGCCTCGCGTACCTGCGTCACGCACTGCGCACCGAAAATCCCATATAGACGAGCAGACAGCGTCAGATTTTCGCGAGCCGTCAGTGCACCGTCTGCGGACAGCAGTTGCGGCACATAACCTATTCTGCGGCGCACCTCGACTGGCGCCTTCGCGACATCGAAGCCGGCCACTTCGGCGTAGCCCGAACTGGCGTTGAGAAGCGTCGTGAGAATCTTGATCGTCGTGCTCTTGCCCGCGCCATTAGGGCCGAGCAAGCCGAATATCTGACCTTTGACCACTGTCAGGGAGAGTTGGTCCAGGGCAATAAGGTCGCCAAAGTGCTTGGACAGCTTCTTTGTGACGATCGCCGAGGCATCTGCCGCGTCCTGCTGGGAGCGAAGACTGTTCATGAGATGTCCGTTGAGGTGGCGCGACGTTTTCGATGGGTGTCAGGGCAGCGCGGGCGTCCAACTGTCATCGGGATCATAGGCACGGATCCTGCGCACGACGTCAGCCGTGTGCGGACCGAGATTCTTCTGGTAGACAACGCCGTTGCGATTGACGACAAAGGTCATCACACCGGAGACGCCGTACGCGGCCGGGAAAGCGAGCAGGGCGAACCCGCCGGTCATCTGACCGTCAACGATGTAGGTTTGCGCCCCCCCCGGTGCATGCTTGCCCTGCGAGGTCAGCACACGAAAGAGATAGCCACGAAACGGCTGCGCGGGCATCCCCGACGCCCCATGCACATCGGCAGCGGCGAGAAATGGCCCCAACGGGCTCTCCTGATCGCCGCCCGATGTCACCCAATAAAGCCCGTCATGCTTGCCAGGCGAACTGGCGATTCGCGTCGCAAACGTCTGGCGCCCGCTTGGGGTTCGATGGGCATCGCCGTAGCTCAGTTGGGCTTCAACATATGCGCGGCAGACCTGGATCGCGTGAATCTCGTGGTAGCCAATGCGCCGGTCGATGATTTGCTGCGCGCCCGCGGGGATATCAAAGTGCCAACGCGCGTTTTCTCGCGTCAGAGGAATCGGATATGGCCAATCGTCCTTGCCGAGCACGATCACCGCGTGACCTGCGCCATCGTCCTCAATCTGATGCGCTTCGTCATATGCTGCGGCCAATCTGCGCCGAGCGATTCGCTCTCCTTCCGGGTCGCCGGAGCGGGTAAGCGCGGCCGCACTTTGACCGAACACCGCGAGAAGGGCTGCTGTGTTGCCGGCGTGCCAGGCCGAGGCCAACGCTTCGGCAGCATCCTCCGGCGAAGAATACGTCGGCTGCGAGATCTGTTCGGCCCACGACGGGATGCCGGTCAGGCAGACAATGATCGCGCCAACAAGGTTGCGCCATCGCCGGACGTGCCGCGCTTTGCCTATCTGACGCATTATCGTCTCCCATGCCCGCCTGAGGGGGCGACTTGTGGTGTCATGCTCCTGCCGGAGCTCCCGTTCTGGTGCGGCGGTGAGCTCGACATACGACTGGCCTGACCACGCAGCGCCTGATTGCGCACGCTTGCGCCGCGCCCGAACGACTCGAACGATGGTGGAACCCCCGGCGACTGCGAACCTGTGGCAGGACGTGCTGCGGGGGGCGGAGGAGGCGTTCGTTGCGGAGATGGGTAGGCGGGGCGCGCAGGAACGGTGGGCGTCGATCGAGCAGACGGTGCGGGTGGTGTCGCTGACGGCACGGAATATCCCCGGAAGGTACGCTGCAAATCGGGTGATACGGCTGGGACGCCAGCGCGACGCGAGGGTGTCACGTCGCTGTATGGCACGCCGTGGCGATGTGCTGGATCGTGCTCCCACATGCTCCCGGAATAGGCACCACTGCGATGGGTATTACCGAAGCGCCCCCGAACCACGTCGATGCGGTGGTCATGCCAGTTGCAATAGCTCCACCCCCATAGCGGGAGGACGACGCTGAAGCCGACCCAACCGAAGCCAAGGTCGCCGATGGACACACCGCCCCAGATTCCGGGAAATGCAACGGGAGGATAGGCGGGGTACGGCCAAGGTCCGTAGACTATATGAGGGTCATAGACCGGCACGTAGATCAACGCTGGATCGGCCGGCGCGATCACGATGGCGCCGTCCTCATCGGAAACCGTCGATCGCTCTGTACTCGCCAATTTGCCGGCGGCTTTCGCACGGCTGCGCAGCCGCTGGATCGCGTCCATGACGGCGGCTTCGTTAGTAAGGAACGCATTGCCCAGGCGCTCCGTCCAGTCGAGGTTGTCGTCCATCATGTACAAGATTCGCGGAAACGGCACCAACGACTTGACGCTAGGATCCCAAGGGAGGGGGGCCAGCGCATCGGCCAACTGATTGCCTCTGAGCACTGCATTCCCGGGCGCTCGCAGCCACCTATCCGCTTGTACGACTTCGAGCGGATAGGTGGACGCCATCAGCATCTGGGACAAGAGCGCATCGGGATAGAGCGCGATGGGTGCCAGCATTTGATCGAGTTGCTCGGGCGCATAGGGAAGTACACGGCCGTCGGGCGCAGCTTGCTGCGAAAATAGCCTGGCAGAAACTGCCACCACGAGGATCCCCGCAATCGCCAGCAACTTTGCAAGTTTTATTCCCATCGGCTGCCCCTCAGGAGAGCAAGACCTCCACAACGCCCCGGCGCAACCCGTTCTCATAGACTACATACTGGATCAGCGCGCATTTTTGTAATTGACATGCGTCAATGGGGTGCGCCAATGAGAGTAACTACGGTACCCCCTCACTTCGCGATCGCGCCGGTCAGCAGATGCGCCTCGGCATACGGAAACACGATGTCCGGATTCGGACGAATTAGCTTCGTGTTCTTGCCAGCGTAATGAAGGCGCGTGAGCAGATCCTTGATGACATTCAGGCGCGCGACCCGCTTGTCGTCAGCCCTGACAACATTCCACGGCACCCCGTCATTCGTCCGGGCGAACATCTCGTTTCTCGCCTTGCTGTACTTCTTCCACAGCGCCACGGCTTGTTCATCGACGGGGCTGACCTTCCACTGCTTGAGGGGGTCCCGACGCCGCGACGCAATGCGCCGTTGTTGTTCGTCCTTGGTGATATCGAGGTAGTACTTGATGAGGTGTATCCCCGAGCGCACCAGCATGCCTTCAAATGCCGTGACGCTCGACATGAACTCCTCATATTCCGCGTGGGTACAGAAGCCCATGACGTGCTCCACGCCCGCGCGGTTGTACCAACTGCGATTGAATAGCGTAAATTCGCCTGGGGCGGGAAGTTCGGCAACGTATCGCTGGAAGTACCACGAGCCACGGTCACGGTCGGAGGGCTTTCCGAGCGCGACCACGCGTGTCTCCCGAGGACTGAGATGCTCGACGATCCGTTTGATGGTGCCGTCCTTGCCAGAAGCGTCTCGTCCCTCGAAGATCACCAGGATCCTGTCGTTGACGTGACTGAGGAAATGCCGCTGCAGCTTGACCAGTTCAATCTGCAGCAGTCGCAGTTCCCGCTCGTAGTCATCGACCGTGAGCGAACTGATCTCCCGCTCATCAGGATAATCGTGTGTCTTCGCCTTCATGCTGTTGCCCTGATTCGCGCGGCACCGGGGCCACGGGCACCGACGGCCTCGTGGGCGACAGTTGGGTCACCTTTTCGGAGAGCAGAAGTTCAAGCTCGCTGCGTCCGACCACTTCCTGCGCGAGGAGGCGCTTGGCCAAGGCGTCGAGCTTGGGGCGACAAGCCAGGAGCGTTTGTCGCACACGCTCACTGGCCTGCGCCAGAATCTTGCGGACCTCTGCGTCGATCAGCCGTGCGGTTTCCTCGCTGCACGTCTTGCGCTCGCGCGGCACCATGCCGATGCCGTTGAAGAGCGGATTCGGCATGTCCTCGTAGGTCGCCAGCCCAAGCTGCTCGCTCATGCCGAACTGGGTAATCATCTGCCGCGCAATATCGGTCGCCCGCTGGAGGTCGTTCTGGGCGCCGGTGGACACATCGCCGAAGACAATCTGTTCGGCCACGCGTCCGCCGAGCAGCACGTCGAGCCGGTCGAGCAGCTCACTTTGCTTGAGCAGATACCGATCCTCGGTTGGGGTCTGCTGGGTATAGCCAAGCGCCGACACGCCACGCGGAATGATGGACACCTTCGATACGCGGTCGGCATGCGGGCGCAGTTCCGCCACGATGGCATGACCGGCCTCGTGGTAAGCGATGGTCTCCTTCTCTTGCGGATTCATCACCCGATTCCTCTTTTCCAGGCCGCCGACGATGCGGTCCAGCGCCTCGTCGAAGTCGACCATTTCCACGGCGTCCTTGCCCTTGCGCGCGGCCAGCAGTGCGGCCTCGTTAACGAGATTGGCCAGTTCGGCGCCGGCGAAACCGGGCGTGCGCGCCGCCAGCGTAGTCAACTCGACGCTGGGCGCCAGGACGACGTGCTTCACATGGACCTTGAGAATCTGTTCGCGCCCCTTCAGGTCCGGCCTGTCCAGCGCGACGTGGCGGTCGAACCGGCCGGGACGCAATAGCGCCGGATCCAGAATTTCCGGTCGATTGGTGGCCGCCATGATGATGACGCCCTTGTTGGTATCGAAACCGTCCATCTCGACCAGCAACTGGTTCAGCGTTTGTTCGCGTTCGTCGTTGCCGGTAAAGGTGCCCAGGGCGCGGGTCTTGCCCAGCGCGTCGAGTTCGTCGATGAAGATGATGCAGGGGGCCTGGGCCTCGGCCTGGTTGAAAAGGTCGCGGACCCGCGCGGCCCCGACGCCTACAAACATCTCCACGAACTCGGAGCCGCTGATGCTGAAGAACGGTACGGCCGCCTCGCCCGCGACTGCCTTGGCCAGGAGCGTCTTGCCGGTGCCGGGCGCCCCGAGCAGCAATACCCCTTTGGGGATCTTGCCGCCCAGTCGCCGGTAGCGCTCGGGATCTTTCAGGAAATTGACGATTTCGGCGAGTTCTTCCTTGGCTTCGTCGATGCCGGCGACGTCGGCGAAGGTCACGCCGGTCTCCTGCTGCATATAGACCTTGGCCTTGCTCTTTCCGATCTCCAGCATCCCGCCGGCAGCACCCCCCACGCGCTTGATGAGGAAGCTCCAGACGGCAAAGAAGAGCAATGCGGGGACAACCCATGACAGCAACGCGCCAATCCACTTGTTGTCTGCCTGACCGACGAAGCGCACCTTCGCCGCTTCGAGTTCCTGAACCAGCGCGGGGTCATTGACGCGAACGGTCGAGAAGGCGTGGTCTGCCTTTCCCGCATGCTGCATCGCGTCAGCCTCGGCTTTGGGCAGAAGCGTCTCGATGCCGTCGGTCGTTAGCGTCCCCGTGATGGTGCCTTCCCCGAGGGTGATGTCCTTGATCTTGCCCGCCTTCAATAGCACCTTGAAGTCGCTGTACGGCAGCGGCTCGACATCGGAAGGCGTAATGAAGCTCTGAAGGATCAACATCGCCGTGACGGCCGCGAGCAGGTACCAAAGGGAAAACTGTTGACGGGTTTCCATGGGCGCTTTCCATCTTGCGGTCAAATCCATCATAGGCAGCGCGCCAAGCGCACCGGTTGACAGAGGTCAAGCCGCGGCGCCGTTCGCAGGGAGATTCCCCCGTTGACCGCACCTGTCACCGACCTGATCGGCGCGTTGCTCCCTGAACGGGCGGCCGCCCTGAAGCAAAAGAGGGCGAGCCGTCATGGCCGAGAAGGGCAGCCGGATCGGGGGGACTGATGTCGCGAGAATGGAAGGCCGTGTGCCGGCCGATGGAAGCCGCCTTTCGGCGAGGCGAATAAGAAGCGAGTGTCGGCGTCGAGTCCGTCGGTCGGCTTCTGCGGCAATACTTTCCGGCACAAGGCATCGGCAAGCATGCGCCGAGCGACAAGCCCGTGGTCTTGTCACGAGACAAGGAGGCTGATCGCTACGCATGGGAGTGTGTCGAATTGAGGCGTCCACCGCTCGCACGAGTCAGCGAGTGACCCGCGCGGGCAATGTCAGCGGTGCGTCAGGGACCCAGCCGGCTCAACTCTGCCGGGCCACCCAGATTTTTTTGCGATTCATCAGCAGCGGCACGATACCGATGACGATGCCGCCCATCCCGACGACATTGGTCGCCCAGTCGAAGGTCGGGATGCTGTAGACCGCAATGAAGAAGAGGAACAGCCCGCTTGCGACCGGCCAGATGACATGGGTCACGGCGGCCCAGGGCCCCTGCGTCAGCACCTTGCGGTAGTACCAACCGCAGGCCAGGCCGGTCAGCCCGAGATAGAAGCAGATCTGGAAGCCGATGGCAGTGATCGAATCCTGCAGGATGACGTTGATGGTCGGCAGATAGGACGACATGAACAGCAGCGCCAGCCCGATGATCCAGATGAAGAAGATGGCGACGTGGGGCGTTTGCCAACGCGGATGCAGTCGCGCATAGCGATGGTGGAGGGCGCCGTCGCGGCTCTTGGCGAAGAGCGTGCGCGTGAACTGCAGCATCTGTGTCTCGACCGTGCCCACCGTGCTCAGCAACACCGCGATGATCGCGACGTAGCCCCAGGTCGGCCCGAACAGCTTCTCGGCAATGGCGAAGATGATATTGGTATTGAAGTGCTGGATCTCGGCGTCCGACAGCCCCAGCAAGGCGATGACGATGAAGACGAGGAAGAACACCATCAGGAACACCATCGACCAGAACGCGGCCCGGCCCGGGATGCGGTTCGAATCGCGCGTCTCCTCGCTGAGGTTCATGGTCACGTCCCAGCCGTAAAAGAAGAAGATCGCCACCAAGGCACCGCTGGCGAACTGCGCGGGGGTAAACGCAAGAGGCGAGAACCAGTGCCACGAGAACGCGTGCTGTTGTGCGTGCGGGAACACGAAAAAGCTCGCGACGATGATCACCAGCAGGATGATGCCCTCGATGATGGTCATCACCACCTGCACGTAGCTGGTCAGCTTGACACCCTTGACGACAATCGCACTGACGACCGTGAGCCACGCGGCCGCGATCAGCGTCACGTAGTGCACATTGTTCATCATGGGCCGATCAAAGATGAGCAGTGTGGCATTCGCCGCCGGAATCATGGCGGACACCATGAACACGCAGCACAGCACCAGAAGCGCCCAGCCGGCAAAGAAGCCGAGCGTGCGTCCGAAGACCATGCTCACCCACGAATAGGAGGTACCGGCACTGGCCAGGGCACGGTTCATGTTGATGAACGCGTACGCGATGCCAAACATGATGAGCCCGCACACGAGAATGCTCGCCGGGGACAGCGTGCCGGCCGTCCCAATGATGGTGGACGTCGTGATCTCGACACTGTAGGCCGGCGCGGTGCCGGCGATGCCCATGATCACCGATTCGACGATGCTCAGCGAGTCGGCGTTGAGTTTGGCGGGTTGGTCCATAGGCGTGCGGTTCTAGACTAGGTTGACATGGATGGATCGACCTTTTACTCCATGCCGGATGTCCAGGCAAGAGGGGGATGTCATTCTTGCGTTCGCCGTTGATTTTCCGGTCCCGGCGGGTCGCAATTCGCTGTCGTGCCGGACTTGCCTGGCCTTCCTGGGGGCACCCGTGGTCCACTTTGGTGCAAGGTGCGCTGAACCACGGGGTGTGTGGGCGTTGTCAGAGCGTCACCGACGCCACGGCGGCGGATCGAAGGCACGCTTCGCCGTCTCGAGAAACACGCGCTGACGGCCCGAAAGTCCGTGGCGCGTTGGCACCAGCGCCATGATGGGGGCGGGCGCCAAGCGCCATTCCGGCAGTAGGCGAACCAGTTTTCCAGCGGCAATCAGTCGCGCGGCGTCCCACTCGGACCGCTCCATCATGCCAAGTCCGGCGACCGCCCAATCGCTGATGACCGTGCCGTCGTTTGACGACAATGCGCCGGTCATTCGAATGGTGGTGGCCTTGCTTGCCCCCGTTCCGCGATCGCTATTACGCATGAATCGCAAATGCGTGGCGTCTTCGTCGTTCTCGCGCAAGCATAGACATTCATACCGATCGAGCTCGGACGGATGCACGACGGCCGGCAGGCGGCGCGCAAACGCGGGAGACGCGCATAGATATCGTTCATTGGGCGCCAGGTAATGACCCACCCAGGAAGACGCTTTGACGTTGCCAATGGAAATGACGACATCCGCGCCTGACGCTGCGGTGAGCGGACTGTCGGCGAGCACCAGTGAAATCGAAAGGCCTGGGTGTGCCCGATGAAGCTCGCGAACCAAGGGCGCAATGTGCGCGCGACCAAAGCCAAGCGGCGCAACGATGCGCAGATTGCCGGTGAGGCTGCCGGGTTCGCCCGACACTCGGGACGGAATTGCGTCTATACGTTCAAGCAGTTCAGACGCCTCATGCAAAAAGCGCTGACCTTCGTCGGTCAGCGAGATACCTTTCGCGCCACGTACCGCAAGGCGTACACCCAGCCGCTCCTCCACGCGCTGCAGACGGACGGTGACCGCGGGGGGCGTCAGGTTCAGCAAACGCGCTGCGGCGGCGAGCGATCGCGAAGCGCCCAAGGCACGGAACAGACGCAGATCGTCCAGGTCGATCATTAAATCACCATTAATGTCATGTTCCCTCGATATTACACAGGACAAAATCCTGGTGGCGCTTGCGATGCGAATCGGCGGCCGCCGACGGCGCGAGATCCTGGCTGGATGGTGCGTCCATTAATAAAGATTTAATGTCGCATTTACCGCGTGTTACACACCGCACCCGTTTGCTTCCTTATCTTGAGCCCATCTGAATCACTTTCCGCTTTTGAGAGGTCGGAATCATGACTCGCACAGCTACGACTATGGACAACGTTGCAATGGACAGCACGCGCACGCTGTACATCAATGGCGAGTGGTTGGCGCCGGCGAATCCCCGGACGGTGCCCGTCGTCAACCCGGCGACTGGCCACGCGATTCGCCAGCTGGCAGTCGGATCGCGGGAAGATGTCGACAAGGCGGTCGCCGCGGCCCGAAGGGCGTTCGTTCCATGGTCCGACACGCCGGTGGCGGATCGCGTCGAGATCCTGAACCGAATGTATCGCCTCGTTCTTGACCGAAAGGAACTGCTCGCACAGACGATCATGTCGGAGATGGGCGCACCGATATCGTTCGCCCGTGCCTCGCACGTACCGTTTGCCGCGGAGCATCTTCGTGTGGCAAGCGAAATCGCGGCTGGCTACCCTTTTCTCAAGGTTGACGCTCACACGGCCATTACACGTGAGCCCATTGGGGTCTGTGCGTTGATCACCCCCTGGAACTGGCCGCTGTACCAAATTACGGCAAAGGTGGGGCCCGCGCTTGCCGCAGGATGTACGGTGATTCTCAAGCCCAGCGAGTTATCGCCCCTGAACGCCGAGATATTCACGCAGATCGCTCACGATGCCGGGGTGCCGGCGGGGGTATTCAACCTTGTGCAAGGCAGCGGCCCGGAAGTGGGCGAAGCCCTCGCGGCGCATGAGCAGGTCGACATGATCTCGATCACCGGCTCCAATCGGGCCGGCGCGCTCGTGGCGAAGGCGGCGGCAGACTCGGTCAAGCGGGTCACACTGGAGCTGGGAGGGAAGTCACCGAACGTCCTGCTACCGGATGCCGATTTTGGGCGGGTAGTGGCCTTAGGCGTCATGGCCGCGTTTCGCAATGCAGGGCAGTCGTGCAGTGCGCCCACGCGAATGATTGTCCCTCGCGATCGTCTCGCCGACGTCGAACGCATGGCCTGCGCCACCGTTGAGTCGATGGTCGTTGGGGATCCAGGTTCGGCGCAGACAACGCTCGGGCCGATTGCAAACGAAGCACAATTTCACCGCGTACGGGCCATGATCGATGTGGGTATCGCACAGGGTGCAAGGCTCATCTGCGGTGGTCCCGGATTCCCGCCAGGTTTGAGCCACGGTTACTTTGTTCGGCCGACGATTTTCTCCGACGTGACGGCCGACATGCGCATCGCACAGGAGGAGATTTTCGGGCCGGTCCTGAGCCTCATGGCGTACGACACCGTCGATGAGGCGATTGCGATCGCGAACGATACGAAGTACGGCCTGGGTGCGCACGTCCAGAGCGAGAACCTGATGCATGCGCGAGCGGTTGCGTCGCGCATCCGGTCGGGCCAAGTGCACATCAACCATCCGGCGTGGGACGCCCATGCGCCGTTTGGCGGCTACAAGCGCTCGGGAAACGGTCGCGAGTACGGCATCCATGGATTCGAGGAGTACCTCGAGACGAAAGCGATCCTGGGTTACGCCTGATGGCGATCGCCGAGCGCGTCGCATGCCATTCCGAATCGCGCAACGTAGGGAAGGGAATGCGGCACACGGGTCGCCCTGAGGCAAAGGGCGGCGGACAACGGAACTTCAAGCAAGATATCCATGTTGCAAATCGACAGAGTCAGCGATAGTCCCGTGATGCCCACCGATGTGGACGTGATCATCATCGGCGGAGGCATCATTGGTACCACTTCCGCCTACGAGTTGGCGCGTCAGGGGGTATCGGTCGCCCTGGTGGAGAAAGGGTTCATCGGCGCCGAGCAGTCCGGGCGCAACTGGGGGTGGGTGCGTCAGCAAAATCGCAGGCATGACGAATTGGTCATGGCAATGCGTAGCTTGACGCGATGGTCGGAGATCGGAAATGAGATCGGTCGCGATCTCGGCTTCCGCCGTCAGGGCAGTCTGTATGGAACGACGGTTGAGGCAGACGTTGCGAGATGGGAAAAGTGGGCGGTCGGCGCAAAGGCGATTGGCTATTCGTTCGATCTTCTCTCGGCAGCGGAGCTCAAATCCCGCATTCCGACGGGGACGGCGCGGTGGGTGGGTGGTCTCTGGTCGCCGTCGGACGGGTTGGCCGAACCGAGCAAGGCTGCGCCTGCCATCGCCGAGGGGGCAAAAGGACTGGGCGCCTATGTGTTGCAGACATGTGCCGCGCGAGGATTCGACATCAGCGCTGGCCGTATCACCGGTGTGTGGACGGAACGCGGTCTCATTCGCGCGGCGACGGTCGTGTGTGCCGGAGGCGCGTGGAGTTCGCGCTTGTTGAAACGCCACGGCGTTGAGTTGCCGGTCGCCAATGTGGTGGGCACCGCGATGCGCACGTCGCAAGTCCCGGCATTGCCCGGAGGCACATTCAACGGTCCCGGGTTTGCGTTGCGTCGCCGTCTCGATGGAGGATACACGCTTGCCGTACCTGGCTATGGCCGTGTCGAACTGGCCCCACAAGGGATGCGGTACGCCTTGAAGTTCTATCGGACCTATCGGTCCGCGCTGACGAAGAAGCTGAAGATTCGCATCGGCAAGAGTTTCTTTCACGGGCCAGAGGCGTCGGCAAGCTGGGCGCTTGACGACATCTCGCCGTTCGAGCGTATTCGCGTACTGGAGCCGGCCATCGACGAAGAATGGTTGGTGCAGGCGGTCAACAACCTGACGACCTGCTTTCCTCAAATGAAAGGCGTGCGGATATTGCAGGCGTGGGCGGGCCTCATCGATACGACGCCGGATCTCGTTCCGGTGATTTCAACCGTAGATGAAATCCCGGGTTTGATCGTCGCCTCAGGGTTCAGCGGGCATGGGTTCGGTCTAGGCCCAGGGGCCGGCTTGTTAGTGTCTGAAATGGCGCAGAATAAAACGACCTATTCCGACATCACACCGTTCAGTCTGAACCGATTCAAGAAGGGCGGGCAGCTCCTTCGTCCGGAGATGATGTAGGTTGAATCCGGGTGTCAATCAAGCCGTTTTTCGCGACCGGGTTCAATGACGCTGTGGTCCTGCCATCAAGTCGGCAAGGCCAGAGTTCTCACCGGGCGGCGGGGCATTGCGACTTGCCAAGTCGGTAGCCTTCGACGCATGCTTACCGAAACTTCTTGGCTGATCGCGAAATGGAATTGAGACAACTACGGTATTTTGTGAGCGTGGTGGAACACGGAAGTATGGGACGGGCCGCGTTGGAACTCGGTGTGGTCACCTCCGCATTGAGCCAGCAGATCAGCCGTCTCGAAGGCGAACTTTCGACACGACTTTTGCAGCGCACTTCCGCCGGCGTCGTGCCAACTGACGCCGGCATGGCCTTTTGGCGCCAGGCACAACTCGCGCTGCGCCATATTGACGACGCCGCGGTTGCCGCGCGCTCCGCCCGTTTGTCTGGCCATGTGAGCGTCGGCATGGCGCCGAGCACGGCGAGCGTGCTCGGCGTCGCATTTGCACAAGCCATGCGTGCGCGTTATCCCGATGTTCGGCTGCGCATCGTCGAAAGTCTCTCCGGCTATCTCGCTCCCATGCTTAGCGCGCGCCAGATCGATCTCGCCGTGCTCTTTCGTGAGGAACCCGCGCAACGGTGGAGTGTGATGCCACTGCTCGACGAGCAGCTTTTCCTCATCGGCGTTAGAGAACTCGATGGTATGCCGACGGGCGCGTCCGTCAGACTGAAGCACCTCGGCAGGCTTGCGCTGATCCTTCCCAGCGGCACGCATGGGCTCCGCGCGCTGCTGTCGTCGGCGTTCCGGCGCGCCGCGTATGAACCGAACGTGGTCGCCGAAGTAGACGGCCTAGCACTGCTCATGGACTTGGTTCGAACCGGCATGGGGGCGACGATACAGCCCGGCGCGGCGCTCGCACGATCCGCGAACGGTGTGCTGGCCAGTGTGCAAGTCGCGGAGCGCTACGCCACGCGGCCCAACATGATCGTCAGTGTCTCCGACGATGAACTGTCTCCCGCCGGTCTTGCCGCACGTGTCGTCCTCGCCGATGTCGCGCGTCAACTGGTGCACGAAGGCCGTTGGCCCGGCGCGCGGCTGCGCGTGCCGCAGCCTTCACAAACTGTGAAGACCCCTTGAGGGCTAGCGACTGGCAGCGCAGGCTTGGCATCCCTATGATGCGTCCGAAAGGAGCCAAGTCAAATGGTCGATGTACTGGTAATCGGAGGGGGCAATGCCGCGCTATGCGCGGCGTTGATGGCGCGTGAGGCCGGCGCGTCGGTCCTGCTTCTCGAATCGGCACCGCGCGAATGGCGCGGGGGCAACTCGCAACACACGCGAAATTTGCGGTGCATGCACGATGCGCCACAGGACGTCCTCGTGGATGCCTATCCGGAAGAGGAATTCTGGCAAGACCTGTTGAAGGTCACTGGCGGCATCACCAACGAACCCCTTGCACGGCTGACGATCCGCGCCTCGTCATCCTGTCGGGCGTGGATGCGGCGACACGGCGTGCGCTTTCAGCCCCCCCTGTCCGGTGCGCTGCACGTGGCGCGTACGAATGCGTTCTTCATGGGCGGCGGCAAGGCGCTGGTCAACGCGTACTATCGCAGTGCGGAAGCACTCGGCGTGGACATCCGCTACGAAACCCCCGTCGATTCGCTGGAACTTGATGGCGCGCACTTCGTCGCTGCGCGCAGCGGTGACAAGCGGTTCGAGGCACGCGCGTGCGTTCTCGCCGCGGGCGGCTTTGAATCGAATCGTGCTTGGCTGCGCGAAGCCTGGGGCCAAAACGAGCGCGGCGAATGGCCGGCAGACAACTTCCTGATTCGCGGCACGCGATTCAACACGGGGGTGCTGATCCAACATATGACGGATGCCGGCGCGGACCTGATCGGCGAACCGTCGCAATCCCACTGCGTTGCCATCGATGCGCGTGCGCCGCTCTATGACGGCGGCATCTGCACCCGCATCGACTGCGTGTCGCTGGGTGTCGTGGTGAATCGCGACGGCGAGCGCTTCTACGACGAGGGTGAAGACTTCTGGCCCAAGCGCTATGCGATTTGGGGACGGCTCGTCGCGCATCAGCCGGGCCAGATCGGCTACTCCATCATCGACTCGAAGGCGATCGGCCGTTTCATGCCGCCGGTGTTTCCCGGCGAGAAGGCCGATACGCTGCCGGAACTTGCGCGCAAGATGGGGTTGCCGGAAGCGCGATTCATGGAAACGATCACACGCTACAACGATGCATGTCGCATCGGTACCTTCGACCACACCGCGCTCGACGACTGCCACACCGAAGGCCTTACGCCGGCCAAGACACACTGGGCACGCCGGATCGATACACCACCGTTTTACGGTTATGCGCTGCGTCCGGGCATCACGTTCACCTACCTCGGTCTGAAAACCAACGAGCGGGCACAGGTTCACTTCGGCGGCGTGGCGAGCGAGAACCTGTTCGTCGCAGGCGAAATGATGGCCGGCAACGTGCTCGGCCAAGGCTATACGGCCGGCGTTGGCATGTCGATCGGCACGGCGTTCGGACGCATTGCCGGCACGCAGGCCGCGCGCGCCGCACTCAAGACAACGGAGGCTCTCAGTGCAGCAGTCTGACGTGCTCACCCCCGAACGCACGCGGACCGCGTCGCCGTTCGATACCCCGAAAACCAAACACGACGCGTCGGGCAGCGCCGCGCGAGTGATCCCCATTGTGCCGTTGAGCCATAGCGAAGCGGAAGTGGCGAGGCAGATGCAGATATGCAACGCATGCCGCTATTGCGAGGGCTTTTGCGCCGTGTTTCCGGCCATGGCGCGACGTCTGGAATTCGGCAAGGCGGACGTCAACTACCTGGCGAATCTCTGCCATAACTGCGGCGCGTGCTATCACGCGTGCCAGTATGCACCACCGCACGAATTCGCCGTGAACGTGCCCAAGGCGATGGCGCAAGTCCGCCTCGAGACGTACACCGAGTATGCGTTTCCCGCGGCGTTGGGCGCGCTGTACAAGCGTAACGGCCTGACGTTGTCGGTCGCGCTGGCAACAGGTCTCGCACTCTTTCTGATGCTTGGTCTGGCGTTGCGCAGCGGTCTTTCGGCGCACGCCACATCAGCAAACTTCTATGCAATATTCCCGCACAACCTGCTCGCGGCAATGTTCGGCACGGTGTTTCTGTTTGCGATGCTGGCGCTCGGCGTGGGCGTAACGCGATTCTGGCGCGACGTCGCGGCGGGAACGTCGAGCGTAAGCATGCCGGCCGCCGCAGAAGCGGCAAAGCACGCGCTCACGCTTAAGTATCTCGATGGTGGCCACGGCGACGGCTGCAACGAATCGGACGATGCATTCACGCTCGCGCGACGCCGCTTCCATCACCTGACCTTCTACGGATTCCTGCTGTGCTTCGCGGCGACCGCGGTTGCAACGCTATATCACTATGCGTTCGGATGGGAGGCGCCGTATCCGTACCTGAGCGTGCCGGTGCTGCTGGGCACGGTCGGTGGCATCGGACTTCTCGTCGGGCCGGCAGGGTTGTGGTGGCTGAATCTCAGGCGCGATCCCGAACGCACCGACGTCCGCCAACGTCCGATGGACCGGGGTTTCATTGCGCTGTTGCTGTTGACGAGCGTATCCGGTCTCGCGTTGCTAGCGTTTCGTGCAACGCCCGCGATGCCGTCGCTTCTCGCGACCCATCTGGGCATTGTCATGGCGCTGTTCGCCACGCTTCCCTATGGAAAGTTTGCCCACGGCATTTTTCGCTCGGCGGCATTGCTCAAATCGTCGATCGAGAAGCGTCAAGGTCGTTCGTTAGGCCTGGGTTCGGAATAGCTTTCTCAGGGCGCCGCCGGCGCCCCTCACCTACAAAATAATCAGGAGACACCATGACCCCCACAGAATCGATCTCCGCCATTGGCGGCGGCTCGCGAGCGAGCCGAGCCGCTGCCGTGCTGCGAGTGACAAGCGGCAACTTTATCGAGCAATTCGATTTCTTTCTGTTCGGCTTCTATGCGACGTCGATCTCGAAGATATTCTTCCCGTCGACGAGCGACTTCGCCTCGTTGATGCTCACCTTCGCCGTATTTGGCGCAGGTTTTCTGATGCGCCCGCTTGGCGCGATCTTTCTCGGTGCTTACATCGACAAGGTCGGGCGGCGCACCGGTCTGATCGTTACGCTGTCGATCATGGCGAGCGGCACCATCCTGATCGCGTGCGTGCCAGGATATGCGACCATCGGGCTGCTCGCGCCAGCGCTCGTGCTGCTCGGGCGCCTTTTACAGGGCTTCTCGGCCGGCGCGGAGCTGGGCGGAGTCTCCGTCTATCTCGCGGAAATGGCCACGCCTGGCAACAAGGGCTTCTATACGAGTTGGCAGTCGGCAAGTCAGCAGGTCGCGATCGTGATGGCGGCTGCGATCGGCTACGGGTTGAACCGGTGGCTTACCGAACATCAGATCGTCGCATGGGGCTGGCGCGTGCCGTTCTTCATCGGTTGCGCAATCGTGCCGTTCCTCTTCGTGCTGCGCCGTTCATTGCAGGAGACGACGGCATTCGAAGCGCGGCGGCACCGTCCGCAGTTGCGTGAAATCTTTGCAATGCTGTGCGTCAACTGGCGCGTCGTCATCGGCGGCATGTTGCTGACGGCCATGACAACCACCACGTTCTATCTCATCACGGTCTATACGCCGACCTTTGGCAAGTCCGTGCTCAAGCTCTCGACGTCCGACAGTCTGGTGGTGACATTGCTCGCGGCCGCATCGAATTTCCTCTGGCTGCCGATCGGCGGTGCGATCTCGGACCGTGTCGGACGCAAGCCGGTTTTGCTCGCCATCTCCGTGTTGGCGATTTTCACGGCCTATCCCGCGCTCTCGTGGCTTGCCGGCGCGCCGAGCTTCGCACGCATGCTGACCGTGCTGCTGTGGTTCTCGTTCTTCTTCGGGATGTACAACGGCGCGATGGTCGCCGCGCTAACGGAGGTGATGCCCGTGGAAGTCCGCGTCGCCGGCTTCTCGTTGGCGTTCAGTCTCGCGACCGCAGTGTTCGGCGGCTTCACCCCAGCCGTTTCGACCTACCTGATCCAGATCACACACGACAAGGCTTCACCGGGCTACTGGCTGAGTTTCGCCGCGCTCTGCGGGCTCATTGCCACGCTCGGCCTGTACCGGCCAGGGCGAGGGCCCACGGCAACGTTAGTCTCGTCGGCCTGACGCATGCACGTGATGCCGTCGGCGGCCAGAAACCGGGCCGTTGACAAATATCAGGGTGCCAGCACGTTTTGTATCGATCGATATATAATGGTGTCATGTTGTGCGGTAGCCGAGTGTTTGAACGCGCAACGCCATTGCCCGTGAATGGACTCATGGTCGTTCACGGGCGGGCGCGATACGCGCGACATAGGACGGACGCGTCGATGCCGCAGCAATTCCGCCATCCATATATCTATCAAGGTACCCCTGAAATGAAACGAACTTTTCTGATCACTGGCGCAAGCAAAGGCATTGGTCGCGCGCTCAGCGAGCGTCTGGCCGCAGCGGGCCATCATGTTGTTGGCCTCTCGCGCAGTGCAAACGACGCCAGCTTCCCCGGCACGTTAGTCTCCGTCGACTTGACGGATCGACAAGCCACAACGGATGTCCTCAACGACTTGGCAAAGCGCTTCGCCTTCGATGGCGTGGTGAACAACGTCGGGTTCATTGAGCTCTCACCGCTTGGCTCGATTGACCTCGATGATCTCGATAACACCCTGCGGGAGAACCTCGTGCCCGCCGTGCAGACCGTCCAGGCCCTGCTGCCCGGGATGAAGGCGAGGGGGTGGGGGCGCATCGTCAATCTGTCCAGTCTCGTGGTCCTGGGCGTTGCCAAGCGATCGACCTATGCGGCAGCGAAAGCCGCGATGATCAGTTTTACGCGAACCTGGGCCCTGGAGTTGGCCGAGACGGGTATCACCGTGAACGCCGTGGCGCCTGGGCCGACAGAAACCGAAATGTTTCGTGCCAACACGCCGCCGGGGAGCGAGGCCGAGCAGCGCTTTCTCTCGCTCGTTCCGATGAAGCGATTCGGACGCCCCGATGAGTTGGCCGCAGCCGTAGCGTTCCTGCTGGGCGAGGACGCCGGTTTCATCACGGGACAAACATTGTTTGTCGACGGTGGGGCATCGATCGGACGGGCAATGATCTGACCGCGTTCTTCAGCGCCCTCGACGGCGTGGTTCAATCGAGGTGCAGGGGGCGCAATCCAAGGTGCGTCAGGGCGGGAGATACCGCCCCGACGAGCCAATCACGTGCAGGGTGTACGCGCGCGATCACGCGAAGGCCGAGCAAAACGGCAAGCAAATGATCGGCAGCCTGCTCGGCGTCAATGTCGGAGCGCATTTCACCGGTGCGCTGGCCGGCATCAATACTGCGCAGAAAGAAGTCGCGAATGCGGGTGAGCTCCTCGGTAATGGCATCGCGTAATTCCGAATCGCCCGGCGCAGCCTCAAGCACCGAGTTCACCATCAGACAACCACGTTGCGCCTTGTCGTCGAGCGATCGCTGGACAACGTCGGCGAAAAAATCCGTCAGCGCCGCGCCCGGCGTCGCCGCCGACTCGTGCTGGGCAATACGCTCGCGCAGCGTCTGGTTCAAATAGTGGTCCAGTACACGAAGGAACAGGGTGCGTTTGTCGCCGAACGCGTTATAGAGACTCGGCTGTGTGAGCCCCGTCGCCTTCACCAGATCACGCGTCGATGTCGCTTCGTAACCGCGCGCCCAAAAAGCATCGCGGGCAGCGTTGAGGACATCCGTCG
The DNA here is from genome assembly GCF_902459725.1 of Pandoraea eparura. Taxonomy (GTDB): domain Bacteria; phylum Pseudomonadota; class Gammaproteobacteria; order Burkholderiales; family Burkholderiaceae; genus Pandoraea; species Pandoraea eparura. Next base: position 117,679 of record NZ_CABPSH010000012.1, read on the forward strand.
AGTCGAATCCGCGTGGGCGGCCCATGGGCGGCTCCTGAATTAAGGGAAAAGCACATTTTATATCAATTGATATGAAATGGCGATGCACCAGGCAACAGGATTAAGAAAGACTTTGAATTTGTCTGCAAAGTCAATTATAGTTAATGTCAGAAAATTAGGAACCGCTCCCGCGAACTGTCCTTCGCGCAGGGAATGTCGGGCGTCACCGGATGTTGATTCACTGGGACGCCCGCATTTTCGGCCATTTATCTGACCAATCAAATAGTGATTTATCAACTATAACCCGAGGCTTACCATGACCCCGTCCAGCGCTACCGGCACGCCCGCGCCTCTCACTGGCGCGCGCTTTGCGATCGGCACCTTCGCCGTCGCGCTCGCCACTTTCATGAATGTGCTCGACTCGTCCATCGCAAACGTTGCGATTCCGACGCTCTCGGGCAATCTGGGAGTGTCGGTAGACGAGGGGACATGGGTGATCACGCTCTTTGCCGCGGCAAATGCAGTCTCGATTCCACTGACGGGTTGGTTGACGCAGCGCGTTGGACAAGTGCGGTTGTTTGTCTGGGCGATTCTGCTGTTCGTTCTGTCCTCTGCGGCATGCGGGCTTGCGCCGAATCTGATGACCCTGCTTGTCGCACGCGTGGTGCAAGGCGCGGTGGCGGGTCCGCTCGTGCCATTGTCTCAGGCCTTGCTGCTGGCGTCGTTCCCAAAGGACAAAAGCGCCAGCGCGCTCTCGCTTTGGGCGATGACCGCTACGGTCGGGCCAATCGCGGGCCCGGCGCTTGGCGGGTGGATTACCGATAGCTACAGTTGGTCGTGGATCTTCTACATCAATATCCCGGTGGGTCTTTTCGCGGCGGCCGCGATCTGGGCTATCTACCGCGAACGCGAAACGCCTTCCCGAAAGTTGCCCATCGACAAGGTGGGTCTCGTCTCGCTGATTGCGTGGGTCGGATCGCTGCAGATCATGCTGGACAAGGGAAAAGATCTTGACTGGTTCGACTCGCCAATCATCTGGGCGCTCGGGGTGGTTGCGCTGGTCTCGTTTGCGTTCTTCCTGATATGGGAGCTGACCGAGGAACGACCTGTCGTCGATCTACGACTGTTTCAACGCCGCAATTTCCTGGGTGGGACGGTGGCGATCTCGGTCGCCTACGCAGTGTTCTTCGCGAATCTCGTCATCCTGCCGCAGTGGATACAAGGATCCCTTGGCTACCCCGCGATCGATGCGGGACTGGTCACCGCGCCGCTGGGCATCTTCGCCGTCATACTGGCGCCGATCATGGGGCGCATCATGCCTCGCTCCGATATGCGGGTTCTCGCGACGCTCGCCTTCATCGGCTTCGCAGGCGTGTTTTTTATGCGCTCGCACTACACGACCGATATCGACCGTTTCAGTCTCGTACTTCCAACGCTGTTGCAGGGCATCCCGACCGCGTTGTTTTTCACGCCGCTGACGGCCATCATCCTGTCCGGGTTACCCCCGGAAAAGATCCCCGCGGCCGCTGGCTTGTCGAACTTCGCCAGGATATTCGCGGGTGCGGTGGGAACGTCGCTGGTCGCGACCGGCTGGAACAACCGGACGGTTCTGCACCACGCGCGTCTGGCAGAGCAAACGAGTATCAATCATCCCGCGTTCGTTGACACGCTGGACAAATTACAGCTCGCCGCGGGCGCGGGCACACCGAAAGCGCTCGCGCTGCTCGAACGCGCCCTGAATGCACAGGCGACGATTCTGGGACTGAACGACATTTTCTGGCTGTCGTCGGTCATCTTTATCGTCATCATTCCGTTGATCTGGGTCACCCGGCCGGTGAAGGGGGCAGGGGCGGGCGCGGCAGGCGCCGCAGGGCACTGATCGCCTTGCGGACGGCGTTTCACACTTGACATTATCTGACTTTACACCTATTGTCTAAATCAGACAAAAGGAGCCTGCGATGGATCACTATAGCGCGATGAATTTCAGCCTGACGCAAAGTATTGGATTCTTGCTGACCAAAGCGCGCAACGTCTTGTCTGCCGAAGTGGATGCCAAGCTCAAGGAACTCGATATTTCCAGCCAACAAATGGGCATTCTGCTGTCGTTGCAGCGCGGCGTTGCCACGACGCCGTTCGAACTGTCGCGCCTGCTCGGTATCGATACCGGACTCATGACTCGTATGCTAGATAAGCTCGAGGCAAAGGGGCTGCTGAGTCGATCACGCAGCGTCGAAGATCGCCGTGTCGTCAACCTTAGTTTGACGTCAGCCGGCGAAACGGCGGCAGGCCGAATTCCCGAGATCGTACCGCCGGTGCTTAACGCTAGACTACGGAACTTCAGCGAGTCGGAATTTGAAGAACTGAAGCGGCTTTTGACAAAGTTTGTGGGGGATGAATAAAGAGCGAGACCGTGTTTCGTCTTTTTTTCTCCAATTATCTGACAGGTCAGAAAATGAAAACGCAGAATTTAACCGTCAAAGCCGTTTCGCGAGGGCTCACGCTGGCCCTGTCGACGATGTGCATTGCCATTACGTCCGCCTGTGCGAACTTCTCGGGCATTCATGACGACCGGCAAATGTCGACGCCGGAGCACTACACGTCATCGCAAAGCCTTCCCGCCGAGCGAGGTCACTGGCCGTCTGCGGACTGGGCGGACCAGTTCGGCGACAGCCAACTGAGCGCACTGATCGCCGAGGCGCTTGGCGGGAGTCCGACACTTGAGCAGGCACGCGCTCGCGTGGCCGCCGCCGAAGCCTTCAGCGAAACCGCGACTGCCAAGACGCTGCCGCATATCGATGCGGATAACGCGCTCACGCGCACCCAATACAGTGCCAATGCATTGGTTCCGCCGCCTTACGCAGGTTCCTGGCAAACGGAGAACCGGGGGCTTTTGTCCGCGTCCTTCGACCTGGATCTATGGGGCAAAAATCGCGAGGCGCTCAAAGCGAGCGTGTCGCAAACCGAGGCCGCGCGTGCCGATGCGGAAATGGTGCGGCTCACGCTGACCGAGGCGATTGCCCGCACATACAACCGGCTCGCGCTTCAGTTCGTGTTGCACGACATGGCTGAGCGCGAGGTGCGCAACCGCGAAGCGATCAACGCCATCGAAAGCCGCCGCGTTGCGAGCGGGCTCGATACGGAAGTCCAACACAAGTTGGCGCAAACCCGCCTCTCGGCGAGCAAAAGCAAGCTTGTGGGTCTGGACGGCAGCATTCGCGCCACCCGCTACCAACTTGCCTCGCTGATGGGGGAGGGGCCGGACCGCGGGCTGTCGATCGCTCGGCCGGCCTTGGGCATGGGCAACGACATTCGCCTGCCTGACAACCTGCCCGCGGACCTCGTGAGTCGGCGCCCCGATATCGTGGCCGCGCGCTGGCGCGTTGTTTCGCTCGCTCATGAAGTGAAAGTGGCCAAAGCCGAGTTTTATCCGGACATCAACTTGAGCGCGGCTGTCGGACTCGACGTGCTCGGCTTGGGCCGATTGCTCACCGCCGCGAGCCGCACGGCGTCCATGGGAGCGGCCATTCATCTCCCAATCTTCGATGCAGGCGCATTGCGTGCCCAGCTCAAGGGACGCTACGCGGAATATGACGGCGCCGTCGCACGTTACAACCAAACGCTTTTGACGGCGCTGGGTCAAGTCGCCACACAAATCGCCGAACTCCGCACAACGGACGTACAGCTCAACGATGCGCGCGATGCCCAGAACGCCACACGCCAGGCCAACCACCTCGCGAGTCTGCAATTCCAGACCGGCATCGCCAACCAGCTCACGGTCCTCGACGCCGACTTGAACACACTCGCCGCAGAAGCATCGGTAGCCGATCTGGAAATGCGTCGTCGCGATCGACAGATTCAGTTGGCTGCGGCGCTGGGGGGCGGCTTTGTGGATGCGTCCGTGGCGCACCCGCGTAATACGCCGGCCGCGGTGGCGGCGCGTTGAACGTAACGACTCGAACACCGAACGACAGGAGCAAGATCATGACCGACACCAACAATATCGAAGGCGCCGCGGGAGACCGTCGGCCTGCGCACACGAAGGGGAGCGGGGTAGGGCGCATGGAACCGGCGTCGGCCCCGACCACGACGGCGACCACAGGGCGTGCATCGCGACGCAATCGCCTGCTGGCGCTCCTCGCCGTTACGACGCTGGCCGCCGGGGCGGCATGGGCGACTTACTACTACGGATACGCGCGCTTTCACCAGACGACCGACGATGCCTACGTGAGTGGCAATCTCGTGCAATTGACGCCCCAGGTCGCGGGCACGGTGATTGCCGTCAACGCCGACGATACGCAGATAGTGAAGTCCGGTGATCCCGTCGTAAAGCTCGACGCGGCCGATGCCGCAGTCGCACTTCAGAATGCCGAGGCAGCGCTTGGCCAGGCCGTGCGGCAGGTGAGCGGTCTCTATGCCAACAACAACTTCTACAGTGCGGCACTGGCACAACGGCAGGCCGATCTGACACGTGCCATCGCCGATCTGAAGCGCCGCGAGGCGTTGGCGGGCACGGGGGCGGTTTCCGGAGAGGACATTGCGCACGCTCGCGATACGGTTGACGCCGCGCGCGCCGCGGTTGAGGCCGCACGCCAGCAGGCCAAGGCGAATCGCGCGTTGACGGCACGAACGAGCATTGAGCAACATCCGGCGGTGCAGGCCGCGGCGGCGAATGTTCGGGCGGCATATCTCGCGTTCGCGCGGAACACGTTGCCTGCGCCGGTGACGGGCTACGTCGCGCGACGTGCCGTTCAGGTTGGGCAGCATGTGTCCTCGGGGGCGCCGCTCATGGCGATCGTGCCTCTGAACGGCGTGTGGGTCGAGGCGAACTTCAAGGAAATCCAGCTCAGGCACATGCGCGTTGGTCAGCCCGTCACGCTGAGCGCGGACGTCTATGGATCGAGCGTGACGTACCACGGGCATGTCGTCGGCTTTTCCGCCGGTACGGGCAGTGCTTTTGCGGTACTCCCCGCACAGAATGCCACGGGCAACTGGATCAAGGTCGTGCAGCGCCTTCCGGTGCGCATTCAACTCGATCCCCGCGAACTCGCGGCACATCCGCTGCGTCTCGGACTCTCGATGCAGGTGGATGTCAGCACGCGCGACGATTCGGGATCACAACTTGCAGCGGCGAAGACAACGAGCTATCGCACCGACGTATTCGATCACTACGGCGCGCAGGCGGATGCCGAGATCGCGAACATCATCGCGCGCAATGCAACCCCGCCCAGCGGCGTGAGCGATTGAGCTTTCGTCTGAGCGGTATGCGCAGAACTTACGATAAGCACGCCCGCGCCGTCGACACCTTGCGCGAGGCGCTACCGCGAGCGGACGGGGAGGGCAGGGAAAGTTCGCTCTGACACGGCGTGCTTTCGTTGGCGACGTGCCGACTGACGCCGACATCGCGTTTTCGCGCCAGGCACACCTGGCCGAAAATTTTGATCGAATTTTTACGGCGCAATTCCGAGCGTTTACGTCGTCGTTGCATTGGCTGTGCTTGAATGGAATCGACGAAGAAACCGCGTGTAAGCGCAGCAGAGGTCCATAATGCTTAAAGTACTCATTCCCGTGCTCGGAACCCAAGGCGCCATCGAGGCGGCACGTCACGGCGCATTCATGTTCGCCGAGCGATGTGTGTCAAACGTCGAGATCATCGAGGTGCTTGACGACGCGACCGGAAGTCGCGCCGTTGCGTTCCATTCGCTGAGCGCATTGCGTAGACGCGAAAAGCACGCCGCACGTGACGCTCTCATGCAGACACGGGCGATTCTTGAAGACGCCGGGGTCCCATATACGTGGAAGCGCGTGTTCGGGCCGGCGGAACGAACGATCGCGAAATATGCCGCACAAAGTCATGCGGATATCGTGATCCTTGATGCGAGCCACCTGGGCTTCTTTCACAGATGGGCCGTGCTCGCCCGACTGTGGCACCTTAGCCACACGCCAGTGACGATGCTCCACTGAAACGGTTGGGGACACCGTAATGACCCAGCGGAACCCGCACAACCGGGCGGCTAACGCATTCTGCCCGAACCGAAGTCCGCGAAACATCCGTCAGCGACCAGATTCATGCCCGGGTCCACACCTGCCCCAGTCCGTAACAGGCGGCCCCAAGCATGCCAACGAAGAAACCGACTGGCCAGTTGGAAATATACGAGAGGGCGATCGATGTCCACGCCGTGGCGAGCGAAACGCCAACCGACACACATATCGCAGGAATCGGCCGGTCAGTCAGCGAGCGGGCCGCAGCCGCGGGCCCAATCATCAGGCTGAACACAAGCAGCGCGCCTACTACCGGCAGTGCCATGGCCGTCGCAAGCGCCAGGATGCTCATGAACGCAAATTCCATCGCGCGGTTCGATACGCCTCTCGCCTTCGCGAGATCCGGCGACACCGAACTGAGCAGGAGTGGCCGGAAGAGCACCGCCGTAACCGCAATCGCGAAACAGCCGATTACTGCGACGGGCGCGAGATCGGTGTTGCTGACGCCCAGCACTTCGCCGAAAAGGAGAGCATAGACCTCTTGCGAATACTCGTTCGTCATGCTCAGGAACAACGCCCCGAGGCCTAGCAGCGTGATGAGGCAAAGGGCGGTTGCGACTTCGTGTCGTCCGCGCCGGCTCAGCCAACTGATTCCGATGACGCCGAGACCAGCAAACGCGATCAGGCCGAAGAGCGGATTGATACCGAGCAGGCTTGCCGCTGCAGCGCCCGGAAAGGTGCCGAGCGGCAAGGCGTGCGCAGCGAACGAGGCGCCCCGAATGACCACGAAGAATCCGATGACACCGGCGACCGCCGCCACGATGCTCGCCACAATCCACGTGTTGGTCATGAAACTGGAGAACATCGTCAGACCTCACCCGCTTCGCCGGAGCGCAGGGCAATCCACGTACCTGTCGAACGCTTCCGGTCCAGTCCGGTGTGTCCTGTGACGACGTACAGCACGAAGATTAGCGTCACCACGAAGAAGCTCACGGGCCAGCCGTGCCCGGGCGTCCAGTAGTAACTGTCGTACGCGAGCAGAATGCCACCCCAGGTCGCGCCCACACCGATCAACGCGGACAGACCCGCGGCCCAGCTGGGCCGCTTCGCCACCCGCAAGGCGATCGCCGCCGGACCGATCAGGAGTGCGGTCGACAGGATGGCGCCAACGGTGATAGCTGACAGGGAAACGGCGAGCGCCAGTGCCAGCAGGTGCAGAAGTCCGACCGTCCGTACACGCACGCCCCTCACTGCCGCCAGTTCCGGGTCGAGGGAACTGAGCAGCAAGGGACGGTAAAGCACGCCCGCGGCAATCAACGTGCCGGTACCCACCGCCAGTGCGAGCGGAATGATCGATGCCGGAATCGCGAACATCGAACCGAACATGACGGTGATCGCCGCTCCAGTCGTGCTTTTCGATGTCACGTCGAGATACAGAAACAGCGCGGCAAGGCCAAGCCCCGCGCCCAGCACCACGCCGGTCACAAGATCGCGCTCACGGGCGCGGCGCACCCGCACCAGTTCCATGCCACCCGCGGCCATGACTGCCATGATGAGAAATCCAAGCAACGGGTTGATGCCGAGCAGGAACGACGCTGCACCGCCCGCGCTGCTAACATCGGCCAGCGCGTGACCGGCGAAGGCCTGGCCCCGAATCACCGTGAACACGCCAATCACGCCGGATACGAGTGCGGCGCCGCCCCCGACCACCATCGCGGTATGCACCGGTTCGTTGGTAAAGAAGCCCGGTTCAAAGATCAGGGTGAGTAGCGAATCCATCTTGAATCAGGGAACCTGCGCAATATGAACGGGATCCTGGCGGATAGCGGAAAGAATCTCGGCCTCGTTGCCGGCGGCAATCACCAGCACCCGGCCGTGCACGCGGACGACATCAATGTGGTAACCGTACAGTCTGCTCAGAACTTCGGTACGCACCACTTCGTCCGCCGACCCGCTCGCTGCCTGACCGTTGGCGAGGTAGACGATCCGGTCCATCACTGGCAGCAAGGGATTCATGTCATGCGCCGAAAGCAGGACCGCAAGCCCATGCTCGACACTGAGGCGGTGTAATAGCGCGACAATTTCGGCGACGCTGCGCATGTCGAGGTTGGCCAGAGGTTCGTCTAGCAACAGCAGCCGGGGACGGCGAACCAGCGCGTGTGCGATCAGCACTCGTTGCTGCTGTCCACCGGATAGTTCTCCGATGCGCTGGTCGGCGAAAAGCTCTGCATCCACGGCCTCGAGCATCTCGTCGACTGCCTCGCGGCGCTTGCGCGATGGCAACGGTAGACCGAGCCGATGGCCATCAAGGCCGAGCGACACCAGATCCCGCGCACGCATCGGAAGGTAGGGGTCGAGCGCAATCTTCTGCGGAACGTAACCCACCGAGGTCAGGCTACGCGCACCATTGATCCGGATGCTGCCCGCGCTCGCTGCCTGGAAGCCGAGGATCGTGCGCAGCAGCGTGGTCTTGCCCGAACCGTTCGAACCGATGAGGCCGCAGAACTCTCCCGCTTCCAGCCTGAAACTCACCTCATGAAGCACCCTGTGCCCCGGGAACGAGACGCTCACCCGGTCGACTGCAAGGACCTCGTTCGCAAGGCACATGCCGGTCACTTTGCAGCCTGCAAGGTTTCGGTGGACACCTTCGAAGTCACGGCCTTTTCCAGTGCATTGACTTCCGCCAGCATCCACGACTGGTAAGTAAAGCCGGGGGTTGGCATGGTCTCATAGACGCCGACTACCGGAATACCATTTTTCTTGGCCAGATTGAGGAACGACTGGGTGAGCGCATCCGTGACCTGCTGGTTGTAGACGAACACCTTGACCTTGTGGTCCGTGAACAGGCTGTTCTGTCTTGTCACGTCCTGCGGAGAGGGATCGGTGCCGTTCATGATCGCCGCCTGCAGGCTGAAGGGGGTGGCCATGTCGATGCCGACCGCTTCGAGCATGTAGTTGGCGACCGGCTCCGTCACCGCAACGGGCGTTTTCGCGTAGTGAGTCTTGAACGTTGCAATCGCGGCCAGCCAGGGCTTGAGTGATGCGTCGAACTTCTTCACGTTGGCCTGGAAGTAGGCCGCCTGCGCCGGGTTCAGTGCGGACAGGTCCGCCGCCACCGCCTTCGCGACCGCCGGCATCGTTTTCGGGTCGTACCAGAGATGCGGGTTTGGCGTGCTGTCGGGCAGTCCGAGCAGGTGCTGGGCGTCGATAACCTTGCGTTTGCTATTGGGCGCAGCAGAGATGATCTTGTCGGCCCAGGCGTCGTATCCCACACCGTTCTTCACGATCAGGTCGGCGGAAGCAATCTGCGCGGCCACCTTCGGGTTGACCTCGAAGGTGTGCGGATCCGTGTTGGGATCCGTTTCGATCGCGCTCACCTGAACATACTTGCCGCCGATCTGGGCGATGACGTCGGCGTACTCGTTTTCCACACCGATGGCATTGATTACGCCAGGCGCCGCTGCTGCGGCTATGGCGCTGCCCTGATACCCGATAAGCAGAACCAATGCAGCGGACAGGCTAGCGATGATCCTGCTTGCATCGCACGAGGCAGACGGCTTTGACGGTCCCGAGCGCATCGACTGGCCATGATGAACGGGGGTGCGTGACGTAGCGGCGATCATTTTCATTGGCGTTCCTGGTAACGACAAAATAGAATTTCCTCATTGAGCGATACGTTATAACATAACAAACCTAGCGTCCAGTGGGGCAGTGAGTCTCATGGGCACTGGGACCACCCCACCAGTGAAAAGGGCGGCCCGCGCGTGGGCGTCGTCTCGGCCATCACCATTTGCCCAGCTCCCGAGCACCCTGACGGAGCATCACGGTGGACATGTTGCCGTCATCGAAAACGAGTTCGGCGAAGCGGCCACCAGTCTAGCCGTATTGATTCATGCATTATTTTCACCACGTTAAAGGTCCGCTTTTTATGTGCACAAGTGCCCCGTTACCGTGCTGTCCGGCTTTCTCGGCCAGGGCAAGACCACGCTCCTGAATCACGTTCTGAATTGGTGGCTTGTGAGGTGTTCCCATGCAACTGACTGCTAAACAACAACGGGTTCTCGCCACGCTCCAGCAGGCCGGCAGCCCGCTCAGTGCCTACGCACTGCTGGATCGGCTGCGGGATACGGGCTTCAGCGCGCCGGTGCAGGTCTACCGGGCCTTGGAGCGCCTTGCCGAGCAGGGGCTGGTTCATCGGCTGGAGAGTCTGAACGCATACGTGTCGTGTTGCCATTCCGGTGGTTGTCGGCACGGCCTCAAGGCATTCGCCATTTGCGACAACTGCGGGCATGTCGATGAGTTCGCCGACAACAGCCTGGAGCGCTACCTCGGTTGCTGGATGAAGGACAACGCTTTCTCGCTGCGCAGCTCGACCATCGAGCTGCACGGCAACTGCGCGGCTTGCGTCGAGCCGCAGTGACATCAATGCCGAGCCGCTGACCCACGAACCCGCGAGAACGCGATTCGCCCATTCGTGGTGGGGCGCCGTGCGTGGCTGTTCGCGGATACGACCGGCGGTGCGAAAGCAAGCGCCAATCTCTATTCGCTCGTCGAGACGTGCAAGGCCAACGGCGTCAACGCCTACCGCTATCTGACCGAGTTGTTCAAAGCGCTGCCTCATGCACGCAGCGCCGATGATTACGAGGCCTTGTTGCCGTGGAAGCTGGGCCGGCGCACGGACACCACCGCGGCCTAATTCGCGTCAACGCGCAAGGGCGTGGTCGATCGACCGCTTACGCTTTTTGTAACATCAGCGGCGTTTTCGACGGAGCCGTCGGCGATTGCGGCACAGCAACGTTGCCAACCGCCCAAGGGGTTTGCGGCAGCGGTAGATCATCCAGTTGGCGGACGCAAAGTAGGGTGCTCGCAGCCATCCCATAGCAACAATAAAATCAATAACTTATCAATTTGCGAACGGCATAGACACCCTAATTTTTGTCCATCAATGCGGACACAATTTGAGTGCGTTTCTGTGGCGCGACAGAAAATAGATGCAAAACGGTTGCGGACTCTACCGTGGACAGAATGTGGGTCCAATTCTGCGAGCCGAGTCAGGTAATCATATCTGGTGTGGATCGATGCTGGGCCGGCCAGCCTTTTGTAGACATCTTCGAGCCATAATTTGTGGCAACCGAGGAGGTCAGTATGAGCGGCAAGCGGTACACAGACGAGTCAAGATTGAGGCAGTCAAGCAAGTCACTGAGCGCGCTCATTCGGTAGTGGGTGTGGCGCAGAGGTTGGCGTACTGGCATTCGAAGGCTACATCGTATTTTGAACCCGATGCGCGCAATGCGTTGAAGTGAGAGGTCTTTTATTTATGAGTGTCGATCGCCATCAACCAGATTCCCGAGCGGTCCCAGAGCGTGAGCGCGCTTGAAGAAGTACAGTTTCAACTCATCGAGAACAAAGGTCGCTACCAGAACCACACCCATTAGCCCGCACAGCACAGTAGCAGGAATAGGCGCCGCTAGTAGACCGAAGTAGGCCATGATCGTTGCGATGACGGCATTCCCGATCGTTGCCAAAGCGACATATCGGCTTGGTGCAAATGACCAAAACCGTCCTCGTACGCGCGTCAGGTAGATCGTTGTTTGCGCCGAATATATCAGATACACGAATACCAGCGTCTGTATCTGGGCAACGGAGAGGGCCAACGCGTCTCGTGCGATCCACACGATGGCAAATCCCAATAGCAGCCAACCAGCCGCAAAAATAGCCGCGATCCTGCTGATATCTTTGATGTTCCATTTCTCCGGCGTGGGCGAAACCCAAGCGCGGTCGGTGGCGAGCGTAATGGTGACGATGTCGTTCAAGACCACCAGCACGGCGATCAGCAATAGCGAAGTCACAAAGAAGCCGCTGGCGATATAGCCGATGACGAGCAAGGCAGCCAGTTCGATCGTCCTGGCGATCTTGGTGATGGTCCAGGTCAGCATGCGACGGTAGACGCGCCGGCCGCTGTGGATGACGGCGATCATGTCCGCGAGTCCGGGGTGCATCAGGACGACCTGGGCGGATGCCTTGGCAACGTCGGTCGCGCTGCTCACCGCGATGCCGACCTCAGCTTGCTTAAGCGCCGGCGCGTCGTTGACCCCATCCCCCGTCATGCCGACGACGTGACCGGCGTGCTGGAGCACCTGCACCAGGCGGAACTTGTCCTGCGGGTAGCAGTGGGCGAAGCCATCATAGCGTAGCGGGTCCGTCAATTCCGTCCTCGCGTCGCCGAAGCGATCACCGATTCCGACCTGGCGGCCAACGGTACGGGCGGTTGCCAGCATGTCCCCGCTGACCATGAGTACGCGAATGCCCAGCCCTTGCAACGCCTTGATCAAGGCAGGTGCATCCTCGCGCAGCGTATCGGCCAATGCCACCAAGCCGCGAATGGTCAGACGATCTTCCGGCCCGACCGCCACGGCCAGGACGCGCGCGCCGGTCGCGGCCAGTTTCTCTACACGATCGAGGAGCCCCGCGAGGGGCTGCGCGAGGTCTTGCACGGCAGCCGGCGATCCGAGAACCACCCGGATAGATTGGCCGTCACGATTGACATAAGCCTCGGAGCGCTTTGTCGCCGGGTTGAAAGGAACGAGCCGCTGGCGATCGAGCGTGGGCACCGACCTCTGCCTCAGGGCGCCCAGGACCGCCAATTCCAGAGGACCCTGGGACGCTTCATCGCAGGCGGCAGCGGCCCAGGCCAGCACGTCGTTTTCGGACTCGGCCGCGACGGGAACGATGGCCGTGACGACCTGCCGGTTGTGCGTGAGCGTGCCGGTCTTGTCAATGCACAGCACATCCATCGTTGCCGCTTCTTGAACAGCGGAAAGTCCTGTAACCAAGATGCCGTTGCGCGCGAGTGATCGGGCTTCGACGGCATTGGCTACGGTGAACGCCGCCGGCATCGTCACTGGAACGGTGGCGATCACGAGCACAAGCAGGAAGGGAATCAGCGTGAGCAGATCAGCTCCGCCCCAGAGCGCGAAAGCGACCAGCAACGCCGCCAGCACGGCGTCGATGGTGACGAGATGGCGCACGACGGCAAAGAGAAGCTGATCCAGGTGGCCTACGGCCCGTGCGGAACGCACGAGTTCGGCGGTCCGGCCGAAATAGCTTTGGGTTCCCGTCGCCGTCACGGTGGCCGTCGCTTGCCCGCCACGAACGGTGGATGCGGAATAAATCACCTCACCAGCACGGCACGTCACGACGGCCGATTCGCCGGTCAGTACAGCTTGATCGACGTCTATCGTTCCGTCGTCGACCGTGCAATCGGCGGGAACCAGATCGCCCGGTCCGATGTGAATTTGATCTCCGGGGACCAGTTCCCGTGCAGGCACCAGTCGCCACGTTCCGTCGCGGCGCACGCTGGCGCCAACGCGCAGGCGACCGCGCAGAAGATCAAGAACGCTTTGTGCCCGCCGCTCCTGGACGCCGCCTACTGCGGCGCTGAACAGCAGCCAGAGGCCGATCATGATCGGCTCATTGACCTTGCCCAGGACGAGTTCGAAGATCAACGCAACTTCAAGCATCCAGGGAATGGGCCCCCAGAGTCGCTTGAGAATGCCGCGCAGCAAACTGACGGGCTTTTCCGGAATCTCGTTGAAGCCGTATTCCCGCAGCCGGACGCGGGCCTGATCCTCCGATAGCCCAGCGCTTGGCTCTTCGTTGTGCGCCACCGGGAGCGGTTGTGCGTTGGTCATGATGTATTACTCCTATGTCCCAACCGGCCAGGCCAGCACCAGAATGCCAGCCACACCCAGGGCGGCTCCTGCCGCAAGGCGTAGCGTGAGCGGTTCACCCAGGAACACCATCGCCAGGACGATGGCGAAAACGACGCTGAGCTTATCGATCGGCGCGACCATCGATGCTGGCGCCATCCGCAAGGCGCGGTAATAGAACAGCCACGACAGCCTCGTCGCCACGCCGGATAGTAGAAGGAATAACATGGGCCACAGTTCTGCGCCGCGCGGCCAGATCAATGCTCATGACATTCAGATGAACAGTCTGACCAAGAGCGCAATACCAGCGCCCCACATGGCAACGACCACGCCAGCTGCCAAGCGACTGGCTGGCCATTCGGTGGATTTGGCCGCGGCTTCTCTATGTTCCTCCATCACATCGGGCGGGATGATCCGGACAACCAGCAGGATGCCGAGTGGCACGATTACCAGATCATCCAGGTAGCCGAGCACCGGAACGAAATCCGGGATCAAGTCGATGGGCGACACCGCATAGGCGGCTACGACCAGTGCAAGCGCCTTGGCGAACCACGGCGTGCGCAGGTCGCGCGCGGCAAACCATACGGCATGCACGTCGCGTTTAATCGTGCGCGCCCATTTCTTGGCGTTTGAGATTAGTGTCATAGCGGGCCGCCTCAATACGCTAATCGTTCCCGACGCGGAGCAAGGCCAGCGTCCCGGCTGCCATCAGCAACGCCGCCAGGCCAAAACCGAGGGTCGGTGAAACCGAGGACCACAGCACGCCAACTGTGGCGCTGGAGATGAACTTGGCCGTGCCGTTGACCGTACCCAGAGCGCCGTAACTCATCACCAGCGTGTCGGCCTGCACCATTTCCGCCGTCACCGTGGATTCCAGCGCTTCCTCGACGGTCACGTACAAGCCAGCGACAAAAAAGATGGCAGCGAGCAGCGGTACGCTGTCCACCGAAAGCCAGAAGGCGAGTGCTGTCAGGGCGGCCGTTAGGGCGCCCAGCACATACCCGACAACTAGCATGGGCACGTGCCCTACCTGATCTGCCATCGCGCCGACCGGGTAGGACAGAACGACCTGCACCACGTTGCGCCAGACATAGAGCAGGCCGGCGACCTGGGCGGCCTTCAGGACACCCAGCGATGGCGTGAGCAAGGTGGTCGCGGCCAGGATCAGCAGCGAGTGAGAGAAATCGCCGATGCCGAACAGGCCGACCGCGCCGAGATAGCGCTTGAAGCGCGCAGGTAGACTGCGCAACGAGCTGAAGAACTTGAGCGCCGGATTCGGCGAGTGCTGCGGGTCCTGGACCAGAGTCAGGAACGCAACGACGGCCAGCACGCCAGGGATCACCGACAGCCACAGCACCAACCGGAATGGGTTGGCCGCGCCGTCCAAATGGAGCCCCTCCGCCCAGCCCAGCAAGGTGACCCCCAACAACGGGCCAAGGACCGCACCGATGGTGTCGGCTGCGCGATGGAAGCCGAAGGCCCGGCCCTTGGTTTCCGGCGTGACTGACTGAACAACGATCGCATCACGCAGAGGGCCGCGCAGCCCCTTGCCGAACCAGGACACGATCCGCCCCAGCAGCAACAGGGGCCAGCCAGCCGCCAGTGCGATCAGCACCTGTCCGACCGGTGTCAGCCCGTAACCCACCAGTACCAACAGCTTGCGGTGCCCGAGCTTGTCGGCGACGTAGCCCGCC
Organism: Pandoraea eparura; assembly: GCF_902459725.1. GTDB lineage: Bacteria > Pseudomonadota > Gammaproteobacteria > Burkholderiales > Burkholderiaceae > Pandoraea > Pandoraea eparura. The sequence continues at coordinate 133,040 of NZ_CABPSH010000012.1, forward strand.
ACCATCTTGGTGAAGGCGGCAATGGCATCAGCAATGCCTTCGATGAGACCCAGCACAGCGGCCGGGATGCCGAGCACCGCCAAAAAGCCAGGCAGGATGACGGTGGTAGTTTCGTAGCAGAAATCCCCCATTGAACTCGTGATTCCCGCACCCACAACCGTGCGGTTGAGCCAGCCTTTGGGCGCCTCTGCCGGTGGGGCGGCTTCGGTGGTGATGTTCTTTTTAGTCATTTCGATATCTCTTTCTGCCGTTGCTCGTAGGTAGACGCGTTCGGCCAGCGTTGGCCGATACATGATTGCGCTCCTTGTTCATGGTCAGATCTCGAACGTGGCGAGCATGGGGTCGTGATCAGAAGCCGCATTGGTGAGGTCATTGCGGCTCGTTGGGTGCGCTGCGGTTTTCTTCGTGGGCTTCGTAGACGCGCTGGGCGTAGGTGTCCAGCAAGGCTTCACAGCCCTTGAGCCGTTCGGACGCCTCTGCGGCCAGCGTGGCACCGTAGAAGTCCAGCTTGGTGATTTTTTCCAGCCAGGTCTGGAGCTTCTTCAGATCGACGTCGTTTTCTTCCAGCTCGGCGTAGGTGAAATGGCTTGCCGCCGTTTCCTTGGCGATCTCAGCCTCGAAGTCTTTGCACTTGTCGAGGAATTCAACGTACTCCTCGTCGCGATCAGCCTTGAAACGGGCGAGCACCTTGTCCGCCTGCGCGCGGTCGAGTGCCACCGTCTCCAGCAGGACCGACTCGCCTGCCATTTCGTGAATCTCGTTTTCGATGATCTTGAGTCGTCGGGTGTGGTCGTCGGTCTTGGGCAGCAAGCAGACGCCGTTTTGCAGATAGACGGCCCCCATGCCTTTGAGCTTGCGCCACAGCGCGATGCGCTTCTTGGCCGGTTCGGGCGGGACTTTGTACGTCAGCATTAGCCAGTTCTGCGTGTTCATTTGGACTCTGCCCATTATTCGATTGCACAATCTAAATGTAACTGTCGTTACACTATAGTAGCAACCTTATGAATTTATTTTCTGCATTTCTCACTTACTGTCCGGTTGAGGCATACCCTAACCGGGTGTCAGACCATGCGATGCAAAGCCATCCGAATAGAGTCGCATTGACGATTAATTGGCACGCTCGGTCACCCGCGCCAACCGACGTATCAACGATACGTTGGCCGAACCGTCGTCGGAAATACACCGCAGTCAATTCAACGACGTGCACTAGCGCCGAGACAACGGCAAGGCGGCTTTGCTGGCCTGGCTGCGCCAGCCAGGCACCAATGGAAAGCTCGTCGTGCTTTCGCGTCGGCACCTCGAAGTGCATCAAATCGCGCTGGAAGCAAGTTGCTGTACCGGTTAGAGAATTCCCGAGTCCGGACAAGCTGGTGTTTGTGTTTTCATTCCAAAATTGAAACGTAGCCGGCTTTAAGCCAAGCGCGCGTGCCCCAAGCTCGGGCGACGAGGCGGCCCCGCTCGTACCTGCAATCTGGTTTGCTGCCTTTCAGCCGGTCTGGTAGACTTCGACCTCGAAGCACGGAGATGGCATTCCTCCGAAAACCGCCCTCGCGGGGCTGATGATGCCTGCTTAATCCTGGATACAGGAGGATGCGGGCCGCCCTTGCTCCCCCTTGTCCAGGTTTTTCGTGTCTGAATAACCTGGAAATCTCATGAAAATCCATAAATTGTCAGCTGCGAGAGAGCAGTTGATGATGCTGCCGTATCTCGGGCGCTGGGTTGCGTTAGCGACCATCGTCGGAGGCCTATCCGGCAGCGCTTCTGCACTTTTTCTGTGGTCGCTCGAATTGGCGACCGACACACGTCTAGCTCACCCTTGGTTGTTGTGGCTGCTTCCCGTCGGCGGCTTCGTCGTTGGCTGGCTCTACCTGATCTTCGGGCAGAGTGTAGAGGGCGGAAACAATCTTCTCATCGACGAGATTCATGATCCGAAGAAGGTAGTTCCTCTTCGCATGGCTCCGCTCGTGTTCTTGGGCACGGTCGCAACCCATCTTTTTGGCGGGTCTGCCGGGCGAGAGGGCACCTCTGTTCAGATGGGAGGCGCACTTGCAGATCAACTCACCCACTTTGTACGACTCGACAGCGAAGAACGCAGGGTCATACTGATGACAGGCATCAGTGCGGGTTTCTCATCTGTTTTTGGGACTCCATTGGCGGGCGCAATATTTGGACTCGAAGTCCTGGCGGTGGGGCGGCTGAGATATGACGCTCTGTTGCCATGTTTTGTTGGCGCAATCGTAGGTGATCTGACGACCCGTGCTTGGGGTATCCAGCACACAGAGTACGTTATCGCTTCGATGCCACCGGTCAACGCAGTACACTTACTGCTCGTGATTGCGGCGGGAGCGGTATTTGGCGTGGCAGGAATGTTATTTGCCGAAGGTACGCATGCAACTTCTGCACTGTTCAAAAAGGCTTTCAAGTTTGCGCCACTGCGCCCATTTGCTGGCGGCATCCTCGTCGCGCTAACCGCGGCACTCATTGGAACGCCTCAATATCTCGGGCTTGGCATTCCCACCATTGTCGACGCCTTCCATCATCAATTGCCTTGGTACGACTTCCTTGGCAAAGCCGGCTTTACGATTCTCACTTTGGGGTCGGGATTTAAGGGCGGCGAAGTTACCCCACTCTTCTATATCGGCGCGACATTGGGCAATGCCTTGTCGCACATATTGCCGCTTGCAGCCCCAGTGCTCGCTGGCCTCGGGTTCGTTGCGGTGTTTGCAGGTGCCGCTAACACTCCTATCGCTTCAACGGTGATGGCAATCGAGATTTTTGGCCCACAAATTGGTGCCTACGCGGCCGTCGCGTGCGTAGTGAGCTATCTTTTCTCTGGGCATACGGGCATATACCGTGCGCAACGCATCGGACACGCCAAGCGAATCTCCATTCCCGAGGGGCTCAGGCTCTCTGAGATTCATGCATTCCGGCGTGATCGCGCGTCCCGACCAGATACTTCGGCCGAACGACAGTAGCTCCGCTAAAACTCTCAATCGCATTCGGGATTACTTCACCATGAGTAAACATTTCGCGCTCAGGCTCTATTTTCATCACTCGGCTCGCGTTCGCCCCTCTCGTTTCTGGCATAAGGTGGCCCGCCCGTCACTTGCGTCACATCTTCTCAAAAAGGCGAGCGAAGCGGGTATTCACCAAGTCGTAATGCACCACGTGAAGGCGGGTTACCTACCCGGAGACAAGATCAGCCATGACCATTCGGACGCTCGACCCCATAGGCTGCCTCACTGCATCGAGCTGATCGACCTTGAACACAGGCTTCGCGAGTTTCTGGCCCATCACGACGAACATCTGGAAAACGTTCGAGCTGTGTTTTTCCCTTGCGAAATTAACGCGAAGGGGACTTGAGCAAACCCTGGCACGCGCATGCTGACCATACGCAGGCACGCGCGTGTCACGTTAGTCATTCGTAGGATTGGCGCTCTGGGATTACGCCACGAACTCCGCCTTGAGGCCATGGTGTGTCGCCGACATATCGTGGAATGACATGGATATGGACATGCGGAATCGTCTGTCCGGACGCCCCTCCGATGTTCACCCCGACGTTGTAACCGTCTGGCTCGAATTGCTTGTCGAGGAACGCTTTGACTTCGTCAACCAGATCCCACATTGCACGCTTTTCATCTCCCGATAGGTCGAAATAAGACGACACGTGTCTGGTGCTGACAATAAGCATGTGCCCGGTTGTCACCGGGTTGATGTCGTAGATGACTCGTGCATAAGCTCGGCGGAACACGGCCTTACCATCGTCGAAACAAAACGGGCATTCGACGTCGTCGGCGCGCATGACGCGAGACCGGAGGTGCCCGGTTCGGCCTGCTTCCTCCTTACGGTAGGAGTCGAGTACTAGGTTGACGATATACATCACGCATAGCGCAAGACCGACCATCGAAATCGTCTGTGCCGTGGTCATGGAGTCCTCTTCATGATGAAATGCCGATCGATTACCGAACGACGAGAACTGGACAGTGGGCGTAGGCAACTGCGAGGCGTGATATCGATCCTAAAAGCCATCGTTCGAATACCCCGCGCCCCCTATGTCCGGTGACGATGAGGTCGGCATTCAACTCCTCCGCGAGAATGACAATTTGCTCCGCAGGATGACCGACGCGAACGCTGCATTCGATTAAGAGTCCAGCGTTGGCTGCTCGCTCCCGTAATTGGGCGAACGCTTCGTCAAAATATGTTTCGGCTTGCTCAAGTAGCGCCTCCGTTTCGACGTCCTCAGCAATTTCCGGAGGTCTTGCTACCGCAAGTACGTGCAAAACGGCGCGATATTTTGCAGCGATATCGAGTGCATAATCGAACGCCTTTAGGGCGGCGGGCGATCCGTCGAACGCGAGAATGATGGTCTTGAACATGGCTACCTCCGCAATTACTCGTTCGTTCGCGTCGACTTGGCTGACGAGAGATCCAGCGATGGCTCTGCCGTTCCTTCACTGGCAGAAGCTTGCTGTCTGAGTAGATGTTTGGGGAGAAATGCTGCATTTGCGATTAGCGTCGGAATAATTGCACTTCCAATGACCGTCGCGATTATGAAGGAATACTGTGCTTGATTGATGATTCCGTGCGATAAGCCAAACAACGCCGAAATACTCCCAAACGTCAGTCCCGTGGACATGAGAAGGGTTGTGTACATTGACTCTCGTCTGGGAGACCCGTAGCCGCGCGCTACCGGATATACACCGACACATTTCGTTACGATTTTTGCCCCGAGCAGTACGAGAACCGGAATCGGCGCCGCGATGATGTCCGGAACGGAAACGAAGGACCCCGCGCGAATGAAGTAGAACGGAGTGAGCAAACCAAAGGTCAAGGTGCGTAGTCGCCGAATCAGGACGTGATCCTTCCCTACAGTGCCGGCCAACACCATGCCAACGATGTAGGCGGGTAGCACTGCTTCACTGCCGGCCCACGTTGCTAATGCAGCCAGACCGAAAAGCACTAACAGCAGAAACTTCGCCTCCAGTTCGGACGGTCGGTTGCCATAATGTTTGAAGAATCTGGGGGTTATCCACGGCAGTATGCAAAATGCAAGCGCGAGTCCACCAAAGAAGATGAGTGTGCGCAGCGAGAAGGGCGAAAATATGAAACCCAAGGCAAGCACGGTTCCCAGGTCGTTGACAAAACATGCGGCAAGCACGGTTTTTCCATAGTTCGTAGCGTTAAGGCCGAACTCAAGCATGACCGCGTAAACCACGGCCACGGAAGTCGTGGACAGCGCGATGCCGACCAACCAACTGGCCCGCCAATCCCAATGCAGTACGAAGAAGGCGACCGCAAAGCAGCCTAGAAACGGGGCGAAGAAGCCGATCAGACCGACGGCGGAAGCCTCTTTCCATTTGAGGCGGAAGACCTGTGGGTCGAGTTCTGCGCCGGCGAGGAACGTCAATACGATAGCGCCAGTACCCGAGAGAAACTGAATCCACCCCGAGTCGGTCTGCAGCACACTGGCACCGACAACGGCTCCGATGACCAATTGCGCAACCGTTCCGACGACAATCTCAGAGAGTGCTGTGGCGATGCGAAACCAAATGGAAAGCAGGGTAGCGATTAATGCCATCGCCAGCCAAATAGACGCGAGGAACCAAACGTCCTTCATTTGGCACCCCCAACGACCGAGCGCACATTCACTCTGCAGGAAGCGTGAAGAGAAAAAAATCGGCCGAAATAGGAAGGAAATTTGCAGAAAATCACATGTACCTCCGACCGAAAATCTCTGGATCTTCGAGCGGGGGCGCAGTAACGTCTGTGCACCCCGAACCCGGGTGAGCGCAGACATCATCAGCCGTTGCGGCGGTTGAGGAGGATGTCATCTCCTTACTACTATTGCCGAGTATAGAAGGTGAGAATTCCTTATTCAAGCCATCACGGTGGAACGGGCTCGTCTGTACTCGACCAGCCGATACAGACATTCTGCGAGAGTCCTGCCTGTCGCGCGCTTGCCGTTCTGGTCAATAACAAGAAACGCTTCGTCCGACGGCCGCTCATCGAAGCCAAACACAGACACATGCCCCAACTGGCGCATAGCCCAGTGAGTGAACTCAGTCTGTTCTTGTTCGATCGAGCACACCCCGAGATAGTCTGGCCATCGCGCCTCCTTGATAGCTCGGAATTCGCCGGCCGGTCGGCCCGTCTTCTCGCAAATCGTAGGGATCATCGCTAACGCAGTTGTCTCGTCGGCTACGTCGCCTGCCAAGATGTTGTCGTTGCTGTCTTTAATAACCCAGCGCGATTTTGGATTGGCGCCCATCATTCGCCCGATGCGGGCGTTCACATCTGAAACCTGCACTTCCATTCATATTCTCCCGTATTCGCTCTCGTACGTAAAAGTGCCAGGGAGCACACGTGCGCCTAGGCGTGTGGCTTGAACGCGGCTTGCGCATCAAGGAGCTCTTTGCGGGCGGCGTCAATGTCGCCCCATCCCTCGAAGCGAACCCATTTGCCGGCCTCAAGGGACTTGTAGTGCGTAAAGAAATGCTCGATTCTTATGAGAAGCGCTTCACCTAGGTCAGGCAGCACCTCGATACCAACACTGGCCGCACAAATCTTGTCTACCGGGACAGCGATGACTTTTGCGTCTTCACCAGCCTCATCGGTCATTTTCATTAACCCGATAGGGCGGCATCGGACCAATGCGCCGGTTTGTATCGGATACGGCGCGACGACAAGGACGTCAACAGGATCCCCATCCTTTGACAGCGTGCTCGGGACAAAACCATAGTTTGCCGGATAGCGCATGCTGGTCGATAGGAATCGGTCAACACGAAAGAGGTTAAGCGCCTTGTCAGCTTCATACTTGACCGGTAAAGCGTCAGCGGGGATCTCGATAATGGCGTTGAAATCGTCCGGGATGCCAGTCCCAGCGGGGATGCTGTTGAAGTCCATAGAGGATGAGCCTTTGGGCAGGGAAGAGTCGTTTTTCGCACGGCGACAAGCCCAGCAGGCTAGCTATCGCCGAGCATCTCGAAATCGATAGGGAAGCGCGTGTAAAAGACATGGACTCGCTCGGTTCGCACAACTTCGAGCAGACGCTCGGCCTCCTCGTCTGTAATGGCGAGCACAACCTCAATCGGTTGTTCGGCGAGTTCGAAAAATCGTGCGGCATGAAGCTTGCCGACGTGGTCAATTCCTTCAGCGCCGGCAATCATTGTCGCGCCACGAATGCCCAACCGGCGCACTTCGAGCATGAGCCACTCGGCTACCGTTTGATGGCCGTGCCGATGATTTTGCTGGGTATAGAAAGTGAGCTGACATCCTTGCATGATGACCTCCACGGGAGCCACGCGAGCGAAGTCCGGGCGCAGTTCCGCTAGCCCAAAGAAAAATTAGTAGGATGTTTGTCTCGCATAGGTCCCTCCGTCAGCTTATATTTTTCGTGGTCGACGGGGACGAACTCCTACGCCCCGCGTCAGCAGTACGTAGGCATCATCAGCCAAAAATGGCGGTTACAGGAGGAATGCCATCTCCTATCTGCGTCTAATCTAGCATATTACGGTTCATTAGTGGCTGCGACGTAGCTGTGGCAAGCGTAGCAACGGCTCGATCCGGGTACAAAAACAACTTCAATGCAGAGTGGATAAGGCTAGTCACGATGTCAGCAGCTGCAATCGCTTCTGACGCTGCGCCTTCATGTCCGATGACGGCAATCGACAGACGTGCGGCGTTGAACATGTCGACATCGTTTCGCCCATTTCCAATGGCCGCCACTCGCGGTGCTCCCAAATGGCGAACGTAGTCGGCCTTCATTACCCCTTGTTCCGCACCGTGTAGCGAAACCAAATGCACAGGGAGATCCTTGGCGCGTTCGGCAATATCGCCATATACGTCCCCTGCGACCACATGTAGCAGCGCATCGCGTGAGAGGACATGGAGGAGGGGGGTGACTCCGGGAAGCACCACACCGTTGCGGCCTAATGTGCCATTGAAATCGAGGACGATATGTTCTAACGAGAGTTCCCCGAACCCTGGGATATCGATATATAGCATCAAGTCCTCCCCGTTTTTATCTAGCGTCTACTGAGGAGGTCACGGCAAATGCCTTTGGGCCGGCATAAGTCGCGGCATCTCCAAGCTCGTGTTCAATCGCAAGCAGACGGTTGTACTTCGCGACTCGCTCTCCGCGAACCGGCGCTCCTGATTTTATTTGTCCGCAATTGAGTGCGACGGCCAAATCGGCTATTGCGGTATCTAACGTCTCTCCAGAACGATGCGAAACCATGCATCGATACCCCGCATGCAGGGCCATGCTCGCCGCATCTAGCGTTTCAGAAACTGTCCCAATCTGGTTAGGCTTGATTAGCGCGCAATTGCAGCACTTTTCATCAATGCCGCGGCGCAGGTACGTTGGATTGGTAACAAACAGGTCGTCGCCGACAATCTGCACTCGACCACCAAGCCGCTGTGTAATGTTAGCGAATCCATTCCAATCGTCGTCTGCCAGAGGATCTTCTAGGGAAACGATCGGGTATCTGTCGAGCCAGTCAGCCCAAAAGGAAATCAGCTCGTCGGAGGTGAGGCGCATCGTTTCAAGGCGAAGGAAGTACTCATCCCCTTCGCGGAATGCACTGGCGGCCGGATCAAGGCCGATGACGACGTCAGTGCCAGCGGCATAGCCAGCCCGCTCAATGGCTTCCATTAGGAACATCAAAACCAGCTCATTGGTTGGTGCGCCGGGGACATAGCCCCCCTCGTCGCCAACGTTGGCCGTGTACCCGCGAGAGACGATGACTTTTCCTAGCTCGTGATAAATTTCCGAGCCGTATCGGAGCGCTTCTGCGAACGTCGGGGCACCAACGGGCACGATTTTGTACTCTTGGATGTCTGTCCCGCCTATGGCGTGGGCACCGCCGTTTACGACATTGAACATCGGCACCGGGAGTACGTGAGCGTTGGAGCCTCCCAGATAGGCATAAAGTGGTATTCGATGAAATTCAGCCGCCGCTCTTGCACACGCCAGAGAAGTCGCGAGCGCCGCATTTGCCCCTATGTGAGATTTGGTGGGTGTTCCGTCAAGGAAGATTAATAAGTTGTCGATTTCCCGCTGACTGTCCACCCGTTTGCCATGCAACGACGCAGCCAGGCGGCCATTTACGTTGGCCATTGCGTGACGTACGCCTTTGCCTCGATAGCGTGACGTGTCTTCGTCACGCAACTCTTTTGCTTCAAATGTTCCTGTCGATGCACCCGATGGACATGACGCGGTAGCGGTCACGCCGCCCGTGACCGTGACGGTGACTTCAAGTGTTGGGTTGCCGCGAGAGTCGAGAATTTCTCTGGCCTGAAGCGCTTCAATGAGGGGAATGGACTGCATGACGCTCTCCCGATGGGACATGCCGCATAGGACACGCCGTTGCCAAATTCCGAAGGGCGAGGGCCCGTCGGTTCGTAGGCATCATCAGCCGGGAGGCGGTTGAAGGAGAATGCCATCTCCTATGTTGTTGAAGTCTACCCGAAACGCCATGAGGTTTCATCGAGAAGTTGTCGTCTCTCGACATTGCGGCGCCGGACTTGATAGACTAACCCGAAAGGGAGATGGCATTCCTCCAAAACCGCCGGGTAGCACGGCTGATGATGCCTACGAGGTTCGGCGTGCTGAACACGCCTTTTTATTACCCCGGGGTTCGTCCATGTACACAGCCGTCTTAGCCGTCGGAATCGGAGGCGCACTTGGTTCACTGCTGCGTTGGGCGATAGGTGTTCGACTAAACGCACTGTTCATTGACCTTCCACTTGGCACCTTGGCAGCGAATTTAATCGCCGGCTACATCATTGGCGTCGCGATCGCGTTCTTCTCCAGATATCCGGAGATTCCTTCGGAGTGGCGGCTGTTCGTCATCACCGGCCTGATGGGCGGCTTGTCAACATTCTCCACATTTTCCGCAGAGGTGTTCAACCATCTTCAGGCCGGGCATTACGCCTGGGCGTTTGGTGAAATCGGCATTCATGTCACTTGCTCGGTCCTTATGACAGCGTTGGGTTACGCAACTGTCGTCGTTCTTCAGTGACCGCCCTAGAGGGCAGAGAGCGGACGTCGCATAGACTCATGGGAAGAACGCCCTAAAAGCTAAGGCGCAGCAGATGGTTGTGTGCAATGACCAACGAAGTACCGAGGCACGTCCGGAAACAACGGTAAGGATTTCGACTACCGTGGTGAGCACAAGGAAGACCATTTCTCTGGGGCCGAGTGGAGTTGCCCCTGTAGCTCAGGACATGCGTGCGCATGACGCGATAGATGCGCTTCGCATTGAACGGCATCTGTCCGGCAGCAACGCGTTCGGTGCGCAACGTGCCCCAAACGCGGCGATAGCCATGGCTGGGCAAATCGCAGACAACCGGGCGCACTTCATCCATTACCACCGCATCGTCGGTCGGTCTGGATTGCAGCTTGTCGCGCCATGTGGCCGCGCGCGCCCGGCGTACCGATACGTTCGAGCGCGACACACCAGTGGAACAACTGGTTCGGGTTCACGCCGTGCTGCCGCGCGACCATCGAAACCGACTTCCCCGGCTCGAAACGCTTCCGCACCATGGCCAGCTTCTGCTCCGCCGTCCGGCGCCGGCGACGCTCCGGCCGCGTCATCACTTCCATCACTTCCTGCCTGGTGTTAGTCAAAAACTCAGTCTTATGCCTATCCGAGAAGCTCGCCGATTCCCATGACGACCCCGACTACGGTCGCGGTCGCGCGCAGATTTGCCAAGAACGGCCCTAGAATACCGCGGCTTCATAGGTAAAGTCGGCGAAGAAGCTAAGAACGCCAATCATGGTTACGAATTTCAGCGCCGCTCTGGACTTTGTTCGGTTTGGCCGATCTGCTTGCTGTAGAAGCGACGTGCCCACTTTTTCCTCGCTGAGATGACGTCCTTCGAGCTGGGTGACCCAACCGCTTTTCAGGTCACGAAAACGTTCCGAAAGCGCCGACGGGGTCACGATCGACCAACCGACGTAGTCTGCACACCTGTGATGCGACAAGGTTCGTGCGCACAACGTGGTCGGGCTCGAGGATGAAAATCTCCGCAAAGTGCTTCAGGCAAACCTCGCCCGGAGATACGCCTTGGTGGAGGAGACGGCTGGTCCGGAGAAGCGCCTTCATCTGAGCGATGGCTTCGGCATCGCAGGCAGGGCACGCGGCATCCCGTAAGGGAGGGGCATCTAATTCGAAGTCCTCCGCGTCTAGCACCTCCAGCGCCCGCTCACTATCCGATACCTCATCGATGACGGCGAGATTCCAACTGGCGCTACGGCGAAAACGTCTCGCAGATTGTGGTGTTTTGTGCGGTCTCGGTTTGATGCCTTTCGCCAGCATGCTTTTATGGCTGCTCCATGCCGCGTACTGGCAATCCTCATCAGGAGACATCAGGACCTCTGCGACATGCTTTGTACACGTCGGACTCACAAGCCACAGCGGCTGTTGCTGCTCGACGGCGTGAACGAAACGTTCGCGCCACAATTTTTGTGCCGAAACGACTGCGTCGCAAATTACACAGCCGATAGTTGTGCTCGATATCGCGTCAAGCGGATAGTGACCTGCTGGAACGCGACTTCCGGCTGAAGCGTCTCTGAGGTCAGCTCGAACTAGCTCCTCCAGAAGCGAGGCACGCTCCAGCGAAAAAAGTCTGGGTACGCGTGCCAGCTGTTGGCCGTCTAAGCTCCAGGTGCCATATCTGTCGTCCAGCTTGCGGATTCGCAACCGCGCGATGCGAAGGGCCTGCGCCACAGTCTCTACCGACACGCAAGTCACTGCGGCTCGCAGGTGGTCGAGGCAAAGTTGTGTTGCGAGCAGACGATCAGACGCCTTTCGATCTTGCGGCAAGGATCTGAAGAACCTTGCCAGGCTTTGCCCCTCCCGCTGTTTTCGATACCAACAGGCAGGGCATTTGTGTCTTGCACCGAAAACCATGGTGCGAACTTTGTCGGTAGTCTGGGGTAGCGATGCGAAAATCTGCTCGAACCAATCGACTGCGGTTATCGCGCGCGTTCGGAAAACTGTATTTCCTGCAAGGACGATAGATAGGTCGGAGGTGTGCTGTTGGCAAAAGCCGAGCGTGCCGACCAGCGATTCGCTCACGGAGTCATTTCGGCGCTTTCCAAGCAGCGATCCAGACACATATTTCAATTGAGCCGTCTGGACGTCCGAACAAACGTGGCAGGTGCAGAATCTTGGCAAAATGCTGCGCGACTTGCGGGATGGGGCCTGGCTCGGCGGAGCGTCTTCCTTCGCGACAGGCAAGAGGCGCGATGTGAAAGGAGGGCAGCTATCGATGTGTGGTTGTGTCGTGCTCACGAACGACTCCCGTCGGCAATGCTACAAACTCGCACTTGACGGTGCGACCTGTAGGCATCATCAGCCCGGCGGGCGGTTATGGGAGAATGCCATCCCCGTGGTCGAGTATATCGCAGCGCGTCGGGAGTAGCACGTTGTCAGATTTTGCCCAAAGAACTATCGCGTGCTAGACTGAGCATCGTGGAGATGGCATTCTCCCTCAAGCGCCGAATCCTCGGCTAATGATGCCTACGTTTTCCCGGTGACGGGCGCGTAGGCTTTTTTATGCCCAGTTGCCATGAACGCGTTCAGCGAAATGGAAGGCAGCATGGCAAATTCCACAACCAAATCTGCGACTGCACTGATGTCCCGGGAAATCCGCGACGCGGTTGATAATGCGCGCTACGCGCGCCCCTCCTCAGACAAGTTGGTGGCCACCTCAACTCGAGACAGCGGCCAGCACGCGGCGCTCTCGCCTAGTCTTCTATATGAAGGGCCAGAGCCTGCAGAGCTCAGGTCCACGGCCCCTCCGACGTTTGTTGACCTCCACCTCGGGTCAGTGATGCTACACGTCAATACGAACCAGGCAGAGTTTGATCTGAATCCTATTCTCAATACGCCGCTTGAACGTTTGACCGATATCGCGTATCGGCAGGGGGTCGCAGCAGAGCTTGAGCAGCAGACGGTCAGTGCGGCAGTCAGGGAATTTGCCGAGCTCATGCGTCACTCTAGAAAAAGCGAGGAACGGTCACTCAAGGCCTATTTCGGGTACGAGAAGAAGTTCTGGTTTCTCGACGCGGCCCGTCAATATTGCGCCGCAGTAGATCGGGTGACGGAGGCGTTCGATGGGGTAGACCTGAGATCCACCGGCCTTCTGCGCATGCAGGAGTACGTGATCGAATATGCTCATGGCCCCCAGTACACTGCACTCAAGGGTGAGGTCTTTGGACTCATCGACACGCTCGCGAATGTCCGATATTGCGTGTGGGTCGATGGCGGTGAAGTGACAGTCTACCCATTTGGTGACGAGCAAGATTACAGTGAAGCCATTCACAACACATTCGCCAAGTTCCGAAAAAATACCGTTCGTGACTACCGAGTGAACTATCGAAACGCGGACAACATGAATCATGTTGAATCGTGGATTGTCGACCTGGTGGCGCGCCGGTATCCGGATACGTTCTCCCGGCTTGACGCTTTTACGCAGCGATCATCGTTTAGAGATTCCGGCTTAGTAAAATTCGACAACGAGGTAGCTTTCTATCTCGGCTACTTCAGCTACATCGCTCGCTTTCGAGAAGCGGGATTGCCGTTTTGTTACCCGGATGTCACTTCGGAGAAAGGGGACATCGCGGGGACTGACGTATTCGACATTGCGCTCGCGGAAAAGTTGGTGCAATACCATTCGTCAGTGATATTGAACGACTTTCGGCTTGACGGCCCGGAACGGATCATCGTCGTGTCGGGGCCAAATCAAGGTGGGAAAACGACTTTCGCGCGGATGTTCGGCCAGCTGCATTACTTGGCTGCATTGGGCCTTCCTGTGCCGGCGCGTGCAGCCAAACTCTATCTTTTCGATGAAATATTCACCCATTTCGAGAAGTCTGAGGATCTCACGACGCTTCGAGGAAAGCTGGAAGACGACTTATTTCGCATGCATCTGATCCTGGAGCAGGCGACCTCCAGAAGCGTCATCATCATGAACGAAATTTTTTCGTCGACGTCGTTGAAGGACGCGATGAAGCTCGGAACACGTCTAATTGAGAAGCTCTCCGCGCTGGATGCCTATTGCGTCTGCGTCACGTTTATCGACGAGCTCTCTACGATCAATGATAAGACGGTAAGCATGGTCAGCATGATCGACCCGAAGAATCCGGCCGTGCGAACGTTCCGAGTTGAACGTCAAATCGCAGATGGTCTTGCATATGCTCACGCCATTGCCGAGAAGTATGAAATCACCTATGACTGGTTGATGAGGAGAGTGCCGTCATGAACGTGTTCCTAATGCACCCGGACCGCGACTTCTCGCCACCGGCCGAAGGCGCATGGGATCGGGACGAACTGGCCAAAGATCTTGCGCTGCCAACGCTCTGGCATGCCATGGCGGCAGACGATGAGTTCCTGTATGAGGTCGCCGGGCGAGCGACGTTTGGTGCGCTGACTAATGATGCGCAGACCATTCGCTATAGACATGCGGTCCTGCGCGACTGCCAGGAGAATACGGAAGTCATCGATGCTGTCTATCAGGTGGCATTGAGCGCGATAGAAGAGAAGGGGAAATCGTACTTTGGAATTCTCTCTATGTACCCAAGTGCAGTGCTGCACGGTGCACGTGAAGTCATGGAGATATTCGTCAGGAAGCTCAGGGAGCTTAGGCTAATCGCAGAGAAGAACGAGCATTCATTTTCCTCCGATGGTTTTCGACGCCTTTTCTCGATGCTCAAGGAAGAACTCTCTGAGGAGTACCTGGGCGAAGTTGAGCGTCATCTGGCAATTCTGCACTTCCGCCGAGGGGTGTTGTTGAGCGCCTCCCTAGGGAAGGACGGGCGGGGCATCGATTACGTGGTTCGGTTACCTAATGCGGACGAGCGGCCTTGGTGGCGCAGGCTTATCCGGCGACGGAAATCTGCATTCACCTTCGAAATCCCTGAGCGGGATGACGCCGGTGCGCAAGCCCTCAATGACATTCAAGGCCGGGGGATCAATTCCGTTGCCAACGCGCTGGCTCAGTCCATGGAGCACATTCTTGGATTCTTCGTGCTTTTGCGTACTGAGCTAGCGTTCTATCGGGCCCAGTTGAATCTGCAGCGCCAACTTGGTTCGATTGGCGCGAGACTCTGCGTTCCTACTGTTGCGCCAGCCGGCTCGCGGGGACTACGCTTCGACGAGATGTACGACGTGTGTCTCGCGCTCCAGATGGGGAAGGCAATCGTAGGAAATCGTGTCGATGCAACGGGCAGGTCGCTAGTCATGATCACAGGGGCGAATCAAGGCGGAAAATCGAGCTTTCTGCGGAGTGTGGGAATCTCGCAGCTCATGTTCCAGGCGGGGATGCTGGTCGGAGCTGACCAATACGAGAGCGAGCTCTTCCAAGGCCTGTTCACGCACTACAAACGTGAGGAGGATGCTGGGCTCGACAGTGGGAAGTTCGACGAGGAAGTGTCGAGAATGAGTCGAATAGCGAAGAAGATCGTTCCGAACTCCATGCTGCTATGCAACGAATCGTTTGCCGCCACCAATGAAAGAGAAGGATCGGCAATCGCTCACGATGTCATCCGGGCCATGTTGGATAAAGGGATTCGGGTGCTGTTCGTCACCCATTTTTACCATTTGGCCCGATCTGTCGTCGCATCGGAGTCTGGCAAGACGTTGTTCCTTCGTGCACCTCGCAACGAGGATGGAACGCGGAGTTTCCGGCTTATCGAGGGCGCGCCACTTGAGACGAGCTTCGGCGACGACCTCTACCGTCGGATTTTTGGCGAGGCCCTGGATCGCGATGATGAACCGACTCAGACAGGGTTGCCGGTTACCGAAGGGACGAGAGCCGAGTGACTTGGAATTTCGGTGGTTGCGACGCATGCAAGACTACAGAATCAGCGACGTTCGGCCGTCGGCGCCTGTCGGTAATTCAAGAGCGTTCCTGATACGTAGTTTCGAATCGAGGCGGTAGACCAAGGGCGTCGCATTGGGGACATCCATCGCACAAAATGCAGCTGGATCCGTGCCGTGGATAGCGGCGATAAGCATTCGAAGGCTGTTCCCGTGCGCGGTGACGAGCACACAGCGTCCGACGCGCAGCAACGGGGCAATCGTGTCTCGCCAGCATGGCGCTACCCTATGAAACGTGTCCTGTAGCGATTCCGTGCGCGGGATGAACGGAATTTCCTTCCTCGAAGGGGCCGATAGCTTGCCGACCAGCCTCCGCGCCTGCGCAGCATTCATCGGCGGGGGCCGGGACGTGTAACCTCGGCGCCAATGGTGCACTGTGGCGGTACCGTAGATTATCTCGGCTTCCGCGCGACCCATTCCGGTCAACGCACCGTAGTGACGCTCGTTCAATCGCCAGTCGACGATGCAACGAAGCTGTTCGGGCATCGGCGTCATAGCGAGGATATGCCCCTGTGAGTCAGATGCCCGCCGAAGGCTCGACGTGACAACGGCATCGAATCGCAGTCCGGCATCCGCAATCGCTTTGCCTGCATGACTCGCTTGCTTCACTCCGAGCGGTGTCAATTCGACGTCTGTCCACCCTGTGAAGCGCTGTTCGCGATTCCAGAGGGATTCACCGTGACGCACTAACACAATGGTCCCCAACGGGCTCTCCCTGTCCTCAGTTACCGCGACTAGTAATTAAATGTTGTTGCCGATAGCACCCGTAGTGTTGTCGGGGCCACTCGCGGCACCGCTCATACAATTGCTCGTCAGCCGCTTTAGCGCCTCCTGCATCGCTGAGAGGCGCATCGCTACGGAGTTGCGCGGGTCTGTCAAACGGCTTCGCTCGCTGTCCAGCCAGGTGCGCCTCGCTTGAGCCCACCCCTGAGCTGTTTCGTTCAGCAACCCGCCGGTCCCGCACGTCCAAACCGCTAGTATTTCAAATACCCGCAGATTCGCCAATGCACGCATGGCACGTGAATGCAATGTTCGCCAGTGCGATTGACGTTTCAGTTCGTCGAAAAATCTGCCAGCTGTCAGCGGACCGAAATCTATTTCAGGAAGAACTGGCAGGCGAGGGTAGTGACCGTCGAAGTCAGTGCGAGAATCGGATATCGCTTGCCTGGCATACGTCACGAACTCGCGAAACGCGGCCTCTCGTTGCCTAAGTTGTTGGATCAAGGACTCCGCGTCAGAACTGACGCGACCTCTAAGCGAAGACCGGATCAGTGGTGCAGGATCAACTAGGTCGTCGGGACCCTGCCGTATCAGTTCGACGATATTCTCACACGCTTCTGCAACGGCTTCGGATATGGTCGCCGCGTATCTCGTCTCGATCATGCTAACAGTAGGCGGGTTTTCCAGGCAATGCTCCGCACGACAAAGTGCCTGATGGCACCGGGTTGAGCGACTCTCCAGGTCTTGGGGGGAAGATTGCGACTCGAAGGTTTGGATCTTTGCGCCTAGTGCACGTACTACGTCTCGCCGCAGGTTGCCAATCCGCCGAGACCTCACGCCGCCTCTGATTTGCTCGCGCTTCGCAATGCTTTCCTTGAATAGGCCTTCCAGCCACGGATCGTTCAATGCCCGACGATCCCCTTTCGCGCTCGAAAGGTATATCGGGATATGTTTGCCGAACGAGCGCTTCATTACTTTGTCGGCGTGTTCGAGAACTTGCCACTGTTCACGCAACGAGAGTTGATCTGCCTTATTGATCAATACGGCGAGTTCGCCGCCCAGATCCAGTGCCCGACTTGCAATTCGTAGGTCCAGATTGCTGAGGCCCTGTGCATCCACGACGAGAACTGCCAAGTCGAAGTACGGCGAGGATCGCCACCACCAGCCACTGACTTCTAGGCCGTCGATACCAGGCGAGTCTATGATCACCAGACCGTCACCGATGTTCGTCATGGGTAAATCCACTTTCACCAGTGATACGTGTCGCGCATTGCTCCTGTTCCATTGGATGTTCAGGTATTCGTCCAGTTGCGTCGCAGGCGCTTCCATAAGGCATCCATTTGAGAACAGGATATGGATGCCCGCGTGTTCGCCGGATTCGATAAACGTGGTTGCAGCGGTGGTTGGCACCGGCCCCGTCGGCAAATTGGCAGCGGGGGCGACGAGGTTGGTCAGAGATGTTTTTCCGGAGGTGGACCGGCCAACGAGTAGAACTTGTAAGGCGGAGGACGTGCGTTGCTCGACCAACACTTCAGCACGTTCCTGCAACGAGCTCAACCCGAAGTGTGAGCAGGTTTGCAGTAGGTCATCGAGTGGAATTTCGCCTGCGGTGTTCGAAGTCGCTGAAGTCGGGGAGTCAACGTGTGTGTACGCGGCGTCCACCGAACAGCGCACAATTTCGGCGGCCTCTTCGACGCGTTCTATGAACAGCCTAAAGTGACGCGAGCCGTCTGGAGAGCCGTGCGTTAACGATTGCCGAAGAGAGACGTCGAGCCGTGTAATCGTGGCCGCGATTTCGTCGAGGCAAGAGCGCATTGCCTGAAGTGTGTCTCTTGAGTCGACGTACGTGACAGCACCGACAGTGCTCATCAGATCAAATATCGCGAGGCGGACTCGGTGAACGGCATCAAGCACAGTGTCCCGGACCAGCGCCGGCTCTTCGTCACAATATTGCGGAATGCGAAAGTCCGCCGGTGACGTATCGAGGATACTGCGCAGTTCGTCAAATTTCTCAAGAAGCCCGGTGAGCGCGTCTGCAATCTCGGGCGACACGGCATGCTGTGAGTTTGTCATTTCGTCATGCTCCGCATCAGCGAACACTCTGCACCTTGGCCGGAGGCCAGTGCAGTCGCGCAGGCATCATCATCCGATGTCGGAGGTTGTTTCGGGGAATGCCATCCCCGTATTCGCTAGCTGTGTTGGACTAATCTCCTCCGAGGTACCCGTACTCGATGGGAATTCGCGTGTAAAAAAGTTTGACGCCGCCGGCTGAAAGCGCTGCGATTAGGGCGTCTACCTTCTCGTCCTCCGCAACGACAGTGATGGCTACCGGCTCATCGGCCAACTCAAAGAAGCGGGCCGCGTGCAGCCTACCGTCTGCACCCACACCCGTAGATGCTTGCACCGTTGTTTGACCATGGATGCCCGTTTGCTCAATCAGCGATGCAATCCATGTGTCGGCACCTTGCCCGCCCTTTTTTTGGTCTTTTGTGAAGTAGACCGTTAATTGGCTGCCTTTGGCCATATGGAATTTCTCCCAATGCGTTCCTTGGCCATGAGCACGCGACGAACGTGCCATAGCCGAGCGATAATCGGTCCGAAACTTTGGGAGGGAAATTCATAAGCCTACATCCCGCATGTCTCGGGGTACGTAGGCATCATCAGTCGCGAACGCGACGGTTGAAGGAGGAATGCCATCTCCTGTGTCATTACGATTCTAGCACTAACAGATGCACACGTTTGGCCTCCTTAGACCTCCTCAAGGTGGGCGGTATCGTTCACACGATGGATTTTGATACTCGCAGGCCCGACATCAAATTCGTTGATGGCGCAGGGAGATTGCTCTATGCGCCAATAAGCCGAAAGCGGTTGATCAAGCAACTGAATCAACAGCGCCCGGTTGACACTGTCATGTCCGACCAGAACCACTGGACGCTGCTCGTTGGCGTGTTTATCTAAAACGTATCGCAATGCGTCGGCGGTCCGGCACACCAGATCCTGAAGAGACTCCCCGCCGGGGAATCGCATGAGGTGTGGTTTAGCTCGCCAGACCTCGAATTCTTCAGGCCATTTCTGTTTGACTTCTGCGTGCGTCAACCACTGCCAGTTACCGTAGTCGAGGTCGTTCAAATATCCCAGCGTAGCACTTGTTGCAGTACACGCAGTCGCAATGTACGTCCCGGTGTCGACACAGCGAGACATCGGGCTGGTGTAGACGAATGCAGGAGGCGAGTGTTTTTGAAGTCTGGCAGCCAATCTTAATGCCTGCGTCCTGCCGAGAGAGGTGAGTTGCGTGTCAGACCGACCTCGAAATCGTACCGGCTCGATGCCTTCGACGTGTCCGTGCCGTACCAAGAGAATTCGTGTCATTTGAGTCCTCCTTGCCTGCTGCAGTTGAAATGAATCTCCAGCGTGAGGGCATCCCTGGATGCACCATTTGGGGAGCATAGCGCCGCTTCGAGTTGGTGGGTACATCAGGATCCAGGCTGCCGTCTCCCGTGAAGGATGCAGCAAGATACAATTTGTATTCTTCTTAAGCCACTGCACAGCCTATCACTGCGCCGATCATCACCTCTGGTCGGCAATATACTTAGCCCGTGAGTGTAGGGCCTCGCCCGATGGTCGAATCGATTTTAACGGTTTCGATCACAAATGATTCGGAACAATTCCGGATCATTTGGCGCCACACCAACCATGATGCTCCGGGTCGTCCTGAGTTCACTTTGCCGCCAAACGGACAACTAGATGCTTCCCCCCAACATCCTCTTTCGAGGCCCTCTCAGCCCTTGGAGGACGCACTACTTCCATCGACACGGAATTCTGATTTCAGGGTAAGCGACCGGCAAACCCGTCTTGACGGGTCAGGTTTCAGGGCGCGGCCGGCGTCCAACGGTGCGGCAGCAGATCA
>NZ_CABPSH010000013.1 GCF_902459725.1 Pandoraea eparura
CCCGTGTGAAAGTAGGTAATCGTCAGGCTCCCCCTAAAAACCCCTTGCTACAACGCGTAGCAAGGGGTTTTTGCTTTGTGCGTTTAAATCTTGCCGCAACGATAACGGGGATCCCGATGGCGGCGCGATATCCAATGCTCGCCTGGAGAACGCCGGCTCGCCACGTTGGGCATCCGTGAGAGGGGGGGGGGCGGCCAAGGCGTCGCCCTCGTCAAGTACGGCAATTGATTGGGGCGCACGGTCATGGCAGCGAACACCGGCTCGCCAGCCTCGGCATCCGTGAGAGGGTGCTCGGCTACGCCACCGCCCTCGTCAAGTACGGCGATTGATTGGGGCGCACGGTCATCGCAGCGAACACCGGCTCGCCAACCTCGGCATCCGTGAGAGGGTGCTCGGCTACGCCACCGCCCCTCGTCAAGTACGGCGATTGATCGGGGCACACGGTCATCGTCAAGCTTTGCCCTGTGTCGACGCTCAGACTGCGGCCGGCTCTGGAAACACTGGGTCGCTGAGGTTGAGCATCAGATAGTTCGCCCACACGAAGATCGCAATCGAATCGATCAGGTCAGAGGATCTCCGCATCGCATTGACGTCGATCCGATGCGACACGGGGCCTGGATATGCTGAAGCTGTCCATGCGACGTGTTGCGGTAAGAAATGACTTCACCGTTTGATTTCCAATGAACGGGGCGCTGCCCGCTTTGGCACGCGGGCTTCGGCTAGTGCGCGTCGAACGGCAGCCGAAATTGTGCAGGGTCTTCTGGACGTGGATGGTGGCGGCGCAACAATGCCATGGTGGGCTTGCCGGATGCGGCATCCGTCGGTTCGGACGGGATGAGGCGAAATGCCGGGCGGCTCAATGGCAGTACGACCAGCGGCGCCGCCGGACGACGCGCAGGCGCCGGAACGGCTCCCTCCGCGGCTGCGCACAGCGTGCCGGTGGTGTCGCCCGCCACGCTATCGCTCGCCTGTCGCGACGCGGCGAGGCGTCGCCCCAGCAGGCGGTAGATGTCGGGATCGAAGCCGGTCACGGCGGGCAGGGTGTCAACGAAGGCGTCCAGCGCTTCACGCGATGCCACACTGCCCAGATATTGCCAGCGGTCGATCACGTGGTAGTCGACCTCCGTCGCATCGGCGCCGTGCTCTTCAATCGCGATAGGACCGTCGTAGGGCCAGGTATGCAACTGCAACGTGGCAAGCGCCTCGCGAACCCGCTCGGTATGCGCGGCCAACGGTACCTTACCGACGCATACGCCGTCACAACGTTTGACCTGGTATCCGAAGCAGGGACGTCCGGCGCCTACCGTTTCCAGTCCGAGTTGTGCGCAGCACAGGCGATGTTCGTCCGCCAGCGCGCGCAGCGCACTCTGCGCACGTGTGCGCGACGAGAAGGTGCCGAACAAGGCTTTGGCACTGGCGAAGTCGACCGCCTTCGCACTGACGAGCTGCGGCGTATCGGCGTCCGGCGCGAGCTGCCAGCTATAAAGTTGGGCCGTGCGGCGCAACTGACGGTTGTGTACCGGCTGCAACTGCTTGACCAGTTGCGACTCCAGCAGCAACGCACCAAGCTCGCCCGCCGTGCGGCGCGCCTCCACTCGACGGATTTCCTGCGAGATTCGCAGATCCTTGGCGACTTGATGATCGCTCGAGAAATGCGAACGCACGCGCGCCCGGATGTCGACGCTCTTGCCCACGTACAGCAACGTGTCGCCTTCGCCATAGAACAGGTAGACGCCAGGGCGGTTCGGCAGGGCGTCGACGGCGTCGTCCGGCAGTTGCGGTGGTTGGCTCGAGCGTTTGGTCACGCGTTGCACCGCCTGCCCGATCAGGTCGGGCGCGTAAATCGTGTGGAGTTTTTGCCAGAATTGCCAAAGTAGATCGGCGTCGGCGAGCGCGCGGTGACGGCCCAGCGGGGCGAGGCCGAAGCGGGCGATCAACGCGTCCAGACCATGCCGTGCCGCCGAGGGAAACAGCAGACGCGACAGACGCACCGTGCACAGGACATCGGCCTGAAAGACGACGCCGGCGCGCCGGAATTCGTTTTTGAGAAAGCCGTAGTCAAACCGCGCATTGTGGGCGACGAACAGCTTGCCTTGCAGGCGCTCTGCCAACCCGTGTGCGAGTGTCTCGAACGACGGCTGGCCGCGCACCATCTCGTTGGTGATCCCGGTCAATTGCTGGATGAACGGCGGAATCGGCTCGGCCGGATCGAGCAGCGTGCTCCACTGTTCCACGCCATGCGGGCCGACTTCGACCACGCCGATCTCGGTGATGCGGTCGTCCAGAGCATTGCCGCCAGTCGTCTCCAGATCGACGAAGACCATCGGCGCGGGCAGTGAGCGGGCAAGCGCGTCGGGATCCATCACGTCGCGGATGAAGGGGGGGCGGCGTCCTCAATGGCGATGTCAGGCACGTCATCAACCATGTTGTGCTGGCGATCCCGGGCCGTGCTCAGGCCGGGCACGCCGGCAAGTGGACGTACGAAGCGGCCGTGTGCGATGCCAGGGCTCGAACGGATTGGTCGGCCGTGAACGGCGCCGCCTCGCCACCGCGCGGGTCGTCTCCGGCGAATGCCGCGACGATGGCGCGGAATACGAGCGGGGCTGCAGCGTCGGGCCAATGCAAATCGACGAGCGCATCGAGCGGCGGCAACGCGCCGTCACGGCGCAGCACCTCGTCGCCGGGCAGGCGCAGCAGTCGCGCAAGTGCCCACGGCTCATGCCGTGCATGCAGGCCGATATCCGCCTCTGCTTCATCGGCGATCGCCAGGAGCGTACGCCAGTCCAGTGCCGGGGCTGGGGCCGCTTCGTTTGGGTGGTTCGGGTCGTTCGCTTCGTTCGATCCGCCATGCGTTTGCATAACGGCGACATCATGCGGCGGCACCGCTCGCGCGGTACTCGCGCACTGCTGCGCGTAGCGCGCGGCAATCTCTCGCACGATGCCGGCAAGGTCGCGTTCGGCAGCACTCAGCGCCAGTTGATCCCAGTCGATGGTTTCCATAAGACATTCCTCGATTGGGAGGTATTGTACTGTACAAAATCACAGTGCGCGAGTGACGCAGCGCGGCAGGCCTGACGGGGTTGCCGCCACGTGTAATACTCTGCGCCATGTCTATTGCATAGGACCCCACCTCGATGCTGACCCTGTACACTTTCGGCCCATCGTTCGGGATGCCCGACGCCAGCCCATTCGTCGTCAAGGCGGAGATGCTGCTCAAACTCGCCGGGCTGTCCTATCGGACGGATCGCAGTGGGTTTCGGCGTGCGCCCAAGGGCAAGTTGCCGTATATCGACGATGGCGGCGAGATCGTGGCGGACTCGACGCTGATCCGGCTGTATATCGAGCGCAAGTATGGGTTTGATTTCGATGCGGGCCTGACGCCAGAGCGACGGGGCGCTGCGTGGATGTTCGAGAAGGCGCTGGAGGATCATTTCTATTGGCATGTCGTGCATGCGCGTTGGTGCGACGACGAGAATTTCGCCAAGGGTCCGGCCTCGTTCTTCAAGGCGATTCCCTGGCCGGTGCGTCCGCTCGCGCAGGCGCTCATCCGTCGCAAGATCCGCGGCACGCTGCATGGGCAGGGCACCGGGCGCTATACGTCAGAGGAGCAGTCGCAACTGCTCAAGCGCGGCGCGCAGGCGGCGGCCGACGTGCTCGGTGATAAACCGTACTTCTTCGGCGACGCGCCTTGCGGTGCGGACGCCACGGCTTTCGGATTCATCGGTAGCGCCGCGTCGCCGCATTTCCGCATGGCGCTGCGCGACGAAATCGCCAACCATCCGAATCTGACGGCCTATGTTGCACGCATGCAGCGAGAGTTCTTTCGCGACACGGGCGACGGATCGAGCGCGTGAGGTGTAACCTCTGAACGGCACGTCAGCACGTCAGCACGTCAGCACGTCAGCACGTCAGCACGCCAGCACGCCAGCAAGTTGGCAAGTCAGCAAGTTGGCAAGTTGGCAAGTTGGCAAGTTGGCAAGTCAGCAAGTCAGCAAGTTGGCAAGTGAGCAGATCAGCGGGTCAGCAAATCGGCCAGTCGGCAAACCGACAAGCCGGCGAACCCACAACGCCGCAACGTGAAAACGCGGCAACTTCACAACGCAACAGAGCAACAGGGCAACAGGGCAACAGGGCAACAGGGCAAAAACGCCGCGGCGCTGCAGCGCCGAAAATTGACATCGACGCTGAGCATGCTGACGCCTCGCTGGATCAGCCCGCCTCGGAGGCCGTTTCGTCGCTCGGCAACACGTCGGAGAGCACCAGATTACGTCCGGAAATCTTCGCGGCATAAAGTGCGCGGTCGGCGCGCATGCACAACGCTTCGAGCGTTTCATGCTCGTGCCACGTCGCCACACCGCCGCTGAGTGTGTACTGACACACGCCGAATGGACCCGCCACCAGATGCCGGCTCGCCTGAGTGCGCAGGCGCTCGGCAATGCGGATCGCGCCGGGCGTGTCCGTGCCCGGCAGCAGCACGGCGAATTCCTCTCCCCCCAACCGACCGAAGACATCGCCTTCGCGCAGGATGTCGCGCACGAGTTTCACGAATTCGCGAAGCACCGTGTCGCCGCCCGCATGGCCGTGCGTGTCGTTGATCTGCTTGAAGTGATCGAGATCAATGACCACGATCGACAGCGGCCAACTGCGGGCAACCGCCCGCGCCATCTCCTGACGCGCGAGCAGATCGAAATGTTTGCGTGAGAGTGCGCCGGTCAGATAGTCGCGGTTGGCGGCTTCTTCGGCGGTCGCGAGCATGGCGTCGTGCACCATCATGACCGCACCCATCGTCATGGCAGGCATGACAATCGTGCCGATGGTGAGCATCACCGCGTTGAACATCGTGGGCGCAAACACGTCGGGGCCGGGCGCCGGCGTCCAGCCGAAGACCATGCCACGCACCGCATGCCCGATGGCGAACGCGGCTGCGAGGCTCGCCGTCAGCCAATAGTTGTAAGGATGTCGGCGCGGCGGAATGTGTCGGGCAATGAGCACGGCAGTGGCCAGTAGCCACGCGGCATGAAAGGCCGAGACGACAATCACACGCGTCTGTGGATCGTCCGTACCGTAACGCCAGAACACGATGGCGGCTGCGAGCACGCCCAGCGACGCGCCCAATGCCGGCCAATGCGGCGACTGGCCAAGAAAGCGAGCACAACCCGCGAAGTAAAGCAGCAGGCCGCCCGCGAGGGTGACATTGGCGACGGCAACCGACAGGAAGTCGGGCAACACGCCGCGCATCGCAAACAGCGGTAGCGCGATGAGCACCGCGACGTTGGCGATACACCACTCGCGAACGCCCGCCACGCGTGAGCGGAGAAGAGACCCCATGATCAGCAACATCATGAAGCTGAGCAATGAGGTGATCGCGAGTAAAGACGTCGTCAACATGGCGATGACCAGCGGCGGGAAGCGGGCATGTGTTGTGCATTGTAATGTACGCCGCTACGCGCGTTACATACCGAACACGCCAGTAGAATGGCCGGGTTCGTCTTTTTTTGTCTCAAGGAGTTTGCGTCAATGCGTTTGACCCGATCCCATTCGTCACGTCGCCCCGCGCGTGTTGATCTGTACCGCTCGTTCCAGGGGCTGACGCTGGCCCTTGTTGCAACTGCCGGCCTCGCGGCCCTCCCAGCCCAGGCGCAGCAGGAACCGATGCAGCGCCGCTCGGCCCAGCCGCCGCTGTTCTCGGCCCCGGCCAACACCGCGAGCGCCCCAGCAGCGGACATCAATCGCGACGTGCGCCCCGCGCTCGAAGCCGCCAATCTCTGGCTCGGGCTCACGGACATCAATCGCGGACAGCAGAGCTGGGGGCAGGCGGCGCCAGTGTTTCAGCGAGCGATATCGGCCGACGACTGGGCACAGCGCCTGCAAGCCGCGCGGGGACCGCTGGGCCGGGTGAAGTCGCGCAAAACCGCTGACGCAGTGTTTACCCGTACCCTGCCCGGGCAACCGGACGGCGAGTATGTCGTGATTCAGTACAACACAGTCTTCGAGCACAAGGCCGAGGCCCATGAGATGGTGACGATGGTCTTCGGCATCGACAGCCGTTGGCGGGTCGCAGGCTATCTGGTGCGCTAAGGTCGTGCCGATAGGCGACGGGCGACGGGCGACGCACGCTCGCCACGCGAGACGCCTTCAGCCACTTTGCGCCAGTAGGCGGTGGCGCGCTCACGTGCAAGCGGCAGCATCAAACTCACCGATGCGCCGCCCTGCACGCAGTCGATGCGTATGTCGGCAACATCATCGATTGCTGCCCAGGCTTACGCCCCATCAAGTCGTTGCAGGGCGATGGGCGGGGTGATAGATGACGAAGCAAACGGCATCACGGCGTTCTCCTTGGCGCAACGAAC
Organism: Pandoraea eparura; assembly: GCF_902459725.1. Lineage (GTDB taxonomy): Bacteria > Pseudomonadota > Gammaproteobacteria > Burkholderiales > Burkholderiaceae > Pandoraea > Pandoraea eparura. Next base: position 6,351 of record NZ_CABPSH010000013.1, read on the forward strand.
GGTAACGTGACGAGCCCGACCAGATAGCGGGCAGTCACCGACGTTGGGTTGTGGAAGCGAATCGGTTGGTCGAGCCGCATGGCGAGACAATCACCGCTATCGAGCCGCCACGCGATGTTGTCCAACGCGACTTCGATCGTGCCTTCGATGACCCAGATTTGCTGCCAGACCTCATTCTCGCGCACCCCCGTATCGTAGGCGACGCGCTCCCCCGCGGGAAACTGCACTTCGACCAACTGGAGCGGCGACGGCTGCGTCGGCGAAAGGTTGCGTCGCACGTAGCCCGAGCCCGGGTCCGTCCAGACCGGCTGGTCGGCACGACGCGCCAAGGGCGAGGGCGGCGCGTCCGCCCGCGCGTGTTCGTCAAACAACGAAGCGAGCGTAACGTCGAGCGCGGTGGCAAGCTTGTCAAGCACGTTGGCCGTCGGGCTGGTCTGCGCCCGCTCGATGAGCGAGATGCTCGAGCGACTCACGCCGCTGCGCTCCGCCAGCGTATCGAGGGAATAGCCGCGCTCGCTGCGCAGATCGCGCACGCGGCGGGCGATACGTTCGTTAATATCCATGTCGTCCATTCTAATGGAAATTAATTTCCAGTAAAATGGACGGCCTAATCCATGCCGTCATCCACGGCCTCTTGCTTGCGGGACTACCCAAATGACTTCCTCGCCCATCGTGCGCGACGCGACCGACGCCGACCTTCCCGCCATTCGCGACATCTACAACGATGCCGTCGAGCACACGACGGCCATCTGGAACGAGGTGCTCGTCGATGTCGACAACCGGCGTGAGTGGCTGGCGGCGCGCGTGACGCGCGGGTATCCCGTGATCGTCGCCGAACGCGACGGCAAGGTGGCGGGATACGCGTCGTTTGGCGACTGGCGCGCGTTCGACGGGTATCGCCATACGGTCGAGCACTCGATTTACGTGGACAAGAACGCGCGTGGCGGCGGCATCGGCGAGACGCTCATGCGCGCGCTGGTCGAGCGCGCGCGCGCCATCGGCATTCACGTGATGATCGCGAGCATCGAAGCGCAGAATGCGCCGTCGATCCGACTGCACGAAAAGCTCGGCTTCCGTACGGTTGGCACGTTCAGCGAAGTCGGCACGAAGTTCGGCCGCTGGCTCGATCTCACATGCATGGAATTGCGTATCGACGCCAAACACTGAAGCACGTGCCGCCCCCCCATCGATGCCGCCATGTCTGCCAAGACATCGCGGCATTTCTCGTTGGACATAGGCAACATCAGCCCCGCCGCATATCGGCCGCTCGCGCCCGCCCCACGGCATGCGCTGCGCGATCGCGCGTGCACGTTATCACGCAGTGCGTCATGGCCAACCTTGTCATTCCGGGAGTCGGCGTGTAGCCTTGCTATGTCCGGTGTCACTCATGAAGCGTATGCTTGCTGGACGTCGCGAGCGCATCACGGCAGGTGAATGCCACGCGTTGTGAGTCAGCATCGCGGGTCGAGGGTGGCGGTATCCGATGTCGCGCCCCGTGATCGTTGCCGTGCCGTTTTGTGCGCGTCGGTGTCTGCGCGAGCTTGGTGATCGTGATGCATCCCCCCAAACAAGACGGACGGAACGCTTATGCCACGCCTGCCAAGAAAGCCTTCTCGCCCTGCGGATTTGTCGAGCGAAGCCGCTCGTTCTGAGGTTGACGCCGCATCTTCGTCGACCACCGCGTCTTCCAGAATCTCCCAGAGCCCCGACGACGCCGCCGGTGTCGCGGTGTCGCGTCGCGGCTTTCTCAAGGCGTCGGTGATCGCAGGCATTTCGGTCTATATCGCGCCGTTGGGCAGCCGGGCGTTCGCCGCGTTGTTCGAAGACAGGAATCTCACGCCTGTCGCGTGGGACGCCGCCAAGGGACAAGCGAAGTTCCGCATCGACGGCACGGCCAAAGTGACCGGCGCCAAGATCTTCGCGCGCGATGTGCGCTCGCGCGACATGCCGGGCTGGCCTGTGCAGCAGGCGCACGCCTTCGTGTTACGTGCGACGCATGCCGACCGCGCGTATCTCGGCTTCGATCTCTCGCGTCTGGACGAGGGTCTGCAACCCGATCGCGTGGTGACGGCCGACGATCTCGTGCGCGACGGCATCGCGTTCCCCGCGTTCTATGGCGACGACATGCTGCTGCCGGCCGGCAAGACGCCGGCCTATCTCGGTCACGCCGTGGCGATTCTGATCTACCGCGACTTCACGCGCTTTCGCTTCGCCAAGGACAAGCTCAAGTTTCACGACGAGATCATTCGCTATGGCGACGTGACGGGCCCGCTCGAGCGCGACCCGTGGGGCAGCTTCCGCTTCGTGCGCGTGGGCGGCAAAACGCCGTACGACGATGACATCTACTCGAGCCTGAAGGACGCGCCGATTTTCCCGAGCATGATGCGAAAGCATCTGCCCGTGTGGCCGGACGGCAACGACCACGGCAAGCTCGACGAGCAAGGCATGGCCTACGCGGCGAAGATCGGCGAATCGCTCTCTCACCCGCCGGCGAACTGGCTGGTGATGTCGCGCGAATATCGCACCCAGTCGATCGACACGGCAGCGCTCGAGCCCGATAACGCCAACTGCTGGTACGACGCTGCCACGCAGACGCTGCACATGGTGGTGCCCACCCAATCGCCGTCCGAAGTGGCGGAGAACGCGGCGGCCATGGCCGCCAAGGGGCACTTTCCGGTCAAGCGGCTGATCGTCTATCCGTGCTACACGGTGGGCTACGGGTCGAAGGATCACTACAACATGCCGTTCTACGGTCTGGCCGCTGCGATGTACGGCGACGGCCTGCCGGTGCGCCTGGCCAACGACCGCTACGAACAGTTCCAGACGTCGCTCAAGCGTCACGCGTTCACCCTGCGTTATCGCCTTGGCGTCGACAAGGAGAGCGGGCTGTTGCAGGCGTTCGCGGCCGACATGGAATGCAACGGTGGCGGGCGGATGAACTTCTCGCCGTCGGTGGCGATGGTCGGGGCGACGGCAGCGCAGTCGATCTACTACATCCCGCAGAGCGATCTGGCGAGCGTGGCGATTGCGTCGCGGGCCATCGATGCCGGCTCGGCGCGCGGTTACGGCACGTTGCAGTCGATGGCCGCCACCGAAATGATGATCGACGAGATGGCCGCGCAGCTTGGCGTCGACCCGATCGATTTCCGTCTCAAGAACGCGCTGCGCTCGGGCATGAAGAACACCCAAGGGGCGATTCCGGCGGGCGCCGTGCGGGTGGACGAGGTGCTCGCCCGCGCCAGGCGGCATCCCTTGTGGACACAGCGCGAGAAGAAGAAAGCGGAGTTCGAGGCGGCGCATCCGGGCCGCCGCTATGGGGTGGGCTTCGCCTGCGTGCAAAAGGACTTCGGCACCGGTGCCGAGACCTCGTTCGCACGCGTGGAGTTCGACGAGACGGGCAAGATTTCGCTGCACCACACGGCCGTGGAGATCGGCACGGGCACGTCGACGTCGCAGGCCGTGGCCGTGGCGAAATGGCTTGGCATGCCGGCCACGGACGTGCATGTCGCGATCATCGACTGGCCGGAGTTGCCGGTCGTGACGAGCGGCGATCCCTATCTGATGTCGCAGGCCGATCAGGACAAGCTTGCGGCCAATCCGCGTTGGTCGCCGGGATACGCGTCGCCGTCGAGCGCGACGAACTCGGCCTACTATTTCACGCACAGCACGCGAGAAGCGGCACGGTTGCTCTTCATGCAAGGGCTGTGGCCGGCGGCGCTGTCGATCTGGCGTCGCGGGCTGGGCGGCGGGCAGGCGGCGCCGCTCGTAGTGCGCGTGGAGGACGCGCGCTGGGTCGATGGCAAGCTCACGGCTGCCGGGCTCGAAGCGCTGCCGTTAGCGATGCTCGCCAAGACGGCACACGCATTGGGTCTGGCGACCGGGGCGACGGTGCACGTGTTCAACCGGTGGCAGTGGGCCGAAGCGGACTGGGATCTGGGCGACGGTGCAACACAGCGACTGCCCGTCGACGGCATTGCCTTGCGCTTTGGACGGGGAGGGGCGAATCCGGCATCGGGCGCATCGGGCGCATCGGGCGCATCGGTCGCATCGGTCGCGAAAGGCACGTCGTCGCCCAATGGGAGTTCTGCGGCCAGGCATGTCGCGCCCGCCGCGCCGGCCACGGGGTACCGCACGCTTGACCGCAAGCGCGTGTATTACCCGCCGGTGCAGCGCAACAACGCGGCGGTGACCTACTACAGCGCCGTCGGCACGCTCGTGGCGCTCTCGGTGCACGAGGCGACCGGCAAGGTCGAACTGCTCACCCACCATTCCATCGTCGAATGCGGCAACCAGATTTCGCCGCAACTCGTCTCGGGCCAATTGCAGGGAGGGCTCGCAATGGGGATCGGCCACGCGCTGCACGAGTTTCTGCCGCTCTATGAGGACGGCCCGGGCAATGGCACGTGGAACTTCAATCGATATCACCTGCCACGCGCGGTCGACGTCGCCGTGTGGACGCAAACCGGTGAGGTATTGCCACCGATCTCCGAGACCGACGTGCCCAAGGGCATTGCGGAAGTGGTGATGATTCCCGTGGTGGGCGCGATTGTGAACGGCCTCGCGCATGCGATCGGCCATCGATTTACGGCGTTGCCGGTGACACCGGAGAAGATCCAGGAGGTACTGGCATGACAAACGCGTCGAGCGCAACGCAGGCCGTGTCGGACGCCACGGCGTCGACGGGCGCGGCACAACCGATGAGCGCAGCAAGTGCCGCGTCGACAACGTCTGCGGCAAGTGCGGCGGCAGCGCCGGGAACCCAAGTGGCAGCGGTAAATGGCAAAGCCCCATGGGAGACGTTGCCGGTGACCGTGAAGGTCAATGGTGTGTCGCATGGCCCGATGGACGTGCCGGCCGGTTTGATGATGATCGATTGGCTTCACGAGACACTGGGCCTGACCGGCTCGCGTCTGGGCTGCGGGCAGGGGATCTGTCACGCCTGCGTGGTGATCGTCGATCATGCCGACGGCAGCAGTGAGACCGTACGCACTTGTATTACCGGGACGAACTATTTCGACGGCAAGACGGTGCGCACGGTAGAAGGCCACGCGGTGCACGATGCCGATGGCAAGCTCACGCTCGCTCCGATCCAGCAGGCGTTTCTCGATCACTTCAGTTTCCAGTGCGGCTACTGCACACCCGGCTTCGTGAACGCGGCGACGGTGCTGATCGAGCGTCTGAAGCGCCACCCGGTCGCGCGCGCCGATCTCGAAGCCGCGATCACCGAGGGACTCAACGACCATCTCTGCCGGTGCACGGGGTATGTGCGCTACTACGCGGCGGTGCGCGACGTCGTGCTCAAGACGCCGGGCTGCCTCAAGGATGCGAAATGAGGGACGCAAACAGAGGGGATACGCCATGCGCCTGAATCGCGCCACCCGCTGGAGCGCGCGTGCGGCGTGCGTTGTCGCGGTGCTGTTCGTCGCCGCGTGCAACGACTCGACGGTGCCCAAGCCGCCCAAGCCCGCCCGGCCGCCGATGCCCAAGACGACGGCGGCGCCTGCGCTCGTGACGAGCGGTATGGCCGCGGATGCCCCAGGTGCCACCGCATCAGCGGCTGGCGACGGGACGGCGTCACCTTCGCCTTCGCCCGCGGAGAATGCGTCGTCAGCGCAGATTGCCCGCGGCAAATATCTCGCGCGCGCAGCCGATTGCGCCGCCTGTCACACGAGCGCGAACGGCGCGCCGTTTGCGGGCGGCGTGCCGCTCAAGTCGCCATATGGCACGTTCTACGGCACCAACATCACCCCGGACAAGACGCACGGCATCGGCGGCTGGACGACCGACGACTTCTACCGCGCGCTGCATGACGGGATGGCCCCCAACCAGGCGTTGTATCCGGCCATGCCGTACACGTCCTATCGTCAGATGACGCGCGCGGACAGCGACGCTATCTACGCGTACCTGATGTCGGTGAAGCCGGCTGCGGTGCCCAACCGCAAGCACGAGCTCTCGTTCCCGTACAACGTGCGCTTCGGCATGCGCGTGTGGGATTGGATGTTCCTGAAGGACAGCTTGCCCGACGCCTCGAAGGGGCAGTCCGCCGACTGGCTGCGCGGACGCTATCTCGCAAACGCCCTGGGGCACTGTGCCGAATGCCACACGCCGCGCGGCACGTTCGGTCAACTCGACAGCGCGAAGCCGCTCGGCGGGGCGGCGCTCGCGCGCATCGCCGCACCCGATCTGACGCCCGACGCCCTGGCGGCACGGGGCTGGACAGTGAAGGATCTTCAAACGTTCTTCGGCACGGGGATCGCTGCGCAAGGGTCGGCATTTGGCGAGATGTACCCGGTGGTGCATCTGAGCACGCAATACCTCACACCCGACGATCTGCGCTCGCTCTCGACGTATCTGCTCGGCGACGCGCCCCCCGCGCCGGCGCCGCTGCCGGCGCATCCCGAAACGAGCCAGTTGAAGGCGGGACGCAACCTCTATCTCGCCGTGTGCGCGGGCTGCCATGCGGCGGACGGCACCGGCAAACCCCATGTAGCGGTGGCGATGCTGGGCAACTCGACAGTGCGTCAGAAGGATCCGCGCAACCTGATCGTGGCGATTCTCGACGGCATCGAGCCGCAGCAGTTCCCCGGGCGGGAGGCGATGCAGGACATGCCGGGCTTCGCGCGGCAGCTCACCGACGCGCAGGTGGCCGAATTGAGCAATTACCTGCGGGTGGCCTACGGCGCCCAGGCGGGCGATGTGAATTCCGAGGTCGTCAGGCAGTTGCGCCAGAAGTGATCCGACGCACTGCCACGCGCAGCCGCTTGGCGCATAATGACGCGCCATGTCCCGCACACAACGCCTTTTCTCATTGATGCAGTTGCTGCGCCGCCACCGCTACCCGGTGGCGGGCGCGGCGCTGGCCGACTCGCTTGGCGTGAGCCTGCGCACGCTCTACCGCGACATCGCCATGTTGCAGGCGCAGGGCGCGCACATCGAGGGGGCGCCGGGGCTGGGCTACGTCCTGAAGCCGGGTTTTCTGCTCCCGCCGCTGATGTTCTCCGAAGAGGAAATCGAGGCCATCGTGCTGGGCTCGCGGTGGGTCGCCAAGCGCACCGACGGCGCTCTGGCCGACGCCGGCGCAAACGCGCTGGCCAAGATCGCGGCGGTGCTGCCGCCGGACCTGCGCTCGTCGCTCGAGGCGTCGACCCTGCTCATCGCACCGGGCGACCCGTTACCGCCGACGATCGTCGACATGACGGTCATTCGCGAAGCCATTCGCTCCGAGCGAAAACTTCAGTTGTCCTATCGTGACGAAGCGGGCCGCCAGTCCGATCGCGTCATCTGGCCGTTCGCGCTCGGCTTCTTCGACCACATGCGCATGATCGTCGCGTGGTGCGAACTGCGCGACGACTTCCGCCATTTCCGCGCCGATCGCATCGAGGCGCTAACGGTGAGCGAAACACGCTACCCGCGCGGGCGGCGGGCATTGCTCAAGACGTGGCGCGAAACGACGGGCAATCGGTGAGTTCCACGGGCCTTGGCGAGGTTTCAACCCCGCTATTCGACTGCTGACAAAAATTGACAGTATCGCTTCGTACGATGTGAGGCATGACAGCGCATGACGGTCCAGCGGATGCGGGCGCCGGCCGGGCGACATGTCATCCATCACTATCGACAGGAGCGAGTCATGCTGCATCCGAATTTGGTCATTTTGTATGTTTCGAGTCCCCCCGAAAGCGCGGCGTTCTATGCCGAATTGTTCGACCTCGAGCCGGTGGAAGCCTCGCCCGGATTTGCGATGTTCGTGTTCCCGTCGGGGCTGAAGTTGGGACTGTGGGCGCGCTATGGCGTGGCGCCGACGGCCATCGCGCCGCCCGGCGGCAGCGAAATCGTGCTGCCGGTGGCGTCCAACGCGCACGTGGACGCCACGTGGGAGGACTGGAGCGCGCGAGGCATCACGATCCTGCAGGCGCCGACGACGATGGACTTCGGTCGCACGTTCGTGGCGTCTGATCCGGATGGTCACCGGGTCCGCGTGTACAAGCTCGCCGACGCGCCGCGATAAGCCGAGCGTGCGGCGAGAGGGCGGGGCGAGGGGCGAAGGGCGAAGGGCGCCAGCGTCGCGGGCCGCTTGCGCCCCCGTGCCCCCGCGCCCCTCGCCGCAACGACGCCTTACATCGCGTTGGCGGATTTCACGAGCACGGGCGTGTCGCGATACTGGGCGGGGAACAGACGCTTGAGGTCTTTCACCTTCGGCAGGTCGTTGATAACGATGTACGGATACATCGGATGTTCGGTCAGGAAATCCTGATGATAAGTCTCGGCGGGATAGAAGCCCGTGTACTTTTCCAGGCGGGTGACGATGGGCTTGCTGTAGACATGCGAGGCGTTGAGCTGCGCGATGTAGGCGTCGGCGACATGGCGTTGTGCGTCGCTCATCGGGAACACGGCCGAGCGATATTGCGTGCCGGTATCCGGGCCCTGACGATTGAGTTCGGTCGGGTTGTGCGCGACGGAGAAGTAGATTTGCAGCAGCGTCCCGTAGGAGACTTGCTGCGGATCGAACGTCACTTCCACCGATTCGGCGTGGCCCGTCGCACCGCTGCTGACGGTTTCGTAGTCGGCCGTCTTGGCCGTGCCGCCTGCGTAGCCGGAGACAGCCTTCGTCACGCCCTTCACGTGCTGAAACACGCCTTGCACGCCCCAGAAGCAGCCGCCGGCGAACACGGCCGTCTCGCTGTGAGCGCCCGTGGCGGGTTCGTCGAGCTTTGGGGCGGCGATGACGACGGCGGCCTCGGCGCCGCCGAACGCGTATGCGCCCACTTGCCAGACGAGTGCCCCCGCGGCGGCGACGCCGAGTAGGACGCGTCGCACGCGCCAGGCAGGCGATGAGCTGCGCGGCGATTGGCGCGTGGGGGTGTTGTGCGTTGGCGACCGGTGATGGGAATCGAACGGGTTCATCTGAAAACTCCTGGCGTTTGCGCACGCCTTGGTGGCGTGAGGAATGGGTTCATCAGGCTTGAGGAAGGGGCGCGACGCAAGTCGCCCAACCCCGTCGACCTCAGCCGAACGTGAAGGCATAGGCCGAGACGCCCGGATCGAGAAACTCGATGCTGAACGTGCGATCGCGCACGTCGCCCGACTGTCGTACCAACTGGTACAACCGCTGGGCGGCCACGGTGCCGGTGCCGTCGGGGCCGACGTCGGTGCCGTGCGCATCGCCGGGCGCCTTGCCGTCGACCGTCACGCGAAAGCGCACCGGTTGGCCGCTGGCTTTCGGGCCGAGGACGAGGTGCAGGTCGCGCGCATGGAAGCGGTAGACGATGCGCGCACCGGCCTGCACGGCGGTAGCCCGTTGCGGACCTACGCGCCAGTCGCCGGTCAGCCCCCATTGATTGAGCGACAGCGTCGACGGGACGCGGTAGCCGCTGGCCTGATCGTGCACGGCGCCGCCCGGCGACGCGAAGTTCTCCGCACGCGCGTAGCCGACATAGGTCTCCGGCGAGCGAACGTCACCCATGTCGGCCGCTTGCTGGATGCCACCCGCCTGCACATCGGCAATGCCGCTCGCGACCTGCTTCGCACCGGCCTCGCGCAACAGTTGCTGGATCACGCGTTCCGACTCGGCGTAATTGCCTTCGCCGAAGTGGTGGTAACGTACGCGACCCTGGGCATCGATGAAGTAGTGCGCCGGCCAGTACTGATTGTGGAAGCCGCGCCAGATGGCGAAATTGTTGTCGATGGCCACCGGGTAGTCGACCCCCAGGTCATGCACGGCCTTTTTCACGTTGCCGATGTCGCGCTCGAACGCGAATTCGGGCGCATGCACACCGATGACGACAAGGCCCTGGTCACGATACTTCTGCGCCCAGGCTTTCACGTAGGGCAGCGTGCGCAGGCAGTTGATGCACGAGTACGTCCAGAAGTCGACAAGCACGACCTTGCCGCGCAGGGACTGCGCCGTAAGCGGCGGCGAATTCAGCCATTGCACCGCGCCGTCAAGCGAGGGCAGTTGACCTTCGACCGGCAACGGCGCGGGGACGGCGTCGGCGGCGCGCATCATTGTGTCGCGCACCGGCATCATGGACGGGCCGGCGGGGTGGGTGTCGGCAAGCGCGTCGGTTGCGTCGGCGGCCGCTGCATTGGCGTTGGCCGCGGTGGCCCCGCGACGTGCGCCAAGCTGGTCGACGAGGCGCTGCTCGATGCCGCCCGTCGACGCCGTCGAGAGTTGCGCCAGCACACCGGTGTCGAGACCGAGGGCGATGGCGGCGACGCCCGCGAGCATCAGTCCGCCCAGGCCGCGGCGAATCCATTCGCCCGCGCCGAGCGAGCGCTTCATGGCGGAGAACACACGCCCGCCGACGACGAGCGCCAGCCCGAGCGACGTGGCGGCGCCGGCCGCGTAGGCGACAAGCAGCAGCGTGGTGCCGACGCTGGCGCCCTGCAGCGCGGCGCCCGTGAGCACCAGGCCGAGAATCGGACCGGCGCAGGGCGCCCAGAGCAGGCCGGTGGCAATGCCAAGCAGGAACGACGCGCCGGGATGGGCGCCTGCGGTGCTGCCGCCTTGCGCAGACTGCGACAGACGGTCACCCAGCGACACGAGCGGATGCGTGAGCCGTTCGGCGAGCTTCGGGAAGAGCAGCGTCGCGCCGAACAGGGCGACGAGGGCGAGCGCGACCCAGCGGCCGTACTGGTTTGCCTGCACGACCCAGCTTCCGCCGACGGCGGCGAGCGTGGCCACCAGCGCGAACATCAGCACCATGCCGGCGAGCATTGGCAACACGCTGCGCGAGAACGATTGACCGGCCCGCGAGAACACGAACGGCAGCACCGGCAGGATGCACGGACTGACGATCGTCAGAATCCCGCCGAGGTAGGCCAGGATGAGCAAAGTCATGAAGCGCTCCTTGCGCCGCACCCGTTGGCCGGGCGAAGCGGAGGTTGGTGAGTGGATGGCGAATGTGGCATGGTGCTCAGGCGGGTTGCGGCAGGAACGTCATGGCGAGGCCGTTCATGCAATAGCGCAGGCCGGTCGGCTTCGGTCCGTCGTCGAACACATGGCCCAGATGGCCGCCGCAACGCCGGCAATGGACTTCGGTACGGATCATGCCGAAAGTCGAGTCGGTACGCGTACCCACGGCATGGTCCAGCGGCATCCAGAAGCTCGGCCAACCCGTGTGACTGTCGAATTTCGTGCGCGACGAGAAGAGCGGCAGCGCGCAGCCGGCGCAGGCAAAGGTTCCGGCGCGATGTTCGTCGTTGAGCGGGCTCGAATATGGCCGCTCGGTGCCCTCCTGGCGCAAGATCTCGTACTGGGCGGGTGTGAGGCGCTTGCGCCATTCGGCGTCGCTGTAGACGACCTCGAAACGCTCGGGGGCGCCGGCGTGACGGGCATCGTCGGCGCGCGCGGGGCGTGTGAGACGCGGCACCAGCCCGGCGACGGCGGCGGCCGCCGCGGCAGTGGCGCTCAGCAGGAACGCGCGGCGCGACGGCGTCGAGCCCGCCGAGGCGGCACGGGACCGCGACGGCTTGCGCGGTGGGGTATCGGACAAACGCATGACATCCTCCGGTGAGTAGGGCGATCCGGCGCGGGGTGGTCCGCCGTTGTGGACTCGGGGCAGCGCGACGGCCTGGGTTCGGCGTTATCGCTACCGCCGGCACGGCCGGTACGGGCGCTATTTGTGCCAGATCGATGATTCAAGGGTAGTGCGCCAGCGATGGCAAAGTCCTCACGTAAAATTAAACAATTCGTGATACCTCGCGGTGCGGGAACTGCGCACAATGGGGCCCTCAAGACCCACTTTTCCAGGAGCCGTGCCTGCGATGGAATCGCCGCGCCGTGTTCTGCTCGTCGAAGACGACGTGCATATTGCCGACCTGCTTGCGCTGCATCTGCGCGACGAGCGGTTCGAGGTCGTGCATTGCGCCGACGGTGACGAAGGCCTTCGGCGATTGTCCGAGGGGGGCTGGGATGCGCTGGTCCTCGACCTGATGCTGCCCGGCGTTGACGGACTGGAAATCTGCCGTCGCGCGCGGGCGATGACCCGCTACACGCCGATCATCATCATCAGCGCCCGCGCGAGCGAGGTGCACCGCATCCTCGGGCTGGAACTGGGCGCGGACGACTACCTGGCCAAACCGTTTTCGGTGCTGGAACTGGTGGCGCGGGTCAAGGCACTCATGCGGCGCGTCGACGCGCTCGCGCGCAACGCCCGCATGGAGGCGGGCAGTCTGGCGACGGCGGGGCTGTTCATCGATCCGATTGCCCGTGAGGCGTCGCTCAGCGGCAAGCGGCTTGACCTCACGCCGCGCGAATTCGATCTTCTGTACTTCTTCGTCCGCCAGCCCGGCAAGGTGTTCTCGCGCATGGACCTGCTCAATGCCGTCTGGGGCTATCAGCATGAGGGCTACGAGCACACCGTCAACACGCACATCAATCGCCTGCGCGCCAAGATCGAAGCGGATCCGACGCAGCCCACGCGCATCCTCACGGTCTGGGGACGCGGCTACAAGTTCGCCAGCGAAGGCGGGCCCGACGGCACGGGTGCCGAAGCAGGAGGCGCATGATGCGTCGCTGGAATCTCACCCTCACGCAGCGCCTGTCGGTGGTGTTCGCGGCACTGCTGCTCGTGTGCTGCGGCACGTCGGCGTGGATGCAGGTGCGCGCCAATCGCATGCACGAAGCCGAAGTGATTCAGGGACTCTCGCGCGGACTCGCGGAGCATATCGCCGCGAACGCTCAGCTCATGGACGCGAACGGCATGAAGCCCGACGCCGTGCGGCGCCTGTTCGGGCAACTCATGGTCGTGAATCCGAGCGTGGAAGTGTATTTGCTCGACATGCAGGGCCGTATCACCGGCCATGCGGCGCCGGAAGGTCATCTGCGGCGAACGCAGGTCGATCTGGCCCCCGTGCACCGGCTGCTTGATGGCGAGGCGTTGCCGATCTACGGCGACGATCCGCGTAACGCTGACGTGCGCAAGGTGTTCAGCGCCGCGCCGCTGCGAGTGGACGGCCGCGAGGTCGGCTACATCTACGTCGTGCTGGTTGGCGAAGCGCACGACCGCTTCGCGGCGCGCGGGGCGACGAGCGCCGCGCTCAATACAGCGCTCTGGTCGATCGGTCTGGTGGCGGCGCTGTGCCTGATTGCCGGTCTGGCGGCGTTTGCATTGATTACGCGTCCGTTGCGACGCCTGACGGATTCCGTGCGCGAGTTCGATATCGACGCGGCCCCGGTGCCGCTGCCCGCCGTGTCCGCGGATGAACTGGCGTTGCAGCAGGCGCGGCCGAACGACGAGATCGTCGTGCTCGAGCGCACCTTCCGGCAGATGGTCGAGCGACTGGGCGCGCAGTGGCGCACGCTGACGCGTCAGGATCAGGAGCGGCGCGAACTCATCGCCAACATCTCGCACGATCTGCGCACGCCGCTCTCGTCGCTGCACGGCTATCTCGAGACACTCTCGCTCAAGGACGCCACGCTCACCCCGGCCGAGCGGCGGCGCTATCTGGGCATTGCGCTCGATCAGAGCCGCAAGGTCGGCGCGCTGGCGCAATCGCTGTTCGAACTGGCGCGTCTCGAACATGGCTTCGTGCAGCCCGAAGCCGAGCCGTTCTCCGTGACGGATCTGATTCAGGACGTCTTCCAGAAGTTCGAACTGAGTGCCGAGTCGCGCGGGGTAGCGTTGCGCGCGAAACTCGCGCCGCACATTCCGGTCGCGCGCGCCGATCTCGGTTTGATCGAACGCGTGTTCACGAACCTGCTCGACAATGCACTGCGATACACGCCGTCGGGCGGTGAGATCACGGTGGCGGTAGCGCCGGTCGGCGCCGATATCGAGGTGAGGGTGAGCGATACCGGTCCCGGCATCCCCGAGACCGCGCGCGAAGGCCTGTTCGAGCGGCCATTCACGGTGGGCGGCGCCCGCCGTGAGGGCGGGCTGGGCTTGCGCATCGTGCATCGCATTCTGCAACTGCACGGCCGGCGCATCACGCTGGTCGACACGCCCGGACAGGCCGGGCAGGGGGCGACGTTCCGCTTTACTTTGCCGACGTGAGTTGGTTGGGCGCCGAGGCTGCCGGTGCCGCGTCGAAGTAGGTCAGTTTGCGCACGAAGACATTGGCGAACGGGTCGACCTTCTCGCCGTGCGCGGCCGGTGCGGTGATCACGACGCGCACGATATTGCCGTGCGCATCGTGCGTGTAGTGATACTCGGACACGTGACGCGTGCCGGTGGCGGCGTCGGTGCGCGTCACGCGCATCAGTTCATGACGCGGCGAGTATTCCGAGACCTCGTTGTCCCACGCCAGCGCGAGCCATTGACCGTCGATGAAGGCGGCGGCGCCGTTGTCACGTACGATGCGCCCGCCGTTCGGCTTGCGCTCCACGCTCGCGAACGTCCGGTAGGCGACCCATTTCGGCGCCGGTCGCACCTTGCCGTCGGCCGTGACGACCTGACGCGCTTCGTTGGGCGCCGTCCATTGACGCGAGAGCGCGAAGCATTCGTCGTCGAATCGTCGCGCTTGCAGGCTGCCGGCGTGGTGAAGATGCGTGCCATTGGCAGCGGCGACGAGACTGCGGGTCCATTCCAATTGCCCGTCGTTCTCGTGGCGCACCTGCTCCTTCCACGTTGCGCGACGGGCGGTACCGTGAACGACCCAGGCGTTGGCGCTCTGCCAGTCGACGGGGGCGCCGTCGACGCTGTGCAGCCGGCCGTCGGCGTCATAGGTATAACGACCGCGGTCGGTGCTCGCGAGCAGGCGACCGTGCTTGTCGAAATCCATCACGAAGCGATTGCCGTTGTCGAGCGGCCCGACCTTGCCGGTGGCGCGGTCGTAACTGGCGATGAAGCGCGTTTCTTCGATGCGGCGGACCCCGGCGGGAATGCCGCCGAAGTTGCGCATCAGATCGTCTTCCTCACGCAGCGCGGGCTGCACGCACCACGGTAGCGGCGCTGATGCCTGTGGCGCGTCGGCGGCGGGCGGTGGATTCGTGGGGGCGGGGGGCGACGCGTGGGCGGTCGGCGGGGTGGCCGGCGCGGCCTGCGGCCGGGGACCCGCGCAGCCGGCGAGTGCGGCGGCCAAGGCGGTCAATGCCAGCGCGCCCCGGACAGGGCGGGCGCAAGAGACCGAGCGGATAAGGCAGATGGGTGAAGCTGACATCATCGGAAGGGTTTGCCGAAGGTATTTTTTCCTGATTGTACCGGCTCCGGGCGACGCACCCGCCGGCATCGCTCGGAACAGTACCGGACGTCGCCCCACACCCGAGCCCATTTCTTGCGCCATGTAAAAGGCCGGCCGCACGCCTGACAGACTTTGCTGGGGAGAAATGCCTTACCGTGCTTGGTCATTCGACGGGATCGACGCGATCATGGGTCACCCAGACAAGCGCCGTCGTATCGACGCCCAGCGCTTGCGCACGCGCCACGATGCGCTGCCTCTCGCTCGCGCCGAGATGCTTGTCCCTCGCGAGAATCCAGCAGTAGCCAGTATCCGGGCCCAGCACCAACGCCCAGCGATAGTCGGGGTCGAGAGCGGCCACATGATAGCCGCCGTAGAACGGGCCGAAAAACGACACCTTCAGCGAGGCGACGGACGGCGAACCGATAAACAGCGCCTTTCCGGTCACCTCGCGCCACTGACCGTTGGCCGTATCGAAGCCACGATTGAGCACACGCAGGCTGCCATCGGGCTGCGGCGTGTAGGTGGCGGAGACGTCCGTCATGCCGCGCTCGAACGCATGGTCGAGGCGGGCCAGTTCGTACCAGCGGCCCTGATAGCGACTCACATCGAAGGGCGACACGGGGGAGACCCCCGGCGGCGGACTCGTGCTGGCGCACCCGGACAGCAGGAGGAACGTGAACGATAACGAGAGCGCGCTCAGCCACCGCAGCGCGACGGATCGTTTGGCGGGAACAGCGTTTGTCATGTCAGTACCTAGGTGGGTAAATGGGAAGCCTGTGTTAGCGTCCGGCGTCCATCAAGCACGCTGGCATCGACTATCGTTGTGCTCAACCGTGACCGGAGGCGGGAATTTTCAGGACTCGAGCACCTCCCGGAGCTTGGCGAGGCCTCGACGAATCCAGCTTTTGGCGGTGCCTTCCGGCACGCCCAACGTCTGGGCGAGTTCGGTATAGGTGAAACCGCCGAAATAGGCGATCGTGATGGCCTGCCGCTGTTGCGCAGAGAGCGCGGTCATGGCCACCGAGAGTCTTTGCTTTTCGCGATCCTTTTCAGTCAGCTCCGGCGGGGGCACGGTATCCGCGGCGATGGACGACATGAGGGTCTCGTCCAGCGGAATCGGTTGTCGTTTGCGTAGATAGCTGATGGCTCGGTTCCGGGCAATGGTCGACATCCACGGCAGGACGTCGCCGCGCTGTGCATCGAACATCAGACGACGCTGCCACAACGCCATATAGACATCGTGAAGGATATCTTCGGCTTCGGCGCGGTGATGAATCACACGAAGGATGACGCCGAACAGCACGGACGAGGTATGTTGGTAGAACTGCGCGAAGGCCTCCTCGTCGCCGAGCTGAGCCAGCGTCAGCAGCCCCGTCAGGTCGGTGCCATCGCCAAGCGACGGGCGAGATGACGGGGAAAGTGAAGGACGTGCCGACATGCGGGCGGCACCGACACCGACACCAGCACCAGCACCAGCACCAGCACCAGCACCAGCTGCGGTCGAGCACGGACTCGCGTTCGCGGGCGCGTTTTGCGACGAGACGCCGCCGACGCTCGTGCCCGTCGGACAAGCGTATTGACTGATATCGATAGTTGTCATCGCGGCGTCTCCAGGGAGGATGCTGCGGGATCGATGCGTTTGCCTTTACTGCGAGCGGTCGGGCATCAATGCCAGAAACTCGCGGCGCAACGCGGGATCTTCGAGGAAGCGTCCCCGCATGACGCTGCTCACCATGCGCGCGCCGTCGTCTTTGGTGCCTCGCCAATGCATGCAGAAGTGATCGGCCTCCATCACGACGGCGAGCCCGTCGGGGGTGATCTTTTCCTCGAGCAAGTCGGCGATCTGCTTGACGGCTTCCTCCTGAATCTGCGGTCTTGCCATGACCCAATTAAGCAATCGGGCATATTTGGACAAGCCGGGCAGGTTCGAATTCGCCGCGGGCAATACGCCAATCCATGCGCGACCCATGATCGGGCAGAGATGATGCGAGCATGCGCTCCTCACGCGAAGCGGCCCGATTAACGTGAGTTCGTTCAGTTGCCCGATGTTCGGGAATTCCGTGACTGCGGGCGGCGGTTCGTAACGTCCGGAGAACACTTCCCTGACGAACATCTTCGCGACGCGCTTCGCGGTCTCGCGCGTGTTGTGGTCATTGTCGACGTCAATGACAAGTGCGCGAAGGGCGTTCTCGATATGCATGGCCACTTCGCCCTGCAATGTGTCGACATCCCCCTCGCGCAGGTGGGCGGCGATGTTGTCGTTGGCGTGAAACCGGACTCCGGCGTTTCGCAAGCGTTGCCGGATGACTTGCGACAACGGGACGCCTTGCTCGGCGCCCTTCGTGATGGCCGGTTGCGAATCGATGATCGCGCCCATGAGGTTCTCCGGAAAAGGAAGTTGCCGACGTGTGGCGATGTTCAGCGCTCGCCGCGCGTGATGGCCGGCATGGACCAGCCTTCGTGCTCAGCCACGGCGGCGAGGGCGTCTTCGAACATGGCGACGGCCTTGTTGGCTGCGTCGCCGAGATGTCGATGGAGCAGCGCGTCGGCGGGCGAGCGTGACTGACATTCATCGCTGTAACGCTCGAACGCGGCGATTTGCAGCACGAGTTCGGCAAGATGCTTGGGGCACTCGCAAGCGATGGTCGTCGACCGGGAGACCACGCTCGTCAGCGTGTCGTTGTCGAACCGGCGCGGCGTTCTTCGCCAGATCCGCTCGCGGCCTGCGCTGCCGGAATCACGGCGATGCAACGACTGCAGGTACTCGGCGAGGAGGTCGTTCGCATGCAGCAGGGCGTTGGGAGCGCGTTTGAGGTTGATGCCCTCCAATCGCGCGAGTTCGGCCGCCCGCGTCGTGCCGAAGGAATAGACGACGAGCACGTCATCGCACAGCAGTCGCTGCGCGGCCGAGACGATCGCCAGAACCACGTCTTCGTGAAGCGCCTCGACGCGGATGACGACGCAGGTCTCGGCGGACTCGTCGCCGTCAGCGGAGGGGATCTCGTGAATGGATTCGAGCCGGACGGCATTGACGCCCTTCGGCATGTCGAGCGTCACGCTTTCGCCAAATCCGACGATGAACAGGTTCGTGGCTCGCATGGGGGCGTCTGACAGCGCCGGGTTGCTGCCTGCGCTGGCCAAGTGCCGCAACTGATCGCCATCCAGGTGGGCAATAGAGCTGATGGCATGCCCTCGGTTCACCAACGCCTTGATCGTTCTCAGGCGGTGGACATCAACGTCGGAATACAGGCGCTGACCCGAGGCGCTGGTGGGCGGCGACACAACGCCATAGCGTTGCTCCCAGATGCGCAAGGTTGCCGCAGGCATGTCCGCGAGTTTCGCCGCCTCGCCGCTTCGATATCGCCGAACTGTATCCACTTTCGTCTCCCGCTTGGGCGGGCTCACACGAAGGTTACCCAATGCCTCCTAAATTAACTCACGTTTGCATTTGAGTCAATAAATTCGACTCAAATTAAAAATATAATTGATAGTGAGTTTTGATTGTGACTCGATCGATGATTTCGGCGCACCGCTATCAAACCATGACAGCGTCGATGCAACGTTGATGGAATCAGGCGCCGGCTAACGGGAGGCTTTCACCCGTCTGACTTTCGGCTCGGGGCTCGGCTTTGCCCCACTTGCCCGGGTTGCGCCGCGAGATCCATGGGCTTCCTTTTCGCCGGACGCTGCAAGGGCGGGCAGGCATTGTGCGATTTCACGAAACAGTGACCGAAGCCACGCGATAGCCGGATCGCGCTCTTGGAACTTGTGCCATTGAAGGTTTTCGGTGAACGCTGGAATACCGACAGGGCATTCCAGCACGCGCAGCGGGAAACGTTGTGCCATTTGGTGTGCCAGTCGGGAGGGGAGCGTGGCGATCCGAGAGGTTCCCACGAGCAATGCCGGGACGAGTGTGAAGGTTGGCGCGATCACCGTCTGGCGCCGTGTCCGCTTGCTCGTGGAGAGTAAGCGGGCGTCAAAGGTAATGCGACGACCGCCCCCCCATTCCACACCAACATGAGCGGCGTCGAAGTACTCGTCTTCCGTCAGCCGGTCGCCCGCCATTCGATACTCGGCACACACCAGGCACGAAAAAGTGTCGTTGAACAATGGCTCCGCGGGATGTCCGGCAACCCGTGCGAACTCTGGTGCAATCAGCAATTCTGCCTCCCCGTTTTCCAGATGCTCGGGCGTCTGCGGACTGATCGCGCGCAAGTCGAACTGCATCAGGGGCGCCAACATTGCTGCTCGCTTGACCACTTCCGACAGAAACACACTGATCACATAGTCGGACGCCTCTATCGTGAAGCGACGCGTCGACGTCGCAGGATCAAACGTGGGACGTGCGCGCGTGATTGTCTGGATCTGGAGCAGGACGTCCCTAACGGGTTTCACCAACTCTTTGGCTAGCGGGGTGAGTACCTGCGTTTTTCCCACCGGCACAAGTAACTCGTCCTCGAAATATTCGCGCAGGCGGGCCAGCGAGCAACTGGTCGCTGGCTGACTCAGGAACAGGCGCTCTGCGGCCTTACCGACGCTGCGAGTGGATAGCAGGGCGTCCAGTACCACGAGTTGGTTGAGATCGAGTTTGTTGAATCGCATGACGTTTTTGACATTTACGGAATGGATGTACTGTATTTAAACAATAAATTTTATAAATGTCATGCGATACCTATAATCGCCTCAACAGGCAGACATAGCCTGCAAACCAACAAGCATCGCGGAGACACGAACCTATGCAGGCGAATCATAAGGCGGGCTCGCGGCTCGCCCAGTGGGGGCTAGTCGCCACCTTGACTCTGATGACCATGCTGGCCCAGATCGACAAGAACATCCTGGTGCTCATGGTCGCGCCGATCCAGCGCGATTTCGGCGTGAGCGACGTGCAAATCAGCTTTCTGATCGGCGCGGCATTTGCGGTCGCCAATATCGTGGTGGGATTACCGGCGGGGTGGCTGGCCGATCGGTTTGACCGTCGTCTGATCATCGCCTGTGGTGTGCTCGTGTGGTCGCTGGCCGTTGCGGCCAACGCCGCAGCGACCACCTTTGCTGTCCTGGTCGCCGCGCGTGTCATCGTCGGAGGGGCCGAGGCGTTGATTCCCCCTTCGTCGTATTCGCTGATTCGCGACGGTGTGGACGAAAGTCGCCGCGCCCGGGCGCTCTCCGTCTATACGATGGCATTGATGCTTGGCACCGGATTGTCGCTGGTCCTTGGCGGTCCGTTGATGAGCGCCATCCACTCGTCCGGTATGAACTCCATCCCGTTCCTTGGGAACGTGACGGCGTGGCAGATGACGTTGTTCATGATCGGATTGGTCGGGGTGCCGATGAGCCTGATGATTTTCCTTAGCAAGGATCCGGGTCGTCGCCGCAGCGGGGCGGCAAATCCGTCGCGAGGCTCGCACCACGTTGTTGCGTATCTCTGGGCGCATCGCGCCATCTTCGGGCCACTGTTCCTCTTTGTGGTGGCGAACGCCATCATTACTTTCGGCCTGGCGGCCTGGCTGCCCACCGTGATCGTTCGACGTTTTCATCTCGGGATGCGGGAGATCGGGCTGATTCAGGGGGCCGTGTTATTGACGATGGGGCCGCTCGGGCTTTGGTTGGCAGGAATGGCGATGGAGCGCAGGGCAGCGGCGCTGACTAGTGTGGCCGGCGTGGGCATGGTGACGAGCCTTGCCGTTGCGGGACTCACGGTGGCGCTGGTACTGACAGGAACGCTGCAGTCCTTCTGGATCGTCGATGCGCTGGTTGTGCTGTTCTCCTGGACCTTCATGTCGGTCACCTCGACGATCGTGGCGCGCGTCGTACCCACGCAGTCGATCGGTGTCGTCATGGCGATGGTGCTCGTGTTGAATGGGTTGCTGGGTCAGGGCCTTTCGCCCACGCTCATCGCCCTCGTGGGGCGCCACCTGTTTCTCGGGAGTGCCGAAGCCTTGCCTAATGCAATGGCTGTCGTATTCGCGGTGTCAGGGGGGATTGCTCTTGTGGCGTCTGCAGCGCTGTATCGCAGCGTGGCGCGTAGCGATAGCGCGATGTCGGACGCTGCAACGCAAGTGAGTGCGCCGTGATTCGACCGTGATGGTTACTGAATAACGCACCGCTTGCGACCGAGCATTGCGGTATGCGTGAGGTGGGAAATACAAAAAAATAGCCAGGAGACGTTTCAATGAAGCTCGTAAAAGTCAAATTTATTAGTACTACGATATTGTTGTTGGCTAGCGTATCCATTCATGCGCAATCGAGCGTGACGCTCTCTGGGCTGCTTGGTATGGGCGTCTCGTACACCAGTAACGCCAGCCCAATCGGTAGCGGAGCACTGTGGCAAGCCACCAATACCCACGCCGTGCCGTTCTTTGCGATCTCAGGTAAGGAAGTGATCGACAGCGACACCTCCGCGGTATTCCGCTTGAGCCGCTACGCTTTTCTCAATAACGGAACCGACGCGCCATTCGAGAGCTTCGTCGGGTTGAGTTCCGCGAGCAAAGGTACGTTGACCATGGGTTCGATGTACGACTTGCTGGCCGACCTGGTGCCCTTCACCTCCGAGCGGTTTACGTCACTTCTCGCGACGCATCCGGGAAATCTTGACAGAACGGTCGGCAACGCCCTGAACAACTCGTTCAAATACAAGTCACCCCTCTATGGCGGATTTCAGTTCGGTCTGATGTACGGGATCGGGCAGGCAGGCTCGACCACCAACACGGGCCGCGTCGTCGGTGCCGAAGTGGCTTACACGGCGGGGCCGTGGCAATCCGTTGCCGTTTGGGAGTCCGTCAATGGCGTTCCGTATGCGCCGGGGCTCAAATTGGGGGTGTCGAACCTGTACGGTCTGGATTTCACGAAGACGCCTGCGGCGTCAGTATTCCAGAACCAGAACACCAGCACGGTGGGCGTCGCGTACGTGAACGACGGCTGGCGCGTGATGGGTAACTACAGCTACACGCGCCTATCGGCTGCTGGCGCATCGGCCACGGCGCAATCGATTGATGTCGGTGCCTACAAGTACGTGACGCCGCGGACGCGAATTGGCGGTGGCTACACGTACACCAAACTCGAGTCTTACAAGTGGAATCAGTTCCACGGGCATATCGACTATGCCCTTTCGAAACGCACCAGTCTTTATCTCCTCGGCGTGTTTCAGTTCGCAGGGTCGGGCCAGTTTGCTGTGCTTCGAAATCAACCGCCGGCTTCGGCATCGCACCAGGCGGTGCTTGAGGCCGGTGTCACGCACTTCTTTTAACCGGCAACGTGAACATGTCGGCCGGTTCAGTCTCGGTATCTGATGGAGAAAATGCAATGCAGTGGGATGTGATTGTCGTCGGCGGTGGGCCGTCGGGTTTGACGATGGCCGCGGAGTTGGCCGGCTCCGGCGTAAAGACGCTTGTCCTTGAGCGACGCACCGAAGGCGTGCAGTCGCGCGCCGGCACGATTTTGCCGCGTGTTCTGGAACTATTCGATACCCGAGGCATTGCCGATCGTCTGATCCGAAAGACGCGTGAAATCGCGGACTATCCTTATCGGCCGTCGCACATTTGGGCGGGGTTTCACCCGATTGAATGGAAATACCTCGAGACGCGTTTTGGCTTCACGCTGGGCTTGCCGCAAAACAAGACCGAGGAAGTGTTGTGGGAGTGGGCTGCCGAATGCGGCGCCGTCATCCAGCGTGGCGCGCAAGTGTGCGACGTCCGTGAGTTGAGCGACGGCGTCGAGCTCGAACTATCGAATACGGCAGGAGACCTCACGACGCTGCGGGCACGGTATGTTGTCGGCGCGGACGGGGGGCGCAGCGTTGTCCGTTCCAAGCTGGGTCTTCCGTTCGAGGGGCATTCCGGGACGTTTCGCGGGATTGTTGTCGATGCTGAACTCGAAGCGCCCTGGCCTGGGGGGCGTATCAACGTCGACAACGAGATGGGTTGGGTGCGCGGCTACGTGTTCGGCGACGGTATTACGCGATTCAATATCGTGCATCGTGATCGCCGACACGCCCCCAAGGATGAGCCGGTCACGCTCGACGAGGTGTTGCAGTGCCTTCGAGACGTGCATGGCACCGATTACGGCATCAAGGGATACCGCTGGGCGTCGCGCTTCGATGACCAGATGCGGGCGGTGCCGGCGCTTCGTCAGGGCCGCGTCTTTCTGGTGGGCGAGTCTGCCCGCATTCACTATCCGGCCAGTGGCGTGGGGATGAATTTCTGCTTGCAGGATGCATTCAACCTTGGGTGGAAGCTTGCCAACGTCATCAACGGTGTGGCGGACGCCGAGACACTCGACACCTACAACGCGGAGCGTCTGCCGGTCATGCACCGGTTGCTCGAGAGTGTAAAGGCACAGTGCGCGTTGCAGTTCAACTTTGGCCCTGAGGCCGTTGCGCTCAAGCGGCGAATGCAGGAAAACCTGATTCCGCTGCCGGACGTGCAAAGAAAGTTGGTACTCGAACTCAATGGCCTGGAAGCACCTTATCCGCGCGATGCCGGCAGCCATGCGCTGGTGGGACTGCGTTGCCCTGATGTCGATCTGATGTTGCTCGATGGCCGGTCGATGTCGATTACGCAGATGTTGCGCGAGCGAACGTTTGTCCTGATCGATCTGGATGGCTTTGGACGTCAGTTCGAATCGCTCGATGTTGCCGGCCGGCCGGTGAGGGTGCTCAGTGCACGCGCCGCGCGCATTCCCGCGGCGCTCGATGGCGTCAAGGGATTGCTGGTGCGTCCCGATGGCTACGTGGCTTGGGCAAGCGAAACGTTGGCCTGTCACGACGATGTCGAAGCGCACCTTGGCCAATGGCTGAAGCGGTGACTCCATGAGAGAACGGCGACTATTACTGACGGGCGGCTGGGTGCTGAGCATGGATGCGGCAATCGGCGATCTGCGCACGGGCGACGTGCTGGTCGAGGGCGAGCGCATTCTCTCGGTTGCGCCGCACATTGACGCAACCGATGCCGAGCGCATCGACGCACGCGGCATGATCGTGCTGCCGGGGTTTGTCGATACACATCGCCATACGTGGCAAAGCTGTGTGCGACACCGTTACGCTGATATCGATCCGCAGATTTATTTCGCCGAAATGCTGGGGGCAAAGGGCGCGGCGTTCCGACCCGAAGACGTGTACGTTGCCACGATGCTCGGTGCGGTATCCGCGCTCGACGGCGGCATCACCACGATGCTCGATTGGTCGCACGTCCAGAACAGTCCCGATCACGCGGATGCGGCGATCCTGGGGCTGCGCGACGCCAACATTCGCGGCGTGTTTGCGCATGGTTGGCCGCTGGTGGACGGTGCTTCTTGGATGTTCGACAGCCAGCGACGCCATCCAGACGATATTCGCCGTTTGCGAACGCGGTATTTCTCTTCTGACGATCAGTTACTCACGCTTGCCATGGCGGCTCGCGGCCCGGAGATGGCGCGCCGCGCTGTCTGGCTGGACGATCTTTGCCTCGCGCGCGAGCTTGGGATTCGATCGAGCATTCACATGGGGGCGTATGCGCGTAACGCCTCGGTACGGGCGATCGCGCAGATGCATGAAGCCGGTGTGTTGGCCGACGACTTGACGTTCGTGCACTGTTGTTTTTCCGGCGCCGACGAGATAGCCATGATGGCGGATGCCGGCGTGAGCGCGTCGCTCGGCGTGCATTGCGAGTTGAATGCCCAAGGCATTGGCGATATCCCGTTCGATCGCTTGCTAGCCGTTGGCATCCGGCCCAGCTTGAGCGGCGATACCGAGACCAAATGCTCGGGCGACATGTTCACCCAGATGCGCCATGCATTTGCCTACTACCGATCCTGGATGGGCGGGCATCACTCGCACGTTCAGAACGCGCCCGCAACGCTCTCGATGCGCGACGTGCTGGAGTTCGCGACGGTTGCTGGGGCTCGAGCCAACGGACTCGATCACAAGGTGGGCTCACTGACACCGGGCAAGCAGGCCGACATCATCATGATTCGTGGCGAGGACCTCAATCTCACGCCGGTGTCGGATGCGGTGGGGGCTGTCGTGCTTGCCGCGCATCCGGGCAACGTGGATTCGGTTTTCGTCGCGGGACGTGCGGTCAAACGACACGGCCGAATGGTCGGCATCGATCTGGATGTCTTGCGCCAGCGTGCCGTGGCGTCTCAGCACTACATTCTTGAATTGAAATGAGTCACGCCAGATTTCCTCAGCCGCTGGACCACGAACTGGCCGATATCGTGACAGCGATGCGCGCGGCGCAAACGTTGCCGCCATTTTCGGGAACGCCGGATCAAGCCCGCGAACGTATGCGGCTTGGCATCATGGCGGCGCGTGAGCGTAGTCCCTTGCCGAGGGTCGGCTCGATCGAGGATGGGGTTGCCGAGTCCGATGGGATGCATGTTCCAGTGCGCGTCTACCGTCCGCAGGATAAGCGCGCCGTCGTGCCCACGGTGGTGTTTTTCCATGGCGGAGGATTCGTCCTCGGCAGTGTCGAGCTGATGGACGACATCGCGCGCAAGCTCTGCCGCGACATGCAGGCAGTGGTGGTGTCGGTTGACTATCGATTGGCACCGGAACACCCGTTTCCAGCAGCCCATGACGATGCGGTGACGGCAACACGCTGGGCGATCCGCAATGTTGCGGTACTTGGCGGGGATCCGTCGCGAATCGTCGTGGCGGGCGAGAGTGCCGGCGCCAATCTGGCAACGTCGGCGGCCCTGTTGTTGCGCGATTGTGGCATCGGGCTGGCGGCGCAACTGCTCGTTGTGCCGGGGGTCGACATGGCTCGAGACGTCGCGCTCATCGAGGCAAAGGGTGTCGACTTCCCAATGCTCTCGCCGTTCGATCTGCGAGACATCACGCGTCTGTATATGGGCTCGGCGTCGGCGCGTGCGAGGGAGTTTCCCCCTTCGCCATTACGTGCGGCCGATCTGTGCGGCATGCCTGCGGCGGTGATTGCGATTGCTGGCCATGACCCGCTATGCGATGAGGGCATTGCCTACGCTCGGCGTCTTCAGGCGGCCGGCGTGCCGGTGCGGTTGCTGTGTTTCGAAGACATGTTTCATCCGTTTTTCGGCTTCTTCGAAGCCTCACGTTCGGCGCGTCGCGCCAACGACACTATCTGCCACGCATTTTCGACGTGGCTCGAACAACACGCGTTGCCCGGCGATCTGTGAGCGGGCGCGCCAACCCAAAATCTCTGGAGGTCACCTATGCGGTATGTATCGTTCGTGAACAATGGAAAGGCGACACTCGGCGTGCGCGATGGCGATGCCATTCGCGTGCTCGGGGACACTACCCTGGAATCGTTGCTGGCGAGCGGCGTTGATCTCGTTGCTCATGGCCGCGAGCACGCCGGACACGAAAGGGTGAGCGCCGAAGGTGTCGTGTACCTGCCGCCGCTGGCTCGGCCACCCAAGCTCATTTGTGTCGGACTGAATTACGCTGACCACACCAAGGAAAGCAAGTACGAGCAACCGGACTATCCGACGATTTTTTTTCGCGTTGCAACCAGCCTGGTCGCCCATGAGCAGCCGTTAGTGCGGCCCGCAGTGACCGACAGTCAAGGGCTGGATTTCGAAGGTGAAATTGCGGCTGTACTGGGCAAGGGCGGCCGCCACATCCGCAAGGAAGATGCACTCGCATGCGTGGCCGGCTACGCGCTTTTCAACGACGGTTCGGTCCGGGAGTACCAGTTCAAGTCGCCACAATGGACGGTCGGCAAGAATTTCGACGGCACGGGAGCGTTCGGTCCCGATCTCGTGACGGCTGACGAGTTGCCGCCGGGCGCCAGGGGACTGCTTTTGGAGACGCGCCTGAACGGTGACGTCGTGCAGTCCGCCAGTACCGATGACATGATCTTTGACGTCGCTGAACTCATCAGCATCGTAAGTGAGGCCATTACGCTCGAACCGGGTGACGTGATCGTGACGGGAACGCCGTCGGGTATCGGCTGGGCACGCACGCCGAAGCTTCTGATGAAGCACGGCGACGTCTGTGAGGTCAGCGTGGAAGGCATCGGCGTTCTGCGCAATTCCGTCGTTGACGAGGCGACCCGCTAAGTTGTTTCATGGGCGATCGATTGCCGATTCGTCGCTCATGATTTCCGAGGAGAGAGTGATGACCGAATTCTCGTCAATGCATTCGCGGGCGGGGGTGCATTCAATCGACCATTTCGCCCTGAATGTCCCGTCGCTCGACGAAGCGCATCGATTCTTCGAGGCTTTCGGCCTGACGGTCAGCCGCGCCGGACCGGAGGGCAATGAACTGGCGATCATGGCGACGGATGGCCATCGTTGGGGGCGCGTGCTTGCGGGGGAGCGCAAGTCGCTGGCATACCTTAGCTTCAACTGTTACGAAGACGACCTCTTGCACCTACGTGAGCAGGCTGTCATGGCTGGCGCGAGCGATGTCTCATCGGTGCCGGGAGAGATCGATGCCGGCTTTTGGTGCCGGGATCCCGACGGAAACTTGATCCAAGTGCGGGTGGGGCCGAAAACCAGTCCCGATGGCAAGACGGCGAGCCTGACACCTTGTGTCCCGGCGGACGCCCGCGGCGCGTGTACCCGGGCGGAGGTGGCGCAGGTGAGACCGCGACGACTATCCCATGTGTTGCTGTTCTCGCCGGATGTCTTGCGGGCGGTCTCCTTCTACGAACGAGCGCTGGGCCTTCGATTGTCGGATAAATCGCTGGATATGATCGCGTTCACACACGCGCCGCATGGCTGCGATCATCATTTGGTGGCGTTTGCCAAGAGTCGCGCACGAGGCTGGCATCATTCCTCGTGGGATGTCGAAAACGTCGACCTGGTCGGGGAGGGGGCCGCCCAGATGGCGGCGGCCGGCTACGCGAAAGGATGGGGGACGGGAAGACACGTGCTGGGATCGAACTACTTTCACTACGTCGAGGATCCATGGGGATCCTTTTGCGAGTATTCGGCCGACATTGATTTTGTTTCGGCTGGACAAAGCTGGCCAGCCAGGGATTTCGCGCCTGAGGATTCCTTATACCTTTGGGGGCCGACGGTGCCGGAGAACTTCATTCACAACACCGAGGTGCAGGACTGACGCGAGACCCATGCCGCCGCGCCCCTTGGCGCGGCATGTGCCGTCACTGGATGGTCTCAGCAAGTGCGCTCAGGGCGGGGGCAGGTCGCGCCGTTCGCGGTTGCAATAATGTACGGATAGCCCTCCATCCGTCACGCGCGAAATAGGACTCCAATGACGGGTAAGCGATTCCGTCATGCGTCTGTGATTTTTAAGTAATTGATTTTGTTGTTTTTTCTGCGTTCTTTGGGTGTGGGGGATCCGATGTGGCATGAACCGGGTTCAATGCTACGTGAATCTCGACACCCTAAAATCCTCTCCGGGAAAACCCCGCGTCTTGAAATCGTAAAACCCCGTCCCTATAATTAGCACTCGTTGGCGCAGAGTGCTAACGCCATGAATTCACCGTATATGCAAATGTTTGCATATTTAGGTTTTGTCGATCTCACAGAGAGAAAGAGGAGCTTGTAATGAACCTTCGTCCCTTGCATGACCGCGTTATTGTCAAGCGCCTGGACAACGAAACGAAGACCGCATCGGGCATCGTGATCCCTGACGCCGCCGCTGAAAAGCCGGATCAGGGCGAGATCCTGGCCGTCGGCCCGGGCAAGAAAGACGATCAAGGTAAGTCGATCGCACTCGATGTGAAGGTGGGCGACCGCGTTCTGTTCGGCAAGTACGCCGGCCAAAGCGTGAAGGTCGATGGCCAGGAACTGCTGGTCATGCGCGAAGAAGACATCATGGCCGTCGTGGCCGCCTAAGACTGTCTCCCCCAGACATCTACGTAAAGTATTCAAGGAGTTAATGCAATGGCAGCTAAAGAAGTCGTTTTCGGCGATGCCGCTCGTGCCAAGATGGTCGAGGGTGTCAACATTCTCGCCAACGCCGTCAAGGTGACCCTGGGCCCGAAGGGCCGCAACGTCGTGCTCGAGCGCAGCTTCGGCGGCCCGACCGTGACCAAGGACGGTGTGTCGGTCGCCAAGGAAATCGAACTCAAGGACAAGCTCCAGAACATGGGCGCGCAAATGGTCAAGGAAGTGGCTTCCAAGACCAGCGACAACGCCGGTGACGGTACCACCACCGCTACGGTGCTGGCTCAGTCGATCGTGCGCGAAGGCATGAAGTACGTTGCCTCGGGCATGAACCCGATGGACCTCAAGCGCGGTATCGACAAGGCCGTTGCCGCCGCCATCGAAGAACTGCGCAAGATCAGCAAGCCCTGCACGACGAACAAGGAAATCGCGCAAGTCGGCTCGATCTCGGCCAACAGCGACACCTCGATCGGTGACTACATCGCCAAGGCGATGGACAAGGTCGGCAAGGAAGGCGTGATCACCGTCGAAGACGGCAAGTCGCTGCAAGACGAGCTGGACGTCGTCGAAGGCATGCAATTCGACCGCGGCTACCTCTCGCCGTACTTCATCAACACCCCGGAAAAGCAAGTCGCGATCCTGGAGAACCCGTTCGTCCTGCTGTTCGACAAGAAGGTCTCGAACATCCGTGATCTGCTGCCGGTGCTCGAGCAAGTCGCCAAGGCTGGCCGTCCGCTGCTGATCATCGCCGAAGACGTCGAGGGCGAAGCCCTGGCAACGCTGGTGGTCAACAACATCCGTGGCATCCTGAAGACCTGCGCCGTCAAGGCCCCGGGCTTCGGCGACCGCCGCAAGGCCATGCTCGAAGACATCGCCATCCTGACGGGCGGCCAGGTCATCGCCGAAGAAATCGGCCTGACGCTGGAAAAGGCCACGCTGCAAGAGCTGGGCCAAGCCAAGCGCATCGAAATCGGCAAGGAAAACACCATCATCATCGATGGCGCCGGCGAAGGCGTGAACATCGAAGCGCGCGTCAAGCAAATCCGCGCCCAGATCGAAGAAGCCACGAGCGACTACGACCGTGAAAAGCTGCAAGAGCGCGTGGCCAAGCTGGCCGGCGGTGTTGCCGTGATCAAGGTCGGCGCTGCGACCGAAGTCGAAATGAAGGAAAAGAAGGCACGCGTTGAAGACGCGCTGCACGCGACCCGCGCTGCCGTGGAAGAAGGCATCGTCCCGGGCGGTGGTGTTGCGCTGCTGCGTGCTCGCGTGGCCGTGGCCGACATCAAGGGTGCCAACCCTGACCAGGACGCCGGTATCAAGATCGTTCTGCGCGCCATGGAAGAGCCGCTGCGCCAGATCGTCGCCAACGGCGGCGAAGAAGCCAGCGTCGTGGTGGCCAATGTGATTGCCGGCAAGGGCAACTACGGCTACAACGCTTCGAGCGGCGAGTACGGCGATCTGGTGGAAATGGGCGTTGTGGACCCGACGAAGGTCACCCGCACCGCACTGCAAAACGCCGCTTCGGTCTCGGGCCTGCTGCTCACGACCGACTGCGCCGTTGCCGAACTGCCGAAGGAAGATGCTCCGATGGCCGGCGGCATGGGTGACATGGGCGGTATGGGCGGCATGGGCATGGGCATGTAAGTCTCGCAAGAGACGGCATGACGGGGTGCCGCAAGGCACCCCACCTGCCCCGGTCGCCGGACTTCGTCACGGAATCTTCGATTCTGTGGCGCGAGCCCGCACCGGAAACGGCAACGCATTCTTCGGAATTCGTTGCCGTTTTTTTATGCCTGAGCGGTCGGTGTACCGCCGTCGCGGTGCGGTGCAGGGCAGGCGCCAAGCGGTGTGGTGGCCGCGATCTCATCCTGCATCCACTGCCAGAAGGCGTGAATGGCATGCTCGCGCGGATGATTTTCCCGCCAGCTCACGTGATATTCGAGGCTCGGTGCAATGCGAACATCGCCAATCTGCACCAGCTCGCCGGACGCGAGCGCATCGCGCACAAGCAAACTGCGTGTGGTGGCCACGCCTTGTCCGGCCATCGCCGCGCGCAGGAGCAACCCGGAATCGTCGAAAATCGGCCCGCGGGTCGGCTCGTGCGGCGGCAGGCCGGCGGCGACCTGCCAATCGCGCCACGACCGATAGGCGAAGCGAAGCATCGGCAGTTTGTGCATGTCGGCCACGGTGAACCCGGGCACGCGCGCGATCAGATCGGGATGGCACACGGCGATCACGTCATCGTCGAGCAACTTGCGGGTGACGAATCCCGTTGCTTCCACCCGTTGATGCCAAATGCCGACGTCGACCGAATAGGGATCGGGCGCGGCGATATCCGCGTGAATTCTTACTACCAGATCGATATTGGGTTGCCGCTCGCTGAAGCGGCCCAGCCGAGGAATCAGCCATTGGGCCGCCAGATCGGTCATGACGCTGATTTCCAGACGCACGATCGCAGGCGCCCCGCCCGACGCAGTGCCTGCCCTCGCTTCGGTCATCGCCTCGTCGAGTTCCGACATGCCAATGCGTACCCGCTCGGCCAAACGCGCCCCGACACTGGTCGGGATCATTCGTGCCCCCACCCGGCGAAACAGCGTCGTGCCGAGCTGCCGTTCGAGCGAGCGCATGTGATGGCTGACCGCACTGTGCGTCAAATTCAATTCGTCGGCCGCTCGCGTAAAGCTGCGGTGGCGGGCTGCGGCTTCAAGTGCCCGCAGCGATTGTAGGGGAGGGAGGTGAGGGAACATAGCATCAAATTCTACTCACAATACGGACGCAAAGGTTTCGTTGGCGTCATCGAAGGGTTCCACGGACAATCGATACCCAAGTCAATGACTAGGGTATGGCTTCATGTCGAAGGCACTTCGTATCTTCGTGCTGTTCGCCTGCGGATACTTCGTTTCCTACGTGTACCGCGGCGTAAATATCGGGTTCGCGCCATACATGACGCGCGACCTCGGCCTCTCGTCGGCCGACCTCGGATTGTTGACGAGTCTCTATTTCCTTGGCTTCGCCGGTGCGCAATTGCCGGCGGGCGTGTTGCTCGATAAATTCGGCCCGCGCCGGGTGGCGTCGCTGGTGCTGCTGCTCGCGGCGCTGGGTGCCGTTCTGTTCGGACTGGCGCAGGGCGTCGGCGCGCTGATGGCGGGGCGCTTGCTGATCGGTGTCGGCGTGTCGGTGTGTCTGGGCAGCGCATTCAAGGCGCTGGCACAGTGGTTTCCGGTGGCACGTCTGCCGCTGCTCAACGGTCTGGTGATGGCCGTGGGCGGCATGGGCGGGGTGGTGGTGGGCTCGCCGCTGAACTGGCTGCTCGGGCTGACCGACTGGCGCATCGTGTCGTTCGGACTGGCGGCGTTGACCGTCTTCATGTCGGTCGCACTGTGGTTCGGCGCGCCGGAAAAGCCGGGCTCGCATGCGCAAGGTGGTTTGTCGGCGGCGCTGCAAGGTGTGCGTCAGGTGCTGGGCAGTGCGATGTTCTGGAAAGTGACGTCGCTCTCGGGCATCACGCAAGGTGTGTTTTACGCGATGCAATCGCTTTGGATGGCGCCGTTCATGCGCGACGTCGAAGGGCTGTCGGCATCGCAGGCGGCATCGCTGGTGTCGGTCGTGGGGCTCGCGATGATGGCCGGCAGCGTGGTGTTCGGTGCGGCTGCGCGCTCGCTCGAACGCCGTGGCGTGAGCGTGTTTGCCTTTTCCGGTGCCGGGATGCTTTTGTTCGTCGTGGTGCAGCTACTGCTCATGCTGCGCGCGCCGATTCCGCCGGTCTGGCTTTGGGCGGCCTACGGCATCTTTGGCGGCACGGGCATTCTGTCGTATGCGGTGCTGGCAGAGCATTTCCACGGCACGCTGATCGGACGCGTGAACACGTCGCTCACGCTCGTCATCTTCCTGCTGATCTTCTTGTGTCAGGTGGGCGTCGGGGCCGTGCTCGGGACTTACGCGGCGCACAGCGCGCAAGCGCATTTCTCCGCCTGGACGGGATTGATTGCCCTGCAAGCGCTGGGGGCGGTGTGGTACTTCTGGCCGCAACGTCAGGGCGAGGGTAAGGTCGCTGCGGCGTGACGCAGTGTGCCTTGACTTGATGAGTCGGTCCGTACAGCGGGCACGCCGTCTTCACTGTTGGGTGTCGAGGACGGCGTCACTGGCTTAGTCCTGCGCCACCCAATCCCCCGATTTCCCGCCATGCTTCTCCATCACTTTCACATCGGTGATGGTCATGCCGCGGTCCACCGCCTTGCACATGTCGTAGATGGTCAGCAGGCCGACTTGAACCGCCGTGAGCGCTTCCATTTCGACGCCCGTGCGGCCGATGGTTTCGACCTGCACGCGGCAGTGGACGGCGTTCGGGCCGTCGTCCACCAGAAACTCGACCGTCACACGCGTGAGCGCCAGCGGATGGCACAGCGGAATCAGATCGGCAGTGCGCTTGGCGCCTTGAATGGCCGCAATGCGAGCAATACCCAGTACGTCGCCCTTCTTGGCCGTGCCGGTGCGAATCAGTGCCAGTGTCTCTGGCTTCATCCGAATGGTGCCGCGCGCCACCGCAATACGATGCGTGCTGTCCTTGCCGCCGACGTCAACCATGTGGGCCTGTCCGGCGGTGTCGAAATGGGTGAGTTCTGCCATGAGTCGATGCTGAAAAGAGGCTGAAAAAGTGTCGGGACAAGGCGTGCGCGCGCCATTCGCGGGCGAAAGGTCAGCGGTGTTTCGGATGTGTTTTGCCTGTCGGGCAGACGTTCCGGCAATGCTGCGGAACGTCTGCGTCTGGCTGCTATCATAGCAGCAGCCCCGTATGATCAGCGCCACGCGGCGCCCATTCCATGACGCGTTCGTTCCGCTTGTTTCCCTCGCTCCGTTCGCTCCGTTCGCTCCGTTCGCTCCGCGCCGCCATTGGCATTTCCGACCCGATTCCCATGCGTCGCTCGGTCTCGTTGCCCGGTCCGGGGCGTCCATCAGGCGTACGGGGCGCATGACCGCCATGTCCAAGCCTGTGACCCAACCGCCTTACCCCGAGCGCTACGTTGCCCGGTGGCGGCGTTTCATGGCGTTGGCCATGCTGCCCGTAATGACGGCAATGACGTTCGCCGCCGTCGTCATCCCAACCCAGGCGGCCGCGCAGTCGCTCCCGTCCCTCGGCCAGAGTTCTGCCGCGGACTTGTCGCCGGCGATGGAGCGCAAGCTCGGCGAGCGCGTGATGCGAGAGATTCGCGCCGATCCCGATTACCTGTCGGATCTGCTGCTCTCCGATTACGTCAATGCCCTGGGTGGCAAGCTCGTGGCGGCCGCGCACAAAGTGGGACTCGACGCCAGTCAGAGTTTCGAATTCTTCGTGGTGCGTGATTCGGACATCAACGCCTTCTCGCTGCCGGGCGGATTCATCGGCGTCAACACGGGATTGATTGTCGCGACGCGCACCGAGTCGGAACTCGCGTCTGTGATCGGACACGAGACGGGCCACGTGCTGCAACATCACATCGCGCGCATGCTCGGCCAACAGTCGCAGAACTCGTGGATCGCCCTCGGCGGCATCCTGCTCGGCCTGCTCGCGGGAATCGGGGCGCGCAGCCCGGACCTCGGCATGGGGATCGCCATGGGCGGGCAAGGCTTGGCCGTTGATCGGCAACTGCGGTTTTCGCGCGATGCCGAGCGTGAGGCCGATCGCGTCGGTTTCCAGTTGCTTCAGGCAGCCGGTTTCGACACGTACGCCATGCCGACGTTCTTCGAGCGTCTGCAACGTGCGGATTCGATCAACGAAGCTGGTGTACCGGAATATGTCCGGACTCACCCGCTGACGACGGATCGTATCGCCGACATGCTCAATCGCTCGCGCACCGCCGCTTATCGTCAGCCCGTGCAGTCGCCCGAATATGCGTTTGTGCGGGCGCGCTCGCTCGTCTTGCAGCAGAAGTCCGCGAGCGATTACGCGGCCGTCGCCGACGCGCAACGCACAGCGATCCGCTCGCAGACCACATCTAATGTGGCGGCGGCGTGGTACGCGGTGGCGCTGGCGGAGTTCAAGCAGCGTCGCTGGGCGCCCGCGCGCGAGGCGCTGGAGAAGTCGCGCGCGGCCTTCGGTGGTACGGGGCCGGGCACACCGAGTCTGGCGGTGCTGGCGTCGGATATCGCGCGCTTGTCTGGCCAGCCGGATGAGGCCTTGCGTGTTGCGGCGCAGGCGCGCGCGGTGTTCCCGCTCTCGCAGGCCGCCGACATGGCCTATGCCGACGCGTTGGTCGCCAGCCAACGGATTCCCGACGCGACGAAATTCCTGCAGGCGCAGGTCGAGCGCTATCGGAGTGAGCCCATCTGGTGGCGGGCGCTGGCGGGGGCGTGGGCCGCGGCCGGCAAGCGTGCGCGGCAGCATGAGGCGCTGGCGGAACAATATGCGCTGCAAGGCCAATGGATGGCGGCGGTCAGTCAGTTGAAGCTCGCACGCGAGGCCGGCGATGCCGACTTCTACGAGATGTCGACTATCGATGCGCGCCTTCACGAGTTCCAGCGCCGCTACAAGGACGACAAGGAAGACGAGAAGGACTTCGGCAAGCTGGCCGGATGAGTGGGCAAGCGGCGCACGTGCTGCGAAGTTGCGTACGCTTATTTGCGCGGGAGTTGCGCCGTTGCTTTTAAGCTATCGAAAAGCGCCCGCCGTGTGAAACTGGCAAGGCGTGAAGATCTTGGGGGTTTCGCTATTTTTCGCGTGTCGATCATAAGTGATCACGGCGAAATTGGAATATCGGATTTTTCTCATTTGGGATTCTGACGTACTCCCGTTGCATACAACACTTCGATTTGCCAGCATGGCGACACGGTACCGTGCTCGCTTCGCAGTGTGATTTCGCTGCGGACTTTTCGACCAATATTCACTGAGTGAGGTGAAGTATGGAGAACTGTCAATACGAAGTCGTGATAGACAACGAGCGCCCCATTAACAAGCCGATTGTTGCTCTAACGAAATGCCGAATCAAGTTTGGCGACCGCGATAACCTGCGCCAATGTATCGAAGAGATTCGTAAGTCTGATCTTCGGCTGAGCTTGCGGCCAGAGGAGGACGTCCAATACGATTGGCAAAATCCAGTCGGCGCTGGGAGCTGGTCTTGCCGTGGCGACGGCTGTAGATTCGGTTGTCGCGCTGGGCGGGTGCTTGTTTTCCGCCGGTGTCTTCGGAGCGTGTCTGTCCATGAACGGCATCGATCGGCGAGTGATAGCGATGCCATCTTCCGTGCGCGTAAGAGTCGCGAGCGCAACGCTACTGACGGGGCAACTGGCGAGCATGCTGTCATTCGCGCTTTACGGCGCGTCGAACGCTTTAGGCAGCATGAACGGGAGGTTGTGGTTGTACGGCGGGCTGGTCTGCATCGCCGGATTGGCGTCGTGTCTCGCGCGTGAGCCGTGGAAATTACTTAGCGAGAATGACGCTGGCGATGGCGTCGAGCGCTTCTATACGTACCGATACCCTGAGGCATTTGCTGAGGCCGAGCCAGTGCGACGAGATGTTGCGGCGTAATGGCGCAATAACTCACGCTGATTGATCGTCGGCCCGCGGATCCCGCTCGAACCCATAGGTCTGCGGCAGGGTCCCCGCATGGACGGTCGCGAACGGGAGCGAGTCACCGTTGCGCCAATGCAGCCGCACGGCACCTTTGGCGTCGGCGGTATCGTCGGACGTCTGCGCAATCTCGAACGCCTGCGCCAGATCGGAGACCTGCGTAAGCAGATCGATGTCGTGATCGTGCAGCAATGCGAGCGGCGCGCTCGGCGTCGACGCCCCATTCGCCTCGCCCCCCGACACCGCCCCCACGAACGCAACGTTGCCGTCCTCGTCGAGCAGACACGCCTGCGGCACGAAAGCATGGCCCAGTTGGTCCGTCAATACCGGTGCGCCGCGACCGTCGTTCGCCGCGGTATCCCACGTCAGCCGCACCA
This sequence comes from Pandoraea eparura, assembly GCF_902459725.1. Lineage (GTDB taxonomy): Bacteria > Pseudomonadota > Gammaproteobacteria > Burkholderiales > Burkholderiaceae > Pandoraea > Pandoraea eparura. The sequence goes on from NZ_CABPSH010000013.1 coordinate 43,200, forward strand.
CAAACGGGGCATACGCCAGCGCGACGTACACGCGTTGCGGCCCGTTCTGGAAATACCACCGCCCGGCGTCGTCGCTGGCATAGTTGCGCGCGATGAACGCCAGCAGCGCCGCATGGCGAATTGGATCCCCGGCCGTGCCCGCCGCCTGCGCCGCTTCGTCGCGCATGCGCCACTGACCGCGCCGGTCGAGCGCGAGCCAGCCGTAACAATGCGGCACGTTGGGCCACTTCGCCATCGCCTGTCGAACGATCTCATCCATGGGGCACCCTTAGGCCGGATTCGGCAAAAATTGACGGAAGTAGTCGATGACCGTGTGCGGCATCCATGTCATGCCGCCCGGAAACGGCCCGCTCATGAAGCCGACGTGCCCGCCGTGCGCCGGTTGCAGGAGCCGCACATGCTGCCCGACATCGTCGTCGCCCGGCAACACATGGGCCGGCTGGAACGGGTCGTTGCGGGCGTTGATGACCAGCGTCGGTACCTCGATGGCCGGCAGGATCGGCTTGCTCGACGCGCGTGTGTAGTAGTCGAACGCGCTGCGATATCCATGCAACGGCGCTGTGACCACATGATCGAATTCGCCGAGATCACGCGCGGCCATCATCCGGTCGCGATCGTAAAGTCCAGGGTATTGGTCGAGCTTGGCGAGCGCCTTCTTCTTGAGCGTGCCCAGGAAATTGCGCGTGTACACCATGTTGAACCCGTGCGAGAGCGCCAGTCCGCCCGCCCGCAGATCGAGCGGCGCTGAAATCGCACACGCGGCGCTCACCACCTGCGCCGCGTGCCCCTCGCGCTCGCCAAGCCAGCGCAGCAGCACATTGCCGCCCAGGGACACGCCCGCTGCAAAGATCGGGCCGGACGTGTTCGCCCGCAGCCGTCGCAGCATCCAGTCGACCTCGGTGCTGTCGCCGGAGTGGTAAAAGCGCGGCGCGCGGTTCATGCGGCCGCTGCAACTGCGGAAGTGGGGAATCACGCCGCGCCACCCCTGCGCTTGCACGTCGCGCATCAGGGTGCGGGCATAGTGGCTGCCGGATCCGCCTTCCAGCCCGTGGAACAGCACGACGAGCGGTGTCTCCACCAGCCCTTCTGGCGCGGGCGGCGCCTTCTGCGCCGCAGGGGGAGCGACCAGCCAGTCGACATCGACGAAGTCGCCGTCGGGCGTGTCCCACGTCTCACGACGGAATTCGACGGACGGACGACGGCCCAGCAGCGCCGGGTAGATCGTCTGGCTGTGCGCGTCGGGCAGCCACCGGGGCGCCCGGTAATCCAGGGGAAGAAACGTCGCGGGGCGCGCCGTCATTGTCGTTCCGTAACGATCAGTGCAGCCCGTCCGGACGCGCGTGCATCATCAGGCTGAACTGCTCGACGGCATGCGGCGGCAAGGGGCTGGAGTGGATATGGGCGAAGCGCCAGTCGCCCTGCTCGTGCACCAGCACGTAAGTCGTGTGGATGAGCTGGGCGGTCGTCTGGCCGGCGTCTTCCTTGCCGACGCGCATCGCTTCGGTCGCTGTGTGCACGACCGTGCCAACGGTGTCGTACTCGGTCGTGTCCAGCGAATCGATGAGCACCACGCTCTGGGTGAACTGGGCGACCAGACCGTTGCGGATCTGCTCCAGACCGTCCCAGCGGGTGCCGTCGGCGCGAATATAGCTGACGAAATCCTCGTTCGCCCACAGCGACATGGCGCGATCCGTCTGCCCGCGGCGCAGTGCGTCATAAAAGGCCGTGATGGTTTCACTGGCGGCATCGAACAGACGGACAAAACGTGGCATGGGGATTTACCGTTGAGTATTACCGGAATCGGGCTGAAGACAGCACCGCCATGGGCCGAATCAGCGCTGCGTGAGCAGGATGTTGCGCAGGTTCGCGAACACGTGCTCGGGCATCAGCTCATTGAGGCAGCGGGTGTGGCCCAGCGGACATTCGCGAGCAAAACACGGACTGCACTCCAATTGTAGCCACAGGACGTGCGCCTGGTCGGACAGCGGCGGCGTGTGGCGCGGATCGGACGAACCGAACAGGGCGATCTGCGGGCGCCGCAACGCGGCCGTCACATGCATCAGGCCCGAGTCGTTGCTCACCACCGCATTGGCGCGGGCCAGCAGCGCGCACGCCTCGGCCAGCGAGGTTTGTCCGCAGAGGTTGCGCACGAACGGGGCGTCGGCGGCAATTTGCTGCGCCAGTGCGCCATCCTTGCCCGAGCCGAGCGCGATCATCTGCGCATACGGGAACGAGCGGCGAACCAACTGGGCAAGTTGCGCGAAGTGGCCAGGCGGCCAGCGCTTGGCCGGTCCGAATTCGGCCCCCGGGCAGAACACCACGAGCGGTACGCGCAGATCGAGCCCAAAGCGTGCGAAGACGCGCGCCGACTCGTTCAGGTCGGCATCGATGCGCGGCGTGGGCAGCGCCTCGGGCAACTTGGCCCCAGGCGCGAACGCGAGCGCGGCGTAGTGCCGCACCATCGGCGCTCGCTCGTCCTTGCGCGGATTGGCATGACGCACGTTGAGCAGGCCGTAGCGCTGCTCGCCCTTGTAGCCGATGCGCAGCGGAATGCGCGCCAGCCACGGAATCAGCGACGACTTCAAGGAGTTGGGCAGCACATAGGCGGCGTCGTAACCCTCGTCGGCGAGCACGCTCGCGAGCCGGTAGCGCTCCAGCGGCTGCAACTTGCCGTGCGCGAGGTCGGTGGCGACGACGCGCGAAATCTCCGGCATGCGCTCCAGCACCGGGGCGACCCAGCCGGGCGCGATCGCGTCGATGGTCAGACGCGGATGCAGGCGCTTGAGCAGGGTGAACAACGGCTGCGCCATCAGCGCGTCCCCAATCCAGTTGGGGGCGATCACCAAGGCTTTATGCATCGTGGCGGAGACTCTAAACGTTAAGCGTTGCAATGAAACGCACAGGCGACCGGGCGGCGCTTCTCAACAGTGGGAGACGGCGCCGGGCCAGTCGGGGCAACGGCAGGCGGCTCAGTGGTGACCCTTGAGCACCACGCCGGCCTTCACGCGATAGCGCGTGCCGCAGTACGGGCAGGCCGCTTCGCCATGGGTCACGTCGATGAACACGCGCGGATGGGCGCTCCAGGCTTCCATCTTCGGATTCGGGCAATGGACCGGCAGATCTTCGGCGCCGACTTCGACGACCGGCATTTGTTTGACTTCGCTCATGGGGTTCGGACCGTGATGGGTATTCGGAATATCAGGGATTGCATGGCCGGTGTCAGGGACGAAGCCGCCGCCTGCACGCTCACCAAAAGTCGCTATTGTAAAGCAGCCGCGACCCTTTGCGGATGGCTCGCCATGCCTGCGGCCATGCCATACCGCTGTTCTCGTCACCCTCGATGCCCCCGCGTGGCGCGTACGCGACACCGCGCGCGCGACGTCGGCAAAAACGCCCGGATATGCGCTTTGGCCGTAGTAAGTAAATATTTACCCTGGCTATAATGAGCTGACGTTCGCCGCCAATGATGACGACATTCAGGAGACACTCCGGCAACCCTGGCGGGCGTTGTGACCGCGAGCGGTCATCGTGGGCGTGCCGGGCGCCGTCGGGACCGCTTTGCCCCGCAATGCCAGACACTGCGCCGAACGCCTCGGTGCTCGCCCCCAGCCGACCATGCCAATGCTTCGTCTGCCAGCCGCTGAACGTGACGGGTTCAGGGCCGGTTTCCGCATTATTTCGCCTCTCTTGCCTGCCATCTTCTCGTGGGGACTCGTGACCGGGGTCGCCATGGGCAAATCGATACTGACCGTGCCCCAGGCCATCGGCATGAGCCTGATGCTCTATGCCGGCTCGGCCCAGTTGGCGTCGTTGCCGCTGTTCGCCGCGGGCATGCCGTTGTGGACGATTCTGCTCACCGTCGGTATCGTCAATCTGCGCTTTGTGATCTTCAGCGCCGCACTCCAGCCGCATTTCTCCTATTTGTCGCTGCCGCGGCGCATCGTGCTCGGGTATGTGAACGGCGATCTCGGCTTCGTGATGTTCATGAACCAGAAATTCGCGAGCGGTTACGTCCCCGGCAAGGAAGGGACGTATTACGGCATCACGCTCAGCAACTGGGCGGTCTGGCACGTGTCGTCGATTCTCGGCATCCTGCTCGGTGCGCTCGTGCCGGATAGCTGGGGCCTCGCCTTCGCGGGCACGCTCGCCCTCATCCCGATGATGGTGCACACGATCACGAGCCGCTCGACGATGCTGGCAGTCACTCTCGCGTCCGTTCTCGGTCTGCTCGCCTTCGACTTGCCTTATCGCCTCAATCTCGTGCTCGGGGTGCTCGGCGCGCTCGCCGCCGGCATGGTGTGCGACGAACTCACCGCGCGTCAGGCGAAGCGGCTCGCCCTGGCGAATCCGCCAACGGGCACGCACGACGGTGCCGCACACGAGGGCGGCCAGACGCGCCCGTCGGGAGAGCGTCGCTCATGAGTACTTTCGAAATCTGGTTCGCCTTCGTGGCGATGACGGTCATCACGATCGTCACGCGCACGTTCTTCTTGCTCGCGGGGGACCGTGTGACGCTGCCGCAGCGCCTGCAACGTGCGCTGCGCTACGCCCCGGCGGCGGCCCTCGCCGTGATCGTGGTGCCCGAAGTGCTGCTGCTCGATCACCAGTTCTCGCTGCATCTGCACAACCCCAAGCTGGCCGCCGCCCTGGCGGCCACCGGCTGGTTCGTCTGGCGACGCAACATGATCGAGATGATCGTCGTCGGCATGGCCGTCTACACGCTTGGTCGTCTGTTCCTGTAGGCGGAACCCTCGCCCGCCAAAATGGGCATCCGGTCGGTCGGATCAGTTAAAATGCATGTTTTTCCCACCATTTATTCCGGATTCTCATGGCTTCCGTCGTACGTCTTTCCGATTTGATCGCCCAGGGCCGCCTGGCAGGCAAACGTGTCTTCATCCGCGCCGATATGAACGTGCCGCAAGACGAAGCGGGTCGCATCACGGAAGACACGCGTATTCGCGCCTCGGTACCGGCCATTCAGATGGCGCTCGACGCCGGTGCCGCGGTAATGGTCACGTCGCACCTGGGCCGTCCGACGGAAGGCGAATTCAAGCCCGCAGACTCGCTCGCGCCGGTCGCGAAACGCTTGTCGGAACTGCTTGGCCGTGACGTGAAACTGATTGCCAACTGGGTCGACGGCGGTTTCGAGGTGGCACCGGGCACGGTCGTGCTGCTGGAGAACTGCCGCGTCAACAAGGGCGAGAAGAAGGACAACGACGAACTGGCGCAGAAGATGGCCGCACTGTGCGACGTGTATGTGAACGACGCGTTCGGCACCGCCCACCGCGCCGAAGCCACGACGCACGGCATCGCCAAGTACGCGCCGGTCGCCTGTGCCGGCCCGCTGCTCGCTGCCGAACTCGAAGCGCTCGGCAAGGCGCTGAACGCCCCGGCCCGTCCGCTCGTGGCCATCGTGGCCGGCTCCAAGGTCTCGACCAAGCTCACCATTCTGCAGTCGCTCGCCGACAAGGTCGATCACCTGATCGTGGGGGGCGGCATTGCCAACACGTTCATGCTGGCCGCCGGCCTGCCGATCGGCAAGTCGCTTGCCGAGGCCGATCTGGTCGGCCAGGCGCGCGCGATCATCGACGCCATGGCCGCCCGTGGCGCCTCGGTGCCGATTCCGACGGATGTCGTGTGCGCCAAGGAATTCAGCGCGACGGCTGAGGCGACGGTGAAGGCTGCCAGCGACGTGGCCGCCGACGACATGATCCTCGACATCGGCCCGCAAACGGCTGCCAAGCTGGCCGAGCAACTGGCGGGCGCGGGCACGATCGTGTGGAACGGCCCGGTCGGCGTGTTCGAATTCGACCAGTTCGGTCACGGCACCGAGACGCTGGCGCGTGCCATTGCCGCCGCCAAGGGCTTCTCGATCGCTGGGGGTGGCGATACGCTCGCCGCCATCGCCAAGTACGGTATTGCCGACCAGGTCAGCTATATCTCGACCGGTGGCGGCGCGTTCCTCGAATTCCTCGAAGGCAAGACGCTGCCGGCCGTCGACATCCTGCAACAACGCGCCGGCGAGGTCAACTGATCGACTGACACCCGGTGGAGCGGGGCTCGCAGGCGGGTTTGGCGGTCGGAGAGGGACGCGAACGAGGCGGTTTTCATTGTCTTATTGCGAACATCTAAGATCGAATCAAACGATTTCGTACGGACAATACGAACTTTTTGGTTAACCTGCCGCGGCCTAAATGCGCTACAAATCTCTAAGCGCCAGACATGTCGATTGCGCTGTTACCCAAAGAGGATGAAGAGATGGATGTAATGAACCGCTCCACCAAGATCGTCGCCACCATCGGTCCGGCATCGAGCACGCCGGAAGTGCTCTCGCGCATGATCGCCGCCGGCGTCGACGTCGTTCGCCTGAATTTCTCGCACGGCAAGGCGCAGGACCACATCGAGCGTGCCGAGATGGTGCGTGCGGCCGCCAAGGCGGCGGGCCGCGAAGTGGCCATCATGGCCGACCTCCAGGGTCCGAAGATTCGTGTCGGCAAGTTCGAGAATGGCAAGGCCTTGCTCGAGGCGGGCGCAAAGTTCATCCTGGACGCCGATTGCGAAGTCGGTAACGACGAGCGCGTCGGGCTGGACTACAAGGAACTGCCGCGTGACGTGCGTACGGGCGACGTGCTGCTGCTCAACGACGGCCTGATCGTGCTGATCGTCGATCGCGTGCTCGGCAACGAGATCCATACGACCGTGAAGGTCGGTGGCGATCTGTCGAACAACAAGGGCATCAACCGCCAGGGCGGTGGGCTGACCGCGCCGGCGCTCACGGCCAAGGACATGGAAGACATCAAGACCGCGATGGCGCTGGGCGCCGATTATGTCGCCGTCTCCTTCCCGAAGAACGCCACCGACATGGAAATGGCGCGCCGTCTGGCCAATGTGGCCGGCGAGCCGTATGGCATCAAGCCGCTGATGATCGCCAAGATCGAGCGGGCAGAAGCCATTCCGGCGCTCGAAGAGATTCTGGCGGCGTCGGACTGCATCATGGTTGCACGGGGCGATTTGGCCATCGAAGTGGGCAACGCCGCGGTGCCGGGGCTGCAGAAGCGCATGATCAAGCTTGCGCGCGAGATGAACAAGACCACCATCACGGCCACGCAGATGATGGAGTCGATGATCCACAACCCGGTGCCGACCCGCGCCGAAGTGTCGGACGTCGCCAACGCCGTGCTCGATGGCACCGACGCCGTGATGCTCTCGGCCGAGAGCGCCGCGGGCAAGTATCCGGTCGAGACGATCGAGACGATGGCGGCGATCTGCGTCGAAGCCGAGCGCTCCGAGATGGTCGAACTCGATCGCGACTGGCTCGACCAGACTTTTACGCGCATCGACCAATCGATTGCGGCCGGCGCCTTGTTTACCGCGTATCATCTTGGCGCGAAAGCCATCGTGGCGCTGACCGAATCGGGCGCGACCGCGTTGTGGCTGTCTCGCCACAAGATCCATGTGCCGATTTTTGCGCTGACCTCGCAGCTCAGCAGCCATCGCAAGATGGCGCTGTACCGCAACGTCTACGCGATGCGTGCCGACGCCACGCTCGACCGCGATCACGCGCTCAAGCAAGCCGAGCAGCTGCTGCTCTCGCGCGGGGTGGTCAAACGCGGCGACACGATCGTGCTGACCGTGGGCGAGCCGATGGGACAACCCGGCGGTACCAATACGTTGAAAATCGTCCAGGTGGGCCAGGCATGACGAAGGGGGCCGCGTGAGTGCGGCGAGGCGCTAATGCCACGCCGCCCGCGAGCCGTCGTCATGAGGGGCACCTCTGGATCGAGGAAAGATTTGCTTAGTTTTGTGATTCCAAGGAGAACATCATGCCCCTAGTCTCTATGCGACAGCTGCTCGACCATGCCGCCGAAAACGGCTACGGTCTGCCGGCCTTCAACGTCAACAACCTGGAGCAGGTTTCCGCCATCATGGCCGCCGCCGACGAAGTCGGTGCGCCGGTCATCATGCAGGCCTCGGCCGGTGCTCGCAAGTACGCTGGCGAAGCGTTCCTGCGTCACCTGATCTCGGCGGCCGTGGAAGCGTATCCGCACATCCCGGTGGTGATGCACCAGGATCACGGCCAGTCGCCGGCCGTGTGTATGGCCGCGATCAAGAGCGGCTTCTCGAGCGTCATGATGGACGGCTCGCTCGAAGCCGACGGCAAGTCGGTCGCCAGCTACGAGTACAACGTCGAAGTGTCGAAGAAAGTGGTCGAGTTCTCGCACTACATCGGCGTGACGGTGGAAGCCGAGCTGGGCGTGCTGGGTTCGCTCGAAACGATGAAGGGCGACAAGGAAGACGGCCACGGCGCCGACGGCACGATGACCCGCGAGCAGCTGCTGACCGACCCGGATCAGGCCGCCGACTTCGTGCAACAGACGCAATGCGACGCGCTGGCCATCGCCATCGGCACCTCGCACGGCGCCTACAAGTTCAGCCGCAAACCGACGGGCGATATTCTCGCCATCGACCGCATCAAGGAAATCCACCGCCGTATTCCGAACACGCACCTCGTGATGCACGGTTCGTCGTCGGTGCCGCAGGAACTGCTCGCCGAGATCCGCGAATTTGGCGGCGACATGAAGGAAACCTACGGCGTGCCGGTCGAAGAGATCGTCGAAGGCATCAAGCACGGCGTGCGCAAGATCAACATCGATACCGACATCCGCCTGGCGATGACCGGCGCGATCCGTCGCTATCTGTTCGAAAACCCGAGCAAGTTCGACCCGCGCGACTACCTCAAGCCGGCCCGCGAAGCCGCCAAGCTGGTGTGCAAGGCGCGCTACCTGTCGTTCGGTTGCGAAGGTCAGGCCGGCAAGATCAAGCCGGTCGCGCTCGAGAAGATGGCCGAGAAGTACAAGAGCGGCGATCTCTCGCAGATCGTGAAGTAATCGCACGCAGCATGGCCATGCCGGGAGTGCCCCGCATGGCTCGCTGCCTGACCGGGGGGCGTGGCGCTGACGGGGCAAGCCCGTCAGTCGCGCACGACGCTCAGGTCGCAGGCCCGGCTTTGGCCAGCACGCGCTGGAACAGAAGCCGGGCCTTTTCTTTGGGCATCTGCAACTGGAATTTGCCGCCCAGCTCCGAGCGGATCGTCGCGGTGAGCATTTCCACGCCATCGACGATCAGCGTCATTGGCTCGTTCATGTGCTGGCGGGAGAACTCGCGCATCCGGGCGGTCGCCCCGTCGCGCAGGCTCATGGTGATGACGACCTCGACGTCCGACGGGGCGACGCCGTCTTGCGCCGGAAACTGCAAACCCAACTGTTCGATATCGCGCGCGGCAAACAGCGCGAAACGCGGAATCTCGTCATCGTTTTCCGGCGTGGCGATCGCAATGAGGCGGGGGAGTCCGGCACGCTCAATGGTGTCGGCGGCGGCCGTCGATGCCGAGGCCCCGGACGCCGCGTGTGCCCTATTGGCCCGATGGGACGGTGCATGCGTTCCGGCGGCCGGCGGCGACGCCGCACGCGGCGATGCCGTTTGCGCAGACACGGGCGGGCTCGCGAGCGCCAGGAGGACGGCGGCGAGGACGGTGAAGGCGGTGAGGGCGGCAACGCGTTGCGCTGCACGGGGCGGCCAGACACGGTCAGTTTTCGATGCGATCGTCATGGCAGCCCCTTGGGTCGGGTGAACGTTTCCATTCTAGGCAACATCCGACGGGCAAGAAGGCGGGGAAAGCCCCGGGGCGTGGCGGCGGTGCAAAACGACAGCGATCCGCCGATTCCCGAAGTCCGGCGCGACGTCGCGTGGCAGTCTCCGGTGCCTCCCGCCAATCCGCCCATGCCAATGATGGGCCACCCGGAGTTATCGATGCCATTGAATCGCCTTCCCAAGACCGTTGCCTGGTGCCTGGGATTGTCCAGTTCCGAAGAGACGTCCCGAGCGCCGTCGCCGCGTTCGCCCATGGCGAGGACCATGATCTGCGCCGCCAACCGGGCATCGCACGTGCCGCCTCGTGGGGCCGAAGCCGCCCAATCTGTCGACTCCGCGGCCCCAGCGCCCGTCCCGGGACCGTCCGCGCGCACGGCTTCAATGCGGTCGATGGCGGCCGACTGGCGTACTCACCCGGCGTCGACGATCGACATGCCCGCGCCGATCGCGCTTTGGGGGACGGAGGATCCGGCACCCGAGTGGGCAGGTGGGGTATCGGCAAACGCGTGGGTCGAGGCGTACGGCGTGAACACGTCGACGCTCATCCGCGTGGACGGCCAATGTACGCGCTTCGCACTGATCGAGTTGGGCGGGCACCGATTCATCGTGGGGCCTACCGCCACGCCGGCCGAGGCGCCGGTGCTCACCCGGATGCTCAAGACGCATCCTCAGATCGGTGCGATCTTTTGCGTGGAGCCGGGGACCATGCAGGTCCGTGACACCGCGCTCGACACCTCGGACGCGCCGGACTACCACGAGCGTCCGATCGACGGATACATTCTGAGCGTGATGCGTGGCGCAGGCGAATCGGCTGCGCCGCAGGCGCTGGCGTCGCCGGTCGGGCTCGACGGTGGCCTGTCGCACGTGCAGTTCATGGAGTTTGCGGGCATGGAACGGTTCGACGCCCAGATTCCCAGGGAGGTCTTGTGGCGCGCCGGTCGAGGCGTGGCGAAGTTCATGCGCGAAAACCCGGGCAAGATCGCGCTCGTGTGCTCGGAGCGCGGCATCGCGCGCCCGAGCGCCGTGGCGGCCAGCGCGGCGCTGCAACTCCAGTGCGGCGACGCGCGCTTGCGAAACGATCTGGCGACGCAGGTCGTCGCGCAGCGTTCGGAGGCGAGCGACCACCATATCAACCTCGCCTCGCGCAGCTTCGATCTGATGGCCGAGTTTACCCGGTTGCTCGACATGCTTCGTCGCCCCGGGCGGGGCGAGCCGCGCTGGGAGCGCAAAGTGCATCTGCTCCGGCAGCGGCTGCCGGAACTGGCCGCCGCTCAAGGTGCCGCCATCGATTGGCAGACCGATGCCGGCCGTCGCCAGGCGGCCGATATTCTGGAAGTGAACTTCGACCGTGTCGCGCCGTTGCTGGCCTCGGGCGGCTTGCCGGCCGGCATGGCGCTGCTCTGGCTGCAAGACGAAATCAATGCCCTGAGCGGTGTGCGGTTTCTGAGCCCTGGCTATGTCGACGGACACATCGACCGGATTTCGCAGGACGATATCGACCCGGACAGCCCGGACGCGGTACGCCTCGTGTCGTTCGACGATTACGGGTTGGTGTGCGACAACAAGTATTACGATGCCGCATCGGTGGCGGGCTGGTATCGGGCTTGCCTGCGTAAGGACGGCTATTTGTCGAACCCGATCTCGCGGGTCCCGGTGGTCGCCCTGCTGATCCACGAGGCGGAAAAGGCACGGCTGGAACCGCAGTTTCTTCACCCGCTCGGGTAAGCCGGGGCGCGCCGGGCCCACATCTTCGTGAAACGCCGCCCGACGCGCGTATAATTACGCCTTTGCCCTTCCTGACATTGGGTCCCGCCGTGACTACCCCCGCTCCGAACGCCCTGTACGAATCCTCCCTCAAGAGTCTGCCGCTGCTCTCGCGCGGCAAAGTGCGCGATAACTATGCCGTCGGCGACGACAAGCTGCTGATCGTGACGACGGACCGCCTCTCGGCGTTCGACGTGATCATGGGCGAGCCGATTCCGGGCAAGGGCCGTGTGCTCAACCAGATGGCCAACTTCTGGTTCGACAAGCTCGCGCACGTCGTGCCGAATCACCTGACGGGCGTGGCGCCCGAGACGGTCGTCTCGAGCGACGAAGCCGCCCAGGTCGCCGGCCGTGCGGTCGTCGTCAAGCGCCTCAAGCCGATTCTCGTGGAAGCGGTGGTGCGCGGCTACCTGGCCGGCAGCGGCTGGAAAGACTATCAGGCGACGGGCGCCGTGTGCGGCGTGACACTGCCCGCCGGTCTGCAAAATGCGCAGCAACTGCCCGAGCCGATCTTCACGCCGGCGGCCAAGGCCGAGCTGGGCGAGCATGACGAGAACATCAGCTTCGACGAGATGGTGAGCCGTATCGGCCGCGAACTGGCCGAACAAATTCGCGAGATCTCGATCCGTCTGTACAAGGAAGCGGCGGCCTATGCGGCCACGCGCGGCATCATCATCGCCGACACGAAGTTCGAATTCGGTCTGGATGACGAGGGCAAGCTGCACCTGATGGATGAAGCGCTGACGGCCGATTCGTCGCGTTTCTGGCCGGCCGACTCTTACGTCGTGGGCAGCAACCCGCCGTCGTTCGACAAGCAATTCGTGCGCGACTGGCTCGAGACGCAGCCGTGGGGCAAGACGCCGCCCGCCCCGAAGCTGCCGGACGACGTGGTCGAGAAAACGGCCGCCAAGTACCGCGAAGCGCTCGAGCGCCTGACCGGCCAGCAACTGGCCTGAGCGGGACGTCGACCACATGAGCGATAAGCAAGCCGTGGCGCCGCGCGTTGGCGTGGTAATGGGGTCCAACTCGGACTGGGAAGTGATGAAGAACGCGGCTGCCGTGCTGGCCGAGTTCGGCGTGCCTTACGAGGCGCAGGTCGTCTCCGCACACCGTATGCCGGACGACATGTTCCGCTACGCCGAAGCCGCGCGTGAGCGCGGACTCGTCGCGATCATCGCGGGCGCGGGCGGTGCCGCCCATCTGCCGGGCATGATCGCCGCGAAGACGTCCGTGCCGGTGCTGGGCGTGCCGGTGCCGAGCAAGTATCTGCGCGGCGAAGACTCGCTGCTCTCGATCGTGCAGATGCCCAAGGGCGTGCCGGTCGCCACGTTCGCCATTGGCGAGGCGGGCGCGGCCAACGCCGCATTGTTCGCGGTCGCGATGCTCGCGGGCGACGACAAGGCGCTGGCCGGCAAGCTCGACGCGTTCCGTGCCAAGCAGACCGAAGCGGCGCGCGGCATGACGCTTCCCGCGCTGTAAAAGAACAACACGTCCGCGCTACTGTCAGCGCCTCAACCAAGATGAATTCTGCCTCTGCTGCGCCCGTTCTTCCCGGCCAATGGCTGGGTATGCTGGGCGGCGGCCAACTCGGCCGCATGTTCTGTTTTGCCGCCCAGTCGATGGGCTACAAGGTCTGCGTGCTGGACCCGGATCCGCGCTGTCCGGCCGGTGCCGTGGCCGATCGCCTGATCGTCGCCGATTATCGTGACGAGACCGCGCTGGCCGAACTGGCCTCGCTGTGCCCGGCCGTGTCGACCGAGTTCGAGAACGTGCCGGCGCAGTCGCTCGACTTCCTCGCCGCGTCCACGACCGTGAGTCCCGCCGGGCGCTGTGTCGCCATCGCGCAGGACCGGGTGGCGGAGAAGCGCTTCATTGAAAGCTGCGGCGTGCCGGTGGCCCCGCATCTGGTGATCGAGTCGAACGAGGCGCTTGCCGCCATCGGCGACGCGGCCATCGAGCGTGTGCTGCCGGGCATTCTGAAGACGGCGCGTCTGGGCTATGACGGCAAGGGCCAGGTGCGCGTGAATACGGTCGCCGAGGCTCGCGAGGCTTACGCGGCGCTCGCCGGCGTGCCCTGCGTGCTGGAGAAGCGTCTGGCGCTGGCCTTCGAGGTGTCGGTGCTGAGCGCGCGCGGCGCGGACGGTGCGGTTGCGACCTACCCGCTCGCCCAGAACGTGCACATCGACGGCATTCTCGCGACCACGACGGTGCCCGCGCCCGATGCGGCTCCGGCACTGGCCGATGCCGCGCGCGCCGCGGCGGCCAAGATCGCGTCGCAAATGGATTATGTCGGCGTGCTGTGCGTCGAGTTTTTCATTCTCAAGGACGGGACGCTCGTCGCCAACGAAATGGCGCCGCGTCCGCACAACAGCGGCCACTACACCATCGATGCCTGCGCCGCCAGCCAGTTCGAGCAGCAGGTGCGTGCGATGGCCGGGCTGCCGCTCGGCGAGACGCGTCAGCACTCGCCGGCCGTGATGCTCAACGTGCTTGGCGACGTCTGGTTCGACGGTGCCGCCAAGGATCATCCGCGCACGCCCGCGTGGGCGGACGTGGTGGCGCTGCCGTCGGCGCGTCTGCATCTGTATGGCAAGGAAGACGCCCGCGTCGGCCGCAAGATGGGTCACATCACGTTTGCCGGCGCGTCGCTGGACGAAGCCCGTCAGGCGTGCGTGACGGCCGCGGCGAGCCTCGACATCCCGCTGGAAGACTGAGCGATGGCAATGCCTCGAGCGCCGCGCATCGTCATGCCATCGGCAGCCGCGATCACGCAGGCGGCCGAACAACTGGCGGCCGGCGAACTGGTCGCATTCCCGACGGAAACGGTCTACGGCCTTGGCGGCGACGCGGAGAATCCGGCGGCCATCGCGGCTATCTATGCCGCGAAGGGTCGTCCGGCGAATCATCCGGTCATCGTGCACTTCTGCCCGGAAGGGGATCCCGGCTACTGGAGCAACGACGTCACGCCGGCTGCCCGCAAGCTGATGGACGCCTTCTGGCCAGGCCCGCTCACGTTGATTCTCAAGCGCGCGCCCCATATTCCCGAGGCCGTCTCCGGCGGACAGGATTCGGTGGGGTTGCGCTGCCCGTCGCATCCCGTGGCGCAGGCGCTGCTGCGTGAGTTTGCCCGGCTCAAGGGGGGGCAGGGCGGTGTGGCAGCGCCCTCGGCCAATCGTTTCGGTCAGGTGAGTCCGACGGCGGCACAGCACGTGCGCGACGAGTTTGCCGGACTGCCGGGCGTCACCGTCCACGTGCTCGATGGCGGCGAGGCCGCGGTGGGGATCGAGTCGACGATCGTGGATCTGTCGCGTGGGTTCCCCGCGCTGCTACGCCCGGGACATATCACGCCCGAGCAGATCGCCGAAGTGCTCGGGCAGATGCCGCGCCTGCCGGGGCAGGACGCCGACGCGCCGCGCGCCTCGGGCACGCTCAAGGCCCACTATGCGCCGCGCACCCCGTTGTATCTGTGCGATGCCGGGCAATTCGGCCCGGCGCTGGCCGTGCGTCCCGCGGCAGAGCGCGTGGCGGTGGTGGCGTTCGCATCAACGCTCGCGACGCTGCCCGCCGAGGTGTCGGCGTCGGCCGCGATCGTGAAGGTCGAGTTGCCGGGCACGCCCGCCGCGCTTGCGACCGACCTGTACGCGATGCTGCGCCGGCTCGACCGCGCCAACGTCACGCATATCCTGTTCGAGCGTCTGCCGGACACGCCGGCATGGGCGGCGGTCGGCGACCGCCTCGGTCGCGCGGCAGCGGCGTTCGAGCGCGCATAACGAACGCGTAGTGCTGCCCTGGCGAGGCGACGACGCCTCGTCAAGGCGCGTTGCGCGACGCTCCGACGCTGCCGACATCTCCCGCACCTCCGACACCTCCGACACCTCCCGATAATCCGCCGGCTGATGGGGTGGCAGTCTGTCCGGCGGCGACTTGCGCCGCCTGCCACGCGCGTCGCCACTCGGGCGGCCCGAACAGCGCCATCGCCTTGTTGCGCCAGCCCGGCATCGTGAGCGCGTCACGCGCCATGGCCTGCCATTCGTGAAATGTCAGCGTGATCGGGTTGTGCGTGCGAATCGGCTCGACGATGCCGAATTCGCACGGCTCGGTCTCGCTTTCCTCGACGTAAGACCCGAACATGCGATCCCAGACGACCAGCACGCCCGCATAGTTGCGGTCGATGTAGCGGGGATTGCGCGCATGATGGGCACGGTGGATCGACGGCGTGTTCAGCACGTATTCAATCCAGCCCAGTTTCGGAATCGCCTGGGTATGCACGAAGAACTGGAACGCAAGATTGAGCAGAACCACGCCGACGATCTGTGTCGGTGTGAAGCCGATGAGCGCCATTGGCGTCCAGAACAGCCACATGCCCGCGACCGGATACATCAGGCTTTGCCGAAAGGCCGTCGACAGGTTGAGCCGCTCGGACGAGTGGTGCACGACATGCGCCGCCCACAACCAGCGAATGCGATGACTGGCGCGATGAAACACGTAGTAGAGAAAGTCCTGCACGACGAAGAGCAGCACGAAGCCGAGCCATCCGCCCGGCATCGTATAGAGACGGTGATGGTCGTAGAGCCAGGCATAGAACGGCACGATGAGCAGCCAGGCCAGTTTGTCCGCGCCCTGGTGCATGAGCGCGAGCGTGGCGTTGCTGACGGTGTCCTTCAGGCTGTACATGCCCGGGCGGCGCCGTCGCCAGTACCAGGCTTCGACGCCGATGCACAGCACGAACACCGGCGCGAGCGCCAGCAGGATCAACTCGACGTTCATGACCTCGCGTCTCCTCACGATGGGGTCATTGGAATCGGTGCGCCGGCGTCTTGGCGTCGGTGGCACCGATGGAGCGTCTATTCTGACGTGAATCGAGCGGGGCAGCGCGGCGGTTAGAGGGAAACGTCAAATGCTGCCCGCCAGCACCGCCGTGTCAAACGGTGCGCAACATCGGAATCAGGGGGCGTTCTCGTACACCCACGAAATGAGTGCGTCGTTGAAGCCGCGCGCGTGGCTCGCGCGCGGATCGTTGATCAGCGAGACCACCACGTAGATGTTGCCGGAGCGCGTGCCGACATAACCGGCCACGGCGCCCACATCGTCGAGCGTGCCGGTCTTGATGTGCGCGTTGCCGGCCACATCGCGGTTCATCAGCCGATTGCGCATCGTGCCGTCGACGCCGACGGTCGGCATCGACTCGATCAGTACCTGGGCGGTTGGACTGTTG
This sequence comes from Pandoraea eparura, assembly GCF_902459725.1. GTDB lineage: Bacteria > Pseudomonadota > Gammaproteobacteria > Burkholderiales > Burkholderiaceae > Pandoraea > Pandoraea eparura. The sequence continues at coordinate 59,830 of NZ_CABPSH010000013.1, forward strand.
ATGCCGTGTTGGAGCAGGCGGGCCAGCTCCGCCGCACTGATGCGCTCGATGCGCGACAGACCCGAGCCGTTTTCCACGACGAGCCCTGGCATGGCGAGATCGTTCTTGTCGAGCCAGCGGTTCAACACGTCGCGCGAGCGCGTCAGGCTGGCGGGCGTGCGATTGTTGTCGGCGGCGAGACCCAGCGTCAGGAACAGTTGTCGTGCCATTACGTTGTTGCTGAATTTGTTCATGTCATGCACGACTTCGGCCAGCGTCTGGCCGCGATGCGTGACAAGCAGGTGGGCGCCCGGCGGCACGATGCCTGTACGCACATTGCCATTGAACTGCCCGCCCGACGCTTGCCAGAGGGCGCGAAAGCCCCCCAGGAAGAACTGATCGCGATCGGGGGCGGCCACGTTCCAGCCCTTGTCCTCGCACGAGGCCGGATACGTGCCAGAGAAGTGCGCGACATAACTGCCGTCGGCCATCGCATTCAGCGTGGGATGAATGCGGGCGAGCCAGTCGCCGCAATTTCCCGAGCCGGTCGACGACAGGTTGTTCGACACTTGCAGGTTCGCCAGCGGCGGCAGCACGCCCACGTCGACGGTGCCGTTCGGATTGCCGGCGAAGCTGAACGAGACCGCCTTGAACGAGTACAGCAGCGGATCCGGTGCCACGTTGTACGGCCGGTCGTCACCGCCGTCGATGGCGCCGGTGTCGCCGATGTCCGCGCTGTAGGCGGAGCGGTCGAGCACGATGTCGCCGTTGATGTTCGTCACCCCGGCGTGGTGCAATTCTGCGACGAACTTCTCCATCTCTTCGGGCACGAGCTTCGGATCGCCCGAGCCCTTGAAATACAGATTGCCGTTGAGCGTGCGGCCATCGGACGTGCCGTCCGTGAATGCCTGCGTGCGCCAGCGATAGTCGGGGCCGAGCGTGTCGAGCGCCGCAATCGTCGTGACGAGCTTCATCGTCGAGGCCGGATTGCGTGGCACGTTTGGATTGACGGCAAGCAGCGGCGGCGCGATACGGCCTCGGGTTTGCAACGGATTGTCGACCTTCGCCACGATCACGCTCACGTGGGCGGCGGGCACCTTGCTCGCGGCGAGCGCGCGTGCCAGCTCAGGCGGCAGCGGCGTGGCGCGGGCGGCGCTCACCGGCACGTGGGGCATCTTCGCGTGCTTGTGCGGTTTCGCCTGGACGGGCGCGCTCGCGAGCATCACGAGTGCCAGTGATACACAGCCCGCGCGAGCGACGTCACCCATGACGCGGCGTGATGTCGGCGAATCCAGTAAGCCCGAAACGTTGGGGCGGCGAAGGGCGCTGCGGAGCAGGCGAGGAACGCGCATGACGGGCATGAGTCTCCAGTGTTGCGCGCTGCGAAACCGTACGGCCTGAGTGCACAACAGGCACAGGCAAAGCGATGCGGACGCGGCGGCGAAGCGATGAGAAAGTAACCGAGCCGCGATGTGCGTCTGCCATGCGCGGCGCATGCGTGACATTGTAAGTCGGTCATGCAACGAACTGTCGCTACAATGGGTCGAAATCCGGAGAGTGTCACGCGCAGGCAACATCGGGCGACCTCATGCGACCTCAAGCAACGTTGCATTGGCGGCTCGTGACACCCGGAGATGGTCTCAACGGGTGCCCAATCCATGCGAATTTTGTTGGTGGAAGACGATGCGATGATCGCCACGGCCGTCACGAAGGGGCTGCGCCAGGACGGCTGGACCGTCGATCATGTTGGCGACGGGCAACGCGCGCTCGACGTGCTCTCGCTCGAGTCGTACGACGCGCTGCTGCTCGATCTCGGTTTGCCGCGTCGTGACGGCATTGACGTGCTGCGCACGTTGCGTGCACGCGGCCAGACACTGCCGGTGCTCATCGCCACAGCGCGTGACGCGGTGGCCGACCGGGTGAAGGGGCTCGACGCGGGCGCCGACGACTACCTCGTCAAGCCGTTCGATCTCGACGAACTGGCTGCGCGCTTGCGTGCGCTGGTGCGGCGTCAGGCCGGGCGCAGCGAGCCGTTGCTGCGCCATGGCGGTATCGTGCTCGACCCCGCAACGCGTCAGGTCACGTGCGGCGGGTCGCCCGTGGTGCTCTCCGCGCGCGAGTACGCAGTGCTCGAAGCGTTGCTCAACCGACCGGGCGCGGTGTTGTCGAAGGCGCAACTGGAAGAGCGCATCTATGGCTGGGGCGAGGAAGTGGCGAGCAACGCGGTCGAGGTGCACATCCACGGGCTACGCAAGAAGCTGGGCGCGGACGCGATTCGCACCGTGCGTGGCGTCGGTTACATGATGCCCGCGCACATCGGTGAGACGCCACCGACGGCGGGCACGACCGCACCGGAGGCGAACTGATGCGCTCGATTCGTCGTCGTCTGCTGTTCGGGTTGCTGATCACGCTCGTGGTGGCGCTGCTGCTCGCGGGCATTGCCATCTTCCGTCAGTCGCGCACGGAGGCCAACGCGCTGTTCGATTTCCAGTTGCAGCAAATGGCGCTGTCGTTGCCCGCAGAACCGTTCTCGAGCGTGCCGGGCGCGCACAACGACGCGGGCGGACTCGTCATCCAGATATGGAGTCGCAACGGGGTGGAGTTGTATTACTCGCACCCGAGCACGCCGTTGCCGCCGCGCGCCGAACTCGGCTTCACCACGGTGCAGACGCCCGAAGGCGACTGGCGCGTGTATGCGGCGCTTGTCGGCGACAACGTCGTGCAGCTCGCGCAGCCGATGGTCATCCGCGATTCGCTTGCGGTCTCGATGGCCGTGCGCACGTTGTTGCCGCTGGTGGTGGCGATGCCGGTGCTCGCTTTGCTCGTGTGGATCGTAGTGGGACGCGGTTTGCAGCCGCTGCGACGTGTGACGAAGGCGCTCGACACGCGGGCGCCGGGCGCGCTGGACGCCCTGCCCGAGGTCGGGTTGCCCGATGAGGTGCGTCCGCTTGTGCGGGCGCTCAACAGTCTGCTTGGCAGGCTCGACGCGTCGCTCGCGCAGCAAAAGGCCTTCGTGGCCGATGCGGCGCACGAATTGCGCACGCCGCTCGCCGCGTTGCAGCTACAAGTCCAACTGCTCGACCGGGCGCACACGGACGCGGAGCGGGCCGAGGCGATGCGTGATCTGCGCGATGGCGTGCGACGCGCTTCGCATATGGTGGCCCAATTGCTTACGCTCGCACGACAAGAGCCGGATGCCACACGGGCGGCTGCGGCATTCGTTGAGGTGCCGCTGGCCCCGCTGCTGGGCGAAGTCGTGGCGCATCATGCCGCGCTGGCGGTGGCGCGCGGGATCGATCTCGGGCTGGACGCGCCCGACGCGCTGGCGGCCGTCAGCCGCGTGCGCGGCGATGCGAACGCATTGCACACGCTCTTCGGCAATCTGGTCGACAACGCGCTGAAGTACACGCCGCGTGGCGGGCATGTCGACGTGCGTCTGGTCGCGGCAACGCCGGCGCCGGTGGTGGAGATCGAAGACACCGGGCCGGGGATTGCGCCGGCCGAGCGCGAGCGCGTGTTCGACCGGTTCTTCCGTGGGGGCGCGGCGTCGCTGGACGGCGCGGCATCCGGGCAAACCGTGCAGGCGGACACCGCATTGCACGACGATGCCGATGCCCCGCGCGCACAGGGCAGCGGGTTGGGGCTGGCAATTGTGCGCAACATTGCACAGGCGCATGGCGCGCACGTCGAGTTGTTCGACGCCCGCAACGCTCATGGGCTTCGCGTACGCGTGAGTTTCGGCGGCGCGACGTCGGCGCCGCCGCCTGCGCTTTGAGGCGTCCATTGCGTATGACACTCACCCGCGCGACACGCTCGTGACCTTGTCGTTATCGATCGTCAGCGTGCGGCGATCTGGGCGATAGTCGCGCGTCGTCGGCATCGCCTTGCCGTCCTGCATGCCGATCCGCCACGGGCAACCCCGAAGCATCGCCTTGGCTTCGCCGAGCGACTTGCCCACGAGGGCCTGATCGGCCGGTGCTTCCGGTGTGCAGGCGCGGGTTTGGCCGGGCGTCGCGTTCGGCATTGGGGCGGGCATCGGGGCGGGCATCGAGTCGGCCGGGCCTTGCGTTCCCATCCCATTGCCATGGCCGCCGGGCGCGGCGTGCACGGCAGCGGCGAATGCGAGGCACAATGCGGCCCCGGCGCATCCCATCCAGTGCGAGGCGCGGCGATGCGTGTGCCGGCGATAAAGCGGTGTATCAGTCGTGGGCATCATGATTCTCCAGTAGACGAAGCCGTGCGGCGCGGGATCGCGCCACTTCGCCACCGTAGTCAGCGGAACGCGTCGTGCGCAAGGCAAACGACGCGAGTTGGCCCTTCAAACACCTGCTGCCGTAACGCATAGCACTCAGTGCGACACCATTTTGCGGTTGATAAGTGACTTTGGGACGTCTTCGTGCGCTCCCTTAAGGTTGCCTTAAGGGAGCGTCTCTACCATCACAGTCATGTCAAACGTGGTGTCAGTCAGGAGAGACTCATGCGGACCTCAAAGCTCACTCGTACGCTGGTTGCCAGCGCTGTGCTCGTCGCGTTGACGGGCGGCTACGTCGCAGGACGTCAGCACTGGCAGGCCCCGCTCGCTTCGGAGATGGTCACCGACGCCAATGCGGCGAACCCGGCCACCCCCGCCGCCAATGCACCGAACACCCCAAATACGCCGAATGCCGCGCCGCGCATGCTCGTGCCGGACTTCTCGCAACTGGCGGAACAATACGGACCGGCCGTAGTCAACATCAGTGTGACGCACGATGGGAAACCTTCGGCGGGTGGCGGTGCCACTGCGATGCCGATGCCGCCGGGCATGGATCAGAACGATCCGTTGTTTCAGTTCTTCCGTCATTTTTACGGCGCGCCGGGCAACGATGGGGGCGGCGATGGCAGTGGCGATGGCAGCAGCGTACCGACGCGCAGTCTCGGTTCGGGCTTCATCGTGAGTTCGGACGGTTACATCCTGACCAATGCGCACGTCGTGGACGATGCGAGTCAGGTCACGGTGAAGCTCACCGACAAGCGTGAATACAAGGCGAAGGTCGTGGGCAGCGACAAGGCGAGCGACGTGGCGTTGCTCAAGATTGCCGCGACGAACCTGCCGACGGTGAAGATCGGCGATCCGTCGAAATCGAAGGCCGGTGAGTGGGTGGTGGCCATCGGGTCGCCTTACGGCTTTGACAACACGGTGACGGCGGGCATCGTGTCGGCAAAGGCACGGGCGTTGCCGGACGAGAACTACACGCCGTTCATTCAGACGGACGTGCCGGTCAACCCGGGGAACTCGGGCGGGCCGCTGTTCAACCTGAACGGCGAGGTCATCGGCATCAATTCGATGATCTATTCGCGCACCGGCGGCTTCCAGGGGCTGTCTTTCGCGATTCCGATCGACATGGCGATGAAGGTCAAGGCGCAGCTCCAGCAGTACGGCAAGGTGAGCCGTGGCCGGATCGGCGTGACGATTCAGGAAGTGAACCAGTCGTTGGCGAAGTCGTTCGGGTTGCCGAAGCCGACCGGCGCGTTGGTGTCATCCATCGACAAGAACGGCCCCGCCGCGAAATCGGATTTGAAGCCGGGCGACGTCATTCTGGCGGTCAACGGCACGACCATCGAGGACTCGGTGCAGTTGCCGGAGAAGATCGCCGACATGCGTCCGGGGCAGAAGGCCACGCTGACCGTCTGGCGCAATGGCGCGAAGCAGGACGTGAGCGTGAGCGTAGCGGCGCTCAATGAGAAGAAGGACGTTGCGAGCGCCGACGACTCGGCCACGCACGGCCGGCTGGGCCTCGCGGTGCGCGAACTGTCGCCGGACGAAAAGCGCGCGGCGCAAGTCACGCACGGTTTGTTGGTGGCACGCGCGAGCGGTCCGGCGGAACAGGCCGGGGTGCAGCCGGGCGACATTATTCTGTCGCTCAACGGCACGCCGGTGACGAGTGCCTCGCAACTGAGCGATAAGCTCAAGAAAGCGGGCAATAATGTCGCGTTGCTCGTGCAGCGCGACGGGCAGCAGATTTTCATCCCGGTTGATCTCGGCTAACCATCGGGCGAGACACTCGCGGGGTGCCACGCACTACCTTGTGTGCCGGTGCGCGGCCGCGATGGCTTCACGGCTGCCGCGTCACCGGTGCGATCCTGCATCGTGACATCATGAACGGGAGGTCGAACATGGGGCAACAATGGCAACGCTGGTCGATGGCTGTCGCCGTGGCCGCAGCATTGGTCGGAGGGCTTGGCGTATCAGTGGCGCATGCGCAGGGCGGCACGCTGCCGCCGTCGATGCAACAGGGCGACGTGACCTACGTCTCGGGCGGTATCGACAGCGATCAGTCGGGCGCCTTCAAGCGCGAAGCGTCGCACTGGCCGTTGTCCATCGAGATGGCGGCACGTGGCGACGGGGCGAACGAGTATATCGCCGACGCCCAGGTGCAGATCATGCGCGGTAGCAAGACGGTACTCGACGCACGGTCGGAAGGGCCGTTCATGCTGGTGAAGCTGCCCGAGGGCCGCTACACCGTGAAGGCGACCTATGACGGCAAACCGATGACGAGAGAAGTGAAGGTGCCTGCCAAGGGGCACGCAGCAGCAATGTTCTTGTGGCCGCACGACTGATGTGCCGATCGATCGTGTGAAGTGAAGCGCCACGAATGACGAGGTAACCCAGGTAGTACCACTCTGCAACGAGTGAGCGAGTTGCGCCGCCGAAAGGCGGCGCTTTTTTTTGCGGCACGTGATGTATGGTGATGCTCGACGACGGGAGACGACGGGAGACGACGGGAGACGACGGGAGCCGAGGGGAGACGAGGGGAGACGAGGGGAGACGAGGGGAGACGAGGGGAGACGAGGGGAGACGAGGGGAGACGAGGGGAGACGAGGGCAGGCGACTGGGGGGCGACGTGAGGCGACGGATCGTGCCAGCACTCGCGTCGAGGTTCAGGCCGTGCTGCGACACGCCGCGGTTTCGCCATCGAGGGGGGCGTCGGCGGTGCGCAGGGAGAATGTTTGTTTGACGTCGACGCCGTTCTTGATGGCCGTCATTTCCGCGAGAATCGCGACGGCGATCTCGGCTGGCGTGCGTGCGCCCAGGTGCATGCCGACCGGGCCATGCAGCCGGTCGATTTCCGCCGAACTCAGATCAAACAGCGACAGTCGCTCGCGGCGTCGTGCGTTGTTCACGCGCGAGCCGATCGCGCCGATGTAGAACGCGGGCGACTTGAGCGCTTCGAGTAGGGCCATGTCGTCGAGCTTGGGATCGTGCGTGAGGGTGAGCACGGCGCTGTGCGAGTCGAGCTGCAAGCGCACGATCAGGTCGTCCGGCATCTCGCGCGAGAGTTCGGTGCCCGCCACTTGCCACCCATCCGCATATTCGCTTCGGGGGTCGCAGACGATCACCTGATAGTCGAGCGCGCACGCCATGCTCGCCACGTACTTCGAGAGTTGCCCGGCACCGATCACCACCAGTCGATGGCGTGGGCCGTGCGAGGTGATAAGACGCACGCCGTCGAATTCGAGCGACGGCGTGTGATGTCCGGGCGCGACGCGCACTGCCCCGGAGGTCATGTCGAGTTCGCGCACGACGAGTCGGAATCGCGCGATGGCGTCGAGCAGTTCCGGAAGGCGCGAGGCGTCGCGCACCGGCTCGAGCACCAGTTGCAGGGTGCCGCCGCATGGCAGCCCGAAGCGATGCGCTTGTTCGGCCGTCACGCCGTAGCTGGTGAGTTGCGGGCGATCGTGCGGCCAGTCGGCATCTCGAATGCGGGCGATGAGGTCGTCTTCGACGCAGCCGCCCGACACGGAGCCGACCAGGTGGCCATCCTCGCGAATCGCGAGCATCGAGCCCACCGGGCGCGGAGCGGAGCCCCACGTGCGTACCACCGTGCACAGCGTGACGAAAAAGCCCGCACGGCTCCACTGCACGGCAGACTTCAGCACTTCCAGATCGACACTGTCCATAGCACGGTTCCTTGGCCATTACGCGAGTGGCAGCCCATCGGCCAAGGCGTGGGCCGTCGTCAATTTGCCGCTCGATGTGATGCGCCGAGTATAGCGCGCCTTGGCTTGCGCTGTACTCCACGGGATCTGGCGCATTGCCCTGCCTTTTCGTCACCTCGCGACGCGTCGCAGCGGCGCGCTAACGCGGGGGAACTCGTGTCACAATAGTTCGCGTTTCGAGGGAACGCCGCAATACCGACGAGCGATCACATGGCGTTTGGGGAGGGGGCAATGGAGCTACATGACAGACGGCAATTGCCGGTGGCGCGAGACCTCGCATGGATCGCGCTGAACGACCCGGGCATCTTGCGTGGGTGCATTCCGGGCTGCGAGTCGATCGAGCGGATCGACGACACGACATGGACGATCGTCGTGGGGGTGGCATCGGGGCCGCTGGTCGGTCGCTGGACAGGCAGGATCACGATGACCGATGTGATGGCGCCCACGTCGTACACCTTGAATTTCGATGGCCTGGGTTCTGCCGCCGGACACACCGAAGGCAAGGCCACCGTCACGTTGCAGGCGCACGGGCCGATACACACATTGCTCACGTATGACCTCACCGCGCGTGTCGGTGCCGAGTCCGCGCATCTGGACACACCTCAGGCAGAAGCCGCGGCCCACAAGCTTGTCGACGAATGCCTCGCGCGTCTGACTGCTGCGATTGCACCGCACGTCGCGACCTACCCGCCGATTGCTGCCGACGGCGAAGTGGCCGCCGCGCTCGCGACGGATGCGGCGCTGCGCGATACGCCGGCCACGCCTGGCCTGCTGGCGCGCTGGTGGCCGTGGATTGTGGCGGCGTTGATTCTGATCGTCGTCCTGCTGTGGGGCAGCCATGCCAGTTGAGCGTCGTCGAGGCAAAGGCGGCACGCAGCTTACGCCGTTCGCGCAGAACTTCGCGGCGCACTCCGACACGCTGCTCAACCAAATCGGGTTGCTGCTCGACGCCCACGTGCCGACCTTCGACGCGTTTCTCAAAGGCGGCGAGGCGCAGGATCCGGATGTCGCGCGGGTACCGTCGCATCGCCCGTGATGCCGGACCCGTCCGAATATCACGAAAACGTTATTTTTCTGTGAGGACTTCGTCACCGGCCTGACGTGACACTGGCTCCATCGACGCCAACCCAGCGATGGAGGTTCCCATGTCCCCCTTGGCAAAGTCCTTGCCGCCCGCCGCTCAGCCCCCCGGGCGAGCCGGTCCGGTCCAGCCTGGCTGGCTGCGCGTTACCCACTGGCTGAACGTGCTGGCGGTGCTCACGATGGTCACGAGCGGCTGGCGTATCTACAACGCGTCGCCGATTTTCGGCTTTCGCATTCCCAATGAGATCACGCTGGGCGGCTGGCTTGGCGGCGCGCTGCGGTGGCATTTTGCCGCGATGTGGCTGCTGGCGGCCAACGGGCTGGTCTATCTGCTCGTGAATGTCGCGAGCGGACGGCTGTCGCGCCGCTTCTTCCCATTGACGTTGCGCGGCATGTTGCGCGATGCGTTCGCCGCACTGCGCGGGCGTCTCGCGCACGACGATCCTCATCAATACAACCAGGTCCAGCGTGCCGCGTATCTGTTCGCGGTACTCGATCTCGTCTTGCTCGTGGCGTCGGGACTCGCGATCTGGAAGCCCGTGCAGCTCGGTTGGCTGTGTGCGTTGTTCGGGGGATTCCAGGGCGCGCGCTGGGTACATTTCTTCGCGATGGCGGGCCTCATGGCGTTTGTCGCGATCCATGTCGTGATGGTGGCGCTGGTACCGCGCACGTTGCGCACGATGATTACCGGACGCTGAGCGCGTCGGCGACAAGACACGGAGCTGCCATGACCTTCGATCGAAAGCCCAGCCACCTTCCCCCCGACGCGCCGGTCGTGCGTGACGGCGAAGCGATTCTCCATGAGGCGCGTGCGTTGATGACACGACGCGTGACCGAACCCTCCCGCCGGGCCTTCCTGACGCGGACGCTGTCGCTCGGTGGCGTGGCACTGCTCTCGGGCTGTTCGCTCGATGACAACGCGGGTGTCGCGTCGGCGCTCGACACGATCTCGCGGTGGAACGATCGGGTGCAGGCCGCCCTGTTTCGCCAGGACGTGCTGGCGCCGACGTTCCCGGCATCGCGCATCACGCGGCCGTTCCCGTTCAATGCGTACTATTCGATGGACGAAGCTCCCGTCGTCGAGGAAAGCGATTACCGTCTGGAATTGTCCGGCCTCATCGCGGACAAGGCCCCCTGGCGGCTCGACGCATTGCGTCGTTTCGCCGCCCCGCGCGCGGCGGAACAAATCACGCGCCATGTGTGCGTGGAGGGCTGGAGCGCCATCGGCCGCTGGGGTGGCGTGACCTTCGCCGATTTTCTGCGCCACATCGGCGCGGACACCACGGCACGCTACGTCGGCTTCAAATGCGCCGACGACTACTACACGAGCATCGACATGCCGACGGCGTTGCATCCGCAGACGCTGCTCGCGCTGACCTATGACGGCCAGACGCTGCCACGGGAGTACGGCTTTCCGATGAAGCTTCGGATTCCAACGAAGCTCGGCTACAAGAATCCCAAGCATATCCGCGCGATTTTCGTGACCAACACGTATCCGGGCGGGTACTGGGAGGACCAGGGCTACAACTGGTTCGGCGGCAGTTGACGCAACCGCGCGACTGCATGATGGACGGGGCGCTGGCACGGCGTTTCGGCAGGACTCACTCACATTTCGAGGACTACGGCAATGAAAATGCGATACCTGGCAGTCATGATGATGGGATTGGCGCTCGGCACCGGTGCGGCATTCGCGCAGGACGCGATGAGCAAGGGCGACGCGATGTCCAAAGGCGGCGCAATGAGCAAAGGCGATGCCATGAGCAAGGACATGGACAAGAGCGGGAAGATGTCCAAGGACGACGCGATGGGCAAGCACGACGCGATGTCAAAAGGCGGTGCGATGAGCAAACCCGCTGCCAAGGGCAAGATGGACAAAGGCGGCGAAATGTCCAAGGGCGGCGGGATGGGCAAATCCCAGTAAGCGAGCTGACGTAGCACGACATACCGACAAGGCGTCGCCCCGGATCTGCGTGGCGACGCCTTGCGCGTTCTGGGCGATGGCCGCGCCGCTTCATCACGTCAGCGCGTCAAGGCAACCGATTTGATGAGCAAATACACGTCGCGGCCCGTCGCCAGTTGCAGTTGATCGGCAGAGAAGCGTGTGATGCGAGCGCGCAGCACAGTCCCCGCGGTATCGCCGAGCAGCGAGGCGCTGACTTCCACCGAATCGCCCAGGTCGCGCAGCGATGCCACGCGTGCGCCCAGCACGTTCAGCACGCTGGTGTCGACTGGCCGCGATGTGGCGACGGCAACGTCGCGCTCGCGCACGAGAATCCGGCAGGCGTCCCCCGCTTCGCCACTGGCACGCGGCACTCGTAGCCGAACCGTAGCGCTGCCGTTCACGGCCAGCTCGGTCAGCCCGTAATGGGCATCGTGCGCGACGATGCGCGTCTCCAGCACCGTGCCCGGCGACTCGGCGGTACCGTCGAGCGCGTCGCGATGCACGTTGAGCACGTCCGCCGGCGCGCCTTGCGAGATCGTGCGTCCGTCCCTGAACAACACGACCTGATCGGCCAGTCGCATCACTTCGTCGAGCGAGTGTGTGACGTACAGTACAGGCAGTGCCAACTCACGACGGATGCGGTTCAGGTAGTCGAGCACCTCGAGCCGCCGCGCATGATCGAGCGAGGCGAGCGGCTCGTCCATGAGCAGCAGGCGCGGGCACGACAGCAGCGCACGTCCGATCCCCACGCGTTGCTTCTCGCCGCCGGAGAGGGCGCCCGGGCGGCGATTCAACAAGTGACCCAGGTTCAGCACGTCGACCACGTGTGCAAGCGCAATGGCGCCGGTGCCGGCGGCGGCCACGTCGCGGCGCCGCAACCAACGACCGAACAGCAGGTTCTGACGCACGGTCAGATGCGGCAACAGGCGCGCGTCCTGGAACACATAGCCGATGCGGCGACGCCATGTCGGCAGCGCGACGCCGGTGTCGCTGTCGAAGAGCACCTCGCCGCCCACGACGATGCGTCCGGCATCGGGCGTGAGCAGGCCGGACACCGCGTTGACGACCGTGCTCTTGCCGCTGCCGGACGGCCCGAACAGCGCGCTCACGCCCATGCCCGCGGCGAACTCGGCATCGAGCGCAAAATCGCCGAAGCGATGTTGGAGACGCACTTCAACCGTCATAACCGAGCGCCTTGCGATGACCGAAGCGGATCAGCACTTCGGAGACGATCAGCGTGGCGAGCGCCAGCACGACCGAGATGGCGCACAGGCGCCAGACCATGGCGTCGCCATCCGGCACCTGCGTGGCCGTGTAGATCGCCAGCGGCAGCGTCTGTGTTTGTCCGGGAATGTTCGAGACGAACGTGATCGTGGCACCGAACTCGCCCAGCGCACGCGCGAACGCGAGCACGAAGCCATGCAGAGCGCCGGTCGCGGTGAGCGGCAACGTTACCGTCAGGAAGGTGAGCCAGGGGCCTGCGCCGAGCGTCTGCGCTGCCTGCTCGAGTTTCGTGTCAGACGCTTCGAGTGCTTGCCGGATGGCGCGCACGAGCAGCGGGAAGCCCATCACGCCGGCGGCCAGCGCTGCGCCCGTCCAGCGGAACGCAAAGGTGAAGTGAAACCACTCATGCAGCCACTTGCCGATGGCGCCCTGGGTGCCGAACAGCACGAGCAGCGCGAAGCCGACGACGACCGGCGGCAGCACGAGCGGCAAGTGCAGAAGGGCATCGAGCAGCGCCTTGCCTGGGAACTGACGACGGGCGAGCAGCCATGCGGCCGCGTAGGCGAGGGGCAGGCTGCACAGCGTGCCCCACAAGCCCACGCGCAGGCTCAGCGCGATGATGCCCCATGTTTCCGGTGTGAGGCTCATGATGGACGGGGCGGGCAAGTTACGGGCGGGTGAAGCCGAAGCGCTGGAACGTGGCCTGGGCGGCCGGCGTTTGCAGGAATCGGTAGAACGGATCGGCATCGGCTCGGTTGGCCTGCTTCGTCACCGCCACCGGGTAGACGATCGGCGCATGGCTGTCGGCCGGGAACGTGCCGGCGATGCGCACGCGCTTCTCGGCGTTGGCGTCGGTCTTGTAGACGATGCCGTAGGGCGCTTCGCCGCGTGCGACCAGCAACAGCGCGCTGCGCACGTTGTCGGCGGCCGCGACCTTGCCTTGCACCTTCGACCAGAGACCGAGCTTTTCGAGGGCCGCCTTGCCGTAGAGACCCGCCGGCACGTGCGCCGGGTCGCCCATGGCGAGCTTGCCGCTGCCGAGCTTGGCGTCGATGTCGGCGGCGCCCGGCGTCAGATCGACATTGCCCGCGGTCGAGGCCGGGGCGATCAGCACCAGCGCGTTGCCGAGCAGGTTGTGACGCGTGTTCGTGTCGATCAGATCGTGCTTCTGCGCATAGTCCATCCAGTCCTGGTCGGCCGAGATGAATACATCGGCGGGGGCGCCTTTCTCGATTTGACGAGCCAGCGTCGAGCTGGCGCCGTAGACAAGCACCGGTGTCTTGCCGGTTTCCTTCGTGTAGGCGGCCGACACATCGTCGAGTGCGTTCTTCATGCTGGCGGCGGCATACACCTGCTGGGCCGCGGCGTGGCCGGCAAACAACAGGCTTGCGCCAACGGTGGCGATGCCGAGTGCGCGGTGCAACATCGTGCCGGTGTTGTTCCGGGCGTTGTTCTGGGCGTGGGACTTGAGGCGTGCGATGACGATAGTAACGACAGCTTTCACGAACGTGGTCTCCAGCATAGGTTGGCTCGGCTGACTCGGTGTTCGGCGAATGTCGCCGTGAGCCGGCTCATGAATGCAGTCCGGCCGCGAGGCCGGACGCCCGGTTGCGCAGGGTGCGCAACGCGTTATGTAGGATTATATATAACGCTGCGACGCTGTACAGGTATACGGCGTATCACGGCGCTCAGATGGCACTCATGGGGCGTGAGAGGGGGCGCCAAGGGGTGTGTGAGAGACCGCTGGGGCGCGAAAAGGTGCATGAACCGCATGAAGTGCGCGAAGCGCATGAAGCGCATGAAGCGCACAAGGCGCATGTGGCCGCGTCAGGCGGCGCTCGGCGGCGGTTCGTTGCCGGCGCGCAGCATGGCGGGGCTCGTACGCAGCATGTCGAAAAAGCCGTCGACCACGGCATCGCACTCCACGCCGAGATCGTAATCCGGCAGGAAGAGCCAGTCCGACATCATGCCGACCACGAGCGCGTGCAACATAATCGCCGCGCGGCGTGTGTCGAGTGCCTTGGGCAGTTGACCGCGCTCGATCGCGCGTTCCATGTCTCGCGTGATGCGCTGCTTGCCGTCGGCGCACGCTTCGCGCTGGCGTTCGAGCACCGACAGCATCTCGTTTGTGTATTCGCACTTGTGAAACAGGATGTCGAGCACGCGGCGACGGCGCTCGTTGCGCGCCGTCTCCCGGAGCACGAGCTTGCAGATTTCGTGCATGCGCGCCATCGGGTCACCGTCCAGCGGTTCGGTGCATTCCTCGTCGATCATGCGCTCCATCGGCAGGCGGATGCGATCCGTCATGGCGTTGAACAGATCGATCTTGTTCTTGAAGTGCCAGTAAATGGCGCCGCGGGTCAGGCCGGCGGCTTCGGCGATGTCGGCAAGCGATGTACGCGACACACCCTTCTGTGCGAACACCGTCTCGGCGGTGTCGAGCAACAGATTGCGGGTCTCGATCGCTTCCTCTTTGGTTTTGCGGGCCATCGTCGTGTCAGAGGGGCGGCGGAAATTGGCGAAATGCAATGGAATGTAACGTCAATCGCGCCGCACCTTGGTGCGACGCAATATCATTTACATACATTCATGAATGTATCTATAATAGCAGCCGCTTGCTCTATTGCACAGGGAACATTTAAGCTCCTTCGTCTAAGGGAAACACCTCACTGATTCCAGGGAGCGAATTGACCGGGGCGCACCGGGCGGCGGGCGGCAGGACTGACCTGCTCCGTTGCCGGGGTCTCCGGAGCCTGTTCGACGATCTCACATGAGTGCCAGCGTGCGCGAGGTTCGCCGCGCCGGGGATGTCTTCTTGGCCGCCTTCCGGGCCTGTCTCCGAGGATCCGCCTGTCGGTCTCCTCAGGCACTTGCCGACCCGCCTTTGCGCGCCGGAATGTCGGATGGGCCTTTGCCGCCGCAATCGTACGCAACGTAATTGTCATTTTGGTTGACCGCATTCCATTTATCGGGGGCGTATATGCACGTCAAGAGAAGTTCACTGGGGATGGTCACTGCCGTCGCACTCGCGGTGCTGACCCTGGCCGCGTGCGGCAAGAAGCCGCCGCCGCCGCAGGCCATGGTGCCGGAAGTCGGCGTCGTGACACTGCAATCCCAGAACGTCACGCTGACGACCGACCTGCCCGGACGCACCTCACCCTTCCGCGTTGCGGATGTTCGTGCGCGTGTCGACGGCATCGTGCTCAAGCGCGATTTCACCGAGGGCAGTGACGTCAAGGCAGGCCAGCGTCTGTACAAGATCGATCCGGCCACGTACCAGGCCGCGTATGAAAACGCCAAGGCAACCCTGGCGAAGGCCGTGGCGAATCAGGCGTCGACAAAGCTGCTGGCCGATCGCTACAAGCAACTCGTGGCTGTCGAAGCGGTGTCCAAGCAGGACTACGACAACGCCGTCGCCGCGTCGCTGCAGGCCGACGCCGATGTGCAGGCCGGCAAGGCGGCCGTCGACACGGCGAAGATCAACCTTGGCTACACCGACGTGCCGGCGCCGATTTCGGGCCGCACGGGGTTGTCGCAGGTCACGGAAGGCGCATATGTGCAGGCTGGGGCTGCCACGCTGATGACGACTGTGCAGCAGATCGATCCGATGTACGTGAACGTAACGCAATCGGCGGCGCAGGGGCTGCGTTTGCGCCGTGCGCTGGCCGACGGCAAGCTGCAAAGCGCGGGCAAGAATGCCGCCAAGGTCGAGCTGACGCTGGAAGACGGTACGACGTACCCGCTCGAAGGCAAGCTGCAGTTCTCCGACATCACCGTCGACCAGACGACCGGCTCGGTGACCGTGCGCGCCATCTTCCCGAACCCGAACCGCGAGTTGCTGCCCGGCATGTTCGTGCACGCGAAGCTCCAGGAAGGCGTGAAGGAAGGCGGTCTGCTCGTGCCGCAGCAGGGCGTCACGCGTGACCAGAAGGGCCAGCCGACCGCGCTGATCGTGAACAAGGAAGGCAAGGTCGAGTTGCGCCAACTGGTCACCGATCGCGCGATCGGCAACATGTGGCTGGTGAGTTCCGGTCTCGTCGCCGGCGATCAGGTGATCGTGTCGGGTCTTCAGAAGGTGCGCCCGGGCGCGCCGGCGAAGGCGGTTCCGGCGCAGTTGCCGGGGGCCGAGGCGCCTGCGGGTGCCAGCGCACCGGCCGCTGCCGCCCCCGCCTCGGGCGCCAAAGCCCAATAACGGGGAGCCTCTTTCATGGCAAAGTTTTTTATCGATCGCCCGATCTTCGCTTGGGTGATCGCGATCGTCATCATGCTGGCCGGCGCGCTTTCGATCCTGAAGCTGCCGGTCTCGCAGTATCCGCCGATCGCACCGCCGTCCGTTCAGATCACGGCCGTTTATCCGGGCGCCTCGGCGCAGACCGTGCAGGATACGGTCACGCAGGTGATCGAGCAGCAGATGAACGGTATCGACAACCTCGAATACATGTCGTCGACGTCCGACGGCTCGGGGACCGCCCAGATCACGCTGACTTTCGCGCAGGGCACGAATCCGGACATCGCGCAGGTGCAGGTGCAGAACAAGCTGCAGCTCGCCACGCCGCTGCTTCCGCAGCAGGTGCAACAGCAGGGGATCAAGGTCGCCAAGGCGACCAAGAACTTCCTGCTGGTGATCGGTGCGTATTCCGACGACGGCAAACTGAGCGACATCGACCTCGCCAACTATCTGGCCGCCAACGTGCAGGATCCGATCAGCCGTGTGAACGGTGTCGGTCAGGTCCAGCTCTTTGGCGCGCAGTACGCCATGCGCGTCTGGGTCGATCCGCAGAAGCTCAACGGCTACAACCTGACGATCCTCGATGTCTCGAGCGCCATCCAGGCGCAGAACGTGCAGGTCTCGGCCGGCGAGCTGGGCGGTGCGCCGGCGGTGAAGGGCCAGCAGCTCAACGCCACGGTGATGGCGCAGAGTCGTCTGCAGACCCCGGAGCAGTTCCGCAAGATCCTGCTCAAGGTGAACAAGGACGGCTCGCAAGTGCGCCTGGGCGATGTCGCCCGCGTGGAGCTGGGCGGCGAGTCGTACCAGGTGGTCGCGCGCTATAACGGCAAGCCGGCGGCAGGTCTCGCGGTCACGCTGGCCACGGGCGCCAACGCGCTGCAAACGGCCACCGCCGTCAAGCAGAAGGTGGCGGAACTCGCGCAGTACTTCCCGACGGGCATGAAGGCGGACTTCCCGTACGACACCACGCCGTTCGTGAAGATCTCGATCGAGGAAGTGATCAAGACCCTCATCGAAGGCATTGTGCTCGTGTTCCTCGTGATGTATCTGTTCCTGCAGAACCTGCGGGCGACGATCATCCCGACGATTGCCGTGCCGGTGGTGCTGCTCGGCACGTTCGGCATCATGGGCGCGGCGGGCTTCTCGATCAACACCTTGTCGATGTTCGGTCTGGTGCTCGCCATCGGCCTGTTGGTGGACGATGCGATCGTGGTGGTGGAAAACGTCGAGCGGGTGATGTCCGAAGAAGGGCTGAGTCCGAAGGAAGCGACGAAGAAGGCCATGGGCCAGATCGTCGGTGCGCTGGTGGGCGTGGCGCTCGTGCTCTCGGCGGTGTTCGTGCCGATGGCATTCTTCGGCGGCTCGACCGGCGCCATCTATCGCCAGTTCTCGCTGACCATCGTGGCCGCCATGGCGCTGTCGGTGCTCGTGGCCATCGTGCTCACGCCGGCGATGTGCGCCACGATCCTCAAGCCTATCAAGAAGGGCGAAGTGCATGAGAAGCGCGGCTTCTTCGGCTGGTTCAACCGCACGTTCGACAACAGCTCGAAGAAGTACCAGAGCCAGGTGGAGCGCATTCTCAAGCGCAGCACGCCGTTCGTGATCGTCTACGTGGTGATCGTGGCCGTGGTGGGCTTCCTGTTCGTGCGCATGCCAACGGCGTTCTTGCCGGACGAAGATCAGGGTTACTTCTTCAACCTCGTGCAATTGCCGCCGGGCGCGACGCAGGAGCGTACGCTCGACGTGATGAAGCAGGTCGAGAAGCACTATCTGGAGAATGAAAAGGACGCCGTGCGTTCGATTTTCACCGTGACCGGCTTCGGCTTCAACGGCCGGGGGCAGAACGTGGGTCTTGCGTTCACGATGATGAAGCCGTGGGATGAGCGCCAGTCGTCCGATCTCAAGGTGCAGTCGGTGATCGCGCGGGCGTACCGGGCGTTTGCCGGCATGAAGGACGCGATGGTCTTCGCGATCAACCCGCCGTCGGTGCCGGAACTCGGCAACGCGGGCGGTATCGACTTCGAGTTGCAGGATCGCGCGGGGCTCGGCCACGACGCGCTCATGGCCGCCCGTAACCAGTTGCTGGGGATGGCGGCGAAGAACCCGAACCTTGCGAACATGCGTCCGAACGGGCTCGACGACACGCCGCAGTACAAGGTGGACGTTGACGAAGAAAAGGCCGCGGCGTTGGGGCTGTCGATCTCCGACGTGTACAGCACGCTCTCGGCGTCGTGGGGCTCGTCGTACGTGAACGACTTCATCGACCGGGGTCGCGTGAAGAAGGTGTACGTGATGGCCGAGGCGAAGGACCGCATGCTGCCGCAGGACATCAACAAGCTCTACGTGCGCAACTCGAGCGGGGCGATGGTGCCGTTCTCGGCGTTCGCCACGGGCCAGTGGATTTACGGCTCGCCGCGTCTGGAGCGTTACAACGGCGTGCCTGCCGTGGAAATTCAGGGCATGCCGGCGCCGGGCAAATCGTCGGGCGACGCCATGAAGGCGATCGAGGAAATCGCGAAGCAACTCCCGACCGGGATCGGCCTGGAGTGGACGGGGCTGTCGTTCGAAGAGCGCATCTCCGGCTCGCAGGCGCCGGCGCTGTACGCCATCTCGATCCTGATCGTGTTCCTGTGTCTGGCGGCGTTGTACGAAAGCTGGTCGATCCCGTTCTCGGTGATTCTGGTGGTGCCGTTGGGGGTGTTGGGGGCGCTGCTCGCCGCGACCCTGCGTGGGTTGTCCAACGACGTATACTTCCAGGTGGGTCTGCTGACCACGGTGGGGCTGTCGGCGAAGAACGCAATTCTGATCGTGGAATTCGCCAAGGATCTCCAGGAGCAGGGCCGGACCCTGATGGAAGCCACGATGGAGGCGGTGCGACTGCGTCTGCGACCGATTCTGATGACATCGATGGCGTTCGTGCTCGGCGTGCTGCCGCTGGCGATCTCCAACGGCGCAGGTTCGGCGTCGCAGCACGCGATCGGTACCGGCGTGATCGGCGGTATGCTGGCGGCGACGTTCCTCGCGATCTACTACGTGCCGGTCTTCTTCGTGCTGGTGCGCAAGCGCTTCGCGCATGAGTCGCTGGACACCGTGGAGCATCCGGAAGCGCGCAAGCCGAACCCGGACGCCACCGAAGGCCCCGCCAAGGAAGGAAACTGACCCATGAAGCACAAAGCATTGTCGATTGCCTTGGCGGCAGCGTTCCTGGCAGGCTGCACCTTGGCGCCGCACTATGAGCGGCCCGAGGCGCCGATTGCCACGACGTTCCCCAGCGGCCCGGCCTACAAGACCCCGGGCGCGGCGAACCAGAACGGCACCGCGGGCAGCAACGCCGTGGTGGCGGCCGATCTGGGCTGGCGAGAATTCTTCACCGACCCCCGCTTGCAGAAGTTGATCGAGATCGCGTTGCAGAACAACCGCGATCTGCGCGTGTCGATGCTCAACGTCGAAGCCGCGCGTGCGCAGTACCAGATCCAGCGCTCGGCGCTGCTGCCCTCGGTGGGGGCGGCGGGGCAGGCGTCGGTGCAGCGCATGCCGGCGGACCTGACGTCGTCCGAGCGGGCGAGCATCAGCCGCAGCTATCAGGTGGGTGTGGGGTTCACGTCGTACGAACTCGATCTGTTCGGTCGTATCCAGAGCCTGAAGGATCAGGCGCTGGAGACGTACCTGGCCAGCGAGGACACGGCCAAGACGGCGCACATCACGCTGGTCTCGGAAGTGGCGACGGCGTACCTCACCTGGCTCGCCGATCAAGAATTGCTCAAGCTCACGTCCGACACGCTCAAGAGCCAGGAGTCGTCGTATCAGTTGACCAAGCGCAGCTTCGACGTGGGGACGGCCTCGGGGCTGGATCTGCGCCAGGCGCAAACCCCGGTCGACGCGGCGCGGGCGAATCTCGCGCAGTACACGCGTCAGGTCGCGCAGGACGAGAATGCGCTCGCGCTGCTCATCGGTCAGCCGTTGCCGGCCGATTTGCCGCCGGGGCGTCCGCTCGACGGGCAAGGCTTGCTCGCCGATCTGCCGGCGGGGTTGCCCTCCGATCTGCTGCTGCGTCGCCCGGACGTAACGGCGGCCGAGCACACGCTCAAGGGCGCCAATGCCAATATCGGCGCGGCGCGCGCGGCGTTCTTCCCGTCGATCTCGCTTACGGCGAGCGCGGGCACGGCCAGCGCGTCGTTGAGCAACCTGTTCAAGGGCGGGCAGGGGGCGTGGTCGTTCGCCCCGAGCATCACGCTGCCGATCTTCGCGGGGGGGCAGAACCGCGCCAACCTTGATCTGGCCAAGGTGAAAAAGCGTATCGAGGTCGCCAATTACGAGAAGGCAATTCAGACGGCGTTCCGCGAAGTGTCCGACGGGTTGGCCGCACGCGGCACGCTCGACGATCAGGTTGCCGCGCAGGAGTCGCTCGTCAAGGCGAGCGATGAGAGCTACAAGCTCTCGGATCTGCGTTATCGCAACGGCGTGGACAGCTACCTGAACGCGCTCGTCTCGCAACGCTCGCTGTATTCGGCGCAGCAGTCGCTGATCGCGACGCGCCTGTCGCGCTGGACCAACCTCGTCACGCTGTACAAGGCGCTCGGCGGCGGTTGGGAAGAGCACACGGTTCCGGCCAATGCGGGGGCGTCGTCGGCCCCGGTGGCGTCGGCATCGTGACCGTGACGCGAGGCAGGTGCGCGGCGTGAGCGGCGCAAATGTCTCGTGACGGTGCAAGACTTGACGATCAAGACGCCCGGCAATGCCGGGCGTTTTTCTTTGGTGCGTCTCGATTCGAGGTGAAGAAGCTCAGTTCCCGAGAGGTTTAGACGCGGGGTTCTACGCTCGCCCCTACCTGGCTTGCGGCTTCGTCGATATCCTTGTTCGCGTTGTATTCGCAACACCCCGAGCGTCGACGCGAGCGTTATCCAGAGGTTGCCGACGTGGCGCACGGGTCACTTATAAGCTGACGGCTTTTCCAGGGAGAGACACCATGAGCGATCTACAAGCGCGCTTCGACGAGGCGGTAGCCCAATCCAAGACGCTGCCCGAGCGCCCCGATAATTTCACCTTGCTGCGGATCTACGCGCTCTTCAAGCAGGGCACGGAAGGTGACGTGTCGGGGGCGCGCCCGGGCATCACGGATTTCGTCGGCCGCGCCAAGTTCGACGCCTGGGAGATGCTCAAGGGCAAGTCGAAAGAAGAGGCACAGCAAGCGTATGTCGCACTCGTCGACGAGTTGAAGGGATGAGGTTGACGGGTACACGCTGCGGGTAGGCGAGGCCATGTCGCGACGACGTCGATGGGGCGAGGAGTCGATGGGTTGATTAGGCAATGCGTGGGTGGGGTGGCGTTGCATCGATGGCGCGGCGTCGAGTCCCTTCGGTACGACAAGCCAGCAGACGGCGACTTCGGTCGCCGTTTTTTATGGGCGCGTGCGTGATGAGGTGGCGATGCGTTGCGTATGAGAAGTGAGGTGGCGCATGACGGGGCGGGTTTTGCGGTGGTGTCTGATTGGCGTGTCGTTGGCCGTGCGCGACGATGGATGCGTCATCAACGAGACGAGGTATCGAACCATGAGACATGATCGCCGGCACCCTGTGCGCTTCGCGGATCGGCATACGCTGCACGATGCACTGATCAATCGCGCCCGAACGCGCTTGCGACGAGGCCACGGTTTGCCGCTGCTCGACGCGGGCCGACGGCGGGGGCCGAGGCCGCTGCCGCCGCGTGAATCGGAGGCGCCGAGGGGGGCGACGTCGACGGGCCGGCCGCAGCGAGGTGTGCGGCGCAAGATGTTGGCACGGGGCGCAACAATGCTCGACGTCATGTTTGCCGTCATGGCGCTCGCGGCCGGTGCGCAGGGCTTTGCACGATGGCAGGCTGCGGGAGGGGTGAGCTCGGCGGAACTGGCGACGATACCGAACGTGACGATGTTGGCCATGCCGGCTCGGGCGCCAGCCCTCGCACGTGCTCCGGCAGCGAGCGATGCATGGCTCGTTCGCCGTCGGCCATGAGGGTGCCGTACGGTAACCAGGGCGCCAGCGCTCGCACGCGCCCCGGCAGCGAGCGAGGTATGGCTCGTTCGCCGTCGACCACGAGGAGGCCGCGCGGTAACGCGGGCGCGAGCCCTCGCACGCGCCCGGACGGCGAGCGATGCTTGGCTCATTCGCCGCTGACCATGAGGGCGCCGCGCGGTCGCACGGGCGAAGGATCGCGCAAGCCTGGCATGGCGGGCTTCACATTGCTCGAAGTGGTGCTGGCCATGCCGCTGGGCTTGTTGGTTGTGATGGCAGCGACGGCGATCTATCTGGCGGGCATTCGCTTGTGGCGCGTTCAGGCCGAGCGACACGACGTCAACGAGCGCGCCATCTTTGCGCTGACGCAGCTCACGCGGGCCGTCGCGATGGCCGGCTATCGCAATTGGGATCCGATGGAAGGCGCGATCCGGTTGCCTGGGCCTACGGCGCGAGACTGGCCGTCGCTGCGGGTCGGTGCCGAGTGTGCGGGTACGGCCGACAAGTGTTCGCGGTTCGGTTGGCAGGGTAGTGCGCTGCTGGAGGTGCAGTTTCACGGGGCGGGCTTTTCGACGGGTAATGGGGCCGTCCACAACTGCGCCGGTCGGCGCGTGAAAGCCACGGGGCGTCTGGATGAGCGCCAACTCAGCATCTTCTATGTCGACAAGGGAGAAGATAAGATTCCGTCGCTTTTCTGCCGCTACGGTTCGCGACAAGGGAGGGCGACGGATCTGAGGCCTGCACAAGTGCTGGTCCGGGGTGTGGAGGCGATGTACATCCGGTTGGGGTTTCGCGACAGTGGGACTGGGGGACTGCGTTGGGTCGCCCCGGCCCTGCAGATGCGGAACCGACCGCCGCGCCCGCCGGCCGGAGAGCGGGGATGGGAGAACGTGGCGGCGGTCGCGTTTTCGTTGGTGATGCGCGGTGCACCGCGAAGCGGTGGCAAGCCGAGGGGGGAGCAGGTGGTCGAGGTGTTCGATGCGGCGTCCGGCGGTCGTGAGTTCAAGCGACTGGGCAACGCCGGCGATGTCCACTTACACGTGTTCAATGCGGTGGCCTTTCGTCGTAACGACGGTGGCGTGGAGGAGGCGGCCCAATGGTTGGCGTCTTCATTGTGATGTGGTTGGCTGCCCTGATGTCGCTCGCCGCGTCCGGCATGCAACATCGCCAGTTGGCAAGCCGCTTTGTCGCGTACACGAACGATCGCGCAGGCGCGTTTGCCGCGGCCGACGAGGCGCTTGCCGAGGCGCGGCGCTGGCTCACCGATGACGCTCGCGCCGAGGACATCGCGGCGATGTCCGCGTTCGACGCGGGGCCGCATGGGGTGCTCGCGGCGAGCCATCGGGGTGATGTCTGGTATCCCCAACGGGTGCCTCGATGGCGGACGCTCGAGTGGGGCAGCAGCGGGGCGGTCGTCAGGGTGCACAAGGCGCGATACTTTATCGAGAGGATCGCCTTCTCCGCCTATTTGGCGGGTGACGCGGCGAAGCGCGACCCGTCAGTGCGACGTTATCGGGTCAGTGCGATGGGATGTGGCGACTTGCCCGGGACGCGCGTCTACCTTCAGGCGATCTACGAGGTTCGGCGGCGCGCGCCGGCGGTGCGTCCCGGTGCGGGCAGCCCATCCGATGCTTCGCGTTCGTCGTCTGCCTCCTATGCCTCGCGCTTATTGAATTGGCGTGAGGTGGTGACTTGGCATGATGGTGCCGCGGGCGTATCCGCATCGGGTGCCCAACGAGAACCTTGCGATGCGTCGTGATCCACGGACGACGTCGGGCGTCACGTTGCTGGAGTGTGTCGTCGCGATGGCGGTACTTGCCGTGGCGCTGCTGGCCGTCGCGCCCTCCATCGAGGCGGTTCGCCGTCGGGTGGGGGTGGATATTACGGCGCGCGCGTTCCTGGCATCGATGCAGACCGCACGCGCGGAAGCGCTGGGGCGTCACCGGCGCGTGGCGATAGCACCGCAAGGCGATGGGCGTCTGAGCAGTGGCTGGGTGACGTTCGTGGACGAAAATCGGAACGATCGCTTCGACGCGGGGGATCAATTGCTGGGAAGATATGCGCCACTGCCGCCAGGGATCAACGTCGAAGCGGACTGGGCGCTGTACTACACGGAGGGACTGGCGTTCGCGGAAAGCGGCTTCATGCGGACAGAGAACGACAGATGGCTCTCGGGGACGGTACGAATCGAAGGGCACGGGCGGCGCATCTGTATCACGATCAACGCCTATGGCCGCGCCCGCATCGCGCGCCGTTGCGCTGCCGCACCGCGATGAATCCGTGTGAATCCGTGACGACGTGAAGCCAAGAGGTCGGGCGGCCATGATGCGACGACACGAAGGCGCGATAACACTGCGACGCCCTGTTCGCATAACGCAATGAGGCGATGACGCTACGGCGCTATGGAGCTATGGAGCCGAGATGAACCCGTGATGTTATGACGTCTGGGAGCGGCGTCGCCGCCACGCAGGGACGTGTCAGGCGGCGGTCGTGTCGGTTACATGATGGGCGGTACGCCAGCGTCGTTCGTGTCGGTTTTGGAAGCGTTCGTGGCAGACGCCGCGGCCGACCCAGAGCGGGACGCGCCGGGATCGTCGGCTTGTGGCGTCGACGGCTTCGTCGATTCCTGCCAGAGCTTGATGCCTTGCCACGCAAGTACGCCGAGGCCGCCCCACTTGAGGCTGCGACGAACCAGGCGTCCGACAGGCTTCCGCGACAATCCGGTGAGGGCCAACGAAGCGACCGAACTGACCAGGGGATAGCGCTCGAACAGGCCGCCGAGCTTGAGTCCGGAGTTGGCCAGTCCCCCAAGCCCGGCGAGCTTTGCAAAGCCGCCCGGCAGCAGGTAGCGCACCCAACGGAAATTGCGCAGACGCTCGCGCGTGACGCGCGAGACCTGGATCAGTTCGGCTCGCTCGACGGCAATGCGCGTGAGCACCAGTTCCTTGCGAATGGCGAGGAGTTCATGACGCGAACGTCGTGACGGTCGCGGGCGGCGAGGGCGGTTCGGTTCGAGCGGCACGGGGCAGATCTCCTTCAGTCCGGACGCAGCGCGTCGCGATCCTTTTCGAACTCGGCCAGTGTGGCCTCGAACGGCATTGGGGCATCGCGCAGGATGTTTCGCGCGCGTGCGGCGCACCATCCCGCGAGCCCCAGATACACGACGAAGATGCCGGTCATTGCCTGAAGACGATAGGTGTCCCAGAAAAGCACGATAACCAGCGCGGTGAGCGACACCAGGGCGAGCACGCCGAAGAGCATCGCCGCCAGACCGAGAAAAGCCACGCCCATCAGGCGTTCCTTTTCTTCGGTCAGCTCGATGCCGATGAGTTCGATGCGCGACTGTACGATCTCGAGCAACGTACCGGCGAGGCGCCGCAGCGAAGGCCGCGGCGGGGTCGTGCGATCAGGGTCGGTCATGAAGTGAGCTGGGCGGCCCACCCGACCTGTCGCGCCGGTCAGGCGGGCTCCGCCTTGGGCAGAGGAGTGAGCGAAGACGTGACGAATACCGGTGTCTGCGCCGCTTACTTGCGATTGAGCAGGAGGCCGATTACCACGCCGATGCCGGCGGCGATGCCCACGGCTTGCCACGGATGATCGTGAACATAGTCGTCGGTCACGCGAGCGGCCTGCTTGCTCTTCTCCACGACGACCACCTGCACGTCGGAGGCTTTTTCCTTGGCTTGCTTGAGCAGTGCCAGGGCCTTGTCGCTCAGCTCGGAGGCGCGCTCACCGGTCGTGTTGGCGGCTTGCTTGAGCAGGTCTTCGGCGTCGGCCAATACGGATTTGATATCGGTCATGAACTTCTCCTTGTTGGTAGGTACTTGCGACATGGTCGTTACCCGATTTTGGGAGGAAAATGCCAGAGGGATATGAGTGACATCGTAACGCGTTCAATGCGTCGTTGCCAGAAAACAACGTCCCGGTGGTCTTATATTTCGATTAATTATTTGCACCAAATTTTTTATTCGTTCTGGCAAAGGTTAGCATCCTTTAGTCTTTCCCCCACTGAGTTGACGGACATCAAGGAGACTGTAAATGACATTGCGTTTGGGTGACATTGCCCCCGATTTCGAGCAAGACTCGTCGGTTGGCAAAATCAAGTTCCACGAATTTCTCGGCGATAGCTGGGGGGTGCTCTTCTCCCACCCGGCCGATTACACGCCAGTGTGCACGACTGAGCTGGGTCTGACCGCCAAACTCAAGGGTGAGTTCGAAAAGCGTAACGTGAAGGCGATTGCGCTGTCGGTGGACGATGCCGAATCGCACAAGGGCTGGATCAACGACATCAACGAAACCCAGCACACCACGGTCAACTTTCCGATTCTGGCCGACGGCGATCGCAAGGTGTCGCAGCTCTATGACATGATCCATCCGAATGCCAGCGAAACCGTTACCGTTCGCTCGCTGTTCGTGATCGATCCCAAGAAGAAGGTGCGTTTGATCATCACGTATCCGGCCAGCACGGGGCGCAACTTCGACGAAATCCTGCGCGTGATCGATTCGCTGCAACTGACCGACAACTACTCGGTGGCCACGCCGGGTAACTGGAAGGATGGCGAAGACGTTGTGATCGTTCCCTCGATCAAGGACGAAGCTGTGCTGAAGGAAAAATTCCCGAAGGGCTACAAGGTCGTGCGTCCGTACCTGCGAATGACGCCCCAGCCGAACAAGTAATCCGGCCAACCCGTCGGGTCGCAAAGCCGTCAGCGGTCGTTGACGACATAAGCGAAAATGCCAGCGCGAGAGCGCTGGCATTTTTTGTTTGGTACGCGCCGTCACTCGGGGGATTGACGGCCCGCGACTTGCGGCCTGAGAAACGACGCGTACCAGACAAGTGCCATGCACCGCGAGACGCGCGAGGTGCATGGCATCCGGTCAATCGAATCGATCGATCAGAAGAACGCCTGGATGCCGGTCTGTGCGCGACCGAGGATCAGGGCGTGGATGTCGTGCGTGCCTTCGTAAGTGTTGACCACTTCGAGGTTCACCAGGTGGCGGGCGATGCCGAACTCATCGGAGATGCCATTGCCGCCGAGCATGTCGCGCGCGAGACGGGCGACGTCAAGCGCCTTGCCGCACGAGTTGCGCTTCATGATCGAGGTAATCTCGACGGCGGCAGTGCCCTCGTCTTTCATGCGACCCAGACGCAGGCAGCCTTGCAGGCCCAGCGTGATTTCCGTTTGCATGTCGGCCAGTTTCTTCTGGATCAACTGATTCGCGGCGAGCGGACGGCCGAACTGCTGACGGTCGAGCACATACTGACGTGCCATGTGCCAGCAGAATTCGGCGGCACCCAGTGCACCCCAGGCGATGCCGTAGCGGGCCGAGTTCAGGCAGGTGAACGGCCCCTTCAGGCCCGAGACGCCCGGCATCAGGTTCTCTTCCGGCACGAACACCTGATCCATCACGATTTCGCCGGTGATCGATGCCCGCAGGCCGACCTTGCCGTGAATGGCCGGGGCGGAGAGACCCTTCCAGCCCTTTTCCAGAATGAAGCCGCGAATCTTCTCCTCGCCATTCTCGTCGGCGAGCTTGCCCCAGACGACGAAGACGTCGGCGATCGGCGAATTCGTGATCCACATCTTGCTGCCGCTCAGCTCATAGCCACCTGCGACCTTCTTGGCGCGCGTGGTCATGCCGGCCGGGTCCGAACCGTGGTTCGGTTCCGTCAGGCCGAAGCAGCCGATCCACTCGCCGCTGACCAGCTTCGGCAGGTACTTTTGCTTCTGCGCTTCGCTGCCGAATTCGAAGATCGGCACCATGACGAGCGACGACTGCACCGACATCATCGAGCGATAGCCCGAATCCACGCGCTCGACTTCACGCGCGATCAGGCCGTAGGCCACGTAGTTCAGACCCGGGCCGCCGTACGCTTCAGGAATTGTCGGGCCGAGCAGGCCGATCTCACCCATCTCACGGAAGATGGCCGCGTCGGTGCGCTCGTGACGGAACGCCTCGAGCACGCGCGGTGCGAGCTTGTCGTTCGCGTAAGCGGCGGCCGCGTCGCGAATCATGCGCTCCTCGCTGGTGAGCTGCGCGTCGAGCAACAGCGGATCTTCCCATTGAAACTGTGCATTGCCTGCCATGACCTATCTCCTCCGATGTCCTCGAAAAATGCGCTGACAAATCCTCGTCGGCCCTGCCCCATCGTCCGGTGGGCGTTGTGGCACCCCGAACCGGGAAAGCGCGACGACTTGACTAAAGTTCCGCAATGCGGAACAATGTTCCGAAACTGAAGTTAGTTTAACACTAAAATTTTTGGCTCGGCAACGGTCAGTTGTTGTGCGGGTCGATCCATTTTGATGCGGAGCACGCGATGGTTGTGGTCAAAACGTCCCTGTCTGCCTTTGCCGGCGCGCCGGCGCATGGTGTGCCGCCGTCGCACGACGAGCGCAAGTTCGTCACGGCGCTTGCGCGTGGTCT
The DNA here is from genome assembly GCF_902459725.1 of Pandoraea eparura. Classification (GTDB taxonomy): domain Bacteria; phylum Pseudomonadota; class Gammaproteobacteria; order Burkholderiales; family Burkholderiaceae; genus Pandoraea; species Pandoraea eparura. The sequence continues at coordinate 88,679 of NZ_CABPSH010000013.1, forward strand.
TGAACTGCTGCGCGCCTTTGGCCCGGATGACACGCTGCTGGGCAATCGCGACTTCGCGGCGCGTACCGGATTGCCGAAGGCGACCGTCAGCCGGCTGGCCTATACGCTCACCGAGCTGGGCTATCTGCGCTACGACGCCGAGTTGGGCAAGTACGCGCTCGACGCCGGCGTGCTGGCGCTGGGGTACGCGTTCCTGAATGGCACCGACATGCTCACGTTGGCGCGTCCGCACATGCGCGCGTTGGCCAAGGAAATGGGGTGCTCGATTTCGCTGGGTTGCCGCGAAGGCATCGACATGATGTATCTCGAGACCATCCGCAGCGATTCGGCACATCTCACGCTCGGCCTGACGGCGGGTTCACGTTTGTCGATGTTGACCAGTTCGATGGGGCGCGTCTACCTGGCGGCCATGACCCCGGTCGAGCGGGAGACGATGCTGGCCGATCTGCATGACGCCTATGACGCGAAGCCAGCGGCGATGCGCAATGTTGGCTGGGACGCGCTGCGATCGGGCGTCGACAAAGGGATCGAGACGTACAAGCGCGAGGGGTGCTGCTACTCGTTTCGCGAATGGCATGAGGGCGTGAATGCAGTGGCGGTGCCGCTACGCGACATCAGGCAGAACCGCTGGCTGGCGATCAGTTGCAGCGGCCCCTCATCATCGATCCCGGATGCAGTCTTCCGTGAAGAGATCGCACCACGATTGAAGCAACTCGCCGCGCGCCTCAGCGGGCAGGTGTAAGTCGGTGTAAGTCCGCTGACGTCGTCTGAAGCCGTCTGAAGCCGGCAAAAATCGGCGAACGTCAGTGGTCCATCGGGTTGGGGCTCGCCCGCGGCACTCCATTGCCGGTTAAGTCGCACCGCGGGCGACCCCCAACCCGATCCGCAACCGCCTTCGATTCGACAACTCCCACCAACATGACACGGCCAACAAAGCCAGAACGACAACAGTAGCAACAGACCGGACAACAGCAGGAACAACAGCAGGAACAACAGCGGGGACGAATGCTGGGATGATCAGGGATCAACAGGGGCGAACGGGGTGGAACGTAGGGGCGCACGATGGCGGTGATTGTCCGTTCCCTGACGTAGCGACTTAACCGGCATTGGAGCGGAGTCAGGGGACGGGCAAGCGCCGCAGCCCTGGGCGTGTGACAGGGCGACGTGCGAATCTATGCGATGGGTGTCATCACCGCACAGAAAAGAACTCACAGCAACGTCCGCACATGCCAAAGCTCGGGGAAGAGCACGACATCGAGCATCTTGCGAAGGTAGGGGGCGCCATTGGTGCCACCGGTGCCTTGTTTGAAGCCGATGATGCGTTCGACGGTCGTGACATGGCGGAAGCGCCATTGGCGGAAGGCGTCTTCGAGATCGACCAGCTCCTCGGCCATCTCGTACAGTTCCCAGTGTTGCGAGGGGTTGCGATACACCTCGAGCCAGGCGGCTTCGACGCTCGCGTCGTGCGGCGTTGCCGTCGTCCAGTCGCGCTCCAGGCGTTCGGGTGCGATGGCAAATCCGCGACGTGCGAGCAGACGCACCACCTCGTCGTAGAACGACGGGGCGCGCAGCGCGGCTTGCACTTGCTCGAAGAGATCCGGGCGATGGGAATGAGGCTTGAGCATCGCTGCATTCTTGTTGCCGAGCATGAACTCCAGAATGCGATATTGATACGACTGAAAGCCCGACGAGCTGCCGAGCGACGGGCGCATCGACGAATACTCCGACGGCGTCATCGTCGCCAGAACGCTCCACGCCTGCACCAGTTGTTCGAGAATGCGCGACACACGGGCGAGCATCTTGAACGCGGGCGGCAGGTCATCGTTGTGCACCGCTGTACGCGCCGCCTGCAGTTCGTAGAGCGCGAGTTTCATCCACAACTCGCTCGTCTGATGCTGAATGATGAACAGCATCTCGTTGTGGTCGGTCGAGCGCGGATGTTGCGCGTTCAGAATCGGATCGAGCGACAAATAGTCGCCGTAGCTCATGCTCTTCGAAAAGTCGAGCTTTGCCTCGTGCCATTGCGTGGCATCGGCCGACGCCTGCGCCGGGGCGGAAGTCGCGCCCGGTGTCGCATCGTCCGTGCGCTGATGCCCGAACGGGCACCCGCCCGATGCGGGCGTCACCTGGGGCGGCGTGTCCTGCGTGTCCTGCGGCTCGAGCGCGCGGGAAGGGGTCTTGCTCATGCTCATGACTCCTCGCTCAGGTCACCGCACCGCGGCGGTGAAATTCGGGCTTGTCCCACGAGCCCGTTGCCAGCACGTCGCGCAGAATCTCGACCGAATCCCAGACATCGGCAAAGCTCGTGTACAACGGCGTCATGCCGAAGCGCATGATGCGCGGTTCACGATAGTCGCCGATCACCCCGCGGGCAATCAGCGCCTGAATCACGGCGAACCCTTCCGGATGCTCGAAGCTTACCTGCGACCCGCGTGCCGCGTGATCGCGCGGCGTTACCAGCGTGAGCGGGAATTCGGCGCAACGCGATTCCACCAGTTGGATGAACAGATCGGTCAGCGCAAGCGACTTGCGACGCAACGCTTCCATCGAGGTCTGCGCAAAGATGTCCAGGCCGCACTGCACCAGCGAGAGCGAGACGATCGGCTGCGTGCCGCACAGGTAGCGCCCGATGCCGTTGTCCGGCGTGTACTCGGGGTGCATGGCGAACGGCGTGCGATGGCCCCACCAACCCGACAGCGGTTGCCAGAACGTATCCTGAAGACGCTTGTTCACCCACACGAACGCCGGCGCGCCCGGGCCGCCGTTCAGATACTTGTACGTGCAACCCACGGCGTAGTCGGCGTTGGCACCGTTCAGGTCGACCGGCACCGCGCCGGCCGAGTGGCACAGATCCCACACGCACAGGGCACCGGCCGCGTGAATCTCCGCGGTGCGCGTCGTCATGTCGTACATGGCGCCCGAGCGGTAGTTCACGTGCGTAAGCAGCACCACGGCGACGTCGTCGCCCAGCGCGGCGGGCAACTCGTCCGGCGAATCGATCAGGCGCAGCGAGTAACCGTCGTCGAGCAGGCGCGTGAGGCCCTGCACGATGTACAGGTCGGTCGGGAAGTTGCTGCGCTCGGAGACGATCACCTTGCGTTGCGGCGCGAGCGTGCGCTGCGCGTCCAGCGCGGCGGCCATCACCTTGAACAGGTTGCTCGACGTGGTATCCGTCACCACGACTTCGCCTTGGCCTGCGCCGATGATCGGGGCCAGCGCGTCGCCCAGCGTGCGCGGCAGCGCGAACCAGTCGGCTTCGTTCCAGCTGCGAATGAGACCCACGCCCCATTCGGCCGTAATCACCTCCTGGGCACGTTGGGCCGAGGCGACCGGGCGCGCGCCCAGCGAGTTGCCATCGAGATAGATCACGCCGGGGGGCAGATCGAATTGAGCGCGCAGCGGGGCGAGCGGATCGGCCGCGTCAAGGGCCAGACAATCGTTGCGAGAAGACGTCATGGTTTGCGTTTTGTCAATGTAAGCAATGCGAAAAAAGGAAGTCGTATGTCGTGCGCCCAGCCCGGGCCGTGCCCCTCAAAGCGAGCGCAGCACCGCGCGCACCGGACTCGCATCGAGCCGCATGAACTTGAGCGGCAATGCGATGAGTTCGTAATCGGACGGCACGATGGCATCGAGCACCAGTCCTTCCAGAATAGCCATGCGATGCGCCCGAATGCGATGGTGGGCATCCATCGTCTTGCTGTCCTGAGGATCGAGCGACGGCGTATCGATGCCGACCAACTTCACCCCGTGCGACGCAAGCAGGTCGATGGTCTCGGGCGCGACGGCGCAGAAGTCACTGTCCCAGCGGGCGACAGGCGCTTGCGCATAAGTGCGCAACAGCACGCGCGGCGGCACGTTCGTCAGGTGCGGCGCGACCTGATCCGGCGTGACGGCCGGCGACGCGCCGAGGCAATGAATCACACGGCATGGGCCCAGATAGGTCTCGAGCGCCACTTCCCCGATGAACGCACCGTCATCGTCGTAATGACGTGGCGCGTCGGCGTGCGCACCCGTGTGCGGTGAGAGCGTGATGCGGCCAACGTTGACCGGGCAGCCCGGTCCGATCTGCCACACCGCCGCTTCTGTGAACGGCGTGTCACCGGGCCAGACCGGCGTGTCGCTCGAAAGCGGGGCGCTGATATCCCATACGCGGCGCTCGTTGCGCGCGTCGGCTGGGCGGTGGCGGGGTTCGGTCATGGGCGTGCGCAAAATCGTGAATCGATATGCGCATCTTAGAAGAATTCGCGTCGCAAGTGCTTGCGTATTCGGGGACGGTGATGCGTGAAATTGATTGGAAAAATTGATTTTTCTTGATTTGTTGAAAGGATATTCGACAATATTGCGAAGTGATCGAATATTCAACGATTCATCGCGAAGGGCTTTTCGCGATTTCAGACCCCGCCGCACGGCGATCGGAATGTGCCCACGGGGCGTGCGCGCCCCTTGCGTCCCTCAGGTTCCGGACGTTCCCGACGTCCCTTGCGCCATCTCGTCGATCAACCGGCGCAGCGTCGCTTTGAGCAAGGTGGATTGTTCCGCGCCGAAGCGGGCGAGCACACCGGCCTCGTGGCGTCGCGCGCTGGCGAGCAGTGGCGTGACGCGATCGCGTCCGGCGTCGGTGAGCGAGACCAGCGACTGGCGCCGATCCGTAGCGCTTTCACCGCGCACGACGTCGCCGGTCGCTTCAAGCCGGTCGACCATCTTGGTGAGCGTCGGCTGCTTGGCGAGCACGATGTCGGCCAGTTGATTGATGGTGCGCGCACGACCGTCGGAGAGCGTGGCGAGCACACGCCACTCCGTCACGCCAAGTCCGGCCGCCGCCACTTCACGATGGAATTCGTCGGACACCAGCGTGCTCGCGCGGGCGAGCAGATACGCCAGGTAGTCGTCGACGAACGGCGCACCGGCGGCAGGCATGCGGCGCCTCAGCCCAGCGACTGCGGCTTGTGGAAGCCGCCCGCGTGGAAGATCAGCGGCATGCGCTCGGCAACGTGGGCATGCACGCCGCACCGCTCGACCTCGCCGACGAAGATGACATGATCGCCCTCGTCGTAACGGCTGCGGTTATGACATTCGAACCAGGCCAGCGCGCCATCGAGCACCGGCGTGCCCGACGCCGAGAGCGTGTAAGGTACGCCCGCAAAACGGTCACCCTTCATCGTGGCGAAACGTTTGCAGATTTCGAGCTGATCGGACGCCAGCACATTCACGGCATAGTGCGAGTTCTCGCGAAAGACCGGCATGCTGCCCGCGCGCGTGGCAAGACTCCACAGAATGAGCGGCGGGGTGAGCGACACTGAGTTGAACGAACTGGCGGTGATCCCGATGAGCGAGCCGTCGTCGGCGCGCGTGGTGATCACGGTCACCCCGGTCGCAAATTGACCGAGCGCATGACGAAAGGCTGCACTGTCGAAATCTGGCGCTGAGGCGCGTTTGGCGTTCACTGTCCCTGCACTCCCGTCCGGCAAATTTGATCGGGTTGATTTGTATGAATATTCATATACTATGGCACGAACAACAGATCGACAAGACGCGTGACGGCCAGCCGCGCGCCGAGGGGCAAAGCCCCCGGCGGGCGAGAGGGTCAGACGCTCAGGAGACGATATGCTGATCGAGCGAATCGAGCATAAGTGGATCGACGTATTTGCCGAGACCTTGCGGCGCTGCGACATCGGACCCGGTGATGTGGTGGCGATTGTAGCCGAAACGCAATCCCGGCCTGTCAACGTGGAATTGGCGCAACTGGCCGCCGAGTCGCTTGGCGCCGCGCCTTTCCGGCTGGTTGTGCCGAGTCCGCGCGTGCGTGCGCCGGTGCCCGTGCGCTCGACCGGCGCCAGCGACGCGCTGGGCGGATTGGCACCCGTCGTCGCGGCGCTCAAAGCCGCCACGCTTGTCGTCGACTGCACTGTCGAAGGCTTGCTGCACGCCCCCGAACTGCCCGACATCCTGGGCGGCGGCGCGCGCGTGTTGATGGTCTCGAACGAACATCCCGAAATTCTGGAACGCTGCGCCACCGACCCGGCGCTGGAGCCGAAAGTGCGCGCCGCGATCAAGCGCTTGCGCACGGCCGCCCAAATGCACGTTACCTCCTTTGCCGGTACCGATCTGCGCATCGGACTTCGCGACGCGCGCGTGGGCGGGGTCTGGGGCTGGTGCGCCAAGCCGGGGCAGGTGGCGCACTGGCCGGGCGGCCTGGCACTGGCATTTCCCGCCGCGCACAGCGTGAACGGACAGCTCGTGCTGGCCCCGGGCGACATCAACCTCACGTTCAAGCAGTATCTGCGAGATCGCATCGAACTCACCGTCGAAGACGACTACGTGGTCGCGATCGATGGCGAAGGCGTGGACGTCGATCTCATGCGCGACTATTTCGCGGCTTGGGGCGATCGCGATGCCTACGCCGTCTCGCACGTCGGCTTCGGCCTGAACCCCCGGGCGCGCTGGGACGCACTCGCCTGTTACGACAAGCGCGATTGCAACGGTACCGAGCAGCGCGCCTTTGCGGGCAACTTCCTGTATTCGACCGGCGCCAACGAAGTGGCGGGACGTCACACGCTCGGGCATTTCGATCTGCCGCTGCGGCGTTGCACGATCGCGCTTGACGGCGACGTCGTCGTACGCGACGGGCAATTGCAAGGGGAGTTCGCCGCATGACGCTTCCCGTGCCTGCCTGTCGCACCGCCGGTGACGGTCCGCTCACGCTCGTGCTGCTGCACGGCATCGGCGGCAATCGTCATGTGTGGCCCGCGCAATTCGAGGCGTTCGTGGCGGCGGGTTATCGCGTCGCGGCCTGGGACATGCCCGGTTACGGCGAGAGCGCCATGCCCGCCGAGCCGACGATGGCGGCGCTGGCCGAGCGCTTGCGGACGATGCTCGATGCGTTGGGACCCGCGCGTTTCGTGCTCGTCGGCCACAGCATGGGCGGCATGGTCGCCCAGGAGCTGATGGCGCGTGGCGCGCCGTTCACGCGCGATATCGCCGCGCTCGTCCTGTGCGGCACATCGCCTGCGTTCGGCAAGCCCGACGGCGATTTTCAGCGTGAATTCGTGCGGCAGCGCACGGCGCCGCTCGACGCCGGCAAAACCTTGCGCGAGATGGCTGAAGCCATCGTGCCGGGCATGCTCGGCGAACCCGTTGAATTCAGCGAACCCGCCGCTACCGCGCGAGCGAGTGCGCAGGCACTCGCCGTCGATGCGATGGGCGCGCTCACGCCTGCCGCCTATCGCGCGGCGCTCCAGGCGCTGGTCGGTTTCGAGCAGCGCGCCGCACTCGCGCGTCTTGCGGTGCCGGTCCTGCTCATCGCCGGCGAGCACGACGCCAACGCACCGGCGAAAGTCATGGCGCGCATGGCCGAAGCGATTCCGCACGCTCGCTACGTTTGCCTGCCCGGGGCCGGGCATCTCATGAACCTGACGCACCCGGCGGACTTCAATGCCGAGGTGTGCGCCTTCCTCGCAACACTCTAGGAGACAACCGTGGCCTATCAGCCCCCTTCGATCGTCGGCGAGCATTTCCCGCTCACTGACAAGCAGCGGCGCCTGCTGGCGCTGGCCGAGCAGGTGGGACGCGAGTCGCTCGCGCCGCGCGCCGCGCGCTGGGATCGCGAAGCGTCGTTCCCGTTCGAGAACTACGACGACATGCGTGCCGCGGGCTTGCTGAAGTTGTGCATCCCCGAATCGGACGGCGGCCTGGGCGCCGATTTCGCCACGTACATGATGGTCTCCGCTGAACTGGGTCGCCATTGCGGTGCGACGGCGCTCACGTTCAACATGCACACGTGTTCGATGATGTGGACCGGCATTCTCGCCGACGATCTCGACATGACGCCCGAGCAACGCGCCGACCATGCGCGCTACCGCGAGCATCACTTCGCGCGCGTGATCCAGGACGGCGCGATCTATGCGCAACCGTTCTCCGAGGGCAGTGCCGCGGCCGCCGGCAAGGCACCGTTCGGCACCACGGCGACGAAGGTCGACGGCGGATGGAAGATCAATGGGCGCAAGATCTTCGCGTCGCTCTCGGGCGCGGCCAACTACTACGGCGTGCTGTGCACCGAAGAGACGCCCGAGTTGTCGATGAAGGACACGTTCTACATTGCCGTGCCGGGCGACGCCCCGGGCGTCACCGTGACCGGCGACTGGGACCCGCTCGGCATGCGGGGCACCGTCTCGCGCACGCTGCTCTTCAAGGACGTGTTCGTCCCCGACGAACTGCAACTGATGCCGCGCGGCGTCTACTATCAGGCCGCGAGCCGTTGGCCGCACATGTTCATGACGCTCGCGCCGACGTATATGGGCATCGCGCAGGCGGCGTACGATTTCACCGTGCGCTATCTGCGGGGGGAAGCCGAGGGCATGGGGGCGCCGGTCAAGCGTCGCATGTATCCGACCAAGCAGATCGCCGTCGCGCAGATGCACATCATGCTGGAGCAGACGCGCGCGCTGTTCCTGCGCGCGTTGCAAGACGGCCGCGCTGACCCGGGCAAGGAGGCGCGTCTGCGCGCCTATGCGGCGCAGTACACAATCATGGAGAATGCCAACGAGTTGTGCCGTCTGGCCATCCGCACGTGCGGCGGTCAGTCGATGCTCAAGTCGTTGCCGCTCGAGCGCCTGTATCGCGATTCGCGTTGCGGCGCGCTGATGCTGCCGTGGACCGCGGAGCTGTGCCTCGATCGCATCGGCCGCGAGGCGCTCTACGAACCCGGCGAGCGCGACGAGTAAGTCGCGCACCGACGCCTCGTCGTCTCTCTTGTCACGGAGAACAAGTTGACGCCTTTTGTAGAAGCGCTTGCCCGTCACGCACGTGCCACCCCGCAGCGGCTGGCGCTGCGCTGCGGCGTGGGCGATGAAGCGCAGCAGACCGATTTTGCCGCATTGTGGCGCCGCATCGAGCGCGTGGGCGGGCATCTGCGCGGTACGTGGCATATCGCCCCGGGCGAGCGCGTCGCGTGCCTGGGGCTGAACGACGAGCTGCAACTGGCGCTGCTGTTCGCGTGTGCACGCGCCGGGGCCATCTTCTTGCCGTTGAATTTTCGTCTCGCCGTGCCAGAGCTGGCGACCATCGTGCGTCATGCGGGCGTGCGCGTGCTGTGGTCCGACGCCATGCATCGCGACATGGCCCGCCAGATTCGCGACGCGCTCGAACCCGCCTCCGGCAACGACAACGACCTGCCCCCGCCGGCCATCGCGTCGATCGAAGGGCTGATCGCGGTGCCGTCGATCAAGCCGGTCGATTACCCCGACGTCGCGGCCGATGCTCCCGTGTTGCTCGCCTATACGTCGGGCACGACGGGCGAGCCCAAGGGGGCGCTGCACACGCAAGCCGGATTGCTGGCCAACGCCGAGGCCAGTTGGTGGGCGCACGAGATGCACGCCGATGACCACGTGCTCTCGACGTTGCCGATGTTCCACGTCGGGGGGCTGTGTATCCAGACGTTACCGGCGCTGTTGCGCGGGGCGAGCGTTACCTTGCATCCCCGCTTCGATCCTGCGGCCTGGCTGGCCGATGTCGAGAAACATCGGCCGACACTGTCGTTGATGGTGCCCGCGACGATGCGCGCGGTGCAATGCCATGCGCGTTGGCAGACGACCGATCTGTCCTCGTTGCGCGGGGTGATGGCCGGATCCAGCGTGGTGCCGATGTCGGCCATCGACGCGTTCCATGCCCGCGGCATCCCGCTCGGGCAGGTTTATGGCGCGACGGAGACCGGCCCGGTGTCGATCGCGTTGCGCTTCGGCGAGGCGAAGGCGCATCCCGGCGCGGTCGGCCGGGCGTGCCCGGGGGTGGACATCCGCCTGACCGATGCTGCCGGCCAGGACGTGCCCGCCGGCGACGTCGGCGAGATTCTCGTGCGCGCACCGAATGTGATGCGCGAATACTGGCGCATGCCGAACCACGTCTCGTTCGACGACGGCTGGTTTCACTCCGGCGACCTGGCGCGGCGGCGCGAGGACGGCTGCTTCGACGTCGTGGGCCGCAGCAAGGACATGATCATTTCGGGCGGTGAGAACATCTACCCGGCGGAAATCGAAAACGCGCTGGTCGATTGTCCGGGCGTGCTGGAGGCGGCGGTCGTGGGCGTGCCGGATGAGCGATGGGGCGAGGTGCCCGTTGCCGTCATCGTGCCCACGCCATCGGCGAGCGCGACGCAACAAGCCGTGCTCGATTTCCTAGGCGCACGCATTGCTCGCTTCAAATTGCCGCGACGGGTCGTCATCGTCGATGCACTGCCCAAGAGCGCCCTTGGGAAAGTGCAGAAGCCAATTCTCATAGGCTGGTTATCGGTCGCCCCCGAATCTGGAAACGCAACGCTAAGTCCGTCATAAAGCGCGTCACCCGATTTTCATGAAATAAGCGCCGAATCCCTTTTCAAATAAGGGGTTCGGCGTTTTTTCATGGATCAACGCCATCGTGCTTAAGGGAAAATACCTATGCGTGACGCCTCAGTTTGTTACCATCCGATGGGAATTCAATTTTTTACTTTGGGAATTGCGTCGCAAGATAGCGCCCATGTCGTCATCAACGGGGCTGCCCGCTGATTTTTTTGCTTTCTTTGGTTTTGAAGACGATGGACACCACCGAAGCGCAATCGGTCTCAGAACGCGTGTTGCAAGTCCTTGTGACTGTCGCACGCCATGGACGGCCGATCGCCGCGCGCGAAATTGCCGCGCAAACGAGCCTGCCGCTTTCCACGGTTTACCGCCACCTCGTGCCACTCAAGAAGTGGGGCCTGGTGCAGGAGCACGCCCACGAGGCGCTCTACGAACCGGGACCGGTCGGCGTGCAATTGGCGTGGGGGTTCGACCACAACTCGCATCTTGTCACCCAGGCACGCGAAGAAATCGAAGCCCTCGTGCAGCGTACCGGCGAGACCGTCGGTCTGCTGGTGGCCGCGAACGGCCAGGTCGTTTGTCTTGACATGCACGAGAGCGAGCAATCGCTGCGCTGCTCGTTTGCGAAGGGGCGTGCGCACCCGCTGGTGCATGGCGCTTCCGCCAAGGCATTGCTCTCGTTCCTGCCGCAAGCCACCCGCGAGAGCCTGATCGCGCGACAACTGGCGGGCCAGCCGGTGGCGCAGGAGCGTCTGGTTGCGCAGGTCGAAGAGATTCGTCAGCAGCGGTATGCGGTGTCCGAAAGCGAAGTCGACTTCGGCGTCTGGGGCGTATCGGCCCCGGTGTTCGCCGCCAAGGAGCGTCTGGAAGGCACCATCACCCTGATGGCGCCGGCCGTGCGTGTGGCGCAGCGCCACGATGAGCTGATCCGCCTCACGTTGGCGGCAGCCGAGCGTATTTCGAATCGATTGCAATACTTTTAACCGGTTATCCGACCGAGACTACACGAAGGAGTCCCAGATGAAATTGCGTCACATCCTGTTCACGATGGCGCTGGCCATCACCTGCTCGAGCAAGGTCTTTGCGGCCGACGACGTGCTGCGTGTCGCCACCGATGCGACCTTCCCGCCGTTCGAATACGTGGAAAACGGCAAACGCACCGGTTTCGACGTCGAGATGATCGAAGCCCTCGGCAAGGTCATGGGCAAGAAGATCGAATGGACGGACATCGACTTCAAGGGCCTGATTCCGGCCGTGCTGTCCAAGCGTGCCGACGTGGCCGCCTCGGCGATCTACATCACCGACGAGCGTCTGAAGGTCGTGAACTTCACGCATCCGTACTACACCGGCGGCCTGGCGATCCTGGTCAAGACTGACAACACGGCCATCAAGGAACCGGCCGATCTGAACGGCAAGAAGGTGTCGGTCCAGGTGGGCACGAAGTCGGTGCAGTTCCTGAAGGACAGCTACCCGAAGGTCGAGCGCGTGGAAGTCGAGAAGAACGACCAGATGTTCGAACTCGTGAAGATCGGTCGTGCCGACGCCGCCGTGACCGGCAAGCCGGCGGCGCTGCTGTACGCCAAGGCCAACCCGGTGGTGAAGGTGCTCGACAAGACGCTGACTGTCGAGCGTTATGGCTTCGCTGTGCGCAAGGGCGACACCGAGCTGACCAACGAGATGAACAAGGCGCTCGAGAAGTTGCGTGCCGACGGCACCTACGCCGCGCTGGTCGCCAAGTACTTCGGTACGTCGAAGTAATTCATTCACAAACGCAATACCGCGCGGGTCGACCGTCGCCCCCGAGTGGGGCAGCGGCGCCCGCCGACGCAATAACGCCGTAGAACTACTGACGGAGTACGCATGGAACTCGATTTTTCGCCGGTGTGGGCCAACTGGCAGGACCTCGCGCGGGGCGCGCTCGTTACCGTCGAGGTAACGGCCTGCGCACTGGCGCTGGGCTGCGTGTTGGGTTTGCTGATCGGCATGGGTCGCCTGAACCCGGCGTATCGCATTCGCTACAGCATTTGTACCGCCTACGTCACATTCATTCGCGGTACGCCGCTGTTGGTGCAACTCTTCATCCTGTTCTTCGGCTTGCCGCAGTTCAACATTCTGCTGCCGGCATTTCTGTGCGGTGTGCTGGGCCTGGGCATCTATAGCGGCGCCTATGTCTCGGAAATCGTGCGCGGTGCCATCCAGTCGATCGAGCGCGGTCAGATGGAAGCCGCCCGCTCGCTCGGTATGCCTTACGGCATGGCGATGCGCACCGTGATTCTGCCGCAGGCGATCGTGCGCATGATCCCGCCGCTGGGCAACGAATTCATTGCGCTGATCAAGAACTCCGCGCTCGTGTCGCTGCTCACGATTCATGACGTGATGCACGAAGGCCAGAAGATCATCAGCGTGTCGTACCGCTCGCTCGAGGTGTATCTGGCGATCGCATTTGTTTATCTGATTCTGACAGGCTCCACCACGCTGCTGCTGCAGCGCGCCGAAAAGTCCCTGCGTGCCGGAGGTGCCGTGCAATGAGCGAAGTGAAGAAGGAATTCGGCGCGCCGATTCTCAAGATCGAAGGACTCGGCAAGGCGTACGGCAGTCTGCAGGTGCTCAAGGGCATCGATTTCGAAGTTGATGCGCGTCAGGTGGTGGTCGTCATTGGCCCGAGCGGTTCGGGCAAGAGTACGTTCCTGCGCTGCTGCAACGGGCTGGAGACGGCCGAGCAGGGCACCATCGAGATCGTCGGCCAAAAGCTCGTCGATCACGGCAAGATGATGGGCGAGAACGCGCTCAATCATCTGCGCACCGAGGTGGGCATGGTGTTCCAGTCGTTCAACCTGTTCCCGCATTTGACGGTGCTCGAGAACGTCACGCTCGCGCCGCGCAAGCTGCGCGGCATGAAGAGCGCCGAGGCTGAGACGCTGGCGCGCGAACTGCTCGCCAAGGTGGGACTGGCCGCGAAGGCGGACGTCTTTCCGGGCACGCTCTCGGGCGGTCAGAAGCAGCGCGTGGCGATCGCCCGCGCGCTGGCCATGCAACCGCAGGTCATGTTGTTCGACGAGCCGACGTCAGCGCTCGATCCGGAACTGGTGGGCGAAGTGCTGCAAGTGATGAAGGCGCTGGCGAACGATGGCATGACGATGCTCGTCGTCACGCACGAGATGGGGTTCGCCCGCGAAGTGGCGGATGTGGTGGTGGTGATGGACCAGGGCCGGATCATCGAAGCCGGGTCGCCCGAGCAGATTTTCACCGCGCCGCGCGAAGCGCGTACGCGAGAGTTTCTGCAAGCGGTCATTGCACGGTAAGGCAGGCAAAACGTATGACAATCGATCGAACGGCCTGGCAAGGCCGTGTGGATACCGGCGAGGCCGGCCATACTCTGCGTCTGCATCAGGTGCTGCGCGACTACGACGCGTCGCAGGTCGCCGGTGGCGCTGTCGTGCTCGGGTTTTGCAGCGACGAAGGCGTGCGCCGCAACCATGGGCGCGAGGGGGCGGTCGCCGGCCCGGACATGCTGCGTCGCGCCCTGGCAAGCCTGCCCGTGCACGGCACGCCCGCCGTGTTCGAGGGCGGCAACATCGTGTGTGCCGACGGCCGGCTTGAAGCAGCGCAGGCCGCGCTCGGCCATCGCGTGGCCGAGGTGCTGGCCGCGGGGGCGCGTCCGGTGGTGCTTGGCGGCGGACACGAGATCGCCTACGGCACGTTCCTCGGCGTGGCCGAGCATTTCGGCGACCGTCTGCGCGACGAGCCGATCCTCATCCTCAACTTCGACGCGCACTTCGATTTGCGCGCCCAGCCGAGCGCCAGTTCGGGCACGCCGTTCTGGCAGATCTCGCAGTGGCTCGCGGGCCGTCAGGCGCCGTTCCACTATGCGTGTCTCGGTGTGAGCCGTTACAGCAATACGGATGCGCTGTTCGAGCGGGCGGCGGCGTTGCAGGTGGACTATTGGCTCGACGACGCCATGCTGGCCCATCGTCTGCCGGACATGTGCGAGCGACTCGAGGCAATGCTCGACCCCGTGAGTCACGTGTACCTGACCATCGACATGGACGTGTTGCCGGGCGAGAAGGCGCCAGGGGTATCGGCGCCGGCGGCGCATGGCGTGGCGCTCGAAGTGGTCGAGGCACTCATCGGTGTGGTGCGTCGCTCGGGCAAGCTGCGCGTGGCGGATATCGCGGAATACAACCCGACGTACGACCGCGACGGTCTCACGGCACGCGTCGGCGCGCGTCTGCTGCATCCGCTCATCACGCAATTCGAGGGCTAGGGTGTTGGACGTGCACGGGCGTGAGATGCGTGGCGCATAGGGTTATTTGCGCCGTTCACTGGACTTCTGCGCGACAATAGGGCGGGCGATCTGCACATGGATCGCCCGCCCTTTTGGTTTGGTGCGCCGCCGCAATATCATAGTCGACAAGCGAGGTCATGATGACAGAGCAGACGAACTCCCTGAGCAATACCCATATGGCAGTTGCCACGCTGGCCGGTGGTTGTTTCTGGTGCCTCGAGGCCTGCTATCAGCAGCTCGACGGCGTCAAGTCCGTGGTCTCGGGCTATGAAGGCGGTCATGTCGAGAACCCGACCTACGAGCAGGTTTGCGACGGCGACACCGGTCACGCGGAAGTGGTGCGGCTGACTTACGATCCGGACGTGGTTACCTTCGAGGAATTGCTGATCGTGTTCTTCCAGATCCACGATCCGACGACCCTCAATCGTCAGGGCAACGACATCGGCACCCAGTACCGCTCGGCCATCTTCTATCACGACGACGCGCAGAAAGCGGCGGCAGACCATCTCATTGCCGAATTGATGGCCGAGATGACCTATCAGCACCCGATCGTCACGCAAGTGGTGCCCGCGCAGACGTTCTGGCCCGCCGAGGCCTATCACCAGAACTACTTCCGCCAGCATCCCGATCAGGGCTACTGCGCGTATGTCGTCGCACCGAAGCTCAAGAAATTCCGTGAGAAGTTTGCCCGTCGCCTCAAGTCGGCTGCATAACCGCGCCAACCCTCCGCCGCCGCCCCTTTGCAGACATATCGCTGGCGTGTGAAGGCTCGGGGCGGTGGCGCGGTAGGGCCGCCCCGATGTCACAGAATCGCGCACACGCTGTTTTGCATCAGGTCGAGCGGATCGTGACGGGTGTGGCGATCCTCGACTGAGCGAGGTGAGCGGCCCAGATCGGTGCGTTGGTGGCATCGCGCCACCTGCGAGGTGAAATCACACAGGGTCGTATCGTCCTGGATCGCCAGTGCGTATCCATCGGGCGGCAATGTGGTGTGCCCGCGCATCCCCGCTGCGCGGTAATGAAAGGCAAGAATCGCCGAGTGATCCTTCCGGATAAGCGAGGCGTGAGGATTGCCTTCATGGAGAAACGCCAGTTCACGCTCGCCGGCGAACAGGAATGCCGCCTCTTGCGCGATGTCGAGTTCGGGGAACGTGAACCGGCCGATATCGATACTGTGGGCCCCAACGTCATAGGTCAATGCGCTCAGCGTGCCGGGCAAATAAGCCGGATCGTCCCGCAGTAGCGACGGCAGCCCCAATGCTTTGATTCGCGCGTCGACCGAGACGCTGGCGCCGTCAGGGTGAAGCGTCAGCAAGTCGCCGAGCGTCTTGCGAAGTTCGGCATTGGTGGGGTATTGAGGTGCTCCACACTCGCCAAGCGGTGTGACGAGTTCCGCGAGCACGTTGTCGAAGTAATCGTTTGCGGGAATCGTGCGGCACGTGACGGCCGCCCCAGGCAAGTGAGCGTTGGATCGCTTCGCAGCTTGCGACGCAGGTTTCCACGCGTGAGTCTGATTCTCGATCTTTTCGATATCGATGGCGATTTCGTGGCGATTCGCGTGAGCGTCAATCGCATACGAAGCCGGGTTGGATTGCGCGTAAGGAATAGCCAAGGCGAGGAACGGCATGGTCCATGCTCCCTGAAGTGGGTCCTGCGGGGAAAGGGGGGCACTGAGAAAATTCGACGTGTGCGTGACGGTCATCGTCGCCGTAAGGACTGTGTCAACCTACGACACGCACGGACGCACCACTGGCCGCCGCAAACAGGATCAGACATGGCTCTGCGACATGCGCCGCGTGTCCATAGGCAGCGTCGAGGCTGTCGAAGAAGAACGCTTCTGCCGCGCTCTGCACCTGGTGCGTCACGATTTCGAAGCGATGGTGATCGAAGCGGATGTCGAGATACGTGAGACTCGTGTGAAACCAAACCACGTAGCCGGCGAATGGCAGTACCGACGGCAACGCCGGAACGAGTCGAGCCGAGCGCGGCTCGCTGTCTGATGCCGTGGCGGTCTGCGCTTCCTGCCAGCGTCGATAGTCCTCGCGCACAGGTCGGTTTTTCATGGTTGTCTCTCCTGAGAAGTGACGACGACGCTCCCTGAAGTGTCGAGCGATGGTGCGGCCGTTGTTAAGTCACGGTTTTCGCAAATCGCCCGGACCTTGCCGGATTTGCGTCGCGCTGTCGAGGCGCGCGGCGTTCGGCGGCGCGCTCACGCCTGATGAGTGCTCACACGCTTGCCGGGGCCGGACGCCATTCAAGGCTGGCGATCGGCTTCGATCGATGTCCCGCCAACGAATCGATCATGCCTGTTGCACTGGCCGACGGGCTGAAGGAGCGTCCGAAAGGGGTATCGGACAATGCCTGGTTCTGGCGATACCGGTGAGACGACGCGCACCGAGGCGACCGTCGTGGTAGTGAATGTGGCTCGGTCTGCCGTTGAATTTTCTTCGGAGAGGGCCACCGTCGTGGGTTCTGCACAGCCAGATCGCCACCTGCCGGGGCATGGCGGGCGATAGCGCCCGGAAACCCGTGCCGCGCCTGACAATTCATATGTTCATTAATTTTCACGTAAAATGTCGGCTCCCCTCCATGTCGTCTTCAGGTAGCCCGCCGTGCGCCCCCTGCCTTTCCGCGATGCGTTGATGGCCATGATTGGCATTGCGCTCGTCAACATGCTGGTCGCCCTCGACCAGACCGTCGTCAGTACTGCACTGCCGTCCATCGTCGCCGAACTCAAAGGTTTCGAGTATTACGCCTGGATCGCCAGCATTTACCTGCTGGCCTCCGTCGTGACCGTGCCAGTGTTCGGGCGACTCGGCGATTACTTCGGCCGTCGCCGGTTCGTGATCGCCTCGGTGGTGACCTTTACCGTCGCCTCGGTGCTTTGCGGTCTGGCCCCCAACATGCCATTCCTTGTTTTCGCGCGCGGATTGCAGGGGATCGGTGGCGGCATGATGGTCGGCACCGCCTTCGCGTCCGTGCCCGATCTGTTCCCCGACGCCCGCTCGCGAGTGCGTTGGCAGGTCGTGATCACCACGGCCTATGGCATCGGCACGGCCGCGGGGCCATCGCTGGGCGGCCTGCTCTCCGAGCATTTCGGCTGGCGCTCGACATTTTTCGTGAACCTGCCGGTCGGTCTGGCGGCGCTGTATTTCGTCTGGCGATACCTGCCCAAGTTTCCGTCGGCACATCAAGGCGACGTTCGCGTCGACTGGCGTGGCGCACTTTGGATCGCCGTCGTGCTCGGCGGCTTCCAGGTGTTCATCGAGAACTTGCCGGCCCGCGGCGCATCGCTCGGGAATGGGCTGCTGATTGCCGGCGTTGCCATCGGCTTCTGGGGGCTGCTACGCACGGAACGCCGCGCCACGCATCCCATCGTGCCGCTCGACATGTTCCGTCACCCCCAGCTTGTGGTGCTCTTCACGCTGTCGGTGCTGATCGGCTTCGTGATGTACTCGCTGATCTTCTTCGCGCCGCTGCTGTTGCAGGGTGGCTTCGGTCTGAGTCCGCAGGCCGCTGGCTTGATCGCGACGCCGCTTGCTGCCTGTATTGCGCTGGGCAGCTTCATCAATACCCCGATCGTGGTGCGACTGTCGCGTCCGACCAACATGCTGATTCTCGGCTTTTGCCTGCTGGCGGCCGCGTCGGCGGGCGTGGGACTGTCCCATCGCGTGACGTCGCACGGCATGATCGCCCTGATGATGGGGTGTGCGGGCATCGGCATCGGTTTCATCCTCAACAACATGAACGTGTTCGGGCAGGAAATTGCCGGGCGCGAACGTTTCGGCATCACCACTGCGCTGTTGCAGTCGACGCGCATGGTCGGCGGCATGCTGGGCACGACGATCGTGGGCACGCTGGTCAATCACTGGTATGCCAACGGGGTGGCCGGTGTGGTGTCGGGCTACGATGGCACGCCGGCGGCCCACGCCGTCGGCCGCGCGCTCGACCCGCGCATTCTGATCGATCCGACGCTGCGTGCCGACCTGTTGACCGATCTGCGGGCCGTGGGGATCGATGGCATGCCGCTGGTCGAGACCGCTCGCCTGACGCTCGTGAACGCCGTCCACGCGGGGGTGCTGCTCACGGGCATCGCGGCGATTGCCGCCGCATTGCTGGTGCGCCGCATCCGGCAGATTCAGTTTCCCAAGCGTCGCGATCGCTCGACCGTGGCCGCGCCGGAATAAGTCGTGAGCCGCCCGGTGTTGTCCGAACGGGTTGCGCCGGGTGTCTGAAAACCAAGGCATGGGGTGAGAGAACCCCCGTCAAAATGCCGGGTCGGTGCCGACCTCGTTTACAATGCGCGGTGTTTGCCGGGTGAGCCGGCATCTCCGATTTTTGTGAACGAGGTTTCCATGATCATCAAGCCACGCGTGCGCGGCTTCATCTGCGTCACCACCCATCCTGTCGGCTGCGAGGCCAACGTCAAGCAACAGATCGCCTATGTGAAGGCGCAAGGCGCGATTGCGAACGGTCCGAAGAAGGTGCTCGTGATCGGTGCGTCGACCGGCTACGGTCTGGCCGCGCGCATTACCGCCGCTTTCGGCAGCGACGCGGCGACGCTGGGTGTGTTCTTCGAGCGTGCTGGCAGCGAGACCAAGCCGGGAACGCCGGGGTGGTACAACACGGCCGCCTTCGACAAGTTCGCCACCGAGAAGGGGCTGTACGCGAAGAGCATCAACGGCGACGCTTTCTCCAAGGAAATCAAGGCCAAGACCATTGAGACGATCAAGCAGGATCTCGGTCAGGTCGATCTGGTCGTCTACAGCCTCGCGTCGCCGCGCCGCACGCATCCGGAAACGGGGCAGGTGTTCAGCTCGGTGCTCAAGCCGGTGGGCAAGTCGGTGACGCTGCGCGGCATCGATACCGACAAGGAAGTCGTGAAGGCATCGGTGTTCGAGCCGGCCACGCAGGAAGAGATCGACAACACGGTGGCCGTCATGGGCGGCGAAGACTGGCAAATGTGGATCGACGCGCTTGCCGAGGCAGGCGTACTCGCCCCGGGCGCCAAGACGACGGCGTTCACGTATCTGGGCGAGAAGCTCACGCACGACATCTACTGGAACGGGTCGATTGGCGCTGCCAAGAAGGATCTCGACGAGAAGGTGCTCGGCCTTCGCGCCAAACTCGCGGCCAGCGGCGGCGACGCCCGCGTGGCCGTGCTCAAGGCACTGGTCACGCAAGCCAGTTCGGCCATCCCGATGATGCCGCTCTACCTCTCGCTGCTGTTCAAGGTGATGAAGGCCAAGGGTACGCACGAAGGTTGCATCGAGCAGATCTACGGCCTGTACAAGGACAGCCTGTACAGCGCGACACCGAAGCTCGACGAGGAAGGCCGGGTGCGCACCGACCAGAAGGAGCTTTCGCCCGACGTGCAGAGCGAAGTTGCGGCACTGTGGGACAAGGTGACCGACGAGAACCTGTATGACCTGACGGACTTCGCCGGCTACAAGCACGAATTCCTGCGCTTGTTCGGATTCGAGATCGACGGCGTGGATTACGAGGCTGACGTGAATCCGGACGTATCGATTCCGCATCTCGTGGCGTAAAGCATAAGGGCGTCCGGGGGCGTTCAAGGGCTTCCCGGGACGCTCAGCCGCATCGCAGTGCAATAACGATGGCCCGAGTTCGGCGCAGATGCCGGCTCGGGCCATCGTCGTTTTGGGGGGGGGGCGCGTGCCGCATGCCAAGCGTGGTGTGGCGTGGTCGCGTCGTCGTGCCTTCGCGCCGAGCCTCGCGTTGCCGTGATGTCGTGATGCCGCGTCGCTCCATCGTCCCGTCGCCGCATCGGTCAGGCCGGCGTCACTTCACGCTGGCGAGCGACGGCGCCGTAGACAACTCGACGATGCGTTCGGCCAGCGCGCGGCACGACAGCGGCGATGAGCCTTCGGCCTTGTTGTTGACGATCACGTACACGGGATGGCCGGCGAGGGCGTAGTGCGCGGCCAGTGCGGCCAGCACGTCGCGCGTGACCGGGTCGGGATCGACGATCTTGTCGAACGGCGCATATTTCGCCTTGGCTTGCTCGTAGCGATGGGCGCTGTTCAGATTCCAGCGCACCACGAGTGGCCCGGCACCCGCTTCGTCCAGCACGGCCAGCGCCGCGGCCTGACGCTCCACATGCGGCATCCGCGCGTGCAGGCCGAGGCAATAGCGCACCCCCAACTGCCCGAGCGCCCGCATGAGACGCGGCGTGAGCAATGCGCCGTCGCGAATTTCCAGTGCATAACAGGCCCCCGGCGCGGCGACGCCTTCGGGCGTTGCGTCATCCTGCGGCAGTGGCGGCAGTGGCGGCAGTGGCGGCAGTGGCGGCAGCGCGGCGAAGAAGGCTTCGATACGGTGAATCAGGGCGGGAATGTCGCGCAGCAGCGCCGACGGCAAGGGCGATACTTGAAACACCAACACCCCCGCCTTCGGCCCGAGCCCGGTCAGACATGGTGTCACGAACTGCTCGGCGGCAATTCGCGCGTCGAGAAAGCAGGGGTTCGCGCCCAGGCCTTCGCCTTTTTCTCCGCGTACGAGCGCATCGGTCACGATGCTGGGCGCCTTGACCAGGAAGCGGAAGTCCTCCGGCACCTGCTGCGCGTACTTCTGATACTCGACAATCGACATCGGTTTGTAGAACGATCGGTCGATCCCCACGCAGCGCAGCACCGGGTGGCTCGCGTAAGCGGCAAGTCCCTGACGCGAAAGCTTGGTGTCGCTGTAGTCGTCGTCCCAGACAATGCCTTTCCAGCCTGGGAACGACCACGACGAGGTGCCCAGGCGAATCGAGCCGGGCAGCCGGTCGCCCAACCGCTGCACGTCGTCCGGAATGTCGGCCGCGCCAACACCGCCGCGGCGCGTTTGTCGGGGGCGCGGTGCGTGCCTTGTCGGAGTCGCGGTGTCGTCATCGACCTGCCTGGCACGTCCGCCTGTCGCGGGATCGTCAGGCGTCGTGCCAAACAGATCGAACTGGCTCATCGGTTCTCGTACATGTAGCGGCGCGACCAGGGCAGGCGCGTGGCGGACTGGCCGGCCTTGCGGCAGACCACCTGATAGAGCGAGACGTGATCGTGCTCGAACGCATACGCGCAGCCTGCCAGGTACACGCGCCAGACGCGGAAGCGCTCTTCACCCGCCAGTTCGCGCAGACGCGGGGCGTGCGATTCAAAGCGTTCGGACCAGAGCGCGAGCGTGCGTGCGTAATGACGTCGCAGGCTTTCCACGTCGCTTGCTTCGAGTCCGCCGCGCTGCATGGATTCGAGCGCCAGGCTGATGTGCGGCAACTCGCCGTTCGGGAACACGTACTTGTCGATGAACTCGCCGCCGCCCATCGGCGTCTCGCCGCTATCCGGATCGGTCGACGTGATGCCGTGGTTCATGGCGACGCCGTCGTCCTTGAGCAGCGACGCCATCTTGGCGAAGTAGTCCCGCAGGTGCTTGCGTCCGACGTGCTCGAACATCCCCACGCTCGTAATGCGGTCGAATTGCCCCGCCACGTCGCGATAATCCTGAATGCGGATCTCGATCTGATCGGTCAGGCCGAGCTTCCTGACCCGTTCGGTGGCCAGATCGAACTGATTCTGCGAGAGCGTGATGCCGACACATTTCGCGCCGAATTTCTGCGCGGCGCGAATCACCAGGGCGCCCCAGCCGCAGCCGATGTCGAGCAACGTCTGCCCGGGCTGCAACTGGATCTTGGTGAGGATGTGATCGATCTTCTTTTCTTGTGCTGTGTCGAGGTCTTCGTCGCCGTTCTCGAAGTAGGCACAGGAATAGACCATGTTCTTGTCCAGCCAGAACTGGTAGAACTCGTTCGACACGTCATAGTGGAACTCGATCGAGCGCTTGTCGGACTTCTTGCTGTGCGTGTAGTGGCGGACTACGCGCTCCAGCGGGCCGAGCGTGGTGAGGCTACTCCCGGCAAGCGCGTAACTCATGTCGATGACGTCGACGAGCTTGCCCTCGACGTCGATCTCGCCCTTCACATAGGCCTCGCCCAGATTGTCGAGGCTGGGACTCAGCAAGCGCGTCATGGCCGCCGGGCCATTGATGCGCAACGTTACGCTGGGGTTGTCGAACGCGCCGAAATCGTAGTGCTGTCCATTCCAGAGCGCGAGGCGGATCGGCAGGTTGGAGGATGTCTTGACGCCGCTGACCCAGTTTTCGAGTTTTTTCTCCCACAACATGGATATGCTCCAAGTGTCACCAAAAAAACTTCAATCCGTAGCGCTCGGCGCAGTGACGTCTCCTCGTCAAACGGGCGGGTAGACGGACTGCGTCGGCGTCGGCATCGCCGACATCATGATTACGGGGACAGGCGCGCCACGCGCCAGGATCCGTCGGCAAGCCGGAAATATTTGATGCGATCGTGCAGGCGCGACTCGCGGCCCTGCCAAAATTCAATCGTCTCCGGCACGAGCCGGTATCCGCCCCAGTGCGGCGGGCGCGGCGGGGCGTCGCCGAACTGGCGCCGGAACGCCGCCTCGCGTTGCTCGATGATACTGCGATCGGCCACTTCGGCGCTTTGCTCCGACGCCCATGCCCCAAGACGCGAACCCACCGGGCGCGAATGGTAATAGGCGTCGCTTTGCGCTTCGCTCACCTTCTCGACACGTCCCTCGATGCGTACCTGGCGTTCGAGTTCGATCCAGTGAAACAGCAGGCAGCCGTAGGGCGTGGCCGCCAGCTCGCGGCCTTTGCGCGATTCGTAATTGGTGAAGAACGTGAACCCGCCTTCGTCCGCGCCCTTGATGAGCACGATGCGTGCATCCGGACGTCCCTCAGGCGTGACGGTGGCGAGCGTCATGGCGTTCGGCTCGGGCAGTTCGGCCGCGAGCGCCTGCTCGAACCAGCGTTGGAATTGATCGAACGGACTGGGCGCCACATCGGTCTCGGAAAGTGAGCCGAGTGCGTAATTTTTGCGCAGGTCCGCGAGAGATAGCGTCTGGGTCACGACGATCGGTGTCGGTCTGTTGCGGTTGGGGTTGCGACACAGTATAGCGAAGAGTCGGCGAACGTGCGCAAGTGACGATTTGCCGCGTTGCCTGCCCGTCAATCCGCTGAATGCGCCGCGGGATGGGCATCTCACGGCATGTGCTTGATATTTAGTAAGTGAAGTAATTGACGGTGCGGGTGGGAGCATTCGCGACATGGCGTGGCGTGGCAGCGACAAGTCCTTCATGCTGGCATGGGCATTGCTTCTGCGCGGCAAGGTGTTCGCGGTCGACGTCGGCGGGCGGGGCGGCTCACGGCGCATCGCGGCCCGGTCCGACCACGGGGGCGGTGGCAGAGGCGCGCGCGTCGCGCTTGCCACCGGCCAGGGTGCCGTTCGCGCCGCGCACCGGCTTGAGCGCCGACGGGTGGCGGCTGGGCGGATGCTGCAGGCTGGCGAGCAGTTCGCCGCATGGGCTGTCCTTGCCCGGGCCGAGTTCGAGCAGTGGCACGAGGGCGGTGTAGGGCGCGAGTACGCCCAGCGCGATGGCGCCCCCGGCACGGGCGATCAGTGTCGGCACGTTGACGCCGACGTCCGGATGCTTGAACGTGCCGCGCACATAGAGCGGTGAGCGCAACGACAGGAGGCCGAAGTGCTTCGGTTCGGGGCGGATGGTCAGGCCGAAGTGTTCCCGTTTGAGATCGACCTGTCCGGTGACACCGATGCTCGTATCGTCGGTGTCGATCACGAACGTGCGCGCATCCATGACGCCGTCGCGCACCGCAAAGTCCGCGGCCGCGCATCGCATCTCGATCTGCTTGTCGCCGAAGAGCTTGGTCAGCACGATATTGCCGACGTTGAGCCCCAGATACTCCAGCATCAGCTTGCTCATCGAGCCGCGGTCGATCAGCATCTTGATCTCGCCGTTCGACGAGCCGGCCAGCGCGGCAATCGAGTTGCCGGTCGCCGTGAGCGCGGCGTCGCCATTGACTTCGCCGACGCTCGTCTTCATCAGGTCGACGTCGGGTAGCAACTGCTTTGTCTGCAGGTGGCGCATCGAGACCTGCGAGTCGACCTTCATCGGCTCGGTTTGCCCGTCAAGCACGAGGGTCGACGTGATGCGTCCGCCCGCGACGCCGAATTCCAGCGGTCGGAGCGAGAGTACGCCATCGTCGAGCACGAGATGGGTGACGAGGTTGTCGATCGGCAGACGCTTGTCCTTGATGATCTTGCGGCCGGTGAACTGCACGTCGGCGTCTATCGCGCGCCAGTGATCGGTCTTGAACGGATCGACCGGCAGCACCTTGCCGGACGGCGGCGCTTTTGGCTTGCCCGTCAGATCGCCGCCACCGGAAGGGTTCTGCGTACCGACGACGGGACCGAGATCGACCAGTCGCAACTGATTCGACACAACGGCCCCCTGCAGGATGTTGCGTGGCTGCCGTTGACGGAACACCAGCGTGCCAGACAGATCGCTCTGACCGACCTTGCCCTGGAAGCGCTCGTAGCGCCAAACGCCCGCCGTATGAAGCAGATGGCCGTTGGTCTCGTAGGCGGGGGTTTGCGGCAGCAGCACACCGGTGATCGGATACAGGTCGGCCATCGTCGGCCCGGACAGGCGCAAATGCATATCGAGCGCGGCGAGCGTGGCCGGATTCGTGAGCGTGCCTTGGGCGGCGATCTGCGTGCGCCCGATGCGCACATCGGCATCGAGCGGGAAGGGATCGCCGGTATCTTCGAGCGAGAGGACGTCACCCGCGCGCGCCTTGCCGGTGACGGCGACCTTGCGGAAGGTGCCTTTGAGCGAGATGCCGATACCGTAAGGCGCCTGACCATCGATGGTGGCGATGGTCGCGCGCAGATCGAGTTGTTGCGGGACGAGATTGGCGTGCACCACGCCGTCTTCGAGTATCAGCCGGCCGATGCGCAGTGTCCACGGCGACGGTTTGCCATCGCCCTTCGTGAAGGTCCAGTTGTTCTGCCCGTCGGCCCGTTGCTCGATGAAGACCTTCGGCGCGGACAAGGTGACTTCGGGCAACACCACGCGCTTGTCGAGCAGCGGCAACCATTCGAGGGAGAACGTGAGCCGGCCCAGCGTGATCATGTCCGGCGTCTGGCTCCACGCAACGTTGCCTAACACGATATCATTCGCGATCAGGCGAGGCCGCGGCAGCCAGCGCCCCAGTCCCGGGGCCTTGGCGTTCGGCGCCAGCCAGTGCAGCGAGAGGTCGCCCCGGATGTCGAACGGGCGACCGGTCGCGGTGCTCACTTCCCGGTTGATGAAGGGCCGGGCGTAGTTCCAGTCAAACCACGTGATGAACGCCGCGAATGCCAGCACGATGGCGACCATCGTGATCGCCAGCCATTTCAAGGACGTTACCCATCGCATCATGAACAGTACCCCGTCGATTGTTGTTGCTCCGGCGCCCGCCACGCCACCGGAGGAGGATTTTGACGCGAGTCGCCGTTTCGGCGGCATCGCGCGTTTATACGGTGACGACGGTCTTGCGCGTCTGCGTGACGCGCACGTGGCCGTCATCGGCATCGGCGGCGTGGGCTCGTGGGTCGCCGAGGCACTGGCGCGCAGCGCCGTGGGCCGACTCACGCTCGTCGATCTCGACAACGTTGCCGAAAGCAATGCCAATCGTCAGGTGCATGCCCTCGACGGCAACTTCGGCAAGCCGAAAGTGACCGCGATGGCCGAGCGAATCGTGGCGATCAATCCTGCCTGCCAACTTACGCTGGTCGAAGACTTTGTCGCACTGGACAATCTCGACACCATGCTGGGCGGCGGCTTCGACTGGGTCGTCGACGCCATCGACAGCGTGCGCGTGAAAACGGCGCTCATTGCGTGGTGCGTGGCGCATGCGCAGCGTCTGATCACCGTTGGCGGGGCCGGCGGCCAGATCGATCCGACCCGCATCCGTATCGACGATCTCACCCGCACGATCCAGGATCCGCTGCTGGCGAAGGTTCGCGCGCAACTACGCAAGCAACACGGTTTTGTCCGCGGGCCGAAAGCCAAGTTCAACGTACCCGCCGTGTATTCGGACGAACCCTTGCAGTACCCGGAAGCGGCATGCGCGCCCGTGGAAGGCGCGAATGCCGTTGCGGGGCCACAGGGCTTGAACTGCGCCGGTTTCGGCTCGAGCGTGTGTGTCACAGCCACCTTCGGCATGGCGGCCGCTGCTTACGTTTTGAAGCGAATCGCGATACCTGCCGCCTGACGACCGTCCGCGCGTGCCCCAGTTGTACCAAGGTGCGCGCGTCACGTCTGTAACCAAAGGTTACGTGTCGGTGCCGACGATCGCGATCGCGGCGTCGATGTTTCGTTGTCTGAAATGACAATGGCCGGATTGCTCCCGGCCATTGTCAATGCAGTGCCCACTTTTCGTGTCGTCGCGACGCACGACGACACGACCCGCAGAGGTGAATCGTCAGCGCAATTCGCGGCGCAGCACCTTGCCGACCGGTGTCTTGGGCAGTTCCGTGCGGAACTCGATCACGTGTGGCACCTTGTAGTTCGTCAGGTGCTCGCGGCAGAAGTCGACGATGGCCTTCTCGGTCAGGTCCTGCGCCTTCTTGACGATCACGGCCTTCACCGCCTCGCCGGTGCGCTCGCTCGGCACGCCGACCACGGCCGATTCGAGCACGCCCGGACACATGGCCAACACGCTCTCGACCTCGTTCGGGTACACATTGAAGCCCGACACGATGATCATGTCCTTCTTGCGATCGGTGATGCGCACATAACCTTGGTCGTCCATCGTGCCGATGTCGCCGGTGCGCAGCCAGCCGTCGGGGGTTAGGGTCTTGGCGGTCTCGTCGGGGCGGTTCCAGTAGCCTTTCATGACTTGCGGGCCGCGTACACAGATTTCCCCTTCCTGCCCGAAGCCGAGCGCCTCGTTGGCGTCGTTGCGGATGCTCACCTCGGTTGACGAGATCGGCAAGCCGATGGAGCCATTGAACTCGCTGCCGAGCGGGTTGATGCACACGGCAGGCGATGTCTCCGTCAGGCCGTAGGCTTCGATCAGCGCGTGGCCGGTGACTTTCTGCCAGCGTTCGGCCACCGCCCGCTGTACGGCGGCTCCCCCGCCCAGCGCGCACTTGAGTGCGCTGAAGTCGAGCTGGTCGAAGCCCGGGGTGTTGAGCAGACCGTTGAACAGCGTGTTGACGCCGGTGATGAACGTGAACCGCCACTTGCCCAGCTCCTTCACGAATCCGGGCATGTCGCGCGGGTTGGTGATCAGCAGGTTGAGCGCGCCCAGTTGGAGGAACACCAGGCAGTTCGCCGTCAGGCAGAAGATGTGATAGAGCGGCAGGGCGGTGACGATGATTTCCTTGCCTTCCTCGAGGCCCTCGCCGATCCAGGCGCGGGCCTGCAACATGTTGGCGATCATGTTGCGATGCGTGAGCATGGCGCCCTTGGCCACGCCAGTGGTGCCGCCCGTATATTGGAGAAACGCGATGTCGTCGTGACCCAGCGGCACTTCCTGATGCGTGGCGCGCGCACCTTGGGCCAGGGCGGTGCGGAACGACACCGCGTGCGGGATGTGCCACTCGGGCACCATTTTCTTCACATGGCGCACGACGTAGTTCACGATCCAGCGCTTCGGCGCGGGCACGAGGTCGCCGATGGCGGTCGTGATGACATGCTTGACCGGTGTGTTGGACAAGGCCTTTTGCAGCGTGGCGGCGAAGTTCTCGATGACGACGATGGCCCCGCAGCCGGCATCCTGGAGTTGATGCTCGAGTTCGCCGGCGGTGTATAGCGGATTGACGTTGACGACCACCATGCCGGCACGCAGGATGCCGAAGACGGCAACCGGGTATTGCAGCAGGTTCGGCGACATGATTGCCACGCGCGAGCCGCGCTCCAGCCCGGGCAGGCTTTGCAGATACGCGGCGAAATGGCGCGATTGGCGCTCGAGGTCGGCGAACGTCATCGTCACGCCGAGATTGGTGAACGACGGGCGATTCGCGAACTTCCGGCAGCTCTGCAGGAAAAGATCGTTCAGCGAACGATACGTGTTGACGTCGATCTCGGCCGGCACGCCGGGCGGATAGCTCTTGAGCCAGACTTTTTCCATGAGCGCCTCCTTGAATTTGGTTTTTGTCGCACCGTCGTCGCCGGGGAAAACCCAGTAGGCGCGCGGTGCGTGGTTTCATTGCCATTTTTCGGCCGCGCGCGAGCGGGGGCCGAACCGGTAGTCTTCCCGAGTCGGTCTCGCGCGTGCGGCAAACGCGCCCTTCGACGCGCTGCAAAAAGCCGTAGCATACCGTGCCGTCTCGCGCAGGCGCACATGGTAAGCCCTGATTTGACGCGGGTTTGCGTGGAGTAATTGTTCTAGCGGCAAAGTCTTGCCAGTATGATCGATTCCGCGTTAATCCCGCATGGAATGGCGGGTGCGTTGAGTCAATCGGAGATATGACAAAAGAATTGCAAAAATCACTTGCGTGGCAGGCCGGTTTCTTACATAATTCTGTTCTCACGACGCGGCTGTAGCTCAGTTGGATAGAGTACTTGGCTACGAACCAAGGGGTCGTGGGTTCGAATCCTGCCAGCCGCGCCACTTATTTCGAGGGTCTCCTCACGGGGAGACCCTTAGTTTTTCGGGAGAGTCCTTCCCAGTGACGCGCCGCATGTCTTGTACATTCGGCCCGCGTCGATGAGAAGGATCACTGGCAGTCGTCGTTTAGTCTGGTCAGTGTCTCACGTGCAGTACGTGCGGCTGTAGCTCAGTTGGATAGAGTACTTGGCTACGAACCAAGGGGTCGTGGGTTCGAATCCTGCCAGCCGCGCCAACTCAGTTGGCAAAAACGCTCCAGAGGCGAAAGCTTCTGGAGCGTTTTTCATTGGTGCTGACGAAAAGTACGGCGCCATGCATGAACTGCCGTGTCAGCGACATCGGGCAAGGCGACGCGCGCCGTCAAACGTCATCTCGCCCGGCAACGCGTGGCGTCGCTTCTTAACCTGCCGTCGTCCCGACCTGCCATCCGAGCCCCAGCGCCTTCTGCAGCGTCACGAACGACTTGAGCAGTTGCGCATCGCCTGCAACGCGGTCCTGCTCAGCGGAAAAGCGCGTGCGCTCCGCATCGAGCCAGTCAAGCGTGCTCGCGGTGCCGGCGCGATAGCGCTGACGCGTGAGCGCCGCGGCGCGCGTGGCCGAGGCCTCTACGCTGCGCAGGCGGTAAACGTTCTCGCGCTGATGCCCGTACCGTGCCAGTGCCACGTCGGCATCGCGCAACGCGGTGAGCACGACGCTTTCATACTTCGCCAGCGCCTGATCGCGACCGGCCTTCGCGCCATCGACGCCCGCCTGCACGCGTCCGAAGTCGAGCACATTCCATTGCAGGCGCGGCAGCGTCATCCAACTGAAATTGTCCTTGCGCACGAGATGACCCGGATCCAGCGCCGAGTATCCGAGTTCACCCATGATCGAGAGTTTCGGAAACCAGTTCGCCGTCTGCACGCCGATCTGGGCGTTCTGCGAGGCCAGACGGCGCTCCGCCGCGCGGATGTCCGGCCGTGCCTGCAACAAGGCGGACGGATCGCCAATGGCGACCGTCTTCGGCACGTTCGGCAACGCCTTCGGGGTTTTCAGCTCGGTATCCAACGTACCCGGCGCGCGGCCGGTGAGCAGCGCCAACTGATCGAGCGATTCGATGACGTCCGCCTCGAGCGGCAGCACGCGCGATTGCGTCTGTTCCACTTGCGTGACGAGCCGTTCGACGTCGAGTTCCGACGCGACGCCGCCCGCGCGGCGCTGACGGGTGAGCGCGAGCATCTCGCCTTCGAGTTGCGCCGAGTCGCGCACCAGCGCCAGCCGCACCTGCTGATCGCGCAGCGCGACGTAGGCTTGCGCGACTTCGGCGGCGAGTTGAACGTGGGCGTCCGCGAGATCCTCCGACGCCGCATCGGCGTCGGCACTGGCGGCTTCCACGGCGCGTCGCGTGCCGCCGAACAGATCGATCTCCCAACTGGCGTCGAACCCGGCAACGTACAGATCGAGCGGGCCGCGGCCATTGCTACCGCTGCTGCCGTTGCCGCTGAGCAGGCTCAGGTCGGGCGAGCGCGTGCGCAACGTCGCGAGATCGACACCCGCCTTGGGCAGCAGGTCAGCCTGATGATTGCGCAGGCTCGCGCGTGACTGACGCACCTTCGCCTGCGCCGCGCGAATATCGGGGCTATGGGCGATGGCGTCGTCGATCAGCGCCGTGAGTTGCGCGTCGCCCAGCGTTGTCCACCACCGGGCGACGCCCGGCGTGTGCGCCGCGACGCCGTCGTCGGCATGGGCATACGTCGCGCCGGTGCGCAGGGCGTCGGTCGCCACTGCGGGCGCGCCGCGATAGTCGGGGCCGACCGTGCAGCCGGTGACGAGAAGGGCGGCCGCAAGGGCCATCGTTCGTAAATGAAGCGTCATGATCGGTCAATGTCCGCCGGCGCTGAAACCGGTCGGTTGCTTGAGCAGCAGGGCCAGTGGCACACAAAACAGCAGCGCGATCCCCAGTGCGTAGAAAGTTTCGGAAAACGTCATCGCGCTCGCCTGCCGCGCGATCTCGGCGGCGAGCTGTGCGGTGGCCTGCAATTGCGCGTGTACGCTGTCCCCCGTTTGCGCGAAGAAGTCCGCCGCGCTGGCGGCAAGATGGGCCTGACCGAGGGGACTGTTGGCGGTGATCGTCTCGCGCAGCATGGCGTCGTGATAGTCGGTGCGACGGTCGATCAGCGTGCCGAGCAACGCAAGCCCGACCGACCCGCCCAGGTTGCGGGCCATGTTGTACAGGCCCGCGGCGTCCCCCGCGTCCTGCGCCTCGACGGCTGCCATCGACGCCTGATTGAGCGGCATCATCGCGAGCATCTGTCCGACACCGCGCAGCAGTTGCGACATCGTGAAGTCATGCCCCACGCTTTGCGCGGTCAGATCGATGTCGAGCATGCAACTGGAGAAGAAGCACAGCAGCCCGAGAATCACGAGCCATCGAATGTCCACGCGGCTGATCAGGCGAGGCAGGAACGGCATCATCAGGAACGCGGGCAGTCCCGAGAGCAGCATGATGTTGCCCGACTGCTGCGCGTTGTAGCCCGCGATCGTCGCGAGGAACTGCGGCAGCAGATACGACACGCCATAGAGTCCCGCCCCCACCGTGAACACGATGTAGATCACGCTCGCGTAGTTCTTGTTGCCGAGCAGCGAGAGCTTGACGATCGGCTTCTTTGCCGTGAACTGCGCCAC
This sequence comes from Pandoraea eparura, assembly GCF_902459725.1. Classification (GTDB taxonomy): domain Bacteria; phylum Pseudomonadota; class Gammaproteobacteria; order Burkholderiales; family Burkholderiaceae; genus Pandoraea; species Pandoraea eparura. Next base: position 120,446 of record NZ_CABPSH010000013.1, read on the forward strand.
CAGCATCATGCCGATGCCGATGACCGACACGACCGAGAGCCAGACGATCAGCGGCGAGTCGAACCAGCGTTCGCGCTGGCCTTCCTCCAGCACCACGGTGAGCGAACTCAGGCCGATGCTCAGGCCCACGATGCCCAGCCAATCCGCCTCGAAGAATGCTTGCAAATTCGTCGGCTCGCGTTTCAGGCCGAGCATGAGCAACGTGACAATGGCCGCCGAGATCGGCAGGTTCAGGAAGAAGCACCAGCGCCAATTGGCATTCTCGGTGAGCCAGCCGCCGACTACCGGGCCGAGCAGCGGGCCGAGCAGCACGATCAGGCCGAACATCGCCATGCCCACGGGCATCTGGTGACGGGGCAGACGCGTGCGAATGATCATCTGCGCCGTGGGAATCATGGCGCCGCCGGCAAAGCCTTGTCCAATGCGGCCGATGATCATCTCGGCCAGGGTGCTCGACGCGCCGCACATCATAGAGAAGAGCGTGAAGAAGACGGCGTTGAGCATCAGGAAGCGTCGCAGTCCGAGCACGCGCGTGAGCCACGCGGCGAGCGGAATCATGACGATTTCCGACATCAGGTAGCCGGTCGAAATCCAGGTCCCCTCGGTGCCAGACGCACCAATCTGCCCTTGAATCTGCGGCAAGGCGGAGTTGGTGATCGAGATGTCGAGCGTGGCCAGCAGGGCGCCCAGCGCGCCGGCCGCCACGGCGATCCAGTCCGACGCCGATGCGTTGCGCGGCGTGATGGCGTTCGCGGATGTGCCCATCGCGCGACTGTCAGCCACGTTGCGCCCCAGCGTTTGCCGATGGCGGTGCGGTGTCGGCGCTCGACGGTGCGCTGGTGACGGGGCCGACAAGCGCGTTCAGTGGCGCGCTGAGCGCGAGCTGTGCTGCCGGGGTGCCCGCCTGATCTGCCTGATGCGCCCGACTCGCCTGCTTGGCGGGGGCGGCCGTATCGCAGCGATGCGTGTCGACGTCGGCCGTGACCGACAGGCCCGGCAGCAGCACCGTGCGCAATGAGGCGGGCACCTCAAGACGGATGCGTACCGGCACGCGCTGCACGATCTTCGTGAAGTTCCCTGTCGCGTTCTGCGCCGGCAGCAAGGCGAACTGCGCGCCGGTGCCCGGCGAGAGCGAATCGACCACCCCGTGAATCGGCTCGCCCGGCAAGGCGTCGACGTGCACCGTCACCGGTTGGCCGGGCCGCATACGACCGACCTGCGTTTCCTTGAAGTTGGCGCTCAGATAGACGTTCTGCACCGGCACGACGGTGAGCAATCGGGTGCCCGGTTGGGCAAACTGGCCGACGCGCACGGCGCGATCGCCGACGCGTCCGGCCAGCGTGCTCTTGACCACCGTGTCGGCGAGATCGAGCGACGCCTTGCGCGCACTGGCCTGCGCGACCGTCAGTTGCGCCTTGGCCTGCGCCACCGCGGCGTCAAGCGTGTCGGTCTGACGCTCGCTCGCCTGCAAGCTGGCCTGATGGCTCTTGAGCGTGGCGTCGGCGCGGGTGCTCGCATTGCGCAGCTCGGCAAGACGCTCGTCGGTTTCCGCACCCGTGGCCACGAGCGGTGCGTAGCGCTTAACTTGCCCGGCGGCATAGACCGCGTCCGCTCGCGCACCGTCGAGTTCGGCGCGCGCTTGCGCAATCGTCGCGACATGCTGGGTGCGTTCGGCCCGCGCGCGCGCGACATCGGCTTCGCGCGCTTGCACCGTCGCCTGCGCTTCGTCAAAGGCGGCCTGGTATTGGCGCGCGTCGAGCCGCACGAGCGGCTGGCCGACGCTCACCGTTTCGTTGTCGCGCACCAGCACTTCCGTCACGTAGCCCCCCACCTTCGGGGCGACGGTCATGCTGTCGGCCTGCAGATAGGCGTCGTCGGTGGACTCGATGAAGCGCGCAACGACCCACCAGTGCGCGCCCCAGCCAAGACCCGCGACGACGCCCAGCGCCAGCGCGCCAAGCAGAATCTTTTTGCGTCGAGGATTGGACGGCGCCTTGGGCTGACCGGGCGTTTGTGCGGTCTCGCCAGCGTCTGCGGTCTTGGCGGCCGGAGCCTCGACGTGGCGCGCCATTGGCGACGCCGAGGTCGTCGGCTTGACCGGTGTTGCGGTTGTCATGGGAGTTCCCTGAAATTATTCCATTTGGCAAAATTATTCCAGTTGATCGATTTGTGTCAAGTGTTATATTTTTGACGAAAGTTTTGGCAAGCAAGGACAGACATGACAGGGACTTCACGCGTCGGGCGAGCGACGCGCACGCCTGTGCGAACACGGCACGCGGTCGACACGGGGTATCAACGCGGCGAGGAAACGCGTGCGCGCATCGTGCTTGCGGCGATCAAATGTTTCGGGGAGTTCGGTTTCGCGGGGGCATCCACTCGCGACATCGCGCACGAGGCCGGGGTGAACGCGCCCGCGCTCCAGTACTACTTCGACAACAAGGAGGGGGTGTACACGGCGTGCGTCGAGTACATCCTGAGTCTCGTGATGGGGCAGATGGGCGAAGCGATCGAGGCGGCCGAGCGCGTGGTGGCTGATCCGCACGCCACCGACAAGCAGCTCATCGACGCATTTTGCGAGCTGCAGAACCGCAAGGCGGGGTTCATGGAGGAAGTGCCGGAGATTGATGGCTGGCACATGTTCATGGCCCGTGAGCAGGCGGGGCTTGGGCCGGAAGCCGGTTTCAAGGTCTTTTACGAGCGCTTCTCGAGCCGGCTCGCCGCCGTGGGGGCGAACATCGTGACCCGGCTGGCGGGTGTGGCGCCTGACGACGAGGCGATGCGGGTTCGGGCCGTGTGCATCAGCACGTTGGGCATGGCGTTTCGCGTCATGCGCCGCTCGGTCGATCGTTCGATGGGGTGGGCCAGCGAGCCAGACCCCGAACGCAATCGGATGGTGCGCGAAGCCGTGCTCGAACAGACGCGGCATCTGCTGGAGCGCATCGTCAAGCAGCGCAAGTCGGGCGGGTAAGGGGCAACGCAGGCGTGATGAGCCCGGGCAGGTCGAGCGCTGCGGGATCAACGCAAAAATGGAATTTGCTGGCCATTTGCGGCGGACAACTGGCGGCGATTCGAAGGATCTGCCAGAATCCGGGGAAACTTGATGGATTCTGCCAATGAACCTCGACCTTGCCGATCTGCGCATCCTGCGCCATCTCGAACGCAACGGGCGCATCTCGAACCAGGAGTTGGCCGATGCCGTAGGGTTGTCACCATCGGCCTGCCTGCGCCGGGTGAAATTGCTCGAAGATCGCGGTGTGATTTCCGGATATCGCTGTATCGTGGACGCACAGCATATCGGGCTCGAGTTCGAAGCGTTAGTGCAAATTTCGCTGCGTCCCGATGTCGATCAATGGCATGAGAAATTTCTCGCGTGTGTCCAGAATTGGCCGGAGGTGGTGACGGCGCGCATCGTCACCGGCTCGGCCAATTACATTCTGACGGTCAGGGCCCGCAATCTCGCGCATTACTCGGATTTCATCGTGAACGAGTTGTATCGCGCACCCGCGGTCATGGCGATCCAATCGAACATCGTGCTCAAGACGATCAAGCAAACCCAATCGCTCGTCGATCTCGTCAAGCAAAAGTAAAAATACAGAAGATATTAACCAACTCCCGAAAGACGGTCGGGATTTCCCGGAAGCAGAGACGCGGCATGGCAGTGATGACGACCATTGAGGATTTGCGGGGGCTCGCGCAGCGGCGCGTGCCGCGCATGTTTTACGAGTATGTCGATTCCGGCTCGTGGACCGAATCGACCTATCGGGCGAACGTGGCGGACTTCGGCGGCATTGCGTTTCGCCAGCGCGTCGCGGTCAACATCGAGCATCGCAGCACGCGCACGACGATGTTGGGCGAGCCGGTCGCGATGCCGGTCGCGTTGGCGCCGACCGGCATGACCGGCATGCTGCATGCGGATGGCGAGATTCTCGCGGCGCGCGCGGCCGAGGCGTTCGGCGTGCCGTTCACGCTCTCGACCGTATCGATCTGTTCGATCGAGGATGTGGCCGCGCATACCAAGGCGCCGTTCTGGTTCCAGTTGTACGTGATGCGCGATCGCGACTTCATCGAGCGACTGATCGATCGCGCCAAGGCGGCGGGGTGCTCGGCGTTGATGGTGACGATGGATCTGCAGATCAGCGGCCAGCGTCATCGCGACATCAAGAACGGCCTGTCGGCGCCGCCGAAACTCACGTTGCCGAACATTGCCAACATGATGACCAAGCCACGCTGGTGCCTGGGCATGTTGGGCACGCGCCGTCGCACGTTCGGCAACATCGTGGGGCATGCCAAGGGGGTGGACGACATTGGTTCGCTCGCGGCGTGGTCGGCGGCGCAGTTCGACCCTCGCCTGTCGTGGGACGATGTGGCGTGGATCAAGAAGCGCTGGGGCGGCAAGCTCGTGCTCAAGGGCGTGCTCGATCCGGACGATGCACGCGCGGCGCGCGACACGGGGGCCGATGCGATCGTGGTGAGCAACCACGGCGGACGTCAGCTCGACGGGGCGATCTCGACCATACGGGCGCTGCCCGACATTGTCGCGGCGGTGGGACGCGACACGGAGGTGTGGCTCGACGGTGGGGTGCGGTCCGGGCAGGACGTGATCAAGGCGATGGCGCTGGGCGCGAAGGGAACGTTGATCGGGCGTGCGTTCCTGTATGGCTTGGGGGCGATGGGCGAGGCCGGCGTGCGTCGCGCGCTGGAAGTCATTGCCAAGGAGATGGATGTGACGATGGCGCTGACCGGTCGCACGAGCGTCGACCGGCTCGACACGTCGATGCTCATCCCGGGAAGCTACCCGACGGGCATTGGACCTTACCTTGCAGAGCCCGGAGGGCGGTGAACCGTCGGTCGTGCCAGTGAGAGAAGCCGCAGCCATTGTGCTGCGGCTTTTTTCATTGGCGTAGGGGCTTTCCGATATTCGGCCCACCGGCTTCCGCCGGACCGTGGGCGCGGCGATGATGCAAGGCATGGGCCAGATGGCCGTGAGATGGCGTTGCGGGAGTTTGCAACAAATTTGTTGTGATTTCCGTGAGGCGTGCACGACAGATCTGTTGTAATATTCTCTTCCATCACGGGTGAGGTATGAAGTACAGCGAATTCCGACGGTGGCTTTCGCGACAGGGCGCGACATTCGAGCAACACCGTGCCGGATCCAGTCACTTTCGCGTCATGCTCAATGGGCGTTCGACCGTGTTCCCGGATCATGGTGCGAAGGAGATGGGTCGCGGACTGGTGGAAGCCATCAAGAAGCAGCTCGATCTGAAATAGCGTGCGCGGATCCCCGTGGGTGCAACGAATTGCGAGGCGAACTATGTTGACCTATCCCATTACGCTCAAGCGTGACACGAACGATACGTTGCTGGTCACGTTTCCGGATGTGCCGGAAGCGATTACCGTCGGCAAGAACGAGGCGCACGCCCGCGAGCAGGCGCTCGAGGCGCTCGAGGCGGCGCTGGAGTTTTACTTCGCGCAGAAGCGGCCGATCCCGTGGCCGTCGCGTCCGAAGCGCGGGCAGGTCACGATCACGTTGCCGATCATGGCGTCGATCAAGGTGCTGCTGGCGAACGAGATGATCGCGCAGAACGTGCGCAAGGCCGAGTTGGCCCGGCGTATGCACGTCAATCAGGTGCAGGTGGATCGTTTGTTGAAGCTCGGCTATGCCTCTCGCCTCGACGCGGTGGAGAGCGCCTTTGCTGTGTTGGGCAAGCGGCTGGAAGTCCGCGCGGTGTAGCGCCGTCGCGGCGACGCCGCCGAGTGCGCATTCCCAACGACAACGCCCCGCAATCGCGGGGCGTTGTCGTTCAGGCCGCAGCCGGCCGATCAGTGGTGATGCTTGCGATGGCCGCGGCGCTTGCCGTGGTAGTGGCCATTGTCGTACGAGCTGGAGCGCGACATGTTGCCGCCGAGTGCCGCGCCGGCGCCGCCGCCGACGGCTGCGCCGATCAGGCCGCCGGAGCGTCCGCCCATGGCATTGCCGGCCGCCGTGCCGGCGCCG
>NZ_CABPSH010000014.1 GCF_902459725.1 Pandoraea eparura
CCAACTACAGCGCCAACTACAGCGCCAACTACAGCGCCAACTACAGCGCCAACTACAGCGCCAACTACAGCGCCAACTACAGCGCCAACTACAGCGCCAACTACAGCGCCAACGCTGACAAAACGGGCAGTCCTCACGGGCTGCCCGTTTTTTATCGCTCGCCCACTCGCGAGGTGCAACCGCCTGAGGTAAACCCCGAAACGATTCAGCTTGCGCCATTTTTTTGAAGTCACTATATTTCTCTCAGATAACAGTTATTGCAGTGAGATAACTGTTTAGCGAGAAATGCGTCAGTCGCATGATCCTCATCTCAATGCACGCGTGAAGTCACGCGTCGGTGCCTTTGGAGTTCAAATGAGCGAGACAGCAAAGCAATCGGAGCAGGAAGTTCTCTTCACGCAGGTCGGCCGCGTCGCGGTGATTACGTTGAACCGCCCGCAGGCGCTCAACGCCTGGACCATCGCCATGCGCGAACTGATCATCGATGCGCTCGAGCGGTTCAATGCGGATGAGAGCGTGGCCGCCGTGATCATGACCGGGGCAGGGCGCGCGTTCTCGGCCGGGCAGGATCTGGCCGAAGCAAAGCACTTCGACGGCGACACGGCCATCGAGTGGATCAAGGGCTGGGAGCATTACTACGACGTGATTCGCAGCTTGAAGAAGCCGCTCGTCATGGCGCTGAACGGCACGGCGGCCGGTTCGGCCTTCCAGGTCTCGTTGCTTGGCGACATTCGCGTCGGCCATCCGGGTGTGCGCATGGGGCAGCCGGAGATCAATGCCGGCATCGCCAGCACGACCGGCCCGTGGATCATGAATCACATGCTGGGCCTGTCGCGCACCATTGAGCTCACGCTCACGGGCCGCCTGATGGAGGCCGACGAGTGCCATCGTCTCGGCTTGATTCACCACCTCGTGCCGGAAGAGACGGTGTTCGAGAAGGCGCTGGAGATCGCCGCCGAGCTGGCCGAGAAGCCGCCGGTGGCCATGCGTCTGGACAAGCAGCGTTTCCGTGAAATGACCGAGGGGACGTTCCAGGACGCCATTGCCGCCGGTATGCGCATTCAACGCGAATCGTACGAGTCGGGCGAACCGGCGCGCATGATGGCGGCGTTCTTCGCCAAGCGCGCGGCCAAGGCCGAGGCGGCGAAAGCCTGAGCGCTTCCCATCACTGATCGATGACCTCGCGCCGTCCGGCATCCGGCACCTCGTTGCCGGGCGGCAACCCTGACTGGACACGCGCCCCGCGTCTGTCCACACGCTAGCGGAGTTTCACATGTCACACTCGCACGACCCGCAAAATCCGTCCCGTCGTCGACTCTTGCAAATGGCCGGCACCGCCGCACTCGCCGGTGCGTTGCCATTGGCCGCCTCGCGCACAGTGTATGCGCAGGCGCGCCAGTTGATCGTCTCCGATCCGGGCGGCCCATACACGACCGCTTACCGCCGCGCATTCTACGATCCGTTCGAGAAGGCCACCGGCATCAAGGTGGTGAGCGTGGCGCGCGATTCCCAGCCGGTGGCGCAGTTCGCCGCGATGGTGCAGACGAAGAACTTCGTGTGGGATGTGACGACGCTCACGCTCTCGGCCGACATTCCGTATCTGGAGTCGAAGGGCTTTCTCGAGCCCATCGGCATGAAGGCGGCCGACTTCCCCGGCATCATGCCCGAGGCGGTAACGCCCGACTGGCTGGGCGTCGACGTGTATTCGACCGTGCTGGCCTATCGCACCGACAAGTTCCCTAAAGACGCACCGCAGACGTGGGCCGACTTCTGGGACGTGAAGCGCTTCCCGGGACGCCGCTCGCTGCGCCGCAGCCCACTCGACACGCTCGAACAGGCGCTCATGGCCGATGGTGTCCCCATCGACAAGCTTTACCCGCTCGATCTCGACCGCGCCTTCAAGTCGCTCGACAGGATCAAGCCGCACATCGATCTCTGGTGGACGTCCGGCGCACAGGCCATGCAGGCGATCCAGAACGGCGACGTGGACATGATGTCGACGTGGAACGGCCGCGCGCAGGCTGCCATCGACAACAAGGCGCCGGTGAAGATCGTCTGGAACCAGGGACTGTATTCCATCGAAGGGTGGGGCATTCCGAAGGGCACGCCGCGTGCCGAATTCGCACGGCAGTTCGTACGCTTCTGCGGCGACCCGGCCCGCCAGGCATTGATTACCCAGGATCTCGCGTACGGGCCGACGAACCTCAAGGCGTTCGATGCGGTGCCGAAGGATCGCGCCTCGCTGATGCCGACGGCCCCGGCCAATTTGAAAGGCATGCGTTTGCCGAGCCCGCAATGGTGGGCCGAGAACCGCACAAAGGCCACCGAGCGTTTCAACGCATGGCTGTTGTCGTAAGCCGTCAGGTACCGCGAAGCAGGAAGAGACGACTATGAGCCCCAAACTGGAAACCATTGGTCTTGCCAAGACGTATCGCGAGACCCCCGCGCTCCTGCCGACCGACCTGCGGGTCGCGGCGGGAGAATTTCTCACCTTGCTCGGACCTTCCGGCTCGGGCAAGACCACGCTGTTGCAGATGATTTCGGGGCTGGTCGAACCGAGCGCCGGGCAACTGCTCATCGACGGGCGCGACGCCACCCACGACGCCCCCGGCAAGCGCGGCATCGGGATGGTATTTCAGAGCTATGCGCTCTTTCCGCACATGACCGTCTGGGACAACGTGGCATACGGCTTGCGCATGCGCAAGCTGCCGCGCGCTGAGCTGGCTCCGGCCGTTGACGCCGCGCTCGCGATGGTCAAGATGCAAGCTTTCGCTCAACGTCTGCCGTCGGAGTTGTCGGGCGGGCAGCAGCAACGCATCGCGCTCGCCCGCTGCTTCGCGTTTCGCCCCTCCATCATCCTGCTCGACGAGCCGCTCGGTGCGCTCGATAAAAAGTTGCGCGAGCACATGCAACTGGAGATTCGACGTCTGCATCAGGCGCTGGGCGCGACGTTCATCTACGTCACGCACGATCAGGACGAGGCGCTCACGCTGTCGGACCGCATTTGCCTGATGAACCAGGCCCGCATCGAGCAGATCGGCACGCCGTCGCAGTTGTATGACCGCCCGGCAACGCGCTTCGCGGCGGATTTCCTCGGGCATTCCAATCTGCTCGACGGCGTGATCGAACGCATGGCCGACGGCCGTGTCGCACTGCGCGTGGGCGACGGTCCGGACGAGCGTCTGGTGCCCATCGGCCCGAGCCTCGACTTGCCTGCCGCAGGGGCGGTCAGTCTGTTGGTGCGTCCGGAGGCCGCACGTCTGACATCGCCCGAAGACGGTGCGCTCGCCGGCACGATCCGTCAGGTCATCTTTCTTGGCTCGGATACGCGCGCCATTGTCTCGCTGGGGCAGGGGAACGATGGCGCGCAGGGCGCCGACTTCACCGTGCGCTGCTCGCGTGACCTGACCCCGCGCGTCGGTGAACGCGTCGGACTGGCGTGGGATCTCGGCCGCGCGACGCTGCTCATGCGCTGAGCACAGTCTCTTGGGGGCACTTAGCGCCACTTAATGCCACGTAGCGGTGCTTCACGACGCTTTATGCCGCTTAATGCCGCTTAATGCCGCTTCACGATACGTAACGTCACTTAGTGGGGCTTAGCGCCCTCGTTATCCGCTTCAGGAGTCTTTGTCATGTGGCTTGTTCAACGCCTACCTCAGGCGGGGCCTCGTATCGCCTGGCCGCGGCAGGTGGCCCGGTGGTTGCCGGCCTTGCCCGCGTTGCTGTTCCTCGCCGTGTTCTTCATCGTGCCGGTCGTCGAAATTCTGCAGGGCGGCCTCTACGATGCCGACGGCGTGCTCTCCGTCGCCCAGTTCGCCCGCATGACACACTCAGCGGTCTACGTCAAAGTGCTGGCCTCGACGTTCTGGATTGCGTTGCTTACCGCCGGGCTCTCGGTGCTGCTCGGCTATCCGGTGGCGTACCTGCTCGCGCGTCTGTCGGCGCGCTCGCGCGAGCGCTGGCTGCTGTGGATTGTGCTGCCGTTCTGGACCAGCTATCTCGTCAAGACCTATGCGTGGATGCTGTTGCTCTCGAAGACCGGACTGCTGACGGTTGTGGCCACGCATCTCGGGCTGATCGACAGCGCGGGCACGCTCGCGCCGTCGCTCACCGGCGTGTTGATCGGCATGGTGCATGCGATGCTGCCGCTCGCGGTCATGACGATGCTGCCGATCATGCGCGGCATCAACATGCAACTGGTGCAGGCAGCCCAGACGCTCGGTGCCGACCGGGCGACGGGCTTCTTCACCGTCTTCCTGCCACTGTCCGGGGCGGGCGCGGCCGCCGCCGGATTGCTGGTGTTCATCACGAGCCTGGGGTTCTTCATCGTCCCCGCACTGCTCGGCTCGCCACGCGAATCGATGGTGGCGCAACTCGTCATCTCGTCGGTGCTCGACCTGTTCGACCTGCGCTTTGCCGGCGCGCTCTCGACCGTGCTGCTGCTGTGCTCGATTGCCGTGTTCTTCGTGTACGACCGCGTCGTTGGGTTGTCGTCGCTCGCCGGTGAGGCGCCCGAGCGTCGGGCCGGCACGGGCGGGCGCGCGTTGCCGATGCTCATCGCCGCAGGGCGGCTCGCAGGCAAGTTGTCGTTCGCCGGCGTAGGCCAGCGCACGCAGAGCGCGTTCGGTCTCAAGGCCTACACTGGCGCCGTGGTGTTCGCCCTGATGCTGCCGATTGCGTTCGTGGTGCCGCTGGCCTTCACCAAGCAGTCGTTCGTGGCGTTCCCGCCGCAGCTCTTCACGCTGAAATGGTTCGTGTCGTTCATCGAGTCGAGTGTGTGGCAGGCGGCCTTGCTGCGCTCGCTCGGCGTGGGCTTCGCCACGGCGGCGCTCGCCCTCGTTCTCGGCTTCGGCGCCAGCCTGGCGCTCGTGCGCTTGCCGTCGCGCTGGCGCAAGCCGCTGTTCGCCATGTTCATCGCACCGCTGATCGTGCCGCGCATCGTGGTTGCCGTCGGCTTGCTGTATCTGTTTGCCCGCTGGGGGTTGGCGGGCACCAATGCGGGCCTGATCATCGGTCATACCGTGCTCGCAATTCCCTATGTCGTGGTCACGCTGTCGGCGAGCTTCAAACGCTTCGACTGGCGCCTCGACGATGCCGCCAAGATGCTGGGCGCGTCGGCCTTCACCCGGGTGCGCACCGTGCTGCTGCCGCTGCTGGCGGCGAGCCTGGGGTCGGCCTTCCTGTTTGCCTTCATCGTGTCTTTCGACGACCTGACGATCGCCATCTTCGTGTCCGGCGGTATCAACACCACGCTGCCCAAGCAGATGTGGGACGACATCCAGTTGGCCGTCACGCCGACGCTCGCTGCCGTGGCGACCTCGCTGGTATTCCTGATGGTGTTCATCGTCTGGCTGTCTTCGATCTTCAAACGCAAAAGCTATTGATATCCGCGGAATTCCGTATGTCCATGTCCAACGTTGCCCGAGTTGCGCCGGTGAATGCGCAGACGTTTGCTTCCATGCATCCCTATACGAAGTACTTTCCCCAGCGTGCCGAGGGCGACCGGCTCGACGTGGTGCCGCTGTTGATGGCAGGCCTGCACGGCGCGTCCGCCAAGCCGGTGGTCGTGTTCGAGGGCGAAGCCATCGCCCGGGCGCAGATGGCCGCGCGCGTGGGCGCCATGCAGGGCTGGTTTGCCGCACAAGGGCTCGTGCCCGGCGACCGCGTGGCGGTCATGCTCGGCAATAGCGCGGCGCAGGTGGCATTGATCTACGCGCTGATGCTGTCCGGTCTGGTCTGGGTGCCCGTCAATACGCGCCTGAAGGGCGACGGCATCGAATACCTGCTCGGCCACGCCAAGCCGAAGTTGCTGATTGCCGAACCGGCCTTCGCCGAAGTGCTTGACGCCGGCGTCGCCCTGGCGGCGCAGCAGCCGGGGCACCACGGCACGCGCGTCGTGCGCCATTGGCTCACGCAGGTCATGGCACAGGCCGCCGCATACACCGGAACCCCGCCGGTGGCGGCCGAGATCACGCCGGCGTCGGTGCTGTGCATCATCTACACATCGGGCACCACGGGTGCACCCAAGGGGGTGCTGTTCACGCACCGCATGATGCGCATTGCGAGCGAGGCGGCACTGCGGGTGGCGGACGCGCATGACGGCGACCGGCTGTTTCTGTGGGAGCCGCTATGCCATATCGGTGGTGCCCAGATGTTGTTGCTGCCGTTTCTCGCCGATCTCGAGATGCATGTCGTGGAGCGCTTTTCCGCGAGCCGCTTCTGGCAGCAATGCGCGGCCGCGCAGGCCACGCATTTGCACTATCTCGGGGGCATCCTCGATATCCTCATGCAACTGCCGCGCGACGCCCAGCCCGCGCAGAACTCGTTGCGTGTCGCATGGGGCGCTGGCGTGTCCGCGAGCGCCTGGCAAGCCACGCGCGAGCGTCTGCAATGCACGTTGCGCGAGTGCTACGGCATGACGGAGTGCGCGAGCTTCGCCACCCTCAACGATGCGGACATGCCGGGCTCCATCGGCCACGCCCTGCCGTGGCTGACGCTGGAACTGCTAGACGACGCGGGGCGTCCCGTGGCCGACGGCGAGCCGGGTGAAATCGTGTTGTCGAGTGACGTGGAAGGGGTGTTCCTGCCGGGATATCTCGATAATCCGGAGGCCACGTCGAAGGCGTTGCGCGACGGCAAGCTCTTCACGGGCGATAGCGCTCGACGGGGCGCCGACGGCAGTCTGGTCTTCATTGGACGGCGCACGGACAGCATGCGGGTGCGCGGCGAGAACGTGTCGGCGTGGGAGATCGAGCGTGTGTTTGCGCGGCATCCGGCGGTGGCGGCCTGCGCCGCGATCGGGGTAGCGAGTGATATCGGGGAGCAGGACGTGATGCTTTACGTCCAGTTCCGCGACGGCCAGACGCTCGACTGGACGGGGCTCGCGCACTGGGCCGCCGACAAACTCGCCAGCTACCAGCGGCCGCGCTATTATCGCGCCACCGCAGCTTTCGAGACGACGCCGTCGGAGCGCATCCGCAAGCATCTGCTCTCACGCGATACCGCACAGGCGTGGGAGATGACGGTGACAAAGTAAGCCGAGCGGGCAGGGGGCGGGGGCCGTCACCCGGGCGCTGGCGGCGATGCTTAGGTTATCGGTATAAGATATCTCTTTATTTTCATGAGATAATTCGCCTCTGCCTGCCCCATTCCATTGATATCGTGGCCACCACCAAAACACCTCGCACCCGCGCCAAAGCGGCAACCGCCCCCGAGGCGGCGGCCGTCACCGTCCCATCGACCGAATCCACGCTTTACGTGCAGTCGGTGGAGAAGGCGATGAAGGTGCTGACCGCGTTCGACGGATCGAAGCGCCATCTGTCGCTCTCCGAAATTGCGACGGCCACGGGGCTGGACATCAGCGCGGCGCAGCGCTTCACCTTCACGCTCTCGGCGCTGGGATATCTGCTCAAGGACCCGCAGAGCAAGAAGTACGAACTCTCGCCGAAGCTGCTGGACTTCACGTATCACTATCTCGTCTCGAACGAACTCGTCAGCCGCGCAGCCCCGTACCTTCAGCAACTGGCGGCGGAAACCGAGGAGGCGACGAACCTGACGGTGCGCCTCGACACGGACATCGTGTTCGTCCTGCGAATTGTGAGTCGCAGTGTGTTCAATGCGAACGTCATCGTCGGTTCGCGCCTGCCGGCCTATTGCACCGCACCGGGACTGGCATTGCTGGCGACGCTCGACGAGGCCGAGGTCGACGACATTCTCGCGCGCACGAATCTCGTCCAGTTCACGCCGGCAACCGTGGCGCAGCCGCGCAAGATCAAGGAGCGGCTCGCGCGTATTCGGAAGCAAGGGTATGCGCATACCGAAGACGAATACTTCATGGGCGACATTTCGACGGCGGCGGCCGTGGTGAACCAGGACGGCCGGGCCATCGGGGCGATCAACATTGCCGTTCCGCGCGTGCGCTGGAATGCCGAGCGCGATGAGCGGCGCTTCGCCGACCTCGTGATCCAGACGGCGGGGGCGTTGTCGGCGCGGCGTCGCCAGGAGAGTTGACGCCGCGTCAGTCCGCCGCCACGTGTACGATCTCGTCGATTTCACTCGGGCCGCGCTTTTTCAGCCGGATGAAGAGCAGCAACGGCATGACGGCGATCGTGAGCGCCATCATCAGCCGGAAGTCGTCCAGGTAGGCGATCATGGCGGCCTGTCGCGTGACTTCCGCATTGAGCGCGGCCATCGCCGCGGCCCCGTATGTCTGCACGTAAGCCTCGATGCCCTGCGTGAACGGCGTGATGCGCTCAGAGAGTACGGCATGATTGACTTGCGTGTTCTGGGTGAGCAGCGTTTGCACGACCGAGATGCCGATACTGCTGCCGATGTTGCGCGACAGGCTGTAGATCGCGGCGCCATCTGCGCGTAGCCTGCCGGGGAGCGTGGCAAACGTGACCGTGGTGAGCGGCACGAACACGAACCCGAGGCCGAACCCCTGAATGACGCCGGGCCAGACGATGTCCGACGGACGCAATGTGAGCGAATAGCCCGCCATCAGATAGAGCGAATAGGCGGTCAGCGCGAAGCCAAAACCCAATAGATAGCGGACGTCGACCTTGCCGACCAACCGTCCGACAATCAGCATGGCGGCCATGGTCCCGGCCCCGGAGGGCGCTGTCACCAGCCCGGTGAGAATGGCGGGGTAGCCGAACAGACCTTGCAGCATGGGCGGGAGCAGAGCGCGTGTGGCATACAGAATGATGCCGACGACGAAAATATAGACGACGCCCGTGTTGAAGTTCCGGTCGCGCAGCAACGCGCGGTCAAAGAACGAATGCTCGCCGGCGGTCCAGGTATGGACGACGAAGTACGCAAAGCAGATGATGGCGCCGAGCATCTCCAGCCAGATTTCGGTGGCGTTCAGCCAATCCTGCTGTTCCCCGCGGTCGAGCAGCAGTTGCAGCAGGCCGATGGCCAGACTGAGCGTGACGAAGCCCAGGACATCGAACTTCCCGGCCTTCTGCTCGGCCGGCTCTTTCAGATAGGCGGCAATGCCGAGGAATGCGATCAGGCCGATGGGCAGGTTGATGTAGAACACCCAGCGCCAATTGTAGCTATCGGTGAGCCAGCCGCCGAGCGACGGGCCGAGAATCGGCCCCACCATCACCCCCATGCCGAACACCGCCATTGCCGAGCCGTGCTTGTGCGGCGGGTTGATGTCGAGCATGGTCGCCTGCGACAGCGGCACGAGCGCCGCGCCGCAAATCCCCTGGAACAGCCGTGCCGCCACAATTTCCGTGAGCGAATGCGCCATGCCGCACAAGGCGGAGGCGATGGTGAACCCGGCGACGGACCATAGAAAGACGCGCCGGCGTCCGAAGCGGGCGCAGAGTGTGCCAGTGAGCGGCGTGGCGATGGCGGCGGCCACGATATAGGACGTCAATACCCAGGTAATCGAGTCCTGCGAGGCGGACAGACTGCCCTGCATATGGGGCAGTGCGACGTTTGCGATGGTGCTGTCGAGGGTTTGCAACACCGTCGCGAGCATGACGGATACGCTGACGAGCGCACGATGCTTGCCCGGATCGTCAGCCGTTTGGGGGGATGACACAGGAATTCCTTTGCTGGGTCGTGGTTTTGGCTTGATGGCGGTGCGACGTGTTGCGCTGTGGCGCGCGTTGCGCCTGCGCCGACGCGTTACTCGGGGGCTGTCTCGTCGCTACGGCGCGGCGGTGACGGGCATTCGGCTTCGGCACGCGTCAGGTTCGTCAGCACCTTGCTGAGCAAGCGCGACAGTTCGGCCCGCTCGGCCGGCGTGAGGTCGGCCAGCGCTTCGCGCTCGGTCGCATTGGCGAAAGCAACGATCATGTCGATCTTCGCCTCCGAGGCGTCCGTCAGGTAGAGCAGGTGCGCGCGTTTGTCGTTCGGATCGCGTTCGCGCCGCACGAGTCCCTTTTCCCTGAGCCGGTCCAGCAGTCTCACCAGCGCCATCGGCGTCAACTCCATGCGTTCGGCCAGTTCGGCCTGGGTCTGGACCCCATAGCGATGCAACATGACCAGCACGCGGCATTGCGCGCGCGTAAGGTCGAAGTTGCCGCGGGCACGCCGGTCGAACAGGCGCGAATGAACGCGCGCGACGTCGTGCACCAGCGTGCCGAACCGGGACGACCAATCGATTTTCGGCATATCGGGGGCGCGCCGGGGCGGTGGACGAGCCGGCCCGGCAGGATCAATTAGTAAACAGGTTTATCATTTTGCCAGAGTCCTTCGTTGGACTGCAACTGTCGCAAATAGGTGACACCTGGTCGGGGCACGGCGGGCGACGAAAAGGGAATAGGCCGGTTTTACCCGGCGTGACGCGGGTTCCCGGGCGGTGGGCCGATGCGTCGGCGAGAACCAGGAGCGTTGTCCGTGGAAATCTGAAAAAACCAAGAAAAATAAGCACTTGACACTTCGCCTTGGCGGATCAAGAAAGGCATTGTGCGATGCGTTGGCGAGATCGCCTGTGCATGGCACCCATCCTCTATTGACCTTAAGGAGTGTCAATCATGTTCGACCTTGCCCAAGCCTCGGATGTTCTGTCCATCACCCACGCCGATGTGCCGACCAGCCATCGTCGTCCCGTATCAGCGCCGGCCGCGGTCACTTCGCCGGCTTCCGAACGCGAGACGATGCGTGAAGAACGTTTGCCCTTCATCGTCACGATTGCGGGCGACGAAGCCGCGTTGCGCGACGCCGTCGCCATGCGCCAGGCTGCCTATGGCCGCCACCTTCCCGATCTGGCCGCTCAGTTGAGCGAACCGGAGCCCAGCGACCGCGAGCCGGGGGCCATCGTGCTCGTGGCGCGTGCGCGCCTCGACGGCGCGGTGCTCGGCACGATGCGTATTCAGACCAATCGCTATCAGCCATTGCATCTCGAGGATTCGGCGCCATTGCCCCAGTGGTTGGACAGCGCGGCGTTGGCGGAGGCGACGCGTCTGGGCGTCGTGGCCGGGCCGGTCGGACGGGTCGTCAAGACGGCGCTGTTCAAGGCGTTCTATCAGTACTGCCTCTTGTCCGACATCGACTGGATGGTGATTACGGCCCGTCCGCCGCTGCATCGCCAGTATGAAGCCTTGATGTTTGTCGATGTGTTCCCGTCGCAAGCCCTGATTCCGATGGCGCATGTCGGCGGCATTGGCCACCGCGTGCTGGCGCTCGACGTGGCGCAGGCACGCACGCGTTGGCAGGCGGCGGAACATCCTTTGTTCGCCTACATGTGCCTCACGCATCACCCCGATCTGCGGCTGGGGATGCCGGGAATGCAGGACGGCACGCCGGCATCGTCGGGCGAAGCCAGTGTTGGCGCGCATTTGCGGGATTTATCTTTTGTTGCCGACGAGGTACGATGCAGTGCATCAGGCTACAGCTTGGCGGTGTAATGCCGTTAATCGAACTAACGTTATCCCGTCGCTTGCCACCTGGGGTTTGGGCGGCGACGGCGATAACGCGCAAGACGGGCAAAAGAGACCCTCCGTGTCGGCCGGTGTTCTGGTTCCACGGGACAGGGCCGGCCCGGCCGGCAAGGCGCGCCGAGCGGGCGCCTTGCCGGACAACGACTGCGGGGGCGAACAACACGATAAGGGCACAAGATTCCTATGGCGGGGGACCTCGGCAACGAGCGTGACGATCACAGCCGCAATCCGACCGATTTCGCCGACGAGTGGGCGGAACTCTCCGGAATGCGGCGCCGTTGGCGTGTGAGTGCGCGGCTCGACGAGCTTTTTCGCACCATTTCCTTGTACGCCGTTCCCGCCGCCATCATGCTGCTCTCGGGCCTCGTGCTGATGTTCCAGGAGAGCCAGTACGCCGTGCGCGGCGAAACGCCGTTGACCTTTGAGGCGCAAGGCGATGTGCCCGCGACATTCGGCCCGCCCATGGTGCAGGGCGTTCTCGAGCGCGCCCGCAGCGTTCGTCAGTTCAGCACGCATCTGTCCGAAGCCCCGGTGTGGTTCCGGGTCACCGTACCGCCCGTGGGGGCGGCGCAACAT
This sequence comes from Pandoraea eparura, assembly GCF_902459725.1. Taxonomy (GTDB): domain Bacteria; phylum Pseudomonadota; class Gammaproteobacteria; order Burkholderiales; family Burkholderiaceae; genus Pandoraea; species Pandoraea eparura. The sequence goes on from NZ_CABPSH010000014.1 coordinate 11,976, forward strand.
ACGATCCTTGAATTCCCATCGCGCCATGCGCAAACGCTGGCGTGCTGGCGCAATCCCGACGCCCCGGCCATCGGGCGCGCGGACCGCAGTGCCGTCAGTGGGGCGATCCGAATGTCGAAAGCGGGCTTCGCGATCGATCTCGGGCCGCTCGTCGCGCCGGTCACGCTCCTGTGCGAGGGTACATTCTCAGGGCCAGCGCACTTGACGCTGGTGGCCTGGCCCGCGTCAGAGCTGCGCATTTCGGAGCGGGAGTTCCACCGCAGCAACGGCTTGCTCGAAGGCGGTCTATTGACGCTTTCGGCATTCGTGCTCGTCACCGCCATCATCAACAAGGAATGGCTCTATGTGCTGTTTGCCGCCTGGTTGATCGGCAATCTTCGGCTCGCGGCGAACTCGCTCGGGGCGGACACGCAATGGCTGGAACGGGCCATCCCGACCGACCTGGACGCCCTGGTGCGCAAGGCGACGTTCGCCATCTACTACGTATTGACCTATTCACTGTTCACGCAGCTCTTCAAGCGCGAGCTGCGCCGCGTCGGCCTGCGGTGGATGGTCATGGTGCTGCAATGGGCCGGTGTGGTGCTGTGCTGCGCGGCGATCGCCTTGCCCTACGCGCATTTCATCCCCGTGCTGTGGGCCGTGGCCGCGCTGGGCATCGTGATCGTTCTGGTGCTGCTGACCCGCATTCTCGTGCTGACCCGTTCGCGGGTGGCGATCTGGTATAGCGCGTCGCTGGCCATTGTCCTGTTTGCCACGTTTTCCGAAGTGATCGCCGCCGCATTCAATGCGCGAGCGCTGTCGTCGGCGTTGAACAGCGTGACCGCGGCGCTGTTCTCGAGCCTCATGGCCGCGCTGGCCATCGCCGAACAGATGCGCGCCGAGCACCAGGGCAAGCTCGAAGCCCAGACCGAACTTCGCAATGCCTACGATGTCACGCCGGTGGGTCTGTTTACCCTCGACGATCAGGGCGTGTTCGTGCGCGGCAACGCGGCGTTGCACACCATGCTGGGCATTCCCAATACCGAAGCGCGAACGTTCCGCTGGGACCAGTTCTTCGGTCAGAGCACGTGGCGCATGCTGCTCGACGTCGCTCAGCACAGCGAAGACTCGGAACTCGAAATTCTCTCGCTGCCGCGCGACGATGGCCGCACCAGTCGCTATCTCGTCAAGGCGATCTTCTCCGCCGGACGGATCGAAGGCTCGTTGCAGGACATCACCGAGCGGGCTCGCACGATGGAGCAGTTGCGCTACCTCGCGGAGAACGATCCGCTCACCGGCGTCTCGAACCGGCGCGGTATCGAGAAGGCCCTCGGCGAGGCGATCCGAACGTTGTCCGACGCTCGGCCGGCGGCACTGGCCTACCTGGATCTGGATCGGTTCAAGCTCGTCAACGATCTTTTCGGGCACGCGGCGGGCGATGAGGTGCTGCGCCAGGCATGCGACCGGATGCGCTCGCGCTTGTCGACGGATCAGAGTGTGGGGCGCACCGGCGGCGACGAATTCATCGTGGTGTTTCGTGATGCGACGATCAAGGAAGCGGCCGCCGTTGCGCGCCGCCTGGTCGAAGCCATCTGTGGCGAGCCGTATCAGATCGGGGATCGCGCGTTCCAGGTGCGCGCGTCGGCCGGGGTGATCGAGCTGACGGCCGACATGCGGGTGCCCGATGCGATTTCGTCGGCCGACCGTGCCTGCCGGGAGGCCAAGAAGAGCCGGCGCGAGCTGGTTGTCTACGAGCGCGGGGCCGCTGCATTCCGTGAGCGCCTGGCCGAATTGCGGTTGATCGACGCACTCGACGCCGGACTCACGCCCAACACGTTGTTCCTTGAGATGCAGCCCATCATGGAGATGGCGTCGCCCGGCGAGTCGCTGAATTTCGAGGTGCTGCTGCGCATGCGCGATTCGGACGGCAATATCGTGCCGGCCTCACGCGTCATCAGCGCGGCCGAGGAGAACGGCAGCATCGGCATGATCGACAAATGGGTACTGACGAATACGCTCGCCTGGATCGATCAGAACCGCGATCGACTGACGAAAACACGGTTCGTGTGCGTCAATCTCTCGGGGGCGTCGCTCAACGACGAGCATTTCATTCGGGACATCTTTGCCACGCTGGCCGCGCATGAGCGCGCCGTCGGGTTGCTGTGCATCGAGATCACGGAAACCGTGGCGCTTCACGACCTCGACAATACGCGTCGATTTGTCGACCGGATTCACCAAATGGGCGGGCGCATCGCGCTCGACGACTTCGGCGCAGGCTTCAGTTCGTTCTCATACCTGAAGGATCTGGCGGTCGACGCCATCAAGATCGACGGCGCGTTCGTGAAAAGCATGGCGGCGCATCCGGCCAACCTGGCCATCGTCGAGGCGATCGTGGCGCTGGCGAAGAATCTCGGCATTCGCAGCGTGGCGGAATGGGTGGAAGACGCGGCAACGCTCGAAGCCTTGTCGGAACTGGGTGTCGACTATGTGCAGGGCTTTCTGATTGCCCGCCCGCAAACGCCTGAAGCCATCCTCGCCGCCGACTCGGCGGTCAGTTTCGTGCGAGATCCCCACCTCGCGTCATTGCTGGTCGAGCTGGGGGACGCGTTTTACCCGCGTCATCGGAGTCACTCGGCGTTGCACTGATCCCGTTGGCCGAGCCGATCGCCGACACCGTGCGACCGTTCGCTGATGAAAGCGGTATCAGTTGACATTCCGTCGTGCGGATTATTCGTATTTTTCGCAATGCTGTATTGCTCGCCGGATACCCGCATGGCATCCGACAGGCGGTATCTGGTCAGCCGGAAACCCTCGTGAATTGGGCGTTTCCACGTCAAGCACTTTTTTTCAGATTGTCATCAAGACGTAACCCGAAGTAAGAATTCCAATTGGAATAAATCTTGTCCCCGATGAAGTCCGGGTGGCAGAATTTGGGCATCGACGTGGTGGCGCCTCACGTTCCTGCGTCGGCGGGCCGTTTCCGTGTGTAGCGGTTGCGCGGGGGGCGATGCGGCTACCCGCATTAGGCAAACGACAGACACGCGATATGCAACGGGGTTAGGACCGCGCACATTCACGAGATGGGCGTGGCGCAACCGTAAGACCTAACCAGAATAACGACAATGATCTCGACGCTTCTCAAACTCGCTTACCGCTACACCCATTCGGCGAAGTGGCGGCATAACGAACGCCTGTGGCCGCACGCGCACATCGAGCGCGACGCCATGGGGGCCATCGAGCGCTTTACATGGCGCTCGCGTGCGGTGCCACTCGCGCGGCGCGCCGAATTGCAGCGCCTGCGCCGCATGCCTTGTCATCTCATCGCCAGCGGCCCGTCGGTCGCCGATATCGATTACGACGCGTTGCCGATGCATCACGTCATGGGCGTGAACGGGGCGATCGCGCTGACCGACCGTGCGCCGGTCAAATTCAATTTCTACTGCATTCTCGACGCCGGTTTCGTGCGTCAGCGACCGGATCTGGCGCGCCGTGTGGTGGCGCGCGATCTGGTGCTGTTTGTCACACCCGTCGTGCTGGCCCGGTTGCTGGACATGTTCCCCGCGTCGGCGTTCGGTTGCCGTTTCTATCTGGTGGACGACATCTTCAAGCGCGGTCTGGAGGCAGCCCGAACGCCCGAGACCCTGCGCGCAAACCCGCAGGTCGCGGCAAGCGCGGCGTTCCAGGGCGAGCATGGCCATCTGGGTTACAGCTTCGACATCGACAACGGCTTCTTCCACGGCGGCACTGTGGCGTATTTCGCGTTGCAGGTGGCGACGTGGCTCGGTTTCACCGAGTTGTACCTGCACGGGGTGGATCTGCGCGACGCCACGCAGACGCCGCGATTTTACGAGACGATGCAAACGCGTGCGCCGACGCGGCTGGATGCCGAGTTTGCCAGCCTGATCGAGCCGTCGTTCCGTCACGCGGCGGCCGTGTTGCGCGCGCGCGGTGTGCGTGTCGAGAACCTGTCGCGCGACAGCGCACTGGGCGACGATATCTTCGCGAAGGTTGACTGGCGCTCGCTGCGTCGTCGAAGCCTGAGCCTGGTCGTGCCGGACGCGGGGGCGCAGAGCGCCGATCTCGGGGCGACGCCGCCGTGGCACTCGACGGGTACGCACGGTCGCCCGTAGCGGTGGTGATGGCGGTAATGGCGGTGACGGTGGTATCGGCTAATGGTGTTAGCGGTGGTAACGGCTAACGGCTAACGGCGACAATGGCGGTAACGGTGGTAACTGCGGTGATGTGCCGCACTGACGTAAGCCGACGTGCGAAAGTCCTTGCCGAGAGGGCCGCTGCGCGGTGGTCTACCTGCTACAATCGCACTCCGGGTTTTCCTGAAGCATGAGCGATTATGGGGTTTGGCTGGTTCGGACTGTCGACGTTTTGGTTGCTGGCGTTGTGCTGGCCTGGCGTGCGGGGTCTGCTTGGCGGTGAGATACGCATCTTCGGCCCCGGCACCCTTCGTATGTTGCTCGGCATACCGCTCGCGATGGGCTCGAGTGCCACGCTCGCCGCGCTGACGGGCGGCGAGGGCAATACCGCCGGCGGCAGCGTCGGCCAATCCCTGTCTCATGGCTTGCATGTCGCATTGGGCGGTACGCTCGCGATGGGCGTGGCGGGCTTCGTCCTTCTCGTTTCCCTTCCGATGGTTTTCGGCACCACTTGGTGGGGCCTGTTCGCGCGCGGCAAATCGTCCGATGGCGATGCCGACGGCCCCGCTCACGAATCGCGCTTCGAAGGCGCCGCCCGTGAGCCGACGCGAGGTCTGTCGCAAATGTCGTTCGACACGAGCGAGCGTGGCGAGCGCTTCACACCGACGCTCGGTCAGGGGCATCACAATGTCGGCAGCCTGAGGGAAGATGCAATGCCGCGCCGTCGCGGGCTGGCGGCGCAGCCGCGCTGGAAGCTGTCAGATGAGGAGCGCGCGCGACTCGACGCCATGCGACCGCCGCCGTTGACCGTTCGCGGGGCGCCGCGCACCGAGCCGACGTTTGCGAACGGCACGCGAATTCGCCCGGCAGGCAAGGGCGGCTCGGTCGGACGTGGCGGGGCCACCATGGCTGCTGCCGGCGCCCGCGCGACGAGTGCGAGTGCGTCGCCCGCGGCCACTGCGTTAACCGCATTAACTGCATCAACCGCTTCGACCGTATCAATCGCATCAACCGCATCAACCGCGACTATTCAGGCCGCGGGGACCGCTGCGACTACGTCGTCCGTCCGTGCGGCCATACCCGCCGCCCCTGGCATGGCCCCCAAGGTCATGACGCCCGCGACGTCGCCCATGCGTGTCGATCTATCGACGCCGACTCGGACCCCGATGTCGACCTCCACCTCGACCTCGCCCCCCACCTCGACCTCGACGCCGGCCGCGTCAGGATATCGCCGTCCCGTGGGGGTGGCCCCCGCCCATCTGCGCGGCACGATCGTGCATAGCCCATTCCGCAAGCCGCAGCTCGGGCTCGAAGATATGCCGCCGCGAGGCGCACCGGTTGTGGCGCCATCCTCGACGAACGCTGGTGCGCAGACGGTCGCCGGTCCGACGGCCAAGGTCGTGGCGTCGGGCGCTGCTGCTGCTCGCCCGGCTGCGCCGTTGATGCGGGGTGCCGCGTCCTGGTCCGCGACCGACGCGGCCTCACCGCTTTCCTCCACCGTCTCCGAGTTTTCGCCCGTCGATTTGTCGGCGAAAGACGTCGAGGCGCACGCGGCTGAAGCGCCGCAGTCTGAGCCGAGCCAGGAGGTGTTGGCCCAGAAGGAGGTCGCGCGTGCCGCCGAGCAGGCGCGCGTGCAGGCGTTGGCGGTGCTGCGAGACGAGGCACAAGCATTGCTTCGCGACTTGCGTCAATGGACAGCGTCGGACGCGGCAGCGACCGGCAATGCTTCCGCATTGGCATCGGTCTCGCCAGCGACCGCCATGGATATTCAGGAAAGTGTGACCATTGGCGACGCGCACGTGGCCGCGGAAGCGACGACCGTTACGGACCCTATCGAACATATCGAACATATCGAACATATCGAACGCGTTGAACGCGTTGAACCCGTTGAACCCGTTGAACCCGTTGAACCCGTTGAACCCGTTGAACCCGTTGAACCCGTTGAACCCGTTGAAATGCCCGACCCGTCAGCGGCGAGCGCGTCCTCGTCGAAGCCGCACTACGTGTTGCGTGCCGACGGCACTTGGGCGCGTGCCGATGGGGAACCGCTTGCCGACCACACGCGGGTGATGCACGTCGATACCCCCCCGTCGTTGACGGCACCGCTTGGCTCGACGCCTTCGATGCAGTTGCCCACAATCGCCGAGCCCGCGATTCCGGCGTTCGCCGTAACCGCACCTGTCGCCATGCCCAATACGGCCGCGCCGCGTGCCGCCACGTTCTCCGCCGACACCCCCTACGAACCCGCACCGCCGCGCGCTGTCATCGATTACGAACTGCCGTCGCTCGATCTGTTGTCGCCTGCGACGTCGCAAGATCTCGCCAATGTCGTCTCGGACGAGACGCTCGCGGCCGTGAGCCAGTTGATCGAGCAGCGCCTGGCCGAATTCAAGGTGCCGGTCACGGTGGTGGGCGCGTCGGCGGGTCCGGTCATTACGCGCTTCGAAGTCGAGCCGGCGGTCGGGGTGCGCGGTGCGCAGGTCGTCGGTCTCGTGAGGGATCTGGCGCGTGCGTTGGGCGTGACGTCGATCCGCGTGGTCGAGACCATTCCCGGCAAGACGTGCATGGGGCTGGAACTGCCCAACGCCCAGCGACAAATGATTCGCCTGTCCGAAATCCTGACGGCCCCCGTGTTCGACGGCCATCGCTCGCACCTCGCGCTCGCCATGGGCAAGGACATCACGGGGGAGCCCGTCGTCACGGACCTGGCGCGCGCGCCGCACCTGCTGGTGGCGGGCACGACCGGCTCCGGCAAGTCGGTGGCCGTCAACGCGATGATCCTGTCGCTGCTCTATAAGGCGACCCCGGACGACGTGCGCCTCATCATGATCGATCCGAAGATGCTGGAGTTGTCCGTTTATGGCGGCATTCCGCATTTGCTGGCCCCGGTCGTGACCGACATGAAGCAGGCAGCGCATGCCCTGAATTGGTGCGTGGGCGAGATGGAAAAGCGTTACCGGCTGATGTCCGCGCTCGGTGTGCGCAATCTGGCCGGCTACAACGAAAAGATCGACGCCGCACGTGCGGCGGGTGAAAAGGTGCGCAATCCGTTCTCGCTCACCCCCGACGCGCCAGAACCGCTGGATCGCCTGCCGTTTATCGTCGTGATCATCGACGAGCTGGCGGATCTCATGATGGTGGCCGGCAAGAAGATCGAGGAACTGATCGCGCGGCTCGCGCAGAAGGCGCGCGCGGCGGGCATTCACCTGATTCTCGCGACGCAGCGGCCATCGGTCGACGTGATTACAGGGCTCATCAAGGCGAACATCCCGACGCGAGTGGCCTTTCAGGTGTCGTCGAAGATCGACTCGCGCACGATCCTCGACCAGATGGGCGCAGAGTCGTTGCTGGGGCAGGGCGACATGCTGTTCCTGCCGCCGGGCACGGGTTATCCGCAGCGGGTTCACGGCGCGTTCGTCGCCGACGACGAGGTGCATCGTGTCGTCCAGCACTGGCAGCAGTACGGCGAGCCTGACTACGACGACGCGATCCTCGCGGGCGACCCGAGCGACGCGGCATCCGCTGACCTGTTTGGCGAGTCGTCGGGCGATGCGGAGTCCGATCCGCTCTATGACGACGCGGCGGCATTCGTGCTGAATTCCCGTCGTGCGTCGATTTCGGCTGTCCAGCGGCAGCTACGCATCGGCTACAATCGCGCCGCCCGCCTGATCGAACAGATGGAGACGGCCGGCCTCGTCAGTCCGATGGGGCGAAACGGCGCGCGCGAAGTGATTGCACCGGGCGACTAATCGCCATCGCTTACACCTACCTTACGACCCGCTCGCCAAGTCGAACTCTTTGGCACTCCGTGCCGATATCCCGACACGCGCCGCGCTTGGCGCGTACGACCAAATCCCTTGGAAACCCGCGCCAATGGGCGATAGCGGCGCGTAAACCCGCATCTGCGTAGGGGTATTCCCGCCTTTGCCGGCAAAACTCAGCGAACACATAATCGGCGCGCTAGGTTGGTCGTTCAACACGCACCCGTACGGTATCGCCCTGACACGAATGACAAGACCGGGGGGATGCCGCGAGGTGACATGACTCGCGAGTCGCGTGTTCAACGGCAGGGCCTGCGACATCAGGAAATCGCAGCAGAAAAGCGTCATAACGAAACGCATCGCACCGAAGGAGACCCTTATGCAATTCCGATTCAAGGTCATGGCTGGCGCCGTGGCGTTTGCCCTGTCCGCTTCGATGGCCGTGGCGGCCGATCCGATCAAGATTGGCGTTTCCGGCCCGTTTACCGGCGGCTCGTCGTCGATGGGCGTCTCGATGCGCGACGGCGTGCGTCTCGCGGCGTCGGAAATCAACAAGGCGGGCGGCGTGCTGGGCCGTCAGATCGTGCTGGTCGAGCGCGACGAGGAAGCCAAGAACGAGCGCGGCGTGCAAGTCGCGCAGGAACTGATCAACAAGGAAAAGGTGGTCGCCACCGTCGGCTTCATCAATACGGGCGTGGCGCTTGCCTCGCAACGTTTCTATCAGGACGCCAAGATTCCGGTGTTCAACAACGTGGCGACGGGTACGGTCATCACCCAGCAATTCAAACCGCCTCAGTACGCCGATAACTATGTCTTCCGCAACTCGGCCAAGGACAGCATCCAGGCGCCGATGATCGTGGAAGAAGCGATTACGCGCCGTGGCTTCAAGAAGCCGGCGATTCTCGCCGACTCGACCAACTACGGTCAGCTCGGACGCGAGGATCTGGAAAAGGCGCTCGCCGCCAAGGGCATCAAGCCGGTGGCCGAAGAGAAGTTCAACATCAAGGACGTCGACATGACGGCCCAGTTGCTCAAGGCCAAGCAGGCCGGTGCCGACGTGATCCTCACGTACGGCATTGGCCCGGAACTCGCGCAGATCGCCAACGGCATGGCCAAGCTCGGCTGGAAGCTGCCGCTGGTCGGGAGCTGGACGCTCGCGATGGCGAACTACATCGACAACTCGGGCGTGAACGGCGAAGGCGCCCGCATGCCGCAAACGTTCATTCAGGAGCCCAACACGCCCAAGCGCAAGGCCTTCATCGACGCGTACCTGGCCATGTTCAAGCCGAAGAACAACCGCATCGACTCGGCGGTGTCGGCGGCACAGGGCTACGACTCGGTCTACCTGCTGGCTGCGGCCATCAAGCAGGCCGGCAGCACGGACGGCCCGAAGGTGCGCGCTGCACTTGAAGACCTGAAGACGCCGGTCGACGGCGTGGTCACGGCCTACGACCACCCCTTCACGCATGACGACCATGACGCCATCACCGCCAATATCCCGGTGATGGGGGAAGTGAAGGGCGGTCGCGTCGTGTATGCCTACGACAGCGACCTGAAGGCGGGAAGCAAGGTTCGCGAGAAGACGGCATCGCGGTAAGCCACCGATTCCGTCACGTTGCATTTTGGTGGCGTCTTGCCGCCATGACGGGTGACCGACGGCGCGCGCCGCGGGTGTTCCGGCGCCCTGGCAACGGGGTGTCCGGGCACAGTGGGCGCGCCGTCGGCACATCCGGGCCACGCGCCGGCACTCGGGACCGGCGCGCGGCACGCGTCTCGAATACCTCCCGTGCATCGCTCGTAGGCTCGCACTCGCGAGAGAGGACCGCATGACCATCCTGATTCAACTCATCTACAGCGGTATCGCGCTGGGGATGATCTACGCCGTGATCGCCTTCGGTTACCAACTGACGTTCGCGACGTCCGGCACCCTGAATTTCGGGCAAGGCGAAGCGCTGATGCTCGGTGCACTGGTCGGCCTGACGCTGGTCGATACCCTGGGCCTGAACTACTGGCTGATGATTCCCATCGTCTGCCTGTTCGGCCTCGTGCAAGGCGCATTCGTCGAGCGCATTGGCGTGAAGCCCGCCTTGCGAATCAAGTCGGAGTTCGGCTGGATCATGTCCACGATCGCGTTGGGCATCATCTTTCGCAACGTCGCGGAAAACGTCTGGGGACGCGACGACCTGAAATTTCCGTCGCCGCTGCCCGAGTCGCCGATCCACCTGTTCGGCGCGAACGTGCTGCCGATGGAGCTGCTCGTGGTGGTGGGCGCACTGCTCATGATGGCCGCCGTCGAGTTCTTCAACCGGCGCTCGATCTACGGCAAGGCGGTGGTGGCCACGGCCAACGACCGCGACGCCGCGGGACTCATGGGCATCAATACCAGCCTGGTGATCACCTTTTCGTACGCCTTGTCGTCCATGGCCGCGGCCTTTGCGGGCGTGCTCGTCGCCCCGCTGACGCTCACCGGCGCCACGATGGGCGCGGTGCTCGGCCTCAAGGCGTTCGCCGTGGCGATTATCGGCGGGCTATCGAGCGGGATGGGCGTGCTCGTGGGCGGCCTGCTCCTTGGCATTGCGGAGACGACGACCGCGTTCTACATTTCGACCGGCTACAAAGATGTGCCGGGTCTCGTATTGCTGCTGCTCGTGCTGGCCGTGAAGCCGGCGGGCCTGTTCGGCAAGACCGCCATCAAGAAGGTGTAACCATGACCGCACAGACCTCCACCGTGCGCGGGTCCCGCGATCGCGGCGGCCTGCGTGTGACCACGAAGCTGGCTGCCATCGTGGGCATCGTTGCGCTGTTCGGATTCCCGATGGCCATCGGCAATCCGTATTACATCCACATGATCGAGACGATCATGATCTACGCGATCCTGCTCTTCGGGCTGGACATCGTCGTGGGCTACACCGGGCAGGTGTCGCTGGGCCATGCGGGCCTGTTCGGCATCGGTGCCTACGTGGCGGGCGTGTTCTTCACCAAACTCGGGCTCTCGCTCTGGCTGGCGCTTCCCGCCGCGATCCTGATTACGGCCGCGTTCGGCGCGGTACTCGCCTTGCCCGCGCTGCGCGTGATCGGCCCGTATCTGGCGATGGTGACGCTTGCGTTCGGCACCATCATCCAGATTCTCATCAACGAGATGGACTTCCTGACCGACGGGCCAATGGGCATCACGCTCACGAAGCCACTCGTAGGGGGGCATCCGATCGATGAGACCGAGTACTACTGGCTGGTGGCCGCGTTGCTGCTGGCGAGCATGCTTGTGGCGCACCGGATTCTCAAGTCGCATCTCGGGCGCGCCTTCGAGGCGTTGCGCGATTCGCCGGTGGCGTCGGACTGCATGGGCGTGTCCGTGTATCGCTACAAGGTGTACGCGTTCGTGATCAGTGCCGGCTTCGCCGGTCTGGCGGGCAGCCTGTATGCCTACTCGGAGCAGTACATCTCGCCGAATACGTATAACTTCGAGCTGACGATCCTGTTCCTGCTGGCCGTCATCATGGGGGGACGAAAGACGCGCAGCGGCGCGTTGCTCGGGGCTGCGATCATCGTCTTGCTGCCGCAATTGCTGGATGATATCGGCACCTTCCGGATCGTGGCGACGGCCATCGCCGCCGTGACCACGGTCGTGGCGGCGATGGCCGTCGCCCGCGCGCGCACCTCGCTCGCCAAGGCAGTGGTGCCGATCGTCGGCACGGTGGCGCTGGCCGGCGTGACCTGGTGGCGCGACAGCATTACGGACTGGCGCCTGACGATCTTCGGTCTGATGATCCTGTTCGTCGTGTATTACCTCCCGGACGGCATTATCGGCTTCGTGCGCTCGCGCATCCTGCATCGTCACCGCGCGTCGACCGTCTCGGCCACGCAAGTCGACGCGTCGGTCGGCATCGAGCGCGACCCGGTCCTGACGGCGGCGGCGGGCGGTCCGGACGAACTGCTCAATGTGCGTCAGGTGCTCATGCAATTCGACGGCCTGAAAGCGCTCAATCAGGTCGATCTGAGCGTCAAACGGGGCACGATTCACGGGCTGATTGGCCCGAACGGGTCTGGCAAGAGCACGATGATGAACGTGCTCACCGGCATCTACGTGCCGACCGCGGGCAGCATCGAATTTGCCGGTCAGTCGCTGGCCGGGCGCTCGTCGTCGGAAATTGCGCTTGCCGGCGTGGCGCGCACGTTCCAGAACGTGCAGTTGTTCGGTGAGATGACCGCTCTGGAAAACATTCTCGTTGGCTTGCATCACACGTTCGACTCGACGCTGATCGACGTGTCGCTGCGCCTGCCGCGTTACAAGCGCGAGGAGGCGCAAGCGCGCTCACGCGCAATGCGACTGCTCGAGTTCGTCGGCCTGTCGTCGCTGGCTGACGAAGAGGCGCGTAACCTGCCTTACGGCAAGCAACGTCTGCTGGAAATCGCGCGCGCGCTGGCGCTGGATCCGCGACTGCTGCTGCTCGACGAACCGGCTGCCGGTCTGACCGCACCCGACATTCGCGAATTGCTCACGATCATTCGCAAGATTCGCGACCATGGCATCACGGTCATCCTGATCGAGCACCATATGGATGTGGTGATGAGCACGTGTCACACGGTCTCCGTGCTCGACTTCGGGCAGAAGATCGCCGAGGGGCTGCCGGCGCAGATCCAGGCAGATCCGAAGGTGATCGAGGCGTATCTGGGCGGCGCATCGACGGCGCACTGACGACATTCGCGCTTGCGGCGCATGGCGCAGGAGTGCCCGTGTGCGCCGCAGCCACGACGGATAAACGGAACCACTATGCTTTCCATTCGTAATCTGCAAGCCGGCTACGGCAAGGTGCAGGTGCTGCACGGCATCGACATCGATGTACCGAGCGGCCAGGTCGTCACGCTCATCGGATCGAACGGCGCGGGCAAGACGACGACCATGCGTGCCGTATCCGGCATGATCAAGCCGACGGCGGGCGAAATCACGCTCGGCGACAAGCGTATCGACGGACTCGACTCGCATCGCATCGCCAAGCTTGGCCTCGCGCATTCCCCCGAAGGCCGGCGCGTGTTCTCGACCATGTCGGTGATGGACAATCTGCGCCTGGGCGCCTTCCCGCGCCTGACGGGCAGCCGGCCGCGCGGCGATGTAGCGGCTGATCTGGAGCGCGCGATGGATCTCTTCCCGCGCTTGAAGGAGCGGCGCCATCAGTTGTCCGGCACCCTCTCGGGCGGCGAGCAGCAAATGCTCGCCATGGCCCGCGCGGTGATGTTGCGCCCCGACATCGTGCTGCTCGACGAGCCGTCGATGGGGCTGGCGCCGATCCTGGTCGACGAAGTCTTCCGCATCATCAGCAACCTGAAGGCGGAGGGCGTGACGATGCTGCTCGTGGAGCAGTTCGCGGCGGCCGCCCTGGCCGTGGCCGACTACGGCTACGTGCTGGAGAACGGCCAGATTTCCGTGCACGGTCCGGCAGAGAACCTGCGCAACGACGACAAGGTGCGTGCCGCCTACCTGGGCGGCAGTCACTGACGTTCTCGGACTGGCCGTGATCAGGACGTGGCGGCCAGTTCGCGCAGCCCGCTGACCGTCTCGCGTAGTTCTGCGCGCAGTACACCGAGGAGTTCTGCGGCGGGCATGGCACGCGCGAGCGGTGCCGCCTGACCCGCCCACTGGGCGGCATAATCGCTGTTGCCCTTGGCTTTCGCGGCCGCGTTGAGCGCCTTGCCCGCGTCGTACGTCACGGGATAGGCGGGCAGGTCGGGGCGCTCGGCGGGTTGCTCCAGCGCATACAGCCGATTCACGAAGCCGCGCGCCGGACGTCCGGAGATTGCACGAATCAATGCGGTACGCGGCGGGTTGCCGCCGGTCAGCCGCTCGCGATAGGCGGCATCGGCCGACGATTCCGGACACGCGACAAACGCGGTCCCGAGTTGAGCCGCCTGCGCACCGAGCGCGAGGACCGCCGCAATGCCCGCGCCATCCATGATCCCTCCCGCGGCAATCACCGGCACCGACGTGTGCGTCACGGTCAGCCGTACCAGCGCCAGCGTGCCCAGTTGCTCGTCGTCGGTCGGTACGCGGTCGCCAAGGTCTTCGAAGCGCCCACGGTGGCCGCCGGCCTCATACCCTTGCGCGACGATCGCGTCGATCCCCGCCGCCTCGATGGCCCGGGCTTCCGCCAAGTTGGTCGCCGTGGCGAACAGCAGGATGCCCGCGGCGTGCAACGCATCGATCTTGTCCTGCGAGGGCAGCCCGAAATGGAAGCTGACCACGGCCGGCCGTTCTTCCAGCAGCATGGCGAACATGGCGCCGTCAGCCACAAAGCTTTTGTAGATTTCGCTCAGCGTGGCCGGCGGCGCGGCGTCGAAACGCGCGAACTCCGGGGCCAGATAGGCCAGCCAGGCGGCATCGCGCGCGGCATCGAGCGTCGCGGGCGCATGGCAGAACACGTTGACGTTGAACGGCTTGTGGGTCAGGGCGCGCGTATCGTGGATCGCCTTGCGGGCGGCGTCGACAGGCATCGCGGCGACACCGATCGAGCCGAGCCCGCCAGCGTTGGAGACGGCTGCGGCAAGGCCGGGTGTCGACGTGCCGGCCATCGGGGCCTGGATGATGGGCGTCAACAGGCCCAGTCGTTCGACGAGTGCACGATGGCGGGATGGCGAGGCAGGGGAGCTTGGCATGACGATCTGCACCTTAATGGAGTCGTTGGGGGAGCGCACCAGTGGCTGCAAGCGATAGATTCACTATGGCATACGCCTGATGCGACAAAAGATATCACTTAAATGCATCTTTATGTCGGCTACCCCCGGCGTCGGCAGGGGCATCGCATCATGAGGCGGGGCTCAGGTGGTTCAGGTGGTTCAGGTGGTTCAGGTGGTTCAGGTGGCTTGGGTGACTCAATGACTCAATGACTCAATGACTCAATGACTCAATGACTCATTGGCTCATTGGCTCATTGGCTCAGTGGCTCAGTGGCTCAGTGGCTCAGTGGCTCAGTGGCTCAGTGGCTCAGTGGCTCAGTGGCTCAGTGGCTCGGAGGCTCAGGTGTCGCTGAGGTGGTGGTCATGGGGCGCTCAAGCGTCTCGACTCGCGCGCTCGTTGGTGCCTTCGCGTGAGTTGTCGGCCTCGTCGGCGCCCATCAGATCGGCGGCCCGCGAGCGCTGCATGTCGGCCCGTCGGAAGTAGCCGATAACGGTTGCCACGCTTGTGTGTCCCGTCATCGACATGGTCTCCGCCAGCGGCACTTGCTGAAGCGCGGCTTCGGTGACGAAGCCCGCACGCAACGAGTGGGCGGAGAAGTCGCCCTCGAGACCAGCGAGCGTGCATCGCTCGCGCACGATGTCGCGCACGGCGGCCTCTGACAGCGGTTCGCCCACATGCCCGCCGCGTCGAACTCGGCGGAAGATTGCCCCTTGAGCGATACCCGCCGACGTCAGCCAGTCCGTGAGCGCGACGGCCGCCGCCCCCGTGACCGGTTTTTCATTTTCGGGAAGGTCGGCGCCCTGCTGATTGGTCTTCGACCAGCCAAGTGTGTAGACGTAGCGGTCTGGCGCGATGCGCCGGACGTTCTCGCAGGTTGCCCGCACGACTTCCGAGCGTCTGCGCCCGCCGCTCGCCCAGGCGAACAGCAACAGCGCGCGATCGCGCTTGCCTCGCAGGGTGTCGTCGCAGGTCGCCAAAAGCGCGCGCAACGGCTCGCGCGTCAATGCCGCCTTCTTGGCCGCACGAACGCCACGCTTCGCATAGGCGCGACGCGTCTTGGCCAGCAGTTCCCGTATCGCGGGTTCGGCGCACGGATTCGGCAGGTCGCGTGACGTATGCAGCTTGCCGATAACGCTCAGCCGGTGGAGCAGCGTGGCGAGCGCCGGTGGTCCGGGGCGCGCCTTGAGACCCTGCGCGACAAGCGCGGCGTCGACGGCATCGGGCATCTCGGTTCTGAGACCGTGCTTGCCTTGATGCTGCGCATGATCGACCACGAACTGCACGATCACGGCAGGCGGAAGCGGCGCGACGAGCGCCTGCCCATACCGCAGCCGATACCAGCCCATCCAGTAGCGCATCGCCGATTGATAACTCTGCCGCGTGTTCTGCGAGTCACCCTCCCGGGCGAGCGCTTGCGCAGCGTCGTGCGCATCGACGTGGAGCGTAGCGGGATGGCGCGGGGCGGGCAGACCGCTGTTCAGCGCATTTCCCGATGTCGCGGCGGAGGCCGATTCACGGGGCGGCAAGCCTTCGGAGGCAATTTTCTTACCAAACATATGATTTCATATGTAATATGTGTGAAATATAATTTGCGTAATAAATAACTATCGATAATCTTCCATTATCGTGGGTTATTTGGCAATGCCTTCGATATTCAGGAGCGTTCCACGATGACGACGTCCCAACCCATGACATCCCCCATATCCACGCCGCTGCCCCGGCAAGGTGGGCGAGGCATTTCGGAGCACGACGTCTGGATGGCGGCAGATACCTTGCTGATGGCGGGGCAGCGCCCGACCATAGAACGCATTCGTCAGCAGTTGGGTCGTGGCTCGCCCAATACCGTGAGCCCGTATCTGGACGCGTGGTTCGCCGGACTTGGCGCACGTCTGCAGGGCGCACCGGTTGTCGCGCCCAGTTTGCCCGACAGCGTGGCGATGCCGGAATCGGTGGCGCGTGCCGCGCTCGATCTGTGGGCACTGGCGTTGACCGAGGGGCGTGCCGCTCTTGCGGAGGACGAAGCGACGCGGCGCGCGGTGCTGGATGCCCGCGAAGCCGAGCTGGCGTCGGATCGCGAGGCGCTGGAGCAGGCGCGGGCCGTGCTCCACGAGCGCATTGCCGCTGCCGAGACGGCGGCGGCGGACGCTCGCCAGGCGAGGGAGGAAGCGCAGGCGCAGGCACGGCGCGCCGAGGCGTTGCTGATCGAAGCGCAAGCCGATGCGGTGGCGTCGCGACAAGCGCTCTCGGTGGCGCGCGAGCGTACGCAGGCGCTTCAGGAGGAATACGCGGCGCAGCGCACCCATTGGGATGCCGAGCGCACCCGGCTTGGTGAGCGTGCCGAAGCGAACGAGCGCCGCTTGATGCTGGAACTGGACGCCGCGCGCGAGTCGATCAAGTCATTACAACAGGAGCGCAAACAAGTGCAGCGCCAGTTGCTCGATGCTGAGGCGAGTCTGGCGACGCTGACCGAAGCGCAGCACGAGATGCGGGCGGCCAAGGCGTTGCAGGATGCGGTCGTGGCACGTTTGCGCGAGCAGGTCAGCACACAGGAGGCACTGGCGGCAACGTATCAGTCGATGCTGGCGGCACCGGTAGCGTCGTCGCCCGGGCGCGGCAACGTGTCGGCAAGAAAGCGCCGCGTGAGCCATGCGACCGTGCCGGCAACTTCGGTGTTGCGCCGCGCACGTCGGCCTTGATCGGGGAGGGTATCGTATAGGCGATCTGTCACCCTCGACGTATGGCCGATCAACACCTCAGTCGTCCAGGCACGTGCGCAGCGTGCGAGCGAGTCGGGTGGCTTCCTCGGGATCGGTGACGTTCGCGAAGCCAATGACAAGGCCTCGCGGTGTGCGCCGCGCAGGACCGCTCGAGTACCAGGCCGAGAGGGGCAAGACGGCAAGTCCCGCCTTGCCGGCTCGCGCGGCAACGGCGACGTCGTCGACCGGGCCGCTCGGGCCTTCCGGGAATTTCACCGCGAACTGGACGCCGCCGAGCGGCAATTCGAGGATCAGCCGCTCGCCGAATGTCTGCGCCAGCGCTTGTGTGATCAACACGCGGCGCTGCCCGTACAACGTGCGCATTCGCTTCACATGCCGCGCAAAATGTCCCTGCGCCATGAAATCCGCCACGGCAGCCTGCAACAGTGCCGGCGAGCCGGCGTTCATGCTGCACGCCACCCGTCCGACGCGCTCGACCGCGCGCTCCGGCACCACCGCGTAAGCGAGCCGAAGGCCCGGGAACATCAGCTTGCTGAGCGTGCCGCAATAGATCACACGATCATGCCGATCCAGGTGCTTCAACGCCGGTAGTGGCCTGCCCGAATATCGGAACTCGCTGTCGTAATCGTCCTCGATGATCCAGCGAGCCCCTTTTCCCGCCCAATCCAGCAGCGCCAGACGTCTTGTCAGCGACAACGTGTGCCCCAACGGACTCTGGTGCGATGGCGTGACCAGTGCAAAGCGCGCATCTGGATCCAGTTGTATACCGCGCGCGACGTCGATCCCATCTTCGTCCACCGGCACGGGGATGAACGTCATGCCCGATTCGGACAGGAAATTGCGCGCGAGCAGGTAACCGGGGTCTTCGAACCACACGCGATCGTTCGGTTTCGCGAGACTGCGCAACACGAGTTCAAGCGTTGCGCGGTAGCCACCGGTCACGAACACCTGCTCTGGCAGACACGTCACACCGCGCGACAAACCGAGGTAGGTCGCAATGCGTTCGCGAAGCGGCCGGTAGCCCATTGGGTCGGGGCACGCGAGCATCGCGCGATCGCCGCTACGCACATGAAGCGAAACGAGCCGACTCCAAATCTTGCGTGGAAACGCGTCGAGCGCCGGCTGCCCGGGCTGCAACGGCCGCGGCTCGCCGCTCATCGCGACCGTGATGGCCATTGGGTGCGGTGCCGACTGACTCGGTGACGCGTTTGACGATGTTGCCGCGTCGGCGCTTTCTGTACCCGTGCGTTCGTTGTCCGGGGTGCCTTGCGGCTCGGGCTGACCGGCGCCGTGCGGCGAATGTACGATCGACGGCGGCAGCGAGGGGGAAACAAACGTGCCGGCGGCGCCGCGCATCTGCAGGTAGCCCTCGTCGACAAGGATTGTGTAGGCCAATTCGACGGTGCCCCGGGCGGTGCTCAACTGTGCGCAGAGGCTGCGAAGTGCCGGCACACGGTCGCCCGGTCGCAGATGTCCGGCGGCAATCGCCGTCCGGAAGCGTTCGCAAATCTGCAAATAGATCGGCAGCGGTCGATCACGATCTATCCGGATGTCCAGGGCGGGCGTTCGTGCGGTCATGCTTGTCTCGTGGATGGGGTGGGGCCAAGCCCCCTTGGACTCGTCATATGGACTAGTCATATCGATGATTTTTGGCCCTTATTGTTGCGACATGATTGTTACATACTGATCTTAGGCAGTGCCATGGCGAGGATGCTTCCACGCGATGCCAGGCTCAGTACGCGTCTCGCGCGTTCAGTTACCCCCTTTGGAGAATCTGCCATGAAAATCGTGGTAATCGGTGGTTCGGGCCTGATCGGCTCACGTCTCGTCACCCTGCTCAGCCAGGCCGGCCATCAGACACTCGCCGCGTCCCCGCGCACCGGCGTCAACTCCGTGACCGGTGAAGGTCTGGATGCCGCGCTCGTCGGCGCGGACGTCGTCGTGGATGTCACGAACGCACCGTCATGGGAACCGCAAGCGGTGCTCGACTTCTTCCGTACCTCGGCGCGCAATCTCGGCAAGGCCGAGGTGGCTGCGGGTGTGCGCCATCATGTCGCGCTGTCGATTGTCGGCACCGACCGCATGCCGGAGAACGCCTATTTCGCCGCCAAGGTCGCGCAGGAAGCGGCCATCGAAGCCGCCGGCGTGCCATACACGATCGTGCGAGCCACGCAGTTCATGGAATTCATCGGCGGCATTGCGGATTTCAGCACGGACGGTGGCAACGTGCGCGTCGGCGACGGACTGTTCCAGCCGATCGCCGTGGACGACATCGTGGATATCCTCTCGCAGGTCGCGCTCGCGGCGCCGCTGAACGCGACGATGGATATTGCTGGTCCGGACCGTGCATCTCTCGCGCAGATCATTTCGCGCTATCTGAGCGCGAAGGGCGATGCCCGCCCCGTGGTGACGGATCGCAATGCGCGGTATTACGGCGGCGTCGTCGAGGAACGGTCGCTTGTCCCGCTCGGCGACGCGCGGGTCGGCCGTATCGGTCTCGACCAGTGGCTCGCCCAAACGAGCCAAGGCTGACAGTTCGGGCCGGCCATGGCCCCTGATGGAGTGAAGTGATGAAACGGATGGTTTTCTTCGGCGCCGCACTGATGTGCCTGTGCCTGACGATTGCGGGCCCGGTCACGGCCGCGCCCGAGGCGCACGTGACGCCGCTGAGCTCGACGCCTTTGCCGGAATATCCGGGCAAGGAAGTTCAGATGATCGTTGTTGAGTATCCGCCCGGAGCGGTCGATCCCGTGCACCGTCACGACGCGCAGGCTTTCGTGTATGTGCTCGAGGGCAGCATCGTTATGGGCGTCAAGGGCGGCAAAACGGTGACCCTGAAGGCAGGGGATACCTTTCACGAGGGCCCCAACGACATTCATACTGTCGGGCGAAATGCCAGTGCCACGAAGCCTGCCAAGTTTGTCGTGTTCCTGATCAAGAAACAGGGTGCACCGATCCTGATCCCGGTGAAGTAGATCCGTCGTCAGAGCAGGCACCGGTAACGCCGGTGCCGTCGCTTCGGGGTGTTGCGGCTTCCCCGGGGCGGGCACGGGCGCAAGTCGTTCATGCCGCGTATGCCGCTTATGCCACTCAAGCCATTGCCGCCGTCGCGCCTGGCGCGCTCGGCAGCGCCGACAGCAGTCGGGCGAAGGCATCGCCCGTGAGGGGCTTGCCCAGCAGGAAGCCTTGCAACTCGTCGCAATCGAGGGTCTTGAGTGCCTCGCGCTGCGACGCCGTCTCGACCCCTTCGGCCACCACATCCATGTCCAGCGAATGCGCCAGGGCAATGATGGCTGAGACGACGGCGCTGCCCTCGCGGCCACAGGTGTCCAGCCCGCTCGTGAAAAAGCGATCCATCTTCAATTGTTTGACGCGAAAGCGCTGCAAGTAAGCCAGGCTTGAATAGCCCGTGCCGAAATCGTCGATGGCGACTTCGAACCCCTTCTCCTGGAAGGCACGGATGACGTCGATCGTATGCTGCGCATCGAACATCGCGACCGTCTCGGTGATCTCGAACATGAGCCGGTCGCACGCGATGCCCGCCTCGCGCACGATCTCCACGATGTTCTCCACCAGTTGCGACTGCGCCATCTGACGCGGCGACAGGTTGATCGCGACCTTGACCGGCGGCAGGCCCGCGGCGTCCCATGCCTGGATCTGCTGGCAGGTGGCTCGCACAACCCAATACCCGATCGGCACGATCTGGCCGGTGCGCTCGGCGACCGGGATGAAATCGGCCGGTTGCAGTTCGCCGAACGTGGGATGGGACAGTCGCAGCAATGCCTCGGCTCCCGCCAGCGCCTCGGTGTCGCCGCGGTACTTCGGCTGGAAGTGCAGCGAAAAATATTGCTCGTGCTCCGCGTCGTGCAGCGCCTGCTGGATCTCCCAGGTCCGCTGGGCGGCGGCGTTCATGCCGGGCTCGAAGTAGCGGAAAATGCCACGGCCGGCACGTTTGGCTTCGTACATGGCCGTGTCGGCGTGCTTGAGCAGCATGTCGATGGTGTCGCCATCGTCCGGGAACAGGGCCACGCCGATACTGGGCATGACGTGCAGCGACTGATTGCCCACGCGCAGCCCGTCGCGCATGTCGTCGAGCAGGCGTTGCGCCACGCGCCCGGCAACGGCCGGCGATGACAGGGAGCCCAGCAACACCACAAACTCGTCGCCGCCCAGCCGGGCGACCACGTCATCGCCGTTGACGTTCTTGCGAAGGCGTTTGGCGAACGCGCGCAATACGTCGTCGCCTACGTTGTGTCCGAGCGAGTCGTTGATGGTCTTGAAGCCGTCCAGATCCATGAACAGCACCGCGAAACGGCGCTGGTCGCGACGCGAGTTCACGAGCATGCGGGCGGCGGCGTCATGCAGTGCGCGACGATTCGGCAGATCGGTCAGCGCATCGTAGGTCGCCATGCGGGCGATCTGGGAGTTCAGTTGCAGGACGGAATTGGCGAGGAAACTGGTGCGGGCGTCCAGACGCGAGACGAGCAGGGTGGTGACGAGCATCAGGAAGGTAAACAGGCTGACGGTCGTCACCAGCCATTGGGAACTCACCCCACCGGCCGCGCCACAGATGGCGCCCATCGCGAAGGTGGCCGCCGACATGCCGGTGTAGTGCATGGCGGTGATCGCCAGCCCCATGACCCCCGCGGCGCCAACGCGCTTGGCCATGACATAGCGCAGGCTGCCATCGCGCAGCGTGCGCGCAATCCACAGCGCCGCCGTGGCGGCGGCAATCGCGATCAGGATCGACGCGGCAAAGCGCCCCGGGTCATATGCGATGCCCGGCGTCATCTTCATGGCCGCCATGCCCGTGTAGTGCATGGCCGCGATCCCGAGGCCCAACGTGACACCGGCGGTGACCAGCCGTCGCTTGGTGAAGTGTTCGCGTGCGATCTGCCAGAGCGCCGCCCACGAGATGGCGACGGCAATGCCGAGCGAGGCCGCCGTGATGGCGGGGTCGTAGCCAAGCGCGAGGGTGAGGCGCGATCCCAGCGGCGACCCGATGGGCGAGAGCGACAGCGCCAGCATGCCAATGAAGTGCATCGACCAGATACCGATGCCCATTGCGGCAGCGCCCACGGCGAGCCACGCATGGCGCATGCCACGGTGAGTCAGGAGATAGATGCGACCCGATAGGTCAAGCGCCGTGTACGACGCGAGCACGGCAACTGCGAGCGAGAGTGCAACGAGCCAACCACTGTACGAACTGGACATATGAAAACCGACCGAAAAGTCCTGCTTAACTGGTTATCGGCATGGGCGACCGATAGTTGAGGGTCGCGTAAGCATTTTTCCGACAGCGCGCCGCGGATTCGGTCCGGCAGCGTGAAAGGGGGAATTCGCCGATGTTTGTGCGCGTCGCGCCGATGCTCGACACTGCCGATGCCATAGGGAATTATCCGTTCATACCCGCCTGGGCCCCGTGCCGCGGGCGACGATCCTGCATGTGGCGCCACGCGAAGCACCGTGTATCACCTCGCATCACGTTTGGCCGGCCAACCCCGTCAGGAACAGGAAGTCTCGGACATGACGCGCAATGGAAGTCGTGTGCCAGCGGGCGGCACAATACGGCAGCCCGCAATTTTGCCTGATTTCCGCGGGATTTCCTCGCATTTTGTCGATCTTGGTAGCCAAATGCCTCGCCGGCGTGGTGAAAAGCGCCGGCGTAGGGGGCGGTTGCCGATGGTGCGTGGAATGGCTGCGGCATTGCACGAACAAGGAGCGGGTCATGCTATGCCGATCAGGTCGAACGCGATTACGAGGTGTTCCGCAAGGCGTGCCGTGATGGACGTCTCGAAGCACGCACCGATGCCGACATGGCCGCCGATTTCATCGCATGAGTCGAACGCAGACGGTGCACGCTTCCCCCAATGCATCGGCGATCGGGCGTGACTAAACTAGTAGTCAGAAGCGCGAATTCACAAGCGCGACATTAGGCACGCTGGGCGTCTACCGCCATGCCGCTTGCATGCTGGCGTCCTCTGGAACTGACATGAACCGCCCGGCCGGCAATTCGACGTTGCGCGCAGTAGCGACGAAGCCGTTTGGCATACGTCTGAAATGGCTTCTCTTTGTCGCGCTCGCGTCTCTGTGTGCCATCGGGGTCTATTTCCTGGCGCGCGAGATGCAGACTTCGCGCCTGCAGGCGAAGTACTTTGCGGCGATTGACCGCCAGGTTTCCTTCAGTGTTGTGCAAGGCCCGAGCGACACCATCCGCTTCCCGTCTCACGGCGGACCCTACGATCTGCGCATGGGCTATGAGCGACTCCCCGAGCTTACGGCTCGCCTCGCCGCACGAGGCTTCGTCGTCACGGCACAGGCGCGCGACTCTGCCACGATGGCCCGCATCGCAGACCAGGGATTCTTCATCCCCTACGAGGAAAAGGCCCAAGCCGGCCTTCAGCTCTTCGACGCGAGTGGGGCGCCGCTTTACAGGGTGCGCTATCCGTCGAGCACCTACGTCAATTTCGACGCGGTACCGCCGGTGGTTGCCGATGCGCTGAGCTTCATCGAAGACCGGTCACTGCTCGATGCCACTGAACCGTATCTCAACCCCGCGATCAACTGGAAGCGGTTCTCGCTCGCCGTCATCGATCTGGCACTCAAACACGTGCTCCATCACCATGCGATGCCCGGCGGCAGCACGCTCGCCACCCAGATCGAGAAATATCGTCACTCGCCCGGGGGGCGTACCGTCAACCCGCCCGAGAAGCTGCGGCAGATGGTCTCGGCAACGTTGCGCGCCTATCTCGGCGGTGAACGAACGCTCCCGGCACGCCGCAGGATCCTCGTCGCGTACCTGAATACGGAGCCGCTGGGTGCGCAGCCCGGCATAGGCGAGATCGAAGGCATTGGCGATGGGCTCGCGGCCTGGTACGGCCGCGACTTCGACGAGGTTAACCGTCTGCTTGCAGCGCTCGACACGGGCGCTCGAGGTCAAACCGCGTCGCGCGTCACCGGCGGACTCACCCACGAAGCGCTCGCATTCAAGCAGGTGCTCTCACTCCTGATCGCGCAGCGCGCACCCTCGTATTTCCTGACACAGGACAATGCAGCGCTCGAGACGCTGACGAACAGTTACCTGCGGCTGCTTGCGGACAACCACGTCATCTCCTCGCGGCTGCGCGACGCCGCGCTTGGTCAGCCGCTGCAGGTACGGCACGGTCTGGCTGCCGCGCCGGCAATCCCGTTTGTCAAACGTAAGGCAATTTCGGTATTGCGCGCGCATTTGCTGGAGACACTCGGCCTCAAAAATACCTACGCGCTCGATCACCTCGACCTCACTGCCAGCTCGACACTCGCCGAAGCGCTCGAGCAAGCCGTCAGCAAGCAGCTTGCGCGTGCACAAACAGTGGCTGGCGCGCAGCAGGCCGGCCTCTATGGCTTCGAGATGCTTCGCCCCGGCGACGATCCTGCGAAGATCGCCTTCAGCTTCTCGCTCTATGAGCGCCGCCGCGGTGAGAATGTGCTGCGGGTGCAAACCGACACCGTGAACGAACCGTTCGACATCAACCAGGGTGCGCGCCTCAATCTCGGCTCGACCGCGAAGCTTCGCACCCTCGTCCTGTATCTGCAGATCGTCTCCGATCTCCACGCGCACTATGCTTCGCTCACACCGCCCGAACTTGCGCGCGTGAAGCCCGACGCGCTCGACGCACTGACATCGTGGGCGCTCAACTATCTTGCGCACACGACCGACCACTCGTTGCCAGCGATGCTGGACGCCGCCGTCGAACGCAAGTACTCGGCCAATCCCGGGGAAGTTTTCCACACCGGCAGCGGCGAACAGGCGTTCTCGAACTTCGAGCCCGCCGACAACGGCCGCATCCTGAGCGTGCATGAAGCGTTCCGGCGCTCGGTCAACCTTGTGTTCGTGAGGCTGATGCGCGACATCGTCCACTACGAGATGGTCAGGCAGGCGGGGCCGTCGGTGCACTGGCTCACGGATCCGGCGCTGCGGCAGCAGTATCTGACACGCTTTGCCGACGACGAGAGCCTGACCTTCCTCGACCGCTTCAACAAAAGGTATGCGGGGCTTGCGGCCGACCAGGCGGTGGCGAAACTTGTCGCGGGGATGCCCAGGTCGCCGGTGAGGCTCGCCGCGGCCCTGCGCAGTGTGGCGCCCGAGGCCTCGCTGGCCTGGTTCGAGGGCCAGATGCGCGCGGCGCTCAAGGGGACGCCAGCGGCCTTGATGCGTGCGGATGACATGGCGGGGCTATACGCAAAGTATGGCCCCGACAAGTTCGACCTCAACGACCGCGCCTATCTCGCGCGCGTTCATCCGATCGAACTCTGGCTTCTCGCCTACCTTCGCGCCCATCCGAATGCCACCGAGAGCGAATTGCGAGACGCGAGCCGGGAGGTGCGTCTCCAATCGTATTCGTGGCTCTTCAAGACGCGCTTCCATGCTACCCAGGACCGCCGGATCCGGGAGACGATCGAGCGTCAGGCCTACGTCCCCATCGTGCGCGCGTGGCGCTCGCTCGGCTATCCATTCAAGACCATCACGCCGTCCTACGGGTGCGCCATCGGCGCCGCGGGCGACCGGCCAGCCGCGCTCGCGACACTCATGGGCATCATCGCCAACGACGGCCGACAGGTGCAGGAGGAAAGCCTGAGTTCGCTCACGTTCGCGGCCGCCACGCCTTATGAGACGCATTTTGCCCACGCATTTGACGCGGGGCAGGTAGCGATCGTGCCCGCAATCGTCGACGTCGTCCGGGGGCTGCTGCGTGAGGTTGTGACGGGGGGCACTGGCAAGCGCCTCGCCGACGGCCTGCCGCTCGGTCAGGGCCGCACGCTAGAAGTGTCCGGCAAGACCGGCACCGGCGATCAGCGTTTCAACGTCTATGCGCGCGGCGCCAGGCTCATCGAATCTCGCAAGGTCAACCGCACGGCGACATTCGTGTTCATGATCGGAAACCGCTTCTACGGCGTGTTGAGCGCCTATGTGCACGAGCCCTACGCGACACGCTACACCTACACCAGCGCGATGGCCGTCCAGCTCCTGAAGTCCCTGGGACCGACACTCGCGCCGCTCGTCGGCAAGACAGCGTCGAGGCGGTGAACCGCGGGCAGCATCGACAACAACAGAGTCGTAGGAATTGTCCGATGGCACTTGGCGTATTAGATAGTTTTCCGCCCACTTCGATCTTGTGGAATTGGTTCAAAAAAATAATGCAAGCATATGATTTAATTGAAAGTAATATCAATTTATGCGGTGAAAGTAATGGCATTTCATCGACTGCCAGTGTCCACCTACACATCTTTCGGACTCCGCCGATTCGCCGAATGACATTGGCTATTTACAATCGGTATCAACAGGTCAGGTGCCAGTTGGCAAAGCACGGACTGCCATACAGGAGGTTGTTATGGCGAAGCACATTCCCTCATTACCGGCGGTGTTCACGCAGAACAAGACGTCCTGCGTGCCAAGGTCGGATGCGCCCTACGCGTTGACGCACGAGGATGGCGACGATGAGACGACCGGTGCATCGACGCCCATGGACGAACGTCCAGCGCCGGCACCATCGCACGAAGCCAGGCAGTCGGCCGCTCGTGAAGCGCAGGCGGCACGTGCGTCGGAACAGTGTGATCCCGCCTGGATCGGTGCCTCCGCCGAGAAGCAAGGAACCATGAACCCGTCGAGAAAGGGCGCAGTGGGAGGGCACGGGTATGCCCCTGACATTGCTCATGGCGAGGAAAGCGGTTATGGACCCGCCAATACTGTGCCGGGCGTGCATCCTCGATTCGGCCGTCAAAGTGGATACGGCCCGCATGACGATTATGTCGGCACCGGCCGAAATACCGCGGGCGCTCGCCCACTCGCGTCCAGACCGCCGTCGTCGCAAAGGGTGGAATGGCCGGATGGAACGGTGGAGGCGGACGCGGCACCGAGGCACGACATCACGTCCGTGGCGCAACGGTCGGGCGATGAGGCTTTGCGAGACGATATTCATAGGATGCTGGCTGCCGTGCTCGACCTTGATATTTCGCATATCGACATTACGGTGACGGCGGGACAGGTGTTGCTTACCGGCGATGTGCCGGAGCGCTGGATGCAGCATGAGGTGCAAGCCATCGTGTCGAAATCGCCGGGGGTGATCGGCGTAGACAACCGCCTGCACGAACGACGCGCGCAGTCGATGAGTCGTCCGGGAGAAAGCCAGGAAGGTCACAAGATCTGACGCTGACCGGGGCGACAGCGCCACACAAATCCGCCAGGCATGCAGACATGCACTTCACACGGAAGTCCGCGGTATGCCTGTGACGGGGCAAGTCCCTACCGTATCTCGATGCGCGGGAAGGTTTCACCTAACACTCGGTCGCCGCAGGGGTGCCGCACGCAACGCGTGCGGGGGGTGACGCCCAAGGCAGTAATGCCTTCGGTGCGACGACTCAACTTCGGGAGGTCAACCATGAAACAAGCCAATCTGCTCAAATTCATCATGGCCGGTGCACTCGCTACGACCGGTATCGCTGCGCATGCCCTCGATCAGGGCGGGATCATCAAGATCGCGGATAACCGTAGCGCCAGTAGCGTCATGAGCGACGCCGGGCGCAAGATCGACGATTCGGCGCTTACCGCCAAGGTCAAGGCCGAATTGCTCGCCAAGAAGGACGTGCCGTCGACCAAGGTGCATGTCACGACGCGTCACGGCGTGGTGCATCTGACCGGTTCGGTGCCGCAGTCGGCCCAACGCACGCTCGTTGTGGACACGGTCAAGGGCGTTGACGGCGTTGTCGACGTGAAGAATGACATCAAGGTCATGGGCAAGTAACGCGATGCTTTCCCTGTCGAGGCGCGTGCCTTCGCGCCTCGGCATCACCGAGCAACGGAGGCCATCATGATCAGGCAAACGGTTCGAGGATCGTCTATCCGGTTTGACGTCCTGTGAGGTCTTGCTTATGTCCAATCAAATCGAGATCTGCCGGCTGCCACGAAGATCACGCCCGTACGCGCATTTGCCTGAGCCTTACGATCCAGGCAAGCCGCCCGGGACGCCGCCGCCGATCACGCCGCCCGACGAGGGCGAACCGGCGCCGATGCCTCCTCCCGACAGACCGCTCGATCCCCCCGTGGAGGAGCCACCACTGCGGCCGCCCGGTAAATACGCCTGCGTCGGGCGACCCGGTTAGCTGACAATGACGGCACACGTAGCGAATCAACCGTGTAGGCGTGCAGTGGCGCGCAAGTACCGTCGGGAGGGAAATCATGCCATATCGTCAGATCGAGGATTTGCCGGCGAGTGTCAAGGGGCACCTGCCGGTGCATGCGCAGGAGATTTACCTCAAGGCGTTCAATGCCGCCTGGGACGAGTACCGCGACCCCGGCGAGCGGCGCGCTCACGAATCGCGCGAAGCCACGGCCCATAAAGTGGCATGGGCTGCGGTGAAGACAACCTATGTAAAGGACGAAATGTCCGGTCAGTGGCGTGTGAAGGCGCATCGCCAGTGATCCAACGTTCGGGGCTGTAGCGTTGATGTGAGCGTTACGGCGACATCGGCGACATCGGTGGCATCGGTGGCATCGGCCGCACCGCGACGCATGGACACCGCTGCCCGAAGACCCCGAGTGCGATTGCCATCGGTTTACGCGACTTTAGGGCAATCGCCGTTTGCCGGCCCATCTCATGGGCCGGCTTTTTATGCGAGCACCCCAAACGCCGCACGCCGAAGCGGATCGATCCGAAGGCGCGGCCGTGCGCGACACCGCACGCCTATTGCAATGCAACGTAAGGTCAGTCGAATTTCATTAATTTCATTGCATTGATGACGTTTTCGCAATGTTGCGTTGCGGCGCGCGTTCTGCAGAATTTATCGCGTTGGCGTAGAATCGGCTGCCTCGAACGGCGTGCCGAGATGCGCATTTGACCTCGGCATTCAGCCGCGCCCGAGACGATTTCCCTTGTCGTTGCCGACTACCTCGCCGGTCCCGGACTGGCGGTCATGACCGAATCCCAATGAGTGCCCCTCAAATCCTGCCCGCTCAGGCGGCCGAAGCGTTGCCTCCGTCGTCCATTCCCGTCTGGCTCTCGTTCGTGGCGCTTGCCATGGGCGGCTTCGGCATTGGAACCGGCGAATTCGTCATCATGGGGCTGCTGCCCGACGTCGCGCAGGGACTGAACATCACCATTCCGCAAGCCGGCCATGCCATCAGCACTTACGCGCTCGGGGTCGTGATCGGCGCACCGCTGCTGGCCGTGCTGGGGGTGCGTCTGCCGCGCCGGGCCTTCCTGATCGCCCTCATGGCGATGTTCGCTGTCGGCAACTTGGCCAGCGCTTTCGCGCCCAGTTACCTCTCGCTGATCGTGTTGCGCTTTCTGAGCGGTCTGCCGCACGGCACCTACTTCGGTGTCGCCGCACTGGTGGGCGCCTCGCTGGTGCCGCCGCATCGCCGCGTGCACGCGGTGGGGCAGATCATGCTCGGCCTGACGCTCGCCACGCTCTTCGGGGTGCCGCTGGCCGCAGGACTTGGACAGTGGCTCGGCTGGCGCGCCGCGTTTGTGCTCGTCGGCCTCATTGGCGCGTTGACGGCCGTGATGGTCTGGCGCTGGGTACCCAACGCACCGGCACCGCATGGCGCGAGTCCGATGCGAGAGTTGAGCGCGCTGCGCAACGCCCAGGTATGGCTCACGCTGGGCATCGGGGCGATCGGCTTCGGCGGCATGTTCGCGGTGTTCAGCTACATCAAGCCGACGCTCATGCAAGTCGCGGGCGTGCCCGAAGCGTGGGTGCCGTTCTATCTTGCGCTGTTCGGCGTTGGCATGGTCGCAGGGACGGTCGTCGGGCCGCGTCTGGTCGCGGCCGCGTCGCTCATGCGCGCCATCGGCGGCACGCTGATCTGGTCCGCGCTGTTGCTCGGGGCCTTCACGTTCACGTCGTCGAGTCCTTGGCTGGCGGGTGTCAACGTGCTCGCCATCGGTACGATCATCATCATCGGCCCGGCGTTGCAGATTCGTCTGATGGATGTGGCGGGCGAAGCCCAGACGCTCGCAGCGGCGCTCAACCATTCGGCGTTCAATATGGCCAACGCCGCCGGCGCGTGGCTCGGCGGTGTCGCGATTTCCGCGGGTTATGGCTGGACGTCGACCGGCTGGGTCGGTGTCTTGCTGTCCTGCGCCGGCATGCTGATGTTCCTCTGGGCGCGCCACGATGCCCGTCGAAAGACACGATAAGCCGGCGAATGGCCGCGGCGGCGCTGCTCAGGCCGTCAGGGCCACGCCGCCGTTCAGACGTTCGAGCACCGTGGCGCGCACGGCGCCTGGGGCGTCTGCGAGCAATGCCGGCCAATGGGCCTGAGCGTCGCGGACGGTCTCGCGCGCAATGGCGGTCAAACGGCTCACGCGCAGTAGCCCGGCCCTCTTGAGCAACGCGTCGAGCGCCGGCCAGTCGAACGCGCGCAGGGTCTTGTCGATGGCTCGGTTCACGCCGTAATGCGAGGCCGGCACGTCGTGGAAGAAGGCGGCGACGCACACCGGGTCGTACACCGGCGCTAACTGGGGCGTGTGGGCGTCAGGATAGATCACGGCCCAGTTTTTCAGGTGGGCATCGGTATTGCCGAGCAGAATGAAGGCGACCAGACGACGCAGGAACTCGCGCACGTCGTGCACCGGCTGAGCGGACAACTGATCCAGCACGCGCAGCATCGTCGTGTAGTCGATATCGAGCCCGCGCCCGTACTTGCTGCGCGGCGGATATTGGAGCACCTGCGCAAATTCCTCCATATGCACGCGGCGCCCGTCGGGCAGCCGGTCGAAGCGCGGCACGGCAAGGATGTGCTCGAACGGCACCTGCTCGGGCAAGTCGGCGTCGTGTCGCGAGATGATCTCCGCTTTCGCGCAATCCAGACCAAGGGCTTCGCACAACCGGTAGCCCGTGAATTCATTCTCCACGAGATCCGGGTGACGCGTCGTCGGCAACTTCAGAATGACCGAACCGGCGCGCCCCTGACGCTTGACGACATAGCGTCGCCCGTCACGAACGGCGGAGAACTTCGTCACCACGCCGGGCAACGAGGCGGCATCTTCCACGGGGGTATCGACGAAACCGGGTTCCACCATTTCGAGGCCCAGCGCTGTGTGCCAGCGGTGCACGACGTCGGGCACGCCTTCGCGCAAGGGCACGGGCTCGACCTCGAGCGCGCCCATCAGGTCGTGACCGGCGGCGGCGAGCAGTTCGAATTCGTCGTCCGGGCTGCAGCGGCGCTCGGCGGCGAGCCGTTCGCGGTTGTGGCCTTCGGGCAGCAGATTCTCGAAGTACATCGGCCAGCGACCGTCGGTGCGCACGAGCCGTGCATCGTGGGGCGACGCGAGAATCGCGCGCGTGGCGGTTTCGCTGGCGCCGCGATAGGCGAGAGAGAGCGCCGGCCGCTGGGCGTCGGCGATGTAGTCCTCATCGAACGACATGCGCAGGATGTCACCGTATTGCGACAGATAGCCGATGGCGCGACGCGTCCCGTCGGGCAGGTGCAGATAGGCGCGCAGGTACTTGATGTTCATGGGCAGGGGCGTGATCCCGTGGCAGGTTAGCCGGCGAGCGTCTCGACGATGGAGGGCGGGGCGGCGATGCCGCTGGGCTGCGCGAGGTATTTGCCGCCGGAGCGAAGGAAGGCCTCGACCTCCTGGCGCAACCCCGCCGGTACCAGCATCGGTTCCATGCCTAGGGCGCGCGCCATCTCGAGGACAGTCGACACGCGCGGGTCGAACGCGCCGGACTCCACCTTTTGCACGGTCATGCGCGACAGTCCCGCCTGATCGGCCAGTTCCGCCTGCGTCAGGCCGGCCGCTTTGCGTGCTGCGATCAGGGGGGCAATGAAGCTCATCATGATGGGCTTTTCCAGAGAAAAGATGCTTTAGCTTAGCATTTTCTCGTGAAATTCGCCATCAAAGATAACAATGGCGATCTTTTATTTGAAAAAGATCAAGATAATTATCATCAATCCTCTCGACTTGCATGGATCTTGCCGCGCGTGGCCTTGACGCGGGCACGAACCTGTTTGGCGTCTCGCCGGCGGACTTGGCTGGCGAGCGTGGGCCGGGTCGGGACACGACGACGCGGCGCCACGGCGGCCGCATCGACCAGCGCCTGCAGTCGCGCGAGGGCATCGGCCCGGTTGAGCTCCTGCGAGCGATGCTGCTGTGCCTTGATGACGATCACGCCGTCCTGGGTGATGCGTTGGTCGAGCCGGGAGAGCAAACGTGACTTCACCTCGTCAGGCAACGACGAGCGCATCACGTCGAAGCGCAGATGGATGGCACTGGAGACTTTATTGACGTTTTGACCGCCAGCGCCCTGGGCGCGCATGGCAGTGAGTTCGACGTCTTCGGGAGCGATGAGAATGCGACGGTTCATGCGGCAAGGATACCGTTCTCACGGTCTCGCTCACAAGCGCGCAGAACGACGGCGCCGGACCTTGTCGCGGTAGCGGGGGAGCTGGGAGCGAGCGCGGCATCGCGCCAGACGGGCGGGTTAAGCGGTGCCTTGACCGATGTTTTGAAGGTTGCCTTCATGGCTGCGGCTTGACGCTCCTGGCGCCGCCCGAGTGCCGGAGGCCGGGTCGGTGCGCACGGAAAAACCGAATGTATTGAGACCGTCCGCGCTGTGCGCCCAGACCGTGCCGCCGTGCATTTCGGCAATCGCCTTGACGATCGCCAGCCCCAGCCCATGATTCTCGCGACTGTTGGTGCGCGACGCTTCCGCCCGGTAGAAGCGGTCGAACAGGTGCCGCAGCACATCGGGGGCGATCGGCGCGCCGGGATTCACGACGTCGATGCACACCGAGTGGGCGTCGTCGTCCATGACGCGCAGGTGGACATCGATATCTGCCCCCGGGGCGCAATGCTCGATGGCATTCATCACCAGGTTGGCCAACGCCCGCCCGAACAGCGCCTTGTTCACCTGGGCGACGGCGCTGCCATGCAGGCGGGCGGTGACCTGCGCCTCTTCGAGCAGAATCTCCAGAAACTCCAGGGTGTGCGCCGCCTCGCTCGCGAGCGACACCGCCGTGAGCCCCATCGCCCGCTCACCCTGGTCAGCGCGCGAGAGGAACAGCATGTCGTTGATGATGGTGCGCATGCGCCCCAGTTCTTCCAGATTCGATTGCAGCAGCGCCCGCAAATCCTCGACCGGCCGTTCTCGCGTGAGCGCCACTTCCGTTTGCCCGATCAGAATTGTCACCGGCGTGCGCAGTTCATGCGCGACGTCGGCGTTGAACGACTCCAGGCGTTCGTACGCGCTATCGAGTCGCGCCAGGGCGCCATTGAACGAATGCGCCAGCGCGTCGAGTTCGACGGGCAAGGAGCGCGTATCGAGACGCTGCGAACGATTGTCCGGACGGATCTCGGACGCTTCGCGCGTCAGTCGTGTGAGCGGCGCGAGGCCCAACCGCGTCGCGGAATAGCTGAGCAGCAGCACCCCCAGGCTGCCGAGCGCGGAGAGCACCGCAAGCCCCAGGCCGAAAGCGCGCAGCGTGCGCTCGTTGCGCGAATAGCTGGCGGCCACCTGCAGGGTGACGGCTGGACGTGTCCCGTACGGCGGCAGGATCTCGCGCGTGGTTAGCAGGTCGTCGCCGTCGCCATCGGGGCGCAGCCGAACGTAGCCGTTGGCCAGCCGTTTGACGAACATGCCGCTCACGGGCTTGCCGAACGTGTAGTTCGGGTCGTCGCTCGTCACGGCATAGGTCGTGGTGCCGTCTCGGGGCGTCATGTCGCTGAGCTTTTCGCGCGCGATCTGCCACTTCTGGGGCGTGGCGCCGTGATAGACGATGATGTGGGCGATCTGGGCGCGATCGTCGAGCGATTCGCGCAGATGACGCTCCAATTGGATGCGCAGCATCAGGAAGAGGCCGGCCCCCACCATGGCGAACACCGACAGCGCCACGATGGCGAACATGGCGGCCAGACGCCGGGAGATCGAATGCTTCACGACGGTAATGACATGGCATTGACGCGTGGCGCTCAGGCCTCGCGGGCCTCCAGCACGTAGCCCATGCCGCGCACCGTGTGCAGCAGCTTGGACTGGAAAGGCCCGTCGAGCTTGGCGCGCAATCGCTTGATTGCCGTTTCGACCACGTTCGTGTGGCTGTCGAAATTGACGTCCCAGACGAGTTCGGTGATGGCCGTCTTAGACAGGATGTCGCCTTGCCGGCGCGCCAGCACCGAGAGCAACTGGAATTCCTTGGCCGTGAGATCGAGCCGTTGGCCGTCGCGCGTGGCGCGGCGACCGATCAGGTCGACGTAGAGGTCGCCGACCGAGATCAGCGTCGATTCCTGCATTCGCGTGCGGCGGGCGAGCGCGTGCAGGCGCTCCACCAGTTCGATGAACGAGAAGGGCTTGGTCAGATAGTCGTCCGCGCCTTCGCGCAGGCCGCGCACGCGGTCGTTCACATGATCGCGGGCCGTGAGCATGATGACCGGCGTGGACTTGCGCTCGCGCAACGAGCCGAGCACCGCAAAGCCGTCGCGCTTGGGCAGCATGACATCGAGCACGATCACGTCGTAGTCGAACTCGAGCGCCAGATGCGTGCCTTCCTCGCCATCGAGCGCGACATCGACCACCCAGCCTTGCTCGGTCAGCCCGGCGCGCAGGTAATCCACGACCTTGTGTTCGTCTTCAACGATCAGTACTTTCATCTCGCCACCTCATCTTTGCGCATTATACGAGCCGGGACTCGCTGCCGATGATTGCCAGCCGCCACCCAGTGCCTTGATCAGCGCCACCGACAAAACCCATTGCTGCGCACGAATCTGTACGTCCTGACGCTCGCTCGCGAGCCGCCCCTGCTGCGCCGTGATCACACTCAGATACGCCGTGAGCCCGCCCGAGTAGCGGTCGTTGGCAAGACTCAGCAACCGCTGCGCGTCCACGACAGCCGCATGCGATTCGCGCGCGGCGGCGTCGAGCACCGACAGTCCGGCCACGCCGTCCTGCACCTGCTGGAATGCAGTGAGCACCGTCTGCCGGTAATTCGCCTCGACGGCGCGGTATTCCGCACTCGCGAAGTCGACATTCGCCTGGCGCCGTCCGCCGTCGAAGACCGCCTGCGTGGCGAGCGTGCCCAGCGTCCAGAGCAGGCTTGGCGCCGAGAGCAGATTGGCGAATTCCGTGCTTTGCCAGCCGATGCCGGGATTGAGCGTGAGGCTGGGGAAGAACGCCGCCTTCGCCACGCCGATCTGGGCGTTCGCTGCCGCCATGGCGCGCTCGGCCGATGCCACGTCTGGACGACGTTGCAGAATGTCGCTCGGCACCCCGATCGGGATCGACGGCAGCGTGGCGGGCAGCGAACCGGCCGGCACCGAAAAGACCGGGGCGGGCACGCCGACGAGCGCGGCAATGGCATGCTCGTACTGGTCGCGCTGCTGATGCAACAGACGCGCCTGTACCCGCGTGGTGTCGAGTTCCGATTGTTGCTGGAGGACATCCAGCCCCGACACCGCGCCAAGATCGTGCTGCGCGCTCACGTAGTCGAGCGCCTTGCGTTGCAGCGAGACGGATTCGTCGAGCACCTTGATTTCGTCCTCGGTGGCGCGTAGCTGAACGTAGGCGGTGGCAAGCTGTGTCGTGAGCACCAGACGCGCATTGGCCAGATCGTCGCCCGCCTGCTCGGCGGAGGCGCGCGCCCCTTCGACCTGCCGGCGCAGGCGGCCAAACAGATCGGTGTCGTAGCTCACGCCCAGACCTACCTGCACATTGTTCTGTACGGTCGACATGCTGGTCGACGCATAGCTCGTGACCGGCCGGTTGGCCGAGACACGCTGGCGCGCCAATCCGACGGACGCATCGACTTCCGGCAGTCGTTGTGCCGAGGCGCCGGACAATGTCGCCTGGGCCTGATCGTAATGGGCCACGGCGGCGGCGAGCGTCTGGTTTTGCGCGAGCGCCTGGATTTCGAGCGCGTCCAGCACCGGGTCGCGGAAGGCCTTCCACCAATTGGGCTGCAGCGGTGCGTGCGACGGCCGCGCGAGCTGCCAGCCGGTGTCCGTCTTCCAGTTGGGTGGCACCGCGACGTCGGGCCTTCGGTAATCCGGGCCGGCCGCGCACGCGCCGAGCAGCGTGACGACAGCGGCCAGCGCCATGCCGGAGCGCACGCCGCGCACTTGGGCGTTCACGAGTGGCCTCCTTGCGCCTTGCCGTCGGCTTTGGGCGCGGGGGCGGTCTTGACGGCCAGCGCCTTGGCTTGCACGTGATCGCCGTCATCGATGGAGTCGCTCGGGTTGACGATGACACGGTCGGTCGGCGAGACGCCGTCCGCCAATTCCAGCGACTGTCCCAGATCGCGCGCGATCGCGATCTTGTGCAGATGCACGACACCCTGGTCGTCCACCACCGCCACACGCGGGCCCTCCGCACGGAACAGCAGGGCGTTGGCCGGTACGCTCAGATGCGCTTGCACAGCGCTCGGCAGCGCGAGTTGCACATACGCGCCGGGGCGTAGCTTGCCCTCGGGGTTCGGCAGTGCAGCGTCGACTTGCAGCGAGCGGGTCGCCACGTCGATGGCGCCGGAGACGTGCGTAATCTTGCCTTGAAAGTGCATGCCGGGTAGTTCCGCTTGCGTCACGACCACGGGCTGACCGACGCGCACGCTCTGCGCGTATGCTTGCGGCACCTGAACGGTGACGCGCAGCGGATCCGTCTGCGCCAGCGAGAACAGGGCGCGGCTGTTGCCGCTGCCCGCCGCGATAAGATCGCCGACGTCAACGTTGCGCTGGGTAATCACGCCGTCGAAGGGCGCGACGATGCGCTTGAACGACTCGAGTTGCTCAAGCCGTTTGACGTTGGCCTCGGCCGCCGCCAGGTTGGCGATGCCCTGCGTGTACGTGCTCTGGCGCTCGTCGAGTTCCTGCTGCGAGACGGCGTCGCGCTGGCGCAGTTGCTGCCAACGCGCGAGCGACGATTTCGCCAGTCCCAGGCTGGCATTGATCTGGTTGCGCTGGGCGATGGCCTGGGCAAGTTCCTGATCGATTTCAGGCGTGTCGAGTTCGGCCAGCAATTGGCCTTGCCTGACGCGCGTGCCAATGTCCACGTAGCGACGCCGTAGATAGCCGGTGGCTCGGGCATAGATCGGGGACTCGAGCGCGCCACGCAGCGTGGCGGGCAGCAGTGTTTCGCTGGCCGGCGTCGCTTGTGGCGTGACGACGCTGACATACTGGATGGCATTCTCGGCCGTGGCCTTGGCGACGTCGCGGCGTTGCAGGGCATTGGAGATCGTCGTGCGCGCCGCGCCGGCCGCGAGCAGCACGGCCACGACGATCAACACGCGCTTGGCGCGCCGGAATTCACCGCGGCGCGGCGGCAACTGCCGGCCGTCGGCGGGATCGTGATCGGGAATGGCCAGTTCGGCGTGATGTTTCTCGGTCATGGGGACAACCCGTCAGGATTTGGTATCTGGTTCGGCGCGGCGTGCCTTGCGTCGCGCGAGTCGCGTGTGGACGCCGGCGAAGACCAGCGGCACGAAGAAGAGCGTCGAGACGGTGGCGAACAGCAGGCCGCCGATCACCGCGCGGCCCAGCGGCGCGTTCTGCTCGGCGCCTTCGCCGAGTCCGAGCGCCATCGGCACCATGCCGATCATCATGGCAAGCGCCGTCATCAGCACCGGACGGATCCGGCTCGCCCCGGCTTCGAGCGCCGCCTTGAGGGGCGCCATGCCCGCTTCCATGCGCTGGCGTGCGAAGGCCACCACGAGAATACTGTTGGCCGTGGCCACGCCCATCGTCATGATGGCGCCCGTGAGCGCGGGCACGGAGAGTGGCGTGCCGCTCAGGAACAGCATCCAGACGATGCCGGCCAGCGCGGCGGGCAGGGCGCTCACGATGATGAGCGGGTCGATCCAGGATTGGAAATTCACCACGATCAGCAGATAGACGAGCACGATGGCCATCGCCACGCCCAGGCCCAGCCCGAGGTACGAGCTTTGCATCGTGCTGACCTGGCCGCGCACGGTGATCTGGCTGCCGCGCGGCAGATCCTTGCGCGCCTGTGCGACAAGCCGGTCGATATCGCGCGCGACGCTCCCCAGGTCCCGGCCTTCCACGCTCACGAAGATGTCGATCACCGGCCGGATGTTGTAGTGGCTGACCACGGCGAAGCGCTGCGTTGGCTCGACCTTCACGAAGTTGGCGAGCAGTTGCGGCTGGCCGTTGTTGGTCGTACCCGCCACCGGCAGACGCAGCAAGTCGTCGAGGGAGCTGATACGGTACTGCGGCGATTGCACCGACAGGCTGTATTCCACGCCGTTCTGCGGATTGAACCAGAAGCCCGGCGACGTCTGCGAGCTGCCCGAGAGCGAGATCAGCACGTTCTGGGCGACGGCATTGGCGTTCAGGTTCAGTTGCTGCAATCGCGTGCGGTCCATGTCCAGGTGGATCGTCGGCGCGTTGACCCGTTGCTGGATATGCGTGTCAACGGTGCCTGGCACCTGTCGCACCTGCTTGAGGAGCTTCGTTGCCGCCTCGAAATTCGCCAGTTGCTGACTGCCGCTGATCTGAATGTCGATGGCTGCCGGCAGCCCGAAATTAAGAATCTGCGTGACGATGTCTGCGGGTTGAAAGAAGAACTCAACACCGGGGAAGCGCTGCGGCAGCACCGCGCGAAGCTTGTCGATATAGCCCGAGCTCGGGTGATGGTCGGGCGTGAGCGCGATCTGAATTTCGCCGTCGAGCGTGCCGATGGTGCCCGCGTTGCTGTACGACAGATTGATACCGCTGTACGGCAGGCCGAGGTTGTCGAGAATCGTTTCGAGTTCGCTGGCAGGCACGATCTCGCGCACGACCTTCTCGACCTCGTCGGCCAGACGCGCCGTTTCCTCGATGCGGGTGCCGGTGGGCGCGCGCATGTGCAACCGGATATTGCCGGCGTCCACGCTTGGGAAGAAGTCCGCGCCCAGCGCGAACACCAGCCCCATCGACAGCACGCAGAACGCCAGGAACCCTGTGGCGAATACGCGCCGGCGCACCAGCAGCGTGGAGAGCACGGCAATGTAGGCGGCGCGCATGCGCTCGAAGGCGGCGTCGAAGCGCAGATAGACGCGCCGAAACGCACCGGGCACCGCGTTCGGATCGGCCACGCGGGCGTGCCCCATGAGCAGCATGGCAAGCGTGGGTACCAGGGTGCGCGACAGCAGGTACGAGGCGAGCATCGCAAACACGACGGCCTCGGCAAGCGGCACGAACAAATAGCGCGCCACCCCCGTCAGGAAGAACATCGGTACGAACACGATACAGATGCACAGCGTCGAGACGAGTGCGGGCACGGCAATTTCGCCCGCTCCGTCGAGAATCGCCTCGTGCAGCGGCGTGCCCATGTGCAGATGGCGCTCGATGTTCTCGATGGTCACCGTCGCGTCGTCGACCAGGATACCTACGGCCAGCGCCAACCCGCCCAGCGTCATGATGTTGATCGTCTGGCCGAGCGCATGCAGCGCGAGCAGCGACGAGAGAATCGAGAGCGGGATCGAGATGGCGATGATGCAAGTGCTGCGCCAGTTGCCGAGGAACAGCAGGATCATGGCGGCGGTGAGCGCGGCGGCGATCAGCGCTTCGCGAATCACCCCTTGCACGGCCGCTTTCACGAACACCGACTGATCGAACAGCGCCGAGATGTGCAAATCCGGCGGCAGCGCGGCACGCGCTTCGGGCAGCAGGGCCTTGAGCGAGTCGACCACCGACAGTGTGGAGGCATCGCCCGTCTTCATGACCGACATCAGTACACCGCGCTGGCCGTTCTGGCGCACGATGTTCGTCTGCGGCGAGAAGCCCGTGCGTACGTGCGCGACTTCGCGCAGATAGGTCGTGGCACCGTCCACCGTGCGCACCGGAATGTTGTTCAGGCCCTCGACGGTGGTTGGCGACCCGTTCATGTCCACGCTGTACTCGCGCGGGCCGATCTTCGTTGTGCCGGTCGGCAGGATCAGGTTCTGGGCGTTGACGGCGGCCACTACGTCCTGCGCCGTCAATCCCTTGGCGAGCAAGGCTCGCGTGTCGATGTCCACCGAGATCAGCCGGGTCTTGCCCCCGTACGGATAAGGCACGGCGGCCCCCGGAATCGTGACCAGTTGTGGCCGCAGGAAATTAAGCGCCGTGTCGTTGAGCGCGGGCTCCGACAGGCTGGGGCTCGACAGGCCGAGCTGCATCACCGGAATCGACGAGGCCGAGTAGCTGATGATAAGGGGCGGTGTGGCCCCCGGCGGCATTTGCTTGACCTGCGCCTGCTCGATCGCCACGACCTGGGCGATGGCCGTCTGAAGGTTTGCCGTCGGCTGGAGGAAGATCTTGATGATGCCGATGCCGGGCAGCGACTGCGACTCGATGTGCTCGATATTGTTGACGGTGGTCGTCAACCCGCGCTCGTTGCCGGAGATGATCCGGTTGGCGACGTCCTGTGCCGCCAGACCGTTATAGGTCCAGATGACACTGATGACGGGGATGTTGATTTCCGGCAGCACGTCGACCGGTGTGCGCATGAGCGCGAGCGGCGTGGCGAGCAGGATCAGGATGGCCATCACGATGAACGTGTAGGGCCGCTTGAGCGCAACGTTGACAATCCACATGGTTCAGACGCGCTCGGGCGCAGTCGCAGGCGTACGGGACAAGGGCCGTCCGGCGCGCGTGCGCCATGGCGCGGCACCGGTCCAGGAAGGAATGCCGCCATGGTAGGGGCTCGCCCCCAACGCCAAAATGGCGCGAAGATGGCGAAATTGTCATAAATCTCGGCGCTGGCCGGAAAGCCTTGTCCTGCAAGGCAAGGCGCGGAGTCATGGCCACGGGCGTGGCATATTACGGGGTGTTGCGGTCGCGACGAGATACGTCGGAAAAAGACAAATGGCAGGGGGCAACTTGTTGCCCCCTGCCATGGTTGGTCGATGCCGCCGCACTTACTGGGCGGCGGGTGGTGTCTCGGGCGGCGTGTCGGTCGTCGGCTTCTCGATGATGACGCGACGGCTGTCCCGCGCGATGACCTTCATCGGCAGGCCGAGCGTCTCGAGTACCGTGAACTTCTGCGGATCGACCAGTGCGAGCGCCTTGGGCGCCGCCATCCAGACGTCGGCAAACTTGTCGAGCGTCGGGATCCAGCTATCCGGCGCTTGCGAAATGCCGAATTCGAGTTCGTCCTGCACCGCCACCATGATCATCGTGTGGCGCAGGTAGAACGGCATCGTGTGGTCGAGCGTGCCGACCGAGTAGAACGGTGTATCCGGTCCCAGGCGATTCAACTCTGCGCGGACGGCCGGCACCAGATCGATCCCGGAACTGCTGCGCCCGAAGGCTTCGTGTCCGGAACCGCCGATCATTGCAAACGCCAGCCACGCGCCCGCAAAGGCAATGAGCGCCTGCTTCGTACTGCGCGCGCTCAGCCAGCGGGCGATCCCCAGGCCGATCAACCCGGCAAAGCTTGCGGCGTAAAGGTAGTACGAGAACGTGCGATAGGCTTCGACCGGGTTGCGACTGTCCGAGTGATGCGAGAGAAAGACCAGGCACGTCACGATCGTTGCCGCGAACAGCACGGCGGACACGATGAGGTGCTTGCGCAGCGATTCGCGCGAGATGCCCGCGAGCCCCAGCCCGATGAGCAGTGCCAGGGCCGGCGCGACCGGCAGCACGTACGACAGCAGTTTCGAGTGTGACACCGAGAAGAAGCAGAAGATGAACACGGCCCAGACCGTGAGCATCAGCACCGGACGAAACCCATTGGCCTGACGCGGCGCGGCGC
The DNA here is from genome assembly GCF_902459725.1 of Pandoraea eparura. Taxonomy (GTDB): domain Bacteria; phylum Pseudomonadota; class Gammaproteobacteria; order Burkholderiales; family Burkholderiaceae; genus Pandoraea; species Pandoraea eparura. Next base: position 53,959 of record NZ_CABPSH010000014.1, read on the forward strand.
GCGACGCCGAGACGACGCGCGGAATCATCGACAGCCACGGCAGGAAGCCGACGATCAGCACCGGCACGAAGTACCACAGCGCGCCGGGACGATGGTGATCCGGCTTCAGGAAGCGGTTGAAGTGCTCGTTGATGAAGAAGAATTCGAAGAACGACGGGTTGCGCGCCATGACCGCGGCGAACCACGGCACGGTGACGGCGAGCATCACGATCAGGCCGCTCACAAGGTGCAGGCGCTTCCACAGGGCCCAGTCGCGCGAAATCAACGTGTAGATGATGAGGACGGCGCCCGGCAACACCACGCCGATCAGCCCCTTGCTCAGGATCGACAGCCCCATCGCCGCCCAGCACAGCCACATCCAGTTGCGGACCTGTGTGTCGGTGAGCCCCGGGCGTTGCGCCAGCAGCAGCGAACACAACGCCAGGCCCATCATGAACGACACGCCCATATCGAGCACGTTGAAGTGGCCGAGCAGGCTCCACAGCGGTGCGCTCGCCAGCGCCAGCGCGGCGAAGAAACCCGCGCGCGCGCCGAACACACGACGGCCCGTATAGCCGATGAGCAGCACGCCGCCGAAACCGGTCAAGGCCGACCACAGACGAGCCTGCCAGTCGCCGAGGCCGAAGATCATGAACGTCAGCGCGTTCATCCAGGTCTGCAGCGGCGGCTTCTCGAAGTACAGATAGCCGTTGTAGCGCGGGGTGACCCAGTCGCCGGTGGCCAGCATTTCGCGCGCCATCTCGGCGTAGCGGCCTTCGTCGCTCGGCACCAGGTGGCGCAGGTTCAGTACGCCGAACCAGACCAGCGCGAACACGGCCACCAGCCAGAGCAGGGCGGCAGGAGAGATCGGCCAGGGTTCCAACCCGGCGTCACGTTGAGGGCGTATGGACATGAATGGCAGGTTTCCGGTCTTGATGAATAGGGTGAATGTCGTAAATGTGGCGAATGAGGTGGTGAATGAGGTGGCGAATGACGATCAGCGATCAGTGGACGGGGCTACCGGCCGCATCGTGCCCACGTCGGGCCGTATCAGGGTTAGGCAGCGTCACGCGCACATGCAGGCCGCGCGGTGGCGTCGGACTCGCGTCATGCAGCGTTACCCGGCCGCCAAGGCGTTCGACGATTGCGCGCACGATGGCGAGTCCCAGGCCCGTGCCTTCGCCGCCGTGATCGCGGGCTTCACGCTGGTCGCTCGCGCGGTAGAACGCGTCGAACACTCGCTCGCGCTTGTCTGCGTCGATCCCCGGGCCCGAGTCGATCACGTCGATGACCACGTCGGTCGCCGTGGCCGACAGGCGCACACCGACGGCACCACCCACCGGCGTATAGCGCACGGCATTGCCGACGAGATTGCTCAGTAGCGTGACAATATCGCGTTTCGCCCCCATGACGCACAGGATGGGGCGGCCGGGGGCAGCCTGAGACGTATCCACCAGATCGAGCACGATCTGCTTGCGGTCCGCCAGCACGAACACGTCTTCGAGCGCTTCGTGTACGGCGGGCAGCAGCGTGAGCGGCGTGGCGGCAACCGTCGGGGCGCTCTGGGCCCGCGCGAGGGTCAGCAATTGTTCGAGCAGCGCGCGTGTACGGCGCAGCCCGCTCTTGAGCTTGGTCAGGCGGTGGCGCGTCTCGGTATCGAGCGGCACCGGATCGAGCGCCCTGTCGAGGTTCTCGGACTGGATCACCAGGGCGGTCACCGGCGAGCGCAATTCGTGCGCGGCGTCGGCCACGAATCGACGCTGTTCGTCGAGTGCCTTGGCCAGCCGGGCCAGCAACCGATTGATCGACACAATGAACGGCTCGATCTCGGTGGGTGCGCCTTGCGCGTCGAGTCCGCGCAAATCGGTATCGCGCCGGGTGTCGACATCGTCGGCCAGCCGCTGCACCGGCCGCCACGCGCGGCGCACCGTCAGGACGATGGCGCCAATGAGCAGCGGTACGAACCCGACAAACGGCAGCGCGGTTCGCACGCCGCTGTTGCGGGCAATCTCGTTGCGTCCTTCCGTCGGCTGGGCGACGACGATACGCAGGTCCGGCGCAATGGTTCGTACGAAAGCACGCCACGTGTGCTCGCCGGTACTGACCGTGTGAAACCCGTCGGCCAGTGTGACCGGGAAGGTGCCGCCGAGACGCTGCACCGTGAGGCGGTAGTCGTGATCCTCGACCGGCAGGCCATGCATGGCGCTGTCGGCCCCGGCCAGATTGCGGGTGTCGACGAGTGCGGCGAGTTGCAGCAGTTGATCGTCCTGAAAGCGGTAGGCCTCGCGAAAGGCCGACGCGTAGGACACGAAGCCCGCGACGATGGCCAGTCCCAGCGCACAGGCCGAGAGCGTGACCACCAGGCGCGACTGCAGGGAACGCATCATGGCTTGGGCACCAGCCAGCCGGCGCCGCGGATATTACGAATGACGTCCGCGCCGAGTTTCTTGCGAATCGAATGGATCAGGAAGTCGATCATGTTGCTCTCGATCTCTTCGCCCCAGCCGTACAGACGGTGCTCCAGCGTGTCGCGCGAGAGGATCGTGCCCGGGCGCAACAACAGTGCGTGCAGCAGAGCGTATTCGCGTGCCGAGAGGACGCAGTGGTTCTCGCCGAAACTGGCTTGATGGGTGGCGGGATCGAGGACCAGCGCGCCGTTGGTCAGCACCGGCGCGGCAACGCCTGCCTGCCGGCGAATCACGGCGCGCATGCGCGCCAGCAACTCGCCCACTTCGAACGGCTTCACGACGAAGTCGTCGGCGCCGAGGTCGAGCCCCTGGATGATGTCGTCGGCGCCGTCGCGGGCCGTGACCACGATGATCGGCGTGCGTCCGCCGGCCGCGCGGTGCGCCCGCAGCACTTCCCAGCCGTCGCGCCCGGGCAGGCCGAGGTCGAGCAGCATGAGATCGTAGGCGTGTGCGGCCAGCGCCGCGAGCGCGGCGTCGCCGTCGCGACACCAGTCGGCCGCATACGAGGCGTCCTTGAGCGCCTGCATCATGGCCTCACCGATCATGGTGTCGTCTTCTACGAGCAATATCCGCATGGTTTTCCGAACGCTTCCCGACGTCGCCCCAAGGACGAACGCCCGATGTCCCGCAAGTCGCGCAGGACGGCACGGGCGCACGATAGCGCGCGAGAATTAGGAGAAACTTAGTCCGCGACGAGGTACGCCCGCGCGACTATGCCATGCAAACCGTTAGCCAATCAATGACTTAGCAAGGTTTTTTCACGTAACGTCGTCACGGCGAGGCTGCCGCGACTTCGCTTTGAGGCTTCGCTGACGCCGATTCTCGTCATTTCACGGCGGCTCGCGAGGTACGGATGGCGACGGAACGACGGAAAAGCAGCAGGCCGGCTAGCGCCGGCCCAACCGTCTGAACTACCTGCCCGGTGGCGGATCCTCGGACATCCGGGCATCCGAACGCCCGAACGCCCGAACATCCGAGTGCCCGAACATCCGAGTGCCCGAGTGCCCGAGTGTTTGCGCATCCCGGCATCCCGGCATTCCCGCATTCGGGCGTTCGGGCGTTCGGGCACTGCGGCGGCGGGGGTTACTGCGCGCGCAGCGTCTTCGCCGCGGCCACCATGTTTTGCAGTGCCGGGATCACTTCGGCCCACTGGCGCGTCTTCAGACCGCAGTCCGGGTTGACCCACAGACGTGAGGCCGGAATGCGCTCGGCCGCCTTGCGCATGAGCGACACGATGTGGGCTTGAGTCGGGATGTTCGGCGAATGAATATCGTAGACGCCCGGGCCGATCTCGTTCGGGTACTGGAACGAATCGAAGGCGTCCAGCAGTTCCATGTCCGAGCGCGACGTTTCGATGGTGATGACGTCGGCGTCCATGTCGGCGATGGCCGCGATGATGTCGTTGAACTCCGAATAGCACATGTGCGTGTGGATCTGCGTGTCGTCTTGCACGCCGTTCGCGGTAATGCGGAACGACTCGACAGCCCAGTCCAGATAGGTTTGCCACTGGGCGCGGCGCAGCGGCAGACCTTCGCGAAGGGCCGCTTCGTCGATCTGGATCACGCGCACGCCCGCTCGCTCCAGATCCAGCACTTCCTCACGAATCGCCAGCGCCAGTTGGTAGCACGACACCGAGCGGGGCTGATCGTCGCGCACGAACGACCAGTTCAGGATCGTGACCGGGCCGGTCAGCATGCCCTTCATCGGCTTGTGGGTCAGCGATTGCGCGTAGCGGATCCACTCGACGGTCATGGCCTTCGGGCGGCGGATATCCCCGAACATGATGGGCGGCTTCACGCAACGCGACCCGTACGACTGCACCCAGCCGAACTGGCTGAAGGCGTAGCCGTCGAGCTGCTCGCCGAAGTACTCGACCATGTCGTTGCGCTCGGCTTCACCGTGCACGAGCACATCCAGGCCCAGGGCCTCCTGCTCGCGCACGCTGCGCGCGATCTCGGCCTGCATCGCAGCGACATAGTCGGCCTGATCCAGTTCGCCGGCCTTGAACTGGCTGCGGGCGGTACGGATTTCCGGGGTTTGCGGGAACGAGCCGATCGTCGTGGTCGGGTAACGCGGCAGGTTCAGCGCGGCGGCTTGCTTCTCGGCGCGCACGGCGTATGGGTGTTGGCGGCGGCCCAACGAGGCTTCGATCTTCGCCACGGCGTCCTTGACGGCCGGGTTGTGCACGCGCGGCGAGGCGCGACGGCTCGCGATGGCGGCGGCATTGGCGGCCAAGTCAGCGCGCACGGCGTCGCGACCCTCGTTGATGGCGCGCGCCAAGACCGTCACTTCGGCGAGTTTTTGCCGGGCGAAGGCCAGCCATGACCGGATTTCGGCATCGAGTTTCTGCTCGCTGTCCAGATCGACCGGCACGTGCAGCAGCGAGCACGACGGCGCGACCCACAGGCGATCGCCCAGCGTCCGGGCGACCGGCTCCAGCCAGTCGAGCACGGCGGCCAGGTCGGTCTTCCAGATGTTGCGGCCGTTGACCACGCCGAGCGACACGACGGCGTCGGCGGGCAGGGCGTCGATGACCCTGGCGACTTCGTTGCGGGCGTTCACGGCATCGAGATGCAGGCCATCGACGGGCAATCCGCAGGCCAGCGGCAGGTTCTCCTGCAGTTCGCCGAAATACGTGGCGAGCAGGCGCTTGACCGGCAAGGCAGCGAGCGCGGCGTACGCCGTCTGGAAGGCCTGTTGCCATTCGGCGCTCAGTTCGGTGACCAGGATCGGCTCGTCGATTTGCACCCACGCCACGCCCTGCTCGGCGAGCGTCTCGAGCAGCTTCACGTAGACCGGCAGCAGGCGCGGGAGCAGGGCCAGCTTGTCGCTGTCGTCCTTGGTCTTGCCGAGCCACAGGTACGTGACCGGGCCGAGGATGACAGGCTTGGCTTTCACCCCGGCCGCGCGGGCCTGCGTGAGTTGTTCGACCAGACGCGATGCGTCGAGCGCAAAGGTCGTGGCGGTGGAAAATTCCGGGACGATGTAGTGGTAGTTCGTGTCGAACCACTTGGTCATCTCTGCGGCGGCGACGCCGCCGCAGCAGGCCGCGTGCGCTTCAGCGCCGTGGGCGGATCGTCCTCGGGCGACGCGGAAGTAGTTGTCGAGCGCATCGCCATGGAAGCCTTGCACACGCTCGGGCAGGTTGCCCAGCGTGAAGCTCATGTCGAGGACTTGATCGTAAAAGGAGAAATCCCCGACCGGTGCCAGATCCAGGCCGGCTTGATCCCGCCAGTGACGCAGGCGCAGCGATGCGCCGAGCGCGGTCAGGTCGTCGCGCGACGATTGCCCCTTCCAATACGCTTCCAGACCGAACTTCAGTTCACGCTTCGCGCCGATGCGCGGAAATCCCAGGTTGTGTGTCGTTGCCATGTTCTCTTATGACGCTTGCCGCCAGATGAAGGAAATCGTGACGACGATCATAGAGATCCCGCTTCATGAATGAAAATGGTCTTATTTTGGATTGGCGTTAATTATTTTCATGATTGAGGTTCGACGGGTACAGAGCGCTAGCGTGAGACGTCTTGCAACCTTTGGGGAAGGGCGAGCGCCGTCGAATTCAGTGCATGGTCGTGCAGCACGCCAAAGGTTGGGGCTGCCAGGGAAAAACGCACGCCTGAGTTGGGGAGCGGCAAGGCGCTGGCCGATGGCGAATCAAGCGGATTCGGTGTTACGCTCGTGCGACATCGCGGGAGGTGCCTACGGCATCTCTCGCCCCCGTCAGCCTCTTGTCTTTGCCAACGTCATGAAGAAACGTGAATTCCTCGCCGGTGCCGCGGCCCTCGGCGCGTCGCTGCCGGGGTTCGCCAAGGCGCCCGCTACGTCGGGGTCTCCCGCGACCACGCCGCTCGTCACGATCAGTGGCGCTATCGGGCGTCACAATCGCGGCGCTGTCGATCCCGCGCTGGATCAACTCTTTCACAAGCAACTGGTGAAATTCGATGCCGCGTATGCGCTCGACTTCGGCATGCTGACGCGCCTGCCCGCGCAGACGATACGTCCGACATTGGAATACGATGCTCGAGCGCACACGTTGAGAGGCCCACGCCTGAGCGATGTTCTCGTGCAGGCCGGCGTCCCCGCCAATCCACAGACGCAGGTGCTGTTGCGCGCCATCGACGGGTACATCGTCGCGACCACGCTGGCGCAATTGCGCGAGTACCGATTCCTGCTCGCCACTCACCTGGACGACAAGCCGCTCGCGCTCGGTGGCCTGGGGCCGCTGTGGGCCGTCTACGATCCGGCGGCGATCCCCATGCTGGCTGGAAAACCGCTCAGGGAGCAGTTCGCGCTTTGCCCGTGGGGCATCTATCACATCCAGATCAACGCCGTCTCCTGAGCCGGCCGCGCGTTGACACGGGGGCTCAGGACGTAACAGCGGATGGGGTGGGTCAGGACGCGTCGGCGCCGAGGGCGGGGCGACGCAGGGCAAGCCGCCTGGCGATGCGTCCGAAGGCGCGCAGTTGTTGCGCGATCACGCCCATCCCATACCGGCGCGAGCGGCCTTCGGGGGCGGGAAGTTGATCGCGGATGCCGGTCGGCTCCACGGCGCGCACCCAGGATGCGGTGCCCAACACCATGTCCCACCAGGGAAACAGCACGCCGAAGTTGCAGCCGTAGCGGGTGCCTTCGTGTCCATAGCCGATGGCGTGGTGCCGACGGTGAAACGTCGGGCTCACGATCAGGCGTTCGAGCACCGGGCCGAACGGTAGGCGCGCATTCACGTGCTGCACGCTCTGCAGGAAATTGCCCACCGCCACGAGCACGACGTACTGCGCGGGTTGCACCCCGATGAACAGGGCGATCGATGCAAAGAACGCGGCTTGCAGCATGTCGTCGAGGAAATGGTTGCGGTCATCGCACCACATCGACATCTGCCGCTGGCTATGATGTACCGCGTGCAGCTCCCACCAGACCCCGAAGCGATGCTGCCAGCGGTGATACCAGTAACCCGCGAAGTCGAGCACGACCAGGTAGAGCAGGAACGACACGAGCGGTTGATCCGTCACACCCGGGTAAAGCCCATCCAATTCAATGCTCGGCAGCCCGCGAATCACCATCTCGCTTTGCAACGCGTTAAACACCGGTTGCAGCACAAGAAAGAAGAACAGGTTGAGAATCCCGAGTTTGGCGATCCAGGTGTAGATCACGTCGGCGCGCACCTGACGGCGGTCCTGCCACCGCTCGACGGGACGCAGCGCCTCGAGCGGGCGCAGCAGCGCATACGTCACACCAATCTGGAAGACCCCGACGAGCACCCAGTACAGCGCGTCGTAGATGTCGTCGTCGTAGCCCATCAGGTTGAAGTGGAACAGCAGCGGCTGCACTACGTCAACATAGACGAGCGTCTGCACGGCAGAGATGCCGCTGTCTACGAAGTTGATGGCTTCCTGAATCATCGGGTGGCCTCGTCAATCCGGATTCGGCGAAAGTACGGGAGCGCGATCCGCAAAGAAAATACCATGCGGCGACCGGTTGACGGCGATGCGATCGATGAGCTTGCGTGTTGTCAAATCAATCACGCCAACGTGGCGCGCAAATCGGAATGTCACCCAAAGATAACGCTTGTCGGCCGACAATTCCATATCGTCCGGACCCGGCATCAGACCGGTGATGTCGGCCACCTTGGTCAGCGACTCGTAATCGAGAATACTGATTGTGCTCTCGACACGGTTGCTCACGGCGATGTGACGGCCATCGGCGAGCGAGCGGAAGTTGTGGGCTCCGCGCCCCGTGGGGATGCGCTTGACCACCTTCTGTGTTCGCCAGTCGACCACGGCCACGTCGTCCTCGCCCGTCATCCCGACGAGCAGGTACTTGTCGCCCGGCGTCATCCACAGCCCGGCAGGCGTCTTGCCCAGCGCCATGCGCCACTTCACCGTCTGCGTCGGGAGGTCGATGGCGGCCAGCTCGCCCGTGTCCTGTATGGTCACGAACACCGTCTTGCTATCGGACGTGAACGTCATGTGGCTGGGTGTCTTCGCCAGCGGAATGCGCTTGGCGATCGAGAAATTCTCGCCGTCGTAGTGGTAGACGTCGAGACGGTCCAGACGCAGTGCCGTCGTGACGAACCATTTGCGGTCGGGCGAGAACCCTAGCTGATACGGGTCTTCGATGTCGGCAATCTGGCGTTGTAGTTTGCCGGTGTTCGGATCGAGGAACATCAGGCTGTTCGAGACCGAATTCGCCACGATCAAGGAACGCTTGTCGGGGGTGATCATCAGGTGATGCGGCTCTTTGCCCGTCGGCATGGTGCCAACGACCTTGTGCGACGCCTGATCGATGAGGGAGAGCTGAGCGGCGCCGGAATCGAGCACGATGACGGTGCCGGCATGGGCGGGCGAGAGCGGGAGCGCTGCGGCGACCAGGACTGAGAGCGTCGCCAGGGGGCGGGCACGGCCGGTCAGCCGGGAAAACTTGAGAGAAAACACCATGAGAGCCTGGGGTGGGGCGTAGGACGGTAACGCAGGGCCGGTAAGCCAAGCGTCGATTCCTTCGTTAAACGCACCACGTGCCCCGCCCGTTGACAGAAAAATGGGACGGTACGCGACGAAACGCAGCAAAACGAGACGACGCGTAGCGACGCTGGACGACGCGGGGTGACAGGCGGCAGCACGGGGCGGCACGGGGCGGAATGAGGCGGCATGAGGCTGCACGACGCGGCATGAGGCGAAATGAGGTGCGATGCTGCGGGATGCCTCGATCCGCCGGCTCATCCCCTGCCTAATCCGATTGGGGTACGCCGCCGCTTATCAGGCCGAAGACACGTCGGAAGCCGCCACGCCATCCCATGTTTCCAGCAAGGCCAGCGCCTCGCGCGCCCAGTCCAGCCAGCCTTGCTCGTACCGCACGCCGAGTAACAGGATGTGCCGTTGCAATGCGGCGGCGCGCGTCAGCGTCTCGTCTGCGGGAAAGTCGCGTGCTTCGATGGCCCGGTAGGCAGCGAGTTTTTGGGCGTGGAGTGCTACACGCCGGCGCAATTCCGGCTGCAGGCCGAGCGGTCCGATGGCGGCATCGGCACGCAGACGGACCATCAAATCGTCGCGCAGATCGGCGGGGGCGGTTGGGGTGGCCGCCCAGTGGAGCAATTCGTCGCGCCCGGCGTCGAGCACGCGGTAGACGCGCTTGCGCGTGCGTCCGCCATCCGGCGCAGCCATGGAGTCGATCCAGCCTGACGCCTCCATACGTGCCAGTTCGCGGTAGATTTGTTGATGGCTGGCATGCCAGAAAAAGCCGATCGACTTGTCGAAACGGCGGGCAAGGTCGTACCCGGAGGAGGATTTCTCCATCAACGAGGTCATCAGGGCGTGGGCAAGCGGCATGTCCAGCAGTGTAGGGACTCTATTTCTACTATGCAACTGGTTGCATAGTGTGGGATGGTCCCTTAAAATCGCCCTCGAACTATGCAACCGGTTGCATAAACTGAAGACGCGCGCACGACGCGTCCTGTGCTTGCCGGGTAGTCCCTGCCAAAACCCACGGCCCGTGCCGAATGACAAGTGAGACAACGATGAGCGGCTATCCCCACCTGATGCAGCCCCTGGATCTGGGCTTTACGACGTTGCGCAACCGTGTGCTGATGGGCTCGATGCATGTCGGGCTCGAAGAGGCGCGCAATGGTTTTGCGCGCATGGCCGAGTTCTACGCGGAACGGGCGCGCGGCGGCGTGGCGTTGATGGTGACGGGCGGCATCGCGCCGAACGACGCCGGTCGGCCCTATGCGGGCGGCGCGAAGCTCAGCACCGCGGACGAGGCGGAGAAACACCGCGTGGTGACGCAGGCCGTGCACGCCGCCGGGGGCAAGATCGCCCTGCAGATTCTCCATTTCGGGCGCTACGCCTACCATCCCGACCTGGTCGCGCCGAGCGCCTTGCAGGCGCCCATCACGCCCGCCAAGCCGCGCGAACTGACGAGCGACGACGTCGAGGCGACCATCGACGACTTCGTCAACTGCGCCGCGCTCGCGCAGCAGGCGGGATACGACGGGGTAGAAATCATGGGCTCCGAGGGTTACCTGATCAACGAGTTCATCGCCGCGCGCACCAATCATCGCACCGACGCCTGGGGCGGCAGCTATGAGAACCGGATCCGATTCCCGGTCGAGATCGTGCGGCGCGTGCGCCAGCGCGTGGGGCGCGAGTTCATCATCATCTACCGCCTGTCGATGCTCGATCTGGTTGAAGGAGGGTCCACCTTCGAGGAAGTGGCGCAACTGGCCCGCGCGGTCGAGGCGGCCGGGGCGACGCTGATCAACACGGGGATCGGCTGGCACGAAGCTCGCATCCCAACGATCGCCACCAGCGTGCCGCGCGCCGCATTCGCGTGGGTAACCGGCAAGCTCAAGGGGCACGTCGGCATTCCGCTCATCACGACCAACCGCATCAACGTGCCGGAGGTGGCCGAGCGCATTCTCGCCGACGGCGAAGCCGACATGGTGTCGATGGCGCGACCACTGCTGGCCGATCCCGAGTTCGTCAACAAGGCGGCCGCCGACCGCGCCGAGACGATCAACACGTGCATCGGCTGCAATCAGGCGTGCCTCGATCACACGTTCAGCGGCAAGATCACCTCCTGCCTGGTCAATCCGCGCGCCTGCCACGAGACGGAACTGCGCATCGAGGCGGCCGGACGCCCGCGTCGCGTGGCCGTCGTCGGCGCTGGCCCGGCGGGTCTCGCGGCGGCCACGGTGGCGGCCCGGCGGGGACACGACGTCACGCTCATCGAGGCCGATGCCGAGATCGGCGGGCAGTTCAACATGGCCAAGCGGATTCCCGGCAAGGAAGAGTTCTTCGAGACGCTGCGCTACTTCCGCCACGAACTGGATACCGCGGGCGTCAAGGTGCAACTCAACACGCGTGCGACGGTAACTTCGCTGGTCGACGGCCGGTATGACGACATCGTGCTGGCGACCGGCGTGGTGCCGCGCACCCCGGCGATCGAGGGCGTGGATCACCCCAAGGTGCTCAGCTATATCGACGTGCTGCGTGGTGGCGCATCGGTCGGCAGGACCGTCGCAGTGATTGGCGCGGGGGGCATCGGCTTCGATGTGGCCGAGTTCCTCACGCAAGCGGGTGAGAGCGCCACGCTGGCGCCAGCGAAGTTTTACGCCGAATGGGGCATCGACCGCGACTACGCGCACGCCGGTGGCCTGCGCCCACCGGAGCCGCAGAGGTCACCTCGCAAGGTCTACCTGATGCAGCGCAAGGCATCGAAGGTGGGCGATGGCCTGGGCAAGACCACCGGCTGGATTCACCGGACCTCGCTCAAGCATCGCGGCGTCGAGATGATCCCCGGGGTGACCTATCGCCGGATCGACGACGACGGCTTGCATGTCACCATCGACGACACGCCACACGTGCTCCCCGTCGATAACGTAGTGTTGTGTACCGGACAGGAGCCTTTGCGCGAACTGGCGGATGGTCTCCGGGCGGCGGGGGCGCGCGTGCATGTCATCGGCGGCGCCGATGTGGCGGCCGAACTCGACGCCAAGCGCGCGATCCTGCAGGGCACCGAGGTGGCCATCGACCTGTGACGGCCGCGCATGGGCCTGGACGCCCCGGCGCGTTGTGCGACAATGGCGCCGCGTCGATGTCCGCCGCTTTTTTTGCGACCTGATTTCGCCGCCAGCCGACATCGTCGTGATGCCGGCGCGTGGGTGCCAAGTGCCGGGCGCCACGTGTCCGAGACCTGCTTTGGATGGCCGCCGTCATGGCGCCATCCAGTGCAGCCTGCGTGGGACCCCGAACCGTGTGGCCGGCGGTGTCATCGTCAATGAAGCGCACGTTACTCTCCGCCGTTCCGCTGACTGGCCACCTTCGGTGGCTGAATTTCGCCGTGGTCGGCAGCGTCGTTGTCCTCTGCGTCGGTCTGCTGACGTGGTCCTGGGGAACGTACCAGCGCGCCCGCGACGCCTCACTCGCGCTGGAGGCCCTGCGGGCAACGCTGTTGGCGATGGAGAAGGCGTCCGCCGAGCGGGGGCCGGCCAATGCCGTGCTGGGCGCCGATCTTCCGCTTCCCAACGCGTCGGTCACTGCGCTGCGCAACGCGCGCGAGGCGACCAACGCGCGCCTGCAGGAACTGCTGTCGGCGCTCTCGACCGACCGCTGCGACGCATGCGGCAGCAGCTTGCGGGTCGTCGAGCGTGCGCGCCTGGATCTGGCGGCCGCCAGCGCGAATGTCGACCTGCTGGTGCAACGCCCACGCGAGAAACGCAGCGACGCGGACGTGCGCGATGCTGTCGATCGCATGATCCGTGTCATCCCCGAGTTCACCTCCGTGGCATCGTCGCGCATCGACGTGATTTCGCGCGGCGCGCCTGACGCGCTTCACTATGTCGTCCTCGCCCGTCTGGCCGCAGATCTGCGCGAGTCCGCCGGTCAACTCGGCTCGCACTTCACCGCGTCGCTCACCACCGGGGCGCCGCTCACTGAGGCCGATCAGCGCACCCTGGAGCGCACGCTCGGACGCATCGATCAACTGCACGACATGATTGCCGCTCGCATGATCGATCCCCCTGAACTCGGTCCCAAGGCGCTTGACGCCCTGAACGCCCAGTACTTCACGGCGGGATTGCATTACGTGGCCACGGTGCGCACGCTGGCGAGTTCGCCGGCGCATGTCGCGCCGACGACGGCCGAGTTTGCCGGCCATTACGTGCCGACCATGCACGCGATCACCGACTTCCGCGACACCATGCTGACGCTGGCGCGGCGCAACGTCGACGCCCAGGCCTCACTGGCGCTCAAGTGGCTGGTCGGCACGGCGCTTGCTACGCTCGCGCTGGGGCTGGCCATGGTCGTTTTGCTGCGCCATATCCGTCGCCACGTGGTGCTGCCGTTCGAGGCGGCAACGCGTTGCGTCAATGCCCTGGCGCAGGGCCATCTCGACGGGGCGGTGCCGGGCGAAGGCGTGCCGATGTACCGACCACAGGTGCGCGCCGTGTTCGATGCGCTGCGCGTGCTCAGGCTCAACGCACTCGAGTTGCGGCAACTGCGCGGCGAGCGCGCGCGGTTACTGGGCGACCTGGAGATGAGCGCGGATACCGACCCGCTCACGCAACTGATGAATTGGCAGGCCTTCGTGCGGCAGGCGCAGGCCCTGTGGGCGATGCCGACGCCGGGTCTGGTCGCCTTGATCAAGCTCGATGTCGACCACTTCACGCAGATCAACGCGACCTGGGGGCATGGCGCGGGCGACGATGTGCTGCGCCGCGTCGGCGCGGTGTGCCTCAATACTTCTCAGCCCGGGGATGTAGTGGCCCGGTTGGGGGCGGATGGGTTTGTGATTCTGGCGCGTGTGCTCGACCCAATTCGCGCGCAGCAATTCGCGGACCTGCTGCGTGGCCGTATTGAAGCTACGGCGTTGACGTTGCCGAACGGCGAACGCGTGTCCCTGACGGCGAGTGTGGGTATCGCGATCGGCGATCCTGCGACATTCGGTGGTGCGACGCCCATGTCCGGCGGCGCGCCGGCCGCCGTGTCGGCACTGTTGAGCGAGGCGGAGCGCCAGCTCCACGCGGCGCGGCGGGCGCGACGGCATGTCATCGAGTAGAGCGCGTGAGCGTGCCTCATTCACACGCATGCTCGCATCGTTGCAAGCCGTGCGCGATCTGGCGGGCCGCCGCCCGCGTCAACACCCGTGCGAGACAACGAAGTGCCGCACATCGATGCGTTGCTCTGCGAACGCCGCCTCGCAATACTGAAGATACAGTCGCCACGACCGGATGAAGGTGTCGTCGAAGCCTTGCCCACGCACCGCGTCGATTTGCGCTTCGAAGGCCGCATGCCAGTGCTGCAGCGTCCTGGCGTAATCGCGACCGAAGCGCAACGTCTCGACGGCCGTCATGCCGCAGGCTTCCGAGGTGCTGACGAAGCGCTCGGGGCTTGGCAGCATGCCACCCGGAAAGATGAACTCGCGGATGAAGTCGCTTGACGCGCGGTATGCGTCAAAGGCGTTGTCTTCGATGGTGATCGACTGAATCAGCGCACGGCCACCGGGGCGCAGGCGTGATTTGAGCATTGAGAAGTACGCCGGCCAATACGCTTCCCCCACGGCCTCGAACATCTCGATGGACACGATGGCGGCAAACTCACCCTGCACGTCGCGGTAATCCGTGAGCGAGATCTCGGCCAAGTGGCTCAGGCCCTGCGCGTCAATGCGGGCACGGGCGAGCGTCAATTGTGCCTGCGACAGTGTGATGCCATGCACCGCAATCCCTTGCCGGGCCGCGTGCAGCGCAAATCCGCCCCATCCGCATCCCACTTCCAGCACGCGATCGCCGGGGCGCAGCGCCAAGGTATCGATGATTCGCTGATACTTGGCATGCTGGGCGTCGGCGAGCGAACGGTGGCTATCGCCGTCGAACCAGGCACTCGAGTAGGTCCAGGTCGAGTCAAGCCACAATTCATAGAAGCGGTTGCCGAGATCGTAATGCGCGTGAATATTGCGACGGCTACCCGACTTGGTGTTGCCACGCAGGCGATGCCGGAGGTGATACCAGATACGCGCGATCCGAGAGCCCGTCACGGTGCTGGAGATCGAGGCGAGATTGCGTATCGCCAGCCGGAGCAGCGTGACCATGTCGGGCGAATCGACCCAGCCGGCGCGATAGGCGTCGGCGAACCCGATGTCGCCAGCGTGCATGATGCGACGACAGGCGCGCCAGTCGTGCAGGTGAAGCGTCGCGCCCGGCGCGCTATGGGGATCGCCGAACATATGCACGGTGCCGTCGGGGCATACCAGCGTCAAATGTCCGGAGTGAATGCGGCGAAGCAACGCGATGAACAGGCGGGCCGACATCGGTGCGTTGGGACGCATGGAGAATAGGCGGAGCGGAATCATGGACGGATCTCCCGGTCAGCGCAAGCGGCGCGCTCCGGCGCCGTTGCACGTAGCGTGGGCGGCGTCTTGCCGTGGAATGGCACGCGCTTGAGCCAGAGCCTCAGCGCTTGCCAGTGGATTCTGATAACGACGTTCAGGGCATTGAGGGGCTGCGACAGCACGGCACGCAGCACGCGCCTTCCCGTGAAAGGTTCTGCTCGCATCGCGATCGCCGTGCGTAGCAGCAGTTCGGTGCCGACGCGATAGTCGATGGCGACCGACCACATCGCGCCCTTGCGGCGAACGCGAAATTCGTATTCGCCCTGCACGTCGCAAAACGGGGAGACATGAAAGACTTTCCGGCAAAAGAGCCGGGTGTCGCCGCAAATGGCCGCATGTCCGTCGGCACTGAGCAGATACCCGTGGTGTTGACCGAACGTGTTGCGCACATCGGCGTACAACGCGCGCAGGTTTCCCTGGCGGTCGTGGCAATACCAGAAGCTCACCGGGTTGAACGCATAGCCGGCCATGCGCGGAATCGTCTGCAGCCAGAGGGTGCCATCCGCCGGAATCCCGGCTTCCGCCAGACGCGCGCGCATCCAGGGCGCGAGCGCACTGCCGTCGCGAGGACCGTAGTCGTGCGATCTCAGGGCGAGGGGGCGCCGTTCGTCCAGCGCAAACCACCGGCTGCGCAAGGCATCGAGACGCCCGACATCGCAAGCGATTTGAAACATCGAATAAGTGAACGCGTGCCGGACCGGATGCAGCCGTTCGTGGGTCACACGGCCGCGCAGCAGCCAGGCGGGTGGTGTTGATGCACCGGCCATCGCGTCCTTCGTGCTCATAGCTTCGCCCACGCCGGCATCACGCCGAAATCGCCCGCCACCCGCAGCGCGGATTTCAGGCCATCCTCATGAAAGCCGTAGCCGGTCCACGCGCCCGCGAACCATGTCCGTTGGCGGCCTTGAATATCCGGCAGGCGCGATTGGGCGTCCACGGCGGCCAGATCGAGCAGGGGGTGTTCGTAGGCGTAGCGTCCCAACACCTTGTCCGGCGCCGGCTCGTCGCTCGGGTTGAGCGTGACGATCACGGGGGACGTGAACGGCAGGGCCTGGAGCTGGTTGATCAGATAGCTCACGCACACGGGACGGTGCGCGTCGGCGGCCGTGCCCGCCTGACTGACATAGTTCCACGCGGACCAGACACGGCGGCGGCGCGGTAGCAATTTCGGATCCGTGTGCAGGACCGCCATGTTCGGTTGATACCGCACGGCACCGAGTATCTGACGCTCGGAAGCGTCGGCATCGCCCAGTAGTTTCAGGCTGTCCGGCGCGTGACCGGCGAGAACGACGGCGTCGAAACGCTGCGAGGCTCCGTCGCCGAACGAGAGCGTTACCCCATCGCGCTCGCGCGTGACGCGCCGAACGGGCGTTCGCAGTCGCACATCGTCGAGCGTTGCCAGCAACCGGCGCACGTATGCGCGTCCGCCACCGGCGACGGTTTTCCATTGCGGACGTTGCCGGATCTGCAGTAGCGCGTGATTCAGACAGAAGCGCAGAAACGTCGCGGCCGGAAAGTGCAGGATGTCGGCCGCACGGCTTGACCAGATCGCGGCGGCCATCGGCAGGAGATAGTGGTGCTGAAACGGTTGCCCGTAGCCGTTCGCCAACAGCAGGTCGCCCACCGATTGACGCTCGCGCATGGCGCTCTGCAAGTGCTGCTCTGCCGACGCGTTAAAGCGCAGCACATCGCGCAGCATCCCAAGAAAGCTCGGGGAATAGAGGTTGCGACGTTGGGCAAAGACAGTGTTCAGGTTGGTGCCAGCCCATTCCAGGGCGCCATCGTCGACCGATACCGAGAACGACATATCGCTCGCGATGGCGCTCACCCCGAGTTCATCGAACAACGCAATCAGGTTGGGATAGGTGCGATCGTTGAAGACCAGAAAGCCCGTGTCGACAGGCGCGCAATGCCCGTCGAGCGAGACGTCGACGGTATTCGTATGCCCACCGGCATAATTGCCTGCCTCGAACACGGTCACGTGATGCTTTCGTGCGAGGAGATAGGCACTGGCCAGTCCGGCAATCCCCGCGCCCACCACGGCGACGCGTTGTCCGGGGGGCAGGGCGGCGGTCGATGCGTTCATTGACTTGTCTCGTCGAGGTTTTGTGGTTATACGAACCACGGGCGCGCCCGGATGCAATCGCGCTTGAAAAAACGGTGCGCCACCCACGAATGCGCGCCTCGCGGCCGAATCCGCAATGCCCGCCAGGTCATGGCGGATCGGCGGCTCATGCCCGACGGCTCCGCTTTTCGAACAGATAATGTCCAACGCCCCATTCGCGGCCTTGGGCATAGCCGAACAGTTCGGCGACCGCCATATAGAACATGCGCCAGCGCTGGAACTGAATGCCGGCCTGCGGGCCATACCCGGCCGCCTTGAGCATCGGCAGTGTTCTGTCGCGCGACGCATCCAGGGCCGCCAGCCAGTCGTTGGCCGTGCGCGCGTAATGGCGGCCGTCGACCCACCAGCGGTTCGCGAGGCGCAGGTCGTCCTGGAAGTGCAGCAGCAGATCGGCGCTGGGCATGGTGCCGCCGGTGAAGAAGTGTCGCGACATCCAGTCGCTGCCATCGTGGTTCTGGAAGGGGTAGGCGACGTGACGATGTGCGAAGAGGTGGACGAACAGGGTGCCGTCGTCGTTCAGCCAGCGCGCGATCTTGGCGAGCAGCGCGCCGTAGTTCTTCATGTGCTCGAACATTTCGATGGACAAGATGCGGTCGAATCCTGATGCGATGCCGTCATCGAAGTCGAAGTCGGCCACGTTGCCAGTGACGATTCGCAGATTGCGCAGCCCGCGCCGCGCCGCCGCCGCCTCGATGAAGCGGCGCTGACCGTGGGAGTTCGACAGCCCGACGATCTGTGCGCCGGGATATCGCTCAGCCAGCCAGAGCGAGAGCGAGCCCCAGCCGCATCCGAGATCCAGAATCCGCTGACCGTCGGCGATGTCGGCGCGCTGTGCGTAGAGCGCGAGCATGGCCTGCTCGGCCTGGGCCAGTGTCTCGTCGCCATTGGGGTAGTAGCAGCACGAATACTTGATGGCTGGCCCGAGGTGCTCGACGAAGAATTCGCTCGGCACCTCATAGTGCTGCGTGTTGGCGGTCTGCGCCTCAACGGCAATCGGGCTTGCGTGCAGTTCACGGACGAATGCGGCGAGCGCTTCCGCGCTTCGCTCGGGATCGTGCGCATGCGTCTCGCGCAAGCGTTGGCGCATCAGCATGCGCATGCCCGCCCGTAGCGCAACGTCTGGCACAAGGCCCCGCTCGCAGAGTCGGATAAGACCGCTTTCGTCGGGCGACGTGACGTGTGTGGCGGGTGGTTGCGTGAGGGAGACGGTCATGGCGTCGGGCTCCTGTCTTCAACGAACGGGGTCATGGCAGCGGCGTCTCGCCGGACTTCCTGGGGGGCCAGGGAATGAGCGCGCTGGTGGTTTGCATGTACGTCTTGTAGGCGGGACGGGATTGCATGAGGTGGGCTTCGAGCAGTGGGATGCCAGACACCTTGAGCAGCAGCCAGGCCATGAGCAGCGGCGGGACGAGCGTGATCCATGCCAAGGGCGCTCCGATCGCGAGGATGGGGTAAGCACACCAGTGCACACACTCGAAGAAGTAATTGGGATGGCGCGAGTAACGCCACCAGCCCACCTGACAGACCTGGTCCCGATGGGTGGCGACGGCGGTGAAGCGTCGCAATTGACGGTCAGCCGACGCCTCACCTGCCACAGCGGCCAGCCAGATGAGCGCGGCGACGGCGACCGCCAATGGCGCCGGGGCGTGCTCGTCAAATGCCGGCACGAAGAACGCCGCGGCGAGGAGCAGGGCGATTACGCCCTGCAACTGGAAAAACCAGAACATGTTGCGACCGGTATGCTTGCCCCACTGTTGGCGAAATTGTCGGTAGCGCGCGTCTTCCGGGTGGCCGAAGTTGCGACGCCAGAGATGCATTGCCAGACGCAGGCCCCATAGGCCACCGGCCACACCGACGAAGGCGCGGTTGATAGGGTGGCCGGTGCCGAGACAGGCGGCCACGATCGCGACGCTCCCGAGCGCGGCCGCCCAGACCGGGTCGACCATGCCGGCGTTATGCGAGCGCCATTGGTAAAGCCACGCGAGCGCGAACACAACGCACAGTCCAGCGAACGACAGGGCGACAGCAGCGAGCATGCGGGCTCCAGACGCGGATTGAGGACTCGATGCTGCTATATACGAGCGTCAAGCGTCACCGGATGCACGCGCGGGAGAAAAATCTGAATGAAAGTGGAGGGCGGGACGATCCGGAAAGCGAAGAAGGGGGTGTCCAACGCACGGACAACCCCCTTCAAGTCAAACGATGACCGAAACGCCGCAGGGTGCTCAGACCCTCGCCCCTCGCTTCTCGACCTTCGACCTCAGACCCTCAGACCCTCAGACCCTTAACCCCTTAGATTCTTAGATCTTCAGATTGTTGGATCCTAAGGCCCTCTCAGACCTTCAGTCGTTCAGTAGCTCAGCCGCTCACGCGGGCCGGATGGCGCCGGTGGCGACCACTGGGCCAGTCGGTTGGCCGGTGGGCGAGCCCCCCGGCGGCTCGACGGACACCGCGAGCACGGCGTTGCTGTCCATCTGCGCGAGGATCTGGGGGGAGAGCGTCATCGACGCGGGTTGATCCGACGCGAATACGCCCAACGGGATGGGTTTGGCATTATGCGGGATCAACCACAGTTCGGTCGCGCGGCCGGCGGCAATGACCGGCTTGAGCACCGGCACCACGACCATGCTTGAGCGACGCCTGTCGACCGTTGCGGTCCAGTGCGCAACGCCGTCCTGGCGAGCGATGGTCGACACCATATAAGCATTGGCCGTTACGGCGGACGGGCTGCGCGAAGGCATTAGGGTCACCACGTTCACGGCGAGCAGGGCAAGCGCCGCGAGGCTTGCGCCGAGTCCCACCCATCGCCAGAGGCGCAAATTGTCCCACCAGGTGGCGGGTACCGGGCGCGCGGCGCGCGGTGCTTCCATCGGGACTCCCAGATCGCGCCGAATGCGTTGCCACACGCGCGGCGGCGGGGCGACCGGTGCGACATCTTCGGCCAATTGCGCGATACGCGCTTGCCACTGGTGAAGGCTTGCCTGAATGCGAGGATCGGCGTCGGCGGCCTGCTCGAGTTCGCGCCGTTCGGCAGCGCTCAGCACGCCGAGGGCATATTCGGCGCAGCGCAGCTCGTCGTCTTGGTTGGCGGGCGTATTCATTGCTCGAGACATACCTTCAGTTGCATTAGGCTACGGCGTATCCAGCTCTTCATCGTGCCGAGGGGCACGCTCAGGCGAGCAGCGAGCTCGCTGTACGAAGCGCCGGTGAAGAACGCCTCGCGAACCACGCCACGTTGTTGTGGCTCGAGGCGTTGCAGGCACTGCTCGAGGCGCTGTCGTTCCTCGGACGCTTCGGCGAGCGCGGCAGGCGTGGGGTCGTCGGATGGGATGGCGAGCGCGTCGGCCTCATCGAGGGCGGCCTCGCGATGCTCGCGCAAACGGTCGATGGTTCGGTTGCGAGCCAACGTGATGAGCCACGTCATGGCGTTGCCGCGCTCGGGGTCGAAGCCGTCTGCGCGTCGCCAGACGCTGACGAAAACCTCCTGAAGCAGGTCCTCGGCTTCCGCCCGGTCGCGGATCATTCGCAGGATCACACCGAACAGACGCGCCGATGTCATCTGGTAGAGGGCGGCGAAGGCTTCGCGGTCTTCTTGTCCCACGGCCGACAGTGTTCGGTTCAATGCATCGCGCCATGCGGTGTCGGCACTGGGGTCGCTCGGGCGCTGAGGGGTTGATGGACGTGCTCGGTTGGCACTGCTGGGCATGTCGTTCATGCGGGAGAGACCCTGGCATCGGCCATAGCATTGACGTTCCGCGCAATATAGCACCTTCGGTGCGAGATAGCGCGTCGTGTCCGGCATAAGCAGGCGGGGATTCGGCATGGTGTGACGACCGAGGGTGAGCGTATTGATCCATACGGATCAGGTGCGCTCCCGGATGCGCGGTATCGGGGCTTTATCAAGTCGATTTTGACGTGTGCTCAAGGATTGAGCAGTGCCACGAGTCCAAACAGCCGTGCCAGCGACGGCACGGTGATCAGCAGCGCAAGCGCCACGCCCGTCATGCCCAAGACCCGCCAGAGGTATCGATTTCGCGGACGCCCCCACGCGGGACGTGCTGTGCGCAACACCATCGGAACCACGAAGATCAGCGCCACATTGACCACGACGAGCAGTTCGAAGGCCATCGTGCGCGCCAACGGGAGCGAGTTCGCGGAGGCGCTCGCATATTGCAGCAGACCCGCGTAAACGCCGAGGACCAGCGCACCGGCCAATGCGCCGACCGAGGCCAATTGCAGGACGGTGCGAGACGACAGGAGTCGCGCACCGGGACGCCGAGGCGGGGCATGCATCAGACGCGGGTCTTCCGGCTCGTTCTCGAACACGATCGAGCAGACCGGATCGATCACGAGTTGCAGAAAGACGATGTGGATCGGCGCGAGCATGGGCGGCAAGCCGACGAGAATCGGCACCACGGCCGCCGCGACCATGGGAACGTGCACCGCGATGGTGTAGCTGATCGCGAGGACAAGATTGGCGTAGATGCGTCTCCCGAGCCGGATGGTGGACACGATGGGGGCAAAGTCGTCGCGCAGCAGCACCAGCGCCGAGACTTCGCGCGCCACTTCCGCGCCGCGCAATCCCATCGCAATGCCAATGTGGGCCGCCTTGAGGGCCGGCGCGTCGTTCACCCCATCCCCCGTCATCGCCACCACTTCACCGTTGTCACGCAGCGCGTTCACCAGACGAAGCTTTTGCTCGGGCCGGATGCGGGCGAAGGTCTCGACCTTCATGACGGCGTTGCGCACCTGGGCGTCGTCCATGGCCGCCAGGGCCTGCCCGGTGACGATCCGTCGGCTGTTGATGCCGACCTCGGTGGCAATGGCCTGCGCGGTTGTGGGATAGTCGCCGGTCACCATCACCACGCGAATGCCGGCGGCGTGGCATTGCGCGATGGCCTGCGCAACTTCCGGCCGGACCGGATCGGACAGACCGACCAGCCCGAGGAATGTAAACGCGAAGCCGTGCTGATCCTTCGGCCACTCAGCGTGCGAGTGCGACGCTTTCGCCACCCCCAGCACCCGCAACCCGCCCGACGCCATGGCCGCCGCCTGGCCGAGCACCGTCTGGGTTTGCGTCGCGTCCAGATGGCAAAGGGCGCAGACGGCTTCCGGCGCCCCCTTGCACGCGATCGAATGATGCTCCGGCGCCGGGGTGCGCCAGGCGTGGGACATCGCGGGTACCGCAGGCGTCAACGCGTACTCATGCACCAGCGACCAGTCGGTGTGCAGGCGACCGGTGCCCGCGAGTTCGAGGCGGCCGGTCTCGTGGAACGCGCGCTCCATCGGATCGATGGGTTCGATTTCGCTGGCGAGCACCAGGTACTCGATCAACTCGTGAAAGGCGGCATCGATCCGCGGTGTCGATGGGCCGACGTCAAGCCGCCGGCCATGGGCGACGAGCGCGCTGACCGACATGCGATTCTGTGTCAGCGTGCCGGTCTTGTCGACGCACAGCACCGAGGTCTGGCCAAGCGCCTCGATCGCGCTCATCCGGCGCGTGAGTACGCCTTCCTTGGCGATACGGCGCGCGCCCAATGCGAAGAACACGGTGAGGATGACGGGGATCTCTTCAGGCAGGATGCCCATCGCCAGCGTGATCCCGGCGAGGATGCCGGGCAGCCACTCACCGACGCGCCAGCGATAGATGGCGGTGAGCAGAAAGACCGTGGCAATCGCTACCGCAGCAAAGCGATTGACGAAGGTTCTCGTTTCGATCTGCAGGGGAGAAAGCGCTTCCGAGATGCCGCTCAGCGACTTGCCGATGCGACCGAGCGTCGTATTCGGCCCGGTGGCGGTCACGATCATGCGCGCTTGCCCTTGGACCACCATGGAGCCGAAAAACAGCTGGCTGTCGGCGGGCTCGCCGGTGTCGCCTGATGGATCGGTGCGGACGTCGAGTCGGGCGACGGATTTGCTGACCGCCACGGATTCTCCCGTGAGCAACGACTCGTCCACGCTCAGTTCGTGAAGTTCGACGGCAAGGCCGTCTGCGGGCACGCGGTTGCCTTCATCGACGAAAACGACGTCGCCGGGAACCAGTTCCGAGGAGGACACCAGTTGGCGGGTGCCGTCACGTAGCACCTTGGCGCGCGGCGCGGACAGTTCGCGAAGCGAGTCGAGTACCTGGGCGGTTCGATGGCTTTGATAGACGGTGAGACAGACAATCGCGATGACGAAGGCAAGCAGCGTCAACGCTTCGGCCGCATCGCCGAGCACGAGATAGATGGCGCTTGCCGCGAGCAACAGCAGGAACATGGGCTCGCGCAGGACTTCCCACAACGTGAGTCGCCAGGTGCGGCGCGCCGCGTAGTCGACGACGTTCGCGCCGAAGCGCGCGCGCCGGGCCAGCACCTCGGCGCTCGATAGCCCGCGCTCGGCGTCGGGCGGCCGGCTCGGACCGGCCTCGGGCGCGTTGACGATGCCATTGGATTCACGGGGAACGGGCGCGGTTGGCGTGGCGCGCATGCGTGTCGGCTCGTCGGCGTCTTGCGGCGTGAGCGTGTCGCTCAGGGGCGGCGCGGTTTTGGACATCGCTTACACAGATGCAGGACGCCCGGGAAGTCGGGATCCTCCCAGGAGAAATGCAGGTCGAGGGCCCCGCGCTTGGGCACCCGGATATTTCGGGATTCCGTAATTCCGGGGGTATGCGCCCAGACCCGGTAGGCGCCGGCGGGTATCCGGACGAAGAGGAACGGCCCCTCGGTTCGAACGGCCAGGACGTGCCGCCCGGCGTCTGAGGTGATCGTGACATCGACGTCGGAGAGGTAGTTTCCCGTCTTCGACGCGAACGTCATCCGTAGGTTGTACTGTGGCGCTGCGGCGCGAAACGCCTGAACGTCGTCTTCGCCAATACCGCCAGTGATGTACGAGACGCTGTTTTCCGAGTCGGGTTGCGGCGTCGGCCCGGCCAGCGCGGCGCCCACGGTGCATAGGCATGCGAAAAGCGGCACAAGCAACGACAAGCGGACGTCCCTGAACATGGCAATTCTCCCCACACTGGCCTCGTTTTCAGAATGGCGGGTCGCGTTCGTTAGGGTGTTGACCGATGTCAAGGAGCCGCTTTGGGGACATCGCTTTTGCCGGCCTGGCGTTGGGTACGGCGCTTGTCTTGCGTCAAGCAAGGCACGCAAGTGCCGCGCTGTCGGTCTGCGGCTGCCATCCTTGATGGGCCCAGGGTTGCGCCCCGGCAGACCGTTGGGCGGATCAAGGGTTTGACCTGCCTCAACGTAAGGCTTGGTGCGTCGCCTACTCTGAACATGCACGATTGGCCCGGCATTCGCGCGGTTTCGTCACCGGCCATGCTATCGGGATTCACGTTCAGGAGATTGATGCGATGGAAAGAAGAACCATGAAGCGCGTCTTGATGGTCGCGTCGTCGGCTTTGCTTGTGGTTGCGACCTCGGCGCTTGCCCAACCCAATGATGGCGACTGGGGGGCGAGCGGGGTTACGGCCCAGGGATGATGGGTGGCGGTTATGGGTACGGCTACGGCCCAGGGATGATGGGCGGCGGTTACGGTTATGGTCCTGGCATGATGGGGCGGGGCGGTGTGATTCAGGGGCCTGGCGGTTGCGGACCGTGCTGGGGGCCTGGCGCTGCGGGGGGCGGCGGACCTGGGGTCCAGCGTGAGGATCTTAAATTGAGCGTCGATCAGGTCCGAAGCAATATGGATGGATGGGTGAAGCGTATGGGCAACCCGCGCCTCAAACTCGGCAAGGTGGTCGAGCGGGATGCGGACACGATCACCGCCGATGTGGTGACGTCGGAGAAAGACGTCGTCGTTCAGCGTTACGAAATCAATCGGCACTCGGGGTTCATTCGACCGGCGCGATGAGGGGAGGGACGTGCGCGTGGCGCGTTGGACTTAGCGCTTTGCGCACTTCACCGCATCCGACTTGGCACGGAGGGTGCCAGGATCGTGGGGCTTATCCCTCTGATACTGGTGCTGGCGAGGTAAAGAAACGTTCACGCATTTCTTCCAGCCCGAGCGATGCGAGAACCTCTTCGAGGCGTTCGGCGGGGCGGCGGCGCGGCAGGTTCTTGTATTGCGCGATGATCAACTCGTTTTTCATCGAGTGTTCCCAGCCCACCAGTTCGGTCACGCTGACGTGATATCCGTGGGCCTCCAATTGCAGGCAGCGCAGCACGTTCGTGATCTGGCTGCCGAATTCGCGCGTATGCAGCGGGTGACGCCAGATTTCCGTGAGCGCGTTGCCTGCCAATTGCTTACCTTTATTTTTGCGCAGCACGCCTGCAATCTCGGCCTGACAACAGGGCACGAGCACGATATGGCGCGCTTGCTTGGCCAGCGCGAAGCGAATTGCGTCGTCGGTGGCGGTATTGCAGGCATGCAGCGCGGTGACGACGTCGACCGTCGGCGGCAGTGCCGGCGAGGTGATCGACTCTGCCACGGACAGGTTCAGGAACGACATCCCGGTAAAGCCCAACCGCTCGGCCAGCGCTTGGGATGTCTTGACGAGTTCCTCGCGGGTCTCGATGCCGTAGATATGCGAGTCGTCCGCGAGCGCCTTGAAGAACAGGTCATAGAGGATGAAGCCCAGGTACGACTTGCCGGCACCGTGGTCGACGAGCGTGACGCGACCGCGCTCGGCCTTGACTTCCTGGAGCAGCGGTTCGATGAACTGGAACAGGTGATAGACCTGCTTGAGCTTGCGCCGGCTGTCCTGGTTCATCTTGCCGTCGCGCGTGAGGATATGGAGTTCCTTGAGCAGCTCGATGGACTGGCCGGGGCGGACTTCGTGGGTATTTGACATGGGCAGACTGAGTAAGCAACGGGCGGTGAACCGTCCCGTAAATACCGGCAGTTTACCGAAAAGACCGGCTGGCGCCGAAACCGTCAGTGGAGAACCGCTGCGTATTGGGCTGGATACGGCTTCGCGCGGCGCTTTCGGGAGCCATCAATTATTCGCATAATGTACATTATGTTAAATGAAAGAGTCAGCGGACACAATTTAGGTTAACAAACTCGATTTTTTGGACGCAAATGTGCAACTTCAGTCGGCGGACACAAATTAGGTTAACAAAACCCGTTTTTGGGACACAAATGTGCGACTTCAGCCAATTTGCGGATTCGCAGCAATTTTCTGTCTTGCAAACGGTGACTCGCAGAATCGTGGCAAATTTGTGTCCATCTAGGCAGGTGCTGTTGTTACGTCGATCAATGGTATTTGGAGTTTCCCTACTGTTTCCCTGGCGCGTGGATGGTCCGCAGTAGCAGCTCTAGCGAACCAATGCTGGTGATCCCTTGGTGCCGAGAGGCAGATCGGTCAATGAGAACTGCCCGAATGCCTGCGGAATTGGCACCTGCGTAATCACCGGCGAGCGAATCCCCCACCATTACGGTGTGCTGGACGTCAACCCGAAGCTCGTCGCATGCCCGTTCGAACATTCGAGAATCTGGTTTGAGCCATCCGGATTCAAATGACCAGATGCAGGTCGTGGGCGTGATGGGCAAACAATCGAGTGCCGGTTGTGCGTACGGGCTCGTCAAATTGGACACTAGCCCGATCTTGACGCCCCTTGCTGCAAGGACTCGTAGGGTTTTGTCGGCATCGGGAAATAGCCTGATACTCGCCAGTTCGATCTGCAAGTCCCTTTCGAGTGAGGCCAACATGTCGGCGCCGGCATGGACGTGATTGGCCATATCCTCAAGCGTCATGCGACGCGTCATCACCATTTCAAGCGCTGCGCGCGGATCTGGTGACAGCTTCGCCAACTTCAAGAACGGGTGCTTTCTCCGACCGACGTTACAGAGGGTTCCGTAGACGTCGAAAAGCACGGCGTCGATTGTCGCGGAATGCTCTTGCGGTGCAATTGGCATGATCGGCGTCCGAAGGTCTGCGGGCGAATCACAAAGACCGCGTGACATGTTCATGTGGGCATACCGGCCCATACTTGTTTCGAATCTATCTCCCTCTCCCCTGCCCGCTGCATTTCCGAACCTTACGCCTCGCTCGTCCGTCGCAAGGCTAACGCCACAGGTGTGAAATTCTAGCGAGTTCTTTTAGCAGTCTTTCGGCGGGAAGTCTGCCACGAGGTCCCAAGTATGCCAACGTCGAGGATGGAATGCTGTAAGGCTTGCCAAAGAGTGCCCAGTTGTTTCCCCCAGCATCTTCGACCTGTTGCAAAAATGTGTTCGCCAATCGCCGGGCACCTGCATGCAATAGTTGCTCGGCTGTGTGAGCGTCCGATACTGCGGTCGCCAATGACGCCGCATCGCGGAACGCCTGCCGTGCGATCTGTTGAATCCCCACGAGACCCGTGCCAAGAAGGGGTTCCGACGTGGGATTGGCAGGCGCTTCTTCAACCGTCCACAAGTCGTCCGACGAAGTTTGGATGGCCATCAGACCGACCCAGTGGCTCAGCATTTCGGCTAATGGCGGCACCACGTAGACGATCTGACGATCGGGCAATCTGCGCCGAACTTTGAGCACAGTTTCATGCGGCTGAATGGAGAGGTCCGCGCCTGATAGTGCTTGAGCTTCGGGCAGGCTTAGCGTCCCGTAAAAGCAAAGCGATATCAGGAGTTCACGTCGCAACCCTTCCGGCGTGCCATCATTCTTAATCGCCTGCCAGAGATAGGCCATTGCAGAGGAACCAATAGGCTCGCTGCGAATTTGCTTTACGCTCCCTGCGATCAGCGGGTTGGCAAGGGCCAGCGGCCCGGTTTGATACGGACGGATTTCGTGACAGTTCGTGGCATACTGAATGCTGCTTAACCATTCGTAGAATAGGCGGACTGTGACCATTGTCGTGCGAATGCTCGATAGCGCGAGTGGGCCACGAAATGGTGCCCATTGTGCATCGGTGCCGTTGCCCATGATCCACAACGCCCGTGGATTGGGCTCCAGCAGGAAGGCCTCAAATGCATCAAAATCACTGCTGTCAAGCGAACTCATGGCCTTGCCACGTTGCACGTAAGCCCAATTTACAATTTTTTCGAGGGCGCGTTTGTAACTCGTGGCGGCTGCGGGATGATCCCGAAATGTATCCAACCACGCGTTGATGGCCTGCAGGTCATTTTGCAACGGTATCGACGGACCTTCCGGCGCGCGGAATGTGCCATCATGACCATCGAGTTCGGGCCCCGGATGCAAAAGCGCTAGGCGTTGCGGGCGATCCAGCTTGGTAGTGGACGCGGTATTTCGTTCCTCCACGCTCGTCGGTGGTGCGCTGATCTCGCGGTCTGTGCATTCAAAGTGCCTCGATAGGCGTGTGGCAACCGTCGGGATCGCGGCGACAAGCCACGATGCTAGATGAATCCATGTGTCATAGCCTTCGCCCGCGCAAACGAAGGTCCAGATCTGGGCCGCCATGCCGGGCGAATCCGATTCATACGCGTAGTTCAAGTGACGCGGCCACGGCGGATTTGCCGAATTGAGTTTCGGGCGAAATTCATTGAGCAGCTCCATCCATCGAGGGTTGCGGGGGCCTGGCGAATCCAGTGTTTTGATCTGGCTTTGCCAATGCACGCACACGGCGTAGTCAGCCAGAAAGCTCATTGCACAGTATGCGACCCATGTTTCCATCGTCACGATAACGTCGACCGGCCATGAAGCCATTCGACTGCGCAACGACGTCAGTGGCTTAGGCGCGCGTACGTCACGTGCTCTTTCGAATCGCTGTCGCCACAGAATATAGGCGCTGAGCTCAGGCGGCTCATCAGGAGGCGAGACGAGCATTGCGCCATCTTCATGTTGTTCGAGCCATCGCGTGACGTAGCTCCGATTTGATGCATCGCCACCGAGCCCGAGTGAGTTCCACAGCCAGCGGCGAAAGGCACGAAACAACGACACCATGTGTTTTTCGCGGACGTTGACCTGACTGAAGGTCAAGGGGGCAGAAGACCGCAAGCTGCCAATGACGGCGATTTGTCTTGAGGGCGCTAGAAGCGATGCGGGCGTCCGTGACCCGCGGATGTGATTGAGCGCGTGAAATACCGATATCCTTCGCTCTCGCTCAACGTCCGAGAATGAACAAGACCAATTGGATTGATTTGGCCACGTGAGGCTTAGCGCGGAGAGCTCCGTTAGCCAGCGTGTCAACGACACATATTCAGTCTCTGCAACAACAATGTCGGATAATGCGTTTCCCGTTGATGTTGGGCCCCAAGCGGCGCCGTACCAATGACCGCATGACGGGCAACTGAACGGTGCATCAAAAGTGGCATGCGTCAGTGCATATCGTGGCGTGCGAGCGCCACACTGAGGACAGTTTGAGCGTAGCGTATCCCCATGGATCGGGCATTTCTCCAGCGCTTCAATTTGACAGGCTGCATGATGAAACCCGAGGCTCAGGCAGGTCGGGCAAAATCTGATCGCCTCGTCGCTGGCGAGCCCGCTTGCCCAGCGACCGGGTTCGGACTGTAGCACCCCGTCACGAATTTGCCGGATCAGGGCGCTTTCGGACTTGCGTTGCGTCATCCACTCCCCCCACAGCAATTCGCGGGGATGGCGCCGAGAGTAATCGTTGGGGGCAAGCGGTCTGCCGAATACGCCGGCACACAGTTCCGCGGCGCCCATGGCATTCGCAATCGCAAGCTTCCCCAAGCACGCATAAGCGCTCTCACCTACGACAAACCACGCTGGCGCCCAGGCCAACCCGTCTCGCAGCGCACCGTGTGCTGCCTGGCCGCCGCGTGAGGTCATCAAGAGATTCATAGACCCGCCGGATCTTGCGAGAGCGTCGCCTCGAAGCCGCTGCGTTGTACCGCCTGGATCCATGCGTCTCTTGATGCCTGGAAATCTCTGCCATCGTCGTCCATGTGGGTGCACAGGAAGTCACGAATGGCCCCTCCGACCCATTTCATGCCGATTTCTGCGTCGTGGCCCGTGCGGTGGTTGCCAAAGGTGGCGAAAGCATCCCAGCATGCCGGTGCCTCACGCTGTATGCGCCAGCCGGCATCGTAGGCGCGCGGTAGGAAGAAGGAGGAGATGCATACCCCGCTGCGCGACGGAAATTCAAAGATGTCTGGATCGTCATAGCACTGCAGCGTTACAAGAAGATCCTGTTCCGAACGGACGCCATGAAATGCATAGGGCGAGAGCAGAAACCTGCCAATTAAGTCGGTTCGTTTCGCTGTGCGCAGCTCGGTTCGCAGCGTGTGGAGCTGGTGGTGACCGAACAGCACCACCACGAGGGAGATGCCCTGGCGCGTCAAGTCGTTGGACAAATCACGCATGTGCGTGAAATCCGCCGTTTTCCAGTTCTGAGCTTCGTCGACAAACAGCAGAATCCGGTCGCTCGCGTTCGTCTGCGCGGCCGCGAGCATCAGCGAAAAAACACGGATCCGGCGTGCAATTGCGGTCCCCGTGTTTGGGCTACCATGGCCCAGATCCAGCAGGAGATCGGTGTATAGGGCGCGCTCGGTGGGATGGTCGTGCTCTTTCGCGCTCACGCGCAACCGAGGAACATTGGCGAAATGCTGTGTGACAGTGGTATCGATCAGGTTGATGGCGAACGTTTTGCCAAACCGTGATTCGGCAACGAAGCATACCCCCGATTCATAATGAATCAAGGCGTCTTCCACAATATCGAATGCCTCCTTGATCGCGGGCGTCGGCGCGATGACTTGGTCCTTGATCAATGGATGCACGTTTAGCTTTTCGTCACGGAGCTGAAGCAGCTCGGGCAAAGTCATTCGCGGGCCTTGCGGTGGTTTCGTCGTTCTCATGATCTGTCTCCTAGCGCCCTTTCCACACCACTGGTTTGAGTCGATGTGTCAGCGAGCGAATGTGTGGCACTCGCGCAGGTCGCTTCGGCGCTGCTGTCGCGTCGATGGTGACGCCGCTCTCACGTGCCAGATTGGCAAGCTTGGTCGCGTCGCGAGATATCTTGGTTGGACGCTTGCGTGATTGTTCTTCGATACGTGTGGCTAGCGCTCGTGCAACTTCCTGCATGGGATCGTCATCTGGTGCATAGCGGTGCTCGTTGGCCTGAATCGTCCTCCGCATCTCCAGCGTGTGGGCATGTCGCCCCCACCCTGCGTGCAGTATTGTCAATCCGCCAAGCGCAAAGCCATTGCTTAGATAGGCGTCGCAATTGCGCGCATCGCGCGGCACATGCACCACAATCCTCTTGCCGATTAAATGCCACGCGCTTTGCAGGTTCTCGTTGCTGTAACGTGCGCCGCCAAATTCGACATAGGGTCGCCTGCCCTGCTGTATCGAGCCACGGACGACAGGCGTGACGATCTCCACACCCAATGCGGGCGAGTTCCACGAGGGCGTGGGCAGGGCGGGCAGCAAGGGGCCATCGAACCCACGTTGAGCGAAGGCACGAAGCACCTCTAGTGGTGACTGTCCTCCGAGCGCCCGATGGGGGGTAGCGTTGTAGTTGGCACACAGTACGTCCGCGAGATAGAGCAGTTGCTGGTACGTAATCCCCAGTCGGCTCGCGGTACGCACCGGATCACGTGCACGCGTGTCGCCCGGATGTGACCCGGTTGTTGATGGCAGGCGATGGAAGCCTCGCGTTTCCAACGTTTTGAACCAGCGCTCAAGCAGCGCGTTGTGTCCCCAATCGGCGAGTCCCCCATACGCGATGATGCAGCCGAGCCGACGACGCAGATGCTCCGCGATAACGTGGCTGTAGTGCTGCACCGCATTGTCCAGGTTCAGCACACAAGGGCTGCACTGGGCCAATTCGGGAATGAGGCCGGAGGGAAATCCTGCGCCTTGGGCATACTTGACGCCCAATATAGACGCCTCCATCGGCTGCCACGGGACGTTTGCCGCAACGAAGGCCGCTTCTATCGTTTGGGCGGACGGCTGCGTGGCAATGGCAATAGCGTAGCCCAAGACGCACCTCGAGTAACTGTCCAGATAGGCAATAAGCCATAGGCGCTCGATGGGCACGAACTGGGGACCTACCGGGCCGGTAATCTCCAGCGTGCCGATGCAATCAATTTTGTGCGCATCACACTGTGCAATGTCAAAGGGTGCCATCGCACAAATCGGAGAGCGGCGGGCGGTACCAAAGCGCAGTTTGTAAGCGGCATTCTCGCCGAATCGGGCGTCGACGGCGCCGTGCGGCGAGCGCTGGACAAGCTGAGTGACGTAGCGTGCCACGGATCTGCGCCCTTGGCTTTTCGTGTTCAGGGGGTAACTCCGCAGGGAGATGCCAGCGTCGAAACACCAGCCGCAGAGCCGCGTCCACGCTGTTTTTGCCGATACCCTAGCTTCGGCGACCTCCCCAGTAATGCGTCGGCCGAGAATGAGCGCGTCGAGTTTGTCTCGAATCTCAGGGTGCTCAGTCAGAAATTGCGTGAATGCGCCCGCGTGTCCGCTCCTGTCGGCGGGGCCCGGGAGTGATTTGTTTCGGTGGTAGCCGCATGTGCGCGCCCCGCAAAGCAGCCCTGCCCAGCCGTACAGACGCCCATCGTCGGCGAGTGTCACGCACCGATTGAGTTGCCGTATCAACACACTGCGAGACACCTGCGCGATCTGTGCGGCGCGAGTGAGGTGGCCGGTTTCCAGATAGAACGCGATGCCGGCTGACAAGCGTTCGAAGCGATCTCGCACAGCATCAGTGAGCTGACTGGAGTCCACGCGTCGCCAGTCTTCGGTGTTGCGCCACTCCCATGGGAGGGTCCGGGCGGTCAGTGGCCTGCTCACGACGGCACTCCCGCGCGCACAAGTTCGGTGCGCAGCGAAAGCGGCTCGTTGCCCAATGCGAGCGCGAGGCATCCGCTTTGAACGAGTCGAAACGCCGCAGCGATGTAAGTGTCACCCCGGCCAACTTCGTCCAACCGTGCGACATCCTTTAGCGAGATGGCATGCCCCGTGTCGAGCAGTGCCCCGACGGCCATGGATTCATGCGTCAATGGTATGCCGCGATACAGTGCAAGCCAGTGAATAATGCGCAACCAGTTGTGAAGATGTGCGCTATCGGCATGTAGGTCGTGCTCACGCAGGCGACAGTGCTGGGCCTCATATGCTTGGGCAAGTCGCGCGCGGGCTTGCTCTTTTGCCGGGTCAGTTGCTTCCCCCAGGCAACGCCACTCCCACGTCCCGTCGTGTCGGCGTACTTCCGCACACCAGGCGATCAATGAGCCGGGTGGGTCAGTCGATAACTGACGCGGCGCGGGCGCGTAGTTCACGGAAACGATGTCCGGCGTCGACTCAGCCAGTACAAAGTGGGCCAATTCCAGCTTTCCACTCAGTGCCCAGTCGCGATCCGATTTTGGACTGTAGACGTAGCAGAGGTTGGCTTTGCGATGCCCACGCTTGTCGTACGCGTCGGCCAGTGCCGCGCGCATGCGAGTCCCTGGGCGTGCGTTGGCCGTGGGCTTTGAGGTAGTGCTGGACATGGCGGGTCTCCCACGCTCAGTGGCGAGACGCACGTCTCATGAAGGTCGTACCACAGCGCTCCCCACGTGACGAAAGCAGGATGCACCAATCCAGCCTTGACATGGCCGCCTATGCGACCTATGTTCAAAGCGAGTGCCCCACCGGTCAAGGGGGTGTGCTAGCGGTAATCAACGGGTTCTGTCGCGCCAACGGCAGAGCCCGTTTGTATTTTCATGTTGGCGCTCGTATGCGTCTCCTTTCGGATCGTTGTGATCCGCTTCCTATATCGATAGGTCGTAACTCGCGCAAGGTCAAGTCCGGCGCTCGGTTGTGCGACTCGGTTGTGCCATCCAACAAGCCGCGAACGCGGGCTACAGGTGTTCGCCAAACGCCTTGTCCATGTCCTCAGCCCGCTTGCGTCTCTCGGGGTGCAAGTATTGTGAGGTGGTGGCCAGGCTCGCATGCCCCATCTGGTCTTTCACCACGTCGAGCGCAGCACCCCGCGCCACGGCGTGCGTGCCAAAGGTGTGCCGCAACCAATGGGGGGTGGCTTGGCGGATCTGATGGGCTGCCCCTGGATTGACCGTTTCATAAACGCTTGCCGCCTCAGCAAGCGTTTGGCGAAGCATATGGGCGAGTCCATTGGGTGACAGGGGCTGACGTGGATGGCGCTGCGCGTCCTTGCCCAGGCGGCCGATGAGCGGGACATCTGGATCGATGTGGTCTGCCACGTCCCCCATACCACGCTGCGCAAGATAGCGTTGCAGCATTTGCACCAAGGTCGTAGCCAACTCGACCACCCGCGTATGCTCACCTTTGCCCGTGACGACCAGACGCCAGCGCATACCGAGCCCGTCGAGGTTCTCGCATGACAAGTCCCGCACGCGTGCACTGGCAAGCTCAGATAACCGCAGGCCAGTGGCATAGGCAAAGCGCAGCACGAACTGACGGCGTTGGGCTACCGGATCGGCGGGGTCGAGCCGGTCTAGGTAGTCCTTGAGCAATCCCCAGTGGCCCTGGGACAGACTGCGATCGCGGTTAGCGCCACGATGCGGGTGCCCCGGTTTCGGTTTGGCGATGAGCAGCCACGGGTTGTAACGCAGGTACTGCACCGCCATAAGCCAGTTGGTCATGCGCTGCAGCACCGTCATCGACAGGCGAATGCTCGCCGGCGCGAGTGCGCTTGCGAAGGGGCGCCACGTGGAGCTGTAGCGAGGCAGGTGTCGTGATGCAATCCAGTGTGGCGGGGGCGCGGCGAGAAACTCTCGGTAGGCCGCGCAATCCTGCACGTCCACATCGGACAGCGCCTTACCCCGCTCGAACCAAGCCCAGTTCAAAAAGCGCTCGGCGTGACTGCGATACGAGCGCCACGTATTGCCACCGATCGGGTGCAGCGTGGCGAGCCAGGCCTGCACGGCGCCGAGATCGTGCGTGACAACGAGCCGACAAGTGCTCCCCATCAAGCGATTGTGACCATCTTGTCCGTCCAATCCCGTCGGGACGCTCAGGAACTCAAGGGGCGCTACACCGCCCAGTTGCGGTCGTAACAAACGCTGCACGTCAAGCCCCGCAGCGCGGCGCGGCACCAAGGCGTAGGCAGGTACGCTCTGTCCTAGCGAGCCCTCGTGGGCGTCTAACCATCGCTGCAGGCGACCGGCTGCGACCGGCCCCAAGCGGTGTACGCGGGCGTGCCAGCTCGGTCCATGCGTACGAATAAAGGCAATCAGATCCAGCAGCGAGAGGATGCCGGCGGCCTCCAGTCGCCCGGCAATCGCTCTATGGAACCAGCCGCGCACGTGGTGATGCACTTGTGGCTTGACGGCCAATAACTGCTGCAGGCGGGCCAGCGCTCGCAATTGGCCCGCCCGCAAGCGGTCGTTGCGCGCTTGACGCCGGTCGGTGCGCACCTCCGGGTGCGCTTCTTGAAAGAGCGCCAGCAGCTCCTTTTGACTAAAGCACTCGTAGGGATCGTAGGCTTCGGCAAAGGCTTCCAACGTGGGCACGCAGCTCGCGGATGCCGCATCACCGGACACCAATGATGGGCCGATGAGCACTTGTGGTGCGATGCCGAGGACTCGTGCACCGGTGTAGTCCCGCTCGCGGCGTGCGGCGGTGACCAATTGCTCACGTATCCAGCGCAGCGTCGTTCGAGCCCGGCGCAGATCGAGGCCGGTCTCCAGGTACTGGTCGGCCAAACGCTCGAGCGGCAAGCCTTCCAGATAACCCCGGAAGAACGCGAAGTGTTCGAGGCCGAGGTGCTCGCGGGTGGCCGGAAACGGGACGGCGCGTCCCTCGGTGCTGATGAAGGCGACGTCCGCCACGTCGGATGTGTGGGATTTGGCGTGGTGCATGGTCTTGCGCGGATTAGCTGTGTAGCGGGGGCGCTCCCCCAACTCGTGCGTGACTCACGGGGCCATCGCACGACGACGCCCTACCCGGCTAACCAGGGGGTGCCGCGCAGAACGCCGCTAGGGCGTTGATTCGCAAGAGGATAGCGCTCGGACCTTGCGCCGGTGTCAGATTTATTCGACAAAATCCGCACTGATGCTTATGGCACTAATCATCAGTCAATTTTGAGAAATATTTCCGATGGATGTTCTGACCCCCGATGGGCTTGGGCGTGATTTCTCATGGATGCGTTGGCGCGTTGATTACTTCGGCTGAATCAGGTTGCGAGCGAGGGCCCGGGCGCGAATTTTGATGATCGCAATATCGCCAACGCTATGCATAGGCCCCGCTCTGCATCCGTGCCAGGAGTGCCGACAAAAGCTCCTGCCCCAAAATCGTGTCTGAAAATTCCGCGGGACACCGGCCGCCAAGTGCCGGGGTTGGTTGCTGTAACCACTGGCCGGTCCAACGAGGCGGATCGAACCCGTCTGCCTGCCCCGACTGGACAACCATGGCCTCAACTTGCCCGATTAACCGGACAAGGCCAAGGACACGTTCGGCCTGGTCGACGGACAGGTGCTTCCGTTGCTTCACCTTGCGGTCGATTGCGGATCGCGAGAATCCTAGCGCTTTGACGAGGAATTCCTTGCTGATGTGCATGCGGTTTGCCACGCGCAGCACGTCACTTGCTCGCACGCCGTTCCTAATTCGTAAAACGCGCTCATGTATCGTGGCTTGGTACATTGCCCGAGCCTCGGAGAGGATGGACGTTGCGCGTTTGCCTCCCCTGTTGCCCTTAGGGGAATTCCACGTTGCAGGGGCTGCCATTTTGTCTTAGCGGGAGAGATACATGAACACGGCGAACACGAAGGCGATGGCAATCACACCCGCCCAACATTTCTGCGCTCCGGGACTGGATTGATTAATCGCGTCCGCAAGGTGGCTTCTTCTACGATACCTTCGACGTGCCATTTGCAGTGCGCTCCAAGGTGTCAGATTGTAAAATCTGGCGACGTGCCAACGATTCGATATTGGCAGTCTGCCGGCGAGCGTGTGTAAGGACTTTACGCCACATCCGTGCAGAATGGGGCTTGAAGCCTAACCCATTGAAACATCAATCTTGTCGCCAACAGCCCACCCGATTGCTTTCAAGACCTCGGCAAGTGGTCGACGCGATACATCAGCAATGCCGTCGGGAACTGGAACAAGACATGTTCGGCACAGCCGACGTATGGAACGTAAGGTAACTGGCCCATGGGGATGTTCGCAAGTTCATTGTCGGAGTCTGACAGGGGGGGCCATGACGCAAAAATTTTTTCCGAACCCGTTGCCTACGCCCACGCTACCTATTCCTCATCGACACCTTGTTGCATTTCGGTAGGCAGTCGGTCAAACGCATCGCGACGTGGCGAATCGACTACCAATCGGCTCGACCGTATAGCGCCTTTGGGCAACTGGCGCCGGTCTAATTCCGGTAACTGCATCAACCGAAAGCTGGCCAGCCAGCCAACTTACGAATGGTGTACGCGGCTGGGTAAGGTCAAAAGGGTGCGATGACTTGGCCCAACAACTCGCGGTCTACACCGCGCGGAAAATGACCGACAAGGCCTCGTCGCTGGAGCAACCTCCGGCTTGACGTCGCCGAGAAGGTCTGAACCGGCCTATGGGAATTTTCTGCTGCCGCGATAGCCTGGATTACTGGTCGTAATCGACGGGTTATTTGGGGACGTATACCGAGCAACAAATGGCTCGTTCGAGATCCCCACGCTGGGAGCCTCGACAGGAAACGAAACCTCTCGTACTGGATCAAGTTTTTGGACGAGCGTCAGTATGGCTTGGCCTTCTCCGCACGGCATTTCTCGAGCTCACGCGACAGTGCATCAATCTCCGACTGCATGTTGGCTGCTCGCTTGAGCAGTTGCCCCACCCGAAACCAATACTCATCACCCAAGTCGCCATCCGCCGAGGCGAGTTCGTGCAACTTGCGAAGTGCAATGGCCAGATCGATCTGATTCTCCGAAGACATCGACATGCTCCTTTTGTCGGCCCACATGCTACGTTCCCGTGCGAAATTCGGGTGGCGCGCACTTACGAGTTTATGTTCTCGGACCAGCTTGCCTGCCTCGAGTTTGAACTCTCGGTCGAGCACTCTTCTCGTTCCCAACGGCCATCTCCGATTTCGCCTTCACATTTTGACAAGGTGTTTTTGCAAACGGTAGCAGCCGAGTGTGGTCGATGTGATCTGCTCGGCTAAATCCGAACCAGTTTGACTGTTGGTTTTCAGGCAAAGCATCGCGCACACCGCCGGAACCACGGATTTGGCCATTTGGCCGCGACGCTTCCAACGGCGTGGCTTTCCCAGTCGCCATAGACGATCCGAGAGCGATTTAACCAACAGACTTGCCGCTACCCGCAGCATCCGCACTGCTGCTGGATCGGCGGACATTTGACCGAGCCGAACGAGCAGAAGACGCAACAGTCACCGGAGTTGGGGCGCAACAGCATCATGCAGTGACTGCACTCGTAGTAATACTGGCAGGCGTTGGTGGGCATGGTTTCGTGTTGGGCAAAACCGCAATGCGGGCAGGTCAACAAGGACTCGAGGATGACGGCGTTCATCGCGGCCTCACTTGCGAACGGCGGACGGATAGCCCGCGTTCCCCGTCGCTTGCGTCAACGCCTGCGGCTGGGCCTCGTCGGGATCGTAGGTGACGGTGGCGGTCTTCTTGTCGAAATCGACCTTGACGGTGCGGACACCGGTCACCCGCTTTAATGACTTCGTGACCGTTATCGGACACAGATCGCACGTCATGTTCTGCACGTCAAGCGTGACCGTCTCCGGCGCGCCAGCCAGTGCCGCTAGAGGCAAGGCCGCGAGCACGGTCATCAGCAGTTTGCGCATGGAAACTCCCTTTCAGTTCAGTAGAGCAACGGTGCGAGCCAAGGCACGGCCAAGAGGCCGAGCAGCGAGAGGGCAATGATCCAGAACACACGTCGCTGACGATGGATCGGACGAAGATTTGCGCAGGGCATGTCGGGCGCGCAGACCTGCGGCACCCCATAGAGCTTGCGGAAGG
This sequence comes from Pandoraea eparura, assembly GCF_902459725.1. Lineage (GTDB taxonomy): Bacteria > Pseudomonadota > Gammaproteobacteria > Burkholderiales > Burkholderiaceae > Pandoraea > Pandoraea eparura. Next base: position 93,187 of record NZ_CABPSH010000014.1, read on the forward strand.
CCAGCCCGAGAAACAGCAGCGTCAGGCCGATGAAGAAGGGCCGGTACGGCGCCATCGCCGCCAGGTTTCCGATCCATGTGCCACCGACGCCAAGTGCGAGCAGCACAAGCGGACCGACACAGCATACCGATGCGCCCACGGCGGACAGCACGCCCGCAATGAGCGAACCTTTCCCGCTGAGTCGCGCCATACGCTTCTCCTTGAATTAGTTTGCGTTGGTGATACTCTAAATCCCGTACTTAAGTACGGAGTCAAGGAGACATGTCGTGGCAACACTGAGTATCGGCAAGTTGGCCGAGGCTGCCGGGGTGAACATCGAGACGATCCGGTATTACCAACGGCGCGGCCTGCTGGAGGAACCACCCAAGCCGCCAGGCGGGCATCGTCGCTATTCAGCAGAGCAGCTCAAGCGGGTGCGCTTCATCAAGCGAGCGCAAGCGCTGGGTTTCACGTTGTCTGACGTTGGCGGCCTGCTGGCGCTCGATGCAGCGTGCGCCTGTAAGGAGACGCGGGCGTTGGCCGAGCGCAAGTTGGCACTCATCGAGCGGAAGATAATCGACCTTGCCGCAATGCAAAAGGCGCTGGGCGCGCTGGTGCAGCAATGTGATGCGGGTGGCGGCGGGCCCAACTGTCCGATCATTGATGTGCTGGCTGGAGAATGAGCCTGAGCGCGCGAGTCCGTCGCCCCGCTGCCGCCGAGGGTGTGTTGATTGCCGCGCGCATGCATCGCTGTCGCAACTGTTCGACGCGTTGTTATGGCGGTGGCCGAGGCAGACCTGCAATGAAACCGCGTTGTCCGCACACTACGCATTTCCCGGCAACGCCACCGGCTATGGATGTCAACGCCACGCAATGTGCAACGGTCTATAGTTCAAATGTGCAATTAAGGGACGGACCGTCCCGGGCGGTTCCCGAATTTTGGCGGGTCGACATGATGATTGCGATCATCATCTGCAAAGTGTGGCTGGTGCTGCTGCTCGGGGCAATTCCTTCCGAACCGACAGTACCGGGTGCCGACATCGGATCAGCCACGTTTTCCGGCGTCGTTGCCGACATGCCCCGCTAGCGCGAATTCAAAGCGTCCGGAGCAGACTCTGGACACCCGCTTCGCCTTCCAATCTCTCCACGCTCGTGCTGCCGTCGGGGTCATTCCGCTCACGGCAGCCCCGCGCTTGCCATGAACTGCTTTCACGGCCATAGGATGCAGTTCAAAGTGTCCGAGTGCGCCAGCGCGGTACAAACATCGGCACGCGCTCGCGGTAGTCCGCATACGCCCGCCCAAAACGCTCCATCAATCGAGCCTCTTTTCGCGTTGCTAGGCGCACATAGGCAAACACGATAGCCGGGGCCAGTCCCAGCGTGAAATGAGGGGTATACGGATTCTGTGGTTGGTTTCGGCTTGTGCGGCGCAGCAGTGGCTGAAGTGGGGCAATCGTTGATTCCGAGGGCACAAAACGGCCATTAGCGACCGCCCGCGAGCACTGCAACGGAGACATCCGAATGTTTCCTCCGTACTGCCAAGCTGGCATTCCATTCGAAAGCACCACACCCGGCAGGTTGAAACTTTCTGGCGCGAAGCGTCGCACTGGCAACGCTCCATTCAACCCTCGTTTGATAGAAACGTATACCCCCGTACCCTATATGTAGTAAGATAGCCCCCTACACTATTTGGGGGCTGGCCGTGAGCCATACGATTCGCGAAAAGCAGAAGCTGCTCAACCGGGTTCGCCGTATCAAGGGCCAGGTCGAGGCCATTGAGCGAGCACTTGAAGAGGAGCGTGGATGTATGGATGTGCTTCAGCTCATCACTAGCAGCCGGGGTGCAATGAACGGGCTGCTCGCGGTCGTTCTCGAAGACCACATCCGCACGCATCTCGTCGACGCAGAACCGCACGACGACGAGCACGGCAGCGGCACCGAGCAACTGATCGAAGTGGTGCACAGCTACTTCAAGTGAGAGAGATATGAGCAAATTTGAGGACGCCGCTTTCGGGGCGGGACACGATCACATTTTTCTGGGCGCAGCCCACGAAGACAATGAGCGCAGAACCTGGATGGTGATTGCGCTGTGCAGTGCGATGATGGTGGCTGAAATTGTCGGCGGGAGTCTTTTTGGCTCTCTCGCACTCGTCGCCGACGGTCTGCACATGTCAACGCACGCTGGAGCGATGCTCATCGCCGCTTTGGCTTATACGTACGCCCGCAAGCATGCTGGCGACTCCCGCTTCGTATTTGGCACCGGCAAGCTGGGAGATCTCGCGGGCTTTACCAGCGCCATCGTACTCGCGATGATCGCGCTGCTGATCGCGTACGAAGCTGTTTCGCGCTTTCTCTCGCCCGTGCCCATCCACTTTGGTCAGGCGATCCCCATCGCCGTACTTGGACTGCTGGTTAATCTTGCGAGCGTCTGGCTGCTAAGCGGCGATCACCACGGCCATGGACATAGCCACGGGCATAGTCATGGCCACAGTCACGAGGAAGAGGTGCATCGCATCTTCGGTAGCGCCGGCGTATTCGCCTTATCGGTCTTCGAAGACGGGGTGCCGCCTGTCTTCCGCATTTCACCAGAAACGGACTCTTCGAAGCTCAACGCCGATGCTGCTTCGGTTACGACGATCCGCCCCGACGGCACGCGCCAGACGTTCGCACTTGTCGATCGCGGTGGCTATCTGGAGTCGAAGGACCACATTCCTGAGCCCCATGCATTCAAGGCCGTTGTCCGCCTGCCCGATGGTGAACATCAAGTCTTGTTCGAAGAACACGAGCACGCCGATGCTCAGGATGGAGCAAACCGTGACCACAACATTCGCTCGGCCTACATTCACGTGATTGCCGACGCGGCGGTTTCCGTGCTGGCGATTATTGGACTGCTGCTTGCGCGTGCTTTCGGCTGGGTCTGGATGGACCCACTTGCGGGTGTGATCGGCGCACTGGTGATTGCGAACTGGTCGTGGGGCTTGATGCGCGATACGGGCGGCATCCTGCTCGACATGAATGCGGACAAGCGTATGTCCGAGAACGTCCGTCATGTCATCGAAGACAACGGCGATACCGTGCTCGATCTCCATGTCTGGCGCGTCGGTCCGGGGCATATGAGCGCGATCGTTGCGGTGGCCACCGATGAATCGCGGCGCAACCCGAGCTTCTACCGCGCAGCACTCAAGCGCTTCAAGGGACTGTCGCATGTGACGGTCGAAGTGAACCCGACCCGCGCAGTGGCCTGAGTGATGCCAGTCAAATCGCCATGCATCGATGTCTGTGCGTTCGATGGTAAGACCGGGCTTTGCATCGGCTGCTTTCGGACGCCCGACGAAAGCAGCGGCTGGAAGAAAATGACGACCGCCGGCGTCATCAGATACTCAATGAGAAGACCCGGCGACAGGCGAAGGTAGCACGTGAGGTAAAGGTCGCTGAGGTGAAAAGCTGAAGGAATAGACGCGTTCCCCGGCACTGCCTGGGGGGGGCGGAGTGCACCGTATTGCGGACGTTTGAGCGGGGAGCTTGTCACTGGCAGAAACGGCCTAGGGTGTGAGGAAACGCCGATTGATCCGCAGCATACGCGGCGGCCTGCGAGTCCTGCCTTGTTTTACTGTTTCCGCGGTCAATTTGGTGACGACGATCTGCTGAACGGCTCTGATGCCCTCCGCACCGTCGTCTTCGGTCCGCTCGGAAGGCGCAAAGGGCGGGTGCTTACGCACCCGTCAGCCGCATTGCTTTCATCGTTTTCGAGAACCCCAGTGTTTTCAGCACTCGCTTGAGGTTGTAGGCGAGCACATCCAAGCTCATCTCGGTGCCCACGTTGGCCAGCCTGCGTGCCAGGAAGTGTGTGTAGCCCATCCAGTGCTTGAACGTCCCAAAGACATGTTCGACCGGTTCGCCTGCGTACTGTCATCGCATCCGGAGTCTTGTCGAGCTAGCGTTGGACGGCTTCAAGCACAGTCTCATGCTCCCATCGGGGGATTCGTCGTTCGGGGCTCGGCGTGCACTGTGACTTTATCGCGCATTGAGAACAGGCGCTGCTCCAGTAGCGGCGCAGTTGCAAACCGTTTTCCCCCGGCTAAGGATTAGTTATCGATATATGGACAGCGCCGAACTCTCATGATTGCGTGCATGTGGAGGCTCGAATGATGTCCATGGGCATCGCCGAATGAGTTGCTGAATGGAGGCATGCGGTGGTGCGCAACATTGGGCTCGTGAACTGACCAAACTGGGACATCAGGTCAGGTTGCTCTCACCGAGATTTGTGAAGGCATTCAACATCGGCAACAAGAGCGATGCGGCGGACGCGCGAGCGATCTGGCTAGCTGTCCAACAGCCGGGCAAGCACGTTACCGTAAAGACCGAAACGCAGCAGGCAGTACTTGCCATGCATAGGGTTCGGGAGCGGCTTCTACCTCGGGCTGACCGGGGTCGCTTGCGGCTGGTACTATCGCAAGGTGCTGACGCAGGGTCCGTGGGCCGTCGTGACCCATGTCATCTGGCCGGTGGCAAGCGGGCTCTTCCTCTTTTTCATCGCGGTCTACAGCATCCCGACCTTCGACTGGGCCACCAATGTCGTCGGCATGGCCGGCATTCTCATCGGTATCGTTCCGCTGCTGCTGAACCGCAAAAAGATCTGGGTAGCCCGGCGAGGCTGATCCGGCTGGGCGCCTGGCATTGGCCGCACGGGTCACCCGCTGACCCGTGCGAGCGGTGGAATTCGCGCATCGCCTCCCCGCGGCTGTCTTCAGCATGACAAATTCGTCATTTTGCCGTCATGTTATCGATGTCAGCGCCCGGATAATCTTGTGCCATGCCGCAAGGTACCGGCCGGGCGAACACCGCGGTACCGACTGACGGACATCGAGCCATACGGCGTTGTCGAGACAATCGGAAACGGATACATGCAAACGCACTTCGGCAGACGCACCTTCGTGAAGGGATTGGGGGCCGCCGGCCTTGCCGGCGGGCTTGGCCTGTGGCGTCCCCCAGTCTGGGCGATCTCGAGCCCGGGCCAACCCCATGTGCTCACGGGCACCCAGTTCGATCTCGATATTGGTCAGACCCCCATCAACATTACCGGCCAGACACGAACGGCCACGCTGATCAACGGCACCCTGCCCGGCCCGGTCCTGCGCTGGCGCGAAGGCGATGACGTTACCCTGCGCGTCGCGAACAAGCTTCAGGCGCAGACTTCCATTCACTGGCACGGCATCCTGCTGCCGAGCAACATGGATGGGGTTCCGGGGCTCAGCTTCAACGGTATCGACCCCGGCGAAACGTTCACCTATCGCTTCAGGGTGAAGCAACACGGCACCTATTGGTACCACAGCCATTCGGCCTTGCAGGAGCAGACGGGCGTGTACGGCCCGTTGGTCATCGACGCGAAGGATCCGGAGCCGTTCAAGTATGACCGGGATTACGTGGTCATGCTCTCCGATTGGACGGATGAAGACCCGCGGCGAATCCTGGCAAAGCTCAAGAAGCAGTCCAATTACTACAACTTTCACCAGCGCACGATCGCCGACTTCTTTCACGACGTCAGAACCCAAGGGTGGAGCGCGACAATCGCCGACCGAAAGATGTGGGCAGAGATGCGCATGAGCCCGACCGATCTGGCGGACGTCAGCGCCTACACGTACACGTATTTGATGAACGGGCAGGCGCCCAACGGCAACTGGACGGGCATCTTTCGCCCGGGCGAGCGCATCCGCCTGCGCTTTATCAATGGGTCGGCCATGACCTATTTCGACGTGCGAATCCCCGGCCTCAAGATGACGGTCGTGGCGGCCGATGGGCAATACGTCAATCCGGTCAGCGTGGATGAGTTCCGGATCGCGGTCGCCGAAACGTACGATGTGATCGTTGAGCCGGCGAACGGATCGGCTTATACGATCTTTGCTCAGTCGATGGATCGAACCGGCTTTGCCCGCGGCACGCTGGCCGTGCGCGAAGGGTTGGCGGCCGAGGTGCCCTCCCTCGACCCGCGCCCGCTGCTCACGATGGATGATATGGGCATGGGCGGCATGGATCACAGCGCAATGCCCGGCATGGATATGTCGAGCACGAGCGACGACGCGATACAGACCATGGATGGCACGCCTGCCAAGGATCCCAACGCCATGCCGGGCATGGATATGTCCAGCATGAGCGGTGAAAACCTGCAGACCATGGACGGCACGTCGAGCACGGATCCGGGGGCGATGCCGGGCATGGACGGCATGTCGGGATCGGCCACCGGCGCTGCGGCGGGCATGTCTGGCATGGATCACGGAGCCATGTCCGGCATGGGCGCCATGGGTGCGATGCAATCGCATCCCGCAACGGAAAGCGGAAATCCGCTGGTCGATGCGCAAGCCATGAGCCCCACGCCACGGCTCTCCGATCCAGGGATCGGACTGCGCAACAACGGACGTCGCGTGCTCACCTATGCCGACCTCAAGAGCACATTTTCCGATCCCGACGGACGTGAGCCGACGCGCACGATCGAACTGCACCTGACCGGCCACATGGAAAAGTTCGCCTGGTCGTTCGATGGCGTGAAGTTTGCGGACGCGAAGCCGATTCGCCTCAAGTACGGCGAGCGGGTCAGGCTGGTGCTGGTCAACGACACGATGATGACGCACCCGATTCATCTCCATGGCATGTGGAGCGATCTGGAGGACGAAGAAGGCAAGTTCATGGTGCGCAAGCATACGATCGATATCGCCCCTGGGTCGAAGCGAAGCTATCGCGTCACGGCCGACGCCCTTGGGCGATGGGCCTATCACTGCCACCTGCTTTTCCATATGGAGACGGGGATGTTTCGCGAAGTACGCGTGGAAGAATGATGCGAATGGATAAATCGATGTCGTCGACGATCCCGCGACGCCTCCACCGAATCGCCCTGGCCTTCGGCGTGTCGGCCGCCTTCGGTCACGCCGTTCCTGTCCTTGCGCAGTCGGCGGCTTCCCCGGCGCACGCGCACGTTCAGGCCGCGTCGGGGGACGTGGAGATTCAACCCATGCAACCCGCCGCATCGACCCCGACCGCGTCTCCGGTCCCGCCGCTCACCGACGCGGATCGCAATGCCGTATTCCATGGCGGGCATATGCACGATATGGGCGACGCGCAGATCAACTACCTGGTGCTGTTCGACAAACTGGAATGGCAACGCGCCGGCGGCGGCAATGCGTTGAACTGGGAAGGCACAGCCTGGGTGGGCGGCGATATCGACCGCTTGTGGATCCGTTCGGAAGGCAAGCGGACGGGACATGGTTTGGAGGACGCGGAAGTCCAGGCGCTTTGGGGTCATGCGATCAGTCCATGGTGGGACGTGGTCGGGGGCGTTCGCCACGACTTCAAGCCGGGACGGTCCCAGACGTGGGCCGCGTTAGGCCTGCAGGGGCTCGCGCTGTACAACTTCGACGTGGAGGCAACCGCCTATGTCGGCCAGGCCGGGCAGGCCGCCGCCAGGCTGGAAGGCAAATACGAGTTGCTCATTACCAACCGACTGGTGCTTCAACCGACGGCGGAAATCAATATCTACGGCAAGAACGATGCAAGCCGGGGTATCGGTGCGGGCCTGTCGTCCACCTCGCTCGGCTTGCGCCTGCGATATGAACTCGATCGCCAATTCGCCCCTTATATCGGTGTCAACTGGGACCGAAGCTACGGAAATACGGCGCGTTTCGCCGAGCAGGAGGGCCAGCGACGCAGCGAAGTGTCCTTTGTTGCGGGCGTTCGCGCCTGGTTCTGAGTCGGCGTTCGCACGTCCGGCGCACGACGTCCCCCCCTTTTTTTGCCTCACCCATTACCCACGGAGTTACCGATGAATCTTCGACACGTCGCCTCTCGCATCGCGGTGATCGCCGCCACTGGAGCCCTTGCCTCGGTCGCCTATGCGCATCCCAAGCTGTTGTCCTCGACGCCGCAGGAAAATGCCGAAGGCGCGGCGCCCGAAAAGATCGAGCTGCACTTTTCCGAGAACCTGATGACCCAATTTTCCGGCGCGGCGCTCGTCATGACGGGCATGCCGGGCATGTCCAGCCATGCGCCGATGCGGGTTGCCGCAAAGGTGTCGGGCAGCGACGATCCCAAGGTCATGGTCATCGCGCCGTCGCAACCCCTGCCGGCCGGCACCTATCGCGTCGACTGGCGCGCCATTTCTTCCGACACCCATCCGGTGACCGGGAAGCTTTCGTTCACGGTGAAGTGATCGGCATGGACAGTTGGGTCAACATCGCCGTCCGGTTCGCGCTCTACCTGGATCTCATGCTGCTTTTCGGATTGCCGCTCTTCGGGCTCTACGCGTTGCGGCGCCATGAACGACATTCCACGGATTTCGTGAGGCCGCTGCGCTCGCTGCTCGTGGCGCTGGTTGCCATCGGCATCGCGTTGTCTGTCGGCAGCATGATCGTAATGGGCAAAGCCATGACCGGCGCGTCCGATTACGCCTCGATCGGGGCGCACGCGTTTTCGATGCTGATCTCCGGTACGGCCTTCGGCGCGGCGTGGCTGGCTCGCATCGCCGCCCTGGCGGCAAGTCTTGCCGCCGCGCTCGCCCTTGCACGCCGCCCTACGACGTCGCTGGCGGTGGCCACCGTCTCCGGCGGTATCGCGCTGGTTACGCTGGCCTGGGGCGGACATGGGGTGATGGACGAAGGGGACAAAGGTGTCCTCCACCTCACGTCCGATGTCTTCCACCTCATTGCGGCCGCCGGATGGGTGGGCGCATTGACGGCATTCGGGCTGCTACTGCGCGTGGATCATTCGACGCCGCAAGCGCGCATCGCCCTGTTGAGCCGGACGCTGAACAGTTTTGCGGTCGTGGGCGCCATGATCGTCGTGACGCTCGTCGCCACCGGACTGATCAACTACGGCATGATCGTCGGTCCCACGTTGCGCGGTCTGTTCACCACCTCCTATGGGCAGTTGCTCGTCGTGAAGCTGGCACTCTTTGGCCTGATGCTCGGCCTCGCGGCGGCGAATCGCTACCATTTGGCGCCCTTGCTCGAGATCCGGGTACAAAGCGGGGATTTCCAGGGGGCGATATCCGCGCTGCGCCGGAGTCTCTTTATCGAAGCCAACGCTGCCACGGCGATCCTCGCTGTGGTCGCGGCGCTAGGCACGTTGAGCCCCGAATGACCGGGAGGGACGCCGCGGCATGCGCCGCGGACGTCCAGGCCGGGCATGGGATAATGCCTCGCTGCGCGGATGACGCCCACCCACGGCTCTGGCGGCATCGGCCGCCGGCCCGCCCAATTCTGATATGCGCATACTCATAGTCGAAGACGAGCCCAAAATGGCCGCCTACCTCAGGAAGGGTCTGATGGAGGCAAGCTATACCGTCGACACGGCGAACAACGGCAAAGACGCGCTGTTTCTCGCGCTGCACGAAGATTTCGATCTGATCGTGCTTGACGTGATGCTCCCGGAACTGGATGGCTTCGAAGTCCTCAAGCGCCTGCGTATACAAAAGCAGACGCCCGTGCTTCTGCTGACGGCGCGGGACACCGTGGAAGACAAGGTGACCGGCCTGGAGCTGGGTGCGGACGACTATCTGTCGAAACCGTTCGCCTACGCGGAATTCCTGGCCCGGATTCGATCACTCCTGCGGCGTGCTCCACGGGGTGTGCGAGACACGCTGGTCATCGCGGATCTTGAAATCGACCTGATCAAGCGCCGTGTGCGCAGGGGGCAGATCCGGGTCGACCTCACGGCGCAGGAATTCTCTCTGCTTCAGTTGCTGGCCGAGCGCCAGGGCGAGGTGCTGACGCGAACGTTCATTACCTCGCAGATATGGGACATGAACTTCGACAGTGACACGAACGTCGTCGATGTCGCCGTCAAGCGGCTGCGCGCCAAGATCGACAATGCCTTCGAGAACAAGCTGCTGCACACGGTCCGTGGGATGGGCTACGTGCTCGAGGATCGCTCGTGAGCTTCGACGCCAGGCCCTACTCCCTGCTGCGCCGTCTGACGGTGGCGTTTTCGACGGTCGCCATACTCGTATTCGCCCTGGTGGGCACGTTCCTCTATGATTCGTTGGCCACCGAGCTGCAGCGGCGCGACGACATCGAAATTACCGGCAAGCTGAACCAGTTCCTCCAGCTCATTCGCGATCAGGGCTCGATGGCGGCGATAAGGTCCAATCCGGCACTCTTCCACGAGGTGCTGCTCTCGCACCCTGGCGTCTATCTCGGCATCTTCGACGAGAACAACACGCCGCTCGTGGAACACTCGGACGCGGAGGCAGTAGACCTGTTGCCGGTAGCGACGTCGCACCACGCTTTGGGTGTGCCCTTTACTTGTGAGCCTGCGGGAATCGGCCTGTCGCGATGTATCTCCGGGCAGGCGGTGTTGCCGGGGGGCGGCACGGTTCGTGTCTCGCTTGTGCGCGCAGCGTCCGAGCGCCGATCTCTGCTCGACAGGTACCGCATTGACGTACTTCTCGCGATGGCCGCAGGGGCGGTGTTGGTCGGCACGCTGGGGTATGCCATTACCAGACGAGGGTTCCGGCCGATCCGCAGCATCGGTCGCCAGACCTCGCGCATCGAAGCGCATAACCTCGGCGAGCGACTCGACATTCGGGGCGGACCGCTGGAGCTTCAGGACATCGCGCTGTCTGTGAATCGAATGCTGGACCGGCTGGAACGCGCATTTGTGAGACTTTCGCAATTTTCGTCCGATCTCGCGCACGATATGCGCACGCCGCTTGCCAACGTCATCAGTTCATCGCAAATCACGTTGTCGCGCACCCGCACGATCGAAGAGTACGAAGCACTCATCGACTCCAACATCGAAGAATGCGAGCGGCTCCAGCGCATGACGGAAAATATGCTGTTCCTTGCTCGCACCGACAATGCCACACAGCACTTGGCGCTTGGCACGCTCGATGCGCAAAGCGAACTGCTCAGGCTTGCGTCTTACTTTCAGGGACTGGCGGAGGAGGCTGGCGTCGACATCGTTGTCGAGGCAGACGCTCGCATCTGGGCGGACGCGGGCATGTTTCGGCGCGCCGTGAGCAACCTCGTATCGAACGCGCTGGCGCATGCCGTGGCCGGCACCGCCATTACGCTTTGCGCCCATGAATCCTCGCACCACGCCATCGTCAGCGTGATGAACCTCGGGGAGTGCATCGCGCCCGAACATATCGAGAAAATTTTCGAGCGCTTCTATCGCGTCGATCCGTCTCGTCACGGATCCGCGAAGAACACGGGGCTTGGCCTGGCGATCGTCAAATCCATCGTGGAACTTCACCGCGGCAAGGTCGATGTCGTGAGCTCGGAGGGCAAAACCACCTTCATCTTGCTATTTCCGCGCCAACCGAGCGCATAGCGCCGCTCCCTCACCCCGTTACAAGACCACGGGCTTGTCGCTCAGCTCATTCGTGCCGCCGTCCCGTGCAGGGAAGTGTCGCCGCAGATGCCGGCCAACGGACTCGACGCCGGCGATGACACCGGCTTCGTATTCGCCTTTCTGAAAGGCGGCTTCCATCTGCCGGCACACGGCGCTCCATTCTCGCGCCCCGACTTTTTGATGGATGCCGCGATCCGCGACGATCTCGACGCTGCGATCCGCCAGCAGCAGGTAAATCAGAACGCCAGTGTTGTGCTCGGTATCCCATAGGCGTTGTTGGGAGAACACTTCGATGGCACGTTCGCGGGCGGTGAGGCCCTTGAGCAGTCCGGCCCAGCTCAGCGCGCCTTCGACGACAAAGCAGAGTTGACCGATGTGGCTGGCTTCGCCGGCCGAGATGGCCCGCTCGATCGCCTGCAGCGTCTTGCGCGGGAAGGTTTGCCTGACCTTCCAATGGGTCATCAGCAGATGTCGGCCCAAGCGCCGGAAATTTGGCATCACCATCTCCCCGAGGCGCCGCCGCCGCCGAATCCACCGCCGCCCCCACCGAATCCGCCCCGCCCTGACCCGCCGAAGCCGCCCATGCCGCCAATTCCCCAGAACCCGAGATGGGAACCGCCAACCATCGTAAAGAAGAGGGCGATCGCGCCGGCGAGAACCCCGAGGATGAGGGTTCCGGACAGCATCCAGCCGATGACGCCGACAACGCCGCCCGTGGCGACGGCGCCGGGGCCCCGGCCGAGGATCGATCGAAGCACGCCGCCGAGGACGAGCGTCAGCACCAAAAGGACTGGCAGGAAGGGGCGCACTGAGTCGTTTCCCTCACCGCTGATGCGTTTCGGTGGCGGTAACGGCTCGCCGTTGACAACGCGCATGATGCGTTCGACGCCGGCGCTCACGCCGCCATAGAAGTCGGCTTGCTGGAAGCGCGGAACGATGTCGTCGTGGAGGATCTGGTTGCTGATGGCGTCGATGAGCACGCCCTCGAGACCAAAGCCGACCTCGATGCGCACGCGCCGGTCGTCCTTGGCGACAATCAGCAGCACGCCGTCATCCGTGCCCTTGCGCCCGAGCTTCCATTGTTCGACGACTCGAATGGAGTACTGCGCAATGTCTTCGGGTTGCGTGGTCGGTACGATCAGAATCCCGATCTGACTGCCCTTCTCGGCCTCGAAGGCTTGCAGCTTTTGCTCCAGGGCGGCCGTCTGTTCAGGGGGCAATGTGCCGGTCAGGTCGGTGACACGGGCGGTCAATGGGGGAATGGCAACTTCGGCGCTCGCCCCAAGGCACACTCAAAGCAGCAACGCGGTGAATAAGCCTTTGACTGCCTGAAGCCATTTCACGTTGACCTCCCGGGAGGGCTGACGGGATATGCGTTGAACTCGCCCCGCGACGGCTGGGCGATCGCCGACGCCGTTGCCACCGCGACGTCGGGCGGTGCCTGGTATCCGAGACGCATTGCCGTCAAGTCGGAACGCCGTTAGCTGGAACGCCTAGGATCCTGCCTCGGCCACTCGACAAACGCAAGCAGCCAAAGCCCGATCAGATTGAACAAGGGCACGAACGCCAGTATCGCCCAAAAGGGCGACAGGCCGATCCGCATGAGAATTCGACCGATCGGATAAATCAGCGCCAGCGCCATGATGGCGAAGGTCAACCAATGGACCACACCGTATCCCGCCATATCGAACCAATGAACCATCACGATAATCTCCTTGGTGGCTTTGTCGCGGCGTCCCGCCGGGCCGCTGATGTCAGTGAGGACGTGCGCTGGGCGCCGTGTTTCCCCATCGCGGGATGAATCGTGGGGTCCGAAGGCAATAGCTGGCGTATTCCTGGCCAAACTCGGCGGCAGCCTCACGCTCCTCCGCCAACGCGAGATGAACATACATCCAGACCAGCACCGGAAACATGATCAGGGTGAGGAGCGTCGGCCACTGAATCAGAAAACCCAGCATGATCAGGAAGAACGCCGCGTACTGAGGATGGCGCATGCGTGCATAGAGTCCGGTGGTTGCCAGCCGATGCTCCGCCTGGGCAAGATACAGTACCCGCCAGGCAGAGGCGAGCATGACAAATCCGCCAAAAATCAGCCCGTTGCTCACCAGGTGGAACGGCCCAAAGTGTGGATTCGTGCGCCAGCCGAACATCATCTCGAGCAAATGTCCCGCGTCGTGTGAGAGGAAATCAATCCCCGGAAAATGCTTGTTCAACCAGGGCAACATGAGATAGATCGTGAGTGGGAATCCGTACATCTCCGTGAACAGTGCTACGAGAAACGCAGAGAATGCGCCGAAGGAGCGCCAGTCGCGCGAGGTCCGGGGTTTGGTGAAGCTGAAAGCGAAGATGATGAAGATGGCCGAATTGACGAACACCAGCCACCATAGACCATACCCGGGTTGAGTATCGTGCTGCATGTTTACTCCCCTTTTCCGTCCACACGCCGGGACGGTCTTTCTCCCGAATGCCGATGGCCGTGGTGGTGACCGTGATGCATGAAGAGATGCATCAACGGACAGGCGGCGAACAGAAGGAACGGCAGGTACGGAATGACGTGAGCCCGGTGCTCCGTGAACAGGAAATACGCAATGACGATCAGGAAGCCGATCAGAACCCACCTGGACCTGGACAATGTCCTGTGAGCCTCGTGCGACGTTTCCTGCTGAGGCATCTGGTTGTTCATATGCACTCCCGGTCGTCAGGTTATCGACAATAGCGCGCCCCGCCCAGCCGCCCCCGCCTTCCCGGGGAGGATGCCGATGTGCAAGGCCAGCAAGGTTTTGTTGAAAGCATTGCCCGCGACGCCGGCCGCGAGGGTATTTGCGGAATCGACGGAATCAGGTCTTGTGAAAGCCAGTTCATTTGCGCCCTCGTTCTCATGGCTTGTTGCGGGATTTCAATTCCTGGTCCACCGCGGCATGGATATCTAGCTCGGTTCGCCGCGAAATACGCAAGCTCATCCAGATCACCCAGACGGGGCAGGACAGCACCAACAGGGCCACCAGCACCGACATAAGCGAAATTCCGTACGCATAAAGGATGGCGATGGCCAGTAGCGTCGCCAACGTTGCACAGATCCCGACGGCAAACTTCATGTCATCACCTCCTCGTGGCCACTCAGACGTACGCGCTTGAGCATCGCCGAGTTGGCGACCACGCTCAGCGATGACAGCGACATGGCCGCGGCCGCGACGATGGGATTAAGTAGCCCCAACGCCGCGATCGGAATGCCGATCGTGTTGTAGAAGAAGGCCCAGAAGAGGTTTTGCTTGATCTTGCGCATCGTGGCTCGCGACAGCTCGATGGAGGCCGCCACGTCGCGCACGTCGTCACGGATGAGAATGATGCTGCCGGTCTCCTTGGCGACGTCCGAACCCGATCCAATGGCGATGCCGATGTCGGCCGCCGCCAGCGCCGGCGCGTCGTTGACCCCGTCGCCGACCATGGCGACCACCTCCCCTTCCGCCTGCAACCGCTGGATGGTCTTGACCTTGTCGTCCGGCATGACTTCCGCGATCACGCGGTCGATCCCCACCTGCCGCCCGATCGCTTGCGCGGTCCGCGTGTTGTCGCCGCTCAAGAGCACAACCCCGATACCGCGTGCCTTGAGCAGGGCGATGGCTTGCGACGCCTCGGGCTTCACTGTGTCGGCCACGGCGACGATGCCGAGGAGATCCTGCCCGCTGCCCACGAGCATGGCGGTCTTGCCGTCGGCTTCCAGGCCGGCCAGCATCGCTTCGGCCGTCTCGATCGCCCCGCCCTGTAATGCCAGCATGCGCCGGTTCCCCAGCCAGGCCCGCCGTGCGTCGACCTCGCCTTGAATGCCCATTCCCGAGAGCGCCTGAATATGGCTCGCCTTGAGGATCGGTAACCGACGATGCTGCGCGGCGCGGACGATGGCTTGACCGAGCGGATGCTCGGAGCCGGATTCCACGGCAGCGGCCAGCGCAAGCAGGTCAGCCTCCTGGTGACGCCCGAGGGGCACGATGTCGGTCACGGTCGGTTCGCCGCGCGTGATCGTGCCGGTCTTGTCGAAGACGACGGTACTGAGTTTTTCGGCACGTTCCAGAACCTCGCCGCCGCGGATCAGGATGCCCGAATCCGCCCCCTTTCCCACGCCGACCATCAAGGCCGCAGGCGTTGCCACGCCCAGCGCGCACGGACAGGAAATGATCAACACCGCGATGAAGGCAAGCACCCCTTGTGGGAAATGCCCCGCAAGCGTCCAACCGACGATCGCCAGCAGCGCGACGCCCACGACAGCCGGCACAAAGTAGCCCGTCACCCGGTCGGCCAGACGTTGGACCTGTGCCGAGCTCGCCTGCGCATCCTCCACCATCTTGATGATCTGGGCCAGTGCGGTGTCCGCGCCAATCTTGGTCGCCTGGAACGTAAACGCACCCGATCGGTTGAGTGTGCCGCCGATGACTTTGGCACCGAGGGCTTTGTCGACCGGCATCGACTCACCGGTCAGCATCGATTCGTCAACGCTGGATTGCCCCTCGGTGACGGTGCCATCGGTGGGTATCTTCTCGCCCGGGCGCACCACCACCCGTTCCGAGACCATGATGCTTTCTGCGGGAATCTCGACCTCGTGACCCTCGCGAATCACATGGGCCTTGGCCGGCTTCAGGTCAAGCAGGCGACGTACTGCGGCAGAGGATTTTTTCTTGATGATCTCTTCCATGTATCTGCCCAACAGCACAAAGGCAATGATGACCGCAGATACCTCGAAGTAGACATCGCGCTCGGCGACTCTGACAGGCAACCAGGACGGAAAGAACAGGACGACGATGCTGTAGGCATACGCGACCGAAGTGCCCAGCGCGATCAGGAAGTCCATGTTGATGTTGCGCGTGCGGATCGCGTTCCATGCGCCCTTGTAGAAGGGGTCTCCTCGTTTTCAGTGCAATAAGTGACGGTACGCAAAGCTAGCACTGGCGCGGGGGTGGTCTGGGTAGACCG
>NZ_CABPSH010000015.1 GCF_902459725.1 Pandoraea eparura
CGGACGAGGCGCCGGCCGGTGCCGATCCGGAGCCCGAGCCTGCCGGACCGGGGGCGGCGGCGCCCGCGGCCCCGCCGCGTGCCTGCGTCTACCGTGAAGCCGATGGGGTCGCACCCGTCTTTAGCGGCGAATGGCCGGTGTTGGCCGCCGAACTCCCGGCACGCGGTCTTGCCCAGCAACTAGCGTTTCAAAGCGAGTTGACCGAGGTCGCGGGTCGCGCGCTGCATTTGCGCGTGCCACTGCGTCAGTTGGCCGATGCGGCCACCACCGACAAGCTGCGTCAGACGCTGACCGAGCACTTCGGCACCGAGGTGCAATTGCACGTCGAGCTGGGGCCGGTGGGTACGACGGCGGCGTCGCTCGCGGCGCAAGCAGCGGCGGCGCGTCAACAGGCGGCCGAACAGGCGATCGCGAGCGATCCGCTCGTGCGCGAATTGATCGACGAATTCGACGCCCAGATTCTGCCTGGCAGCGTTCGGCCGTTACAATAAGGCAGTCCGTTGTCGCGAATCGGCGCCGGGTTTCGAGTGAAATCCCCAAACACGCGTTACATTGGCTGCGAGACGCCACGACATGCCACGACGCGCTGCGCGTACCGTATTCGAAGTGCTACATACGACATACCTCATTCGATTTACTCAGGAGTCAACATGCTGAAAGGAAACATCGCGGGTCTGATGAAACAGGCCCAGCAAATGCAGGAAAACATGAAGAAGGCGCAGGAGCAGTTGGCCCAGATCGAAGTCGAGGGTCAGTCAGGGGCCGGTCTGGTCAAGGTGGTGATGACGTGCAAGAACGACGTGCGTCGCGTGACCATTGATCCGAGCCTGCTGGCCGATGACAAGGACATGCTCGAAGACCTCGTGGCGGCGGCGTTCAACGATGCCGTGCGCAAGGCCGAAGCCACCGCGCAGGAAAAGATGGGCGGCCTGACCGCCGGTCTGCCGCTGCCGCCGGGTTTCAAGATGCCGTTCTGAGCGGTTCTCCGCCTGCTTCCAGAGAAAGACGACGCATGCCCCAGCTCTCGAGCCTGCAGGAACTCGCCGATGCCCTGCGCGCGTTGCCGGGTGTCGGTCCGAAGTCCGCGCAGCGCATGGCTTACCATCTGCTGCAACGCGACCGCAAAGGCGCCGTGCGGCTGGGCGAGGCGCTGGTGCAGGCCGCCGAGCAGATTCGCCACTGCGCGCGCTGCAATACGTTTACCGAAGTCGAGATTTGCGAGACGTGTCTCGATCCCGAGCGCGACACGAGCCTGCTGTGCGTGGTGGAAACGCCTGCCGACCAGAACATGCTCGAGCAGACGATGACGTTCAAGGGCCTGTATTTCGTGCTCATGGGGCATCTCTCGCCGCTCGACGGCGTGGGCCCCGGCGAGATTCATTTCGAGCAGCTGATTCGCCGCGCCACGGACGGTGTGGTCAAGGAAGTGGTGCTCGCCACCAACTTCACCAACGAAGGCGAGGCCACCGCTCACTATCTCGGACAGATGCTCAAGGCGCGCGGTTTGCGTGTAAGCCGGCTGGCCCGGGGCGTGCCCGTCGGAGGCGAGCTGGAGTATGTGGATGCCGGCACCATCGCGCGTGCCGTGCTCGACAGACATACGCTCTGAGCATGACGCGCGGGTGTCGCTGTGCAGCGATGCGCGTAGGTACTGCTCCTCTCATCCAATCGGATTAGCTGTTATTCGGTATTTCTGCGCTCATCCCGGTCTTCTAGACTGAACCTGCCGACTTGATAACCCACCAGTACGGGGAACCAACAAGAGCTTTCAAGCGGCGCGGGGCCGAATACCTGTCGCGTGGAACCGGTCGATGACCCAATAACTGCGCACGGGCACTGCTTAGGCAGGGAGTTAAGGTATGGCTAACGATACCGGGCGCACCCTGATTTATGCTTCCCGAAAGCACAACGACGCGTTGCTGTCGTTCTTCGGTGAGCACGGCTGGCAAGTTCTGCCGGCCAAGAGCGCCAGCGACGTCAGTCGCATTCTGAATCCGGGGACCACCAGCGCAGCACTCATCGACCTGGCGAGCGGTTATAGCGACCGCGACATGGGCGCATTCGAGTCCTGCATGCAACCCGCCACGGTCGGCTGGGTGGCGGCGACAAATCCGGAACAACTCACGACGAAATCGATCCGGCGGTTGATTCGCGACTACTGCTTCGATTACGTCAACGTTCCTTGTACCAATGACCAGCTCGCGCACTCGATCGGTCATGCCTGGGGGATGGCATCGCTCTCGGAGGTGCCCATCATCACACCGCAAGTCGGCGGCGATCAGGAGATGGTCGGCACGTGCGAGGCGATGCAGCAGCTCTTTCGCACCATCCGCAAAGTCGCCAACACCGACGCGCCGGTATTCATCTCGGGCGAGTCGGGCACGGGCAAGGAACTGAGCGCGGTGGCGATCCACGAGCGCTCCCCGCGCGCCAAGGGGCCGTTCGTTGCGATCAATTGCGGTGCGATTCCGCCGCACCTGATGCAATCCGAACTATTCGGCTACGAGCGCGGCGCCTTCACTGGGGCCAATGCCCGCAAGATCGGCCGGGTCGAGGCCGCCAACGGCGGCACGCTGCTGCTCGACGAAATCGGCGACCTGCCGATCGAGAGCCAGGCGAGCCTGTTGCGCTTTCTGCAGCAAGGCGCGATCGAGCGTCTCGGCGGTCACGAGGTCATTCCGGTCAATGTGCGTATCATTTCGGCGACACACGTCGATTTGGAGGAGGCCGTCAAAGAAGGGCGTTTCCGCATGGACCTGTTTCACCGTCTGTGCGTGCTGCGTGTCGACGAGCCACCGCTGCGCGCGCGTGGACAGGATATCGAGATCCTCGCCCACCACATCCTGCAGCGCTTCAAGGGCGACAATCATCGCAAGATCCGCGGCTTCACTCAGTGTGCCGTGCAGGCGATGTACGAATACCACTGGCCGGGCAATGTGCGCGAACTGATCAATCGCGTGCGCCGCGCCATTGTGATGGCCGACGGCCGCATGATCTCGGCCAAGGATCTCGACTTGCTGCCGTGGGTGCCGACCCTAGTGCGCACGCTCGAGGAAATTCGCGCGGAGGCCGAACGAACGGCCATCGAGCAGGCATTGCTGCGCCACTGTCACCGGCTGACGGACGTGGCCGCAGAGTTGGGCATTTCGCGCATTACCCTGTACCGCCTCATGTGCCGGTACGGAATGCGTGGTGACGAATCGGGCGTGCCGGCCTGATATCTTCTGGCGAAGAGAGGGCGGCCGTCCTGTGATGAGCAGGGCGGTCGTTTCTTTTTGGGATCCTGAAGATTGCCGCATCGAGCGGCCTGAATGTGTCGCCCGAGGCAGTGTTTTTCCCTGTTGACCTCGCGTTCTGCGACTTCTGCCATCGCCAATAACGACGGGCCATTTCGGCAATCCGTCTCGAACATCCCACGAACGTTTTCCATACGCATTGCGTTGTCTCGTGCGTCGAGGAAACGCGTCGCGCAGTGTCACGCGAGGGGGCCGGCGATGCCTCACCCTCTGCGTATCCTTATCGTGGCGACGCTGCGCCCGCGTGCCGATGCCGTGCGTTTCGGCGGTACCCAAAATAGGCGCGGCCGGTCGCCGCGCGAACCGATCAAAGATGAAACATCCACGGCAACGAACGGCGTCGCGGCTCGCGCGGCCATACGTGACGAGGCTGTGTCGTTATGTCGCAGCAGGGCCAAACTGTCGCCATTCTGTCACCGGGAACCCTTGCCACCCGGACCTCTATGGCAAGCGTCGTTGGCGACGCCGATATCGTTCGCAGTTCGGAATGTTTGTCGAATACGTCGGTGATGTGACATCGGCCGCCTGGCGTAGCTCACGTATCAATGCTGAAACGTTTTCGTACGCAAGCCTGGGGGCGTGCCTGGGTCGGAAAAAATAATTTCAACGTTTTCAATCACTTAAATCGGGTGGCATGGAAGTCGCTTTATTGTCCCGGGCAAGGAGGGCACAGCGATGCGAATTCTCACCACCGACATTCAGTACCGAGTACGACAAGGCGCAGGCGCGCTGGCCGCTGCCGTCGCCGTGACTTTCGGTCTGTGCGCCGCACCGGCGCAAGCCCACGAATTCTCGCGCTCGCCGCTTATGCATGTGGCGATGCTGACCGGCTCGATGGTGCCGACGTCGTTCTCGACGACGCTGCCGGCGATGCGGGTCTCCGACGCGGATGTCGCCATGGTGGCACCGATTTCGGATCTGATGCCGGTGGCCGCTCGCACGACGGAGGATGACGCGTCGGCCGCCCCCAGTACCAGCGAAGCCACGCCCGATGTCGCCAGCAACCAGGACATTGGTGTGACCGGCGTGCCCCTTGCGGCAGCCCGTATCGATGACGAACAACTTGGCAGCCAGCGTGGCCGCAATCTGCAAGGCGGCGCGATGGTTCAGTCGCCCGGAATGGTGCTCGCCAACGGCGTGACGTTGTGGGACGAACTGCCCGGCGCCGTGACGCCGATGCCGCGTCCGCAACAACTGTCGAGCGGCGTGAACAACGTCCAGGTGACGCGTGTGACCTACTCCACGCGGTGAACGACATGACCCAACGCTCCATGGCGCATGCCGGCAGTGTCCTCGCCACGATGATCGTGGCGCTGACGCCGGCGCTGCTCCCCGGCCGCGCGCACGCCGAACCGGCGACGCCCGGGGACCTGGTGATCGAACGCAACATTGGCCCGGAAGTCGCTTATCGCGGCTTGCCTCGTGAGCAGAACCCGATCGGCATCGCCGTCCCGGCGTTCCCGACGGGGCCGTTCAACACCGCCATGGGAGCCGTGAATCAGGTCATGGACAGTGAATTGACGGGGCGCGCCTCGGTCGGTCTCGTCACGGGCGCCGTGCAATCCGGCATCGATCCGGTGATGGGCGTGCTCGTGGGCAATGCCCGCGGTGGCAACGCGCTCAACACCTCGAACGGCGTCGGCGGCGGCTTCAGCGCCGGGGTTGGCGGTGGCGGGGGGATCGGCAGCATCGGCACGCTCGTGCCGTCCGTGATCAATTCGGCCCTGTCTCCGCTCACGAGCATCGGTGCTGCAGGAGCGGCGAAATGAGCGCGCATCGCATCTCGCTCGGCGCCCGTCGCGCCATCGCTTTGGCAGCAGCCACTGCGCTGAGCGCTGTCGCCGGGGTGTCATCGGCACAGGACGTCTGGATCGTGAACGGCGAACTCGCCGGCACGCACGCCACCATCGATAACGGTGTGGCCGTGGGCGCCGTCGGGGCGATCGGCGTCAATCAGGCGGCCGGCGTGAACAACGCCCAGGCCAACAGCGCAGTGATCGCCAATGGCGGCAGCGTGAGCGTCGGCGCGTCGAGCACGAATCAACAGGCGCTCGTCACCACGACGACCGGCGCGGCCAGCGCCGCAATTCAAGGCAACGCATTTTCGGGCACCTCGGGGGTGACGCAAGTCAACCAGTCGAGCGGTGCCGGCAATCTTCAACGCAACGCCACGGTCATTGTGACGGGCGATGCGGCTGGAGTGGCGAGCGTATCGGATACGGCACTATCCGCTGCGATCGCTAAGGGTGGCCCGGCTGGGCACGACAACCTCAACGATCTGTTCCGCACGGCGTCGATTTCCGGTGACGCCTTCCGCGGTGCGAACGGTGTGGTCCAAGTGAACCAGTCGGCTGGGATAGGCAATGTAACCGCAAATGTTTTTGTGCTCCGTCCCCCGGCGGGCACATCTTTTTAACTGGGTAACTCTCTCGTCAAGGAGATGGTCATGAAAACGAAAGCAATTGCAGCGGCCGCACTGCTGGTAGCAACGGGTTCCGCCATGGCGTACCCGTCTCATCACCAGCAATACAGCTTCTCGTTCATCGGCAACGAAACCAACGTGCTGAATCTGGTCGGCATTTTCGGTCTGATCGGTATTCGCGGCTGCGTCACGGTGGATAACACCGGCAACGCTGTCGTGCAGAGCAATCAGAGTGTCGACGCGCACCATGTGTACCTCAGGGGCCCGCTGCTTGGCAGCTATGTGACGGGCGACGTGACGTATGGCGTGCATTCGCATACCACGACGGTCTCGAACCAGGGGAGTGCTTACCTGCTCGCCGGTTCGACCACCAAGTCGTTTGACAATACGACGTCGTGGGTGAATGCCGAGGCCAATGGTCACCTGAACACCAGCCATTCCTTCCAGGCCGGTGCCGGGTATATCGCAGGCCAGTCCAGCTCCGGCTCGGGTGGCTTCATCGCCGGCGGTGGGTATCAGTATTCGAACATTGCCGGTGGCGGAGGCATCATCGGTGGCGGCTTCATTCCGCTGCCGCCGTTCGGTGGCGCCGTATATGGCGGCTACCTCGCGGGCAACTTCGGCGCGGGCCAAGGCTCGGTCTGGGGTGGCTATGCGTATGGTCAGCAGTCGCAGGAAGCAGGTGGCTTCCTCGCGGCAGGCTTCCTGAACACGCAGAAGAGTTTCGACGCAGGGTTCCACGGCTTGTTCAACTATGGCCAGGCTTCGGTCCATAGCGAATCGATCGCCGCAGGGGCACTGTGGGGCTTCTCCGACACGTACATGAAGTCGACCACGTGGGTTCACGGCGCCATCACGTACCACATCAACACGGCGCAGCTCCAGACGATGGGGGCCACGCTGGGCAATGGGGCACTGGCTAACGCCAACGGCAACATCGGTGTGAACGTGGCGGCGGGTGCCGACAACGCGCAGGCCAACAACGTCGCGATCGCTTCGCTCAACGCCCAGCCGGTGTATGCCTCGGCACAGGTGTTCGCGAACCAGTCGTCGAGGGGCTCGGCCAGCATCTCGCAGTTCTATGTCAACGCCAGCGTGGGGGATAACGCCCTCGCCGGTGCGACTGGCAATGTGGGTGTGAACGTGGCCGCCGGTGTGGGCAACGTGCAGCAGAACGGCCTGGCCGCCGCAGTCTCGCAAAGCGGCTTTGGTTGGTACAAGGGTGGTGCGGCTAACTCGACGGCGCAAACCGATCAGTCGGCCTCGATGCACGCTTCGGGCGACTTCATCGCCAATGCTGCGCTGGGTAACGGCGCCCTTGCCTGGGCCAGCGGCAACATCGGTGTGAACGTGGCTTCGGGTATCGGCAACGTGCAGAACAACAGCCTTGCCGTCTCGGCAATCAAGTGAGGTACCGAACCGGTCCGGGGCGTCCCGGACCGGTTTTTTCATGAGGTGTGACATGAATGATGCGCGTCGTGCCGCAGTGAGGATCGCTACGGTTTGCGCTCTGGCGTGCGCAAGCGTGGCCGGGCACGCGCAGTATGCATCGGTGAACCTGGAATCTTCGACCGGTGTACCGGCGGTCAAGAAGATGCGCTCGTTCAAGTCGATGCACTACGTGAATCTGGTCCAGCAGGAATACGACTTCAGCTGTGGGTCCGCAGCCTTGGCAACACTGCTGCGATATGGCTACGGGATCAATATTCCCGAGCCGGAAATGATCCAGCGAATGATGGCGTTCTCCAACCCGGAAACGGTCATCAAGAACGGCTTCTCGATGCTCGACATGAAGAAATTCGTGGAGACGCTGGGGCTCGAGGGGCGAGGATTCAAAGTTGACGTGAACGCGCTGTACGACTTGAGGATTCCGGTCATCGCGCTGATCGACGTCAATGGCTATCAACACTTTGTGGTCATCAAGGCAGCGAAGGACGGGCGTGTGTTCGTGTCCGATCCGGCGCTAGGCAATCGCATTATCGAGCAGGCCGATTTTGCCAAGCAATGGAACGGCTTGGTATTGGCGGTCGTCGGCAAGCCGTTTATGGAGGATTCACCGCTGCTCAAAGGAAACGAATCCCTGGCGGTCAAGTTGCGCGACAGCGCCTTGGCAACCGGGACGTCACCGACCCCGATGGTGGACTTCGGCATCATCCGGGCGGATCTGTTTTGAGACAAGACCATCATGAACCGATATGTCCCGATGCTGGCCATTCCGCTGCTTGCGAGTGCCGTGCCGGCGTTCGCATCGAGCGTGGTGCCCGAGAGCTGGACGCCTGTGAGCGATGAAGTGCTCGCGCATGCGACCGGCAAGTACGCACAACAGAACATGATCACGGGCTTTCAGCTCGTCATGCAGTCGCAATGGCAGATGCCGACAGGTGCAAGCCTGATGGCCACCGGCGTGCTGGGTGTCAATCAAAACGGGGGCGGCTTCCAGGTCCAGACGGGCGCCGCGACCGGCATCATCCCCGGTCTGGTCAACGCGACCGGGCCCCTGACGCAGTCCGTCGCGGGCGCGGCGAGCGTGCTCATCAATGGCGTCGCCCAGATCACGCAGGTGGCCGGCGACGCGAACAACGCCCTGAATAAAGCCATCATCCAGTTCGGTCCTGGGGTTTCCATCGCCTCGCTGGTGCCGGTCGGCGGGCAGGGCGCGAACAATTCACAGACCACGGTAGGCAATCTGAGCGCCAGCGTGGCCATTACGTCGGCCGGCATGCAGATCACGCTCAACACGCCGAACGGTAATCTCGGCCAGAGCATAGGCGGCGGGGCCGGCGCGGCGATGAACCAGATCATGCAGGTCGTGCAGGTGGCCGGGAACGCCCAGCAGGTGATGAACACAATGCAATTGAATCTGCAGACGAGTCCGCTCACGACGGCCGGATTGCATCAGGCCGGCATTCAGAGCGCGTTGGCCAACATCGCCGCCATTCGCCGATGAGGGTCGACGATCGTCGATCTGTGTACTACTGTCGACGAAGGCAAGGGCAAGTGAAGTGACGGCGGCGCGCTGCAATGCATGCGCAGGGCGACGCCGGGAGCCGCGTCCGGCAGCGTCGTAACCGTTGACCGGACGCCATGATAACGAGAAGTGGGGCGTCGCCGCGAATCGCTTGCGGCGCACAAGAAGGTGATGTCGGCAGAGCCCGGGCATTGCACGTCCACCCAGATCGGACCGGGTTTCGCACGCATTACCCCGCAGTCGAGCAGCAAGGACAACCGTTGTTGGCAATACGTGTTTGTTGGATTGCGCGCGGGCGCCTGTCCGCACTTTTACCCGGGGGGGATCATGAACACTCATCGCTTTTTTCCCGTTGCCGCTATTCCGTTGGGGGTACTGCTTTTCACGCTATCGGCCCAGGCTCAGGAGCATACGAACCCATCGCCGGACGACCGTCTCCAAATGTTGATGGACATGGTCGACCGGCAGCAGCGGGAAATTTCTTCTCTGAAACAGCGCCTCACGGACATCGAGATGGCGCAACGCGGGCGCGGTCTGACCGCGTGGGACACCGCGCAAATCGCGCAGGTCTCACCCGGTGACGGGTCGGCCGCCGGTTCGGCGGGCACCCCTGGCGGCGGTGCCGCCGGCGCGAAGGGACCGTCGTCGGCCACGCCGATCGGCGAGACGCAGCAGATGCAGAAGAGTACGAGCGAATCGCAGCGCACGCCGGCCGAAGAGGCCGTCGTGCAGGCGCAGCATGCGCCGCTGTTCGACCACAAGCTGACCATCGATACCGGGATCAGTTACAGCTACTACGATCGGCGGCAACTCGTGTTGAGCGGCTTCCTCGCCCTGGACGCCATCTTTCTCGGTCAGTTGAATCTGGGGGAGACGAAAGCCAATGTATGGACCTTCGACGTCAACACACGCTACGGGATCAATGACCGGCTGAGCGTGGCGTTCGACGTGCCGTATCTCTACCGAAATTCGGACTTCATCTCGGGTGGGGTCGGTGGTGCGGCGTCGTCGATCAGCGACATCAGCAAGAATTCGGCGAACATCGGCGACGTGAATGCGTCGCTGTACTACCAGCTCGTCAAGGAAAATGCGAACTGGCCCGACATCGTGGCGTCGTTGCGCGTGACCGCGCCGACCGGTACGTCACCGTTCGGCATCAAGCTCGGCACGCCCGACCCGTCGAACAATAACCTGACGACACCATCGCGCCTGCCGACCGGCAATGGCATCTGGGCATTTACTGCCGGGCTGTCGTTTCTGCGCACCTACGATCCGATCGTGCTGTTCGCCAACCTGGCGTACACGTACAACGTTGCCCGCACGTTCGACGACATTTCGACCATCGAAGGCACGACGCAGCCCGCAAAGGTCAAGCTTGGCGACATCATCCAGGTGGGCGCGGGGATGGCGTTGGCGCTCAATGACAAGACAGCGCTGTCGATCTCCTACTCGACGGCGATCTCGCGTGCGACAAAAACGGCTACGCCGGGGGGGGCTTACACCACGGTGGCGGGTAGCTCGACGAACGCGGCATCGCTCAATTTCGGCATCAACTATGCGATCAACAAGCATTGGACGGTGAATGGTTACGTCAATGCGGGCATGTCTCCGGATGCCCCGAACTACGTGATCGGTCTGCGCTTCCCATACACGTTCTGACGCGGGACGCGCAGCGTAGCTGAGCAAGCGGGGGGCAGGAAAGTAAACTGCGCGTCGCCAGCCATGGGGACGCGCAGAGACTCAGGGCAATGAAGGACTTGGGGATAGCGAGGGGGCGGCGCGGCCGGCGGTCAGCGTGACAGGCGGGTCGGAATACGCCCAACCCCCGCGTTGACGGACAGCGTGGTCGGCTGCATTCCCGAGGCCAGCGCAGGGGGCGAAACGTGCGACATCTGCGGCATTCGCGACGTGGTGGCGGTCATGTGCGGCGCGTCCGGCAAGGCCATCGATACCTGCGTGGGCGTGGGCAGTGGCGTGGGGGGGACGACTTCGTCCCACAGGCGCACATTGTTGGCCGTTGCCAACGCCGCGTGAAGCGGCACGACAGCGCCAGCCCCGGTGCCGGGAAGATTGGCGACGATGCTTTGTCGCAGGTTCACCGCGCGAGTGCTGGCAAGCAAGGCGTCGTTCACCCCAACCGGAACGCCGCCGAGGGCGGTGGTCTCGGCTTGCGCGGTCATGGCAAAGCAGGCGACCATCAGGCAGCCTGCGGCGACACACGTCGTCTTGACGGTAAAGTTTTTCATGGCGTGCCCCCCGGCCTCCAGCGGCTGTACTCTCAGCACGCTTGTATTTTATGGCGCGTTTCGAGAAAAGGAAGGGAAAAAAGTAATAGCGGAATGTCAGAAAATTGAGTAAATAAGTTACGCAGATTGCGGTTTGTCGTCCAGAGGCTGCAAAAAGCGGTGTTCGCGAGGTTCAGACCTGTCGCCATGCGGGTTTCGTGCATGAACTGTGCTGAAAGCGAGGTGACGCCTGATGTTTGTCTGATGACGAAGGCTGGAGGGTTTCTTCGGTTTTCATCCCGACCGAGATATGTGTCGTGCATGCGACAGGCGGGGCAGGAACGTGCGCATCGGACTTGAATTGAAGCGGGGCGGCGGCCCGGGGGGCTGACCGGAATGACGGGGGAAGCCATGCGCGTGCTGGTCGTGGGTGAGGCTGCCAGTTGGCTTAGCGGCTTGCAGGTCGCGTTGCAGATCGACGCGAACGCGACGCCGTCGGTCTTGCGTCACGTCGATGATGTGACAGCGCAGGACTGGCTCTGGTTGCGCGAGCTGCCGTCGCGTCGCGCGCTCGTGCTTGCCGAATCGATCGCCCGTACCCCGGCCATCGACGGTTTGTGCGCCGTCGCCGCCGAGTGTGCACCGCCCGTGCCCGTGGTCGTCATCGGGGATGCGGGTTTTCCCGATGAAATGATTCGCTGGCTGCAGGCTGGCGCGGCGGCATGTCTGCCTTGGCCAAGCTCGGTCGCCCGTACCCGCGCCGCTTTCGATCTCGCGTTCGCGGGCGGTCGCTTCGTGCCGGAAGAAGCCCTCTCGGCGTTGCTCGTCCTTTGGCGCCAGGAGGCGTTGGGCGAAGCACTACCGCTTTCCCGGCTGCCGGTGTTCCCGTTGGGTGGCGACAAGGCGACCCAACTGGCCGAGTCGGCGCTGCTCGGCATCTCCGCACGGCAGTACGAAATTCTGGCACTCCTATCGCGCGGTTTATCCATCA
This sequence comes from Pandoraea eparura, assembly GCF_902459725.1. GTDB lineage: Bacteria > Pseudomonadota > Gammaproteobacteria > Burkholderiales > Burkholderiaceae > Pandoraea > Pandoraea eparura. Next base: position 11,903 of record NZ_CABPSH010000015.1, read on the forward strand.
AAACCATCTGCCAGCAACTGGAGATTTCCGAGGGAACCGCCAAGACCCACGTATCTGCCCTGTACCGGCGGCTCGGCGCTCGCAATCGTGGCGAGGCGATCTACATCGCGGCGCAGCGTGGTGCGCGTCATCTGTTCGAGACCTGACGGACCATCACCCGCGCACCGGTCGGTCGGATTTCAACACCATTGCACTCGGAACGTTCCGGGAATTGCTGCACGATGGTTGGCCGATCGCGGGCTGTCGAATTACTATACGAACTTCGTTTGCCACCCATTGCGACAGGCGCGGCCGATGGCGGCGCCTCGACGTCGACGGCGATGCCTGTCGACGAGGCACAGGAGTCTACGCGTTGTCCAAGTCGTCCAGTTCGTCCCACCCGTCCCAGTCGTCACCGTTGTCACCGTTATCTCAACCGGCCGAATCTGCATTGCCACAAGGCGCCACCGCGGCATCGACTGCCGCCCCGTCCACCGCTTCGCCGGGGAGTGGCGCCGCAGGCCTGCCGGCGCGAGGTGCGCTCGCCGGCGTGAAGGTGCTCGAACTCGGCACGCTCATCGCGGGCCCGTTTGCCGCGCGCCTGCTCGGGGAATTCGGCGCCGAGGTGATCAAGATCGAAGACCCGCAGCACGGCGATCCATTGCGCAAGTGGCGCAAGCTGCATCCTGACGCGGGGGGCACGTCGCTCTGGTGGGCCGTACAGGCGCGTAACAAGAAGTCAGTGACGATCAACCTCAAGTCTGCCGAGGGGCAGGCGATCGTGCGCAAGCTCGCCGCGCAGGCGGACATCGTGGTCGAGAATTTCCGCCCGGGGCTGCTCGAGCGATTCGGACTGGGATACGAGCAACTCTCGGCCGACAATCCAGGGCTCGTGATGGTGCGTCTGTCGGGATACGGGCAGACCGGGCCGTATCGCGACCGGCCGGGCTTCGGCGCGATTGCCGAATCGATGGGCGGACTGCGCCACATCACCGGGTATCCCGACCTGCCGCCGCCACGCATCGGCATTTCCATCGGCGACTCCATCGCGGCGTTGCACGGCGTGATCGGCGCGATGATGGCGCTGCATCACCGCAATGTGAACGGTGGGCGAGGGCAGGTGGTCGACGTTGCGCTGTACGAGGCGGTATTCAACCTCATGGAGAGCGTCGTGCCCGAGTACAGCGTGGCCGGGATGGTGCGCGAGCGCACGGGGGCGTCGCTGCCGGGCATCGTGCCGTCGAACACCTATGCGTGCGCCGACGGCATGATCGTGGTGGGCGGCAATAGCGATCCGATCTTCAAGCGGCTGATGCATGCCATCGGCCGGCCCGATCTGGCGGAAGATCCTGCGCTCGCACACAACGACGGCCGCGTGCCGCGCACGCAGGAAATCGACGAGGCGATCGGCCACTGGACGCGCGCGCGTTCGATCGACGACGCGTTGGCCGTGCTGCAAGGGGCCGACGTGCCGGCCAGCCGCATCTATACCGTGGCCGACATGTTCCAGGATCCGCAGTTCATGGCGCGAGAGATGATCCAGCGCCACACGTTGCCGGACGGCACGCCGATCGATTTGCCCAACATCACGCCCAAGCTTTCGCAAACGCCGGGACACACACAATGGCTCGGCCCGGCACTTGGCGAGCACACCGAAGAGGTGCTCGGGCAACTGGGTTATGATGCCGAGCACATCAAGACACTGCGCGAGAACGGTGTCATTTGAACTGATCCGATCTCGCACAGCACCGCGGGGCGTGGCACCGTCCGCGGCTCGTGAACCCGCACGTCACACCAAGAAAAAACGTTGCAACCACGGAGACAAGCACCATGCAAAGACGTCAGTTCGTTACGGCACTCGCCGCCACCGGTTTGATCGGCGCAGGTATTCGGCCCGGGTTCGCCCAGGGCAAACTCGAGAAGACCAAGGTCGCGATCGCGGTCGGTGGCAAGAACCTGTTTTACTACCTGCCGCTCACGATTGCCGAACGCCTGAATTATTTCAAGGACGAAGGTCTCGACGTCGAAATCTCGGATTTCGCTGGCGGCTCGAAGGCGCTGCAAGCGCTCGTGGGCGGTAGCGCCGATGTCGTGTCGGGCGCTTACGAACATACGATCCTGTTGCAGGCAAAACACCAGTTCATCCGTGCGTTCGTGTTGCAGGGGCGCGCGCCGCAGATCGTCTTCGGTGTGTCGAACAAAACGATGCCGAATTACAAGTCGCTGGCGGACTTGCGCGGCAAGAAGATCGGTGTGACGGCACCCGGGTCGTCCACCAACATCATGGCGAACTTTGTGCTGGCCAAGGGCGGCGTCAAGCCCAACGAGGTGGCGTTCGTGGGCGTTGGTGCGTCGTCCGGCGCGCTCGCCGCGATTCGCTCCGGCAACATCGACGCCATCGTCAACCTCGATCCGGTGATCACCATGCTCGAGCGCGACAAGGAGATCCGCGTGATCTCGGACACGCGCACGCTCAAGGAGACGGTGTCGGTGTTCGGCGGCCATATGCCGGCGGGATGTCTGTACACGAACGAATCGTTCATTCAAAAGAATCCGAACACGACGCAGGCGCTCACCAATGCCATGGTGCGGGCGTTGCGCTGGCTTCAGACGGCCGGGCCGGCGGACATCATCAAGACAGTGCCCGATGCCTATCTGCTGGGCGACCGCGCGCTGTACCTGGATGCCTGGGGCCGCGTGAAGGAAGCCATTTCCCCGGATGGCCTGATTCCCGCGGACGGCCCGGCCACGGCGCTGCGCACGTTGCAGGCGTTTGACGAAACGGTCAAGGGCAAGCCGATCGATCTGTCGAAGACGTTCACGAACGAATTCACGAAGAAGGCCGACGCCAAGTACAAATGATGACAGCGCCGGCTCTGAGTTTCGACAGCATTACGTGTACGTTCGTCGCGCGAGACGACCGTTCGACGCGTTACACGGCCGTGGCCGATACCTCGCTCGACATTGCGCCGGGCGAGTTTGTCTCGGTCGTCGGCCCGACCGGTTGCGGCAAGTCGACGTTGCTCAACGTCGCTGCCGGGTTGCTGGCGCCGTCGTCGGGCACCGTCAAGGTGTTCGGCGAGACGCTCAAGGGCATCAACTCGCGCGCCGGCTATATGTTTCAGGCCGAGGCGCTGATGCCCTGGCGCAACGCGATCGACAACGTGACCGCCGGGCTCGAGTTCCGAGGCGTCCCCGCCGAGGACGCGACGGCGCGCGGGCACGAGTGGCTCAAGCGCGTGGGACTGGGCGGGTTCGGCGATCGCTACCCGCACCAGCTCTCGGGCGGCATGCGCAAGCGCGTTGCGATGGCGCAGACCCTGATTCTCGATCCGGACATCATTCTGATGGACGAGCCGTTTTCGGCACTCGATATCCAGACGCGTCAGCTCATGGAGAACGAGTTGCTCGAGCTGTGGGCGGCCAAACGCCGGGCGGTGCTGTTCATCACGCACGACCTGGACGAGGCCATTGCGCTGTCGGACCGTGTCGTGGTGCTGGCGGCAGGGCCGGGCACGCACCCCATCGGGGAGTTCCGCATCGATCTGCCGCGTCCGCGCGACGTGGCGGAAATTCGCAATCATGCGCGCTTCACCGAGCTGCACGCCCAGATCTGGGACGTGCTGCGCGAGGAGGTGCTCAAGGGCTACGCGCAACAGTTGAAAGCAGTCTGAAACGTCATGTGGCAAATCGCAGGCTTTCTGATCGACGGGTGCGGCTGGGGGCAATGGCTGGACTGGTTGGACGGCTTCGATTTGCCGGATGGCTTTGGCTTGTTCGATTGGCTTGTCTGATCGCTCGTCTGATCTTCCCGGAATTCGTTCGTCATGCGTAATCGTTCGATCATGCGGCACTTGCGTTTGTGGCAGTGGCTGCTGCTGGTAGTGGCTTTTCTCGTCTGGTACGTTCTCACGAGCCCGACGCTGCTGCCCGCGTTCTACTTCGATAGCCCCGACAAGGCGGCCTTCTTCTTCGGTGAGCCGCAGAAGGTGTTGCTCCAGATCTGGCAGTGGTTCGCCAGCGGGGAGATCTATCTGCATCTCGGCGTCACGTTGCTCGAGACGGTGCTCGCCTTTGCCATCGGCACCGTGTTCGGGTTGGCGGTGGGGCTGTGGCTGGCGCTCTCGCCGAGCGCCGGCGCGTTGTTCGATCCGTACATCAAGGCGGCCAACTCGATGCCTCGCGTGATTCTCGCGCCGATCTTCGGCGTGTGGTTCGGGCTTGGCATCTGGTCGAAAGTCGCGCTGGGCGTGACGCTGGTGTTCTTCATCGTGTTCTTCAACGTGTATCAGGGCGTAAAGGAAGTGAGCCCGGTCGTGCTGGCGAACGCCCGCATGCTGGGGGCGAATCAGCGCCAGTTGCTGCGTCGTGTGTATCTGCCGAGCGCCACGAGCTGGGTGTTCTCCAGCCTGCACAACTCGGTCGGGCTCGCGTTCGTCGGGGCGGTGGTTGGGGAGTACCTGGGGTCGGCGCGCGGCGTCGGCTACCTGATCCTGCAAGCGGAAGGCACGTTCGACATCAACGCCGTCATTGCCGGGGTGCTGATCCTGACCGCGTTTGCCCTGGTACTCGATGGACTCGTCGGTGTGGTCGAGCGACGATTGCTCGTCTGGCAACCGCAGGCCGGCGAGACCGAGAAGATGTGACGTGCGCTCGCCGGTGGTGTTGACCCCGGCGAGCGTGACGGAACCGCGGCAGATTTGTGGCGGATCCGTGGCTGTTTTGTGGCTATCTATTCGTCGCAACCACGGGCGTGATGCTGTGATGGCGTCATATCCGGGCACCTTTCCTCGGTTACAATTGCCGCATGCGAATCCTGCTCAGCAACGACGATGGTTATCAGGCGCCCGGCCTGGCCGCGCTTTATGAAGCGCTGGCACCGCTTGGCGACATTACCGTGGTGGCGCCCGAACAGAACTGTAGCGGTGCGTCCAATTCCCTGACCTTGCAACGGCCGCTTTCGGTGTTCAAGGGCGGCAATGGCTTCACGTTCATCAACGGCACGCCGACCGACTGCGTTCACGTGGCGCTGACCGGACTGCTCGACGAACGCCCCGATATCGTTGTCTCCGGCATCAACAACGGCCAGAACATGGGCGAAGACACGTTGTATTCCGGGACCGTGGCGGCGGCCACCGAGGGGTTTCTCTTCGGCATTCCTTCGTTCGCGTTCTCGCAAGTCCATAAAGGTTGGGATCATCTCGACAGCGCGGCGCGCGTGGCGCGCGAAGTCGTCGAGCGCTATATGGAGCGCCCGCTCGGGGCGCCGTTCCTGTTGAACGTCAATATCCCCAACGTACCTTACGATCGCCTCAAGGGCGCGCTGGCGACACGACTTGGGAAGCGACACCAATCGCAGCCGGTGATCCGTCAGGAAAATCCGCGCGGCGAGACGATTTACTGGATCGGGCCGGCGGGCGACGCACGCGACAGCAGCGAAGGCACCGATTTTCACGCCGTGGCGCACGATTACGTCTCGGTCACCCCCTTGCAACTGGATCTCACGCACACCGCACGACTTGGCGTCGTGCACGACTGGCTGGCCAGCGCAGGGGTGACCCAACGATGACGACACCGCCAAAGCGTTTTCCTCTCCCCCTGGCCGATGTGATGGCCCGCCGGCAACGCAAGGCGCCGGCACTCGACAAGGCGTCGCGGGCGAGTCCCGCGGGCGCACCGCCCGCCGCGATGACGCGTGCTGCGGCGTCCACGAGTCAGGGCAACGGGAAGGCGCCGACAGGCGGTAATCCTTCGCCCAATACGAATGCACACACCGCGCTGCGGGCTGCCGCGACGCCAATGGCAGGCGCGTCGGCGCGGCCCGGTGGCGCACAAACACCGCACGCGGTCGTGCCGAAGGGGCTTGCACGGCCCGCATTCTCACCCCACGCACAGCCAGCGCCACATGCCGTAAAAAGTGCGCCGCGACCCACCGTCAAGGTGACGGGGCCGGGTCATGCCCAGCCAAGCGCGGCGGCAGGCGCAATCGGCAAGCTCGGCGCGGTCGGTGCCAAGGGTGCGACGCGCGGCGCCACGCCCACTCGGGTTTCGGCTGGCGCGACCGGGCGGGCGAGTGCCTCGGCGCTCGGGCATTCGCCGGATGGCATCGGACTGACCTCGGCACGGGTGCGCACGCGAATGGCTGAACGCGTGGCAGCGTCGGGCGTCAAACACCCGGGCGTGCTGGCGGCGCTGGCGAGCGTGCCGCGTCACGGATTCGTCGACGCCGCGCTCGCCAATCAGGCTTATGAAGACGCCGCGCTGCCGATCGGCCATGGGCAGACGATTTCCAAACCATCGGTCGTCGGGCGGATGATCGAGTTGCTGCTTGCCGGCGGGCGTCCGCTCGAGAAGGTGCTGGAAATCGGCACTGGCTGCGGCTATCAGGCGGCGGTGCTGTCGTGTGTGGCGCGCGACGTCTATTCGATCGAACGCGTTCGTCCGTTGCATGAGCGTGCCAAGGCCAACTTGCGACCGTTGCGGGTGCCGAATATCCGCCTGCACTACGGTGACGGGCGGCTGGGGCTGCCTGCGGTCGCGCCGTTCGACGGCATCGTGATCGCCGCCGCCGGGCTGGAAATTCCGGACGCGCTGATCGATCAACTCGCCGTTGGCGCACGCCTCGTCGCGCCGGTGGGCGGCGAGCAGCAGATTTTGACCCTCATCGAGCGCATCGGTGCGCGCCAGTGGCGCGAGACGCAGCTTGATAGGGTGTTATTCGTCCCCTTAAAATCGGGCATCATCTAAGCCCGACGGGCCTATTCTGCGGAGGATTTGAGTGAATTTGCGAGCGGGTTTCCAACAACGCGTCGCCAGTGTCCTGTTGCTGAGCATGCTGGCAGCGTGCGCATCGCGACAAGTCGGGGCGCCGGTCGTCGACCGTACCGTGGGCGGCGTGGCGACCGACAGTGGTGCGCCAGGCGCAGCGCCTGTCATTGACAATACGCCAGTGCCGGCGGGGTATTACCGCGTCAAGCCCGGTGATCGCCTCTATCGCATCGCGCTGGAGAACGGTCAGAACTATCGCGACATCGCGCGCTGGAACAATATCCAGAACCCGGATCAGATCGAGGTCGGTCAGGTGCTGCGGGTGAAGCCGCCAGCCGGCGACACCGGCACGCCGTTGCCGGCGCCGCTCGCCAGCAACAATCCGGCATCGGTGCCGCCGGCGGTCGTGACGCCGCCGGCCAGCGCATCGGCATCGGTCGCGCCGTCCGCCGTGTCGAGCGGCGCGTTGCAACTCTCGTGGCCGGCCAAGGGCAGTGTCGTGGGGCGCTTCGACGATTCGAAGAACAAGGGCCTGAACATTGGCGGGACCCTCGGCGAGCCTGTCTATGCGGCGGGCGCGGGCAAGGTCGTGTATTCGGGCGCCGGTCTGCGCGGTTATGGCAACCTCGTCATCATCAAACACGACGCGACCTTCTTGACGGCGTATGCGCACAACCGCACACTGTTGGTCAAGGAAGGCGACTCCGTCACGCGGGGTCAGAAAATTGCCGAAATGGGCAACTCGGATGCCGATCGTGTCATGCTGCACTTCGAGGTACGTCGCGACGGCAAGCCTGTGGATCCGATGAAGTATTTGCCGCCTCAATAAACTAGGCAGGGTCGAATGCTCAAGAGAAAGCGTCGCACTTCGCAAGAGGAAGACCTCGCTGCCCCGGAGCCCGATCAGGACGTCGACGATCGGCAATCCCGGCAGGACGAGGACGTGGACGACGCTTTCGGCGAGCGCGAGGCGGAGGACGACGACGCGTCGTCGTCCGACGCTGCCGAAGAAGGCGCAGCGAGCCGCAAGCGCAAACCTGCCGAGGCCGAAGACTTCGGCACGGTGCTGCAGGCCGAACTCACGGCCGATACCGTTCAGCACTACCTCAACCGTATCAGTGTCAAGCCGCTGCTCACGCCCGCGGAAGAGTTCGATTACTCCACGCGTGCCCAGGCAGGCGAGTTTGCGGCTCGTCAGGTCATGATCGAGCGCAATCTGCGCCTCGTCGTGAGCATCGCCAAGGGTTATCTCAATCGCGGCGTGCCACTGCTCGATCTGATCGAGGAGGGCAATCTCGGACTGATGCATGCGATCGAAAAGTTCGACCCCGGGCGCGGGTTCCGTTTCTCGACCTATGCCACGTGGTGGATTCGCCAGAGTATCGAGCGCGCCATCATGAATCAGGCGCGCACCGTGCGCTTGCCGGTGCATGTGATTCGCGAACTCAATCAGGTGCTGCGCGCGAAGCGTCATCTCGAAAAGAGTGCGGCGTATGTCGATAGTGGCGAGCAGCGCGAAGCGAGTATCGAAGACATCGCCGATTTGACCGGCAAGACGCCCGAGGAGATCACTGACATTCTCGCGCTCAACGAGCATGTGGCATCGCTCGACGCGCCGCTGGAAATCGATCCTGGCAGCAGCCTGCTGGACCTGCTCTCGGACGATCACAGCGAGGCCCCCGAACAGGAGGTGCAGCATCGGGAGCTGGAAGACCTCATGCGCCTGTGGCTCTCTCGCCTGTCGACCAAGCATCGCTACGTGATCGAGCGCCGGTTCGGACTCAACCGTGTGGAGCCGGCCACGCTCGAAGAACTGGCTGACGAGATGGGGCTCACCCGCGAGCGCGTGCGTCAGATCCAGCAAGAGGCACTCGTCAAACTCAAGCGCTATTTCGCGTCCAACGGGGTACGCAAGGACGCTGTGCTCTGATTGGCGTTCACAATGACGACCGCCGCCGGGCGCCGTTGCGCGCGTCGCTCGCGGTGGCATTCCACGGCGTCGTCGTCGCATGGCGGCGCACCCTGATTTTCACTTCAGAATTTCACCATGTCATCTCCAGTCCTCGTCTTCGACATTGAAACGATCCCCGACGTCGACGGCCTGCGCAAGCTTGAACCGGCGTATGCCGGACTGTCCGACGACGCCGTGGCCGACGCCGCCTTTGCCGCTCGCCGGGAAAAGGTGGGGCACGATTTTCTCCCGCTGCACTTGCAGCGCGTGGCAGCGATCTCGTGCGTGTTTCGCGATCGGGACGGCTTTCGCGTGAAGTCTCTGGGGACGCTAGACGACGGCGAGGGGGCACTCGTCTCCGGCTTCTATCGCACGATCGAAAAGTACGCACCGCAACTCGTGTCGTGGAATGGTGGTGGCTTCGATCTGCCCGTGCTGCATTACCGCGCGATGATTCACGGCATCGCCGCGCCGCGCTATTGGGACATGGGCGAAGACGATCGCGAGTTCAAGTGGAACAACTACATTAGCCGATATCACCATCGCCATCTGGATCTGATGGATCTGCTGGCGATGTATCAGGCCCGCGCCAATGCGCCGCTCGACGATCTGGCCAAGCTGTGTGGTTTTCCCGGCAAGCTGGGCATGGACGGCAGCAAGGTCTGGGAAGCGTTTCGCGCCGGCAAGCTGGAGGAGATTCGCAATTATTGCGAGACGGACGTGGTGAACACGTATCTCGTCTACTGCCGTTACCAATTGATGCGAGGCGGTTTGCGTCAGGCCGAGTACGAGCAGGAGATCGAATTCGTACGGCGCTCGCTGGAAGCGGAGGCGGCGCCGCACTGGAAGGAATATCTCGCCGCCTGGGCGTGATCGATCGCCCGCGTGGTTGGCAGGCGGGTCGGGGGGGCGCTGGGTGATGTGGGTGGAGCGGGTGAAGCGGATGAAGCGGGTGAAGCGGGTGAAGCGGGTGAAGCGGGTGAAGCGGATGAAGCGGGTGATGTGAGTGATGTGGCTGATGTACGCGGTGTGAGGGGGAGGGGTGGTGTGAGCGGTATGAGTCGTACGCGTGATGTGAGTGATGTGGCTGATGCAAGTGGTGTGAGGGATAGGAGTGGTACGGGTGGTATGGGTGGTATGGGTGGTATGGGTGGTTTGGGGAGGCTGTGCGGACGAGCGGTGCATCAGTGGCGAGCGAATCGATTAAAATGCTCGGTTTGCTGTCGCACATGAGAACAACGACGTGACCCGCTCCTCCCGAAATTCCTCGCGTGGCCGGCCTGCTGCCGAGCCCGGCATCATCGACATCGAATCGCTCGACATGGAGGCGCGCGGCGTTGGCCGCACCGCGCCCGAGGGCGAACCGGGCACGCCGGACTTCAAGCCCGGCAAGGTGATCTTCGTCGAAGGCGCGCTGCCGGGCGAACGTGTCACCTATCTCAGCTATCGCCGCAAACCCAAGTTCGAGCAGGCCGAAGCCGTCGACGTGCTGCGTGCGAGCCCGATGCGTGCCAAGCCGCAGTGCCCGCACTTCGGCAAATGCGGTGGGTGCTCGATGCAGCATCTCGAACCGCGGGCGCAAATCGCCATCAAGCAGCGTGTGCTCGAAGACAATTTGGCGCGTCTGGGCAAGGTCAAGGCGGAAGCCATCCTGCGGCCCATTCAGGGGCCGGACTGGGGCTATCGTTTCCGTGCTCGACTGACCGTGCGCTACGTGCCGAAAAAAGGCGGCGTGCTCATCGGATTCCATGAGCGCAGGAGCAGCTATGTGGCCGACATGGACTCGTGCGAAGTGCTGCCGCGCCACGTCTCCGATATGCTCGTGCCGCTGCGCCGTCTGGTCGAGTCGCTGTCCATTCGCGAGCGCCTGCCGCAGATCGAGCTGGCCATCGGCGCCGACGTGACGGCGCTCGTGCTCCGTATTCTTGAACCCCTCACACCGGCGGACGAAGACATCTTGCGCGCCTTCGCGGACGCGAATCGCGTGCAGTTCTGGGTTCAGCCGAAGGGGCCGGACACGGCGGTACCGTTTTATCCGCTCGATCCGGAGTTGCATTACACCCTGCCGGAATATCAGATCCGGATGCCGTTCAAGCCGACGGACTTTACGCAGGTCAACCATCAGATCAACCGCGTGCTGGTGCATCGCGCGTTGCGCTTGCTGGCGCCGGCGTCGCATGAGCGCGTGCTCGATCTGTTCTGCGGTCTGGGTAACTTCACGCTGCCACTGGCGCGTCGCGCCGGCACCGTCATGGGAATCGAGGGCAGCACAGCGCTCACAGAGCGCGCGCTCGCCAATGCGCAGCGTAACGGCGTGGCCGAACGCACGGAATTTGCATGCCGGAACCTGTTCGACATCACGCCCGAGGATATTCGGGCGTTGGGCGCGTTCGACCGCTATCTGATCGATCCGCCGCGCGAAGGGGCGCTGGCGGTATCGAAGGCGCTCGCCGAATTGGCGCAGCAGGGCTACGAGGGCCTGCCCAAGCGCATCGTCTACGTGTCCTGCAGCCCGGCGACGCTGGCGCGTGACGCGGGCGTGCTCGTGCACGAGGCGGGCTATCGCCTGACGTTGGCAGGGGTGGTGAATATGTTCCCGCACACGTCGCACGTCGAGTCGATGGCCGTGTTCGAGCATGAGAGCATCGGTCAGCCGTGGGTGCCGAGCGTGCGGATATCGGCGTCGGACGCGCCGGCCGATCCGCTCGATGGGGTGGATGCGGGCGTTGAAGCGATTGCCGGCGCCACCGGGGGTGACGGCGTGATTCACGACGAAGCTTGATTGCGTGTGACTGTCGAGCATTGGCCGCCACAGCCGTGAAACCGTGGTAGTCGATGGATTTGCGTGGGCAAAATCACGGGCCTGCGTGCCCCGTCCCGTCAGCGCATCCGCATCGGGCGAGCACGCTCGCAAGGGCGTGAAACGGGCGCGTCGCACGGGCACTGCGCGTGTGACATCGCTCGGGCGCATCGCAAAAGCGCGTCGAGCAAAGAAAAAGCCAGCCCCGAGGGACTGGCTTTTTCGCATCCGGGGCGTCGCGCGGGTATGCCCGCGCCGCCGGTCGGTCGCGTCAGTTGCGATTGCCGCCCAGCACGCCGAGGATGGCGAGCAGGTTGGTGAAGATGTTGTACAGGTCGAGGTAAATCGCGAGCGTTGCGGTGACGTAGTTCGTCTCGCCGCCGTTCACCACGCGCTGCACGTCGAACAGGATGTACGCGGAGAAGATGGCGATGGCGATCACCGAGACCGTCAACATCAGGGCCGGCAGTTGCAGCCAGATATTGGCGACGGAGGCCAGCAGGATCACGATCACGCCCATGAACAGCCACTTGCCCAGTCCGCTGAAGTCACGCTTGCTGACTGTAGCGACCGTTGCCATGACGCCAAAGATCGCGGCCGTGCCGCCGAACGCCAGCATGATGAGCGAGGCGCCGTTCGAGAATCCCAGCACGAAGCTCAGCAAACGCGTGAGCATCAGGCCCATGAAGAACGTAAAGCCCAGCAGCAACGCAACCCCGACGCCGCTGTTCTTGAAGCGCTCGATCGCAAACATGAAGCCGAACGCGATCGCGAGGAACGCGATCATGCTGACCATCGGGCTGCCCGCAAACAGGGCGAAGCCGTAGTTCAAGCCCAGCCAGGCACCTGCAATCGTCGGCAGCATCGACAGCGCGAGCAGCCAGTACGTATTGCGCAGCACCTTGTTGCGCATCTGTACGGTCGTGACGTCGCGCATCCCGCCGTAGCCGAAACGTTGGAAATCCTGGTTCATTTCTTGTGTTCTCCGTGGTCATTGTGCCCGCCGGCGGGGCCGGCAAGCGCCGCTTTGACGCTTACGACGACCGGCTTGTCGCCGGTCGATCCCCCGCAGCCGTCTGTCCGGCTCGTCGTGAAGTCACAGCATACCGAAAGATGGCGGGGAAAGCGCTCGGACGATGCTGAAAATGTCAGGGCGAATGCCTGAATTTCAATCCGCTGCACCGTTGTCAGAGCCTCCCATGTGGGGAAGGTACCCGAATCCCGCGCCGAACTCGACTTCGCGAAAAGCCGGATCGTCCCGGCCGTCCTGCGTTTGAGCGGTATGTGCGCTGTAGGTTCCATCCCCAACACAATAGCCTTCGTGCTACAATCACGGGTTCATGTTGATTGTATAACTGCTTAATTTTTTGGAGTTTTTCATGGCAGTCGAACGCACTTTGTCGATTATCAAGCCCGATGCCGTTGCCAAGAACGTGATCGGCCAGATCTATAGCCGCTTCGAGAACGCGGGCCTGAAGATCGCTGCTGCCAAGCTGGTGCACCTGTCGCGCGCCGAAGCCGAGCAGTTCTACGCCGTGCACAAGGAGCGTCCGTTCTTCAAGGATCTGGTCGACTTCATGGTCTCGGGCCCGGTCATGATCCAGGTGCTCGAAGGCGAAAACGCCGTGGCGAAGCATCGCGACCTGATGGGCGCGACCGATCCGAAGAAGGCTGAGAAGGGTACGATTCGCGCCGACTTCGCCGACAGCATCGACGCGAACGCCGTGCACGGCTCGGACGCCGCTGAAACGGCTGCCGTGGAGGTGTCGTTCTTCTTCCCGGGCATGAACGTCTACGCGCGCTGATCCGCGTCTAGCCGCTCAATGGCAGGAAGTTACCGAAGGGATGTTGACGGACCAGGGTCATGACCAACCTTACGAATCTGCTTGATTACGATCCGGACGGTCTGGCCGCCTATTGCGGCTCGCTCGGCGAGAAGCCGTTCCGTGCCCGCCAGCTCCAGCGCTGGATCCACCAGATGGGCGCCGCCGATTTCGACGGCATGACCGATCTGGCCAAGTCGCTGCGCGAGAAGTTGCACACGCGTGCGATGATCGCCGCGCCCGATGTCATCACCGACCACCTGTCGGCGGATGGCACGCGCAAGTGGCTGCTGGACGTGGGCAACGGCAATGCCGTCGAGACCGTCTACATCCCTGAGGAAACGCGTGGCACGCTTTGCGTCTCGTCGCAGGCGGGCTGCGCCGTCAACTGTCGGTTCTGTTCGACCGGCAAGCAGGGTTTCTCGCGCAATCTGTCGCTGGGCGAAATCATCGGTCAGTTGTGGATGGCCGAATTTGCCTTGCGCCGCGATCTCGGTCGCGAGGGCAAGAACGAGCGCGTCATCACCAACGTGGTGATGATGGGCATGGGCGAGCCGTTGCTCAACTTCGAGAACGTCGTAGGGGCGATGCGCCTGATGCTTGACGACAACGCTTACGGGCTGTCGCGTCGTCGTGTCACGTTGTCTACCTCGGGTGTCGTGCCGATGATGGATCGGCTGGGCCAGGAATTGCCCGTGGCGCTCGCGGTGTCGCTGCATGCGCCGAACGATGCGCTGCGCGATGTCCTCGTCCCGCTCAACAAGAAATATCCGCTACGCGAGCTGATGGGCGCGTGCGAACGTTACCTGGAAGTGGCGCCGCGCGATTTCATCACGTTCGAGTACTGCATGCTCGACGGTGTGAACGACACCGAGGCGCATGCGCGCGAGCTGGTCGCGCTGACGCGCGACGTGCCGTGCAAATTCAATCTGATCCCGTTCAATCCGTTTCCCGAGTCGGGCCTGTTGCGCTCGAAGGACCCGCAGATCAAGCGCTTTGCGCAAATTCTGCTAGACGCGGGCCTCGTGACGACCGTGCGCAAGACGCGCGGCGATGACATCGACGCCGCTTGTGGTCAACTCGCCGGCGAGGTGCAGGATCGCACGCGACTTGCACAGCGCGGCAAATTCGGGAAAATCGCGGTCGAGGTGCGTACCGTATGACGTTGCGCATGGGCGGGCGCGGACCGTGGCGAGGGCCGTCGGCCCGGCGCGTGTCATGCCGCCCGTCGGATCAGTCTCGCACGACAGCATTCCTTGCGCAGGGCGCCTTACGTGTCCTGCGCGATTCCTTCAGTTCCTTGCAGAATCCTTCGATGCGCCGCGCAGATCCTAACGCCGTGCGCACGGTGGGTGATGGGGGGGAATTGGGCTCAGCATATCCTCAGCCGCTGCGGGCGGCTGCTTACGAACGGGGGCGTATCGATGGATAACCAGAATCAGGCGGAAGCCGGCGGGCAAGCCGAGGCTCAGGGCCAAGGCGGGTCACAGGGCTCGGCCGCCGGATGGGCTGAGCTGGGTGCGCAGGTGGGTGCGCAACTGGCCGCATTGCGCGAGAAGCGCGGCATGTCGATCGAAGACGTGTCGGCACGTCTGAAAATCTCGGTGCAGAAGCTCAAGCGCCTCGAAACCGGCGAGTGGGAAGCCCTGCCGGAAATCCCGTTTATTCTGGGGGTTGTGCGTAGTTACGCACGCATGCTCGGGGCTGATCCGGAACCGATGGTCGAGCCGCTGCGCAGTTTCGGCCGCGCCGCTGCCGTGGACGTGCCGCAGGCGCCGGTGGGCCAGCCCAGCATCCCGAAGAGCCCGGTTCGTTTTCGCTCGCCGGTCGCGGCCTCGCAAGCCAAATGGCCGTGGGCCTTGGTCGCCCTGGTGGTGATCGCGGGCGCCGCATGGTACTTCGGCAACGCCCACAAGTCGGGCCGTGGAGCGGTTGAGCCGGCGGAACTGGCCAGCGCGGCGTCGGCGGCGGGTGCGGAGCCTGCCAGCCAGCCGGTCGTGGCCGACGCCAACGGCACGCCACCGGGGGCGGAGGGGGCGAACAACGCGAACAACGCGAACAACGGTAATACGGAAAGCACGGTCAATAGCGCTTCGGCCAGTGCTGCAGCGGCGGGCCCGGGCTTGATCGCTGCGGCGGACCCGACGCATGTGGTGGCCGGGCTGACCGGCGCGAGTTCGGCGACGGCAACGGTCGCATCGACGCCAGCGTCTGCTGCCAGTGTCGGTGTGCCTGGGACGGGCAAGATTGCGTTGCGTCTGAAAGCCGACAGTTGGGTCGAAGTGCGTTCGAAGGAAGGCAAGGTGCTGTTCTCCCAACTGATGCGCGCGGGGACTGCGCAGGAAATCACGGGCGATGCGCCGCTCAAGATCGTTGTGGGCAACGTGGCGGGCGTCGAATCGCTGGAATTCAACGGTCAACCGGTCGAGATCAAGTCCCGCAATGCGGGTAATGTGGCGCGCTTGACGCTGCAGTGAGACCGAAAGAGGGTAATCATGGCTTCTGTAGAATGCATGCCGATCATCGGTGGTCCGGCACCCCGTCGTCAGTCTCGTAAGGTCGCCATTCGCTGGGGCGGCCAGCTCGTGACGGTCGGTGGCGATTCGCCGATCCGCGTGCAATCGATGACCAACACCGATACCGCAGATGCGATCGGTACGGCCATTCAGGTCAAGGAACTGGCACAGGCGGGCTCCGAACTGGTGCGCATCACGGTGAACACGCCGGAAGCGGCCGCCGCGGTGCCGGCGATTCGCGAGCAACTCGACCGCATGGGCGTGGCGGTGCCGCTCGTGGGCGACTTCCATTACAACGGCCACAAGCTGCTCGCCGACTATCCGGCGTGCGCCGAGGCGCTGTCGAAATACCGTATCAATCCGGGCAACGTCGGGCAGGGCGCCAAGCGCGACACGCAGTTCTCGCAGATGATCGAAATGGCGATCCAGTACGACAAACCGGTGCGTATCGGCGTGAACTGGGGCAGCCTGGACCAGTCGTTGCTCGCGCGCATCATGGACGAGAACGCCGCGCGCGCCCAGCCCTGGGACGCCCAAAGCGTGATGTACGAAGCGCTCATCACATCGGCCCTGGAGTCGGCGGCATTGGCGCAACGCGTGGGCCTGCCGGCCGACAAGATCCTGCTGTCGTGCAAGGTAAGCGCGGTGCAGGACCTGATCGCCGTGTATCGCGAATTGGCCAAGCGGTGCGACTACGCGCTGCATTTGGGATTGACCGAAGCCGGCATGGGCTCGAAGGGTATTGTGGCGTCGACCGCGGCGCTGTCGGTGCTGCTGCAGGAAGGGATTGGCGATACGATCCGCATCTCGCTGACTCCCGAACCGGGCGGTGCACGTACCGCGGAAGTCGTCGTGGCGCAGGAAATCCTGCAGACGATGGGCCTGCGCGCGTTCGCGCCGATGGTTATCGCCTGCCCGGGTTGCGGCCGCACGACGAGCACGGTGTTCCAGGAGCTGGCCTCCCGAATTCAGACATATCTGCGTGAACAAATGCCGGTATGGAAGGCTCAATATCCCGGCGTCGAAAACATGAACGTCGCGGTGATGGGTTGCATCGTGAACGGTCCGGGGGAATCGAAGCACGCGAACATCGGCATCAGCTTGCCGGGTTCCGGAGAATCGCCGGCCGCACCGGTCTTTGTCGATGGCGAGAAGGTGCGCACGCTGCGCGGCGATCATATCGCCGAAGAGTTCCAGCAGATCGTCGACGAGTACGTGAAGACCCGCTACGCACAGGCCGAAGGAGCGGTCGCCGCCTAAGCCGGCAGGACACAAGAGAATATGACTGACGCAAAGAAGAAGCGCCCCGCCAAACTGGCCGGGGTCAAAGGCATGAACGATATCCTCCCGCAGGACGAAGCCCTGTGGGAGTTTTTCGAGGAATCGGTGCGCGCTATGCTGCGCGCCTACGGCTATCAGCAGATCCGCACGCCGATCCTCGAGCACACGCAGTTGTTCACGCGCGGTATCGGTGAAGTGACCGACATTGTCGAGAAGGAGATGTACAGCTTCACCGATTCGCTCAATGGCGAGCAGCTTACGATGCGCCCTGAGGGCACGGCCGCGGCGGTTCGCGCAACGCTCGAACACAACCTGCTTTACAGCGGTCCGAAGCGTCTGTGGTACTTCGGGCCGATGTTCCGGCACGAGAAGCCGCAGCGCGGGCGCTATCGCCAGTTCCACCAGGTGGGCGTCGAAGCGCTGGGGCTTGCTGGCCCGGATGCGGATGTCGAAATCATCCTGATGTGCCAGCGCCTGTGGGACGATCTCGGCTTGACTGGTATTCACTTGCAGCTGAACTCGCTCGGGCAGGGCGAAGAGCGTGCGCGTCATCGCGCCGATCTGATCGCCTATCTCGAGAAGCACGTCGACCTGCTCGATGAAGACGGCAAGCGCCGTCTCTACACGAACCCGTTGCGCGTGCTCGATACGAAGAACCCGGCGATGCAGGCGATGGTCGAAGGGGCACCGAAGCTCATCGATTACCTCGGCGAGGACTCGATCAAGCACTTCGAAGGCGTGCAGTCGCTGCTCAAGGCGAACAACATCCCGTTCACGATCAATCCGCGTCTGGTGCGCGGCCTGGATTACTACAACCTGACCGTATTCGAGTGGGTGACCGACAAGCTCGGCGCGCAAGGCACGGTTGCCGGTGGCGGTCGTTACGATCCGCTGGTCGAGCAACTGGGGGGCGATGCTACGCCCGCATGCGGCTGGGCGATGGGCGTTGAGCGCATTCTCGAATTGCTCCGCGAAGACGACCTCGTGCCGCAGGCTGAGGGCGCCGACGTCTATGTCGTGCACCAGGGCGAGACGGCCGTTGCGCCGGCCTTGATCGCGGCCGAGCGGATGCGCGACGCCGGGTTGAACGTCGTGTTCCATTGCAGCCCGGACGGCAAGAGCAGCAGCTTCAAGTCGCAGATGAAGCGAGCGGACGCGAGCGGCGCGAACTTCGCCGTCATCGTCGGCGAGAACGAAGTGGCGTCGGGCACCGTCGTGGTCAAGCATCTGCGTGCGGCTGATCCGGCGAACAACCAGACGAGCGTGGCGTTCGACGCCCTCGCAGAGCACCTGATCGACGCCATCGTCGCCAGCGCCGACGAAAGCGTGAACGAAAGCCTGGCCGACGACGGCACGGCGAACAAGACGCTTCATTAAACCCAAGACGCCAGACACGGAGAACCCCGGCGAATGAGCAGCTATCACGAGGAACAGGAACAGATCGAGAACGTAAAGGCCTGGTGGAAGGACTACGGCAACTACGTTATCTGGATGCTGGTCGTCATCATGCTGGCCTATGGTGGCTGGAACTTGTGGCGCTATTACGATCGCAAGCAGACGGTCGAGGCCGGGGTGCTTTACGGCGAGTTGGAGACCGCGATCGACGCCAAGGACCGCGCGAAGGTGGCACGTATCGCGTCGGACATGGAAAGCAAGTTCAGCGGCACGCCGTACGCCCAGATGACGGCGCTGCTCGCGGCCAAGTCGCTCGCCGATGCCGGCGATGCGGCGCTCGCCAAGGCACAACTGCAATGGGCCGTGTCGAATGCGAAGGACGACGAGTACAAGCAACTTGCCAAGCTGCGTCTGGCCGGTGTGCTGCTCGACGAGAAGGCGTACGACGAGGCGCTCAAGCTGCTCGACAACCCGCCGGCGCCGTATGCCGCGCTGTTCGCCGATCGCCGTGGCGACGTGCTGGTCGCGCAGAGCAAGGTGGCCGATGCACGGGCCGCGTACAAGCTGGCACTCGACAAGCTCGGCAAGCAAGATGCGGGCATGCGCCAGTTCGTGCAATTCAAGCTCGACGCGCTGGGGGCCTGACGCGCGTCGGCAATCCGTTGACAAGTATTACCCTCCCATAACGCATAACCGGGTACATGATGATCCTTAACGACTTCCGTCGATCGATGCCGCAAACGATGGCCATGTCACAGTCCGTGCCGTCCGATTCGCCGCGCCGTGGCATTTTCAAGCGCGCCGGCAGCGCCGTGCTGATGCTGGCTGTGCTGGGTACGCTGGGAGGGTGCGGACTCTTTGGCAGCAAGCCGGCGCATGAGCCGACACCGCTCACGACGTTCAAGCAGGCCTTGAATGTCAAACAGATCTGGACAGCGAGCGTCGGTAAGTCCGGGGCCTATAGCTTCGCACCGGTCTCGGTAGGTAATGCTGTCTTCGCGGCGGGCGCCAACGGCAGCATCGTGCGCGTGGATGCGGACACGGGGGCGACCACTTGGTCGGCCAAGGCGGACATGAACATCACCGCCGGTCCGGGCAGCGATGGCGAGACCACCGTCGTCGCTACGCACAAGGGAGACGTGATCGCGTTCGATCACGACGGCAAGCCGTCCTGGAAGGCCAACGCCGGTAGCGAAGTGCTCACAGCGCCGCTGGTCGGCCGGGGGCTGGTCGTCGTGCGTGCGATCAACAACCGCGTGACGGCGTTTGATGCGGGCACCGGTTCGGTGCGCTGGTCTTACTCGCAGCCGACGTCGACGCTCACGCTGCGCACCGGCAGCGGCATGACGTTCGTGGGCGACCGCGCGGTCGTGAGTGGCTTCCCCGGCGGCAAGCTGGTGGCGCTCGATGCCACCACCGGCAACCCGCTTTGGGTCACGCCGTTGTCGTACCCGAAGGGCGTGACCGAAGTGGAGCGTGTGAATGACGTCACGGGCACGCCGGTCGTCTTCGGCCGCCAGGTGTGCGGAGCGACGTTCCAGGGCCGCGTCGGATGCGCCGATGTGCAGACCGGCAATGGCCTTTGGGCCCGCGAGTTTTCGTCGCCGAATGGGGTGACGCAGGATGAGCGCGTGGTGGCAGCGGTCAATACCGACGGCGCCGTCTACGCTTTCAACGCCGCCGATGGCAGTACACTGTGGCACAACGACAAGCTCAAGTACCGCGACTTGTCGGCGCCGCTGGCGCTCGGGCGCGTGGTGGTCGTGGGCGACAAGCAGGGCTATTTGCATTTCCTGTCGCGTGACAACGGCGAACTCCTCGCCCGCGTCAAACTCAGTGGTGCGATCAGCGCGCAACCGGTGCTCGCCGGTCAGACGCTGGTCGTGCAAACGCGCGACGGCAACATCTACGGCTTCCGTCCGGAATAACCGGTTACCGGCAGCACCCGGGCATTTTCCGGGAACGGCCGGCAGCGCGCCGGCCGTCTTCGTTTTTAGGGCTTATTCATGAAACCCGTGATCGCGCTCGTAGGGCGCCCCAACGTCGGCAAATCGACGCTATTCAACCGTTTGACCCGCTCGCGCGACGCGCTCGTCGCCGACATGCCCGGGCTCACGCGCGACCGTCACTACGGCGAGGGGCGCGTTGGCGAGCATCCGTATCTGGTGATCGACACCGGTGGCTTCGAACCCGTGGCCAAGGACGGCATTTTCCACGAAATGGCCAAGCAGACGCGCCAGGCCGTGGTCGAGGCCGACGTGGTGATCTATATCGTGGACGGGCGTCAGGGCCTGACGCCGCAGGACCAGATCATTGCCGACTACCTGCGCAAGACGGGGCGCAAGATCATGCTCGTGGTCAACAAGGCCGAAGGCATGAAGTACAGCGCGGTCGCGAACGACTTCTACGAACTTGGCCTCGGCGATCCGCTGGCGATCTCGGCGGCGCACGGCGACGGCGTGAAGGAAGTCATCGACGAAGCCATCGCGCCGTTCTACGCCAATCAGGACGAGAACGAGGACAGCACGCGCGACGACGGGCGGGTGAAGATCGCGATCGTCGGACGTCCGAACGTCGGCAAGTCGACGCTGGTCAATACGCTGCTCGGCGAAGAGCGCGTGATCGCGTTCGACATGCCGGGTACCACGCGCGATTCGATCCACATCGAATTCGAGCGTCAGGGGCGCAACTATACGTTGATCGATACGGCCGGGCTGCGTCGCCGCGGCAAGGTGTTCGAAGCGGTCGAGAAGTTTTCGGTGGTGAAAACACTGCAATCGATTGCCGACGCGAACGTCGTGATCCTTATGCTCGATGCCCGTCAGGACATCTCCGACCAGGACGCACACATTGCCGGCTTCATCGTCGAGTCGGGACGTGCGGTGGTTGTGGGCGTGAACAAGTGGGACGGCCTGGACGAGTACACCCGCGAGCAGACCAAGCAGGAGCTTGAGCGAAAACTCAAATTCCTTGGCTTTGCGAACTTCCACTTCATCTCGGCGACGAAGGCCACAGGCATTGGCCCGTTGATGCGCTCGGTGGACGAGGCGTACGCGGCGGCCATGACAAAGTTGCCGACGCCGAAGCTCACACGTGCCCTCAACGAGGCAGTGGAGCACCAGCAGCCGCGGCGTTCCGGGTTCTCGCGTCCGAAGCTGCGCTACGCGCATCAAGGGGGCTCGAATCCGCCGATCATCGTCATTCACGGGAATAGTCTCGATGGTGTGACCGACAGCTATCGCCGCTATCTGGAGAACCGTTTCCGGGAAACTTTTAAGTTGAAGGGCACTCCATTACGCATAGAGTTCCGCAACAGCGCGAACCCTTACGCCAAGGGCGAGTGAAAGCCAAACCCGGGCGGGGTTTTGCTGGCGACGCTAGCAAAATCGGCTATAGTGTGGAGGTCAGGGTGGGAAGCGCGCACACGCCCTGACTTACGGTCATCTGCTAAAAATACAACGGAGTTATATATGAGCAACAAAGGGCAACTTCTACAAGACCCGTTTCTGAACGCCTTGCGTAAGGAGCATGTTCCCGTCTCGATCTATCTGGTCAACGGTATCAAGCTGCAGGGAAACATCGAGTCGTTCGACCAGTATGTTGTCCTGCTGCGCAACACGGTCACCCAAATGGTTTACAAGCATGCCATTTCGACGGTCGTGCCTGCGCGTCCGGTGAATTTCCATCCGGAAGCCGAGCAGTCCTGATTCAGGCTCGCCCGACCGGGAGTCTCTCCGGCCGGGCGAATTTCTCTTCCCCATCGCCCGCTCTTGTCCAACAGTCCCAATACCCATCCCCAGCGTAGCTTGACCGTCAACGCCGCGCTCGTCGGCATCGATTTCGGCAAACTCGATTTCGAAGCCAGCCTCCAAGAACTCGACCTTCTGACGCAATCCGCGGGCGCCACGCCTGTCGTGACCATTACCGGCCGTCGCCGCAGCCCGGATGCGAAACTGTTCATCGGCAGCGGCAAAGCCGAAGAGTTGCGTGCTGCGATCCATGAGTACGACGTCGAGCTGGTCATTTTCAATCATGCCCTGACACCCGGTCAGCAGCGTAACCTCGAACACCTGCTGCAGCGTCGCGTGGTCGATCGCACCAGCCTGATCCTCGATATCTTTGCCCAACGCGCCAAGAGTCATGAGGGCAAGCTGCAGGTCGAACTTGCGCAGTTGCAGTACCTGTCCACGCGCCTCGTGCGCGCCTGGACTCACCTGGAACGTCAGAAGGGCGGTATCGGTCTGCGTGGTCCCGGTGAGACGCAGTTGGAAACCGACCGTCGCTTGCTCGGCGAGCGCGTGAAGTCGCTCACGTTCCGGCTCGAGAAGCTCCGGCGCCAGCACGACACGCAACGACGTGCGCGTCAGCGCAGCGGCACCATGTCGATCTCGCTCGTGGGCTACACGAACGCGGGCAAATCCACGCTGTTCAACGCGATGACGAAAGCCAATGCTTACGCCGCGAATCAGCTGTTTGCCACGCTCGATACTACGTCGCGTCGCCTATATCTTGGCGAAGTCGGGAACATCGTGCTGTCCGATACTGTCGGATTCATCCGCGAGTTGCCGCACCAGTTGGTGGCGGCATTCCGGGCGACGCTTGAGGAGACGGTGCACGCCGACATGCTGTTGCATGTGGTGGACGCCTCGAGTCAGGTGCGTCAGGAGCAGATGGCCGAGGTCAACGCCGTTTTGGCGGAGATCGATGCGGCGGACATCCCGCAGATTCTGGTCTGGAACAAGATCGACGCGGTGCCGGAACTGGCCGCACAAGGTCCGAGGATCGAGCGGGATGAAGCCGGGCGTATCACGCGCGTCTTTTTGAGCGCACGCACCGGCCAAGGCCTCGACTTGCTGCGTGAGGCCATCAGCGAGGCGGTTGTGGCCGGCACGGCTGGGTTACAATCGCAGCAAGAAGCGCCCGATGTCCGGCTCATCGACCGTTGGGACGATGCGCCGCGCGCAGAAGACAGATAACACGAGACGTCGCACTGTGACGGACGGGTTGCCACGGGGATGACCGGCAACACCGGCCAACGCGGGCGACGAACTGGCAAGAGACTAGACGGAGGCCGGGCAAGGCCGCCGATCGGCACACCAGATTCGGGAACCACGCGCGAACCGGCAGCATGCGCACTCCGAAGTGGGGCGCGCCGGTCGCAACGCCAAGACCGCTTCAGTCACCACGCTTCTACCTATGCTTCCAAGAGCTTTGATGCGACGAGTTGGCTTGATTTTCTCCCTGAACGACCCGCGCTGGGGGCGGGACGGCGGCGGCGATACGCCGTCCGGTAATCAGGAGCCGAACCGCCCCGATCGTGCGAACACGCCGAATTCGCAGGATCAGAAGGAGCCGCCTCGCGGACCACAAGGTCCGCAGCAGGATGACCCGCCCGATCTCGACGAGCTGTGGCGCGATTTCAATCGGCGTCTTAACAGTATCTTCGGCCGCAAGGGCGGCGGGAGCGGTAACGGCGGCTCGAATAATCTTTCCGGCGGCTCGCGTGGCTCTGGCATCGGCGTTGGCGTCGTCGTCGCGCTGGCGTTCCTGATCTGGCTGGCCACTGGCGTCTTCATCGTCCAGGAAGGGCAGGTCGGCGTCGTCACGCAATTCGGCAAGTACAAGTACACGACAACCTCGGGTATCCAGTGGCGTCTGCCGTACCCGTTCCAGTCGGTCGAGGTCGTCAATATGTCGCAGATTCGTTCGGTCGAAATCGGCCGTTCGAACACGATCCGCGATACCGACCTGAAGGACTCGTCGATGCTCACGGGCGATGAAAACATCATCGACGTGCGCTTTGCCGTGCAATACCGCATCAAGGATGCGACTGAGTTCCTCTTCAATAACGTGGACGCCGAATCGTCGGTGAACCTGGCCGCGCAAACGGCGGTGCGCGAGATTGTCGGCAAGAGCAACATGGACTTCGTGCTCTACGCCGGGCGTGAAGAGATCGCCAACGAACTCGTCACGTCGATCCAACGCATTCTCGACAGCTACAAGACCGGCATCCTGGTCACGAGCGTGACGATGCAGAGCGTGCAGCCGCCCGAACAGGTGCAGGCCGCCTTCGACGACGCCGTGAAGGCAGGGCAGGATCTGGAGCGCGCGAAGAACGAAGCGCAGGCCTATGCCAATGACGTGATTCCGCGCG
This sequence comes from Pandoraea eparura, assembly GCF_902459725.1. GTDB lineage: Bacteria > Pseudomonadota > Gammaproteobacteria > Burkholderiales > Burkholderiaceae > Pandoraea > Pandoraea eparura. Next base: position 36,570 of record NZ_CABPSH010000015.1, read on the forward strand.
CCAAGGGAACCGCGTCGCGCTTGACGGAAGAGGCGGCCGGGTACAAGGCGCGCGTCGTGTCGCAGGCACAGGGCGATGCCGATCGCTTCAAGTCGGTGCAGGAAGCCTATGCCAAGGCGCCGGCCGTCATTCGCGAGCGCATGTATCTCGACACGATGCAGCAAATCTACTCGCGTACCACGAAGGTCATGGTGGATTCGAAGAACAACAGCCTGTTGTATCTGCCGTTGGACAAGATCATGGAGCGTTCGCGTGGCGACGTGTCGGCCCCCGCACCGGCCTCTGGCGCGGGCACGGGCAAGGCTGGGGGTGCACCCGGCGCCGACGACAACAGCGATGTTGACCATGATCGATCGCGCGCGGCACTGCGCAACCGCGACCGCGATTCACGCTAAGGGGATAAGCGCATGAACCGTATTGGAACCGTTATTGTCGCGCTGATCGTGTTGTTGATCGTGCTTGCCTCGACCATGTTCGTGGTGGATCAGCGCCGTTATGCCGTGGTGTTTTCGCTGGGCGAGATCAAGGACGTCTACAGCGAGCCCGGCCTGAAATTCAAGTTGCCGCCGCCGCTCCAGACCGTGCTGTATCTGGACAAGCGCATCATGACCATCGACAACCCCGAGCCGGAGCGTTTCATCACGGCCGAGAAAAAGAACCTGATCGTCGATTCGTACGTGAAATGGCGCATTATCGATCCGCGCAAGTTCTACGTGAGCTTCAAGGGGGATAGCCGCCTCGCGCAGGATCGCCTGACGCAGCAGATTCGCTCGGCGTTGCAGGAAGCGTTCACCAAACGCACCGTGACAGAAGTTGTGTCGTCGCAGCGCGATCAGGTGATGCAGTGGGTCAAGCAGAAGGTCGGCGAAGACGCCGCGCAAGTCGGCATCGAGATCGTCGACGTGCGCATGCGCCGCGTCGACCTGGCCGCGGGCATCAGCGATTCGGTCTATAGCCGGATGGCGGCCGAGCGCAAGCGCGTGGCGAACGAGTTGCGTTCGACCGGTGCGGCCGAGGCCGAGCAGATTCGCGCCGATGCCGACCGCCAGCGCGACGTGGTGGTGGCCGAAGCCTATGCCAAGGCACAGCAGGTCAAGGGGGAGGGCGATGCCACGGCTGCCGGTATCTACGCGCAGGCGTTTGGCCGTGATCCGCAGTTTGCCCAGTTCTATCAGAGCCTTGAAGCGTACAAGGCGACCTTCCGCGACAAGCGCGACGTGATCATCGCCGATCCGAACAGCGATTTCTTCCGATTCATGCGCAGTGCCGGCGGTGCTGGCGCGCCGGCCGGAAAAGCGGGAAAATAGCGCTCTTGACATCCGAGTAGCAGCCACCGCCCGCGTCAATCGCGGGCGGTGGCATTTTGGCCGAGTCCCCTGTGAGCACCAGCACAATCCTTCTCGCTTTGGCCCTCATGCTGATCGTCGAGGGAATGTTTCCGTTTGTCGCGCCAGACCGGTGGCGGCAAAGTTTTCGTAAAATAACGGAAATGCCGTCCGGCCAGATTCGTTTCTTCGGTTTGGCCGCCGTCTCGCTGGGGCTGATTCTGATGCTGCTGGCCGACCACTAAAAGGCGCTTTCACGCGCCGCCTGAATACCGAAATACCCATGCCGAACTGGCTACTCCCTGAAAATATCGCCGACGTGCTGCCGTCCGAGGCGCGCAAGATTGAAGATCTGCGCCGGCTCATGCTCGATCGTTTCCGTACCTACGGCTACGAACTCGTGATGCCGCCGATGCTCGAGTACGTCGAGTCGCTGCTGACCGGCACCGGTCACGACCTCGATCTGCGTACGTTCAAGCTCGTCGACCAGCTCTCTGGACGTACCATGGGTCTGCGCGCAGACATCACGCCGCAGATCGCCCGTATCGACGCCCATTTGCTCAATCGAAAGGGGGTGACGCGTCTGTGCTACGCGGGGAGTGTGCTGTTCACGCGTCCGCGTAACCTGCTGGCGACGCGCGAGCCGTTCCAGATCGGTGCCGAAATCTTTGGGCACAGCGGGCTGGAAGCCGATCTCGAGATCCAGGAGCTGCTGCTGTATTGCCTGCAACTGGCCGGTTTGAAGAAGATTCGTATCGATTTGTGCCACGCGGGCGTGCTAGAAGCGCTGATCGACGGCGTGCCGGCCGCCGAGGCAGTCGAGAGCGAGCTGTTCGGGGCGCTGGCCACCAAGGACGTGCCGCAGCTCGACGCGTTGACGCGCGACCTTCCGGCGAACCTGCGCGACGCGCTGCTCGCGCTGACCACCCTGTATGGCGAGCCAGCCGAGACACTGGCGCGTGCCCGAAAGGCATTGCCGGACCTGCCCGGCGTCAAGGCGGCACTCGACGATCTGGCCTATCTGGCCGCGGCGCAGGGCAAGGACGGCCAAGCTGTCCTGTCGATTGACCTGGCCGATTTGCGCGGCTATCAGTACCACAGCGGCGTGATGTTCGCGGCCTATGTCGATGGCATCCCGAATGCAATTGCACGCGGTGGGCGTTACGACAAGGTAGGGCAGGCGTTCGGTCGAGACCGTCCGGCAACGGGCTTTTCGTTGGATTTGCGTGAGTTGGCGGCAATTTCGCCGATCGAAGCGCGGAGTAACGCAATTTTGGCGCCAGCCGACGACGTGCCGGGGTTGCGCGCCAAGATCGACAGCCTGCGCAACGCCGGCGAAGTCGTCATCCGTATGCTGCCGGGCCACGACCAGGACTTCGAGGAGTTCACGGGCGACCGCGTTCTCGTCGAAAAAGATGGCCAGTGGGTTGTGACACCCCGGTGACCATCGCTGAAAAAAGCGGCACTAGCCTACGCCAACACGGGTAGAATACGTTTTTAACCAAACCAACTATTGTTATGTCCGGCAATGCTTTGAATCAGGGACGCAACGTCGTCGTTATCGGAACTCAATGGGGCGACGAAGGTAAGGGTAAGGTCGTCGACTGGCTGACCGATCACGCGCAAGGCGTGGTCCGTTTTCAAGGAGGCCACAATGCCGGACATACGCTCATCATCGGTGGCAAGAAGACGATTCTGCGCCTGATCCCCTCGGGCATCATGCACAAGGACGTCACCTGCTACATCGGCAACGGCGTGGTGCTCTCGCCCGAAGCGCTGTTCAAGGAAATCGAAGAACTGGAAAGTGCCGGCCTGAATGTGTGCGGCCGTCTGCGCATCTCCGAAGCCTGTACCCTGATTCTGCCGTACCACGTTGCCATCGATCAGGCGCGCGAAGCCCGTCGCGGCGCCAGCAAGATCGGCACGACCGGTCGCGGTATCGGCCCGGCATATGAAGACAAGGTTGGCCGCCGCGCGCTGCGCGTGCAGGATCTCTTCGATCCGGAGATGTTCGCCGAACGTCTGCGTGAAAATCTCGATTATCACAACTTCGTCCTGACCCAATATCTGGGCGCGAAGGCCGTCGACTTCCAGGAAACGCTGGACACGATGCTGAGCTACGCCGCCCGTCTGCAGCCGATGATTGCCGACGTCTCGCAAATGCTCTACGCGGCCAACCGCGAAGGTCAGAAGCTGCTGTTCGAAGGCGCGCAAGGCACGCTGCTTGACATCGATCACGGCACGTATCCGTTCGTGACCAGCAGCAATTGCGTCGCAGGCGCTGCGTCGGCAGGTGCCGGCGTCGGTCCGCAGCAACTGCACTACGTGCTGGGCATCACCAAGGCGTATTGCACGCGCGTCGGCGCGGGCCCGTTCCCGAGCGAACTTTACGATGCGGACAACCCCGCCCGTCAGGAAGCCATTGGCCTGCAACTGGCCACGGTCGGCAAGGAGTTTGGCTCGGTGACGGGGCGTCCGCGCCGTACGGGCTGGATGGATGCCGCCGCACTCAAGCGTTCGATTCAGATCAACGGCGTGACGGGCCTGTGCATGACGAAGCTGGACGTGCTCGACGGCCTTGAAACCGTGCGTCTGTGTGTCGGTTACAAGATCGGCGACAAGACGCTCGACATCCTGCCCCGTGGCGCGGTGGACGTGGCGCGCTGCGAGCCGGTGTACGAAGACTTCCCCGGCTGGACGCAGAGCACCGTGGGTGTGACGTCGTGGGACCAATTGCCGGTTCAGGCCCAGAACTACCTGAAGCGCATTGAAGAGGTGAGCGGTATTCCGATCGATATGGTGTCGACCGGCCCGGATCGCGACGAAACGATCCTGTTGCGTCATCCCTTCAAGCACTGAAATACGCAAGCGTTGGCAAAGCACACCATGAATCTGCCCCAGAACGACGATAAGAACCTTTGGGTCTCGTGGGACGAGTATCACCGGCTCATCGAGCGCCTGGCGCTCAAGGTCTACGAGTCCAACTGGAAATTCGACAAGATCCTGTGTCTGGCCCGTGGTGGTTTGCGTGTGGGCGATCAACTCGCACGCATCTATGACGTGCCGCTCGCGATTCTGGCGACCAGTTCGTATCGCGAAGCCGAAGGCACCGTTCGCGGCGACCTCGATATCGCGCAATTCATCACCATCACACGCGGCGAACTGGAAGGGCGAGTGCTGCTGGTCGACGATCTGGTCGATTCGGGCGTGACACTCGAGCGCGTTGGAAAGCACCTCAAAGAGCGTTTCCCGAAGGTGACCGACGTGCGCTCGGCAGTGCTGTGGCACAAGGCGTGTTCGAAGGTGGCGCCCGATTACGCAGTCGATTTCCTACCGACAAATCCGTGGATTCACCAGCCGTTCGAAGAGTACGACACGCTGCGTCCCCACAACTTGTCTGCGTGGATCAAGCGCGGAACCTGAGCGGTTCCGCACCGGCTGGATGTGTCGCGAGGCGGCGTCCGGCAGGGGAAAGCTCCGACAATCAGGCGGTGGCATCGCAAGATGCGCCGCCTGTTTTGTTTTGGCGTGCGTCTTTGATGCGTAGGCGCCTGATGGTGGCGTGACGGCACGACGGCACCACCCCGCGGTGGTCCAACGCCTGGGGTGACGGATGGCGTGGATCCTGCGTCACGATGAACAACGGGCGCACAGAGGCGCCCGTTGTTCATCGCTGACGTCGGTCAGGACGTCAGCTTGCCGACATCCCACTGTGACGCAGTAACGCATCGACTTCCGGTGCACGACCGCGGAACGCAATGAACGACGCCATCGCTTCGCGACTGCCGCCCACCGCGAGAATTTCGTCGCGATAGCGGGCGCCCGTGGCCGTGTCCAGGATCGAGCCGCTGACTTGCGCCGCTTCCTCGAATGCCGCGTACGCGTCCGCGGACAGCACTTCGGCCCACTTGTAGCTGTAATAGCCAGCGGCGTAGCCGCCCGCGAAGATATGGCTGAATGTGTTCGGCCAACGCGAGAAGTCTGGCTGAGGTGTGACGTGCAATCGATTGTTGATGCGTTGGGAAAGCGCCAGTACCGACTCCTTGCCGTGCGGGTCGAAATCGTAATGCAGATGCATGTCGAAGTCGGAGAAGACCAACTGGCGCAGCATCATCAGACCGCTCTGGAAATTGCGGGCGGCCAACATCTTTTCGAACAGGGCGCGCGGCAGCGGGGCACCGGTCTCCACGTGTGCCGTCATGTGCTCGAGTACGTCCCATTCCCAGCAGAAGTTCTCCATGAACTGGGACGGCAACTCGACGGCATCCCACTCGACGCCATTGATGCCCGCGACGCCGGCATCTTCCACTTGCGTGAGCATGTGATGCAGGCCATGGCCGAATTCATGGAACAGCGTGATGACGTCGTCATGCGGCAGCAGCGCGGGCTTGTCGCCGACGGGGGCGGGGAAGTTGCACACAAGGTATGCCACCGGCGTTTGCAGCGTGCCGTTGTGCAGGCGCTTGCGCGTGCGGGCACTGTCCATCCAGGCGCCGCCGCGCTTGCCTTCGCGCGCAAACAAATCCATATAGAACTGCGCCACCAGTTCGCCATCGCGCTCGATGCGGAAAAAGCGCACGTCCGGATGCCAGGTTTCGGCATCTTGCGGGCGAATCGTCACGCCGAACAACGTGCCGGCCACGCGGAACAGGCCGTCAAGCACCTTGGGCAACGGGAAATATTGGCGGACTTCCGATTCCGAGAAATCGTAGCGTTGCTGGCGCAGCTTCTCCGATGCGTAAGCCGTGTCCCACGGTTGCAGCGTGTCGATACCAAGCGAGGCGGCGGCGAACGCTTGCAGTTCGGCCCAGTCTTGCTCGGCGTACGGTCGCGCACGATGCGCGAGGTCTTCGAGAAACGCGAGGACTTGCGCCGGCGATTCCGCCATCTTGGGTTCGAGCGACACCTCGGCGTAGTTCTTGAAGCCGAGCATCTGTGCTTCCTCGCGACGCAGCGCGAGTTGCTCGACAACGATCTCGGTGTTGTCCCAGTCAGGCTCGCCGTCGCCAAATTGTGGGCCGAGTTCCGACGCACGGGTGACGTTGGCGCGATACAACTGTTCGCGAAGCGCGCGGTTGTCGGCGTACTGCAGCACCGGGAAGTAGGACGGAAAGTGCAGCGTGAATTTCCAGCCGTCGAGGCCGTCGCGCTCGGCAGCGGCGCGGGCCGCGGCCTTGTCGTCGTCGGGCAGGCCGGCGAGTGTCGGCTCGTCGGTCACGACAACCGAGAACTTGTTGGTGGCGTCGAGCACATGATCCGAGAAGCGTTTGGCGAGGCTGGCCTGGGCTTCCTGGATCTCGGCGAATCGCGGTTTCTGGTCTTCGGGGAGTTCGGCGCCGCCCAGACGGAAGCCGCGCATCTCGTTATCGAGGATCTTCTTGCGCGCCGGCGAAAGATCGGCGAATTCTTGACCGGCCGCAATCGCCTTGTACTTTTCGAACAGCGCCAGGTTCTGACCGACGCTCGCGGAGAATTCGGTCACGCGCGGTAGGTTGTCGCCGTAGGCCGCACGAAGCGCGGGGGTGTCGGCGACGGCGTTCAGGTGTCCAACAATTTCCCAAGCGCGGCCCAAGCCTTCGGTGCCATCTTCCACGGCGTCGAGAATGTTGGCCCAGGTCGGCGGCGTGGTGGGATCCGCGGCCAGGTCCACAGCCGCACGCGCCTGCGCCAGGAGCACGTCGACGGCGGGCGTCACATGTTCGGGGCGGATCTCGGCAAAACGGGGGAGTCCCTCGATATCGAGCAGAGGGTTGGTTTGCGGCGTATTCATGCGTTCGTTGTCCACGGGGAGGGGCTTACGAAGAGTGTGGGGGCATCCGGTCCAATTTTCCAGTCGTTTTTTTCAACCGGCACGATTGGAACGGCGGGCGGTGCAATCGTCGCAACGCGCTTTCCGGCGTGTATTCAACAGGTTGCGCCAGTGGCTGCGGCACAGGTCCACATGTGGCGAGGGCGCGCGCGACCTGCCGGTCGGGCGCGCCCTGCGTGAAGCGCGGCGCTGTGGTGCGCTTGGGGCGGTCTGGCGATCAGGCGCCCAGGGTGCGTTCTGCAGCCTCGAGCGTATTGACGAGCAGCATGGTGATGGTCATCGGGCCTACGCCGCCCGGCACTGGCGTGATGTAGCCGGCCACGTCCTTGACGCCGTTGAAGTCGACGTCGCCGCACAGCTTGCCGTTGTCGTCACGGTTCATGCCGACGTCGATCACCGCCGCACCCGGTTTGACCATGTCCGCCGTGACGATATTGCGCTTGCCCACGGCAGCGACGATCACGTCGGCGTTGCGGGTGTGCGCGGCCAGATCGCGCGTCTTGCTGTTGCAGATGGTGACAGTAGCGCCGGCCTGGAGCAGCATCATGGCCATCGGCTTGCCGACAATGTTCGACGCACCGATTACCACAGCCACCGCCCCGCGCAGCGGAAAATCCACGGATTCGAGCATCTTCATGCAGCCATACGGCGTGCACGGACGGAACAGCGGTGCCCCCGTCATCAGGGCGCCGGCATTCGACACGTGAAAGCCGTCAACGTCTTTTTCCGGTGCAATGGCTTCGAGCACCTTGTGGCTGTCGATGTGCTTCGGCAGGGGAAGTTGGACGAGGATGCCGTTGATCTTTGGATCGCGGTTGAGTTCATCGATGCGCGCGAGCAGGGCGCTTTCCGTCAGATCGGCCGGATAGCGATCGAGCGACGAGTACAGGCCGTTGTCTTCGCATGCCTTGACCTTGTTGCGCACGTAGACCTGGCTGGCCGGATCCTCGCCAACCAGCACCACGGCGAGGCCGGGCTGGTGGCCGCGGGTGGTCAGGGCGGCAGCACGGGTGGCAACTTCGGCGCGAATACGTTTGGCGAGGGCGTTGCCGTCGATGAGGGTGGCGGTCATGATGCGTGGATATCGTAGGGAGGAAGGGGGCTGGCCCGAAGGGCCGGATACGGCAGCGACAGTCAGGCGGGTGACTGTCGCAAAGACCGTATTATAACGGCGCGCCGCACCGTGCGGGAGGTTGGGGTGGCGGGCGGCGCGGGGGCGGCCTGTGAGCCGACGGCGGGCGTGGCGGGGCGAAAAGACAGACTCCCTTGGCACGGTGCGGCCGTTGCGCCAACGTGCTACGGCGCGCCCCGCCTCAAGTGCCTCAAGTGCCTCAAGTGCCTCAAGTGACTCAAGCGCCTTTGAGGCAGCCGCTGAGCAGGGGGGCTGATGCCGCCCATAGCGTGTCGTTGGCGGGCAACGACACACCGTCGCAACGGGGCGCGACGCTACCGAACGCTACCGGTCGTTGCGCCGGCGCTCCGGGGCTCCGGTACCCCGGAATCTCCGCCCGTCGCCTGACGCGATGTCAGGCGTACGGCGCTCGGCGACTCGGTCAGGGGCGAGGCGATGCGCCGGAGCGTTTCGAGAGCGCCAGGCGGAGCAGGTCGGCAACCGTATTGACGTTGAGCTTCTCCATGATGTTGGCGCGGTGTGCTTCGACGGTCTTGATGCTGATGCCCAGATCGTCGGCAATCTGTTTGTTCAGGCGACCGGCAATAATGCGCTCGAGCACCTGATGTTCGCGACTCGTGAGCTTGGACAGCAGGTCCTCGGCGGCTTGCAGCTCGCGTTGGCTGCTGGCGTCTTGCCGCGCTTTCGCGAGCATTCGCTCGACTTGGGAGCGCAGTTCCGCTTCATCGAAAGGCTTTTCGATGAAGTCCATTGCACCTTTTTTCATCGTGTCGACCGCCATCGGCACGTCGCCATGGCCCGTCACGAAGATGATGGGGATGTTGAACCGGTTCTCGACCAGTTTCTCCTGAAGCTCCAGGCCGCTCATGCCGGGCATGCGGACATCCAGAATCAGGCAGCCAAGCTGATGTCCGTTGTAGTGCGAAAGGAATTCCTCGGCGCTGGCAAAGCCGCGCACGTGGTAGCCATTGGCCTCGAGTAGCCAGCGAAGCGAGTCGCGGACCGCTTCGTCGTCATCGACAACAAAGACGGTTTCTTGTTCGATAGTGGTATTGGGTGTCGTCATAGTCCTCCCCCGGATCCGGATGTCGTATCGCCTTCCAACGGTAACAGAATACAAAAAGTACAACCATTGCGCACGCCGTCGACGTCATTGTTTTCTACCCACAGACGGCCGTGATGCGATTCGATGATCGAACGGCAGATATTCAGGCCCATGCCCATGCCATCCGATTTTGTACTAAAGAAAGGTTCAAACAATCGTTCGATCGTGGCTTCGTCCACCCCAGGCCCGTGGTCCGAGACCTGGAATTCGATCGATTTGTCGCGCCGTTCCACGTGCAGACGGACACTCAGGTCGCGTCGCTGGCCGGGCGGCGGCGTGTAGCCATGCATGGCCTCGGCGGCATTCTTGAGCAGGTTCACGAGCACCTGTTCGATCAGCACCGGGTCGACGTTGATCTGCGGTAGCCCCGCGGGCAGATCGGTCAGGATGCGAATACGGCGCTTGCGTGCTTCAATCTCGGCAAGACCCACAGCATCCGCCACGATTTCATAAATCGATGACGGTTGACGTTTCGGTTCGCTGCGCTTTACGAACGCACGAATCCGTTTGATGATCATGCCCGCTCGCACCGCCTGCTGCGACGTTTTTTCCAGCGCCGGCAGCAAGGTTTCCGGCGACGTGCGTCCGGCGCGCACCAGCGCCGCGGTGCCCATGCAGTAGTTGTTGATGGCGGCGAGCGGCTGGTTCAGTTCGTGGGCCAGCGACGAGGCCATTTCGCCCATCGTCGTCAGGCGCCCCGTGAACTGCAGGCGTTCTTCTTCCTGGCGGGCCAGCTCTTCGGCATGGCGGCGGGCCGTAATATCGGTCGCCACCTGCAGCTGTGCCAGGTGGCCGTCCACCCATTGAATGTATTGGCGCCGGACTTCGAACCATTTCTGGTGCGTCGGTAGATAGATTTCCTGCGTCTCGGCGGCCGTATCGGTGAGTGATGCGGCCGGCAAGCCGGCGAACGCGTCGACCATATCGATTTGATCGAGCGACGTCGGGGAGAGGTCGCCGCCGCCAGACAACTCCAGGTGGCCTTCCGGGCGCGTGCCGAACAACTGGCGGTAGTAACGGTTCGCGAACAGCAGCTCCGCCTTGTCGACGGCGAGCACCGACACCGACGCGTCAAGGCTCTCGAGCACGGTCGTGAAACGCTCATGCGCAGCGGCGAGTTCTTCGCGCGCCCGCTTGGGTTCGCTGATGTCGGTCAGCGACGACATCCAGCCGGTCTGGCGGCCATGCGCGTCCACGAGCGGCGAGACGAACATGCGCGCGTAGAAGATCGTGCCGTCCTTGCGCTGCACGCGGATTTCAAAACCGTGCGAGGGCGCCTTGCCGCGCAGCGTCATGTCGATGCGACGCTGCATTTCGTGGATGTCGTCCTTGGGCCAGTACGGGTAGGGCGGCGCCCGATACATGAGGTCCGGCTCGTCCCAGCCTGTCATGCGGCAGAAGGCAGGGTTCACGTAAGTGATGTGGCCCTGCAGGTCGAGCACGCGCATGCCGATGACGATGGAGTTCTCCATCGCTCGCCGGAATGAGGTCTCGTTGAACAGCGCCTGCTGTGCCTCGAAGCGCTGCCGCGTATGCCGCCAAAGACTCCAGAGACTCCAGAGCACAAAGCACGACAATCCGGCAATCAGCCACACCAGCGTGTTGTTGACGAAATTGCCGACGGCGGGATACGAGTAGATTCGCACCGCCAGACTGTGCCCGGGGGGATCGAGAAGCAATTCGTAAGACACGTCGCGTGGGAGCGGCGGGCGTGTCGATGTAGTGGCCAACTCATTGTTGTGAGTGTCGATGAACGACACCTTGAACTTGTCGCCAAGCTCTTGCGGCAACTCGTGGATCAGCAAGCCCTCCACCGAATACACCGCGCTGATCGTGCCGAGGAACTCGCGCTCGCGCAGCACGGGTACCTGGACAACGATGTAGCTGGCGCCCGAGGCGTCGTAGATCAGGGTGGAATAGGCCGATCGGCGCGAATCGCGGGCGGCGCGAAACGCGACCAGCAATTCGTCCTCCATCGGATGCTGCGCCGAGCCCTGCAACCGGGACGCGAACGGCGAGTCGGTCGGGGCCGCCCACTTGGGTCGCTGCGATGCGTCCAGCCAATTCATGAAGACGATGTCCGCATGATTCTGCATCAGCTCGTTCGCGGCATTCTGGAAATGCGCGACGTCCTGCGGCTTGGCGGCGGTGTCGCGCGCGAGCGAGCTGATCTGGTCCTGGATGGCCAGCATATTGAGGCGAATCTGCTGCTGCGCCCAAGCCACGTTCCGATACAGCGTGTCCTGCTGTTGCTCCGTCTCACGGCGATTCAGGCTCCACAGGATCAGACTCATCACCACGAGAAAGATCACAATGGAGACGAGCGGCACCAGCAAGTAGTAATGCGACTCCGCGAACCCCTGCAACCAGCGGTTGGAGCGGGCAGACGTAGCGGCGGACCGGGACGGTGGAGCGGAATTGGCAAGGCGTGGCGAAAGCATGGCGAGATTGTAGCGCAGGCCGGCCGGTTTCCCGCTGCCATCAATGGCTTGCGCCTGCTTTTCGGAAGCGTCCGAGCTTTTGGGTAAGACGGCCGCGCAATTTGCATTTGAGACCGAGCGGTACGCCGACAATTCGTGGTCTGATGGCACCAGCAACCTATTGATTTTATGTGCACCGCAACAGAATTCCGCATCATGAAATTTACTATCGTAATCTGAAATTTCGCTTGCGGAGGCGGGAATAACCTTCGTACAATGCCCCGGTAAAAAAGCCGGTGGGCCCGTCCATGAAGCGGGATTCGACCGTCATGCCAACCCGCTAACGACAGACAAGGAGACACCATGTCCGCCGTACCTGAAGAAGCCCTGAAGATCGTGTCCCCTGCGGACGCCGATCCCCAAGAAACGCAAGAATGGCTGGCATCGCTCGAAGGCGTGCTGGCGGCCGAGGGCCCGGAGCGTGCCCACTACCTGCTCGAGAAGCTGATCGAGTTCGCCCGTATCAACGGCGAGCATCATCCGTTCTCGGCCAATACCCCCTACATCAACACCATCCCGCTCGACCAGCAGGCGCGTATCCCTGGCGATCAGGATGTCGAGCACAAGATCCGCTCGTACACCCGCTGGAATGCGATCGCGATGGTGTTGCGTGCCGGCAAGGACACGAACGTTGGCGGTCACATCGCGTCGTTCGCCTCGGCGGCAACGCTCTATGACGTCGGCTTCAACCACTTCTGGCATGCCCCGTCCGACAAGCATGGTGGCGACCTGGTCTTCGTGCAGGGCCACTCGTCGCCGGGCGTGTACAGCCGCGCCTTCCTGTTGGGCCGTCTGGAGATGCCCCAGCTCGAGAACTTCCGCCAGGAAGTGGACGGCGGCGGTCTGTCGTCGTATCCGCACCCGTGGCTGATGCCTGACTTCTGGCAGTTCCCGACGGTGTCGATGGGTTTGGGCCCGATCATGGCGATCTACCAGGCTCGCTTCATGAAGTACATCGAGTCGCGCAACATCGTGAAGACCGAAGGCCGCAAGGTCTGGGCCTTCCTCGGCGACGGCGAGACGGACGAGCCGGAATCGCTGGGCGCCATCGGCATGGCCGGTCGCGAGCAGCTCGACAACCTCGTGTTCGTGATCAACTGCAACCTGCAGCGCCTGGATGGCCCGGTGCGCGGTAACGGCAAGATCATCCAGGAACTCGAATCGGAATTCCGCGGCGCCGGTTGGAACGTCATCAAGGTGATCTGGGGCAGCCGCTGGGATGCGCTGCTGGCCCGCGACAAGAAGGGCCTGCTGATGAAGCGCATGATGGAGTGCGTGGACGGCGAGTATCAGACGTACAAGTCGAAGGACGGCGCCTACGTGCGCGAGAACTTCTTCAATACGCCGGAACTCAAGGCGATGGTCGCCGATTGGTCCGACGAGGACATCTGGTCGCTGAACCGCGGCGGCCACGATCCGCACAAGATTTTCGCCGCGTACCAGGCCGCCACCCAGCACAAGGGGCAACCGACGGTCATCCTGGCCAAGACCATCAAGGGCTATGGCATGGGCGAGGCCGGTCAGGCCATGAACATCACCCACCAGCAGAAGAAGATGCCGGTGGAGTCGCTCAAGAAGTTCCGCGACCAGTTCAAGCTGCCGATCTCGGACGACGACATCGCCGACGTGCCGTACCTGAAGTTCGAGGAAGGCTCGAAGGAGTTGGAATACATGCGCGCGCGCCGCATGGAGCTGGGCGGTTACCTGCCGCAGCGCCGCACCAAGGCCGCCTCGCTGCCGGTGCCCGCGCTGTCCGCCTTCGATGCGTTGCTCAAGGCGACGGCCGAAGGCCGTGAGATTTCGACGACGATGGCGTTCGTGCGTATTCTCAACGTGCTGCTCAAGGACAAGGTGCTGGGCCAGCGCATCGTGCCGATCGTGCCGGACGAGTCGCGCACTTTCGGGATGGAAGGCCTGTTCCGCCAGATCGGTATCTGGAGTCAGGTCGGCCAGCGCTACATCCCGCAGGATCAGGATCAGCTGATGTTCTACAAGGAATCGGAGAACGGTCAGATTCTGCAGGAGGGCATCAACGAAGCCGGTGGCATGTGCGACTGGATCGCGGCCGCAACGTCGTACTCGACGCACAACGAGACGATGATCCCGTTCTACATCTTCTACTCGATGTTCGGCTTCCAGCGCATCGGCGATCTGGCCTGGGCGGCCGGTGACATGCGCGCTCGCGGCTTCCTCGTGGGCGGCACGGCCGGTCGTACGACGCTGAACGGCGAAGGCCTCCAGCACGAAGACGGTCACTCGCTGCTGTGGGCGTCGTCGATTCCGAACTGCCTGCCGTACGATCCGACGTTCGCATTCGAGCTCGCCGTGATTGTCCAGGACGGCCTGCGTCGCATGGTGCAGGATCAGGAAGACGTGTATTACTACCTGACCGTGATGAACGAAAACTACGCGCATCCGGCCATGCCGGAAGGCGTGGAGCAAGACATCCTGAAGGGGATGTACGCGTTCCGTCGCGGTGCGAACGACAGCAAGGCACCGCGCGTGCAACTGCTGGGGTCGGGCACGATCTTCAACGAAGTGATCGCCGCCGCCGAAATGCTCAAGAACGATTGGGGCGTCGAATCGGATTTGTGGAGCTGCCCGAGCTTCACGGAACTGGCCCGCGAAGGCAACGACGTGGCGCGCTACAATCTTCTGCACCCGACCGAGACGGCACGTTTGTCGCATGTCGAGACGTGCCTGAACGACACCCGTGGTCCGGTCATCGCATCGACCGACTACATCCGTACGTACGCCGATCAGATTCGTCCGTTCGTTCGGGGGCGTTACGTCGTGCTCGGCACCGACGGCTACGGTCGTTCGGATACGCGTGAGAAGCTGCGTCACTTCTTCGAGGTGGATCGTCACTGGGTTACGGTCGCTGCCCTCAAGGCATTGGCCGACGAAGGCACGCTGCCGGCGAGCAAGGTCGCCGAAGCGATTGCCAAGTACAACCTGGATCCGAACAAACCCAACCCGATGACCGTCTAAAGGCCGCTTCGCGCGGCGTGTGCGACCCGCCCAGCCGCCCCCCAGCGGCGGCGGGTGCGCGCCGCGCGTCAAGCGCAGCCTCGAGGAGACTGTGGAAAATGAGTCAAGTGATCGAAGTGAAAGTCCCGGATATCGGTGACTTCAAGGACTTGCCCGTCATCGACGTGCTGGTCAAGGCGGGCGACAAGATCGATGCCGAGCAGGCCCTGATCACGCTGGAATCGGACAAGGCCACGATGGATGTGCCGAGCCCGGCCGCTGGCATCATCAAGGCGCTGAGCCTGAAAGTCGGCGATGAAGTATCCGAGGGTTCCCTCATCCTGACGCTCGAGACGGTGAACGGCTCGGGTGCTCAAGTGAACTCGGCGGCAGCCCCTGCGCCGGCCCCTGCGGCAGCCCCGCAAGCGGCGGCGCCAGCCGCAGCCCCTGCTGCTGCGGCCCCGGCGCCCGCGCCGGCTGCCAGCGGTGACACCCGCCAGATCGATGTCAAGGTGCCGGACATTGGCGGTTACGACGACGTGCCGGTGATCGATGTGCTGGTCAATGTCGGCGATACCGTGACGGCCGAGCAATCGCTCGTCACGCTGGAGTCCGACAAGGCGTCGATGGATGTGCCGAGCCCGGCCGCCGGCGTGGTCAAGGCATTGAAGGTCAAGGTGGGCGACAAGGTGTCGGAAGGCACGTTGATCGTCGTGCTCGAAGGCGCTGCCGCCGCCGCTCCGGCCAAGGCCGCCGCAGCGAGTGCCCCGGCCCCGGTGGCTACGAGTGCCGCCCCGGCAGCGCCGACGCCTGTCGCCGCTCCGGCGCCGGCCGCTGCCCCGGCACCGGCACCAGTTGCTGCGACCGGCAACCAGCCGATCAGCCATGCCAGCCCGTCGGTGCGCAAGTTCGCGCGCGAGTTGGGGGTGGATGTCGCGCAAGTGAAGGGCACCGGTCCGAAGGGGCGCGTGGTCATCGACGACGTGCGCAACTTCGTCAAGAGCGCGCTCGCGGGCAATCGCCCGGCCGCGGCGGGCGCCGCGCCTGCCGGTGGCGGTGAGCTGAACCTGTTGCCGTGGCCGAAGATCGACTTCTCGAAGTTCGGTCCGATCGAGCCGAAGGCGCTCTCGCGCATCAAGAAGATTTCGGGCGCGAACCTGCACCGCAACTGGGTCATGATCCCGCACGTCACGAACAATGACGAAGCGGATATCGGCGAACTCGAAGCGTTCCGGGTGCAGTTGAACAAGGAAAACGAGAAGGCCGGCGTCAAGGTCACGATGCTCGCTTTCGTCATCAAGGCCTGTGTGATGGCCCTGAAGAAGTTCCCGACGTTCAACGCGAGTCTCGACGGCGACAACCTCGTCTTCAAGCAATACTTCCACATCGGTTTTGCGGCTGACACGCCGAACGGTCTGGTCGTGCCTGTGGTTCGCGACGCGGACAAGAAGGGGGTGTTCGAGATCGCCCGCGAGACCTCGGAACTGGCGAAGCTCGCCCGCGACGGCAAGCTCAAGCCGGACCAGATGCAAGGGGGGTGTTTCTCGATCTCGTCGCTCGGCGGTATCGGTGGCACGACCTTCACGCCGATCATCAACGCACCGGAAGTGGCCATTCTGGGGCTGTCGCGTTCGTATCAGAAGCCGGTGTGGGACGAGCGCAAGCAACAGTTCCTGCCGCAACTGACGCTGCCGCTGTCGCTGTCCTACGATCACCGCGTGATCGACGGCGCCGAGGCCGCACGCTTCAACGCCTACCTGGGTCAACTGTTGCAGGACTTCCGTCGCGCAATGCTGTAATGGCAGGCGTCGCCGGCCGCGCGCAAGCGCAAGCCGGCGGCGTGCGCGAACGCTTCAGCATCTGGACGGGGAGGGCATCATGACCACCGTAGTAGTCGTCAAGAAGGCAGGTGAGATTGCCATTGCCGCCGATTCGCTTGTGACGTTCGGCGATACCCGGCTCTCGCAATCGTACGAGGAGAATCGCAAGGTTTTTCTCGTGGGCGATTCCTATGTCGGCCTGGCAGGCACGACCGCGCACTTTCCGGTCATGCGCGCCATTCTCTCCGGTATGGCGGACGAATGCCGTCTGCACTCGCGCGACGAGGTGTTCCGCACGTTCTGCCGCGTCCATCAGAAGCTCAAGGAAGAATATTTCCTCAACACGAAGGAAGAGGAAGACGATCCGTACGAGTCGTCGCAGATCACTTGTGTGGTCGCGAATCCGACAGGCATCTACGGAATTTATTCCTACCGGGAAGTGTTTGTTTTCGATCGGTTCTGGGGGATCGGCTCGGGGCGCAATTTCGCGCTCGGCGCCATGTTCGCCCTCTACGACCAGGATCTGAGCGCCAGCGCCATCGCCGAAGCGGGCGTAAAGGCGGGGGCGGAGTTCGACAAGAGTTCCGCCGCCCCGTTTCAGGTGCACACGTTCCCGATCGATACCACCATCAAGTCATAAATGCGACAGGGAGACCCCGCATGAGTCTCATCGAAGTCAAAGTACCGGACATCGGCGCAGAGGGCGTGGATGTCATCGAAGTGATGATCAAGCCCGGCGACAAGATCGCCAAGGATGCGTCACTCATTACGCTGGAATCCGACAAGGCTTCCATGGAAGTGCCGTCGGAAGTGTCGGGCACCGTCAAGGAAGTGAAGATCAAGGTGGGCGACAAAGCCAGCCAAGGTACGCTGATCGCGCTCGTCGAAGTGGAAGGTGCCGGCGCCGCCAAGGCCGAAGCCCCGGCGGCAGCCGCCGCCCCGGCCGCGCCGGTGGCTCCCGTCGCCCCCGCAGCGCAGCCGAGTGCCCCGGCCCCGGTCGCGGCCAAGCACAGCGGCGGGGCGGACACCGAATGCGACGTGCTCGTGCTGGGCGCCGGTCCGGGCGGATACTCGGCCGCGTTCCGCAGCGCCGACCTGGGTCGCAAGACCGTGCTCGTCGAGCGCTACGCCACCCTTGGCGGCGTATGTCTGAACGTGGGTTGCATCCCGTCGAAGGCGCTGCTCCACACGGCAGCCGTCCTTGAAGAGGCTCAGACACTCGGCCATCACGGCATTTCGTTCGCGAAGCCCGAGATCGATCTCGACAAGCTGCGCGCCTACAAGGAAAGCGTGGTCGGCAAGCTCACGGGCGGTCTGGCCGGCATGGCCAAGATGCGCAAGGTGGAAGTCGTGCGCGGTGTCGGCACGTTCCTCGACCCGAATCACGTCGAAGTCGTGGCCGAAGACGGCAGCAAGCGCACGGTGAAGTTTGCTCAGGCCATCATCGCGGCGGGTTCCCAGGCGGTAAAGCTGCCGTTCCTGCCGGAAGATCCGCGCATCGTCGATTCGACCGGCGCGCTCGAACTGCGTCAACTGCCGAAGAAGATGCTTGTGATCGGCGGCGGCATCATCGGTCTGGAAATGGCGACCGTGTATAGCGCGCTGGGCTCCGAGATCGATGTCGTGGAAATGCTGGACGGTCTGATGCAGGGCGCCGACCGCGATCTGGTCAAGGTCTGGGAGAAAATGAACACGAAGCGCTTCGGTCGCGTCATGCTCAAGACCAAGACCGTAGGTGCCGAGGCCAAGGCCGATGGCATCTACGTGAAGTTCGAGGGTGAGGCCGCCCCGGCGGAACCCCAGCGTTACGACCTCGTGCTGGTCGCCGTGGGGCGCAGCCCGAACGGCAAGAAGATCGGTGCCGAGAACGCGGGCGTGGCCGTGGGCGATCGCGGCTTCATCGACGTCGACAAGCAGATGCGCACCAACGTGCCGAACATCTTCGCGATCGGCGATATCGTCGGTCAGCCGATGCTGGCCCACAAGGCCGTGCACGAAGCCCACGTCGCGGCGGAAGCGGCGGCCGGCGAGAAGGCTTACTTCGACGCCATCCAGATTCCGTCGGTGGCCTACACCGATCCGGAAGTGGCTTGGGCCGGCAAGACGGAAGACCAGCTGAAGGCCGAAGGCGTGAAGTATGGCAAGGCCGTGTTCCCGTGGGCGGCGTCGGGCCGCGCGATCGCGAACGGCCGTGACGAAGGCTTCACCAAGGTGCTGTTCGACGAAGCGACCCATCGTATCGTTGGCGGCGCCATCGTCGGCACGCACGCGGGCGATCTGATCGGCGAACTTTGCCTGGCCGTGGAAATGGGCGCGGACGCCGTCGATATCGGCAAGACGATTCACCCGCACCCGACGCTGGCCGAATCGGTCGGCATGGCAGCGGAGATTTACGAAGGGGTTTGCACCGACGTTCCGCCGCCTCGCAAGAAGTAATCGCGTCCGTGTCGGCGTGCGCGTCGGAGGATGCCGGGCGCGCACGCCGAACGCACATGACGTGACGGATGTCCGCGGTGTCTCATATGGGGCGACGGCGGATGCCAAAACAAAAACCGCCATTTCGTTCCGAGATGGCGGTTTTTTTCTTGCGGCAGCGTCGTCGGCCGCCCCAAAAACGAAAAACCCGGCACGAGGCCGGGTTCGAACGGTAGCGTCGCGAGACGCTATCGATTACTTCTTGGCGCTGGTGGCAGCACGCGATGCTTGAGCGGCAGCCTTCGTCGCGACGTTGGTCGCGGCAGCGAAGTTCGTCTCGGCGATTTCAACGGCCTGCTTGGTGGCCTTTTGCACGCTGTCGAACGCGCTGTTGGCAGCCGACAGGGCCGACTTGGCCAGGGCAACGGCCGACTCCGAACCGGCCGGGGCGTTCTTGGCCAGACTGTCGAACAGCGCTTGGACGTTCTGCGAGCTTTCGGCCAGTTGGGCTTCGGCCACCTTGGTCACTTCGGCTTGCGTCGACGAAGCGATTTCATACAGATGACGGCCATACGCGATCGCCTTTTCAGCGGCGGGCTGGACGAGGTTCGCTTGCAGCGCGAGCAGCTCTTGCGCGTCTTTCACGGCGAAGGCCTTTTGCGCGGTCGAGGCGGACTCGGCCAGCGATGCCTTGACGGCTTGCAGGTTCAGCTCAACCAGCTTTTCCATGCCTTCGAACGCCTTGTTGGTCAGGCCAAACAGGGTTTCGAGGTTGGCTTTGTGGGCGGCAGCGAATTGCTCGGGGGTCAGAAACGACATGGCGTTCTCCTATGATGGTGTCACATACAACGTATCGACCCACTCCGTGTTCGCTGATGAGTTCTCACCTGAGTTCGGTGAAAACACGGTTCGGGCCTCTCAATGGGGGTGCGATTTCTTTTGTGCATCGCACAATTGCAAGTGTAGAGATATTTTTGTCGCTGTCAAGTCTTTTTTGTGCGTTGCAACAATTCAACAAAAGCTTACAAAATCAAACGGTTGGGATCCTGTGACGAACGTGTGACACCGCGTTGCGGCGAATCGTTCGGGCTGCCCGGAAAGGCTTTGTGGGTGCGGCTCTGCACCGTTTTGGCGCTCGGCGCACCAGGCGCGCCGATGTTACTATCGGCAGGTTCCGGTGCTGGGGGACATCTTCGCGGTCAGTGGCACGCCACCTTTGCGGGTGTATTGCGCGCGGCCCGTCCCCCTGTGCCGATGCCGTTCAACGCCCTTTTGCGTGCCGCCACTGCCGGCCACTCGTGTCGATGCAAGCGTTTTACAGCGACCATTTCGTCTTGCCGTTGCCGCCCGGGCACCGGTTCCCCATGGAAAAGTACGGGCGTCTGCGTGAGCGCGTGGCCGGCGAACTGCCTCACGTCGCGCTTGTCGAGGCAATGCCCGCGGACGACGTGATGCTCGGTCGCGTCCATTCGCTCGAATACGTGGCGCGCGTGAGCGCGGGGCAGCTGGATCCGAAAGCGCAGCGCATGATCGGATTTCCGTGGTCGCCGCAGATGGTCGAGCGCTCGCGACGTTCGGCGGGGGCGACAGTGGCCGCCTGCCGGGCGGCCCTCACCGATGGCGTGGCGGCGAATCTCGCGGGCGGCACGCACCATGCCTATGCCGACCGCGGCGAAGGATTCTGTGTGTTCAACGATGCGGCGGTCGCGGCCCGCACGATGCAGGCGGAACTTGGCCCGGGCACGCGGGTAGCGATCATCGATCTCGACGTGCATCAGGGCAACGGCACGGCGGCCATTTTCGAGCATGACCCGAGCGTCTTCACGCTGTCGCTGCATGGCGAGCACAATTACCCGTTTCACAAGGCGCGCGGCGACCTTGACGTGGCGTTGCCCGACGGCTGCGGCGACGACGACTACCTGATCGCGTTGGGCCACGCGCTGACCGATCTCTTCGCGCAATTCATCCCCACGCTGGTGATCTACCTCGCCGGCGCCGATCCGCTGGCGAATGATCGGCTTGGCCGGCTGGCATTGACCCACGACGGTTTGCTCGCCCGCGACCGCCGAGTGCTGACGGCCTGCGCCGAGCGCGGACTGCCGGTGGCCATTGCGATGGCGGGCGGCTACGGTCGCGACATCGGGCAGACGGTCGCCGCGCATTTTGCGACGATCCGCCTCGCCAGTCGGTTCCAGCGGGCGGCCCATCGTGCGTACGCCGTGCCGGCGAGCGCCGCCCTCGTATGAGCGAGCATCGCACCGTGTCCCATCCTCCCGCGAATGCGGCCAATGGCCACGCGACGGCCGGTGCCGGGCGCGCAGCCATCTGGCGTGCCGCCATGCCTTGGTGGTTTGTGCTGATCTGGAGCACGGGCTTCATCGTCGCCAAATACGGCATGCCGAATGCCGAGCCGCTGACGTTTCTCGCGCTGCGCTTCGGCGGCACACTCCTGGTCATGCTGCCCATCGCCTTGCTCACGGGCACGCCGTGGCCGCGGCGGCGCGCAATGGTTGGACAGGTTGCCCCGGGCGGACGAACTGAGCTCACTGCGCGAACTGCGCTGACTGAGCGGGCGGGATCGGCTGATGCCGTCGGGCCCATCGACTGGACGCTCATCGCGCATCTTGCCGTGTCCGGCACGCTGATCCAGGCCGTGTATCTCGGCGGCGTCTGGGCAGCGATCAAGCATGGCGCGCCTGCCGGGCTGGCGGCACTGGTCGTCGGCATCCAGCCGTTGTTGACAGCGCTTTTTGCGCGCGTGGTCGGTGAGCCGGTGTCACGTCGTCAATGGCTGGGGCTGCTGTGCGGATTCGCCGGCGTTGGGCTGGTGGTGGCCAACAAGGTCGGCGTGCGCGGTATCGGCGTGGGCCCGGTCGCCTTGTGCGTGTTGAGCCTGCTCGCGATCACGGCGGGCACGCTCTACCAAAAGCGGTTTTGCGCGCATTTCGATTTGCGGGTCGGTACGCTCGTGCAGTTCGGGGCCGCCTTTGCGGTGACGTTGCCCGCCGCGTGGGTGCTCGAGACGATGCAGGTGCGCTGGAACGCCCAGATGATCGGTGCGCTCGTCTGGTCGGTGCTGGCGCTGTCGATCGGCGCCATTTCCTTGCTGTTCCTGTTGATCCGGCAGGGGGCGGCGACCAAGGTGTCCAGCCTCATGTATCTGACGCCGCCGACGACGGCGGTCATGGCCTGGCTGTTGTTCGGCGAGACGCTTTCCCCGCTGAGTGCCGCCGGGATGGTCGTGGCGGCCCTGGGCGTCGCGCTTGTCATCGAGCGGCGGACTATGCCGGCCGCGTCGTCGCCATGAGCCGGGCGGCACATTTCTCTCATCGTTTGCCGTGAGCCAGACTAATGAAACACCTGCACCAACATCCGCATAAGGACGCCGCGCGGCCCTCTCGGCAGAACGTCGTCGGGGCCGCCGAGACAGCCGAGATCGCTGAGGCCACCGAGGTCGCCGACCTGCCCGCGCAGCCCGGGGCCGAGGAAGGGGCGCGGCGCCCGACGCTCGGCGATGACGCCGAGCAGCGCGTGGCCTATGTCGACGAGGCCATTCGCAGCCGACGATCGATTCGGGCATACCTGCCTACGCCGGTGCCGCAGGCGACGGTGGCGGACATTCTCAGCGTGGCATCGCGTGCGCCCTCGGGCAGCAACATTCAGCCTTGGCAGACCTACGTGTTGACGGGCGAGGCACTTAAGTCGCTGACGTCGCGCCTGCTGGAGGCGTTCAACGATCCGGCGCAGCGCTTGATGCACCAGGAGGAATACGCATACTACCCGCGCGAGTGGACGGAGCCCTACCAGGCGCGGCGCCGCAAGGTCGGGTGGGATTTGTATGGACTGCTGGGCATCGGGCGCGCCGACAAAGACCGCATGCAGGGGCAGCACGCGCGTAACTTCTGCTTCTTCGATGCGCCGGTCGGCTTGATCTTTACGATCGACCGGCATCTGGAGCAGGGGAGTTGGCTGGACTACGGCATGTTTCTGCAGAGCGTGATGGTCGCGGCGCGTGCGCGTGGGCTCGACACCTGTCCCCAGGCCGCGTTTGCGACGTTCCACCAGGTGATCGCGGAGGCACTTCGCCTGCCGGAGACCCGAATGGTGGTGTGCGGCATGGCACTGGGCTATGCGGATCCGAAGGCCATCGAAAACCAGCTTGTCACCGAACGCGCACCGCTGGACGAGTGGGCGCATTTCTTAAGCTGATTCGGCACTGGAAGTTGGCGTTATTGGGCGATTTGTGGCGAATGTGCATTTGTGCGCGTTGCGATGCACAAAACTACCAGATGCCGGTTTAAGTATTTCAGCTAAGTCATTCATATTGCTTATTTTTTGGGAAGTTACTAAACTTCTTCCAAACTCGTTGCCTGCCAACCTTACGCTACCCCCAATCTATGTACGCGATCACCACCCTTGCGCGTCTGTGCCGCTCCCGCCTCTGGGGGGCTGCCGTCGTGGCGATCTCGCTCGCCGCCGGTGCCCCGGCAATCGTTCAGGCTGCCGGTAAGACGAGCGTTTGCTCGTCCAAGGCGGCCAAGACGGCTGCCCAGAAGCGCGCGTGTGCCAATCATGCCAAGGCGACGAAATCCGTCGCCGAGTCCTCATCCGGTGCCAAGCGTGCCGTTGCCAAGACCGCTTCGCGCGCGAAGGCCGGCGCCAAGGCGCACAAGCTGGCTGCCGTCGAAGCGGATGCGGCCACCAAGCGTGTCGCCATCAAACATGTCGTCTACAAGCACGGCAAGCGCCGTGTCGTGACGTCGTATCGCACCGTCAACTTCACACCGCAGGCTCAGGGGCGTTTGTCCGCTGGACGCGCGTTCGGTCTGCACGAATCGCCTGACGCGCTGGCGCTGCGTTCCTCGGTCGCCTACGTCGTTGACGAGCGCACCGGCGAATCGCTGTTCGACAAGAACTCGCAAGCCGTGCTGCCGATCGCGTCGATCTCGAAGCTGATGACCGCGATGGTGTCGCTCGACGCGGGCATTCCGATGACCGACGTCATGGAAGTGACGGACGAAGATCGCGACTACGAGAAGGGCACGGGCTCGCGTCTGTCGGTGGGCTCGCGCCTGTCGCGTGAAGATATGCTGCACATTGCGCTGATGTCGTCGGAGAATCGTGCGGCCGCTGCGTTGTCGCGTTATTTCCCGGGCGGGCGTCCGGCGTTCCTCGCGGCGATGAACCGCAAGGCGAAACAGCTCGGCATGAACGACACGCACTTCAACGATCCGACGGGTCTGTCGAGCCAAAACGTGTCGAGTGCTCGCGACCTGGTGAAGATGGTCAAGGCCGCCTATCAGTACCCGATGATTCGCCGCTTCTCGACGGACAGCAATTACGACGTCAATACCGGTCGTCGTGAATTGCACTACGTCAGCACGAATCACCTGATCGGCCATCCGGGCTGGGAAATCGGTCTGCAGAAGACGGGCTATATCAACGAAGCGGGGCAGTGCCTCGTGATGCAAGCCAACGTCGATGGTCGTCCGGTGATCATGATTCTGCTCGATTCGACCGGCAAGTACTCGCGCTTTGCCGACGCTACGCGCGTTCGCAAGTGGCTGCTCGAAGGGGGCGGCGCCACGCCGCAACGCACGGCAGGCACGGCACCGACGGCGCAAGTCGCGACCAACAGCGAACACGCGCTATAAGCCGTGTCACGTTGCGTTGTGCGGCGCTAGTCGTCGCGCAAGCAAGCTGCCAAACAAAAGGCGCTCCCAAGGGAGCGCCTTTTTGTATTGCGTCACCAGCTTCGTCACCAGCTTCGTCACCAGCTTCGTCAGCGGGGCGTTACCGGCATCGTGTCGAGCGCTCACGCCAACGCACCGCCTGGGCGTCACGCCTGCATCAAACTCCTTTCGCGCGTGCCGCCGGCATCGGAAGCTTGATGCTGACTCGGGTTATTCGGCCGTCGCCACTTGCGACACCTTGGCGCTCACTTCCGGATTCGGCGCGTGAAAGCCCAGCGAAGCGGAAATCTGCAGCGCCGTCTCGTTCAGATTCGCAAGCCACGCGTCCTGCAGCCGGTCGGCGGGCGCCGACAGCGAAAGTCCGGCCACGAGCTTGCCGCTGTCGTCATAGATCCCGGCCGCAATGCAGCGAACCCCCAACTCCAGTTCCTCGTTGTCGCGAGCGTAGCCGGACTTGCGCACATGGCTCAGCTCGCGCTCGAGTTTCTGCAGGTCGGTGATGCTGTTGCGTGTATGCCCCGACAAGCCCGTGCGGGTGGCGTAGGCGCGCACGCGCGAGGCTTCGTCTGCCGCGAGGAAGAGCTTGCCGACCGACGTCAGATGCAAGGGGGCGTGACCACCGATGGCGCGCACCACCTGCATGCCCGAGCGCTCGCTGTAGGCCCGTTCGATATAGACGATTTCATCGCCCTGGCGCACCGACAGGTTGACCGTCTGCCCGGTCATGCGGTGCAGGCCGCGCATGGGCGTGAGCGCCGCATCGCGCACCGACAATCGTGCCTTGACCAGGTTGCCGAGTTCGAGCAGACGCATGCCGAGGCGATACGTGCCCGGGTCGCAGCGATCGACAAAGCGGCAGGCCACCATGTCGTTCAGGATACGGTGTGCCGTCGACGGATGAAGTTCAGTGGCCTGCGCCAATTCCTTGAGGCTGACCGGATCGGCATGAGCGGCAAGGGCATCGAGCAAACGCATCATGCGCTCGATGACCTGTATGGACGTGCGCGACTCAGTGCTTTGACTACCTTCGTCTTTCATGGGGGAGGGCCGAGTTTCGTATAGGGTCGATTCTATATCATATTGTGAAAAATTCGCACCTTTCCTGTAGAGGACTTCTGCGAAAAGTGGGCGTGACACAGGAGAGCGTCGTTGCCGCAGTAACAGGTGACTGAAACCAAAAGTGGCCCCGTGCCCGGATGACTACCATGGCCTTGTCATTTCATTCGGTGTCCGGCTCGATCGTAAGGCGAGATCGGCACCCTCAAGGAGGTTCGGGGAATGTACAGGTATGGGTTTTCGCCGACGGCGGCGAGTTGGCCGCGGCCGAGGTGCGTGCGCGGCGGGGAGGCCGTCACTCTCGGAAAGTCGATTGCCGACAGGCACGCGGAGATTGTCAGTCAGTTTCAACAGATCGCCAACGCGAAGGCGCAGTTGGGATTGGACTGCGATGGGCTTCACCGCTTGGAGAGCGCGTTCTTTTCGAGTTACCGGAAGGCGACTTCGGGGTACTGGGGAGGAGGGCTCTGGGACGGAGTATATCGATATGTCGGCAACGCGAGCCGTCCGGGCCCGTACTGCCAGGTTGGCGAGCAGTTGAACGATCGCGATGTCGACAGCCTCACGCCGTCCGCCAGGCGCTTCTCGGCGATTCTGGCACATCTGGCGCAAGCGCTGCGCAAGGAGCAGGACATCCTGACGAAATGCCTGGCAGTGACGCAGCGCTCGGCGGCGTTCGGCGAGGCGACCTTTGGCGACCCCGATGTCCAAAGGACGGCGAGCCAGCGATTGTCGGTCGAGCGTGCCGATGGCGTCGCCGAGATCGAGCGATGCCTGGCGGGTGTGCGCGAGGCGATCGCGCTGGCCTCCAAGGAGGTGTGGCCGGAACAGAAGCACTACGGCAAGCGCCTGGTCATGTCGACTTCGCTTTACTCTGTGGCGGCGGCCGTGGCGGTGGCGGGACTGTTTGTGTCGGGCGGCATTCTCGGTGTCGTGGCGACCGTCATGACGCTTGTGATCCGCGCGGTCAGCCTGGGGAGTATTCGTGGGTTCGATCGTGAGCGGGGATGGAAGTCTGTCGAAAGTCTGCTGGCAAGCACCAAACAATTCATTGAAACGGAGGGGACGATGATGAGAACGTATTTGGACGTGGCGGATCGGCGGGCCGCGCTCGAACGAGAAGACATGGTTTGGAACCTGTTGAAGGACATTAAGCATGGCCTTGGTGCGGTGGGGAGTCGGGTGGACTCGCTCGATAGCCGGGTAGGTTCCCTCGATAGCCGGGTCGGCGCCCTTTCGAATCAAATGGAAGCTGTGGCCAATCGACTGGATGGCCGAGTGGACGAGCTCACCGATCGCTTCGACGGCTTCGCTGATCGGCTCGACGGTTTCGCTGGTCGGCTCGATGGGTTCAACGATCGGCTGGACGGTTTCACGGGGCGGCTAGACGGTTTCACCGATCAATTCAGTAGCCTCACCGGTCGGGTTGACACCCTCACTGATCGAGTGGACACCCTCACTGATCGATTTGATACCCTGACGACGGAAGTCAATGCTGGGTTCTCGAGCGTAGACGCCAAATTCGAGAACGTCGATGCCAGATTCAACAGTGTCGACGCCAAATTCGAGAACGTCGATGCTAGATTCAACAGTGTCGACGCCAAATTTGAGAACGTCGATGGCAGATTCAACAGTGTCGACGCCGAATTTGAGAACGTCGATGGCAGGTTCAACAGTGTCGACGCCAAACTCGACGGCTTCAGAAGCGATTTGCAGCGGTTGTCGCGAGCGCAGGAGATGATGGCGGCGCGCCTGCCGATCGCGCCGTATCCTCTGGCGGCAGCGCCAGGCGTCGAGCGTCGCGGGCTGGTGCGCACGAACTCGTTGAACGCGTTGCGCCACGCCGCGCCCCGGATGGCATAAGCGACTGCGCGATATGCGGGAATCCACGCTGGGCCGGACTGGCCCGGCGACTTATAATGGCCCATTATTCCCGGAAAGAGGATTCCCCCAATGCGCGTCGGACTCTTTGTCACGTGTCTGATCGACCTGATGCGTCCGGAGATCGGCTTCTCGACGCTCAAGCTGCTGGAGACGGCAGGCTGCGAGGTCGTGATTCCCGATGTCCAGACCTGCTGTGGCCAGCCCGGCTACAACTCGGGCGAACGGGCCATCGCCCGCGATCTCGCCCAGAAATTCCTGGAGGAGTTCGAATCGTTCGACTACGTCGTCGTGCCGTCGGGATCGTGCGGTGGCATGGTCAAGGCGCACTACGGCGACCTCTTCGCCGACGACCCCGAACTCATGGGCCGCTTCGAGCGCCTGCGTCCGCGCGTGTTCGAGTTGACCGATTTCCTCGTCAACGTGCTGCATGTCGATACCGTCCCCGGCGATTACAACGGCGAAGTGACCTATCACGATGCTTGCTCAGGGCTGCGTGAGCTGGGCGTCAAGACGCAGCCACGCGTGCTGCTGGCGAAAATGCCGGGCGTCAAGATGACGGAAATGAAGGACTGCCAGGCGTGTTGCGGCTTCGGGGGCACCTTCGCGCTCAAGTACGGCAATATCTCGACGGCCATCGTCGACGAGAAGTGCGCCAACATCGCCGCAAGCGGAGCGCCGGCCGTCGTGTTGGGCGACCTCGGGTGCATGCTCAACATCGAAGGGCGTCTGCGCCGTACCGGCGACACGAAGACGCGCGTGCTGCACATCGCCCAGGTGCTCGCCGGCGATGTGTGAGTTCGTCACCGTCCTCCCGATCCTCCCGACCCTCAGGCTCGTGTGCGCGATGACGCGTGCCGGCGGCCATCTTCTCCAGTGAGTCGCGATGCAAGTTCAATCGATGCAATTCAAGGCGCGCGCCGGGCAAAAGCTCGCGGACCAGCGTCTGCAGGCCAACCTCCGGAAACTCTCGACCAAGTTCGTGACGGCGCGTGCCGCCGCGATCGAGGAGATCGACTTCGAGGCAACGCGCGAGGCGCTCAAGGCGCGTCGTAACCGCGGGCTGGAGACGCTAGACGTGTGGCTGGAGATCTTCGAGCGCGAGGCCACGCGGCGCGGCGCCACGGTGCTGTTCGCGGAATCGACGCAGGACGCCGCGCGCCTGATTGCCGAGATCGCCCGCAAGCACGATGTCAAGAAGGTGATCAAGTCGAAGTCGATGGTCACGGAGGAGTTGCAGCTCAACAAGGTGCTCGCCGACATGGGGGTGCAGTCGGTCGAGACCGACCTGGGCGAATACATCCTGCAGATCAACGACAACGAGCCGCCGTCGCACATCATTGCGCCGGTCGTGCACAAGGACAAGGACGAAGTCGCCGACCTGTTCGCACGGGTTCACCATAAGCCGCGTCTGACCGAAATTCCGGCGATGACGCGCGAAGCGCGCGAGATGCTGCGTCCGCAGTTTCTGTCGGCGGACATGGGCGTGACCGGCGGGAATTTTCTCGTCGCTGAAACCGGTTCCGTGGCCGTGGTGACCAACGAAGGCAACGAAGGCATGTGCACGATCATGCCGCGCGTGCACGTGGCCGTGACGGGTATCGAGAAGGTGCTGCCCACGCTCGAGGATCTGGCGACCGCCATGCGGTTGTTGCCACGCTCGGCGACCGGGCAGGGCACGTCGAACTACTTCTCGCTGCTGACCGGCACGCGTGCCGAGGGCGAACTCGATGGCCCCGACCATATGTACTTCGTGCTCGTCGATGGCGGCCGCTCGGGACTGATCGGCGGTGCGTTCCAGGACATGCTGCGTTGCATCCGTTGCGGCGCGTGCATGAATCATTGCCCGGTGTATCAGAAGATTGGCGGCCACGCCTACGGTTGGGTGTATCCGGGACCGATGGGCTCGGTGCTCACGCCGAGCTATGTTGGCCTTGAGAAGACGCTCGATCTGCCGCAGGCGGCCACGTTGTGCGGGGAGTGCAATCGCGTCTGCCCGGTGGGCATTCCGATCTCCGATCTGCTTCGCAAGCTGCGCGAGCGTCAGGTGGATCGCGGTCTGCGACCGTGGCAGGAGCGCACGGCGCTCGCCGCATGGGCGTTTGCGGCGCGTCGTCCGCGCCTTTACGCCACGCTGGCCCGCCTTGGCGCGCGCGTACTGCATTGGATGGGACGGGAGCGAGGCAGCCTCTCGAAACTGCCGTTCGCTGCAGGGTGGAGCGACACGCGGGAAATGCCGGCGCCGAGCGGCAAGACGTTCCGCGCGATGTATCGCGAGCGTCGCGCGCCGCGCTAAGCGATTCAGCGACGAGGAGTGGCCGGTGACGATGATGTACCGGCGTTCAACGCAGCAGCCGGGCCCCGAATGTCAGACATTGGCATCCGGGGCCCGGCTTTTTTGTTGGCGTGCACGTCAGGTTCTGGCGGGCAATGCCAGGCGTTTTTCGATGCGTCGCTGCAGCGCCGACAATCCGGTCGACAGCACCCAGTAGATCGCGGCACAGGCGAGATAGAGCGGCAGTGGCTGATAGGTCGACGCAATGACTTCCTGCGCGGAACGCAGCAGCTCGGTCACGGTAATGACCGAGACCAGCGACGTGTCCTTGATCAGGCTGATGAGGCTGTTGCCGAGACTCGGTACGGCGATGCGCAGGGCTTGCGGCGCGATGACATAGCGCAGCGTCTGCCAGTAGGACAGGCCAAGACTATACGCCGCGAGCCATTGCCCGCGTGGCATGCCTTCGAGCGCGCCGCGCATGCTCTCCGACAGATAGGCGCCGACGTTCAGGCTGAGCGTGAGCACGCCGGCGGGTGTCGGATCCAGCGCGATGCCGACGCCCGGCAGGCCGTAATAGATCACGAAGATCTGCACCAGCAGCGGGGTGCCGCGCATGATGCTGACATAGGTGCGGGCGATGCCGCGCAGCACGCGGATCTTGCCGATGCCCATGATCGCCACGATGACGCCGATTGCCAGACCGAACACCATCGACATCAAGGCGAATTTGATCGTGAGCACGGTGCCCTGCAACAGCACGGGCATGGATTGGGCGGCGAGTTCGAATGGATTCATGAGGGGATGGGGGGTGAGGAACCGTGGGCCGAAATGACGACGGCCGACACCCGCGTGGTTTGCGTGGTGCCGGCCGTGGTGCGACCGAAGTGTGTCGCCGCGCGGCTTGCGTGCTACTTCGCCGGCTTGGACGTGTCCTCGCCGAACCACTTCATTGCAAGCTTGCCAAGCGAGCCGTCCTGCTTCATGGCCGTGAGGGCGTCGTCGATGGCCTTCGCGAACTTGGGATTGCCCTTGCGGAACGGAATGCCCACCGACTCGCTGGCACCTTGCAGCACGGCGCCCGCACGCAGCGGCAGGTTCGACGTCTTGATCAGATACGCGAGCATCAGGCGATCGTTGAGCGCCGCGTCAATGCGACCGGCGGCGAGATCGCGCAGATATTCGGGCGCGCCCGGATAGGTGCGAACGTCGATGCCTGGCACGGCCTTCGCGAGCTTGTCGTAGTTGCTGCCGAGGCTGACGCCGAGCTTGTGGCCCTTGAGGGCGTCGAGCGAATTGAATTCGCGCTTGTCGTCCTTGCGCTGAATCAGCTGTGCGGCCGAGAAGGTGTACGGCTGGCTGAAGTCGAGCGAGCGCTTGCGCTCGTCGGTGATGGCGACTTGATTGACGATGACGTCGAACTTGCCGGCCACGAGGCCGCCGATGATGCCGCTCCATTCCGTCGTCACGAACTCCGGCTTCACGCCAAGACGTTGCGCAACGGCCTTGGCGACATCGACATCAAAGCCCTCGAGCTGGCCGTCGGCCGCGCGGTAGTTGAACGGCGGGTAAGTTCCTTCGATGCCGATTTTCAACACGCCCGCCGATTTCACGGTATCGAGCAAATCGGCGGCACGGGCGGGCGCGGTGCCCAGCAGCGCAACGGCAGTCAGCGGTACGAGGCACAGCGACTTGAGCCAGGTTTTCATGATGATGAGGTCTCCCTGTGACAAATGAAGGGGGCGCGACGGGCGACCGGTCAGGCCGTACGCAGCGCTTGCACGCATTCTCGCACCAGCTCGGGGCCGCGGTAAATCAGCCCGCTGTAGATTTGCACCAGGCTCGCGCCGGCGTCGAGCTTGGCCTGCGCGTCGGCGCCCGACAGGATGCCGCCCACGCCGATGATCGGCAGCGCGCCGCCCAGCTCGGCGGCGAGTGCGCGGATCACGCGATTCGATGCTTCGAACACCGGTCGTCCCGACAATCCGCCCGTTTCGTTGGCGAATGGCAGGCCCGCCACCGCTTCGCGCGAGAGCGTCGTGTTGGTGGCGATCACGCCATCGAAGCCATGACGCGTGAGCGTGCCGGCGATGACCTTGATCTGTTCATCGTCGAGATCCGGGGCAATCTTGAGCGCGATGGGCACGTACTTGCCGTGGCGATCGGACAGCGCGCGTTGCTTGTCCTTGAGCTTGCCGAGCAGGGCGTCGAGTTCGTCACCGCCTTGCAACTGGCGCAGGTTCTTCGTATTGGGCGACGAGATGTTGACCGTCACATAGGTGGCGTACAGATACACCTTTTCGAGGCAGATGAGATAGTCGTCGACCGCGCGCTCGATCGGCGTGTCGGCGTTCTTGCCGATGTTCAGGCCCAGCGGCCCCTTGTAGCGTGCCGACTGCACGTTCTGAAGGAATTGCTCGACCCCGCCATTGTTGAAGCCCATGCGGTTGATGATCGCTTCGGCTTGAGGCAGGCGGAAAATGCGCGGCTTGGGGTTGCCCGGCTGCGGGCGCGGCGTGACCGTGCCGACTTCCACGAAGCCGAAGCCCAGCGCCGCGAGGCCGTCGATGCAGCTACCGTCCTTGTCGAGCCCGGCGGCGAGGCCCACGGGATTCGGGAATCGGATGCCCATGACCGTGCGCGGATCTTCGGGCAGCGTCTGACCGATGAGACCTGCCAGGCCGAGCGAGGCCGCACCGCGCAGCGTGGCCAGCGTCAAGTGGTGAGCCTGTTCGGCATCAAGACAGAACAGGGCGCGACGGGCCAGAGGATAGAGGGGCGCAAGCACGATGTCGGGTTCGGCAGAATCGGAAAGTCGCCATTTTACCGGTATCCCGGTCGCCGAGCGCGCCTTTTTCTACGCTCTGCGTACTCCTGAACGACCGCAGGCTGGCGCGGGGATGAGCGCGATGCGCGCGCGTGGCCGCACCGCGAATGGCATCCTCGACGGCGCCGCCGAGTCCCCCTGGCGATACTGTCGACCGTGGTGCCGGGGCTACTCGCCCGAGGCGTCGAGCATGGCTTCCGGCATGTCCTGCCACTGGCCGTCGAGCAGGCCTTGCAGCGGCCGAAAGTTCGCCTTGTAGACCATCTTGCGGCTCGCCTGAATCCAGTAGCCGAGATAGACGTGCGGCAGTCCGAGGGCGCGTGCCTGCTCGATCTGCCAAAGGATGTTGTACGTGCCGTACGACGCGCCTTCGACATCGGGATCGAAGAACGTGTAGACCGACGACAGGCCGTCGCTCAGGATGTCGACCATGCTGATCATGCGCAGCGTGCCCGCGCCCTGATGGCCGGGCGGCTCGCGAAATTCCACCAGACGCGAGTTCACACGGCTTTGCAGCAGGAATTGCTCGTACTGCTCGCGGCTGTCGTGATCCATGCCGCCGCCCGCGTGTCGCTGCGATTGATAGCGCATGTAGAGCTGGTAATGCTCTTCCGTGTAGTGCAATCCCGAGACATTGACGGCGAGACCGGCGTGGCGTCGCCAGATGCGGCGTTGCGTTCGGTTCGCGGTGAAGCGCGCGATCGGTACACGCACCGGCACACAGGCCCGGCAGCCGTCGCAATACGGGCGGTACGTGAATACGCCGCTGCGGCGAAACCCGGCGCGAACGAGTTCGCTGTAGACGTCCGAGTTGATCAGGTGGCTGGGTGTAGCGACCTGCGAGCGTGCCGTGTGATTGTCGAGGTAGCTGCAGGGGTAGGGCGCCGTTGCGTAGAACTGAAGGGCAGACAGCGGGGAGAGCGGCAGTTCGTTCGGATGGGTCACCGGGAAACCTCGTGAGCCTTGTCTGCTGCGTTACCGTAGGCCAGTGCGCCAAGGATCTGCTTGTCCAGGCGCCAGACCGGTGCGGGCGCGATGACTGCTTTCTGTACATGCATCAGAAATGCCTGGCGGGGAATTTCGCCGCCGCCGAGCGACGCCAGATGGGCGGTGCTTTGCTGGCAGTCTATCACCTCTATGGCGTGCGCGCGTGCAAACGCAACAAGCGCGGCGAGCGCGATTTTCGAGGCATCGGTGCGACGGGCGAACATCGATTCGCCGAAGAACATGCGCCCGAGCGACACACCATAAAGACCGCCGACGCGCTCGCCTTCATAGAAGGTTTCCACGCTATGGGCAAGGCCGGCGTCGTGCAGTGCGCGGTAGGCGGCGATGATCGCGGGCGTGATCCAGGTGCCGTCCTGACCGCGTCGCGGTGCTTGCGCGCAGGCTTGCATGACCGCGGCGAAGTCGGCGTCCAGGCGGATCTCCCATGCGTCGTCGCGCAACACGCGGCGCAGCAACTTGCGGAAGTTGTGGCTGACGACGAAATTCTCCGGGCGCAACACCATGCGCGGATCCGGGCTCCACCAGAGCACGGGCTGGCCTTGCGAGTACCAGGGGAAGATGCCTTGCCGATAGGCGGCAAGCAGACGATGTGCGGACAGGTCGAGTCCGGCTGCCAGCAAGCCCGGCGCCTCGCTCGACGCGCCGAGCGCTTCGTCGACCGGGGGAAAGGGATCGTTTGCTTCGAGCCAGACGACCATGACGACGTCAGCGTTGCGGCGTGTCGGGCGACGTCGTGCGATGCGTCATGGCGTCGCGCTCAGACACGCAGCATCGGCGTGAGGATGTCCTCGGTGTGCGCGGTGTTGACCGGCAGCGAAGGCACCGGCATGCCGGGGATGGTCGCCCCGTTTGGCGAGGCCTCGAGGTGCACGCCGAAGGTGCCCGCGCGCCGGTCTTCGAAGAAGAAGCGCAGCGTCTTCGCCACCGTCGGGAAGGCGATGTCATCCCAGGGGATTTCATGTTCCGAGAACAGGGCGACTTCCAGGCTCTCTTCGCCGGCCGCAAATTGCGGCTCGCGCATTTGCGCCAGGTAGAAGATGTGGACCTGATTCACGTGCGGCACATTGAGCAGCGAGAACAGGGCACCGACATCGACGCTTGCGCCGGCTTCTTCCAGCGTTTCGCGTGCGGCGGCCTGCGCCGTTGTCTCTCCGATTTCCATGAAACCGGCGGGCAGCGTCCAGTAGCCAAGGCGCGGTTCGATTGCACGCTTGCAAAGCAGCACCTGATCGCCCCACACGGGCACCGTGCCGAGCACGTTGCGCGGGTTCTCGTAGTGAATGGTGCCGCAGTGGGTGCACACGTGCCGCTCGCGGTTATCGCCGGGCGGAATGCGCACCTCG
Organism: Pandoraea eparura; assembly: GCF_902459725.1. Taxonomy (GTDB): domain Bacteria; phylum Pseudomonadota; class Gammaproteobacteria; order Burkholderiales; family Burkholderiaceae; genus Pandoraea; species Pandoraea eparura. The sequence goes on from NZ_CABPSH010000015.1 coordinate 71,709, forward strand.
ACCGAGTGGCCGCAGGCGGAACAGAATTGGATGGGAGGACGTCGGTTCATGGTTGCTGCGAGTGTATCATCGGCAACGCACGCTGTGCGTCGGCGCGCACGGTGGGCCGGGATATCCCGAGTCGTCGGCGCGCGGGGAGCGTTTGCGTTGGCGATTGCGCAAGGCGCAGAAAAATAATCGGCGAGTTATGTTGCACTGCGGTGCCAATTGTCATATACTTCAATTCTTCAGACGCGGGGTGGAGCAGTCTGGCAGCTCGTCGGGCTCATAACCCGAAGGTCACAGGTTCAAATCCTGTCCCCGCAACCAAATTCGAAAGCCTGATTTCTTCAAGAAATCAGGCTTTTTGCGTTCTGGCCGGGATGGATTGCGTCCACCCGCGATGAGCGCGGTTGGGCGCGCATCAGGCGTCGGGGGCGGTGAGTGCGGGCGTACCCGCTCCGACGAGCGGAACGGGTTTATGCGACGTTGGCTAATGCGATGTTGGTTGATGCGACGTCGGTCAACGCGACGTCGGTAACCGCGATGTTGGTTAAACGATGTTGGTTATGGCGAAGTCGGCAGCAGACGCTGCTTGAGCTTTGCGCCGAACACATTCACCACGAGGCCCGCCATGACCAGTGCCGCGCCTGCGATTTGCGGCGCACTGAGTTGCTCGTCGAGCAGCAGTGCCGCCGAGGCAAGCCCGATGATCGGCACGAGCAGCGAGAAGGGGGCGACCTGACTGGCCGGGTAGCGTGTCATGAGGCGGCCCCACAGAGAGTAGCCGACGAGCGTCGCGATGAACGACAAATACGCGACGGCGAAGATCGACGTCGTCGAGAGATGCGCGAGCGAGTTCGCGATTTGCTGCGGACCTTCAAACCAATACGACAGCAGCGCGAACGGAATCGGCGGAATCAGGCTCGCCCAGACCACGAGGCCGACGAGATCGGCGTTGCCGATCTTTTTGGTGACGATGTTGCCCGTCGCCCAGGCAAGCGAGGCACACAGGGTCAGGGCGAAGCCGAGCAGTGTCATGGCGCCGCCGCCTTGCATGCCGATGACGGCGAGGCCTGCCGCCGCGATCAGCAGGCCGGCCACGTTCTGTGCGCGAAAGCGTTCGCCGAGACACAACACGGCGAGTCCCAATGTGAAGAACGCCTGCGCCTGAAGCACGAGTGATGCAAGGCCGGCGGGCATGCCGACGTACATTGCGGTAAACAAGAGCGCGAATTGCCCGAACGAGATCGTCGCGCCGTAGGCGATCAGCCAGCGCCACGGCACTTGCGGACGTTTGACAAAGAAGATCGCGGGGAACGCGGCGAGCAGGAATCGAAGTGCGCCCAGCAGCATGGGCGGCACGCCGTGGAGGCCGATCTTGATGACGACGAAGTTCACGCCCCAGGCGAGTACGACGATCAGTGCCCGTAACAGGTCCTTCGGTGCCATGCTGGCGTCTCCTTGTGCGGCGGTGATATGAAGCTCGGAAAGGCGAAAGTGTACTCCCGGGGCGTCGACGTGTGGGCTGGGCGGTTCAGCGGAGTGTCGGCGGGATGGAGGTGGTGCTCAGTTGGCGCTGAGTTGGCGCGGGGTGCAAGTGGGGGGCGGTCCCGCCGGCGTCTGATGGGGGCATGACGTATACTTCGTGTTTTGCGTATCAAGAGACGTCGCCTTGCCGGAGTGAGGCGTCGTTGGTCGTATCTGAGGAATTTGCATGAACCTGCCTGCCCGCCGCGTCAGCGTGGCGCCGATGATGGATTGGACGGATTCGCATTGCCGGGTCTTTCATCGTCAATTGTCGCGTCACACGTGGCTCTATACCGAGATGGTCACGACCGGAGCGTTGTTGCATGGCGACGTTGCGCGCCATCTCGATTTCGATGCGATCGAGCATCCCGTCGCGTTGCAACTGGGGGGCAGCGAGCCGCAGGATCTCGCGCGGGCCGCGAAGCTCGGCGAGCAGTGGGGGTATGACGAGATCAACCTGAACTGCGGCTGCCCGTCGGAGCGTGTGCAGCGTGGGGCGTTCGGTGCGTGTCTGATGGCGGAGCCGACGCTGGTGGCCGATTGTGTCAAGGCGATGCGCGATGTGGTGCAGGTGCCGGTGACGGTCAAGCATCGCATTGGGATCGACGACGTCGAATCGTTCTCGTTCGTCGAGAACTTTGTGGGCAGCATTGCGCAAGCGGGTTGCACAACGTTCATCGTTCATGCGCGCAATGCGATCCTCAAGGGGTTGAGCCCGAAAGAGAACCGCGAGATTCCGCCGCTCAAGTACGACTATGCGTATCGTCTGAAGCAAAGCTTCCCGCAGCTCGAGATCCTGATCAACGGCGGCGTGAGAACGCTCGATGAGGTCGAACTGCATTTGCAGCACGTTGATGGCGTGATGCTGGGCCGTGAGGCGTATCACAATCCTTATGTGCTGGCGGAGGTCGACGCGCGGTTCTATGGCGACACGTCGCCGGTGAAGTCACGCGAGGCGGTAGAAGACGCGTTGATCGAATACGCGGCGGCGCAGGTGGAGAAGGGGCAGTATCTCGGCGCGATGACGCGTCATGCGCTGGGTCTGTATCGCGGTGTGCCGGGGGCGCGGGGATGGCGTCGGGTGCTGTCGGATCCGAAGCGTCTCAAGGCGGGGATCGGCGCATTCGAAGCGGCGCGTGAGCAACTGCGTGCCGGGGCGATTTCGGCGCGTGACGACGCGGCGTCGCTCGCGATCGTGTGACGTCCGGCATCAAAATGCGGCGAGGCGTTACGGACGCTCGCCGCGTGAGATGACGATCTCGCGCATCGATCGTGCATGCCAGCGAAGAAATATTTCGATCCAGTGAAAATAGTGCTTGGCAGCGCGATAAAAACGTCGCTATAATCTTGTTTCTGTTCAGCAAGCAAGTCGTGTTGCTGATCACGGCGGTGGCCGTAGCTCAGTTGGTAGAGTCCTGGATTGTGATTCCAGTCGTCGTGGGTTCGAGTCCCATCGGTCACCCCAAAATTCCCTTGTAGTTCAAAGCGTTTCGCGCGTCGTCATTCTCCCGGTTCGGGGTATTTTTTCAGCGAGTAGGCTAGTGTCACCCGTTCGCGGTCTTGCCGCCGAAGCGGGCGCCATTTTCTTGTGCCAACGGCCCTGGCGGTAGCGACTCCATTGCGGGCGCGACCACGACACAATTCCTGCCCTTCGCCTTTGCCGCATAAAGCGCCGCGTCGGCTCTCGCCATCACGGTGGCCAAGGTGTCGCCATCGCGGAACGCATCGACGCCCGCGCTCAACGTCGACGCCACATCCCGGCCGGAAACGCACGACCCCGAGGTCGCCACGACGTCGCGCAACCGGTCGATGAGGCGTCCCGCGTTCTCCTTGGTTTCCCCCGGCAGCAGCAACGCAAACTCTTCGCCGCCAATGCGCCCGACGATATCGGTCGTGCGCACCGCCCGAGCGATCAACGACGCCACGTGGGCAAGTGCAAGATCTCCCGCCGCGTGCCCATAACGGTCATTGATACTTTTGAAGTTATCGATGTCCAGAATCGCGATCGAAAACGTCGACTTCCTCTCGGCGCACTCCCTGGCGATGGCCTCCGCGCGCGTGATGAACGCCCGCCGTGCAAGCAGGCCTGTCAGGTCGTCAAACGTCGCCAGGCGCTCCATGCGGTCGGCCAGCCGGTCGTGCGCCAACAGCACCATGCCGACCGACAGACATGGCAACGTCAACGTCGCCATGCCGAGAAAAACGACGTTCAACGGTGTGGGCTGCAGAAAGGTCGCCTCGTGTGCCAAACCCAGTCCATATGCCACGGAACGAACGGCGTGCACGACGGCGCCGAGCATTGCCGCAATCGCGACAAAGTAATAAGCGTACTTGGGGCGCTCCTGCGGCCGGTACTTCAGCACCGCTGCGCCGATACTGAATCGGACGTAGGCGATGCTGCCCGAGATCATGGCGCTGCGCGCGTCGACATGGGGCGAGAGAAAGGTCCAGTAGATCAACATGACCAGGATCACGCCGAGCACGACATATTCCCAGGCATACGACGATCGGGCATTGAGGAATTGCCGGAAGCCATGCAAGCCGATGAGCGAGGCGACGACCAGCAAACTGCTTGACACCGCGACGATGACATCCGACGTCCCGGTCAGGAGCAGGGCAGCCACGACGGCCAGCATCGCACTCGCCACACACCACGGGCGCACTCCCGGGACTCGTGTGCCGAACAGCGACCCGAGAACGGCTACGCTCATGACGCAAGACAAGACTGCAATGCTGATAAAAACTGCCGAAATGGGCATGGCCGCGTGACTGAATAAGATGTTTCGCCTACTGCCGCACTTGCCAGACAATACGACCCCGTTCCCTCGGTCGACATCCCCACGTCGTGTCGTTTTGCCAGCGTCTCGGCTTGTTTTGACGTCAGCATAGCCGAATTCGACGAAGGAACCACAATCTCATTGATCGATGGCCGATGCCTGATGCGCTTGGCGTTGCACACCGAGACCGAATGACGCGGACAGCGGACATCGCGCGATTGCCGACGCCTGCCGTGCGCATCGCGCGCATTTTGCCTGCGAAAACGGTAAGCGTTCGCGAGACGGCGCTCGCATCATCGGAAAGTTTGATCTATGTCTAATTCCAGGCGCGACACAGGCGCCCCGCGCGAAGACGTCCGACGATAATGGACCCGTCATGTTCGCATGACCCTGTCTTCCCGGGCGTGTCATGGTGCCCCATGCGTCCCGGTTTTAAAACCCACCTCGCTCAGGTGGGTTTTTTTTCGCCGGTTCCCGGCATCCCTCTCGCGTTTGGAACGTCGCCTCTATGTCACCGATTGAATCCGAAGGTGCTAGGCTTTTTATCAGGGGAGGGCGTTTTCAAGACAACCGGAGTCCGTCATGAGCTACGTATCGCATGAGCAGGTCTACGAATATCGCGCGGGCTATCAGATTCGCGTGCGCGCCTTTCAAAACGAGTATGCCGGACCGTGGGACTATCAGGTCCAGGTCATCCGGCACGGCACGCCGGAGGGACCGGAGGTCCGATCCCCCGACGGCCATCGCGACAATCGCCTCGACGCCGAGATGGCCGGGCTCAAAGCCGGTGAGCGCATCGTCGACCAGTTGCTTGGCGACGCTTACGACTGACGTCTACGCGCGATGTCCGGGACCGATATCCACGACTGACGTCTACGAGTGATGTCCGCGACCGACGTCAATGACCGGCGTCTACGACGGGCGCTTACGACCGATGTCTACGACCCACGTCAAGGGTCGACGCCCACTCGCATCAGCCCTCGTCACGACGCCGCATCCGTGCCGGCACGCCGCCAGCGCGCGTCCGACGACACCGCGGCCAGGCCATCCTCGGCCAGCTTTTCCAGATGCGCCAGCAGCGAGCGTCGCGCCACGGCGTGGCGTGCCGCGGGCACGTCGGCATAAACCACCGGAACGAGCGTCTCGAGCGTTGCGGGCCCGATCTGCGCAAGCGCCTCGAGCGTGCGCGATTCACGCGCCAGCCGATGGGCAATGAGGCGCGCAATTCGTTGCGCCGGCCGATCCATCACAAAGCCGTGCCCCGGGGCGAGCCACTCGGGCGCGAGCGCCGCGAGCTTCTCCAGCGAGGCCAGATAAGTCGCCATATGCCCGTCCGGCGGGGTGATGACGACGGTCGAGCCCTGCATCACGTGGTCACCGGTGAAGACCACCCCCACGTCGTCGAGTCCGAAGCACAGGTGATTGGCCGCATGCCCCGGCGTATGAATGGCGCGCAAGCGTCGGCCGTCCGGCAACGTCACCGCATCGCCGTCCGTGAGCGATACGTCGGGTATAAACGTTGCGTCCTGCCCCTCCTCATGACGCGCGCGCATGCCGTAGGTCGTCGCCCCCGTTGACGCCTTCAGCCGTCGCGCCCCAGGCGAGTGATCGCGGTGCGTGTGCGTGACGAAGATTTGCCGGATGGGGCCGGGCGCCGCGCGCAGAATCGCCTCGACGTGCGCTGGGTCGTCCGGGCCGGGATCGATGACGGCCCAGGCATTGTCGGGCCCGCCACCGACGAGATAGGTGTTCGTGCCGGGGCCGGTCATCATGCCGGGATTCGGCGCAGTAAGACGCAACACGCCGGGCATCAGCGTCACGCAACGCCCAGGCTCGATGTCATAGCTGCCGGTGCCGCGTTCATGCGGATCGGTCAGCGTCAGTTCGGCCCATGCCGGCTCGTCAGGCGTGACGGGCCACCGCCCGCGTTTGCCGTGAGCCAGCCGAGGCTGAATGCGCGGTACCGACGTCAGCGCCCGGGCGGCCGCGAGGGCGGCATCGGTCGTCCCGCAATCGTCCAGCCATTGCAGCAGCTTGCGTGTGGGGGGCAACAGCCGCAGTTGATCGGCATGCTTGAGCGCATAGTCGGGGCGCATCCAGCGGTGTGCCGCCGTCTCGATCTGATCGACTTCCACCTGCTGGCCGTCGGGCAATATCGCCAGGAAGAACCGCGTATCGAAGCGCTTCGGCAGCCCGAGCGGCGTGACCCAATGGCTGAGGTAGTGCAAGCGATGCAATGTGAGTCTGGCGCCGAACGATCGGCACAACGACACGAGATCGATGTGTCCCTCATGGAGTGCATCGCGCTGCGCGCGCATGGCGACGAGGCGAGGCGCGTCGATCGGCATGCCCGAGAGATCCTCGGCAAACAACACGCCGGTCTCCTCGAAGCACTCGCGTATCGCAGCCACGTAGTAGTCGAGGCCGCGTTGCGGGAGGCACAGGCGCTGGCTGGCGGTTGCGTCGTCCAGTCCGTGGCAGGCGGCGTGGCCCAATGCGTCGGCGGCATCGGCAGCGTCGACGACACCGCCGGGGAAGACGTAGGCATCGGAGCTAGGGTCGTGGGCCCGCACGGCGCGTCGCAGCAACAAGACTTCCATGCCGCTGGCCCGCTCGCGCAGCGTGACGAGACTGGCGGCCATGCGCAGGCTGGACGGCGCACGGGGCACTTCAGGACGATCGGACATGAGACGTGCGCGCACCCGCTGCGCGAAGTCGGAAAGTCCTTAGTGTGCCATCGGATGGACGGCGCCGTATTGCGAGGCGAGCGGCGCCTGTGGGGCGGGCATGCGGGCGACGACGTCCTGCAGCCATTGCAGGGTCGCGTCCGGTTGCGTGACGGGTAGCATGTGTCCGCCGTCGACGAGCGTCAGGCGCACGCGTTCGCTGAGCGCCGGCATCGTCTCGCCATGCACCCGGCAATCGAGGATGCGGTCGTGGCGTCCGTAAAGCATGTCGACGGGCACGGTCAACGCCCCGTAACGGGCGGCGAGGCCCGGCATGTCGCGTTCGGCGGCGAGCACGTCGGCGCAGCCCGCTTCAAAGTTGCCGGGGCGATAGCCCAGCACGCCGCCGCCGCGAATGAGGAAGTCCTTTGGGGCGTCGTCCGGGCCGAACACATAGGCGAGCGTCGTGCGGCCCGTCATCATGCCGATGGGTACGGCGAGCGTGCGCGCGATCCAGCGCCGCCACCCCGCATGGCGAATCGCGAGCGACCGAAAGGGCGCCGGCACGTCGGACACGGGCTGCGTCAGCGGAGCGATCAGCGCGAGCGCCCCTACGCGCTGCGGATGGTCGAGCGCCAGCGCGAGCGATACCGCACCGCCCAGCGAGTGTCCCACCACCAGCGGTCGATCGAGCGCGAGCGTGTCGATCAGGCGGGCGACCACGTTCGCCTGCGACGCGAGCCCGCCGTCGCGCTGCGCGTCGCGCGTCGAGTAGCCGGACCCTGGGCGGTCAATCAGTACGATGCGGTGCGTGCGGGCCAACGTCGCCAACGGCAGATAGGCGAAGTTGCGCAACTGGCCGCAAAGCCCATGGATGAAGACGATGGCCGGGCCGCGACCGATATCGACGTAATGCAGACGCTCGCCATCGATGTCGAGATATTGACCCTCCGGGGGCACGGCCGCCTCGGCGCGGCGCGTGATTTGGCGTGTGAAGCGTCTCAGGACGAACACCACGGCGGCAATCGCGATGACGAGGCAACCCAGCAAGTAGGCGATGAGCATGGTGTCGAGTCAATCCACAGGCAAGTTCGGTCAGGCCGCATCGTACCAACGTACGGCACGCTTCGGCGATTGGGCGGCGCGCCACATGTCTCGCAACGTCGCCGGATGACGCGGATTATGGGGCCGCGGTGGCCACGGCACTCGACGCGTCGGCGTCGAGCGTTGCGGCGCCCGGCACGACCGGTCGCGTGGCGCGACGCTCGAAACGCATGGCGCCGTCGTCGACGCTGCCCCAGCGCATCAGACGCAGATCGCGCAGGTAATTCTGGTAGAACACCCACGGCTTGCGCCGTCCTTGCTTCGGCAACATGCCCGTGGCACGTTGAAGGTAGCCCGATGTGAGGCCGATGGCCGGCAACTCGCCGTGTTCGCCGTCGCGCAGGCGCGGCACGCATGTGTCGACCTCGTGGGCGTTCATATGGTTGATGAGACGGCAGACGTATTGCGCAATCAGCTCTGCCTTGAGTGTCCACGACGCGTTGGTGTAACCGAAGATCGACGCGAGATTGGGCACGTCGCTGTACATCATGCCTTTGTAGGCGACGGTGTCGCCAAGGTCCACGCATTTGCCGTCGACCCGCAGGCTCGCGCCGCCCATCAGTTGTACGCGCAGGCCGGTGGCGCTCACCACGATATCGGCGTCCAGTGTCTTGCCGCTCTTGAGTGCCAGGCCGCCCGGCGTGAACGACGCGATTTCGTCGGTCACGATGGCCGCGCGTCCGCCACGCAGCGCCTTGAAGATGTCGCCGTTCGGCGCGAGACACAGCCGTTGATCCCAAGGGGAATAGCGTGGCGTGAGATCACGCGCGACATCGACGTGGCCTTGCGCCTGTTGCGCCGCACGTCGGATCAGCACGCGACGAACGGCCTGCGGCCAGCGCCGCGCCGCCTGGTAGAAGCCGAGCGCAATCAGCACGTTCTTCAGGCGAATGACGCGATGCGCCGCACTCGCCGGCAGCCATGCGCGAAGCCGTTCGGCAACGCCATCGCGTTGCGGCATCGACAGGAGGTAGCTCGGCGAGCGCTGCAGCATCGTGACGTGCGCGGCCGTTGCCGCCAGACTCGGCAGCAAAGTCACCGCCGTGGCGCCGCTACCGATGACGACGACGCGCTTGTCGCGATAGTCGAGATCGGCTGGCCAATGCTGCGGGTGGACGACCGTGCCGGTGAAAGCGTCCATGCCCGGCCACGTCGGCGTGTGTCCGGCGTCGTAGGCGTAGTACCCGCTGCACATGAAGAGGAAGCGGCACGTGAGTGATTGCGTATCCCGATGCCCGTCGGCGTGCGTACGTTCAATGTCCAGTGTCCAGCGCGCAAGGCTCGACTCCCAGCGGGCGTCTCGCACCTTGTGGCCATAGCGGATCAACGTGTCCAGACCCTCCTCGCGGGCGGTGTCCTTGAGGTAGTCGAGGATCTCGCCGCCCTCGGCGATGGCCTTCTCGCTTGCCCAAGGGCGAAAGCTGAAGCCGAGCGTGAACATGTCCGAGTCGGAGCGCACGCCCGGATAGCGGAAGAGGTCCCATGTGCCGCCCAGCGTCTGACGCGCCTCGAGCATGACAAAGCGCGTACCCGGGCAGCGCTTGCGCAGATAATGCGCGGCGGCAATGCCGGAGAGCCCCGCGCCGACGACAATGACGTCGAGATCGGTGGCGGCGCTGGCGAGATCTGAGGTTGGCTCGGTGGCTGTCATGTTGGTCTGCATGGCTAGGATCTCTGGCCGTCGGTCATTGGGGCGTCGTGGAGCGCGCCGCCGCATGACGTTCGTTCGACGACGGTTTGCGCGACATGGCGGTGCGCCGGTAGAACCAGATGACCATCCCCTGGTAGCGCGCACCGAGCAGGCGGGCCAGCGTGTCGACGCGGCGCGCGTCGGGGCCCACCAGCACGCGTCGCGCATTGCGCTCGACGCCCGCAAGGATCTGCTGCGCGGCGGCGTCCGCACTCGTCACGTCGATGAGCCGGTTGGCGCGCTGCCGGTGCGTCTGCGCGTCCACGCCGGTGAGCTCGGCAATGCTGTCATCGATGCGCGAGGCCTGCACGATTTGGGTTGCTACGCCGCCCGGATGCACGCACGTGCATGACACTGGCGAGCCCGACAGATCGAGTTCCATCCGCAGCGCTTCGGTAAAACCGCGCACGGCAAACTTGCTGGCGTTGTAGGCGGATTGCGTTGGCATGGCAATGAGGCCGAACAGGCTCGACGTATTGACGACATGACCGTCGCCGGACGCGGTGAGGTAGGGCAGGAAGGCCTGTGTGCCATGCACGACGCCCCAGAAGTTGATGTCCATCAGCCAGGTAAAGTCTTCATGGCGCGCGGTCGCGACCGGCACCGAGAGCGAGACCCCGGCATTGTTGAAGACGAGATTGACCTTGCCGTGTGCGGCGGCCGTCTCGCGCGCCCAGTCGAAGACGGCGTCGCGCTCAGCCACGTCGAGCCGGTGCGACGTGACGCGCACGCCAAACGCACGGCAGGCGTTGGCGGTATGCGTCACGCTGGCTTCGTCGACATCGGACAACGCGAGATGCGCCCCCCGACGCGCCAGTTCGAGCGCCAGCGAACGTCCCATGCCGGAACCTGCGCCGGTAATGGCCGCCACCTTGTCCGTGAACGTCTTCATGGTGCTGTCTCCCATTGGGGCCGCGTCGATACGCCGGTTGGCTACGGCGATCGCGTTGCCTATAATTTGGTGATACGTGTCACCACTTTAATTTTCCGTCCCAGTGATGTCAAATAGCGAAATGGAACAAGGACTCGAATCGAGGGACGCCGCATCGCTGGCATCGGCCTCTGCATTGACAGCGACACCGACAGCGACACCGACACCGACAGCGACACCGACAGCGACAGCGACAGCGACAGCGACAGCGACAGCGACAGCGACAGCGACAGCGACAGCGACAGCGACATCGACGTCGACGTCGGCAGCGGCAGCGGCAGCGGACGAGGCCCGGCCCGGCGCCGCGCCCGGGCGGCGCTATGGCGGCGTGGGGCAGGCCCAGCGAGAGCAGGCGCGCCGCGCCGCCCTCATCAACGCGGCCACGGAAGTCTTCGGCACGGTGGGTTTTCGCCGAGCCACGGTGCGTTCGGTCTGTCGACTGGCCAGGCTCAACGACCGGTACTTCTATGCGGCGTTCGAGAACCTGGAGCGTCTATTACGTGCGACGTATGCGCACCATGCGCAAGCGCTGCTCGAGCAACTGCAAACGGCCATTGCCGAGAGCACGCCAACCCTCGACGCCCGACTCGATGCCGGGCTGCACACCTTCTTTGCATTCCTGCGCCATCCGTGCGCGGCGCGTGTCCTGTTGCTAGAAGTGATGGGCGTGAGTCCCGAGACCGACCTGACTTATCAGCGCTACATCTTCGAGTTCTCGAAAGTGATCCTTGGCATGGCCGACGTGCCGCCGCTCCACAGTGAGGAGGCGCACGCGCAGGCGCGAATCGTCGGCCTGGCGCTTGTCGGCGCGATGACCAACGCCGGTACTGCCTGGGTACTGACGGGCTATCAGGACACCGAGGCATGCATGGTTGCGAGCTGTCGTCGCGTGCTGCGTGGCGCGCTGGTCTGATGTCGCGTTGCCGACCATGCTCGTTACAATACGGTTTTCGCGTACGGCGCCAAAGGGCGTCGACGCGCCCTGATTTCTCACTCTCCAAAGGTCACCCATGACCACTATCGGAACACCGCTGTCGCCGAGCGCGACGAAGGTCATGCTGTTGGGCGCCGGCGAACTCGGCCGTGAAGTGCTGATCGCATTGCAACGTCTTGGCGTCGAGACGATTGCCGTCGATCGCTATGAGAACGCGCCAGGCCAGCAGGTCGCGCATCACGCGCGCACCATCGCCATGACCGATCCTGAGCAGCTCAAGGCGTTGATCGAAGCCGAAAAGCCGGATCTCGTCGTGCCGGAAATCGAAGCCATCGCCACGCCGATGCTCGAAGCGCTGGAAGCCGATGGTGTGGTCCGCGTGATTCCCACGGCCCGTGCCGCGCGCCTGACAATGGATCGCGAAGGCATTCGTCGTCTCGCCGCCGAGACGCTCGGTTTGCCGACGAGCCCGTATCAATTCTGCGATTCGCTGGCGCAGCTGCAAGCCGCCATCGATGGCGGAATTGGCTACCCTTGCATCGTCAAGCCGGTCATGAGCAGTTCGGGCAAGGGGCAGAGCAAGATCGACGGCCCCGACGACGTGAAAGCCGCGTGGGACTACGCCATGGCCGGCGGCCGCGTGAGTCACGGCCGCATCATCGTCGAAGGCTTCATCGATTTCGATTACGAAATCACGCTGTTGACCGTGCGCGCGCGTGGTGCCGATGGTCAGATCGAAACGCACTTCTGCGCACCGATCGGCCACAAGCAGGTGAGCGGCGATTATGTCGAGAGCTGGCAACCGCATCCGATGTCGCCGGTGGCGCTCGAGCGTGCGCGTCTGGTGGCGCGCGAGGTGACGAACAACCTCGGCGGGCAGGGCATCTTCGGCGTCGAGCTGTTCGTGAAAGGCGACGACGTGTGGTTCAGCGAAGTCAGTCCGCGTCCGCACGATACCGGCATGGTCACGATGATTACTCAATGGCAGAACGAGTTCGAGCTGCATGCCCGGGCGATTCTCGGCCTGCCGGTGAATACCACGCTCAAGACACCGGGGGCGAGCGCGGTCATCTACGGCGGCGTAGATGCGAAGGGTATCGTGTTCGATGGCGTCGACCAGGCGCTTCAGGTGCCGCAAACGGATATCCGCCTGTTCGGCAAGCCGGAGAGTTTCGAGAAGCGTCGCATGGGGGTCGCGTTGGCGTACGACAACGATCTTGACGTGGCCCGTCGCCATGCGCTCGAAGCGGCAAGCCGCGTGAAGCCTCGCGCGGTCTGATTGCCCGGCACTGACGCGCAATGCGCGTCAGGCTGGCGACTGAAGCCGGCAATCGAAGTCGGCAACCGAAGTCGGCAACCGAAGTCGGCAATCGAAGCCGGCAATCGAAGTCGGCAATCGAAGTCGGCAATCGAAGTCGGCAATCGAAGTCGGCAACCGAAGCACGCAACCGAAGCACGCAACCGAAGCACGCAACCGAAGCCTGTGCCCCAAACGAAAAAACCCCGCGAGCGCGGGGTTTTCAGTTCGGGCGGGCTTGGTAGCCCGGCCCGAGGCGCGTCGATCGCGTGAGCGATCAGCAGCGAGACATCTGTCGCTTACAGCGGCTGGATGTTGCTGGCTTGACGGCCCTTCGGTCCCATCTTCACTTCGAAGCTGACCTTCTGGTTTTCTTGCAACGACTTGAAGCCCTTCGACTGGATTTCCGAGAAGTGAGCGAAGAGATCTTCACCACCTTCGTCCGGCGTAATAAAACCAAAACCCTTGGCGTCGTTGAACCACTTGACGGTACCAGTTGCCATTTCTTAAATCCTTAAAGTTTTCAAATGAGCGAGCCAGAAGCTCAGCGAGCGCATGACATTAAAGCTGATCAGGTACAACCGAGGTGACGCTAGGGCGACATTAGATGAACACAAGACTCGCCATACAACGTTCATGCACCCGTTTTTTTACGGGAAAGGTGGGAAGGTGTCAAGCAGGGAAACATTGGGTTTGTTGATCTACGCCAGTTTTCGATGATCTTTCGCTGCGTTGCGACATTCATGCGCCTCTACCGGACGACCGGTCTCGCGATATTGCAACGTCATTCCCAGAAAGTGTGGCGGCCGAATCGCGCTCCCGCACGCTCGCGATTCGGTGTCGAAAAAACAGCGTCGAGCGCAGCATCCGAGCGAGTGTCGTGTGGCGTGGGCGCAACGCGAACGCCGACGTGCTCGTGTGTCATTGTCGCGTCACTGATGGGCGGCTGCACGCGGGTTGGGCCGTGGTGCGTTCTGCCGCTATGGACTCGTCGCCGTGTGTGGGGCGCGGCGGTTGGCGCGATGCTCCCCGAGCGAGCTTCGCGCAGGCAGGATGCGTTTTTCGCGCGTGGACGCTTGCCGCGCGAGGACGCCGTCACGGGCGTGGTCGGCGATTTTTCACTGTTGCAGTGCGGTGAAGTGTCATCGCAGTCGACGCGCAATCATGACTTGTCGAGACGGCCGGCCGAACGCCCGGCCGACGTTCTGTACCGCAGCGCATATTTTGGTGCGCTGCCGCATACGTTGGGTGTGAACTTGGTATTTTCCCTAGTGCGTTGGAAGATCGCGTTGCGATTCGATTCACGGCTGGCAAAATTCAGTTCTGCTACCCTTCAATTCGATGGAGATGTGCCGTTAACGGCTCATGATGGTCTTGTAGCAGGCGACATCACGACTTCACCACGGGCTATCGGCGAACGCGTTCGACGCGGACGTTCCGGCCCGAGACTTTTCCCTCGGCGCGCAGTGCGGGCGCGATGCCGGGGCGCCACGGCACGATGCCGGGCAATCACGCTAGGCGGCCGCGAAGTGCCGCGTGTCTTTCGAGACCTTACGTGGCAACCAACCAGGCACCGACGCTTGACTCCCTGCAATCGCTGCTGGCGACGGTCCAGCGCAATGAGCGCTCGCTCAAGCGTTTTCAGGACATCGAGTTGGCGCTCATGGGTGCCCCGGACTTCGGCCAGTTTCTGGAAGTGGTGCTCAACCGCTTGCGTCACGATTTCGACCTGTCGGGCGTGCGCCTGATGCTCTCCGAGGTCGACGATACCCTGCGCGATCTCATCGACACGGCCGAAGGCATCCGCGCGCTCGACGCCGGCCTGTGCATTGCACAGGATGCCGGCACGTTCTCGGCGGTTTGCGGCGACGGCCAGCTTTGGATCGGCGCGCCGCGAGAGCGCCACGCGCCACTCTTCGGGGCGCGCCCGCCGGCCAGCGCCGTGGTGATGCCGCTCGCGCGCAATGGGCGTTATCTCGGCGTGATTTCGCTGGGCAGTCGCGACGCGCGCCGCTTCGCCCCGGAGATGGCCACCGATTTCATCGAACGTTTCGGCGCGGTCGTCGCGGTGTGTCTCGAGAACATGTGGAATCGCGAGCGTCTGAAGCGCATTGGCCTGACCGATCCGCTCACGGGCTTGTCGAACCGCCGCTATTTCGATCAGCGCCTGCGTGAAGAGGTGATTCGGGGCGCGCGATACGGGGCGCCGCTCGCGTGCCTGCTCATCGACATCGATCATTTCAAGCGTGTCAACGACAGTCATGGCCACGCCACCGGTGACCGGGCCTTGCGGGCAGCCAGCGCGTGCATGCGCGCACAACTGCGGGTGACGGACACCCTTGCGCGTTATGGCGGGGAAGAGTTTGCCGCGTTGCTCGTGCAGACGGAGCAGAACTGGGCGGGCACGGTCGCCGAGCGTGTGCGCCGCGCCGTGGCGCGGCTGGAAGTGCCCGATGACGATGGCGCGCACGTGCCGCTCACGATTTCCATCGGGCTGGCAAGTGTGGATCCACGCGACGTCGATGACCGCGACACCCTGCCGATGCGTCTGCTCGGCGCCGCCGATGCCGCGCTTTACGAGGCGAAGCGCGGCGGACGCGATCGCGTGGTCGTGGCGTCGGCGGCGAGCCTGCGCTGACGCGCTGGGCGTGAGGGCGTCCGCCGACGGCGGCGAGCGCGTCTCAGGGCGCCTCCCAATCCCTGATATGCCTAATGCCCGCTGAACCAGCCGATCAGCAGCGACACCGTCACTACCGACAGCACCGTCGACATCAGAATCGCGCGCGATGCGACGGCGGCTTCGCGTCCATACAATTGCGCGAGCATGAACGGACCGGTGCCGATGGGCAGGGCCGAGAGCAGTAGGGCGCTGTGTGCCCAGATCGCCGGAAGGTCGAAGACGCGAAACGCCAGGAACGCTGTGATCGCCGGTTGAAACACCAGCTTGAGTCCGACGAGACGTCCCACCGCGCGCGCCATGCGCGGCTCGCCTGCCGCGCCCGAGCGCTGCGCGAGAAACATGCCGATCGCCACGAGTGCACATGGGCTCGCGGCGCCGCCGAGCAGCGTCGTGAAGTGCAGCACGGGCGAGGGGAGTGCGATACCGGCGGCCGCGAACGCCATGCCGACGAACGGTGAGACGACAAGCGGATTGCGCACGAGCGCCTGGGCCACGAAGCGCGCCGTGCGACGCCAGCTCGGCGTGGCTTGCAGATCCGTCTCGATGATAGCGATGGAGATGGCGAAGAGCACGGTGGCGGTGAGCAGCATTGCCACGACGACCGCCGGAACGCTGGCCGGACCGAACGCCACGAGGCACAGCGGCAGCCCCATGAAGCCGGCGTTCGGATAAGCGGCACCCATGCCTTCGATGCTCGCGTCGGCCAGCCGTCCGCGCACAGTGCGATCGAGCAGGAACGACAGCGCGAAGGTCGCCGCCATGCCGCCGCCGAACGCCCCCAGAAAGCCCGGATTGACCAACTGCGCCCACGTAATCTGGGCCATCGACTGGAACAGCACGGCGGGCAGGGCGAGGTAGACGACGAAGCGATTGAGGGCGTCGAGAGCGGCGTCACCGAGCCACGCCCGACGGGCGCAGAGATAGCCCACGAAGATCAGCCCGAAGACGGGCAAGGCGGCGGAGATGACGGCTTGCATCGTCAGTTGGCCCCCGTCAGTCGGGCGAGCCACTCGCGCCGCGACTGGCCGCCGTCGACTTCGGTGTGTTCGCGGGCGGCGGCTTCGGCGCCGCTGGCGTCGCCCGCCGCGATGCGCGCGACGATCTCCGCGTGCTCATGCCAGACGACTTCCTGCCTCGGCATCGCGCCGAGCGTTGCCGCCATTGCCCGCATGATGTGTGGCCATTGCGGTGCCACTGTCTGCGCGATCAGCGGATTGCCTGAGGCGTCGTGCAGCGCCGAGTGGAACGCGACCTCCACGCGGACTTGACGCGCCACCGGCGTGCCTCGCGTCATCGCCATCCCGGCGGCGACGGCGTCTTGCAGGCGGCGCAATTCCGCGTCGGTCAACGTGCCCTGCGCCATGCGCGTGGCCGCCAACCGGGCGGCGAGGCCATCCAGCGCGGTGCGTACCTGGTAGAGCTGGCGCAGGTGGTCGGCGTCGATGGGTGTGACCTCCAGCCCTTGGCGCCCGCTGTCGCAGACCAGGCCGTCGCGCTTGAGCAACTGCAACGCATGGCTGACGGGCTGACGCGACACGCCCAGCGAATCGGCCAGCTCGGCCTGCCGGATACGTTCACCCGGCGCCAGCGTGAGATCGGCGATGGCGTCGCGCAGACGCGAATACACCAGATCGATCAGTACCGGCGTGCTGGTCAGTGGCCCAAGGGGTGCAAGCGCCGCGTGGGGGGCGGACGACGGATCGGACGCCGGGAAGTCGGCGCTGGCAGCGGGGTTGGACATGGAATTCCGGCGCTCGCCGGTATCGGTGATATCTGGAATTCCGAATTCTACGCTTGAGGGCGAACGTCCGGGGACGTTTTTCCGATCACCGGTTAACGCGTGCTGGGGCGAGGAATAAGCGGAAGAGGACGGGCATGCGGCGGTCGCGGGGCGGGAAGGGGCGAGCGAGGATCCGGTGAAACCGTTAAGCGGCGACGCCGAGAGGGAGCGGCGAAAGACGTGAGGGGTGTCAGTCGCTCGGATCGAGTTCGGGCGGTGAGACTGAGGTAACGCGGGCGGGTGTCTGGAGCAGGGCTTGCATGGTGGTGCGGGTGCGCTGCAGACGTCGTGCGAGCGCCCAGGCGTCGGCTTCGCGTTCGAACAAGCCGACGATCAGATGCGGTTCCGCGGCGAAGCCGTCGGAGAACAGGCCGATATTTTTGGCGATCATCTCGCTCGTGCGTTCGACCGAGACGGTGTACTGACGCGGCGAGCGGTACTGATTGATGACCACGGCGAAGGCGCGGGAGAACGCGTCGGACATGCGGAAACCTCCTCTGTCGGCGGAGCGCGGCGTCCCGGGTGTCGAGCGCGAGAGACTTGGCGCAAAGTGTTGCACTTCCGGTGATTGTAGGCGATGGCGGTGTGCGCGTCGGGAGAAAACGATGCCGATGCGAACGCGGAGTTGCGGACATTGGCGTCGGCACAAAAAAAGAGCCGCCGAGCGGGTCGGCGGCGCAACAGAGAGGGTGACAGCGCAACCGAAGTTGCCACAAATCAGCATAAGTGGCCGCGATGACAGCGGCATGACCGGCCTCGCAGGGACATAGACGACGGGACACAGACGACGGGACACAGACGGGATACGGACGAGATACGAGCGAGATACGAGCGAGATACGAGCGGGGGGAGGCGGGAGGCGGCAAGGCCGACGGGCTGACGGATCGATAGGAAAAACGTCCCGCGTCGCAATCCGCCGCCGGATTGCGAATTGCCCGCTTGGGGCGTGCGGTGGTTACACCAATACGGGCAACGCTTCCATGACCAGCAGCGCGACGAGGGCGCCGACCACGGCACCGACAGCGCGCAGACTGTAGCGCGTGGCACGTGTGGTGACGGGAATGCCGCCAACGAGCAATGCACCGGCCACGGCCATCGGCAGGAACAGGGTCAGGTCGTAAAGGTTGAAGTGAAGTACGGGCATCGTTCTTGTCTCCTCACCTGAATTTCCCTTCCACTATAGGACGGTTGCGGAGGATGCCCAAGTTTGGTGCGATGCAGCATGTTGCTACGGTGACAACGACGCCCTTGCTGCGTCAGTCGTCCTGGCGCACGGCGTGCATCTTGCGGCGTGCGTTCCACATCGCCATGTCCTTGCGCGTGCGTACGCGGTCGCTGACGATGACGCTCGCGGGTTGCGCGCGGGCGGCGGAAATACCTACGTCATCGGCTTCGCTGCGCGCCTGTACCATCATGACGAGCGTAAATAGCGAGGCGGCAAGCGCCAGCAGGATCAGCTTCATAGGGGCCCCGGTAACTCTCTGATGATCTGGTCGGTGTCATTGCATCGTCGTCCTTGTCCTGACCGGTCCTTGAATGGCGACCGTGCCGGCGGTGATGGCGCGATGCTTCTTGGTGTACTGCTGATGGACTACGTTACTGCGATTGCCCGGCGGGACGGGGCTCGGTGCGCCTGACGCGGCCTGATCGCCCTTCGCGTATCACATGGCGCGAGGCATCATAATCGGCAAATGTGACAAATCTCCCGGCGGCGCGGATCTCGCGTCGAGCGCGGCGCAACAGATCACTGCATGTCACCCACGTCCTTTATCGTATAGCGACGTGCGCGGCGAAAAGTTTAGAAATCGTGACAATTTTTTTAAATGGGCGAGGAAAGCCGGATGCTACTGAATACGGGGGAACGTCGGTTCTTCTTCATTGCAACACGCTGCGTCATTCGCGGTGTTGCGCTTGAAACTGGAGGCTAAGCCCCCCCTCAGGCCCGTTAGCAGAATAATGCACACCGGTCTATTTCCTGGGCGTTTAGTAGGCCATTGAATCGCTTTCATGCAACGCTCGATGTCAGCGTTAATTAATGCGGGAAAATGGTGTTTTTCTGACGTCAAACTTCTCAAATGCAGGCATCGAGAGTCGCAACGTCGTTCAATTTCTCCCATCTTTCGGCGTCAGGCCAACTCTCGCGTAGTCCAGGCGTTCCCGTGCGACCTTCCCGACACCGCGCCCATATGACGAGCAGATCCACGAGCGTTGATATTTTGTTGCCTCGCCCCGTATGCCCGCCGAACGTTTCGACGTACGGCTAACAAAATATTTGGCATTCCAAAATCGTTGTTGCACCGTCGCCGCACCTCTCATTTTTCATCGAAACCCTTTCCAATTCTTCTGATACCTTGCGCGCCAAGGGTATTTCGGCAGCGAAGTACCGATCATGACGTGAGAGGGAACCAGTGAGAATGCAGAATCGGCGCGGTGCAATGAGTGAGTGTGAGCTGGCCACCAATGCGAACACCACATCGAGGCGCGCGCGCCGGTCTTCTGCCGAGTGCGCGACGCGCAGCGGCTACTTCAAGCTTTCCTGCATGGCACTGGCCGTCGCGGGGGCACTCCCCAGCGCAAGTCACGCGGCGACGTACGTGGTGAACAATCAGGCGGCGCTCATCCAGGCGATCAACGATGCCAATGCATCGAGCGACGCAAGCTCGACGATTCAACTGGGCAGCAGTTTCTCGGCCAGCGGCACGCTGCCCACGGTGACAAAAGCCATCACGTTGGATACGCAGGGCTTCACGCTGTCGGGATCGTTGTTGGTCTGGTCAGGCACGCCCATCACGTTTGACGGAACGTTGGTGGGTACCGGCGTCGGCGCGACTACCGCGAGAGCGGGCATCAATTTGAACGGTGCCTCCTCGACGACATCATTCGTCAATAACGGCAGCATCACGGGGGCCGGCATCGCGGGCGGTGTTGTCACCGGGGTGGGCTCAGTCGTGAACGCGGCGTCACTCGTGAACAACGGTACGATCACCGGGGGCAGCGCGACGACGACGGCCGTCGGCGGCGCCGGTGCTCAGGTCGGGAACGGCGCAGTCCTAACCAACAATGGGTTGATCCAGGGCGGCAACAGCACGGGGGGCGCCGGGGGCACTGGCGTCAACTGGTCCACCGGCGGCGCAACGCTCGTCAACAACGGCACGATTAAAGGCGGTTCGGACCTGACCGGCGTCAACACAACCGGCAGTATCGGTGTCGCTGTCCGAGCGGCAGGCAGCCCCAATAGCATTGTCAATACGGGCACGATCGTGGGGGGCAATGGCGGCGTCGCCATTGCCAACACCGTTGGTGTCAGCATCGTCAATAGCGGCGCGATTCAGGCCGGTGCAGGCCAGAGCGTCGCCATTCGAAGTACCACTGTGGCAGCATTTTCGCTCGAGCTTCAGGCCGGTTCCACCATCGTGGGCAACGTGGTGGCGTCGTCCGCGGGGACGAACAACGCCTTCATTCTGGGCGGCAGCACCAACGCGGTGTTCGACGTCTCGACGATCGGCAGCACGGCGCAATACCAGAATTTCAATACCTACACGAAAACCGGCACCGGCACATGGTCGCTGACCGGCACGGGCATCACGTCCACGCCGTGGACGATCTCGCAAGGCACGCTGCAAATCGGCAACGGCGGCACCAGCGGTAGCGTCTTCGGTAACATCACCGATAACGCCACGCTCGCCTTCAACCGCAGCGATACATTCACGTTCGATAACCTTGTCGCCGGTACCGGATCGGTGAATCAGGTGGGTTCCGGCACCACGGTGCTCACCGCCGCGAACACGTACACCGGCGACACGAATGTGCTCGCCGGCACGTTGGCCGTGGGCGACGCCGCGCATGCGACGGCCTCGATCGCGTCCGCGCAGACGACCGTCGCCGCCGGTGCCACGTTGGGTGGCTACGGCACCGTGTCAGGCGCGGTGACGAATAGCGGCACAGTGGCCGTCGCGAACGCGTTGAGCGCGTTTTCGACCGGCAGCAACGGCACGTTCACCATCGGCGGCGACCTGACCAACGCGGGCACGGTCAACCTCGCTGCGGCATCGGGCGTGATCGGCAACACGTTGAACGTGACGGGCAACTACATCGGCGCGAACGGCATCGTCACGCTGAATACCGTGCTCAACGAGGGCGGTGCCGCGACGCAAACGGACCCGTTCATCGTTGCCGGCAACACGGGCGGCACCACGGCGCTGAAGATCAATGGCACGGGCACGGGGGTCCTGACCGTGGGCGACGGGATCCGCGTGGTGCAAGTCGGCGGCGCGTCAGCCGCGAACAGCTTCCGCCTCGCCTCGGCGTTGCAGGCTGGTGCGTATGAGTATCTGCTGTATCGGGGAAGTGCGACCAGCGCAAATGACTGGTATCTCCGCTCGTATCTGCTCTCGCCCGCGTCGACGGCGTCTGCCTCGACAACCGACGCGCCGATCGCCTATCGTCCGGGCATCGCCGGCTACGCGGTGGCGCCGCAACTTAACACGGACTATGGCTTCAGCATCATCGGTCGTCTGAACGAACGCGTGCGCGACATCGCGAATCCGGACCCCGCGCCTGAGCACGCCAATGGCGTCTGGGGGCGCATTGGCGGGCAGAATCTCGATGCCGAGGCGAGCGATCGTTACGCGACGAACGCGCGTACGGTCTTCGCGCAGATCGGCCGCGACTGGACGCTGGCGCGCGCCGACGATGGCGCCAGCACGCATGCCGGTGCCACGATGACGTTCGGTTCGTCGTCGGCCTCGTTCACCGACAGCGCACGAAGCGTCATCGGCTCGACCGAGACGGGCAGCGCGCAGACCCAGGCGCAGTCGATCGGCGGTTACTGGACCCGCTACGGCGCGAACGGCAGCTATTTCGACGGCGTGGGCCAATTGACGCATTACCAGAACCGCTACACCGACATTTATGGCGTCGGCGCGAGCCAGAACGGTTTCGGTGCCGGCGTGTCGGGCGAGGTCGGTCAGCGGATCGCCCTTGGTTCGGCTGGCTTGGCGATCGAACCGCAAGCGCAGTTGTTGTACCAGTATGTGCACCTGAACGGCTTTGGCGATGGTATCTCGTCGATTGGCGCGAACACGACGAATGCGCTGCGCGGGCGTATCGGCTTCCGTCTGCTCAAGTCGGGGATGCGCAACGCGCTCAATACGTCGACCGTGACGCCATACTTCACGGCCAACGTGCTGCATGACTTCTTTTCGCCGGGCCAGACGACCGTCAGCGGCATCGCCTTCCCGACGCAGCTCGGCAAGACGTGGTACGACGTCGGCGTCGGCCTGACGGGTAGCTTCGGCAAGCGTTCCCAAGTCTATGCGAGCGTGAAGTATGAACACAGTTTTGGTGGGGCGTCCCGACGGAACGTGTTCGGTCAGGTGGGGTATCAATTCGCCTGGTGATGCTGGGGAATGCGGGCGAAGTCGCAAGCGAGACATAGCGGTCGTCGTTCAGCGCAGGCCCGCGCACGCGGCGCACCCCACGCACCTCGCCGATGTCGCCTGTCGCCTCGCGAGGCAAGATAGCGGCCATCATCGCAATGGTTGCCACGCTCCCTGCGGCGCGGCGCCGTGGCCGACCTCCCGAACCCTCCCGGATTTTGTCATGCTCGAACTCATTTCCGAACACCGTTGTTTCGGTGGTGCGCAACGCTTCTATCGCCATACGTCGAGCGTCATCGGCCTGCCGATGCGTTTCTCGGTGTTCCTGCCGCCGCAGGCGCGCGACGGGCGTGCAGTGCCAGCGTTGTTCTATCTCGCGGGGCTCACCTGCACGGAGGAGACGTTCATGATCAAGGGCGGCGCGCAGTGGCTCGCCGCGGAACACGGCGTGGCGCTGATCGCGCCCGATACCAGCCCGCGAGGGGCAGGGCTGCCGGGCGAGACCGATGCCTGGGATTTCGGCGTCGGCGCCGGCTTCTATCTCGATGCGACACAGGCGCCCTGGTCGTCGCACTATCGCATGTACAGCTACATCGTCGACGAACTCTACGGCGTGGTGACGCAATCGTTGCCGATCGACGCGGGACGCATCGGCATCTTCGGCCACTCGATGGGCGGGCATGGCGCCCTGACGCTCGCCCTGCGCAATCCTGACAAATTCCGCTCGGTGTCGGCATTCGCGCCGATCTCGGCGCCAACGCGTTGCCCATGGGGCGAGAAGGCGTTCGCGGGATATCTGGGCGCGGATCGCGAGACGTGGCGTCAGTATGACGCCAGTGAACTGATAGCGAAGGCCGGGCAGGTGGTGTTTCCCGGCGGCATCCTGATCGATCAGGGCTTGAACGATCAATTCCTCGAATCACAACTGCATCCGCACCTCTTTGAGCGCGCCTGCCAGGATGCCGGTCAGCCGCTGCACCTGCGCCGCCACCACGGCTACGACCACGGCTACTACTTCATCCAGACGTTCATGGCGGATCATCTGTCGCATCACGCCGAGCATCTGCGCGCTTACTGATCGATTACTCGACCGATTACTGGCCAAGCCCGGGCGTGCGACGCCCAACCCCCGGCACGTTCAGACCGACGGCTCCCGCGTCATCACGTGATCACGTCATCAAGTCGCGGTCGCCAGCGCGTTAGCGATCAATACCGCCGGACAATCGCATCGGGCGCGGCGGTCCATCCTGCTCCGCCGCGTCCGACACCGCGTCCGACATTCGATGGCGCGTTACTTCTTGGCCGAAATGATCGCGTCGGCCACGTTCCTGGGCGCTTCGGCGTAGTGCTTGAATTCCATCGTGTACGTGGCGCGCCCTTGCGTGAGCGAGCGCAACGAGGTCGAGTAGCCGAACATTTCCGACAGCGGCACTTCGGCGCGCACGATCTTGCCGCCGCCCACGATGTCGTCCATGCCCTGCAACATGCCGCGACGCCCTGACAGATCACCCATCACGTTGCCCATGAACTCTTCGGGCGTCTCGACCTCGACCGCCATCATCGGCTCGAGCAGCACCGGGTCGGCACGGCGCATCGCCTCCTTGAACGCCATCGAGCCCGCCATGCGGAACGCGTTTTCGTTCGAGTCCACGTCGTGGTACGACCCGAACGTGAGCGTGACCTTCACGTTGACGACCGGATAACCGGCCACCACGCCGTTGTTGAGCGTCTCGCGAATGCCCTTGTCCACGGCCGGGATGAATTCGCGTGGCACCACGCCGCCCTTGATCGCGTCGACGAATTCGTACGGCTTGTCCTTGTCCGGCTCCAGCGTGATGACCACGTCGCCATATTGGCCGCGTCCGCCCGACTGCTTGACGAACTTGCCCTGCACGTCTTCGATTTTCTTGCGCACCGTTTCGCGATAAGCGACCTGCGGCTTGCCGACGGTGGCTTCCACGCCGAACTCGCGGCGCATGCGATCGACCAGAATTTCAAGGTGCAACTCGCCCATGCCCGAGATAATCGTCTGGCCGGACTCTTCGTCGGTTTTCACGCGGAACGACGGGTCTTCCTGCGCCAGCCGATTGAGCGCGAGGCCCATCTTCTCCTGGTCCGCCTTGGTCTTGGGCTCGACCGCCTGCGAAATCACGGGCTCGGGGAATTCCATCTTCTCGAGAATGATCACGGCGTTCGGATCGCACAGCGTGTCGCCCGTCGTCGCTTCCTTCAGGCCGACCGCTGCCGCGATGTCGCCGGCCCGCACTTCCTTGATCTCGATGCGCTGATTGGCGTGCATCTGCAAGATGCGACCCAAGCGCTCCTTCTTGTCCTTGGTCGGATTGAAGACCGTGGCGCCCGAGTCGATCACGCCCGAATACACGCGGAAGAAGATCAGTTGACCGACGAACGGGTCCGTCATGATCTTGAAGGCGAGCGCGGAGAAAGGTTCGTCATCCGACGGGTGGCGCTCGATCTCCTTGTCGTCCTCGTCGTGACCGGCGATAGCGGGCACGTCGACGGGCGAGGGCAGGTAATCGATCACGGCGTCGAGCATGGCCTGCACGCCCTTGTTCTTGAAGGCGGTGCCGCACAGCATCGGCACAATCTCACCCGCGACGGTGCGCTTGCGCAGTCCCTCGCGGATCTCGGCCTCGGTCAGCGTATCGCCGCCGAGATACTTCTCGAGCAGCGCTTCATCGGCCTCGGCGGCGGCTTCGATCATCTTGTCGTGCCATTCCTGTGCCGTGTCCTTGAGGTTGGCAGGAATGTCGACGTATTCGAACTTCACGCCCTTCGATTCCTCATCCCAGACGATGCCTTTCATCTTCACGAGATCGACCACGCCCTGGAAGTTGTCCTCGGCGCCGATCGGAATCTGGATGGGTACGGCATTGCCGCGCAGACGTTCGTGAATCTGCTTGTGTACGCGGAAGAAGTCGGCCCCCACGCGGTCCATCTTGTTGACGAACGCGATGCGCGGC
The DNA here is from genome assembly GCF_902459725.1 of Pandoraea eparura. Taxonomy (GTDB): domain Bacteria; phylum Pseudomonadota; class Gammaproteobacteria; order Burkholderiales; family Burkholderiaceae; genus Pandoraea; species Pandoraea eparura. The sequence continues at coordinate 97,439 of NZ_CABPSH010000015.1, forward strand.
ACCTTGTACTTGTTGGCTTGCCGCCAGACGGTCTCGGACTGCGGCTGCACGCCGCCGACCGAGTCGTAGACCATGCAGGCGCCATCGAGCACGCGCATCGAGCGCTCGACTTCGATCGTGAAGTCGACGTGCCCCGGCGTGTCGATGATGTTGATGCGATGTTCGGGATAGTTGCCGGCCATGCCGCGCCAGAAGCAGGTCGTCGCGGCGGACGTGATCGTGATGCCGCGCTCCTGTTCCTGCTCCATCCAGTCCATCGTGGCGGCGCCTTCGTGGACTTCACCCAGCTTGTGGTTGACGCCTGTGTAGAACAGGATGCGCTCGGTCGTCGTCGTCTTGCCTGCGTCGATGTGAGCACTGATGCCGATGTTTCGGTAGCGCTCGATGGGGGTCTTTCGGGCCACGGTACACCTCTTTTCCGGACGGTGGGAAAAAGCACAGCAGCGACCATCATACTCCAATGTCGTCATGTCGCGCTGACCGTGACATCGGCCCGAAGTCCAGCAGGCATGGGGGTTTGCGCCGGGCGGCGACACCCGCTGCCGGGCGCGGCGCCCCGCCGGATTGCCCCGGCGGCACGACCGGGGCGGCGGGGTGTGGCCGGGGTGCGGCGAGGCGACGATTACGCCGTGTGACGCTCCCGGGCGAACGCCAACACGGCGCTGCGCGGCGCGTTGGCGGCCGCCTGGTCAGGGTCGTGCGGGACGGACGTGACGACCTCGCCATCGTTGAGCCGGAACACGGCAACGGCGTCACGCAGATAACGCGCCTGATCCTCCAGCGACCCGGCGGCCGCTGTGGCCTGCTCGACGAGTGCGGCATTCTGCTGCGTCACCTGATCCATCTGCATGACGGCGGTGTTGACTTGCTCGATGCCGCCCGATTGCTCGCTCGATGCCGCAGAGATCTCACCCATGATGTCGGTCACGCGCTGCACGGCCTGCACGATTTCCGCCATCGTGCGACCGGCGTCGCGCACTTGCGCCGAGCCGTCCTCGACCTTGCCGACGGATGTCTCGATAAGCGTCTTGATTTCCTTGGCGGCGGCGGCACTGCGTTGCGCGAGTGTGCGGACTTCGCCGGCCACGACGGCGAAACCGCGACCCTGCTCACCGGCACGGGCCGCTTCGACGGCGGCGTTCAGGGCGAGGATGTTGGTCTGGAAGGCGATGCCGTCGATCACGCCGATGATGTCGCTGATCTTCGCCGAGCTGGCGGCAATCCCCTGCATCGAGGTGACGGCGCGCTCGACCACGCGGCCGCCTTCGCCTGCGATGTCCGACGCGTTCGCCGCCAGTTGGCTGGCCTGACGTGCGTTATCGGCATTCTGGCGCACGGTGGCCGTCAGTTCTTCCATCGACGAGGCCGTCTCTTCGAGGGAAGCCGCCTGCTCTTCGGTGCGCGACGACAGATCGGTGTTGCCGGCGAGCAATTGTCCCGACGCCGAGGCGATGGCGGTTGTGCCGTTACGCACCCGTCGCACGATGAGTTCGAGACTTTCATTCATGTGTTTGAGGGCGCCCATCAATTGCCCCGTCTCGTCACGGCTAGTGACGTCGATGCGGCTCGTCAGGTCGCCCTGCGCCACACGTTCGGCCACGGCCACGGCGCGGGCGAGCGGGCGCGTGATGCTGCGCGTGACCGACCAGGCGGCACCGACGCCCAGGACGGTTGCCGCGGCGCCGATGGCGATGAGCAGCCATTTCGCGAAGGTGATGCTGGCCCGCGTTGCGGCGCCGGTGTCGTCGACGATCCGCTTTTGGAGCGTGACCAGTTCTGCGGCCTGCGCCTGCATGGCGTCGAGGGCGGGCAGGGCGTCGCGGTGGGCGATGCCGAGCGCAGTGTCGCGCTCGCCCGCGTTCAACGCGGCGATTGTCGCATTGCGTGCCGTCACAAACGCATCGTTGTGTCGCCGGACGGCGGCGATCAATTGTTTGCCTTGCGTCGACGTCACGTACTTGTCGAGCACGGTCTGCGCCTCGGCGATGCGCGTGAGATTGGCGTCGATACGCTGGTTGGTCGTGGTGCGTTGCGCCGCCTCGGTGATCGTGAAAAGCTCCAGCATGCGGCGGCCGTTACCGCGCACCATGGCATCGATACTGTGGGCGGCATCGGCCTTGGCCCACGCACTGGTAAGCAGATCTTCGTTGGCGCGTTCAATCGCGACGAAGCGCGTCAGGGCGATGATCAGCATGGTCAACAACAGGGCTAGCAACATGCCGAAGCCGATGGCCAGTCGGGTTCGGATCTTCAGGTCGGCGATTCGCATTCAGATGACTCCGTTTAGGGATGGGATGCCCGGGGGACTACAAGGGTGACGTTGTGGCCCACTTGCGTTGCGAGGCGTAGTTGCCGGTCTGTGCGGAGTGCGCACCTTACTCAAGAGGCGGTACGACGCGACAGTGGCGCACGCACCGCTTGCGGCACGAGCGCCACGTCAAGCAGCGCGCGACGGGGGGATCAATGAAGCCAGTTCGCCTATCGTTATCTACGACGCGAAATGCGCTAACTGAAGGTTTTGATCGGAAAAACGAGCGCGAGTGTCTGTGCCGGCGAGGAGATACTCGGCATGCCGAACGATGCGCGATTCGCTAGACGAAGCGCACCGCGTGGATCGGCGGCAAGTGCGTGGACAGGCATCGCCATTGCTCGCCTGCGTTGTCGCTGACCCACAGCGCGCCGGTTGTCGAGCCCATGGCGAGCGAGCGGCCGGTGGTGTCGATGTCCAGGCCGTGGCGATAGATCAGGTCGTAGGACGGCATCTCCGGGAGTCCTTGGGAGAGCGAGGTGAATGACTCGCCACCGTCGCGCGTGCGAATGACGACGAGGCGGGCGTCAACCGGGATGCGGCACGCATCGCGCTGGGCGGGCACGAACCACGCGACGTCGGGGTCGTGTGGATCGACGGCGACGGCAAAGCCAAAACTCGACGGCGAGGCGTGAATCCGCCGCCACGATGCGCCGTAGTCGAGGCTGCGGAAGATGCCGTTGTGATGCTGCGCCCACAGGGCATTGGGGGCGTCGCGGCATTGCACGAGGCGGTGAACGTCCTGCGCGTTCGGATCGAGGCGTCGCTCCGGCGGCATGTAATCGGCTTCCATGCCGCTCGCTGCCAGCGCCCAGGTGTGTCCGTCGTCGCGCGTGCGCCAGACACCGCCGGTCGATACGGCAACCATCACCTGACGACTATCGCGCGGATCGATGCAGATCGAATGAATCCCCGGATGATCGTAGCCGCCGCCCATCCACTCGGCGCGCTCGGGGCGATCCCATAAGGTCTGCACCAGCGCCCAGGTGTGGCCCCGGTCGTGGGAGCGGAAGAGGCCGCCTGGGATCGTGCCCGCCCAGAGAACGCCGGGGGCATCGGGGCCGGCGGCTTCGAGCGACCAGAGCAGGGAGACTGACGGGGGCGAGGCTGCCGTTGACGTCGTTGATGCCGTTGATGCCGATCGTGCCTGGGCATCGTCCGAAGGTGCTTCGGACTGCCCCGCTTCCTGGGCGAAGGCGGGGGGCGAGAGTTCGGTCCACTCGCTCGCATCGCGAGCGCGGCACCAGAGCTTTACGCCGAAATGCCCGAGATTGAGCGCGGCGTAATCGGTGCCATCGCGCGGGTCACGCAACACCATGCTTACCGGCTCGCCGGGAAAGTCGGGCGTGCTGGACATCAGACGCCAGACGGCGTTCTCCCGCTGCCACGTGAACAATCCCTTGCGGGTGGCAACCAGCAGCGTTGCGCCGTTGATGTGTTCCACGATCTGCCTCCTTGGCTCGCGCGAGTCTTGTCTGGTGCTCGCGGATGCATTTGCCATCTGCCGCTTTCGCCTCGCTCACCTCATCCGCCCGAGAGGGCCTGGGCAACATACACGCGGCTGGCGTCGTTGAGTGCGTCGCCCAGCGCGTGTCGATCGCGGATCAGGCGGCCATCGACAAAGACCGCGACGTGTGGGCGCAACCGTCCCTGATCGTTGAACAGATAGCCGCGCAACTCGGGCTTTCGGGCCACGCATTGCGCGAGCACGGCATGAACCGTCGGTCCATCGGCGTGTTGTTCGTCCACGCAGACGTGACGCTGAATGGCGGGTGCGAAAGTGACAGTTGCCATGCCCTGGGTTGTGCGGCTGCCGTTGCGGCCAACGGACCTGCCTTGCGATGAGAACGAGACTTTCAGTGTAGACAATGCGCATCGCCAGCACGGTGTGCAGTGCAGCACTGTTGCGTGTTCGCCGCGCTATGTTTGCCGGGAGATAGCGCACGCGGGTCGCCTGGCGCGTACCCCGTAGCCGCTTGTGAAGCCGCGGCGCTCGGTTTGGTTGCTTTTGCATGACGAGCAGCGAGTGTCGATGCCCGTGAAGCGTCGTCGTAGGGTGAGGCATCGCATATCGGACACTCCCCATCCCACTTCACCGCGTTATTGTTCACCATTATTGGAGTGCCCGCGAGCGCAGTGCCGCAGGCAAATTCCAGGAGGGAGCAATGGCGAAGAACCGAGGAAAAGACATTGGCATGGGACGCTGGTCGGATGCGGCGATCAAGCGTCAGTGGCGCTTGCACAAGGCGGGAGAGGCTTCGCAGAAGGAGGACTCGACGCTCAGGCGTCCGCCGGAGATGGCGAGGTGCGAAGGTTACTTCGTCTGGAGCGGGCGTCAGGCGGCGTTTATCGGCCGGCACGACGGCACGTTGAAACATGGTGCACGCCATTACGCGACGTGCACGGCGCAAGCCAAGCGCTTTGCGAACGTGGCGCAGGCCAGGGCGGCGGGCGATGCGTTGGTCGGCGCCGTACTGATCATGTACGGCTACGCCGCCAACACCCCGCTCTATGCCGTGGGGCGATGACGGCGCACGCCGAGCCGGGGGCTGGTGTTACTTGCCCAACTCGTGCCCGATGACGCCGCCGACGACGGCGCCGCCGATGGTGCCGGCGGTGCTGCCGCCGGTGGCTTCGTGACCGATGACACCGCCCGCGGCGGCACCGCCAAGCGTGCAGCCGGCGAGGGACGCGCCCATCGCGAGTGCCGTGATGACAACGAGGATCGACTTCGCCGTATTCATGATGCGTCTCCTGTAGCAAGGGCTGGCCGTGCGTTGCGCAGCGACATGAATGAAGCTTAGTGGGCACGCGTTTCGCGGACTATCGGTCGCAACTGAATCGGCTGTAGGAATCGGACGACAGCGGGTGACATTGGGTGACATCGCGGCAGCGGACGACAGCCGATGGCAGCGGGCGACAGGTTGGCCGGGTGACGGCGGACGGCAGGCCGGGGGCGAGGGATGGGCGGTGCAGAAACGACGAAGGCCGCACAGGGTGCGGCCTTCGTGATGCATCTGGTGGGGCGTGAGTGACTCGAACACTCGACCTACGGATTAAGAGTCCGCTGCTCTACCAACTGAGCTAACGCCCCG
>NZ_CABPSH010000016.1 GCF_902459725.1 Pandoraea eparura
CGTGCGGTCGTTGCTCGTCGCCATTGCAAAGCTGCCCTGGCAGGCCACCGGCGAGCATCCTGCCATCGAGTACCTTGCCAAGCTGCAAGCTTTATATCTCAAAGGATCCAGAAAGCTGCCAGTTGAAGTGGTGGCACCAAGTCTGGGAATGATCTGGCAGGTTTCGATCTCCAGCCCAGACCGGGAACGGGCGTTTCAGGCGTTGGAGGTGGCCACCCTGTTTGCCCTGCGCCGCGCGGTGCGCAATGGCTCGGTCTGGATTGAGCACAGCCTGAGCTTTCGGGGTCGTGCGCGCTTGTTCTTCACGGACGAGCGTTGGCAGGCAGAGTCCAAGAAACACTATGCCCGTCTATCGTTACCCAGCAAGGCTGCCACTTTCTTGAAGCCTTTGCTGGCCAGAGTAACTGCCGGTGTCGATGCGGTGGCCGCTGCAGCCCGCAGTGGCGTACTGCGCGTGGATGATGAACTCCATTTGTCGCCATTGCCCGCAGAGGACGAAGACCCAGAAGTGACCAAGCTGCGCGCGGCTTTGGATCACCGCATCGGTGAGGTTCAATTGCCGGAAGTGATTCTGGCCGTTGACGCCCAGGTGCGCTTTAGCTGGATCATGCTCGGACGTGAGCCGCGCTCTACCGACGAGCTGCTGATGGTCTATGCCGGCATCATGGCCCACGGCACCAGTCTGACTGCGGTCGAATGCGCGCGCATGATTCCGCAATTGTCTGCCACCAGCATTCGCCAGGCCATGCGCTGGGCGCGGGACGAACGGCGTCTGAGCCAGGCCTGCCAGGCTGTGCTGGAATTCATGCAGCGACACCCGATTGCCGCCACCTGGGGGCGGTCCGATTTGGCATCTTCTGACATGATGACCATGGAGACCACCAAACGGGTGTGGCAAGCCCGGCTTGATCCTCGGCGCAACACACCTTCCATTGGAATCTACTCCCATGTAAAAGACCGGTGGGGCATCTTCCATGCGCAGCCCTTTGTGCTCAATGAGCGCCAGGCGGGCGTGGCCATTGAAGGTGTCATCCGCCAAGAAAAGCTGGAGACCAGCCAGCTTGCTGTGGATACCCATGGCTACACCGACTTTGCCATGTCACATGCCCGTTTGCTTGGTTTTGATCTTTGCCCGCGGTTGAAGGAACTCAAACAGCGCCACCTCTTTGTGCCACGCGGCACCAAAGTGCCCGCAGAAATCGCTGCGGTGTGCGAAGCCAATGTCGACGTCGCTTTGATCGAAAAGCATTGGGATAGTCTGGTGCACCTGGCAGCCTCGGTCATGAGCGGACATGCCAGTGCGGTGGCAGCTCTTGCGCGGTTCGGTTCTGCCGCCCAGGGCGATCCAATCTATGAGGCTGGCGTGCAATTGGGGCGGTTGCTGCGTACGGCGTTTTTGGCTGACTACTTTGTCAAGGACGCTTTCAGGAACGAGTTGCGCCGGGTGCTCAATCGGGGCGAGGCTGTTAACGCCCTCAAGCGCGCCATTTATACCGGCCGGATCAGCCCGGCGCAGGCCAAACGTGTCGATGAAATGCAGGCTGTGGCCGATGCGTTGAGCCTGATGGCCAACATCGTGATGGCGTGGAATACCTCACAGATGCAGGCGGTCCTGGATCGCTGGTCGAACCGCCGCCAGGTCATTCCACCGGAACTGATCGGGAAGATTGCGCCCACCAGGCTGGAGAGCATCAACTTGCGGGGTGTGTTTCGCTTCCCGGTTGACCGCTATGCTGACCAAATCCTGCCTTCGCGGCCAAATGCATCGATAACTGGCACCAATGGATGAAACCGACCACGGTTTGACGCCACGAATCGCAGATTTGAAAGTGAACAGGAAAGTCAATGAAATCAACGATCTACCAACACCACCTCCGCGCCAGTGCTAGCTTTTCGTACCGTCACTTATTGCACTGAAAACGAGGAGACCCCGCATAACGATGGTCGTGTCGAGCAACCAACGGCGCCGATCTCGGGCCGTTGGCACAGGCCTCAGGTCATGCGGCCCATCGCAAACATTGCTGCCGAACCATCTCGTTGAGCGACTTGGCGTCCGCGTGAACATCGCGCAACCAGACGGCATCGTTCTTGCCGGAAGCGACAAGCTGGCGAATTTCGTGGCAGGCGGCTTCGGCCTCCAGCGCTGCGGCGTGCGGCTTGATGACGTCCAACGTCTGGGCGATATGTTGCCCCAATGTGGTGCGCTCACCTGTCTGAGGATTGACGTAAGCCCCCTCCAGACCGAAACGGCAGGCCTCGAAGCGGTTGAACGTGTAGACGAGGTAATCGTCCTCGCTCAGCGCAAACGGACGCTCCTCGAGCAGATAACGGGCCAGAGACTGGATGTAACAGGCGATAGCCGCCGCGCGACCGACCGATAGGGGGGTATCCATCACTCGTACTTCGATCGTCCCAAAACCCGGTTTGGGGCGAATATCCCAGTAGAAATCCTTCATGCTCTCGACGACTCCGGTTTTCACCATCTTGTCGAAGTACGTCTCGAAGTCTTCCCACTTGAGCACGAACGGCGCCCGTCCCGAGAGCGGGAAGGCGAATACCGAGTTCAGACGCGCAGAATGGAAGCCCGTGTCGACGCCCTGCACATACGGCGACGACGCGGACAGCGCAATGAAATGCGGGATATAGCGCGACATCGCGTGCAGCAGATACAACGCACTGTCCGGGTCCGGACAACCGATATGCACGTGCTGGCCGAAGACCGTGAATTGCTTGGCAAGGTAGCCGTACAGCTCGGACAGAAAATGAAAGCGCGGGGAATCGTAGATCGTGCGCTCGCTCCAGCGCTGGAAGGCGTGGGTGCCGCCGCCGCACAGGCCGACGTTGAGCTGCTCGCTCGCCGCCACCAACACGTCGCGAACCCGGGTCAGTTGCGTGACCGCATCGCTATGGCGGTGGCAGATGTCGGTCGACAGCTCGATCATGCTTTCCGTCATTTCCGGCTTGATCTCGCCGGGGTGTGTCTCCTTGGCCACGAGCCGCATCAGATCGGCGGCGGCCTTCGTCAGGTCGTAATCGTGGCGATTGACGATCTGCATCTCCAGCTCCACACCGAACGTGCATGGCTTCGAGGGAATGAATGCTTCTAATGACATGGCTTAATTTTTCCGTTCACCGACAAGGGCCAATGCCCAATAGACCACGAGCGGCGCGACCAGTTGCAGCACGACAATCGTGGACATCACCACAGCCTTGAGCATCGGATCGAACTGCGGGTAGATGTCATACGTGTCGGCAACGAGTACCAACGCGAGACTGGCCATCGGGCACAACGACAACCCGAGCGCAACGGCCTGCTTGTAACTGATCCCCGCCTGATGGGCGACGGCGACCGTGCCGACCACCTTGGCGATGCTGCGCACCACGATGATTGCCGCAGCGGCAAGACCGCCAATCACGACGTATTCCCACCGGAATGCCAGCGAGGTCAACACAAACAGCACCACCGCGAGCAGCCAGCCGGCCGTACCGAAGTACGCGGGCCAGAGCTGCGGGCGCTCATCCAAATTCCGGAAAATGATCCCGGCGAGCAGGAGCGTGAGTGAGTTGGGTAGCTTGAGCATATGCACCAACGCAACCATGAGCATGATCAAACCAATGAGAATCACGAAGGCGTGCTGGTCCTGGCTGCCGAACTTGCGGAAGATCAGATTGCAGGCTTTGGCCAGCACGAACGCCAGCACGATCGAGCCAATGAGCAGGTACAACGGATGAAACAGCACGACCCAGACGCTCGAGTGGTACGCCTGGTGCATCCATCCGTAGACAAGCTTTACCGCGACGACCGCATACACGCTGTTGAGCGCCGCCAGGGCCAGCAACCGTTCCGTCACCTGACCTTCGGCGCGCAGCTCGTTCTTGAGCTGGATCACGACGGCCGGCGAAGTTGCCATGCTGATGGAGGCGATCAGCACCGCGCTCAGCGGTGCCACGCCGAAAACCCACAACACGGCATAGACCGCGACAAACGTGAGCGAGGCTTCCAGGCCACTGGTAACGATGATCCAGGGGTTGGCCCGCATCCATTTCAGGTTCAGGCGGCTGCCCAGTTCGAACAGCAACAGGCCCAGCGCCAGATCGATCAGCAGCCGGATGGCCGCGCTGGTCTGCGCGTCCAGCATTGAGGAAAGACCCAGGGTGCCGCCAACCAGCCCGACCACGGCGTAACCGGTGATGCGCGGCAGGCGCAGTCTCCGGAAACAGATTTCCCCCGCCAGTCCGGCAAAAACCAATGCCAGCCCGGCGAAGAAAACGGGATCGGGCGTCGGCGGCCAGCCCGGAAAGAGGGACAGTTCCGACGTCATTAATGCTCGCTTTGCGCCGCTTGACGGCGCATCAAGTGGTGGAAAGGAAAGAAGGTCGTGCGCGGGGTTGCAGATTAAGAACAAATGCACGACGAACCCGAAGGGTTGGGCCCATTTTGCCACACTCGGTTTCCGACGCTTCCAAACGGGCGTCTCGATGGCAGAAGGATTGACTTGGCACAAACCGATTTCACCCCCCTGCCGAACGATGGGGGGAGCCCACTTTTGGAGGTATGAGCGTTCAGCCGGGAAGTCCGGGGGCAAGCCCCAAAGGGGCGCCGCCCCCGCATGGGGTGGGGTGACGATCGCTATAGGGTCAGATTCGATTTATTGAGTGCCCGTGTGCTTTCGGAGAACGACGGTGGGCAGGCGCGCGAAGCCGGCGTGCCCAGTGGAGCACGCGCCTCGTCAGCCTTTGCGCAGCCAGTGCATCAGGTATCGCGCCGGGTCGATGGCGTCGGCGAGGTCGCTGCCGATCGGCCACGGCTCGCCCTCGATCTGACTGGCGATCAGTTCCGCGCACAACGACGCGAACACCAGACCTCGGGAGCCGAACGCGAAACTCGCGTACAGGCCGTCCAGACGCGGCAGATCTCGCAGGTGGCCGCCGGCCAATCGTTGCCGATGCGCGTTGAGCGCAGCCATATCGGGCAGTTGCCCCGCCATCGGTAGACGGTCAGGCACCATCGAGCGAAACGCCGTGCGACCGCCCAGCTCGGCGGCGGCGTGCTCGCTCGCCAGGCCCGCATCGCCAAGCATGTCCGCATGGGCCGGCAGGAGCGCGGCCAGGCGGCGCAGGTTGGCCTGGTGATCGGTGGCACGCACGGCCTCGACCGGGTCGTCAAAGCCGTACGTCGCGCCGGTGATCGGCCCCGTGCCTCCCGGCGGTGACGGGGCAACGTAGCCATCGCCGCAGACCGGTATGCGCAGGTTGGTCAATGTGCCGGGCGGCAGGAACGTCAACTGTCCGCGTACCCGTTTGACGGGCAAGAATTCGGGGGCGAGGTACGGTGCGAGCAGCTTCTGGGAGAGATCCGCGGCCGTCACGATGACCGCATCGGCCTCGGCCAGCACCCGGCCCGTCTCATCGAGCGCCGCCCAGCGGCCATCATGGCCATCGCAGCGTTCGAGCCGTTCCACGCTCACGCCGTAGCGCGCATCCAGCAACGGCCCGGCGGCGACCAATTCGGCCCGGCACAACATCGCAGGCGCCAGCCAGCCGCCCTCCGGATACCAGATGCCGCCATGCGCGAGTGTTTCACCCGCAAGCGTAGACGCCTGTGCCACGTCGACCCATTTTGCATACGTCTGCGGGTAGGCGTGCGCGGCCAGGAGTTGCCGCAGGGCGCGCGCTTCGTTGTCGTCCATGGCGACCTGAAGCAATCCGTCCGTGTGCCCGGGCAGTCCGCCCGGCAGCGTTCGCCATTGCGAGAGCGCATACAGGAAACCCGCGCGCGTCAGCCGCGACAGCACGTTGTCGTCGACGGAGAGCTGCGGGTGGAAGACACCCGCCGGGTTGCCGGACGCGGCTGTCCCCGGCGCCTGCGCACGTTCGAAGAGGCGCACACGCCAGCCGCGCGCGACAAGCCGGCGCACCATCGCCGCCCCCGCCATTCCGGCGCCGACGACGATTGCCTCGCGCGAGCATGGCGCGGGCATGGCAGCCGGATCGTAGCGCCGCATCCGGTATGGCGGCGCATAAACGCCCGCAAGCATGCCTTGCCCGCAGCCGTATCCGTCACGCTGCGTTACCTGGAAACCCGCGGCGATGAGATCGCGCTGCACCGGCTCGGTGGCGACGGGGGTTGCCAACGTCGCCCCGTCGCGCGCCAGGCGACCAAGGGTTTTGAAGACGGCGGGCGTCCACAGGTCGGGGTTTTTTGCGGGCGTGAAGCCGTCGAGATAGCACGCGTCCGCACCCGCGCGCAGCGCCGGCATCAGATCGAAGAAGTCGCCGAAACCGACACTCAGGATCACGCCGGACGCCGGCTCCAGCCGGTGCCAGCCCGCCACCGGGGGCGGCCAGACATCGCACAGCTTCTGCACCAGGGGCGCGAGTTCAGTCATGCCGGGCTGCACGAGCATCGGTTCGAGCATCTGCCTCAGGTCCTGGGCCCGGAACGGCGACTTTTCGACCGACACGAAGTGCAGCCGAGCAGGCCGTTGCGGATCGTCGCGCCAGGCGGCCCATGTTGCGAGGAAATTCAAGCCCAGGCCGAAGCCGGTCTCGACGATCACGAACGCGTCGCGACCTCGCCAGCGCGTGGGTAGATCGTTGCCGCCCAGAAAGACGTGCCGCGCGCGACCGAGCGCGTCGTTGGTGCTGTGATAGGCATCGTCGAAGGCTGCCGAATAGGGCGTGCCGTTCGCGCCGGTCGCCGGTTCGGCCGGCTTGACGGGACTGGCGCCTGCGCGGCGTTTCATTCGCCGCCCCGCTCTTCGGTGACGATCTCGATGAGGCCCGGCAGCGAGACCACGCCCAACCATTCCCCTGCCTCGTTCGCCACGGGCACCCAGTCGATGTGCAACTTGCCGACGGCGCGCAGCGCGCCGACCAGCGTCATCTCGCCGTCGAGCGCTTTGCACGGCACGATCACCTCCGTCCAGACAGCGGGTTCGCCGGTGGCCTGCCGACGCCACCAGCGCGCGGCGTCGAGCGTTCCCAGCAGACGGCCATCCTCGGCGCGAACCACGAGATTGCGATAGCCGGTGGCGATGAAGCGCTCGCCGATGGCTTCGGAGGTCATGGCGTCGCTGATGAGCGCGTCGTTGTCCGTTGCCAGCGACGACAGGCGCATCTCGCTGCCCTCGCCGGTCATCGACAGCCACCGGCCCGCCGCCTGGTTGCGTCGTAGCGATTTGGCGTAGACGGAATCCGCGCGTAACGTGTGCGCCGTGATGTACGCCGTCACGCACGCCAGCATCAGCGGCAGCACGACCTGATAACTCAGCGTCATCTCGAAAATCATCAGAATCGACATCAGCGGCGCATAGGTCGTTGCCGCAAGGAACGCCCCCATGCCGACCACGGCGTAGCTGCTCGCCACCGAGGCGGCGGCCGGTGCGAGCGCATTCATCGCAATGCCATAAAGGCTGCCGAGGGCTGCCCCGACGAACAGCGTCGGCGTGAACACGCCACCCACGGCGCCGGAGCCTGCCGAGGATGCGGTCGCCAGCACCTTGAACACCAGCACCATCGCGAGCGCTTGCCATGCCCAGTGCGTGTGCAGGATCGAGTTGACCACGCTGTAGCCGTTGCCCCAGACGTGCGGCACTTTCAGCGACAGGATGCCCACGATGAACCCGCCAAGCGTCATGCGCAGGAACAGGGGGGCGGGCAACACACTGAAGCGATGTTTGGCGGTGTCGAGCAGGCGCAGGAACAGGGGCGCGAGCACGCCGGCGAGAATGCCGAGGCCCACGTAGAAAAAGACTTCCCAGCCGGAAACGAAATCGAAGCGCGGCATCCGGTAGACCGCTTCGTAGCCGAGGAACTGACGGATGACGATGTTGGCGATAACCGAGGCGACGACCAGCGGGCCGAGCGTTGCCGTTGAAATCGAGCCGTAGACGATTTCGGAGATGAACAGCGCGCCGGCGATCGGTGCGTTATACGCCGACGTGATACCGGCGGTCGCCCCGCACGCGACGAGCAGGCGCAAGCGCTCGGGCGGGAATGCCAGCATGCGCCCGACGAGCGACGCGAACATCGCGGCGAGTTGCACCATCGGCCCTTCCCGGCCGATCGACGCGCCCGAAGCCACCGAGCACAGCGACGACAAGCTCTTGACGAGCGTCTGGCGAAGGCTCAGCACGCCGGTGCCGATGGCAATGGCTTCCATGTAGTCGTCGGAGCCCTTCTTGGGCACCCACAACGTGGCGAATTGCAGGATCAGCCCGGCGATCAGGCCGCCAGTGGTCGGCAGCAGCAGGCGCTGCCACCAGTTCAGGCCCTGCGCCAGCTCGACCATGCCGCTGCGGTGTCCGGCGAGGAGAAATTGCAGTCCCGAGAGCGCTTCGCGAAACGCCACGGTGGCCAACGCCCCCAGCAAACCGACGATGCCAGCCAGCAGCAACGTGATTTGCAGGGTGTTCGGGGCGAACTGACGCCGCACCCACACAACGACGGGCGATTTCGCCCAGGCAGACACTGCTGACACGGATAAAAGACAGTCGAGATCGGAATTGGGTCTCATGGTATCGAGCGACGCTCATTTTTGAAAGCGCGCCGCTGGACGGGGGAGTTACGCAACAAAAACTGAGTGATGCTCAGATAACATGATTTTTGGCGTCGTTGACGGTCGGTTCAACACATGAATCGAACGCCGGTCGCGTGGACATCGATTTTTTCGATGCCCTCATTCTCGCAGCAGCAGACGGCGGAGACGGCGCCCGACCCGGTGAGTTACTGAGCGCTACTCAGATAAACGTAAATTTTGAGGTCGCAATCGCATTGGAACGGATCGCCGTGATGGTTTCCCCAATGCAGTCGGCTACCGGCGGCGATGCCGATGGATGGCGACGCGTGACGCACCGTCCGCCCAGTGCCTTGCCCTCGAACGGCTCATCCCATCGTCGTCGCTTCATTCGCTGCGTCCGCGCGGGCACCCCTCCGCCGAAACGTCATGTGCCGCTCGTGAAGCCCTCCGTCATTGCGACTGGTCACATTCCACGCGGTGAAATAGAATGGCGCGCAATTGAATCGGAATTGAAAAGTCGTCCCTGAATGGCAGTGAACAAAAAGGCCGCACAAAAATCGCCCGTGCGTCTGGAAGATCAGTTGGGTTTCGCGTTGTACTCGGCATCGCTTGCCATGACAAAGGCCCATAAGCCGATGCTCGACAGACTGGGCCTGACGTATTCGCAATACCTGACGATGGTCGTGCTCTGGGAGCAGGACGACATCGCCGTCAATCAGCTTGGCGCGCGTCTCGGACTCGACTCCGGCACCCTCACGCCGTTGCTGAAACGACTGGAATCCATGGGGCTTTTGACGCGTCGGCGTGGCGAGGTGGATGAGCGTCAGGTGTTCATCGATCTCACGCCGCGAGGGGTGAATCTGCGTCGCGAGGCGCGTCAGGTGCCCGCACAGATCCAGGCGGTCACCGGTCAGTCAGATGCCGCACAAAAGACCTTGCGCACGCTGCTTCTGCAGCTCCGGGACACCCTCAGCGACGCTTGATCCAACGGTAAACGCGCGCTTCCCTGCGGGTAAGTGCGCGTCATTCAATGGTGCGCAATGGATTGCGAAATCGGCTGAAGATCAATGCGCCGGAGAGAGTATTTCCATGCCATCGATCTTGTCGACGGTGTAACCGGCATCACGCCAGGCGTCGAGCCCACCCAGCAGCGGACGAACTTCTGCGAAGCCCTGTTGACGCAGTTGCTGGGCCAGTCGCGCGGCCGTCACCTCGTTCGGACACGCGCAAAACACCACAATACGGCGATCGCGCGGCACGTCTCGCAATTTTTCCGCGATTTCGTTCGGGGCGACGGCGATGGCACCAGGAATCGTGAACGGATCGACCGCCCGCAGCGCCGCCGAGCGCACATCGATCACGACGGGCGTGACGTCGTCCTTCATCCAGCGCTCCAGTGTCTGAACGCCGATGCGCGCCATGCGCAGCGAGCGCAACAGACGGTAGCGGTTGAGCCACCGGTTGAGCAGATAGAGCGCGAAGACGAGCACGATCAGCCAAAGCACACCGCGGCCGAGCGTATCGAAGGTATCGAGGACGGCCACGATGTGCGAGGCGAAGCCCACGCCGAGCGCCACGGCGAGACCGGACCAGAGCACCGCGCCGATCGCGTCGTACATCAGGAATGTGCGCCACGACACCCCGAGCGCGCCGGCCATCGGCACCGACAGCGCCGAAAGTCCCGGCACGAAGCGGGCAAACATCAGCACGCGCACCCCGTGACGGCTCATCGCACCCTCCGTGCGGTTCACGCATGTATCGGGGGAAATCGACAGGCGGCACATCAGCCGCAGAATGTGGTGGCCGTAGCGGCGTCCCGCGAGAAACCACAGCGCATCGCCCAGCAGCGCCGAGAAGACCGCGAGGGCGACGATCAGCAGCGCCGGGAAGAGCGACGTCGACGCCGTGACGATGAGCGTGGGGTAAGCCGGCAACGGCAGCCCCAAAGCCTGTCCGAAGATGTTCAGAAAGACCAGCCAGAGCCCGTAGCGGGCGATCAGATCGAACAGCATGCGGGAGTCCCTGTCGGCAAATGTTCGCAATACCGCATGTTAACGTCCGGCAGTGACAGCCAGAAGCCGAGAAGCGGAGATGAAGTGTTGCTTTTCTGGAACGATCGCCGCCTTGGGTGGGTTGGGGCCGGTTCGCGTGTCGGGGAGGCGGCTGGCGTCAGTGCCCCACCGCCGCTTGGGCGCCCCGTTTGGGCCGGGTCAGCCAGACGAGCGCCGCCATGGCGAGGAACACGTATCCCGACAGATGGAAGATGTCGTTCGTGGCCAGCATGAAGGATTGGCGCGTGACGAGGTCGTTGAGCATGCCGAAGTCGGTACCGTTCGCGAGTCCCAGCCCCTGGCGCAACTGGTCCAGGTAGTGCGTCGTGTTGTCTGAGTAGGGCGTGATGTGTTCGACGAGCCGCGCGTGATGGTAGATCGCCCGGTCCTCCCACATCGTGGTGCTCACGGCGGTGCCGATGGCCCCCGAGAGCGTGCGGAAGAAGTTCGACAGGCCGGCGGCCGCCGCAAGGCGCTCATCGGACATGCTCGAGAGCGTGATGGTCGTCATCGGCACGAAGAAGCATGCAATGCCGATGCCCTGGACGAGCCGCGGTTCGATGACCTTCGCGAACGACAGATTCAACGCGAAGTACGAATTCCAGAACGACACCCCGGCGAACACGAAGAACGCGAACGAGGCCACCGCGCGCAGGTTCAACCGGTGCAGGTTCTGGCCGATGATCGGCGAGAGCAGCAACGCGAGCAGACCCACGGGGGCTGTCGCCAACCCGGCTTTGCCCGCCGTGTAGTCCATCACCGTTTGCAGCCACAGCGGGAAGATGACCACCGAGGCGAAGAACGTCATGAAGCCGAAGGCAATCACCACGACGCCCAACGCGAAGTTGCGATCCTTGAAGAGCGTGAGGTCGACGATGGGTTTGTCGGACGTCAGCTCCCAGACGATGAGAAACGACAGGCAGACCGCGGCGGCGAGCGCGAGCGTGACGATCAGGCTGCTGTTGAACCAGTCGTGGTCCTTGCCGAGGTCGAGCATCATCTGCAACGAGCCCACGCCGATGGCGAGCAGCGCCAGTCCAATGAGGTCGATGGGCAGCTGCTGGGTCTTCGTCTCATGCCCGCGCAGCAGGACGAAGCAGGATGCGGCCGAAAAGATCCCGACGGGCACATTGATATAGAAGATCCACGGCCAGGTGTAGTTGTCGGTGATCCATCCGCCCACGACAGGGCCGAAGATGGGCGCGACGATCACGGTCATGGCCCACAGCCCGAGCGCGAGGCCGCGCTTCTTCTCGGGGAAGCTGCGCAGCAGAATGGTTTGCGAGAGCGGCACCATCGGGCCGGACACCAGACCCTGCAGCAACCGGAAGAAGACAAGGGCCTCCATGTTGGGCGCCAGGCCGCACAGCATCGACGCCACCGTAAAGGCCGCGACCGACGACACGAAGAGCTTCGCCTCGCCAACGCGGCGGGCCAGCCATCCGGTGAGCGGCACCGCGATGGCCGCCGCCACGGCGTACGAGCTGATGACCCACGTGCCCTGACTGTTCGATACCCCCACGCTCCCCGCGATGGTGGGCACGGCAACATTGGCGATGGACGTGTCGAGCACCTCCATGAACGTGCCCAGTGCGAGACCTATCGTGAGGATCGCCAGTCGCGCACCGGTCAACGGCGCACCTTGCGGCGCAGCGGCGGCGTTTGCGGTGGCGGCATCTGCCATGTGAAGCGTCTCCCTGGATGGATGAGCGGGCCGCAGCGACCCGGGTCAATGTCATCCCCGGATGGTGCCAAAGAACGGCGATCGTGTGCGACGTGGGTTTGGAACAGTGGCTCTAAATCGTGAGGAGGTGCTTGGGGCACTCGATCAAACCGGACGAGGTTGCGCGAATCACGCGTCCCACAAGGGTTTCAGACGGCTCTGTGTCGCCATGCCTCGCCGACGTGCGGCAAATGATCTTCGTTTGGCGAACCCAAGACGCTTTTACCCCTTGACGTCGCCGTGCCGTCGAGATTGAATCGCCGCTGACGCCCGACGTGTTCGATGCCACGTCGCAGTCCCCTGGGCGTAGTCGTGCAGGCTCAAATACCGTTCGCTCGTCAGCGCTTGCGGCACCCCGGCGACAGCGAAATCACAGGATCCGCCCATGCAGCCAGGTAGCGTCGTTCCCCTTCAGTACAGTGAGTTCCTTGTTCTGCTCTCGTTCGTGATCTCGGCGCTGGGGGCCTATGTCGCGTTGGTGGCCGCGTCGCGCATTCGTGACGACGACGGTCGCATCAGCGTCGGTTACCTCGTGGTGTCGGCCCTGGCGTTGGGAGGCATTGGCATCTGGGGCATGCATTTCATCGGCATGGCCGCGCAGCGCATGCCGTTCCCCGTGTCGTATTCCCTGTGGCCGACGCTCGGCAGCCTGGTGCTGGCCGTGGTGGTCTCGGGCGCGGCGCTCTGGTACGTTGCGCGTGCGCCCTATCGCAATGCGGTGCGATGCGTGATCGGTGGCGTGGCGGGCGGACTGGGCGTGGCCGGCATGCACTACCTCGGCATGAACGCCATGCGCACGCAGGCGTATTTCGAATGGAACATGACCATTGTCGCCCTGTCGGTGGTCATTGCCATCGTGGCGGCGAGTGTGGCGCTCTGGCTGGCGTTCCATCTCGAGACGAGTTTGCAGCGCACGCTGGCGGCGCTGGTGATGGCCGTGGCGGTTTGCGGAATGCACTACACGGGCATGCGCGCCGGCACGATCGTCTGTACGGCGTCCACCCGCGCGCAGATCAGCATGCGGTTGCATGGCGACATGCTGCCGTATGGCGTCTTCCTGATCGCATGCGTGGTCTTGCTGGCGATGGCGGTGTTGCTCTATCGCACGTCGCGTCGACGGCGCGAGCGCATGGCGGCGCGGCTCGATGCGCTCATGCGCCAGCACGCGGGGCCGGTCTGACACTACGGTTGCTCGCGGCTGAAATGCGAAACGCCGGCCCATCGAACGACGGGCCGGCGTTTATATCTCTGAGCGCCCTTCGGCGCAGCGCACGATTCAGTGCAGGATGGGGCTGCCTCCGACAGGCATGACGTCGCCCGTCTCGATCAGGTCGACGATGAAGAACGGTTCGGTGTTGAGCTGTTTCGACGCACCGGGCTGGCCGGAATACCAGCACACCATCGCCATGTCGCCAAGCACGCGGGTAACGATGCCCATGGCACCCTGTGGCACTGCGATGTGATTGGATTTGACGATCGATCCGACTTGCACTTGAGCCTCCTGCGAATGACGAAAAACCGATGCACCAACCGGTCGGCCGGCACATCGTCATCCGACTATACCGTATTGCGTTGCAGGCTTCGCCGATTTCTCGGGCGGCGTCGTGGAAAAGCCGTCGGACGTTCCGCCATGGTGTTCCGCGAGCACGCGATAGTGTGGGCCCCGCGGCGTGCGCACCGAGTGGACGAGGACGTACCCGTCGCAATGCCAGACGAGCGAACGGGGATGCGGGTCGGACGGTGCGCGGCGCGCATGACGCAGCAGCGTTACATGCGGGCGGAACGATTGCGTCACGACCGGGACACCGGTCGCACGCCATTGCGAGAGCAAGGCGTCGCGCGTGGCGATGAGGCTCTCGGGCACTGTGGGCGCACCGGCCCAGACGATCTTGCGATCGGCCCAGTAGCCCAGATGATCGAAAGTGAGCGTGAACGGCGTGAGCGGCGTGCGATGCATGAGCGCGAGCAGTACGGGCAGACGGGCGGGATCGACTTCGTCGAGAAAGGCCAGCGTCAGGTGCAGCGTTTGGGCGCGCAGCACACGTCCGCCGCATTCCGCGTGAGCTGAAACGGCCCACTCATGAAGCTGCGCGCGTACACCCGGCCCGGGCCACAGGGCAAGGAAGAGTCGCATGAGAACACCACAGGTTGAATCCTGCTGATGATTCTCATAGTAGACGCGCTATCCGGCGAATACCAGTTTGGCCGGGCGCTCCCGAGCGTCACCCGACGCGATGGCGAGGGGCGATCGCTGGCAAGCGCACGATGCGGTGGGCGCGGTGGGCGCGGTGGCCGTGGTGTCAGTTGGTCGAGATGGCGGGGGTGATGCCGCGACGGCCGCGGCGCGGCGTCTCCGCCGGTTTCTCTTGGGGTTTGGCCTGCACGGGCGGATGCATGATGGTGTTCCAGTTGTTCTGGATGGCGGTGTCGGCGGTGTCGTGAGCGATGGCGCGCGAGATGTCGGCGCTCGGATTGAAGACGCCCGATCCCGTGGCGCCATTGCCGCCGGCCGCTGTCGTTGCATTGCCCGGATTGGGAGCAGCGGGGGTGCCCTGTGCGTGAGCAAGTGTCGTCAGCATGAAGGTGGCACAGAGGGTGGCGAGGATGGCGGGCAGTTTTGTCCCGAGGGAGGGGTGCAGCAAGGGCGTGTTGAGCGTACGTTGGCCGGTGGAATCTTGGGTCATCAGGTGTCTCGGGCGAAGCGACGCAGTGTCGCCGACGCCGCATTTTGGGGCGACGTCGGTGGCACGTCATATTGTTGTGGAATCAGTAGCTGCCGGGCGGCGGCTTCCAGCCCGGGGGCGGTGGCGGCGGTGGGGCATAGCGCTGCACCGGCGGCACCGATTGGGTCGGCATCATCATGTCGCCGCGAACGGGGACACGATTGCCTGACGCATACATGCACTGAACGTAGGCCTGATCATAGCGGCTTTGCGTGACGTATGCAGACGATTGCGCATTGCCCATGCCGACGGCGCTGCCGGTGAGCAGGCCCGCGCCGGCGCCGATGGCGGCTCCCGAGCTTCCGCCGAAGGCTGCCCCGGCGGCCGCGCCGATGGCCGTGCCCAGGACCGCGCTGCCGATCGCGCTGTTGTTGGCGGCGGTGGCGGTATCGAGTCCGCCGTTTTGGCCGGAGGCGTATTGGCGGCAGTTGAAATCATCGCGACGGAACTGATCGAACGATTTGCCTGTGCCGGGCAGGGCCATGAGGCTCGGGCCGGTGGGAACCACGGCGCATCCCGCGAGCGTTGCGGCGGCAATGACGATGGCCAGCGGTGCGGTGAGACGGTGCATACGACGGGGGGGAGCGGTGGCGGGCGTGGCAGGCGCCGCCTGGGACGAGTGAGGCGCGGCAACCGACGGATGATGCGCTCGGGAGACGGATGATTCGAATGACATGGTGCGTCTCTCCCGATCAATTCGATGCCGGTTGCGCGGGCACTTCGCGCCATCCGGCAGGACACGTTTTCACGTAGGGATAGTAGGCCCCGGCCTTGTCGCAGTAGTACCAGGTGTCGCTGTTGGCGCCGGGCTGATCGCCTTGGGCGCCGGGTTGCGGTTGTTCGATGTATTGCTGAGGTTGGCTGGGCACGACGACAACGGGGGGGGCGTAATACGGCGCAGGTGGATAGTAGGGATAGCCGTAGGGGTAGTAGCCGGGGCCGACCCAGACACGAACACCACCGCCATGCCAGGCGAGCGCGCTGCTGCTGGCCATGGCGGCGGCCACGGCGACGACGCCAAAGCCGAGGACAACAGGAAGACGTTTCACGACACTGACCTCGAAATACGAACGCCGGACGCGGTGGATTCCGCCTCGCGTACGCGTGTCGTCAACGAGGGGAATGTGACCCGACGAGACGCAACGCTGCCCGGGAGTTGATGATTTCCAGTCTAGGCCCGTCGCCCCGACGGAGCAATTACGACGCCTGTGAGAAGTGTTTCAAAGCATTACGTTTTTTCTGGAAATGACGAGGAAGCCGGGGCTTCGCGGAGGGCGCTTCAGCAAGAAACGTGCCGCGAGTTCAACGCCGGGTTCGATTCGATCGCCTGAGTATCCAGCACCGGCACCGATCCGAATAGCCCGCTGGCTGCTTCGGGAACGCATAATTTCATCGTCTGTGCAGGTCGTTATTGCTAAGGACAGGATGGTTAGAAGGCTTGATGCCGGGCTCCAGGCTCGAGCATGGGGTGGAAACAACATCCGCCCGAGCCGTTGCCGTTGATTTAGCTCGCGCTTGCGGTATTGACACGCTGATACACGAGGGCAGAGAGCGCGACATCCACCAAGCCGATACCGACGGATTTGTAGACCGTGATTCCTTGAACGCCACCGCCGATGCTGTCAGCTTCTGCTACGACATCACCGAGCTCCCGAACCTGATCCCAATCGACAATGCCGGGCTTGGCCAACAGCAGGTCTCCCGCTTCCTTGCGCGCTTGCTCGCGATGCTCCACGATGATGCGACTCGCCCGTTCGAGAGTTACGTCATCAATCTCGCGGGTTTGCGGTTTGCTTGAGCCAATCGCTGCAACGAACACGTTAGCTTTGAGCAGTCGGCCGTCGAACAGCGGCTCCGACGCTCGCGTGCAGGTGACGATAACGTCTGCTTCAGACACGGCTTTGTCCGTATCACATGTCAAAAACTGTACGTCGGGATGTGCTGCGCTGAGTTCGGCAACGAGGGCGGCGGCATCACCTTTGCTGATGACGAAAACGCGGCGGAAAACAGCAAGGTCCAACAACGAGGCGAGGTGAGCTTTGGCTTGGACACCGGCGCCGAAGATGGTGAGCGTATGAGACGAAGGCGGCATTTGAGATTCGACTGCCACGCGCGTTGTCGCGGCAGTTCGGAACTCGGTTAGGGCATTGCCTTGGACTGTACCAAGGTAGCGGCCATCGGTACCATCGAAAAGTGTGACGACGAAATCGAACTTGCCGGCGATCGTGGAATAAATCTTGACACCACACATTTTAGACGTGGGAACGATTCCGCCCATGACGCTAAGCGTCACGTGATCGAGATACGTGCGGCTACGCGGTAGCGTGACGGCCTTGCCATGCGCCGTTGCTATGAATGCCTGACGCACAACTGCGCTGCTTTCGCGTACGGAAAGGGCTCGGCGTACCTGTTCGTCTGTGATCAGTTGCATGTCGTTATCTTCGGGGCCCAATGCACCCTCGACCTATAGTGGTTCAGAGGTGTCGATTGTTTCCCGTTCGTCGCGCCCCGTCTAATGGGTTTTTTTTGCCGCACATAACCTCTGGTTAACCTGTCGCACCCAATTAACTGTCGGTTATGTCTCCCATTGTTTTCTCATTTGCGGACGCGGGCATGCTTTCACATACTTGAAGGTGTACCGTGGACAACGGTTCGCGTCATGCTCCAGGGCGATATCTGGATACTTCTCGGACAAAGAAACAATGCATGTGTGCGTGCTCGGCGGCGGTGTCGTCGGAGTTACTACCGCCTACCTCTTGGCCTGTGATGGGCACAGCGTTACCGTCATCGAACAGCACTCTGAGGCGGGGGCTGAGACGAGCTACGCCAATGGCGGACAGCTTAGCTACAGCTATGTCGCACCGCTGGCGGGACCTTCTGTCATTTCGCACCTTCCGGGCTGGCTTCTGAGCAAGCAAGCGCCATTGCGCTTCAAGCCGAGCTTGGATCCCGCGCAATGGGCGTGGTGCATTGAGTTTCTGCGTAATTGCACGGCAAGCCGCAGCCAGCAGACCACCGTAGAGCTGCTTAGACTCGGCGCGTACAGCAAAGCGGTCATGCAGAATCTTATGCGGGAAGAGTCGCTCGACTTCGCATTCTCTCGGAGTGGAAAGCTTGTGGTGTATCGAGACCGGCAGGCGTTTGCGGGTGCCAAGCGTTTGATGGACTTTCAAGCGCAGTTTGGTACGCAGCAAATCGCCCTCGATGCAGCAGCGTGCGTTGACACTGAGCCAGCTTTGCATGCTGTGCGAAGCAGTCTTGTCGGCGGTATCTTCACCGCCTCAGAGGAGACGGGGGACTGCTACCAGTTTACGCAGGGGCTTGCCCGAGTTGCTGCACAGAAGTTCGGTGTTCAGTTTCTGTACGGCGTCGAGCTAAAGGGACTCCGACGTGAGGGGGAACAGATCGTCGCTGCGACAACCTCGCGAGGGGATGTGGTCGCCGACGCGTATGTCGTCGCGTTGGGAAATTCCAGTCCGAGTTTGCTGAAGCCGTTGGGGATTCGCTTGCCTATGTATCCGCTGAAGGGATACAGCCTGACCGTTCCCACCGGGAAACAACATGCCACACCGCACATCAGCGTGACGGATCTGCACCACAAGATCGTTTATGCCAAGCTGGGAGATTGCGTTCGAATTGCCGGCATGGTCGACATGACACCAGCGGGATCGCGGGAAGATGCCGCGCGCATCAGATTGTTGCAGTCCCAAGCACAGGCGACCATGCCCGAAGCGGGTGATTACAGTGCAACGCAAATTTGGACAGGAGCTCGCCCCACGACCCCTGACAGCAAGCCAATACTTGGCTCGACGGGATTCACCAACCTGTGGTTGAACACTGGGCAAGGTTCGTTGGGGTTCACCCTTGCGCCGGCGAGTGCCCAATTAGTTGTGGACGCGATTTCAGGTAGAAAGCCTGCTCTCGATCTTGAGCCATATGCGCTCAAGGACAGAAATGTTGGGAGGCGATATCCGTTGGACGCGGCGAACTGACTGCCCCTGTTTGTTGGCACGCGGTGCAAGCCTTTGCTGTGCGGATAAGGCAAGCGCCGCTTCACGCCAGTGTGCAACCGACTCTAGACGAGGGGCGTGAGAAGTACCCGCTACTCCTGCGAGGCTATGCTCAATCGTCGGGAGAGCAAATTAACGAGCACCTTCAGCGCCTGAGTGCCGGCGTCACTAGCCGGCGTCATGATGCAGACGCCGACCGAAAGTGGTGGCTCGATCAAGGTAAGTTGACTTTTCGCTCCACTGGATTGCGCGGTGTATTCGTCAATGATCGCAAATCCCACGTCGCTTTCGACGAGCGCGCGTGCCAAGTAATACGTCTTTACTTCCACTGACGCATTACGCTCAATATCGCCGTCGGCATTCAGGGCATCCTCGACGCGAGAGCCAAGTGGGTCTGCCGTATCGAGACGAATCCAGCGCGCAAGATCGAGCTCATTTAAATGGACCTTCGATCGGCCAATAGGCGGGATGTCTGGCCCGAAATAGACCGCTCGTGCTCGCCCCAGCTCCTTTACGAAAATGCCGGCAGGCGCCTTCGGTTCGAACGCGATGCCGATATCAATTTCTCGCGCTAAGAGCAATGCCGAGAGCACTTCATTATTCTCGGTCCGGATGTTGATTGAAACGTCAGGGCATTGTTTAACGAAGGACGCCACAACTTGGGGAATGAGACTCAGACCCAAACTCGGGATGCAGCCAATCCGGAGCAGTCCCCCAGGATGGGCGGCCAAGTTGCGGGACAACTGCCGAACGCGCTCCAAACTCGAATGAAGCTGCTTTGTCTCTTGGAATAGGAGTTCTGCTTCCGGTGTCGGCTTGAGGCCTCCCGGTAGTCGCTTAAAAAGGGCGATTCCGAGACTCTGCTCCGCCTGAGCGAGCATCTTGCTCGCAGCCGGTTGCGAAATATTTAGCAGCTCGGCAGCGCTCGATAGCGAGCCAGCCTGCATGACCGCGTGGAAAACTTCAATATGACGGAGCCGCATGCCAGAAGGTGGGTAATGAACTGAAACTACTTCGGCTGTGTTTGGCAACGAGAACGTCTGTAGACGCGGCCGATAGACGGCCCCGTCTCGGCTCAGTCTAACTCAGATGTGGATGCGGCAGAAGAGCGACTCACGCGATTGCCGTTATCAGCAGCTCGACACCGCGCGGCCGTCCAGAACGGCCGGTCAACTGTGCGAGATGGGCCACTTCGGCATCACCGCCTTGCAGTACGTTAGGGTCTCGTGCCTAGGAGTCGCTGATCCTGGAGCCCCAACGTACAGTATGCGCGTCGAAAGTTTCGAAAACGACGCGTAAAAGTGCTGAGCCGATTTAACTACAACAATTCGCTTATCAGCGAGATCACAACCGAGCTGAGCGAAGAGGTCGACGTTGATGGCCTGAGTGCGGTTCGAAATCAGGACGCATTCGATACCGTCTGCTTCTATCAGTGCTGCGTCACCGACCGGGAGCGGTTCTCCCGCCTGGCCAGTTTGCACGTGATTTCTCTGCAAGGCCTTCACTGTCCAAACCGCATCGACTGGGTCGCCCGACAGCGGGCTGATCTTGCCGCCTACCCGTAACGGGAGTCGCGCTCCGACGCCTGCTTCAAATGCAATTTGCACGGCGATGGGATCCCAGAGCGGTCCAAGCGCGACATCGCTGATTTTTCTTTCAATGAGCCGTCGCAGAATGAACGTGGAGTCCCCCGCCGCGCCGCTACCGGGGTTGTCCGATCGATCAGCGAAAATCGCTGGGCCGGCGCCTGGCGTGAGGGCGCTGTCAAGCGCCTCATCGACCGACAAGTAGTTGACCCGAAACTTGTCTCGCAACGATATCAGTTCCTTGGCGAGGCTTCGGGCCAAAGCCTGGGCGCTATTTTCATCACCATCCGAATAGACGAGCACCTTGGTGCCCATGGCAGGGACATCCCCAGTGGCGAACCCCTGGATGGCCGAGATAGACAGGATATTGTTGCGGCCCTCAAGGGCGGAGAGCTTATCGACGAACGCGCGTCCCGGATCACGGGAAGTGTGAATAGGAATAATCATGCCAGTGTCCACGACAGCGGGCACAGGGCGAAATTCGCCAGCAAACGTTCGCGCACAAAGGTCCACGAGCTCAAAGGCACGCTCCTTAATGTCCGTGTGAGGGTATTCCTTGTACGCAATCAGCAATGTTGCGCTTTCCACCATCGCTTCGCTGAGGTGCGCATGCGGGTCGAGCTCAGCACCGATGACAGCCTTCGGTCCAGCGATTTCGCGGATGCGAGTCAGAAGGTCTCCCTCGCAGTCGTCGTAGCCGTCTGCAACCATGGCGCCGTGAAGACCGAGAAGCACAACATCAACGGGCAACGAGGCGCGCAGGTCGGACAGAACTTGATCCCGAAGCGCTTCGTATGCGGCTCGGGTTGCCATTCCACCCGGCTGGGCGCCGGCAAATGTACCTTCGAGAACAGTCCAACCTTCCTCCTTTGCTCGCTCGCGCGCAAGGATCAGTGGTGCACCGTAGCGAGACATTTCACGCGGGTGCTGGCCGGCAGGATAGTAGCCGCCAGCACGGAAAGCATCGAGGCCTGTAGGCAATGGGGAGAACGTATTAGTCTCCGTTCCGATTCCGGCACAAAACACGCGCATCTCTGAACTCCCATCTCACATGCGGCGAGCGGTTGCTGCCACGTCCATTCGGTAGGCGCTCAGGCGCCAGCATTCATCGAGTTTGGGCCGGCGGGAAAATTGCGGCAAATGAAAAAATAGCTGCCGGCATAACTTACGGTTATGTATTGATTCTGTCGCAACTGTGACGGTTTGGCATAACCAACGTCTATATCGCCCAATTTATTTTCATTAGACGTCGATATACGTCAGATTCATATTGTGCCGGAGGACGGTGCGACGTTGCGCCGCAGATAAGTTGTTGGAACACCGGAGAAGACAAATGAGAGAAGGATTTAGCCGGTCGCAGAAGACCGCCGTCATCGTGAGCTTGTTCCTCGCGTGGGCTGTCGGGTATGCGGACCGCATTCTCATGAGCGTTGCGCTAGTCCCTATATCGCATGAGTTTGCACTCACGGCTCGAGAGGCCGGGATGTTGCTCAGTGCATTCTATTTCAGCTACGCCATCATGCAACTGGCAGGCGGGTGGCTCTCAGATCGGCTTGGATCACGGATCGTCGCGGTGGCTTGTGTGGCGATGTGGTCTATCTTCACGGGCGCGACGAGTCTCGCCTGGTCGTTTGCGTCGCTGCTGGTTATTCGATTCCTGTTCGGCATCGGCGAGGGAAGCTTCTCTCCGGCAAGCTCGGTGACCATCGCTGAAGTCTTCCCGAAGAAGCAACGCGCACGGGCCAAATCGTTCCTCGTTTCGACGACGTTCCTCGGCAGCGCTGTTGGCTCCGCCATTATTGCTTCGTCCGTCAACAAACTGGGTTGGCGGGGGGGATTCGATATTCTCGCCATTGTCGGTATCGTCGTGGCGTTCGTGCTTTGGTTGAGCCTGCGAGGCGGCATGAGTGCTCAACGACAAGCGAATGCCGACCGTCCGCGCATCATTTGGCGGTTGGTTCTTCGTTCGCCGCTCGCCTGGAAGCTGACCTCAGTATGGTTCTTCACGAGCGCTTTGCATGTTGGTGTGCAGTCATGGATGCCTGCCTATCTGATGACGAACTATCACATCAGCATCAAAGGGGCGGGTCTCGCGCTTGTCATTCCGAACTTGCTCGCCTTCATTGGCGCGAACCTAGTTGGCTTCTCGCTCGACAAGTTGGGAAAACGTTTTGAGAAGGGGTGTTTGGTTTTCGGCTCTGCGCTCAGCACGCTGTTCCTCGTGATGATGATTACGACCACCCAAGTGTGGCTCCTCATCACCTTTTGGACGCTCTTTTCGCTGTCCTTCAACCTCGTGTATGCGACGGTATTTGCCGCACCGCTGCGTCGTGTTCCGGAGCACCTGATCGGTAGCACGTCGGGCTTGATGAATTTCGGTGGGCAGATGGCCAACTCGATTTTCCCGGCGACAATGGGCGCACTGATTACCGCATCCGGCGGGGCGTTCTTCTCAGCTTTCTATCTTTTGGTTGGGGTCGGGGTCCTCTCTGTGGTCGCTGCGTTCTTCTACAAGGTTCCCAACGATAACGGGTCACTCTCCGTGGCAGATGAATTTCCGACCAAGGCCTATCCGCAGAGCAATTCGTAAGGAAGATGGCGGCGCCTGACTTTTAGTGCCGCCAGAAAAATGCTGTCGCAGAATTAAAAAATTATTAGTGATGCGAAATAAAAAATAAATACATCTCATCCGAGAAGGTATGGAGCGACATTTTCCGGCGCCTGTGGTACGAAAAAAACCAGTCAGGTCACTACGCTGTGTACTAAAAACGTTGGGGGCTCTGGAGACGTCTCAAGTCTCTTTGAGACGTTAAAGCTTCTGTTTATAGGATGTTCGGCGAGGGGGGAGACGTTTTGAGATTACTCGAGACGTGACCTTATTTCCCAATACAAAACCGGCTGAAAATCACCCCGAGCAGATCGTCCGATGTGAACTCGCCGGTGATCGTGCTGAGCTGCTCCTGCGCGAGGCGCAATTCCTCGGCGAAGAGATCGAGCGCGCTCGCATTGCGGCGAGCATGTGCGTCCGCCATCTCGATATGGTCGCGCGCCGCGCGCAGTGCCGAGAGATGTCGTTCACGGGCCAGAAACACCCCTTCGTTGCCCGCCTGCCAACCGGCAATCTTGAGCAGCTCCGCGCGCAGCAGATCGATCCCCTGCCCTCCCTTCGCCGATAACCGCACGCCGAGCGGCGCCGCGCCCTCTTTCGGCAACACCGTCGCCGGCTCACCCGCCAGATCCGTCTTGTTGTACACACGCACGATCGGCACATGCTTCGGCAACTGCTTCGCGATGACCTCGTCTTCCGGTGTCATACCGGTGCGCGTATCGAGCAGATGCAGCACCGCGTCCGCCTTCGCAATCTCGTTCCAGCTACGCGCAATGCCGATGCGCTCCACTTCATCCTCCGTTTCGCGCAAGCCCGCCGTGTCGATGATGTGCAGCGGAATGCCGTCGATCTGAATCGTCTGCTGCACCTTGTCTCGCGTGGTTCCGGCAATCGGCGTGACGATGGCCAGCTCCGCGCCGGCCAGCGCGTTGAGCAACGACGACTTGCCCACGTTCGGCTGCCCCGCCAACACCACATTGATCCCCTCGCGCAGCAACGCCCCCTGCCTCGCTTGCGACAGCACCCGCGCCAGTTGCGAGCGAATCCGCTCGAGTTGACCGAAGGCGTCCGCCGCCTCCAGAAAATCGATCTCCTCTTCCGGGAAGTCGAGCGTCGCCTCGACCAGCATGCGCAGATGAATCACCAGATCCACCAGCGAATGAATTTCACGCGAGAACGCCCCGTCGAGCGACCGG
This sequence comes from Pandoraea eparura, assembly GCF_902459725.1. Lineage (GTDB taxonomy): Bacteria > Pseudomonadota > Gammaproteobacteria > Burkholderiales > Burkholderiaceae > Pandoraea > Pandoraea eparura. The sequence goes on from NZ_CABPSH010000016.1 coordinate 24,419, forward strand.
CTTGCCGAGCGCGCCGCCGCCTCGGTGCTCGCTTCGATCAGATCGGCCACGGCCTCCGCTTGCGCAAGATCGAGCTTGTCGTTCAGAAACGCGCGATGCGTAAATTCTCCAGGCGTCGCCAGGCGCACACCCAGTTCCGCCCCTTCGTCGAGACACCGCTGCAACAGCAATTGCAGCACGATCGGTCCGCCATGGCCCTGCAACTCCAGCACGTCCTCGCCCGTGTATGAATTCGGGCCGGGGAAGTACAGCGCGATGCCGCGATCGAGCGCTTCGCCGCTGGCATCGAGAAACGGCAGATACGACGCATGACGGGGCTTGAGCGGCTGCCCGACCAGACGCGCGATCACGCGCTGCACGGCGTCGCCGCGATGCTTGCCGAAGGACACCCGCACCACGCCGATGCCGCCGCGTCCGGGGGCGGTGGCAATGGCGGCGATCGGGACGGCGGAGACGGTGGCGCTCATGACACGGTTCTTTGAAAAAGCAGAGGCTTATTTTGACATGCACCAAACAAAACCGCCCGCGAGAGACTCGCGGGCGGCTGTGTCATTCAGACGGTCAGACCGGAAAACGTCAGGCCGCCTTCTTTTCCTTCTTGGCGCCGAGCATTCGGTTGATCGACCATTGCTGCGCAATCGACAACGAGTTGTTGACCACGTAGTACAGCACCAGGCCCGAGGGCAGGAAGAGGAACATGAACGAGAAGATGAGCGGCATGAACATCATCATCTTGGCCTGCATCGGGTCCGGCGGCGTCGGGTTCAAACGCGTCTGGATGAACATCGACACGGCCATCAGCACCGGCAGGATGTAATACGGATCCTGCGTCGAGAGGTCATGAATCCAGCCCAACCACGGCGCACCGCGCATTTCCACCGACGAGAGCAGCACCCAGTACAAGGAAATGAACACCGGAATCTGGATCACGATCGGAATACAGCCGCCGAACGGATTGACCTTCTCGGTCTTGTACAGCTCCATGAGCGCCGCGTTCATCTTCTGCGGATCGCTCTTGTATCGCTCGCGCAGTGCCTGCATCCGCGGCGTGATCTCCTTCATGCGCGCCATCGACTTGTAGCTCGCGGCCGACAACGGGAAGAACACCAGCTTGATGATCACGGTCACGGCAATGATCGCCCAACCCCAGTTGCCGATCAGCGCATGCAGCTTCGAGAGCAGCCAGAACAGCGGCTTGGCGAGGATCGTGAAGTAACCGTAGTCCTTCGTCAGCTCCAGGCCCGGCGCAATCTGCTCGAGCATGTGTTCTTCCTGCGGACCGGCGAACAAACGCGCATCGACCGTCTCGCTGCCACCGGCCGGAATGCTTGCGAGCGCTTCCTTCACGCCGACACGATACAGGCCGTTGTCGAGCTTGCCGATGTAGTTGTCGCGCTTGGCGCCTTCCTTCGGAATCCAGGCCGTGGCGAAGTAATGCTGCACCATGCCGATCCAGCCATCGCTCGACTGCTTGACGTACTTCGCCTTGTCCTTGTCGATGTCGCTGAACGTGATCTTCTGGAACTTCTCGTCGCTGCTGTAGACCGTCGGGCCCGTGAACGTGTGCGAGAACTTCGCGCCGCTGATCTCACGGCCGTCGCGCACCAGTTCCATGTAAAGCGTGGGCTGGATGGCAGCGTCGGACTTGTTGACGATCGTGTTCGACACGTCGATTACGTAGCTGCCGCGATGGAACGTGTAAGCACGCACCAACTGCAGGCCGCCCTTGACCGGCGATTCGAACTTCACGGTCAGCGTGTCGCCCGTCATCGTGGTCGGGCCCGGCACCTGCGTGAAGATGTCGTTGTGGTTCGGGAAGTCGCCGCCGATCAGACCCGAGCGAGCGTAGTACTGCTGGCTCGGCGTGTTGTCGAACAGCACCACGTGCTTGTCGGCTTCCGTGGCGTCGGGCCATTGCTTGAGCGCCAGGAACGACACGGTGCCGCCCTGGGTGCTGATGCTGGCGTCGTAGACGTCGGTCGTGATGTGAACCTGCTGTGCAGCCGCGGCGGCCGGCGTGGTTCCAGGGGCGTTGCCCGGAGCGCTACCCGCGGCGGCCGCGTTGGCACCTTGCGGCAGGTCGTTGGCCGGCGTCGGACTTCCGCCCTTGGCTGCCGGGGTGGAGACCTCGGGCGTCGGGAAGAACAGCGACGAATGGCCATTGGCGCGTTGCCAGTTGTCGAAAAGCATCACGACAGACAGCGCGAAAATAACCCAGAGTACGGTGCGTTTGATGTCCATGCGGTAACTCGTGGTGGACGAAACTCAGGAATGGCCCGGCGCGCGGCGCGTGACTGCCGATGCGGCCGCAGGCCCGGACGAGACCGTCTGCCTGGCTCGCGACGTGCCGCTTCCGGCGGCCGTATCGGCGGCGCTTTGGTCGGTGTTATCGGGAGCGTGACAGACGTGTCGAGCCGGCGGTACGGGATCGACACCGCCGGGGTGAAACGGATGACAGCGACATAGACGCCGGGCCGCGAGATAAGTGCCGTAACCGGCACCGTGTTCGACGATGGCCTCGCGCGCGTAGTCGGAGCAGCTCGGATAGAAGCGGCAACGGTCCCCCAGCCAGGGACTGATCACCAGCTTGTAACCGCGCAGGAGCAACAACAGCACGCTTCGCATCTCGATTCCGCCTGTCAGTCCGGCCGAGGTGGCCGGGTGGGCGGCGCATGCCCGGGGTCGGGCGCTACCGTGTAGGACTCACTACCTTCCGTCTTGGCGTCGGCCGTGCGGCGCTTGCGGGCGGCCTTTTCTGCCGCGTCGAAGAGCTGCGCGAATTCCGCCTGGCACAGTGTGTTCAACACTGGCGCGGCCGCCGCCGTGTACGTGCCCTTGTCGAAGCGACGCGTCAGTCGGAGCACGAAGTCCCAGCCGGCCAGCGCGGCACGGCGCTGACGGAACATCTCGCGCGCCTGACGCTTGATCAGGTTGCGCGTGACCGCGCGGGGCGCGTGCTTCTTACCGACGACAATGCCGATGCGGCCCTCATGAGGCGTGGCATCGGTATCGACAGGGGCGTCCGGCGCGGTTTCGCGCCAGCGCATGTACAAGACGAAATGCGCGCTGCGCCGCAACGGACGCAAACTAAAAACGGATGAAAACTCATCCGTTTTGAGAAGTCGCGCAGCTTTGGGAAACCCCATTGCCGGGACTTCGCGCCTTGCGGATTTGACGCGCAAACCGCGGTACGACCGAGAACCGCGATTAGACGGCCAGGCGCTTGCGGCCCTTGGCGCGACGAGCGGCGATGACCTTGCGGCCGCCACGGGTCTTCATGCGAACCAGGAAGCCATGGGTGCGCTTGCGGCGCGTCACGGAAGGCTGAAAAGTACGTTTCATGATGCACTCACTGTGTGAAAAAATTCCCGCGCAGCAGCATCGTGAAACGCCACATGGACACCGTGAAAACCTGCAAATTCAAGGACTTTCACGCGCGGCCCAGCCGTCGGGAGTTGGATAGGAATCCGGTTATCTTTCTAACGAACCCGCTATTTAATCGGCTTTTCCGTTGTGTGTCAATAGGTTAGCCATTACCCGCGCCGACGTCGGCGCGTGGGCGGCGTCGGCGTCGGCGCGGATCCGCCAGCCAGCGGCCTTCCGGCGGTGGGCGATGGCGGAAATCGCCGGAAGTGCTGATTTCTGCCGATGGAGAAACGCCTGACGAGGAAGATATTCGGACGGTCGCGGCAAATCGTCGCGATTGCCAGGCATTTGCGCAGCGTTCGTGCGAAGTCAGGCGGGTTAACGCGGCCCGCCCGCCCGGAGATGCCGGTGCTGTGGGCATTCCTGTGGATAACTCGCTTTGCCAACGCTTTGGCGGTAAAATCCCCCATCATTTTTTTTCCCAGCAGAGTACCGGTGACGCCGCCATGTGGACAGCGCGCCGGGTTTTGTCGTCTGCGCGCGCCGAAACCGGCCGAAGGCGCGAGGCAAAACCCGAACGCAGCGCCATGGTTCGTGGGTTGCCGGGCGCCTGCAATGCGCCGCCGGTCTGACTCGACCCCGGCCGGTTGTGCCCGTCCGAGCGTTGCTCGGGAGCGGGCTCGCCGGCTTGGTTCGCGACGTTCTGTCCCCATCTTCGAGGTATCGGAGAGTGGGCGGCATGAGCGTCGGCCGTACGAGTTGGGCGAGCCTCGCGCCACCTGGATACACCCTGCATGAACGACTTCTGGCAACACTGCGCGACACGTCTCGAACAAGAGCTGACGCCCCAGCAATTCCGCACCTGGATCAAACCGCTGGCGCCGCTCGACTTCGATGAACAGGCGCGCACGCTCAAGATCGGCGCGCCCAATCGCTTCAAGCTCGATTGGGTGAAGAGCCAGTTCTCCGGGCGAATCCAGAGCATGGCAGCGGACTTCTGGAATGCGCCGATCGAAGTGACGTTCGTGCTAGATCCGAAGGCCGGTACGCGCGTGCCGTCGTCCACCCCCGCCCCGGCGCCTGCGCCGAGCGCGGCTCCGGCGGCCGCTGGCGTTGCTCGGGGGAATGCGCCGGCCGCTGCAACACCGCCTGCCGCCAACGGCGCGCATGGTGCCGACGCGACATCGCTCGACGGCGAACGTCCCGATCTGGAAGCCAGCGAAGCCGACGCGGTGCGTCGCAATTGGCGGGTGACGCCGCAAGAGCCGGTGCAATTGGGCGAAGTCGAGTCGATCTACGAGCGCTCGAAGCTCAACCCCGTGCTGACCTTCGACAATTTCGTGACGGGTAAGTCGAACCAGCTCGCGCGCGCCGCGGCGATTCAGGTCGCGAACAATCCTGGCACGTCGTACAACCCGCTGTTCCTGTATGGCGGCGTCGGCCTGGGTAAGACCCACTTGATCCACGCCATCGGGAACCAGTTGCTGGCCGAGAAGCAGAATCCGCGCATCCGGTACATCCACGCGGAGCAGTACGTGTCCGATGTGGTCAAGGCATACCAGCGCAAGGCATTCGACGAATTCAAGCGTTATTACCACTCGCTCGACCTGCTGCTGATCGACGATATTCAGTTCTTCTCCGGCAAGAGCCGGACGCAGGAAGAATTCTTCTACGCCTTCGAGGCGCTCATCGCGAACCGTGCGCAGGTGATCATCACGAGCGACACGTATCCGAAGGAGATCACCGGCATCGACGACCGGCTGATTTCGCGCTTCGATTCCGGGTTGACGGTGGCCATTGAGCCGCCCGAGCTGGAAATGCGTGTGGCCATTCTCATCAAGAAGGCGCAGGCCGAGGGCGTGGGGCTGTCGGAGGACGTGGCGTTCTTCGTGGGTAAGCATCTGCGCTCGAACGTGCGTGAGCTCGAAGGCGCGCTGCGCAAGATTCTCGCCTATTCGAAGTTCCATGGTCGCGAGATCACCATTGAACTGACGAAGGAAGCGCTGAAAGATCTGCTGACGGTTCAGAATCGTCAGATTTCTGTCGAAAACATTCAAAAGACCGTGGCCGATTTTTACAATATCAAGGTCGCGGACATGTATTCGAAAAAGCGTCCGGCCAATATTGCGCGACCGCGACAGATCGCGATGTATCTGGCGAAGGAGCTGACACAGAAAAGTCTGCCGGAAATCGGCGAACTGTTTGGCGGACGCGACCATACGACGGTGCTGCACGCGGTACGCAAGATTGCGGAAGAGCGCAGCAAGGATGCGCAGCTCAATCATGAGTTGCACGTGCTGGAGCAGACGCTCAAGGGGTAAAGCCGGGCGGATGCGCGGGGCGGCGGGCGGGGTAGCCGGCATCCCTGTGGATAAGCGGTGGGCGGTTTGGGGGGAACTGGCGTTTTCGGGCACAATAGCGGGTCGGCGCACAAAGCGTCCCCGGTTCGTCCACAGCGTTTTCCGCCCTGTTATCCCTTCCGCAAGCACTTGATCGATAAGGGAATCGTCGGGTTTTCAGCAGAAACTGGCACCCGTTAACAGTTACTACGAAGGATAAATATGCAATTGGTCAAAACTCAACGAGACAATCTGCTGCGGCCGCTGCAAATTGTGAGTGGCATCGTCGAGCGTCGCCACACGTTGCCGATCCTGGCCAATTTGCTCATTCGCAAGCACGGACAGGACATTTCCTTCCTGTCGACCGACCTTGAGTTGCAGATCACGACCACCGCCGACTGCGGTGCCGGCGCCGAGGATGTGGCGACGACCGTGGCGGCGCGCAAGTTGCTCGACATTCTGCGCAACATGCCTGACGCCGAAGTGGCGCTGTCGCTGTCGGACAAGCGTCTGACGGTGCAGGCGGGCAAGAGCCGTTTCCAGTTGCAGACGCTGGCGGCGGAAGACTTCCCGACGGTGGCCGAGGCCAAGGACTACGCCGCGAGCTTTTCGCTGCCGCAGCGTGCGTTCCGCCAATTGTTGGGCATGGTGCACTTTGCGATGGCGCAGCAGGACATCCGTTACTACCTGAACGGCATGCTGCTCGTGGTCGAGGGTGAGAAGATCGAAGCGGTCGCGACGGACGGTCACCGTCTGGCGTACTGCAACACGACGATTGCGGGCGAAAAGTTTGCGCGTCAGGAAGTCATCATCCCGCGCAAGACGATTCTCGAGTTGCAGCGTCTGCTCGAGGACATTGACGATCCGGTGAAGATCGACGTGGCGCCGAGCCAGGTCAAGTTCTGCTTCGCGAACGTCGAATTGGTTTCGAAGCTGGTCGAGGGCAAGTTCCCCGACTTCAATCGTGTGATCCCGAAGGGGTATAACAAGAGCTTCGTCATCAGTCGTGAAGAGTTGCATCGTTCGTTGCAGCGTGCGGCGATCGTCACGTCGGACAAGTTCAAGGGTGTGCGTTTCCTGGTCAGCGACAACCTGTTGAAGATCAGCGCGAACAACACGGAAAACGAAGAAGCGCAGGAAGAAATCGAGATCGATTTCACGGGCGAGTCGGTGGATATCGGTTTTAACGTGACGTACCTGCTCGACGTGTTGTCGAACCTCAAGGTCGAACAGGTGAAGGTGAGTCTGGGCGACGCCAATTCGAGCGCGTTGATCACCTTGCCGGACAACGACGAATTCAAGTATGTCGTGATGCCGATGCGTATTTGAGCGGGGATTCCGCGATACGCGCCGTCACTTGCGCGAAGGGGCCGAGCGCCCCTTTGGCGTTTCTAGAGAATTATCCTTTTGCGGGATAAGCCGCCTTCGCGGCGCCAATGGCGCGCGCAGGGGGCAGGTCATGAAGCAGTAATTCGTCAGTTAATGACGCAGTAACCGGAAGATTGTCATGAGCGAACAGCAAAAGCAGGCCGATAGCGGCTATGGTGCAGCCTCCATCCAGATCCTTGAAGGTCTGGAGGCTGTACGCAAGCGTCCCGGCATGTACATTGGCGACACGTCGGACGGCACGGGCCTGCATCACCTGGTATTCGAGGTGTTGGACAACTCGATCGACGAGGCGCTTGCCGGTTACTGCGATGACATTCACGTGATCATCCATGCGGACAATTCGATTTCCGTGACGGACAACGGTCGCGGCATTCCCACGGGGATCAAGTTTGACGACAAGCACGAGCCGAAGCGCAGCGCGGCGGAAATCGTGATGACGGAACTGCACGCGGGTGGCAAGTTCGACCAGAACAGCTACAAGGTATCGGGTGGTTTGCACGGTGTGGGCGTGTCGTGCGTGAACGCCTTGTCCACGTACCTGAAGCTCACCGTGCGTCGCGACGGCAAGAAGCACTTCATGGAGTTCCACCGGGGTGTGCCGCAGAACCGCGAGATCGAGGTGGTCGACGGTGTGGAGACGTCGCCGCTGAAGTTGCTGGGCGACACTGACAAGCGTGGCACGGAGGTGCACTTCCTCGCGGACGAAACGATCTTCGGCAACGTCGAATTTCACTACGACATTCTCGCCAAGCGTATGCGCGAGCTGTCCTTCCTGAACAATGGTGTGCGTATTCGTTTGACGGATCTGCGCACGGGCAAGGAAGACGATTTCGCGTTTGGCGGTGGCGTGAAGGGCTTTGTCGAGTACATCAACAAGTCGAAGTCGGTGCTGCACCCGACGGTTTTCCACGTGATGGGCGAGCGCGATGGTATTGGCGTGGAAGTCGCCATGCAGTGGAACGACAGCTACAACGAGACGGTGCTGTGCTTCACGAACAACATTCCGCAGCGTGATGGCGGCTCCCACCTGACGGGTTTGCGTGCGGCGATGACGCGCGTCATCAACAAGTACATCGACGAGAACGAGCTGGCGAAGAAGGCCAAGGTCGAGACGACTGGCGACGACATGCGCGAGGGTTTGACGTGCGTGTTGTCGGTGAAGGTGCCGGAGCCGAAGTTCTCGTCGCAGACGAAGGACAAGCTGGTGTCGTCGGAAGTGCGTGCGCCGGTGGAAGAGTACGTGGCAAAGGCGCTTGAAGAGTTCCTGCAAGAGACGCCGAACGACGCGAAGATCATTTGCTCGAAGATCGTGGAAGCGGCGCGTGCGCGCGATGCGGCGCGCAAGGCGCGCGAGATGACGCGTCGCAAGGGCGTGCTTGACGGCGTGGGTCTGCCGGGCAAGCTGGCGGACTGCCAGGAGAAGGATCCGGCGCTGTGCGAGATCTACGTGGTCGAGGGCGACTCGGCAGGCGGATCGGCGAAGCAGGGGCGCGACCGCAAATTCCAGGCGATTTTGCCGTTGCGCGGCAAGGTGCTGAACGTTGAGAAGGCGCGTTTCGACAAGCTGATTTCGAGCGAGCAGATTGTGACGCTGATTACCGCGTTGGGTTGCGGCATCGGCAAGGACGACTACAACATCGACAAGCTGCGTTATCACCGCATCATCATCATGACCGATGCTGACGTGGACGGCGCGCACATCCGCACGCTGTTGCTGACGTTCTTCTACCGCCAGGTGCCGGAGCTGATCGAGCGTGGTTACGTGTATATCGCGCAGCCGCCGCTGTACAAGGTCAAGCACAACAAGGACGAGCGTTACATCAAGGACGAAGGCGAGCTGGCGCAGTACATGCTGAAGTTGGCGATGAACAATGCCGAGCTGACGCCGTCGACGGGAGCCGCGCCGATTGCCGGTGATGCGCTGGGCGAGTTGACGCGCAGCTACCAGTTGGCCGATGGCGTGATCGAGCGTCTGAGCCGGATTTACGAGGCGTCGGTGCTGACGGCGGTGACCGAGGGCGTGGAGATCCAGCTGGACAGCGAGGAAGCGGCGAAGCGCACGGCTGCGGCGTTGCAGGCGGCGCTGAGCGACGATCCGTTGGCGCCGGAGATCACGATTACGGCGGTGATGGAAGACGTCGAGAATGCGGAGCCGGTGGCGGCACTGCGTGTGGAGCGTCGTCATCACGGCAACGTGAAGCTGAGCGTGATCGACCAGGACTTCCTGCAATCGGCGGACTATGCGCAGTTGCAGAAGACGGCGGAGACGTTCAAGGGCTTGATCGGTGAAGGGGCGACGATTCGACGTGGCGAGAAGTCACAGTCGGTGTCGAACTTCAAGGCGGCGATGAAGTGGCTGATGGCGGATGCGGAGCGCAACGTCTCGAAGCAGCGCTACAAGGGGCTGGGCGAGATGAACGCGGAACAACTGTGGGACACCACGATGGACCCGACCGTCCGCCGCCTGCTGCGCGTGCAGATCGAAGACGCGATCGCCGCGGATGGGATCTTCACGACGTTGATGGGTGATGATGTTGAACCGCGTCGCGCGTTTATTGAGTCGAATGCGTTGCGGGCTGGGAATATTGATGTTTGATGGGTGTAGGATCTCAGAAAAGTTGATGTTTTTCACAAATATGTGAAGCGATCTGGGCTGGTGCGTTGCTGTAGGTTTGTCAGATCGATTTCCTTAACATTTCGCACGACTGCAAAAAGGCCGCGTCCCTCACGGGCGTGGCTTTTTGCTTAGGCGTCGGCTTGATGCAGCTGTAGGAAGCCGGGATTTGCTGGGACTACAAACCAGTTTGCTGGACAGGAACTTCGGAGTTTGCTGGAATGGCTTGCCGCGCACCGGTTCGGTGCGGTCCAGCAGGACTGCTGTCGGTGAGTTATGGCAGCGGTACGCGCGCATCCTTGTCCTGATCGTGGAGCGACTCATCCGAGCTGCCGCAGAGCCATTCAGAGCGCTTCGGCCCTTGTTTCGGACGAGGAACTGCTCAATGAACTGTTGGCCAATGCCGTCCTTCCGTTTGGTGATTGCGGCGACGTCACCCGCTGCCCACCGAAGGGATTTTCAGGTCGCGTTAAGCGCCTCTCCGCGACACCGCGCCTGCATCGCATGTCGCTCCTCAGCATCGCCATCTGGCCCCAACCCATGCCCCTACCAACCCGGATGAAGGGCGGGTTGGGGGCGCTCGTCTGCACTTGTTTGTAGTTTCGGTATGACGGTCTGCTCATGCGGACTAGGGAAAAATGGCTAGCCGTTTAGCGACAGCCAAAGTGCGCTGACTACCCCGATTCCACTGCGCTCTACCGATATAATCCAAACTCCGCGACACGGGGAAGTCAAAATGCCGCGGTTCGTTGATCCAGAAGTAAGTCCTTCCATGGCGTCGAGGAGAGCGTGAATGACGCAGTCATAAGGAGTGCCTGACGTGGTTTCGATGAACTACCAGGGGCAGACTGCCCGCCAAACCAACGGTCCATCTACGGCAGGAATTGATTCATGACCTCGACAGAAAATCAGATCGAACAGGACCTGATCACCAAGCTTTGCGACCTCAAGTACAGCTATCGGCCCGATATCCGCGATCGCGCCGCTCTCGAGGCCAACTTCCGCGCGAAGTTCGAGGCGCTAAATCGGGTACGGCTGACCGACAGCGAGTTTCAGCGTTTGATCGACAGCATCACCACGCCCGACGTTTACAACGCCGCCCAGACGCTGCGCAACGTCAATAGTTTCGAGCGCGACGACGGAACGCCGCTGAACTACACCCTCGTCAATATCCGTGACTGGTGCAAGAACGACTTCGAGGTGGTCAATCAGTTGCGTATCAACACCGACAACAGCCATCACCGATACGACGTGATGCTGCTGATTAACGGCGTGCCGGTGGTGCAAATCGAGCTGAAAACCCTGGACGTCAGCCCGCGCCGTGCCATGCAGCAGATCGTCGACTACAAAAGCGCACCTGGCAACGGGTACGGCCGGACGCTGCTGTGCTTCGTCCAGCTCTTCATCGTCAGCAACCGCACCGATACCTGGTACTTCGCCAACAACAACGCGCGCCACTTCAGCTTCAATGCTGAAGAACGCTTCTTGCCTGTTTACCAGTTTGCAAGCGAGGACAACAAGAAGGTCACGCAACTGGATAGGTTTGCCGAGAAATTTCTGGCTAAGTGCACCTTGGGGCAGATGATCAGCCGCTACATGGTGTTGGTGGCCAGTGAGCAAAAGCTGCTCATGATGCGGCCTTATCAAATCTATGCCGTCAAGGCCATCGTGGACTGCATCCACCAGAACTGCGGCAATGGCTACATCTGGCACACCACCGGCAGCGGCAAGACGCTCACCTCGTTCAAGGCCTCTACCCTGCTCAAGGACAACCCGGATATCGACAAATGTCTGTTCGTGGTGGACCGCAAAGACCTAGATCGCCAGACCCGAGAGGAATTCAACCGCTTCCAGGAGGGCTGCGTCGAAGAGAATACCAACACCGAAACGCTGGTGCGCCGCCTGCTGTCCGACGACTATTCAGACAAGGTCATCGCCACTACGATCCAGAAGCTGGGCTTGGCGCTCGACGGCACCAACAAGCGCAACTACAAGGAACGCCTTGAGCCACTGCGCAACCAACGCATGGTGTTCATCTTTGACGAGTGCCACCGCTCGCAGTTCGGGGAGAACCACAAAGCCATCAAGGAATTCTTTCCCAACGCCCAGTTGTTCGGCTTCACTGGCACTCCCATCTTCGAGCAGAACGCCAGCTATCAGCAGGTCGAGGGGCAACATGCCAGCTATCGCACCACGGACGACCTCTTCCAGCGGTGCTTGCACCAGTACACCATCACCCACGCCATCGAAGACCGCAACGTCCTGCGCTTCCACGTGGACTACTTCAAGCCCGAGGGCAAGAACCCGCCCAAGCCTGGAGAAGGCTTGGCCAAGGCCAAGGTCATCGAGACTATTCTCGCCAAGCACGATGCCGCCACCAATGGGCGCAAGTTCAATGCTGTACTGGCCACCGCCCGCATCAACGACGCCATAGAGTATTTCGAGGCTTTCAAAGCGCTTCAGTCCAAGAAGCTGGAAGAAGACGACACCTTTCAGCCGCTGAACTTGGCTTGCGTATTTTCCCCGCCCGCCGAGGGAAACAGGGACGTGCAGCAGATTCAGGAAGACCTGCCGCAGGAAAAAGAAGACAACCAAGAAGACCCGGAGGGCAAGAAGGCCGCACTCACCCGCATCATTGCCGACTACAACGCTCGCTTCGGCACCAATCACCGTGTCGGCGAGTTCGATCTGTACTATCAGGACGTGCAAAAACGCATTAAGGATCAGCAGTACCCGAATGCCGATCTGCCGCACGCCCAGAAGATCGACATCACCATCGTGGTGGACATGCTGCTTACTGGATTCGACTCCAAGTACCTCAATGCCCTGTACGTGGACAAGAACCTCAAGCACCATGGGCTGATTCAGGCCTTCTCCCGTACCAATCGCGTGCTCAACGACAGCAAGCCCTACGGCAACATCCTGGACTTCCGTCAGCAGCAAAAGCCCGTGGAAGAAGCTATTACACTCTTCTCCGGTGAGAAGATCGACAATCCGCGCGAGATTTGGCTGGTGGATCCTGCACCCAAGGTCATCGGCAGTCTTCAGACGGCTACACAAAAGCTGGCTGACTTCATGCAATCGCAGGGCCTAGCCAATGCGCCGGAAGACGTGGCCCACCTCAAAGGCGACGCCGCGCGAAGCCAGTTCGTCAATCTGTTCAAGGAAGTGCAGCGCCTAAAGACTCAACTTGATCAGTACACAGACCTCAGCGAGGAGCAGAAAACACAGATCAGCCAGATCGCGTCACCCGACCAGTTGCAAGGTTTTAAAGGCGTGTATCTGGAGACTGCCAAACGGCTCAAGGAGCAGCAGGACAGAGTAGGCGATCAGGCAATGCCCGAGGTGCAGCAGCTTGATTTCGAATTTGTGCTCTTTGCTTCCGCCGTCATCGACTACGACTACATTATGGGGCTGATCGCCCGCATGACGCAGGAGAAGCCCGGCAAGCTCGCCCTTAGCCGCGAGCAGCTCATCGGCCTGATCCAGTCCGACGCCAAGTTCATCGATGAACGCGAGGACATTGCCGAATACATCCGTGGTTTGCCGGTGGGCGAGGCGTTGGACGAAAAGCAGATCCGCACCGGTTACGAGCGTTTCAAGGCCGAGAAGAAGGCCCGCGAACTCACCGACATCGCCGTCAAGCATGGGCTGGCCGCAGATGCGCTGCAAGCTTTTGTGGACGAAGTACTTCGCCGCCGCATCTTTGACGGCGAAGCATTGAGCGAGTTGATGGTTCCGCTGGGCCTAGGCTGGAAGGCTCGCACACAAAGAGAACTGGCACTGGTGGAAGAACTGACGCCACTGCTGCACAAGCTCGCCCAGGGACGCGAGATTTCTGGGCTGAGTGCATATGAGCAATAAGAGCACAAGAGCCATGAGTCAAAAGGACAACGAAAAACGTGCATTGGCGCCACGGCTGAGGTTTCCCGAATTTCGACGTGAATGGGCGTCCTCGCCCATGTCAAAGGTGTATTTTTTCAAAGGCAACAACTCGCTGTCGCGGGACAAGCTGAACTACGAGGTCGGTTCGCTTAGGAATATTCACTACGGCGATATTCACACCAAGTTTGCTCAGCACTTCCGTGTGGACTCTGAATCCGTTCCGTTCATTAATGACGGGGAGTCACATTCGGCGATCAGGCCAGAGAACTACTGCGCACCCGGAGATATCGTTTTCGCGGACGCCTCCGAGGACGTGGCTGACATTGGCAAGGCCATCGAGATTATTGACACGGGTGACGTCCCACTTGTTTCTGGCTTGCACACCATTCTTGCAAAGCCCAACGGAGTTTCTTTTGCTCTGGGCTTTGGGGCCTATCTATTTTCATCCGATAGTGTCAGAACGCAGATTCAGCGTGAAGCCCAAGGAGCAAAGGTGCTTGGTTTGTCAGCGAATCGACTAGGCAATGTGCTATTGCACTACCCGAGTGAAACTGACGAACAACAAAAAATTGCCGACTGCCTGTCTTCTCTCGACGAACTGATAGCGGCGGAAATCAAAAGGCTGGACACCCTCAAGGCCCACAGGAAGGGCCTGATGCAGCAGCTTTTTCCTCGCGAAGGCGAAACCGTTCCCCGCCTGCGCTTTCCTGAGTTTCAGGGGGATGAAGGGTGGAAAGAGTATCCTGTGTCAGCGATGCTTGAGGAGGTGCTGCGTCCCGTCAAAATGGACGATGACGAAGATTACACCCTTGTCACCGTAAAACGCCGATATGGCGGAATTGTCCTTAGAGAGTTTCTAAGGGGGCGAAACATTCTCGTAAAGTCTCAGTTTCGCATTAGAAAAAATGATTTTTTAATATCCAAGAGGCAGATCGTTCACTGTGCATGCGGTCTCGTTCCTGAGGATTATGATGGTGCAATTGTTTCGAACGAGTACACGATTCTAAAATCGAGAAAGAATTGCGACATCGGTTTCTTTAGTTATTTTTCCCAGCAGCCCATTGTCAGTAGGTCTTTTCTGGAATGCAGCGATGGCATTGTTATTGAGAAAATGTTGTTTAAGCCGGAACAGTGGCTCAAAAAGACATTCCTCTTTCCTGGGCTTCAGGAACAGAAGAAAATTGCCGGCTGCCTGTCTTCGCTCGATGAATTGATTGCTGCCAATGATCAAAATATCGAAACTCTTAAAATACATAAGAATGGTTTGATGCGGCAACTCTTTCCGGTGCCAGACGAGGTGCAGAAATGAAGCCGGGTCAGCTCTTTGCTGATCTGCCGGTGCTGGCTGCCCGTTTGCGGCAGGAACTGGAAAACAAGAAGACCATCTTGCTCTATGCCTACAATGGCACCGGCAAAACGCGGCTGTCCATGGCGTTCAAAGACATAGGCAAGCGAGGTGATGCCCGCGATACGCTCTACTTCAACGCCTTTACCGAAGATCTGTTCCATTGGGACAACGACCTGGACGGGGACAGTGACCGCAGGCTGACGCTTAATGCGGCCTCGCGCTTCTTCGCTGGCCTTGCCGAACTGGAGATGGACAACCGTATTCGACCGCTGCTGCAACGTTTTGCGGACTTCGATTTTCGCATCGACACGCAGCGGTGGGTGGTGCGCTTCTCGCGCACGGTGGATGGGCAGGTCATCGACAACATCAAGGTGTCGCGCGGCGAGGAAAATATCTTTGTCTGGTGTTTCTTTCTCGCCATTGTGCAGTTGGTGCTGGACGGTGCGGAAGCCTATCAGTGGGTGAGCAATATCTATATCGATGATCCGATTTCGTCGCTGGATGAGCACAACGCCATTGCCGTGGCTAACCACCTGGCTCAACTGCTCAAACGGTCCGACAGTAAGCTCAAGACCGTTCTTTCGACGCACCACACGCTGTTCTTCAATGTGCTGTGCAATGAGTTGAAAAACGCCAAGCGATTTTTCATCAACAAGAACTCAACCGGTAGCGGCTACGTGTTACGGGAGGAAACGGGGGATACGCCGTTCTTTCACCACGTCGCTGCCTTGGCCGAGCTGTATCAGGCCGCGCAGGAAGACCGGCTGTTCACCCACCATTTCAATATGCTGCGCACGATCTTGGAGAAGACTGCGAGCTTTCACGGACACAAAAACTTCTCGGCATGCATCAAGCGGGAAGACGACGATCCGGATGGCATCTTGCATGCACGTCTGATCAACATCCTAAGCCACGGCAATTATTCGCTCTACGAGCCTCAGCAGATGCTGGACGAGAACAAAGCCTACTTCAGGAAGATCCTGCATGACTTTCTGAACCGCTACCCATTCAATCCAGAATTATTCCCTCAGCCCGCTGAGGCAGCAGACACACCATGACCGAATTCGAAAAACAGAAACTGGGCAAGACCCTCTGGGCCATCGCCGATCAACTGCGCGGCGCGATGAACGCGGACGACTTTCGCGATTACATGCTGGCGTTCCTATTCTTACGCTACCTGTCTGATAATTTCGAGGCCGCCGCAAAGAAAGAGCTGGGGTCAGACTACCCCACCCAGCTCGACAGCTCGATTTCCACGCCATTGCAGCTTTGGTATGAGGGAAATCTAAAAGATGTGCCCGAATTCGAAAAACAGATGCGCCGCAAAGTGCACTATGTGATCGAGCCGCAATATCTGTGGGGCAACATCGCGAAGATGGCGCGCGAACAGAGCAAGTACCTGCTGGACATACTTCAAAAGGGTTTTGAATACATCGAAACAGAATCCTTCGCCAGCACATTCCGAGGACTGTTTTCCGAGATCAATTTAGCCTCAGACAAACTCGGAAAGAGTTACGACGAGCGCAATGCGCGCCTGTGCAAGATCATCAGCGAAATTGCCAAGGGCCTGACGCAGTTTTCCACCGACAGTGACACGCTGGGCGATGCCTACGAATACTTGATCGGCCAGTTTGCGGCCGGCTCCGGTAAAAAGGCCGGCGAGTTCTATACGCCGCAGCCCATTTCCAGCATCCTCTCGGCCATCGTCACACTGGATGGGCAGGAGCCGGCCACAGGCCAGCGCAAACATATGGACAGCGTGCTGGACTTTGCCTGCGGTTCGGGGTCGTTGTTGCTCAATGTGCGCCACCGCATGGGGCCGCATGGTATCGGCAAGATTTACGGGCAGGAGAAGAACATCACCACCTACAACCTCGCGCGCATGAACATGCTGCTGCATGGGGTGAAGGATTCCGAGTTCGACATCTTCCACGGCGATACTCTGCTCAACGAGTGGGACATGATGCGCGAGACCAACCCAGCCAAGATGCCGAAGTTCGACGCCGTGGTCGCTAATCCGCCGTTCAGCTATCGCTGGGAGCCGGCCGAGGCGCTGGGTGAGGACGTGCGCTTCAAGAACCATGGCCTGGCCCCTAAGTCGGCTGCGGACTTTGCGTTTCTGCTGCACGGCTTTCACTTCTTGAAGCAGGACGGCGTGATGGCCATAATCCTGCCGCACGGCGTGTTGTTCCGTGGCGGGGCAGAGGCTCGCATCCGTACCAAGCTGCTTAAGGACGGCCACATCGACACGGTGATCGGGCTCCCGGCAAACTTGTTCTTTTCCACCGGTATTCCGGTCTGCATCTTGGTGCTGAAGAAGTGCAAGAAGCCGGACGACGTACTGTTCATCAACGCTGCCGAACACTTCGAGAAGGGCAAGCGGCAAAACCGGCTGCTACCCGAGTACATCGAGAAGATTATCGATACCTACCAGTTCCGGAAGGAAGAGGCACGCTACTCCCGGCGGGTGAGTATGGAGGAAATCGAGAAGAAGAACGATTTCAATCTGAATATCTCGCGCTATGTGAGTACAGCGGTGGTCGAAGAGGAGATCGACCTTGGGGCAGTGCATACCGACCTGATTTCACTGGATAAGATGATCAAGGTAGCCAACAAGCGGCACAACGAATTCCTCGCGGAGCTGGGAATGCCTTTGCTGCCGTGATTAATATCCCGCGAAAGCCGTTCTGCTTATAGGGGGAGTTGTGGTTCGTTGAATGAATCGGGGCCAACGAGCGCCCGACGTCTCCCCCGATTTGAGTAGCGCGCAGATTTAGAGTCCAATCACGTAGTAAGAAGATCGCGCTAGCCGACGTTCATCTCCAGCCCGTCGAGGTCCGCTCTCGACACCTGCCTATTCGCGGGAGCGCAGCTCAGTGGCGATACTGACCCGAGAAAGCATTCAATCGCTTGAGCAAACGCAGGTCACTCACTTCAGCCCAGAAGCTCCACCATCGCGACGTCAGTGTCGCTGATCGCGTCAATCAAAACGTTGGACTCGTCCGTCACTAGCGCGCCATCACGCGGTTCGAGCCGTACGCCCGCAATGTCGATCCGACCGTGGTCGGTTACGAAATAAGCCGCTTGCGGTGAATCCAATGCAACGCGCATCGATAGCCCTTCACGCAGCATCGCGATCCTTACGCGCGCATTGGTATCGATCGGCAATGCACCTGCTCGCACGTCCGCCGGATCACCGCTCGCGAGGGTCACGAACTGCCCGTCGCGTTGCGTCTTCGAGCAACTTCCCATCGTCCAGCGCGGCGTGCCACCTGGGGCACGCGGCTGCAGCCAGATTTGAAACATCCGCGCCGGTGCATCTTCGTCGTTGCGCTCGGCGTGATGAATGCCCGTACCGGCATGCATGGCTTGCACGGTGTCTACGACGAGACGCGCGCGATTGCCCGCATCGTCCTCATGCGTGATTGCGCCCGAGCGTACCCACGTGACAATTTCAATGTCGCGATGCGGATGCAGCCCGAAGCCCGAATGCGGTGCAACTTCGTCGTCGTTCCAGACGACCAACGGCCCCAGTGGTCGATGCGCGAGTTGTCCAAGATTGCCGATGCGAAAATGCAACCGAGCGCTCAGCCACTTACGCGAGAGTGTGCCCAACGAAGTAAAGGGCCGATGTTCAGTCACGATGCAGCCTCCAAAGGAGGCCGGCAGCACCACGCGATGTGGGCCGCCGGCCTCGACGCCTGTTTCGTTCAGATCTGCTGTTGACCGCCGTCGACGAACAGCTCGGCCCCATTCACGAAGCTTGCATCGTCGGATGCGAGGAACAGCGCAGCGCTTGCGATTTCTTCCGGCTCGCCGAGGCGTGCCAGCGGAATCTGCGCGGCAAGGTAATCGGCCAGACCTTGCCGTTGCGCGGCGTCGTCGCCAGCCAGATCGAGAAGACCGGGCGTGCGGGTCGCGCCCGGGCTGATCGTATTCACGCGGATCCGGCGCGGCTTCAGGTCAAGAATCCAGCTGCGGGCAAACGCGCGCACCGCCGCTTTCGACGCCGAGTACACGCTGAATGCCGCAGTACCCGAGCTGCCAGCCGTCGAGCCGGTCAGGATCACCGACGCACCGTCGGCCAGCAGCGGCAGCGCCTTCTGCACCGTGAACAGCACGGCCTTCACGTTGCGATCGAATGTTTCGTCATAGTGCGCCTCGGTAATGTCGCCGAGCGCGAGCATCGAGCCGCCGCCGGCGTTCGCGAACAGCACATCCAGACGGCCGTGCGCCTCGCTGATCTGCGCGTAAAGCGAATCCAGCTCGTCCAGCTTCGTCGAGTCGACGCGCAGGCCGGTGGCCGTGCCGCCGGCTTCACGAATCGATGCGACGGCCGCATCGAGTTCGGCCTGACGGCGGCCGGTCAGATAGACGTGCGCGCCTTCGGCGGCAAAGCGTTGCGCGGTGGCCAGACCAATGCCGCTGGTGGCGCCGGTGACGAGTGCGATCTTGTTGTCGAGCTTGCGTGTCATGGTGTTGCTCCTTCGTTCTGTTGGGTCGATCGGTGGCGCCGGTATGCGGCGTTCGCGGCGGATTGCTTGCTGCGATGTAAGGAGAATATCGATGGCGCGATGTTTTCGAAATAGAATGAATTGCAAACCACCGTTGCAAATTTGAAATGATGGGGAATCATGTCGAAGCTGCCTGATTTCGAAGGACTCGCGATGTTTGCCAAGGTCGCCGAGGAAGGCTCGTTCGCGGCCGCAGCGCGCGAGCTGGGGGTATCGGTCGCCACCGTGTCGCGCGGCGTCGCCCGTCTGGAGGACCGGTTGGGCGCACGGCTGCTCAATCGCACGTCGCGCCAGCTCGCGCTGACTGAGTTCGGCAGGACGCTGTGCGAGACGGCTGGCGAGATCTATCGGCAGGCCGAGGCGGCAGAAGGCGCCGCCCGCGAGTTGTCGGTGCAGCCGCGCGGGCTTGTGCGACTGGCGGTGCCGATGTCGTTCGGGCTGAGGTGGGTTGCGCCGCTGATGCCGGAATTCTTCCGCCGCTATCCAGACGTGCAAGTCGATCTGCATCTGGCCGATTCGACTGTCGAACTGGTCGCCGAGGGGTTCGACGCGGCACTGCGAATCGCCGCGCTGCCCGATTCGGCGCTGGTCGCGCGCCGTCTGTGTGCGGTTACGCAATATGTGGTCGCCTCGCCCGCCTATCTGGCGCGCGAGGGACGGCCCGCGCATCCGCGTGACCTTTTGGACCGGCCCTGCATGTCCTATGCGTATCGAGCGCGCAGCGATGTCTGGCGCTTCACCAACGACGCCGGCGACGAGGAACCGGTGATGCCGACCGGCCCGCTGCGCGTGACCAATTCCGATGCGCTTCTGCCGATGCTGCTGGAAGGGCTCGCGATCGCCGAGCTGCCGGAATTCATCGCGAGCGAATATCTGAGCGACGGACGGCTTGAGGCGATCCTCACCGACTGGTCCTTGACGAAGGGCGGCCTGTACTTCGTCACGCCCTCGGCGAGGGCGCGGCCGGCGAAGGTGAGCGCGTTGTCAGACTACCTTGCTGAGCACCTGAGCGAACCGACCTGGCGCTGGCCGAAGTAATCACCGCTCATCAGCCAGCCACGTCATTGCGATAATGCGACGATAAGTTTCGAACACTTCTGTTCTGGCCCAGTTATAGCCGAGCAGATCGCCTCGGCCCTGGTGAGGCGCAAGAGATGGGTTTCGCTTGCGGCTCAGAGATCGAGCACCAACTCCGCCGATTTCGCGCGCGATACACAGACCATGATCTGCGTCTCCTCCTCGTCCTCGCGCAACACGAGATCCCGATGATCCGCCTCGCCTGAACACAGCCCCGTCCTGCACGAACCACAGGTGCCGCTTTCGCACGAACTCGGCACGCGAACGTTCGCGTCGCGCAACACGTCGAGGATCGAGCGGTTGGCGGGAATGTCGAACGACGTACCGGTGCGGGCAAGCCGCACGGTGAACGGCGTGTTCTCGCGCGTATTCGCGTTGCTCGCACCGAAGCTCTCGAAGTGAACGGTGCCCGACGGCCAGTGACCCGTCATGTCCCGCACGGTGTCCATCAGCGCCTGCGGGCCGCAGCAGTACACATGCGCTGCCTTTGGCCGCTCGAACACAGGCCAGAAGTCGAACGCGTTCGACGGATCGCCGTGATCGTGGTGAATCGTCACGTCCGAGCGCCACTCGTCACTGCTGAGTTCATCGACGAACGCCGTGCCTTCCGGATCGCGGGCGAGGTAGTACAGCTTGAACGAGCGCAGGCCCTCCGCCCGCAACTGTCGCGCCATCGACAGCATCGGCGTAATCCCGATGCCGCCCGCGACGAGAATGAACGACTTTGCCCGCTCGTCGAGCGGAAATTCATTGCGGGGCAGAGATACATCTACGGCGTCGCCCTCTGCCGTGTCGTCGACGAAGCTCATCGAGCCGCCGCGTCCGTTGCTGTCACGCTTCACCGCGATGACGTAACGATTGCGCTCCTGCGAGTCATTGCACAGCGAATAGCTGCGTCGCAAACCGTTGGGCACCACAACGGTCAAGTTCGCGCCCGCCTCGAACGGCGGCAACGGCGCGCCCTGCGGGTCGGTCAGGTCAAAGCGCCAGATGTCACGGGCGATCTTCTCCTTGCCCGCAATCTTCAGACGAAGAAAGCCGTCTTCTTGGGGTGTCGTCATGTCTGTCTCCTTCTGGCCGATCCGGCGCTGCGTTGCTTCAACATGGATCGTATATTATTACTAGATCTCTAATTTAACAAGTCAAGACGCGCGACGCTTCGCGACCTTACTCTCGGTATAAACCCGTGCTTGCCAGCAACAAAAAGCCGCCGTAACCTTTAAATTAGAAATCTA
Source organism: Pandoraea eparura (assembly GCF_902459725.1). Lineage (GTDB taxonomy): Bacteria > Pseudomonadota > Gammaproteobacteria > Burkholderiales > Burkholderiaceae > Pandoraea > Pandoraea eparura. The sequence goes on from NZ_CABPSH010000016.1 coordinate 46,186, forward strand.
ATTATGTGATGGGGGAACGTCTGTTCCAGCCGGCATCACAAATGAAATTCGGAGATATTGAGACATGGCACATTCAACGTTGCACTCTGGAGACGTACCCCTGCCTGCCGTAGCCGACTCGGCGGCCGAGGAGGCGACTTACCGCAAGATCACGCTGAGGTTGATGACCTTCCTTTTCCTTTGTTGGGTCCTTAACTATCTCGACCGCGTCAACGTCAGCTTCGCGCAACTGCAGCTGAAGCACGATCTCGGTATGAGCGACGCTGCTTACGGCCTTGGGGTGAGTCTGTTCTTCATTGGCTACATCCTGCTCGAAGTGCCGAGCACGCTCTTGCTCCGTCGCATCGGCGCCCGCAAGACCGTCACGCGGATCATGCTGCTGTGGGGGGGCATCTCCACTGCGATGGCGTTCATGACCGCTCCGTGGCAGTTCTACCTCGCCCGAACGCTTCTCGGCGCGGCGGAAGCGGGCTTCTGGCCCGGGATCATTCTCTATCTCTCGTACTGGTATCCGGCCAAACGCCGTGCTCGCATCACGTCGCGATTCTTGCTGGCGATTGCGGTTGCGGGGATCGTCGGCGGCCCGCTCTCCGGCTACATCCTCCAAAACTTCATGGACGTCTGGGGTTTCCGCAACTGGCAGTGGCTGTTCTTCCTTGAAGGATTGCCCGCTGTAATTGCGGGTGTCGTTGCGTATTTCTATCTGATCGACAGGCCGCAGGAGGCCGCGTGGCTGACCGATGAGCAAAAGCGTCTCGTCATTGGCGCACTGGAGGAAGAAAGCCGCAGCAAGCCGCATGACGCGCCGAGCAATCTGCTCGCCGCACTGCGCGACCCGCGCGTGTACGTGATTGCTGCAGGCTGGGCCACGGTGCCCATTTGCGGGACCATCCTTAATTACTGGACGCCGACGATCATCAAACAGGCGGGCGTTTCCAACCTGTTGCAAATCGGCTTCATGTCGGCCTTGCCCTACATCGTCGGCGCCATTGCCATGCTGTTCATCGCGCGCAGCTCGGACCTGCGCCTCGAGCGCCGCTGGCACTTCGTCAGCGTGACGACAGCAGGCGCGGCAGGCGCTGTGCTCCTCACCCTGGTCACGCATAACTGGCTCGCTGCGATCGGATGCCTGAGTCTCGTCTCGATCAGTTATTTCGCGGCCGCAGCGATTATTTGGACTATCCCGCCGACGTACCTCAAAGGCACGGCCGCCGCCGGCGGTATTGGTGTGATCAGTAGCCTCGGGCAAGTCGGCGCCTTCTTCGCGCCTATCGTCCTCGGCTGGGTGAAGAGCGTGAGCGGCAGCTTTTCAGCGGGCATCCTGCTGGTCGCATTATTTACGTTTGTAGGCGGCATCGCCGTGCTTCTGGGGGTTCCGCGCGAGCGGCGAGCACCGTAACGCGCGACGCTGGGTGCGAAACCATGAATTTTCATTGTGAGAAGGGAACAGGAATGAGCAAGCTTCAACTTTCCATCGCCGTGGGCAACTACGACCGGATGCGACCGCTGATCGACGGCGACGTCCAGATCGACGGCGTGGACCCGGTGTTTATGTTGCAGGATCCGGAGGAGATTTTCTTCCGTGCGTTCCGCCATGCCGACTATGACATTTGCGAGCTATCGCTCAGCAGCTACTCGGTGAAGACGGCGGCGGGCACGTCGCCGTACATCGCCGTGCCGGTCTTTCCGTCGCGCGCGTTCCGTCACAGCTCGATCTACGTGCGCGCCGATCGCGGCATCAACCGGCCCGAGGATCTCAAGGGCAAGCGCATCGGTGTGCCGGAGTATCAGCTCACGGCCAACGTGTGGGTCCGAATGTTCCTCGAGGAAGAGTACGGCGTGAAAGCCTCGGACATTCGCTGGGTTCGAGGCGGCTACGAAGATCCCACGCGCGTGGAGAAAATCGCACTCAAGCTTCCCGAGGGCGTTGTGCTGGAGAACGCGCCAGAGGGTCGGACGATTTCGAACTTGCTGGCCGAGGGGGAAATCGACGGCGTGATCGGACCGCGCGCACCGTCGTGCTTCGACCGGGGACATCCGCAAGTGAAATACCTGTTCGAAGATCCGCAGAAGGCCGCCGCGGAATGGTATGAGCGGCGCAAGCTGTTCCCGATCATGCATACGCTCGGCATTCGCAAGTCGCTCACGGAGCAGCATCCGTGGCTTCCAGGCGCCATCGTCAAGGCATTTGAGAAGTCGAAGGAGATCGCGCTCGCACGCCTGAGCGATACCTCGGCAACCAAGGTGACACTGCCATTCATCGAGGACCAGTTGCGCAACGCGCGACGGCTGATGGGCCACGATTTCTGGTCGTACGGCTTCGCGGAGAACGAGAAAGTGATCGACCGCTTCCTCGCCCAGCACCATGCGGAAGGGTTGTCGAGCCGCCGCGTGCAGCCCGCTGAACTGTTTCACCCGGCAAGTCTGGAGAGCTTCAAGATCTGACGTCCCGCCCCGCAAGTTCGGTCGCCGCCGTGTGTCTGGCCAAATGCCAGGGGCGCGGGGGAAAACCCGAGCGGTGGTCCGACCATGGACGCAGTGTTTCCCGACCCCGCCGATGTATACGCGCAAGCGGCCGCGCGCGAACTCCCGCCGTACCCGTCTGCTGTGACTCATGCGCCGGATTCGGCGATATGATTGCCGTATGTTTGGTTATTACGGGATGAGGAAGGTATGGCAACAGCACGCTCCCTTGGCAAATCCGGGGCACAAAGCACAGATCCCATTCTCCGGCACTGGCGCGAGGCGGTGCCCGACGATCGTCTCGCCCACCTGATCAAGGATGCAGCCCGCGCGATGGTGCGCGGACTGCAAATGCGCCTCGCGCAACATGAGGTGTCATTTGGCCACTGGGCTTTCCTGCGCGTGCTCTGGGTCAACGACGGGCTCACGCAAAAGGAGCTCAGCGACGAAACCGGAACCACGACGCCCACCACCTTCAGCGCGGTGCAGGCGATGGAAAAGCTCGGTTATGTCGAGCGCCGTTATGCCCCCGGCAACCGCAAGAACACCCACGTTTTCCTCACGCCACGCGGCCGGAACCTCAAAAAAAAGCTCGTTCCGCTTGCAGAAGAAGTCAATGAGATCAGTGTTGACGGTTTAAAGGCGACCGAGATTAACGTCGCGCGCAAGGTTCTGCTGACGATCATCGAGAACATGGCACGCGACGAATCCGAGTCTAACGATCCGTCGCGTCGCATTCCGTCGACGCGCGAGGTGGGTAATCTCATCGCGGCACGCGCCGAAGCGTCCGAACACGATTGACGCGCAGCGCGACACTTCAGACCATTCCCAGCTGGCTATATTATTATAGATCTAATAATATTTGTGGCCGTGCCCACGCACGCTGGCAGGCCACTGCATGCTGCTTTCCCGCTCAAAATACGGATACTGGAATGGATGAAATGACCCGCGCGGCGATGTTGCGCAACGTCCGCGATGCGCTTGCGGAAGATGTCGGCAACGCCGACTGGACGTCGCTGCTGATCAACCCCGACGCCTCAGCCGAGGCCGTCCTGACCGTGCGGGAGCCCGCACGGCTGTGTGGCAGGCCGTGGTTTGACGAAACACTCCGGCAGGTGGACCCGCGTATTGCGATTGAGTGGTTTGTCGGCGAAGGCGAAGGAATGCACGAAGGGCAGATCGTTTGCCGGATCACCGGTCCAGCCCGCGGCATGCTCGTGGCCGAGCGCACGGCGCTCAACTTCCTTCAGTTGCTTTCGGGTGTCGCCACCGAGACGAGTGCGATGGTGCGCATCGTCGAGGGCACGGCGGCGCGCATCCTCGACACGAGAAAAACGCTTCCGGGCTTGCGCCTCGCGCAAAAATACGCGGTGCGTATCGGCGGTGGCGAAAACCATCGTCGTGGACTGTACGACGGCATCCTGATCAAGGAAAACCATATCGCGGCCGGGGGCGGCATTGCCTCCACTATTCGGGCGGCGCAGGCTCTGGGGGCGGGCGTACCGGTGCAGGTCGAAGTGGAAACGCTCGCTGAGTTAAACGAAGCGTTGGCCGAGGGCGCCACGGCGATTCTGCTCGACAATTTCTCGCTCGACGCGATGCGTGAGGCCGTGGATGTCACCGCAGGGCGCGCTGAGCTGGAAGTGTCGGGTGGCGTTACGGAGGACACCCTGCGCGCCATTGCGGAGACCGGCGTGGACCGTATTTCGTTAGGCAAGCTGACGAAGAACGTCACGGCGACCGATTTTTCATTGCGCTTTGCGGCGTTCGCCGGATAGCGCAGTCGAGCGCACATACGCGCCCCGCAGAAGTCGGGGCCGTTGCCAGCGATCCAGTTTTCCAACTGTCCGGCTTGCCGGAAGCGCCGATAAAAAATCCCTCGTTTTAACTGTACTTGGCTCAGTTCAAAACGAGGGTAACAAGGGATATTGCCTTTCCTGGAGCGATCAAAGGGTTACATCTGCGCCCGTTTCGCTCGACTTCAGAATCGCGATACAGATTTCCAGTGTGCCTTTCGCCCATTCGCCATCGTGCAGCGGTCTGCGTCCGTCGACGACTGCGCCATACAACTCGTCGATGACTTCAGCGCGCGGCACGACGGGCACAGGCAGCGGCAGCGTTTGGCGCTGCTCGTCGCCGTAGATGACGATCGAATCGGGCAGCGGGCGCAGGTCCGCATGCTTGCACGACACGATGATCGGGCCGAAATGCTGATGGAATCGTTGTGGCTCGTCCGCGGCGGCGGGCGGTTTGTATGCCGATCCGCCGTAGGTGCCAGCCGCCTTGAGGTCGGCCTCGTCATTCGAGGACGCAAGCGTCTTCAGACGGCGGCGGGCGCTGCCGTACGTGTCGGGGCTCGTACGATCGCCCATTTCGCCGATCCAGCCGCTCCACTCGTCGGTATTGAAGTGGCCGTACCCGTTGTATGAGAGCGAGGCATAGGCGCCGTTTTCGAACCAGATCAGCGCCGAATAGGCCCCCTCGGTCGGGCGCGACGGATCCCACCGGCCGACGCTCGCACGCAGCCGGATTGCGCGTGAGCCGGCCAGCATGCGCACGATGTCAACCTGGTGCGCCGCCTGGCTGAAGACGGCGCCGCCGCCTTCAGCCGTCGCCAGCTCCTCGGGCCGGCGCGGTCGGTACAGGTAGTCGGTGTAGTTGATGGCCTGGATCATCTTCACCGCGCCGAATTCGCCGAGACGGATCAATTCTCGCGTGCGCAGGTACGGTGTATCGAAGCTGTGGCAATGGCCGACCATCAGATGCACGCCCGCGGCACGGCATGCGGCGATCATGCGGTCGCAATCGGCGGCGCCGAGCGCCATGGGTTTCTCGACCAGTACGTGTTTGCCTTTTGCCGCGGCAATTTCCGTGTGCTGCGCGTGGAACTGGTGCGGGCTCGCAATGTAGATGATCTCGACGTTATCGTCATCCGCCAACGCCGCCACGTCCGCATAGGTGGGCGCCGCGAAGTCGGCGGCGAACTGCCGCCGCGCATCCGCACGGGGATCGCACGCAGCGACGAGTTGGACTCTGGGGTCGCGCAGGAAGGTCGGCAGCATCAGCGAGAATGCCCGTCCCAGTCCTGCGACCCCGATGCGCAAACGGCGCTGATCCATAACCGTGTGCCTCCCGTTATTGCTTGACCTGATAGTCCGTTGCGAGCGCGGCCGGCTGGTCGGTGAGTTCCGGGTTCCGCTTGCTGACATAACGCGCGGCATACATGCGCCAGTCGATTTCCTTCGGCACGACGGCCTGGTAGGAGCATGTGTTCTGGGGAATCGCCTTCGCACCGGTGCCAATGGCGTTGCCGTCCTTGTCGAGTTCCGCGAGTGCGTCGAGCATGCGGCGCCGGAATTCGACGATCGCGAGATCGCTTGCCCCGAGACGCTCGTCAGAGCGGTCAGCGATCGGACCCATCGTGACCCACATGGCGATGTCCTGGTTGGGGAAGCCCGAAATGCCCGTGAAATTGCCGGCCTTCATCGCCTGGCGGTCCTGCCAGAAGCGGTTGTCGTGATTGCGAAGCGGCCGATAGTACCGGTCGAGATCGATGCCGACCTGCTGACGCAGGAACTTGCGCCAAGTTTCAGTTTCCGGTGTCGTCTCTGGATCGCCCCAGGCGATGAAGTAGAACGCCGTGTTCGTGTCGTCCATCGGCACGTTGATGTTCGCGACGTTGTAGAGATTGTTCGGGGGAATCAGCACCGTGCCCGGCGCCACGAACACCGTCGAGCGCACGTAGTCGTGCGTGCCGGCGTTGAAGATCGGGCGGCGCAGCGCGGCATAACGGAAGCCATAGTCGGTACGCTCGACCTGCAGGCGCGGGGCCTTGTCGGTGGAGGGGCGCAGCCAGTTCTTGTCGGTCGCTTCGGCGCCGCCGACGCGTGCCGGCACGAAGTCGGACGAATGCAGGCTGGAGCTGTGTGCGGAGTCGATCGCGCCTTCGAGGATCTGCGCCCAGTTGCACGGCAGCAGCGCCTTGGCAATGCTCACGCGGGTATCAGCGGTCGGCGCCCAGGCCGGCGGCACGAATTCGGGGATGGCGTCTTGCGGGCCCATATACGCCCACACCATGCCCCCCCATTCCTGCACCGGATAAGCTTTGTGCTTGACCTTGTCGGTCATGCAGCTCGCCGCCGGCTCGGACACCATTTCAAGCACATTACCTGCGACGTCGAACTTCCAGCCGTGATACAGGCAGCGCAGGCCGGCGTCTTCATTGCGGCCGTAGACGAGCGAGGCACGGCGGTGCGGGCAGTACTCGTCCAGCACCCCAACGCGGCCTTCCGAATCACGGAACACGACGAGGTCCTCGCCAAATACGCGCGCCTTTACCGGCGCGCCATCCGGCTCGGCGACTTCTTCGATCAGGCAAACCGGCGTCCAGTGTCGGCGCATCAGTTGGCCCATCGGGGCATCGCCTTCGACGCGGCACAGCAATTCATTCTCTTGGTGGGTCAGCATGTCATGTCTCCCGGCGACAGGTCGCCTTCATCAGCAGGTTTTGCTAACTATATTAGATATCTAGTTAAATTGGCAAGAGGCTTGCTGGCGCATCCGGGAAAGTACGCATGGCGGGAAGTGTCGCTGGACATCGAAACGCTGGTTGGCGTATCGGATGGATACGTTTAGTAGGGAGCAAAGCCGGCGGGCGTGGCAGGCGAGCGGGGCGCAGAAACACTCAATACCGTTCGACAAGTTGATGACGTGCTGCGAGAGATCGCGTCCGCGTCTGAGGAGCAACGCAACGGCCTGAATGCGCTGTCACGCGCGTTGTCGTAGATCGGTGCCGTCACCCAGCACAGCCCTCGTTGAGGAATCCGCTGCGGCGACTGAAGCGGTGCGAGATCAGACCAGAAAGCTGTTCGAAAGCGTTTCGAGTTTCAGGCTGGCGTGGGCGGGGGCGATTGCCCGATGCCAACCGGATGGGAGCGTCGGAATCCGAGAACAAGCGGCTGCAACGCCCGTGCCATCGCGCGGGCATCCAATACCGCTCCAATGCAACATGCGATCGTCGAGCGCGCCCTACTTCTGCAACGATGCACGTCCGCCCTCGGGCCAGCCAGTTCACCGTGCCACTGACATCAACCCGTACAAAACCACTACCCAGCCAATTGCACAAGCGCCCGATTAAACGCGCCAGGGTTGGCGATGTTCATGCCATGCGAGGCGCCAGCGATGGTTTGACGTTCAGCGTGTCCGATCCACTGTTGAAGTCGCTCGACGGTGTTCCGGAACATGCGCGGGCTCTTCTGCCCATCGATCAACAGTGTCCGGCATTGGATTTCGCGGGCGGCTTCAGGGGTATAGGCGGGCAGCGGATCGCGCAACTGCTTGGGCAGCGTTACCGCATTGTCCAGTGCCATCCTGCGGAAGCTCTGCGTGCTCTTGCTCCAGAAGCCAGGCATCGTGACCGAGTCCACAAACAGGTTCAGGCCGGCGTCGAATTTGCCTTGCTCGATCAACCCGGCGGCCGTGGCTCTCAACAATTGCGTGGCAGGCGGCAATTTACCGGTCTCCGCTTGCGGCGTGGCCTGCAACGGACCGCCGGGGTCGGCCAGCGTGAGCGTCTTCACCAGGTGCGGGTATTGACGCGCCAGGTGAAAGGCCACGCAGCCGCCACGCGAGTGGCCGACGAGATGCACCGCGCCACGGCCCAGCGCCTCGATGAACTCCGCCATCTCCGCCACGTGCGCTTCCCAACTGAAGTCACCGTGCCCGAACGCGTGCGTTTCCGGCCAATAGTGACCCAGGCTCGGCGCGAAACAGCGGAAGTGCGCCGACAACCCGGCAAGCTGCGAATCCCAATAACGGTAATCGCACAACGACCCGTGCACAAAGACCATCGGCTCGCCGCTGCCGGCTTCCACGTAGGGCACCGAGGCGCCTGACGCAATGGCCGCAAAATTGGGTTGCGGCTGCACACCGGCAAGGGCCAGCGTCGTCAGGGGCGTGTGGGCATTCATAGTCAAGACTCCGTTTTCCCAAACTTTGCGCCAATGCGATGGAAAAGAAAATCGCATAATATTGATGCAATCTTTCAGTTTTTCTGATGCATCTACGCGAGCCAGTGCCCATGAGTACCGAGATGAAAGCCCTCGACGTTGGCGTTCTCACCATGATCGTTGCCGTTGCCGATACGGGCACGATCAGTCGAGCCGCCGATCTTGTGCACCGCTCGCAATCGGCGGTGAGCATGCAGATCAAGGCGCTGGAGTCGGCGCTTGGCAAAGCGCTCTTCGTGCGTAGGCCGCGCAGCGTGGTGCCGACGCAAGACGGCGAGGTGCTGCTGGCATACGCGCGGCGGATCATTGCGCTGCGCGATGAGGCCTGGGCCGCGGTCGTGCGGCCGGACGTGACGGGCCGCGTGGTGATCGGTGTGCCGGACGATTACGCGTCGTCGCTCTTCCCGCCGATTCTCAAGAAATTCTCGGCGAGCTTCCCCAAGGTCGAAATCCAGGTGATTGGCCTGCCCAGCGTTGCGCTGGCGCCGATGCTGCGCGATGGCACGGTGGACCTCGTCTGCGCGACACGGGTTAAAGGACTGACCGGTGATTTCTTGCGGCACGAGCCGATGGTGTGGGCCACCGCCCCCGGCGCGACGGACATCTGGCTAGAGCGGCCACTGCCCATCGCGGTGTTCTTGCCAGGAAGCGTCGCGCGCGAGAAGGCGATTCGGAGCCTGGAGCGCGCGAAGATCGCGTATCGAACGTCGTATGAGAGTCCGAGCCTGCTGGGCCTGCTGACCATGGCCCGAGCCGGCCTCGCCATTACCCCGCTGGCGCGATGTGCCGTGCCGTCTGATTTCACGTTGCTCGGGGCGGCGCATGGTCTGCCGGAGATTGGCACGCTCGAGATCGTCCTTGCGCGAAGTGTGACGTCTAACCGCCAGCCCTGCGATTTTCTCGCGGAGCGCATCATCGCTGAGCTGAGTGCATGAGTTCGCTGAGATGGGCCTCGCCTTACGGCTCATGCACGAGGCTCCTTTGAAACAAAGGCGATTTTTCGCTGTGCGTTTCGGAGCCCTGCATTTCTCGAGCGCCCCGCAATCCGACGCCATCGCGGCCTCCTGCTCTCCGCCAAGCGGCAGATTGATTAGCGTCAGATGTTCGTGGCAAGGAAGCTCGGCCTTCGCGCCCGACCGCTACCGCTGAGGCGCGAAGACAGAAAAGCGGCAGTAAATCTTTAATGCCCGTGAAGATTGGGCGACGGAGCCGACGGGTCCTTTCTCCGCGGGCACGATTTACGCGAGCCCGAAAGTTTTCCTCAGGCTAGCATCGACCGGCCCGGCGGGCATGAAGCGCCGCAATTTTCTCAGGAGCGATGCCTCACCCGCCGGCGTGCGGCGCATACGCCAGCTGCCTATCGCGGCTTCAACGATTGTGCTTGCCACGCCATCAGGTGCGGAGGCACCTTTGACGCTGTCGACGACGGCGCCCGATGCAAGCGCACGCTCGCGGTCATAGGCGGCGATTTTCGAACCCGCTTGAGGCGCATTGACATCGAGATTGGTTCGGGTAAAGGACGGCTCGATCAGCGTTGCGCGGATGCCGAACTGGCGCACCTCGTGATCCAGTGTCTCGGTCAACCCCTCGACGGCGTGCTTGGACGCCGCATAGAGTCCCATGTAAGGTGCCGGCAAAAAGCCGAGTACCGAACTGATATTGACGATCCGTCCGCGTCGTTGCGCCCGCATGTGTGGAAGCACTGCCTGGGTCGTACGCAGAATGCTGAATACGTTGGTATCGAATAGCGTCGCGGCTTCTGTAACCGACGTTTCCTCCACCGCTCCGATCAGCGTGGTGCCGGCATTGTTGACGAGCACGTCGATGCGCCCGGCACGATCGACAATTGCATGAATCCCAGTTCGAACGGAAGCGTCGTCGCGCACATCCATCTCCACCAACTCAACGCCGCCCAATGGCGCCGCTTTTGCGATGCTGCGCACGGTGCCGAATACGCGGCACCCGCGCTTTGCGAACTTCTCGGCGGTCGCGCGTCCGATACCAGACGACACGCCGGTGACAACGACCACTTCGGAATTAGGCATAGCAATTTCCTTCCATACAGTAGACTGATTGCGTTTTAGCTGCGCGCGTCTTGCAACGTCGGTTCGGGAGGAGAGGCGTGCTCGTGGTGACCCTTGCGGGCGGCTGCCGGGTTGCCGGGCCGAATCCTGAACCAGATCGAATACATCGCTGGGAGGAACGCTAGCGTCAGCACCGTTCCTGCGAACGTTCCACCGATCAGCGTGTAGGCGAGCGTGCCCCAGAACACCGAGTGAGTTAGCGGGATGAACGCGAGGATCGCCGCCATCGCAGTCAGGACCACCGGACGCGCGCGCTGCACCGTGGCTTCGACGACCGCACGAAACGGGTCAAGTCCCGCCTGCTCGTTCTGGTGGATCTGCCCGATCAGGATCAGTGTGTTACGCATCAGAATGCCGGACAGTGCAATGAGGCCGACCAGCGCGTTGATGCCGAATGGCTGCCGGAACAGGATCAACGTCGGCACCACACCGATCAGACCCAGTGGACTAGTCAAGAACACCATCACCATCGCGGAGATCGAACGTACCTGGAAGATGATGATGATCAGCGTGATCGCCAGCATGATCGGGAACAGCGGCAGCATTGCGGCCGTCGCCTTTCCCGACTCCTCGATGGAGCCCGCTTCCTCGATTCGATAGCCGCTGGGGAGCCTCGCCATGATGGGTTGAAGCTGCTTCGTGATAGCGGCCGAGACGTCCGGCGGCTGCAGGCCATCGGCGATATCGCCGCGCACCGTGATCGTCGGTACGCGATCGCGCCAGCGCATGATCGGTTCTTCCAAGCGCACCTCGACCTTGCCGACCTGCGACAGCGGGATGCGCTGCCCGTTCGCTCCTGCCAGCGTGAAGTCGCCGAGGCGCGCGGGGTCGAGCCGGACGTCACCGACCGAGCGTGCGATGACCGGCACAGTCCGGATATCCTCGCGCACAGCAGTGACGGGCACCCCGGTAAGCAGAAACTGCAACTGTTGAGCGACGGCGCTGGACGTTAGCCCCACCGCCTGCAGACGGTCCTGCTGTAACTTGAAATGCAGGGTCGGAGATCGCGTGCCCCAATCAGCATTGACCGTGCGCATCATCGGACTGCCGTCCATTACGCGCTGAACCTCGGCCGCGATACCGCGCAGCCTGTCCGTGTCTGGACCGGTGACCCGGTAGGCGACCGGGAATGGCGAATAGGGCCCGAACACAAGTTGCGTGACCCGAACGCGCGCTTCCGGGGCGAGACCGTCTGCGATGGCCTGACGCATCCGCTGCTTCAATGCGTCGCGCGCTTCCTGACTTTCCGTGCGGATCACGATCTTCGCGAACGACGGGTCGGGTAGCTCCGGCCCCATCGCCAGAAAGAAGCGCGGCGCACCCTGCCCGACGTACGCAGTGACGATTTTTGCTTCCTTTTGCTTTGCAAGCCACGCTTCGACTTTCTTCGTGGCGGCGCTGGTCTGGGAGATCGACGTGCCGTAGGGCATCTGCACCTCGACCAGCACTTCGGGACGGTCGGAGATCGGGAAGAACTGTTTCTTGACGATCGCCATGCCGAGAATCGCGAGCACGAACAGGCCGCCGACCGAACCGGCGACGAGCCATTTGCGCGCGATCACGCGTGTCAGCAACTGGCGGAAGCGGTTGTAGCGGGGCGTGTCGTAGATTGCGTCGTGACCGCCTTCGAACTTTCTGAACTCCGGCAGCATCGTCACGCCGAGATATGGCGTGAAGACCACCGCCACGACCCATGATGCGATCAGCGCGATCCCAACGATCCAGAACATGTTGCTGGTGTATTCGCCCGCGGTGGATCGCGCGAAGCCGTTCGGCATGAAGCCGACCGCGGTCACCAGCGTGCCGGCGAGCATCGGCGCGGCCGTGTGGCTCCACGCGTACGCCGACGCGGCCACGCGCCCGTAGCCTTCCTCCATCTTCACGACCATCATCTCGATCGCGATAATCGCGTCGTCGACGAGCAGGCCGAGCGCCAGGATCAGCGAGCCGAGCGTGATGCGGTCGAAATTCTTGCCGGTCGCGGCCATCACGATAAACACCACGGCCAGCGTCAACGGCACGGCCGCCGCAACGACGAGGCCTACGCGCCAGCCCATGCTGACGAAGCTCACCAGCATGACGACGAGCAGCGCGGCAAAGAACTTGACCATGAACTCGTTGACGGACGAGCTGATGTTCACAGACTGATCGGTCACCTTGGTCAGGCTCATACCCAGCGGAAGTCCGGCGTTGATTGCGCCGACCTCGCTGTCCAGCGCCTTGCCGAGGTCGAGTCCGTTCCAGCCGTCGCGCATCACGACGCCCAGCAGCAGTGCGGGTTCGCCGTTGTTGCGGATCATGAACGTCGCCGGATCTTCATAACCTCGCGTAACGGTGGCAATGTCCGACAGCTTCAGCGTGCGACCTTGCGCCACGACCGGCGTGTCCCGGATCTTCTGCAGGTTGTCAAAGGCACCGTCAAGTCGGATGAACACCTCCGGACCTTTGGTCTCCACGGAGCCGGCGGGCGTCAGGGCGTTCTGGCCATTGAGCGCGGCGAACACGTCCTGCGGGCTGATACCGAGCGTTGCCAGCCGGTCGTGCGAGAACTGGACATAAATGCGCTCACCCTGTTCGCCGATGATGTTGACCTTCTTCACGCCGGGCACGTGCAGCAGCCGTTGTCGCAGCGACTCGGCATCGCGCACGAGCAGGCGTTGCGGTTCGCCCTTCGCTTTCAGCGCGAAGAGCGCAAAGGTGACGTCGGCATATTCGTCGTTGACCATAGGCCCGATCACACCGGCTGGTAGATTGGCGGCTTCGTCGTTGATCTTTTTCCGGGCCTGGTAGAACTGCTCTTGCACCTCCGAAGGCGGCGTGCTGTCGAGCAACGTCAGCGTAGTGAAGGCCAGGCCGGGGCGCGTATAGGTCTCGGTCCGGTCGTACCAGCGCAGCTCCTGCATGCGCTTTTCGATTTTCTCGGCGACCTGATCGTGCATTTCCTGCGCGGTGGCGCCTGGCCACGCAGTGACGATGGTCATCACCTTGACCGTGAAAGCGGGGTCTTCCGCGCGCCCCAGCTTGAAGAACGACACCAGCCCGGCCAAAGAGATCAGGCAGATCAGGAACAGGGTGATGGAGCGCTCGCGCACGGCGAGCGCCGACAGGTTGAATCGACCTTCGCTCACGGACGTGCTCCTTCGCTCGCCATCGCGACGCTCTGGCTGGACACGCGGACCGGCTCGCCCTCGCGCAGCAACTGAGCGCCAAGCGCGACGACCCTGTCGCCTTGCTTCAACGTACCTGACACGCGAGCGCTGTCGTCGTCCAGGTGAAGAACCGTCACCGGCCGCCACGCAACCTTGGCCGGTTCGCCGCTTATCAGCCACACGCCCGGGCCCTTGCCCGTGTCGAGCACCGCGCCAATCGGGACCTGCAAACGGTCTTGCGCCACAGAAGGTACGTCCGGAATCTGGACCGTCACCGTCGCGCCCAGTGGGGCGTCGGCGAGTTTACCCTGCAGGACATACCGCGCTTCAAAGGTCCGGGTGCGGGGATCCGCGTTATCCGAGAGCTGACGTAGCGTCGCCGGCACGGTGCTGCCGCCGCTGCCGAAGAGCGTTGCCTGGGCGACCGAACCTATCGCGGGACGCAGGGTTTCGGGTAGCTGGATGACCGCCTCGCGACGCCCAGCGTGAGCGAGGCGCACGACAGGTTGTCCCGCGCTGACGACCTGACCGGGTTCGGCCAACGTTTCCATCACCACGCCATCGCCGTCCGCCGTCAACTCAGCATAGCCCGTCGCATTGCGCGCCACGTCGGCATCAGCCTCGGCTGCATTGAGTTGCGCCCTGGCGGCATCAGCGGCCGCCTTGGCCTGGTCGTAGGCCGAAGCTGAGATCGCTCCCGTGCCGCGCAGGTCGCGATAGCGCTCCTCATCCTGCGCGGTCTGCTGCGCTCGCGCTCGCGCGGCTGTGACCGCCTCCTGTCGGGCTCGCGCGGCAAGCTTGAGATCGATGGGGTCGAGGCGCATCAGCGGCTGACCGCGTTTGACGGTTTGGCCGGCATCCACCAGCCGTTCCAGCACCTTTCCGGAAACACGGAAACCCAGATCGCTCTGCACGCGTGCCGCGACGATCCCCGTGAACGAACGGGACCCGGGGATGGCGCGTTTGACGACGGCCATGCGCACCAGTGGGGCTTCGGTGCGCGGATCGGGCTGTGGTTTTTCGCCACAGGCCGCTAGCGCTAACGGCAGTGCACAGGCGAGTGCGGGGATGGCGAGGCGACGCGAGAACATGAAAGTTCCATCGATGAGTGAAGATGGCTTTCATTGTGATTCTAGTGACCAATATAGTCAAGCGTCACAATCTCGATCTCGATTAAGGCGACAGACTACGAAGTACGAGGCTGGACAACTGGGCCGGCGCGACGTCGGTGGTATCACGGTTGTACTGAAGCAGCAGCGGGTTGAGGTAGGGGCGCAGCACCAGATAGATCGCCGTCGCGGTTTCGTCCAGCGGCGTCTTGCGCTCAAAGTCACCGCTTTGCCGGCCTTCCTGAAGCACTTCGCGAAGTAGCGTTCGAACACGAGCTTCGTAGGCTTGCACGGCCTGCCAGTTTTCCGTGGCGGCCGATGCTGCGATGTCGTAAAGCTTGCGATCCCGGAAAAACAGCTTGAGGCTGGCTTCGGTAAAGACCTTGAACACCCGTCGCAGCTTCTCCGGTGGCAGATCTGCCTCTGCAACCGCTGTCCGGACCTCGCGCTCGATTTCTTGCAGACAGTTGGCGCAGATCATCTCGCCAATGGCTTGCTTGGATTCGAAGAACTTGTAGATATAAGCCTTCGAAAACCCGATCGCCTTCGCAAGATCGGAGACCGTCGTTTTCTCGTAGCCGTACCGGCTGAAGTGCTCGGTGGCGGCGGCAACGATCTGGTCCCGCACCTCGTGATCGGCCGGGCCGCGCGCGGGGACGGAGGGAGTGATGGAGTTTTTCATGCGGATAGCATACAGGAATGGACAACTAGTGACTATTTGGTATTATAGTCACAAATGAAACCTCGCGAAGACGCTTATGCTACCTAAACACTTCCTTGCTGCGGTCATCGTCGCCAGCCTCTCGACAGGCTGCGCTGTCGGTCCAGATTATGTCCGACCCAATGTCGCCATGCCAAAGCAGTTTCAGGGTCAAGCCGCGGTGGATCAGCGGCCGTCGCGTGCCGCTGCCGACCTGGTCACGTGGTGGACAGGTTTTGGTGATCCGCAACTGACACGATTCGTCACGCTCGCGCTGGAACAGAATCTGGACCTCGCGCAGGCCGCCGCGCGCGTCTCGCAGGCCCGCTCAGGACTCGGCGCGGCGGACGCCGCGCTGCTGCCGTCCGGCAATGTTAGCGGCCAGAGCGCGCGGGCCTACCAGTCGGTCGAGACCCCCCTGGGACGTGTCCTGAATTCGACGCCCGGTTTCGACCGCTACGGCAACGACTACGAGGCCAATTTCAGCGCGAGCTGGGAGCTGGATGTGTTCGGGGGCCTGCATCGCGGTCGGGAAGCGGCGCTTGCCGACTATCAGGCGTCAGAGGCCGGCGAGGTAGCCACGCGCCTGGCAGTGGCAGCACAGACTGCCGACATCTACATCACCATTCGTGGATTGCAGGCGCGTTTGCAGGTGGCCCGCAAGCAGTTGCAGACGCAGCAGGATCTGCTATCGACCATTAACCTCCTCTATGGAAAAGGGCTGGCGGCCGACCTCCAGGTGAGCCAGGCTGAAGGCGCGCTGGCTCAGGTTCAGGCATCCATTCCGGTCCTTGAGGCAGGGCAGGATGCAGCGATGAACGCGCTGGACGTCATGTTGGGTTCACAGC
Organism: Pandoraea eparura; assembly: GCF_902459725.1. Lineage (GTDB taxonomy): Bacteria > Pseudomonadota > Gammaproteobacteria > Burkholderiales > Burkholderiaceae > Pandoraea > Pandoraea eparura. The sequence continues at coordinate 62,547 of NZ_CABPSH010000016.1, forward strand.
CCGGCACGCACCGGGCCGAGCTGCTCAAGGGCGGGGATATCCCGGTCGCTCCTCGAATCACTGGCACAGGATCGCCTGGCGAGTTGCTCAGGCGTCGGCCCGACCTGATCGTGGCCGAACGTCGCCTGGCTGCATCGAATGCGCGTATCGGCGTGGCCATCGCAGAGTATTACCCCAAGGTTTCGCTCAGCGGACTGATTGGGAGCGCCACCTCAGTGGCTAGCGGCAACCTGTTCAGTGGCGGCGCCAGTCAAGCCGCTGGCTTGCTGGGGCTGCGCTGGCGTCTATTCGATTTTGGCCGAATCAACGCGCAGATTAATGCGGCCAAAGGGCAGGAAGCCGAAATGCTTGCCGCGTACCGGCTTGCCGCATTGCACGCAACGGAGGACGTCGAGAATTCTTTCTCGGCACTCGTCAAGCGCGAAGCGCAGGCTGCCATTCTCGCGCAGGGTGTGAGCGCGCTCGGGCGCGCGCGAGCGGCCTCATTCGCCGCTTATCAAAAGGGTGTCGTCAGCCTGGTCGAAGTGCTGCAGGCAGACGACAACCTCTTACGCGCCTCGGATGGGCAGGTGCAGGCGCAAACGGAATCGGCGCGCGCAGCGGTCGCGGCATTCAAGGCGCTTGGCGGGGGGTGGCAACCCACCGATCCTGATGCAGTTGCAAATCGATAAAGCCATCCCTCCGGGTCGATCGCCATCGGGCGCCGGCGTATGTGCGACTGACCAAGCCTTGAATCCAAGCTGTGAACCCTATCCCAGATGCCACCGATTTGGGCGCGGCGACCGACATAAAAAAATGGCGCCGCGAACCTTCAGTTCGCGGCGCCATTTCGCCGTGCTTCTGGCATTACGGCGCAAGCAACGCACCGTAACACGCCATCACACTTACATCTGCACCGTGTCGGCGACTTCCTTGAAGTCTTCGATCTGATCGAAGTTCATGTACTTGTAGATCTTGTCGCCGTTGGTGGCGAGCACGCCCATGTCGGCCATGTACTCTTCCTTGCTCGGAATCTTGCCCAGACGCGAGCAGATCGCCGCCAGTTCCGCCGAGCCGAGATACACGTTCGTGTTCTTGCCCAGACGGTTCGGGAAGTTGCGGGTCGACGTCGACATGACCGTTGCCCCTTCGCGCACTTGTGCCTGGTTACCCATGCACAGCGAGCAGCCCGGCATTTCCGTACGCGCACCTGCCGTACCGAACACGCCGTAGTGACCTTCTTCGGTCAACTGCTTCTGGTCCATCTTCGTCGGCGGCGCCACCCACAGCTTGACCGGAATGTCGCGCTTGCCTTCGAGCAGCTTCGATGCCGCGCGGAAGTGACCGATGTTGGTCATGCACGAACCGATGAACACTTCGTCGATCTTCGCACCAGCTACGTCCGACAAGGTCTTCACGTCGTCCGGATCATTCGGGCAGGCCACGATCGGTTCGTGGATGTCGGCCAGATCGATCTCGATGACCGCGGCGTACTCGGCATCGGCATCCGGCGACAGCAGTTTAGGATCGGCCAGCCACTGCTCCATGGCCGCGATGCGGCGTTGCAGGCTGCGCGGATCCTGGTAGCCCTGCGCAATCATCCACTTCAGCAGCGTGACGTTGCTGTTGAGGTACTCGATGATCGGTTCCTTGTTCAGATGCACCGTGCAACCGGCGGCCGAACGTTCCGCCGAGGCATCCGAGAGTTCGAACGCTTGCTCGACCTTCAGATCGGGCAGACCTTCGATTTCGAGCACACGGCCGGAGAAGATGTTCTTCTTGCCCTGCTTGGCCACCGTCAGCATGCCTTGCTTGATGGCATACAGCGGAATCGCGTTGACGAGATCGCGCAGCGTGACACCCGGCTGCATCTTGCCCTTGAAGCGCACGAGCACCGATTCCGGCATGTCCAGCGGCATCGTGCCGGTGGCCGCGGCGAAGGCGACCAGTCCCGAGCCAGCCGGGAAGCTGATGCCGATCGGGAAGCGCGTGTGCGAGTCGCCGCCGGTACCGACGGTGTCCGGCAGCAGCATGCGGTTGAGCCACGAGTGAATCACGCCGTCGCCCGGACGCAGCGCAATGCCACCGCGCGTGCTGATGAAGTTCGGCAGGGTCTGGTGCGTCTTCACGTCCACCGGCTTCGGATACGCGGCCGTGTGGCAGAACGACTGCATGACCAGATCGGCCGAGAAGCCGAGGCAGGCCAGATCCTTGAGTTCGTCACGGGTCATCGGGCCGGTGGTGTCCTGCGAACCAACCGAGGTCATCTTCGGTTCGCAGTACGTGCCCGGACGGATCCCCTGGCCTTCGGGCAGGCCGCAGGCGCGGCCAACCATCTTTTGCGCCAGCGAGAAGCCGCGCCCGTTGTCGACCGGTTGCTGCGGCAGACGGAACAGGGTCGACGCGGGCAGGCCCAGCGCTTCGCGTGCCTTGGCCGTGAGGCCGCGGCCGATGATCAGCGGAATACGGCCGCCGGCGCGCACTTCGTCGAACAGCACGTCGGACTTGACCTGAAATTCGGCGATCACTTCGCCGTTCTTGAGGGCCTTGCCCTCATACGGGCGCAGTTCGACTACATCGCCCATTTCCATCTTCGACACGTCCAGCTCGATCGGCAGCGCGCCGGCGTCTTCCATCGTGTTGTAGAAGATCGGGGCGATCTTGCTGCCCAGGCACACGCCGCCGAAACGCTTGTTCGGGATGAAGGGGATGTCTTCGCCCGTGAACCACAGCACCGAGTTGGTGGCCGACTTGCGCGAGGAGCCGGTGCCGACCACGTCACCCACATAGGCGACGAGATGGCCCTTTTCCTTGAGCGACTCGATGAACTTGACCGGGCCGCGCTTGCCGTCTTCTTCCGGGGTGATGCCGGGGCGCGCGTTCTTGAGCATCGCCAGCGCGTGCAGCGGAATATCCGGGCGGGTGGTGGCGTCCGGTGCCGGCGACAGGTCGTCGGTGTTGGTCTCGCCCGTCACCTTGAAAACGGTGATGGTCAGGCTCTGCGGCACTTCCGGACGGCTCGTGAACCATTCGGCGTCGGCCCAGCTTTGCAGCACGGCGCGGGCGTTGGCATTGCCCTTGTCGGCCAGTTCCTTGACGTCATGGAACTGATCGAACATCAGGAGGGTTTTCTTGAGCGCATCGGCAGCGACGGTGCCGACTTCGGCGTCGGACAGCAGCTCGATGAGCGGCTGAATGTTGTAGCCGCCCAGCATGGTGCCGAGCAGTTCGGTGGCGCGGGCGCGCGAGATGAGCGCGCAGGCGGTTTCGCCCTTGGCGACGGCGGCGAGGAAGCCAGCCTTCACGCGAGCGGCTTCGTCCACCCCGGCCGGGACACGGTTCGTGATGAGGTCGAGCAGCGTTTCGGCTTCACCCGCCGGCGGATTGGTCAGCAGCTCGACCAGTTCAGCGGTCTGCTGTGCCGTCAGCGGCAGGGGCGGAATACCAAGCGCGGCGCGGGCGGCCACGTGAACACGATAGTTTTCGAGCATGAGAAGACCTGCTGGCAATGCGTTTCGAGGGGAGGGGGTCAGCCCTCCAGGGCGTTATCCAAGACTGCGTTTTCCGTGATTTTAGTCGTTATGTCGGATAAGATCAAACGTCTTATGTCTTATGTCTTATATAAGAGTTCGGGGCGTTGTGTGATCGGGTAATTCAGGTGCGGTCTCGGCACGCTAAATCTTTTGGCGCCAGCATTGACAGGAAATCAGCCTACGACTCGAATAGGACGAGGCTCTCGGGAGAAGGTGGGAGCGGCGATACACGCGTCTTTGAAAATCCAGCTTCGCGGCCCATCTCCTCGAATTCACGTGCGGTATAGGCATCGCCTCGCGGCGTCGACCCAAGCATCATGAAGGAGAATGCCGCGGCGAAGGGCGGCGACACGCGATCGTCGTCAGGAACGAATTCCACCGCGAGCACTCGCCCGCCGGCGCTGAGGCTGCTGCGGACTTTCGAGAGCAGTCCCACACAGGTGGGAGGATCGAAGTGGTGCAGGAAGTTCGAGAGCAGAACAAGATCGAAGTCCTTGCCCCATTCGACGTCGAACGCGCTGCCCTCGATCGTCTGATAGCGCGCGCTTACACCGGCCGCCACAGCGTTCTCCTTCGCAACCGCCAATACCGCTTGCCAGTCGGTTGCCACGACTTGCGCGGCAGGAAAGGCGCGAGCGATCGCAATGCCGAATACCCCGTGCCCGGCGGCAATGTCGAGCACGCGCTTCGGTGCCTCGGGCCATGTGTCGATGTGCTGAGCCACGGCCTGCGCGGTTGGCGCCACAAAAGGCACCATCGCGCGAGCGAATTTCACCCAGACGGGGTTGTCGGGGGACATGTTGCCCAGCCCGACGGAGCCTCCGTTTCGAACGAACGCAACCGGATCCTCCAGCCACAACGCCGTCATTTCGGGTGCCGCAAGAAAATCGGAGACGCCTCCCATCCAAGCCGGCGAGGACGTCGTAAGGAATGTAGAAGTCGACGGTGTCAATCGATAGCGCCCCATCTGCTTTTGCAGCAGCCCCAGGACGGTCAGGTAATCGCAGAGAATGCGAACGCCGCGCCCGGAGGCCTGCACGCGCTTCGCTATAAGCTCGAGTTCACCCTTTTCAGTCTCGATCGCGGTGAACAGATCGAGCGCGACGGCGGCTTTCAATGCAGCGGTCTTCTGATATCCGAGTAAGGCATCTACGAAGGCTTGCGGAGAAATATCGTCCACGACCAAAGTCCTTTCGCGAAATACCGCGGCGAGCGGCGTTGCCGATGAGGACGGGCGGTCACACCCCACAGGGTGACGGGCTGACGGCGCCGTCAATCTGTTCGAGTATAGGAAATTCGCTACCGGGTGCTAACGTTTTAATTTCACCGGCATTGCTTCACCCTTGCATGGACCGGTCGCGCGCGTGGGCAAGCGGACTGCACGCAGATGACACGACGCGCGGCAGTCGGAGGTTGAGCCAACCGACACCGATCCGGTAGCAAAGGCGTCGGAGAAGTCGGCCATGGGCATCCCGGATAGTGGCGCGACTTACTTCGCCATCGAAGCGTTCATCGGATGGTGGTGCATCATGCCGGGATCGTGGCCCGCCATGGCATCGTGACCATGATCGGACAACTGCGCGTCGAACCATGCGTGAACCGCGTCGACAAGGCGCGGCTCGTTTGCGCGATAGACGATCTCACCACCGTTGGGCAAGTCGCGATAGGCAACCTTCAATTCGCCCGGCTGCGCGGCTCGCAACACCGACAGGCCCGGCATGTCGCTGCCGTGGATCGTCTCCGGCGCGCCAAAATCCCCTGCTGCGAAGTTTCGGGCGATGACGGTCATGTGCTCGCGGATCAGCGTGACCTGCTTCGGGTCGCGATGCTTCGTGACAACTTGCTGGACGCCGCCGCTGGCGGTCTTCGTAAAGATGTGGGTCGTGGCGGCCAGGGAGAACGGCATCACTTCGGCCCCGTGTTGCGCCACCACGGCCTGGCGTGCGGTGACGTCGGCAAAGGCGACGGATGAGAGAACAACGGCACCGAGCATGACGGCGGTCGTGGCGCCGATTACCGACACTGAAGCGCGTTTCATGGATAACTCCAATCGAAAGGGCACTCGAAGTCTACCGTCGACATGCCACGCGGGATATGACTGAAATCATACGCCGCGCCATACCGCTCGACCCGGTAATTACCGCGCGACGACCCGTGAAATACCGACACGTCGTCACGATGGCGCGCGAGCCCGTTCCACCAGGTGTTCCACCATTCTCTGCGCCGCGGGCGGTAACGTTTCAAAGTCGCGATAACAGATGATGAAGCGTCGGCGGGCCCAACTGTCGGTCAGCGGGATCGTCTTGATCTTCATGCTGGCTTGGTAAATCTCGCCGACTTCAGCGGGAATCACGCTGATGCCCAGGTTCGCGGCAACGACCCGCAAGGCTGCATCGAAGCTCGACACCACCGCGCGATAGGTCACGGTCCGCCCGACATTCGCGGCGGCTCGCTGCAAAAGCGTGTGCACCGCCGTCGCCGGGGGCATGCCCACGTGGTCATAGTCCAACGATTGGTGAAACGACAGCGCGCGACGCCCGGCCAACGGGTGCGCCGGATGCACCGCCAAGGCCAGCGAATCCTCGCGGTACGGCACCGCCTGCAAGCCGTCCAGTGCGACATTATCCCAGCAGACGCCGACCGACGCCGAGCCCTCGCGAATGCGACGGACCAGATCGACCGACAGCCGCTCCTCGACATCGACCCGGATGTCGGCATGGGCCGGGATCGACATGAAGTCGGAGATATCGTCCAACAGCGATTCCGCGATGGCCGACGCAGACGCACATAGGCTCACCCGCCCCTTCAAGCCCCCCCCGAACGACGCCGCGTCCGACGCAATTCGCTCCATTGTGAACAACACGCTGCGCGCATTTTCCAGCACGGCCAGCCCGGCGGCCGTGGGCTGTACACCGCGCCGCGTGCGGGTCAAAAGCGTCACGCCGAGATCCGACTCCATCTGCGCAATTCGCTTGCTGATCGCCGACGGCTCGATATGCGCCTCGCTCGCCGCCCGCCCGATGTTGTTGTGGTCGCACACGGCCACAAACAAGCGCAGGGTCTTCAAATCGATGTCGCGCACAACGCCTCCTCGGTCCGCCTGATTCTGACATTCCTGAATGGAACGCCAGAGCTGCCTTTTCTTCTCTTTATTTCCATTCAGGAATGACTAAAGTTAGCACAAAAGCCGGAGGCTCAGACCGGCACCGATAACTTAGGAGATGCCATGTCCCTGTATCCGTCGCGCGTCGTGCTGCGCGAGGTTGGCATGCGCGACGGGCTGCAAAGCCTGTCCAGCGTGTTGCCCACCGAACGCAAGATCGAGTGGATCGATGCCGCCTACGCCGCCGGTCTGCGCGAAATCGAGGTCGGCTCGTTCGTGCCCCCCGAGCGGCTGCCCCAACTCGCCGACACGCCCGCACTGGTGGCGCACGCGCGCACCCTTCCCGGCTTGTCCGTCAGCGCGCTGGTGCCCAACCTGAAGGGCGCCGAACGCGCATTGGCCTGCGGCGTCGATCGCCTGCTCGTCCCTCTCTCGGCGAGCCACGCACACAGCCTCGCCAACCTGCGCAAGACACCCGATGACGTCATCGCGGAGGTCGGGCGCATTCGTGCCGCACGCGACGCCGCCGGCGTCAAAACGAAGATTGAAGGCGGCGTGGGCACAGCGTTCGGCTGCACGCTGCAGGGCGTCGTGCCGGAAGCCGAGGTGATGCGTTGCCTCGCCGCGTTGCTCGACGTCGGCGCCGACGACGTCAGCCTGGCGGACACGGTGGGTTATGCCGGCCCCGGCGCGGTGAGCCGTCTGTTCACGCAGGCGCGCGCGCTGGCCGGTGAGCGCCTGTGGTGCGGTCACTTCCATGACACGCGCGGATTGGCGCTGGCCAATGTGATCGCGGCACTCGGCACCGGTGTCGATCGCTTCGATACGTCCCTTGGCGGCATCGGTGGGTGTCCGCACGCACCGGGCGCAAGCGGCAACGCGGCCACCGAAGACCTGGCCTTCATGCTGGACGACATGCAAATCGTGACGGGGCTCGATATCGACGCGCTCCTCGCCCTCCGGGCACGCCTGACCACATGGCTGCCCGGCGAAACGTTCCACGGTGCGCTTGCGCGCGCCGGACGCCCCCTACTGACCGGCGCGTCGTGGACGACGCTGCCCAGCGCTGCCTGAGGATTGACATGATGTCTCAAGAAAATCGCTTGCCGCTCGAAGGCGTGCGCGTCGTTGAGTTCACCCATATGGTGATGGGCCCGACCTGCGGGATGATTCTCGCGGACCTCGGTGCCGAGGTCATCAAGGTCGAGCCGCCCGGCGGCGACAAAACGCGCAAGCTGCCAGGGTTGGGCATCGGCTTCTTCCGCGCCTTCAATCGCAACAAGAAAAGCGTTGTCATCGATATCAATACCGATGCGGGCCGCGAGACGGCGGCCGACCTCATCGGCGAGTGCGACATCGTGATCGAGAACTTCCGTCCCGGACTGATGGCGTCGTGCGGGCTCGATTACACGACACTGTCGCGCCAACATCCTGGCCTCATCTACGTGTCGCACAAGGGCTTCCTGCCCGGGCCGTATGAGAAGCGTCTGGCGCTGGACGAAGTGGTGCAGATGATGGGCGGACTCTCGTACATGACGGGCCCGGTGGGCCGCCCGCTTCGCGCCGGCACATCGGTCAACGACATCATGGGCGGCATGTTCGGCGCGATCGGCGTGCTGGCCGCTCTGCGCGAGCGCGACGCGACGGGCCGCGGTCAGGAAGTGCAAAGCGCCTTGTTCGAGAACTGCGTTTTCCTCAGCTCGCAGCACATGCAGCAGTACTCGATGACGGGCGAAGCGCCTCCGCCGATGCCCGCCCGCGTGTCCGCCTGGAGCGTCTACGACGTGTTCACGCTCGCCAACGACGAGCAGCTTTTCATCGGCGCGGTCAGCGACAAACAGTTCCTCAAGCTCTGCGATGTGATCGGGTGTCCTGAGTTGGCCACCGAACCGCAATTCGCCACGAACGCCGATCGAGTCGCCGTGCGACCGCATCTGCTCGAACGACTCGGCGCCGTGCTTCGTCATCACGACATGCAAGTGTTGATGCCTCAACTTGAAGCGGCGGGCATTCCGTTCGCCCCGATCGTGCGTCCTGAACAGTTGCTCGACGACCCGCATCTTCGGGCCAGCGGCGGCATTGCGCCGATGCAGACCGACGACGGCACCGTCACCGATGTCGTGCTTCTGCCGATCATGTTGGGCGGGCGTCGTCCCGGGGTTAGACAGGCGCTGGCAAAAGTCGGCGAACACACACAGCAAATCCTTGGGCGTCTGACTCGCAAGGTCGCCGCCTGACGCAAGCGCACTGCGGGCCACGGAGGCCTGCAATACGCGCTCATACGATGTCGCGGCGCCATAACAAAACTCATGCCGCGACCGACTCTCTGGAGACAAGCATGACCACTGGCCTGACCGCGGGCGCACCGCCCGCTGCTTCGAATCACGTACCTGCCGACATTCACCCGGCCGCCGAAGTCGCGGCCCGAATGGACCGGTTGCCCGTCACCGGCTATCTCTGGAAGCTCGTTCTGCTGATTTCGCTGGGCGGCTTCTTCGAAATCTACGATCTGATTTTCACCGGGTACATTGCGCCCGGCATGGCGAAGAGCGGACTGCTCAGCGCCACCACGCATTCGCTGTTCGGATTTCACGGGATTGCCGGTTTCATCGCCGCGACATTCGCTGGCTTGTTCGTTGGCACGTTCTGCTTCGGTGGGTTGCCGGACCGCTTCGGCCGCCGTGCCGTGTTCACGTATTCACTGCTGTGGTACTCGGTTTGTTCGGCCATCATGGCGCTGTCGAACTCGCCGGAGTCGCTGATCATCTGGCGCTTCATCGCCGGGATCGGCGTCGGCGTGGAAATCGTCACGATCGACAGTTATGTGACCGAACTGATGCCGCAACACATGCGCGGACGGGCGATGGCGTTCAATCAGATGGTCATGTTCGCCGCGGCGCCGGTGGCTGCACTGCTGTCTTACTGGTTGGTGCCGACCACCCTGTTCGGGCTAGACGGATGGCGTTGGGTGGTGCTCGCCGGATCGGTGGGCGCCGTGCTGGTCTGGTTGGTGCGACGCGCCGTGCCGGAAAGCCCACGTTGGCTCGCCATGAATGGCCGCGTCGACCAGGCCGACACGATTGTCTCGCGTATGGAGCAAGCCGTGATGCGCGAAACCGGTTCGCCGTTGCCGGCGCCGGCTGAGGTGGTTCAACTGCCTCCGCAACGCCGGGCGACGTTCGCGGAGCTGCTTCAACCGCCGTACCGCTCGCGCCTGTTGATGCTCATTGCGTTCAACTTCTGTCAGGCCATCGGGTACTACGGATTCGCCAACTGGGTGCCGACGCTGTTGATCGGGCAAGGCATTACGGTCACGAAGAGCCTGCTGTATTCGTTCATCATCGCATTCGCATTGCCGCTTGGACCGGCGTTGACAATCCTCTTTGCCGACAAGATCGAGCGCAAGTGGCTCATCGTCGGCTCGGCGGCCGCCGTCGTGGTATTCGGTCTCACGTTCGCGCGCTTGACCAACGTGCCGGGGCTGATCGTGTGCGGCATCGTGATCAGCCTGTTCGGCCAGATCATCTCGGTTTGCTATCACGCCTATCAGGCTGAACTTTTCCCGACCGCGATTCGGTGCCGCGCCAACGGGATCGTGTATTCGGCCAGTCGGGCGGGCGCCATGCTCTCCGGCTTTCTCATCGCGGCATTGCTGCGCGACTTCGGTGTGCCCGGCGTCTTCACCGGCATTACGGTCTGCATGCTGGTCGTCATGATCTCCATCGGGGCGTTCGGACCGAAGACAAACGGCATACGTCTGGAAGCGCTGTCACACTGACATCGACGTTCCACCGTTGATGGTCTGGCAATCAGGCGTACGATTCCCATTGCGTCCGGGTCGCCCGACCGGGACCGGGCCGGCCCATCGCGCACGCGATGGGCTACCGAGGGGACAACGTCCATGCGTACGCCTTCCCAGGTCATCTCATCTGCCGTGCATTCCGAAGCGGGCGGCGCGCTGGCACCCCCGCCCACCGATCATGCCACCGGGCTGACCGCCCATGAGGCGCAGGATCGCCTGCAACGATTCGGCGCCAACGTCATCGAAGATTTGCAGCGCCCGGCCTGGCGTCAGCTGGCAAGCAAGTTCTGGGGGCCGGTGCCTTGGATGCTGGAAGCCGTTGTCGTGCTTCAAGTGGCGCTCGGCAGGCCTCAGGAGGCCCTCGTCATCCTGTTTCTGCTGGCCTTCAACGCCGCGGTCGCGTTTGTCCAGGAACGTCGCGCCAAGGACGCGCTGGCGCTGCTGCGTCGCCAACTGCAAGTCAGCGCACGTGTGATGCGCGACGCGCAATGGATGCGGCTGTCGGCCACGCAACTCGTGCCGGGAGATGTCGTCCACGTTCGCGCCGGCGACATCGTGCCTGCCGACCTGATGTTGTTCGACGGTGCCGTGTCGCTCGATCAATCGGCGCTCACGGGCGAGTCGCTGGCCGTTGGTGCCGGTGCCGGGCAGCCGGCCTACACCGGGTCGATCGTGCGTCAGGGGGAAGGCAGCGGGGAGGTCACCGCTACCGGGGCGAGCACCTACTTCGGGCGAACCGCAGAACTGGTGCGCACCTCGAATGCACCGAGTCACATGCAGCGCACCATTTTCGCGATCGTCAAACGCCTCGTCGCGTTCGATGCCGTGCTCGTGGTCCTGGTGATTGCCTACGCGGTGACACATGGACTTCCCATGACGGAGACGGCGATCTTCGCGCTGCTGCTACTCGTGGCGTCCGTGCCGGTCGCGTTGCCGGCCACCTATACGCTGGCCACTGCGATGGCGAGCGCCGCGCTGGCCCGGCAAGGCGTGCTGGTCACGCGATTGCCGGCAGTCGAAGAGGCGGCGGCGATGGACACGTTGCTCTCCGACAAGACTGGCACGTTGACAAAAAACGAGCTGTCGGTGGCAAGCGTCACCGCCTTCGACGGCGTCGATGACGCGGCGGTGCTGCGCGCCGCCGCGCTGGCGAGCGACGATGCCTCGCAGGATCCCCTCGACCTTGCCATTCTCGCGGCCTATCGTGGCCAGCCCGGCGCACAAGCGCTCCCTGTGAGAAACGCCTTTCTCCCCTTCGATCCCGCGACGCGCTTCAGTGAGGGGGTCTACGTCGTCGACGGCATCGAATGGTATGCGATCAAGGGGGCGGTCAGTGCCGTGCTTGCGCAGTGCGCCGCGCCGCCGGCGCAACCGGACGCCGTTGCCAATGCTGCGCAGTTGCTGGAGGGCGCCGGCGCACGCGTGCTGGCGGTTGCGCAAGGCGGCGAGGGAGCGGTCCGCCTGGTTGGCCTCGTGGCGCTGTCGGATCCTCCCAGAGACGACGCTCAGGATCTTATCGTCAAGTTGGGCAACCTTGGCGTACGGGTGTGCATGGCCACGGGCGACGCACTGGAAACGGCGAAGGCCATCGGGCAACGGCTCGGCCTTGGGGCGCGCGTATGCACTGCGCACGCTGACGATCTGCGTCACCCCGAGCAATGCGACATCTTTGCGCGCGTCTTGCCTGAAGAGAAGCACGCGATTGTCGCCGCGCTGCAAACGGCCGGACATGTGACCGGCATGACCGGGGATGGCGTGAACGATGCGCCCGCGTTGCGTCAGGCGGAACTCGGCATCGCCGTGGCCAGCGCGACAGACGTGGCCAAGGCGGCGGCGGGCGTCGTGCTGACCGATCCGGGACTCGAGGGCGTGTTGTCGGTGGTCGCGGCGGGGCGCGAGGTGCATCGCCGCATGCTGACGTACATCCTCAACAAGGTCGTCAAGACGCTGGAAATCGTTGTGTTCCTGACGCTTGGGCTGTGGTTCACGCACGGCTTCGTGATCTCGTCGCCGTTGATCGTGTTGCTGCTGTTTGCGAACGATTTTGTCACGATGAGTATTGCCGCCGACCGGACGTTGCCCGCGAGTCACCCGCAGCGCTGGCAGGTAGGACAACTCATCGGTGCGGCAGCCGTTCTGGCGGCCGTGTCCCTCGTGTTCTCGCTGTCGCTGTATGCGACGATGCGCAGCCGGTTCGGCGTCGATCCTGCGCAGATGCAGACGCTGGTATTTCTCTTGTTGGTCTTCACGACGCAGGCCAACGTCTATGTACTGCGCACCGACGGGCGGATAGGGTCGCTGGCACCCAGCCGCATTCTCGTGATGGCGAGCGTGAGCGCCGTGACGATCGTCTGCGGCATGGCCGTGAGCGGAACGTTGATGGCTGCCGTCCCGATATCGATCATCGGTGTGCTGCTGGGTGCCGTGATCGTGTTCGCATGCGTTCTCGATGCGATCAAAGGCGTGGTGTTCAGGCACAGCCGCCTCATCGCGCGATAGCGAAATCGTCGTCTCGTTCGCAGCGCGACATTCACGCGAGTGTGACGAACTACCGAGTAGCGCCCCGTGATCGCGCTAAGGGTTCGCTAAGGCAGCGCGCCTACGATCAAGGTGAAGGTTGTGCGATGGCTGAGTCATCGCTCCTTCACCCCTATCGTCACCCTTAGGAGTTCGATCATGAAGACCTCATATGTTGCCGCGCTCGTTGCCGTGGCGGGATTGCTTGGTGCGGTACAAATCAACGCGCAAGCGGCGCAAAGCCAATCCGTGATGTCCAGCGGTGCTCCGTCCTCGTCACTCACACGAGCACAGGTGTATGCGCAACTCGTAAGCGCGGAAAAGCATGGACTGATGCAGCAAGGCGACACCGTCTATCCTGAGACCGCGATGCTCCATCGTCCTCAAATGCACGTCACGCGGCTTGCCGTCGAGCAAAGCCTGAGCCGGGCCGAGCGACACGGCTTGCTCACGCAGTCGCGTAACGCCTATCCCGTGGTTCACCTGACGGCCCGCACACACACGGCGTGGACACCGAAGATGCAGGTCGCGAGTGAGACGTCGATCGAGCGTCAGTATGCGAATCCGTAATCGCCATGCGCCATCAGACCGTTCGACATTGACGATTCGGTCGCGAAATTCGCACTTGCTAAGTCTTCGCTAAGTGTCGCGCCCCAGAATTCTGATCCATGGGGCACGGCGCTTGGCGATCGTGTCAGCCGGATTACGTTTTCAATCAGTGGCGAAGAGGCTCCGATGAAACAAACCATTACCCGTTACGATGCGGCATCCCGTTATCTGCACTGGCTGACTGCAGCCCTGTTGGCTGTGCAGTTCGTTGTCGCCTTGACGATGCCCGATATCACGCGCAACACGCCCGCGATCGGGCTTGTGGCGTGGCATCTCTCGCTGGGCGTCACGATTCTGGGACTCACCGCCATTCGACTGGTGTGGTCGCGCTGTCGCAGCACGCCGGCGAAAGGCAAGCAGTCGATCTTGCACATGTTCGCCGCCATTGCGCACAAGGGCTTGTATGCGCTGTTGGTGATCGTGCCCGTCCTGGGCTGGATCAACGCTTCGGCGCGGGGCTACGGACTGAAGTTGCTGGGCGTGGTGCCTTTGCCCGCGTTGTCGACGCAGGGATCGTCTTTCGGCCACTCGATGGGCGACGTGCACTCGTTCCTTGCCTATGTGTTGCTTGGCGCGATCGGGATGCATATCTGTGCCGCGCTTTACCATCACTGGGTGCTGCGTGACGGCACCTTGCACAAGATGCTCCCCGTGCAGAACCAGCCGGAACCCAGCACGACCCGCTAACGGCCTGTCTGTCGCGCGACGCTGTCTGATCGCCGTCGCGCGATACGAATTTCCGCGGCAAACACATTCGCCCGCCCACCGTTCCCGGTGGCTGCGGGCGAATTCGTTTGTCGACACAAGCGGGCCTTCATGCGCCGCCACCATCACCGCCCCGAAACCGCGCAGATAACGACGGATGCTAATGCGTGGCTAAGAGTGGAGGCATAGGCTTCGGTTTGTGATATTTCCCGCGCCATTTTCGTAGCACGCTCATTTCAAGGAGGACGCCGCATGGAGCGCCTGAACGACACGTTGTTTCTCATGCTCAATGCGTCGACATTACCCACGCCCCCGGTATTCGGGATGGCGGTTTTCTTCGCGCAGTATTTGATTCTGACGGTGCCCGTGGCGATGGGGCTGTTGTGGCTGCGCGCCGACGAGGCGCAGCGCCGGTCGCTGATTGCCGCCGCCATCGCCGGTGCCATCGGGCTTGCTGTCAATCAGGCGATCGGCTGGGTGTGGCAACATCCGCGCCCGTTCGTCGTAGGCATCGGACACACGTATCTGGCACACGCGGCCGACAGTTCATTTCCCAGTGATCACCTCACGCTGATCTGGTCGGTCGCCTTCGCGCTCCTGTTGGACAACCGAACCCGAACGGCGGGCGTTGCCGCCGCCCTGTTCGGCCTGCCTGTGGCGTGGGCACGCATTTCCTCGGCGTGCACTATCCGATGGATATGGCGGGCTCAATCGTCGTCGCGGGCATTTCCGCTTGGGGGGTGACGCAACCTATGTGCTGGTTGCTTGCTCCCGTTTGCCGCGTGGCCCTGCTCATTCACCGAAAGCTGTTCGCGCGCTGGATCGATTTGGGATGGGTCAAGGCATGACATTTCGAAGGACAATTCCGACCATGAACGAAAACGTACAGAAAACGCTAAGCAAGGTTCCCGAGGTCACTCTCCTCTTCTGGGTGATCAAGATCGCCGCCACGACCTTGGGCGAAACCGGGGGCGATGCCGTCTCCATGTCGATGAACCTCGGCTACCTTGTCGGTACCGCGATCTTTGCGGTGGTGTTCGCCATTGCCGTCTCGGCGCAAATTCGCGCCAAGGCATTTTCGCCCGCGCTGTATTGGGTGACGATCATTGCCACGACGACGGTCGGTACCACGCTCGCGGACTTCGCCGACCGGTCGCTGGGCATCGGCTATGCCGGGGGCTCCTCGATCCTGCTCGCCTTGTTGCTCGGCTCGCTCTGGCTCTGGTACCGCACGATGGGCTCCGTGTCCGTGCATTCGATCCACTCGCCCAAGGCAGAAGCGTTTTATTGGGTTACGATCATGTTTTCGCAGACGCTGGGCACCGCGTTGGGTGACTGGACGGCGGATACGGCGGGGCTTGGCTATACGGGCGCGGCCGTGGTGTTCGGAGCGCTCCTGCTGGTGCTCGTCGGTGCGTATTTGTGGACCCGGACGTCGCGCACGTTCCTGTTCTGGGCAGCGTTTATTCTGACGCGTCCGCTGGGTGCCGTTGTCGGCGATTTCCTGGACAAACCGGTCAGTGCAGGCGGGCTTGCCCTGAGCCGGTATTCGGCGTCGTTTGCCTTGCTGGCCTTTATCCTGACGAGTCTGCTGGTGTTCCGGCAGCGCGCCGCAGCGAAAGCGCATTGACCCGTCGCTAGAGAGGAGCTGACATGCGCATCCTGCTCGTCGAAGACGATCCGATGATCGGCAGTGTCGTTCGCGATTCCCTCAAGGATGCGACCTTCGCGGTGGATTGGGTCACTGACGGACAAGCGGCGCTGGCGGCCGCCGACTGCCAGCACTACGACCTGGTACTGCTGGATCTGGGCCTTCCGGGCAAAGACGGTCATGCCGTGTTGCAAAGCCTGAGATCGCGAGGGCATCAGATTCCCATCATCATTGTCACGGCGCGTGATGCGCTGCCGGAGCGATTGAAGGGCCTCGACGCCGGCGCTGACGATTACGTGCTGAAACCCTTCGAGATGGCGGAATTGCTTGCCCGCATCCGTGCCGTCATGCGGCGTCAGGCGGGACAGGCGCAGCCGGTCATGTCGAATGGCATCGTCTCGCTCGATCCGGGAACACGGGAAGCCCGTACCTCGGACGTTGCAGCGGTGCAATTATCGAATCGCGAGTTTGCCTTGCTGGAGGCATTGCTGACGCGGCCCGGCGCCATCCTGTCCAGAAGCGACCTGGAAGATCGGATTTACGGGTGGGGAGAAGAGGTCGAGAGCAATGCCATCGAATTTCTCATTCACTCGCTTCGCAAAAAGCTCGGTACGAGCGTCATCAAAAACGTGAGGGGCGCGGGATGGATGGTCTTAAAAGGCGATTGAGCGACTCCATTCGCCTGCGCCTGAGCCTGTGGCTTTCGGTGGCGATTCTCGTCTTTGCCGTAATCGCCGGGGCCATTTCGTTTGCCGCGGCGTTCGACGAGGCGCATGAGCTGCAGGACGATGTGCTGCGCCAGGTCGCTGCCCTCGTCGACAACAACCATCTGCAGACCAGCGAGTTTCGCAATATTCAGGCCCCTCAGGCGCCGCAGGCGAGCGGCGAGGAGGCGCGCGTGGTCGTTCAACGGCTCGGCGTGGCAACGCGCCCGGGCGCGGGCGACGGCGACGACAAGCTGCCGCTGTCGCTGCCGGTGACGATGCCCGACGGTCTGACGACCGTCACCGTGGGCAAGGAGCCGTATCGGGTGCTGGTCAAGACACTGCAATCCGGCTCACGTATCGCGGTGGCGCAAGAGACCGACGTGCGCGACCAGATCGCCCGGACCAGCGCGATCCGGACCATCATGCCGCTCGTGGCGTTCGTCCCCGTCTTGCTGCTGGTGGTTGGTTGGCTGGTGCGCAGGATATTCCGACCGGTGGCGAGTCTGTCGAGCGAGATTGACCAGCGTCAGTACAGCGAGCTGCATCCGGTGTCGACCGAGCACCTGCCGAGCGAGATTCGTCCGTTCCTACGGGCCATCAACAACCTGTTGTCGCGTGTGGCCACGTCGGTCGACGCTCAGCACCGCTTCGTGGCCGACGCCGCGCATGAACTCCGTACTCCGTTGACGGCGCTTTCCCTGCAGGCAGAGCGGCTGGCCGAAGCTGACATGTCCGCGACAGCCAGAGAGCGGCTGGTGGAGTTGCGCCAGGGAATCGAGCGCGGTCGGCACATGCTCGAGCATCTGCTGACACTGTCCAGCGTGCAGGCGACGCAGAGCGACGCGCATGCCACCACCGATTCCGTCCTGCGGGTATTCCGCCAAACGCTGGAAACGCTCTACCCGCTGGCGGAAGCCAAGGGTATCGACCTCGGCATCGAGGCGACTGAGGATGCGTCGTTACCGATCGGCGAGGCGGACTTGAGCATGCTGATCAAGAACCTGGTCGACAACGCGATTCGCTATACGCCGGCCGGTGGACGTGTGGACATGATGCTCTCGTCGGGCAAGGGGCAGACGCGTTTGTGCGTCAAGGACACCGGTCCGGGAATCGCACCGAAGGAGCGCGACCGCGTTTTCGACGCTTTTTACCGCGGACTGGGAACGAGCGAAGTGGGCTCGGGCCTTGGCCTGTCGATCGTCAAGGCCATTGCGGAGAAGGCCGGCGCCGATGTGCAACTCGCCTACGCGGATGAGCGCGCACGAACCGGCCTGAGCGTGACGGTCATCGTGCCTAGCGGATCGACGGTGCGATCGCTCTGAAAAACGCAAAAGGCAGACGAACTTGCGCGCGTCTGCCTTTCGAATTTCTGGTGCCCAGGGCGGGACTCGAACCCGCACGCCTCTCGGCGCTACCCCCTCAAGATAGTGCGTCTACCAATTCCGCCACCTGGGCAGGGGAGCGCGATTGTAACGGGAAAATCGCGTTTTGTGAATGGCCGGTGTGATCCCTCAGGCCGCGCGACGCTTCGACGACCCCACCACCGACAGCGACGGCGCGTGCGATGCATGAAGACCGTGCAGCGCCGCGTGCTGCCCATCGCGCAGACGGAAGCGCGCCACGGTCTCGGCCAGCATGCGGGCCTGCTCGCTCAGCATGGCCGACGCGGCCGCCGATTCCTCCACCAGCGCGGCGTTCTGCTGGGTGGCCTGATCCATCTCCGAGACCGAGCGGTCGATCTGGCTGATGCCCGTGCTCTGCTCCGTCATGGCGCCATTGATCTCGCTCACCAGACGCTGCACGCGCGTAATCCCGTCGACGATTTCGTTCATTGTCGTGCCCGCCGCCTGCACACGCTCCGTGCCGCTCTTGACGTTCTGCACCGACGTCTCGATCAGCGCCTTGATTTCCTGCGCGGCCGCAGCACTGCGCTGGGCGAGCGTGCGAACCTCGCCCGCCACCACCGCGAAGCCGCGGCCCTGCTCGCCGGCGCGCGCCGCTTCCACCGCCGCATTGAGCGCCAGGATGTTGGTCTGGAACGCGATGCCGTCGATCACGCTGATGATTTCCGTGATGCGCTCGGAGGACTGCGTGATGGCCGCCATCGTGCCGACGGCATCGGTGACGACCTGACCGCCACGGGCGGCGGCGGCGCTCGCCTCGTTGGCAAGACGCGTGGCGTGCTCGGCGGTCTCGGCCGTCTGCTTGACGCTGGACGTCATCTCCGTGAGCGCCGACGACGTCTCCTGCAACGACCCCGCCGAGGCTTCCGTACGCTGCGACAGATCGCGGTTACCCATCTCGATCTCGCTGGTGGCCGACGTCATCGACGACACGCCCGAGCGCACGTCGAGCATCACCGAGCTGATCTTGTCGACGAACGCGTTGAACGACGTGGAGATCTGCGCCACCTCGTCCTGCCCGATGACGTCGAGTCGCTGCGTCATGTCGCCGTCGCCGGAGCCGATAGTGTCCATGGCATCGCGCACGATCGACAAGCGCTGGAACGCGCGCGACGTGAAGATCGAGGCAATGGCCAGCGCAATCAACGTCAGCACGACCAGCGTGATGCCGGTTGCGTCCAGCACATGCGTCAGGCCGGCCGTGGCTTCCGCGCGGTCGAGCGCCACCACCAGGTACCAGTCCGTGCCGGGAATGCGCTTGGCCTTGAGCAGCTTGGGCGCGCCGGAGAGTTCCATCGAGACCGGTGCGGCGCCGTCGGCGGCCATGCCCGGCAGCGCGTCGGCCGTGAGCTCGGGCGCCACGTCCGTTGACGGCTTGAGCGAGAACTTGCTATCCGGGTGAGCAATCACCTGACCGTCGCTCGCCACCACGAGCGCGAGACTCGACGGCGTGGGGTGCACGGCCTTGATGATGTCCTGCACGCCGGTGAGCGCCACGGCACCGCTGACGACGCCGGTGGTCTGGCCGTCACGCAGGATCGGCGCGGTGAAGGCGACGTACGGAATGCCCGTCGACGAATCGCCGTAAGGCTTGGTGACCGTGAGCTTGCCTGCCGCCAGGGCGCTCTTGTACCAGGGGCGCGCCGTCGGATCGTAGTCCGGGGGCGTCGGGGCGGTGGAGAAGAACGTCTTGTCCGACCAGCCGATGCTCGTGATCGGGAAGTCGTTGGTCTTGCCCATGAGCTTCACGAGTCCGGCCGGATCCCCTTTCTCGACGACCTGCGACGTTGCCAAGACCGCCTGCGCCTTGTCGGCCGACCAGCGCTCGATGGTGCCCGCATTCCCGTTGGCCACGGCCGACAGCGTGTCGGCGATGCTCGACATCATGCTGTCACGCACGATGACGTAAGTCGTGATGCCAGAGAGAATCAGTGCGCCCACTACCGTGAGGCAGGTAATGAGCAGAATCCGGGTTCGCAACGAAGTGACTTTCATGAGCTTTCATCGGTAGGCCCGTGTGCGGGCCGTTGAATGGGGGGGGCGACGGGCAAGGCGGTGCTACCTGCGCCGTCGCATTGATACATTGCGGCATGACTCTCTGCCCTTACGGCTGGAGGAGGCCGAAACTTTAATGCGCGCAGGTCAATGGAGGCATATCGCCGTTCAATGGCGGATCCGTGCGACGAACGGCACACCCGTCTTGCGTCATCGACGCCTTGGGCGGATGAACAGACGAATGGACGAACACATGAGCGCGCCTTGTGGCGCTCGGGAAAACGACCGGGAAATCAGAGGGCGCTGGCGCGCGCGAGATCGGGGAAGCCGAGCGTTGTCGCGTGGCAACCGTCCGCCAGCGCGTCGTCGTGGGTCGAGAAGAAGACGCAGCCGTTCTGGCCGAGGGCCGTGAACAAGTCGATCAACACGGCGCGGGAGGCGGCATCGAGACCGCCGCTGGGCTCGTCCGCGAGAATCACGCGCGGCGTGCCAAACCGAGTGGCGGTCAAATAGAATTTGCGACGCGTGCCGAGCGACATCTGATCGAAGCGCTTTTCCATATGCGGCATCAGGCCGAATCGCTCGGCCAGATCGAGCACGCCGGCATTCACGAGCGTTTGCGTTTCGGCGGCGCGCTGCTCGAGAAAGCCTCGCCCGGTTTGCGACGGCTCGCCGAGGCAGTCGAACGGCACCACGGCGAGCGAAGCCTTGGCCTTGGCAGGGGCGTCGTGCATGGCGTGTCCGTCGATCCAGACCTGACCGTCGTCCGGCACGACCGTGCCCGCGAGCATGCCGAGGAGCGTGGTCTTGCCGCCGCCGCCTTCGTCGCGCAGGGCGAAGCAGCCGCGCTCGGCGCGGAAGGTGAGGTGCTCGAAAAGGGTGAAAGTACCAAAGCGTCTGGCGAGATTCTCGAAACGAAGCATGGGCGCGAGTCGGCTACTTCAGATAGGCTTTGATGACGTGCAGCACCGGTGCCAGCTCGGCCTCGCGATGCGCCTGTTCGGATTCGTTGACGAGGTGATCGACGAGATGCCCTTCGATGACCGCGCCCATCAGGCCGTTGACCGCCCCGCGAATGGCCGCGATTTGCTGGAGGATCTCGATGCAGTCGCCCTCTTCGCTCAACTGACGCTCCAGCGCCTGCGCCTGCCCTTGAATGCGACGCACGCGTGCCAACAACTTGTGCTTTTCCCGAATCGTGTGCACGGTCTGTCGCGCTCCTGTCTGTGTCGATCGAATGGCCGAAAATGTTAGCACGCACATACTCGGGGGCAGTATATCGCCAATTCGATTGCCCATTCGTCGCGGGCTGCGTTACGCCATGCAGGCACACGGCGTGCGCCTGTCCTGACGGTCTCGCGTCAGCCGGTCACTGCGTTGGATGGCGGGCGGCCGATTACTCGCCGATCAGAAACGGCGGGCCGAAGCGCGTAGCGATGTGCTCGGTCGACTCGAACAATTCGCGCAACACCTGACTCGTGCACGTCGGCTGCACGTAAAGATAGAAGGCCACGTCGGGCAAGCGCGGCAGACCGTCGGCTTCGGAGAGTACCCGCATGTTCGCATCGAGAAGCTCGGTGGTGCGGGCCGTGACGCCAAGGCCCGCGCTGATCGCTGCCCGGATGCCGGTCAACGTCGGCGAGATGAAGCTTGTGCGCCAGGCGATGCCCGCCGCGTTGAGCCGCTCGATGGACAAGCGGCGAAACAGGCTCAGGTCATCGGCCATCACCAGCGGCACGGGCGCGGACGAATTGAAGATGAAGTCGTCGGCGCAGATCCACACCATCGGCGACGTGCGCAGCTTGATGCCGGGGAAGGCTTCGTCGTAGCGCGTCGAGATTGCCAGATCCAGTTCCTTGTCGCGCAGGGCATCCATCAAATGCGGGCTGCGTCCCACGATGATCTCCAACTGCAATTCCGCCGAGAGCTTCGATAGCCGTCGCAACATGCTCGGCAGAATCGAGTCGGCCACGTCGTGCGGCGATCCGATGCGCAGCTTTTCCACCGGCCCGCGCGTTTGCATGACCTGCACGGCCTGGTCGTTGAGCGCCAGAATCTTGTTCGCATACGCCACGAGCCGCACGCCATCGGCGGTCATCGTCTTCTGCCGCCCCTGCTTTTCGAACAGCGCGCACCCCATCTCCTGTTCGAGCCGCTGCATTTGCTGGGTAATGGCAGACTGCGTGCGTCCCACGCGCGTGGCAGCGGCCGCAAACGTCTCGTGCTGCGCAATCGCCACGAAGGTGCGCAACAGATCGATATCCAGATTTCGCATGACGGCTCCGTGCCAATACTTCAGGCGCGCTAATGTTTCTGGGATAAAAATTAAATTGTTCTTGGGAATTTTGGTCGATAACCTGCCTGACACTCAAGCAATATTTATGTAATCGGGGGAAGCCGGCGTTGACCGACCCCCTGATCATCGATTCGCCCTTCGGCCGAACTCAAGGAGACTCAGGATCATGTGGCAACGACACTTTGCAGCCGCGCTGTTCGCAACGCTCACCATGACGGGCATCGCGCACGCCGACCAACTGGCTGACATCAAGGCGCGCGGCACGCTCGTTTGCGGCACGCAGAACGCCAGCGAGCCGTACGCCTTCCCCGACGCTGCCACGCGCAAGATCGTCGGTTTCGACGTCGACGTGTGCAATGCAATCGCGAAGGGCTTGGGCGTGAAGCTTGAACACCGCGCGCTGTCGACCGACGCCCGCATCCCCGAACTCAAGACGCATCGCGTCGACGTACTGGCCGCCGCCGTCGCCTGGATGCCGGCCCGCGCCGCCCAGGTCGACTTCAGCGACCAATACTTCGTCGCGCCGATTCGCGTGCTGGTACGCGCCGACTCGCCGGTGCAGACGCTCGATCAGCTCGCCGGCAAGAAGATCGCCGCATCCGAGGGGTCCAGCTCGGCTGCTGTGTCGGTCACGCGTCTGCCCGATTCGAACCTGCTCACGTTCCACGACATTTCGTCGGCCTTCCTCGCGCTGCAACAGGGCAAGGTCGAGGGGCTGGTGGCGGGCCAACTGATTCTGGCACGCTTCGCCAACGAAGCGGCCGCCAAGGGCGGGCAGCAGTATCGACTGCTCACCAAGCCGGTCTTCGAAGAGCGTTGGGGCGTGGTGACGAACAAGAACGAGCCCGCCTTGCTCGCCGCCGTGAACAAGATCCTGGTCGACTACGACAAGTCGAATGGCCTGCAGAACAGCTTCGACAAGTGGCTCGGTGCCAAGTCGGTCTACAAGTTCACGCGCGACTATAAGGTCGAGCCGATCAAGGTGCAGTAAGCGAGACGCGGCGTCATGTTCGATCTTTCGTTTCTGCTCGACGACGGCTATCTGAAGCTGTTTCGCGACGGGGTGCTGACCACGCTTCAGTTGTTCGTGGTCTCGGGGCTGCTGGCCATCGTGGTGGGTGTAGTGCTCACCACGTTGCGCGCCCTGCCGGTCAAGCTCTTCAAAGGCTTCGTGATCGTGGTGGTGGAGTATCACCGCAACGTGCCGGTGCTGGTGCAGATTCTCGTGTGGTACTTCGGCGTGCCGCAACTGCTGCCAGAAGGCCTGCGCGACTGGATCAACGCTGGCAACACCGAGTTCGTTTTCGCCACGATTGCGCTGGCGCTCAATGCCGGCGCGTTCATCTCCGAAGACTTGCGCTCGGGGCTGCGCGCGATTCCGCATACGCAACAGGAAGCTGCGTGGTCGATCGGTCTTACGTATTTGCAGTCGTTCCGTTACGTCGTATTGCCGCAGGGCATTCGCGTGGCGACGCCCGCGTTGCTCAACCAGGCGCTGCTGCTCTTCAAGAACAGCTCTCTGGCGATGGCCATCGGCGTGCATGAACTGCTGTATCGCACGCGTCAGATCGATAACCTGACCTTCCGCACGTTCGACGTGTTTCTGGTGGCGACCCTCCTGTATCTGGTCGGCACGCTGGCTTTGATGGCGCTCTCCGAGCACGTCGCCAAACGCCGTACGGCGCCTTCGGGAGTCTGAGACGATGTACGAGATCCTGCATGACTATCTCGCGCTGTTCCTCGTCGGGAGCTGGCCCAACGGCCCGCTCGGCGGCGTGGCGATCACGCTCATTCTCTCGGCGCTCGGGCTGGTGATGTCATTCCCGATCGCGGTGGCGATCGGCATGGCGCAAGTCTCGCCGCTGCGCTGGCTGCGACGTGCGGCCGGTGTCTGGACGCGCCTGGTGCGCGGCATTCCGCTGCTGATGATCATCTTCTGGGCGTATTTCGCCGTGCCGCTGCTCGTGGGCGCCGAGGTGTCGGCATTCACCACCGCCGTGTGCGCGATCATCGTCTACGAGAGCGCCTTCCTGTCGCAGATCGTGCGCGCCGGTCTCGAAGGCCTGCCGCGCGGCCAGATGGAAGCGGCGCGCTCGAACGGGTTGTCGTGGCTGCAAAGCATGCGTTACGTGCAGTTGCCGCAGGCGCTCGCGAACATGCTGCCGTCGATCGTCAACCAGTTCGTGTCGATCATCAAGGCGACATCGCTCGCCTATGTGATCGGGGTGCCCGAGCTGACGTACTCGGCCGCGCAGGTCAATACGATCGTGCTGACCAAGCCGCTGCAGACGTTCCTCGTGCTCGCAGCTTTCTATTTCGTGTTGTGTTTCGCCATTTCGCGCTTCGCTGGCTGGCTCGAGCGTCGTATCGCCCGTCAGCGCGCGGGATTGGCGTAAGTGCAGGATTCAAGAAGGAGAACGCGATCATGACCATGCTCGCATTCGAGAATGTCGATAAGTATTACGGCGATCATCACGTCCTCAAGGGGATCGACGCCACCATCGGGCGCGGCGAAGTCGTGGTCGTGTGCGGTCCGTCGGGCTCCGGCAAGTCGACGTTGATTCGTACCGTCACGCGGCTCGAAGCCATCCAGAAGGGCCGCATCCTTTTCGAAGGCAGGGATGTCACCGCGCGCGACGTCAAGCTCAACCAGTTGCGCGCGCGCATCGGCTTCGTGTTCCAGAGCTTCAATCTGTTTCAGAATCTCTCGGTGCGCCAGAACCTGATGCTCGGGCCGACGAAGGTGCTCGGCATGTCGCGCGACGAAGCCACGGCCCAGGCCGAGACGCTGCTCGCCAAGGTCGGCCTCGCCCACAAGATCGACGCCATGCCGGCGAACCTCTCGGGCGGTCAGCAGCAACGGGTGGCCATTGCCCGCGCGCTCGCCATGAAACCGCCGCTCATGCTGTTTGACGAGCCGACGAGCGCCCTCGATCCCGAGATGGTGCAGGAGGTTCTGCAGGTCATGCGCTCGCTGGCAGATGACGGACTTACGATGATGATCGTCACCCACGAGATGGGCTTCGCGCGCGACGTGTCGAGCCGCGTCTGGTTCATGGACCAGGGGCAGTTGCTCGAAGACGCGCCGCCGGCGGAATTTTTCAGCCAGCCGAAGCACGCGCGTGCGCAGCGGTTCCTGCAGGATGTGCTGCGTCCGTCGCCGATGATCGGCGTGCCGCGCGACGCCGTGCCCGCCTAACGCTGACCCGATGCCGACCCGATAAGCACGACGCGTAAAACACCTACACACCGGAACACGCGAGCGCCCCGCAGCCGGGGCTCGTCGCAGAACAAAATCCTACGGAGAAGACTTCACATGTCCACGCCCAACCTTGCCGAACAACGTCAGATCGCCGTCGGCGACGCCATCGCTGCCATGAAGGCGTCGCTGGCCCCTGAGGGCGAGACGCGCCCCGCGCTGGCCGCCGTACTCGATCAGGTTAAATCACTTGCCGCGCGCACCGCGCTGTGGAACGAGGCCGACTTCCCGCCGCCGGCCGACGGCGAACTGCAAGCACGTTACCTGATTCACGAAGACGCGGACAAGACCTATGCGCTTTACTTGAACGTCATGCGCCCGGGCAAGAAGATCACGCCGCACAACCATACGACGTGGGCGTGCATCGCGGCGGTCGAAGGCGTCGAATACAACTACGTCTACCGTCGCACCGACGACGGCAAGACGCCAGGCGTCGGCACGCTGGAAGTGAGCGACACCGTCGTGGTCGATCCGGGCCACGGCATTGCCCTGGCGTCGGACGACATCCATGCCGTCGAGATCCAGGGCGACGCACCGATTCGCCACCTGCACATGTACGGCCGTGCGCTGGAGACGCTGACCGAGCGCATCACGTTCGATCTTGCCAAGGGCACGTATCAAGTGATGGATATCGGCGTGAAGACCCGCCGCTAAAGCTACCGTGACCGCCGGCGAAACCCGGCGGCGAACTCCCTGACGGCGCGAGCGTTCCTCGCGCCCCATTTCACATCGCCCCGCCGGGCGGTGCGGGCCCGTTCATCCCTACGCTTTGGGCATGACCGGGCGAAACCTGACAACCGACGCAACGCTATGACCTCGTTTACTCCTCACTTCGTGCCGCCCGCCCGCCTCAAGGAATGGTTGCACGACGGCGCCGAGATCGCCGTGTTCGACGTGCGCGAGCATGGCGAGTACGGCGAAGCGCATCTCTTCTATGGCGTAACACTGCCATACAGCCGTCTCGAACTCGACATCGTGCGGCTTGCGCCGCGCCGCGATGCCCGCGTGGTGCTCTACGACACCGACGCGAGTGTCGCCGTGCAGGGGGCGCAGCGCTTGGCCGCGCTCGGATATTCTGACGTGTACGTGCTCGAAGGCGGTACCAACGCTTGGCAACAAGCGGGCTTTCGTCTGTTCGCCGGCGTGAACGTTCCGTCGAAGACCTTCGGTGAGTTGGTGGAGATGGCGTATCACACGCCTCGCGTGACGGCGCGCGAGCTGGCCGCCATGCGCGAGCGCGGCGACGATGTGGTGATTCTCGACGGGCGGCCCGTGAGCGAATACCTGAAGATGACGATCCCGTCGTCGATTTGCTGCCCTAACGGCGAACTCGGCTATCGCATTCGCGAGCTGGTGCCGAACACCACGACGCCTATCGTCGTGAACTGCGCCGGCCGCACGCGCAGCATCATCGGCGCGCAGACGCTCATCAACCTTGGCATTCCCAATCCGGTGATGGCGCTGGAGAACGGCACGCAGGGCTGGTATCTGGAAGATTTGCCGCTGGAGCATGGCAGCACGCGCCGCTATCCGGACGCGGTCGCGCCGTCGAGCCTCGCGCAGATGCGTGAAGCGAGCGGTGCGTTGGCCGAGCGCTTCTCGGTGCCCGAGGTGGATGCCGCCACGTTTGCGCAATGGACCACGGACACGTCGCGCACGCTGTTCCTGTGTGACGTGCGCACGCCGGAAGAATTCGCCGCCGGGTCGCTGCCCGGTGCGCAGCACACGCCGGGCGGCCAGTTGATTCAGGCGACGGATCAATACGTGGGCGTGCGTCACGCGCGAGTGGTGCTGTTCGACGACGACGGCGTGCGTGCGCCGATCGTCGCGAGCTGGCTGCGTCAGTTGGGGCACGACGCCTATGTGTTGCGCGGTGGACTCGCCAGCGGCGCGTCGCTGCCGGGCTGCGCGCCGGCCGTGGATACGACGCTGGCCGAGATCGATGTCGCGACGCTTGCCGCGGCACTGGCCGACGAGCGTGTCACGGTCGTCGATCTGCGACCGAGCATGAGCTATCGTCGTGAGCATGTACCCGGTGCGCAGTGGGCGATTCGCCCTCGACTGCCGAACCTGCCGGCGTCCCGCGACATCGTCCTCATCGCGGACGAGCGAGGTATCGCGGAGCTGTTCGCGGCCGACTGGCGGCGTGCGCATGCCAACGACGCGCGCACGGTCTCGCTGCTTGCGGGCGGCTTCAAGGCTTGGGCCGCGGCCGGCCAGCCGGTGCAGAGCACGCCCGAACTGCCGGCAGACGCCGAATGCATCGACTACCTGTTCTTCGTGCACGATCGTCACGACGGCAACAAGGCGGCGGCGCGCCAATATCTGGCGTGGGAGACGGGTTTGCTGGCCCAGCTTGATGACCGCGAGCGCGGTGCGTTCCGTATCGGTGAGCCTGCCGCCGCGAAGTAAGTGCAGTCGCTGGCGTGCGCGAGCGTTGCGCACGCCATGCGTTATCTTCTGACTCGTTCGAATCGTTTGAATCGTTCGAAACCTTATCCCCCAACGTCCGATCATGTCCCGACAATCGACCCCCAAACGTCTCGCTACCCGTCTGGTCAAGGGCGGCACGCACACCGCCGTGGTTGGCGGCCGCGCCGTCAATCCGCCGGTCGTGCGCGCGTCCACCGTGCTGTTCGATACGATGGACGACATGAACGACGCGCGCCGCCGTCGCGGCACCGAGCGCATGTTCACCTACGGGGCGCGCGGCAATCCGACGGGCTTCGCGCTGGAGGATGTTGTCGCCGAGCTGGAGGGCGGCTATCGCACGCGTCTGTTCCCGACGGGGCTGGCGGCGATTTCGATGGTGTTTCTGGCTTACGTGCGTCCGGGCGACCATGTGCTGATCTCGGACTGCGTGTATCAGCCGCTGCGTCACTTCGTGGAGACGTTTCTCAAGCCGTGGGGTGTGCACGTCACCTACTTCCGCGCCGATGGCAGCGACGCGGCCGAGCACATGACGGCCCGTACGAAGATGATTTACGTGGAGACGCCGGGCTCACTCGTCTATGAGATGTGCGACATCCCGGCGCTGGCCGACCTGGCGCATCGTCATGGGGCGCTGCTCGTGGCGGACAACACGTGGGGTTCGGGCGTGCAGTGCCGTCCGCTCATGTTGGGGGCTGACGTCTCGGTGATGGCGGCGACGAAGTATCTGAGTGGGCACTCCGACGTCATGATGGGAACGGCGACCACGACGCAGGAGGTCTGGCAGAGGCTCTCCACGATGGCGGATGCGCAGGGTGTGGCCGTGAGTCCGGACGACGCGTATCTGGTGCTGCGCGGCACGCGCACGCTGGGGGCGCGCTTGCAGATGCATGAGCGTCATGCGCTGGACGTTGCGCATTGGCTCGGCAGTCTGCCGGACGTGGCGCGCGTGTTCTGCCCGGCGCTGCCGACGCATCCGGGGCATGCGCTGTGGCAACGGGATTGTGTGGGTACGAACGGCCTGATTTCGTTCGAGTTCGCCGATGCCACGACGGCACAAGCGGACCGCTTCGTCGATGCGCTCGAGCTGTTTGGCATCGGCGCGTCGTGGGGCGGTTTTGAGAGTCTGGCGACGGTGTCGAACGTGGCCGGCACGCGCACGTGCGAGGACTGGACGTCTGCCGGCCCGATCGTGCGTCTGCATATCGGTCTGGAAGACCCGCAGGATCTGATCGAGGATATGGCGGCGGCGCTAGAGCAGGTGTTCGGGCGGTGAGGTGGTCGGCGGTAAGGCGTTGAGGCGTCCAGACCTTGAGTTGTCGAGGTGTCGGGCAGTTAAGGCGCCAGGGCATTCAGGCGGTCGGGCGTATGGGTGATTGCGTGATGTCGCTTTACGGCGCTAAAGCCTCGGGGGCTTCAGCGCCGTGCCGGAATCACGACCACGGCGCGGGCGAGGCCGCCTGCAGTCGCGCACGTCGTCACTTCCCCGCGGATGAGGCGTGTGCACCCCCGTCGAGGGTGGTCAGGATGTCGTGCGCCGCGCGGATGCGCTCGTCCATCGCGTAGTTCTTGTTCGCGAGCAGTACGATGCCCATCTGTTTCGACGGGACGAAGGCGACATAAGCGCCGAACCCATTCGTCGAGCCCGTCTTGTTAATCCAGGCGACGGGCGTGGGGGCCATCGGCGGCGCGAGTTCACGAACGGCGGTCGGCTCGTAAGCCATTCGGGCCGAGTTGCCGTCAAGCAGTGCATCGACGCTGACCGGATACGGGTACTGCTCCCAAATCAGGTCCTGTGTGATCGGCTTGTCGAAGAAATAGCCGGTGTGGGTCGCGTTGATCGCTCGGCGCAGCCGGTCGTCCTGCACTGGCTGTCCGAGGTTGGCGCGAACGAACCGCAGCAGGTCGCTCGCCGTTGTCTTCACGCCATAAGCCTCTTCATCGAACACGCCCGGCGAGACGCGAATCGGCTTGCCATCCTTCCCATATCCCCACGCGTAGTTGGCTTGCTGATCTTTCGGAACGCGGAAGTAGGTGTGCTTCATGTCGAGCGGCTTGAAGACTTGCTCGGTCACGAGTGTTGCGAAGTCGCCGTGCATGGCGCGTGCGGTGATCCAGCCGAGGGCACCGATGCTCACGTTCGAATAGGTGCGCACCGTGCCGGTGGGTTTCGCCGGTTTCCATGACTTGAGGTATTGCAGGATGTCGTGGGTGCTCTGGACGTTTTCCGGCACTTGAAGCGGCATGCCGCCGGTCGTGTGCGTGCCGAGATTGACGAGTTTCACGTCGCCGAAGGGTGTGCCTGCAAGTTCGGGGACAAAGCGGCTGGTCTTGTCGGTGAGCGAGAGGGCACCGACACCTTGCGCATAGGCGGCTAGCGTCGCGGTGAATGTCTTGCTGACTGAACCCAGTTCGAAAAGCGTGTCTGAAGTGACGGGTGTGTTGGCCTTCTTGTCTGCCACGCCGTAATTGAAGACGTAGGCATGCCCGTCGAAGACGATGCCGACGGCCATGCCGGGAATGTCCTGTCGGGCCATCAACGGCGTGATGGTCTTGTCGACGAGCGATTTGATTTCGTCTTGCCGAGGATTGGTTTGGACCTGGGCTTGCGGCTCTGCGGCGTAACTGCGCGTGCTGAACGTCATCCAGGTAATGGCGGCGGTCGCCGCAAGCGCGGCGAAAACGGTGAGGTAGGGCTTTGTCATCTAGGGTCGTCTCCGTATGGGCGGGCGCTTGGGACGTATGAGGCGCAAAGGTACAGCAGGCCAGTTGAGCCTCATGCGTCCCAACCGCGGTAATTCATGCCCGGAAGCGTAATCGCAAATCGGCAAGCATTCGCGGCACGACGACGTAACGGACGTAACCGATGTAATGGATGCAACCAAACTGGGGCAAGGGGCTCGCCCCGCTGGGCGAACGCGGGTGGGGCGTCGGCCAGAAAATCGCTTTTTTGACGTCAAGCGCTATTCCGATCGGCGCTGTCAGCAACGTTGACGAGATAGGCGCGGAAGATGAAAACCCCAACTGAGGCATTCGCGTTATGCCGCTTAACCTGAGCGGGTGCCGCTGGGTCATTACTTCAACGTGTCGCCCTCCATCTTTTTGACCAGGTATGAATGAACTCTTCCACCTTTTCGGCCGAGATCAAGGAGGTAGTCGCCTGGTCTCACCATCATTGGAGGTTTTTTGGAGAGCGACAATCCGTCGTCGATCGTGCGCGAGTACTTTGTCAACGTAAAGTCGACAAAATTGAACACGTCAGACGCTTCCTCGCAAAATATTGTCTTCTCGATGCCCCGATCCCAGCCACTGCATTCCTTCCCAGTGACTAGAAAATTATCTCCTCCGTTCTGGTGGGCAATGACGATCAGATTATTGTCTCGGAGTTTCACCGTGATCGAGGTGACCTTGTAATCATCTTTGCGGCTATCTATGACCGAATACTCACCGATCAAAGCTGCCGCGGCTCGCGAGAAATCTTCCCGCTGTTGCGCGATGGGCCTTTCATCGACCGGTGCCGAAGAGCACGCAGTCAGGATGATCGGAAGCATTGACAGGAATACAAGCTTGCGCATTTTTACGAGTCCGTGTAGTGGAGTGATTCGACATTTCCGCATGATGAAGTCACTCCTGTGCTATTTATCCGATGCCGAACAAGAAGCCAATCAGAATTTATCCTTTTCATCCTCTGCTGGATGGTAAGTTTTTCGGGCTTTCGTATAGCTGGAATCGAAAGGTCGGATATTCAAAATATGCGCACGACTGCTTAATCCGCCAATTGTCATGAGTAAAAATCCAAATAATGCTAAAATTGCGCTAAATATTGAAGGTTTGGCGTATTTGAAAGTAAAATAAGATATGGTTATCCCTGTGATAATTAATGCCGTGCACGTCCGACCGGTCAGATTTCCGTTTTCGATAATTTTCATTTGTCTTCGGGTTGATGATTTATTCTGGTCCAAGATGAATTAATGAAATCTTGGATCGATTTTGAATAAATGCTGTTATTGAACGTATTTGATGCCTCATTAATTGCTGGGGATGCAATCGGATATTTCCTGGAAATCTGATCCGAAATAATTGCGCTGCCACTGTTCGCCAAATACCGCCCGACATCAGGCTTCGCGATTTGCACCACCGCATCCGCGACCAGACCCGTCGCCGCCGCGATAAGGGCAGCTGTCGCCAGCTCGGGCGCGTAGGGCGATGGTATGGAAGCTCCGGCCGATGTGAGTGCCCCAAGACGTCCCGCTGTTGTGGAGACTCCCTGCGCCGCATTTACCACCGTGTCTCGAATGTCTGTGGCGACCGGGTTGGGTATATATCTAACGGCACTTGGGATCTGCCCCGGAGTTGCCGAGTCGTAGTTCGCCATGATGAACGCCTGCAACGCCTGATTTACCTCGGGTAGCGACTGAACGATTAATGGTTTGCCGCTTGCGCTTGTTACTCCCGTGTCGACCCACCGCGCGCTTTGATCGGTTGGAGTACTTCCGTTCAACTCTTCGACTACACCAGGCGGCACGGACGCGCCGTCTGCATACGAGACTCCCATGAGTCGTAGTTGATCTTCCACTTGCCCTTGCGTGTACTGGCCGTTGCTTTTGTCTGCAATATATCCGGCGAGCTTTCGATCTTCCGAGCCCAACTGCCGATTAAACCGATCAGTATTGAACCCAGTAAACGCCCCCGAAGTCCTGCCCGCCACCGCGCCTACCGCAGTACCTACGCCCGTAGCCACAATCTGGCCTAATGCTTGATCGATATCTGCGTTGCCTGTGGGACTGGCATTCTTGATTTCATTACTCAGCTCATTCAACGCCCCGCCAAGCTTTGACGTCAGCCCCGCACCAAACGCACCACCCAGCGCATTGCCCCCTCCGAGACCCGCCACGATCGCCCCGCCTGCCGCGTGCATCGTTGCTCGATAGTCGCCGCCTTCGGACCAGTCTTTCGCTTCCTGTAAGTACTGAGCCTTCAACGC
>NZ_CABPSH010000017.1 GCF_902459725.1 Pandoraea eparura
GCCAATAATGGCGCCCGTGCGCTCGCGACGATTGGACGTCACTGCGCCACCGGCACCACCGCCAACGGCACCGCCAACCACGGCGCCCGTGCTGCCGCCAAGCGCGCCGCCAACGGCTGCGCCCGCGACGCCGCCCAGCGCACCGCCAAGGGCATTGTTCATATCACCGGCCGAAGCCGACACGGAAGTCGTTGCAGCCAGGGCGGCGATGGCCACCATTGGGAAAATTCGCTTGAGCATGAGTCTTGATTTCGATTCGGATTGACGCGTGGCAAGTATAAAGACACGACGCCATGCCGCCGACACGCCAATGTTTCGTGTCGCGTAAGACGGGTAACAAAATGTTTCCGAGCGTGCATTCCGAGCGATTTGGTTATCGCGCGTCGCCGCTCGCGCGACGCCGCGCCGGTACTTTCATCTCGGCCACATAGCGATACAACTGTGCCGCCGCCGGCGAGAGCGGTCGCGCTTTGCTTCGAATCATGCCCATGCGCCGCGTCACCACCGGGTCGACCAGCGGCACGCTCGTGAGCAACGGATGATCGCCGCCTGGCATCGCCATCGTCGGTACGGCCGCCACCCCGAGTCCCGCTTCGACCAGACCGAGCATCGTCGTGACGTGCTGCGTCTCGCAGATACTTGGCGGACGTTGGGGCAGCGAAGTGAGCGCCTGGTCGAGCAGCAGGCGATTGCCTGAGACGCGTCCGACACTGATGTGGTCGTACTCGTAAAGCTCGCGCCACGTCACTCGCTTCTTGCCCGCCAGCGGATGGTCGCGCCGGCAGGCCGCCACATAGCGCTCCTGCAACAGCAGCTTGAACTCGATGTTGGCCTCCTGACTGCCGATGAAATTCAGCCCGAAGTCCGCGTCACCGTTTGCCACCGACGCGAGCACCTCGTTGGCGCTCGCGTCGAGCACCGAGATGCGGATGCGCGGAAACGCCTGGTGGTAGCGCGAGATCACCTGCGGCATGAAGTAATACGCGGCGGACGGCACACAGGCGATGGTCACGTGCCCCAGGCTCGACGACGCCACATCGCGAATGCCCAGCAGCGCATTGTCCAGATCGTCGAGAATCCGTTGCGCGTCGCGGGCGAAGGCGCGCCCGACGGTCGTCAGCGACACGCGTCGCGTGCTGCGCTCGAAGAGCTTGACCCCGAGCGCGTCCTCGAGCTTTTCGATACGGCGCGAGAGCGCGGGCTGCGAGATGTGGATCGACTCGGCCGCGCGGCGGAAACTCGCCAGTTCCGCCACCGCGCGAAAAGCCTGCAAATCGTTCAGATCGAAATTGATCGCCATGGCGTTGGGGAGAGAGCGTCATGCAAACGACCCAGCGCCCCCGGGTATCAGGGAGCGCAGAGGATCACGGAAGCAAAGGGTGGCGTGTTACCGATCGGTAGGTGCATTAGCGTGTATGGATTGATAGCAAGTATGCATCAATCGTTTCAAAACTTGCAATTCACAGGAGAGGAAGTTTCGGCGCACCATTGGCGGCGTCTAAAAGCGTCCTGGGCAATTCGACATGTCCTTGGCAGAGACGCATTACGACGATTCATTGGCGGCCCGATCCCCCGGGCCGCCGGCAACACGGAGACAGCGCATGTCACAGCGCCCCAACGACGCGGTTTCGCGTCGCCCCTCGAAAGCTGGCGCGGTCGTGCGCGTCACCGCCGGCAACTTCCTCGAACAGTTCGATTTCTTCCTGTTCGGCTTTTACGCTACCCATATCTCGCACGTCTTCTTTCCGGCGACCAGCGAGTTCGCTTCGCTCATGATGACCTTCGCCGTCTTTGGCGCGGGCTTCCTGATGCGACCGCTTGGCGCGATCGTGCTGGGCGCGTATATCGATAACGTCGGCCGCCGCAAGGGTTTGGTCACCACACTGGCGATCATGGCGAGCGGTACGGTGCTCATCGCCTTCGTGCCGGGGTACGCCACCATTGGTCTCGCGGCACCGGTGCTCGTGCTGATCGGCCGCTTGCTGCAAGGTTTCTCGGCCGGTGCCGAGCTGGGCGGCGTATCCGTGTATCTGGCGGAAATCGCCACGCCGGGCCGCAAGGGCTTCTACACGAGCTGGCAGTCGGCGAGCCAGCAGGTCGCCATTGTCGTGTCGGCGGCGCTCGGCTTCACGCTTTCGCTCACGCTTACCGCGCAGCAGATCGCGGCATGGGGCTGGCGTCTGCCGTTCCTCGTGGGTTGCATGATCGTGCCGGTGATCTTTGCGTTGCGACGCTCGCTCCAGGAGAGCGACGAATTCAAGCAGCGCAAGCGTCATCCGTCCTTGGGCGAAGTATTTCGCTCGATGGTTGCCAACGCCGGCGCCGTGATCGGCGGTACGATGCTCGTGGCGCTCACCACGACGGCGTTCTACCTGATTACCGTCTACGCGCCGACCTTCGGCAAGAGCGTGCTGCACCTGTCGAGCGCCGATGCGCTACTCGTCACGCTGTGCGTGGGCGTGTCGAACTTCATCTGGCTGCCGATCGGCGGCACGCTGTCCGACCGCATTGGCCGTCGCCCGGTGTTGTTGATCTTCGCGGGGTTGACGCTGGTGTCCGCCTATCCGGTGCTCACGTTCCTCGTGCAGGCTCCGAACTTCACGCGCATGTTGATCTCGCTGCTGTGGCTGTCGTTCCTGTACGGCATGTACAACGGCGCCATGATTCCGGCGCTGACCGAAGTCATGCCGGCGGATGTGCGCGTGGCTGGCTTCTCGCTCGCGTATAGCCTCGCGACGGCGATCTTCGGTGGCTTCACGCCGGCGTTGTCGACGTATCTGATCCACGTCACGGGCGACAAGGCCGCGCCGGGCTACTGGATGAGTCTCGCCGCGCTGTGTGCGATTTGCGCGACGCTGGCCCTCTATCGACGCCGTCCCGGCGGGCAGGGCCGCCCCCGTACCGAACTCGCCGCTGGCTGAGCCATGCAGCAGGCGCGTCCCCGTTCGCGGGCGCGCCCGGCAACGCTTCCCCAAAACGGATGCCATACGCGCATCCCTCCTCAAAAGCAAAACTCAGAGAGACACTTTCATGAAAGCCATCGCCCTCCCGGCGCGCGTGCGCGCACCCCGACACCTGCTCGCCGCGCTCGGCGCAGGCATCGCCCTGACGACATTGCTCGGCGCTACGGCGGCCAGCGCGCAAGACCTGCACGTGATGAACTCCGGTGGTTTCACGGCCGCTTACAAATTGCTGCTGCCCAAGTTCGAGGCGTCGAGTGGCGACCATGTCGACACCGCCTGGGGGCCGTCGATGGGCAAGGCACCCGAGGCGATCCCCAACCGGCTGGCGCGCGGCGAGTCCGCCGATGCCGTCATCATGGTCGGCTATGCCCTCGACGACCTCATCAAGGCAGGCAAAGTGCGTGCGGATTCTCGCGTTGACCTGGCCGATTCGCGCATTGGCGTCGTCGTGAAAGCGGGGGACGTGGTGCCCGACGTCAGCACCCCCGACAAGCTCAAGGCCGCGCTGCTCGCCGCGAAGTCGGTCGCATATTCCGACAGCGCCAGCGGTGTGTACGTCGAGCGCGAACTCTTCAAGAAGCTGGGCATCGCCGACCAGATGCGGGGCAAGAGCGTGATGGTGCAGAAAACGCCTGTCGCGGAAAAGGTCGCAGCCGGCGAGTACGCGCTTGGGCTGCAACAGGTCAGCGAGCTGCTACCGGTCAAGGGGGCCGCGTTCGCGGGCAAGATTCCCGAGTCGCTGCAATCGGTCACGCGCTTCGCGGGTGGCGTGCCGGTGAATGCGCCGCATCCCGAAGCAGCGAAGAAACTGCTGACGTATATGGCCGCGCCGTCGGTCGCGAAGGCAGTCGAGTCCACTGGTCTCGATCCGCTGGCGCATTGATGACCCGGTGGTCATCACTGAAGATGTGAACTAACGGGTTGTCATCGCCGCGGGGGATAATTTTCCCTCGGCATCCTTGGCGGGTTTGACCGACAATGGCGTGTCAGACAACGGCGTCGCACAGCACGACGCCTCCGCCAAGGAGACACACATGGCCTCAGCGCCAGCCCACCCCGCTCAGCCGATTCAGGCCGCCGATTCGCGTGCCGCCGCCGACACCACGCCCCCCCATGCCCCGCTCTTGAACGACATCGTCGCGCTCGACGCGCTGGCGTTGTCCGACGCCATTCGCGCACGCCGCGTATCGTGCCGCGAGGTCATGCAGGCCTATCTCGCGCACATCGCGCAGGTCAACCCGGCGGTCAACGCCATCGTGTCGCTGCGCGACGCCGACGCGTTGCTCGCGCAGGCCGACGAGCGCGACCGTCAGTTGGCCGATGGCCAGTGGCTGGGCTGGATGCACGGCATGCCGCATGCCGTGAAGGATTTCGCCGCATGCGCAGGATTTCCCACGCGCAAGGGCTCACCGTTGACGTCGGCAGCGCCCGAAACGCAGGACAGCATCAGCGTCGCGCGCATCCGCGCGGCGGGCGCCATTTTCATCGGCAAGACCAACGTCTCCGAGTTCGGACTCGGCTCGCATAGCTACAACCCCGTCTTCGGCACCACCGGCAATGCCTACGACCCGACGCGCAGTGCGGGGGGCAGCAGCGGTGGCGCGGCCAGCGCGCTTGCGCTGCGCATGGTGCCGGTGGCGGACGGCAGCGACATGATGGGATCGCTGCGCAATCCGGCTGCGTTCGGCAACGTGTATGGCATGCGGCCGTCGCAGGGCCGGGTGCCCTATGGCCCGGCACCGGAGTTGTTCGTCCAGCAACTGAGTACCGAGGGGCCGATGGGGCGCACCGTCGCCGATGTCGCCCAACTGCTCGCCACGCAAGCGGGCTACGACGCGCGCAGTCCGCTTTCTCTCGTGCAGGATCATGGTGCGGTGCCGTTCGCGAGCGCGTTGCGACGTGACGTCAAGGGATTGAAGCTGGGCTGGCTGGGCGACTATGGCGGCCATTTGCCGATGGAAGACGGGGTGATGGCCCTGTGCGAGGCATCGTTGCGGGACTTCACGGCCATGGGGTGCGAAGTGCAGGCGTGCGCGCCCGACTTTGCGCCGGCGCGGCTGTGGCAGACGTGGCTCACATTGCGTCACTGGCTCGTGAACGGGTCGCTGGGCGAGCTGTATGCCGACCCTGCGCGTCGCGACAAGCTCAAGCCGGAGGCGCAGTGGGAGGTCGAGGGCGGGAATGCATTGCGGGCGGCCGACGTGTATCGCGCGAGCGTCGATCGCAGCGAGTGGTATCGCTCGCTCGCGCGTTTGTTCGAGCGTTACGACTTCCTGCTGCTGCCGTCGGCGCAGGTCTTTCCGTTTGATGCGCAAATGCATTGGCCGACATCGGTGGCCGGCACGCCGATGGACACCTATCACCGGTGGATGGAAGTCGTGATCGGGCCGACGCTGGCCGGGCTGCCGGCGATCAGCGTGCCGGTCGGGTTCGATGCGCGCGGGTTGCCGATGGGACTGCAAATCATCGGGCCGGCGCAGGCCGATCTCGCGGTGCTGCAACTCGCGCATGCGCACGAGCAGCAAACGCAGTGGGTGCGTCGTCATCTGCCGCCGATGCTGGCAGGGACCGCGCGGGCCTGAGCAGTGAAGCAGAGGCGTGGGCGGCCGTTCGGCTTACCGGGGACGGGTGGTTTGCGCCTGCGCGCGTAGCGGGCGCAGCAACTCACCCAGCGCGTTGTGATCGATCTCGTGCATGAGGGCGAGCAGGCGACCGATGTCGCCCGGCGGGA
This sequence comes from Pandoraea eparura, assembly GCF_902459725.1. Classification (GTDB taxonomy): domain Bacteria; phylum Pseudomonadota; class Gammaproteobacteria; order Burkholderiales; family Burkholderiaceae; genus Pandoraea; species Pandoraea eparura. The sequence goes on from NZ_CABPSH010000017.1 coordinate 5,695, forward strand.
AACCCTCGCGAGCGAACCAGCTCAGGTAATTGCCTGGCAAATCGGCGATGCGCGTGCCCTTGTGTTTGCCGAACGGCATGGGCGTGGTGACGAGGCGCATCAGCGCATCGGCGTCGAAGTCGAGCATAAGGGACGGGCGCGGCAGGCGCGCGGGCACGAAGGGATGCAAAGCGTTACGCTATCACATGCGTCTCTCGGTTCGCCGGCGAGCGCGCCAAACTCAGGGAGCTTGTATGCACCAAGGATTGGAGAGTATCGCGGCCTCGGGCGATTTGCCCGATCTGGGCGACAAAGCGCTCGAACCGTTGCGCAGGTTCGTCGAGGGGCTCTCGCGACTGCTGGCGCAAGCGCCGGATGAGTCGACGTTGCTCGACGCCGGCGCGGGTCTGCTGGCGCAACTCGTCGCGCGTGACGACTGGCTGCCCGACGCGTTCGCGACGCCGCATCCCGAGCACTATCAGCAGTTCCTGCTGCATTGCGATCCGGCGCAGCGTTTCTGCGTCGTGAGTTTCGTCTGGGGGCCGGGGCAGGTCACGCCGATTCACGATCACACCGTGTGGGGCCTGATCGGCATGTTGCGCGGGGCCGAGCATTCACAACCCTATCGGCTCGACGCGCAGAGCGTGCCGGTCATGTCGGGCGAGTCGGTGTGTCTGTCGCCGGGCGATGTCGAGGCGCTCTCGCCGCGCCTGGGGGACATTCACCGCGTGAGCAATGCCTTCGCGGACCGGGTGTCGGTAAGCATTCACGTGTATGGCGCGAACATCGGTACGGTGCGTCGCAGCGTGTTCACCGAGTCGGGCGAGCGCAAAAGCTTCGTCTCCGGTTACGCCAATGCGCAAGGGCCGGAGTCTCGGGATAAGGCGCCGCACCGCACGTCAGGTACCTGAGGTGACTCAGGCCCGCGCGGCCCATGCCGAAGGACGGCGCAGTCGCCCGCCACGCCCGCCACGCCTGCGGGCGCGTTCTGCCACAATGGCGGTTCGGTTGCACGCAGGCGCGCGTATATAGGCGCGCCGCGCCGACATACCTATCGAATCGACGTTAGACGCATCCAAGGAACCGCCGTGTCCTCTTTCTCGACCGAAGCGCCGTCGCAGACGGCTACCCCGACGTCCGCCGCTGACGATGCCACCTTCCCCGAACTGAGCTTTGCCGACGTGCGCGCCGCGCTGCTTGCCCGCGAAGAGATGGCTCTGCTCGACGTACGCGAAGAAGACCCGTTTGCGCAGGCGCACCCGTTGTGGGCGGCGAACGTCCCGCTCTCACGCATCGAAATCGACGCCTGGGCGCGCATACCGCGACGCGACACGCGCATCGTCGTCTATGGCGAACATGGCGGCGAGGATCTGGCGCCGCGGGCTGCCCGCGTGCTGCGCAAGCTCGGTTATACCGACGTCAATGCCCTTGCGGGCGGCCTCGACGGGTGGATCGCGGCCGGTGGGGAAGTTTTTCGCGACGTCAACGTGCCGAGCAAGGCCTTCGGCGAATGGGTCGAAGGGCTGCGCCATACGCCGTCGCTCTCGGCGCAGGAAGTCCAGGCACTGCTCGATACGCGCGCCGACGTGGTCGTTGTCGACGCGCGCCGTTTCGACGAATACCAGACCATGAACATTCCCGGCTCGACCAGCGTACCCGGCGCGGAACTCGTGCTGCGCGTGCGCGAACTTGCCCCCGACCCGGCCACCCGAGTGATCGTCAATTGCGCCGGACGCACGCGCAGCATCATTGGCACGCAATCGCTCGTCAACGCCGGCCTGCCGAATCCGGTGGCGGCGCTGCGCAACGGCACCATCGGCTGGACGCTCGCTGGTCAGACCCTTGAGCGCGGGGCCGATCGCCGGCCTCCGGCCGTGGTGAGCGGCGCCACGCTGGCCGCAGCACGTGTGGGGGCCCGTGCCGTGGCCGATCGCGCGGGCGTGCGCCGTATCGCGCTGGACGACGTGCCCTCACTGAACGCGCCGGGGCGCACCGTCTACCGCTTCGATGTGCGCACGCCGGAAGACTACGTCGCCGGGCACTTGCCCGACTTTGCCAATGCGCCGGGCGGACAACTCGTGCAGGAGACCGACCATCAGGCGCCGGTGCGTGGCGCGTGGATCGTGCTCGCCGACGACGATGGCGTGCGGGCCGATATGACCGGCTCGTGGCTTGCCCAGATGGGCTGGACCGTCTACGTCGTCGAGCCGCATGGCGACGAGGCGCGCACTGCCCAGGGCGGCTGGCCGTTGCATACGCCGAGCGCGCCCGATGTCGCGACCGTCTCGCCGGCCGTGCTCGCGCGCTGGCTTGACGATTCCGAGCCTGGCCAGGTTGCGGTGCTCGACGTCACCTCGGGCGTCAACTACGTCAAGCGTCACATTCCGGGGGCATGGTTCGTCATTCGCGCGCGCTTGTCCGAGGCCTTGCGTGAGGTCGGTCCTGTGCAGCGTTACGTGCTCACCTGCGGCTCCAGCTTGCTCGCGCGCTTTGCGGCGGACGATTTGCGACGCCTGACCGATGCCGAGATCCTCGTGCTCGATGGGGGGACGCAGGCGTGGATCCATGCCGGACTGCCGCTCGAATCGGGCCCGACCCGACTGGCCAGCCCGCGCGACGATCGCTATCGTCGCCCGTACGAGGGCACCGACAATGCCGCCGAGGCGATGCAGGCGTATCTCGACTGGGAGTACGGGCTCGTCGACCAGTTGCGTCGCGACGGAACGCATCATTTTCAGGTGGTGTGAGCGAGTCCAGGGCGCGACCGTTGGGGCTGGCGGGGGAGCGCCACGTTGCCGTCAAGTGGGGGCAGACGTGGCATACTCCCCAGCTTCTGACGCCGCCGCCTGACGCCACAATGTGAACCCGGTTCACGTGCAAGTGGATCGGTGCCGCGCCCGACTTGCTTTCGAATCCATCATGCCACTGCAGCGCTTCATAGCCCGCCGACTGGGGGCTCTCACCGAACCGAGCACCCGCATTCCCTATGCCTGGGTGTACCACGAACCCGAGGTCTTCCTTCAACGGACGTCGTCGCTTAACGTCGCCAAGAAATACCTCCATCGCCGCTTGCGTCTTGCGTTGAGCGGGCAGTCTAGCCGCGAGGTGCGTCGGGTGTCGCCGGACGCGCGCGTGTTGTGGATTTATGGGGGCAAGGCATCGGTGGGGGATGCGGTGATGGACATGTCGGGCCGTGCGTTGCTGCGAGGGCGCGAGGGTCCGGTCGATCTGTTGATTACGCCGGGGTTGAAAGCCGTGTTCGAGGGCGACGACATCTTTCGTCATGTCTACGACGACCCGACCCGTGTGAAGCCGGGCGATTACGATGTCGTCGTATTGCAGGAGTTCAATTATCCGACGCTGCGACTGAAGCGGAAGTATTTCCCGACGCTGCCATTTGCGTGCCTGTTCCGATTTTTCCACGGGCCGGATCGCAACCAGACCCAATTCAGCCTGGCGGCGGTCAACGACATCTTTTCGCTGGGCCTGGCGAGCGACGATTTGTTTGCGCGCGCGAAGCCGTACTTGAGGCAGGAGTTAGCGTTGCCCGAATCGATGGCGGGGCGATTGTCGCCGGGGTCATTCCTGGTGTTGGCGATGGGGGGCGTCGAGCCGCGGCGCACGTATGCGCATTGGCGCGAATTCTTGCAGGCGTACGACATTGCGTACCAGCCGGGGATGCCTGATGGCGTGGTGCTGTTGGGGTCGAGCAACGGTGTCGAAGCGGCGAACGCGTTGATGCAGGCGAAGTTCGTGCATTTGAAGTTGCAGTCGTTCGTGGGGCAGCTGACGTTGCGCGATGCGAAGCGGGTGATTGGGAATGCGGCGTTGTTCGTGGGGGCCGATGGGGGGTTGATGCATGTGGCGCACACGACGCCGACGCCGAGCGTCACCTTGTTTGCCAAGGCCGAGCCGCCGTATCTTCGGCTCACGCCGGGTTGTCGGTCGACGCCGTTGCAGACTGATTCGGACGTGAGTGCGGTGGATGCCGCCGAGTTGGCGGAGACGGTGGTGGCGACGTTGGCGAGTGCGCCGACGAGGTGAGGGGCAGCGAGGGGGTTCGGGAATTCGGGAAAGAGACGGACCGGGGCCCCTTTCTGCAGCGAGTTGGGTCTATGTCTGAGAGGCGGAAAGGGGCCCCGGTCCGTCGTGGAAGCACTGTGGGGGTACCAAGCAGGTGGCCACATCAGCGATCTCAATCAGCGACCACAATCAGCGACCGGAAGCCTTGTGTCAGCCCCCGATCAAAACGCCGCGCTATAAATAGCAAAAGCATCGGCCTGCGTCACTTCGCGCGGGTTATTCACGAGAAGTCGGGTTTGCAGCATCGCGTCGCTGGCCATTCGTGCGAGGTCGGTTTGTTTCACGCCGACTTCGCGCAGCGTGCGGGGGATGGCCGTCTCGACGATCAATGATTCGATGTGTCGGATGAGGGCGTCGGTCTTGGCCTCATCGCTGCCCGCGGCCTGGGTGGGCAGAATCACATCGGCCAGTTCCGCGTAATGTTGGCTGGCGGCGGGGGCATTGAAGCGCATTACGTGAGAGAGCACGAGAGCGTTCGAGAGCCCGTGCGCGACATGAAAGATGCCGCCGATCGGGTAGGCCAGGGCATGTACGGCGGCGACCGGCGAATTGGCGAACGCCTGGCCGGCGAACATCGCGCCGACCAGCATGGCTTCGCGAGCGGCGCGATGGTTGCCGTCGTTACAGGCGCTCAGCAAATTGCGTGAGAGCAATTCCAGCGCTCTCACGGCGAGCGTATCCGAGATCGGATTCTTCAGATGGGCGGACGTATAGGCTTCGATCGCATGCACCATCGCGTCGATCCCTGTCGCGGCCGTCGCTGCGCGGGGCAGACCGAGCGTGAGTTCCGCGTCGAGAATCGCGAGATCAGCGAAGAGCTGCGGCGACACCACGCCCATCTTTGTCGTCTCTCCGGTCGTCACGATCGACACGGCCGTCACTTCCGAGCCTGTGCCGGCCGTCGTCGGCATCTGCACCAGCGGCAGGCGCGTGCCCGTCACCTTCTTGATGCCATACATCTCCTGGAGCGACTGCGAACCGGGCAGCAGCACCGCGAGCAGCTTCGCCACGTCCATCGACGAGCCGCCGCCCAACCCCAGCACGATCTGCGCATCGGCGGCACGCGCGCGTTGGGCCGCTTCCAGCACCACGTGCTCGGGCGGGTCGGCGATCACATCGTCGATCACCGACACCTGCCAGTCATGCCTGGCCAGATCTGCCAGCGCCGGGGCCAGCAAGCCGCTCTTGTGCAGAAAGCCGTCCGTCACCACGCACACACGCTGGCCCGTCGGGTACTGCTCACGCAATAGCGCGCCCAGTCGACGCGCCGCACCAAATTCCACCACGACGGTCGGAACCGTCTGGAAACGAAAAGCGTTCATGACCGACTTCCTCGTGAGTCCATCACCACCCCAAACGCGACATTCCGGCCGCGCTCGAAACGGCCAACACCGTCGAGCGCCCCGCCAGATCGAACGATGCGAGCGCGATAGCTCGCGTGACGATCACACTTGCAGACAGAGGTACTTCAACTCCAGGTATTCCTCGATGCCATAGTGCGACCCTTCGCGGCCCACCCCCGACTGCTTGATGCCGCCGAACGGCGCGACCTCATTCGAGATCAGGCCAGTGTTCAGGCCCACCATGCCGTACTCGAGCGCTTCCGCCGTGCGCCACGCCCGTGCGATATCGCGTGTGTACAGATAAGCGGCGAGTCCGAATTCCGTGTCGTTCGCGAAGGCGACAGCGTCCGCGTCGTGCGTGAAACGGAACAGCGGCGCGACCGGGCCGAAGATCTCCTCACGCGCCATGCGCATCTGCGACGTCGCGTCGGCAATCACCGTCGGCGTGTAATACGTGCCGCCCAGCGCGTGCGCCGTGCCGCCCACCAGCACGCGAGCGCCGTGCGTCTTCGCGTCGTCCACCAGCGCCACCACCTTCTCGACCGCCTTGCCTTCGATCAGCGGGCCGATGACCACACCGTCGTCCAGACCGTTACCCACCTTCAGCTCGGCGACACGCTTGGCGAATTTCTCGGCAAAGGCGTCGTAAATGCCGTCCTGAATATAGAAGCGGTTCGCGCACACACACGTCTGCCCGCCATTGCGATACTTCGCCGCGAGTGCGCCTTCGACGGCGGCATCGACATCGGCATCGTCGAACACGATGAACGGCGCATTGCCGCCCAGCTCCAGCGACATACGCTTGACCGTCGGTGCGCATTGCGCCATCAGCAGACGGCCTACCGCCGTGGATCCCGTGAACGACAGCTTGCGCACCACGGGATGCGACGTCAGCACACCGCCCACCGCGCGTGCCTCGCCCGTCACCACCTGGAACACGCCACCCGGAATCCCGGCGCGGTGGGCCAACTCGGCCAACGCAAAGGCGGAGAGCGGCGTCAGTTCCGATGGCTTCACCACGATCGCGCAGCCCGCCGCCAGCGCCGGGGCCACCTTCCGCGTAATCATCGCTGCCGGGAAATTCCACGGCGTGATCGCCGCGCACACGCCGACCGGTTGCTTGAGCGTGACCAGACGCTTGTCCGACGCCGGCGTGGCGAGCACATCGCCATCCACACGCTTGGCTTCTTCCGCAAACCACTCGATAAAGCTGGCCGCATACGCGATCTCGCCGCGTGCCTCTGCCAGCGGCTTGCCTTGCTCGCGCGTCATCAGATACGCCAGGTCGTCGGCGTTGGCGAGCATCAGATCGAACCAGCGACGCAGAATCCCGGCACGTTCCTTACCCGTGCGCGCCGCCCACGGCTTTTGTGCCACTTCGGCGGCCGCCACGGCGCGCGTCGTTTCGTCCGCGCCGAGGTCCGGCACTTTGGCCAGCACGTCACCGGTAGCCGGGTCCCGCACATCGAGCGTCTTGCCGCTGTCCGCGGCGATCCATTGGCCATCGACCCAGGCGAGTGTCTTGAAGAGAGAGGTGTCTTTAAGTTGCATGGCAGTTGGCCGGGCTCGCCGGCATTTCCGGTTGGGGGAACCACAAGCGGTGTTGCCTTGATTTACCGCTTGTCGTTCCATCTATTGAACGATATTCTATGTATTGAACCTCATTCTACGTATCGAATGTTGCCGGTGCAACTCAGGGTTTTCCGAAGATGGAATTTCCATGACTTGCCCTTGCCGACGGCCGGCGCAGTTCGCCCCGATCCATCGCCACCATTCTGAAGCCGATTTCCGATTCATGCCCAAGCGCAAACTCGACCTCCCCGTCAACGCCAACCACGCCGCCACCGACGCCCGTGACGCCCGTTACGCCCGTTACGCCCGTGACGCCCGCCACGGTGAACCGCTCAAGACCACCGCCCCGGCCGTGGTGCGCGCCGTGCACATCCTCGATGTGATCGCGGCGGCTTCCGAGCCCATCGCATTGGCCGATCTGGCGCGAGAGACGGGCGTGCCCAAGAGCACGTTGCACGGCCTGTGCGACACGCTGGTCAAGCTCCGTCTCGTCAAGCGCCACGCCAATGGCGGCATGACGATGGGCTCGTATGTGATGGGCTGGGCGAATGCGTTCCTGTCGCAGACCCATATCACCGAAGAATTTCGGTCGGTCTGGGAGGCATCGTCCGCGTTCGCGCAAGAAACGGTGACGCTTTCCGTGCTCGATGGCACCGACGTGATCTATCTTGCCTGCCACAACGGCAATCGGCCGCTCGGCGTGACCTTCCGCATCGGCATGCGCCTGCCCGCGCCTTTTACGGCGACCGGCAAGGCCATGCTCTCGACGCTGCCGGGGGATGAGGCCGCAGATCTGCTCGCCGATGCGTGGCCCGCGCCGCTCACGCGCGCCAGTGTGCCGACGTATGCGGCGTTGGCCGAAGAGATGGCGCAGGCGCGTCGTGATGGCTACTCGATCGACAACGGGCAAATGCGCGAAGGCATGATCTGTTTTGGCGCACCAGTGTTCGACGCGAGCGGCGAGCGTGCCGTCGCGGGACTTGCCGTCAGTTTCGTCACGAATGACATCGACCTGGCAACGGGCCAGCGCCTCGGGCGTCAGATTCGCGAACTGGCCGATCAGTTGTCGGTGCGGCTGGGCGCATCGGTGCGACGCTGAGCGGTCGAGCGCGTGGGGCTGAGAGTTGTCGGTGCGGCTGGGCGCATCGGCGCGACGCTGAGAGGTCGAGCGCGTGGAGCTGAGAGTTGTCGGTGCGGCTCGGCGCATCGGCGCGACGCTGAAACGTCGAGCGGGTAGGGCCGAAGCATTCGCCGTCCCGCCGGGTCGTGCGCGGATCGGCTGCAGACCGATTCCGGATGAACTTCCTGCAACTGCGTATCCATCGGTTCGTTTTGCCTTCGGAGTTTTCCCAAATCCGAGGGTAACGACGGCGAGGGTTTGCATGCGGCCCTCGCCGATTCGGGGGCGCGGAGAGCCCGCGCGAGGCGATGCGTCGGTGGCCCGGCTCGATCCGGGAGCCCTATGGCCTGGCCCGCCGTCAGCGGCGTGCCAGCGTCCTGTCAGGTGCGCGATGACTGGCTGACAGCGTGGCGTCGCCGTCCGATTGTTATCGTTGGCGGAACAGTCATGTTCGATTCTGCCGGCTATTCCCTTAGGGTTTTCACTGGCATCATCTGGCCTTGACCGATGTCCAGACAAGCCAGCGGAAGCGTAGGGAAGCGCGATCCAGGCGGTGCCATGGGGCGGACATCCATTCGGGAAGCACTAGACCATGTCCAATATCGCAATCGTCTATTACTCGCAAGGCGGCGCGACCGCCATGATTGCGCATTCCGTCGCCCAGGGAGTCAACGACGCCGGCGCGCACGCGCAATTGCTCAGCATCGAGCCGCATCAATTCATCGATGGACAGTGGCACGACGACGCCCTGCTGATGCGCCTGGCTGCGGCCGACGCCATCATCTTTGGGGCGCCCGCTTTCCAGGGGGGGATCGCCGCGCCGTTCAAGGCGTTTGCAGACGCAACGACCGGTAGGTGGCGCACGCACGACTGGCGCAACAAAGTGGCGGGCGGCTTTTCGTTCAGCTACCGTTCGGAAGACGACAAGCGCGATACGCTCGACTTCTTTGCGGCGCTTGCCGCCCAGCACGGCATGCCGTGGGCCGATGCCGACGAGGCAGACATTGCGCCACGCGCAAGCGGCACCCAACGTGGCCAACGTGGTATTCAACGTCATCCCGGTCATTTTCCGGCCGTCACCGCGCCGGGGGCCGATGTCGATGCCGCCTACGCGCTCGACCCGGCGGACGTGATTGCCGGCAAGCAGTACGGCCGCCATGTCGCGGCACTCGTCGCACGTCTGGCAGGCGAAGTGCTGGAATCGCCGGCGGTGTTGGCGCGTCGCGCCCGCGAAGCGGCCGAGCGCCGACTGTAATCGACGGCGGCGCCTGCGCGCGGACGGTGAGCGGCAGGCCGCCGCGCGACCTCAGTTGCGGGGCGCGCCGTCCGCCGGTTCGGCGTGGATTTGCAGTACGGCATCGCGCTTGGCCAGCAAATGCTTGCGCAGGATCTCGCCGAGGCGTTTGCCGTCATGCTTTTCGAGGGCATCGATCATTTGCTCGTGCTCGTCGATCGCGCGATCCCACTTGTCCGCATGGAAGTTCGAGCGAAAGCGCAGTGCCATGAGCCGACGGTTGATCGCGACGTACGTCTGGCGCAACGCCCCGTTGCGCGCGGCTTCATTGATGCGATCGTGAATCGCCTGATTGCGCGCGTAATAGCCCGGCAGATCCTGCTGCGCGCGGCACGCGAGCATCGCATAGTGCAGCGCCTTGATTTCGGCCAGCTCGACCGGCGTCATCCGCTCGGCGGCCAACTCCCCTGAAAACGCTTCGAGCGCACTCATCAGTTCGAACGTCTCCCGGATTTCCTTCTCCGTCATGCGGGCAACACTGGCCCCGCGATTCGGCGCGATCTCGATCAGCCCCTCGGCGGCCAGCACTTTGAAGGCCTCGCGCAGCGGCGTGCGTGAGATGCCCAGCGTTTCGCACAACTCGCGCTCGTTGAGTTTTACGCCGGGCGAGAGTACCCCCTCAATGATGAGCTTGCGCAGATGCTCGACAACCGTGTCGTGCAAACGCAGGCGCTCCACACGCGGGATGTCTGGCGTGGCAATCGTCGACGTGTTTTCCATTTTTGCATTCAAAATCCGTAAAACCCTATCAGTGCGATTGTAACGCATGGCGAGGCATGCTCGTGACTCTAGGGTAAACGACTGTATTGAAAGTACTTCCCACCTCTTGCGAAACTTTCCTGCTCTGCTAAAGTATTTTGCATGCAAAATTCAAAAACGAATTTTCAAGAGGAGAACGACGTTCATGTTGAAGCTTGATTTCCATCCCTCGGGCCGCCACTTCCTGCAAATTCCGGGACCCAGCCCGGTGCCCGACCGCATTTTGCGCGCCATGAGCTACCCGACGATCGATCACCGCGGCCCGGAGTTCGGCGCGCTCGGTCGCAAGGTGCTGGCCGACATCAAGAAAATCTTCAAGACCGAACAGCCAGTGGTGATCTACCCGGCGTCGGGCACCGGCGCGTGGGAGGCCGCGCTGTCGAACACACTCTCGCCGGGCGACGCGGTGCTGATGTTCGAGACGGGGCATTTCTCCACGCTCTGGAAAAAGATGGCCGAGAGCCTTGGCCTGAAGCCGGAGTTCATCGGTCTGCCGGGCACCGAGGGCTGGCGTCGCGGCGTACAGCCGGACATGATCGAAGCGCGCCTGCGTGCCGACGCCGCGCATGGCATCAAGGCCGTGTGCGTGGTGCATAACGAAACCTCGACGGGCGTCACGTCGGATATCGCGGCCGTGCGTCGTGCCATCGACGCGGCCGGGCATCCTGCGCTGTTGCTTGTCGACACGATCTCGGGCCTGGCCTCGGCCGATTACCGTCACGATGAATGGGGCGTGGACGTCACCGTCTCGGGCTCGCAGAAGGGACTGATGCTGCCGCCGGGCATCAGCTTCAACGCGGTCTCGGCCAAGGCGCTCGAGGCCAGTCGCCACGCGAAGCTGCCGCGCGCCTTCTGGGGCTGGCAGGAAATCATCGAAGCGAACAAGCACGGCTACTGGCCGTACACGCCGAACACGAACCTGTTGTATGGCCTGTCCGAAGCGCTCGACATGATTTTCGAGGAAGGGTTGGACAACGTGTTCGCGCGCCACCAACGTCTGGCCGAGGCCACGCGTCGCGCGGTACGCGCGTGGGGCCTCGAGATTCAGTGCCAGGATCCGGCGGTGTACAGCCCGGTGCTCACCGGCGTGGTCATGCCGCAAGGCGTCGACGCCGATGCGGTGCGCAAGCGCATTTACGAACGCTTCGACATGTCGCTGGGGCAGGCGCTCGGCAAGATTCGCGGCACGATGTTCCGCATTGGCCATCTGGGCGACTGCAACGACCTCACGCTCATGGCCACGCTCTCGGGCTGCGAAATGGGACTGCAGATTTCCGGCGTGAAACTCGCCGGATCGGGGGTGGTGGCCGCCATGGATTACCTCGCGCGGGCGCAGGACACCCCATCGCTCAAGGTTGCCGCCTGACGCCCCGTCGTCGGTCCCCGAGAGCAAAAGGGGCGTCGCCGGCGCTTGGCGGCCCCCTTGCAGTGAACGCTTGACTTGTCATTCAGACGGCACAGGGCCACACCAGAGAAGGGCCTTGGCCGCCGCAACACCTTATGCGCTGCCGGCATGTTGCGGGCGCGCTTCACAGGCTGTTTCAGGAGACATGCAATGAAGCTTTTCAGAGCGACCAGGGTCGTGCTGGTGATGCTATGCGTCATGTATTTCATCACCTATCTCGATCGCGTCAACGTCAGTACGGCTGCGGCCGGCTTCGGCAAGGAATTCAACCTCAACAAGACCGAGATCGGTCTGGTCTTCTCGGCATTTGCCTACCCCTACCTGGTGTTTCAGATCATCGGCGGCTGGGTGAGCGATCGCTTTGGCGCGAAACGCACGCTGCTCGTGTGCGGTGCCTTGTGGGCCGTCGCCACAATCCTCACCGGCATGGCGGGCGGTCTCGTCACGCTGCTGCTGGCGCGTCTGCTGCTCGGTCTTGGCGAGGGCGCCACGTTCCCGGCCGCCACGTCGGCCATGTCGCGCTGGGTCGCCAAGGAAAAGCGCGGCTTCGCGCAGGGCATCACGCACGCGGCGTCACGCATCGGCAACGCGGTGGCGCCGGCCGTTGTCGTGTTCATCATGGCGACACACGGCTGGCGTGAGTCGTTCTATCTGTGCGGGATCGTGAGCCTGGTCTGGGTGGCGGTGTGGGGACTGACGTTTACCGAGCGCCCGCAGGACCATCCGCGCATCACGACGGAAGAACTGGCCGTGTTGCCCGCCGTGAAAACCAAGCGTGCGTCGGTGCCGTGGGGCCCGCTCTTCAAGCGCATGATGCCGGTCACGATTGTGTATTTCTGCTATGGGTGGACGCTGTGGCTCTTCCTGTCGTGGATTCCGCAATACTTTCTGCACAGCTACGACCTCAATCTCAAGAAGTCTGCGCTGTTTGCGTCGAGCGTGTTTTTCGCCGGGGTGATCGGCGATACGCTGGGCGGTATCGTCACCGACAAACTTTACGAGCGCACCGGCAGCCTGAAGCGCGCCCGTAGCTGGATGGTGTCGATTTGCATGTTGCTCACGCTGCTCTCGCTCGTGCCGATGTTGTTCACGCACCATCTCTATGTGTCGATGGCATGCCTGGCGTTTGGCTTCTTCTTCGCCGAAATGACGATCGGGCCGATGTGGTCGATTCCGATGGATATCGCACCGGAACACGCGGGCACAGCCAGCGGCATGATGAATACCGGGTCCGCATTGGCCGCGATCCTCTCGCCGGTGCTCTCGGGGTATCTCATCGATCGCACGGGCAATTGGGAATTGCCGTTCCTCGGCAGCATGATTCTCATGGCTGTCGGTGTCGTGCTGGCGTTCCGCATGCAGCCCGAGAGCAAGTTCGCACTCGACGGCGACGCCGCCGCCGCGAGCAATACCCGTCAGCCCGCCTGACGTGCGCCGGGTGCCGCCAGTCGGATCGTCGTCACGCTTGCCGTTTGCAACAAGGCGGGCGACACCGACAACGCGGGCGGCATCCCGCGAGAACCACTGGCCGGGCACGCGTCACACGTGCCCGGCGGGTTCGCTGCCGCTTGATTGATGCCTCACTCGTGCCGGATCTGTCTCCGACTCGTACCCGATTTGTACCTGCTCCGGCCAGCCCAACGCCTGCAATGTCATGAACGCCCAATCGAACACCCGCGCGAATGCGCCTACGAACCTCATCAGCCAGCCGGTGCCCCTCATGCCGATGCAGCGCGGCGGCGTCGCCATCACGCCGTTGCAGGACCGTCTGCGTCGCGAGTTGCGCGGTGACGTGCACTTCGATCGCGCGAGCCGTGGCCGCTATGCGACCGATGCGTCGATCTACCAGATCTTCCCGATCGGCGTGGTGGTGCCGCGCGATCAGGACGACCTGATCCGTGCGCTCGACATCGCGCGCGACCAACACGTGCCGGTGCTCGCGCGCGGCGCGGGCACGAGTCAATGCGGCCAGACCATCGGCGAGGCGCTTGTCATCGACAACAGCAAGTGGCTCAATCGTGTCGTGGCGTTCGATGCCGAAGCGCGCACGGTCACCGTCGAGCCGGGCATTGTGCTCGATCACCTGAACGCGTGGCTCAAGCCGCACGGCTTGTGGTTTCCGGTGGATGTGTCGACGGCAGCGCAATGCACCCTCGGGGGCATGACGGGTAACAACTCTTGCGGCTCGCGCTCGCTCGAATACGGCAATATGGTGCACAACGTGCTGGCCATCGATGCGGTGCTGCCCGACGGCGCGCAACTGCACTTCGGCGCGCTGCACACGCCGCCCGCCGACACTCGCACGCAGGCGATTCTCGCGGGCGTGCACGCCATTGCCATGCGTGAGCGAGACGAACTGCGCGAACGTGTGCCGCGCGTGCTGCGGCGGGTCGCGGGTTACAACCTCGATCTGTTCGACTGCCTCAATCCGCGCGCCTATACGGACGACGGGGTGGCCAATCTGTCGCATTTGCTGGTCGGCTCGGAAGGCACGCTGGCGTACAGCCGCCAGATCACGCTCAAGCTCGTGCCGCTGCCGGTGCACAAGACGTTGGGCGTGGTCAACTTCCCGACGTTCTATCAGGCGATGGATCTCACGCAGCACATCGTCAAGCTGGGGCCGGTGGCGGTGGAACTGGTCGACCGCACGATGATCGATCTGGCGATGGACAACCGGGCGTTCCGTCCCGTGATCGAGACGGCGCTCGTCGGCGATCCGCAAGCCATTCTGCTGGTGGAATTCGCGGGAGACGACGCCGGCGCGCTGCGCGCCAGGCTTGACGATCTCGCCACGCTCATGGCGGACCTCGGGTTGCCGGGCGTCGTGGTGAAGATGCCCGACGCGGGGCCGCAGAAAGCGCTCTGGGAAGTGCGCAAGGCGGGCCTGAACATCATGATGAGCATGAAGGGCGACGGCAAGCCGGTGTCGTTCATCGAAGATTGCGCGGTGCCGCTCGAACACCTTGCCGAGTACACGCGGCGCTTGACCGAAGTGTTCCATCGCAATGGAACCGAGGGCACGTGGTATGCGCACGCGAGCGTGGGCACGCTGCACGTGCGGCCGATACTGGACATGCGTCGCGACGGCGCGTTGAAGATGCGCGCCATCGCCGACGAGGCGGCGGCGCTCGTGCGCGAATACAAGGGCGCCTATTCGGGCGAGCACGGCGACGGGCTGTGCCGCGGCGAGTGGGTGGCGTGGCAATACGGTCCGCGTTTGAATGCCGCGTTCGGCGAGATCAAGCAACTGTTCGATCCGGAGAATCGCTTCAACCCGGACAAGATGGTTCGTCCACCGAAGATGGACACGCGCGAGTTGTTTCGCTTCGCGCCGGGCTATGCGGCCCAACCGATCGTCCCCGCGCTCGACTGGACGGCGTGGAACGTGCAGCGCAACGCGCTGACCGGCGAGCAGACGGCGCCCGACACCGGCACCGACGCCACGCACGGACTCGCGTCGGCCGTCGAGATGTGCAACAACAACGGGCACTGCCGCAAGTTCGATGCGGGCACGATGTGTCCGAGCTATCGCGTCACGCGCGACGAGCAGCACGTCACGCGTGGGCGTGCGAACACGTTGCGTCTGGCTGTCTCCGGACAACTGGGCGAGGCGGGGCTCGCGAGCGACGACGTCAAGGCCGCGCTCGACCTGTGTGTGTCATGCAAGGGCTGCAAGCGCGATTGCCCAACGGGCATCGACATGGCGCGCTTCAAGATCGAGGCGCGTCACGCGCGGGCCAAGCGCCATGGTGTGTCGCTCAGAGACAAGCTGATCGCCTATCTGCCGCGCTATGCCCCGTGGGCCAGCCGGGTGGGCGGCCTGCTCGACGCGGCGCAGCGTTTGCCGGGCAGCAATGTGGCGAAGCGCTGGCTCGGCCTGGCGCAGGCGCGCTCGCTGCCGGCACTCAAGGCCTCGTTCCTGGAACGGCAGGCGCCGCTGGCAGACGCCCCCGCGCCGGATTCGGCCGGGCACCGCCAGGTGCTGCTGTTCATCGATACGTTCAACAACTACATGGAGCCGGAGAATGCGCTTGCTGCGAAGCGCGTGCTCGAAGTCGCCGGGTACACCGTTCACGTGAATCGGCGCCCGGGCGAGCGGCCGTTGTGTTGCGGCCGCACGTTTCTCGCGGCGGGGCTTGTGGATGAGGCGAAGGCGGAGGCGCAGCGTTTGCTCGACGCGTTGATGCCGTTTGTCGAGCAAGGGGTGCCGATCGTGGGGTTGGAGCCCTCGTGCCTGCTGTCGCTGCGCGACGAAGTGCTGGGCTACGGCTTTGGCGATGCCGCTCGCCGGTTGGCCGACAACGCGTATTTGTTTGAGGAATTTCTGGTTCGCGAGCAAGCGGCAGGGCGCTTCGAAGTGGCCTGGCGCGCGCTGCCCGACGGCGTGGGCGAAGCCCTGGTACATGGGCACTGCCATCAGAAGGCGTTCGACGCATTGTCTCCTGTCACGACCGTGCTTGGTTGGGTGCCGGGGCTGAAGGTATCATCGATCGAATCGTCATGCTGCGGCATGGCGGGCAGTTTCGGTTACGAGGCCGAGCACTACGACACGTCGCGCGCGATGTCCGAGTTGACGCTGTTGCCGGCCGTCAGGCAGCGCGGTGCAAACGCCATTGTGGTCGCCGACGGCACCAGTTGCCGGCACCAGATCCACGATGGGGCGAACACGCAGGCGCTGCATGTGGCGCGCGTGCTGG
The DNA here is from genome assembly GCF_902459725.1 of Pandoraea eparura. Taxonomy (GTDB): domain Bacteria; phylum Pseudomonadota; class Gammaproteobacteria; order Burkholderiales; family Burkholderiaceae; genus Pandoraea; species Pandoraea eparura. The sequence goes on from NZ_CABPSH010000017.1 coordinate 21,947, forward strand.
AGCGGGCGCTGCCTGCGTGAGTGCCGATTTTCTGCAATGCCGTTCAACGCCTTCAAAGGATTGTGATGCCCGATTCGGATAATACGGTTTCGACATCTTCGAACGCTGCCTCCGGGCGTCTTGCGGTGCCGCCGGTTGCGTGTCCGGGCGACTCGCTCGCGCAGGTGGCAACGCCTTCCCTGGTGCTCGATCTCGACGCTTTCGACGCGAACGTCATGCGCATGGCGAGCGCGGCGGCCGCGCGCGGGGTGGCGGTGCGCCCGCACGCCAAGGCACACAAGTGCGTCACGATTGCCCGGGCGCAGATGGCCGCAGGCGCCGTGGGCATCTGCTGCCAGAAGCTCACCGAGGCGATCCCGTTCGTCAACGCGGGCATCGGCAGCATTCACATCAGCAACGAGTTCGTTGGCGAGGCACGTGTGGCGCTGGCCGTGGCGATGGCGTCGCGTGTCTCGCTGTCGGTGTGTGTCGATGACGTGCGTCAGGTGGCGCCGCTCGGCAAGGCGGCGCAGCGCGCTGGCGTGCGTATCGCGGTGCTGCCCGAGGTCGACGTGGGGCAGGGGCGTTGCGGCGTCGATTCGACGGACGCGGTCGGCGAACTGATCGACGCAATCGATCATTACGAAGGGCTGCGCTTCGGTGGGTTGCAGGCGTATCACGGCAGCGCGCAGCACGTCGACGGCTGGGACGCGCGCCGTGACACGGCACGGCTCGCGGCCGATCGCGCGGCGGCCTATGTGCGCTTTCTGGCGGCGCGCGGCATCGCGTGCCCGGTGGTGACCGGCGGCGGCACCGGCACGGCCGAGTTCGACATCGAGAGCGGTGTCTATACGGAAATTCAGCCCGGCTCGTATGTGTTTCTCGACGGTCATTACGGCTCCCTCGAATGGCGCGACGACTGGCGCTTTCGCCACGGCCTGTTTCTCGCATCGACCGTCATGAGCACGGCGCGGGCGGGCCTCATCGTGTGCGATGCCGGACTCAAGAGCGTGGCGACCGATTCCGGGCTGCCGCGCTTCTGGTCGTCGCAACAGGCGGGCCAGCCGTATTACCGCACGGCGTCGGACGAGCACGGCGTGCTCGAACTGGCCTCGCCCGACGAGGACGGCGCCCCCTGGCTGGGTGAGCCGATCCTGCTGGTGCCGGGGCATTGCGATCCGACGGTCAATCTTTACGACCGATACGTTGCTGTGCGGCACGGGCGGGTCGAGGCGCTGTGGCCCATCGAGGCGCGTGGGCTGAGTCAGTGAGTGCGAGCCGGGAAGCAGAGGGGTGCAGAGGGGGGCAGAGGGATGCAGAGGGATGCAGAGGGATGCAGAGGGATGCAGAGGGATGCAGAGGGATGCCGGGATGCAGGGTAGCAGGTAGCAGGTAGCAGGTAGCAGGTAGCAGGTAGCAGGTAGCAGGTAGCAGGGAGCAGGGAGCAGGGAGCAGGGAGCAGGGAGCAGGGAGCAGGGAGCAGGGATTGGCCGATCGGGATGGACGCCGATACGTCCCGTGCGCGCAAAATATTTTGAGGCGGGGGCTTCCCAACTTTCAAAAACCGCGCTATAGTCTCACTTCTTCGCCGTACGGGGGTATAGCTCAGCTGGGAGAGCGCTTGCATGGCATGCAAGAGGTCAGCGGTTCGATCCCGCTTACCTCCACCAAAACGGAAGACTTTAGGTCCCCTTCGTCTAGAGGCCTAGGACATCACCCTTTCACGGTGAGTACAGGGGTTCGAATCCCCTAGGGGACGCCAGATTTACCGGCGTGATTCTCGGAGCTTTCCGAAAGCACGACGTTCAATCGGTTGTCGACAAACGCGCTTGGCTTCATCGCCAAGCGCGTTTTGTTTTTCTGCGACGGAGGGTTCGTCCGTCTGCCGCATCCGCTGCACGCGATGCAGCACCCGCACCTGTACCCGTACCCGCAGGTGCACATGCACACGCGGATCCACGCCGCGGCCGTTGCGCTCAACGCACCGGCGAGCTCGCCATCGTCCCCACCACCGTTCGCCACGGCCGCACGCGCCATGCCTTCACCAGACCCTGGATCACGTAGGGATCGGCGTTGGCAAAGGCTTCCGCCGCGGCCGGCGAGTCGCCTTCGAAGAGCAGGGCGGCCGTGTCGACAGGTGACTCCAGCGCGCCTGCCAACACGAGTTCACCGCGCTCGGCCGCTTGCCACGCGAGCGCCAGATGCGCGTCGCGGTACTGGCCGCGCCGTTCGAGATAATCGTCGACGAGGTCGTAAGTGAGCAGGTAATGCATGGTCTTGCCTCCTTGGCGTTCGCTACCGTACCGCGTCATTATCCGCAAAACGCCGACGGCAGGGCAGAGGACTACGCGTGACGCACCGCTACCCCGTAAGTGCTCACTATGCGTTCGTCCTGCTCTTTCGCGGAAAAGGCTTCCCACATCAGACCGTTGCAATCGGTGCTGCTTGAGTACTCGGGGGCGGCGTCGTCTTCGAAGCCGACGTGTCGCAACTCCCCGGCGCGTGAGGCCGATGGATTGATCGAGAAGTTCAGCAGATCGGTACGCCACATGGCGTACGCGCCCGGCACGACAGCCGTTGGCGGCTGACCGAGCCGGGCCGAATAGTCCTGGATGGATTCGTCGAGATCGCGCACGGCGAGTGCGATGTGGAAGCGTTTCATAAGGTCTCCTGACGGTGAGCTTCACGATGCCTCGACGCAGCGCAGTGTGAGTGCCCGCTCGCGAAGTGAGCGTTGCGTCGGCGAAGCCCATCATAGGGAGCGCGGGAAGGCTTAGCCAGACGGGTCGTTATCCCGGTATCCCACGTAATGGGATATCGCACGTCTGTCCAATCGCCAACCCGGTGAGAATAACGAGTCCCGCGCGAGCGAGCGCTTACTGGGGGCGTTCGAAGTCGTTCTCCACCCAGGCGCGGGCGCTGTGACGCGAGAGCTTGAACGTGGGCGGCACCTTGACCGACGCGAGCGTTTCGCCGAAACGGTCGATGGCGCTCAGCATGGCATACGGGTCGTAGTCGTCGGGCACGATGTCGAGTGTGATGTCGATATCGCCGTCCGGGCCATCGACGCTCACCCGCTTGTGCAATTGGGCGCGCAACTGCTGCTCGTGACGACGCAGCACTTCGGCAGCTGTTTTCACGAGTGTGTGGAACGCGCCTACATCGAGCGGCTTCGGATTCTTCTTGTCGCGCCCCATGGTCCAGGGACCGACAAGCGCCGGTTCCGATTCGCCGTCCTTGTACATGGCGACGGCCCAGCCGTCGTCTTCCTCGTTCTTGACGACCTTGGCCGTCCACCCGTCGTCGCGCCACAGCCGGGCATCGTGGATGGCATCGTCGCTATCGGTGGCATCGTCGCTATCGGTGGCGTTGTCGGTCGGATGAAGGTCGGCGGGGGTGGCAGTCACTGGCGGAGATCGGGGCTTGGGGAGGAACGGGCGGTGGTGCGACGCCCGTCGAAACGCATGGGCGAAAGGTGCGATTTTACCGCGTCCGGCCGGAACGCGGATACGCCCACTGTGCTGCGTAGTCGAGGGCGGCGTCGAGGGCGCCGTCGAGCGCGTCGCGCCGACGTCATCCGGTCACTCGTTGGCGAGTGCCAGCGCGACGAGCAGCACCACCGGCAGCAGCACACACCAGAAGCCCGCGCCGTGATACGCGAAGCCGCCGAACACGGCCCCGACGGCAAACGCCGCCAGTGCGGGGATCATTTTGCGCAGACGCGTTCGGGCGGCGTTGTCGTCGCTGCAATGGCCGCTCGCCAACTCGACGATGTCGATCACGATCTGCGTGGTATTGCCGGTCATGATCGTGGTCGGGGCCAGGTCGGCAAGGACGAGACGCCCCACGGCATTCTGGATGGCGAGGGCGGCTACGCCGAACATGCCCGACAGAATCGCCAGCGGTGCATCGGCCGAGACGATGGGTTGGGCGGCCAGGCCGACGATCATGAAGCCGAGCAGAAGTAACGTTTGCACGGTGAGCAACAGCCGAAGCGGCCGCCGCTCGGTGCGCGAGAAGGTCTGCACCACGAGTTTCACGAGTGCGACGACAATGACGAACACGGGCAGGGCCAGCAGTTTCGCCAGTACACCGACATGGGTGCTGGCGACCAACTGCACGCCGATCATCACGAAGTTGCCGGTCACGTGCGCGGTGAACAGTCCGAACAGCGCGATGAAGCCCACGACATCGATATAGCCGGCCACGAAGGCGAGCGTCATGCCGATGGCGGTCGGTTTGGCAAAGTGGCTCACCCACGCGCGTGCGACAGTGGCGGCCTCGGTCGGCGTGGGGATGTGGCGGGGGGTACCCATGGCAGCTCCTCTGACGACTCGCGTGGCTGGGGTTGCGCATCCGGTGCGGCGTGCGCGGGGCACAGCGTGTGGGGCAAGCATATCACCGCCGTAGGGGCGCCCGCCGTGTGGCAACATCGCGCAGCATCGACCCTTCCTACGATCTACCTCCCCGTCCTGACCTCGTTACCGTCCCCTTTCCCGCCGCCTTTCAGCCCGCCTTTCAGCCCGCCTTCCAGTGCGACGTCGGTGTGCACGGCGAGGTTGTATCAGGACTGATAGCATGTGTTGTCGCACGCTGTGAGTGCGCTCGCCGACATGTCAATCTTCGAGGAGCTTTCCGATGTCGATCTCTCTCTATCGCGCCACCGTTCCTGTCTATCTTCGCGGTCTGACCGTCATGGCCGACTACCTCCAGAAGGCGCGCGCCCATTGCGAAGCGAATTCGCTCGATCCGGCCGCGATTCTCAAGGCGAAGCTCGCCCCCGATATGCTCGACTTCGTGGCGCAAGTGCAGCGCGTGAGTGACACGGCGAAGTTTGCCGTCGCGCGGATCAGCGGCGTGGAGTCGCCGAAGTTCGAGGACAACGAGACGACGTTCGAGCAACTGCGCGATCGCATCGCCAACACCGAGGCGTTCATCGCGGGCGTTCCCGAAGATCGTTTCGTCGGGGCCGAGTCACGGCAGATCACGCTGAAGTTCAAGGACCATCAGACGACGATGGACGCGCTCGACTATCTGCTGAAGTTCGCGTTGCCGAACTTCTATTTCCATGTGACGACCACGCACGATATTCTGCGCGCCCAAGGGGTTGCCGTGGGCAAGGCAGACTATCTCGGTCCGTACGAGATGGAGAAAATCTGACCGGTACTTGCCGGCCGGTAGTCGTGACAAGACACGCGCTGACGCGGGCCCCGAAGGCCCACGCGTCAGCCCGTGCCCCGTGCCCCGTGCCCCGTGCCCCACGAGCCACGAGCCACGAGCCACGCGCCGCGTCGCGCCCCTCGCCCGTCAGCGCTGGCGCGGTTCCATCATGGCAAGCACCGTGCGCGCAGCCTCGTCCGACGAGGCTGGATTCTGGCCCGTGACCAGTCGGCCGTCACCGACCACATGCGATTGCCAGTTGCCGCCCTTCTCGTACAGCCCTCCCAGACGCTTGAGTTCGTCTTCGACCAGGAACGGCACCACGTCGGTAAGACCGACCGCGGCCTCTTCCTCATTGGTGAAGCCGGTGACATGGCGTCCCCGCACCAGCGGCTCGCCTTGCGCGTTGCGTACCTGACGCAGCACGCCCGGCGCATGGCACACAAAGCCGATCGGTTTGCCCGCGCGCTCGAACGCTTCGATCAGACGGATGGAGTTCGGGTCTTGCGCCAGATCCCACAGCGGGCCATGGCCACCGGGATAGAAGACGGCGTCGTAGTCGGCGGCGTCGATGTCGGCCAGCCGGAGGGTGTTCGCCAGCGCGCGCTGCGCGACGGCGTCTTCACGGAAGCGTCGCGTTGCGTCGGTTTGCGCGTCGGGTTCGTCACTCTTCGGATCGAGCGGCGGCTGGCCGCCTGCCGGGGAAGCCAGCGTGATCGCCAGTCCCTCGTCGATGAACACGTAGTACGGTGAGGCGAATTCTTCGAGCCAGAAGCCGGTCTTCTTGCCCGTGTCGCCGAGGCGGTCGTGCGAGGTCAGCACCATCAGGATGTTCATGAAACGTCTCCTTGTCGAGTCGGCCATGCAGCCAATTCTACCCGTCACGCGGCGCGCTCGCAGCCGACGGGTCACCGCGTACCGGGTCGCCACCGACGCCAGTTGTGGCACGCCTCTTGTGAGCGGGATTCACACAAACCCATCACCGAATTCGATTTGCGGGGCGTCGGGCGTCCGCTATGCTTGTGCGAATGCGGGCACCGCCCGATGCCATGCCATTCACGCACGACGACCCCACGAACTTACGACCTCACAACCCCGGCGGCGATGGCCGCCCTCAGGAGCAAGACATGCAATTGATCGGAATGCTGGATTCCCCCTACGTGCGTCGCACGGCGATTTGCCTGAAGTTGCTGGGGCTGCCGTACGAACACCGCGCGCTGTCCGTGTTTCGAACGTTTGACGAGTTCGCCGAGATCAACCCTGTCGTAAAGGCGCCGACGCTCGTGACCGACGACGGCACGGTACTCATGGACTCCACGCTCATCCTGCAATATCTCGAGACGCTGGTCGATCCGGCACAGCGGCTCGTGCCGGGCGATCCGGCCGAGCGTCTGCGTGCATTGCGCCTCACGGGACTGGCCATGGCGGCATGTGAAAAGTCGGTGCAACTGGTGTATGAGCGTGAATTGCGGCCGAGCGAGAAGCGGCATGCACCGTGGACAGATCGCGTGCGCAAACAGCTGCATGCGGCATTTCACGCGCTGGAGGTCGAGTTGGCGCAAGTGCCCGTCGTGGCGACGCCAGACCGCATCGGCGAGCATGGCGTGACGATTGCCGTGGCATGGCGGTTCCATCACCTGCTGGTGCCGGAACTGGACTTCACCGCCGAGTTTCCGGAAGTCGCCAGCTTTTCCGCGCAGGCCGAAGCGCTCCCGGCGTTTCTCGAGACGCCGCCGATCTGACGCGACGACGGTGCACACCAAGTGCCGGACGGTGCCGCCGTCCGGCAGGCGGGGTCAGTTCTTGAGCCGATAACCGGTCTTGAACATCCAGGCGACGATGCTCAGGAAGACGGCGAGGAATACGAGCGTCATGCCCAGACTCACGCCGACGCTCACGTCCGCCAGCCCATAGAAGCTCCAGCGAAAACCGCTGATGAGGTACACGACTGGATTGAACAGGGTGACCGTGCGCCAGAACGGCGGCAGGATGTGCGTCGAGTAGAAGCTGCCGCCGAGAAACGTGAGCGGCGTGATGATGAGCAGCGGCACGAGTTGCAGCTTCTCGAAGCCGTCGGCCCAGATGCCGATGATGAAACCGAGCAAGCTGAACGTCACGGCGGTGAGCACCAGGAACAGCACCATCCAGATCGGATGCTCGATGCGCAGTGGCACGAACAGCGCGGCCGTGCCGAGCATGATTACGCCGAGAATGATCGACTTGGTGGCCGCCGCCCCCACGTAGGCGACCACGATCTCCATGTACGACACGGGCGCGGAGAGGATTTCGTAGATCGTGCCGGTGAAGCGCGGGAAATAGATGCCGAACGACGCATTCGTCACGCTTTGCGTGAGCAGCGAGAGCATGATGAGGCCCGGCACGATGAACGCGCCATACGGCACGCCCTCGATTTCTGGAATTCGCGAACCGATGGCCGCGCCGAACACCACGAAGTACAGCGAGGTCGAAATGACCGGCGAGATGATGCTCTGCATCAGCGTGCGACGCGTGCGGGCCATCTCGAAGTTGTAGATCGCCCTGACGGCGTAGAAATTCATGGCGCGGCTCATCCTTCTTTCCTGTGCACGAGCGAGACGAAGATGTCTTCGAGCGAGCTTTGCGTCGTATGCAGATCCTTCACCGAGATGCCGGCGCGCTCCATGTCGCGCAACAGGGCGGCGATGGACGTTTGCTCGATGTTGGCGTCGTAGGTGAAGATGAGTTCGGTGCCATTGTTCTCGAGCGCGAGGCCATAGGTGGCGAGCGCATCGGGAACGGCGGACAGCGGCTCGGCCAGTTGCAGCGCGAGCTGCTTGCTGCCCATGTGCCGCATCAGTTCGGTCTTCTCCTGCACGAGGGTGATCTGACCGCCAGTGATGATGCCCACCCGGTCGGCCATCTCCTCGGCCTCTTCGATGTAGTGGGTAGTGAGAATCACGGTCACGCCGGTTTCGCGCAACGAATTCACGAGACGCCACATGTCGCGGCGCAACTCGACATCGACGCCGGCGGTCGGCTCGTCGAGGAACAGCACGCGCGGCTCGTGCGAGAGCGCCTTGGCGATCAGCACGCGTCGCTTCATGCCGCCCGAGAGCTGCATGAGGCGGCTATCCTTCTTCTCCCACAGCGAGAGCGAGCGCAGCACCTTCTCGATGTACGCCGGGTTCGCCGGCTTGCCGAACAGGCCTCGCGAGAACGAGACGGTCGCCCACACCGACTCGAAGGCGTCCGTGGTCAGCTCCTGGGGAACCAGGCCGATGGCCTCGCGCGCGGCACGGTAGTCCGTGACGATATCGTGACCGTCGACGGTGACCGTGCCCGAGGTCGGGCGCACGATGCCGCAAATGGTGCTGATGAGGGTCGTTTTGCCGGCGCCGTTCGGGCCGAGCAGGGCGAAGATCTCGCCGCGCTGGATTTCCAGATTGATGTTCTTGAGCGCCTGGAAACCCGTTGCGTACGTCTTCGACAGATTCTGGATTGAGATCACGGATGGCATGGCGGCGACGATAGCACAGGCGTGAGGAACTTGTTGGGCACGCCGCGCGGGCACAAAAAAGCGGGCACCGGCGCGTTGTCGGCGCCCATGCCCGCCCGCAGCAGCGATGCGCGTGGCCGGGCGAGCGCCCGGCGCGCGCCGATGCCTGAGCCTCTCAGCCGCGCGGCATCTCCTTCGGCACGATCACCATCCAGTTCATGCCGAAGCGATCCTTGACCATGCCGAACGTCTTCGCGAAGAAGGTCTCGCCGAGCGGCATATTCACCTCACCGCCGTCGGCCAGTGCATGGAAGGCCTTCTCGGCCGATGCGACCTCGGCGAAGTCGACCGACAGCGAGAAGCCGTCGAACTTGGGCTTGCCGCTCACCATGCCATCCGAGGCCATCACCATCGAGTCGCCGATGGTGAATTCGCCATGCATGATCTTGTCATCGCTGCCGGGCGGCAACATCCCCTCCGGACAGCGCTCCGGGCTCTCGCCGTAACGCATGAGCATGCCGCGCTTCGCGCCCAGCACTTTCTCGTAGAACGCGATGGCTTCTTCACAACGACCTTCGAAAAACAAATAGGAATGGACTTGCATGGAACGCTCCTCTTGATGCTGAAAAAGGGACATGGCGACGCCCCGACAGGAAGCCTTACGGCGCGAACGTCATGGGCACCGACGCGTGTTCGTGCACCACGCGCCAGCGACCTTGCGACTTGCGATAGCCCACGGTAGCCCGCACGGTGGCGCCGTGCGTCTGGCCGTCCGGGCCGGTGTTGCGAACCACGTTCACACTGTGGCTGAACGCCAGATCCCCGGCGTGCACGAGATGCCACTGCGTGACTTCGAAATGGATCGGCCCGACCGTGTGGCCAAACCAACCCTCGAGCAAACGGCGGTATGCCGCGGTGCCGCGATGCTCGGTGGGCGGCATCACATCGAACACGACGACGTCGGGGTCGTAGTGCTCCAGCAGTGTGCCGACCGTCTTGTTGCGCACGGCGTCAAGCCATGCCGAGTGGATTGCACGAATGGCGGCTTCGTCGCCGTGTGCGGGATACGTCTCAACCATAGTGCCTCCGGATGCAAAGCGAGTGACTTCTGGTGGGGCGCGGCAACAGCGACGACTGGCCCATGCCGCCAGGCACATCGACGAACGATGCAGCAATGATGCGCCGCAACTTGTCTTTGTGGACAGTGTACACAAACAATAGCAGACATAATGGACGCTGTCCACAAGGAGCGGTAATGACGGAACGGGTAACAACGACGGGGCCGGCGCGCGCGACATATCGACATGGCGACCTGCGCCGGGCGTTGCTGGAAGCAGGAATCTCGCTGGCACGCGAGGGGGGGCCGGATGCGGTCGTGTTGCGCGAGGCGACGCGTTGCGCCGGGGTGGTACCCAACGCGGCGTATCGGCACTTCGCAAACCGGCAGGATTTGCTGGACGCCGTGCGCTCGGCGGCATTGGCCGAACTGGCGGTAGCGATCGAACATGAGGTGGCGGCGCTGGAACTCCTCGCTCACAATGCCATCGAGCATGCCCGAGCCGGACTGCGTGCGGTCGGCATCGGGTATTTGCACTTCGCCCGTGCGCAGCCGGGGCTGTTCCGCACGGCTTTTGCTCCATCGGAGAATGTGCGCTCGGTGGCCGATCCCGCCAAGGCGGGGGCGAGCGGTCTGAATCCGTTCGAGCTGCTGGGGGCGTCGCTCGACGGGATGGTCGCGGCCGGCATCATCGATGCGGCGCAGCGACCTGGCGCGGAGTATCTCGCCTGGGCCGCCGTGCACGGATTGTCGGTGCTGGTCATCGATGGCCCACTGCGCGATTTACCCGACGATCAGGTCGACGGGCTGGGGCAGCGGCTTGTCGCGATGGTGGAGCAGGGCCTGTCGCGAGCGCGCTAGCGTCGGTGGGGTACCTGCACCGACATCGATAACGACATCGATACCGACACTGGCACTGGCACTGGCACAGGCACTGGCACTGGCGACGGGAGACGGGAGACGGGAGACGGGAGACGGGAGACGGTCGCCTTGCGAGGCGTTGGCCGGCCGTCTTCGCCCCATCGCCACTTACTGCGTCGTCAGACGCGGCGCCAGCAAATCGGCCAACCAGTTCATGAAGGCTTGGGCGCGCCGGGGCAGGTGACGCCGGTTCGCGTACAGCAACGTGACGGCCAGCGGCGCCGCTTGATACGCCGGCAGCACGGCTTGCAGCGAACCGTCGGCCAACAGCGCGCGCACGCCGGTCTCTGGCGCCTGAATCAGTCCGAGTCCGGCGAGGCAAGCCGCTTGATAGGCATCGGCATTGTTCACCGTCAGCACGCCCTCCATCGGCCACTGCGTATAGCGTTCGCCATCGAAGTATTCCCATCCCACCGGGCGAGCGCCCAGCGTCGTCGTGTAATGGATCAGTCGGTGCGCGCGCAAATCGTCAAGCGAGCCCGGCACACCGTAGCGCGCGAGGTACGCCGGGCTCGCAACGTTGACCTGCGGCATGTGGCCGAGCGGTCGCGCGATCAACGTCGAATCGGCGACGGCACCCACCCGCAGTACGCAGTCGAATCCCTCGCGCACGAGATCCACACGCCGGTCGGTGCTCGAGAGTTCCACGCGCAGGTCCGGATGTTGCGCCAGAAAGCCGGGCAATTGCGGAATGACCGTCGTACGCGCGAGTGTCGCGGGCAAATCGATGCGCAGTCGGCCCGTGAGCGCCTCGTCGCGCGCCACGAACATCGTCTCCCACTCTTCCATGTCGGCGAGCAAATCCTGGCATCGCTCCAGGCACGCCTGGCCGTCCTGCGTAAGTTGCACCCGTCGTGTGGTTCGATGCAGCAGGCGCGTCCCCAACTTGGCCTCCAGTTGCTTGATGGCGTTCGACACGCTGGCGCGAGGCAAGCCAAGACTGTCGGCGGCCTGCGTGAAGCTTCCGGTCTGCGTAACGCGCACGAAGATGCGCATGGCGTCGAGCTGATGCATGGCGGGAGAGGATCGATCCGAAGATCAATTGTTATGGAAATTTGATCAGTGTAATCAGATAAGGCGGGTTTATTGGTGAAATTCGTTGCAATAAGCTGTTGAACATACCGCAGCACTACCGCAGCAGCTTAAGCGCTCCGTCCGGTTCAGTCGGTCACCGATGCTCACCGGCACCAGCGAGCGCTGGCCGCGGCGGGCCAAGGCGACCGGCGCGGTCGTCGACTCGGTTCAACGGGGACTTGCCAACCGGCAAGGCCCAACGCCTTCAGGAGAAGCACCATGACACGCAAGATCGTTCTTATCACCGGTGGCAGCCGCGGCCTGGGCCGCGCGTCGGCGCTCGCGGCCGCACGTCGCGGCATCGATGTCATCCTCACCTATCGCAGCCAGCACGCGGAAGCGGACGCGGTCGTGTCCGAAATCGGCAAGCTGGGCGCCAACGCCGTTGCCTTGCCGCTCGACGTGTCGCAGGCGTCGCAGTTCGGCCCGTTCGCCGCGCAGATCACGCGCGTGCTCCGTGACGTCTGGCAGCGCGACACGTTCGACTTCCTCGTCAACAACGCTGGAACAGGCTTGCATGCACCCTTCGCCGAGACGACCGAAGCGCAGTTCGACGAACTCGTTCGCCTGCATTTAAAGGGGCCGTATTTCCTGACACAGACCTTGCTGCCGCTGATCGCCGACGGCGGGCGCATCCTGAACGTCTCGAGCGGTCTGGCGCGCTTCTCGCTGCCGGGGGCGTCAGCCTACGCGATGATGAAGGGCGGTATCGAGGTGTTCTCGCGCTATCTGGCGAAGGAGTTGGGCGCGCGCGGCATTCGGGCCAATACGGTAGCGCCGGGCGCCATCGCGACGGACTTCAACGGCGGCACGGTGCGCGACAACCAGGGCGTCAATCAGATGATCGCGGCGAACACCGCACTGGGCCGCGTGGGCGAGGCCGACGACATTGGCGGTATGGTGGCGGCGCTGCTGGCCGACGAGACGGGCTGGATCAATGCGCAGCGCATCGAGGCGTCGGGCGGCATGTTCGTCTGACCGTCTCAGCGCCGCCTCAGTGCCGGCTCAGTTCCGCCTCAGCGAGGCCTGCGCGCAGCCTCAGTGAGCGGGGCGGCGTGAGCGCATCGCACCGGACCACGCCACGGCGCCGACGATGCACACGCCGCCCACGGTCATCTTGAGCGTGGGCGACATGCCGAACAGCGCCCATGCGAAGGCGATGGCGTAGACGGGTTCGAGGGCGATGACCACCGCCGCCCGACTGGCCTTGACCGTGCGCAGCGCGTGGATGAACAGCGTATAGGCGAGGGCGGTGCACACCACGCCGAGGCACGCCAGCCATCCCCATTGCGCGGCCGGGAGCGACAGCGCCTCGCGCCAGGCGAACGGGCCGAGCACGAGCAGGATGCCGAAGCATTGCCACCAACTGGCCTGCAGTGGCAACGCCCGCGCGCCCAGCACGCGATTGGACAAGGCGATGACGGCATAGATGGCCCCGGAGAGCACCCCCCACGCCAGGCCGATGGTCGCCCCGGCGTGCCAGTCGAACGCCGGGGTGACGAGCGCCAGTCCGACGCACACGAGCGCGATGACGCCCGCGTCGCCCAGGGTGGGCCGCTCGCGGCGCAACGGCCATTCGAGCAGGATCACGAACGCCGGGAAGCAGGCGAAGCCGAGCGTGCCGACGGCAACGCCGCCCGCCTTGATCGCGAGGAAGAACGCCAGCCAGTGCACGGCGAGGAGTACGCCCGCCAGGATCAGCCGCAGCGCCGCAGTGGGCGAGAGTCCGCGCCACGGCGCACCGCCTGACACCCGCGCGGCGCCGCGCAGGCCCGTCAGGCCCGCGAGGGCAATGACGCTCAGCGCCAGCCACGAGAAGAGGCCGCGACCGAAGACGATCATGGTGCTGCTCGCGGCGATGTGCTCGCCGAACAGCGCCGAGGCGCCAAACAGCATGGCCGCGACATGCAGCGCGATCTGCGGGCCGGCCCCACCGCGCGGCGGCTGGGCGACGGTAGATGCCGTGGGTGTGCCGGTGGTGGTGGCCTCAGGCATCGCTGGTGCGCTCGGGCACCGGGACGGCCGTGGTGTACAGGACCTGCTTGAGCGCGAAGCTCGAGCGGATGTTGCGAATGCCCGGAATGCGCGACAGCCGATCGGTAATGAGCGTTTCGTAGGCGCTCATGTCGCTGACCATCACGCGCAGCAGATAATCGGCGTCGCCCGACATCAGGTAGCACTCCATGACGTTCGGCAACGCGGTGACGGCCGCCTCGAAGGCGTCCAGGCCGTCGCGATTCTGGTTTTCGAGCGTGACGTGAATGAACACGTTGATGTGCAACCCGAGCCGGGACGGATCGAGCAGCGTGACGCGCTGGCGAATGTAACCCGCCGCTTCGAGCGCCTTCACGCGTGCCAGACACGGCGACGGCGAGAGGTTCACGCGCGAGGCGAGTTCTACGTTGGTGAGGCGGGCGTCGGCTTGCAGCTCCCGCAGAATCTTCAGATCAATGGCGTCGAGGTCCATACCACATTGCACGCGCGCCCCGGATGAGGGTCGGCGTTCCAGTCGATTAGCCGCTCGGTCGGCGACAGTGCCGCAATACTAGCCTATTTGACACGGTTTCCGATGCGCCGGTCAGGCCACCGCCCCGAAACCATCGTCGCGGCAACGGTCCGGCGGTGTCGTTCGCCAACATTCCTTTCATGTAAGGGATGGAAATGTTGTATTTCCGTGTTGTCCCGCGACGCCGATCTTCAACACTTGTTGACGATACGTGAACGTTTGTTAATATTCCAATCTTTGAATGAGAATGTTAACGATTCTCATTAATTATAAATATTTCAAATCGTCACTCGGGAATTCCAGCATGACTTTCGCTTACCACCACTGCGCCTCGGGGGAGGCGGGCCGCACCGCTACGGGCAACGTCGTCGTTCCCCGTAGCCGTCTGGCGCCGCTCGCGCTGGCCGCACTCCTTGCCTTTGCCGCCGCACCGGCCATTGCCCAATCGATGGCGGCCACGTCCGCGGATGGCACGACAACCGACACCGCTGCACAAGCCACGCTCCAGGCCACGACGGTGACCGGCTCGGCGCTGCGAGAAACGCCGCAGAACCTCAAGCAGTCGGTGCAATCCGGCGCATTGGGCTCGCGCAGCCAGCTCGATACGCCGTTCTCGACGACGGTGGTCAGTCAGGAGCAGCTCGAACAACGCCAACCCGCCAAACTCGGGGACGTGTTCTCGACCGATGCTGCCGTGACCGACGGCAGCAACGCTTTCGACGCCTGGGCCGGCTATATCTACGTGCGCGGCATGCCGATCGACTGGCAATCCGGCTTCAAGCTCGATGGCATGCCCGTGATGACCTACGGCGTGACGATGCCTTACGAGCAGTTCGACCGCGTGGAACTGCTCAAGGGGTTGTCCGGTTTCATGTACGGCTTCGTGGCACCGGGCGGCGTGGTGAACTACGTGACGAAGAAGCCGACGGACGAGCGCATCGCCAGCGTCGACGTGGGCTTTCATTCCGAGGGCATCTGGCGCGAGCACGTCGATCTGGGCGGCCGTGCCGGGCCGAACGACATGTTCGGTGCGCGCCTGAACTACACGCATGAGGAGGGGCGCACCTATTCGGACGGCAATCTGAACCGCGATACGGTGTCGCTCGCGCTCGACGCCCGCCTCACCCCCGACCTTACGTGGAATTTCGGCGCCATGTATCAGGACCGTCGGGCGACGGGCACAACGCCTTCGCTCTCGACGGCCGCCTTCCAGGGCCATCAGTTGCCGGGGCCGATCAACGTGTCGAGCGCGAATCTTCAGACGCAGGCCACGCATCTGAACACCATCACGCAGTTCTACACGACCGGTTTGCAGTATCAGGTGAATCCGGACTGGAAGGTTTCGGCCAACTTCGCCTACAACAAGTCGACGCGCGACCGTAACGAAGCCACGCTTTACTTGCTCAACGGCGCGGGCGACTTCCGAGGCCTGAACGATCTGGGCGACGAGATCAACACCTTCCACGCGTGGCAGGTGACGGCTGAGGGCAAGGTTCGCACTGGGCCACTGGCCCATCAACTGACGTTCGGCTACGCCTCGCAGTATCAGACGAACGACTACGCGTATCTGTACAGCCCGGTCACCGCCAACGCGTACGTTCCGTTCTCGACGTACTCGGGCAATCTGTACCAGGGCGCGTCGTATCAGTTCTTCGGCGACGGCTCGACGCTCCAGGCCCAACGCTCCAGCGCCATCGAGCAACGCTCGGTCTTCGCGTCGGACACCGTGCAGATCACGGACCGTCTGTCGGTGCTCGGCGGCGTGCGTTTCACGAACTACGACCAGACGAACGCGCAGGGGATCTCGACCTACTCGACGAACGGCGTGTTCACCCCGACGCTCGCCGTCATGTACAAGCTTGCGGCGAACACGACGGCGTACGCGAGCTATGTGGAAGCGCTCGAGGCTGGCGAAGTGGTGGGGACGACCTACGCCAACGCGGGCGCGGTGCTCAATCCGTTCAAGAGCCGTCAGTACGAGGTTGGCGTGAAGACGGAGCAGGCCACCTGGAGCACGACGGCGGCGCTCTTCCGTATCGAGCGTGGTGCCGTATATACGAACAGCGCCAACGCGCGCGTGTCGGACGGCCAGTCGATCTACCAGGGGATGGAGCTGGCGGGCTCGGTGAAGCTCGGGCCGAGGTGGACGCTCGGTGCCAGTGCCATGGCGCTCGATAGCTGGTATGCGCGAACCAATGGCTTCGATGGCAATCGGGTGGGCGGCGCACCGCGCTTCGTGCTCTCGGGCAACATCGAGTACAAGGTGCCATACGTGCCGGGACTGTCGGTCGGGGGCGACATCCGCTACAACGGCCGCACGGCGCTCAATCCGCAGAACTCGCTGAGCGTCTCGGGCTACACGTTGATCAACCTTGGTGCGACCTACCGCACGCGCGTCGCCGGCAAGGATGTGACGCTGCGCGCGGCCGTGAGCAACCTGACCAACCGCAAGTACTGGGAATATCAGTACGACAACTACATCAAGCCGGCCGACCCGCGCATGATCAGCCTGAACGCGAAGATCGACTTCTGAGCGACGTCCGGCGTCAGGCGGCACGCGTCCGGCACCGGGCACCGGGCATCTGGCCTCAGGCATCGGGCATCGGGCATCGGGCCTCAGGCATCAGGCATCAGGCATCAGGCATCAGGCATCAGGCATCAGGCATCGGGCATCGGGCATCGGGCATCGGGCATCAGGCATCGGGCATCAGGCATCAGGCGATATCCGGCACGTCACGGAAACAGCGGCTCGCGAGATCCGCTGTTTTTTGTCTGGGCGTCACGCGCGGCAGGGGGGGAGGCGATGCGCCAGCTATGATCCTCATTGAAAGAATCCATCGAGCGATCCGACGAAATGCCTTGACTATCTATCTACTGATAGATAAGATTCGGTCCATGAATCGCACAAAGACCTCGCCAACGACACCGACCGTCAAGGAACAACTGCTCGACCATGCGCAGCGGTTTTTGATGACGCGAGGGTATAACGGTTTCAGCTATCGGGATCTGGCCGAGCAGGTCGGGGTCAAGACGTCGAGCATTCACTATTACTTCCCGGCCAAGGAAGATCTCGTGCTCGAAGCGATCAAGGCCTACGACGCGTTGATCAAGGAAGGGCTCGCCGGTATCGACGAGGCGCTGCCGGCTGCGCAGAAACTGGCGCTGTATGCGCGAGGGTTCGGGCGCATTGCGGCCGATGGGCATCGGATATGTCTGTGCGGCATGTTGGCGGCCGATATCGAGACGCTGCCGGAGACGGTTCGCGTAGCGGTCCAGCGGTTTTTCGCCTACCACGAAGGGTGGCTGGCACGTGTGTTGGTGCAGGGCGTGACGGAAGGTTCGCTAACGGTGACGTCTTCGCCCGACGCCACGGCCCGTGCGCTGTTTGCGGGGTTTCAGGGGAGCGTGATGGCTTCTCGATTGTTCCAGGCACCGACACGCCTGGAAGAGGTGGTGGCGTCGGTTTGCGGCGTCGCTTGAGTGGGTGCTGACGCATATGCGCCAGCATACGAATGTCAGAAGGATCGTCCTGCGGGAAGGCAACACTGTGAGGGTGTGCCGAGCCGGGGCGATCGAAGTTCGCAAGTGAAATTCTCTACTTACCAGGAGTTCGTCATGTCGATTGAAAAAGTGCTGTACACCGCCCATGCCACCGCCACCGGAGGCCGTGATGGCCGTGCCGTGTCGTCCGACGGGGTGCTCGACGTCAAGCTGGTGGTTCCCAAGGAAATGGGCGGCCCCGGCGTTGGCGGCACGAATCCGGAACAACTGTTTGCGGCCGGTTACTCGGCTTGCTTCCTGGGAGCGCTGAAGTTCGTCGCGGGCAAGGAAAAGATTGCGCTGCCCGCCGACACGAAGATCGACGGTAGCGTCGGCATCGGTCAGATCCCGACGGGCTTCGGCATTCAGGCCGAACTGAAGATCAGCGTGCCGGGCGTGGATCGCGCCACTGTCGAAGCGCTGGTGCAGAAGGCGCACATCGTGTGCCCGTACTCGAACGCCACGCGCGGCAACATCGACGTGACGCTGACGGTGGTCTGAGGGCGTCGACCTCCCGGCCGCACGGGGGGAGAACCGTGAGATAGCACCGCGCAGGATAAGACAAGGGCAGCCCTCGGGCTGCCCTTGCTGTTTTGCGACGCGCCGCACGCGTTGCCCGTCACTTCGTCTTGATTTCGACCTTGATGCCGTCGGGCAGCACGGTGATCGCGCCGGGTTCGACATCGCGTCCGCCGTAGCGCAACTGCTCGGGCTTGAATGTGTAGATCGGATACTGATTGAGCACCTGCTGGGCAAGCGAGCCGCCAATGGCCGTCAACTGCTGACTGTATGCCGGGGGCATGCCGTTGAGCTCCACATGCTCGACGCTCGGGTTGTCGAGCAGCACGGCCCGTTTGATCGGGTCGTATTTCAGTCCGCTCGACAGGCTCAGTACGCCGGCGAGTGGCTGGCCTTGCAACAGGACGTTCTGCAATTGCGCGTCGATCTGCGTCATGACGCGATTGGCCTGCGGATTGAAGCCGATTTTCGGATGCGTCAGCTCGACGGACAGCAGTTGGCCGTAGTTGAGCGTCGTCGGGAAGCGCTTGCCGACGGCGGCTTCGATATCCTGACGTGTCATCGTGTATTCGCCCGTCCAGATGTTGTACGCGGCGTGGGCCGGGCGCATGAACGGGGCGAGCGTCAGGCCGAGCACGCCAGCCGCCGCCAGACGCAAGGTGTCGCGGCGGGAGGTCACGAAAGCGGCCGGGGGATCGGCGAGATCGGTGCGTTCTGTGTGATGGGACGGGCGATGCGCGTTCATGTTACGGAGATCCGAGGGACGGGCACGGTGTCGCCATGCCTGAATCGTCGATGGTGATGTGACCCGGACGACGCAGAATCGTTCTGTGTACGAGGCAGGCCCCTGTGGGCCGCGTCAACAAGGGCTAGCGCGCGTTCGCTGTCGTACCGCGGTGGCGCAGGCTCGCCGGTTCGCTCTGGTTCAATTCGGTTCGATCCAGATCAATAATGCGGCGGGATTTCGTGACGCGGGTTGCCATCATTCCCCCCTTGGCCGTGCGACTGCATCTGCTGGTACAGCGCCTTGATCTGTTTTTGCAGCAAATCGAGTTGCTGCTCCTGACGCGTGACAATGTCGTTGAGGGTTTCGAGCAGATCCTCCTGAAACGCCGCCTTGACTTCGAGTTCGACGACGCGTGCTTCCAACGATTCCATGAGCTTCTCCGGTAGACGCGGCATTGTAGGCTACCCGGCGATTCGCCAGAAGACACCGCCTGCGACATGACGCATCCGAGGTGCGACGGGCATAATCGCACGATGAAAACCTTCCTGCTGTATGTCGCCACGGCGGTGGCGGAAATCGTCGGCTGCTATTTACCCTGGTTATGGCTCAAGCACGGTCGCAGTGCATGGCTGCTCGTGCCGGGGGCGATGTCGCTCGCGCTTTTCGCGTGGTTGCTCACGCTGCATCCGTCGGCGGCCGGCCGCGTGTATGCGGCCTACGGCGGCGTTTATATCAGCGTGGCGATCGTATGGCTGTGGCTCGTGGACGGGATGCGTCCGACGCCATGGGACATCGCCGGCGTGGTCGTCGCGCTCGCGGGCATGAGCCTCATTGCCTTCCAGCCGCGCTAGCGGATCGGGTCAGTTCAGCCGCTCCGGTCGCGCGAGTTGTCGCAGTCGCCCTCGCGACGACTGTCGGCTCAGTCGGCTCAGTCAGCTCAGTCAGCTCAGTCAGCTCAGTCAGCTCAGTCAGCTCAGTCGCGCGACTGGCACCCGTCGACCTGGTCGCGATTACCGGCGGTTCAAATCTCGCCCGCGCCGGACGGCAATCCGTCGAGCGTACGTCGTTCGTTCATCGTGCCGGCGTAGTGATTGCGCTTCTCTTCGTACATCAGCAAATCGGCGCGCTGGGTCGTGGCTTCCAGCCGCTCGCCGGCCTCGCATGTCGCCATCCCCATCGAGAACGAGAGCGGTGTGCCGGGGTAGAACGAGTTGTTCAACTCCACGAGCTGGCGAATGCTCTCGATCAGCGCCGCGCCACTCGTGGCATCGGTGGAGGGCAGCAGCAAGGCGAATTCGTCACCGCCGATGCGCGCTGCGATCTGCGGGGCGGTGACCGCCTTACTCAACACCTCGCCCGCGCGGCGCAGCAGTGCGTCGCCGGCGGCGTGGCCGAGCTGATCGTTGACCGTCTTCAGCCCATTGAGGTCGGCGACGATCACCGTCACCGGATAGGGTCCCTTGCGCTCGAGCCGGTTGAGTTCGTCGACATAGAACGAGCGGTTGCGCAGCTTGGTCAGCACGTCGTGCTTGCCCAGGAATTCGAGATACGACTCGGCCTTCTTGCGCGCAGTGATGTCGGTGAGCGCCACGAGCACCAGGTCCCAGCGTGCCTCGTGGCCGGGCAGCACTGCAAATTGCAGGTGGACGTTGATCTCGTTGCCATCGAGCGCGTAGTTGATGACTTCGCGCTGCTGGAACAGCTTGTTCTCCCACAGATCGATCAACTGTTCGCGGAAATTGTGCCGCATGTCGTCGCGAAACACTTCGGGCAGTCGGGCAAACAGCGTGGCCTTGTCGGGCGCAACGAACATGGCCAGCGTGTGGCGATTCACGTCGAGCACGTGGATCTCGGTCATGCAGCGCTCGACGAATTCGGGGTGGACGTCGGTGAAGGTGCGGAAGTCCGTGATGCCGCGCGCGCGGGCGTCGTCGAGCAACAACTTGATGGCGCTGAAGTCTTCGACCCATAGCGAGACCGGCGAGTATTCGAACAGCCCGCGCGCGTACTGCTCGCCCATCGTCACGCGCTCGCGGGCGTGTTCGAGTTCTGTCACGTCTTCAAGCGAAATCAGCACGCGCTCCAGCGTGGCCTCGTGCCCGGGCAGGACCGAGCCGTTCAGGAGCACATCGAGACGCCGGCCGTCGAGCGTGTAGTTGACCGTCTTGCTCGTGAAGTGCGTGCGGCCGTCCCACAACTGGCAAAGCTCTTCAATATGCGTCTTGAGCATGTCGTCGCGGAAGATGCGGGGCAGGCCTGCCACGAGCGCGTCGAGCGACGCGGCGTTGAACATCGACAACGTTCGCCGATTGACCTTGACGACGCGAATGCGGCGCGAGCAAGCGGCGACGTGTGCCGGGTCGGACTTGAAGTGCGCGCGCAGGTCGGTGATCCCCTGCGAGCGCCAGTCGTCGAACAACTGCTTCACACCGCTGAAGTCTTCGAGCCAGAGCGAAACGGGCGCGAGGTCGAACATCAGGGCGTCATCGTTGGCGGCGCTGGCCCCGCGCGCGTCGGGATGCGGCGAGGCGGGCGGCTGGGAGGGTACGACGGGCGTGGCGTCCGGCATGAGGTACCTGGGGGTCGGCGAAGTCGAGTCAGCCCGCCATTTTACGGGCAAACGGATGCCACGCCACGGTGAGTCGGATTACAGCAACGGTGCGCCGGTATCGCGTTTGACTTCGCGCAGCGACAGCATCGATTCGATCGACGAGACACCAGGCAGGGCACGCAGCACGTCGCGCGTGAACATGCCGTAATCGTCGAGATCCGTGGCCACCACCTCCAGCAGGTAATCGGCGCTGCCGGAAATGTTGTGGCACGAGACGATGCGGTCGATGGCCTGGACTTCGCGCTCGAACTGTTCGGACAGCGCACGGTCATGGACCGCGAAGCGCACGTGGACGAATGCCGTCACGCCAAGCCCCAGCGCGCGGTGCGAGAGCTCCGCCCGATAGCCGGTAATGTAGCCTTCGGCTTCGAGCCGTTTCAGGCGTCGCGCACAAGGCGTTTCGGACAGCGACACACGTTCGGCCAGCCGGGCGTTGGAGATGCGGCCATCGCGTTGGACGATGGAGAGAATCGCCCGATCGATGGCGTCGAGTTCGTTCATTGTGAGTATCCCGCTACGAAAGCTGCTTCAAAGATGGCATTCCACCACGATCCGCCGTTTCCGAAAAGTGTTGCCCTCGTCTTTTTGGATTAAGGGGAATGTCGCGGGAACGACGACAGAGGCTAGGGGATTGCGATGTTGAATGTATCTTTTTGGTGAAATCATCCAAATTTATCCGCTATAAGGAGCGAAAAACGCCATGTATCGCTCGTGAAATAGCGAGATCATGAGGCTCGTTTCGATCCATCTGTTCGTCAGGAGAAAATCATGGTTTCGCCGCAGTTGCTCACCGTCTTTGTCGGCGCGCTGATCGTCGTCTACGCGTTGCCGGGGCCGGACATGGCGCTCGTCATGCAGACGAGCATGACGCGAGGGGTGCGACACGGTTTGGCAACGGCGCTCGGATTGGCGTTGGCGCGCGCCGGGCACGTGACGCTGTCGGCCTGCGGTGTGGCGGCGCTGCTGCGCGCGGCGCCGTGGCTCTTCGAGACAGTGCGCATCGCGGGCGCGATTTATCTGGCTTGGGTGGCGATCCAGATCTGGCGCTCTCCCGCGTTCGGCATCGCGACGGCGGCGGCGTCCACCGACGTCGCACCGCCGCTGTCGCATGCCGTGCGACGCGGTGTGCTCTCGAGCGTGCTCAATCCGAAGGCGCTGCTGTTCTGTTCGGTGCTGCTGCCGCAGTTCGTGCGCGCCGAGGCGGGGCCAGTGTGGTCGCAGGTGCTCGAACTGGGGGTGCTGCTGCTGGTCGTGGGCGCAATTTTCGACGTGACGCTCGCCTTCGGGGCGGCTCGTATTGCGGGTTGGCTGCGCAGCCGTCCGCTGGCCCAAAAAGTCCAACGCTGGTCCTTCGCCGCGGCGCTCATGGCCTTTGCCGTGCGCCTGTCGCTGGATTGAATATTCCGCCGGCATCCTCGCGCCGACCTCTCTTCCTCCAATTGCACCGATTCGGTGCAATTCGCTGCGACACGGCAAATCGAGGTGCGACACAACGTCGCACCTCTTGAAATCTAAGAACCTTCCCGAATTGCTGCATTGCACAGCGTTTGCCGCCAAACAGGTGTCGATCTGCTTGGAAAACGTCGCGCGCGTACGCGTGAAGGCGGCGCGACACATTGTCGCGCCGGTGCGTGCGCGATGTCCCGCCTAATTAAACTTCGGCATAATGCCGCACCGTGATGGAAGTAAAAGACAAGAAGTCGGACAGTGACTTGAGGTCTGCGGGGCGGCAATCTGCCCCGGTTGCCGTCTTTTCGATGACACAGTCGTCGTAGTTCAGCCGGTGCAATATCGGCGCGACGACTGCTCCCGTCTCACCTTAACCCTTGCCAACCTCCTGCGACCCTGCATCAGGCCGGTAAGCCCGTGTTGCGCCGTTCGCTGGCCAACTCAACCCTGTCGTGTGACATGAAGAAACACAGAAACCCGCGATTGCTTAGGCTCCTCGCCCTGTGCTCGCCGCTGCTTTTGGCTGGCTGCGACATGGCCGTTCTCAACCCCAAGGGGCAGATCGGAGAAGAGACCAAATCCCTGATTCTCACGGCCACCTGGCTGATGCTGATCGTTGTGATTCCGGTCATCCTGATGACGCTGTGGTTTGCGTGGAAGTATCGCGCGAGCAACAAGGCGGCCCGCTATGAACCGAACTGGTCGCACTCCACGGCCATCGAGGTTGTGGTCTGGCTTGTGCCGATCATCATCATTGCGATCCTCGCGCGCATCACCTGGGTCAGCACCCACGAACTCGATCCTTACAAGCCGTTGCAAAGCGATGTGAAGCCGATCACGGTCGAAGTGGTGTCGATGAACTACAAGTGGTTGTTCATCTACCCGGAGCAAGGGATTGCGTCGATCAACGAGTTGGCCGTTCCGGTCGATACGCCCGTGAATTTCAAGATCACGTCGGAATCGATCATGAACTCGTTCTTCATTCCGCAATTGGGTAGCCAGGTCTACTCGATGGCCGGTATGCAGACAAAGCTGCACCTGATCGCGAACCACGTCGGCGCGTACGACGGCATTTCGGCGAACTACAGCGGCGGCGGCTTCTCGGGCATGCGTTTCAAGACACTGGCGATGACCGACAACGACTTCGAGCAATGGGTGACGAAGGTGCGCGAGTCGAAGAAGGTGCTCGACCGCGACGCCTACGCATCGCTCGTGCCGATGAGTGAGAACACGCCTGTCACGTACTACAGCTCGGTCGACGCGAACCTGTTCCAGTCGATCGTGCACGCCCCGATGGCGTCCGGCATGGCCCAGCAGCAGGAAGGCCACGAGAGCCATGAGAACCACGGCGCGATGGACATGAAGGGCATGGACATGAAGGGCATGGACATGAAGATGGACATGAAGGGTGCGGCCAACGACACCGCGACGGCACCGGCCGGCGCGATGACCATGGCCATGGACAATGCCGGCGCGCATGCGATGCACGCCGGTGCGTCTGCGCACGCGCACAAGGAGTAAACAACAATGTCAACGCTGTTTGGCAAACTGACTCTCGAAGCCATCCCGTACCACGAGCCGATCATCGTCGGCGCGGTCGGCATGATGGTGCTGGGGGGGCTGGGCATCATTGGGCTGCTCACCTACTTCGGCAAATGGAAGTACCTGTGGAACGAATGGATCACGTCGGTCGATCACAAGAAGATCGGCGTCATGTACGTGCTCGTCGCCCTCGTCATGCTGCTGCGCGGCTTTGCCGACGCCATGATGATGCGTACGCAACTGGCACTCGCGCACAACTCGGGCGGCATTCTCCCGCCGGAGCACTACGACCAGATCTTCACTGCCCACGGCGTGATCATGATCTTCTTCGTGGCGATGCCGTTCATGACGGGGCTGGTCAACCTCGTGGTGCCGCTGCAGATCGGCGCGCGCGACGTGGCGTTCCCGTTCCTGAACACGCTGTCGTTCTGGCTGTTCGTGGCGGGCATGGCGCTGGTGAACCTGTCGCTGGGCGTGGGTGAGTTCGCGCGCACTGGCTGGCTGGCGTACCCGCCGCTCTCGGGCATTCAATACAGTCCGGGCGTGGGGGTGGATTACTACATCTGGGCCTTGCAGATCTCGGGTCTGGGGACGTTGCTCACGGGTGTGAACTTCGTCGTCACGATTCTGAAGATGCGTGCGCCGGGCATGAACCTGATGAAGATGCCGGTGTTCACGTGGACCTCGCTGTGCACCATGGTGCTGGTGTGCGCGGCGTTCCCGGTGCTGACGGTGACGCTGGGGCTGCTCTCGCTCGACCGCTATCTCGACTTCCATTTCTTTACGAATGAGTTGGGCGGCAACCCGATGATGTACATCAACCTGATCTGGATCTGGGGTCACCCGGAGGTGTACATCCTGATCTTGCCGGCGTTCGGTATCTTCTCAGAGATCATCTCGACGTTCTCGGGCAAGAAGCTGTTCGGCTACAAGTCGATGGTGTACGCCACGGCCGCGATCATGGTGATGTCGTTCCTCGTGTGGGCGCACCACTTCTTCACGATGGGCTCGGGTGCCAGCGTGAACGCGTTCTTCGGTATCGCGACGATGATCATCTCGATTCCGACTGGCGTGAAGATCTTCAACTGGTTGTTCACGATGTACCGTGGTCGCGTGCAAATGACCGTGCCGGTGCTGTGGACGCTGGGCTTCATCGTCACGTTCGTGATCGGTGGCATGACGGGCGTGCTGCTGGCCGTGCCGGGCGCGGACTTTGTGCTGCACAACTCGCTGTTCCTGATTGCGCACTTCCACAACGTGATCATCGGTGGCGTGCTGTTCGGTTACATCGCCGGGATGAACTACTGGTTCCCGAAGGCCTTCGGCTTCAAGCTCGACGAGCGTCTGGGCAAGGCCAGCTTCTGGTGCTGGCTGATCGGTTTCTACCTTGCGTTCATGCCGCTGTACGTGCTGGGCCTGATGGGCATGACCCGTCGCCTGAACCACTACAGCAATCCGGATTGGCAGCCGTGGCTGATCGCCGCGCTGGTCGGTGCGCTGTTCATCGCCGCTGGTATCGGTTTCCAGGTGCTGCAACTGGTCGTCTCGATCAAGAACCGCAAGGCGTTGGCCGACACGACGGGCGATCCCTGGAACGGCCGTACGCTGGAGTGGATGACGTCGTCGCCGCCGCAGTTCTACAACTTTGCTGAAGAGCCGCGCGTGCATGACATCGACGAGCTGGCCTATCGCAAGGCGCATGGCATCAAGGGCGATCTGAAGACGAGCTACGCACCGATCCACATGCCGAAAAATACCGGCGCCGGTTTCATCATCAGTGCGTTCTCGCTGGTGTTCGGTTTCGCGGCCATCTGGCACATCTGGTGGCTGGCCATCGTCGGCTTCGTCGGCATGATCGTAACGTTCATCTGCCGCAGCAACGACGATTCGATCGACTACTACGTGCAGTCGCCGGAAGTGGTGGCCATTGAAACGGCTCACCACCAGGCACTGGCCGCAGCAGCAAAGGCTTAATCATGACGAGCGAAGTTCTCAAACACTCTGGCGCGCATGCCGATGCGCATGCGCACGACCACGCACACCACGACACCGGGGGCAACACGATCTTCGGTTTCTGGGTGTACCTGATGACCGACCTGGTGCTGTTCGCCGGCTTGTTCGCCACCTTCGCGGTGTTGCGTGACTCGTCGGCGGGCGGCCCAACGGGCAAGGAACTGTTCGACCTGAAGTTCGTGCTGGTCGAAACGTTCATCCTGCTGTTCTCGTCGATCACCTATGGCTTTGCCATGGTCGGTCTGCACAACGGCAAGAAGGGGACCGTGCTGGGCTGGCTGGCGATTACCTGGCTGCTGGGTGCCGGGTTTATCGCGATGGAACTGTATGAGTTCCACCACCTGATTCTGGAAGGTGCGGGCCCGAACCGTAGCGGTTTCCTGTCGTCATTCTTTGCCCTGGTGGGCACCCACGGTCTGCACGTGGCGTCGGGCCTGCTGTGGATGGCCGTTCTGATGTTCCAGATCGGCAAGAAGGGTCTGAACTCGACCACCACCACGCGTTTGCAGTGCCTGTCGTTGTTCTGGCACTTCTTGGACGTGGTCTGGATCGGCGTGTTCACGGTCGTCTACCTGATGGGAGCGATGTAAATGAGCAATACCAAATCGGTGCAAGCGCACGGCCACGACGCTGGCCACAATGCGGCCGGTGGTAGCCACGGCAGCGTGAAGTCGTACCTGATCGGCTTTGTGCTCGCGGTGATCCTGACGGTCGTGCCCTTCAAGTTGGTGATGGATGGCACGATGCCGCCGTCGACGGTGCTGCCGTTGATTCTTGGCGCGGCCCTCGTGCAGATCGTCGTCCACCTGATCTACTTCCTGCACATGGACCGCTCGTCGGAACAGCGCTGGAACGTGATGGCCTTTGCGTTCACGATCCTGATCGTGTCGATCGTGCTGGTCGGCTCGCTGTGGATCATGCACAACGCCAACACGCTGATGATGCCGGCGATGTAAGGCGTCTTCAGGACTTGCCTGCGCGTCTTGGGGCAAGTGGGAGAAAGGCGGTGCCGGGTTCCGGGCCGCCTTTTTCTTTTTTGCGGGGACGTTTTCGGGGCGGCGTTTCAGTCGATTTCCGAGCTGACGTTCAAGCCGATGTTCAAGCCGATGTTCAAGCCTACGCCCAAGTCGACGCCCAAGCCGACTTTGGTGATCGTTTCAGCGCGTTGACGGGGCACACGCGCTTGTACGGGCCGTTTGGCGCCGCAGTACGCAAAAAGGGCAGTTCGAGTCATCGAACCGCCCTTTTTGCTCACACCTTCCCGATCCGTCGACACCGCCCGCTCATCCACCCCCAACGCCCCCGCATTCCCCCATACCCGCGAGGCTTGCCGGTACCCTGTCTGCGCTCCACTTGAAAGTCGCTTAGCCAGGGCACCGGCAAGCCTCGCTCACGCATCCTGTCATTCCAGCCGCCCGAGTCGTCCCCTCGGTGTCGTCGCATCGATTTCGCTGATGGATCGGGTTGGGGGCCGCCCGCGGTGCGACTTAACAGGCAATGGAGTGCCGCGGGCGGCCCCCAATCCGATTTGCGGCTGACGTTGGAAGCGGGCGGGCGCATCAAGGCGTACCGAGCGCAAGACGGAGCTACGGGGAGCGAGCAGAAGCTAGAGGGTGCTAACAAGCGCAACGAAACGCGACGAAACGCCGCGAAGCGGCACCGAGCGACACCAAGCGCTATCAAGCACCCGAAGCCCTATCCGTGCGACGCCGCCTTGTCATCCGGCGGCGTATCCGACGTCGGCGCGGCAAGGATCACCCCGGGCCGCACCGGCAGATCCGGACGAATCCCCAGCAGCGGCAACGCCTGCGATGCAATCTCCGCAAACGCCGGCCCCGCCGCCTGGCCGCCAAAGTGCTGCGAAGCCTTGGGCTCATCCACCGATACCGCAATCACCAGACGCGGGGCAGACAACGGCGCGATCCCCACGAACGATGCCCGATACTTCGAGTGATCGTATCCATGCGCGCCTGCCTTGTACGCCGTCCCCGTCTTGCCGCCAATACTGTAGCCGGCCACCTGCGCCGTGGTGGCCGTGCCTCCCGTATCGACCACGCCCGCCAGCATCTGGCGCATCTCCGCCGCCGTGTGCGGGTCTATCACCCGCACCCCTTCCGGCTGCACCGGCGTATCCGGCTTGATGATGGAGATGGGCACGAGCACCCCATCATTGGCAAAGATCGTGTACGCACGCGCCAACTGGAACAGCGACGCGGAGATCCCGTAGCCGTAAGCCATCGTCGCCTGCTCGATCCGCCGCCACGATTTGTACGGACGCAAACGCCCCGACACCGCCCCCGGGAACCCCAGCTTCGGCTGCTGGCCCAGTCCGATCTCGGTGAACATGTCCCACATTTCCTCGGCCCGCAACATCGTCGACACCTTGGTCATGCCGATGTTGCTCGACTTCTGAATCACCCCCGCCGCCGTCAACACGCCATTCGCGCTGTCGTCGCTGATGGTCGCGCCTTCAAAGACGTAACGCCCCGGGCCTGTGTCGATGAGCGTGGTCGGCGTGAGGCGATGCAGGTCCAACGCCAGCGCCATGGTGAACGGCTTGAGAATCGAGCCCGGCTCGAAGACGTCGGTGAACACACGGTTGCGCAATTGCTCGCCGGTCAAATGCGCGCGGTCGTTCGGGTTGTACGTGGGCAAGCTGGCCAACGCCAGTACCTGGCCAGACTTGGCATCGATGACGACCGCCATCGCGGCTTTCGCCCCCGTGCGCTCCAGCGCATTCTTCAAGGCCTCGTAAGCGATGTACTGCACACGCGTATCCAACGTCAGACGGATGTCCTTGCCATCTCGCGGCGGACTGGAATCGTCCAGGTCCTGAATGGTCCGGCCAATGCGGTCCTTGATGACGCGCCGCACCCCCGCCTTGCCCTCGAGCAAGGAATCCTCGCCCAGCTCCATGCCTTCCTGACCCTTGTCTTCGACGTTGGTGAAGCCCACCACGTGCGCCGCGACTTCGCCCTCAGGGTAGAAACGCTTGTATTCGCTGCTTTCGTAGACGCCCGGTATGCCCAAAGCTTCGACCTGCTTACCGATCTCCGGCGAGACCTGACGCTTCACATAGACGAATTTTTTCTCGCCGATGAGCTTGGTGCGCAGTTCCTTCACGGGAATGTCGAGCAGTTTGCTGGCCTTCTGCACGGCGCTGTCGGACAGGTCGTCCGGCACTTCGGCCGGCACGGCCCAGATGGTGCGCATCGGCAGACTGGTCGCCAGCACGCGGCCATCGCGATCCTCGATCTTGCCGCGCACCCCCGGCATGACGATGGCATGCTCGTATCGCTTTTCGCCCTGCGCGATGTAGAAGCTGTTGCCCGGGCCGGCAATCCAGAACGCGCGCGCCACCAATCCCATGAACGCGAGGGTGATCGTGATGACGAGGAGCTTGGAGCGCCAGATCGACATGCGCGACTGCAATACCGGACTGGAAGCAAACGTGACGTCCTTGGGCTGGCGATTCTTTTGCATGGCGCTCGCGGGGCGATGAGAGGCGTGAACAGCAATGAGCCCGTCGACAAACAATGGCTCAGATTCTAGGCGAGATAGCGTAGCATGCAAGCGACTGTTGTAATAGCGCAAACGCCCCGTCAGACGGGGCTTTCAGGGATTTTTTCGATGACTTCGGCACCGCTTTGCAAATCGGTGTCGTCAGATAAAACGCAGCACGATTGTCTCGACGGCATGCATCCCGCCATGGCGTGCCGCCCAGCGCTACTTTCCCGCACTGAAACGAACGTCGCCGTACCATGCGTGCGCGCTGCTATGCGTATTGTCGCTGTCAGTAAAGACACCATAGCCGAGCAGCTTGCCCGGCGTCTCGTGGAAGATGCGCTCGTAATCGGCCGCGACGTTGCGCGAGAAGGTTTGCCACTTGCCGAGCGACGCGTCACCGCCCGCCACCACAAGCATCTGCACGCGGTCAGTGTGCGGGTTCTGGATGACGCCGCCCGGCGCCGCATCGTTGGACCAGATGTACATCAGCGTGGCATAGGGCAAGTCGTCGCCCCCGGCCTTGGCCAGTGCCATGGCCGCCCGATCGCCGAACGGCAGCGCGGAGGCATTGCCGTCGAAGAAGAACACCAGCCGCGCCGGTGAATCTTCCTTGTCGCTCACCCGGTTGTCAGCGCCAGGGATCGCGTGGTCGACTCGCCAGCGCCATGACACGATGGGCGTCACACTCAGGTCGACGCCGTCGCTCTTGGTCATGAGCGCCGAGGCGGCATCGACCGACCGGGCCTCGATGACGTTGCGCCCTCCATCGGCGACGACGGTGTAGGTCGTGAGCTTCTTGCCGCTTACGACCGGCAAGTTTTGCCAGCCGGACGGTAGCGCATTGCCGGGCGCGGACTTCGAGAACAGGAGGGCCGCCGGCCCGGGTTCGGCCGCCCATGCCATCGCCGCGCTCAGGCCGGCGGCGACGACCGCCAGCCGGCTTATCAACGCAAGCGTCCCCACGCGCTGGGGGCCGTCACGTCGACACCTCGGGATCCACGAGAGTGCAAGTCGCCCAGGCCGCCCAAGCCAAGGGAAGCGGGATGCGGCCAACTCGGTGACGATCGACATGGAGCCTCCAGCGAATTCGGCGGCGACGCAATGCCGCCATCATCCCAGATTCGGCGTGAGGCTGTCCGACAGGGGGACGGGCGATTCCTGAAGCGGCTTGCGCACGGGCGCAGCACGATGCTCGCCTTACCGACATCAAGGAGGCGGCGACATGCCATTCGTGTCCCATGCAGCATCCCACCCCGTGAACCCATTCCTGCGCCTGGCCAACGAGGCGGTGAACTGTCTCCACAACGGGTTCCGCGGAGACTTTGCAGGTGCGGCCTCGTGTTGGCACGACAGCGCTCTGCACCACCTGTTCAACGACGCATGGCAGAGCGCGAGCCTGAGGTATCAACAACACGGCGCGGGACTCCCCGGGGCCGCTGACGTGATGTTTGCCTGTACGCTGAGCGCCGTAACGGTGGGCGCCACGTACCGATATCTGTGGCCCGAGCTGCAAGCGCTGGAGCGTGCCTGCGCCGCGGGCGAGGACGCACTGCGTGAGTGGGCGCTCGACACCGATGCACAACTGCGGCGTCGTACCGTGGAGGAAGTCACCGCCATGCGACAGTGTCTGGCGGCGTTCGACGCCACGCAGACCTCCGCCCATCCGCCCTCGCCCATGGCAGTTTCCCAACGCGCCAGCGCAACGATGCGCCGCAAGTTCGCGGAACTGCGCATCGCGGAGTCGCTGATCCTGCACGTCGCCGACGCCCCGCAAGCGACCTTGGCGCAAAGCGACCGCGTTGTCGGGCTTT
Source organism: Pandoraea eparura (assembly GCF_902459725.1). Taxonomy (GTDB): domain Bacteria; phylum Pseudomonadota; class Gammaproteobacteria; order Burkholderiales; family Burkholderiaceae; genus Pandoraea; species Pandoraea eparura. The sequence continues at coordinate 53,838 of NZ_CABPSH010000017.1, forward strand.
GCCAGCTACTGGCCCATGGCCTGGGTTTCCGTTTGTCCGGCGCTGTCCGGCAGGCACTCAACGTGAGCGACGACCGTCCCTCGCTGATCCGCGACGATGCCGCCTTCGCGTTGCTGCGCGAACGCCTCGAACCCGACTGGCGAAACGATGTCGAGCACTCGCCGACGTTCAGCGTCCATCCGGTCGACGTTCAACTTTTCGATCCCGCGCAGACGACAGACGATCTGTCGGACGACACGCGAGACGCGCGCGAGCTGCTGACGCATCCGGAGGCCCTGCGCCGCGTTCGGTCGCGCGTCGTCGCGCTCATCGCCGCCAGCGTGCGTGAGGACTGCGGCGGCGACGGCGACTGGCGAAACCTCGCCGTGCGCGCGCTGAATACGGCCGCCGAGCGCGGGATGCCCTGCGAGCGTGTCCTCGACGCCATTGGCGTCGCGACACGCGCGAGTATCAGCGCGCGCTTCGCATGGCTTTGGACCGACGAACCCGTACCGCAGGCAGGGGATGTCGTGGTACCGACGATTCCGAGGGACGTTGCACCATGGATTGCCCGAGTGATGCTGGTGGCCGGAAGCTCCAGAAGGTCCGGAAGGGCCGGGCGGTGCACCCCATGTCCGCCGCGTCTCGCCGCGTTGGCACGCGGGGATACCCCCGCGTCACTGGTGATCGGATCCACTGACTGGATGCATCTGGTCGACGGGATCGGCGCGCTGGGCCGTGACCACTGGCACGCGACCTACGCGCAAGTGCGCGAGGCGGGCAGGGGGTGACACAGGCAGCGGGAGCGGACGCTGCCGCTATAGGTATGCCCCGCCGAGCAACCCCGCGACGCTGCCCGCGGCCAGCCACCACAAGGGATGCACGCGCGTGCGGATGGCCAGCACGGCCACGGCCGCGGTGATGCCTGCGAGCAGCCACGAGGTCGCCGACGCTTCGACGATCAGCGCCGCGCTCGCGGCGACGAGCCCCGCCGTCATCGGCACCAGGCCGGCCTGTACGAGCCGACGCCACGGCCGATCCTTGAAGCGCTCCCACAGGTGCAACGCGCCGACGGTGATGAGCGAGGACGGCCCGAACTTCGCGAGCGACGTGACGAGCATGCCCTGCCAACCGGCCACGTGCCAGCCGACGAGCGTGACGATCATGAGGTTCGGGCCGGGTGCCGCCTGCCCCAGGGCAAACAGGGCACTGAATTCCTCCGACGTCATCCAGCGATGCAGATCGACGACCTGCCGCTCCATTTCCGGCAGGATTGTGTTGCCGCCGCCGAAGGCCAGCACCGACAACTGCGAGAAGATGAGCGCGAGCGAGACGAGCGTGCCGGTCATGGCGACACCCGCGACGTGGCGTACAGGGAGATCGGCGTCATCACCAGCATGGTGAGCACGAGCGGCAGGCGCAGCACCGCGATGGCGATGAAGCACGCCGCCGCCACACACGCAAGCACCAGCGACTTGCGCAGCGGCCACGACACTTTCCACGCCATCTGGATCAACAGCCCGGCCGCGGCCGCCGCGAGCCCGGCGAAAAGGTGCCGCACGTGCGGGTCATGCTGAAAATGCTGATAGATCGTGCCCAGCGCGATGACCACCGCCGACGGCACGGCGATCAGGCCGAGGATCGACGCAAGCGCGCCGCGCCACCCGTGAAAGCGCATGCCGAGCGCGACCGACAGATTGATGATGTTCCCGCCAGGCAGAAATTGGCACAGCCCCAGCAGATCGGTGAATTCGGCGGACGTGATCCATCGATGCTTCTCGACAATCATGCGGCGCGCCAACGGCAACGCCCCGCCGAACGCCGTCATGCCCAGACCGAGGAAGCCCAGGAACAGGGCGCGAATGCTTGGGGTGTCGGCAACCGGCGGCGCCGGCGTCGTGGCGGGAGCGCCGGCGTTGGCGGGCGCGGAAGGGGCCGGAAGGCTCATGGCGGGTTCGTTCTGACATCTGGACTACGGTGGGGGGCCGCCGGACAAGCGGTGCCATCGAAGGACGGAGACACCGATGCCGCGCGGAACCCCTTGAGCGTAGGCCGATTGCGCTATATTGTCCAATATATGGAAGCGACTCGAATCATATCGAATAAATATGGCAAATATTGACGTCCGTCTGTTGCGCTATTTCATTGCGGTGGCTGAAACGGGACACATGACTCGGGCGGCCGAGCGTCTGGGCATCGGACAACCGCCGCTCTCGCAACAGATCCGGTTATTGGAAACCCAACTGGGCGTGACGCTCTTCGAGCGCTTGCCGCGGGGCATGGCGCTCACCGACGCCGGTCAGGCATTTCTGGGCGACGCGTACGAGGTCGTGCGCAAACTCGATCAGGCGGTCGATGACGTGCGCCGTGTCGCGGCGGGCATCAAGGGCCGGCTGTCGGTGGGCCTGACCAGTTCGGCGGCGCTGCACCCGTTCGTGCCGACGGTGATTCGGACCTTTCGCAACGATGCCCCCGCCGTCTCGCTGATGCTCGACGAGAGCAGTACGAGCGAGTTGCTTGACGGCCTGCGTGACGGGCAACTGGATGTCGCGTTCGTTCGTCAGCCGCAGGGGGATACCGCGCAGATTGTCTTCGTACCGGTGCTCGAAGAGCCGATGGTGCTGGCGGTGCCGTCGGCGCACCCGCTCGCCCTGACCGGGCGCGCGGGCAAAGCGGCCGTGCCGATGACGGCCATTGCCGCGCAGAAGTTGATTCTTTATCGACGCCGCACGGGGCAGGGGCTGTACGACGCCATCATCGCGGCGTGCCACGGTGCGGGCTTCAGTCCGCATATCGAGCAGGAAGCACCGCGTCTGCTCACCACACTGTCGCTCGTCGCGGCGGGACTGGGCGTGTCGGTCGTGCCCGCATCGCTCATGCGCATGCAGGTGGAAGGTATCGTCTATCGGCCGCTGGCGCCGGCGCCGCGTGCGCCGTTGTTCTGCGCTCATCGCGAAGGCGTGCTCGCCGGCCCGGCGGCCCGGCTGCTCGCGCATGTGCGCGAGGCCGCGTCGTCGATGGCGACCGGGTGACTGGGTGACGATGGATGCGGGGTGCCGATATTGTCCGTGATGTCGGTGATGTTGCCGAAGTCGGTAACGGCGCACGCTCAGGCCGTGGTGCCGCCCTTTTGCGTGAGCAGCGCTTCGATGTGTCCGTGCAAGCCCACGTCGCTCCATTCCAGCTCGCCCATGCGCCAGAAGCGCGCGTTGCCGGCCCGATCGACGAGATAGGTGGCAGGCAGGCCGAGCGATCCGAAACGCTTGTAGACGGCCCCGTCGGCATCGAGCAGCACGGTGCCGTCGATGGGCAGTTTGTCGACGAACGGTTTGACCGTCGCCAGCGACTCTTTGTAGTTCACGGCGACCAGCGCGAGGCCGCGCTGACGGTATTGACGCGCCACCTCGCCCATCGCCGGAATCTCTTCGCGGCAGGGCCCGCACCACGTGGCCCAGAAGTTGAGGATGACCACGCGCCCGCGCCATTCGGACAACGCGTGGGGGCGGCCGTCGAGTCCGTCGAGCGTGAAGGCGGGCGTGGCACCGCGCCAGGCCGAGAGCGTACCGCCAGACGTGCCCGCGAGCGCGTTGTCGTCGACTTCCGTCGCGCCGTTGACCGGCCCGGCGGCCAACGCCCGCGCGCCGGCGCCCCCCAGCGCACCGGCCGTGCCGATCGCGCCGAGGGTGTGAAGAAAATGACGGCGTTGCATGGCGGTGCGCTCCTTCGTGATTGACGTCAGGCGGTGAGTTCGCGGGCGTTCATGCGATAGCGGAAGGTGTCCGGATCGAGGCTGTCCAGCCGGGCATGCGCCACTTCGCCATTCGGATACATGAGGAACGGCACGGTGGCATCGCGTGCGTCCTGTGTGCCCGGTGCGCTCGGCAGGACGATGTCGGCGCCATGATTGAACGCGACCCAGTTCATTTCCCACTGGCCGAAGAGCATGGCGCGAGCGGCACGCACGCGCAGGTCGTCGAGCGGCAGACCGCCGGGCACTTCTTCGAGCACGACCTTGCGCACGTCTGCCGGGTCGACCGGCACCCACCCGTAGCCGGCCGCGTAGAACTCGGCGCGGCAATGCTGCGCACGCGTGACGTCGCCCGCCTTGCCCAGGCTGTTGAAGCCGCGGCGCGAGGCCGCGACGCGAACGCCATACGCGTCGCGTGCGGGAATGCCGACCGAGCGGGCAAGCGCGGTGAAGAGCGCGTTGATGTCGGCGCACTTGCCCGCGAGGTTACCCGTGGTGAGCATGTAGCGTACGTCGCCCGTGCCGCAGCCGCGCACGCTGCCTTCGCGTCGGCAGTTCTCGACGATCCACTGATAGATGGCACGCGCCTTGGCCACATCGCCGGTCTCGCCGCGCGTGATCTTCTGGGCGGTCTCGCGCACGAGGCCATCGATCGGCTGTAGCGCCGTCGGCTGGAGATACTGGCGCAACACCGCGGACGATTCGCGCGGCGCGTTGGCCGAGGGCGGTTGCGACAAGTCGACGACCCGATCGCGCGTGGTAAAGGTATTGACCAGCGTGACGGTGCGAGTGCCCTGGGCCTCCCCTTCGGGCCACGCCACCGCGAGCATCGGCACGCCGATGCCCGATGCGCCATGCACCATGCGCAACGCGGCATTCGCGCCTGGGGCCTCCCAGCGCGTGCCGAGCGCATGCTGGTAGGTGCCGGCCGGCGATATCGCCACCGGCAGCCAGACATTGGCCGGGCCTCTCCCGGCGGGCAGATCGACACGCGTGGTCAGCGCGAACGTGCGCCAGCCGTCGGCGGCGCCGGGCGACGGCGCATCGCTCGGCGCGGCCTGCGCTGTCGAGGGAACGAGCGAAGTGGACAGGAGGGAAGCGGGCAGGGCGCAGGCGCCCAGCGAGAGGAAGCGGCGGCGTTGCATGGTGGGGTCCCCTTATGCGTCAGCGCTCACAGCGCATGGTGGTTAGGGTGTTGCGATGCGGCAGCAATGGCGTCCCCCCGATGCCGGGACGCGGTGAATCGGTCGCCTTGCACCATCGACCGCCATTTCGAGACAAATCGATGCACAAAAGCTGCTTCATAATACGTCGACTTTTGGCAAACTGTCGTCATTCCGGGCGCGCCGAGTGCGAATATCTCGCCGGCGACACGTCGAACGGGGCTGCCACACGCCTTGTGACGGGTTCCCGGCCATTCGCAACGAACACCCAAGACCATGACCGCAATCGATGCAACCCAAGCGGGCGCCGCACCGGCCGCTCCGCGTCTGACTTCGCTCTCGCACGGCGGCGGCTGCGGCTGCAAGATCGCGCCGGGCGTGCTCTCCGAACTGCTCGCCCGCAACGACACGCCCCTGCCGGCCCCGGCTGCGCTGCTCGTGGGCACGGAAACCTCGGACGACGCCGCGGTCTACCAGCTCAACGACGAGCAGGCCATCATCGCGACGACGGACTTTTTCATGCCGATCGTCGACGACCCGTTCGACTTCGGCCGCATCGCCGCGACCAACGCCCTGTCCGACATCTATGCGATGGGCGGCAAGCCGATCTTTGCATTGGCCATCGTCGGCATGCCGATCAACGTGCTGCCGCGCGAGACGATCCGCGAGATTCTGCGCGGCGGCGAATCGGTCTGCGCCGAGGCGGGCATTCCCATTGCGGGCGGGCATAGCATTGATTCGGTCGAGCCGATCTACGGCCTCGCCGCACTCGGGGTGGTGCATCCGAAGCGCCTGAAGCGCAACGCCGATGCCCAGGCGGGCGATGTGCTCGTGCTTGGCAAGCCGCTCGGCGTGGGTGTGATGTCGGCAGCGCTCAAGAAGCACCAACTGGACGACGCCGGCTATCGCCGCATGATCGACGCCACGACGCGCCTGAACCGTGTCGGTCCGGCGCTGGCGGCATTGCCCGGCGTGCATGCGCTCACGGATGTGACGGGTTTCGGGCTACTCGGCCACACGCTCGAAATGTGCCGCGGTGCGAATCTGGCGGCGTATTTGCGCATGTCCGACGTGCCGCTGCTCGACGGCGTGCGCGAACTGGCCGACCAGGGATGCATTACCGGTGCGTCCGGCCGGAACTGGGCGTCCTACGGCGCGTCGGTCGAGTTGGGCGAGCGACTGACGACGCGTGATCGCGATCTGTTGTGCGACCCGCAGACGGCAGGCGGGCTGCTGGTGTCGTGCGCGCCCGGCGCGGTCGACGACGTGCTCGCGGTGTTCCGCGCCGACGGCTTTGACGAAGCCGCCATCATCGGCGCCATGCGTCCGGGCACGCCCGGTGTGCGGGTGCTCTGACGGGCATCGTCGCAACGGGGGCCCCCTCGGCGGGGGCATCCGCCACGTCAGGCGGCTTGACGGTCCGCTGACGGAGAATGACGGCTGACGAACGCGATGATGGCCTCGCCGAGGGGCGCGGGCGCATCGCGATGCGGCGAATGTCCGCACGCCGGCAACTTCACCACGCTCGCATGCGGCACGTGCGCGGCAATGCTGTCCATCTGGGCCATCGTGCCGTATTCGTCGTCCTCACCCTGGATCGCGAGCAGCGGCTTCGAGATGCTCGCCACCGCGCCCACCAGGTTCCACTCGCGAAACGCCGGGTCCAGCCAGATATCGTTCCAACCCCAGAACGCCGAATCGACATCGTCGTGATAGCGGCCGAGCTTCGCGCGAAGCTCGGTCGTCTCGTACAGGGTCTTCGTCTTTGCGATGCTCTGCACCGACAGATCCTCGACGAACAGGTGCGGCGCGAGCACCACCGCACCGGCGAGCCGGTCAGGGAACGCGGCGCTGAACAGCAGCGAGATCGAGCCGCCGTCGCTGTGGCCGACCAGCCACACGCGCTCGGCCTGCTCGGGGCCGATGCCGAGCGCATCGAGAAATGCGGGCAGCACTTCGCGTGCCTGACGGTGCATGAAGTCGACCGGCCACTTCTCGCCGTGCGCGCGCGGCGTGGAGCGGCCGTAGCCGTTGCGCGAATACACGAGGCCACGAAAGCCGCCCGCGTCGCACAACTGCTGCGGCCAGTCCTTCCACATGGCGACAGAGCCCAGCCCCTCGTGCAGGAAGACCAGCAGCGGGGCATCGGCAAGCTCACGGTTGAGCCATTGGTATTCCAGCGAGAGCGGACCGTGCGAGGCCGTCTCGATCCGGGCAAACTGTACATCCGACATCGTTCTGTCGTCTCCTAAAGCAACTCGCGCAGCTTGAAGCGCTGCACCTTGCCCGTCGCCGTCTTCGGCAGATCGTCGACGAACACCAACTCGCGCGGGTATTTGTGCGGGGCGAGGCGCGCCTTGACGAAGGCCTTCAGCTCGGTGGCTATCTCGTCGGTCGGCATCACGCCGGGTTTGAGCACGACAAAGGCTTGCGTCTTGGTCAGGCCATTGTCGTCGCGTCCCACGACCCCGGCCTCGAGCACTGCATCGTGCTGCATGAGCACCATTTCGACTTCGATGGGCGAGACGTACTGGCCGCTGACCTTGAGCATATCGTCACTGCGTCCCGCGTAGACGTAATACCCATTGGGCAGTCGCTGGTACTTGTCGCCGCTCTTGAGCCATTCGCCGAGGAACGTTGCGCGCGACTTGTCGCGATTGCACCAATACATGAGCGCCGCGCTCGGGCCTTTGATGTACAGATCGCCAATCTCGCCGTCGGGTACGGGGTGGCCGTCTTCGTCGCGCAACGCCACGGCGTAGCCCGGCACCGGTTCGCCGGTCGTTCCGTAGGCGACCTGGCCGGCACGATTCGACAGGAAGATGTGCAGCATCTCGGTCGAGCCGATGCCGTCGAGAATCTCCGCACCGAAATGCGCCGTGAACCGCTCGCCGATTTCGCGCGGCAGCGCTTCGCCGGCCGACGTGCACAGGCGCAACGCCACGTCTTCACGGGCGGGCAGGTGCGGCGAGGCGAGCAGATTGGCGTAGAGCGTCGGCACGCCGTAGAAGATCGTCGGGCGATGCTCGCGAAGCCGCTTTGCCACGGCTTGCGCCGTCGGGCGCTCGGCCATCAGCACGACGGTTGCGCCGACCGAGAGCGGGAACGTCAACGCATTGCCCAACCCATAGGCGAAGAAGAGCTTCGCCGCCGAAAAGGCGATGTCGTCTTCGCGAATACCGAGCACGTGACGGCCATACGTCTCGGCCGTCCAGTACAGATTGGCGTGCGTGTGGACGGTGCCCTTGGGCTTGCCGGTCGAACCCGACGAGTAGAGCCAGAAGGCGATGTCGTCGCCGTCGGTGGCGGCGGGCAGCGCGCTTGGCGGGCCATCGACGAGCGCATCGAAGGTCGGCAGGGCGCTGGCGGCGCCCGTCTCGGACGCGATCGGTCGCGACACGACGCATGGCGGCGGCGCTACCCCCTCGGCCAACTCGGCCACCTTGTCGAGCGCGGCCTGGACGGTCGGCATCAGTGCGCCGGACGCGATCACGAGCTGCGCCTTGCTGTGCGCGATCATGTAAGCGTAGTCGTCGGCCGTGAGCAACGTGTTGACGACCACGGGCACCACGCCCGCGTAAAGGGCGCCGAGGAAGGCGATCGGCAGGTCGATGGTGTCGAGCATGATGAGCAGGATGCGCTCTTCACGATGGATGCCCGCGCGCGTGAGGCCAGTCGCGAAGCGTCGGCTTTGCTCGGCCAGTTCGCCGTAGGTGAGGGCGCGCGTGTCGTCCAGATAGGCCGTCTTGGCAGCGCGAGCGCGGTTGAGCGCCTCCAGATGCGCGGCGAAGTTGAAGTTCGCCGGCGGTGGGGTGAGTACGGCTTCCATGGTGTCTCCGGTGGATCACCGCACGGCGCACGCAAGCGAGGCGTGGACGCGCGGCGTGAGGACTTGTCGACGCTCTGGCGGCGCCTGAATGAATCACCTTGACTGCGACGGTTGGCGACGATGGCTCAAGAATAGGTTACGCCTTCGGGAGTTCGACAGCATCCTGCGTGATTGCTTCGATCAGCGCGGCGGGGCCCTGCACGGCCGAGCGCACGTGATAGAAGCGCAACGCGCGCAATCCCCCCAGTTCCTCACCGCCGCCGGCCCGGCCCGGGCCACCATGCAGCGATTGGGGCATCACATTGCCGTGCCCCGTCTGGGTTTTCGTGACCGACGGATCGACCGCGTGCACGCGACCATGGGCGTCGGCCAGCGCGAGCGCGGGGGCACGCATGGCCACGGCATCGTTGCTGTACAGCGAGACGACGAGAGAGCCCTGCCCACGTTTGGCCAGCGCGACCGCTTCCTCGAGATCGCGATAGCCAACGAGCGTGGCCACGGGGCCGAACACTTCGGTGTCGTGCACACGCTGGCCGCTTGCCCCATTGCGCAAGCCGAGCAGCACAGGGGCGACACACGCGCTGTCGGCACCGGCGTCGACGAAAGCGGCCTTGCGATCGCCGTCGAGGTTCCCGTCGTAGAGGGTTTCGGCTTCCGCCTGCAAGTGGGCGATGCCGTCGAGCACGGCGCGCTTTTGCGCCAGACTGACGAGCGAGCCCATCTTGACCGCTTCGTTGCGCGGATTGCCGACGACCGTCCTGGCCAGACGCTCGGCAATGGCGGCCGCCGCCGCGTCGAAGTGCTCGACGGGGACAATCGCGCGCCGAATGGCCGTGCATTTCTGGCCGGCCTTGACGGTCATCTCGCGCGCCACTTCGCGCACGAACTGATCGAACGCGGCAGTGCCGGACGCCGCGTCGGGCAGCAGGACGGCACTGTTCAGGCTGTCGGCCTCGACGTTGATGCGCGCCGAGCGTTCGGTAAACGCCGGATGGGCGCGCAGCGTGGCGGCGGTGTCGGCCGAGCCGGTGAAGGAGACCACGTCGAACGGGCCGATCCGGTCGAGCAGACCGGCGGCGGTGCCGCAGATCACCGACAGGCTGCCCGGCGGCAGCAGCCCGGCGGCGACGACATCGGCCACCATGCGCTGCGTGAGCCAGGCCGTCGAGGTCGCCGGCTTGACGATGACCGGCACGCCCGCAAGCAATGCGCCGGCCGCCTTCTCCCACAGTCCCCACGCGGGGAAGTTGAACGCGTTGATGAACAGCGCCACTCCCGGCGTCGGACGGAACACGTGACGCACGGCGAACGACGCATCCTTGGCCAACGGCACCGCGGCGCCGTCGAGCAGCGTGTGCGCATCGCCCAGCGTCGCGCCGAGCTTGGCATACGTCGACAGCGTGTAGATGGCTCCGTCGATGTCGACGGCGGAGTCGGTGGCGACCGTGCCCGAATTGGCGGTGGCGATCGCGTAGTAGTCGTCGCGGTTCGCCTGCAGGGTGGCGACGATCTGCGCGAGTCGCTGCGCGCGTTCGCCGTACGACAAGGCGCGCAGCGCGGGGCCGGCGACGTCTCGCGCAAAGGTGAACGCGGCGTCGAGATCGAGGCCGGCGCTCGACACGAAGGCGAGCGTCTCGCCCGTCACGGGATCGGTGAGCGCGGTGGGGGCACCGCCGCCGGCCACCCATTGGCCAGCGACGTAATTTTCCAGCAAGGCGGGGGAATGCATGGGCATGAACCGAGGGATATGAAGGACGTGGCGGGCGCCGGATCAGGCGCTGTGCGTGAATTCGATGGCGCCGCCGGGCAACAGGTACAGCACCAGAGCGCGCCCGCTGGCCACCGTCGGTCGATGCGCCGTGCCGGGACCGTAGACGCACCAGCCCGCCGGATGTCCGTCGAACGTTGCGCCGGGGGTGAGCGGCATGATCAGATCGATTTCGCCGTTCGGATGCACGTGGTGCGGGCCGGCCAGATCGGCCATGTCCACCACGTCGACGGAAAAGCCGTGCGTGTCGGGGGTGGGCTTGATGACGCGGCCGTAACGAATGCCGCCGCCTTCGCGGTTGCACAGCCAGCCTTCGGCAACGCCGGTGCGGCAGGCGTCGGCCAGCGCTTCATACCCTGAGGAGCCGGCACCGTAATGCGCATTGAGCCAGTCGGCGAGCGGGGCGTCGAGGGTGCGGCCATCGAGCTGCCGTGTCAGGTCGGCAATCAACGCCTGGAATTGGGGCACATCCATCCATGTCTCCTGGGGACGTCGCAGTCACCACACCGGTCGCAGCGGCAGCACAAAAGCCCGGGACATCCTGGGCCGGCATTGCCTGGGCAATGGGCTATCGGTCGCGCATCACGGTTGGCGCACTGTCTGTTGATATGACGCCGATCAACGGCACGACTCGGCTTGTCCGGTCCGCGTTTGCTTTTTTATCGGCGCATGGTGAAAATTAGAGCATGCAATTTTGGCTGTCAAGCAATATATTACATGTTATCTGCTTCGAGGATCTCGCCTGATGAATAAGAGTGCGCAAGCCGATGGGGTGCCGACGGCGCGAGGCGCCAGTGAGAAAGACCCATTTCTGGTCGCGTTGGGCGAGCGGGTGCGCACGCTGCGCGCCCGGCGTGGCCTGACGCGCAAGGCGCTGGCGCTGGATGCCGGCGTCTCGGAGCGTCACGTGGCCAACCTGGAGTCGGGCGTCGGTAACGCGTCCGTGCTGTTCCTGCGGCAGCTCGCACAGGCACTAAATTGCACATTGGCCGAAATCGTGGGTGACGAGACGACGTCGTCGGCCGAGTGGCTGCTCATCCGTGACATCCTGCACGGCCGTGACGGCGAGGCGCTCACGCGCGCGCGCCAGGCGCTCAGCGAGCTGTTTGCCGGTAGCGAGCGCGACCCGGACCGGCGCGGGCGCATCGCGCTGATCGGGCTGCGTGGCGCGGGCAAGTCGACGCTGGGCCGCATGCTCGCCGACGACTTGCACGTGCCGTTCGTCGAACTCAATCGCGTGATCGAACAACTGGCCGGCTGCCCGCCGTCGGAGATCTATTCGCTGTATGGCGCGAGCGCTTATCGTCGCTATGAGTTGCGTGCGCTCGAAGCTGTCGTGGCTGAGCATCCGCGCGCCGTGATCGCGTCGCCGGGCGGTATCGTGAGCGACGCCGCGACCTTCAACTTCCTGCTCACCCACTGCTATACGGTCTGGCTGCAGGCGTCGCCCGAAGAGCACATGAAGCGGGTGGTGGCGCAGGGCGATCTGCGTCCGATGTCGGGCAACGCGGAAGCGATGGACGACCTCAAGCGCATCCTGACCGGCCGGCAAGACTTCTACGCCAAGGCCGATATGAGCTTCGACACCAGCGGGCGGGTGCTGGCCGATGCTTATCTGCAATTGCGCGGACGCCTCGCCGTGCAATTGTCGTCAGATTGACCGCCATGTTAATGCAAAATAATTCATTTTTATCTGGATAATTAGTTGACGCTGACGTTGTACTGCACTATATTGCAATCCAACAAGATCATTATTCGTGTTGGAGGCAATCATGTTCGGCAAACCCCACGTCGACTATCGTACGGATCCCACGCAGTACAAGCACTGGAAACTGAGCTTCGAAGGCCCGGTGGCGACGCTCGCCATCGATATTTCGGAAGACGGCGGCATTCGCGAAGGCTACAAGCTCAAGCTCAATTCGTACGATCTCGGGGTGGACATCGAACTGCACGATGCCGTTCAGCGCATTCGCTTCGAGCATCCGGAAGTCAAGACGGTGGTCGTCACCAGCGCCAAGGACCGTGTGTTCTGCTCCGGCGCGAACATCTTCATGCTCGGTCTGTCGACGCATGCGTGGAAGGTCAACTTCTGCAAGTTCACCAACGAAACGCGTAACGGTCTGGAGGATTCCAGCCGTCATTCCGGCCTGAAGTTCCTCGCTGCCGTGAACGGCGCGTGTGCGGGCGGCGGCTACGAGCTGGCGCTGGCCTGTGACGAGATCTATCTGGTCGACGACCGTTCGTCGTCGGTCGCGCTGCCGGAAGTGCCGCTGCTGGGCGTGTTGCCGGGCACCGGCGGCCTCACCCGCCTGACCGACAAGCGTCACGTGCGCAACGACCGCGCCGACATCTTCTGCACCATCGTCGAGGGCATTCGCGGCGAGCGCGCCAAGCAATGGCGCCTGGTCGACGAAGTGGTCAAGCCCGCGCAGTTCGCACAAACGGTGTCGGCCCGTGCGCTGGAACTGGCACAGGGCAGTGATCGTCCGGGCGGCAAGGGCGTGACGCTCACGCGCCTTGAGCGCACCGACGAGCCGGACGCCATCCGCTATGAATTCGTCGAGGTGGAAATCGATCGCGCCAAGCGCACCGCCAGCCTTACCGTGAAGGCGCCGACGTCCGCGCCGCCGGCCGACATCGCCGGTATCGAGGCTGCGGGCGTGAACTGGTGGCCGCTGAAAATGGCGCGCGAACTCGACGACGCCATCCTCAACCTGCGCACGAACGAACTGGATATCGGCACGTGGCTGCTGCGCACCGAGGGCGACGCGAAACACGTGCTGGCGGCCGATGCGTCGCTGCTGGCGCATCAGGATCACTGGCTGGTCCGCGAGACCATCGGCATGCTGCGCCGCACGTTTGCGCGTATCGACGTGTCGTCGCGCTCGCTCTTCGCCCTGATCGAACCGGATTCGTGCTTCACCGGCACGCTGGCCGAATTCGCCTTCGCGGCCGACCGCACCTACATGGCGGCGTTGCCCGCCAGCGAGGAAGACGAACCGGCAATCACGCTCACGGAAGTCAACTTCGGCCTGTTGCCGATGGTCACCGATCAATCGCGACTGGCACGGCGCTTCTACGAAGATGCGGCGGAACTCGACGCCGTGCGCGCCACGATCGGCCGCCAGGTGCGCCCCGATGAGGCCGAGCGTCTCGGGCTGGTCACCGCCGCGGTCGACGATCTCGACTGGCCGGACGAAATCCGTATTGCGATCGAGGAGCGTGCGGCCATGTCGCCCGACGCGTTGACCGGCATGGAAGCGAACCTGCGCTTCAACGGGAAGGAGACGATGAATACCCGCATTTTCGGCCGTCTGTCGGCGTGGCAGAACTGGATCTTCATCCGTCCGAACGCCGTGGGCGAGAAGGGCGCGCTCAAGGTCTACGGCAAGGGCAACAAGGCGCAGTTCGATCTGAACCGCGTCTGACGGATGGGCTGCACCGCCGCCAGTGACGGACGCCGGGCGGCGGCGGTGCCAAGCGACACGTTTATCACAGCATACGTACGAGACACGAGGATTCCCACGATGGCTTCGATCAACTACAGCGAGAAGATCCCCAACAACGTCAACCTGTCGGACGACCGCACGCTCCAACGCGCGCTCGAACAGTGGCAGCCGAATTTCCTGTCCTGGTGGGGCGACATGGGCCCGGAAGGCTCGCACGGCTTCGACGTCTATCTGCGCACGGCGGTGAGCGTGGATCCCAGCGGCTGGGCGCACTTCGATCACGTGAAGATGCCGGACTATCGCTGGGGCATCTTCCTCACACCGGGCGACGCCGATCGCAAGATCCACTTCGGCGAACACAAGGGCGAGGCCGCGTGGCAGGACGTGCCGGGCGAGCACCGCGCGAACCTGCGCCGAATCATCGTCACGCAGGGCGACACGGAGCCCGCGTCGGTCGAGCAGCAGCGTCACCTTGGACTCACGGCGCCGTCGATGTACGACTTGCGCAACCTGTTCCAGGTGAACGTGGAAGAAGGCCGCCACTTGTGGGCGATGGTCTACCTGCTGCATCGCTATTTCGGCCGCGACGGTCGTGAAGAAGCCGAAGCGCTGCTCGGCCGTCGCTCGGGCGACGAAGACAATCCGCGCATTCTCGGCGCGTTTAACGAAAAGACGCCGGACTGGCTGGCGTTCTACATGTTCACGTATTTCACCGATCGCGACGGCAAGTTCCAGCTCTCGGCACTGGCCGAGTCGGGCTTCGATCCGCTGGCGCGCACCACGAAGTTCATGCTGACCGAAGAAGCGCACCACATGTTCGTGGGCGAATCGGGCGTCTCGCGCGTGATCGCTCGCACGGCGCAGGTGATGAACGAGCTGAAGACCGACGACGTCGCCAAGCTGCGCGCGGCCGGCGTGATCGATCTGCCGACAATCCAGCGCTATGTCAACTTCCACTATTCCGTGACGATCGACCTGTTCGGTGCGGATCAGTCGTCGAACGCAGCCATCTTCTACAGCTCGGGCTTGAAGGGCCGTTATGAAGAGAGCAAGCGCGACGACGACCATCAACTCAACGGCCAGATGTACCGGCTGCTGGACGTGGACAACGGCAGGCTCGTCGAGCGCGAAGTGCCGATGCTCAACGCGATGAACGAGGTGCTGCGCGACGACTACATCAAGGACTCGGTTGCAGGCGTGAATCGCTGGAACAAGGTGCTGGAGAAGGCCGGGATCGATTTCCGACTGACGGTGCCGCACAAGGCGTTCAATCGTCAGATCGGCACGTTCGCAGGCGTTCGCGTGTCGCCGGACGGCCGTGTCGTGAGCGAGGCCGAATGGGCCGCGCACGAGCGTGAGTGGCTGCCGTCGGCGGAAGATCGTGCGTATGTGGCGTCGCTCATGGGCCGCGTGACCGAGCCGGGCAAGTTTGCCAACTGGATCGCGCCGCCCCCGCTCGGCATCAATCGTCAGCCCATCGACTTCGAGTACGTGCGTTTCAACTAAGGCCAACGAGAGCCCAGGCGCGAGCCATCCCACAAGGAGACAGCATCATGAACGGCCCCGTTCCGGTCGAAGTTCTGAAGCAGCATCTGATCGATCCGGAGATCTGCATTCGCTGCAACACCTGCGAGGAGACGTGTCCGGTCGACGCGATCACGCACGACGAGAACAACTACGTTGTGCGCGCGGACACGTGCAATGGGTGCATGGCGTGTATCTCGCCGTGCCCGACAGGGGCCATCGACAATTGGCGCGACGTGCTCAAGGCCGACGCGTACGCGATCGACGACCAGTTCACGTGGGACGAGTTGCCCGTGCAGGACGACGCCCTTGCCGGTCAGGGCACGATCGGCGAGGCGGCGCCGGGCGCACCGGGGGGAGCGTCGGCCGATGCCGCCGAACCGGTCATTGCCGGCTCGGATTTCGTGCGCGGCTCGGTGGTGCCTCCGTGGTCCGCCGCGAAGCCTTACGTGAATCTTTACAACCACAAGGCGCCGGTGCAGGCCACCGTGGTCGGCAACTATCGCCTGACCGATGCGAGCACCGAGAGCGACATCCATCACATCGTGCTCGACTTCGGCAAGCAGCCGTTCCCGGTGCTTGAAGGACAGTCCATCGGCATTCTCCCGCCGGGCACCGCGAGCGACGGGCGGGCGCATCACGCGCGCCAGTACTCGATTGCCTCGCCGCGCGACGGTGAGCGTCCGGGGTACAACAATCTGGCGCTCACGGTCAAACGCGTGACGAAGGATCACCATGAACAGGCGGTCGGTGGGGTGTGCTCGAACTACCTGTGCGATCTGAAGAAGGGTGACGTGGTGAACGTGATGGGCCCGTTCGGCAGCACGTTCCTGATGCCGAACCACGCCGATTCGCACCTGCTGATGATCTGCACCGGCACGGGGGCGGCGCCGATGCGGGCGATGACCGAGTATCGCCGCCGTCGCCGTCTGAAGGGCGCAACCGGCAAGCTCATGCTGTTCTTTGGCGCGCGCACGCAGGGCGAACTGCCGTACTTCGGCCCCCTGCTCAACCTGCCGAAGGACTTCATCGACACGAATCTCGCCTTCTCGCGCAAGCCCGGGCAGCCCAAACGCTACGTGCAGGACGCCATGCGCGAGCGCGCGGCCGATGTGGCGGCGCTGCTGCGTCACGACCACACCTATATTTACGTGTGCGGGCTCAAGGGCATGGAGGATGGCGTGCTGCAAGCGCTGCAAACGATTGCAGGCGATGCCGGACTCGACTGGCAGGCCCTGTGGCAGCAGATGAAGTCGGAGGGGCGTCTGCATCTCGAAACCTACTGACGACAGACGATATCGGCGCGCGCCATGCCGAACAAACGGTGTGGCGCGGGCCTCGGCTTGACCGACGGCGTTTTGCGCCGGTTTGACACCGCGTGCTTCGGCACGCGGTTTTTTTCGTCTGTCAGCCGCCTGTCAGTCGTCAGTGGGGCGCCGGTGGGTCGTCGGGCTCTCGCCTGTCGAGGGGGATCGGGGGGCCGACGGTTGTCCCGGCGATGTCATCGGAATTGAGTAACATGGAGGGGCGGTTTCCCTTCCATTTTTTCTCTGAACGGAGAGTCACATGGGCAAGAAGCGGATTCTGGTACTGGCAGGCGACTATGTCGAAGACTACGAGTTGATGGTGCCGGTGCAGGCACTCATGGCCGTGGGGCACCGAGTGGAGGTCGTCTGCCCGGGCAAGAAGGCGGGCGACAAGGTGCGCACTGCGATTCACGATTTCGAAGGCGATCAGACATACAGCGAGAAGCGCGGCCACGACTTCACGCTCAATGCCACGTTCGACGGGCTTTCTCCCGCCGACTTCGACGCGCTGGTGATTCCCGGCGGCCGCGCGCCGGAGTATCTGCGGCTGAATGACGAGGTCGTCGCGGTCGTCAGACATTTTGCCGAGAGCGACAAGCCGGTGGCGGCGATCTGTCACGGCGCGCAGTTGCTGGCGGCGGCCGGCGTCATCGAAGGGCGCGAGTGTTCGGCGTACCCGGCCTGTGCGCCGGAGGTGCGGCTGGCCGGCGGGAAGTACATGGAGATCGGGATCGACGAGGCGCATACCGATGGCAATCTGGTGACCGCCCCCGCGTGGCCCGCGCATCCGGCGTGGATCGCGCAGTTCCTCGCCGTGCTGGGAACAAAGATCGAGCTTTGACGTCCGTTTGCGCCGACGCTCGCGCGTCCGAGGCGCGCGCGTGGGTGCATGTCGGTGTATGTCGGTGTATGTCGGCGCGTGTGGGGGCGTGTCGATGCATGTCCGGTGTGCGTCGGTGCATGTGGGGGCGTGTCGGCGCTTGGCGGGGTGTGTCGGCGCATGTGGGTGCGTGTCGGTGCGTGCTGGCGACGTCGGCATGGGTGTCGTCCATCACGCGCGGCGGATTTGTCCGAACTTGCCTCGTTTTCGAAAGCTTGACGTCCAGCGGCGCAGCAAGATCGGCCGATCTCAACCCGGTCGGTCGACAGGCGCTGCGCGCGCCGAAGCCCCGCCATACGACGAAGGAGAGTCGTGATGGACGTCAATGCTTATCCCTCTCGGGGCCATGCCGCCGGTTCGGCTGCCAGTGCCGCGCTCGCGCGGCCGAAACGGGCCGACGTGTTGCCGGAAGCCGGCCCGCTTGGAACGTTCGGGGCGGTCACCGGACACGACGGTAGCGGTGCGCCACTGCCTCCCATCGGGCCCTACGACTTTTCCGCCGCGCAGCGTGTGCACGACGCCCATCCGGCGGCAGTCTCCAAGGCTGCCGTTCGCCTGTCCTTTGAAGCGCACGCGCAAGCGCCGCAGTACGTAGTGAGCGCGTTTCCGAGCGCCTGGCATGCCACCCGGACGTGGCTGGCCTCTCGCCTGTTCGGCGCGTTGGGTCTGGCGACACCGACGGCAATGCTAGTGCGGGGGTGCTCGCTGGCGTTCGACGGCACCCAGGCGCCCGAGCGCATCTATCTGGCGACGACGTACCTGCCCATATACCGGCCCCTCGGTAAATGGCTGGAGGGGGAGGCGGCGTGGCGCGCGATCGAGGGGGCCGACGGCGCGCAACGCTTGCAGCGTACGCGCGGCGGTGACGAGGTGGCGGGGGCGCATGCCCGCAATGGCGCCCGCGAGGCCGGGCGACGAATGGCGCAAGTCCTTGCGCAGTCTGGCGGTGCGCCGGTCGATGCATTGACTGGCGCGTCGGCACAGGCCTATGCCGACGCCACGCGCATGCGCCACGACATGCGCGGTGTGCTTTGTGGTTGTCTCCCCGACGTCTATCAGTGCGCGTTGGCGCGTCAGTACGTCGCCGCGCTGTGGCTGGGCAACCGGGATCTTTGCCGCGACGTCATGAAAAACGTGGGTGTCTGGCGGGACAAGAATGACTTGCCCTACATGATGACGGTCGATTTCCGAGACTGCCTCGATGCAGGCCTTCAGGGCACGCTTGCCGATTTGACACCGTTTTGCGGCGGCGCGCCCCTCACGGCGTTTATCCGACGGCTGACTGGGCTGTCGCCAACCGCCGACAGCAAGACTGTGCTCGACGAACTGAAGAACCCGACCGGTGCGCGGGCCTTGGCAGCCGAGATGGCCTTCCGCCTCGGGCGAATCTCGGCGCACGACATCGTGCCCTGGGTCGACATGGCACACGACGTCGCCCGCGTGGCATCTCGCGCGGGCGAGGCGACCCCGGCGGCCGAAGACCGGCGCGACTTCGTGAATCATCTGCTGGATCGACGCGACCGTCTGGTGACACTGCTCGGCGGCGCATGGGCCGCCCAGGCGTGGACGCAACTGTACCCGACGCGCGCCCGCGCCATCGAGGCCCATCAGGCGCCGTTCCTGGGGCCGGTCATCGCCGCCTGCGATCGTCCATGAGCGCGCCGGATCGGACCGTCCGGCTGCCTCTGAGGCCGGCTCGAGAGGTAGCACTATATTGGTGCATGCGAGTCAACTGAGGCACGTTGCCGCTGGTTGCCTAACATCGCAAGCTCGCATAAACTATCGACGCCACAAACCCCGCGTGACTGGCGATTAGGGTGCACAGCCTAGTGTGCCCGAGGTGGAGCAACCCACCGGGAAGCGCCGGGGTCTTATTTGCCGTTCGCCTGGGCAGCCGTGATGGTTGGTGCTGCCCTGTCTATCGTCTTCCGAAGCACAAAGGAAGATGCGCTGCGCCATCCCTCCCGGAAAACCTGTTCAATTCAACGGAAACGCCATGTTCGACAAATCGAAATCCACCGTTGCCTCCGTCGATCCCGACGTTTGGGCCGCGATTCAGAAAGAAAATCAGCGTCAGGAAGACCACATCGAGCTGATCGCATCGGAAAACTACACCAGTCCGGCCGTGATGGAAGCGCAGGGCTCGCAACTGACCAACAAGTATGCGGAAGGTTATCCGGGCAAGCGCTACTACGGTGGTTGCGAGTATGTCGACATCGTGGAACAACTGGCCATCGACCGCGTGAAGGCGCTGTTCGGCGCCGAAGCCGCGAATGTGCAGCCGAACTCGGGCTCGCAGGCCAACCAGGGCGTGTACTTCGCCATGCTCAAGCCGGGCGACACGATCATGGGCATGAGCCTGGCGCACGGGGGTCACCTCACGCATGGCTCGCCGGTCAACATGTCGGGCAAGTGGTTCAACGTGGTGAGCTACGGCCTGAACGAGAACGAAGACATCGATTACGACGCTGCCGAGAAGCTCGCGCAGCAGCACAAGCCTAAGCTGATCGTGGCGGGCGCCTCGGCCTTTGCCTTGAAGATCGATTTCGAGCGTATGTCGCAGATCGCCAAGTCGGTCGGCGCGTACTTCATGGTCGACATGGCGCACTATGCCGGTCTGATCGCCGCCGGTGTGTACCCGAACCCGGTACCGCACGCCGATTTCGTGACGACGACCACGCACAAGAGCCTGCGCGGCCCGCGCGGCGGCGTGATCCTGATGAAGGCCGAGTTCGAGAAGCCGATCAACTCGGCCATCTTCCCGGGCATTCAGGGCGGCCCGCTCATGCACGTGATCGCCGGCAAGGCCGTCGCGTTCAAGGAAGCCGCATCGCCGGAATTCAAGGCGTACCAGGAACAAGTCGTGAAGAACGCCCGCGTGCTGGCCGAGACGCTGGTCAAGCGCGGCCTGCGTATCGTGTCGGGCAAGACCGAATCGCATGTGATGCTGGTCGACCTGCGCGCCAAGAACATCACCGGCAAGGCCGCGGAAGCGGCGCTGGGCGAAGCGCACATCACCGTCAACAAGAACGCGATTCCGAACGATCCGGAAAAGCCGTTCGTGACGAGCGGCGTGCGTCTGGGCTCGCCGGCCATGACGACGCGCGGTTTCAAGGAAGCCGAGGCGGAACGGGTCGGCAACCTGATCGCCGACGTGCTGGAAAACCCGGAAGACGCCGACAACCTGGCTCATGTGCGCGCACAAGTGGCTGAGTTGACGAAGCGTTTCCCGGTCTACGGCTAAGCCCCGGACGCGGCCCGCATGCGCTGCCCGTTCTGCCGTCACGACGACACGCAGGTCATCGACTCGCGTGAAGCGGAAGATGGCGCCGCCATTCGGCGGCGCCGGAAATGCCCGGCGTGCGACAAGCGTTTCACCACGTACGAGCGTGTCGAGCTGGCGATGCCGGCGGTCGTCAAGAAAGACGGCAGCCGCGCCGAGTACGACCGCGCGAAGGTGCGCGCCAGCATGCAATTGGCGATTCGCAAGCGCCCCGTGAGTGCCGAAGCGATGGATGCCGCGATTGCGCGCATCGAGTACAAGCTGCTGGCCGGTGCGGAGCGCGAAGTGATGAGTCAGCGCATTGGCGAGCTGGTGATGCGCGAGTTGAAGCGGCTCGACAAGATCGCCTACATCCGCTTTGCGTCGGTGTACCGCAGCTTCGAGGACATCGCGGAGTTCCGCGATGTGCTTGAGGAAATCGACAGCACCGACATCAAGCCCAAGCGCAAGCCGGTGGCCTGAGTCGACGACGACAATGCGAGAGCGCGTGTAATGCGTGTGACGCGTCTGAGCGCGCGCAGGCGGCCGTAAGGCCCGTTTGCCGGTAAGAAGGACGGAAAACCCGTCGTGCCCGAAAGGGCACGGCGGGTTTTTTTATGGCCGTCTCGATGTCGTGAGTAGGAATTAAAGCGGAATCGGGAAATGACCTAAATGTGCTATGCATGCCGTTATTTGCGGTGATTTTTGATGGCGCTTTTGGGTTAACCGAGCCAATAAATTCGCGCTATTTGAGGCATTTATGACGGGTATTTTTATTTATCGTTGTGATTTGTCTCAAAGTAATTAAATGCGATTTGTCGTAGGAAAATAGACCAAATCAACTTGCTGCAATCGAGAATTCGATTGTTCGTCTCCTAGAATCGCTCCCTTCCATTGACGACCCCCATGCCGCTCTCGAAGAGGCCGTGGCCGATGTCGTTGATTTTTTGAATGAAACCAAGGGAGTATCAGATGCTAGGAAAGCCTCAAAAGGTTGGCGCATTGCGTCAGACGAAGATTGGTATGGCGGTGGCGGCGATGGTGGCGGCTACGGCGTTCCCGACCGTCGCGGTGGCTGACGTTGAGACGGCTGATGTCATCGTTCAGCAGCATAAAGCGGACATCGTTAATGCGCTGGAGTCGCAAATTAAAGAGATTGCGAAGGCGAGTGACGAAAAGAATGACACGTTCAATCGGGAGAGAACTTGGCTATCTAGTGCGAAAAAGATCCAGGAAATTCTGAAGATTGAAGTTCTGGAAAAACGGAATCAACAGCTTGAAGAGATTGCGTCGATAGCTGATGAGATGCTCGAATTGGCCAATGTTGGAATCGATGGAGAGCCTCTGACGCATATCGACTGGATGAGCGTCGAGGATCTCAAAAAAATCAAGGAAGGTGCGAATTCCGTTGTCGCTGCGAGCGAAGAGGTGCGAGCCGCGGAAATGGGTAAATTCTCGGCTTTCCTGTCTCGTGAGACCCAAATCGAGACGATCGAGGCCGATGCGCTTGCGCTTTCGGAGAAGCTGGAAAGCGCCAAGGAAACGCTGAAGACGCTGAATATCGCTGACGGTCAGTCGTTGCACGAACTCGTCAACCGATTCGAGTTGAAGGCCGAGATGGCGAACGGTCAGGCCAAGGAAGTCGGTTCGTGGGCGGTCGATAACTTGAGCGGCAAGTTTGCCGATATCCAGAAGGCGCGTGGCGGCGATCTGATCAACGAGAAAACCATTCTTGAAATTACGCGGCGTTCTGGAGAAGCCTCGAATCCGTTCATTGGGTTGGAAAACTCGCGGCGAGACGTCGGTACGTTGCGTCTCTCAGAAGATGCGGATCACCGCTTGGACGTCAAGGACGGTCAGTTGAACATTCACCAGGGCACCGAGGGCTCTGGAACACTGGATATCGCTGTCGGAACAAACGGGACGCTGGTATTTGAGAAAGGTGGTCATGGAATTCGAAACAACGCTGGCACAGTATCCATAGCAGTCGGGACTGACCCCGAGACGTCCGGAGCAAATGGTGTCGTTGCGTTCCAAGCGGGTACTAGTTCAGGTAAGGCTTGGCTTTTCGCCCATGAGGGGGGGCGGCTGCGGTTTGAGGAAGGTTCCGACGCCGGTGCCAGCATTATCTCGATCCTGAATGGCGGCACCGTCAACTTTGTCGATGCCAGTGCCAAGCAGTCGACGATCACCAATTCAGGGAATCTCGATTTCATTTCCTCCTCCATCGGTGATGCCGCCATCCGCAACAACGTTGACGGCGAGATCATTTTCTCGAACTCGGCACTTGAAGGGGCGCATCTCGCGAATAGCGGCTATGCAGGTCTGCGGGCGACGTCTGGCGGCGCGTCGAGTATCGATAATGCCGTGGGCGGAACCCTCTCCTTCGACAATGCATCGCTCGAAAAGCTCACGCTCGACAATGAGGGCGTCGTCGCCATCTCCGACGCTTTCGGGGGAAATGCGACCATTAACAATCGTGCTTCGGGAGAAATGGCGTTTTTCAATACAGCCCTTGAAAACATTCATTTGTCCAATGAAGGCTCAATCGGTTTGCTCGGTAACACCACTGCGAACAACGCCTTCGTCAAAATGGACGGCGGCTCGCTGGATGTCTCGTTCGTTGGGGATGACATGGCCGAATCGTTCACGGTTGAGACCGGCCCTGACAAGCTAATTACGATGGGCTCGCTGTCAGGCACGGGGACCGTTATCACAGGGGAGACGGCCGTTGCGTTGGGCTCGGCCAACCAGGACGACGAATTCGGCGGCCGTTTCATGAGGACGATTGCTATCTCCGAACCGCAGGTCGAGGGTGAAGCGACGACGGAGACGACCGAGTCGGTTGCGCTTCGAACGCCGGCAGTCGCGAAGACGACTCAAGGCGTTCAACTGACCAAGATCGGCACCGGCAATCTCACGTTGACCGGCGATCAAAGCGAGGTCGATCGTCTGAGCATTCAGGGCGGCAAGTTGACGGCGGCGCACGCCAACGCGCTGGGCTCGGGCACAGTGAGCGTTGCCAGTGCCGGTACGATCGCGCTGGCGGCGGACGTCAGTGGTGTGACCGACTTCACGAATGCCGGGATGCTTGATCTCGGCACGAACAAGCTGGCCGTGCGCAAGTACGCGTCCAGCGAGGGCGCGAAGATCAATTCGCGCGTTGCGAAGCTCGGCGACGATTTGGCATTCGGCGCGATTCAAGTCTCGGAAAGCAGCGATTTCCGCACGACCAAGATCAAGGTCGCCGTCGACGAAGGCATTGAAGTCACCGATCTGCTCAAGCAGCAAGTGACGGTCGTGGACGCGCAGGGTGACGCCGAAGTGCAGATCGGTGAAGTCGAGTTCGGCAGCATCTCCACCGGCGTCGAGACCGACGGCGGTACCGATGGCAGCACCGACGGCAACACCGACGGCAGCACCGATGGCAACACCGACGGCCAAGTGACGATTACGGAGACCAGCGCGGTCAATTTCCTTGGGTCGGATGGCGGTTACAGCGCCAACGAACAAGCGGTGCTGGCGTCGGTCGACGGCGTGGCGGTGGGCGATCTGGCCTCGGGCAAGGTTGGCGGCAAGGTGCTCTCGGCCATGGCGCTGCAAACGGCGGGCTCGGAAGCGCAGCGTCGCTCGGCCCGTCTGCTCTCGGGTGAGTCGCTGGTGAACAACGCCACGGCCGCTCAAGGCGCGGCCACGTCGTTCCAGCGCGGCATGCAAACGCGCATGATCGCCGGCGGCTCGGTGTTCGACGACCAGACGACGAACGGCGCGATGTCGGCCGATAACGGCATCGCCGGTTGGGCCTCGTTCAAGGGCGGTAACGCCAGCCAGCGCGGCGACGGCATGTCGTTCGGCGTGAAGGGCCTGGACGGTGCGATCGGTATCGACAAGCGCGTGGGTCAGAACACGCTGGTGGGCGCTTCGGTGGGCCTGGGCAACCAGGAATCGAAGGCGAAGGGCATGCCGGGCGAGTCGAAGGTCAACAGCGTGAGCGTGGGTCTGTACGGTTCGCACCTGGCGGCCACGAACTGGTT
>NZ_CABPSH010000018.1 GCF_902459725.1 Pandoraea eparura
CGGTCTACCCAGACCACCCCCGCGCCAGTGCTAGCTTTGCGTACCGTCACTTATTGCACTGAAAACGAGGAGACCCCGCCATCCGGCGAGACGCGGATGTCCTGCGGCATACCCTTCTTTTCCAGCTCAAGATAACCGATGACCTTGCGATTGACGAGATCAATCTTGGCCAGCTTCCCGCCGAACTCACAGGTAAAGAGCGCGTACCTGCCGTCGATCGACAAATCAGCATGGTTGATGCCCTTGCACTCTGGCACGGACAGGCTCGACTTCAGCGCCATCGTGTGCGGATCGCGAAAGTCCAGCCGAGCATGGGCTTCCGCCACCACGATCGCTTCCTTGCCGTCCGGCGTGAAGTACATGTTATAGGGATCGTCAACCTTGAGTTCCTTGCCGGGCTTGCCTGTCCTCGGATCGATCGGCGTCAGGCTTCCGTCGGGGCGGCCTTCGGCGTTGTTGGCTACCCATAGCGTCTTCAGGTCCCATGACGGAACGACGTGTTGCGGGCTGTAGCCGACGTGAAACTTTCCCACCACCTTGAACGTCACCGGATCAATCACGTAGACGTCGTTGGAGCGCAGGTTGGGCACATAGATCCGCGGCAGCGCATCCGCCACCGTCGCGCTGAAGTGGCCGGCGCCTGCTTCACTGTACAGGTTGCTTGCGTCCACCACGGGGGGCATGTCGGCCACGGTAGCAATAGCCGTTGCTGCGGAGGCTATGCAGGTGACGCCTAAACCGGCTAGGGCAACGCCAACAGACGAGACAAGCAGCGACAAGCGACGAGAACACTGATGCATGGTGAGTTCCGTTATCAGATGAATGTGTAAGGAAGAGTTAGATGCCGGCGGATCCGTCAGCGGCCCGCGGTCTCATTTCTGACGGCAGCGATGGTTCGCGACACAATCGCATCGGTTCCCAGTCTACCGAGCTCAGCTGTTGAGCGACGCGGATCACCGCCATAGACACCGTCAGCCGGTCCGAGTTTCGGACCGCGTCGCAACCGATCCTCGCGAACCATTTGCGGTGCCAGCGCGAGCAGCAACGACGTATCCCCAAGTCCCGCATGTGTGCCGATCTCGTCATCGCGGTAACCACGTTGGCGCAGAATTTTCGCGTAGCCATCGGAACTGGTGCCGTAGTATTCGGTTGGCACGAACGCTCGGGCCGCTGAGCCTGACCACGCTTTGTTGAGCTGGGCAACAGCCCGCCTGATGTCGTTCTGATAACCGCCGTGATCGCCGAGGAACACAATGTTCCTGAACCCGTGGATCCTGAAGCTGTTAGCGGCGGATTCCAGCGTTTTTTCAAACACGTCGTCCGGCACCGTGATGGTGCCGGGAAAGCGCATGTGCGAAGTAGGCGGAGCGTAGCTGCCCTCTGGCACATAGGCGATCACGGGCGCAACGAGCGCATTGCCGAGTCCCTCCGCAATACGCTGTGAAAGCACCTTCACCCGCGCGTTGTGCTTGCCGAGCGCGACATCAGGGCCGCTTTGCTCGGTTCCGCCGATCGGGATCAGGATGGTAGTCTTTCCCGCCTGAATCTGGTCGCGCAGTTCGGTCCAGGTCAGGTCCTCAAGGAACACGGTTCTCGATGCTTGTGCAAACGCGGCCTGTGTGGCGATGAGCAGAATGGCAGAAGCAAAAGCATGCCGAAGTGGTAAGCGCATGAACAGTCCTCATGGAAAATGCGAATTGGGGGCATGCCAAGATAAGGGGAAATTTCCCACATAACGCTAAAAGCAATATGGCTTATTAAACCGCAACGGGAATTGTGGGGGCCGGTTGGTTTAAATTAATGCGGGCACGCCACAAGTACTCCCTACGAGAAGTTGTCTGTTTTCCTGAGGGCAAACAACGCGCTCGAAGCCAACCGACAACTTTTGCGTCAGCTCGCCGCTCGCGACACGTGGACCTCGACGGTTAGATGCGAGAGTTCGTTCAAGTGCCTGAGTGCAGCGCGATAGAACATCGCGCGTGCGCGCGGCGCGACGAGTGGCTATCGAAACAATTGCGCCCATATGTTCCGGGCCGAGGCGCCACACATGCAGGTCCACGACCTTGTCGCCCTTGTTCTCTATAAGTCGACGTACCTCGTTGGACAGTCGCTGGTCTGGGTTCATGTCAAGCAGAATGGCCCCTGTGTCTCGCATTAGACCCCAAGACCAATTCGCAATTACCAGGGCACCAATCACGCCAGCAAGCGGGTCCATCCAGAGCCAACCGAGCGCGCGGGCCAGCAGCAGCCCGATGATTGCCAGCACGGAAACAGCGGCATCGGCAATGACGTGAACGTACGCAGAGCGAATGTTGTGATCACGGTGTGCCGCAGCAGGTGAGTCGCCAAGACGGTGAGCGTGCTCTTCGAATTCGACGCGGTGTTCGCCATCAGGTAGGCGGATTACTGCCTGGAAAGCATGCGGTTCGGGGATACTCTCCGTTGACTCCAGATACTCGCCACGGTCTACAAACACGAAAGTTTGGGACCTCCCATCGGGGCGCACAGTATTTACCGAAACGGCCTCTGCGATCAGTTGTGATGATCCGTCTATCGGCGTGATGCGAAATACTGGGGGCACACCAACCTCGAAAATCGTTACGGCAAACTCAGTGGCGCCGCTGAGGATGTGCTTCGCTTCGCCGCCATGAGCGTGTCCAAGGCCGTGGTCATGTCCGTGGTGATCGCCGCTGAGCAGCCACACACTTGCGAGGTTATCCAGCAGGCCGAGAATCGCGATAGGAATCGCCTGATCGAAGTGGATGGGCACCGGGAAAAAGAAGCGTTTAACGGCCTCGTATGCGATCAGTATCGCGATCATGGCGAGTACGATGGCGGTGGAAAAGCCCGCGAGATCTCCCAACTTTCCTGTGCCAAATACAAAGCGGCGATCGGCAGCATGCCTGCGAGCGTGCGTGTACGCCAACGCGGCGATAAGCATCGCGCCAGCGTACGTTGACATATGCAAGCCGTCGGCGACGAGGGCCAGTGAGCCGAACAGACTGCCGCCGACAATCTCGACAACCATCATCGCGCTGCATAGAGCGATCACCATCCAGGTTCGGCGCTCGTTGTCTTCGTGGGCCGCGCCCAAGAAGATGTGGTCGTGTCCCGCGTCGAACGTGGAATCTTCAAAGTTGCTCATAATTGTTCATTTGAAATAGCTGTGAACGACGTCGATCAGTTGCTCAGTTCCACTGCCACGCTCGTCGGCGTGTTCTGCGTCAACCAGATGCGTTCGAATATGGTCTTCGAGAACCACGGCGAGCAGTCCATTCATGGCGCCGCGACAACTTGTGATTTGCTGTAGCACGTCCATGCACCCGCGCTCCTCGTCGAGCGCGCGCTCGATAGCCTCAATCTGGCCCTTGATCCGCCGGACTCGGTTAAGCAGTTGCTTCTTTTTGCGCACGGTATGACTCATCGCCCCCCCTTAAAATACTCTAGGGGGGTATACTAACATTGTGACGATGCGCGTTTGTGCAATGCCGAGATATTCGCCCGCCGACCGTGCCATAGCCTCAGGCAAAACCCCCATGCCCAAGGCGATGAGTTTGAACATATTGGCTGCGGTTGACCAGCGAACGCCAACTGCGCACAAACAGCGGCCACCCGCCCCACAGCACTGCCGGCGTTGCCAACGCGAATTCCAGCCACTGCAAGGCGCGCGGAGAAATCAGTTGCGTCGAGGCGTCCGGCCGGAGGTCCGCGCCCATGGTCATCAGGAATACGGGCACAACACCAGCGCAGCGCTCACCCGGAAGCGCCGCGTCATGTCGGCCAGTTCCGGGCTTTCTTCCACGGCAATGGCCTCGTTGGGTTCCAGCGCCATGCCGTACGTGGAACAGACCTCGGGCTCCGCCTGTCTTACTTCAGGATGCATGGGGCACGTGTATGCCTCAGCGGGCTGTTTCGCTATGTCCCCGGCACTGGTGACGGGGGCGCGTGCGGCATATTTACCAGGGTCCGCCTCAAAGCGTTGCTGACAGCTTGTCGAACAGAAGTAGTAGGTGACGCCCCGGTGCGACGTGTGGCCCGCCGCGGTACGCTCCTCCACGGTCATCCCGCAGACCGGATCGATTCTGGCCATGATGCCCCCCCACCGTACTGGAACGATTTCAGCTTAGAAATTCCCACGGTAGGACGGTCAACCTGTATTTTGGGTGCGCTCGCAAATCATGCGAAAAATCCGCTTGACATTACAACTATAGGAAGGACTACATTTGAAACGTACCGCGCCACTGACGACAGGGCTTGACCCGTCATTGCATCGCCTTGAGCGGGAGGTTTGGCCATGGCGAATGGCGTTCCGACACTGAACCACACGCCCACGCGCGTGGCCGCCAGGTCGCAATACAGTCGAGAACAATGAAAACGCGTCACGCAAGTTACGTAAAGCAGGTAGTGACAGCCCTCGTGGTGCTGTGGAGCATGCTGTTCATGCAGCTCGCCGTCGCCGCCTACGCTTGTCCGCACGCTTCGATGGCGTCGACCGAACAGTCGATGAACGACTTCACGTTTGCCACGTCGGGTTGCGCCCAACGCGACGCGGCCCAAGTGGGGCTGTGTCAAGCGCAAGGCGATGTCGGCAAGCAGTCTGTCGATACGTCGACGGACCTTGATCATCCCGTTGCACCTGGCCCCGCGCGTGTGTTCCCGATCCCCCGGGTAGCGGCCTCGCAGGCCAGTTCCTCGTCGCTCGCCCGCCCCGAGCTCGCTCGCGTCACCTCTCCCCCTCTGTCCATTCGCTATTGCTGTTTCCGGAGCTGATCCGCTCACCTTGGCCTCATTCGCGCGTCACAGGCATCTGTGGTCGCGAGAACTCTCTTTTGAGTGATTGCCGGCAATCACCTTTCAGGCCCGCTGGCGCCGCGCATCGCGAATTGCTCGCGATCGCCCACCCAGCTGCTTAGCGGTTGCTCGGCACGTAATGCCGAACCGGATAACGAGCCACTTACCTTCGCATGGGCTCGTGCCGCAATTTGAGAATTTTGGAGAGACAGAGCATGAAGAAAACATCCGTTTTGCTCCTGGGCCTTGTGGCCCTTGCGTCGGCCACGGCCGCTTTCGCCGGCCCCGACTTGGACGTGACCCAACGGCAGCGCCAGGTCGCGCAGGCCAAGACTGCCCCGGTCGACCCGCAACAAATGATGGCGCAGTGCCAAGAAATGATGAAGAGCATGCCGATGGACATGCACTCCGGCGCGATGGGGATGTCACAAGGCAGCACCACGATGCACGGCATGGCAAGTGCGGAATCTCCGGCGCCGGCGCCCGCCGACCTCAAACAACTTTACCGAGGACAGTAGTCGACTCGATCTGATTTGACCGCCGCCGGCATCGCACCCCCGAGTTCGATGCCGGCGCCCAAAGTGATTTCATAAGCTCGATTGGCACGACCGCAGTCCGTGGGCAGCCCCGCATGGCCACCCGCAAGACGCTAAGCGATCGGGCGCAAGGAGAGACAAATGAACTGCAGCCGCAAGACGATGATCAACCTCGCCCTGGTGATGGGCGTGGTGCTGGTGGCCGCCTATTTTGCCCTACCGCAATTCCATGCCCTGGTGCTTGGCATCGCGCCGTTTCTGTTAGTCCTGCTGTGCCCACTCTCGATGTTTTTCATGATGCGCGGCATGGGTTCGCACAACCAGGCGCACGATGAGAAAGCCGAGACCGGGCAGGCCACCAAGTCCGTGACGCAAAAAAACCTGGAGAAATGAGCGCATCCTAATGACAAACGCCTTCACCGCGATGCGGTGAGCGCCCCAGAACCACGGAGAACAAGATGAAGCGCAAAATTCGCCCGCGGATGACCGCGCTCGCCCAAGTCATCGCTCTGGCTGCGATGGCAAACGGCAGCTTGCCGGTAGCCACGGCAGCGCCCCAGGCCCCGGGGGGACACGCACCGAATGGTGTGAGCGCCCCGGCGGAAACCGTCTATGGGGGCATGCCACGATAAAGGCAAAATTGCCACATAACACCAAAAGTAATATGGGGCTTGCGTCAATGTGATTTCCTCGAATATGCCGATGAGGAGTATTCTCGCCTGACGAACCTCCTCCGCACTGTGTGGGCGCCGTTGTCCAACCTACCGCGCAGCAAACGCTCCACTAATCTGCTTTGCTCGTTTCACATCATCGCTGTGCAAATAGATAGACGTCGTTGAAATTGATGCATGCCGGAGGTTGTCTCTGACCGTGGTCAATTCAGCTCCGCGCATCAGTGCATGCGTTGCGTGCGTGTGTCGCATCCAATGCGGACTGGCGCGCCGCAATTTATCAGCGACAGCCGGACTCTCGGTCTGGAGGATATCGGCTGCTTGGGTAAAGAACCGGCGCATCACACTCCATAGCCGCGTCGAGGTGATGCCCGTGGCGGAATCTCCACCGAGGTCACCGATCAATGACGTGATCGGGACCCAAAGTGTCCGTGACGTTGGTAATCCACGCTCCAAGAGATGGCGTTCGAGCGCCATGCGTGCCAACGGTGGCAGCGCTACTTTGCCAGTGCGTGCCCCCTTGCCGACCAACGTGAGCCACTGATCACCGTGGTCATCAACCTCAACACTACCGAGGGTCGCTGCGACGAGCTCACTAGCTCGCAATCCAGTAGCGTAAGCAAAATCCAAGACAAATCGTAGACGCTGGGCGGCTGCCGCTTCCCATCCATACGACCATTCAAGCCCGTCTGCGATGGTGCGTACGAGCAGCCATTCGCCTTCTCCAAATACATGTGACGCATCGATTGACGCGCGGCGCGCCCCTCCGCGCACTTTGATGCCTGCAAACGGATTGGCGAGCACGTATCGCTGTTGAATCAACCATCGGTACATCGCTGCAAGCACAGATAAGGTGTAAGCACTTGACACGGCGGACAGCCCGCGCGCGAAAGGCCGCCACTCATGCGAGATGCGCGGCCGCGGCGGACCTACCCAGCGCTCGCGCGGCGTGGGTCGGCGTATGAAGCTTCGGTATGCGATCGCATCCTCCATGGTCAATGAAGACAGGGGGCGCTGGCGCTCGACGATCGCCCATAGAATTAACCGCTCAGCTTCTTTCCGATAGGCCCGTTGCGTAGCTGCCGATTCATGAAGCGCAAGCCAGGCTTTGACCGCTTCGTAATCGTTTGCTGCTCTCAACGTGCACGTCTTGCGTGGGGCTCGAAATGTCCCCTGCGAGCCATCTATCTCGTGCGGAAGCCGCAATTGTTCCCAAGGCACTACCGTGTTGGGGGTGGTAGCGACAATCAGGGCGCGGGCGCGCTCCGTGAGTTGCGGGTGCTGCGCGAAGAATGCCTCGATTTGTCGGGCACTCATCGGCCCCAGCCCCGGCACAGCGGACCACCAGCGACGTCGGCGCGGAATGCGTACTGTCAGATCAGCCAATGTCGCGATGCCGTAAGCGCGTAGCACCCGTACGGCCCGAGAGGGCAGCCACGTGGCGATATCGTCGCTAATCAGAGGCGCTGGCAAAGGCAATACACGTAGCGCTTCAATCGCCTGACTCGCAGCCCGTGCGCGCCGGATGCGCTCGCCAGCACTGTGCTCGAATACGACGGCGAGATCCTCGCGTTGGCGTCTGCGTGCCATCTCGCTTAACCGGCGCCGAATCTGCCCCAGCATGCCGCGCGAGGAAGCGCCGTCCGCTTTTCTGTCATTCAGATAGCGCTCGACCGCGGCGCGGGCGCTCAGTCCGGCATACCACGCGCGCAACGCGGCGAGTGACGCGTTATCGGGGAATTCCGGGGATATGGCGATTGGTGGCGGCATTGCGCATGCTCTCACGCATTCTCACGAAGACTAGTTTAGGACAGATTTGCGCCTATCGTGATAAGAAGACTTATCCTAATAGCATTCGAACACCTTCGTCATGCGCATGAGACTCGTGTGTTCAGGCTGAATTTATATGAATGCGTATGCGTTGGCCCGGGCATCAAACAGTGCATGATGCTCACCGCCATGCTCTGTCACGTACTGGATGAGTCGCTCGGAATTGATTTTCAGATAGACGTTCTCGTGCCTCCATCCCTGAGGCAGAGATCCTCGCAAGAGATGAGTGACAAGCTGATAATCGCAGTCAGAATCGTAGCTGAGAACGGGGCGTGGTTTGAGCGGAACAGCGCAAAGCCATGCCACCAACTCGTCCCTCACGTTGCTGGTTGGCATGGAGCGTCCTGAAATCTGGCCGAGTTGTGGTAACACCGTTTCGCAGACGAAACTATTGCAGAGCGACAGATCAAAATCTGTGCACTCCGCATAGAATTCGTCCCCGTTCTCGCTCACGATCGCGATGCTAATGAGCTGACACGCGTCGGCCTTGAAATCAGTGAATTCCGTGTCGATAAAGTATCGAGTCCTCCAAGGACTCCGGGGACCTCTGCGTAGAAGGGCACCGTGGGGCATTCACACCTTCCTGATAATGAGATTTCTCTTGTCACCAACGTCGATACCTAAACGCAGCTACCAGCCGCGCAGCACAGCGTCACCAGATAATTTTAGTCGCTTCTAATTATTAGAAAATCAAGCTCAAGCGCGCGATGTGGAGCGCGGCAAACACCAGCACAGGCTCAATGGCACCAACACCAGTGCTGCGCCGGCGTAGAACGTGACCGACGCGCCAAAGTATTCCCACATGGCGCCCGCAATCGCGCTGGCCAGCAGCATGGAGAGGCCACCGATTAGGTTGAACATGCCGAACGCGGTGCCGCGCAACGCTGCGGGGGACGATTCCGAGACCATTGTTGCGAGAGTGCCCTGCGTAAAGCCCATGTGCAAGCCCCACAACGCGACCCCGACAAACATTGACGAAATCGTGCGATTTGCTCCGAGAATCAGATCTGCCGAGATCAGCAGTAGCATGCCAATCGCGAGCAGCGTGCGCCGATCCATCCTGTCCGAGAGCATACCGACCGGCCATGCTGACACGGTGTACGTGAGGCTCATCACCACCATCACGCCAGGTATCCAGGCGATACTCAGGCCGCTTTGCTGCGCTCGCAACACGAGAAACGCTTCGCTAAAGCGGGCTAGCGCGAAGGCGGAACCAACGGCCACGACCCTCCAGTAGCGACTTGAGAACTCAGTCAGTGACCGCCAGTGCAGCGGCGACCGGAACCCTTGCGTCCCCCCTTCTGCGGGCGACTCACGAACGCAGAATACGATTAAAGCAATTGCGACGAACGCGGGCGCCACCGCAAACCACAACACCACACGAATCTGATCCGAAAACCAGAACATCAGCAAAATGGCGAGCAATGGACCAAGGAGTGCGCCGATCGTGTCCATCGACTGTCGCAGCCCAAAGCATGCACCGCGTATCTCAGTCGGGGCCACATCTGCGATTAGTGCATCACGTGGGGCGCCGCGTATTCCCTTGCCTGCGCGGTCAAGTAGCCGTGCACTCACAACGATCGCGGGTGATGTGGCCAGCGCAAACAGTGGTTTCGTGAGCGCGGAGAGCCCATATCCCAGAAGCAGTAAGCCTTTTCGCCGACCTAGCCAATCGCTGATTGCTCCCGAGAACACCTTCACAATCATCGCCGTCGCTTCCGCGACTCCTTCAAGCACGCCAAATGCCGCCACGCTCATACCCATCGTAGTGACAAGATAGATGGGCAGCAGCGCGTGGACAAGCTCCGATGAGAAATCCATAAAGAGACTGACGAGACCCAGCACCCAGACCGTGCGGGGTATCGATGCCTTCCGGGAAATTTGGAACTCAGTGGTCATCGCATATTTGTGCTTTGGCGCGCCGGAAACAATCTTCCGAAGGAGGTATTGACAGAGCGCGGTCGCCATTCTTTGTGCGCTATTTGAAGGGATCCTCGTGCGCCCCTGCTGGCGCACCATCCGCCCGCAGCGTCAACCTCGCCGACAGGCGTTGTTTGATATAGCGATACTCATGCCATGTCAGTGCAATAACGCCGAGATCAAGCACTGACAGAAGCAGTAACCAGATCGACTGCGTGTAGGTGTAGCGATACAACTGATAAGCAATAAACAGTCCGAATGCGACCATCGATACAGGGAAATACCAGAGTCGCTCGCGCAGTAGACCAATGATGAGCCACAACTTGACGACACCGTGAGCCAGCAAGTAAATCGCCGCAAATTTCTGCGAGCCAACCGAGAGATGCTGTACGGCGTGCATCAGGAAACTCGCCACGACATCATGGGGGTCTTCGGTCAGTTCATTGCCGGAGAATCGGAGCACGATCGAGAGGAATACCTGCGTTGGGACAAAGTACGCCACAACGCCAGCGAGGATCTCGGAAAGCGCAAATAACGCCTTGATCCACAAGCTTGTCTCGAATACCCAGTGAAGCCGCCTTTCTGTAGCGCCTGATAGACCTGTCACGCTTTTCCATCCTTAGGTGGCAGTGGCAATGCGAGCGACACGATGAGGCAGACGCTCAGGCCACGGCCGGTATTTTCGTCCGAGTAGGCGAGAGAAAGGCTGGCTCCCATTTTGTCCGCAATCGCCTTCACAATTGACAGCCCGAGGCCAGAGCCCGATTGTGTCGTTCCCAGCACTCGGTAAAACGGGTCGAACACGCGGGCGCGCTCCCCCGGGGGAATTCCCGGCCCCGTGTCCTGGACGCGCAGTTTCGCTTGACACTCCGAGACCTCAAGCATCAGGTCTACGCGGCCGCCGGCGGGCGTATAGCGAATCGCGTTGTCCACGAGATTCTTCATCAAAACACTCAAATCGGCCGGGCTGACGCACAGCGACACGTCCCCCTTTGCCTCGATGCCGATATCGATTTGTTTGGCTTCTGCCAGTGGATACAGCGTTTCGAGAATGTGACGATACACCTGGAGAACGGACTCGGTTCTGGCGTTGCCGTCGCGCGGCATCGCCTGCACGCTGGACAACGTGAGCAGATGTTCCAGCATGTGTCGCCCGCGCTCGATGCCGTGACGCAATTCGATGAGTCGCTCTTCCGCAGTGGCTGACATTTGCGCCTCGGACAGTCGCTCCGCCTGCAACGACAGTGCCGTAAGGGGCGTGCGTAGCTCGTGTGCGGCATCGGCGACAAAGCGACGCTGCGCGTCAACGGACGTGGCAACGCGCGAAAGCAGATTGTTAATGGCGCGGATAAACGGGCGGATCTCGCTGGGCAGGTGGTCGGCAGGTACAGCATGCAGCTCGCTGTACTGGCGCTGATCAATCTCCTTCGAAAGGCTGGCGACTGGCCGGAAGATCCTTCGCACGAGCCACCCGACCACAATCAGCAGGACCGGCACAAATGCCACCAGTGGCATGACGGTTCTAATTGCGCTGGTACGGGCGATTTCGTCTCTGACATCCGTCTCCTGTGCTACCGCAATACGTGTGCCGGAGCGCAGTGTTTTGACCAATACCCGATAAGGCTCGCCGCCCGAGGTGAGCGTTGTCAGGCCGTCACGCATCGTGACGGGCAGCGGAAGTGGCAGCTTGTCGTCCCCATCTCCCGCGCTTGGCGGTATTGAAGCCCCCAGACGCTGAACAATTACACGAGCTTCCTCGTCACTCGCTTGAGGGGCTCTAAGGTTGTGAAACTCGCTGGTCGGAAGATTGTTGTTATCGACGAGCGCTGCAACTTGCCGCAAGACGTCGTCTTGGAGTTCGTGCGCTTCGTCGAATGCCGCCCCAAACGAGATCACACCGGCGATCACGGCGAAAAAGAGGATTGCCGCCGATAGCCACAGACTCAAGCGCAGGCGGATGGAGTCGCTCAATCGCCCTTTAAGACCATCCATCCCGCCCCCCTGACATTCTTGATCGTGCTCGCCCCGAGCTTTTTGCGAAGCGAGTGAATGAGAAACTCGATCGCATTACTCTCGACTTCCTCCCCCCACCCGTAAATGCGGTCCTCCAGGTCACTTCGCGATAGGATCGCTCCGGGCCGGGTCAGTAACGCTTGTAGCAACGAAAACTCTCGGTTCGATAGCTGCACCGCTGACCCGTCCGGGGTCCGGGCTTCGCGTGTGCCGGGATCGAGCGTGACGATGCCGTTCGTCATGACCGGTGCCGCCTGTCCAGACTGGCGCCGCATGACGGCCCTTATTCGCGCCAGCAGTTCAGCCATCTCGAAGGGCTTGAGAATATAGTCGTCCGCACCGGCGTCCAAGCCCTTCAGTCGTTCCGGTAACGCATCGCGGGCAGTGACAATGATGATCGGTACACGTTGCCCTTGCGCTCTCAAGGTCTGCAAAACGCTGTGACCGTCTTTGCGAGGCAGTCCCAGATCGAGCAGCACCAGATCGTAGTGTTGGCAATCCGAGGCCGCTAAAGCCGCTTGGCCGTCGGTGACCCAATCCACCGCGAACGTCGCGTCTTTGAGTGAGTCGCGCACGACGCTGCCCACCATCGGATCGTCTTCTACGAGCAGGATTCGCATGTCATGCCCTCTGATGGAACGGCTCAGTGCGCTTTCGCCGCGGCGCGCTGCCTAAAGAGCAGCAGGCTGGTCAGAATGAATGCCAGCAACGCGAACGATGCAGAGTATCGACTCAGCGCAAGACCGCCGGCACTCACGGGTTTGTCCAGGAAGTCTCCCACAACGGCACCCAGCGGGCGGGTCAAAATAAATGCGGCCCAGAAAAGAAATGTGCGAGATGTGCGGGTCCACAAATACGCTGCAACCAGAATCAGCAGGAGCGCGCCGAACACCACCGCCGCCCCCGTATAGCCGAGCCCTGCCGTATCTGCGGTCCAGTCGCCTAGGGCAGTGCCGAGCGTTTGGGAAAACATGATCGTAACCCAATAGAACACTTCCGCTTTGGGCGAGTTGACGGTGTGGACGGAGACCGAGCCCATCGTCCGGTACCAGATCCAGAGCGAGCCGAGCAGCAAGGCGAGCAGAATTGAAGAGCCCCCGGCATAACCGATACCCAGCGATCTGTCGGCAAAGTCTGCGAGCGTGGTGCCCACCGTTGTCGTCGCGATAATGGTCGCCCAGTACAGCATTGGCGAGAACTGCCTGGCACGGATCTGTGCCGTGACAGCGACGGCAAAGATCACCGCGAATATTGCAGTGCCAACAAGGTAACCGAGGTTCATTGACATCGAGACTGGAGTTGCCCCTGTAACTCAGGACACGTGGACACCGTTAGGTTGATGACGCCGCTGCTCGCCTGAACTCGCGAGGCGAGCGGTATTTCAGGGCTTTGTGCGGGTGGCGCTCATTGTAATGTTCAAACGCAATGGCCAGACGCGAGAGCGCCGTTGGCGCGTCGGGCTTGTCCATATAGGCGACGTAATTGTGCTTCATGGTCTTCACGAACGATTCAGCCATGCCATTGCTCTGCGGCGAACGTACGGGCGTGGTCAGCGGCTCCAGGCCCAGCTCGCGCGCGAAGCTGCGCGTGCGATGGTCGATGTAGGCCGAGCCGTTGTCCGTCAGCCATTCGATGGCCTGCGCCGTCTGCGTGGTGCCGAAGCGCTGCTCGACGGCCGCCAGCATCACGTCGCGCACCACGTCGCCGCTATGCCCGCCGGTCGTAGCAGCCCAGCTAATCGCTTCCCGGTCACAGCAATCCAGCGCGAACGTCACGCGCAGCGGCGTGCCATCGTCGCACCGGAACTCGAAGCCGTCCGAGCACCAGCGGGTATTGCTCCTATCCACGGCCACGCGACCGTCGTGCCGCCGCTTGTCTCGCCGCACGCCGGGACGACGCAGCAACAAATGGTGCTCACGCATGACCCGATACACGCGCTTGTGGTTGATGCACGGTGCGCCGACCATCTCGCGACTGCGGCGCAGCAGCGCCCAGATGCGCCGGTAGCCGTAGGTTGGCAGATGCGCCACGTGGCCATGGATTTCCTCGACCAGTTCCGTGTCGTCGGTGGGCTTGGCACGGCGACCGTCTTGCCAGTCAGACGAACGAGCCTGC
Organism: Pandoraea eparura; assembly: GCF_902459725.1. Taxonomy (GTDB): domain Bacteria; phylum Pseudomonadota; class Gammaproteobacteria; order Burkholderiales; family Burkholderiaceae; genus Pandoraea; species Pandoraea eparura. The sequence continues at coordinate 13,877 of NZ_CABPSH010000018.1, forward strand.
TTCACTGCCACAACAGAGCGCGCCACGCCGAGAACTTCGCAGACCGTTTTCAATGGTCGTCCCCCGGCAGCAAGGGCGAGCGCGCAATCAGGTTTTTTGAACGGCCCCATTCCACGGCTTCCTTCAGGATTTCGACTTCCATTGTCTTTTTCCCGAGCAGCCGTTGCAGCTCCTTGATTTCCTTGATGGCTGCAGCCAACTCCGATGCGGGCACTACGGTTTCTCCCGCTTTCACCGCCGCCAGACTGCCTTCCTGGTATTGCTTGCGCCAGCCGAACACTTGGTTCGGGTTCACGCCGTGCCGCCGGGCCACGGCTGACACCGATGCTCCCGGTGCCAGCGTCTCCTGCACGATGGCGATTTTTTCCTGCGCCGTGCGCCGCCGACGGCGCTCCGGCTCGGTCAGAATTTCGATGGGTTCCACGTAATGACTAGGCTTACTGATAGACACAAGACTATCCGTTATTTTAAGAGAGTCCTTGTGTCCTCAGATACGTGGGGCCGCTCCAGAGACCGCGTCGCCCCCTGTCTCACCCAGTGTGGTTGCAGCGATCTTGATCACCCAAAATAGCAGTGTGACCTCGGGCACCTTGCTCAGCGATTTCTGTACGGTTTCGTTCATGGTCAGATATATCGATCAGTAAATTAGGTTTGCTGACGTGCGGCTGCCCGCTCGGAAATCGAGAGGTAGAGCACCAGCACAACGATGGCCACCACGAATCCTGCACTTGTGCCGACGACCCCAAGCCCAAGGCCCCCATTGGATGAGGGTTGCGAGAGGAGATCGCCGCACGAGGCGCCGAACGGACGAGTCAGCACGTAGGCGACCCAGAACGTCGTGACTGCACTGCGATGGAACACAAATCGCGCAATCGCCGCAAGACCAATCAGCCCACCGAACACTAAGGCGGAGTTCGCGTACCCCAGATTCAGCCCCTCGGCCACCCAATCGCCGGCTGCCGTGCCTAAGGCGAAAGTCAGCAGAATAGCCGTCCAGTAGAAGAGTTCTCGCTTGATCGTGTCAATCGAATGAATCGACAAGGTGCGCTCCTTGGCGTACCAGATGCCGAACGTGAGGAGCAACGCGACGGAGAAGGCGAGCGTGGATGCCGCCAAGGGAACGCCCAGGTTATCGCTCAGGTTATCGGTGACCAATGTTCCGAAAACACTCACGAAGACGACGGTACTCCAGTAGCGCCACGGAATGTACCGCCGCGCCGACACCTGCAAGCCCAAAAATACGGCCAGAAGCAGGCCCATCACAGCAGACGTTCCTGTCAGCCCGAACCCCAGGTTGACGTTCAGGAAGTCGGCCGCCGTCTCGCCGACGGTGGTGGACATCATCTTGATGAGCCAAAACGTCAAGGTGACTTCCGGCACCTTGTTCAACCACTCCGGACTTGCCTGACTGACACGATTCATGATTGCCTCCGATTTCACTCGATAACGGGCGAATTCTCCGACAGCAGGCTTAGGGCACACTTAGGTATGCCAGCGTCGTATCCTTACGCCTTCACCCAACCACGCTCGATCAATCGTGCAAAAAACTTCCGGTGTACGCACCGGGCCACACGATACGCCGGGACTACCAGCCACGGCATTTGCCGCGTCACTAACCAGGCGGAAACAGTTGCGACGACCGCTGCGCCCACCATATCCATCGGATAATGCACGCCGAGAAAAATGCGCGCCCACGCGACGAACAGCCCGAGTAGCGCGGTGCAAACTCCCACCACGCGCGTACGCTGCTCCAAGACGAGCGCGAAGGCAACCGACCAGATCAACGTCAGATGATCGCTCGGGAACGAGCTATCGGGGGCATGCGACAGATAGGTGTGACCGATTCCCATCACAAACGGTCGCGGGTGTTGCCACACCCAGCCTATCGCCTGGTTCATCGCCAGTCCGACGGCGCCCGCAACTGCGGCGCCAACCAATGCTCGGCGTTGTGGTTCGTCGGCGCGCAGCCACGCCGCTACCAGCGTAATCGGGACGCCAAGTATTAGGTACTGAGCTAGGAATATCGCTAGCCCAAGCACGGGCGGCGACGGCAAAGCGTGCGCGTTCAGCATTAAAAATAGCGTAGTGTTAATGGATTCCATATCGCTCGTCTGAAGTTCTCGCTCGCATTACCGTTACGTCGCTATGCTGCACCATCGGCAGCTCAATCGTCCTTGTCCTGCGTCGACGAGATGACCGCCCCCGTATCCGCATTCACCTTCACGTCGAACACCTTGCCGCCACCCACCACCTCGACTTTGTAGAGGTGGCCCTGCTTTTCCTGATCGAATTCGGCTTGTGAGGCCTTACCGCTAACGTGTTTCTCCGCGATGCCTACGGCTTGTGTCAGCGAGATTTTGGCGCTGGCGGCAGCCATGGCATCGTTCTCTGAGTGCTGGCCGGCATACGCGAGCGTGCCGAGTGTCGCAAGGGTGACAGCTGCAAGGGAAAGTTTGGTAAATCGGTACATGATTGAGTTCTCCGAAAAAATGCGCGACCTTTCGCGCAAGAACAAGCGTAGGCGCCGACACTTAGCGTGGCATTAGCGGGCTCAGATCGGCAATCGCAAAGTCGATCAATTTCGTTTTTACTCGTTTGGTCTTCGGCGCGATGGCGTGAGAAGGCAACGCAAAAGCCGTCTCGCCCACACATGCTTGATGGCGTGTGCGAGCGAGGCAGCGTTAGCATGTGTCGGCGAGCGGCGCAGGGGTGCCGCTGTAGTGTGGCTAACGGAACGTGCCGGGTTCGGGTTGATTCTGTAGGGGGAGCATCTTGTGCAAGGTGCCGTCGCGCAATACCCAGTGATGGTAAAGGGCTGCGCAGACGTGCAACGCCACGGCGCCGAGCAACACGTAGGCAAGCAGGGAATGCACGTCGCCCATGGCATGGCCGAACGACGACCCTGGTGCGGACAATGCGGGCAAAGGTACGATACCCATTAGCTTGACGGGGAAGCTACGTGCCGACGCATTTATCCAACCTAAGATGGGCACGAGGAGCAAGAGCGTATATAGCCCCTTGTGCGCAATAGCGGCGAGCGTGTGAAATATCGACTTCATACTTCTGGCAGGCGCGGTGCGGCGACGCGCCCATACTAACCGCATGGCCGTGAGCCCAAGAATCGTCACGCCAAGCGAGAGATGCCACGCGACGAGCCCGATGGCGGGCGTTTGTCGCGTGATATCGGGCATCGCCCAAGCCACAACAAATTGTGCGCCTAGCAGTGCCGCAGTGAGCCAGTGCATATGGCGGGACGCAGCGTCGTAGCGGGTAATGACCTGTTTCATGGGAGCCTCTTATCCACAGATTAAACATCATCTGGCGGGCGGGACGGCTAAGCGCCGTGGCCCATGAGCGAATTCTGAGGCACGACACTTAGCAAAGACTTAGCGACTGCTTGGCTGCCGGGCTTGTTTTCGGCGCGCGGTAGGCTGAGCCACCATGTTGGTTACGGGTTTTCATAGAGCCGCTGGATCGTCGCCTCGCCCGCCACCTGCATTTTCGGCGTCCAAGCGGCGTGCTTGCGAGCCGCGACAGGGACTACCGGATAAGCGTTTCCGGGCTGGGTGAGCAGGCCGTGGCGCTCCGCTTGAAGCAGACGATGATCAACGGATTGTCTTGTGACGTGCATATTCCGCTCATGGCTCATCGCCGTCTTGGGATAGACAGTGTCGCCTTGTTGCAAAAGCCCATGCTTTTCGGCACTGACGAGTTGTCGATACACTTGGGCACGCGTGAGCGAGTCAGAACTCGCAATGCTGGGTGCGGCAGAATGGGTTGTCGCCGCTTGGGCGCTAGTTTGCACAGCGCCGATCAAGCCCAACACGGCAACCAATGCGGCAACATATGAATGCTTCATGATTGAACTCCTAAGGTTGACGATCAATATGAAGGTGCGATCACAATCGCCTCGCAGAACCTTCAATTTCATCGTAGGCGTGAAGCCTTAGCAGACCCTTAGCGCGAAGCATGCGTTGGCACGCCCTCGGCATGGCGAATCCGTCGGTGCGATCAGGCTCCTGGCGGACTGATGACTTCCCAGGAAGCCACTGCGCAAACGGACATGGAGGAGGTGTCCGATCATTCTCGCAATTCTAGAGACACCCGTTGGCACACAGTGACGTAGCTATAAGAACATGGTCACAGCGCGGGCAATTGCAGCGAGTGCGACCAGCGCGAGCGCAGGACAAATCGCAGCGGCGAGGAGGACGGCAATCATGTGCCCCGGACGGACGCGCCACGGGCTACCCGTTGCCATGCGCCAGCGGATAGCTTCCGGGTCATATCCGGCAGCGCGCAACAATTCGTCAGAGCGCATCGGCCACGCATATTCCGCGCTCGGTAATCCCGGCACTGGCCGCCCCGCATCAGAGTCCATGTTCACGAGAAGTTAAGTGATTCCGGCTCGTATCGAACCTGTTCAAAACCCACTTGCGGGTTCTGCATAGCCCTATATGGAATACTACGCGCGACTGGCGATCACTGGCACTCTGCAATTCCGGTACGGCGCGCCCCTAGGTTAGCCGCTGCGGACTCTGACGATTTTCAGGGCTGGCGCGTCGTTCAGTGCGATGAGCTGAAGCGAGAAGCGACGTGCTCGGCAAGCCATCTGCGCGCAGCCATAACGTCAACTTACTACGCGCGGGACGTGCACCTCGACGGTGAGATGTGAGAGTTCTCGCAAGTGCTTAAGCGTCGCGTGATAGTACGTTGGCGTGCGCTCCGCACGACGTGTTACGATCGATACAATGGCGCCCATATGCCCCGGGCCGAGACGCCATACATGGAGATCCACCACCTTGTCACCGCTGGTCTCCAAAAGGCGACGTACCTCGCCGCGAAGTCGCGAGTCTGGGTTCATATCAAGGAGAATGGCTCCTGTATCGCGCATCAGACCCCACGACCAATTCGCAATCACCAGGGCGCCGATCACGCCAGCGAGCGGGTCCATCCACAGCCAACCGAAAGCGCGAGCCAGCAACAAACCAATGATTGCCAGCACAGAAACAGCGGCATCGGCAATCACGTGCACGTACGCGGAACGAATGTTGTGATCGCGGTGTGCCGCAGCCCGGGAGTCGTCGAGAGGGTGAGCGTGCTCCTCGAACTCCACTCGATGCTCGCCATCGGGCAGGTGGATCACCGCCTGGAAAGCGTGCGGTTCCGGAATACTGTGCGTTGACTCCAGATACCCATTGCGCTCCACAAAACCGAAAGTCTGAGACTTCCCGTCAGGGCGCATCGTGCTGACCGAAACAGCCTCTGCGCTCAGTGGCGTTGAACCAGCGGTAGGCGTAATGCGCCAAACCGGGGGCACACCATCTTCGAAGATCGTAACGACAAACTCAGTGGTGCCGCTGCGGACGTACTTCGGTTCGTCTCCATGACCCTGTTCAAGACCATGATCGTGCCCGTGCTCATGTGCGTGGCTATGGCTATGGCCGTGGTGGTCTCCGCTGAGCAACCACACGCTGGCAAGGTTCACCAGCAGGCCGAGAATCGCGATCGGAATCGCCTGATCGAAGTGGATGGGCACCGGTGAAATGAAGCGCGCCACGGCCTCATAAGCGATCAGTATCGCAATCATCGCGAGCACAATGGCGCTTGTGAACCCCGCGAGATCTCCCAATTTTCCTGTGCCAAATACAAAACGGGAATCGGTGGCATGCCGGCGAGCATACGTGTAAGCCAATGCCGCGATGAGCATCGCGCCAGCATGTGTTGACATATGCAAGCCGTCGGCGACGAGGGCTAGGGAGCCATAAAGACTACCCCCAATAATCTCGGCAACCATCATGGCGCTGCATAGAGCGATTACCATCCAGGTTCGGCGCTCATTGTCTCTGTGAGCCGCACCCAAATAAATGTGGTCGTGTCCGGCGTCGAACGCGGAATCCTCAAAGTTGCTCATCATTGCTCATTTGAAATAGCTGTGGACGACATCGATCAGTTGCTCAGTACCACTGCCGTGTTCATCGGCGTGCTCAGCGTCAACGAGATGCGTTCGAATATGGTCTTCGAGAACCACGGCGAGCAAACCATTCATGGCACCACGACAACTGGTGATTTGCTGAAGCACGTCCATGCACCCGCGCTCCTCGTCGAGCGCACGCTCGATGGCTTCAATCTGGCCTCTAATTCGTCGGACTCGGTTGAGCAGTTGCTTCTTCTCGCGCACGGTATGACTCATCGCGGCCCCTCAAAATAGTCTAGGGGGGTATACTAACATCCTGACGACGCGCACGGGTGTAAGACGAGCGATTCACCCGCCGACCTTGCCAATATGATTACAGGCGAACCTTGATGCAAATTCGACCGAACGCGGCGTGGACCGCGCTGCTTGCCGCCGCCCTGTTCGGGGCGACCACGCCCTTCGCCAAATTGCTGCTTGGAACCCTCTCCCCGTTCATGCTCGCAGGGCTCTTCTATCTTGGTAGCGGTGTTGGCCTAGCGCTTGTGCTTGTCGTGAGACGCCTCGCGCGCCCTCATGATGCTCGCGAACACTCCCCGCAGATGCAAGCAACCGAAGTGCCATGGCAAGCCGGCGCAATTTTGGCCGGCGGAGTCGCAGGGCCAGCGCTACTGATGCTAGGACTTTCTAGTACCCCTGCGGCGACCGGCGCGTTATTGCTGAACCTTGAGGGCGTGTTTACGGCCCTCATTGCGTGGGTCGTATTTCGCGAAAATGTCGACCTGAACGTGCTGCTTGGAATGGTGGCCATCGTCGCAGGCGGCGTATTGCTTTCATGGCAAACGGGGCCAGACGGATTGCCTGCTGGCGCGGTGCTGGTTGCTGGGGCTTGTCTGTGCTGGGCAGTCGATAACAATTTGACCCGCAAAGTTTCGACGAATGATGCAGTGGTGATCGCGTGCTTGAAGGGACTCGTGGCGGGTCCGGTGAATTTCGGCATCGCGCTATGGCTAGGGGCACGCCTGCCAGCCGCGAATCAGGTTGCCAAGGCGATGTTGACGGGATTCGCCGGGTATGGGGTCAGTCTCGTCCTATTTGTCGTTGCACTTCGAAATCTCGGTACCGCACGCACGGGGGCATACTTCTCTGTGGCACCCCTGTTTGGGGTGATTCTCTCGATCGCAATCTGGCCCGCAATGCCCTCGGTGTTCTTTTGGTGCGCGGGGGCGCTCATGGCGCTTGGCATCTGGCTGCACTTAAGAGAGCACCACGCACATGCCCATACGCATGAGCCGATGGAACACGCGCATCGTCACTCTCACGACGAACACCATCAGCATGAACACGATTTTGACTGGGACGGGAGCGAGCCGCATACGCATTCTCACAGTCATGCCCAAATGTTGCACACGCACGCTCATTATCCCGACGTTCATCATCAACACGTTCACTGACGCATGGCGATATTGGCGAACAGGCCGCGGCGGTACAGCTGAACATGTTCCGAGCATGAGGGGTAAACAAGTTTGATCCTAGAACACTCGGGCGGGCTTCAGTCGCTGTCACAGTCCGGCGTCGGAAAGCGCAGTTCCGCCAACGGTCGGAGGTCCGCTGGGATCGTGCGCATACCGGGATGTTTTCAACAGCGATGACTGGCAGTCATTCCTGAAGGCCCGCCTTCTGCCGTCAAGCATTTGGTCGATCTGGTCAGAGAGCTTCACCAGCGAAGCGTACCATTCAAGCGCCTGGCCGACGTCGCGCAAACCAAACCGACATCGGGCCGCTTTGTCTTCCACGTCATGGCCAGCCCGGCCGAAATGGGGCGAAAACCAGCGGCGATGCCAGCCCGTGCCGAGCTGGAAATTTCCCGCCAGTGGGCCGCATTGGTGGCCGCGAGCGCCAAATGACCGAAGGCGAAATCGAGTCGATCAAGAAGCTGCCGGCCGCCAGCGTGCCAACACGGAGCTTGGACAAGAATCTCGGCATGTCGGTGCCGAGGCTGTACCGCTCGAACACTCCTAATTATCTCGTCGAATTTTGGAGGGCGACAACTGTAGATGCCGGTGCAATAATGGCCTGCTGATGCGAGCCGAATGACTCGGAAGTCGTCACGCATGTTGCGAGCATCGAAGGACGGAGATCGCTCGCCATGAATGGATGCTGCGAAATCTTTTGACGGGGATCCGGTGGTGCGCATCGGACACTGGGTTTTGGCAAGCGGGTTCGCCGTTGTCCATCTCGGTGGCGATGGTTGGTTGGAGCATGCATGTCTAGGCGGGCTATGCGGTGGGTGTGGCGGTGGTGTTGCGCCTCGTCTGGGGTGTTGTCGGGCCGCGCCATGCCCGATTCACCGATTTCGTTTATCGCCACGGTGCGGCGTTACCTCAGCCAAAGTCCGGCCGGCGGTGCGATGATGGTGGCGCTGTTGATTGCGCTCGCCAATTTCGTCGCTTTGCAAGACCAGAATCCGCGGAAGCGGTCCACAGAGAGCAATGCGCAATTCTGGTGGTAATGGAGAGGACTCGATCGATACGTGGTTATGAACATCGGTGAAGTGGCGAATTCATCGGGCGTGTCGGGTAAATTTTTTCGTCACTACGCGCGAAGTGGAATATTTTTTCCACGGCGTGTATCCAACACGGAGAAAGATCCATGAGCGGGCAGCGTAACGACAGCGACACGACCAACCAGCATTCGGGAGACCGCCAAAGCGGGTGCGACCACCATCGCCATGCCGTTCGCGTCGCGCAAGGCAATACCGCTGAGCATGATCACGGCAACTATGCAGCTCACGATGGTCATAGTCGCCGCGACATTTCCGCGGGAGCCGATAGCGTACTCAAGGACCCGGTGTGTGGCATGGCCGTCACCGCTGACTCGAAATTCAGCGTTGAGCACGAGGGACGCCAATATTTCTTCTGCAGCGATTCGTGTTTGACAAAATTTCGAGCGGATCCGGCGAAATATGTCCAGCCTTCGATCAGCACGCCGATTGAGGCCGCGCCCGCCGGCACGACATACACCTGCCCGATGCATCCGGAGATTCGGCGGGACCAGCCGGGACACTGTCCGAAGTGCGGCATGGCCCTGGAGCCCTTGCTGCCTAGCGTCGACGACGGAGAGCATCCCGAGCTGACGGATTTTCGTCGCAGATTCCTGTGGACGCTGCCGCTGACCGCAGTGGTGTTCGTCCTGGCCATGGCCGGCCATCGACTGGGTTGGATGGCGGCATCCACTCAGAGCTGGGTCGAACTGGTTCTGTCGACTCCCGTGGTCGTGTGGGCGGGCTTCCCGTTCTTTGAGCGCTGTATCCAGTCGTTCGTCAATCGCAGCCCGAACATGTGGACGCTCATCGGGCTCGGCACGGGGGCTGCCTATATCTACAGTGTCGTCGCAACAGTCGTTCCCGGCGTGTTTCCCGAGGCATTCACCGCACACGGCCGCATCGGCGTGTATTTCGAGGCAGCGGCCGTCATCATTTCGCTTACGTTGCTCGGGCAACTACTCGAGTTGAATGCCCGGTCGCAGACGTCGGCGGCGATCAAGGCATTGCTTGGGCTGGCGCCGAAGACGGCGCGTCGCATCAATGCTGACGGCTCGGAGGAAGATGTTCCGCTGACACATGTACATGTCGGCGACTTGCTTCGCGTGCGGCCCGGCGAGAAGGTTCCGGTCGATGGCGTCGTGACAGACGGCTCCAGCTCACTCGACGAGGCGATGATTACCGGCGAGCCCATTCCGGTTACCAAGCAGGTCGGCGACCATGTCATCGGCGCGACCATGAATGCTTCCGGCAGCCTCATCATCAGGTCCGAAAAGATTGGCTCCCAGACCGTGCTGGCGCAAATCGTCCAGATGGTCGCGCAGGCGCAGCGCTCCAGGGCGCCGATGCAGCGCATGGCCGACAAGGTCGCGGGTGTGTTTGTCGTCGTGGTGGTCAGCATCGCGATCCTGACATTCTTCGCCTGGGGCATACTCGGCCCCGAACCGAGCTGGGTGTACGGTCTCATCAACGCGGTGGCGGTGCTCATCATTGCGTGTCCATGTGCGCTCGGGCTCGCGACGCCGATGTCCATCATGGTCGCGAGTGGCAAAGGCGCCTCGAATGGCGTGCTGTTTCGGGATGCTGCCGCGATTGAGAATCTGCGAAAGGTCAACACGCTTATCGTCGACAAGACGGGTACGTTGACCCAAGGACGTCCCGCGTTTGAACAGGCCATCGGCGTGAATGGATATTCGGAGGAGGACGTTCTCCGGCTCGCCGCCAGCGTCGACCAGGGCAGCGAACATCCGCTTGCGGCGACCCTTGTCGATGCCGCCCGCCAGCGACAGCTCACATTCGAGAAGGTCGAAAACTTCGAGTCGAGTACCGGGATTGGCGTACGCGGCATTGTTGGTGAACGCAGGCTCGCGCTTGGCAACACGGCCCTGATGCAGGCCGAGAATATCGGTGTTGACGAGTTGGCCGGCAACGCCGATGCATTGCGAGCACAAGGGGCAAGCGTCATGTATCTCGCCGTCGATGGAAAACTGGTTGGCTTGCTCGCGGTTTCGGACCCGATAAAGGCCACGACATCCGAAGCATTGGCGCGCCTTCGGGCGGACGGCATACACGTCGTGATGGCATCAGGCGACGGCACCATCACGGCCAAGGCGGTCGCCACGAGGCTCGGCATCGACGAGTTCCACGGCGAGATGAAGCCTGCTGACAAGCTGGCACTGGTCACAAGGTTTCAAACGGAAGGCAAGGTCGTGGCGATGGCCGGCGACGGCATCAATGATGCGCCTGCGCTCGCCAAAGCGGATATCGGCGTCGCGATGGGGACCGGCACCGATGTGGCAATGAGCAGCGCACAAGTCACGCTCGTCAAAGGAGACCTGCTCGGTATTGCTCGTGCACGGGATCTGTCCGAGGCGACCATCGGGAACATGAAGCAGAACCTCGGTTTCGCGTTTGTGTACAACGCCTTGGGCGTGCCTCTGGCTGCAGGGGTGCTATATCCGTTCACCGGCCTGTTGTTATCACCGATGATTGCAGCACTGGCGATGAGCTTGAGTTCCGCATCGGTTATTACCAACGCGCTACGGTTGCGAAACGTGAAAATCTGATTTTTCGCAGAGGAAACAGGCGGCATTGACTGCGCCCGTCATCATCGCAGTACCTGAAATCGGGACCACACCATGTCGCAATCTCGCCGTAAATTCCTGTTGACGTCCGCTGCCGCCGCATCGGCAGTACTAACCGGGTGCGCGCAATGGCCCTCCGGCAGTACCAAAGAAATCGCGAACGGGAAAGTGAATGGCGCTTCGCGTCGTCTTATCGTCGACACCCGCTCGATCGAGGTCAACGGCCGTGCCGCGACGGTGTACGGGCTGCATCAACCAGGCGGTACGCGGGGCCTGTTCCTGGATCCGGGCGAGCGCTTCGCGGTCGAGCTGGATAATCGCCTGAATGAGCCCACCATTGTCCACTGGCACGGACAGACGCCCCCGTCCGATCAGGACGGCGTGAGTCAGTTCGGCGTGCCGGAGCTTCAGCCAGGCGAGCGGCGCGCGTATGATTTTGCGGCGCGCCCTGGCACCTACTGGATGCACTCACATCACGGCTTCCAGCATCAGAAACTGCTGGCCGCTCCATTGGTTGTGCGCACGGCCGACGACGTGAAGGCCGACCGCCAGGAGGTGACGATCTTTCTGGAGGATTTCCTGTTCCGCGATCCCGCTGAAGTGTTTTCGGAACTGCAGAAGGGTAAGGCAGACTCCATGGGGGCCATGACAGGTCAGAAGTCGGGAGAGCAGCCTCGCAGCATGGGCGGTATGTCTGGTATGTCTGGTATGGGAAGTATGAACCGCAGTCGCATGCCGGATCAAATGCCAGGCATGAAGATGGACCTTAACGATGTCGACTTCGATGCCTATCTCGCCAACGATCGCACGCTCAATGACCCGGAAGTCATCCGGGTCGAGCAAGGCGGGAGAGTCCGCTTGCGGATTATCAACGGTGCCTCATCCACGAATTTTCACATTGACCTCGGCGCGCTGCAAGGTACGGTCGCGACGGTCGACGGCAACGCCGTGCGGCCACTGACAGGCCGCCGCTTTGGTTTGGCGATGGCTCAACGAATCGATATTCTCGTTGACGTGCCCAATGGGACTGGAGCCTGGCCGATTCTGGCAGTACGGGAAGGCGCCAGACAACAGACAGGGATTATTCTCGCCTCCAACGGCGCCAATGTCGGCAAGATCGCCGGTATGGCGACGGCCACCACTGGACCGGTGAGCTTCGATCAGGAACTGCGATTGTCTGCCCTCAGGCCGCTGGTGGACCGTCCCGTCGATTCGCATGCCGTGCTGATGCTGACCGGTTCGATGCAGCCGTATACATGGGGAATCAACCATAAGGGCTGGGATAATCGCGATACCGTGAAAATCCGCAAGGGGCAGCGAGTGGCCATCACTTTCCAAAACACCACGATGATGGCCCACCCGATGCATTTGCACGGTCACCACTTTCAGATCGTCGCGCTCAATGGCAAGGCGTTCTCGGGGGCACTGCGTGACACGGTGCACGTCCCGCCGATGGCAAAGCTCACCCTTGCGTTCGATGCCGACAATGCAGGCCGATGGCTGATGCATTGCCATAACCTCTATCACATGATGGCCGGCATGATTACCGAAGTGGGTTACGTTTGACAATCAGTCGAGCAGGTGGCGTGAAATTCTCATGATCGTTGGAGAATATGTTTTGTCACCCGTTCATCTAAAATCTCAGAGGGCTGTCCGAACCAAGATGGCCAACCTTCCTGAAGGCTCACGGAACAAAGGCGACGAATGGTCCTCTTTTGATGACAGAATTGTAATCTCCGAGTAATCGGCTGGCGGTGGATGCGCCAGTAAAATGTGCAGGCCACAGCGCAACTACCGGAGCATGGACCATGAAGGCGATCCCGCTGGCTATACTTCTTTTGCCGATCACGCTCGCCGGATGCATGGCAACGCTGCCTTTCGATCGCCGCTCCGAACAAATCGCAATTACTGAAGCCGAGAATATATCTCGCGACGACATCCTTTTCACCTCCCGTTGCGAGTTCGCGCTCGTCCCAAACGGACTGAGTGCCGGGATTTTCTATCAAGGCGTATGCCTGGCCAGCAAAAACAAACTTTACTTGCGGCGCATAGACCGGACGACCGGAACGACCACGACATTTCGCGTGTATTCTGCCGGGCAACTGATGTCGGCCTCAATCTATTCCGGAGCCTTCTCGGATCAACTCCAACTCAGGCTTCCCCAATATGTCGTCGCCTTGCACATGAAGCGAGACGGGATGCACGGCTTCGCTTGGGAAATCGACAGTTCTGCCACCCGCAAACTATTCCAAATACTTCGGTCGCAGGGGGTAGCCGCGGTGCCGTCACTTGCGAGGATTGCCTCACTGCCCACCTCGGGGACTCGCAATATTTACGTGCCGGTACCGATGCCCTGACGATGTCATGCGGTCGATCCAATCTTCATCGCAAATACATCTGTGCCCCGCAAACCATGGGCGTGAACGATCCGCGACCAAAATCACCCCCACACGCCAGAGTCATTCTGCGGCCCCGCGGAGAAAGCTCGTCGCCCCTTACTACAATCATTCGCGTGGAGAGACCGGATGCGCATTCTCATCGTTGAAGACGAGTCAAAGACCGCCGCATATATCCGGAAAGGGTTGACCGAAGCCGGTTACACGGCCGACTTGGCGGCCAACGGTAAGGACGGCCTGTTCCTGGCCCTACACGAGAGGTTTGACCTCATCATCCTTGATATCATGCTGCCGGAATTGGATGGCATCCAAGTGTTGAAGGCCCTCCGGGAAGAGAAGCAGACACCGGTGCTTCTTCTAACGGCACGCGATACGCTCGACGACAAGATACGGGGGTTTGACCTGGGGGCAGATGACTACCTGGTCAAGCCGTTTGCGTATGCCGAGCTGTTGGCGCGAATCCGATCGTTGCTGCGTCGTTCCCCTCGCCGTCTGCCAGACATATTGGAGGTCGCTGATCTGACCGTCGACATCGTCAGGCGCAAGGTTAAGCGGGGTGACACGCGCGTGGACTTGACGGCCAAGGAATTTGCATTGCTGCAGCTGCTCCTCGAGAAGCACGGAGAGGTATTGTCGCGAACGCTGATCGCATCACACGTATGGGATATGAATTTTGACAGTGACTCCAACGTCGTTGATGTGGCAATTCGTCGGCTGCGCGTGAAAATGGACGACCCGTTCGCGAAAAAGTTGATTCACACTGTCCGAGGCATGGGATATGTTCTGGAGGAACGGAAATGAGGTTCATACGGCCGAGGTCGCTCACGTTCCGCCTGACCGCTGCGTTCGGGGTGGTGGCCGTTCTCGTTTTTGCCTTGTCGAGCACGTTTCTGTATCGCTCGTTGGCGGCCCAGCTTGAGCGACGAGACGATTTGGAGATCATCGGCAAGTTGACGCAGTTCCGGAGCCTGCTGAAAGAGTCGAAATCCGAGAGTGGCGTGATGCGTGACGCGCACATCTTCCTGGATGTTGTCGCATCCCACCCAGGACTCCACATGGCAATGCGGGATATGTCCGGAAAAGTGCTTATCAGCAGCTCGGCCGGCATGTCCGCCGAGTTGCTGGACCGTTTGGATCTGGCGAACAACGCTGGCGTGCCATTCGATTTGGATTTCGATGGTCGACAAAAGGCACGGGCCATTGTTTTCATCGAGCGCCTGGCCGATGGCACACGCATTCAGATCATCTTCATTCGTTCGTCCAAAGACCGAAGCGAATTGCTTGCTGTCTATCGACAGGATCTTTGGGGCGCCGCCGCTGTGGGGGCCATGCTTGTCGGAATTCTGGGCTACGCGGTTACGCGCGCGGGCTTGAGACCCGTCAAGGAAATTGGTACGCAGACTCATTCGATCGAGGCCAGTCGCTTGAGCGAGCGACTCAAAATCGCACTTGCCCCGGACGAGTTGCAGGACATTGCTGAGGCCATCAACAGAATGTTGGACCGCCTGGAAGATGCCTTTCGTCGCCTCACCCAGTTTTCCTCGGACATTGCGCACGACATCAGAACACCATTGTCGAACCTTATTAGCTCGACGCAGGTCACGTTGTCCCGCCCGCGAAGCGTGGACGAGTATCAGTCACTGCTCGAGTCGCATATGGAGGAATATGACCGACTTCGCAGGATGGTCGAGAACATGTTGTTTTTGGCGCGCGCGGACAATGCAAAACATGCGTTGCGTCTCGAATGGCTCGATGCCAACACTGAGCTGAACAATATCGCATCTTACTTCGAAGCGGTCGCAGACGAGCGCGAGTTGCACATGAAGGTTAGCGCCGAAGGGCTGATATTCGCCGACCCCACGCTCTTAAGGCGAGCGGTGAGTAATCTGGTTTCAAATGCGTTGGCGTTTTCGACACTGGGGACATGCATTGAACTACGCTCAAGAATGCTTGGGCGGGAAACGGTCATTAGCATCCACAATCAAGGGAAAGACATTTCCGGTGAGCACTTGGAGCGCTTGTTCGATCGCTTCTACCGCGCGGACGCATCGCGTCATACGTCTGCCGGGAATTCTGGGCTGGGCCTCTCGATCGTAAAATCCATCATGGAGTTACATCGCGGTAGCGCGCGGGCCGAAAGCCGATATGGGGTGACTACGTTTTTCTTGACCTTTCCCGGTGACGGGGCGTAGCAAGGCATCAGCCGCGACAAGCGGCCCGTCCCGCATGGTTGAATCAGACGTCGCGCCGACCGCGACGTCATTGCCGTGGTTCTGAGCGGAGCAATCGTTGCGCTAGCGGCTACCTCGGTATATTGAGTGCCCTCCCCAATTCGGATCAATCTGCGTCGATTTTGCACTTTCGCTCAAAGAGGTGCACCCCGCGGCAAGCAAGGTCAATATTGCAATAACAGCGATTCTGGACATGTTGGCCTCCATTTGATAGCCGGACGGTGAGCAACTCTGCCGTGTCGATACCGTATGTCGCGAGCGCGGCACGCAAACCCTCTCGTGCCGCGCTCACGAGATCTACCCTCACATGTCACTTTGCGAAGGCAATCAGGGGGGACTTCCGCGACAATCAGAACTTGTGGCGCAGGCCGACGCGCAAAGCAATTTGCTTGTCGGTGCTGGAAGCGCCAAGACCGTAGATTTCTGCGTTCTTTGCATCTCCCGCGGCCTTCTGGTACACGCCCATGACATAGGCGTCCGTACGCTTCGACAACCAGTAGTCGACACCCAAGTTAACTTGGTGGTACTTGGGCTTCGAACCAAGGCGATCGAACTTCGCATTGGTGTAGGTGTACATCGCAGCGAGTTGCAGTGCCGGAGTCAACATGTACTTCGCATTGATCTCGTAATTGTCCACCTTGATATCGCTACCGCCGGCGATGAAGCTGCTGTTCTTGAGCTTCGTGTTGGTATACAACAAGCCAATCGTCGCCGGACCGAACGAATAGGAGCCGCCTACGCCAAACACACGCAATTGATCGGCCTGCTGCAAGGGGGTAGCGCCAAACACCGCTTTGTCAAGGGTGCCGCCATTATCATAGACAGCTGCGCTCGGGTTGTTGACATTCAGGTAGGCCGCGCCCAACGTCAGCGGACCGTTTGCGTAGCCGGTGCCGACGCTAAAGGCCCGGTTCGTCGCAAACTGCCCCGCTTGCCCACCGAAGCTGAACATACCGCCAAACGTCAGTCCGTTGTAGTTGACGCTCGTATACTTGACAGAGTTGTTAGTACGGAACGTGTTGTCGATATTGTCCACGTCGCCGAAATGGGCGCCGTACAGACCGAAGGACGGCACGGAGCTTACCGGCTGCAGGAAGTCGACTACGGAGTCATATTGACGGCCCAGCGTGACCGTACCGAGGCTGTTGCTGCTAAGCCCGACGAACGACTGACGACCGAACATTCGTCCACCTTGCTGCAGTTGACCAGAGAATACGTCAAAGCCATTTTCCAGAGTGAAGATGGCTTTCAGGCCTCCACCCAAGTCCTCCGAGCCGCGCAGCCCCCAGCGAGACCCTTGAGCGACACCGCTTTGCGCCAGCCAGTTTGAGCCACCTTGAATGTTACCGTTCGCATCCTTGAACGCCTGTTTGCTGACGTAAGTCACGCCAGCGTCAAGGACGCCATACAACGTCACGTTCGATTGTGCTTGTGCTGCCGAAAATGCCCCCAAAAGTGCCACTGCGAGAAGTGTCTTCTTCATGTATTCATCTCCATAACCATCAATGATTGAACCAGCTTGGTTGCGTAATCAGGAAAGTCAGGATTGGCTTAGAGGAATGCATCGCCGCATGCGGCATCTCGGCATCAACCGACCCTCCGTATTGATCGCAGATGGAATTGTATGGAGTGGCGGCCCGCGGGTCGGTGCGATTATTTAGAAATCATTTTTTAACTTATTTTAATAATTATTTTTTTATAAAAATCAAACAAAATCAATGTGTTGCAGTGAGCTCGTGCTGATATGCAAACCAATTGTTGGCAGAGATGTTGTCATGAAGCAACTGCCAATATTTTTTGGCAAAAAAAACGCGGCCGTTGGCCGCGTCAACTTCTGGAGATCGGCTCAATATCGAACTGATCTTCTTCTCGCACGAAAATTATAAAACGCGAGTAGTTAATTGTTGTCACAAAAACCTTGAAAAGTCTTTTTGAAATTTTGTACTGTTCCTAGAGACTGGCATCTTGCCCAAAGTGCTTAATCGTCATCTCGACGAACGTGCGCGTCTTAGCCGATATATTCCGGCGTCCCGGATAGATCAATGCAATTTCCAACGCATTGCCACCGACCTGCCAATTTGGCAAGACCTGCCCCAATTTTCCTTGGGAAAGCTCATCGACGACCATGGTTCGGGGAAGGACGGAGCCTCCAATTCCAGCCATCGCGGCCTGCTTGAGCATGAGGAGATTGTTCGCCGAATACACCGGATCAAATGAAACGCATTCTGCGGTGTTTTCTTTGGTAAAGCGAAGCGTCGGGTTTCGCGCATCCGTTTGCAGGCATAGCAGTGGGAACTTACGCAACTCCTGCGGCTCAGACGGGCTGCCGTGGCCCAGAATCAGCTGTGGAGTTGCAACGAGGATGGCGGACACTGATAGCAACGGGCGACTCACCACGCGGGTGCTATTGACCTGAGTTGGCGCCAGTATGCCGACGTCATACCCTTCTTCAATGAAGTTAACGCCTCCATCGAACAAATCAACGGCCAGATGCACTGCTGGATATCTCAGGCGATACAGGGTCAAAAGCGGTGTTAATGCTTGCAACGAGAATGTCGTGGACGACGCGACGCGCAGTTCCCCTGATGGCATACGAGAGGCATTGGAAACCCCAGCCTCCATCTCATCAAGTTGATCGAATATCTGGCGGCAGCCGCGTGCATAGAGGCGCCCTGTTTCGGTCAGAGACATGCGACGGGTGGTGCGATTGAGCAAGCGTGCACCCAGATGTTCCTCGAGTAACGCAACGTACCGGGTGACTACAGCATTTGACAGATTCAGTTTCACGGCCGCGCTTCCAAAGCTGCCGGTTTCGGCAACATTCAGAAACACTCTCATGGCTTGTAATTGATTCATTGTCTCCGCCAAATGTCGTCCAGTATTTTTTGCGACACCGCGTAAGTTGGATGTAGAAGAACGTATCTCGTCCGCCGCGTGCTGATTGTCTCGGGCTTGAGCACGTTGTGCGTCGGAATCGAGGGTAGTTCCTGCACGCTGGGGAGACGGCTTCCGCTCGGAAGATTGTGCCAATTTGCCCCGGCAAACGATGTAGATTTGTGGTGCCACGACGCTTTCGCGGCACCACAAATCGTGACAGTTCGATAGCGCTCCGTCGCGCGCGCAGACCATCGGTGGCGTACCTCATCTACCTGAGGCGCGAATTGCTTACGGCTTCGCGTAGGTAGACGGATCCGGAATCACCCGATTCTGCCCCCGCGGCTGGGCAGTCGCCCCTCCCACCTGAGGTGCACTGTTGCTCTGAACGACTGTGCCATTTCCGGCGGTGAGCGTGCGAATTGAATCGCTCGGATAGATCGTGTCCGTTTGGGTCAGCAGGCCTTTGGCCTCGGCATCTTGTAGTTCGGCACGTACCTGAGCGCGCGTCAACGATGAGGGTTGGTTGCCGGGAGGAAAACCGTAGGCGTCTTCGGCGAACGTGGGGCCGGACACGAGTACGGCAAGCGCCGCGACGGTAAGTAGGTGTGCTTTCATATTCTTCCTTTCAGGGTTGCCCAACTGGATGAGTCACGAGATGTGATTCATTGCACTCATAATTTATCCTCCTCATCCTGACTCGACGGTTACCCGAAAGTTACGTTTTTGATATGTGGTTCAAATTGAATGCCACGAATTCAACGGTTGTGCCTCATCTGGCGCCCGCCAACGTAAAACGAGGCAAGGTCACAGCCTCCCGACCGCGCGCGCAGCACTCATACGGAAAACTGCTGCGCATCTCACCGCAACCACAAATGGATCGGGAGGTACGACTTGCGCGTCGTTTCGGTAGTGATAGACTTGCGCGCAGTCCAAAATTCACAACAACATGAATACGCTTCACACGCTAATCGAGCACTGGACGTCGGACCCAACAGGTACATTCCAAACATGGTTCTTGTGGCCTGAGCGGCTCAAGAATTTCCGTTCCATCCGGCAAGGTATCCGGCAGGTCATCCGGGAAATCAACGCCGGGACGTTTTGGTAACGCGTACCGTGGTTCTTCCCTTGAGTTAGTTGTGACATCGATCGCCGAACAACGACAGATTTTTAAGGGGGCAGATCACGCGTTTCTGTGGAAGCCCAAACTTCGCATCCCCGATATCTACGAAAGTCCGGCCAATCAGCGTGCATTTGGCAAGCTGCTCGATACATGCGATTGTTGCAGCGAGCCTCAAGCGGTGTTCTCGGCGATTCGAACGCTGGACGCGCACGGCATTAAAGGGCTGGGGCCGGCTGCCGCCAATCTGCTGTACTTCATTCACCCGACACTCGTATGCCCGTTCAATACCGCTATCGTGAAAGGCTTCAACGCGGTGGCGGGCGCCAATGTCAAACTTGGGCGCTGGGACCACTACCTAGCGATGCATCAGGGCGTTCTCGAACTGAATCGCGAATACCGATCGTTACTCTCAAACGACCTCGGCGCGCTGGCTGGCTTTCTCTTTGACGTTGGCATGGCGCGTTATCCGCTACCGCCCCTTGGCGGAAGCGCTGAACCGGGCGAGGCGTGGCTTAAGGATCTGGATGCGGTGCGAGAGCAATCTTCTGCGCTTGCGCGCCAGCTCGAAGATATTCGGCAGCAGGATGTGACGCGCACTGAGGTACAGGGTTGGTTGCGTGACTTGGGCCGTGCGCTGGGCTACCAAGTCTGGATCGCGACCAATGATCGCTCGCGTCCATACGATGGCGGCAAGCTCGCGGACGGCTGCCTGGTCGAATTACCGGTATCACTGTGCATTAATGGCGCCGAAACGGTCCCACTGATTGACGTCATTTGGCTGAACGCGGACCAATCCGTCGCAGCCGCATTCGAGGTCGAACATACGACCTCCATTTATTCGGGCATCGTTCGTCTGCTGGACCTTGCCCTCGGCGCCGCCACGCCGGCGCAACGGCACTTGTACCTCGTCGCGCCGGACGCTCGGGAAAGCGACGTGCGAAGTCAGCTTGCCCGACCTGCGTTTTCCCGCGTCACCGAGCTCGACATTCAATATCTCCCCTATGAGGAGCTTAGGGAGCATCGCTCGAGTGTCGCGCGCTTCGGCTCTGGCATGAAGCCGATTGACGCCATTGCGAGAACGCTTTGACGCCGCTGGCCATTGCATCCAGGATGGGCGAGTGTCGATGCGATGCGATGCGATGCGTTGCACACGCCTACGCGGACGGCGGTCTGCCTGCTTGCACAAACCGTGGTCGGCATCATTCAGTGCATGCGGGCCGCTTTGACGGGCAGGGATGGCCCGCCACGCCGTTTCCGCCCGATCGTAGGAGAGGCGCATATGACTTCCTTGATACATGCATTTCGCCCCGGTACTTCGACACGGTCATGGCGCAACCGGATTATTGAGGGCTTTGAATGCCGAGTACCGAAACCAGCACGATGATCGCCGTGGCGGCACTGGACTCAATCAACAGACTCTTGCGCAGAGCGCCAACGGCACCTGCATAATCCCCATTTCTTATCTTTGCTTCGAGCCGAGGCGTCAAGTGATACCGATTGGCCGCCGCGAGTGCAAGCATCAATGCAAAGAAGCCCAGTTTTGTAAGCAGGAGCTGGCCATATAGCGTCGTCGTCAGTCCACTCAGCGTCGGGCCGGAAATCATGCCGTAGTTGATCAAGCCTGTGGCGACCAGTGTGAGGACGATCGCCGTCCCGACCACGGCGAATCCGGCCAAGGTCCGCTGCAGCGTTTCAAGCCGCTGACTGGGTGAGGCATCGTCCACGCGAAGAAGCAACACGAACGCCGTCAGCGCCCCGATCCATCCGCCCGCCGCCGCGAGATGGAGAATGTCGGCCGAAAGATGGATCACCCCCTTGTCGCCACTATCCATCGCTCCATGACCGCCCCACGCCAACGACGCCAGTGCAACCGCCCCACCAATCGCGGCGGCGGCGAGTCCGACGGTTGGGCGACGCAGCAGTGCGGGCGTGACGGTGAGAACGACAACCAACGCCACGAGACGGAGCACCCATGCCGTGCCGAGCGTGGTACCGGATATGATCATTCCCAACGCGTGTTGGCTCACGCTGGAATAGTCTTCCTCACCCGTCATCATCTTTGCCAGAACGATCATGCTAAGTACGGACAGCGCGATCCCAGCGGTGGCAGCACCGCCAAGAATAACGGCAAACTGCTTCGTGATCCGCGACGAACGGCGCTCGTCATGCTTTAAGGCATACAGGCCAAAAAGTGGCAGACCAAAGAGCAGCATGAGGTCCAGATAGAGCGCGAACCGAATGACGATGTTTACCCAGCTGTCCATGATGCTCACTTCACCATAAACGTAATCTTCCCGGTGATCGGGTGTGTGTCAGACGACACCGCACGCCAATCCACGCGGTAAGTTCCCGTCGTCAGCGGTTGAGCCGGGGCAATCACCATCACCTTGGGATCGTCGCCACCGGAAATCTTTGCCGCGACCTTCATTGTAGAGTGATCCGACATGCCGGGCATGCTCGTCATGACGAGATTGGCGCCCGAGAACTGTGTCATCAGATTCTCGGAAAAGTGAAGCTCGATTTTTTGCGGTGCGGGTCCTTCAGTATTGTCCTGAGGGGTCGAGGACAGCAGTTTCGGATGAGCAAATGCGGCCGAGGCGAAGATCAGGCCAGCGGCGGCGACAAGTGACTTTGAGAAAAAGCGTTGATGTGACATGGCAAACATCCTTTGTGGTTAGAAATTGAGAAACGTTAAAGCGTCCCGCCGTCAGTCAACAGAAGAACTTCGACGGTACAACGGGACATCGACGAATATCACTGGTGCGTCAGAACCAGGCACGCACGCCGGCAACGAATGACAGCTCATTACGACGCCCACCTTCCTGCTCCAGGATGCGCGCGGTGTTGCCGTATGATCTGTCCCAAGTCACACCAATGTACGGCGCCAATTGACGATCGACTTCGTATCGCAAACGCAAGCCCAGCGAGCTGTTGGCCACACCGGCTCCCTGCTCTCTTGCCGCGTCGTTTTTCCCGTACATGTTTACTTCCAGCGATGGCTGGAGGATTAAGCGATTCGTAACAAGAAAGTCATACGTGCCTTCCAGGCGTACGGCAGTTTGACCACTTTGTCCGACAAATGCGGTTGCTTGCGCTTCGAAGTTGTAGAGCGCGAGCCCTTGTATGCCAAGCGCTCCCCAAGTTTGCGAAGTTCCCGGTTTGAAGTTGTGACGAACGCCGGCCACCACGTCCCACCACGGACTGAGGGAGTGGCCCCAAAGCGCCTGAACTTCCGCGTCCCCGAGCTTGCCGCCGGCTCGCTTGCCTTCCGTGCGAAGCCAGAGGCGGTCGATGTCGCCACCGATCCATCCTGACCCATTCCAGTTCAATACGTTGCCACCCTGACTTTTTTGCCATTCCAGGTTATCGAACAGGAAGAAGTAGTTGATCTCCTTATCGCCCATGTCGTGTATATGACCGCCGGTGAAGACCGCTTTTCGATCTTCGTCCGTCAACGGTGGTACGGGCGATGGTGCGCCATTGGACGACGTCCCGATCGACTGCATGGTGGCATCGCCCATCGAGGTCGGCTGGCTTGAGACGGAAGCCTTTGCATCAGGTGCCGCTATCGCAGAAAGAGATGTTGTGGCGCACAGCATCACGGTCAGGGTAGCCGCTGCGACCTTCCCAAATTTTTGTTCTTTTAGCATGAGAATCCTCACTCCTCGACGACCACTTCACGGAACATACCGGTTTCCATGTGGAAAAGTAGATGGCAGTGATACGCCCAGCGTCCGAGCGCGTCGGCCGTTACGCGGTAACTGCGTTTGGAGCCCGGAGCGATGTCGATAGTGTGCTTGCGCACCATGAAGCGACCTTGCTCGTCTTCCAGGTCACTCCACATGCCATGAAGATGTATGGGATGGGTCATCATGGTGTCGTTCACCAGGACGAGGCGGACCCGTTCGCCATACTTGAGGCGAATCGGCTGGGAGTCGCCGAATTTGACGCCGTTGAACGACCAGACGAACTTCTCCATATGTCCGGTCAAGTGCAATTCAATGGTTCGCGTCGGGTCCCGGCCGTCAGGATCGGCGAACGTGCTGCGCAGATCGGCGTAGGTCAGCACGCGCCGGCCGTTGTTGCGCAGTCCAATACCCGGGTCATTGAGCTTCGGCGTCGGATTCATGGCCTGTCCGTCAACAAGCGGATTCCCGTTCTCGGTCGCAGGATGGGACTGCATGCTCCCCATCCCCTGCATGGAACCATGATCCATGCCGGCCATGCCACTCATTCCTTGCATCGAATCGCCGCTCATGCTCGACATGCCTTCCATGCCTTCCATGCCTTGCATGGAACCGTGATCCATGCCAGCCATGCCGCTCATCCCCTGCATCGAATCGCCGCTCATGCTCGACATGCCATCCATGCCTTGCATGGAGCCGTGATCCATGCCGGCCATGCCGCTCATCCCCTGCATCGAATCGCCGCTCATGCTCGACATGCCCGCCATGCCTTGCATGGAGTCGTGATCCATGCCGGCCATACCTCCCATGCCCATATCGTCCATCGTCACCAGTGGGCGCGGGTCGAGCGGCGGAATCTTCGCCGAAAGCCCTTCGCGCACGGCCAATGTGGCGCGTGCGAAACCCGTACGGTCCATCGACTGGGCGAAAATGGTGTAGGCCGCCTCCGAAGTGGGCTCGACGATGACGTCGTAAGTCTCGGCTACAGCAATACGAAATTCTTCGACACTGACGGGCTTGACGGGCTGCCCATCGGCCGCGACTACCGTCATTTTGAGTCCAGGGATACGGACATCAAAGTAGGTCATGGCGGAGGCGTTGATAAAGCGCAGACGAATGCGTTCACCCGGCCGAAAGATGCCTGTCCAGTTCCCGTTTGGCGCTAGGCCATTGACCAGGTATGTATACGTGTAGGCGCTGACGTCGCCAAGATCCGTCGGACTCATCCGCATCTCGGCCCACATTTTGCGATCAGCGATTGTGGCGCCCAACCCATCCTTCTTGACGTCTCGAATGAAATCTCCAAACGTCCGTTGATGGAAGTTGTAATAATTCGATTGCTTCTTGAGCTTTGCCTTGATGCGCCTGGGATCCTCGTCCGTCCAATCCGAGAGCATGACAACATAGTCCCGGTCATACTTAAACGGCTCGGGATCTTTGGGTTCAATCACCAGCGGGCCATACACCCCGGTTTGCTCCTGCATCCCCGAGTGGCTGTGGTACCAATAGGTTCCATGCTGCTTGACCTTGAAGCGATATGTGTACGTCTCACCAGGGTCAATCCCGCCAAAACTGAGGCCCGGGACGCCATCCATGTTGGTCGGCACCAGAATTCCATGCCAGTGAATCGACGTCTGGGCGGACATGCGATTCGCAACACGCAACGTCACAACGTCCCCCTCCTTCCATCGTAAGACCGGGCCTGGCAGGGTTCCGTTAATCAGTGTGGCCGTGCGCTCACTCCCCGTGATATTGATTGGGGTTTCCGCAATGGATAGGTCGAAGTCGTTACCCGTAAGCACATGAGGCTGCCCGGGGCTCGTCATGGCCCACACCTGCGGACGCCAGACGCCCAATCCGCCGACGAGTCCCGCCGCGCCGATGCCCCGAATGAAGGTTCGTCTGCTGAGATGAGATCGCATCTATCAGTATCCAGTTGATTTTGGTTGGGAGAATCACCAATCGGTGAGGTCAGCCATGTTAATGCTGCTAGCAGACTCGCTTTCGCGAGCCCGATATAGCGACGCGCACATACTTCAGAGCTTGAGCTGAAATCGCCGTCGATGCCGCGGTAGTCGGCTTTCCAACGTACTGCGGGCGATACTACCAGTGGGGCGGCGTCACTGACATTACTTCCAGATGACAATGTTGTCATGTCCATCAAGCATGGAAATGCGCCGCGTTGGCGAAGCAAGTCGATCCTGTTGCGATCCCCAATTTCGGTACGCGCCTGCAATGAAGTCCGTGCTTCGTCTCGATTGCCTCCGGACGGTCCGAAGACAGTCAATGGATATGCCTTAAATACAGAATGCAGCTCTGCCGACTTTGCACGCCCTGCATCGATTTTTTGGGCGTCGCAGTGTGCGTTGCGCCGACTGACGCGTAGGCTCGCAAGATGACTAAACGGCCTTGATCGGCAAGGCTGGGTACGCGAAAGGAGTCTCTCGAACCCCTACCGTCGACGTGACCGAAGCGATGCACGTTATTCCGGAGCCGCTCGACGGTCAGGCGCGGTGTCGCCATAGGATTCGTCGTGAGGAAATCCGGCTGGGTGCTGCACGAGATGGCGCTTGGCGCCATAGTTGAATTGAAGGATCACTCGGCGATGATGCACAAAGTCCCGACGATGGAACATCAGAATGTCAACGCCGTTTCAGTGGAGTTTGGGAAGAGTTGTGCAATTTGTTTGGCAGCTCAACGAGAGCGGCCCGTAGGTTTTCCTCTTTCGCAGCCGGGACGCCATGAAACATGAATGACCGGCACGAACGCCGTTCGCGAAAACGGAATACTCTCACAGGATTTCGCTGCCTTTTACTCCACTTTTTTACCTCAAGAATCCTGTCATGAAACCTGTTTGAATACTATTCAGCGCGCTGATCCCGTCACTTGGCCTCGCCACGGAGATAGTCGCATCGACGATGGCGGCGAACGGTGTCGCGGAAATTGCGACGAACGTGCGGCAGAGCTTCGACGAGGTCCGGAAAATCAACAAGAATGTGGGAAAACGATCACCGTCCGGCACAGGCGGGTCGTTGCCACGGACGGCGGCTGCGCGCACACTATCCACTATCGTGAACGCAAGTGAGGACGTCCATCGATACCGACGTTCTATAGCTTCGTCAGGCCTAAGGGGATGTCATGTCCTTTGGGGGGGCTATGCCAGGCCAGAGAACCCGACGAATGTTGTGATAACGATTGCAGGCATGCAAATGCGGTAATCGGCGAGGCACTCTATGAATTGACGGAGGCGCATATGATCTACAACCTCGCACGTCTGAACGCAGCACGCCGACACGCGCTATTGGCTGCACTCTTGCTCGGGGTCGCTTCAGTCCCTCCCCTGGTTGATGCGTTCGCGGCTACCCACGGTGATTCGACACTGCGGGCGCAGAGCGTATCGGCTTCGGACTTTCCCGTCATGACACATATCCACGGCCTAGCGTACAGTCGAGATGGCACACGACTTTTCATCGCGACGCACAATGGCTTGGCGGTCTATCATGCAGGACGCTGGAGCATGGCGCCGGGGGCAGCCGACGACCTCACAGCAATCGTTGCGACAGAAGGCTCTTTGTTGAGCAGCGGTTATTCGTCGACCAGCGGCAATGCTCCGAATCGCCTCGGCTTGCAGCGAAGTCGTGACAACGGGGTCACATGGAAGGCGTTGGCATTAAGCGATCAAGCGGCATTGCGTGTAATGGGGGCGAGCTACTATGCACGGGCCATTTACGTCTATAACGATTCCTCGAATGCCGTTCTGCGGAATCAAGGATTCTTTTACACGCAATCTGACGGTACGACATGGACCGTTGCGACCGCACGGGGAGTCGATATTGCGTCTGCTGCGCACAGCCTTGCCGTGCATCCCACGCAACCTGGCGTCGTTGCCGCCAGCACCGATACTGGACTGCTCATCTCCGAGGATTTTGCCCAACATTTTCAGCACGTGTATGGCAAGGATTTTGCACTTGCCGCGTGGTTTGATTTTGATGGGATCCACATTTGGCTAAGCCAGTACTTGACAAGATCAAGGTTGACGCGCCTGCGCTGGAAGGATGGTAAGGACGCAAACGACGTTGCGCTACCTATGTCAGATGAGGACGGTATCGCGTTCATTTGCCAGAACCCGGTCGATTTCCGTCAAATTGTCATTGCGACTTTCAAACGTGACGTGTATCTCTCGGATGACCAGGGAGGTACATGGCGTCGGATCGTGGATAGAGGTCAGGCGACGTAAGGCGGGGGCGGATTCGGATACCGTACGCGCGTCCGAGCATTCGAGCCTTTCCTGTCGCTGCCAGAGCATCCCAAGGAAAGGTCATATTGTTAAAGTGCTCCGGTGCCGGCCGCGCAACCCGGAAATACTCCCGATCCCAATTTCGGATCAAGGGGGAAGAACTATGATGCGAACGATTGTGTGAGGGACTGGATAACCGATCAAATTGTTCAATGGATCGGCGATCAATGGCCATTTGGTTATCGCATTCGAAAGAATCGCTAACCGTGTGCCTTCAGCTGAGCTACGCGCCGAGGTGCCATCCAGTACTCGGCGAGCCCGACGCCCATATCCTCGGTCTCGACGTCGATTTCGTCGACGGCCACAACGGGTGATCACTTGCATGTACCGTCGGACCTCGATGTGCAAGACGTTGATCAGCAGGTGAATCGTCGACCGGAAGTCGAAAATCTCGACTTGTGGCGCGATTATGAAGGACGCACAAGACCGGCACCGGCCCACTCGCGCCAAGTGGCGGACGCGATGAAGTGATGGAGCAACCACGACGCGATGACGATTGCCACGATCGCGTAGGGCCATAGCGAGCGGAGCGCGCCGCCAGCGCGGCAGCCAATCGTCGCAGCATCCGCTCGCGCCAATGCATCATTTCGAAGGTTGGATCGCTGTCACGGTCTGGGCGTCGCCCGTCGACACCAGGGTGAAGTTGACCTTCTGGCCAACCGAAACGCCACTCAGCAGTTTGGCATTGGCCACCTTGAAGCCCATGGTCATGGGCCCCCAGCCCAATGCATTGATCGGCCCATGGGCCAGCGTCACGCTGCCAGCTTGCTTGTCGACAGCCTTGACCACGCCGGTGCCCGTTGCGGTGACCGCAGCAGACTTGTCTGTCTTCATGCCCCCCATCTGGCTCATGCCACTCATGGGTTTCATATCGGCCGCGCCGGCGGCCACGGCCGGCAGGGAGGCACCGAGGGCGACACAGGTGAGCATTGCGCTGATCATTTTGAACATAACAAACTCCTTTGACACATAGTGAGAAAAACACCCTTTCGGGCAAGGGAACTACGTCCGGCGATGATTCCGGCCACGCATGAGCCGGAAGGCCGCCGGGATCACGAACATTGACAGGAGCGGCGCGGTGATCATGCCGCCCACCATGGGCGCCGCGATCCGGCTCATGACCTCCGAGCCGGTGCCGCTGCCCAACAGAATCGGGATCAGGCCGGCGAGAATGACGGCGACCGTCATCGCCTTGGGGCGCACCCGCAAGACCGCCCCCTCGCGGATGGCGTCGTCCAGGCTCTCTGCAGTCAACGTGACGCCCAATGCTTGCCTTGCCGCGATGGCCTGCTTCAAATACAGCAGCATGACCACGCCAAACTCGGCGGAGACGCCCGAGAGCGCGATGAAGCCGATGCCGGTGGCCACCGACATGTTGTAGCCGAGCAGATAGAGAACCCAGATGCCGCCCACTAGGGCGAAGGGCAGCGTCGTCATGATCAGGGCAGCCTCGTCAAAGCGACTGAAGGTCATGAAGAGCAGCACAAAGATGATCACCAGCGTCGCGGGCACGACCAGCTTGAGGCGTGCGGCGGCGCGCTCCAGGTATTCGAACTGACCGGAATAGGCAATGCTCATGCCGGGTTCGAGCTTGACCTCCCGCGCCACTGTTGCGCGCAAGTCGCCCGCGACCGACGCCAGATCCCGGCCGCGCACATCGACGTAGACCCAGCCCGAGAGCCGGGCGTTTTCCGTCTTGATCATCGGCGGGCCATCGCTGACATCGATCTTGGCAACTGTCCCCAGCGTAATCTGTTGACCGGCGTCGGTGAGGATCGGCAGATTGCGCAGTCCCTCGAGCGAATCGCGAATCTCGCGCGGATAGCGCACGTTGATCGGATAGCGCGCGAGCCCCTCCACGGTTTGCCCGACGTTCTCCCCGCCGATGGCCGAGGACACAATTGCCTGCACGTCGGCCACGTTCAGGCCGTAGCGCGCCGCGGCCGCGCGGTCGATGTTGACGTCGACATACCGCCCGCCCGTCAAGCGCTCCGCCAGCGCGGAGCTCACACCCGACACCGTTTTCGCAGCCCGCTCGACGTCTTGCGCGACGCGATCTATCTCGGCCAGGTTCGTCCCGGAGATCTTCACGCCAATCGGACTTTTGATGCCGGTGGCCAGCATGTCGATGCGATTGCGGATCGGTGGCACCCAGATATTGGACAGGCCAGGGATCTTCACGACCCGGTCGAGTTCATCGACCAGCTTGGCCGGCGTCATGCCAGGGCGCCACTGATCGCGTGGCTTGAACTGGATGGTGGTCTCGAACATTTCCATGGGCGCCGGGTCCGTCGCACTCTCCGCACGCCCCGCCTTGCCGAACACACTCTGGACTTCGGGCACCGTCTTGATCAGACGATCGGTCTGCTGCAGCAACTCCGCCGCCTTTGCCGCAGATAGCCCCGGCAGTGCCGAGGGCATGTACAATAAATCGCCCTCATCGAGCGGCGGCATGAACTCGCCGCCCAGGCGGCTGATCGGCCACGCGGTGGTCAAGAGCGCCAGCATAGCGATCACCAAGGTGAGTTTCGGCCGCACCAGCACCCAGTCGAGGAGCGGGCGATACATACGGATGAGCGCACGATTGAGCGGGTTTCGCGTTTCGTCCGGGATGCGCCCCCGTATCCAGTAGCCCATCAGAATCGGGATCAGTGTGATCGAAAGCAGCGCAGCGCCTGCCATCGCGTAGGTCTTCGTGAAGGCGAGCGGGCCGAACAAGCGCCCCTCCTGCGACTCGAGTGTGAACACCGGAATGAACGACAAGGTGATGATGAGCAGGCTGAAGAACAGCGCCGGCCCGACTTCTGCGGCCGCTTCGCCGATCACGGTCCAATGCGCGCTGCCTTTGAGGGACTCGCCGGGATGCTCGTGCGTCCACATCTCAATCTTCTTATGCGCGTTCTCGATCATCACCACCGCCGCATCGACCATCGCACCGATCGCAATGGCGATGCCGCCAAGCGACATGATGTTGGCGTTAATGCCCTGATAGCGCATGACGATGAACGCGATCAGCACGCCAAGGGGCAGTGAAATGATCGCCACCAGAGCCGAGCGCAAATGCCACAGGAACACCGCACAAACCAGTGCCACGACGATGAACTCTTCAATCAGCTTGTGCTTGAGGTTGTCGATCGAGCGGTCGATCAGCTTGCTGCGGTCGTAGGTCGGCACGATCTCGACCCCGGCAGGCAGGCTTTTTTGCAGCTCGGCGAGCTTGTCCTTGACCGCGGCGATGGTTTCGCGAGCGTTCTTGCCCGAGCGCAGGATGATCACGCCGCCGGCGGTTTCTCCTTGCCCGTTTAATTCGGCGATGCCACGCCGCATTTCGGGGCCAACCTGAATGGTAGCTACATCGCCAAGCTTGACCGGAACTCCGGTGGCCGAGACGTTCAGCGGAATGTTGCGGAAATCGTCGAGCGATTTCAGATAGCCGGTCGCGCGCACCATGTATTCGGTCTCCGCCAGCTCGAGCACCGAACCCCCGGTTTCCTGATTGGCCTTCTGGATGGCATCGATGACCTTTGCCTGAGGGATATGGTAGGCGGCCAGTTTCATGGGGTCGAGCACGACCTGGTATTGCTTGACCATGCCACCAATGGAGGCAACTTCGGCGACGTTGGGCAGGCTTTTCAACTCAAAGCGCAAAAACCAGTCCTGCAGGCTGCGCAGTTGGGCGAGGTCGTGCTGGCCCGTTTTGTCGATCAATGCGTACTCGTAGATCCAGCCCACGCCAGTCGCATCCGGTCCCAATGCGGTCTTGGCCGTGACGGGCAGGCGGCCTTGCACCTGGTTCAGGTACTCAAGCACGCGCGAGCGCGCCCAATACAGGTCCGTGCCGTCCTCGAACAGGACGTAGACGAACGAATCGCCAAAGAAGGAATAGCCGCGTACCGTTTTCGCACCGGGCACCGACAGCATTGTCGTCGACAGCGGATAGGTCACCTGGTTTTCGACGATCTGTGGGGCTTGGCCCGGATAGCTGGTACGAATGATGACCTGCACGTCCGACAGGTCCGGCAGTGCGTCGACCGGTGTGGTCTTGACCGCCCACACGCCCGCGGCAGCAACAAAGAGCGTCGCCATCAGAACCAGGAAGCGATTGACGATCGACCAGTGGATCAGCCTCGCGATCATGAGCCGGCTCCTGTCTTCTCCAACTGCTTGACGACGAACTCATCGCCGCTGGGGACGAAGCCGAAATGCACGGTATCGCCCGCTTTGATGCCGGTCGCCATGGACGGGTCGGACAGCTTGAACGTCATCGTCATCGGCCCCCAGCCGAGCGACTTGACCGGGCCGTGCGAGACCGTGATTTGCCCGTGTTCGAGTTTTTCCACCTTGCCGGTGGCTTCGTTGAGCGCGGCGGGGGCGCTCGCGCCACTTGCCGGCTGGACCGTGGCCTGGGCGGGGGCGCCCGCGAGGCGGGTGAGGACACCCTGCAGGCTGGCCTCAGAGTCGATCAGGAACTGGCCGGAGACGACGACGCTCTGTCCTTCCGACAGACCCTCGAGAATCGCCGTCTTGCCGGCACCTTCTTGCCCGACTTTGACCTCTACCGGCGCGTAGCGGCCGCCGTCCTGCGCGACGATCACGACGTTGCGCACGCCCGTGCGAATCACCGCCTCGGTTGGAATGGTGAGAACCGGCTTAGCCGCGCCATTCTGCACGCGGACCTGCGCGAACATGCCGGGCTTCAGGCGCCCGTCGCGATTAGGCAACTCGACCCGCACCTTGAGGGTCCGGCTGGCCGAATCGGTTTCAGGCAATACGGCGATGACTTTGCCCTTGAAGGTTTCGCCAGGATACGCCGCCAGACGGGCTTCCACCAGGCGGCCAACGGCGACCAATCCACCCTGGGATTCCGGCACGGCCGCTTCGAGCCAGACGGTGGCCAATCCGTTGATTTTCGCGAGTGTCATGCCGGCGGCAATGCTCATGCCTTGACGCACGTCGAGCGACTGGATAACCCCGGCGATGGGCGAGGTCATCGTGAACGTCGATTGCGACACACCCGTACGCTCGACCCGGGCGATGAGCCCGGCGGGCATGCCGAGCAGCATGAGCCTTTCGCGCGCGGCGTCGACCAGGCCCTTGTCACCGGTGCGGAGCACCGCGAGGAACTCGGCCTGTGCACCGCCCCATTCAGGCACCAGCAAGTCCGCAAGCGGTGCGCCTTGCGCGATCACGTCCCCGGGCGCCCTGGCGTAGACGCGTTGCACAAAGCCGCCACTGCGCGCTTGCACCACCGCCACGTCCCGGCCATTGAAGACCACGTTGGCCACCGCATCGATCGGTGCGTCAAACGTGCCTTGCTCGACCCGGGCCAGACGGATGCCCAGATTTTGCGCCACGCCCGAATCGATCTGAACGCCCGCGGCATCGCCGCCTTCACCTGCGTACTTCGGCGTCAGTTGCATGTCCATGAAGGGCGATTTGCCGGGCTTGTCGAAGTGCTGGTTCGGCACCATCGGGTCGTACCAATAGAGCACTTTCCGATTGGCGTCGCCTTGAGTGGGCACGCCATTGGCGGCGGCCGCGGGCGCACTCCCCGTAGCGCTGCCCGCATGACGCAGCGCGTACCAGTATCCTGCGCCGGCGCTGGCGGCGGCTACCAAGACAATCAATGCACCAAGTGTTATGTGACGTGGCTTCATTGTTCGTCCCCGCCATACGTGAAGTAAAGTTTGGCCGCGATCTGCGCGCGCTGGTTTTCCAGATCGATTGCCTTCATGCGCCGCTCGATCAGATCGCGCCGGGCAGCGAGTACCGTGCCCATGTCGGTCCTGCCGCTGCGATAGCCGGCCGTAAGGAGGTCGACCTTTTGGCGTGCGAGCGGTAGCCACGTCTGGTTGACGCGATCCAGTTGGCGGGTGAGTGACGTGTATTCGGCCAGGCCGTTATCGAGCTCATTGAGGTGATCGCGCAACATGGCGTCGCGCTCCGCGTCGGCCCGCTCCAGATCGGCCGCCTTGGAGGCGATCATCGGGTCTTGCCGGCTCTTCGAGAAAATCGGCAAGCCGATCGTGAACTGGACCGAAACCATGTTGCCAAACTGCGGGCCGCGACGCTGGTAGGCCAGCTCGACGCCCCAGTCGGGCTTTTTTTCCGCCTGCGCTTCATGCAACTCGGCCCGGGCTTCGCCTGACTTTGCGGCAAACAGTTCCACTTCCGGGTGATGATGCAGATGCGCCCGATAGCGTTCTGGATCGACCGCCAACGCCGGCGCGTCGCCGGGCAAGGGATCATCCGCGTCAGCGCCCACGTAACGACGCAATGAAGCGATTGCCATGGCGATATCGCGTGTCAGGCCGTCACGACGATCCGCGAGGTCGGCCTGTTCCTGCTCGGCCATCACGGCGTCGGCCGGTTGGCCTTTGCCGGAGGCGACCTGAGCCCGCACGGTGTCGGCCAGCAGGCGATTCTCCTGGTCGAGCTGGTCGAACAGCGCCAGCTTTTTTTCCAGGTAGTAGCGATCGAGCCAAGCGAGCGCGGTGCCTCGGCGCACTTCAAGCAGCGAGACCTGCTGCTGCTTCTGGGCCAGCACCGAACGGGCATCGGCCACTTCGACGCGCGCGCGACGCTTGTCGCCATTGGGCACCTCTTGCATGATGCCGATCTTCTGCATGGTCATGAAGTCGCGCTCCAGTGCCCAGCGGGTATCTCCGGAAACAGGGTAGTTCTCGACGCCTGCGATCAGCTTTGGATCCGGTAAAGCGCCCGCCGGAATCGCCGCAGACTGGGCCGATCGGAGGTTGGCGGCACTGGCCGTCAGCGCCGGGGATTGTTGTTCGGCGACCTTGAGCGCGTCGCTAAAGGTCAAGGGCGCGGCCTGGACGAGGCCGGCCACCCCTGCCAAACACAAGGGCAAGGGGATGAGCATCCAACGCGTGAACATGTTATTGACTCCGTGACGAGACAACGTGCGCGTGCGCACAGCCTGCGACCGCCGAGCGCACGCTCAGCGGATCATACTGTCAGGAAATCAAAGCGAAGTGGGAGGTCGCCACAGTCCTTCGGGGACGTGGGAAAGCAGTGCTCGCGTGGGCACTGGCGTAACCCGCTGCGCAGCGGGCAATGGATGGAACAGCTTGACCGGGCTGGTCGGATGATAGGCAGCGCCAATCTTGCAGTCCTGACCAAGCTTGCAGAGCGTGCCGGCCTTGAGTTTGCCGGGCTGGGCCACTTTGGTAGCGGTTTCGTCACAATGGCCGACCGGCATCGCCATCTCCGTCATGCTCGCGTCTGCCGCCTGCTGCATCTGGAACTCACCCATATAGCCCGCAGATGCCAGCCCGACCGTGGGCAGCGCTAGCGACAGCACGATAAGCAGAAGCAGGCGGATGATTCGCATGGCAAGTAGTATAAATCATTGTGCGCGACAATACGCTCCTAGAAAACCCAAGGCGAGAGTCAGGTGTGGCGTCAGTCGCTGCCTTGCCGGCGACCGACCGCGCAGGGCTGCCAAAGGTCGCAGTTGCTCCAGGATTGCGCACATGACTTTGGTATAGTCCTCCAGTTCCTCGAGCCGGTCGTCGATTCGCTCGGCCAGCATAGCGTCGGTCGTCGATGCGGGACGGGGGGAGCCATTGAGAACCGTACTGGCGTCAGCGAACGGGCCGCAGGCGGTTTGCGCATCGAAAGCTCGACTCAGTAAGCCGCGAAGCAACTCAAACATCGATCGAAACGCTTATGGAGGCCACCATGCAAACCTTTTTCATTCTCAATGATGCCGCCTACGGGAGCGAACACAGCTAAAATGCTCTGCGTCTCGCCAAAGCGCTGGTCAAGCGTGAAAGTGGGACGGTCCGACTGTTCCTGATGGGAGGCGCAGTGGTCTGTGCTAAGTCAGGCCAGCATGTTCCCGAGGACTATTAGAACGCGGGAGATATGCTGTGCACGGTCGGGGGCGGCGGCGGTCTGTACGGCACTTGTCTCGACGCTCGAGGAATTAGCGTCTATGAACTTATCAAGGGAACTCGCCGCAGCACCTTGAGCTAAATGACTGCCTGGACAGCTGAGGCAGACAAGGTACTGGTGTTCTGACGGAGGCGCTGACGATGTTCTCCACGCAATTCCCCAGCAAGGAATCGGCCCTTTTCCCACTCTTTCGGTTGTGGGGGGCTGGGCAAGCGACGCGGCGAAGGGCCGTGGTTTTTCGTGGGCGTCGACAAGCTGCGCTTCAACCTCAGCTTGGAGATCTGCCCCATGCACACATCTGACATTCGTCTCGGATTGCGCGAGAACTTGGGCCAGTTCTCGCTGCTCGTGCTGGTGAATGCCTTTGTCGGGGCGATGGTCGGACTTGAGCGCAGCATTTTGCCGGCCATCGCCGCGTACGAATTTCACGTCGCGGCGCGGGCAGCAATTCTCTCCTTCATCGTTGTCTTCGGCATCGCCAAGGCGCTGACCAACTACTTTGCAGGACGACTGTCCGATCGGTACGGCCGCAAGCATATACTGGTCGCCGGGTGGCTGGTGGCCGTGCCGGTGCCTTTCGTCCTGATGTGGGCACCCGATTGGAACTGGATCGTCGCTGCCAATGTCTTGCTAGGCGTCAGTCAGGGCCTTACCTGGTCCACCACGGTCATAATGAAGATCGACCTAGTTGGCCCCAAGCAACGCGGCCTGGCGATGGGCCTCAACGAATTTTCCGGCTATTTCGCCGTGGCGGGCAGCGCGCTCGCCACCGGCTGGCTGGCCGCCCGCTACGGGCTGCGCCCGGAACCGTTCTACCTGGGTGTCGTCTACGTTGCCTCGGGTTTGACACTCTCGGCTATGGCGGTTGGCGAAACCCGGCACTACGTTGCACACGAAGTGCAGGCGCACCACACCGAACATGAAGATGCGCTGCCCACCCAAGGCGAAATCTTCCGTCGCGCCTCGCTCACCGACCGCAATCTGTCGAGCATCAGCCAGGCGGGGTTGGTGAATAACCTCAACGATGGCATGGCGTGGGGTCTATTTCCGCTGGTCTTCGCTACCGCAGGCATGTCGCTTGCTCAGGTCGGCACGCTTGCAGCGATATACCCTGCCGTGTGGGGTATGACGCAGATTTTCACGGGAGCCCTGTCCGACCACATTGGCCGCAAGCAGTTGATCGCTTGGGGGATGTGGACGCAGGCGGCAGGCATTGCAATCACGGCATCAAGCAACGGCTTCCTGGGCTTCGGTGTGGGCGGCGTACTCTTGGGCGTCGGCACTGCGATGGTCTATCCGACGTTGCTGGCCGCCATTGGTGACGTGGCGCATCCTGCTTGGCGGGCCTCGGCCGTGGGTGTGTATCGGCTGTGGCGCGACCTGGGCTATGCAGTCGGTGCACTCCTGGCTGGTGTCACAGCCGACTTCTTCGGTTTGGCGGCTGCAGTGTGGCTGATCGCCGGACTCACCTTCTTGTCCGGCGTGATCGTCGTCGCGCGGATGAAAGAAACCCTGGTCAAGAGTGCCTCGTGAGCAACACACGGGCGAACGGCTATGAACGGCCGAAAAAGCGGCATGCGAGACGAGGCGTATTGCGGGTACGCGCAGGTTATATGCCCGGCGAGTTCTCCGAAGGTTTTGCAAGCAGATCGCGTTCGAATCGGCCATATCGCAATGCAAGTGTGGGTAAAACGAGAAGGTTCAGTGCCGTTGACGTAACTAGCCCCCCGAGAATCACGATGGCCATCGGCCCTTCAATCTCGTTGCCAGCGGCACCGCTGGTCAGCGCGAGCGGCACGAGCGCGAGTGCTGTCACGAGCGCTGTCATCAGGATCGGAATTAACCGTTCGGATGCGCCCTGCACTGCGGTCTCCGGTCCCCAGGTACGGCCATCCACGTGCACCAGGTGTTCGTAGTGACTGATCAGCATGATGGAGTTGCGCAACGAAATCCCGAAGAGCGTCACGAAACCTACCATGCCGCCTAACGACAGAGTACCGCCCGTGAGCGCTACGCTCAGGACGCCACCCACCAAGGCAAACGGTAGGTTGATCATTACCAGGACCACCCCTCGACGACTCTTCATCGCGAGAAACAACAGCATCGCAATGCCGAGGAGCGAAATCGCTCCGTACACGACCAGGTCATGCTGAGATTGTGTACGCGCTTCGTTCTCGCCCGTGAACACGGCATACGTTCCCGACGGCAACGTGATTTCCCGGCTCACACGCGCCTGCGCCTCCTTGACGAAATCACCGACCGCCCGGTTGCCTAGGTTGACTGAGACGGTTTGCATGCGTCGACCGTTGTCGTGCATGATTTGATAGCGGCCCGACACCTGACGTATCGACGCCAGGTCTCGAAGCGACACGGCAAGTCCATCCGGATTGCGCAACTTCAGCGCACCGATATCGTCAGGTGTCGCCCTGGCCGATGGCGCCAGGACGACGACGACATCGTATGTTCGGCTGCCTCGGTAGATCTGGGAGACGGTGGTGCCCTCATTCGCCGCCTGGATGGTGTCGAGCACGTCGAGCGGCCGGAAGCCCCAGCGGCTCAATGACTCGGGTTTGAGCCTGACTTCCAGCTCAGGAATGTCCGGGGGAGATTCGACCCGGACGCTTGCCGCACCACGAATCGAACCCAGTAGTTGAGCGATCTCCTGCGCCTTGCGGTCGATGACGTCGAGATTGTCGCCGAACACGTTCACGGCCACAGGCGCCGTCGCACCCGATATCGTCTCGTCGATCCGTTCAACGAGAAACGTATTGACCGACGTCGTCAAACCCGGAAAGCGAGCGAGTGCCTGTTGGATGCGGTAGAGGGCCCAGCTTTGGCCAGTCGCGCTCATTGGCGCAAGATCGACCTCGAATTCTGAAAGCTGAACGCCGGTCGGGTCGACGACGCCATGGGCACGCCCCGCCCGTTGTGCGACCAACCGAACACCGGGCACCTTCATCAACACTTGCGACACTCGGGCGCCGACGCGCATCGATTCTGCAAGCGACGTGCCGGGGGCAAGCCCCATGTGCACGATATAGTGACCTTCGCGAAGTTCGGGGATGAAGTTGCCGCTCAGAAGCGGTAACGATCCGAGCGCGACGACGCACATCAGCCCAACGGCGATCATCACGGACCTCACGTGCTGCTCGACCGTCAGGAGCAGCGCTGCATAACGAGCCTTCAGGCGGGCAATCAGACGCGGCTCATGCTGTGGCAATGGCCCGCCTACCAGTAGCGCCAAGGCCAACGCGGGTGTGACGGTGAGTGCCACGCCAAGCGACGCGAGCACGGCCAGGATGTACGCAATACCAAGCGGCGCGAACAATTTTCCAGCGACGCCCGATAACGTCAGCACCGGCAGGAAGATCAGCATCACGATGAACGTCGCGAACACCACGGCGCTGCGCACTTCAAGCGAGGCGCGCAGCACGACGCGATAGGCCGGCTGCGGCGTCGGGAAGGTCTGATTCTGCCGCAGCCGCCGATAGATGTTCTCAACGTCGATGATGGCGTCGTCGACCACTTCGCCCAGCGCGATCGCGAGCCCGCCGAGCGTCATGGTGTTCAGACTGACGCCGAATGCGGTCAGAACGATAATCGCAACGAGCAGTGACAGCGGAATCGCTACCGCTGAAATGACGGCCGTGCGCACATTGAGCAGGAATAGGAAAAGGACAGCGATCACAAGCGCCGCGCCAACGAGCAACGCAGTGCGGAGGTGGCTCAGCGCCGCATCGATGAAGCTGGCGGGCCGGAATACCTCGGCGTTGACCTCGACGCCTTGCTTCGCGAGAATCGGCTTGATCGACGCCAGCGATGTCTCGATGCCTTTTGTCACCTCGAGCGTATTGGTGCCATATTGGCTTTCCAGAACAACCATTACGCCGGGATGCGCCATGATCGATGCGGCGCCGACCGCCGGCGCAGCGCCCCACGCCACGGTGGCGACGTCCCCAATGCGGACGGCAGCACCATGGCTCCAATGCAGCACCACGTTGGCCAGCGTCTGCGGCTCGGCGATCTGACCGTCCGCGTTCACCGCGATACGCTGGTTGTCCCCCTCGATGAACCCGGCGCCCTTCACTCCCGTTGATGCTTTCGCGGCGGCGACCACGTCCTGGATCGATAGCCCATAACGTATTAATTTGGTCGGATCGACCTGGATCTGCATCTGCCGGGTCTGGCCACCGAAAACAATGGCATCGGCAACACCGGGAACGCTCATGAGTTGCGGTCGCAACGTCCACTGCGCGATATCGTATAGCGCCTGAAGTGAGCGCGTGTTGGATGTCAGGCCAATCGTTCGCACAACGCTTGTCGTCGTCGTCAGCGGCAACAGTCGTGGCGGATGGACGCCCGACGGTAGCGTCGCGGCCAATTCATTGACCCGCTCGGACACGAGCTGACGGACCTGCATCACATTCGTATGCTCGTTGAATACGAGCGTGATGGCCGACAGGCCCTGCATCGACCTAGATCGCATCGACTGGAGTCCGACAAGGCCGCCCAGACCGTTCTCCAGCCGCTGTGTCACGAGCGTCTCGACTTGCTCGCTGGTAAGGCCCGGTGCTTCTGTTTGCACGATGCTCATCGGCGGAGCGAACTCGGGAAAGACGTCGAGCTTCGCGCGCGTGAGCGAATAAACGCCATAACCGGCCGCGACGACGGCCAGCGCGTAAATGACGCCTCGAAAGCGCAGTGAAAAGCGAATGATCGCGTTAAGCATGAGGGAACGTATCGGTCGGTGCGCGTTGCGGTGGGCGAATTAGTCGTCGCACTCCGGAGGGTCTTTGCAGACGGTGGCGATACCTCGCGGCTTGAGTTCTTCGGAAAGCAGCAACTGCGCGCCTTGAATGACGACCTGATCACCGGCGTGGAAGCCCGGCGTATGGCTCACGCTGGGATCACCGTCGCCCGATCCGGGAACGAAGCGGCGCGTGAAGCTGTCAGGCGCGGTCTTGACATACGCCCACCGCTGTCCGCCATACCAGAGAACGGCGCCCCCCGGAACGACAAGTGACGCCTTCGCCGCGCCAGTTGCAGGAAGATTGGCGAGTGTTCGCGTGCCGGCCGGGAGCATCTGGGAGACGAGGTAAAGCCAAGGCTGGCCCTGAAGGGCAGGATCGGTGCTCGGCGCCGCCGAGAGTCGCTGCGCTGGCAACGTCTTGCCATCCGGCGAATCGACGGTAATCTGTGGCGGGGCATCGGTGCCGTTGCCCGCCGGAAGCGTGACACGCAGCACAGTCGCTTGCCCGGCCCGGAGATGCTCCATGACGCGGGATGTCGGTGCCTGCGCAGCCGCGGCAAGCGCCTCGCCGAATTGCTGGCGTAACGTCGCGCCGAGTCCGGCCACTGCGATCTTGGCGGAACGCAGTTTTGCGTCGTTCGCCCGCATCATGGCATTGGCATCTGAGACGGACTTGCGGGACACATTTTGATCATCTTCAAATAGTGTCCGACTCCGTGCATATTGGTCGCGCGAATTGTCCGCCTGCGCGGTGAGCGTGTCGAGATCCGCTTGCGCGGCGGCGAAGCGGCTGCGCAAATCGAAAAGGGGCTGCAAATCAAGCACTGTCGCGTAGGCCGGGCGCGTCTGTTCGCGTGGCGCGTCGATAAGCGATGTCACCTCGATATGGCTCGCGCGTTGAGCATCCGGCGCAACCACGACGACGGTTTCCCCGTTGACCGTACGTACGGAAGGTTGTGAAGTGTCCTTCACGGCAGTGCCGGCAGCCGACGGCTGAAGGGAAAGTGTCCGATAGACGTACCAGATGGCACCAGTTGCCAACGCGATCGTCGTGGCGCAGAGAATGATCCAACGTAGCTTCATTTGCGCAACTCCTTTTCAGTCACAGACGGCTTCAATGCGGGGGCGTCGCCAGTAAGAGGACGCTGCACGGCGTCTTCGAGCCGACCCGCCGCCTGTTGGGCACTGATGGCGGCATCGAGCCGGACGAGCTGATTCGTCTGGAAATCGGCACTGGCCTGTGCATAGGTCAGTCGGCCGGCATCCCCGGCCGCAAACGCCGCGGCCGTACTGTCAAGCCGTCGGCGGGCTGCTGCGAGGCGCGCGTCCTCGATGCGCAGCGTTTCCACGTTCGCCTGATAGAGGTCG
Source organism: Pandoraea eparura (assembly GCF_902459725.1). GTDB lineage: Bacteria > Pseudomonadota > Gammaproteobacteria > Burkholderiales > Burkholderiaceae > Pandoraea > Pandoraea eparura. The sequence continues at coordinate 55,560 of NZ_CABPSH010000018.1, forward strand.
AGCGCCCTGTCGATCTCGCCGAGTATCGTGTCTTGCAGTGCTGCCGTTCGCGCAGCCGCCTCCTTGCGATTCGCTTCGGCTTGAGCGATGCTGCCTTGGTTTTGATTGAAGATCGGCAGGTTGATACCGGCGAGACCGAACGCGATTTTGTGTGTGCCGGTGTCGTAGGTGTAGCCAGGCCCCAAATGAATGTCGGGATATTGCTTTGCCACTTCAAGCTGTAGCGCGGATTCGGCGGCGGCGTAGTCGGCAAGCGACATGCGCAGATCCGGACGATTGAGGATCGCCGCCTGACGCACATCGGCGTCGGGCGGTGCCGCCGGAACCATGCCGAACATTTGGAGTTCGAGCTGAACAGCGTCCAGCGATCGCGTCGGAACACCGATGGCGGAGGCGAGTTGCGCGCGAGCGCCCTGCTCCGCGCCGCGAACTGTCGCGAGCTCTGCTTGTGCTTGCGTGGCTGCAACGATGGCAGCGTCGACGTCCGGTCCGGCGTTTTCGCCGACGGCACGGCGCTTCTCCACCATCGCGACGATCTCCCGGAGGACATCGGCCTTGCGCGAGAGCAAAGTCGCCTTCTCACGAGCGGCGTATATCGCGAGCAGCGTATCGCGCACCCGTGCCTGCACTTTCCAAGCGGTGTTCATGACGCTCAACCGAGCGGATTGTGCAAGGTGTGCGGCCTGCTCGACCCGATAGCCTCGCTTTCCGGCAGTTTCTATGGGGATGTCGAGCGCAAGGCCCCACGTGTAGGCGGTTCCAGGCCCAGGATTCGGCGACGAGCGCTGGAACGGCAACTGCAACACGGGGTTTGGCAGCGCGTCGGCAACGTCGATTCCACTTTTTGCTGTCGCCCACTGGGCGCGTGCGACGCGGAGTTCCGGACTGAAATACCACGCCGCCAGCGTCAACATTGGGAGATTCCAGCTAGCCTGGGATGATGGCGGGACGTCGCGGCCCAGTTCGCGCCGCATGAATTCACGTAGGCCTTCATCGGAAAGCGTGCGCAACTCGAATTGGTGCGCGAGCGTCGCCGGCGAGATTGGCTGCGCGTGGTAGGTGGCGCAGCCTGCCAGACAAAGTAAAAGAATGAGCGGTGTTTGGCGCACGTCAGCACCCTCGCGTCTCGTTGCTGCCCAATGGGGCGGTCAAGACGGGATGCTACGCAACGCGATGTGAAATTTTCGTCAAGAACGTCAGCGATTGAATGTCGCGTCGCGTTGGCGGGTTAAACCACCGGGAGCCGCAGGGAGACTCGGGTCCCTTGGCCAAGTGCGCTGTCAACGGTGACCGGCCAGCCGTAACGCGCGCAGAGTTTCTGCACGATCGCCAGGCCGAGGCCGAAGCCACGTGCGACGGATTCGGCTTGATCGCCGCGATAAAGTCGATCGAAAATGTGCGGCTGCGCCTCCTTGGCGATGCCGCTCCCGCTATCCTCCACGCACAATCGTCTGTCTTTCCACGCCAAGCGGATGTGACCGACATCGGTATAACGCACCGCGTTTTCGATCAAGTTGGATAATACGATCGTCAGCGCGGCGTCGTTGATGTCGACGCGTAGGTCCATTGGCACTTGGACAACGAGGTCGATATCCTTTGCCCGGATCCTTTCTGCAAATGGATGAAGCACTTCCGTGACAAGTGAGGCAAGTGCCACAGGCTGTGTTGTTGAGGATGTTTCCTCGCGAGCCAATAGCAACAAGGCGCTGACCAGTTCCCGCATATGGTCTGCCGCGCGCTCGATCTGTGCAATCCGCGCACGTGCTCTGTCGTCGAGCCCCGGGGCTTGGTCCAACAGTTCGCAGCTCGTTTTGATGGCGGTTAGCGGCGTGCGCAACTCATGGCTGACGTTGCCGGTGAACTCCTTTTCTCGCGCGACCATATCGGCCATGCGCCGGTGGAAGTCATTGAAGGCGTCGACAAGGCCGATCAATTCCTGCTCATCGAACTCGCCCGACTGGATTGAGGGCTCGGAATCCTGACGGAGCTTTGTGACCTGATTTGCCAGGTTTGCGACCTGACGAACTAACATGCCTGACAAGCCAAATGCCAGCCAGATCGCGACTAGCGCGAACACACCCGTGGTCGCCATGAGTGCGTTAATGACTTCTTTGAAATGTTTCTCGTAGACGCTGAAGTTATAGACTCGGTAGAGTCGTACGTGATTGAATGGGACAATGGTCACGTGGATTTCGCGCCCGTCGGCAATCAGTTCGTGCGTGCCGGGAGGAAGCTGAGCGACAGTGGTGGGCAGTGCCGGAGAGGAGCTGTCGGCCGCGGAGAGATAGCCGTTGAGGCGATCATCGAGAGGGGGTAACGTCGACGGCGCGGCTTCGTAACCTCGCACCACACTCGCGATATCGTCACGAATCAACGCGGTGATCAGTCGTTCTTCTTGCGCCTCTGCGAGAAGCCGGACACCGAGTGCTTGTGTCACCAGCAACACAATCGTGACGGCCGAGAATGCCAGCGCGACTTTCTTACGAAGACTGAGGTGCATTGGCGTTGCCAGTAGAAAGTCGATAGCCGAGTCCGTGAACGGTCTCGACGAGTTCCGCGTCGCCGGGCTTCGTCAAAGCCTTGCGCAACATATAGATGTGGGTGCGCAATGTGTCGCTTCCTGGCGGTTCGCCTCCCCACACTTCCGTTTCGAGTTCCTGGCGCGTTAGCACTCGATCGGGCGCCAACATGAGCAAACGCAAAATGTGAAGGCATTTGGGTTGGAGCTTGATCGGGCGGCCGGCGCGCTCGACAGCAAGCGTCTGCAAATCGAGCGTCAGGTCGGCGAACCGCAGCGCCTGTGCGGCCACCCTGCCGCGATAGCGCTTAATCAATGCGTCGAGACGCGCGCCGACTTCCTTGAGCGAAAAGGGCTTGACGAGGTAGTCGTCCGCTCCGTGACTAAAGCCCATTAGTTTGTCATCGAGCGAATCCCTCGCGGTTAGCATGAGCACAGGCGTATCGCGATGCGCCTGCTGACGCAGCGCACGGCACAGTGCCAGCCCGTCCATACCCGGCAGCGAAATATCAAGCAGGATCGCATCCCAGGCGTCGGAAAGCGCGAACTTGAGTCCTGCGGGACCGTTCGCTGCGAGATCGACTTGAAAACCACGGCTTTCCAGGTAGTCGTAGACGTTCGCTGCAATGGCTGCGTCGTCTTCGATGATAAGTACTTTCATGTTGAGGTTGCTAACACTGCAATACTGGGAAACGGACGAACGGTACCCAAAGCGCCCTACCTGAGAACCGCTCCTCGCCTTCGTCAAACTCGCGCCAGTAGATCAGTTCCATTCCAGTTTTCCTATCCGACTCGCTTACCATGTTGGTTGATGAGACCGATCAATGCTTCGCGATCGATCTCCCACAGCTCCCGACTTTCTTCTCGCGGCCCTTTGAAGTGATTGCAGGAATCGGCGAATACATCCAGAGTGACCATTGTCCCATTGCCTGGCAAAAGTACGGCGCGGTTGCTTTTGTCAAAATGTCCGCTCGACGACTCGTGAAAGTAGTCCACCAACACCAACTCGCCCTTCGGGCCGGGATTTTCGGTTGTTGCCATTACTATCCCCCTAACGTTTTCCTACATCAGAAGCTCAGGCTCCGCGACCAGAATTTCACGGGCCCACGGTTGCATATTGAACGGAAAATTAAGGCCATATGAAACGGACGACGCTCGGTATAGCACTCCCTTCCCTTCCAAGCCGCGCACGGCACCATCGTTAAGGCTGTAATCGATTGATGCCGCTTGGTTGCGGATATAGGGAACGAGAACTGCCTTCTCGTCTGGCGTAAGCGTCGTGAGCCACTTTCGTCTGACCTTTCGCATCCGTGCATCGCCGAGCCAGGAGCCGAGGACGTTGAAGATCCAAGTGAGTCCATGCGCGAGCAGATAAGCGCAGGACGCCAGCAACGCGACTCCGACCCACATTCGGTACTTCGTGAGAAAGTCGACGAGGCCCGCTGCGTCAACAAGATGTGCCGGAGCGTATAGCAGAGCCCCGCTAGCGAACGCGATGGCAAGTAGAGGCTTCACGGCAATTTGGCCAACTGCTTTTATACCCTCGGCGGCATCCCCGATCATGCCCATGTTAGCGTATCCCCTTTTCCTATCCAGCCAGTGTCTGCTTCAAGGCGTAAGCACCGAGTGCCTTAATGGCATCAAACGTCAGCTCGATGCCCTTCTTCTTGGCGTTGGATTTAATCGAATCCCAGATTGACGATGACCGCATAGTATCGAGTAGATCGTGCCCGGACATCGTAAGCCTAGGCGCGGAACAAGCGAACGAGAAATGGTTGTCTGCCCCACGGAGCACATGAAGACCATCAACATATCCACTGTCGATTAGCAGTTCGAGATGCCCTGCGATTCGCTCTTCAATTTTCCGCCGCTCTCTGGCAAGAGCGTCATATGACTCCCAAGTCAGATCATCTGTCCACTTCGGCGCATCCGGAATATCTGCCAGCGCATCATTCCCGGCCTCTATGTCCGTCAGCTGTTTGCGCAGTAGGTCCCAGTCTCGCTTCATTGGCTTCCTCGTCACCCGCGACTAGCCAGGGCGCGCTCGATTTTCTTGTCGGTCTTGTACTGGCTCAGCGCATACACAGACCAGATCGCAGCCGGAATCCAACCGATGATCGTGAGTTGGAGAAGCAAGCAGATGATCCCCGCGAAGGGACGTCCGATCGTGAAAAATTGAAGCCAAGGCAAAATCAACGCAAGCAGCAGACGCATGTAGTTCCTCTTACGATATCAGTCCCGGCTTCCGGCCGGTTCGGGGCGTTTCACGCCAGGCAAACCCTTACTCGCAGATCGAAATGATCTGGTTCAATTGCTCGCAGGCGGCCAAAAAAACTTCCTGCGGTGCCTGCTTCCACGGATGCGGCTTCGCGCCGCGCGCCCGCCAGTCGAAGGACTTCGGCTGATGCCCTAAGACGTAGCTGGTGACGTTTTTCGGCCCCTTGAACTTGATAGCGAACGGATTGGTGTCGTTGTACTCTGCCATCGTCATAGGCAGGCCAATGACGATGCTGGTTGTCTCGTTAAACGCTCTAGGCGACAGGACGAGCATCGGATGCATATTCTTCATTTCTCGACCGACTTGTGGATTGCAGTCGATCCAGATGATATCGCCGCGATCCGGTGCCCAAGCGACCTTCGACATCAAAAAGCCTCCGCGCCAACAGGGGTTGCCGCCATAGCCTCTCCGCCATGCTTAGACAGGTCGAACTTGGCGAGCTTTTCAGCAAGGGTGAGCTTACGAGGGCAGACAGGCTTTACGGTGACGCCAACCTCATCGGTTGTCACCTCCACCTCGAGGCCCACCTCGAAGTGCGCAGAGCGCGCGACTGCGGCAGGAATCCGTACCGCCAAGCTGTTTCCCCATTGCTGAATAGTCAGTGTTGCCGTCTTTGCCATGATGATTCACCTCCATTACGTATCTACGAGTATAGACATGATCTTTCGGAGTTTCAACGTGTATCTACTTTTCGCATCATCAATCGATGGCTCAGGTACACGCAGCGCTGGCGGCAGCCTTTCGTGATCGCTGCCCGCAGGCTCACTTCTTCTCGAATTAGTCCGGAGGGCTGGAGTACGTCCGCCACTTCGATGCGGGCAATTTCGGAGATCCGCATCCCGCAGGTGAAGCCGAGCAGCAGAATAAGCGCGTCACGCTCGGGGTGCCGACTGGTGGCCTCGGTCACGCGGAGCAGGTGGCGGATTTGGGCAGGTTTGAGTGTCTTGGCGCGTTTGATGTGCATGGTTTCTCGGTCCTCGTAATGCGCTCGAAATTGAGCCTGTTACGAGAGAGAAACGCCGGGCGCTCCTTTTCACTATAAACGCCCGTGGTTTCTGCCGTCCTCGGAAAATGGCGCAGAAACCTCTCCCATGCTTCCTTGGTTTGTGGAAGCCCAGCGCCAACGAGAAAATTACAGGGAAGTGCGGGCGACACAAACTCCCGGAGATCTCGACTGATCTCGCGCAATAGCACACCGCCCCCGGCGACGGCAGTGACCACAAGCCCCCGCTTCGCAGCTGACAGTAAATCAGCGGCCAGCTCGCGATATCCGATGATTCTCGGCCGTGTCCCCTTGGGGCTTACGATGATCTCGGCAGCCGACCTAGCTATCGCTTCCGATCCAACATCATCTGTGAATCAGCGTCGGTGCACACTAGTCTTACTGTGTCAATAAACCAGCATTGACCGCTGAACAAAACGGACATCGCTGGATCCGGCGCGCGATGTATGCAGCGATACGCCAGCGCAGCGTGGTGATGGAATCAGCCACGTGGCGCTGCGTGCGCTGCGGACCCGCGTGGCACGTAATCCGAGGGTAAGGCAAATGGGTCGCGGATCGAGGAGTTTTTTTTACTGTCGCCTTGAATGAGGCGTTGAGCAACAAGAAACCCATAGGCGGCAATACACAGCGATGCATGGTGATGGAATCCACGCCAGCCACGTCCTTCGAAGTGTCCCAGGCCGAATTCCTGCTTGAGATCCTGATAATTCCGCTCGATACGCCAGCGCAGCTTGGCAACATGAACCATGCGTTCGAGCGTCGTGTCTGGGGGCAAAGTCGAAAGCCAATATTTGAGTGGCTCCGCATCATCTTCGGGCCATTCGATCAGCAGCCATTCCTCATCGCGCAGTGTGGAGCGCCAGTAATCGCGATGTGAAGCACGCACGCGCACGGCGGCAAAGCGCGAACTGAGCGCGGCGCAGGTACCTTCACGCCAGATCACGTTGCGATAGCGCGAGGCATCGAGCGTCAAGGCCAGATCTTTGACTCCGATCGGCTCATGCCCTGGCGCGCGCCGTAACAAGCTACGCGGCCGGCCCGATTTCCCCGCGGAGGATTCGGGTGGTAGAGGAGCGGTGCCCGGTGCCCATACGCGCGTGTTCGAGCGAATGCCCACCGCATACTGCAGCCCGAGCTCGCTGACGGCCTCGCGAAACGAGGTGTCGTCTCCATAGCCCGCATCGGCCAACACGATACCGTCGGGCGCGCCGCTTTGCCGTGCTTCGTGCAACTGCCCGGTCGCAATCTCCGGTTTGGTTGCAAACTCAATTTCCTCGGGCACGCCGGCTTTCTGTCGTCGCGCGGGATCGTCGCTCCATTCACGCGGCAGATGCAGTCGATACGACACCGGTAGGCTCGCATCTTCCGTCGCCACCGACAGGCTCACCGCAACCTGGCAGTTGTCCTGCTTGCCCAACTGACCGCAGTATTGCCGCGCCACGCCGACCGAATGCTTGCCCTTCTTGGGAAATCCCGTGTCGTCAATGATCCAATACAACCCGCCAGCCGGGTCCATATGCGGCAGCACCCAGCGCCGCACCTGCTCGAGCAGCGCCGTATCGAACCATTCCGACTTCGCCACGAAATGATGCAACGACTGGTGCCGCGCGCTCACGTGCTCCGGTTCCAGATGCGCCGCCAGCGGCTCGACGCTCTTGCGCCGAATTGGCGGCATCAGCCCTTGGCAATAGCCCCTTCAATCCTGATTCGCGATCGTTATGCCCAAGCGCTTCACACAAATGTTCCAGATACGACTCGAATGACGTTTCCCAGTCCATCATTCCTCACGCCGTGGATGAAGAAGTTTCTATAATGGCATGAATTTATTGACACAGTAAGACTAGACATCATGACCTGAATCGGCTGGCAGAATTGAACCCATATTCTATCCACGGCAGAGTCCGCAACCGTTTTTCACCTATTTTCTGTCGCGCCACAGAAATGCACTTAATTTGTGTCCGCGTTGATGGACAAAAATCTGGGTGTCGATGCCGTTCGTTAATTTGTAAGCGATTGATTTTATTATTTATTTTTGCTGGCTGCGAGTGCCCTATTTTGTGTCCGCCAACTACTTCATCCGATTTGCAGATTCGTAGCAGTTTTTTGTCGCGGAAATGGACACTTGCAGAATCGTAGCGAAATTGTGTCCTCCGCGGCTTGAGGAGACTGCGGCGGAATCCCGGATATTCTGGAGGTACCCTACAGCTTACCTGTGGTGTGGATGATGGGCAGTAGCAGATCTAACGAGTTGATGCTATCGATGCCGAGGTGCCTTGCGCCCGATCGGTCAAGGAGAACCGATCGCATACCCACAGAATTCGCACCCGCGTAATCACAGGCGCGGGAATCACCGACCATTACAGTGTGCCGGACATCGACCGCAAGTTCTTCGCATGCCAGTTCAAATATTCGGGAATCTGGTTTGAGCAGCCCCGATTCAAATGACCAGATGCAGGCCGTTGGTCGGATAGGCAAACAGTCGAGCGCCGGTTCGGCGTATGGGCTAGCCAGATTGGACAGAAGTCCGATCTTAATACCCCCTGCCCTAAGGCATCGCAGTGTTGTGTCGGCGTCGGGAAAAAGACTGATGCTTGCCAATTCGATCTGTAACTCTCTCTTTACCTGCTCTAGCGTTATAGCACTGGCGTCTACGTACGTGGCCATATCCTCAATTGTCATGCGTCGAGTCATTGCCATTTTGATCGCCATGCGAGGATCTCGAGACAGTTTCGCTAACTTTAAGAACGGGCGCTTCCTTTCGCCGACGTTGCAAACCGTTCCGTAAACATCGAGGAGTACGGCGTCAATTCTTGTGGAACGCTTTGGGATAGATTGGATCATCGTCGTTTGAAGGGGGCTTGGGTGACTCACAATCGCCGTCTCGGATCTTCACGCGTACGCTGTATTCTAAATTCATTGTGTGTGACCCTCTACCTTGCCGCGGCATTTGCGAACTGTCCTTCCCACTTGTTCGAATCACCTTAAGGCTTGCGCCACAGGTGTGCAATTCTGGATAAGTCCTTGAGCAGGCTTTGACGTGAAAGTTTGTTCCGAGGCCCCAAATAGTAAGCGGCTGGCGAACCCATCTTGCGGGTCTCGTTGTGCCGACAGATAGTGTCCGCTTAAATTTAAGCGGACGCGA
>NZ_CABPSH010000019.1 GCF_902459725.1 Pandoraea eparura
TTCTGCAGCGAGTTGGGTCTATGTTTGAGAGGCGGAAAGGGGCCCCGGTCCGTCCAGGGGGGAGGTGTTGAGGGGGGCGGATACGCCTAGAGGGGGTGTTGAGGGGGCTGATAACTTTAGGGGGGGTGAGGTGGGCTGATAACTCTGGGGGGTGTGTTGAGGGAGCCGATAACTCTGGGGTGTGTTGAGGGAGTCGATAACTCTGGGGTGTGTTGAGGGAGTCGATAACTCTGGGGTGTGTGGGGGTGTCGATAACTCTGGGGTGTGTTGAGGGAGCCGATAACTCTGGGGGGTGTTGAAGTGCGGGACTGCAGAGGCTGCGTCCGAGAGATAAACTAAGCCCCAACACTTGGCGAAAACCCAACTCCTATACTAAGAATCACCAGCATGGTGCGGAATGGCGGGAGAGGTGCACGGAAATCGTGCGATAGGGATAAAAAAACAGCTCGGGCATGGATATTGCTCGATCTCGACACAGCAATCTGCGGAGAAGCGTATGGTCGAGAGCTACAACGAGATGGCGAGCACCACGGGTGCGACGCGGGCGCATTACCGTCGGTTTGACGATTGGCTGAAGTGCCAGTCCGACGATATCTTGCACCACAAGCGGGCCGAGGCTGATTTGGCATTCCGGCGCGTGGGGATCACATTTGCTGTGTATGGCAACGACGCGGGCACAGAGCGCTTGATCCCATTCGACCTGATCCCAAGAATCATTCCGGCGCACGAATGGCAGACTTTACAGACCGGATTACGTCAGCGTGTGGAGGCGTTAAACCGGTTCGTACATGACGTCTACCATGAGCAGGACATCCTGCGCGCTGGGGTCATCCCGGCTGAGCAGGTCTTAAAGAATGCGCAATATCGTCCTGAGATGCAGGGCGTTGACGTGCCGGGCGACATCTACGCCCATATTGCGGGCGTGGACGTCGTGCGTGCCGGGGCGGGCGATGATGGCGTGTTCTATGTGCTCGAGGACAACCTGAGAGTGCCGTCCGGCGTGTCGTACATGTTGGAAAACCGCAAAATGATGATGCGGTTATTCCCTGAACTGTTCGCGCGAAACCGCATTGCGCCAGTCGAGCATTATCCGGACCTTCTGCTTGACAGTCTGCGCGCCGTGGCGCCTGTGGGGGTCGATGACCCCACCGTCGTCGTCATGACCCCGGGCATCTACAACTCCGCCTACTTCGAGCATGCCTTTCTGGCGCAACAGATGGGCATCGAGCTGGTCGAGGGACAGGACTTGTTCGTCGAAGACAACCTCGTCTACATGCGAACCACCAATGGTCCGAAGCGCGTCGACGTCATCTATCGCAGAATCGACGACGACTTTCTGGATCCCTTGGCCTTCCGCGCCGATTCCACCTTGGGCGTGCCCGGATTGCTCAGCGTCTACCGGGCGGGACGCGTCACCTTGGCCAATGCCATCGGCACCGGCGTTGCCGACGACAAATCCATCTACCCGTTCGTGCCCGACATGATCGAGTTTTATTTGGGTGAGAAGCCCATCCTCAACAACGTTCCGACCTACCAATGCCGTCGAGCGGACGATCTCGCCTACACCCTCGACAACCTTGGCGAACTCGTCGTCAAAGAAGTCCATGGTGCCGGAGGCTACGGCATGCTCGTGGGCCCCGCGTCCACCCGCGCCGAAATCGAGGCATTCCGGCAACGGCTCATCGCCAAACCCGACGGCTATATCGCCCAGCCGACGCTCGCACTGTCCGCGTGCCCCACCTTCGTCGATGCCGGCATTGCGCCTCGACACATCGACCTGCGTCCCTTCGTGCTGTCCTCCGGCAAAGGCGTCACCATGGTGCCGGGCGGCCTGACCCGCGTTGCGCTCACCGAAGGCTCACTCGTCGTCAACTCCTCCCAGGGCGGGGGGACAAAAGACACCTGGGTGCTCGAAAAATAACCTGCGTTCGCCGGAAACGACAAAAAATTCTATCGGGAAGCCATCATGCTCAGCCGTACCGCCGATCACCTGTTCTGGATGGCTCGCTACATGGAGCGGGCCGAAAACACCGCTCGCCTGCTCGACGTCAACCTGCAAAACCTGCTGCTGCCGCAAGACGCCATCGATGACGAAGACGATGCCGACAGCGCCCGTGCGCATGCCAGCACCTTCAACGACGAGGCCGGCTGGCGCGCCACCTTGCGCATCTCCGAACTCGAGCCGGCGTTCAATCGCAAACATGCGCGCGCCACGCGTGCCAATGTCCTCGACTTCGTTGTGCGCGACCGCGATAACCCGTCGAGCATCGCCTGCTGCCTGGAAGCAGCACGCGAAAACGCGCGCGCCGTGCGAGGTACGCTCACCACAGAACTATGGGAAACCGTCAACAGCACCTGGCTCGAATTTCCCCGCATGCTCGACCTGCTCGAGCGTGATCCAGCTCACCTGTTCGAATGGGTCAAAGTGCGCTCGCACCTCTCACGCGGCGTCAGCTTCGGCACCTTGTTCCAGGACGATGCCTTCTACTTCACCCGCCTGGGCCTCTTCCTCGAACGCGCCGACAACACCGCGCGAATTCTCGACGTGCGCTTCCACGAAGCCGTGCGAGCCGACCGGGCGGGCCCGGACGCGTCCCATCCCACCGACTTCTACTACTGGTCCGCCGTGCTGCGCAGCGTGTCCGGCTTCGAGATCTACCGCAAAGTCTACCGCGACGTGATCACCCCCGAGCGTGTCGTCGAACTGCTCATGCTCAACGCACACATGCCGCGCTCCCTGCTTGCATCGCTCAACGGCGTTTGCGAAAATCTTGCCACCCTGTCCAATGCCCAGTCGGGGGACGTTGAGCGATACGCGGGAAAATTACAAGCCGAACTCAAGTACACCGATATCCAGCAAATCCAGCAACAAGGCCTGCACCCCGTCCTGACTGAATTCCTCGAGCGCGTCTCCTTGCTCGGCAACAAGATCAGCCAGACCTTCCTGATCCCGCTCGCCGCCTGATGCCATGCGCCTGACCATTCGTCACGAGACCACCTACCGCTACGACACGCCGGTGCGATACACCATCCAGCAACTGCGGCTCACGCCTGCGGCGTCAGACGTGCAGCGTATCGTGCACTGGCGGTTGGTCGCGCCCGGCAAACTCACCCCCGCGCGCGACGCCTTCGGGAACGACATGCACACCCTCGTGCTGCACCAGCCGCACAGCGAAATCCGCCTCACCGCCGAAGGTGAGGTCGATACCACACCGCTCATGGACGGACGGCTAGGCGAGACCAACCACGCCGTACCGGTGTTATCCTTCGCCAGCCCGACGCCGCTCACCGGCCGCAGCGACGCCATCGACGCACTTGCCGCCGCCGCCGGTGTCACCTCGCCGGGCGACCTGCTGGCGCTCGCGGCCACCATCTGCGAACATGTCGACTACGCATCCGGTATTACCGCCGTGACCAGTACCGCCGCGCAGGCGCTGGCGCTCGGACGCGGTGTTTGCCAGGATCACGCGCACCTGATGCTCGCCGTTTGCCGAGCACGGGGCGTGCCCGCGCGATACGTCAGCGGATACCTCGATCCCGGCGACGTCCCGCATGCGGCCAGCCACGCGTGGGTTGACGTATGGATTGATGGGGCGGGGTGGGTCAGTATCGATGTCACGCATGCCTGCTTCGCCAGCGGCAACTACTGCCGACTGGCCGTCGGACGCGATTATGAATCTGCCGCACCCGTCAGAGGCATGCGCAGCGGCGGGGCGACAGAAGCACTGCACGTATCGGTCAAAGTCGATACCGTGCCGCCCGACCAACAACAATAGCTTTCAGCGTGCCCGGGGCAACATGCCCCGCGCGGCAAGACAGGAACGACATGACGTATTGCGTGGCCATGAAGCTCGATGCCGGGCTCGTCTTTCTCTCCGATACCCGCACCAATGCGGGCGTCGATCACGTGAGCACCTTTCGCAAGATGCTCGTGTTCGAGCGACCGGGCGAGCGCGTGCTCGTGCTGCTCTCGGCGGGTAACCTCGCGCTCACACAGGCAGTACGCCAACAACTCGCCGAGGCCCGAGATACCGAGACGCTGTGGAACGCCAAAACCATGACCGACGTCGCGCGCGTCGTCGGTCAGGCCATTCGTGACGTGTATACCCGCGATGCCAAGGCGCTCGAAGCCTTCGGTGTCGACTTCAATTGCAGCTTCCTGCTCGGCGGGCAAATCGCAGGCGCGCAGAGCCGCCTGTTTCAACTTTACTCGGCGGGTAATTTCATCGAGGCGTCATCCGTCAACCCGTATTTTCAGATCGGCGAATCCAAATACGGCAAGCCGATCATCGATCGACTGGTCACCCCCGCCACCTCGCTCGACGACGGGGCCAAGTGCGCACTCATCTCCATGGATTCCACGCTGCGCTCGAACGTGTCCGTGGGGCTGCCGCTCGACCTGCTCGTCTACGAAGAAGACAGCCTGCGCGTGACGCGCTTCGCGTCGCTCGACGATGAAAACGTCTACTACAAGATGATCCACGACACCTGGGGGGCACGCCTGCGACAGGTGTTCAACGAACTCCCCGAACCGCAATGGGCGACGATCTGCGCAGAAAACGCGCCGGCGTCGCTGCCGCCGCGTGCCGCGCCACCCGAAGGCATGCCCGGCGCGAACGACGCGGCCAACGTGCAGTCGCTCGCGCAAACGTTCTCGCTAAAAATGCCGAGCTGAGCCGTCGCGGCACGACAATGAAAATCGGCGTGACCACAAAGTCACGCCGTGTGCCGGAAAGCCGGATGCCAGGGCCTCAGCGAGACGCTGCCGGCGCCAGCAGCGCTTCGCCGTGGTCACTGCGCCAATACAGCCATACGCTGATCGCAAGCGTCAGCACTTCGGTGATCAACAGCGTGTACCAGATCGCCGTGCCTCCGAACCCGACATTGAGCAGCCAAAGCGTGGCCAACAACAATACCCAGCTTCGTAGCATCGCAATGGCCGCCGAGGGACCCGGCGATTCCACGGCAGTCAGAAAGCCAGCCACGATCAGATTGCCAGCCGCAGGCAAAAACGCCAGCGCGTACCAAAGCACGGCGTGCTCGAGAATCGACCACGCCTGAACGCCTGCCGGCAAGAACAGGAACGTCAGCGGACGAGCGAGTGTGGCCATGGCAATAGCCACCAACACCGAGAAACCCGTCACCGCCATCACGCCAAGCCGGAACGACTCGCGCAACGCGTTCAGATCGCGCGAGCCACGGTAGAAGCTGATCATCGGCTGCATGCTCTGCACGAGTGCGACCATGGTCACCGTGGCACCGAGCGTCATGTATTCCAGAATGGCGTAAGCGGCCAGCCCGGGCTCGCCGAAATTCCACAGAATGACGCGGTTGAACGCAAACACGGTCACCGCCGGGGCGATTGCCCCCAGAAATTCCGAGGCGCCGTTGTACATGACGCGCCAAATATGGACCTCGGCACCTGCGAAAGCCCGCCGTGCAGGCACGACCTGCTTGGCCAGCACGATGTGATAGGCCAGCATCACGCTACTGGAGACCATCATCGACAAACCGGTGGCGAGCGATGCCCCGTACATGCCCATCTCCTTCACGACGATGAACCAATAGTCCAGCGCCACGTTGGCGAGCGCGCCAAGAAACATCGCGTACAGTCCGAAGCGCGCTGCCGGCGCGCCTTCCACACGCAGGAACAGCTCCATCGCGTAAAGACCGTTCGCGAACAGCACAAACCAGCCCCAGCCCGACAGAAAGCCCACTACATGGTGTGTGATTTCGCCCTGTGCGCCGAGCGCGGCAGCGATTTCGTGACGGAAGGAAAGCACCCCGGCGCTCATCGCGATACCGAAGGCGAGCATCACCCAGAGCACCTGCGAGAATGCGCGACGCGCTTCCGCGTCGCGTCCCTCACCCAGCAGGCGGGCAATGAGCGTGGCACCTCCCACACCGATCATGACACTGAATGCATACGGCACATACAGCAGCGGGACAACAAGGTTGAGCGCGGCCAACGCTTGTTCGCCGACATATCGACCGATGAAGATTCCGTCGATCAGCGTGTAGACCGTGTACACCCAGCCAGAAAGAATGGTTGGAATCGCGAGCGACGTAAATTGTTTGAGCAGCGGCGTCTTTGCGCCCTGCGTGGATTGATTGATAGTGGAATGAGACATGGTCCCCCCGATGGCACATTGCCGCGTCGTGTCGGGACGCAGCTCACCGTGGCTTGCACATCGAAACTTCGAGATGGGAGATCGACCGGGCGCGCGCAAGCGATGGCGAGCCCGTCCCGCCCGCAACATCACGCGCAGCCGTGGCGCGCAGACATCGTCAGGCAGTCAGATCGGACGGCGGAAACATTGCCTGGTGCAGATGCACCCAGACAACGCCTTGCCGGGAAGCGGAGAAAAGCAGGAAATTCATGATGTCTGATTCGTGACGCGCCTGCCGTCATCGGCATCGCACCCGTGGTTTGACGTGATGGGAAGGTTGAGCAGGCGCCGCCCTCGCAAGTACGTCACGCCCGGACTGCCGGGCGCGTATTACAGACCTGCGTAGCTGTGCCGAAGTTCCCAAGTGATTGTTTTGTCGAGGAACAGGAGACACGTCGCACGACGGGCACTGATGCTTCTCCATGGCCGGCACCGCACAGTGCCGTGGTGCGCATGGTATCGCCAGAGTCCCGCGCAGGTGCGCGTCACGGGGCGCTCAGGCGAGTCCGGTCAGCTGCCAGCCTGCCAGCAAGGCGAACGTCTGCCACGCGGCGAACAGGGTAATGAAAACTGCGCCCGCGAGCGCGAAGCGCGAGCGAATCGTTTGCAATGCCTGTGTGCGCGCGGCGCTCCGATTGGATACCACCCGATTGATGCCGAGGCTTGCCAGACCGATCGCCAATACAGTCAATGAAACGCCTGCAGCCATGGCAAACGCGGAGAAGACGCCCACCATGAATATGCCATTGGCTAGCGCAGCTATGAGAACGAAGATGGCACCGACACAGGGTCTTACGCCCACCGCCAACCCCGTCATCAAGATCTGACGTGCAATCCAGGCGTTCCCCGTATTCATGTCCACTCGCGCCCAGGGGGTAACGCGGCGGCGTCGCGTCAATTGTCCGCCAAGGTAGTGGCCCTGCTGGGCGCCATGATCGTCGTGCTTGATCCCGAAAAGACCGATGCGGGGTTTGCGGGCGAGCGTGATGCGACCTTCGTCGCAACAATCGCGGCGCGTCACGATTGACCAAACGGTGAAGAGACCCACGCAAAGTAAAGAAAAATAGCTGACCAGCTCAAGCGTCGCCGCTCGCGTCAGCACGCCACCCAGACCCGCATTTGCAATCCAAGCGGCACCGCCAACCAGGGCAATCGCCGAGATTGCTTGCACACACGCGCTCCACGTGCTGAGCGCAACAGCATGGCTCACGCGCGCACGATGGGATAGCAGATAGGCACTCACGACGAGCTTGCCGTGCCCTGGACCGAGCGCATGAAGTACACCATAGCCGAACGACAGAAGCATCAGGATCCAGGCAGCTTGCATGCTCGTGCCGTCCCGCTGCTCGGCGAGCTTGTCCTGGAGCCGGGCATTCAGGCGGCTCTGAAGTGAAATGCTTGCGCTGACCGCCCATCGTACAGGTCCCAGCATGGTGGACTGCGGCTCGGCAGGCGTCTGGGATGTCGGTGTCTGAGCATTCGCTGCGCTTGGTGCTCCGGATGAAGTCCTTCCAAAGACATCGACCGTCTGAGCCCCGACGGTCTGCGTGACGAGGACCAGGAGCCACAGCAATGCAAACACCTTGCGCCGAATTCCGCGATGCAGCAAAACGTTCAACATGCGAGCTCCACTGCGAGCGGATAAACGGCGCCGCCAAATATGGCGTGGTTTTTATCCTCGAAAGGTTTCGCGCGACAGGCCGCCTGGGCGGTCCCGTTGAATACGACGGGTGCTGCGCCTTTCGGCGATGGCTGAAAATCGACAAAAAAAGTTTCATCCCAGATGCCGAGCTGTACCTGCCCGAGCCTCAGGTCCACGGGATCGATGAGTGGCAATTCAAACGAATAGACGATTCGGCCATCGTCAATGGATACCGCGAAATGGCGAGGCGCGCCGAAGGGCGTAGGCTTGCCGTTGACGAAGACGTGTGTGAAGTAGTCGGCGCCCTTGAGCGAGTCGAATGCCTGCTGCTTGAAGATGCTGACGTGCTTCGGCCCGAGGGGGCCGGCTTTGGGCATGTCGCTCAGGTCGCCAACGAGCGCTACCGGAAATCCTCGCGAAAACGTCCACATCTCTTTCACCGCTTCCAACGCCGTGCCGTGCATCAGCGCAACGCTTTCATAGGTGATCCACACATGCGGATGAGCGCTGACCGATCCCGCACAGGCCAAGCTGCTTGCCGCGACAACTGTGCGAAACAAGAGGGGGACGCGCTCGCGAAACGAGTAGATAACGCTGCTGATCATGGACATCCGTCGAAACATGCGCTCGTCATCACAACGATGACGACGGGATAACCGGAGACTGTACCAGCATTTTCTGACGACTAGGTAGCCGCTCCTGCTGCCGGCCGCTTGTCGCCGAATCGTCCGCGGATGTCCTGTTACCGCTTGCCCCGATCTGCGTCGCGGGTGGAACGAAAACCGGATGGCTTGCGCGGATTTCGTGACGGGTTCGGCGCAAATCTCGGCATCGACTGCCCAACGCCTTTCGGTGCAGTCGAATCGGGCAGTAACGGAAGATGCATGAAAACCTGCATCGTCTCGTGCTGTGTAAGAGGGCTGCTCCCCGGTTTCGCCCAACGAGATATGGAGAATCGGGGCGAGACTGGGAATGGGGCTGCGCGGCGCGATGAACGAAAAAAGGGGCGCCGAAGCGCCCCAACATGGGTCCAGCAAGAAAGTCGGTCGCGGCGGCTACTGCTGTGCGCCGCCGTTGAACCATGCGGCGATCTTCTGGCGCTCGGCGTCGGTCATCTGCGTCACATTGCCCAGTGGCATTGCCTTGAGGGCGACAGCCTGCTGATAAATCCGCTGTGCGTTCTGCGAAATCTCAGCCGGCGTGTCGAACATCACCCCCGCCGGTGCGCTGCCCATCATGGTCGGCTTGGCCGAATGACAGGTCGCGCAGCGTTGCGTCAGGATCGGCTGAATTTCCGAGAGTTTCACGCTCGACGCCGCGGCTTCACCATGCGCGCCTGCGGCTGGCGCCGGCGCGGGGCGCGGGGCCGCGAACACGGCAACGCCTGCCAGCAGCGCGGCGCCGGCGACCGGCAGCACGTAAAGATTCTTGCCAGCGTGACGCAGCACGAAGAACTGACGAATCATCGCGCCTGCGGCCATGATGATCGACAGGATTACCCAGTTATGCGGATTGCTGTACGTGAACGCGTAATGGTTGCTGATCATGATGAACACGACCGGCAGCGTGAAATACGTGTTGTGCACCGAGCGTTGCTTGCCCAATTTTCCCCAGATCGGGTTCGGAACCTCGCCCTTCGACAGCGCATCGACGCTCTTGCGCTGCCCCGGAATGATCCAGAAGAACACATTCGCCGACATCGACGTCGCCATCATGGCGCCGACAATCAGGTAGGCTGCGCGACCGGCAAAAATATGCGTCGTGGCATACGTTGCGGCGACCACGAACAGGGCAACGGCAATGCCCAGCACCCGTTCGTTCTTGCCCAGCATGCGGCACAGGAAGTCATAGACGAACCAGCCGCCGATGAGGAACGCCACCGCGAGGCCCACGGCCTGCCCCGGTTGCAGATCCATCACGGTCTTGTCGATCAGATACGTCTGCGGCTGCAGCAGATACAGCGCGCAGAACAGGCCAAAGCCCGACAGCCACGTCGTGTACGACTTCCACTTCGACCAGTGCAGGTCTTCCGGCATCTGCGGCGGCGAGTTCAGGTACTTCTGGGCGTGGTAGAAACCGCCGCCGTGTACCGACCACATCTCGCCGAACACACCCTTTTGCTTGTCCTCGGCCGCCTTGGGCGGCTTCAGACCATTGTCCAGCATCACGAAATAGAACGACTCGCCAATCCAGGCAATGGCTGCCACCACATGCAGCCAGCGCAGCAACAGATTGACCCAGTCGGTAATAAACGCTTCCATCTTATGTTCTCCTCAACTGCCTGACGTTCACGCTCGCGCCGATCAACTGCCGCGATACGTGGAATAGCTCCACGGCGACACCAGAAGGGGCACGTGGTAATGCTGGGAAGGCTCGGCCACGCCGAAACGCAGCACAACGCGATCCACGAAGCGCGGCGACGGCACCTCCACGCCTTGCGCGGCGAAATAGTCGCCCGCATGGAACATGAGTTCGTATTCGCCCGCGACGAACGTTTCGCCTTCAAGCAGCGGGGTGTCGCATCGCCCGTCGTCATTCGTCTGCACGTCGCGCAGCAAGCGGCGCTCGCCGTCCACGCGCCACAGTTCAACACGGATGCCCGCGCCTGGCTTGCCGTGCGATGTATCAAGTACGTGGGTAGTCAGTCGTCCCATGATGTCTCCTTTGATGGATGGGTGCATTGTAGGGAGATGGCGGCCAGGCAACGCGCGCAATACCAAAGATAAAAACGCGCACATACCACGTCACGCCAGCGATAAACATGACCGTCATCAAGGCGTCGCGTCGAGGTACTCAGCCTGCGCCGCATGCCCCGCGCCGAGGATTTTTGGGATCACTATTTGTTTCTGTTATCCACGGTATAACACTGGCCATATGACGCGTTGCCGCCATGGGGCGTGCATCGCCCGGAAAGCCCAATGGCGACGTGCGTGCCTCGGGAAAACCCGAGCGGCAAGATCAGCATTCAGGCATACGCTCCATGAAAAAAACACTATAGCCCCGGACGGTCTTGTCGCAAAAGGCGTCGACCTGCACCATTGAGTCACCCAAAAATAGCAATCAAACAGCCCCCCTGGGACGGAGACGCAATGAGTGTGACAACCAACACCGTGGATCCGGTCGACGAGCGACTGCCGATCGGAAAACTGTTCATGCTGGGCCTGCAACACGTGCTCGTGATGTATGCGGGAGCGGTCGCCGTGCCGCTCATCATCGGCGGCGCCCTTGGCTTGCCCAAGGACCAGATCGCCTTTCTCATTTCCGCAGACCTGATGTGCTGCGGCATTGCCACGCTCATCCAGAGTGTGGGCGTGGGGCGTTTCGGCATTCGCATGCCGGTCGTCATGGCCGTCACGTTCGCGGCGGTCGGTCCGATGCTCGCGATCGGCACCAATCCATCGCTCGGGTTGCCCGGCATCTTCGGGGCGACCCTTGCCGCCGGCATTATCGGCACGCTGCTCGCGCCGGCCGTCGGCAAGCTGCTGCGCTTCTTCCCGCCCATCGTCACCGGCATTGTGATCACGTCCATCGGTCTGACCATCATCGGCGTGGGCATCAACTGGGCGGCGGGCGGCGTCGGCAACCCCGATTACGGCGACCCTGTCTACCTGGGGGTGTCGTTCGCGGTGCTCATCTTCATCTTGTTGATCACGCGCTTCGTGAAGGGCTTCTTCTCGAACATCGCCGTGCTGCTCGGCATTCTGTTCGGCTTCGCCATCGCGCTGATGCTCCACAAAGTCAATTTCGACGGCCTGGATCAGGTGAAGTGGTTCGACGTCGTGCTGCCGTTCCATTTCGGCATGCCGGTGTTCGATCCGTGGGCCATTTTGACGCTCACCATCGTCATGCTGATCACGTTCATCGAATCGACGGGCATGTTCCTGGCGCTGGGCGAGATCGTGGGCAAGCCGGTCGACGAGAAGGCGCTGGTGGCCGGTCTGCGTGTCGACGGTCTGGCCACGGTGATCGGCGGGCTGTTCAATACGTTCCCGCATACGTCGTTCTCGCAGAACATCGGCCTCGTTGGCGTGACCGGCGTGAAAAGCCGCTGGGTGTGCGTGGCGGCGGGCGTCATCCTGCTTGTCTTTGGCTTCATTCCGAAAATGTCGGTGGTCGTGGCCTCGATTCCGCAGTTCGTGCTGGGCGGCGCGGGGGTGGTCATGTTCGGCATGGTGCTCGCCACGGGCATCAAGATCCTGTCCAAGGTCGACTATTCGCACAACCGCTACAACCTGTACATTGTGGCCATCAGCATCGGCATGGCGATGATTCCGGTCGCGTCGAACAAATTCTTCGCGAAGATGCCGGAACAACTCGCGCCGTTGCTCCACAGTGGGATTCTCCTGGCCACGCTCTCGGCGGTGATCCTGAACGCCTATTTCAATGGCCTCAAAGCGCCGGCCGCCAATGGCCATGGCGAGTCGCAAGGGGCAGGCATGGGACTGGAGGCGCATTGATGAAAACGCTGCTTGTCACGAATGCCGATGTGCTGGTCACGATGGACGCGGGCCGCCGCGAAATTGCCCGAGGCGGCCTGTACATCGAGGACAACCGGATCGTCGCCGTTGGCACCCGCGATCGGCTGCCGGACACGGCCGACGAGGTGCTCGATCTGACCGGGCACGTCGTCGTTCCCGGCCTGGTCAACACGCACCACCACATGTACCAGAGCCTCACGCGTGCCATTCCGGTCGCGCAGGACGGCGAACTGTTCAATTGGCTGACGAATCTATACCCGGTGTGGGCAAACCTGACGCCGGAAATGATCCGCGTTTCTACCCAGACGGCGATGGCCGAATTGCTGCTCTCGGGCTGCACGACGTCGAGCGACCATCTCTATCTCTACCCGAATGGCTGCAAGCTCGACGATAGCATCGAAGCGGCTGCCGAGATCGGTATGCGGTTTCACGCCAGCCGGGGCAGCATGAGCGTCGGGCAGAGCCAGGGCGGACTGCCGCCCGATCGTGTCGTCGAGCGTGAAGACGACATTCTCAACGACACACAGCGCCTCATCGAGGCGTATCACGACCCAGGCCGCTATGCGATGCTGCGCGTGGTCGTGGCGCCGTGCTCGCCGTTCTCCGTGAGCCGCGACCTGATGCGCGAGTCGGCGACGATGGCGCGTCACTATGGGGTGTCGATGCACACCCATCTGGCGGAGAATGTCAACGACGTTGCCTACAGCCGTGAGATGTTCGGCATGACGCCCGCCGAATATGCACAGGATCTGGGTTGGGTTGGCCACGACGTCTGGCATGCCCACTGCGTGCAGCTCGACGATGCGGGTATCGCACTGTTCGCCAAGACCGGCACCGGCGTGGCGCATTGCCCGTGTTCGAACATGCGGCTCGCGTCGGGCATCGCCCCGATTCGTCGCATGCGCGACGCGGGCGTGCCCGTCGGACTGGGCGTGGATGGCTCCGCGTCGAACGACGCGGCCAACATGATCGGCGAGGCCCGTCAGGCGTTGCTGCTTCAGCGCGTCGGGTTCGGCCCGAGCGCGATGACCGCGCGTGAAGCCCTGGAAATTGCGACGGTGGGCGGGGCGCGCGTGCTTGGCCGCGACGACATTGGCGTGCTCGCGCCTGGCATGGCGGCGGACTTCGTGGCGTTCGACACGCGCGGTATCGGCATGGCGGGCGGCTTGCACGATCCGGTGGCGGCGCTGGTTTTTTGTAATCCTGGACACGCCGCATACAGCGTGGTGAACGGGCGCGTGGTGGTGCGCGAAGGGCGTCTGGCGACGCTCGACCTGCCGTCGCTCGTCATGCGTCACAACGCGCTGGCGCGGCAACTGGCCGAGGCGTCTCGTTAAGGCCGTGCCGCACCCGCCGCATATTCATGGTGTGCGGCCCGGGTGCGGCAACGGGCTGGCGGGGCGTCGGGGGTGGTGTGCCTGAACTCTGGGCACGCCGCTGTGCGGTTCGGCGGAGCGGTGGGGGCCGCTCCGCCGGTAAAAACCGCGCGGGGACCCCGGTACGAACCCATGACGCGGGTGATGTCGGGAAGGACTGCTCAGGCCTGCGGGCGCATCTCGAGCAAGGTCCGAGTGGCGTCGGATATGACGCTGCGCAACCAGCGCACTTCATCCGAATAGTGTGTGCGCTCGTGCCACAACTGGTAGTACTGCATCGGCGGGAAGTCGATGGGCGCCTCGAGCACGGTGAGCGGCAGAAACTCGGCGTAATAGTCGGCAAACAGGCGCGTCGTGGTGAAGATCAGATCCGATTTCAGCAGGACGTAAGGCGCCAGATTGAAATACGGAATCGTCACGACGACATTGCGCTTCAGGCGCTCGCGCGCGAGGTGCATATCGATGGCACCGCGCTGGGCGACGGAATAGGGCGTCGGGGCGAGATGCGGGCTGGCGAGATACTGGTCGAGCGTGAGGCCGCGTTTGGCGTAGGGATGCGTATTGCGCACCAGGCAAACGATCTGGTCGACGAAAAGGTTCGAGAGGTGAAGCTGTTCGGGCGGCTCGGGCCAATTGCCGATCACGATGTCGACCTTGCCGTCTTCTAGGGCGTGCTCATAGTCGAAGGCGGGGCCCAGCGAATGCAGTTCGAGCTGTGCGTTGGGCGCCTGTTGGCGAAATCGCTCGACGACCGTCGGAACGAACAGCGTGTTCAGATAGTCGGGCGAGCCGATGCGGAACGTGCGTACCGTCGTCGCTGGATCGAAATTCGATTGCTGCACCGTGATGCGCTCGATTTCGCGCAGCGCGTTCTGTGTCGGCTCCAGCAACGACTGACCGTACTCCGTGGGCACCATGCCCGATTTGCCGCGCACCAGCAACGGATCGCCGGTGATGTCGCGCAAGCGCCGCAGGGCCGCGCTGATCGCCGGCTGCGACTGGTTCAGCTTGACGGCCGCGCGCGTCACACTGCGCTCGATCAACAAGGTGTGAAGGACGCGCAGCAAATAAGTGTCAATCGGTTCGCGGTTCTGGCTCATGAGGAATATAACAATCCGAATATGTCGGACCGTGGAATGCATAAGTGATTCATTATGAAGCAGAACACGCGTACCGCTCTATAGCGGAAAGTCCCTATCACCCGGGGACGTCCAACGCGATGCTGTCCGCGTCGGGTGCCGGTACCGACAGCGGCTGCTGCGCGGTACCCGCATAGAAGACCAGCAGTTCGACGCCAGCGTCGCCCGTGCGGCCCCGGTGCGGCACATCGACCAGCTCCATGATCGTCTGCCCGGCAGTAAAGGTGCGTTGCGTGCCGTTATCGGCGCGCTCGACCGTCAACTGACCGGAGCGCACGTAGCCAATGGCCGGCATCGGGTGGACGTGCCAGTCCAGTTGCGTGTTCGGGGCAATGGAGAGGCGCACGAGCGTGGGGGCCGGAACGCCGCTCGGGTACGCCGTGTAGCCGGTCTGATCCCATGCAGCGGTGGATTTGACGAGGGTTTCGGCGCTCACGCCCGACAGGCTGGCCTCGGCGGCGGACAGCGGCGCGGTGGCCAGCAGCGGCGTGGCACTCAGGAGCGTAAGGAACTTACGGAACGTACGGAACGGGCGAAGGCGCATACGCTGGGCACGTGCGGTGGTCATCGGCAAGCAGATTGAGGTCATGGCTGGGATGCAGGTGTCGGTGAGGGCAGCGGAATCGCCGGGGCGAGTCGACAGGGATACGGGAAATCGAAAAGTGAAAATGACGGTCGCTCCGACGTTCTTGGCCCCGTTGATCGGCGCGTGGGCGTGACAGGCTTGCGCGGGATACCAACCCCGCGGGGAATTGCGCACGGGCATAGGTACGGGCATGCGCGCCGATTCACGAGACTCCCGGCAGCGTAAGGCCGGCGACACCTCATCCGCCCGTGCGTACGCCATATTTCGGATGCTTCACAAGCGCTCGGGTCGGCCGAGGGCGCGCGTCATGCATCGGTGTTAAAATGTCAGGTTTCGTGGCGCAATTTCTCGCTGCCGCACTTCATCTCCCGGATACCACCTGTGCTGTCTACTGCCAATATCACGATGCAATTCGGCGCGAAGCCGCTCTTCGAGAACATCTCCGTCAAGTTTGGCGGGGGCAACCGTTATGGCCTGATCGGCGCCAACGGCTGTGGCAAGTCGACGTTCATGAAGATCCTGGGCGGCGATCTGGAGCCGAGCGCCGGCAACGTTATGCTGGAGCCGAACGTTCGCCTGGGCAAGCTCAAGCAGGACCAGTTCGCGTATGAAGACATGCGTGTGCTCGACGTGGTGATGATGGGCCACACCGAGATGTGGGCGGCGATGAGCGAGCGCGATGCCATCTACGCCAATCCGGAGGCGACGGACGACGACTATATGCACGCCGCCGAACTCGAGGCGAAGTTTGCCGAGTACGATGGGTACACGGCCGAAGCGCGTGCGGGCGAGCTGTTGCTGGGCGTGGGGATTCCCATCGATCAGCATCAGGGCCCGATGAGCAATGTTGCACCGGGCTGGAAACTGCGTGTGCTGCTCGCCCAGGCGCTGTTCTCGAACCCGGACGTGCTGCTGCTCGACGAACCGACCAACAACCTGGACATCAACACGATCCGCTGGCTGGAAGACGTGCTCAACGAGCGCAACTCCACCATGATCATCATTTCCCACGATCGCCACTTCCTGAACGCCGTGTGCACGCACATGGCCGACATGGATTACGGCACGCTGAAGATCTATCCGGGCAACTACGACGACTACATGCTGGCGTCGGCACAGGCTCGTGAGCGTCAGATGGCGGCGAACACCAAGGCGAAGGAACGCATCACCGATCTGCAGGACTTCGTGCGCCGCTTTTCGGCGAACAAGTCGAAGGCACGTCAGGCGACGAGCCGTCTCAAGCAGATCGACAAGATCAAGGTCGAAGACATCAAGCCTTCATCGCGTCAGAACCCGTTCATTCGTTTCGAATTCGAGAAGAAGCTGCACAACCTGGCCTTCGAATTCGAAGGCATTGCCAAGTCGTACGATCGTCAGATCTTCAGGAATGTCTCGGGCGCGGTGCGTGCGGGCGAACGGGTCGCGATCATCGGCGAGAACGGCGCGGGCAAGACGACACTGCTGCGCAGCCTGATGGCCGAGTTGCCGGTCGACGCGGGCAACGTGAAGTGGGCCGAGAACGCCAATATCGGCTATATGCCGCAAGATACGTCGGAAGCCTTCCCGGAAGACATGTCGCTCACCGACTGGATGACGCAATGGGGCCAGGAAGGTGACGACGATCAGGTGATCCGTGGCTCGCTGGGCCGTCTGCTGTTCGGCGGCGACGATGTGCGCAAGTCGGTACGAGTGCTCTCCGGTGGTGAAAAGGGCCGCATGATCTGGGGCAAGCTGATGCTGGGCCGTCACAACGTGATGATGATGGACGAACCGACCAACCACATGGACATGGAGTCGATCGAGTCGCTGCAGATCGCGCTCGACAAGTACCCTGGCACGCTGGTCTTCGTCTCGCATGACCGGGAATTCGTGTCGGGCCTGGCCACGCGCGTCATCGAAGTGAAGAGCGACGGAACGCTTGTCGACTATCAGGGCACGTACGACGAATACCTGGCGAGCCAGGGCGTGGAAGTCTGATAGACGGACAACCCTCGTTGCGCAAGTGAAAGAACCCGCCTGTTTCGGCGGGTTTTTTATTGGGGGTCATGGCAGACGCCCCGTGTAGGCGTCGGTCGATGTTGTCGCAAGCCTGCGAGCTGCGAGGGCGAGCGGACTACAATGAGCGTTCGTGGGGAACCTCCCCGCAGGAGACATCGCATGATCACGTACGACAAATTTTTCATCGACGGCCAGTGGGTGACGCCGGTGGGGCGCGCAACGCTGGACGTCTTCCATTCGGCCGATGGAAAGCTCATGGGGCGCATTCCCGAGGGGGCAACGGACGATGTGCAGGCGGCAGTTGCCGCCGCGCTCAAGGCGCGGGATCGCTGGGCGGCCACGCCGCCTGCCGAGCGTGCTGTCTATCTGCGCAAGATCGCCACGGGGCTGAAGGCGCGCACCGAAGCGCTCGCGCAGGTCATCACCGGCGAGACCGGCATGCCGATCAAGCTCGCTCGCGCGATTCAGGTGGGCGGACCGGTCTATCACTGGAACCAGTACGCCGAGCTCGCCGAGACGTTCGACTTCGAATCGCGCGTAGGCAATTCGCTGGTGGTGCGCGAACCGGTAGGCGTGGTGGCCGCCATTACCCCGTGGAATTACCCGCTGAATCAGATTACCCTGAAGGTGGCGCCTGCCCTGGCGGCGGGTTGCACGGTTGTGCTCAAACCGTCGGAGGTGGCGCCGTTCAATGCCTTCATCCTGGCTGAGGTGATCGCCGAAGCGGGGCTGCCCCCGGGGGTGTTCAATCTGGTGACGGGGCTCGGGCCGGTGGTTGGCGAGGCGCTGGTGCGGCATCCGGACGTCGACATGGTGTCCTTTACGGGATCGACGCGGGCAGGCAGGCGCGTGTCCGAAGTCGCGTCGCAGACCGTCAAACGGGTCGCATTGGAGCTGGGTGGGAAATCGGCATCGGTCGTGCTCGACGATGCGGATCTTGCTGCGGCGGTCAAGGGCACCCTCAATGCCTGCTATCTGAATTCCGGCCAGACGTGCTCGGCACACACGCGCATGCTCGTGCCCGCGTCGCGCTATGACGAGGTCAAGGCGCTGGCGAAGGATGCGGTGGCGCGCTTCACGCTGGGCGACCCACGCGAGGAAACGACACGTCTCGGGCCGTTGGCATCGGCCGCACAGCGCGAGCGCGTGCGAACCTATATCCGAAAGGGTTTGGCGGAAGGCGCAGAATTGATTGCGGGTGGGGAGGCTGTGCCGGCGGGGTTCGAGGCCGGGTTCTTCGTCCAGCCGACAGTGCTGGGCCGTGTGACGCCGGACGCAACGGTCGCGCAGGAAGAAATTTTCGGTCCGGTGCTCTCGATCATCACGTATCAGGACGAAGCCGATGCGGTGCGTATCGCCAACGACTCGATCTACGGGTTGGGAGGGGGCGTGTGGTCAGGCGACGAGGCGCGTGCGGTGCGGGTGGCGCGTCAGATTCGCACGGGGCAGGTGGACATCAACGGCGGGGAGTTCAACGTGAAGGCGCCATTCGGTGGCTTCAAGCAGTCGGGACACGGGCGGGAGAACGGCGTATACGGCTTTGAGGAGTTTCTCGAATACAAGTCGCTGCAGTTCAGGTCTGCGAAGTCGTAGACCGGGTCTCGCAAAAGCGCATCGCCTTGCCCTCGCCGGTGATGCGCGCCCACACGGCGGCCTTCTCGGCGTCGGTGAGGAACACCCAGTTCGACACTTCTTCGGCGGTGCGGCCGCAGCCCTTGCAGACGTCGTCAAAGAGCGTCGAGCAAATGCCAATGCAGGGGCTGTCGGGGCGGTCGTGCAGTTCGGACATAACGGGGAGCGTGTCGGCCAGCGTCGGCAGGCGCGTTGAAATCAGGCGCCATTATCGCATTGATGGGCGGACCGTCGTTGATTCCCCTACGACCGGGTCGTGGCGGTGGACATGCCGGTGCGTTTCAGGTTGCGCCGGCAATGCCCTCCGGCTGGGTCACCAACGGAACACGCTATATCCGATTCGCACTTGTGACGGCGAATGGCGGTTGTAGTCGAGCATGTCTTCGCCATAGCCGGTGAAGTAGCCGAGCCACAGGTAGCCGCCAGTGCCCGGAATGAGCTTGCCGAGTGGATACGTCACCTGCAGATCCACGCTGCCATAGTTGCGCTTCATGCCCTTGCGCAGCGTTGCGCCGATCTGCCAGCCATTCGGCTTGCCCCACAGGACGAGCAGATCCAGATAGCCGCGGTAGTCCTGGATGTCGCGGTTGTCCTTCTTCTCGACATACGCGTAGAGCTTTGGCGCGACTGTCCAGTGATACTCGGCTGGATTCCCGAACTTGAAGATCGGTTTGACGAAGAGCGTGTTGATGCTGCGCGAATCCGTGCCCGCCTTGCCATTGGACTCGTGTTCGAACCCCGCTGCGAAGCCCAGCGATGAGAACCAACTCGCGCGCGCGCCGGTGTCGGGGACGTAGTAAAAGAGGCTCGGCCGGTAGTTCGAGTCGCGGAAAGGCGCCGATTCGGCTTCCAGGTCCCAGACCGACAACTGGGTGTAGCCGAAGTACAGATTGTCGAGAAAGGCCTTCGATGTCGGGTTGTCCGGCTTGAGAATATGGAACTTGAAGCTGAGCTGGAAGCGCGCGTTGGCGTCGCCGTTCTTGCCGAAGGCGATGTACATCGGCTCGTTCGACGAGATGCGCGCAAATTCGGCATCGCTTGTCGGTGCGATCGCATCGGGGGCGGCGCTGGCGAGTGCGCCAGACGCTGCAGCCGCCGTTGCGGCGGACGCGGACGCGCCGACGGCGGTACCCGGCACCGCACCGCTGCCGTATGGGACCGGGGCGGCGGCGACCATCGGTTCGGCCGGGGCGGCACGATCGAGCACGATCGTCGTGGTCGACGCATCCCAATCGACCGGCTCGATGCGCACCGAGCCGCGCAGCGCCTTCGGAAGCTCGGCAGCGTACGTGATGCGCCGGAACTGGCCGTTCGCGAGCGTCACATGTGCGGGGGCGAGCGCCGCGCGCTTGAGGGCGAGGCGCATGGGTTTGAAGTCGTCGTTCGAGATGCGCACGACAATCTCTGGCGGTAGCGGGATTGTCTCGTGGCCCGGCCCGTCATGCGTGGCCAGCAATGTGAGTTGCAGCGGCGCGTCGCCCGAGAGGGCGCGCGGGGGTTGCAGGAGCGAGAGGTCGGCACGTGCCGCGGTGCTCAGAGTCAGGCAGAGGGCGGCAGCGACGAGTGAGGTGGCGCGCAGCGGCGATGGGGCGAATGCGTTGGGATTCGTCTTGGGCATCGGTCCTGTGTGAGTTGGCGACGCCGGGCGGGTGAGCCCGACGTGCGTGTCGACTCGCCCCGGGAGTCGCCGGGGGCGGCCTTCGGTGGACTGCGGCAATGGTGCCGCGCGTCGACCCACAACAGGGCGCTGATCGACGCGCTTACAGTCGCCCGTGCCAGTCGCGGATGAACGTCTCGATGTGTCCGGGCGGCAGGGGACGCGTGCAATGATACCCCTGCCATGCGTGGCAGCCCAGCGACGCGAGCGCATCGCGCTGGGCGCTGGTCTCGACGCCTTCGGCCACGGTCTCGATTTCAAGCTTGCGGGCAATGGCGATGATGGCGCGGATCAACTCGGTATCGTAGCCGCCAAGCAGCACGCCGGCCACGAACTGGTAGTCGATCTTGACAGTGCCGAACGGCCATCGCTTCAGGCGCACAAAGCTCGAATATCCGGTGCCGAAATCGTCGAGCGACAGGCGCACCCCCATCGCCACGAGTTCGTTCATCAGCGTGGCGGCTTCATCGAGGTGGGAGATCAGCGACGACTCGGTGATCTCGATCTCGAGCTTGTCGGGCGGCACGCGATGGTGCTTGAGCGCGTAACGGATCGTGTCGAGCGTATGCACGCGCATCTGCTGTGCGGAAAGATTCACCGCCACACGCGGATACTCGTCACCGTTGGTATGCCATTGGTCGAGCTGGCGGCAGGCTTCATGCAGGGTCCAGTCGCCGATCGGGCCGATCACATCGCAACGCTCGGCCGCCGGGATGAATTCGCCCGGCATGATCAGTTCGTCGTCACGCTGCCAGCGGATCAGCGCCTCGAGACCGGTCAGCCGATGCGTGCGCATATCGATCTGCGGCTGATAATGCAGCCGGAACTCCGACCCGGACAGTGCGCGTCCGATGGCGTTGCGCCAGTGGTGCTCGTTACCGGCTTCGTCGGGCGGATTGACGCTTTCGGTGGGCGCTGCCGGGGCTTCGGTTACCAGAAACCGCGACGCGCTCTCGCGAATCGCCTGATCGGCGACATCCGAGGTGTGCTCAAGCAGGGTGGCGGGCCATACCGGTACCTGCGGCAGATGCGTGATCCCGGCCGAGACGATCGGGTAGAGCAAGCCGTCACCGCACGGCACCGGCGATTCGCCCGCACGGATGAAGCGGCGCGTGATTTGTACCGCCGCATCGCGGCTGCCGAGATCGCGCAACAAAATGGCGATCTGCTGATCGGAAACGCGACCGATGATGTCGCGTCGACGAATGCGCGAACCGATGCGGAACGCCACGGTGGCGAGCAGATCGGCATCCGAAACGGCGGGTTGACGGGTCGCCATGCGCTGGCCTCGGCCCACGTGAAGCACGACCAGCGCACAGTGGCTGCCCGGCGGACTCGGGGTGCGCAACTCCAGGCTAAGGGCGCGCAGGAGTCGCTGGCGATCCAGCAGTAGATCGGCGAGGACGACTTGTCGTCGCAGCGCGTTGGTATCGTTCATCTCGGCAGGCAGGCAGACATCGCCCGTACGGTTGAACGTTTGTCATTGCCGCGTGCAACGCCAGCCGGCAGAGGAAGCTCACGCGTCGAACAGGTCGTGCCGCCAGAAAACCCTTGAATCATGTTCTGCATAAGACGCGTAAATGTGTCGGCCATCGTGCGAGGGGCGGTTGCGACTGACCGGCCATTGCACCGCATGCCTCGCGCTCAGGCAGACCGCGCACAAGGCGTGGCCCGACAAGAAGCTCGTGCCCGGTCGCAAAACCGGGTCCTATGTCCATTAACGGCACCTGTCTTTGGAAATTGAGTTCGGGTTTTACCTATGGCCTGGGCGGCTGGGTTTCGCCAGCCACTCCCGACCGCGAAGCATGACATTCCAATAAACCTTTGGCAGCACGTACTTTTTCAGCATCCAGGCGAAACGGTTGGCTTGCGTGCCATCGATCGGGAACGTGGGCATGAGCTTGCCGCCATAGCCGAACTCCGCGAGCACAATCTTGCCGTGCTCTACCGTGAGCGGGCAAGCGCCATAGCCATCGTAGTGCAGCGGCAGCGGGCGACCGTCCATGGCGGCGAGCAGGTTCTCGGCGACGACGACTGCCTGCTTGCGAGCGGCGGCGGCCGTCTTGGCGTTGGGCGCCGAGATGGCGTCGCCGAGGCCGAAAACATTGGCAAAGCGTGCGTGGCGCAGCGTGGCCGGATCGACCTCGCACCAGCCGGCCGCATCTGCCAGCGGGCTTGCGCGCAGCACATCCGGGGCGCTCTGCGGCGGGACAACGTGCAGCAAATCGAAGGGTTTGTCGACAAACTGCGACTGACCGTCGGCGTCGAATATCTCGAAACGAGCCACGCGCCGTTCGCCGTCGACCGCACGCAGGTGCGAGAGGTGATTGAGCGAAATTTCGTAGCGCTTAACGTATTCCATGAGCGCGGGGATGTAATCCTTCACGCCAAAGAGGGCGGGCGCCACGAGATGGAATTCGATCTTCGCCTTGTCCTGCAAGCCGTTCCGACGCCACGTGTGCGCCGACAGATACATCGCCTTTTGCGGCGCACCCGCGCACTTGATCGGCATCGGCGGTTGCGTAAACAGGGCGTTGCCGCCCTTGAAGTCGCGTACGAGCGACCACGTGTAAGGCGCGAGATCGAAGCGATAGTTGGACGTGACGCCGTTGCGCCCGAGCGTGTCGGTCAGGCCGTCGATGGCTTCCCAGTTCAGTTGCAGGCCCGGCGCCACGATGAGGTAGCGATAGCCGAGGCGGCGACCGTCCGACAGCAGGATCTGCTGATGTTCCGGCGCGAACGCGGTCACCGCCGCTTGAATCCACGTCACGCCCTGCGGAATGACGCTCGCCATCGGACGCGCCGTGCGTGCCGCATCGAACTCGCCGGCGCCAACGAGTGTCCACGCCGGTTGGTAGTAATGCGTGTCGGCGGGATCCACGATCGTGATCGAGAGCGATGGGCGGCGGCGGCGCAGACTGGCTGCCACGGAAATGCCCGCCGCGCCAGCGCCCATGATCACGATGTCGGCGCTGCTTTGCGTCGTGGGGGTGGGCGTAGCGGATCCATCGCTGGACATAAGGTCTCCGACAAATGAGCAAAAATTGAAACGGATGACGACATATCGATGTGCATCCTGAATGCCGCAAGAGAGCGGTTCA
This sequence comes from Pandoraea eparura, assembly GCF_902459725.1. Taxonomy (GTDB): domain Bacteria; phylum Pseudomonadota; class Gammaproteobacteria; order Burkholderiales; family Burkholderiaceae; genus Pandoraea; species Pandoraea eparura. The sequence continues at coordinate 23,780 of NZ_CABPSH010000019.1, forward strand.
CACGAATGCGGTCATGCCGGCAGGGTCGTGTGCGGGACATTGTATAGAGAAATTGTGTCGGTTTGCCCGTGTTTTCAGGGCAAGCACCGCGATTCATCACAATCGTTGCCGCGTTCACGGCAAGCCGGGCGGAAATCAGCGAGCGAAACAGTGAAACTGTGAAATGCGTGAAGCGTGCATGTGCACTCGATACTTACGACGCGTGCGCAATTTTGGCGGCGTTGCGTGTTGTCGATGCCTCGGCGTGTCGATGGCGGGGCGCCACAGCACAGCGATATCCGTGCGGTTCACACGTGCGAGTGATCGTGATCGCAGGCGACTTCGATCGGGGCGCCGTCGCTATGGCAGGCGCAGGCCTCGCCATGCGCGCCTTGCATGAGGGCGCGCAAGATGCCGCAATCGCTCGTTTCGTGGCGGCTCTGGCATTGCGCCTGAAGGTGCAGCAACTGTTGTTCGAGCGCCTGCAATTCGTGGATGCGGGCATGCACGCGAGTCAGATGGGCTTCGATCAACTGGTTCGCGTCTTCGCACGTCACCCTTGTGTCGTGCGCGAGTTCGCCGAGTCGCTTCGCGTCGGCGAGGGGCATGTCGAGCGAGCGGCAGTGGCGGATGAAACGCAGCGCTTCCAGGTGATCGTCACCGTAGGCGCGATAGCCGCCGTCGGTGCGTGGCGGGGCCGCGAGCAGGCCGGCCCGCTCGTAATAGCGGATCGTTTCGACATCGGTGCCCGCCGCACGGGCCAGTTCGCCGATTTTCATGCTTGACTCCGTAGTGACTACAGGGTTTTCAATGGAGAGTAACACGAATCAGTCAATCAGGAGTTCCCATGTCCAACCCCTCGGATTCGGCGCGTTGCGCCGGCTCGACGGCGGCAGATCACAAGATGCATGACCACGGTCATGGCGACGATCATGGGCATGCGCACGATCACGAGCCATCGTCCGGTCACTCGCACGAGCACGGTTGCGACCAGCGCCACGGCGAAGGTCAAGGTCTCGCACACGGGTACGGTGCCGACCGCGACCATGACAACAGACGCGGTCACGGTGACGTCCACGGCCACGGCCACGCCCACGACCACGGCCGAGACCACGGCCGAGACCACGATCACGACCATGCCGCGCCGTGCGCTCGGCGTGCAGTGCATGCGCACGGCGAATCGTCGTGCTGTGCAGGTGCGGCGAGCTTGCCGTACGTCGAACCGATGCCCGACACCCATGCACCGCAGGCCCGTTTCCGCATCGATCAGATGGACTGTCCGACGGAAGAGCGCCTCATTCGCGATCAACTGGCGCATCGGCCCGGCGTCGACGCGCTCTACTTCAATCTCCTCAAACGTGAATTGACCATCGTCTTCGACGACAAGGCGTCGGCGGCCGATGTGGCGCGGCAAGGGGAGGCCGCGGCCGACACGCTGCGCAAGCTCGGCATGACGCCAGTGCCGCTCGCCGCAGGCGATACCGATGTGGCGCCGCCGCCCGCGAGCCGCAAGGCCGAGGTGATCGGTCTGGTGGCCGGCGGCGTGCTGGCCGCGGCAAGCGAGCTTGCGGTCTGGTCCGGTGTGCCCGAGCACAGCCCCTGGGTCGGCGCCGTGGTGGTGGCCGCCATCCTCGCATGCGGTGTGCCGACGCTCAGGAAGGGCTGGATCGCGCTGCGCCACTTCACGCTGAACATTCACTTCCTGATGTCGCTCGCGGTGATTGGCGCGATGAGCATCGGTCAGTGGCCGGAAGCGGCGATGGTGATCGTGTTGTTCGCGTTGTCGGAAAAGCTCGAAGCCGCGTCGCTTACGCGCGCGCGCCGTGCCGTGGAGGCGCTGATGCGCCTGGCGCCCGATTACGCGTCGGTCGAACAGCCGGATGGCACGTGGTTGGATGTGTCCTCGGCATCCCTTGCGGTAGGCACGCGCGTGCGGGCGCGTCCGGGCGAGCGCATCGCCATCGACGGCGTGATCGAGCAGGGCAGTTCCGCGCTCAATCAAGCGTCGATCACCGGCGAGAGCGTCCCTGTCGACAAGACGGTGGGCGACGAAGTCTACGCAGGCAGCATCAACGAAAGCGCACTTATCGTGTATCGCACGAACGTGGCGCCGGGCGATACGACGCTTGCGCGCATCGTGCGCATCGTTGAAACGGCGCAGCAGCAACGCTCCCCGACGCAACGCTTCGTCGACAAGTTCTCGCGCATCTACACGCCGGTTGTCGTGCTCTGTGCATTGCTTGTTGCACTGGTGCCGCCGCTGGTGTTCGGTCTGGCATGGTCGCCCTGGATCTACAAGGCGCTCGTGATGCTGGTCATTGCGTGCCCGTGCGCGCTGGTGATTTCGACGCCCGTCACGGTCGTGAGCGGTCTGACGGCCGCCGCGCGTGGCGGGATCCTGATCAAGGGCGGTGCGTTTCTCGAAACCGGTCGCCTGATTCGGGCGGTAGCACTCGACAAGACGGGCACGCTCACCCGTGGCGAGCCGCGCGTGACCGACGTGGTGCCGCTGGGCGAAACGTCACACGATCAAGCGCTCACCCTGGCCGCTGCGCTCGACGCCCAGACCACCCACCCCATTGCGCGCGCTGTGGTCGACGGGTACACGCGAGCGGGGCTGGGCGCATTGCCACCGGTCTCGGATGTTGAGGCACTCGCCGGCATGGGCGTGAAGGGGCGTATCGGTGACACCCTGTACTACCTGGGCAATCATCGACTGATCGAATCGCTCGGCGTTTGCAATGACCGCGTGGAGGCGACGCTGGCACGTCTCGAGGCGCAGGCCCGCACCGCCATCGTGCTGGCGAGCGAAACGCAGGCGCTTGCCGTGCTGGCGGTGGCCGACACGCTGCGCGCGGAAAGCCGTGATGCCATCGCACGTCTGGCTGGCATGGGCGTTCGCACGGTGATGTTGACCGGCGACAATCGGGCGACCGCGGAAGTGATCGGCCGGCAGGCGGGCGTCAGCGACGTGCGTGCCGAAATGCTGCCGGAAGACAAATGGCAGGCGGTATCGGCCCTGCGGGAGACATACGGACACGTGGGCATGGTCGGGGATGGCATTAACGACGCGCCTGCGCTCGCGGCCGCCGACGTTGGGTTCGCGATGGGCGTGAGTGGCACCGACAGCGCTCTGGAAACGGCCGATGTTACGCTGATGGACGACGACCTGCACAAGCTGCCGGCGTTCCTGGCACTGTCGAAGCGCTCGGCGACGGTCCTCAAGCAGAACATCGCCGTAGCGCTCGCCATCAAGGCGGTTTTCTTCGCGCTGGCGGTGGCTGGGCTGGCGTCGCTGTGGATGGCGGTGTTCGCCGACGTGGGGGCCAGTCTGCTGGTGATCGCGAACGGCATGCGCCTGCTTCGTACGAAGGTCGCGTGAGAGCGGTGAGCGGCGCGACGCTCAGCGGCCGTGCATGCCGCGCTCCAGCGTATGCGCGTCGGGCAACTGGCCCAGCACGTGTGCTGCACGGCTGGCCGTGTTGACGATGATCGTATCGAGACGCCGGACCAACGTGTCGCGCTGCGCGTCGCTTAGCGGCATGCCTTCGCACATGCGCTGCGCAACGACCGCGTCGTTGAGTTGGCCGAGCAGCGTCTGCGCGGCATGCAGCGTGCTCTCGTAGGGTAAGCGCACCGACTTGCGCAGCCATGGCGTCAAAACTTCGGCGCTGTAACGGGCCTTCTTGATGGTTATGCGCAACGCGTGCAACTGCTCGGTGTCGAGCATTGCCAACTGACGGCAATCCGGAAATAGGGCCATGTACTGGGCGCGAAGCATGTTACGCGCGTGTTTCGCGAACGCGCGGGGTCGCTTGCCAGGCGTACGCGAGGGCCGTCGCAACGCCCTGGCCGAGCGGATTTCGCCTCGGCCGTCGTGGCGAATGCCAAACGCCTGCAACAGCAGCGCATGCAGTGCCTGCTGACGCTCGCCGGTCAGCGCCTCGACCACTTGGGCGCGGGCATCGCGGCGCAGGTGTTCCACATGCGTGACCACTGCGGGCCAGTCGAAGTCGGGATAGTCGGCGCGTAGCGCGGGTAAGGTCGTTGTCGCCAGAACGTCCGTATCGCGCGTCGGCCCCATCGATTGCCCGAGCCAGCGCAGCTCCCCGTTCAATCGATGGTGCCAGCGCGGCTTGAGCCAAGGCGAAAACACATCGATCAACGCGCGCAGCCGGCGGACTGCAATTCTCAACTGATGCACGGCTTCGGCATCGATGGATGAGGGGCTGCCTGCATTCTCGCCAGTATTCGGTAGCGAGGGCCATTGCTGCAGGGTCAGCGCGGCGAGGTTGACGAGCAGGCCCGCGGCAGACATGCGTCGCATACGCCTGGCGCTGGACGCTGCGCTCACCTGCGTGGCGGCCTGGCCGGCAGCGGGCGGTTCGTCAGGGGAGGCGGCGATGGCCGCTGGTGTCGCACATGTCATGTCACGCAACATAGCATAATTGCCCGGGCGCCAACCCTGAGACAGAGTGCGGTGCGACGGCGCGCCACAGGGGCCGCGCGAGGGCCGGCGATCGGCATTCGGCGAAGCTCGATCCGCAATGGGTATCGGAGCGGCAGGCGCTAGGTTGTGCGCTTGGAGACAGGGGAAGACAACAGGAGAGTCATTGCCGCGCATGGGCGGGAAAAGAGGCGGGGAACCTCTCGTCGCGGGCGCCCGGTGTCCGAGCTGCGGTGTACAGGACACCCGCGAGGCGCGCAGCGTCACATCAGTCGTGGACCTCGCAAGAGGATGACGTGACGCCTATCCATTGCCGCGCACCGCCGGGCGGTCATGCGAGCAAAAAAGATAGGCCGGCACGGAGGCCGGCCTGCGCGCAACTGGTTTTACTTCTTGTTCACAGCGTCCTTGAACGCCTTGCCAGCCGTGAACTTCACGGTCTTGGCGGCCGGGATCTTGATCGCTTCGCCGGTCTTCGGGTTGCGGCCGGTACGTGCGGCGCGCTTGCCCGAACCGAACGAGCCGAAGCCGATCAACTGGACCGCGTCACCCTTGGCGACGGCCTTCTTGATGGTCTCGAGCAGAGTGTCGAGGGTTTCGCCAGTTTGCGCCTTGCTAGCACCCGTAACACCAGCGACGGCGTCGATCAGTTCCTGTTTGTTCATGTGTGTTTCCCTTGAGAGGTGGTGAATACCGGCGACAACTCTAACACTTTCGCCATTTGACGAGTGTCGGTGTTGTATCCGCGCCATAAGGCACGCGGCAAGCGCCAGAATGGCGCCGTCGCGATGCGTCACGCGAAACCAATCTGAAGATCCATTCCGTCACGCTTCGAGACGGCCTCGGCACTGGCCGGGCAGGCGCATTATAGAGCCTTCGACGGGCTGTGGGCCAGTCCTGACAACGGTTTGCGGCGATTTTGTTGCGCGATGCCGCGTACTTTCTTGTTCTTGGTGATAAAAACCCGGTAACTGTGGGCATCTCCGGTCATGCCATCGCGCAATCCCTTGCTGGGCGGGCTTTGGGGGTTTCCCTAGCTGGTTGGGGCTTGCGTACCTGCGCGACTTTTGGTTGACGTCACCTCCGCTTTATCCGGGACTCCACATCGCGCGGCCCGGCATGCTTGCGTGCGCACGCGTTGATACCGCGCGCGCCCTGCGCCGCGCGATCGCCACGATCAATGGCTGGACGCCGCCGCCCGACGCCGTCATCGCGACCGGCGACCTGGTTGACGCGCCATATCCATCGGAATACGAAGTACTTCACGCGTGTCTGGCGGCGTTGAGGTTGCCCGTCTATCTGGTCGTCGGCAACCACGACGACCGGCAAGGACTGCGCGACGCGTTTCCAGCGCATGCCTATCTGCGCATGGGGGTGGCGACAACGCTTGCCGTGACACGCGTCGCTTCGTTGCGCAGCAACATGCCCGACGACACGGCATCGGCGCGCGATTCCGCCAAAACCCCTGCCTTGCGATGGGGACAAATGAAAGCAATTCCTGTTTGGGGTAAAATAATGGAGTTTTCCCGCCCAAAACCGAAAGTGCGTCCATCCGGCGTGCCCAGGGCCCGGGCATCGGGGCCATCAAGGACGGCTCGTGTACACGCATGTCAGGCGAATCGGGCGTCAGCTCCGCCGATGTGCTGCGCCGCCGCCCGCCGTCATACGTCAAGCCAATATGAGTACTCAGAATCAACAGACCGTGCTGGAAGTCCATCACTGGACTGATACGTTGTTCAGCTTCAAGACCACTCGAGACGCGTCGTTCCGTTACGTCAATGGCCAGTTCACGATGATCGGGCTGGAAGTGGAAGGCAAACCGCTGCTGCGCGCCTACAGCATGGCGAGCGCGAATTACGAGGAAGAGCTGGAGTTCCTGAGCATCAAGGTGCAGGACGGTCCGCTGACCTCGCGTCTGCAACACTTGAAGCCGGGCGACAAGGTCATTGTCGGGCGCAAGCCGACCGGCACGCTCATCGACGACAACCTGCTGCCTGGCAAGAACCTTTATCTGCTCTCGACGGGCACGGGCCTCGCGCCGTTCATGAGCATCATCCGCGACCCGGAAGTCTACGACCGCTACGAGCACATCATCTTGGTGCACGGCTGCCGCTTCACCAGCGAACTCGCGTACCGCGATCTGATCACGCAGCACCTGCCTGCGCACGAGTATCTGGGCGAGTACGTCCGCGACAAGCTGATCTACTATCCGACGGTAACGCGCGAAGAGTTCGAAAACCAGGGCCGTATCACGGAGCTGGTCGAGTCGGGCAAGATGTTCACGGACATCGGCCTGCCGGAATTCTCACCGGAGAACGACCGCATCATGCTGTGCGGCAGCCCGGCGATGCTCAAGGACACCCGCGAGCTGCTGGAAAAGCGTGGCTTCGTCGAAGGCCACAACCACGCGCCGGGGCACTACCTCGTTGAGCGTGCGTTCGTCGGCTAAGCCGTCGGCACGTTGCCGCACGGCAGCGCTTGCTGCCGTGGGATAAAAAAAACCGCTCGATCGAGCGGTTTTTTTTCGTCATCAGAACTGGTTCATGGTGTTGTCTTTGCCCGCCGCCTTGAGGGCTGCGGCGCCGCTGAAATACTCCTTGTGGTCGTCACCGATGTCCGAGCCGGACATGTTCTGGTGCTTGACGCAGGCGATGCCTTCACGAATTTCCTTGCGCTGCACGCCAGCCACATACCCCAGCATGCCCTGGTCGCCGAAGTATTCCTTGGCCAGATTGTCGGTCGACAGGGCCGCGGTGTGGTACGTCGGCAGCGTAATCAGGTGGTGGAAGATACCCGCTTCGCGCGAGGCATCGGCCTGGAAGGTGCGAATTTTTTCGTCGGCAAGCGTAGCCAGTTCCGAGTGATCGTATTCCTCGCTCATCAGTTGGCCGCGTTCGTACGCCGAAACATCCTTGCCGGCCGCCTTCATCGCGTCATACGCCTGCTGACGGAAGTTCAGGGTCCAGTTGAACGACGGGCTGTTGTTGTACACCAGCTTGGCGTTCGGGATGACCTTGCGAATCTCGCTGACCATGCCGGCGATCTGGGCGATATGCGGCTTTTCGGTTTCGATCCACAGCAGGTCGGCGCCGTTTTGCAGTGCGGTGATGGAATCCAGAACGCAGCGTGCTTCACCCGTGCCGGCGCGGAACTGGAACAGGTTGCTGGGCAGGCGCTTCGGACGCAGCAGCTTGCCGTCGCGCTTGATGACGACGTCACCGTTGCCCAGAGCGTCGGCCGCAATCTCGTCGCAATCGAGGAACGAGTTGTATTGGTCGCCCAGGTCGCCCGGCGTGTGGGTCACGGCGATCTGCTTGGTCAGGCCGGCGCCCAGCGAGTCGGTACGGGACACGATGATGCCGTCGTCCACGCCCAGTTCCAGGAACGCGTAGCGGATGGCGCGGATCTTGGCCAGGAAGTCTTCATGCGGCACGGTGACCTTGCCATCCTGGTGGCCGCATTGCTTCTCGTCGGACACCTGGTTCTCGATCTGAATGCAGCAGGCGCCCGCTTCGATGAACTGCTTGGCCAGCAGGTAGGTCGCTTCGGCGTTGCCGAACCCCGCGTCGATGTCGGCGATGATGGGCACGACGTGCGTGACGTGGTTGTCGATCTTTTCCTGGATGGCGGCCTTGGCAGCGCCTTCGGCGGCGTCGAGTTGGCGGAACAGGCCGCCCAGTTCACGGGCGTCGGCTTGGCGCAGGAACGTGTACAGCTCGCGGATCAGCGCGGTGACCGAGGTCTTTTCGTGCATCGACTGGTCCGGCAGCGGACCGAACTCGGAGCGCAGCGCGGCGACCATCCAACCCGACAGGTAGAGGTAGCGGCGCTCGGTGCTGTTGAAGTGCTTCTTGATGGAGATCATCTTTTGCTGGCCGATGAAACCGTGCCAGCAGCCCAGCGACTGGGTGTACTTCGCCGGATCGGCATCATAGGCGGCCATGTCGGCACGCATGATCTTGGCGGTGTACTTGGCGATGTCGAGGCCCGTCTTGAACTTGTTCTGGGCGCGCATGCGAGCGGCATATTCGGGGTTGATGGCATTCCAGGCGCTGCCTTGTTGTTCCTTCAAACCAGCCACTGCATTGATGTCGTCTTGATACTGAGTCATGTGCTTCTCCTGAGAGCCAAGCGCGTGTGAATAAAGGGTTCAGCGTGTCGCCCCCGTTTGTAGAAGCGAACTGCATGACAAAATAGTAGCGCTGTTTGATGGGAATTGCTCAAGTCTTATATAAGACATAAGACTTAATTTATTGTTATTTTTCAATGGGATGCGCGATAGATTTCGCAATTTGAAACATGTTTTCGAGTGACGAAAATATGAGGCTTCGAAAATCCGAAGGATATTCCATGATATGAAATGCCCTTTCGTTTGCTGAAGTCGGAACAGCTGCGGATGGCGTGAGCGACGAGCGCTGGCGGAAGGATGTCGCGGGCGTGTGTTGAGACGACGCGAGTGTCGAACGCGCGATGAGGGGGCGCGATGAGGGGGTGCGATCCGATGCGGGATCACGCGCGCTACGGAGGTCGACAGACGGACCCGGCTGGGGCTTGATCGCGTCGGGAGGCGAATTTGGAAGGTGAATGCCCAGCGATCGACGCACGGCCGGTCCAGCGCGTGTCGGCGTGGCCTTGCGTACGACGCGTGGCTAGGGCTTGGCGCTCAGGTCGACGGTGGTATTGGGTGTCGAGGCGGTGGGCGTCGCCACGGGGCGTGCCCACACGCTGTTCGGATCGCCACTGCGGGCACGTTTCCAGGTCGCGCGCGCGAACAGCGCAAAGCCGCCCGCGCAGACGATGGCGATGAGGTCAACGCCGGCCAGCACCCAATCGTGCGCAGCGATCGTGCGTATGAGATTGTCCGGCGTGAGCGCGGCGTCGGCGGCCGGTATGGCGAGGCAGGCGAGCGCCGTCGCCGCGAGCAGTCCCGTGGCCGCTACCGCTGGCGCTGCGAGCGCGGCGAAAAGCACCGAGGCGGCGAGCGTAGCGACGAAGATCGAGAGCGCGGTCATGTCCGGTGCCACGACCGCCCCGACGAAAGCCGCGGCAATCCCCAGGCATGTGCCGAGAAACACCCCGGCGGTAGCCTTGGCCATCCCGCGCAGATGGGCGGGTTGTGTCGCTGCGTTGCGCTTGCGACGCGATTCGAGCCAGAGCAGGTTGCCACTGTACACAAGCACCGCGCCCATCAGGCCGAGCACGAAGTACACCCAACGCATGGCGTCGCCCGCGAAGTTGCCGAAGTGGGCGCCATAGATCATGCTCAGCACCGCGTGGTTGGTGTCCCGTGCGCCGGGACTGTGCTGACCGACGATCGCCCCATCGTTCAGGCGCACGGCCACGGCTGAGAAGACGCCCAGCGAGTCGCTGGCCTCGCCATAAACCTCGGCCACCGCGTCCGGCTTGCCGTAACGGGTCCACGCCACGGCAGTCGCCTCCATGCCGGGCGCCGCGTGCTCCGCGCGGGCGAGCACGGCGGCCAGGCCGAGCGGCTTGCCGTCGACCGGCGCGATCGTTGCCGGCACTGCGCCGGTTATCTGCGGAATCTGCGAAAGCAACTTGTCATCGAACGTCACGACGTTGAAGGCCATCATCAGCGGCAGGAGGAGGCACAACAGCGCCCCCGTCAGCGCGAAGACAATATGAAACGGCAGACTCAGCACGCCGATGGCGTTGTGCGCGTCTTGCCAGAAGCGCTTGAGGTTGCGTCCCGGGCGTAGCGCAAAGAGGTCTCGTGTCATGCGCGGCAGATGCACGATCACGCCTGAGATCAATGCCATACCGTAGAACAGCGACACCACGCCCATCAGGTACAGGCCGTAGGTCGGGATCGAGAGCGAATAGTGCAGCGCATTGATTGTGCCCGACAGGCCGGGGCGCGCATCGCCGATCACGAGCGACGGCGCGGCGCCTTCGGCGCTCGGACGCAAGCGTGCCTGTTGCCATTCGCCGTTCGGTTCCTGCCAGTAGGCAAAGGGCGTCGGTGAGTGATTGGGCAACACCACGCCCATCTGTTCGCGCGCGGCGGGGAATTGCGCACGGACCCTGTCGGCGAGCTGTTCCGTTTGCGCGAGCGAGAGCGGCGCATGACGCGTGGCGGGCTGCTCCCAGCGTTCGATCTCGTGATGGAAGACGGTCAGGGCGCCGCCGAGCATGGCGACAAACAGCGCGAAGCCGGCGACGATGCCGGCCCACGTATGGACACTCAGATATTGACGAAGGGTTTGGGCGCGCATTGAACGATCCTTACCCGACGGCGCGCGCTAACAGCAGCGCGGCCCAGGCGACGACGGTGGTGGCGCCAAGTCCAACCCACGCGTGTTTGGCGGTGCGGCTAGCGTAGGCGACGGCGCAGAGGCCAAGCCACAGGAGCGGGAAGAGGGCGATGACGGGTATAACCGCCGTTTGCCAACCGGCTGGTGTCAGGAAGGCGATGGCGCCGCACAGCGCCATCGCGGCAAAGCCGCCGAGCACGAGGCCCGCGAAGGTTCTACTCCACATGGGCGTCTCCACGCAGCCAGTGCCAGCCGCCCGCGGCATACGGCCAGAACAGCAGGCCGAAACACAGCGACATGAAGGCCGCCGCGATGCCGGCCGAGGCGCCTGCCGCCAGCCACCAGCAAACGAGGCAGGCAATGGCCGCCACCAGCGAGACCGACCGGGCGGGCTGTGCAGCCAAACGCTGTGCGCTCACACGCTGGTGGTCTGAGGTGAGATAGTAGGCACCGCCTGCCAGCCATGCCAGGGCAATCGCCAATCCAATCAACATGCTCGGGAATCACTGAAAAATGTGGCCTGCAAGCGGAGGCACCGCCCTGAGGCGACGCGGCTGGCGAGGCCGATCCGAAGACGGTTTGCGTCAAACGCTGCGGCCACGCATTTTTCAACGGCGATGCAAACGCTAACGAAAACGATTCGCATTTATAACATGATTCGCCAGAATCCCGAAATAGCGCACCCGGAAATGGGGTGAGGCACCTGCCCGCACGGCCAGCGTGCGCGCAGGCGGCAGGCGGCAGGCGGCAAGCGCCAGGCGTTGGCCGTTAGCCGTCAAGCGGCAAGTCGCAAGTCGCAAGTCGCAAGTCGCAAGTCGCAAGTCGCAAGTCGCAAGCGTCGGGCCGCCTCGCCTCATCAGGCCGCTCGGCGCTCCAGCACCACCGGAATCGACTTGGAAGTCGGCGTGCCCGCACCATCCGTGATGGCGTCGAGCGGCACCAAGGCGTTGGTCTCGGGGTAGTAAGCCGCAATGCAGCCACGCGGAATGTCGTAGGCCACCAGCAGGAAATCATCGGCGCGACGCGCCACGCCGTCGTGCCAGACGCCCACAAGATCAACCCGCTCGCCGGCACGCAAGCCTCGCGCATCCAGATCCTGCGCGTTGGCGAAAACGACGCGGCGCTGCCCGAACACACCGCGATACCGGTCGTTCAGGCCGTAGATCGTCGTGTTGTATTGATCGTGAGAGCGGATGGTGGCGAGTTGCAGCACCTCGGCACTTCGCTCACCGGCCTGACGGCGCGCCACGTCGATCGGCATCTCGTGTGGCAGCGGGTGCGTCGTGAAGTTGGCGCGCGCGTTGGCCGTGAGCCACTGGCGGGTCGATGGCGGCACGGGCAGCCGGAAGCCGCCCCGCTGACGAACGCGGCGATTGAAATCCGCAAAGTCGTCGAAGGTTGCGGCGATGGCATCGCGAATGCGGTCGTAGTCCTGCACGTACCAGTGCCAATCGTCGACGCCGCCGAGTGCATGACCCATCGTGGCCTGCGCGATGCCGGCGACAATGGCCAGTTCCGAGCGCAGATGTTCGGACGCCGGGGCGTTGATGCCGTATGACAGGTGCACCATGCTCATCGAATCTTCGACGGTGATGCCTTGCACTGCACCTTCCTGGACATCGATTTCGGTGCGTCCCAGACACGGCAGGATCAGCGCATCGCGCCCATGAACAAGATGGCTGCGGTTGAGCTTGGTTGCGACGTGCACAGTCAGGTCGCACTGGCGCAGCCCTTCCCAGGTGCGCGGCGTGTCGGGCGTGGCCATCGCGAAGTTGCCGCCCATGCAGACAAACACCTTGATGCGGCCGTCGCGCATGGCCGAGATCGTATCGACGACGTTCAACCCGTCGCGCCGCGGCGGGGCAAACGCGAACACCTGGCCGAGCCGGTCCAGGAAGTCGGGCGACGGCTTTTCATTGATGCCGACGGTGCGGTCGCCCTGCACATTGCTGTGACCCCGCACGGGGCACAGACCGGCGCCCGGGCGTCCGATGTTGCCGCGCAGGAGCATCAGGTTGACGATCATCTGAATGGTCGCCACGGCGTGCCTGTGCTGCGTGATGCCCATGCCCCACGTCGCAATGACGCGCTCGCCGCGCAAATAGACCTCGCCTATCTGTTGCATCTGCGCTTGTGACACGCCTGACGCGCGCTCCAGATCCTCCCAGCGTTCACGACGCACGTCGGCGGCGAAATCGTCGAAGCCGTGCGTGTGTTCCGCGATGAAGGCGTCGTCGAGCCACGCAGGCTCGCCGTCGGCACGCGCGAGGGCATCTCGCTCCAGCACGTGTTTGATGACGCCCTTCACGAAAGCGAAGTCGCCACCGCACGCCGGTGTGACGTAGTGGTTGCTGATCGCGGTGCCGCCGAGGCTCAGCATCTCGGTCGGACTCTGCGGGTCGGCGAAGCGCTCCAACCCGCGTTCATGCAGCAGATTGACCGACACGATGGTTGCGCCGCGGCGGGCCGCCTCGCGAAGTTCACCGAGCATGCGCGGATGATTGGTGCCTGGGTTCTGGCCGAACAGCAGCAACGTGTCGGCCTGTTCGAAGTCGTCGAGCGTGACGGTGCCCTTGCCGATCCCGACCGTGGGCGGCAGGCCAACGCTCGTCGGCTCGTGACACATGTTCGAGCAGTCGGGGAAATTGTTCGTGCCGTACTGGCGAACGAAGAGTTGATAGAGGAACGCGGCTTCGTTGCTTGTGCGCCCGGACGTATAGAAGGCCGCCTGATCGGGGTCGGGCAGGGCGCGCAAGTGCTCGCCGATCAGTGTGAAGGCGTCGTCCCAGGCGATCGGCGCATAGCGGTCGGTGGCGGCGTCGTAACGCATGGGATGGGTGAGGCGGCCGTAGCCTTCGAGCGTGTAATCGTCGAGGGCGAGCAAGTCGGTCACCGAGTGCGCGGCAAAAAAGTCAGGTGTGACGCGACGACGGGTGGCTTCGGCGGCAACCGCCTTGGCGCCGTTTTCGCAGAATTCGAACGTCGACGCATGGTCGCGATCCGGCCAGGCGCAGCCCGGGCAGTCGAAGCCGCTCGGTTGGTTCGCGCTGAGCAGTGTGCGGGCGCCTTTGAGCGGAATCCCTTGGGTGACGAGTTGAATGGCAACGTTCTTGAGCGCTCCCCAACCGCCGGCGGGGCGATGGTACGGGGCGATTTTCGAGGCGGACATGGGGCGTTTCAGGCGAAAGGAGGCGCAAGGCGTCGGCATCAGGGCAGCGCTGCAGCCATGGACAAAAGGTTGACGTCAAATAGGCAAAATGATGCATAATTGCAAGACGTTGCGACGGGGGTCTTGAGTCGATGTTCGTCAGTTATGCCCCGTTAATTCGACGTTTTCAAGCATCTTATCAGGATATTGCATAAATTGATTTATGCAATGAATAGCATATAAGGTGAATCAATGAAGCAAATTTCCATTGCTCCGCAGCTCCGGTTTCGCCACGACGGCAACGATCTTCCGCTCGACAAGGTGTTGTCGCTGCTCGCCGAAGTGCAGGCGAACGGCAACCTGCAGGCGGCGAGTCAGGCGCTCGGGCAGTCGTATCGTGGTGCCTGGGGGCATGTGAAGGAAGTCGAGGCGCTCATGGGGGCGCCGTTGCTGACGATGGCGCGCGGGCGTGGTGCGGTGCTCACGCCGTTGGCGCAACGGTTGCTGTGGGGGCAAAAGCGTCTCCAGGCGCGGCTTGGGCCCTTGCTGGAAACGATGGCGTCGGAGCTGCAGACCGAACTCGACGATTTGCTCTTGCAGGACAGCGACCAACTGCGACTGTTTGCCAGTCACGGGCTGGCGATCGCGGCGCTGGTCGATTTCGCGGGTCGGGCGGGCCTGCCCATCGACGTGAGCTATCGGGGCAGCATCGAGGCGATCGCCGCGCTCGCGAAGCACGAGTGCGAGGTGGCGAGTTTTCACGTGCCGATCGGCGCGCTGGCGGAGCCGGTGCTCGATCATTACGGGCCGTTGCTCAAGGGCAAGTCGTATCGGGTGGCCGATGTGGCGTCACGCCGTCTCGGACTGCTTGTCGCACGCGGCAATCCGCTCGGCATTCACGCGCTGGCCGACCTGCCGCGCACTGGGGCGCGCTTCGCGAACCGGGAGCGCGGGTCCGGCACGCGCATCATCTTCGATCTGCTGCTCGCGCGTGAGGAGATCGATCCGTCCGCCATCGCGGGGGCGGAGAACATCGAGTTCACGCATGCCGCCGTGGCCGCCTACATCGCCAGCGGACGCGCCGATGCGGGGCTCGCGATCGAGGCGGCGGCAAGCCAGTTCGGGCTCGACTTCCTGCCGATCCTGACCGAGCGTTACTGCCTGATGTTTCCCGAGACCGGCGGCGAGTCCGCGCATTTGCAGGCACTGCTGGACATTCTGCAAAGCGCCGAGTATCGGCAGGCGGTGCATGCCATCCCCGGCTACAGCGAGGCGGCCACCGGGCGCATTGCGCCGCTCTCCGAGGCGTTTCCGTCGTTGGGTTAAGGCTTCATATGTAGTGTCATGCATATGACGGGGGTGGCGATGGATGGCACTGGAACGCCCGTCCGATGTGGCGCATGCCAATGTTGCATGGTGCCATGCAGCGACCACGGGAAAGGCACCCAAATCAAGCTATCGGTGTTTCCACGAGGCTTGTTGGGCGGGGCGGTTTGGACTAATGTCCTAACTGTCGAGCCCCCAGAAACGTGGGATCATCATATGCAATGAAGAACATATGAGATGCCGTTTCGCCCCAGGAGACATTCGAGATGGTGCCCACCCCTCATGCGACGCTCGCGCCGCTGCTGGCCCGCCACGCCGGCCGTGCACACGAGTTGTTGCCGCTGTTGCACGCCTTGCAGGACAGCGACGGTTACATCGACCCGGCCCATGTGCCGGCGATTGCCGCCGCGCTCAATCTGTCTCGCGCCGAGGTGCATGGCGTGATTACCTTCTATCACCACTTCCGCAGCGCGCCGCCACCGTCGACCGTGGTGCAGGTCTGCCGCGCGGAGGCCTGCCGCAGTCGCGGCGGCGAAGCGCTCGTGGCCCATATCGAAGCGTGCACCGGTGCAAAGGTGGACGGCGAGCCGTGTCAGGACGTCGGCGTCGAATCGGTGTACTGCCTCGGACAGTGTGCGTTGTCCCCGGCCGTGATGATCAACGGCGAATTGCATGCGCGCGTGAGCGCGGCGCGCTTCGACGCGTTGCTGGCGTCGCAGCCGGCGCGCAAGGCAGGTGAGCATGTCTGACGTGTCCACGCGCGGCCCTTACCGCGTCTATATCCCGCGCGATTCCGCGGCGCTTGCCCTGGGCGCGGACCGGGTCGCCGCCGCTGTGGCAACAGAAGCCACCCGGAGAGGCATTGCCGTCGATATCGTGCGCAACGGCTCGCGAGGGCTGTTCTGGCTGGAGCCGCTCGTCGAAGTGGCGACGCCCGCCGGGCGCGTCGGGTACAGCAATGTGCAGGCTGCCCAGGTCGCGGCCTTGTTCGATAGCGGCTGGCCGGCCTGTGCCGTCCAGGACGCCGAGCGTGACTTGCCGGCCGACAACCCCGACGGCAGTTGGGAGGCCTTGATGCCTGCGTGCGTTGGACGCGTCGATGCCATTCCCTATCTGGCGCGGCAACAGCGCCTGACGTTCGCACGCATTGGTGTGACCGATCCGCTCAGCCCCTCGGACTACGAAGCGCACGGCGGCCTGACGGGACTGCGCGCGTGCCTGGCGCTCGATGCCGCCGCAGGGTGCCAGACCGTGCTCGACTCGGGATTGCGCGGACGCGGCGGGGCGGCGTTTCCGGCGGGCATCAAATGGCAAACCGTCAGCCGGGCTCCGGCGGCGACCAAATATGTCGTCTGCAACGCCGATGAGGGCGACTCGGGCACGTTTGCCGACCGGCTGATCATGGAGAGCGACCCGTTCGTCCTCATCGAGGGGATGATCATCGCGGCGCTCTGCGTGGGCGCGAGTGAGGGCATCATCTACGTGCGCAGCGAGTATCCGCACGCGATTGCGGCGCTCGAGGCGGCGATTGCCGTCGCGCGCCGGCAAGGCTGGCTTGGCCCGGACATGCTGGGCTCCGGGCGTGCCTGCGAATTGCGCGTCGCCAAGGCCGCGGGCGCCTATATCTGCGGCGAGGAAACGGCGTTGCTCGAAAGCCTGGAAGGCAAGCGCGGCGTGGTTCGCGCGAAACCGCCGATTCCGGCGGTGGCCGGACTCTTCGGGCAGCCGACGCTGGTCAACAACGTCGTGACCCTCGCGAGTGTGCCGTTCATCTTCGCGCAGGGTGCCGACGCCTATCGCAAGTTCGGCATGGGCCGCTCGCAGGGCACGCTGGCAGTGCAGCTCGCGGGCAACGTGCGTCGCGGCGGACTGGTGGAGTTGGCATTCGGTGTGACGCTGCGCACGCTGCTCGACGACTTCGGCGGCGGTACGGCCAGCGGGCGCCCGGCCAAGGCGATCCAGGTCGGCGGGCCGCTTGGGGCGTATCTGCCGAGCGCGCAGTGGGACGTGCCGATGGATTACGAGGCTTATGCCGCGCTCGGGGCGGTCGTTGGTCACGGCGGCGTGGTGGTCCACGACGACACGGCCGACCTCTCGGCGCTGGCCAGTTACGCGATGCACTTCTGTGCGCATGAGTCATGCGGCAAATGCACGCCGTGCCGCATCGGGGCGACGCGCGGGGTCGAGGTGATCGAGCAGATTCGGCGTGGCGACACGTCCGTGCGTCAGATCAAACTGCTGCGAGATCTGTGTGACACGATGGTGTCGGGGTCGCTGTGCGCGATGGGCGGCATGACGCCGTTCCCGGTGCGCTCCGCGCTTGACCATTTCCCGGCGGACTTCGGTCTGCCTGAGGGCGCCGGGCGCGCCGAAGCCGCCTGACGCGCGAGCGCCGGGCAGGGAGGAGAACACATGATGCATCCGAGCACAACCGTTACCCCGGGCCACGACCCGGACATGGGCACACCGCTGCGCGAGAGCGACGTTGTCGTCACCCTCGAAATCGACGGTCAGACCGTGACGGTGCCGGCTGGCACGTCGATCATGCGCGCCGCGGCGGACCGCGACGTCAACATCCCCAAGCTCTGCGCCACGGATTCGCTCGAACCGTTCGGGTCGTGCCGCTTGTGTCTGGTCGAAATCGAGGGGCGGCGAGGATTTCCCGCCTCGTGCACGACCCCGGTCGAGCCGGGCATGAAGGTGCGCACGCAGTCGCCGGCGCTGCAGGATCTGCGCCGCAATGTCATGGAGCTGTATATCTCCGATCACCCGCTCGACTGCCTGACCTGCGCGGCCAACGGCGATTGCGAGTTGCAGGACATGGCGGGCGTGACCGGGCTGCGTGAAGTGCGCTACGGTTTCGAGGGCGATAACCATCTTCACGACGCGAAGGACGAGTCGAATCCGTATTTCACCTATGACCCGTCGAAATGCATCGTCTGCAATCGCTGTGTGCGGGCGTGTGAAGAAACGCAGGGCACGTTTGCGCTGACCATCTCCGGACGCGGCTTCGCATCGCGTGTCTCGGCCGGGCAGGACCAGCCGTTCATGGACTCGGAGTGTGTGTCGTGCGGCGCTTGCGTAGCGGCCTGCCCGACGGCGACGCTGCAGGAAAAAAGCATCATCGCGATGGGGCAACCCGAGCATGCCGTGGTGACGACCTGCGCCTACTGCGGGGTGGGCTGCGCCTTCAAGGCGGAAATGAAGGGCGGGGAAGTCATTCGCATGACGCCATACAAGGACGGCGGGGCGAACGAGGGGCATGCCTGCGTGAAGGGGCGCTTTGCTTGGGGATACGCCACGCACAAGGAGCGCATCACCAAGCCGATGATCCGCAGCAAGATCACCGACCCCTGGCGCGAAGTGTCATGGGACGAGGCGCTCGACTACGCAGCGTCGGAGTTCCGGCGCATTCAGGCGACTTACGGGCGCGAATCGATTGGTGGCATCACGTCGTCGCGCTGCACGAACGAAGAGACGTATCTCGTGCAGAAGCTCGTACGTGCCGCGTTCGGCAACAACAATGTGGATACCTGCGCCCGCGTGTGCCATTCGCCGACCGGTTACGGACTGAAGCAGACGCTCGGCGAGTCGGCCGGCACGCAGACGTTCAAGTCGATCGAGCACTCGGACGTGATTCTCGTGATGGGGGCGAACCCGACCGATGGGCACCCGGTATTCGCCTCGCGGCTCAAACGTCGGGTGCGCGAGGGCGCGAACCTGATCGTGATCGATCCGCGCCGCATCGATATTGTCGACGGGCCGCACGTGAAGGCCGCTTTCCACTTGCCGCTGCGCCCCGGGACCAACGTGGCAATGGTCAATGCCCTTGCGCATGTGATCGTGACCGAAGGGCTGCTGGCCGAGGACTTCATTGCCGAGCGTTGCGAGGATCGCGCCTTCGCACAGTGGCGCGACTTCGTGGCGCTGCCGGAGAATTCGCCGGAAGCGGTGTCCGTCGTCACCGGCGTGGCGGCCGAGCAGATTCGCGGCGCGGCACGCCTGTATGCCACGGGCGGCAATGCGGCGATCTATTACGGGCTGGGTGTGACCGAACACGTGCAGGGCTCGACTGCCGTCATGGGCATTGCCAACCTGGCGATGGCCACGGGCAATGTCGGACGCGAGGGCGTCGGCGTGAACCCGTTGCGTGGCCAGAACAACGTGCAAGGCTCTTGCGACATGGGGTCGTTCCCCCATGAGCTGCCCGGTTATCGCCACGTCTCCGATACGCTGGTGCGCGAGACATTCGAGGCCGCCTGGGGCGTTACGTTGCAGGCCGAGCCGGGACTGCGCATTCCGAACATGTTCGACGCCGCGGTACACGGCAGCTTCAAGGGGCTCTATTGTCAGGGCGAGGACATCGTGCAGTCGGACCCGAACACCCAGCACGTGGCGGCGGCGATGGAGGCGATGGAGTGCATCGTCGTGCAGGACATCTTCCTGAACGAAACGGCCAAGTACGCGCACGTGCTGCTGCCGGGCACGACATTCCTCGAAAAGGATGGCACGTTCACCAACGCGGAGCGGCGCATCTCGCGCGTGCGCCGTGTGATGGCGCCGCTGCCGGGCATGGCGGACTGGGAGGTGACGATCGCGCTGGCGAAGCGATTGGGGTACGACATGCCGTACACGCATCCGTCGCAGATCATGGACGAGATCGCCCGGCTGACCCCGACGTTCAGCGGCGTGAGCTACGCGCGCCTGGACGAGGCCGGCAGTCTGCAATGGCCATGCAACGACGAGGCGCCCGACGGCACGCCGATCATGCACGTGCACGAGTTCGTGCGCGGCAAGGGGCGTTTCATCATCACGCGGTACGTGCCGACGGACGAGAAGGTCACGCCGCGCTATCCGCTGCTGCTCACCACGGGGCGCATCCTCTCGCAATACAATGTCGGCGCGCAGACGCGTCGCACGGAAAATGTGGCCTGGCATGATGAGGATCGACTCGAAATTCACCCGGTCGATGCGGAGGATCGCGGCATCAAGGACGGCGATTGGGTGGGCATTCGCAGCCGCGCGGGCGAGACGGTGCTGCGCGCGGTCATCAGCGAGCGCATGCAGCCGGGCGTGGTATACACGACGTTCCATTTCCCCGAGTCGGGCGCGAATGTGATCACGACCGACAACTCGGACTGGGCGACCAATTGCCCCGAGTACAAGGTGACAGCCGTGCAAGTGCTGCCGGTGGTGCAGCCCTCGGCATGGCAGGCCCAATATTCGACATTCAACCGCACGCAGCTCGCGCTGCTCGAGGCGGCCCACATGCCCCCAGAACCGGCACCTGCAAAGTAGGGGCGGAATCGGTGAATTGATCAGGAGTCAGCGTTTGACGATGTTCAACCCATTACGTGACCGGGACGACGCACCGCCTGCCCACGAATCGCCGACCGAGGACGCGGCGCCGGGCGGCGCCGATGTCATCGACAAGGCGAGCGATGTTGCTGTCGGCGCAGGCAGCTTTGGTGGCGGTGACGCACCGAGGTGCGACGTGGCGCCCGCCGCGATCGACCCGGACAGTCTTGCGCCGAGCGCGACCTTCGCCGTGCGCCGCTTCCGTCATGGGGCGTGGCAGTCGGCGGGCGACGCGCTGGCCGAA
Source organism: Pandoraea eparura (assembly GCF_902459725.1). Lineage (GTDB taxonomy): Bacteria > Pseudomonadota > Gammaproteobacteria > Burkholderiales > Burkholderiaceae > Pandoraea > Pandoraea eparura. The sequence continues at coordinate 44,557 of NZ_CABPSH010000019.1, forward strand.
GAAGTGCCGGTGGCACTGGAATTCAACGGCATCTCCCACGTGGTGATGCTCGCCACGCCGGCCGATATCGAAGACTTTGCGCTGGGCTTCGCGTTGTCCGAGGGCATTCTGGGCGACCGGCGCGAGTGTTATGGCATTGACGTGAGCGCAACGTCGCAGGGCGTGACGGCGCATCTCGAAGTCTCGTCGCGCGCGTTTGCCGGACTCAAGGCGCGGCGTCGAAATCTCACCGGGCGCACCGGCTGCGGGCTGTGCGGCACGGAAAGCCTCGATCAGGTGCTGCGGCCGCTGCCGGCGGCCGGCGAGCCGCTGCGCGTGACGCATGCGGCGCTGGCCGCCGCGCATGCCGGGCTGGCGCGACATCAGCCCCTGAACGGCGTGACGGGGGCCGTGCACGGCGCTGCCTGGTGTTCGCCGCAGGGCGAGATAATTTGCCTGCGTGAAGACGTCGGCCGGCACAATGCGCTCGACAAGCTGATCGGCGCGCTCGCGCGCAGCGAACAGGCGTTCGATCGCGGCTTCGTCCTCATGACGAGTCGCGCAAGCGTCGAAATCGTGCAAAAGGCGGCGCAGGTGGGCATTCCGATGGTCGCGGCGGTGTCAGCGGCAACGGCGCTCGCGGTGCGAACGGCCGAGGGGGCGGGCGTGACGCTGGTGGGTTTCGTGCGCGGTGAGCAGTGCGTCATCTACACCGGCGGGGCGGCGCTCGACGCCAGCGCCTGACGGCAACGAAGCAGCAGGAGATTTTCGATGGACGGCAACAACCTCGTACGCATGGCCAATCGCATCGCGGACTTCTTTGAATCGCTACCCGATCGCGAGGAAGCGCTCGACGAGGTCGCCTCGCATCTGCACAAGTTCTGGGACCCCCGCATGCGCGCCGAGATCCTGGCGCTGGCCGACACGCCGGCGTCCGCCGAGATGCATCTGCTGGTGCGCGAAGCGCTGGTTCGTCATCGTGAACAGTTGATGCCGCCAGGCAAGCCCGGACACTTGGGGGCGGCGACATAGGGCGGCCTACGACTTGCATCGACGCGAAGATACGCAGGTCGCGGTATAGTGGGAGGTGCCGTCGCGCCTTGGCGCGGCTTTCCCCGCGGAGGACTTGATGAGCGATACCCCGACGCGCAAGCCCGGATCACAACACCCTCAGCCGGAAGACATCGTGGAGCGCGACCTCGACGAAGCGCTCGAGGAGACGTTTCCGGCCAGCGACCCTGTTTCCATCGAGATCGACAAGCCGAAACACGCCCCAAGGTCGACGTCGGCAGGCCCGGCTGGCGGGGCCGGTGGCCGAAAATAATTCGCCGCCCGGCAGGGGTTTGCCGCCCGGGCGGGGCGAATTCATGGCAAAATGCCGCGCCTGACTCTCTCAGGCTGGGACTGTAGGAAATCAATGGCGGCAGGTACGGTAAAAAAAGTTCGACGCTACGCGCTGGAAACCATCGACGTGATGGGGCAGAGCGGGCTGGGTGTCGTCGAGCGCCCTGACGGGCGTTTCGTCATGTATCCGGAATACTGGACACAGACGCAGGCGCTTAGCCAGAAAATGCGCACGTTGTACCGCCGTAATTGCCAGCTCGAGTACCAATTGGCAAAGCTCACGCGCGAACTCGACCGCCTTCGCAGCGTGGTCGACACGCCGCGCCCCGTCGGGAATCCGCAGGCGTCGTTGCCGGGCACGGACGTGCCTCAGCCCGAACCCGCGCTCGAGCGCAAGGCCGCCGCGGAACTGCCGCCACGACGACGCAAGCGCGCCGCCTGAGTGTGACGTTGCGCGCAACGTCACGCCCACGTGGCGCGCCAGACCTCCCGATTCATCCTGCCACACTACCGAATTTCCCTCAACATCCAGCTATTTTCCCGCTTCGCCGACCATCATGGCGCTTACCGCATCGCAGCTCGAAACCTTCCGTCACGACGGTTATCTGATTCTTCCGCGCTATGTGGCGCAGGCCGACTGCGAGGCGATGCTGGCCGACGCGCGAGCGCAACTGGCGGCGGCCACATTGCCGCTCGAGTTCGAAGCCGATGTGGGCTATGCGGGGGCACCGGTATCGCGCGAAGCGCAGGGCGGGCAGACCGTTCGTCGTCTGCTCAAGGCGTATGACCGTGGTGACGCGCTGCGTCGCTGGGCAACGCGTCCGGATCTGGTCGAGTCGCTCGCGCAGATATTCGGCGAGGACGTGGTACTCACGCTGGCGCACCACAATTGCGTGATGACCAAGCACCCGCATTTCGGTACGGCGACCGGCTGGCATCGCGATATCCGGTATTGGTCGTTCCCGCAGAATTCCCTGATTTCGGTGTGGCTGGCGCTGGGGCAGGAAACGCGCGAGAACGGTGCGCTGCGCTTCATCCCTGGGTCGCATCGCGAACAACTCAAGCCGCACCAACTCGATTCGCTTGACTTCCTGCGTCCCGACGAACCGGACAACCAGCCGCTCGTCGCCCGCGGCCAGCAGGTGGCGCTCGCGCAGGGCGACGTCGTGCTGTTTCACAGCGGCCTGTTTCACGCGGCCGGGCGCAACGAGGGCGATACCACGAAATTCTCTGTCGTGTTTGCGTATCGCGGCGAAAGCAATCCGCCAACGCCGGGCACACGCTCCGCATCGGCCGGCGAAATCGCACTGGGGCACTGACAAACCTTGCGCCGAGAATCTCGACGCTCGGCGCAGCCTGACAATTCCGAAAACATTTTGGGTGCTTTCCTAATTCGGTGAGTACCTTTTCCCGCGTAGACTCTCTGGCCACCCTGATGGTGTCGCACGCTGGCGCCCGTGAGCCGAATCGTCCCCGAGGCGATGCCGTGCCGCGCCGGTAATCTGCCTGACGCCATTCCATGACAAGCGTCGTGACGCGCCCGTGTCGACTTCGGTCGGCGCGGCGTGCACGGCCGTTTCCGGAGGAGACACGTGTCCCATTTGTCTGATATCCCTGCTGCACCGCCCGTCGCCTCGACGGGCGCGACGTCGGATGCGCTCGCCGTTGCGGGCCGCGCGACCTGGGGGTCGCGGCTAGGCTTCATCCTGGCGGCGGCCGGCTCCGCCGTGGGGCTTGGCGCGGTATGGAAATTTCCCTACGTGGTGGGCCAACACGGTGGCGGTGCCTTTCTCGCTGTATACCTGGGCTGCGTGCTGTCGCTTGGTGTCGCGCTGCTGCTTGCCGAGATGACCCTCGGCCGGTTGACCGGCAAGTCGGTCACGACGGCGCTGCGGGAATTGGGCGGGCGACGCTGGGCCTGGGTCGGGCGCATTGCCACGTTCAACGCGTTCGCGATTCTGTCGTTCTACGTCGTCGTCGGTGGCTGGACAGTGGCGTATCTCATCCGGGCGATGACCGGCACGGTGCTCGCTGGCGAAACCGATCGTCTGGTCGGTGAATTCTCAAGCTTCATTGCGGACCCGGTGGCGTCGCTCGCGAGCATGGGGGCCTTTCTCGGGCTGACGACCGCCATCGTCGCTGCCGGCGTGCAGAAGGGGATCGAGCGGGCAGGCAAGTGGCTCATGCCCGCATTGTTCCTGTTGATGCTGCTGGTTATGGCGCGCGCGCTCACCTTGCCGGGTGCCATGGCCGGTGTCGCCTGGTTCCTGACGCCCGACTTCTCCGTCATTTCCGGCGCCACGCTGCTCGAAGCGCTGGGCCTGGCGTTCTTCTCACTGTCGCTCGGGGCGGGCATGATCGTGGTCTACGGCTCGTATCTGCCCAAAGACGCGCGACTGGCCGGCTCGGCCGTCTGGGTGGCGACGCTCGCAACGTTTGCCTGCTGCCTGGCCGGGCTGATGATTTTGCCGGCGGTGTTCGCGTTCGGCGTGGCGCCCAACGCGGGGCCAGGGCTGACCTTCATCACGATGCCCGCGATTTTCGCGCAGATGCCGATGGGCCATCTCGTGGCGATCGCATTTTTCCTGTTGCTTCTGTTTGCCGCGCTGACGTCCGCCGTCTCGCTGTTCGAACCCGTCACGGCGTTTCTCATCGACGAATATCAATGGCGTCGCGGGCCGGCCGTGGTGGCGGTGCTGGTCGCCACGTTCGTCTTCGGCGCACCGGCCGCGTTGTCCTTCGGCGTGTGGTCGGACGTGCGCATCTTCGACCGCACGATTTTCGATCTGATGGACTATGCGACCGTCAATCTCTTGATGCCCGCGGGCGGGTTATGCGTGGCGTGGTTCGTCGGCGCTCGGATTTGGCCGACGGCGCGCACCGTACTCGATGGCACGCGAGCGCAGTGGTTCGTGCCGGTGTGGCGCGTGCTGCTGCTTGGGCTCACGCCGATTGCGATCTTCGGCGTGTGGTATCAGAGCCTTTGATGGGCAGGGGACGGGGCGCCGCCCCCGTCGACGACCTGGGTGCCCTGGGCACTCAGCGACCGCTACGCGCGCCAGCCCACCGACGCAGGCCAGATGACCTGAACGGCCCGCGCCATCTAGGTGGTCTACGAGGGATGCGAGAACGACGCGCCCCGGGTGACGTGCCGGCGAATCACGCGACTGGCGTTCGCATCGTCACCCATTCCTCGGCCGCCGTCGGGTGTACCGCGAGCGTGCGGTCGAAGTCGGCCTTCGTGGCGCCCATCGACAGCGCCACACCGAGCAGTTGCACTTGCTCGCCTGCGTGGTCGCCTACCATGTGGGCGCCGACGATCTTGTCGGTGGCACCGTCCACGAGCAGTTTCATCAGGACCTTTTCCTGGCGGCCCGACAGGGTGGCCTTGAGCGGCCGGAACGACGCCTTGTACACCTGGAGCTGGGCATAAACGGCGCGTGCCTCGCTTTCGGTCAACCCGACCACGCCGATCTCCGGGGTGCTGAACACCGCTGTCGGAATCCGCTGGTGGTCGACGCGTGTCGTGCGCTCGCCGAACACCGTGTCGGCGAAGGCCTGGCCTTCGCGAATCGCCATCGGCGTCAGGTTGACGCGATCGGTCACATCGCCCACGGCGAAGATCGATGGCACATTGGTGCGCGAGAATTCGTCAACGATGACCGCGCCCCTGTCGTTGAGCGCCACACCGCTCGCTGCCAAGCCGAGACCTTGGGTGTAGGGCACGCGTCCGGCCGCGCTGAGCAAGACGTCGGAGTCGTGCGTGCTGCCGTCGGACATCGTCACGCGCAACTTGCCAGGCGTCTTGTCGACGCGCGCCACGGTGCGCTCGAGCAGGATCTCGATGCCGCGCTCGCGATACGCGGCTTCGAGCGAGGTGCGAACGTCGTCGTCGAAGCCACGCAGCAAGTGCGGACCGCGATGCACGAGCGTGACCTTCGTGCCGAGTCCGGCGAACACGCCTGCGAATTCCAGGGCGATGTAACCGCCGCCGATGATCGTGATGCGCTCGGGCAGTGATTCGAGATGAAACACTTCGTTAGACGAAATGGCATGCTCGCGGCCGATGAAGTGCGGCTGATCCGCCGGTTTGCCGCCGGTGGCGATCAGGATGTGGCGGGCCGTGATGCGCTCGCCCGTGGCCGGCAGCACGACCGTGTTCGGACCTTCGACCACGGCACGCGCCTCGACCAGTTCGGCGCCCGCGCGTTCAAGGTTGGCCCGATAGATGCCTTCGAGCCGCGCGATCTCGCTGTCTTTGCGCGCAATGAGCGTCTTCCAGTCGAACGTGGGGGCGGGCACTTGCCAGCCGAAACCGGCGGCATCCTCGAACTCGTCGGCGAAGCGGCTGGCGTAGACGAGCAACTTCTTCGGTACGCAACCGCGAATCACGCAGGTGCCGCCGACGCGGAACTCCTCCGCGACTTTCACGCGGGCACCGTATTGTGCCGCGACGCGCGCTGCGCGCACACCGCCCGAACCGGCACCGATCACGAAAAGATCCACATCGAACTGGGGCATCGCTGACTCCTGGAGGTCTTGCAGCACGTCGAACTGTCTCAGCGCTGGCGCAGGCAGTGTGTCGACGGCCACGAATTCTGGCGTTGAGCGATTGTGCCAGAGACCCGCGCGGCACGTCGGCGAGCCCTCGCAATTTCAGCGCCGTCCGAGGCCCGCGTCAGCGCTTGCCGTGTGATCGTGCGTCGCGCGCCGTGCTCGGCCATGCGATGTTTCTGAAATGAAACAATTCCCGCGAGTCATCGCACAGACGTGCAACAGATGCCGCTGGAAGTGCCGAAGAATCAATCGGTTGTGGCTCATGGCCCGAAATTTGCTTTAAGTTCGGCAGGACAGGCGGGTTTCACCGCTGACAGACGAGGATGTCATGACGAAGTCGCTCTATCGCCTCATGGGCGTCATGCTGGCGCTGACGTCGCTGTGTGGCTTCTGGATACCGGCATCGGCACATGCCGCGAATCCGTCGGGTCCCCTGAGTCATTCGGGGGCTTCGGCAAGCAAGAAGACCACCGTCGCGCACACGCGGCATGGCGCCCGGCTGTCGCGGGCCGCACGCATCAAGCGTGCGGCCCGAGCGCCGTTGTTTGACCCCCCGGGTTCTCCACCGCCGGCACTTATCGGTGTTGCACCGGCGCCGTGGCACGATGTATTCGCCGACGCAGGCGTTTGGGTGTCCGATCCGATCGTTGTCAGCGGTGGCACGCTTGGCGGCATGCTTGGCAACGCCGGGGTGATGAAAACCGACGACAGCCTGGTCACCGGACCGCACGCCGGGCTGACGGGTCTGTATCAAACCGTATGGCATCGCGCGCTGTCCAATCCGATGCCGAGCACGCAGCTCTTCGCCGGGGCGCCCGAATACTTCGGACTGCATTTCTAATGCTGGCCGGCCCGGCCGGCCCCTCCCGCCGCTCGGTTTCGAGCGGTAACGCCCCGCGCCCCGCTGGCGTGTCATGCTGGACACGTTCGACACGTTCGACACGCTTGCCGCCTTCTCGGTCGCATTCGCCACCGCATGCTTCACCGCATTGAACGCTTCCGATGCGCCGTGTGCGCCGGGATGATCGTCGCATCTCGTCCACCTCGTCCACCTCGTCCACCTCGTCCACCTCGTCCACCTCGCCCGCGCAGGCCACGTGCAGGCCACGTGCGGCAAGCCTTTGGGGCGCATTCATACCATGCCACGCGGTGTTCTCGCGCTTGCCTCGCCAAGATCAATGCGGTTAGGATGAATCCGCAGCTAACGTGCGGCACTTCCTCAGGATATGCCGACTGTCGGCATGCCATTCCGTTCCGGCGCCCCCTTATGCGCGTGCCCGATGTGTCTGCGCCGAGTCGTCCCGGCAGGAAAATCGATTTAGGCGATGTCTGCGGCATCGCAGGGAGAAGTGAAAGGCATGGCATTACTCAAGGTCGACGTGGTGAGCACCGAGCGGGCGATATTTTCGGGCGAGGCACGTTTCGTCGCGGTGCCCGGCATAGCGGGAGAGTTGGGCGTGCTCCCCGGGCACACGCCGCTGCTCACGGGCATGCGCCCCGGCACGGTGCGAATCGAAGCCAGCGACGGCACTGATACGTTTCTCTATATCGCGGGCGGCTTCGTCGAGATCCAGCCGGATCGGGTGACGATTCTGGCCGATACCGCGATCCGCGCGGAGAGTCTCGACGAAGCCCGTGCCCAGCGCGCTCGCGAAGAGGCCATGGCGCTGCTCGAAACCCAGGCGGGCAATATCGATTACGCCAAGGCGCAGGCGGAACTGGCGGAAGCCGTGGCGCAATTGCAGGCCATCCGACGCATACGCAAGCAAAAGACGACTCGCTGAACGAGTCACGCGGCGGCGGCACCCCGCCACCCGCACCCGCCACCCGCACCCGCCACCCGCACCCGCCACCCGCACCCGCCACCCGCCACCCGCCACCCGCCACCCG
>NZ_CABPSH010000020.1 GCF_902459725.1 Pandoraea eparura
GCAGAGAAGTGAGATTATGTCGCAGCTTCTCGTCGTCGTCAACAGTTTTTTTCGCTTTCTTCGTTCGCCGCCGTAGCAACTCACTAGCTCAAAACCACCAACCACCGGGCTTTTCAGCCCGTCGCCACCACCGCTTCGCTGCTTTCGCTGCGTCGCCGTCGTTGCGAGAGACGAGATATTAGTGAAAACCCCGTACCCTGGCAAGCCCTTTGTGAAAATATTTTGAAAAAGGCTCGAATCCGGAAAAAATGCCCGCCTCTAGCCGCCCAAATCCGCACCGCAGGCCACATGGAGACGACGGCTGCACTCTCGTTCGGCGTCCCGCCACAACACCACGAACGAAATCGCCTATGCTTGCCGCAAGCTTGCCTATAGATATAGAGAAAGGCGGCGCAGATTTCGAAGCCTGTTCCCTTCCTCTCTAGATAAAGCGGTTCGAGATGCTCCAATCCCGCTTCATCCCGTCGCCCGCCCTCGATACGCTGCATCGCCCGATCTTGCAGCGCCTGATCTTGCTTCTCCCGCTCGCGCTCATCTTGGTCGCCTGTAGCTCGGTGCGCCCCCCTCCCGAGGCCTCCCAATGGACGAGCCACACGCCGGCCGCCACGGCCGGCACGCTCGCCAGCACCCTGGCGCCGGCTATCGGTGCCCATCCCGGTCAATCCGGCTTCCAGCTCCTGGCCACCGGCGCCGACGCCTTCACCACCCGCCTCGCATTGGTCCAGGCCGCGCAGCATAGCCTGGACGTCCAGTATTACAGCGCCGGCGAAGACGTCACCGGTCGCCTCCTGCTCCAGGCGCTGCTCGACGCCGCCAATCGCGGCGTACGTATACGCATGTTGGTCGACGACATCAACCGTCGCCATACCGACCCGGCGTTCGCGGCGGTCGATCAACATCCCAATATCGAGATCCGCGTCTTCAACCCGTTCGGCACCCGCGACACCACGCTCATCGAACGGGCGGGCAATCTGCTCACGCGGTTCGACCAGCTCAACCGCCGCATGCACAACAAGGCGCTGGTCGCCGACAATCAATTGGCCATCGTAGGCGGCCGCAATCTGGGCGATGAATATTTCGACGCCAATCCCGAATTATCCTTCCGCGACTTCGATCTGCTCTGTGCCGGCCCGATCGTCGATGCCGTCTCCCGCAGCTTTGACCACTTTTGGACGAGCCAACAGTCCTATCCGCTTAAACAGGTGCAGTCGAAGATCGACGAAGCCACGCTCGACGCCACACGCGACGCCTTGGCACGTCATTGGCGCGACACCGACCACACGCCCGCGGGGCATCTGGCGCTTCACCCATCCCTGCTCGCCGAACGGCTTCGCAGCGGGAAGCTCGCCCTGTTCTGGGCGCCCGCCGAGCTTGCGGCCGACGGTCCCGACAAACTCGACACGCCCGCCGCCGAGACCCAGAGCGCGCCTGGCCACACACTGCGTCAGTTGGCGGCGAATGCCCAGCGAGAGGTTCTGATTATTTCCCCATACTTTGTGCCGCTGGACGGCGGCGTCCGGTTTCTGTCGACGCTCGCGCAGCGCGGCGTCAAGGTACGCGTGCTGACGAACTCCCTCGCGGCGACCGACGTCGTGGCCGTCCACGCCGGCTACGCGCGCTATCGCCCGGCGTTACTGGAAGCCGGCGTCGCGCTGTATGAATTCAAGCCGATCCGCACGAATAACGGCGTTCGTTCGTTGCGGCGCCTCTCGTTCGGCAGCACGTCGCGGGCCAGCCTGCATGGCAAAGTCTATGTGATCGACCGGCGAGACGTCGTCCTCGGTTCATTCAATCTGGACCCGCGTTCAGTGCGTCTGAATACAGAATTGGCAATCGTGATCCATAGCCCGGACTTTGCCGAGCGCATGGCGCGAATTTTCGACCGAGCGACGTCGCCCCGCGCCAGTTTTCGCGTCGAGTTGGCGCCCGCCACCCCCACCATGCCGCCACCGATCACCCCGCCAACCCTGCCGGCGCTGCGCTGGGTTGGCGAAGAGAATGGCCAACCGCGCACCTTCGATGTCGAACCCTATGCGTCGTTCTGGCGCAATGCGGTGGCGGGCGCCGTCACGTTGCTGCCGAGTGACGACCTGCTTTGAAACGGTGGGTTGACCTGACTGGCATCTTCGCACCACTGGAGTCTGGAGATTCACGGCCCCGGCGGTTGAACCACATGCGCTGGCCCGGCGAAATTCTGCCAGGGTTAGGTACTGCAAACTCGAATGCGGACGTACTTCGCTGTAATGAGTCCGCCAATCTTCGATCACGATCCTCACCTCACCCTCACATTCACACTAGCCTCTACCTCTACCTCTGCCTCTGCCTCTGCCTCCGACCCCGGCCCCGACGCCGCCCCTGAGCTTGACCCTCGGCCTCACCCTCGCCGTCGTCTTCGCCTTGGCTTTCACCCTGCCCAAGCCCCGCTGACGGCTCGGCGCATGCCCATCGTCCGCCAGGGCGAAAGACCGCCTCCAGCGGTGCGCGCTACGCCAACCCCGCCTCGCGCCGCAAACGCACGGCCGAGCGGGTGGCGTCACGAACGACCTCGCCAACGTCGAACGTGAGGAACCGACCGCCTTGCCGCAGAATGCGACCATCCACGATCACCGTATCGACGTTCTCCGGCTGCGCGGAATACACGAGTGAATTGAACGGATCGAATACGGGGGCAATATCCAGGTCATCCATGCGAACAAGCACAATGTCAGCGCGTTTGCCCGGGGACAAGGATCCGGTGCGATCCGCGAGATTGAGCGTCCTCGCACCGTCGATGGTCGCGAGTTCCACCAACCGGCGAGGTGTGAGTTTGACGTTCGTGTCCCGTCTCGACTTGTGTGCCCACAACAGGGCGCGCATTTCGTTGAAGAAGTTGGCATTGGCCGATGCCGCCGAAGAATCGGTCGAGAGACCCATTTGCGCGTGAAGTGCCTCCATTTCCGCGAATTGGGTATAACCGCTTCTCACCGTGGAATACTGCAGCTCAATGGCGGGCGCGATGCTGATGCGTACGTTCGACGCCGCAAGCGTCTGGCGCTCTGCCGCCGTGAACCCTTGCGGATGCACCAATAACAGGTTGGAATTCAACCACCCATGCCTGGCCATCACGTCGATAATGCCGTGCGTCAGATTCCCGTAGTGCAGTGTGTAAGGAAGCTGCATGGCCTGCGCATGCGCCATCGACGTGCTGAGGTCGTCGAGGACGCTGGCGCGCATCGAACCGTCCTTCTCCGTCACCGGCGCAACGACAACGCCCAATGACAAACGCGGACGCTTCGGTACTATCGTCTGCCTGACTCGCTCGACATCCTGCCAGTCCATGGGCTGCGAAGACGGCTCGCCGAAACGCCCGTACGAAAATCGGGCGCGAACACCAAGGTCCTCCAGCGCCTGTAGATCCGCCTGCGCATGTGCCGGCGAGCACACGTTGTGACAGAAGTCGTGCACCGTGGTGATGCCGGACATCAGGTTCTGCGCCAACCCGAATCGCACCGAGTGATAGATGTCCTCCGGCGTCATGACGGCACCGGCCCGGGCCTTGCTAGGGAAATAGCCGAAGGTCGGGTCGTCGCCGCGCAGGGAGCCTCGCAACAGGCTCGTCCACATGTGCTGATGCGTATCCACGAACCCCGGCATGACGATCGTTCGGCTCGCGTCGATGATCCGTACGTTCGGCAGATCGATACGCGCGGCCACGGCGACGATGGCACCACCCTTCACGTGCACGTCGCCCACGGGGAATTCGCCGAGCGCCGGGTCCATCGTCAACACGTACCCGCCGCGCAAGATGAACTCGTCTTGCTCTGCCTGGGCGGGCTGGGCATGCCGGTCCGCCGCGTACGACGCCGTCGGCACCGGCGCCAGCAGCGCGGGAAGCATCATGCTGCCGGCCACGGCGCCGCAGGCTTTGAGAAGCGTGCGGCGGTTTCGCTGCATCTCGTTGTTCATATCAGACCTCCTTGGGGGCGGTGACGCGTCAAAAGGTGTGCTGGATGCTCACAGTGCTCACGAACTGATGATTGCCACTCGCGGGGCCGGCCGACGCGTTCACCTGCGCCATCGCACCGTTGCCTGAGGCGATTTGCAGCGCGGCGTCGACGTACACCGTCGTACGTTTCGACAGCCGGTAGCCAACAAGGGACGTGAGCTGATTGGCATGGTTGTCGTTGAGCTGCGCGTTGCCGCGCATGTGGGTGTAGGTCGCGCTCGCGTACCACGCGGCAGAGAAGTCGTATCCCACGCTCACGTCGAAGGCGTTGATCTGTGCCCCGGTCGCCGTGTTTCGGGAGAGTGTGGCGAGTGCCGAGATCAGCGCTTTGCCAAATCCGTAGCGAAACCCGAGACCGATATTGCGGATGCCATCGTTGCCGTTGTTCGTTTGCGGCGACTTGACCATCGTGTACGCCGCACCGATGCCGGCATTCGCATAGTCGTAATTAATGCCGAAACTGGTGGCGGAGGATCGGCCGAAACTTCCGGGCACGCCCCCGAAGCCGTACATTGCGCCGAACGTCAGGCCCGAGAAATCGGCGCTTTTGAATTTGACCGTGTTGGCGATTGCCTCGCCATTCACGCGATCGAAGTCAAATGAGCCTTGCGCGGAATAGGACACACCGAACTTCGCGAACGGCCCTTGGTGAGCGGCGTAGGATCCCTCGAAGAAGCTCCCCGGGTAGCGGTTCAACGTCAGGCTGTCGAACATGAAATCGCGCTGATTCCCGACGGTCAGCGTGCCGTATCGATTCGCCAGTCCGACATACGATTCGCGGGAAAACAGACTGCCCGGACCGCCGAACACGTTACCGTTGACAATGCTGAACAGCGAGCCGAGATAAAACACGGCACGGTTGCCGCCGCCGAGGTCTTCATCGCCGCGAAAGATCAGGGCGTTCGGCCGCAGAACGCCGGGGTTTGCCGTGACGGCGGCGCCCCCGCCAACGTTACTTGTATAGCCTACGCCAGCGCCCAGCAGGCCGCTGATCTCAACATGGCTCTGCGCCTGTGCAGGGTTGACGAGCGCGCCGCCCAGCAAGCCTGCGGCGATGAATGAACGTACCCAAATGCCGTGATGATTCACGTTGTCTCCCTCGATTTGAACTGGATGCGTGGCAAGGACAGGTTTCGCGCGGTCCGTCGCCCGATAGGGCCAGCCCGCTTCGCATCCGCCGTCTCCCAGAGTTGTGTTCGGGACGTGCGAATGCGATTATTTTTATGCTTATATAATTGAAACCTAAAGTTATTGAGCAGAAGGGCATGGCCGCTACCGCCTGCGCCCGACACCGCATCGGGCGTCTGGCAAGCCAGTGTAGGTTCAGGTTATTGCCGGGAAGGTGAATTCTTGGACTCAGCCCTCAACCATTGGTTGACACTCGGCTGACACCGTCCGGGGCGCCAATGACGGGCCAATAGCGTGAGAACCATGGGTGCGCCAGGCGCAGATCGCGCCCGTCGCCTGGTTGCCGGTAACGCGTTGATGGAGATCGAAAATGAATGTCAGAACCGGTCAGGCGCCACCGTCGCGCCTCAAGCTCAAGTACCTCCAGGCCGTGGCCGTGCTCGATGAAACGCACAGCTTGACGAAGGCCGCCGACCGCCTGAATCTCACACGCGCGGCGCTCTCCAAGACGCTGGCTGCGCTGGAAGACCTGCTGGGGGTGAAGCTCTACGAGCGCACCGCGTCCGGCATGGTGCCGACGACATTCGGTCGCACGCTGGCCCGTCACGCGCGCATGATTCTTGGCAATCTTCGCTCGGCCGAGGACGAACTCCGAGACCTGATGAACGAGCACCGCGAGAGCCTGGTCGTCGGCGCCCTGTTCATCGCCATGCCGCAACTCCTGCCGCAGGCGATCGCATTGATGGCCGAGTCCCATCCGCGTTGCGTCATCACCGTGCGCGAGAGTGGTTCCTTCGGGCTGGCCGCGGGGCTTCACGATGGCAGCTTCGATCTGGTCGTGGGGCGTCTGGTGCCGGATTACTTTCGCAGCGCGGTCGAACTGGAACCGCTATTCCACGAGGATTTGCTCGTCATCTGCCGTCGCGAGCATCCGCTTGCCCAAGTGCCGGCGCCGGGTTGGCGCGACGTTGCCGGCTATCCCTGGCTGCTCCCGCCCAAGGAGTCCCCGATCAGCCACGCGCTGCAATCGCAATTTCTCGCAGAGGGCGTACCGGGGCCCGGCATGATCGTCGAGGCGTTTTCCGTCTCCCTCGCGCTCGGGATGCTGCAATCGTGCGACGCGATTACCGTGCTGCCGAGCCGCCTGGCCCATGCCCTGCGCGACAAGGGCGACGTCACGATTCTGCCTTTGCGCCCGCCGCCGCTGCCCGCGCCGATGGGCGTGGCATGGCGCCGCGGCGATCCCTTGTCGCCGCTAGCCGCGGCGTTTGTCGACGCGTTGAAACAATGCGCCTCGACACCCCCACGCTGAGGCCTCTCTCCCGTCATTCCGGCGGCGCCGCACGGCACCGCCCGCCACCCCAAGCGCGCCTGCCAACCTTCGACGCGTCGCGAGTCTCGAATTCGCCAGCATCCCCCATATCCTGAAACAAACAATCTCCGCCATCTCATGGAAAACATTTATTGACCGACCGGCCGGTCGGTTTATAATGCGTTCCATATCCCCACATGCCGCGGAGACCTTCCCCTATGTATACGCAAGCCATCGATCTGGCCGGCAACAGCCCCAAGGGTGTGCGCGCCCTGAGCGAGGCGGAGCAGCAGCAACAAGCCCGCTTCGACGCCCGCGTCGCCGCCGATCAGAAGATCGAGCCGCAGGACTACATGCCCGCTGAGTACCGCAAGACGCTCGTGCGCCAGATCTCGCAGCACGCGCATTCGGAAGTCGTCGGCATGTTGCCCGAAGGCAACTGGATCTCGCGCGCGCCCAGCCTCAAGCGCAAGGCCATCCTGCTCGCCAAGGTGCAGGACGAAGCCGGCCACGGCCTCTATCTGTATTCCGCCGCCGAAACGCTCGGCACGTCGCGCGACCAGATGATCGACGCGCTGCATTCGGGTAAGGCCAAGTACTCGAGCATCTTCAATTACCCGACCCTCACCTGGGCCGATGTCGGCGTGATCGGCTGGCTGGTCGACGGCGCCGCCATCATGAACCAGGTGCCGCTGTGCCGCTGCTCGTACGGCCCTTACGCGCGCGCCATGATCCGCGTGTGCAAGGAAGAGTCGTTCCACCAGCGCCAGGGCTTCGACGCCCTGCTCGCGATGATGAGCGGCACGCAAGCCCAGCGCGACATGGTCCAAGAAGCCGTGAACCGCTGGTGGTGGCCGGTGCTGATGATGTTCGGCCCGAGCGACAAGGACTCGATCCACAGCACGCAAACCATGCAGTGGGGCATCAAGCGCATCTCGAACGACGATCTGCGTCAGAAATTCGTCGACGCCGCCGTCGAACAGGCCAAGGTGCTCGGCGTGCGCTTCCCCGACCCGGATCTGAAGTGGAACGAGGCCCGCAAGGCACACGACTACGGCGAGATCGACTGGAGCGAATTCTGGCGCGTGGTCGGCGGTGAAGGCCCGTGCAACAAGGAACGTGTCGGCACGCGCGTGGCCGCCCACGAAAAAGGCGCCTGGGTACGCGACGCCGCCCTGGCGCACGCCGCCAAGCAACGCCAGCGCGCCGAAAAGCAGGCCGCCTGAGCGGCACGCGCCACAACACGCAGCGCCTCACAAGACATCAGGAACGATCATGACGCAAGCAAGCAACAAGGAATGGCCCCTCTGGGAAGTGTTCGTGCGCAGCAAGATGGGCCTCGAGCACAAGCACTGCGGCAGCCTGCACGCCGCCGACGCCGAGATGGCGTTGCGCATGGCGCGCGACGTCTACACGCGCCGCCAGGAAGGCGTGAGCCTCTGGGTCGTGCCGTCCGCCGCCATTACGGCGTCGGCTCCGGAAGACAAGGCCGAGCTGTTCGATCCGGCCGCCGACAAGATCTACCGCCATCCGACCTTCTACCAACTGCCGGAAGAAGTGAACCACATGTAAGCGGCCACGCGCCGAGCTGTTCGGCGCGCCCCATGCGAGACCCCAGAACATGAAACCGACGCAGGAACATCTGTCCTATCTGCTGCGCCTCGCCGACAACGCGCTGATACTCGGTCAGCGCAATGCGGAATGGTGCGGTCACGGCCCCGTGCTGGAAGAAGACATCGCGCTCACCAACCTGAGCCTCGATCTCATCGGCCAGGCACGCATGCTGTATCAGCACGCCGCCAAGATCGACACCGCGCTGACCGGCATCGCCAAGCAGGAAGACGATTACGCCTTCTGGCGCGACGAATTCGCGTTCCGCAACTGGACGCTGGTCGAACTGCCCCACTACGGCCCCACCGCCGGCACGACCGCCGCCGAGCGCGACTACGCCGTGACCATCGTGCGCAACTTCCTCTACTCGGCCCTGATGGTCGAAGTGTGGCAAGCCCTCACGCAGTCGACGGATCCGGATCTTGCTGCCATCGCCGCCAAGTCGGTCAAGGAAGCGCATTACCACCTGCACCACGCGCGCGACTGGCTGGTGCGCTTCGGCGACGGCACCGAGGAATCGCACCGGCGCGCGCAGGCCGCGCTCGACTACCTGATGCCGTACATGAACGAGATCTTCAAGCCGGACGCGCTCGAGGACGCCGTGGCCGCCACCGGCACCGGGGTCACGATGGCCAGCCTGAAGGACGCGTGGCACGCCACGGTGAGCGACGCGCTGCAAGAAGCCACGCTCGACGCACCGGTCGGCGGCGCATTCGAGAGCACGGGCAAGTTCGGCCATCACTCCGAGCACATGAGCTATCTGCTCGGCGAGATGCAGGGACTGGCTCGCCAGCATCCCGGCGCGACCTGGTAAGCCCCCCTCGCCACGCGTGTCATGCCGATGATGAACCCGTTTGCCGACCCGGTTGCCGCCCACTTCGCCGAGACGACCATGAATCTGCCGCTTACTCCCCCCGTGGCGCCCGACGTGCTTACGCCGGCCTCGGAGGCGTCGCTGCCGCTCGCATGGCAGACGCTCGAAGCCGTGCCCGATCCGGAGATTCCGGTCGTGTCGATTCGGGAACTCGGCATCCTGCGCGACGTACGCGTTGTCACGAACGCCAGCGGCAGCGTGGCATTCGAGATCGTGATTACGCCGACGTATTCGGGTTGCCCGGCGATGCAACAGATTGCCGAGGACATCGACGCGGCCATGACGCGCGCGGGCCTCGGCCCGTGGCACATCGCGACAGTGCTCGCCCCCGCCTGGACGACGGACTGGATAAGCCCCGAAGCCCGCGAAAAGCTGCGCGGCTATGGCATTGCGCCGCCCACGGGTACGCATGCCGTGGCCGCCGATGCGCCCCGCAAGATCACGTTCTACGGCCGCCCGAAAGACGGCGTGACGTGCCCGCATTGCGGCTCGACCGAGACCGAAGTGGTGTCGGCGTTCGGCTCGACCGCCTGCAAAGCGCATTACCGTTGCCGCACGTGCCGCGAGCCGTTCGACTATTTCAAGCCCTATTGATTGACCCGATTGATCCTGCTTCGCGCGTAGCGATGCCGACACTTTGCCCGGCGGCAACCGCACCCGGGCAGCAAGGAAGACCACGATGACGACCCCGCAATTCCATTCGCTGACCATCCGCGAAATCCGGCCCGAGACCGCCGACGCCATCTCCATCGCCTTCACGGTGCCGGACGCGTTGCGCGACGCCTATCGCTTCACGCAAGGCCAGTTCCTCACGCTCAAGACCGAGATCGACGGCGAAGAAGCCCGCCGCTCCTACTCGATCTGTGTCGGGGTGCCCGACTACGACGCCACGGGCGAGCTGCGCGTGGGCATCAAGCGCGTGCCGGGCGGCAAGTTCTCGAACTTCGCGAACGACCAGTTGAAGCCGGGACAGCAGATCGACGTGATGACCCCGGATGGCCGCTTCTTCACACGCCTGTCGGCCGATCACGCCAAGCACTACGTCGGCTTCGCCGGCGGCTCGGGCATCACGCCGATGCTCGCGCTTATCAAGACGACGCTCGCCGCTGAGCCGCACAGCCAGTTCACCCTGGTCTACGGCAATCGCGCAGTGCCGGCGATCATGTTTGCCGAAGCGCTCGAAGACCTGAAGAACACGTATCTTGGCCGCCTGCGCCTGTATCACGTGCTCTCGGACGAAGCCCAGGAGGTCGAGCTGTTCAACGGCCTGCTCGACCAGGACAAGTGCACGGCCTTCCTCGAAACGCTGATTCCGGCATCGAGCATCGACGAAGCCTTCATCTGCGGCCCGGGCCCGATGATGGACGCCGCCGAAGCCGCCCTTCATGCCGCCGGCGTGGCCAAGGAGAAGATTCACGTCGAACGGTTCGGCGTGCCGACGCCGCAAGTCGCTGCGAAGCCGGTGGTGATCACGGACGATACGCCGATGGCCGAGCTGGTCGTCGTCATGGACGGCAAGGAGCGCCGCCTGCGCCAGCCGTATGAAGGCCAGAGCATTCTGGATACGGGCCTTGCGGCCGGTCTGTCACTGCCGTATGCCTGCAAGGGCGGCGTGTGCTGCACGTGCCGCGCCAAGGTGCTCGAGGGCGAAGTGGCGATGGACAAGAACTACACGCTGGAAGACTACGAAGTCGAGCAGGGTTTCGTGCTGACGTGTCAGGCACACCCCCTCACGGAGCGCGTCGTGGTGAGCTACGACGAGCGCTAAGCCTGAGCTTGCCTGCGCTGAGCTTGCATTGAACGTTCGACGCTCCGGCGCCGTGCCAACGGTGCCGGAGCGTCGAACGATGGTTTGCCAAGGCGTGTCGCAAGTCGTGCGAACGTCATGTCAACGTGGCGGGAACCGGTGCGAAATCGGGCCAATGTCCTGATGATGTCGGGCATGACGGGAGCGTCAACCCGAGGTTGCGGGAATACCGTAAACTAGCGGGCATGAATACCATCCATGTCGTCTGCGGCGATATCGCCGCGCAGCAGTTGCGCGCGGCGATGGCGCAAGCGCATCGCGCCGACCCCGTGCTTGTCCTGCGTGACGATCTGGCCATTGGCCCGCTGCGCGAGATCGACGAGAACGAGCGGCAACGGGCGGCATTCTGGCAGCGCGTGCATCCGGTTGCCGGCCGCGACTACGTGGCAGAGTTGCGCGAGGAGCGGATATCGCTGCAGCGTCTGGTCGAAGGCGACAGCGCGGTGGTCTGCTGGCATGGCGACAGTGCGTCGGACCAGCTCACGCTTCGGCGCGTGGCCTTCATGTTGCGCAATACCCCCGCACGCCTGAACGAGATCGTGTTGCGCGGCAGCGATCTGGCAACGCCCAGCTCGCCGCAGGACACCACGCGACGCACGAGCGTCGGCATGTACGCGCCGGCGGTGCTGGCCGACCGATTTGCACGCATCGCGCCGATCTCGCTGTTGCGCATTGGCCGCCTGTCGCTGGAGTGGCGCGCGCTAAAGCAGGTGAACACGCAGGTGCGTCGCTGGGTGAACAACACGTTCGAAGGTGCGACGTTCGCCGAAATCGACGACCAGATTCTCGCGATGGCGCCGGTCGACTGGACGCCGATGGCAGCCTTTCTCGGCGAGGCGATGCCCCGCATCGAAGGCTTTTTTGCGACCGACAGTTTTCTGCTGTGGCGCTGCCGCGAACTCGGCGCGGCAGGCCGGCTCGCGTTGCGCGGCGACACCACGGCGCCCGCCGCGTGCGATCTACGACTGGAGTAACCCCCGTTTATGGCACGTACCAAAGCGCCCGATCACGAATCGCAGCGCGAACAGATTCTCGACGTCGCGGCCGAAGCGTTCGCCCACGCGAGCTATCCGAGCACGTCGATGTCCGAGTTGGCCGCCGCATGCGGCACATCGAAGGCCCGCCTGTATCACTATTACGCGAGCAAGGACGCCATCCTGTTCGATCTGCTCGAGCGCTACACCAAGCGCCTGATGCTGATCGTCACGGAGGTCGAGGCGCTCGGCCAACGCCGCGGCCTGTCCGAGCGCGATACGTTCCACGAGCTGATCCGCGCCTTTCTCGATGAATACGAGACGTCGCAAACGCGCCATATCGCGCTGCTCAACGACGTGAAGTTCCTCAACGACGAACAACGCGAGATCGTGCTCAATCGTCAACGCGACGTGGTGGCGGCGTTTGCCCGCCAACTCTCTCGGGCCTTCCCCGACCGGGTGGCCAAGCACAACCAGACCGCGCTCACGATGATGCTGTTCGGCATGATCAACTGGACCTTTACCTGGCTCAAGCCGGGCGGGCGCATGCGGTATCGCGATTTCGCCAACGAGGTGATCGCCGTGCTCGAACACGGTCTCGTCACGCCATTGCCGGGTGGAACCGAACCCGCCATCCCCGCTTCGTCAGCGCCATCGCGTACGCAGTAAGCAATCACTCACTCACAAAAAAGGGCGCTGCATCGCCCTTTTTTGTTGCCTCGCAGCAACCTTGCGCTGAACGTCAGCGGGAACCCCATCGAGAAATGGTGCGGTTCTTCAGCGACTTAGACGCTTCCCTCCAGACATCGCCATCATTAACTAGGGTTTTTACCTAGCCAATCGGGTATAATTCTTCTGCGTCGCACAATCCAGTGCACGCTCGAAAGCATACTCAAGGATTGCGTCATGACTGCCCCGAACCCCACGCCCAACGTCGCACGCGCGACGGTTGCCGCCAACGAGCGGTCGAGCGTGCTGATTCGTGAGCTGACCTCGGGCGACATCCACCGACTCCAGCGCCACTTCCTGGCGCTCGGCGAAGAAGACCGCCTGCTGCGATTTGGCCAGGCTGTCACCGACGACGTGATCACCCGCTACGTTGCCAGTCTCGACTTCTCGCGCGACAGCGTCTTTGGCGTCTTCGACGACAATCTCGCCCTCGTGGCGGTCGCTCACGTTGCGCGTCTGCCGGAAGGCAAGAACGGACGTATCGCGGAATTCGGTGTCTCGGTGCTGGAATCGGCCCGGGGCTGCGGTATTGGCTCGCGCCTGTTCGAACGCGCCACGATCCACTGCCGCAACCAGCGCGTCGATACGCTTTACATGCACTGCCTGTCGCGCAATGCCCGCATGATGCGC
Organism: Pandoraea eparura; assembly: GCF_902459725.1. Taxonomy (GTDB): domain Bacteria; phylum Pseudomonadota; class Gammaproteobacteria; order Burkholderiales; family Burkholderiaceae; genus Pandoraea; species Pandoraea eparura. The sequence continues at coordinate 13,051 of NZ_CABPSH010000020.1, forward strand.
ATCGCGAAGAAGGCCGGCATGGAGATCAACTACGCATATGGCGAGGCCGACGGCTACCTGAGCCTGCCGCCCGCCGACACGCAATCGATGCTCTCGGAAATGATGCAAGAGCAGGTCGCCGCCTTCGATTACGCGGTCAAGCGCCAACTTCGCACCGCCCGCCGTCTGTTTGGCGCCCTCCTGCCGAGCCAGCGCGCCGCCTGAACGACGAGCGCGACTCACCGAAAAAACAAACCCGGTCCATTGGCCGGGTTTTTTTGTCCGCGTCAGAATAGCGCCTGCCACCGGATTACGGTAGCGCAAGCGCTGTCGTTTCCTTGATCTGATCGAGGACGAAGCTGGTTTTGACGTCGACGACGCTCGGATGCACGAGCAACTGCGCTTGCATGAAGTGAGAGAAGTGCGCCATGTCGCGCACATGCACTCGCAGCAGGTAATCCATGTCGCCAGCCATGGCATAGCAGCCCACGACTTCCGTCCAGGCGTCGACCACGGCACGGAAGTGTTCGATGACCGAGCCTCCCTGGCCGTCGCCGGGATGCCGCTTGTCGAGCCGCACGTTGACATACGCGAGCAGGCCAAGGCCGATGCGTGTGGGCTCCAGCAAGGCGACATAGCCGCGAATGACGCCCGCTTCCTCCAAGCGACGGATTCGGCGCAGGCACGGGCTCGGCGAGAGCCTCACTTGCTCGGCGATTTCGAGATTGGACAGCCGGCCATTGCTCTGCAGCAAGGCGAGAATTCGACGATCGATCTTGTCCAGTTCGAGTTTTGGCACATGACTCCCCATTATCTGTAGTTATTCGCAATATTATTGCGTGAATTTCCGATTATCTGGAATTCATCGCCCTGATTCGACGATTACAAGAGATTACAGCAAGGACGCTCGTGACAAAAAAAGCGCCACCTGGTGGGGTGGCGCTTTGGGTGTCGGGAGGTGTCGCCATTGGGGGGGTGTCGCCATTGGGCGACATGTCCATGAGGGATCGAAGCCGCCTCAGCGGCGTTGGAATTCGCGCGGATCGATCGTGCGCTGGTCGAGCGGGCCTTCGTAACGCTGCGGCGACTGCGTGTTTTGCTGCTGCGTGATCGGGGTAACGATCGGGTTAGGTTCGGCCGTCTTGTCGCGCGCCATTTCGTCGGCACGGGCGACGCTCACTTCCAGGGTCAGAAACGAAGCGGAAACCAGCAGGAATTTGGCGATGTTTCGTTGATTCACAGTGACTCCTTCTTACGTGTTGCGGCATTGCAGGGCGCACTAACTGTGCGCAAAGTACGTTCCCAACGTGTCGGGTAAGGCATTAGTCACCATTCTGCCCGCGCCGTTCCCCCTCGCCGCCAACCGTTACACGTTGTTACCCTCGCGTCAGAAGACACCGACAAGCGTACGGTTGCCGGCATTTTCGCGTCACTTTGAAGCGAAATCCGAAAGCGGCCCTCTGCCCTCTGCCCTCTGCCCTCTGCCCTCTGCCCTCTGCCGTTTGCTGTTTGCCATTCGCTGTTTGCTGTGCTGGCGTGCTGGCAGACGAGACGATGGGCGACACCCCCGAACCGCAGGCGAGGGTATACGCCAGCCATCTTACGTTTACGTAAACGTCATAATGCTCGTTATACTTCGCTGGATCGGTCACCGATGAGACGTCACCGTACCCGTCAGGCAATGGCCTGACACCGGTGCTACCATAAGTTCGACTGGTAAGCGCATTACGAAAAATGGCCCGGCTCGCCGGGGTGCCATCACGCGAGTGAGCATCCGGGTACGCGAAAATCAGAGGCCGGCATTCACCACTGCCGTCCTGCTTCACGAGAGCGGGAGTGGCAGGAAGTTTTGGCGATCCCAAAATCCGTGAGAGTGAGGAGCACACCCCATGAACGCCCCCGTCAATCCGAGCTTGCTGGCCGCACTGGAATCGGTCACGCTCGACGACAAATACACGCTCGAGCGCGGTCGCGCCTACATGAGCGGCATTCAGGCGCTGGTCCGGCTGCCGATGCTGCAGCAGGCGCGCGATGCTGCCGCCGGGCTCAATACCGCCGGCTTCATTTCGGGCTATCGCGGCTCGCCGCTGGGCGGGCTGGATCTGTCGCTATGGAAGGCGAAGCAGCATCTCGCCAGCCATCATGTCGTCTTTCAGCCCGGCCTGAACGAAGACCTCGCCGCCACCGCCGTGTGGGGCTCGCAACAGGTCAACCTGTACCCCGCCAAGTATGACGGCGTGTTCTCGATGTGGTACGGCAAGGGCCCCGGCGTCGACCGCTCCATGGACGTGCTCAAGCACGGCAACTCGGCCGGCTCGTCGAAGCACGGCGGCGTGCTGGTGCTCGCGGGCGACGACCACGCAGCAAAATCCTCCACGCTCGCGCACCAGTCCGAACACGTCTTCAAGGCCGCCGGCATTCCCGTTCTGTATCCGTCGAACGTGCAGGAGTATCTCGACTACGGCCTGCATGGCTGGGCCATGAGCCGTTACTCGGGCCTGTGGGTCGCGATGAAATGCGTGACGGACGTGGTCGAGTCGTCGGCCTCGGTGATGATCGATCCGCACAACGTCGACATTCACCTGCCGGACGACTTCCTCATGCCGCCCGACGGCCTGAATATCCGTTGGCCCGACCCGCCGCTGGTGCAGGAAGCGCGTCTGCTCGACTACAAGTGGTATGCCGGACTCGCGTATGTGCGCGCCAACAAGCTCGATCGCGTGATGATCGATTCGCCCAATGCCCGCTTCGGCATCATGACCGGCGGCAAGGCGTATCTCGATGTGTGCCAGGCACTCGCCGATCTGGGGCTGGACGAGGCCACGTGCCAGCGCATCGGCATTCGTCTGTACAAGGTAGGCTGTGTGTGGCCGCTCGAAGCGCAGGGTGCGCGCGCGTTCGCACAAGGACTTCAGGAAATTCTCGTGGTCGAGGAAAAGCGTCAGATCCTCGAATACGCAATCAAGGAAGAGCTGTACAACTGGCGCGACGACGTGCGCCCCCGCGTGTACGGCAAGTTCGACGAAAAGGATGGCGCCGGCGGCGAATGGTCGGTGCCGATGGCCAACTGGCTGCTGCCCGCCCACTACGAACTCTCTCCCGCGCTGATCGCCAAGGCGATTGCCACGCGTCTGGAGAAGTTCGAGCTGCCAAGCGACGTGCGCGAGCGCATCGCCGCCCGCCTGCGCGTGATCGACGCGAAGGAGCAAGCCCTCGCCAAGCCGCGCGTGGCGGTCGAGCGCAAGCCGTGGTTCTGCTCGGGTTGTCCGCACAATACGTCGACCAATGTGCCCGAAGGCTCGCGTGCCATCGCCGGTATCGGTTGTCACTACATGACCGTGTGGATGGATCGGCGCACCGACACGTTCTCGCAAATGGGCGGGGAAGGCGTGCCCTGGATCGGTCAGGCGCCCTTCTCGTGCGACGAGCACATCTTCGCCAACCTGGGTGACGGGACGTACTTCCACTCGGGCCTGCTCGCGATTCGCGCGGCGATCTCGTCGAAGGTCAACATCACCTACAAGATCCTGTACAACGACGCGGTCGCCATGACCGGCGGCCAGCCCGTCGACGGCACGCTGAGCGTGCCGCAGATCGTGGCGCAGGTCGACGCCGAAGGCGCGGCCAAGATCGTCATCGTGACGGACGAACCCGAGAAGTACGATGGCGTGAAGCTCGTCGGCGACGTGCCGGTGTACCATCGCAACGACCTCGACCGCGTGCAGCGCGAGCTGCGACTGGTCAAGGGCACGTCGATCCTGATCTACGACCAGACGTGCGCGACCGAGAAGCGCCGCCGTCGCAAACGCGGCGCCTACCCCGATCCGGCAAAGCGCGTGGTGATCAACGAAGCCGTCTGCGAAGGGTGTGGCGATTGCTCCGTGAAGTCGAACTGTCTGTCGGTCGAGCCACTGGAGACCGAATTCGGCACGAAACGTCAGATCAATCAGTCCACATGCAACAAGGACTACTCATGCGTGAACGGCTTCTGCCCGAGCTTCGTGACGGTCGAAGGCGGTCAGTTGCGCAAGCCGAAGACGGCGCAGGTCGACAGCAGCGAGCTGCCGCCGCTGCCGGAACCGGCACTGCCCGCGATCACGCGTCCGTACGGCATCCTCGTCACGGGGGTCGGCGGCACGGGCGTGGTCACCATTGGCGCACTGCTCGGCATGGCCGCGCATCTGGAGAACAAGGGCGTCACCACACTCGATGTGACCGGCCTCGCCCAGAAGGGTGGCGCGGTCACGAGCCACGTGCAGATCGCTCTGCAGCCGGAGGACATTCACGCCACACGCATCGCCATGGGCGACGCGCGCGTGGTGATCGGTTGCGACGCCATCACGACCGCGAGCGACGACACGCTCTCACGCGTGCAGCACGGGGTGACGAACATCGTCGTCAACAGCGCGCACACGCCGACGGCCGAGTTTATCCGCAATCCGAACTGGCGCTTCCCCGGCACGAGCACGGAGCACGACATCCGCGCGGCGGCCGGCGAGAACGTCGACTTCGTCGACGCCAATCACCTCTCACTGCGACTGCTGGGCGACACCATCTACACGAACCCGTTCGTACTGGGCTACGCCTGGCAGAAGGGCTGGGTACCGCTGTCGTATGCGGCGCTCACGCGCGCCATCGAACTCAACGGGGTGGCGGTCGAGAAGAACAAGCAGGCGTTCGAATGGGGACGTCGCACCGCGTACGATCTCGCGAGCGTGCGCAAGCTCGCGCAACAGAACGAGGCGCCGGAGCCGGCGGCTGCCGGCGGCAAGCTGATCACGCTGCACACGCCGCGCGCGCTCGACCTGTTGATCGAGCGGCGCTACGACCAACTCGTGGCGTATCAGGATCGCGCCTACGCCGAGCGCTTCAAGCAGACGGTGGATCGCGTGCGCACGGTCGAGGCTGCGCTCACGCCTGAGGGCATGCCCATGCCGCTCACCGAAGCGGTCGCGCGTGGGCTCTACAAGCTCATGGCCTACAAGGACGAGTACGAAGTCGCGCGTCTGTACACCGACCCGGCGTTCATGAAGAAGCTCAACGAGCAGTTCGAAGGCGACTTCACGCTGCGCTTCCATCTGGCGCCGCCGTCGCTGGCCAAGCACGACGACAAGGGACATCTCATCAAGCAGACCTACGGCGCCTGGATGATGAAGGCGTTCGGTGTGCTCGCCAGGTTCAAGGGGCTGCGCGGCGGGCCGTTCGACATCTTCGGCCGGACACAGGAGCGTCGCACGGAACGCGCACTGATCGGCGAGTACGAGACGCTGGTCAACGAGGTGTTGTCGCGCCTGAACGAGCACAACCTGTCGCTGGCCGTGCAATTGGCGGAGCTGCCGCAGGAGATTCGCGGCTTCGGGCACGTCAAGGAGCAGAACCTCGCCGCCACACGCATCAAGTGGACGAAGTTGCTCACGCAGTTGCGCGAGGGCGATTCGCATCGCGTTGCCGCCTGATGCGCTGACCCGCCACCCGTCGGTCCAACAAAAATCCCGCCAGCGCATTGTGCGTCTGGCGGGATTTTTTTCAGGGGCTATCGCCCCGTCGGCGCAGCGGCGCGCCGCGACCTCCGCGGCGGCCTGTCCGTCCTGACACTCAACGGGTGACGTTGGCCGCGGCGACGGCCGTCATGTTGATGATGCGGCGCACCGTGGCGGCCGGCGTCAGGATGTGAGCCGGCTTGGCGCAGCCGAGCAGGAACGGGCCCACCGTCACGCCTTCACCGCCCGTCATCTTGAGCAGGTTGTACGTGATGTTGGCCGCTTCCACGTTCGGCATGACGAGCAGGTTCGCTTCGCCCGTCAGACGCGACGCCGGATACGCGGCACGACGCACCGTCTCCGACAGCGCGGCGTCACCGTGCATTTCACCATCGACTTCCAGCGACGGCGCACGTTTGGCGAGCAGTTCGCAGGCGCGGGCCATGCGCTGGGCCGAGGCCGACTTCACGCTGCCGAAGTTCGAGTTCGAGAGCAGCGCCACCTTCGGGGCGATGCCGAAGCGCTCGATTTCCTTCGCGGCGAGCACGGTCATCTCGGCGAGTTGCTCCGAGGTCGGCGTCTCGTTGACGTACGTGTCGCTGATGAACAGATTGCGCTTCTCGAGCATCAGCAGATTCATCGCCGCGTAGTTCTCGACCCCGGCGGCGCGCCCGAGCACCTGATCGATCACGTCAAGATGCCGGTGGTACGTATCGATCATGCCGCAGATCATGCCGTCGGCTTCGCCCAGATGCACGAGGATCGCGCCAATCAGCGTGTTGTCCTTGCGCATGGCGGCCTTGGCGACGTCCGGCGTCACACCGTGACGTGCGCCCAGGTCGTGATACGCCTGCCAGCAACGCTGATAACGCGCATCGTCTTCCGGATTCACAATCTCGAAGTCGACGCCGGGCTTGAGCTTCGAGCCGATCTTCTGCAGACGCATTTCCACCACGGACGGACGACCGATGATGATCGGGCGCGCGATGCGCTCGGCCAGCACGAATTGGGCGGCGCGCAACACGCGCTCGTCTTCGCCTTCGGCGAACACGATGCGCGCGGCGTCGTTGCCGAAGCGGGCACGGGCGGCGGCGAACACCGGACGCATGATGAAGCCGGTGCGATACACGGTCGTGCCGAGTTGCTCGCGGTAGGCGTCCATGTCGGCGATCGGACGCGTGGCCACGCCCGAGTCCATCGCGGCTTGCGCCACGGCCGGTGCGATCTTGATGATCAGGCGCGGATCGAACGGCTTCGGAATGATGTATTCCGGCCCGAATTCGAGCGACTGCCCCTCATAGGCGCGCGCAACTTCTTCGCTCTGCTCTTCCTCCTGCGCCAGCTCGGCGATGGCACGCACGGTGGCGAGCTTCATCTCTTCCGTGATGGTGGTGGCGCCGACGTCGAGCGCACCGCGGAAGATGAACGGGAAGCACAGCACGTTGTTGACCTGGTTCGGGTAGTCCGAACGGCCGGTCGCGACGATGCAGTCCGGACGCGCGGCCTTCGCGACTTCCGGGCGGATTTCGGGCTCGGGGTTGGCGAGCGCGAGAATCAGCGGCTTCGGGCCCATCGTCTTGACCATGTCACCGGTCAGCACGCCGGCGGTCGAGCAGCCGAGGAACACGTCTGCGCCGTTGCTCGCGTCGGCCAGCGTACGGGCTTCGGTCGCCACGGCGTAGCGCGCCTTGCTCTCGTCGAGCTTGTCGCGGCCGGTGTGGATCACGCCCTTCGAATCGAGAACGAGAATGTTCTCCTTCTTCAGGCCGAGGTTCACGAGCAGGTCCAGACAGGCGATGGCGGCAGCGCCCGCGCCCGAGCACACCAGCTTGACGCGGCCGATGTCCTTGCCCACGACCTTCAGGCCGTTGAGGATGGCGGCCGAGGCGATGATGGCGGTGCCGTGCTGATCGTCGTGGAAAACGGGGATCTTCATGCGCTCGCGCAGCTTCTTCTCGATGTAGAAGCATTCGGGCGCCTTGATGTCTTCGAGGTTGATGCCGCCGAGCGTCGGCTCGAGCATGGCAATCGCTTCAACGAGCTTGTCCGGGTCATGCTCGGCGAGTTCGATGTCGAACACGTCGATCCCGGCGAATTTCTTGAACAGGCAGCCCTTGCCTTCCATCACCGGCTTGGCGGCGAGCGGGCCGATATTGCCCAGGCCGAGCACGGCGGTGCCGTTGGTGATCACACCGACGAGGTTGCTGCGCGACGTGTAGCGATTGGCAGCGAGCGGATCTTCGGCAATCGCCTCACACGCGTAGGCCACGCCGGGCGAGTAGGCCAGCGACAGGTCGATCTGGTTCGACAGCGGCTTGGTCGGCGTCACCGAGATTTTGCCCGGACGCGGATTCTCGTGGTAGGCCAGGGCGCTTTGTTTCAGTTGTTCATCCATATCTCGATACCTAAGGACAGGGCGACGGCAGGGTCCGTGCCGCATGCGGGCAGCGCGTGGACTCCGCCGTCTTTTGACGGATCACGGCGGGGAAGAGCCAACCGGAGGGATTCGGCGATTGTGTCGTCGACGGGGTTCTTCACCGCGCGGCGGCGTGATGGCCACCGCGCGTCCCCCGATCCTGCATACCGCGCTCGCGCACGTCGGACCGTGGGGCTTGCAGTGCGCCGGATGCACCGCAGGACGCAAAGTGTACACCTTGCGCCAAAAGCTCGACGCCGCCCGCGGGGCGGTACCGCGGGCGAAACGGGTTACTGCAGCGCTTCGCCGCGACGCTCGGGAATCAGGAACAGTGTGGCGAGAATGTCGAGCACGTAAATGCCGGCGAGGAAGACGAGCGCCAGCTTGAACGAATAGGCGGCGGCCAGCGCACCGACCGTGAGCGGCCCGAAGCCGCCAACGGCGCGGCCGATGTTGAACAGCACGTTTTGCGCCGTGGCCCGCGCGGCCGTCGGGTACAGCTCCGAGATCAGCGCGCCGTAGCCGCCGATCATGCCGTTCACGAACAGGCCCATCACCGCGCCGCCGATCAGCAGCGAGAACGGCGATTGCAACTGCGCGTAGACGAACACCATCACGACCGCACCGATCTGGTAGCCGATGAACGTCGGGCGGCGGCCGAAGCGATCGGCCAGACGACCGAACAGCCAGATACCGAACGCCATGCCGAGCACCGTCACCGCCGTCCACATGGCCGACTTGGTGAGCGAATAGCCGAACGTCTTCGACAAATACGAGGGCATCCAGATCATCAGGCCGTAGTAGCCGAAGTTCTGCACCGAGCACAGGATCGCCACGCCCAGACTCGCGCGCGTGGTGGCGCCGTCCTTGACCAGCAGCTTGAGCGGCGCGTGTTCGCGCGGTTGCTGCTGTTGCGCGAGGAACATCTCGGGCTCGCCGAGCGTGCGACGCATGATGAACGATACAGCCGCCGGCAGCAGGCCCACGGCGAACATGCCCCGCCAGCCGATGAGCGGCAGCAGCAACGGGGTGAGCAACGCGGCCGCAAGCACCCCGGCCTGCCAGCCCAGCCCCACGAACGACGAAGCCCGCGCCCGACGGGCCGGCGCACACGACTCCGCCGCCAGCGCCATGCCGATGCCGAACTCGCCGCCCAGACCGATGCCGGCAATCGTGCGGTAGGCCAGCAGCTCCCAATAGCCCTGTGCGAGCGCACACAGCCCAGTGAACACGGCGAAAAGCAGGATCGTCCACGACAGCACGCGCACGCGGCCATGGCGATCGGAGAGCATGCCAAAGACGATGCCGCCAACGACCGCCCCCACGAGCGTCCAGGTGACGAGAGCGCCCGATTGCGCGCCGGTAAGCGCGAGATCGGCGGCAATGGCCGGCAGGATGAAGCCGAGGATCAGCAGATCGAAACCGTCCATGGCGTAGCCGATGGCCGAAGCCCACAGGGCACGGGTCGCGTAGGCGGTGTCTGGCGGCGCGGCCGTGGCGGCAAGCGAGGGCGAGGAATCGTTAGGCATGAGCACGTCCATCGGGGCGGAATTTTCGGCGTGAGTGTATGCCTGTCATGACACGTCGGCAACTGTCTCTTTTTTTGGACAAATCTGTCGGACAGCATTTTTCATATGCGCCGTGCGCGCACACTACGCGTATTTCCTGGTCGATGAATATACGCTCAGTGCATAATTGGCCGCGCATCTGCTGAAACTTGTGGCATAATTCGCGCTTAAGCGCCGGTCGGTCGTTACAAGACGTGCCGACCCGCCGCCTCTTGGACGGTGCCCTGCCCCAGCGCCCTGCGCGCGACGGCACGCCGCCGACTCACCCATGACTCCTGGCTGCGCGCCGCACGGCGGGCAGCTACGCTTAGGAACCGCATCATGATTGGCATCGACCGCCAGGCGATTTCCGACATCACCGCCAAGATCCTGCTCGAAGTGGGCGCGGTGCATTTCAACGCCGAGAAGCCTTACATCTTCACGTCGGGCTGGGCCAGCCCGGTGTACACCGACTGCCGCAAGCTGATCTCGTACCCGCGCGTGCGCCGAACGCTGATGGACTTCGCCGAGGCCGTCATCATTCAGGACGTCGGCTGCGAGCAGTTCGACACGGTGGCCGGCGGCGAGACCGCGGGCATTCCGTTCGCCGCCTGGATCGCCGACAAGCTGATGCTGCCGATGCAGTACGTGCGCAAAAAGCCGAAGGGTTTCGGCCGCAATGCGCAGATCGAGGGCGATCTGCCGGAAGGCTCGCGCGTGCTGCTCGTCGAAGACCTGACGACCGATGGCCGCAGCAAGATCAACTTCTGCAAGGCGCTGCGCGACGCCGGTGCGAAGGTCAATCACGTGTTTGTCGTCTTCCACTACGACATCTTCCCGGAGAGCCGTCAGGTGCTCAAGGACATCGATGTCGAGCTGCACTCGCTCGCCACGTGGTGGGACGTGCTGCGCGTTGCCAAGCAACAGAACCACTTCGACACGAAGACGCTCGACGAAGTCGAGAAATTCCTGCACGCCCCGGCCGAGTGGTCGGGCGCGCACGGCGGCGCCACGGCGTTCCCGAAGGATTGAGTCTCGTGGCAATGCCTGTAGACTTCGCTTGAGAGGCGAGAGCGGCCGGCCCGAAAAGGTCGGCCGTTTTTTTATCCGCATCCCCTTCGCAGAGGAGTCACCCATGTTGGCTTCGATCTTCGCCATCGGCATCGGGGCAACGTCCGGCGCGCTATTGCGCTGGGTACTGAGCGTTCAGCTCAACGCGATCCTGCCAACGCTCCCCCTCGGCACACTCGTCGCCAATCTCGCCGGCGGCTATCTGATCGGCGTCGCTGTCGCCCTCTTCAGCCACTTTCCGTCGGTCCCGGTCGAGTGGCGGCTGTTGATCGTCACCGGGTTTCTCGGCGGTCTCACCACGTTCTCCACCTTCTCCGCCGAAGTCACCACGCTGCTGCGCGAAGGGCAACTGGGCTGGGCGTCGCTGAGCGTAGCGGTTCACGTGGGAGGCTCGCTCATCATGACCGTGCTCGGCATGGCCACCGTCTCGCTGCTCTTGCAGTGGCTGCGCCCGGCCGTCTGAGCGCCCGCACTACGGCAACAGCATCACGAGCTTGACGTCGTCATGTCCCGACAGACGGAATGTGACCTGCGCGAAGTCGATATCGCCGCGTACCGGGTGATGAAAGCCACGCCGCCCGCCTTCGCGTTCGACGACATCCTGCTGCGACCAGAGCGCGGCGAACCGACGGCTCTCACGCTGCAATTCGTCTGTAAGCGCGCGCACGGGCATGTCGTCGAGATAGGCACTGCATTCGGCACGAAACTCCGCCACGACGCGTCGCGCGCGGCGCTCCCAATCCTGGATCAACGTGGGCGCGCCCGCATCGAGAAAGATGTAGCGCAGCAGGTTCTTCGCGCCTGGGGTATCGAGCCAGCCATGAAAGATGTCGGCCGCGGCCTCGTTCCAGGCGAGAACGTCCCAGCATCGGTCGAGGACATAGGCCGGGGCCGCGACGGCGGCGACGGCGGCCTGCACCTGTGCCGAGGCGTGATGCGGCAGCGGCGCGGCGCCGCGCTCGGGATCGCGCTTGCCCGCCAGATCGAACAGGTAGGCTCGCTCGGCACGCGAGAGCCGCAGCGCGCCGGCAACGGCCGCCAAGGCCCCCGCCGAGATCGACACATCCCGCGCCTGCTCGATCCAGGTGTACCAGGTGGCCGACAAGCCGCACAACTGCGCCACCTCCTCGCGCCGCAATCCCGGCGTGCGACGCCGCCCCATCGGTGGCAATCCGGCTGCCGCCGGGGTCAGCCGCTCGCGATGCGCACGCAGGAAGTCGCCGAGCGCGCGACGCTGACGCGCATCGTCGCCGTGAAGGACGGACGCGTCCGAGACCGCGTCGGACGTCGGGATGGGGGTAGTTTTCATACCAGGATAAATAGGTAACTTGTACCGGTATCGACGAGCCATTATCGTGAGACTTACCGACATCGCGCAAGCGCCCAGGCAGACCGACGTGCTACTGATCGCCCCCTGCCCCATCTACGAAGGAGACTCACCGTGAGCGACACCCCGCCCTCCGCTTCCCGTCCGGATTCGGCCAACGCCCCTGCGGCGACGCAGGACACCCATCATGCCCACAACGCTGTCGTCACCGGCCAGTTCGGCCCACAGGCCGCCGCCTATCTGACGAGCGCCAACCATGCACGGGGGGCCGATCTGGAACAGCTCGCCGCGATCGCCCGCGCGCATCCGGGCGCTCAGGTGCTCGACCTGGGGTGTGGCGCTGGGCACGTGAGCTTCTTCGCGGCACCTCACGTCGCGCGCGTGGTGGCTTACGACCTGTCGGCCGACATGCTCGGCGTGGTCGCTGGCGAGGCCGCCAAGCGCGGGCTGACGAACGTCGACACCCAGCTTGGCGCGGCCGAATCGCTGCCGTTCGCCGATGCCAGCTTCGATCTCGTCTTCAGCCGCTACAGCGCGCACCACTGGGCCGATGTGGGCGCGGCGCTGCGCGAGATGCGCCGTGTGCTCAAGCCCGGCGGACGCGTCGTGATCTGCGACGTCGTCTCCACCGGTCAGCCGCTGCTCGACACGTATCTTCAAGCGGTCGAAGTGTTGCGCGATACATCGCATGTACGTAACTACGCCACAAGCGAATGGCTGACGATGGCCGCGGGGGCGAGATTTTCGGTGGCGTCGCTCACCCCGCGCACGCTCGATCTCGACTTCAAGACGTGGACCACGCGCATGCGCACGCCGGCGCCGATGCAGGTGGCCATTCGCGCACTGCAAACGGCGATGGCCGACGACGTGCGTCGTCATTTCAGGATTCAGGACGATGGCTCGTTTACGCTCGACACGCTCACGCTCGAACTGATCGTGGGCTGAGCGCGGGCTGATCGTGCGTTGAGCACGGCATGCGCGCGAGACGGGCGCGGAATGACGGTGGGATTGGGGCGAGATAGGCGCATCCGAGCCGAGGTAAGCGGGCGCGCCGACTTTCCTCGATTCGGCGTTCACTTTCGCCCGCTTTTCCTCGCGTCCGCCAAGTCGCGTAAGCAGCGCGATGCGGAACGTCTCGACGTCAAAGCGAGCGCGGCGTGCTGCGTGGCAAGCCGCCACGCGACTCGCGCCGCAACCGACGGCGCGAATAGTGCGGCCGGCGGCTCCACCATGTGCATCACGCGCAGAAAGCGCCGATAGATTGCAGCGTCGTCGACGGCGAGGCCTAGCAGCGACTCCACGTAACGCTGCATGAACCGTGCCCGCCAATGCGCCGCGCCTCGCTCGCCTGTCTGACGCAAATCGACGCCAGTCGCGAAAACCCACGCCCGCCGGGCCACGTGTGCGACGGCGCGCTGCAACGCCAGGCCGCCCGGGGCATCGCTCGCGCGGCGCAGGACATGCAGATGGGCGTCCAGCGCCACGGCACTCAACGCTGCAATCGTCATGCCTTGCCCGTACACCGGATTGAAACTGCACGCGGCGTCGCCAAGCACCGCGAAGCCGGCGGGCCAGCGCGCCATCTCGTCGAAGTGGCGCAAGCGGTTTTCCGTGCGGCGGAACTGGCGGATCGGCGACACGGGGTCAGCGTCGGCAATGGCATCGTGCAGCGTCGGCACCCGCAGGCTGCGCGCAAACGCCAGGAAGCCGTCGTCGTCGCCCGGCGGGTAATCGCCGCCCGCGCCCGTCAATGTGACGATCCATCGGTTGCCCTCGATGGGAAAGATCGTGCCGCTGCGCAAGCATTCCGGTGGGCGGCCATGCACCACCAGCGCTTGCCAGTCGCGCCAGATCGAGCGCTTCGGCACCGCATAGAGACGGCTCGCATACCCGACACGGGCGTCCACGACGGTCTCGCGCACGGCATCCAGGCCCGCCGCGCGCAGCCACGACGACGCGTGCGAGTTGCGACCGCTCGCGTCGACGACAAAGGCGGCCGGCAAGGTCGTGGCATCATCGGCAACCCCGGGCAATCGCCCCGCGCGGCGCCGGATCGTCACGCCGCAAACGCGCGCGAGCATGGTGTCGAAATGCAGGCCCGTGACTTCGCAGCCCGTGAGCACACGAACCCGTCGCTCGGCCAGCACGCGTTGACGCACCGCGAACTCGAGCAGGCCGCGGCTCGTCGACCACGTGACAAAGCCTTCGCCGGCGGGCGGCATCCAACCCGCCGCGCCGAACCAGCGCACCGAGCGGTACCAGTCGAGCGGCACGGCGCCCGCATCGAGCAAGGCCTGGCCCAGGTCGGGAAACAGCGCCTCGAGCGTTCGCCGCCCGCGCATCAGGAGTTGATGCACATAGTGCCCCTGCGGCACTCCGGCCCGAGGGCCGGGCGTATCGGGCAAATCGTCGCGCTCGACGAGCCACACTTCATCGAAGTGCCCCGCCAGAACATGCGTGGCGAGCAAGCCCGCCATGCCCGCGCCAATGACGATGGCACGCCAGGCGGTCGATGGTTGATCGCAGGGCACGCGACCGGCGAGCGTCGATGAGACCGTCATGATCCACCTCGTTATCGGAACCAGCGATTCAAGGGCGTCGTCGATGGCGGCACGTCGATCCGATGGGCAATCTGCCGATGGAATTCCGGCAGCCGGCTCCAATGCAGGCCCGGCCGCACATGATGCGCGAGGTGATAGCCGTTGTTGAAGAAGACGAGATTGAGCCAGCGGTTTGCCTTCGTGTGCGATGCCTTGAACGGATCGTTGGCGTAGAGATCGATATGATCGTCATACGTCATGTGAATGAAGTTGAGCCAGACCAAGATCCTTGGCACGACAAAAAACAAGAGCGCATTGCGTGGATCGTGAACCAGCAGCGCGGCCAGTACGAGATAGCTGGCAGCCACCTGCCAGAGACAGCGCCGACGCAAGCGCGTGCAGGTCCGGCCGATGCGCAACACGTGATAGTCGTACGTCAGGAAGTAGTGCGCGACGTAGGAAAGCCGCGACATCCGGCGACCGCCGGCGTCGATCCAGCGCGACGGATCCCGTTCCGGCTCCGTGTAGTGCAGGTGATGCCCCCGGCTGTGATGCACGCGAAACTTTGCCGCGTACATGCCGGTTTGCAGGTTCATCACCAGTTCCAGCACGCGATTGCCCCAGGCCCCCGCGAACATGCCCACGTGCGACTGGTTATGCACGGCGGTCGAGATGGCGATCTGCGGCAGCAAAAGCAGCATCGCGCACGCCACCGCGACCCACGCGTCGCGCACGACGACATAGGCGAGCCACTGCAATGCTGCCGTGCCGGCCACCAGCGACAGCGGCGCAAGATCTTCGGTATAGCGCAGGCCCAGACGTCGGGCGAGATGTTTCATGATGTCTCCCTGCAACGCACGGCTCATCGCCATCGACGCGATTCAATGGATGTCGCCCGCCTTGGCGGCCTTCGCCGGATGGCGCAAGCGCGCCAGCAGCGCCGGCGACGAGAAGCTCCAGCGCGCGTTCATCGTGCCCAGCAGGCGGCCGGATTGCAGCCACTGGCTCTCGCAGGCCAACGCGGACAGGCGATCATGACGATAGGTCTTGGCGACGATCACGAATCGCACCGACAGTGGCGCGTGCAACTCGGCAAAGTGCTCGAAGGTGACTTCCAGCGAATTGAGGACGAACACGAGATCGTGAGGCACGTCGTAGAAGCGATGCGAGATCGCGGTGCCGCTCTGGCGGGTGGCTTCGATCATCATCAGGCCGGGAACGTGGTCGAGCGGATGCTCGAAGAAAAATGCGTGGTGCGGATCGATCGCGAGCGTGGCGGTAAAGGTGTCGTACCCCTCGGATGTGGCATCCGCCCGCTCGATCGATGCCACGAAAACATTGACCGGATCCGCCTTGTGGACCATCGCGCGGTCGAGCTTCCTGGGCATGGCAAAGGCATCGGCGACGGTGACATCAGAGGTACCGGCAGGGCTGCCGGTTAGGGGCGATTGAAGGTTCATGGCGACTCCGTTCAGACAATGGGGGGACGGAACCGGACCCACCGGGATGACGGCGGGTTGGCCTGAGGCTGGGAGCGAAATCTACGACGATGCGTGATAGCCGTAATCGATGCCAAGCGATGCGCGTGGATCGTGCGAGAGACGTGACCGGACGATGCGAACTGCCGCCTCCTGCGCTGAAAACATGCACGCCTCGATCGACGCACCGCGCAGATAATCGCCAGCGAACGCAAGACCGTCGATGGCGTGGCGCCGATCATCGAGCAATGCGCGCAGCCGGTAGTGATGCGGCACGTATGCACATAACCCCGGATCGAAGCCATGCGCGACAAAGTCACGGCGGTCGGCCCGATCCACCGGAATGTACCGTCGCAAGGTCGCCTCGGCGAGGTCAAGCAGCGCTTCGGCTTCCGGTCCGGCGAGGCTGCCGGCGTGGCGCACGCCTGCGATCATGTCGCGCGCCTTGCGGCCACTGAATGTGTAGCGCACGCGATCGAGCCTGTCGATGCCGTAGGCGCCCGCGTTGCTCAGTGCGCTATCCGGGCCGAACGACAGACCGCGCACGGTGTCGGAGAATATCGGCCGGCCGTAAGCCGCCACCACGACGAGCACTGGAAAATAGCGTATGCCGTCGAGTGCCGCTGCGAGCCCCGCGTCGTGCTCGCGCAGCAAATCGGCGCTCACGCCTGCCGGGGTGGCAAGCACCACGTGGTCATATTCCAGGTGATCGGTTCGCCCGTCGGCTTGCCGCACCTGCACGCCGCAAACCCGCCCGTGGCGCACCATGACCCGCTCGACGCGGGCATTCAAAAGCATCGCCAGCGGGGCGGTTGCTGCACCGACGAACGCGCCCATGCCTGCCTTGAGCTGGTCGTAGCTGTCGAGCCACATGCTCAGATGCGTGCCGAAATTGCCCAGATGCATTTCGTCGGGCTCCGCACCATTCATCCGCACTGTCATTGCCCGCACGACGGCGCGACAGAACGCCGGACTGAAGTGCGAGTCCAGCGACGCATCGTCGGCATCTCGCGCCAGCCGCGCAAAGGATGGCCCGTCCAGGAACCGATTGCGCGCGTCGAGCCACACCCGCGCGCAAAGCGCGGCAAGACGCATGGCGTCCGCGGGCGGACAACCACGCAGGTACGCGAGCGTGCTGCCAAGGCGGCGCGTGCTATCGAGTGTGACGATCTTTCCCTCGCGGATGCGCGAGGTGTTGATGCCGAAGGGTTCGAACGCAAACGGTCCGAGGGCATGCGCGAGCTTGCGAAAGCGTCGATAGTGCCGCCCGATGTTCTTGCCGCCGAGATCGACGCGTTCGCCGTCGAGTGTGGCCGTGGTCATCCGGCCACCTGGAGATCGACGCTGATCGAAAAGCTCGACTTCGAGGCCGGCGTCGCGCAGATAGTGCGCTGCGGCGATGCCGGAAATGCCGCCGCCAACGACGGCACAGGTCGCAGTGATTGCCATCAGGGATCCCCCGCATGTTCGTCAGACACGCTTCAAGTATCGTGACAATGACACTCGAATATCACGACATCCTAAGGATAGGCGAATGCGGTTCACCGTTTGCCTCTCATCGCGCGGGCACTGATAGTGAACAACACACGACATGACAATAGCGACACACCTAACGCGTTGGATACCTATCCAATCAACGGATCTCGCATGAAGGGAGTGAGGCAGGCGCTGCGCGCCGATTCGCCGGATACGCCGCGATCGCGGCGCAAAAACGAAAGGGCTAGGTTCCGTCTGGCACGGAACCCAGCCCTTGGGAGACAAACCTTGACGATCTGACGTTGAGCGATCAGTTCATCGACACGTACGCGACGCCTCTTTCACATCACCTGCCGGGCATGCCTGGCAGACCCGGCACTACTGCACGCGCACCGGCCCGTCATCGTCGTTGGCCCCGCAAATGTCTGCGGCCCCGGCGAGCAGTGCTACATAGTGCCGCAGGGCACGCGCCCGCGCCTGCTCGTACAACTGCGCAGCGATGCGCTCGGCCACGCGCTCGAAGGGTGGCATGCGTCCTTTCACCCGCCGTTCGATTCGCACCACGTGAAAACCGTAGCGCGTGTTGACCAGTCTCGGCACCACGCCGAGCCGGTCGCCGCAAAACAGCACCAATTCGAATTCAGGTGCGCCACTGCCACGCGCGAGCATACCGAGGCTGCCGCCGGTGCGCCCGGACGGACAATCCGACATCGCCTGCGCTACCGATTCGAACGCGTCAGGGTTGGCGAGCACCGTATCCAGCGCCGACTGCGCGCGCTCCAGCGTCGTGGACAGCGGCACCGTCGCCGACATGGCAAACAGAATGTGACTCGCCTGCACCCGGTCACCCACGCGAAACTGTCCCGCGTGATCGTGAAAGTAGGTCCGGCATTCGGCTTGCGTCGGACGATGCACGTGGACGTCACGCGTGAACAGTGCATCGACGATGGCGTCGTCGCTCGCCTCCAGCGCGTCGTTCTC
Source organism: Pandoraea eparura (assembly GCF_902459725.1). GTDB lineage: Bacteria > Pseudomonadota > Gammaproteobacteria > Burkholderiales > Burkholderiaceae > Pandoraea > Pandoraea eparura. The sequence goes on from NZ_CABPSH010000020.1 coordinate 31,346, forward strand.
GTTGAACAAGCGTAAGTCGAAGGCGCGCTGGCGCAGCAATTCACGACTCACAAGCGCGTGCTGTGCGGCGACTTCCGGATCGGCCGCGTCCTGATGCAGATCGATCTCATCGGCGACGCGGCGCGCGTCGATGACAATCCCGTTGACTCGCAAAGACATAACGCACTCCCGCCAAAACATTGACTGCCACCGGTCGCACCGGTTCGTAAGCCGGAGCGCTACGGTATATCGATGTTGTAGGCGATGCGCGTCGGAAAGGCAAATGCCCGCGATGACGGTGCGGGCGGCCGTTGCGCGCCGCACACACTCGTGCACGGCGCAGGAAAACGCTTAGTGAGACGGACGAGCGACCGCAGCCTGCGCATCGTTGGCGGTGCCGGTCGGACGACCACGCCAGTAGCCCGCGAGCAGCGAGCCCGACAGGTTGTGCCAGACCGAGAAGAGCGCGCCCGGCAACGCGGCGAGCGGCGTGAAGTAGAGCTTGCCGAGCGTTGCCGCGAGTCCGGAGTTCTGCATACCCACTTCGATGGCCAGCGTCCGGCAGATCGACTCGTCGAAGCCCAGCAAACGACCGCCCCAGTACCCCCCGAGCAGACCCATGCCGTTGTGCAGCACGACACCGAGCATCACCAACGGGCCCACCGTGGCAATGTTGCCCTGATTCGCGCCGACCACCGCGCCGATGATGAGCACGATCGCCACCATCGAGACGAGCGGCAGATAGCCTTCCACCGCGCGCACCGCACGACCGAAATAGCGATTGATGAGCAGGCCCGCGCCGATCGGCAGCGCCACGATCTGCAGAATCGACAGCAGCATGCCTTCGACGTCGACGACGATCGACGCGTCGACGTACAAGCGCGTGAGCAGCGGCGTGGCGAACACGCCCACGAGCGTCGACATCGCGCTGATGGTGACCGACAGGGCCACGTCGCCACGGGCGAGATAGATCATGACGTTCGAGGCCGTGCCGCTCGCGACGCTGCCCACGAGCACCATGCCGGCCGTCAGATCGGGCGGCATGTGCAGCACGCGCGCGATCACCCACGCGGCCAGCGGCATCACGAGATAGTGCAGCACCACGCCGGCGACGATCGGTGCCGGACGCGTCAACACGCGCTTGAAGTCGTCGACGGTGAGCGTCACGCCCATCGCGAACATCACCACGGTCAGGAGCGCCGTGACGTGCGGCGTGATGCCGGAGAAACTGCCCGGCGAGAAGTATGCGGAAACGGACAGCAGCAGAGCCCACAACGGGAACAGCCGGGTAATACGGGCGATCATGAAATCCTCAGGGAAGGGGAATGCGGCACGCGCGCTGGCGAGACGGTGCGGCAGCGTTGCCCGCTGCCCCATCGCCGATGCCACGCCCGAGCCGCCGGGCGCAAAAGGTTAATATTTTACTTATTTTGCGCCGGACACCCTTTCCGAGCCGATCAGTCGCGTTTTGCCTTGCCCATCAACAAGGCGCCGCCGACGCCGTCGCGACGCGCCGGACGCGGCCCGCGCTGTGCGAAATCACCGCGCTCGGCGCCACCGCCCGGCACCCGCGGAGCGCTTTGCCCCGAGCGGCCGTCGCGGCCTT
>NZ_CABPSH010000021.1 GCF_902459725.1 Pandoraea eparura
GGTCTACCCAGACCACCCCCGCGCCAGTGCTAGCTTTGCGTACCGTCACTTATTGCACTGAAAACGAGGAGACCCCTATGCGATCGGTGTGACAAAACCCCGCCTTGGCGGGGTTTTTTCTTGCCTGCGCGGTTTGCAGCCTGGCGGCATCAGGCAGTTCAGGCGGCACTCGGCAGGAAGCGCTACCGGTCTGTGCCGCTTACCACGCTAAGCGTTCCTCCAGTGGCCGAAACGTGCATCGCGAGCGCTGCGTTTTCCACTGTTTGGACTGAGCGCGTTTTGCCGTTTTCGCGTCGTCCATAGCAAGGTTTTAAGGTTTTAATAGGTTTACTGTATGTATACATAGTAGTAGTTAACAAAGGCAGCCCACTCCTGTGGATAACCACAGTTAACGCCGTGTAAACAGAAAGTTGCCCGAATGAGAACTGGATGGAAAAACAGCGGGTATCCCAGGAACAACTCTGAACAGTTTTTGACCCCTGTGGACAGATTCGCGAGTTATCCCGAACCCATGCACATCGAGTCCGATAGGTTATCCAGAAAGTTATCCACAGGCGCCTAAATATTGTGCAAGAGACCCCGGAAAATGCGGTTTTGTGGATAATTTTGACGTTCTTGCATTGGCCGAACCGTTCGCGGATACAATCTCGCCACTTTGTTCTGTGACTTACCGTGTGTGGCGCAAGAAGTGAATGATGTTGGTTTTGCTGGTGGCAACGGGCGAAATCGCCGGTACTATCAAATTCTTCAATTCACGTATCCCGAAGGGCTTTCCAGCGGACACGTCGATCCATTCTTCCCCCCACTTTTTGACGGAACACTGCCTCGCCGATTGTCGAATGGCGGTCGTGTTTCCAATGATTTGCGTTCCGTCGTACGTTGGTTGCGAAGTCAGCGGCAACGAATGGACTCGCGCATGACGGCTGGCGGCGCTGAAATGTCTCGAAAATCGAGTGGTTTTCCGCCGGTTGTTTCGCGAGCCGGCGACCGTCGGGCGGGATCGCTACGGTCTGCGAGCCATGTCTGGCGTGGCTTTGCGCAGAGTCGAGGTGATCGTGCGGGGTGCGAGGAGGTTGCGAAGCGCTGCTACCCCCCACTGCGATTCGATCGGCCGGGCAAATGGCATGGGATGCGAAACGTTTTTCCCCATATGACGCTTCGCAGAGCGAGTGCGCAGGACACCAATATTTTGTAAACATCCTGAGTAGGATTTGGGAGATCAGTACAAGAACTGATACGCCAAAATCAAACTCAGAACACACAATGGAATCGTGGTGGGGCGGCAGGTTCAACAGCGACTTGCCGTCGCGTATCGACACGGAAGTGGTTTAGGGTTTCCCCCGGGCGGGGCGCCGACATGGATGCAATGCAATGACGAGACGTGTGATGCACCGCCCGCAAGTTCATTTGACAAGCTGTTTTACTGACGTATAGTTTTTAGAAATCCTAACGAAAATCATGGCTACTCCGACCCCACTAGATGAAGCGCTGCCCAAGCGCGTGACAGCAGGTTTGTTGCGCATGGGAACCGCGTTACGGAGCCACGCCTGGGAGGGCGCGGCAATGGCTGGATTGACGCCGACGCAGGGCGAGATTCTGACGCTCTTGCTCTCGCGTGGCGTGCCGATGCGATTGGGCGAGATTGCGGAGGATGCCGCACTCACATCGGCCACGGTCAGCGAGGCCGTGAGCACGTTGGAAAACAAGGGACTGGTCGAGAAGCGGCGTGATGCCAACGACGGTCGTGCCCTGGCGCTGCGTCTGACGGCGCGCGGCAAGACGGCGGCCAAGAAGGCGTCGCAATGGCCGAACTTCCTGACCTCGGCGTCTGAATCGCTCGGCGAGAAGGAATGTGCCCAACTCTACCGAACACTCGTCAAGCTGATCTTCACGATGCAGGAGCGGGGCGACGTACCGGCGCAACGCATGTGCCTGACGTGTAGCCACTTCGACGTGTCGGCGCGCGGCAAAGGCCAATACCACTGCGACCACTTCAACGCGACATATGACGATTCGCGTCTGCCGCTGGACTGCAACGCGCACGAGGACGCCGATATCGCCACGCAACGCAAAGTCTGGAAGCTGTACAGCAAAACCTGAGCGGCCGACCGGCAGGCGTCAAGCACATGTGGCGCGAGCGGGGGGGGAGAACGTCATCCAGTACCGGGTGACGTTTTTTTTCGTCGACGCTTGTCACGCACATGAGCGTCGCGTGCCTGTACACTGCGCTTTTTTGCATCCACGAAACCTCGTCGCATAGAGATGGCAGCCAAGCGCAGAATCGAAGTCAGGAAGTCCGGCGTCCACGGTAAGGGGGTGTACGCGCTCAAGCGTCTCAAGAAGGGAGATCGCGTGATCGAGTACAAGGGCGAGATCATTTCGTGGCGTGAAGCCTTGCGCCGCCATCCCCATGATCCGGCGCACCCGACGCACACGTTCTATTTCAGTCTGGAAGACGGCCGGTGCATTGACGGCAAGGTCGACGGCAACAACGCCCGGTGGATCAACCACGCCTGCTCGCCCAACTGCGAGGCGCGAGAAGAGGGCGACCACGTCTATATCTACGCTGTGCGCGACATCGAGGTTGGCGAAGAGCTGTTCTACGACTACGGTCTGGTGATCGACGCGCGCTACACAGCGAAACTCAAGCGTGAATACGCTTGCCACTGCGGTACCAAGGCGTGCCGTGGCACGCTGCTCGCGCCGAAGCGCTGAGCGCGTCGGGCGTCGGGCGTCGCCCGCGGCAGCAAGCGCGCAGCGGCGGGTCAGCTGGAGGCGCGATCGCCGGCGAACTGATCGATGGCCAGTGCCAGATCCACGTCGCGCTGGGTCAGGCCGTCGGCGTCGTGCGTCGAGAGGGTGATATCTACCCGGTTGTAGACGTTGAACCACTCCGGATGATGGTTCATCTTCTCGGCCTTGAGCGCGACCTGAGCCATGAAGCCAAAGGCCTCGTTGAAGTCGTGAAACGTGAAGCTGCGCTGGATGGCGTCGCGTCCGACCACCTGGTGCCACTCGGGCAGCACTTCGGTCAGGCTGGCGCGCGCCTCGGAGGAGAGTCGTGTTGTCATGGCATTCCTTTCAAAGCGTTCAGTGCAATTCGGGCCAATGGGCATGCACCGACGCCAGTGTGGCGCCAGTGATGGCTGCGTACGGGGTCGGCACGGTTGTCGGCTGGGCCGCACGCAGCGCCCATGAAGCGGCAGGGTTGCCGGTTCATGCGATCTATTGTTTCACAGGCGGGTGCCACGTGTGCGTGAGCACCGTCCTATATCGCGAAGGGCGGAAGAAATAGGACTGGCGCCCAAGGCGGGTCGGACGGCAGGTCGTGCCGAGGCCCGGGGCCGTCGAGCCGTGCCATCATGCCGGCACCAGAATTGCCGTGTCGTCGGGGCGGCGGGCGCTGGCCTCGAATGCCGGCTGCTCGGCAAACCGCTTGAACAGTGTGGGCAGGTCGGCGCGCATGGCGTCGAACAGTTGGGCGAAGTCGTCGATCACGAAGTACGTCTGTTGGAAGGTGTCGATGCGGTATTGCGTGCGCAGTACCCGCTCGAGTGAGAATCCGATGCGGTTCGGCTCGCGCGAGGCCAGCGAGAATTCGGTTTCGCCGCGACTCGAGACAATCCCGGCCCCGTAGATGCGCAGACCATCGCCATCGCGCATCAGGCCGAATTCGACCGTGTACCAGTACAGACGCGCGAGCAACGGCAGCGCGCCCAGCGATTGCGCGACCTTGCCGGCGTCGCCGTAGGCTTGCATGAAATCGGCGAACACCGGGTTCGCGAGCAGTGGCACGTGACCGAAGACATCGTGAAAGCAGTCGGGCTCTTGCAGGTAGTCGAGCTGATCGGGACGACGCATCCACCACGTGGCCGGGAAGCGGCGGTTCGCCAGATGGTCGAAGAAGACGTCGTCCGGCACGAGTCCGGGCACGGCAACGACTTGCCAGCCGGTCGCGGCCATCAGTTTTTCGTTCAGGCGTTCGAACTCCGGCACGCGACGCGCGTCCATGTCGAGGGCCCGGATGCCGTCCATGAATGCTTCGCAGACCCGGCCCGGCAGCATCGCCGTCTGACGTTCGTAGAGCTGCTGCCACACCGCGTGATCCACCGCGCCGTATTGATCGACGGGTTGTTCGATGGTGAAGTCGGGCCGGGTCGTGAGACCAGCGTCGAATTGCTCCTGGAGCATGGCAGTAAGGGACATGATGCGAACGACTCAATCAGGCGGTGACAGTGATTGAAAGTGTAGTGCGCATGGCATGCGAAATGGGCGCATAATGCGCCTGTGGTGAAAGTGGTTTGCATAAATTTCGCATAAAAATGTTGTTTATTGCGGAGAATCGTCATGCTTGTTCTGGATCACTTCGATTTGGCTCTTCTGGACGCCTTGCAGAAGGAGGGGCGTGCCACGCATCACCAGTTGGCGGAGCACGTGGCGCTCTCTGCATCGCAGATCGGCCGCCGCCTGCAGCGACTCGAGGCCGAGGGCGTTATCGAGGGGTATCGCGTGGTGCTGCGACCCGAGGCGTTGGGCCTGGCGGTGACGGCATTCACGACGTTACGTCTGCAACATCACGGCGATCAGGTCATCGAGCGTTTTCAGGCGGAAATCGATCTGTTGCCCGAAGTGCTTGAATGTCATGCCGTGGTGGGCGAGGCCGACTACCTGCTGCGCATCGTGGTGCCGGATCTGAATGCCTTGTCGGCCTTCGTCATGAAGCGGCTGATGCAGGTGCCGGGCGTGGAGAATGTGCGCTCGAACATCGTGCTGAGCGCCTTCAAGCGCAGCAATGCGTTGCCGCTGCACTATCTGGCGAACCGGCAGTCGTCACGCTGAACCGGGGCGGCGCCATGCCGCCTTACGTCGCGAGCCGCGACATTCCTCCCATTGGCCGGGTGGCCCGGCAGCTTCCTTTGCTCTCGCGGCAGGCGTTCGCTTGTCCGATCGATGGATCGAACGACCAAGTCAGTTGCACTGGCGCGTGTTCGACATCTCAGTCGGTGGGTATCAGCCAGGGCTTCACGTAGCGCCCATAGATCAGCGACTGGATTAGCCCCACAGATAGGCGACTCCCGGAACCCAGCCAGGACGTTTCCGACGATACCGCGCGGCCAATCCGAAATACGGTTTCCTGACGGATCCGAGACGGGAAACGGTTCGAAATGCCAACGACTGCGGGGTAGAATCGCCTGACCAGAACTCGGGAGGAGACCGGCATGCAAAGCCGAACGCAACGCGTCTGGCCGGCCGCGCCGTGGGTGTGGGCGGTGCTGTGTCTTGGTGGGCTCGCCGTGTCGCCTGCGCAGGCAGCGCGCGTCACGAGTGTCAGTCCGCAGGGAGAGGTCGCGAGCGTGGACCAGGTGGTCGTCAAGTTCGACGAAGCCATGGTGCCGGCAGGCGACCCGCGCGCGCAGGCACCGGCTGCGGTGAAGTGCGCCGACGCGTCGCTTGCAGGCGAGGGCCACTGGCTCGAACCGAAGATCTGGGTCTACGACTTCAAGGCGCCGTTGCCGCCGGGCGCGAAGTGTTCGGTCGAGATGCGCAGTGGGTTGTCTGCGGTCTCTGGCGCGGCACTGACGGGGACCACGCGTTACGCCTTCAATACGGGCGGCCCGGCCGTCACGTCCATCCGTCCGTCGTACGGTCCCATCGACGAAAGCCAAATCTTTATCCTGACGCTCAATGGTGCTGCGCAGCCTGCGAGTGTGCTGCAGCACGCCTGGTGCGAGACGGAAGGGGTGGGCGAGCGCATCGGCGTGAAGGGCATCGAAGGCGACACGCGTTCGGCATTGCTCAAGCGATTCCATCTGGACAAGCAAGCGGCGCGGGTCGTCATGCTGCAATGCAACCGAACGCTCGCGGCCGGCGCCAAGATGCACCTGGTGTGGGGGGCGGGTATTACCACGCCGTCGGGCGTGCCAACGAAGCAGGCGCGACGTTTTGAATACGACGTGCGCGAACCGTTCACGGCCAGCTTCAGTTGCGAGCGCGAGAATGCGAATGCGCCGTGTACGCCATTGCGCCCATTACGTCTGACGTTCAACTCGCCGGTCGCTCGCGACATGGCGGCCAGGATTCGCCTGCATGGCGCGGGGGCCGAACGGTCGCCGAAGTTCAGCGATTCGGATCGCACGTCCAGTGTGAGCGATGTCACGTTCGACGCGCCGTTCCCCGAGCGGGCCGAGCTGACGATCTCGCTGCCGAGTGGATTTACGGACGACAGCGGCCGTGCGCTCGACAATGCCGGCGAATTCCCGCTGAGGACGAAGACGGCGACGATGCCGCCGTTGGCCAAGTTCGCGGCCGCGCCGTTCGGCATCGTGGAGCGTTTTGCCGAGCCGGGCATGCCGCCGATGCTGCCGGTCACGCTGCGCAAGGTCGAGCCCGCGCTGCAAATCAACGGGTTGGGCGTGGCTGGCGAGGCCGCCAGGACCGGTGAGAGCGGACGCACCCTGCAACTGCGGGTTGACGACGACGCCGATGTCATGAACTGGATGTCGCGCGTGCGCCGCTTCGACGAAACGACGATGACGCGCCAGCAGATTGCGCAGGAGATGCCGTCGATTCTGACGGCCCCGGCGGCGAGCGCGGCGTTCGGGCCGAATGCGGCCGCGATCGTCGAGGACAAGGTCACGCGTTATGACACGCGCAGCCTGTCGTTGCTCTCCGGATGGCCGGGCGTGCAGGCGTTGACGCTGCCAGTCCCCAAGCAGACGGATCCGCGTCCGTTCGAAGTGGTCGGCATACCGTTCCAGAAGCCCGGTTTCTATGTCGTCGAGTTGGCGTCGCCGTCGCTCGGGGCGGCGCTGCTGGGCAAGTCGTTGCCGATGTACGTGCGCACGACGGTCCTGGTCACCAATCTCGGCGTGCATTTCAAGATGGGGCGCGAGAATGCCGTCGCGTGGGTGACGACGCTGGACAAAGGCCAACCGGTACCCAATGCGAAGGTGCGGGTGCTCGATTGCGATGGCAGCGAAGTGGCGAGTGCCGTGACCGACAAGACGGGCGTGGCGAAGCTCGATAAGTCGCTCGAGTCATACCGGTACTGCGAAAAGACAAAGCGTTCGGGGTACTTCGTGGTCGCCCGCACGCAGGGGAGCGACCCCGACATGGCGTTCGTGTCATCGGACTGGAATCGCGGCATCGAGCCCTGGCGTTTCCATGTGCCGACCGACGGGGGCAGCAGCCCGACGGTGCGTGCGCAGACGGTGTTCGACCGGGTGCTGTTCCGCGTGGGCGAGACGGTGTCGATGAAGCACTTCATCCGTCAGGAATCGATGCAGGGGCTCGTGTTACCCGCCAGTCTGCCGTCGCAGTTGACGATCACCCATGAGGGTTCCGGACAAACCTACACGCAGCCCATCACGTGGCGTAACGGACGTCTTGCCGAAAACACGTTCCAGATTCCACAGGGCGCGAAGCTTGGCGAGTACGCGGTGACGCTCGACTACACCGATGCCGATTCGCGTCCGAAGTCGTATCCGTCATCGCTCGACGCGGGGCATTTCCGCGTGGAGGCGTTCCGTCTGCCGGTGCTGGCCGGATCGATCGGTGTGCGCGACGCGGCGAAGTCGCCGCTCATCAACAAGACCGAGGCCCCGGTGAACGTGCAGGTGAGTTACGTTGCGGGCGGTCCGGCGGGCAACTTGCCGGTGCGCGTCTCGGCGCTGTTGCGTGTGCGCGATATGACGTTCGACGGGTACGACGACTTCAGCTTCACGCCGTATCGTCCGCCGTCGGCGCAGTCGGGGGCCGATGACGAGGATCAAGGCAATGACGAGAGTGCGGCCGCAAGCGACCAGAAGCTGGTGGCCGACAAGCAACGGCTAGTGCTCGATCGAAACGGCGCGGGCAATCTGACGCTCAAGGACTTGCCCAAGGTCGACCGTCCAAGCGATCTCGTGCTCGAGGCGAGCTTTGCAGACCCGAACGGCGAGATTCAGACGCTTCGCGGCAATGCCACGTTGTGGCCCGCAAATCTGATCACCGGCGTGCGCAGCGAAAGCTGGGTATCGGTGACCAACAAGCTCCCGGTCAAGGCGCTCGCGCTCGACCTGCAGGGCAAGCCCAAGGCCGGGGTGGCGATGGAGGTGCGCGCCGAGGCGCGGATGACCACGAGTAGCCGCAAGCGCATGGTGGGCGGGTTCTATGCCTACGACAACCGCACCGAGGTGAAGGATCTCGGTACCGTATGCAGCGGCAAGACGGACGCGCGTGGCCTGCTCGCTTGCGACGTCTCGCTCTCGCAGCCGGGTGAAATTACGCTTGTGGCGCAGGCCAAGGACGACAAGGGCAATCTGAGTACGTCGACAACCAGCGTGTGGGTAACAGGCCGCGGCGAGGTCTGGTTCGGCGGCGACAACACCGATCGCATGGACGTGCTGCCGGAGCGTCGGGCCTACGAGCCGGGCGAGACGGCCAAGCTTCAGGTGCGCATGCCGTTCCGCTCGGCAATGGCGCTCGTGGCGATCGAGCGCGAGGGCGTGATGCAGACGCGCACGATGGAGATCTCGGGCAAGGATCCCAGTATTTCGCTCAAGGTCGACCCCACCTGGGGGCCCAACGTCTATGTGTCGGTGCTCGCGGTGCGTGGTCGAATCCACGAGGTGCCCTGGTACTCCTTCTTCCAGTGGGGCTGGAAGCAGCCACTGGAGTGGTTCCGGGCCTTTTGGTACGAAGGTCGGGAGTATCAGGCCCCGACGGGACTGGTGGATCTGGGCAAACCGGCCTATCGCTTCGGGGTGACCGAGCTGCGTGTGGGCACGGCGGGGCAGCGTCTGGGCGTGGAAGTGAAACCGGATGCGGCGACGTACCCGGTGCGCGGTCATGCCAAGGTGCGAATCAAGGTCACGCAGCCGGACGGCAAGCCAGTCGCGGCAGGCACCGAAGTTGCCGTGGCTGCTGTCGACGAAGCCTTGCTCGAACTGGCGCCGAACACCAGTTGGAATCTGCTCGATGCCATGTGGCAGCGTCGCAGCTACAGCGTGACGACCGCCACCGCGCAGATGGAGATCATCGGGCGCCGGCACTACGGTCGCAAGGCGGTGCCGGCGGGCGGCGGCGGTGGCAAGAGCCCGACGCGCGAGCTGTTCGACACACTGCTGCTCTGGCAACCGCGCGTCGTGCTCGACGACAAGGGCGAGGCGAGTGTGGATGTGCCGCTTAACGACTCGCTGTCCAGCTTCCGCATCGTGGCGGTGGCCGATGACGGCAGACCCGGCGCACAGGCGCTCGGCTGGTTCGGCACCGGAACCGCGACCGTGCGCACCACGCAGGATCTGCAACTGATTTCGGGATTGCCGCCGCTCGTGCGTGAGGGCGACGCCTACCGTGCCCAGTTCACCGTACGTAACACCACACAACATGCCATGCAGGTGCAGTTGACCGCGCGAGCCACGCAACTGACGCTGGCACCACAACGGGTTGACGTGCCGGCCGGTGAATCGCGTGAAGTGGCGTGGGACGTGACGGCGCCTGCCGGACTCGCGGACACGCGTGCCCAACGCGTGTTGTGGGAGGTCAGTGCACAGGTACCGGCGACGGGCACGGCGCCGGCCGCGAGCGATGCGATCAAGGTCGGGCAGGACATCCAGCCGTCGTTGCCGGCGAGCGTCCAGCAGTCGGTACTCACACAGGTAGAAGGCAGCCTGACGCTGCCCATGGCGCCGCCAGCGGGCGCCGTGGCGGACAGCACCGGCAAGTTGCGCGGCGGGTTGCGCATCAGCCTGCAACCGCGGCTGTCGCAGGGGCTACCGGGCGTGAGGCGCTGGTTCGAGGCCTATCCGTATGGTTGTCTGGAGCAACTGGCGTCGAAAGCGCTCGGCATGCGCGACATTGCGCAGTGGAAACGGGTGATGGGTACGCTGCCGTCGTATCTCGATGACGACGGACTGGCGAGCTACTTTCCGCCGCAAGAGGGCTTTGCCAATCAGGGCAGCGATACGCTGACCGCCTATCTGCTGGCCGTGAGCAGCGAAGCGAAGGCGCTCGACCCGGACTATGTCCTGCCGGACGACGCGCTGGCGCGCATGGAGGACGGCCTGACGGCGTTCGTGGAAGGGCGTCTCACGCGACGCTTCTGGGCGCCGCGCGACGACCTGACGTTGCGCAAGCTGAGCGCCATCGAAGCATTGTCCCGGTACGGCCGGGCGAACGCACGCATGCTGAGTTCGCTCGCCCTCGCGCCGAACGATTGGCCGACGTCGGCGGTCACCGACTGGTACGCGATCCTGCAGCGCTTGCCCGACGCGCCGCAACGTGCCGAGCGCATGGCGCAAGCCGAGCAGATCCTGCGTGCGCGGTTGTCGTATCAGGGAACGCGTGTTGGCTTCTCGACGCAGGCAAGCGACGGGCTCTGGTGGTTGATGGTCGGCCCCGAGACCAATGCAGCGCGGTTGGCGTTGCTCATGAACGCGAATCCGGCGTGGAAGGACGAGATGCCGCGTCTCGTGATTGGCCTGCTGGGGCTGCAATCGCGTGGCGCCTGGTCGACGACCACGGCAAACGTCTGGGGAGGCTTGGCCGTCGATCGGTTCTCGGCGCGATTCGAACGTGACACGCCGACGGGGCACACGGCTATCCAGTGGCAGCGCGATAACCAAACGAGCGGCAGCGTGCAAACCGTCGACTGGGACAAACTGAAGGCGGGCACCGTGCCGCCGGCCGTGTCACTGCCGTGGCTGAGTCAGGCGGCTGCCGGGAAGGACAGCGCGCGTGATGTGTTGCGCCTGGATCAGACGGGGGCCGGCAAGCCGTGGGCAACGATCCAGAGCCTGGCCGCCGTTCCGCTCAAGGCGCCGTTCTCCGCCGGCTATCGCGTGACGCGCAGCGTTCAAGTGCAGGACGCCGCGGATCGCTCGGGCGATCGCTTCGTGCGCGGTGCGGTGTTGCGTGTGCGTCTCGATATCGACGCGCAGGCCGACATGCGCTGGGTCGTGGTGAGCGATCCGTTGCCGGGCGGGGCGACGGTGCTCGGGGGCGGGCTCGGACGTGACTCGGTCATCGCCACGCAGGGCGAGAAAAGCGAAGGCGCCATGCCGGCCTTTGAGGAACGCGCGCAGGACGCCTACCGCGCGTACTACGATTACCTGCCGAAGGGGCAGCATCGGATCGAGTACACGGTGCGTCTGAACAACGTCGGCAAGTTCGCGACACCGCCCACGCGTGTCGAAGCGATGTACGAACCAGCCATGTACGGCGAGACGCCCAACGCGCCGGTGCAAGTGGTGCCGGCGAAGCCATGACGAAGGGGGAGCGAACTGTCATGACGTCGAACTTCCTTGCCCCGGCGGCGGCGTTGCCACGCGAGGCGCGCCGGTTCTGGTGGCTGGCCGCGCTCGCGGGCGCCGCCTATGCGCTGTCGTTGCGCGGGGCACCCTATGCCGACCAGGCCATTGCCAAGGTGCTGCTGTGTGCGTTGTTGTTGTTCGCGGCGTTGTATCACCGGGTGCCGCGCGAGCGGGTGGGATTGTGTGCGGCCTTGATCCTTTCTGGCGCGGGCGACGTTCTGCTCGCCTCGCCGACCTTGGCGCAAGGCTTCGTCCTGGGGCTGGGCGCGTTCCTGTTGGCCCATCTCGCGTATTTCCTGGTGTTCTGGCGTTTGCGGCGCCGGTGGGCGCAGGTGCCCGCCTGGCATCGCGTCGCAATCGTGCTGGTGTGGGCGGCGGCGGCGCTGGCCTATGCGACGTACTGGCCGGGAATGGGCGAACTCAAGGCCCCGGTGGCGTGTTACGTGATCGTGCTGGCGATGATGGCATCGGCGGCACTGCTCGCCGACTTGCCCGGCGAATGGGCCGCCGTCGGCGCGCTGCTCTTCACGGTCTCGGACGCGCTGATCGGTACCACGCGCTTCGTCGGCCCGATCCTGGCGCAGGAGTACGCCATCTGGATTCTCTACGCGCTCGCGCAACTGCTGCTCACGGCCGGCATCATGGCAGTGCGTTCGCCGGATCGGTCGCAACCGGGTGAGTCGCATGCGCACCGTGACTGAACATCCTGGTTGGCTCGTTGGCCGTCAGATCGCGACGAGCGTCGCGCTGACGCTCGGGGCGCTTCTGTGCGCGGCACCCGCGCACGCCGTCCCGTCGTTTGACGAGGTGCATCGGGACTGGCGCGCGTCGGACTGGATTTTGCTGGATCGTCACGGCGAACCGTTGCAGCGCCTGCGCGCCGACATGCAGGCGCAACGCGGCGACTGGGTGACGCTCGCCGATGTCTCACCGGCCTTTCGTGAGGCGTTGATCGTTTCCGAGGACAAGCGCTTTTACGAGCACAGCGGCGTTGACTGGCGCGGTGTGGCCGCCGCCGCGTGGGGCAATCTCTGGCACACGCGCACGCGCGGTGCCTCCACGCTGACAATGCAGTTGGCGGGGCTGCTCGATGACGATCTGCGCCCGAGTGCCCGCAATCGCTCCGTAGCGCAGAAGATCGGTCAGGCGGCAACGGCGTTGTGGCTGGAACAACGCTGGCGCAAGGACCAGATTCTCGAGGCCTATCTGAACCTCGTGCCGTTTCGTGGCGAACTCGTCGGCATCTCGGCCGTCTCGCAAACGCTGTTCGGCAAATTCCCCAGCGGACTCGACGCGCGCGAGTCGGCGTTGGCCGTCGCGCTGCTGCGTGCGCCGAACGCGCCGGCCGTACGCGTGGCGCAGCGGGCCTGCGGCATCCTGCGCGACATGGGGCAGGCGTCTGACTGCAACGGCTTCGACGGCTACGCGCAGCTCGTGTTCTCGCGACCCGCAAGCGTGATGACGACGCGAGATGCCGTAGGTCTGGCGCCCCATTTCGCGCGCCGTGTGTTCGGCGCGACTCGTCCGCCCGCGGGCACGCGAATAGTCAGCACGCTCGACGCGAAGCTCCAGCGCATGGCCGTGACCACCCTGCGGCAGACGCTGCGCGAACTGGGCACGCCCGGACGTTCGCGCAACGTGCAGGACGGGGCCATTGTCGTCATCGACAACGCGAGCGGCGATATCCTCGCCTGGGTCGGCTCCTCAGGGCCATTGTCGTCGGCGGCGCAGGTCGATGGCGTCACGTCGCTGCGGCAGGCCGGCTCGACACTCAAGCCATTTCTTTACGCCCAGGCGATTGCGGAGCATCGCTTGACGGCAGCGTCGCTCCTCGACGATTCTCCCATTGATCTACCCACGGGCAGCGGCCTGTACATTCCGCAAAACTACGATCATCACTTCAAGGGGTGGATCAGTACGCGCACGGCGCTGGCCTCGTCGCTGAACGTGCCGGCTGTGCGCACGCTCGTGATGGTCACGCCGCGCCGGTTCGCCCAGACGCTCGTCTCACTCGGCTTGCCGCTTACGCAAAGCGGCGACTTCTACGGCTACAGTCTCGCGCTCGGCAGCGCCGACGTGACACTGCTCACGCTCGCGAACGCCTATCGCGCGCTCGCCAACGGCGGCACTGCCAGCGGTGTTAACGAGCGCATGCCGGCGTCGGTACGCCCGCGCGGCGGCGACGTCACGAAAGCGCGAGTGCCGGACGTGAAGCCCACGACCGTCTTTTCGCCGCAGGTCAGTTTCATCGTCTCGGACATGATCGCCGACCGACAGGCGCGCACCCGCACGTTCGGGCTCGACAGCCCACTCTCGACGCGCTACTGGACCGCGGTGAAGACCGGCACCAGCAAGGATATGCGCGACAACTGGGCCGTCGGGTATTCGCGGCACTATACCGTCGGCGTCTGGGTGGGCAATGCCGACGGTGCGCCGATGTGGGACGTCTCCGGGGTGTCGGGGGCGGCACCGATCTGGCATCGCCTCATGGACTATCTGCATCGACGCACGGCGAGCCTGCCGCCCGCGCGGCCGCCCGGCCTCGAACGTGTTGCGGTGCAGTACGCGGAGCACGTCGAACCGGCGCGCGACGAGTGGTTTCTTCCTGGCACCTCACAGCGCACGATGACATTGTCGGCGCTCGCCACCAAGGCGCCAGGTGGACCGCTCTGGCGAATTGCCGGGCCGCCCGAAGGCACGATCGTGGCACTCGATCCAGATATCCCGCCCGCGAACCAACGCCTGTGGTTCCAGGTCGCCGCCGCGTGGCCGAAGGGCGCGGCATGGCGACTCGACGGCAAGCCGCTCGCGGGCCGTGCGCGCGTGGGGTGGTTGCCGTGGCCGGGGCGTCACACGCTCGAACTTGTCGACGCCGCTGGGGCGGTGCGTGATCGCGTGCACTTCGAGGTACGCGGCGCGACGCTCGACGATGGCAAGCGCATGCGCAATGCGAGTCGCTGAGCGCATGTGCGCGATATCGCGAATAATTTTTGATGCGGCAGACGCGTTCACGCGATGCAGGCTACACTGAAATCAGACCTGCCAATGCGTGACGCCATGCGACGGCGACGAGAGCAACGCTTCCCGTCAATGACGCACGCCCCGGAGCGGAGACATATCGATGATCACGCTGGACGCGCGTCAAACCGCACAGTTGTTGCCGTACCCTCAGTTGGCCGACGGCATCGAGGCCATGCTCATGGAGATGCGCGCGGGCACCGCGCGCGCGCCCACGCGCCTGCATTTCGCGTTGAGCGAGCCGGAACGCGGCCGCCGCGGCGGTGTGCTGCTGGTGATGCCGGCGGCCAATCGCGATGTCGCGATGACCAAGCACATCACCGTGCATCCCGAGAATTGCCGAGTGGGCAAACCGTCCATCATCGGTGAGGTGATGGTGTTCGATCCGCAT
Organism: Pandoraea eparura; assembly: GCF_902459725.1. Classification (GTDB taxonomy): domain Bacteria; phylum Pseudomonadota; class Gammaproteobacteria; order Burkholderiales; family Burkholderiaceae; genus Pandoraea; species Pandoraea eparura. The sequence continues at coordinate 14,701 of NZ_CABPSH010000021.1, forward strand.
ACCGGAGAGCGATTGATGTTGCTCGACGGACCCACCATCACCGGTCGACGCACGGCCGCCGTGACGCTGTTCGCTGCCCGCAAGTTCGCGCCGCGCCCCAAGGGACCGGTGTTGATCGTCGGGGCAGGGGTGCAGGCGAGGGCGCACCTGGAAGCGTTTGCCGCCGGCATGGGCACGCGTCATTTCATGATTTTTTCGCGCAGCGCGGAGCGTGCCCACGCGCTCGCGGAACACGCCGCGTCGCTCGGCGTGGAAGCCACCGTGGTCGACGCGGTCGAACCGATGCTGAACACCGTGAGCATCGTGATTGCGGCGACCACCAGCAGCGAGCCTGTACTGCCCGACAGCGACGTGCTGCGCTGGCGCGACGACATCTTTGTCGCGGGCGTCGGTGCGTTCCGTCCGGACATGCGCGAGTTGCCCCCGCAGTTGTGTCGCGACGCCGCCGTGCGCGGCACGCTGATCGTCGATACCTGGGAGGTCAAGCACGAAGCCGGCGATCTGCTGCATGCGGCCATCGACTGGGGCCGCGCTGCGCCGCTGCTCGACGCCATCATCACCCCCGATCGCTTCCGGTCGAGCGGGCCGGTGATATTCAAAAGCGTGGGCTATGCCCTGTGGGATCTCGCCGCCGTGTTGTGCGCCCGTGCCAATCTGGCGAAGGACGGCGTGCCCGCCGCCTGAGCGGTCTGACGCCGGTGGGGTGAAGGGGTTCGGCGCAAATTGCGCCGACGTGTGTAGCGCCGTGCGTGTTCAAGCGGGCCACGCGAAAGGCACGCCGGGGGATGCGTCCGTGAGCCTCGGATAACCGTCCAATGTCCCGGGCGTCATCACATGCACCGGTAAGCCGAGCGTTGCTTCGATGAGGTCGGCGCGCATCACGTCGCGAGGCGTCCCGGTGGCGAGAATGTGTCCGTTGGCAAGCAACGCCATACGGTCCGCGTGGCGCGCGGCGAGGTTGACGTCGTGCACGATGGCCATCGCACCGAAGCCCCACGTCGTAGCAAGCTCGCGGGTGAGCGAGAGCAGGTGATGCTGATGCGCCAGGTCGAGCGCCGCCGTCGGTTCGTCCAGCAGCAAATAGCGCGGCAACGACGGGGCCGAAGCCTCGTCGTCCGGCCATAGCTGTGCAAGCACGCGCGCAAACTGCACCCGCGCCCATTCCCCGCCCGACAGGGTCATCACGTCGCGATGCAGGAGCGGCAGCGCCCCCACGCGTTCCAGCGCGAGCGTCGCGATTTCCGTATCGCTCGCGACGGTCTTGCCGGACGTGTCACGTCTGCGCGATTTCGGGAAGGGCAGCCGCCCCATCGTCACGATATCGAGTGCGCTGAATGGAAACGCCAACTGCGCTGATTGCGGCAGCACTGCACGCAGCCGAGCCAGTGCCGCCGGGGTGTATTGCGTGAGCGGCGTACCGTTCAGCGTGATGTCCCCGCGCAGTTGTGTGCGCGCGGGCAGCGGTTCGCCAGCCATTGCCTTGAGCAACGTGCTCTTGCCCGCGCCGTTGCGGCCAAGCAGCACGAGCAGTTCGCCCGGGCGGACGTCGAGCGACAGGCCGTCCAGCACGGGCGAATCGGTATGGGCAATCGTGAGGTCGTGTGCACTGAGCATAGCGATGTCCTGTGTTGTCAGATCGGATCGGTCGGCGTCATAGCCCAAACTGTCCGCGGCGTCGCCACAGCAGCATCAGGAAGAACGGTGCGCCGAGCAGTGCCGTGAGAATGCCCAGCGGCAACTCGGCCGGCGCCACCCAGGTGCGCGCGACCAGATCGGCGAGCAACGTCAGGATCGCACCGAAGAGGGCCGCCGCCGGGAGCACGGCGCGCGGGTCGGGCCCGACGACCAGCCGCACGATATGCGGAGCGATCAGGCCGATGAATCCGATCATGCCGCTCGACGCGACCAGCGCACCGACGCACAGCGCGCACGCCACCATCACTCGACGCTTGACCGACTGCACGGCGACGCCGAGATGCAACGCCTCCGCTTCGCCCAGTAACAAAGCGTTCAGCGAGCGGCACTGTGTGGCGAGCGCGACGATCCCCAGCGCGACCGGCCATACGATCACGCCGAGCATTGGCCATTGCGCGCCGCCGAGACTGCCGAGCGTCCAGAAGGTGAGCGTGCGCAACTGCGTATCGTCGGCGAGGTAGGTGAGCAAACCGATGGCCGCCCCCGAGACGGCATTGATCGCAATGCCGGCGAGCAACAGCAAGGGCAAGGCGAGACGGCCGCGTCCTGCCGCCAGACGGTAGACGAGCGTGGTGACGCCAAGCGCACCGACGAACGCCGCCACCGGCAGTAGCCACAGGCCAAGCGACGGCGCGAGCGCCGCCGGGAGCAGAACACCGCCGAGGACGATCACGGCGGCCGCGCCCAACGCGGCACCGCTGGCCACGCCGATCAGACCGGGGTCGGCGAGCGGGTTGCGAAAGAGCGCTTGCAGCGCGGCGCCCGCGGCGCCAAAGCCCGCGCCGACCAGGATGCCGAGCGCGATACGCGGCAGGCGGATCTGCAACATGACGTTGCGTGCCTGATCCTGCACGAAGTCCCCCGTGGCGCCTCGGAACAGCACGGCAATCGCGTCTCCGGGCGCGATGCGATACGCCCCGCCGCACAGCGCAGCGAGCACCGCGAGGGCCAGCAAGGCTGCCAGCGCCGTCATGACAATCCATCGCGGCGGGCGGCCGCGTCCGGCGCCGTTTTGATGCAGCGCGGCGGCAACGGGAGCGGCATGTCCCGTGTCGGAACGGCGGGGCGCGGACGACTTCAATATCGGAGGAGCGGATGACATGGTTCGTTGACTGGGGAGTGGCGTAGTGCGAATGGCGAATGGCGGATTTTCGGATGCCCCCGGCGCGGACGACATCAGGCAACATCAAGCAACGTTGTCCGTCGTGTCATGGCGCAATCAGGCGGCGTGCACGCGCAGCGCGAGATCGGCAACCGCCCGCGGCAGTCGCGGACCGAAGCCGAGCAGGTACAGCGCGTCGAAGCTCAGCACGCGTTTGGCGCGTCCTGCGGGCGTGTTCGCGAGCCCCGGATGTGCGAGCAGCGTTACCGCGGGATCGGCGGGCGATGGCCCGGTCGTGGTGGTGAGCAGCACGTCGGGCTGGGCCGCGACGGCTGCTTCCGCCGTCAGCGGCCGGTAGCCAGTGAAGCCACGCAACGCATTCTCCGCACCGGCGTAGGCGAGCATGGCGTGCGCCGCCGTGTCTTGCCCCGCCACCATCACCTGGTTGCCCATGTGGCCGAGGATGAACAGTACGCGCGGGCGGCGCGCGATGCCATACCGTTGTTCGATGTCGTCGCGAACGCGCAGCCAGTCGGCGGTAAAGCGGTCCGCCACACGCGCGCCGTCCTTGGGCACGCGCAGGGCGGCGGCGACGGCGCGAATGTTGTCGAGCACTCGCTCGGCGGTATAGCCGTGCACGAATCGCTCGACGGGTACGCCCGCCGCCGCGATCTGCGACAGCACGTTGGGCGGACCCGCTTCCGCGCCCGCCAGCAGCAGGTCGGGACGCAGCGAGAGCACGCCTTCAGCCGACAGGGTGCGCAGGTATCCGATCTTGGGCAGCCGGGTGGCCGCTTCCGGATACAGGCTCGTCAGATCGTTGGCGATCACGCGATCCTGCGCACCGAGTGCATAGACGATTTCGGTGAGCGCGCCGCCCGCTACCACGACGCGCTTCGGTCCGTCCTTCCCCGGCGACGCAAGCGTAGTCGCGCCAGCCTGCCCCATAGGGGCTCGCGTGATAAGCCAGGCACCCGTGGCCAACGCAGCGCTCCGGGTCAGCAGTGCGCGCCGCGAGGCCCCGCGGGCGTCGATCGGCCGGGTCACGTCGATGCCTCCACGACGCCCTGCGCGTCGTTCGTATGCGATGCCTGCGCTACACGCGCGAGCGTCTCGCGCCAGTCGTCGCGCTCGGCTTGTCCCGGCTTGCGCTCACCAAAGACCATGGCGATCACCATGCCCGAGGCGTCAAGCAGTTCGAGCGACGAGACGATCCCGTCGGCCGTCGGCTTGCGCACCATCCACGCCGAGTCGATGAGGTCTTCGCGAAGATGCAGGTTGAAGTCCGGATCGAGCACATTGACCCACGGACCCATCACGCGAACGGTCTTCACCGGCCCCGTGTGGATCTGGATCATGCCGGCGTTGCCGACGAACACCATGATCGGCACGGCGGTGCCGGCGGCATCGTCGAGCAACGTGCGCATCGATGCCGCGCCCACGCGCTGGGCATGGCCGTCGGGGGCCAGACGCAATGCTTGCGCGCGCGACACGCGGTGACGTTTGAGCAGCTCGAAGAACTGGTGCGTGTCGGTCATGGCCAGCCAGTCGCGCTGGAAGGCGGCCGTGTCGATGTCGGCGTCGGGCGTTTCGGCCTTGGGAGCGTCGGCCGCGACAACGTGCTGGCCGGGCGTCTGATCGCTTGCGCGAAAGCGGGCGACGAGGGCGTCGTACGCGGCCACATCGCTGTGATTGCGCAGGAACATCTTGTGCACGGCGGTGCCGGTTTTGTCGAAGAACTGCAACGAGCGGCGCGGGCCGCTTTCCGTTGGCGTTTCGACGGCATAACCGTACGCCCATTGGTGATAGAAGAGGCGCAGGTCGAGGTCTTTACCGAGTCCGAGGCCGATCGTGCCGGTGTGCGAGAGTTTCTCGTATTGGCCGTCTTTTTCATGAACGGCGGCGTTGTTGCGCGTGAGCGCCATCACGCGCCCCAGCGCGGGCAGCGCCTCGACGATCTCGATGAATTCCGGACGCAGCCGCACAACATGTTCGCCGACGAAGGCCGCGACGGTCTCACCTTCGGAGACCCCAAGGGCCGCGGCCGCATCGCGATCACGCAGGTTCCGTTCGGTCTTCACGCGATGAAATTCGCTGCGCAGACGGGTGACGTCGGCCAGTGCGGGAAATGCCGGGCGGGCGGCGACGCTGGCGGAAGCGGTGTTTGGTGTGTTCATCATGACGATTCCTTGGTGGCTGAGTGGCTTGCGTTGGCTGGCATGCGCCGGCAGACGCGGGACAATCGGGGCGCAGGCGTGCCAGCGCGACCCTGACGATCGATGTGGCGCATCAATACTGGAGCTTCAGGCTCACGGCCACGCTGCGGCCGGGTGCTGAATACGCGTCCTTGACGGGCGAGGTATCGGCGAGGCTGCGCACGTCCGACCAGTTCCAGTACTGGCGGTCGAACACGTTGTAGATGCCGGCGTAGACCGTGGCGGACTTGTTGATGCGATAGCCGCCCGACAGATCGAGCACGGCCGACGACGGCGGTGCCCAGCAGTTCTGGTTCTGCTGCGTGCCGGAGGTACAGGTCTTGGCGATCTGGCTTTTCGACTTCGCGGCCTGGAAGCGCAGGTCGGCTTGTGCGAACCATGTCGTGTTCGGCTCGTAGCGCACGCCGAGCACCATCGAGAACGGATTCACCGTGTTCAGCGGCTGGCTGGCGGCGCCGTTGTCTTGCGTCGTGCCATGCGTGTAGGCCATGGCGGTGCGCAGCGTCACACCGCCTGGGAGTGCCCACGTGGCGCGGCCTTCCCAGCCCTGAATGCGGGCGCGGCTGTAGTTCACGTACTGATAGATGAGCGGATCGCTCGGGCGGCCAGAACCGCTGATGTTCTGCTGCGAGATGAAGTTGCGGTAGTTGCCCGCGAAGATCGCAGTGCTGTAGGTGAGCGGGCCGAGCGTGGTGGCGAGACGACCGCGCAAGCCCAGCTCGACGGTGTCGCTCGTTTCAGGCTTGAGGGTCGGATTCGCGATCGACATGTAGCCGAAGATCGGATTCGAGAAGCCGTTGTTGACCTGATCGGGTGTTGGCGTACGGAAGCCGCGTGCGTACTGCACGTACGGAATCAACGACGGTGCGATCTCGTACATGATCGCCAGTCGCGGCGAGAACGCGCCGTCGTTCGACGACGTCGGTTGGACACGCGCGCCGGAGGCCGTCTGCGACACGTAAAGCGGATCGTTCTGCTTCGGCGAGAGCCAGTAGGCGTCGTAGCGAATGCCAGGGGTGACGGTGAGCGCGCCGTAGCGGATCTCGTCCTGGACAAACGCGCCGAAGAGCGTGTAGTCAGTGTCCGGAAACGCCTTGTTGGGGAACGACTCGCCCATGCCCGGCACGGTGCCGTTGCGATAGCTGGTGATGTACGCGAGGCTCGCATCGGTGCCGTACACGAGCTTGTGCGCGAGCGGGCCGGTCGCGAAGTGGCTTTCCGCCTGGAGCGAGCCGCCGACGGTGCGCTCCTTGTAAGTGTTGTCGCGCGTGCGATCGCCTGCCGTGCGTTTCTCGTACGCGAACTGGCTGTTCTTCGCGTCCTGGAAATACAGCAACGCGTGCGCGTTCTGGACGTAGGCCTGCGACGCGTCGTTGAAGTCGTAATCGAGGCTGACGCGGTTGCGTTCGAGACGGTCGCTCGTGTTCAGGCCCAGCGTCGTCGGTGGATTGATGGCCGACAGGACGTTCGAGTCCACGCGACGTCGCACGGTCTCGCCCGTGAGCTTGAACGTCGAGCGGGGCGTCGCCTTGAAGACCAACTTGCCGAGCACGGAGTCGCCGTTGCTGTCTTGCGGATTGGCCGCGGTGCGGGCGGTGCTGGCCGAGTCGTTGGTTCCCTTGCCGTCGAGTTCGTGGCCCTTGTTGCCGTCGACGATCACCATGCCTTGCCACTGCTCGCCGCCCCACGCGGCCTGCGCCGTCGTGCCGAAGCTGCGGTCTAACGAGTTGTAGTAGGGGCGCAGTGAAAAGTAAGTCGACTTGCCGAACACATCGAGCAGGTCTTGCGGATCTTTGGTGAGGAAGTTGACAACGCCGGTGAGCCCGTCGCTGCCGTAAAGCGACGAGGCGGGGCCGCGCAGGATTTCGATGCGGCGCAGCACATCCATGCTCAGGTAATCGCCGCGACCGGCTTCGAGCGGGCCGAACGCGTACGCGGACGGCAGGCGGATCCCGTCTTCGAACAGCGCCACGCGGTTGCCTTCGAGGCCGCGGATGTTGATGCTCGAATTGCCATCACGACCGCCGCCGGCGGCGGCCGATGCGGGACGATAGGGTGCGCGGCGCACGGTGACGCCGGGCTCATAGCGCAGTGCCTCCTTGATGTCTTGCGCCTGTTGTTCTTCGAGATCCTGGTCGGTGATGACAGAAATGGACGCCGGCGTGCGGTCCGCTTCGGTGGGGGTGCGTGTCGCCGTCACGTTCACCTCGCGCAGATTGGCTTCGGCGAGATGCAACGGGACGTTGGGCGATACCTGCGCGAGTTGAATCGTCTGCGCTGGCTTGGCCGGTGGCGCCGAACCCTCGGCCGGGGCCTGCTGGGCGAACGCGGTGGGCAACCAGCACGCGGCAAGCACCGCGCCTGCAAGCGGGTGCAGACGTCGACGTGGCTCGCACGCCTGTTGGCGTGGCGAGGCTTCGGCTCGAATTCTGTCGCCCCGAATGGCGCGGATCGAACCGTTGGCGCCGTATTCCCGGCGCACGGACATGAGAAAAGCGCGGCCCCCGCCGCTTGACGACTGCTTCACTGCTGGCTCCCAGAGCAAGAAAACCCCGTTGCTGGCTGGCAAGCGCTCGTGGCAATCGTCGTGTCCGGTGCGTCGTTATCGACTTTGGGGAACACGCCGTCAGGCGCGGCTGGCGAAAGATCTCACGCCATCCGGCCGCATGCGTTTGGCCTTGTGGCGAAAAATTAAATGAGAATCATTTGCATTGTTGATGAAAAACGACCCCCGCGTCAAGGGGAGGGATGACGCGATGTCAAGGAATGGGAACGGGAGGAAAGGGTCGCGTCAAATCGGCAGGCTCGTGTCGAACTTGATTTCACGCAGCACGACGCTGGTCTTGACGTTGGCCACCGCGGGCAGACGGAAGATGTGTTCGTGCAGGAACGCGTCGTAGGCCTTGATGTCCGGCGCTACGATCTTGAGGATGTAGTCGGCCTCGCCCGTGGTGCTGTAGCACTCGGTCACCTCCGGGCAGGTGCGGATCTCGCGCTCGAACTGTTCCGTGCCGCCCTCCGTGTGGCGGGTGAGTTGCACGTGGGCCAGGGCGCACACATGCAGACCGAGCTTCTCCCGGTCGAGCAGCACCGTATAGCGCTGAATGACGCCGCTTTGCTCCATGTCCTTGATCCGCCGCCAGCACGGCGTCGCCGACAGCCCCACGTTATCGGACAGCTCCTGCGCCGAGCGGCGCGAGTCGATCTGCAGAAGACGCAGAATCTGACGGGCAAAATTATCGAGTAATTCCATTTTTCAAAATCGATTTTTTCGAAATGAATGTTTCTTATTGTGCGCTGAATGGAGTGAAATAGTAAAAATCTTTCTCGTGCCTCCCCATACACTGCTTGCATACCGACGCGTCGCCGCGCTATGCGATCACGACGTCGAGACGAACAGAACAAATGCCCCCGAAGCACGGCCGATGCAGCGCTCAGATCGATCTGACGCCGACCGCGGGGATCAGGAGAGACACCATGAATGCCCCCATGCGCGCCGCCCCCGCGACGCCGACAGCCAATCCTCTGGCCCATCCCGATTACCAGCTCTCCGACGCGCTGACGGCGAGTCGCGGTCAGATTTTCCTGACCGGCACGCAGGCGCTCGTGCGCATCCTGCTGATGCAGCATCAGCTCGACGCCGCGCGCGGCCTGAACACCGCCGGTTTCATTAGCGGGTATCGCGGCTCGCCGCTCGGCGGCGTGGACCAGCAGTTGTGGAAGGCGAAAAAGCTGCTTGATGCGGCTAACGTCAAGTTCCTGCCGGCGATCAACGAAGAGTTGGGCGGTACCGCCGTCATGGGCACGCAGCGCGTGGAGGCCGACCCTGAGCGCACCGTCGAAGGCGTGTTCGGCATGTGGTACGGCAAGGGTCCGGGCGTGGACCGCGCGGGCGATGCGCTCAAGCACGGCAACGCATACGGCGCGTCGCGCCACGGCGGCGTGGTCGTGGTGGCGGGCGACGACCACGGTTGCGTGTCGTCGTCGATGCCGCATCAGAGCGACTTCACAATGATGTCGTGGAGCATGCCGGTGCTCAATCCGGCCGATATCGGCGAACTCGTCGAATTCGGTCTCTACGGTTATGCGCTGTCGCGCTTCTCGGGCGCCTGGGCTGGCTTGAAGGCCATCTCCGAGACGGTCGAATCGCGCGGCACCGTCGATCTCGACAAGATCCGCACCGACTGGGTCGAGCCGTCCGACTATGTTGCGCCTGCGGGCGGCCTGCACAACCGCTGGCCCGATCTGCCGAGCCTGGCGCTCGAAGCGCGTCTGGCGGACAAGCTCGACGCCGTGCGCGCCTTCTCGCGTGTGAACAGCATCGACAAGTGGATTGCCCCGGCCCCGGCGGCCGACATCGGTATCGTGACGTGCGGCAAGGCGCATCTCGACCTGATGGAGACGCTGCGCCGGCTGGACCTCACCGTAGACGATCTCGCGGCGGCCGGCGTGCGTATCTACAAGGTGGGCCTGTCGTTCCCGCTGGATATGTCGCGCCTGGACACGTTTGTCGCTGGCCTGAAGGAAATCCTCGTGATCGAGGAGAAGGGCCCGGTCGTCGAACAGCAGATCAAGCAATACCTCTACAACCGCACGACGGGCACGCGCCCGACCGTGCTCGGCAAGACCGACGCCGAGGGCCGCGCGTTGCTCTCGGCGCTGGGCGAGCTGCGTCCGTCGCGCGTATTGCCGGTGTTCGCCGAGTGGCTGGCGAAGCATCGCCCGGCGCTGGATCGTCGTGAGCGCGTGGTCGATCTGGTGGCGCACGACATCCTGTCGAACGCGGCCGACGGCGTGCGCCGCGTGCCGTATTTCTGCTCGGGTTGCCCGCACAATACGTCGACGAAGGTGCCTGAGGGTTCCATCGCGCAGGCCGGCATCGGCTGTCACTTCATGGCGTCGTGGATGGATCGCGACACCACGGGGTTGATCCAGATGGGCGGCGAAGGTGTGGACTGGGCCGCGCACTCGCACTTCACCAAACGTCCGCACGTCTTCCAGAACCTGGGCGACGGCACGTACTTCCATTCGGGTCTGCTCGCGATTCGTCAGGCGGTAGCCTCGAAGGCGAACATCACCTACAAGATTCTCTACAACGACGCCGTCGCGATGACGGGCGGCCAGCCGGTCGATGGATCGATTTCGGTGCCGCAGATCGCGCGCCAGGTCGAAGCCGAGGGCATTGCGAAACTCGTCGTGGTGAGCGACGAGCCGGAGAAGTACATCGGTCACGAAGGCCAGTTCCCGAAGGGCACGACGTTCCATCACCGCAGCGAACTCGACGCCGTACAGCGCGAGTTGCGCGAGATCGCCGGCACGACTGTGCTCATCTACGACCAGACGTGCGCGGCCGAGAAGCGTCGTCGTCGGAAGAAAAACGAATTCCCGAATCCGGATCGTCGACTGTTCATCAACGAGGCCGTTTGCGAGGGCTGCGGCGATTGCGGCGTGGCATCGAACTGTCTGTCGGTCGAGCCGGTGGAAACGGCGCTGGGGCGCAAGCGTCGCATCGATCAGTCGTCGTGCAACAAGGACTTCTCCTGCGTGAATGGATTCTGTCCGAGCTTCGTGTCGGTCAAGGGCGCGCAGTTGAAGAAGGCGCTGGCTGCCGCCTTCGACCAGGTGGCCTTCGAAGGACGTTTGAACGCGCTGCCGCAGCCGAGCGCGCTCGCCGGCGAAGCACCGTTCGACATCATGGTCACGGGCGTGGGCGGCACCGGTGTGGTGACGATTGGCGCACTCATCACGATGGCGGCGCACCTCGAAGGCAAGAGCGCGTCGGTGCTCGACTTCATGGGTTTCGCGCAGAAGGGCGGCGCGGTGTTGTCGTTCGTGCGCTTCGCCAACACGCCGCAGGCGCTCAACCAGGTGCGTATCGACACGCAGCAGGCCGACGTGCTGCTCGCTTGCGACATGGTGGTGGGGGCCAGCGCGGACGCGCTGCAAACCGTGCGACGCGACCGCACGCGCGTGGTGGTCAACACGCATGCGATTCCGAACGCGACGTTCGTGCAGAACCCCGACGCGAATCTCCATGCCGACGCGCTGCTTGAGAAGATGCGTCATGCGGCAGGCAACGACAAGCTCGATGCGTGCGACGCCCAGGCGCTCGCCCAGCGTTTCCTCGGTGACACGATGGGCGCGAACATCATCATGCTCGGCTTCGCGTGGCAACTGGGGCTGGTGCCGGTGTCGCTGCATGCGCTGCAACGTGCGATCGAACTGAACAACGTGGCGGTGCCGATGAACCAGCTGGCGCTGGCGATCGGTCGGCTGGCGGCGGGGGATCCGGCGGCGCTGACGCAGACGACGGCCAAGGCCACGCCGGCGCCGGTGCATGCCCCGGTCGCCGACGACATGACGTTCGACGAGCTCGTTGCGCATCGCGTGACGTTGCTCACGCAGTACCAGAGTGCGGCGTATGCGGCGCAGTTCGCCGCGTTCGTGAAGCGGGTGGCCGATGCGGAAACGCGCGTGGCGGGGGCGCCTGGCCGCTTGTCGCGCGCCGTGGCGCAGCAGCTCTCGCGCCTGATGGCGTACAAGGACGAGTACGAAGTGGCGCGACTGTATGCGCAAACGGCGTTCGCCGACGCGTTGGGCGAGACCTTCGAGGGCAAGCCGGGACGCGACTTCCGAGTTGAGTTCCATATGGCGCCGCCGCTGATTGCCCGCGGCAAGGACGGTGCGGTGCCTAAGAAGGTGACCATCGGGCCGTGGCTGTGGCCGGTGCTGCGCGGCATGGCGAAGCTGCGCGGTTTGCGCGGCGGTGCGCTCGACGTCTTCGGTTACACGCTGGAGCGCCGCATGGAGCGTCAGTTGATCGCGGACTATCGCACGACGCTGGAGCGTGCGTTGGCGAGCCTGTCGGCCGACACGCTGGCTGATGTGATCGCGCTGGCCGAAGCACCGGCGAAGATTCGCGGCTATGGTCATGTGAAGCTGGCGAACCTGGCGATGGTCAAGCGCGTCGAGGCTACGATTGCGGCAAGGCTGAACGTGACACCCGCGACGAGCGACGCCGTCGAGCAGGCGCTGGCGCACGCACGCAGCAGCGGAAAGTCGCTCAAGGGCATTCCGGTGGTGACGGCGAAGTAAGAGGGTCGGCTTGATCGGGGGCGCCTTTCGCAATAAGACATGAGGGCGCCCCCTTTCGATAATTACCTACCGAACTTGTTGGAATGAACGGTACGAAGCTTGTCGGACGGCTTGGCTTCATTCGCCATTCACGAGTGTGGCGGCGGGTGTTGTGCGACTGGAACCACGCGGGTGAACAGGGCGAGTCCGATAGCGGCACTTCCTGCGCAGAAAAAAACGAACTCGATGCTAGTGAGGTTTGAAAGGGCACCACCGATCAGCGGCGCAATGATCATCAGCAGCAACTGAAGACTTCGGCCTGTGGACGTCACGGTCCCCAACACCTCGCGGGGACACTCCCGCTGGAACGTCAGCATCATCAGCATGACGCCAAGTCCGTAACCGAATCCGTTACCGATCCAAAGGCCAAGCATGGTGACTACCGGCAAGGCGGCGTTCGCGTAGACAATGGCCGCAGGTGTCAATATGGTGATGCCAAAGAGCAGCGATGAAGCAGCGAGCAGATCCGTAGGGGGCCATCGCTTTACCGCTGCTTTGAAGGCAAATGTCCCCAGTATTGCGCCAGCTGCCGTGCACCCCACAATGCTGCCGAAGGTCCCGTCGGGATAGCCGCGCGCTTTCAGAAACAGAGCGAGCAGTGCGTCGTAGAAGCCGAGGACAAACGCCTGACATAGCGTGACAAGGAACACCCGGCGCAGCATGGGGTGATGTCTCAAGACGTCGTGGAACACAGACCAGACGGGACGTGCGGTGGGGAGAGCCCCGACGCGTTTGCCGGTGTTTGGGGTGAATCCATTTGGCAAGAGCAGGATGCCGATGACGCTGAGCGCCGCCGAGATGGCAAAACCCGGAAGGTGCCATGTCGCTAGCAGTGCTGCGACGAGTGGTGCTACCAGTTTCGCCAACTGATCGATGAGCGTGACTTTGCTGGCATTGCCGGGAAGTGCCTCGTCGGCCAGCAAGCGGCGAAACAACTGTTGTTCGGCGGGGCCGGGGACGAGGTTGGCGAATCCTTTCGATGCGACGCAGATGAGAAAAATGTCGACGGTAGGGGCTTGCCAGAGCGCCAGTGCCGCGGCAGCGCGAATCAGGTAGCTCCAACGCAACATCCGCCATGGACAGTGGCGATCCACGAGTGCGCCGATCCACGGGCCCGCAAGGACGCCGGGAACGCCGTAGAACGCCATAGCGAATCCAATCACGACAGCGTCGGCATTCCACCGAAATGCGAGGTTTTCGAAGATAAGCGTGAAGTCGATCCATAGGATCGACGCGCCGATTGCACGGGAGGCGAGCAAACGCGAGTAGTTTCCTGCTGGGCGTGTAGCAATCAAAGCGAATCTCTTTGTGATGCGGTGACGTGCTGATCGCGCAGGTATAGCTGATTTTCGACAATGAAACCGTCCAGGCCGACGTCTCGCGCAAAACGAGCGAGGTCCGACGATCGATTGATGAAGCCGGCGCCGTTGAAATTCAGCGATGTATTGCACAGCACGCCAAAGCCGGAGATCTTGCGAAATTCAGAAAGTACTTCGTGCAGCAAAGGGTCTTGCTGTTGCGATAGCGTCTGAATTCGGGCGGAACCGTCGACATGTGTGATTGCAGGGAGGTGAGAATTTAAGACGCGCTGAAAGAAGAGCATGTGAGGGCTTGGTCGCGACGGTGTGAAATGCTCGGCGACCTCCTCTTCTCGGCACACCGGCGCTATTGGTCGAAATCCCTCCCGCCGCTTTATCCGATTAATTCGTTCCAGCATTCCACGATCCAGAGGGCTGGCAAGTATCGAGCGATGTCCTAATGCGCGCGGGCCTATTTCGGCGCGTCCGTGGGCCCAACCCAATATCGCGCCCGCATGCAGGTGTTTTGCGACGACGGAAGCCGTTGCGGGCGAGCAGAGAAACCCCTCGTGCTCTCGCCTGTCGAGCACAAACGATGGTCCAGAATATACAGACCACTTCAGCTTCGCCGACCCTGTTAGACAGAACTGCGCGTCCGCCGCTGTCCCAATTGCTGAGCCGCTATCGTTAGCGCATGGGGGCACAAAGATATCAGAGAACAGCCCAGTCTCGAAGAGGAGTGAGTTCCAGTCGCAGTTTAGTCCGCACCCGCCAGAGATTAAAAGAGGCGCTCGAGTCTTAACGTGCTGGCGGATAATCGTCAGGAATTTATGGAAGATTGCGTCGGATATCAGCCGAGTCAATCGTTTCCCGGCTTCCGATGTCACCCCGCAGTTGTACTGAGAATACGACCGGAAATCCTCTTTTGAGAAGTGCGGGATCGCCTCTGGCCGTGACAGCAAGTCATTCACGAGTCTTCGCTCTTCTAACGTCGGGGGGATGCTTTCGCAGAATGCGGCCAAAGCCATCAGTTTTCCCGCGTCCGACAGCCTGATCGAACCAGCTGGAAGGTTGAACGAAGGGTCTAAGAGACCGTACGCAAATGCATACCGAATACCGGGTCCCCACATGACATTGCTCAACAACTTTATGTTCATTGCCTCGTCCACATGATAGAACCGGCCGATGTGACCCTCCCAAACTAATGCATAACAGGAAGTCCCTTGAGGGAACGGCGAAAGGGCGTAGGCACACAAGACATGCGATCGCTCGTGCGAGGACGAAAATAACGTCGTTGTTCGATCGAAAATCGTCATCTGCTGAATCGTGGGCGACGCGAGGCCCATGTATCCGGCCCCTATCGACTTCACTAAATTGCCTCGCTTCTCCTCCCATCCACTAATTGCAATGTAAGCGGCTGGCGAACCCATCTTGCGGGTCTCGTTGTGCCGACAGATAGTGTCCGCTTAAATTTAAGCGGACGCGA
>NZ_CABPSH010000022.1 GCF_902459725.1 Pandoraea eparura
GATCTGCTGCCGCACCGTTGGACGCCGGCCGCGCCCTGAAACCTGACCCGTCAAGACGGGTTTGCCGGTCGCTTACATTGCAATCACGTCTGGAGCGGACTGTGCTTCCTGTAGTGCATATACAAACGAAGACGGGTCAAGAGCGGCGAACCGGGCACCAGAGTCTTTCTCAGCCTCGTGGGAAAATTCGAGGATGCAATTGCGTATGAATGCAACGCAGCCGTCGTGCCCCGGCTTGAAGGAAAGGATTTTCACGATCCGACTCCTTCTGTAAAAAGTTTCATCGCGACTAGTGCGTCACGGGCTACTGAGCCCGCACCGTAACCGGCGCCGAGGAAGAAAAGAGCAGATTCGTTTATCCCATCGACCCCGAGCAGCGTGTTTGCATCTGAGTCGATGAAGTAACCTGTGGGCCATGACTGGATGCCAAGAGCCGTCGACACCAGTTGAAATGTTTGAACGAGACATCCCACGTCCATTAGGGCAACGCGGTATGCGCGAGAGTGTGGGTACTTCCACCAAAGCTTGTCGAAGCGTGATGTGACAAAGACCCCGTACGCCAGATCCTTCGCGACGGTCTGGTTGCAGAGAATTCGGCAGATCCGCTCTGCATCGGGGGCTTGGGCGATATATGAGAGTTCGTGGCGGATGGATCGATAGTGATACACCCCTTGCTTAAGACCGGCCACGTTGAGTGCAACAAGATACGGCTCGCTAGGTTGCATTGACCCGCCTGACGGTGACGTTCGGCGATAGCCGACTGGTCTCATACCAAGGTCAGATAGATCACTTCGCGAATCACCATGCACGGCGCCGAACGTCGCCCACAGGGTGTCAGACACCTCCTGAAGCCCAACGGATTGATTAAAAAAGGAACGACACGTTTGGCGCTCTCTAAGTGTGGAGCCGAAGTCTGAACCAGTGACCAATCGAGGCGAGGGGAGATGAGTCAAGGGGCCCGGTCGAAGAACTTCGTTGCTTGGGATACGATCTGCAATAGAGGCGCAGCGCTCGACATATCCCAGATACGGGGTTTCCTCAGGGGGTTGATCTGTTGCTGGGACTTGAGTGCCGAGATGGAAAATTCTTGATAAGCAGTCCCATCCCCACCCTTCTGGGTCAAGAGTGGAGAGGAGGCCAGCCTCGGCGATTTCTCTGTCGATATCATCGTCGTGCATCTCCGAACCGGAAGCGAGTTCGAGAAGCCTCGATACGTGCTGCACGTCTATCCGATATTGCTTGTGATTTTGGTAGTCCCAGAGAACTAGTTCCCCGTTCAGGATTTTTAAGAACGTTGCTGGCGTCATACGTATCCTGGTGCTCGCTCCCGGACTCTGTGGCTAGGGTCCGGGAGCGAATCATCGATTTTTAGTTGGCTTTCATCGGAGCGGTGTGCGGAGTGTTGTAGGCATCGTTGGATTGGTTGGATAGCGTGGGCTCAAGTTGAATGAGTTTCATATGATTTCTCCAGTTAATTGAGTTATCCCAGTGCGAATTCAGCATGGGAAAACATATATTCATAGTCGACGTTTCGTAATGCTATTCAATTTAGACTTTGATCTATTGCATAACGGCAAAGAGAGTTCACTGACTCGATGCTCAACCGCGAGGAGGATGAAGAAGTCCAGCACAGTGAGATTGAGATTTCTGCCGTTTGACATTGGAGACTTCGACAGCCGATTTTCATTACTGCGGTTGATGATTGTTACGTGACGCGCCCGGCCGTCAGGACCGTTTCTGTACCGCCGTCCAGCCAACGCGCTACCATTCGGGGGTTACGGTTGACGCAATGGGGCGAGCTGGATGCCCGCGGTGGTGTTGCGACGGGAGGCCGTCCATCGCGCACGGGGCATCGGGGCTTGCCACAAGCGCTTGAATACGGAGAGGAAAATGAGTGTTTCGAAGGCACCTGCGGATCGCAAGGTGATCCTCACGGGTGACCGCCCGACGGGGCCGCTGCATCTGGGTCACTATGTCGGCAGTCTGAAGAACCGCGTGGCGTATCAGCACGAGTACAAGCAGTTCATCCTGGTCGCCGACGCGCAGGCGTTGACCGACAACACCGACGATCGCGGCAAGGTACACCGCAATGTCTCGGAAGTGGCGCTCGACTATCTGGCCGTCGGCATCGACCCCAGCGTGACGACGATCTGCGTGCAGACGTGGCTGCCCGAACTGACCGAACTCACGTTCTACTACCTGAACCTCGTGACCGTGGCGCGCCTGGAGCGCAATCCGACCGTCAAGCAGGAGATCGGGCTGCGTAACTTCGAGCGCGATATTCCGGCCGGCTTTCTCACGTATCCGGTCAGCCAGGCGGCCGACATCACGGCGTTTCGGGCAACGCTCGTGCCGGTCGGCGAAGACCAGTTGCCGATGATCGAGCAGACCAACGAAATCGTGCGCCGTCTGAACCGTCTGGCCGATCGCGAGATCCTGGTCGAAGCGAAGGCACTGGTGCCGCCGATCGGGCGTCTGCCGGGCATCGACGGCAAGGCCAAGATGAGCAAGTCGCTGGGCAACGTGATCAACATTTCATCGACGCCCGACGAGATCCGCGCTGCCGTCAAGAAGTGCTACACGGATCCGCTACACCTGAAGGTGGAGGATCCGGGGCACCTGGAAGGCAACGTGGCATTCGCCTACCTCGACGCCTTCGACGAAGACAAGGAAGGCTTGCAGGCGCTCAAGGATCACTACGTGCGCGGCGGTCTGGCCGACTCGAAGGTGAAGGCGCGTCTGGAAGAGCGGTTGCAGGAGATGTTGCGCCCGATGCGTGAGCGTCGCGAGGAATTCGCCAGGAACCCCGAGTTCGTGTGGGACATGCTGCGCGCCGGTACGGAGCGTGCGCGCGAGACGGTCTCGCAAACGCTTGAAGATGTGCGCTCTGTCTTTGTTACGCCCGGGTGGAAGAAGTAACGTCGCTTGGGCGATGTTGCCAAGCGTAAGCAAGCAGCCCGAGGGTGGGCTGCTTTTTTCATGAGCGCGGCAGAGGGCGAGGTGTTGTCGAGGGAGGCGTCCGTACGGCAGGTCTGGTTAAGCTGGTAGTCTCACCGTTGGGACTCGATCCACACTGTGCCATGTCGTTCCTGAACGACTCGGCGCTGAGCAGGGGTTGCGCCTCGCCGGCGGATGCATCGTGCGCCGCAGCGCCCGCGTTTGCCTGACGGACGAGGCGCTCGACGCGGGCCAGCGCAGCATTCTGCAGGCTCAGCAGTTCCGCGAGACCGTTTTCCGCGTCCGTCAGGGCGTCCCTGATCTGCCCTTGCGCGGCGACTGTCCGATAGCGTTGCGCCAAATCGACGGTGGGCGCGGCGGATACGTACTTGATTGGACGCATGGTGATTTTGTCTCCTCGTGTTGAATGAACCCTCGCCGAAGCAATGGCTCGCCGTCAAAGCCGGGTATTCCCAAACGTGTGATCGAGATGCTCGAGATTCTCGTTGAGCACGCGTTGATTGCGTGCGGTGCGCGCAATATCATGACTGAGCTCGTCGAGACGCGCCTGTATCTCGGTGGTCGCGCCCGATTGATGCACACTGTGCCTCGCTTCCAGCCCGCGATTGATGGCGTCGTTCAGGTTCTTGATCGCCGTGATCTCGTTCGATAGCTTGCCCCAGCCGCGATTGCGGGCATAACCGAAGACGTTGAATATCCCGTTGAAGGCCGTCAACACACCTGCCGCCGTTGAGGCGAGCTTCAACCCCAGCGCGAGACCGACGATTGCGGGCAGCAACCCGGGAAGCACCGCCGACGCGACCCCTAACGAGACCGTGATGACCAGGAACGAGACGAGAATCAGGATTCTTGTCTTCCATCTCCGCTTCTCTCCCGGGATGGCGGCCTGGGCCTCGGTCAGATAGTGGTTGATCAGCGGCTCGGACTTGCTCAACAGATCGCCCGTCACCACGAACGCCGCGTATAGCTCTGCCTTCGCTTGTCGAAGCGCTGCCGGCGTCATCTCCGCGTTCTCCAGGGTCCGCTGCTGGTCCTCCAGAACCCGTCGCGCCGATGTCGCGCCCACCATCGTGTCGAGGGCGGCTTTCAAATGACGGAGCGCGTCGAACGCCGCCTTCGCTTTCGGCGTCAGTTGTGCCGTGTCGGAGATCGATTGCTGCGCGTCGACGCGCTTGAACGACATGAACGACGTGAGCGACGGATCGCGTGCCTTGCCGATTTTCACGATGGCCTTCTCGAACTGGTCGATCAGTGCATCGATGCCGAGAATATCGGACGCCGCGTGCGTCGAGATGGTTGCCGACAGTCGCGCGATGGCGTCGTACTCGCCGGACAATTTGCCCCGGACCGCTTTGGGGCTGACCGCTTGCGCCGCCGCATCCCAGTCACGCTTGAGCGCGGCCAGGTTGGCGACGATGTCGGCCCGGAGCGTTTCGATCGTGGGTAAGGTATCGCCACCATCGGTGGCCGACGAGGCCGATCCAGGGGCTGGCGCATGCTGTCGAACCCCGATCTGTCTCCACTCGGACCGGGTCGTTGGCAATGACTGCTTGGCGACGCGGCCGCTAACGGCGGTATCGAAGCCTAATGACAGGTAGGATGGTGGAGCGAGCTTCATGGGTAGACACCTTCTGCGCGACATTGCGAGGAGTCTATGCAGCGGTGCCCGGCCGCGCTTTTCATTCGCGCGTCGAATTGTCGGAATCGGGGTGTCGAGGCACCACTGGCAACGAATGCACCTGCAATAAAAAGCGCCGCAATGTGCGAGACATCGCGGCGCTTCTCTTTCCGCCCACCGCGAACGCGCTTGCGCGTGTTGCCGGGCGGCGGCTCCGGTGATTGCGGTTATTCCGGCTGCTTGGCGACCTTGCCGTCCTTGAAGACCCAGCGGATGTTTTCGCCTTGGCCGGTCAACACCGCGATGGATTCGAGCGGATTCCCCTCGACGACCAGCACGTCGGCCAGCGCGCCCGGTGCGATCACACCCAGCTCGCCCGCGCGATTCAGAATTTCCGCACCGATGACCGTTGCCGAGCGAAGCGCTTCGGCGGCACCCAGCACGTCGGCACGGATCGTCAGCTCGTCGGACTGGTACTTGTGCATGTCCCCGAGCAGGTCGGAGCCGAAGCCCATCTTCACGCCCGCGTCCCGATAGATCGAAAGCGATTCGCGACCGGCGCGCTGCACGCTCTCCACCTTGGCGACCGACTCCGGCGGCAGGCCCAGCGATGCGCCGTCCTTGGCCAACGCGTCGTAGGTGACCAGCGTCGGCACCACATAAGCCCCTTTCTCGGCCATGAGCTTCGCCGTCTCGGCGTCGCACAGATTGCCGTGCTCGATGGTGCGCACGCCGCAGCGCACGGCGCGGGCAATCGCACGCGGGGTGTAGGCGTGGGCCATCACATAGGTTTGCGCGGCCTCCGCTTCGGCGACCGCTGCGCGGATCTCGTCTTCCGAATATTGCGTGTTGGCAATGGGATCGACCGGCGAAGCCACGCCCCCCGAGGCCATCAGCTTGATCTGCGTCGCGCCCTTCTGGATCTCCTCGCGCACCGCGAGGCGGATCGGATCGACGCCATCGACGACGCGCCCGATCGCCCCCGCGCGAAACGCGCACGAGCACGGCTCCAGCGTGTCGCTGCGGGGACGGAAGTCGCCATGTCCACCCGTCTGCGAGAGCGCCTTGCCCGACGGGAAAATGCGCGGCCCCGGAATCACGCCCTGCTCGATGGCCTGTTGCAGCGCCCAATCGGCGCCGCCGGCGTCACGCACGGTCGTGAAGCCGCGATTGAGCATGCCCTGCATGATCGGCAGCGACTTGAGCACGGTGAGCACGTTCGGCTGGCTGGCGTTCGTGCCGAGATTCGGATGCGAGGCGAGCACGTGCACGTGGCAGTCGATCAGGCCGGGCATGACGGTCTTGCCGGTGACGTCGATCACCGTCGCGCCGTCGATGTCGAGCGGCGTGGCGCTGAGCGCCGTGATGCGATTGCCCTCGATCACGACATCGTGACGCTCGAGCAGATGGCCGGCGGCTGCATCGAGCACATTGCCGCCGCGAAGCAGGGTAACGGACATGGGGATTCCTTGAAAAAATGCACAAGGCGCGCCGGTGAGGGCGCGCCCGGGCGACAGGGGACTCACGCCTTGGGCAGCGGCTTCACGAAGCACGTACCGACGAGGCTGATGGCCGCCGCGATGATCACGTAGATGGCCGGGGCCATGTTGCTGCCCGTGCGGGCAATCAGCCACGTGATGATGAGCGCAGCGAAGCCGCCGAAGATCGTCACCGCAAAGTTGTACGCCACTGACAGACCCGTCGAGAGCACCTTCGCCGGGAACATCTCGGAGAACGCCGCGAGAATCGGACCGGTATAGCAAGCGATGAGCAGGCCGAACACGATCTGGAACGCCAGCAGCGAGTGCAGACCCGGCGCCGTATTCAGGTAAGTGAACATCGGCCATGCGAGCAGCAGGATCAGCAGGGCCGAGCCCGACAGGAACGGACGACGGCCGAAGCGATCCGCCAGACGTCCCACCACCGGAGCGAACACGAGAATCATCGCGCCGCCGACCATGCCGGCCGTGAAGCCCTCGGACGCCTGCAGCTTGAGCACGCGCTGGGCATACGTCGGCATGTAAAACAGCAGCACGTAGGTGCAAATCGTCCACAGCACGACCATCGAGAAGCTGGCGAGAGTCTCGCGCGGATACTTCGAGAACACGTCGCGCAACGGTGTATCGGACTTCTCGGCGTGCTGGAACGTCGGCGTCTCGTCGATCTTGTTACGGATGTAGAAGCCGACCGGGCCGATGAGCATGCCGACGAGGAACGGCACACGCCAGCCCCACGACACGAGCGAGGCATGATCCAGCTCGGTGGTCACGAACGTGCCCACGGCGGCGCCAAGCAGCACGGCGAAGCCGATGCTCGACTGAATCCAGGCCGAGTAGTAGGCGCGCTGGTTGGCGGGCGCGTATTCGGTCAGGAAGGCCGTCGCACCGCCCATCTCGCCGCCGGCGGAGAAGCCTTGCAGCAGACGCGCCAGCACGATGATGAGGGGCGCACCCAGACCGATCTGATCGTAGGTCGGGGCCAGGCCGATCATCGCGGTGCCGGCGGCCATGAGCAGAATGGTGAGCGACAGCGCGGCCTTGCGGCCTACGCGGTCGGAATAGATGCCGAGCACAATGCCGCCGACCGGGCGCATGAAGAAGCCCACGCCGAACGTGGCCACGGCCAGCAGAAACGACGACAGGTCGTCGCCGGTGGGGAAGAATTGCTTCGCGATGATGGCCGCGAAGAAACTGTAGACGGTGAAGTCGAACCACTCGAGACCGTTGCCGATCACCGTCGCCACAATCGCGTGACGGCGCTGACGGGCGAGGTTCTGTTGAGGCACTGCCAAGGTCGCCTGCATCTGAGTCTCCCGGAGGATGGGTGGCGTCCGTTGCGAGCCTTGCGACTACGTCATGCCGGTAATACGCCTGCTTTTATGTCGGATCACGTCAGCGCTCCCCTCGGGATCGACAGACGTGCGCGGATACGACACAAAGTAGTGCAGACAAAATGACACGCCAAACGAAAATTCCGCATGTTGTCATGCGTGCAGCGCATGGCAGCTTCCGAAAAATTACGTAACCACTATGATGGGAAACGAGATTCTGTGTAGATCCAGTTACGGAAAATTCGCGCTGCGGCATGCTCGTGGCGTTCGGCAGGCCACACGAGGTAGTAGCCGCCCCCTAGGCTTGCGGTCGCATTGCAGGCGGGCACGAGCAGGCCGGCATCGAGGCAGGAATCGATCATGTGACGCCAGCCCATGACCAGGCCGCCGCCCTCGATGGCCATCTGCACGAGCAGCGGGTAGTAATTCGCGCTGACCATGCGCGGAAACTTCGGGGCGTTCACGCCTTGCAGCTCGAACCAGTCGGGCCATGACATCCACTTGCGCTGGCCGTCTTCGATAAAGAGCAGCGTCTCGCCGACGAGATCAGCCGGCGCAAGCTGGCGTCCGCGCAGATAGGCGGGCGAGCAGACGGGAAACACTTCCTCGTCGAAGAGCCGCCGACCGGCCAAGTCCGGGGGCAGATCGTTACGCACGTAATACACCCCGAGATCGAACTCCGACGCGGACAGCGACGCAATGCCGTCTTTCACGATCACGCGAATCTTGATGTCGGGGTGTGCGGCGCGAAAGCGCATGAGTTGCGGCGTCATCCACAACACGGCCACGCCCGACGAGCAGGCCACGGTGAGTTCCAGGTCGCCGCGCCGTTTCATCAGGTCGGCGGTGGCTTCGGCGCATTCGCCGAGTAGACGCTGGATCTGTTCGGCGTAGCGTTGCCCGGCCACCGTCAGGCGCAGCGTGCGATGCTCGCGCGTGAACAACGCGCGCCCGAGGAATTCTTCGAGCTGCGCGATTTGCCGACTGACGGCGCTCTGCGTGAGATTGAGTTCGACAGCGGCCCGGGTGAAGCTCGCGTGCCGCACGGCAGCGTCGAAAGCAATCAGGCAATGCAGCGGCGGCAACGGCGAGATGGGCATGCGCGGTGACGAGGTGAAGGGTGAGGGCTCGCGCGAAATCAGCGCTTGCCGACCATTTGCTCCGGGCGAACCCAGGCGTCGAACTGCTCGGCCGTGACGTGGCCCAGCGCGAGGGCGGCGGCCTTGAGCGTGGAGCCTTCCTTGTGCGCCTTCTTGGCGATCTGCGCGGCCTTGTCGTAACCGATGTGCGGGTTGAGCGCGGTCACGAGCATGAGCGACTCGTCGAGCAGCGAGCCAATGCGCTCGCGGTTCGGTTCGATGCCGATGGCGCAGTTGTCGTTGAAGCTCACCGCGCCGTCGGCAAGCACGCGCACGCTTTGCAGGAAGTTGTGGACGAGCATCGGCTTGAACACGTTCAGCTCGAAGTTGCCCATTGAGCCGCCGATGTTGATCGCCACGTCGTTGCCCAGTACCTGGGCACACAGCATGGTCATCGCCTCGCATTGGGTGGGGTTGACCTTGCCCGGCATGATCGAGCTGCCCGGTTCGTTTTCCGGGATCATCAGCTCGCCGATGCCGCATCGCGGGCCGCTGGCCAGCCAGCGCACGTCGTTGGCAATCTTCATCAGGCTGGCGGCGAGCGTCTTGAGCGTGCCATGCGCGTTGACGAGCGCGTCGTTGGCCGCCAGCGCCTCGAATTTGTTCGGCGCGGTGACGAACGGCAGGCCGGTGTCGCGCGCGAGCGTGTCGGCCACCTGCTTCGCGAATGCCGGGTGGGCGTTCAGGCCCGTGCCCACGGCCGTGCCGCCGAGCGCGAGTTCCGCCACGTGGGGCAGGGCGGCGTCGACGTGCTTCAGGCCGTGGTCGATCTGCGCGACCCAGCCCGAGATCTCCTGGCCGAGCGTGAGCGGCGTGGCGTCCTGGAGGTGGGTGCGGCCGATCTTGACGATATCGTCATAGGCGCGCGCCTTGGCGGCGAGCGTGTCGCGCAGTTGGCCGACGCTGGGCTTGAGGTGGTTGACGAGGGCGTCGAGGGCGGCAACGCTCATGGCCGTCGGGAACACGTCGTTCGACGACTGGCCCTTGTTCACGTCGTCATTGGGATGCACGAGACGCGTTTCGCCGCGCACGCCGCCGAGCAGTTCGCTGGCGCGGTTCGCGAGCACTTCGTTCATGTTCATGTTGGACTGCGTGCCCGAGCCGGTTTGCCACACGGCCAGCGGAAATTCGTCGTCATGCTGGCCGGCGACGACTTCGTCGGCGGCCTGGATGATGGCGTCGGCCTTCTTCGCGTCGAGCATGCCAAGGCCCTTGTTGACCTCGGCGGCGGCGCGCTTCACGCGAGCGAGCGCACGCACGAGTTCGCGCGGCATTTTTTCGGTGGAAATCTTGAAGTTCTGCAGCGAGCGCTGCGTCTGGGCACCCCAGAGACGATCGGCGGGCACCGCAATTTCGCCGAAGGTATCGCGTTCCATTCTCACAGACATGATCGACTCCTCGAAGACAGAATTGAATTCTAGGGCTTTCGCAAGCCTCTGGCAGGGCAGCATGGGCCGCGATGCGCCACGGCGCGAGATGACAAGGGGGTGGGACCTTTTGACGACCTGGAACCCGAAGGCCATGGCCTTGGATTATGCGCCGGAACCGCGAACCCAAGGCGTCACGGGATGGTGCTCAGTCCCAGACCGCCGCCACCAGTTGCAGCGCGGCGGCGATGGCGGGTTCGTCGCGTCGGGAGGCCAGCGTGACGAACGTGAGTTCGGTCGGCACGCTCACGCCGTCGGCGATCACCAGACCGTGTGCGTGCGCCTCACGCAACGCGATCGAGTCGCGCACAAGCGACAGCCCGACGCCGGACTTCACCAGATCGAGCATCGATGGCTCCTGATCCACTTCCGCAACCTTGATGGGCGACACGCCCAGCGCGCCGAACCGTTCCGAGAGCAGGCGGTTGTGGGCCGATTCAGGGGGCGTCCAAATCCACGGCAATGCGGCAAGTTCGCGCCACCCGCGTCGGGCCACGCGCTCGCGCCAGCCGGCCGGCGCCAGCACTTGATACGAGAACGGCGTGAGCGTGATGGCGTGAAAGCGCTCGGGGTCGGGCACGCCGAGATAGAAACCGACGTCCAGTTCGCCGCGCCCCAGTTGTTGCAGCACGGAACCGGACATCCCCTGACGCAGCGCCGTCTCGATTTGCGGATACGACTCGACCAGCCGTTTGAGAAACGCGCCCAGCCGAGTGAATTCGGGGTCGAGTATCGTGCCGATGCGCAGTCGCCCGCGCACCGTGTCGCGCATCGCACCGGCCGCCTGTTGAAGGTCGGCCAGCGCGGCGAGCATGCGCTCGGCCAGCGGCAGCAGGGCCTGGGCGTCGCGCGTGAGCGCCAGTCCCTGCGCCGTGCGCGTGAAGAGCGTCAGCCGCAACGCCTCCTGAAGGGCCTTGACCTGCAGGCTGACCGCCGGTTGCGTCAGATGCAGGCGTTGCGCCGCGCGGGTGAGGTTGCCCTCGTGGGCAATGGCGACGAAAGCGCGAAGGTGAGCGAGTTCCATGAGAGACCCTTCTCGGGCGACGCCGGTGGCGTGTGGTGTCGGGACGGGAGACGCGACATAAGCGAATCTTATATTGCTTTTGACAATTTCTCATTGGATTGCGTTGGTACGCCGCAGTACGCTTGGGGCTTGATGTGGCGTGAGCCTTGGGGCGAACGTCTGACGAAACAAGCGAGGGCCGTGTCACGGACCGGGCCGGATTGGGGGGAAGATGAACATGAGCAATGCTGATATTCCGACAGTACAGCACTTCATCGGGGGTCGCCGCGTGGCGGGCGATGGCGAGCGTTTTGGCGACGTCTTCGATCCGGCGCAAGGCGCTGTGAGTGCGCGCGTTGCGCTGGCTGGCGTCAATGACGTGAATGCGGCTGTGGCGGCGGCCAAGGCAGCGCTGCCGTCGTGGGCGGAAACGGCGCCGCTCAAGCGTGCCCGGGTGCTCTTCAAGTTCAAGGCGTTGCTCGACGAGCATCAGGACGACCTGGCGCGCATCATCACGCGCGAGCACGGCAAGGTGTTCTCCGACGCGCGCGGCGAAGTCACGCGCGGTATCGAAGTCGTGGAGTACGCCTGCGGTGCACCGAACCTGCTCATGGGCAAGCACAGCGACAACATCGGCGGCGGTATCGACAACTGGCATCTGCGTCAGCCCGTTGGGGTGTGTGCGGGTATTACGCCGTTCAACTTCCCCGTGATGGTGCCGATGTGGATGTTCCCGATGGCGCTGGCGTGCGGCAATACCTTCGTGCTCAAGCCGTCCGAGCGCGATCCGTCGGCCAGCCTGCTGATCGCCGAGTTGCTGCGCGAAGCGGGGCTGCCCGATGGCGTCTTCAACGTGGTGCAGGGGGACAAGGTCGCGGTGGACGCGCTGTTGGCGCATCCTGACGTCGACGCCCTGTCGTTCGTCGGCTCGACGCCGATTGCCGAGTACATCTATACCGAAGGCACGCGTCACGGCAAGCGCGTGCAGGCGCTGGGCGGCGCGAAGAATCATCTGGTGGTGATGCCCGACGCGAATCTCGATCAGGCGGTCGACGCGCTGATCGGTGCGGCCTATGGCTCGGCCGGCGAGCGTTGCATGGCGATTTCGGTGGCGGTGGCCGTAGGGCAGGTGGCGGACCGTCTCGTCGACGCGTTGGTGCCGCGCGTGAAGGCATTGCGCGTGGGGCCTGGTGTCGATGAGGCATCCGAAATGGGGCCGGTCGTCACGGGCGCGCACAAGGCGAAGATCGAGGGCTACATTGCCGAAGGGGTGAGCGCGGGCGCCAAGTTGCTGGTCGACGGCCGCGGATTGCAGGTGCCGGGCCACGCGCAGGGGTTTTTCCTCGGCGGAACGCTGTTCGATCACGTCACGCCTGAGATGACGATCTATCGCGAAGAGATCTTCGGGCCTGTGCTGGCGGTGGTGCGCGTGCCGGATCTGGCGGCGGCGATCGAACTGGTCAACGCGCACGAGTATGGCAATGGCGTCTCGTGTTTCACCAGCGATGGGGGCGTGGCGCGCGCGTTTTCGCGCCAGGTGAAGATCGGCATGGTGGGCATCAACGTGCCGATTCCGGTGCCGATGGCGTGGCAGTCGTTCGGCGGCTGGAAGCGTTCGCTCTTCGGCGACCATCACGCGTACGGCGAGGAAGGCATTCGTTTCTATACGCGCTTCAAGAGCGTGATGCAGCGTTGGCCGGACAGCATCGCCAAGGGGGCGGAGTTCACGATGCCGGTGGCGAAGTAAGCGAGTGCCCTGCGTTCCGGCGCGCCCGAGGGTCAGGGGCCGCGCCGGATGTCGGACCTGACGACAAAAATGAACCCGGCGCGGGTGGCGACAGTCCACCCCACTCGGGTGCCGCACCAGCGTTGGCACCGCACCATGGCGAGTGCTGCGCCATCGACGGAGACAGGCGGGAATGAACAAGCAGGCAGCGAAGCCGGAGCGCTTCGATTACATCATCGTGGGGGCCGGTTCGGCCGGGTGCGTGCTGGCCAATCGCCTCACGCAGGACCCCGACGTCACCGTGCTGCTGCTCGAAGCGGGCGGCAAGGACGACTATCACTGGATTCACATCCCCGTCGGCTACCTCTATTGCATCGGCAATCCGCGCACCGACTGGCTGTATCGCACTCAGGCTGAGGCGGGGCTGAACGGACGTTCGCTCGCGTATCCGCGTGGGCGGGTGCTGGGCGGCAGTTCGTCGATCAACGGCATGATCTACATGCGCGGACAGCGCGAGGATTACGACGTGTGGGCCGACGCGACCGGCGACGACGGCTGGCGGTGGGACAACGTGCTGCCGCTGTTCAAGCGCAGCGAGGACCACTACAAAGGTGGCACCGAGTTTCACGGCAGCGGGGGCGAGTGGCGTGTCGAGAAGCAGCGCCTGTCGTGGCGCGTGCTCGATTCGTTTGCCGATGCCGCCGAGCAGGTCGGTATCCCCAAGACGGACGACTTCAATCGCGGCGACAACTTAGGCATCGGTTATTTCGAGGTGAATCAACGTCGCGGCGTGCGCTGGAGCGCGGCGAAGGGCTTCTTGCGTCCGGCGTCGCAGCGACCGAACCTGACGATCATCACGGGCGCGAGTGTGAGCCGCTTGTTGTTCGAGGGCTCGCGGTGCACCGGCGTGGCGTATCGCGGCGGCAATGAAGACTTCACGGCGACGGCGAGTGCCGAAGTGATTCTCGCGGCGGGAGCGGTGAATTCGCCGCATCTGCTGGAGGTGTCGGGCATTGGCGATGGTGAGCGTCTGCGCGGCTTCGGCATCGACGTCGTCTCGGATCTGCCGGGCGTGGGCGAGAACCTGCAAGACCATCTGCAATTGCGCACGGTGTACAAGCTGCGCGGCGTCACGACGCTCAATCTCACGGCCAACAGTTTGTTCGGCAAGCTGAAGATCGGCATGCAATACGCGTTTGCGCAGCGTGGGCCGATGAGCATGGCGCCGTCTCAGTTGGGGGCATTCGCCCGCAGTCGCGAGGACGTGGCGCGCCCCGATCTCGAATATCACGTGCAGCCGTTGTCGCTGGAGCGCTTTGGTGAGCCGCTGCACAAGTTCAATGCGTTCACGGCGTCGGTGTGCAATCTGCGGCCGACGTCGCGCGGTCATGTGCATCTGACGTCGCCGGATGCGCGCGTTGCGCCCAGCATTGCGCCGCATTATCTATCGACGGAAGCGGACTTGCGCGTGGCGGCCGATGCCATCAAGTTGACGCGCCGCATCGTGGGCGCGCCGGCGTTCGCGCGTTATGAGCCGCGCGAGTATCTGCCCGGGCCGTCATTTCAGACAGACGCGGAGTTGATGCGTGCGGCGGGCGACATCGGCACCACGATTTTCCATCCGGTGGGCACGTGCCGCATGGGCCGCGCCAACGATCCGCAGGCGGTCGTCGATGCGCAGTTGCGTGTGCGTGGCGTGCAGAACCTGCGTGTGGTCGATGCGTCGGTCATGCCGGTGATCACGTCGGGCAATACAAACTCGCCGACGATCATGATTGCCGAACGCGCGAGCGACATGATTCGCGCGGCGCGCAAAGCCGGGCGGTGAGCGAACACGCGATCAGCAGGCCGGCGAGCACCACGAGCCGCGGCTGATCGATGGCCGTGATGGCGAGTCGGGGTGCCCGCCATCGTGAAGCGGATGGCCCCTATCATGGCTGCTGCCGTGACGGCATGCGTCTCGAAGCGACGCGGCGTAGTTTGGTGAAAATCCGATGAGGCCGGCGCCCGCCGCACTTTCCGGATTTCCGGATATTTACCTTAAAACTTACGTAGTAATACCTAATGTCGGTTGCGCGAACGACGATGGGGTGTCGTCAAACGGGGTCGGACGCTTATTTGCGGGCGCGGCAAAAGCCTTATGCCACAAGGGGTTCGGGACGTGTTCGCACCGCGATCGAAGGGTCTCCAAAGCGTGTGCGCATGCGCGTTTCGGCAGGTGCGGAGCCTAGTGCAAATCCCAATGATCGCGTTGCAGCAAACCACCCACAATATCGATTCCCGATGTGCGAACGGACCAAGAATTCGGCGACACACATGGGACGCGAGATATCTCGTCGACGATGCCACCCACGGCGACGTCGGCCTGTCTCGCGGTTGTCACAGACGATGGTGCCGAGGCCGTCATTCGCCTCGCACCGCCAACCAGGAATGTGGCAGGAGACATGGCGAACAACGATTACATTCTCGAAACCCGCGGACTCACGAAAGAGTTTCGCGGCTTCACCGCCGTGAACGGGGTCGACCTGCGCGTCGCGCGCGGCACCATTCATGCACTCATCGGGCCGAACGGCGCCGGCAAGACTACCTGCTTCAATCTGCTCACCAAGTTTCTCGTGCCCACCGCCGGCACCATCACGTTCAACGGTGAGGACATCACACGCGAAGCCCCCGCCCAGGTCGCGCGACGCGGCATCATCCGGTCGTTCCAGATTTCCGCCGTGTTCCCGCACCTCACCGTGCTCGAGAACGTGCGCATCGGCCTGCAACGCAACCTCGGCACCGCCTACCACTTCTGGCGCAGCAGCCGCTCGCTGCATCTGCTCGATGCCCGTGCGATGGAATTGCTCGCCGAAGTCGGCCTGACCGAATTCGCCGATACGCTGACCGTGGAGCTGCCGTACGGGCGCAAGCGCGCCCTTGAGATCGCCACGACACTTGCGATGGAGCCCGAACTAATGCTGCTCGACGAGCCCACGCAAGGCATGGGCCACGAAGACGTCGATCGCGTCACCGCGCTCATCAAGAAAGTGTCGGCGGGTCGCACGATCCTGATGGTCGAGCACAACATGAACGTGATCGCGGGCATTTCCGACACCATCACCGTGCTTCAGCGCGGCGAGGTGCTGGCCGAAGGTTCGTATCGCGAAGTCTCGAAGAATCCGCAGGTGATGGAAGCTTATATGGGCACCGCGGACGGCGAATTGCAGGGAGCGCACGGGTGAGGACGTCTATGTACGGTAACGGCGGCGGTAATGGTGGCGCGAATGTGCCCGCACTCGAAGTCGAAGGTTTGCAGGCCTGGTACGGCGAATCGCACATTCTGCACGGGGTGGATCTGACGGTCGGCCGCGGCGAGGTCGTCACGCTGCTCGGCCGCAACGGGGCCGGGCGTACCACCACGTTGCGCGCGATCATGGGCCTGACCGGGCAGCGTCAGGGATCGATCCGTGTCGGCGGCGAGGAGACCATTCACCTGCCGACCTACAAGGTCGCGCACCACGGCGTGGGCTACTGCCCCGAAGAGCGGGGCATTTTCGCGAGCCTGTCGTGCGAGGAAAACCTGCTGCTGCCGCCGTACATCGGCATGCGCGGCAATCGTCGTGACGACGGCGGGCGCGGGATGTCGCTCGACGAAATCTACGACATGTTCCCGAACCTGAAGGAGCGCCGCCACAGTCCCGGCACGCGCCTGTCGGGCGGTGAGCAGCAGATGCTGGCGGTGGCGCGCATTTTGCGCACCGGCGCGAATCTGCTGCTGCTCGACGAGATCTCCGAAGGTCTCGCGCCGGTGATCGTGCAGACGTTGGCACGCATGATCACCACGCTCAAGGCGCGGGGCTACACCATCGTGATGGTGGAACAGAATTTCCGTTTCGCAGCGCCGCTGGCCGATCGCTTCTATGTGATGGAGCACGGCAAGATCGTGGAGCGCTTCGGCGCTCCGGAGCTGGAAACGAAGATGCCGGTGCTGCACGAGTTGTTGGGCGTATGAGGTGAGTTTCCCGGCGCGCCAGCGTGCCGGGCGATGAATCCACGCGATCAAATCCACGAAGGAGACAAAGATGACGATGCGGATGAAGGCGTTGGCCGTTGCGGCTGCGTTCGGTTTTGCGGCCATGGCCTCGCAGGCCCATGCCGATGGCAATGCGGTGAAGATTGGTTTCATCACCGATATGTCGGGTCTTTACACTGACATCGACGGCCCGGGCGGGGCGGAAGCCATCAAGATGGCCATCGCCGACTTCGGCGGCAAGGTTCTCGGCAAGCCGATCGAGCTGGTCACCGCCGATCACCAGAACAAGGCAGACGTCGCGGCGTCGAAGGCGCGCGAATGGTTCGACCGTGACGGCGTGGACATGCTGATCGGCGGGACGAACTCGGCGACCGGCCTGGCGATGAACAAGGTCTCGGCCGAGAAGAAACGCGTCTACATCAACGTGGGCGCCGGTTCGGATGCCCTCACCAACGACCAGTGCCAGCCCTACGGCGTGCACTATGCCTATGACACCGTCGCGCTGGCGCGCGGTACCGGCTCGGCCGTCGTGAAGGCCGGCGGCAAGTCTTGGTTCTTCCTGACGGCCGACTATGCGTTCGGTCACGCGCTGGAGAAGGCCACGGCCGACGTGGTCAAGGCCAACGGCGGCACGGTCAAGGGCGAGGTGCGGCATCCGCTCTCGGCCTCGGACTTCTCGTCGTATCTGCTCCAGGCGCAGTCGTCAGGCGCTCAGGTGCTGGGTCTGGCCAACGCCGGCGGCGACACGGTCAATGCCATCAAGGCCGCGAAGGAATTCGGCATCAAGGGCAAGATGCAGATCGCCGGTCTGCTCGTGTTCATCAACGACATTCACTCGCTGGGACTGGATAACACCGCGGGCATGTACCTGACCGATAGCTGGTACTGGGACAAGAACGACAAGACGCGCGCCTTCTCCAGGCGCTACTTCGACAAGATGAAGAAGATGCCGTCGAGCCTGCAGGCCGGTGACTACTCGGCCACGATGACCTATCTGAAGGCGGTGCAGGCCGCAGGCTCCACCGACGCCGACAAGGTGATGGACGAGCTGCACAAGATCAAGATCGACGACATGTTCAGCAAGGGCTACATCCGCAAGGACGGCACCATGATCCACGACATGTACCTGATGCAGGTCAAGTCGAAGCAGGAATCGAAGGCGCCGTGGGACTACTACAAGATCGTCGCGACGATTCCGGGTGACAAGGCGTTCACCACGCCGCAAGAGTCGACCTGCCCGCTCATGAAGAAGTAAGCACTGTCAGCACGATGCACCGAAAGCGGCGGGACGCGTGTCTCGTCGCGACCTTTCTCGCAGAGAATCGATTTCGATGGAATTACTAGGCATCCCCCTGCCGGCGCTGTTGAGCCAACTGCTGCTGGGACTGGTGAACGGCTCGTTCTATGCCATGCTGAGCCTCGGCCTGGCGGTGATTTTCGGCCTGCTCAACGTGATCAACTTCGCGCACGGCGCGTTGTTCATGCTGGGCGCCATGCTTGCCTGGATGGGCGGTAACTATCTGGGCCTCAATTACTGGGTCATGCTGTTTCTCGCCCCCGTCGCGGTGGGCATCATCGGTATCGTGATCGAGCGCACCATGCTGCGCTGGATCTACAAGCTCGATCACCTGTATGGCCTGTTGCTGACGTTCGGCATCACGCTCGTGCTCGAGGGCGTCTTCCGCTCGATCTACGGGGTATCGGGTCAGCCCTTCGACGCCCCCGACGTGCTCTCCGGCGCGACCAATCTCGGCTTCATGTACATGCCGAACTATCGCGCGTGGGTAGTGGTGGCGTCGCTCGTCGTGTGCTTCGCGACGTGGTTCGTGATCGAGAAGACCAAGATCGGCGCGTATCTGCGCGCGGGCACCGAGAACCCGAAACTGGTGGAGGCGTTCGGTGTGAACGTTCCGCTCATGATCACGCTGACGTACGGCTTCGGGGTGGCGCTCGCCGCCTTTGCCGGTGTGCTCGCCGCGCCCGTCATCCAGATCTCGCCGCTCATGGGGCAGTCGATGATCATCACCGTGTTCGCGGTGGTCGTGATCGGTGGCATGGGCTCCATCATGGGCTCGATTCTCACCGGTCTGATGCTCGGCGTGGTCGAGGGTTTCACCAAGGTGTTCTACCCGCAAGGGTCTGCGACCGTGGTGTTCGTCATCATGGTGATCGTGTTGCTGCTGCGCCCGGCAGGGCTGTTCGGCAAACAAAAGTAAGGGGCTGAACCATGCAACAAGAGACGCAACAACGGGTACTTTATTCGCTTCTGCTGCTCGCGCTGATTGCCGCGCCGTTCGCCGGCGCGTATCCGGTGTTCATCATGAAGGTGCTGTGCTTCGCACTGTTTGCCTGTGCCTTCAACCTGCTGCTGGGCTTCACGGGCCTGCTCTCGTTCGGCCACGCGGCATTCTTTGGCAGCGCGGGCTACGTTACCGGCTATGTGGTGCGTAATCTGGGCTTCACGCCGGAAGTCGGCATTCTCGCGGGCGTCGCTGCCGGCGCGGTGCTGGGCCTGGTCATCGGTTTGCTGGCGATCCGTCGTCAGGGCATCTACTTCGCGATGATTACGCTGGCATTGGCGCAAATGCTGTACTTCTTCTGTCTGCAAGCCCCATTCACCGGCGGCGAGGACGGCCTGCAAGGCGTGCCGCGCGGTAGCCTCTTCGGGCTGCTGTCGCTCGATTCCGACCTCACGCTGTACTACGTGGTGCTGGCCATCTGCGCGGTGGGCTTCCTGCTCATCATGCGTATCGTGAATTCGCCGTTCGGTCAGGTGCTCAAGGCGATCAAGGAGAACG
Organism: Pandoraea eparura; assembly: GCF_902459725.1. Classification (GTDB taxonomy): domain Bacteria; phylum Pseudomonadota; class Gammaproteobacteria; order Burkholderiales; family Burkholderiaceae; genus Pandoraea; species Pandoraea eparura. Next base: position 19,515 of record NZ_CABPSH010000022.1, read on the forward strand.
AGCCGCGCGCGATTTCGCTCGGCTACGACGTCGATCGCTTCAAGCTGCTGGCGTTCGTGCTGTCGGCCACGCTCGCCGCGCTGGCCGGGTCGACCAAGACCTTGGTGCTCGGTTTCGAGACGCTGACCGACGTGCACTGGACGATGTCGGGCATGGTGATCCTGATGACGCTCGTAGGCGGGCTGGGCACGATGTTCGGGCCGGTAGTCGGTGCCGTGGTCATCGTTGTGCTGGAAAACAAACTTGGCGACATCGGCGACTGGCTGGCGACGGCCACGGGCGTAACCTGGTTCCAGACGCTCGGCGAATCGGTGACGATCGTCATTGGCGCGATCTTCATCATCTGCGTGCTGGCTTTCCGGCGTGGCCTGGTGGGCGAACTGGTGGCGCGAAGCCGGTTTTTCCGCACCACACGCGCGACGGCGCAACCTTCTTGACGGGGGCGCGCGCGCACCGACCTGGGGCGTGCGCACATCACCCTGGCGCATGCGTGTCGGAAAAAACCTCATCCGTAGGGGTAAATGCTGACTTGTGGTGCATCGGGTGCTCCTTTATTCTCTCCTTCAATTCGCGTCACGGCAGGATATAGGGGCGAGGATCGAGGAGACAATAAGCGCGAAAACGCGCACCGCCAAAAAGGAAGCGCTGTTGGAGAGAACTCCAACAGCGCTTTTTATATTGCGCTTCGCCGCAGTGAGAGGCCGCCATCCGTCGATGCTCGACGCCGATGCTCGATTCTCTTCCCTCGCCCCCTGACAATCCTGGTCGCATGTCTTGCCTCCTTCACGTCTCGTATTCCGCACCTTCCGCGCCCTGGCGGTCGGCGCACGTTCCCCCAATGCCTGAATGCCTGAACCCCGACAAGGGGGCGGTATGTTGACGAGCTGGGCGCTGACCGATTTGCTGGTGCTTGCGAGCGGGGCTTTCATTGCCGGTCTGGTCGACGCGGTGGTCGGGGGCGGTGGTCTGATCTCGGTGCCGACACTGTTTGCCGTTTTCCCGAACGCAGCACCGCCGTTGTTGTTCGGGACCAACAAGCTGGCCGGCATCTGGGGCACGGCATCGGCCGCGCTGCGCTACGCGCGTGGTATTGAACTGCGCTGGGCCATTCTGCTGCCGGCGACGGTCGCCGCGTTCGTGTTTTCGTTTGGCGGCGCGTACGCCGTCACCCATGTGCCGGCCGACCTGCTTCGCAAGCTGCTGCCGTTCGTGCTGACCGGGGTGGCCATCTACACGCTGCGCAAGAAGGATTTCGGGACGGTTCACGCCCCTGTGGCGGGCGGGGCAGGGGTGACCCTCTTGGCCATCGTCGTGGGCGGCGCCATCGGCTTCTACGACGGTTTCTTCGGCCCCGGCACGGGTAGCTTTCTCGTCTTCCTGTTTGTCCGATTGTTCGGGCAGGACTTCGTCAATGCCTCGGCGTCGGCGAAGATCGTGAACGTGGCGACCAACCTGGCCGCGCTGTGGCTGTTCGGCATGGAGGGGCACGTTGCGTGGCAGGTCGGCCTGGGCATGGCGATCATGAACGTGCTGGGCAGTCAGGTGGGCAGCCGGCTTGCGCTCAAGCATGGCGTCGCTTTCGTGCGACGCATGTTCCTGGGGGTGCTCGCCGTGCTGATCGTGAAGACCGGCTATGACGCGTTCGTGCGCCGCTGACGAGCCGCCGAGGGCACTGGCGCGGGCGACGTCCGCGTTCGCGGGAGAAGGCGGCGCCAATGCGCTGTCCGGGTGCGGTTCGTAGGGGTCGAAGCCACATGTGGGGAAACCGCACTTTACGAGAAGGCGCCGGTGCCCGTAAGATGGGCGACAATTTGCCGACTGCGCGGTCGGTTAATCTCGGGCCAGCGGGTTGAACAATGGTCAGAAGAACGAATTCAGAATTTTTGTGAGGAGACCCAAATGAAACTGAAGTTGCTGTGCGTTGCGTCGGCGATGATGCTGGCCACGGGCCTGGCGAGCGCCCAGGTGAAGATTGGCGTGTCGCTGTCGGCGACTGGTCCGGCGGCTTCGCTGGGCATTCCCGAGAAGAACACCATTTCGTTGCTGCCCAAGACGATTGCAGGTCAGTCGGTACAGTACATCCTGCTCGACGACGCGACCGACACGACGACCGCCGTCAAGAACATGCGCAAGCTGATCAGCGAAGATCACGTCGACGCCGTGCTTGGGTCGACCGTGACGCCGAACTCGCTGGCGATGGTTGATGTGGCTGCGGAGACGCAGACCCCGATGATCTCGATGGCGGCGGGCGCTGCCATTGTCGAGCCGGTGGATGCCAAGCGCGCGTGGTCGTTCAAGACGCCGCAGAACGACATCCTGATGGCCACCGCCATCGCCAAGCACATGGCCGACAACGGCGTGAAGACCGTCGCCTTCATTGGCTTCTCGGACGCCTACGGCGAGGGCTGGTACAGGGAATTCCAGAAGGCGGCCGATCTGAACAAGATCAAGGTCGTGGCCAATGAGCGCTTCAATCGTGCCGACACGTCGGTGACGGGCCAGGCGCTCAAGATCATGGCGGCGAACCCGGATGCCGTGCTGATCGCTGGTTCGGGCACGCCGGCCGCGCTGCCGCAGCGCACGCTCAAGGAGCGCGGCTACAAGGGCAAGCTGTATCAGACCCACGGTGTGGCCAACAACGACTTCCTGCGCGTTTGCGGCAAGGATTGCGATGGCACGTACCTGCCGGCCGGCCCGCTGCTGGTCGTCGACCAACTGCCGGCCGACAATCCGGTGAAGAAGTCGGCCGCTGCCTACAAGGCCATCTACGAGAAAGCCTACGGCGCGGGGTCGATCTCGACCTTCGGCGGTCACGCCTGGGACGCCGGTCTGCTGTTGCAGAGGGCCATTCCGGTCGCGCTGAAGAAGGCCAAGCCGGGCACGGCCGAATTCCGTACGGCATTGCGCGAAGCACTCGAGAACGTCAAGGACATGCCGGGCACCGCCGGTATCTTCAACATGAGCGCGAAGGACCACAACGGTCTGGACCAGCGCTCGCGCGTGATGGTGGAAATCGTCAACGGCAAGTGGAAATTGGCGAACTGATGTGCGCCGGGGCTGCCTATAGCACGCAGGCATGCCCCGTTCTCACCTCAGATGGATCTGCGGTATCTGTGCCCGGTTGGACCGATCGGGCCGGGAGAACGGGCGTTCGCGCCCGTTTTTTTTGAGCGTGGTAGTTTCGCGCTTCGCAAAGAGACGGCAGGACATGCATTTGCGAGCGGCACCTGAGAGGCTGCATTGTCCCAACCTGATCGCCGCCGCCGGCGCGTGGCCGGTCGATCCTTTCGAGCGTAAATCCATGACGGGTGAATTCGAACACCGAAACCTATCCCTGGTGTTGTTACAGACGCGTGAAGCGGTAATGGGCCTGTTTCGGCCGTTGCTCAATCGGTACGACATCACGGAACAGCAATGGCGTGTCATACGGGCCGTCAACGATAGCGAATCCGGGGAAATGGAAATCGGACAGGTCGCGCGCGAGTGCTGCATTCTCAGCCCGAGCCTGTCCGGCATGCTGGAGCGGATGGAAGCAGCCGGTCTCGTCATGCGCCGCCGGGTGGCGGCCGACCAGCGCCGTGTGATGGTGTCGCTTACCCCATCGAGCCGCGCGCTATGCAAGAAGCTCGGCCCGCTGGTCGAGGCGCGCTACCGCTACCTCGAAGACAAGGTTGGCCGTGACACGCTGGCCGAAATCTATCGGCTGCTCGACGTCGTACGTGAGGCGTTGCCGCCGGAGGTGCTGGCCGACGCGCCGTCGTTGCCGGCCAAGCCGCGCCGCCGCGGCAAGGCGGACGAATGACCGCTTGCGGCACGCCAGGCCCCATGTGGAAGGGCGGCGGGGAGCCGGGGTTGACCGACGCACGCCCGTTATTGCCGGTGCGGACGATCGGGCGGGCGGCGGCCTTTCGAGAGGCAAGACGTCGATCTCTCAGTAGTCGCCCGAGTTTTACCAATGCATAATCATTTATACAATACATAATTCGTTGCACTGCCGCACGGGGATCGCGGGGGGTACCGAAGTGAAGGGGAAGTGAAGGGGAACGGGGTGGCAGCGCGCTGCGCCGTGCATCACACCGGCTGTCTCGCCAGCCGGTTCAAGAAGTACTCAAACGAAGTGAGAGGAGCATGGATCTTTCGATTGCAGCCATCCTGGCGCAGGACGGCATTACCACGGGTGCGATATATGCCTTGCTGGCATTGGCGCTTGTGTTGGTGTTCTCCGTCACCCGCGTCATCTTCATTCCGCAGGGTGAGTTCGTGTCGTACGGTGCGCTCACGCTGGCGGCACTGCAAACTCAGAAGTTTCCGCTGACGAGCTGGTTGCTCGTGGCGATGGGCATATGTACGTTCATCGTGGAGACGGCTGGCGTCTTGCGTCACAGCGAGCGTCGCAAGCTTGCGGGTCGCCTGGTGCCGGTGCTGGCGGGCAAATATCTGGTGTTTCCGATTGCCATATTTTTCGTCGTCAAGATGCTGGCACCGATGACGCTGCCGATGCTCGTGCAGATTGCCATCACGCTGCTGCTCGTCGTACCGATGGGGCCGATGCTCTATCGTCTCGCGTACCAGCCGCTGGCGGAGGCGAGCACGCTGTTGCTGCTGATCGTCTCGGTGGGTGTGCACTTCGCGCTGACGGGGCTGGGGCTGGTGATGTTCGGGGCGGAAGGCTCGCGCACGCAGGCGTTCTCCGACGCCAACTTCAACATCGGTTCCGTGATGGTGTCCGGCCAGAGCCTGTGGGTGTTGGGTGTCTCGGTCGTCATGATTCTGGCGTTGTACTTCTACTTCGACCGTTCGCTCTCGGGCAAGGCGTTGCGTGCGACGGCCGTGAACCGGCTGGGCGCGCGGCTCGTGGGCATCGGCACGGTGCAGGCGGGGCGTCTGGCGTTCACGCTGGCGGCCGCGCTGGGCGTGCTGTGCGGCATCCTGATCGCACCGATCACGACGATCTACTACGAATCGGGTTTCCTGATCGGCCTCAAGGGCTTCGTGGGCGCGATCATCGGCGGTCTGGTGAGCTATCCGGTCGCGGCGCTCGGCGCCATCCTGGTGGGCCTGCTTGAGTCGTATTCGTCCTTCTGGGCGAGTGCGTACAAAGAGGTCATCGTCTTCACGCTGATCCTTCCCGTGCTGCTGTGGTTGTCGTTGACCAGCAAGCATGTGGAAGAAGACGAGGAATAAGCCGGGGCGGACCACAGAATGAAAAACAAATACTTCCTGATTTTTCTGGTCGTACTGGCCGTATTGCCGGTGCTGCCTGCCCCCGTGCGTTTGCCTGAATACTGGGTGACGCTGCTCAACTACATCGGCCTGTACAGCATTGTTGCCATTGGTCTCGTGCTGCTCACAGGTGTGGCGGGCATGACATCGTTCGGGCAGGCCGCCTTCGTGGGCCTGGGAGCGTACGCGACGGCTTACCTGACGACGGCCTACGGCGCGTCGCCGTGGCTCGGCCTGATCGTTGGTGTAGCCATCACTGCGGCGGCGGCGCTCGTCATCGGTGCGATCACCATGCGCCTGTCCGGCCACTTCCTGCCGCTGGGTACGATTGCGTGGGGGCTGGCACTGTACTACCTGTTCGGCAACCTCGAGTTCCTGGGCAAATACGATGGCCTGAACGATATCCCGACCATCCGTCTGTTCGGCATGGAGTTGGCGAGCGGGCGTCAGATGTACTACCTGATCTGGATCGTCGTCGTGCTGGCAGTCGTGTCGGTCAAGAACCTGCTCGATTCGCGTCCTGGCCGCGCCATTCGTGCGCTCAAGGGCGGTGGCGTGATGGCCGAGGCGATGGGCGTGAACACCGCGTGGATGAAAGTCGTCGTGTTCGTCTACGCCGCCGTGCTTGCCGCCATTTCGGGCTGGTTGTACGCGCACCTGCAACGCGCTGTGAACCCGACGCCGTTCAACCTGAACCACGGCATCGAATACCTGTTCATGGCCGTGGTGGGCGGCGTCTCGCACGTATGGGGCGCGGTACTGGGTGCGGCGATCTTGACCGTACTCAAGGACTACCTCCAGAACATCCTGCCGATGCTGCTGGGGGCGAACGGCAACTTCGAGACCATCGTCTTCGGCGTGTTGCTCGTGTTGCTGCTGCAATATGCGCGCGACGGTGTATGGCCCTTCTTGGGCAAGATCTTCCCGGCGCGTCGCGTTGCCAAGGCGCCGGAGCAGGCTGACCCGCTCGGCCATCGTGCCAAACCGGCGGTGGGAGAAGTGGTGCTGACGCTGGAGAAAGCGCGCAAGGAGTTCGGCGGTCTCGTGGCGGTCAACGACGTCTCGTTCCAGGTCAAAGCCGGCGAAATCGTGGGGCTGATCGGGCCGAACGGCGCGGGCAAGTCCACCACGTTCAACCTCGTGACCGGCGTGTTGCAGGCCACGCGCGGCGAGATTTCCTTCCTTGGCGAGCGAATCGACCGGTTGCCGTCGCGCGAGATCGTCAAGCGCGGCATTGGCCGGACATTCCAGCACGTGCGCTTGATGCCGCACATGAGCGTGCTCGAGAACGTGGCCATCGGCGCCTATCTGCGCGACAAGAACGGGCTGCGCCGGCGGCCGCAGGGTGGCGTGTGGTCCAGCGTGCTGCGTCTCGATCGCCAGGAAGAAGCGATGCTGCTGCACGAAGCCAAGCGACAGATCGAGCGCGTGGGTCTGGGTGCACACATGTACGACGAGGCGGGCAGCCTGGCGCTTGGCCAGCAACGTATCCTGGAAATTGCACGGGCGTTGGCGTGCGATCCGACCTTGCTGCTGCTCGACGAGCCCGCGGCCGGTCTGCGCTACAAGGAGAAACAGGCGCTGGCCGAACTGCTCAAGAAGCTCAAGGACGAGGGGATGAGCGTGCTGCTCGTCGAGCACGACATGGACTTCGTCATGAACCTGACCGATCACCTCGTCGTGATGGAGTTCGGCACCAAGATCGCCGAGGGCCTGCCCGAAGACGTGCAGAAGAACCCGGCGGTGCTCGAAGCGTACCTGGGAGGAGTGGAGTGATGGCTGACGCGATTCTTGAGGTCAAAGACCTCGCCGTAGCGTACGGCAAAGTCGAAGCGGTGCACGGTGCGCATCTGCGCGTGGGGGCGGGCCAGATCGTCACCGTGATCGGCCCTAACGGAGCGGGCAAGTCGTCCATGCTCAACGCCATTATGGGGGCGCTGCCGCAAAACGGCTCCAGCCGTGGGAGCGTGGCTTATCTCGGTCACGAAATGTCGGCGCTGGGCATCGAAGCCCGTGTGGCCCGTGGCATGTGCCTGGTACCGGAAAAGCGCGAATTGTTCTCGACGATGACCGTCGAAGACAACCTGTTGCTGGGGGCTTACCGCCGCAAGCGCGCGGGGGAAAAGAACTTCCTCGACCAGATGGAAGTCGTCTACGCGCTGTTCCCGCGTCTCAAGGAGCGCCGCGGGCAGCAGGCCGGCACCTTGTCGGGCGGTGAGCGCCAGATGCTGGCGGTGGGCCGTGCGTTGATGGCCAAGCCGCAGTTGCTGATGCTCGACGAGCCGAGCCTCGGGTTGGCGCCACTGATCGTCAAGGAAATCTTCCATATCATCAACGACTTGCGAAAAACCGGCGTCGCCACGCTGCTGATCGAGCAGAACGCGCGTGCGGCGTTGCAGGTGGCTGATTACGGCTACGTGATCGAGACCGGCGAACTGGCGTTGGAAGGCCCGGCGCAGGAGCTGGCCAGCAACCCCAAAGTCATCGAGACGTATCTCGGGTTGGCGAAGAAGGCGGCCTGAAAGGCGTCGATAGGTGAGTGGATGTGATAGGGGAAAGCCCGCCAATTTGGCGGGTTTTTTTTCGCCCGGCGGTTCGCGCGCGTCGGTATGCGGGTATATCCGCCCCTATTTCTTTTGAGGGGGTGAGTGGGTGCTATCGGGAGCGCTGGCGAAGTCACTTATTCACAGTTGCTTGTGGATATTTGCAACGGCCAAAAACGCATGGCGCACCGCCGCAATAAGGGGTTCCGCGATATTTTCGAGAATCTCGCGGAAATGACATTTGAGGTTATCCACAGAAAAGCAAATTCCCGAAGCGAAATCCGCGGGTAGTGTCACGCATGTGGATAAGCTGTTTGCGAAGCATATCGTTGGGCTGCCGCTTTCGATTTTGAGGAGCGGTTTTCGTTTCACGGGTTTCGCGTAGAACGTGTGCAAAGCGGATAGGCAGAAACGCCACGTCCGTGCAATCGAGTGTCGTGCTCTCATCCATCCGGGCAGTGGGGATTGGGGGTACCCTGATTGCGCTCCACTTGAAAGTCGCTCCATCAGGGCACCCCCAATCCCCACCACTCCAACGCCCAAGTTCCCAACCCAATCGCATTCACTTCCGTGTAGGCGTTGCCACGACCGACGGCGTCTTCCTCTGCCTCTAGTGCTGGAGTCAGGCAAGACCAACGCGCTAACGTTTCACGTGAAACACGACGTGAACCTCCGACGACGGTTGTACTCGGGCAATGGACTGGCGGAGATTGCCGGTGCCCCGACTAAGCGACTTTCAAGTGGAGCGCAGGCGGGGTGCCGGTAATCTCCGCTGCCC
>NZ_CABPSH010000023.1 GCF_902459725.1 Pandoraea eparura
CGATCTACCAACACCACCTCCGCGCCAGTGCTAGCTTTTCGTACCGTCACTTATTGCACTGAAAACGAGGAGACCCCTTATCGCGGGACGGCTCTTCCGAGGCAAGGAGGATCCGGCCCACGCGGCGCCGGCCTGGTTGATTCCCGGCGTTGCCACGCTCGATATCGCCGTGGCAGGTGGCACGATGCCGATGGCGTGGGCGCATGAGCTCAACATGTTCGCGATTGCCATTGGCACGATGATGGCGCTCGTGTTCTTCACGATGATCTTCTCGCGCGTGGTGCACCATGAACCGCTGCCCGCCGGCATGGTGCCGTCGCTGATCATCATGATTGCGCCGTTCGAGGTGGGTTTCCTGGCCTACGTGAACGTCACCCACCATGTGGACATGTTTGCTGGCCTGCTCTTTTACTTCGGCCTGTTCCTGTTCATCTCGCTCTCGTTCAAGGTCTTTCGTCGGTCGATTCCCTTCGCTGCCTCGTGGTGGGCCATCAGCTTCCCGATCGCGGCGCTGTCCAATGCGGCCATCAAGTACGCGGCCTACTCGGATACCTGGGTGCTCAAGGGGCTTGCCGGCCTGATCCTGGCCTTCCTGAGCGCTACCATCCTCGTGCTCTTCGTGCGCACGTTGCACCGCCTTTTCACGCATCGGCTTCTGGTCGGCTGAGCGGATCGATTGAGCGGACCACCACCGCCACGGCGCCCTCTGACCGGAGGGCGTTTTCTTGTTCGTCGCCCCCTTATGTCACATCGGTAATACGCTATGTCTTGGATCGTGCTCAGTGTCGCTGGACTTCTGGAAATTGCCTTCGCCTTCGGGATGAAATGGTCGGCGGGATTCAGCCGACTCTGGCCAAGCGTTTATGCCGCCGTCACCGGGCTAGGCAGCATCTGGCTGCTGAGCACGTCGCTGAGATCGCTCCCGGTTGGCACCGCCTATGCGGTTTGGACAGGCATTGGCGCAGCCGGCACGGCCGTCATCGGCATGATCTTCCTCGGCGAATCGGCGTCGGTGGCGCGCGTGGCGTGTATCGCGCTCATTCTGTCCGGCGTCCTGGGCTTGCGCCTGTCGGCAGGCGTAGTCGCGTAGCCGCGCCAAGCGGCATGGGCGCGGTGGGCGGACCGGCGCCAAGGGCATCGTTAGGCGACGCGTCAGACGTGTGCCGCTACGCCGCCATTTGGAAGCGTCGGCGGTAGTCCACCGGGGAGACACTGAGCTTGCGCAGGAAAGCTCGCCGCAGTCCATTCGGATCGGCGAACCCCGTCAGACTCGCCACTTTCTTCAAGGGGTGTTTCGTTTCCTCGAGCAGCCTGCGCGCCGCATCGATGCGGGCGTCCTCGACGAACGATGCGGGGGTCGTGCCACATTCTTGTTTGAAGATGCGAGCGAAATTTCGCGCACTCATTCCGGCACGCTCCGCGAGCGCTTCTACCGATAGCGGCTGGGAAAGATTCTGGAGCACCCATTCCTGCACATCCCGGATGGTGCTCTTCTCCGACGCCTGCGCGGTCAGATACGCGCTGAACTGAGACTGTCCACCGGGGCGCTTGAGAAACATGACGAACTGTCGCGCGACCTTCATGGCGACGGCTCGCCCCAGGTCTTCTTCGACGAGCGCCAATGCGAGGTCCAGGCCCGCCGTTACGCCCGCCGACGTGTAGATGCCATTGTCCCTGACGAAGATTTGGTCCGGCTGAACATCCACCTTCGGATACAGGCGGCTCAGGCGCGCCGTGTAATTCCAGTGTGTGGTGGCCTTGCGACCGTCGAGCAAGCCTGCGCGTGCGAGAAGGAGCGCGCCCGAACATACCGAGCCGATACGACGCGCCGTCTTTGCGTAACGCATTATCCATTGACGGATCGCGGCATCGTCCTCCAGCAGCTGCATCGATGGACTGCCGGCAATCAGCAGCGTATCGATATCCGCGCTGCTCGTGTCCAGCGTCGCATCGGGGGTGATCCTCATGCCGTTCGATGCCAGCAATACGCCAGACGTCGTGGAGACGATTTCGAACTGATAGGTGGACGGCGCACCAGCCTGCCGCGCCGCTTCGTGAAAGACTTCGACCGGCCCGACAAGGTCCAGCATTTGCACGTTTGGAAAGGTGAGCACTGCAACTTTCATGGCCACGACCTGTTGTCCCAATGACATTACAGTGTAGTTGTCGCGACCTGCCCTTGCCAGGAACTGGCTGAGAATTCACGCAGTCTGGCCGAAATGGATGGATCGTGCCGGGCCATAGCCGTAACGCGGGGAAACCTTCCCGGCCTACGGATTTCCGGGCGGCTAGATGTCAGGATTACCTCGCCCGAAATGCCGCTCCCTCCAGACGGAGGGAGCGCGTTGGGACTGGCGGTGGAACCCAACAATAGAAGCACTTTATCTGAACGTGCATCGGTCACACTATCTCACTGATTTTAAATCGGAAATTGGCATTTCCCCATTGGCATCCTGACCTCTAAACTGGTTAGTCAAAAACCCGGATTTTCTTTTTGCGGCTTCTCTGCAAATAAACCATACCAAATCCAGTGCCAGTGCGGCTCGCCAGCCTACTTCGGTTGGATTCTTCTTTCCTCCAGTTGATGCCATTGGGCGGGACGTATGACCGCCAGGCTGTCACCCTCGCAGACCGCCTCACCTGATATTCAGGATAGCCCTCACTGTAGGTTGACGCATACTATTCCGACCAGATAAGGACATTAACGGGGGCGAGGGTGATAGATGTAAAAGCGCAGGAGCTTTGGGAAAAGCCAGTAGTGCAGGCATGGAGGAAGCGAGCACTGAGTAATCCGCACCTGTCCTTGGCCAGCACGCTGTTCGCTGGGGGCGTCCTTGCAGGTATTTGCGGGTACGCGACGTTTGCGGGCGCACTCTCCGGTGCTGGGGCAACGTTACTTGGCGCAGGCATCACAGAGTTCAACGTTCGACGCTCCAAGCAGGAGGAGAAACTACGGAAACAGTTGGAGGCACGTCGCTATTTCTCCTCGGAGTTGAAACGCGTTGTTGAGAGGACGCTCTTCATCCATGAGCGGGCATGTGCAAACTTTGGTTGTGCTTCAATGGACGACGGCACCATGCCGGGCGATTTGCAGAAGGATTTCCTGCCTACTCACCCGACTCTTTACCCTAATGTGCAGGCGTTCAATGATTTGCCGCCGGAAGATGCTAGTTCGCTTATCGAATTCTACGATTCGCTGAATAGGCTGGAGCGTGGTGTTAATGATTGGTGGGCGAGGGAAGGGCAGCTACCGGTCAACATCTTCAATGCGATATTGCACGATGCAAAGAAGAGCGTGGAATTGGCACTCGCCTGCCTTGAGCGATTTGAGATTGACGAGAAGTTTCCACCCCAATACGCATCACAAGGGACGTTGGCTTCGCGGCTGCAGCGAACGCTCGACATGGATGCGAGAAACAGGGCCGCGCACTTGAAGCGGTTTGAGGAGAGGCAGGCGAAACAAGCCGAGGAACGGGCTAAGAAACCTGGTGGCCCGGGAAAAAGGTAGCGCGTCGGCCAAAATATTGTGTCCGCCATATCGGGTCTTAGGGCCCTAACGTCTGCTATGGCAGGCGTTACACTTTCTGTGGGGATTGTCCGCCTGCATGCCCCCTTGCGGGTCTTCCGTTCCATCCCTAGACTTCATCCTGATGGCTGCGTGCTGAACGAGGCAGCCAGGGGATTCGCTGGGGAGCGGGCTTGCTTGAAGCGAGGCCAGCTTCATCCTCGCCGTCGACCGGCGCGTGCTCACCTCGGTATCACGGCGCATAAAGCGTAGCTCCATGAAGAGCCTCGACGACATCTCCTGCTTCCTGCGGAATGAGCTGAGCGAGAAAGCATTCAACTACGACGCCCTAGACACCGAATTGGGGCTAGCCGAGGGCACCATCGTGCGCATCCTGGATGCCGCCGGCGACTACTCGGTCGTGGAGCTGATGGTCGTCCTGGACCGGTTTGGCTTGGAGCTCGACATCTTTGAGCAGATAGCGCTGAAGAAAATGAAAGAGGGACCTGCTGACCCAGCGCCAGAGCTAACCGTCAAGACCAAGGTGCAGATTGCCATCGAGCATGTCCGTGCACAGTCTGCTTCGCCCAAGGAGAACTGAGCCCATGGAGCACAACTTCATTCTCCGATACCTGCTAGACCCAGCCGACGCCGCCAGTGACGTGGACGATATCCTCGAACGTCTCGGAGAGGCCGGCTGCATGGATGCTCTCGTTGGAATAGGTGCGCCTGGGAAAATTGTTCTCGATTTCGCGCGCAGTGCTACTTCTTTGGAGCAGGCAATTCGTATTGCTGTCGCTGACGTAGAACGCGCCATACCTACCGCGGTACTCTATGCAACGGAGCCGGAAAAGATAGAGGAAGCAGTCGATGTAATCCTCATGGCGAGACTGGCCATCATGGAGAGTCTGATGACGGAGCTGACTGCCTGGATTGAAGCGAATCACCTCACGTACGCCGGCGCCGCAGAAACACTTGGGGTGAAGCCTGCACGGGTGTACGAAATAACCAGGATGAATCCTCAGAATATCACCATCGATTCTCTCGTAGACATGCTGTTGCGAGCGGGGAAGAGTGTGCGCTTTGGAATAGAAGCGCCGTCCCACCCACATTACAAGCTGGCCCACCTGATGACAGAAATGCCGCAAGGGCTGCCGCGTGTCGACGGCTGGGATGACACGCCCTCGGCGGGATTGGAGAAGAGCTGATGTCCGTTCTGAGATATGTCAGTCGCCCTAGAATTAGTTGAGGCGTTCTCCGTTCTCTCGGAAGTCCATCCAGGGGAGTCCGTGTACGTGTGCATCCGTAAAGACCTGGCATTCCGCCCTAGCTGCCGGCTGAATGGGCCTTACTGGGTGGACCTCCATGTGGGCTCGTCCTACCGTCTTGCCAAGAGCTATGCCGGGTTGAGCCTCGGCGCAGCCAATGAGGTTGCACTGCGATACCTGTTGAAGCATGTAGACGGAATTGGCCCCTGGCTGCATTGAATTTGCGTTGTAACTATCAGCTTGATAAGCTGACTTAAAGGACCTCTTGAGCCGACTCGCGAGGTCGCCCGCCAAGTTCTGCTTGGCCTAGCAACCGCTAGGTAAGAGGAATCGGACCCGATGGACCAGAAGCCCCGCTAGTCGGGGCTTCTGCATTTTTCCGAGGAACTTGGACGTTGCGGAGGTTCGCTGAATTTTTTGCATTCCAGATTTAAACTGCTAACTGGGTCGTACCAGAAAACTCAAAAATAAGGGGAAGATGTGACTATCAATCCGGCACATGCAGGACAGAATTTGACCTTCCGGGGAGAGGAGCCAACTTGGGCCAATGCGTGTGTTGGAAAAAATGGCAATCCGCAAATCATCGACTATGCTCAAGGCTTCGTTAAAGGTGTAGATGTTCTTCTTGACCAAGTTATTGCGAATCGTGGTTTCAAGCTCTATGTTGATGAATTAATTTATCCAATTTGCTTCAGCATGCGTCATGCGGTAGAGCTTTATTTAAAAGACACTGCTCTACAACTGGTCAGTCTGGCTGCGCATCGGAAGGCGACGGTGACATTCGACCTTGATGGCTCCCACGATATTGGGAAAATATGGCAGCACATTGTGAGCCATTCGCAAGCCATCGATAGACGCTATGCTCCGCTGCTGACGGAGTTACATCCCTACATCGATGATTTGGAAAAAATCGACGCTACAGGACAAGTATTCAGATACCCCTTCAGTAATCTCAATAAGAAGCATCTTGAGGATGTGGCGGTCATCAACGTCATTGTTCTGAAGCAGCGATTCGGCGAGTTAATCGAGCTGCTGAAGCAACTCAATTATTTGAATAGCGACCTAGGTGACGAATATAGGCTCGGCACGTTCACAAACGTTCTTTCTCGTAAGGACCTATTTGAGATTGCGAAAATGCTTCCTCCGCGAGCCCAATGGAGTCACTCAGTTTTCTCAGAGGCGAAAGATTCTATTCGAGAAAAGTACGTGCTAAGCATGAAGCAATTTTGCGTAGCGCTAGACAAGATTCAAGGCCATTATGAAATGGCTGACATTATTGGAGCACCACTCGAGCTTCCAAATCTTCCGCGCAGTGAACTATTCGTATTCTTTGACTGTTGGGTAAATAGGCAAAAGAAAAATTCGACCAGAGAGAAATTTCCCGACGAAGATGTACTCGGCTCTGATGGATTCATCGAAGTTATGAAGAGGGATTTTCTCGAGGAAGACGAGGATTGGAGAAAATTGAAAGGGCAGATTTCGCCCGACACTCTTGCGCAGATTAGGGCGGTGTATGGTATTGGCTATGAAAAGGCGGGATGTGAACTGCACCCTCATTTCTTTGATTCGTTGCAGAAAGAGCTGAATTATTTTTTCAGAGACGATAGCAAAAAATATCGTGCTCGCGTGTTGCATTACTTACGGAAGTCGCGTTTGATTGAGTGCGTCGTTCGTGGATTGAAATATATGGGGCAAAGCGCATTGTCATTGGAAGTCGAGGGTCGATACCTAACAGCCAATACCACTCAGGCGGCGGCACGAAATTATGGTCTTCGCTAATTCCTATACTCACTTGGTATCCGGAGCTGCAGCATGCAATACGCCTCAGCGCACGGGGCCTTTCTAGGACCTATACATAGTGAGTTGATAATGACCAAGAGTAAGAAGAAGTCGAAGCAGACTGTGAATGCAATCTCGATGGGCGACTATTCCCGCGCGGTGCATGAGCGCCGTGACCGCAAGGAAAACAAGGTGGCGCGGAAGAATGCTTCGCCGGTGACCGTGTACAAGCCCGACGCCGACGGCAACATGGTGGCAGTTGAGCAGGTCGCAGTGCCAGCACTGCCAACTCCATCGCGCAATCGCAATTTGAAGCGCATCTGGTCGACTATTTAAAGACGACGACCTAGCGCCTCAAGGTGTATCCCAAGTAGCCCCCTCAAGCCCGCTCCTGCGGGCTTTTTTCACGGCGGATGCAAAAAGGGTGGCCGAGGCTGCTCTTCCTGGCTGCAATCTACATCTTCGGCATCGTTGTCGTTCTCCTTGTGGCGGCCGATGGCATCATGGGATAAAGTGTTGTGTGGAAAATATTTGAGGGGCGGGTGTGGGGCGGGTATTGAGCATGACCAACAAGTTGTGGTCGATGAGGGAGCGTTTGGAAATCAGGGACGAGAACGACGTCATCGTCTATGTTCTGGAGAGTCGGCACAGCTGGTTCGCGCCAGCGAAGTGGATGATTTTCCGGGGAGACGAGGAAGTGGGGACTTTTCGTCACAAGCTGTTCTCATGGGTACCAACCTGGCATGTGTCAGGGGCACTGGGAGAATTCAAATTCAAACAGAAGGTGTTCTCGAGCAAGCATCACATTTACGTTGAGGATGGGCCGCTACCTGGAGCGGTCGTGACCGGCAACTTCTGGGGGACCCAGTTCTCAGTGACGGATGGCGATAGGGCCTTGGCTCGAGCTCAGGCGCATGTGATGACCATCCGGAATAAAGTATCTATCGAAATCCTGGGCGAACCCGAGCTTTTCGTGGTGTTTGCGATGTTCATCGTCCAGCTCATCAGGTTTGAGAAGAAGTCTTCCTCTTCGACTACATCTGGTACTGGCCGATATACCTGAAGGGGCAGACCAGGGAGGGCAGCGACTGGGGCGTTTTATGCCTCGGAGCGCCATCTGATGCCAATGGCGTCATCACCTGCCTAATAATTTAGCAATATTGACTGGCCCACAGTGGTTTTGGGTCTCAGGAGAATCCAGCTAGGTTATCCACAAGCTTTTCCCCGGCGGGCGGGGACAAATAACATGCGTAGCCTGTGGATAACATTGAGATGCCCCGATGAGCTACGCGCGCTCGTAGTGCTTATCGAAGACCGTCAGTATCGCTTCTGAATAGAAGGCCTTCGTTGCGGTCTTGGGATTACCGGGGTCCAGCTCTCGAATGAGGGCGTACTTCTGGTCTTTCAGAAGAGGCTTGCGTATGTCATGGAATGCCTGGTTGGCGATGAAGTTGGTATATCTCTTAGCGCAGACTGCAAGCAACTCGCGATAGTCGTATTTGTATTTGGCATTTAACTGCTCCTCCGTCAGTTGAATCTCCACGGCATCAGGGTGATTCGACAGCTGGACCTTGATGGCTTCCTTCGCTGCAGATTTGATGAAGTTCATCTGTACGTTCACTGAAACTGCGTATTGGCGTTTGCTCTCTGCGCCGGTATCTAATGACTCGATGAAGCTGGCAATCCTCTGCTCCTCGCGCGAGAGGATGATTGCTTCCGCAGCGGCACCTGGATTCACGAACGCTAGTGGCATCAAGTGGAAGTTGTACGGAGCGAAGTCGACGTCGAACCAGTCGATACTGGCAATGACGAAGTTGCGAACGGTCGCCGTTCCGATTTCCTGCAGGCGCTGGGAGAGTAGAGGGTTGGTGTTGTAGAAGTGGATGGCACTGTCTCGGATGACGAGGAGCGCTTGGAGATTCTTGAGCGCCTCGGCATCCATGTGCTTCGCTGCGACGAGCTTCTCCGCCAGCTCCTCTAAGCTTAAAGTCATCGGATTGCCAGTCCGGTTCTGCTTGTACTTCACACGTTTCGCTGGCTCACCAGCGGCAGTCTTAGCCTTCATGGTCACGTAGAGGGACGTGACCTTGTTGCCGTTTTCCTTCAGGTACTTGGCTTTGGCAAGCAGCTCCCAAGCGTTGATGGCCAAGACTGCAAACGACTCCTCCCGATACTCGAAAGTGGGCTTGTTGTAGATTTCAATGGCCGCAATCATTGCTGAGACGGCCTTGTCGAACATCTGCAGTGAACGAGCTCTCATGGTGCCTCACTAGGAGTTGGACAGGAAGTAGGCGCGCGGCGTCAGTTCGTGCTCGATAAGTTGGTCCAGGTTGGAGTTTGCCTTGTCCACAGCTTCGTTCGAGAGCACAAGTTTCTTCTTGTACTGCGACTTCTTGTACAGGCCCACGCAGAGAACGATGATGGGGACCACGGCAAACTGAGGTGCGCCCAGGGAAAAGA
Organism: Pandoraea eparura; assembly: GCF_902459725.1. Taxonomy (GTDB): domain Bacteria; phylum Pseudomonadota; class Gammaproteobacteria; order Burkholderiales; family Burkholderiaceae; genus Pandoraea; species Pandoraea eparura. The sequence goes on from NZ_CABPSH010000023.1 coordinate 9,013, forward strand.
ATCCCAGTACGATGACCCAGAAGATGTAGGCCCAAAATTTCGGCGCCTGAGGGGCAGACTGGGTGGCGACGTTCAAGTCCTGCAAGCCTTCGCTGATGCCGGTTGCTGTTCCGCGGGCACCGGCCAAAGTATTCTCGATTACATACAGTGCTTTCATGGCCTTTTCCTTGGCCGCGAGCGACAGTGAGCCGATGTCCTGGAGCAGCTGTACCGCTTCAGTGGTCTCCGAGAAGTGTGGCGTCAAGCCAGCGAACACCGCATCATGAGGTGCCATCTCCAGCGCGCGCTCGACATCATCCATGCCTACGAGAATCCCGTGGGAGAGGAAGTAAGAAGAGACGGCTGCGCGTCGGCGCTGCCACAGGTTGGTTGCAAACACTTCGTTCTCAACTTCGCGCTTGGTCTGTGCCATTTCGGCGCCCCCTATCGATTGAGTTGTTCGAGTTGTAGATTTCCTGCTGGAGCCCAAGGTAGTAGTGTGGCGAATGCCGGTACCTGGAATGCTGGTAGTGATGCGGCCACGAGAGTTGACCGTGAAACCTTTGACGCCGACGGAGGTGCTGACGCCTTTTTTGCTGACGTTGATGCGCACACCTGGCGCAATCTTGAACGACTTGCGAAATCCCCAGCCCATTTGTTTTCCTTCTTGGACGGTAGCCGAGGTTGTTGGCCGGCAATACAGCCTTCCCCCAAGGCCAGTCACATCAAAATTTCCCGCACGAAGTTGCCTGCATGCGAATCCAATTGCCGCGACCCAACTGCATAACCTTATAGCTGGCGCGCCCCAGCGCCGGTTACGTCAGTAGTTTGTAAGCTCAACAATATACTTGGTTTTTCATTATCGTGGGATGGGAGCCCGGCATCACCTTTGTTTTGCGCCACCTGAATTTTCCACTCCATTTGAATAGCTAAATGGGCAGTTCTTCACAGCATTTTTGCCATGAAGCTTGTTTGCAAATGGCCGCTTAAAATAGCAACAAGAACAACGAATATCTGGGGGGAATTGATGGATATCAACAGCACTCAAGCGCTTCTTAGCGACCTCTGGCCCGCAATTGGGGGTGTCTTGGGGGGAGCCGCCACAATAGTCGTTGCCATAAAAGGGTTCGGAGGAAAAATACTGGACGGCTGGATAGACAACAGGTTCAAGACCTCGCTCCAGCGAGTTCAGAATGAGCACGAAAAGGCTATCGCCCATTTGAAGATGGAAATCGATTCGGTACTGGCCGCGAGGGTAAAGGTTCAGGAAAAGCAGTTCGGCATTGTTGCAACGGCGTGGGAGAAATTTTCGGAGATGTTCGTTGCGGTGGCATCAGCGCTAACCCCCGTTCAAACCTGCCTCTGATATGAATTCGCTGCTGGATGATGAATGGAAAGAGGTCTTTGCTAAGCAAGAAATCAGTTTGGTGAATCAGCGTGAAATCATTACTGCTAAGAGCTTCGATAGAAGCCGAATTTACTATTCCATCCTAGACCGTCGTGAATTGCGTGCCGCAGAAGAGGCCATCCATGACATGCGACGCTATCTTCGGAAATTTGGAGTTTTCATCCCGAAAGAGATTGGGGATGAGATGGAGGCACTTGCGTTGAAGGTTCAGGCGATGATTACGATAAACAGCATGGGGCCATCGCATGACCTTAAACAACCAGCATCAGATTTCCAGAAGTTTGTAGATGAAGTCGAACCGAGATACGTAGAACTAGGTGAGGTCGTACGTAGGGAATTCGCCACTATCGGGAAGATGTCTTCTACAACACCATAGTTTGAATGCCATCCCAATTACCTCGGGCTGGTGCTACAGCCCCTTCATGTCCAGCGTCAGCTGGCCATCATAATTGGATGAACTGGTCCGGATAGCGTAGAAGGCGCGTTATCGCTGTCGGGTTTTTTTAGCAGCCCCGGTCTGTAGGTTATTCACTTTTGCCGGCCGTTTCACATCAGCCTTCTCAGATTCCGCATCTCGCTCTTTGATGCTGGTGGCGACTTCCTGGAACAGCTGCCGCAGCCAAAGAACCGAGGGGTCGTTGTCGCGAAACTTGTGCCACTGAACATGTTCCGTAAACTTCGGAATATCTACGGGGCACGGCAGCAGTTTCAGCGTGAATTGCTTCGCAATTTTCACAGCAAGCCTGTGCGGCAGAGTGGCAATCATATTGGTTCCCACGAGGAGCTCTGGTACCAGGGTGAAGCTTGGCGCCACGACGGTCTGCTTGCGGTGCTTGTTGCTGGCCGATAATACTCGCGTATCGAAGGTAATTCTTCGCCCGCCACCCCATTCCACGCTGATGTGATTCGCATCGAAGTATTCGTCGACCGTCAGTTCTTCGTTGTTCTTGAATATTCCGTTCGTGCACACCAAGCAGGAGAACTTGTCTTCAAATAGTTCTTCCTTAGGGTGCCCCTGAATTGTGGCGTAATGCGGAATGACAAGAATCTCCGCGTCGCCATTCTCAAGGTTATCGGGAGTCTGTGGGCTGATTGACCGCAAGTCGAACTCCATCATCGGCGCCAAGACCGAAGCGCGCCTGATGACCTCCGACAAGAAGATATTGATGACGTAGTCGGAAGATTCGATGGTGAATTTGCGCGTCGATGTTGACGGGTCGAACGACGGCCGAACACGAGTGATTGTCTGTACTTGCAAGAGCACGTCACGCACCGGCTTGATGAGGCTTGAGCCAAGCGGCGTCAGCGCATTTGTTTTCCCCACTGATACGAGCAGGTCATCTTCGAAATACTCGCGAAGTCTCGCCAGGGCGCAGCTGGTGGCCGGCTGGCTGAGGAACAGGCGCTCCGACGACTTGCTCACGCTGCGCGTAGAAAGCAACGCATCAAGCACAACCAACTGGTTCAAATCGAGCTTATTGAATCTCATGACAAGGCATTTACGCTGTAAATGTTTCGGATTTAGACAATCAATTTCACAAATGTAATGCCAAACCTATAATCCATTCAAGCGGTGAAGAACAACCGTCGGTATTCAACTACAACTGGAGAGAGACGGTGATTGTTCAAAATGGAAAGCCACGTTCGATATTCGGACAGTGGGGGCTTGTCGTCACCCTGACGATACTGAGCATGCTGGCGCAGCTCGACAAAAACATCCTGGTTCTGATGGTCGCGCCGATTCAAAAGACCTACGGCGTTAGCGACGTTGAAATCAGTTTCCTGATTGGCGCAGCATTTGCAATTGCCAACATTGCTGTTGGGATACCGGCTGGTTGGATGGCCGACAAATGGAACCGACGTGTAGTCATTGCAGCCGGCGTCATTATTTGGTCCCTGGCCTTGTCGGCGAATGCGGTGGCAGCAAGCTTCTTCGGCCTCGTGGTGGCCCGTGTGATTGTCGGCGGAGCTGAAGCGCTCATCCCACCCTCGTCGTATTCGCTCATTCGTGATGGTGTCGATGAAGACCGCCGGGCACGCGCACTCTCTATCTACACGATGGCTCTGATGCTGGGGACGGGCCTGTCCTTGGTTCTTGGCGGGCCGCTGTTGGCCGCTGTTCACAACGCAGGATGGACCTATATCCCGGTTCTTGGTCATGTCACATCTTGGCAGTTCACGTTGTTCCTGATTGGCGCGGTTGGGCTACCGCTGGCTTTGACTGTGTTCCTGAATCGTGACCCGGGCCGGTCTGTTGCAGCGCCGGCGGAGCTGGCTGCGTCGAATGCACGAGCTTCATCGCTGCCGGACTATCTCTGGGCGAATCGCGCGTTCTTCATCCCCATCCTGCTGTTCGTCGTAGCCAACGCAATTGTCACCTTCGGCATGGCGGCTTGGTTGCCTGCAATGGCGGGTCGCAAGTTCATGCTGGAGATGCGCACCTTTGGTCTTTCGCAGGGCGTCATCATGCTGACCGCCGGCCCCTTGGGCCTCTGGCTGGCCGGTATCGCGATGCAGAAGAAGAACGCCAATAACCCGCTCGCTCGAATTATGTCCGTCGGCCTGGTGTCGAGTCTGGCGATGACCATCATGCCTACTGCACTGGTTCTGTCGACAAGCCTGCAGTGGTTCTGGGCCATCAACTGCTTCGTCGTGCTGAGCTCGTGGACTTTCATGTCCGTCACCTCCGTGGTCATCGCTCGCACGGTACCGGCAGCATCTGTTGGTTTGGTGATGGCGGTGGTGCTCTTCCTCAACGGCTTGGTCGGCCAGGGTTTCTCTCCGACGTTGATTGCCCTGGTTGGGCGTTACGTCTACGGCGGTGGTGAGCATGCGCTGCCTTATGCGATGGCTACTGTGTTCGTCACGGCTGGATGTATCGCCTGCCTGGCGGCGATGAGACTGGTTTTTGTTGTGCAGCGCAGGTTCACAGGCGGAATCAAAGCCGAACATCAGAATTCGGCCGCCTGATTACATAAAAAACAGGGAGACATGACGTGTTGAAGAAGACTTTATTTGCAGGAGCAGTAACGCTTGTTGCTGCGTCGGCACAAGCTCAGACAGAGAACGTGACGATTTCAGGTGTGTTGGGTGCAGGCGTTTTATACACAAACAACGCAAGCTATCCGAATGGCGGAGCCCGCATGCAGCAAGGCAATACCCATGCTGTTCCGTTCATCGCATTTACCGGCCGTGAAGACTTGGGAGGCGGCGCATCGGCCATCTTCAAATGGGCCAACTACGTACAACTCGATACCGGCGGCTTCAGCCCCTTCGAGACCTTCGTGGGCCTGAGCTCACGTGATTACGGGACGGTGACCCTGGGCAACCAGTACGACTTGCTGGCGGACCTGGTTCCATACACGTCCGAGCGTTTTACTTCGAACCTTGCGACTCACCCGGGCAACTTGGACCGCACAGTCGGCAATCCGCTGAACAGCCTGGTCAAGTACAAGTCGCCCGAGATGAAGGGCTTCCAGTTTGGTGCCCAGTATGGCTATGGAACCCCAACATCGACGACCAATAACGGCAATACGATGGGTTTCAGCGCTAGCTACACCTCCAATCCGTGGCAGTTCTTGGCAGTGTGGGAGACGGTGCATGACGTCCCTTACTCACCGCGTAGCTCGCTTGGCGTGCCGACGCTGTATGGCATCGACCTGGTGAAGAACCCCACTACCAAGGTTGCTCAGAACCAGAACACGGCGAGCACCGGTGTTGTGTATTCCAACGCAGGATGGCGTCTGATGGGCAACTACAGCTACACCAAGCTGTCCGCGCTGGGCATTTCAGCAAAGGCGCAGACCATTGATGTCGGCGCCTACAAATATGTCACGACAGCGCTGCGCCTTGGTGGCGGATACGCCTACACGAAGCTCGAGAACTACAAGTGGAATGTGGTCCACGCTCATGCGGACTACGCCTTATCGAAGCGCACGAGCCTTTATGCGCTGAGCGTCTTTCAAGCAGCAGGCCAGGGGCAGGTCGCCGCCATGCGGTTCCAGCCTATTGCTTCGACGAACAGGCAGGTCGTGTTTGAGGTCGGCATCACCCACGTCTTCTGACGCAGATTAAGCAGTTTTTTGGTTCGTTCAACTCGTTCATACGGAGAGTGAAAATGCAGTGGGATGTGGTCGTAGTCGGGGCAGGGCCCTCAGGTTTAACAATGGCGGGTGAGCTCGCAGGCGCCGGCGTGAAAACCCTGGTAGTCGAGAGGCGCACCGCAGGCGTCCAGTCGCGCGCAGGAACCATCCTTCCTCGTGTGCTCGAGTTGTTCGACGCCCGCGGTTTAGCCGACCGCTTCATCAACAAGACGAAGCAAATCGCTCCGTACCCGTTTCGGCCTTCGCACATTTGGTCGGGGTTCCATCCCATCGACTGGAAGTATCTGGATTCGCGCTTCGGCTTCACGCTGGGTCTGCCCCAGAACCATACCGAGGAAATTCTCTGGGAATGGGCGAAGGAGTGCGGAGCTGAGGTCGTCTCGGATAGTGAGCTCATCGACCTTCGTCAGGATGCTGAGGGCGTTACTGTTCTGGTGCGCTCGTCTGCCGGCGAAGAGAAGGAAATCCGTGCACGTTATGTAGTGGGCGCCGATGGTGGTCGCAGTGCCGTCCGTACGAAGCTGGGCATGGACTTCGAAGGTCACTCGGGCACCTTCCGCGGCATTGTCGTGGACGCACACCTGGAAGCACCGTGGCCGGGCGGCCGCATCAACGTCGACAACGAAATGGGTTGGGTCCGCGGGTACACGTTCGGTGAGGGCATCACCCGTTTCAACATCGTCCATCGCGACCGACGCCACGCCCCTAAGGAGGAGTCGGTCGAGCTGCCGGAGGTGCTCCAGTGTCTGCGCGACGTACATGGCACCGACTACGGGATTACCTCCTATCGCTGGGCGTCGCGGTTCGATGACCAGATGCGCAGTGTCAAGCAACTCCGCCAGGGGCGTGTCTTCCTGGTGGGTGAGTCAGCCCGCATTCACTATCCGGCCAGTGGCGTGGGTATGAACTTCTGCCTGCAGGATGCCTTCAACCTGGGCTGGAAGTTGGCGAATGTGGTCAAGGGCCTCGCCAAAGACGACACCCTGGATACCTATCATTCCGAGCGTATGCCGGTCATGGAGCGACTGCTAGAGAGTGTGAAGGCGCAATGCGCGCTGCAATTCAACTTCTCCGAGGATGCTGTCGTCCTGAAACGCCGTATGCAGGAGCACATCATTCCCTTGCCGGATGTCCAGAAGAAGCTGGTTTTGGAGCTTTGTGGCCTGGAAACCCCGTATCCCCGTGCGGAAGGGGCACACCCGGCAGAAGGGATGCGCTGTCCAGACATCCTGCTGACTTTGTTGGATGGCTCCACGCCCAGCATGCTGTCCATGCTGCGCTCGCGCAAGTTCCTGCTGCTGGACCTGGAAGGCTTCAGTCGCCAGTTCGCCGACCTTGATGTCTCAAAGTACCCCGTTGATGTGGTTCAAGCGCGCATGGCGAAGATTCCTGACGTGCTCAGCGATGTGAAGGCCCTGTTGGTGCGGCCGGATGGCTATATCGCATGGGCCGGCAGCAGCGCTGGCCTGGTCGACGAAGTCAAAGGCCAGCTTTCGAAATGGTTTAACGGGAGTCTCTGATGCAAACGCGGCGGAAGCTTTTTAAGGGCGGTTGGGTAATCAGTATGGACCCTAAGGTAGGTGACCATCGTTCGGCCGACATCCTGGTCGAAGGCGAGAAAATCGTCGAGGTCGCGCCAAATCTGGAAGTGGCGGACGCCGAACTGGTCGATGCCACCGGGATGATTGTCATCCCGGGCTTTGTAGATACCCATCGCCACACCTGGCAGACCTGCGTTCGCCACCGCTACGCTGATATCGACCCGCAAATCTACTTCGCGGAGATGCTGGGAGCGAAGGGCGCGGCGTACCGACCGGAAGACGTGTACATCGGCACGCTGTTGGGTGCCGTATCGGCCTTGGACTCTGGCATCACCACGATGCTGGACTGGTCGCACATTCAGAACAGCTCGGAACACACGGACGCTGCGGTTATCGCCCTGCAAGACTCGGGTATGCGCGCCATCTTCGCCCACGGCTGGCCGCTGGTGGAAGGCGCGTCCTGGATGTTCAACAGCCAGCGCGGCCACCTGGAAGACATCCGCCGCCTGCGTCAGCAGTTCTTCGCATCCGACGACCAACTGGTCACCCTGGCCATGGCCGGCCGTGGCCCTGAAATGGCCACCCGGGATGTCTGGCTCGGTGACCTGCGCCTGGCCCGAGAGCTCGGTATTCGCTCCAGCATCCACATGGGCGCTTATGCACGGAACGCCAAGGTGCGCGCCATCGCTCAGATGCATGAAGCGGGCGTCCTTGGCGAGGATTTGACGTTCGTCCACTGCTGCTGCTCCCACGATGACGAGATTTCGATGATGGCCGATGCTGGCGTCACAGCGTCCCTCGGGGTGCACTGTGAGCTGAATGCCCAGGGTATCGGCGACATTCCATTCGACCGTCTGCTCGCTGCCGGCATCCGTCCCAGCCTCAGCGGCGACACCGAAACGAAGTGTGCCGGCGACATGTTCACTCAGATGCGTCATGCATTCGCCTACTACCGTTCTTGGATGGGTGGCGGCCACTCGAAGACGAAGGGGGCTCCAGAGACGATGACGATGCGTGACGTGCTGGAGTTCGCAACACTGTCGGGCGCGAAGGCGACTGGCATGGAGAGCAAAATCGGCTCCCTGACTCCTGGCAAGCAGGCGGACATTGTCATGATTCGTACCGACGACATCAACTTGGCACCGGTCTCGGACGCAGTTGGGGCTATTGTCTTAGCGGCTCACCCCGGTAACGTGGACTCGGTGTATGTGGCCGGCCGTGCGGTCAAGAAGGGCGGCAAGTTGCTGTCCGTGGACCTCGACCAGGTGCGTGACCGCGCCGTGAGCTCGCAGAAGTTCGTTTTGGGGCTGCAATGACGTCGACAAGCTCAGGTCAAGCACTGGACCCTCAACTGGCGGAAATCGTCCGCAAGGTGGCCGAGGTCGGAGTTCCCCCACCGTTTTCTGGCACGCCAGAGCAGGCTCGGGGCCGCATGCGTCAGTCAATCGAGCGCGCAAGGGCGGGGAAGACCCTCCCGGAAGTGCTCTCGGCGGAGGATGTCACGGCATCGGACGAGGTCAACGGCCAGATTCTCTCGGTGCCGGTCCGTGTGTATCGCCCCTTAGGTTCCCAGGAGCGAATGCCAACCGTCGTGTTCTTCCATGGCGGCGGATTCGTCTTGGGCAGCGTTGAACTCATGGACGACATCGCGCGCAAGCTGTGCCGTGATACTGGCGCCGTCGTGGTGTCCGTCGATTACCGGCTGGCGCCCGAAAACCCTTTCCCAGCTGCGCACGATGACGCCCTGGCTGCAACTCGTTGGGTTCTGAGGAATGTCGAAAAACTTGGTGGCGACCCATTCCGGGTGGCAGTTGCTGGCGAAAGCGCCGGAGCCAACCTAGCAACTACTGCTGCAATCTTGGTCTCCCGTGACTTCCCGAGGAGCCTTGTTGCACAGCTGCTGGTGGTTCCAGGCGTTGATATGGCCCGTGATGTGTCCGAGATTGAGGCCCGTGGAATCGACTATCCGATGCTCAAGCCGAACGACCTGAGCGAAATTTCCCGTCTGTACATGGGGAAGAACGAAGCCCAGGCAATGAAATTCCCTCCGTCGCCGCTGCGCGCGACGGCCCTGGATAGCTCGCCCCCGGCACTCATTGCGGTTGCCGGTCACGACCCACTACGGCCAGAAGGCCTGGCGTATGCCGACAAGCTGGCCCAAAACGGAATTCCGGTGAAGGTGCTCAATTTCGACAGCATGTTCCACCTCTTCTTCGGCATGTTCGAAGCATCGGCCGGGGCTCGCCTTGCCAATGACCAGATTTGCCAGTCTTTCTCTCGCTGGATAGAGGCTTATTCCAGTGAGGGCGCGGGATGCAGCGCCGCTACTTTCAGCTGATTTTTCTTAGGAGTTCTGTAATGCGTTACGTATCGGTTTTGTATCAAGGTAAAAAGGCCCTCGGTGTTCGCGAAGGCAAGGGAATTCGCATCATCGGTGAGGAATCTCTTGAAGACCTGCTGGCGCGTGGTGTCAGCCTCAAGAACTACGGCGGCACATTCAAGGAAGGCGTGGTCGTTGCGGAACAGGACATTACCTATCTGCCTCCGCTGTCCCGTCCGCCGAAAATCATCTGCGTCGGCCTGAACTATGCTGACCACACCAAGGAAAGTAATTTCGTCCAGCCGGATTACCCCACGCTGTTCTTCCGCGTGAACACCAGCCTGGTGGCGCATGCGCAGCCGATGATTCGCCCCGCAGTGACGGACAGCGAAGGCCTGGACTTCGAAGGTGAGATTGCCGCTGTGATTGGCAAGGGCGGTCGCCACATCTCTCCTGCTGATGCTCTGGAGCACGTTGCTGGGTACAGCCTCTTCAATGACGGCTCCGTGCGCGAATACCAGTTCAAGACCCCGCAATGGACCGTTGGCAAGAACTTCGACGGCACCGGCGCCTTTGGCCCAGACCTGGTTACCGCCGATGAGCTGCCGGCCGGTGCCAAGGGGTTGCGCCTGGAAACCATCTTGAACGGTGAAGTAGTCCAGTCGGCCAGTACCGACGAGATGGTCTTCGATGTCGCGACGGTTATCAGCATCGTTAGCCAGGCCATCACACTGGAACCGGGCGACGTGATTGTCACCGGCACCCCGTCCGGCATCGGCTGGGCACGCTCGCCGAAGCTGCTGATGAAGGCCGGCGATGTGTGTGAAGTCCGCGTCGAGGGTATCGGCGCGCTGCGCAACGTCATCAAAGACGAAACACGCTAAGCAGTCCCGGAAGTGAAACGGGCCTCCGGCACGCATCGTGAGGCCCGTGGTGTTTAGGAGATATGTCGTGACAGCAATCCATTCGATTGACCATTTCGCGCTTGCAGTACCCGATTTGAACCAAGCCAAGACGTTTTTCTCCTGCTTCGGCCTGAATATCGAGGAGGACACGACGTCGGACGGTGGCCTGAATGTCTTCGCAGCCGACGGCCACCGTTGGGCACGGCTTGTGGCGGGCGACCGGAAACATCTGGATTACCTGGCCTTCAACGCGTATCAGGAAGACATCTTCCGGCTGCACAGCCAAGTGGTGGAAGCAGGGGCGATTGACGTAACGCCCGTTTCGCAGGGAGACGAGCACTCGTTCTGGTTCTGCGACCCGGATGGCAACCGGATTCAGGTGCGCGTCGGCCCTAAGACCACCCTGAATGAGAAGCTGACCAGGACGAGTGTGAGTACGCCGGCGGACAAGCGCGGAGCATGCACACGCTCGCAGGTAGCGACTGTGAGGCCTACACGTCTCTCTCACGTGTTGCTGTTCACCCCGGACGTTCTTGGCTCAGTGGCTTTCTATGAGCGCGCTCTTGGACTGCGCCTTTCAGATAAGTCCCTCGACATCATCGCCTTTATGCACGCGCCTCATGGCTGTGACCACCATCTTGTGGCATTCGCCAAGAGCAGCGCCCGGGGATGGCATCACTCTTCCTGGGATGTATCAGACGTTAATGCGGTGGGGGCGGGCGCCGCCCAGATGGCCGCGGCAGGATATACGAAGGGCTGGGGCACTGGGCGCCATGTCCTCGGCTCCAATTACTTCCACTATGTAGAGGACCCTTGGGGTTCCTTCTGCGAGTTTTCGGCCGACATAGACTATGTATCGGCAGACAAGCCATGGCCAGCCGGCGACTTCCCGCCGGAGGACTCCCTGTACCTGTGGGGACCTGGCGTGCCGGAGAACTTTATTTTTAATACTGAGGCATGAGCCAGTATTGAACGTGCACTCACTTTAAGGACGTACAACTTGAGCTCCAGACTGCCCCATTTTTCCGTCGAAAGTGCATCTTCAGAACAGAAGGACGTGTTGCAGGCGATTCTCACTGGCCCACGTGGAAACTTGAATGGTCCATTCCTATCGTGGATTCATAGTCCCGAGCTGGCAAGCCGTGCGCAGGAGCTCGGCGCTTTCTGTCGCTATGGGACAGGATTATCCCTGCGGCTGTCCGAGCTGGCCATTCTATGCACCGCAGCCAAGTGGAAATCGCAAGCAGAGTGGTACATCCACTATCCGATAGGTATCGATGCCGGCCTCAAGGCTGACGTGCTCGAGGACCTCCGGTTAGACAGAGCTCCCAAGTTTGAGAACAGCGACGAGACCTTGATTTGGCGATTCGTGGAGGACCTGTATGAGAAGAAGCGGGTTTCAGACGAGATTTACCAAGAGGCAGTCACCAGCTTTGGCGTCAAAACGGTGGTGAATTTGGTTGGGCTGCTGGGGTACTACACCTTAGTGGCAATGAGCCTGAACGTATTTGACGTTAGGGCGGACGGGCAGATTGAGCTGCCTTTCCCAGATACCCCGTAACGGTCCGTTGCAACCGGGACAGTGCTTTTTTCGAGCGGATAACTGGCCTGGCTCCGTTATTCGCCTCAGCAGATTTCTGAACTAACGGAGGCGGTAGAAATGATGGATACGAGTTTGCAGACGAAATTCACGCACGTGAAGCCAAATGACACCCAGTACGTTGAGGGTGGCCTGCGTGATTTCTTCGTCTATCGGGACCTAGGTGTCGCCGGGGCTACAAACGGAAAGGTCATAGCCCAGCTGGTGCGAGCAAATGCGGCCCCTGAGGCTGGTACCGGATGGCATGTGCACGAGGCGGAGTTCCACATCGTCTACATGCTGAAGGGCTGGGCAAAGTTCATGTACGAAGACAAGGAGACGCTCGTCAGCGCCGGCGACTGCGTGCATCAGGCGCCGGGTATCCGCCACTTCCTATTCGATTACTCGCCCGACATGGAGTACCTGGAGGTGGTTGGCCCGGCCGATTTCGGCAGCATCGGAGTAAAGGGACCATGCGCGGCGCCGGCGCCAGCACTCTGGGCATAACGCCGAACAGTTTCATCTCCTCTGCTGCCAGCGGAGGTTCTGCCCCGAGGTCTTCTCGGGGCTTTTTTATGCGTCATGTATTCCTTGAGGGGAAGACCCAAGGCATGAATGAAAATATCGGAAAAATAATTGAAGCAGATAATTTGAAAATCTCCCACTATTTCCTGCCCTATTATTTTTGCGACGGGAACTGGTCGGATACCAGCTTCCATAGATTTACTTGAAAGTCGAGTTTGGTGTGCTACGTAACAGTTCGATTATTTGGACACGGACTTCATAGCTTATCCCAGCCCGGTGTGCGCGTAATTGCTCTAAAACACTCACACATCCACTCTACTGAAGGACTAAGTTTCGCTCCTCTTCTTAGTAGTAAGCCAAAGGGAACCTTTGGTAATTCCTGTTTGAGGTCAATTTTTACAATGCCAGGTGGAACACTAGCTCCGCCTAAGAACAAAGCTGGGCTTGGTGCGATACAGCCGCATTGTTCGACCAAAACAAGGGACGATAGGGAGGACGGGCTCTCCGTCAAGTTAGTTGGAAGCAGATAGCCGCTGCTGGTGAATGTACGTCGTACAGCCTCGTAGCCTCCGCAGGAAGAGCCATCTGTTACCCATGGGTAGTCGACGAGCTCGCCCAAATTTTTTACTGGTCGATTGAACATACCTCGCTGCGCCATCAATACAATTTCGATTTCGCAGAACTGCTGAAACTCCAAATCTGAACCAATACATTCTGGAAGAATGGTAGTTAGGGTGACGTCCAATGTTCCATCTCGCAGTTTGGGCAAGGAAGTTGAAAGAAAGGAGTCTTGTAGAGTCAGCTGAACATCCGGATAACGGCTTCGGAACATGCTGAAGACTTCAGCAAGGTGCCGACTAAAAAATGCGGGAATGGCAGCGGCCGATACGCGATGGTTTCCTCCACCGCTGAGGCGTTCAACATGGGCCCTTGCATCTTCAATGTCTGAAAGAATTGATTTCGCTCGTTCGACCAATTCCAAGCCTATAGGTGTCAACCTTGCGCCCTGAGGGGTTCGAATAAGCAGAGGTGTATGAATATCCTCTTCAAGCTCTTTGATTGCTTTGGTGACTGCGGTTTGGGTGACAGAAAGTGAACGAGCCGCAGCACTGACGCTACCGCTAGTTGCAATGGCCACGAGCGCACGAAGTTGATGGTGTTTCACAAGCTACCCTATGTAGTCGCTCTGCATAAAAAGCTCAATCCACGATTTTAGTCCTTGTTCGCTCGACGTGCAACCAGGGGGCCAACTTTTGGTTATGGCGATGACTAAACATCATTATCCAGCCTGTATTGCCAATCGTAGAATCGTCGTGCATCACAAGAAAATCCTGGAGACTATATGCAAGCTGCAACAACAAAATTGGCCAGTCAATCAGCCGAAATCACCTCGGATTTTGAGAAGAAGACACTCGCGACAGTCAGCAAGAGAATCATGACGTTTCTCTTCATCTGTTACATGTTCGCCTTCCTGGACCGGGTAAACATTGGATTCGCAAAGCTGCATATGCAGGACGACTTGCAGCTCTCTGAGGCCATTTTCGGCTTTGGGGCTGCAATCTTCTTCATCGCCTACTTCATGTTGGAAGTGCCGAGCAACATCGCACTGAACAAATTTGGTGCTCGCCGTTGGATTGCGCGAATCATGGTTACTTGGGGTGTGCTGTCCATCGCTACCGCGTTTGTGACTACTCCCACTCAGTTCTATGTCATTCGCGCCTTACTTGGCGCCGCAGAAGCGGGATTCTTCCCTGGCGTCATGCTGTACTTGACTTACTGGTTCCCAATTCGCAATCGTGCACGCGCAATTACTATCTTCTTGATGGCAATTCCGTTTTCTGTACTGATTGGCGGGCCGCTCTCCGGTTGGATTCTGCATTTCTTCCACGACTACCCGAACTTCAAATCCTGGCAATACCTATTCATTATCGAAGGTGTCCCATCGATTCTATTGGGAGTCATATGCTGGTTCTATCTGGACGATTCCGTTGACAAAGCAAAATGGCTTAACGCTGAGCAAAAGGCCTATCTGAAGTCTCGACTGGATTCCGATAGCAGTACGGCCATCACCCATAGTTTTTGGGCTGCTGCACGTATGCCGCAGATATGGCTGATGACGCTCACCAACTTCGCTTTACTGTCTAGTATTGCTCTCATCCTCTGGCTGCCGTCGCTGTTTAAGAACGCTGGTGTGACCAATGAAATCGAGATTGGCTGGTACACCGGTATTCCTTACGGCTTTGCGATGGTCGCAATGTTCCTGACGGCAAAGAGCTCTGACCGGACAGGCGAGCGTCGTTGGCACACAGCGATTCCAGCCATCATCGCGTCTTTCGGCACAGTGATGATTGCGATGTCTCTTCACAATCCAACCCTGTTGGCAGTTAGTGCAGTGATTTCCTTAGGTGGACTTCTGACGCTGAATGCATTGTTCTGGAGCCTGCCTACCACTTTCCTGACTGGAACTGCTGCCGTCGTCGGCATTGCATTTATCAATACGGTTGGGCAGTTGGCCGGCGTGACGAGTCCTGCGGTGTTCGGTTGGCTTTTCTCCAAGACTGGCTCGCCGGCGACCGGCATCCTTGTCCTCGCAGCCGTGTATTTCATCGGTGGTATTGCAGCCCTGCTGGTACCAAAAGCCGACGTCGACCGCTAATTCTCTGCTCCAACTCAAAATCCGTCGATGCAACTCCCAATGGACGTGTCGGCGAAGCACCCTCTTTCCTGACCTCGCTTAAGTATGAGTATGAACACAGACCCGAAATCCGCCTCTGCCCAGAAGAATTTCATCCTCCCTGGCCTGGAAACCTCTGCCGAAGTATGGCGGGATAAGTGGGGAATTCCTCATATCAGGGCGACGTCTGACTGGGATGCCTTCGTTGCCCTCGGTTATGTGCATGCCACCGACCGTTTATGGCAAATGGAGTCCAATGTGCGTAAGGGCACCGGACGGTGGTCGGAGTGGGCTGGTGAAGATGGGTTGGCTACGGACCGTCTTGCCCGAAGCATGAATCTTGAGTTGGCGGCAAAGCGAGACTTTGACGCTCTTGATAGAGATGCCAAAGACATGCTGGAAGCCTATTCGGTGGGTGTGAACGCTTTCATAGCGGCTGGTGAACTTCCGGTTGAATATGGTTTGCTCGGGACTACTCCAGAGCCGTGGAAACCGTGGCATTGCATCGCTGTCATGCGCCAGCTGGGCTTTATGCTGGGTGGGAACTGGATGAAGCTAATTCGCGCGGCGGCAATCCCGGCTATCGGTGCCGACGGCGCGTCGAAACTGCGCTATGACGATGGCGGTAATGAACGAAATATTCTGCCGTGGGATTCCTATTCCGAGCGCTGGAAGATGGATATTGAGCGCTTGAAACCTGCGATTACTGAACTGCTTCATTTCGCAGACGGTACGCAAACCGGTGGTGGTAGCAACAACTGGGCTGTCGGTAAGGAGCTTACCGAGACTGGTCGCCCCCTCTTAATGGGCGACCCGCATCGAGACTTGGAACTCCCTTCGTTTTATGCACAAGTACATGTCGCCGGTGCTACTTTTGATGCAATCGGAATCATGTTGCCTGGCGTTCCAGGTATGTCCCACATCGGCCATAACCACAAGGTGGCATGGGGCGTGACGACAGCATTTGTCGATGTAAATGACTTCTACATCGAGAATTTCAAGGACGACGGTAAGCTTTGCCGGACTGAAAGCGGATGGGCGGAAACAGCCAAGCGAGAAGAAGTCATCCGAGTTCGAGGCGCGAAGGACGTGGTGCTGGAGGTATTTGAGACCCCGAAGGGGCCTGTGATTGTTGGCGACCCAAAGCTAGGAAAGGGCATTTCGCTTCGCTCCGGGCAGATTCGCGAGCCAGACCTGTCGTTGAACTGCATGTTGAAGATGCTCCGCGCAGAATCTGTCGATGGTTTGCATGAGGCCATTCGCGAGTGGAGTGTAAGTGACCACAACCTGGTTGCGGCCGATATTGGCGGCAATATCGGGCATCGAGTACGCAGCATCGTGCCAGACCGTAGCCGAGAGAATGGTTGGCTGCCGGTGCCGGCTTGGCTGCCCGAATTCGATTGGAAGGGAACTGTGCCATTCGACAAGATGCCGCATGCCATTAATCCGCCTAGCCATAAGATTGTTACTGCCAACAACCGTGTCACCACGGATAGTGCGTGGCCATATCTGTCAACAGACTGTCATCCGCCATATCGCGCGGAGCGCATCGTTGCAGAAATCGAGAAGGTGGAGAAGCCGACTATCGACAAGCTGCTGCATGTCTTCGCGGACCGTCTGAGCATTCCGGCACTGTTGTTCATCGAGCACCTTAAGCATCTGCCTCAAGAAGGTCTCAGCGCTTCTGCTCAGGAGCGTGTGGCCGCCATCACTGCTTGGGACGGCCGTATGGAAAAGGATTCGACCGCCGCGACAATTTACACATCGGTGCGTCTGAATGCGACTTGGCGCTTGGCCGAACTGAGCAAGGTGCTGACGAGCGCCGGCGGCGTGTGGAAGGATGCCGTCGGCGAACAGAACATGGTGACGCAGCTGTGGTGGGTAGTGCCAACGCTGATGCGTGACAACGATACGTCGTTGTTGAATGGTCAGAGTTGGAATGACGTCCTGAAATACGCACTGGAAGCTCCAACGGCCAAGGCTGTCGGCAATGAGCAGCAGCCATGGCATCACGCCCATACGCCGGCGCCAACGCACCCGCTGGCTAAGCAATTCCCGACATCAGCGGCTACCCTGAATGTTCCCTGCGCACCGATTGGCGGCGATGGGGACACCGTATTTGCCACTGGCTATCCTGCGGGAACATCCACACAGAGCAACTATGGTTCGCTGTGCCGGTATGCTTTTGATGTCGGTCAATGGCAGAATTCGAAGTGGATTGTCTATCTGGGAGCGTCCGGTATCATTGGCGACAAACACCGCACTGACCAGAATCAGATGTGGGCAAACGCAGAGATGATTCCAATGATGTCGGATTGGGCCGCCCTAGAGTCTTCCGAAGATGCCATTTTGACTTCGCTCTATCCTAAGTAAGGGCTGGCCTCGCCAGCCGCAAAATAGAAAAGGGGGCACCTTGTTAAGTAAGGTGCCCCCTTTTATCTAGCCAACCTGTCGTTTCTCCAAGAGCGTAAGCCAACGGTCTCCTAAAGATACATCGCTCATGCAGGACGCGTAGTCTGTCACGCTTCGAGCTGCGCGCTCAAGCAGCTGAATGTCCGCTTCGTGTTGCCGGGCCACATGAGGGTCTTCCAAGAACAGAACCCGCCGGCATTTGTATTCGGGGTCTCCTCGTTTTCAGTGCAATAAGTGACGGTACGCAAAGCTAGCACTGGCGCGGGGGTGGTCTGGGTAGACC
>NZ_CABPSH010000024.1 GCF_902459725.1 Pandoraea eparura
TTTGGTGGGGCGTGAGTGACTCGAACACTCGACCTACGGATTAAGAGTCCGCTGCTCTACCAACTGAGCTAACGCCCCGATGCTACCGGGAATAAAAAAGGCTGCACGGCGTAGCAGCCTTTTTCAGAATTCGTTTGGTGGGGCGTGAGTGACTCGAACACTCGACCTACGGATTAAGAGTCCGCTGCTCTACCAACTGAGCTAACGCCCCAACGAGACCGAGATAATATCGGCTCTTCCGCGAGGGGTCAACCCTTAATGGTGAAAATCCGTAAAAAGGACTCAGCCGAGCAGCGGTACCAACTCGAACGCCAGTACGGCAAGCACCGCACCGACGACAACGAGCAGCGAGCGCCAGCACAGGCGAATAGCTCCTTTGCAGGGCATGGCGCCAACGACGACCGCGCCGAATACCGCGATCGCAAACATCGTCATCAGTTCGCCGTTGGAAAGGTGGGGCACGATCATGGTCGATCTCCCTGCCGCTGAGAAGCGCGTCAAATCGCGTTTCCAGTATAGAGAGCGACCCCCGCCAAGCAAAGCGGCGCGGCAACCGGGATTTCCCCAGTGGCCGCGCCGTGCGTTGTTGCCTTGCGATCTGTCCGAAACACTCGATTCACTCGGTCCGGACGCCGCAAACAAACATCAACGTTATTCGGGCAGATCGAGAATCAGCACGATCGTCCATGCGTCTTCGCCTTCGTGATGATACTGACGCTCCACCACGACAAACGGTTGCTTCTTGTCGCCTTGGCCGAGGAACAGCACGTCGCCTTCGGCCGGCATGCATTCGATCGGCGGCAGCGCCAGAGGGGTGCCCTTGGGGACGAGCTTCTCGGCCTTCTTCGCTGCGCGTTCGGTCCACTCGATATCGAATTCGATCTGACTCACCGGATGATCCTGTCTATGCATAATGAAACGGCTGCATGGTAGCACGCAGCTTGCGCGGCTCACGAAAAAAGCCCGCGCCTTGGGCAAGGGGCGGGCGAAGGTCCCGTGCGCTCGCGCGAGCGCATGGCGACAGGAGCGGCGCCCGTGGGCAAACCATCGGTGTCCGCTCGACCAGAGGGGAAGTGTGTTGGACGAGCGGACGCGACGGCAACCCTGTCAGGCTCGGGCACGTGCCTGTCGGCGGGACAATGCGAGGTGACGCAACACAGGCTGGCGATGCCGTCCTGCCTGTGTGCGTCACGTCATGCTGCCGGGGTACGGCAACACGACGAGGGGCGGTGCGTCCGGCGCGGGCCGCAGCGATTGACGGCGAGCGGCGGTCGACGGTGTCGGCGCTATCGAGGATGTCGCGGCGGTCGTCGATTCACGACCGCGACGTTACGCGACGGATTACGGATTCGAGTACGTCATCTCGCCATTCTGGCGCGCGCGTACGAGGTCCTCATACACCTGCGCACGCGTCTTGCCCGGCGCCCGGTCGTGCTGCATCGTGGCGAGCACCGGATACTCGTAATCGTTTTGCGGGATCAGACCCTGCGCGCGGGCGTCGGCCAATTCCTGGCGCACTTGTTCGCGCGAGACCTGTGACGATTGCGACACCCAGGCAAATTGAGAACCCTCGGGGTAAGCGTCGCTGGTTTGGCCTGCCTGTGCGAAGGCGGCCCCTGCGGCGGTGGCGATCACCACCGATACAACGGCTGTGGCAATGGACTTGCGATTCATGACGATAACTCCTGTCTTTCTGTGTTGCGGGGGCGCGCAATGCATCGGTACCGGCATTCGTTCCAGGATGAAGCGGTATGCATTGTGTGCGACCGTTGAAGACAGTCTAAGCGTCTGGCTATCGCGGAAAAACGGCAATTGAGGGAATAAATAATTACGGGAATCGCAACAATCCTCGACGCACGTGCCCAAAAAAACACCACCCTCGGGTGGCGATTGCGACGTGGCGGTTGGGGACGGAGACGGTGTGGGTATCGGTATCGTAGTCGGCGGTATCGGTATTTGTTGCGCCGTCACAGTCGTAGTCGCAGTTGTAGTTGTAGTTGTAGTTGTACTTGTACTTGTAGTTGTACTTGTAGTTGTACTTGTAGTCGCGATGGCAGTCGTAGTCGGATTGGGCGCCCGCATCAACCCCGGAATCGCGTTCAGCGGGTCGCGATGGCGACGGCCGCGCCGGCCATCACCGTGCCGGTGGCACGATTCAAACGTCGCACGGCGCGTGCCGAACTGAGCAGTCGACGGGCACGGGCGGCGAGTGCGATGTAACTGCCGAACACGAGTGCGAGAACGGTCAGCGTCACGCCCACGATTTCGAGATAGCCAAGTGCCGTCACCCGTTGCAGATCGAGCAGGTTGGGCAGCAGCGCGAAGTAGAACACGACGACCTTAGGGTTGCCCATCGTGACGGACAGTCCCCCGAGAAACAGACGCCACGATTTCTCGCGTGGCGCGGCGGCCATCGGTTCCGCAGGCGCCGCGACCGGCGCGTGCCACATCTTCCACGCCAGGTAAAGCAGGTAGGCGGCGCCGGCGTATCTGATCGCGAGGAATACGCCCGAGAACGTGTGCGCCAGCGCGGCGACGCCCAGCACGGCAAGCGTCAGCCACACGACATCGCCGATCGCCACGCCCGCCGTAAACGCGATTGCGCCCTGCGTGCCGCGTCCGAGCACGCGCGCCACGATGGCCGCAATGCCCGGCCCGGGCGTGCCAGCGCCGACGAACAACGCAAGCGCGAACGTGAGTAAAGGGGTCCACGCCATCTCAGTATTTCCTCGCGTTGATGACCTTCAGAGTTGTCTGGAAAAGTGTTGATGCGCTCGCGCCGGCGGGTATCCCTGTGCGCTCATGGGCGCACGGCGATGCCCACTCAGGCGCCGAGCCAGGGCAGTCCGCGAAAGCACCAGCCGCTTACCGTTTTCCGATGGCCGGCATTGTCCTTGTCGCCCTCGAAGCCTTCGAGAATGTCGAACGACTGCGTGTAGCCGGCTTCATAGGCGACTTTGGCGGCGGCCTTCGAGCGGGCGGCGCTGCGGCACAGGAACAGCAGCGGCGTGGACTTGTCGGGCGTCTGCGA
The DNA here is from genome assembly GCF_902459725.1 of Pandoraea eparura. GTDB lineage: Bacteria > Pseudomonadota > Gammaproteobacteria > Burkholderiales > Burkholderiaceae > Pandoraea > Pandoraea eparura. The sequence goes on from NZ_CABPSH010000024.1 coordinate 3,032, forward strand.
GGCGAGTTGCTCCAGGAAGTGCTCATTGGGCACGCCGCCCGGGTAGCGAACCCATTCCACGTTGGCGTACTGACCGTCAGGCACCTGCGGACGGCCGACCCAGTCGAGTTCGGCGCGCGTGCGCACGTCGATCAGGCGAACGTTCGCATCGGCGCCAAGCAGGGCCAGGGCTTCTTCCGGCGTCACGGCGCCCGCGTAGGCGAGCTGCGCGTTGGCGCGGCGTTGGGAGGCTTGCTCGAGAATGGCGTTGGCGCTTGTCATAGGGCTGTGATCTCGTTGGACGATGATTGTGCTTTATTCTAGCGTGCCCTTTGCGCGTGGGGCGTTTTACGTGACGCCGCGATTCGTCAGCGCATCGAAGATACGGGCTGTTTCGCGTGTTGGCCCGCGCATGATCTCGGTGCAAGGCGATGCACAACTTCGGTTCCTTGGGATCGGTCGTTGGCACCGAAATTGTGCATAATGCGAAAATGCACCAATGTTGTGATGGTTTGATACGTATTGCACCGAATCGGGGAATTGCGGCCCACGGGTGGGAATTCGACGCTGGACGCACCAGAATAGAATATTCGCTTAGAAATCAGAGGGCGAGGGTCAGGAGAGGCGGATTGGCGGATTGCTGGCACGCTTCCTGCTTATCATTGACGAATCCGAACACGGAGTTCGTTAAGACGGTACGGCGACGCGGGCGACAAGCGCCCGCAGCGCCAGATTGAATCTTTCGGGAGATAGCATGAGCAAATCTGTGGCAGATGTGATGAATCTGGTTAAGGAAGAAGACGTCAAGTTCGTCGACTTCCGCTTTACCGATACGCGCGGCAAGGAACAACACGTCTCGGTGCCGGTGTCGCACTTCGACGCTGACAAGTTCGAAAGCGGTCATGCTTTCGATGGTTCGTCGATTGCTGGCTGGAAGGGCATCGAAGCCTCGGACATGCTGCTCGTGCCGGACGCGAACACTGCCTATGTCGACCCGTTCTATGAAGAAAGCACGCTGGTGCTGACCTGCGACGTGATCGAACCGGCCGACGGCAAGGGCTACGACCGCGACCCGCGTTCCATCGCCAAGCGCGCTGAAGCCTACCTGAAGAGCACGGGCCTGGGCGACACCGCCTACTTCGGTCCGGAACCGGAATTCTTCATTTTCGACTCGGTTCAGTGGAGCACCGACATGTCGGGCTCGTTCGTCCGCGTGAATTCGGAAGAAGCCCCGTGGTCGTCGGCGAAGGACTTCGAAGGTGGCAACACCGGCCACCGTCCGGGCGTGAAGGGCGGCTACTTCCCGGTCGCACCGGTCGACACGTTCCAGGACATGCGCTCGGAAATGTGCCTGTTGCTCGAGCAACTGGGCGTGCCGGTCGAAGTGCACCACCACGAAGTGGCGGGCCAGGGCCAGAACGAAATCGGCACGAAGTTCTCGACGCTGGTCGAGCGCGCCGACTGGACGCAGATCCTGAAGTACGTGGTGCACAACGTGGCACACAGCTACGGCAAGACGGCAACGTTCATGCCGAAGCCGATCGTGGGCGACAACGGCTCGGGCATGCACATCCACCAGTCGGTCTGGAAGGATGGTCAGAACCTGTTCGCCGGTAACGGCTACGGCGGTCTGTCGGAGTTCGCGCTGTACTACATCGGCGGCATCATCAAGCACGCACGTGCCCTGAACGCCATCACGAACCCGTCGACCAACTCGTACAAGCGTCTGGTGCCGCACTTCGAAGCCCCGGTGAAGCTGGCCTACTCGGCCCGTAACCGTTCGGCCTCGATTCGCATTCCGTACGTTGCCAACCCGAAGGGTCGCCGCATCGAAGCGCGCTTCCCGGACCCGATGGCCAACCCGTACCTGGCCTTCTCGGCCATGCTGATGGCCGGTCTGGATGGCGTGCAGAACAAGATCCACCCGGGCGAAGCGGCTGACAAGAACCTGTACGACCTGCCGCCGGAAGAGGATGCCAAGATCCCGACCGTGTGCTCGAGCCTTGAACAGGCGCTGGAATACCTGAACGAAGACCGCGAGTTCCTGACCCGTGGCGGCGTGTTCACGGACGGCATGCTCGATTCGTACATCGCGCTCAAGACGGACGAAGCGCGTCGTATCGCCATGACCACGCACCCGCTCGAGTTCGAACTGTACTACTCGCTGTAATCGAATCGCTGCGCAGGGAATGCGCCGGTATGACGGAACGCCAGCGGCCGACCGTCATGCTCGACAGGCAAGGGGGATGGCCGCGGCCGTCCCCCTTTTTTATCCGCAGCGCATTCGCCACGTAGCCAGCCATGAACCTATCGCCTCGATCCTTGATGAACAGTGTCCGTGCCGGTGGGAAAGGGCAGACGAAGCGCGCCGAGCACGCCGCTGCCGCCGAAGACCCTCATGCCGCCGAGATGACCCCCGACGTCGCCGGCCCGACAGCCGTGCTGCCGCCGGGTGTCGATCCGTGGGAAGCGAAGCTCGCGGCGACCGGTGTGTTGCCCGGTCTCGAAGCCTTGCCGACCGTCTTGCTGGTGCTCGAAAGGCACACGCTGCGTGTCGTGTTCGCCAACCCGGCCGCCGAAGCGTTGCTGGCGCTCTCGCGCCGCTCGCTGTCGCAGATGACGTGGAACGACGTCTTCACGAACGGCGAGGTGCTCGCGTCGACGATGGCCGATCTCATCGCCAACCGCTTTCAGACGACGCGCCTCGATTTGGTGCTCGAGCGCACCGCGCAGGAGCCGCTGCACACGCACGCGATCGTCGCGGCCCCCGAGTCCGCGCCCGATTTCGTGATCGTCGAGCTGATCGAGAACGAACAGAAGATCAAGAACGAGCGCGAAGAGCGCATCATCGATCAGGCCTTGATGAACAAGCAGCTCATCCGCAACCTGGCGCACGAAATCAAGAACCCGCTGGGCGGGATTCGCGGCGCGGCGCAGTTGCTGGAATTCGAGCTGGATCAGCGTGAGCTGCGTGAGTACACGCAGGTCATCATCAAGGAGTCCGACAGACTGCAGACGCTGGTCGATCGTCTGCTCGAGCCGCATCGTCATCCATTCATCGCCACCGACGTCAACATCCACGAGGTGTGCGAGCGCGTGCGCTCGGTGGTGCTTGCCGAGTTTCCGCAGGGCTTGTCGATCGAGCGCGACTACGACGTGAGCCTGCCCGATTTTCGCGGCGATAAGGAGCAACTCATTCAAGCGCTGCTCAACATCGTGCGCAACGGTGCCGAAGCGCTGCGCGAGCAGATTGCGCGCGGCGACGCACGCATCGTGTTGCGCACGCGTGTGGCGCGAAAGATCACGATTGCCAAACGTCTGCACAAGCTGGCATTGGAATTGCATGTGATCGACAACGGGCCTGGCATTCCCGCCGACATTCGTGATCGCATCTTCTATCCGCTCGTCTCGGGGCGCGAAGGGGGAAGCGGTCTGGGACTCACATTGGCGCAGTCGTTCGTGCAGCGCCACGAGGGTCTGATCGAATGCGAAAGCCGGCCCGGACGGACGGATTTCCGAATCCTGCTGCCCCTGGGCTGAAGCGGCCCTCACGCCGTCGGCCGTAGCACCTGCGGCCGGGCATAGACGTTACACGGTGAACAATGAAGCCGATCTGGATAGTAGACGACGACCAATCGATTCGATGGGTGCTCGAAAAGGCGCTCTCGCGAGCCAATCTGCCGGTGCGCAGCTTTACCGGCCCGCGCGAAGCCAGCGCGGCGCTCGAACACGACTCGCCGCAGGTGCTGGTCTCGGACATCCGCATGGCGGGCGGTTCCGGGCTCGAGCTGCTGCAGACGGTCAAGCAACGACATCCTGGACTGCCGGTCATCATCATGACGGCATTCTCGGATCTGGACAGCGCCGTCGCGGCCTTTCAGGGCGGCGCGTTCGAATATCTCGCCAAGCCGTTCGACGTCGATCGCGCGGTCGAGTTGATTTTGCGCGCGGTCGAGGAAAGCCTGCGCGAGGCGACGGACGACGAGCGCATTACCGAAGAGCCGGAGATTCTTGGGCAGGCGAGCGCCATGCAGGACGTGTTCCGCGCGATCGGCCGTCTCTCGCATTCGAGCGCCACGGTGCTCATCACCGGCGAATCGGGGTCGGGCAAGGAGCTGGTCGCGCGGGCATTGCACCGTCATTCGCCGCGTGCCTCCGGGCCCTTCATCGCCCTGAACACGGCGGCGATTCCGAAGGATCTGCTGGAATCCGAACTTTTTGGCCACGAGCGCGGCGCGTTCACCGGCGCGCAGGCCACGCGACGCGGGCGCTTCGAGCAGGCCGAGAGCGGCACGCTGTTCCTCGATGAAATCGGCGACATGCCGCTCGATCTGCAAACGCGTTTGCTGCGGGTGCTCTCGGACGGCAACTACTATCGCGTGGGCGGCCATAGCCCGATCAAGGCAAATGTCCGCGTGATCGCGGCCACGCACCAGAATCTGGAAGATCGCGTGCGTCAGGGGTTGTTCCGCGAGGATCTGTATCACCGCCTGAATGTGATTCGCCTGCGTTTGCCCTCACTGCGTGAGCGCAACGAGGATATCCCGCTGCTCGTGCGCCACTTCCTTCAGAAGAGCGCGCGCGAGCTGGGCGTCGAGACGAAACGCATCAGTGAGGCTGCCCTGGCGCATCTGACGCGTTTCCCGTTCCCGGGCAATGTGCGTCAACTGGAAAACCTGAGCAACTGGCTGACGGTCATGGCCCCGGCGCAGACGGTGGAGATCAAGGATCTGCCGCCGGAGTTCCAGACGGTGGGCGCGGCGTCGGGTGGCGGCGCGGGCGCGCCGGCAACGGTGTCCTCCGCCTATGCGGCGGCGCCGAC
>NZ_CABPSH010000025.1 GCF_902459725.1 Pandoraea eparura
CCTTCGCCAAGCGCGCTGACGGCGCCACTGGCCGCCGCGTAACCTCGCAAGGCCGAAACGCGCGCATCGCCGCCGGAGTCGGCCGCCGCGCGAACCTGCCCAGCAACGTTCTGTATCGCGTCGATCACAGGCGACTTAACCGCCAACGTGAAGCCAGAACTCTTTGTCTTAAGTGCTTAAATTAAACCAACTGACCTTCTTGAATATGGGGGAATTCAATGCGTTCTTCGTTAACGCCCGCACTTGCTTTCTAGAATCCAATTCGACGGCCATTCGAGTTATTTTGATTCGAATGATCCATACATATCTTGCCCCGTAAGCTCGTTAACTCTTCGCAACAAATTTTCAAGTGATACATACTGTTGACTGCAATCCATTTTTTGTACTGCTAGCGACATACATTCCGACCGAAGGTGCGCGGAAAGCTCTAGCATGGCTGCCATAACATCGGCATCCTCTCTGGACTTGCTTAACACTTCGTTACCGATACGGTACGCGTCTTCGTACGCTCCGGCACGAACATTTTTCAGAATGCGGTCAGAAAGTTCACTCAAGTGCTACCTCCACTAATAACGTGCGATTCTCACTAAAACCACGTGGTCAGCGATTACCTTTTATTTCGCCGATCTTGTTCGCATTCGGATTCGTCCACTGGTTTCGGCTCGGCACCAACACCTGCTGTGCTCCGCCTGGTGCCGAGTATGTCCCTTGTTGAATAGGCGCGACTTTGCTCGTAAACACTTTCGGTTCGGCCCCGGGTAACGGTTTCATCGAATACACATCAAATCCCATCTGCGCCCCTCGAATAGCCTGCTCAGCCGGAAGGCCAAGCTTAGCCGCAATCTGTTCGGCGGAAAATTTTGATAGTGCGTCGAACTCAGCCCTAGTCACAAAGTATGGTGAATACGGCGTGACAACATCTCCGCTAAACATCCCTCGAGGAACAACTTTAATGAGCTCGGTATCGGCGTTCACGGCAAGCCGAGAAGGCAACGTTGTACCTGTTTGAATTAAGCCCGCGGCGAACTTTTCGGCATCTGGCAATGAAACTCCAGCATTGAGATATGCGCCGACAAGATCCTGAGCCTGAGTTGAGACCATTACACCGGCATCCGGCTGTATCCCTTGCGCACCAAATTTTTCGATCGCTGTATATGACTGCCTAGCTGCGTTATTAGCCCCGGCAATCTGTTGAACGGCCTGATTTTCCACGACTGCGCCAGCGACCGCCACCCCCATGCTCAAAGCAGCATAGGTATACGCCGCCGTTTTTGGACTTAAACCTAGGCTCTGTAGTGCCAGTTCGCCGTAGGTTGACGCGACATTGCCATTCACAAGTTGCGTAAATCCAGCTTTAGAGTAGTCGACGCTAGTGCCCGCAACAAGAGCTCCTGCGCCGCACGCTACAACGCTTGAGCAGCCAGCGCCAATGGCGGCGGCGGCAGTGGCAGCACCCATCATGCCTTGCACCGCGCCGACAGCGCGATTGCTGATCTGGAAGCGATCGAAATTGTCGTTCAGGCTATCTATTGTGGTATATCCGTCAAAGGCACCAGCCCGCTTCAACGTATTCTGCTCTGCCGTGAACTCCGCCCCGTCCATCTGCAACTGATGCAAAACGGACTTGCTCGGATCCCCATCTGGGACACCGTCGGCGCAGCGAACCAACGCACAACTCGCCGCGGCCAACCTGTATTGCTCCTCGGGCGATTTGTCTTTCTGCAGTTGCTTGAGTTTCTGCTCCTCCGTCGGATGCAATTGCCGATTAAACCGATCAGTATTGAACCCGGTAACCGCGCCCGAAGTCCCGCCCGCCACCGCACCTACCGCGGTACCTACACCCGTAGCCACAATCTGGCCTAATGCTTGATCGATATCGGCGTTGCCTGTTGGACTAGCATTCTTGATTTCGTTGCTTAACTCATTCAGCGCCCTGCCAAGCTTCGACGTCAGCCCTGCGCCCAACGCACCACCCAGCGCATTGCCCCCTCCGAGACCCGCCACGATCGCCCCACCAGCCGCGTGCATCGTTGCTCGATAGTCGCCGCCTTCGGACCAGTCTTTCGCTTCCTGTAAGTACTGAGCCTTCAACGCCGGATCGTTGGTCTTCTTCGCCAGCTCTCGCGCCTCATTGGCTTTCCTATCCGCATAAGTCCCGATGTCGCGCGCCACGGCCTCACCGGCTGCCGTCGCCGCTTGCATCAGACGCGACTGGTCGCTCAGCAAGTCCTGTAAATCAGGCGTGCGAGTTACCGTCCCATTCAAGTCAGCCGTATCGCGATTCAAACTCGCCAGATCCTGCCTCTGGTTCGCCTCGTCGGTCAGCGTGATCGTGCCTTCGCTTACGCCAGTGCGCGTCGTGGCCCGCTCGCTGCCGCTCTCCATTTGCGGCAACATCGGAGAAATCCCACCTGTGTTCTTGCCGGAGCTATTACCCGTCGTACGCTCGTTCGCACCGCCATTACCAACGGTGGCGCCACCACCGACACCGAAACTATTAGCGCTGTATTCCGAATGGTTCTCAATGTCGGAGAACGTCAACGTGGCTGTCGTCAGTTGATTCTTTGAAGGATCCGCCGTGCTCGCAATATAGGCACCCTTCAGATCGGTGTTACCCATCACGCCGACGTCAAACCCACCGCCGCCCGCCTGGATTCCTGATTGCTCCTCCACGCCCGCATAGTTGCCGCTCGCATTTCCGCGTGCATAGCTCGCGCTCCCCGACGCGCCTCCCATGCTGAGATTTATGCCACCGCCCATGCTCTGCTGATGCGCGGAACTCTCGCTCGCATCCTGCACACTGGCGATGTTCAGATCGCCGCCCACGCGAACAATGACTTTGTCGGCATTCAGATTGGCGCCGATAGCGCCACCCGCTGCATAGGCGAGATCTGGTTTGCAAATTCTGCTGATGCGGATCCTGGTTGATGCTTCATCGAATAAACATAACAACAAGCTGTGATCAACGAGTCGTTTGTTTAGCAGGTAAACACAGTTATGTGCTTCTCGTTTTTATCCAGGTCAGTAATGTGAGAAACATTGAAACAACAAGAGTAAGACGAATTATCGTCATAACGTCACTCCATTCCGGAAAGTAGCGTAGACCGCTGAAAGCGGCGTATACGTAGCCTCCGCCAAACCAAGAAATTGTAAAGGCCACGAGCCAAATGAAAGTAGAGTAAAAGAAAACCTTAGCTAATCGAAAAATCATTTTTTGTGTTCAGTTTTCTTTGTCTTATTTTGCGCGACTTCCTGCAACGCTCCGCCGGTGAATACGCCACCGATGGTTGCGGAACTATTTGGATTGAATACGTTGTAACCACTCCTCGACCAAACTCCGGGTTTCGCCCATGAGCTTGAATTTCCTATTGTGGGCCGCATAATTGAATTAATTGATTTCGCGGTTATCGATCCGGCATTGTATCCAATTGAACTAAATAATCCGCTGCTAATTGTATGTGTTAATATGCTTTCGTTTGTTCCGTGAATTAAATTATTAATTGTCGTCGTCGTTGCGCCACCGATCGCGTTAATAATCATGTTTCTAATCAATCCTCCAGACGCCCCAGCTACGCCAGTTACATACGCTCCGGCCACGTCCACGGGATTGATGTCACCGTTTTGAACATACTGCGAACCCGCATTGATGGCCGCGCTGATGACACCCGTGCCATTTGCCGATGCCGCCGCACTGGGGCCAAGTATCCCGCCCGTGCTAAAAATTGGCGTTCCGGGCAATGCCACCAAAGGGCCGCCTATTGCTATCGTTGCCGCGCCGGCTGCCGCTCCAATCGTCCCCTTCGCATAGGCGTCTCGATACGCTTGTTCGCGACTCATTGAATCCTTGATCGCTTGTCCTCCTGGCGTATTCATCCCAGTGCCGTTCGCGTAGTGCTTCGCATACATGTCGACGTTCGCCTTCTGCTCCGGTGTCGCAAAAAACATATACCCTGGCCCGCTGTTACCGTCAGCCGGCAACATGCCATGTGCTTGCCTCAGAAAGTCACTCGCGCGTTGGTTCCAGGTGGCCGGCGTACCGCTCTGCACTTGCAAATTTGCCTGCATTGTCAGTTCGTCTCGCGCCTGCTCGGGCGTCAATCCATATTTCTTCGCATACGCCGATTCCCGGTCGTTAATCCATTGCTTCTCATCCAGATGCAACTGCCGATTAAACCGATCAGTATTGAACCCAGTAACCGCCCCCGAAGTTCCGCCCGCCACCGCACCTACCGCAGTACCTACCCCCGTCGCCACAATCTGACCCAATGCCCGATCGACATCGGCGTTGCCCGTCGGACTGGCATTCTTAATTTCGTCACTCAGCTTGTTTAGCACTGGACCAAGCTTTGACGTCAGCCCCGCACCCAACGCACCACCCAGCGCATTGCCGCCCCCGAGACCCGCCACGATTGCCCCGCCTGCCGCGTGCATCGTTGCTCGATAGTCGCCGCCTTCAGACCAGTCTTTCGCTTCCTGCAAGTACTGCGCCTTCAACGCGGGATCGTCGGTCTTCTTCGCCAGCTTTAGCGCCTCATCGGCTTTCTTATCCGCATAAGTCCCGATGTCGCGCGCCACGGCCTCACCCGCTGCCGTTGCTGCCTGCATCAGACGTGACTGGTCGTTGAGCAGATCCTGTAAATCAGGTGTGCGAGTGACCGTCCCATTCAAGTCAGTAGTATCGCGATTCAAACTCGCCAGATCCTGCCTCTGGTTCGCCTCGTCGGTCAGCGTGATCGTGCCTTCGCTTACGCCAGTGCGCGTCGTGGCCCGCTCGCTGCCGCTCTCCATTTGCGGCAACATCGGAGAAATCCCACCTGTGTTCTTGCCGGAGCTATTGCCCGTCGTACGCTCGTTCGCACCGCCATTCCCAACGGTGGCCCCACCGCCGACACCAAAACTATTGGCGCTGTACTCCGAATGGTTCTCAATGTCGGAGAACGTCAACGTGGCTGTTGTCAGTTGATTCTTTGACGGATCCGCCGTGCTCGCAATGTAGGCACCCTTCAGATCGGTGTTACCCATCACGCCGACGTCAAACCCACCGCCGCCTGCCTGAATTCCGGATTGCTCCTCCACGCCCGCATAGTTGCCGCTCGCATTTCCGCGCATATAGTTCGCGCTTCCCGACGCACCTCCCATGCTGAGATTCATGCCACCGCCCATGCTCTGCTGATGCGCGGAACTCTCGCTCGTATCCTGCACGCTGGCGATGTTCAGATCTCCACCCACGCGCGCAA
>NZ_CABPSH010000026.1 GCF_902459725.1 Pandoraea eparura
AACGAGGCCCAACCGGCGATGCCGTTATCGGCCGACATCGCGCCGTTCGTCGTCTGGTCGTCGAACACCGAGCCGCCAGCGATCATGCGCGTTTGCATGCCGCGCTGGAACGACGTCGCTGCGCCCTGAGCGGCCGTGGCGTTGTTCACCAGCGATTCGCCCGAGAGCAGACGGGCCGAGCGACGCTGCGCTTCCGAGCCCGCCGTTTGCAGCGCCATGGCCGAGAGCACGCTGCCGCCAACCTTGCCCGAGGCCAGATCGCCCAATGCCACACCATCGACCGACGCCAGCACCGCTTGTTCGTTGGCCGTGTAGCCGCCTTCGGCTGCCAGGAATTTGACGAGGTTCTTTCCAGTGATCGTCGTCTCGATGCCCGGTTCGGTCGTCGGATCCGTCGGGTCCTTCGGGTCCGTAATCGTCGGTTCCGGTTGCTTGCCACCCGTAATACTACCCACGGTCACTTCCCCACCGATCACTCCGGCATTCTCTTCGGACGTCACCACTTGGAAATTGCCCAGGAGATCGAGAAGTTCGATGTCGTCGGCAAGCGCAACATCGAGTTTCGTGTTGCTGAAGTCACCGCTCTGCGTGACGTGAATCTGACCGCCGGCGAGCTCACCCTCAACCTTCTCGACGCGCGACTTGATCTTCGCACCTGCGTCAGAGGCGTAGGTGCCCACCTCGAGCCTGTTCATACCCAGATCGACCGTACCGTCGTTCTGCAGGTTCTTGACGCCGCTGACGTTCGTGCTCAACGCAACCGTGCTCGCGCTTGCGACGTTCACGGTGCCCGAGCCCAGCGCGTTGGCATGCGCCGCCGTCAAAGTGCCGGCATCCACGTTCAGGATCGAGACGCCGCTTTGATCCCCGGCCAACGTCAGGTTGCCCGTGCCGACCTTGGCCACTCTGACGACCTTCGAGCCACGCAGAGAAGCAGCCTCTTGCGCGGCGTCCGCCTGCGTGGCGTCCGATGCCATGCGCAGCGTCTCCGACGTTTGCCCGTCTTCCGTGTCCACCGGGGCCGGCGGCGCGCCATGCGAAATCGAACCGGCGAAACGATCGTCGCCGTTCAATTCGCCGAGCACAAGCGCCGTATCGCCTGTGTAGATCGCGCCCGTACCGGTCAACGAACCGATAGAAAGCGTTTTGTCCAGATCGCCGTCAGCCTGCGTAATGCCGACCTTGGAAATATCCAGGACGCCGCCGGAAGTCAGTTCGATCTTGGCCTGATGGGCCGTGACGCCATCGGCCATGTTGACGACGCCCGAGTTCGTCAGGTGCATCTGCTCGAGCTGCGTGGTTGCGAACGACAGCGTCGCCCCGTCAGCGTTCGCGACGATGGCGTTACCGCCCTCCGACGCCGAGATCGAGGCATTGCCCGACGCATTGATCAACGCCATGTCCTGAAGGTCCATGTCCTGGATCTTCAGCGTGCCGTGGTTGGTAACTTTGGCCGCGCCGCCGAGCGATTTCACCATTTGCTTCGTCGGATTGCCCGCGCTCTCGACCGCCGGCTGGACGTCCGCGTCGAGTACTTCGACCAGCTTGCCGCTGATGGTCGCCGTGCCGGTGGCCTCATTGGTGATCGTGGAAGTGCTCAGATTCGAGGCAGTCATGGTGAGGGTACCGCCGTTGGCGATGGATGCATCGCCTACCGAAGCACCGTCAAACGTCGCCTTGGCAGCGATGGCCGGATCGCGCTTCGTCAACCCGGTCACTTCCGGCAACGCATCAAGCTCGTCCTGCGAAAACGCGCGGCCCACCGAGATCGCGCTCTCGCCTGCGGTCGACCCTTCGGCGAAGGTCAACTCACCACCGTTGCGAAGCGCAATCGTCGCGGTTGCCGCACTGGCGCGGTCAAACGTCAGCCCGCCACCATCGATCACCTCAATTTTCGCGTGACCGGCGCTGGTTTTCTCTCCGAATACGATCTGCCCGGCCGCGCCGCTATCAGCACCGAACTTGCCAGCCATCAGCGTCACATTGGCCGCATCATCGGCAATACCGACGCCCTTGTCCGAGAAGTTGAGCTTGCCCTCGGCGCCCACCAGCACGGCAAGCTTGCCGCTTCCCTCGATCGCCTGGTTGACGTTCAGCGTGCCGCCCACGACACCCACTTGATGCTCGGCGCCTTCGAGTGCGCGAAGGGTGCCGATTTCACGGGTTTTAACACTGGCCAACTCGGTCGCGCCGTGAATCGCATCGGATGCCCGGCCGGAGAAGCCGCCGATTTCGAGGGTGGCGCCTTTGACGATCTTCGTCTGCGCGTCACCGACGCCCACGGCCGCCTGATTCGCAAAGGCTTTCAGGTTTGCATCCCCCCAAGACATCAACTGGTCGGCGTTCGTGTCAGCGCTATCGGCATTGACATCGAGCAGATAGGTGGAAGCCAGTCGAGCCGAATCCTCCGCATTCCCGACAGCCGACAACGAGGCGAGCTTATGGTTGAGCATTGCCAGATTCTGCTGCGCTTTCGTGGCAGCGTCCTGGGCAGTGGTGACGGCGGCTGTGTGCGTGCCCTTGTCGATCAGAGGATTCAGCGTGAGTCGCTTACTGCCCGAGGCGAGTTCGCTTTCGCTTTCGATATCTCGCACAGCGGCGGCCAGCTTTGTCAGCGCGGTTTCGTGTGCTTTATCCAATGCGGACAAGGCGCCATCCAAACCTCGACGGCCATCCAAATCCGACTTGGCCTTTTCAATATGCGGCATTACCGCCTGAAAGGCCGAGAATTTCTCTGCGTCGGTTCCGTCAGATTCCACCGCATCTCTGAGGGCGGAGGAAATATCGGCAATTTCTTGATTATTTTTTAATTGAACACTTGCCCGGAAATTACTCTCCTTCGCCAGTGCAATCGCGCCTCGCTTTTCCCCGAGCACCTTGATGCTGCTATTTCTGTCTGCCTGCCACTCCGGCACCTGAGGCGGCACAGCGTCGCTTGCCACCGCATAGCCGGGCAGCGCTGCCGCCGTCACCACGGCCGCGACGGCCATGCAAATCTTCGTCTGACGCAGGGCGTTTGACTTCGGATGGTTCTTTTGCATTCGATAATCCATAAATTAATTCGTGAAAAGTGACGAATCGCTCCATCACGCGCCAGACACGGCACGACGACCTGCGTCAAGGCTCACGAAGTCTAAAATCCGGACTATCGAAATCGATGCAAAAGCACTTGAATTTGATACTTAACCCAAGAATTTGTTTTTTGATTCAATTGGGATAAATATTGAAAAAACATCAATCAAATAAAAGATAATTCCCAATAAAAACACTTTCCCTATCATCGATATCCCAATTAATCAAAAAATGATGTCCGCAAACAACGGGCAAGTGCGTGAAGCGCGTCATTTCCTACCGAACAATTTCCGCTCGGCGGCGCGTATTTTTGCCACCTGGCCAGTCGCCTGGAGACGGCGAGATGCTGTCATCGCACGTCGAAAATAGAAAAACCCGCCGTACCCTTTCGGGTACGACGGGTTCCCTTTCTTTCTGTGCGGCGCGTCGATCATGACAGCTCGTCGCGCCAGACGGATCGCCTTGGGAAGCGATCCGTGCTTTCCCCTTGCGAGGAAAGCGTCCTGCTCACGCCCTTAGAAGCGATACTTTGCCGAGATACCGCCACCCAGCGCGCTTTCGCCCTTGCGCACGCTGACGTTGCCGCCCACGCGCACTTCCAGTTGCTTCTTGAGCTGCATGTC
>NZ_CABPSH010000027.1 GCF_902459725.1 Pandoraea eparura
AAAGCAAAAACCCCTTGCTACGCGTTGTAGCAAGGGGTTTTTAAGGGGAGCCTGACGATTACCTACTTTCACACGGGAATCCGCACTATCATCGGCGTGGAGTTGTTTCACGGTCCTGTTCGGGATGGGAAGGGGTGGTTCCAACTCGCTATGGTCATCAGGCATAACTTGTATGTTCTGCTGAGCGGAGCTCAACAAAACCAATTCAGAAGAAGCGTAGTACCACAATTGTTGGGTTGCGAGTTGTATCGGCACAGAGCACGACACTCACACCAGGAAAAACACACTGGTTATAGGATCAAGCCTCACGGGCAATTAGTATCAGTTAGCTTAACGCATTACTGCGCTTCCACACCTGACCTATCAACGTCCTGGTCTTGAACGACCCTTAAGGGGAATCGAGTTCCCAGGGAAGTCTCATCTTAAGGCGAGTTTCCCGCTTAGATGCTTTCAGCGGTTATCTCTTCCGAACATAGCTACCCGGCGATGCCACTGGCGTGACAACCGGTACACCAGAGGTTCGTCCACTCCGGTCCTCTCGTACTAGGAGCAGCCCCCTTCAAACTTCCAACGCCCACGGCAGATAGGGACCAAACTGTCTCACGACGTTTTAAACCCAGCTCACGTACCTCTTTAAATGGCGAACAGCCATACCCTTGGGACCGGCTACAGCCCCAGGATGAGATGAGCCGACATCGAGGTGCCAAACACCGCCGTCGATATGAACTCTTGGGCGGTATCAGCCTGTTATCCCCAGAGTACCTTTTATCCGTTGAGCGATGGCCCTTCCATACAGAACCACCGGATCACTATGACCTGCTTTCGCACCTGCTCGACTTGTCAGTCTCGCAGTTAAGCACGCTTTTGCCATTGCACTATCAGCACGATTTCCGACCGTACCTAGCGTACCTTCGTACTCCTCCGTTACACTTTGGGAGGAGACCGCCCCAGTCAAACTGCCTACCATGCACTGTCCCCGATCCGGATTACGGACCTAGGTTAGAACCTCAAACAAACCAGGGTGGTATTTCAAGGACGGCTCCACAGAAACTAGCGTTCCTGCTTCAAAGCCTCCCACCTATCCTACACAGACCGGTTCAAAGTCCAATGCAAAGCTACAGTAAAGGTTCATGGGGTCTTTCCGTCTAGCCGCGGGTAGATTGCATCATCACAAACACTTCAACTTCGCTGAGTCTCGGGAGGAGACAGTGTGGCCATCGTTACGCCATTCGTGCAGGTCGGAACTTACCCGACAAGGAATTTCGCTACCTTAGGACCGTTATAGTTACGGCCGCCGTTTACCGGGACTTCAATCAAGAGCTTGCACCCCATCATTTAATCTTCCGGCACCGGGCAGGCGTCACACCCTATACGTCCACTTTCGTGTTTGCAGAGTGCTGTGTTTTTATTAAACAGTCGCAGCCACCAGTTTATTGCAACCCCTTCACCCTCCTGGCGCAGGCCAGTCAAGCTACAAGGGCGTACCTTATCCCGAAGTTACGGTACCAATTTGCCGAGTTCCTTCTCCCGAGTTCTCTCAAGCGCCTTAGAATACTCATCTCGCCCACCTGTGTCGGTTTGCGGTACGGTCTCGTATGACTGAAGCTTAGAGGCTTTTCTTGGAACCACTTCCAATTGCTTCGTACCCGAAGGTACTCGCCCCACAGCCTTGAATTACGCGCCCGGATTTGCCTAAGCGCCTTCTCCACTGCAGGGACCGGGACTTCCAACACCCGGACAACCTTCCGCGATCCGTCCCCCCATCGCATCATACGACGGTGCAGGAATATTAACCTGCTTCCCATCAGCTACGCATCTCTGCCTCGCCTTAGGGGCCGACTCACCCTACGCCGATGAACGTTGCGTAGGAAACCTTGGGCTTACGGCGAGGGGGCCTTTCACCCCCTTTATCGCTACTCATGTCAGCATTCGCACTTCTGATACCTCCAGCATCCTTTACAAGACACCTTCACAGGCTTACAGAACGCTCTCCTACCATGCGAGCAAGCTCGCATCCGCAGCTTCGGTATATTGCTTAGCCCCGTTACATCTTCCGCGCAGGACGACTCGATCAGTGAGCTATTACGCTTTCTTTAAAGGGTGGCTGCTTCTAAGCCAACCTCCTGACTGTTTTAGCCTTCCCACTTCGTTTCCCACTTAGCAATATTTAGGGACCTTAGCTGGCGGTCTGGGTTGTTTCCCTCTTGACACCGGACGTTAGCACCCGATGTCTGTCTCCCGTGATTGCACTCTTCGGTATTCGGAGTTTGCTATGGCGAGGTAATCCGCAATGGACCCCTCAACCATGACAGTGCTCTACCCCCGAAGGTGATACACGAGGCACTACCTAAATAGTTTTCGGAGAGAACCAGCTATTTCCAAGTTTGTTTAGCCTTTCACCCCTATCCACAGCTCATCCCCTAATTTTTCAACATTAGTGGGTTCGGTCCTCCAGTACGTGTTACCGCACCTTCAACCTGGCCATGGATAGATCACTTGGTTTCGGGTCTACACCCAGCGACTGAACGCCCTATTCGGACTCGCTTTCGCTACGCCTTCCCTATTCGGTTAAGCTTGCCACTGAATGTAAGTCGCTGACCCATTATACAAAAGGTACGCAGTCACCCCTTGCGAGGCTCCTACTGTTTGTATGCATGCGGTTTCAGGATCTATTTCACTCCCCTCCCGGGGTTCTTTTCGCCTTTCCCTCACGGTACTGGTTCACTATCGGTCGATTACGAGTATTTAGCCTTGGAGGATGGTCCCCCCATCTTCAGACAGGATTTCACGTGTCCCGCCCTACTTTTCTCAAGCTTAGTTCCACACCAGGGTTTTCTCATACGGGGCTATCACCCACTATGGCCGGACTTTCCATTCCGTTTTGATAACACC
>NZ_CABPSH010000028.1 GCF_902459725.1 Pandoraea eparura
TATCTGCCGAAGCAGACGCACCATTCATCGAGTGCCCACACTTATCGGTTGTCTAGTTTTTAAAGATCAATCGCATCAAACTTCGCTTCGTCGCACACTTACCGCGCCGTCGCTTCGTTTTCTGCGTTGCTGCATCAGCAGCAGAGAAGTGAGATTATGTCGCAGCTTCTCGTCGTCGTCAACAGTTTTTTTCGCTTTCTTCGTTCGCCGCCGTAGCGACTCACTAGCTCAAAACCACTAACCACCGGGCTTTTCGGCCCGTCGCCACCACCGCTTCGCCGCTTTCGCTGCGTCGCCGTCGTTGCGAGAGACGGAATATTAGACACGTTCGACGAACCGCGCAAGCCCTTTGTGAAACTTTTTTGAAGGCAGGGTAATTTCCTGCGCCTTAACGTTCATTCCTGCGTTTTCACGTTCCTGCCTCACCGCGTTCGCGCCCTATCGATTCCCAGGCGCTATATAGAGAAGAGAACCGACGCCCCGGTGCACCGCCTTTGGCACAATAGCGCCCATGAACACCGATCTTTCCCAAGACGCCTCCGGGCCCGCGCATCCGTTCTCCACCCTCCTGCCCGACACCGTCATTGCCGCCGTCGAGCAGCTTGGCTTTTTCAGCGACGGGCGCCTGCTCGCCCTCAACAGTTATGAGAACCGTGTCTATCAGGTTGGGATGGAAGACGGGCCGCCGCTCATCGCGAAGTTCTATCGTCCCCAGCGCTGGACCGACGACGCCATCCTGGAAGAGCACGCCTTCACGCAAGCGCTCGCCCACCAGGAAATCCCTGTCGTGACCCCGCTCGAGACACAAGGCACGACGCTGCACCATTTCAACGGCTTCCGCTTCGCCCTCTTCCCCCGACGCGGCGGCCGTGCCCCCGAACTGCAGGATCCCGACACGCTCAACTGGCTTGGTCGATTTCTCGGCCGCATTCACGCAGTCGGCGCCACCCAACCGTTCCGGCACCGCATCACCCTGGGCATCGACACGTACGGACGCACCCCAGTCGACTACCTGTGGGCGAGCGACTTCATTCCGAACGACCTACGCGACGCGTGGCGCAGCATTGCCGACCTGGCGCTCGCTGGCGTCGCGCGCGCGTACGAGCGAGCCGGAGACGTGAGACTGTTACGCGTACACGGCGACTGCCACGGCGGCAACGTCTTGTGGACCGATGCCGGCCCACACTTCGTCGATTTCGACGACACGTGCATGGCCCCGGCGATGCAGGACCTATGGATGCTGCTTTCGGGTACGCGTGCGGAGATGACTGTCCAGCTCGATGAAGTCCTCTCAGGCTACGAGGACTTTTCCGACTTCAACCCGCGCGAGTTGCATCTGACAGAAGCCTTGCGAACGCTGCGCCTGCTGCATTACAGCGCCTGGCTGGCTCGGCGCTGGGACGACCCAGCGTTCCCCGCAGCCTTCCCGTGGTTCAACACGCAGCGCTATTGGCAGGACCGCATTCTCGAGCTTCGTGAGCAAGTTGCTCTCATGGACGAGCCGCCTTTGCCCTGGCGCTGACCGACATCCGAGCAGGCCGCCCCCGGCCTGCTCGCCAAGTCAGCCGAGTCAGCCGAGTCAGCCGAGTCAGCCGAGTCAGCCGACGATGCTACCGGGGTGTGCTGCCAAGGACTGGGAAGCGGCCACGAACCAATTCGCTATCCTCTACGCAGATCGTTTCGTGCAGCCGTCCATGAGATTCTCAACTCGCCTTGGACACGGAATTTCTGACGCCCCCCCCCCCGCTGGTTCCGCTGGTTCCGCTGGTTCCGCTGGTTCCGCTGGTCCCGCTGGCCCCGCTACTCCCGCTACTCCCGCTACTCCCGCTACTCCCGCTACTCCCGCTACTCCCGCTACTCCCGCTACTTCCGCTACTTCCGCTACTTCCGCTACTGCCGCTACTTCCGCTACTTCGGCTACTTCGGCTACTTCGGCTATTTCGGCTATTTCGGCTATTTCGGCTATTTCGGCTATTTCGGCTATTTCGGCTATTTCGGCTATTTCGGCCGCTTCCACTGCCTTCACCGCGTTCACTGCCTCCTCAGCTTCCGCCGGCACATCCGGCCCCACTCACCACCATCGCCACATGGCGAATGCGAGTGCGGCGGCCACGCACCACTCTGCCGCTGACCCGGTCGTCACGTAAAGCGGCGAGCGGAAGCGCGTTCGCAACGGCCAGCACAGCGGCACGCCGGACGGCGTGAGCCAATCGGCCAGCAGATGCGACAAATACCCGGCGCTCAGCGCCAGCATCCACACTGGCACATGCCCCCAGTGATATAGGCAGCCGACAACCGCCAAAACCGGAAGCAGCAGCGAGTGCGTCATGCCGCGATGACCGAAAAGACGGGAGATCAGGAGCGACACCGGAGCGACGCGGCGTCCCAGCATGCTCTTTGGATGATCGATGTCCGGCAGCAACGCGCCCACGAGCGTCAAGGGCCAAGCGTGGACGCTGGCGGCCCACCCGGTGCGATGCATCAGCCACGTTGCGCCGATACCGAATATGAGATGACTTCTGGCTTGCATGGTCAATCGGCCGCGGCGCGTCCGGCCCCGCTAAAAAGGGTCCGAAGTCTACCACTCGGAACGCGACGTAGAGAGCCACGGTGTGGGGGCCTCTCATACCTCTCCCGCCTCTTCTGCCCCTTCCCTCTCACATTTCTGCCTCTCTACCGCTCCATCCCCCTACCCCCCTACCCCCCTATCTCCCTATCTCCTTATCTCCCTATCCCCCTATCTCCCTATCTCCCTATCTCCCTATCTCCCTATCTCCCTATCTCCCTATCTCCCTATCTCCCTATCTCCCTA
>NZ_CABPSH010000029.1 GCF_902459725.1 Pandoraea eparura
GTAAGCGGCTGGCGAACCCATCTTGCGGGTCTCGTTGTGCCGACAGATAGTGTCCGCTTAAATTTAAGCGGACGCGATGATGGGCACAGAATTAGCGGTTAAGCGTGTACGGCGCTCCTACTCGAAGCAGTTCAAGAGCGAGGTTGTGGCCGAGTGCAAGGCTGGGGACAGATCGGTGTCGAGCGTGGCGCTCAAGTACGGCATGAACGCCAATATCGTGCACAAATGGCTTCGGTTGGCCGAGGCAGGGCAACTGGCGATGGCGACGCCGTCGTTCATTCCGATTGCCGCACCTTCGCGTGCGCCGTCAATGCCCGAGTTACGCCAAGATATCCAGATCGATGTCGCCCGGGGCGATACGAGCATCATCGTGCGATGGCCCCTGAAAGACGCAGTCGGTTGCGCCACCTGGTTACGAGACTGGCTGCGATGATCCGTGTCGACCAAATCTGGCTAGCGGTCGAGCCGCTGGATATGCGCGCCGGCAGCGACACGGCGATGGCTCGCGTGGTGAAGATGTTTGGTGCGGCCCGCCCGCATCACGCCTACCTGTTCGCCAACCGTCGCGGCAATCGCATGAAGGTGTTGGTGCATGACGGCATCGGCGTATGGCTGGCGGCGCGGCGCCTGAACAAGGGCCGCTTCATCTGGCCCGGCGAGGGGCTGGCCACGGAGCTTGCCCTCACGCCGGAGCAGTTGCAGGCGCTGGTGCTCGGGCTACCCTGGCAGCGCTTGGGCGAGCACGGGGTGATCACAATCCTCTGATGCCGGTGCAATCCGGTGTTGATCCAATGGGCAGCGGTGCCAGGCTCTGGCAAACTGAGCCCCATGAACTTACCCGCAAACCTCGACCACCTCAGCCCGGAGCAGCTTCGCACGCTCGCGGCTGAGCTGATCGCCAAGGTCGGCGAGAAGGATCGCGAACTCCACTACCGCCAGACGCGTATCGACCAACTCACGCATGAGATGGCGATGATCAAGCGGTACCAGTTCGGCAAACGCAGCGAGCAGCTCGACAGCACGCAAGCGAGCCTGCTCGAAGAGAGCATCGATGCCGATATCGCGGCCATCGAAGAAGAGCTCGCGCAGCTAAGCACCCAGCCTGCAACGCCTGTCGAGGCGCCGCAAAAGCCCAGACGCGCGCCGCTGCCGGCAAACCTGCCGCGCACCGTCATCCACCACGAACCCGAGTCGAGCACCTGCGGCTGTGGTTGCGAGATGAAGCGCATCGGCGAGGACGTGGCAGAGAAATTGGACTATGTCCCGGGCGTCTTTACGGTGGAGCGTCACGTGCGTGGCAAGTGGGTGTGTGCCACGTGCGAGACGCTGATCCAGGCGCCGGTGCCAGCGCACGTGATCGACAAGGGTATCCCGACGGCCGGGCTGCTCGCGCAGGTGCTGGTGGCGAAGTATGCCGATCACTTGCCGCTGTACCGACAAGAGAAAATCTTTGCACGCGCAGGCCTGGCCTTGCCGCGTTCGACCTTGGGGCAATGGGTTGGCGTGTGCGGCGTACGTCTGCAGCCCTTGGTCGACGCGTTGCGCCAAGCGTTGCTCACGCACGGCGTGCTGCACGCCGACGAGACCCCGGTGCAGATGCTCGATCCGGGCAAGAAGAAAACGCGTCGTGCCTATCTGTGGGCGTACTGCCCGACAAGTTACGAATCCGTGCGCGGTGTGGTCTACGACTTCGCGCCAAGCCGGGCCGGTGAGCATGCGCGTGCCTTCCTGAAAGACTGGCAAGGCAAGCTCGTGTGCGACGATTACGCGGGCTATAAGGCGAGCTTCGGCGCGGGCGTGATCGAACTCGGCTGCATGGCGCATGCCCGGCGCAAATTCTACGAACTGCACGCCAATCATAAAAGCGAGGTGGCGGGTCAGACGCTGGCGTACATCGGCATGCTCTACGACGTTGAGCGCGAGGTGGCGACACTCAGCCCAGACGAGCGGCGGTGCGTGCGCCAGGAGAAGGCACGTGCCGTGGCCGATGCATTGCATGCCTGGATGATCAGCCAACGGCAAAAAGTGCCAGACGGATCGGCCATCGCCAAAGCACTGGATTACAGCCTCAAACGCTGGGAGGCGCTCACGCGCTACCTCGACGATGGCAATGCGCCGATCGATAACAACTGGGTGGAAAACCAGATCCGCCCCTGGGCGATTGGGCGCTCGAACTGGCTGTTCGCGGGATCGCTGCGAGCGGGCCAACGCGCGGCCGCCGTCATGAGCCTGGTGCGTTCTGCACAGCTAAACGGCCTGGATCCGCATGCGTACCTGAAGGACGTGCTGGAGAGGTTGCCGACACAGCGCGCCAGCGCCATCAGTGATCTGCTGCCGCACCGTTGGACGCCGGCCGCGCCCTGAAACCTGACCCGTCAAGACGGGTTTGCCGGTCGCTTAC
>NZ_CABPSH010000030.1 GCF_902459725.1 Pandoraea eparura
TTGGTGGGTCTGGAAGGACTTGAACCTTCGACCCCCGCCTTATCAAGACGGTGCTCTAACCACCTGAGCTACAGACCCGACTTAGATCTACGCAGTCAACAACCGATAAGCGTGAACACTCAACTTCCAGTGCATGCTCTAGAAAGGAGGTGATCCAGCCGCAGGTTCCCCTACGGCTACCTTGTTACGACTTCACCCCAGTCATGAATCCTGCCGTGGTAAGCGCCCTCCTTACGGTTAGGCTACCTACTTCTGGCAAAACCCACTCCCATGGTGTGACGGGCGGTGTGTACAAGACCCGGGAACGTATTCACCGCGACATGCTGATCCGCGATTACTAGCGATTCCAGCTTCACGCAGTCGAGTTGCAGACTGCGATCCGGACTACGATCGGTTTTCTGGGGTTAGCTCCACCTCGCGGTTTGGCAGCCCTCTGTACCGACCATTGTATGACGTGTGAAGCCCTACCCATAAGGGCCATGAGGACTTGACGTCATCCCCACCTTCCTCCGGTTTGTCACCGGCAGTCTCCCTAGAGTGCTCTTGCGTAGCAACTAAGGACAAGGGTTGCGCTCGTTGCGGGACTTAACCCAACATCTCACGACACGAGCTGACGACAGCCATGCAGCACCTGTGTTACGGTTCTCTTTCGAGCACTCCCACCTCTCAGCAGGATTCCGTACATGTCAAGGGTAGGTAAGGTTTTTCGCGTTGCATCGAATTAATCCACATCATCCACCGCTTGTGCGGGTCCCCGTCAATTCCTTTGAGTTTTAATCTTGCGACCGTACTCCCCAGGCGGTCAACTTCACGCGTTAGCTTCGTTACTAAGGAAATGAATCCCCAACAACTAGTTGACATCGTTTAGGGCGTGGACTACCAGGGTATCTAATCCTGTTTGCTCCCCACGCTTTCGTGCATGAGCGTCAGTATTGGCCCAGGGGGCTGCCTTCGCCATCGGTATTCCTCCACATCTCTACGCATTTCACTGCTACACGTGGAATTCTACCCCCCTCTGCCATACTCTAGCCTTGCAGTCACGAATGCAGTTCCCAGGTTGAGCCCGGGGATTTCACATCCGTCTTACAAAACCGCCTGCGCACGCTTTACGCCCAGTAATTCCGATTAACGCTTGCACCCTACGTATTACCGCGGCTGCTGGCACGTAGTTAGCCGGTGCTTATTCTTCCGGTACCGTCATCCCCCCGAGGTATTAACCCAGAGGATTTCTTTCCGGACAAAAGTGCTTTACAACCCGAAGGCCTTCTTCACACACGCGGCATTGCTGGATCAGGCTTTCGCCCATTGTCCAAAATTCCCCACTGCTGCCTCCCGTAGGAGTCTGGGCCGTGTCTCAGTCCCAGTGTGGCTGGTCGTCCTCTCAGACCAGCTACAGATCGTCGCCTTGGTGAGCTTTTACCCCACCAACTAGCTAATCTGACATCGGCCGCTCTTGTAGCGCGAGGCCCGAAGGTCCCCCGCTTTCCTCCTCAGAGCGTATGCGGTATTAATCCGGCTTTCGCCGAGCTATCCCCCACTACAAGGTACGTTCCGATGTATTACTCACCCGTTCGCCACTCGCCACCAGGTGCAAGCACCCGTGCTGCCGTTCGACTTGCATGTGTAAGGCATGCCGCCAGCGTTCAATCTGAGCCAGGATCAAACTCTTCAGTTTAAACCTGTTACTGTTTTCGGTTTTTCGTGATAAATCACTCGAACCGGTCGCTCTCAAAGTATGCTGACAAGTTAATTTCTTAACTTACCTATTACTATGTGAGCCTCAATAAATTTAAAGCTTATCTGCCGAAGCAGACGCACCATTCATCGAGTGCCCACACTTATCGGTTGTCTAGTTTTTAAAGATCAATCGCATC
>NZ_CABPSH010000031.1 GCF_902459725.1 Pandoraea eparura
GGGGTCTCCTCGTTTTCAGTGCAATAAGTGACGGTACGCAAAGCTAGCACTGGCGCGGGGGTGGTCTGGGTAGACCGTTGATTTCATTGACTTTCCTGTTCGCTTTGTAAACGGGTATGGTGGCCTCCCACTTTTGAGGTTCACGATGCAGGGTTGGCACACAACGTTTTTGGGGATGCGTGGGCTCCCCCGCGATATCAGCGACTTCGAGATGAAGGCATTTTTCACCTTCGATGGTGCCGAGCGCGACGCAATCAATGCACGCCGAGGTGATTCCCACAAGCTTGGTCTGGCGCTCCATATTGGTTTCCTGCGCATGAGTGGGCGTTTGCTCGGTGCCTTTCGGGTAATTCCAGTAGCCTTGTGGCGCCACCTTGGCAACGAGCTTGGCATTGCAGCACCAGAAGTCGCCTCGCTGAGAGCCATGTATGAACGCGGGCGCACGCTATTCGATCACCAACAAGTAGCCTGCACGGTCCTTGGATTCCAGTGGATGAGCGAGCACCAGCGCCGCTCACTGGTACGTGAACTGCGCGACGAAGTGGCGCGCTGCGCCGACCGCGATCAGCTACTCGTGCGGGCGCGTCAATGGCTGTACAAGAACAAGCTGGTGATCGTGCACGAGCGGGCAATTCGGACACTGATTGCGGCGGCACTTGCCCAGCTTGAAGTTGAAACAGGCACCGCCATCGCCGCCAGCGTTGATCCAGCAACACTTGATCGCTGGCGAGCCTCAGTTTCAGAGCTGCGCCCAGATGGACAAACCCAGCAGAGTTGGCTATGGGCTGCACCGGCGAAACACTCAACCCGCCAAATCAGCGAGGTACTGGAGCGCATCGACCTGCTTTACACGCTGGACGTTCATAAGCACCTGGCAGACATCCCCGATCTCATCTTGCGCCGCTACGCGCGCCGACTTGTCTCCAGGCCGCCCTCAGCCGGAGCCAAGATCAAAGAGCCAGCGCGCACCGTGGAGGTCGCATGCTTTCTTCGGTATTGCCTGTTCACCACCACAGACCAGTTGATCCTTATGGTGCAGCGCCGGATCGCCGATCTGTGGCGTCAGGCTGCCGCCGATGTCCCCGCTACCGTCAATTGGGCCGCAATGTACAAAACGCTGCTCGGCGAACTTGTTGCCTTGAGCGCGCAAGGTGCGGTGCCAGATGCTGAGTTGCGTGCCCGTCTTGAAGCCTTGATCACCGAAACCCAGAAACGCAAACCACCGAGCAGGGCCTCCCTGGTCCGCGAGGGATTGATTGATGGAATTCGCCCCGTGCGGTCGTTGCTCGTCGCCATTGCAAAGCTGCCCTGGCAGGCCACCGGCGAGCATCCTGCCATCGAGTACCTTG
>NZ_CABPSH010000032.1 GCF_902459725.1 Pandoraea eparura
CACCGCCTCCAACGCCGCCCGCGTCAAGACATACGTGCCCGGCAAATCCTGCTCGTCACAATTGTGTCCCTCCCCACCCCGATCCACCACCACGAAGTCACTCACCTCATCCAACGCCAACAACGGGTGATGCCACACGCCACGCGCATAGTTCACCCCCTGCCACCCCTCCGAGACAAACGCCCTCATCCGACTCACATCCAATTCGCCCGCCGGCGCTACCACCACCAGGTACGGCGTCGTCTTCAACGGAATGAACGCCTGACTCCCCAACGGATGCCGCTCCAACATCTTCACCTCATACGGCAACTGCCTCGGCTGACCCCGGAAAACATTGACCAACGTGCGTCCACCCTCCGGCCCCAAATCAACCGTCGCCAAATCATGAAACCGCTCGGTCGTCCCACCATTGATCCCGAAATGCTTCGCCCCCGCCAACTCGATCACATCGCCAAACGGCGCAAACGCCTCTCGCGTCAATCGCTCGATCTTCAACGCCGCTCCCGCCATGTCACTCTCCTTTTTTTCCCTTCTCATTTTCCCTCCCGCAGCCTTTGCCAACCGCGAGAGGGGAATTCCCACGCTTACGCCGCTTAGACGCCGATTGCGTCGCTCACGTCGCTTACGTTGCTCATATCGCTTACGCCTGCTTCTCGCTCAGCCGGCCCCACAACCGCAACCGCGATACGCCACCGTCCGGAATGATGTTGAACCGAATGTGCGTGATCGCCCCCAACTTCTGCACCTGCTCCTCAAAGAAGAACTGTTTGTCCATCGCCAATTTCTGCTCCGGCAACAACACCGGCCAGAACATCGACTGCGTTATCAAGGACTGCTCGGTGCCGCCGGTCACATACGCCGCCTGAATGGAACAACGATCCGGGAAGTTGCCCTTGAAGTGCGCCGTGTCAACGTCGATCTTCGTAATCTCGCCCGGCTGCGCCAA
>NZ_CABPSH010000033.1 GCF_902459725.1 Pandoraea eparura
TAGTTCCACACCAGGGTTTTCTCATACGGGGCTATCACCCACTATGGCCGGACTTTCCATTCCGTTTTGATAACACCTGTGCTAAATCTTGAAGGCTGGTCCCATTTCGCTCGCCACTACTTTGGGAATCTCGGTTGATTTCTTTTCCTGCAGCTACTTAGATGTTTCAGTTCGCCGCGTTCGCTTCACTAGACCTATGTATTCAGTCTAGGATGACCCATAGGGCCGGGTTTCCCCATTCGGACATTTGTGGATCAAAGCTTATTTGCCAGCTCCCCACAACTTTTCGCAGGCTATCGCGTCCTTCATCGCCTGTAATCGCCAAGGCATCCACCACATGCACTTATTCGCTTGACCCTATAACGAGTGTGTCTTTTCCGATCGTCGTTTGCACTTTCGCACCGACGAGGATCCGATGCAGAGCACCGACTCTTTATAGGTTGAGTTTTCGCGTTGTGCCGTATTCCAAGTCATCTTTCGATCACTTAAATACTAGTTGATACAATCACAACCCGTACAATTTCCACGCGCCATCTCTAACGCGCTTCCGTTGTACTACTACTTCTTCCAAATTGTTAAAGAACAAATACTGCATGACATTGCTGTCATTCAAAAACGTTCACGCTAAATCACTATTGGGATTTACTACAGACGTAAAAGCTTTTGACTGACATCGATGTGCGATCTAAGGAATTGGTGGAGGCAGACGGGATCGAACCGACGACCCCCTGCTTGCAAAGCAGGTGCTCTCCCAGCTGAGCTATGCCCCCAAATCAAGCCATTTACCGTCTGACTTGGTCAAGCGGTGGTTAAGCTTGGTGGGTCTGGAAGGACTTGAACCTTCGACCCCCGCCTTATCAAGACGGTGCTCTAACCACCTGAGCTACAGACC
>NZ_CABPSH010000034.1 GCF_902459725.1 Pandoraea eparura
TCCGGCGGCGATGCGCGCGTTTCGGCCTTGCGAGGTTACGCGGCGGCCAGTGGCGCCGTCAGCGCGCTTGGCGAAGGGAAGGGCGCGCTCGATGCGCTCGCCAACGGCGGCAAGCCTGAGGCGAAGGTTGAATTGAGTTGGGGGTCGTCGAGCAGCAAGTCGACGGCTTCGTCCGACAGCGCGCAAAACGTGTCGAGCAACATCAAGGCCGGAGGCACGGCGGCGTTCATCGCGACCGGTGACGCGGCGTCGGGGAAAGGCAACGTCAACATCATCGGCTCGAACATCGATGCGAAGGACGTTCTCCTGCAAGCCAACAATCAAGTCAACCTGAGCCATAGCACCGACACCGAGTCGTCGCGCAGCGATAACGAATCGAAGAGCGGCAGTATCGGGGTGTCTTACGGCACGAGCGGATGGGGCGTGTCGGCGTCGCTCTCGAAGTCGAACGGCGATGCCAACTCGGATTCCGAATTCCAAAACAACACGCATATCAACGCGAGCCAGACGGCGGTAATCGCGAGCGGTGGCGACACGAACATCGTCGGCGCGAACGTGAATGCCGACAAGGTCATTGCGCGCGTGGGTGGAGATCTGAACATCGCCAGCGTGCAGGATACGAGCGAGAGTTCCGCGCATCAGCAGAGCATG
>NZ_CABPSH010000035.1 GCF_902459725.1 Pandoraea eparura
GGCATGCCGGGCGAGTCGAAGGTCAACAGCGTGAGCGTGGGTCTGTACGGTTCGCACCTGGCGGCCACGAACTGGTTCGTCAACGGCGGCGTGTCGTACACGAATCACAGCGTGAAGACGGATCGCACGGTGGCCGCACGCAACGCGTCGGCCCGTCTGTCGGGCAAGACGAACGGTCAGACGTTCGGCATGTTCGGTGAAGTGGGCAAGCGCTTTGGCGTGTCGGGCGTGAACATCGATCCGTCGGTGGGCTTGCGTGTGGCGTCGACGCGACTCAATGCGTTCGACGAGACGAACCGCGATGGCCAGGGTAACGACGGCCTGAAGGTGGGTTCGCAATCGCAGACCTCGACGCGCGGTGTGGTGGGCGTGCGTCTGTGGAGCGAAGTGGCGAGCATCGCGGGCGGCAAGGTGGCCCCGTCGCTGCGCCTGTCGTACGAGCACGAGTTCGGCAACACGCAGAGCCGCCTGACGAACGCGATCTATGGTGCGCCGAGCAACTTCACGGTGAAGGGTCCGAAGCTGGGCCGCGATATCTTCACGGCGGATCTGGGCGTGGACATGCAGCTCAAGAAGCAACTGGAAGTGCGCGTGGGCGGCAACGTCAGCGTGCGCAAGGGCGAAAGCGCGCTGGG